>NZ_CBDDJA010000001.1:0-1015334 GCF_965229315.1 Roseateles sp.
ACGCTGTTCTTCGAATTCCACGGCAGCGAGCCCGAGGTCGCGCACCAGGTGAAGGTGGTGCGCGAGATCGCGGCCTCGCACGGCGGCCAGGACTTCGCGTGGGCGCACCGGCCCGAGGACCGCAGCCGGCTGTGGCAGGCGCGGCACGACATCTGGTGGGCCAACAAGGGCCTGCGCCCCGGCGCCGAAGGCCTGCCCACCGACGTCTGCGTGCCGATCTCCGAACTGGCCGACCAGATCGAGGCCGCACAGCAGGACGTGCGGGCCGAAGGGCTGATCGCGCCGATCTGCGGCCATGTCGGCGACGGCAACTTCCACCTGTGTTTCATGGTGGACCCGTCGGACGCCGCCGAGATCGCGCGCGTGAAGGCCGCCTATGCACGGATGATCCGGCGCGCGCTCGCGGTCGGCGGCACCTGCACCGGCGAGCACGGCATCGGCCACGGCAAGGTCGAGTTCCTTCGCGAGGAGGCCGGCGGCGGCTTTCGCGTCATGCAGGCGTTGCGCGCCGCGCTCGATCCGCTCGGCATCCTGAACCCCGGCAAGGTCACCGGGTTCTTCTGAGTTCATCGACCCCCTCAACCCCTGGAGATCTTCCCATGATGAAACGCCCCTTCCGGGTGGCGCTGCTCGCGCTCGTCCTCGCTCCTTTCGCCGCGCTGCCGGCGCACGCCGCCGATGCGCGCGTCAGCGTCACGGCCATCGTCGACCACCCCGCGCTCGATGCGGCGCGCCAGGGCATCGTCGAGGAACTCGCCGCGGCCGGTTACGTGGTCGGAAAGAACCTGCGCCTGGACTACCAGAGCGCGCAGGGCAACACCGCGACCGCGGCCCAGATCGCGCGCAAGTTCGTCGGCGACCGGCCCGACGTGATCGTCGCGATGTCCACGCCCTCGGCGCAGACCGTGGTCGCGGCGACGCGCGAGATCCCGATCGTGTTCAGCGCCGTGACCGATCCGGTCGCCGCGAAGCTGGTCAAGTCGTGGGAGGCCACGGGCGGCAACGTCACGGGCGTGTCGGACCTGCCGCTGCTGGACAAGCACCTGGCCCTGCTGCGCCAGGCGCTGCCGGCCGCCAAACGCATCGGCGTGGTCTATAACCCCGGCGAGGCCAACTCCGTCGCCGCGATCGCGCAGCTGAAGAAGCTCGCGCAGCCGGCCGGCCTGAGCGTGATCGAGAGTGCCGCGCCGCGCACCGTGGACGTGGCGAGCGCGGCCCAGAGCCTGGTGGGCAAGGTCGATGCGATCTACGCGCCGACCGACAACAACGTGACCTCGGCCTTCGAGGCCCTGGCCAAGGTGGCGGACCAGGGCCGGGTGCCGCTGATCGCGGCCGACCCCTCGCTCGCGGCGCGCGGCGCGGCGCTGGGCATCGGCACCAACTACCACGACCTCGGCCGCCAGTCGGGCAAGCTGGTGGTGCGCGTGCTCAAGGGCGAGTCGCCCGGCAGCATCGCCTCGCAGGTGAGCCCGACGCTGGAGCTGCTCGTGAACCAGGCCGCGGCGCGGCGGCAGGGGCTGGCGCTGTCCGACGCGCTGCTCAAGTCCGCGACCCGCGTGATCGACTGAGCGCCGGCCGGAGCATCGATGTCCCTCATCGCTTTCCAGGGCTCGCTCGAGGTGGGCCTGATCTTCGCGCTGGTCGCGCTCGGCGTCTTCATCTCGTTCCGGGTCGTGAACTTTCCCGACCTGACCGTCGACGGCAGCTTCCGCGCTCGGCGGCGCGGTGGCCGCGACCCTGCTGGTGGGCGGCTGGCATCCGCTGGCCGCGACGGCGGCCGCCTTCGCCGCGGGCGCGCTCGCGGGCCTCACGACCGGCTGGCTGCACGTCAAGCTCAAGATCATGCAGCTGCTCGCGGGCATCCTCGTGATGATCGCGCTCTATTCGATCAACCTGCGCGTGATGGGCAAGCCCAACGAGCCCTTGCTGGGCGCGTCCACCGTATTCAACACGCCGCCGCTCGAGGCGCTGCCCGGGCCGTGGACCACCGCGCTGGTGCTGCTGGCCGTCACCTTGGCGGTCAAGTTCGCGCTCGACCGCTACTTCGGATCGGAGGCCGGCCTGGCCATGCGCGCCACCGGCGGCAACGCACGGATGGCGCGCGCGCTGGGCGTGTCGACCGACCGGCTGTCGCTGTTCGCGCTCGCATTGTCCAACGGCATCGTGGCGCTGGCGGGCGCGCTGTTCGCGCAATCGCAGGGTGGGGCCGACGTGTCGATGGGCATCGGCACCATCGTGATCGGGCTGGCGGCCGTGATCATCGGCGAGACCCTGCTGCCCATGCGCAGCATCGCCTGGGCCACGCTCGGCTGCGTGGTCGGCGCGGTGCTCTACCGCATGCTGGTGGCGCTGGCGCTCAACAGCGACTTCATCGGCCTGAAGGCGCAGGACCTCAACCTCGTCACGGCCGTGCTGGTGACGCTCGCGCTCGTGATGCCGGCCTCGAAGCGTTTCCTGGCCCGGCGGCGCGGTGCCCTTGGCGCATCGAAGAAGAAGGAGGCCGGCGCATGCTGAAGGCAATGGACCTGCGCGTGACCTTCCATGCGGGCACGCCGATGGAGAACCGCGCGCTGCGCGGGCTCGACCTGAGCATTCCGCGCGGCGAGTTCGTCACCGTCATCGGCTCGAACGGTGCCGGCAAGTCGACCCTGCTCAACGCGCTCAGCGGCGACCTGCTGGTCGACAGCGGCCGCATCTTCATCGACGAGGTGGAGGTCACGCGCCTGAGCGCCTGGCAGCGCAGCGGCCTCGTGGCGCGTGTGTTCCAGGACCCGATGGCCGGCACCTGCGAGGCGCTGACCATCGAGGAGAACCTCGCGCTGGCCTGGCGGCGCGGCGAGCGGCGCGGGCTGCGCGCGGCACTGCGGGGCGAGCTGCGCCAGCTGTTCCGCGACCGGCTGCGCAGCCTCGACCTGGGCTCGAGCAGCGGCTGAACGACCGCATGGGACTGCTGTCGGGCGGGCAGCGGCAGGCGGTGAGCCTGCTGATGGCATCGCTCAAGCCCTCGCGCATCCTGCTGCTCGACGAGCACACGGCCGCGCTCGACCCGAAGACCGCGGCCTTCGTGCTCGCGCTCACGCAGCGGATCGTGGAGGAGCAGCAGCTCACCGCGATGATGGTCACGCACAGCATGCGGCAAGCGCTGAGCCATGGCTCGCGCACGCTGATGCTGCACGAGGGCCGCGTCGTGCTCGACGTGAGCGGGCCGCAGCGCGCCGGCATGGGCGTGCCCGACCTGCTGCAACTGTTCGAGCGCACGCGCGGCGAGGCGGTGGCCGACGACGCGCTGCTGCTCGGATGAGCCCCGCGCGCATCGGGCTTTCGCGCGTTGCCGGCGCGGCGCATGAAACATGCCGCGGCCGCCTCGACCCAGCCCAAAGCGCCATTAAATATGCCGGCTGGACGGCTTAATATTTTTCGTTCGACCATGAACCACTACCTGCAAGCGCATTGCATCGACGACTTCCGCGAACTGGCCCGGCGCGCGCTGCCGCGCATGGTGTTCGACTACATCGATGGCGGCGCGGGCTCCGAGTCGAGCGTGCGCGGCAACCGCAGCGCCTTCGACCGCATCCGGCTGCTCGGCTCCGCGCCGGTCGACGTCTCGCAACGCAGCACCGCGATGCAGCTGTTCGGCCGCTCGTGGACCCTGCCGCTGATCATCGGGCCCACCGGGCTGGCGGGCGCGGCCTGGCCGGGCGCCGACCGCTGCCTGGCGCGGGCCGCTCGCGCCTTCGGCATTCCCTTCGTGATGAGCACGGCCGCCACCGCGACCATGGAAGCCGTGGCCGAGGCGGCGCAGGGCAACGCCTGGTTCCAGCTCTACGTGTTCCGCGATCGCGCGATGAGGCGCGCGCCTGATCGACCGGGCGCGCGACCTCGACTTCGCGGCGCTCGAGGTGACCGTGGACAACCCGGTCGCGGGCCGGCGGCTGCGCGACGAGCGCAACGGCTTCAGCCTGCCGCTGCGCTGGACCCGCGCAAGCTCGCGAGCGTGCTCGCGCGGCCCGGCTGGGCCTGGCGCTCGCTGCGCGCCGGCGCGCCGCGGCTCGAGCTGATGGCCGGCGAGC
Organism: Roseateles sp.; assembly: GCF_965229315.1. Taxonomy (GTDB): domain Bacteria; phylum Pseudomonadota; class Gammaproteobacteria; order Burkholderiales; family Burkholderiaceae_C; genus Pelomonas. The sequence continues at coordinate 4,071 of NZ_CBDDJA010000001.1, forward strand.
TCGGCCTGCGGGCCACCCATACCATCGCGCAGACCATGCAGGCCCAGCTCGACCCGTCGCTGGGCTGGGACGACATCGCCTGGGTGCGCGAGCGCTGGCCCGGCAAGCTGATCGTCAAGGGCCTGCTCGATCCCGCGCAGGGCCGCCGCGCGCAGCAGCTCGGCGTCGATGCCATCGTGATCAGCAACCACGGCGGGCGGCAGCTCGACGGTGCCGTCGCGCCGATCGAGATCCTGCCCGAGTTCGCGAGCGAGACCGGTGGCCGCCTGCCGCTGCTGCTCGACAGCGGCGTGCGCACCGGCAGCGACATCGCACGCGCGCTCGCACTGGGCGCCACCGCCGTGCAGATCGGGCGGCCCACGCTCTACGCGGTCGCCTCGGGCGGGCGAGCCGGCCGTTGCCAGGGCGCTGGCCCTGCTCAAGGAGGAATCGGTGTTGCTGCCCGTGCTCAGCCGTGCGGCGGGCGCGGGCGCCAGCGCACGGCTGCAACTGGTCGTGCAGCAGCTCGAATCCTGCGACGGCCGCAAGCATCCGGAGGTGGTGCACCACAGCGCCGGGGGCCGGCTGGCCTGGCACGGCCAGGACGCCGCGCGCCTGAGCCTGACGCTGCACGCCCCCGCCACGCCGCCGCCCGACCCCAAGCTCGGCCCGGCCGGCATCGGCCATGGCGAGCCGCCGGATGCGCAGCGCGTGGCGCTGGCCAGTTGCGGCGTGCGCAACGCCGGCGCACCGCTGGGCAGCCTGGACATCGGGCTGCAGGTGCACGCCGCCACGCAATGCCTCGTCGAAGTGCGGCACGGCACACAGCCCGCGCTGGCCTGGCCGGTGGAGGGCGAACTGCCTGCGGTCAACGCGGCCGGCACGGCCTGCCGCCTCGAAGCCGACGGCCAGACGCAGCCTGTGCCCGTCTGGCTCAGGGCCTGGCAGGGGCTGCAGCCGCAGTCGCGCGCCGGCCTGGAGAAGCTCTTCAACGCCTGGAGCCGCCAGATGAGCGGCACCAGCGGCCGGCTGGAGGCCGAGCTGTCGCCGATGGTGGGCCAGGCCGGCGTCGCCTGGGGCTGGCAGCACGAGGCGGACGGCGCCATCGCCGTGCGGGCGCAGGGCACGATCAACTTCGCCGCGCTGGTGATGGACCTGCGCCTGACCGGCGAGCTCGACTGGGCCGGCAGCCGCGCCCGCGTGCAGCTGCGCGCCCAGGGCCGCAGCGAGTGGCGCATGACGCTGGACCAGCGCGGCGCGCAAGCCGCCGAAGGCCACGGGCTGGATCAGGCCAAGTGCAGCTGGCGCCATCCCTTCGCATTGAGCATCGAGGCCATCGCCACGGGCGACCCGGCGCTGCTGTCGGCCGGCCCGCTGGCCGAGCCGCTGCGCGGCGCCGTGGTGGGCAGCTGCGGCCTGCGCCCGCGCCCCGATGGCCGCGGCCACCAGTGGTTCTACCGCCTGGCCGTCGAGCCCGTGCACGTCAACCTGCTGAGGCAGGACCCCGCCGGCGGCACGCAGGCGCAGCGCCGCGAGCTGCTGCCGGCCATCACGCTGATCGACTGGAGCGCAGGGTGATGGGCCCCTCGTCCCACGCGTACGTGGGCCGGTCCCCCGAGGGAGCGGCGATGCTTGCCGGTTCGACCGCCAAGCACATCGCCCAGGGCGGGCCGGCCGGAGCGCGGCCCGCAACACGGGAGGCGCGCTGATGGACCGCGTCATGTGCCTGCATGTGCAGACCAGCGGCGAGCCGGTGGAGGTGCACGTCAACGGCGTGCCGGTGCTCAGCCTGCCGGCGGGGCCCGGCAGCCAGTCGGTCACCGTGCACGAATACCTGCAGAACGGCAGCAACCGCATCAGCCTCGTCATCGCGCCGCCGCCCATCGCGATGGCCGTGGCCGCACCCGACGCGCCGGCCCAGCCGCGCATGGCCTCGCGCGCCGCACAGGCCCGCGCACGCCTGGTGCTGCTGCGCCAGGGCAAGAGCCTGGCCGACGAGGCCGTGCGCGTGCTCGCCGAGGTGAACTGGGCGGTGGAGGAAGGCACCCCCTTCGAGGCGCCCACGACCGTGCACCAGGACCTGGAGCTGCCGGTGGGCTTCCCGCGCTGGCGCTGGCTGGACGCGCCGGTGCTCAGCCCGACACCGCAGGGCCGCCAGACCGTGCTGGCCCTGATCCAGCGCATCGCCTACGACCTGTCGCGCGGCAACCCGGACGCCTGGCTGGCCGCCTGCCGGCTCAAGCTGGAGGAGCTGGACCATGCCTATCAGCGCAACGCCGGCCACAGCGCCGCCGCGCTGCGCGAGCAGGTGCAGCGGCTGTGGCAGGCCGGTGTGCTGGCCACGCTGCAACCGCCCACCGCCGAGACGCTGATGCTGCGGCCCGTGGCCGGCGGGCGCCTGCTGGCCTGCGTCAACCCGCTGGGCGCGCCGGTGCTGAGCAGCGCGAATGACGACGTGACGCCCGGCAACATCGCCTGGCCCTTGCGGCTCACGCTGATCGAGGGCAAGGTCTATGTCCTGCGCTGAACACTCGCACTCACGAAGACACTACGGCCCATGATCCGCCTCAACGTCACCACCTTCAACGGCCTGCCGCTGAGCCCGCCGCTGTCCGCCCAGTTCGACGAACTCGGTGGCGACATCGGCCGGGCCGACACCAACCAGCTCGTGCTGCCCGACCCGGAGCGCACGATCTCTCGCGTGCATGCCCGCGTGCTGTTCCGCGCCCACAGCGGCTTCGGCATCGTCGACCAGGGCAGCAACGCGATCAGCGTCAACGGCGTGCAACTCGGCAAGGGCCGCGAGGCGCCCATCAAGCCGGGCGACCGGGTGCAGATCGGCGGCTACCTGCTGGTGGTCGAGGAAGGCGCCGCGCCGGGCAGCGCTGCGGCCGACCCGTTCGCCGACTTCTTCGGCATGGCGCCCGCCGCGGCCGCCACGACGCCCGGCGTGCGCCGCGAAACGCTCGCCGCCGACCCGCTCGGTCTCTTCGGCGCCGCCACGCCGCCAGCCGCCGCGCCGGCCTTCCCGCCCGCCGCCGCGCACGCCGCCTCACCCTTCGCCGCGGCACCGCCCCCTGCGGCCCTGGGCGGCATCCCGGCCGACTGGGACCCGTTCGCGCCCGCCGCCGCGCCCCGGCAGTCGCAGGCAGCCGCCCCTTCGGCCGGCGCCCGCGCGCTCGGCCTGGACCTGGGCGCCGGCGCGCCGGCGCCCCTCATCCCCGACATGCCCACCGGTGGCGGCCGAGGCGGCGGCGGCGATTCCCTGGACGCGCTGTTCGGCCTGGGCGCGCCCACACCGGCCGGCAACCCGCTGGCGAACTCGCTGCTCGGCGAGGCCATCGTCGCACCCAACATGGCCGGCCATTCAGACCCGATGCAGGCGCTGCGCATGCTGCCCGCCGCGGCCGGCCAGGCCATGGCGGATACGACGTCGGAACTCAACCGGCCCTTCATGCCGCCGGGCAGGCCGGCTGTCGCGCCGCCACCACCGGCTGCCGTGGAGCCACCGCCGGATGCGATGGCTGCGCTGAACAAGCTCGACCCGACGGACACGCTGCCGGGCGCCGTGGTGTCCTGGAGCGACGGCGCCGCCGAAGGCCGCACCATCATCCGCGCCGGCCGCAAGGCTGCAGCCCCGGCGCCGGTGTCCGAGTCCACCGTGGCGCCTGTACTGCCAGCGCCAGCGCCGCCTGCGGTCGCCATGCCTGCTGCCGCGCCGTTCTTCGCACCTGTGTCTGCACCGCCAGCCGCGGCACCTGCGGTGCCGCAGGCCGCCGTGCCGGGCGGGCCGGCCGACCAGGCCGCGCTGCTCGCCGCCTTCCGCGAGGGCCTGGGCATGCCCGACCTGCCCCACAACCTGGCCCAAGGCGGCCTGACGCCCGACTTCATGCGCCTGCTGGGCCAGCTGATGCACGAGTCGGCCCGCGGCACCGTGGACCTGCTGGTGGCGCGCGCCGCGCTCAAGCGCGAGGTGCGGGCGGAGTCGACCATGATCGTCGCCAAGGAGAACAACCCGCTGAAGTTCTCGCCCACCGCCGAGGTGGCGCTGGGGCATCTGCTCGGGCCGGCCGTGCGCGGCTTCATCCCGCCGCAGCAGGCCATGCGCGATGCCTTCGACGACCTGCGCGCCCACCAGCTCGCCTTCCTGGCCGGCATGCGTGCGGCCCTCGAAGGGCTGCTGCAGCGCTTCGACCCGGCTGCGCTGGAATCGCGGCTGAGCCAGAAGTCGGTGCTGTCCAGCCTGCTGCCGTCGGCGCGCAAGGCACAGCTGTGGTCGGTGTTCCAGCAGGAGTACCAGCAGATCGCCGGCGAGATTTCGGATGACTTCCACCAGGTCTTCGGGCGCGAGTTCCTGCGCGCCTACGAAGCCCAGCTCGACGCGCTGCAGTCGGGCCGCACCGAGAAAACATAAAGGACCCTTGTGCAGATCGAGCTGGCATTGATGTCGGAGCGCGGCGGGCGCGACTACAACGAAGACGCCTGCGGCCATTGGCACTCCGAGCGCTACCTGTGCTGCGTGCTCGCCGACGGCGCGGGCGGGCATGGCGGCGGCGACGTGGCGTCCAAGCTCGCCGTCAGCCACGTGCTGCAGGGCTATGCCAACTCGCCGGCCCACCACCCCCAGGCGCTGCAAGCGCTGCTGCTGGACACGAACCGCGAGCTGCTGGCCCACCGCGCCGACAACCCCAAGCTGCGCAACATGCATTCGACCGTGGTCGTGCTGTCCATCGACCTGCGCGACCGCCAGGCGCTGTGGGGCCATTGCGGCGACTCGCGCTTCTACGCCTTCCGCGACGGCCAGCTCGTGCAGCGCACGCGCGACCACAGCCTGGTGCAGTCGCTGATCGATGCCGGCCTGCTCGACGAAGCCGGTGCGCGCGCTCACCCGAAGCGCAGCGAGCTGTACTCGGCGCTGGGCACCGAAGGCAGCGACCTGCAGATCAGCGTGTCGCAGGCGCCCTTGCCGCTGTCCGGCCGCGAGGCGCTGATGCTGTGCACGGACGGCCTGTGGGAGTGGGTGCCCGACGAGGACATCCTGGCTGCCCTGGCCGCCGCACCCGAGCCACAGGCCTGGCTGAACGACCTGCAGCAACGCGTGCTGCGCGCGGCCGAGGGCCATCCGAAACACGACAATTTCACCGCCCTGGCCCTCTGGCTGGGTGCGGACTGAGGAGTTGCCACCATGCCCCAGCATTGCTGCACCGGCGCGATGATGACCTGCCCCTTCGGGGTGGCGCCCAGCACGCTGAACGTGCTGCCGAAGAACAAGATGCTGACCAGCAACATGGCGGCGGCCAACATCATGGACAACATCCCGATGGTGAACATCCCGCCCTTCGGCATGTGCAGCAGCCCGTCCAACCCGACGGTGGCCGCCGCCACCGCCGCGGCGCTGGGCGTGCTCACGCCCATGCCGTGCGTGCCCGTGTTCCCCGCACCGTGGGCGCCCGGCACGCCCACCGTCATGCTGGGCAACATGCCCGTGCTCAACAACACCTCGACGCTGAACTGCGCCTATGGCGGCGTCATCACCTTCAGCATGCCGGGGCAGATGACCGAAATGACGCCCTGACCCGGAAGGCAAGAAGTCGCCACTCGGGGATCCAGCCAGGCTTGCGCGCGTTCAGCGCCGCAAGACCGGGCAAGGGGCTTCAGTTCCTGCCGATCTCCACGCGACGGTTCTCGTCGGCATTCGGCTTGGCGGCGTTCTTGGGGTCGCTGGCGCCCACGCCCTCGACCACCAACAGCGCCGGATCGGCGCCCTTGCTGACGAGGTAGTTGCGCACCGACTCGGCGCGCTTGACGGACAGCGCCTGGTTGGCCGCCGGTGTGCCGGAGGCGTCGGCATGGCCGATGACGCGCACCTTGCGGTCGCTGCTCTTCTTCGTCTTGAGCACGTCGGCAAAGACGTCGAGCTGGCGCTTGAGCACCGGCGGCAGTTCGGCCGAACCCACCTTGAAGGCCGTGGCCGGCAGCGAGTACTTGAGGGCCGGCTTGAAGCCCATGCACTTGAAGCCCGAGGCTTCGAGTTCCTTGCACTTGTCGTCGGGGAACAAGCCTTCGGCGATGGCTTCGGCCGTGGGCACCGTCTTGCCCAGGTCGATGGCTTCGGGGGCTGAGGCGGCGGGGTCAGGCGTCTGCGCGGCCACCCAGGAATTCAGGGCAAGCCCGCACAATGACAGGGCGACAAGGGAGCGAAGCTGCTTCATGACGGGCACTCGGGTCGGCGGATGAGTCAATCGCTCGTTGAGTGACCGCCAGCGCCGAATGGTTCCCGACGGGACCGGGAACCAAGCCGGGGTCGCAGTCACTCACTGTCTGATCGCACGCCGCCAAGGCTGCTCCCTGTCCGTTTTGCTTTGCTCCCTTCGTTCCCATGAGGCAATCCCATCCATGACCTGGCGTGACCGAGTGATCTGGACGGAGGGCATGTTCCTCCAGCCGCAGCACTTCCAGCAACATGACCGCCACTGGGAACACCAGTGGCGCCAGCGCCTGCAGCAGGCCGTGGCCTATGGCTGGGGCTTCGCGGCGCTGAGCCTGGACGAGGCCTCGCTGACACTGGGCAAGGTGGCGCTGGCCTCCGCGCAAGGCCTGCTGCCCGACGGCACCGCCTTCGCCGCGCCCGGCAGCGACGCGACGCCCGCCGCGCTGGACATCCCGGCCGACGCCCGCAACGAGATCGTCGTGCTGGCCGTCACGCTGCAGCGCCCGGGCGTCGTCGAGACCGATGCTGAGGCCGCCGCCAGCGCCATGGGCGCGCGCTTCGTGACCGCCGAGGTCAACGTGGGCGACAGCAACTCGCAGGTCGACCGCGACGCCGCGCTGCAGGTCGGCCGCCTGAACCTGCGCCTGATGCTGCAGCGCGACGCCGGCGAGGGCTTCGCGACGCTGGGCGTGGCCCGCGTCGTCGAGCGCCGCGCCGACAACCGCATCGTGCTGGACCCGGCCTACGTGCCGCCGCTGCTGCACGCGCCCGCCCACCCCGTGCTGGACGGCTATGTGCGCGAGCTGTGCGGCCTGCTGAACCAGCGTGGCGAGGCGCTCGCCGCCCGGCTGGCAGCACCGGGGCGCGGCGGCGTGGGAGAGATCGCAGACTTCCTGCTGCTGGAGGCCGTCAACCGCAACCAGGCGCTGTTCAACCACCTGCGCGCCGTGTCGCTGCTGCACCCGGAGCGGCTGTACAGCACCTGCCTGTCGCTGGCCGGCGACCTCGCCACCTTCCGCGACAGCCGCCGTCCGTCGGCCTATGCCGACTACGTGCACGACGACCTCGCCGCCACGTTCAAGCCCGTCATCGACGACCTGCGCCAGTCGCTGTCCATGGTGATGGAGCAGACCGCCATCCCCATCGAGCTGCAGGACCGCGCCTACGGCATCCGCGTGGCCCTCATTCCCGACGTGCAATTGCAGCGGGCGGCCACCTTCGTGCTGGCCGTCTCGGCGCAGCTGCCCGGCGACGCGCTGCGCGCCCGCTTCCCCACGCAGGTCAAGATCGGCCCGGTCGAGCGCATCCGCGATCTCGTCAACCTGCAGCTGCCCGGCGTCACGCTGCGCCCGCTGCCGGTGGCGCCGCGCCAGATCCCGTACCACGCGGGCCACAACTACTTCGAACTCGAAACGCGCGGCAACGACCTGTGGAAGCAGCTCGAAACCTCGGGCGGCCTCGCCATGCACATCGCCGGCGAATTCCCGGGGCTCGAACTCGAGTTCTGGGCCATCCGCGCCTGACGCGCCCGACCCCACCTGACCGGTCCGCCCCATGAGCGATCCCAACAACGACGATCCCTTCGCCGCCTTCGGGCAGGACCGCACGGTCATCAAGCCCAGCGCCGGCCGCCCCGCCGCGGCAGGCCAGCCCCAGCCCGGCGCGCGGCCGGCGGGGATGCCTGCCGGCCAGGCGCCCGCGGGCCTGCCCGCCGGCCCTGCCGGCAAGGAAGCGCCGATGGCGCTGGACGCGCTGACGACCGCCAGCATGAACCCGCTGGTGGCTGCCGCGATGCCGCTGCTGTCGGCCGCGCCGCGCATCCGGCACAGCGCCCAGCATCCCAACCCGGCCGGACTGAAGGAGGCACTGGCCGAAGGCATCCGCGCCTTCGAAGCCAAGGCCCGTGCCGAGGGGCTGCCCAACGAGCAAGTCGTCGCCGGCCGCTACATCCTGTGCACGCTGCTGGACGAATCCGCCGCCAGCACGCCCTGGGGCGGCTCCGGCGCCTGGGCCGCGCAGAGCCTGCTGGTGCAGTTCCACAACGAGTCCTGGGGCGGCGAGAAGGTCTTCGCGCTGATGGCCAAGCTGGCCGAGAACGTGCCGGCCAACCGCAACCTGCTGGAGCTGCTGTACGTCTGCCTGGCCTTCGGCTTCGAGGGCCGCTACCGCGTCATGGACAACGGCCGCGCCCAGCTCGACGGCGTACGCGCTCGCCTGGCGCAGATGCTGCGTCAGGGCAGCAACCCCGACCCGGCGCTGTCGCCGCGCTGGCAGGGCGCTTCGGCCCAAGAGCGGGGCCTGCGCCAGCGCCTGCCGCTGTGGGTGGTCACGGCCGCTGTCGCGCTGCTGCTGATGACCGTCTACATGGTGCTGCGCTTCAGCATCAACGGTGCGTCGGACAACGGCTTCGCGGCGCTGCGCGGCTTCGACGTGAAGACCGCCGCCGTCGCCGCACCCACGCCCCCGCCGGCCGCGCCGCGCCTGGCCGGGCTGCTGGACCTGGACATCAAGGCCGGCCTCATCCAGGTCAATGACCTGGCCGACAAGTCCGTCGTCATCATCAAGGGCGACGGGCTGTTCAACCCCGGCAGCGCCGAGGTGTCGTCCGAGCTGCGCCCGCTGGTGCTGCGCATCGGCGAGGCCATGCAGCGGCTGAAGGGCTCGGTGCTCGTCACCGGCCATACCGACAACCAGCCCATCCGCTCGCTGCGCTTCCCGTCCAACTGGCATCTGTCGCAGGCCCGCGCCGAGGCCTTCCGCAACCTGCTGGCCGAGCGCGTGGAGATCGGCCGCGTGCGTGCCGAAGGCCGCGCCGACGCCGAGGCCGTGGCCGACAACGCCACGCCCGCCGGACGCGCCAGGAACCGCCGCGTCGAGGTGACGCTGATGGTGCAGGACCGCTGATCATCATGAAGAAATTCCTGTCCATCCTCTTCCACCCGATCACGCTCGCCGTGTTCGGCCTGCTGGTGATCTCGGCGCTGGTCTGGTGGGTCGGCCCGCTGATCGCGTTCGGCGAATGGCGTCCGCTGGACACCAGCCTCTCGCGCTGGATCGCGCTGGCCGTCGTCTGGCTGCTGGGCGTCCTGCGCCTGGCATGGGTGCTGGTGCGCCGGCGCCGCATCAACGCCGCGCTCGTCAAGGGCATGGGTGCCGGCCCGTCGGCCGCCGCCAAGGAAGACGCGGTGCTGCAGGAGCGCTTCTCGCAGGCCATCGGCCTGTTGAAGAAGTCCCCGGGCGCGAAAAAGGGCTTGTTCAGCGGCGGCACGTCGCTGTACGAGCTGCCCTGGTACGTCTTCGTCGGCGCGCCGGGCTCGGGCAAGACGACGGCGCTGCTGAACGCCGGGCTGAACTTCCCGCTGGCCGACAAGCTGGGGCAGGCCAGCGTGCGCGGCGTGGGTGGTACGCGCAACTGCGAATGGTGGTTCAGCGACGAGGCCGTGCTCATCGACACCGCCGGCCGCTACGCCACGCAGGACTCCGACAAGGAGACCGACGCGGCCGCGTGGGACACCTTCCTCGGCCTGCTGCGCAAGGCCCGCCCGCGCCGGCCCATCAACGGCGTGCTGCTGACGGTGAGCATCCAGGACCTGCTGGCCCTGCCGCCCGACCAGCGCAAGGAGCAGGCGTCGCGCGTGCGCGGCCGCATGCAGGAGCTGCAGCAGCGCCTGGGCGTGCGCGCGCCGGTCTACGTGATGGTCACCAAGTGCGACCTGCTGGCCGGTTTCAACGAGACCTTCGGCCCCATGGGCAAGGAGGAGCGCGACCAGGTCTTCGGCTTCACGTTCCCGCTGGCGGCGCAGCCGGGCGAGGAGGTCATGACCAACTTCGGCAGCGAGTTCGCCTCGCTGGAGAAGCGCCTGCGCGAGCGCCTCATCGAGCGCATGGAGGCCGAGAGCGATCCGCTCAAGCGCGCCGTCATCTTCGCCTTCCCGCAGCAGTTCGGCGGGCTGCGCGGCCTGCTGGGTGGCTACCTGGAGACCGTGTTCGGCGGCGGTGGCGCGCTGGACGAAGCCCCGCGCCTGCGCGGTGTCTACTTCACCAGCGGTACGCAGGAAGGCACGCCCATCGACCGCGTGCTGGGCGCGCTGGCGCGCACCTTCGGCGTCGAACGCCGCCTCACGCCGCCAGCCGCGGCCAAGGGCAAGAGCTACTTCCTGCACCACCTGCTGCGCAAGGTGGTGTTCGCCGAACAGGGCCTGGTGGGCCACAACGCCCAGGTCGAGCGCCGCCAGGCGCGCTGGCGCCTGGCGGGCCTGGCCGCGCTGGGCCTGGTCACGGTGACGCTGCTGGTCGGCTGGGGCTTCAGCTACTTCGGCAACCAGCGCTACATCGCCGACATCGAGGCCAAGCTGCCGGCGCTGAAGGACACCGTCGCCGCGCTGCCGCCCACCAGCGGCAGCGACCCGTCCGCGCTGCCCGAGGCGCTGGCCGCCATCCGCGATGCCGCCCAGCCGCCGGGCTTCGCGCTGAACAACCCGCCGCTGTCGCTGGGCTTCGGCCTGTTCCAGGGCGACAAGCTGGACGCCGGCGCGCAGGTCTCCTACCACCGGCTGCTGCAGCGGGCACTCGCCCCGCGCGTGGCGGCCCGGCTGGAGGAGCGGCTGCGCACCGCCAACCGCGACAACCTGGAGTTCGCCTACGAGTCGCTGAAGGCCTACCTGATGCTCTACACGCCGGAGCACCTGGACGCGCCGGGGCTGCAGGCCTGGGTGGGGCTGGACTGGGACGCCAACCTGGAAGGCAGCCTGGGCGCCGAGAAGGTCGCGCTGCTGAAGAACCACCTGGACGCGCTGCTGTCGCGCGGCGCCTTCGAGGTAGCGCAGCCGATGGACAAGACGCTGGTGGCCAGCGTGCGCGAGATGCTGGGCGCCTACCCGCTGGAGTACCGCATCTTCAGCCGGCTGCGCCGCGCGCAGATCGACGGCGACCTGCCGCCCTTCACCGTCGCCGCGGCCGCCGGCCCGCAAAGCCCCAACGTGTTCGTGCGCGCCAGCGGCCAGCCGCTGACACAGGGCATCCCGGGCATGTTCACCAAGGACGGCTACAAGAAGGCCTTCCAGACCTCGGTGGACCGCACCGCCAAGCAGCTCGCCGAGGAAGAGGCCTGGGTGCTGGGCACCAACCCCGCCACGGCCAAGCGCCAGGCGGCCGACAAAACGCTGGTGGAGCGTGTGCGGCGCCTGTACCTGGAGGAGTACGTCAAGGTCTGGGACGCCTACCTCGCCGACGTGCGCCTCGTGAAGCTCACCGGGCTGGACCGCGGCATCGCCGTGTCGCGCCTGCTGTCGGCGGTGGACTCGCCGCTGGCCGCCTTCCTGCGCGCCGCGTCCAGGGAGACCACGCTGATCGACCCGGTCAGCAACGACAACACGATCAACAAGGAACTGAACAAGCGCACCGACGACGCCGTGTTCGCCAAGGGCGGCGAGCTGGCCCGCCTGGCCGGCAACCAGGCCCGTGCGCCGGCGTCCCTCTCGCGTGACGGCCCGCTGGAGAAGATCGTCGACGACCACTTCGCCTCGCTGCGCCGCCTGGTGACCGGCACGCCGCCGCCGCTGGACGATGTGATGAAGATGTTCAACGAGGTCTACGTGCAGCTCAGCGCCGTGCAGGAGGCGCTGAAGAGCAAGTCGCCGCCTCCGGCCGGTGGCGGCGGCGGCAAGCTCAAGGCCGCGGCCGGCCAGCAGCCCGAGCCGCTGCGCGGCGCGCTGGAGACGCTGGCCGACGCGGCCGACAACCAGAGCCGGCTGGTGGAACGTCAGAGCCTGACCGGCGAGCTGCAGCCCGTCAGCGAGTTCTGTGCGAGGGCCATCGCGGGCCGCTATCCGGTGGCGCAAGGCTCCAAGGTGGACGTGCTGCCCGAGGACTTCGGCCAGTTCTTCGCGCCCGGCGGCGTGATGGACGACTTCTTCACCCGCAAGCTCAGCGCCCTGGTCGACGTGGGCACCAACCCGTGGAGCTTCCGGCCCACGGGCGACGGCACCAAGCCGGTGTCGCCCGCCGCGCTGGCCGACTTCCAGCGCGCCACCCGCGTGCGCGAAGTCTTCTTCCGCGGCGGCGGCAAGGCGCCGGCCTTCCGCGTCGACGTGCGGGCGCTGGAGCTGAGCGACGGGCTGAAGGAGCTGACGCTGGACATCGACGGCCAGGTCAGCAAATTCACGCCGGGCAGCAACCAGGTCGTCAGCCTGCAGTGGCCTGGTGCGCGGCTGAGCTCGCAGATCAAGCTGACCGGCCAGCCGGGCGGCACGCCCATCACCTTCGACGGCCCGTGGGCGCTGTTCCGGCTGTTCGACCGCTTCGAGGTGCAGGGCTCGCCGCAGCAGCCCGAGCGCTTCATCGTCGTCATGAACCTGGACGGCCACCGCGCCCGCCTGGAAGTGACGGCCAGCAGCGTGTTCAACCCCTTCCGGCTGCGCGAGCTGCAGCAGTTCCGCTGCCCGGGGGCGCTGTGATGCCGTCGCCCGTGTTTGCGCGGGCCGAGCGCTGGGCCGCTCCCGAGCCGGCCCGTCTGGCGATGTGCTGGCGGCTCGAAGCCACCAGCATCGCCGTCCCCTCGGGGGCTGAGGCCGGACACGGCAAGTCCTGTGGACTTGTCGTGCCTGCCGAAGGGCAGCGGCTCTGTCCGCTGCGCGGTCTGCAAGACCGACCGGCGTACCCACCGGGCGAGGGGCTCACATGATTGCGGGGTGGTACGGCAAGCTGCCGGCTCTCGGCGACTTCGCGTCTCGCCGCCTGGCACCGGAGTGGATCGCGCAATGGGATGGCTGGCTCGCCGCCGGCCTGCACCAGTTGCGCGAGGCCGCGCCCGACACCTGGCTGGACGACTACCTCGCCAGTCCCGCCTGGCGCTTCGCGCTGCTGCCGGGGTCCTTGCCCGATGGCTCGGGGGACGGGCTGCGCGTGGGCGTGCTGGTGCCGTCGGTGGACCGCGTGGGCCGCTACTTCCCGCTCGTCGTCGTCAGCGCCCCGCTGCCCCGGCCGGCCGACGGCGTGCACGTCGCGGCGCTGTGGCAGTGGGCCGGCCAGATCGAGGAGATCGCCGTCCAGGCCCTGCAGGATGACTGGAGCGCCGAGGCGCTGGACGCGGCGCTCGCCGGCATCCAGCCCCCCGCCGCGCAGCCGCCGGCCACGGCCGTCCCCGCGGCCCTGACCACGCTCATCAGCCAGGCCGCCTGGGACGGCCTGCAGGGCTGCAGCCTGTGGCTGCATGCCGGCAGCGGCCCCAGCGTGCAGCCGGCCCTGCCCCAGGGCGCTGCATTCGCCGCGCTCTTTCGACCGAACTGAGGATTTCGCACCATGGCCCACAGCGACTGGACCCCCAACTACGGCGAACTCGACGCCACGGCCCCCACCTGGGCGGCCAAGCGCCCGGTGCGCATCGCGCTGCTCGGCGACTTCGGCGCCGGCGCCGCGGCCGGCCGGCTGGACACCGGCGACGACCTGGCGCGCCACAAGCCGAAGTCCGTCGAGTTCGATTCCCTGGAGGACTGGCTGGGCCAGCAGGACCTGACGCTGACACTGCCCATCGGCAGCAAGCGCGGCGGCGTGAAGGTGCCCATCACCGACCTGGAGTCCTTGCACCCCGACACGCTGTTCCGCGAGCTGGACCTGTTCCGCAAGCTCAACGACCTGCGCAAGCGGCTGAACAACACCGCCACCTTCGACAAGGCCGCGGCCGAGGTCGCCAAGCTGGCCGGCGTGAAGAAGAAAGCCTCGCGCGCCGGCCGCGGCGTGCGCGCCCGGGGTTCGGCACCCGCAGCCGGCGCCAAGCTGGACGACTTCGCGCGCCTGACCGGCCGCACCAGCGTGCCGGCCAGCGACGGTGGCATCGACGCGCTGCTGCGCGACGTCATCGGCCCCTTCGTCGTGCCCTCGGCCAAGCCCGAGAAGGTCGCGCTGCTGAAGACGCTGGACAGTTCCATCGCCGACGGCATGCGCGCCGTGCTGCACCAGCCCGACTTCCAGACCACCGAGTCGCTGTGGCGCGGCGTGGACTTCCTGCTGCGCCGCCTGGAGACCGGGCCGATGCTGCAGGTGCACCTGATCGACATCAGCGCCGAGGAGTTTGCTGCCGACCTGAGCGCCGCGGACGACCTGACGGACAGCGGCCTGTACCGCCTGCTCGTCGAGCAGCCCAGCCAGTCCAAGGACGGCGGCTACACCTACATCGCCGGCCTCTACGAGTTCGAGGCCACGCCGCCGCACACCGAGCTGCTGGGCCGCATGGCCAGGATCGCCGACGCGGCGGGCGCCACGTTCTTCACCGCGATGGCCGTGGACGACCTGGCCAACCCGAAGAAGCCGCCGCACCCGCTGGTGGCCGACGCCTTCGACGCGCTGAAGGCGCTGCCCGCGGCCAAGCGCCTGAGCCTGCTCGGCCCGCGCTTCATGCTGCGCCATCCCTACGGCAAGAAGAGCGACCCGATCTCGTCGTTCGCCTTCGAGGAGTTCACGGCGGCCGACGGCCTGGCCGGCATGCTGTGGGGCCACCCGGCGCTGCTGGCGCTGACGGTGCTGGCCGGCCAGGGCGGCACGCCCACGGTGAACGACCTGCCGTTCCACCACTTCGTCGATGCCGACGGCGACAGCACGGCGCTGCCCAGCACCGAGCGCTTCATCTCGACGGCCGCGGTGTCGGCGCTGGGCGGCTGGGGCATCGGTGCGTTGGTGGCGCACAAGGGCGAGCCCAGCGTGCGGCTGTCGGGGCTGGGCAGCATCGCCGCGGCGGGCGCGGCGTCCAAGGCCGGCGCGCGCGCGGGCATCGAGATGAGCGTGCGCGCCAAGCTGGCCGAGGATGCGGCCCAGCCGGCCAAGCGCGGCAAGTCGGCGGAGGCCGACGAATCCGGCAGCGACAACGCCGGGGCATCGTCCAGTTCGGACGAGCTGGACTTCAGCAGCAGCGACGACTCGTCGTCGGGGTCCAGCGACGACACCGACCTGGACGCGCTGCTCGCCGGCCTGGGGGGCGACGACGACAGCAGCGGCGACACGCCGTCCGACGACAGCGCGTCGTCGTCCTCGGATGACGACATGGATCCGGAACTGGCGGCGCTACTGAAGTCGCTGGGCTGACGCGGGCCCGTCCTGCGCGCCAATCACCCGGCGATCCGGGCGCTGCGATGGCGCACGTCGCCCTGTCATGTCGTCTGTTGAAGCAGCGGCTTCGCGAACGGCCCTGAAGCGATGCTGCGCTGGAACCAGCGTGGCGCGTTTGCCACCAAGGAACGACGCGATCAGGGCATGCGCCGCGTGATCGCATGCCGACCCGCTGCAACCCAACCCAAGAGCACAGCGATGAAACTCACCTTCGACGACACCTTCAACATCTCGGCCTACGGCGGCAAGCTCTTCCAGGCGGACCCGCTGAAGCTGGACTACTCGCTGGACATCCCCGACGTCGAGACCGCCACGCCCGAGGGCAAGGAGGTCCAGAAGCTGGTCAATGCGGCCTGGTCGGCCAAGATGGCCGCGTGGAAGAAGGACAAGGAGAAGGAATACAAGGACATCCTGAAGCTGACCGAGAAGGCGCTACTGGAAACGGCCAAGAAGAAAGGCCCCGAGTTCCTGAAGGCGGCCAAGGGCGACAAGACCCTGGCTTCGAACAAGCTGATGCAGTGGCTCAGCGAAGAGGCCAAGGGCGCGAACGTGATGATCAAGAACGCGCTCTCGACCTTCGAGGGTGTGTGCCAGAAGTACATGCTCGAGTTGTGGGCCAAGGTGGGCGCCAGCATCGACAAGAAGTTCAAGACGGCGATCACCAAGGCCAAGGTCAAGGCGGTGCTGAAGATCGTCGGCCTGTCCATCGTCATCGTGGCCGCTGCGGCGCTGACCATCGCCGGTGCCATCCTGGCCGCCTTGGCCGCGCCGTCCGGCGTCGGCATCATTGCCGGCCTGGGCCTGGCAGCGGGCGGCATCGCCACCATCGCCAGTGCCGTCGGCCAGATCTACGGCGTCGTGGACAAGACCTGGCCGGACCACAAGAAGGCGGCCAAGAACGTGCGCGACAAGCTCATCGTGCTGAAGGATGCGCTGGTCTATGAAGAGGCCAAGATGGACAAGAAGAGCGACGGCACCAAGCTCGGTCCGAAGGAGAAGCTCAAGCTGCTGCTGGGCAACGTGAAGGGCAAGCAGAAGGACGTCAACGATGGCCTGAAGGCGCTCGCCATGTGGACCGGCAAGATGCTCATCGACATCGAGAAGAGCGGCCAGGCGGAACTCAAGCTCGAGAGCAAGCTCGACGAGTTGGACGAACTGCTCAAGAAGGCGACCGACGAGAAGCAGATCGCCGACATCAAGAAGCAGCAGGCCGCAGGCGTCAAAGAGATTTTTGCATTGCGCGGTGCCCGCGAGAATGCCCGCCGCTACCTGAAGCGCTACAACGAAATCTGCGATGAAGCCATCAAGGTGATGGCGGAAGAAGAGAAGCTGACCGCCAGCAAGCTCGGCACCGTGGTGAGCAAGATCGAAAGTGTGATGGCCTCCAAGGAAATGGAGACGCTGATCACCATCGGCAAGGGCACGGTCGAATTCATGAAGGGGTTCATGAAGTTCGCCAAGATGTGACGGCCGTGCGGGCTCACGGGGCTCGCGGCAGCCTGATCGAAGAACCCGCCATCGGCGGGTTCTTTGCATTGCGCGGCCTGGCTACTTGCGCACGTTGTCCAGGTCCGGCGGCGGGGTGTAGCCCAGGTCGCGGGCACGCGACTCGAACTGCGAGGCCAGCAGCGGCTGGCCGGTGTTGCGGAAGTGCACGGCCAGCTCGTAGCTCGCGATGCCGTTGCCCAGAGCGACCGCGAACTGCATCCAGCCTTCGTAGCGCGACTGCGTCGCCGACGAGCCGTTGAACGCGCGAAAGCGTTCCGCCATGCGCGCCGCCGCATCCTTGTCGCCACGGCCGCAGCGCAGCAGGTCCTGGCGGTGATCGGTGGGCAGGGTGTCGCTCAGCGAGAAGGCCGATTTGTACAGCCGCACGTCGTTGCGCTGCAGTGCCTTGACGGCCACCCGCGCGCCATCACGCGCCACCTGCACGCCGGGCGCGAAGCGGCTGTCCGGTCGCGCCTTCAGGAACATTTCCGCCGCCTGTGCCACCTCGGCCGGCCAGGCGATCTGCTCCAGCGTCTTCAGCAGCGTTTCCTCGTCGGCGTCGCTGATCTCCGGCGTCGCGGGTGCGCCCACACGCCGCGGCTCGACGGTCAGTCGCACGCGGGTGTGGTCGGCGATGAACGGGTCCTGGGCCAGTTGCCGGACCGCGGCGACCGGGTGGTTGAGCATGGTCTCGCGCACGTCGGTGCGCACGAGTTGCATCAGTTCGGGGAAGGTGGTCTCGCCCGACACGCTGCCCAGCAGCTTGACCAGCGAGCCGGTGTAGAACGTGTTCTGCGTCTCCACCGCGGGCGCGATGGCGGGCTTGCCGGCGCCGGTGGAGAAGCTGATCAGGCAACCCGGCGGCGCCTCGACCTGGTTCAGCCCCGCCACTTCACCCGCGCGCAGGCCGGTGCGGCAGGCGTCCACCACGGCGATCAGCATGCCGTCGCGCCGCGGCGGCAGGCGGCGCACCACGTCGCTGAGCAGTTGCACGCTGCCGACCTGCAGCGCCTCGCCCTTGGACGACGGGTTCAGCCCTGCGGGCAGCAGCAGGTTGGACGCGTCCACCTGCACGCCGTGGCCGGTGAAGTAAAAGAAGATCGTCGCGTCCGGCGGGCTGGCGGCGGCCTCGGTGATGAAGTTCTCCAGCGCGCGGCGCGAGGCCGGCAGATCCAGGTCCAGCGCCGACGTGACCTTGAAGCCGCGCTGCTCCAGCGCCCCCTCCAGGTCGCGCAGGTTCTTGGGGATGGGCGGCAGGTCGAACGGCGTCGGGTAGTTGCGGTTGCCCAGCAGCAGCGCGAGGCGGATCTCGCTGCTCGGCGACTTCGCGGCATTGCCGTAGCCCGGCGCGGCCGCGCGGGCAGCCGCCGGCAGCAGCGGCGCGGCCAGGCCGCCCAGCAAGGACGTGCACAGCACGCGGCGCCCCAGCTGGGGCACGGGAGAGTTGGCATCGGTACAGCTCATGGCGCAGGCTGGCAGCTCAGCACAGGTTGGGTCGCGGGCGTGCAGGAGACGGGCGGACGCGCGCCTTCGCTGCCCTGGGTGGATGGCCGGCCGGGGCCGACCTCGGCAATGACGCCGGAGCGCAGGCGCACGGTGACATTCTCCGTCCGCACGGTGTCCTGGAAGCGTGCACGGCGCGCGTCCTCGGCATCGCCGTTGATGGAAGACAGCGCGCCGGACGCTGCCGGCGTCAATGGCAATACCCCGTTGTAGACCACCGGGATCTCGGCTGCCTGGCTGGCACCGTCGTGGAAGAAGCGATAGGGCGCGCCGCCCTGCACCTGGCTGCCCACCTTGGGGCCGGCCAGCACGATGACGGACGAGCCCTGGGCGCCGGCCTTGGGCAGCACGGTCAGGTAGCCGGCGTTGGGGCCGGCGGTGCGCGCGCCGGTCTCGGTGGAGCCGACCTCGACGTTGATGGGCTGGCCGGCGATGGCACCGAACGCCCCAGCAATGCCGAAGGCCCCAGCCGCCAGCTCCAGCGTCATGCCGGGCGCGGACAGCGACTTGCCGAGCAGGAACTCGTCGAACGGCAGCCGGGCCACGAGCTTGGCATCGCCAACGGTGGCGAGCTGGTCGGCGCGGATGTAGACCATGTCGGCCTCGATGCCGCTGCCGCCCACCATCACCTGCTGCCCGGACACATGCACCAGCGACTGCACGCCCTGGCTGCCCTTCACGTTGGGCACCCAGGCCGTGCCATAGCCGGCGCCGCTGAGCACCGAGAGCTGGCCCTTGAAGCTGTTGGCGTCCTGCGCCATCACCACCGAGCCGCCGCCGCTGGCCTGCACGCTCAGCCTGGCGCCTTGGGCCAGCGTGATCGCACCCGCGCTGCTCTGCTGCACGGTGGCCTCGGCCACGGCCAATGCCACGCCGGCCACCGGGACCTGGGCCGTGCCTTGCGGCTTGGCCTTGGCGTCATCGGGCGCAGCGGTGGCGGTCAGGTTCAGGCTGCCGCCACCAAGCTGCATCTTGCCGTTCAGCGCCAGGCGGTCGGCCGAGATGCTGCCCCCGCTGGACAGCGTCACGTCGCCGAGCTGCAGGTTCTCCTTGACCGTCACCAGCGCCTGCCCGCCGCTCAGGCCCAGCGGCGTGCCGCTGAACTGGTTGGTGCTGCGGCTGGCGTCGATCAGCGTGCCGCTCAGTGTGATGCCGGCCGGGTTCGCCAGCGTCAGGCTGCCGGTGTAGACCTGCTCGGCGCGCGTCGTCAGGTTGCCTGCGAGGCGCACGCTGCCGGCGGCCTGCAGCGACGCGAGGGTTTCGCTGCCGCCGAGCTGCAGTTGCGCGCCTGCGGCCACCTGCAGGGCGCTCGCATCCGGCAGCCGCTCGGCCGCCGTCGTGATGAGGCTGCCACCCAGCACCTGCGTGGCACCGCTGTAGCTGTTGCCGCCGTTGGACAACGTCACCTGCCCTTGCGTGATGACGAGGCTGCCGCGGCCACTGATGGCCTGGTCCAGCGTGAAGGCGTCGCTGCGCTCCAGGCTCAGCACGCCCTGGTTGCGGATCTCGCCCGAACCCAGGCTGCCGCTGCCGGTCAGCCGCACGGTGCCGGCCTCGATGGCGGTCGCGCCGCTGTTGCTGGCGGCGGCCGTCAGCGTCAGCGTGCCGGCGCCCTGCTTGACGAGGCCGCCGCTGCCGCTGACGGCGCCGTCGAAGCGGCTGTCGCGGCCATCGGCGCCGGCCGCCAGGTTGCCGCCATTGAGCGCCAGGCTGCCCGCGCCGTTCAGCGAGGCGACGGCCTGGTCGGCATCGGCCCGCACACGCGCGCCGGCGTCGATGGACAGCGCCGTGGCGCCGGCCAGCGCCTGCGCAGTGGCGAGCGCCAGCGTGCCGCCGCTGACCTGCGTGCGGCCGGTGTAGAGGTTGCGCCCGCCCAGCGTCACGCTGCCCGTGCCGGCCTTGATGAGATTGCCGCTGCCGCTGATGACGCCGTCGAAACGGCTGTCCAGCCCGCTGGCACCCAGCGTCAGCGTGTAGGGATTGAGCAGCACCCGGCCGCTGCCGGACAGCGCGCCCAGGCCCTGGTCGGACAGCAGCTCCAGCGCAGCGCCGCCCGCCACGCCGATGCCCACCGTGGCCGGCAGCACGCCCGCGCCCAGCAGTTGCAGCGTGCCTGCATCCACCTGCACGTTGCCCGCCAGCGTGTGGAGGCCGGCCAGCGTGAAAGTGCCGCTGCCCAGCTTGGCCAGGCCGCCACTGCCGACGATGGCGCCGTCGAAGCGCGTGCTGCCGCCATTGCTGCCGACGCTGAGCTGTGGTGCCAGCAGGTTCACCGTGCCTGAGCCCGCCAGGGACCCGAGGCTGGCGCTCTGCTGCACCGTCAGCGTCGCGCCGCTCGCCACGGCCACCGCCGTGGTCGCGTTCAGCGCCGCGCCGCTGGCGAGGATGAGGTTGCCCGCCACGACCTGCGTGGCGCCGGTGTGGGCGCCGCTGCCGGCCAGCGTGAATGCGCCGGCGCCGAGCTTGGTCAGCCCGCCCGTGCCGTCGACGCTGCCGCTGAACGCCGTGTCCGCGCCATCCGCACCGACGCCGAGCGTGTAGCGGTCCAGCGCCAACCGGCCGTCACCGCTCAGCGAGCCGGCCGTCTGGTCGTGGCCCAAGGCCAGCACGGCGCCGGCATGCAGCCGCACGGCGCTCGCCGCCGACAGCGAGCCCGCGCCGTTCGCGCGCAGCGTGCCGGCCACGATGTCGGTCACGCCGCTGTAGCTGTTGCTGCCGGTCAGCGTCAGCGAACCCGCACTGCCCAGGCGCACACCCTCAGTGCCGCCGATGGCACCGGAGATCGTCAGCCCAACGGCCCCGGCGGCCGGAAGGAAGGTCGTCAGCGCCTGCAGCGTCACCGCGCCGGCCAGCGTGCCGGTGCCTGACGTGTTGAGCACATTGCCGCCCTGCCCCACGAGCGCCGCACTGAGGGCCGCACCATCGCGCAGGTCCAGCTCGCCGTTCGCGCCGAGCTGCACATCGCCGCTGCCGGCGCTGGCCGCCGGTCCCTGCAGCACGACGCGGCCGGACTCGATGCGCGTGCCGCCGCTGTAGCCCTGCGAAGAGCCGATGGTCAGGCTGCCAGTGCCGTTCATGACCAGCTCGCCGGTGCCGGACAGCGGCCCGGCGAGGTTGATCGCGCCAGCGCCGCCGAGGTCCAGGCGCGTCGCCACCTGGCTGGCGTTGATGGTGTAGTTCCCCGCACTGACGAGCGTGGCGATGTCGGCGCTGCCGACGGTGATGCTGGGCAGGCTGTTGTCAGCGCGAGCGAGCGTCAGGACGCCGGCTCCCGCCTTCAGCGTCGTGAGCGCGCCGACGGCCAATGCGCCGCTCTGCGTGATGGCAGCGCCCGTCGCGCTGGTGTCGGCCAGCAGGTTGCCGTAGCTGCCGCCGCCGAGATCCAGCGCGCCGGCCGACGTGACTTCGAGGCCGCCCGCATCGCCGGTGACCTGCAACCCGTCGCGACGCACGGCATCGCCATCGCGCAGCTGCACCCGGCCGAAGCTGCCGCCGTTCTGCGCCTTCAGCAGGACCGCGTTGAAGTCGTTGCCCGCACCCGTGGTGGCGAGGTCGACCGGCATGGCCGGGCCGTTGGCGATCAGCGTCGTCAGCCCGCTCACCACCAGCGGGCCGGTGCCGACGATGCCGTTCTTCGCGCCGGCCGTCAGCGTCGTGCTCTGGCCGCCGCCCAGGGTCAGCGTGCCGCCGCTGTTGAGCACCAGCGTTTGCACGTCGCCGCTGAAGGTCAGGCTCCCTGAACTGCTGACGCTGGCGTTGGCAAAGCCGCCGCCGTTGATGCCCAACACGTTGAACGAGCCCAACCACTGGTTGCCGGGGTTGTTCAGCGCCAGCGTCACCTGACTGCCATCGGCAATGAAGGTGGCCGCGCCCGTTACTGTGAGCGCGCCCGTCTGGCCGATTCCGGTGCCGCGCGTGGTGGCGGTCAGGTCGCCACTGGCGGTGCCCATCCCGAGGTTGATGTCGCCGTCGGCGTTGAGCCTGAGGTCACGCGTCGTGAAGCTGCCCAGTTGCAGCGCGCCGCTGTTGAACAGGCTCACATCTCCGCCCTGCAGGCTCACCGAGCCAGCGAACCCATTGGCGGTTTCGTTGAGCTGGATGCTGGCGCCGCCTGCGTTCAGTGCGGTCGCGCCATAGACGCTCAGGCCGCCAAGGGCCTGGGTGATGGCGCCACCGCTGTGCGCGGTGAGGTCTCCGCCGACAACCCCGGAGCCGAGCTGCAGGCGCCCTGTCGATGCCACCGTCAAGCCACCGACCTGGAGACTCCCCAGTGTGAGTGCGCCGGCGTTGTTGATCACCGTCTGGCCGCCGTGCAGATCAACCGTGCCGCCGAAGGTATTGCCCGCCCGGTCCAGGGTGATGGGGGCGTTTCCGGCGTCAAGGCTCGTCGCGCCGGTGATGGCGAGCGCACCGCTCTGCGTGATGGCGCCGACGCTCTTTGCGCTCAGCCCTGCGCCCACATTGCCTGCGCCGAGGTTCAGCGTACCACCCACGTTCAACGACAGGCCGCCAACGGTCAGCGCGCCGAGCCGCAGGTCGCCCGCGTTGTTCAACGCGGTGTCGCTGCCGCTCAGGTTCACCAGGCCTTGCAGGTTGTTGCCAGAGGCGGTCAGCGTGATGGCTGACTGGGCTTGCAGCATTGCCGTGCCGGCTACGCCAATGCCGTCACCGGCCTGGGTGATCGAGCCACCCAACGCGTGCGCCGTCAGTGCGCCGCCCACACTGCCGCTGCCGAGCACGATGCTGCCGTTGCTGGTCGCCTCCAGGCTGTTGGCGTTGATGCTGCCGAAACTGAGGCTTGCCTGGTTGAAGACTGACACCTCATTGCCGACCACGCTCAACGCGCCGATGAACTGGTTGCCCGCGTTCATCAACGTGATGTTGGCGCCGCCCGCATTGAGCGTGGCGCTGCCCGTCACCAGAAGCGCGCCGGCCTGGGTGATGGCGTTGCCGTTGCTGGTGGCGGCCAGGTCGCCGCCCACACGGCCCTGGCCGAGGTTGAGGGCGCCAGTCGATATCGCGGCAAGGCTGCCCGTGTTGAGCATGCCCAGCGTCAGCGCACCCTGGCCGGTGATCCGCGTGGTACCACCAGTGAGTTGCACGGCGGAGCGCCAATGGTTGCCCGCATCCGCCAGCGTGATGGCGCCGGAGCCCGCCTGCAGGTTGACAAGACCGGCGACGTCCAGCGCGCCGCTCTGCGTGATGTTCGCGCCGGTCGCGCTGGCGTCGGCCAGCAGGCTGGCGTAACTGCCGCCGCCGAAGTCCAGAGCGCCAGCGGACGTGACCTGCAGATTGCTGGCGTCGCCAGTGACCTTCAGCCCGTCATGCCGGCTGGCATCGCCATCGCGCAGCTGCACGCGGCCGAAGCTGCCGCCGTTCTGCGCCTTCAGCAGGACCGCGTTGAAGTCGTTGCCCGCACCGGCGGTGGCGAGGTCGACCGGCATGGCCGGGCCGTTGGCGATCAGCGTCGTCAGCCCGCTCACCACCAACGGGCCGGTGCCGACGATGCCGTTCTTCGCGCCGGCCGTCAGTGTCGTGCTCTGGCCGCCGCCCAGGGTCAGCGTGCCGCCGCTGTTGAGCACCAGCGTTTGCACGTCGCCGCTGAAGGTCAGGTCCAGCGCGCTGCTGAGGTTGACGCCGATGAAGCTGCCGCCGTTGATGCCGCGCATGTTGATCGCGCCCAGCAACTGGTTGCCAGGGTCGTCCAGCACCAGGTTGATCTGGCTGCCGTCGGCGATGAAGTTGGCGGCGCCCTTGACGATCAGCGTCGCGGACTGGCTGATCGCGGTGCCGCGGGTGGTGGCCGTGAGTTCGCCGTTCACCGTGCCGCCACCCAGGTCGATGTCGCCGCCGGCCGCCAGCTGGAGGTCATGGGCCGTGTAGCTGCCCATGCGCAGCGCACGCTGGTTGACGAGGCTCACGTCGCCGCCCTGCAGCGTGACCGCGCCGACGAACCCGTTGGCCGCCTCGTTGAGCACGATGTTCGCGCTGCCCGCCTGGAGCTGCGATGCGCCGCCGACCGACAGGCCACCGGACGCCTGTGTCAGTTGGCCGCCGCTGCTGGCATCGAGCGCGCCGCTGACGGAACCCCGGCCCAACTGCAGCGCGCCGGAGGACTTGACCGTCAGATCGCCGACGCCGAGGGTGCCCAAGCGCAACGCACCGCTGCCATTGATGACGGTGTTGCCGCCCTGCAAGTCCACCGCACCGGCGAACGTGTTGCCGGACTGGCCCAGCGTGATGCTGCCGCTCGCGCTCAAGCTCGATCCACCGCCGACCGACAGCGCGCCGGTCTGCGTGATAGTGCCGCCGCTGGTCGCGCTCAGGCTGCCGGCGCTGCCGGACCCCAGGTCCAGGGCGCCACCGGCACGCAACGTCAGTGCGCCGGTGGCCAGCGTGCCCATCCGCAGCGCACCGGCATTGGTCAGCGCACTGTCGCCGCCGCTCATGTTGACGACGCCGCCGAACTGGTTGGCCGCGTCGGCCAGCGTGATGCCCGAGGAGGCCTGCAGCGTGGCCGTGCCACCCACGCTGAGGCCGCCGGCAATCTGCGTGATCGTGCCGCCCAGTGCGCGCGCCGTCAGCGCGCCGCTGAGCGCGCCCTGGCCCAGCACGATGCTGTGGTTGCTGGTGGCGTCCAGGCTGTTGAAGCTCAGCGTGCCGAAGTTCAGGCTCAGGTCGTTGAACACGGCGACGGCGTTGCCGGTCAGGCTCAGCGCACCGAGGAACTGGTTGCCGGAATTCGTCAACGTGATGTTGGCGCCGGTGGCGGTGAAGGTGGCGCCACCCGTCACGTGCAGCGCGCCGGCCTGCGTGATGGCCCCACCACCGCTGTTGGCGGTGAGGTCCCCGGCGATGCTGCCCTGGCCCAGGTTGAGCGCGCCCGACGAAGCGACGATGAGGCTCCCGGTGGCGAGCTGGCCCAGCGTCAGCGCGCCGCTGCTGATGAGCCGTGTCACACCGCCCCCCAGCCTGACCGTGTTGCGCCATTGGTTGCCCGAGCTGGCCAGCGTGATGTCCCCGGCACCTGCCTGCAGATTGCTGGCACCGGTCACGTCCAGCGCACCGGCCTGCGTGATGGCGCCGCCATGGCTGCTGGCCGTCAGCCCGCCGCTGCCGATCGTGCCCTGGCCGAGGTTCAGCGCGCCGGTCACGTCCACGGCGAGCGAGTTCACGGCCAGCGTGCCCAGCGTCAGGCCGGCGTTGCTGTTGACCTGCGCGACGCCGCCGCCCAGGCTCAGCACGCCGCCCCACTGGTTGTTGCCTTGCGTCAGCGTGATGTTGCCGCTGCCCGACTGGATGCTGGCGTTGCCGGTCACGTTCAGCACGCCGGCCTGGGTGACGGCACCGTTGCCGCTGGCGGCGGTGAGGCCCCCGGCGATGCTGCCCTGGCCGAGGTTGAGCGCACCGGCCGACTGCACGGTGAGGTCGCCCGTGTCCAGCGTGGCCAGCGTCAGCGCGCCCTGGGTGCGGACCTGCGTGGTGCCGCCGCTCAAGGTGACGTTGCCGTTGAGCTGGTTGCCCGCGTTGTTCAACGTGATGGCCGCCGGGCCCGCGTCCACGCTCAGCCCGCCATTCACCGTGATGCCGGAAGCGCCCTGGGCCACTGCACCGCCCGCCGCCAAGGTCAGCGAACCGACGTCGACGCTGCCCAGCGTGACGGCGCCCAGGCTCTTGAGCTGCGTCGCTGCGCCCGCGAGGCTGACGGCCCCGCCCCACTGGTTGGCAGACGCCGCCAGCGTGATGGCACCGGTGCCGGCGTTGATGTTGGCGGTGCCGGCCACGTCGAGGCCGGCGCCAGTCTGCGTGATGGCGCCGGTGGATCTGGCGACCAGGTTGCCACCGACGGTACCGGCTCCCAGCTGCAGCGTGCCGTTGCCGGCTTCAGCGCGCAGCGCGCCGGTGGCGAGGTCCGCCAGCTTGAGGGCATTGCGGCTGTAGACCTGCGTCGCGCCACCGGTCAACGAGACGGCATCCTGGAAATCGTTGTGCGTGCCGTTCAGCGTGATGCTCTGGCTGCCGGCATCGAAGCTGCTCGTCCCGGCGACGACGAGGTCGCCGGCGGTCTGGTTGATCGTGCCGTTGGTGCCTTGCACGATGAGGTCGCCACTGGCTGTGACGTTGTGCGCCAGCGTGACCGACACGCCGCGCAGCGTCACGTTGCCGCCCTTGAGCGTGCCGAAGGTGCTGAAGACGCCGCCGCGGCTGGCCAGGGTCAGCGCGCCGCTGCCCGTGTCGATGTCTTGTGTGCCGGCCGGCAGGAACAGCGTGCCGCCGGCGTCCAGCACCAGCGCCTGGTTGGGCAACTGCGTCAGCGACACGAGACGGAGGTCGTTCGCGCTGCGCAAGGACACCCCGCCCCCGGTGGCCGTGATGGCACCCTGCAGGTCGTTGTGCGCGTCGTCGAGCGTGATGGCCGCATTGCCGGCGTTCAGCGTGATGGCGCCGGTCAGCGTCAACGCGCCCGTCTGCTTGATGAGGTGGCCGTTGGCCTGGGCGTTCAGCGTGCCGGCCACTGTGCCCTCGCCGAGATCGAGGTCGCCGTGCGACGTGGCGGTCAGGTTGCCCGTGTGCAGCGTGCCCAGCGTCAGCGCGCCGCTGCTCTGGACCTGCGTGGCGCCGCCGCGCAGGCTGACGGCACCCTGGAAATCGTTGGCCGAGCGGTTCAGCTGGATGGCCGACGTGCCGGCATCGACCGATGCGGCGCCCACCGCGCTGATGCGGCCGCCCGTCTGCGCGATGCCGCCGCTGCCAGTGGTGAGCGCGAGCGTGCCGCTGGCGGTGACGTTGTCGCTCAGCGAGAGGCCGCTCTGGGCCGTCAGCGCGATGTCGTGGCCAGTGAGCTTGCCGGCGGCCGTGAAGCTGCCGCCCAGGCTGGTGAGGCTGAGGTCGCCGGTGCCGGTGTTGATGTCCAGCGTCGAGCCCAGGTTGAGGTTGCCCTGGGCCGACAGCGTCAGCGACTGGTTGGCCGCGAGCGTCAGGCTCTGGACGCCGAGGTTGCCGGCGGAGAACAGGTCCAGCGACCGGGCGTTGATGCTGACGCCGTTCCAGTGGTTGTGGGTGTCCGTGAGGCTGATGTCGCCGGTGGTGCCCGCGTTCAGCGTCGCCAGGCCGTTGACCGTGAGGCCGCCCGCCACCTGCGTGATGTTGCCGCTGGTGCTGACCCCGAGCGTGCCGCCCACCGAGCCCGTGCCCAGCGTGACCATGCCGCTGCCCGTGGTGATGCCGAGGTTGGCGCTGCCGCCGGTGGTGCTGAAGCTGCCCAGCGTGACGCTGCCGCTGGTGGCCGTCAGCGTGGCCGCGCCGTTCACGGTGACGGCGCTGCTGGCGGCCTGGGCGATGTTGCCGCTGGTGGCTGTGGCGGTGAGCGAGTTCACGCTGCTGTTGCCCAGCGTCAGCGCAGCGCTGCGCAGCGTCGTGGCGCCACCGCTGGCACTGACTGCGCCCTGCAGGTTGTTGCCGGTTTCGTTCAGCGTGATCGCACCGCTGCCGGCCGTGAGGCTGGTCGTGCCGCTGACGACCAGGGCGGTGCCGGCGGCCTGCGTGAGGTTGCCACTGCTGGCGGCTGCGGTCAGCGAGCTGACGCTGCTGTCGCCCAGCCGCAGGCCGGCGCTGGTCAGCGTCGTGGCGCCACCGCTGGCGCTGACGGTGCCTTGCAGGTCGTTGGCGGCGGCATCCAGCATGATCGCGCCGTTGCTGGCCGTGAGGCGGATGCTGCCGGTGACGGCCAGGCGGGTGCTGGCGGCCTGTGCGATGTCGCCGTTCTCGGACGTCGCCATGAGCGAGGCGACCATGCCGTTGCCCAGCACCAGCGTGCCGCCGTTGCGCAGTGTCGTGGCGCCGCCGCTGACGCTGACCGCGCCCTGCAGGCCGTTGCCGGTTTCGTTCAGCGTGATGGTGCCGGCACTGGCCGTGAGGCTGGTCGCACCGCTGACGGCGACGCTGGTGCCGGCCGCCTGCGCGAGGTTGCCGCTGCCCGCCGTGGCGGTCAGCGCGCTGACGTTGAGGGCGCCCAGCGTGAGCGCGGCGCTGCGCAGCGTCGTGGCGCCGCCGCTGGCGTTCACGGTGCCCTGCAGGGTGTTGCCGGCGCCGTTCAGCGTGATCGTGCCGCTGCTGGCCGTCAGGTCGGTGGTGCCGCTGACGCCGATGCTGGTGCTGCCGGCCTGGGTGATGCTGCCGCTGAGCGAGCGTGCCGTGAGCGCGCTGACGCTGCTGTTGCCCAGCGTCAGCGTGCCGGCATTGAGCAGGCTCGCGGCACCGCCGCTGACGCCGACGGCGCCCTGCAGGTTGTTGGTGGCGGCGTCCAGCGTGATCGCGCCACTGCTCGCCGTGAGGCTGGTGGCGCCGCTGACGCCCAGGCGGGTGCCCGACGCCTGCACGATGTCGCCGGCGGACGCCGTCGCCGTGAGCGAGCTGACCGTGGCGTTGCCCAGCGTGAGGCTGCCGGCGTTGACCAGCGTCGTGGCACCGCCGCTGGTGGTGACCGCACCTTGCAGGTTGTTGGTGGTCAGGTCCAGCGTGATCGCGCCGCTCGCCGTGAGGTCGGTGGTGCCGCTGACGCTGAGCTGCGTGCCGGACGCCTGCGTGACGTTGCCGCTGCCCGCCGCGGCTGCCAGCGAACTGACGTTGACGTCGCCCAGCCGCAGGCTGGCGCTGGTCAGCGTCGTCGCGCCACCGCTGGCGTTGACCGTGCCTTGCAGGGTGTTGGTGGCGGCGTCCAGCGTGATCGTGCCGCTGGCCGTGAAGCTCGCCGCACCGCTGACGCTGAGGCGGGTGCTCGCCGCCTGGGTGATGTCGCCGCTGGTCGCCGTGGCGCTCAGCGAACCGGCGGTGACGTTGCCCAGCGTGAGTGCGCCGGCGTTGGTCAGCGTCGTGGCCCCACCGCTGGCGCTGACGATGCCCTGCAGGCCGTTGGTGGCCGCATCCAGCGTGATCGCGCCGCTCGCCGTCAGGTCGGTGGTGCCGGCCACGCTGAGGTGCGTGCCGGTGGCCTGCGTGATGCTGCCGCTGGCCGCCGTGGCCGTGAGCGAGCTGACGGTGCTGCCGCCCAGTTGGAGGCTGGCGCTGGTCAGCGTCGTCGCGCCGCCGCTGGCAGTGACCGTGCCCTGGAGGTTGTTGGCCGTGCCGTCCAGCGTGATGGTGCCACTGCTCGCCGTGAGATCGGTGGCGCCGCTGACGGCGATGCTCGTGCCGGCAGCCTGGGCCAAGTTGCCGCTGCTGGCCGTCGCGCTCAACGAGCTGACGCTGCTGTTGCCCAGCGTCAGCGTGCCGGCGTTGAGCAGGCTCGCCGCACCGCCGCTGACGCCGACGGCCCCCTGCAGGTGGTTGGTGGTGGCGTCCAGCGTGATCGTGCCGCTGCTCGCCGCGAGGGTGGTGGCGCCGCTGATGCTCAAGCCGGTGCCGCCCACCTGCGTGATGTTGCCGCTGCCCGCCGTGGCGGTGAGCGAATTGGCGGTGACGTTGCCCAGCACGAGGGCGCCGGCATTGGTCAGCGTCGTGGCGCCGCCGCTGGCAGTGACCGTGCCTTGCAGGCTGTTGGTGGTGGCGTCCAGCGTGATCGCGCCACCCGCCGTCAGGCCCGTCGCACCGCTGATGCCGAGGCTGGTGCCGGCCGACTGCGTGATGCTGCCGACGTCGGCCGTGGCGTTGAGCGAACTGGCGGTGACGTTGCCCAGGAGCAGCGCACCGGCGTTGCGCACGGTCACCGCGCCACCGTTGACGCCGACCGCGCCTTGCAGGCTGTTGGTGGCGGCGTCCAGCGTGATCGCGCCGCTGGCCGTGAAGCTGCTGGCGCCGCTGACGCTCAAGCTGGTGCCGCCGGCCTGCGTGATGCTGCCGCTGACGGCGGTGGCCGTGAGCGAACTGACCGTGGTGCTGCCCAGCACGAGGACTCCAGCGTTGGTCAGCGTCGTCGCACCGCCGCTGGCGCTGACGGCGCCTTGCAGGTTGTTGGTGGTGGCATCCACCGTGATCGCCCCGCTCGCCATGAGGCTGGTGGCGCCACTGACGCTCAAGCTGGTGCCGCCGGCCTGCGTGATGCTGCCGCTGACGGCGGTGGCCGTGAGCGAACTGACCGTGGTGCTGCCCAGCACGAGGGCTCCAGCGTTGGTCAGCGTCGTCGCACCGCCGCTGGCGCTGACGGCGCCTTGCAGGCTGTTGCCGGTGGCGTCCAGCGTGATCGTGCCGGCGCTGGTCGAGAGGCTGGTGGCGCCGCTGACGCTGAGGGCGGTGCCGCTGGCCTGCGCGATGCTGCCGGTGGTGGTGGTGACGCCCAGGTCGATGCTGCTGCCCAGACTGCCCAGCGTGACGCTGCCGGCAGCCGCATCGAGGGTGGCACCCGCAGTGCTGAGGCTACCGGCGGCCTGGGTGATGGCGCCACCGCCGGTGGTCACGCCCAACAGGCCGCCGATGGTGCCGGTGGGCAGCGTCACGGCGCCGCCGTTGCTGGCGATGGTCAGCGCGCCGCTGTTCACGCTGCCCAGCGTGACGGCGCCATGTGCGGTGACGCCCAGCGTGCCGCCGTTGGTCTGGATGGACGTGGCGCTGACGCCAGCGCCGGCCAGCAGGCTGACATTGAGCGCCCCCCCGGTGGCGCTGATGGAGCCGCCGCCGGTGAAGCCGATGCTGCCCACGGCATCGAGCGTGAGCGAGCCGCCATGGGTGCCCTGGATGGCCGCATCCACGATGATGTCGCCGGTCTCGGCGGCGGTGCCCGCGCCGGACGTGGTCCTGACGGTCACGCCGGTGCCCGCGGCCAGCGCGTTGTTGAGGACCGTCACGCTCAGCACGGCGCCATCGGCGCTGGGCTCGAAGGGCGATGCGCCGGACGAGCCGCTGGACGAGGCATTCGAGATGGTCAGGTTGGCCGGATCGAGCAGCCAATGGCCGGCACGCCCGCGCACTGCACTGACGTCCACGCCGCCACTGGGCATGTTGAGCTGCTGCAGCCCCGACGTCTCGACCATGCCGCCATGGCCACCCAATCGCCCGCCTCGGGCCGAGATGCGGCCCAGCATGTCGGTGCGCAGGTCGGCCCAGATGGCGACGCTGCCGCCATCGCCCTGCTCGGTCGCGTCGGCGCGCAGTTGGGCGCCGGCGGCGATGTAGGTGCGCTCGGCGTTGTGGTCGGTGCCTTCGCCGTGGAAGCCGCCGCCGACCTGGATGCTGCCACCGCCCTGGGCGCCAGAGGCGTCCAGAACGGCGGGGTCCAGCACAGCCACGCGCTGGCCCAGCACGGTGATGCTGCCGCCTCGTTCACCGCCGGCATCCAGCGTGCCGTTGACGTAGGTGTCGCCGGCCGTGCCGCCGTCGATGACGATGCGTCCGCCTTGCTGGCGCAGGCCGCGCGCCTGCACGACGCCGTCCATGTTCAGCACCTGGCCGGCCGCGCCGGCGCGCGCCTGGGCGCGCAGCTCGGTGCTGCCGCCCTCGGTCTGGATGCGGCCGCTGAACTTCAGCGCCACGTCGAGGTGGTCGTCGTTGCGCAGGTTGAACAGCACGAGGCCGTCGCCTTCGACGTCCACCTGCACGGCGCTGGCCGCCGCCAGGCCCACGCGGCCCGCCTGGATGCTGCCGCCCACGCTGAGCTGCGGGGCGACGAGCGCGACGGTGCCGCCTGGCGCGGCGATGCTGCCGTCTGCCTGCAGGCCGCCGGCGCCCGGACCAGCCTTGAAGCGGTATTCACCGGCCAGGAAGGCGGCATCGGACAGGTCCAGCGTGGAGGCGACGAGGCCGCCCACGTTCACCTGCGAGCCGCGGCCGAAGACGATGCCGCGCGGGTTGAGCAGGAAGACCTGGCCGTTGGACGCCATGCGACCCAGGATCAGCGACGGGTCGCCGCCAACGACGCGGTTGAGCAGCACCGAGTTGACACCGGGCTGCTCGATGCGCAGCGACTCGTGGGCGCCGATGGAGAAGCTCTGCCAGTTGATGACGGCCTTGTCGCTGGCCTGCTGGATCAGCCCCTGGCCGGCCTGTGGCGTGGACACCTTGACCTGCCCCTGCGCCACCTGGGCACCCTGCGGCAAACCTTGCGCAGCCGGATAGGCGAGCGCGAGGCACAAGGCCAGGCCCAGGGGCCGCAAACGGGAGCGCGCTCTCATGCCAATGCCTCTGCGCGGACAGCCGGGTTTTCGGGCCGAGCGCTGGGCCGCTCCTGAGCCGGCCCGCCTGGCGACGCTTGGGGCTCAATGCCACAAGCGTCTGCGTCCCCACGGGGGACCGGCTGGGCGCGCCCGCGTTCAGCGAGGCGAGACCGGACGAGGGGCTTCAGCTTCATTTCAGAAGCTCCAGGAGCCCTGCGCGTACAGGCGCAGCTTGCGGTTCTTGCCTTCGCCGACGGCCACGCCCTGCACGGGCGTGGCCAGGCTCATGCGCAAGGCGTAGGCGTTGCCGCGCGCCCAGACCAGCGACAGCCCGGCGCCGCCCAGCGTCGTGTGGTTGACGTAGCTCGGTTCACGCTGGACGAGGCTGGGGTCGTGCCGGTACTGGATGAAGGCGCCGTCGTAGAACGCGGCCAGCACGAGTTCGCTGGCCCATTTGCCGAACAGGCTGGACGGCGGCAGCCAGCGCAGCTCCAGGCTGGCCACGGCGCCGGAATCACCCGTGCCCTCGCCGGGCGCGAACGCGCGCACGCCGTTGGGGCCGCCAGCGCGGAACTGCTCGGTGGAGTCCAGGTTGGACAGCGCGTACTGACCGCGCACGGTGAGGTAGGCGAGCAGTCGGCCGTTGATGAGGTTCTGAAGGCGCGACGCGGCGAAGTTCACCTTCCTGAACGTCGCCGCATCGTCGCTGCCGCTGGGGGTGCCGTCGGCGAAGTTGAGCCGGCCCTGTGCCAGGTTCAGCTCGAAGGTGTTGACGCTGCCGGTCAGCAGGC
Organism: Roseateles sp.; assembly: GCF_965229315.1. Taxonomy (GTDB): domain Bacteria; phylum Pseudomonadota; class Gammaproteobacteria; order Burkholderiales; family Burkholderiaceae_C; genus Pelomonas. The sequence goes on from NZ_CBDDJA010000001.1 coordinate 37,226, forward strand.
TGTCGCGGAAGTCGCCGCTGACGCCGATGTTGATGTCGTCGACCCGCTTGCGCGTGGCCAGCGAGGCGACGTTGTCGAGGTAGCTCTTGGCGTCGCCCGCGCCGAGCACGAACAGGTTCAGGTTGCGCGAGCGCACCCAGGGATAGAGGGCGAACACGTTGATCGTGGTGCCGGTGCCGTGCAGGTCCAGCGGGAACTCTTTCTTGTCGAGCTGGTAGCGCACGGCCGACAGCGACGCGCCGGCCTTGAAGCCGTCCGCACCGATGGGGCTGGTGTAGCCCAGCAGCGCGAACATCAGCCCGCCGGTGGCCGAGCTGAGCACCGAGCCGGACAGGCCGTCGCCGCGGCCCAGCGGGCTGGCCATGATGACCTGCGCGCCCAGCCGCTGCGCGCCGATGACCCTGGAGCCGTTGAAGTCGCCGTCGACGCTGCCGCTGTAGCGCGCCTCGGCGCGGGGCGTGAATTCGAGGATGGCCGTGCCGGGCGTGGCACCGACCTTCACTTCGGCGCGCGTGACGATGCCGCGCAGGTCGTTGATGAGGAAGACCGTGCGCTCGACGGCGTCCACCGTCAGCACGTCGCCCGGCTTCAGCCGCTGCAGGTAGGCCTCGACGACCTCGCGCTTCACCGGCAGGCCTTCGCTCCAGTTCAGCACGACGCGGTCCAGGCGCCCTTCCAGCACGGCGATGCGCACGGACTGGCCGTCGAACACCTGTTCGGGGATGTAGGCGTAGCCCAGGTAGTAGCCGAGGTCGCGCTGCAGGAAGCGGGTGACCTCGTTGGCGGCGTTCACGAGATCCTCGAAGCCGCGTTCCTTGCCGACAAAGGCGGCGGTCAGCCGCGGCAGCGCCTCCCGCAGTGCGGCAGGGGCGTCAGCGCTGACGGCATACGCCTGCACGTCGATCTTGAGCTCGTCGTCCGGCTTGCCCAGCTCGCGGGCAGCCGGCGGACGTTCCGGCGGCAGTTCGACACTGCGGCTGGGCTCGGGCGGGCGGGCAAGTTCGCTGGGGGGCGGCACGACCGGTGGCGTGCCCACCGCCCATGCCGGCATCGCAGCCAGCAGGCCGGCACTCAGAACGGCCAGCAGCCCAGCGCGGCAGCCGCGGCGCAGCGAGGGACGGAGCAGGCGAGCAAGCAGCAAGTTCGGGGTCCGTGCGGCAGGGTTGAGGCAATGAAGGGCCAGCCGCCCCACGAAGCCTCTGCCGGAGTCCTGGCCTGCCCCTCGACCTGGCGGTCGTTCTCAGCGTGTGAGTAGCGCTGGCATCGATTGAGTTCCGGGCGGTCCCCCCGCGAATGAAAGGGTCGGGACCGCAGGGACGGCGGCGCGTCTTTCAGGCGGGCGCGCTTGCGGCGCCTGCCAGATGGCTGCGAGCGCGGCTGGGCTGACGCCAGACGTAAAAAAGCCCGCGCAAGGCGGGCTTTGATCGAAACAGGCGTGGGCCTGATTACTCGACGGCTTCTCCAGCGGTCTCGCCTTCGGCGCGATCCACCAGTTCAACGAAAGCCATGGGCGCGTTGTCGCCGACGCGGAAACCCATCTTCAGGATGCGGGTGTAGCCGCCCGGGCGCGCCTTGAAGCGCGGGCCCAGTTCGTTGAAGAGCTTGGTGACGATGTCGCGGTCACGCAGGCGGTCGAAAGCCAGGCGGCGGTTGGCCAGCGTGGGTTCCTTGGCCAGGGTGATCAGGGGCTCGACCACCTTACGCAGTTCCTTGGCCTTGGGGACCGTGGTCTTGATGGCTTCGTGCTGCAGCAGCGAGACGCACATGTTGCGCAGCATCGCCTGGCGATGGGAGCTGGTGCGGTTGAGTTTGCGGAGGCCGTGACGGTGACGCATGGTGCTATTCCTTTTTCACTTTGTTGATGCCGGCAGCCGTGTCAGGTACTGCCGGGTGCACGATCAAACGCCCGAAGTTTGAGCTTCATCGCGTTTGTCATCCGATGACGGCCTTCAGGCCGTCTCTTGTGTTGGCGCGCAGCGGATTACCGCTTGTCCAGCCCTTGGGGCGGCCAGTTTTCCAGGCGGGCGCCGAGCGTGAGACCGCGGGAAGCCAGGACTTCCTTGATCTCGTTGAGCGACTTGCGACCCAGGTTGGGGGTCTTCAGCAGCTCGGTCTCGGTACGCTGGATCAGGTCGCCGATGTAGTAGATGTTTTCGGCCTTCAGGCAGTTGGCCGAACGCACGGTGAGTTCGAGCTCGTCGACCGGACGCAGCAGGATCGGGTCGAAGCTGCTGGAGCGCTGGGCCGGCTGGTCGAAGGCGTCGACCAGGTCCGTGCCTTGCAGCTGGGCGAACACGGCCAGTTGCTCGACGAGGATCTTGGCGGACGCGCGGATCGCTTCCTCGGGCGAGATGGCGCCGTTGGTCTGGATCTCCATCACGAGCTTGTCGAGGTCGGTACGCTGCTCGACGCGGGCGTTCTCGACCGCGTAGCTGACGCGGCTGACCGGCGAGAAGGACGCGTCGAGGACGATGCGGCCGATGCTCTTGGTCGGCTCGTCGCCGAAGCGGCGCATCGTGCCGGGCACGTAGCCGCGGCCCTTCTCCACCTTGATCTGCATGTCCAGCTTGCCGCCTTGCGACAGGTGGGCGATGACTTGCTCGGGGTTGATGATCTCGACGTCGTGCGGGGTCTGGATGTCGGCCGCGGTGACGGGGCCTTCGCCTTCCTTGCGCAGGACCAGGGTCACTTCTTCGCGGTTGTGCAGGCGGAAGACGACGCCCTTGAGGTTCAGCATGATGTGAACCACGTCCTCTTGCACGCCGTCGATGGCCGAGTACTCGTGCAGCACGCCGGCAATCGTCACTTCGGTCGGCGCATACCCCACCATCGACGAGAGCAGCACACGGCGCAGGGCGTTGCCCAGCGTGTGACCGTAGCCGCGTTCAAACGGCTCCAGCGTGACCTTGGCGCGATGACCGCCCAGGGGCTCCACGTTGATGGACTTGGGTTTGAGCAAGTTGGTTTGCATGAGGTCTTTCTTTCAATACCCTCGGTTCGTTACACCGATAAGGCTGAGGACCAGCCGGGCAGAGCCTTCGAAGGGCTTGGAGGCCCGGACGAGGAAACGCCGGCCGCGCTCTTGCGAGCGCGGCCGGCGGGGGAAAACATTAACGCGAGTACAACTCGACGATCAGCGATTCGTTGATCTCGGCACCGAACTCGTCGCGGTCGGGAGCCTTCTTGAAGACGCCTTCCAGCTTCGTGCCGTCCACGGCCACCCAGGCCGGCAGGCCGATGGAGTCGGCCAGCTTGAAGGACTCCGTCACGCGCAGCTGCTTCTTGGCCTTGTCGCGCACCGCGACGGTGTCACCCGCCTTGACCGAGTAGGACGCGATGTTGACGACCTCGCCATTCACCGTGACACCCTTGTGCGACACCAGTTGGCGTGCTTCTGCGCGGGTGGAGCCGAAGCCCATGCGGTAGACGACGTTGTCCAGGCGCGATTCCAGCAGCTGCAGCAGGTTCACGCCGGTCGAGCCCTTGCGGCGCTCGGCTTCGGCGAAGTAGCGGCGGAACTGACGCTCCAGCACGCCATACATGCGCTTGACCTTCTGCTTTTCGCGCAGTTGCAGGCCGAAGTCGGACGTGCGCTGGCCGGAGGTGCGGCCATGCTGGCCGGGCTTGGAGTCGAACTTGACCTTGTCGCTGATGGCGCGGCGGGCGCTCTTCAGGTAGAGGTCGGTGCCTTCACGGCGGGAAAGTTTGCCCTTGGGGCCGAGGTAACGTGCCACTTTGCGTGTCCTTGATCAATCTGACGCCGAAAGTCGTCGCTTTCACGACGGCGTCCTGCGCGAGTCCAGCCGGTGTTGTTGTGGGCTTGGACGGTGGGCTTAAGCGTCGGCTCGCAATGAAGCCGGCTCAAAACTGAAGCCGGCGCGGCACCTGAGTGCCCGCCGGCTCCGGGAAAACACGCGATTATCGCACTGTCATCCGAATCTGCAATATCCCTGTCACCGGAAGGTGGGGCTCAGATGCGGCGAACTTAGATGCGACGACGCTTCTGCGGACGGCAGCCGTTGTGCGGCACGGGCGTCACGTCAGAGATCGAGTTGATGCGGATGCCCAGCGCTGCCAGGGCACGCACCGACGACTCACGACCCGGGCCGGGGCCCTTGATCTTGACGTCGAGGTTCTTGATGCCCTGCTCTTGAGCAGCGCGGCCGGCCACTTCAGCCGCCACCTGGGCTGCGAAAGGCGTCGACTTGCGCGAACCCTTGAAGCCCTGACCACCCGACGAAGCCCAGGACAGGGCGCCGCCTTGCCGGTCGGTGATGGTGATGATGGTGTTGTTGAACGAGGCGTGGACGTGCGCGATGCCGTCAGCAACGTTCTTGCGAACCTTCTTGCGAACGCGTTGAGCCGCCGAATTGTTGGGAGCCTTTGCCATATTGACCTTCTTTCAGTTCGGGCAGCTTACTTCTTGCCGGTCGCAGCCGACTTGCGCGGACCCTTGCGGGTGCGGGCATTCGTGCGGGTGCGCTGGCCGCGCATCGGCAGGCCGCGGCGGTGACGGAAGCCACGGTAGCAGCCCAGATCCATCAGACGCTTGATGTTGATGGACTGCTCACGACGCAGATCGCCTTCGATGGTCATCTGGTTGACGACGTCACGGATCTTTTCGAGATCGGAGTCGTTCAGGTCCTTGACCTTCTTGTCGAACGGGATGCCGCAGGTCGTGCAGATCTTCTGGGCGGTCGTACGGCCAATGCCGTAGATCGAGGTCAGACCGATCTCAGTGTGCTTTTGCGGCGGAATGTTGATACCAGCAATACGTGCCATGGTTGTCCTCTAGTCCTGTCGTGCGCGCGGGGGCTCAGCCCTGGCGCTGCTTGTGGCGCGGGTCGGTGCAGATCACACGCACCACGCCCTTGCGGCGGATGATCTTGCAATTGCGGCACATCTGCTTCACGGATGCCGAAACTTTCATGGTCTGCTCCTTGGCCTAACTTCTTTTGCGCTCACACGCGTCCGGGGGTTCAAACAGCTCACTTCGCCCGGAACACGATGCGAGCACGACTCAAATCGTAGGGCGTCAATTCCACAGTCACTTTGTCGCCGGGGAGGATACGGATGTAGTGCATCCGCATCTTGCCGGAGATGTGTCCGAGGACGACATGCCCGTTCTCTAACTTCACACGAAACGTTGCGCTGGGGAGGTTTTCAACAATCTCGCCCTGCATCTGAATGACGTCGTCTTTCGACATGCCAAAACTTCGTGTGGGTTAAAACAGATATTTCCTTAGAACAGCTCTCCACCCTCAGTTGGGCTTGAAGCTGGCCTTCTTCAGCAGTGACTCGTACTGCTGACTCATGATGTAGCTTTGCACCTGGGCCCAGAAGTCCATCGTGACGACCACGATGATCAGCAGGGATGTGCCACCAAAGTAGAACGGAACGTTGTACTTGAGTGTCAAGAATTCGGGCAGCAGGCAGACCAGCGTGATGTAGATCGCGCCGGCAAGCGTCAGCCGCGACAAGATGCGGTCGATGTGCTTGGCGGTCTGCTCGCCCGGACGGATGCCCGGAATGAACGCGCCGCTCTTCTTCAGGTTGTCCGCGGTCTCACGGCTGTTGAACACCAGCGCCGTATAGAAGAAGCAGAAGAAGATGATGGCAGCGGCGTACAGCAACACATAGATCGGCTGGCCCGGGCTGACCATGGCAGCCAGGTCCTTCAACCAGCGCAGGCCGTCGCCCGTCGCAAACCAGCTCACCACCGTGGTCGGCAGCAGGATGATCGACGACGCAAAGATCGGCGGGATCACGCCCGACATGTTCAGCTTCAGCGGCAGGTGCGACGACTGGCCGCCGTAGACCTTGTTGCCGACCTGGCGCTTGGCATAGTTCACCAGGATCTTGCGCTGGCCACGCTCGACGAACACGACGGCGAAGGTCACCAGCACGACCAGGGCGATCACGACCAGCGCCGAACCGTAGCCCATCGCGCCGGTACGCACCAGCTCGAACAGCCCACCGATCGCACCGGGCAGACCTGCGGCGATACCGCCGAAGATCAGGATCGAAATGCCGTTGCCCAGACCCCGCTCGGTGATCTGCTCACCCAGCCACATCAGAAACATCGTGCCGGCCACCAGGCTGGACACCGCCGTGAGGCGGAAGCCGAAACCAGGATTGAGCACCAGGCCCGCAGAACCTTCCAGCGCCAGCGCGATGGACAGGCTCTGGAACAGCGCCAGGCCCAAGGTGGCGTAGCGCGTGTACTGCGTGATCTTGCGGCGGCCCGCCTCGCCTTCCTTCTTCAGCTGCTCCAGCGTCGGGACCACATAGGTCATAAGCTGCAGCACGATGGAAGCCGAGATGTACGGCGTGATGCCCAACGCGAACACGGTGAAGCGCGACAGCGCACCGCCCGAGAACATGTTGAACAGGCTCAGGATGCCACCCGCCTGACCCTTGAAGAATTGGGCGAGCTGGTTCGGGTCGATACCGGGCACGGGGATATGCGCCCCGATGCGGTACACGACCAGCGCCAGCAGCAGGAAGACAAGCCGGCGACGCAGGTCACCGAACTTGCCACTCTTGGCCAGCTGATTCGCGTTGGTAGCCACGCTGAGTCAGTTCCTTTTGGACAGCAATTAAGCGACCGAGCCGCCAGCCGCCTCGATGGCCGCCTTGGCGCCCTTCGTGGCGTTCACGCCCTTCAGCGTGACCTTGCGCTCGATGGCACCGGACAGGATGACCTTGACCGACTTGGCCAGTTGCGGCACCAGGCCGACGGCCTTCAGCGTCGACACATCGACCTCTTCGCCGGCCAGGACTTGCAGGTCCGACAGCGTGATCTCGGCGTTGTACTTCAGCGTCAGCGACTTGAAGCCACGCTTGGGCAGGCGACGCTGCAGCGGCATCTGACCGCCTTCGAAGCCGACCTTGTGGTAGCCACCAGCGCGGGACTTCTGGCCCTTGTGGCCGCGACCTGCGGTCTTGCCCAGGCCGGAGCCGATGCCACGGCCGACACGGCGCTTGGCATGCTTGGCGCCCTCTGCGGGCTTGATCGTGTTGAGTTCCATCGTCTTGTCCTCGATGTGCGCGGTGCTCAGAGCACCTGCACCAGATAGGCGATCTTGTTGATCATGCCGCGCACGGCGGGCGTGTCTTCCAGGGTGCTTTGGCTGTTCAGCCGACGCAGACCCAGGCCGACCACGGTGGCACGGTGCGAGGCACGGCAGCCGATGGGGCTACGCACCAGCTTGACCGTCACGGTTTTTTTGTCAGACATGTTGTGCTCCGCTGTGGCGATCAGTTGAAGATTTCTTCAACCGTCTTGCCGCGCTTGGCCGCGACCGAGGCCGGCGTGGTGGAACGCTTGAGGGCGTCCAGCGTGGCGCGGACCATGTTGTACGGGTTGGTGGAACCGTGGCTCTTGGTCACGATGTCGGTCACGCCCATCACTTCGAAGACAGCGCGCATCGGGCCGCCGGCGATGACGCCGGTACCGGCAGGTGCCGGGGCCATGATGACGTGCGCAGCACCGTGCTCACCCACCACGTTGTGATGGATGGTGCCGTTCTTCAGGCTGACCTTGACCATGTTGCGGCGAGCCGACTCCATGGCCTTCTGCACCGCGACCGGCACTTCCTTGGCCTTGCCCTTGCCCATGCCGATGCGGCCATCGCCGTCACCGACCACGGTCAGCGCTGCGAAGGACAGCGTGCGGCCGCCCTTCACCACCTTGGTCACGCGGTTCACCGCGATCATCTTTTCCTTCAGGCCGTCGTCATTGCCTTCGGTCTGCGCGCGGGGTTGAAACTTTGCCATTTCTTATTCCTTGATGCGTCAGAACTGCAGGCCGGCTTCGCGAGCGGCCTCGGCCAGTGCCTTGACACGGCCGTGGTAGGCGAAACCCGAGCGGTCGAACGCGACCTTCTCGACACCTGCGGCCTTGGCCTTCTCGGCGATCAGCTTGCCCACCAGCGTAGCGGCGGCAACGTTGCCACCCTTGCCCTCGGCACCCAGCTGCTCGCGCACCGACTTTTCGGCGGTGGACGCTGCGGCCAGCACCTTGTCGCCGTCTTCCGACACGACTTGGGCATAGATGTGCAGGTTGGAGCGGAACACCGTCAGACGGGCCACACGCTGGATCGCGATGCGGGCACGGGTCTGGCGCGAACGACGCAGTCGTTGTTCTTTCTTGGTCATCATGGCGCGGCTCCTTACTTCTTCTTGGTCTCTTTGAGGGAGACCTTCTCATCCGAGTAGCGGATGCCCTTGCCCTTGTAGGGCTCGGGGGGACGGAAGGCGCGCACCTCAGCGGCGATCTGGCCGACGACCTGGCGGTCAGCACCCTTGATGATGATTTCGGTCTGCGTCGGGCACTCGACCTTGATGCCGGCCGGCATGTCCTTCACCACGGGGTGAGAGAAACCGATCTGCAGGTTGAGCTTCTGACCCTGGGCTTGGGCGCGGAAACCCACGCCAACCAGGTTCAGCTTCTTCTCGAAACCCTTGCTGACACCGTTGACCATGTTGGCCACCAGTGCACGCATCGTGCCGCTCATCGCGTCGGCATCAGCCGACTCATTGGCGGGAACGAAATTCAGCTTGCCGCCTTCGCTCTTGACGTCGACGAGCTTGTTGGCCGGACGCACCAGCGTGCCGAGCGAGCCCTTGACGCTGATCGAGTCAGCCGACACGGTCACATCCACGCCTTGCGGGATGGAGACCGGCATTTTTCCTACGCGGGACATTGTTCGTCTCTCCTTCTCGCTTAGGCGACGTAGCAGAGCACTTCGCCACCGATACCGGCAGCGCGCGCCTTGCGGTCCGTCATCACACCCTGCGGCGTGGTGACGATCGCGACGCCCAGGCCATTCATGACCTGAGGAATGTCGTGACGGCCCTTGTAGATGCGCAGGCCGGGGCGGCTCACACGCTCGATACGCTCGATGACCGGACGGCCAGCGTAGTACTTCAGCGAAATTTCCAGCTCGGGGCGAGCGGCTTCACCACGGATGGCGAAGTCATCGATGTAGCCTTCATCCTTCAGGACCTTGGCGATCGCTGCCTTCAACTTCGACGACGGCATGACGACATTGGGCTTCTCAACGATCTGGGCGTTGCGAATCCGGGTCAGCATATCGGCGATAGGATCACTCATGCTCATTTGCGATTTCTCCTAATCGAGCCGATTACCAGCTGGCCTTGACGACACCGGGGATGTCGCCCTTGAAGGCCAGCTCACGGATCTTGTTACGGGCCAGACCGAACTTGCGGAAGGTGCCACGCGGACGGCCGGTCAGCTCGCAGCGGTTGCGCAGGCGAGTCGGGTAGGCGTTGCGGGGCAGCTTCTGCAGCTCGAGGCGAGCGAGGTAACGCTCTTCATCCGACTTCTTGCTGTCGTCGATGATGGCCTTCAGTTCTGCGTACTTCTTCGCGAACTTGGCGACGAGTGCTTCGCGCTTCAGTTCACGTTGCTTGATGGAAGTTTTAGCCACAGATCACCTCAGTTCTTGAACGGGAACTTGAACGCAGCCAGCAGTGCCTTGGCTTCGTCGTCCGTCTTGGCAGTCGTCGTGATGCTGATGTTCAGACCACGCAGAGCATCCACCTTGTCGTATTCGATCTCGGGGAAGATGATCTGTTCCTTGACGCCGATGTTGTAGTTGCCACGGCCGTCGAACGAACGACCGGAGATACCCCGGAAGTCACGCACGCGCGGCAGCGCGATCGTCACGAAGCGGTCCAGGAATTCATACATCTGGACACCACGCAGGGTCACCATCGCGCCGATGGGCACGGCGTCACGGATCTTGAAGCCGGCAATCGCCTTCTTCGACTTCGTGACGACAGGCTTCTGGCCGGCGATCTTGGTCAGGTCACCCACAGCGTGGTCCATGACCTTCTTGTCGGCAACAGCTTCGCTCACGCCCATGTTGAGCGTGATCTTGGTGATGCGGGGCACCTCCATGACCGACTTGTAGCCGAACTTTTCGACCAGGCCGGGCACGATTTTTTCGCGGTAATGCGTTTGAAGACGAGCCATGAGGGACCTCTTAAGCCTTGATCTCTTCGCCGGTCGACTTGAACACGCGCACCCGCTTGCCGTCGACGAGCTTGACGCCCACACGATCGGCCTTGCCGGAGGCGGCGTTGAAGATCGCCACGTTGGATTGATGGATGGGCATGGTCTTGTCGACGACGCCACCGGTGGTGCCCTTCATGGGGTTGGGCTTGACGTGCTTCTTGACGACATTGATGCCGTCAACCACAACGTGGTCGACATCGGTGCGGGCGGACACGGTGCCGCGCTTACCCTTGTCGCGGCCGGTCAGCACGATGACCTGGTCGCCGGTACGAATCTTGTTCATGGCTTACCTCAGACAGTGGGGGCTCAAAGCACCTCGGGCGCCAGCGACACGATCTTCATGAAGCGCTCGGTACGCAGTTCACGCGTGACCGGGCCGAAGATGCGGGTGCCGATCGGCTCCAGCTTGGCGTTGAGCAGCACGGCGGCATTGCCGTCGAACTTGACGAGCGAGCCGTCCTGGCGGCGCACGCCCTTGGCGGTACGAACCACCACGGCGCTGTAGACCTCGCCCTTCTTCACGCGACCACGCGGGGCAGCTTCTTTGATGCTGACCTTGATGATGTCGCCAATGTGCGCATAGCGGCGCTTGGAGCCGCCCAGCACCTTGATGCACTGAACGGACTTCGCGCCAGTGTTATCCGCGACATCGAGCCGCGATTGCATTTGAATCATGTCTGTCCCCAACTTGCCCCGAGTTGCAGCGCCTTGAAGGCACCGCGCGTCGGTCAGTCTTGGGCCCGTAAGTCAAACAGCCGGGCGACTGGCGCCCTGCTGCCCAACGGTTGAGGGCGGATCCGAAACCAGCTTGAGGCTCCTGCGTGGCAGAAGCACTGGCGTTCGGCGAAGCTGCGCATTATGCAGTGAGAACCCTCGGGGCGTCAATGCCTGCGCAGAAGTTTTTTGCAGGGGCCTGCTCGGGCAGCCCCCGCGGATGCGCGCGACTCAGGCCGACTTGGCCTGCGCCAGCAGCGTGCCGGCATCGCTGACCTCGAACTTGCCGGGTGCTTCGACGTTGAGCGCCTGGACGACACCATCCTTGACCAGCATCGAGTAGCGCTGCGAGCGCACGCCCATGCCGCGCGCCGTCAGGTCCAGCGGCAGGCCCACGGCCTGGGTGAAGGTGCCGCTGCCGTCAGCCATCATGCGGACCTTGCCGGCTGTCTGCTGGTCACGACCCCAGGCCCCCATGACGAAGGCGTCGTTGACGGAAACACACCAGATCTCGTCGACACCCGCGGCCTTGAGCTCATCGGACTTCTGCACGTAACCGGGCACATGCTGTGCCGAGCACGTCGGCGTGTAGGCGCCGGGGAGCGCAAAGATGGCCACGGTCTTGCCGGCCGTGGCCTTCTCGATGTCGAAGCTGTTGGGGCCGAGCGAGCAGCCCTCACCCTCGACGTCAATGAACTCCTGCAAGCTGCCCGCCGGGAGCTTGTCGCCAACCTTGATCATGGTGTCCTCCAATGTTTGGATGCTGGAAAAGGAAAACCGGCGCGCCAGTTTCCCAGCGCGCCGGCTTGTTCGGCGGTCATGCCACCGAAAGTCTTCAGACGATCTGGGCCTTTTCGACCAGACGCGTCACAGCCCAGGCCTTGGTCTTGGAGACCGGGCGGGTTTCGCTGATCTCGACGACGTCGCCGATCTTGTACTCGTTCTGCTCGTCATGCGCGTGGTACTTGCGCGAGCGGGCCACGATCTTGCCATAGAGCTCGTGCTTGGCACGGCGCTCGACGAGCACGGTCACGGTCTTGGCGCGGGCGTCGCTGACGACCTTGCCGACCAGCGTGCGCACGTTCTTCACTTGGGCCTCAGTCATTTCGTGGCCTCCTTCTTCTTTTGTGCCAGGACAGTCTTGGCACGCGCGATGTCGCGGCGGGTCTTGCCCAGCTGGCTGTGGTTGGTCAGCTGCTGGGTGGCCTTTTGCATGCGCAGGCCGAAGTGGGCCTTCAGCAGATCGGTCACTTCCTTTTCGAGGGCAGCGACATCCTTGGCGCGGAGTTCAGTTGCTTTCGTCATGGTGTCTTCCTCAGGTACCGACCTGCCGGGCCACGAAGGTGCAACGCAGCGGCAGCTTGGCAGCAGCCAGCGTGAACGCCTCGCGGGCCAGCACTTCCGGCACGCCGTTGATCTCATAGAGCACCTTGCCGGGCTGGATCTCGGCCACGTAGTACTCCGGGTTGCCCTTGCCGTTGCCCATACGGACTTCGGCAGGCTTTTGCGAGATGGGCTTGTCCGGGAAGATGCGGATGAAGATCCGGCCACCACGCTTGATGTGGCGCGAGATCGCGCGGCGAGCCGCTTCGATCTGGCGGGCCGTCAGGCGGCCGCGCTCGGTGGCCTTCAGGCCGAAATCACCGAAAGACACCGCGGCGCCTCGGGTCGCAACACCAGTGTTGCGGCCCTTCTGCTCCTTGCGGTATTTACGACGAGCGGGTTGCAGCATGCTTATTCTCCTTTGGCCTCACCGGCAGCAGCGGGGACCTTGCGGACCACGCGCTTGGCGGCGGGCTTGGCTGCGTCACCCGTGGGGGCGGCGGCAGCGGGCTGATCTGCTCCGTCACGCGGGCCACGGTCGCCACCCGGGCGGCCACGGCCGCTGGGAGCACCCGGACGGGCGTTACGGCGCGGGCGACGATCGTCTTCGGCGCCAGCGGGGGTGTTGATGACCGGCGCATCGCCATTGGCCAGGCGGTCACCGCGGTAGACCCAGACCTTGACGCCGATGACGCCGTAGGTGGTCTTGGCTTCGGAGAAGCCGTAGTCGATGTCGGCCTTCAGGGTGTGCAGGGGCACACGACCTTCGCGATACCACTCGGTACGGGCGATTTCGATGCCGTTCAGACGACCCGCGCTCATGATCTTGATGCCCTGGGCACCCAGACGCATCGCGTTCTGCATCGCGCGCTTCATGGCGCGGCGGAACATGATGCGCTTTTCGAGCTGCTGCGTGATCGAATCGGCGATCAGTTGGGCATCGACTTCAGGCTTGCGCACTTCTTCGATGTTGACCGCGACGGGCACGCCCAGACGGCGGGTCAGCTCGGCCTTTAGCGCCTCGATGTCTTCGCCCTTCTTGCCGATCACGACACCCGGACGAGCCGAGTAGATCGTGATGCGGGCGTTCTTGGCGGGGCGCTCGATGAGGATGCGCGAGACGGCGGCATTCTTGAGCTTGGTCTTCAGGTATTCACGAACCTGCAGATCTTCGGCCAGCATCGTGGCGAAGTTCTGGTTGTTCGCGTACCAGCGCGAAGCCCAATTGCGGGTGACAGGCAGGCGGAAGCCGGTCGGGTGGATTTTCTGTCCCATGTTCTTCCTTGCGCCTCAGTTGCCGACAGCCACGAAGATGTGGCAGGTGGGCTTGCTGATGCGATTGCCGCGGCCCTTGGCGCGAGCCGAGAAGCGCTTCAACGTGGCACCCTGCTCGACGTAGATCGAGGTGACCTTGAGCTCATCAATGTCAGCGCCGTCGTTGTGCTCGGCGTTGGCGATGGCGCTTTCCAGCGCCTTCTTGATGATCACGGCCGCCTTCTTCTGGGTGAATTCCAGGATGTTCAGCGCTTGGTCCACCTTCTTGCCGCGGATCAGGTCAGCCACGAGGCGACCCTTGTCACACGAGAGGCGAACGCCGCGAACGATTGCTTTGGTTTCCATCGTTGGCATCCTTACTTCTTCCCGGCCTTCTTGTCGGCCGGGTGGCCTTTGAAGGTGCGGGTCAGTGCGAATTCACCGAGCTTGTGGCCGACCATCTGGTCAGACACATAGACCGGCACGTGCTGCTTGCCGTTGTGCACGGCGATCGTCAGACCGATGAACTCGGGCAGGATCGTCGAGCGGCGCGACCAGGTCTTGATGGGCTTCTTGTCTTTGATGGCAACAGCCTTGTCGACCTTGGCCATCAGATGGTGGTCAACGAAGGGGCCCTTCTTCAGCGAACGAGTCATGGCCTAGCCCTTACTTCTTGCGACGCGAGACGATGAACGTCTGCGTGCGCTTGTTGTTGCGAGTGCGGTAGCCCTTCGTCAGGGTGTTCCACGGCGACACAGGGACCTGGCCCTCGCCAGTGCGGCCTTCGCCACCACCGTGCGGGTGATCCACCGGGTTCATCGCCACACCGCGAACGGTCGGGCGGATACCCTTCCAGCGGATCGCGCCGGCCTTGCCGTACTGGCGCAGGCTGTGCTCTTCGTTGCTCACTTCACCGATGGTGGCGCGGCAGTCGATGTGCACTCGGCGGACTTCGCCCGAGCGCAGACGGATCTGGGCGTAGACACCTTCGCGAGCCATCAGCACGGCAGAGGTGCCGGCCGAACGGATCATCTGGGCACCCTTGCCAGGCTGCAGCTCGATGCAGTGGATGGTCGAGCCCACCGGGATGTTGCGGATCGGCAGCGTGTTGCCCGCCTTGATCGGCGCCTCGGCACCGCTCAGCAGCGTGGCACCCACTTCCAGACCGCGCGGGGCGATCACGTAGCGGCGCTCGCCGTCGGCGTACACCACCAGCGCAATGTGGGCGGTGCGGTTCGGGTCGTACTCGATGGTCTCGACCTTGGCCGGAATGCCGTCCTTGTTGCGCTTGAAGTCGACCACACGGTAGTGGTGCTTGTGACCACCGCCCTTGTGGCGAATCGTGATGTGGCCGTTGTTGTTGCGGCCGGAGTTCTGGATTTGCGGCTCAAGCAAAGCTGCATGGGGCGCGCCCTTGTGCAGGTGCTTGTGCACCACCTTGACGACGCCACGGCGACCGGGCGACGTCGGCTTGACTTTGACGATGGCCATTTACGCGGCCTCCCCGGAGAAATTGAGCTCTTGACCGGCCTTGAGGGCGACGTACGCCTTCTTGACGTGGTCACGGCGGCCGGCACGGCCACCAAAGCGCTTGGTCTTGCCCTTGACCTGGACGACGTTGACCGACTCGACCTCGACCTTGAACATCAGTTCAACAGCGGCCTTGATTTCGGGCTTGGTGGCGTCGCGCAGGACCTTGAACAGGACCTGGTTGTGCTTCTCGGCAACCTGCGTGGCCTTCTCGGACACGATGGGCGCAAGCAGCACGGAGGCCAGGCGGCCTTCGGAGTATTTGGTGACGCTCATGCCAGCATCTCCTTGAGTTGCTCGACCGCAGCCTTGGTCACCAGCACCTTCTTGTAGAAGACGAGGGACAGCGGGTCGGCGTAGCGCGGCTCGACGACCAGCACGTTGGCCAGGTTGCGCGAAGCCAGCAGCAGGTTGTCATCGACGATGTCGGAGATGACCATCACCGAGTCCAGGCCCATGGCCTTGAACTTGGCGGCCAGCAGCTTGGTCTTGGGGGCTTCGACCGAGATCGAGTCCACCACGGCCAGGCGGCCTTCGCGGGCCAACTGCGACAGGATCGCAGCCATGCCGGCGCGGTACATCTTCTTGTTCAGCTTGTGCGAGAAGTTCTCGTCAGGCATGTTCGGGAAGATGCGACCGCCCCCGCGCCACAGCGGCGACGAGGTCATACCGGCGCGAGCGCGGCCGGTGCCCTTCTGGCGGAAGGGCTTCTTGGTCGAGTGATGGACCTGTTCGCGGTCCTTCTGGGCACGGGTGCCTTGGCGGGCGTTGGCCTGGAAGGCCACGACCACCTGGTGCACCAGGGCTTCGTTGTAGTCGCGAGCGAAGACGGTGTCAGGCGCGTCCACTTTGGAAGTGGCCTGACCTTGCTCGTTCAGGAGCTCGAGCTGCATCAGTTGGCTCCCTTCTTGACTTTGACCTTGACGGCCGGGCGAACGACGATGTGGCCGTTCTTGGAACCCGGGACCGCACCGCGGACCAGCAGCAGTTGACGGGCTTCGTCAATGCGCACGATGTCCAGGTTCTGGGTGGTGACGGTTTCGTCGCCCATGTGGCCGGTCATCTTCTTGCCCGGGAACACACGGCCCGGGTCTTGGGCCATCGAGATCGAGCCCGGCACGTTGTGCGAACGGCTGTTGCCGTGCGACGCGCGCTGCGAGCTGAAGTTGTGGCGCTTGATGGTGCCCGCGAAGCCCTTGCCGATGGACGTGCCCTGCACATCGACCAGCTGGCCGGTGGCGAACAGCGTCACCGGAACGGTCGCGCCAGCCTTGTACTGCGCAGCGACGTCGGCTTCGACGCGGAATTCCTTGAGGATTTCACCGGCTTCGACACCTGCCTTGGCGAGGTGGCCGGCTTCAGGCTTGGTCACGCGCGAAGCTTTGCGCGCACCGAACGCCACTTGAATGGCGCTGTAGCCGTCGGTCTCTTGGGTCTTGACCTGGGTCACGCGGTTGTTGGACACGTCCAGCACCGTCACAGGGATGGCATCGCCATCGTCCGTGAAGATGCGCATCATGCCCACCTTGCGGCCCAGCAAACCGAGACGGTTGCTCAGACTCATGTTTTTCTCCAGCCCCCTCGGCTCACGCCTCGGAAGCTATTGCGAACACCCGACATCGATTGGCCGGGCTGACCTGTGCAGCACCTCTTGCGAGGCGCTGCGCGAATATCCGAGCGGGCATGGCCCAACCCGGAAAAGCTGGCGAGTATAGCCCGAGGGGAAGTCCCGACGCAAGCCCTGATCAGCACCCGCCAAAAGACAAGGCCCCGGCCTGTCGAAACAGGGCCGGGGCCTTGCATTCCTGGCCCGAAGGCCTCGGATTACTGCAGCTTGATTTCGACGTCGACGCCGGCGGGCAGGTCGAGCTTCATCAGCGCGTCGACCGTCTTGTCGGTCGGGTCGACGATGTCCATCAGGCGCTGGTGGGTGCGGATCTCGAACTGGTCACGGCTCGTCTTGTTGACGTGCGGCGAACGCAGGATGTCGAAACGCTCCATGCGCGTCGGCAGGGGCACGGGGCCCTTGACGATGGCACCGGTGCGCTTGGCGGTCTCGACGATCTCGAGTGCCGACTGGTCGATCAGCTTGTAATCAAACGCCTTCAGGCGGATGCGGATCTTTTGCTTTTGCATGGCGATTCCTTAAAGAGCAGGCTAGCAACCGCACGCAGGGCGCGCGGCGCGAAGCAAAAGTTGATTACGCGAGGATCGTGGCGACGACGCCGGAGCCGACGGTGCGGCCACCTTCACGGATGGCGAACCGCAGGCCGGTTTCCATCGCGATCGGGGCGATCAGCTTCACGGTGATGCCGACGTTGTCGCCAGGCATGACCATTTCCTTGTCCTTGGGCAGCTCCACCGCACCGGTCACGTCCGTCGTGCGGAAGTAGAACTGGGGACGGTAGTTGTTGAAGAACGGCGTATGGCGGCCGCCCTCTTCCTTGCTCAGAACGTAGATCTCAGCGGTGAAGTGGGTGTGCGGCTTGATCGTGCCGGGCTTGGCCAGCACTTGGCCGCGCTCGACGTCTTCGCGCTTGGTGCCGCGCAGCAGGATGCCGACGTTGTCGCCCGCTTGACCTTGGTCCAGCAGCTTGCGGAACATTTCGACGCCCGTGACCGTGGTCTTCTGGACTTCGCGGATGCCCACGATTTCGATTTCTTCGCCGACCTTGATGATGCCGCGCTCGACGCGACCGGTCACCACCGTGCCACGGCCGGAGATGGAGAACACGTCTTCCACCGGCAGCAGGAATGCGCCGTCAACGGCACGGTCCGGCTGGGGGATGTAGGTGTCCAGCGCATCGGCCAGGCGCATGATGGCCTGCTCGCCCAGGTCGCCCGTGTCGCCTTCCAGCGCCAGCTTGGCCGAACCCTTGATGATGGGGGTGTCGTCGCCGGGGAAGTCGTACTTGCTCAGCAGCTCGCGCACTTCCATTTCGACGAGCTCAAGCAGCTCGGCGTCGTCGACCATGTCGCACTTGTTCAGGAAGACGATGATGTACTTCACGCCGACCTGGCGAGCCAGCAGGATGTGCTCGCGGGTTTGCGGCATCGGGCCGTCAGCGGCCGAGCACACCAGGATCGCGCCGTCCATCTGGGCGGCACCGGTGATCATGTTCTTGACGTAGTCGGCGTGGCCGGGGCAGTCAACGTGCGCGTAGTGGCGGTTGGCCGTCTCGTACTCGACGTGCGCGGTGTTGATCGTGATGCCGCGGGCCTTTTCTTCCGGCGCTGCGTCGATCTGGTCGTAGGCCTTGGCCTCGCCGCCGAACTTCTTCGACAGAACCGTCGCGATCGCCGCCGTCAGCGTCGTCTTGCCGTGGTCAACGTGACCAATCGTGCCCACGTTCACGTGCGGCTTGGTCCGTTCAAACTTGCCTTTTGCCATTTCAATTCTCCAAAAAGAGCATCTCGCCAGTCTGTTGGTTTAGCGTTTCCGCGACGCCCGTGATTCCCGCCGACTGGCGAAACGGGCGGGCTGCCGCGAAGACGATTCGGTCAGAAGCGGATCAGGACTTGCCGCGCGCGGTGATGATCGCGTCGGCCACGTTCTTGGGCGCTTCGGAGTAGTGCTTGAACTCCATCGTGTACGTGGCGCGGCCTTGCGTGGCCGAGCGCAGCGACGTGGAGTAGCCGAACATTTCGCTCAGCGGCACTTCGGCCTTGATGACCTTGCCGCCGCCGACCATGTCGTCCATGCCCTGCACCATGCCGCGACGGCTGGACAGGTCGCCCATGACCGTACCGGCGTAGTCTTCCGGGGTCTCGACTTCCACGGCCATCATCGGCTCCAGGATGACGGGGCTGGCGCGGCGGCAGGCTTCCTTGAAGCCCATCGATGCGGCCATCTTGAACGCGTTTTCGTTCGAGTCCACGTCATGGTACGAACCGAAGGTCAGCGTGACCTTGACGTCCACGACCGGGTAGCCGGCCAGCACGCCATTCGGCAGGGTGTCGATGACGCCCTTCTCGACCGCGGGGATGTACTCGCGAGGAACGACACCGCCCTTGATGGCGTCGACGAACTCGAAGCCCTTGCCCGGCTCTTGCGGCTCGACGGTCAGCACGACGTGGCCGTACTGGCCCTTGCCGCCGGACTGGCGAACGAACTTGCCTTCGACGTCGGTCGCGGTCTTGCGGATGGTTTCGCGGTAGGCCACTTGCGGCTTGCCGACGTTGGCTTCCACGCCGAACTCGCGCTTCATGCGGTCGACGATGATTTCCAGGTGCAGCTCGCCCATGCCGGAGATGATGGTCTGGCCGGACTCTTCGTCGGTGCGCAGGCGGAACGACGGGTCTTCCTTGGCCAGACGGCCCAGCGCGATGCCCATCTTTTCCTGGTCGGCCTTGGTCTTGGGCTCGACGGCCTGCGAGATCACGGGCTCGGGGAAGATCATCTTTTCCAGCGTGATGATGGCTTCCGGATCGCACAGGGTTTCGCCCGTGGTGACATCCTTCAGGCCCACGCAGGCGGCGATGTCGCCGGCCAGAATTTCCGAGATTTCTTCACGCTGGTTGGCGTGCATCTGCAGGATACGGCCGATGCGCTCCTTCTTGCCGCGGATCGGGTTGTAGACCGAGTCGCCGGACTTCAGCACACCCGAGTAGACGCGCACGAAGGTCAGCTGGCCGACATAGGGGTCGGTCATCAGCTTGAAGGCCAGCGCGGCGAACTTCTCGCTGTCATCGGCCTTGCGGACGACTTCCTTCTCGTCCTCGTCGGTGCCCGGCACCGGCGGCACGTCAATGGGCGACGGCATGAAGTCGATGACGCCGTCCAGCATGCGCTGCACGCCCTTGTTCTTGAAGGCGGTGCCGCAGAACATCGGCTGGATTTCAGCGGCGATGGTGCGCTTGCGGATGGCGACGATGACTTCCTCTTCGCTCAGGTCGCCCGACTCCAGGTACTTGTTCATCAGCTCTTCGCTGGACTCAGCGGCGGCTTCGATGAGGTTCTCGCGCCACTTGACGGCATCGGCCTGCAACTCGGCGGGGATCTCCTCGTAGCTGAACTTCATGCCCTGCGAGGCTTCGTCCCAGATGATCGCCTTCATCTTGATGAGGTCGATCACGCCAGTGAAGTTTTCTTCAGCGCCGATGGGAATGACGACGGGCACGGGGTTGGCCTTCAGGCGCAGCTTCATCTGGTCGTAGACCTTGAAGAAGTTCGCGCCGGTGCGGTCCATCTTGTTGACGAACGCCAAGCGGGGCACCTTGTACTTGTTGGCCTGACGCCAGACGGTTTCCGACTGCGGCTGCACGCCACCCACGGCGCAATAGACCATGCAGGCACCGTCCAGCACGCGCATGGAGCGTTCGACTTCAATCGTGAAGTCCACGTGTCCGGGCGTGTCGATGATGTTGATGCGGTGCTCGGGGCGAGCCAGGTCCATGCCCTTCCAGAAGCAGGTCGTGGCAGCGGACGTGATCGTGATGCCACGCTCCTGCTCCTGCTCCATCCAGTCCATCGTGGCGGCGCCGTCATGCACCTCACCGATCTTGTGGTTCACACCGGTGTAGTAAAGGATGCGCTCGGTCGTGGTGGTCTTGCCGGCATCGATGTGCGCGGAGATACCGATGTTGCGGTAGCGCTCGATGGGGGTTTTGCGGGCCATGGTTTGCTCCAGAAGACAGGAGCCGCCAGCGGGTTGGTAGAAACCCGAGGCGGCCGAAAGACAGTGAGTTTAGAAGCGGAAGTGCGAGAACGCCTTGTTGGCTTCTGCCATGCGGTGGACTTCGTCGCGCTTCTTCATCGCGCCGCCGCGGCCTTCTGCGGCCTCCAGCAGCTCATTGGCCAGGCGCTGCGCCATCGATTTCTCGCCGCGCTTGCGGGCGGATTCCTTCAACCAGCGCATGGCCAGAGCCATCCGGCGGACGGGGCGAACTTCCACGGGAACTTGGTAGTTCGCACCGCCGACCCGGCGGGACTTCACTTCGACCATGGGCTTCACGTTGTTCAGGGCGACCATGAACACTTCCAGCGGGTCCTTGCCGATCTTCTTCTCGACCTGCTCCAGGGCACCGTAGATGATGCGCTCGGCGACGGCCTTCTTGCCCGATTCCATGATGACGTTCATGAACTTGGACAGATCGACGGAACCGAACTTGGGGTCCGGCAGGATTTCGCGCTTGGGTACTTCGCGACGACGTGGCATGGCACTCTTCCTTTTGCTTCAGTTGGAGACGGCTTTTCTGGCCTGACTCCGCTGGACAACCACCGACATCTGGGGTCATCCACTTACTCGGCTGGCTGACATTGCAGCAGCCGCAACAACGTTGGGTCAGCGTGTGCGCTGAGCCCGAACAAACGATTTACTTCTTCGGACGCTTCGCGCCGTACTTGGAACGCGACTGCTTGCGATCCTTGACGCCTTGCAGGTCGAGCGAGCCACGGACGATGTGGTAACGCACGCCGGGCAAGTCCTTCACACGGCCGCCGCGCACGAGCACGACGCTGTGTTCTTGCAGGTTGTGGCCTTCACCGCCGATGTACGAGATGACCTCGAAACCGTTGGTCAGGCGCACCTTGGCGACCTTACGCAGAGCCGAGTTCGGCTTCTTGGGCGTGGTGGTGTAGACGCGGGTGCAGACACCGCGGCGCTGCGGGCAGTTCTGCATCGCAGGCGACTTGGACTTGATGACCTCGGCCTCTCGACCGTGGCGCACCAGTTGATTGATGGTTGGCATTACGACTTGTTCCCGTTTGAAGTCTGTGAACCTCGCCCACTTGTTCAAGCGCTTGTTCAGCCACCCGTTCAAGTGACGTTCAAGCGTTTTGAGCGCGCAGCGATGCGCCGCCCAAAAGGCGAAGAGCCGAGGATTGTAGACCGGCGGGCGATCGGGCACAAGGGCCGGTCCGAAGCCGCAGGTAAGCTGCCGACCATGGACATCGTCACGCCACCCGCGCCCGACATCGGCAGACCCGGCGCAGACCCACGCCCGGCCATCGTCGTCGACACCCAGGTCGTCATGGACTGGCTGGTCTTCAACGATCCGCGCGTGGCGCCCCTGGCGGCGGCGCTGACGTCGGGCGCGCTGCGCTGGCTGGTCGCGCCGGCGATGCGCGATGAGCTCCGCCACGTGCTCAGCCGAGGCGTGGCTTCTCGCTATGCGCCCGACCTGGCCCTCATCGAAGCGCAGTTCGATGCGCATGGCCAGGCGGTCGACGCCGTCGAACCGTCGCCACGCCTGCTGTGCCGCGACCCGGACGACCAGAAGTTCATCGACCTGGCGCTGGCGCTCGGCGCCCGCTGGCTGGTGTCGCGCGACAAGGCGCTGCTGGCCTTGGCCAAGCGCGCCCGCCCGCGTGGCCTTGCCATCCTGAAACCGGAGCAGTGGTCGCCGGACTGACAAAGAAAAAGCCGCCCGCGGCGTGAACCGGGGCGGCTTTGCGGGGCGCGAGGCCCCGTGGCTTATTCAGCCGAGCCGTCGCCAGCGTCCACACCCGCCATCTGCGCGGCAGCCAGTTCTTCGGCCTCCTGCAAGGCGATGGAACGGCGCTCGGCGTCGTCCATGGCTTCCTTGACGCGGCGCGCCTCGTGGAAGGCCATGCCGGTGCCCGCGGGGATCAGGCGGCCGACGATGACGTTTTCCTTCAGGCCGCGCAGCTCGTCGCGCTTGCCCATGATGGCAGCCTCGGTGAGCACGCGGGTCGTTTCCTGGAAGGACGCAGCCGAGATGAAGGAGTCCGTCGACAGCGAGGCCTTGGTGATGCCCAGCAGCACATCCGCGTGGGTGGCCGTGGTCTTGCCTTCCTTGCGCATGCGGTCGTTGGTGTCCAGCAGCTCCGAACGCTCGACCTGCTCGTTCAGGATGTAGTGCGTGTCGCCCGGGTTGGTGATGACCACGCGACGCAGCATCTGGCGAACGATCACCTCGATGTGCTTGTCGTTGATCTTCACGCCCTGCAGACGGTACACGTCCTGCACCTCGTCGACGATGTAGCGCGCCAGCTCCTCGATGCCCAGCAGGCGCAGGATGTCCTGCGGGTCTGCAGCGCCGTCGACGATCAGCTCGCCACGGTTCACCACCTGGCCTTCGTGCACCAGGATGTTCTTTTCCTTGGGCACCAGTTCCTCGTGGGCGTTGCCGTCCGGGTCGGTGATCTGCAGGCGGATCTTGCCCTTGGTCTCCTTGCCGAATGACACCGTGCCGGTCTGCTCGGCCAGCACGCCGACGTCCTTGGGCGAGCGGGCTTCGAAGAGTTCCGCCACACGCGGCAGACCGCCGGTGATGTCGCGCGTCTTCTGGCCTTCGACCGGGATGCGGGCAAGCACTTCACCGGGCAGCAGCTCCTGGCCGTCGCGGATCTGGATCAGCGAGCCGACCTGGAAGCCGATGGCCACCGAGTGGTCGGTACCCGGGATCTTGACCTCGTTGCCGCCGGCGTCCAGCAGCTTGACCTGCGGACGGATGACCTTGGCAGCGCCGCGGCGCTTCGGGTCGATGACCACCAGCGTCGACAGGCCGGTCACTTCGTCCACCTGCTTGGCGACGGTCACGCCTTCCTCGACGTTCTCGAACTTCGCCTGGCCGGCGAATTCCGTGATGATCGGGCGGGTCAGCGGGTCCCAGTTCGCGAGCACCACGCCGGCCTTGATGGTCTGGCTGGCCTTGATGTTCAGGATCGCACCGTACGGCACCTTGTGACGCTCACGCTCGCGGCCGTGCGGGTCGGAGATGACGATCTCGCCGGAGCGGGAAATCACGACCAGTTCGCCCTTGCCGTTGGTGACGTAACGCATCGTGGCGTTGAAGCCGATGATGCCGTCCGACTTGGCTTCGACGCTCGACGCCACGGCTGCGCGGGAGGCCGCACCGCCGATGTGGAAGGTCCGCATCGTCAGCTGGGTGCCCGGTTCACCGATGGACTGCGCGGCGATGACGCCGACAGCCTCACCGACGTTCACCAGGCCGCCGCGGCCGAGGTCGCGGCCATAGCACTTGGCGCACAGGCCGAAGCGCGTGGCGCAGGTCAGCGGCGTGCGGACCTTGATCTCGTCAACGCCGGCTTGTTCCAGCACGTCGAGCGTGTCTTCGTCCAGCATGTGGCCGGCACCCAGCAACGAGGCTTGCGTCTCGGGGTGGACGACATCGATGGCGGTGACGCGGCCAAGGACGCGGTCGCGCAGCGATTCGATCACCTCACCACCTTCGACCAGGGCGCGCATCGCCATGCCGTTGTCGGTGCCGCAGTCGTCCTCGATGACGACCAGATCCTGGGTCACGTCGACCAGACGACGCGTCAGGTAGCCGGAGTTCGCGGTCTTCAGCGCCGTATCCGCCAGGCCCTTGCGGGCGCCGTGGGTGGAGATGAAGTACTGCAACACGTTCAGGCCTTCACGGAAGTTCGCCGTGATGGGCGTCTCGATGATGGAGCCGTCCGGCTTGGCCATCAGGCCGCGCATGCCGGCCAACTGGCGGATCTGGGCGGCGCTGCCGCGCGCGCCGGAGTCGGCCATCATGTAGATCGAGTTGAAGGACTCCTGCACCACGTCCTTGCCGTGACGGTCCTTGACCGTCTCGACCTTCAGGTGGTCCATCATCTTCTTGCCGATCTCGTCACCGGCTTTGCCCCAGATGTCCACGACCTTGTTGTAGCGCTCACCGGCGGTCACGAGACCCGAGACGTACTGCTGCTCGATCTCCTTGACTTCCTTCTCGGCGCGGTCGATGACCGTGTGCTTTTCCTTCGGCACGAGCATGTCGTCGATGGCGATGGAGATGCCGGCACGCGTGGCCAGCTTGAAGCCGCTTTGCAGCAGCTTGTCGGCCAGCACCACGGTTTCCTTCAGGCCGCACTTGCGGAAGCTCGTGTTGATGAGACGCGAGATTTCCTTCTTCTTGAGCGCCTTGTTGATGTTCGAGAACGGCAGGCCCTTGGGCAGGATCTCGGACAGCAGCGCACGGCCGACGGTGGTGTCGGTCAGCTTGGTCTCGGCCACCCATTCGCCGGTGTCCTTGTCCTTGCTGTACTCCGTCAGGCGCACGCTGATCTTGGCGGTGATCTCGACGGCGCCGTTTTCAAGGGCGCGGATCATCTCGGGAATGTCCGAGAAGATCATGCCCTCGCCGCGGCCGTTGGTGCGCTCGCGGGTGGCGTAGTACAGGCCCAGCACCACGTCTTGCGACGGGACGATGGACGGTTCGCCGGAAGCCGGGAACAGCACGTTGTTGGAGGCCAGCATCAGCGTGCGGGCTTCCATCTGCGCTTCGATGGACAGCGGCACGTGGACGGCCATCTGGTCGCCGTCGAAGTCGGCGTTGAAGGCCGAGCAGACGAGCGGGTGCAGCTGGATCGCCTTGCCTTCGATCAGCACGGGCTCGAAGGCCTGGATGCCCAGGCGGTGCAGCGTCGGGGCGCGGTTCAGCAGGACCGGGTGTTCCTTGATGACTTCTTCGAGGATGTCCCAGACCACCGGCGTGCCGGATTCGACTTCCTTCTTCGCAGCCTTGATCGTCGTCGCGATGCCCATGGCTTCGAGACGGCTGAAGATGAAGGGCTTGAAGAGTTCGAGCGCCATCAGCTTGGGCAGGCCGCACTGGTGCAGCTTGAGCGTCGGGCCGACCACGATGACCGAACGGCCCGAGTAGTCGACGCGCTTGCCCAGCAAGTTCTGACGGAAGCGACCGCTCTTGCCCTTGATCATGTCGGCCAGCGACTTGAGGGCACGCTTGTTCGCGCCGGTCATCGCCTTGCCGCGGCGGCCGTTGTCCAGCAGCGAGTCGACGGCTTCCTGCAGCATGCGCTTTTCGTTGCGCACGATGATTTCAGGGGCCTTCAGCTCCAGCAGACGGGCCAGGCGGTTGTTGCGGTTGATGACGCGGCGATACAGGTCGTTCAGGTCGGAGGTCGCGAAGCGGCCGCCGTCCAGCGGCACCAGCGGACGCAGGTCCGGCGGCAGCACGGGCAGCACGTCCAGCACCATCCAGTTCGGCTTGATGCCGGACTTCTTGAAGGCCTCCATGACCTTCAGGCGCTTGGAGTTCTTCTTGACCTTGAGCTCGGAGCCGGTCATGTCGTTGCGGAGCTTGTCGATCTCGATGTCGAGATCCATTTCCTCCAGCAGCTTCTTGATGCCCTCGGCGCCCATCAGCGCGATGAACTCGTCGCCGAATTCGATGCGCTTGGCGTCGTAGTCGTCCTCGCTCATGATCGAGAACTTCTTCAGCGGCGTCATGCCCGAGTCGACGACGACGTACGCTTCGAAGTACAGCACGCGTTCGATGTCGCGCAGCGTCATGTCGAGCACCAGGCCCAGACGCGACGGCAGGCTCTTCAGGAACCAGATGTGCGCGCAGGGCGCGGCCAGGTCGATGTGACCCATGCGGTCACGGCGGACCTTGGTCTGGGTGACCTCAACGCCGCACTTCTCGCAGATGACGCCACGGTGCTTCAGGCGCTTGTACTTGCCGCACAGGCACTCGTAGTCCTTGATCGGGCCAAAGATCTTGGCGCAGAACAGGCCGTCGCGTTCCGGCTTGAAGGTGCGGTAGTTGATGGTCTCGGGCTTCTTCACCTCGCCGAACGACCAGCTGCGGATCTTCTCCGGGGAAGCCAGGCCGATCTTGATGGCATCGAAATGCTCATCGGGGGTGAATTGCTTGAAAAGGTCGAGTAGTCCCTTCATGCATCTGCTCCTTAATTGCGTTCCAGTTCAATGTCGATGCCCAAGGAGCGGATTTCCTTGACCAGCACATTGAACGATTCGGGCATGCCCGCTTCGATGGCGTGTTCGCCCTTGACGATGGACTCGTACACCTTGGTGCGGCCATTCACGTCGTCGGACTTGACCGTCAGCATTTCCTGCAGGATGTACGAGGCGCCATAGGCTTCCAGCGCCCACACTTCCATTTCGCCGAAACGCTGGCCGCCGAACTGCGCCTTGCCGCCCAGCGGTTGCTGCGTGACGAGCGAGTACGGGCCGGTCGAGCGGGCGTGCATCTTGTCGTCCACCAGGTGGTGCAGCTTCAGCACGTGCATGTAGCCGACGGTGACCGGGCGTTCGAACTGCTCGCCGGTACGGCCGTCGCACAGCCAGGCCTGGGTGCGCGTGGCGGTCAGGCCCTTCTTGGCGGCGATGTCGTCCGGGTAGGCGAGCTTGAGCATGCCGCGGATTTCCTCTTCCTTGGCACCGTCGAAGACCGGCGTCGCGAAGGGCACGCCCTTCGACAGATTCGCGGCCATCTCCAGCACTTCGGTGTCGGTCAGGTCGTCGATGTTCTCGGTCTTGCCGCCGCTCTGGTTGTAGAGCTCGTCGAACAGCTTGCGCAGCTCAGCCACCTTGCTGTGCTGCTGCAGCATGTCGCCGATGCGCTGGCCGATGCCCTTGCCGGCCCAGCCCAGGTGCACTTCCAGCACCTGGCCCACGTTCATCCGCGACGGGACGCCCAGCGGGTTCAGCACGATGTCGGCGGGCGTGCCGTCGGCCATGTAGGGCATGTCTTCGATCGGGGTGACCTTGGACACGACGCCCTTGTTGCCGTGACGGCCGGCCATCTTGTCGCCGGGCTGCAGGCGGCGCTTGACGGCCAGGTAGACCTTGACCATCTTCAGCACGCCGGCGGGCAGCTCGTCGCCCTGCGTCAGCTTCTTGCGCTTTTCTTCAAAAGCCAGGTCGAAGCTGTGGCGGGTCTGGTCGAGCGAGTTCTTGATCGACTCCAGCTGGTTGGCGGCCTCTTCCTCGGCCGGACGGATATCGAACCAGTGGAACTTCTCGACCGAGGCCAGGTAGTCCTTGTCGATCTTGGTGCCCTTGGCGATCTTCTGCGGGCCGCCGTTGGCGACCTTGCCGATCAGCAGCTTCTCGATCCGGTCGAAGGCGTCGCTCTCGACGATGCGCAGCTGGTCGTTCAGGTCCAGGCGGTAGCGCTTGAGCTCGTCGTCGATGATCTGCTGGGCGCGCTTGTCGCGCTGGATGCCTTCACGGGTGAAGACCTGCACGTCGATGACGGTGCCTTGCGTGCCCTGATCGACGCGCAACGACGTGTCCTTCACGTCCGAAGCCTTCTCGCCGAAGATGGCGCGCAGCAGCTTCTCTTCCGGCGTCAGCGTCGTCTCGCCCTTGGGCGTGACCTTGCCGACCAGCACGTCGCCCGGGTTCACCTCGGCACCGACGTAGACGATGCCCGACTCGTCCAGGCGGCCGAGTTGTTGCTCCGACAGGTTCGGGATGTCGCGGGTGATTTCCTCGGCGCCCAGCTTGGTGTCACGCGCGTTGACCACCAGTTCCTCGATGTGGATCGAGGTGTAGCGGTCTTCGGCGATGACGCGTTCCGAGATCAGGATCGAGTCTTCGAAGTTGTAGCCGTTCCAGGGCATGAACGCGACCAGCATGTTCTGACCCAGGGCCAGCTCGCCGATGTCCGTGGAGGCACCGTCGGCAATGATGTCCTCGGCCGCCACCTTGTCGCCACGCTTGACGATGGGGCGCTGGTGGATGTTCGTGTTCTGGTTGGAACGCTGGTACTTGATCAGGTTGTAGATGTCGACACCGACCTCACCGGCCACGGTCTCGGCATCGTTGACGCGAATCACGATGCGGTTCGTGTCGACATAGTCGACCACGCCGCCGCGGCGAGCCGCGACCACCGTGCCCGAGTCCTTCGCAGCGACGCGCTCGACGCCCGTACCCACGAAAGCCTTCTCGGGACGCAGCACCGGCACGGCCTGACGCTGCATGTTGGCACCCATCAGTGCGCGGTTCGCGTCGTCGTGCTCCAGGAACGGCACCAGCGATGCCGCAACGGACACGATCTGCGTCGGCGCCACGTCCATGTACTGGATGCGTTCGGGCGAGGTCAGCACCGATTCGCCGTTTTCACGGGCGGACACCAGTTCGTCGGTCAGCTCGCCGCCGGCGTTCAGCGTGGCGTTGGCCTGGGCGATGACGTACTTGCCTTCCTCGATGGCCGACAGGTAGTCGATCTGGTCGGTGACCTTGCCATCGACGACGCGGCGGTACGGCGTCTCCAGGAAGCCGTACTCGTTGAGCTGCGCAAACAGCGCCAGCGAGTTGATCAGGCCGATGTTCGGGCCTTCCGGCGTTTCGATCGGGCAGACGCGGCCGTAGTGGGTCGGGTGCACGTCGCGGACTTCGAAGCCGGCGCGCTCGCGGGTCAGACCGCCCGGGCCCAGGGCGGAAACGCGACGCTTGTGCGTGATTTCCGACAGCGGGTTGGTCTGGTCCATGAACTGCGACAGCTGCGACGCACCGAAGAACTCCTTCAGCGCCGCGGAGATCGGCTTGGAGTTGATCAGGTCGTGCGGCATCAGGGCTTCGGTCTCGGCCTGGCCCAGACGTTCCTTGACGGCCTTCTCGATGCGGGCGAGGCCCGAGCGGTACTGGTTTTCGGCCAGTTCGCCCACGCAGCGCACGCGGCGGTTGCCCAAGTGGTCGATGTCGTCCACTTCGCCGCGGCCATTGCGCAGCTCGACGAGGATCTTGACGACGTCAAGGATGTCCTCGTTGGACAGGTTCATGTTGCCTTCGGGCGTGTCACGGCCGACACGCGCGTTGAACTTCATGCGGCCGACACGGCTCAGGTCGTAGGTGTCGGTGCTGTAGAACAGGCGGTTGAACAGCGCTTCGACGGCGTCTTCCGTCGGCGGCTCGCCGGGGCGCATCATGCGGTAGATGGCAACGCGGGCCGCCAGCTGCGTCTCAGTCTCGTCGGACGCCAGCGTCTGCGAGATGTAGGCGCCCTCGTCCAGTTCGTTCGTGAACAGGCACTGGATTTCCTTGACGCCGGCCTGGCGCAGCTTCTTCAGCAGCGCTTCGGTCAGTTCGTCATTGGCCTTGGCAATGATCTCGCCGGTGTCGGCATCGATCATGTTCTTGGCCAGCACGCGGCCGATCAGGAAGTCTTCCGGCACCGAGATGTGCTGCGTGCCGGACTGCTCCAGCTGGCGCGCATGGCGGGCGGTGATGCGCTTGTCCTTCTCGACGATGACGGCACCCGACTTGTCGACGATGTCGAAGCGCGCGACTTCACCCTTCAGGCGGTCCGCCACGAATTCGAGCTGCGCGCCGACGTCCATCAGGCGGAAGTTGTCGAACACGAAGAAGTGGGCCAGGATCTGCTCGGGGTTCAGGCCGATGGCCTTGAGCAGGATCGTGACCGGCATCTTGCGGCGGCGGTCGACGCGGAAGTACAGGATGTCCTTCGGGTCGAACTCGAAGTCCAGCCAGGAGCCGCGGTAGGGAATGATGCGGGCGCTGAACAGCAGCTTGCCCGACGAATGCGTCTTGCCCTTGTCGTGCTCGAAGAACACGCCCGGCGAACGGTGCAGCTGCGACACGATGACGCGCTCGGTGCCGTTGACGATGAAGCTGCCGTAGTCGGTCATCAGGGGCACTTCGCCCATGTAGACCTCTTGCTCCTTGATTTCCTTGACGGTCTTCGCCTGGGGCGATTCACGGTCATAGATGATCATCTGCAGGCGCGCACGCACGGCGGCTGCGTAGGTCAACCCCCGCTGCTGGCACTCGCGGGTGTCGAACGGCGGCTTGGCGATGTTGAACTCGAGGAACTTCATCTCGACGAAACCGTTGTGCGAAACAATCGGGAACGCCGAAAGGAAAGCCGCCTGCAGCCCTTCGGGCTTGCGTTTGGCGGGGGCCACGTCCTTCTGCAGGAAGGCCACGTAGCTGTCCTTCTGCATGGTCAGCAGATAGGGAACGTTGAGAACGCTCTCGCGCTTGCCGAAGCTCTTGCGGATCCGCTTGCGCTCGGTGTAGCTGTAGGGGGTTGCTTGCGCCATAAACACTCCGTGTCGAGCCCACCCCTGGCCGTGGGGCGAGCCGCGTCGGCGACTGGCTGGCTCACCGGCCCAGGACGGGCGGCTGCCTAGCTTGGTGGTTGGCCACTACCAACCGCTGGCGGACAACCCCGGCCTCACCATCGGAGGCTTACCGGAGTCCGACCAAACTGGTTCTCTGCAGTCGGATCAGAGAACACGTGAAAGAACTGCGCATCATACTGCGCCGAGTGCTTTCAGCTGTTCTCAAGCAGGATTAACCCGCAAAGACGAAAAAGGGGAAGCCCAACGGGCAACCCCTTTTCAAGCGAGTGGGACCGGCGCTGCGTCGCAGCCCCGATCCCCGGGCTTCACTTCAGCTCAGCCTTGGCGCCGGCTTCGACCAGCTTCTTGACAGCGGCTTCGCCGTCAGCCTTGGACACGGCTTCCTTGACGTTCTTCGGTGCGCCGTCGACCAGGTCCTTGGCTTCCTTCAGACCCAGGCCGGTGATTTCGCGAACGGCCTTGATGACGGAGACCTTCTGTGCGCCGGCTTCGACCAGCACGACGTTGAACTCGGTCTTCTCTTCGGCAGCAGCCGCAGCACCGCCGCCAGCGCCACCGGCAGCCGGAGCAGCCATCGAAGCGGCGGACACGCCGAACTTCTCTTCGATGGCCTTGACCAGGTCGTTCAGTTCAAGAACGGTCATGCTGTCCAGCGAGGCCAGGAAAGCGTCTTTATCGAATGCCATGATGAATTTCCTTAAAACAGATTGATTGCGCGTGACTTGACGTGATGCGCGTTAGTTCGTCGATCAGGCCGTAGCCGGGGCTTCTTCGGCAGCAGCTTCCGGGGAAGCAGCGCCTTCGCCACGCTTGGCAGCCAGGGCAGCCAGCACGGCCGCGGTGCGTTGCACCGGCGACAGCAGCAGGCCAGCGATCTGCGACAGCAGCACTTCCTTGCTCGGGACCGAAGCCAGCGCCTTCACGCCAGCGACATCCAGAGCCTTGCCGCCGTACGCGCCGCCCTTGATGACGAGCTTGTCGTTGGTCTTGGCAAAGTCAGCGATGACTTTGGCAGCCGCGACAGCGTCTTCCGAAAAGCCGTAGATCAGCGGGCCGACCATGCTCTCCGCAGCAGCTTCGAACGGGGTGCCGGCGACAGCACGACGCGCCAGGGTGTTCTTCAGCACGTGAAGATACACACCTTGGGCGCGCGCGGTGACGCGCAGCTTGTTCAACGCTTCCACGGTGAGGCCACGGTACTCGGCCAACGCCAGCGTCTGCGACTTGGCAGCTTGCGCTGCGACGTCGGAGACAACGACTGCCTTCTCGTTGCGATTGAGACTCAAGGTCTACTCCTCACATTTGCCCCTTCGGCCTTGCAGCCTCCGGAGCGCCAGGGATTCAGCGACCATCTGTCAGGAAACCATCCAACAAGGCAGGGCCTTGTTGCACAACTTTTGCCGCAGCTTGCGCCACGGACGTTCCTTTCAGCGGGACCGCCATCTGCGTTGGTTCCCCGCCCTCGATTGCTCGAAGGCCGGGATTTAAGGGGTCTCCACCAACGGTCTTGGATGACGCGCCTCTCCGGCGAACCGGATTGACGCCCCACCAATCTTGTCGCCCCGGGCCAGACTCGCCCGGGGCAGATTCAGTGCACCAG
Organism: Roseateles sp.; assembly: GCF_965229315.1. GTDB lineage: Bacteria > Pseudomonadota > Gammaproteobacteria > Burkholderiales > Burkholderiaceae_C > Pelomonas. The sequence goes on from NZ_CBDDJA010000001.1 coordinate 69,500, forward strand.
GCCACGAGGGCCTGGACTTGCTTCAGGCCGCGCTGGTCTGAGCGTTGATCGACGCGATTTCGACGCGAGCGCCGACACCCATCGTCGAGGACACGGCGACCTTGCGCAGGTAGATGCCCTTGCTCGATGCCGGCTTGGACTTGTTCAGCGCCTCGATCAGCGCGCGCAGGTTGCCTTCGAGCTTGTCGGTGTCGAACGAGCGACGGCCGAGCGTGCCGTGGATGATGCCGGCCTTGTCAACGCGGAACTGGACCTGGCCAGCCTTGGCGTTCTTGACGGCGGTGGCGACGTCCGGGGTCACGGTGCCGACCTTGGGGTTGGGCATCAGGCCGCGCGGGCCGAGGATCTGGCCCAGGGTACCGACGACACGCATCGTGTCCGGCGAGGCGATGACCACGTCGAAGGGCATGTCCCCCGCCTTGACGCGCTCGGCCAGGTCTTCCATGCCGACGACGTCGGCACCGGCGGCGCGGGCTTCATCAGCCTTGGCGCCTTGGGCGAAGACGGCGACGCGCTTGGTCTTGCCGGTGCCGTTGGGCATCACGACGGCACCACGCACGACCTGATCCGACTTCTTGGCATCGATGCCGAGTTGCACGGCCACGTCGATGGACTCATCGAACTTGGCCGAGGCCAGGCTCTTGACCAGGTCCAGGGCTTCCGTCAGGCCGTACAGCTTGGTCGATTCGACCTTGCCAGCCAGCGCCTTTTGCTTCTTGGTGAGCTTGGCCATGTCAGACCCCTTCCACGATGATGCCCATCGAGCGGGCGGAGCCGGCGATGGTCTTGACCGCGGCGTCCAGATTGGCTGCCGTCAGGTCCTTGGTCTTGATCGTTGCGATCTCTTCCAGCTGGGCGCGGGTCAGCTTGCCGACCTTGTCCAGATGGGGGCGCTGCGAGCCCTTCTCGATCTTGGCGGCCTTCTTCAGCAGCACGGTCGCCGGGGGCGACTTGATGACGAAGGTGAAGCTCTTGTCTGCGAACGCGGTGATGACCACCGGCAGCTTCATGCCCGGCTCGAAGCCGGCGCCCGAAGTCTGGGCGTTGAACGCCTTGCAGAATTCCATGATGTTCAGGCCACGCTGACCCAGCGCGGGACCGACCGGCGGCGAGGGGTTGGCCTTGCCTGCGGCGACTTGCAGCTTGATGAAGCCGACAATCTTCTTTGCCATGTTTTCTCCAATCAGCGCCCGGGCGGCAAGCCTGGGCACCTGAGTGCTAACGCATCGGACTCGGACCGAAGTCCTACCTTTGCTCCTCTTGTCCGCCTCTCGTTGCAGACTGATCACGGGCCGACGTTAGGGACGCCGGCCAAACCCGCGATTCTAGACCGTCAAACTTTGCCGTAGGTCCTTTGGGCCAGCGGCGAAGTTTGACGAACCTTTCGGCTCGTCAAACTTTCTCGACCTGCGCGAAGTCCAGCTCGACCGGCGTCGCACGACCGAAGATCGTGACCGACACCCGCACCTTGGACTTGTCGTAGTTGACTTCTTCGACCGACCCGTTGAAGTCCGTGAAGGGGCCTTCCTTGACGCGCACGACCTCGCCAACCGTCCACTCGACCTTGGGCCGGGGCTTCTCGACGCCCTCCTGCATCTGGTTGACGATCTTCATGACCTCGGCTTCCGAGATCGGGGCCGGGCGGTTCTTGGCGCCGCCGACGAAGCCGGTCACCTTGGAGGTGTGTTTGACCAGGTGCCAGGACTCGTCGTCCATCGACATCTCGACCAGCACATAGCCCGGGAAGAAGCGGCGCTCGGTGACGGCCTTCTTGCCGTTCTTGAGTTCGACGACTTCTTCGGTCGGCACCAGGATGCGGCCGAACTTGTCCTGCATGCCGGCGCGGTCGATGCGCTCGCGCAGGTTGCGCTCAACGGCCTTTTCCATGCCCGAATAGGCATGGACGACGTACCAGCGCTTGGGCAGGCCCGCCGGGGCTTCGGTCGTGACGACTTGTTCTTCAGACATTGGGATTCCTTGCCTCGGTGATCAGCGCTTCCAGCCCAGGATCAGGTCGTACAGCACCCATTCCAGCGTCTTGTCGGTGAGCCACAGGAACAGCGCCATCACGACAACAAAGGCAAACACGTAGCCGGTCATCTGGGTCGCTTCCTTGCGGGTCGGCCAGACCACCTTCTTCACCTCACGCACCGAATCGCGGCCGTAGGCGATCAGCGCCTTGCCGTGCTCGGACGTGAAGAAGGCCGCCACACCGGCAGCCAGCAGCACGATCAGCGAGGCCCACTGCACCAGCGGGCCTTGCTTGGACAGGCCGTAATAAGCCGCCAGCGCACCGATCAGCAGCAGCACCGCAACAGCCAGCTTGGCCTTATCGGCGCCGGTGGTCACGGTCTCGACTTGGGGAGGATTCGCCATCACTTCACTTTCACGCGCCGCGCTTGAGGCGGCTTTTCAGATGCCGCCGAGGCCTGAAGCCATCAGCAGCAAGGCCCGCCGAGATCACTCTCGCGGGCCGATGCTCTTGTTGCCAGGAAAACCAACCGTCGTGATCAGCGACTGTTGGCAGGGGCAGAGGGTCTCGAACCCCCAACCTTCGGTTTTGGAGACCGACGCTCTGCCAATTGAGCTATGCCCCTGTGGCCTTGAAAACTTACGCGAGGATCGTGGCGACGACGCCGGAGCCGACGGTGCGGCCACCTTCACGGATGGCGAACCGCAGGCCGGTTTCCATCGCGATCGGGGCGATCAGCTTCACGGTGATGCCGACGTTGTCGCCAGGCATGACCATTTCCTTGTCCTTGGGCAGCTCCACCGCACCGGTCACGTCCGTCGTGCGGAAGTAGAACTGGGGACGGTAGTTGTTGAAGAACGGCGTGTGGCGGCCGCCCTCTTCCTTGCTCAGAACGTAGATCTCAGCGGTGAAGTGGGTGTGGGGCTTGATGGTGCCGGGCTTGGCCAGCACTTGGCCGCGCTCGACGTCTTCGCGCTTGGTGCCGCGCAGCAGGATGCCGACGTTGTCGCCCGCTTGACCTTGGTCCAGCAGCTTGCGGAACATTTCGACGCCCGTGACCGTGGTCTTCTGGACTTCGCGGATGCCCACGATTTCGATTTCTTCGCCGACCTTGATGATGCCGCGCTCGACGCGACCGGTCACCACGGTGCCGCGGCCGGAGATGGAGAACACGTCTTCCACCGGCAGCAGGAAGGCGCCGTCAACGGCACGGTCCGGCTGGGGGATGTAGGTGTCCAGCGCATCGGCCAGGCGCATGATGGCCTGCTCGCCCAGGTCGCCCGTGTCGCCTTCCAGCGCCAGCTTGGCCGAACCCTTGATGATGGGGGTGTCGTCGCCGGGGAAGTCGTACTTGCTCAGCAGCTCGCGCACTTCCATTTCGACGAGCTCAAGCAGCTCGGCGTCGTCGACCATGTCGCACTTGTTCAGGAAGACGATGATGTACTTCACGCCGACCTGGCGAGCCAGCAGGATGTGCTCGCGGGTTTGCGGCATCGGGCCGTCAGCGGCCGAGCACACCAGGATCGCGCCGTCCATCTGGGCGGCACCGGTGATCATGTTCTTGACGTAGTCGGCGTGGCCGGGGCAGTCAACGTGCGCGTAGTGGCGGTTGGCCGTCTCGTACTCGACGTGCGCGGTGTTGATCGTGATGCCGCGGGCCTTTTCTTCCGGCGCTGCGTCGATCTGGTCGTAGGCCTTGGCCTCGCCGCCGAACTTCTTCGACAGAACCGTCGCGATCGCCGCCGTCAGCGTCGTCTTGCCGTGGTCAACGTGACCAATCGTGCCCACGTTCACGTGCGGCTTGGTCCGTTCAAACTTGCCTTTTGCCATCTTGCGCTCCTGAGGCGAACCCGTTGAAACGAGTAGAAAAAGAGAAAAGGTGTGGTGCCCATGACGCGGATCGAACGCGTGACCTCTCCCTTACCAAGGGAGTGCTCTACCACTGAGCCACATGGGCATCGGCACGGGTTTGGCGCCATGTCCATTGCTGAACCGCTGGCCGGCAAACCGGTGTCGACGTCTGCCGACCAAGCTCCGCTCGATGGAGCGGGAAACGGGAATCGAACCCGTGTCATTAGCTTGGAAGGCTAAGGTTCTACCATTGAACTACTCCCGCCCTGGGAGTCAAAACAAAGCTGCCTCGACTGAAAGTCTTGGTGGAGGAGGCTGGATTCGAACCAGCGTACGCAATGCGGGCAGATTTACAGTCTGCTGCCTTTAACCACTCGGCCACCCCTCCTGAGGCAAGCCCGCAACTATAGCACACGTCGAACGTGGCGCAACAGAGGCGCGGGAAGTTCATGCGCGGCCGCGTCGGCGGCTCGCGCCAGAGGCCACACACCCGGCGGCACAGGCCCGTCGGAGATGGCGCAAAAAGCACCCCCTCCCGCAAACCCCGCGCCGCGCGCTGCCGGCCGGCAGCCGACGACCACACCTCGTCGCCCATTTGCAACACCGGGCAGCCCGTCGAAAAGTCCAATTGCATACCAATTTTGCATGCGGATTTGATCCTCCCAGAGAGGGGCCGGCCGCATGGACGCATTCCTCCACGGCACCAGGGAAACTACTCAGCCTAGATTGGTACCAAAGTGGCGTTATCCATCGCTATAGTGGCATCGCACTGGTTGCACCATGTGCCCGAGGACAAGCGCAGCAGCAACCGGACTGAAGGTGGTATGCGTCCAGCACACAACGAACACCGCCGCCCCGATTTCATTGGCCACAACGAGGAACAGTACATGAAGGTCAAGCAGACCCCCATCTCGCAGGCGGTGTTCATCGCCTTGCTCGGCGCCGGTGGCGCCGCCATGGCACAGCAGCAGGCACCGGCTTCGCAGCAGCTGGAAACGGTCACCGTGACCGGCATCCGTGCGTCTCAGGAAAAGTCGCTCAGCGTCAAGCGCAACGCCGACACCCACATCGACGTCATCTCGGCCGAAGACATCGGCAAGATGCCTGACAAGAACGTGGCCGACTCGCTGGCGCGCATTCCCGGCGTCACCATCCTGAACAGCCCGTCGGGCGGCTCCGGTGGCTTCGACGAGCGTGACCGCGTGGGCCTGCGCGGCACCAACCCGAGCCTGACGCAGACGCTGCTGGACGGCCACTCGGTCGCCAACGGCGACTGGTTCGTGCTGGACCAGACCGGCGCCGGCGTGGGCCGCAGCGTCAGCTTCTCGCTGCTGCCGTCCGAACTGGTGAGCCGCGTCGAGGTACACAAGAACGCTTCGGCCTCCGACATCGAAGGCGGCACGGCTGGCGCGGTGAACATCATCACCCGCAAGCCGCTGGACTTCGCCAAAGCGCTGACCTTCGAGGCCAGCCTGGGCGCCGTCTACGCCGATCTGCCCAAGAAGACGGACCCGCAGCTGAGCGCCCTGCTCGCCTGGAAGAACGATTCCAAGACCTTCGGCGTGCTGGTGCAGGCCTTCGACGAAAAGCGCCACCTGCGTCGTGACGGCGTCGAGACCTTCGCACATGACGGCGCGATGTCGCTGACCCCCATCACCGCCGCCACCAACCCCGCGGCCGTCGCCGCCGGCATCCCTGCGGGCACGCTCTTTCCCAACCTGATGGGCTCGGCCCTGTTCACCCAGGAGCGCGAGCGCAAGGGCGGCGTCATCAGCGCGCAGATCAAGCCGACCAGCGATGTCGACGTGACGCTGACGGGCTTCTCGTCCAAGATGGATGCGGACAACTACAACCGCAACTACATGCTGTCCAACCAGTGGGCATTGAGCCGCAGCCCCGCGATCAGCAACGTCACGATCGATCCCGCGACCCACATCCTGACGTCGGCCAACTACACGTTCGCGACGCCCACGATCATCGGCGTCTACGACCTGATCTCGCGCAAGGCGTCGGCCGAAACCAACTTCATCAACCTGGAAGGCTCCTGGAAGGTCAACGAGGCGCTGAAGCTGTCGGGCAACGCGGGCACGTCCCACGGCAAGGGCAAGACCATCAGCCAGGACGTGTACGAAGGCGACATCACCGCGTCCAGCGGTGGCTTCCAGCTCAAGGGCAGCGGCGAGGCGCCCGCTTTCAACATCGGCAACGCCAACAATGCCGCGCTCAAACCGTCGGGCACGGACTGGATCTTCGGTGACCAGAACGTCGTCGTGCAGGACAAGGACACCTGGGCGCAGGTGGATGCCGAGTACACGCTGGACGCGGGCATGCTGCGCAGCCTGAAGTTCGGCCTGCGTGGCTCCAAGCACGATCGCTACACGGACGGCCCGATCGTCAATCAAGGGCCGAACTGGGGCACCGACCCCTTCGCCAACCCGCTCCCCGCCTCCGCCTATACCGAGTCCTACCCCGGCAACTTCGGCAGCGGCCTGGGCGGCGGCTTCCCCACCGGCATCACCTACCCGACGGCGGATGCGCTGGCGGCCTACAACGCGAAATACGCCAACCGCGACATCTCGCGCCGCATGGTGACGCACGAATACGCCGTGAAGGAAAAGACGTCGGCGGGCTACGTGCAGGGCAACCTGGAAGGCGAAGGCTGGAGCGGCAACGTGGGCCTGCGCCTCGTGCGCACCAAGTCCAGCACGCTGGTCTGGGTGCCGACCAGCGACAAGACGCTGCCGGGCTATGTGCCGTCCGCATTCGCGGCCGTCGGTCCGAACTGGACCGACCCCACGGGCTACTACCAGACCTACCATGACCGCTCCTACACGGACGCCCTGCCCAGCGCCAGCCTGCGCATCGATGTGACGCCGAAGGTCGTGGCCCGCCTGTCGCTGTCGCGAACGCTGACCCGGCCCGACTACACGGCCTTGTCGGCAGCCCAGCTACTGGGCGGCTATTCCGACCCGACCGGCAAGGCGGTGGGCACCGGCACCAGCGGCAATCCCGACCTCGACCCCATCCGCTCAACCAACTTCGACGCCAACATCGAGTGGTATTTCGCGCCGCGCGCCTTCGTGTCCATGGGTGCGTTCCACATGAACATCGGCAGCTACATCACGGACGGCGTCCAGCGCGTGATCGCCTCCACGGACGTCACCCCTGCCGGTGGCCAGCAAGGCTCGCCGACCAACCAGCGCGTCACGGCACCGTTCGATCTGACGACCCAGATCAACAAGAAGGCCAGCGTCACCGGTCTGGAGTTCGCGTTCGAGACGCCGGTGTTCAACAACTTCGGCATCGGCGCGAACTACACCTACGCCGATGCCCACGACGTGACCGGCCACGTGCTGCGCGGCGCGGTCAAGCATTCGGCCAACCTGAACGGCTTCTTCGAGAACGACCAGTTCTCGGCACGCCTGAACTACGGCTACAACTCGGACAACTTCCTGGGTCGTGACCGCGGCACCGACTATTACCAACGCGGTGTGGCCGTGCTGTCGGCCTCGGTGGGCTACAAGCTCAACGACAACTTCGCCGTCAGCCTGGATGCGCAGAACCTGAACGACCCGATCCTGAAGTACTACGGCGACTTCAAGTCCGAGCCGCGCGCCATCTACAAAAACGGCCGCCAGTTCTACCTGACCGCCCGCATCAAGTACTGATGCACGCCGGCCCTGCTGGAACCCTCGAGTTCCAGCAGCCGTGCCGTATCACCAGAATCGAAGGGGAGCGTGCAACACACGCTCCTTTTTTTCATTGCGAACGTCCATGACCGACACCGCCACCGTCTTCAACCAGCAGGTCGCCGCACGACCCGCCGCGGGCTCCACGGACGCGCCGCCGCCCGTGCAGCACGTCTGCATCGTCGGCGGCGGCACGGCGGGCTGGATGACGGCGCTGATGCTGGCGACGTCGGCGTATGGTTCGCGCCTGAAGGTGACGGTGCTGGAGTCGCCGCAGATCGGCATCATCGGCGTGGGCGAGGGTTCGACGCCGTGGCTGCGCGGCTTCTTCGATGGCCTGGGCATCGAGGAGTTCGAATGGATGCCGGCCTGCAATGCCACCTACAAGAGCGGCATCACCTTCCAGAACTGGTCGACCAAGCCTGGCTTCGAGCGCTACTTCCACCCGTTCGCGTCGATGCTGGACAACATGACCATGCATCAGTTCGTGGACAACGTGCATGAGCGGCTGGACGGCGCCGACGTGCACGCCCACCCCGACCGCTTCTTCGTGGCCGCGGCGCTCGCCCGTCAGGCCCGCGGGCCGCGCGCCCACCCCGACTTCCCGTTCGACGTCTGGTACGGCTATCACTTCGATGCCACCTTGCTGGGGCAATTCCTGGGCGCCAAGGCGGTGGCGCGCGGCGTGCAGCACCTGCAGCGGCACGTCACGCAGGTGTTGCTGAACGAGCGGGGCGACATCGACCGGCTGCAGCTCGACGATGGCGAAACCCTGGCGGCAGACTTGTTCGTCGACTGCACCGGCTTCACGTCCCTGCTGATCGGCAAGGCCTTGCAGACGCCGTTCATCACCTACGCAGAGAACTTGTTCAACGACTCGGCCATCGCGATGCCGACGCCGCTGGACGGGCCTATCGAATCGCAGACCGTCTCCACCGCGCTGCGCCACGGCTGGGCGTGGCAGATCCCGCTGACCAACCGCCGCGGCAACGGCTACGTCTACAGCAGCGCGCACTGCTCGGCAGACCAGGCAGAGACCGAGTTGCGCCAGCACCTGGGCTTGCTGGACTCAGCCGTGCCGGCGCGCCACCTGACGATGCGCGTGGGCCGCATGAGCAAGCAGTGGAATCGCAACTGCGTGGCCGTAGGCCTGTCGCAGGGCTTCATCGAGCCGTTGGAGGCGACCGCGCTGCTGTTCGTGCAGCGCACGGCCGCGATGCTGGTGGAGGTGCTGGAAAAAGGCGACCTCGGTCCCGCCGCGCAGGACGCCTTCAACGAGGCCATGCGCCAGCGCTTCGAGAACACGCGCGACTACATCGTGGCGCACTACAAGACCAACTCGCGCGCCGACACCGACTACTGGCGCGCCAACGCCGACAACATGAAGCTGTCGGCATCGCTGCAGGGCGTGCTGATGACGTGGATGTCGCGCAAGCCATTGGCTGCGGGCCTGAAGGCCGGCCGCTTCGGGCAGGGCTACCCCATCGTGTCCTGGTACGCGCTGCTGGCGGGCATGGGCATCTTTCCGGACGCGCAGGAGCTGCGGCCGCCGACGCCCCACCAGGCGCGCCACCGCTTGGACACGGTGGATGACTTCGTGGCGCGCAGCGCGCGCAACTTCCCCGATCACCGCGAGCTGCTCGCCAACATCCCGCCGCGCGTGGGCGACAAGACTTTGCAGCTCTACCTCTGGTAGCGAGTGCCAGCCCCTCTGCCGATGGCGGCACAGGTCAGCGCTTGAGTTGCGTTGCGAGGTCGTCACGAATCTGGGCATCGCGCGCCGCATCCACATCGCCGAACAGATGGCGCTGACCCTCGGGGATGTGCGCCAACTGCTCACCGCGCGCGCCGAACACGTAGTGCCCGAACAGCGCCCGCCAGCCTTCTCGTTCCCCGTCAGGCAAATGGCGAAGGGCCAGCATGGCCAGCCGCATCGCCGCCGGGTGCAGGTCGTCGGGGCGGCCCGGCGCAGCCTCCGGCCGCCACCAATAGTTCACCAGGATGTTCAGGTGCGGCGCCAACGCCTCGACCTGGTGGAACCACAGCGGCGGGATGTAGATCGCGTCACCCGGCTCCAGCTCGGCCACGTGCGCCTGCGCCAGCGCCTCGCTCACCCGCGGGAACTTCACGGCATCGGCGCGGTGCAGGTCGGGCACGACGGACATCGGCGCCGGCGTGGGCGCGTGGTCCGGTGGGCCGAGATAGAGCAGAGGCGCGCATTGCGGCGGCAGCAGCGTGAAGCGCCGCTTGCCGGCCGCCACGCAGGCGATGTTGTGCGAGTCGTCGAAATGGGCCGGCACCGTGGCGCGGTTGCCGATCCAGATGCGCGGCGCGACCTGCGCATCCAGCAGCGGACAGACGTTGGCCTGCGCCAGGCCAGGCAAAGCCTCGGACACCAGCGCGCTCTGCGCCGCCAGGCTGGGCGGGTCGGGAAAGTGGCTGTAGCGCCAGAGCTGCTCGAACAGCGCGGCGTAGGGCCGCTTGTCGCGCATGAAGTTGAAGCCGTCCAGCTCGGGCTTGTACGTGAAGGCGCGCACGGCATCGGGCTTGGCCAGCACGGCGTCCACCGGCGTGCCGGCATCGAAGCCCATCAGGTACTGCAGGCAGGGCTCCAGGCCCGCGCGGCCTTGCGCCACCAGCGGCCAGTGCGCCACCACGCCACGCATCACGACCGGCTCGTAGCCCGGCACCACCTCGCGCTCGAAACGCTCACGCGTGACGCCGGTCAGCTCCTTCATGGCTCGCATGCCGTCCCTCCTCAGCGCCGCCGCGCCAGCACGCCGTGCCAGGCCTGCGGGATGTGCGCGGCAGGCTCCTGCTCGCGCTGCACGACGTAGTGGTCGAACATCGCGGCCCACGCCTCGCGCTGCGCGGGCGGCAGCGCGTTCAGCACCTTCAGCGCCTGCATCAGCGCGGCCGCGGGCGTGGGCTGCTGCGCATCGCCAGACACCGGCCACCAGTAGTTCACCAGCAGGTTGACCTTCTCCAGCGCCTCGACCTGATGGAACCACAGCGGCGGGATGTAGAGCGCATCACCCGGCGCCAGCTCGACGACGCGGCGGGCGGCCAGCGCGGCACGGTAGCGCGGATAACGCTCGAAGTCCGGCGCGCCCGGGTGCACGACCGAGATCGGCGCGCCCGACGGCGTGTGCTCCAGCGGGCCGATGTAGAGGTTGCCGACCTGATCCGGCGCGAACAGCGTGAAGCGCCGCCGTCCGGCCACGACGCAGGCCAGGTTGTAGGGGTGGTCGTGGTGCACCGGCACCGTCAGTGCATTGCCCAGCCAGAAATTGGGCACCACGCCGGGCAGCGCGTGCAGCATGTTCTCGTCGCCAAAGCCCGGGATGACGTCGCTGACCTTGGCGCACTGCGCGGCAATGGACGGCGCGCCGTCGACCGGCAGGTAGGCCGCCAGGGTCGCCGTGAACTCCGGCAGCGTCATGCGCGCCTTGACGAAGGCGAAGCCGGTCAGCGTGTCGTTGTAGCCCATCACGCCGCGGGCCGCGGCACGCGTCTTGGTGGCCATGACCTCCACGCCGCGGTCGAAGCGGTGCAGGTAGTCGCAGATGGCCAGCGGCGCCGCACGCCCCGCTTGCACGGCCGGCCAGTGCGCAACCAGGCCCTTCAGCAGCACCGGTTCGGCACGCTGCTCAAGGCGCTGTTTCAGGGCCGGCTCATCGGCCGCCGGCCAGGTCTGGACCGGTTTCATCGCTGTCAGGGCTGCATGGCGTCCAGGATCTCGCCATTGTCCTGGCTCAGCTCCCACGCAAACACCCCGGCCAACCCCTGCTGCTTCGCGAACCTGACCTTGGCGCGCACGGCGCGCGGGTCGTCGTAGCCGACGAACTTCTCCGAGCCCACCATCGCCCAGGACTGGGTGGCCTTGTCGAACTGCGGCCTCATGCCCTGGGCCTTCAGTGCCGCGATGTCCTTGAACGCCACCGAGCCGTCCTCGTTCGGCCAGGGCTTGCCGTAGCGGCCGTCGGCCTTCACGCCGTCGAAGCCGCGGCCGTACATCGCCACGCCGGCCACCAGCTTGGCCGCCGGCACACCTTCGCGCTTCAGGTTGGCGACCGACGCGGCCAGGCTGTCGTCGCCGGCCGGCGTCGCGCTGCGCAGCGCCGTGTGGTTGACGGCCTTCTTCGTCCACGGGCCGGCGAAGTCATAGGTCATCATGAACACCAGGTCCAGCGACGGCGCCGCGCGGCCCATGGCCATGCGGGCGAGTTGCTCGCGCGTCGTCGCGATGGCGGTGGTCAGCGCATAGCGCTTGCCATTGGGTGCCATCTCGCGGCCCAGCGCGTCCAGGCCCGCGCGCAGGTCCTGCATCAGCAGCACGTAGTGCTCGGCATCGGCCGGGCTGCCCAGCGGCACGCCGTTGGCCGCGCCATTGGAGCCGGGGTGCTCCCAGTCGATGTCCAGGCCGTCGAAGCCGGGGTGGGCGCGCAGCCAGTCCAGCGCATGCCTCACAAACGCGGCGCGGCCCTGCGGCGTCGCCGCGAGATGGAAGAACGGGTCCGACCCGCCCCAGCCGCCCACCGAGGCCAGCACCTGCACCTTCGGATCGCGCACCTTCAGCCGCTCGAAGGCGGCCGAGAAGGTCTGCTGGTCCGCGTGCGGCGCGATGCTGAAGTTGGGCCGGCCCTCGCAGGCCTGCGCTTCCTGCGGCCGCTGGCCTGCGCCGCAGATCAGCAGGAAGGCGTAGAGCAGGTGCGTGACGCGGCCGGGCTTGAGCTGCTCGACGACGTCCACGCCGCGCTCAGCCAGGATGTAGGTGCCGACCACCGGCGGCGCCGCGTGGGCGGCGCAGGCGGCGGCGGCCAGCGCGAGGGCGGCAATCGTCTTCTTCATAGGTTGCATTCGCTGGTGAGGCCCGCGTCGGGCACGGTGTCGCGGCGCGCCACGCCCTGCTGGCGCAGCGCGGCCACGCGCGCCTGCATCGCGGCGGGGCTGAGCGTCCTGCCGGCCTCGTGCAGCACCCAGTCGATCTCGAAGGCATGCTCCCGCGGCTCGCCTTCCACGGCACCGGCGGCCAGCCAGTGGTTGAAGCTGATCGCCATCGGCTTGGCCGGCACGTTGCGCCCGGTGTGCTCGCCCATCAGCTGGCCGTTGACGTAGTGGCGCGTGCGGGTGGCCTCCACCTGCACGGTCAGCACCTGCCAGCCGTCGAACGAGCCCTGCCGGATGGACGCCTGGTTGAAGGACTGCCAGGGGGCTATGCGCACCGTCTGCCAGCTCACGCCATAGAGCCGCGTCTCGGGCTCGCCCCACCCGCCGTGCGGCAGGTACTCGAAGTCGACTTCGCTGAAGTCCGGGTCGTAGTCGTGCTTCAGCGGGCTGGCCAGGAAGAAGCTCTGGATGACGGGGTCGCGCGAGCCGGGCGTGTCGCGCAGGCGCACCCGCGCCGTCGTCGTGCCGACGAAGAACTTGCGCAGCGCGCAGAGCTGGGCGAGCGTCGTGTTGGCGGGCGTGCCGTCGGTAGACAGCTTGAGCTTGAGCAGGCCGCCGTCCAGCGACAGCTGCTGCGGCGCAAAGCGCGCGCCAGGCAAGCCGGGGTGGCCCGTGCCGTCGCGCAGCACCCAGCCGCTGGCGCGCAGCGCGTCGAGATCGGCCTGCGAGAAGTCGTCGAAGAATTCGCCACCGGCCGCGAACGCCGGCGCAGCGACGAACAGCAGCAGCAGCGCGGCCTTCATGCGGGCACCGGCTCGCCGGATGCGCTCGCGCGCGGCATGGGCACCCACAGCAGCAGCAGCAGCGCCGGCGCGCCGCACACCAGCGTCCACAGGAAGAAGTGCTGGTAGCCCATCGCGACCTGAATGTCGCCGCTGAGCGTCTTGCTGAGGATGAAGCCCAGCTGCATGACGCCGGAGCCCAGCGCGTAGTGGGCCGTCTGGTAGCGGCCCGGGGCCACGACCTGCATGATGTACAGGATCATGCCGACGAAGCCGAAGCCGTAGCCGAACATCTCCAGGCCCACGGCCGCGCCGATGCTCCAGATCGACGTCGGCAGCGCCAGGCTCAGTCCCCAGAACACCGCGTTGGGCACGGCCATCATCAGCACCAGCACCGGCATCGCCCGGCGCAGCGACAGCCAGGACGTGAAGTAGCCGCCCAGGATGGAGCCCACCAGGAAGGCCGCCGTGCCCACCGTGCCGTAGACGCCGCCGACCTGCTCGCTGGTCAGGCCCAAGCCGCCCTTGTCGCGCGCCTCGATCAGGAACAGCGGGCCGATGGTCTGCACCTGCCCCTCGGCGAGGCGGAAGATGACGATGAACAGCACCATCTTCCAGATGCCGGGCTTGCGCAGGAAATCGGCCACGATCTCGGCGAGCTTCACCGGCTCGCTCGACACACGCTGCGGGTTGGGCAGCGCCTTGGCGTTCCAGGCCGCCAGCAGCGCCAGCAGCACGGCCAGCAGCGCGAAGATCACCGACCACGCGTTGAACACGCCGATGCCGGCCTCCAGGTGGCCGGCCAGCACCATCAGGCCGCCCAGCGTCAGGAACTTGGACGCGTTGAAGAACGCCCCCTGCCAGCCGGCGTAGGCGGCCTGGCGCCTGGCGTCCAGCGCGCCCATGTACAGGCCATCGCAGGCGATGTCGTGCGTGGCCGACGCATAGGCCAGGAAGAACAGCACCGCCACGCTGAGCGCGAAGAAGTGGCTCGCCTGCAGCGCCAGCGCCAGCGCGCCCAGGCCCGCGGCGCCGCTGAACTGCATGGCGACGACCACCGCCTTCTTGCTGCGCGCCAGCTCGATCAGCGGGCTCCACAGCGGCTTGAACGCCCAGGCCAGGCCGATCAGGCCGGTCCAGCGCGCGATCTGGTCGTTGGCCACGCCCATCTGCTTGAACATCAAGCCGGCGATCAGCATGACGACGAAGAACTGCAGCCCCTGCACGAAGTAGAGGCTGGGAATCCAGCGCATCGGGTTGGCCGGCTTCGCGTCCATCAGTTCAGTCCTTGGGGCGCACGGCCGGTGGCCTCGCTGCGGCCTTCGAGCCACGACTTGAGTCCGTCGAGCGCACCCGGCGCGAATCCCCACGTCAGCACCGTCGGCCCGGCCACGTCCAGCGCCTGGTACGGGTTCCACAGCGCAATGTGCAGGTCAGGCCGCCAACCCTGCGCGGCGGGGCCGTAGCGGGCCCGGCGCGTGGACACCAGCACGTTGGCACGGCCGTCCTGCGGCACCGTGGACCAGTCGAGCTGGGCGATGTCGTCCACCATCTGCACCTGGGCGTCCGTGAACGCGTCGAACAAGGCCACCGCCTGGCGGCCCTTCGGGCCGGCCTCCGAGACCATGTCGGTGGGCACGTCGCCCTGCACGATGACGCGGATGGGGGCGTCGAGTGCGGGTGGCGTGGCGCCACGCAGCGCGGTGAGCCCGGCAGCCCATGCCTCGGCCATCAGCGCATGGTCGGCGGCACGCGCGGCGGCGTCGTCCACGGCGCGGGCCGGATAGGCGGCGGCGAGCTTGTCCAGCCGCGCGCAGGCGTTCTCGCCCTGCGCCCGCGTCAGCCGGCCGTCGGCGAACGCGTCGCGCAGCGCGTGGATCGCCACGAGCTGTTCTTCCTTGGAGCCCTGCGCCAGCACCATGTCGGCGCCCGCGGCGATGGCCATGACGGCGGAGCGTGCATAGCCGAAGCGTTCGGCCACGGCCTTCATCATCAACGCGTCGGTGATGACGACGCCGTCGTAGCCCAGGTCCCGGCGCAGGATGCCGCCCAGCAGCGCCCGGCTCAGCGTGGCCGGCCGGTCCGGGTCGATCTGCGGGTAGACGATGTGCGCCGTCATCATGGCGGGCGCCTCGCCGGCCAGCGCCTTGAACGGGCGCAGCTCCAGCGCGTCCAGCTCGGCGCGCGACTTGTCCACCGTGGGCAGCGCGTGGTGCGAATCGACATGCGTGTCGCCATGGCCGGGGAAGTGCTTCACGCAGCAGGCCACGCCTTCGGCCAGCGAGCCCTGCATCCAGGCCCGCGCCAGGCGCGTGACCTCGTCGGGGTCGCTGGAGAAGCTGCGCTCGCCGATGACCGGGTTGGCCGGGTTGTTGTTGACGTCCAGCACCGGCGCGAAGTTCCAGTTGATGCCCAGCGACTTGAGCCCGCGCGCCACCGCTGCACCCACCGCTTCGGCGCGCGCCGCGTCGCCGCCGGCGCCCAGCGCCATCGCCGAAGGCGGCTGCGGCAGGAACGTGGCGCGCACGACGGCGCCGCCCTCCTGGTCGATGCCGATCAGCGCCTCGGGGCCTAGCACGGCGATGAGGTCGCGCACTAGCGTGCGCACCTCGTCCTCGGTGCCGAGGTTCTTGCGGAACAGGCAGACGGAGCGGATCTTCTGCTCGCGCAGGAACTTCGCCGTCTGCGCATCGAGAGACTGGCCGGGGATGTCGACCATCACGAGACGGCCGGGATCGAAGGTGCTCATGGCGGTCCGCTTCTCAATGTGTTTTGGTGACCTTGGCCAGATTCGGCGGCACGTCCGGGTTGAAGCCGCGCGCTCGCGCCAGCGCCTCGACCATCGGATAGAAGCTCTGCACGAGGGCGATGGGGTCGAGATCCTCGTTGCCCGTCGGGACGAGCGGCAGTTCGGCGCCGGGTGTGCCCAGCGGCGCGGCGAGCAGCACACGGCCACCGCGGCTGCGCATTTCTTCGGCAATCGCCAGCAGGCCGGCCTGCGCCGGGCCGCGCGGCGCGAACACCAGCAGCGGGTAGCCGTCGCGCACCAGCGCCATCGGGCCGTGCTTGACCTCTGCACCCGAGAACGCCTCGGCCTGGATGCCGCAGGTTTCCTTCAGCTTCAACGCCGCCTCCATCGCCACGGCCTGACCGGTGCCACGGCCCAGCACGAAGAGACGGTCGGCGTCCTGCAGCACCGGCAGCGCGGCGCTCCAGTCGAGCTGGCTCGCCTGCTCCAGCGCGATCGGCAGCACGTCCAGCGCGGCGCGCAGCGCATCGTCCTGCTGCCAGGCGGCGACGACGCGGGCGCCGGCCACCAACTGGGCGATGTAGCTCTTGGTCGCGGCCACGCTCTTCTCCGGGCCGGCATGCAGCTCGAATACATGCTCGGCCGCAGCCGCGAGCGGCGAGCCGCTGGCGTTGACGAAGGCCACGGTGCGCGCACCGCCTTCGCGGAAGAAGGTCGTTGGCGCGATCAGGTCCGGGCTCTGCCCCGACTGCGAGAACGCCAGCGACAGCAGGCCCTCGCAGTGGATGCGGCTCTGGTACAGCGTGATCAGCGACATGGGCAGCGACGTGACGAGGCGCCCCAGCCGCGCCATGACGAGATAGGCCAGGTAGTGGGCCGCATGGTCGGAGCTGCCGCGGGCAATCGTCAGCACGCTGGTGGGCGGCACCTCCTGCAAAGCCTGGCCCAGGCGGGCGTAACTGAGCGGGTCGGCCGCCAACTGGCGGGCCACCGCGTCCGGCGCGCTCAGCGCCTCTTCAAGCATCAACGACGACATCGATCTCTTCACCTTCCACAAACACCTGCCGCAGCGTCAGCCCGGCATCCATCACCACCACATCGGCCCAGGCCCCTTCGCTCAGGCGCCCGCGGTCAGGCAGGCCCAGGTAGTCCGCCGCCGCCGTGGACACGCGCCGCGACGCCTCCGGCAGCGACAGGCCCAGCACGTGCACGAGATTGCGCAGCGCCTGGTCCATCGTCAGTGCGCTGCCGGCCAGCGTGCCCGCATGGGGGCCATCCGCCAGGCGCACGCCGCCCAGGCACTTGTGCACCGTGTGCTCGCCCAGCCGGTACTCGCCATCGGGCATGCCGGCCGCGGCCGTCGAGTCGGTCACGCAGAACAGACCCGGGATGCAGCGCAGCGCCGCGCGGATCGCGCCGGGGTGCACGTGCAACAGGTCGGGAATCAGCTCGGCGTACTCGGCATGCGCCAGCGCCGCGCCCACCATGCCGGGCTCGCGGTGATGCAGCGCACTCATCGCGTTGAAGAGGTGGGTGAAACCGGACGCGCCGGCCTGCAGCGCGGCCACGCCGTCGGCGTAGCTGCCGTTGCTGTGGCCGATCTGCACGCGGATGCCGGCGTCGCGCAGCGGGCCGATCAGCGCGAGGTGGCCGGGCATCTCGGGCGCGAGCGTCAGCACCTTGATGGGCGCGAATTCGTTGAGCCGCTGCACCTCGGCCAGCGTTGCGGGGATGGCGTGCGCGGGCTGCGCGCCGAGACGCCCCGGGTTGATGTAGGGGCCTTCGAGGTGCACGCCCAGCACGCGCGCCGACTGCGCGCCCCGCTCTCGGCACACCGGACCCAGCGCCTTCAGCGCGGCCTCGATGTCGCGCAGTGGTGCCGTCATCGTCGTCGCCAGCAGGCTGGTGGTGCCGTGGCGGGCATGGCGGCGCGCGATGGTCGCGATGGCGTCGCCACCCTCCATCGTGTCGCGGCCGCCGCCGCCGTGCACATGGGTGTCGATGAAACCGGGCAGCAGCATGGCGCGGCCGTTCTCGCCGGCACGTGCGGGGTCGATGGGCGTGCCGCTGACATTGGCAATGCGCCCGCGCTCGATGTCCAGGCAGCCACTCACGACGCCTTGCGGCGTGAGGATGTCGCCTTCAAGTCGTCGTTTCATCAGTCCCTGCGCATCTCGGCAACGAAGTCGTAGTAGTCGCTGCGGCAGTAGGAATGCGTCAGCTCGACGGCCTGGCCGGAAGCCAGGTAGCCGACGCGTGTGATGAAGAGCACGGCGGCGCCCAACGCCACCTCCAGCAGGCCGGCGAGCTTGGCGTCCGCGTTCAGCGCGCGGATGTGCTGCAGCGCGCGCACGGGGGCGCGGTCGCCCAGGTGGGTGTAGAGCGACGCCTCGACCTTCTGCGGGTCGGGCAACACCGACTGCGGCAGCACGCTGACCTCGTAGGCCATGACGACCTGGTCCGCCAAACGCAGCCGCTCCAGCCGCGCGACGCGCTCGCCGCTCTTGAGCTCCAGCGACAGCTGCTCGTCGGGTGCGGCCGGCGTGAAGCCGCGCAGCAGCCAGCGCGAGCTGGGCACGAAGCCGCGCTGGTGCAGCTCTTCGGAGAAGCTGGTCAGGCGTGTCAGCGGCTGCTCCAGCTTGGGCGCGATGTAGTTGCCCGAGCCGCGCTTGCGAATGATGAGGCCCTGCTCCACCAGCCGGTCGATGGCCTTGCGCGCGGTCACGCGCGACAGCGCCAGTTGCTCGGCCAGCACACGCTCTGAAGGCAGCGCCTCGTCGGCATGGAAGATGCCGTCGCGGATGGCTTGCGCCAGGCTCTGCGCCAGTTGCATGTACAGCGGCGACGCCGCATTGGGATCCGGTTTGAAATCGAAAACAGCGCTCATGCGGGGTTCATGTCCTGTTGGATCAGCCAGAGCGCGCCGGTGGCGGCATCGCCCTGGGGTTCGACGCGGCGGGACTGCAAGGCCGGGCTGAGGCGGTTGCCCAGGCGCAGCGCGATGCTGCCCGCCAGCGCGAGCGGCAAGGTGGGGTGCAAGGCGGCCGCCAGCGCCTCCAGCGCGCGGGCGGCCTCGGCCAGCAGCGCGGCGGCGGCCGGATCATCGGCCTCGTGTTCGAACACCAGCGGCGCGAGGCTGGCGTAGCCGCCCTGGCCGGCCTGGGCGCAGAAACCCAGCAGCGCCTCGCGCGTCGTGCCGACCTGCTGCCAGACAGCCTGCACCAGCGCTCCGGCAGCGGCGCGGCTGTCGTAGGCGGCCTGCGCGAGCTTCATCGCCTGCTGGCCCAGCCAGGCGCCGCTGCCTTCGTCGCCGATCTGCCAGCCCCAGCCGCCCACCATGCGCCGGCTGCCGTCCGGCAGCAGTGCCTCGGCGACGGAGCCGGTGCCTGAGATGAGCAGCGCCCCGGGCTGCCCGCCATGGGCACCGAGCAAGGCGGCCAGACCGTCGGTGACGAGCGCGAACCGCGCCACGCCCGGATCGGCGGCGACAAAGGCCTTGAGTTGCGCGGGCACCCCGGTGCCGGACAAGCCCAGTCCCAGCGCACAATCCGCCAGCTCAAGGTCAGGCACACCGGCATCGGCAATGGCCTCGGCGATGTGGCGCCAGGCCTGCCCTGCCCCCTGGCCCAGCGCCGACGGGCCGGCCTCGCCGCGACCCAGCACGCGCCCCGCCGTGTCGGCCACGACGGCCCGGGTGCTGGTGCCACCGCCGTCGATGCCGATGCACCAGCGCGGGGGTCGACCGGAGTCGCGAGAAGTCAGCAGGGAGGGATCGAGAGCAGGTGGCATGGTCGACAGGGATGGTCGATACCACTCTAATACCAACAAACCAGTCCGTCAATTGGTTTTAAACTGGTCTACAGCCGCTGGTTGTAGGCTACGGGCCCGTTCAGCAAGGGCGTGGCGCGATCTCGCGATCGACAAGAATACCAGTGAGAAACCAACCTGAAACCGCTGCCGTGTTCACGCTTCAACCCGCTGCTTCCGACGCCCTGGCCGAGCTGCTGGCGCGCATCGCCCGCGTCTCACACCGCCATCCTGCCGCCGCCGACCGCCTGCTGGACACGGTCAGCAGCCACGCTTTTGCGGCCAGCGACACCGCGGCCGGGGTCGATGCGCTGTACGCCCGCTTCGGCCTGCTGGAGCCGCGCGGCCGGGCGCTGGAGCTGCTGCCGGCGCTGGAGCAGGCCGGCGCGCTGGCGGCGGCCGGCCACTTCCCGGTGCAGGCGGCGCGCGTGTGCGAAGCGTTGGGGCGCATCGCCTACCAGCAGGGCGAGTACCAACTCGCCAGCGAACAGTGGTCGCGCGCGCTGGACCTGGCCGAGGTCAGCGGCCACCAGCAGACCGGCGTGGCGGCGCGCATCGGCCTGGGCCAGATCCACTACGCGCAGGCCGACTGGGCGCGTGGCCTGCGCCAGATGCGCAACGCGGGCGAGCACCTGGCAGGCGCGGACGACAGCTACCTGGCCGCCAAGCTGGCGCTGAACATCGGCGTGGGCAGCTTCGAGACGGGCGACCTGCCCGCGGCCGAGCGCCACTTCAGCCACGGCCTGGCCGCGGCGCGGCGCGGCGGCCACCGCGTCTTCGAGGCCGAGGCGCACTGGCACCTGGCGCGCGCGGCGCTGGCCCGCCAGCGCATGGACTGGGCGGTGGCCGACTGCCGGCTGGCGCTGGACATCGCCGTGCGCCAGGGCTACCCCTGGCTGGAGGCCGCCGCCAGCCGCACCTGGACCGAGATCGCGCTGGCCCGGGGCGACACGGCCGCCGCCATCCGCTCCACACGCCACGGCCTGGCGCTGGCGCAGCGCATCCAGGCCCGTGCACAGGCGCGGCAGGCGCACCTGCAGCTCGCGCAGTTGCTGCAGACCGAGCACGACGCGGCCGGCGCGCTGGAGCACCTGTGGCAGCACCTGGCGCTGCAGTCCGAGATCGAGCGCCTCTCGCTGCCTGCCCGTGCGACGCTGGCGGCGCCCCCCGCCGACGAAGGCGGCGCCCCCGTGACGCCGGAAGAGCTGCTGCTGCACCTGTGCGGCCAGCGCCCGCGGCTGGCCGCCGCACCGCCGACCGAGGCGCTGGCGGAACTGAAGGCGGCCAGCGTGCGCATCCTGGGGTTGGCCCATGTCGTGCACTGGCAGGTCGGCACGCCGGGCGGGCTGAACGCCGCCGGCCAGCCGCGCTACCTCGACCTGCTGACCCGCCACGCCGCGCCCCTGGCGCTGCCGGACGCGGCGCTGCACCCCTGCCACGCGGAGCTGGCCGGCCTCAACGGCGCGGCCGAGGCGCGCATCGAGGTGCCGCTGTACGACGGCGCCCGGCTCGTCGGCGCGCTGTGGCTGGTCGACGCGCGGGCGACACGGGCATGGACGCGCCAGGAGCTGCTGATCGCCAGCCAGCTCGCGCTGCTCTTCGAAGCCCAGACCCGCTGATCACACCCCGCGCATGCGCCCCTCGCGCTGCGGCGCGTCGCGCACCAGTTCGCCGATCAGCGCGGCCTCGGGCAGCTGCGCCCAGTAGCGCACCGGCATCTCCCTCTTCATCGCCGCGACCTTCAGCCGCGCCGGATTGAAGATGCTGCGGTAGTAGGTCAGCCACAGGGCCTCGCCGGCATCCTCGGGCGGCGCGTCTTCCCGCCGCGCCGGGCCGGCCCCGGTCAGCCGCCGGCCGTCCCAGTGCAGGCAGCCGCGCGGCGTCAGGATGGCCCACGGGTGCTGCGCAAAGCGGCGCACGAAGAAGGGGGCCACCGCGCGCAGGATGTGGTGCGCGGGCTCGAACCAGGCGACGTGACGACGGCCCCGCGCGGCATGTTCGTCCACCACCTCGCGAAAGCGCACGAAGGCGTGCATCTTGTGGATCTCGCGGTCCACCTGCCGGGCCAGCGACTGCAGGCGGCGGCGGTCGGGGTCGAGCACGTCGGCCCACAGGCCCGGCTCGCGCTGCAGGCGGCGGGCGAAGGCGAGCAGGCGGGCGTAGCGCGCGTCGTCGGCATGCATGGCGACGCGCCGGCCGAGATCGTGCCAGCCCTCGGGCGGCCGCCAGGCTTGCACGTGGGACTGCGCAGGCGCGCCGAACAGCGCCGCCTGGGCGCCGACATCGCGCGTCCAGTCGGCGTCGCCCGCCAGCAGCGCCGGCAGCTGCGCGGCGAAACCGTCCCAGTCGGCAGGGAAGCGCAGCGGCAGCGTCATCAGAACAGCACGGCCTGCTGCGGCTGCGGCGCCGGCCGCGACAAGGCCATCACGTCGGCGGCACGAGGCCGGTGATCCACGGCGACGAGAAAGGGCAGCGCGCGCTTCACGGCCGGGCCCAGCGCCAGCAGGTCGGCCCGGCGCAGGCGGCGCAGCTGCCGCGCGGCCAGCAGCTTGTCCACCGAGCCCACGCCCAGGCCGGGCACGCGCAGCAACGCCTCGCGCGGCGCGCGGTCGACGTCGAGCGGAAACGTCGCCGGGTGGGCCAGCGCCCAGGCGAGCTTGGGGTCGTGGTGCAGCGACAGGAAGCCGGCGTCGGTGACGATCTCGTCGGCGTTGAAGCCGTAGAAGCGCATCAGCCAGTCGGCCTGGTACAGCCGGTGTTCGCGCATCAGCGGCGCGGCCTGCGGCGGCAACGCACGGCTGGCGTGCGGGATGGGGCTGTAGGCCGAGTAGTAGACGCGCCGCAGGCCCTGCCCGGTGTAGAGCCGGCTGGACAGCTGCAGCACGGCGCGGTCGTCCGAGGCATCGGCACCAACGATGAGCTGCGTGCTCTGCCCGGCGGGTGCGAACGCCGGTGGCTTGGCCGCACGCGCCGCGGCGCCGGGCAGGGCGCGCACGCCTTCAGCCTCGCGCTTCGCCTCCTTCGCGGCCTGCAGCCGCAGGTGGATGCGCGACATCGTGCGCTCGATGCCCACGGCATCCTTCTCAGGCGCCAGGGCCTTGAGGCTGGCCGCGCTGGGCAGCTCGACATTGATGGACAGCCGATCCGCATAGCGCCCGGCGCGCTCGACCAGTTCGGGCGACGCATCGGGAATGGTCTTGAGGTGGATGTAGCCCTTGAAGTGCTCCTGCTCGCGCAGCCGCCGGGCGACCTCGATGACCTGCTCCATCGTGTAGTCGGGCGTGCGGATGATGCCGCTGGACAGGAACAGGCCTTCGATGACGTTGCGCCGGTAGAAGGACAGCGTCAGCTGCACCACCTCGTCGATGCTGAAGCGTGCGCGACGCACGTCGCTGGACTTGCGGTTGATGCAGTACAGGCAGTCGTAGACGCACCAGTTGGTCAGCAGGATCTTCAGCAGCGACACGCAGCGGCCGTCCGGCGTGTAGGCGTGGCAGATGCCGGCGCCTGTCGTCGAGCCTATGCCCTGGCCGTCACGCGAATCGCGCCTGGCGCCGCCGCTGCTGGCGCAGGAGGCGTCGTACTTGGCGGCGTCCGCCAGCACGGCGAGCTTGTCCTGAACGTCCATTTCAATACTGTATATGCATACAGCCACTGCGTGGGAGTTGTATCCAGCGCCAAGTCCTACACCCGTGATCGAGGCGGCTTCCTAGAGTCTTCGCACCCAGCCAACGCCAGGAGCCTTCATGGCCAAGTCACCCCGCCCAGCCCCTTCTGCCCAAGCCCAGGTGGGCACCGGCGGCGAACCTCACCACACCGCCGGCGGCAGCCACCCGCCGCTGACGACCAACCAGGGCATCCCCGTGCCCAACAACCAGACTTCGCTGAAGGCGGGCGCGCGCGGGCCCGCGCTGCTGGAAGACTTCATCCTGCGCGAGAAGATCACGCACTTCGACCACGAGCGCATCCCCGAGCGCATCGTGCATGCGCGCGGTTCGGCGGCGCATGGTGTGTTCGAGTTGCACACGTCGCTGGCCAAGTACACCACCGCCAAGGTGCTGACCGAGGTGGGCGTGAAGACGCCTGTGTTCACGCGCTTCTCGACCGTCGCCGGCGGCGCGGGCTCGGTGGACACGCCGCGCGACGTGCGCGGCTTCGCCGTCAAGCTCTACACGACCGAGGGCAACTGGGACCTGGTGGGCAACAACATCCCGGTGTTCTTCATCCAGGACGCGATGAAGTTCCCCGACCTCATCCACGCCGTGAAGATGGAACCCGACCGCGGCTTCCCGCAGGCGGCCAGCGCGCATGACACGTTCTGGGACTTCATCTCGCTGATGCCCGAGAGCCTGCACATGGTCATGTGGGCCATGAGCGACCGCACGCTGCCGCGCTCGCTGCGCTTCATCGAGGGCTTCGGCATCCACAGCTTCCGGCTGCTGGACGCCAAGGGCAAGAGCACCTTCTGCAAGTTCCACTGGCGCCCGGTGCTGGGCCTGCAGAGCACGCTGTGGGACGAAGCCGTGCAACTGGCCGGCGCCGACCCCGACGCGCACCGGCGCGACCTGTGGACGGCCATCGACGACGGCCGCTTTCCCGCGTGGGACCTGGCCGTGCAGCTCTTTACCGAAGCGCAGGCCGCCGAGTTCCCGTTCGACCACCTGGACCCGACCAAGCTCATCCCCGAAGAACTGGTGCCGCTGCAGGTGATCGGCCGCATGACGCTGAACCGCAACCCGGCCAACCACTTCGCCGAGAACGAGCAGGTCGCCTTCTGCCCGGCCAACCTGCCGCCGGGCATCGACTTCTCCAACGACCCGCTGCTGCAGGGGCGGCTGTTCAGCTACCTGGACACGCAGCTGTCGCGCCTGGGCACGCCCAACTTCGACCAGTTGCCCATCAACGCGCCCAAGTGCCCCTTCCACACGCAGACGCGCGACGGCCACATGCAGACGCGCGTGCCCACCGGCCGCGTGGCCTACGAGCCCAGCAGCCTGCAGGCCGATGCGCCGTATGAGGCGCCGCGCGGCTTCCAAAGCTTTGCCGCGCCCGGCGAGCCGGACCCGAAGGGACGCATCCGCCCGGAGAGCTTTGCGGATCACTACAGCCAGGCGCGCATGTTCTTGCGCAGCCAGAACGTGCTGGAGCAGGCGCACATCGCGTCGGCCCTCGTGTTCGAGCTGAGCAAGGTGGAGACGCTAGCCGTGCGCGAGCGCATGGTGGGCCACCTGCGCGTCATCGAGGCCAGCCTGGCCCAGCGCGTCGCTGCGGGCCTCGGCATGGCGACCCTGCCGCCCGCCGCGAAACCCGCCGCGCCCGTGCAGGACCTGCCGCCCTCGCCCGCCTTGAGCATCATCGACAAGAGCCCGCCGTCGCTGCAGGACCGCTGCGTGGCCATCGTCTACAGCGACGACTCCGACGCCAAGCGCATCGCGGCCGTCGAGAAGGCGCTGCGCAAGGCCGGCGCCAAGGTGCAGAAGCTGGCACCCCGCATCGGCGGCGCCAAGCTCAATGACGGCACGCATCTGCCCGCCGACGCCCGCCTGGCCGGCAGCCCCGCCGCGGCCTTCGACGCGGTCGCGCTGGTGCTGTCGTCCGCTAGCGCGCAGCAGCTCGCGCAGGACGACACCGCCGCCACCTTCGTGCGCCAGGCCTACGGCCATCTCAAGGCCATCGGCCACGACGAAGGCGGCAAGATGCTGATCGAAGCGCTGCATCTCGTCGCCGACGACGGCATCTGCGCGCTGGACGGCAAGGCCATCGTCTTCGTCGAAGCGGCCGCGACACGGCAGTGGGACCGCGAGGAGCGCGTGCACCCGCTGCCGTGAGGCACTGAACCCCGCCGCGTCATCGGCATTTCACGCCGTGCCGCCACAGTGCGGCGCTCGTGCATGCCACCTCCACCGACGCCCCGCCCCTCGCTGCTGCGCGGCCCACGCTGCCGCGTGGCTTCGGCTTGGTCATCGGTGCGCAGTTCGCGTCCGCGCTGGCCGACAACGCGCTGCTGATCGTCGCCATCGCGCTGCTGAGCAGCCAAGGCTTCGCGCCGTGGTGGGCGCCGCTGCTGAAGGTCGGCTTCATGGCGGCCTATGTGCTGCTCGCGCCCTGGGTGGGGCCGCTGGCCGATGCGTTCGCCAAGGGCCGCGTGATGGCGGCGATGAACGTGGTGAAGATGCTGGGCCTGGTGCTGCTGGCGCTGGGCCTGAACCCCGTCGCCGCGCTGGCCGTCGTGGGCCTGGGCGCGGCGGCGTATGCGCCGGCCAAGTACGGCCTCATCACCGAGATGGCCGCGCCCGAGGCGTTGGTGAAGGCCAACGGCTGGATCGAGATCAGCGTCGTGTCCGCCGCGCTGCTGGGTGCCGTGCTGGGCGGCGCGCTGGTGAGCCCGCAGTGGCTGGCGTCGGACCTGGCGTTCGCGTTCGACGGCTGGGACTTGCCCGCCGACAAGCTGACGGGCTCGCTCGCGGCCCTGCTGCTCATCTACGCGTTGAGCAGCCTGCTGAATGCGGGCATCCGCGACAACGGCCGGCGCCAGCGCAGCGCGGCACACGACCCTGCCACGCTGCTGCGCGAATTCCGCGCCGCCAACCGGCTGCTGTGGCGCGACCGCGAGGGCGGCCTGTCGCTGGCCGCGACGACGCTGTTCTGGGGCGTGGGCGCCACGCTGCAGTTCGCCGTGCTGCGCTGGGCGGGCGTCGCGCTGGCACTGCCGCTGAGCCAGGCAGCCTACCTGCAGGCGGCGGTGGCCGTGGGCGTCATCGGCGGCGCGGCGGCGGCTGGCAGGTGGCTGGCGCTGCACCAGGCGCGGCACGGGCTGTGGGCCGGCGTTGCGCTGGGGCTACTGATGCCGGTGGTGGCGCAGGTCAGCGACGTGGCGACCGCGGCTGTCGTGCTGGCTCTGGTGGGCGCGGTGGGTGGCGCGATGGTGGTGCCGCTGAATGCCTTGCTTCAGCACCGCGGCGCGACGCTGCTGAGTGCCGGGCGGTCGATTGCGGTGCAGGGGTTCAACGAGAACCTGAGCGTGCTGGTGATGCTGGCGGCGTATGCCGGGTGCGAGGCGGCGGGGGTGGCGATTGGGGTGACGCTCAGCGGCTTGGGGCTGCTGGTGGCTTCGGCGATTGCGGTGCTGATCGGGCTGGATGCCAGGCAACGCAGCGGTTGATGGCGAGAGTGGTGCCGGGAATTTGCCCCGGCACGGGCCTCACGACCTCAAGCCACGGCCCGCAGTCCAGCCAGCAGCAACGGCGGTTCGACACGCGCGATCGCTCCTTCCAGCACCGACTCGAACCGCGCCGTGATGTCGCCCCAATCGAGCCGCCGCGCCGTTGTGCGCGCAGCCTCGGCCACAGCGCGCCGCGCGCCCGCATCCAGCGCCGCCACGCGTGTCGCCGCCACGAAATCCGCCTCCCGGCCCGCCCCCGCCAGCCAGCCATTCACGCCACTGTGGATCAGCTCCCCCGCCGCCGCGCTATCGAACGCGACAACGGCGCAGCCGCTGGCCATGGCCTCGGTCGTCACGTTGCCGAAGGTCTCCGTCAGGCTGGCGAACAGGAACAGGTCCAGCCCCGCGTAATGCGCGGCCAGGTCGTCGCCGCTGCGCTGCCCGGCGAACACCGCATCGGGCACGCGCGCTGCGAGTTCTGCGCGCATCGGCCCGTCGCCGACGAACACCAGCCGCGCCCGCGGCTGCACGGCCTTCACGGCGTCAAACGCGGCGAGCACGACGCCCAGGTTCTTCTCCGGCGCGAGACGCCCCACGTAGCCCATGACCAGATCGTCCGGCCCCGCACCCCAGCTCTCACGCATCGCGGCGCTGCGGCGCACCGGGTCGAAGCGCTGTGCATCCACGCCGCGGCCCACCACGCTCAGCCGCTCGAAGCCGCGATCCGCCAGTTGCACGCGCATGGCTTCGGTCGGCACCATGGTCGCGTCGCAGCGGTTATGGAACTTGCGCAGATAGCCCATGATGGGCTTGGAGAGCAGGCCCAGCCGGTAGTGCTTGCCGTAGGCGTGGAAGTTGGTGCGGTAGTCCGACGTGACGGGCAGCGCCAGGTGCTGCGCGGCCTGCAGCGCCGACCAGCCCAGCGGCCCTTCCGTCGCGATGTGCACGACGTCCGGGCGCTTCAGCGACCACAGCTTGACCAGCGCGCGCTTGCTGGGCACGCCCATGCGCAGGTTGGGGTACAGCGGCACCGGCAGGCCCTTGGTCAGCACCTCGTCGATGGCCGGGTTGCCGCTCGGCGCGGAGGTCAGCCTGGCCGGCTGGCGCGGGCGGATGAGCTGCACGTCGTGGTTGCGGCGGTTCAACCCGTCCACCACACGCGCCATCGACATCGCGACGCCGTTGACTTCGGGCGGATAGGTCTCCGTCACCACCGCGAGCCGGCGCGAGTGGCGCGGCGCGGGCAGGTCGTCAACCAGGATGTCGTCGGCGTCGGTGGAGGTCGTCATGGCGCGAGATGGTCACGGCCGCATGCAACAGCACGATGACAACCGGACCGTCACGTGGATTTCACGCAGCCGGCCCACCATCCGCCCCGCTTGCCACCCACAGACGAGGACGGGACGTGAACGAGTTCTTTCAAACCCTGAAGACCCAGCGCTGGGACGACCACCGCTACTACCACCACAGCCGCATCAACCAGAGCCTGCACCTCATCAGCGCGCTGAGCTTCCTGGTGTCGTACGGCCTGGTGTTCGTGAACCCGGCCTGGGCGGCGCTGCTGGCCTGGTGCGTGTCGATGACGACGCGCCAGGCGGGCCACTTCTTCTTCGAGCCGCGCGGCTATGACCACGTCAACCAGGCCACCGACGAGTACAAGGAAGAGATCAAGATCGGCTACAACATCCGCCGCAAGATCGTGCTGATGGCGGTCTGGGTGGCACTGCCGGCCGTGCTGTGGCTGGCGCCTTCGCTGGGCGGCCTGATCGAGCCGGCCGTGGGGCTCAAGGGCTATGTCGAGGACGTGGGCATGGCCTGGTTCTGCCTGGGCGTGACGGGCCTGGTGTTCCGTGTCGTGCAGTTGTGGATCACGCAGAACCTGATGCAAGGCCTGGCCTGGGGCTTCAAGATCATCACGGACCCCTTCCACGACGTGCTGCTGTACTGGAAGTCGCCCTTCTACCTGCTGCGCGGGCAGTTGATCGACCCCATGGAGCACGTCGGCCACGGCCAGGCGCACTGAGCCGATGGACGAGACCCTCACCCTGTCGGCGCTGGCGCTGGGCGTGTTCGCGCTGCTGCCGGCGGCCAAGCGGCGCATCGAGCTGTCGCGCGCCAAGCATCGGTCGCTGGCCGGCCACTCGCGCATGGCCAAGCGGCTGGCGCGCTGGGTGCCGGGCTACGCCTATGACGAGGCGCAGTTCTTCAACGCGGATGGCGCGCCGGCCGACGTCGCCGCGCAGCGCCGCGCCGCATTGCGGCGGCTGGGCGCGGAGTTCGACACGCGTTTTGCGAAGACGCTGGCCGCCACCGAAGCAGCGCGCGACACCATCTCCGACCTCAAGTTCACCGGCCGCTACCGCGTGCCCTTCCAGTTCAGCCCTGTGCTGCGCGAGCACCTGAAGGTCGGCGCCTTTCTGCAGCACAGTGATGGCGTGCAGGTCGAGGACTTGGACGGCAACCGGTTTCACGACCTGACCGGCTCCTATGGCGTCAACGTGCTGGGCTATGACGCGTACAAGGAATGCATCGACGAGGCCGTCGCCACGGCGCGCGAACTGGGTCCTGTGCTCGGCGCGTACCACCCCTGCGTGCTAGACGTGCTCACCCGTCTGAAGGCCGTGTCCGGTCATGACGAGGTGAGCTTCCACATGAGCGGCACCGAAGCCGTCATGCAGGCCGTCCGGCTGGCGCGTTATCACACGAAGAAGAAGCGCCTGGTGCGCTTTGCCGGCGCGTATCACGGCTGGTGGGAAGACGTGCAGCCGGGGCCCGGCAACCCGCTGCCGCCGCGCGAGACCTTCACGCTGCAGGACATGGCCGAGCGCTCGCTGAAGGTGCTGGCCACGCGGCGCGACATCGCCTGCGTGCTGGTGAACCCGCTGCAGGCGCTGCACCCCAACGTCAACGCGCCCGGCGACTCGGCGCTCATCGACGGCAGCCGCCGCGCCCGCTACGACCGCGAGGCCTACACCGCGTGGCTGAAGCAACTGCGCGAGGTCTGCACCGCGCGCGGCATCGTGTTGATCTTCGACGAGGTGTTCGTGGGCTTTCGCCTCGCACCAGGTGGCGCGCAGCAGTATTTCGGCGTGAAGGCGGACCTCGTCACCTACGGCAAGACGCTGGGCGGCGGGCTGCCGGTGGGCGTCGTCTGCGGCAGCCGCACGTTGATGCAGCGCTACCGCGAGGACCGGCCGGCGGACATCTGCTTTGCGCGCGGCACGTTCAACGCGCATCCGTATGTCGTCGCCGCGATGGCCGCCTTCCTGAGGCGCATCGAGCGTCCCGAGGTTCGCGCGCTGTACGACGGCCTCGACGAACGTTGGAACGCACGCTGCGCCCAGTTCAATGCCCGCCTGGCAGCAGCCGGTGCGCCGGTGCGCATGGCCAACCTGTCGACGATCTGGACAGTGATGTACGAGCAGCCCGGCCGCTACCACTGGATGCTGCAGTTCTACCTGCGCAAGCACGGCCTGGCGTTGAGCTGGGTGGGGACGGGCCGGCTGATCTTCAGCCTGAACTATGGCGACGCCGAGTTCGCCCAGGTGACGGACCGGTTCATCGCCGCCTGCGATGAGATGCGCGCCGATGGCTGGTGGTGGACGGCGCCGGAGCTGACGGCCAAGGCCATTCGGCGCAGCGTGTTCCGCGAGATGCTGGCCCGGAAGTTCTGAGCGATGACGAACCAAGACTCCTCGCCCGCGCTGGATGGCGGGACGGACGGCCGTGCCCTGCCGCGCCCCGGCTGGTTCAAGCGCCTGGTGGCGCAGGAAGACCTGAACTTCCTGCTGACCAACCGCGTGCCGCGCATCGCACTCACCAAGCTGATGGGCCGCTTCTCGCGCATCGAAAGCCCGCTGCTGACGAAGCTGACGATTGCCGTGTGGCGCTGGTTCATTCCGCTGGATCTGAGCGAAGCTCAGCACACCCGCTTCCGCTCGCTGAAGGACTGCTTCACCCGCGAGCTCAAGCCGGGCTCGCGAGTGTTCGATGGGCGGCCAGACATCTTCGCGAGCCCCAGCGACGCCATCATCGGCGCGACCGGCATCGTCGAGCAGGGCCAGGTCTACCAGGCCAAGGGCTTTCCGTACGCGACCGACGAGCTGTTCGGCCCGACGCAAGATGCGAGCGTGTTCGAGGGCGGGCGCTTCATCACGCTGCGGCTCACGTCGGCGATGTACCACCGCTTCCACGCGCCGGCCGACGGCACGGTGGAGCACGTGACCTATCTCAGCGGCGACACCTGGAACGTGAACCCCGTCGCGCTCAAGCGCGTGGAGCGGCTGTTCTGTCGCAACGAGCGGGCCGTCGTGCGCATAACGCTGGCCAGCGGCCACGCCATCGCGCTGGTGCCCGTGGCGGCCATCCTGGTTGCCAGCATCCGCCTGCATTTCCTCGATGTGCTGCTGCACCTGGGCCGCAAGGGCGCCAACGAGATGCCGTGCAACGCGCCATACGTGAAAGGCCAGGAGATGGGCTGGTTCGAGCACGGCTCGACCATCATCGTCTTCGTGCCACCCGGCTTCGAGCTGGCCGAAGGCATCGCGTCCGGCGTGCAGATCCGTGCGGGTCAGGCCTTGCTCAAGCTGAGCTGACCGTCTCGGGCGACGCGGCCTTTGCGGCCGCAGGCACCGGCAATGCCATGGGCTGCGGCCTGGCCTTTGCTGCGGGCAGCATGCCTGGCAGGGCGGCTTCGTCGCCACGGTCGATGATCTCCAGCCGGCCATCGAAGTGCTCGACGAGCGCCGTCAGGCTCTCCACCCAGTCGCCATCGTTGCAATACAGGATGCCGTCGATCTCGCGGATTTCGGCATGATGGATATGGCCGCAGACCACACCATGCGCACCGCGCTTCCTCGCCTCGCGCGCCACCGCATTCTCGAACTCGTTGATGTAGCTGACCGCGCGCTTGACCTTGTGCTTCAGGTAGCGCGACAGGCTCCAGTACGGCAGGCCGCACTTGGCACGGATGCGGTTGAACCAGCGGTTGGCCTTGAGCGTGAATTCGTAGGCCAGGTCGCCGGCGATGGCCAGCCAGCGCGCGCACTGGATGACGCCGTCGTACAGGTCGCCATGCGTGACCCACAGTCGCTTGCCGTCAGCCGTCACGTGCATGGCCTCTTCCATCACGTCCACGCCGCCGAAGTTGTGCGTCAGGTACTTGCGCGCGAACTCGTCGTGGTTGCCCGGGATGAAGATCACGCGCGTGCCCTTGCGCGCCTTGCGCAGCAGCTTCTGCACGACGTCGTTGTGCGCCTGCGGCCAGTACCAGGAGCGGCGCAGCTGCCAGCCGTCAATGATGTCGCCGACGAGGTAGAGCGTCTCGCACTCCACATCTCGTAGGAAGTCGAGCAGGGCTTTGGCCTGGCAACCGGGCGTGCCCAGATGCAGGTCCGAAATCCAGACGGTGCGCACCGACAGCGTGGGCGTGTCGGCGGCGGTGGCCGACGCGGAGGCGACGGCGGTGCTGGCTGCAGCGTTGGGGTGTTGCGTCGTCGGCATGTCGGGCATGCTGCCCGCGCGCCATGACGCAACGGTGAACGTGTGGTTCACATCGCACCACTGGTCGGCTGCTGAAGTGGCTGTGGAGCGCGACGCGCGGTTGGTACGCCAAGCGCTTTGGCATATTTGCACCGTCTGCGGTTACGCCTGCCTCCCCACGAGTGCGCAGTTCGATACCGGACCGCATATGCGTTCAGAGGTGATCTTGATGGCAGATCGACACCGGCCGTGACTCTCCGGAGTTTCGGTGGCGCGCAATTGACGTCGCGCAAAGCAAAACGCCCAATCTCTTTCGAGATTGGGCGCTGGGCTTCAATAAATAGCCTGACGATGACCTACTTTCACACGGGAATCCGCACTATCATCGGCGCTGACTCGTTTCACTGTCCTGTTCGGGATGGGAAGGAGTGGGACCAAGTCGCTATGGTCGTCAGACTTGACTGGTTGGCTTGTTGACGAGGTCAACAAACCCAATTCGTAGAGTCAGCAGAACTTGGTTTTACCCAATCTGCACACTGCAGGTCAATCATACCTGCAGCGGAATCAGCTTATTTGATTGCGTCTTCGTCACTTCGAAGAACGACATAACTTGAACACCCACCTTGACTTGCTGCGTTCACTTGATGTGACTCACAGCTGTCAAAGTTATAGGGTCAAGCCTCACGGGCAATTAGTACTGGTTAGCTTAACGCATTACTGCGCTTCCACACCCAGCCTATCAACGTCCTGGTCTCGAACGACCCTTCAGGGGGCTCTAGGCCCCGGCAAGACTCATCTTGAGACGAGTTTCCCGCTTAGATGCTTTCAGCGGTTATCTCTTCCGCACTTAGCTACTCGGCAATGCCACTGGCGTGACAACCGATACACCAGAGGTGCGTCCACTCCGGTCCTCTCGTACTAGGAGCAGGCTCTCTCAATCTTGCAGCGCCCACGGAAGATAGGGACCAAACTGTCTCACGACGTTTTAAACCCAGCTCACGTACCTCTTTAAATGGCGAACAGCCATACCCTTGGGACCGGCTACAGCCCCAGGATGAGATGAGCCGACATCGAGGTGCCAAACACCGCCGTCGATATGAACTCTTGGGCGGTATCAGCCTGTTATCCCCAGAGTACCTTTTATCCGTTGAGCGATGGCCCTTCCATACAGAACCACCGGATCACTTTGTCCTACTTTCGTACCTGCTCGACTTGTCAGTCTCGCAGTCAAGCACGCTTATGCCAATGCACTATCGTCACGATTTCCGACCGTAACTAGCGTACCTTCGAACTCCTCCGTTACACTTTGGGAGGAGACCGCCCCAGTCAAACTGCCCACCATACACTGTCCCCGACCCGGATAACGGGCCAAGGTTAGAACCTCAAACACACCAGGGTGGTATTTCAACGTTGGCTCCATAAGATCTAGCGACCTTACTTCAAAGCCTCCCACCTATCCTACACAGATCTGTTCAAAGTCCAATGTAAAGCTACAGTAAAGGTTCATGGGGTCTTTCCGTCTTTCCGCGGGGAGATTGCATCATCACAAACATTTCAACTTCGCTGAGTCTCTGGAGGAGACAGTGTGGCCATCATTACTCCATTCGTGCAGGTCGGAACTTACCCGACAAGGAATTTCGCTACCTTAGGACCGTTATAGTTACGGCCGCCGTTTACTGGGACTTCAGTCAAGAGCTTGCACCCCATCATTTAATCTTCCAGCACCGGGCAGGAGTCACACCCTATACGTCGACTTTCGTCTTTGCAGAGTGCTGTGTTTTTAATAAACAGTTGCAGCCACCGATTCTCTGCGGCCTCATTCGGCTCACCAAGTCAATGGATCACCTAATAAAGGCACACCTTCTTCCGAAGTTACGGTGTCAATTTGCCGAGTTCCTTCTCCAGAGTTCTCTCAAGCGCCTTAGAATACTCATCTCGCGCACCAGTGTCGGTTTGCGGTACGGTCGTCAATAGCTGAAGCTTAGTGGCTTTTCTTGGAAGCAGGGTATCACTCACTTCGTCTGCAAGCAGACTCGTTATCACGCCTCATCTAATCCCCCCGGATTTGCCTAAGGGGCACGACTACACGCTTGAACCAACATATCCAACAGTTGGCTGAGCTAACCTTCTCCGTCCCCACATCGCACTATTGATCGGTACAGGAATATTGACCTGTTTCCCATCAGCTACGCATCTCTGCCTCGCCTTAGGGGCCGACTCACCCTACGCCGATGAACGTTGCGTAGGAAACCTTGCGCTTTCGGCGAGGGGGCTTTTCACCCCCTTTAACGCTACTCATGTCAGCATTCGCACTTCTGATACCTCCAGCAGGCTTCACAACCCACCTTCACAGGCTTACAGAACGCTCTCCTACCACGCGCAATAAATTGCACATCCGCAGCTTCGGTAACTGGCTTAGCCCCGTTACATCTTCCGCGCAGGACGACTCGATCAGTGAGCTATTACGCTTTCTTTAAATGATGGCTGCTTCTAAGCCAACATCCTGACTGTTTTAGCCTTCCCACTTCGTTTCCCACTTAGCCAATTTTAGGGACCTTAGCTGGCGGTCTGGGTTGTTTCCCTCTTGAGTCCGGACGTTAGCACCCGGTGCTCTGTCTCCCAAGCTGTACTCATCGGTATTCGGAGTTTGCCAAGGTTTGGTAAGTCGCCATGACCCCCTAGCCTAAACAGTGCTCTACCCCCGATGGTAATACTTGAGGCACTACCTAAATAGTTTTCGGAGAGAACCAGCTATTTCCAAGTTTGTTTAGCCTTTCACCCCTATCCACAGCTCATCCGCTAATTTTGCAACATTAGTCGGTTCGGACCTCCAGCACCTGTTACGGTACCTTCATCCTGGCCATGGATAGATCACTTGGTTTCGGGTCTACACCCAGCGACTATTCGCCCTATTCGGACTCGATTTCTCTACGGCTTCCCTATTCGGTTAACCTCGCCACTGAATGTAAGTCGCTGACCCATTATACAAAAGGTACGCAGTCACCCTTGCGGGCTCCTACTTTTTGTATGCATGCGGTTTCAGGATCTATTTCACTCCCCTCCCGGGGTTCTTTTCGCCTTTCCCTCACGGTACTTGTTCACTATCGGTCGATTACGAGTATTTAGCCTTGGAGGATGGTCCCCCCATATTCAGACAGGATTTCACGTGTCCCGCCCTACTCTATTCGCGCCTAGTTCCACACCTTGCATTTCTCATACGGGGCTATCACCCGCTGTGGCCGGACTTTCCATTCCGTTCTGATATACATGATGCTAAAACGCGAGGGCTACTCCGATTTCGCTCGCCACTACTTTCGGAATCTCGGTTGATGTCTTTTCCTCGAGCTACTGAGATGTTTCAGTTCACCCGGTTCGCCACAATGACCTATGTATTCAGTCAGAGTTACTCCTTGCGGAGTGGGTTTCCCCATTCGGAAATCTCCGGATCAAAGCTAATTTGCCAGCTCCCCGAAGCTTATCGCAGGCTATCACGTCCTTCGTCGCCTGTAATCGCCAAGGCATCCACCACATGCACTTAGTCACTTGACCCTATAACTTTGACACCGCTGACCGCAGTGTCGTCAAGGACTCAATTCAGATCCGCAGATCCAAACTGTTTTTGAGTATTCACGCGTTACGCCGTTCTTCATACCTAAACAATTTCTTGCTCAGTTGAAGTTCTATGTTGACGCAATCAAAATGCTACTAGCGGCACGGTGCTTCGAACCCTTTACGATTCGTCGCTTTCCGCTAGCAGCGCTGATTCGACTCTACAAATTGTTAAAGAACAACAGCCGATCTTTGCAGATCAAGAGCTGGTAAACCTCAGCAAACATTCCTATTCGCTAAGGTTTACCAACTTGAATGAGTGAAACTGGTGGAGGATGACGGGATCGAACCGACGACCCCCTGCTTGCAAAGCAGGTGCTCTCCCAGCTGAGCTAATCCCCCGGGGTACCTTCAAATCGCTTTGAAGCCGTGGTGGGTCTGGCTGGATTCGAACCAGCGACCCCCGCCTTATCAAGACGGTGCTCTAACCGACTGAGCTACAGACCCACGCGAACCGTGCGCATGAACTCTGTTTATCGTCAGCCTGTCGAGGCCAGCTCAACAGGCTCACGCAATTTCACTCACTGTTGTATGACAGCCGATAAGTGTGGGCGCTTAAAGCAAAGTGCTTGAGCTTTCGCTCTTAGCGATCTCGCTCTGCCTGTCCCGAAGAACAAACGAGGCTCGATCTATCTAGAAAGGAGGTGATCCAGCCGCACCTTCCGATACGGCTACCTTGTTACGACTTCACCCCAGTCACGAACCCTGCCGTGGTAATCGCCCTCCTTGCGGTTAGGCTAACTACTTCTGGCAGAACCCGCTCCCATGGTGTGACGGGCGGTGTGTACAAGACCCGGGAACGTATTCACCGCGGCAAGCTGATCCGCGATTACTAGCGATTCCGACTTCACGCAGTCGAGTTGCAGACTACGATCCGGACTACGACCGGGTTTCTGGGATTAGCTCCCCCTCGCGGGTTGGCAGCCCTCTGTCCCGGCCATTGTATGACGTGTGTAGCCCTACCCATAAGGGCCATGATGACCTGACGTCATCCCCACCTTCCTCCGGTTTGTCACCGGCAGTCTCATTAGAGTGCCCTTTCGTAGCAACTAATGACAAGGGTTGCGCTCGTTGCGGGACTTAACCCAACATCTCACGACACGAGCTGACGACGGCCATGCAGCACCTGTGTTCTGGCTCTCTTTCGAGCACTCCCAAATCTCTTCAGGATTCCAGACATGTCAAGGGTAGGTAAGGTTTTTCGCGTTGCATCGAATTAAACCACATCATCCACCGCTTGTGCGGGTCCCCGTCAATTCCTTTGAGTTTCAACCTTGCGGCCGTACTCCCCAGGCGGTCAACTTCACGCGTTAGCTTCGTTACTGAGAAGAAACCCTCCCAACAACCAGTTGACATCGTTTAGGGCGTGGACTACCAGGGTATCTAATCCTGTTTGCTCCCCACGCTTTCGTGCATGAGCGTCAGTACAGGTCCAGGGGATTGCCTTCGCCATCGGTGTTCCTCCGCATATCTACGCATTTCACTGCTACACGCGGAATTCCATCCCCCTCTACCGTACTCTAGCTATGCAGTCACAAATGCAGTTCCCAGGTTGAGCCCGGGGATTTCACATCTGTCTTGCATAACCGCCTGCGCACGCTTTACGCCCAGTAATTCCGATTAACGCTTGCACCCTACGTATTACCGCGGCTGCTGGCACGTAGTTAGCCGGTGCTTATTCTTCAGGTACCGTCATTAGCTCTCTGTATTAGAAAAAGCCGTTTCTTCCCTGACAAAAGCGGTTTACAACCCGAAGGCCTTCTTCCCGCACGCGGCATGGCTGGATCAGACTTGCGTCCATTGTCCAAAATTCCCCACTGCTGCCTCCCGTAGGAGTCTGGGCCGTGTCTCAGTCCCAGTGTGGCTGGTCGTCCTCTCAGACCAGCTACAGATCGTAGGCTTGGTAGGCCTTTACCCCACCAACTACCTAATCTGATATCGGCCGCTCCAATCGCGCGAGGTCTTGCGATCCCCCGCTTTCACCCTCAGGTCGTATGCGGTATTAGCTGCTCTTTCGAGCAGTTATCCCCCACGACTGGGCACGTTCCGATATATTACTCACCCGTTCGCCACTCGTCAGCTTAACCTGTTACCGTTCGACTTGCATGTGTAAGGCATGCCGCCAGCGTTCAATCTGAGCCAGGATCAAACTCTACAGTTCGATCTTGAATTTACTCAACGGAATCGACTTAAACCATTTGCATAGTTCAAATCTAATTTCCGTGAGCGTTTAAAGTCCGAAGGACCGTCATCAGTCACCTGACAACATCACTTCACTTCAAACGCCCACGCTTATCGGCTGTGAATTATTAAAGAGCATCGCAAACTGAGCTTTAACTCATTTCGCGTCGCTGACGTTTCGCTGATTTCTCAGTTTGCTTCGTCAGCAGCAAAGAAGCGAGATTCTAATCTGCTTTTTGCTTCGTCGTCAAGTATTTTGAAATTTTATTTTCGAGATACTCAACAACTTGCTTTCCCTACCACTCCGGCTCGCTTGATTTCGTTTCCGATTTCAGCGCTTCGTCAGCAGCAAAGAGGCGAGATTTTGATCTGCTTTCGCAGTGCCGTCAAGTACTTTTCAAAATTTCTTTCGAAGCACTCAACGAACTCTCCAGCTCGCCCTCAAGCCTTTCGGCCCGCTTCACCAACCCCTTCCGCCGCTAGCTGCCGTTCCCGACAAGCGCTGCGTTGTGATCAGCGAAGCCCACGACTGTAGCACAAGGTTTTTCAGCAGCGCAAGAAACCACGCCATTTTTTGCAATGCGCCCGCACCGGGCGGCTCAGTACTACGAGCCGATCCTCTATATCTACAGGGGGCGAGTTCCGCTGACTCGCGCAGGTCGCGATCCAACCGCCGTCAGTGAACGAGTGATCCAGACCTTGCTGACGCCAGCTCCTTCTCAGCGACCGCCTGCGGATCCTCACTCTCCAGCACGCGCGGCAACGCGGCAGCCAGCCTTTGGGAGTCGGCGCGCAGGATGCGTTGCTTCACCGCTGGAATCTGCGATGGATGCATGGAGAAGCTGCGCAGCCCCATCGCCAGCAGCAACTCCGTGAAATCGGGGTCGCCTGCCATCTCGCCGCAGACGCTGACCGATTTGCCTGCCGCGCGCGACTGCGCGATCGATTGGTGGATCAGTTGCAGCACCGCCGGATGCCAGGGGTCGTACAGATGGGCGACGGCCTCGTCGGCACGGTCGATGGCCAGCGTGTACTGGATCAGATCATTGGTGCCAATGGACACGAAGTCTACGTGCCGCAGCAGCAGCGGCAGCATCACCGCTGCCGCAGGGATCTCAATCATCACGCCCAGCTCGACGCGCGTGAACGCATGGCCCGCATCCGTCAATTGCTGCTGCACCCGGCGCACGGTCTCGACAATCTGCCGGACCTCGCCCAGATGCGCCACCATGGGAACCAGCAGCCGGACCTTGCCGAACGCGCTGGCGCGGTAGATGGCCCGCAGCTGCTGGCGGAACATGCTGGGCTCCGCCAGGCTCCAGCGGATCGCCCGCAGCCCCATGGCCGGGTTGAGCACATGCTCATGCCGGAGCTCGTTCACGGTGAGTCGGTCCAGCGGCTTGTCGGCGCCCACGTCCACCGTGCGTATCGTCACCGGCATGCCCTTCATGGCCTCAACCGCCGCCTTGTAGGCGATGAACTGCTCCTCTTCGCTGGGCAGTTCGCCCTCGCGGTTCATGAACAGGAACTCGCTGCGGAACAGGCCGACCCCGGTTGCCCCGGCCAGCACGGCGGCCTCGGCATCGACGGGCATCTCGATGTTGGCATGCAGCTCGACCTGCTCGCCATCCAGCGTGACGGCCGGTGTATGCCGCAAACGTGCCAGCCGCGCACGCTCCAGTTCGCTCTGGCGCTGACGGAAGCGGTACTCCTCCAGGATGATGGGCGACGGGTTCACGATCACGGTGCCGGCATCGCCATCAATGATGACCCAGTCGTCCTGCATGATGAGGCGCGAGGCTTCACGGGTGCCCACCACGGCCGGGATGTCCAGGCTGCGCGCGACGATGGCGGTGTGCGAGGTCTTGCCGCCGATGTCGGTGATGAAGCCGCGGAAGACACTGCGCTTGAACTGGATCATGTCGGCGGGCGCGATGTCCGCAGCCACCAGCAGCAGCGGGTCCTCGCCGCCGAAGTCCCGCGGCGTCACCGGCTTGGGCGCCTTGCCCTGCTCTTGAGCCAGCGCACCCAGCACCCGTTCGACCACCTGCTCCAGGTCCGCCTTGCGCTCGCGCAGGTAGTCGTCCTCCATCTCGTCGAACTGGCGCGCCAGCACTTCGAGCTGAGCCGACAGCGCCCACTCGGCGTTGTAGTGGCGCTGGATGATCCAGTGGCTG
Source organism: Roseateles sp. (assembly GCF_965229315.1). Lineage (GTDB taxonomy): Bacteria > Pseudomonadota > Gammaproteobacteria > Burkholderiales > Burkholderiaceae_C > Pelomonas. Next base: position 109,850 of record NZ_CBDDJA010000001.1, read on the forward strand.
GCGCCGCCGGTGAAGGCCTCGTCGTTCAACAGCATCATGTGGACGTCGAGCAGCGCGGCGAGTTCGTGCGGCGCGTCGCCCGGGAGTTCCTGCTTCAGCGTGTCCAGCTCCTGCACGACGGCATCGCGCCCACGCAGCAGGCGCTCAATCTCGGCCTGGATCTCTTCCGGCGCGACGAAGTAATGCGCCACGTCGACGCGGCTGGACGCCACCAGCACCGCGCGGCCGATGGCAACGCCGCGCGAGACCGCAATGCCGAACACCTGAAAGCTCATCAGCTCACCCCACAGATCGGAGGCTCAATGTAGCGCGTTGCGCTGGCCCTGGCGTCACGGTTCTTTCATGACGGCTTCACCGCAGCGTCAAACCGGACCAGGAGCATGCAGGGCATGAACCCTGGTCATCGAATCCTCTCGCATGCGGTGTCGCATGCCCCCGTGCTGCAGCGCGCCGAGCGCCCTGCATCGTCCGCCACCCGCCTCAGCGTGAGCTGGGCCCGCAGCGACGCCGACGTGCGCGAGGCCCAGGCGCTGCGCTACCAGGTCTTCGCCGTCGAGATGGGTGCGCGCCTGGCCATGCCCAATGGTGCACCGGCGGGGCTGGATATCGATCTCTTCGACGCCTATTGCGAGCACCTGCTGGTGCGCGCCAGCGGCGCCGACGGCGAACCCGGTCCCGTCGTTGGCACCTACCGCGTGCTGACGCCGGCGGCGGCCATTCGCGCCGGTGGGCTCTACAGCGACACCGAGTTCGACCTGACCCGGCTGCGCTCGCTGCGCCCGCGCCTCGTCGAGATCGGCCGCGCCTGCGTGCATCCCGACCATCGCAGCGGTGGCGCCATCCTTGCGCTGTGGGGTGCGCTGGCGGAGTTCATGACACGCAACGGGCTGGACACCGTCATCGGCTGCGCCAGCGTCAGCATGCGCGACGGCGGCCACTTCGCGGCCAGCCTGTGGAAGCAGATCGCCGCCACGCACCTCGCCCCCATCGACCGCCAGGTGCGCCCGCGCCTGCCGCTGCCCATCGCCCATCTGCGCCAGGACCTGGCCGTCGAGCCGCCGGCATTGATCCGCGGCTACCTGCGCTGCGGTGCCAGGCTGATGGGTGAGCCCGCGTGGGACCCCGACTTCAACACCGCCGACCTGCCGCTGCTGCTGCGCACGGCCGACCTGCCGGCGCGCTTTCGCCGCCCGGCAGGCTGAGACAGCGGCTACTGGCCCTCGCCGAACTTGTCGTTGACGAGCGCGGTGATCTGATCCTGCGCCGCCTGCTCGTCGTCGCCGTCCGTCTCCAGCTCCACCGTCGAGCCCATGCCGGCGGCAAGCATCATGACGCCCATGATGCTCTTGGCGTTCACGCGCCGACCGTTGCGGCTCATGTGGATCTCGCACTTGAAACTGCCGGCCAGCTTGGTGAGTTTGGCGGACGCGCGAGCGTGCAGACCCAGCTTGTTGCTGATGGTGAGGGTGGATTTGATCATTCGTCCGGGGGCAAGGGAGGCGTGGCGACGATGCCGCTGACCGCGCCCTGCACGGCGCGCCGGGCCAGCTCGGTCAAGGGTTTCTGGCTGGCGTAGCAGAGCGTGCGCCAGAGCATGGGCACGCTCACACCGCTGAGCACCTGCACCCGCTCGCCGGCCAGGCGCAGCGCGCCGTTGCAGGGCGTCGCGCCGAACACGTCGGTCAGCACCAGCCAGTCCTGGCCGTCGACCGCCATCAGCGCGCGCGCCGCCGTCTCGACGTCGGCCGCGCACATGTCCGTCGTCACGTCCAGCACGGTCAGCGTCGGCGCGCAGTCCGGAAACGTGTGCTCCGCCACCTGGCGCAGCGCGGAAGCCAGCGGCGCGTGAGCGATGACGAGCAGATGGGGCATGGCCGGGATGTTACCGGGCGGCTTCGGCGGCGGCACCGACACGCAGTCCGCCCAGGAAGCTCTCCCACGCGGCCGCGTTGTCAGGGTCCGCGGTCATGACGGCCTGGTAGACCCGCCCGCCATAGGCGAAAACGGCCACCCGCGTCACGCCGCCCGCACCTGCCAGCCGGTATTGCAGTGCCTCGGCCATGGGCGTCATGCCCGGCACCCGCACCACTGCGGCCGCCGGCAGCGGCTGGCCGACCTTGGCCGCCAGCGCCTGCGGCATGGCCTTCAGGGCGGCACCGGCCTGCGGCGCGTCGGGCACGTCGGCCCAGGACAACGCAAATCGCAACGCGCCCGCCTCGCATTGCGCCAGGCCCATCGCCCCTTCGCCAGCCCGCGCCGCGCGCTGGTCCACGTCGGGCTTGCAAGGAAACAGCGCCGCAGCACCGGCGCCGGGCGGACGGGCCTCGCGCCAATTCAGCGCAGGCTGGCAGCCCGACAGCATCAGCATTAGGGCAAATCCGGCGGTCAGTCTCGGGTGCATGGCTGAATTATCGGCACGGCCCACCGACAATTCCGCAATGCAAGATCAGCCTTCCTCGACCGCACCGCAAGCGCTGACCGGCGTGCGTGTGCTGGACCTGTCCCGCGTGCTGGCCGGCCCCTGGTGCACGCAGACCCTGGCCGACCTGGGCGCCGATGTCATCAAGATCGAACGCCCCGGCAGCGGCGACGACACGCGCGCCTGGGGCCCGCCCTACTTGAAGGACACCGACGGGCAAGACACCTCCGAGGCGGCCTATTTCCTCGGCGCCAACCGCAACAAGCGCTCGCTGGCCGTGGACCTGTCCCGGCCCGAGGGCCAGGCCATCGTGCGCAGGCTCGCCGGCCAGGTGGACGTGCTGGTCGAGAACTTCAAGGTCGGCGATCTGGCCCGCTACGGGCTGGACGCGCAAAGCCTGCTGGCCGACCACCCCGGCCTCGTCATCTGTTCCATCACCGGGTTCGGCCAGACCGGTCCCTACGCCGAGCGCGCCGGCTACGACTACGCCGTGCAAGGCATGGGCGGGCTGATGAGCGTCACCGGCGAGCGCGACGACCTGCCCGGCGGCGGGCCGCAGAAGGTGGGCGTGGCGGTGGCGGACCTGTTCACCGGCATGTATGCCACCGTGGCCATCCTGGCCGCGCTGCGCCATCGCGATGCCACCGGCCAGGGCCAGGTCATCGACATGGCGCTGTTCGACACCCAGCTCGCCATGCTCGCCAACCTGGGCAGCAACTACCTGTGCAGCGGCAAGGCGCCGGGCCGCATGGGCAACGCGCACCAGAACATCGTGCCGTACCAGACCTTCGAGGCCAGCGACGGCTACCTGATCCTGGCCGTCGGCAACGACCGGCAGTTCGCCAAGTTCTGCGAGATCGCCGGCCGGCCGGAATGGGCGGCCGACGTGCGCTTCGCGACCAACGCCGAGCGGGTGCGCCATCGCACCGTCCTCGTGCCGCTGCTGGAGGCCGCCGTGCGGCAGCGACCGCGCGCCGACTGGCTGGCCGCGCTGGAGGCTGCCAAGGTGCCTTGCGGGTCGATCAATTCCATCGCCGAGGCGCTCGACGACCCGCAGGCGCAGGCGCGCGGCTCGGTGGTGGGCATGCCCCACCCGCTGACGCCGGACCTGCGCCTGATCGCCAGCCCGATCAAACTGTCGGCAACGCCTGTCAGCTACCGGCATGCGCCGCCGCTGCTGGGCCAGCACAGCGACGAGTTGCTGCGCGAAGCCGGATGTGACGAGGAAGACATCAGGCATTGGCGCGCCACAGGCGTCATCTCGTGAGGACAAACCCACCCGCTGGGCTGCGGGTTTGGGTCTGCCGGGCGGCAGCGGCAGACCTAACGCGTCCTTTCGTGCGGGCAAACCCACCCGCCTGGCAGCGGGTTTGGGTCCGCCAGGGCGCAGCGGCATGCCTAACGCGCCTTTCCGTGCGGGCAAACCCACCCCTGAACCAAGGGTTTCCCCCCGGCTGGGGGATGGAGGTCGGGGCCGGCAATCCGGAGCATGCGCCTACGCACTGCGGCGGGCCGACCACCTAGAACCATCCGCCGCAGGTTCGCCGTCACCGGGTCATGTCCACACCGCCTTCTTCAGCGCCAACCAATGCCGCCAACGATGTCATGCCTGAACCGTCCCCGGTGCAGTGGGCAGAAATCGTCCAGCAGCTGGGCGCCGAGATCGCCGGGCCGCTGAGCGCGGCGCTGGAGCAGATCCAGAACCTCGCCACCACCGGCCAGATCGACCGCCGCGGCCTGCGCCTGCTGCGCCGCAGCGTCGACGACGCCCGCACGGCCGGCATGCTGGGCCAGCAGCTGTCACGCCTCGCCTCCGGCCGCCTGCGGCTCAACCGCGAGCGCCAGAACCTCACGCAGATGCTGCGCAGCGTGCTGGCCCAGCGCAGCCGCGAGACGCAGGCGCGCGGCGTGCAGGTGCGCCAGTCGCTGAAGGCGGTCGAGATCTGGGCCGATGGCGCACTGCTGTTCGGGCTGCTGAACGCGCTGATGGACTGGGCGCTGGCCAACACCCATTCGTCGGTGGACCTGCGGCTGGACCTGACGCCGTGGCCCGTGAAGGCCCGGCTGAGCTGCCGCTTCGCCCACCGCTCGCTGGAGCTGCTGGGCGACGAGGCCGACACGCACGCCTCGGCAGCAGGCCTGGATTCGCTGGCCTGGCGGCTGCTCGAACAGACGGCCATCACGCTGGGCGTGCTGCCGCTGCGCGAGCAGGAGGCCGGCATCACGCTGCTGACGCTGGAGTTCAACCAGCTCGCACCCGACGAGGCGCCGCCGCCCGACAACACGCACAGCCGCCTCGAAGCCGAAGCCGCGCGCCTGGGCGGCAACTCCCGCCCGCTGGCCGGCTGCCAACTGCTGATCCTGTCCGCCAACCGCGAACTGCGCGCCGACGCGCAGGCCGCCGTGCGCCACATGGGCATGCTGGTGGATGTGGTGGGCAGCGTGGCCGAGGCGGAGCAGTTCTGCCGCGAGGGGCTGCCGCATGCCTTGCTGTTCGACGCCGGCCAGATGAGCGAGCCGATGCTGCAGCTCATCGCCGACGTGATGCGCGACGCGCCGGACTTCGCCTTCGTCGAGATGTTCGACGGCGAGCACCGCACCCAGCTCTCCACCGCCACAGGCGACGGCGTCGCCCGCATCTCGCGGCGCAACCTGGCCGACGCGCTGCCATCGCTGCTGATGTTCGAGCTGGCACGAAGGAATTGACGCCCTTCGTAGAATCGTGGCCATGTTGACGCGCCGCACCCTCGCCGCTTTCGCCCTCGCCTGCACGGCAGCCCTGAGCGGCTGCGCCCGCGAGCGCGCCCCCGAGGTCGGCTACGTGCTGCTGGACGGCAAGGCCTCCAGCTCGCGTGACTGGCAGGGCAAGGTGATGTTGGTGAACTTCTGGGCCACCAGCTGCGCCACCTGCGTGGCGGAAATGCCCAGCATCGTCGCCACGCATGACAAGTTCAAGGCGCGCGGCTTCGACACGCTGGCCGTGGCGATGAGCTACGACCCGCCGGCCTTCGTCGCCAAGTACGCCGAGACGCGCAAGCTGCCGTTCGGTGTGGCCATCGACAACACCGGTGCCGTGGCCAACGCGTTCGGCCAGGTGCAGATGACGCCGACGACCTTCCTCATCAACAAGCGCGGCGAGATCGTCAAGCGCTACATCGGCGAACCCGACTTCGCCGCGCTGCACGCGCTCATCGAGAAGCTGCTCGTCGAGGCCTGACGCCCGCCGCACACGCGACTTCCGTTCTCGCGTTATGGGCGCTGCACAAGCTCTCATGGCCGCAACGCCCGCCGGCGGCTGACACTGCGGCCATGACCAAGACCCTTGCCGCCCTGGCCGTCACGCTGCTGCTGGCCGCCTGCGCCCACCAGCCTGCCACCGTCACGCCACCGCGCACCGAGCCCACCGCGGCACAACTGGACGCGGCGCGACGCGTCGGCCTAGCCGCTCCTGAACTGTCCGATCTGCTGAACAAGCCGCTGTACCGCATGCAGCCCGCCGAGGTCGGCCGCTTCCTGGCCTGGCAGCAGCTGGACCAACCCCTGCTGCGCCAGCGCATCGCGGCGCTGGCGCGCAAGAACATCGGCCAGCCCTACGAGCTCTTCCTGCTGGGCGAGTTCCCGTACGAGACCTACGACAGCCAGCCGCTGTTCGACCTGACCAAGAGCGACTGCGTCGTCTTCGCCGAGCACACCTACGCGATGGCGTTGAGCGCGTCCTGGGAGGAGTTTTTCTGGGTGCTGCAGCGCATCCGCTACCGCGACGGCGTCATCGGCGTGGCCACGCGCAACCACTACACCGAAGCCGACTGGAACATCGCCAACCGCTGGCTGGTGACCGACGTGACCCGCACGCTGGGTGCGCCGACGCAGCCCTACCACCAGCGCATCGACCGCCAGAACTTCCTGCGCAAGCAGTTCAAGATCGAGCGCGACATCGCGGTCCAGCCCTTCGACGACGTCTACATCGCCAAGCAGGACGTGGCCGCCATCGAAGCGCAGCTGCAGGACGGCGACTTCGTCAACGTGATCTCGGCCCGCGGCAGCGATGCCTGGGCCTCGCATGTGGGCCTGATCGTCACCGGCGCCTACGGCTCGCGGCACATCCTGCATTCGGCCGAGCCGCAGGTGCGCGAGGAGACGCTGCAGGGTTTCATCGCCCGCCTGGGCGAGCGCGACGCACGCCAGGCCGGGCAGAACAAGGCGGCGCTGGCAGGCTTCAAGTTCCTGCGCCTGAACGACGCGCCGCAGGTGCCGCCGATGGCGCCGCAGCCGCGGCCCGCACGGCCGGCGGCCCTCGGCGGCTGATCAAGCGGCTGATCAGGCCGCGGTGGAGGCCGCCGTCGGGTTCAGCGCCGCGTGGGCCTGCTCGTCCGCGTGATAGCTGCTTCGCACCATCGCCCCGACGGCCGCGTGCGTGAAGCCCAGTTCGTAGGCTTCCTGCTCGAACTGCTTGAACTGCGCCGGCGTCACGTAGCGGCGCACCGGCAGGTGGTGGCCCGAGGGCGCCAGGTACTGGCCGATGGTGATCATGTCGATGTCGTGCGCACGCATGTCGCGCATGACCTGGCGGATCTCGTCGTCCGTCTCGCCCAGGCCCACCATGATGCCGCTCTTGGTCGGCACGCCCGGCACTTCCGCCTTGAAACGCTTGAGCAGGTCCAGGCTGAACTGGTAGTCCGACCCCGGGCGCGCTTCCTTGTACAGGCGCGGCGCAGTTTCCAGGTTGTGGTTCATCACGTCCGGCGGCGCGGCCTTCAGGATGTTCAGCGCGCGATCCGCGCGGCCGCGGAAGTCCGGCACCAGCACTTCGATCTGCGTCGCGGGGCTGAGCGCGCGGACCTGGGTGATGCACTCGGCGAAATGGCCGGCGCCGCCGTCCTTCAGGTCGTCGCGGTCCACGCTGGTGATGACGACGTACTTGAGCTTGAGCGCGGCGATGGTCTTGGCCAGGTTCAGCGGCTCGTCCACGTCCAGCGGGTCCGGCCGGCCGTGGCCCACGTCGCAGAACGGGCAGCGCCGCGTGCACTTGTCGCCCATGATCATGAACGTGGCCGTGCCCTTGCCGAAGCACTCGCCGATGTTGGGGCAGCTCGCCTCCTCGCAGACCGTGTGCAGCTTGTGCTCACGCAGGATCTGCTTGATCTCGTAGAAGCGCGTGCTGGGCGAGCCGGCCTTGACGCGGATCCAGTCGGGCTTCTTCAGCACCTCGGCCGGCACGATCTTGATCGGGATGCGGGAGGTCTTGGCCTCGGCCTTTTGCTTGATCGTCGGGTCGTAGGTGGTCGTGTCGGACATGGTCATGACGTGAACTGTGCCGAGAGCCGCTCGGCGAGCCGCCCGGCCGCGGTCGGCCAGTCGGTGAAAACCCCGAGTTTATCGAGGGATGTGGTTTGCAGCCCTTCGTAGCCGCAAGGATTGATGCGCAGGAAGGGTTCCAGGTCCATAGCGACGTTCAGCGCCAGGCCGTGGTAAGTGCAGTGGCGGCTGACCTTGATGCCCAGGGCCGCCACCTTGGCCAGGCCCCTGAAGGCGTCTTTCGGGTTCGCCGGACCGGCCAGCGCCGCGTGGCTGCCGGGGTCGTCCGGGCGCACGTAGATGCCCGGCGCACCACCGACGCGCAGCCCCGTCACGCCGTAGCTGTCCAGCGTCTGGATGAGGGCCGTCTCCAGGCGGAAGACGTATTCCTTGACGAAGATGCCCAGCCGGCGCAGGTCCACCAGCGGGTAGGCCGTCACCTGCCCGGGACCGTGATACGTGACCTGGCCGCCGCGCTCGGTGGCGACGACCGGGATGTCGCCCGGCAGCAGCAGGTGCTCCGGCTTGCCGGCCAGGCCTTGCGTGAAGGTCGGCGGGTGCTCGCACAGCCACAGCTCGTCCGGCGTGTGGGCGTCGCGGGCCGCCGTGAAGGCGCGCATGGCCTCCAGCGTGGGCAGGTAATCGACCCGCCCCAGGGTCTTGACGATCATGCAGGCATCATAGGCAGGCGCTGTAAGCCCTGCCCTCTTCAAGCCGACTCGCCTTCATGAAAACCTTGCTCGCCGCCCTGCTGCTGTCCTCTGCCGCGCTCGCCCATGCGCAATCGCTGGAACAGGCGCTGACCGCCTACGACGAAGGCCGCAATGCGGCGGCTGCCAAGGGCTTCGCGGCGCTGGCCGCGAAGGGCGTCCCGCTGGCCCAGTACAACCTGGCGATGATGCACCTGCGCCGCGAACTGCCCAAGGCCAGCGATGCGCAGGCGTGGACGCTGCTGAACCGCGCCGCCGCCCAAGGCTCGGCCCTGGCCGAGCATGCGCTCGGTCAGATGATCGAGCAGGGTCGCCGCGGCAAGCCGGTGCCGGCCCAGGCCTGCGACTGGTTCGAGCGCGCCGCCGAACATGGCCAGGCCGACGGCGCGCTGGACATCGCCACCTGCTACTACCTCGGCCGCGGCCGCACGCAGGACATGGCGCAGGCCCACCGCTGGTACCTGGAAGCCGCCAAGGCGGGCGACGTGGGCGCCCAGTACCTCGTCGCGTCGATGTTCGAGACCGGCCTGGGCGTGGAGGCCGACGAGCGCCTGGCGCGCTACTGGTACGACGTGGCGGCGAAGAACGGCGACGACGCGGCCAAGGCCAAGGTCCGGGCGATGGACGTCGCGGCGAACGCGACCTGACCGGTCAGAGGACCACCTTCACCATCGGGTGCGTGGTCAGCGTGCGGTAGATCTCGTCGAGCTGCTCGCGGCTGGTCGCCGTGATGGTGATCGTCAGGCCCAGGTAGTTGCCACCCTTGCTGGGCCGGTGCTCGATGGTCGCCGGATCGAAGCCGGGGTCGAACTGCAGCGCCACCGAGGCGATGGCGTCGGCGAAGCCGTCCACGTGCGCGCCCATCACCTTGATGGGGAACTGCGACGGGTACTCGATCAGCGACCGTTCGGGCGGGACGTCAGGCAATTCGGGCAGGTCGGGCGGCAGGTTCATGGCGGTCTCTCCGGTCTCTGCGGTCACTTGATCCACAAGCGGATCGAGTCCCAGGCGCGGCCCACCAGGCCGGCGACGGGCACGGACTCCTGCACGATCAGCGGGAATTCGGCGACCGGCGCCCCGCTCGTCGTCGTGACCTTCAATGTGCCGACGCGCTGGCCCTTGTTCAAGGGCGCCACCAGTGGATCGGTGCGTTCCACCTGCGTCTGCAGTTTGCTGCCGTCGCCGTGCGGCACGGCCACGAAGACCGCGTCGGCCGCGCCGAGCTTGGCTTCCTTGGACTCGCCCTTCCACACCGGCACGGTCGCGATGGCCTTGCCGGCATCGAAGATCTTGACCGCGTCGAAGGCCGTGTAGCCCCAGTTCAGCAGTTTCTGGCTCTCGCTGGCGCGCGCTTCCCTGGACGAGGTGCCCATGACGACCGACAGCAGCCGGCGACGGCCATTGGGGAAGTCGCGGTTGGCGCTGGCCACCAGGCAGTAGCCCGCCGCATCGGTGTAGCCGGTCTTCATGCCGTCCACGGTCGGGTCGCGGCGCAGCAGCAGGTTGCGGTTGTCCTGGCGGATCTTGTTGAAGGTGTAGTCGCGCTGGGAGTAGTAGGCGTAGTACTCGGGGAAGTCCGTGATGATGTGGGCCGCCACGGTGGCGATGTCGCGCGCGCTGCTCTTGTGGCCCGGCTCGGTCATGCCGGTCACGTTCTTGAACTCGGTGTTCTTCAGGCCCCAGGCCTGGGCCTGGCGGTTCATCAGCTGCACGAAGGTCTCGACGCTGCCGCCCACGCCCTCGGCCAGCGCCACGGCGGCGTCGTTGCCGCTCTGGATGATGAGGCCGCGCAGCAGTTCGTCGACCTTGGGCGTCATCGTCGTGTCGATGAACATCAGCGAGGGGTCGCCCTTGCGCTCGTCCCAGGCGCGCTTGGACACGGGCAGTGTCTGCTCCAGCGTCAGCTTCTTGTCGCGCAGCGCACCGAAGACGACATAAGCCGTCATCAGCTTGGTGAGGGACGCCGGGTCCTGCGGCGCATCGGCATCACGCTCGGCCAGCGTCTTGTGCGCGGCCAGGTCGATCAGCACGTAGTTGCGCGCGGCGATCTCGGGCGGCTGCGGGGCCTGGGCCTGCGTGGTCAGGCTGGAAGTGGCAAGGAGAGCCGCAAAAAGGGAAGCAAGCAGTCGTTTCATCGGATCAATTCGAGCGCGGCGTCAGCCCTTTGCGGGATCGAAGGCGCGCACCACCAGGGTCTTGAGCAATGGCAGCTGCCCATGAAAAAAATGGCCCACGCCGGGCACGACGGTGACCGGCAGGCTTTGTGGCCGCGCCCAGTCGAGCACGGCAGAGAGGGGGACGACATCGTCGACCTCGCCGTGGATGACCACGGTGTCGGCCGGCACGGGAGCGGTGTCGAACCGGCTCGTGGCAGGGCCCACGAGCACGAGGCGTTGCGCCGGTTCGGTCAGCGCCTGCGCAGCCCGCGACGCGACATAGCCGCCGAACGAGAAGCCCGACAGGATCAGCGCCTCGCCGGGCGCGCGCACGGCGGCCAGCACGGCCAGCGCGTCATCGACCTCGCCGCGGCCCTCGTCCCAGCCGCCTTGCGATTGCCCGATGCCGCGGAAGTTGAAGCGCACGGCGCGCCAGCCGAGATGGATGAAGGCACGCGCCAGCGTCTGCACGACCTTGTTGTCCATCGTGCCGCCCTGCGTGGGGTTGGGGTGGCAGATGAGCGCGGTGCCGACGGGCGCGGCACCGTCCGCCGGCAGGTCGATCGCGACCTCGATCTGCCCGGCCGGACCGGGAACGAGGCGCTTCTCGGTCTGCGCGTTCATCGGCCGACGGCGTCCGGCAGCACCAGGCGCGCGACAACCTGGCCGTCACGCAGATGGCTTTCGACGATCTCGTCGAGGTCGCTCTGGTCGACCCAGGAGTACCAGACGGCCTCCGGGTAGACGACCGCCACCGGCCCGCCCGCGCAGCGGTCCAGGCAGCCGGCCTTGTTGATGCGCACGCCGCCCTTGCCGGCCAGGCCCAATTGCTTCACGCGGGACTTGCAGTGGTCGAACGCGCCTTGCGCGTCGTGGTCGCCGCAGCTCGCCTCGCCGTTGGTGCGCTGGTTCAGGCAGAAGAAAACGTGGCGCTGGTAGTAACTCATCGCGATGGATTCTCTCACTCGGGTTTCTGGACCAGGCGGGCGGCGAGCCAGACCAGCGCGATGAAGGGCCAGGTCCAGGCCAGCCAGCGCGTCAACCCGTAGAAGTTGATGAAGCGGCCCTGCTCCCAGGCCTGCATGTTCAGCGTCAGGTAGGGGTCGGCGGGTGCGACGCTGATGAGGCCGATCAGCGCGCACAGCACGAAGAGACCGAGTGCCGCCGCGACGCGCGAGGGCAGCAGGCAGGCCAGCAGCGCCAGCACCAGCCCCAGGCCCACGCCGGGGCGCGTCGCGTCGCTGAGCCAGGCCCAGGCGTGGTCGGGGCCGAAGGCCATGGCCGTCGCCGTGGCCGTGCCCAGCAACCCCAGCAGCACCGCGCCAGCCGCCAGCGCCAGGCGACGCAGCCCGGGGCGGGCCACTGCGATCATCAGCAGCACCGGCGAGAGCAGGCCCAGCCCGATGGCCAGCGCCGCCAGGCCGGGCGGCAACTCGTGCTCGACGGCGACCGCGTCGCCCCAGGACAGCGCCCAGGGCGTGCCAGCGAGCGCGTCGACCAGGGATTCACGCCACCACGGCAGCCACTGGCCCAGGCCGAAGGGCAGCGGCGTCGGGTACAGCAGCGCCAGCGGCCACAGCGCCAGCAGCGCCAGTGCCGGCGCGCTGCTCGTGCCGAACCAGTGGTCGCGCATGTTCTCCCAGCGCTGCAGGCCGCCCAGGCCGTTGAGGATCAGGCCGAAGGCCGCGCCCAGCGTGCTGCCGGCGCTGTTCAAGGCCCAGTCGGACAGCGAAGGCACGCGGCCGGGCACGAAGAACTGCAGCGACTCCATCAGGAACGACAGCAGCGGCCCCGGCAGCAGGCCGAGCAGCAGCGCGGTGCGCAGCCCCCAGCCGGATCGCATCGCTGCGGCAAAACCGAGCAGACCCAGCGGGATGTAGCCCAGCAGGTTGGCCTCGACGTCGAACGCCCAGAAGCGCTTGGGCCAGGGCAGGTCGAGCAGCCACGGCAGGCCCATGCCCGGCGGCCAGCGCCAGGGCCAGAACGGGTAGAGGCTGGCGTAGAAGATCAGCCCGATGTGGGCCAGCAGCAACCAGGTGGCGGAACTCTGCCGGCGCTGCATCGCTGGCCCCGAGCGGCGGCTCAAAAGGGCTTGACCGTCGCCAGCACGACGATGGCCGCGAACAGCACCACGGCGCTCTCGTTGTAGACGCGGAACCACTTGTGGCTGCGGCGGTTGGACATGTCCTCGAAGCTGCGCAGCAGCCGGCGGTTCATGTGGTGCAGCCCGATGACGACCACGACCAGCGCCAGCTTGGCATGCAGCCAGCCGCTGCCGGCAAAGCGCGTGGCGCCGAAGCCCAGCCACACCCACAGGCCCAGCAGCAGCGCGACGCCCATCAGCATGGTGCTGAAGCGATGCAGCTTGTGCGCCATCAGCAGCAGCCGTTCGCGCTCCGCATGGCTGTCGGCCGGCACCATGGCCAGGTTCACGAAGATGCGCGGCAGATAGAACAGGCCAGCGAACCAGGCGGCGACGAAGACGATATGAAAGGCTTTGACCCAGAGCATGGGCACATTATGGAAGCCGCTCCGCGCCCACGTTGTCAGCCGGGGCCTTGCATGGCCAGGCCTCGCGTGCCGCAGGCGCGCGGACGGGCGTCGTGGCATCGAGCCGTCAGGCTCGCGGCGCACCGCGCCGGGCGGCTCGCAAAGCGAGACGCATGCCACGTGACCGGCAAAAAAAACCCCGGCTCAAGGCCGGGGCGGGAAAGCCTTATCGCTGTCATCACGCTAAGGCTCCTGCTCAGGGAGGAAAAGCAGGGAACGACCACCTTGCGGCTATCATTCAGGCACAAGTTTAGCGCGCCCGAGCGGTAGCGTCACGAATAAATGACGCGGGATGTGTCGTCCATCACGCGTCGGGCCGCGTCCCCCGCAGCCTGAGGATTTCGACGTGCCCCGCTCCGTTTCCACGCCCCCCGCCTTTCCCGCGGCACGCCCGCGCCGGCTGCGCCGCGACGCCTTCACGCGTGCGCTGGTGCGCGAGCACGCGCTGCGGTCCAGCGACCTGATCCTGCCCGTGTTCATCCATGAGGGCGAGGACCGCCTGGACGCCGTGGCCTCCATGCCTGGCGTGTCGCGCCAGAGCCTGGATCACCTGCTGCGCACCGCCGAACAGTGCGTCGAGTTGGGGGTGCCGGTGCTGGCCCTGTTCCCGGTCATCGACGCGTCCCTGAAGACGCCCGACGGCGCCGAAGCACTGAACCCTAACGGCCTGGTGCCACGCGCCGTGCGCGAGGTAAAAAAACATTTCCCGCAGCTCGGCGTGCTCACCGACGTGGCACTGGACCCGTTCACCAGCCACGGCCAGGACGGCGTCCTCGACGAGTCGGGCTACATCTTGAACGACGCGACGGTCGCGATCCTCGCCAAGCAGTCGCTGGTGCAGGCCGAGGCCGGCGTGGACATCGTCGCACCCAGCGACATGATGGACGGCCGCATCGGCGCGATCCGCCAGGCGTTGGAGGCCGCCGGCCACATCCACACGCGCATCATGGCCTACAGCGCCAAGTACGCGAGCGCCTTCTACGGCCCGTTCCGCGACGCAGTGGGGTCGGCCGCCAACCTGGGCAAGGCCGACAAGAAGACCTACCAGATGGACCCCGGCAACAGCGACGAGGCGCTGCGCGAGGTGGCGCTGGACCTGGCCGAAGGCGCCGACATGGTGATGGTCAAGCCCGGCATGCCGTATCTGGACATCGTGCGGCGCGTGAAGGACGAGTTCCGCGTGCCGACCTTCGCCTACCAGGTCAGCGGCGAGTACGCGATGCTCAAGGCGGCGGCAGCCAACGGCTGGCTGGACCATGACGCCGTGATGATGGAGTCGCTGCTGGCCTTCAAGCGCGCGGGCGCGGATGGCGTGCTGACCTACTTCGCGCTGGACGCCGCGCGCGTCTTGAAGAAGGGCTGACCGCGTGCGGGTCTTCCACATCGAGGCCGATGGCTTTCGCGAGCTGCCGGCGTTGCCCGACACGCTGCCCGAGCGCGGCTTCCTGTGGATAGGCTATGGCCGCCGCGAGTTCGAGGTGGGCGAGCTGGCGGCCCAGCAGGCGCTGTCGCGCTGGGGCTGCGGCAACATCGTCGACCTGCATGTGTCGGACCTGATCAACAACCAGTTGCCCTCGCACTTCGACTACACGTCCTGGTACGACATGCTGGTGTTCCGGCGGCTGGCCGCGGCACCCGGCAGCCAGGACCTGTTCGTCGACGACGAGCACGGCACGCTGGCCTCGGCGCAGCGCGCGCTGCGCGCCATCGACACCAGTCCGGTGGGCTTTGCCGTCTTCGACCGCGTGCTGATCACCGTGCACCCGACGGACTGCCAGGTGCGCGAGTTCTTCGCGCAAAAGCTCGGCCGGCTGACCGAGGGCCGCGAGAAGCGTGACTCGCGCGGCGGCGCCCGGCTGCCGACGAGCCCGGCGGACCTGATGCTGCGCATGGTCAACCACATGGTGGACAGCTACCTGGAGCTGCGCCGCCTGCTGACGCGCCAGCTCGCGACACTGCAGCGCGTGCTGCTGGACCAGAACAGCGAGTTCAACGACTGGCCGCTGCTGCTGGAAAGCCGCGACGCGCTGCACCGGCTGGAAGACACCTGCGAAGACCAGCGCAGCGCGATCCAGGAGTGGATAGACGCGCTGGATGAATGGCCCACCGACGGCGACCCGCACGTGACGCGCGAGCGCGAGCTGCTGCGCGTGCGCTCGCGCGATGTGCTGGAGCATGTGGAGCGGGTGCTGACGCATGTGCGCCGGCTGGAATCGTCGGCCGAATCGGCCGTGCAGATGCACTTCAGCGCGCTGGGCCACCGCACCAACAGCATCATGCGCACGCTGACCGTACTGACGGCGATCTTCCTGCCGCTGAACCTCATCACCGGGGTGTTCGGCATGAACTTCGAGTGGATGCCGCTGATCAAGAACGCCAACGGCTTCTGGGACGCGGCGCTGCTGATGCTGGGCGTGGCCATCGGGCTGTGGGCCCTGTTCAGGCGCAAGCGCTACCTGACCAACCGCTGAGCCGCGGCTCAGCCGCGCTGGTAGGGGTCGGCGAAGCCCAACCCGGCCAGGATCTCGGTCTCGCGGGCCTCCATGCATTCGGCCTCGTCATCGGCCTCGTGGTCGTAGCCCTGCGCGTGCAGCGTGCCGTGGACCAGCAGGTGGGCGTAATGGTCGAGCAGCGGCAGGCCCATCTCGGCCGCCTCCCGCTCGACGACGTCGGCGCAGATGACGAGGTCCGCGCCGACGACCGGCTCGTGCGCGTAGTCGAAGGTCAGCACATTGGTCGCGTAGTCCTTGCCGCGGTACTCGCGGTTCAGCGCGCGGCCTTCCTCGGCGCCGACGATGCGCACGGCGATCTCGCCCGGCAGCTCCAGCGCGGCGCGGATGAAGCGCTGCACCTTGTGGCGCGGCAGCAGCGCCCGGTGGCGGGGGTCGGCGAACTGCAGGGACAGGCTCAGCTCGGGCTTCATGCGTCGCGCCCTTCGTGCTTGGCGCGCGCCTCGTAGGCCTCGACGATGCGCGCCACCAGCGGATGGCGCACCACGTCGGCGCTGGTGAAGCGCGTCATCGCGATGCCCTTGACCTTGGCGAGCACGCGCTCGGCATCGACCAGGCCCGACAGCACGCCGCGCGGCAGGTCGACCTGGCTGGTGTCGCCGGTGACGACGCAGCGGCTGCCGAAGCCGATGCGGGTCAGGAACATCTTCATCTGCTCGGGCGTGGTGTTCTGCGCCTCGTCGAGGATGACGAAGGCATGGTTCAACGTGCGGCCGCGCATGAAGGCCAGCGGCGCGACCTCCAGCTGCCCTTTCTCGAAGGCCTTGGTGACCCGGTCGAAACCGAGCAGGTCGTAGAGCGCGTCGTACAGCGGGCGCAGATAGGGGTCGACCTTCTGCGTCAGGTCGCCGGGCAGGAAGCCCAGGCGCTCGCCGGCCTCCACCGCAGGGCGGGTCAGGATGATGCGTTGCACCGTGGAGCGCTCCAGTGCGTCCACCGCGCAGGCCACGGCCAGGAAGGTCTTGCCGGTGCCCGCCGGGCCGAGGCCGAAGGTGATGTCGTGCGACAGGATCTGCTGCAGGTACTGGTGCTGGCGCGGCGTGCGGGCCGACAGGTCGGCGCGGCGCGTGCGCAGCACCAGCGGGTCGTCGCCGCCCGCATCGGGCGCCAGCGGCTCGACCGGCGCGTTGGCCTCGACGAGAGCGAGCTGCAGCGTCTCGGCCGGCAGCGGCCGCCTGGCGCGCTCGTACAGGCCTTCGAGCAACGTCCTGGCGCGCTCGGCCGCGGTCTTGGGGCCGTCGACGCGGAACTCGGCGTCGCGCCGGCTCAGCCTGACGCCCAGCGCGGCCTCGATCTCGTGCAGGTTGGCGTCCAGGCTGCCGCACAGGCGCGCCAGGCGCGTGTTGTCGGCGGGTTCGAGGGAGAAGCGCAGGATCACGGTGGGTCGGCAAGAGTGGCCGCGGATTGTCGCTGGTGCGTGCATTCCCCGCCCTGCGCGGCCCGGCCGCTCCCGCACAATGCCGCCCCATGATCCAGCTGACCGCGCCCCAGGCCCCAGCGCTCGGGCGCCTGCCCCTCGTCCTGCTCTGCGCAGCCCTGCTGTGCCCGGCTGCCGCGCAGGCGCAGACGGTGACGCCCAGCCTGTACTGGGCGGCGACGCTGCACGGCTGGGCCGCCGCCATGCTGGCGCTGATGGCCACCGCGGTTGGCGTCGTCTCCAGCCTGCACCACCGCGAACGGCCCGCCAGCTTTCTGGTCGGCATGATGCTGAGCTGGGTGGTGCTGCGTGCCGCCACCGCGCCCGGCGCTGCGGGGCTCAGGCCGCTGTTGATGACGCTGCTGGTGCTGTGCGGCGTGCAATACCTGCTGCGGCAGATGAACTGGAAGCGCAGCTGGATCGACCATGCGTTGCTGATCCAGTGCCTGGTGGTGCCGGCCAGCCTGCTGGTCACCGGCGGCCAGGTCGTCGTGCTGGGCACGCTGTGGCACGTGGTGCTGGGGCTGGAGCTGGTGGTGGCGATGGGCTGGGCGCTGTGGTTGCGCCGCCAACGCCAGCAGTCCGCCGTGGACGACGCGCCGGGCGGCGACTTCCACCTGATGGCGGCCCTGCTGCTGCCGACCATGCTGGCCCTGGTGGCCGAGATGCTGCTGGCCGCCGTCAGCGAGACGCTGTGGTGGACGGCGTCGCCCTGGCTGGGACTGATGCTGCCGGTATTGATGCTGGGGCTGGGCCTGCAGTTGCTGAACAACGTCGCGCATGCCCGCGTGGACGCCGAGAAGCGTGCTGCGTCCCTGGAGCAGCGCATGGCCGAGCGCATCGCCGAGGTGGAGCGCAACCACGCCCAGCTCGCCGAGCAGAAGCTGGAGCAGGTCACCGAGCGCGAACGCAAGCGCATCGCCGCCGACCTGCATGACGACCTGGGCGCCAAGCTGCTGACCATCGTGCACACCAGCGAGTCCGACCGCATCTCGACGCTGGCGCGCGAGGCGCTGGAGGAGATGCGGCTGTCGGTGCGCGGCCTGACGGGCAAGCCGGTGCACCTGATCGACGCGTTGGGCGACTGGCGCGCCGAGGTGGTGTCGCGTCTGGGCCAGGCCAACATCCTGGCCGAATGGAAGTCGCCGGCCGAGGATGTGGAGCACACGCTGCAGGCGCGCTCCTATGTGCAGACGACGCGCATCCTGCGCGAGTCGGTCAGCAACATCATCAAGCACAGCGGCGCGACGCACGCCACCATCTCCTGCGCAGTCCAGGAGGGCGACTTCATCCTGACGATCCAGGATGACGGCCAAGGCATTCCGACGGAACTGGACGGACGGTTGGACAGAGGCCACGGCATGGCGAGCATGAAGTCACGCGCCAAGCAGATGCATGGCCAGTGCCTGGTTGAATCCGGCCCCGGCTGGGGTACTGTGATCCGTCTGACCATCCCGCTCTGAACAGCGCTCTGAATTCGAGGCCCCCATGAACCACATCCTGCTGCTCGAAGACATCCCCGAAATCCGCGCCTGGCTGAAGGCGCTGGTCAAGCAGGTGTTCGCCAACGCGCAGATCACCGAGTGCTCCCGCGTGCAGGACGCGCTGTCGCTGGTCAACGGCCAGCGCTTCACGCTGGCGCTGCTGGACCTGGGCCTGCCCGACGGCTCCGGCGTCGACGTCATCGCCGCGCTGCGCGAGAAGCAGCCCGAGGTGCAGTCGGTCATCGTCACCATCCACGACGACGACGAGCACCTGTTCCCCGCGCTGCAGGCCGGTGCCTTCGGCTACCTGCTGAAGGAGCAGTCGCGCGAGCTGCTGGTCGAGCAGCTGCAGCGCATGAGCCAGGGCGAGCCTCCGCTGTCGCCGTCCATCGCGCGCAAGGTGATCGCCTACTTCGCCGCGCAGGTGAAGAAGCCGACCTCGCCGCTGTTGCATGAGGTGTCGCTGACCGACCGCGAAACCGAGGTGCTGCTGCGGGTGGCCAAGGGCTTCACGCTGCCCGAGATCGGCGTGCAGCTGGGCCTGTCCCGCCACACGATCGCCGACTACGTGAAGCAGATCTACCGCAAGCTCAACGTGAGTTCGCGCGCCGAGGCTGCACTCGAAGCGCAGCGCCTGGGTTTGTTCGGGCGGAATTGATGGCCTGGGGATGGGCCAGCGTGCGTGGCGCGCAGGTCCGTCCGCCCCTGACTCCGGACCGGCCCGGCCCGGATAATGGGCCGATGATTGGAAGACTCAGCGGCGTCATTGCCGAGAAATCGCCGCCTCAGATCGTCATCGACGTGGCGGGCGTGGGCTATGAAGTGGACGTGCCGATGAGCACCTTCTTCAACCTCGGCGGCCTGGGTGACCGTGCCGTGCTGCTGACCCACCTCGTCGTCCGCGAGGACGCCCACCAGCTCTTCGGTTTCCTCACGCAGGAAGAGCGCGGCACCTTCCGCATGCTCATCAAGATCAGCGGCATCGGCCCCAAGATGGCGCTGGGGTTGCTGTCGGGCCTGTCCGTGCCCGAACTGGCCCAGGCAGTGTCGCGCCAGGAAGCCGGCCGGCTGACCAAGGTGCCCGGCGTCGGCAAGAAGACCGCCGAGCGGCTGCTGCTGGAGCTGAAGGACAAGCTTGGCCCCAACCTCGCGCTGCCGGCCACCATCGCCAACGATGCGCAGGCCGACATCCTGCAGGCCCTGGTCGCGTTGGGCTACAGCGAAAAGGATGCGGCCTCGGCGCTGAAGGTGCTGCCACCGGACGTGGGCGTCAGCGACGGCATCAAGCTGGCGCTGAAGAAACTGTCGTGAGCGTCACGCCATGAGCATCCAGACCGACGACTTCGCGCCCGCACCGCGCCTCGTGAACGCGGCGCCCGAGTCCAGCCGCGAGGAGGCGATGGAACGTGCGCTGCGGCCCAAGCACCTGGACGACTATGTCGGCCAGGTCAAGGCGCGCGAGCAGCTGGAAATCTTCATCGGCGCGGCCCGAAAGCGCCGCGAGGCGCTGGACCACGTGCTGCTCTTCGGCCCGCCGGGGCTCGGCAAGACGACGCTTTCGCACATCATCGCCGCCGAACTTGGCGTCAACCTGCGCCAAACTTCCGGCCCTGTGCTGGAGAAGCCCAAGGACCTGGCCGCCATCCTGACCAACCTCGAGAAGAACGACGTCCTCTTCATCGACGAGATCCATCGCCTGAGCCCGGTCGTCGAGGAAATCCTCTACCCGGCGCTGGAGGATTACCAGATCGACATCATGATCGGCGAAGGCCCGGCGGCCCGCTCCATCAAGCTGGACCTGCAGCCCTTCACGCTGGTCGGTGCGACGACGCGCGCCGGCATGCTGACCAACCCGCTGCGCGACCGCTTCGGCATCGTCGCACGGCTGGAGTTCTACACGCCGGCCGAACTGCAGCGCATCGTGACGCGCTCGGCCGGGTTGCTGGGCGCGCCCATCGACGCCGACGGTGCGCTCGAGATCGCCCGCCGCTCACGCGGCACGCCGCGCATCGCCAACCGGCTGCTGCGCCGGGTGCGGGACTACGCCGAGGTGAAGGCCGACGGCCGCATCGTCGCCGGCATCGCCGACAAGGCGCTGGCGATGCTGGACGTGGACCCGCTGGGTTTCGACCTGATGGACCGCAAGCTGCTGGAGGCCATCTTGCACCGCTTCGACGGCGGCCCGGTGGGCCTGGAGAACGTCGCCGCCGCCATCGGGGAGGAGGCCGGCACGATCGAGGACGTCATCGAGCCTTACCTGATCCAGCAGGGTTTCCTGCAACGCACGCCACGCGGCCGCATCGCGACGCTAGCCGCCTACCGGCATCTCGGCCTGACGCCGCCGCGCAGCCAGGGCGCACCGGACTTGTTCGGCGAATGACGCTGCTGCCACCGTCACGTCGTAGGCGGCGCAATCAAGAAAAAAGCGCCCCGCAGGGCGCTTTCTAGTGTCCGATCCGATGAATCAGAAGTTGTGGCGGACGCCCACAGCCAGCGAGTCGAAGTCGCCGCCCTTGTTCGGCAGCTTCTGGTCGATGTCGGTGTAGAAGGCGTAGATCTTGGTGCGCTTGCTGAGGTTGTAGTTGTAACCCAGCGTCCACTGCGACGCGCCAGCGGTGCGGAAGCTGTCGCCCGTCATGCCATTCGCGCTGGCGGAATCGCCACCCGCCTTGGTGCCACCGATGTTGAAGTGGAACTCCGACTGGCCCAGGCTGTACATGGCCGACACACGGCCGATGTTGCGGGTGCGGAAGCCGTCCACCTTCTCGCTCTGGAAATAACCCGTGACCAGGACGGGGCCGAACGCGTAGTCGGCTTCCAAGCCATAGGTCTGACGCTTCGCGCCGCTGCCGATCTGGCCAGCGCCGATGTAGCGGCTGGCTTGTGCGTATGTGCCGGCGATGTGCAGACCGTTCACTTCGTAGTTCAACGACAGGTCATAGGCGCGCGGGCCGGATCCTTCGCCGGCACGCACGGAACCGATGAAGTTGAAACCGCCGACCGTGGGCGAGAAGTAGCCGACCTTGTTGGTGCGGACGCCGAAGCCGAAGTCGGAGAACAGGGCGTCGGAGGACGTGCCCGTGTCGTGGTTGTGGTTGCTGGTACGGTCGACCGTCGAGAAGTACGAATCGGGGAACCAAGTACCCAGGCGAACGGTACCGAAGGCGCCGCTCAGCTCAACGTTGGCCTGGCGCGACCAGAACATCGTCGAAGGGCCGCCCAGGGTCTGCACGGTACCCGTATCCGAATTCAGGCCGTGTTCGAGATTGAAGCTCGCCTTCAGGCCGCCACCCAAGTCTTCCGTGCCGCGCAGGCCGAGGCGCGAAGAGTTGTTCTGAACAGCCACCTTGCGGTCCTGGTTGCCGAACTTCTGGCTTTCGACGGAGGTGTTCAGGCGACCCCACAGGGTGACGGAGCTTTGAGCGAAAGCCGGAGCTGCAACAGCAGCCAGGGCGGCGACGAGTGCGATCTTCTTCATCGTGTGCCTTTGCAGAGGGGGGTTGCGGCGGGTTGACGGCCCGGCCTTGGGGGACAAGTAAAGGTCAGTATAGAAGCGGGTTTACGCTGGCCCGCCTCGACCGACGCGTGGATGCAACAGTGGACTAGGGGCCCGGCAAGGGATGGACGCGCCTCAGGCGGCGATGTCGTCGGCGCTCAGGCCGGCCAGATGGTGGTCGTCGTTCCACCCGATCAGCGTGAAGCCATCGCCCGTCGCGAGCAGTCGGTTGATGGCCGCATTGCCGAGTTGCCAGCTGCGCGGCGCATCCAGCGCCACGCGGGTCGCGGCCCGGTAGAGGCAGTCCAGCACGCCGCCATGCGCTACCAGCGCGATGCTCTGACCGGCGTGGGCCGCGGCGGCGCGGCGGGCGGCGTCCAGGCAGCGGGTACTGAAGGTCGTCAGGCTTTCGCCGCCACCGACGGGGAAATCGGGCTCGCGGCGGCGCCAGCGGGCCGCATCATCGGGGTAGCCCTGGCTGATCTCGTCCCAGGTGAGCCCCTCGAAGCGCCCAAAGGCGCGCTCGCGCAGGGACGGGTCCAACCGGACCGGCAGCCCCTGTACCGCCGCCACGGCCTCGGCCGTCTGCCGCGCCCGGCTGAGATCGCTGGCATAGATGGCGGCCAGCGGTTCGTCTGCCAGCGCCTGCGCCAGCCGCCCGGCCTGCGCCAGGCCCAGCGGGCTCAGCGCAATGTCGGTGTGCCCCTGGATGCGCGTCGCACGGTTCCAGGCGGTCTCGCCATGGCGGATCAGGATCAGCCGGGTCGCCTGTTCCAGCACTAGACGCCCCAGACGACGTCGGCGTTCTCCTTCAGGCTGCGCTGCATCAGCTCGCGCAGCGGCCAGGCGCGCTGGCGCAGCGACACGCCTTGCCGACGCGGCTCCGGCTCGCCGGCGGCCTTGGCCGCATCCACGCCTCGCTGGAACTGTGCCTCGTCGTCGGCGACGCCTGCCTCGAGCGCCTGGATCAGCCCGGGCAGCGCCCCGGCTTCGAGGATGCCTTGCGGCGCCGGCGAGCGCCCCAGCAGCCGCAGCACGGCATCGCCCGATTCGGCCATCATGACGACGTCGGCACCAGCCTTGGATTTGAAGCGGTAGAGCATGGCCGCATTGTGCGCGCGGCTGGCCACGGGTGTCAGCCGTTGCCCGCCAGGCCGAGCCAGCCGGACACGGGCGCATCGGCCACAGGACGGCGCGGGCGCACACGCTGCTCGAACTCGTCGGGCCGCAGCGGCGGCGCGAACAGGTAGCCCTGGAACTCATGGCAGCCGGACTGGGCCAGGAAGTCGCGCTGGGCTTCGGTCTCGACGCCCTCGGCAATGACCTGCAGGCCCAGCGCCCGGCCCATCTGCACGATGGCGTTGGCGATGCCCACATCGCTGGCGTCGCCGGGCAGCCCCTGCACGAAGCTGCGGTCGATCTTCAGCCGCTGGATGGGGAAACGCTTCAAATAGGCCAGCGACGAGTAGCCGGTGCCGAAGTCGTCGATGGACAGCGTGACGCCCAGGCTGGCCAGCGACCGCATGCGGCGCAGCGCCTCGTCGGCATCGCCCAGCAACACGCCTTCGGTCAACTCCAGTTCCAGCATGCTGGCGGGCAGCATGGCATCGCGCAGCGTGCCGGCGACGGCCTCGACGAAGCCGGCCTGATGGAATTGCAGCGCCGACACGTTGACGGCCACCGGCATGCGCAGGCCGCGGCTGAGCCAGTGGGCCGCCTGCGCCACGGCCTCGCGCAGCACCCACTCGCCAATGGCGATGACGAAACCGCTTTCCTCGGCCAGCGGAATGAATTCGGCCGGCGAGATGTCGCCGCGCTGCGGGTCGCGCCAGCGGATCAGCGCCTCGGCGCCGATGACGCGATCACTGCCGAGTTCCACCTGCGGCTGGTAGTGCAGGCGGAAGCGCCCTTCCGCCAGCGCCTGCCGCATGGCATGGTCCAGCCGCATGCGCGACAGCAGGTCCACCTCCTTGCGCGGCACGTGGAAGCGGAATCCGGCCCGGCCGCTCTCCTTGACCCAGTGCATCGCCCGCTCGGCGCTGGCCATCAGTTCGTCGGACGATCCGCCGTCCCCCGGGTAGAGCGCGATGCCGCAACTCGCGGTGACGGTGAAGCTCAGCGTGTCGAAGCTGAAGGGCTGGGCCAGCAACTGCTGCACGCGGCGCGCTGCGGCCTCGGCCTCGGCGGCCTGGGCGCCGT
This sequence comes from Roseateles sp., assembly GCF_965229315.1. Classification (GTDB taxonomy): domain Bacteria; phylum Pseudomonadota; class Gammaproteobacteria; order Burkholderiales; family Burkholderiaceae_C; genus Pelomonas. Next base: position 134,086 of record NZ_CBDDJA010000001.1, read on the forward strand.
CGATGAGGATGGCGAATTCATCGCCGCCCAGTCGGGCCAGCGTGTCATTGACGCCCACGGCGCCGCGCAGCCGCTCGACGACCTCGCGCAGCACACGGTCGCCATAGCTGTGGCCCAGCGTGTCGTTGATCTGCTTGAAGCGGTCCAGATCCAGGTGCAGCAGCGCGAAGGACGGCGGCACTTCGCCCGCGGCGACCTCGGCCATCTGCTGCAGGATGCGGTCGGCCAGCGCGCGGCGGTTGGGTGCGCCGGTGAGTGCATCGGAGCGGCCCAGCTCCTCGATGCGCTGGTGGGCGGCGAGTTTTTCACTGAGGTCGCGGAAGGAGAAGACGCGCCCGATGGGTTCGCCGCGGCTCATCTGCGGCAGCGACACCTGCTCCAGCACGCGGCCGTCGGCCAGGCGCAGCATGTCGCTGGAGCGCATCAGCGGCGCGTCCAGCAGCGCCTCGATGCGCAGCCGGTACTGCTCGCCGTCGCGCATGACGCGCTGCAGGCTCAGCCACAGGCCGGCGTCGCCCGGCTCGTGCAGCAGGCCGCCGGGCAGGTCCCAGAGCTTGGCGAAGCGGCGGTTGAAGCTGCGCACGCGGCCGGCCAGGTCGACGACGAGGATGCCGTCGGCCGTGGATTCCAGCGTCGCGCGCAACTCCGCCAGCAACGTCTCGCGCTCGGCCTCGGCGCGGCGGCGACGCGTCTGGTCGTACAGCAGCACCAGCCAGTAGCGGCTGCCGTCGGGCAGGTGGATGGGGCTGATCGAGCGGCTGACCCAGCGCGGCTGGCCGTCGGTGTGCGTCAGCACCGTGTCGGAGCGGATGCGGGCGAACGGGTCGCGCTCGGCGCCCTGCCAGAAGGCTTCGTCTTCGAGGGAGCCGCACAGCAGCGCCGGCGACTGTCCGAGGGCGCGTTCGGGCTTGAGCCCCAGCAGCCGCAGCGCCGCGCGGTTGATGCCCGTGACCACGAGGCTGTCGCCATCCACCAGCCAGGCCGGTTCGGGCAGGCTTTCCAGCAGGGCGCCGACCAGGGGCGGCGCCTCGGGGATGCGAGGCAGGTGCGCAGGCGCCTCGCGGCTGGCGTTCACGCGGCCAACTCCCCCGGCCCGGTACTGACGGCGTCGAAGAAGTAGGCGATGCGGGCCCGCGGGCTCAGATAGTCCAGCGACGCGCGCGGCAGGAACTGTGGCTTCAGGCTGCGACGGATGCCGAGGTCGGGCATCTCTTCAAGATTCAGGACCAGGGCCTCTTCCTTGGGCACCTTGACGTCGTGGACCATGACGCGGGGCTTCAGCGGCCGCGCCGAGTTGACGGACACGACCAGCGCGTAGCGGTCGTCGGTGAGCTGCACCGTGGAGCCCGGCGGATAGACGCCCATCATGCGGATGAAGGCGTTCAGCATGGTCGCGTCGAAACGGTTGCGGCCTTGCGCGAACATCAGCGACAGCGCCTCGTGCGGCGTCATCGCCTTGGACGTGAGCAGCGGATTGCACAGGCCGTCGAAGCGGTTGACCAGCGCGACGATGCGCGCACCCGTGCTCATGCGGTCCATGTTGATGCGCTGCGGGAAGCCGCTGCCATCGGCGTGCTCGTGGTGCTGCGCAATGATGAGCAAGGGGCCAGGCGCCAGGCCCATGGCCTGCGCGATGGCCACGCCCTTGGCGACGTGCTGCTGGTAGGCCTGGGTCTCGGCGGCCGTGAAGCTCTCATCGCGGTGGCGCAGGCGCGGTGCGATTTCCAGCTTGCCGACGTCGTGCAGCAGCGAGCCCACGCCGAGGTCCATCATCTCGTCGCGGCCCAGGCCGAAGGCGCGGCCCAGCAGCAAGGCAATGATGCAGACGTTCAGCGCGTGCGCGGTGGAGCGGTCGCCGGCCGACTCGTTGAGCAGCCGCATGTTGAGGTCGCCCTCGACCAGCATCTTGTCCAGCAGCGCGGCGGTCAGGCCTTCGGCATGGCCGCGGGCCTGGTGCGGGTCGGAATGCACCTGCTCCATGACGCTGCGAAATCCTTCGGTGGCCTCGCTGTACTGCGCCTCGCACAGGCGCAGCGCCTCGCGCTGGGCGGCCAGCGCCAGGCGGTGGGCTTCGCGCGCCAGGTCCTCGGGACTGGGATCGTTGGCCGCAGCCGGCCCGGTCGGCGCGGCCGCTTCGGCTTGGGCGGCGGGCGCCGTCTCGGGCTGCAGCGACAGGTCGCTCTTGGCCGGGCTCCAGCGCACCTGGGTCAGGCCCAGGCGGCGCAGGATGAGCAGTTGATCGCTGGACGCGATCTTGAAGCTCGACAGCGGGAAGGGATGAGACATCCAGCCCAGGTCCAGATGAATGAACATCCCGACCGTCAACTGGTTGACATCGATCAGTGGATCGCTGGTTCTGTCCTGCATTCGCTCATACCCGCAACGGGCACCCCTCGACCCGGCCCTGCTCCGGCACCACGGCCCGGACCACGGAACGGCCTCCTGACAAATCTCAATTCGGTTTTTTCGCCCGCGGCACTCAGGGAATATTGCCCTTGCCTTGGCGCAGCGCGGAGCTTAGCGCCTGAACGTGACCGATTTTCCGTTGCTTTCTCGGGGCAAACGCGAAGGAATGCATGCAATGCGGCCCACCGTCGAGCCGCGGATGAGCCGCGGGAAGCCTCAGCGTTTCGCGCGATGGTGCCCGATCAGGCTGTGATACCAGTGCGCGCTGTCCTTGGCCAGGCGCTGCTGCGTCGCGTAGTCGACGTGGAAAAGGCCGAACCGCTTCGTGTAGCCGGAGTTCCACTCGAAGTTGTCGAGCAGGCTCCAGTAGAAATAGCCCCGCACGTCCACGCCCAGGCCCATGGCCGTGGCCAGCGCCTGCAGGTGGCCCGACAGGTAGGCGATGCGTTCGGCGTCCGGCACATGGGGCTGGGGAAGGGCGACGACGCGGTCGGCGTTGGCCATGCCGTTCTCGGTGATGTAGATCGGCGGCGGCGAGTACTCGCGGCCCAGGCGCACCAGGTGGGCGGCGAACACCTCGGGCACGACTTCCCAGCCCATGTCCGTGAAACCGCGCCGGCCCGGCCCCTGGGCGGCCTGGCCGGTCGCGCTGATCAGGTTGCGCGTGTAGAAGTTGACGCCCAGGAAGTCCAGCGGCTGGCCGATGCGGGCGAGGTCGCCGGGCAGGATCCGCGGCGCGTCGGCGCCGACGTGCTCGATGACGTCGGCCGGGTAGGCGCCGCGGAAGATCGGGTCCATGTACCAGCGCACGTTCAGCCCGTCGTCGATGCGCGCGGCGCGGCGGTCGGCCTCGCTGGGCGTCGCCGGGAAGGACGGCGTGTGGTTCAGCACGATGCCCAGCTTCGCCGTCGTCTCGGCCCGCATCGCCGCGATGGCGTCGCCGTGCGACAGCATCAGGTGATGCGACACCTGCAGGCTCTCGGCCCGGCTGGTGTGGCCGGGCGCGAACTGCGCGGTCTCGTAGCCCAGCGTGGCCGTGCACCAGGGTTCGTTGTGCGTGGCGATGCTGGCCAGGCGGCTGCCGAAGCGGCGCGCCACCTCGGCGGCGTAGTCGGCGAAGCGCGGCGCGATGTCGCGCGACAGCCAGCCGCCGATGCGCTCATGCAGCGCCTGCGGCAGGTCCCAGTGGTAGAGCGTGGCGTGCGGCTGCAGGCCGGCTTCGAGCAGCGCGTCGATGAGCCGGTCGTAGAAGGCAAAGCCGGCCTCGTTCCAGGCGCCCTCGCCCAGCGGCTGCACGCGCGGCCACGAGAAGCTGAAGCGGTAGGCGTCCAGGCCCAGGCCGCGCATCAGCGCGATGTCGTCGCGGAAGCGGTGGTAGTGGTCGCAGGCGGTGTCGATGTCGGACGCGTCCTTGATGCGGCCGGGCTGGCGGCAGAAGGCGTCCCAGATGGACGCGCCCTTGCCGTCCGTGAAGGCCGCGCCCTCGATCTGCGCGGCGCTGGTGGCGGCGCCCCAGATGAAGTCGCGCGGGAAGGCACTGGCCAGGGCGGCGAGGTCGAGGTGTTCGGGGTCGAGAAGATGCATGGTGTGGGCTACTTGACCGCGCCGGCCGCGATGCCGGCGACGAGCTTGCGGGCGCTGAAGAGATAGACGATGAGCAAGGGGAGCAGGGCCAGCGCGCTGCCCAGCATCAGCGCCCCCCACTCGGTGTTGTTGGGGCTCTGCATGGCGCGCAGCGCCAGCGGCAGCGTGTAGTTCTCGACGGACCGCATGACCACCAGCGGCGCCATGAAGTTGTTCCAGCTGGCGATGAAGGTGATGAGCGCCAGCGTGCCTAAAGCGGGGCGCAGCAGCGGCAGCACGACGCTCCAGAACGTGCGCCATTCGCCGGCGCCATCCATGCGCGCCGCGGCCAGCAACTCGCGCGGCACCGCCTGCAACGCGGCCTGGCGCATCAGGAACACGCCTAGAGCGCCGCAGCCGGCGGGCACGTACAGCGCGCGCGGCTGGTCCAGCCAGCCCAGCCACTGCATGACCATGAAGCTGGGGATCATGTTCAGGAAGCTGGGCACCATCATCGTGCCGAGCACGACGGTGAAGAGCTTGTCGCGGCCGCGGAACTGCAGCAGCGCGAACGCGTAGCCGGCGGCCGAACACAGCACCAGGTTCAGCACCGTGGTCAGGGTGGCGACGTACAGCGAGATCGCCAGGTTGCGCCAGAACGGCAGCGCGGCCAGCAGCAGCTCGAAGTTCAGGCCCGCCGCGTCGCCGAACCCCAGCGGCGGCGGCACGTTGAAGATGCTGTTGCGCTGGTGCGTGGCGAAGACGAAGGTGAACCAGATCGGCGCCAGCACCAGCAGCGCGCCCAGCGCCAGCACGGCCCACGTCACAACCGGCGGCCGGCTACGCATGGCCACCGCCCTTGCCGAACAGCCGCGCGTTCAGCCAGGCCAGCGCGGCGATCAGCGCGAACAGCGCCCAGGACAGCGCCGACGCGGTACCGAAGTCGCCGTCGTTGAAGGCGGTCTGGTACATGAAGATGGCTGCCGTCATGACCGAACGGGCCACGCCCTTCTCGGTGTCGACCAGGATGAACGGCTCCTCGAACAGTTGCAGCGAGCCGATCAGCGTCAGCGTGACGGCGAAGAAGATCATGGGCCGCAGCTGCGGCAGCGCGATGCTCCAGAACTGCCGCCAGGGCGGCGCGCCGTCCAGCCGCGCGGCCTGGAAGATCTCGTCGTCCAGCGTCTGCATGGCGGTCAGGTACAGCACCAGGTTCCAGCCCAGGTAGCGCCAGAACACGACGAACGCAACGGCGGGCTTGGTCCAGGCTGAGTCGCCCAGCCAGTCCGGCAGGTGGGCGGCATCCAGGGGCAGCCAGGCACCGACCAGCGGCAGCCGCGTCAGCTCCGCCAGCGCCACGTTGATGAGGCCGTAGTCCTTGGAGTACAGCGTCATGAAGATCAGCGCGATGGCGACGCTGGACGTGATGTAGGGGACGAAATAGGCGCCCACCAGCAGGTCGCGCCCCTGGTGCACCCGGCGGTGGATGAAGAACGCCATCGGCAGCGCGACGAGGTGCTGCGGCAGCCCGGCCGCGAGCGCCAGCCACACCGTGTTGCCCAGGCCCTGGATGAACCACGGGTCCGTCAGGCCCATTGCATAGTTCTCCAGGCCCACCCAGCGCAGGGCGGCCAGGCCTTCGGACGGCTCCCACTGGTGGAAGGACAGCCACAGCGAGAACAGCAGCGGGAACAGGCCGAAGACGGCGAACAGGATGAAGAACGGCGCCACGAAGGCGTAGGGCGCGAGCCTGTTCATCTGCGGGTTCTGCGAATGACGAGGGCGCGGGCTTCGGCCAGCGCCTCGGGGATGGGGCGGCCCTGCGACACGACGTCCTCGAACGCCGAGCGCACGATGGCGGTGGCCAGCGCGTCGTGCTTGTGCACGGGCGTGGCCGGCACGCGGTGGGCGATGTCGCGCCACAGCTGGCGGGCGCGCTGGCCGCCGAGGTAGGCGATGGGCTCGTCCATGACCGGGTCGTCGTGGGCAGCCAGCAGCGCCGGGAAGGCGTCCAGCACGCGCAGGCCTTGCAGCTGCGTCGCGCGGTCGAACACCATCTGGCGGATGAAGGCCCAGGCCGCGGCCTTGTTGGGCGCGTGCCTGGGGATGGCGTAGAAGCTGCCGCCGTAGCTGGCCACCAGGCCGCCGGGCAGCGGTGCGCTGCGCCACAGGCCGGCCTGCGCCGGCGCCAGCCAGTTCTTCAGGTGGCCGGCCAGCCAGCAGCCCATCATCTGCGTGGCCACGCGGCCCTGGCGGAACGCGGCGCCCCATTCGTTGCCCCAGGACGGCGCCTTCAGGTCCAGGCCCGCGCGACGCACGGCCAGGCCCAGTTCGAAGGCGCGCTGGAAGCGCTCGTTGCCCACCAGCACCTCGCCGCCGCGGCCGAAGTAGATGCCCTCGCCGTCGGCCAGGCCCACGCGCAGCAGGATGTCGCGCAGCTCCGCGGCGTCGGTCAGCAGCGCGGCGCCGGTGGCACGCTGCAGCTGCCGGCCGGCCTCGATGTAGCCCGGCCACGAGCCGGTCAGGTCGGCTTCCCTGAGCCCGGCGCGCTCCAGCAGGTCCAGCCGGTACAGCAGCGTGCCGGGGCCGATGTCCGCGGGCATCGCGATCAGCGCGCCCTGCGGCGAGCGGCCCTGGGTGACGGCGAAGCGCGGCAACGCGCCGAGCAGCGGACCGGCGTCGTAGGGGGCGCCGAGCAGGTCCTCCAGCCCGCCGCCGGATGCGAACTTGCCGATGAAGCGCAGGTCCAGCGCCATCACGTCGGGCTGGCCGCTGCCGGTGGCCAGCACGGCGCTCATCGCGTTGTGGTGGTCGGCATAGTTGCGCGACACCAGGCGCAGCGGCGCCTCGGGGTGGGCACGGTCCCAGGCGGCCTGCGCGGCCTTGGCGGCGCGGTCGAGGTCAGGAAAACTCGCCACCGTCAGCGGCGCCACGGCAGGCTGCGCGGCGGCCGGCAGGGACAGCGCCAGTGGCGCGGCCAGCAGCGTGCGGCGGGAGACAGGCATGGAGAAAAAGCGGGCGGGCGCCATCAGAGGAGGAGACGTTGGGGCGGCCCGCCCGGGGCCGAAGGGGACAACGAGGGGTCGGCCGGCCTCAGAAATCCGTGCCGACGTTGACGCCGACCGTGCGCGGCGGCTTGTACTGCGCGGTGAAGATGCCGCCCGCGCCGCCACCGGCACTGGTCTTGACCTTGCCGTCCGTCACGTTGCGCACGAACACGTCGGCGTACCAGCTCTTGGCCTGGTAGCGCGCGCCCAGGTCCAGCCGGGCATAGGACTTCTGCAGGTCGCCATCGGTCACGCCGCCATACAGCGCCGGGTTGTAGCGGGCGTTGCCGGAGGCCAGGTTGAACACCGACAGGTAGCTCTTGGTCTCGTAGTGCAGGGCCATGCGCGGCGCCAGCGTGGTCTCGCCGCTGAGGTGGAAGCTGTGTTCCCACAACAGCGTGGCGCTCAGGCGCGGCGCGTGCGGCATCTCGTTGCCGGTCACGTCCAGGCAGTTGCTGCTGATGTAGCCGCTGCTGGGCACGCCGGGTGTGTTGTAGGCGCGCGGGTCGGTGCAGGCGGGCAGCGAGTAGTCGTTGGAGAAGCCGACCAGCTCGCCCAGCTTGCTCTTGGTGAACGCGCCGGAGAGGTGCACGCGGTCGTCGGCCGTGGGCTTGACGGCGATCTCGAACTCCAGCCCGCTGACCTTGGCGCCCTTGGCGTTGGAAAAGCCGAAAAAGCGCGCGCCGGTGGGGTCGATGGCTGGTGCGCCGAACTGGTAGTCGCGGAAGTTCAGGTGGTAGACCGCCGTGTTGAACGTCATCGCGCCGTCCAGCAGCGTGGCCTTGTAGCCGACCTCGTAGCTGGTCAGGTTCTCCGGCTTGTAGCTGGCGCCCCGGTCCTGCAGGCCGCCGGACTTGTAGCCGGTGGCCACGCTCGCGTAGACCATGTTCGTCTTGTCGATGTCGTAGCTCAGGCGCGCGAGGTAGGTCGCCTTGCTGCCCGAGTAGCGGCCGTCGTTGACGTCGCCCTGGCCGAAGCCGCAGCCGCCCTTGAGGTCGGGGCCGCCGGTGTCACAGCCCGGGTCCACCGGCACGGCGGGGAACGCGGGGTCATAGGCCCAGCCGTGGCCGCGACCGTTGATGTTCTCGCGCACGTCGTGCGTGTAGCGCACGCCGCCGGTCAGGTGCAGCGCATCGCTGACGTTCCAGGTCGCCTGGCCGAACACGGCCTTGCTGTCCACCGTCTCCTTGGGCTGCACGAAGCTGCCCTGCCAGCCGATGGTGCCTTCCTGCGTGCCGTTGAAGATGGGGATGTCGAAGCGGATGCCGTTGTTCTCGGCGCCGTAGTACAGGCCCAGGATCCAGTCCACGTCGTGCTGGCCGGTGGACTGCAGTTGCAGCTCGTGGCTGTGCGAGCGGTACTTGCTCCAGTTGGTGCGGTCTTCCTGGAAGCCCGCCCCGCCGGTGGCGAAGCTCGTGGGCGAGCCGCCCTGGCCCATGTCCTGGTCGAAGGTGCCGGAGCCCGAGAACTTGCTGACGCCGGCCACGTACGACAGGCGCACGGTGCTGGACAGGTCGTAGTCCAGCCGGCTGCGGATGACGTCGGAGTTGCGGTTCAGGTAGGGCGCGGTGTCGATCAGCGCGGACCAGAATTTCTGCCCGGGGCGCGGGTTCTGCACCAGCGCCATGGACGGCGTGCCGCGGTCCTGGAAGCGCTCGTACGAAACATCCCAGTGCAGTTCGGGCGTGGGCTGCCAGGCGAAGCTGACGCGGGCGCCGGTCTGGTCCTGCGCGCTGTACTTTTTGCCGCCCTGCACGAACAGGTTGTAGTTGATGGGCTTCCACTGCGCGAGCGTGTTGGTCGGGCTGGCGGCCAGCCAGGCGGCCTGCTGCTGCGCGACCGTGTAGCGCACCGGGTTCTGGTAGTCGACGTAGCCGTCGTGCTGCTCGTGCGCGAAGGCGAAGCGCACGGCCATGTCGTTGCCCAGCGGCACGTTGAAGCTCGCACGCGCGCCCAGGCGGCCGAAGTTGCCCATGCCAACTTCGGCGTTGCCGGACTGGGTCTTGAGCTGCGCCGGGGCGGTCTTGAAGTTGACCGCACCGACCGTGGAATTGCGCCCCCACAGCGTGCCCTGCGGGCCGCGCAGCACTTCCACGCCGGCCATGTCGAACATCAGCGCGGCGGCGCCCTCGGGGCGGGCCGTGTAGACGCCGTTGACGAACAGCGCCACCTCGGGGTCGGCGTACTCGGTCTTGGCCGTATCGTTGCCGATGCCGCGCAGCGTCATCGTCGTCACGCCGTGGTCGCCCTGGGCGGTGGCCTGCAGGCCCGGCACGAGGTGGACGATGTCCAGGATGGTCGTCATGTGCGCGTCTTCCAGCGCTTCGGCGCTGATCGCGGTGACGGCCACCGGCGTCTTCTGCAGCGAGGTGGTCTTCTTCGTCGCGGTGACGATGACCTCGGGCAGCTTGGTGGTCTCGGTGGCAGCCTTGGCGGTCTGCGCCCACGCCGGCGCGGCACCGGCCAGCAGGGCCAGCACCGCAAGTTGGATGGGGGTACCCAGGGCCGAGCAGGCCGGGCGATGGCAGCGATTCATGGTGTCTCCTAGCTGGTTTGTTGCGCTGGGCGCGCTGGATTCGTCGATCCAGTGAAAGCATCTTGCCCGACCGTTGACAACGCTGTCAACACAAAAAGACAACGTTGTCTTGTTTCCCGCTACCATCTCCCAGGAGACATCCGGGAAAGTCCCAGGTCCTTGATACACAAAGGAAATCGCGCATGACAGCGGTTCGCAGCATCCTCGTCGTCGGCGGCGGCAGCGCCGGCTGGCTGGCCGCGGCCTACCTGGCCCGCACGCTGGGCGTGGGCGACGCCGCCGGCCCGCGCATCACGCTGGTGGAGGCGCCGGGCATCCCGACCATCGGCGTCGGCGAAGGCAGCTTCCCGTCGCTGCGCGGCACGCTGGCGGCCATCGGCATCCCGGAGGACCGCTTCATCCGCGAGGCGAACGCGACGTTCAAGCAGGGCATCCGCTTCGACCACTGGGTGCGCCGCCCCGGTGAGCCGGGCGCGGACCACTACTTCCACCCCTTCAGCCAGCCCAGCCAACGCCCCGGCGGACCCGAGCTGCTGCCCTACTGGCTGCTGGGCGCGGCCGAGGGCAGCGCATTCGCCGAGGCCGCGACGCTGCAAAAGCGCGTGGCCGACGCATCCCGGGCGCCCAAGCGCGTGACCGATGCCGACTACCTCGGCGCGCTGAACTACGCCTACCACTTCGACGCCGGCCGCTTTGCCGCGTTGTTGGCCGACGAGGCGCGGGCGCTGGGCGTCTCGCACATCGCCGCGACGGTGGAACGCGTGGAGGTCAGCGACGGCGGGCTCATCACCGCCGTGCACACCCGCGAGGCCGGCGCGCTGCGTGCGGACCTGTATCTGGACTGCACGGGCTTTCACGCGGCGCTGATCGGTGGCGCGCTCGCCTCGCCGTTCAAGAGCCTGGCCGACCGCCTGTTCGTCGACCGCGCCCTGGCCATCCAGGTGCCCTACCCGCGCGCCGATGCACCGATCGCGTCGTCCACGATCTCCACGGCTCAGACGGCGGGCTGGATCTGGGACATCGGCCTGCAGCAACGCCGCGGCATTGGCCACGTCTATTCGAGCCGCCACATCGACGACGGGCAGGCCGAGGCGCAACTGCGCGCCTACATCGGCCCGGCGGCCGACGGCATCAGCGCGCGCCGGCTGGATCTGCGCATCGGCTACCGCGAGACGCAATGGCTGGGCAACTGCGTGGCCGTCGGGCTGTCATCGGGCTTCATCGAGCCGCTGGAAGCGTCGGGCCTGGGCCTGGTGGAGGCGGCCGTCTACCTGATCGCCCACCTGTTCCCGCACGACGGCCAGTTCGACGCCGCGGCGCGCCAGTTCAACGCGCAGATGCGCACGCGCTACGAGCGCATCGCCGACTTCGTGAAGCTGCACTACGCGCTGAGCCAGCGCCCCGAGCCGTTCTGGCGCGACAACGCCGACGCGGCCACGCGCTCCGGCCTGCTCAGCGAACAGCTCGCGATGTGGCGCACGCGCGCGCCGCACCGGCTGGACTTCATCACCGACCTGGAGATGTACCCGCCGTCGAGCTGGCAGTACGTGCTGTACGGCATGGAGTACGCAACGGCCCTCGCGCCCAACGCCGCCGCATGGCCACGGGCTGCCGAGGCGCGGCAGGAGTTCGCGACGCTCAGGCAGCTCGCCCCGCGCGCGATCGCCGACCTGCCGGCCCACCGCGCGCTGGTCGAGCACCTGTGCGCGCGCGGCTAGCGGGGCTGACGCAGCGAGCGCAGCCGGTGGACTTCCTCGATCAGGTCCACCACCAGCGCCGCCAGCTCCGGGTTGGCGTCGAAATCGCGCTCGAGGGCCAGCAGGCGGCGCGCGCGGTGCAGTTGCGGGCTGGCGAAGCGGCGCGCCGCGCCTTCACCGCTGCAGCAGACCAGCAGCCCGGCGTCGAGCCGCTCGTGCAGCCAATCGGCGTCCACACCGCAGGCACACGCCAGCTCTTCCAAACTCAGCGCGTGCTCGTCGATGACGAGGCCGACCAGCACGGGGTCACCGGCCATGGCTCGCGTCGTCCGCTGCGGCACGCGGCTGGAAGCGGGTCTCCAGCGTCGCGGCCATGGACTCGTAGGCCTGGCGCGCGCCCGCCAGCGTGGACGGCGGCAGCACCACGGCCACCTCCAGCACCAGGTCGCCGGCCGGCTCGCCCTTCAGCCCCTGCCCACGCAGGCGCAGGCGCTTGCCGTGCGGCGTGTCTGGCGGCACGCTCACGCTGACCCGCCCGCCGGGCGTCGTCGTGGCCACCTCGGCGCCCAGCGCCGCCTCCCAAGGTGCGAGCGGCAACCGGTCACGCACATCACGGCTGTCTGTGGGGTCGGCGCCGTGCTGCTTGAACTGGATTTCCAGGTAGAGATCCCCGGCGGCCGCGCCGCCACGGCCCGCCGAACCCTGCCCGGGCAGGCGGATGTGCTGCCCGGCCTGGATGCCCTTGGGGATCTGCACCTGCACCTGGCGCAGCGCGACGGCGCGGCGGCCGTTCTCGTCGGGCGCCAGCGTCCGCACGGTGACGGCGCGGACGGCGCCAGCGACCGAATCCGCGTCGTCGATGACCAGCCTGACATGCTCGTCGGCACCGCGCGCGGGCTTTGCATCGGCCGGCTCGGCCTGCGCCGCGCGACCGAACATGCTGGTGAAGAAATCGGTGAAGCCTTCGCCCTCGCCGCGGCGCCCCGCCGTGGGCTCGCCATCGAACTGGAAGCCCTGTTGCCAGTCGCCGGGCATCTCGCGCGCCGCACCGGGCTGGCCGTCCGAGAGCTGGCCCGCCTTGAGCTGGCGGCGCCGCACGCCGTCGTAGGCAGCCCGCCGTTGCGGGTCGGACAGCACCTCGTAGGCCTCATTGACCCGGGCCATCGCGGCGTGGGCGGGCGTCGTCGGGTTGATGTCCGGGTGGTGCAGGCGCGCCAGACGCCGGTAGGCCTGCTTGATCGCCGGCGCGTCGGCGTCGGCAGCCAGCCCCAACACCTGGTAATAGTCCTCGAAACGCACGGCAGCGAACCGCATCACCGCGGTCGGGCAAGGCCGATGTCGCATCGCGGGGCACTGCCCCTGGGGTCGGGAGGTCTCATCGCCGCGCTCCGTGCCGTGGAGCCCCGACTTTGAATTTGCCGCGCACCTGCCGCCATCGGACGGCACCGCCTGCGCGGACCCACCGCGTCCTACAGGTCGCCCGTCAGCGCGCCCGCGTCGAGTCCCGCACGACCAGTTCGTGCGGCAACACTTGGTGCAACTCGGGCTCCGCCGGTGAGGCCCCGTCAGGGCGTTGCGGGGTGACCAGCATCTCGACGGCCATGCGCGCCATCTCGGCCACGGGCTGGCGCACGGTGGTCAGCGGCGGCCACACCAGCGCGGCGGCAGGCGAATCGTCGAAGCCGGTGATGGACAGTTCGCCGGGCACGCTCAGGCCCAGGCGCTGCGCCGCAGCCAACACGCCCAGCGCCATGTCGTCGTTGCTGGCGAACACGGCCGTGGGTCGCTGGCGGCGGCTGAGCAGCTGGTGGGCCGCATCACGGCCGCTGGCGAAGGTGAACAGTCCGGGCTGGATCAGCTCGGGGTCCGGCTCCAGGCCGTGCGAGCGCAGCGCGTTCACGTAGCCCTGGTAGCGCAGCGCGCTGGCCGACTGGTCGGCCGGCCCCGTGATGAACGCGATGCGCTGGTGCCCCAGGCTGAGCAGCAGGTTCGTGATCTCCTCGGCGGCATGCACGTCGTCGATGCGCACGGAGGGCACGCCCTCGACATCGCGCTCGGGGGACATCAGCACGCACGGCGTGCCGCTGTCGCGCAGCGCGGCCAGCACCTCGGGGTTGTCGCACAGCGGCGGCGTCAGGACCATGCCGTCGGGCCGCAGCGCCATGACCATGCGATCGATCTGCTGGCGCAGGTCCGGCGCATCGTTGTGCAGCGATTCGACGACGAGGTGATAGCCCAGCTCGCGGCAGCGCAGCGTCGCGCCCTGCTGCACGCTGGCGACGAAGCTCGCGCTCGGGTCGTAATACAGCAGGCCGATCAGGAAGGAGCGCCCGCCGGCGAGGCTGCGGGCCGACTGCTTGGGCCGGTAGCGCAGCGCCTCCACCACCTTGAGCACCTGATCCCGGGTGCTCTCGTGCACACCAGGTTCATGGTTGAGCACGCGCGACACCGTCTTGATCGACACGCCCGCCTCGCGGGCCACGTCGACGATGGTGGGGCTGCGGATGTTCATGCCCCTCGTCCAAGGCAAGCCTTGGACGGTCCCCCGAGGGGACGGCGATGCTTGCAGGGGTTACCCCACAAGCACATCGCCAGACGGGCCGGCTTGGGAGCGGCCCGGCGCTCGGCCCGATGGCGACTCATGGAAACAGAAGTTACTTCTTCTTGGCCTTGGCGGCCGGCTTGGCAGCAGCCTTGGCGGCGGGCTTGGCAGCGGCCTTCTTGGCGGCCGCCTTGGGGTCCACGGCAGCCTTGAAGCCAGCGCCGGCGGTGAACTTGGGCAGCTTGGCGGCGGCGATCTTGATCTTGTCGCCGGTGCTGGGGTTCACGCCGTTGCGGGCGGCACGTGCGTGCTGCTTGAAGGAGCCGAAGCCGGGGATCGACACCGCACCACCCTTTTTGACGGTGGTGACGATGGCGTCCAGCAGGGTCTCGAGGACGCGGCCAGCTTCGGCCTTGCTCAGCTCGTGCTTGGCGGCCAGGTGTTCGATCAGATCGGTCTTGTTCATGCGGGGGGTCTCGTCCAAAACGCGCCCGAACGGCTCGGGCGGCGAGATTGTGGCGCATACAGTCGGGCCAGAGCCCCGTATCCATCGCCAATGTCACCGCCTGTGCACTTTGCCTCGCTGCTCGACGCCCTGCCCCAGCAGGTCTGGAAGGCTGACGCGCAGGGCCGCCTGCTGTGGATGAACGCGCGCCTGGCCGAAGCGCTGAATCGCCCGGCGCTGCCGGTGCCGCTGGTGAACTGGCTGCATGCCGACGACCGCGACGCCTTCGCCGAGCGCTGGGCCGCGGCGCAGCGGCAGCAGCGATTCGAGATGGAGTACCGGCTGGGCAACACCTGGATGCTCGCGCAGGCGCAGCGCCTGCCGGAATCGCCGCTGTGGCTGGGCACGCACACCGACATCACGGCGCGGCGCGCGGCCGAGGCCCGGCTGAACGAACACGACGAGGTCTGGAAGCTGGCGCTGGAGTGCAACGGCGACGGGGTGTGGGACTGGCACGTGCAGGCCGGCATCGAGAACTACTCGGACCGTTACCTGCGCCTGTACGGCTTCGAGCCGGGCGACGTGGAAGCGACGCCCGAAGCGTTCGATGCCCGCACCCACCCGGACGACCTCGCGCAAATGGACAAGGACCGCGAAGAGCATTTCTCCGGCCGCACCGCCGTCTACCGCAACGAGCACCGTGTGCTGGCCAAGGACGGCACGTGGAAGTGGATCCTGAGCCGCGGCATGGTCATCGAGCGCGACGCCGCGGGCCAGCCGCTGCGCATGGTCGGCACGCACACCGACATCACCGACCGCAAGCGCCAGGAAGCGCTGGTGTGGCAGCAGGCGCGCGTGGACGCGCTGACCGGCCTGCCCAACCGGCGCTCACTGCGCGAGCGCATCGAACGCGCGTTGGCGCTGCGCGAGATGCGCGGCGAGGCGCTGGCGGTGATGTTCGTGGACCTGGACCACTTCAAGGAAGTGAACGATTCGCTGGGCCACGACGTCGGCGACGCGCTGCTCGTGCAGGTGGCCGCACGGATGCAGGCCTGCATGCCCTCCGGCGGCATCGTCGCCCGCATGGGCGGCGACGAATTCACCGTGCTGCTGGCCACGCGGGACGCAGCCGCAGCGGTCGAGCGCGTGGGCCAGGCGTTGCTGGAGACCCTGTCATCGGCGTTCGACGTGAGGGGCGAGCGGGTCTATGTGTCCGCCAGCATCGGCGTGAGCCTGGCGCCGCGCGACGGCGTCGAGATCGAGGCGCTGTTCAAGCACGCCGACCAGGCGCTGTATGAGGCCAAGGGCGCCGGCCGCAACCGCATGAGCCTGTTCACACCGGCATTGCAGGAGGCCGCACAGCGCCGTGCACGGCTGGCGGCCGAGCTGCGCGAAGCGCTGCCGCTGCGGCAGTTCAGCCTCGTCTACCAGCCCATCCTGTCACTGCGCGCGCTTGACGCACCGCCGCGCAAGGCGGAAGCGCTGCTGCGTTGGACGCACCCGCAACTCGGCGCCGTCAGCCCCGCGCATTTCATCCCGGTGGCGGAGGCCAGTGGCCTCATCGTGGACATCGGCGACTGGGTCTTCCGCGAGGCCGCGGCGCAGGCCCTGGCCTGGCGGTCGGCGGGGCATGCAGCGTTTCAGATCAGCATCAACAAGTCGCCGGTGCAATTCCTCAGCGAACGCAGCCACCGGCTGCGGCCGGACTGGATCACGCACCTGCGTGGCCTCGGGCTGCCGGGCGACGCACTGGCGGTGGAGATCACCGAAGGACTGCTGCTGGAGCGCGACGAGGCCGTGGCAGCGCGGCTGCGCGCGCTGCGCGAGGCCGGGCTGTCGATTTCGCTGGATGACTTCGGCACCGGCTACTCGTCGCTGGGCTATCTGCAGCACCACGAGATCGACACGGTGAAGATCGACCGCAGCTTCGTCGCCGGGCTCGATGACGGCGGCAAGGCGCTGGCGCTGTGCCGGGCCATCGTGACGATGGCGCATGAGCTGGGGATGGAGGTCGTCGCGGAGGGCGTCGAAACCGAGGCGCAGATGCTCGCCCTGAAGGACATGGGCTGCGACTGGGGGCAGGGGTGGTGGTTCGGCAAAGGGGTGGCTGCCGGTGAGTTTGAGCGGAGGTGGTTTTCTGAGACCGCTTAAGGCTAGGCTGGCGCCACGACGCCTTTGACGCGTTCCGCGTCCCACCAGGCGCTGCGCGCCAGCGTGGTCGAGTCCTCTCCTGGGCACCAAAGCAAAAAGGCCAGCGCTTTCGCGCTGGCCTTTTTCTTTGTTTGGTGCCCAGGAGAGGACTCGAACCTCCACGGAGTTACCCGCTAGTACCTGAAACTAGTGCGTCTACCAATTCCGCCACCTGGGCTTTCAGGGAGGCCGGACTATAGCCCAACTTTCACGGCGTCCGGGCCAATCACGGTCAGATGTCGAACTTGACGCCCTGCGCCAGCGGCAACTCGCTGGAGTAGTTCACCGTGTTGGTCGTGCGGCGCATGTAGGCCTTCCACGCGTCCGAACCGCTCTCACGCCCGCCACCGGTTTCCTTCTCGCCGCCGAACGCGCCGCCGATCTCCGCGCCCGACGTGCCGATGTTGACGTTGGCGATGCCGCAGTCGCTGCCCGCGGCGCTCATGAAGGCCTCGGCCTCCCGCAGGTCCGTCGTGAAGATCGCGCTGGACAGGCCCTGCGGCACGCCGTTCTGCAGCGCGATGGCCTCGTCCAGCGTCGAGTACTTCAACGTGTAGAGGACAGGCGCGAAGGTCTCGTGGCGGACGATCTCGCTTTGCGCCGGCATGCGCACCAGCGCGGGCGCGGCGTACCAGGCGTCGGGGAAGCGCTCGGCCAGCGCGCGCTCGCCGCCCGTCACCTCGCCGCCCTGCTCGCGCGCGGCGCGCAGCGCGTACTGCATCGCGTCGAAGGCCTGCGCGTCGATCAGCGGGCCGATCAGCGTGCCCTGCTCCAGCGGCGAGCCGATGGGCAGTTGCGCGCGGGCGCGCTCCAGGCGCTCGACCAGCGCTTCGTGGATGCTCGCGTGCGCGATGACGCGGCGCGTCGTCGTGCAGCGCTGGCCCGCCGTGCCGTAGGCGCCGAACAGGATGCCGCGCACGGCCAGGTCCAGGTCGGCGCTGGGCGTGACGATGATGGCGTTGTTGCCGCCCAGTTCCAGCAGGCAGCGGCCGAAGCGCGCTGCCACGCGAGGTCCGACGGCGCGGCCCATGCGCGTGGAGCCGGTGGCGCTGACGAGCGCGACACGGGTGTCGTCCACCATCACTTCGCCCACGTCAGCGCGGCCGATGATCAGCTCGGACAGGCCTTCAGGCGCGGCGTTGCCGGCGGCGCGGTAGCGTTGCAGCGCACGCTGGAACAGCGCCTGCGTGGCGAGCGCCGTCAGCGGTGTCTTCTCGCTCGGCTTCCAGACGCAGGCGTCGCCGGCCACCAGCGCCAGCGCCGAGTTCCAGGCCCACACGGCGACGGGGAAGTTGAAGGCCGAGATGATGCCGACCACGCCCAGCGGCAGCCACTGCTCCATCATGCGGTGGCCGGGGCGCTCGCTGGCGATGGTCAGGCCATGCAGCTGGCGGCTCAGGCCGACGGCGAACTCGCAGATGTCGATCATTTCCTGGACTTCGCCCAGGCCTTCGCTGGTGACCTTGCCGGCCTCGATCGAGACCAACTGCGCCAATTGCGTTTTGCTCGCGCGCAGCTCTTCGCCGAACAGGCGCACCAGTTCCCCGCGCTTCGGGGCGGGCACCACGCGCCAGGCCTTGAAGGCGGCATGCGCGCGGCCCACGGCGGCCTTCATGTCGGCGGCGCTGGCGGTGGGCAGCTGGGCCAGCACGCTGCCGTCGATGGGCGAACGCACGGTCAGGTCGCCGGTGTCCGGCAGGTGGACGCCCAGGGCGTCCAGAACGGAGAGGGTCTGTTGCTTCATGCGGTCATTCTCCGATCAGGAAATGGACTCGACCTGGCGCGACTGCTGGTAGGCCTTGCCGAAGCGGTTGGCCAGGAAGTCCGGCAGCTTGACCTCTTCCTGGCGCACGAAGCCGCGCTGCGGCAGCCTGCCTTCGCGGAACAGGTCCACCGCGGCGCAGATGCCGGCGGCGGTCGTGATCTGGATGGCGGAGAGCGGCTGCGCGCCGTCACGCGTCGCGAAGATCTTGCGCGCGAAGACCTCCTGCAGCAGCACGCCGTTCTTCTGGCCGGACACGGTCACGAAGACCAGCACCACGTCCTGCATCGTCGCGGGCATGCTCTTTCGCATGATGTCCTTCAGGTTGCCCTGGTCGCCCTTCAGGCCCAGGTCGCCCAGCAGGAACTGCATCAGGTCGCGGTGGCCGGGATAGCGCACGGTCTTGTAGTCCAGGTTGCGCACTTTGCCCGCCCAGGTCTCGCATAGCGTGCCCAGGCCGCCGGAGGTGTTGAAGGCCTCGTACTCGGTGCCGTCCAGGCTGAAGTGCTCCAGGCCCTCCAGCGGCAGCGCGGCGATGGTCTCGCCCTCGTGGATGGCCTCGCAGGGGTGGCAGTACTCGTTGATGAGGCCGTCGACCGACCAGGTCAGGTTGTACTTCAGCGCATTGGTCGGGAAGGCCGGCAGCGCGCCGACGCGCATCTGCACGTCGCGCACCGAGTCGAAGCCGCTGGCCAGGTGGTGGGCGACGATGCCGATGAAGCCCGGCGCCAGGCCGCACTGCGGCATGAAGGCGGTCTTGGCGCCTTCAGCCATCGCCTTGATGGCCTTGGTGGCGGCCACGTCCTCGGTCAGGTCGAAGTAGTGGCAGCCGCACTCCAGCGCCAGCTCGGCGGCCGTGATGGCCAGGTGGTAGGGCAGCGCGTTGACGACGGCGTCCTTGCCGCGCAGCTGGGCGGCCAGCGCCACGCGGTTGTCGCTGTCCACCTCGGCCGTGGCGATGCCCTCGGCGGCCAGCGTCTTCAGGTAGCCGGCGTTCTTGTCGAGCACGGTGACCTGGTAGTCGCCGGTGGCGTGCAGCAGGCGGGCGATGGTCTGGCCGATGTGGCCGGCGCCGAGCAGGGCGATCTTCATGGGGGGCTCCAGGCAGGGTTTCAGTTGGGCCGCACTCTAGGCAGGGTCGACGACGAAAGAAAGCGCTACTCCGACGAAATCAATTGCTTAACGGACGATTCGTCGCGATGATTTGTCGTTATGAATGACTCAAGGGTAAATCCGGGCCCGCTGGCGGACGCCCTCGACCGCCGCCTGATCCTGCTGCTGCAGGCGAACGCCCGCGACAGCACGGCCACGCTGGCGCGCAAGCTGGGCGTGGCGCGCACCACCGTCGTCGCGCGGCTGGCGCGGCTGGAGGCCAGCGGCCGCATCGTCGGCTACACGGCGCGGCTGGGCGGTGATGAGGCCGGCCGCAGCGTGCAGGCCTTCGTGGGCATCACCGTCAGCCCCAAGGCCGGTCGCGAGGTGGTCAAGCGCCTGTCGGAACTGCCCGAGCTGCGCCAGCTGGCCTCCGTCAGCGGCGAATTCGACTACATGGCGCTGCTGCGCGCCGACACTACGGCTCGCCTGGACGCGCTGCTCGACGACATCGGCGAGATCGACGGCGTGCTGCGCACCAACAGCTCGGTCGTGCTGGCCTTGCGTGTCGACCGCCAAACCTGAACCGGAGACCCTCCATGACCTGGCTTGCCCTCGGCCTCGCCCTCTTCCTCGGCATCCACCTGACCCGGGCGCTTGCGCCGCAGTGGCGCGCGGCGCAGATCGCCCGCCTCGGCGACAAGGGTTGGAAGGGCGTCTACAGCCTCACGTCCGCCGTCGGCTTCGGCCTCATCCTCTGGGGCTTCTCGCAGGCGCGGCGCGAGCCCGTTGTGCTGTGGCCGCACGTGCCGTTCGGTGTCAATCACCTGACGGCGCTGCTGATGCTGGTGGCGGCCGTCCTGATGGCGGCGGCCTATGTGCCGCGCAACCACATCAAGGCGAAGCTCAAGCACCCGATGACGCTGTCGGTCAAGGTCTGGGCGTTCGCCCACCTGATCGTCAACAACACACTGGCCGACGTGATGCTGTTCGGCAGCTTCCTGGTCTGGGCCATCCTCGTGTTCCGCGCGGCGCGCCGCCGGCCCGCGCCGCCGGTGGCGCCCGGCACGGCGGCCGGTACCGCTGCCACCGTCGTGGTCGGTGTGGCGCTGTGGGCCGTGTTCGCGTTCTGGGCGCATGCGGCGTGGCTGGGCATCGCGCCTCTGAGCCGGTGACAAGGCCGGTGATCCGTCCGGTCGCCGCGGCGGACGAAGCCGCCTTCATCGCCGCCGCACGGGCCAGCCGCCGGCTGCATCGCCCGTGGGTGCAGGCGCCCTGCGACGCCGACGCGTTCGCCTGCCATCTCGCCCGCTTCGACGGGCTGGCCCACCACGGCTTCGTCGTCGTGGCAGAGGGTGAACTCGCCGGCGTCATCAACCTCACCCATGTCGTCATGGGCGCCTTGCGCAGCGGCTACCTGGGCTACTACGCCTTCGCCGGTTTCCAGGGCCGCGGGTTGATGACGCAGGGCCTGAACGGCGTCGTGCGCCATGCATTCACAGACCTGGGCCTGCACCGCGTGGAGGCCAACATCCAGCCGGGCAATGCGGCGTCCATCGCACTGGCCAAGCGCTGCGGCTTCCAGCTCGAAGGCTTTTCGCCCCGATACCTGAAGATCGCCGGGCGCTGGCGAGACCACGAGCGCTGGGCGCGGATCAAAGGCTGACGTGACTGCGCGCGGCATAGACTCGCCGATGATGACCCACCGCTCCCGCCCACCGCGTCGCCGCTGGACGCGCCCGCTGGCGGCGCTGCTCGGGCTGGCGGCCATGGCTGCCACGGCACAGGCCGAACCCATGACCGCCTGCGGCGAGCCCGGCCTGGGCCCGCCGTGGCTGTACCGCACCCCCGGCCAGCCGCAGCAGCTCAGCGGCTTCCTGGTGGACCTCTGGACCCCGCTGTTCGCCAAGCTGGGCGTGGAGTTGACGCTGATCGGCAACCTGCCCTTCAAGCGCTGCCTGCGGGCGGTCGAGAGCGGTGAGATCGACTTCGCGCTCGCGGCTTACCGCGACGATGAACGCGCCCGCACGCTGGCCTTCTCGGCCCCGTACAAGACCTTCACACCGCAGGTCTTCTACCGGGCCACCAAGCCGCTGCAGGTCGCGGGTCGCGCCGACCTCAAGCGCTGGCGCGGCTGCGGCAAGAATGGCGCCAGCTATGCGCACTACGGCCTGGGCCCCGGCGACCTGGACCAGGGTGCCCGCAACGACCAGCAGCTCATCGACAAGCTGCTGGTGGGGCGCTGCGACTACTTCGTTGAGGAGCTGGAAGTCATCGCGCAGCTGGAGCTGGGCAAGGTCGACCACCTCGCCACGCCGGGGCTCGCGCATGCGCCCGTGCCGGACGTGCCGGCGCCCGCCTTCCACGTCGTCGCGGCACGGGGCAGCGCCGCGGCCGCGCTGCTGCCGCGGCTGGATGCCGCGTTCACCGAAGCATTGCGCAAGGGCGAGGTCGCCAGGCATTGGCGGCGCCACGCCGGCCAGTTGCCTTACTGAAGCGCGTCAGCTGCGGCAGCGATCCATCAGCCGCGTCAGGCCCAGCAGTGCATCCAGCATCGGCGTGGCCACGCCCACCTGCTGCGCCAGCTCGCGCGGTGCGGCCAGCAGCGCGTCCGTCTCGATGGCCCGGCCCGCCTCGATGTCCTGCAGCATGGACGTTTTGAACGCGCCCAGCGAGCGGGTGATGACGTGCCGGTCCTGCGGCGTCTGCGCGATGGGGCAGCCCACCCGTTCGCCGATCAGCGCGGCCTCGCGCATGATGGCCGTCGTGAACTCGCGCACCAGGTCGTCGGCCAGGATGCGGTCGGTCGTCGCGCGCGTCAGCGCCGACACCGGGTTGGTGGTCATGTTGCCCCACAGCTTGTAGAACACCTCGCGCTGGATGCTGTCCACGGCCTCGGCGCCGAAGCCGGCGCGCGCCAGCAGCGCGGCCAGTTCGGCGACCGAGCTGCTGCCGCCACCCACCGCCTCGCCGATCAGCAGGCCGTTGCCCATCACGTGCTGGATGCAGCCCGGCGCCGTCGTGAAGCAACTCGCATGCACGACGCAGCCGATGACGCGCTCGGGCGGGATGGCCGCGGCGATGCGGCCCTCGGGGTCCACGCTGGTCAGCGCCAGGCCCGGCACCGGCAGGCCGGCCGTGAACCACCAGGGCAGGCCGTTCAGCGCCGTCAGCACCCGCGTGTGCGGCCCGCACAGCGCCGCCACCTGCCCGGCCACGCCGGCGATGGCCGGGCCCTTGACGGCCAGGATCACCAGGTCCTGCGGCCCCAGCTCGGCCGGATCGTCGCTCACGCGAAGCGGCGCCTGCAGCAGGCGGGCGCCGCTGTGCAGCCGCACCCCGTGCTCGCGCACGGCTGCCAGCGTGTCACCGCGCGCCAGCGCGGACACCCGCAGGCCGTCCACCTGCTGCAGCCGCGCAGCCAGCCAGCCGCCGATGGCCCCGAGGCCGACGATGCAGACGTCCTTCAACATGGGGACCAGTCTCGCATGCACGCTTGTTACGGACCGGGCCCGCGGCCATCATCGGCGCCCAAACCAGGAGACCGCCATGGCCACCCAGACCCGGACGACCGCCACGAAGAAGGCCGCCACGAAGGCCGCAGCAAGGAAGGCCGCGGCCAACACGGTGCCCCAGCCCACGCTGGACGCCCGCCCCGACCGGCTGGACCTGCGCGACCTGCCTTACCGTGCGCCGCTGCGCTCCCTGCCCGCACGCTGGCCGCGCGACGAGGACCTGAAGCGGCTGCTGCCCGCCTACGTGAAGGCCGGCCGCATCCTGAACCAGGGCAACGAAGGCGCCTGCACCGGCTTCGGCCTGGCCTGCGTGACCAACTACCTGTACTGGCTGCGCCATATCGGCACGCCGCGCGCCAAGGCGCCGCCGCTGGTCAGCCCGCGCATGATCTACGAGCTGGCCAAGCTCTACGACGAGTGGCCGGGGCAGGACTATGAGGGCTCCTCCTGCCGCGGCGCGCTCAAGGGTTGGTACAAGCACGGCATCTGCAGCTGGGACCTGTGGCCCTACCCCCTGAACGAGGCCAAAGAGGGCCTGTTCGTGCGGCCCGCGGCCGGCTGGGACGAGGACGCCACCGGGCGGCCGCTGGGCGTGTACTACCGCGTCGACAAGCGCAGCGTCGTCGACATGCAGGCCGCCATCTACGAGATCGGCGCCGTCTACGTGTCGGGCGACGTGCACGACGGCTGGAGCGTGGACGAGACGGCCATGCCGTCCAACCACGGCCAGTTGCCGCGCATCCAGCGCATGGACAAGAAGACCGGCGGCCACGCCTTCGCGCTGGTGGGCTACAACGAGCACGGCTTCGTCGTGCAGAACAGCTGGGGCACCGGCTGGGGCGCCAGCGGCTTCGCCATCCTCGGCTACGAGGACTGGGTCACCAACGGCAACGACGCCTGGGCGATGGCGCTCGGCGTGCCGCAGGACCTGTCGGACCTCAAGGCGCGCAAGCCCAAGGCCGGCGCGCGCGCTGCGGGCGCCAAGGCGGGCCAGGCCACGCGCGCGGCGGGCGGGTTTCGCGTCGCGGCCGGCCGCGGCCTGGCGGACGTGGGCGCCACGCTGTGTTTCGGCGACAACCCGCGCGACGACCCGTGGCCCTTCAACCACGCGTTCGACCACACCCCCTACCAGCCGCTGCGCACGGCCCAGGCCTACACGCACACGCTGGTCTCCGGCAATGACGGCCAGCTGATGTCCACCGACTTCACGCGCGCCCGCGGCGACCGCGAGGGCCTGGCGCGCGAGCTGGTCGTCGAGCGGCCGCTGGCGTGGTTCAAGGCGGGCAAGGACCAGACGGTCCGGCTCGTCGTCTACGCCCATGGCGGGCTGAACGCCGAGCTGGAATCCATCCAGCGCATCCGCGTGCTGGCGCCCTACTTCCTCGCCAACGGCATCTACCCGCTGTTCCTGACATGGAAGACCGGTCCGGGCGAAACGCTGAAGGACATCCTCGAAGACCTGCAGCACCGCATCATCGCCGGCGGGGAGCGCAGCGAGGGCTGGCTGGACCGCCTGCGCGAGGCCGCGGCCGAAGCCAAGGACCGCGCCATCGAGGCCGTGGGCCGGCAGTTCGCGCGCGGCATCTGGAGCGAGATGCGCGAGAACGCCGCGGGCGGCGCCGTGGACGACCATGTGCTCGACCTCGCCGCCCGCATGCTGCGCGAACTGCGCGACATGCTGGCCAAGTCGGGGCGCGAGCTGGAGGTCCACCTCGTCGGCCACTCGGCCGGCACCATCCTGCTGGGCCATCTGCTGGGCCGGCTGGGCGGCGCGAGCCCGCTGTGCATCGCCTCGTGCGAGCTGCATGCGCCGGCCTGCTCCAGCGGCTTCGCGGTGCAGCACTACGGCGCGGCCGACCAGGCCGGCGTGCTGTCGTTGAACCAGCTCTGGCTCAACGTGCTGACCGACGCCAACGAACGCGCCGACGGGCTGCCCTCGGCCGACCGCGACATCTACGGCAAGTCGCTGCTCTACCTCGTGTCGCGCGCGCTGGACGACGTGCGCAAGCAGCCGCTGCTGGGCATGGAGCGCGCGCTGATGCCGCCCGACGCCGCCTGGTCGCAGGAGCAGTGGGCCGCCGCGCCCAATGCCGACGTGGCCGAATGGCTGAAGCTGTGGCCCGGCGGCCAGCTACTGAGGACCATCGCCAAGCCCAAGGTCCGCACCACCAAGACGGGCGACCAGATTCCCGCCAGCCACGGCAGCTTCGACAACAACATCGAGCTGATGACCGGCACGCTGGAGCGCATCCGCGGCGGGCCGGTCGTCGCGCCGCTGGAGTGGCTGGACTACTGAGCCCCTGCACCGCGCCGGCAGCGGCCACTGCGCCGAGAATCGCGGCATGAAATACCTGCACACCATGGTCCGCGTCCATGACCTGGACGCGTCGATGAAGTTCTACCGCGACGCCCTCGGCCTCGTCGAGGTGAAGCGCTCCGAGCACGCCGCCGGCCGCTTCACGCTGGTCTACCTGGCCGCGCCCGGCGACGAGGATGCCCAGGTCGAGCTGACCTTCAACTGGCCCGATGCCGACGGGAAGGCGGAGGTCTACACCGGCGGCCGCAACTTCGGCCACCTGGCCTACGCGGTGGCCGACATCTACGCCGCCTGCCAGCGGCTGATGGACCACGGCGTGACGATCAGCCGCCCGCCGCGCGACGGCCGCATGGCCTTCGTGCGCTCGCCGGACGGCATCTCCGTGGAGCTGCTGCAGGCCGGCCCGGCGCTGGCGCCCGCCGAGCCGTGGACGTCCATGCCCAACATCGGCGCGTGGTGACGCCCGCCGCCAGCCCGCTCCAGGCCACGCGCGCCTAGCGCCATGCCACCCGGACCTGGCGACGCGCAGGCGCTGCCCGGCCTGCGGCTGGGTGCCTGGGCACTGCAGCGCAAGATCGGCCAGGGCGGCGTCGGCCAGGTCTGGCTGGCGCGGCGGGCCGACGGGCTCTATGAGGGCCAGGCCGCCATCAAGCTGCTGCACGTGGACGGCGATGAGGCGGCCGTCGAGAGCCGCTTTGCGCGCGAGCGCGCCGCGCTGGGCCGGCTCAGCCACACCGGCATCGCCGCGCTGCTGGATGCCGGCGCGCAGGGCTCGCTCGCCTACCTGGTGCTGGAGTTCGTCGACGGCCTGCCGCTGGCCGAGCATGCCCGCCGGCATGGCGCCACGGTGGCTGCGCGCGTCGCGCTGCTGCTGCGCGTGGCCGAGGCGGTGGAGCACGCGCACGCCCGCCTCGTCGTGCACCGCGACCTCAAGCCGGCCAACGTGATGGTCACGGCCGACGGCGCGCCCAAGCTGCTGGATTTCGGCCTCTCGGCCCAGCACGACGCGATGCCGCACGGCGCGAACACCGGCCCGGCGCGCACGGGCCTCACGCCCGGCTATGCCGCACCGGAGCAGATCAGCGACGACGACACCGGCACGTCCGTGGACGTGTTCGCGCTCGGCGTCATGCTGTTCGAGCTGCTGACGGGCAGCCTGCCCTTCGGCCACCACGGCCTGGGCCGTGCCGGGCTGGAGCACGCCGTGCTGCACCAGCCGCCGCAGCGCATCGCCGCGCTGCTGAACACCGCGCCAGACACGGCTGGCCCGGGCCGGCCCCGCGACGCGCGGCGGGCCCGCGGCGACCTGGAGGCCATCGCCGCCAAGGCCATGCGCAAGGCACCGGGCGAGCGCTACGTCGGCGTGCACGCCTTCATCGAGGACCTGCGGCGCTGGCAGCAGCAGCACCCCGTCGCGGCACGTCGCCACGACGGCTGGCGCCATCACGCGCTGCTCTGGCTGCGCCGCAACCTGCTGCTGGCGGGCCTGGCCACGCTGGTGCTGCTGACGCTGGCGGGCGGCCTGGCCGTCAGCACCTGGCAATGGCGCACGGCCGAGGCCGCCCGCCAGCGCAGCGAGAACGTCACGAACTTCCTCAGCGAGCTGCTGTCGCACGACGACCCCGGGCGTGCGGGCCGCACGCCCACCGTGCTGGAGCTGCTCGACGAGAGCCGCAGCCGCGTCGACACCGAGTTCGCCGACGACCCCGGCACCCGGCAGCGGCTGCTGGAGGTGATGTCGCGCACCTACATGGCGCTGAACCGCTTCGACCACGCGCTGCCGCTGGGCGAGCAATGGCTGGCCCTGGCCCGCCAGCAGCACCGCGACGACGAGGCGCCGGTGCTGCTGGCGCGCCTGAGCCTCGGGCAGGTGCAGCAGATCACCGGCAACCACGAAGCCGCCATCGCGCTGCTGGAACCCATCGCGGCGGCGCTGGCCCGGCAGTTCGGGCCGGACAGCGAGGAAGTGCGCCAGCAGCAGTTCATCCTCGCGGCCGACTACATGCACAGCCAGCGCCTGGCCGACGCCGAGCGCGCGCTGGAGCGCGTGCGCGTGCTGACCGACAAGCTGCACCCGGGCGACGAGTACGAGTACGCCGACTACATGGTCAACCTCAGCGTGCTGCGCCAGCGCCAGGGCCGCATCCCCGAAGGCCTGGCCGTCATCCGCCAGACGCGGCCGATCTGGCAGAGCACCAACCCGCGGCTGGGCCTGCAGCTGCTGGTGCTGCGCCGGGCCGAGGTCTCGATGATGGGCCTGACGGCGGAGTTCGACGGCCTGGACGAACGCGTCGGGCCGCTGGTGGCCGACATGCGCCGCGCGCTGGGACCAGGCAACGACCTGGGCCTGTCTGCGCTGACCGCCTATGCGCTGTCGCTGCAGCTGCAGGGCCGCCATGCCGACGAGGTGCGCACCCGCCAGGCGCTGCTGGCCAGCGCGAGCGACGACGGCCTGCCGGCGCAGTCGCTCGTCCCTTTCCGGGCCGAACTGCTGCAGGCCCAGGCCCGCATCGGCCGGCCCGACCGCGCCGCCATCCTCTCCCAGGTGAGCGCCGCGGCGGCGCTGCCCGCCGGCACCCGCCGCGCCCGCAGCCTGTTGGCACTGGCCGAGGCCGCACTGGCCGCAGGCGACACGGCGGCAGCCGCGGCGGCGGTCGCGCGACTGCGCGAACAGCCGGTGCCGGCGATGTTCGGCGCAGCGAACGGGCCCTACGCCAAGGTCGAGGGCCGGCTGGCCCGCGCGCAAGGCGACCTCGCCCGCAGCCGCGAGTGGCTGCAGCAACGCGCGGCCGGTGCGCAGGCGCAGCGCAATGCCGGCGCCGTGCAGACCTGGGCCGCCTGCCTGGACGCCGCGCTGACTGCCCTGCTGCAGGGCGACACCGAGGCCACGGGGCAGCTGCTGGCCCAGGCCGGTGCCGAGCGGCCGGCCCGGCTGCCGGACGGCCATCCGCTGGACCTCGTCACCCGCTGGCTGACGGCGCGCCTTGAAGCCGGCCGCGACGACCGCCCCGACGTGCGCGCCGCCTGGGCCGCGCTGGCCGCCGCGCGCGGCCCCGGTGTGGCGGCGCCGACGCTGGGCAGCCTGGGCGGGCTGTTGCCTTGAGGCCGGACGGTTCCTAGAGCGCCAGGCTGTCGGCCCAGATGTTCTCGGCCCAGCCCTGTGCGTAGGCGCCTTCGCGCTCGCTCGCGGCCGGCGACAGGCCACCCGCGCCGGGCACGGCCTTCATCGTCTTCTCGGCCGCGTCGTACGCGTGCACCGACGCGACGTGCATGGCCTCGGTCGGCGTGACGAAGCTGTAGCAGGTGTTCATCACCACGGGCGACGGGTTCACCGGCTCGCCCTTGAGCAGCTGCAGCACGGCCGCGGCGGCGAGCTTGGCCTGCTGGTTGGCCAGGTGGCCGGACTTGGGCATCGCCGACGCGGACATGATCGCGTCGCCCACCACGTGCACGCCCGGTGCGGCCTGGGCCTGCAGGGTCAGCCAGTCGATGCCCACCCAGCGGCGGTTGGCGTTCGCGAAATCGCGCACCAGGTCGCCCGCGCGCTGGGGCGGGACGAGGTTCAGCACGTCGGCCTTCACGTCCTCGAACTCGAAGCGCGCCGTGCCGTCGGCCAGCACCTCCTGCAGCTCGGCGTTGGGCCGGTACTCCAGCATCCCGGCGTGGTGCTGCACGAAGGCGCGCTCGAACAGCGCCTTCTTGCTCTGGATCTCGGGGTTGGCGTCCAGCACCAGCAGCTTGGCGCGCGGCTTGGCACGCTTCAGGTAGCCGGCGATCAGGCAGGCGCGCTCGTAGGGCCCGGGCGGGCAGCGGTAGGGCGCCTTCGGGATGCTCATCAGCACGACGCCGCCGTCGGGCAGGGCTTCGAGCTGGCGGCGCAGCGCGGCCGTCTGCGCGCCGGCCTGCCAGGCGTGCACGGCGCGGCCGCTGTCCAGCGCCGCAGCGAGGCCGGGTATCGCATCGAGCATGAAAGAGATGCCCGGCGCGACGATGAGGCGGTCCCAGGCCAGGCGGCTGCCATCGGCCAGGCGCACGGTCCGGCCCACCGGGTCGATGGCCACGACCTCGCCGCGCACGCGCCTCACGCCCTGCGCCTGAAGGCCCGCGTAGCCATGGCTGATGCTGGCCAGGTCGCGCGCGCCGGCGATGACGAGGTTGGACATCGGGCACGACATGAAGCGCTCGTGGCGCTCCACCAGCGTCACGTCCACGTCCGCGCCGCCCCACAGCTTGAGGTAGCGCGCGGCCGTCGCGCCGCCGAAACCGCCACCCACGACGACGACGCGGCCCAGCCTGGCGCCGGCCGGCGTGCTCGCGCAGCCCGCCAGTGCCAGGCCACCGGCGGCGACCAGGGAGCGCCGCGCGATCATGGCCCGGCCTGCGCAGCGGGCAGCGACGAAAAGTAGGTGGCCACCAGGCGCAGTTGCGCCTCGGTGTAGCCCTTGACGATCTGCGGCATGACCGTGCCCGGCTGTGCGCCGCGGCGGTAGTCGGCCAGCAGCGCCAGCATCAGGTCGGCCTTCATGCCGGCCAGCGGCGGCATCAGCGGCCCGCGCGCGCGGCCGTTCGTGCCGTGGCAGTTGGCGCAGGTGGCCGCGAGGTTGCGGCCGGCGTCCAGGTCCTGCGCCAGCGTCGGGCCGGCGCACAGCAGCAGCGTCAAGCACCAGGCTTTCATCACCACCCCTTTCAGAGTCTGTGGGATCGGTCTCCGCGCTCAAAACCCATCGCCTCGAAGGCCGCATCCTGCGGCGCGAAGCCGATCACCTTGAACAACTCGCCCATCTCGTGCTCGGCCAGCAGGCGGTGGGCCATCGCGCGCTCGGCCAGTGACGCCTCGGCCAGCAGCGCGGCGATGCCGCAGTTGAGCAGGAAATGGGCTTGCGTGGTGTAGCCCAGCACGGCAAAGCCGGCGTCCTGGCCCGCCAGCGCAATGCCCGTGAAGTTGACGTGGGCCGTGATGTCCTTGTCGCCCACCGACACCAGCGGGTCGGCATCGGCCCTGTGCGCCTGGTGGCACATCAGCGTGCCGCCGCGGCGCTGCGGGTGGTAGTACTCGGCCTCGGGGAAGCCGTAGTCGATGAAGAAGGCGGCGCCGCGCCTGAGCGTGCGCGCCAGCGTGGCGATGAAGGCTTCGCCCTGGCGGTGGATCTCGGTGACGGTGCCGGGCGCGAAGCCGCCCTGCCCCGGGTCAAGCAGCGGTGGCCGCAGCGGCGAGTCGCGGTCCTCGAACGCGAACGCCTGGCCCGCCGACACGACACCGCGCTCGCGCCACACCTGGCCGTCGAACGCGAGCAGCTGCACGGGCATCGCGTCCAGCACCTCGTTGCCGACGACGACGGCCTCCAGCGCCGCGGGCAGTTCGTCCAGCCATTCGACGCGGTCGCCCCAGGCCGCCAGCCGCTCGCGCTGGCGCTCGCGCAGCTCCGCCGACAGCTCGACGATGCGGTAGCAAGCCAGCCCCGCGCCGAGCGCATCCAGCTCGGCGATCAGCTGGGCGGCCAGCGCGCCCGAGCCGGCGCCGAACTCGACGACATCGCGGCAGCCGCTGTGCGCCAGCGCCTGCGCGACCTGGCGCGCCAGCGCGCGGCCGAACAGCGGCGACATCTCGGGCGCGGTGACGAAGTCCGAGCCTTCGCTGGGCATCGCGCCGAACTTGCGGCGGCCGCCCGCGTAGTAGCCCAGGCCGGGCTCGTACAGCGCCGTCGCCATGAAGCGGTCGAACGGCAGCCAGCCGCCTGCGGCGGCGATCTGCTCGTGCAGGCGCTGCGGCAACGTCATCGCGTGCGCACCCAGGCCTCGAACGCCGCGGCCGGCATCGCCGCGCCCACCAGGTCGCCCTGGAACTGCTGGCAGCCCCAGCCCGCCAGCAGCTGCCATTGGGCCGTGTTGCGCACGCCCTCGGCCGTGACCGCCAGGCCCAGCCCCACGGCCATCTGCACGATGGCGCGGGTGATGGCCTGCGCGCCCAGGTCGTCGGGCAGCCGGGCGACGAAGCTCTGGTCGATCTTGAGCTTGTCCAGCGGCAGTTCGGTCAGGTGGGCCAGCGAGGTGTAGCCGGTGCCGAAGTCGTCCACCGACACGGTCAGCCCCAGCGCGCGCAACTGCGACAGCGTGGCGGGCGCGTGCTCGATGTCGTCGATCAGCATGCGCTCGGTCAGCTCCAGCTCCAGCCATTGCCCCTGCGCGCCGGTCTCGGCGAGCACGCGCTTGACGGTGTCGGCAAAGCCGTCCAGGTGGAACTGCATGCGCGACAGGTTCACGGCGATGCGCATGGGCCCCAGGCCGTTGCCGACGCCGTGCTCGCGCCAGCGCCGCGCCGTGTCTGCCGCCTCGCGCATCACCCATTCGCCCAGCGCGAGCATCAGGCGGTGGCGCTCGGCCACGAAGATGAAGCTGTCGGGCGACAGCAGGCCGCGCCGCGGATGGCGCCAGCGCAGCAGCGCCTCGGCGCCGGAGAGCCGGCCCGTCGCCGCGTCGACCTGGGGCTGGAAGAACAGCTCGAACTCATTGCGCGTGAGCCCCTGCGCCAGCTCGGCTTCCAGCACGAGGTCGGCATAGGCCGTCTCGGCCAGCGCCGCCTCGAAGAACTGGTAGGTCGCGCGGCCGCGTGACTTCGCGCGGTACATGGCCGTGTCCGCATGCTGGATCAACTCGTCCGCCTGGCGGCCGTCGTCGGGGTAGACGGCCACGCCGATGGACGGCGTGACCGACAGCGCGCGGCCGTCGGCCTTGACGGGCACCTCGACGACGGACAGCAGCGCCTCCAGCACGACGAGGATGTCGGCGCGGCTGCTCAGGTCGGTCAGCAGCACGACGAACTCGTCACCGCCGAAACGGCCCACGAGGTCGCTCGCGCGCAGCGCACCGGTGAGCCGCTCGGACACGGTCACCAGCACCTGGTCGCCCTCCAGGTGGCCGAGCGAGTCGTTGACGCGCTTGAAGTTGTCCAGGTCGATGAACAGCAGCGCCAGCAGCTCGCCCTTGCGCTCGGCGCGCCGCAGCATCAGGCCCATGCGCTCCATGAACGACGCGCGGTTCAGCAGCCCCGTGAGACCGTCGTGATGCGCCAGGTGCTGGATGCGGGCCTCGCTGTCCAGACGGTCGCGGATGTCGCGCACGACGGCCATGCGCAGCGTCTCGCCTTCCAGCTCGATGGTGCGCATGATGAGCTCGACCGGCAGGCGCGAGCCGTCACGGTGCTTGATGGCGGTCTCGTAGCGCAGCTCCTGGCTCTGCAGCATGACCTCGCGCACCTTGGCCAGTTCGTCGTCCGCCACGAAGGCCAGCACGTGCTGGCCGATCAGCTCGTCGGCCGACCAGCCCGTCATCGCGCACAGCGGCGGGTTCACGTCCGTCATGCGGCCGTCGCGGTGGAACAGGATGCCTTCGACCGTGGCCTGCATGAACTTGTCCAGCCGCGCCTCGGACTCGCGCAGCCGCCGCTCGGCCCGCCGGTGGTGCGTGATGTCGTAGACCAGCACCCAGCAGCCCTGCAGCACGGCGGCGGCGTCGAACTGCGGGATCAGGTGGATCTCGAGAAACGCCGACCCGCCGTCGGGCTGCGCCAGCTCGCGCTCGTAGACGACGGGCTTGAGCTCGCGCACCAGCTGCTCCACCCACACGCGGACCTCCTCGTAGGCCTGGGCGCCGACGATGTCGCTGAAGTGCTTGCCGACGATGGCGTCCTGCGTGAGCCCGAAGGCCCCGGCATAGCCGCGGTTGGCGAACAGGCAGCAGTGGTCCGCCGCGCCGTACAGCGCGATCCATGCGGGCACGTGGTCGGCCAGCATGCGAAAGCGCGCGGCGTCCAGCGCCAGGCGCTCCAGGTCCAGGGGTGGGGTCGCCGTCATGGGCTTGCCGTCGTCCGGCGGGCCAGGCACAGGTCGTCCCAGGCACCGGCCTTGTCGGCCGGCGAGCGCAGCAGGTAGGCCGGGTGGTAGGTGACCACCACGGGCAGATCGCGCCACGCATGCACGCGGCCACGCAGCCGGCCCAGCGGCTCCGCCAGGCCCGTCAGCCGGCGCGCGGCCTGCAGGCCCAGGGCCAGCACGACGCGCGGGCGCAGCAGCTCGACCTGGCGTGCCAGCACGGCCTCGCAGGCGTCCAGCTCGGCCGGTTGCGGCGCACGGCCACGCGGCGGCCGGCACTTGACGATGGGGGTGACGAAGGCGGTCGCATCAGCGCCGCTGCGGCGCTGGCCAGCGGCCAGCAGCATGCGGTCCAGCAGCCGGCCGGCATCGCCACCCAGGGCTTCGCCGCTGGCGTCGTCGGCGTCGTCCGGCGGGTCGGTGACCACCAGCCACGGCGCCTGCGGCGCGGCGCCCACGCCGAACACGGCGTGGCGGCGCTGCTCGCACAGGCCGCAGGCCCGGCAGGCGGGCACGGCCTCGCGCAGGGCCGGCAGGTCCAGGCCGGCAAAGCCCGAAGGCGCACCCGCCGCGACCGGCGGCGCCACGGGCGCGGCGACGCGCAGCACGGCGGGCGGCGGCGCGGCCACGACGATGGGCTCGGGTTCCGGCGCCGGCTCGGCCGGCGCACCGGCAGCGGCGGCAACGGCGGCGGCGTCCCCTGCCTCGCGCACGGCGGGCAGCCGGTAGCCCATCTCGGCGAGCATCGCCCGCTGGCGTCGATCCCAGCTCATGCGGCCACCGACAGGTTCATCAGGATGGCGTCCTCGCGCTGCCCCTGCGGCATCGGGTAGTAGGCGCGGCGCCTGCCGGCTTCCGCGAAGCCGTAGCGCCGGTAGACCTCGCGGGCGCGCTCGTTGCTGGTGCGCACTTCCAGCCAGATCTCCGTCAGCCCGCTGCGGCGGCACTCGGCCCCCAGCCGGTCCAGCATCAGCACGGCCAGGCCGCGCCCCTGCCAGGCCGGCGCGACGGTGATGTTGAGCAGGTGAAGTTCGTCCACGCCCGGCATCGCGACCCAGTAGCCCAGCAGCTCGGCACGCGGCCCGCGCAGCACCTCGGCCGGGTAGTCGGCCGCCAGCGAGTCGACGAAGTTGCCATGCGTCCACGGCATCGGGTAGGACTGGCGCTCCACGGCGATGACCTCGGTCAGGTCGGGCACCCGCATCGGCGCGGCCTCCCACGGCGGCTGGCCGCGCTCCAGCAGTGCGCTCATGCCCGCTGCTCTCGCTCGGCCGTCGTGAAGGCGACCTTGTCGCGCACGTAGACCGGCAGCGCCTCGGCGGCGTCCAGCGTGGCGCCGCGCTGCCAGGCGGCCCGTGCCAGCGCGCCCAGCGCCTCGGCGCGCGAGCGGGCCTGCGGCCAGGCCGTCGCGGCATCCGGCAGCGCGCCCAGCGCCTCGGCATAGGCCGTCAGCGCTGTGCCGGCCACCGCGGCCGGCGTGCCCCAGTGCGCCAGCAGCGCCTCGGGGCGGTACAGCGCCGGGGCCTCGATGGCCTGCCAGGCGCCGTCGGTGAATCGGTAATGCGCCGCGTAGATTTCGCCGATGCGCGCGTCCATGGCCACCCAGACGTCGTCACCCGCGCCCTGCCCACGCGCGTCCTCGGCCACCAGCATCAGGCTGTCGATGGCCAGCACCGGCTTGCCGAGCCCGAAGGCCAGCCCCTGCGCCACCGCGCAGGCGGTGCGCAGCCCGGTGAAGGCGCCCGGCCCCTGGCCGAAGGCGATGGCATCGAGGTCGGCCATCCGCAGGCCCGCGCCGGCCAGCAGCGCCTTGACCTCCGGCAGCATGCGCGCCGACGCCTGCGCGCCGCCCTGGGCCTCGAACACCTGCGTCTGCCCCGGCGTCACGAGGGCCAGGGCCATCGTGTCGGTGGAGCTGTCGAGGGCCAGGAGAAAGGGCATCGGGGCAGTTTACCGTCGGGGTTGGGGCCTGACGGCCGGTCAGCGCCCCCCCCGGCGCGGCCATCGAAGCGCCCTCAACGCCCCATCAACCTGCCCTCAAAGCACGCCGGGATTGCGCTGCCAGACCGCCCAGGTCAGCGCCGACGCGAAACTGACCCAGGCGAGATAGGGCAGCAGCAGCACGCCCGCCCGCCTGCGGATGCGCCAGAACGCCTGGGCCGTCAGCGCGACGAGCGCCCACAGGACCAGAACATCCACGAACGCCATCGCGCCTTCATGGCTGGCGAAGAACAGCCACGACCACAGCGCGTTCGCGACCAGCTGCGCGACGAAGAGCGCCAGCGCCCTGGAGCGGCCCGGGGCGCTGCGTTGGCGCCACACCAGCCAGGCGGCCATGCCCATCATCAGGTACAGCACGGACCAGACCGGGCCGAAGACCCACGGCGGCGGCGCCCAGTCCGGGCGGCTGAGCGCCAGGTAGAAGTTCTTCGCATTGGATGATGCGACAGCGCCAGCCGCGGCCGCGACGAACGTGACCGCCAGCCAGGCCAGCAGGCCCGGCACGTCGGACCACGTCGATTTCCTGGGGGTGAACAGTTTGTCCATGGCGACTCCGATGAGGCATGACGGTAACCCCTCGCGCGCCCTGCGGGGCGACGGCGCGGGCGCGCAACGCCGGTAGGTGCCCGCCTACGGCCAGCCCGGCGGCCGGCGGCGCCTCACCCGGGCGACCTCATTCCCGGTAGTAGACCAGCTGGTGCGTGCTGGCCAGCAACTGGCCGGCGTCGCTCCAGACCTCGGCACTCTGGTCGAAGTAGCCGTGGCGGAAGTTCAGCGCGCGGGCGCTGCCCAGCACGTGGCGGTCGCCTTGCGCGGTCAACTGCGCGGCGTCGGCATGGAAGAAGCTGGTCAGCGTGACGGTGCCGATCAGCGCCGGCGCGCTGCGGCGGATGAAGATGCGCGGGAAGAAGCAGTCGCACAGGCTGGCCAGCGACGCGAAGTCCAGCAGCCGCGGCGGCTCGTCGCGCACCCAGAGGCGGCTGAGTGAATGCGGGCGCTCGCGGCCGTCGAACACCGGCGTCTCGCCGGGTGCGAAGCGCATGTCGTAGCGCTGCGTCCAGCCTGGGCGGCCATCGACGGGCGCACAGGCGAGCGTGGCGGCGGCGGGCACGTCGGCCGGCATCACCGCCTCGGGCGCCGACCAGGTGTCGCGCCGCTGCGCGAACACGGCCGTGCCGGTGGCGGCGATGCCACCGGCCTGCGTGAGCTGCAGCAGCCAGTGCTGCGTGGAGCGGTTGGTGCGCGCCGGCCGCGCCTCGATCTCGAAGCCGCCGTCCGCCAGCGGCGCCGCGAAGTTGACGGTCAGGCTGATCGGGTCGCCCAGGCGATCGGGGTGCTGCAGCGCCGCGTTCAGCAGCGCCGCCGCCGTCACGCCGCCGTAGGGGCCCACCATGTTGGCGTAGGCCGGGTGCGTGGCCCCGCCGAAGCGGTGCCCGCCCAGCGGCGAAAGGCGGATGGCGTCGTCGAAGTCGTGCGGCATGGCGCCATTCTGGGCAGCGGCGGTCCGGCGCGCTGTCGCCTCAATGACGGCGCCATCCAGGCGGCCCGGCTGCC
Organism: Roseateles sp.; assembly: GCF_965229315.1. Taxonomy (GTDB): domain Bacteria; phylum Pseudomonadota; class Gammaproteobacteria; order Burkholderiales; family Burkholderiaceae_C; genus Pelomonas. The sequence goes on from NZ_CBDDJA010000001.1 coordinate 170,621, forward strand.
ACTCATGCACGCCGGCCGGCTGTTCGCCCGGCCGATGCGCGCCGCGCGCCATGCCGCCCGCACGATGGCGGCATGGACCTCCGACACACCCTGCGCGACAACCGCGGCTTCCTGTTGTTCCTGCTGAGCTTCGCGCTGCTGCGCACGGCAGTGGCGGACTGGAACCCCATCCCCTCGGGCTCGATGCGGCCCACGCTGCTGGAGGGCGATGTCGTGCTCGTCAACCGTCTGGCCTACGACTTGAAGTTGCCGCTGACCGATGTCGTGCTGCTGCACCTGGGCGAGCCGCAGCGCGGCGATGTCGTCACGTTCAGTTCGCCGGCGGGCGGCACCCGGCTCATCAAGCGCATCGTGGGGCTGCCGGGCGACCGCATCGCGATGCGGGACGACGTGGTGGTGCTGAACGGCCGGCCGCTGGCGTACCGCGACGCACAGACCCGCGGCGAGGCCATCGCGCCGGGCTGGGTCGTGGACGCCGTGCGCCAGACCGAGACGCTGGACGGCCGCGACCACGCCGTGCAGTTGCTGCCCGGGCTGCCCGCACGGCGCAACGTGGCCGAGACCACCGTGCCGGCCGGCCACTACTTCGTGCTGGGCGACAACCGCGACAACAGCGAGGATTCCAGGTTCATCGGCACCGTGCCGCGCGAGCGGCTGATCGGCCGCGCCCACCGCGTGCTGGTGTCGGCCGACTGGCTGGGTGAGGACGGCTGGCGCATGGCGCCGCGCTTCGGCCGCTGGGTCAGCACGGTGCGATAACAGCGCCAGGAGCGGCCCCTAAGATGGCCGCCGATGAACGTTTCGCGGTGGTCGGCATTCGAAAGCGGGGGCGGCGCCATGGGCGCCCGGCTGCGCGCTTTCGACTGGGCCGCCACGCCGCTGGGGCCCATCAGCCACTGGTCCGCCGCGCTGCGCGTGACGGTCGACCAGATGATGACGTCCAAGTTCCCGGCCTGCCTGTTCTGGGGCCCGGACCTGATCGCCGTCTACAACGACGGCTACCGGGTCATGCTCGGTACCAAGCCCGAGGCGCTGGGCGTGCCGCTGCGCGTCACCTGGGCCGAGGTTTGGGAGCAATTGCAGCCCATCGCGGCCAAGGCGCTGGCCGGCGAATCGACGTTCGTCGAGGACTACCTCGTGCGCATCGTGCGCGGCGGCAGCCTGCAGGACGCGTGGTTCACGTTCAACTACGGGCCGGTGTTCGACGAGCACGGCCACATCGTCGGCATGCTGGACACGGTGGTGGAGACCACCGGCCAGGTGCTGGCGCGCACGCGGCAGCAGGCCATGCTGCAGCAGATGCCGGGCTTCGCCGCCCTGCTGGGCGGACCCGACCACGTGTTCGAGTTCGTCAACGACGCCTATGTGGAAATCTCCGGGCCGCGCCAGTTCATCGGCCGCCCGGTGCGCGAGGTGTTCCCTGAACTGGCCGGCCAGGGCTTCTACGACAAGCTCCACGAGGCCTACGCCACCGGCACGCCGTTCCGCGCCAACGCACTCCCCATCGCACTGGACCGCGCGGACGGCCACCGCTTCATCGACCTGCTCTACGAGCCCGTGCGCAACGCGGCCGGCCAGGTGGAAGGCATCTTCGTCGGCGGCTATGACGTGACCGACCGCGTGGCCGCCGAGGCGCGACTGAAGGCCCTGAATGCCGACCTGGAGCAGCGTGTGGCCGAGCGCACGCTGGCACGCGGCCGGGCGTGGGACGTGAGCCCCGAACTGCTGGCAGTGCTGGGCCCCGGCGGGCGCTTCGAGATGGTCAACCCGGCCTGGTTCAAGACGCTGGGCTGGACGGAGGCGGAGCTGACCGCCGCAGAGTTCAGCCACTTCGTGCACCCCGACGACCTGCAGGCGTCGCACGACGCGTGGCGCGACGCGACCCGCCGGCCGGTGCTGCAGTTCGAGAACCGCTACCGCACCAAGGACGGTGACTGGCGCTGGCTCTCCTGGGTGGCAGTGCCGGAAGACGGCAAGGTGTACTGCATCGCCCGCGACGTCACGGTCGACAAGGCGCAGCGCGCCGCGCTGGACCAGCGCACCGCCGAGCGCGACGTGCTGGCGGCCATCGTGCAGACCACCGACGTGTTCGTCCAGGTGCTGGACCTGGACTTCCGCTTCCTGGCCATCAACGACGCCAACGCCCAAGAGTACGAGCAGCGTTTCGGCTTCCGGCCTGCCGTCGGGGACAGCCTGCCCGACCTGCTGGCGCAGACGCCCGAGCACCGCGACACGGTGCTGGCGCTGTGGCGGCGCGCGCTGGCCGGCGAGACCTTCGTGCAGCAGGCCGAGTTCGGCTCGCCGCAGCGGCGCACGTATGAGATGAAGTTCGACGTGCTGCGCGACGAGCACGGCCGGCAGATCGGTGCGTTCCACATCTCCACCGACATCACCGACCGGCTGCGCGAGCAGCGCACGCTGGCGGACATGCAGGAAGCGCTGCGCCAGGCGCAGAAGATGGAGGCCATCGGCCAGTTGACCGGCGGCATCGCGCACGACTTCAACAACCTGTTGGCCGCCATCAGCAGCAGCCTGCAGGTGATCGACCGCCGCGTGCAGGCCGGCCGCGTGGACGACCTGGGCCGCCTCATCGACATCGGCGAGCGCTCGGTGCGCCGCGCCGCGGCGTTGACGCAGCGGCTGCTCGCCTTCTCGCGCCGCCAGACGCTGGACCCACGCGCCACCGACGTGCAGCAGCTGATGCGCGGCATGGTGGACCTGGTGGAACGCACGGTCGGCCCCGCGGTGCATGTCGTGATGGACGCCTGCCCCGACCTGTGGCCCGTTCGCGTGGACGCCCCGCAGCTCGAGAACGCATTGCTGAACCTGTGCATCAACGCGCGCGACGCGATGCCGGACGGCGGCACCATCACCGTGTCGGCGCACAACGCCGTGGTGGACGCCCGCCAGGCCGCCGAGCAGAAGGGCCATCCCGGCGACTACGTTTGCCTGTGCGTGCGCGACACGGGCACTGGCATGACGCCGGCCGTGATGCAACGCGTGTTCGACCCGTTCTTCACCACCAAGCCGCTGGGCCAGGGCACGGGCCTGGGGCTGTCGATGGTGCACGGCTTCGTGCACCAGTCCGGCGGCCACATCCATGTCGAATCCACCGTCGGCGAGGGCACGCTGCTGTGCTTGTACCTGCCGCGCCATGCGGGTGCGGCGGATGCCGACGAGCCCGCCGCCACCGCCGCCCGCGCCGCGACGGGCACGGGCGAGACCGTGCTGCTGGTGGAAGACGAGGAGGCGCTGCGCGACCTGATGCGCGAGACGCTGGAAGATGCCGGCTACCGCGTGCGGGTGGCCGCCGACGGCGCGGCCGGGCTGGCCGTGCTGCAGGCCGGGGCACGCGTGGACATGCTGGTCACCGACGTGGGCCTGCCCGGCGGCATCAACGGCCGCCAGCTCGCCGACGCCGGCCGCGCGATCCAGCCGACGCTGCGCGTGCTGTTCGTCACCGGCTACGCCGACACGGCCGCCGCCGGCGCCAGCGGCCTGCTGGACGACGGCATGGGATTGATCACCAAGCCGTTCTCGCTGGCCGCGCTGGTCGCCAGGCTGCGCGAGATGCTCGGCTGACGCCTGGCGGGCATTTCCACCGTTGCACCGGGCGTGAGTGGCGGGCAGAGTTGCGCGGATGAGCGCCGCTTTCCACCGAATTCAACGTCACCCCGTGCCGGGAATGCCTGACGAATTTTTTCTGCGGCACCAGGTCTTGGCGCGAAGCCAGGGGCTTGGTTAAGCCGCAGCCGGTGGAGTAATGCAGCACGGCGCGCTGAATCAACCAAAATTTAGGCGTCACATGCAATCAACGAAGGCGCACTGCAACGAGTGCTCGGGTGAACGAAACCACGAGGTGATGCACACCACCAAGTCTTCATGGTCCGACAACGACAGTGGTGTATCCAGTGGAGACCAGTACGAAATGATTCGCTGTCTCGGCTGCGAGTCCGTTAGGCTGAAACACACCAACTGGTTCTCTGAAGACGACGGAGTCACGGTCCGGTACTACCCACCAGCAATCTTCCGCAGACAGCCTGACTGGTTCGGCGAGCTTTGGCTTGATCTAGGTGCGGAAGACGACTTTGTCGAAAAGCTCCTGAAGGAAATCTACGTCGCACTTCAGAACAACCTACCGAGCCTTGCAGCAATGGGCGTGCGAGCGCTCCTTGAGAAGGTGATGATCTCCAAAGCGGGTGACCTGGGAACCTTTGGTGCAAACATGGCGCAGTTCGAGAAACTTGGCTATGTCTCTCGAGTCCAGCGCGAGCGACTAGAGGCAATCCTGGAAGTCGGGCATGCCGCTATACATCGCCTCTTTGTTCCCAAGACCACCGAAGTTGTCACCCTCATTGATATCGCTGAGCACGTCATCGAGAGCGTCTACCTTCATGAAGGTAAGGTCAAAGAAGTCAAAAAGAGGGTTCCGCCAAAGAAGAAGGCCACGGCACCGCCCAAAGAGTAATGCCTAATAACCCTTCTCTGGAGCGGACTCGCACCGGCACGGCACTTGGCCCGCTTCCTGGAGTGGTTCATCATCCGTCCAGCGGGCCAAGCGCCACACTGAATCGCCCCGGGTATCGAGGAGGCTCAACACTCTGAGAGGATTGAGCCATGAGCAAGTCGAACAAGTTCTCGCCCGAAGTGCGTGAGCGCGCGGTGAGGATGGTGCAGGAGCACCGAGGGGAGTACCCGTCGCTGTGGGCGGCCATCGAGTCCATCGCGCCCAAGATTGGCCGCGTGCCACAGACGCTGAACGAATGGGTCAAGCGCGCGGAGGTTGATGCCGGCGTGCGCGAGGGCGTCACAACCAGTGAGGCTCAGCGCGTGAAGGAGCTGGAGCGAGAGAACCGAGAGCTGCGCAAGGCCAACGAGATCCTGAAGCTGGCCAGCGCGTTTTTCGCCCAGGCGGAGCTCGACCGCCGCATCAAGTCCTGAAGGCCTTCGTCGACCGGCATCGCCAGCAGTTCGGGGTCGAGTCGATCTGCAGCGTCTTGCAGATCGCCCCGTCGGCGTATTGGCGCCATGCGGCTCGTCAGCGCAACCCGGTGCTGTGCTCACGTCGCGCGCAGCGTGACGCGAGCCTGGTGCCTCAGGTCCAGCGCGTATGGCAGGCCAATATGCAGGTCTACGGTGCCGACAAGGTCTGGCACCAGCTCAACCGCGAAGGTGTAGCGGTGGCGCGCTGCACCGTCGAGCGGTTGATGCGCCAGGAGGGCTTGCAGGGCGTGCGCCGAGGCAAGGCGGTGCGCACCACCGTCCCTGACCCCAAGGCGCCATGCCCGCTGGATCGGGTCAACCGTCAGTTCCGTGCCGAGCGGCCCAACCAGCTCTGGGTCTCGGACTTCACCTACGTCTCGACCTGGCAAGGCTGGGTCTACGTGGCGTTCGTGGTGGACGTGTTCAGCCGGCGCATCGTGGGCTGGCGCCAGAGCAGCTCGATGCACACCGAGTTCGTGCTCGACGCGCTGGAGCAGGCGCTGTATGACCGCAAGCCATCCGACGACGGCAGCCTGACACACCACTCCGACAGGGGCTCGCAATACCTGTCCATTCGCTACAGCGAGCGCTTGGCCGAGGCCGGCATCGAGCCTTCAGTGGGGTCCAAGGGCGACAGTTACGACAACGCCCTGGCCGAGACCATCAACGGCCTGTACAAGGCAGAGTTGATCCACCGACGCGGGCCGTGGAAGACCAAGCAGGCAGTGGAGCTGGCAACGCTGGAATGGGTCGCTTGGTTCAACCACCACCGATTGATGGAGCCTCTGGGCTACGTCCCGCCGGCCGAGTTCGAGGCCAACTACCATCGACAACGCGCTGGTCAGGCCGCGACCGTCTGACTTAAACCAACAGGCCTCCGCGGAACCCGGGGCGATTCACACCGGCGCTCGCCGCTCATCTCAAACGTTGAGCCTCAGTCTTCAGCCGGGTCATCGGGCCTCCTGCCGCTTCCGCCACGGGTCGGCCACCTGCCGGTCGCGCGCATGGGCAACCGATGGCGTCCCGCCGTGAAGCGCCCAGCCGCCCCTCACTCCTCCCAGCGAAAGCGCCACACGGCCACGACGGCGAACACGGCGGCGAACCCCAGCATCACCGCCGCCGGCAGCAGCGCCTGCGCGAACGGCTGGCCGCGCCAGGTCATCGCGTCCAGCGCATCGACCGCCCAGCGCGTGGGCACGGCCAGTGACAGCGTCTGCAGCCATTCCGGGAAGATGAAGGCCGGCACCCACGCGCCGCCCAGCATGACCATCAGCAGCGTGGCCAGGATGGCCAGGCCGCGCGTGGCCTCCGGCGTGCGGCCCAGCGCGGCGACCAGAAGGCCGAAGCTGGCCGTCAGCAGCGAGAAGCACACCAGCACCAGCACGAAGCCCGCCGGGCTGCCCAGTACGCGCACGCCGAACGCGGCGATGGCGACCGCGTAGATGACCGTGAAGACGACCATCGAGATCAGCGCGCTGGCCGCCACGCGGCTGCCGATGAGCTGCAGGCGTGACAGCGGCGCCGCGCGCAAGCGCTTCCACAGCCCCAGCCGGCGCATCAGCAGCAGGCCCACCGCCATGTCCACGCCGCTCATCAGGATGAACTGCACGCCCATGCCGGCAAACGCGTGCGCGTAGCTGTTGTAGGCGACCGGCGCCGCGTTCGCGCCGGCCTGCACCGCCTCGATCTCGCGCGTGGTGTAGGGCAGGGACAGCCCGCCCGCCTGCGGCGCCGACGCCCCCTGGGCCTGCGGCAGCGCGGCCTCGCGGCGCTGCACCGCGCCGATGCTGTCGAACATGCGCACCAGCTCGGCGCGGCGGTCGGTGTCCAGCGCCGTGTCCTTCTCGACCTCGCGCCGCATGTCGGCCATCGCCGGGCTGCTGGCGCTGAACGTCGCGCGGCTGACCTCCTGCATCAGCGTCTGCGCCAGCAGCCCGCGCACCACGGCCAGCGCGCTGGACTGGGACGGGTCGTAGTGCAGCGCGATCTCGGGCTTGGGCGCGGCGCCGAACAGCGCCGCGCCGGCCCGCTGGCCCAGACCCTGCGGCAGCACGGCCACCGCACGCAGCGTGCCGGCGCGCACCTGGGCGACGGCATCGGCCTCGTCGGTGACGGTGGTCTTGAGCAACGGCTCCGCCTGCAGCGCCGCCACGACGCGCTGCGACAGCGGGCTGTGGTCCAGGTCCACCACGCCGATGGGGATGCCGGCCATCTTGCTGCCGGTGCCGAACAGGCTGCCGAAGAAGGCGGCGATGAGGATGGGCGCGACCATGCTCATCAGCACGGCGCGGCGGTTGGAGAAGTGCAGCTTGATTTCGGCCCGCACCAGGGCCAGGAGAGCATTCATGAATCAACCTCTGGTGGCATCAAACAGATCCAAACCCAGCGACTGCCGCAGAACCGGCTTTGCCGGGCTGCTGGCAGTGCCCCCTTTGAGGGGGCCGGCGTCAGCCGGTAGGGGGTGGGCTAATCCCGCAGGGCGCGGCCGGTGAGTTGCAGGAAGACGTCTTCCAGCGTGGCGCGCGCCGAGGCCAGGCCGCGCACGCGGATGCCGCGCTCGGCCAGGGCCGCCAGCAGCGGTCCGGTGTCACGCGCGATGTCGGCCACGCTGACGTCCAGCCGCTGGCCCACGCGCCTGATGTCCGCAAAGCCCGCCAGGCCCTGCAGCGCCGCATCGTCGGGCTCGCCGTCGATCTCGACGTGCAGTTGCTGCGCGGCCGGCAGCAGCGCGTAGAGCTGGGCCTGCGTGCCGCTGGCGACGACGCGGCCATGGTCGATGACGACGATGCGGTCGGCCAGGCGTTCGGCCTCTTCCATGTAGTGCGTGGTGTAGATCAGCGCCTTGCCGGCGCGCTTGAGCATTTCGAGGTTGTCGAAGATGGCGTTGCGGCTTTGCGGGTCCACGCCGGCGGTGGGTTCGTCGAGCAGCAGGACTTCGGGGTCGTGGATCAGCGCGCAGGCGATGTTCAGGCGCCGCTTCATGCCGCCGGAGAAGGTCGAGGGCTTGTCGGCGGCGCGCTCCGACAGGCCCACCATGGCCAGCACCTCGTCGGTGCGGCGCTTCAGCACGTCGGGCGCCATGCCGTACAGCGCGCCGAACAGCTGCAGGTTCATGCGCGCCGGCAGCTCCTCGTACAGCGCGATGTCCTGCGGCACCAGGCCGATGCGGCGCTTGTAGGCGGCCTCGTCGCTGGCCAGGCTGACGCCGCCGGACAGCGTCACCGTGCCGGCATCCGGCGCCGTCAGCCCGCAGATCATGCCCACCGTCGTGGACTTGCCCGCACCATTGGGCCCGAGCAGCCCCAGCACCTCGCCTGGGCGCAGGCCCAGGCTCACATCCGCCACCGCCACCCGCTCGCCGTACGCCTTGCGCAGGCCACGGGCCACCAGCACTTCGTCCATTCGCTTCTCCTTGAACCTGGGCCGCATGCTAGGGACGGCCCGGCCGCGCACCAACGGCAAGCGACGGATGGCGAGCAGAAGGCGCCAATCGACAGACGCGGGATGTCGCGCGTGCCGCCGGGCGCCATACTGCCGCCATGGCAACACGACGCGTGGGCATCATCGGCACCGGCTGGGTAGGCACCAGCGTCGCGTTCTCGACGCTGATGGCCGGCCATGCCGCGGAGCTGTGGCTGCACGACGCCCGCGACGCGGTGGCCGAAGGCGAAGCCATGGACCTGGCCGACGGCGCCGCCTTCTACCCGCGCTGCGCCGTGCGCGCCGTGCCGCTGGCGGCGATGCGCGAGGCCGACGTGGTCGTCGTGGCCGCCGGGCGCAATGGCCGCCCGGACGAGAGCCGGCTGGACCTGCTGCGCGACAACGCGCGGCTGGCCGCCGACATCGGCAGCGCGCTGGCGGGCTTCGGCGGCGTCATCATCGTCGTGGCCAATCCGGTGGACGTGCTGACCCGCGTCATCGCCGCAGCCAGCGGCCTGCCGGCCGCGCGGGTGTTCGGCACCGGCACGCTGCTGGACAGCTCACGGCTGCGCGAACGGCTGGCGCTGCGGCTGGGCGTGGCGCCGGTGTCGGTGCATGCGCAGGTGCTGGGCGAGCACGGCGACTCGTCGGTGATGCACTGGTCGGGCGCGCGCATCGGCGGCGTCGCGCTGCGCGACTGGCCGGGCTGGAGCACGGCCGACGAAGCCGCCATCGCCCACGCGGTGCGGCGCGCGGCCTACGAGGTCATCCGCCGCAAGGGCGCCACCAACCACGCCATCGGCCTGGTGGCAGCCGAGCTGGTGGGTTGCGTGCTGCGTGACGAGCGCCGTGTGCTGCCGGTGTCGCGGCTGCAGGACGGTGCGCTCGGGCTGCACGGCGTGGCGCTGTCGCTGCCGACGCGGGTGGGCGCCGGGGGCGCCGGGCCGGTCGTCGAGCCGGCGCTGGACGCCGCCGAGCGCACGGCGCTGTCGGCATCCGACAGCGTGCTGGCCCAGGCCTTCGCGTCGCTGTAGCCGCGGGCGGCTCAGCCGGCTTCAACCCGCTGCCAGCGCGCGGCCGATGAGGATCTTCTGCACCTCGCTCGTGCCCTCGTAGATCTGCGTCACGCGCACGTCGCGGTAGATGCGCTCCACGGGGAAGTCGCTCAGGTAGCCGTAGCCGCCGTGAATCTGGATAGCCTGCGAGCAGACCTTCTCGGCCATCTCGCTGGCGAACAGCTTGGCCATCGCGGCCTCCTTCAGGCAGGGTCGGCCGGCGTCCTTCAGGCTGGCCGCATGCCAGATCAGCTGGCGCGCGGCCTCGATCTGCATGGCCATCTCGGCCAGCATGAACTGCACCGCCTGGTGCTCGAAGATGGGCTTGCCGAAGGTGACGCGGTCCTGGCTGTAGCGCAGCGCCGCCTCGAACGCCGCGCGCGCCATGCCCACGCTCTGCGACGCGATGCCGATGCGCCCGCCCTCCAGGCCCGACAGCGCGATCTTCAGGCCCTGGCCCTCCTCGCCGAGCCGGTTGGCCGCCGGCACGCGGCAGTTCTCGAACAGGATCTGCGCCGTGTCGCTGCTGTGCTGGCCCATCTTCTCCTCGATGCGCGCGACCGTGTAGCCAGCACTGTTCGTCGGCACGACGAAGGCGCTGATGCCCTTCTTGCCGGCCGCCTTGTCGGTCACGGCCATGACGATGGCCACGTCGCCGTGCTGGCCGCTGGTGATGAACTGCTTGACCCCATTGAGCACGTAGTCATCGCCATCGCGCACGGCCGTGGTCTTGAGGCCACCAGCCTCGGAGCCCACATGCGGCTCGGTCAGGCAGAACGCACCCAGCATGTCGCCGCGCGCCAGCGGCTTGAGGAAGCGCTGCTTCTGGTCGTCGTTGCCGAAGGCCATCAGGATGGAGCACACCGGGCAGTTGTTGACGCTGACCACCGTGCTGGTGCCGCCGTCGCCCGCGGCGATCTCTTCGAGGATGACCGCCAGGGCGAGGTAGTCCAGCCCCGCACCGTCCCATTCGGCGGGCACGGCGACGCCGTAGCAGCCCAGCGCGGCCAGGCCCTTGAGCTGCTCGGCAGGGAAATGATGGGCCTTGTCCCACGCGGCGGCATGGGGCGCGATCTCGGCCTGCACGAAGGCGCGGATGGCGTCTTGCACGGCGAGGTGGTCTTCGGGTAGCAGCATGTCGGGCTCGACCTCTGGATTGGCGGTGGCGCCATTGTCCTTGCGCCAGACCCGCGCGGCCTCAGCGCCGAGCGGCGATCAGGCCCGGCCGCCCTTCAGCAGCAGGGTGCCCCGGCCCACCACGCAGGGGTGGGCGTTGCGCACCGTCGCACGACCGTCCACATGGGCCAGCCAGCCGCCCAGCGACGCGCTCCATTCCACCGTCGCCACATGCCAGCGCAGCACCAGCTCCTGCTCCGCGAACACCGGCGCCTTGAAGGCGAAGTTGAAGTTCAGGCACAGCAGCTCGCGCTGCTGGCCATCGTCGCTGCGCGAGAAATGGCTGGCCACCAGGCCGATCATCTGCGCCGTGGTCTGCTGGCCGCTGGCGATGATCTCGCCGTGGCGGGCGCGCTGGGCGGCCTGCACGTCGTGATGCAGCGGGTTGGTGTCGCCCGTCAGCCGGGCAAAGGTGGCGATGTCCTCGCGGGTGAAGCGGACGATGCGCTCGCAGGTCTCACCCACCTGGATCAGCACGATGGTCGACGACGGGGCCTTGGGAACGGCGATGTCCATGGCGGGTACTTCTTGCTTGTTGGCTTCGTCAGAACACCCTGGCTCGCCCCGACACGGAGCGAGCCGGGCGAGGGCCCGGCCGTGAGATTAGCGCAGGCCGACCCGCCGCCGTGTCACCAATCCAGGCGTTGCCCGTCGTAATTGAAGAAGCTGCCCGTGTCTGCCGGCTTCACGCTGGCCAGCACGGTGCGCATGCCGGCGATGCTGGTGGGCGCGTCGATGTCGGCGCCCGAGCCGCCCATGTCGGTCTTGACCCAGCCGGGGTGGAAGCTGATGACGGTGGCCTTGCCCGCCAACACCAGCGAGGCGTCCTTCATCACCGAGTTCACCGCTGCCTTGGACGCGCGGTAGAGCCAGCCGCTGGTGCTGGTGCGCAGCGCGATGGAGCCCATGCGCGACGAGATCAGCGCCAGGCGCGCGCCGGACGCGAGGTGGTCGGCGATCTGCGCCAGCACGCGCATGGGGCCCAGCACGTTGGTGCGCATGACGGCGTCGAAGTCGTCCGCCGTGGGTGCATCCAGCGCGTCGGCGCGCGGGCCGAAGACCCCGGCGTTGATGACCACCACGTCGAAGCGCTCGCCGTCGATCTGCCAGGCCAGGCCGGAGACGCTGGCGGCGTCCAGCAGGTCCAGCTTCAGCGGCTTGGCACCCAGTTCCGTGAGCCGGGCCGCGCCGGCGTCGTCGCGCACGGTGGCGGTGACGCGCGCACCGGCAGCGCGGTACTGGCGGACGAATTCGAGACCCAGGCCGCGCGAGGCACCGATGATGAGGACGTTCATGGTGGGGTCAGTGCCAGTTTGGCGGCCAGGGCCGTGAAGAGCCCCGCGCCGCCGAGGTTGAGGCCGCGCGCCACCCAGGGGCGCGGCGTGCTGCGACGCAGCGGGGTGACGAGAGCGACCAGCGCCAACAGGAACAGCAAGCCCTGCACGATGAACCAGGCGCCGAGAAACAGGAAGGCCAGCGTCTTGTCCGGCGCGTCCGCCGCGATGAACTGCGGCAGCAAGGCGAGGAAGAACAGCGCCACCTTGGGGTTCAGCGCGTTGGTGAAGAAGCCCTGGCGCGCGGTGCGCCACAACGACACGGGTGCCGCGCCCGGGGCCGCTGCCGGCGCAGGCCTCAGCCCCGCGCGCGCCATGCCCCAGGCCACGTAGAGCAGGTAGGCCGCCCCCGCGTACTTGACGACGGCGAACGCCTCGGCCGAGGCCGCCAGCAGCGCCGCCAGGCCGAAGGCCGCCGCACCGGTGTGCAGCACGCAGCCGGCCATGATGCCCGCGGCCGCCGCCACGCCCTGGCGCCAGCCGCCGCGCAGCGTGCTGGCGACGGCGTAAGCCATGTCCACGCCCGGCGTGGCGTTCAGCACGAACACCGTCGCGGCGAACAGCGCCAGATCGTGGGTGCCGAGCATCATCGCCCGCCGGGCCGCCCCAAGGGCGATGGCGCCCCCTCGGGGGGCAGCGAACAAAACGCGCGTGGCGGCGTCATGCCGTCAGAGCAGTTCGACGGCCAGCGCCGTCGCTTCGCCGCCGCCGATGCACAGCGCCGCGACGCCCTTCTTCAGGCCGCGCTTCTTCAGCGCGCCCAGCAGCGTGACGACGATGCGCGCGCCGCTGGCGCCGATGGGGTGGCCCAGCGCCACGGCGCCGCCGTGCACGTTGACGATCTCGTGCGGCAGCTTGAAGTCGGCCATCGCCGCCATCGTGACGGCGGCGAAGGCCTCGTTGACTTCCCACAGGTCCACCTGGCCTGCCTGCCAGCCGGCCTTGGTGAGCGCCTTCTGGATGGCGCCCGCGGGCGCGGTGCTGAACCATTCGGGCGCCTGCGCATGCACGGCGTGGCTGGCGATGCGGGCGACCGGCGTGAGGCCGCGCGCCTGGGCGGTGCTCTCGCGCATCAGCACCAGCGCCGCGGCGCCGTCGGAGATGCTGGAGGACGTGGCGGCCGTGATGGCGCCGTCCTTCTTGAACGCGGGCTTGAGCGTGGGGATCTTGTCGAGCTTGGCCTTGAAGGGCTGCTCGTCGAACTTGACGACGGTGTCGCCCTTGGCGCCGCTGATCGTCACCGGCGCCATTTCCCAGTCGAAGCTGCCGTCCTCGTTGGCGGTCTTGGCGCGCTGCGTGGACGTGATGGCGTACTGGTCCATGGCCTCGCGGCTGAAGCCGTACTTGGCCACGCACTGTTCGGCGAACACGCCCATGGCCTTGCCGCGCTCGTAGGCGTCTTCCAGGCCGTCCAGCGCCATGTGGTCGTACATCTGCGCCACGCCGTACTTCACGCCCTTGCGCGCGAACATCAGGTGCGGCGCGTTGGTCATGCTCTCCATGCCGCCGGCCACCATGACCTCGGCCGAGCCGGCCGCCAGCATGTCGTGGGCGAACATCACGGTGCGCATGCCGGAGCCGCACATCTTGCTCAGCGTCACGGCGCCGGCCGAGTCCGGCAGGCCGGCGCGACGCAGCGCCTGGCGGGCGGGCGCCTGGCCCTGGCCGGCCATCAGGCAGTTGCCCATCAGCACCTCGTCGACGGCGTCGCCGGGCACGCCGGCGCGCGCCACCGCAGCCTTAATGGCCACGGCGCCCAGTTCCCAACCTGCGAGGCTGGAGAAATCACCCAGCAGGCCGCCGATGGGCGTGCGGGCAGCGGAAACGATGACGATGGGGTCGGACATGGCGGTGCTCCGTGGATTGATTCAGGTCCGCCATTCTGAGCGATCAATTGACGTGCGCGTCAATTGCCGCCCAATGCCGCAGTCGCCCGGGTGGGCTTGGCGGTCATGCCGCCGGGGGCTCAGCGGTAGAAGGCCTCGACCTCGCCCTTGAGCTTGATGCACAGCGGCCGGCCCTTGCGGTCCAGCGTCTTGCCGGCGGGCACCTTGACCCAGCCTTCGCTGATGCAGTATTCCTCCACATCCGAGCGCTCCTTGCCGTTGAAACGGATGCCGATGTCATGCTCGAAGACGGCGGCGACGTGGTGGGGGCTGCGCGGGTCGGCGCTGAGGTGGTCGGGCAGCGGGGGGCGGGTGTCGGTCATGGAGATTGAGGCAAGAATTGCAGCCGCCGATTGTCGCCGCGCCGGGTTAACCCGCCGTGCCATGCGGCACCCGGTGCGCAAGCCGCGACACTCGCGGCCAGAACCCTTTCAGGAGGACCCATGTTGAAGACCACCCGCCGCACGGCGCTGAGCGCGCTGGCCGCCGCCGGCCTCGCCCTCGCCGGCACGTTCGCCACCGCCGCGCCCGCCGCGACCGCCACCGCCACGGCAGCCGACCGCTGGCAGATCCCCGTGCACGTGAAGACCCTGGCCAACGGTCTGACCGTCGTCGTCTCGCCCGACACCAGCAGCCCCACCGTGGGCATCAGCGTCGTCTACAAGGTCGGCATGCGGCTGGAACCCAGGAACCGCACCGGCTTCGCCCACCTGTTCGAGCACCTGATGTTCCAGGGCACGCCCAAGGCGCCCAAGGGCGTGTTCGACAAGGTCATTACGTCCGGCGGCGGCAACAACAACGGCTCGACCCGCCCCGACTTCACGAACTACATCGAGACGGCGCCGTCCTCGTCGCTGGAGTCCATGCTGTGGCTGGAGGCCGACCGCATGACGATGCTGGACCTGAACCCGGTGTCGCTGAAGAACCAGCAGGACGTGGTGAAGGAGGAGATCCGCGTCAATGTGCAGAACCAGCCCTACGGCGGCTTCATGTGGCTGGACATCTCGGCGCTGGCCTTCGACAAGTGGGAGAACGCCCACGACGGCTACGGCAGCTTCGTCGACCTGGAGAACGCCAACCTCGACGACGTGCGCGCCTTCCACCGTGATTTCTACGGCCCGAACAACGCGGTGCTGTCCATCGCCGGCGACGTGACGCCCGCGCAGGGCTTCGCGCTGGCCGAGAAGTACTTCGGCAAGATCCCCGCCCGCCCCACGCCCAAGCCCAGCGATTTCACCGAAGGCCTGAACACCAAGGAGCGCCGCCTGACCCAGCCCGACAAGCTGGCCCAGGTGCCCGCCGTCGCGGCGGCGTGGAAGCTGCCTGGCCGCGGCAGCAAGGACCAGGCGCCCTTTGCCGTGCTCGGCCAGTTGCTGGCCGGCGGCGACGCGTCGCGGCTGTACCAGGGCCTCGTCAAGGGCCGTGAGCTGGCGCTGAACGTGGATTCGCTCTACGGCCTGACCGGCGTCTGGGAATACGACGGCCCCAGCCTCTTCACCGTGTTCGCCCTCTACAAGCCCAACACCACGGCCGACGCGCTGCTGGCCGGGGTGGACGAGGAGATCGCCCGCATCGTCAAGGAAGGCGTCAGCGACGCCGAGCTGAAGAACCTGAAGACCGCGCTGCTGGCCGACTGGTACAACGACGTGGAGATGTTCCTGCGCCGTGCCGACCGCCTGGCCAAGCTGCAGGCGCTGTGGGGCGACGCCAACGTCGTCAACCAGGTGCCGGGCTGGATCGCCGCCGTGACCTCGGCCGACGTGCAGCGCGTGGCTGCGGCCTACCTGACGACCGCCAACCGCTCGGTCATCGACCGCAAGCCCGTCGCGATGCTGCAGGCCCAGGCCGCCGCCCAGCCTGCGTCGCAAGCGGCCTCCCAGGCCGCGCCCAAGCCCTGATGCCGAAGGAACGATGACGATGAAAACCGCTAACTCCGCCTTCCGCCTGGCACTGGTCGCCGCCGCCTGCGCGCTGGCCGGCGCCGCCCAGGCCGCCACCGTGGCCCTGCCCGCCGAGCTGCCGCCGTTCGGCCAGGACAAGCCGCTGACCGTCCCCCAGATCACGCAGCAGACGCTGCCCAACGGCCTGCAGGTCTGGGTCGTGCCGCGCACGGGCATCCCGCGCGTGGACTTCGTGCTGGCCGTGCGGGGCGCCGGCTTCGGTGCCGACACGGCCGACGAGCCCGGCCGCGCCAAGCTGCTGGCCGGCCTGCTGTCCGGGGGCACCGCCAAGCTCAGCTCCAAGCAGATCGCCGAGGCCGCCCAGGCCATGGGCGGCGCGGTCGCTGCCAGCGCCAGCAACGACGGCATCAGCATCTCTGCCAACGCACTGGCCTCGCATGCCGGCGAGATGGCCCGGCTGCTGGCCGACGTGGCGCGCAGGCCGGCCTTCCCCGACAACGAGGTGCAGCTCGCCAAGACCAATGCGCTGCAGGGCCTGAAGTCCAGCAGCGCGCAGCCGGGCTTCCGCGCCGCCAAGGCGCTGGACGGCGCCATCTACGGCAGCCATGCCTACGGCCGCACGCAGGAGACGGAAGCCGCGATCAACGGCGCGACGGCTGAAGGCCTGCGTGCCGAGCATGCGCGGCGTTTCCGCCCCGACCGCGCGTTGCTGGTCGTCACCGGCCGCATCGACGCGGCGCAGGCGATGAAGCTCGCCCGAGAGGCCTTCGGCGACTGGAAGGCCAGCGGCGACGCGCCGGCCGAACTGGCAGCGCCGCCCGCCACCATGCCGGTGCAGCGCCTGCTGCTGGAGCGCCCGGGCAGCGTGCAGTCCACGCTGCGACTGGGCCGCCCCGGCATGGCCGCCAGCGGCGACGAGCAGGTCGCGCTGCGGTTGACGAGCACCATCCTGGGCAGCGGCTTCTCCAGCCGCATCAATCAGAACCTGCGCGAGGAGAAGGGCTACACCTACGGCGCGCGCGCCGGCGGCGTGTCGTCGCGCGTGGGCGGCGCCATCACCGGCGGCGCCGACGTGCGCAACGAGGTGACGGGCGCATCCATCACCGAGTACATCAGCGAGTACCGCCGCATCGGCGCCGAGCCGGTGCCCGAAGCCGAGATGGCGATGAACAAGCGCTACATGGCCGGCAGCTACCTCGTCAGCACGCAACTGCAAGGCTCGGTGGCTCGGCAGTTGGCGGGCAACTGGCTGGTCGGCCTGCCGGCAGACTTCCTCGGCAGGTTCGTGCCGGCGTTGCAGAAGGTCACGCCTGCCGAGGTGCAGGCCGTGGGCAAGAAGTACTTCAACCCGGACGAGCAGAGCTGGGTCGTCGTCGGCGACCCCGAGAAGATCGGCGAGCAGTTGAAGGCGTTCGGCGAGTTCAAGGTCTACAAGCCTTGAGCGAACGCGCGGGCGCCGGCAATCGAGGCCGGTGCCCGCGCCAAACGGTCAGACCCCATGGAGACACGATGCAACTGATGCGTTCCGCGTTGACCGTGGTGGCCGCGCTGCTGACCTTGCCGGTGCCGGCACAGCCCGCGCCGGCGGCCACGGTGTGCGAGGTGGCGCCCCCGGCTGTCCCCAAGGTCGACTGGTCCGGCCGGGCGGCGTACCAGGCGAAAGCCGTCGTCAAGGACGGGCGCGTGATTCAGGTCGAGATCCGCGCACTGACCGCCGGCGTGGAGCGCCGGGCGCAGCGTGCGCTGGTGACCGCGATCCAGCAGGCGCTGCGCGATGCGCCCTGCCAGCCCGGCGATCACGAGTTCGAGCAGCGCTTCACGTTCGACATCCCGCCGTCGGCGCCGGCCGCCAGCCAGGCCGCCAGCACTGCGGGTTAGCCCGCCCTGGCGCCTCGCCGCGACGGCCCCAGTTGCGGGCCATGTTCTTCTTTCTGCATCCCAGATCTGTGGTCGACCGCCGGCCGGTGGCCGAACAGTCCGTGCAGGTGCGGACGCCGGCCCTGCCCGTGCTCACCGAGGCCGGCGCGCGCGCCGTGACGCCGCTGCGGCAGCTGCCTGGCGACAAACGACCGGCCGGTTAGCGCGTGCGCCGCGGCGCACTCCTGCCGCGCAGCTGCGCACCGGCAGTTGCGCTGCCGCGCGTGGCGGGCTTGTCGGCCGCGGCCCTGGCGGGCTTGACCAGGCCGGTCTCGTCGGACACGGCCACGGTCTGGAACTCCGCCGCGTAGTGCTTGCGCATGCGCACCAGCTCGCGCTTGTACTTGCCCGCGAGCTGCTGCTTCTTCGCGTCGGTCAGCAGCCGGCCGGCGACGTGGAAGAACTTGGATTCCTCTTCCTTCAGGTGGTGGCGCACCTTGAAGCTCAGCTGCTTGGCGGTCGCGATCCAGCCGTCCTGCTGCTTGTCGCGCACCGACAGGTCTTCCAGCAGTTCGTCCACCTGGTGGTGCTCATGCAGCGCGTGGCGCGACGAATCGAGCCCACCGTCTTCCATCAGCAACGGCACATACAGGTACCGCTCCTCGGCCGCCGCGTGTGACATCAACTCGACCTTGAGCTGCAGGAACAGCAGCTGGCGCGCGGCCATGTCGCCGCGCGACGCGGTGAGCTTTCGGCACAGGTCGCGTTGCAAGTCGTGGCTTTCGCGGATGGCGTCGAAGATCATGCGGGGCTCCCTGTTCAAACGGATCGCGCATGGTGCGGCAGCACGCGCTGTCGCGTCTGTCAGACTGGGCCGCTTCGGCGCGCCGTCAGGCTGCCGCGGCGTAGCGCGCCTTGACGATGCCCAGCGCGCGCCGGTAGGCCGGCTCCACATCGGCGGGCGCGCCGGCGGTGAGCGCCAGGTCTTCCAGCAGGCCGTTGTGCAGGCCGTAGACCCAGCCGTGCACCACCACCTCCTGGCCGCGCTCCCAGGCGTCCTGCACCACGGTGGTGTGGCAGGCGTTGCGCGCCTGCTCCAGCACGTTCAGCTCGCACAGCGCATCGACACGCTGCGGCTCGGGCACGCCGGCCAGCCACTCGCTGTGCATGTGGCGCACGTCCTGCACGTGGCGGATCCAGTTCTCCACCAGGCCCACGCGCATGTCGTACAGCGCCGCGCGCACGCCGCCGCAGTTGCTGTGGCCCACGACGATGATGTGGCGCACCTTCAGGTGGTCCACGGCGAACTGCATGACCGACAGGCAGTTCAGGTCGGAGTGCACGACGACGTTGGCGACGTTGCGGTGCACGAACAGCTCGCCCGGCAGCAGGTCCACCAGCTCGTTGGCCGGCACGCGGCTGTCGGCGCAGCCTATCCACAGGTATTGCGGCGTCTGTTGCTTGAGCAGGCGCGAGAAGAAGCCGGGCTCGCGGGCTTCCGTGTCGGCGGCCCAGCGCTTGTTGTTGTCGAGCAGGTCCTGCAGCTCGTTGGTGTTCGTCGTCATGCCGGTATTGTCGCGGCGGCGGCCCAGTCGCGCAGCAGCGCCAGCGAAACGCCCATGCCGCCGCAGACTTCGACCAGCACGCGGCGGTAGGCGCGGGCGTGGCGGTCCACGGCCGCCAGGGCCGCGCCGCAGGCGGGCTCGACGAGCACGCGTTGCGCGTCGGCGAAACGCAGGCAGGCGGCGGTGGCCTCGGCGTCGCTGACCTGCACGGCGAGGGTGGGGTGCGAGCGTGCGCGGGCGAACGCTTCGGCCGCCACGCGGCGCGCGCCCAGCGACGTCGCGATGGACGTGATCGCGGGCAGGGTCACCCGTTCACCGGCCGCCAGGCTGGCCTGCAGACTGGCGGCGCCCTGCGTTTCCACGGCGATGACGGGCACGTCGGTCAAGCCGTGTCGCCGCAGGCCTTCGACGATGCCGCAGAACAGCCCGCCACCGCCGACGGCCGTGACGACCGCATCGAACCCCAGACCGGCCTCGACCACCTCGTCGATGAGCGTCGAATGCCCGGCCCACAGCAGCGGATGGTCGAAGGGATGCACATAGGCCGCGCCGCGCTCGGCGGCGAGCGTCAACGCAAAGTCGTGCGCCTCGTCCCACACGGCGCCATGGCGCAGCACCTCGGCGCCGCGCGCTGCCAGCCGCTCCGCCACCGCCGCACTGCTCGTCAGCGGCAGCACGATGGCCACCGGCAGACCGAGCGCGACAGCCGCGTGCGTCGCCGCGAAGCCCGCGTTGCCGCCGGAGGCGCAGACGATGGCGTTCGCGCCTTCGGCCGCCGCTTGCTGCACCAGCCGCCCCACGCCGCGCAGCTTGAAGCTGCCGCTGGGCTGCAGCGCGTCCATCTTCAGCCACACCTCGGGGTGGTCGAACAGGCCGGGCGCCGCGCGCAGCAGCGGGGTGTCGACGTGCAGCGGGTCCACGCTCACATCGTCTCGGCAAACAGCTCGCGGCCGATCAGCATGCGGCGGATCTCGCTGGTGCCGGCGCCGATCTCGTAGAGCTTGGCATCGCGCCACAGGCGGCCCAGCGGGTATTCGTTGATGTAGCCGTTGCCGCCGAAGATCTGCACGCCCTCGCCGGCCATCCACGTCGCCTTCTCGGCCGTCCACAGGATGACCGACGCGCAGTCCTTGCGCACCTGGCGCACGTGCTCGGCACCCAGCATGTCCAGGTTCTTGGCCACCGTGTACGCGAAGCTGCGCGCGGCCTGCAGCACGGTGTACATGTCGGCCACCTTGCCCTGGATGAGCTGGAACTCGCCGATGCTCTGGCCGAACTGCTTGCGGTCGTGGATGTACGGGACGACGTTGTCCATCACCGACTGCATGATGCCCAGCGGCCCGCCGGTCAGCACGGCGCGCTCGTAGTCCAGGCCCGACATCAGCACCTTGGCGCCGCCGTTCACGGCGCCCAGCACGTTCTCGGCCGGCACCTCGACGTTGTTGAACACCAGCTCGCCGGTGTGCGAGCCGCGCATGCCCAGCTTGTCGAGCTTCTGCGCGATGGAGAAGCCGGGCATGCCCTTCTCGATCAGGAAGGCCGTCACGCCGCGCGCGCCCAGCTCGGGTTCGGTCTTGGCGTAGACCACCAGCGTGTCGGCGTCGGGGCCGTTGGTGATCCACATCTTGGTGCCGTTGAGCAGGTAGTAGTCGCCCCCTGCGCCCGATTTCAGCTCGGCGCGCAGCTTCATGCTCAGCACGTCGGAGCCGGCGCCGGGCTCGCTCATGGCCAGTGCGCCGACATGCTCGCCGCTGATCAGCCTGGGCAGGTACTTCGCCTTCTGCGCCTCGTTGCCGTTGCGCTTGATCTGGTTCACGCACAGGTTGCTGTGCGCGCCATAGCTCAGGCCCACCGACGCGCTGGCACGGCTGATTTCCTCCATCGCGATCATGTGGGCCAGGTAGCCCATGTCCGCGCCGCCGTACTGCTCCGGCACGGTGATGCCCAGCACGCCCAGGTCGCCCATCTTGCGCCAAAGGTCCATCGGGAACTGGTCACTGCGGTCGATCTCGGCCGCACGCGGCGCGATCTCCTCGTCGGCAAACGCGCGCACCGCGTCGCGCAGCGCGTCGATGTCTTCGCCGAGTTGGAAATTGAGTCCGGGCAGATTCATGGGAGGTCTCCTGTGCGCCCGTGCGGCAGCCTGTCGTGCAGGACCGCGGGCGCTTTGATGGGCGTCTTGATTGACGTGAACGTCAACTGTAGCAAGCAGACCCGCCGTCAGCCGGCCTGCGCGTCCTGGACCGCCTGCGGCAGCAGCCGGCGCACCAGCGGGTGCGCGATCTTCTTGTCGGTGCCGACGGCGTAGAAGGCCTCCTCGACGCCATCGCAGTCGCCCACGCGCACCAGGCCGTCGTGCTCCACCAACTTGTCGCTCATCAGCGAAGCAGCCGGGAACACGCCCATGCCCGCGGCGCCGAAAGTGGCCAGCAGCGCACTATCCTCGAACTCGCCGGCGATGCGTGCGCGCACACCCTGCCGCTCCAGCCACTGGTCCATGCGTGCGCGCACCGCGGCGTGCGACGTGGGCAGCAGCAGCGGCACATCGGCCAGCGACGCGGGGTAGTCGCGCATGGCCGCTGCTGCCCATTGCGGCGCGGCGAACCAGGCCATCGGCGAGCTGCCCAGCGCATGGCTGTAGACGCGCAGGTTGGGGTTGGGGGGCGCGGGGCGGTCGGCCAGCACCACGTCCAGGCGGTGCAGCGCCAGGTCGCCCAGCAGGTCGTCGAACTCGTCCTCGTGGCACAGCAGGCGCAGGTGCGGCGTGTCGATGATGGGCTGCAGCAGCCGGTGCACGACCAGCTTGGGCAGACCGTCGGAGATGCCCACCACCAGCCGCACGGACGGCGAGGTGGCCGCATCGCGCACGCGCTCGGGCAGCGTCTCGCCGATCTGGAAGATCTGCTCGGCCAGCTCCAGCGCCGCCTGGCCGGCGTCGGTCAGCGCCAGGCCGCGGCCGGCGGGCTTCAGCAGCGCCGCGCCCAGCGCGTGCTCCAGCTCGCGCACCTGCGTGGAGACGGTCTGCACCGACAGACCCAGCTTGGTGGCCGCGCGGGTCAGGCCGCCCTCCTTGGCGACGGCCCAGAAGTAGTACAGGTGGCGGTAGCTGTAGGTCATGCTCATGGTGAACGCAGCAAGTTATCACGAAGAAATACTTCCTGATTCTCTGCTTTTATTTGATGGCTGCGCTGGTTAGCCTGCGCGTGTTTCTCTCTTTGGAGGTCTGCCATGCAAACCCGTCCTGCCGCCATTGCCGTCCCCTACGGCGCCGCCGTCGACCGAGGCACGGCGCACCGCGTGCTGCGCAACACCTACGCGCTGCTGTCGATGACGTTGCTGTTCAGCGCCGCCGTCGCGTGGGCCGCCGTGGCCTTCGCGCTGCCCGCACCGGGCATCATCCTGACGCTCGTCGCCTACTTCGGCCTGCTGTTCGGCATCCACAAGCTGAAGAACAGCGGCATGGCGGTGGGCCTGGTGTTCGCGCTGACTGGCTTCATGGGTTGGACGCTGGGCCCGCTGCTGACCCGCACGCTGGCGCTGCCGTCCGGCGGGCAGGCCGTCATGCTGGCGCTGGGCGCCACCGGCGCCGTGTTCCTGGCGCTGTCGGCCTACGCGACGACCACCAAGCGCGACCTGTCGTGGATGGGCGGCTTCCTGTTCGCCGGCATGATCGTCGCGGTGCTGGCCGGCCTGGCGGCGGTGTTCTTCGAGATCCCCGCGCTGGCGCTGACGGTTTCTGCCGTCGTGGCCCTGCTGTCGGCCGGCCTGATCCTGTACGAGACGCAGCAGATCGTGAACGGCGGCGAGACCAACTACGTGCTCGCGACCGTCAGCCTGTTCGTGTCCATCTTCAACCTGTTCACCAGCCTGCTGCACCTGTTCGGCTTCGCTGGTTCCGATGACTGAGTGCCCCTCGCCCAGTCCTGCGGCGCTGAACGCGCGCCAGGGCTGGTCGGTCCCCCGAGGGGACGGCGATGCTTGCGGCATTGAGCCGCAAGCACATCGCCAAACCGGCCGGCTTGGGAGCGGCCCTGCGCTCGGCCGAATCCAGGAGGTCGGCTCGTGAGCATGATGCGCGAGCTGGCCGCCCGGCTACGCGCCACCTCCGGCGCGCTGCCGCCCGGCCCGGTGCCGCTGGCCACGCTGGCCGAGGCCCACGGCGGCGCCTGGCAGGCCAGCCTGCTGGTGCTGCTGGCGGCGCCCTGCATGCTGCCCATCCCGGGCGTGGGCGTGGTGCTCAGCGTGGGCCTGGCGCTGCTGGGCCTGATGCTGCTGCGCCCGCAGCAGCATCACCAGTTGCCGGCGCGGCTGGGCCGGCTGACGCTGCCGCGCGAAGGCGCCACGCGCAGCCTGGCGCTGCTGGCGCGCTTCTACGACGGCATCTGCCGCCTCACCCGCCCGCGCATGCCCGCGCTGGCCGGCCCGCACGCGCGCTGGTGGTTGGGGCCGATGACGGTCGTCATGGCCGTGCTGATCTTCCTGCCCATCCCGTTCGGCAACCTGCTGCCGGCCGTGGCACTGATGCTGGCCGGCGTCGCGCTGGCCGCGCGCGACGGCCGATGATGCTGGCGTCGCTGGGCGTCGGCGCCAGCGCGCTGGCCTCCTCGGTCGCGCTGATGGCGCTGGGCTGGCAGGCCTGTGCGGCGCTGCTCGGCCTCAGCTGACTTGGACCGTCAGGGCTGCTTGCTCAGCAGCCAGCGATAGAGCCCGAAGCCGATGCCGGCGAAGGCCATGAAACCCACCACCTGGCCGGCGGTGGCGAAGCTGTCGCCCACCAGCGCCAGCGGCGCGCCCTGGCCCGAGAACACCACGACGGCCGCGAGGATGACGCCCAGCAGACTCTCGCCGACGATGAGACCGGAGGCCAGCAGCACGCCCAGCTGCCGGGTCGCTTCCGGGTCGCGCTTGGCGCGTGCGGCGCGTTCGAACAGCCAGCCCGCCACGGCGCCGACGACGATGGTCAGCGTGCTGTTCAGCGGCAGGTAGATGCCCAGGCCTACAGCCAGCGGCGCCAGATGAGCTTTGCCGCCCGAGCCGCGCTTCAGCGCCTCGTCGACGGCGATGCAGATGCCGCCGATGACGGCGCCGATGCCGATCAGGTTCCAGTTCAGGTCGCCCTGGATGACGCCCTTGGCCAGCGCCGAGATCAGCGCGGCCTGCGGCGCGGCGAGCGCGGTCTTCGGGTCCACGCCGGGCACGCCGGCAAAGCCGTAGGCCCTGTTCAGCAGGTCCAGCACCGGCGGGATGACGAAGGCGCCGGCCACCACGCCGATGATGAGCGCGACCTGCTGGCGCCAGGGCGTGGCGTCCACGAGCTGGCCGGTCTTCAGGTCCTGCAGGTTGTCGTTCGAGATGGTCGCCACCGCGAACACGACGGCCGTGACGAACAGCGCGAACGCCACGAGCGCCTGGCCGCTGGAGGCCGGCAGCAGCGGCTTCACGACGAGGGCCAGCAGCAGCGACACGCCGATGACGACCAGGATGCCCACGCCCGACAGCGGGCTGTTGGACGAGCCGATCAGGCCGGCCATGTAGCCGCACACGGCGGCGACGAAGAAGCTCATCAGCAGCACGTACGCCACACCGCCGACGACGAGCAGGCCGAGCTGGTCGCCCAGGCCCGCGGACGTGGCGAAGCTGGACAGCATGAAGCCGATGGGCAGCATGCAGGCCAGCGTGATCAGGCCCACGGTGCCGATGGGGATGTCGCGCTCGGTGCGCGGCAGCGTGTCCGCCTTGCCGGCCTTGCGCACGCGTGCGGCCATGGCCGCCGAGTGCAGGCCCGAGACGACCGGCTTGGCGAGCTTGACCAGCGTCCAGATCGCGGCGACCGCGATGCAGCCGGCGCCGATGAAGCGCACCTGCTTGCTCCACGCGAACAACGCCGTGGCCTCGGCTGCGCCATCCACGCCCGACGTCAGGAAGGGCACGCCGCCCAGCCAGGCGATGCAGGCCCCCACGAGGATGGCAATGCCCACCCACAGGCCCACGAGATGGCCCACGGCCAGCAGCGCGAAGCTGAAGTTCAGGTCGTAGCCCGTCGTGCCACCCTTTTCACCCGGCAGCCGGAAATACTGCGCCAGGTTGGCCGCGAACAGCTGCGTCGCCACGACGATGCTGAAGCCCGCCGACACGACGGCGCCGGCGATGATGGCCGCCAGGCCCTGGCGGTTGCTCTCGCCACCGTCGCTGGCATGGCCCACCTTCAGCACCTCGGCGCAGGCCACGCCCTCGGGGTAGGGCAGCGGCGAGTTCGTCACCAGCGCGCGGCGCAGCGGGATGGAGTACATGACGCCCAGCGTGCCGCCCAAGGCGCACAGCGTGACCGACATCCAGTACGGGAAGCCGCTCCACCAGCCGATCATGACCAGGCCGGGCAGCACGAAGATGATGGACGACAGCGTGCCGGCAGACGACGCGATGGTCTGCACGATGTTGGTCTCGCCGATGGAGTTGCCCGCCGCGCGGCGCAGCAACGCCATGGCGATGACGGCGGCCGGGATGGAGGTCGCGAACGTCAGGCCGGCCTTCAGGCCGAAGTAGACGTTGGCGGCCGTGAAGACCAGCGTGATCAGGATGCCCAGCACGATGCCGCGCAGGGTCAGTTCGGTGCCGAGCTTGGGCGTTGCGGTGTGGGACACGGGGGGCGGGCCGGAGTTTGGGATGGGGGAGGATGATGCCCTCATTCCCGCGCCGGGCGGATCGGGGCCGTCCCGCGCCCGCCTCAATTGACGTTAACGTCAATTGGCGACCTAAAATCGCGCCAGATCAAGGAGACAAGCCATGACCGATCTCGCCGCCGACTACAAGGCACTGGCCGAGTACCGCCCGACCCACAAGGTCCGTTTCGTCACCGCCGCCAGCCTGTTCGACGGGCACGACGCGGCCATCAACATCATGCGCCGCATCCTGCAGGGCATGGGCGCCGAGGTCATCCACCTCGGGCACAACCGCTCGGTGGACGAGGTCGTCACCGCGGCGCTGCAGGAGGATGCGCAAGGCATCGCCATCAGCTCCTACCAGGGCGGGCATGTCGAATACTTCAAGTACATGGTGCAGTTGCTGCGCGAGCGCGGCGGCGCGCACATCCAGGTGTTCGGCGGCGGCGGCGGCGTCATCGTGCCGGCCGAGATCCGCGAGCTGGCCGAGCACGGCGTGCGCATCTTCAGCCCCGAAGACGGCCAGCGCATGGGCCTGGCCGGCATGATCGGCGAGATGGTCATGAAGGCCGACCAGGACTTCAGCGTGCACGCGCCCAAGGCCCTGTCCGCCATCACCGGCCACACCGAAGCCGCCTGGCGCTCGCTGGCCCAGTTGCTCACCGCACTGGAGAACGGCAAGGCCGACGCGGCCATCGTTGATGAACTGCGCTCGCAGGCTTCGGGTCGCAAGACGCCCGTGCTCGGCATCACCGGCACCGGCGGCGCGGGCAAGTCCAGCCTGACCGACGAACTGATCCGCCGCCTGCGCCTGGACCAGGGCGACGCCTTGCGCGTGGCGCTGATCTCCATCGACCCCTCGCGCCGCAAGAGCGGTGGCGCATTGCTGGGCGACCGCATCCGCATGAACGCGATCTCGCCATGGGGCCAGGGTCCGCGCGTCTTCATGCGCTCGCTCGCCACCCGCGACTTCGGTTCGGAAATCTCCCCGGCCCTGCCCGACGTCATCGCCGCCGCCAAGGTCGCGGGCTTCGACCTCGTCATCGTCGAGACGAGCGGCATCGGCCAGGGCGATGCGGCCATCGTGCCGCTGGTCAGCGTGCCGATGTACGTGATGACGCCCGAGTTCGGCGCCGCCAGCCAGCTCGAGAAGATCGACATGCTGGACTTCGCCGAGTTCGTCGCCATCAACAAGTTCGACCGCAAGGGCTCGCTGGACGCGCTGCGCGACGTAGCCAAGCAGGTGCAGCGCAACCGCGAGGCGTTCAACGTGATGCCGGACACGATGCCGGTGTTCGGCACCATGGCCAGCCGATTCAACGACGACGGCGTGACGGCGCTCTACCAGGCGCTCAAGGCCCGCCTGGGTGGGCTGGGGCTGAAGTTGACCGAAGGCCGCCTGCCGTTGGTCAACACACGCCACAGCACGCACCAGACGCCCATCGTGCCGGCTTCGCGGGTGCGCTATCTCGCCGACATCAGCGACACCGTGCGCAGCTACAAGGCCCGCGCACGCAAGCAGGCCACGCTCGCCCGCGAGATCCAGCAGCTGGAAGCCAGCCGCGCGATGCTGGAGGCCGCCAACCCCGACAAGAACGGTGCCCGCACCGCGCTGGCGGACCTGGCCGAGCACCGACGCGCCAAGCTCGATGGCGATGCGCGTCAGTTGCTGCAGCAGTGGCCCGACATGGTCAAGGCCTACGCCGGCGACGAGTACGTCGTGAAGATCCGCGACAAGGAGGTCCGCACCGCGCTGGTCACGCAAAGCCTGTCGGGCACCAAGATCCGCAAGGTCGTGCTGCCGACCTACGAATGCCACGGCGAGCTGCTGAAGTGGCTGATGCTGGAGAACGTGCCCGGCAGCTTCCCGTACGCGGCCGGCGTGTTCGCCTTCAAGCGCGAGGGTGAGGACCCGACGCGCATGTTCGCGGGCGAAGGCGATGCCTTCCGCACCAACCGGCGCTTCAAGCTGGTCAGCGAAGGCATGCCGGCCAAGCGCCTGTCCACCGCCTTCGACTCGGTGACGCTGTACGGCGCCGACCCCGCGCCGCGGCCGGACATCTACGGCAAGGTCGGCAACAGCGGCGTCAGCATCGCCACGCTGGACGACATGAAGGTGCTGTACGACGGCTTCGACCTGTGCAGCCCGACCACGTCGGTGTCGATGACCATCAACGGCCCGGCACCCAGCATCCTGGCCATGTTCATGAACACGGCCGTCGACCAGAACCTGGCCAAGTTCAAGGCCGACAACGGCCGCGACCCGACGGCCGACGAAGCCGCCAAGATCAAGGACTGGGTGCTGGCCAATGTGCGAGGCACCGTGCAGGCCGACATCCTGAAGGAAGACCAGGGCCAGAACACCTGCATTTTCTCGACCGAGTTCTCGTTGAAGGTGATGGGCGACATCGCCGAGTACTTCGTGCACCACAACGTGCGCAACTTCTACTCGGTGTCGATCAGCGGTTATCACATCGCCGAGGCCGGCGCGAACCCGATCTCGCAGCTGGCGCTGACGCTGTCGAACGGCTTCACGTTCGTGGAGGCGTATCTCGCGCGCGGCATGCACATCGACGACTTCGCGCCCAACCTGTCGTTCTTCTTCAGCAACGGCATGGACCCCGAGTACACGGTGCTGGGCCGCGTCGCGCGGCGCATCTGGGCCATCGCCATGCGCGACCGCTACGGCGCGAACGAACGATCCCAGAAGCTGAAGTACCACGTGCAGACCTCGGGCCGCAGCCTGCACGCGCAGGAGATCGCCTTCAACGACATCCGCACCACGCTGCAGGCGCTGATCGCCGTCTACGACAACTGCAACTCCCTGCACACCAACGCCTACGACGAGGCGATCACGACGCCCACCGACGAGAGCGTGCGCCGCGCCATGGCCATCCAGCTCGTCATCAACCGCGAGTGGGGCCTGGCCAAGAACGAGAACCCGAGCCAGGGTGCCTTCATCATCGACGAGCTGACCGAACTGGTCGAAGAAGCCGTGCTGACCGAGTTCGAGCGCATCAGCGAACGCGGCGGTGTGCTGGGCGCGATGGAGACCGGCTACCAGCGCGGCCGCATCCAGGAAGAGTCCATGCACTACGAGATGCTCAAGCACACCGGCGAGTACCCCATCATCGGCGTCAACACCTTCCGCAACCCGAAGGGCGAGACGGTGCCGGAGCACATCGAGCTGGCGCGTTCGACGGACGAAGAGAAGCAGAGCCAGCTCTCACGGCTGGCCGAGTTCCAGGACCGCCACGCGGCCGAGGCGCCGGCCATGCTGGCGCGCCTTCAGCAGGCCGTCATCGAGAACAAGAACGTGTTCGACGTGCTGATGGACGCCGTGCGGGTCTGTTCCCTCGGCCAGATCACCGACGCGCTGTTCGAGGTGGGCGGTCAGTACCGGCGCAGCATGTAGGCAGCCGCCGCGCGTCGGCAGGCAGGCAGGTCCCGGAGGGACGACACCGTCAGCCGCCGCGCAACCGCAACAGCATGGGGGACGGCGGCACGATGGCCGCATCGAAGGGGTGCTGGCGCTGCCCGCCGATGGCCGCCATGATCTTGCGCACATACAGCCGCGTCTCCGCATACGGCGGCACGCCCAGGTAGCGGTCCACGGCCTTCTCGCCGGCGTTGTACCCGGCCAGCGCCAGCGCGATGTCGCCTTCGAAGTAGGCCAGCAGCCAGCGCAGGTAGGCCATGCCGGCGCGGATGTTCTGCGCCGGGTCACGCAGCTTGGTCGCCTTGAAGCGCAGCGCCGTGTCGGGCAGCAACTGCATCAGGCCCTGCGCGTTCTTGGGCGACTGCGCCAGCGGGTCGAAGTTGGACTCGGCCGCCATCAGCGCCAGCACGAGGGCGGGCGACAACTTGTACTCGGGCGCGACGAGGTTGACGAAGGTGACGACGGCCGGCGGTGCATTGGGCGGCGGCGGCATCGCCGGGATCATCTGCACCCTGGGAGCGCGCGGCGCTTGCGCGGCCTGCGCCAGCGGCAGCGGGTCGGCCTCCGGCGGGCGCAGGCAGGGCGGCGGATCGCCCAGCGGCGTGCCGCCCATCGCGTCGAGCATGTTCTGCGCCTGCGCCATGCCCTGCTCCGCTGCGGCGGCGAACATGTGGGCGGCCTCGGCATCATTGCGCTGGATGCCACGCGCATTCGTCAGCATCCAGCCCAGGCTGTACTGCGCCTCGGCGTCGCCGTAGCGCGCCGCACGGCAATACAGCTTGGCCGCAGCCACCTCGTCGCGCCGGATGCCGTCGCCATACTCCAGCGCCTTGGCCTCCTGGCGCCAACGCTCCACCTGAGCCGGCACCACCGGCCCGCGCTCGCCGGGCGGCATGGTCGGGCGGGGCAGTTGCTCCAGCGTCAGCGTGGGCGGTTGTTGGGCGGCAGCCGCGGTGGCGATCAGCGCCAGGGCCAGCAGCAGGGTTCTCACGGACACGGCAGGGGGATGATCGGACGGGGTGCAAGTCTAGACTGCCACCCTCGAACTGGAGCCCGCCATGGCCACGCCGGACCCACGCATCGACGCCTACATCGCCGCCGCCCCCGACTTCGCGCAGCCGGTGCTGCTGCGGCTGCGCGAGGACGTGCATGCCGCCTGCCCGGATGTCGTCGAGACGATCAAATGGAGCCGCCCGCACTTCACGCTGGACGGCAAGCTGCTGTGCGGCATGTCGGCCTTCAAGGCGCACTGCACCTTCAGCTTCTGGGCGCGTGAGGGCATCCCGCCCGGCCGCACGGGTGCGATGGGGGACTTCGGCCGCATCACCGGCCTGGCCGATCTGCCCTCGCGCACCGAATTGCGCCGGCAGATCAAGGCCGCTGCCGCGCTGCTGCTGGCCGGGGCGCCACGCGCCGGCAAGCCGGACCGCACCCCACGGGCGCCGCTCGACATGCCCGACGACTTCGCCGCCGCGCTCGCCCGGCTGAGGGCCGCGAAGCAGCACTACGACGCTTTCCCGCCCGGCAAGCAGCGCGACTACCTGGAATGGGTGCTGGAAGCCAAGCGTGAGGAGACGCGCGCCAAGCGCATCGCCCAGGCCGTGCAATGGCTGGCCGAGGGCAAGTCGCGCCACTGGAAGTACGAGGGCTGTTGACCCGACCGAGTTTCAAACCCGCCGGCAGCCCACCAGTCAGCCGACGACGGCCTGCAGCGTCGAGTTGCGCATCCAGTCGTCCGCCACGACGACGCGGTTGCGGCCCTTCTGCTTGGCCTGGTACAGCGCCTTGTCGGCCAGGTGCATCAGCGTCTCGGGCGTGTCGCTGCGCGAGGCCTCGGCCACTCCGGCCGACAGCGTCACGCGCAATGGCCGGCCGCCATCGCCCTTGAGCTCCAGCGCCTCGACCGCCAGGCGCACCTGCTCGGCCAGGTGACGCGCACCGGCCACGCCGGTGGCGGGCAGCACCAGGCCGAACTCCTCGCCGCCCAGCCGGCCCAGCACGTCCGAGCCGCGCAGCCGCGCGCGCGCGCAGGCGGACACGTCGCGCAGCACCTGGTCGCCCACCGCGTGGCCGTGCTGGTCGTTGACGCGCTTGAAATGGTCCAGGTCCAGCATGACGAAGCTGACAGGCTGGCCTTCGCGCCGGCTGCGCTCGAGCGTGTGCGCGAGCAGCGACACCGCGGTGCTGTGGTTGACCGCGCCGGTCAGCCCGTCGACGCTGGCCAGCTCGCGCATCTGCCCGGCCACGCGCTCGAAGCTGGCCAGCACGAAGCTGAAGCCGGCCGCCAGCACGGCCATGAAGGCCAGCATGAAGATCGCGCCGCTCCAGGCCAGGGCCATCTCGTCGTCGGTCTGGCCATGCAGCCCATACAACGCATGGCCTGCGCGCGCCCACAGTGCCGTGCAGGCCAGCAGCAGCATCAGCGCGACGACGCGGAACGTCAGCTCGCCGCGCCAGCCGCGGCGCAGCGCGGCCACCGTGGCCGGCAGCAGCAGCAGCGCCATGGCCGCCGACAGCGTGGCCACACGCACCGGCGTGGCCACGTCGAGCACGGCCGGCACGGCCAAGGCTGCGAGTGCGAACAGCCAGTTGTGCCAGACCGGCAGACCCCGGTTCAGCAAGTGCCGGTACACGGCAGCCGTGAGGCCGGCAATGCCGATCATCAGCAGCAGGTTGCCGCCCAGCAGCGGGATCCAGCCGGGCAGCCAAGGCCGCAACGCGAAGAAGGCGAAGCCGGCACAGAACGGGCCGGACGCCCAGGCCAGCTGACGCAGCTCCCCGCGGCTCAGCGAGCCGCGGCCCGCCAGCCAAAGCTGCAGCGTCAGCAGGCCGAAGCCGACGACGAGCATCAGCACCAGAGTGGGCACGTGAAGCGACATGCGGGGCGGCAGCCTGGACGTTGTTTCACGCCAGTGTAGGCAGCCACGCAGCCGCGCAGCGCCAGGGTCTGCGCCGATGGCGCCGCAGCGCGAGCGCGGCTCCAATGCTTGGTGTGATCGCCCCTGCACTGCCTCCGGCCCTGTGCCTGCGGAACCTGCAAGACCGAAACAGCGGCAAGCGAGCGCGCCGCTGAGCGGCTACCAGTCGCTGCGACTGAAGAATCCCGGGCCGGCGCCGCTGGCCGTCGGTGGCCAGCCGCTGCCTTTGGCGACTGACATCGCCATGCGCGTGCAGCCAGGCACGCTGAGCGTGGTTCGATAGACTGGGCCGATGAAGCACGCCACCACCCTCTTGTTGCTCGCCGCCACCGCACTCGCCCGCGCCGAGCCCATCGGTTCGGTCGATACCGCCTTCAAGCTCATCGGGCCCGACCACAAGATCGTTGTCGACGCCTACGACGACCCCAAGGTGCAGGGCGTGGCCTGCTATGTGTCGCGCGCCAAGACGGGTGGCATCAAGGGCGCCATCGGCCTGGCCGAGGACAAGGCCGAGGCCTCCATCGCCTGCCGCCAGGTCGGCCCCGTCACGATCAAGCAGCCGCTGCCGCCGCAGGAAGAGGTGTTCAACGAACGCATCTCCCTGGTCTTCAAGCGGTTGCGCATCGTGCGCATGGTGGACGCGCAGCGCAACACGCTGGTCTACCTGACCTACTCCGACCGACTCATCGACGGCTCGCCGCAGAACAGCATCACCGCCGTGCCGGTGGCCCGCGAGACGCCCATCCCGGTCAAGAAATGAGCGAGGTCGAAGACCGCCAGGTGACCGGGCGCCGGGCCGCTCCCGCACGGGCCCGCATCCCCTCGGGGAACAGCCCGGCGTACTCGACAGGCGAGGCGCCATGACATTCACCGAGGCGCTGTTTGCGCTGATGCCCATGCAGGCGCTGGCCACGGCGCTGGTGCAGCTCACGCTGATCGGCTGGCGCGACGCCAATCCCGGCGGTCGCTGGTCGCAGGTCGGCATGGTGGCGCTGGCCCTGGGGCTGACGCTGGTGAGCCCTGCGGTCGGCGCGCATTTCGGCTCGGTGCACGGCCTGCGCAGCGTGGGCGTGGCAGCCATCAGCGTGGGCCTGTCGGCGCTGTGGTGGACCTTGGGCCTGTGGCTGGCGCCACGCCCCGGACGACGCGTGATGATGGCCGCGCCGCTGGCGCTGGCGCTGGGCCACGCGCTGCTGTGGCAGGCGCCGGCCAGCGCGCAGACGCTGGCCGACCTGGTGCTCGGCGCGCAGCTCGCCTGGCTGGGTGTGGCGCTGACGATGCCCGGCCGCCACCACGTGCTGCAAGGCCTCAACAGCCGCCGGTGGCGCCTGTTGGGGCTGGCGGCCGTGCTGCCGCTGCTGGCGGCGCTGCTGTGCCGTGCGACCGTCACGCTGCTGCATGACCCCGCACCCTGGGCCGACCTGCTGCTGGCGCTGGCCGGCCAGCTCGCGCTGCTGCTGAGCCTGCCGATGCTGCTGCTCGCCTGGCGCAGCCAGACCGAGGCCGAGCTGGCCCGGCTGGCGCAGACCGACGGGCTGACCGGCCTCATCGACCGCACGGCGTTCGCCAAGCGCTCGGTGGACCTGATCTCGATGGCGCGCCGCTTCGACGAACCGCTGGCGCTCGTCGTCATCGAACTGGACGACTTCGCGACGCTGCAGGCCGAGCGCGGGCCGGACTTCGCCGACCGGGCGCTGGCGCTGTTCGCCAGCTGCGTGCAGGCGCAGATGCGCCTGGGCGACCTGGCAGGCCGCGTGGCCGGCGAGCAGTTCGGCGTGCTGATGGCGCGCTGCCACACGCAAGGCCCCGCCGCGCTGGACCAACGCCTGCGCCGCTGCCTGAGCGAGCGCACGGCCGCGGAGCTGGGCATGAGCCTGTCCTTCAGCGGCGGCTGGGCGCGGCTGCGCTCCGGCGACCGCGGCCTGGCCGACCTGCAGCGCCGCGCCGAGACCGCGCTTTACGAGGCGCGGCGCGCTGGCCGTGGCCGGCTGTTGGCCGAGCCAGGCCTCGGCGACTGAAGCCGTCTCAGGGCAGCGCCGCAGCCCACTGGCTGACCAGACCCTTGCCGGCCTCGAAGTGCATGGCGTCCTCCACGCCGAACGCCGCCCCCCAGAACCAGCCGTGGCGGTTGAAGAGGGGCGCGATCAGCGTCAGCCCGTACTGCACCTTGTCGTCCCCCTGGACATCCAGCACGCCGTTGAGCGTCAGGTCGATGGCCGTGCCCCAGGAGTGGTTGGAGATGGCCGTGGCCGATCCGCGCACCAGGCGGCAGCACAGCATGCCCGCCGTGCCGAGGACCGCATAGGCGGCCGGCTGCTCGGCGCGGATGTCGGCCATGACGGCCTTGAGGCTGAGCACCGCCGGCACCAGGCCGGTCACGCGGAAGGGGCCGACCGTGTCGGTGACGAGGTTGCGCCGCAGCTTGGGCAGCGTGGGCATCTGGCACAGCGAGCTGTAGCCGCCGGCGACCAGCGGCGTGCCCAATGCAGACAGCATGAAGCTGTTGCCGGCCGACGTGAGGCCCGCGTTCAGCGTCGCCGGGTCCGGCCGCGGCACCGGGCGCAACAGGTCGGCGCCGGCAGCCGGAGCGGGTGCCGGCGAAGGCCCCGGCACGGCCGGCAGCGGCGGGCCGAAGCTGGCGGCCAGGTGGCGCCAGGTGTTGCCGCCCGGGTCGACCCGGCCATCGGGGCTGGACAGGAAGCCGCTCTGGTACTCGCGCAGCGCCGCGATGGTCTTCGCATCGCAGGTGCCCGAGGGCGTGCCGATGGCCGTGTAGCCGCGGGCCACGAGCAGTTGCTGCACCAGCAGCACGTCATCGCGGCGGTTCACGCCGCCTTGGCCGACGGAGGCTGAGATCGTGGGCATGGCAGACCCTCCAGTTGAGTGCCGCGGATTCTGTCGCCGTGCCCCACCGGGGCGAATCCTGAAGGCAGAGGATGCCCCCGGGTCAGTTCTCATCGCGCGGCCATGACGCATGATGGGCACCGGCTCATCACCGGCACGCACCATGCCCCAGACCGACACCCCCGCCAACCTGGTCGACGAGTGGCTGGGCCACAACCTGCTGACCACCGACCCCGCCCTGGTCGCCGCGCTGCACGACGCGGCGCCCCAGGCCGTCGCGCCGTTGACGCAGTACGGCGCGCACCTGGGCAGCATGGAGGTGGCGCAGCTCGCGCGCGACGCCAACCGCTTCGGCCCCACGCTGCGCCAGCTCGATGCCCGCGGCCGGCGCATCGACCTCGTCGACTTCCATCCGAGCTGGCATGCACTGCTGGCGCTGTACCGCAGCCAGGGCCTGGTGGGCGACGTGTTCGCCACCGACACGCCGGGCCGCTGGTCACATTTCGCGGCAGGCTGCTACCTGCACGGGCAGGTCGAGGCCGGGTCGCTGTGCCCCGCGACGATGACACAGGCCGCCATTCCCGTGCTGCGCCAGCACCCCGAGCTGTTCGCGCCGCTGCGCGACAAGCTGTTCACCCGCGAGCACGACGCGCGCGAGGCGCCCATCGCCGACAAGGCCTCGATCTGGGTCGGCATGGGCATGACCGAGAAGCAGGGCGGCTCCGACCTGCGCCGCGTGACGACCGAAGCCGCCGAGCAGGCCGACGGCAGCTATGCCATCACCGGCCACAAGTGGTTCTTCTCCGCGCCCGGCAGCGACGCGCACCTGGTGCTCGCGCGCACCGGGGCTGGCCCGACCTGCTTCTGGCTGCCGCGCTACACACCGGACGGCGCGCGCAATGCCATCCAGGTGATGCGGCTCAAGGACAAGCTCGGCAACCGCAGCAACGCCAGCAGCGAGGTCGAGTTCCACGGCGCCTGGGCGCAGCGGCTGGGCGACGAGGGCCGCGGCATCCCGACGCTGATCGAGATGGCCGGCTACACGCGGCTGAACTGCGTCATCGGCAGCGCGGCGCTGCTGCGCGCCGGGCTGGTGCAGGCGCTGCACAACGCGCGGGAGCGCCACGCCTTCGGCCGGCGGCTCGCGGAGCAGCCGCTGATGCAGACCGTGCTGGCCGACCTGGCGCTGGAGAGCGAGGCCGCGATGCGGCTGATGCTGCGGCTGGCGCGCGGCTTCGAGCAGGACGAGCCCGGCTGGCAGCGGCTGATGACGCCGGCCGCCAAGCTGTGGGTCTGCAAGCGCGCCGTCGAATGCACCGGCGAGGCCATGGAGCTGCTGGGCGGCAACGGCTACGTGGAAGACGGCGTGCTGGCGCGGCTGTACCGCGAGGCGCCGGTCAACTCGATCTGGGAAGGCTCGGGCAACGTGATGGCGCTGGACGTGCTGCGTGCCGTGGCCCGCGAGCCCGACGTGGCGCTGGCGCTGCTGGACGGGTTCGCCGCCAGCCCCGATGCGCCCGTGCAGGCCGAGGTGCGCCTGCTGCGCCGGCTGCTGACCGGCGACCCCGCCGCGCTGCAGGCCCAGGCGCGTCGCGTGGCCCAGGGCCTGGTGTTGTGCGCGCAGGCGCTGCTGATGCGGCAGCAGTCGTCCACCGACGCGGCGGACGCCTTCGTCTCGACCCGGTTCGGCGGCAGCGGCCACCTGCTGGGTACCGTGGCCCTGCCGCAGGCGGCGCGGTTGCTGGACGCCGCGTTGGCCGGCTGAAACGGCGGGCGTTGTAGGCCTAATCCGACGGCCCATGTCGCCACCGGCCGATAGGCCGTGCGGGTACCGCCGGGGATGCTACGGTCAACCTTCAGCCGGAGCCCAGTCATGGTCAATGACGCGATGCAAACCCAGGACCTGTCATCGGAGCAGCGCCCGCAGCGCCCGCTGCTGTCGGCGCTGACGCGCTGGTGGACGCCTGCCGCCGCACCTGTGGACCATGTGCTGGGCTATGAGTCCGCCCAGCCCTGGATGCTCGGTGACGACACGGCTTTTGAACCGGGCCACTGGGCGAACTGACCGCCCGCGGCACGCCGCCATGACGTGATCGCGTCCGTCAAGGCGGTCGCATGAAAGCCGTCGAATGAGGGGCGGCCGGATGACCGCGAACCCGCAGCCACGCGGGTCGCTCTACTGGATCAGGCCGTTCTTCAGCGCGTAGTACGTCAGGTCGCTGTTCGTCTGCAGCTTGAGCTTCTCGAGCACGCGGGTGCGGTAGGTGCTGACTGTCTTCACGCTCAGGAACAGCGCCTCGGCGATGTGTCCCACCGTCTCGCCCTGGGCCAGCCGCAGGAAGACCTGGAACTCGCGCTCCGACAGCGCTTCATGCAGCGGCTTGTCGGGCATCGCGCCTGAACCGCCATGGCCCACGACGCTGTCGGCCAGTTGCTCGGCCACCGCCGGGCTGATGTAGCGGCGCCCGCGCGCGACCAGGCGGATCGCGTTGGCGATCTCCTCGGGATCGCACTCCTTGTTCAGGTAGCCGCTCGCGCCCTGGCGCAGCAGCGTGGTCGCGTAGTGCGCCTCGGGAAAGCCGCTGAGGATGAGCACTGGCAGTTCGGGGAAGCGCGCCTTGATGGCCGCCAGCGCATCGACGCCGCTCTGGTCGGGCATCGAGATGTCCAGCAGCAGCACGTCCACCTCGCCACCACGCGCCATCTCCAGCGCATCGTGGCCGCTGCCACCCTCCCCTGTGACGCGCAGGTCGACATGGTCGGACAGGTACTGGCGCAGGCCGGTGCGCACGATGGCGTGGTCGTCAACGATGCCGATGCGGATCATGGGCTGAAGCGGTTGTATGGGGTGCTGCCAGCGTAGCAGTGCGCCACGCGGTGCGCGATTGCTGCCCGTCCTACAACGGCGCAGGCGGCGTCCGACAGCGAGCCGCGATGCGGGACTAGGCGGCGCGTCAATCCCCAAGGCGATAGTGCATTCCAGCGGCCAAGTGGTCGCCTTTTGAAAATGTTGAAAGGAGATCCAAATGCTCAACAAATCCATCGTCTCTGTTGCCGTCACCACCGCCCTCGTGGCCACCTTTGCTGCAACCAGCGGTTGCGCCGTCACCCGTGACCAGGAAACTGTCGGCGCTTACATCGACGACGCGACGCTGACCACCCGCGTCAAGTCCAAGTTCGCCGCCGACCCGACGGTCAGCGCGATGTCCATCAGCGTCGAAACGCTGAAGGGCACCGTGCAGCTGTCCGGCTTTGCCAAGAGCACGGCCGAACGCTCGGTGGCCGAGAAGCTCGCCCGCGAAACCTCCGGCGTCGTCGGCGTGCGCAACGACATCGTCGTTCGCCCCTGAGCGATCTCAGGGCTTCTCCCTAGGAGAAGTCCTACACGCCGACGCGCTGCAGATCCAGGCGGCGTGTCCCGGAAGCGGTTCATACTTGATCCCCATCCACGCGACTGCCGCCTTTCCACGTCGGGCCATGCCAGCACTCAAAGCCTTCATCGTCGAAGACAGCCCGGTGATCCTGGAAAACCTGGTCGCCACGCTGGAAGAGCTGGCGCAGGTCGAGGTCGTCGGATCGGTGCCGGACGAAGCCGGTGCGGTGCGATGGATGAGCCGCGATCCCGACGCCAATGCCGACCTGTTCATCGTCGACGTGTTCCTGCGCTCCGGCACGGGACTGGGCGTGCTGCAGGCCGCCCAGCAACTCGGCGTGCGTGCACGGCGTGTCGTGCTGACCAACTACGCGACCGATGAAATGCGCCGCCGCTGTGCAAGCCTCGGCGCGGAGCGGGTGTTCGACAAGAGCCACGAGCTGGACGACCTCATCACCTACTGTGCCGAACTGGCCGAGCAGGCCGGCACCCCGCCCGCCGCAGCCAACTGAGGCGCCGGTTGCTGATCCGCCTGCATCCCCTGCTGGATTCCGCACGCCGCAACCGCGGCGTGGCCATCGGCCTGGTCACGCTGGCGGCGTCCGCCGTCATGGGTGTCAGCGAGGCAGCGTTCTGGGGTGCCGATGAGGCGCTGAACAAGTCCGAAGCCCGCCACCTGGCCCGCAACGACGGCCTGCGGCTGCGCGAACTGCTGACCGATGCCGAGACCTCGCAGCGCGGCTTCCTGCTGACCGGGCGCGAAGACTACCTCGGGCCGCTGCAGACCGCCGTGCGCGAGCTGCCCGACGTGCTGACGCGGCTGCGCGGCCAGTACGCCAGCTCCGAATGGGAGGTGCTGGTCGTCGACGCCAGCCGCCGCGCGAACGAGAAACTGTCGGAGCTGCAACTCGTCGTCAAGCTCTACCGCGAAGGCGCCTCGACCGCGTGGCAAGGGCTGGTCGAATCCGACATCGGCCGCGAGAAGATGCAGGCGGTGCGCGACGCCGTCTCGCAACTCGACCACCACGAACTCGCCCAGATCGCCCGCGAGCGCGAGGCCGTCTACCGCTCGCTGACCTGGGGGCGCCTGGGCGTTCACGGGCTCACGCTGATGAGCCTGATCGGCCTGGCCATCTTCCTGCGCCGCAACGAAGCCCTGCATTCGGCACGGCGCGAGCATTCGCAGGCGCTGGCCCAGGAGCGCGACCGGCTGGACCGCGAGGTGGCGCGCCGCACCGCCGAGCTGACCGAACTGGCGCGACACCTGCAAACCGTGCGCGAGGACGAGCGCGCCCACCTGGCCCGTGAGCTGCACGACGAACTCGGTGCGCTGCTGACGGCCGCCAAGCTGGACGTCGCGCGCATCCGGCGCATGACGCGCACCACCGCGCCCGAGATCGACGAGCGCCTGCTGCACATGGCGGAGCTGCTCGACCAGGGCATCGCGCTCAAGCGCCGCATCATCGAGGACCTGCGCCCCTCGGCGCTGTCCAACCTGGGCCTGATCCCGGCGCTGGAGATCCTGACGACCGAGTTCGCGCAGCGCTCCGGCCTGCAGCTCAGCCTGGAACTCACCGAAGCCGCCAACGCCGATGCGGCCGACCGACTGGCGCTGTACCGCCTCGTGCAGGAAGCGCTGACCAATGTGATGCGCCACGCCAAGGCCAGGAACGTGCGCGTGTCGCTGGGCGAGGCCGACGGCTGGCTGCAGCTCAGCATCCGCGACGACGGCCAGGGCTTCAGCCCCGACGCCGTCGGCGCCGGCCACCACGGGCTGATCGGCATGCGCTACCGCATCGAAAGCCTGGGCGGCACCTTGCAGCTGCTGTCGTCCCCCGGCCGGGGCACGCTGGTGCTGGCGCGGCTGCCCGCCCGGCCACAGGCGCCGCCCGAGCCCGAGCCGCCGGCGACCGTGCCCGGGGCGCTGGGCGGCCCGGCCGCGGCTTCCTGAAGTCCTACACGCCGAATCTGGCTGGACCGACACGCCGCGGTCGCGGTGACATCCACACTGCCGCCGTGCTCCGTCAGGAGCGGTCTGCCCAGCGTGCGCGAGGAGAGCCCGATGCAATTCCCCAGATCACTGCATGCCGATGGCTGGCACATCCGCCTGCCGCTGCGACGCGCGCACCCGCACATGCCGCTGGCCGCGCATGACGCTGCCGCCGACACGGCGCCGCCGCGTTCGCGCCGCGGCGTGCGGGTTCTGGCCGCCGTCGTTGCACTCGGTGCGCTGCTGGCCAACGCAGGGCTGAACGCTGCCGACGACCCGCGCCCGCTGGATGTGCAGCTCAGCGGCGCGATGCGCCAGGCCGGCGAGACGCTCAGCCGTTGGCAGGACACGCTTGCACGCGGCCTGCAGGTGTCGCTGCGCGCCGTGGCCGATGGCCGGGACATGCAGCCCAAGCCACCTGCCCAGGCCAACGTGTTCGCACAGGCCGAGCCGGGCGTGGCGGACCACGACCACCAGCAACCGGCGCGCGCCGACCTGGCGCCGCGCCAGTTGCAACCCACCCGCTAAAGAGGCATCGCCGCCGACGCGGTCGCCTCCACCACAGTCAGCAATTCGGCCAGCGGCTGGGGGCGGTGCAGCAGGAACCCCTGCACGTCGTGCACGCCCATGCGGGCCAGCTCGCCCAGCACCTCGGGCGTCTCCACGCATTCCGCAATGGTCGAGATGCCCAGCGTTCTCGCCACGTCGACAAAGCTGCGCACGGCGGCCTGGTCCAGCGGGTCCACGAGCAGATGCCGCACGAATTGCCCGTCGATCTTCAGGATGTCGATGGGCAGCGCCTTCAGATAGCCGAACGACGACGCCCCGGCACCGAAGTCGTCCAGCGCAATGCGCACACCCAGCGCCCGCATCTGCTGGATGAAGCGGGCCGCCACGTCGAGCTGCGTGATGACGGCCGTCTCGGTGATCTCCAGGCACAGCGCCGACGCGCGCTGCGCACCCAGCGAGGTCAGCAGCGTGCGCGCCTCCTCGTGGAAGGCGGCGTCCTGCAAGGTCAGCGCGGACAGGTTGACGGCCAGCGACGCAATTTCCGGCGCGCCGCGACGCTGCAGCAGCGCCACCGCCTGGCGCAGCACCCAGCGGTCCAGCCGCGGCGCGAGGTGAAAGCGCTCGGCCGCCGGGATGAAGGCGCCCGGCAGCACGCGGGTGCCGTCGCGCTCGCGCAGGCGCAGCAGCAGTTCGCCGCGCAGCCGGCCGTCGTCGGCTTGGCCGCGTACCGGCAGCACACGCTGCAGGTCCAGCTCGAAGCGGTCTTCGTCCAGCGCCTGCTGCAGCCGCGTGGCCCAGCGGTGCTCGCTCTGGTGGGCGCGCAGCGTGGCGTCGTCCGGCGCCCAGACCTGCACGCGGTTGCGGCCCTGCTCCTTGGCGATCATGCAGCAGGCATCGGCCTCGCGCAGCGCCGCCTCGGCGTCGGCCCAGCGACCGTCCAGCGGCGCGACGCCGATGCTGGTGCCGATGCGAAAACGCTGCTCGCCGTGCACGTAGCGGTACTGGTCCAGCGTGTCGCACAGCTTCTGCGCCACGTGCAGCGCTTCGTCCAGCGAGCAGTTCTCCAGGATGGCCGCGAATTCGTCGCCCCCCAGGCGGGCGACGGTGTCGCGGCCGCGCACGCCGGCCTCCAGCCGCTTGGCCACCTCGCGCAGCACCGCGTCCCCGGCGGCATGGCCGCAGTGGTCGTTGACGAGCTTGAAGCGGTCCAGGTCGAACGCCAGCAGCGCATGGTGGCTGCCGTCGCGCTGCGCGCGCTCGAAGGTGCGCGCCAGCCGCTGCTGGAACTCGCTGCGGTTGACCAGGCCGGTCAGCCCGTCGTGGCTGGCGCGCCAGCGGATCTCGTCGAACTGACGGCGCTGCTGCGTCACGTCGCGGAAGACGAGCACCGCGCCCAGCACGTGGCCATCGGCGTTGCGGATGGGCGCCACCGAATCGTCGACGGCGCGCAGGTCACCATCCCGGCCCACCAGCACGGCGCCGGCCGGCAGGCGCGTGGGCCTGCCGGTCGCGAGGCATCGCTGCACCGGATCGGGCAGCACTTGCTGGTTGTCCTCGCGCTGCGCGCGGAAGACGACGCGCGCCGGCTGGCCGCGCGCCTCGGCCGCCGCCCAGCCGGTCAGACGCTGCGCGACCGGGTTCAGCCACGTCACGCGGCCCAGCGCGTCGGTCGTCAGCACGGCGTCGCCGATGGACTGCAGCGTCACCTCCAGCAGCTCGCGCTGCTCTTCCAGCTGCTGCTGCAGCCGCCGCGATTCGCTGACATCCCAGCAGACGCCGGCCAGCCGCAGCGGCCGGCCGGCGGCGTCGCGCAGCACGCGGCCGCTGATGCGCAGCACGTGCTCGCTGGCGTCGACCCAGCGCACGCGCCATTCGCCTTCCAGCGGCGCGCGGCCCGCCAGCGCGGCGCGCAAGGCGTCCAGCGCCGGGCGCCGATCCAGCGGGTGCAGGCGCGCACGCCAATGCTTCAGACCGAGGCCGCGGCCATGCGGCGCCTCGCCGTGCAGGCGCCACATCGCGTCGTCCCACACCAACTCCCCCGCGCGCAGGTCCAGGTCCCAGACACCGATGCCGCCGCTGTGGGTCGCCAACGCCAGCCGGTCCAGCGCCTGCTCCAGTTCGGCGCGCACCCCGGCCGCGTCGGTGACGTCCTGCATGACGACGGCGACACGGTGCGCATCGTCCTCGTCGGGCCCGCCGACGACGCGCAGCACACGCCGCCCGCGCTCGCCGGCGTCGCAGGGCAGCTCCACATCCCAGCGTTCGCCCCGGGCAGCCGCCCGTTGCAGCGCCGCGCCCAGCATGGCCGCGCCATCCGGACCGAAGCGTTGCAGCACCGCAGCGAGCGTCGGCACCTGCCGGG
Organism: Roseateles sp.; assembly: GCF_965229315.1. Lineage (GTDB taxonomy): Bacteria > Pseudomonadota > Gammaproteobacteria > Burkholderiales > Burkholderiaceae_C > Pelomonas. Next base: position 213,893 of record NZ_CBDDJA010000001.1, read on the forward strand.
CCGGCAGGCCCAGCAGTTCGCAGGCGGAATCGGACAACGTCAGGCGCTCGGTGTCCGCCTGCCATTCCCAGGCTCCCACGCCGGCCAGGCGGCTGCTGCGCTCCAGGAAACGCGCGTTCTGCGCCAGCGCGACATGCGCGGCCATCACTGCGGCTGCAGCCGGTTCCTGCCCGAGCAGGGGTTCGTTCATCAAGCATGCTCCTGCGCCAAGACCCGGCAGATTGCCGAACAGCATGCCGCGATACCGTCGGTTCCTCAGGCAACCACTTGTAAGACAACGCCGCATTCGCAACCGGCACGGCTCGTCCTACAGTCGGCGCTGCCGCACGCTGACAACCGACGACCGGTCAGCCGCGTTCACTGGACACAGCGGCACACGCCGCGCTGCCAGGAGAAACCATGAACGCCCATCCCCCCCTGACCCACGTGCTCGCGCCCGCGCTGCTCGCACTGGCCGGCGCGGCCGCCGCGCCTGCGGCCCAAGCCGCCGACGTGGGCGTGTCCATCGGCTTCAGTCAGCCGGGCGCCTATGGCCGCGTGGACATTGGCCGCTTCCCCCAGCCGGTACTGGTCGCGCCGCAACCGGTCATCATCGGCCGGCCGGCCTACCGTGAACCGGTCTACCTGTGGGTGCCGCCGGCCCACCGCCGCGACTGGCGCCACAACTGCTACCGCTACAACGCCTGCGGCGCGCAGGTCTACTTCGTGGAGGACAACTGGTACCGCCACAACGTGGCCGTCCGCCAGGACCGCCGCGAACGCCATGGCCCGCCGCCGGACCGTCGCCACGACCGCGATGACCATCGCGACCGTCATGACCACGACGATCGCCGTGACGACGACCGCCGCCACGACCACCGCTGATCGCGCGCTTCAGCGCCTGGGGAGCGGGAAGCTCGCCAGGCCGGCGTAGCCCTTCTTCGACACGGCCTGCACGCCGAACACGACGTTGTCCTTGGACACCGGCAGCGTCACGCGCGTGGCGCGGCCGACGTCCTTGGACTGCTGCCACGCGGCCGAGTCGGTGTCACGCCAGACGATGCGGTAGCCGGCCACCTCGGGGTCGTCGCTGGGCTGCCACTCCAGCGTGGACTCGTTGGTCAGCTCGCGGGCATCCAGCCGCACGTCCTTGACCGGCGCGGGCGCCCAGGCCAGCGTGGCCAGGCCCGCCAGGTTGGCACGCGCCACATCGGCGACGTAGCCGAAGTCGACGAACTCGGGCAGGTCGCCGTAGACGACGCCGTTCTCGGTCCTGGGGTTCTGGTGCTGGTGGGCGAAGTTTTCGAACGGCTCGCTGAAGCGCACCGCCGCATAGCCGCGCTCGAGGAAGGGGAGGTGGTCGCCGCCGCGCAGGTAGCGGTCGCGGCGCTGGATGAGCTGCACGGTGAAGCCGGGCATCGCGCTTTCAGCCGCGGCCTTCAGGTGGCGGCCGAGCTGGTGGGTGGGCAGGTCCTCGCTGCCGCCGGCTTGCAGCAGCGGCAGCAACTCGGCCTGCATCGCGGCGATGGACCGCGCGTCCGCGTCGCCGGGCGGGCGGTTGGCCTGAGCGGCCGTCAGCAGCCGCACCAGCGGGTCCAGCCCGTCGGCGAACAGGCGCAGCCGCTTCGGGTCATGCTGGCCCGCGTCGCCGCGCGAGCTGCCGACGATGTCGTTGGTGATCATGGCTTCGACGTTGACGTTGGCCGCCCGCGCCTCGCGCGCCCACTGCGCGGCGCCCAGCAACCCCTGCTCCTCGCCCGGCACGGCCATGAACACGATCGTGGCGTCGAACTGGCGCCTGGCCATGACGCAAGCCAGCTCCATGACCGCGGCGGTGCCGGAGGCGTCGTCGTTGGCACCCGGCGCCTCGCCCAGCGAATCCATCACGTCGCTGTTGCGCGAGTCGTAGTGGCCGCTGACGACGAGGGTGCGGCCCTTGGACGCGCCGCGGCCGGGCAGTGTCGCCACGACGTTGACCAGCTCGGTCGGCTGGTTCACGCGGTTGCCGGCGGGCTCGATGAAGCTCTGCTCCTCCACCTGCAGCCGCCCGCCCGCCGACTTGGCGCAGGCCGACAGCTCCGCGGTGATCCAGCGCCGTGCGGCGCCGATGCCACGCGTGTCGGAGCCGATGTCCGACAGCGTGTGGCGCGTGCCGAAGCCGACCAGCTTGCGGATGCGCGCCTCGATGCGCGCCGGGCTGACCTCGGCCAGCATGGCCTGCAGCTCGTCGGCCGGTGCGCGGTCGGTCTGGGCCTGGGCCGTGGCGGCGAGCAGGGCGATGGAGAGGGCGGCGAGGCGGGCTTGCATGGAAATCATTCTGCCCTTGCCGTGCCGCCACGCTTCTTCTACGCTGGTTGCCCGACACGAGGAGAGTCCGATGAGCGCCAGCCTGGATTCACGAGTGAGCAAGATCCGAACGGTCGCGCTCGTCGGGCCCGCTGCGGCCGGCAAGACGACGCTGCTCGAAGCGCTGCTGCAGCACGCCGGCGCCATCCCGCAGGTCGGCAGCATCGAGCGCGGCAGCACGGTCTCGGACCACGACGCCCTGGAGAAGCGCCTGGGCCACTCGCTGCAGTCCAGCCTCGCGCATTTCACACACGACGGCCTCCGCGTGCACGCCATCGACACGCCCGGCGCGCCGGATTTCGTCGGCCAGGCATTGCCGGCGCTGGAGGCGGCGGACACGGCCCTCGTCGTCATCAACGCGCAGAACGGCATCGAGCTGATGGCCCAGCGCATGCTGGCCTCTGCCGGCGAACGCGGGCTCGCCAGGCTCATCGTCGTCAACAAGATCGATGCGCCCGGCGTGGACCTGGCCGCGCTGCTGGCGCAGGTCCGCGAGGTGTTCGGCAAGGAATGCCTGCCGCTGAACCTGCCGGTCGACGGCGCCAAGCGCGTCGCCGACTGCTTCTTCGCGGCCCGTGACCTGACAGGACGGGAGGCCGATTTCTCATCCGTCGCCGACGCGCACCGCGCGCTGGTGGAGCAGGTCGTCGAGGTCGATGCCGCCTTCGTCGACCGCTACCTGACCGACGGCGACGTCGACCCGAAGGAGCTGCACGCGCCGCTGGAACAGGCGCTGCGCGAGGGCCACCTGATCCCGGTGTGCTTCTGCTCGGCGCGCACGGGCGCGGGCATCGGCGAGCTGCTGTCCGTCATCGAGCTGCTGATGCCCAACCCGGCCGAAGGCAACCCGCCGCCGTTCCTTCTCAATCCGCTCGCGGGCAAGGGCAGCGAACCACAGCCCTACCCTGCCGCGCCGGACCCGACCGCCCATGTCCTGGCCCACGTGTTCAAGATCGTGGCCGACCCCTACCTGGGCAAGATGGGCGTGCTGCGCGTGCACCAGGGCCGCATCGCCAAGGGCGGCCTGCTGTTCGTGGGGCATGCCCGCAAGCCCATCCGCGTGGGCCACCTGTTCATGCTGCAGGGCGCCAGGCATGTGGATGTGGACGAGGCCCTGCCCGGCGACCTGTGCGCCATCGCCAAGGTGGACGACATCGCCTTCGACGCCGTGCTGCACGACGCGCAGGAGGACGAGCACATCTACCTGAAGCCGCTGGACTTTCCGACCCCGGTGCACGGCGTCGCCCTCAGTCCTGCGCGCCGCGGCGACGAGCAGAAGCTGTGGGAGGTGCTGTCCCGCCTGGTCGACGAAGACCCCTGCCTGCGCATCGACGGCAACCACGAGACGCACCAGACGCTGGTCTACGGCCTGGGCGAATTGCATCTGCGCCTGCTGCTGGACCGGCTGCGCGAGCTCTACAGGGGCGAGATCGTCACCGCGCCGCCGCGCATCGCCTACCGGGAAACGGTGTCCGCGCCGGCCCAGGGCCACTATCGCCACAAGAAGCAGAGCGGCGGCGCCGGGCAGTTCGGCGAGGTCTACCTGCGCGTGGAGCCACTGGCGCGCGGCGCCGGGTTCGAGTTCATCGATGCCGTCAAGGGCGGCACCATCCCGGGCCAGTTCATGCCGGCCGTCGAGAAGGGCGTGCGCTCGGCGCTGGCCAGCGGCGTCATCGCCGGCCATCCGCTCGTGGACCTGCGCGTGACGGTCTATGACGGCAAGCACCACGCCGTCGACAGCAAGGAGATCGCCTTCGTCACGGCCGGCCGCCGCGCGCTGATGGACGCCGTGCGCGAAGCCCGGCCGCTGGTGCTGGAGCCCATCGTGCAGGTGGGCATCACGGCGCCCGAACATGCCATCGGCGACATCACGGGCGACCTCGCCGCGCGACGCGGCCAGGTCAACGGCACTCGCGCCGCAGTGCCCGGCAGCCTCGTCGTGCAAGGCCTGGCGCCGCTGGCCGAGCTGGCCAACTACCAGTCGCGGCTGAATGCGATGACGGCGGGCGAAGGGCGCTACACGCTGCTGCTGTCGCACTACGAGGCCGTGCCGCCGAACATGCAGGCGGCACTGGTGGGAGCCTATCGCCCGAGCAATGATCCTGATTGATCGGGCCGCTGTAAAAAACAAGACTCCTTGCGGAGCCTTGTTATTCGTTCAACCCATCATGCACTCAAGCATGCACTCCTGATATTCCGGCGACCCGCGGGGGCCGGCAAATTCAATACAGGCGCGGTTGCAGAAATAGAAGTCCGGCGGATAAGCAAATGCGGCAGTAACCGCCGAGGAAAGAAAAACTGCAATTGCAATGATCTTTTTCATAACGCTCCTTGATTGTAGTTAAATTTGGCGTTTAAGCGCACGCCAGCAGCGCATTCAAAACTGTCAATGGCCACTGTTCGAGGCTCCCAACGCATCATCAAGCTCCTCGATCCAAAAGCCCTGCACGCGGCGATTCCCTATCAGCGTTGCCGGCACCGGCCCACCGCCAAGTTTCGCGTGTTGAGCCGCGGCCTCCGCAGAGTTTTGTACATCGGCAAAGACGTAGCGAACACCCTTCTTGTTAAGATATTCGCGAGTCTGGCGGCAAAAACTGCAGTCCTGTGTTCCATACACGATCGCACGGACGTCGGCTGCAGGGAAATAGGCGGCGTAATCGCCCAACTGATGGCGCACCTGCATTTTCATATGCACTCTTGGGGCGGCATATCCAACCATCAAGCCGGCCAATATAGCACCAACAAGTAAGGAGGAATTTTTGCTCAACATATTCTTCCACATGCAGATTGCAAATAGATTTCGAATCGAAACATGACCGACGCTTTTATGACGCTTAGTCTACAGATTAGATGGTTATCCAATATCCCCAAGCGCAGGGACAGGAGAACCCCAATGAGTTGATCCGTCAACGTCGGCGCGTCACTGGACGGCGCGCGTTTGCAGAGTGACGGCGCCAGCTAAAGATCGATTTATCATCCAGCCCATGTCCGCCGCCCCCCGCGACGTCGCGCAGATCCGATTGGACAACGCGATGCGGCTGTTCGAAGAGTTCGTCAGCGCCACCGTCAAACACCCCGATGCCACCGTCCTGCGCGGCCTGGAGCGGCGCTTTGCCGAACGACTGCAGATCCAGCCCAGCTACTGGAGCCAGATCAAGGGCCGCTCGCGCCAGATCGGTGAGCGCCTGGCGCGGCAGTTTGAGCAGCTCTGCCACAAGCCGCCGGGCTGGATGGACCTGGATCACCTCGATGCGGGCTCCGGGCCGTCCCAAGGCCGCGAGCCGACGTCCACGGCGGGCGGCCCCGGCATGGACAGGCGCGCCCTCGCCGGAGCGTCAGCGCCCGCGCAGGCGGGGGGCAGCAGCGACAGCCTGCCGCAGGACGACGACGAGCGCTTCATCGTCGGCCTGGTGCTGACCTACTACCGCCGCCACCCGCAGCGCGCCCGCACGCGCCTGCTGGACCTGCTCGGCGAGGTGCTGACCCCTGCCGCCACGCCAGCACCCCCGCCGGCCACCAAGCCCGCCGCACGCACGCCCCAGGACGAACTGGACGAGTGGCGCAGGCTGCAGGCCGGCATCGCCCCGCTGAAGCCCAGGAAGCGCTGAGCACCACTCGGCACTCACGAACCGCAGATCGATCTGCTCATCCGTGAGTGGACGCAAGGCGGGCCCCACGTTAGGGGGTGTTGGATAAAAGCCGCTTGCGCAAGAGCAACGTTTGTTTATCATTTGCGCAAGTCTTGTTGCTGAAGTCCCCCGCAACAGGGCGAGGTCGCACACCCCGATAGCCTCCAGCCGCCCGGCCCGCCTGCCTCGAAGCGCACGCCCCGGACAACCCCTTTGTCACCGCAAACGCTGACCCGCCCGGGTCGAGCCGCTGCATTGCCCGTCGCGCCGCGCGCGGCACCCACCGGAGCACGCCATGCCCCAGTTCACCTCTCCCCGCCCCCTGCAACTGACCCTGCGCAAGCCGCGCAATCCGCTCGTCGCGCCGGCGCTCAAACGCCAGGCCGGCCGACACCAGAGCCCCAAGGACGCCCAGGCCAAGCGCCAGCAAGCCCGCCTGGACCTGCGGCACCTGCTGCGCGAACGCTTCCCGGACGACAGCCCCTGACACGCGAGCACCGCCCGCGCCCTCATCCATGTCATGAGGGCCGGCCAGGTGCCAAGGAGACCCTCATGAGATTGATCGAATTGCGCGGCCCCGACGCCGCCGAAACCCACGCTGCCTGGGCCCGCCGCTGGCGCCGCATCAAGCGCGCCGCCCGCGCGATCCGGCTGGTGTTCTCGCCGGCCTACCGCCGCCGCCGCGCCCGCAACCAGCTGGAGTTCTACGCCGAAGCCGGCGCGCCCGAAGGGGCGCTCTACATCGACGGCCAGTTGAGCGCCCAGTTGGAGGGCGTGCGCAGACTGTGAACTGAGCCGCAAACAGGGGTCGCATGTGATGAACATGCGACCCCGCTTCGTCCTAGGATCGGCAGACCATGGCTGATCGCCTGCGACTGACTGCCCCGCTGCCCGCGCTGGATGCCTGGGTGCAGGCCTTTGCCCGGGCCGAAATCCCCGTGCTGGCCGAAACCGCGGAGTCGCTGGAGCACATGCGTGCCACCGAGGACGACGTGGACGCCAACAGCCTGGGCGAGATGATCGCGACCGACCCGCTGATGTCGCTGAAGGTGCTGGCGCACGCCAGCGAGCAGCGCCGCGGCCGGTTGATGACCGACGCCGAGACGGTGACCTCCGCGCTGGTGTTGATGGGCATCACGCCGTTCTTCCGCGATTTCGGCCCGCAGCCCACGCTGGAAGACAGCCTCGCTGACCACCACGAAGCACTGCTGGGCCTGTCGCGCGTCATGCAGCGGGCCGAGCGCTCGTCGCGCTTTGCGCTGGGTTTCGCGGCGCACCGGGCCGACCCGGACGCGGCCGTCATCCACAGCGCCGCACTGCTGCATGACTTCGCCGAGATGCTGCTGTGGGTGCACGCGCCGGCGCTGGCGCTGCAGATCGCCGCGCTGCAGGAGGCCGACCGCGCGCTGCGCAGCGCCGCGGCGCAGCGCCAGGTGCTGGGCATCGAACTGGCCGACCTGGAGCAGGCGCTGATGCACCACTGGCACCTGCCCGAACTGCTGGCGCGCATCACCGACGACAAGCAGGTGCGCAATCCCAAGGTGCGCTGTGTTTACCTGGCCGTCAGGCTCGCGCGCCACACGGCGCGTGGCTGGGACGACGCCGCCCTGCCGGACGACCTGCACGACATCGCCGAGCTGCTCAACCTCAGCCAGGAACACACGCTCAAGCTGCTTCGCGAGTTCGACTGACGCGGGCGTCAGGCGGCCAGCGTCGCGATCAGCGCCACATCGGCCATGCCGGTGGCGGCCAGGCCGTGGGCGATCTGGTATTCCTTCACGCTCCGCTGCGAGGTCTGGCCGAAGACGCCGTCGGCGACGATGTCCAGGCCTTGCTGCGACAGGCCGAGCTGCACCAGGCGCACGTCCAGGCCGCGCTGCAACGGGTCCGCCAGGCCCACCACGCGGCTGCCGGGCTGCGGGCCGTCGTAGCAGTTGGGCGGCGTGGCGTTCAGGCTGGCCAGCGAAATCTCCTGCCCACGCACGACCAACGGCAGCGGCAGGCCCCAATAGCCCTGGTCGATGAGGCGCTGGAAAGCGTCCATGCGGTACACCGTGGGCCGCAGGCTGGGGTTGCTGTTGCCGGCCATCCAGGCGCGACGCGTCCTCACGTAGGCCGCCACCCAGGCGGCCTCGCCGAGCGCATCGACGCTGCCCTGCTCGTCGTTGACACGCTTGCTCAACGGCGCCCAGGAGCCGTGGATCAGGCTGTCGTAGACGACGGCGACACCGAGCGCGGTGCGCAGGCCGAGCCGGCGCGCCGCGGCCAGCGCGGGCGTCCAGTAGACCTCGTCGAAGAACGCGTCCTGCGTCTCGCGCATGACATGGTCGTCGGCGCAGGCCCGCAGCAGGTTGTGCAGCAGCGCGTCCACGTCCACGCTGGGGGCCTGTTGCTGGAGGGCGGGCAGCCAGGGCTGCAGCCGCGTGCCGAAGCGCGCACCGGCGTTCGCGCAGTAGCGCGCCAGCAGCTCGTACAGGTTGCCCGAGGTCAGCGAGGTCTGCGACCGGCCATAGGTCAGGCGGCCCTTGTCGTTGGCCATCACCGTGACCTGGCCGTAGTCGCCCAGCACGCGGCCGGTCTCGAACAGGTTGACGATGGCACGTGCCGTCAGGCCCTGCGTGGGCGTGAGGCTGGCCGCAGGCGGTGCCGCAGCAGCGGCGGCCAGCGGCGCGGCGACGGCGGCAACGGCAGCCGGCCACTCGTAGCTCAGCGTGCACAGGCCGTTGGCGGCGGGCGTGCAGCCCAGCACGCGGTAGCCGGCGGCCTCGAAGCGCTGGCGGAACTCATCGCAGCGGTCGCACGGCACGTTCATGGAAGTCGGCATGGCGGTCTCCTCGTCATTGCGGCTGGGCCAGCGCGCAGGTGCGTTGCTTGTGGAAGGCGAGTGCGTCACCGAAGGCGTCGCTGTCGCCGACCCGCAGCGACAGCAGCTCGCCATACAGTCGCCGCTGCTCGGCGATGCCGGTGGCCGCGCGGATGCGCGTGGCAGCGCCAGCATCCGGGAACAGGCCCAGGTCCTCGGCGTTGTTGACGACACGGCCGAAGGCGCCCTCGGGCACCCTGCCGGCGCAGGCCAGCACGTCCAGCGCCAGCCGGCCCTGCCGGCGCTCGCGTTCGTTGAAGGCCGCCACGTCGCCCATCGCGGCCTCGGCGTTCTTGCGGAACAGGCTGCGGATCTCGGGCCGCGCCGCCAGCGCCTCGGCCGCCTTGCCGGTGGCGAAGTACTGGGTCACCGCCAGGTTCGCCTTGGCGTCGGTGGCGACCGCGCGCGCACCGGCATCGCTGTCGATGCTGGCCAGCACCGCGGGATGGCAACTGGCGCTGACCGGCACGATGGCCAGCTCCTTGCGCTTGTAGCCCAGCGTGAACGCGTTGGGCAGTCCGGCGCTCTCGGAGAAGCCGACCTTGAGCCCCAGCGTCGTGCCGGTGGCGAAGAACAGCGGCGGACCGGCGCGCCCGTCGTCGCAGCGCGAGGCTGGGCCGGGCGGCGGCGGGGTGCCGTCCTGCAGCACCAGCGCCGCGGCCGGCCCGCCGGCGAAGACCTGCTTCACCTCGCGGCTCAGCCCCTTGCCGCTGGTCTGCAGGTAGCCGGTGACGGGATACACCACGCCGTCGTCCGCCCGAGGCCCGGCATAGCCCTCGGCGCGGTCGAAGGCAATGCTGATGCTGGCGGGCGTCGCATCGGCGTCGATGATGCTCAGCGACGTCTTGGTCACGAAGACCGCGTCGCGGGTGGCACAACCGGCCAGCAGGCCGGCGACGAGGACGAAGACAAGGCGGCGCGGCATGACATCACTCCTTGGTCGTGGCGTGCGGGGGCTGCGGCTGGGGCTGCAGGGCCTGCATGGGGTCCAGCAGCAGGTCGCGGCGCAGCAGCGCGTCCTGGCGGATGGCGGCCAGCGTCATGTCGCTGTAGCCCAGCACCAGGCCGCCACCCAGCCGCGTGCCCTGCGTGAGCGCCACGCCCACCGTGCGCAGGCGCAGGCTGTCCGCCGCGACGTCGCCAACCGCGGGTGGCAGCGTCAGCGCGACGAAGCCGACGATGTGTCGCGTGCCGTCCGCATCGACGCTGAGGTGCGAGCAGCCCGTCAGGGCCAGGGGCAGCAGCAAGCAGGCAAGGCGCATCGTGGCTCTCCGCAGGGGAGCGCCACCATAGACGCCGCACTGCAGGGCCGCGACCTTAATGCTGTGGACGATCCGCCTGCGGCGGCTGTGTTCTGCGTGCTAGGCGGGCCGCCAGGCCGGCAGCGTCGCCGAGCCGTGCCCGGACAGGCCGTCGAAGGTCGTGGACAACACCCAGGCCAGGATCTGCTCGTGCGTGTACTGGCCGGAGTCCTTCAGCAGCGCGACGACCGGGTCGCAGGCGCGCGCGAACAGCGTGTAGAGCACGAGCTCGGGCGGCAGCTGCGCGTTGAGCTGCCCGCCGGTCTGGGCTTCGGTGATCCAGATGCTCAGCCGGTTGCTGAGCGCGATCAGCCGGTCCATGTAGGCGTCGTTGGACTGCAGCGACGCACTCAGGCTGGAGTTGTGAGCCGGCAGCGACGGCATCTCCGCGTCCAGCTGCGTCTGCATCGCCCAGCGCACGACCGCCTTGAGCTGCTCGATGGCGGGCAGCGGCCGGCCGACTTCTGCCGCATGGTCCGCATGGCTGCGCAGCGTGTCGACAAAGGCCAGCGCCCGGTCCAGCACGCCCACCATTGCCGCGCCGGCCAGCTCTTCCTTCGACGTGAACAGCTTGTAGAGGCTGGCTTTGGCCAGGCCCGCCTCGGCCGCCACTTCGTCCACCGTCATCGCGTCGTAGCCCTTGCTGGCCAACAGGCGGTTCACGGCGCTGACGATGGCGTCCTGGCGTACGCGCTGCAGTTGGTCTCGGATCGAAGGACGGGCACCCATGGGGCCATTCTAGACCGGCAAGGGCTTGTCACAAACTTGTTGGTGCATTTTTCATACTGCTGAGTTATGGTGTGAACTAATCAGTTCAGATTTCGATCTGGCAAGTTCAAACCAGAGGTGCTCCATGCGTCGAATCGCAGTCGTCGGGTCAGGAATCGCAGGCTTGTCCGCGGCATGGCGCATCGCGACAGCCCCCGGCGGTCACCAGGTCACGCTGTTCGAGGCCGATGACCGCCTGGGCGGCCATGCGCACACCGTCGACCTCACGCTGGGCGGCGTCACGCATGGGGTGGACACGGGCTTCCTCGTCTACAACCAGCGCACCTATCCGCTGCTGACGCGGCTCTTCGCGGACCTGGGCGTGGAGACGGCGGCCTCGGACATGTCGTTCTCGGTGCAGGTGCCCAAGCCGGACGGCTCCGGGCTGGAGTGGAGCGGCAGTTCGCTGCGCACCGTGTTCGCGCAGCCGCGCAACGTCGTGCGGCCCAGCTTCTGGCGCATGCTGGCAGAGATCGTGCGCTTCAACCGGCTGGCGACCGAGCTGGCCGAGCGCGGCAGCGACGCCACGCTGCAGGGCGCCATCGGCGACTTCCTGGACGAACACCGCTTCGGGCAGGGGTTCCGCGAGGACTACCTGCTGCCGATGATCGGCTGCATCTGGTCCTGCCCCACCGACCAGGCGCTGAAGTTCCCGCTCAGCACGCTGATCCGCTTCTGCCACAACCACGGGCTCATCCAGATCGCCGACCGGCCACAGTGGTACACGGTGCGCGGCGGCTCACGCGAATACGTGCGGCGGCTGGCGGCGCGGCTGCCGGACGTGCGCGTGAGCACGCCCATCCTCGGCATCCAGCGCGCCGCGCACGAGGTGCGGCTGCTGACCTCTCAGGGCAGCGAGGTCTTCGACGGCGTCATCCTGGCCTGCCACAGCGACCAGGCGCTGGCGCTGCTGGACCCCGGCGCCAGCGCCGACGAGCGCGCCGTGCTCGGCGCCATCCGCTACCAGCCCAACACCGCCGTGCTGCACAGCGACGCCAGCGCGCTGCCGCAGCGCCGCGCCGCCTGGGCGGCCTGGAACTACGAACGCGCCAGCGACGCGGCCCGCGAGCAGTCGCAGGTCTGCCTGCACTACCTGCTCAACCAGCTGCAGCCGCTGCCCTTCGAGCAACCCGTCGTCGTGTCGCTGAACCCGGTGCGGCCCATCGCCGATCACCTGGTGCACCGTCGCTTCGACTACAGCCACCCGGTGTTCGACCTGGCCGCCATGCAGGCCCAGGGGCGCATCGGCGCGCTGCAGGGCCGGCAACGCACCTGGTTCTGCGGCGCCTGGTGCGGCTACGGCTTCCATGAAGACGGCCTGCGCGCGGGCTTCGAGGCCGCAGACGGCGCCCTGGCCGCGCTGAACACGCGGGCGCCACAGCCCGAACGGAGCGCGGCATGACGCTTTCCGCCCGGCCGCTGATCGGTGTCGGTGCCGTGTGGCACAGGCGCCTGCGGCCTGTCGTGCACGAGTTCCGCTACGGCACCTACTTCCTGCTGCTGCCGCTGCGCAGCCTGCGTGCGCAGCCCGCCGCTGAACTCAACCGCAACCGCCGCGGCTGGCTGAGCTTCCACGACCGCGACCACGGCGAAGGCGGCGTCGACGCGCTCGACTGGTTCGACCAGCTGCTGGCCCGCGAAGGCATTGCGGATGCCGACGGCGAGGTCTGGCTGCAAACCTTCCCGCGCGTGCTCGGTTACGCCTTCAAGCCCGTCAGCTTCTGGTATGCGCACCGCGACGACGGCTCACTGGCCGCCGTGGTGGCCGAGGTCAACAACACCTTCGGCGAGCGCCACCTCTACCTGCTGGCGGGGCCGGACCTGGCCTGGGGCCGCGAGCAGACCGCGCAGAAGGTCTTCCACGTCTCGCCGTTCTGCGCGGTCGAGGGGGACTACAGCTTCCGCTTCGAGCGCCAGACCGACGCCGCCGGCGTGCCCGCCCACACGCTGGCGCGCGTGGACCTGCACGACGCGCAAGGCCCGCTGCTGCAGACCAGCGTGGCCGGTGCGCTGGCCCCGCTGAACGCCGCCAGCATCCGCCGCGCCTTCTTCGGCATGCCGTTCATGACGCTGGGCGTCGTGGCGCGCATCCACCTGCACGCGATCCGTTTGTGGACGAAGCGCGCACCTTATTTCTCCAAACCCCGCGCGCCCCAGCATTTCGTGAGCCGATAAGCATGAGCAACCCATCCGCACTCACCGCCGCCCCCCAACTGACCCAGTCGCCCGCCGCCGCCCGCCGCGTGCTGCGCCTGCTCGAACGGCTGCCCATCGGCCAGTTGGAGCTGCGGCTGCCCGACGGCAACCTGCTGCGCCTGCCTGCCGACGCCGCACCCCATCAGGAGCACCACGGCGTGCTGCAGCTGCACGACTGGGCGATGTTCGAACGCACGCTCAAGTCGGGCGACATCGGCTTCGCCGAGAGCTTCATCGCCGGCGAATGGGACAGCCCCGACCTCGCCCAGCTGCTGCGCCTGGTGCTCGCCAACCGCGATCACATCGAGGGCGTCATCTACGGCAGCTGGTGGGGCCGGCTGGGCCACCGACTGCGTCACCTGATGCGCCGCAACTCCAAGGCGGGCAGCGAGCGCAACATCCACGCGCACTACGACCTGGGCAACGACTTCTACCGCCTGTGGCTGGACCCGAGCATGAGCTACAGCTCGGCGTGGTTCGAAGGCCGCGACCCGAGCGGCGCGGACCTGCTCGCCGCGCAGCAGGCCAAGACGCACCGCGCACTGCGCGAGGCGGGCGTGACGCCGGGCGCGCGCGTGCTGGAGATCGGCTGCGGCTGGGGCGGCCTGGCGGAGATCGCGGCGCGGGACTTCCGCGCCCAGGTCACCGGCATCACGCTGTCGGCCGAGCAGCTGCGCTGGGGGCAGGCGCGCATGCGCGACGCCGGGCTCGACGAGCGCGTGCAGCTGCAATACCTGGACTACCGCGACCTGCCGGCGCGCCACGCGGCCGAGCCGTTCGACGCGGTCGTGTCCATCGAGATGTTCGAGGCGGTGGGCCACGAGTACTGGGCCGGCTACTTCCAGTCGCTGAGCGCCTGCCTGAAGCCGGGTGGCCGCGCCTGCATCCAGAGCATCACCATCCGCGACGACCTGTTCGACCGCTACCGCCGCTCGACCGACTTCATCCAGCAGTACATCTTCCCGGGCGGCCTGCTGCCCAGCCCGTCGGCCTTCGAGGCCGAGGCGCGCAAGGCCGGCTTCATCGTCGAGAACCGGCTGGCGTTCGGCCGCGACTACGCCGAGACGCTGCGCCGCTGGCGCGACGCCTTCATGGCGCGCCTGGACCTCGTGCAGCGCCAGGGCTTCGACCGGCGCTTCCAGCGCATCTGGCAGTTCTACCTCGCCTACTGCGAGGCCGCCTTCGACACCGGCAACACCGATGTCATGCAGTTCACGCTGCGAAAGCCTGGCCCATGAAAACCGACCGCCGCTCCCTGGCCCGCATCGCCGCCGCCGCAGCCCTCAGCCCACTCGCCATGTCCGACGTCATCGCCGAACCCCAAGCGCCCACCGAGCTGCGCGCGCTGCTGCCGCAGACCCGCCTGCAGGGCTCCGGCGTGCTGCGCTTCTTCGGCCTGCGCGTGTACGAGGCGCGGCTGTGGACGGCGCCGGGCTTCGAGGCCGACGGCTACGAACGCCATGCCTTCGGGCTGGAGCTGGTCTACGACCGCAAGCTCGAAGGCGCGGCCATCGCCGAACGCTCCGTCGCCGAGATGCGCCGCGTCGGCAGCTTCGACGACGCGACGGCCAAGCGCTGGCTGGCGCTGATGCAGCGCGCCTTCCCCGACGTGGTCGCCAACGACCGCCTGCTGGGCTTCAACGACGGCAAGGGCGAGGTGCAGTTCTTCCACAACGGCAAGCCGACCGCGCAGACGACGGACGCCGAGTACGCCAGGCTCTTCTTCGGCATCTGGCTGGCCCGGCAGTCGTCGGCGCCCGCCTTGCGCGAATCGCTGCTCGGCACCACGCGCTGAACCCGGCGCCGCCATGACCGCATCCACCGCCCCCGGCTTCGACTTCAGCTGGCGCCGCGGGCTGGCCTATGGCGTGCTGGGCGCGCCGCTGGCGTTCGTGTCGCTGCCGCTGTACGTGAACCTGCCCTACCACTACGCATCGGTGGTGGGCGTGCCGCTGGCGACGCTGGGCGCGGTGATGCTGGCCGTGCGCCTGCTGGATGCGGTCGTGGACCCGGCGCTGGGCCGCCTGGCCGACCGGCTGTTCCGGCGCGGCGCCGGTACCGCCTGGCGCGCCGCCGCGCTGGGCAGCCTGGTGCTGGCGCTCGCGTTCGCGGCGCTGTGGCGGCCGCCGGCAGGCGCCGTGCTGCCGTGGCTGGTCGCCGCGCTGATGGTCTGCACGCTGGCCTACAGCGGCGTCAGCATCCTGCACCAGAGCTGGGGCACGCGCTGGGGCGGCGGGCCGGAGCTGCGCGCCCGCGTGGCCGGCTGGCGCGAAGGTTTCACGCTGGCCGGCGTGCTGCTGGCCAGCGTGCTGCCGACCTGGCTGGGCTGGACGGCCACCAGCGCCGCGCTGGCGGTGCTGTTGGCCGTGGGCCTCGCCGGCCTGCAGGGGCTGACCCGCGTGCGTGCGGCAGAACCCGTCACGGCCGCCGGGGCGGGTGCATCACCCTGGCAGCAGCCGGCCTTCCGCCAGCTGCTGGCCGTGTTCATGCTGAACGGCATCGCCAATGCGATCCCGGCCACGCTGCTGCCCTTCTTCATCGCCGACCGGCTGCAGGTGCCCGGCTGGCAGGCGGCGCTGCTGCTGGGCTACTTCGGCGCCGCCGTGATTGGCCTGCCGCTGTGGGTGCGCGCCGCCGGGCGCTGGGGCGTGGCGCCGGTGTGGCGCGCCGGCATGGCGGCCAGCGTGCTGGCGTTCACCGTCACGCCGTGGCTGGGCGCAGGCGACGGCGCTGCCTTCATGGCCGTGTGCCTGTGCAGCGGCCTGGCGCTGGGCGCGGACCTGGCGCTGCCCGGCGCGCTGCTGACCGGCGTCATTCACCAGGGCGGCAGCGGCTGCCGTGACGAAGGCGTCTACCTGGGCTGGTGGACCTGCGCCACCAAGCTGAACCTGGCGCTGGCCGCAGGCCTGGCGCTGCCGCTGCTGGCCGCCGCCGGCTACCGCAGCGGCGGCACCGACCCGGCCGGCCTGCAGGCCCTGGGCTGGGCCTATGGCGGCCTGCCCTGCCTGCTGAAGCTGGCCGCCGCCGCAGCGCTGTGGCGCGCGGAACGCATCAACCCAAGCTGGAAGGAACGCGGATGAACAAGACGACACGTCGAACGGCCCTGCTCGCCACCGCAGCGCTCGCGCTGGCCGGCTGCGCCGGCCCCACCGTGCAGGACTACGCGGCCGAATCGCCGACGCTGGACCTGCGCACCTTCTTCAACGGCAACCTCACCGCCAAGGGCCTGTTCACGGACCGGTCCGGGCGCGTCGTCAAGCGCTTCACGGTGGCGATGACGGGCCGCTGGGAGGGCGACAACGGCACGCTGGACGAGCACTTCCAGTACAGCGACGGCACGACGCAGCGGCGCCTGTGGCGCCTGAAGGCGCTGGGGGGCGGCCGCTACAGCGGCACGGCGGACGACGTCGTGGACCCCGCCGAGGGCGCCGCCGCCGGCAACGCCTTCCACTGGACGTACACGCTGGCGCTGCCGGTGGACGGCCGCGTCTGGAATGTCGCGCTGGACGACTGGATGTTCCTCGTCGACGACCGCACCATCCTCAACCGCTCCGCGATGAGCAAGCTCGGGCTGCACCTGGGCGACCTGACGCTGGTCATCGCCAAGGACTGAACGACATGGCACTGAATCCGACACTGCAGGACTGGCAGGGCCGCTGGGTGTGGATCGTCGGCGCGTCGTCGGGCATCGGCCGGGCGGCGGCCGCGGCACTGCACCGGCAAGGCGCCCGCGTCATCGTCTCGGCGCGCGGGGCCGACGCGCTGGACAGCTTCGCCCGCGAGCACCCGGGCAGCGTCGCGCTGCCGCTGGACGTGACGCGGCACGACGACATGCGCGCCGCCGCCCAGGCCGTGCAGCAGCACGCACAGGGCGCGCCGGCGCTGGTCATGTACTGCGCCGGCCACTACCACGCGCTGCGCGCCACCGGCTTCGACCATGCCGACATGCTGCGCCACCTGGACGTCAACTACACCGGCGTGCTGCACCTGCTGGACGCCGTGCTGCCGATGCTGATCGGCGCCGGCAGCGGCCACCTCTGCCTGGTCGGCAGCGTGGCCGGCTACCGCGGCCTGCCCAACTCGCTGGGCTACGGACCCACCAAGGCGGCGCTGAACAACCTGGCCGAGAACCTCTACCTGGACCTGCACCCGCTGGGCCTGGGCGTGTCCATCGTCAACCCGGGCTTCGTCGAGACGCCGCTGACGGCGCAGAACCAGTTCCACATGCCGGCGCTGATCTCGCCGGACGAGGCCGCCGGCCACATCCTCAAGGGCTGGGCCAAGGGCCGCTTCGAGATGAACTTCCCGCGCCGCTTCACGGCCTGGATGCGGCTGCTGCGCTGCCTGCCCGACAGCTGGTACTTCGCCGCCGCCAGCCGCGTCACGGGCGCCTGAGCCCATGACCTCGGACGCCCGCACCGCCCGCCTCGTGGACGCCTATGCGCGCCTCACGCGCGACAACCTGCCCGCGCTGCTGGCGCTGTACGACGAACAGGCCGCGTTCAAGGACCCGTTCAACGACGTGTGCGGCCGCGACCGCATCGCGCGCATCTACGTGCAGATGTTCGACGAGCTGCGCGAGCCGCGCTTCGTCGTGCACACCGCCGTCTGCGAAGGCGACGACGCGGTGCTGACCTGGACCATGCACTTCCTGCGCGAGGCCGGTGCGCCCATGACCATCCGCGGCGCGACGCACCTGCGCTTCTCGCCGGCCGGCTTGGTCAGCGTGCACCGCGATTACTGGGACGCGGCCGAGGAGCTGTACGCCCAGCTGCCCGTGCTGGGCTGGCTGATGCGCGCGCTGCAGCGCCGTCTGGCGACGCGCCAGCCCTAGACCGGCGCGAAGCGCGGCTGCTCGACGCCGTCGACGACCACGCTGCCGACGAACATCCCGTGCGGCCGCACCCACCAGCCGCTGTCGTCGTACAGCGGCCGGTACACGACCAGCGGCTCCCGCGTCTCGCTGTGGCGGGCGACGGCCAGCACCTCATACTCGCCGCCCTTGTAGTGGCGGTAGCGGCCGGGTGCGAGGGGCGGCAGGGTGGGCAGGTCGGAGGTGCTCATGCCTGCATTGGACACGCCCCCGGCGCACCGCTGCGCCGGGGCGCGCTGCCCGGAGGCCGCCCACCGCAGGCGTTAACGCGGCGGCATGGCTGCCGGCGCGATTGGCATCCGCCACCGGCGCGGGCCACGCACACAATGCAGCGCGATCCACGCTGCCCGCCCACGCCATGCCCACCTCCCGCCGCCAACTCCTGCACCTCAGCGCCACCGCAGGCCTGCTCGCCGCCCAGGCGGGCCAGGCCAGCCAGGCTACCGCGCCGGCCGCCGGCCCGCTGCGCGCGCGCCGCCTGCGCCCCGGCGACACGCTGGGCCTGGTCAGCCCCGCCAACGCCACCTTCGAGCGCGAGCCGCTGAAGATCGCCATCGAGTCGCTGCAGGCGCTGGGCTTCAAGGTCAAGCCCGGCCAGTTCGTCTCGGCGCGGCGGGGGCCCTTCGCCGGCACCGACGAGCAGCGCGCCGCCGACATCAACGCCATGTTCGCCGACGACGCGGTGGCCGGCGTCATCGCCATGACCGGCGGCTCGGGCTGCAACCGCATCGTCGACAAGCTGGACTACGAACTGATCCGCCGCAAGCCCAAGTTCTTCGGCGGCTTCAGCGACCTGACCAGCCTCGTCAACGCCATCCACCAGCAGACCGGCCTCGTCACCTTCCACAGCCCGGTGGCCGCGTCGGAATGGAACGACTACTCCGTGCAGGCCTTCAAGGGCGTCGCGATGAACGCCGAGGCCGCCGTGCTGCGCAACCCGGTGGTCAAGCCGGCCGACGACCTCGTCGCCCGCGAGGAGCGCATCTCGACGATCCGCCCCGGCCGCGCGCAGGGGCCGCTGGTGGGCGGCAACCTGACCGTGCTGGCCTCGCTGGCTGGCACGCCCTACTTCCCGGACTGCCGCGGCGCAATCCTGTTCCTGGAAGACATCAACGAGTACATCTACCGCATCGACCGCTGTCTCTCCACGCTGCGGCTGTGCGGCGCGTTCACGCAGGTGGCCGGCGTCGTGCTGGGCCGCTTCACCAAATGCGAACCCGGCGACGGCTACGGCAGCCTGACGCTGGACGAGGTGTTCGACGACTACCTCCTGCCGCTGAACGTGCCCGTCTACCGCGGCGCGGCCATCGGCCACATCAAGCGCAAGCTGACCGTGCCGGTGGGCGCGCCGGCGGAGATGGATGGTGAGGCCGGCACGGTCCGGCTGCTGGCGCCGGCGGTGGTGTAGTCACGTGAGGCAGCGGGCGGCTTGCTGCCGCCATGGCCAGCCGATCACCAAGCGGCCTCGCTTGACCCACGCACCTGCGCAGGTCGTGGCGTGCGCGGCGGCGCGCATGGCCGTCTTTGCCAAGTGCGCCCTAACATGCCGCTGGCGGCACCCCTGAGCGGCTTCTGCGCGACGAAACTTGTCACAACACGCCGCTTTTGTCGGAAATTTAATGACCGTTTCGCCCGTCAATTTCGTGAGAAATCTTTGATGAATCAACCAGTTGCCGCAGGCTCGCGAGCATGTTTGATGGCGCAGCGTGCTTGCTTGAACAGCACGCCGTGTCTCCCGAGAACACGTTGAACTAAACCGCTGACGCGGTGGTTTTCCGGCTGGGAAGCCGGTGAGGTTTGAGCGGCGTACCTTGACTGAGGCGGGCATGTGCCCGAGCGGATCAAGGAGAGCCGACATGGCTGCCATCACCCCAAGCTCGATCAGCCCGCTGCGTCAGCGCATGCTCGACGCACTGCAGTTGCGCGGCATGGCGCTGCGGACTCAGGAGACCTACATCGACGCTGTGGCTCGCCTGGCGAGGCACTACCGCCGCAGCCCCGAGCTGCTCACTGCCGAAGAGGTGCAGGCCTATCTGCTTTACCTGCTGCGCGAGCGCCATCTCGCCCGCGCCAGCCTGAACCTGTACGGCTGCGCATTCCGCTTCCTCTACCGCATCGTGCTGCAGTCGCACGAGCAGTTCCAGATTCCGCTGGGCCCGGCGCCCCACGCCCTGCCCGAAGTGCTCGCCCGCGAAGAACTTGCGCGGCTGTTCGAGTGCGCCAGCCACGCCAAGGCGCGCAGCTTCCTGAGACTGGCCTACGGCACCGGACTGCGCGTGTCGGAGCTGTGCCACCTGCGCGTCGAACACATCGACAGCCACGCCGACCGCATGTGCATCCACGTCGTGCAGGGCAAGGGCGGCAAGGACCGCCTCGTGCCGCTGAGTCCCGACACCCTGGCCGTGGCGCGTGCCTGGTGGCAGATCGCCCGGCCACGCGGCTGGCTGTTCAGCACCCTGCGCGATGCCGAGCAGCCCTTGGACATCGGCATGGCCCAGCGCTGGTACCGCCGCGCCTGCGCTCACGCCGGCATCACCAAGCGCGGCGGCATCCACACCCTTCGCCACTGCTACGCCACGCACCTGCTGGAAGCCGGCGTGGACCTGCACAACCTGCAGCAGTGGCTCGGCCACAGCCACATCAGCACGACCATGCGTTACCTGCACCTGGCCCGCCCGGATGCGCCCGACCTGGCCCGCCGCCACCCCCTGGCCCTGTTGAGCACGCTGCCCACGCTGCACTGAGCGCGGCCCCGCCGAGCCGGCCATGGCCACCACGCTGGCCGAAGTGCTGCGCCGCTTCGGGCCCGAGTACCTGCGCATGCACACACCGAGCAGCGCGCAGGCCCGTGCCTGGCGCGCCATCGTTGCCTGCCGCACGCCGGCCCTGGGTGGTGAACGCCTGCGCTGCGACGGCTGCCACGCCGAACACTGGCGCTGGCACAGCTGCCGCAACCGCCACTGCCCGCAGTGCCAGAGCCGCCAGCGCGATGCCTGGCGCGCCGCGCGCTTGGGCGAGTTGCTCAACGTGCCCTACTGCCACCTTGTCTTCACCCTGCCGCACGAACTCAATGCGCTGGCCGCCACCCACGCGCGCTGGGTTTACGACACGCTGATGCACGAGGCCGCCGCCACGCTCAGCGACTTCGCCGCCAACCCGCGCTGGCTTGGCGGCACGCCCGCCTTCACGCTGGTGCTGCACACCTGGACACAGGACCTGCGCCGGCACCTCCATGTGCATGCGCTGATGGCTTGCGGTGCGCTGCGCCAGGGTGAGGGCGGGAGCTCGGCGATGACCTGGATCACGCCCACCCGCAGCGAGCGCTTCCTGTTCCCGGTGCATGCGCTCAGCCGCGTCTTCCGAGGCAAGTTCATGTCTGCGCTGCAGGCGGCTGAACAAGCAGGCAAACTGCCCCGCGACCCCGCCGATGCGCGTCAACGCCGCGACCGTCAAGCGGTCCTGCGCCGTCACGACTGGGTCGTCTATGCCAAGACCCCGCTGACCGGTCCGGCCGCGGTGCTGGACTACCTCAGCCGCTACACCCACCGCACAGCCATCGGCAACGAGCGCCTGGTGGACATCCAGGACGACAGCGTGCGGCTGCGAGTGCGGGCCGACAACCACGGCGGCAAGCGCACGATCGCCATGCCAGGCCAGCAGTTCATCGGCCGGCTGCTGCAACACGTGCTCCCCGGCGGCTTCAAGCGCATCCGGCACTACGGGCTGCTGGCGCCGTGCGCCAAGACCGAGCGGCTGGCACAGGCGCGGCGGCTGCTGGCCATGCTGGCGGCCAACCCACGAGCCCGGGAGGACGCCAGCGCCTTCATGCAGCGCGTGGCCGGCATCGAACTCAACACCTGCCCCCACTGCCAAGGCCGATGGCGCGTGGTGGAGCAGCGCAGCGCAGACATGCCGGCGCTCGCCGCGATGCTGCAGGTGCCGCATGCGGGTTGCCGGGGGCCGCCATGATCGCCGGCGGTCGGAGCTGGGGAGTGAGCAGGCGCGGTGATGGCGCCGGCGCCAAGCCGTGCCCGCAGCGGGCGAGCCCGCCGCGCACCCAGTGTCGCCCGCGGATGGGCGCGCTTGGCAAGGCGTCGCGGCGGCCGGACGCAGCCAGGGGCGCCGGCAGTGGCATTTGCAGGCCCGGCCAGGGTGAATCCGCACTGGGCCCACAGGGGCGTTGAACCTTACATTCCCCTTTATCTCAACGACTGCCGCCCACCTCGGGGCGGCGGTTCAGTCCAACAGGTTTATCCGCCGCTGCCATGCCTGCACGTCTTCCAACCTCGCCTGGGCGGCGGATAAACGCTATTCGTTAGACCCCATGAATGCAATTCTTGACGCCGCGAGCACTTGGTTCTTCGAGTCAGCGAACCATGCTTTGAATGGTTCGCTGGAAGTCAGTCTGGTCGAGGGGATCAAGGGCTCGGAGCGGCAATTTGTTGAGGTGGGGGAGGATCGACTAGGCCCATATTTCCCGGTCACGGTGGAGCCGAAAAGCCGATGTGTGCTCGTAGAGTTCCCGGCGTGCAAAGCCTTCTTTGTGTACGACGAGTCGTTCGATCAACCAGATCCTGGCCTTGAGAAGAAGCAAGGCCGAGTTCTCTTTGAGGCTTCGTCATCGTCCTTCCGAACCTTCGTCGAGTCGAGAACTTCTCTCGCGAAGCTGGCGGAATCGCCGGCCCTGGAGTTCGTGCTCTGCTGCGAGGACAGAATCATCCACGTCCTGGCGGACGCCACACCGACGGTTCACTTGTTGAGTCGGGCACCAGATCTTCAGGTAGAGAGAACGCAAACATGGTCGGCAAGCTAGTGGTTGCGGTGCTGGGGTCTAACCAGTCGCTCGAGCGGACTCGCGTCGGCAAGCCGCCGCTCGCGACTCAGCTTCAACGTTGAGCGCGCTCAACAGCGCGGCATGACCGTGGCCCTGGCCGCCAGCCCCCTCACCGCTGCCCCGCCACCCATTCCACCAACGCATCCAGCACCGGCCTTCCCTTGGCGCCAGCCTGCGGGTGGTTGACGAGGCCGACGAACACCCAGAGCCGGCCCGACGCGTCGGGCACGAAGCCGGCCAGGCCCACGGCGTCGCGCAGGGTGCCGGTCTTCAGGCGGGCGCGGCCGTGGGCGGGGCTGTCCTTGAGGCGGCGCGACATCGTGCCGTCCAGGCCCGCGATGGGCAGCGTGCCCAGCAGCTCGGGCGCCTGCGCACCGGCCTGGCCCGCGCGCAGCACGCCGGCCAGCAGCGCGGGGCTGACGCGCTCGCTGCGTGACAGGCCTGAACCGTTGTCCAGCACCAGCGGCGCGGTGTCCACGCCATGCGTGGTGAGCCAGTCGCGCACGACGCGCTCGGCGGCCACCAGCGTCGCTTCGCCCGGCTGCGCGGCCTGCGCGCCCAGCTGCAGGTAGACCAGCCGCGTCAGCGCGTTGTCGCTGCTCTTCATGACGCCGCGCAGCACCTCGGCCAGCGGCCGGCCGCGGTGGCTGGCCAGCACGACGGCGCCGGCCGGGGCGGCGGCCTCCACGTCGCCCGGCCCCATCGTGCCGCCCAGCTCAGTCCACAGCTGGCGCACGGCATGCGTCACCAGCCATTGGCGGTCCACCAGTTGCAGCGGCGCACGCTGGCGGCAGCCGGCGGGGAAGGCGCCGTGCAGCGCCAGCCGCCGCGCGTCGCCCTCGGCCGTCAGCGCGGCAGGCTTCCAGTCCTCATCCCAGTCCTTGCAGGCGCGGGCGGACAGCGTCATCGCACTGGCATCCACCGTCAGGCCTTGCAGCGCCGGCAGGCTGCGCACGGCCACGCGGCCATCGGCCGCCTGCAGTTCGTAGTCAAGCAGGCTGCCGTTCAGGTGCAGCGCGTCGGGGATGACGTTGTAGGCGAACTCGGGCGCCTCGTCGAAGGGCGGCAGGCCGATGTCCAGGCGCGTCGGGTTGAACAGCGTGCGGTCCACGACCAGGCCGCCGCGGATGTCGCGCACGCCACTCTCGCGCAGCTGGCGCAGCAGCCACCACAGCGCCGGCCAGTCGAGGTCGGGGTCGGCGCCGCCGCGCAGGATCAGCGGGCCGTCGATGACGCCGTTGCGCGCCGGCGCCGCCGCCAGCAGCTCGGTGCGGCCGCGGTGGTTGATGCCCAGGGTGTCCAGCGCCACGGTGGCGGTCACCAGCTTCATCGTCGAGGCCGGCGCCATCGCGTCGTTCGCCCGGCGCTGCAGCGCGGGCCGCGAGCCGTCCAGCGGCTGCAGCACGAAGCCCAGGCTCTCGGCGGGCAGGCCGGCCTTGTCCAGCGCGGCCTGCACGGGGTCGGGCACCGGGGCGACGGTGACACAGCCTGCCAGCAGCAGCGCCAGACCCGCCGACAACGCGACCCACCGCGATGACATGGTTCTCGGGCCGAGCGCCGGGCCGCTCCCAGGCCGGCCCCGTGGGCGATGTGTTGGCGGCTCGATGTCGCAAGCATCGACGTCCCCCCGGGGGACCGGCTGGGGTCGCGCGCGTTCAGCGGTGCGAGACCGGGCGAGGGGCAGCGTCATTTCAGCAGGCTCCCAGCCGGTGGGCCACCAGGCGGGCCAGCGCCACGTCCTCCAGGCCGATGCCGACGCTCTTGTAGACGACGATGTCCTGCGCGCCGCGCGGGCGCGGGGTCACGATCAGCTCGCCCAACTCGGCCACGCGCTCCGGCGCGACGGTGCCCGGCGCGGCCAGGATCAGGTCGCCCGCCTCCTGCTGCGCGGCGGTGTGCCATTCGACGGCGACGAGCGCGGCGCGGCCCAGCAGCGTGTCGTCCAGCTCGCGCGCCTTGGCGGTGCTGGACCCCACGGCGGCGACGAAGGCGCCGGGCTTGACGCGGGCGCCGTCGAACAGCGGCACGGGCGAGCGGGTGGCCGTGGCGATGACGTCGGCCTCGGCGGCGGCGGTGGCGGCATCCACCGCGCGCGCGGGCAGGCCGAGCATGGCCTCGATCTCGCGGGCGAAGTCTTCGCCGCCGCTGCGCGCGCACACCAGCACCCGCTCGAAGCGGCGCACCTGCGCCAGCGCCTGCACGTGCGCGCGGCCCTGGATGCCGGCGCCGAACACGGCCAGCGTCTTCGCATCGGGCAGCGCCAGCAGGTCGGCCGCAACGGCGCTGGCCGCGGCGGTGCGCAGCCGCGTGAACTCGTTGGCCTCCAGCGTCGCCAGCGCCTCGCCGGTGGTGGCCGAGAACAGCGTGACGACGAAGTGGTAGCGCCCGTTGCGGGCCGAATAGACCTTGGTGCCGAGCACGGCGGGCAGGTCGCCGTCGGCCGTGGTGTCCGCCTCGAGGATGGCGCCCATCGCGCTGATGGCGAGACTGGCCCCGCCGATGGGCGCCGTCGCGCGGTGGCGGGCCAGCACCTGGGCCTGGCCGCGGCCGTGCTGGGCGAAGGCGGCACGCAGTGCGGCGATGGCGCCGGGGAGGTCGAGGACGGCGGCGACCTGGGCTTCGGTGATGGACTGCATGGCTGAGGACAGAAGGACGCCGCGGCGCGTGTGCGGGTCGGAAGATGAAAAAGCCCCCGTGAGGGGGCTTGGGCAAGAGGCCGGAAAAGCTTACTCCGTGGCCCAACGGAACGCGATGCCCCAGGTGCGACCGCGCGGATCCGCGACGCGAGGATCCCAACCGGCGCCGGCGGCGCTGTCGATGTTGTGCCAGGTGAACGGCGGCTGCTTGTCGGTCAGGTTGATGACGGTGCCGGTCACGGTCAGGCCCTTGATGCCGCTATAGCTGCCCACCAGATTGAACGTCGAGTAAGCGTTCACCGTGCGTGTGTAAGGCTGGTTGGTCGTGTAGTTGGCGCCGCCGGCAGCCAGAGGGCCGCGGTTTTGGTCTTCGTAGCGGTCACGGTAGATGCCAGACAGCGTCACGTTCCACGGGCCGGTGCGATAGCCCAGGCTGGCGTTGACACGCCAGGGCAGGTAGAGCGTCGTGTTGTTCCACTTACCCACGTACTCGATGACGGGCGCGTTCTCGCGCGTCTGCTCCTTGGCGCTGATCATCTTCGTGCCGTTCAGCGACGCGGTGAAGCGGCCGTCCAGCGCGTCAAACATCTGTACCAGGCCGAAGTCCACACCCTTGGTTTTGCTGCCGGCGGAATTGACCCAGCCAGCCTGGATGTATTGGACGATGTTGGTGGCCGGATCACGAACGAAGTAATCCTTGTAGACGTCGTAGTTTGAGATCATCTCGCTCGTGCTCAACTGGCGGATTCGATCGCTCATGCTGATCTGCCAGTAGTCCACGGTCGCCTGGAAGTCCTTGTTGGGCGCGAACACGAAGCCGGCGGTGGCCTGGCGGGACGTCTCGGGTTTCAAGGCCGGGTTGCCGCCCGCGCGATAAGGCATGCTCAGGCGGGCGCATTGCGAAGCGTCGGTCGGGTTGTTGACATCCGCACACAACACTGGATCGCGGAATTGCCCCGTCAGTTGGGACTCGACCACGCCCTGGTTGATCTGCTGCGGCGTCGGCGCGCGGAAGCCGGTATTGGCCGAGGCCCGCAGCAGCACCGTTTCGATGGGCTGGTATTTGACGCCGATCTTGGGGTTCGTCGTGCCGCCGATGACTTGGTAGCGGTCGTAACGCGCTTGCAGCGTGACCTCCATGTCTTTGATGGGGCGCGTCACCAATTCGCCGAACACGGCACCTACCTTGCGCGACAGGCTGGGCGACGAGCTGTTGCCCGGGCAGCCGAACGTCAGTGCGGCGTTGTCGTAGGTCGCCAGCGTCGTACCGGTGATGCTGTCGACGCAGAGGAAGCCCGTCGAGCCCGAGAACGCATAAGACTCCTGGCGCGCGTTGACACCAAGCGCGAACTCCACCGGACCGGCAAGGAAATTGCCTATCGGGCCGGATATCGTGGCGTCAAACTGTTTGACGCTGGTCTTGCCGTCGTAGATCTTGCCACGCATCTGCATGGCTTCGAAGGCAGCGACGACGTCTGCTGTCTGAGTCTGACCTGCCGTGATGAACGGGTTGTACTTGCCTGACGCGAGCAAATCCACCAGCTTCTTCGTGTTGGGGAAGCCATTGATCAGCGTCGCAGAACTCTTGGATTCGCCATAGCCGGCGCCCACGGAGTAGTCCAGTTCACCGATGCTGCCTTCCAGCGCCGTCTGTACGCGCAGATTCTTCGTCTCGTTCTCACGGACTCGCAGACCGAGGTCGTTCAGGAAGTTGACGCGATAGGCAATGGGCAGCGTCGGATCGAACTGAGCCGCGTTCACCAACTGCTTCATGTTCAGGTAGTACGGGCTGGTGGGGTAGAGCAGCGTGTTGGACCTCACGCCGCTTGCCGAAACCGTGTTGCCCGTGCTGATCTGTATCGACGAGTATTCGCCGCGGTTCTTGACGTCCGACGCCAACACTTCGACGGAGGCTCGATGGTTGTCGTTGATGTTGAACGTGCCACGCAGCATGCCGTTCACGGAGTCCTGCGGCGAGCTCAGCATGTAGTTTCGACCGTAGTCGCGCGCGCATCGATAGGTCGCGTTGGCCTTGGTGTAGCCGAGCAGATCCCAGATCTGGATGTTCGGCGCCATGGGCACCTGGTTAGGGATGGACTCGCACTCGCCGCGGATGGCGAGCAGGTTCAGGTTGGTGTAGCGAGTGGTGTCGCCAGTGTTGCCTACCATCGTGCCCGCAGTGCCCAGTGCCGTGCCCGTTTGGTTGATGATGTTGGCGTGGACTGAGCTCGAGCTGTCGGGCGTGAGGAACAGGTCGGGCTGGTAGCCCGTAGCCCAGGAACGATCCGTGCCGCGCAGAATGCGCTTGTTGTCCACCGTCAACGTGGCCATCAGATTGAAACCGTCACGAGTCAGATCGCCCCAGCCGAAGGAGCCGGACAGCCGAGCCGTCTGGCCCCCCCCCGACGCCTCCGGGGTGAAATAGCTGCCACTCAACGACGCACCCTGGTAGCTTGTCTTCGTGATGAAGTTGATGACACCACCGATGGCGTCTGTGCCGTAGATGGCTGAGGCACCGTCCTTGAGCACCTCCACCCGTTCGATGGCATCCATCGGGATGGAGTTCAGGTCCACCGCACCGCCGCTCATGCCGTGCGTGGCAATACGGCGGCTGTTGAGCAGCACCAGCGTGCCGTTGGGGCCAAGGCCGCGCAGGTTGGCGAAGTTCGCTCCGCCATAGGTCTTTTCGCCGTCACCGCCGAACACCGCGTTGTTGGTGACCTGGTTGGTCTGGCCGCCAACGTTGGCGGCCAGGCTGTCGACGATCTGGTCGATGCTGGTCAGGCCCAGTTGGCGGATCTGCGTGGCCGTCATCACCTCGATGGGCATGGCCTTCTCGTCGGCCAAGCGCTTGATGCTCGAACCGGTGATGGTGATCTTCTCAAGCTTCTGTCCGGGCTGTGCGTCGCCGGCCGCTTGGGCCAGCGACGCTCCGCTCAAGCACAGCAGCGTTGCTGCACAGGCGATTCGAGTCAGCTTCATCATGTACTCCTGCAAAGAAATGCGTTGACACGATGATTGCCACAGCCCGAGCGGCGCACCAGAGGGACGTTCCTCGGTCGTGGCTTTCAACACGATCACGCTTTGCGAACGTGGCATAACCTGCGTGAATGGGGTGGCGCCCTCCGACCGTGCCCAGCGACGGCGGCAACAGGGCCGCGCCCGCTCGACGCGCTGCCAACCGCTCAGTTGCGGGCAGCGACAGAACGGCTCATTTCAGGCCAGGGTCAACGTGCCGGCCGCGACGTCCATGTCGGCGACGACGCCCAGCGGCAGCGGCCGGTTGGGCTGGCCGTGGCCCGACGGCCAGCCGGCCAGCACGGGGCAGCGCAACGTCGGCAGGTGGTCGGCCAGCACGGCGTCGGGCGGCTCGGCGCCGCTGACGCTGCCCAGCACCAGGCCGGCGATGCGGCCCAGCACGCCCGACAGGCGCAGCTGCGTCAGCATGCGGTCCACGCGGTAGGGTTCTTCGCTGATGTCCTCGATGAACAGCAGCGCGCCGTCCACGTCGGGCAGGTAGGGCGTGCCCAGCAGCGCGCAGAACATCGCCAGGTTGCCGCCGATCAGCGTGCCGCGTGCGCGGCCGCCGTGGTTGAGCGGGTGCGGGGCGGCATGGCCGATGACATCGCCCGAGCGCCAGCCGCGCGCCAGGCGGTCGAACAGCGCCTCGGTGTCGGCCGCCGATCCCGGCAGGCCCCAGTCGCTGGCCGGCATGGGCGCGTGCAGCGACGCGATGCCGGCGCGCGTGCGCAGCGCATGCAGCACGGTGAGGTCGCTGTAGCCGATCAGCAGCTTGTCAGCCGCCGCCAGCCGGTCGAGGTCGAGGCCGTCGAGCAGGCGGATGCAGCCCGAGCCGCCGCGCAGCGCGAGCACGGCGTCGAACCGCGGGTTGCCGAAGGCCGCCTGCACGTCCGCCAGCCGCACGTCGTCGGGTGCGGCGAGGAAGTCCAGCGGTCCGTGACCCTGTTGACTGCCGAAGCAGCTCGGCAGCAGCGTGGGCGCATAGCCGCGCTCACGCAGCCAGCCTTCGACCGGATCGAGCCGGCCGGGTCGGGGCGGGCCGGCCGGCGCGATGACGGCGATGCGGGCGCCGCGCGGCAGCGGCGGGATCAGGAATGGGTGGTCAGCCATGCGTGGATGCTCGCGCCCAGCGCCGGCAGCTTCCACGTGGTCGCCGCATCGGGGTGCGGCGCGTAGCGGCTGCCGAGGCTGGTGGTGATCGCGATCAGGTAGTGGAGGTCGCCGTCGTGCACGATGCCGGCGTCGGCGCTGTAGTTCTGCGTGTTGCCGGTCTTGTGCGCGAAGCGCGCCGTGCCCGGGATGCCCGGCACCCAGCCCGGCAGCGCGCGCAGCGACTCGCTGTTCAGGATGTGGTGCAGCTGCTGCGCGTCCAGCGCGCGGCGGATGACGGCGCGGCTGGCGTCGCTGACCAGCGGTGGCTGAACAGGCGCGTCGGCATCCACCCGCCACATCAGCCGCAGCGCGTCCCAGGCCGTCATCTGGATCTGCCCCACGCCCGAGCCGGCGCCATTGCCCCAGCCGCCATCGGGCTGGGTGTTGGCGATCATCAGGCCCGGCAGGCCTTGCGCAGCGAACAGATCGTGCAGCTCGTTGTGCACCTCCACGCCGCCTTCGCGTCGGATGGCGCCGCGCGCATGCAGGTGGGCCACCAGCGCCGACGTCGCCTCGTTGCTGCTGACGGTGATCATGTCGAACAGCCAGTCGCCCACGGGCCGGGTCTTGTCGGCGTAGAGCAGGGGCAGCGCCCAGTCGCTGCGGCCGGCGTCCACGAGCCGGCCGATGCCGACGGCCACCATCGTCTTCAGCAGCGACGCCGGGTACGGCGCGACGAACCGCGGCCCGCTGCCGAACCAGGCGGGGAAGTCGATGCGGGACCAGTCCGAACCGGGCAGCCACGCGTAGGAATCGCCGGCCGCGTTGCGCACGTCGGCGTGGAAGCGGATGTTGCCGACGGCGCCGAACTCTCCCGCGAAGTGCGCCACCAACCCCTGCGGCTGCTCGCGCGAGAACAGCACGTTGGCGCAGACCGGCGCGCCGCCACGCGGGAACACCGCCACGGCCAGGTCGATGCTCGGGTGCCAGCCCAGCGGCGCACCGTGCTGCAGGCCGTCGGCCGTCGTCTCGAAGCGCTGCGCCAGCACGGCCGCGCGCAGCGCCTGGGCGAGGTCGTCGGGCGTCATGGCAACAGCGCTTGGCCGCCCGGAGCCGCCGAGGCCCCCTCGGGGGGCAGCGAGCGGAGCGAGCGTGGGGGTTTCATAGGCTCAGGCCGTCCAGCGGCAGCGGGCTGGCGCGACCGGACACCAGCTCGGCGACGATGTTGGCGGTCGCGAAGGAGAACGTGAAGCCCAGCGCGCCATGGCCCACATTGAGCCACAGCCCGGGCACGCCGCTGGCGCCCAGGATGGGCGCGCCGCTGGGCGTGGCAGGGCGCAGGCCGGCCCAGGGCGTCGCCTGGTCGTAGTCGGCCGCGTTCGGGAAGGTGGCGCGCACGGAGCGCTGCAGCGAGGCCAGCCGCCCGGCGTCCAGGCGTGCGTCGTCGCCGACCAGGTCCACCATCGCGGCCACGCGCAGTTGCTGGCCGATGCGGGCGTAGAGGATCTTCTTCTCGAAGTCCGTCACGCTGACCTCGGGTGCGCGGTGCCCGGCGGTGATGGGCGCGGTGAGGCTGTAGCCCTTCAGCGGGTACAGCGGCAGCCGGATGCCCAGCGGCTCGGCCAGCGCGCGGCTGTGCAGGCCGGCGGCGAGGATGACGGCGTCGGCGCCGACCTCTCCGGCATCGGTGACCACCCCGGTCACACGGTCCTGCGCATCGCGTTTGAACCCGGTGACGCGCTGCGCCAGCCTGCCGCGGAAACCGTTGTGGGCACTCAAGCGCGCGTACAGCTCGCCGCAGAAGGCGTGGCAGTCGGCCACCGCCTCGCCGGCCGTGAAGATGCCGCCGGCCAGCGTCGCCTCGGTGTCGGCCAGCGCGGGCTCCAGCGCGACGCAGTCGTCATGCGACAAGGCCTGCTCGGCGCCCCCGGGCTGCACACGCGACGCCACCCGCGCGAACTCGGCCGCCTTGCGGTACATGACCAGCTTGCCCGGCGTGCGCAGCGCGATCGCGTCGCCCAGACCGGCCTCGGCGTGCAGGCGCTGGAAGGAGGCCTGGCTGTAGGCGCCCAGCGCCAGCAGCCGCGCGGTCGTGAGCCGGTTGACCGGGCCGCGGCAGTTGCGCAGGAAGGCGATCAGCCAGGACCACTGCGCCCAACTCGCCTCGGGCTTGAAGCGCAGCGGGCCGTCGGGGTCCAGCAGCCAGCGCAGCGCCTTCAGCGGCACGCCGGCATCGGCCAGCGGCGACACATAGCGGTAACTCAGCTGGCCGCCGTTGGCGCGGCTGGCGCCCAGCGCCACCTCGCCATCGCGCTCGACCAGCGTCACGCCATGCCCGCGCTCCAGCAACGCCCAGGCCGTGGTCAGGCCCACCACGCCGCCGCCGATCACCACGCAATGCTTCATCCTGCCGCTGAGACTCTCATGTAGCGGCGCAGGTTAAGAGAGGGGTTGGCGCGCTGCCAATGAAAGCCAGGGCGCCACCCATAACCGGCGGGCATCCGCCCGGCGACCATGGATCGCCCCTCAGAGCCCCGGCGTGGGCTGGCTGCGGCGCTGGAAGAAGCTGTCGAAGACGCCGCGGTACTGGCGCCGGCTCTCGGCGGTCAGGTCGGTGAACACCGGTATCGCGCAGCATGGCGGCGCCGTCGGCGCGTGCCGAGCATGGCGTCGATTCATGCGCGCTGCCGGGCAGGCGGCGCTGACCTCAGTCGATGAGGCGGTCCGACGGCCGGGCGCCGGCCGACAGGGCGCACGCGAGCGCCACGATGGCCGGGCAGTGCCGCCAAGGGCGGCCAAGGGCCGCGTTGCCTGTCAGCCGCCCAGCACGGCCGCCATGGCCGCGGCGGTCGTCTCGACGTTGCGCGTGTTCAACCCCGCCACGCACATGCGGCCCGAGCGCAGGATGTAGACGCCGAACTCGTCCTTCAGCCGGTCTGCCTGCCCGGCCGTCAGGCCGGTGTAGCTGAACATGCCGCGCTGGGTCAGGAAGTAGCTGAAGTCGCGGCCCGGCAGCCGGGCTGCCAGCACGTCGTGCAGTTGGCGGCGCATGCCCTGGATGCGCTCGCGCATCTGCGCCACCTCGCCCTCCCACATCGCGCGCAGCGCCGGGTCGGTCAGCACCTTGGCGACCACCTGGCCGCCATGCATGGGCGGGTTGGAATAGTTGCGGCGGATCATGAACTTCATCTGGCCCAGCACGCGGGCCGCCTGGCCAGCGTCGGGGCAGACCACGCTCAGGGCCCCGCAGCGCTCGCCGTACAGGCTCATGCTCTTGGAGAAGCTGTTGGCGATCAGGAAAGGCAGGCCTTCGTCGGCCAGCAGGCGCGGCGCGAAGGCGTCTTCCTCGATGCCGTCGCCATAGCCCTGGTAGGCCAGGTCCAGGAACGGCAGCAGGCTGCGCTCGCGGATGACGGGCACGAGCGCGCGCCACTGGTCCTGCGTCAGGTCCACGCCGGTGGGGTTGTGGCAGCAGGCGTGCATGACGACGACGCTGCGCATGGGCAAGGCCTTGAAGAACGCCAGCAGCGCATCGAACTTCAGCCCGCCGGTGGCGGGGTCGTAGTAGGGGTAGCTCTCGCAGGTGTGGCCCGAGCCCTCGAACACGGCGCGGTGGTTGTCCCAGGTCGGGTCGGACAGGTAGATGTGGCTGTCGGGGAAGTAGCGCTTCAGGAAGTCCGCGCCGACCTTCAGGCCGCCGCTGGAGCCCACGCCCTGGATGGTGGCGATGCGGCCGGCCTGGATCGCCGGGTGCTCCGCGCCGAACAGCAGCGCCTGCACCGCGCTGCGGAAGTTGGCCGCGCCTTCCATCGGCAGGTAGGGCCGCGGGCCGGCGGCCTCGACGACGGCCAGCTCCGCGGCACGCACGGAGGGCAGCATCGGGATGCGGCCGTCGTTGTCGAAGTAGATGCCGATGGACAGGTTGATCTTGTCGGCGCGGGGGTCCTTCTGGAAGGCCTCGTTGAGGCTCAGGATGGGGTCGCCGGCGTAGGCATCGACGTGCTCGAACATGGGTCAGGGCTCCGGTGGGGAAGCCGCGATTATCCGAGGTGCGCCCGTCAGCCGGCCCAGGCCACCCAGCGGCCATGCGGATGCGACCAGCCCAGCACCTGCTCGTCGATGGCGCCTGCAGCGGCCCGGCGCAGCGTCCAGAGCGTGGCCGACGCCGCCGTCTCGTCAGGCGGGAGCGCGGGCAGCGGCGGCACGGTGGCGTCGCGGGCACTCAGGGCTGGCAGCTCACCGGCGACCCACGCCAGGCCGTGGCGCAGCGCCAGCCGGTCCGCGGTGGCGCGCAGCCGCGCGAGGTCGGCGCTGCCCAGGTAGTACAGCACCCAGCTCGTCAGCAGCACCGGCTGCACGCCGGCCGGCAGCCCGACCAGCCAAGGCTCGATGGCGGCGATGCAATCGTCGGCCGCGTGCAAGCGGTGCGGCAGCTGCCGGACCTGCGCGGCCGCGCGCGCCAGGCGCTCGCGCCGGGTGGCGTCGTGCGGCCAGAGGCACGCCTGCAGCCAGCGCAGGCGCGCGGGGTCGGTGACATCGACCGGCGCCGGGTCCAGACCGTCGCGCTGCGCGAGCTGCCAGTCGCCCGCGTCGGGCAGCGGCGCGGCGCCCAGCCAGCGCGACTCGATCTCGGCGCGCACGCCATCGCGCGGGGCGCCGCGATCGTGGCAGGCGCCATCGTCGGCGCGATAACGCAGCGCGTACTGGTCCACGCCGAGGTTGAGGCCGGCGCTGCAGCCGAAGTCCAGCAGCGCCAGCCGGCGCCGGCCGGTGGCGCGGGCCACGGCGCCCAGGGCCGGCCAGATCGCGGCGCCTCGGGCGACCTCGTTGGTCTGCGTGGCGCCATGGCGCAGGTGCTGCACGAGGGTGGGCCACTCGCGTTCGAGGCAGCCCGCCAATGCCGCGGCCAGGCCCGCGTCGGGCGCGCGCTCGCCGCCCGCGCTGCGGTAGTAGGCCGCGAGCCCGGGCGCTGCGCCGGCCAGCACGCGCTCGTGCAGCGCCGCGAGCAGCAGGTTGGCCTTGCGCTGCTCGGGCGGCGCCTCGGCCAGCAGCGCGAGCGCCCACGCGCTGCCGGCTGCCACGGCGCACAGCGCGGCGTACAGCGGTTCGCGGCTGCATTCCTCGCGGCCGAAGCGGCGCAGCAACTCGCCCAGTTCCTCGTGTGTCATGCCGCCAGCATAGGCAGGCACGGCGGCGTCTTGTGTCGGCCAGCCGACAATGCGCCATGCCCGGGAAAGACGCCCACAACGACACGCCACGGCGCGTGCTGGACGCCAACTTTCCCGACCTGGCGCTGCCCGCCGCCGTCGCCGCCCGGCTGCCGGCGCTGGTGCACTGCCGCCGCCTGGCCAGCGGGCGCAGCCTGTTCGTGCCGGGGCATCGCCCGACCGCCTTCTACGCGGTGGCGGCCGGCGAAATCGAGGCGCGCTTCACCGGCCTCGACGGCACGGTGTCGGTCATCGAACACGTCGGTGCGCCGCGCCTGTTCGGCCTGGCGGCGTTCGCGGCCGGGCAGCCGACGGAGTATGAGGCCGTGGCGCGCGGCGCGAGCGAGGTGCTGGTCATCGGCCGCGAGGCCTATGTGCTGCTGATGGACGAGATGCCGGGCTTCGCGCGGGCGCTGCTGGCCGAGTTCGCGCGCCGCCACGACGGCACGCTGCGGCTGCTGCAGGCGGCGCGGCACCAGAGCGCAGCCGAGCGCTTCGTGCTGGCGCTGGCCCAGCTGGCGCGCGAGCGCGGCCGTGCGGCGGGCGACGGCTGGCTGGAGGTGACGGCCACGCAGGCCGAATTGGCGCGGCTGGCCCACCTGTCGCGGCAGACGGCCAACGAGTTGCTCGCCAGCGCGGAGGCCGCGGGCCGGGTGCGCCGCGGGCGCGGACACTGGCTGTGGCGCGGCGACCGCGAGTAGCAGATCAGTGTCTCCGCGCGGGCCGAGCGCCGGGCCGCTCCCAAGCCGGCCCGCATTGGCGATGTGCTTGCGGCTCAATGCCGCAAGCATCGCCGTCCCCTCGGGGGCTGAGGCCGGACACATGGCGCCCAGTGGGCGCGATGTGCCTGCCGAAGGGCTGCGGCACTGCCGCAGCGCGGTCTGCAAGACCGATCAGGCCGACCCGTGTTCAGCGGAGAGGGCCTGGGCGAGGGGCATCATTTCACCAGTGCCGCCTCGATGTCGCCGCGCATCTTCTCGGGCGCGTCGTTGGGCGCATAGCGCTTGATGACCTGGCCGTCGCGGCCGACGAGGAACTTGGTGAAGTTCCACTTGATGGCCTCGGTGCCGAGGAAGCCGGGCTTCTCGCTCTTCAGGAACTTCCACAGCGGGTGGGCCTCGCTGCCGTTGACGCGGGTCTTGGCCATCATCGGGAAGCTGACGCCGTAGTTCAGCTCGCAGAAGCTGGCGATCTGGTCGTTGCCGCCCGGGTCCTGCCCGCCGAACTCGTTGCTCGGGAAGCCGATGACCACGAGGCCCTGGGGCCCGTAGTCTTCCCAGAGCTGTTCCAGGCCCTTGAACTGCGGCGTGAAGCCGCATTCGCTGGCCGTGTTGACGATCAGCAGTACCTTGCCGCGCTGTGCCGCCAGGTCCGCGGGCTCGCCGCGGATGGAGACGGCCTGGAAGTCGAAGACGCTTTCGCTCATGGGCTCCCCCTAGAAAGGGCGCCCATACTACCGCTGTATAAGCCCCAGGGTTTGTAGCATGGCGCCCGGCGCGCGGCTGGCCGTCCAATCGCGCGAACTCAGGCTCCCGCCCTGCCGGGGCGGGCCGTCGGTCAGCAACCTCAGTCACCCCCACCCACGTCCATGGATCACCTGGCTTGCTACACCCCGGCCGATCTCGCCGGCGGCACACCGCCCGACTTCGACAACTTCCGCTGGAAGCTGCTGGCCCAGGGCGACTCGTGGTTCTCGAACGCGCGCGCCAAGCTCAACGCCCACGCCAACCTGCTGCAGGAGCTGGTCTTCAAGAGCAAGGCCATGACGGTGAACTGCGCCGGCACGGGCAACGCGCTGTCGCACATGGTGGACCTGCAGTCCAGCCCCGAGTTCGTGAGCCTGCTGGCCGGGCCCGGGGCGCGCACCTGGGACGGCATCCTGCTGTCCGTGGGCGGCAATGACCTGATCGCCGCCGCGCGCACGCCGGCGCAGGACGGCAGCGGCGAGGCCATCCCGCTGGAGCTGCGCCTGCTGCGCCGCCAGACCGAGTGGGGGCCGCCGTCTGCCGGCGTCGC
Organism: Roseateles sp.; assembly: GCF_965229315.1. Taxonomy (GTDB): domain Bacteria; phylum Pseudomonadota; class Gammaproteobacteria; order Burkholderiales; family Burkholderiaceae_C; genus Pelomonas. Next base: position 250,654 of record NZ_CBDDJA010000001.1, read on the forward strand.
CCGCTACTTCTCCGAGCCGGGCTGGACCACCTACGCCGACTACCTGCGCGCCAACGTCAGGCACCTGCTGAGCCTGCGCAACCAGGGGCCGTCGGCCGGCAAGCCGGTGTTCATGCACTGCTATGCGGTGCCCATGCCTCGCCCGGCGGGCGCCGAGACCAGCGACGAGCTGGGCGCCAGCGGCCCGTGGCTCTACCCGGCACTGAAGTCCTACGGCGTGCCCAGCGCCGACTGGGCAGCCGTCAGCCGGCTGATGGTGTTCCACCTGGCGCAGCTGCTCAAGGGCATGGCGGCGGACAAGGAGGCCTTCCCCGGCCTCTTCATCTTCGACTCGACCGCCGTGCCGCTGGCGCTGGCCGCACCGGGCTCCACCGGCATCAGCGGCGACTGGCACAACGAAATCCACCTGAACCACAGCGGCTGCTTCAAGATTGCCCGCGCCTGGAGCGAGCACATCGAGGCCGTGCTGGAAGGCAAGCACCTGATCCAGCCCACCCCCAGCCGCAAGGGCCGCGGATCAAGCATCAGTTCTTGAGTTGATCGGCCGGCGTCAGCCGGTGGGGGGGGGCTATCTGTCCACCGGCTTCAGGTCGTCGCTGCGGGCCAGGTCGAGCAGGTGCTCGACCTCGGCCTTGTGCGCCACGAGGTTGCGCTGGTGCCAGCGCCGGATCCACCACATCGTGCCGGCCACGACGACACCGAAGATCGTGATCGCGCCGAACGCCGACAGGCCGAAGCGCGTCATCGCCGTGTAGAACGCGCCCAGGCCGAGGATGCAGGCCTGCTCGTTGAAGTTCTGCACCGCGATGCTGCGCCCGGCGCCCATCAGGTTGTGGCCGCGGTGCTGCAGCAGCGCGTTCATCGGCACCACCATGTAGCCGCCGATGCCGCCCAGCAGGATCAGGAACGGCGCGGCCACCCAGACGTTGCTGATGACGTTCATGAAGATGACCAGCAGACCCATCGCGATGCCCAGAGGGATCACCGAGGTGGCCTTGTCGAGCCGGCAGTAGACCGACGCGGCCACCGCGCCCACCGCTGTGCCGATGGCGACGACGCCCACCAGCGACGACGCCTGCTGTGTGCCGTAGCCCAGCGCCGCAGCGGCCCAGGCCAGCACGATGTAGCGCAGGTTGCCGCTGACGCCCCAGAAGAGGGTCGTCGTCGCGAGCGAGATCTGGCCCAGCTTGTCCTGCCAGAGCCGGCTGTTGCAGGACGAGAAGTCGCGCACCAGGCCCAGCACGCTGTGCGCCACGGGCTGCAGCGGCGCCGACGTGCGCGGGATGCGCAGGTTGAAGAGTGCCGCCAGCACGTACAGCGCCACGAGGCTGGCGATGGCCGCCTCGGGCGGCGTGTCGATGCCGGTGTCGACCATGGGCACGTCGATCTGCAGCAGCAGGCCCGACACATGGTCGCCGATGAGCTGCCCGCCCAGCAGCACGCCCAGGATGATGGACGTGATGGTCAGCCCCTCGATCCAGCCATTGGCCTTGACGAGCTGCGACGGCGGCAGCAGTTCGGTCAGGATGCCGTACTTGGCGGGCGAGTAAGCCGCCGCACCCAGGCCCACGATGGCGTAGGCCATCAGCGGATGGGCGCCGAACAGCATCATCAGGCAGCCGATCACCTTGATGCTGTTCGCGAAGAACATCACCTTGCCCTTGGGCACCGCATCCGCGAAGGCCCCGACGAAGGGCGCCAGCACGACATAGAACAGCGCGAACATCGGCACCAGCGCGGCGCGCTGCCACTCGGCGGCGCCGGAGGACCGCAGCAACTCGACGGCAGCGACGAACAGCGCGTTATCAGCCAACGAGCTGAAGAACTGCGCCGACATGATGGTGTAGAAGCCACGTTTCATCGGGCGGGGGCGCAATCCTGAACTGTCTCTGCTTGTAGGCCGATAAACGGGGACGGCGCGGGTTTATAGCATGCGCACCCTTCACGAAGCCTTGCTCTCAGGCACGCGAAAATGCCGGCATGCCGCGTCCCATCGAAGCCCTGATCCATCCCGAAGCCCTGGCGCACAACCTCGCTCGCGCCCGCGCGCGGGCGCCGAATGCCCGCGTGTGGGCCGTCGTCAAGGCCAACGCCTATGGTCATGGCGTGGAACGCGCCTTCGAGGGCCTGCGCGCGGCCGACGGCTTCGCGCTGCTGGACCTGGCCGAGGCCGAACGGCTGCGCGCACTGGACTGGCGCGGCCCCATCCTGCTGCTGGAGGGCGTGTTCGAGCCGCGCGACCTGGAGCTGTGCTCGCGGCTGAAGCTGTGGCACGCCGTGCACTGCCAGGAGCAGATCGACTGGCTGGCCATGCACAAGACGCACGAGCCGCACCGTGTCTTCCTCAAGTTGAACTCGGGCATGAACCGGCTGGGCTTCCCGCCCGCCGCGTTCCGCGCCGCCTACGCGCGGCTGGAGGCGCTGCCGCAGGTCGACGAGATCGGGCTGATGACGCATTTCTCCGACGCCGATGCGATGCGACAGGGCATCGACGGCATCGCCCACCAGCTGGCCGCCTTCGAGGCCGCCGCCGACGGACTGGCCGGCGAACGCACCATCGCCAACAGCGCCGCCACGCTGCGCCACCCCGGCCGCACGGCAGCCGACTGGGTGCGCGCGGGCATCATGGTCTACGGCGGCGTGCCGGACTTCCCCGAGCACGACGCCGCCCACTGGGACCTTCGCCCGGCCATGACGCTGCGCTCCAAGGTGATCGGCGTGCAGCAGGTGCAGCCCGGCGACACCATCGGCTATGGCAGCACCTACACGGCCGAGCGCGCACAGCGCGTGGGCATCGTCGCCTGCGGCTATGCCGACGGCTACCCGCGCCACGCGCCCACCGGCACGCCCATCCTGGTGGACGGCCAGCGCACGCGCACGCTGGGCCGCGTGTCCATGGACATGCTGGCCGTGGACCTGGATGCCTTGCCCGGCAGCGGTTTCGGCAGCGAGGTCACGCTGTGGGGCGAGGGGCCGCACGGCAGCCGGCTGCCCATCGACGAGGTGGCCCGGGCCGCCGGCACCATCGGCTACGAGCTGATGTGCGCCGTGGCACCGCGCGTGCCCGTGCGCAGTGCCTGAATGACTGCGAAGCTGAGCTGGTCGCCCCAGCCGGGCGAGCTCGACTTCGACGCCATCCGCGCCAGCGGCCCGGGCGGGCAGAACGTCAACAAGGTGTCCAACGCCGTCCACCTGCGCTTCGACATCCGCGCATCCAGCCTGCCCGAGGCGGTCAAGGCGCGGCTGCTGGCCTGGCCGGACCAGCGCATCACGGCCGACGGCGTGGTCGTCATCAAGGCCCAGGACTCGCGCAGCCTGGAGCGCAACCGGGCGGACGCGGTGGCGCGGCTGATCGAACTCGTGCAGGCCGCCGCGCACGTGCCCAAGGCGCGGCGGGCGACCAAGCCGACCTATGGCTCGACGCAGCGGCGGCTGGAAGGCAAGGCCAAGCGCAGCGGCATCAAGGCCGGGCGCAGCGGCAAGTCCGACTTCTAAGCCCCGCGTGCCCGCCGGCTGAACAGCAGCGGCAGCGCGAGCAGGTACAGCGCCGCCGCGGCGATCCAGACGCTGCCCGGCCAGTGCGGCCGCGTCTCGGCGAACGCGGCGGTGACGACCAGCGGCCCGCCGACGCCGATCAGGCTGGCGATGCTGGCCAGCGTGCCTTGCAATTCGCCTTGCCGCTGCTCGTCCACTTGGCGCGCCAGCACGGCCTGCAGCGCGGGCAGGGCCAGCCCGCCGGCGGCGAACAGCGGCAGCAGCGCGAACGGCATCCAGCCCGCCGTGGCCACGCCGATCAGCACGAAGCCCAGGCCGTCTGCCGCCATACCGGCCAGCAGCGCACGCTTCTCGCCCAGCCTGGCCACCATCGGCCCGGTGACGAAGGCTTGAGAGATGGCGTGCAGTGCGCCGTAGCAGGCCAGCGACAGACCCGCCACCCAGGCGCTCCAGCCGTAGCGGTCCTGGCCGTACAGGATCCACAGCGACCCCGGCACCTGCGACGCCAGCGCGATCACCGCGAACACGCCCACCAGCGGCAGCAGTGGCGGCTTGCCCTGGAGCCGGTGCAGCGACGCGAATGCGTTGAGCTTGCCGGCGTCCAGCTGGGCGGTGCGGTTCTGGTTGGACTCGGGCAGCGACCGCCAAGCCACACCCAAGTTCAGCGCGTTCATCACCGCCGCGGCGACGAAGGGCGCGCGCAGCGACCATTCGCCCAAGGCGCCGCCGAGCAACGGCCCGACGACGAAGCCCAGGCCCATGGCCGCGCCCATCTGGCCGTAGCGCCTGGCGCGGTCGGCCTCCGGCGTCACGTCGGTGATGTACGCGGTGCCGACCGCCATGCTGGCGCCCGTGATGCCAGACAGCACGCGTCCGACGTACAGCCAGGCGAGGCTGGGCGCCATCGCCATCAGCACATAGTCGGCCGCAGCGCCCGCCAGCGAGGCCAGCAGCACCGGCCGGCGGCCGAAGCGGTCGCTCAGCGCACCCAGCACCGGCGAGAACAGGAACTGCATGCCCGCGTACACCGCCAGCAGCGCGCCGTAGTGGTGGCTGGTGACCTCGGCCCCGGCCAGCTCACGCAGCAGCCCGGGCAGGATGGGGAATACCAGGCTCATGCCCACCGCATCCAGCAGCAGCGTGATCAGGATGACGGTCAAGGCTCGGCTCACAACAGATTCCCTATCATTGATAGAGAAGATTGTGCCGCAGCATCTCTATCATTGCTAGAGACATGAACACTCCCGACCGCCCGCCCCGCCTCAACCGCGACGACGTGCTGCGCGCCGCGCTGGCGTTGTTGAACGAGGTCGGCATCGACGCCCTGAGCACCCGCAAGCTCGCCGAGCGGCTGGGTGTGCAGTCGCCCACCTTGTACTGGCACTTCAAGAACAAGGCGGCGCTGCTGGACGCGATGTCCGAGGCCGTCGTGCTGGACAACCACCCGCAGGTGGACCCCATGCCCGGCCAGCATTGGCGGGACTGGCTGCGGGCCAGCGGCCACAGCTTTCGCCGTGCGCTGCTGGCCTACCGCGACGGCGCGCGCCTGCATGCCGGCACGCGGCCGGGCGCCGGGCATTTCGAGTCCATCGAGGCGCGCTTGCAGCTGCTGTGCGCCGCCGGCTTCGAGCCCGGCCCCGCCACGCAGTTGATGATGTCGATGGGCCGCTTCGTCGTCGGCTGGGTGCTGGAGGAGCAGTCCGCGCAAGCGCCCGACGCGCCGCCCTCCCCCCTGGCCGCCACGCCGGACGCGGCACAGTACCCGCTGCTGGCCGCTGGTTGGGCGCAGACGCTGGCCGGCGACCCCAACACGGTGTTCGACCGCGCCCTGTGCCTGCTGCTGGACGGCGCGCAGGCGCAGCTCAAGCGCTAGCTAGGGCCTGTCAACACGACGGGAGCAGGCCACGTTGTATTAGCAGGCCTCAGCCCAGGCCGCCAAAGACCTTCTTCAGGATCGCGCTGCCGGTGCCCACCGGGTCCCGGCGGATCTTCTTTTCTTCCTCGCCGATGATGCGGTACAGGCCATCCAGCGCCTTGCCCGTCACGTATTGCTGGATGTTGGCGTCGTCGCCCCTGACCAGGCCGAAGCCCGCGGCCTTCTTGGCCACGGCGTTGTACTTGTCGGCGAGCGACACCTTCTGCGTCGCCTGCGTGACGATGGGCAGGAACTGCGCCTGCAGCGGCTCTCTCGTCTTGCCGGCGAAGAACTGCGTCACCGAGTCGTCGCCGCCCTTCAGGATGCGCAGGCCGTCCTCCACGCTCATGTCCTTCACGGCCTTGACGAGCAGCGGCTTGGCCGCCGGCACCGCGGCTTCGGCGGCGCGGTTCATTGCCGTGACAAGCTCGTCCAGCTTGGCGCCCTGGCCGGTGGAGCGCAGCAGCCGGGCGGCATCCTTCAGGTAGCCAGGCAGCTCGATCTTCACGAGCGGGTTGCCCAGGAAGCCGTCCTGCCTGCCCAACAGCCCCACGGCCGAGTTCGCGCCGCGCTCCAGCGCGGCACGGATGCCGGCATTGGCGTCGCCCTCGGTGAGGCTCAGCGCCCAGGCCGGACGCAGCGGCAACAGCCACGCGGGGGCGCTGGCAAGAACGATTCGGCGGCGTGGCATGGCGGGCTCCGGTCAGGATGGAGCGCCCATCTTGCCACCGGGCGCAACCACCGGCCCCGCGCTTGCGCTGCGTCAAGGGACTCGCGGCCCGGGCATCTTGCATGGGTGCAGGCACCTGGCGTGCGGCAATATGCTCAACCCGCTGCCGCGCAGCGTCGCGGCGCATGTCACGGTACTGATCGGGGCCGACCAGGGCCTGTTAACACGACGGGAGCAGGGCGCAGGCTTTCTGGTCACAACCCGAAGGCCCTAGAGTCCCACGCATGGACAACCATTTCCTGACCCCTCTGTTCATGCCTGGTTCGGTGGTCGTCTTCGCCGGCCCGCCGGACGAGCCCGAGCGCCAGACCCGCCAGGCCCGCGTGCTGCGCGCGGCGCTGGCACAGGCGCCAGGTGTCAGCCCGCCGCAGTTCCTGCACGGCGAGACGACCGGCACGCTGGGCGATCTGGCGCGATCGCGGGCCGACCTGGCCATCATCGCGCTGCCGGTCGAGGAGATCGCCGGTGCGTTGGAGATCGCCGGCCGCATCGCCTGCCGCTCGGCGCTGATCGTCAGCGACGGCATCGAGCCGGGACAGGCGGCCCAGCTCAAACGCATCGCGCGCCGCGAGGGCGTGCACCTGCTGGGGCCCAACTGCCTGGGCTTCCAACGCCCGCACCTGAACCTGAACGCGAGCGCCGCCGGCCCGCTGGCGGCCCAGGGCTCGCTGGCGCTGGTGTCGCAGTCCGGCGCGCTGACCGCGGCCATGCTGGACTGGGCGCGGCAGAACCAGGTCGGCTTCAGCCAGGTCGTGTCCCTGGGCCCCAACGCGGCCGTGGACCTGGCCCAGGTGCTGGACTTCCTGGCCGCCGATGCGCGCACGCAGAGCATCGTCGTCTATCTGGAAGGCATCTCCAGCGCGCGCCGCTTCATGAGCGCGCTGCGCTCGGCGGCGCATGCCAAGCCGGTGGTGGTGCTCAAGGCCGGCCGGCGCAGCGCCGGCAACGAGGCGGCGCTGACCCATTGCCGCGCCATCGTCGGCAGCGACGACGTGTTCGACGCCGCGCTGCGCCGCGCCGGCGCGGTGCGGGTGCGCAGCTTCGTCGAGCTGTTCTCGGCCGCCAAATGCCTGGCCGCGCGCTACCGCCCGGTGGGCAAGCGCCTGGCCATCGTCACCAACGGCGGCGGCCCCGGCGTGCTGGCGGCGGACTGGGTCAGCGAGATCGGCCTGCAGCTGGGCAGGCTGTCGCCCGAGGTCGCCCGCGCGCTGCAGCCGCGCCTGCCCGAGCTGGCCTCGCTGGCGGACCTGATCGACCTGTCGGCCGCGGCCACGCCCGAGCATTTCCGCGCCGCGCTGGAGGCCGCCGCGCAGGACCCGGCCGTGGACGGGCTGCTGGCCATCTATGCGCCGCAGATCGGCTCGGACGCCACCGAGACGGCCCGCGCCGTTGTTGCCGCCAAGGCCGCCACGGCCAAGCCGCTGCTGGGCTGCTGGATGGGCGACGCCTCGGTGCAGGAGGCGCGCCGCGTGCTCAACGATGGCTCCATCGCCAACTTCCGCACCCCCGAGGCGGCGGTGGGCGCCTTCGGCAACATCGCCTCGTTCTACGCCAACCAGCAACTGCTGCTGCAGACGCCGCCGCCGATGTCCAGCCTTGCGCAGCCGGACGTGGAGGCCGCGCGCCTGCTCATCGAGAGCGTGCTGGCCGAACGCCGCCGCACGCTGACCGAGATGGAGAGCAAGGCGCTGCTGGCGGCCTTCCACATCCCGGTCACGCAGACGGTGCTGGCACGCAGCGCCAACGAGGCCATGATGCTGGCCACGCAGATGGGCTTCCCCGTCGCGCTGAAGATCGACTCGCCCGACATCGCCCACAAGAGCGACGTGCAGGGCGTGGCGCTGAACATCCAGAGCGGCGCCGCCGCGCGCGACACCTACAACGAGATGGTCGCGCGTGTGAAGCGCCTTCAGCCTCGGGCGCGCATCAACGGCGTCACGGTGCAGAAGATGGCCCGCGCCCGGCGCGGCCAGGAAGTCTGCGTGGGCCTGGTGACGGATGAGGCCTTCGGGCCCACCATCGTCTTCGGCGCCGGCGGCACGATGATCGAGCTCATCGCCGACCGAGCGATGGAGCTGCCGCCGCTGAACCAGTTCCTCGCGCGCCGACTCATCGAGCGGGCCCGCGTCGCCGAGACGCTGTCCGAGGGCTGGGGCGGCGGCGCGCCGGCCGACCTGGAGGCGCTGGAGCGCGTGCTGCTGCGCGTCAGCGAAATGGTCTGCGAGTTTCCGCAGCTGCGCGAGATGGACATCAACCCGCTGATCGTCGACGAGAGCGGCGCCGTCGCGGTGGACGCGCGCATCGTGCTGCAGCCGGGCCCGCAGGCCGGCAGCCCGCGCGCCTTCGACTATGCGCACCTGGCCATCCTGCCCTACCCCGCGCGCTTCGAGCAGGTCTGGCCGCTGGCCGGCGGCGGCGAGGTCACCGTGCGGCCGGTGCGGCCCGACGACGCGCAAATGCTGCAGGAGCTGGTGCGCGGGCTCAAGCCCGAGAGCCGCTACTTCCGCTTCGCCAGCGCGATCAGGGAGCTGCCGCCGGGGCTGCTGGCGCGGCTGACGCTGATCGACTACGACCGCGAGATGGCGCTGGTGGCCGTCTACCGCGAGCGCACCGCGCGCGACGACGGCGGCTTCGACGAGCGCGAGCGCATCGTCGGCGTGTCGCGCATCATCACCAACCCCGACCAGACCAGCTGCGAGTTCAGCCTGCTGGTGGCCGACGACTTCGGCGGCAAGGGCCTGGGCTCGCGGCTGATGGAGGGCATCACCGACGTGGCCCGCGAGAAGGGCCTGGCCGACATCGAGGGCCTGGTGCTGAGCAACAACACCGACATGCTCAAGCTGATGCGCGGCCTGGGCTTCACGGCCAAGCCCTTCCCGGAGGACCCGGACTTCAGGCTGGTGACGCGCTCACTGCAAGGCTAGAGGCGCGCCAGCCGCTCGGTCAGCAGCGCGAAGAAACCGTCGGCATCGACGTGGCGCAGCACGTGGGCGTTGGCCGGCAGGCCGGTGACGGCCCACCAGTCGATGACGGTCATGCCGCGCGTCAGCTCGCTGTGCGTCTCGATGCGCACATTGCAGTCGCGCCCGGTGAACAGCGCCGGGGCCAGCAGCCAGGCGATGACGCAGGGGTCGTGCAGCGGGCCACCGTCCTGGCCGTACTTTTCCTCGTCGTAGCGCTCGAAGAACTCCATCCAGGCGGCCACGGCAGTGCCCACGCGGCTGCCCAGGGCGCGGATGCGCGCGATGCGCGCGGCGGTCGTCAGCGCCTCGTGCGTGACGTCCAGCGGCGCCATCGTGATCGGCACGCCGCTGGTGAACACCTCGTGCGCGGCCTGCGGGTCCACATAGATGTTGAACTCGGCGGCCGGCGTGATGTTGCCGCCCTCGAAGAAGCCGCCGCCCATCAGCACGATGCGCTTGATGCGCGGCGCGATGTCCGGCGCCTGGCGCAGCGCCAGCGCGATGTTGGTCAGCGGCCCGAGCGGGCACAGCGTCACCGTGCCGGCCTCGCGCTCACGCAGCGTCTGGACGATGAAGTCCACCGCGTGGCGCGGGTCCAGCGGCAGCGTCGGCTCGGGCAGCTCGACGCCGTTCAGGCCGTTGTCGCCGTGCACGTGCTCGGCCGTCACCAGCGGGACGCCGTTCAGCGGCGTATCGGCGCCGGCGCAGACGGGCACGTCGCGCCGGCCGGCCAGCTCCATGACGAGGCGGGCGTTGCGCGCCGTCAGCGCCAGCGGCACGTTGCCGGCCACGGCCGTGATGCCCAGCAGCTCCAGCTCGGGCGAAGCCGCCGCCAGCAGCAGCGCGATGGCGTCGTCCTGGCCGGGATCGGTGTCGATGATGATGGGCTGGCTCATGCAGGCGTGTGTCCGAGGTCGATATCGATGGCGCCGAACAGGCTGGTGAGCCCGTCGGCCGATTTGAGGTCCAGGTGCAGGCTGTCGCCCGGCGCGAGCGGCACGTCCAGCGCGCCGAGCGCAACGCCCACGGCCTGGCCTGCCCGCAGCGCGCGCAGGCGGGCCAGGCGCGCGAGCGCATCGCCCGGCGTGGCACCGATGTCGCGCGGGTCCAGCTTGCTGCCGTTGTGCAGCGCCACCAGGCGCGCCTGCAGGCGGCCCGCCTGCCAGGCCTGGCCCAGCTCGTCGGGCGTGACGGCGAGCGGCGCGCAATGCGTCGCGATCAGTTCGCCATCGATGCGCCAGTCCACGGCCAGCGTCAGCAGGCGCAGGGCGTCCAGCGCCGACGCCGCGTCGCTCGCCGCCTGCAGGTCACCGGCCATGCCCAGCAGCGCCGGCTCGCCGGCGGCGGTGGCACGCAAGGGCTGGTGCGGCCCGAGGAACTGCCCGGCGTCGCGTCGCACGCCGCCTTGGTCATCGACGACCGCCCAACCGTGCGCGCGCGGCAGCGGCGCCAGGCACTTGTCGGGCTCGAACGGGAAGGCATGGCGCAGCTTGCCGTGGTTGAGCTGCACGGCAAGGTCTTCAAGCTGCGGCGCGACGAAGCCCCAGTCGTCGAGCAGTTGCTGCAGGCGGGTGGCGATGCCGGTGGCGTAGTGGGCTTGGGTCAGGTCGCGCGACACGACGACGAGGTGGCCATCGCGCGAACCATCGGCGTAGCTGGCAAGTTTCATGGTCAGGGCTGCGGGGTGATGGCAGCATTGTGCGATGCGCGCCCGTCCCATCCCGCCCCGCGCCGCCGCCACTGTGCTGGTGGCGAGCCTGGTCGCGCATGGCGCGCTGCTGGGCGGCGGGCGCGCGACCGAGGACAAGGCCAGGTCCGCGCGCGCCGTCAACGTGTCGATGCTGCTGCCGCCCACAGCGCCGGTGGTCGTGCCCGAGCCCGTGGCGCCTGACGCGCCCCCAATGACGCCCCGGATGGCGCCTTCGCCCGCCCCGACCGCGGACAAACCACCGCCGCCCACCATCGACGCGCCGGCCGCGCCGGCAGCACCCCTGCTGCGACTGGCGGGCCCGGCGTCGTGGCGCTACCAGTTGCGCCAGGGCGGCCAGGATGGCGAGGCCTTGCTGGACTGGCAGCCGCAGGCCGACGGCCGCTACAGCCTGCGGCTGACGCGCCGCATCGGCGACCGCGCACTGCCCGCGATGGAAAGCCTGGGCCGCACGGGCAGCGCCGGCCTGGCGCCGGAGCGCTTCGCGCTGCAGCGCGGCGGGCAGGACCGCCAGGCCATCAACTTCGATGCCGAGGACCGGCGGGTCAGCTTCTCGGCCAGCCCGGCGCAGCTCGAATTGCCGGACGGCGCCCAGGACCGGCTGTCCTGGTGGCTGCAGCTCGCCGCACTCGTGCAGGCCTCGCCCGTGCCGGGCGGGCGCTGGCGCGTCTGGGTGGCCGGGCTGCGCGGCGAACTGCGCGAATGGACGTTCGAGGCCATCGACGGCGAGGCCGAAGACGCCGGCACGCTGCACCTGCGCCGCCAGCCGCTGGGGCCCCACGACCCGGGCGTCGAGCTGTGGCTGGACCCGGCAGCAGCTACTGGCCCGTGCGGCTGCGCCAGGGCGACCCCGAAACGCGGGGCTACGAAATCCGCCTGCCGGACGCCGCCCGCGAGGGCCAGCCTCCCACGTGAACTCCTGACGCTTCCTACACGGCGTAGGCGCGTTGGACGACCCGAACAGCGCCGCGTTCTGCCAGTATCTGCACAGACCGGCGCTTGAAACGCCGCTCTGCACCCGCAGTTGAAGCCCCGAGGAGAACACCATGCACATGCTTTACAACTCCGACAGCTTCATCGTCGTCCAGTTCGACGTGCCACTCATCGAAGCGCAGGTCGGTCCGCAGCTCAACCGCGGCGGCTTCGAGATCGTCGACAAGTTCGCCCGCAAGGAAATCTTCATCGAAGGCGCCCTCGCGGAATCCTTCCAGCAAGGCGTCCAGGCCCTCATCGACGAGGGCCAGCCCTCGGAGGACGACCTCGACGCGTTCATCGAACGCTATGCCGTCATGGGCCAGCAACCGGTCGTGATGCACTGAACGGTTCGAACAACTTGTGGCCGTGGTGACGCATTGATTCGTCCTCAAGCCTGATACAAGATGGGTCAGCGCCGGCTGCTTCAGGCCGGTCAAGGAGCCCATCGATGGTGAAGCGAGCCGCCGCAGAGACAGCCTCCCGGGCCGCCGCCCGGGTGCTGCCCTCGCCCGGCCTGGACAGCGCCCCGGTGCTGGACCGCATGTGTTCTCAGTTCGTGCTGACGCTGACCGTGCGGCACGCCGGCCGCTTCAACCTGCGGCGCGACTTCAACGGGCTGCTGTCCTTCACCGGCCGCCACCTCGTCTGGCCGGCCCGCGTGCTGCAGCGGCTGCGCGGCTATCTCGCCCAGCGCTGTGTCGGCAACGAGTTGTGGCGCGGCCATGACGCATTGAGCGACGAGGCCTTCCTGGATCGCTTCGGGCAGTGGAGCGGGCCGTTCTCCGAAGGCACGCTGTTCTTCTACCTCGACGAGTACGTCAAGGACGCGCCCAAGGACATGATGGCGCTGCTCGCCACGACCTGCGAGCACCTGGACCGCCAGCTCAAGCGCGAGTCCACGCTGGTCGAGAAGAACATCGCCGCGCTGGGCACGCTGCTGCAGCTCAACCCCGCCGAGCGCGCCATCCTGCTGTATGGCACGCTCGCCCGCTACCAGCGCGAGCTGCGCGGCGCGCTCGTCGAGTTCAAGGTCAACACGGCGCAGGAGGCATTCGCGGCCATCGCCGCCGTGGCCGGCGTGGACGAACGCGAGGTGGCCGAGGCGCTGCGCGCCGGCTCGCGGCTGGAACGCATCGGCATGGTCGAGAACCTGATCTCGGAGCACAACATCACCGACCTGGCCGACCTGATGAAGGTCAGCGACCAGCTGCCGCCGGTGCTGATGCGCGAGTACCAGGGCCCGCACGACCTGATGGCCGTGTTCACGCGGCCCGCCACGCGCAGCACGCTCGCGTGCCAGGATTTCCAGTTCGTCGCCGACGACCTGGGCCTGCTGCAGGGCCTGCTGCGCCAGGCGGTTGCCACGCGCGCGGCCGGCGTCAACGTGCTGCTGTACGGCCCGCCCGGCACGGGCAAGACCGAGCTCGCCAAGGTCGCCGCCACGGCGGCCGGGCTGGACTTGTACGAGGTCGAATATGCCGACCGCGACGGCAACTCGCTGTCCGGCCGCGACCGCTACCGCTCGCTGCAGATCAGCCAGGTGTTCCTGAAGGCCAGCGCCAACGTGGCGCTGCTGTTCGACGAGGTGGAGGACGTGTTCCCGCCGCTGTCCAGCGACACGGCCTCGCTGCTGAGCCGGCTGGACGCCAGCGGCGAAGGGGCGCCGAGCAACTCGGTCAGTGGCAAGGCCTGGGTCAACCAGATTCTCGAAACGAATCCGGTCCCGGTCATCTGGGTGACCAACCGCATCGAGCAGATCGACCCGGCCTTCCGCCGGCGCTTCCAGTACCACCTGGAGCTGAAGTCGCCGCCGCCTGGCGCGCGCCGCGGCCTCGTCGCCAAGGCGCTGGGCAACGTGCCCATCAGCGAGGCCTTCATCTCCAAGCTGGCTGAACGCCCGGGCCTGACGCCGGCGCAGATCCGCACCGCCGTGCGCTTCGCCCAGTTGGCGGGGTCGGCGGAGGATGCCGAGAAGCTCATCGAGCGTCAGCTCGCGAATGCCGACAAGGCGCTGGGCCGCGACGATGCGGCCAGCGTCGCGCGCCCCTGCGTGACGCGCTACGCGCTGGACCTGCTGAACTGCGAGAGCCGCTTCGAGATCCCGCGCATCGTCGAGGCGCTGCGCCGCAAGGGCCGCGGCCAGCTGTGCTTCTACGGCCCGCCGGGCAGCGGCAAGACTGCGCTGGCCGAACACATCGCCCAGCGCCTAAGCCGGCCGCTGATGGTCAAGCGCGCCAGCGACATCGCCAGCAAGTTCGTCGGCGAGACCGAGCAGAACATGGCCCGCATGTTCGAGACGGCGCAGCTTGAGGGCGCCGTGCTGCTGCTGGACGAGGCCGACAGCTTCCTGCGCAGCCGCAAACACGCGGAGCGCAACTACGAGGTCAGCGAGGTCAACGAGATGCTGGCCGGCATGGAGCGCTTCAGCGGCCTGTTCATCTGCACCACCAACCTGTTCGACGACCTGGACGAGGCCGCGCTGCGGCGCTTTGCGTTCAAGATCCGCTTCAAGGCGCTCAAGCCCGAGCAACGCCTGGCAATGTTCGAGCGCGAGGCCGGCGCGGCGCCGGACGACGAGCAGCGCTCACGGCTGGTGGGGATGGACTGCCTGACCCATGGCGACTTCGCGGCCGTGAGAAATCAGGTCGAGATCCTCGGCGAGGCGTTCACGCCGGACGAGTTCCTGGCGCAGCTGGAGGCGGAGCATCGGGCGAAGCCGGAGGTGAGGGAGCGGCGGGGCATCGGTTTCAGAGCGGCTTGAAGTAGTAAGTCGTCGAACACGGCTCGCCCTCCGGCATCAACGCGTAGTTCGGAACATCCCCCGCCCTCTGCCAGCCCAGCCGCTCGTAGACCCGCGACGCGTCGCTGCCCGTGACGGTGTCCAGCACCAGCGTCGTCCTGCCCAGCCCGCGCGCGCGCGCCTCCAGCGCCCGCAACAGCCGCTCGGCCACGCCCTGGCGGCGCATGCGGCGGTGGACGAGCATCTTGCCGACGTCGGCGCGGTGCGGCTGGTTGTCGGGCATGTCGATGACCAGCGACAGCGTGCCGCAGATGCGGCCGGCCTCGTCCTCGGCGACGAACAGGTGGCGCTCGCCCGCAGCGACGCCGGCGGCCACCTTGCGCCAGAAGGCCTGCGGGCGGCCTTCGGCCAGCGGCAGCATGAAGCCGACCGACGCGCCGCCCTCGACGCAATCGCGCAGCACGCCGGCCAGTTCATCCACGCGGGCCAGCGCCTCGGCGCCGTCGAGTTCACGAATGGTGGTCATGGCCGGGTTCCGGTGAGGGCGACGAGATAGCGGGCCGGCTGGGTGCCGGGGTTGTGGAAGTGGATGGGCGCATCCAGCCGCATGGCCAGGCAGTCCCCGGCATTGAGCTGCCACTGCTGCGCACCATGGCGGATGTCCATGCGGCCGTCGATCATCCAGACGAGCTGATGGATGTCGGCGTCACGCGCCGCGGTCTCGAACGCCACGCGCTGGCCAGCCGGGAAGATGACGTCCACCAGCTGCAGCGGCGACGCGCCGGGCGGCGACACGTTGCGGCGCCGATAGCCGGACGCCGGGTCGTCCCAGACGGGCTGTTCGGCCACGCGCGCCAGCGGCTCGGGCGCGGCGCGCGGCGACGCGGCCTCGAACATCGACGCGACGCTGACGCCCAGCGCGCTGGAGAGCTTATCCAGCACCACCGCCGTGGCGCTGCTCTGACCACGCTCGATCAGCGAGATGTTGGAGCGGCTGACGCCGCTCTTGTGGGCCAGGGCGTCGAGCGACAGGCCGGCGGCTGAGCGCAGTTCGCGCAGGCGGCGGCCAATGCGTTGGGTGACATCCATTCATCCACTTTAATAGATATTTTGCTCCATTAAAGTGGAATTGCGCGCTCAACAGCGCAACGCCATTCAGCCGCGGGCCAGCGACGGCCCAGACGCCACGCCGCATGGGTGAGCTTGATGACGTGCGCATCGGCCTGTTCGCAGGCAGCTGAGATCAGTGTCGGCCAGGGACGGCTGGGCGGATGCCCTTGTGTCCATGAAGGCGCGACGCCACTGGCCAGCAGGCCGGCCGCCGCGGCCCCACTGAAGCTGCGAGACAGTTCGCGCACAGGCCACCAAGGCTGCAGCACCGTCATCGCATGACAGGCCGTCAGCAGGTGCAATACGGTGAAGTTGCCGGTGGCGGCGTAAGTGCGAGCGGCCAGCAGGGCCAGGTCGCGGAGAGTGTCCGGACCTTGGTGCAGGCGCCCGGCGGTGGCGGCGAACCCCGGCATGGCACTCCAGGCCTGCATGCGGTCGGCGATGAGGCCGCCGGCGATGGGCACAGGCCGAGGCAGTTCGCCGAGCGCCTGCAGCCAGTCCGGCAGCGCCAGCGGCGGGCCGGCACGCATCGTCGGCAACGGCATGAAGTGCGCGGCCCAGTGCGCCAGGCCGGCCGCCAGTTCGCCGTCATGGCCGGCGAGCACGGCGTGGCCGGTGCGGATCAGGCCGTGGAAGGCGATGGCGCCCGCACCGGGCAGCAGCAGCGCGAGCGCCTCGCTCAATGCGTCGCGCCAGCCCAGCGCGGCGATGCGTGCAGCGAAGTGGGCGCGCCACGCGGAGTCGCTGTGCGGCCGGCCCAGATCACGCGCGATGTCGATGCGAGCCGGCCGTGCGCAGTTGCGGGGCTCAAGCAGGACCTCCTGCGACTCGGTGAAGGCCTGCAGCCGCTCGGCCGAGGCGCCCAGCTCCAGCAGGGCCTGCTGAGCCATGGGCAGGTGGTTGCTCAGGCGACCCCGGTAGGTGGCGGACAGCGCCTGGCCGGCATCGAGCAGCTGGTGCAATTGCGCGAGCGTGGCAGGAGCGGGTGCAGGTTTCATCATCGGCGTCTCGTGGGAACATGGCGCCATGCTCGAACTTGAAGTGAACTTGAAGTCAAGTGCCGCACCGCTGTCCATCGGTCAACTGGCGAAGCGGGCCGGCGTGGCCGCGAGCGCGCTGCGCTTCTACGAGGCCGAAGGGCTGCTCACCGGCAGCCGCAGCACGGGCGGGCACCGCCAGTACCCACGGCATGCGCTGCGCCGCGTGGCTTTCATCCGCGCGGCGCAGTCGGTGGGGCTGACCTTGCCGCAGATCAAGGCGGCGCTGGCCACGCTGCCCGACGGTCGCACACCGACCAAGGCCGACTGGACGCGGCTCTCGGCCAGTTGGGCGCCGCTGCTGGATGCCCGCATTGCGGCCCTGCAGCAGTTGCGCGAGCGGCTCATCGGCTGCATCGGCTGCGGCTGCCTGTCGCTCAAGTCGTGCGCGCTGTACAACCCGCAGGACGAAGCCGCCGCGACTGGGGCCGGCGCCAGGCTTCTGCGCGTCGAAACGCAACGTTGACCCTTGGGCGACGGCCGCCTATCAGTTCCCGGCGAAAATACCGGGTTGACCCGCCACTCCGAACCCAGCGAGCGCCCATGAGTGCCTTCAACGAAGAGACCGTCCTGACCGTCCACCACTGGACCGACCGCCTGTTCAGCTTCACGACCACGCGTGACCAGGCGCTGCGTTTTTCCAACGGCCACTTCACGATGATCGGCCTGAAGGGCGAGAACGGGAAGCCGCTGCTGCGCGCCTACAGCATCGTCAGCGCGAACTACGAGGAGAACCTGGAGTTCCTCAGCATCAAGGTACCGGACGGCCCGTTGACGTCGAAGCTGCAGCACATCAAGCCGGGTGACAAGATCATCGTCGGCCGCAAGCCCACCGGCACGCTTCTGATCGACTACCTGCTGCCCGGCAAGAACCTGTACCTGCTGGGCAGCGGCACCGGCCTGGCGCCGTTCATCAGCATCGTGCGCGACCCCGCCACCTACGAGCGCTTCGAGAAGGTCGTCATCGTGCACGGCGTGCGCGAAGTGGCGGAGCTGGCGTACCACGACCATCTGGCACATGACCTGCATGTACACGAGTTCCTCGGCGAGTTCGCCAGCGAGCAACTGCTGTACTACCCGACGGTCACGCGCGAGCCGTACAAGAACATGGGCCGCATCACCGATCTGATCCAGACCGGCAAGTTGCAGGCTGACCTGGGCCTGCCCCCGCTGAACCCGCAGGACGACCGCATCATGCTGTGCGGCAGCCCGGCGTTGCTCAAGGACATGAAGGCGATGCTGGAGGTGCGCAACTTCAAGGAAGGCAGCACCACGACGCCGGGTGACTACGTCATCGAGCGCGCGTTCGTCGAACAGTGACGGCGCGCAGTGCGGGTACGGCGCAAGTGGCGGATGCGCCGGGCCTGGCGTCCGCTGCCCGAGGCAAATGCTGATTGTCAAATCAGCACGGCGCAGGGCCAAGGTCTGCCACGCAATGGCCTCGTCATGACGACCCAGCAGGCACGGCACCTGGCACTGTTCGTCCCGACAGGATGGAAACGCTGCAAAACAGCGCCCTCACCAAAGTCTTTCGACGCGCTTTTCGTCACCACACCCGCTGGCCACAACATCCCGACTCCGGGCCGCTGGATTCCGGTGTCACTTGACATCACTCACCGCTGCTCTGGCGACGTCGGCAGTCGGCCGAGACGTTTCACTTCGGCCCTCTGCCGCGCCATCATGGATGCGGCCCAGGCCGGGTCACCGCCTCAGCCGCAGTTGCCCGTCTGATCTCGGTCCCGTATCCACTTAGACAACAGATATTTCATGCCCTGCGTCGGCGGCCTGCCGGCATGCAGAGTCAATGGGTCGATCAGCCCATCCGGGCCGACGTTGTCCCAAGCGAAGGCATCACCCACGCCACCACGAAGCTCTAGCCCGAGTCGAGGGAAGCCGGTAGTGCCGCCCTCGAATCCATCATTCAGGTAGACAACGCAGGTGGCGACCCGCTGCCCCCAACGTTCGAGGTCGGCGCGCGTTGATGTGTGCTCCGGGTCTATCCAGTCGCAATGCGGCAGGTACTGCTGGCCAACCTGGTATCGGAGCAGCGCGAAACCCTCCCCGTTCTCTGCGGGGTGTCCGAGCGCCGCTGCCACGCGCAGGTCCAGGCTTTGAACGACCGCGTCGGCCTCAAGCAAGCCGAGCTTCGCAGCATCGTTCGATCGGATCGGATCGACCGCAGATTGGCCGTCCAGACCAACAATACGGGCCGGCCGCAACAGCGGCAAGCCCTTCAGGGCGATGTAGATGCACTCGTCCGGAGACAGCAGCCTCGGCAAGGCGACGATGCGCGGCTGTTCGTGGCGCGTCTCTGCCGCCGACAAAGCCCGCTCGTGCGGCCAGACAACGCGGGACCGGACGACATCCCAGTCGAGAAGCAGATGGGGCGCGCATGGCGGCAGACGTTCGATGAACATCCTGGCGACAGGCTCGCCCCCTGCCGCAGCAACCTGCAGCAACGCCATACGCACCGTGGAGTGTTCTGGGACGTGAGGGATCAGCATCGCCAATTGCATGGCTGCCCGTGGCTCGCCACCTCGCGCGGCCTCCAGAAGAAGCGACAGGACTTGCGCGAAATCACGGGCCACGCCGCCCGCGCCCGCCGCAACAAGCTGGGCGTACAACGTACGGGCGGGAAGGTGCCCGAGGACTGCCGCGTCGCGCACCCGCACCACCGCAGTCGCCACGTCCACCGGCCCCGCCAACCCGACGAGGTCCCAGATACCGAGTTGCAGCAGCGCGGGCAAGTGGCCGGCCTGCGCTGCCCTTTGAAGCAAGCTGCGGGCGCCATCGGCGTCCCCGGCGCCGGTGCGCGCCTGCGCTTCGCTGAACAATTGCGCGGAGTCCGCGTGATCGGGGGTGATGGAATCGGACGCGACTGCCATGTATCCAGGCTCTTCCCACATTGGAGCGATGGTATCGGCGGATGGCGAGGCGAAGCGGATCACAACAGCGGTCTTCTGCCAATACCGCTTCCCGCGGATAACGATGAGGCTCAACGCGTGCGGACTGCCCGCGCAAACCTATCTGATTTGTGCAGGCGTAGTCGCGCGCGTGGTACGAGGCTGCCGAGCCAAACCGCAAAACAGCGGACGGCTTGACCGAAGTCGCCTTATCTGCCGCAGCGGCTCACGGGATGTCAGGCAGGCAGCAGATCGCAGGCAACCGTCAGACGGGGTAGTTCACCACGGAATGGTTCGGTGCCATGCCACATGTACGAAGGAAATAGCACCAGCCGTCCCGGTTCAGGGCGCACCCAGTGTTCAGCCTCCATGTCCCAGCCGACCGGAATCCCGGGCTTGCCGAATCGCAGCCAGCCCTCGCGCCCGCCCGCACCGACGACCGCCGGCAATTCGATATGGCAGGCCGTTGACACCCAACCTTCCTGGTGCACATGGTCGACATGGTGCCCGCCCGGCCACAGCCAGACCGACCAGTCGCCTTGGATCCGGGCCTTGCCGGCATTGCGACGACACAGCGGATCGCCACCCTGCCCCAAGCGATCCAGATGGCGCTTGATCGGCGCCATCAAGGCACCGGCCAGGGCCGACAGCGCCGGGGTGGGGCGAGAAAGGACATGTGGCAACTGGCTGCCGCCACGCACGGAATGGCCAAAGGGGTGGGCACGAAAAGGATGAGCGGCCTTCAATTCGTTCGCAAGATCGGCAATGTAGGCATCCAGACTGACCCAGCCCAAGGGTGGGGAGAGACGGTAGGACGCGACCAAGCGCTCATAGTCATACAAGTCGTGGTAGCGGGCATCGCCTGTCAGCCGCCAGGCGGTCGCCTGCAGCGCGATCGCATGCTGGTTCAGGGGCTGCGCAGCGACAAGATGGCCCGCTGCCTCGCTGGCCCCCGGACCGTCGCCAACGGCGAGGCGCGCCCGCGTGAGCGCCTCGATCGCGCCTGGATCCCCCGGGGCCGCCCGCAGACAGGCTTCGGCCAGGGAAATCGCCGCGTCTGGCCTGCCCAGCAGCGCCTCGAGATGCGCGGCATAGCCCAGCACCACCGGCGTGCAGCCAGCACGCACGACCAGCGGCTCCAAAGATGCACGCGCGCTCCGAACATCGCCCATCTTTTCCTGCGCCTGGGCCTTGACGAAGGCGAGCATAGGATCGGCGTCCGCCCGGCCCTCGGCTTGCCTCAGCCCCACCAGCGCATGCTCGCTGTCGCCGGTCGACATCCAGGCCAGCTGGGCTGCCTCGAACTGGGCCGCCAGCAGGTTCGGGCGCAGCGCCAGGGCCCTACGATAGCTTTCGGCGGCTGAAGCGAGATCGAGCAACCCGAGCTCAGACCGCGCCCGCACGAGCCAGGTTTCGGGCGCGTCCAACCCCGCACCCAGCGCCGCCTTTGCAAAGACAAGCGCCTCGTCGTGCCTGCCGAGATCACCGAGGGTCGCCGCCAGGTTGTGCTGCGCCACGGGCTCGGCCGGATACCAGCACTGAGTTTGGCGATAGAGACTCAACGCCTGCGCCATCTGCCCGGCGGCCTTCAGTCGGCCGGCTTGCTGCAACAGGTCCATCAGTGTCGGATGCATGGCCTACCTCAGCGGCCCAGACCGTCGTTCGCGGGAGCCGCCTTGTGCGCCGCTCACAGGCACAAAAATCAGTGGGCCGCAGGTTCCGCCCGCTCAGCGGGACCTCTTTGTCGGGGCTGGGTTGTCCAACAAAAAAGACGGCGGGATTTCGGTCCCGCCGCCTTCCGACATGCGCCAGTGACGCTGTCCAGTGCTCGCGATCAGAACTTGGCGTTCAAACCAACGAAATAGCGCCTGCCGAGCACGTCAAACGTCGACGGGTCGGTGTTGGCCTGGATGTTCGGCGTGTACAACCTGGGTTGCTGGTCTGTCACGTTCGACACGCCGGCTCGCACTGAAATGTTCGACGTGAGCGCGTAGCGCGCCGAGAGGTCGTGGTACCACGTCGCTGCAGTGCCCGTGTTCGACACAGGCGACCCACCGGTGACCGTGTTGGCATGAACCATCTTGCCAATATAGCGATTGGTCATCTGCACGCTCAGACCGCCCAATGAATAGATGGTGGTCAGGCTCGCGCGCCATTTCGGCGAAGCCGACGCGGTAGTCGAGCCGATCGTGCCGACAAAGTCGTTGACGGGGTCGACCGAAGTGGTCTGCGACGTGTTCTTCTCGGTCCAGGTCGCAAGAAGGTTCCACCTCAGCGAACCGAGTTGTTGGAGGCTGAGCCCATAGTCGAGGCCCAGATCGACGCCGGAAACCTTCGTGAACGCTTGATTGCGGCTGAGTTGCTTCAAGTTGATCACACCACCGTCATTCGCATTGCGACTAAAGAGTTGGCACCACCCATTGGTCGCGCTGAAAGTGGGATTGGCGCCGTCACGGTTGAAGCAGCGCTGGACAATAGTCGTTGCATCGACAGACCCAATCACGTCTTTGAGATCGATGGACCAATAGTCGATCGTTGCCGATAGGTCTTTGGTGGGTTGCAGCACGAGACCGGCCGTGAACGATTTCGACTTCTCAGGCATCAGACCAGGATTGCCGCCCGTGATACCGGTTGCCTGACCACTCGGCTGTACGTAGGACGCGCCACCCGCGACAGCCGACTGGGCCGTGCACAGGGCTCGCACCTGGGCGGCGCTGGGGCCGTTGCGGTAGGTGGCCGCAATAGCACCGGTCGTGTTGCAAGGATCGGAGTTGGTGAAGGTCGGGAAGTTGTTCAGTTGCGGCGCAAAGAGTTCGTTCACGTTCGGCGCCCGAACGGCCGTCTGAGCACCGCCGCGAAAGCGAACTGTGTCATTGACCGACCAGTCCACCATCAGCTTGTAGCTGGAATCTCGGCCGCTGATGTTGCTGTCCGATACCCGCCCGCCCACCGTCGCAGAGAGCTGCTTCACAAAGGGCTTGTTGCGCAGGAGCGGAATGACCGCCTCTGCAAACACGTCCTTGAAGTCCAGCTTGCCCTTCACAGGCAGTTGCTCGTTGAAGCCAGCGACCTGCCCGGGTTGCAGCCCGGAGTCCGGCTTGAAGTCAAAGCTAAGCGCCCGATAGGCCGCCCCGAAGACCGCATCCAGGCTGCCGGCCGGCAGTTGGACAACTGGCCCCGTGACCGTACCTTCAACCACTTTCTGAATCACAGTGGTCAGGTTCTTCGCCTCCAGGCCGATATACGACTGGCACTCTGCGGAGAGTACTGTCGGACCAAACGGGTTGAAGCCGCCCGCGCAGAGCGAGGCGCCGCCATCGGCGGCGTTGAGCATCGCTTGCACACGGGTGATGCGCACGTTGCCGCCCTGGGTTTCATTCTGAACAGAACGACCGTAGGACCCGTAGACGTCATAGGTCCAGTCATTCAGCAGCCCCAAATCGCCGGTTGCACCAGCGACCGATTGCCAGACATCGTGCGTGTTAAAGGACGTGCGACCGCCCAGCGAGTTGAATCGCTTGTTCAAGCCGACCGTTGCCGTTGGGTTGGCGCGGGCCGCCAGCAAGGCCTTGGCTTCAGCGCTCAAGAACGGGTTGGTCACCGGCACAGTGAAGCCGGTGCCCGGTGTCGGCGCCAATTCCGATTGAGCGTTGTAATTGGTGAACTGGAATGAGGCGTAGGGCCGGAAGTTCTTGTTTACGTCGTAGTTGAGGGCCGAATACATCGACCAACGCTCCATCGGCAGAACAAGAGCGTTGTCCGGCTCGAAGTTGTATGAGAAGGTGTCCGGAAAGAAATTCTGGGCGATGGCGCTTTCCGGCCCGCGGTAGTTGACGACATTTCTTGCCGAGTTGCCAGCAACGCCGGTGCAGAAGAGAGTTCCGTCCGGATTGACACCAAACCCGGTCGACCCACCGTTGGTGTTGCACTTGTCGGCACCGAAGATGGCATTGACAGCAGCCTGCGACGGCGTGTTGGTTCCAACCAAAAGTGAACCGCCCGGGAAGGTGCCGGTGGTGGTCGACGCCTGGGCTGAAAAGGCACGCGCTCCCTTGTAGATGGAGTCACGCTTGAAGTACCCCCCGCCGAACACGGCCGAACCGCGGCCACCGTCGAATGTGCCGCCCATGGTCAGCGACGCCGAACTCTCCACGCCGTCGCTGCGCTCCGTCATGCGGTGTTGGGCATCCAGTTCGAGGCCCTTGAAGTTCCGCTTCATGATGAAGTTGACGACGCCCGAAACCGCATCCGCACCGTAGGCCGTCGCGGCGCCGCCGGTGATCACTTCAATCCGTTCAATCAGGGAGGTCGGGATGGTGTTCGTGTCGACCGTGCCGCCACCCGTAGAGCCCATGGCGCGTCGGCCGTTGATCAGCACTAGGTTCCGGCCAGAACCGAGCCCGCGCAGATCGATAAATGCTCGGCCGTTGCTGGAGGGATTGTTGGACTGCGAGCTGATGCCGGCCGTGACCGACGGCAGGGTGTTGAGGAACTGCTCGACCGTCACAACGCCGCTCTGCCGGATCTCCTCCGCGGTCACCGTCACGATCGGGCTTTCCGACATCGCGTCGGACTTCTTGATGCGCGAGCCTGTGATCTCGATTCGCTCCAGCTTCTGGGTGTCCGCCTCCTGGGCGAATGCGGTGACGGCACCGAGCGTGCCGATCATCGCGAGCGCTGCGGCGCTGCGGGCATTGCGTTTGAACATGGCTGCTCCTTCGTGGGGACGTTCTCAACGATGTGTTGGAGGGTGACTTTCGGAAACACGCACCCTTGCGGGTAGGCGTCTTTTCGCGGCGCGAGTCTGGCGACTGCGGGCGTGAAGGCCGATCCGGGTAGCCCCTAATAGACTGACCATTTGCCCGTCAAGCTCCTTTACACACTAGAAACGTGGCGATTTCAGTTTGCTGACAGGCCCATGTAGGACGACACCGCGTTGTCACATGACCACACAAATCCGAAACGCTTGGTGTGCTACCAGTCAAGACGTCGAACCGGAGGCCACCCGTACCCTCCCTAGAATCCGCGCCCACACCACCCATGGACAGTCATTGAGCGCCGCCGACACCCCCCTGCCCACTCCCTTGCGCTGCGACGCGCTCGTCATCGGCGCCGGCCCCGCCGGCAGCGCCTGCGCGCGCCTGCTCGCCGGTGCAGGCCTGGATGTGCTGCTGGTGGACCAGCACCCGCCAGGGCGCGACAAGACCTGCGGCGACGGGTTGATCCCGGACGCCCACCAGGCGCTGGCCCGGCTGGGCCTGCTGGAGGAGGTCATGCGGCGGGCGCAACCGGTGAGCCATGTGGGTTGCATCGGCCCGCGCGGCGGCCGCATCGACGTGCCCGGCTCGCTGGCCGTGCTGCCGCGGCGCGAGCTGGACGCATTGCTGCTGCAGGCTGCCCAGGACGCCGGCGCCCGCTTCCAGCAGGCGCGTTTCGAGGCGCCGCTGGAACAGGACGGCCGCGTCGTCGGGGCCCGGCTGAAGCAGGGCGACGGGTGGGTGGAGGTGTCGGCCCGGTGGGTCGTGCTCGCGACCGGCGCCGTGCCCAAGGCGCTGACCGCCGCCGGCATGTGCGAGCGCCACACGCCCAGCGGCGTCGCGCTGCGGGGCTACGTGAAGGCGCCGCAGATGGTCGGCAAGATCCGGTCGCTGGAAGTCGTCTGGGACAAGTCGGTGCAGCCCGGCTACGGCTGGATCTTCCCGGCACCGGACGGCCACTTCAACATCGGCGTCGGCGTGACCGACTCGCACCGGGACCTCAATGGCAAGGGTCAGAAGAAGGACGTCAACCTGCGCGCCATCTTCGACGCCTTCGTCGCCAAGTACGCGCCCGCCGCCGAGCTGATGCGCGTGGGCGAACTGGTGGGTGAACTGAAAGGCGCGCCGCTGCGCTGCACGCTGTCCGGGGCGAAATGGACGCGCCCGGGCCTCATCGTCACCGGTGAGGCCGCCGGCAGCACCTATTCGTTCACCGGCGAGGGCATCGGCAAGGCCATGGAGACCGGCATGCTGGCAGCCGACGCCATCCTCACTCATGCCGACGACGACGCCGCCCGCGCAGCCTACGAGGCCGGCCTGACGGCACTCAAGCCCAAGTTCGACCTCTACGAACGCGCCAACCGCGTCAACGCCCACCCCTGGCTGGCCGACCTGCTGATCTGGCGCGCCAGGAAGAGCCCGCGGCTGCTCAAGCGCATGAGCGGCGTGCTCAACGAGACCAGCAACCCGGGCAACCTGGTCAGCCTGAAGGGCCTGTCCCGCCTCTTCTTCGACTAGGCGCGGTCGGTGAGGGCCGAGCGCCGGGCCTGCCATGGACCAGAGGCCCATGGCCTTGCGTAGGCACAAGCAGTCCGCAGGGACTGCTTGTGTCCGACTTCAGTTCGCCAAGCCGGCCCGCGTTGGCGATGTGCTTGCGGCTCTATGCCGCAAGCATCGCCGTCCCCTCGGGGGGCCGCCCAGGGTTGCGCGCATTCAGCGCCGCACCCCTGGGCGAGGGGTGCCTCAAACGCGCTCGACAATGAGCGCAATGCCCTGCCCCACGCCGATGCACATCGTGCACAGCGCGTAGCGGCCGCCGCTCACTTCCAGCTGGTTGATCGCTGTCGTCACCAGGCGCGCACCGCTGGCGCCCAGCGGGTGGCCCAGCGCGATGGCGCCGCCGTTGGGGTTGACGCGGGCGTCGTCGTCCGCCAGCCCCAGGTCGCGCAGCACGGCCAGGCCTTGCGCGGCGAAGGCCTCGTTCAGCTCGATGACGTCCATCTGCGCGAGCGTCAGGCCCGTCAGCGCCAGCACCTTGCGCGTGGCCGGCGCCGGGCCTATGCCCATGATGCGCGGCGCCACGCCGGCCGTCGCCATGCCGACGACGCGGGCGCGCGGCTTCAGGCCGTGGCGTGCGGCCTCGGCCTCGCTGGCCAGCAGCAGCGCGCAGGCGCCGTCGTTGACGCCGCTGGCATTGCCGGCCGTGACCGAGCCGTCGGGCCTCACGACGCCCTTCAACTTCGCCAGCGCCTCCAGGCTGGTCTCGCGCGGATGCTCGTCCAGCAGCACGCGCACCGGGTCGCCCTTCTTCTGCGGCACCTCGACGGGCACGATCTCGCGCTCGAAGAAGCCGCGCTTCTGCGCCGCGATCGCCTTCAGCTGCGAGGCCAGCGCCATGCGGTCCTGCGCCTCGCGTTCGATGCCGAAGTCGCTGGCGACGTTCTCGGCCGTCTCGGGCATGGCGTCCACGCCGTACTGCGCCTTCATCTGCTTGTTGACGAAGCGCCAGCCGATGGTCGTGTCATACACCGCGTTCGCGCGGCTGAAGGCGCTCTCGGCCTTGGGCATCACGAACGGCGCACGGCTCATGCTCTCCACGCCGCCGGCGATCATCAGCCCGGCCTCGCCAGACCGGATGGCGCGCGCGGCCGTGCCGATGGCATCCAGGCCCGAACCGCACAGCCGGTTCACGGTGCTGCCCGGCACGTCCACCGGCAGGCCGGCCAGCAGCGCGGCCATGCGGGCAACGTTGCGGTTGTCCTCGCCGGCCTGGTTGGCGCAGCCGTAGATCACGTCGGCGACCTGCGCCCAGTCCACGCCCGGGTTGCGTGCGATCAGCGCCTTGATCGGCAGCGCGCCGAGGTCGTCGGTGCGGATGGAGGACAGCGCGCCGCCGTAGCGGCCGAAGGGCGTGCGGATCGCGTCGCAGATGAGGGCTTCAGTAGGCATGTGGACCCCTTGTCCGATGAGTACATCGGCCGATCCCCCGAGGGGATGCCGGGCCGGCTTGGGGCGGCCCGGCGCTCGGCCCGTTATTTCAGGTACGCAGAGACGCGGTAGCGCTCGCCCCGGTGGTGTTGGTCGAGCCGGTCCAGCAGCGCGGCGACGGCGCGGCGGTCCCAGCGGGCCAGCCATTCGAACGGGCCGGCCGGGTAATTGACGCCCAGCTTCATCGCCGCGTCGGCGCCGGCCTCGTCGCAGACGCCCTGGCTGACGGCGTCCGCCGCCTCGTTGATGAGCATGGCGATGGTGCGCGCGACGATGAGGCCGGGCACGTCGGCGATGGCGCGCGGCGCCAGGCCCAGCACCGTCAGCCACGCCGCCGTGGACGGATCGCCGGCATAGGCGATGTCGCCCGAAGTCGCCAGCGGCAGGTCGAACACCGCCGTGCTGCGCGACAGCTCGGCGGCGCGTCGGCCGTCGGTCTGGCGCAGCTGGCGGCCGTCGATGCTCAGGCCGGTCCAGTCGCTGTCCAGCTCGCGCGCGGCGTCCGGCAGTGCGGCGGCGAAGCGGTCGGCCACCGGCCCCTTGCCGTGCACGACGACCTGCGCCGCCGTCGGGGCAGCGATGGCCACGGCCGGCAGCGCAGGCGCGCCCTCGGGGTAGCGGTAGAAGCCGCGCCCGCTCTTGCGGCCCAGGAAGCCGGCATCCACCAGCTCCTGCTGCACCAGCGAAGGCGTGAAGCGCCGGTCGAAGAAGTTGGCCGCGAAGACCGAGTTCGTCACGGCGAAGTTGGTGTCGTGGCCGATCAGGTCCATCAGCTCGCACGGCCCCATGCGGAAACCCGCGGCGCGCAGGACCGCGTCGATCAGCTCGGGCGCCGCCACGCGGTCCTGCAGCAGCATCAGCGCCTCGGCGTAATACGGCCGGGCGATGCGGTTGACGATGAAGCCGGGCGTGGACCGCGTGTGCACCGGTGTCTTGCCCCAGCGCGCGGCGAGGTCGAAGACGGCCTGCGCCACGGCCAGGTCGGTGCCCAGGCCGGACACCACCTCCACCAGCTTCATCAGCGGCACCGGATTGAAGAAGTGCATGCCCACCAGCCGCTCGGGCCTACGCATGCCGCGCGCCAGAGCAGTGACAGAGATGGACGAGGTGTTGGTCGCGATGACGGCCTCGTCGGGCAGCAGCAGCTCCAGCTCGGCGAACAGCGCCCGCTTCACGTCCAGGTTCTCGACGATGGCCTCGACGACCAGGTCGGCCGTCGCCATCACGTCCACCGGCGCGATGCGCGCGAGCGTTGCCTGCGCGGCGTCCGCCGTCAGCTTGCCCTTGGCGACCAGGCCGTCGAAGGTCTGCGCCAGCTTGGCCTTGGCGGCCTCGGCCGCGCCGGCACGGGCGTCGAAGAGGTCCACGGCATGGCCGGCCTGGGCCGCCACCTGGGCAATGCCGGCGCCCATCAGGCCGGCCCCCACGACGAGGATGCGGGAATCGTTCAGAGTCATTCGGCAGAGGTCCAGTGGGGCTTGCGCTTGCCGAGGAAGGCGGCGAAACCCTCGCGGGCCTCGGCCGTCGTGCGCACGCGGGCAATCGTTTGGGCGGTCAGCTCGCGCACCTCGGCCGTGACGGAGCCGGGCGCGAGCTGCGCGTAGAGCTGCTTGATCTCGGCCTGCGCCTGCGGGCCGCAGGCGAGCAGGTCGGCCAGCATGGCGTCGACGGCGGCGTCCAGCCCGTCGGCCGGCACCACCTGCTGCACCAGCCCCACGCGCTGCGCCTCGGCGGCACCGATGCGGCTGGCGGTCAGCGCCAGGCGTCGCGCTTCGCGCAGCCCGACCGCGTTGACCAGGTGCGGGCCGATGACGGCCGGCAGGATGCCCATGCGCGCCTCGCTGACCGAAAAGCTGGCGGCGTCGGACGCGATGGCCATGTCGCAGGCGCACACCAGGCCCACGCCGCCGCCGAGCGCGGCGCCCTGCACGCGCGCGAGGGTGGGCTTGGGGCACTCGGCGATGCGCGCCAGCATGGCCGAGAAGCGGCGCGCGTCGGCGAGGTTGTCGTCCTGCGACGCGGCCGCGGCGCGCTGCATCCATTGCAGGTCGGCGCCGGCGCTGAAGTGCTTGCCGGTGCCGGCCAGCAGGACGGCGCGCACGGCGGTGTCGCGGCCCAGTTCGGCAAAAGCGGCATCGAGTTCAGCGATCAGCACCTCGTCGAAGGCATTGAACACGGCCGGGCGGTTCATCGTCAGCACGGCCACGCCATCGGCGCGGCGCTCGAGGTCGAGGGAAGTCCAGGCAGGCATCCCGGCATTCTGCACTTTTCCCGACCGAGCGGTCGGCTCAGCCATTCATGCGCCCGGGACCGCCGTTCGCCGCATGGCGCAGCGTGAGGCCGGCAGCGCCACCTAGACTCGCCCGCCATGCCGTCCCTGCTCGACACCCTGCATTGCCGCCAGTGGTTCTACCCCGGGCCGATCCGCGTGTTCACGCCGGAGGAAATGGCCAAGGCGGGCATGCAGCCCTGGCCGGTGGCGGTGGACAGCTATGTCGCGCTGAACC
Source organism: Roseateles sp. (assembly GCF_965229315.1). Taxonomy (GTDB): domain Bacteria; phylum Pseudomonadota; class Gammaproteobacteria; order Burkholderiales; family Burkholderiaceae_C; genus Pelomonas. The sequence continues at coordinate 280,482 of NZ_CBDDJA010000001.1, forward strand.
TGGTCACCATGCTGCCCGCGCTGCTGTTCACGCGGCAGGGCACCGGCTGGGCCACGGCGCTGATGTGGTGGGGCTTCTGGTGCGCGCTGGCCCTTGTGACGCTGGCGTTGTCGCGCCTGCTGTGGCGCCATCCCACGCGCCGGCGGCTGAACCTGTACTGCTACGGCACCGCAGTGGCGGTGCTCGCCGTCGCGCTGGGCCTGATTCACCAGGGCGAACGCGACTGGGTGCAGCGCGAGAACATCACCTTGATCGCCGCCATGACGGGCGTGCTCAGCGCCTGGTGGATGCTGACGGTGTTCCGCGTGCAGCAGATCGAGGCGCGGCTGCGCGAGCTGGCCGACCAGGACGCCGCGCTGCGCCTGCAGACGCGCCTGGCCGCCGCGCAGATCCAGCCGCACTTCCTGTTCAACACGCTGGCCTCGCTGCAGCACTGGGTGGACACCGGCGACGCCCGCGCCGCGCCGCTGCTGCGCGACTTCACGGCCTACCTGCGCGCCACGCTGCCGATGTTCGAGCGCGAGCTGCAGCCGCTGGCCGACGAGGTCGAGATGGTGCGCCGCTATCTGGCCATCATGCAGGCGCGGCTGGGCGCGCGGCTGGGCTTCACCCTCGACGTGCCAGCAGGCTTGCAGGCCCAGGTGCCGCCGGGCATCGTGCTGACGCTGGTGGAAAACGCCATCGCCCACGGTGTCGAGCCGCAGCTGCGCGGCGGCCAGGTCGCCGTCGCTGCCCGGCACGACGGCGCGCAGCTGGTGCTGACGGTGCACGACGACGGCCCCGGCCTCGCGCCCGGCTGGGCCGAAGGCGTCGGCCTGGCCAACACGCGCCGGCGCCTGGTGAACGCCTGCCCCGCCGCGACGCTGACGCTCGCCGACACCCACCCCGGCTGCACCGCCACCCTGACGATCCCGACCCCATGACCCCGACCACCGCCCTGATCGCCGACGACGAAGAAGCGCCCCGCGAACAACTGCGCGCCGCCCTGGCCCGCCTGTGGCCCGAGCTCGACATCGTCGCCGCCAGCAGCAATGGCGCCGAAGCCTGGGACGACTGCCTGGCCCTGGAGCCCGCCATCGCCTTCCTGGACATCCGCATGCCCGGGCTCACCGGCCTGGAGGTCGCGCGCCGGCTGTCCGCACTGGCCGCGCCGCCACTGATCGTCTTCGTGACAGCCTTCGACGACCATGCGCTGGCGGCCTTCGACGCCGGCGCGGTGGATTACGTGCTGAAGCCGGTCGACGACGAGCGGCTGGCGCAGGCGCTGACACGCGTGCGCGCCCGGCTGACCCAACCCGCGCCCGACACGTCGGCGCTGCAGCGCCTGCTCGCCGGCCTGGCCAGCCCGCGCGCAGCGACGCGCCCCATCCAGGCCAGCGTGGGCCGCGAGGTGCTGCTGATCCCGCCCGAGGAGGTCGTCTACTTCGAATCCGACCAGCGCTACACCCGCGTCGTCCACCAGGGCGGCGACGCGCTGATCCGCACGCCGCTGCGCGAGCTGCTGGCCCAGCTCGACCCCGACCAGTTCTGGCAGATCCACCGCAGCGTGCTCGTCAACAGCCGCTGCATCGCGCGCGCCATCCGCATCGACGAGGGCACCATGGTCGTCACGCTGCGCGGGCGCGACGAGAAGCTGCCCGTGTCGCGGCAGTTCCAGGCCCTGTTCAAGGGTCAGTGAGCCGTCGCCCTGGGCAAACCCGGGGGGTGACAGCGCGGCGTGTTACCAACAATCCGCGCCATCCCAGACGCCCCTGCTCCTTGGGGCCGCACACCCAGGACCGACGCCGCCATGCCCAGCCCACTGCCCAGCCCGCGCTTCGACCATTTCTACCGCTACGACGAGCTGACGGCACTGCTGTTCGCCTACGCCGAGGCCCGGCCCAACCTGGTGTCGGTGCGCTCCATCGGCAAGAGCTTCGAGCAGCGCGACATCTGGGTGGTCGTCGTCACCAACCTGGCCAGCGGCATGGACGTGGACAAGCCGGCGATGTGGATAGACGGCAATATCCACGCCGCCGAGCTGACGGCCTCCACCACCTGCCTGTACTACCTGCACCAGCTGCTGAGCCTGCACGGCGGTACGTCCGCCGAGTCGGCCCAGGTCAACCGCCTGCTCGATACGCGCACGCTGTACATCGTGCCGCGCCTGAACCCCGACGGCGCCGAGCTGGCGCTGGCCGACCGCCCGCGCCACATCCGCAGCTCCACGCGGCCCTATCCGTACACCGAGGAGCCGGTCGACGGCCTGACGCAGGAAGACATCGACGGCGACGGCCGCATCCTGACCATGCGTGTGCCGGACCCGCATGGCGGCTACAAGAAGCACGCCACCGAGCCGCGCCTGATGGTGGCGCGCGAGCCGGGCGAGTCCGGTGGCGAGTACTACCGGCTCATCCCCGAGGGCTTCATCAAGAACCATGACGGCCTGACCGTGCGGCTGAACCCCGACCGCGAGGGACTGGACCTGAACCGCAACTTCCCCGGCGAATGGCGCCAGGAGTTCCAGCAGCTCGGCGCCGGCCCCTACCCGACCAGCGAACCCGAGGTGCGGGCCATGGTGGAGTTCATCACCGGCCACCCCAACATCGGCGCGGCGATCAGCTACCACACGCACAGCGGCGTGATCCTGCGCCCCTGCGGCACGCGCAGCGACAAGGACATGACGCCCGAGGACCTGTGGACCTTCCAGCGCTTCTCGGCGCTGGGCGAGAAGCACAGCGGCTACCCCGCCGTCAGCATCTACGAGGAGTTCCGTTACCACCCCAAGGACGTCATCACCGGCACGCAGGACTGGGTCTACGAACACCTGGGTGCGCTGTTCTGGGTGGTGGAGCTGTGGTCGCCGAACAAGGAAGCCGGCATCGAGGGCTACAAGTGGATCGACTGGTTCCGTGACCACCCGGTGGAGGACGACCTCAAGCTGCTGAAGTGGAGCGACGAGCACTGCGGCGGCCAGGCCCACGTGGACTGGGCGCCGTTCCAGCATCCGCAGCTGGGCGCCGTGGAGATCGGCGGCTGGGACAAGATGAACTACTGGCGCAACCCGCCGCCCGCCCTGCGCGAGCGCGAGGCGGCGCGCTTCCCGGCGTGGATGACGCAGATCGCCATGAGCCTGCCGCGGCTGGAGCTGGTGCGCACCGAGGTGCGCGCGCTCGGCCCCGACACCTGGCGCGTGCGCCTGGCCGTCGCCAACGCGGGCTACCTGCCGGCCTACGTGACGCAGCGCGCGCTGGAGCGCAAGACCGTGCGCGGCGTGATGTTCGAGATCCACCTGCCCGCGGGCGACCCGACGGTCAGCCTGGTCAGCGGCAAGGAGCGCATGGAAGGCCCGCAGCTCGAAGGCCATGCGCCCAAGCAGAGCCAGCTCGCCTTCCTGCCGGCCAGGCAGATCACCGGCGACCGCGCGGTGGGCGAGTGGGTCGTGCGCGCGCCGGTGGGGACGCGGCTGGCGCTGTCGGCCAGCGCGGAGCGCGCGGGCGTGGTGCGCACGGAAGTCGTGCTCGACTGAGGACCGAGGGCGGAAGGCCTCAGGCGGCCTTCTGTTCCAGCACGTAGTTCGCGCCGTCGTACTGGCCCAGCTTCTCCACCAGCAGCGGCAGGCACTCGGCCAGCTCGTCGTGCAGCGTGAACGGCGGGTTGGCGATGAACATGCCGCTGCCCAGCATGCCCAGCCCCTTGCCGTCCGGGCGGTCGGCGGGCGCGGCCACCGTCAGCCGGACATGCAGCCAGCCCTTCTTGGCCGCAGCGTCGGCACTGCCCTTCAGGCGCGCCGCGAGCTGGGTCGATTCCAGCAGCTGCAGCTGCGGATACCAGACCATGACGACCGTGTCGGGCGCGCGCTCCAGCGCCTCGCGCAGCGCCGCCAGCACCTTGCCGTAGTCGCTCTTGATCTCGTAGGACGGGTCCATCAGCAGCGCCGCGCGGCGCGTGGGCGACGGCAGCTCGGCCTTGATGGCCGCGAAGCCGTCGGTGTCGCGCACCTGGGTCTGCGCCCGGGTGTCGAGGTAGCTGGCGAGGATGCGGTGGTCGGTGGAGTGCAGCTCGTAGGCGCGCAGCCGGTCGGTCTCGCGCAGCAGCAGGTTGGCGATGGCCGGCGAGCCCGGGTACTGGCGCAACTGGCCGTCGGGGTTGAAGGCGCGCACCAGGTCGATGTAGTCGGCCAGCGGCGCGGGCAGGTCCTTGCGGTCGTAGAGCCGGGCGATGCCTTCGCCATACTCGCCCTTCTTCTGCGCGTAGCGGCCCTCGACCGAGTAGCCGCCGGCGCCGGCATGGGTGTCGATCAGCGTGAAGGGCTTGTCCTTTTCGGCCATGTAGCGCAGCACGCGGGTCAGCACCAGGTGCTTGAGGACGTCGGCATGGTTGCCGGCATGGAAGGCGTGGCGGTAGGCGAGCATGGGGGGATTGTCGCTAACACACCCCCCATCAACCCCGCACAACCCGGGAAAGGGCCGCGAGGCTAGCCTTGCGGCCGTCGTTTCCCACCCCATATCGCCCGCATGCCTACTCTTTTCGACCCCGTCCGCTTCGGCGACATCCAGCTCGCCAACCGCGTCGTCATGGCGCCGCTCACCCGCAACCGCGCCCCGGCGCAGACGCCGCATGCGCTGCAGGTCGAGTACTACCGCCAGCGCGCCGGGGCCGGCCTCATCATCACGGAAGCCACGCAGATCCGCCCCGACGGCCAGGGCTATTTCGACACGCCCGGCATCCACACGCCCGAGCAGATCGCCGGCTGGAAGCAGGTGACGGACGCCGTGCATGCCGAGGGCGGCAAGATCGTCGTGCAGCTCTGGCACGTGGGCCGCATCTCGGTGAACAGCCTGCAGCCGGGCGGCGCCAAGCCGGTGTCGTCCACCGCGCGCGCGGCCAAGACGCGCACCTACGCGGCCCACGGTGACCTGGTGCCGACGGCCGAGCCGCGGGCGCTGGCCACCGACGAGATCCCGCAGCTCGTCGCCGACTACGCGCAGGCCGCGAAGAACGCCATCGCCGCCGGTTTCGACGGCGTGGAGGTGCACAGCGCCAACGGCTACCTGCTGGAGCAGTTCCTGCGCGACAGCGCCAACGACCGCAGCGACGCCTATGGCGGCTCCATAGAGAACCGCGCGCGGCTGCTGGTCGAGGTCATGACGGCCGTGGCCGGTGCCATCGGCGCGCGCCGCACGGCGCTGCGCCTGAGCCCGGTCACGCCGGCCAACGACATCGGCCAGGACAGCGACCCGCAGGCGCTGTTCAACCACGTGGCGGACCGGCTCGCGCCGCTGAAGCTGGCGTTCCTGGAGGTCGTCGAAGGCGCCACCGGCGGCCCGCGCGACAACGCGCCGTTCGACTACGACGAGCTGCGCCGCCGCTTCGCCGGCCCCTACATCGCCAACAATGGCTACGACCGCCAGATGGCGCTGGACGCCGTCGCCAGCGGCCATGCGGACGCGGTGGCCATTGGCCGGCCGTTCATCGCCAACCCCGACCTGGTCGAGCGCATCCGTGACGACCTGCCCTGGGCTGCGCCGCAGAAGGAGACCTTCTACGGGGGCGGCGCCGAGGGCTACACGGACTACCCGGCCGCGCGCCAGGCGGCCTGAGCCCGTTCACCCGCCGGCCGCGGCCCGCTGCCGCGCCGGCACCCGCGTGTCCAGCGGCTTGACGCGATAGCCGGGTTCGAAGCGGCAGGTCGAGCCCAGCGTCGCCTGGGCCTTCTCGCAGCCGGCGGCGATGCTGTCGGCTGTCGGCTTCTTCCCCTGCGTCGTCCAGGCCGACAGCGCTTCCAGCAGCGCGGCGTAGGTCGGGTCGCTGAGGTAACTGTGGTCGCGGTCGCCGGTGTAGGTCTGCACCAGCGTGTCGGCGTGCCCGGCCGCGGCCATGGTGCGGCCGAAGCTGTCCTGCAGCTCGACCATGGCCGTCGGGTCGTGGATGGCGTGCACCGTCAGCACGGGCACGCTGATCTGGCCGGTCAGGTCGGCGTCCGCCGCCAGTGTCGCCACGGCCTGCGGGTCGGCGGCGTAGCGCAGCACGCCGGCGTTCAACGCCGCGTCGTCGGCCGAGCCGCTGTAGACCGCGCCGATGTTGCCGAACGGGCTGGCGCCGCCGGTGCGCTTTTGCGTGATGTCCTGGAAGTGCCAGGTGGCCCAGTGCAGGTGCGACACGATGCTGCGCTCCGGGATGCGGATCACGTCGACGATGGTTTTGACCCGGGCGCTCTGCGCCGGCGTGCGCTCGGCGGCGGGCTTGTCCAGGCCCAGGCAGGCGTCGATGCGCTGGTTCAGCTCCGTCGCCTTCAGCGCCGAGTGGGCCGGCAAACCGATGTCCAGCGGGTATTGCGGCTCGCTGGCCAGCGGGTGGTTGTGGCACAGGGATTGGTAGACGACGCGCAGGTCCAGACGGAAGTCGTAGCTGCGCGTGCCGCCGCCCAGCACGCCGGAGGTCAGCAGCACGGCGTCGTAGGGCTTGCCGGCGTCGAACAGTTCGGCGCCCTTGGCGGCCACGCTGGCACCCCAGGACTGGCCGTGCAGGTAGACATGTTTCGGCTTGGCGACCTGCGCGACGAACAGCTGGCGCAGCCGCTCGGTGTCCTGCGCCGCAGCCGTGACGGCCACGCCGCCCTGGCGGTAGCTGGACGCGGCCCAGGCATAGCCCAGCCGCGGCATGACGGACCAGCGCTCCAGGTCCTCGGCGACGCGCTTGGCCGTGGGCGCGCCAAGGAAGGGGCCGCCGTGCGCATGCAGGACGAGATCGCCATTCCAGGGGCTGGGCAGGGCGATCAGGTAGTAGGCGCCAGCGCTGTCCTGCCCCGCGAGGCACTTCGTCGTGTTGCCGACGCCTGCTGGGCAAGGCACCACCTGTGGCGCCGCTTCGGCCGGCATCTGCGGGTCGGCTGCTGCGCCGAACGCCCACCCCACCAACGCCCACGCCACACCCGCTCGCCTGCTCGTCATCCGCCGCTCCTGATGCTGTTTGGAATCCGGGCAGACCTTAGTGACCGGATTCCATACCGTCAAATAGACTGAATTTCATGAATTCAGACGTTTGAAGTATGGACCTGCGACACCTGCGCTACTTCGTGACGGTGGCCGAGACCGGCCACATGACGCGCGCCGCCGGGCTGCTGGGCATGCAGCAGCCGCCGTTGAGCCAGCAGATCAAGGCGCTGGAGCAGGAACTGGGGTTCACGCTGCTGCATCGCCACCCCAAGGGCGTGAGCCTGACCGATGGCGGCCGGCAGTTCCTCGACGAAGCCCGACGGCTGCTGCGCGACTTCACCGACATGCGGGACCGCATGGAGCGCCTGGCGGGCGGCCATTACGGCCTGCTGACCATCGGCTTCACCAGTTCGGCCGGCGCCCATGCGTTCACGCCCGCGGTGCTGCGCTCGTGGCGCCGCGAGCAGCCGGGCATCGCGCTGACGATGACGGAGGACAACGCCGCCGGTCTGATCGAGGCCATCACCAAGGACCGGCTGCACTGCGGGCTGCTGCGCGTGCCGGTCTCCAGGCCGGAAGGCGTCAGCTTCGAGACGCTGCTGTCGGAGCCCGCGCTGCTGGCGCTGCCACTGGACCACCGGCTGGCCGGCGTGCCGCAGGCCGCCACCACGCCCGTGCCGCTGGGCGAACTGGATGGCGAGGACCTCATCCTCGTGCGCCGCCCCGGCGCGCCGGGCCTGTACGCCAACCTGCTGGCCTTGTGCGAGCGCGACGGCGTCAAGCCGCGCAGCTGCATCGAGGTGGAGCGCATGATGATGAACCTGAATCTGGTGGCGGCGGGCGCGGGCATCTCCATCGTGCCGGCGTCCATGCGCGGCATCCACGCCGCCTCGGTCGTGTTCAGGCCGCTGGCAACGGCCGCGCAGGTCGAGGCGCCGCTGACGCTGGCCTACCGCACCGAGGACCCGGCCGGGCCGACCGCGGCGTTCATCGCGCTGGCCCGCCGCATCGCGGCGTCGTTCACCGATGCCTGAATCCGGCGATGCGTAGGCGCACGCTGCTCCTGTTCGGCAGCGGCCTGGGCAGCGCCGCCGCCGCACCAGGCCCGGCCGAACCGTGGCCACGGCGCCCCATCCACCTCGTGGTCGCCTACCCGCCCGGCGGCGTCAGCGACGAGACGGCGCGGCGGCTGGCACACTTCATGAGCGCGCGGCTGGGCGTGCCCGTGCTCGTCGAGAGCCGCCCGGGCGCCGGCGGCATGGTGGCGCTGGAGTGGCTGTCCCACGCCGCGCCCGATGGCCACACGCTGGCCTATTGCGCCATCTCGCCGCTGGTCTTCGCGCCCGCCGCCAGGCCCACGGGCAAGCCTGCCGCGTTCCCGCTGTTCGGCATCGTGCCCGTCGTCAGCCTGATGGACACGCCGGTGCTGGTACTGGCGCACCCGTCGTTCAAGCCATCGACCTTTGCCGAGATGATCGCCGCAGCCCGGGCCGCGCCCGGCCGGCTGCGCTGGGCCACGTCGGGCCACGCGACCGTGGGCCACCTCGTGCTGGCACAGGTGCGAGCCGCCGCGGGTGTGGACATCATCCACATCCCCTACAAGGGCGGCGGGCAGCAGTTGACCGACGCGCTGGGCGGGCAGTTCGAGTTGCTGTCGTCCAACGTCGCCGCGCAGCAGCTGCAGTTCGTCCGCGAGGGGCGGCTGAAGGCGCTGGCCATCGGCGCGCCGGCCCGGCTGCCGGTGCTGCCCGGTGTGCCGACGCTGGCGGAGCTGGGCTACCCGGCCGCCAACCTGGTCTCGACCTTCGGGCTGTTCGCCCCGCGCGGCACGCCACCGGCACCGCTGCGGGTGATCAACGCGGTCGTCAACGAAGCGCTGCATCAGCCAGAGTTCCGCTCCCGGCTGCTGGACGTCAGCAACCTGCCGACCGGCGGCAGCGCAGCGGACTTCCTGGCGCGCATCACCAGGGAGCACGACCGTGCGCTCATGGCGCCTGCCGACTGACCGGCGCCGCCATTCATATTCAAATCATATGAAAAACGCCATCGTCAGATATTTGACGACTGGCACCGGTCTCCCTACCGTTCGGGCCGTTCCAGACGCATTCCCAAAACAACGGAGACACCCCATGCACAAGCGCCTTCTCGCGCTGGCCCTGGCGACCTCGCTGGCCACGCTCGCCGGTCCGGCCCTCGCGGCCGACCCCATCAAGATCCTGTTTGTCGGCAACAGCTACACCTTCGGCCGCGTCGACCCGGTGATGAGCTACAACGCCGCCGCCGTGCACGACCTGACGGCCGGCTTCAACGCCATCAACCCGAGCGGCACCAACAGCTATCCCATCGGCACGCCGGGCCAGGGCAGCTTCGAGCCGCACCCGTGGGGCGGCGTGCCGGGCATCTTCAAGAAGATGACCGACGAGGCCGGCCTGAACTACGACGTGTCGCTGTCCACGCGCAACGCCGCTTCGCTGCGCGGCCAGTTCCTGGACACGGCCAACTCGGACTGGAAGCTGCGCGAGAACGTCGCCACGCAGAAGTGGGACGCCGTCGTGCTGCAGGAGCAGAGCGACGCTGCGCTGCCGGCCGGCCGCGGCAAGAACGCCAACCTGGCGGCCTTCAACGCCTACGCCAACCAGTTCGAGAAGTTCATCCACAACGGCGCCGCGCAGACCTACACCGAGACACAGCTGTACGGCAGCCTCGCCGCCTGCATGGCCACGGGCCTGTCGCAGGGCAGTTGCAACACGACGCGCAACATCGCCGCCAACCCCAACGCCAGCGCCAACACCAAGGTCTATCTGGAGCAGAGCTGGGCGCGGCCCGACATGGTCGAGGCGCACAAGATCACGACGCCCGACATCACCAGCGCCGACGGCCGGCCCATCGTCGACACCAGCAGCGCCGGCGGCAACGCGACGCTGTACTACAACACGCTGGCCGAGATGACGGCCGACCTGCACAACTCGTTCTACAACCGCGCCACGACCAACCCGGGCTTCGCCGGCGTCGTGCCGGTGGGCGATGCGTTCCAGCTTGCCGTCAACCAGGGCCTGGCGCAGGGCAGCGGCTTCTATGGCGCCGACGGCACCTTCGTCGAAGGCGCGACCGGCCAGCTCAACCTGTGGTGGCTGGACCGCACGCATGCCAGCAAGTACGGCAGCTACCTGTCCGCGCTGACGCTGTTCGGCAGCATCACGGGCCTGGACCCGCTGGGCCTGGGCGCCGCCGAGCAGGCCGCCATCGACCTGGGCATCGATTCGGCCACGGCGCTGGCGCTGCAGCATGTGGCCAGCGAGCAGCTCGGCTTCACGACCGCCGTGCCCGAGCCGCAGACGCTGGCGCTGATGCTGGCCGGCCTGGGCCTGGTCGCCGTCAGGACTGGAAGGCGCCGGGCTGACGCGCCGGCCCGCTGAGCGCGACCGTCGTGTGCGGGTGGCGGTATTCGCGCGACGGCATCAGCCGCGCGCCGCCACCCTCGCCCGCATCCACCGCCTTGCCGCGCAGCGCGGAGCCGGGCTTGAGGCGGAAGTCCTCGCGTGCGGCGCGCACGAACTCGTCCCAGTCGGCCGCGAAGTTGGCCTGCCGTTTCCAGTAGCCGTCCGCCGCCAGCCTGGGCCCGCCGACGAACAGGTTGTTCACCAGCGCCACCTCGGCCTGCTGGGCCTTCACGCGCAGCCAGATGCCACCGCTGGGCAGCTGGTCCACCAGCGTGTTGTTGACGAGGTAGAGCGCCTGCTTCTCCCACGTCGCCCCCTCGGCGCCGAAGGAGATGACGTGCGGGTTCTCCGTCGTCGAGCTCTGCATGATGAGGTTGCCCATGACGACGGCGACGCCGCCATTGGGGAACTCCAGCTCGTAGCTGGCGCGGCCGCCGATCTCGTCGCTCAGGCGGTTGTAGAGGATGTGGTTGAGCGCCGCGCGGCTTTTCAGCAGATGGCCCAGCATGCCGTGGTGGAAGTAGCTGCCGGTGACGGCCAGGCGCTTGATCGCGCCGACGTACAGGTTGTGCGTCAGCCCTGCGCGCGGCAGGATGGTGCCGAAATCGCAGTCGACGATGTCCAGCTCGATGCCTTCGTCGTTGGCCGTCATCAGGCCGTTCTCGTTGTCGCGGAACCCGCAGTCCACCAGCGTCAGCGAGCCCGCCTCCAGCCGGATGCCCGCGCCGTTGCGGTCGGGCACCGCGCACCCCATGAAGTCGAAGCCCTCGATGCGCTGGCGCCGGCCACGCGTGACGAAGATGGCCTTGCCCTGCGCGTGTGCGCCGGCCGCCACCATCTGCACGCGCCCGCCGACCGCGCGCAGCGTCAGCTCGTGCTGCGGCCACGTGGCGACGTCGGCGACGTACTCGCCCGCATCCACCTCGATGAGCATGCCGTCCCTGGCCTCGCGGGCCGCGGCCGCGAGCGTCTTCACGGCGCGCCGGGGGCCGACCTGAAGCACCGGCCCGGCATGCGCGGCGAGCGGCATCCAAGCCGCTGCGGCAAGCAGTTCGCGACGCCGCGTCATGCCTTCCTCATCCGGGCCTTGAACAGTTCCACGACGCCCACCTCGCGCACGCCCGGCCGCAGCTCGAAGGCCTCGCCTGCCGTGACCGTGCCCTCGCGTTTCACGGCCAGGTAGAAGCCGCAGTAGCCGCTCTGCACCATCAGCTTGGCGGCCTGGCCGAAGCCCATGTGCGCCGTGAACTTGAAGCACGGGTAGCGCGGCTCGGAGACGATGAGCTCGCAATCCGCAAAGCGCAGCACGTCACCCAGCCAGACCTTGCTTTCCAGCAGGCCGGTGATCGTCAGGTTCTCGCCGAGGTCGCCGGGCTGCAGGTCGCCGGCAACCTGGGCCTGGCCCCGCACCGTGGACCAGAACGCGTAGTGCTCCTGCGGGTAGGCGTACACCGCCTTGGCCAGCCCGCCGTGCACGGTCGGGTCGGCCTGCTCGTCGCCTGCCAGGCCCAGCGGCCCGACGGCCACGGCACCCGCGCGGCTGCGCTTGCGGATGGCCGAGTCCAGGGGCTGGCCGGAGGTCGCGACGAAGTGTTCGACGCGGGCGGTGTTCACGCTGACGACTTGCATCAGCGCATTCTCACGCTTGAGGTACGGTAGGGGCCTCGGCCTACAGGGGTGTTCGTGGCACTCATCTAGGCTTCTGAAACGATTCGTGAGAGGGGACGCATGATTGCACTGGACAGTGGCGCCAGGTTGTGGGCAGGGCTGGTGGTCACGCCATCCAGCGCACTGATGTTCATCGTTGGCGTGCTGCTGGCCGGTGCGCTGGTCGGCGAGTTCATTGCCGCCACGACGCGCCTGCCGCGCGTGGTGGGCTACACATTGGCGGGCTTCGTCGCGGCGGCGTTCGGGCATGGCGTGACGATGCCGCTCAGCGGTGCCGCGCAGGTCGTCACCGACCTGGCACTCGGGCTGCTGCTGTTCGAGATCGGCGCCCGCGTGCACCTGCGCTGGCTCAGGCGCAACCCGGGCCTGGCGCTCACCAGCGTCGCCGAGGCCTTGCTGAGCGCAGTCGCGGTCGCGGCCGTGCTGCGCCTGTTCGACGTCGGCTGGCAGACCGCCATCGCCTGCGCCATCATCGCGATGCCCGCGCCGGCCGCCGTGTCGGGCCGCGTCGCGCTGGAGCTGGGCGCCGCGGGTCAGGTCACCCAGCGCGCCTCGGTGCTGACGGCGCTGAACACCTTGTACGCCGTCGTCGCACTGACCTTGATGCGCACCTGGTGGGCGGCGGACGATGGCCGCAGCCTGTCACAGGCGCTGGCGGGCCTGTCCATCTCCATGCTGACGACGGTCGGCCTGGCCGCGTTGCTGGCGGTGGCGGTCTTTCTTGCCGCGCGCCGGCTGGACCTGCGCAACGAGAGCGCGGCGCTGCTGGTGTTCGGCCTGGTCGCCTTCGCCATCGTGGCGGCGCGCGCCATCGGCGTGTCCACGCTGCTGATGCCGCTGCTGGCGGGCCTGCTGCTGCGCAACACGAGTGAGCGGCCCTGGGTGTGGCCGCGCCACTTCGGCACCTCGGGCGGCGCGCTGGTGCTGATGCTGTTCGTCATCGTCGGCTCGGCCTGGTCGCCCAAGATCCTGGTGGCCGGCGGCTTCGCGGCGCTGGCGCTGCTGGCCGCGCGCTTCATCGCCAAGACCGTCGCCATCGTCGCACTCACGCCCATGGCCAAGGCCAGCTGGCGCCAGGGCCTGGCGCTGTCGATCTCGATGACGCCGCTGTCGGCCACGGCGCTGGTCATGCTCAGCGAGCTGATGCGTGCCGAACCCGAACTGGCCGCGGGCGCGGTGCCCATCATCCTGGCCAGCATCGCCGTGCTGGAACTCGCGGGGCCCATCGCGGTGCAGATCGCGCTGCGCCTGGCCGGTGAGCTGCCGCCGCCGCAACGACGCCAAAAGAAGGAGGGCCGTTGATGAGCCTGGGCGCATTCTCAAAATCGCAGCCGCTGACGCTGGGCGTCGAGCTGGAACTGCAGATCGTCAACACCGACGACTACGACCTCGCGCCCGTGTCGGGCGACCTGCTGCGCCTGATGGAAAAGCGCAGCATCCCCGGCAACGTGACGCCCGAGATCACCAGCAGCATGATCGAACTGTCGACCGGCGTGTGCACCGGCTTCGGCCAGGTGCTGTCGGAGCTGGGCCAGATCCGCGATGCGCTGGTGGACTGTGCCGAGCAGCTCGACGTGAGCCTGTGCGGCGGCGGCACCCATCCCTTCCAGCACTGGAAGCGCCAGCGCATCTTCGAGACGCCGCGATTTCACGAGCTGTCGTCGCTGTACGGCTACCTGTCCAAGCAGTTCACCATCTTCGGCCAGCACGTGCACATCGGCTGCCCGAGCGCCGACGAGGCGCTGGTGCTGCTGCACGGCATGAGCCGCTTCATCCCGCACCTGATCGCACTGGCCGCGTCGTCGCCCTTCGTGCAGGGCGAGGACACCGGCTTCGACTCGGCGCGGCTGAACTCGGTGTTCGCCTTCCCGCTGTCCGGCCGCGCGCCGTTCGTGCAGACCTGGGCCGACTTCCAGACCTATTTCACCAAGATGACCCGCACCGGCGTCGTCTCGGGGATGAAGGATTTCTACTGGGACATCCGCCCCAAGCCCGAATTCGGCACCATCGAGGTCCGCGTGCTGGACACGCCGCTGACCATCGAGAAGGCCGCGGCCATCGCCGGCTTCATCCAGTGCCTGGCGCGCTGGATCACGGTCGAGAAGCCGTTCAAGCTCAGCGAGGACGACTACCTGCCCTACACCTTCAACCGCTTCCAGGCCTGCCGCTTCGGCCTGGACGGCACCTTCGTGGACCCCGAGACCGGCGAACACCGCGTGCTGCGCGAGGACCTGATCGCCGTGCTCGCCAAGCTCGACACCCATGCCGGCGACCTGCGCGCTGAAGCCGCGCTGCAGTACCTGCGCCGCGAGATCAACGGCGCAGGCTTAGGCGCGGGCAACGACGCGACCTGGCTGCGCCGCATCGAGGCGGACCATCAGCTGCTGCCCGAGGTGGTGCGGCGCGCGTCCAAGCGCTGGCACGGGCGCTGAGGCGCTGACATCCGTGACGGCATGGCAGGAGGCCTGGCGCTGCTGACGCCGGCGCGCGCGCCCCGCAGCCAGCATGCGCAACCGGGCGTTCAGTCCCGAAGTCCGCGCCGCCACACCCGGTCGGCGGCCTCGAACACCGAGCCGCCTTCCAGTACCGCCGGGCTCTCGGTCAGCGCCAGCCAGACCAGCGTGTCGTGGTGGCTGCCCGGGATCAGCGCGGCGGAGCGCTCCTTGACGAGCCAGGCATGCAGCCGGGCATACAGCTCGGGGTGGTGCTCGCGCGTCCACGCCAGACCCACGAGGTCGCCGTAGCCCTCCTCCCGCCGCGTCGAGCGCATGTCCAGCCATGCCTGGCGCAGGTCCGCGCTGAGACTGTCCGGCACCCGCGGCGCGACGAAGCCGGCCGGCATGCTGTACCAGGCCCCGTCGAGATAGCGGCGGCAATGGCCCAGCTCATGCGCGGCCATCAGCTCCAGCGCCGCAGCTCGCAACGCTGGGTCAAGGGCATCCACCTGCCGCTGGCCTTCCGGGTTGCCGCGCACCGACAACACCAGCTTGCATCGCCCGTCGACGAACCCCAGCGCCATCGGCGCCTCACCGGGCGCGTCCTGCGGCTGCACGACCAGGTCGAGGGGCAGCGCGAGCACGCTGCGCGCGTGCTGGACGACAGGCGCCATGGCCTGCAGCCAACGCGTCTCCAGCGGCGTCAGGTCCGCGGCGGGCGCGCCTTGCGTCGACGCGACAGACAGCGCGGCCAGGGCGATGGACAGGTGACGCAGCACGGCAAGACTTTCGTTGCCCTGCATCTTGGACGCCCGCACGCCGCTGCACCTCAGGGCTGGACAGGCCGAACGTGAACTAAGAGACCTGAAGCGCGTGCGTTACATCGCAATCGTGACAAATGGAGCCGCTTGAGTCGCCCAGCACCACGGCTGTCGAAGTTCCTTGAGTGCCGGACCGCTTCGACGGGGCGTGATAAGGACTTAGAGAACGGCCAACCGCTTCGATGCTAAACCGCGTGTTCCTTGAGTCTCGAACTTTGCCGGATTCCGTTCTTTGAGTTCTGAACTTTTCCAGCGTCGCGCGCGGCTCGCCTCAAGCCTGGACGTATTCAGCGAATTTGAATAATCTTTTGAGCAGGGTTACCGGGGTGTGGGGCGGAGTAAATAGCGCAAGATATATTCAATGCACCACAACCCTTTGAATGACATTCAAGATATTCGCATCTTTCTGCTGATTCAATAAATTTGAGTCAAAGCAGCAAATAGTTGTACAGTCCGCCCGCCAAAGGAATGGGCTGTATGCAACGGATCAACGAAACCGATTTGAACCGCGTAAAGGAAGAATTCTTCCTGCGCGGGGAAACAGTCGCACGTTGGGCTGAGAGAAACGGCTTCTCATCGAGCGCCGTCTATCAAGTTCTCTCAGGCAGATGTCAGGCCCGGCGCGGTGACTCTCACCGCATCGCGGTCAAGCTTGGTCTAAAGCCAGAGCCCTCCGAGTCAAAGGTGAGCATTCACCAACATGAGGAGGCCGCCATGTAGAAAAAAGAACGCCGACCAATCTCACGACGGGCCGGCGCTCCAGGGCTGTCGAAACAACCCACTAGCACTGCAAGTTTCTACGCCGCCGCGCCTGTCGTCAAGTACCCGACTTCGTCGGGATGGACTTCTTTTGCCAATTTTCCGGCATGAAGCCAGCGCGCACCGTCATCACTCGATCTCCGCACCGAACCGTTGGCGCCATTCACGCCACATGGTTTCAGCCTGAGGCTATCCACCACGAGTCTGATCTGGAAGCAGAAGCCGTACGGCATCTGCTTTTAGCGCCGACCGTGCGTCGAATAGAACATCAGGCAGCGAAGCTCACCTATTTCGACGGTACCGCTGAGCGAACCCACATCCCCGACCTGCGGCTTACTGAGGATCGCCGCAAAGCCTTCGTCGAGGTCAAGCCTGCAAAGTTCGTCGCCAAGCATCGGCTCAAGTTCGACGCCTGCGCGGCGCTGCTGAAAAACAGCGGAATCGACTACTTCGTCTGCACTGAAGAACACATCGGCGAGCGCGGCGAGCGAGCACAGATGCTGCTTGAACTTGCAAAGCGCATGGCGCCATCCGATGCGCTGAACTCGCTGGTGGCTTGGGTGCGAGACAAGCGCCGGGTGGATGTGGATGAAGCACTGGCTGCGGGGTACAGCGAACACCTGATTGGCCACGCTGTGGGACGGCGTCTCGTCATCACAGACCCCTCGCTTTTACTTGCTCCAGGAAATTGGCTCAGCACACAGGAAACTGCGGATGAGCTTCCCAGCATTGAACAGTGGCTTGGCTGTTCGCCATGGCCGCCACGGCCAGCGGCCACATCAAAGCCCTAGCCAACCCTCCTCGCGCGCCGTCGGCCTTCTTGCCTGCGAGCCAGCGCAAGGCGCTGCTATGCGGATGAACTCTCGTACGACGGCACTGCCGTTGAGGATGAGCACCCGAATGTCCGACGCCATGATGGTCTTCACCAGCGATGGGGTGCCGAGCTCGATGAGTTGGGCCCGTTCGCTGTTCGACAGCGACGACCACTTCTCTGCGGTCGCGAAGGGCACCAGATCAAGATGGCAAGCCTTGACCCCCAGGCTCGTGTAGTAGGAGGCGCCGGTACCGACAAGGAGCTTTTCAAGCCGCTTGAACCACTGGTCATAGGGGTTGCCGTAGAAGTAGTTTTCGCAGGCTTCCCATACGCTGCGGACACCCCGTGCCGCTACGTCGCCCCAGCTGCGCGCCTTCAGCGTCGTCAGCGACTCGAAGCGATGGTTGGGGGCATGCAATTCGCGACCGTGACGGTCGACGAACTCCAGATTGCTGGGGTTCAGGCCCAGCGTGGCCACACGGCTGTTGACGGGGTCCCCGAAGGCGAGAACCGGTGATGCCCAAGGAATCGCCCCGAGTTCGATGGGCCGACCCCCATGAAGCAAGTCAACGAGGCGATCAACCTCATTGAGCAGCTTGGTGTTGCTCATTGCTTTGCTCCCGCGCCGTTCTGGCGATTTTCAGCGGCATCCAGTCGAGCCACCAAGAACATCTTGTAAACGTCGGAATGAAGCTGGCCCTTGAGGCCGGCCAGCATGTCCGTGTCGCCAGCCTTGCTTGCCTTGTAAGACAGCAGCAGCCTAGCCAGGTCCTTCCAATAGGCGTCAACATCGGCGGCCTGAACGGCTGCGTGGACGTCTGTGCCGTCATTGAGGCGCACAGACTGCTCAATGCTGCGCAGCCACTCAATCCCAGCTTTCGGGTCGCCCGCCGGCATCGGAGGCATGTGAATCGGGTCTTGCCAGCCCTCCTTGAGGTACTGAGCTGCGGATTCGAAGTGATCCTTGTACAGATGCAGGCTGCCTGCGCAATGCTTGTACTCACCCAGCTCGGCGCCGATGGCCCGGGCTACGAACTCTTGAAGCATGGTGAAGGAAAAGATGTCGTGCGGTAGGCCCAGGAAAGCGTCGTTCGACCGCATGGCAACGAACATGTGCAGGCGACCGTCTCGCACCAAGAACTGCAAGGTGCACGTGCATGGGATCGACTTGAAGCGTTCTGTGATGTCGGTGGCGTCGAAGAGCTGAATTACGGCGCGCCGCGAAGTACGGTCCTTCTCAAGCAACTGGATGACGTTCTGCAGTTGGTTGAGTCCACGCCACGCCTGAAGGCGATCGCCATACCCGCTGCGTACCGTCACGCCGTCGTCGGATTCGTCCGGGAATCGTGGACCGGGAACGTAGTAGTTGATGAAGTCGAGCCGGCTATCTTTGGATAGATACCAAAGGAACTCGCCCAGTGCGCTGTAGATCTTGCCCTTGGACTCCGTCCTGCTAACGCGGGCAAGCGGGTTGGTCAAATGCAGACCCCATCCAAAGACCTCGCTGAAATCTCCACGTGAAGCGGTGACGATCTTTTCGTCGGTAAGTAGCACTTGGAAGACGTCCCGCAAGAGGCCGTCAAGCGTGTCCTTCTGGACGTACATCTAACCTCCCTGGCTCGGTCTTTGCCGATAGCCTGCAGCTTGTATTGTCGCCGCAGCAGCATTTGCCGCCCTTCAAGGGGATGCCCGGATACGGCCAAGCGAGATAGCGGTGGTCCGCTAGACATCAAACAGCGCCCGCCTATGCGTGGGAGCCTTCAAGCCTCACCTGGTTTCTGAGCGTCTCCCCGATTCGAGCACGCGGGTCGTACTGTCAGCAGGTGCGTGCTGTAGGGACTGCTTCCACTCAGAAAGTTCAGAAATGAGTGAACAAAGTTCAAGATTCAACGAACTTCGACAACGGCCAAGTTACCAGCAATTTCATGTCGCTTCTCACGAACGCTGGTGCTTCCGTCCCGTCGCCAGCGCACGGGACCCGCCGCCGCATGGGTTTATTCCGGTTTTGCATGACCCCACCGATCCCGGTGGTTACGGCGTGATTACATTGGATTCGACAATCCACCTCCCCGCGCTCGCCAGGTTCGGTGTGCTTGGGCCAGCTCAGCCGGCTGCCCCAAACACATTCCCATGATTGGAGCTTTCACGATGAACCAACCCGCCATGCAGGGATTGCGGCTGAGCCTGCCTGCCTATGTGAAGCACGCCCGGCTGATCGCCTGGGTGGCCGAGATCGCGGCGCTGACCGAAGCTGCCGACGTCTACTGGTGCGACGGCAGCGAGGAGGAGTACCGACGCCTGTGCGACCAGCTGGTCGCCGCCGGCACCTTCAAGAAACTGAACCCCGAGCTGCGCCCCGGCAGCTATCTGGCCAACTCCGACCCCAGCGACGTGGCCCGCGTGGAAGACCGCACCTTCATCTGCTCGGCGAACAAGGAAGACGCCGGCCCGACCAACAACTGGATGGCCCCGGCCGACATGCGCGACCTGCTGCAGACCGGCGAGCAGGCCCTCTTCAAGGGCTGCATGCGCGGGCGCACGCTTTACGTCGTGCCGTTCAGCATGGGCCCGCTGGGCAGCCCCATCGCCCACATCGGCGTGGAGCTGAGCGACAGCCCGTACGTGGCCGTCAACATGCGCACGATGACACGCATGGGCCGCGCGGTCATCGAGCTGCTGGGCACCGACGGCGACTTCGTGCCCTGCGTGCACACCGTGGGCGCACCGCTGGCCGAGGGCCAGACCGACGTGAGCTGGCCCTGCAACCCCACCAAGTACATCGTCCACTACCCCGAGACGCGCGAGATCTGGAGCTATGGCTCGGGCTACGGCGGCAACGCGCTGCTGGGCAAGAAGTGCTTCGCGCTGCGCATCGCTTCCACCATGGGGCGTGACCAGGGCTGGCTGGCCGAACACATGCTGGTGCTGGGCGTGGAGAACCCCCAGGGCAGGAAGTACCACGTCGCCGCTGCCTTCCCGAGTGCCTGCGGCAAGACCAACTTCGCGATGCTGATCCCGCCAGCCGCCTTCGCCGGCTGGAAGATCACCACCATCGGCGACGACATCGCCTGGATCAAGCCGGGCGCCGACGGCCGGCTTTATGCCATCAACCCCGAGGCGGGCTACTTCGGTGTGGCGCCGGGCACCAACTCGCACACCAATCCCAACTGCATGGCCAGCCTGGCCCGCGACGTGATCTTCACGAACGTGGCGCTGACGGACGACGGCGACGTGTGGTGGGAGGGCATGACCGACACGCCGCCGGCCCACGCCATCGACTGGCAAGGCAAGGACTGGACGCCCGAGATCGCCAAGGCCACGGGCGCCAAGGCCGCCCACCCCAACGCCCGCTTCACCGTCGCCGCCACCAACAACCCGGCGCTGGACGAGAACTGGGACAACCCGGCCGGTGTCGCCATCGACGCCTTCATCTTCGGTGGCCGCCGCTCCACCACCGTGCCGCTGGTGACCGAGGCGCGCGACTGGACCGAGGGCGTCTACATGGCCGCGACCATGGGCTCGGAAACGACCGCCGCCGCGGCCGGCCAGCAGGGCGTCGTGCGCCGCGACCCGTTCGCGATGCTGCCCTTCATGGGCTACAACATGGCCGACTACTTCCGGCACTGGCTGGACCTGGGCGCCAGGCTGGAAGCCTCCGGCGCCAAGCTGCCCGCCATCTACTGCGTCAACTGGTTCCGCAAGGGCGCCGATGGCAAGTTCGTCTGGCCCGGCTATGGCGAGAACATGCGCGTGCTGAAGTGGATGCTGGACCGGCTGGAAGGCCACGGCGGCGGCAGCGAACACGTGTTCGGGGTGACACCGGGCTACACCGACCTGAACTGGGACGGCCTGGACTTCTCGCAGCAGCAGTTCGACACCGTCACCCGCATCGACGCCGCCGAATGGCAGGCCGAGATGAAGCTGCACGACGCGCTGTTCACGCAGCTCGCCCAGGGCCTGCCGGCCGCGCTGCCGGCCGTCAAGGCGCGCATCGAGGAGCGCCTCGCCAAAGAAGCGGGCTGACCCACGTCCACCGCACTTGAAAACGGGCGCCCGCGGCGCCCGTTTCTCATGCGAGCCGCGACGCTCAGCGGCGCGTGCCGAACACCAGCAGCAGCCCGCCGATGGCGATGGCGCCCACGCCCAGCCACACGGGCACGTTGACCTGTTCCTTCTCCTTGGCCGAGACCTCCAGCGAGCCCAGCTTCACGACGGTCTTGTCCTTGGTGTAGCTGAAGCCGCCGAACGCGAGGGCGGCGGCACCCGCCACGAGCAGCAGGATGGCGATGATCTTGGTGGCACCCATGGGTGTTCTCCTTGTTGGTGAGGCCGTCAGGCTAAGGGCGCCGCTGCATTTGTAACGGTGAGCAAAGACGCAAGCCGCTGTCAGACGGCGCCGACAGATGGGGCCTCACGGGTAGTCCTTGAGCGTCGCCGTGTTGCTGCCACCCTGGCAGCGTGCCGGCTCGCCCGCGTCGTTGATGACGCGCTCGATGCTGCCCTTGTCCGCCAGGCACACGGTGATCATGTGATGCAAGCGCACGCCGGGCGCCTTGCTTGGGTCAGGCACCTCGATGGCACGGTCCAGCACGACGTCCGGCTTCAGGAACACGCTGTACACGCCCAGGCCCCAGGCCTCGTGTCGGGTCACCGAATCCGCCACCTTGTACGCCGCAAAGCCCCGGCCCGTGGCGCTGCGCCACTGCGGCTGCGTCGGCGGGTCGTACGGGATCTCGGACTGGTAGAAGTACACCCGCCCGCCGTTGCCCTGCCAGACGACCTGTTCCTTCTGGAAGTGCTCGACGAACAGGCCGTAGATGGTCACGTCCTCGCCGCTGACCCACAGGCCGTGGGCAGACGGGTTGCTTGTCCAGCCGACGCCCTCGCCATGGTCGGCGCGCCAGATCCAGGTGTGGTCCACCAGCGTGTCGTGTGCATTGATGCGCAGCGCCGTCGTCACCTGCCCCGCGGCCGCGCCGCCGACGCGGAAGAACAGGTCGTGCAGCACGGTGGGGTCCGCCCTGTGGCGGCGCTTGGCGCCCTCGGGTGCCACCTCCATCAGCACGCCGGAGTCGGCCTGGCCGGCATCGAGGAACAGGCCGGCGACCGTCAGCCCGTCCACGTCCGCCGTCTTCACGAGCGGCTGGCCGTTGTCCGAGCGCAGCGTCGGAAAGCCGATGCCCAGCACCACCGTGCCGGCGCGGTTCACCTGCAGCGTCTCGGTCAGCAGGTATTCGCCCGGTGTGAACAGCAGGTGCCTGCCGGCGGCAAGCTGCGCGTTCAGGGCCGCCGCCGTGTCGCCCGGCCGGGCGATGTGGAAGCGGCCGATGGGCAGCGTGCGGCCGGGCGCCGCCTTGGCACCGGCCCAGGACACGCCCGCGCTGTCGCGCCGCAGCGCCGGCACGCGCACGGCGTAGCGGCCGGCCGCATCGACGAAGAGATAGGGCTTCTCGCGCACCAGCGGCGTCTTGTCGACCTTCGTGTAGCGCCGGCCCGGCGTCGGAAACTCGCCCGCCGGTGCGCCGTGCACGCCGACGAACACCATGTTCCAGTTCGAGCCCACCCAACGGCCCCACTGGCTGTTGCGCGAGATCCACTGCTGCTGCGTGGCGGAGTTGACCTGGCCGTCCACCCGCACGTCCGAGAACCAGCCGCCGCTGGCCCAGCCGTTGTGCTGGTTCAGGCGGATGTTGCCGCGCACATGCATGCGCCGCAGCGGGACGGCCTGCGACACGGCCCACTGCATGGTGTTGTCGCCGATGCCCAGCGTGGGCGTCACGGCGAAGTTCTCGGCGCCGCGCCAGAAGTTCTGCGTCGCGTTGTCGCCGTCCAGGAAGGCGGTGGAGCGCAGGTCGCCGATGACGTGCACGTCGCCCGGCCGCGCGCCCAGCCCCAGCACCTGCGTGTAGAAGCCCACCGGGATGCGCAGGTTCTGGTAGGTGCCCGGCTTGAGCAGGATGGCGTCGCGGCGCGGGCCGAAGTGGTTGGGCTGCTGGGCCGCGTAGATGTCGTCGATGCGCTGCTGGATGCCGGGCGTGGCCGGGTCCAGCACATGCACGTGGGGGCCGAAATCGGGGGCTGCTGCGTCGGCCGCGCTGGCCGGCGCCGCCAATCCAGCGGCCAGCACGCTGCCCGCCATCACCTGCATCGCCATCGTCTTGCACCGCATGCTTGCCTCTTCCTCGCCAGTGGGCTGGCTGTCATGGACGCTGGAATCGGTTCCAACGACCCGCGATTTGAGCACGGCGGCGGGCCAGGCCTCAGAAGCTGGAGCCGGGCTGCTGCAGGAATTCCGCCTCCTCGGGCGTCGACGCGCGGCCCAGGATGGCGTTGCGGTGCGGGTAGCGGCCGAAGCGGTCGACGATGGCCCGGTGCTTCAACTCGAACGCGTGCGTCTGGGCCGGCGCGCGCTCGCGCATCAGCGGCTCGCCGACCGCGTGGATGACCGCGGACTCGCTGTGCATGTAGGGCATGTAGAGGAAGGCGCGCTGCTCGACGGGCAGCGCCAGGTCGGCCCCCGCCGCCACGGCCTCTTGCGCCAGCGCCAGCGACAGCGGGTCGGCGGCGAACGCCAGCGGCGTGCCGCGGTGGATGTTGCGGGAGAACTGGTCCAGCACGATGACCTCGGCGAGCCGGCCGGCGGGCGTCGCGCGCCAGCCGAACAGCTCGGCGCGGCAGGCCTGCCGGTGCAGCGCCCCGAAGCGCTGGCGGACCAGGTCGTCGAAGGCCGGATCGACCTTCCACCACTGGGCGGGCTGCGTCTCGCGGAACCAGAAATCGAAGAGGTCGTCGTGCATGGTGCCGGCACGATAAGCGTTTTGCGCCGCGCGGCCCAGCCGCGACAATCCGCCCATGAGCACCCAAGACCTCACCGACGCCGAGTTCGCCGAACTCGACGAACTCCTCGCCGCGACGCCGGCACCGCTGCAGCCGCTGGACGCCTCCATGCTCGACGGCTACCTGTGCGGCGTCATCGTGCAGCCCCGCCTCATCGAGCCCGACGAGTGGCTGCCCAACATCTTCGACTACGACGGCGGCCTGCTGCCCGAGGCCGTGGACGCCGGCTGGCTGGACAAGCTGACCCAGCTCGTCGAGCGCCGCCACGCGGCACTGAACCGCAGCCTGGTGGAGGACGGCTGGTTCGATCCCGTCATCCTCGAGGTGGACGAGTCCGACGCGCCCGAGCCGCTGCCGGACGACGCCTCCGACGAAGACCGTGCGGCCCGCGAGAGCTACGACGCGCTCGGCCCGCTGTCGCGCGCGCTGATGCCCTGGGTCGCGGGCTTCCAGCACGCGGCGCTGTGCTTCCCCGAGCTGGCCGACATGCCCAACGACGACGTGGCCGCCGCGCTGGCGCGGCTGTACCGCCACCTGCCGGCCGAGACGGCCGAGGAGAAGGAAGTCGTCGCCACGCTCAACCGCGAGCACCCGCTGAAGGACCTGGACGACGCCATCGAGGAGCTGGTGGTCACGGTGGCCGACCTGGCCGACCTGACCGAGACCGAGCGCTACCGCGTCGACACCATCCGCCGCGACACGCCCAAGGTCGGCCGCAACGACCCCTGCCCCTGTGGCTCGGGCCGCAAGTACAAGGTCTGCCATGGCAGCAACTGACGACGTGCGGGACCGGCCGCGGGCGCACAGCGCCGGGCGCCGCCCCGCGCCGGCTTGAGGCTGCAACTGCTCTCGGACCTCCACATGGAGACCGAGAGCTACGAACCCACCCCGGCGCCCGGTGCCGACGTGCTGGTGCTGGCCGGTGACATCGACACGACCTGGCGCAGCTTCGAGTTG
Organism: Roseateles sp.; assembly: GCF_965229315.1. Taxonomy (GTDB): domain Bacteria; phylum Pseudomonadota; class Gammaproteobacteria; order Burkholderiales; family Burkholderiaceae_C; genus Pelomonas. The sequence continues at coordinate 305,130 of NZ_CBDDJA010000001.1, forward strand.
TTCCGCGGCTGGCCGGTGCCCATCCTGTTCGTGCCCGGCAACCACGAGTACGACCGCCGCGACGTGGACGACGCGCGCGTGGCGCTGCGTGCGCATGTCCAGCCGTTGGGCCTGCGCATGCTGGACGACGAGGCCGCGGTGCTGACGGACACGCAGGGCCGGCGCGTGCGCTTCATCGGCAGCACGCGCTGGTGCGACTTCGACGCCTTCGGCCCTGCGGGGCGCGACCGTGCGATCCGCGCCGGCGGCTATTTCCAGAAGGTCATGCAGGCCAGCCGCCATGGCCAGCCCTTCGATGCGCCCGCCGTGCGCGAGCTGGCGCTGGCCAGCCGCGCCTGGCTGGCGGCGGAGCTGGCCCGCATCGGCGACTGGGACGCCACCGTCGTCATCACGCATTTCGCGCCCAGCCTGAAGAGCGCCGACCCACGCTACGGCCGCCAGCCCGGCACCGCCAGCTTCTGCAACGACGACGAAGCCCTGCTGCCCGGTGCCCAGCTCTGGCTGCACGGCCACCTGCACTGCCGGCACGACTACCGGCTCCACGGCGCCCGCGTCGCCAGCAACGCGCGCGGCCATGTGAAGCGCGGCGAGGCCGACGGCTTCGACGGCATGCGCGTCATCGAGGTGTTCGACGCCTGAGCCGGGTTCGCGGTCGGGCCGAGCGCCGGGCCGCTCCCGGGCCAGCCCGTCGAGCGCTGTGCGGGCCGGTCGATCCGGCTCGCATCGCCGTCCCCCCGGGGGACCGACCAGGGTTGCCCGCGTTCAGCGGGGCAGCACTGGGCGAGGGGCGCTCATTTCACCGGCTTGATGCGCAGCGCCCACAGCACGCCGGCCACCAGCAGCGCAATGCCCGCCAGCGTCGCCGGTGGCGGCCAGCGGCCGTTCCACGCGAACGCATAGGCCAGCGCCGCCAGCGTCTCGAAGACGATGAGCTGGCCCGACAGTGACGTGGGCAGGCGCTGGCTGGCCTCGTTCCAGCACAGCGTGCCCAGCCACGACGAGCACAGGCCGATGGCCGCCATCAGGCCCAGGTAGGCCAGCGGCCGCTCGCCGAACGGGAAGGCGTAGTCCGCCGGCAGCAGCGTGCCCGGCGCGGCCAGATGCACAAGCCCCAGCAGCGCGGCGCCCGCCAGCGCCATGGGCAGCGTGACCAGCCCCTGCGCGGTGGCCCAAACGCGTGGACTGCGATCCCCATGCGCGCGCAGCCAGTCGGCGTTGCGGATCGGGTACCAGGTCCAGCAGGCCACGGCGAAGACGGCCAGCAGCGCCCCCTCGCCGTAGCGCCGTAGGTCGCCAGCCCGCGACTGCAGCGTCAGCAGCTCGTCGCGGTTGACGAGGGCCAGCCCGGCGGCGATCAGCGCCAGCGACGGCGCCAGCTTCGCCCACGGCAGGTGGCCGTCGCGCACCCGGTTGCGGTGGTTGGCACACAGGGCGATGACGACCGGCAGCGTGCCGATGATCATGGTCGGCAGCGGGGCGCCGGCGCGCTGGATGGCGGCCGACAGGAAGAGGTAGTACAGGAAGTTGCCGACCAGGCTGAGCCGCGCGGCCTCCCACCAGTCGGCGGGCTGCAGGCTGCGCAGCGCGCGGCGGTCCAGCAGCAGGGCCAGCGGCACGGCGATGAGGCCGAAGGCGAGGTAGCGGCCCACGGTGAGCAGGGCGGGCGCATAGCCAGGCAGCATCACCGGCGCCACGAACACCAGCCCCCACATCAGCCCGGCGGCGAGGGCGAACAAAAGACCCAACAACATCACGGCATCATCGGCCATGCGGGGTACCGGTCCTTCTGAAAGTCATGAAGGCTGGCTAACCTGCGCGGCCATGCGCCGCACCCTCGCCCTGATCCTCGCCGCCGCCGCCTGCCCGGCCGAGGCGGCCCGGCCGATGCAGACCGAGGACGCACCCGTCATGCAGACGCGTGCCTGCGAGCTCGAAAGCGCCTCTGCCGACTTGCGCAGCGACGGCCAGCACGCGCGCCGCAGCTATGCGCAGCTGGGCTGCGGCATCGGCTGGCACAGCGAGGTCGCCGTGCAGGCGGCACGGCCGCAGGAGCTGGCGCTGGGCGGCAAGACGCGGCTGGCCGCCATGCCGTGGTGGGGCGGCGAGGCGGCATTCAGCATCGCCTGGAACCTGGCCCACCACCACGCCGACGCCCGCTGGCGGCGCAGCAGCACCAGCCTGCTGCTGGCGGCCACGGCGCCCCTGTCGCGCGACTGGGTCGTGCATGGCAACCTGGGCCACCTGCGCGACCAGGCGCTGCACCGCCGCAGCATGACGTGGGCACTCGGCGCCGAGCACAACGGTCTGGGCGCCGAAGGCCGCTGGCAGCCGATGTTCGAGGTCTTCGGCGACGACCGCGGCCAGCGCTGGGCCCATGCGGGACTGCGCCTCACGCTCGTCCGAGACCAGCTCTGCGTGGACGGCTCGCTCGGCAGCCGGCTCGGTGTGCGGGGCGAGCGGCTGGCGACGCTGGGCGCGGTGTTCGCCTTCTAGGTTTTCGCCAACCAGTCCGCGACCGCGCCGCGCTCTGCCGCGGTGTAGTGCAGGCCCAGCTTGCTGCGCCGCCACAGCACGTCGTCGGCACTGCAGGCCCACTCCTGGTCCACCAGATGGCGCAGTTCGGACTCGAACAGGCCCGGCGCGATCTCGGCGCCGGCCGGCGCGGCCAGCAGTGCCCGCGCGCCGCTGCCGTAGGCGCGCGCGATGCGGCGAACGGCGGGGCGGCCCGGGTGGCGGGTCTGCAGCTCGGCGGCGAAGGCGTCGATGTCCACGCCATGCACGCCGAGGTCGCCACCGGGCAGGCGGGCGCTTGCCGTCCATGCCTGCCGCGCGTCGCCCAGCAGTTCGCCGAGCTGCGTCGCGCCGTCCTCGGCGAGCTTGCGGTAGGTCGTCAGCTTGCCGCCCCAGACGTTCAGCAGCGGCGCGCCGCCGCGCGCGTCCGCCTCCAGCAGGTAGTCCCGCGTGACGCGGGAGGCCGAGCCGCCCTCGTCCAGCAGCGGGCGCACGCCGGCGTAGCTCCACAGCACGTCGGCGGGCGTCACCGGCCGGGCCAGGTAGCGGCTGGCCTGCTCGCATAGGTAAGCGGTCTCGGCCGCGTCGATGGCGGCGTGCGCAGGGGGTTCCTCGTGCTCGGGCAGCTCCACGTCGGTCGTGCCGATCAGCGTGAAGCGCTGCTCGTAGGGAATGGCGAAGAGGATGCGGCCGTCGGCGTTCTGGAACAGGTAGGCATGGTCGTGCGTGAAGCGCTGGGCCACGACGATGTGGCTGCCCTTCACGAGGCGCAGGCCGCGCGCCGGCAGCGCCTGGCCGTCGACGCCGCGCGCGTGGTCGCGCAGGAAGCGCTCGGCCCAGGGGCCGGCCGCGTTGACGAGCGCGCGGCTGCGCAGCCGGCGGCCATTCGCCAACGTCACCTGCCAGTCCGCTTCGCCACGCACCGCCTCGGTGACGGCGCAGCGCGTCAGCACCTCGGCGCCGCGGTCGCGCGCATCCTGCGCGTTCGCGACGACCAGCCGCGCGTCATCCACCCAGCCGTCCGAGTAGGCGAAGCCGCGCGTGAACTCGGGCTTCAGCGGCGCACCGTAGACCGAGCTGGTCAGCGTCAGCCCCCGTGAGCCGGGCAGCAGCTCGCGCCGGGCCAGGTGGTCGTACAGGAACAGGCCGAGCCGGATCATCCAGGCCGGGCGCAGGTGCGGCGCGTGCGGCATCACGAAGCGCAGCGGCTGGATCAGGTGCGGCGCGCTCTTCAGCAGCAGCTCGCGCTCCTGCAAGGCCTTGCGAACCAGCGAGAACTCCCAAGTCTCCAGGTAGCGCAGCCCGCCATGCACGAGCTTGGTGGACGCCGACGAGGTGTGCGCGGCCAGGTCGTCGCGTTCGGCCAGCAGCACGCGCCAGCCGCGGCCGGCGAGGTCGCGGGCCAGGCCGGCGCCGTTGATGCCGCCGCCCACCACCACCACGTCAAAATCGTCCATGCAACCACTCTAAGTGAACCAAGGCCATGGACGCACTGCTCGCGCTGGACCAGGGAACCTCCAGCTCACGCGCGCTGGTCTTCGACCGCTCGGGCCGGCTGCTCGCGCTGGCGCAGCGCGAGCTGACGCAGCATTTCCCGCAACCGGGCTGGGTGGAGCACGACGCCGAGGAGATCTGGGCCGGCCAGCTCGCCTGCGCGCGCGAGGCGCTGGCGAACGCCAGGGCGAAGGCGCCCGTGAACGTGGCCGCCATCGGCATCACCAACCAGCGCGAGACGACGGTGCTGTGGGACCGCGCCACCGGCCGGCCGCTGCACCGCGCGCTGGTCTGGCAGGACCGCCGCACGGCGCCGCTGTGCGAGCAGCTGAAGGCGCAAGGCCTGGAGCCGCTGGTGCGCGAACGCACGGGCCTGCTGCTGGACCCGTACTTCTCCGCCACCAAGCTGCGCTGGCTGCTGGACCACGTGCCCGGCGCGCGCGACCGCGCCGCACGCGGCGAGCTGGCGTTCGGCACCATCGACAGCTGGCTGCTGTGGCAGCTGACGGGCGGCCGGGTGCACGCCACCGACGTCAGCAACGCCTCGCGCACGCTGCTGTTCGACATCCACCGGGGCGTATGGGATGCCGAGCTGCTGGCCGCGTTCGATATCCCGCCGCAACTGCTGCCCGAGGTGCGGCCGTCCGCCGGCGTCTTCGGCCACGCCGAGGCCTTCGGCATGCCCATCGCCGGCATCGCGGGCGACCAGCAGGCGGCGCTGTTCGGCCAGGCCGCGCTGGCGCCGGGCCAGGCCAAGAACACCTACGGCACCGGCTGCTTCCTGCTGATGCACACCGGCACGCAGGCTCGCACCTCCACACAGGGCCTGGTGACGACGCGCGCCGCGCAGATCGACGCGACGGCACAGTACGCGCTGGAAGGCAGCGTGTTCGTCGGCGGTGCGGTCGTGCAGTGGCTGCGCGACGGGCTGCGCGCCATCGGCGGCAGCGGCGAGGTGCAGGCGCTGGCCGAGAGCGTGCCGGATGCCGGCGGCGTGATGTTCGTGCCGGCCTTCGCGGGCCTGGGCGCGCCCTACTGGCGGCCCGATGCGCGCGGCGCGCTGCTGGGCCTGACGCGCGGCACGACGCAGGCGCACATCGCCCGCGCGGCGCTGGAGAGCATCGCCTTCCAGAGCGCCGCCGTGCTGGCTGCGATGAACGCCGACGTGGGCGAGGCCGCGCGCCTGACGGAGCTGCGCGTGGACGGCGGCGCCAGCGCCAACGACCTGCTGATGCAGTTCCAGGCCGACTTGCTGGGCATCCCGGTGCTGCGCCCGCGGGTCATCGAGACCACGGCGCTGGGCGCGGCGCTGCTGGCCGGCCTGGGCACGGGGCTGTACGCGTCACCCGACGAGGTCGGCGAGATCTGGCAGCTGGACCGGGCGTTCGAGCCGCGCATGTCGCGCGACGAGGCGGGCGCGCGGCTGGCGCAGTGGGACCGGGCCGTGCGGCAGGTGCTGGCGGCCTGACGCCTCTCAGCGTCGTCAGGCGACCAGCACGTCGTCCCTGCTCTCCTGGGCCAGCAGCACGATCAGCACGATGCCGCCGACGAAGGGCACCAGGCCGATCAGCACCCACCAGCCGCTGCGCCCGCTGTCGCGCAGGCGGCGCACCGCCGCGGCCAGCGACGGCAGGAACGTGCCCAGCGCCACCAGGTAGTAGGCGACGTTGCCGATCACCGCCGCCACGCAATAGACGATGACGAGGAACAGGAAGAACCACCAGTACTCCGAGCGGCTGGCGCGGCCCGAGAAGTCGGCGTACTTGCTGAAGCAGGTGCGGATGGAATCCTGGAACGTCATGGCGGGGCCTCTCCCTGGGCGTGCGACTGAAGGCCCCATGCTAGGGCCGCCGTGCGGCGCCCACACTCGGTGTCGCCCCCCGGTCCCGCGGTCGGGTGGCGGCCCTGCTGACATGCGCTGACAGGCCACCCGCGGCAGGATGCGGGTTTTCAATCCACGAAAGCCTCGCATGAACTTCGCCTACACCATCGTCTACGTGCCCGACGTGAGCGCATCGCTCGCCTTCTTCGAGCGCGCCTTCGGCCTCAAGACCCGCTTCCTGCACGAGAGCGGCGCCTATGGCGAGGTCGACACCGGTGTGGGCGGCGCGACGTTGGCGTTCGTGGACCACGAGACGGCCCGCGACAGCGTGCAGCACGACTATGTCCAGGCCCACGCGAGCCCGCAGCCGCTGGGCATGGAACTGGGCTTCACGGTCAGCGACGTGCAGGCCGCCTACGACCGCGCCGTGGCCGCCGGCGCACGGCCGCTGGCCGCCCCCGTCACCAAGCCCTGGGGCCAGACGGTGGCCTACGTGCGCTGCCCGGACGGCAGCCTGGTCGAGCTCTGCACGGCGATGGGCTGAGCCTGCCCGCTGGCGGGGCGGCTTCGCCCTGCGGCGGGGCGCGCGCTGCTGGCGACATGGAGCTGGCCGGGCGCCAGAGACGCGAACGGCGCACTGACGAAGCCCAGCGTGGCCAGGTCGGCCCCGTGGGGGCCGCGAGCATGGGAGGCGTAGAGGGCCATGGCGGTGTCGGGCGGGTTGGCGAGTGGCAAGGCAAGTGGCAGCAGTCTTTTGCAAGGGCCGTGCCCGCCTGCGCGAACGCATCACAATGCCGCCCCATGCGCCGCGCCGACCGCCTCTTCCAGATCGTCCAGCTCATCCGCGGGCGCCGCCTCACGACGGCGGACTACCTGTCGCAGCGGCTGGAGGTGTCCATGCGCACCGTCTACCGCGACATCGCCGCACTCGCCCAGCAGGGCGTGCCCATCGAGGGCGAGGCCGGCGTGGGCTACCGCATGCGCGCCGGGTTCGACCTGCCGCCGCTGATGTTCAGCAAGCAGGAAGCCCAGGCCCTGGTCGCCACCGTGCGCATGGCCGAGTCGCGCCTGGATGCGGCGCTGGCGCGCCAGGCCGAGAACGCGCTGAGCAAGATCCTCGCCGTGCTGCCGCTGGACGCGCGCGCCGCGGCCGAGAGCCTGGCGCTATACGCCCCGCTGCCGGCGCTGGACCCGGCCACCAGCGCGCACCTGACCGCGCTGCGCGAGGCGACCGAGGCGCGGCGCAAGCTGAAGGTGGGCTACCTGGACCTGGGCGGTGTGAGGAGCGAGCGCGTCGTGCGCCCGCTGGCCTGCCTGTTCTGGGGCCCGGTGTGGACGCTGTCCGCCTGGTGCGAACTGCGCGGCGACTTCCGCAGCTTCCGCGTCGACCGCATCGAGACGCTGCAGGCGCTGGACACCTTCCGCGACGAGCCGGGCAAGACGCTGGCCGACATGAACCGCAAGCGCGAGGCGCAGGAGGCGGGCGGGGCCTGAAGGCCGCCGCCGCCGGGGATCACATGCCCTTGAAGAGGTGCGTGTAGCTGCGGCTGACTTCGAGCTTCTCGGTCAGGCCGCGCACGCCCACCAGTTGGCGGCCGCGGAAGTCGCGCGTGATGCCGTCGATGGCGCGCGCGTTGACCAGCGTGGAGCGGTGCACCTGCCAGAACAGCTGCGGGTCCAGCTCGTCCACCAGCTCCTTGATGGGCTTGCGGATCAGCGCCTCGACCTTGGCGGTCTGCACGCGGGTGTACTTCTCGTCGCTGATGAAGAACAGCACGTCCTCCACCGGGATCATCTGGATGGCCTGGCCCACCGTGGCCTGGATCCACTGCAGGTAGCTGGGCTTGCCGGCAGCGCCGCTGACCTGGGCGCTGAGCTTGTGCAGCAACTGCTGCAGCGGTGCCGACGAGGTCTCGACCGTCTCTGCCCCGTCGCGCTGGGCCAGGCGCTTCTTGATGCGGGCCACCGTCAGCTGCAGCCGCTCGCGCTCGGCGGGCTTGAGCACGTAGTCGGCCACGCCCTGCTCGAAGGCCTCCACCGCGTACTGGTCGTAGGCGGTGATGAAGACGATCTCGGGCACCAGCCAGTCGTCGTCCTCGGGCAGCTGGGCGATCTGGCGCGCCGCGTCCACGCCGGTCAGGCCGGGCATGCGGATGTCCAGGAACACCAGGTCGGGCTTGTGCTCCCGGGTCAGCTCCACCGCCTCCAGGCCGTTCTTGGCCTCGGCGACGATGTCCAGCTCGGGCCAGACCTCGGTCAATCGGCTGCGCAACTGCTCGCGCATCAGTCGTTCGTCATCCGCCAGCACGGCGCGCACACGGGTATTGCTGCTCATGACCGAGATGCTAGTTCAGACCGGCTCCGTCCTGGCCGCATTCATCGAACGGCGGCGGTTGCGCAGCACCACAAACAGCAGCAGGCCGAACAGGATCAGCGGCGAGCCGAGCACGGCACCCACGCCCAGCAGGCCGAACAGCACCAGCCCGAGCACGCCGCCCACGATCAGCAGCGGCAGCGCCAGGCCCAGCAGCAGCGCCAGCGGCACGACGACGAGGCAGACGATGCCGGTCACGAGCAGGCCGATGCCGGCACCCAGCCAGTCGCCGAAGTCGTTGCCGAGGAACAGCTCGTCGTCGTTCAGCGTGATGTGGAAATCCGGCCCGCCGTGGTGCAGCAGCGCCCAGCCGCCGAACAGGGCCAACAGGGTCATCAGCGCGACGCCGATGAACAGGATCTTGAACAAGGTCTTCATGCGGTGGCTCCTTCTTCGTTGCGGCTGCGGTAGGGCACCGTGATGGTCACGACGGTGCCGGTGGGTTGGTTTTCGGTGACGGTGACGCTGGCGCGGTTGCCGTGCAGCAGCTGCAGGCGCTCGCGGATGTTGGCCAGGCCAACGCCGGTGCCGCTGGTGGCGGCGCGGCCGAACCCGAGGCCGGTGTCGGCCACGGTGACGGCCAGCTTGCCGTGCACGATCTCGGCCTTGACCGTCAGCTTGCCGCCCTCGGCCTTGGGCTCCAGCCCGTGCTTGATGGCGTTTTCGACCAGGCCCTGGATCATCATGGGCGGGAACTCGGCGGACATCAGGCCCTCGGGCACGTCGATCTCGGTCTGCAGCCGCTCTTCCATGCGCACCTTCAGGATCTCCAGGTAGGGCTTGATGACGGCCAGCTCGCGGCTGAGGTCGCGCACGGCGCCGCTGGCGTTGGCCTCGCGCATGGTGGGCATGGAGGCGCGCAGCAGGGCGATGAGGTTCTTCTGCATCTGGCTGGCGCGGGGCGGGTCGGTCTCGATCAGGTGGTCGATGGACGCCAGCGTGTTGAACAGGAAGTGCGGCTCCACCTGCGCCTGCATCGCGGCCATGCGGGCCTCGACGACCTGGCGCTTCAACGCCTCGGCCTCCGCGTTCTCCGTGGCCTGCGCGGCCTTCACCTCGGCTTGGATGCGGCCCTTGTACATGGCCTTGATGACGGCAGACGCCAGCACCCACAGGATGGCCAGGTCCTCCAGCGAATCGCCCATGCGGATGACGGTCACGCGGCGGCGCCCCGGAGCTTCGTTGGTGACCTCCTCCACGGCCTGCTGCAGCGCCTGGCGGGCCTCGGCGGCGGCGTCCTGCGCCTCCTTGACCTGCTCGGCGTCGCGCTTGAGCTGGCCGAGCTGCTCCTTGGCCTGTTCGAGGGCACTGCGGATGTCCTCGGGCTTGGCGCTCTTGGGGAAGTCGATGGCGATGGTGGGCCCGCCGTCGGCATGCTCTTCGGCGCCGTCGCCGTCGGCACCCTCCGCGGCGGACGCCGCACTGGCCGCGGAAGATGAGGCAGACGCGGAGCGGACCGGCTGGATGCGCACGCCGCGCTCGTCGACCTTGACCTCGTAGTGGATGCCGTCGTCCTTGCGGGCGTCCCGGTCGGTCGCCTTGCGCGCCCTTTCCTCGGCCTTCTTGACTTCCGCTTCGAGCCGGGCCTGGCGGCGCGCGGCACCGCGGTCGCGGTCCTCCACCTGCTCGCTGATGCGCCAGGTGAAGGGGGGCAGGTTCTTCAACACGTTCACACCGATCAGCAGCGCCAGCGACAGCAGCACGAAGCGCTTCCAGCTGATGCCCACCAGCCAGCCCGCGTAGATGTGGAAGTAGCGCACCACCGCGGTGGCCAAGCGCTGCCAGCGCTCGATCCAGAGCTTTTGCTGGGGGCTGGGGGTGAAGGAGGGCGTCATCGCGGTCTGTCGTCGTTGGAGGCCACTGTACGCAAGCGTTGCGGGCGGCGTGGTGCCGGAGCGACGCGCCGGCCCCGGCCGTGGACGAACTGCAGGGACGGGCGACAGGCCGGGCGGCGCGGCATGACACCGCGGTGAAACGCCCGGCAATCGTTCACGCCTGGCAGCCCCGGGATGGCGCCCGCCCAGCAAAAAGCCCGCCGGATGGCGGGCTTTGCAAGGCGGGAGCCTGCAGTGCTTACTGCTTGACGGCTTCGACCTGGATCAGCAGACGCACGGCGTCGGGGATGTTGGGCACGCCGTAGGTGATGCCCCACTGGCTGCGCTGGATGGTGGTCTCGAAGTCGCCGCCGCAGACTTCACGCTTGAGCATGGGGTTCTGGTAGCAGTTGAAGTTGGTGGCCGTCAGCGTGACCGGGTTGGTCTTGTCGCGCAGCGTCAGCTCGCCGGTCACCGTCGCGACCTTGTCGCCGTTGAACGTGAACTTGTCGCCGACGAACTTGGCCGTCGGGAACTGCTCGGCGGCGAAGAAGTCCTTGCTCTTCAGGTGGCCGTCGAACGGGGCGACGCCGGAGGAGATGGAGTTCATGTCCAGCGTGAACTCGACCTTGCCGGTCTTGGCCGCCTTGTCCAGCGTGATCGTGCCTTCCTTCTTGTCCCAGCGGCCGCGGACGGTGCTGGTGCCGAAGTGCTTGGCTTCAAAGATGACGGCGGTGTGCGTCGGGTCGATCGCGTAGGTCGCGCTCTGGGCCTGGGCGGCGCCGGCAGCGGCGGCCAGCAGGGCGGTGATCAGCAGGGCTTTCTTCATCGGGGGAATCTCCAGGGGGGTAAAGGGAAGGAGTGGTGAGAGGTTACAGGCCAGAGAAAGCCAGTTTGAACTTGACGGTCACATCGTTGGCGACGACCGAGGTGTCGGCCCAGTCGCCGTCGCCGATCTTGAAGTCCAGGCGCTTGATGGGCACGGCGCCGGCGGCCACGCCGTTGGCCAGCGTGATGGGCACGACGATGTCGCGCGTGGCGCCCTTGATGGTCAGCTTGCCGGCCACGTCGTACTTGCCGGCGCCGGTGGCCTTGATGCCGCTGGACACGAAGGTGGCCTTGCCGTTGCGCTTGGTGTCGAACCAGGGCGCGCCGGCCAGTTCCTTGTCGTAGCTCGGGTCACCGAGCGACACGCTGCCCAGGTCCACGGTGAAGGCGATCTTGCCGGTCTCGGGCTTCTTGGGGTCGAAGTCGAGCTGCGCGTCGAACTTCTTGAAGCGGCCCTCGACGGGCACGCCCATCTGCTTGAAGCCGAACACGAGTTCACTCTTGTCGGGCTGCAGCGTGGCGGCGTGGGCGGTGGTCAGCGCGCCGACGGCGAGCAGCAGGGTGGGGAGCAGGTGCTTCATGGGGTCCTTTCAGGCGCGGCCGGGCCACATGCGTGACAGCAGGCCGTCGCGGTCGATGAACTGGTGCTTCAGCGCCCCCGCCACGTGGGCCAGCACGAGCGCGGCGAGGCCATAGGCGGCGAACTTGTGCAGGGTCTTGAAGGTCTCGGCGAGTGCTTCGTCCTTGCCGATGAGGTCGGGCAGCGGCAGCACGCCGAACCAGACGATGGGGTAGCCGGACGCCGAACTGAACGCCCAGCCGAACAGCGGCACGGCAAAGAACGCGGCGTACAGCAGCCCGTGCGTCACGTGCGCGGCCCGGGCCTGCCAGGCGGGCATGGGGGCGTCGGCGGGCGGACGGTGCGTCAGGCGCCAGAGCAGGCGCAACGCGGAGAACGCCAGGATGGTGACGCCGGCCCATTTGTGCCAGTTGTAGAGCTTCAGCCGCGTCGGCGAGAACGGCAGGCTGGTCATGTACAGCCCGACACCGAACGCGCCGACGATGGCCAGCGCCAGCAGCCAGTGCAACGCGATGGCGACGGGGGTGTAGCGGGTGGCAGGGCTCATCATGGGCTCGCAGTGTGTGCCCCGACGGCCCAGGTTCGGTTCATCGGGGTTGTTGCCATTGTTCAGCGATTTTGAACACTTACACCCCCCGGGGGTCAATCCTCTTCAGCGAGCACCCCGCTTCAGCCCGACGAGGAACACGCCACCCAGCACCAGCACCGTGCCCGCGGCGATCCAGGCGTTCATCGGCTCATCCAGGATGACGTAGCCCATCAGGAGGGTGCTCATCGGCCCCACCATGCCGACCTGCGCGGCCAGCGGCGCGCCGATGCGGGCGATGGCCAGCATGACCATCAGCACCGGCGCGACGGTGCAGGCCGTGGCGTTCAGCACCGACAGCCAGAACACCGGCTCCGGCACCCACGCGGCGGACAGCGGGCGCAGCAGCGCGAACTGCGCGATGCACAGCGCGCAGGCGACCGTGCTGGCCAGCCCGGTCAGCCGCAGCGCGCCCAGCCGCTGCACGACGCGGCCGCTGAGCGCCAGGTAGATCGCGTAGCTGACCGCACTGCCGAACACCAGCGCCGCGCCGATGGCGGTGGCAGGACCTTCGAAGCTCAGTTCATGCGCGAACACCGCCACGACACCGGCGTAGCTGATGCCCAGCGCCACCACCTGCCGCGCCTGCAGCTTGTGATGGAAGAACACCACCGACAGCAGCAGCACCAGCGTCGGGTTGAGGTACAGGATGAGCCGCTCCAGGCTGGCGGTGATGTAGGCCAGGCCGGCGAAGTCCAGGTAGCTGGCGAGGTAGTAGCCGGTGAAGCCCAGCACGAGGATGTCGCGCCAGTCGCGTGCCGTCAGGCGCGGCTTGCCGCGGCCGGCCCACCCGGCCAGCAGCAGGAACAGCGGCAGCGCCAGCAGCATGCGCCACATGAGCAGCGTGACGGCATCGACGCCATGCCGGTAGGCCAGCTTGACGATGATGGCCTTGCCGGAGAAGCCGATGGCGCCCAGCATGGCCATCAGCAGGCCGGGCCAGAGGTGGCGCGGGTTCACCGCGCGGCAGGGACGCAAAGCATGAGCCAGTCTAGGGTGGCATTCCTGCGCGTGCCGCGAAGCAAGGCCGCGCGAATTCGGGAGCGTCAGCGCTGCACGTGGGCCAGCATCTCGTGCACGTCGTGGCACATGACGGCCAGGTAGGCGGCCAGCACCAGGTAGTAGGTCGCGTACTCCCATTTCACCGCCGCAGGCACCGTGTAGTAGGCCTGCGCCTCGGGGCTGTCGGCGCGGTGCTTCCAGGCCTTGACGAGCTGCGGCCAGGCGAGCAGCGCCATCAGGATCAGCATGGGGCTGGGCCGCCAGAAGAACAGCGCCACCAGCATCGGCGCGCCCAGCAGCCAGATGCGCGGCGACAGCACGGCCGTGATGCGGCCGCCGTCGAACGGCGACAGCGGGATCAGGTTGAACAGGTTCAGGAAGAAGCCGCTGTAGGCCACGGCCAGCAGCCAGTCGGCGTCCCAACTGCGCGCCATCAGGTAGGCCACCGTCGCGCCGACGCTGCCCAGCAGCGGGCCGGCCAGGCCGACGAACGCCTCGGTCTTGGCGTCGTGCGGCAGGTCCTTCAGCGCCACCCAGGCGCCGACGAAGGGGATGAAGGTCGGCGCGCCGACGTTCAGGCCCTTGTAGCGCGCGGCGATGAAATGGCCCATCTCGTGCACGAACAACAGCACGATGAAACCGGCCGCATAGCGCCAGCCGAAGATCCAGGCGTACACCACCAGGGAGATCAGCATGGTGCCGCCGGTGGTCAGCAGCTTGCCGAACTTGGCGCCCGACAGCGCCAGCGCGAGGAGCTTCAGCATCAGGCGGCGGGGCCGTTCGGCTTGTCGCGTTTGAAGAACTTCGCGAATGCAGCGCCGCCGCCGACGACGGCGATGAAGATGACCTTCGCGAACTTGGCGACGAAGGCGAAGATGACGGCCAGCAGGCCCAGCTTCTTGGCGCCCACGCCCAGCACCAGCGCGGCGAGGCCGTATTCGGCGACGTGGTCGGTGGCCGAGTCGAAGTCTTCGTAACGCTTGCCCTTGTCGAACGCCAGCGCGCCCAGCAGCGCCTTGGCATCGGGCTTGTGCGCCGGCAGCTCCTTCAGGTCGGTGACGAAGTTCAGGCTCAGGTAGCCCTCGCGGCCCAGCGCGTAGGTGTTGTAGTTGACGCCCTGGTCGGCGCCTGCCGGCGCGCCCTTCTCCTTGGACGCCATCGCCCACACCAGGCGGTGCGTCGTCGCTTCGTAGGCAGGCTGCTCGGCCCAGCCGGTGATCTCCAGCGGCGCCACACCCATCTTCTTGCGCTCCTCGTTGGCCGACTCGGTGCCTTCCTTGTAGCTGGCCAGCAGGTCGTCGGCCTTCCACTCCTTGGCGTCGCCGTCCTTCACGTAGCCCGAAGCGATGTAGCGCAGCGTGGCGAACCACTGCTGTTGGCCCTGGGGAAAGATCAGCCCGGTCAGCTCGCTGTGCTCGCCCGGGTTGCCCATCGCGGTCAGCAGCTTGCCGGCCTGCGGCTGCGGGATGAAGACGCGGTCGGCCGGCAGGTGCAGCGTGGCCTGGCCGGCGATGGCGATGTCGGCCGGGCCGCTCCTGGCTGCGGCCTTGGCCTCCGCCCAGGCAGGGTGCTCCGGTGCGTCGGCCGCCTGCACGGCCAGCCCGAGGCACAGGCTCAGGGCGGCCAGCAGGCCGCGCACGATGTTCTTCATGTTCTCTCCCTGCAACAACAAGGGTCGCAGTCTAGGCAGGCTGAGGCCTCACTTCGTTCAGGGAATGCCCCGCGACGGGCAGATTCACGCCCGGCATGCCCATTGGCGTTAGTCCGCATGCAGCGGCCCGTGGCTCATCGTTCAATCCGCGCCACGAGAACAGGGAGGGTTGGACATGGACAAGGTCTGCGAGGTGCGCCGGCCGATCATCGTCGCGGTGTGCCTGCTGCTGGCGGCCGTCAGCGGCTGCACGACCCGGCCCCAGGTGCCCGCGTCGCCGCCGCCGCACTGCGAGCAGCTCGGCAGCGACTGCATCGGTGAGCTGATGCACGCGCTGGAGGACTGGAAGGACGCCTACAACAGCCGCGACCCGCGGCGCCTCCAGCAGCTGTATGCCCCGGGCGCGCTGATCACCGACGACGAATATTCGGCCGTCCCGCTGTCCGGCGACGCGCTGCCGGTGTTCTTCGACGACATGGCGCAGCGGCCGACGGCGCGCATGCGCTGGATCATCGGCAACCTGAGGCTGTTCGGCGAGACCGCCGTGCGTTCGGGCGAGTACGAGTTCACCGAGGAACTTGCCGGCCAGGCGAGGGAGAAACCGGCGCGTTACAGCTTCGCCTACCAGCGCATCGACGGGCGCTGGCTCATCGTGCTGCAGCACTCGACAGTGAGGCCCTGAAAAGACCAACCCCGCAGGCCGGCATGACGCCGGCCTGCGGGGCTGTGTCAGGCAACGCTCAGACCTTGGCCAGCAGCGCGTCCCACTTGGCGCGGGCGACCTGCTCGTGGCGCGCCTTCACGTGGCCGTAGCCGCGGATGTCTTCGGGCACGCGGGCCAGCTCGACAGCGTTCGCCAGCGACTCGGCGGTCAGCCCGGCCAGCGCCTGGTCGATGCCGGCGCGGTAGTCGGCGATCCAGCGGCGCTCCATGCGGCGCTCCTCGGTGTAGCCGAAGATGTCGAACGCCGTGCCGCGCAGGCCCTTCAGCTTGGCCAGCAGGCCGAAGGCCGGGCGAATCCAGGCGCCCATCTGCTGCTTGACCAGCTCGCCCTTGGCGTTCTTCCTGGCCAGCAGCGGCGGCGCGAGGTGGTGCACCAGCTTGTAGTTGCCCTCGAACATGCCGGCCACCTTCTCGGCGAAGCCCATGTCGGTGTGCAGGCGGGCGACCTCGTACTCGTCCTTGTAGGCCATCAGCTTGAACAGGTAGCGGGCCACGGCCTCGGTCAGCGTGGTCTTGCCGCCCAGCTTGGCTTCCGCGGCACGCACCTTGTCGACGAAGGCCTGGTACTCGGCCGCATACGCTGCGTTCTGATAGCCGGTCAGGAAGTCCACGCGCTTGGTGACCATCTCATCCAGGCCCTGGCGCTTGACGAGCTGGATGACCTGCTGCGCGGCGTACAGCGACTGCACGGCCTTCAGGTCGTGCGCGCAGCGGCGGCCCCATTCGAAGGCGACCTTGTTGTTGTCGATCTGCACGCCGTTGAGCTCGATGGCGCGCATCAGCGCGTCGTAGCTCAGTGGGATGCGGCCCTGCTGCCATGCGTAGCCCAGCATCAGCGGGTTGGTGTACAGCGAATCGCCCACCAGCTTGACGGCCACGTCCTCGGCGTCGAAGGAGCCCAGGTGGTCCGGCCCCACCGCGGCGCCCACGGCCTGTTCACAGGCAGCGCCGGGGAAGCTCCAGTTGGCGTCGTTGACGAGCGTGGCCGTCGGCGAGCCGTGCGTGTTCAGCGCCACGTAGGTGCGGCCTTCACGCATGACGGCCAGCGTGGCCTTGTTGGCGGCGACGATGGCGTCGCAGGCGATGACGAGGTCGGCCTCGGCGGTGCCGACCTTGGTGCAGTGGATCGCGTCCGGGCTGTTGGCGATCTGGATGTGGCTCCAGGTTGCGCCGCCCTTTTGCGCCAGGCCCGCGGCGTCCTGCGTGATGACGCCCTTGCCTTCCAGGTGCGCCGCCATACCCAGCAGCTGACCGATGGTGATGACGCCCGTGCCGCCCACGCCGGCCACGACGATGCCCCAGGCCGTCTCGGGGTTGGGCACGACGGGCAGCGGTAGCTGCGGCAGCGCGGGATCGGACGGGCTCTTGCGGCTGTCCTTCTTGGGCTTCTTCAGCTCACCGCCCTCGACGGTGACGAAGCTCGGGCAGAAGCCCTTCACGCAGGAGTAGTCCTTGTTGCAGGTGTTCTGGTTGATCTGGCGCTTGCGGCCGAAGTCGGTCTCCAGCGGCTCGATGGACAGGCAGTTGGACTGCACCGAGCAGTCGCCGCAGCCCTCGCAGACCAGCTCGTTGATGACGACGCGCTTGGCGGGGTCCACCATCTTGCCGCGCTTCCTGCGGCGGCGCTTCTCGGTCGCGCAGGTCTGGTCGTAGATGATGGCCGTGGTGCCTTCGATCTCGCGGAACTGGCGCTGGATGTCGTCCAGTTCGTCGCGGTGGTGCACCGTCACCCCCGGCGCCAGGGCGACACCCTCATATTTCGCCGGCTCGTCGGTGACGATCACCAGCTTCTTCACGCCTTCCGAGATCACGCTGTTCATGATCTGCAGCACCGTGTGGCCTTCGGGGCGCTCGCCGACCGTCTGACCACCCGTCATCGCGACGGCGTCGTTGTAGAGGATCTTGTAGGTGATGTTCACCCCGGCGGCGATGCTCTGGCGGATGGCCAGGCTGCCGCTGTGGAAGTAGGTGCCGTCGCCCAGGTTGGAGAAGATGTGCTTCTCGTTCGTGAACGGCGCCTGGCCCGTCCAGGGCACGCCCTCGCCGCCCATCTGCGTGAAGGTGGCGGTGCTGCGGCCCGGCATCCACGTGACCATGTAGTGGCAGCCGATGCCGCCCACGGCGCGCGAGCCCTCGGGCACGCGGGTGGAGGTGTTGTGCGGGCAGCCGGAGCAGAACCACGGC
Source organism: Roseateles sp. (assembly GCF_965229315.1). GTDB lineage: Bacteria > Pseudomonadota > Gammaproteobacteria > Burkholderiales > Burkholderiaceae_C > Pelomonas. The sequence goes on from NZ_CBDDJA010000001.1 coordinate 322,699, forward strand.
GTACGGTCGGCGCCGCCGGCGGTCTTTTCCTCGGCCTTCAGCGCGGCTTCCTTGGCGTCGATGACCGCCATGCGCGCATCCAGGCGGGCGACGATGTCGGCGTCCACGCCCAGCTTCTTCAGCCGCTTGGTGATGGCGCGGGCAATGAGGGCCGGCGTCAGGTCGGCCTGCGGGCGCAGCAGCCAGTGCTCACTGGGGTTGGGCACGCTCCACTCGCCGCCCTCGCCGCCGTCACCGGCGTCGAACTTGCCGAGCACGTTGGGCCGCACGTCGGCGCGCCAGTTGTAGAGCTCTTCCTTGACCTGGTACTCGATGATCTGGCGCTTCTCCTCGACGACGAGGATCTCCTGCAGGCCGCGGGCGAATTCGCGCGTGATCTGCGCCTCCAGCGGCCACACCACGTTGACCTTGTGCAGCCGGATGCCGATGCGCCGGCAGGTCTCGTCGTCCAGGCCCAGGTCGTGCAGCGCCTGGCGGGTGTCGTTGTAGGCCTTGCCGCTGGTGATGAGGCCGAAGCGGTCGTTCTGGCCCTCGATGACGTTGTAGTTCAGCCGGTTGGCGCGGATGTAGGCCAGCGCGGCGTACCACTTGTAGTTCATCATCCGCGACTCCTGCTCGAGCGGCGGGTCCGGCCAGCGGATGTGCAGGCCGCCGGCGGGCATCTGGAAGTCTTCCGGCAGGATGATGTTGACGCGGTCGGGGTCCACGCTGACCGAGGCCGACGATTCGACGATCTCCTGGATGGTCTTCATGCCCGCCCACACGCCGGAGAAGCGGCTCATCGCGAACGCGTGCAGGCCCATGTCCAGGATGTCCTGCACGCTGCTCGGGAAGAAGGTCGGGAAGCCGACCGCCTTGAACACGTGGTCGCTCTGGTGCGCGGCGGTGGAGCTCTTGGCGATGTGGTCGTCGCCCGCGATGGCGATGACGCCGCCGTGCTTGCTGGTACCCGCCATGTTGGCGTGCTTGAACACGTCGATGCAGCGGTCCACGCCCGGGCCCTTGCCGTACCACAGGCCGAACACGCCGTCGTACTTGGCCTTCTCGGGGAACAGGTCCAGTTGCTGCGTGCCCCACACGGCGGTGGCGCCCAGCTCCTCGTTGACGCCCGGCTGGAAGACGATGTTCTGCTTGGCCAGGTGCTTCTTGGCTGCCCACAGCGCCTGGTCGTAGGTGCCCAGCGGCGAGCCGCGGTAGCCGCTGATGAAGCCGGCGGTGTTCAGCCCGGCCAGCGCGTCGCGCGTGCGCTGCAGCATGGGCAGCCGCACCAGCGCCTGCACGCCGCTCATGAAGGCACGGCCGGCGTCCAGCGCGTATTTGTCGTCGAGCGAGACCGTCTGCAGTGCGCGCAGGATGTGTTCGGGCAGCGGGGCGTTCATCGAGGAGCTCCTGGTGGGATGCCAGCGCGCACGGCCCTTGTGAGGCGGCGGCGCAAGGGAGGTGGCCAGTGTGGCCGAATCCTTCAGTGTAGGGAAAGGCGCCCGCTGGGTGCTTTCTAAATGACGCTGGCGAATCCACGTTCAAGCAAGATTCTTGCTCCGACACGTCAAATTCGTTTCAAATCACATCCCGCTTTCGCTGATCAGGGCAAACCATGAGTTCCGCCGACAGCGCGCCGGCCGCGCTGGACCGTTACCACATCGCCATCCTGGCCGAGCTGCAGGGCGATGCCCGGCTGCCCAACGCCGAGCTGGCCCAGCGCATCGGCCTGTCGTCCGCCCCCACCTGGCGGCGCGTGAAGTGGCTGGAGGAGCAGGGCTACATCACCGGCTACCGCGCCGAGATCGACCGCCGCAAGATCGGCCTGGGCGTGCTGGCCTTCGTGCGCGTGGACGCCGAGCGCAGCGCGGGCGAGGCCACCAAGGTGCTGGAGGAGGAGATCCGCCGCCTGCCTGAGGTCATCGCCTGCCACTACATCTCCGGCACCGGCACGTTCGAGCTGCAGGTCATGGCGACGGACCTGGATGCCTTCTCGCGCTTTTCCATCAACACGCTGCTGAAGCTGGCCAACGTCAAGGACATCCACACCAGCTTCTCGCTGGGCGAGGTGAAGGCCGGCGGCGCGCTGCCGCTGGGCCACCTGAAGGGCTGAGGGCCCGTCGCGCCTGTCCCGCCAACGGCGCCAGAATGGCCCGATGCCGCTGGTCTACAAGATTGCCACCACCGAGGCCGAGTTCGAGGCCATCCACCGCCTGAACTACCGCACCTTCGTCGAAGAGATTCCGCAGCACCCGCCCAACCCGCAGCGCCGGCTGGTGGACCGCTTCCACGACGAGAACACCTATGCGGTGGCACTGGACAGCGACGAGCTCGTCGGCATGATCGCCGGCCGCGCACGGCGGCCCTTCTCGCTGGACGGCAAGCTGGCCGACCTGGACGCGCACCTGCCGCAGCATCAGCGCGCAATGGAAGTGCGGCTGCTGGCCGTCGCCCCGGGCTGGCGCAAGGCCAGCGTGTTCGCGCGCCTGGCCGGTGTGCTGGGGCGCGAGTTCCGCGACCAGGGCTGCGACCTGGCGCTGATCTCGGGCACCACGCGCGAGCTGAAGCTCTATGCCCACCTGGGCTTCCAGCCCTTTGGCCCGCGCGTGGGCAGCGGCGACGCCGTCTACCAGCCGATGTGGCTGCGCCTGCCGGACTACGCCGAGCGCGTGGCCCACCTGGAGCTGAGCGCCAGTGACGAGGCGGCCTCCTTCCTGCCCGGGCCGGTGCCGCTGTCGGCGGCCGTGCGGGCGGCCTGGCGCGCCGAACCGGTGTCGCACCGCTCGGCCGAACATCTGCGGCGCGTCGAACGCGTGTGTGACCGGCTCCAGGCCATGACCGGTTGCGCTGGCGCGCTGCTGCTGCCGGGCGGCGGCACGCTGGCCAACGACGCCGTCGCGGGGCAGATCCACCAGCGCGGCAAGCACGGCAGCAAGAACGGCAACGGGGGCCTGGTCATCACCAACGGCGAGTTCGGCGAGCGGTTGGCCGACCATGCGCGGCGCTGGCAGTTGCCGCACCGGACGATGTCGCTGGCCTGGGGCGAGGCCATCGACGCCCAGCGCCTGCGGGCCGTGCTGGCCGAGCAGCGCCCGGCCTGGGTCTGGGCCACGGCCTGCGAGACCTCGACCGGCATGCGCAACGACACCGCCCTGCTGCGCGACGCCTGCGCCGAGGTGGGCGCCGCGCTGTGCCTGGACGCGGTCAGCGCCTTGGGCCTGCAGCCGCTGGACCTGCGCGGCGTCTGGCTGGCCAGCGGTGTCAGCGGCAAGGCCCTGGGCAGCTACGCCGGGCTGGCCCTGGTGCTGCACGACGGGCAGCTGATGCCGGGCGGCGAGCTGCCGGCCGCGCTGGACCTGGGCGCCATTGCACGCGCGCACGGCGTGCCATCCACGCAAAGCTCCAACGCCGTGGCCGCGCTGGAGGCCGCCTTGGCCATCGACTGGCCCGCGCATTGGCAGGCCACCCACGCGGCCGATGTGCAACTGCGCGAGGCCTTGCGGGCTCTGAGCCTGCCGGCGCTGGTGCCCGCGCCTCACGCCCAGCCGGGCGTCATCACGCTGGCCCTGCCGCGCGGCGTGGACAGCCAGCGGCTGGGCCAGCGCCTGGCCCGCGTGGGCTGCCGCATCGCCTGGCAGAGCGCCTACCTGCGCGAGCGCAACTGGGTGCAGGTCTGCCTGATGGGCGCCTGGCGGCCCGCTGCGCTGGAGGTGCTGCCGGCGCTGCTGCGGCGCTATGCCGGGGCCATGCACTAGGCTGCGCCCGATGCCTACCGCCACCCTGCCCCTGCGCCATGTGCTGCTCGCCCTCGCCGTCGTGGCGATCTGGGGCAGCAACTTCGTCGTCATCAAGTACGCGCTGCACGTCATGCCGCCCATGCTGCTGGCCGCGCTGCGCTTCGCGCTCGCCTTCGTGCCGGCCTGCTTCTTCCTGCCGCGGCCGGCCGTGCACTGGCGCAACCTGGCCGCCTACGGCCTGTTCGTCGCCGTGGGCCAGTTCGGGCTGCTGTACCTGGCGATGGGCCACGAGATCTCGCCGGGGCTGGCGTCGCTGGTCATCCAGACCCAGGTGTTCTTCACGCTGCTGCTGGCCGTGCGCCTGGCCGGCGAGCGCGTGCAGGCATCGCAGTGGCTGGGCCTGGCGCTGGCGGTCGTCGGCATCGCCATCATCGTCATGCACACCGACGGCACCACCACGCCGCTGGGGCTGGCCATGGTGCTGGCGGCCGCGTTGTCGTGGGCCTGCGGCAACCTCGTCGGCAAGCGCGCCGGCCCCGTGAACATGCTGGCCTACATCGTCTGGAGCAGCGCCTTCGCGGTGCCGCCGCTGCTGGTGCTGGCCTGGTTCGTCGACGGCCCGCAGCAGATCGCCGCCGCGCTGGCCAACGCCGACGCCGGCACCTGGGCCGCCGTGCTGTGGCAGACGGTGGGCAACACGCTGTTCGGCTACGGCTGCTGGGTCTGGCTGCTGGCCCGCCATCCGGCCGGCCGCATCGTGCCGATCGCGCTGCTGGTGCCGGTGTTCGGCATGGGCGCCAGCAGCCTGCTGCTGAACGAGACGCTGCCGGCCTGGAAGCTGGTCGCCGCGGCGCTGGTGCTGGGCGGTCTGGCGATCAACCTGTTCGGACCCCGGCTTTTGCGGCTCCGGCCCGGGCCCGCCAAGCCCTAAGCTGGGCGGCATGAAGCGCCGTGCCCTGCTCCTGCTGACCGCCGGCCCGCTGCTGGCGGCGGGCGCGGCGCAGGCCGCGCCGCCCGCGGTGCAGCTGCTGGTGGAGTGGCGCTGGGTGGACAGCAGCCTGGCGCCCGCGGCCCAGGCCGCCGTGCGGGACGGCGCCGTCGTCGTCGGCACGGCCGGGTCGTATTCGCCGCGCGGACCGGGCGCCGTCACCTCGACCGCCACGCCGCCGGCACCGCCCGTCCAGCGGCTGGTCGTGCTGAACGGCCAGCAGGCCGGCCTGCGGCTGACGACACGCGAGCCGCTGCAGTGGGTGGAGGCCATCGTCGAGCTGGACACGTCCGCCACATCCGGCCCATCCGCCACCTCCGCCACGCCAGGCGGCGCCCGGCCGCGCATCTACGCCAGCCCGCGCCAGGGCGAGCGCCGCAGCACGCAGGGCATCCTGCTGACACCCAGCTGGCCCGGCGGCAGCGCACCGGTGCGCGTGGCGTTCGCCGTGGACGACTCGGACGGCGGCCATCTGCAGTCCACAGTGCAGTTGCCACTGGCGCGCTGGCAGAGCGTGGCCCGCACCGGCACCGCCGCCCCGGCCGCGCCGCGCGGCACGCTGAGCACGCACGACGCGGCCGGTCAGCCGGAGCGCGAGCTGCAGCTGCGGGTCAGCGTGCAGCCCTGAATCAGCGCTGGCTGGCGCCCAGCAGGCCGTTGATCTCGGGGTACGGCGCGGCGCCGTCGAACAGCGCATCGCCCGCCCCCTGCGCCAGGAAACCCGCCGCCGCCCGCGCCGCACGGCCCCAGGCCGCTTCGGCGATCGCACTGCCGGCGCTGAGGCGGCGCACGCCCAGGCGCTGCAGTTCGGCCAGGCTGGGCATCGCGGCGCGCGCCATCACGTTCAGCGGCAGCGGCTGGCCGGCCACCAGCGCCTCGATGTCGGCCGCGGCCGTCACGCCGGCCGCGAACAGCCCGTCCGCACCCGCCGCCGCGTAGTCGCGCGCCCGCAGCAACGCCTCGGCCACCTCGCGGCCCGGCGCCAGGCGCTTCAGCCAGACGTCGCAGCGCGCGTTGATGAACACATCCACACCCGCGTGGGCCGCCGCAGCCTTGATCGCCTCGATCTTGCGGCACAGCAACGCCGGCGTGCCCGCGCCGTCCTCGATGTTGATGCCCACCACGCCGGCCTCCACGAACTGCAGGATGTGGCCTGCCACCGTGGCCGGGTCGTCGCTGTAGCCGGCCTCGCTGTCGGCCGACAGCGGCACACGCGCCACGCGGGCGATGCGACGCAGCGCCGCGGCATGCTCCGTGATGGGCAGGTGGTGGCCATCCGGGTAGCCCAGCGCCCAGGCCAGCCCGGCGCTGGTGGTGGCCAGCGCAGGCACGCCCAGCGATTGCACGAGCACGGCGCTGCCGGCGTCCCAGACGTTGGCGATCTTCAGCAGGTCGGGGCCTTGGTGGAGCTGGCGGAAGTTCATGGCGTTGCGGTGGTTGGCTGGTCAGGTGGTCATGTTGCCGGCGGGCGCTGCCAGCGCATGACAGCAGCACGACGGGTTCAGGGTCGTAACAAGACGGTGCCTGCGTGGCAATGTGCCAAGTCTTGCCCAGTTGGCGCATCGCCATGCGTGTAACGTCAATCTTTTGCAGACCGCTCCACTGGCATGAAGCTCGCACTGATCGCACACGACGGCAGGAAGGACGCCATGATCGCCCTGGCCGGTGATTTTCTGCCGCTGCTGCGCCGCTGCCGGCTCGTCGCCACCGGCACGACCGGCACGCGCCTGACCGCGGCGCACGGCCTCGTCATCGAACGCATGCTGAGCGGCCCGATGGGCGGCGACCTGCAGATCGGCGCGCGGCTGGCCGTGGGTGAGGTGGACGGCGTCATCTTCCTGCGCGACCCCATGACGCCGCAGCCGCACGAGCCCGACATCAACGCCCTCGTGCGCGCCTGCGACGTGCACGACGTGCCCTGCGCCACCAACGTCGCCACCGCCCGGCTGCTGCTCACGCGCTGGAGTGGCGAGTGACGCCGGCGCCGGCGCTGGCCGCACGATGACCATCGCCGGCAAGCCGATGGCCCGGCTGTCGCGGCGCCTGCTGATCCGCACGCGGCTGGGCACCGCCTTCGGGCTGCTGCTCCTGCTGTTGCTGGCGCTGGCCGCGCTGTCGGTGTACCGGCTCAACGACCTGTCCAGCGCGCTCAACCACATCGTGGACGACCAGGCCGTCATCCGCGATTCGGTCAATGAGATCAACCGCAACGCCGAGTCCGTCGCGCGCAAGCTGCTGGTGCTGATGAGCCCCGATGCCGAGCTGCGCGTGGCGGCGTATCCCGAGATCGCCGCCGCCAACGCGCGGCTGGACGATGCCATGCAGCGGCTGGCCCTCGTGCTGCCGCCCGGCGCGCGCAGCGAGCGGCTGGCCGAAGTCACGCGCAGCCTGGCCGACTACCGCGCCAGCTACCGCGATGCGCGCGACCTGATCGAAGGCGACGACTTCCTGGCCGCACGCGCGCTGCTGGGCAGCGACACCGAGGCGGCGCTGTCGCTGTTCGCCAGCGCCGTCCACCAGCTCGCGGCCAGCGAGGAGCGCGCCGGCACCGCCCAGGCACGCGAGCTGCGCGACCAGATCGACGCCGACCGCACCGGCGTGCTCGCCTTGTGCCTGGCCGCGCTGGTCGGCGGTGCGCTGCTGGCGGTGGGCGTCGCGCGCTCCATCCTCGGGCCGCTCAAGCGCGCCGAGGACGGGGCGGAGCTGATCGCCCAGGGCCAGTACGGCCACCGCATCGAGGTGGATTCGACCGACGAACTGGGCCACATGGCGACCGCCATGAACACCATGGCCGCGGCCGTGGGCGAGCGCGAGGCCCGCCTGCGCCGCCTGGCCGACGTGGACCTGCTGACCGGCCTGCCGCAGCGCGCCCGCTTCATCGCCGACGGCGACCGGCTGCTGGCCAGCCTGCCCGAGCGCGAGCAGCTGGCGGTGCTGATCTGCATCGACGTGGACCGGCTCAAGGCCGTCAACGGCGTGCTGGGCTTCGACGCCGGCGACGCGCTGCTGCAGGGCGCCGCGGCCAAGCTCGCCGGCCTGTTCGAAGGCGTGGCCGCCTACGGGCGCCTGGCCGGCGGCACCTTCGCCGCGCTGGCGCCCGTGCTGCGCCTGGAGCATGGCGGCGTGCTGGCGGCCCAGTTGCGTGAGGAGGTGGAGCACAAGCTGAGCTGGCAGGGCCAGGCGCTGGACCTGTCCGTGTCGCTGGGCGTGGCCCACTGGCCGGAGCACGCGGCCGACACCGAGACGCTGCTGCGCCGCGCCGAGCAGGCCATGTTCGAGGCCAAGCGGCTGCACCAGCCAGTCGCCATCTTCAACCCCGGCACCGAGGCCGCGCGGGCGCTGCACCTGAGCCTGCTGTCCGACCTCGCCACGGCCATCCAGCAGGACCAGCTGCGCCAGTTCCTGCAACCCAAGCGCTGCCTGAAGACCGGCCGCATCACCGGCGCCGAGGCGCTGGTGCGCTGGCACCACCCGCAGCGCGGCTGGCTGCCGCCGGGCGACTTCATCCCGTTCGCCGAGCGCAGCGGCCGCATCCGCCAGATCACCGACTGGATGCTGGCCCGCGCCATCCGCACGCTGGCGGCCTGGGCCGCCCAGGGCCGCGAGCCGCTGTGCATCGCCGTCAACATCTCGACGCTGGACATCCAGGACCAGACCCTGCCCGCCCGCCTGGCCGCGATGCTCGCCGAGCACCGAGTGGACCCCAGCCAGCTGCAGCTCGAAGTCACCGAGACCGGGCTGATGTCCAGCGGCACCGACCCCATCGCGGTGCTGCACGCGCTGAAGAGCTGGGGCGTGCGGCTGGCCATCGACGACTTCGGCACCGGCCAGTCGTCGCTCGCCTACCTGCAGCACCTGCCGGTGGACGAGCTGAAGATCGACCGCAGCTTCGTGCAGGACGTGGACCGCGACGCGCGCCGCCAGGCGCTGCTGAAATCCATCGTCAGCGTGGGCCAGGGCCTGGGCCTGACCGTGACGGCCGAGGGCGTCGAGAACGAGGACGAACTGGCCGTCATCCGCGCCTGCGGCTGCGACCTGGTGCAGGGCTTCCTGCTGGCCCGGCCCATGGACCTGCCGGACTTCGAGGCGTGGCGGGCCCAGGCGGGCGCGGCCCCGCTTTTGCCTGCCGCGCCCAACAGGCTTTAGAATCCGCCCCTTTCGTCGTTTTGCCCCTGCAAGCGGGCTTTTGTTTCACTGGAGAGCCATCATGGGCAACAAGATCGTCACCGAAGCGGATCGCCGCGCCACCCCCCGCCCCGAAGCCCCCAAGGGCGTGACGTTCACGGCCGGCAAGGGCCAGCTGAGCAGCCTGGAGCGCGGTGCGCACACCCGCTCCAAGAAGAACCCGGGCAAGCGCCCGCATTCGGGTTGAGTCTTCAGGCTCACGCCTGACGATCCCGATGAACAGGCCCTGACGGGCCTGTTTTGTTTTGTCGGCTAGACACTGACCTGACGACTGCCATGATCCGCATCACCGAACTCCGCCTGCCGCTGAACCACGCCGAGAGCGAGCTGCGCCCGGCCGTGCTGGCCCGCCTGCAGCTCGCCGACACCGAGCTGGCCGACGTGCACGTCTTCCGCCGCGGCTACGACGCGCGCAAGCGCAGCGACATCCTGCTCGTCTACACGCTGGACTGCACGCTGGCCGCGGGCCGGGACGAAGCCGCCGTGCTGGCGCGCTTCGCCGGCGACCACCACATCCGCGCGACACCCGACACCGGCTACCACTTCCTGGCCCAATTTGGAAAAGGTCGGGGCGAGTACACCGGCCCGCGCCCAGTCGTCGTCGGCTTCGGCCCCTGCGGCCTGTTCGCCGCGCTGATCCTGGCGCAGATGGGCCTGCGCCCCATCGTGCTGGAGCGCGGCAAGTCCGTGCGCGAGCGCACGCAGGACACCTGGGGACTGTGGCGCGAGCAAAAGCTCCACCCCGAGAGCAACGTGCAGTTCGGCGAAGGCGGCGCCGGCACCTTCTCCGACGGCAAGCTGTGGAGCCAGATCACCGACCCGCGCCACCTCACGCGCAAGGTGCTGGCCGAGTTCGTCAAGGCCGGCGCGCCAGACGAGATCCTCTACGTCAGCAAGCCCCACATCGGCACCTTCCGGCTGGTCAGCATGATCATCAAGATGCGGGCCGACATCGAGGCGCTGGGCGGCGAGATCCGCTTCCAGCAGAAGATGACGGACCTGCTGATCGAGGGAGGGGCCGTGCGTGGCGTGCAGCTGGAATCCGGCGAGCAGATCGACACCACGCACGTCGTCATTGCGCTGGGCCACAGCGCCCGCGACACCTTCCAGATGCTGCATGCGCGCGGCGTGCACATGGAGGCCAAGCCCTTTTCCATCGGCTACCGCATCGAGCACCCGCAGAGCCTGATCGACGCGGCCCGCTTCGGCCCGAACGCCGGCAACCCCATCCTGGGCGCGGCCGACTACAAGCTCGTGCACCACGCGAAGAACGGCCGCTCGGTCTACAGCTTCTGCATGTGCCCGGGCGGCACCGTCGTGGCGGCGACCAGCGAGCCCGACCGCGTCGTCACCAACGGCATGAGCCAGTACTCGCGCAACGAGCGCAACGCCAACGCCGGCATCGTCGTGGGCCTGACGCCCGAGGACTACCGGCAAGACGGCAAGCGCGACGGCAGCCCCGTGAATCCTCTCGACGGCATGGCCTTCCAGCGCCTCTGGGAAAGCCGCGCCTACGAGCTGGGCGGCGGCGGCTACCTGGCGCCGGGCGCGCTGGTGGGTGACTTCATCAAGCGCCAGGTCAGCCAGGCCTTCGGTGACGTGGTGCCCAGCTACAAGCCCGGCGTCACGCTGACCGACCTGCAGCAAAAAGGCCGTGGCTCGCTGCCCGCCTACTGCCTGGACGCCATCCGCGAGGCCCTGCCGGCGTTTGCCCGCCAGATCCGCGGCTTCGACCGGCCGGACGCGGTGCTGACCGGCGTGGAGACGCGCACGTCCTCCCCGCTGCGCATCAACCGCGGGCGGGACTACCAGAGCGTCAACGTGCGCGGCCTGTTCCCGGCCGGTGAAGGCGCGGGCTATGCGGGCGGGATCATGTCGGCCGGCGTGGACGGCATCGAAGTGGCCGAGGCGCTCGCGGCTGACCTGCTGGGCATGCCGGATGCGCCGGTGCTGCAGGGCAAGGGGGCGAAGGCGGGTGGGCAGGTATGAGCCGCGACCCGGGCCGCCTCAGGGCGCAGCCGGCGTCTTCAGGAGCCGCTGAACGCGACGCTCATACATGTCTGATCGCACCACGTAAGCCGATGGTGACCAGGCGATGGCCACCAGCCTTGCAGCCTGCTCGGTGTTCACGCGCTCCAACGGCCGGTTGAATTCTCGCTGTGCGGCAGCCGCATACCCGCGCACCTGGTGGCCCATGTACGACGTGGCCAGCAACGTGCTGGCGATCTCCGCATCCGTCAGATGTCGAGGCAACAGCAATTTCAGGCCCCATTCCATCGACATCCGCCGCAGCGAGCCCATGCGTTGATCTGCATCGAGCAGGTCCGAGGCGGCGTACCGAGCCACCTGATCGACGATCCGGTCACCGTGAGACCGCCTCAACATGTCAAGCAGCAGCTGTGGCGGCTGACGCTCACCGGGCGCGGCAGTCTCCAAGCGGCGCTGGATGAGGTCAGTGGCAGGCCGGACGACCAGGACGTCGAAGACCAGGACGCCCGATGCCATGGCGACAACCAGCGCCGCCATGAAACGTCCCACACGCCACAGCCGTGGCGCCGTCGGTGCGGGTGTCCCGTCAATGGTCATGTCGCCCTCCCCTGCAGCTGCCGGTGTGCCAGCGCCTCCGCGCGCCGCGCATACAGCCGAAGCGCCACGGCCTCGAAGTCGCCGATCAGCCAGCGCGCCAGCGGCTCCGCATACCAGTTGAACTGCGTCGTGACGCGATAACTCATCGCCACCCTGAGCCGCGTGCCGGCGCCCTCGGGCTGCAGCGTGTAGACGGTGTCGATCAGGTCGAAATGGCGCCCGCCGATGCGCACGTGATCGTCCATTGCGCGCGGTGGAAACGAGTCGGCGGAAAAACGGTAGGTCCAGCGCACACGCTGCGCCGGCTGCCAGTCGGTCGAGACCTGATCGAAGCGGATGCCGCGGCCCATCTCGACATGGCGCACGAGCGTCTTTCCGTCCTGCTGCGTCACGCCGGACAACGGCAGCGGCACGCCGATGCGGTACATCCAGCCGTCCGCCATCTCCTCGGGACCGATCGCGGGCATGTCCATCAACTGCGCCCAGACCTGCTCCGGCGAGGCCGCGACGAAACGCTCGCCCTGGAGGTTGCCGAAGCGGTCCGGCAGCGGCAGCGGTGCCTCGATGCCGGCCGCCAGCAGCGGCAGCGCCGCGAACGCGCTCACGCTGGCCCGGGGCCAGCGCGTGGCACGGCAGATCCATCCCATGGCCAGGCCGCCGATGCCGCCCACCAACGCCAGCAACGGCACGATGAGGATGGCGCAGATCAGCCCCTCCCAGAGGATGGCCAGCGTGCCGAGCACCAGGAAGACATTGGCCAGGAAGCCCGACCGGAAGTGATAACCGACGGTATGGCGTTCGCTGCGCTCGGCCACGTAGACCGTCACCGCGCCCACCGCGAAAGGCACGATGCCGATGAAGCTGAACATCATCGGGTAGAGCCCGAAGGGGAGGTGCGCCTCCGCCAGTCCGCGCGCGGCGAGTCCAAAGGCCACGCCCACGGCCAGCGGCCAGACGCGCGAGAACGGCAGCCTGACCTTGGGACGCTCAGGCGATGGCGGCAGGTCGTTCATCGGTCGCAAGTTCCTGCGTTGAATCGGTCGTCGTCATCCGGGCAAGACCCGGCACTTTCAACTGCCAAACCAGCCCGACGCGAGCCAGGCCGCGCAGCGCCCACCAGCCCGGGTCCCACTCGCCGGGCCGCACGCCCAGGCACGCCGAGCCGGGGTCGGCATGGTGATTGTTGTGCCAGCACTCGCCCATCGTGATCAGCGACAGCCAGGGGAGGTTGCGCCCCTGCACGGCCACGCCTGGCAGCTGCACGGGCTGGCGGCCGTGGTTGTGCGCGAAGTAGCCGATCAGCCAGTGCCCCAGCACGCAGGCCGACACGCGCGCGCAAAGGCCCCACCACACGAAGCCCCAGCCGCCCAGCGCCCACAAGGGCAGCGCCGTGAGCAGCACCTGCAGCATCCACGTGCGCTCCAGCACGAGCAGCACCGCATCGCGCGACAAGCCGCGCGAATCGTCCAGCGGCGGCGGGTCAGCCAGCATCAGGTCGCAATGCATCTGCCACCAGCCGTCCTGCAGGAACGGCATGCCGTGGCGCAGGTAGGGGTGGCAGTCCGAACGGCGCTGGGCCAGGTCGCGCAGGTCGTGCTGGCGCTTGAGGCCCAGCGGGCCGGCCAGGCCCACCTGCACGCCCCACCACACCAGCACGACCTCCAGCCAGCGCGGGCAGCCAAAGCTGTTGTGGATGAGCTTGCGATGGCTGCCCAACGTGTGACCGAGCAGCAGCGTCAGCAGCGTGAGCCCGACGAACAGCGCGAAGGTCGCCATGCCCAATGTGGGGATGCCGCCCACGACGGCACCGAGCAACATGGCGGTCAGCCACAGCGACTTGACCGGCGCGTAACGCACACGCCCGGTCATCACATCGCCAAGCCGCGCGCCGGCCTCGTTCATGGCGCCGAGGCCGCCAGGTAGGCCAGCAGGTCCGCCACCTTGCGCTCGTTCATGCCCACGCCCCAGAAACGCATCTTGGTGCCGGGCACGACGGCGCCGGGGTCGCGCAGGAAGGCGGTGAGCGTGGCCTCGTTCCACACCAGGCCGGCGGCCTTCATGCCGGGGGAATAGGCATAGCCGGGCGACGTGCCGGCCTTGCGGCCCACCAGTGCATTGAGCTGCGGTCCGAAGCCGTGGCGGGCCGCCGGGCCCACGGCATGGCAGTTGGCGCAGGCGGTGAAGACCTTGCGGCCTGCCGACGCGTCGCCCGCAGCCGCCGCCAGCGGCGCGAGGCCGGCCAAGGCCAGGGCCAGCGCCAGGCCGCGCGGGCTCATGGCTCGGCCCCTGCGGCGGGCATCAGCTCGATCAGCTCCTTGGCGAACGCCAGCGCCTCCTCATGCGCCTCGAAGTGCATCTCGTTGTTCAGCTCCACCACCTCACCGTCCGGCCCCTTGTGCACCACCGACCAGCCGCCCGCGCCGCCGTCGATGGCGAGCACGCCGAACTGCCCGGGCTGGAGATCCCGGGCGCTGCCGCCGGTGACGACGATGTCGCGGCCGAGGTGGGAGTGGTAGCGTCGCATCCAACCCATTCTCACGGAGACGCGCGATGAAAGCAGTCTGGAACGGCATCACCCTGGCCGAAAGCGACGACACGGTGGTCATCGAAGGCAACCACTACTTCCCGGCCGAATCGCTGAACACCCAGTACACGACGTTCAGCAACCACGTCAGCCGCTGCGCCTGGAAGGGCGAGGCGAAGTACCTGAGCCTGCTGGTGAACGGCGAGATGAACACGGACGCCGTCTGGTACTACCCAGACCCGCTGCCCGCGGCCGCCGAGATCAAGGGCCGCTACGCGTTCTGGAAGGGCGTGAAGGTCACCGACTGATCAGGGCGTGAGGCCCTGCGGCAGCAGCGCCCACAGCCGCAGCGGCTGCTTCGTGCGGCCGGCCAGCTGGGCGGCCTCGTCGCCCCAGCCCCAGAAGAAATCGGCCCGCACGGCGCCCTGGATGGCGCTGCCGGTGTCCTGCGCCAGCACCAGTCGGCGCATGGGCGTCGTGGACCACGGCTGCGTGCTGTCCAGCCACAGCAGCGTGCCCAGCGCGACATGCGTGCGGTCGACGGCGACGGAGCGGCCGGGCGTCAGCGGCACGCCTTGCGCGCCCCTCGGGCCGGTGGCCGCATCGGGCAGCGCCTCCTCGCGGAAGTAGACGACGCGCGGGTTGACGGCCAGCGCGTCGCGCACGCGGCCCGGGTTGCGGCGCGCCCAGTCGCGCAGGCCGGCCAGGCTCGCGTCGCGCACCTCGCCGCGGTCCAGCAAGGCCTTGGCGACGGACTCGAAGGGCTGGTCGTTGTGGCCGGCGAAGGCCACGCGGCTGAGGCGCTCGGCGCCGTTCGCGTCGCGCGTGACGAGGCGGCCCGAACCCTGGATCTGCAGTTGCAGCAGCGCGAACGGGTCGTCCACGTAGGCCAGTTCCAGCGCGGCGAAGCCCGGGTGGGCCTCGATGTCGCGTCGCGGCGTACGCCGCATCTGCGGGTCGGCCGGCAGCGCATGCAGCGGCCACTGGAACGCGCCCTGGCGCGTGCGGCTGGCGACGAGCTGGGGCTCGAAATAGCCGGTCAGCAGCCCGGTCGTGCCGCCAACCGCGTCATTCAGTTGCCAGGGGCGCAGGTGCTTCATGAGGAACAGCGTGGCGTCCAGCGCATCGGCGGGCGACTGCAGCGCCGCGCGGGCGCAGAACTCGGCCCAGCCCGGCGCGGGCCGCTGGCAGTTGCCCAGCAGCGCCGGCCAGGCGGCCAGCAGGTCGTCGCTGCCCCAGCCAGGCAGGTCCTTCCAGTCCGCGGCGACCCAGCGCGCGGCCGGCCGGGGTGCGGCGGGCACCACCGGTGCGGCGCCGACCGGGGGCGGCAGCGGCGGCCGAGCCGGTGGCGTGGAGCAGGCGGCCAGGCTTCCTAGAATCGCCGCCAGTCCCCCACGCGCCCACCACCCCATGCTGCTGCTCATCCTCGAAGCCCTCGGCGCGCTGCTGATCTTCGTCTTCATCATCTGGTGGACCATGTTCTCGGGCCGCAACAAGGGCGAGCGCCGGGACGATTAGCCCGCCGTCAGGGCGTCCACTCGCGCGGCGGCACGAGGAAGCTCATCGGCTCGCGGCGCAGCCGCTCGCGCACGGCGGCGTACACGCGCTTGCGGTCGGCCAGCTTGATGCCGCGCGAGCGCAGCGCCACCTTGAAGGCGCACAGGAAGCTGACGCCGACGTTGAGCATGCCGATGCCGGCGATGCAGAGCACGCAGGACCAGAACGCCCAGGTCGCCATGACGCCGAAGCCCAGCGCGCCCACGGCCGCGGCGAGCTGGCCGGTGGACAGCGTCACGTGGCGCACCTCCAGCGGCAGGCCCACGAAGCCCAGCAGCGGCGGCACCAGGCCGAGCATCAGGCCCAGGCTGGTGTTGGCGGCGAGGCCGGAGATGTTGTCGCGCCACCAGCGCGACCAGCGCTGCGCGCGCGACTGGCCCAGCGTCGCGACGATGCGCGGGTTCCAGGCGATGGCGCTGTCCAGGCGGTGGAACACGAACCAGTTCTCCACCCAGCCGGCGATCAGGCTGGACGCGAACAGCAGCGTGCCCGTGAAGGCCGCGAACAGCAGCGACGGGCCGAACAGGCTCAGCGAGTGCAGCACGTGGTGCGCGTCTTGCGCGCCCACCAGCGGCGCGCCGAATGCGGCCCAGCACAGCAGCTGCACCGCCAGCACCAGCGGCGCGGCGAGCGCGAGGTTGCCGATGATGCCGGCGGCCTGGGACCGCACGAGGTTCGCCACCTCGTCGACGAAATCGCGCAGGCCGTCGTCGCGCTCGATGTGGCGCAGCTTCTCGGCCATGGCCGGCGCCGTCATGGCGGGCTGCTTGGTGGCCACCGTCCAGTGCAGCAGGTGGATGAGCACGAAGCTGGCCGCGTAGTTCACGCCGGCCCAGAAGCCGCCCCAGAACGCGGTGAAGCCCACCAGCGCGATCATGAACTTGAGGAACGTGGTGCCCGCGATGACGGCGCCGCCACCGGCTGCGCGGCGCAACATGTCGCGGTATTCCTCGCGACTGCGGGTGATGTAGTGCTCGCCGGTCTCCGCGCTGCGCTCGGCCACCTTGCGCGCCAGCAGCGAGTAGTGGCGCGCGAACAGCGTGCGCAGGCTGCGCCGCTCGTGCACGACGCGCACCAGGCCGGCCACCAGGCGCAGCAGCTCGCGCTGCGGCTCGGGCGACAGCAGGCAGCCCATCAGCGTCTCGATGCGCTTGAGCCGCGCGGTGAGCTGCTCCACCGAGAACATCAGGTCCACCGACACGCCATGCGCCTCCAGGTGGTCGGGCACGGTCTGCGCGGCGGCGCGGCAGCGCTCCAGCAGCGCATGCAGGTACTGCGTGGCCGGCACCAGCGCCGCGCCGTCGCGGGCGGCCAGTGCACGCTCGACGGCCTCCCAGACCGTGGGCAACTGGTGGAAGGGCTTGCCCTGCAGCAGCGACTCGTCCATGCGCACGCGCAGCGGCCCGGCCAGCCCCGCGGCATGCACGCTGCTGACGAGGACGGTGATCGCGGCCTGCATCTCCACGCGCCAGCCCTCGTCGGGTGCCGCGGCGAACAGCAGCCGCAGGCGGCCCAGCAGCTCGTCGTCGATGGCGGCGATCCAGTCCTCGTCGTTCTCGTCGCCGAACAGCAGCTCGAACAGCGCGGCCAAGTCGCGGGTGTCGGCCGTGGCCGGCAGCAGGCGGCGGCGCAGGCGCCCGAGGAACTCATGCCACAGCGCCATGCGCGGCGCAAAGCCCACCTCGGCGAACAGCGCGACCGCATCGACGTCGTTCCACACGCCGGCGATGACGTCCGCGAAGGCGCGCGCATGATCCGGGTGGCGCTCCAGCACGTTGAGCAGGTGCTTGAGGCGCACGACCGGCAGCGGCCGGCTCGACGCCTCGTCGCGCGGCGCGTGGCGCAGCCATTCGAGCAGGCGCACCAGCCAGAGGTTGCGCTCCGCCAGCACCGCCTGCGGATCGGCCGCGTTCAGCAGCGCGGTGAGGTCCCAGCGTCGATTCATCAATTCAGGCGTCCGCCGTGGCTTGGACGAGGGGCTTCAATGCAGACTGGCGCTGTCCGCGAGCAGGAACTCGGCGACCTCGCTGTAGAAGACCTCGCACGCGTCGGTCGCGCACAGGAAGCGCCCGCGCATCGTGCCCTGCGGCGTGCCGATCTGGGCCCAGGAGCTGTACTGGAAGCTCTGGCCGGGCGCCAGCACGGGCTGGTGGCCCACGACGGCCAGGCCGTCCACGACCTGCGTCTGGCCGCGCGCGTCGGTGATCTCCCAGTGCCGGCCGATGAGCTGGGCCAGCACGTCGCCGGTGTTCTCGATGGTGATGGTGTAGCTGTAGGCATACAAGCCCTGCTCGAGGTGGGTCTGCTCGGGCAGGGTCTGCACCACGGCGCTGCAGGTGAAACGTGGGTTGGCCATGCCGCCATTGTCGGGCCAAGCGCCTGCATGACGGCCGGCACTTGCCCGGCGGCCGGCGGCGGCTATGCTGGCCGGATGATCGTCAGGTTGCGGGATTTCAAGTGCTGCGCTGGCTCTGCCTGCTGAGCGCGCTGCTGAGCCCGGCGGCGCCGGCCCAGGAGGTGCAACTGCGGACGGTCCAGCAGAGCGGATCGACGGTGAAGTACGACCCTGACGGCGGCACGCAGCGGCCGGGCCTGTGCATGGAGATCCTGCATGCCGTCGAACGCGCCGACCCGGGCGTGCACTTCACGGGGCTGGCACAGCACGTGCCGCTCAAGCGCGTCGAGCGGCTGCTGGCCGACGGCCTGGCGGACGCCGTCTTCTGCCTGCTGAAGTCGCCTGAACGCGAAAAACAGTGGCGTTATGTGCCGGTGCCGCTGTACCTGATCCGCCATGTCATCGTGCAGCGCGTCGACGACCCGCGCCAGTTCGACAGCCTGGGCGAGCTGACCGCGCTGAGCCGGCAACGCCCCGTGCTCGTCACGCGCGGCACGGCGCTGGCGCGGCAACTGCAGGGAGCGCAGGTGCACATCGCCGAGGTCAGCTCCGAACGCGAGGCGCTGCAGATGCTGGCGCTGGGACGCGCCGACGTGATCTACGGGCAGGACATCAACCTGCAGCGCCACATCACGGACAGCAAGATGGGCGACAAGGTGAAGCTGGGTCGCACCGTCTTCCAGGAGGAGGCGCAATACCTGGCGATACGCGCCGACCTGCCGGTCGCCCAGGAAGAACGCCTCACGCAGGCGCTGCGCAAGCTGGAGCGCGACGGCACGCTGCGCCAGCTGGCCGACAAATACCGCTGAACCCGCCCGCACCCCGCGCCTGCTGACACGACCGGGCGCGGACGCACCGACACTCGCCACCCTCGCACGCATCGCCACCATGTCGACAGGCCCACGACCTCTCTTCCTGCCGCCCGACGGCCGCCCCCGCTGCGCCTGGTGCGCGGCCGCGGCCGGTGACGACGCCTACCTGCGCTACCACGACGAGGAATGGGGCCGGCCAGTGGCCGACGACTTTCGCCTCTTCGAGAAGCTGTGCCTGGAAGGCTTCCAGAGCGGGCTGTCGTGGCGCACCATCCTGAACAAGCGCGAGGCTTTCCGCCAGGCCTTCGCGGGCTTTGACTACCACCAGGTCGCGCGCTTCGGCGAGGCCGACGTGCAGCGACTGCTGGCGGATGCCGGCATCGTGCGCCACCGCGGCAAGATCGAGGCGGCCATCCACAATGCGGGCCGCTGCGTGGAACTGGTGGCCGAGACGGGGTCGCTGGCCGCTTACCTGTGGCGCTTCGAGCCGCCAAAGAACTCGGTGGCGCACAACCTGGCCACGTCGCCGGCCTCCGAGGCGTTGTCCAAGGACCTGAAGCAGCGCGGCTGGAAGTTCGTCGGCCCGACCACGATGCATGCGCTGATCCAGGCCATGGGCCTCATCAACGACCACCAGCCCGGCTGCCACCACTGGGCTGTGGCGCAGCAGGCGCGCGACAGCTTCAAGCGGCCCGGTGGCTGACCCCCGGCTCCTAGAATCCCGGGCCATGGCCGCCCCTCACTACCGCATCGCCCCCAGCCTCCTGTCCGCCGATTTCGCCCGCCTGGGCGACGAGGTGAAGACCGTGCTGGCCGCTGGCGCCGACTGGATCCACTTCGACGTGATGGACAACCATTACGTGCCCAACCTGACCTTCGGGCCCATGGTCTGCGAGGCGCTGCGCAAGCACGCCGTGAAGCCCGACGGCACGCCGGCCGTCATCGACGTGCACCTGATGGTGCAGCCGGTGGATGCGCTGGCGCAGGCCTTCTGCCGCGCGGGCGCCGACCTGGTGAGCTTCCACCCCGAGGCCAGCGCGCACGTGGACCGCACGCTGCAGCTCATCAAGGCCGAGGGCAAGCAGGCCGGGCTGGTCTTCAACCCGGCCACGTCGCTGGACGTGCTGGAATGGGTCATCGACAAGGTGGACCTGGTGCTCGTGATGAGCGTGAACCCCGGCTTCGGCGGCCAGAGCTTCATCCCCAGCGCGCTGAGGAAGCTGCGCCAGGCGCGCGAGATCATCGACAGCCACCAGCGCGAGACGGGCCGCGCCATACGCCTGGAGATCGACGGCGGCGTGAAGGTCGACAACATCCGCCAGATCGCCGACGCGGGTGCGGACACCTTCGTGGCCGGCTCGGCCATCTTCGGCCAGCCCGACTATCGCCAGGTCATCGACGCCATGCGCCAGCAACTGGCGGCCTGACATGGCCGCCCTGCTCCTTGTCTGCACCGCCAACATCTGCCGCTCGCCGATGGCCGAGGCCATCTTCAAGGCCAGGCTCGGCGACGTGTTCAAGACCATCGCCTCCGCCGGCGTGCACGCCGACCCGCGCGGCGGACCGGTGGACGCGCGCGCCGCGGCGGCGCTGGCACGACACAAGTACAGCCTGGACCGCAAGTGGCGCTCGCGCCGCGTGGACCTCGAACAACTGGGGAAGTGGGACCTCGTGCTGGCCATGGAGTCCGAGCACGTGGAGGCGCTGCGCAGGAAGGCGGCGCCCGAACATCACGCGCGCATCCTGATGCTGACCGACTTCGTGCCCGAGCTGGCGGGCCAAGACATCCCCGACCCCTACTTCGGCCCGGCCGCCGGCTTCGACGCCGTCATCGGCATGATCGAGCGCGCCGCGGCCAGCCTACAGATGGCGGCCCGCGAAGGGCGGCTCAAGTTCGCCTGATCCGGGGCCTGTTGCCGCGGGAAGCCGACAGGCCCTAACTAGGCCTTGCTGGAGAACTCCGCCACTTCGCGCACATCCGGCCCCTGGCCGCTGAAGCGGTCCAGCGCCAGGTAGATGACCGGCGTGATGTAGAGCGTCACGGCCTGCGACAGGATCAGGCCACCCACCACGGCCAGGCCCAGTGGCTGGCGCAGTTCGGCGCCGGCGCCCAGGCCCAGCGCGATGGGCAGCGCGCCCATCAGCGCGGCCAGCGTGGTCATCAGGATGGGCCGGAAGCGCAGCTCGCAGGCCGAGCGGATGGCCTCGGCCGGCGTCAGACCCTGGCTGCGCTGCGCGTCCAGCGCGAAGTCGATCATCATGATCGCGTTCTTCTTGACGATGCCGATCAGCATGACGATGCCGATGGTGGCGATGATGGTCAGCTCCATGCCGAACAGCTGCAGCGTGATGAGCGCCCCCACCGCTGCCGACGGCAGGCCGGCCAGGATGGTGATGGGGTGGATGTAGCTCTCGTACAGCACGCCCAGCAGCACGTAGATGACCGCCAGCGCCAGGCCGATCAGCAGCAGCTGGCCGCCCTGCGAATCCTGGAACACCGCCGCGTCGCCGCCGTAGCTGGTGATGATGGTGGACGGCAGCTTGATCTCGCGGGCATAGCCTTCCAGCGCGCCCGTCGCGTCGCCCAGCGGCACGTTGGGGGCGAGGTTGAAGCTGATGGTGATGGCCTGCAGCTGCCCCTGGTGGTTGACCGCCGTGGGGCCCAGCGTGCGCTGCACCGTGGCGAAAGCCGTCAGCGGCACCTGCGTGCCGTTGCGGCCGCGCAGGTAGATGCGGTCGAACGCATCCTCGCTGGCACGGTCGCCATCGCTGGCCTCCATGATGACCTGGTAGGTGTTGCTCTCGGCATAGATGCTGGACACCTGCCGCTCGCCGAAGGCGTTGTACAGCGCGCTGCGCAGGTCCTGCATCTGCACGCCCAGGATGGAGGCGCGCTCGCGGTCGATGATGAGGCTAGCCTGCAGGCCGCGCAGCTGCGAGTCGCTGGTCACGTCGCGGAAGCGCTGGTCGGTGCGCAGCTTGTCCTGCAGCTTGACGGCCCAGGAGTTCAGCTCGCCGGCCGACACCGACTGCAGCGTGTACTGGTAGCGGCTCTTGCTCTGGCGGCCGCCGAGCTGCAGGTTCTGCACCGGGCGCAGGTAGACGGCGATGCCGGGCACCTGGCGGAACTGCTTGCGCAGGTTCTCCAGCACCTTGGCCATCTCGGGCCGTTCGCCGCGCGCCTTCAGGTTGATGAACATGCGGCCGGTGTTGGTCGCGCCGCCGCCACCGCCGCCGCCCACCGCCGAGCTGACGGCCGCGACCGACGGGTCGTTGCGCACGATCTCGGCCACGCGGTTCTGCAGCAGCGTCATCGCGGCGAAGGAGATGTCCTCCGACGCCTCGGTGCTGGCCTGGATCTGGCCGATGTCCTCTTCGGGGAAGAAGCCCTTGGGGATGGTCACGTAGAACCACACGGTGAGCGCGAAGCTGATGACGGCCACGCCCAGCACCCACACGCGGTGGCGCAGCGCGATGTCCAGCGTGCGCATGTACGTGCCCAGCACCGCGTTGAAACCACGCTCGAAGGTGCGGCCCAGCCAGCCTTCCTCGTGCGTGTCGTGGTGCTTGAGCAGGCGGCTGCACAGCATGGGCACCAGCGTCAGCGACACGCCAGCCGACACGAGGATGGACAGCGACACGACGACCGCGAACTCGTGGAACAGCAGGCCGATGACGCCCGGCATGAAGAAGATCGGGATCAGCACCGCGACCAGCGACACCGAGATCGACACGATGGTGAACGCCATCTCGCGCGCGCCGCGTATGGCCGCGTCGAACGGCGCCATGCCGTCCTCGATGTGGCGGTGGATGTTCTCCAGCATGACGATGGCGTCGTCCACCACCAGGCCCACGGCCAGCGTGATGCCCAGCAGCGAGATGTTGTCCAGGCTGTAGCCGAGCGCGAACAAGAGCGTCAGCGCACCGATCAGCGAGATGGGCAGCGACAGCGTCGGGATCAGCGTCGCCACCGCGCGGCGCAGGAACAGGAAGATGACCATCACGACCAGCACCGCCGTCAGCGCCAGCGTGAAGTAGACGTCGTGCAGCGACTCGCGGATGGACAGCGAGCGGTCGTTGAGCATGCGCATCTCTATGGACGCGGGCATCTGCGACGCATAGCGCGGCAGCATGGCCTTGACGGAGTCGACCACCCTGACGGTGTTGGCATCCGGCTGGCGCTGTATGGCCAGCACGATGGACGGCTCGCCCTGGAAGGTCGAGTAGGTCTTGCTCGTCTCGACGCTGTCCTGCACCTCGGCCACGTCGCTCAGGAACACCGGCGCGCCGTTGCGCGAGGCGACGACGACACGGCCGAACTCGGCCGCGGTCTTGAGCTGCTTGTTGGCCTGGATGGTCAGCGTCTGGCGCGCGCCGTCGAGCACGCCCACCGGCGTGTTGGCATTGGCCGCGCGCACGGCCGTCTGCAGCTCTTCCAGCGTGATGTTGCGCTGGTTCAGCAGCTCGTTCTTGACCTTGATGCGCACCGCGAAGCGCTTCTGCCCGAAGATGGACACCTGGGCCACGCCGTCGAGCGTGGACAGGCCCGGCGACAGCAGGTTCTCGGCGTAGTCGTTCAGCTCGGTCAGGTTGATGGAGGGCGACGTCAGCGCCACCAGCAGCACCGGCGCGTCGGCCGGGTTGACCTTGCGGTAGCTGGGCGGCGACGTCATCTCCGTCGGCAGCGCGCGCAAGCTGCGGAACAGCGCGGCCTGCACGTCCACGGCCGCCGCGTCGATGTTGCGGCTGGGGTCGAACTCCAGCGTCAGCGACGTGTTGCCCAGCGTGTTGGTGGACGAGATCGTCACCAGCCCGGCGATGGTGGAGAACTGCTTCTCCAGCGGCAGCGCGACGGACGAGGCCATCGTGTCCGGCGAGGCGCCGGGCAGCGAGGCCTGCACGTTGATGATGGGCGTGTTGTACGAGGGCAGCGCCGCCACGGGAATGCGGCTCCACGCCGCCAGGCCGGCGATGACCAGCGCCAGGTTCAGCAGCACGGTCATGACCGGCCGCCGGATGAACAGCTCCGTCAGCTTCATGGGGCGTTACCGGACGCAGCGGCAGAGGCGGCCGCGGCTGAGGAAGCCGGCGCACCCGCGGCGCGCACGACGGCGGCCTGCAGGCGCAGCGGCGTGCCCGGCCGCAGGTTCTGCTTGCCGTCCACGACGACCTGCTGGCCCGCTTCCAGCCCGTCCACGACGGCCTGCTCGCCCAGGGTCTGGCGCACCTGCACGGTCACCAGCTTGGCGGTGTTGTCCGGCGCGACGACGTAGACCGAGCGCTCCGTGGTGCCGCGCATGATGATGGCGGCCTGCGGCACGACGGTGGCGTCCTTCAGCGTGCGCAGCGTCACGCGCACCCGCACGTACTGGCCGGGCCACATGGTGTGCGCCTTGTTGTCGAACTCGGCCTTGACCTTGATGGTGCCGGTCGTCGAATCGACGAGGTTGTCCACCACCGTCACGCGGCCCTTGACCGGCGCAGCACCGCGAGCGGCGCCGGAGACCGGCAGCGCCTCGGCTTCCAGCGCGCCGCCGCGGGTGGCGGCCAGCAGATGCCCGAGCTGGCTCTCGGGCACGGTGAAGGCGATGCTGATCGGGTCGAGCTGGGCGATGTTGACCAGCGGCAGCGCGGTCGCGTTGGCCTGCACCAAGCTGCCGGGGAAGACGCTGACGATGCCCACGCGGCCGCTGATGGGCGCGCGCAGCTCGTTGTAGCTCGTCGTCACCTGCGCGGCCTGCACGGCGGCCTCGTCGCTCCTGACGAGCGCCTGGCCGGCTTCGAGGTTGGCCTGGGCGGTGTCCAGCGCGCTGCGCGACACGAAGTTCTGCGCCACCAGTTCCTGCGCACGCTTGAACTGCCGCTCCAGGTCGGCTTGTGCGGCGCGGTCGCGCGCGAGCTGGGCGCGAGCCTTCTCCAGCGACGCGCGGTCGGCGCGGTCGTCGAAGCGGAACAGCAGCTGGCCCTGCTTCACGTCCTGCCCGTCCTTCACGAGCACCTGGGCCACCGTGCTGGTGGTCTGCGCACGCAGGTCCACGCTCTGCAGCGCGGTGACGGTGCCGCTGGCCTCCAGGCTGACCGGCACGTCGGCCTGCACCACCTTCACCACGCCCACCATCTGCGGCGGCGGTGCGCTGGCGGCCTTGCCCGGCGCAGACGCGGCACCCGACGGCGCAGCGTTCGCGTCGGCATCGGACTTGCGCCCGCAACCAGCCAGGCCGAGGGCCACCAAGACGATCAGGAGGCCGGATAGGCGCAGCGGAAGAGTCGGACGCATGAAGCGGAGCCTGCCAAAAGTAATGGGGATTGACGACAAAAACGGATCAGCTTAACCGCTGAGTTTTCCTCGTCGATCAAGCGCCGGTCAGGAGCGCCCGTGCCAGGCGCGCGCCGGCCACGGCGTTGTGCTTCACGAGCGCGATGTTGGTCGCCAGGCTGCGCCCGCCCGTCAGCGCCTTGATGCGCGCCAGCAGGAAGGGCGTGATCGCCTTGCCCTGGATGCCCTGCACGTCCGCCTGCGCCAGCGCGGCGGCCGTGATCGCATCGATCTCTTCCAGCGGCATCGCATCGGCAGCCGGCACCGGGTTGCTCACGACGACGCCACCCGACAGCCCCAGCGCCCACTTGGCGCGGATGAAGCGCGCCTGCGCGTCCGCGCCGTCCATGCGGAAGTCGGCCTTCAGGCCGCTGTCCGGCGTGAAAAAGGCGGCGAAGTTGTCCTGCCCGATGGACAGCACCGGCACGCCGTGCGTCTCCAGGTACTCCAGCGTCAGCGACAGGTCCAGGATGGACTTGGCACCGGCGCAGACCACCGCCACCGGCGTGCGCGCCAGCTCCTGCAGGTCGGCCGAGATGTCGAAGCTGTCGGCGCCGCCACGGTGCACGCCGCCGATGCCGCCGGTCACGAAGACCTCGATGCCGGCCAGGTGCGCGCAGATCATCGTCGCGGCCACCGTCGTGGCGCCCAGGCGGCCCGTGGCGATGGCATAGGGCAGGTCGCGGCGGCTGAGCTTCATCGCATCGGGCGCCTGGGCGAGCTGCGTCAGCTCGTCATTCGTGAGCCCCACGCGGATGCGCCCGCCGATGACGGCGATGGTGGCCGGCACGGCGCCTTCGGCGCGGATGATGTCCTCCACCTCGCGCGCGGTCTCGAGGTTCTGCGGCCACGGCATGCCATGGGCAATGATGGTGGATTCGAGCGCCACGACCGGGCGCCCTTCGGCGCGCGCGGCAGCGACTTCGGGAGAGAGCTGGATCAGGTCGTTCATCGGGTCGTCAGGAAATCGGGGTTGAGGTCGCCGTGCACGCTGTCCTCGGTCTGCAGCGTCAGCGCAGCCAGATCCAGGCCCAGGCGGGCCGCGGCGTCGAAGTCGTCGGGGTCGTTCAGCAGCGAGGCGCACACGCCGGCCGACAGCGCATCGCCGGCACCGGTCACGTCCATCACCTCCACCTGCGGCGCGGGCCAGTGGCGCGGCGCGCGCCCGGGCGTGCTGAGCAGCAGCCCGGCCGCGCCCTTGGACACGAGCACGCAGCCCACGCCGCGCGCATGCAGCGCGTCGAAGGCCTCGTTCGGGTCCGCGGCCACGGTGGCCAGCTCGCCGGCGTTCATGACCAGCAGGTGCAGGCCTTGCAGGTCGTGCGGCAGCCGCTCCATCTTGGCCTCGGACACGGCCACGCCCACCAGCGGGATGCCGCTGGCGCGCGCCTCGCCCAGCAGCAGCGGCCAGGCGTCGGTCGGCAGGTTGCCGTCGGCCACGACCAGCGCGGCGCTGGCCCGCAGCGCCTGGCTGGCCGCCAGCGCCCAGGGGTTCAGGCTTTCCACCAGCGGCATCGCCGCCAGGCCCAGCTCCAGGCTGCCGTCGGGCGCGAGCACGGCGGTGTAGCTGTCGCTGGCGTGGCGGCGCAGCCGGATCACGGCGCGCATGTCGATGCCGACGGTGGCGGCCTGCTCCAGCAGCATGCGGCCGCCGGCGTCGTCACCGACGGCGGCCACGAGCGACACGGGCAGGCCCAGGCGCGCCAGGTTCTCGGCCACGTTGCGCACGACGCCGCCGGGCGTCTCGTGCGACTCGCAGGGGTTGGACGATCCATGCAACGACCGCGCGAACAGCTTGAGCTTGCGATCGATGTTGAGGCCGCCAATGCAGACAATGGGGGCGGCGGGTGAAGTCATGGCCCGATTCTAGAAAGGCACCTTGTCATCTCGAAAACCCCTGGCCTGCCTGCTGGACCTGGACGGCACGCTGGTCGACACGCTGGGCGACTTCGTCGCGGTGCTCAACCTCGTGCTGGCCGAGTTGGGCCAGCCACCGGTGGCGCGGGAGTTCGTCGCGCGCACCATCGGCCGCGGCAGCGAGCACCTGATCCGCCAGACGCTGGCCCATGTGGGCGCCAGCGCGGCGCTGTACGACGACGCCTGGGCGCGGTACCAACGCCACTACGCGGCCGTGAACGGCGAGCACGCGGCGGTCTACCCCGGCGTGGTCGAAGGGCTGGCGCTGCTGCGCGCGGCCGGCCTGCCGCTGGTCGTGCTGACCAACAAGCCCGGCGAACCGGCGCGCGAGCTGCTGCGGCGCAAGGGGCTGAGCGGCTACTTCGTGCACGTCTTCGGCGGCGACGACTTCGCGCGCAAGAAGCCCGACCCGCTGCCGCTCGTGAAGACCTGCGAGGCGCTGGGCACCCCGCCGGCCGCAACGTGGATGGTGGGCGATTCGCGCAACGATGCCGAGGCCGCCAACGCGGCGGGCTGCCCGCTGATCCTCGTGACCTACGGCTACAACCACGGCGAGGACATCCGCGCCGTGCCGGCGCTGCAGCACCTCGACCAGCTGGACCAGCTCCGACTCGATGGACCGCCGCCCATCGCCTGCGGGCCGGGCGACGGGCCTCGGTTCAGCGGCGCGCCTTCTTGATGCCCAGCAGCGCGTCCTTCAGGCCGTCGTCCGCGGGCTTCTCGCCCAGCCAGATGCGCAGCAGGGCCCCATAGAACTCGGGCTCCTTGATGGGATCGCTGATCAGCGGCTTGCCGTTGAGCTGCAGCGTGGAGCCGACGCCCGGCACGTAGTCCACCGAGAAGTTGTCGCCGCTGTTGAGCTGCTTGCGGCTGGCGAACACCTCGCTGAGCTTGAGCACGCCGTTGATGCACTTGACGAACTCCTCGCGCGGCGCATTGGCTTCCATGCCCTTGGTGAACAGCTTGCCGAGTTCGTTGCCGTCGATGTCGCGCAGCATCTGGATGTGGATGCGCTTGGGGCCGGGGGCGGCCAGCACCTCGGCCGTGGTGTTGACCTTCGTGGTCAGGTACAGGCCGGCGGTGTAGACCTTGACGACGAACTTGTAGCGGATGCCCGCACCATTGAGCTGCAGCTTCTGGCCGGCCAGATCGAGGGCGGTGTCGTACTTCACGTTGGCCACGTCGACCGTCTCGGCCCAGGTGGTGGTGGCAGCCAGGCTTCCCAGGGCCAGGCACGCCGTGACAAGGAATGCGCGCATGTTTTGTCTCCGTTTCGTGCCGCGACAACGGCGGCTTCGCGGGCGGGAGTATGGCGTGGCCGCGTGAAGCCCACTGATACACTGGACCGATCATGTTCATGGCGCGCAAGCACAACGTCACAGGGTCGAGCGACCGGGGAGCCTGGCCCTGGCGTCCCTGGGCCATCGTCGATTGATGCTGCTTGGCGCGCCCTGACGCGCACACCTTCGCGTTGCCCGTGCACCAACGGGCGGCACGCCAAGCCCTGAGACTTGTCTTTCAAGGTTTGACGTCGTGATCACCGAACTCGAATTCCAGAGCCTCGCCAGCGAAGGCTACAACCGCATCCCGCTCATCAGCGAGGCGTTCGCGGACCTCGAAACACCGCTCTCCCTGTACCTCAAGCTGTGCGCGGGTGCCGGCCAGGGGCGCAACAGCTTCCTGCTCGAATCCGTCGTCGGCGGCGAGCGCTTCGGGCGCTACTCCTTCATCGGCCTGCCGGCGCGCACGCTGATCCGCGCGACGGGCAGCCTCAGCGAGGTGGTCACCGACGGCCAGGTCGTCGAGAGCCACGAGGGCAACCCGCTGGACTTCATCGCGGCCTACCAGGAGCGCATCAAGCCCAAGATCCCGAGCGGTCTGCCGCGCTTCTGCGGCGGCCTGGCCGGCTACTTCGGCTACGAGGCCGTGCGCGCCATCGAGAAGCGCCTGGCCGCCACGCACAAGGACGGCGGCCTGGGCACGCCCGACATCCTGCTGCTGCTGTCCGAAGAGATCGCCGTCATCGACAACCTGTCGGGGCGGCTGTACCTCATCGTCTGGGCCGACCCGCGCCAGCCCGAGGCCTTCTTCCGTGCGACCAAGCGCCTGACCGCGCTGCGCGACAAGCTGGGCTACTCGGTCAGCGTGCCGCGCGTGAGCCGCAGCGAGGCCCACCCGGTCACGCGCGGCTTCGCCAAGGCCGACTACCTGGCCGCCGTCGCGAAGGCCAAGGACTACATCGCCGCAGGCGACCTGATGCAGGTGCAGGTGGGCCAGCGCATCTCCAAGCCCTACAAGGCCGAGCCCATCGCGCTGTACCGGGCGCTGCGGGCGCTGAACCCCAGCCCCTACATGTACTTCTACGACCTGGGCGACTTCCAGATCGTCGGCGCCAGCCCCGAGATCCTGGTGCGTGAAGAGCATGCCGCGGACGGCGCCCGCAAGGTGACGATCCGCCCGCTCGCCGGCACCCGCCCGCGCGGGTCGACACCCGAGCGCGACCTGGCCCTCGAAGCCGAGCTGCAGGCCGACCCCAAGGAGCGCGCCGAGCACCTGATGCTGATCGACCTGGCCCGCAATGACATCGGCCGCATCGCGCGCACCGGCAGCGTGAAGGTCACGCAGAGCTTCAGCGTGGAGCGCTACTCGCACGTGATGCACATCGTCTCCAACGTCGAAGGCGTGCTGCGGCCCGAGGTGGGCCAGCTCGATGTGCTCAAGGCCACCTTCCCCGCCGGCACGCTGACCGGCGCGCCCAAGGTGCGGGCGATGGAGCTGATCGACGAGCTGGAGCCGGTGCAGCGCGGCATCTACGGCGGCGCCTGCGGCTATCTCAGCTTTGCCGGCGACATGGACCTGGCGATCGCGATCCGCACCGGCATCATCAAGGACGGCACGCTGTACGTGCAGGCCGCGGCGGGTGTCGTGGCGGATTCAGTGCCCGAGCTGGAGTGGCAAGAGACCGAAGCGAAAGCGCGCGCCTTGCTGCGCGCCGCCGAACTCGTGGAAGAGGGGTTCTGACATGTTGCTCATGATCGACAACTACGACAGCTTCACGTTCAACCTCGTGCAGTACTTCGGCGAACTGGGCGCCGAAGTGAAGGTGGTGCGCAACGACGAGATCACGGTCGCCGAGATGGCCGCACTGGACCCCGACCACATCGTCTTCTCGCCCGGCCCCTGCACGCCCAACGAGGCGGGCGTGTGCGTGGAAGCCATCCGGCATTTCATCGGCAAGAAGCCGTTGCTGGGCGTGTGCCTGGGCCACCAGGCGATGGGCCAGGCGCTGGGCGGACGCATCATCCGCGCCCAGCGCCAGATGCACGGCAAGGCCAGCACGATCACGACTGACCAGCGCGGCGTCTACAGCGGCCTGCCCAAGGATTTTTCGGTGATCCGCTACCACTCGCTGGTCATCGAGGAAGCCACCTGCCCTGCGGTGCTCGAGATCACCTCGCGCAGCGAGGACGGCGAGATCATGGGCGTGCGCCACCGCGAACTGGCCGGCACGGCCACGCCGCTGGAGGGCGTGCAGTTCCACCCCGAATCCATCCTCAGCGAGCATGGCCACGCGATGCTGCGCAACTTCCTGGAGATGAAATGACAGCCCCTCGCCCGGTCTTGCGCCGGCTGGACGCCGGCAAGCCCAGTCGGTCCCCCGAGGGGACGGCGATGCACGCAGCCTCAAGCTGCGTGCACATCGCCCGCGGGCCGGCTGGGGGCGGCCCGGCGCTCGTCCCGCGCGCCTGCTTGCACGATCAGAGGCCTTGCCATGACTGACTACGCGACTTTCGCGAACACAGCATCGAATGCTCCGACAGTCGTCGACCTGCGCAGCGACACGGTCACCAAACCCACCGCTGCCATGCGCGAGGCCGTGGCCCGTGCGGTCGTTGGCGACGACGTCTTCGGCGACGACCCCACCGTCAACGCGCTGCAGGAGCGCGTGGCCGCGCTGCTGGGCAAGGAGGCTGCGCTCTTCATGCCCAGCGGCACGCAGAGCAACCTGTGCGCGCTGCTGGCGCATTGCGGGCGCGGCGACGAGTACATCGTCGGCCAGATGGCCCACACCTACCGCTACGAAGGCGGGGGCGCGGCCGTGCTGGGCAGCATCCAGCCCCAGCCGCTGCCCAACCAGCCGGACGGCACGATACGGCTGGAGGACATCGCCGCCGCCATCAAGCCCGACGACCCGCACTTCGCGCGCACACGGCTGCTGGCGTTGGAGAACACCTGGGGCGGCAACGTGCTGTCCACGCAGTACACCAACGCGGCCTGCGACCTGGCCCATGCGCGCGGCCTTGCCACGCACCTGGACGGCGCACGGCTCTTCAACGCCGCGGTGGCGTCGGGCCGCAGCGTGTCGGACCTGGCGCGGCCGTTCGACTCGGTGTCGATCTGCTTCAGCAAGGGCCTGGGCGCGCCCATCGGCTCGATGCTGGTCGGCTCGCGTGAGCTGATCCAGCGCGCCCACCGCGTGCGCAAGATGGTGGGCGGCGGCCTGCGCCAGGTCGGCCTGCTGGCGGCGGCGGCGGACCATGCGCTGACGCACCACGTCGCGCGCCTGGCCGATGACCACGCGCTGGCCAGGCGGCTGGCCGACGGCCTGGCCGCGCTGCCGGGCATCAGCCTCACACCACCGCAGACGAACATCGTCTTCGCGCAGGTCAGCGACGGCCGCGGCCCGGCGCTGATCGAGCACCTGAAGTCCCGCGGCGTGCTGGCGACCGGGCTGATCGGCCTGCGCTTCGTGACGCACCTGGACGTCGACGCGGCCGGCATCGACCATGCGATCAGCGTGACCCGCGAATTCCTGGCGGCCTGACCATGTCTTCATCCTCACTGCTGAGCTCGCTGTTCGAGCACAAGGCCTGGATAGACCCGCAGTTCTTCGACCAGCTCGCCAAGGTGGACGGCGCGGCCCACGCCGACGCCCACCACCAGGCACTGCGCATCCTGAACCACATCCACACGGTGGACCGCATCTGGGCCGGCCACCTGCGTGGCGAGCCGCACGGCCTCACCGGCACCAACACCGACGACACGCCCACGCCGGACGCGCTGCGCGCCGCGTTCGCGCAACTGGATGCCTGGTACCTGGACCATGTGCGTTCGCTGAGCGACGCGCAGTTCGACGAGGTCATCACCTTCCGCTTCACCGACGGCGACGCGGGCCGCATGACGCGCGGCGAGATGCTGGCCCATGTCATCACGCACGGCAGCAACCACCGCGGCGCCGTGGGCGCCTGGCTGCGCCAGGCCGACGTGCCGCCGCCACGCGACCTGTTGACCCGCTACCTGCACCAACACGAGCCCGAGCGCCGTTCGTCCGAGGTCTGACATGCCCATCACCGACACCGAAGCCCTCACCCGCGTCATCGAGCACCGCGAGATCTTCCACGACGAGATGCTGACGCTGATGCGCCGCATCATGGCCGGCGAGATGTCGCCCGTCATCGCGTCCGCGCTGCTGACCGGGTTGCGCGTGAAGAAGGAAACCATTGGCGAGATCACCGCCGCCGCGCAGGTGATGCGTGAGCTGTCCAACAAGGTGCCGCTAGGACCTCTGCCCCATCTCGTCGACGTCGTCGGCACCGGCGGCGACGGCGCGCACAGCTTCAACATCTCGACCTGCTCGATGTTCGTCGCGGCGGCAGCCGGCGCGCAGGTGGCCAAGCACGGCAACCGCAGTGTCAGCAGCAAGACCGGCAGCGCCGACGTGCTGGAGGCGCTGGGCGCCGACATCCAGCTGACGCCGCGCGCCGTGGCCGCGAGCATCGCGGCGTGCGGCATCGGCTTCATGTTCGCGCCCAACCACCACCCGGCGATGAAGAACATCGCGCCGGTGCGCCGCGAGCTGGGCGTGCGCACCATCTTCAACATCCTGGGCCCGCTGACCAACCCGGCCGGCGCGCCCAACATCCTGATGGGCGTGTTCCACCCCGACCTCGTGGGCATCCAGGTGCGCGTGCTGCAGCGGCTGGGCGCGGAGCATGCGCTGGTGGTCTACGGCAAGGACGGCATGGACGAGATCTCGCTCGGCGCGACCACGCTGGTGGGCGAGCTCAAGGACGGCGCGGTGCGCGAGTACGAGGTCCACCCCGAAGACTTCGGCATGGCCATGGCCAGCAACCGCAGCCTGAAGGTGGATGGCCCGGAGCAGTCGCGCGTGATGCTGATCGGCGTGCTGGACGGCCAGCCCGGGCCCGCGCGCGACATCGTGCTGCTGAACGCCGGCGCGACGCTGTACGCGGCCAACGTGGCCTCTACCCTCGCCGATGGCATCGAGCGGGCGCGCCAGGCGCTGGACAGCGGCGCGGCACGCGCCAAGCTGGATGCGTTCGTGAAGGCCACACAGGGGCTGGGAGGCAAGCAGTGAGCAGCGACATCCTGAACCGCATCGTCGAGGTCAAGTGGGAAGAAATCTCGGCGGCGAAGCTGAAGCGTTCGCTCGCCTCTCAGCGTGAAGAGGCCGAGGCGCGCAAGGCCGAGCGCCTGGGCTTCGAGCGCTCGCTGCGCGCCAGCATCGCGGCCGGCCACGCGGCCGTCATCGCGGAGATCAAGAAGGCCAGCCCCAGCAAGGGCGTGCTGCGCGAGGACTTCCAGCCCGCCGTGATCGCCGAGACCTACGCCCGCAACGGTGCGGCTGCCTTGAGCGTGCTGACCGACGAGCGCTTCTTCCAGGGCTCCGTCGCCTACCTGCAGCAGGCCCGCCTGGCCTGCGAACTGCCGGTGCTGCGCAAGGACTTCATGGTCGACGAGTACCAGGTCATGGAGGCCGGCGCGATGGGCGCGGACTGCATCCTGCTGATCGCCGCCTGCCTGGACGACGCGCAGCTGGCCGACCTGGAAGCCGCCGCGCATGCGCTGAAGCTCGACGTGCTCGTCGAGGTGCACGACGGCGCCGAGCTGGACCGTGCGCTGAAGCTGAAAACGCCGCTGGTGGGCATCAACAACCGCAACCTGCGCACCTTCGACGTGACGCTGGACACCACGCTGTCTCTGCTGCCCCGCGTGCCGGCCGACCGGCTGCTGGTGACCGAGTCCGGCATCCTGGGCGCTGCCGACGTGAAGCGCATGCGCGACGCCAACGTGCACGCCTTCCTCGTCGGCGAGGCGTTCATGCGCGCGCCCGACCCCGGTCAAGCGCTGGCAAACTTGTTCGGATGAAGCTGCCTCTGGACCTGCCTGACACCGACTGGCGCCCTGTCGTCGACGCCTGGGCCGCGTCGCCTGCGGGCCAGCGGCTGGAAGCCTTCCTCGAAGAACGCGCCGCGGCCGGCGCCACGGTCTACCCGCCCGAGCCGCTGCGGGCGCTGACACTCACGCCGCTGTCGCAGACCCGCGTCGTCATCCTCGGCCAGGACCCGTACCACGGCCCCGGGCAGGCCGAGGGGCTGTCCTTCAGCGTGCCGCCCGGCGTGCCGCTGCCGCCCAGCCTGCGCAACATCTTCAAGGAGATCCAGCGCGACCTGGGCAAACCGTTCCCCGCGAACGGCAGCCTGGTGCGCTGGGCCGAAGGCGGCACGTTGCTGCTGAACGCGGTGCTGACCGTGGAAGACGGCCAGCCCGCCAGCCACGCCAACCGCGGCTGGGAGGCGCTGACCGACGCGCTCATCCAGGCGGCCGCGGAAGACGCCGCGCCCAAGGTCTTCATGCTGTGGGGCAGCTACGCGCAGGCCAAGGCGCCACTGATCGAGGCCGCTCACCAGGGCCACCTCGTGCTGAAGGCCAACCATCCGTCGCCGCTGTCCGCGCTGAAGCCGCCGCGCCCCTTCATCGGCTGCGGCCATTTCTCGACGGCCAAGGCCTGGCTGGAAGCCCGGGGCCGTGGCGCGCCGCGCGCCAGGGTCAACGCGGGCTGACCCGGGCTGGCCGCGATATGCGCTTCCTGCGACCTGCATAAATGGTTCCCGTGGGTTGCCTGTCCCCCACGCAGGGGACTAACACGCCTATCCGTTGACCCCGGTGCGGGCACGCCTGTAAGGTCGGGCGTGATCGATCGATTTGGCGGTCGGCAACCTTTGAAGGAGTGAGGAATGAACAGATTTCTGATGAAACGCATGGGCTCGCTGCTGCTGGCCGGCGCCGCGCTGCTGGCGGCCGGTGTGGCGCGCGCCGACACGCTGTGGAACTGGTCGTACAGCGGCGACGGCGTCACGGCGTCCGGCACCTTCACGACCGCCGGCAACGCGCTGGTGCCGGAAGACATCCTGAGCTTCACCGGCACGCGCAACGGCACCACCATCCTGGGCCTGGTGCCGCTGGACAGCGACAGCAACTTCGTCTACGACAACCAGTTCACCCGCATCGCGCCCTACTTCAGCGAACCCGGCATCCTGTATGACATCGGCGGCGGCACGGCGGACTCCCACATCAACATCTACTGGGACTCCGCCGACGGCCTGATCCATGACCTGCAGGTCGATCCGACCGAGTCGTTCGTCATCGACACCGTCGTCACCTTCTCGGTGAGCGCCGTGCCCGAGCCGGCCACCTACGCCTTCATGGCGCTGGGCTTGGTCGCCGTCGGTGCGGTGGCACGCCGCCGTCGCGCCCCTGACGCCTGACGCCTGCGCCGCTTCGATCACTGCGGGCCGGGTCACCGGCGCCGCAGTTTTTTCATGCCGCGGCACGTTGCATGAGCGCCGATTGTTCCGCCGGCAGCAACTCGCCGTTCTGTTTCACCGTCTTTTTCATCGGCCCGCGAATACCTAAAGTGACAACCTGTCGGCACACCCCATCGCCTACCGAGCGGGTGCCGACCAGGAGCCGTCACATGAACAACAACACACGATCCCTTTTCACGATGATCACCGCCGCGACCGCCGTCACGGCGCTGGCGGCGGGCATGGTGCTGGCGATCAGCGCACCGGCGCCTGCGGCCGAGGACTTCGGCCAGGCCGCCGTCATCGTCACCGCCAGCAACGACGGCGCCTGAGCCCGTTCAGGCCGTACAGCGCATCTTCACGCCGCCCAGCGCCTCGCGGCCGATCAGCTCCACCACCCAGTCGACGAACACCCGCAGCTTGCTGCTGAGGTGCCGGTTGGGCGGGTAGACCACATACACGGGCACCGGGTCGGTGTCCCAGTCCTCCAGCACACGCACCAGCTCGCCGCTCTTGAGCAGCGGCCCGGCCATGAAGCAGGTCACCTGCACGGCGCCCAGATGGGCCAGGCCGGCATTCAGGTAGGCGTTCGCATCGTTGACGGCCAGCACGTGGTTGCCGATCACCTCCACCACCTCGTCGCCACGGCGGAACGTGTCGCCGACGACCTTGCCCGTGCGCGCCGAGAAATAGCCCACCATGCGGTGCGGCGCCTCGCCCAGCTCGCGCGGGTGCGACAGCGGCCCGTGGCGGCGCAGGTACTCCGGCGTCGCGCAGGTGATGAAGCGGAACTCGCCGATGCGCCGCGCCACCAAGCTCTGGTCGGTCAGCTCCCCGCCGCGGATGACGCAGTCGACGTTGTCGCCGAGCAGGTCCACCGGGCGGTCGCTGACCCCCATCTCGATCTGGATGTCCGGGTACTTGGCGTAGAAGTCCGGCAGGTGCGGAATGATCATCTCGCGGCCCACGACGCCCGGCACGTCGATGCGGATGCGCCCGCGCGGCGTCACGCGCGCCTGGTTCATGCTGCCTTCCAGCTCCTCCAGGTCGCCCAGCAGCCGCATCGCGCGTTCGTAGTAGGCGGCGCCGTCGGGCGTCACCGTCACGCGGCGCGTGGTGCGGTTCAGCAGCTTGGTGCGCAGGTGCGTTTCCAGCGTCTGGATCAGGCGCGTGACGGTGGCCTTGGGCAGGTCCAGCGAGTCGGCGGCCTTGGTGAAGGTGCCGGCCTCGACGACCCGCACGAAGGCTTGCATGGCTTGGAGTCGGTCCATCGTCGTCAGCGGAGTTGAACGTGGCCACCAAAGGCCGCGGGAATTCGATTGTTCCACGCACAAGAAAAGTGAGTCCCTTTCAGGGCCGTTTATCTGCGAGCAACCAATGTTTATCTTTCGGGTCATGGACAACATGGCCCCATCGCCTTTGCGCCTCGGCCCCAACCCGGGATTGAACGCCTGCCTCTACCCCGCCCGCCAGCCACTGGCTGGCGGCGGCCACGCGTTGCTGCTGTTCCTGCACGCCGGCACCTTCACCGCAGGCTCCTGCGAGGCGGCCGCGGCGCGTTGCGCATTGCTGGCCGACGCGGGCGCCACCGTCGTCGCGCTGGACTACCCGCTCGCCCCCGAGCACCCCTTCCCCGCCAGCCTGGTGGCAGCGTTCGAGGCGCTGCAGGCGCTGGCCGCCAAGCCGGCCCGGTTCACCGGCAGTGCGCAGACGGCGCTGTTTGTGGCCGGCGAAGAAGCCGGCGGCAACATCGCCGCGGCGCTGGCGCTGATGGCCCGCGACCAGCGCGCGCCCAAGCTGGCGGGCCAGTTGCTGATCTCGCCCATGCTGGACCCGCAACTCGGCAGCGCCTCCATGCGCGAGGGCGAATGCGGCGACAGCCAGTGCATCTATGCCAAGGGCTGGCAGGCCTACCTGGGCGACTGCACCCGCGCCGACCACCCCTACGCCGCGCCGCTGAACGCCAGCCGCCTCGCGGGCCTGGCGCCGGCCCTGGTGCTCAGCGTCGCCGGCCACCCGCTCAATGACGAATCGCGCCGCTATGCGGATGCGCTGCGCGAACACGGCGGCGCCGCCCGCGACCTCACGCTGGCCGCCATCGCGGCGGACCAGGTGCTGGCGCCCGTCCACGACTTCCTCAGCGAGGCCACCGGCCGCGCGCTCTCGAATCTTGCCTGACCCCTGCTCGGAGAAACAACAAATGCAGTCATCCCCTCGATTCAACCGCCGCCTGGGCCTGCTGGCCGGCGCCGTCGCCCTCATCGCGCTCGGCGCCGTGGGCATCGCCCAGTTCGGCCAGCCCGCGCACGCCAGCCCGGCAGCGGCCGCACCGCCCGCCACCCCCGTGTCCGTGGCCCAGGTCGTCAGCCGCGAGATCTCGGCATGGAACGAGTTCTCGGGCCGGCTGGAGGCCGTGGACCGCGTGGACGTGCGCGCCCGCGTGTCGGGCGCCGTGCAGTCGGTCCACTTCCGCGAGGGCAGCCTGGTCAAGGCGGGCGACCTGCTCGTCACCATCGACCCCGCGCCCTATCAGGCCGAGGTGGCGCGCCTGGAGGCGCAGGTGGCCGCCGCGCAGGCCCGCGTGACCTACACCGCGAGCGAGGCGCAGCGCGCCAGGTCGCTGCTGGAGGAGCGCGCCGTGGCCCGCCGCGAGTTCGACGAGAAGGACAACGCCGCCCGTGAAGGTGCGGCCAACCTGCGCGCCGCGCAGGCCGCGCTGCAGTCGGCCCAGCTCAACCTCGGCTACACGCAGGTGCGGGCGCCGGTGGCCGGCCGCGTCGGCCGCATCGAGGTGACGGCCGGCAACCTGGTCGCCGCGGGCGCCGGCGCGCCGGTGCTGACGACGCTGGTGTCCGTCAGCCCCATCTATGCCAGCTTCGACGCCGACGAGAAGGTGGTGCGCGACGTGCTGGCCTCGCTGCCCGGTGCCGACGGCAACGCCCGCGGCGAACGCCGCGGCCTGGAGCGCGTGCCGGTCGAGATGCTGAACAATGACCGCACCACGACCGGCCGCATCCAGCTCGTCGACAACCAGGTGGACGCCAGGAGCGGCACGCTGCGCGTGCGCGCCGTGTTCGACAACAAGGACGGCGCCCTGATGCCGGGCCAGTTCGCCAAGCTGCGCATGGGCCAGGCCAGGAACGAACCGGCGCTGCTGGTCAACGAGCGGGCCGTGGGCACCGACCAGGACAAGCGCTACGTCATCGTCGTCGGCACCGGCAACCAGGCCGAATGGCGGCCGGTGACGCTGGGCGCCAACGTGAACGGGCTGCGCGTCGTGACCAGCGGCCTGAAGGGCGGCGAGCGCATCGTCGTCGGCGGCCTGCAGCGCGTGCGGCCGGGGTCGGTCCTCGCGCCCAAGGACGTCGCGATGGACGTCAAGCCGGAGCTGGCGGCGCAGCAGGCCAGCGCCAAAACGTCCTGATCGCTCTCCTGATCTAAGAAGCCCAACCCCACCCGCGAGCGCTGTCTGCGGGCCGGTCCAGCCGGCCCGCGGGGGGCGTGCTGTCGCCTGAAAACGCGTCGCTCGCACCAGGAGTACCCATGAACTTTTCCAAATTCTTCATCGACCGCCCCATCTTCGCGGGCGTGCTGTCGCTGCTGATCTTCATCGGCGGCCTGCTGTCGATACGCGCGCTGCCGATCTCGGAATACCCCGACGTCGTGCCGCCGTCGGTCGTCGTGCGCGCCCAATACCCGGGCGCCAACCCCAAGGTCATCGCCGAGACGGTGGCCACGCCGCTGGAGGAGGCCATCAACGGCGTCGAGGACATGCTCTACATGAGCAGCCAGGCGACCACCGACGGCCTGATGACGCTGACCGTCAGCTTCAAGCTGGGCACCGACCCGGACAAGGCGCAGCAGATGGTGCAGAACCGCGTCGCGCAGGCCGAGGCCCGGCTGCCCGAGGAGGTCAAGCGCCTGGGCGTGACGACCGTCAAGAGCAGCCCCGACCTGACCATGGTCGTGCACCTGACCTCGCCCAACGCGCGCTACGACATGACCTACCTGCGCAACTACGCGCTGCTGAACGTCAAGGATCGCCTCGCGCGCATCCCGGGCGTGGGCCAGGTGCAGTTGTTCGGCTCGGGCGACTACTCGATGCGCATCTGGCTGGACCCGCAGAAGGTCGCCGAGCACGGCCTGTCGGCCAGCGACGTGGTGGCGGCCATCCGCAGCCAGAACGTGCAGGCCGCCGCTGGCGTGGTGGGCGCGTCGCCGGGCCTGCAGGGCATCGACCTGCAACTCTCGGTCAACGCGCAGGGCCGCCTGCAATCGGTCGAGGAGTTCGGCGACATCATCGTGAAGAGCGGCGAGGGCCGGAACTCGGGCGCCGTGACGCGCCTGCGCGATCTCGGCCGCCTCGAACTCGGCGCGTCGGAGTACGCGCTGCGCTCGCTGCTGGACAACAAGTCCGCCGTGGCCGTGCCCATCTTCCAGGCCCCGGGTGGCAACGCGCTGGACATCTCCAAGAACGTGCGCGAGACCATGGCCGAGCTGAAGGCCGGCATGCCCGAGGGTGTGGACTACACCATCGTCTACGACCCGACGCAGTTCGTGCGCGCGTCCATCGAGTCCGTCATCCACACGTTGCTGGAGGCCGTCGCGCTGGTGGTGCTGGTCGTCATCCTGTTCCTGCAGACCTGGCGCGCGTCCATCATCCCGCTGCTGGCCGTGCCGGTGTCCATCGTCGGCACGTTCGCGGTCATGCACGGCTTCGGCTTCTCGATCAACGCGCTGAGCCTGTTCGGCCTGGTGCTGGCCATCGGCATCGTCGTGGACGACGCCATCGTCGTGGTGGAGAACGTGGAGCGCAACATCGCGTCGGGCCTGAGCCCGCGCGACGCGACCTACCGCGCGATGCGCGAAGTCTCCGGCCCCATCATCGCGATCGCGCTGACGCTGATCTCGGTGTTCGTGCCGCTGGCCTTCATCACGGGCCTCACGGGCCAGTTCTACAAGCAGTTCGCGCTGACCATCGCCATCTCGACGGTGATCTCGGCGATCAACTCGCTGACCCTCTCGCCGGCACTCGCCGCGCTGCTGCTGAAGGATCACCACGCGCCCAAGGACGCGCTGACGCGGGGCATGGACCGCGTGCTGGGCGGCTTCTTCGGTCGCTTCAACCGGCTGTTCGCCCGCAGCTCCGAGAAGTACGGCAGTGGCGTGAAGACGCTGATGTCGCGCAAGGCCGTGATGATGGTCGTCTACCTGGCGCTGGTGGCGGCCACGGCCGGGCTGTTCAAGGCCGTGCCCGGCGGCTTCGTGCCCGGACAGGACAAGCAGTACCTGATCGGCTTCGCGCAGCTGCCCGACGGCGCCACGCTGGACCGCACCGAAGACGTGATCCGCCGCATGACCGACATCACGTTGAAGACGCCGGGCGTGGAGCATGCGGTCGCGTTCCCGGGCCTGTCGATCAACGGCTTCACCAACAGTGCCAGCTCGGGCATCGTGTTCGCGACGCTCAAGCCCTTCGAGGAGCGCAAGACCAAGGACCTGTCCGCGGGCGCCATCGCGGGCTCGCTGAACGCGCAGTACGGCGCCATCGAAGACGCCTTCATCGTCATGTTCCCGCCGCCGCCCGTGCAGGGGCTGGGCACCACCGGCGGCTTCAAGCTGCAGCTGGAAGACCGTGGCGGCGTGGGCTACGAGGCCATGGACGCAGCGGTCAAGGCCTTCATGGCCAAGGCCGGCACGGCGCCGGAGCTGGCGGGCCTGTTCTCCAGCTACCAGGTCAACGTGCCGCAGCTGTTCGCCGACCTGGACCGCACCAAGGCACGCCAACTCGGCGTGGCCGTGACGGATGTGTTCGACACGATGCAGATCTACCTCGGCAGCCTGTACGTGAACGACTTCAACAAGTTCGGCCGCACCTACTCCGTGCGTGTGCAGGCGGACGCCGCCTACCGCGCCCGCGCCGAGGACATCGGCGCGCTGAAGGTGCGATCGTCCTCGGGCGAGATGGTGCCGCTGGCCGCGCTGATGAAGGTCACGCCCAGCTTCGGCCCCGAGCGCGCGCTGCGCTACAACGGCTTCCTGGCCGCCGACATCAACGGCGGCGCCGCACCGGGCTTCTCGTCGGGCCAGGCGCAGGCCGCCGTGGAGCGCATTGCCGCCGAGACGCTGCCCCCGGGCATCGGCTACGAGTGGACCGACCTGACCTACCAGGAAAAGATCGCCGGCAACTCCGGCGCCTGGGTGTTCCCGCTGGCCATCCTGCTGGTGTTCCTGGTGCTCGCGGCCCAGTACGAGAGCCTGACGCTGCCGATCGCCATCCTGCTGATCGTGCCCATGGGCCTGCTGGCGGCGATGACCGGCGTGTGGCTCAGCCATGGCGACAACAACGTGTTCACGCAGATCGGCCTCATCGTGCTGGTCGGTCTGAGCGCGAAGAACGCGATCCTGATCGTCGAGTTCGCCCGCGAGCTGGAGTTCGCCGGCCGCACGCCCATGCAGGCGGCATTGGAAGCGGCGCGCCTGAGGCTGCGTCCCATCCTGATGACGTCGATGGCCTTCGTCATGGGTGTGCTGCCGCTGGTGCTGTCCACCGGTGCCGGCGCCGAGATGCGCCAGGCCATGGGCGTGGCGGTGTTCGCCGGAATGATCGGCGTGACCGTCTTCGGCCTGTTCCTGACGCCGCTGTTCTACGTCATCGTGCGCCGCCTGACCGGCAATGCGCCGCTGCGCCACCATGGTGGCCAGGTCGCGGTGCCAGCCGCTGCCGCGCAGGCCGTCGTGCCCGTCTCTCCTGTCGTTGACGCCCTCCCGCAACGAGGCAAGTGATCATCATGAAATCGACTCTGACCCCACTTTTCGCAGCCCTGCTGCTGGCCGGCTGCGCGTCGGTCGGCTCCGTGGCCCCGGCCCAGTTGCCGCAGGCACCCGTGGCCTACAAGGCCGTGACCGCCAGCGACGCGCCGGCCCTGACCGCGAGCTGGTGGCAGCCCTTCGCCGACCCGGTGCTGGACGACCTCGTCACCCGCGCGATGGCAGCCAACACCAGCGTGCAGGCGGCCGCCAACCGGCTGGCGCTGGCCCGCGCCGCGCTGGGTTCGGCCCAGTCGGCCCGCCTGCCGCAGCTCGGTGTGTCGGCCGGCGCCGGCCGCTCGTCCACGCCCGGGCAAACCATCCCGCAACCCGCGACGCAGTACAGCGCCGGCCTGAATCTGGCCTACGAGCTGGACCTGGGCGGCCGCCTGCTGCACGAGCGCAATGCCGCCGCGCTGGACGTGCAGGCCCGCGAGCAGTTGTTGGCCGACGCCCGCTTGCTGGTGCAGGCCAACGTGGCGCGCGGCTACCTGGCGCTGCGCGCGCTGGACACCGAGCGCGACATCGTGCGCGACACCGTCGCCGCCTACGGCGAGACGCTGTCGCTGACCGAGAAGCGCGCCCGCGCCGGCGACGTGGCCGACCTGGACCTGGCCCGCGTGCGCGCCGAGCTGGCCGCCAACGAGGCCGAGGCGCTGGCGCTGGACCGCCGCCGTCTGGAGCTGGAGACGGCGCTGGCCGTGCTCGTCGGCGAGCCCGCGTCCGACTTCAGCCTGAAGCCGACGGCCTGGACGACGGCGCTGCCCGCCGTCCCCGCCGGCCTGCCCAGCGAACTGCTGCAGCGCCGCCCCGACCTGGCCGCCGCACGCAGCCAGCTGCAGGCGGCGCAGGCGCGCGTGGGCGTGGCGCAGGCCGCCTGGTGGCCCAGCCTGTCGCTGACGGCGCAGGGCGGCGGCATTTCCAACGAGCTGTCCAACCTGCTCAAGAGCGGCGCCGGCACCTGGGGCATCGGCCTGCTGGGCGCGCTGCCCATCTTCGACGGCGGCCGGCGCGAGGCCGGCGTCAACACCGCCAAAGCCCAGCTCGACGGCTCGGCCATCGCCTTCCGCGAGCAGTTCCTGCTGGCGCTGAAGGATGTGGAAGATCAGCTCGGCTCGCTGACGCTGCTGCAGGCCCAGGATGCCGCCAGTGCGCGTGCGGTCAGCGCGGCCGGGCAGGCGCTGCGGCTGTCGGACACGCGCTACCGCAACGGCCTCGTCAGCCAGCTGGAGTTGCTGGACGCGCGCCGCAGCGAGCTCGCCAACAAGCGCGCCGCGCTGCAGGTGCGCTCGGCACAGTACCAGGCGACCGTCGGGCTGATCCGCGCGCTGGGCGGCGGCTGGTCGGGCAGCGTCGCGACGACGCTCGCGGCGAACCGCGAGGGGCGCTAGGCGCGCAGGCGCCTAGATCGCCGGCACGCCGACGCCGGGGCCTTCGGGCTCGGCCTTGCAGTTGGGCTTGCAGACCACTTCGTTGCGGCCCAGCAGCCGGATCGACTGCAAGCTGGCCGGCGCGCGGTGCTTGCCGCATTTGAAGCAGGAGCGGGTGTGGCCACTGCCCAGGAAGGGCGATCCGCCCACCTTGGACGCGTAACGCAGCCCATCTTGTCGGACCGCGGTGACGGTGTCTTTACTCATTGCTTCGTACGGGTCGGAACGAAGCAATGATTGACGCACACGCCACATGACAGCGCCATCTCGCTAGCCCGGGGTTTCACCGCAAACGCGACGAAACCGCGGGTTGTCCCGACCTCGACCTGAGGGGTCGGCCTGCGGGGACAATGCGAGCCCGCTCCGAACGACCCATGGCCAAGCTTTTCTTCCGTTATGCCGCGATGAACGCCGGCAAATCCACTGCCCTGCTGCAGGTGGCGCACAACTACGAGGAGC
This sequence comes from Roseateles sp., assembly GCF_965229315.1. Taxonomy (GTDB): domain Bacteria; phylum Pseudomonadota; class Gammaproteobacteria; order Burkholderiales; family Burkholderiaceae_C; genus Pelomonas. The sequence continues at coordinate 367,003 of NZ_CBDDJA010000001.1, forward strand.
GCGGCCACCATGTGCGCATCTTCACGGCCCGGCTGGACGACCGCTACGGCAAAGGCTTCGTGACCTCGCGCCTGGGGCCGCAGCGCGAAGTGGAGCAGTTCGACGCCGACACGGACTTCATCGCACTGATGGGTGAGAACCCCGGCATCGCCTGCATCCTCATCGACGAGGCGCAATTCCTCAGCAAGCACCAGGTGCAGCAGTTGCACGAGATGGCGCACCTGCGCAACCTGCCGGCCATCTGCTACGGGCTGCGCACGGATTTCCAGGGCGAACTCTTCCCCGGTTCGGCCACGCTGCTGGCGCTGGCCGACGAGATGGACGAGATGAAGACGATCTGCGACTGCGGCCGCAAGGCGACCATGAACATGCGCGTGGATGCCCATAACCGCAAGGTCACCGAGGGCGCCCAGGTCGAGATCGGCGGCAACGCGCGCTACCGGTCAGTCTGCGGGCGGTGCTTTCGCCAAGGCTGACAAGCCGCAGCGTCACGCCCTCGATTCATTGAAGGGCCAGGGAGCCCGTCAATGAATCGCCCCCCAGGGGGCTCAGCCAGCGCATCCGCTGGCCGGGGGCCAACTATTTGGCGGCGATCTGTGCGTCCAGCTCCTTGCAGGACGGCGAGCACACGGGCTGTGACTTGCCCAGCAGCTTCTTTGACTTGAGCATGGCGCGCGGGCGGTGCTTGCCACAGAGGAAGCAAGACATCGTTGCGGCGCCAAAGGAAGAGGTCGCCGCGAAAGGCGAGCCGGGAGCTTTGGAGCGGTAGCGCAGACCATCCGCTTCGATGGTGGTCTTGGTGGTTTCTTTGGCCACACTGGTCCTGTCGAAGAGTGTTGTAAGAGGTGACGCGTGGGCAGACGCGCGGGCCCCCTATTTTCCACGATGTGCGAAACCAGCGGACTAGGGCTTTCAACACCCTTTGAAAACCGCCGGCCTCTTGCCGGCCCAGGCGGCCTGGCCTTCGGCCAGATCGACCGAATCGCGCGCTTTCAGGATGTCCGCAGCCAGCCTGTCGGCATCCAGCCGGCCGGCGGCCAGCGCGTTCAGGTGCTGCTTCATCGGCAACAGGGCCAGTGGTGCCATGCCCAGCAGTTCGGCCGTCAGCGCGGCCAGCGCAGCATCCAGCGTCTGCACGTCGGGCAGCAACTGGTCCAGGTAGCCGCAATCCAGCAGCGCCGCCGCGTCCAGCGTGCGGCCGGCCAGCAGCACCTGCTTGGCGGTCGCCAGGCCCAGCCGCTCGACGAACCGCCGCAGCCCGCCGGCATAGAAGTGCAGGCCGATGCGCGCGGCCGGCACGAACATCTCGACGGCCGGCGCCCCGAGGCGGAAGTCGCAGGCCAGCGCCAGGTCCGCCGCGCCGCCGTAGACGCCGCCATGCAGCCGCGCCACCGTGATGGGCCGCGCGGCCTCCAGCGCATCGGCCATCTCGCCGAAGCGCGCGCCCGCGTCGATGGCGCCCAGAGCGCCCAGATCGAAGCCGCTGCAGAAGTGCCGGCCTTCGCCGGCCAGCACCAGCACGCGCACCGCCTCCTCGGCGTTCACGTCCTCGATGAGTCGCTGCAGCATGCCCAGGTCTTCGGCGGCGAGGCGGTTGGCCTGTCGCGGCCGGCGCAGCGTGATGCGCGCGACGCGTCCATCGACTTCAAGCAGCGGCGCGTGCCCGCTGCTCACGTGCGCCGCCTCGCGACGCCGCCCTGTAGGGCGTAGCCGTCGCGCAGCCGCGCGGTCATCGCCTGGCGCTCGGCTTCGGCAAGCTGGCGCAGCACCTGGGTCTGAGTCGGGCGCAGACCAGCGTCCTGTTGCAGCACGAGGTCGGCCACCAGGCCCCAGTCCGCCTCCAGGTCGGCCTGCCACATCGCCGCCTCGGGCTGCAGTTCCACCAGCAGCGACCGCAGCGCCTGCGTCGCGCCCTCCGCGGTCACGAGGGCAGCCCGCTCGGGCCAGCGCCCCAGCATCGGCGCGCCGGGCGGCTGCGGCGGCCACAGTGCGCACAACCACTGCGGCGCATGCTGGGCAACATGCATCCCGTCCGGTGCCTGCACCACTTCCGCGCTGGCGCCCGCGATGCAGCGGGCCAGCGCCGTCCAGGCATGCGGCTGCCAATGCGCCAGCAGCCGGGGATCGTGCTCGGTGGGCGGCGCCGGGATATCGATCACAGGCACCTGGGCCAAGGCCGCAGGCGGCGGACTGCCCGGCAGTTCGATGCTCCTGAGAATCTGGCGCAAATCCGTCTCGGCAGAGGGCCGCGGGGTGTGCGGCAGGCCGATGTTCCTGAGCATCTGCTGCAGGTCGGGCGCGGCGGGCGGCGGGGGCACGTGGAAATCAAGCGCCGACATTGCGGCGTCAGCTCGCGGGCACTCGACTTCAGGCTGCGCGACGCCCTCACCGCTCGGGTCAGGCACTTCTTCGGTGACAGCCGAAGCGGCAACGCCAGCCGGCGCCTCGGCCAGGTCAACGGCATCGACAGGCGCTGCTTCGGACATGGTGGGCGTGTTCGAGGGATCGGCCGCCTCTACAAGGGCAGGCACGGTCAGTGCCGGTTCCAGCGACTCGATGTCATGGGCGGGCGGATGAAGAAACGGCGCCGCCACCCCGGCATCCTCGACCAGCGGCTGAACGACCACCGGCGGGGATTCAGCCACCGGTGCCGGCTCCATCACGGCGGGCGCGGGCGACGCGGGCGGTGCTGCCTGCGGGCCCGAGTCCAGCAAGGCAAGCTCCGCCTCGTCCGCCTCGGCACTCGATGCATCAGGTGACGCAAGCCCATCATCAGGCGCTTGCCGTTCTGTCGACACCCCCGGCTGTTGAACGTCGACGACCGGTTCCGGCTCATGGACGACATCCGACGGCAGCGGCACTTCGGGCGCTTCGGGCACCTCGGCGCGCATGACACGGGCCGAAGCGGGCCGAACGTCGACCACGTCGATGTCTTCCACATCCACCATCTCGTAGCCGCGGGCTTTCAGCCGCGTCATCTTGGCGTCGTCCAGCCCGACGGGCCGCGGCACACGCAGCCGCAGGTCCGGCGGTTCGGGCGCGGGTGCACGCCAGCCGTCCAACGCCTGCGTCGGGTCGAAGCCGGCAGGCTCGGCGACCCGCTTGACCAACCCGATCACCGTCCCGGCCGGCTGCGGGTCGGCCACCCGAGGCGAGCGCAGCTGCAAGTCGATGGGCGCAGGCGTCGGCGCGCGCCAGCCGTCCAGCGCTTGGGTGGGGTCGAAGGCGTCGGACTCGGCCATGGCTTTACAAGCGCGACATTGTCAGGGCTTAAGCTTGTCACCCCGCCGTCACAAAAAAGTCATGTTGCACAACCGTCGCCATCTGCTGGGGCTGGCCCTCGCCGCCGCCCTGACCGCCTGCACGACAACGCCGCCCATGCCGGCTGCCGCACCTCAGCGGCCCAAGCTGCTGGTGCTCGTCGTCATCGACGGCCTGCCCATGCGGCAGGTGACCGGCTACCGCGACCAGCTCGCCCCCGACGGCTTTGCCCGCTTCCTGGACCAGGGCCGCTGGTTTGCCGATGCGCACTACGCGCACGGCCACACCGTCACCGCCGCGGGCCACTCGGTCATGCTCAGCGGCGCCTACCCGCAGCGCAGCGGCATCATCAGCAACGAATGGCGCGACCCGGCCAGCGGCGATCCGGTCTACAACACCGGCGACGCGGCCTACGTCTACCTCGACAACCCGACGGCACCGCTGGCCGGCACCAGCCCGCGCAACCTCAAGGTCGAGACGCTGGGCGACGTGCTGCGCACGCGCTCGCCGGCCTCCAAGGTGATCGGCATCTCGGGCAAGGACCGCGGCGCCATCCTGCCGGCGGGCCACAAGGGCACCGCCTACATGTACATGGGCGAGACCGGACAGTTCACATCCAGCACCTACTACATGGCCGCGCTGCCGCAGTGGGTCAAGGACTTCAACGCCGCCAAGCCGGCCGACGCCTTCTTCAAGAAGACCTGGGCGCCGATGCTGCCAGGCTATGACTGCCCCCAGGCCGCTGCGCTCCCGTCCCCCTGCGCCTACGCCCGCTCAGTGCCGGACGGCCAGACCTGGCAGGTCGCCAGCGGCAACGGCAACCGCCTGCCGGCCATCGTCGGCGACAAGATGGACGCGCCCGGCCCGCGCTTCTACGGCAACATCCTGCCGTCGCCGTTCGGCGACGAGTTGACGCTGGCCTTCGCCCGTGCCGCCGTGAAGAACGAGCAGCTCGGCCAGCGCGACGTGCAGGACATCCTGTCCGTCAGCCTGTCCAGCCACGACTACATCAACCATGCCTTCGGCCCCGAATCGCGCCTGTCGCACGACCACCTGCTGCACCTGGACCGCTATCTCCAGGGCTTCTTCCAGTTCCTGGACAAGGAAGTGGGCGCCGGCAACTACGTGCTCGCGCTGACGGCCGATCACGGCTTCACCGACACGCCGGAGTGGGCCGCCACGCAGGGCCGCGACGCCGGCCGCTTCACCTCGGCGCCATCGCTGGCCGCCGTGAACGGCGCGCTGGCTGCGAAGTTCGGCGTCGACAAGCTCGCGCGCGCCTTCTCCGCGGCCGGCCTGCTGCTGAACGACAAGCTGGCTGCCGAACGCGGCCTGAACTTCGCCGACGTGCAGGCCGCCGCGCGCGAGGAACTGCTGAAGCTGCCCGGCGTGGCCGAGGTCTTCACGCGCGAGCAACTGCTGGGCAACGACACGACGACGCCCTACCTGGAAGCCATGCGCAAGTCCTTCGACCCGACGCGCGCCGCCCAGCTGCAGATCGTGCTCAAGCCCCACTGGATCCAGAGCTACCGGGCGGGCGGCAGCTCCCACGGCAGCCCCTACCGCTACGACACCCATGTGCCGCTGCTGTTCTGGGGGCCTGGCTACGTGGGCCAGGGCGAGATGAAGGCCCGTGTCGAGATCGCCGACCTGGCGCCGACGCTGGCGGCCATTGCCGGCCTGCCCGCGCCCGCGCAGGCGCAGGGCCACGACCTCCAGCTCAAACCCTAGCCAGCAGCACGGGGGCCGATTCACCCCAGACGGCCTCGGTCAGCTCGACCGCGCCCAGCCGCCGGCCCAGGGCCACGGCCTGGGCCGGGCCGGTGGACGGCAGCATGACGAGCAGGCGACCGTCCTGCAGCCGCATGCAGCCGTCCTCGCCGCGGATGCGGGCCAGCACGGCCGCCGGGTCCGCTCCGACGGCCAGCGTCGCCACGGACAACGGCCACGCGCGCGGGTCGGCCAGCAAGGCCTGCAACAGCTCAAGCCCGGCCTGTGGCGGCAGCAGCCGGCCGGTCAGCGGGCGCGGCCGGGCCAGCGCGCTGATGTCCACGCCCGTGACGGCCAGGCCGCCGTCCGGCGTGCGCTGCTCCACCCACCAGAGCCGCCGGCCGTCGCGCCAGGCCTGCTCGTAGCTGCGCTGGCCGATGCGGCTGCGCCGTTCGGGCAGGTCGACCGGCCCGACGCCGGCCTGCTGCGCCGCTGCCACCATGCCGGCCCAGTCAGGCGCATCACCCGCGCCCAGACCCCAGGCGAGGCGATAGGCGGCGTTGGCCTGCTGCAGGCGGTCGCCGGCGTCGAAAAGGGCCAGCAGCAGCGGGCCGTCGGCCAGCGTCTGCCACCAGAGATCGTTTGCGTTCACAGGTGCGGATTCTGGCGCTTCCCGCGCGCTTCACTGCACACCGCATGCGTCTCGCCCGCCCTGCCGCTAGCGGCGGTGGATCTCTCCCGAGCCGCTGACGCTCTGACGCACTTGCGGCCGGCCCCCATAGCTCAGGTCACCGGACCCACTGAGCTCCGCATCCAGCTGCTCGACCACGCCCAGCGACACATCGCCCGAGCCGTTGATGCCAACCTTGGCCGTGCGGCCTGCCAGCGAGCGGGCGTCCACGTCGCCCGAGCCGCTGATGCGCCAGGTCTGCTGTTCGGCCCGGCCTGCCATGCGCACGTCGCCCGAGCCGCTGATGCTGACGCCCAGGTCCTTCACCTCGACGAGGCCGAACTGCACGTCGCCGGAGCCTGAGACGTCCAGCTTCAGGCCATCGGCCTTGAAACGCTCGGCCTCCAGGTCGCCCGAGCCGCTCACCGAGACGGCCTGCAGCGCGCGTGCCTCGACGCGCACCACCGGCGAGCGCCTCGTCGTGAACCCGGCGTCGGGTTTCATGCGGATCACCAGACTGTCGCCCTCGATGACCGTCTCGACCAGCGGTTCGACGTTGTCGTCGGCGACGACCGTGGCCTGGTCGCTGCCCGCCTGGACCAGCTTCACATCGAAAGGGCCGTCGATGCGCAGCCGGGTGAAGGCGCCCAAGGCGCGCACCTTCTCGACCTTGACCCCCGAGCCGCGGACGCGGTTCCTGCCGCTGCCGTAGTCCATGGGGCCGTTGAAGGTCGCCGACCAGCCGTCCGCCTCCTTCTTGATGCGCAAGCGCCAGTCGTTGTCGCCGGCCAAGGCGCCGCCGGCCGCAAAGGCGGCCGCAAGGGTCAAGAGGACGAGGCGTTTCATTCAAGGTCTCCCGGTTCTGCAACGCGGCGCAGTGTGGCGAGCCGCCTGCGCTAGCGCGCGCGCCGGGCGACGAACTGCGCTTTGGCCGCGATGGGCCGTAGGATGGGCCGACCAGCAGGAGAGTCGTCATGAAGTGGGAAGGCCAGCGAGAGAGCGACAACGTGGAGGACGTGCGCGGCAGCAGCGGCGGTGGCGCAGGCCTGCCCATCGGCGGGCGAGGCGTCGGCCTGGGCGGCATCGTCATCGCGCTGCTGGCGTCCTGGGCGTTCGGCATCAACCCGCTGACCGTGCTGGGCCTGCTGGACGGCAGCGGCGCCGGCGCGCCCGTGCAGGCGCCGGCACCCGCCCAGACCCACCCCCAGGACGCAGCCGCCCGCTTCGTCAGTGTCGTGCTGGCCGACACGGAGGACGTCTGGGGCGCCTACTTCAAGCGCTCGGGGGAGCAGTACCCCGCACCCAAGCTCGTCATTTTCCGCGGCCGCTACCCTACGGCCTGCGGCACCGGGGAGGCAGCCATGGGCCCCTTTTACTGCCCGGGCGACCGCAAGGTGTACATCGACCTGGGCTTCTACGACACGCTGCGTGACCGGCTCGGCGCGCCGGGCGACTTCGCCCAGGCCTACGTGATCGCCCATGAAGTGGGACACCACCTGCAGAACCTGATGGGGACGACGGAGAAGCTGGACCGCAGCCGCGGCCGCGTATCGGCGCGAGAGGCCAATGCGATGAGTGTGCGGCTGGAGCTGCAAGCCGATTGCTACGCCGGCGTCTGGGCCAATTTGTCGCAGCGCAGCAAAGGTTGGCTGGAGCAGGGCGACGTCGAGGAAGCGCTCAACGCCGCCGCACAGATCGGCGACGACACCTTGCAAAAGCGTTCGCAGGGCAGCGTCGTGCCGGAGAGTTTCACCCATGGCAGCAGCGCTCAGCGCGTGCGCTGGTTCAAGCGCGGCGCGGACGCCGGCGACCTCAAGGCGTGTGACACCTTCTCGTCAGCCGCCCTCTGACCCCCCAGTTTTCGCCCACCCACTCGGGGGGGAAACGGGCGCCCCCATTCGGGCTTTGTGTGAAACACTTCCATTCAATTCACCGAGCCCTCCAGTAGCATCGGTGCGCTCTGCAACCCAGAGCAAGTTGCCCCGAGTTGGTGCAACACCTAGAAGTTTCACGAGGCCCACTGCCATGAGCGACCGCCAGATCAACGACCCGCAGCCGACGCGGCAAGCGCCGGCCTGCGTCGACGCGTCCGCCAGCGAACTCGCCTCCGCGCGCCGCCGCCGCTTCATCAAGGCGGGCGCAGGCGTCATTCCGGTGGCGTTGACCCTGAGCAGCAAGCCGGTGCTGGCCACGACCGCGGGCAAATGCTTTTCCGCGTCGGCATGGGGCTCCGTTCAGGCGCTGATCAACACGACCGCGAGCACCTACACACGCAAGGCGAACAGCGCACCCACGGTCACCTGCTACACCAAGAGCGAATGGTGTGGGTACACGGGCACCAAGTCGACCTGCAACGGCTGGCAGGCCAATTCCATCAGCTGCTCCAGCCTGAACCTGACCACCGTCAAGGCTTACACCGTGGGCAAAGCCTGCGGCAACACCGCCACCAGCACGGCAGGCATGTCTCCCAGCCTGTCCTGCTGGACGGTGCTCACCAGCAGCAGCTACTCCTCGCCCCAGAAGGCCGTGTTGATTGCCTGGTTGAACTACCGCATCAGCGGCACGACCAACACGGATGTCTGCGTGATCGACACGTTCTCGTCCAACCAGCTTGTCACATTGAGCGCGGTGGTCGCGAACAACGGCGGCAAAGGCCCCGACGGCAAGACCTGGACCCCCACCGACGTCCAGACTTACCTGCACAACAATTTCATTGGCCGCCTGACTTGAGCCCCATGCCCCGGCCGGTCGGAACGCAGCGGCGTCAAGCCCGGACCTGACGGGCCGCCTGCGCGCAGATGCAAGAGTCCCTGTGGATGATCGGCCGACCGGCCGACATCACGTGGCGCGACTGGGACGGGCTGGGCGCCGTCTACGATGACGGCTCTGGCGACACCCATCTGGTCGACGTGCTGGCGATCGAAATCCTGGATTTGCTGGCGCGGCAACCGCGCTCTGTCGTGCAGTTGGTCGAGCAACTGGCGGATGCCATCCCCGATCTCATGGACAGGGAAACCGCATTCGCGTTGCTAGAGCGCCACGTGCGGTCGCTGAAGGACTTTGGACTGGTGGACCAAGTCCTGGCGCCGGCATGAAAGTCCGTGACCTGGCCTTGGGCGATGTGCGCCGGCGGCTGATCCGCGGCGACCTGGTCTTGAAAGCTCCGCCATTTGTGGCCCGGCTGCGCTCCGATGTCGAACGCGTGGCCGAAGACCTGCGGCTCCTTTACGCGGACTTCGACCTCGGCGCAACGGACGACTTCTGCGACTTTCACCTGGAAGTGCTGCGCGAAGGCGGGCTGCGCCGCTGGGTCAAGCCGATGGCGCGCTTCTATGCGGACGGCGAAGCGGCATTCAGCCAACTGCCGGCGGAGCAGGGCTTTCACATGGTCGAGTGGGGCTTGAATTGGGCCGTCAGCACGATGGCCCACCCCTATCTGTCCTACCACGCCGCGGCGCTGGAGAAGGACGGGCGGGCGCTGGTCATGCCGGCGCCTCCCGGATCGGGCAAGAGCACGCTGAGTGCTGCGCTGGCTCATCGAGGCTGGCGGCTGATGTCCGACGAGATCACCCTCTATGACTTGGTGAACCGGCAGGTGGCCGGCATGGGGCGCCCGGTCAATCTGAAGAACGTGTCCATCGACCTGATCCGGCGCTTCGCCCCGCAGGCTGAGCTCACACGCCCGGTGCCGGACACGACCAAGGGAACGCTCGCGCTGATGAAGGCCCCCGGTGACAGCGTCGCACGTGTCCGGGAGCCCGCCCGACCGGCCTGGATCGTGATGCCACGCTACGCCGCCGGTGCATCGCCGACACTGACGGACATGCCCAAGGCCCGCATGCTGCTGCTGCTGGCAGAGCAGGCCTTCAACTACGACATCCACGGTCGAGCCGGTTTCGAGGCCACCGCCGATCTGGTCGACACCTGCACCTGCCTGGAATTCGAGTATTCGGATTTGCACGAGGCGGTGCTGAGCATCGATCGCCTGGTGGCCCAAACGTGATGCCCCGTCACGTGCCCCTGCTGCTGCAAGTGCTGCGCGACCCCGCTGTGGCGATGGATCTACGCCCGCTGGAATGGGACCTGCTGCTGCGACAGGCGCGACGCGGCGTGTTGCTGGCCAAGCTGGCCGTCCTGCTGGAGCCGTGGCTAGACAGCATCCCGCCCGGCCCGAGGCACCACCTCCACGCCGCCCTGCTCACCGCAGCGCGTCAGTCCAAGCTCGCCCATTGGGAAGTGGACCGCATCCGGGCGGCGCTGCAGCCCCTGGGGGTCGAACCCATCCTGCTCAAGGGTACCGCGTACCTGATGGCGGGCCTGCCGGCCAGCCAGGGGCGCGTGTTCGGCGATGTGGACATCCTCGTTCCCAAGGCCCGGATCGCCGAGATCGAAGCCTCGCTGCTCGCCCATGGCTGGAATTTCCAGGAGGAACTGGACGCCTACGACGAGCGCTACTACCGCGAGTGGATGCACGAGATCCCGCCGTTGACCCATGAGGACCGTGGCAGCAGCCTCGACGTGCATCACACCATCCTGCCGCCATCGGCCCGCATCCAGGTCAATACCGCGGCGCTTTTCGAGGACACGCGCGAATTGCCGACACAGCGAGGCGTCCGGGTGCTGGCCCCGGTCACCATGGTGCTGCACAGCGCCGCCCACCTGTTCCACGAAGGCGAGCTTGAAAAAGGGCTGCGAGACCTGTTTGACCTGGACGCACTGCTGCGTGATTTCGGCAACGATCCGGCGTTCTGGGCCGCGCTCGTGCCGCGCGCCGGCGTGCTGGGCCTGACCCGGCCGCTTTTCTATGCCTTGCACTACGCCACGCGCTGGCTCGACACCCCCGTGCCCGCGGACGTCATGCGCGCCGCATCCGCAAATGCGCCGGCCTGGCCATCGCTGATGGATGCCTGCTATGACCGGGCGCTGATGCCCGATCATCCCAGCTGCGACCGTGCGTTCACCCACAGCGCCCGCATGGCGCTGTATGTGCGCTCCCACTGGCTGCGCATGCCGTTCGGACTGCTGGCGCAGCACCTCGGCCGCAAGGCCTGGATGCGATGCCAACCTACACCTGAGGCGACCGGGCAGGCCTGAAAATCGGTTCGCATGGACCGACCCAAGCCGTTCTCGATGATCCGCGAGTTCCACCTCGCCGACTGGTTCACGCTGGGCAACGCCTGTGCCGGCATGGGCGCGCTGTTCGCGGTGATGACCTTCCTGCAGAGCGGCGACCTGCGTCACCTGCAATACGCCTGCGCCCTGATCCCGCTGGCGCTGGCCTTCGACGTGCTGGATGGGCGCATCGCACGCTGGCGGCGCAAGAGCTCGGCGCTGGGTCGTGAGTTGGACTCGCTGGCCGACATCATTTCCTTCGGCGTCGCGCCGGCCGCCATCGCCTATGGCTGCGGCATGCAGGGTCTCTTTGACCGCGTCGTGCTGGTGTTCTTCGTCGCCTGCGGCGTCAGCCGGCTCGCGCGCTACAACGTCACCGCCGAAAAGCTCAGCGCGGGCTCGGACAAGGTGGCCCATTTCGAGGGCACGCCCATCCCGACATCCATGGTGCTCGTCGCGGTGTTGTGGGTGGCGGCGGCCCAGGGCGCCGTGGGCGACACGCTGTGGGGCGGCGTCTGGTGGATCGCGGGGTTCAGGCTGCACCCGCTGGTGCTGCTGTTCGTGCTGTCGGGCTCGCTGATGGTGAGCCGGATCCGGATTCCCAAACTTTAGGCGGTACGTCGCGACAGCCAGCTCAGTGGCGAATCCTGCGGCGAACGGCCAGACTGGCTTTCGAGCACATCGCTGGCCGGCTGGCTGCGGTACTCGCTGACGCTGCCGTCCAGGCAGGCGTCCAGCCCGAAGGCCGTGCCCAGGTCGGCCGGATCGGGTTCGTTGCGCACGGCGGTGTCACGGCGGAAAAAACGCAGCGCTGGGACGAATCGCATGGCAGACCTCTCTGGCTAGGCTGACGCGACAACCACATCAGTGCGCAGCCAGTGTGCGGGATTCATGTGACAGTCGAACCCTTCAAGTGTGAGTAAATATTGCCTCAGCAGGCATTACCACACGGGCGCAACACCTGCTTTCCCCAGTGTCGGAGAGGTCTCCAGGGGCGCTGCCCCCGATTCGAGGGGGCGTTGCGTGTTTGCAATTTATTGCCCCTCCCCCCTAGGGTTGACGCTAGGGTTCGGCCCGACACGCTTAAGCTGCGCCACCTTACCCGCCCCCCCGGCCCCCCCAATGACTTTCGAACTGTTGAAGTGGATCGCCAGCGGCATGATCGCCCTGGTGCTCACCAGCACGCTGTGGATGGCCCACACCGTGCGTCCCGCTCATGAAGGGCCGGCGGTGCTGATGGCCCAGGTCGCGCCCGTGGCAGCGGCCGCGGCATCGGCGCCCGTCACCACCGCGCGCTGATCAGCCGCCCAGTGCGCGCTGCGCCCCCTGCGCCAACGCCTGGCCGATCTGGTCCAGCAGCGCGCCGCGGCCCTGCAGCTGCCATTGGTGCCAATACAGCGCCACCTCGACGCCAATGTCGGGCCTGAGCACGACGAGTTGGCCGGCGTCGACCCGCGGCCGCACCTGGATCTCCGGCGCAACGCCGACGCCCCAGCCCATGGCGACCGCCCGCACATAAGCCTCGCTGGAAGGCACGAAGCGCTCACGCAGCCGCGGTGATCGCACGCCGAAGGCCTGCGACACCCACTGGACCTGGGTGTCGTCCTTGCGGTTGAAGACGAGAAAGGGCGTGTCGGCGAAATTGCCCGCATGCAGGCCCTGGATGGGGTCGCCCTGCAGGTGCTCGACCATGAAAACGGGGCTGGCGACCGCCACGTAGCGCATGACGCCCAACGGGTGCACGCGGCAGCCCTGCAGCGCCTCGGCGACCGTCGACACACAGCCCAGCACCGCGCCCTGGCGCAGGCTGTCGTGCGTGAAGTCCTGGTCGTCGACGACCAGCTCCAGCCCGTAGCCCTCGCGCAGGCCTTGTTGCACGACGCCGTCCAGCGCCGGCAGCACCCAGGTCGCCAGGCTGTCGGCATTGACGGCAATGGCCAGTCGCGACTGCGGCGCGACACGCTCGCCGAGCTCCCGCGCGACGTCCACCCGAAGCGCCTGCAACTGGCGTGCAAAGCGCAGCAACACCTTGCCCGCCTCCGTCAGGCGCAGTGGCCGCGAGCGCACGACCAACGGCTGACCGACCTGCGCCTCCAGCGCCCGCAGCCGCTGCGACACGGCGCTCTGCGTGATCGCCAGCCGCTGCGCGGCTCGCTCGAAGCCCTGCTCGTCGGCCAGAGCGGCGAGACAGTCCAGCGCGGCGGGATCGAACTCGTTCATAAGACTCGCTAATGTAGGGCGAATAATATGAATGACGCTTCTTCATTCACGGGCGGCTGCCGAGAATCCGCCGATGCCCGCTGCCGATCTGGCCCACCCTGCCGCGCCCGCCGTTTTTGCGCAGGGCTGGGCCATGGGCGCCGGCCTCATCCTGGCCATCGGCGCACAGAACGCACTCGTGCTGCGCCAGGGCCTCAGGCGTGAACACGTGCCCGCGGTCGTCGCCTTCTGCACGGTGTCCGACTGGCTGCTGATCCTGTTGGGCGTGTTCGGCCTCGGTGCGTTGATCCAGCACCAGCCCGGGCTGCTGGAGGTGTTCCGCTTCGGCGGCGCCGCCTTCCTGCTGGGCTACGCCGCAATGGCCGCCAAGCGTGCCTGGCACCCCACCGGGGCACTCGATGGTGCCGGCATCCCCGCCAGCCTGGGCGCGACGCTGTCGGCCGCCTTCGCCTTCACCTACCTGAACCCACACGTCTACCTCGACACCGTCGTGCTGCTGGGCGGCCTGGGCGCGCGCCACCCGGCCGACCTGCGCGCCGCGTTCGCGGCCGGCGCGGGTCTTGCATCGGCGATGTGGTTCAGCCTGCTGGGCTTCGGCGCCGCGGCGGCAGCGCCGAAGCTGCAAAGCCCCCGCACCTGGCGGATCATCGATGCGCTCGTCGCGGCGCTGATGGCCGGCCTGGGTCTGCAACTCCTCCTCCAACCGCTCTAACCACCCCAAGGAACCGCCATGAAGATCGTCGTTCTCGGCGCCGGCATCATCGGCATCGCCACCGCCTGGTACCTGCTCGACGAGGGGCACGAGGTCATCGTCGTGGACCGCCAGAAAGATGCTGCGCTGGAGACCAGCTTCGCCAACGGCGCGCAGATTTCGGTCAGCTTCTGCGAGCCCTGGGCCAATGCCGGGGCGCCGTTCAAGGTGGCCAAGTGGCTGCTGCGCGACGACTCGCCGCTGCTGTTCCGCCCGCGGCTGGACCCGAACCAGTGGCGCTGGGGCCTGTCCTTCCTGACGCAATGCACGACCGCGGCGTTCGAGCGCAACGTCGAGGCGTTGGTGCAGCTGGGCCGCTACTCGCACGAGTCGCTGAAGGAACTGGTCACGCACACCGGCATCGAGTACGACCGGCTGGAGCGCGGCATCCTGCATTTCTTCTCCAGCCAGGCCGATTTCGACAACGGCGCGGCGGGTGCGGAGATCATGCGCCACCACGGCGTGGACCGCCGCGTGCTGAACCGCGAGGAGGTGCTCAAGGTCGAGCCTGCGCTGGCCACGTTCGGCAGCCGCATCTTCGGCGGCACCTTCACGCCCAGCGACGAGAGCGGAGACGCGCGCGTCTTCACGCAGAAGCTCGCGGCGCGATGCGCGGAGCGCGGCGCGCAGTTCCTGTACGAGCACGACATCCTGGGCTTGCAGAAGAGCGGCGACGGCATCGAGGCCGTGCAGGTCGCCGACATGCGCAGCGGCGAGCGCAAGATGCTCAAGGCCGACGCCTTCGTGGCCGCAATGGGCTCTTACACGCCGGCCCTGGTGCGGCCGCTCGGCGAGTTCCTGAACATCTATCCCGCCAAGGGCTATTCGGCCACGCTGCGGCTGAAGAAGCCCGAGGCCGCCAGCGTCGTCAGCCTGCTGGACGACACGCGCAAGATCGCGATCTCGCGCCTGGGCGACCACATCCGCATTGCCGGCACGGCGGAGCTGTCGGGCTTCGACCTGAACCTGGACTCGCCGACGGCGCGGGTGCGCTGCGCGGCGCTGGTGAAGCGCTACGAGGAGCTGTTCCCCGGCGTGGCCGACACCCGCGAGCCCAACTACTGGGCCGGCCTGCGTCCCAGCACGCCCAACAACGTCCCCTACATCGGCCGCAGCACGCGGGCGCGCAACCTTTGGGTCAACGCCGGTCACGGCACGCTGGGTTGGACGCACGGCGCCGGCTCGGGCCGCGCCATGGCCGAGCTCATCGCCGGCCGGCGCCCGGACATGGCGTTCGGCTTCTACGGCGCCAGCGCCTGATCAGAGCGTCTTCAGCAGCGCCTGCACCTGGGCCTGCTGCGGGAACTTGTTCCCGAGCTTGGCCAGGTTCTCCAGCTCGGTCTTGCCACCGGTCTTGTCACCCGACTGGATGAGGATCTGCGCGAGGTTGAGGCGGTAGGCCGCCTGCTCGGGCTGGTCGCTGACGAGTTGCCGCTGCAGGCTGAGCGCCTTGTCGAACGCCTTCTCATTGGCCAGCACGGTCGAATAGGTGTCTCGCAGCGCCGCGTAGTCGGGACTGATCTTCAGGCCGCGCTCGGCCAGCTCGCGCGCCCCCGGCTTGCCGGTCCGGCTGCGCAGCCAGGCGACGTTGTTGATGACCGCCACCGCGTCGGGACTGCGCTTGAGCAGCGCTTCGTAGCGGCTCAGGGCCGGCTCCAGTTCGCCCCGGGCCAGCAACACGTCCGCCGTCGCCGCGGCGAAGGGTACGTCCTGCGGGTGGGCTGCCAGCCACTGCGCCTCGAAAGCGAGCGCCTCGTCGCGCTTCTTCGCGGCCAGCAGCATCGCGAACAGGCGCGGCGGCGCGTCGCCCGGGTCGCGCAGCGCCACAGCCTTGCGCAGGGCCACGATGGCCACGTCGAGGTGCTGGCGGCTGGCCTCCACGTCGGCCTCGGCGACCAGCGCATAGGCTTCCTGCGGGTTCGTCTTCTGGCGCTCACGCAGCGCGGCCAGCGCCTCGTCGGTGCGGCCCTGGTGGATGGCCAGCTGGATCAGCAGGCGCTGCGCCGCGACCGACGCCGGCTCGGCCTGCAGCGCGCGCTTGACCTCGCGCTCGGCACCGGTGAAGTCCTTGTCCACGAAGCGCAGCTGGGCCAGGCCCAGCCAGCCCTGCGCACGCGCCGGCGCCAGCACGGTGAGCTGCGTGTAGGTCTTGGCGGACTGGGCCTTGTCGCCCGCGAGCAGCTGCGTGCGCGCCAGGCGCTCCAGCAGGTCGGGGTTCTGCGGCAGCGCGGCCGAGGCCTCCTGCGCGGCCTGCGCCGCCTTCGCTGCGTCGCCCAGGCGCAGGTGCTGGTCGATCAGCGCCAGCCTCAGCTCCGCCTCGGTCGGCTCCTCCCGCACGCCGGCGGCGAGCACCTCGGTGACACGCTCGGGCGCGGCGCGGGTCTGCGCGAGCAGGTCGGCCAGCGCCAGGCGGGCCTGCGGCGAACGCGGCTGCGCCGTGATGAAGCCTTCCAGCCGTTTCACGGCGGCCTCGGTGCGGCCGCCCTGCACATCCAGGGCCACCAGGCCCAATGCCGCCGGCAGATAGCTCGGATCAGTCTTCAGGGACGCCTCGAAGGCGGCCTGGGCGCCGGCCGCGTCCTTGCGCACCAGCAGCACACGCCCGCGCAGCGACTCGGGCACGGGGCTGCCCTTCATCTTGGGCGCGAGCTTGTCGATCGCTGCCAGCGCGGCGGGCAGGTCGCCACGGCGCGTCAGCGCGTTGATCACGAGCAGGTCGTAGTTGCTGCCGGCGTCCTTGGCCGCGATGTCGCGCAACTGGGCCAGCGCGGCATCGGCCTTGGCGCGGGTCGGGCCGACCGTCGCCATGCCGTCCCGCGCAATGGCCGTCAACGCCAGTGCGGCGCCGGTCTTGGGGTCCTCGGGGTTCAGCCTGGAGGCCGCGGCGAACGCCTGGTCCGCGGCGTCGAAGTTGCCCTGCATGAGCTGCGCCTTGCCGGCCAGCAGCAGCGTGTCGACATCCGCCTTCCCGCTGTCCAGCACGGGGCGCAGCGTTTCCAATGCCTTGGCCGGCGCGCGGCGCTGCAGCTGCAGGCCGGCGAACTGGCGGCGCAGCCCGAGGTCGTCCGGCGCCAGCTTGAGCGCCTGGTTCATCAGGTTCTCGGCATCGGCCAGCTCGCCGAGCTGCTGGTGGGCGCCGGCTGCCAGCCGCAGCAGCGGCAGGTAGTTGGGCAGCAGCTTGAGCAGCGGCAGCGCCAGTTCGCGCGTCTTGGCGGCATCGCCCTGGGCCAGTGCCAGCTGGGCCTGCAGGAAGCGGCCCTGCGGCTTCCTGGCCAGCCCCGGCGGCATGTCGCCCACGAGCTTGGCTGCGGCGTCGATCTGCTGGCGGCCGAAGGCCAGGCGCACGAGCAGCGCGCGGGCGTCGTAATTGGCGGGCTCCAACGCCAGCACGCTGGTCAACAGCGGCTCGGCCTCGTCCACCTTGCCGCGCGACAGCAGCACCTCGCCCTTGAGCATCAGCGCCTTGGCAGACTTGGGATGGCTGAGCAGCAACTCGTCCAGCGCGGCCAGCGCCTCGTCGGCGAAGCCGCCGGCCAGCTTGGTCCGCGCGCTGACGACAACGGCGGCCTCGTCGTTGGGCATCATCTGCAGCGCACGCACGGCCGACGCCTTGGCCTCGACCAGGTTGCCCTGGGCCAGATAGGCCATCGCCAGATGCTGCTGCAGCACGGAGGTTGCCTTGGGATCGGCCAAGCTCTGGTCGGCGAATTCGCTGATGAGCTTGCGCGACTGGCCCGAACTCAGCAGCACCTGCGCCAGCAGCGGGGCCAGCTCGTCGCGTGGCGCGCCCAGCTCCCACGCACGGCGCAGTTCGATCTCGGCGCCGGCCAGGTCGCCCCCCTCCAGCAGCGCCTTGCCGAGCTGGTAGCGGCCCACGGCGTTGTCGGGGTTCTTCTGGAGCAGGTTCTTCAGCTCGATGACGGCACCCGCCGCATCCTTTTGATCCATCCGCTGCTGGGCGGCGGCGAGCAGCTCCTGCTCGGAACGCTGGCCGCAGGCAGCCAGCGCGGCCAGCAGGATCAGGGCGAAAGCGGGGCGCGATTTCATGCAGTCTCCTTGTCGGCGCGGATTGTGTTCCTAGAATCCGCGCCCTTCCTCAGGTCTGGCCCGAGGCCCGGCCCACCGGGATGACACATGACACGAAACGCGCGATGAATGCCTCCCCCACCTTCTGTGCCATCGACTTTGGCACCTCGAATTCGGCAGTCGCCGTGCCCGACGGCGACCTCATGCCACTGATCGAGCTGGAACCCGGCCAGCGCACGATGCCGACGGCCGTCTTCTATTTCTCCGAGGGCGCGCACGACGCCGACGGCCCGCCGCGCGCCTTCGGCCGTGCCGCCGTGGCGGCCTACGTCGAAGGGCACGACGGCCGGCTGATGCGCTCGATGAAGAGCATCCTGGGCTCCAGCCTCATCGAGCAGACCACCGACGTGGGCGGCGGCCGCGGCGCCAAATATGCCGACATCGTGGCCGGCTACCTGAAGCGGCTGCGTCGCCTGGCTGGCGAACCCGAGCGCGTGGTGCTGGGGCGGCCGGTGTTCTTCGTCGACGGCGAGCCCGAGCGCGACGCGGCCGCGCAGGCGCAGCTGGAGGCCTGCGCCCGCGCTGTCGGCTTCACCGACGTGCAATTCCAGTACGAACCCATCGCTGCGGCGTTCGACTTCGAGCAGCAGGCCATCCGCGAGGGCAAGGGCGAGCAGATCGTGCTGGTGGCCGACATCGGCGGCGGCACCAGCGACTTCTCCGTCGTGCGCGTGGGCCCCGAGCGCGTGACGCGGCTGGCCCGCCGCGATGACATCCTGGCCAGCCACGGCGTGCACATCGCCGGCACCGATTTCGACCGCCACATCGAGCTGGCCGGCCTGCTGCAGGCGTTCGGCTACCGGTCAACCGGCCCCGCGAAACCCGGCCAACCGGGCCGCGAGCTGCCCAGCGGCATCTACTTCGACCTGGCGACCTGGCACCTGATCAACACCTGCTACGCGCCGCTGCGCGTGGCCGAGTGGCGCGGCATGAAAAGCTGGTTCAGCGACCTGCGCCAGCACGCGCGGCTGATGACGGTGCTGGAGGAAGGCCTGGGCCACGAGCTGGCTGCGCGCGCCGAGGGCGCCAAGATCGCCGTCTCCGGCGGCGCCGACACGACGGTGGACCTGAGCCTGGTCGAGCCCGGCCTGGTGCTGCCGCTGAGCGAGAAGACCGCGGTGGACGCGCTGCGTGCCGACCTGGACCGCATCATCGCCACGGCGCACGAGACGGTGGCGCAGGCGGGCCTCACCGCCGGGCAGATCGACGCGCTCTACTTCACCGGCGGCTCCACCGGGCTGCGCCTGCTGGTGGACGGCATGGCGGCCGGCTTCCCGCAGGCCGCGCGGGTCACCGGCGACCGGTTTGCTTCGGTCGCGACCGGCCTGGGCCTGCACGCCCGCCGGCTGTTTGCCTGACCGGCGGCGCCTTCTGCGGCCGCGACACGTCGGCCAGCATCAGCACCGCGCTGACCAGGCCTTCGACGGCGGCCTCCAGGTCGGCCGGCGGCTCCAGCGCCTCGATCTCCTCCAGCAGCGTGTCGGCGTCCTCCAGGTCGTCCGGGTCCAGGTGCAGGTACAGCGCGGCCAGCGGCTCCAGCATCGGCTCCTCGGGCAGGCGCATCAGCGCCGGGTGGGCGTCCAGCGCGTGCGCGAAGCCCGCCACCCAGGGCAGCACGGTCTCGCTCGGCGACGCCTCGTCGTCGAGTTCGAAGATCCACGGGTCGAACCACTGCCGGCCGGCGATGGCGACGTTGAGCTCCTTGTGCCGGCGGCGCAGCAGCGCGATGAGCTCGTCGTTGATCCGCCCCGGGGGCGGCCGGCCCTCGCTGTCCAGCAGCGGCGGCAGCCAGGCCTCCAGCGGCACCGCGACGGGCTGCAGCAGCACGCCACACAGGTACCCGTCCAGCATGCTCACGTCCAGCGGCTCCAGCGGTGCCGGCAGCGCGTCCAGCAAGTCCTGCAGGCGCGCCAGATCGGCTTCGGACAGGGCGGAGGCGGTGGCTTGTAACGGAGCGGTCATGGGCCGATTATCGGCAGGGTGCGGGTGAATATTGCCTGCCCCGGAAGCGGCCGGCACCCTAAAGTTCAGCTTCCCAACGACGCCCTCACCTGAGGGCTTCACGACCCGGCAGTCCATTGGCCGGGTCTTTTTTTGCGGGCAAACGTCGTTGCCGTGAAGGCTGCCGCAAGCGCGGCCAGCGGCCGTGCGCGCCGCCCGGGGCAAGCTTGCATACTCGGGTTCATGCCCGTTGCAGCCCTCGCGCTGCGCTTCGATCCCGCCGTCGTCGCGCTGTCCTACCTGACCGCCGCCTTCGCCTCCTTCGTGGCGCTGGACCTGGCCCAGCGCGTACGCAACCCCGGCGCGCTGAGTGTGCGCATCTGGTGGATCGCAGGGTCGCTGTCCCTGGGCAGCGGCATCTGGGCGATGCATTTCGTCGGCATGCTGGCGCTGCGCCTGCCGTTCGCCGTCGGCTACGACACCGTCACGACGCTGGTGAGCTGGCTGGCCGCCGTGGGCGTGTCGGCAATCGCGCTGCGCGTGGCCAGCCAGGACCGGTTGTCCGCGAAACGCCTGACGCTGGGCGCCGTGAGCATGGGCGCGGGCATCTGCGGCATGCACTACACCGGCATGGCCGCGCTGGTGCTGTCGCCCGGCATCCGCTGGAACTGGTCGCTGGTGGCCGCCTCCGCGGCCGTGGCCACCGGCGCGGCGGCGGCGGCGCTGGTGATCTTCTTCTGGCTGCGCCGCCTGACCACGGCAAGGCAGGCCCGCTGGGGCCAGGTCGTGGCCGCGCTCGTGATGGGCGCCGCCGTGGCGGGCATGCACTACACCGGCATGGCGGCAGCCGGCTTCGCCGAGGGCACCGTCTGCCTCAGCACCGACGGGCTGCGCGGCGACAACCTCGAAACGCTGGTGGCCGGCGCCACGTTCGCACTGCTGCTGCTGACCCTGTGCACCTCCGCGCTCGACGCCCGGGTGCAGCGCCGCACGAGCGGGCTGCAACGTTCACTGCACGCCGCCACCACCGAGCTCGCCGAGCAGGCGTTCCGCGACCCGCTGACGGGCCTGGCGAACCGCCTGCTGCTGGACGATCGCATCAGCCACGCCCTGGCACGCAGCCGGCGCGATGGTGCCGACGTGGCGCTGCTGATGGTGAACCTGGACGGCTTCAAGCCGATCAACGACTCCTTCGGCCACGCCGCAGGCGACGCGGTGCTGCGCGAGGTGGCCACGCGGCTGCAGGCGCAGGCCCGCAACCACGACACGCTGGCCCGCCTCGGGGCCGACGAATTCGTGCTGCTGCTGGAGGGTGAGGCGAGCGAAGCCGTGCTCGCCCAGGTGGCCCAGCGGCTGCTGGACATGCTGGCCGGGCCGATGTCCATCGGCGAGGGCAGCCCGCCGTTGCGGCTGTCGGCATCGGTCGGCATCGCGCTGCACGGCGGCAACCGCGAGCCCGACCGCACGCTGATCGCCCAGGCCGAATCGGCGGCCCAGGCCGTCAAGCGCGGCGGCGGCAATGGCTTCGCGTTCTTCGAGGCGCACATGCAGGACGGCGTGCGCGAGCAGCTCGAACTCGCCCGCGACCTGCGCGCCGTGCTGGACCAGGCCGGTGCCGGCCAGCTGAGCCTGCACTACCAACCCAAGGTGGCCGGCGACACCGAGCAGGTACACGGCGTGGAGGCGCTGCTGCGCTGGCAGCATCCGCAGCGCGGCCCTGTCGGCCCCGGCACGTTCATTCCCGTGGCCGAACGCTTCGGCCTCATCATCCCGCTGGGCGACTGGGTCATCGACGAGGCCTGCCGCCAGCTCGCCGACTGGCGCGAGCAAGGCTTGACGCTGCGTGTCGCGATCAACCTGTCCCTGCAGCAGCTGCGCCAGCCGGAAGCACTGCTGCAGCGCCTGCAGCAGGCACTGGCCCGCCACGGCCTGGACGCGTCGCTGCTGAGCTGCGAGATCACCGAGTCCGCCGCGATGGAGGACGCTGCCGCCACCGAGCGCACGCTGCAGCGCCTGGGCGACCTGGGCGTGAGCCTGTCCATCGACGACTTCGGCACCGGCTATTCGAGCCTGGCCTACCTGCGCCGGCTGCCGGTGTCGCAGCTCAAGATCGACCGCAGTTTCATCCAGGACCTGGAGACCAGCGCCGACGCGCGGGCGATCGTCAAGGCCGTCATCGAACTGGCGCATGCGCTGGGCCTGGAGGTGGTGGCCGAGGGCGTCGAGACCGCAGGCCAGGCCGCCGAGCTGCGCGCCAGGCGCTGCGACAAGCTGCAGGGCTTCCTGTTCGCGCGGCCCATGCCGGCCGACGACCTCACCCGCTGGGCCCTGCGGTCCGAGCACAGGGGCCAGGCGACGTCGCCGGGCTTCAGCGACTCGGTCTTCGCGTCGCCGGCGGGCTGAGCTGAGCTGAGTTGAGCGGTGCCCGTCCTCAGACGGCCACCACCATGCGCTCAGGCGAGACGTAGAAGCGCCGGAACTCCTCGAACGGCATCGTGTCCGCCGCCTCGATGCGCGCCTGCTCCGCCAGCGACTGCGCGGCCTGCTGCGCAAACCGCTGTTGCAAAGCGTCGGGGAACGGCAGCGTCAGCAACTGCGTGCGCGTGACGTCGCTCTGGTGGCGGATGAAGCCGACGTAGCTGTCGCCGAAGTCCTGCGCCATCGCGGCCAGCACGCGGGCCGACGGGCACAGCTCGGGTCGCTGCAGCCGCTCGGCGACGCGCTCCAGCGCCGCCTGATAGGCCCTGCCGCCGTGCGCCGCATCCAGCGCCCGGGCATGCACCGCGCAGTGCGCCAGGATCTGCGCCGCCCAGTCCACCAGGCGGCGTTCGCCGCCCTGCCAATGCGTCAGCATCAGCCCCGGCTCCCGGCCGCGCGCGGCCACGCTGTGCTGGTTGCGCGCGTTGATGGCGATCTCGTCCGGCGTGTCGTGGGGGCTGTCGCTCGCCAGGCAGTGCAGCAGGAAGGCGTCGAGCACCCGCATCGTGTCGGCACCGATGCCCACGGGCTCGAAGGGATCGAGGTCCATCAACCGCACCTCGATGTACTCGACGCCGCGCTCGCGCAGGGCATGCAGCGGGCGCTCGCCGGTGCGGATGACGCGCTTGGCGCGGATGGTGCTGTAGAACTCGTTCTCGATCTGCAGCAGGTGCGTGCTGAGCTGGTTGTAGTCGCCGCCGGGCGTCTGCACGCCGATGGCCTCGTACGGGGGGTACGGCGTCGTCAGCGCGCCCTGCAGCGAGGCGGCGTAGCTTTCCAGGCAGTTGTAGCTGACGGCGATGCTGGACTGCGCATCGCTCTGGTAGCCCAGCCGCCCCATGCGCAGCGATGTCGCGTGCGGCAGGTATTGCGTGTGGCTGGACAGGCGCTGCAGCCCGTGGTCGCGGCCGGCCACGAAGCTCTCGCACAGCGCCGGGCTCGCGCCGAACAGGTACAGCAGCAGCCAGCCTTCGCGGCGGAAGTTGCGGATCGCGCCCAGGTAGCCGTCCGTGCCGACGCCCGGGACGGACCAGTTGTAGTGGATGCCCGAGATCGTCTGCATGCGCCGGCCGTAGCGCTGGCCCAGCCCCATGCGGTAGACGCTCTTGGCGCGGCCCACGTTGCTGCTGCCGTAGCGGCCGATGGGAATGGTCTCGTCGGTCGGCAACTCGCAGGGCATGGAGCCCACCCACAGCCGCTCGTCGGCCAGCGCGCGGTACACGGCCTGGTGCACCTCGGTCAGCTCGCGCAGGCAGTCGTCCACGCCGGCATGCACGCCGGTGATCAGTTCGAGCTGGGATTCGCTGTAGTCCGTCGTGATGTGCGGGTGCGTCAGCGCGGCACCGAGCGCCATCGGGTGCGGCGTGAGCGCGAGGCTCCCGTTGGGCAGCGCGCGCAGGCTTTCTTTTTCGATGCCGCGGCGGATGCCGAGCAAGGTCTTTTTGTCGTCCATGGCGTCTCAGACGGCTGCAGGGCGCGACACGGTAGCAGATACGGGCTACAGCTGCCCGGGAGCGTCCATGTCTGCCAGGCTGGGCCTCAGGGCATGTTCACCCGCCTGGATGCCCTCGTGATGACTGAGGTAGAGCGACACGTCGTAACGCTCCAGCCAGCCCACGCTGCGCAGGCGGTCCAGCACCGGGCCCTTGACCTCGGAGAGTTCCAGCCTCAACCCCTCGGCGGCCAGCGCCGCGTGCAGCTCCTGCAGCGCGACGAGCGCGGACACGTCGATGTGGTTGACCGGCGCCATCAGCAGCAGCACGCGCTGCGGCTCCCCGACGCGCTCGCGGTGCTCGCGCACCAGCGCCAGCACCACGTCGGTCAGCCCGCGCGCATTCGTGAACACCAGGCTCTCGTCGATGCGCAGGCCCACGACCTCGGGCCGGCATTCCACCGCGTAGCGCTCCACGTTGCGGTAGTGCTGCGTGCCGGGCACGCGGCCGATGCGCGCCACGTGCGGGCGCGACGTGCGCTGGATCAGCAACGCGACGGAGCCCACCACGCCGATGGCCAGCGCGGCCGCGATGCTCCAACACAGCACGGTCACCGTCACCGCCGCCATCAGCAGGCCTTCGGCGCGCGCATAGGCCCAGGCCTCGCGGTAATGCCGCAGCGAGAAGCCGCCCAGCACCGCGACCAGGATGGTGGCCGCCAGCACCGGCTTGGGCAGGTGGGCCAGCGGCTCGGCCAGCATCAGCATCGCCAGGCACATGAAGCCGGCGACGAACACCAGGCTCCAGCGCGACACGCTGCCGGCCTCGTGCAGCAGGATGCTGCGCGAGAAGCTGCCCGCCACCGGCATGCCACCCGTCACCGACGCCACCAGGTTGGCCGCCGCCAGGCCGCGCATCTCGGCCGCCGGCAGCAGCTTCTCGCCGCGCCGCTGCGCCAGCGACTCCGACACCGCCAGGCTGGACACGAAGCCCATCAGCGCCACCAGCGCCGCGCTCGGCAGCAGCTGCAGCCACAGCGCCGCCTCCAGCCGCGGCAGCCCGAACGGCACCGCCAGCGACGGCAGCGCGCCGACCTGCGCGACGCCAGCGGCCGCCGGCGTCAGCGCGGACAGCAGCATCGCCGCCACCAGCAGCAGCAGCGGGGCCAGACGCGCCAGCAGCGCGGAACGGGCGCGGCGTGACAGCAGCAGCAACACCACCCCGCCAGCGCCCCAGGCCGCACTCCGCGCGCCCCAGCCGCCGTGCGCGGCGGATGCCAGCAGGCTCGGCAGCGTGAAGCCGGCCGCCGCACTGCCCAGCAGCACCGGCAGCTGACCCGCGGCGATCATCAGCGTCGCGCCGTTCTCGAAGCCGCGCAGCGCCGGTACCGACAGCAGCGAGGCCAGCGCATCCAGCCTGAGCAGCGCCGCCGCCGCGAGCACCAGACCCACCTCCGCGGCCAGGATCAGCGCGCCCTCGGTCGCGCTCACCCCGGCCGGCAGCGCACCCAGCGCCTGCGCGATCATCAGCGCCAGCACCGCCACCGGCCCCAGGCCCAGCACGGGGCTGGAGCCGAGCGCCGCATAGGCCACCAGCGGCAGCAGGCTGGCATACAGCCCCACCTGCGGCGGCAGCCCGGCCAGCATCGCGTAGGCCAGGCTCTGCGGGATCAGCAGCACGGCGACGACGGCGCCGGCCATCAGGTCGGCGCGCCAGGAGCCGGGCCGTGTCATGTCAGCGTCGCATCCGGCAGCCGGGCCGGCGGGCATCGCCACCCCACACGGGGCGCTGCCAGGGCGCGTCTTGGACGAGAGACGCCATGCTCAGCGATCCACCTTGACGCCCGACACCCGCACCACCCGCGCCCACTTGGCGGTCTCGGCGGCGATGAGCGCGGCGAAGTCGGCGCTGCTGGTGGGTTGTGCCTGCAGTCCCTGCGCGCGGAAGCGCTCCCGCAGCGCGGGGCTGTTCAGCGCCGCGGCGATGTCGCGCTGCAGGCGGGCGACCTGGTCGGCCGGCTGGCTGGCGGGCGCCAGCAGGCCCGCCCAGGCGCTGGCCTCGTAGCCCTTGAGTGCGGGGCCGCCGGCCTCTTCGACGGTGGGCAGGTCCGGCAGGCTGGGGCTGCGGTGCGCGCTGCCGATGGCCAGCGGGAGCAGCTTGCCGGCGCGGATCTGCGGCAGCGCGGCCGGCAGCACGTCGAACATCAGGTCCATGTTGCCGGCGATGACGTCCTGCTGCGCCGAGGCCGCGTTGCGGTACGGGAAATGCAGCATGTAGGTCTGCGTCAGCCGCTTGAAGAGCTCGCCGGCCAGGTGCGTCGGGTTGCCGTTGCCGCCCGACGCGATGTGCAGCCGGCCGGGCTGCGTCGTCGCGACGCGCAGCAGGTCGGTGACGTTGCGGATGCCCAGCGACTGCGCAATGGCCGGGTTGACGACCAGCACCAGCGGCAGCGCCGACAGCAGGCTGATGGGCGAGAAGTCCTTGACGGGGTCGTAGGGCAGGCGACGCGACAGCACCGGGTTGATCGCGTGCGTGACGACCGTGCCCAGCAGCAGGGTGTGGCCGTCGCTCGCGCCGGCGACCTCGGCGCTGCCGATGTTGCCGTCGGCACCGGGCTTGTTCTCGACGTTGACCGGCTGGCCCAGGCTGCGCTGCAGCTCGGGCGCCAGCAGCCGCGCGACGAGGTCGGTGGAGCCGCCGGCCGGGTACGGCACGACGATGCGCAGCGGCCGGGTCGGCCAGGGGTGGGCGCTGCCCGGCTGGGCAGCGGCCCCGGTGGCGGCCAGCCACAGCAGCAGGCCACGGCGTTGCATCGGAAAAGAACCCCTCATGGCGGACCTGAAAGCAGCTTGAGCCGGACTTGCCCGTTCAGGCAGGCGGCGTCGAAGTCCTGCAGTATCGCGGCCAGCGTGTTGGCATCGGGCGCATCGACCGCCGTGATGCCCACGCCGCGGTTGCGGCCTTCGGCCTTGGCCTTGTACAGCACCATGTCGGCCCAGTTGACGGCCTGCTCCCAGTGCAGGCGCAGCGCCGACGCGGCCGCGCCGCCCGAGCCGCCGAGCGGAAAGCTGCCGAAGCCGATGGACGCGGTGACGCGCAGGGGCCCCTCGCCGGTCTCGATGGGCGTGCCGCCAATGCTGACCAGGATGCGCTCGGCCATCAGCGCGAGGTCGTCGCCGGGGGTCTCGGGCGCGAAAACGAGGAACTCCTCACCCCCCCAGCGCACGACGAGGTCGCTGTCGCGCACGGCCGCGCGGATGCGCTGACTGACCTCCACGATGACGGCGTCGCCCGCCGCGTGGCCATGCCAGTCGTTGACGTTCTTGAAGTGATCGATGTCGATCATCATCAGCGCACCGCGGAAGCCCTCCTCCTGCGACTCGCGGGACCGCTGGTCCATGACGGCCAGGAAGTGGCGGCGGTTGGACAGGTCGGTCAGCGGGTCGCGCTCGCTTTGCGCGCGCAGCAGGCGCTGGTTGGCCGTCAGGCGCGTCTGCGCGCGGCGCATGCGCATCAGCGTCACGCCCGCCAGCGCCAGCGACAGCAGCAGCAGCGCGCCGACGGCGATGCCGACCTGCTGCGCGAGCTGCTGGTTGGCGATCTGCTGGTCCTTGAGCTGGCCGTCGCGGGCCAGCAGGTCCAGGTCGCGCTGGCGGGCGGCGCTGTCGTACTTGCGGCCCAGCTGCTCCAGCGCGGCGGCGCGGTTGCGTTCGTTGGCCTGCGCGTTCAGGTCGCGCTCGCCGTGCAGCGCCGCCAGCGCCTCCTTGAACTGGCCCGCCTCGGCCCAGGTCTCGCCCAGCTCGCGCAGCTCGCGCGCACGGGGCACCAGGTCGGTCGGTTCATAGCCGAACTCGTCGGCCTTGGCGAGTTCCTGGCGGGCCTGTTCGAACTGGCGCAGCTTGATGTAGGCGACCGCCAGGTTGTGGTGAAGGATGCGCTCATAGATGCGGTCCCCGAAACGCTGCAGCAGCGGCATCGCGCGCTGGCCCATGGCCAGGGCCTCTTTCAGCAGGCCCAGATGCATGTAGGCATCGACAAGGTTGGCACGCAGCTGCGCAGCCAGGTGCGGCGCGTCGGCCTGCTCGGCGAGCAGCAGCGCGGCATCCAGCGCAGCGCGCGAGGCGGGGATGTCGTGCGCGCGGCGCTCGACGATGGCCTCGAAGTTGCGCACGCGGGCACCGGCCACGGGATCACCCGGCGCCTCGCGCTCGGCCGCCTGCAGTTCGGCGCGTGCGGCGTCCATGCGGTCCTGCGCCTGCAGCACCGCGGCCAGTGCGCCCCGCGTCAGCGCCGCGAGATGCCGGTCACCGCCGGCGCGCACCAAGGCCAACGCGCGCCGTGCGCTGGCCTCGGCGCTGACGAAGGTGCCCTGCGCGGACTGCTCGCGCTGCAGCAGGCGCAGCGCGTCCCAGGCATTGCGGAAATCGCAGCCCAGCTCGCGCACGGCCCGGTCCTCGTCGCCGGCCGGGCAGCGCCTGTCGAAACCGCTCAGCGCCCGGGCGGCCAGCGCGCCAGGGGATTTGCCGGCGCGCTCCAGCGCCAGCGCACGCAGCAGCCAGCTGCGGTCGCTGCCGTCCTCGCGGCCCATCAGCTGCACGGCCACGGCGTCGGCTGCCTCGACCTGGCCTGCGGCCAGCAGCACGCGGCCGCGCGCCATCAGCCAGGCCGCCTCGCGCGGCTGGCCGGGCCCGGCATGCGCCGGCCAGCGCCGGCGCAGCTCGGCCAGCATCGCATCGGGATCGTCGAAGGCGCGGCGCGTGATGTTGGCGAGCACCGTGTCCTCGGCCACCGGGTCGGGCACCGGGTCGGGCGCGGCACGCCCGCCCGCCGCGGCCAGCGCCAGCACGAGAAGGGCGGCCATGCGCTTCATGCCGCGTCCTCCCGGCCGGCGGCGTCCGCGGCCCCTGCGCGCGCCGGGCCGCTCAGCACCTGCAGGCCGACGAGGCCTTCGCCCCACGCGGCCTCCAGCCGCGCCGTCAGCTGGGCCGCGGCCAGGGCATCCGCGGCGTCGATGCGCTCCACGCCGTAGGCCTTGTTGCGGCCATGGGCCTTGGCGAGGTACATGACGGTGTCGACGAGGTCGATGGCCCGCTCCCACGACAGCCGCAGCCCGTGCGGCGGGACGGGCAGGCTGACGAAGCCGATGGACGCCGTGACGGGCACGGTGCGGCCCTCGTGCCCCATGGGCTGGGCGCCGATGAGGTCGAGCAGGCGCTGCGCGAGCTGCGGCGCAAACGCGCCCTCGCGGGTGCGCGCGACGATCAGGAACTCCTCGCCGCCCCAGCGCACGATGAGGTCGTCGTCGCGCACCGCCTCGCGCAGCCTGCGCGCGATCTCGATGAGGACGGCATCCCCGGCCGCGTGGCCAAAACTGTCGTTGATGCGCTTGAAGTGGTCGATGTCGATCAGGAAGACGCTGGCCGCGAGCCCATCGCTGCCCGACAGCGCCTTGATCGCGGCCTGGAAATGGCGGCGGTTGGCCAGGCCCGTGAGCGGGTCGGTCTCGCTCTGGCGCTTCAGCGACGCGTTGCTGTGCGCGAGCTGCTCGTTGGTGCGGCGCACGCGGCGGAAGGCCTGGTACAGCAGCCCCAGCGACACGAGCACGCAGCCGCCCAGTGCCGCCCACAGCATCAGCGCCAGGTTGCGCTGGTGGACCTGCTCGG
The DNA here is from genome assembly GCF_965229315.1 of Roseateles sp. Lineage (GTDB taxonomy): Bacteria > Pseudomonadota > Gammaproteobacteria > Burkholderiales > Burkholderiaceae_C > Pelomonas. Next base: position 396,328 of record NZ_CBDDJA010000001.1, read on the forward strand.
CCTTCAGCGCGTTGTCGCGGTTCAGCAGCTCGATGTCGCGCGCGCGCTGCTCGGCGTCCTGGCGCTCCTGCGCTTCCAGCAGCACCTTGCGCGTCTCGTCGCGCAGCACGCGGTCGATCATGCGGCGGTGCTCGCGGTAGGCGGCCACGGCGCCGGGCAGGTCACCGAACTTCTCCAGGTAGGCGGCCAGCTCCTGCCACCCGGAGGCGGCATAGGACAGCGCGCCCTGCTGCTCGTCCAGCATGATGCCGGCGCGCACGTCCTCGCGGCCCTCGGCGACGCGGCCCAGCGCGATCTTGGCCAGGCCGATGTTGGTGCGCGCCAGGCTCTCGGCGCTGGTGTTGCGCGTCGCCCGTGCGAGCGGCAGCGCCTGCTCCGCCAGTTCGAGGGCACGCGACGGGTGCCCCTGGCGCAGGTGGTAGTCGGCGAAGTTGCCCAGGCCCAGCGCCCGCACCGAGTCGGCGCCGGCGCGCGTGGCCTGCTCCAGCGCCTCGGAGTTGGCCTGCAGCATGATGCTGCTGTCGCTGTCGTCGGCATGCACGATGCCGCGCATGGTGTGGACGCGGTTCAGCGTCATCGGATCGGGGTCCTTCTGCGCCTCGACCAGGGCCTGCGCGACGAGCTGGCGGGCACGGGCCGGCGTGTCGGCCCGCGCGGACGTGAACGCCAGATCCGTCAGCGCCAGCGCGGCGCGCCAGGGCTGGCCCATCTGCTCGGCCAGGCGCAAGGCCGCGTGGCCATGCGTCAGTGCCGCATCGAGCTCGCCGGCGTCGCTGGTGATGGAGGCGAGCTGGTGGTAGTAGCGCCAGCGGAACACCGGCCCCGCGGCGTTGAGCTGGGCGGCGTCGATGGCCGTCAGCAGCTTGCGCGCCTCGCGCAGGTCGCCATGCGCGCGCAGGTACTCGGCGCTGACGCTGGCGGCCGCGACCGCGGCGGCGGCACGCCCGTCGCCAGCCGGCCAGTCGCGCAGCTGCTGGGTGATGCTGTCGCTGAGGGCGCGGTCCCGCGCGAGTGCCGCGAGCAGCCCGCGCAGCGCGAGCACCTCAAGCTGGCCGGGGCTGTGAGGGGCCAGCGCCGCGCCGCGTGCACGCAGCTCCCTCTCCAGCTGGTCGGGCCTGGCGCGCTGGGCGCGCTCGATGCGGTCGAGGTCGCGCGCCAGCGCTTCATCCAGCGGCGCGGACGCGGACGCCGCGGCCGCAGGCACCCCCTGGCCGCCCCCCTCGCGCGAGCATGCGCCCAGCAGCGCCAGCGCAATGAGCGCGGCGCACAGGGCGGAGCGGGAAGGCAGGGCAGGCGGCATCGGGGCAGCGGGCGCGGGGCGGTGCGTCCCCACGCACCGGATTTCAGCGCGGTTCAGCATGCCTTTCGCGTCAGCCTGCGCCAAGACCGTTCAGATTGCACGGGAGCAGTTCCCGTTTCAACGGCCCTGGTAGCCGCGCGGCACGGCGCCCAACAGGCGACGCGTGTACTCCTGCTGCGGCGCGGCGATGAGCTCGCGCGTGCCGGCCTGCTCGACGACGTCGCCGTTCTGCATGACCAGCACTTCGTCGGAGATGAACTTGACGACGGCCAGGTCGTGGCTGATGAAGATGTAGCTCAGGCCGAACTCGTCCTGCAGGTCACGCAACAGGTTCAGCACCTGCGCCTGCACCGACACGTCCAGCGCCGACACGGCCTCGTCCAGCACCAGCACCTCGGGCTGCAGCGTCAGGCAGCGCGCGATGGCGATGCGCTGGCGCTGGCCGCCGGAGAACTCGTGCGGATACTTGCCCATCGCGGTCTCGTCCAGGCCCACCTTCTGCAGCAGCGCGACGGCACGCGCCTCGCGGTCGGCGGTGCCCGTGCCGATGCCGTGGATCTCCATCGGCTCGCGCAGCGTCTGGCCGATGGTGAAGCGCGGGTTCAGCGACGCGTAGGGGTTCTGGAACACGACCTGGATGCGGCGGCGCATCTTCTGCCAGTCCGGGCCGCTCATCTTCAGCAGGTCCTGGCCCTCGAACAGCACCTGGCCACCGGTCGGTTCGTGCAGGCGCAGCAGCGTCAGGCCCATCGTCGTCTTGCCCGAGCCGGACTCGCCGACCACGCCCAGCGTGTGGCCCTTGCGCAGCTTGAAGCTCACGTCCTTGACCGCTTTGAACTCGCGCTTGCCGAACAGGCCGTCCTTCAGCCAGAAGCTCTTGCGCAGTCCGGTCACTTCCAGCAGCACCGGCGCGCCCGGGTCCTTGGCCGCGGCCTCGTTGGCCGAGGCGCGGCCGGCGATGTGGTCGTCGATGACCATCAGCCGCGCCGGGTTCTCGGTCAGCGACGGCCGGCAGGCCAGCAGCGCCTTGGTGTAGGCATCCTGGGGGTCGTTGAAGATCTGCGCCACCGGCGCGCTCTCGCGCACCTGGCCATGGCGCATGACGACGACATGATCGGAGATTTCGCCCACCACGCCCAGGTCGTGCGAGATGAACAGCAGGCTCATGCGGTGCGACTCCTTGAGCCGCGCCATCAGCTCCATGACCTGGCGCTGGATGGTCACGTCCAGCGCCGTCGTCGGCTCGTCGGCGATCAGCAGCTTCGGGCTGCAGGCCAGCGCCACGGCGATCATCACGCGCTGCTGCTGGCCGCCGGACATCTCGTGCGGGTAGGCCTTCAGCCGCCGCTTCGGCTCGGGGATGCCCACCTCGTTGAGCAGCTCCTCCGCGCGCACCAGCGCCTGGCGGCGGCTCATTCCCATGTGCTTCATCAGCGGCTCGCAGATCTGCGTGGCCACGTCGAAGACCGGGTTCAGCGAACTCATCGGGTCCTGGAACACGCAGGCGATGTCCTTGCCGCGGATGGCCTGCAACTCGCGCAGCGGCGCCTGCAGCAGGTCGCGGCCCTGGAACAGGATGCGGCCTTCGCGCTCGGCGTTGCTGGGCAGCAGGTTGAGCACGGACATCGCCGTGACGCTCTTGCCCGAGCCGGATTCGCCCACGAGGGCGACCGTGCTGTTCTCCGGCACGTCGAAGCTGACGCCCTTGACGGCGAGCTGGCGCTGCATGTGGCCGCCCGCCTTGCCCATGCGGAAGGCGACTTTGAGGTCTTGAATACTGAGAAGCATGGTCACTCCAGCCCGCGCAGCTTGGGGTCCAGCGCGTCGCGCAGCGCATCGGTGAACAGCGCGAACGCGGTGACGAAGATGGCCATCAGCGCCGTCACGGCGGCGAGCTGCCACCAGTAGCCGAGGATCATCTCGTTCTGCGCCTCGGCCAGCATCGTGCCCCAGGAGACCTGGTCCACGCCCACGCCCAGGCCCAGGTAGCTCAGGATGACCTCGCTCTTGATGAAGCTCACCACGTGCAGCGACAGCTGCACCAGCGCCACGTGCGACACGTTGGGCAGGATGTGCTTGAACATGCGCGACCACTGCGACGCGCCGATGGCCTCGGCCGAGCGCACGTACTCGCGGCTGCGGTGCTTCATGAACTCGGCGCGGATCAGGCGGTAGATGCCCGTCCAGCCGGTCAGCGCGAGGATGAGCACCACCGACGTGATGCCGCGGCTGAAGATGGCCGCGAACGCGAAGATCAGCAGGATGCTGGGGATGGCCGTGAAGACGTTGTAGACCCACTCCAGGAAGTCACCCAGCTTGCCGCCGAAGAAGCCCGACAGGGCGCCCAGCACGGTGCCGATCAGCGTCGCCACGACGGCCGCCGCCAGGCCCACGAAGATGGAGACCTCGGCGCCTTTGATGACCTTGGCCAGCACGTCGCGGCCCAGGCGGTCGCCGCCCAGCGGCAGCGTCTCGGCGCGCGGCGCCTCGTCGGTCTTGAAGGCCTTGGCGCGCTCGGCCCACTCGGCATAGCGGGGCGCCAGCGGGTCGATGTCGGACAGGTCCACGTTCGGGCCCTTGGGCACGGCGATGGTGCCGGTGTCCTCGGGCGGCTGCGGGCCCAGCAGCGTCGGCGGCGCGTTGGGCACGCCGACCTCCTGCTGCCAGTTCGCCGCGATGCGGTCGGTGGCGGCCAGCAGCACGAGGACGAGGAACAGGCCGACGATGGCCATGCAGGCCATGCCGACGCGGTCGGTCTTCAGGCGGCGCCACGAGGCCGCCCAGACACCGCCGGAGGAATTCGACACGGCGCTCATTTGAGGACCACCCGGGGATCGACGAGCTTGTAGAGCACATCGACGAGGAGGTTGAAGCTCATCGTCAGCGCCGCGAGGTAGATGGCGAAGGCCTGCAGGACCGGATAGTCGCCGCGGTTCACCGCCAGCAGCAGCTCGCGGCCCAGACCCGGGATGGAGAAGAACACCTCGATCAGGAAGCTGCCCACCAGCACGCCCGGCAGCAGCACCGACACGTTGGTCAGGATGGGGATCATCGCGTTGCGCAGCACGTGGCGCAGCAGCACGGTGCGCTCCGTCATGCCCTTGGCACGCGCGGTGCGCACATAGTCGTGGCCGATCTCGTCGAGGAAGAAGCTGCGGTACAGGCGGATCTGCGGCGCCAGCGACACCGCCACAGCCACCAGCACCGGCAGCGGCGCATAGGTGGTGAGGTTGGTCCAGTGGTTGCCGGTCCAGCCCTGCACCGGGAACCAGCCGAGGCGGAACGCGAAGATGTACTGCGCCAGGATGACGTAGACCAGCAGCGAGATGGACACGGCCACCGTCGAGACCACCATCACCGCGCGGTCCGTCAGGCTGCCGCGCACGGTGGCGACGGCCAGCGCGAACGGGATGGCCAGCGCCACTTCCAGCACCAGGATGGGCAGCGTCACCGTCAGCGTGGCCGGCAGGCGCGTCGCGAACAGGTGGGCGACCGACTCGTTCGTCGCCCAGCTCTTGCCCCAGTCGAAGGTGACGATCTGCTTGACGAAGATCCAGAGCTGCTCCCAGACCGGCTTGTTCAGGCCGAGCTGGTCGCGGATGGACTCGATCTGCTCAGGGCTCGCGTTCAGGCCACCGAGGATGATGGCCGGATCACTGCCGAAGTACTTGAAAAGGAAGAACACCAGCAGCACGACGCCGAGCAATGTCGGAATCATTTGCCACAGGCGCCGTATCAGATAGGCCGCCACAACGACACTCCAGCCAGATGTACAGGCATAGGCCTGTACCGGCCCTCGCCAAAAACCACCAGCCCCGCCGCAAGAGCGGGGCTGGCACGGGTCGGGGCCGGAGTCTATGCGAGCACCGCATCCCAGCGGACTGCCGGTTTCACTAGACTCGGCGACTTTTCAGAACCTGCCGCGTCGTTGCCATGAAGTTCTCCACCCTGCTGACCACCCTGCTGCTGGCCTGCGCCGCGGTGGGCGCCCATGCCGCCGACAAGGTCGTGCGTTACGCCTTCCGCGTCGCCGAGACGGGGTTCGATCCAGTTCAGGTCACCGACAAGTACTCCAAGGACGTGGCCGCCTGCATCTTCGATGCGCCGCTGGAATACGACCTCGGCACGCGGCCCTTCAAGCTGCGGCCGGCCACCGCCGCGGCGATGCCCGAGATCAGCGCCGATTTCAAGAGCATCACCTTCCGCATCAAGCCCGGCATCTACTTCGCCGACGACCCCGCCTTCAAGGGCAAGAAGCGCGAACTGGTCGCGCAGGACTACGTCTACTCCATCAAGCGCCACTACGACCCGCGCTGGAAGAGCGGCAACCTCTACCTGCTGGAGAACGCCAAGGTGCTGGGCCTGTCGGAGCTGCGCAAGGAGCTGATGGCGGCGAAGAAGCCGTTCGACTACGACCGCGAGGTCGAAGGCCTGCGGGCGCTGGACAAGTACACCTTCCAGATCAAGCTGGGCCTGGGCGACCCGCGCTTCGTGCAGAACTTCAGCGACGCCGGCACCTTCGGCGCGGTGGCGCGCGAAGTGGTCGAGTTCTACGGCGACAAGATCATGGAACACCCGGTGGGCACCAACGCCTTCCGGCTGGCCGAATGGCGGCGCAGCTCCAAGATCGTGCTGGCGCGCAACCCCAACTTCCGCGACATGGTCTACGCCGAGGTGGCGCCGCCGGGCGCCGACGAGCGGCTGAAGGCCGAGGTCGCCGCGCTACAGGGCAAGAAGCTGCCGCTGGTGGACCGCGTCGAGATCAGCATCATCGAAGAGAACCAGCCGCGCTGGCTGGCCTTCGTGCGCGGCGAGTTCGACGTCATCGAGGAGGTGCCGCCCGACTTCGCCGGCGAGGCCATGCCGCGCGGCCAGCTCGCGCCCAACCTGGCCAAGCAGGGCATCCACATGCAGCGCTACCCGCGCGTGGACGTGGCGGTCAGCTACTTCAACATGGAAGACCCGGTCGTGGGCGGCTACACGCCGGACAAGATCGCGCTGCGCCGCGCGATCAACCTGGCCGTGGACCTGGACAAGGAGATCCGCCTCGTGCGCCGCGGCCAGGCCGTGAAGAGCCAGGGTCCCATCCCGCCCATTGCCTTCGGCGGCTCGACCGAGTTCAAGACCGAGATGAGCGAGTTCGACCCGGCCAAGGCCAAGGCGCTGCTGGACCTGTACGGCTACGTCGACAAGAACGGCGACGGCTGGCGCGACCTGCCCGACGGCAGCCCGCTCGTGATCGAGTACGCCACGCAGCCCGACGCCCAGAGCCGCCAGCTCGTCGAGCAGTGGCAGAAGAACATGGACGCCATCGGCATCCGCATCAAGTTCAAGATCGCCAAGTGGCCGGAGAACCTGAAGGCCTCCAATGCGGCCAAGCTGCAGATGTGGGGCGTGGGCTGGATCGGCTCGACGCCGGACGGCGACACTTTCCTGGCGATGGGCTCCAACAAGTCCAAGGGCGCCGCCAACAAGCCGCGCTTCGACCTGCCGGCCTTCGAGGCGCTGTACGACAAGCAGAAGGCCCTGCCCGACGGCCCCGAGCGCCATGCCGTCATGCAGGAAGCCCAGCGCATGCTGGTGGCCTACGCGCCCTACAAGTTCCACGTGCACCGCATCTGGACCGACATGGCCCAGCCCTGGGTCAAGGGCTACAGCCGCAACCTGTTCGTGCGCGACGTCTGGAAGTACGTGGACGTCGACACCGCCGAAGTGCCCAAGCCATGACTGCCCGCCCCGTGATGAAACACCTGCTCGCCGCGCTCGCCGTCTGCACAGTCCTGCTGTCGCCCGCAGGCGCCACAGACACGCCGCAGGCAGCGCCCGTGAAGACCTTGCGGTATGCCCTTAAGGTCGCGGAGACGGGGTTCGACCCCGTGCGCATCTCGGACCTGTATTCGCGCTCGCTGACGGCGCACATGTTCGAGAGCCCCTACACCTACGACCCGCTGGCACGACCCACGAAGATCGTGCCGCTGGTGGCTGCGGGCGAGCCCGAAATCAGCGCCGACTTCAAGACGTTCACCGTGCGCATCAAGCCCGGCATCTACTTCGCGGACGACCCGGCGTTCAAGGGCAGGAAGCGCGAGCTCACCGCGCAGGACTTCGTCTACAGCATCAAGCGCTTCGCCGACCCGGCCACCAATGCGCAGAACTGGGCCGGCTATGAGGATGCCGGCCTCGTGGGCCTGGCCGAGTTGCGCGAGCAGGTGCTCAAGAGCAAGCGCCCGTTCCCCTACGACACCGACGTGGCCGGCCTGCTCGCGCTGGACCGCTACACGCTGCAGCTGAAGACGAACGAGCCGCGCCCGCGGCTGGTCGAGAGCATCCTGACCGGCAACGACCTGTACGGCGCCGTCGCCCGCGAGGTGGTCGAGTTCTATGGCGACCGGATCATGGAGCATCCGGTGGGCACCGGGCCTTTCATGTTGAAGGCCTGGCGGCGCAGCTCGCAGATGGTGTTCGAGCGCAACCCCGGCTACCGCGAGCGCCACTACGAGGCCGAGCCTGCGCCCGACGATGCCGAAGGCCAGGCCATCCTGGCCCGGCTCAAGGGGCGCAGCCTGCCGATGGTCGACCGCGTCGTCGTGGACGTCATCGTCGAGAACCAGCCGCGCTGGCTGGCCTTCCTGAACAACGAGCACGACTTCATCGAGCGCATGCCCGAGGAGTTCATCACTCAGGCCGCACCGGGTGGCCACCTGGCCCCCAACCTCGCCAAGCGCGGCATGCAGGCGGTATTCACGCTGGCACCCGACGTGACGCTGACCTGCTTCAACATGGAAGACCCGGTCGTGGGCGGCTACACGCCCGACAAGGTCGCGCTGCGCCGCGCGCTGTCGCTCGCCTATGACGTGAAGAAGGAGATCCAGCTCGCCCGCCGGGGCCAGGCCGTGCCCGCGCAGGCGCCGGCAATGCCCGGCACGTCCAGCTATGACCCCGACTTCAAGAGCGAGATGAGCGAACACGACCCGGCGCGCGCCAAGGCGTTGCTGGACATGTACGGCTATGTCGACAAGGACGGCGACGGCTGGCGCGACCTGCCCGACGGCCGCCCGCTCGTGCTGGTGCGCAACACGCAGTCCGATTCGCTGAGCCGCGCCATCGACGAGCTGTGGGACAAGGCGCTGCGCGCCATCGGCATCAAGCTGCAGCTGAAGGTGCAGCAGTGGCCCGAGAACCTGAAGGCCGCGCAGGCGGGCAACTACCAGATGTGGCCGGTGGGCTCGTCAGCCTCGCAGCCCGATGGCGCCGGCCTGCTGCAGTACTACTTCGGCCCGGCCGCCGGCACCTACAACCTGCCACGCTTCAAGAACGCCCGGCTGGACGACATCTACAGGCACGTGCAGTCCATTCCCGACGGTCCCGAACGCCAGGCGCTCTTCCGTGAAGCCAAGCGCATCGCCGTCGCCTACATGCCCTACAAGGTGCACAACCACCGCATCATCACGGACATCCAGCAGCCGTGGATGTCGGGCTTCCGACGGCCGCTGTTCTCGCAGGACTTCTGGCAGTACGTGGACATCGATCCGGGCAAGCAGCCTGTCCGCTGAAAACCGCGCCGGCGTCCCGCGGAATCGACAGACTGTCGCAAGCGGCTGGCAGGCACGCGCCGTGCCGCTAGGCTTGCCAACATCAACACCGAAAGGAGCCCCAGATGAACGACGCCGAAGAACTCCACAAGCTCGCCGACCTGCATGCCCGCGGCGTGCTCAACGACGAGGAATTCGCCAAGGCCAAGGCCCGCCTGCTGAACGGCGGCACGGCCCCGTTCTCCAGCGCGTCGCCGGGCGCTGCGCCCGGCCCCAACGTCAACGCCGTCAACGGCCTGCGCCGCGCGCGCATGGACCGCTGGATCGGCGGCGTCTGCGGCGGCATCGCCCGCGCCACGGGGCTGGACTCCTGGGTCTGGCGCCTGATCTTCACGGTGCTGTTCCTGGCCTTCGGCAGCGGTATCTTCCTGTACATCCTGCTGTGGATCTTCGTCCCTGAGGAATAGCCCACCCCCTACGGCCTGACGGCCGCCCCCTTCAAGGGGGCACTCCCAGCCGCCCGGCAAAGCCGGATCGGCGGGAGTCGCTGGAGGGGTCGGCCCTGAGGGCCTTCGCCTAATTCACCGGTATGCTGGACTGAAAAGCCAGGAGACACCCGATGAAGCAGCTCGCCGGCCTGGACGCCAGCTTCCTCTATCTCGAAACGCCGCAGATGCCGATGCATGTCGGCGCGCTGCACCTGCTGGAGCTGCCCGCCGGCTACGACGGCGATTACGCCGAGGACCTGCGCGAGCACATGCATGCGCGCATGCCGCTGCTGCCCGCGCTGCGGCGCAAGCTGGTGGCGATGCCGCTGGGGCTGTCCAACCCGGGCTGGGTGGATGCCGAGCCCGACCTGGACGAGCACATCGTCGAGATCGCACTGCCGAACGTGAACGGTCAAGGCAGCGGCATGGCGGAACTGGAGGCGCAGGTCGGCGCGCTGCACCCCGTGCTGCTGGACCGCAGCAGGCCGCTGTGGAAGTTCCACGTCTTCACCGGCCTGGAGCCCGGCCCCGACGGCCAGGTGCGCGTCGCCCTGTACACGCAGCTGCACCATGCCGCGGTGGATGGCCAGGCGGCCGTGGCGCTGGCCCAGGTCATCCTCGACCTGAGCCCGGAGCCGCGCGCCATCGACACGCTCGCCGCGCGCAACCGCAAGCGCGGCCAGATCGGCACCATGGGCATGCTGCGTGCGGCGATGTCGCAGCAATGGAAGCAGACCGTCAAGCTGGCCCGCTCGCTGCCCAGCGCGGCCGGCATCCTGGGCAACATGGCCGTGGGCTACGCGGGCGGCGCGGCGGCCGGCGCGTCCATCGACAAACTGCGCGCGCTGCTGGCCGGCGTCGCCGCGCAGACCACGGCCGTCGTGCGCGGCAAGACGGCCGTGTCCAGCCTCGGCCCCGCGCCACGCACGCGCTTCAACGTCAGCCTGTCCGACACGCGCGCGTTCTCCGGCGTCACGCTGCCGCTGGCCGAGCTGAACCGCACGCGCCGCCGCCACCACGCCAGCCTCAACGACGCGGTGCTGTTCGTCATCGGCGGCGCGCTGCGGCGCTTCCTGACCAAGCACGGCCCGCTGCCGCGCAAGAGCCTGATCGCCGCGGTGCCCGTGTCCACGCGCGCAGCGGGCGACACCACGTCCAACAACCAGGCCACGATGACCTTCATGAGCCTGGGCACGCACCTGGCCGACCCGGCCGAGCGGCTGGCCCACGTGATGGCCTCCAGCAAGGCCATGAAGGCGCAGATGTCCCAGCTCAAGAGCCTGATGCCGACCGACTTTCCCAGCCTGGGCATCCCCTGGCTGATGCAGGCCGGCGCCATGCTCTACGGCCGCGCCAAGGTGGCCGAGAAGCTGCCGGTGGTGGCCAACGTCGTCATCTCCAACGTGCCGGGCCCGAACGTGCCGCTGTACCTGGCCGGCGCGCAGATGCTGACCAACTACCCCACGTCCATCGCCGTGCACGGCCTGGCGCTGAACGTGACCGTGCAGACCTACAACCAGTCGCTGGACATCGGCCTGATGGCCTGCGGCGAAGCCATGCCCGAGACGGCCGAATTCGCCGCCTATGTGGAGGCAGCCTTCATGGAGCTGCAGGCGCTGCCGGTGGCCGAGGCGGCGCCCGAGCCAGCGCCTGCCGTGAAGAAGGCGGCAGCCAGGAAAGCCCCGGCCGGCAAGACGGCCGCAAAGACGACCGCCAAGAAGGCCACCAAGAAGACAGCGGTAAAAAAGGCTGTCGCCCCGGCGACGCCCAAGCCCCGGGCAAGCACGGCCCGCAAGAAGGCGGCGGCTGGCTAACAATGGTCGGGCCCCGCCCGACCCTGCCCTCGCATGCCCGCCACCCGCTCGCCGCGCTTCTCGCGCTGGCAACAGACCTCCTCCACGGCCCACCCCGACGGGTCCGACCTGCGCGCGCCCAATGCCTGGCTGCTGATGCTCGAGGGCCGCGCGCCCTGGGAGTACGCCGCGCTGCTGGCCACGATGCCGTGGCTGAAGCGGCTGCAGAAGCTGCCCCACGGCGACGGCCATCCCGTCCTCGTCTTCCCGGGCCTGGGCGCCCATGACGTGACGACGGCGCCACTGCGCGCGCTGCTCGACTCACTGGGCTACGCCACCCAGCCCTGGGGCCAGGGCTTCAACCTCGGCCCGCGCGCCGGCGTGCTGGAGCAGTGCAAGGCCGACCTGATCGAGCTGCACCGCCGCCACGGCCGCAAGGTCAGCCTGCTGGGCTGGAGCCTGGGCGGCATCTACGCCCGCGAGCTGGCCAAGGAATGCCCGGACCTCGCGCGCTGCGTCGTCACGCTGGGCACGCCCTTCACCGGCCACCCGCGCGCGACCAACGCCTGGCGCTTCTTCGAGATGGTCAGCGGCCACGCGGCCAACGACCCGGCGCTGATGGCGCAAATCCGCCAGGCGCCACCGGTGCCGACGACGTCCATCTATTCCAAGACCGACGGCGTCGTCGCCTGGCGCTGCAGCATCAACGAGCCGGGACCGCTGACCGAGAACATCGAGGTGCAGGCCAGCCACATCGGCCTGGGCGTGAACCCCGTGGCGCTGTATGCGCTGGCGGACCGGCTGGCGCAGCCGGAAGGCGAATGGACGCCGTTCGATGCCAAGGGGGCGAGGCGGTGGTTCTACAAGACGTCGGAACAGGCCTGACCTCGCCTCGCCCACCGTGCCCTGGACCTTCGCCCACCCGGCGGCCATCCTGCCGCTGAGGTCGCTCTGCCCCCGCTGGCTGTCCCTGCCGGCGCTGATCATCGGCTCGCTGGCGCCCGACATGAGCTATTACGTCGGCATGCACGCCCGCTGGTCAGCGTTCTGCCACACGGCGCTGGGCGTCGTCACGGTCTGCCTGCCGGTCAGCCTGCTGCTGTTCGCGTTGCTGCAACGTTTTGCACGGCCCCTGACGGTGCTGCTGCCGGTGCCGCACCGCGAGATCGCGCGCGAACAGCTCCACCCGCTGGCTCGGGCGGCGTGGCAGGGCCTGGTGGTCGTGGTCGCCTCCATCCTGCTGGGCGCCACCAGCCATGTCGTGTGGGACGCCTTCACGCACGCGGGCCGCTGGGGCGCGTCACTTCTGCCGCTGTTGGACAGGCCCCTGTTCGTCGCGCTCGACCGGGAGTTCCAGCTCTTCAACCTGCTGCAGCACCTGAGCACCGCGGTGGGCGTGGCCGCCATCGCGACGGTGTACTGCCGGGCCCTGCGTGCCCGGTGCGGCGCCACCGCGTCACCGCAGGACACGCGCCGCCGCCAGCTGCTGCTGGCCTTGTTCACCAGCGCCGCCGCCGCAGGGGCCACGGCGGCCTGGGTGCTCACGCCGCCCGCGCAGTCAGCCTATGTCTCGCACCTCATCGTGCACACCGTCGTCTGGAGCACCAGTTGCCTGGCGCTGCTGTTCGTCCTCGCCAGCCTGGCCTGGTGGCGGCGCCACGGCGACGCCTGAGACCCCTCGCCACGCCGCCGCCGCATCTCGCGGTAAGGTATCGCCCTCAACCGGATCCCGAACATGAATCACCACACCCTCGCCGCCGACGACAAGGCCGCCAAGAAAGAAGCCCCCGAGAAGCAGGAAGAGCAACTGCTGTTCAAGGGCCGGTACGTCATGATCTTCGGCGAGATCGACGACAAGGTCGCCCAGGCCACCTGCCGCCGCCTGCTGGCGCTGAGCCAGGAGTCCGACGCGCCGATCACGCTGCTGATCTCGTCGCCCGGTGGCCATGTGGAAAGCGGCGACGCCATCCACGACATGATCCGTTTCGTGCGCGCCCCGGTCACGGTGGTGGGCACGGGCTGGGTCGCCAGCGCCGGCACGCACATCTACCTGGCCGTGCCCAAGGAGCGCCGCGTGGCGCTGCCCAACACGCGCTTCATGATCCACCAGCCGGCCGGCGGCGCCGGCGGCCAGGCCAGCGACATCGCCATCCAGGCCAAGGAAATCATCCGCACCCGCGAGCGCATCGCCGCCGTCATCGCCCGCGAGACCGGCCAGCCGCTGGAGCGCGTGCGCATCGACATCGAGCGCGACTTCTGGATGAGCACCGACGAGGCCATCGCCTACGGCCTGGTCTCACGCGTCATCGAGCACCAGGTGGACCTGGGCTGACGCCAATGTCGAGGCCCACACGCTCGCTTCGCTCACTGCCCGCCTCAGGGGCACCAGCGCCCCTGGGGCGGGCCGGCGCGCGCTGATGCAGCTCAGCGCCAACGGCATCCGCATCGAAGTCGAGGTCCACGGCCCGGACAGCGGCGAGCCGCTGCTGATGATCATGGGCCTGGGCATGCAGCTCGTCGCCTGGCCCGACGGGCTGGTCGATGAGCTGGTGGCCCGCGGCTTTCGCGTCATCCGCTTCGACAACCGCGACGTGGGCCTGTCGCAGCCCTTCGACGAGTTGGGCATGCCCAACATCCCGCTGGCGGCGCTGCTGCACACGCTGCGCCTGCCGGTGAAGGCGCCCTACCAGCTCGCCGACCTGGCGCGCGACGCCGTCGGCGTGCTGGACGCGCTGGGCATCGACCAGGCCCATGTCTGCGGCGCCTCCATGGGCGGCATGATCGCCCAGCACCTGGGCTTCTCCCACGGCCAGCGGCTGAAGAGCCTGACGCTGATGATGACCAGCAGCGGCGACCGCGGCCTGCCCAAGGAGAGCCTGAAGGTGCGCCGCGCGATGCTGTCGCGCCCGGCGCGGGCCAGCACGCCCGAGCAGAAGCTGGAGAACGTGCTGGACCATTACGTGAAGCTCTACGGCGTCATCGGCAGCCCCGGCTACCCGCCCGAGCCCGCCAGCCTGCGCGAGCGCATCGCGCGCGGCGTGAAGCGGTCGTTTCGCCCGCAGGCCGTGGCCCGCCAGCTGGTGGCCATCGCGGCGGACAGCCACCGCGCGGACCGGCTGCCGCGCATCACCGCGCCGACGCTGGTCATCCATGGCCAGGACGACCCGCTGATCCCGGTCGCGGCGGCGCACGACCTGGCCCGGCGCATCCCCGGCGCGACGCTGGAGATCATCCCCGGCTGGGGACACGACCTGCCCGAACCGCTGTTTGCGCGGCTGGCGACCGCCATCGCCGCCAACGCCGCGCGCGCCTGAGCCCGGTCGTCAGGCGGCGCCGCCCGCCGTGCCGCCCTGGCCGAGCTGTTCGACCGCCTGGTACTCCTTGACCGCTGCGCCCGCCTCGGCGCTGCTGGCACTGCGCGCGGTCTCGGCCGCCTTCTCGGCAGCCAGCTTGGCGTCGTAAGCCGCCTGTTCCTGCGGTGTCACCGTGCCGTCCTCGTCCGTGTCGGCCGGCTCGTAGGTCTTGGTGGCCCCGCTGAGGCTGCCCGTGGAGCCACCGGCGGTCGAACCGCTGGCGGACGCGCCGCCGCCGGCCTGCCGGGCCTGCTGGGCCCCCTGGGCCGAGATGGTGACGACGGCGGCCTGCGCCTCGGCGGCGGGCTGGCTCTGGGCCTGCGCTGCGGCCGTCGCCGCGGCGTCGGCCCGCTCGGCGGCCCCGCTGTTGTCGGACCCGGAACTGGCCGACGCGGGAATGTTGACGGCATTGATCATGCTCAGCTCCAAAGTGACCCCCTGTATTTCGGCCGAAGCGCCGACAGCTTGAACCGGCTTGAAGCGGCCACCTGTCGCCATGGGCATCAGCGCGTCGCGCCGCCCCCGGCGCCGGCCCGTGCTTCGGCCTTGATCTCGACGGCCGTGCGTTGCCTGTCCTCGCCCTCGACGGTCAGCGTCAGCGGCACGGTATCGCCGGCCTTGATGGGCGCCTTCAACCCCATCAGCATGACGTGGTAGCTGCCGGGCTTGAGCGCCACGGCCTGGCCGGCGGGCAGCGGCAGCGCCTCGACGGCGCGCATCTTCATGACGCCGTCTTCCATCTTCATTTCATGGATTTCCACCATGCTGGCGAGCGGCGAGCTGGCCGCGACGACCTTGACCGGCCTGGCGGCCGTGAGCTGCATGAAGGCGCCCGTGGCCTTCTGCGGCGCGACGGTGGCGCGCACCCAGGCGTCGTCGACCTTCACGGCGGGGGTCTGGGCCTGGGCGGCGACAGCAGCGAACAGGGCGGAGGCGATCAGCAGATGGCGCATGGTGGATGACGACAACGAGAAAGACTGCATTGTGCGCAGTCCCGATACTGCCTGCATGAGCACGCCTCCTGCACCGGTCGGCTTCTGGGCCGCGCTGCGCTTCTGGGCACGGCTGGGCTGCATCAGCTTCGGCGGCCCGGCCGGGCAGATCGCGCTGCTGCACGCCGAACTCGTGGAGCGAAAGCGCTGGATCAGCGAGCGCCGGTTCCTGCACGCGCTGAACTATTGCATGCTGCTGCCCGGCCCCGAGGCCCAGCAGCTCGCCACCTACCTGGGCTGGCTGATGCACCGCACGGCGGGGGGCATCGCCGCCGGCGTGCTGTTCGTGCTGCCGTCGCTGGCGCTGTTGATCGCGCTGAGCTGGCTCTACATGGCCCACGGCCAGCAGCCGCTGATCGCCGGCCTGTTCGACGGGCTCAAGCCCGCCGTGCTGGCGCTGGTCATCCAGGCGGCGCACCGCCTGGGCGGGCGCGTGCTGACCACGCCGCTGCGCTGGGCGCTGGCGGGCGGCGCGCTGGTGGCCGTCGCGGGCGTCGGCCTGCCCTTCCCGCTCGTCGTGCTGGCGGCCGGGCTCATCGGGCACCTGGCGGCCGCGCGACAGGCGCCGGCCCCTGCGCCGCCGGCCGCGCACGGCAGCCCCGCCTGGATCGACGACGACACGCCCTCGCCGCCGCACGCCCGCTTCTCGCGCGCCCGGCTGGCGCGCCTGCTCGGGGTTGGCGCACTGCTGTTTGCGCTGCCCTACGCCGCCCTCTGGGCCTGGGGCGGGCCGGTGCTGACCGCCATGGCCGGCTTCTTCACGCGCGCGGCGCTGGTGACCTTCGGCGGCGCCTACGCGGTGCTGCCCTATGTGTTCCAGGGGGCCGTCGAGCAGCACGGCTGGCTGACGGCCGCGCAGATGATGGACGGCCTGGCGCTGGGCGAGACGACGCCCGGCCCGTTGATCATGGTGGTCGCGTTCGTGGGCTTCGCCGGCGGCTGGTCGCAGGCGGTGCTGGGGCCTGGCCTGCTGCCCGTGGGCGGCGCGCTGGCCGCCGTCGTCGCCACCTGGTTCACCTTCCTGCCGTCCTTCCTGTTCATCCTGATCGGCGGGCCACTGGTGGAGCGCACCCAGCACATGCCCCGCCTGGCCGGCGCGCTGTCGGCCATCACGGCTGCGGCGGTGGGCGTCATCCTCAGCCTGGCGCTGGCCTTCGCCACGCAGTTGCTGTGGGCGCACGGGCGCGTCCAGTGGGCGCCCGCGCTGCTGGCCGCGGCCGCCACCGTCGCGCTGCTGCGCTTCAGGGTGGGGCTTTTGCCGCTGCTGGCGGCCTGCGGTGCGCTGGGCATCGCGGCGCGCCTGATCGGGGCTTGACGGGAGCTGTCCACGTGTACTATCGTACTAGTACACATTGTCAGCCTCCATGGAAGCCGCCCACTTCGTCCACATCAACACCGGTTCGCCCGAGCCGATCTACCGCCAGCTCATCGAGCAGGTGCGTCGGCGCGTCGCGGCCGGACAGCTGAAGGCGGGCGACGAGATCCCGTCGGTGCGCGAACTGGCCCAGGCGCTGGCCGTGCACCCGATGACCATCTCCAAGGCCTATTCCATGCTGGAGATGGAAGGCGTGCTGGAGCGCCGCCGCGGCCTGTCCATGGTCGTCGCGGCGCAGCACCACCGCGCCCAGTCCGCCGCATCGCGCATCGAGCTGCTGCGCCCCACGCTGCGCCAGGCCGCCGACGAAGCGCGCCAGTTGCAACTGCCCAAGGCCGAGGTCCTCGGCCTCTTCGATCAACTGCTGGACGAGAGCGCCCCATGAGCCCGCACTTCCCCCACACCGAGACGCCCAGCGCCGCCCTGTCGGGTGTCAGCCTGGCCTACCCGCACGGCCCCGATGTGCTGCGCCAGCTCGACTGGAAGCTGCTGCCCGGCCAGGTCGTCGGCCTGCTGGGCCGCAACGGCGCCGGCAAGACCACGCTGCTGGAGACGCTGCTGGGCCTGCGCGAGCCGCAGGCGGGCCAGGTGCAGCTCTTCGGCCAGGATGCCGCACGGCTGGATGACGCGACGCGCGCCCGCATCGGCTACGTGCCGCAGGCCAACGACCTGTTCGAGAGCTTCACGCCCGCGCAGCTGCTGGCCTATTTCCGCAGCTTCTACCCACGCTGGAACGAAGCGCGCGTGGAGGGGCTGATGTCGCGCTGGGACATTGCCCGCGACAAGCCCATCCGCAAGCTCTCCGGCGGCCAGAAGCAGCGCCTGTCCATCATCCGCGCACTGGCCCACGAGCCCGACCTGCTGGTGCTGGACGAACCCGTCGCCAGCCTGGACCCGGTCGGCCGGCGCGACTTCCTGCGCGAGCTGGTGGAGCAGGTGCTGGACCGCGGCACGACGGTGGTGTTCTCCACGCACATCCTGTCGGACCTGGAGCGCGTGGCGTTCAACCTCGCCTTCCTCAGCGAAGGCCGCATCGCGCTGCAGGCACCGCTGGACGAACTGCTGGAGCAGGTGCGCGCGTTCACCGGCAGCGTCACCGAGCTGGCCGGGCTGTTCGCGCGGCTGGGCGCGCAGCCGCTCAAGCGCACGCCGCTGGACGCCGGCCGCGAGCGCGTGCTGGCCCGCCTGCCCGCCGGCGTGGCCGCGCCGCAGGACGCGCAGGCTGTGAACCTGGAAGACCTGTTCGCGGAGCTGACCTGATGAACGCCGCCACGTCCGGCCAGATGCTGCTGGCGTTCTGGCGCCAGCGCGACCGCGAGCACCCCTGGGGCCGGCGCTGCCTGATCGCGCTGGCGCTCGCCGGCCTGGGCCTGAGCCTGTACTTCACCCCTGGCGCGCGGCCGGCCTTGCTGGCCGGCGCGGCCGTGCTGGTGCTGGCGTCGCTGTGGACGGCCATCGCCGGCAGCCTGCTGCTGCAGAACCATCCGCATGTCGCGCGCTTCGTGCCCGGCCATGTGCGCCAGATGCGCGAACTCGCGCTGGCCAGCTGGGCCGTGTTGTCCCTGGCCTGCGCGGGCCTGCTGTGGCAGTTCGTCCCGCTGATGCCGTCGCCCCAGGCCCTGCTGCTGCTGAGCGCCGCGTCCCTGGCCTTCATGGCGTGGGCGGCGCGCGCCTGGACGCTGTGGCTGATCGTTTCCTTCGCGCCGGTGATCGTCTTCGGCACCGGCCTGGGCCGTCGCCTGGCGCCGCTGTGGACGGCCGCGCGCGACCTGTGGGCGGCCCAGACGCTGCCCGTCCTCGCGTTGGGCCTGCTGGCGCTGGCCTGGTCCATCGCGCGCCTGTTCGGCAACGGCGACGCCGCGCACCGCGTCGTGTACGAGCGCTGCGCCCGCATGCGCCGCGCGTCCAACGAGGCCATGACCGGCAAGCAGTCCGGCGCGGGCGCCTTCGGCCGGCCGGGCACCTGGCTGGCGCGGCCATTCGAGGCCGCCGCCGCCGCGTGGCTGCGCCATGTGCTGGCGCACGCCGCGCCGGGCACCCGCAGCGTGCTCAGCCGCGCCGAGATCGTGCTGCACGGCCAGCAGCACTGGGTGCGCCAGACGCTGGGCGCGCTGACGGCACTGGCGCTGGCGGCGGCGGGCTTCGTTATCGCCCTGGCGATCGTCGGCCCGGGCCTGCAGGACCACTGGACCCGCGGCGCCTACGGCATGGCCATCGGCCTGGCCAGCATGGGCTTCAATCCCAGCTTCGCGCTGCCCAACATGCTGTGGCACAGCCGCCGCGAGCAGGCGCTGCTGCGGCTGCTGCCCGGCATGCCGCAAGGCCAGGCCCTGAACCGTGCGGTCGCGGGGCTGCAGCTGCGCCATGCCCTCATCGACTGGGCGGTGACGACTGCCGCGCTCGGCCTGCTGGCCTGGGCCGCAGGCGACCTCGCGCTGCTGTGCCTGGCCTTCGGCGCGCTGCCGCTGAGCACCGGCTGGCTGCTGCGCCGCCCGGCGCTGATGAAGGCGCCCACGTCATGGACCGCCGTGGTGCCGGTGTTCGCCTTCCTGCTGATGGCCGGCGGCCTGTACGTGCTGCACCAGAAGCTGGGCACGCCGCTGGTCGTGCTGGCCGGCGCCAGCCTCGCCCTGAGCGCGGCGCTGGGCGTGTGGCGCTGGCGCGTGCTGATGGCCGCACCGGTGGCGCTGCCGACGGGACGCCTGGCCTGACGGGCCCGGCAGCGTCAAGGCCATCGCCGGGCTCGCAACACGGCGCGGTGGCTATTCGGCGCGCCATCGGCGATGCTGGCACCCTTGCCCATGCCTGCACCGCTGCCGATGACCCCACACGCGCCCGACCAGCCCGCCACCCCCACCCGCCATGGCCTGGCCGGGCTGACGCTGGGCGCCATCGGCGTCGTCTACGGCGACATCGGCACCAGCCCGCTGTACACGGTCAAGGAGATCTTCACGCCGGCCACCGGCGTGCCGCTGACGGCCGATGCGCTGATCGGCGCGATCTCGGCCATCGTCTGGGCGCTGATGCTGGTGGTCACGCTGAAGTACGTCGTGCTCATCCTGCGCGCCGACAACCGCGGCGAGGGCGGCGGCCTGGCCCTCACGGCGCTGGCCACGCAGGCCGTGAAGCAACGGCCGGGGCTGCGGCGCTTCCTGCTGCTGATGGGCGTGTTCGGCGCGACGCTGTTCTACGGCGACAGCGTCATCACGCCGGCCGTCTCCGTCATGGGCGCCATCGAGGGGCTGGAGATCGTCAGCCCGCAGCTCGAACGCTATGTGCTGCCGCTGTCCATCGTCGTGATCGTGCTGCTCTTCATCGTGCAGAAGCACGGTACCCACGTCGTGGGCCGCGTGTTCGGGCCGGTCATCCTGTTGTGGTTCCTGGTGCTGGCCGTCACCGGCGTGATGCAGATCGCGCAGCAGCCGGCCATCCTGGCCGCGCTGAACCCGCTGCGCGCCATCGAGTTCCTGTCCGGCCGCGGCTGGCAGGTCTTCGCCGTCGTCGGCGCCATCGTGCTGGCGCTGACCGGCGCCGAGGCGCTGTACGCCGACATGGGGCACTTCGGCGCCCGGCCCATCCGCCTCGCCTGGACGGGCGTCGTCTTCCCGGCGCTGGCGCTGAACTACCTGGGCCAGGGCGCGCTGCTGATCGGCGACCCCGCCGCCATCGACAACCCCTTCTACCGCCTCTTCCCCGCCGCGCTGGTGCTGCCCGCCGTCGTGCTGGCCGCCATGGCCGCGGTCATCGCCTCGCAGGCGGTCATCTCGGGTGCCTACTCGATGACCAAGCAGGCCATCCAGCTGGGCTTCCTGCCGCGCATGCAGGTGCGCAACACGTCGGCGTCCGAGGCCGGGCAGATCTACATCGCCGGCGTGAACTGGGCGCTGCTCGCCGGCGTGCTGGGCGCGGTGCTGCTGTTCCGCAGCTCGTCGGCGCTGGCCGGTGCCTACGGCATCGCCGTCACGCTGACGATGATGATCACGACGGTGCTGACCTTCTTCGTCATCCGCAACGGCTGGCGGCTGCCCGCGCCGCTGGCCTGGGGCGCGACGCTGTTCTTCCTGGCGCTGGATGCGCTGCTGGTGGCCGGCTGCGCGATCAAGATCGTCGATGGCGGCTGGTTCCCGCTGGTGCTGGGCGGCCTGCTGTTCGTGCTGATGAGCACCTGGGCGCGTGGCCGCAAGGCGCTGCAGCAGCACCTGGCCGCGGAAGGCCTGGAGCTGCTGCCGTTCGTCGAGTCGCTGCACGCCTTCGGCGATGCCGAGCGTCCGCGCGTGGCGCGCACGGCCATCTACCCCGTGGCCAACGCCGGTCTCGTGCCGCCCGCGCTGCTGCACAACCTCAAGCACTACCAGGTGCTGCACGAGCGCAACGTCGTGCTGACGGTGAGCTTCTGCGAGCGGCCCTACGTGCCCGAACAGGAGCGCCTGGCGCTGGAAGTGCTGGCACCGGGCTTCTGGCGGCTGACGCTGACCTACGGCTTCATGGACCAGCCCGACGTGCCCGCCGCGCTGGCGCTGTGCGGGCCCCGCGGCCTGCACACCGAGCCGGCCGAGACCAGCTACTTCCTCAGCCGCGAGACGCTGGTGCCGCGCGCCGGCATGACGCACTGGCGCGAGGCGCTGTTCGCGGCGATGAGCCGCAACGCCGGCAGCGTGGCGGACTACTTCCGCCTGCCCGGCAATGCGGTCGTGGAGCTGGGCACCAAGGTCCAGCTGTAGGCGGGCCGGGTCACTGCGGGATCTCGGGTTCGGCCAGCTGCGCCAGCAGCATCAGCGACTCCTGCCAGCCCATGGTGCAGGCCTGCACGGGGATGACGGCCGGGATGCCTTCCTGCGTGATGCGCAGCTCGGTGCCGCAGAACACGGCCTTCAGCTCGACGGTGGTGGTCATCTCGCCCGGCAGTTTGGGGTCGTCGAACGCGGCGGTGTAGCGCAGCTTCTGGCCCGGCACCAGCTCCAGGTAGCGCCCGCCGAAGCTGTGGCCGTTGCCGGTGGTCAGGTTGGTGAACGACATCTTGTAGCCGCCGCCGACCTTGACGTCCGCCTCGTGCACGGTGCCGTAGAAGCCATGCGGCGGCAGCCACTTGGCGAAGGCGGCGGGCGTCGTGAAGGCGCGGTAGATGCGGTCGGGCGGGCAGCGCAGCACGCGATGCAGCGTGACGGTGTGGGTCATGGTGGTGTCCTGGGTGGTGCAGAGGATGACCCTCTGCCATGACGACGAACGGCGTTCGCCCGGATCGACAGCGCCGGCCCGGGCGCTGCCCGGACACGGCCCGGCTTCACAGCGGCAGCTCGGTGAAATACCTGCCGCCGTGGAAGATCAGCGGCTGCGCGCCCGCGCGCGCGGTGCAGCGCTCCACCTCGCCGACGAAGATGACGTGGTCGCCCTCTTCGTACTGGCTGCGGTTGGCGCATTCGAAGCTGGCCACGGCCCCGTCCAGCACCGGCGCACCGCCCGCGCCCTCGCGCCAGGGCACGCCGGCGAAGCGGTCGATGTCGCGCGTGGCGAAACGCTGGGCCAGCAGCACCTGGTCGGCCGCGAGGATGTTGACCGCGTAATGCGTGCCGCGCGCGAACACCGGCATGGAGCCGGCGCGGCGCGCGAGGCTCCACAGCACCAGCGGCGGGTCCAGCGACACCGAGTTGAAGGAATTGGCCGTCAGCCCGACGAGGCTGCCGTCGGCGTCGCGCACGGTGATGATGGTCACGCCGGTGGCGAACATGCCAAGGGCGGCGCGGAATTGCTGGCTGTCCATGGCGAGCGATTGTCACCACTCCCGGCACCGCACAATGACGGCATGGATGCCGACGACTTCATCGTTCACAGCGACCTGCGCTTCACCCACCCGCCCACGCGCCGGTTCGGCGACTGCGCCGATTGCGCCGCCGGCCGCTGCGCCCCGCCGCGCCAGCGCGGCCGGCGCCTGTTCACCGGCCTGCTGGGCGCGGGGGGCGCCGCCGCCTTCCTGCCCGCCTGGGCGCGCGAGGGCGTGGATGTCGGCCCCAAGAGCAAGTTCGCCGGCCTCGTGTCCGCGGAGCAGCTGGAACAGGCCGGCGGCCAGCAGTACGCGCAGATGATGGCCCAGGCCGGCCAGCAGCGCGCGCTCGCGCCGGCCGAGCAGCCGCAGCTGCAGCGGCTGCGCTACATCGCCCAGCGCATCATCCCGTTCAGCTATGAATGGAACGACCGCGCGCGGCAATGGAAGTGGGAGGTCAACCTGCTCGGCAGCCCGGAGCTGAACGCCTTCTGCATGCCGGGCGGCAAGATCGCCTTCTTCTACGGCATCCTCGAAAAGCTCAAGCTCGAGGACGACGAGGTGGCGGCCATCATGGGCCACGAGGTGGCGCACGCGCTGCGCGAGCACGCCCGCGAGCGCGTCGGCAAATCGGCCGTCACGAACGGCATCGTCGAGCTGGGATCGGCGCTGTTCGGCCTGGGCAACCTGGGCCGCGGCCTGGCCAACATGGGCGCGCAACTGGCGAGCCTGCGCTTCAGCCGCGACGACGAAACCGAGGCCGACCTCGTGGGCATTGAGCTCTCAGCCCGCGCCGGCTACGACCCGGCCGCCGCCGTGCGGCTGTGGGAAAAGATGATGACCGCGAACAAGGGCGCGCCGCCGCCGTGGCTGTCCACCCACCCGGCCAGCACGACGCGCATCCGCGACATCCAGGCCAACCTGCCCAAGGTGGCCGGCCTCTACGCCCGCGCGCGCAAGCCAGACCAGCGCTTCCCGACGGCGCCGCCGCTCAAGACCGCGCCCAGGCCGCCGTCCGGCGGCTGACGCGGCACCGCCCCGTCACCAGCGGGCGGGCAGGCTCTTCATGCGCTGGTATTCACCGGCGCCGACGCGTCGCAGGTAGCCGCCCAGCTCCAGGTCCTTGACCAGCTTGGACACCATTTCGCGCGAGCAGCCCAGCCGCCGGGCCATGCCCTGGTGGGTCAGCTCCAGGTGGCGGCCGTCGCCGGTCGATTCCTCCACGAGGTTCTTCAGCCGACCGTAGACGTCGTTCAGCGCCAGCTGCTTGGTGGACAGCGTGGCGGCGCGCGCGCGGCGGATCACCTTGGTCAGCAGCTCGAAGGCGAACTCCGGGTGCGCGCTGATGTGCGTCAGCAGGCTGGCGCGCGTGACCATGACGAGGCGGCTGCCCACCTCGGTGATGACGCTGGCCGAACGCGGGCCACCGTCCAGGCTCATCTCGCCGACGTACTCGCCGGGGCCGTAGACGCCGTAGGTGATCTCGCGCCCCCGCACGTCGCTGCTGTAGGCCCGCAGCGAGCCGGACAGGATCAGGTAGATGTTGTCGCCGATCGAGCCTTCCTCGATCAGCACGACGCCACGGCGGTAGCTGCGCACCATGCCGCGCGCGGCCAGCAGCCGCAGCGACGGCGGCAGCGCCATGAATTCGTTGTCGAGGGTATCGTCAGCCATCCGGACCGCGCCACGGGCATGAGGCCCGGAGCGCGCCGAATGTTAGTTCACCAGCTTGGCCGGCCGCAGCGACGACACGAGCGGCGGCAACAGCGCGAGCTGGCGCATCAGCTCGCCGATGCTGTCGGCGCCGCTCTTGGCGCGGATGCTCTGGATCTGGCTGCGCACCGTCGAGATGGCCACGCCCTGGCGCTGCGCGACCTCGGCCGGCTTCACGCCGCTGGACAGCGCCTTCAACACCTCGGTCTCGGCCGGCGTGAGCTGGTAGCGCAACGCGAACCACTGCGCCGCCAGGTCGCCGCAGAGCTGGCGCCGCTCCAGGATCAGCAGCACGGCAGCCTGGCTGACGTCGCGGTTCAGCGGCACGACCACGACGTTGGCGCGGCCGCATTCGGAGCGGTCGTCACCCAGCCTCAGCAGGCAGCGCCGGCCACTCGCCTCGGCGCCTTCCAGCGCATCGGCCAGCGGCACCGCGTCGGTCAGCAAGCGGGCACGCAGGTGCTGGCCCACGAGTTCCAGCGGATGGTTGTTGTCCAGCGACACGCGGGCCGCCAGATTGGTGTGCAGCACGCGGCCCGTGCCGTTGAGCATGACGACGCCGTGGTCCAGCTCCTCCAGCACCAGGCCCATCCACTGGCTGGACAACGAGGCGGCCGAGCGCCGCTCTCGGGGACGGCCGCCGGGGACTTGGCCAGGCTGAACGAACTCGGGCATCCACATCGCAGCACTCCTCGGTCCACGGATTGCAGACCATCCTCAAAGCGTAGGAGAGCACGTCCAGGCCGGGGCGTAAATGTTGCGGGATGTGTTTGTGAAGGAATTACAGCGGCGTGTCATTCACGCGCCATCTGCGACATAGGGATTGTGTCGACGCTCATGTCCGAGGGTGCTTTCCGGGCCGTGTCCGGGAATGAACACGGTGTCGTCGCCCATGGGCCACAGCCGCTCGCGGATGGCGGCGATCAGCTGCGCATGGTTGCCGCCCGGGAAATCGGTGCGGCCGATGCCGCCGGCAAACAGCACGTCGCCCACGAAGGCGCGCCGGGCCGTTGCCGAGTGGAAGACGACATGCCCCGGCGTGTGCCCGGGGCAGTGGCGCACCGTGAGCGTCTGCTGGCCGACCTGCACGGTGTCGCCGTCGGCCAGCCAGCGGTCGGGCTTGAAGCCCTCGGACGGCGGGAAACCGAACATGGCACTCTGCTGCGCCATCCCGTCGATCCAGAACTGGTCGCCCGGATGCGGCCCGATGATGGGCAGCCCCTGCTCGCGCGCGAGCTGGCCGGCGCCGCCCGCATGGTCGATGTGGGCATGCGTCAGCCAGATGGCCTGCAGGTTCAGCCCGCGCTCGCGCACGGCGGTGAGCAGCCGCGGCAATTCGCCACCGGGGTCGACGACCACCGCGTCATGCGTGACATCGCACCAGACGAGCGAGCAGTTCTGCTGGAAGGGGGTGACCGGGAGGGTGAGGTACTGCAGGGGCATCGACGACAGGGATCAAAAAACAACGGGACGCCCCGCCAGGAGCGCACTGAAGTATGGACGCTGGCACTGACCTGGAGATCGCGCCCGGAACGAAGTGCGTCTGCCGTTAGAGTTCGCGCCGCTACACGCCAACGCGCTCGCGAGGATCACAACATCGGGAGCGATTCCCCCATCCACTTGCCTTCGCGCTTCATGTCCACTCACCGCCAAGTCATTGCCTGCGTCTTGCCCGGACAGCAAGCCGTGGACCTGGCCGAACGGGCGCTGGCGAAGGCGCAGGCGCTGGACGCGAAATGCACGTTGCTGGTGTTGAGCCGAGGCACCGCAGACGCCCAGGCCCATGCCGAGGTGCTGGCAGCGGCACGCAAGAGCGGCGCAGAAGCGCACTGCATGCCGCTCGCACAGGCCACGCCCACCACCATGCTCGACGCACTGCGGCCCTGGCTGAGCGCGGCGCAACGGCCCGTGCTGATGCTGCAGCGGCAGCCGGACGGCCTCTTCGGCGCCGGCACGCCGTCCGCGCGGCTCGCCGCTCGCTGCGCGGACAGCCTTCCCCATGTGCGCGTCCAGCTCGTGCCCGCGGCCCCCCGCCACCGGCACCTGCGCTGGCCGAATGCGCTGCGCGCCGACTGGCTGGACGCCTGGTGGCCCACGCTGCAGATCCTGCTGGCCTGCACGCTGGCCGGCGAGCTGATGAAGGGCTATTTCGAGCCTGCCAACACCCTCATGATCTACATGGCCGGCACGACCCTGGTGGGCTTTCGCGCCGGCATGCGCCAGGCCGTCGCCTTCGTGCTGGGCAGCGTGGTGCTGTACGACCTGATCTTCCTGCCGCCCTACTGGACCCTCATCAAGCTGGGGCCGCAGTACTACTTCACCTTCGGCGTGATGCTGGCCGTGGGCTGCCTGATCAGCCGGCTGGCCTCCAACGTCCGCATGCAGACGCTGGAGCTGGAGGCCCGCGCGCGGCGCGCGCAGGCGCGCAACGACCTGTCCTACGACCTGGTGCGCGCCTCGACCGTGGAGCACGTGCAGGCCGCGCTGCGGTCTGCCGTCGATGGCAGCCTGGAGGGGGCGGCCGAGCTGCTGCTGCCCGGGCCCGATGGCCGGCTGCAGGCGGTCGACGCGCCACAGCCGCAGTTCGCCGACCGAGACACCGCCGCGCGCGTGCTGGCCACGGGGCAGCACATCACGGTCGGCTCCTGCCCCGTGCTGCTGCACCTGGCGTTGCCGGGCAGCGGCCCGCCGCTGGGCGTGCTGGTGGTCAAGCTGGACGCGCCGCTGTGCGAGGAGGCGCGGGACGCCGAGCTGCTGCGCGCGTTCGCCGACAAGGTGGCCGTCGTGCTGCAGCGCCTGCGGCTGGAAGCGCTGAGTGCCCGCTCCGCGCTGGAAGCCGAGAGCGAGCGCGTGCGCAACACGCTGCTGGCCGCGATCTCGCATGACTTCCGCAGCCCGATGACGACCATCGTCGGCTCCGTCAGCAGCCTGCTGGAGCAGCACGATGCGCTCCCGCCGACGCTGCGCGAGCGGCTGTTGCGCGGCGTGCTCAGCGAGGCGCGCCGCGTGCATTCGCTGATGAGCAACCTGCTGGACCTGACGCGCATCGAGGGCGGCGCCGTGCGGCTGAACCCGGAATGGTGCCCGGTGGACGAGCTTTTCGCCGCTTCGCTGGCCGCCCAGGGGGCTACGCTCGGCGAGCACCGGGTGAGCACCACATGCGACCCGGACGCGCTGCTGTGGTGCGACCCGCGACTGATGGAACAACTGCTCAACAACGTGCTGGAGAACGCCGCCCGACATGCGCCCGCGGGATCGCAGATCCGCGTCCGCTTCGAAGCCGGGGAGGCCGCGGCCCGGGTGGTCGTGCAGGACGACGGACCGGGTTTCCCGCCCGGCCGGGAGCAGGACATGATGAAGAAGTTCATGCGCGGCTCGCGGCAGGCCGGCCACGGCACCGGGCTGGGCCTGGCCATCTGCGCGGCCATTGCCAGGCTGCACGCCGGCGAGCTGGAGCTGAGCAACCAGGGCGGCGCCCAGGTCGCGCTGTGGCTGCCCCAGCCGGCCTGCGCACCCGTCACCGACGACAGCACGCTTTGAGCCGCGAGCCCTGCACGGCCCTGGTGGTCGAGGACGACCCGCAGATCCGGCACATGCTGGTCAGCGCACTGACTGCGGGCGGCTACCAGGTCCACGAGGCGGACTGCGCGGCCCAGGGCGAGACGCTGGCGGGCAATCGCCGCATCGACGTGTTCCTCATCGACCTCGGCCTGCCCGATGGCGACGGGCTGGAGCTGATCCGGCGCCTGCGCGGCTGGACCCAGCGGCCCATCCTCGTGCTGTCCGGACGCACGCAGGAAAGCGAGAAGGTCGACGCGCTGGATGGCGGCGCCGACGACTACCTGATCAAGCCCTTCGGCGTGGCCGAGCTGCACGCCCGGCTGCGGGTGGCGCTGCGGCATGCCGCGCAGACCTCGCATGCCGGCCGGACCTCGCTGCGCCTGGGCCCCGTCGCCATCGACCTGGACGGCAAGACCGTGACTCGCAGCGGCGAGCTCGTGCGCCTGACCGGCACGCAGTGGCGGCTGCTTGCCCTGCTGGCCAAGCACGCCAACCGTGTCGTGACGACACGCCAGCTGCTGCACGAGGTCTGGGGGCCCAACCAGTCGGACCATGCCCATTACTTGCGCGTGTATGTCCACCAGCTGCGGCGCAAGCTGGAACCTGACGCCAACCCGCCGACACGGCTGTTAACTGAAACTGGCGTCGGATACCGTCTAGTTGTAGACGACTAGAGTTTTTACGCTCACTTTACGCAACTGGCGCTATGGTGTGATATTGCCGTTCGCCGGGCCCCTGAGAGGGTTCGCGTACCGCGGGCGACCTGCCGGGCAGGCGGCATGAGCCGCCATGTCCGTGCTGATTGACGAGGAACAAGCAAGACCGGGACCCGGTCTGGCAGCCTCTCGAGCGGCGGTTGGGTGCCCGGTATGGGACGGCCCCCTCCGGCGCGGCGTGTGCGCCGGCTTCGTTCGCTTGTCATCTCCGCCGTCGGCGGACATGGCATGTCGCTTCGGCTTTCAGCATTGCGCAAATTCACAGAAAACGGGACGTCATGGCGGGAGACAAGCCTCAGACGCCGGCCCTGCGCCGGCTGGCACGCCCACGTCATCTGGCCGGCCACGCCATGCCCGCCTTGAGGGCGTGGCCATGACGTCTGGCTATCGGCATACCGTGCTGGTCATCGAGGACGAGCAGCGCATCCGTGAGCTGCTCGTCACGACGCTGGCCGCCGAGGGCTTCGCGGTGCACGAGGCCGGCTCCGCGGGCGAAGGCCTGGCCATCGCCATGACACGGCGCATCGACCTCTACCTGGTCGACCTCGGCCTGCCCGACCTGGACGGCCAGCAACTGATCCGCCGCCTGCGCGCGGCCACGCAGCGCCCCATCCTCGTGCTGTCCGCACGCGCCAGCGAGAACGACAAGGTCTCGGCGCTGGACATGGGCGCCGACGACTACCTCGTCAAGCCCTTCAGCGTGCCGGAGCTGCACGCGCGGCTGCGGGTCGCCCTGCGCCGCGCGGCACGCACCGACACCGGGCGGCAGCACCTGCAGATCGGCGAGGTGCGGGTGGACCTGGAAAGCATGACGGTGATGCGAGGCGACGTGCCGGTCCGGCTGACCGCGACGCAATGGCGGCTGCTGACGGTGCTGGCCAGGTCGGCCAACCGCGTCGTCACCTCGCAAGCGCTGCTGCGCGAGGTCTGGGGCCCCGGCCAGCTCGAGCACGGCCACTACCTGCGCATCTACATGCGCCAGCTGCGCCAGAAGCTGGAGGCCGATGCGACCCAGCCGCGCTACCTGCTGACCGAGCCCGGCCTGGGCTACCGGCTCGTCGTCGACCCCTGACGCGCCTGCCGCGGGCGCCACGGCGCACCGCACCGCCCGGCCGCGGCTGTCAGCGGAACCACACAGTTTGCGTTCATCCGGCGCGCTGCACGCTGCAGAACGTGAACCACGTCGCGCACGGGGCGCCTCGTGCAGGCGGTGGCCTGCAATTTTGATACGGCGTTAACGCCCCCCTGGATAGCCTGATTGGCATGTGCTCATCCATGGCAAGCCCGTACTTTCCCGCCCGCCAAAGCGACGCCGCGCGATGCGCGGCCCGCGTGAGGCCTGCGCGGTCCGTGCCGGCCCCCTGGCACGCATGACCCCCTGCTCCTCGCGCACCGGCACGGCACCCGTGCCGGCGCCGCGAGCTGCCCGATGAACCGCCTGACTGCCCACCGGTCCCGATGACGACACCGACCTCTCTCAGCGCCGCCCTGCGGCGCGCGGCACCCGCCGAGCGGCACGCGGCGCTCGGCCTGCTGGCCGGCACCGCGCTGGCCACCGCGGCGGTCTGCGCCGTGCCGGCGCTGCCCCGGCCCGCCACCTTCGCGCTGGCCGCCGTGCTGCTGGCCGGCGGCCTGTGGCTGCTGCGGGCCTGGCTGGTCGCCCTGCGCGAGCGGCAGGCCGAGATCAAGCGCTACGTCGACAGCCACCGCGAGTTCAGCGCGACGCTCGCACCCGTCTGGTCGCGCCAGATCGCGATGTCGCGCAGCCAGATGGAGGCGGCCATCACCGAGCTCAGCCTGCGCTTCGGCGGCATCGTCGACAAGCTCGGGCAGACGCTGTCGATCAGCGAGTCCAGCCTGCGGCCCGCGGCCGGCGGCGGCAGTGGCGGCACCCTCCCGGCCGTGTTCGCGCAATGCGAGCAGCGGCTCGTCCGCCTCGTCGAGGCCATCGAGGACGCCATGCAGGGCAAGGCGGCGCTCGCGGCGCAGATCGGTGAGCTGACCACGCTGGCCGCCGAGCTGCAGGGCATGGCCGCCCAGGTCGCGCAGATCGCCGCGCAGACCAACCTGCTGGCCATCAACGCCGCCATCGAGGCAGCGCACGCCGGCGACTCGGGCCGCGGCTTCGCCGTGCTGGCGCAGGAGGTGCGCAAGCTGTCGGCGCTGTCGGGCGACACCGGCGCGCGCATCGCGGCGACCGTGTCCCGCGTCACCGAAGGCATCGCCGCGACGCAATCCGCCTCCGAGGCGTCGCGTCACGACGACCAGGCGGCGACCCAGCAGTCGCGCACCGCCATCGCCGCCGTGCTCGACGAGCTGCGCGGCCTGACCGACGCCATGGCGGCATCCACCCGCCAGCTGCAGCAGGAGAGCACGGGCATCCATGGCGAGGTGTCCGAGGCGCTGGTGCAGCTGCAGTTCCAGGACCGCGTCAACCAGATCCTGACGCACGTGCAGCAGAGCATCGAGCAGCTGCCCGGGCAGATGGCCGCCACGAGCGACGACTACGAGACGCATGGCCAGCTGGCACCGGTCAGCGCCACCGCGATGGTCGACGAACTCGAGCGCAGCTACGCGATGGCCGAAGAGCGCCACCCCTCCCCGGCGCCCGCGGGCGCCGTCGGCGGCAAGGCGCAGGCGGACCGTCCGTCCGAGAGCGAAATCACCTTCTTCTGAGGAACGACATGGCCAAGACCATCCTTGTCGTCGATGACTCCGCATCCCTGCGGCAGGTCGTCGGCATTGCCCTGCGGGGCGCCGGGTACGACGTCATCGAGGCCTGCGACGGGCAGGACGCGCTGAACAAGCTCACGGGCCAGAAGGTCCACCTGATGATCAGCGACGTGAACATGCCGAACATGGACGGCATCAGCTTCGTCAAGGCCGTCAAGCAGCGCCCCGCCTACCGCTTCACGCCCGTCGTCATGCTGACGACGGAGTCGCAGGAGTCCAAGAAGGCCGAAGGCCAGGCGGCCGGTGCCAAGGCCTGGGTCGTCAAGCCCTTCCGGCCCGAGCAGATGCTGGTCGTCGTGCAGAAGCTGGTGCTGCCATGAGCGGCACGCCGCCGCTGAGCATCGTCGGCGAGCTGACGATCTACCGGGCCCTGGAACTCAAGCCGCTGATCGTGGACGAGGTCCGGCAGCGCGCCGCGCCCTGCATCGACCTGTCCGCGGTCGAAGAGATCGACACCGCCGGCCTGCAGCTGCTGCTGCTGGCGCAGCGCGAGGCGCAGGCCCGCGGCGTGGCGCTGCGGCTGCTGAGCCCGAGCGCGGCCGTGCGCGATGCGCTCGAACTGCTGTGGCTCAGCCCGCGCCTGGAGGCCGAGCCTCAACCCGGAGCCCCGTCATGAACATCGAGCAGGCATTGCAGACCTTCATCGCCGAGAGCCATGAGCTGCTCGACGACATGGAAGCCGCCCTGCTGTCCGTCGGCCACGCCAGCCCGGACGAACGCAGCGAGTCGGTCAACGCGATCTTCCGCGCCGCCCACACCATCAAGGGCTCGGCCGGCCTGTTCGGCCTGGACCACGTGGTGGCCTTCACCCACGTCGCGGAGAGCGCTCTCGATGAAATCCGCGCCGACCGGCTCGCCCTGGACGAGGCGCTGATCGCGCTGCTGCTGAGCTGCGCCGACCACATGCGGGCGCTGGTGGACGCGATCGCGTCCGGCCGCACCGACCCGCAGCCCGGGCTGCAGGACGAGGGCGAGCCGCTGCTGCAGGCGCTGCGCACGCGGCTGGGCCTGGAGGCCGCACAGGCCGGCGCCGTGGCACTGCCGGGCGCCGCGGTGCCGGCCGGGCCGGGCTGCTGGCACCTGTCCGTGCGCTTCGGGCCCAGCGTGCTGCGCAACGGCATGGACCCGATGTCCTTCATCCGCTACCTCGGCACGCTGGGCCGCATCGTGCGCCTCATCACGCTGCCGGACCGGCTGCCCGCCGCCGCGGAGATGGACCCCGAGTGCTGCTACCTGGGCTTCGAGATCGCGCTGGAAACGTCGGTCGACAAGGCGGCCATCGAGAACGTCTTCGAGTTCGTGCTGGACGACTGCGAGCTGCGCATCCTGCCGCCCGCGTCGCGCATCGACGAGTACGTGAACCTGATCCGCGCGCTGCCGGAGGAGCCGTTCCGGCTCGGCGAGATCCTGGCGGGCTGCGGCAGCGTGACCCATCACGAGATCCGCCAGGCGCTGCAGGCCCAGGACCGCAGCCGCGCCACTGATGTGGCGCCGCGCCGGCTGGGCGACCTGCTGGTGGAGCAGGGCGGCATCCAGCCGGCGGTCGTCGAGGCCGCGCTGAACCAGCAGCGCAAGGCGCGCGACGTGCCGGCGCGCGACCGGCAGTCCGTCCGCGTCGACGCCGACAAGCTCGACGGCCTCATCGACCTCATCGGCGAACTCATCATCGCCCAGGCCAGTGCCAGCCTGGCATCGCGGCGCACGGCCGATGCCGAGCTGCACGAGGCCCATTCCACGCTGGGTGCGCTCGTGCAGGCCGTGCGCGACAGCGCGCTGCAGCTGCGCATGGTCAAGATCGGCGCCACCTTCGCGCGCTTCCAGCGCGTCGTGCACGACGTGTCGCGCGAGATCGGCAAGCAGATCGACCTCGTCATCAGCGGCGAGGACACCGAGCTGGACAAGACCGTCGTGGAGCGCATCGGCGACCCGCTCACGCACCTGGTGCGCAACGCGATGGACCATGGCATCGAGGTGGCCGAGGTGCGCGCCGCGCGCGGCAAGCCGGCACTCGGCAGCATCCGCCTGAACGCGTACCACGATGCCGGCAGCGTGGTCATCGAGGTGGCAGACGACGGCGGCGGCCTGGACCGCGAGCGCATCCTCGCCAAGGCCGTCGAACGCGGCCTGGTCGAGCCCGGGCGCACGCTGTCGGACAGCGAGGTCTTCGGCCTGATCTTCGAGCCCGGCTTCTCCACCGCCGAGCAGATCACCAACCTGTCGGGCCGCGGCGTCGGCATGGATGTCGTCAAGCGCAACATCGCCGAGCTGCGCGGCGACGTGTCCGTGGCGAGCCGGCCCGGCGCGGGCACCACCGTCACCGTGCGCCTGCCGCTGACGCTGGCCATCATCGACGGCTTCCAGGTCGAGGTCGGCCGCACCGTCTTCGTCGTGCCGCTGGAGGCCGTCGAGGAGTGCATCGAGTACCGCGGCGCCGGTGCCGACTGGATCGAACTGCGCGGCCAGGTGCTGCCGCTGATCCAGCTGCGCCAGCTGTTCGAGATCGACGGCCCCGCCGCGGCGCGGCAGAACATCGTCGTGCTGCGCCAGGGCCGCGACCGGCTGGGCCTGGTCGTCGACACGCTGCTCGGCGAGGCCCAGACCGTCATCAAGCCGCTGTCCCGCGTCTTCTCCCAGGCCAAGGGCATCAGCGGTTCCAGCATCCGCGGCAACGGGGACGTCGTCCTCATCCTCGACGTCCCGGCCCTGGTCCAGCAGGCCTGCCGGCGTCCCATCCCCACCGATTCCGTCGTCGCCTGAGGCGGCACCCACATCTCCCAGGAGCTACACATGTTCTCTAACCTCAAGATCGGCGTGCGTCTGATCGCAGGCTTCCTGCTGGTGGCCTCCATCAGCATCGTCGTCGGCATGATCGGGCTGCGCAACGCGGGCCAGATCAACGACCTCGCGACCAACATGTACGAACGCGAGCTGATCGGGCTGTCGACGATCAAGGAAGCCAACATCGAGCTGATCTACATCGGCCGTGCCCGCGCCAACTACCTGCTGTCGACGTCGCAGGACGAACGCGCCCGCCACCTGGCCGCGATCCAGAAGTCCAGCGCCGCGGTCAAGGACTACATGGCCAAGGCCCGGCCGCTGTTCGTCAGCGACCGCGCCAAGGAGATCTTCGCGAGCTTCGACCGCCAGTGGGAAAACTACCTGGCCGAGATGCAGCGCGTGCTGACGCTGGCGGCGGCGCAGAAGCTGCAGGAGCGCGACGAGGCCCTCAGCCAGGGCCTGGCCAGCGTGCGCGAGAAGGCCAATGCGATGGACGACATGCTGTCGGAGCTGACCAAACAGAAGGAAGAGCGCGCCAGCAAGGCCAACGACGAGAGCGACCGGCTCTACGCCGAGAGCCGCCAGCTGCTGATCCTCATCCTCATCGGCGGCGTGGTGCTGGGCGCCGCGCTGGGCTGGTTCATCAGCCGCAGCGTCAGCCGGCCCATCGGCCGGGCCGTCGAAGTGGCCAACCGGCTCGCCGAGGGCGACATGACGGTCGTCATCGAGAGCACCTCGCGCGACGAGGTCGGCCAGCTGCTGAACGCGATGCAGCACATGACGCAGCGCCTGACCCAGGTGGTGGCCGAAGTGAACGCCGGCGCCGAAGCGCTGGCCGGCGCCTCCGAGGAGGTCAGCGCCACGGCGCAGTCGCTGGCCCAGGCGGCCAGCGAGCAGGCCGCAGGCGTGGAGGAGACCAGCGCGTCGCTGGAGCAGATGACCGCGTCGATCGCGCAGAACACCGAGAACGCCAAGGTCACCGACGGCATGGCGTCGCAGGCGTCCAGCCAGGCCAACGAAGGGGGCGAGGCGGTCAAGTCGACCGTCGCCGCGATGAAGCAGATCGCCAGCAAGATCAACATCATCGACGACATCGCCTACCAGACCAACCTGCTGGCGCTGAACGCGGCCATCGAGGCCGCCCGTGCCGGCGAGCATGGCAAGGGCTTCGCGGTCGTGGCGGCCGAGGTGCGCAAGCTCGCGGAGCGCAGCCAGGTCGCGGCGCAGGAGATCGGCGAGGTGGCCTCCAGCAGCGTGGAGCTGGCCGAGCGCGCCGGCCGCCTGCTCGACGAGATGGTGCCCAGCATCCGCAAGACCTCGGACCTGGTGCAGGAGATCACGGCCGCCAGCGAGGAGCAGTCCTCGGGCGTCGGCCAGATCAACGCGGCCGTGAGCCAGTTGAGCCAGACCACGCAGCAGAACGCCAGCAGCTCCGAGGAGCTGGCCGCGACGGCCGAGGAGATGAGTTCTCAGGCCGAGCAGCTGCAGCAGGCCATGAGCTTCTTCAAGCTGGGCATGTCGCAGGGCGGCAAGGCCCCGGCACGTGCCAGCCATGGCGCGGCCCGCGCCGCCGGCAGGCCCGCCGCGCCGCGCCGCGCCAAGCTCACCCGCAATGCGGCCTTGGCCACGACGGCCGACGACGACGACCTGGGCATCGACGAGTCCCAGTTCGCGCGCTTCTGAGGAGGTGCCATGAGCCTGTCCCTCAGCGCGCCCGCCGGGCTGCCGTCCCAGTACCTGACGTTCAACCTGGCCGGCGAGACGTTCGCGATCGGCATCCTGTCGATCAAGGAGATCATCCAGTTCCGCGGCCTGACGGAGGTGCCGATGATGCCGCGCAGCGTGCGCGGCGTGATCAACCTGCGCGGCGCGGTGGTGCCCGTCGTCGACCTGGCGATGCGCTTCGGCAAGCCGGCCAGCCTGGCCGGGCGGCGCAGCTGCATCGTCATCGTCGAAGTGGCGGACGGCTCGGACAGCCCGGTGCTGGGCGTCATGGTGGACGCCGTCAGCGAGGTCGTCGACATCCCGCCCGAAGACATCGAGGACGCCCCCAGCTTCGGGGCCTCGATCCGGCGCGAGTTCATCGCCGGCATCGGCAAGCTGCGCGGCAAGTTCGTCGTGCTGCTGGAGGTGTCGCGTGCGCTGTCGCTGGATGAACTGTCAGCGCTGGCCCACCCCGCCCAGGAAGCGCTGCAGGATGCCGCCTGAGCACGGCCCGCCATGATGGTGACGATTTCCGACGCCGAGTTCACGCGATTCCGCGACTTCATCTACGAGACCGCCGGCATCACGCTGTCGGCCTCCAAGAAGGCCCTCGTCAGCGGGCGCCTGTCCAAGCGCCTGGCTGCCCACGGCTGCGAGAGCTTCGCGGCCTACCTGGACCTGATCCTGGGCGGCAAGGTGCCCGGCGAGATGCAGGTCGCCGTGGACCTGCTGACCACCAACGAAACCTACTTCTTCCGCGAGCCCAAGCACTTCGAGCTGCTGCGCAAGTTCGCCGCGCAGGCCGCCGAGGCGCGCCGGCCGCTGCGCGTGTGGAGCGCGGCCTGCTCCAGCGGCGAAGAGGTCTACAGCATCGCCATGGTGCTGGACGACGTCATCGGCGCGCAGGGCTGGGAGGTCATGGGGTCGGACATCAGCACCCGCGTGCTCAAGCGCGCGCGCACCGGCCACTACCCGCTGGAGCGCACCCGGCATGTGCCGGCGGACTACCTGCGCCGCTACTGCCTGCGCGGCTTCGGCGACCACGACGGCTCGCTGCTGATCCAGCGGCCGTTGCGCGACCGCGTGCAGTTCTGCCACCTGAACCTGATGGAGTCGCTGCCCAAGGCCGGCAGCTACGACCTGATCTTCCTGCGCAACGTGATGATCTATTTCAACGGCGACACCAAGCGCCAGGTGGTGTCGCGGGTGCTCAGCGTGCTCAAGCCCGGCGGGCACCTGCTGATCGGCCATTCGGAGAACCTCAACGGCATCAACGACGAGGTCGTGGCCGTGGCGCCCTCGGTCTACCGCAAGCCCGGGGGCCGGCCGTGAAACGCCGCCTCGTCCACCTGGCGCCGGGCGAGCATTTCGTCGGCGACGCGCGCCACCGTGTGCGCACGCTGCTCGGGTCCTGCGTCTCGATCACGCTGTGGCATCCGGCTTCGCGGGTGGGCGCGATGTCGCATTTCCTGCTGGCCGACCGGCCCGACCCCGCGCCGGGCCGCCGCCGGCCGTCGCTGGATGCGCGCTACGGCACCGAGGCGCTGATGCTGATGCTGCAGGACCTGGAGCGCCTGGGCATCACGCCGCGCGACTGCGAGGCCAAGGTCTTCGGCGGCGCGCACATGTTCCCGGACTGGGCGCGCCAGATGCCGCACCAGGTCGGCCAGCGCAACGGCCACGCGGCGCTGATGCTGCTGGGCGAACTCGGCATCGAGCTGGTGTCCAGCTGCCTGTACGGCTACGGGCACCGGGTCATCGTCTTCGACATCGCATCCGGCGACGTCTGGGCCCGCCAGACCGAACTCGATGCCACGCGGGCAAGCCGGGGGACGACAACCCGGCCCGCACCACTGGAGGAAGCATGAAAGGGAGTCTGCGAGGCCGCGTCAACGCGGTGCTGATCGTCGAGGACAGCGGGGTGCAGCGCGCCCACCTGGCCGCCCTGCTGGACGTGCTGGGCGTGGCCTGCGTGCACCAGGCATCCAACGGTGCCGAGGCGCTGGCGCTGCTGGACACGCTGCATGAGATGCCCGACGCCATGGTCATCGACCTGCACATGCCGGTCATGGACGGCGTGGAGCTGATCCAGCACTTGCAGGCGCGCGCGCTGAAGATCCCGGTCGTCGTCGCATCCACACGCGAGTCCACCCTGGTCACCGCGGTGCTGGAGATGGCGCGCGCGCACGGCCTGCCGGTGTCGCGCGCGGCGCGCAAGCCGCTGACGCTGGAGGTGCTCAGCACCGCGCTGGCCGGCTGCCTGCAGGCGCCCGCCCCCCGCGGCGCGCCGGGCCGGCACCCGCTCGCCAGCGTGGCGCCGTCGCGGCTGGCGCTGGCCATCGAGCGCGGCGCCATCCAGCCCCACTTCCAGCCCAAGATCGACGTGCGCAGCGGCCTGATCCGCGGCGTCGAGGCGCTGGCCCGCTGGACCGACGACATCGACGGCCCGGTGGCACCGGACCGCTTCATCCCGGTGGCGGAGGCCGAGGGCCTGATCCACGCGCTGACGCTGTCCATCCTCAGGCAGGCCACGGCCCGCGTGGCGCAGTGGCAGGCCCGCGGGCTGACGCTGTCGGTCGCGGTCAACCTGTCGCCCAAGCTGCTCGACTCCAGCAGCCTCGTCGGCGAGATCGGCGCCCTCATGCGCGAGGCCGGGCTGCGCCCCGAGCAGCTGGTGCTGGAGGTCACCGAGAGCGCGCTGATCAGCTGCGAAGGCCTGTCCCTGGGCACGCTCGCGCGGCTGCGCATGGCGGGCTACGGCCTGTCCATCGACGACTACGGCACCGGCTTCTCGTCCATGCAGCAGCTCGCGCGCGCGCCCTTCAGCGAGCTGAAGATCGACCGCAGCTTCGTGAACGGCGCGCATGCCAACCCGCAACTGCGCGTCATGCTGCAGTCGTCCATCGAGATGGCCTCCCGGCTGGGGCTGACCACCGTGGCCGAAGGCGTCGAGACGCTGGAGGACTGGGCCTGGCTGCACCGCTACGGCTGCGACATCTGCCAGGGCTGGCTGATCGGCCGCGCGCTCCCCGGCGATGACCTGCCGGCCTGGCTGCGCGACCACCAGACCCGCCTGCCCGTGCTGCGCGCCGCGCAAGCTCCCCGCCCTCCCGAAGGGCCACAACCGACTCCCTCATGAAAACCATTCGAACCCTCGTCGTCGACGACTCGGCCGTCGTGCGCCAGGTCGTGAGCGGCCTGCTCGAGCGCGCGCCGGGCATCGAGGTCATTGCCGCCTGCGCCGACCCGCTGCTCGCGCGCGAGCGCATGCGGCTGAGCTGGCCCGACGTCATCGTGCTGGACGTGGAGATGCCGCGCATGGACGGCATCACCTTCCTGCGCCAGATCATGGAGGAGCGGCCGACGCCCGTCGTCATCTGCTCCACGCTCACCGAGCAAGGCGCGCGCACCACCATCGAGGCGATGGCGGCAGGCGCCGTGGCCATCGTCACCAAGCCCAAGATCGGCCTGAAGGACTTCCTGCTCGAGTCGGGCGATGAACTGGTGGCCGCCGTGCGGGCCGCGGCGCGTGCCAACGTGCGCCACCTGGCCGCCCGCGCGGCCGGGCCGCAGCAGGTGGCGCAGAAGCTCAACGCCGACGCCATCCTGCCCGCCGGCTCGCCGACGGCGATGGTCAAGACCACCGAGCGCATCGTCGCGATCGGCACGTCCACCGGCGGCACGCAGGCGCTCGAACAGGTGCTGACCGGGCTGCCCCGGGTGTGCCCGGGCATCGTCATCGTCCAGCACATGCCGGAGAAGTTCACCGCGGCCTTCGCGGCGCGGCTGGACAGCCTGTCCGAGATCACCGTCAAGGAGGCGGCCAGCGGCGACCGCGTCATGCCCGGCCGTGCGCTGATCGCGCCGGGCGGGCGGCACCTGCTGCTCAAGCGCAGCGGTGCGCAGTACCACGTCGATGTCGTGGACGGGCCCCTCGTCAACCGCCACCGGCCGTCCGTGGACGTGCTCTTCCGCTCGGTGGCCCGCAGCGCCGGCGCGAACGCGCTGGGCATCATCATGACCGGCATGGGCGACGACGGCGCGGCGGGGCTGCTGGAGATGCGCCAGGCCGGCGCGCACACGCTGGCGCAGGACGAGGCCTCCTGCGTCGTCTTCGGCATGCCCAAGGAGGCCGTCAAGCGTGGCGCGGTGATGCGCCAGGTGCCGCTGGGGCAGATCGGCGCCGAGATTTCGGCGCTGCGCCGCTAGCGGCGGACTTCAGCGAACGGCGCCGCCCGCCACGGCACTCGCCACCGGCGCCTGGGCCGATGGCAGGTTGACAGCGGCGCCCTCGTTGACGGCCACCACCTGCCCGGCCTGCGGCAGCGCCAGGCGGTTGTCCACGGCGCGCACGCCCTGGGGCGCGCTGGCCAGCACGCTGGCGCGCTCCTTGGCCGCGGCGTCCGGGGCCGGGCCTTCCAGGCGCACGACGCCATTGGACGTTTCCACGGTGATGCGCGAGGCGCGCAGCGCCGGGTCGACGGCGAGTGCGGCCTTGACCTTCACGCTGATGCCGGCATCGCTGAGGGCCGTGTTGACGCCAGCGACGGCGCCCTGCGAGGCATCGGCCACCACGGTGCCCGACTCGGCCAGCGTCTGGCCGGCCTCGCTGCCCACGGCACGCACGTTCGCCACGGTGTCGTCGAGCTGCGTGCCCACGCTGCGCGGGTCCTGCAGGCTCATGACGGCCACCACGGCGATCACCGCACCCAGGCCGAGCGCCAGCAGCCACGCGCCGACGCTGGAGCGCCTGCGCTCGACGACCACCGTGGTCGTTTCCTCGGCGCGCGGCGGCGCGCCGTAGGCCGGCAGGTATTTGTGCCAGCGGCTGGTGCCGGGGTTGCCTGCAGATCTCATGGCGGTCTCCTGGTCGGCGCAGCAGGTGCTGCGGTGCCGTCAGTCTGGCCGGCCGGCGGGCCGCCGCTCGTCAGCGGCGGCAGGTGCGCGCTGTAGGACAGGTGCCGGCGCGCCTCAGAGCAGCGGCTCCACCAGGCGCGCGAAGCCTTCGAGCATGCGCTGGCCCAGGCCGCGCCTGTCCCACTGCGCGGGGTCGATGCGCTGCGAGGCGGCCACGTCGCGGGCGAACAGCGCCTGCATCTCCTGGCCGAAGTCGTCGCCCAGCACGATGACGTCCATCTCCTGGTTGCCGACGATGCTGCGCCAGTCGAGGTTGCTCGAACCGACGCTGGAGAACACCCCGTCGATCACCGCGGTCTTGGCATGCATGACCGTCTGCGGCATCTCGTGGATCTGCACGCCGGCCTTCAGCATCTGCGCATAGCGCGAGCGCGCGGCATGCAGCACCAGCGCCACGTCGCTCTGCCCCGGCAGCACCAGCGCGACCTGCACGCCGCGCTGCGCCGCGTCGCACAGCGCCTGCACCAGGTCGGGCCCCGGGGCGAAGTAGGCCATCGTCAGCTGCACGCTGCGCTGCGCGGCGTCGATGGCACGCAGCAGCGCGGTGTAGGTCGGGTTGACGCCGTTGTCCGGCTTGCCGGCGACCAGCTTCACGACACGTTGGCCGGGCTCTTTCACACGCGGCGCCGGGTCAGGCGCCAGCTGGCCACTGCAACCCTGCTCCGCCCAGGACTCGCGGAACTGCGTCACCAACGCGGCGACGACCGGGCCGCGCAGCTCCACCTGCGTGTCGCGCCAGCCCTTGTCGGCGGCGGCGTCGCTGGGGGCGGCGCGCTTGCTGCGCCCGCTGCCGAACGACCCCTTGGCGTAGACGTTGCTGAGGTTGATGCCACCGGTGAAGGCCACGTCGCTGTCGGCGGCCAGCATCTTGCGATGGCTGCGTTCCAGCACGCCCCAGTGGCCGGGGCGCTCCAGCGGGTTCAGCGGGTTGAAGGCGCACACGGACACGCCGCCGTCGCGCAGGCGGTCGAAGAACGCGGCGTCGGTGCCGAACGAGCCGATGCTGTCGTACATCAGCGCCACCTGCACGCCCTGTGCCGCCTTGCTCAGCAGCAACTCGCCGACCTCGGCGGCCACGCCTTCGCCCTCGACGATGTAGAACTGCACCAGCAGGCGCTGCTTCGCCGCGCTGATGGCGGCCTTCATCGCCGCGAACGTGGCCGGGCCGTCCACCAGCAGCCGCGCCTGGTTGCCGCGCCACAGCTGCGCCTCGCCATCGGCCGCCAGCACGCCCAGGTGGCGCTGGAACAGCGCGCCGTTGCCCTCGTCGCTCACGCGCGCCAGCGCCTGGGCCTGCGCGGCCGCGCTCACGGGACCATCGCGGCCCTGCATCGTCACCTGTGCCGCCGTCTGGCGCGGCGGCAGCGGCCGCACCTGCGCATCGCGCTCGGGCAGCGAGCTGCACGCCACGCTCGCCAGCATCAGCAGCGCCACCCCTGTCCGCGACAGCCCGGCACGCAGCCGGCCGCGAGATTGATCCATGAAGTCCCCCCGTCGATGCGGCACCCCGGCAAACGACGTGCCCGCATCGCCTCAGCGGCGCTGGATGCCGAGCAGCAGCGCCAGGCCCGGCACGCGCCGCAGGCCGACGTAGGCGATGCCGCAGCTCGCGAAGGTCAGCGCGACCAGCAGCACGGCTTCCAGCCCCCAGGGCAGGGCCAGCGGCTTGAGCGCCTGGGTCAGCAGCACGATGACGCTCTGGTGCAGGATGTAGAAGCAGAACACCGCCGCGCTGGCCTGGCGCAGCCGCGGCGACTCGCGCGGGAAGGCGCGCTGCGCCCAGCCGCAGGCCGCGACGATGGCCCACCCGCTCATGCCGGCCCACAGCACGCGCTGCGCCACCAGTACCGACGTGGGCGGCGGCGTGTCGGCGTAATGCGTGAAGTAGGCGATCAGCAGCGCCCAGCCGGCCAGCGCCGCCGCGAGCGCGGCCCAGCGCAGCTTCAGCGCCGCGGGCCACAGCGCCTCGGCCAGCGGCGTGCGGCTCAGCCAGCCCAGCGCGAACAGCCAGCCGTACTGCAGGTGGTTGTAGAG
Source organism: Roseateles sp. (assembly GCF_965229315.1). Taxonomy (GTDB): domain Bacteria; phylum Pseudomonadota; class Gammaproteobacteria; order Burkholderiales; family Burkholderiaceae_C; genus Pelomonas. The sequence continues at coordinate 439,075 of NZ_CBDDJA010000001.1, forward strand.
GTCATGCACGAAGTTGTGCGTGCTCGGGTGATGCGGGAACACGAGGATTCGCGCCAGCACCAGCGGCACCGCCGGCAACAGCAGCCACGCCCACACCGGCAGGTGCACGGCGCGCGGCTTGAAGCGCAGCGCGGCCGACAGCAGCACGCCCAGCGCCGCGTACAGCCACAGGTAGGGCAGGAACCACAGGTGGTTCCATGTGGGTACCGTCATGCAGTCGTTGCCGCGGCAGTACTTGCCGCCGTGCAGGTAGGCCTGCCAGAAGTCCAGGTAGCCGCCGTCGCCCGGCAACTGCGCCGGCACCTTGGTCAGCACCTCGAAGTAGGCCTGCGGCGTGACGATGACCGCCATGCCGAACAGCAGCGGCAGCAGCAGGCGCAGCGAGCGGTCCTTCAGCGCGCCGAGCGCGCCGCGCTTGGCGGCCAGCCCCTGGCAGGCCGCGCCGGCGATGAGGAACAGCAGCCCCAGCCGCCACGGCGCGGTGAGCAGCATGAAGGGCTCCAGCGCGCTGCTGGCCGCCGGGCTCTTCACGTGCCAGTCCCAGGTCACGTAGTACATGCCCACGTGGTACGGGATCAGCAGCGCGAAGGCGGCGACGCGCAGGCCGTCGAGGAAAGGCAGGCGTTGTGCGGTCATGGCCACCAGCGTCGCGGGCCGCGGCCCGGCGCGCGAGCACGGCGGGGCGAACCGCGTGGCTCAGGGGGCCAGTTGATCGAGCGTGCCGCGGTAGCCGCGCGACACGCGCAGCTTCTCGCCGCCGGTCAGCGTCAGCAGCGCCTCGCCACTGCCCAGGCGCTCGATGCGCACGACGTGCGCCGGGTTGACCGCATGGCTGCGGTGCACGCGCAGGAAGCGCGCCGCCCAGCCGGGGCGCGCGAGCGCGTCGGCCAGCGTGGCGCGCTCCAGCAGGCTGCGCGCCGGCAGGTGGAGCTCAACGTAGTTGTCCGCGGCGCCGATCCATTGCACGTCGGCCAGCGCCACGCGCTCGCCCTCCACCCAGTGCAGGCCCACCGGCGCGGCCGGCCGCGCGAGCTGCTCGCGCACGCGCCCGAGCGCGGCGGCCAGGCGCTCGGCCGTGTAGGGCTTGAGGAGGTAGTCCAGCGCGGCCAGTTCGAAGGCCTGCAGCGCATGCTCGGCATGGGCGGTGGAGAACACCACGCAGCGCACGCCCACCTCGCGCAGCGCGGCGGCCAGCTGCACGCCGCTGCCGCCGGGCATCTCGATGTCCAGCAGCGCCAGGTCCGGCGGCGCCGCCAGCGTGGCCACCAGCGCCAGCGCCGCGGGCGCGTCGGGCGCTTCCAGCAGTTCGGCCACGTCGGCCTCGGCGGCCAGCAGGCGGCGCAGCTTGGCGCGCGCGGCGGGTTCGTCGTCGACGATCAGCACGCGCATGGCAGCTCCACGCGCAGCGTCATGCCGCCCCCGTCCGGCCCGAAGGCCAGCGTCGCTGCGTCGCCGTAGCGGCCTTGCAGCCGCTCGCGCAGGTTGCGCAGGCCCAGGCCACCGTCGGGATCGGGCGCGGCCTCGGGCACGGCCGTGTCACCGTGGTTGCTGACGACGAGCCGCAGCCGATCACCGACCCGCTCGGCACGCACGCTCACCGTCACACGGCCGCGGTGCCGCGCGACATCGTGCTTGACGGCGTTCTCCACCGGGGCCAGCAGCAGCAGCGCCGGCAGCCGGCATTCACGCGCCGCGGCGTCGGCGTCGATCTGCACGACCAGGCGCTCGGGCCCGAAGCGGGCCTGCATCAGTTCGAGGAAGGGCTGCACCAGCGCCAGCTCCTCGTGCACCGTGTGCTCAACGCGCTGCTGGGCGGCCAGCGTCTGGCGCAGCAGGTCGGCCAGCCGGCACAGCAGCCGGTCGGCGCGCGCCACGTCCTCGTACATGACCGAGCTGATCAGGTTCAGCGTGTTGAACAGGAAGTGCGGCTGCACCTGGTCGGCCAGCCGCGCCAGGCGGGCCTCGGCCAGTTCGCGGCGGGCGCGGTCCAGCTCCTGTGCGCCCTGCGCGGCGGCGCGCGCCATCCAGATGCCGCGCGAGATCAGGCAGAAGCTGATGTAGGTCACCGCGTCCTTGCCGCCCTCGAACACCAGCAGCGTGGGCAGGTCGTCGGGCCGGTAGCCGACACCGACGAGGCCGTACACGAGCAGGCGCAGGCCGAACATGCCGCCGATGTGGGCGAGGCTGAAGGCCGGCAGGGCCAGCGCGTGCGCGGCGAGCTGGCGCGGCCAGGGCCGGCCACGCAGCGCACCGACGAGGGCGTGCAGGCCCAGCGCCAGCACGCCGATGACGGCCACGGAGCTGAACTCCCACAGGAACGGCTCCCACGGCCGCGTGCCGCCGCCCAGGCGGTAGGCCTCCAGGGACGACGCGCTCAGCAGCAGGGCGACGACGGCCAGCAGCGCCAGGTAGGGCAGGCGCCAGCGGCGCAGCAGGATGGACATGCCGCGAGGTTAGCCCGCCCGCCGCGCGCGGCGGACGCGGCTCGCCCCGCGCGCCGTGCCGTTGGCCCCGTCAGCGGCCGGCGCGCGGCTTGGCGTCGCCGGCGCCGTGCTCGCCGCCCTTCACCAGGGCGCCGCGGCGGTCCGCGTCCAGGCCCGGGGTGGCCCGCAGGTCGGTGTCGACCTGGCCTTGCTGCAAGTCCTTCGCGGCGCGGCGCACCTGCGCATCCGGCTTGGGGTTGGTGTCGGCGGTCTGCGGGTCGCGTTCGTGCGGCAACGCCGGCCCCTGGGGCACGGCGGCACCGCGTGGCGTGGTGTGCTGGGTCATGGCGGTCGTCCTGGGGTGGCTAGACCCCGACTGTGCGCAACGGCCCGAGCGCGCGGCATCGTCCGGGCCGCCTTCGGGGTGTCGGCGGGCACCGACAGCGAACGGCGCGGCGTGCTGTCCTACAACGCGCACCGCCCGCGTCCGGGCTGCGAAGTCGCCGTTGCCGCAGAGCATCTGTCCATCCTGACGTTTTGCTGCCCTGCCCGTGTCCCAGGCCCTGCCCGCTGCACTGACTCCCCCTGCCGACGGCGACCACGCCGGCACGGGGTCGAGCGCGCGCTGGGAGGGCGAAGGCGCCCAGTGGCGCCTCGTGCTGGCCGGGGACTGGCACGAAGCCGGCGCGCAGATGCCGCCCCCGCCCGCCGGGCTGACGGTGGCGCAGGGCACGCGCGTGACCTTCGACAGCGCGGCCGTGTCGCACTGGCAGCCGTCGTTCGCGGCGGCGCTGTGGCAGGCGCTCGCGCCGCTGGCGCGCGGCGGCGTGGCCCTGGATCTGGCCGGCCTGCCGCGCGGCCTGCGTCCGCTGCTGGAACTGAGCCTGCCGCCCGCGGACGGCGCGCCGCAGAAGCGGCCGGCCGCCGACGCGGACGACGCGCGGCCGGACCCGGAGTGGCGCAAGACGCTGGTGTTCGTCGGCGACCTGCTGGGCGCGCTGGGCCGGCTGGTGCGCGGGCGCAGCGCCATGCGCCTGTCCGACCTGATGTGGCAGATCGAGCAGACCGGCCCGCGCAGCCTGCCCATCGTGCTGCTGGTCAGCTCGCTGGTGGCGCTCATCGTCGCGTACATGGGCGCGGAGCAACTCAAGCGCTTCGGCGCGCAGAGCTTCATCGCCTACCTGGTGACCATCGGCGTGGTGCGCGAGATCTCGGCGCTGGTGGTGGGCATCGTGCTGGCCGGCCGCGTGGGGGCGGCGTTCGCAGCGCAGATCGGCAGCATGCGCGCGGGCGAGGAGATCGACGCGCTGACGACGCTGGGCGTGGACCCGGTCGAGCACCTGGTGCTGCCGCGCATGCTGGCGCTGCTCATCACCGGGCCGCTGCTGACCCTGTGCGCCGGCGTGGCCGGCCTGGGCGTGGGATGGGGCGTGGCCGTGATGCTGTACGACGTGCCGGCGACGGCCTACCTGTCGACCACGCGCGAGGCGCTGGAGATGGGCGACCTGGCCATCGGCCTGTTCAAGGGCAGCGTGTACGCGATGCTCGTGGCGATGGCCGGCTGCCGGCAAGGCCTGAACGCCGGGCGCAGCGCGCAGGCCGTGGGCGAGGCGACGACGGCGGCTGTCGTGCAGGCCATCGTCTGGATGGTGGTCGCCGCGTCGACGCTGACCGTCATCTTCCAGCGCCTGGGCTGGTGATGGCTGCAGCACCGGGCACCGACAAGCACGTGCTGATGCGCGTCGAGAACCTGAGCCTGCATGCCGGCGGCCGCGAACTGCAGCATGGCCTGACGTTCGACGTGCTGGCCGGCGAGGTGCTGGCGATCGTGGGCGCCAGCGGCTGCGGCAAGAGCACGCTGCTGCGCCACATGATCGGCCTGCAGAAGCCGCAGACGGGCCACGTGACGTGGACGGCCGGCGGCGCGAACCGCGACGTGCACGGCGACGACCCGCCGCACCGCGAGATCGGCGTGGCCTTCCAGGCCGGCGCGCTGTGGAGCAGCATGACCGTGGGCGAGAACGTGATGCTGCCGCTGGAGCTGTACACCGCGCTGGACGCGCCCCGGCGCGAGCAGCTGGCACGCTTCAAGCTGGCCCTGGCCGGGCTGAACGATCCGGCCACCTTCGACGCCGAGCCCGCCGCGCTGTCGGGCGGCATGCGCAAGCGCGCGGCCATCGCCCGCGCGCTGGTGCTGGACCCGCCGCTGCTGTGCCTGGACGAGCCGTCCGCCGGCCTGGACCCGCTGACGTCGGCGCGGCTGGACGACCTGATCGTGCGCCTGAAGCGCGACCTGGGCACCGGCATCGTGCTGGTCACGCACGAGCTGGACAGCCTGTTCGCCGTGGCCGACCGCGTGCTGTTCCTGGACGTCCAGGCCCACACCGCCACGGCGCTCGGCCCGCCCGACGAACTGCGCGACAGCGGCCCGGCGCCGGTGCGCGAGTTCCTGACCCGCGGCAAGTACCAGAGCCACGACACCGAACATCCACAGCCAAAGGAACCCGCATGAAGCGCCGCCGCGCCAGCCCTTTCCTGATCGGCGCCTTCGTCGTCGGCGCCGCCGCGGTGCTGGCCATCGCGCTCATCGCGCTGCCGGGCAACCACTGGTTCAAGAAGCCCCAGCGCGTCGTCATGTTCTTCACCGGCTCGGTCTACGGGCTGCAGAAGGGCGCGCCGGTGGTGTTCCGCGGCGTGCACGTGGGCGACGTGACGGAGATCCGCGTGTACTACGACCGCAAGACCGACGGCTATGCCATCCCGGTCGTCGCCGACCTGGACACCGACGCCATCCGCGACCTGGACGGTCGCCGCAACCATGGCGACATCGGCCACGCGCTGCCCACGCTGATCGAGCGCGGGCTGACCGCGCAGCTCGGCACGCAGAGCCTGGTGACCGGCCAGCTCTACGTGGACCTGGACCTGCGCCCCAAGCAGAGCGGCGCATTGCACGGCGGCTACAAGGAAGACGCCACCGAGATCCCGACCACGTCCACCGTCTTCCAGGCGCTGAAGAACCAGCTCGACGGCATCGACCTGCGCAAGATCCTCGACGACCTGAGCCAGATCGCCGGCGCCGCGCATGCGTTCGCCACCGGGCCGGAACTCAAGCAGGGGCTGAAGGACTTTGCCGCGACCGCCGCCCATGCCCGCAAGCTGGCCGAGCAGCTGGACCGCCGCGCCGCGCCGCTGAGTGACAGCGCGATGCGCGCGCTGGCCAGCGTGGACCGCGCCGGCAGCCGCGTGTCGGAGGCGGCGTCCAGCGTGGGCCGCGGCGCCGACCGCGCCAGCGAGCTGCTGGACCCGAACGGCGCCGTCGTGAAGGACTTGCAGCGCGCGCTGGACGAGTTGCGCCGCGCCAGCGCCTCGCTGCGCGAGACGGCCGACAGCGACGGCCCGCTGCTGCAGCAGACCGAACGCACGATGCGCGACCTGTCGTCGGCCGCGCGTGCGCTGCGGCAGCTGTCCAATTCGCTGGACGCCCAGCCCGACGCGCTGCTGCGCGGCCGCAAGCCCGATCCCAACCCCACCGGGGAGCCTGCACGATGACGACGATCCCAGCCCTGGCCACGCCTGCCCGCCTGCGCCGCCGCGACGGCCTGCACCTGCTGCTGGCGGCGCTGGCCTTGCCCCTCGTGGGCTGCGCGACGCGCGACACGCCGCCGCGCCGCCTGTACGGCCTCACCGGCGCGCCCACGCTGCCGCCCGACGCCAGGCCCGGCCAGGACGGCCGCGCGTGGGTGCTGAGCCCGCAGGTGGCGATGCCCGAGCTGCTGGACCGTGACGAGATCCTCGTCGCCGAGCGCAGCGCCGGCCTGCGGCCGTGGCCCGAGGCGCGCTGGGCCGAGCCGCTGCGCGACGCGCTGCCGCGCGTGCTGACGGAAGACCTGGCGCGGCTGCGCCAGCCCTACCCGGTCACGCTCGGCACGGCACCGGCCAACGGCATCGAGTCGCTGCGGCTGACGGTGCAGGTGGACGAATGGCTGGCGCGCAGCGCTGGCGCGGGCCTGCAGCTGACGCTGCGCGCGCGCTGGCGCTGGGCGCCGCTGCACGCACCGGCGAACACCGCCCTGCCGGCGGCGGGCAGCACGGCGCTGACGGTGGACTGCGCCGCGCAGGCGGATGCGCTGGCCGATGCGCACCGGCGCAGCCTGACACTGCTGGCCGCGCGCATCGTTGCAGCTTCCTGACCCGCGCTTGGCGGCTTGTCCGACGCGGGCCGCCGGTCACCGCCGACCGCGCCACCGCCGTGGCGGCGCGACCATGACTCCCTCGATCAAACTTCAGTGAGGCCTGTCATGTTCAAGTACATCGTTGCCTGGTTGCTCGGCGTTCCGGCCCTGGTGCTGGTCGTCATCTACTTCTTCTTCCACTGACCGAGCCAGCCCGCCCCGCCCTCGCTCAGGGCGCCGTCAACCGGGCCGCGAAGGCCTTGTGGACGGCCAGCAGGGCGGTGGCGCGGTTGGTCTGCACCTGGATCAGCGCATCCTGCGCCGCGAGCCGGTCCTGCTCTGCGGTGAGCAGTGAATAGAAGTCGGCCACGCCGGCTTCATAGCGCCTCAAGGCCAGTTCGCGGGCGCGGGCGGTGGCTTCGGCCGCGGCGGCCTGCGACACGGCCTGCAGCTCGGTTTCGCGCAAGGTCGACAGGCTGCCCTGGGCATCCTGCAAGGCCACGAGTTGCGCCTGCTCGGCACTGGCAACCGCGGCATCGAACCCCGCTCGCGCGGCGGTTTCTTCGGCCTTGCGCGCGCCGAAGTCCAGGAAGTTCCAGTTCAACGCTGCGCCCAGGCTGTGGACCTGCGTGGCGCTCTTGAACAGGTCGCCGGCACGCGCAGCGCTCCAGCCGATCTGGCCGGTCAGGCCCAGCGTGGGCCAGCGCGCGGCCCACGCCACCTGCGCGCGGGCGGCGGCGGCCTGGGCGCGCACGGCGGCGGCCTTCACGTCCGGCCGCTGGGCGAGCAGGCCGGCCGGGTCGGGCAGCGTGCCGAGGCTGACGAGGCGCGGCTCGGGCATGGCGGGCAGCGGGTCGGTGTCGGCCTTGTCGCAGTCGGCCGGCGGCTGGCCGCGCAGCGTGTCCAGCTGCAGCCGCGTCAGGCAGGCGGCGTTGCGCAGCGCGGGCACGCTGGCCGAGGTCTGCGCGACGAGGGCTTCGGCGCGCGCCTGGTCGAGCGCAGTGCCACGGCCGACGCCGACGCGGGCCTTCACGAGGTCCAGCAGCTGGTTCTGCACCACCAGCGTGTCCTTGGCCAGCGCCAGGCGGTGGCCCAGGCCGATGAGCTGGGCCTGCAGGTTCAGCGCGGCGCCGGCCAGGCTGAGCTGGGCGGCGTCGCGGTCGAGCGCGGCGCCCTGGGCGTCATAGCCGGCGGCCTGCGCGTTGGCCGACAGCCGGCCCCACAGGTCCAGCTCCCACTGCGCCGTGGCGTTGACGCCGTAGGCATTGAAGTTGTTGAACTGGCCCAGGTCGTTGGCGGCGCGCTGGCGGCTGGCGCTGGCGCCCACGCCCACGCTGGGCAGGCGCTGCGCACCGGCGGCGTCGGCCAGCGCCTCGGCCTGGCGCAGCCGTGCGGCGGCGGCGCGCAGGTCGCGGTTGCTGGCCAGCACGTCGTCGACGACACGCTGCAGCTGCGCGCTGTCGGCGAATGCACGCGTCATCGTCGCGGCGGTGCCGCTGGCCTCGGCGGGAACGGCGGGCTGCTGCGCGAACTGGGCCGGTGCCAGGTTGGCCGGGCTGGACGACAGGCCCGGCGCGGCACAGCCGACGAGCAGGGCCGCGGCCGCGAGAGGTGTGAGGCGGCTCAGCATGTCAATGGCCCTCCTTCTTGGTCGGTGGAGCATCGTCATCGATGCCCGGGTGGAAGGCGTGGGCGGAGGCCTCGATCTCGGCCTTCAGCGCGGCGGCACGCGCGCGGCGCCGCTCGGTGCCCTTGCGCAGCAGCGCGTAGAACACCGGCGTCAGGAAGATGCCGAAGAGCGTCACGCCCAGCATGCCGGCGAACACGGCGATGCCCATCGCGCGGCGCATCTCGCTGCCGGCACCGCTGCCGGCGATCAGCGGGATGACGCCGGCGCAGAAGGCGATGGACGTCATCAGGATGGGACGCAGCCGCAGGCGGCAGGCCTCGATGACGGCGTCCGTCACGGACTTGCCGTGCTCCTCCAGCTCCTTGGCGAACTCGACGATCAGGATGGCGTTCTTGCACGCCAGCCCGACGAGCACGACGAGCGCCACCTGCGTGAAGACGTTCAAGTCCCCGGCCTGCCCGAACGGCGGGAAGTGCGACAGCCACACGCCGAAGAGCGCGGACAGGATGCACATCGGCACGATCAGGATGATGGCCAGCGGCAGGCTCCAGCTCTCGTACTGCGCGGCCAGCACCAGCACCACCAGCAGCACCGAGAAGCCCAGCACCGCAGCCAGCGTCGGGATCTCCACGCCCACCACCGGCAGCGTGACGTTGCGCGTCAGGCGGTCCTGGTAGCTGAGGTCGGTCCACTCGTAGCTCATGCCGCGCGGCAGGCTCTTGAGCAGCCGCTCGATCTCGCCCTCGGCCTGGCCGCTGGAGAACCCGGGCTTGGGCGCGCCGTTGATGTCGGCCGACGGGAAGCCGTTGTAGCGCGTGACGCGCGTGGGGCCGAAGGTGGGCTCCACGGTCATCAGCGCGCCCAGCGGCACCATCTCGCCGGCACCGTTGCGGGTCTTGAACTGGACCACGTCGTCCGCCTTGGCGCGGAAGGGCGCGTCGGCCTGGACGATGACCTGGTAGGTCTTGCCGAACTTGGTGAAGTCGTTGACGTACAGCGAGCCGAGGTTGATCTGCAGCGTGTCGTAGATGTCCGCCAGGCCCACGCCCATCTGCTTGGCCTTGGTGCGGTCCACGTTGGCGAACAGCTGCGGCACGTTGATGTCGTAATTGGAGTACGGCGTGCCGATGCTCGTGTTGGGGTTGCCGTAGACCTGGCCCAGCGTGCCCCAGACGGCCGCGTACAGCGCCTGCTCGCCCTGGCTGCCGCGGTCCTGCACCTGCACCTTGAAACCGCCGGACACGCCCAGGCCGTCCACCGGCGGCGGCGGCACGACGAACATGCGCGCGCCCTGGATCTGCTGGATGGCGCCGTTGACGCTGCCGAGGATGGCTTCCTTGGACTTGTCGTGCGAGGTGCGCTTGTCGAAGCCCTCCAGGCCGAAGAACACGATGCCTTCGTTGGGCGACGCGGAGAAGCCGGCGACCGACAGGCCCGGGAACGCGACCGCGTCGACGATGCCCGGCGTCTTCAGCGCGATCTCGCTCATCTTGCGGATGACTTCTTCCGTGCGGTCCAGGCTGGAGCCGGCGGGCAGCTGCGCGATGCCGATCAGGTACTGCTTGTCCGGTGCGGGCACGAAGCCGCTGGGGATGCGCGAGAACAGCAGCACCGTGGCGCCCAGCAGCAGCGCGTAAACGACGAGTGCCGCGCCCTTGCGGCGCAGGATGCCGGTGACGCCGCGGCCATAGGCCTCGGAGCGGCGGTGGAAGAACCGGTTGAACCAGTGGAAGAAGCGGCCGAACACGCGCTCCATGCCGCGCATCAGCGCGTCCTTGGGTGCGTCATGCGGGCGCAGCAGGATGGCGGCGAGCGCCGGCGAGAGCGTCAGCGAGTTGAACGCGGAGATGACCGTGCTGATGGCGATGGTCGCGGCGAACTGCTTGTAGAACTGGCCGGTCAGGCCCGGCACCAGCGTCAGCGGGATGAACACCGCGCACAGCACCAGCGCGATGGCGATGATGGGCCCGGAGACCTCCTGCATCGCCTTGATCGTGGCGGCCCGCGGCGTCAGGCCGTCCTGGATGTTGCGCTCGACGTTCTCGACCACCACGATGGCGTCGTCCACGACGATGCCGATGGCCAGCACCAGGCCGAACAGCGTCAGCGTGTTGATGGAGAAGCCCAGCAGCAGCAGCATCGCGAAGGTGCCGACGATGGACACCGGCACGGCGACCAGCGGGATGATGGACGCGCGCCAGGTCTGCAGGAAGATGATGACCACCAGCACCACCAGCGCGACGGCCTCGAACAGCGTGTGCACGACCTTCTCGATGGAGGTCTGCACGAAGCGCGTGGGGTCATAGACGATCTCGTAGTCCACGCCCTTGGGGAAGTTGGGCTTGAGCCGCTCCATCGTCTTGCGCACGTTGTCCGAGATGGCCAGCGCGTTGGAGCCGGGCGCCTGGAAGATGGCGATGGCCGCGGCTTCCTTGTTGTTCAGCAGGCTGCGCAGCGCGTAGGTGTTGGCGCTGATCTCGACGCGGCCCACGTCCTTGACGCGCACCATCGCGCCGGTCTTGGGCTCGGCGCGGATGATGATGTTGCCGAACTCCTCCTCGGTGGCCAGGCGCCCCTGCGCATTGACGGAGAGCTGGAATTCCGTGCCCTTGGGCGACGGCGAGGCGCCGACCACGCCGGCCGCGACCTGCGTGTTCTGCTCGCGGATGGCGCCGATGACGTCGGACGACGTCATGTTGCGGCTGCTGAGCTTCTGCGGGTCCAGCCAGATGCGCATGGCGTAGTCGCCCGCACCGAAGGCCAGCACCGAGCCCATGCCGGGCACGCGCAGCAGGTCGTCACGCACGTTGAGCGTGCCGTAGTTGCGCAGGTACAGCGCGTCGCGCGAGTTGTCCGGGCTGACCAGGTGGACCACCATGGTCAGGTTGGGCGCGGACTTCTCGGTCGTCACGCCGATGGTGCGCACGATGTCAGGCAGGCGCGGCAGCGCGCGGTTGACGCGGTTCTGCACCGCGGTCTCGGCGGCCTCGGGGTGGGTGCCGACCTTGAACGTGACGGTCAGCGTCATGCCGCCGTCGCCGGTGGCCTGGCTCTCGAAGTACAGGACGTTTTCGAGGCCGTTGATCTGCTCTTCCAGCGGCGCGGCGACCGTCTCGGAGATCACGCGCGGGTTGGCACCGGGGTACTGGGCGCGCACGACGACCTGCGGCGGCGCGACCTCGGGGTATTCCGAAATCGGCAGCAGCGGGATGGCCAGCGCGCCGATCAGGAAGATGAACAGCGACAACACGGTCGCGAAGCGCGGCCGGTCGATGAAGAAGCGTGAGATGTCCATGGGCTACCGCCTTGGGATTACTTCGAGGCGGCGGAAGCCGGGGCAGCGGCCGGGGCAGGCGCGGCACCCGGCGGGCCTTGCGGCGGCGCGGGGATGGGCATGCCCTTGTCGTCGACCTTGAGCACCTGCGGCGTGACCGGCGCGCCGGGGAAGGCACGCAGCAGGCCGTCGACGATGACCATCTCGCCGGCCTTGACGCCGTCCACCACCCGCATGCCGTCGATCAGCGCGCCCGGCGTCACCGGGCGGGGCTGCACGATGTTGTTGGGGCCGACGATGAGGACGATCTTGCGCGTCTGGTCCGTCGTGATCGCCCGGTCGGGCACGACGACGCCCGGGTAGCTGCTGCCGCCGCCCAGCTTCACGCGGGCGTACAGGCCCGGCGTGAACTGGCCGTTCTTGTTGTCGAACACGGCGCGCGCGCGGATGGACGCGGTGGCGGGGTTCAGCCGGTTGTCGACGAAGTCCAGCTTGCCGGTGTGCGGGTAGCCCTGCTCGTTGGACAGGCCCATCTGCACGACGGTGGAGACCGGCTTGGCCGAGCGCATGTACTTCAGGAAGGTGGCTTCGCTGGCGTCGAAGTAGGCGTAGACCTTGTCGCTGGAGACCACGGTGGTCAGCACGGCGTCGCCCACGCCGACGAGGTTGCCCGGCGTCACGTTGGCGCGCGACGTGCGGCCGCTGACCGGCGACGTCACGTTGGCATAGTCGATGTTGAGCCTGGACTGCGCCGCCGCCGCCTCGGCCGCCTTCAGGTTGGCCTCGGCCGCGCGCTGAGCGGCGCGCAACTGGTCGATCTCCTGGCCGCTGATGGCGTTGATGGACACCAGCTTCTCGGCCCGGGCCAGCTCGGCCCGGGTCAGGTCGACCTGCGTCTTCGCCGCGGCACTCTGGGCCTCGGCGCGGGCCACGTCGGCCTTGAACCCGCGCGCGTCGATGGTGAACAGCGGGTCGCCCTTGCGCACGAGCTGGCCTTCCTTGAAGCGCACGGCCTCCACGGTGCCGGCCACGCGGGAACGCACGTCGACGGTGTCGGGCGCCTCCAGGCGCGCGGTGAATTCGTCGAACTCCTGCACTTCGCACTGCGTGGCCGGGGCCACCGACACCGGCGGCGGGCCGCCGTGCCCGGCGGCGCCATCTGGCTTCTGGCCGCAGGCGGCCAACAGCATCGCAACGAGGGGGATCAGGGGCAGCGCCAGGCTCTTCTTTGTCATATGGGGCTCCGAATGCAAGCCGGCGACTGTAATCAGATCACCGCGACGCTGACTACCGCGCATCTGAAAGCCCTGCGTGATGCTGACATCTCTTGTCAACAGCGTCGGCTTGTGAACAAAAAAGCCGCCCGAAGGCGGCTTTTGGCGTGAAACCGAGTTTCAGTTCGGCTCAGTGCACGCCATGCATCTTCTTCTTCATCCAGGGCGTCAGCAGCATCAGCACGACGCCGGCACCGATGGGGATGGCGGTGAAGATCAGGAAGAAGACCGACATCGAGTAGTGCGTGGAGATGTCGTCGATGTAGGCACCGGTCGAGCCGGCCAGCTTGTTGGCGATGGCCGTGTTCAGGAACCAGACGCCGAACATCAGGCCCAGCAGGCGCGCAGGCGCCAGCTTGGAGATGTAGCTCAGGCCCACCGGCGACAGGCACAGCTCGCCCATGGTGTGCAGCAGGTAGGCCACGCACAGGAAGACCATGCTGACCTGCGCCGTCTTGGCACCCTGCGGGATGCCGGACGAGCCGTACGACAGCGCCGCGAAGCCCAGGCCCAGCAGGATGAGGCCGACCGCGAACTTCACGGGGCCGGCCGGATTCCAGTGCCGCTCCCACATCTTGGAGAACATCGGCGCCAGGATGACGAGGAAGAACGAGTTCAGCACGCCGAACCAGCTCGCGGGCACCTCGGACTGGTCGAGCGCGAATTCGCGCGCCAGCATCCAGATCACCAGCCCCCAGATGATCGCGAACGCCAGCGCCAGCAGGCCGTTGGCCAGCGCGAAGCGGCTGCCGGTGCTGCGGTTGAGCTTCCACAGCAGCCAGGTCAGGATCAGCGCGGGCAGCACCGTCATCAGCGAGTTGGCAATCTTGAAGATGAAGCCGCTGGTGCCGACCAGCGAGCGGTCGGTGTAGTCGGCCGCGAAGATGGTCATGGAGCCGCCAGCCTGCTCGAACGCGAACCAGAAAAAGATCGTGAAGAACGAGAACACGAAGATGGCCTTCAGCCGGTCCGCCACGACATGCGCCGGCGTCTCGTCGGCCGCGGCGGCTGCGGCCACCTTGGCGCGGTCCTCGGCCTTGGGCGGGCGGCCGATGTCGCCGAAGATGGCCTGGCTGAAATAGAACTGCAGCGCGCCCAGGATCATGAACAGGCCGGCCAAGCCGAAGCCCAGGTGCCAGGACACCTTCTCGCCGATGTAGCCGCACAGCAGGATGCCGAAGAAGGCCCCCGCGTTCACGCCCATGTAGAACAGCGTGTAGCCGCCGTCACGGGCGTTGTCTTCCTTGGGGCCGTAGAGCTGGCCGACGATGGCCGACACGTTGGGCTTGAACAGACCCGTGCCCAGCACGACGAGGCCCAGGCCGATGAAGAAGCTCGGCACCGTGTTCAGGAACATCGAGATGTGGCCCGCCGCGATGACGAAGCCGCCGATGACGACGGCGCGGCGCGTGCCCAGGTAGCGGTCGGCCAGGTAGCCGCCCAGCACCGGCAGCAGGTAGGCCAGGCCGGTATACCAGCCGTACAGCGACGTGGCGTCGGCCCGGCTCCAGCCCCAGCCGCCCTTGGCGACCTCGGTGATGAGGAACAGCACCAGCAGGCCGCGCATGCCGTAGTAGGAGAAGCGCTCCCACATCTCGGTGAAGAAGAGCACGAAGAGCTGGTTGGGCTGGCCGAGGATGGCGGCGCGGCCTGTCGCAGCCGGGTGGGCCGCGGGTGTGGGGGTAGTCACGTCTATCGTTCCAGGTGAAACCGGGGGTCCGGGGAGGCGGGCGGTGGCCCGCCGCGGAAGGGCGGGATTGTCCGGCCCGGCACGCGGTTTCCACGGCGGCCCGACCCCGGGATTGCCCTGATGCAACTGCCCGCTCACGGGCGCGCGGCGGCCTCGCGCGCGCGGTCAGGGCCTGCTGGCGCGGGCGTGGCCGGTGGCCGACGCGAGCACGGTTTCGCGCTCGGGCAGGATGTAGACCAGGCTCTTGCTGCCACCCAGCGTGGGCAGCACGACCTGGTCGAAGAAGGCCGGGTCCACGACGACGCAGCCCAGCGTGATACGGCGATCCGGCAGATGGGTTGACGCCAGCCGCTCGGGCCGCTGCTGGCTGGCCGGCGCCGGGCGCAGGCGGTGGATAGCCAGGTTGGCTTCGTAATCGATCCAGACGATGCGCTCGCCGGTCAGGTTGCGCCCGGGCTGGGCCTCGAAGCGGCCGGCCGGCGTCACGCGCTCGTCGCGGCTCAGCGCGTCGGGCGCCTTGCCCTTGGCGCTTGCCGGCTCCTGGTCGCCGGGGGTCAGGCCCAGCAGCGCGGGCGCACGGCCCACGAGGCGCCCTTCGGCGTCATAGATCGCCAGCGTGGCCTGGCGCTTGTCCACGACGGCGAACGGGCGGCCATCGCGGCTGTCGTTCGCATCGGGCCGCGTCGCCACTTCCGGGCTGCCGCCCTGTGCTGTCGCGATGGCGCTCCATGCGGCCAACGCGCCCCACAAGCCCCGCACCCCGGGCCTGGCCCGGCTCGCCCAACTTCTGCCCACTCGCTGCCCCGTTCAACCGCGGCGGCGCACCCGCGCGCCGACCCTGGGGGCAGTCTAGGAAAGGGGCGCTGTAACAGACAGCCGAAAACTTCACGGTCCGGCGTTGTTACGCGGGGCCGTCGAGGCCTGGGCCAGCCGGGTGGATGCGGCGGCGGGGAAGAACGCCGCCAGCGGGCTGCTCTCGGGCAGCACATACACCACGGCGCGGCCACCGCGGAACTGCGGCCAGACGGTCTGCTCGAAGAACGCCACCGGCACGTTGATGCAGCCCCAGCTGATGCGGTTGTCGGCGGCCGTCGGCGTGGCCAGGCGTTCGAGCCGGCGTTCCTTGGGGTTGGTCGCGCGCACGCGGTGCATGGACACCGCGGCGTCGTAGTCGACCCAGACGACGTCTTCGTTCAGCGCATTGCGGCCCACCTGGGAGACGAAGCGGCCGGCGGGCGTGGTGCGCTCCTGGGGCTTGATGTCGGCGATGGCCTTCTGGCCGATGCCGGCCACCGTGTGGTCGCCGGCGGCGTAGCCCAGAAGCACGGGGCTGGTGCCCAGCATCCGGCCGGTGGGCGCGAATACATAGACCTGGGCGCGGCGCTTGTCGACGATGGCGAAGGGCAGCACGCCGTTGTCCGCCTCGCGCACGGCCCAGGCGGCGACTTTGCTCACATCCTCGGGCGCGCGGACATCGCCGAAGTCCAGGCGCCGCTCCAGCGGCAGGGGCGCCGTGACCACGGCTGCCGGCACCATGGCGGCGACCGGCCGGGGCGGCGCAGCCGGCGGGGTCGGGCTGCGCCAGAACCTGGTGCCCAGCACAGGCATGAGGACGACCAACGCCACGGCACCAATGACGGCGCCCTGGCGCAGGCCGGCGAGGATGTCGCGCCACCGGCGGGTGGCGTCGACATCACGAGGCACTCCGGGGTCCACGCTCATGGATGACGGAGAGGGGTTGCCGCGATCAGTTGCGGTCGGCGCGGGGAGCCGGCTCGCTCGCTGCGTCATAGGACGGCGCGGACGACGGCATCGTCGAGCTGTCCTGCGCAGGCGGGGTGGCCTGCATCTGGGCCGGGTCCTGCGCAGGCAGCGGTGCCGTCGGGTCGGCCGGCGGCTGGCTGCGCGTCGGGTCCGCGGGCTGCTGCTGGGCGGTGGTGTCGTTCAGCGGCATCGCCGTCGGATCGGCCGGGGCCTGATCGGTGGCCTGCGTCATCGTCGACGGCTGCTGCACGGGCGGCGTGTCTTCGGATTGGGCAACGGCCAGGCCGATGCCGCTCACGAGGAAGACGGCAGTCACGGCACTGGTCACGGTCTTGAGATGGGACATGGTGGATTCCTTTCAATGCGTTGGCCGGCTGGCCGGGGGGCGGAAGCAGTGTTTTGAACCGCTGGAATCCACTCTAGGACCGCGGCCGCGCATCACGCGTCGGCACCCGGCCCAACCCGCTGTAGGAACGCCCCCACGCCATGAACGACTGGTTACGCCACGCCGTGTTCGGCGACACCGGTCACCTCAGTAGTACAGGAAACCCAGCGCTTCCTTCAGCCGGTCCACCGTGCTGCTGCTGCGATCCCAGCGCTCCATGGCCACGTCGCCCTGGCGGAACTCGCGGAACAGCTCGTTGGGCTGCAGCTGGTTCATGATCGCGTCGACGTTGGGCGGCACGTTGGCGCCGAAGCCGAAGCGCTCGCGCAGCGCCGCCATGCGCCCGGGCATGGTCTCGCTGGCCGCGCCCGGGTCTTGCGACACCTGCACAGGCGAGCGCGGCGTGACCAGCACCAGCACCGAGCGGCGCACGTCGTTGGTCTTCTTGTTCGAGAACAGGTACTGCACGACCGGCACCTCCTGCAGCCCGGGCACGCCGTCGCGCGTCGTGTTGGAGGACTTCTCGCTCAGGCCGCTGAGGATCAGCGTGTCGCCCAGGTTCATGACGACGTTGGCGTTGGCCGTCGTCTCGCCGATCTCGATCTGGTAGGCCGCCTTGGGGTTGTTCACCGTCGCGTCCAGCGACGTGCGCTGCGCCTCGACCTTGAGCTGCACGCGGCCGCGCGACAGGAAGACGGGCGTGACGGCGAGCTTGATGCCGAACTTCTTGTCCAGCGGCACGACGGTGGTGCCGCCCTGCGTGCTCGTGGACACCAGGCCGGCGCTCAGGTTGGTGCCCGAGAAGAACTCGGACGGCTGGCCCTCGATGGCCGCCAGCGTGGGCCGCGCCAGCACTTCGTTGACCGCGCTGTTGGCGTTGGCGATGTTCAGCGAATAGGACAGCGCGGGAATGGTCACGGCGCGGGTGATGGCGGTCGTGGCGGTCGGGTCGGCGGCAGCACCCGCCAGGTTCCAGGTGTTGACGCGCGAATAGGCGGCCAGGTTGCCGGCCACCGAGCCCAGCTGCAGCGACAGCGCGCTGAGCAGGTTCACGCCCTTGGACGTGGATGCCAGTTCCTGCGTGGACAGCAGCACGACGTCCACCAGCAGCATGCGCGGACCGTCGCCGCCGGGCTCGGCTTGGACCGTGGCCGTGGCCGCGGGCGCAGCCGCTGCCGGCACAGCACCTGCCGCCGCCGCAGGCGCGGCCTGGGACGCCGCAGGGGTGGGCCGGGGCATCGGCGGCAGCGTGAACGCCTGTGCCAGCACCTGCGGCCGCCCGTCGGGCGAGACGCTGGAGAAGGTCGCCGGCTGCGCGGTCGCCGCGGCGGTGGCCTGGCGGCTGTAGAACGCCTTCCACTGGTCCAGCCGGCGCTCGGCACGCTTGACGTCAGGTCCGTCGCCATCGAGCCTGGCCAGCGTCAGCCGCATGCGGTCGGCCTGCGCAAAGTTGGCGCAAGAGGCGTAGACCGCGATGCTGGAGCGCACGAAGCTGCGCGGCAGGGTCTCGGGCGATTTCTGGAACTGGTCGGCCATCATGCAGGCCGTGCGCGCGTCGCCGGTGAGGTAGGACGTCACCATCAGGCCGAACATCGACGTGCGGCTGTCGGGCGTCAGCAGCAGCACGTTGGTGAACTCGGCCTTGGCGCGGTCGAACTGCTGCAGGTCCACATGGGCCAGGCCCAGGAATTCCTGCGCGATCCAGTTGCCCGGGTCCAGCCGCAGCGCCTGCTGGTAGCCCTCGATGGCCATCTCGGTCTTCTGCGTGTCGCCCTGGCGGGCCTGCAGGTGGTAGACGAAGCCGTTGAGCAGGTGCAGGTAGGAATTGCGCGCGTCCAGTTGCAGCGCCTCGTTGACGGCCTGCTGCGCCCTGGGCAGCGCCATGCGCTTGATGTGGCCGACGGCCTCGGTCACCTTGGCGAGCATGTCGGAGTCGCGCACGTCGCCGGGCACCAGCGCGACCTTGTCGACCAGTTCGGCAAAGGACGGCTCCAGCGCCGCCGAGGCGGGCAGCGCAAGGCTGAGCGCGGCAGCCAGCGCCAGCGAGGTTCGGGCAAAACGGTTCATGGAGGCAGTCTCATGTCGGCTGCTCAGCGCAGCCCGGTGGACGGGAAGTAGAGCCGGTCGATGCTGCTGCCGGCACGGCCGTAGACGCAGCCCAGCTTCTCGCCGGGCGGCAGCGTGAACGACGTCGCGTTGGCGTCGTTGCCGCCATAGGGGCCGAAGACGCGCCCCTGGCTGGTGGTGAACGTCACCTGGTTGACCCGGTCGCCGGCACGGAAATCCACCCGCGTGATGGCTTCGCCGGGGTTCAGCGCGATATCGGCCCACTTGTCCGTCTTGGACGCGCCCTGGCGCGTGGCCCAGCGCCCGGCATAGCGGAACTGCACGGCGTTGACCTCCTTGCCGTAGCCCACGCGGAAGCCATCGACATACTGGCCCGGGCTGCAGACGTCGCCATCGCTCCACAGGCCACCGCCGTCACCACCGCCGCTGGCCACGGTGCCGGCGAGCGTGCCGTTGAACGGCGTGTCCGGAGCGCCGTTGCGGCCCTCGTCCTCGCCGTAGTTGCTCCAGTGCTCCATCGCGTCGGGGAAGTTGTCCCGGCCGAACGCGGCCACCAGGTCGGGGTAGCGGTTCAGGTAGTCGCGCACGCTGAAGTCCTCGCTGCCCTGGCGGCCCTGGTCGAGGCCAGTGTCCAGCCAGTGCTGCAGCGCACATGGCAGGTTGCGCCCGGGGCACAGCGCCTGGACGTCGGCGTAGCGGTTCCAGTAGTACGCCGCCGAGAACATCAGGCTGCCCTGGCGGCCTTCGTTGAAGCCGTACTCGCGCCAGTGCGTGGCCAGATCCACCTTGGCCGCCACGACGTCGGGGGCGTTGTCGTAGTAGTCATCCCAGTCGAACACGGAGGCGGCGAACTTCGGGTCCGGCCCCTTGTGGTGCTTTTTCTTCTTGCCGATGCGCTTGAACGCGTTGCCGGCGTCGTTGAAGGCGGACATGGCCGCGTTGGACGTCTTGCTGGCCGCGTCGCGGGCGCCGTTCTTGGCGGTGGTGTAGGCCTGGTTGGTGCCGTTGCGAATCTTGTTGAGCTGCTGCGTCGCGGCGTGCGCCGTGTAGCCGCCGAGGTTCTTGTACTCGCCGGCGATCTTGTTGAGCGCCTTCTCCAGGTCTGCGCCGACGCAGCCGGCGATGGACGACGGGTCGACGTTGACGCCGCCCTGCGCGTCGAACACCTTGGCCAGGTCGGTGCTGGGTTCGAGCTTGAGCGTGGCCTTGATCTCGAACGGGTTCACGCAATTGGCCGGCACGTCGATGTGCAGCTTCTCGCCGTCCAGGATCACCTCGACGGTCTGGCCGCCGAAGTTGCCCTTCAGGCGGATGCGCTGCGTGTCCTTGTCGATGTCCGCCGAGGCGACGACCTTCTCGATCGTCACCCTGCCCAGGGGGCCAAGCTTGACGTAGAGCTGTTCCATGGCCTTGGCGTGCATGCCGGAGGCGCCGGCGCTGGCGTCCAGCGAGCCCATCTTGGCGCCGACGACGGTCACGTCGCCACCCAGGTGGACGAAGGGACCGCCATCCGCGAGCGGGCCGTACAGCGTGACGTTGAAGGCCTTCGCGTCTGTGGGGAACGGCTTGGTCGCGTCGCCGAACTTGTACTCGGGCGCCGGATGCGGGTTGCGCAGCTGGATCATGGTCAGCGGGTACTCGACCGTCTTCAGCATGGACTTGAACTGGTCGATGTTCTTCACGAAGCCGCCGCCGTACCGGGCCAGGCGCGGGTCGGGCACGGACATGGCGATCATCATGTTGGTCGCGTCGGCCAGCGTGTAAGACGCGGGCGTGGCCATGACGAAGCTGAAATCCAGCAGGTCCATCGCGCCCTCGGGCGAGAGCGGCGTCTGGAACTGCAGCAGCGTCTTCTTGGTGGTGCCGGCGAAGACGGCGTTGCCCTTGTAGCCGAACACCAGTTCGTTGTCGATGAAGAGGGTCGTGTCGGTCAGCGTGGCGCGCGGCATCGGCAGGTTGATGGCCGAACCGGGGCCGAACTGGAACTCGACGTAGGCACCGGGCTTGAGCGCGTCGGCGGAGGCCTTCTTGAACGTGTCGCCGTGGTGCAGCGCCGTCCCCAGGCCGGCACCGGTGCCGGCGGCGCTGGTCAGGTCCAGCGGGATGGGCACGGACACGCCGGTGCGCATCGTCAGGTTGTCGACGTCGACATTCATCGACTGCAACTGCATGCGCAGCAGCCCGGCCAGGCTGGCCCGGGCCGCGAGCTGCACGCCGGCAGCGAACTCCAGGTTGGGCACGCCGAAGTAGCTCTTCTTGACGACGGCCTGCAGGTCCGCCGGCATCTTGGTCGTGTCGAGCACGTAGTCGGACGTGGAGATGGAGATGATGGGCTGCTGCAGCGACGTGCCGCCCAGCACCTTCTGCACCTTGGCCTTCAGCAGCGTGGGCATCGCCATCTTCTGGTCGAGGACGAGCATGAAGGTCTCTTGCAGCTTGCCGTCGGTGAAGTAGTAGAGCTGCAGCTCACCGGACTTGGTCATGTAGCAGCCGCTGAGGGCGCCACCGCATGAGGTCTTCTTCAGCGCCGGCACCAGCGCATGGACCTGGTCCTTGACGCCGTCGATGGGCAGCGCGCCGAGCATCTTCTTCAGCGGGTCGCTGATCTGGGGGATGTCGCTGGCATGGGCAGGCACCTGCAGCGCCACGGCGCCCAGTGCCCACAGCGTCAGGTTCAGCAGCGTCTTCGTGAAAGTCATCGGCATCCGTTCCGGTCGGGGTGCGCGGCCACGGAAGTGGCGCGTCACCGCTGGCGAGTCGGGGCGAATGTAGGCGCGTGTAACGGCCTGTTAACGCAGAAAAGCGGGGCCTGTCGCCGGCATCCGGCAGGATTCAACGAATGCGCGGGCAGGCATGGGGTCAGGTCTGATGCGCCCCTGCAACAGGGCCGCGCTCAGAGCTTGAAGTCGTAGTCGATGGTCAGCGGCGCGTGGTCGCTGAACAGCTCGCCGGTGTAGATGGACTCGGCCCTGGCCAGCGCGGCGATGCCGGGTGTGGCCAGGTGGTAGTCGAGCCGCCAGCCGACGTTGTTGGCGCGCGCGTTGCCGCGGTTGCTCCACCAGGTGTACTGCTCGGCCCGCTGGTTCAGCGTGCGGAACACGTCCACCAGGCCGCCGCCTTCAGCGCCGGCGTCGAAGAGTTGCGTCAACCACGCGCGCTCCTCGGGCAGGAAGCCGCTGTTCTTCTGGTTGCTGCGCCAGTTCTTCAGGTCGATGGGCTGGTGGGCGATGTTGACGTCGGCCACGAGGATGAACTCGCGCTCGGCCTTGAGCGCCCGCAGGTGCGGCTGCAGCGCAGCCAGGAAACGGTACTTCACCGCCTGGCGCTCCTCGCCGCTGGTGCCGCTGGGGAAGTACACGCTGATGAGGCTCAACTTGCGGCCGGGCTTGTCGAAGCGCTTCTCGATCCAGCGCCCCTCCAGGTCGAACTCGCCGATGCCCAGCCCCGTGACGAGGTCGCTGGGCTCTTCCTTCGTGTACAGGCCCACGCCGGAGTAGCCCTTCTTCTGGGCGTAATGGAAGTGGCCGTTGAGCTTGTCGCAACTGCGGAACTTGTCCTCGACGACATCGGCCTGGGCCTTGAGCTCCTGCACGCCGACCGCGTCGGCCTGCTGCTGGTCGAGCCAGTTGAAGAAACCCTTGCTGGCGGCGGAACGCACGCCGTTGAGATTGGCGGTGATGAAGCGCATCGGAGTCGAGAGGAGGGAGGGCAATACCCAGTATCGCAGTGCAGCAAAAGCACAACACCCGGCCGCGCTTTCATCATGAAACCGTCATGTGATCCTTAGTATTTCAGCGGCTTCACAGAGGCGCCATGAACGCCCAGCCCGTCTCCCGTCGCCCCCTCCGATGTCCCGCAACCCGAGGTTCCCCATGCCCAAGCACCGTATTTCTCCCACGCTGCTGGCCGGCGCGCTGGCCGCGGCCTTTCCGCTGCACGCCGCGTTGGCGCAGGCTGCCCCCGCGCCCGAGGCCAAGAAGGATGTCAGCCAGCTGGAGGCCGTCATCGTCACCGGCAGCCGCCGCGCGGAGAACCTCAAGGAGGTGCCGCTGTCGATCTCGGCCATCAAGCCCGAGGACCTGGACACCTACAACGCCAGCGGCCAGGACATCCGCGCGCTGTCCGGCAAGGTGCCCAGCCTGAACATCGAATCCGACTACGGGCGCACCTTCCCGCGCTTTTACGTGCGCGGCCTGGGCAACACCGACTTCGACATGAACGCGTCGCAGCCGGTCGGGCTGGTGTACGACGACGTGGTGCAGGAAAGCATCGCGCTCAAGGGCTTCCCGGTGTTCGACATGGAGCAGGTCGAACTGCTGCGCGGCCCGCAGGGGACGCTGTTCGGCCGCAACTCACCGGCCGGCGTCATGAAGTTCGACTCGGTCAAGCCGGGCAAGCGCCTGGAGGGCTATGCCAACTTCGGCTATGGCCGCTGGAACGCCGCCAACCTGGAGGCGGCCGTCAACGTGCCGCTCAGCGACGACTGGCAGATGCGCGTCGCCGGCCTCGTGCAGCGCCAGGACAACCGGGTGCACAACCCCATCGCGGCGACGGCCGGCGCCACGTCCGACCTCGAAGGCTTCAACGACAAGGCGCTGCGCCTGCAGGCTGCCTACAAGAACGGCAACTTCTCGGGCCTCTTCAAGGTCCAGGCGCGCGACTACAAGGGCACGGCCACGACCTTCCGCGCCAACATCATCAAGCGCGGCACGAACGACCTCGTCGACGGCTATGACGACAGCTACTACCCCACGGACGGCTACAACTCGCAGACGCTGAAGTCCAGCGAGGTCAGCGCGCGCCTGCGCTGGGACTTCGACGGCGTGTCGCTGTACTCCATCACCGCGCACGACCGCGCCAAGTTCTACAGCCGCGGCGACGTGGACGGCGGCTTCGGCAGCCGTTTCGGCGGCATCCCCGACGGCCCGAGCTATCCCGGGCAGCCGGCGCTGATCCCGTTCGATTCGCAGACCGCCGACGGCATCCCCTACCTGCGCCAGACGACGCAGGAGTTCCGCCTGCAGTCCAACACCGGCGACCCGCTGCAGTGGATCGCGGGCCTGTACTACTTCAACGAGAAGCTGCAGGTGGACAGCTTCAACTTCGACAGCTTCGCGGCCGGCGACCCGCAGAACGGCTACGCCGTGCAGCACCAGGAGGCCACCTCCTGGGCCGCGTTCGGCAACGTGAAGTACGCCGTCACGCCGGACCTCAAGCTGACCGCGGGGCTGCGCTACACCGACGACAAGAAGGACTTCGACGCCCAGCGCACGCAGCATCCCACGCTGCCCAACATCGCGCTGGTGACGGCCCACCCCAAGTCCACCAACTGGAGTTGGGACCTGGGCGCCAACTACAGCCTGGACAAGGCCACCAGCGTCTACACGCGCGTCGCCACCGGCTATCGCGCGCCCAGCATCCAGGGCCGCATCCTGTTCTTCGACGCGTCCGCCGTGCCGGCCGGCACGTCGCCGATCTCCATCGCCAACTCCGAAAAGGTGCTGTCGGCCGAAGTCGGCTTCAAGTCCGACCTGCTGGACAACACCGCCCGCATCAGCGGCTCGCTGTTCAAGTACCGCGTGAAGGGCATGCAGCTGACGGCCGGCTCGGGCTCCATCAACCAGAACCGCCTCGTCAACGCCGCCAAGGCGGAGGGCCAGGGCTTCGAGCTGGACGCGCAGGCCATCATCGCCCGCGACTGGCGCACGACGCTGGGCGTGTCGTACAACGACACCAAGATCAAGGACCCCAACCTGTTCGTCGCGCCCTGCGGCAACGCCAACTTCCAGTTCCTGCAGGCCAACACCGGCTGCACGGTGACCGACCCGGCCGGTCCGAACGGCACCGTCAGCATCAACGGCAACCCGCTGCCCCGCGCGCCGAAATGGGTGTGGAACTGGACGCTGAAGTACAGCACCGAGCTGGCGGGCGGCGAGCTGACCGTGCTGACCGACTGGGCCTACAAGGACAAATACAACATGTTCCTGTACGAGGCCAAGGAGTACACGGCCAAGTCGGCGCTGGAAGGCGGCCTGCGCGTCGGCTACGGCTGGGCCAATGGCAAGTACGAGGTGGCCGCCTATTCGCGCAACATCACCAACCACCGCCAGGTCGTCGCGGCCATCGACTTCGACAACCTGACCGGCATCGTCAACGAGCCGCGCACCTACGGCGTGCAGTTCAAGGCGGCGTTCTGATGCCTCGTTAGGCTCCCCGCCCGCAGGCCCACACCTGCGCATCGGTGAAAACCACCTGCGGCCCGCCCCCTTTTGGGAGCCGGGCCGCTTTTCATGCCCCCTAGAATCTTCGTCATATGTCCGCCACGCCCGCCGATCCACTCGCCCAGTCCTTCGTCGCGTTCGCCGTTGAGGTGGGCGTGCTGCGATTCGGCGAGTTCAAGACCAAGGCCGGCCGGCTCAGCCCCTACTTCTTCAATGCCGGCCTGTTCGACGACGGCGACAAGCTGGTGCGTCTGGCCGGCTTCTACGCGGATCGGCTGCTCGCGTCGGGCCTCCCGTTCGACATGATCTTCGGCCCCGCCTACAAGGGCATCACGCTGGCCGCGGCCGTCTCGATGGAGCTGGCGCGTCGTGGCCGCAATCTGCCGTTCGCCTACAACCGCAAGGAAGCCAAGGACCACGGCGAAGGCGGCACGCTGGTGGGCGCGCCGGTGAAGGGTCGCGTGCTCATCATCGACGACGTCATCTCCGCCGGCACCTCGGTGCGCGAATCCATCCAGATGATCGAGGCCGCGGGCGCCACGCCCTGTGGCGTCGCCATCGCGCTGGACCGCCAGGAGAAGGCGGCCGAGGGCGGCGTGGACAGCCCGCTGTCCGCCGTGCAGCAGGTGCAGCAGCGCTATCACCTGCCGGTCGTCGCCATCGCCGGCCTTGCCGACCTGCTGGCCTTCCTGGACGGCGCGCCCGAGCTCGCCGCGCACCGCCCGGCCGTGCTGGCCTACCGCGAACGCTACGGGGTCTGATGCGCCAGCTGCTCTTCTGCGCCGGCCTGATGCTGGCTTCCACCGCCTGGGCCCAGGACAGTGCGCCCGGCAAAGGCATCTACACCTGCACGACGCCGGACGGCCGCCGGCTCACCAGCGACCGGCCGATTGCGGAATGCACGTCGCGCGAGCAGCGTGTGCTCAACCCCGATGGCTCGCATCGCACGACGCTGCCGCCGTTCCTCAGCCCCGAGGAACGCGCCGCCAAGGAGCTGGCGGACCGCCGCGCCGCGGCCGACCGCCTCGCCCAGCAGGACGCCATCCGCCGCGACCGCACGCTGGTTCAGCGCTACCCCAACGAGGCCGCGCACCAGCGCGCGCGCAACGCCGCGCTGGACGACTCCAGCAAGGCCACGCGGTTGTCCGAGCACCGCATCAAGGACCTGACCGCCGAACGCAAGCCGCTGGCCGACGAGGCGGAGTTCTACAAGGGCCGGCCGCTGCCGGGCAAGCTCAAGCAGGCGCTGGACGCCAACGACGCCAGCATCGAGGCGCAGCAGCAGCTCATCGAGAACCAGAAGTCGGAAAGCGTGCGCATCAACGCGCGCTTCGACGCCGAACTGGCGCGGCTGAAGAAACTGTGGGCCGGCGCCACGCCGGGCTCGCTGCCGCCGCTGGGCGAGCTGCCCGTGACAGCACCGGCCACCACGCCCAAGCGCTGAACGCAGCGCAAGCCCCCGGGCCCGCCAGCCCTGCTCAGCCGAGCTTCTTCTTCAGCAGTTCGTTCACCAGCGCCGGGTTGGCCTTGCCCTTGGTCGCCTTCATCGCCTGGCCGACCAGCGCGTTGAACGCCTTGTCCTTGCCGGCCCGGTATTCCTCGACCGACTTCGGGTTGGCGGCCAGCACCTCGTCGAGGATGGCCTCGATGGCGCCGGTGTCGCTGACCTGCTTCAGGCCCTTGGACTCGATGACGGAATCCACGTCGGTCGCCTCGCCGGTCCAAAGTAGCGAAAACACCTCGCGCATGCCATTGGCGCTAATCACACCAGCGATTTGGCGGCTCATGAGCGTCGCCAGAATGCCCGTTTCAACGGGCACATCTTCAGCGCTCTTACCGTCTCGGTTCAGATTGGCTGCCACCAATTGGTTGACCATGACAGAAGCAGCTCGGCCGTAGTACCCAGCACCGTCAAAGGCATAGGCATCTGCCCACTTGGCCGGGTTGATCGACTGCAAGCCGGCCACGAGTCGCTCGAAGTAGCTTGCCTTTGCGAGTGAGCCGGTCAAGAGCAAGGCATCAGCTGTCGAAAGGCCGTACGCCGTCTCAAAGCGCTTGGCCATCACGGCCGGCAGCTCGGGCATCTCGCCCTTCACGCGCTCCACCCATTCCGGCGCGATGACCAGCGGCGGCAGGTCGGGGTCGGGGAAGTAGCGGTAGTCGGCCGAGTCCTCCTTGCTGCGCATCGCGCGGGTCTCGCCGGTGTCCGGGTTGTAGAGGACCGTCGCCTGTTGGATCTTGCGGCCGTCCTCGATCTCGTCGATCTGCCAGTTCACCTCGTAGTTCACCGCATCAACGAGGAAGCGGAAGCTGTTGAGGTTCTTGATCTCGCGGCGCGTGCCGAAGGGCTCGCCGGGCTTGCGCACGGACACGTTGACGTCGCAGCGGAACGAGCCCTCCTGCATGTTGCCGTCGCAGATGCCCAGCCACATGACCAGCGCGTGCAGCGTCTTGGCGTACTCGGCGGCTTCAGCGCCCGAGCGCATGTCCGGCTCGGAGACGATCTCCAGCAGCGGCGTGCCGGCGCGGTTCAGGTCGATGCCCGACTGGCCCTGATAGTCCTCGTGCAGGCTCTTGCCCGCATCCTCTTCCAGGTGGGCACGGGTCAGGTTGACTTTGTGCTTCACGTCGCCGACGAAGAATTCGACCGCCCCCCCCTGCACCACCGGGATCTCGAACTGGCTGATCTGGTAGCCCTTGGGCAGGTCCGGATAGAAGTAGTTCTTGCGGGCGAAGATGGACAGCGGCGCGACCTTGGCGCCGACCGCCAGGCCGAAGCGGATCGCGCGCTCCACAGCCGCGCGGTTCAGGACCGGCAGCGTGCCGGGCAGGGCCAGGTCCACCGGCGAGGCCTGCGTGTTGGGCGCGGCGCCGAAGGCGGTGGAGCTGCCGCTGAAGATCTTGCTCTGCGTGGAGAGCTGGACGTGGTTTTCGAGGCCGATGACGACCTCATAACCGCGGATGAGCTTGGATGTAGACATGTTCAGAGACTCCGCAGAGCCGCCTCAAGGAGGCTCGCAGCCCCTCGGGGGGCAGCGAACAAAGTGAGCGTGAGGGCCATCAATATCCCGAGGGCGCGGCGAGGTGCCAGTCGGTGGCTTGCTGGAGGGCGTGCGCGGCGTGCAGCAACTGGCCTTCCTTGAAGTAGTTGCCGATCAGCTGCAGGCCCACCGGCATGCCGCCTTCGCCACTGCCCACCGGCACGCTCATGCCGGGCAGGCCGGCGAGCGACCCGGGCAGCGTGAAGATGTCGGCAAGATAGGCCTGCGTCGGGTCGTCGGCGCCGGTGCCGGCCTTCCAGGCCACCGTCGGCGCCACGGGGCCGGCGATGAGGTCGCATTGGGCGAAGCACTGTTGGAAGTCGTCCGCGATCATGCGGCGCAGCTTCTGCGCCTGCAGGTAGTAGGCGTCGTAGTAGCCGTGCGACAGCACGTAAGTGCCGATCATGATGCGGCGCTTGACCTCGGCGCCGAAGCCTTCGGCGCGCGTCTTCTTGTACATATCCAGAAGATCGTCGTACTTGGCTGCGCGATGGCCGAACTTGACGCCGTCGAAGCGACTCAGGTTGGAGCTCGCCTCGGCCGGCGCAATGATGTAGTACACGGGAATCGCCAGCTCGGTGCGCGGCAGGCTGACGTCCACCAGCGTGGCGCCCAGCTTCTCCAGTTCGGCCAGGCCCGCACGGACCGCCGCGTTCACGTCGGCGGACAGGCCGGCCGGGAAGAACTCCTTCGGCAGGCCGATGCGCAGCCCCGCCAGCGGCTTGGCCGCGGTGGCGCCGTCGCGCCCGGCCAGCATCTGCGCGTGGAAGTCCTGCGGCGGCTGCTCGACGCTGGTGGCGTCGCGCGTGTCGAAGCCGCTCATGGCGGACAGCAGCAGCGCGCAGTCCTCGGCGGAGCGGGCCATCGGGCCGGCCTGGTCCAGGCTGGAGGCGAAGGCGATCATCCCGTAGCGCGAGCACACGCCGTAGGTCGGCTTGATGCCGGTGATGCCGGTGAAGCTGGCCGGCTGGCGGATGGAGCCGCCGGTGTCGGTGCCGGTGACGCCGGGCACCAGGCGCGCCGCCACCGCGACGGCCGAGCCGCCCGACGAGCCACCGGGCACGCGGCTCACGTCCCAGGGGTTGTGAGCGGGAAAGTAGGCGCTGTTCTCGTTGGCCGAGCCCATCGCGAACTCGTCGCAGTTGAGCTTGCCCAGCGACACCGTGCCGGCTGCGTTCAGCTTGGCGACCACGGTCGCGTCGAACGGGCTGCGGTAGCCGGCCAGGATCTTGGAGCCGGCCGTGGTGGGCATGTCGGCCGTGACGTAGATGTCCTTGTGCGCCATCGGTACGCCGGTCAGCGGGCCGGCACTGCCGGCAGCGAGCAGCGCATCGGCCGCGTCGGCACGCGCGAGCGCGCCGTCGGTGTCGACGTGCAGGAAGGCACCCAGGCTGGCGTGGGCGTTGATGCGGCTCAGCAGGCCTTGCGTCGCTTCGCGGCTGGAGACGGCGCGACTCTTCAGGGCGGCGGCCAGCTCGGCCACGCCCATGTCGTGAACGGGCTTCATTCGATGACCTTGGGAACGAGGAAGAGGCCGTCCTCGACGGCCGGGGCGCTGCGCTGGTTCAGCTCGCGCTGGTTGCTCTCGGTGACGACGTCGTCGCGCAGGCGCAGGCGCACCTGCTGGATGGCCGACAGCGGCGTGTACAGCGGCTCGACGCCAGCGGTGTCCACGGCGCTCATCTGGTCCACGATCTTGAAGAAGCCGTTGAGCTGGCCGAGCAGTGCGGCGGACTCGGCCGGCTGCAACTCCAGCCGCGCGAGGTTGGCGATGCGGCTCACGTCTTCGGGGGCGAGGCTCATGGGTGCGTTTTCAGGTGTAAGGATTGAGCCGAAAACCTAGTCTTCAAGGGCTCAAAACGGGGGTGTTCGGTTATTATCGCCGCCCATCTTCATGGCCTTCGGGGCTGCCCCTTCGGCGACGCGATTCGTCGCCGATCCGGGCGGCCTCGCTGCTTCATAGCCCCCCGATTTTCGAGCCGCGCCCCGCCGGCGAGGCTCCTTTTGCGCCCACCATGTTCGCCTCCCTGCGCCGCTATTTCTCGACCGACCTCGCCATCGACCTCGGCACCGCCAACACCCTGATCTACGTGCGCGGCAAGGGCATCGTCCTCGACGAGCCCTCGGTGGTCTCCATCCGCCACGAGGGCGGCCCCAACGGCAAGAAGACCATCCAGGCCGTCGGCCGCGAGGCCAAGGCCATGCTGGGCAAGGTGCCCGGCAACATCGAGGCCATCCGCCCGATGAAAGACGGCGTCATCGCCGACTTCACGGTCACCGAGCAGATGCTCAAGCAGTTCATCAAGATGGTCCACGACTCGAAGACGTTCAAGCCGTCGCCGAGGATCATCATCTGCGTGCCCTGCGGCTCCACCCAGGTCGAGCGCCGCGCCATCCGCGAGAGCGCGCTGGGCGCGGGGGCTTCCGAGGTCTACCTGATCGAGGAACCCATGGCCGCCGCGATCGGCGCCGGCCTGCCGGTGGCCGAGGCCTCGGGCTCCATGGTGGTCGACATCGGCGGCGGCACGACGGAAGTCGGCGTCATCTCGCTGGGCGGCATGGTCTACAAGGGCTCGGTGCGCGTCGGCGGCGACAAGTTCGACGAAGCCATCATCAACTACATCCGCCGCAACTACGGCATGCTGATCGGCGAGCCGACGGCCGAGTCGATCAAGAAGAACATCGGCAGCGCCTTCCCGGGCTCCGAGGTCAAGGAGATGGAGGTCAAGGGCCGCAACCTCTCCGAAGGCGTGCCGCGCAGCTTCACGATCTCGTCCAACGAGATCCTGGAAGCGCTGACCGACCCGCTGAACCAGATCGTCTCGGCCGTGAAGAACGCGCTGGAGCAGACGCCGCCCGAACTGGGCGCCGACATCGCCGAGCGCGGCATGATGCTGACCGGCGGCGGCGCGCTGCTGCGCGACCTGGACCGCCTGCTGAGCGAGGAGACCGGCCTGCCGGTGCTGGTGGCCGAAGACCCGCTGACCTGCGTGGTGCGCGGCTGCGGCATGGCGCTGGAGCGCATGGAGCGCCTGGGCTCCATCTTCACTTCGGAATGAAGTGAACACCCGGCCTCGGCGTACCGAGCCCACCCTCCGGGCGGGTCGTCATCCGGCACGGCTGCGCAGCAGCCCCCGTGAGGGCGAAAGCGGCCCGTCGCTCGGCTGACGCCACGCGCGCCATCCTCGTCTTTCCGCGATGCCCCTCGGCACCCTCGACCGCTCCCCCCCGCCGTTCTTCCGGCAAGGCCCGTCGGCGCTGACCAAGCTCGCGCTGTGCTCGGCACTCGCGCTGCTGCTGATGGTGGCCGATGCCCGCTTCAAGCTCATGCAGCCGGCCCGCGCCGCACTGGCGCTGGTGCTGCACCCGGTGCAGCGCCTGCTGCTGGCGCCGGTGGACGCCTGGGAGAACGCCGGCGACTACCTGCGCGGCACCAAGCGCGCGATGGCGGCGGAAGACCTCGCCCGGCGCCAGCTCGCCCAGCAGGCCGAGCGGCTGTCGCGCGCCGAGGCGCTGCAGGTCGAGAACGACCGGCTGCGCAAGCTGCTGGCGTTGCAGCCGTCCCTGACCGTGCCCTCCATCGCCGCCGAGATCCTGTTCGAGGCGCCCGACCCCTTCTCGCGCCGCGTCGTCATCGACCGCGGCGCGGCGCAAGGCATCGCGCCCGGCTCGCCGGTCATCAACGAGGCCGGCGTGCTGGGCCAGGTGACGCGGGTGTACCCGCTGTCCAGCGAGGTGACGCTGCTGACCGACAAAGAGGCCGCGATCCCGCTGCTGAACGCCCGCACGCAGATGCGCAACGCCGCCGGGGGCCGCGCGGACGGTGCGGGCATGGAGCTGCGCTTCCTGGCCGCGAACGCGGACGTCAAGGTCGGCGACCTGATGTCCACGTCGGGCCTGGACGGCGTCTACCCACCCGGCCTGCCGGTCGCGAAGGTCACGGTCGTCGAGCGGCGCGGCGACTCCAGCTTCGCCCAGGTGCAGCTCGCGCCCATCTCGCAGCCCGACAGCGCACGCCATGTGCTGGTGCTGCAGCCCATGGACCGCCATGTGGCGGCCAAGCAGGAGGCCGAAGTGGCCAACGCTGCGCAAGCGGCCTCGGCCGCCGAGGCCAAGGCCACCGCACGCGCCGCGAAGAAGGAAGAACGCGCGGCCAAGGCCGCCGAGAAAGCTGCCGCGAAGGCATCGGGAGCGACGCCATGATCATGCTGGGATGCCAGCCCCCCGCCTCGCTGGCGCTCGGACGGCCCCCCGAGGGGGCCAATTCGCCCTTGGGACGGCCCGGTGGACGAATTGAAGGGAGCGCGCCATGATCATGCCGCGCGCTGCGGGCCAGTTGCTGCTGCCCGCCAATCCCTGGTTCATCGGCTTCACGCTGGTCGTCGCGCTGATGGTGGACATGGTGCCCGTGGGGCGGGTGGCCGCGATGCCGGACCTGCTGGCCGTGGTGCTGGTGTTCTGGGGCGTGCACCAGCCACGGCGCATCGGCGTGCTGTGGGCCTTCGTGTTCGGGTTGCTGATCGACGTGCACGACGGCGCGCTGCTGGGCCAGCATGCGCTGGCCTACAGCGGCCTGAGCTTCGGCGCGATCTCGCTGCACCGCCGCTTGCCATGGTTCAGCCTCTTCGAGCAGGCCGTGCAGGTGCTGCCGCTGTTCTTCGCCGCCCACGTGCTGGCGCTGATCGTGCGGATGGTGGTGGGCGGCATGTGGCCGGGTTGGGGCGTGCTGCTGGCCCCGGTCTTCGAGGCCGCGTTGTGGCCCCTCGCCAGCGTGCTGCTGCTGGCCCCGCAGCGCCGCGCGCCGAATCCCGACGCGCACCGCCCCCTGTGAACGTGATGCCCCCACGCGTGCTTCGCCCGCTGCCCCCCGAGGGGGCACCCCTCGCCCTTCGGGCGGCCGTGCGGGCTCGGGGGTAGCCCGTGGTCGTCATCAGGAACCTCCACCAGGAGCTGTCGCGCTTTCGCATGCGCGTGCTGGCGGCGGTGGCGTTCGTGCTGTTCTGCTTCGGGCTGCTCGTCGCGCGGCTGGTGTGGCTGCAGATCGTGCAGTACGACAGCTTCGCGGAGCGCGCGGAGTCCAACCGCATCGCCGTCGTGCCCATCGTGCCCAACCGCGGCCTCATCAAGGACCGCAACGGCGTCGTGCTGGCGAGCAACTACTCGGCCTACACGCTGGAGATCAACCCCGAGAAGGTCATCGACCTGGACGCCACCATCGAGGCGCTGGGCCAGGTGCTGGACATCCAGCCGCGCGACAAGCGCCGCTTCAAGCGCCTGGCCGAAGAGGCCAAGCACACCGACTCGCTGCCCATCCGCACCAAGCTGACGGACGAGGAGGTGGCGCGCTTCACGGCCCAGCGCTTCCGCTTTCCGGGCGTGGAGATCAAGGCGCGCCTGTTCCGCTCCTACCCGCTGGGCGAGGTCGGCGCCCACCTGATCGGCTACATCGGCCGCATCAACCAGGCCGAGAAGAAGGCCATGGACGACTGGGACGAGGACGACCTCGCCAACTACCGCGGCACCGAGTACATCGGCAAGCTCGGGCTGGAGCAGGCCTACGAGAAGGAGCTGCACGGCATCACCGGCTTCGAGCAGGTCGAGACGAGCGCCGGTGGCCGCGCCGTGCGCCGGCTGGACCACAAGCCGCCCACGCCGGGCAACACGCTGAACCTGTCCATCGACATCAAGCTGCAGGCGCTGGTGGAGAAGCTCTTCGGCGACCGCCGCGGCGCGCTGGTGGCCATCGACCCGCGCAACGGCGAGGTGCTGGCCTTCGTCTCCAAGCCCAGCTTCGACCCCAACTTGTTCGTCGACGGCATCGACGCCGAGGCCTGGCGCGACCTCAATGAGGATCTGGACAAGCCGCTGCTGAACCGCGCGCTGCGCGGCACCTACCCGCCCGGCTCCACCTTCAAGCCGCTGATGGCCATGGCCGCGCTGAACAGCGGCAAGCGCGCGCCCGGCACGGTCATCATGGACACGCTGACCTACAGCTTCGGCGGCCGCAACTTCGGCAGCCCGGAGACCGACCGCGCCGGCCCGAAGGACATGCGGCTGGCCATCGTCACGTCGTCCAACGTCTACTTCTACAGCCTGGCCAACGAGATGGGCGTGGACCTGATCCACGACCAGCTGGAGCCCTTCGGCCTGGGCCGCAAGACGGAGATCGACGTGCAGGGCGAGGTCACCGGCGTGCTGCCCTCCCAGGCCTGGAAGCGCAACTACTTCCGCAAGAGCCCGGCGAACCAGAAGTGGTTCCCCGGCGAGACCATCTCGCTGGGCATCGGCCAGGGCTACAACAACTTCACCATGCTGCAGATGGCCACGGCCTACTCGACCATCGCCTCCGGCGGCCAGCGCTTCAAGCCGCGGCTGGTGCGCGAGATCGAGGACGTGGTGAAGCACGAGCAGCGGCGCGTCGCCAGCGACGCGTTGACGCCGCTGCCGCTGAAACCCCAGGACGTCGATGTGATCCGCAACGCGATGAACGGCGTGACGCTGGAGGGCACGTCGCGCCAGGTGTTCGCGGGCGCCGCCTACCAGAGCGGCGGCAAGACCGGCACGGCCCAGGCCATCGGCCTGCGGGCGGGCGAAAAGTACCGCGACATCAAGGCCGACGAGCGCAAGCGCGACCACTCGCTGTACGTCGGCTTCGCGCCGGTGGACCAGCCGACCGTGGCGCTGGCGCTGATCGTCGAGAACGCCGGCTGGGGTTCGGCCTCGGCCGCACCCATCGCGCGCCGCGTGTTCGACTACCTGCTGACCGGCACCTACCCCAGCGAGGAGGACATCGCCAAGACGCAGCTGGGCCAGACCTTCGCGCCCATCGGCACGCCGCGCCGCGTGGCGGACGTGCCGCTGCTGCCCGGACAGGCCGCCGCCTCGGCACCGGCCGCGGCGTCCACCCCCGCATCGGGAGCCTCGCGATGACCGTCCTTGAACGCCCACCCCTGTGGCAGCGCCTGAAGCCCTGGCTCAGCGGCTTCGACATCCCGCTGCTGCTGGCCGTGCTGTGGCTGTGCGGCTGGGGCCTGCTGTGCATGTACTCGGCCGGCTACGACCACGGCACGCGCTTCATGGACCATGGCCGCAACATGCTGCTGGCCCTGGGCCTGATGTTCCTCGTCGCCCAGGTCTCGCCGCAGCGGCTGATGGCGCTGGCCATCCCGCTGTACGTGTTCGGCGTGACGCTGCTGATCGCCACCGCGGTGTTCGGCGTCACGAAGAAGGGCGCGACGCGCTGGCTCAACATCGGCATCACGCAGATCCAGCCGTCCGAGCTGCTCAAGATCGCCACGCCGCTGATGCTGGCCTGGTGGTTCCAGAAACGCGAGGGGCTGCTGCGCTGGCCGGACTTCATCGCCGCGTTCGCGCTGCTGCTGCTGCCGTTCCTGCTGATCGCCAAGCAGCCGGACCTGGGCACCGGCATCCTCGTGCTGGCCGCGGGGCTGTACGTGATCTTCTTCGCCGGCCTGCCGTGGAAGCTCATCCTGCCGGCCGTCGTGCTGGCCGCCAGCGGCGCGACGGCGCTGGTGCTCAGCGAGGACACCATCTGCGAGCCGGACGTGACCTGGCCCGTGCTGAAGGAATACCAGAAGCACCGCGTCTGCACGCTGCTGGACCCGAGCAAGGACCCGCTCGGCAAGGGCTTTCACATCATCCAGGGCGAGATCGCCATCGGCTCCGGCGGCATGACCGGCAAGGGCTTCATGCAGGGCACGCAGACGCACCTGGAGTTCATCCCCGAGCGCACCACCGACTTCATCTTCGCCGCCTTCGGCGAGGAGTTCGGTTTCATGGGCGCGCTGGGCCTGCTGTTGGGCTTCACCGCGCTGATCCTGCGCGGCCTGGTGATCGCGTCCGAGGCGCCCACGCTGTTCACGCGGCTGATGGCCGGCGCCATCACGCTGTCGTTCTTCACCTACGTGTTCGTCAACATGGGCATGGTCAGCGGCATCCTGCCGGTCGTGGGCGTGCCGCTGCCCTTCATCAGCTACGGCGGCACGGCGATGGTGACGCTGGGGCTGTCGCTGGGGCTGCTGCTGTCCATCGCCCGCGTCAGGAAACTGGTGAAGACCTGACCCGCACGCGGGCATCCAGCGTCACTCGGCGGCGGGCATGCCGGCGGCGAAGCGGATCGTGAACCGGGCTCCCGGCCCCTGGCCGTCGGGCGATTCGCCGCCCGCCGCACGGCGCACGCGGGTGTCGTCCAGCGTCAGCTCGGCATCGTGCTGCTGCACGATCTCGCGCACGATGGCCAGCCCCAGGCCCGAGCCCTCCACGCCGCTGCCCAGCGACCGGTAGAACGGCTGGAACACCTTTTCGCGCTCGCCCGGCGCGATGCCCGGTCCGGTGTCCTCCACCTGCAGCACGACGACCTGGCCGAACGGGTCCTCCACCACGCGCACCGTGACGACGCCACCCGCCGGCGTGTACAGCAGCGCGTTGTCGACGAGGTTGCGGATCAGCTCGCCGAGCAGCACCGGCTGGCCCTGCACGCGCAGCCGGCTGCCGTCGGGCAGCACGCCGTCGTAACCCAGGTCGATGCGCCGCTCCAGCGCGCGCGGCACGAAGTCGCGCACCGTGTCGATGGCGATCTCCGCCAGGTTGAGCGGCTCGCGCTGCATGCCCTGCTCGGCATCCTCGGCGCGCGCCATCGACAGCAGCTGGTTGACCATGTGTGCCGCCCGCTCGCTGGCACGGGCGATCTGGGCCAGCGACCGCTTCATCTCCTCGGGCGACGCTCGGCCGGCATCAATCTCGCGCTGGATCAGCTCGGCCTGCGTGCGCAGCCCGGCCAGGGGTGTCTTCAGCTGATGCGCCGCGTCGGCGAGGAAGTGCTTCTGCCGGCTCATGGACGAATCCAGCCGCGCGAGCAGGTCGTTGATGGCCTGCACCAGCGGCGCGACCTCGTCGGGCACGCGCTGCTCGTCGATGGGGGACAGGTCGGAGCTGTCGCGCGAACGGATGCGCCGCTGCAACTCGTTCAGCGGCGCGATGCCGCGCGCCAGCGCCAGCCACACCAGCAGCACCGCCAGCGGCAGGATGACGAACTGCGGCAGGATGACGCCCTTGATGATCTCGTTCGTCAGCCGCGCCCGTTTGCCCAGCGTCTCGGCGACCTGCACGAGCATGGTTTTCGTGGCGACGGCCTGCCCCGGCACCGAAGTCTCTGGCGCGACCCACAGGTAGGCCACGCGCACGGCGTCCGCGCCCACCTCGTCGTCCCTGAAGTGCAGCTCCCACGGCACGGGCGGCACGTCCTCCGCGGGGATGGGCAGCGTCGCGTCGCCGCTGAGCAGCTCGCCGCGCAGGCCCAGCACTTGATAGAACACGGTGTCGGACGCATCCGCCCGCAGCAGCGCCGCGGCCTCGGGCGCCAGCGCATAACGGTCGCGTCCGCGAGTGGGCGCCTCGGCCGCG
Organism: Roseateles sp.; assembly: GCF_965229315.1. Classification (GTDB taxonomy): domain Bacteria; phylum Pseudomonadota; class Gammaproteobacteria; order Burkholderiales; family Burkholderiaceae_C; genus Pelomonas. The sequence goes on from NZ_CBDDJA010000001.1 coordinate 476,439, forward strand.
GCGACCTGCAGGCCCAGGCTGCGCGCCATCTCGCCCAGTTCACGGTCATACGGCCGGCTGGCGATGCCCTGCGCCACCAGCCACGTCAACGCCACGCTGATCGGCCAGATCAACAGCAGCGGCGCGAGCATCCAGTCGAGGATCTCGCCGAACAGCGAGCCCTGCGGCGCCGGGGCCCCCGCTCGAACCAGCGAGCCGGGTTCGGGGCTGGCGCCGTCCTGAGTGGACATTTAAGAAGCGATTTTCTCTAGGCAGTAGCCGAGGCCGCGCACCGTCGCGATGCGGATCGGCCCCTGCTCGATCTTCTTGCGCAGCCGGTGGATGTAGACCTCGATGGCGTTGTTCGACACCTCTTCGCCCCACTCGCACAGCCGCTCGACGAGCTGGTCCTTGCTGACCAGGCGCCCCGCGCGCTGCAGCAGCACCTCCAGCAGCGACAGCTCACGCGCCGACAGCTCCAGCATCTGCTCGTGGATGTAGGCCACGCGGCCGGTCGCGTCGAAGGTCAGCGGCCCATGCTTGATGACGCTGCTGGCCGTGCCCAGGCCGCGCCGGGTCAGCGCCCGCACGCGTGCCTCCAGCTCCTGCAGCGAGAACGGCTTGGCCATGTAGTCGTCGGCCCCCAGATCCAGCCCCTTGACGCGCTGCTCCACGCTGTCGGCCGCCGTCAGGATCAGCACCGGCATCGTCGAGCCGCGCGCGCGCAGCTTGCGCAGCACCTCCAGCCCGTGCAGGCGCGGCAGGCCCAGGTCCAGGATCACCAGATCGAACTCATGCGTGGCCAGCGCCGTGTCGGCCTCGCTGCCGGTCGCGACGCGGTCCACCGCGTAACCGGACGCGCGCAAGGCACGCAGCAACCCATCGGCCAGCACTTGGTCGTCTTCGGCAATCAGGATGCGCATGATGTTCGGGTCTCCGCCGCCGATGTTATGTGCGATTGAGTTGCAAGCCGCTGCGGGGTGGCTCATCTCTTGAGCCACCATCTGGCTAGCATTCACCTCAACCGCCGGACATCCTCAAAACGGCGGACAAACCACTGTACAAAACTACAGATTGCCGCATAATTCCGCCATTCCCACGGAGATTCGCATGGACGCCCCGGTCAAAGCCCTCAACACCGAAAAAGCCAAGGCCCTGCAGGCCGCCCTCGCCCAGATCGAAAAGCAGTTCGGCAAGGGCTCCATCATGCGTCTCGGCGAAGGCGAGGTCATCGAGGACATCCAGGTCGTGTCCACCGGCTCGCTGGGCCTGGACATCGCACTGGGCGTCGGCGGCCTGCCGCGCGGCCGCGTCGTCGAGATCTACGGCCCTGAATCGTCCGGCAAGACGACGCTGACGCTGCAGGTCATCGCCGAGATGCAGAAACTGCAAGGCACCTGCGCCTTCATCGACGCCGAGCACGCGCTGGACATCCAGTACGCCCAGAAGCTCGGCGTCAACCTGCAAGACCTGCTGATCAGCCAGCCCGACACCGGCGAACAGGCACTCGAGATCGTCGACTCGCTGGTGCGCTCCGGCTCCGTGGACCTGATCGTCATCGACTCGGTCGCCGCACTCACGCCCAAGGCCGAGCTCGAAGGCGAAATGGGCGACAGCCTGCCCGGCCTGCAGGCCCGCCTGATGAGCCAGGCGCTGCGCAAGCTGACCGCCACGATCAAGAAGGCCAACTGCATGGTCATCTTCATCAACCAGATCCGCATGAAGATCGGCGTCATGTTCGGCTCGCCCGAAACGACCACCGGCGGCAACGCGCTGAAGTTCTACGCTTCCGTGCGCCTGGACATCCGCCGCATCGGCTCGATCAAGAAGGGCGAGGAAGTCATCGGCTCCGAGACCAAGGTCAAGGTCGTCAAGAACAAGGTGTCGCCTCCGTTCAAGACGGCGGAGTTCGACATCCTCTACGGCGAAGGCATCAGCCGCGAGGGCGAGATCGTCGACATGGGCGTCATCGCCAAGGTCGTCGAAAAGTCGGGCTCCTGGTATGCCTACCAAGGTGAAAAGATCGGCCAGGGCAAGGACAACGCCCGCGAGTTCCTGCGCGAGAACCCCGATGTCGCCCGCGAGATCGAGAACAAGATCCGCGAATCGCTGGGCGTGGCGCCTTTGACCGAGGCCGCAGGCGAGTAAGCAGGCACCGTGGCGCGTGCGCCGCTGTCCCTGAAGGCTCGCGCCATCGGCCTGCTGGCCCAGCGCGAGCACAGCCGCACCGAACTGCGACGCAAGCTGCTGCGCATCGAGCAGCAGCGCATCCGGCTGGCCGCTCTGGCGGCGGCGGATCGTATCGGCGAGGGTGTCAAGCCCGTCGCAGATGACGACGCCCTGGCGTCGCCTATCGAAACGGATGTCGACGCCTTGCTCGACACGCTGGCGGCCGATGGCTACCTGAGCGAGAGCCGCTTCGTCGAGTCCCGCGTGCATGCGCGCGCCGGCCGCTTCGGCACCCAACGCATCCAGCAGGAACTGGCCCAGCACGGACTGCGGCTGGACGCCGAGCAGCAGGACGCGCTGCGCTCGACCGAGCTGGAACGCGCGCGTGAGGTCTGGCTGCGGCGCTTCGGCCCCGAGCCCGCGATGGAACCCACCGAGCAGGCTCGCCAGACACGCTTCCTGATGGCCCGCGGCTTCGCGGCCGACATCGTCAGACGTGTGCTGCGCCGCAGCAAAAATTGAGCTGCCCCTGGCACGGGGATGGCGCCTCGGGGACCTCCGCCAGGCGCGCCAACCCCTAGGATTTACCCTCCGTGCTACATTGCCGGCTGCTCAAAAACGGCAGTTCGTCCGATTGCCAGCCTGCTTCCCGCCCGGTTGCGCAGCTGCCGGCATCGAGGCAACCGCCGTCCCGGTCCGCGCCGGGTTGACCCGCCCCACCCCGCCTCATGACCGCCGCCCCACCGTCCGTCAAGCGTCGCCCGCTGCACCGCCGCGCCCTCGATGTGCAGGTGTTCGCGCGCGATGACGGCCTGTTCGATGTCGAAGCGAGCCTGAGCGACACGAAGTCGCACGACGTGCCGCTGGCCGGCACGACCCGCAAGGCGGGCGACCCGATCCACGAGATGCGCCTGTATCTGACGGTGGACGCGACGCTGACGATCAGCGCCGCCACCTCCGAGACGCTGTCGATGCCCTATGCCGGCACCTGCGACGAGCATGGCGACGCCTATGCCCGCCTGGTCGGCTTGAACCTGATGAAGGGCTTCAGGCAGGCCGTGGGCGAGCGCCTGGGCGGCACGCTCGGCTGCACCCACCTGACCGAACTCTGCAACGTGCTGCCCACGGCCATCATCCAGGCGATGGCCGGCTCCGTCATCGACACGCGTGAGGGTGACACCGACGGCAACCCGCCGTTTCAGCTCGACCGCTGCCACGCACTGCGCCGCGACGGCGCGGCCGTGGCCCAGTTCTATCCGCGTTGGCACCGGTCCCAAACGCCAACATCGACCGCTTCCTGACTTCCCGACCCGAAAGACCCAGCCATGAAAATCCACGAATACCAGGGCAAAGAAATCCTGCGCCAGTTCGGCGTGCCGGTGCCGCGCGGCATCCCGGCCTTCACCGTGCAGGAAGCTGTCGAAGCTGCGCAGAAGCTGGGCGGCCCGGTCTGGGTGGTCAAGGCCCAGATCCACGCCGGTGGCCGCGGCAAGGGCGGCGGCGTCAAGGTGGCCAAGAGCATCGATGACGTCAAGGCCAAGGCCGAAGGCATCCTGGGCATGCAGCTCGTGACCCACCAGACCGGTCCCGAGGGCCAGAAGGTCCGTCGCCTGTACATCGAGGACGGCGCCGACATCAACAAGGAACTCTACGTCTCGCTGGTCACCGACCGCGGCACGCAGAAGGTCGCCTTCATCGCATCGAGCGAAGGCGGCATGGACATCGAGGAAGTGGCGCACGCCACGCCCGAGAAGATCATCACCGAGCTGATCGACCCGCTGGCGGGCCTGACCGAAGCGCAGTCGCGCAAGATCGCTGCCGCCATCGGCCTGACCGGCGCGTCCATCGACCAAGCCGTCGACATCTTCGCCAAGCTCTACAAGTGCTACATGGACACGGACGCGTCGCTGGTTGAAATCAACCCGCTGAACTGCGATTCCAAGGGCAACCTGATGGCGCTGGACGCGAAGTTCAACTTCGACGCCAACGCGCTGTTCCGCCATCCCGAGATCGTGGCCTACCGCGACCTGGACGAGGAAGACCCGGCGGAAGTCGAAGCCAGCAAGTTCGACCTGGCCTACATCAGCCTGGACGGCAACATCGGCTGCCTCGTCAACGGCGCCGGCCTGGCCATGGCCACGATGGACACCATCAAGCTGTTCGGCGGCGAGCCGGCCAACTTCCTGGACGTCGGTGGCGGTGCCACGGCCGAGAAGGTCACCGAGGCCTTCAAGATCATGCTGAAGAACAAGGCCGTCAAGGGCATCCTGGTCAACATCTTCGGCGGCATCATGAAGTGCGACACCATCGCCGAGGGCGTCATCACCGCCTGCAAGGCCGTGAACCTGCAAGTGCCGCTGGTCGTGCGCATGAAGGGCACCAACGAAGAGCTGGGCAAGAAGATGCTGGCCGAATCCGGCCTGCCCATCATCGCGGCCGACACGATGGCCGAAGCGGCCACGAAGATCGTCGCCGCCGTCGCTTAATGACCTTGCGGGACAGACGGCCCGAGCGTACTCGCGAGTAGCTCTGTCCCCAACTGACTAGGAACAGATCCATGTCCATCTACATCAACAAAGACACCAAGGTCATCACCCAGGGCATCACCGGCAAGACCGGCCAGTTCCACACGCTGGGCTGCCAGGCCTATGCCAACGGCAAGAACGCGTTTGTGGCCGGCGTGAACCCCAAGAAGGCCGGTGAGAAGTTCTCCGAGATCCCCATCTACGCGACCGTCAGGGAAGCCGCCTCGCAGACGGGCGCGACCGTCTCGGTCATCTACGTGCCGCCCGCAGGCGCCGCCGCCGCGATCTGGGAAGCCGTCGAGGCCGACCTGGACCTGGCGATCTGCATCACCGAAGGCATCCCGGTGCGAGACATGCTGGAAGTGCGCAACAAGATGAAGGCCAAGGAAGCGGCCGGCGGCAAGAAGACGCTGCTGCTGGGCCCCAACTGCCCCGGCCTGATCACGCCGGAAGAAATCAAGATCGGCATCATGCCGGGCCACATCCACCGCAAGGGCCGCATCGGCGTGGTCTCGCGTTCCGGCACGCTGACCTATGAAGCCGTGGCGCAGTTGACCGAGATCGGCCTGGGCCAATCGACGGCGGTCGGCATCGGCGGCGACCCGATCAACGGCCTCAAGCACATCGACGTGATGAAGGCCTTCAACGACGACCCTGACACCGACGCCGTCATCATGATCGGCGAGATCGGCGGCCCCGACGAGGCGGAAGCCGCGCGCTGGTGCAAGCTGAACATGAAGAAGCCCATCGTCGGCTTCATTGCCGGTGTCACCGCCCCTCCCGGCAAGCGCATGGGCCACGCCGGCGCGCTGATCTCCGGTGGCGCGGACACCGCCGACGCCAAGCTGGCCGTCATGGAAGAGTGCGGCTTCACCGTCACGCGCAACCCCAGCGAGATGGCCAAGCTGCTCAAGGCCCTGCTGTAATCGGGTCTCGCACCCCCACCAGCCGCCGGGTCGACCGGCGGCTTTTTTTCGCCTGCCGCCCCGCCAAGACATGGACTTGCCAATCGACGTGTTCAGTGCCGCCTTCCTCATTGCGCTGCTGAAGATCATCTGGGTCAACATCCTGCTGTCCGGCGACAACGCGGTCGTCATCGCGTTGGCCGCGCGCAACCTGGCGCCTGACCAGCAAAAGCGCGCCATCATCTTCGGCAGCGGCGCGGCCATCGTGCTGCGCGTCGTGCTGACGCTGTTCGCCGTGCAGCTGCTGCAGCTGCCCTGGCTGAAACTGCTGGGTGCCGCTGCGCTGCTGTGGATCGGCATCCAGCTGCTGGCGGACAACGACGACGATGCCGACGTCAAGGCCAGCAGCAGCGTCTGGGTCGCCATCCGCACCATCCTGATCGCGGACCTGGTCATGAGCCTGGACAACGTCATCGCCGTCGCGGCCGCCGCCAACAGCGCGCCGGAGAACGTGCGCGTCCTGCTGCTCGTCATCGGCCTGGGCCTGTCCATCCCGCTCATCATCTTCGGCAGCACGCTGCTGCTCAAGCTGATGGAACGCTTCCCGGCCATCATCACCGTGGGCGCGGCGCTGCTGGGCTTCGTGGCTGGCGAGATGGCGACGACCGACGCGGCGGTGCACGACTGGTTCGAGACGCACATGCACGGCCTGGACTACGCCGTCAGCATCACCGGCGCGGTCTTCGTCGTCGCCATCGGCCTGCTGCTGGCCCGCCGCGGCAAGTCCGGGCCGGCCTAAGATCGACCGCATGGCGAGTGGCGGCAAACCCGACAAGGCCGACAAACCCGCAAAAGCGGGTGGCTTCTGGCAACGGCTGATGGGCCGGAGCGCCGACGCGCCACCCGGCGAACCGTCGCCCGTGGCCGACACCCGGCAGACGCCGGCGCCGGGTGCGGCACCAGCGTCATCCACGGCGCCGCCGGACCTGCACGACCTCGAACTGGGTGCGGAGATCGGCCGCGGTGCGATGGCCATCGTCTACAAGGCCACCCAGCGATCCACGGGTCGCCAGGTCGCCGTCAAGCGCCTGGCGCTGAGCCGCGAGTTCTCCGCCGAGGACCTGGCCGACGTGCGCGAGCGCTTCATGCGCGAAGCCCACGCGGCCCGTGCGCTGGAGCACCCCGACATCCTGCAGGTGGTCGATGCCGGGCAGGACGGCAACGACACCTGGATCGCCCTCGAATACGTGCTGGGCCGCGACCTCAGCCTCTTTGCCAAGGCCGGCCAGTTGCTGCCGGTGCGCGAGGTCGTGCAGATCGGCGTGCGCCTGGCCCGCGCACTGGCCTATGCGCACAGCCAGGGCGTCGTGCACCGCGACATCAAGCCGGCCAACGTGATGCTGGACCGCATCAACGGCAGCCTGAAGCTGATGGACTTCGGCATCGCCCGCGTCGGCGACGGCAGCCGCACGCGCACCGGGCTCGTGCTCGGCACCCCGTCCTTCATGTCACCCGAGCAGCTCGCCGGGCTGAAGGTGGACGGCCGCAGCGACCTCTACTCGCTCGGCGTGCTGCTGTACCAGTTGCTCTGCGGCATGCTGCCGCACCAGAGCGACTCGATGGCGCGGCTGATGCAGCAGATCGCCACCGAGCCGGCCGCCGACATCCGCACCCACCGCCCCGGCCTGCCGGAATCGCTGGCGCTGGTGCTGGCCCTGTCGCTGGAAAAACGCCCGGAGCTGCGCTACAGCAGCGGTGAGCAGATGGCGCGCGACCTGGAAGCCGTGCTCGTCATGGACCTGCAGGCCGAGCCCGCCGAGCCTGGCGCGACCGCAAGCCACGGCACAGCCTTCGCGCAAACACTGCGCCTGACGCCCGGGGAAGCAGGGCAGAATCCGCGCTCTTGCGCCGAACCCGGCGTGCCCCACGAGCCTCCGCAAGCCTCATGATCCTGGAGTTCTTCAGCGCCACCGACGTGGGCCGTGCGCGCGACAACAACGAGGACTCGGTCGCCCTCGACGAAGCCGCCGGCCTGGCCGTGCTGGCCGACGGCATGGGCGGCTACAACGCGGGCGAAGTGGCCAGCCAGATGCTGACCAGCTTCATCAACACCGAACTGGGCCGCTGGCTGAAGGATGCCGGCCGCGAGGCCCGGGCCGGCGAGGTCAAGCGCGCGATGGACATCTGCGTGGACAACGCCAACCGCGCCATCTTCAACGCCGCCAACACCAACCCGCACTACGCCGGCATGGGCACGACGCTGGTGCTGGGCGTGTTTCGCGCCGAAGGCCTGCTGCTGGGCCACGTCGGCGACTCGCGCGGCTACCGGCTGCGCGCCGGCCGTCTGATGCAGATCACGCGTGACCATTCGCTGCTGCAGGAGCAGATCGACGCCGGCCTGCTCACCGTCGAGGAAGCCGCCTTCTCCAGCAACAAGAACCTCGTCACGCGCGCCATCGGCGTCGAGGACACGGTGCTGATGGAGCTGCACCTGCACGAGATCCAGGCAGGCGACACCTACCTGTTCTGCTCCGACGGCCTGTCCGACATGCTGGACGACGACACACTGGCCAACCTGCTCAGCGGCAATCCGGCGCTGCCCGAGGCGGCGCGCGCGCTGATCAATGCGGCCAACGACGCGGGCGGCCGGGATAACATCGCGCTCATCCTGGCCCGCGCCGAGGGCCGTCAACGCACCGAAGGGCGGGGCTGGTGGCCCTTCGGTCGACGTGGCAGCAATTGACCGGCCCCGGCTGAAGCGTCGCGGCACGTACAACAGAACTTGAGGTCATTCATGGGCAAACTGGTGGTTTCGCTCGACGGCGTCGTGATCAAGGAGGTGCAGATCACGAAGGACAAGACCACGCTCGGTCGCCGCCCCTACAACGACATCGTCATCGACAACCTGGCCGTTTCGGGCGAGCACGCCGTGCTGCAGATGGTAGGCGCCGATGTCTTCATCGAAGACCTGAACTCCACCAACGGCACCTACATCAACGGCAAGGCGATCAAGAAGCAGCTGCTGGCCGACAACGACACGGTCGAGATCGGCAAGTACAAGATCAAGTTCCTGCTCAACGATGGCGGCGACTACGAGAAGACGATGATCCTCAAGCCCGGTTCCGGCGCGCCGCCGAACCTGGGCCTCAGTTCCTCGTTCGGCTCCCTGGGTGCCGCAGCCGTCGGGCCGGCCTCCATCAAGGTGCTGACGGGCGCCGCCGCCGGCCGCGAGGTCGCGCTGACCAAGGTCGTCACGACGTTGGGCAAGCCCGGCGTGCAGGTTGCCTCCATCACCAAGCGGCCCACCGGCTACGTCTTCGCGCATGTCGAGGGCAACCAGCGCCCCAGCGTCAACGGCATCCCGCTGACGGGCGAATCGATCGCGCTGCGCAGCGGCGACCTGATCGAACTCGCCGGCACGCAAATGCAGTTCGTGCAGGGTTAGACCACGCCGACGACTTCTTGCAAAAGCCGGTTACTCGGCAGTCGCTGCAACGGCTGGCCGGCTTCGCGGGCGGGTGTGACTTCCTCACGGTGGAGACTCCCCCAACTCGGTAATCCGACCGGGTGCGGTGCCTGCAGGCTGCGTACATTCCTGGCCATGCCCGGCGCGATGCGGGGCCCCTGAATCCCGAGCCAACGTACCGCATGAACATCCGCGTCCTGGGCTGCTCCGGCGCCATTGCCGCAGGCTACAAGACCACCGCATTCCTGCTCGACGACGATGTCCTCATCGACGCCGGGACCGGCGTGGGTGACCTGCCGCTGGACGCGCTGGCCGCCGTCGACCACATCCTGCTCACGCACTCCCACCTGGACCACGTGCTGGGCATCCCGCTGCTGGCCGACGCCGTGCTGCGCCTGCGCACCGCCGCTGGCCGCCCGCCCATCCAGGTCCACGCCCTGCCCGAGACGCTGGCGGCCCTGCGCCAGCATGTCTTCAACGGCGTCATCTGGCCCGACTTCACCGCCCTGCCCACCCGCGACGCGCCCGTGCTGTCGCTGCACCCCTTCCAGATCGGCGACCGGCTCGACATCGGCGGACGCGCCATCGAAGTGCTGCCGGCCGTGCACACCGTGCCGGCCGTCGGCTTCGCCGTGGATGGCGGCGCGGCGAGCGGCCACGCCCACTGGGTGTTCACGGGCGACACCGGCCCCAACCCGGCGCTCTGGCGCCGCCTGGCCGGCCTGCGCCTGTCCCACCTCGTCATCGAGACTGCGTTCAGCGACGACGAGGCCGAGGTGGCCCACGTCAGCCGGCACCTGTGCCCGGCCGAACTGGGTCACGAACTGGCCGAGCTGGCCGGCAGCGTCGACGTGCGCATCACCCACATCAAGCCGGGCGAGATGGCAGCCGTCATGCAAGGCATTGCCGCGCTGAACAGCCCGCACACCATTTCTGCGCTGGCGGCAGGGCAGGACATGCAGTTCTGAAGCGCGTTGCTGACGCATTCCTCACGGCGCCCCAGGGCGCCGTTTTCGTTTCTGACGTTTCCTGCCCGCGCCACGCCGACTGACGCAACTTGTCAGCCCGAAGTGACGTTTTTTGTCAGGCCAGCGCCTGATCGGCAGCCGTCCGTGTGGTTTCTCACGCGCCACCCACCGCCAGAAGCTGGCACGCCCCCTGCATTCAAGGGAAGTGTCCTCACCCCCACCCACCTCTTTCTCCCGGAGTACCGACATGAACCTGAAAGCACGCGCCCAACAAGGCTTCACCCTGATCGAACTGATGATCGTCGTGGCCATCATCGGCATCCTGGCTGCTGTGGCGATTCCGCAATACCGCGACTACACCATCAAGGCCAAGGTCGGCAACGCGCTCAGCTCGGTGGATGCGTTGAAAACGGCTGTAGCCCTGTGCATTCAACAAGCTGGTGTCGCCTCCGGTGGTACGGCGACAGCTTGCGGCACTTCGGACACCGGTGCCGGCATCCCGACATTCGGCGCAACAAACGAAGTTGCGTCGGCCTCCGTCAGCAGCGCCGGCGTGATTTCGGCAGTCCTCGCATCAGGCATCGGCACAGGTGTTGACGGGAAAACTGTCAAGTGGACCCCCGTTATCAAAGACACTTCTGTGGTCTGGACCATCGACGCGTCCGCCGTCACGCAGGCGGCTGCACTGGCAGCCTTCACCAAGAACAGCGCGACCTGATCGGCTCGCACATCACCAGAAAGGGGCTCAGGCCCCTTTTTTGTTTTCGGCCACCGCCAGCAAGCCGGAACTCACCCAGCCTGTTGGCGGCTGGCACGGCCAAAACGCCGCCGCCGGGTGGCGTCCACCCGCTACGTATGCGCGCTCTCCGCACCTTGGGGTCGCAATCGCAGCTCGCCTTGCTCGCCTTGGCGCTGCTGACCACACCCTGGATCTCGACGGCCTGGGCGGCGCATGACATTGCCCGGGCCGTACAACTTTCGCTGATGCTGGCCGCCAGTGTCTTGCTGCTCTCCCAAGCGCCTCCGCGGTTGCCACCGCAGCTGGCAGCAGCCACGGTGGCGCTGCTGGCCCTTGCATTGGCTGCGTGTGCACTGGCACCCGCGCCGCTGGCCGCCTTGCAAGACCTGTGTCTGCACCTCGGCTGCGTGGCACTCATGCTGGGCCTGAGCCAAGCTTATGCCGGGCCAGGTTCAGCGGTGCTGGAGCGGCTGATGGCGTCGGGACCCTTGGTTTACGCCGCAGTGGCGCTTGTCATCTTCATCGCCGCACTCGCAACGGGTCAGATGCTGGACGCGCGCGCCCTGCACATCGGCTTCAACAACCCTCGATTCTTGAACCACGCCCAGACGGTGTTCGTACCGTGGCTGGTCATCATGTTCAGCATGGACAAGCGCCAACAGCGATGGCGATGGCTGGCTTTGGCAGCAGCGCTGTTTCACATCGGCCTGGCTTACCTGGGCGTGGCGCGAGGCACCGGCATGGCATGGATGGCTGCTGTGCTGGTGTTGGCCCTGGCGGGCGCCCGGGTTCAGGCGCTGCGGCTCGCCGCCACCCTGGCCTGCGGCTTGCTGCTGAGCGTATTGCTGTTCGAAGCTCTACCCCGCGTGACGCACCTCGAATGGAACACGCCATTCGCCAGAGCTGCCGAGGCCGGGCAAGATCACTCCCGGCTGAAGTTGTGGTCGTACGCTACCGATCGAATCCTATCGTCGCCATGGCTGGGCGCCGGGCCCATGCAGCTGGCCACCATTTCGCAGGCGCCAGCAACCCATCCTCACAACATCTACCTGCAATGGGCCAGCGAGTACGGCGTGCCGGCCGCTGTGCTGGCCAGCTTGCTGATGCTGACACCGGCGGCGCTGCTGCTGAAGCAGGCGAAGGTCAGCCTAGAGGCTAGCGACCGTGCTCGATGCCAAGCCCTCGCCGCCATCAGCATTGCGGTGATGGTGGACGCTACGGTTTCCGGAAATCTGGTACTGCCAGTCTCGCAGCTCTGGGTCGCCTGGTTGTACGCGCAAATGCTGGCGGCGCTACGCACTCGCCCCCCAGTGCAAACAGTCCCTCTGGCGCGAGGTGCAAAGTGGTGCTTTCGAGTTGGGCAGGGCCTGCCGTGGCTGCTGGTGACCAGCCAACTCGTGCTGGCACTCCTGGCTTTGGCGCAGGCACGCTCGTCTGTGGAGCCTCACGTCGGTGAACATGCAGCCACCTATGGCCCCCGCGGCATCCCACGACCCCGGTTCTGGCTGGATGGTCAGCTATGAGGCTGCGCAACACCGCCCGGCGCCCATGCCATCATGCGCGCCCATGTCCACCAAGACCCTCGCTCCAGCTGAGGCCGCAACGCTCGGCTTGGTCGCTGCCGCCGCGCTCCCCCCCCTGCTGGCCTACAACCAGACCCCGGCCGCCACGCTGTACAACCAACTGCTGGCCCTCGCAGGCTGGGGCGTTGCGCTCATGCTGGCGGCCCGCGTCACGCCGGGCTGGCGGGATGGCCTGAAGAGCCCCGCATCGCTCGCACTGCTGCTGCTGCTCATCGCGCCGCTCAGCTCCGTGCTGTGGCGCTCGCTGCCGGCCTCGCTGGGCCTGGGTGCCACCGCCGTCATCGGCGCCGGCCTGGCCGTGTTGCTCGTTGCGCAGGGGCTGTCGCGCGAGGCGCGCCTGCGCGCTGCGCAGGCGCTGTGCTGGGGCTTGCTCGCGGCCGGTCTGGCCAGCGTCGCCATCGGCCTCATCCAGGTCTTCGCGCCCGCGCTGGCGGACGGCGATGTCATCGCCCGCTCCGGCATCGCCGGCCGCGCGGTCGGCAACCTGCGCCAGCCCAATCACCTCGCCAGCCTGATGATGTGGGCCGCCGTCGCGGCGGTGTTCCTGACCGAACGGCGCGGCTGGCGCGCGGCGCTGCCGGCGCTGCTGTTCGCGTTCGTCTTCACCGTCGTGCTGAGCGCGTCGCGCACCGGCTTCATCGGCATCGCGATGCTGGCCGTGTGGGGCCTGGTGGACCGCCGCCTGTCGCGCAGCGCGCGGCTGAGCCTGCTGGCCACGCCGCTGATGCTGGGCGTGAGCTGGTGGCTGATGGCGCAGTGGTCGGCCGAGAGCGGCCATGCCTTCGGCGCGGCTTCGCGCCTGTCGGAAGGTGCGGGCTCGCCGTCGCGGCTGGCCATCCTGCGCGACGCCTGGGCGCTGACCGTCGCCAACCCGTGGCTGGGCGTCGGCTGGGGCGAGTTCAACTTCGCGTGGAGTCTCACGCCGTTCCCGACGCGCCCCATCGCGTTCTTCGACCACACGCACAACCTGCCCGCGCAGCTGGCCGTGGAGCTGGGCCTGCCCTGGGCGGGCGCCGTGCTCGCACTGCTGGGCTGGGCGCTGTGGAAGGCCTGGCGCGGTGCCGCGCGAGCCGGCGAGGACGCGCCGCTGCGCCGCGCCGCGTTGATGCTGGTGCTGACCATCGCGCTGCACAGCCTGCTGGAATACCCGCTCTGGTATGCGTACTTCCTGCTGCCGGCCTGCTTTGCGCTGGGTCTCGCGTTGCCGGCCGACGAAGGCGTGGCACCGGCCCCTGCGTGGCCCTGGCACCTGATCGGCGGCCTGCTGATCGCCGGCAGCGCCTTCGCCGTGTGGGACTTCCAGCGCATCACCGTCATCTATGCGCCCAGTGCCGATGCCGGGCCGCTGGAAGAGCGCGTCGCCGCCGGCCAGCGCTCGCTGTTCTTCAGCCACCAGGCGGATTACGCCGCCGCCACCAGCTTCCCGCCGGGCGCCCTGGCGCTGGATGCCGCCCGGCGCACGGCCTTCAGCCTCGTCGATGCAAGGTTGCTGATGCACTGGTCCCGTTCGCTGGAGGCCACGCGCGACCTCAACGGCGCCCGCTACCTGGCCGACCGGCTGCGCGAGTTCCGCAACCCGACGGGCGACACCTGGCTCGCGGTGTGCGCAGAGCCCGCTTCGGCGCCGCTGCTGCCGCAGTGCCAGCCGGCCTCGGGTGTCATCGACTGGCGGACGCTGCGCTGAGCGGTCGTCGGCGCAGCCGCCGCAGTTGCTTCGACAACGCGGCATGGCCGCTGACGCAGGCGATGCTGAGCAGCACCAGCGCGCTGGCCGCGATGAAGCGCGTCTCCAGCGGCTCGCCCAGCAGCCACGCGCCCAACACCAGGCCGAACAGCGGCGTGAGGAAGGCGAACACGCCCAGTTGCGTGGCCCGATAACGGCGCAGCAACCAGCACCAGGTCAGGAAGCTCGCGAACGACACCACCAGACTCTGGAAGCCAAGGTGTAGCCACACGGCGGGCGTGAATTCGACATGCCACTGCCCCGTCAACCACGCCCCGGGCAGCAGCAGCGCCACGGCACCGAGCAGTTGGTAGAGCAGCGTCTCGGTGGCCGGCGCACGCGCCAGCGCCGAGCAGCGCAGGGTCACCGTGGTCGCGCCCCAGGCGACGCCAGCCAGCAGCGCCAGGGCATCGCCCAGCAGCACCCGTCGGTCGGCGCCCGCAGAGAAGGCGTCGCCGCCGAGGAAGGCCAGCGCCGTGCCGCAGAAGGCGAGTGCGATGCCCAGCCACTGCCACGCGCCCAGCCGCTCGGCCGGCAGGCGCCACTGCAGGCCCAGCGCTGCGAAGATGGGCGCCGTGTACAGGAAGACGACGACGTGGGAGGCGTGCGTGAGGCGCAGCGCCTCGGCCACCAACAGGTATTCCACACCGAACAACGCACCGGCCAGCAGGCCCGGCTTCCAGCGGTCGCGATTCGCCGCCTCGCCACGGTGGCGCATCAACGCCACCAACAGCAGCACGGCCACCACGGATCGCAACGCCACCATCAGCATGGGGGTGGCCTGCGGGGCGATGGCTTTCAGCGAGACCTGCTGCAGGCTCCAGACAAGGCACAGCAGCGTCATGACGCCTGCTGCACGGGCGTCCAGCGCGGCAGGCCGGGGCGATGTGGGCGGGTGGTGCAAGGACATGGCGCCGCCAATGTGCCCGGCCTTCAATATCGTGAAAAGCGGATAATTCAAGACCATTCCATTCGTTGATCGAAACTTGCCTGACCTGCAGACCGACTGGCTGAAGTGCTTCGTCGCCACCGTGGATGCCGGCTCGCTGTCGGCCGCCGCGCCCGAGATCCATCGCTCGCAATCCGCCGTGAGCATGCAGATCAAGAAGCTGGAGGCCGCGCTCGGCTGCCAGCTGTTGCTGCGCGGCCCGCGCCAGCTCCAGCTCACGCACGAGGGCCAGGTGCTGCTGGGCTACGCGCGGCGCATGCTGGACCTGCAGGCCGAGGCGCAGGCGGCGCTGCAGGGCGAGGCGGTCACCGGTGTCGTGCGCCTGGGCGTGCCGGACGACTACGCCAGCAAGTACCTCACGCCGGTGCTCAAGCGCTTCGCGCCGCGGCATGCGGGCGTGGAGATCCAGCTCGACTGCGAACAATCCACCGCGCTGATCCCACGCGTGGCGCGGGGCGAGCTGGACCTGGCGCTGGTGTCGCGCGACCACGCCCGCCGCGGCACGCTGCTGTTCCACGAGCCCATGGTGTGGGTGGGCTCGCCGCAGTTCGACGTGTGGACGCGCAACCCGCTGCCCATCGCCGTCTATGAGGAAGCAAGCCTGGGCCGGCGCAGCGCCGTCCAGTCGCTGGCGCAGCAGGGACGGCCCTACCGCATGGTCTACAACAGCTCCAACCTGGCGGGGCAGATCGCCGCCGTCGAGAGCGGTCTGGCCATCGCGGCGCTGACGCAGTGCAGCGCGCCGGCACACCTGCAGATCCTGGGCGCAGCGCACGGCCTGGGGCCGCTGGAGCCCATGCAGGTGGCCGTCTACCGCAGCCGCGCGTCGCGCAGTTCGGCGGCCGTCGACAGCCTGCACCGCATGCTGGTGCAGACGCTCAGACAGGCCGGCCTCTCGTGACGCCTCAGACCTGCGCCGTCCAGTCGCCCGACTTGCCGCCGTGCTTCTCCAGCACGCGCACCTGGCCGATGACCATGCCGCGGTCTGCCGCCTTGCACATGTCGTAGACGGTCAGCAGGCCCACCTGCACGGCGCACAGCGCCTCCATCTCGACGCCGGTGCGCCCCAACGTCTCGACCTGGGCGCGGCACAGCACGCGGCTGCCGGGCTCGTCGAGCTCGAAGTCCACCGCCACGCGCGTGATCGGCAGCGGATGGCACAGCGGCACGAGGTCAGCGCAGCGCTTGGCGCCCTGGATGGCCGCGATGCGGGCCACGCCCAGCACGTCGCCCTTCTTCGCCGTGCCGCTGGCGATCAGCGCGAAGGTCTCGGGCTTCATGCGGATCTCGCCGGCCGCGACGGCGATGCGGTGCGTCTCGGCCTTGGCCGACACGTCCACCATGTGGGCCTGGCCTTGCGCGTCGAAATGGGTGAGAGGACTGCTCATGTCGAAATTCCGTCTGTCGGGCCGAGCGCCGGGCCGCTCCCAAGCCGGCCCGTGGGGCGATGTGCTTGCGGCTCGATGCCGCGAGCATCGCCGTCCCCTCGGGGGACCGACCAGTCGCGCTCGCGTTCAGCGGTGCGCGTCTGGGCGAGGGGCCTGGTCGTGCCTGGAAACAAAGGGGCAAGCGGTTGCAGGCATCATAGGAGGCTCGCTCATGGCTCACGCCGTTGCCCGATGACGATGAAGAAGTTCGCCTCCCGTCCCCTGCTCAGCCTGCTCGCTGCCGCCAGCCTGCTGCTGCCCGGCGCGCCGCTGAATGCGCAGGTCAACCTGCCGGCGCTGGGCGACTCGGTGTCGCAGGATCTCGACGTGGGCGCCGAGCGCCGGCTGGGCGACCAGGTGATGCGCCAGATCCGCATCGACCCGGACTATGTGCTGGACCCGCTGCTGCAGGAGTACCTGGACGGCATCTGGGACCCGCTCGTCAAGGCGGCGCGCAAGCTGGGGCAGATCGGCGACGAGACCCAGGCCCGCTTCGCATGGGAGCCTTTCCTGGTGCGCGACAAGAGCATCAACGCGTTCGCGCTGCCGGGCGGTTTCGTCGGCACGCACCTGGGCCTGATCGCGATGACGTCGTCGCGGGACGAACTCGCCTCGGTGCTGGGGCACGAGCTGTCCCACATCACGCAGCGCCACATCGCACGGCGCATCGCCGGCGAGTCGCGCAACAGCATGATCGCCATCGCCGGCATGCTGCTGGGCGTGCTGGCGGCGTCGCGCGGCAACATCGAGATGGCCAACGCGGGCATCGTCGGCGGCCAGGCGGCGGCCACGCAGCTGTCCCTGAACTTTTCGCGCGACATGGAACGCGAGGCCGACCGCGTGGGCTTCAACGTGCTGGTCGAGGCCGGCTTCGCGGGCAGCGGCATGGTCAGCATGTTCGAGCGCATGGACCAGGCCTACCACCTGATGGACTCGGGCGCGTATCCGTACCTGCGCTCGCACCCGCTGACCAGCGAGCGCATCGGCGACGCCCGCACGCGGCTGGCGCTCGAACCCTTCGCGCGCCCGCGCGGACTGGCCGAGCACGCGCTGATGGCGGCGCGCTCGCGCGTGCTGATGGACCCGCGCGTCGAAGCCTGGAAGGTGCTGGAGAACTACGACGCCGGTGCCCGCAACCTGAAGGACGGCGGCAACGGCTATGAGCAGCTCGGCGCACGCTACGCCGCCGCACTGGCATCCATCAAGCTGCGCAACTTCGACCGCGCGGAGGCGTCGCTGCGCAGCGCCGAACTGACGCTGCAACTCATCAGCCCCAGCCCCGCCGAGACGGCCGCGGCCCTGCGGCAGTTGATCTACCTGCGTGCCGAATTGGCCCAGGCGCGCGGGCGGCCTGCCGAGGGCCTGGCCGCGCTGGACACGCTGAAGGGCGAGAAGTCGCGGCCCATGCTGATGCAGCGCGTTGACCTGGCGCTGGCCAGCGGCACTGCGGACACGGCCGGCCCGGCCTTGCGCGAGGCTGCTGATGAACTGCAGACACACGTCAGCCTGGAGCCCCACGATGCGCTCGCCTGGTCCAAGCTGGCCCTGCTGTGGACCCGGCTCGGCCAGCCGCTGCGGGCCGTGCGCGCCCAGGCCGAGATGCATGCGGCGGCGGGCGACCTGAACGGCGCCATCGACCGGCTGCGCTCCGGCCTGCGCCAGTCACGCGGGCCGGACGCAGACCAGGTGGAGGCCTCCGTCATCGACGCGCGGCTGCGCACGCTGGTCTACGAACGCCAGGGCATCCTGGCCGAGATGTACAAGGGCCGCTACATCCCACCCGACGTCGAGCTCCCGGACTGACGTCAACCGCGGGCTGAGCGACCGGCCGCCTGGCCTTGCCCGCGTTCAGCGGAGCCGCACCCGGCGAGGGGCGCCGTCAGTCGGGGAACACGCGCTCGATGACCACGTCGATGACCATGCCGCACAGGCTGTAGATCAGCGAGCCGATCAGCGCGGCGCCGAAACCCGTGACGGCCAGGCCGTCCAGCACCGACGCGGCCGTCCAGAACATCACCGCGTTGATGACGAACAGGAACAGGCCCAGCGTCAGCACCGTCACCGGCAGCGTCAGCAGCACCAGCACGGGCCGCAGCAGCGTGTTGAGCAGGCCCAGCACCAGCGCCGCGATCAGCGCCGACGTGAAGCTTCTGACGACGACACCAGGGTAGAGGTGCGCCACCAGCAACAGCGCACCTGCCAACAACAACCAACGGACGAGGATCTTCATGGGCGCCGAGCATATCGGGCGGGCGCCCGCCCCGGTGTGGCGCCATGGCCGCATCGGTCCCTCATCAAATAGGAATCGTTCGCATTCGTGTTAGTATTTTCCTCTGAACTGCTGCAGCACCGCCTTGCCCGTGAAGCCCGCCCTCGCCTTTGTCGCCCCTGCACCGACCGCCGCGCCTGCCCGGCCTGCCGCGGCACGCGCGCAGCCGCGGCCGAGCTTTGTCGAGACGTCGGCCGGTGCGAGCCGCCAGCGCCTGCTGGCGGCCGGCGTCGTCGCGCTGCATGTGCTGGTGCTGTGGGGCCTGAGCCAGATGCATGACGTGCGCCGCACAGTGGCGCGCATCGCGCCCGTGGTGGTGCGCCTGATCGCCCCGGCC
This sequence comes from Roseateles sp., assembly GCF_965229315.1. Taxonomy (GTDB): domain Bacteria; phylum Pseudomonadota; class Gammaproteobacteria; order Burkholderiales; family Burkholderiaceae_C; genus Pelomonas. The sequence goes on from NZ_CBDDJA010000001.1 coordinate 495,478, forward strand.
GAGCCGCCGCGGCCGCTGCCGCCGACGCCCGTGGCGATGCCGCAGTTGCAGGCACCGGCACCGACCTTCATCGAGCCCCCGATCATCGCGGTCGTGGCCACACCCGCGCCGGCGGCCGTCGTCGCAGCGCTGCCGCCGCCCCCGCCGACACCCGCGCCCGCCACCGTGCAGGCGGCGCCGGTGGTGGCCCCGGCGGTCGTGCCGCCGCCGGTGCCCGCCCTCAAGCAGGTGCCCGCCAGCGCGGTGCGCTACCTGAAGGAGCCGCGCATGACGGTGCCGCTGATGTCCAAGCGGCTGCGCGAGTCCGGCATCGTCCACCTGCGCGTCGTCGTGGACGTGCGCGGCATGCCGCGCGAGATCACGCTGGCGAAGTCGTCCGGCTTCGCACGCCTGGACGAGCAGGCGCTGCAGGACATGCGCAGTGCCCGCTTCGTGCCGCAAACCGACAACGGCCAGCCCGTCGAGTGGGAGGTCATCACGCCGATGTCCTACGAAGTCGACCGCTGACCGCCCTTCCCGTTCCATAACCAGCCATGCCGTGGGTGGCGCGTGACGCCGCCGTGGGCAAAGCCATGCCCATTCACGATCCATCGGAGAGCTCCATGTCCCGCAACAAGAACACATCGACCGCCGCACGGCTGCCCATCCTGCCTCTTGGCGCGCTGGCGGCCGGCTTCGGCCTGGCCTCGGCCGCGCTGGCCCAGACCGCACCGGCGCCAACGCCTCCCGCACAAGGCGACAACGTGCTGCCCGTCGTGCGCGCCCGGGCCAGCGCCGAGAAGCAGGGCAAGGACGACTACCAGGCGACCGAGACGCGCATCGGCAAGGGCAAGCAGGACATCCGCGACATCCCGCAATCGCTGACGGTCATCACCGAGAAGGTCATGGACGACCGCAACTTCAGCAACGTCAAGGAAGTGCTGAAGAACACCTCGGGCATCACCTTCCAGGCCGCCGAGGGCGGCGAGGAAGACATCAAGATCCACGGCATCTCGCTGCAGAGCACCGGTGACATCTTCATCGACGGCATGCGCGACCCGGCGTTCTACGACCGCGACACCTTCTTCCTCGACAAGATCGAGCTGCTGCGCGGCTCGGCCTCGCTGCTGTTCGGCCGCGGCTCCACGGGCGGCGCGGTCAACCAGGTGACCAAGCAGGCGCAACTGGCCGACCAGAACCAGATCGACGTGTCCATGGGCAGCCACGGCGCGCTGCGCGCCATCGTCGACCTGAACAAGCGCACGGGCGAAAACGCCGCATTCCGCGTCAGCGCCATGACCAACACCGCCGACAGCAACGGCGCCGGCTCCAAGATCGACAAGCGCGGCATCGGCGCCAGCTACCGCTTCGGCATCGACGAGACCGATGAGTTCGGCATCACGGTCTACGGCCTGCAGAACGACAACGGCATGAACTACGGCGTGCGCTGGATCAGGCAGAACGCTGCCGACCCCGTGGCCGGTTCGCTGAACACCAAGATGGACCCGGACGCCTACTACGGCCTGGCCAGCGACTTCAACAAGGGCACGGCCTATTACGGCATGCTCACGCACACCCACCGCTTCTCCAAGGACACGGAGCTGGTGACCCGGGTGCGCGCCGCCAACTACTCGCGCGACCAGCGCGCCACGCTGTGGAACTTCGCCGCCGCGGCGCAGCAGCCGGGCGGCCAGGCCGTCACGCTGGACAACCTCAGCCCTGCCACCGTCATCACGCGCGGCTTCCAGCCCAAGAAGCAGGACATGCAGACGGTGACGGCCCAGAGCGACCTGAGCACGCGCTTCAAGGCGCTGGGCTTGGAGCACACCCTGCAGACCGGCGTCGACTTCGCCAACGAGAAGAAGCAGGTCTTTGCCCAGGTCACGGCCGCGCAGGGCGGCGTCGTGCCGGCGCGCCCCAACACCACGGTCGGCACGCCGTACGACGGCGCCAGCATCGACGAGAGCCTGCGCAGCTACCGTGACAACAACGCCTACACCTCCAAGGCCTACGGCGGCTACCTGCAGGACATGATCCAGGTCGCGCCGATGTGGAAGCTGCTGGCCGGGCTGCGCTATGACAGCCTCAAGGGCGACTACGAGCAGTACACCGTGCCGACCGGCGCGCTGACGCCGGTGACGACGACCCGCTACAAGATGAAGGTGTCGGAATGGAGCCAGCGCGCCGCCGTGCTGTTCCAGCCCAACGAGCAATGGTCCTTCCACCTGATGGGCGCCACGTCCTTCAACACCTCGGGCGACGCCTACTCGCTGAGCGCGGCCAACCAGGACATCCCGCCCGAGAAGTCCGTCAACGTCGAGCTGGGCGCCAAGTGGGACAGCGCCGACGGCAAGCTCAGCCTGCGGGCCGGCGCCTTCCGCAACACCAAGCTGCACGAGCGCAACACCGACCCGCTGATCACCAACCTGGTGACGCTGTCGGGCAAGCGCCACGCCGCCGGCCTGGACTTCGACATCGTCGGCCGCATCACGCCCGAGTGGGAGGTGTTCGGCAACTTCACCTGGATGCCGGTGGCCAAGATCGACATCTCCAGCGCCAACACCGGCGAGGTGCAGGGCTCGCGCCCCTCGCTGTCGCCGCGCTACTCCGGCAGCCTGTGGACGGCCTACCAGGTGCTGCCGCAGCTGCGCCTGGGCGCCGGCCTGAACGCCCGCAGCAGCCAGACGCCCATCCGCAACCCGGTCGGTGTCATCGCGCCCAAGTTCGTCACGGCCGACGTGATGGCCGAGTACGCCGTGGTGCCCGATCAGCTGAGCTTCAAGCTCTACGTCAGCAACGTCGCCAACAAGCTCTATGCTGACCAGCTCTACACGTCCTTCTACGTGCCGGGCACGGGCCGCGTGACCACGCTCACCGGCACCTACAAGTTCTGACGGAATCCCCTCGCCCACCATGCTGCTGAAGATCGAAGACGTTCTGGATGCGGCTGGCCTGGCGAGGGCCCGCGAGCTGCTGGCCACGGCCCCGTGGGCCGACGGCCGCACGACCGCCGGCCGCCAGGCCGCGCAGGTCAAGAACAACGAGCAGTTGCAGCCCGGCAGCGAGCAGCACCGCGAGCTGCAGGCGCTGGTGCTGCAGGCGCTGGAGAAGCATCCGCTGTTCTTCTCCGCCACACTGCCCAAGCGCGTGCTGCCGCCGCTGTTCAACCGCTACGCCGGCGCGAGCAATGCCTACGGCAGCCATGTCGACCAGGCGGTGCGCTACCTCCCCGGGGGCACTCAACGCGTGCGCACCGACATCTCCTGCACGCTGTTCCTGAACGACCCCGGCGACTACGACGGCGGCGAACTGGTCATCGCCACCACGTTCGGCGAACAGCGCGTCAAGCTCGCCGCGGGCGCCCTGGTCGTCTACCCCGGCACCAGCGTGCACCGCGTCGAGCCGGTCACGCGCGGCGAACGGCTGGCCAGCTTCTTCTGGATCGAGAGCATGGTGCGCGCCGACGAGCAGCGCCGGCTGCTCTACGAGATGGACATGAGCCTGATGCAACTGCGCGGCGAACTGGGCGAGACGGCCGAGCTGGTGCAGCTGACCGGGACGTATCACAACCTCCTGCGCATGTGGGCAGACACGTGAGCCAACCGCTCATCGAGAAGCTGCCCGACGGCCTCGTCAACCTGGCCGACTTCGAAGCGCCGGCCAAGGCCCGCGTCAGCGACGCCGCCTGGGCCTATCTCAACGGCGGCGCGGCCGACGAACACACGCTGCGCGCCAACCGCGCCGCCTGGGACGCCCTCCGCCTGCAGCCGCGCGTGCTGCGCGACCTGGCCGGCGGCCACACGCGTGTGACGCTGCTGGGCCGCGAGCTGCTGCACCCCATCCTGCTGGCGCCCATCGCCTACCAGCGGCTGTTCCATGCCGATGGCGAGACGGCAATAGCGCACGCCGCGGCCGCGCAGGGCGCTGGCGTGCTGCTCAGCGCGCAGGCCAGCGTGCCGATGGAAGAAGTGGCCGCGCCGATGCGGGCCGACCCGACCGCCGGCCCGCTGTGGTTCCAGCTCTACTGGCGCGACGACCGCGACTTCATGCGGGCGCTGCTGCGCCGCATCGAAGCCGCCGGCTTCCAGGCGCTGGTGCTGACCGTGGACGCGCCCGTGCACGGCGCGCGCGACCGCGAGCGCCGCATCGGCTTCAAGCTGCCCGACGACATCCGCGCCGTGAACCTCGGCGGCCTGAAGAAGCCGCTGAACCTGCAGCCCGGCCAGAGCGCCCTCTTCGACGGCCTGATGCCGCGCGCCGCCACCTGGCGCGAGATCGACTGGCTGCGCGCGCAAAGCCCGCTGCCGCTGCTGCTCAAGGGCCTCACGCACGCGGACGACGCCCGCGAAGCGCTGGCCCGCGGCGTCACCGGCTTCGTCGTCTCCAACCACGGCGGCCGCGCGCTCGACACGCTGCCGCCCACCACCGAACTGCTGCCGCCACTGCGCGCCGCGCTGGGCCCCGACGTGCCGCTGCTGGTCGACGGCGGCATCCGCCGCGGCACCGACGTGCTCAAGGCCATCGCGCTGGGCGCCGACGCCGTGCTGCTGGGCCGCCCCTACGTGCACGCGCTGGCGGCCAGCGGCGCTTTGGGCGTGGCCCATGCGCTGCGGCTGCTGCGCGACGAGCTGGAGATCGCCATGGCGCTGTCCGGCTGCAAGACTCTCGCCGACGCCGGCCCGGCGCTGCTCTGGCCCGGCACCCCCTCCGCCGAAAGGACCTCCCGATGAAACGCCTCCTCCTCACCGCCGCCCTCGCTGTTGTCGCCTCCAGCGCCTTCGCGCACGGCAACGTGTCCTGCCCCGCCGTTGCCAAGGAAGAGAAGAAGCCACAGATGGAACTGCAGAAGAAGCTCGAAGGCGAAGGCTGGAAGGTCCGCAAGGTCCAGAACTACAACGGCTGCTACGAGGTCTACGGCTTCGACGGCACCGGCAAGAAGGCCGAGGCCTTCTTCAACCCCAAGACCTTCGAACGCATCTACCCCGAGGGCGAACAGCCCGAAACCGCCGCGAAGTAAGCGGTGCGCATACGCGTCTGGGACGCGCTGGTGCGCGTCCTGCACTGGACGCTGGCCGCAGCGATCGCCACCTGCTGGATCAGCGGCCACTGGCCGCCCCGCGACTTCGACGCCGTGCACCACACCGCCGGCTACGTGGCCGCCGCGGCGGTGGTGCTGCGGCTGCTCTGGGGCTTCACCCGCGGCACAGCCGCTCGTTATGCCCGCCTCGCGCAGTTCGTGCGCAGCCCGCGTGCGGTGCTGGCCTATGCCCGCGCGATGCGCGCCGGCCGCGAGCCGCGCTACCTCGGCCACAACCCGCTGGGCGGCTGGATGGTGCTGGCGCTGTGGGCCACGGCCGCTGCGCTGTCCCTCAGCGGCTGGCTCTACACGACCGACTGGCTGTGGGGCTACGAGTGGTTGTCGGACCTGCACGCCTGGCTGGCCTGGGGCATCGCGACCCTCGTCGTGGGCCATCTCGGCGGCGTCGTCGTCACGAGCTGGCGCCACCGCGAGAACCTCGTGGCCGCGATGTTCAGCGGCGCCAAGCGCGCGCCCGAAGGCGACGACGTGGCGTAGGACAAGCAGCGCAAAACCCAGGAATGATGCGGCCTTGCGACATGCGAGGCCTGCGCGGCCCGATTTCATGGGCCTTTGCGGGTGATTCCCTCTATGAAAGCCTTCTCTTCCCCTGGGGAGCGCAGTACCATCGCCGCCGCAGGGTGCTAGAGAGAAATGAAGGCTTACGCGGCCTTCACCCGGGCCCGGCACATCAACAACCTTTGATGGAGAGAATCGACATGGCAACTGCGAAGAAGGCCGCGCCCGCGAAGAAAGCGGCGGCACCGGCAAAGAAGGCCGCCGCACCGGCGAAGAAGGCGGCAGCGCCTGCGAAGAAGGCAGCGACGCCGGCCAAGAAGGCCGCGCCCGCGAAGAAGGCGGCGCCTGCGAAGAAGGCGGCAGCACCCGCCAAGAAGCGCACGCCAAACGCCGCCTTCATGAAGGCCCTGACCCCCAGCGCCGCACTCGCGGCCATCGTCGGCGCAGCCCCGCTGCCGCGCACCGACGTGACCAAGAAGGTCTGGGAGTACATCAAGAAGAACAAGCTGCAGGACGAGCTGCAAAAGCGCGTCATCGTTGCCGACGCCAAGCTGAAGGAAATCTTCGGCAAGGCCAAGGCCGACATGTTCGAGATGACCAAGCTGATCAACAGCCACCTGAAGTGATGCGGTGCCGCGCAAGCGGCCTGCATGCGATCGAAGCCCGGCCATGCCGGGCTTTTTCTTTGGCGCGTTGCGCGTGCCGTCGGCGCGGCGGCGTCAACCGAGCAGGCGCTGCAGCGCGGTCTGCAGGCGCGGGACGTCGATGGGCTTGAGCCAGTAGTCGTCGAAGCCGGCCGCCCTCGCGGCGCGCACGACGGCGCCCGGGTCGTCGGCCGACAGCGCCACCCAGCGCGTGCCCTGAAGCGAGGCCGCCAGGCCGGCATCCGCGACGACGCGCTCGCGCAGCGCCAGGCCGGTCATGTCGGGCAGGTTCATGTCCACCAGCACCAGCGCCGGCTGGCACTCGGCCAGCGCCGCCAGCGCTTCGGTGCCGGTCTCGGCGCAGCGCAGCGCCCAGCCCGGCAACAGGCGGAACACCTCTTCCATGAGGATCAGGTGGATGCGGTCGTCTTCGACGTAAAGCACCAGCGGCGCGGCACGGTCGGGCATGGGAAGCAAGGCAGGCGGGGGAGCGGCCGGCACGATAGCAGCATTGCCGACACCGCCGGGCAAATGATGGCGACGCGCCGTTCCTCGCCGCTTCCCCGCCGCTTCCGTGATTTATCTCACCCCCGGGGCACCCCCTCATTGCGGGGTTTCAACGCGGAGTAACCCCTATGCATCCCTAACATTCAGGTCATGCGTCCTGCGTCGGGCGCGTCCGCTTGCAGGTCCCATGTCCTTGATCGCCACGTTCGCCCTCGCCGCCTCGGCCGGCGCCACGCTGCCCCAGTGCAACTGGGACCGGCCCGGCGTCGACCCGTTCATGGGCGACCTGGTGGCGGCCGTGGATCGCTACCAGGACATCCCCGCGGCCACCCGCGCGAAGCTCAAGGCCCGCATGCAGACGCGCAGCTACGACGACATCGCCGTCATCGAGCGCGACAGCATCCACGGCAAGGCCAGCTACGCGCCGGAGATCCGCGACATGCATTTCGGCGCCGGCTCGGTCTGCCGCACGGTCACGCGGGCGAAGTGGACGGCGCAGATGCAGGAGCGCGGCCTCGTCTACTGCGAGGACGGCCAGTGCATCCTGGTGCCCACCGTCTGCCGCAACGTCAGCCGCATCCGCCGGCTGGCGCCCGCCGCCACCGCCCCGGCCCAGGCGGCCAACGTCGCGTCGTCGACCCGCGAGGGCGACGACGCCACGCCGCTGGAATTCGAAGCCCCTGCCGCCGGCCCGATGGCCGCCGCGGCGCCGGACAGCTTTGCCGGCAAGTCCGGCCTGCCGACGCTGGACAGCGCGCCCGCCGACGGTGGCGGCTTCAGCCTGGCCGGCGGCAACGCGCCGGGCACCGGGTTCCAAGGCGGCGCAGGCGGCGCAGGCGGCGCAGGCGGCGCGGGCAGCCCGGGCGTGGGCGGCATCGGCATCCCGGCCCTGCCGCCCGGCACGACGCGCCCCACCGACAGCATCGATCCACCGCTGGACAGCACCACGCCCGCCGTGCCGGAGCCCGGCACCTGGGCGATGCTGGCCGCCGGCCTGCTGGCCGTGATCTACCGCGCGCGGCGCAGCAGGGGCGCCAGGTAACGCCCCGTGTGGCTGGCCTCGCAGGCCGCCACATCCTCCGGCGTGCCGGCCACCAGCAGCCGGCCGCCGCCGGCGCCGCCTTCCGGGCCCATGTCGACGAGCCAGTCGGCCGTCTTGATGACGTCCAGGTTGTGCTCGATGACGACGATGGTGTTGCCGGCGTCGCGCAGTTGGTGCAGCACCTTGAGCAGCAGCGCGATGTCGGCGAAGTGCAGGCCGGTGGTCGGCTCGTCCAGGATGTAGAGCGTGCGGCCCGTGTCGCGCTTGGACAGCTCCAGCGCCAGCTTGACGCGCTGCGCCTCGCCGCCCGACAGCGTGGTCGCGCTCTGGCCCAGCTTCACATAACCCAGGCCCACGTCCAGCAGCGTCTGCAGCTTGCGCGCCAGCGCCGGCACGGCGTTGAACAGCGTGAAGGCGTCCTCCACCGTCATGTTCAGCACGTCGGTGATGTTCTTGCCCTTGTAGAGCACCTCCAGCGTCTCGCGGTTGTAGCGCTTGCCGAAGCAGACGTCGCAGGGCACGTAGACGTCCGGCAGGAAGTGCATCTCCACCTTCAGCACGCCGTCGCCCTGGCAGGCTTCGCAGCGGCCGCCGGCGACGTTGAAGCTGAAGCGACCGGCGCCGTAGCCCCGCTCGCGGGCGGTGTTCATCTCGGCGAACAGCTCGCGGATGGGCGTGAACAGGCCGGTGTACGTCGCCGGGTTGGAGCGCGGCGTACGGCCGATGGGCGACTGGTCGACGTTGATGACCTTGTCGAACGCGTCCAGGCCCTCGATCTCGTCATACGGCGCCGGGTCGGCATGGCTGCTGTAGAGCTTCTTGGCGACGGCCGCATAGAGCGTGTCGTTGACCAGCGTGCTCTTGCCCGAGCCAGACACGCCGGTCACGCAGGTCAGCACGCCGACCGGGATCTCCACCGTCACACCCTTGAGGTTGTTGCCGCGGGCGTTGACGATGCGCAGCACGCCGCCGTTCGGCGCCTGGTGGCGCGACTTGGGCACCTCGATGCGCGCCGCGCCGCTGAGGTAGCGGCCGGTCAGCGAGTTCGGGTCGGCCGCCACCTGCGCCGGCGTGCCCTGCGACATGATGCGGCCGCCGTGCACGCCGGCGCCGGGACCCAGGTCCAACACCCAGTCGGCCGCGCGGATGGCGTCCTCGTCATGCTCCACCACCAGCACCGAGTTGCCCAGGTCGCGCAGGCGGCGCAGCGTGGCGATGAGGCGGTCGTTGTCGCGCTGGTGCAGGCCGATGCTGGGCTCGTCCAGCACGTACATCACGCCGGTCAGGCCCGAGCCGATCTGCGATGCGAGGCGAATGCGCTGCGCCTCGCCGCCGGACAGCGTGTCGGCGCTGCGGTCCAGGCTCAGGTAGTTCAGGCCCACGTCGTTCAGGAAGCGCAACCGTGACGAGATCTCGCGGATGACCTTGTCGCCGATGTCGGCCTTGTTGCCCTTGAGCTTCAGGCCCTCGAAGTAGTCCAGGCATTCGCGCAGCGTCGAGTGCTCCACCTCGTAGATCGGCCGCCCCTTGAAGCCCTCGGGCGCGTCGGCCGGCTGCAGCACCACATGCCGGGCCTCGCGGCGCAGGCGGGAGCCCTCGCAGGCCGTGCAGGGCTTGGCGGCCATGTAGCGCGCCAGGTCCTCGCGCACGGCGGCCGAGTCGGTCTCCTTGAAGCGCCGCTGCAGGTTGGGCAGGATGCCTTCGAAGGGGTGCTGTCGCTTGACCGAGCGTTTCTTGCCGGCCGCCGTCTCGGCCTGGTAGACGAAGGCGATGTCCTCCTCGCCCGAGCCGTTCAGCAGCACCTGCCGGGCCGCGGCCGGCAGGCTCTCCCAGGGCGCCTCGACGTCGAACTTGTAGTGCGCCGCCACCGCTTCCAGCAGCGAGAAGGTGTAGGGGTTGCGGCGGTCCCAGCCCTTGACGGCGCCGCTGGCCAGCGACAACGTCGGGAAGGCGACGACGCGGTCGGCGTCGAACACCGTCACCTGGCCCAGGCCCTCGCAGCTCGGGCAGGCGCCCACCGGCGAGTTGAACGAGAACAGGCGCGGCTCCAGCTCCGGCAGCGAGTAGGAGCAGACCGGGCAGGCGAACTTGCTGGAGAACAGCGTCGTCGCACCGGATGCCATGTCCAGCACCAGCGCGCGGCCTTCGGCCTGGCGCAGCGCCGCCTCGAAGCTCTCCGCGAGCCGCTGGCGCAGGCTGTCCGCGGCGTCGTGGCGCAGCTTGATGCGGTCGATGACGACGTCGATGTCGTGCTTCTCGGTCTTCTTCAGCGCCGGGATGTCCGGGGCCTCGACGGTCGCCCCGTCCACCCGGAAGCGCACATAGCCCTGCGCCTGCAGCTCCTGGAACAGCTCGACGAACTCGCCCTTGCGGTCACGCACGACCGGCGCCAGCAGCATCAGCTTGCTCTCGTCCGGCATGGCCAGCACGGCGTCCACCATCTGGCTGACGGACTGCGCCTCCAGTGGCAGGTGGTGGTCCGGGCAGAACGGCGTGCCGGCGCGGGCGTACAGCAGGCGCAGGTAGTCGTGGATCTCGGTGACCGTGCCGACCGTGGAGCGCGGGTTGTGGCTGGTGGCCTTCTGCTCGATGGAGATGGCGGGCGACAGGCCCTCGATGACGTCCACGTCCGGCTTGTCCATCAGCTGGAGGAACTGGCGCGCATAGCTGGACAGGCTCTCGACGTAGCGCCGCTGCCCTTCGGCATAGAGCGTGTCGAAGGCGAGCGACGACTTGCCGGAGCCGGACAAGCCCGTGATGACCACCAGCGCATGCCGCGGCAGGTCGACGTCGATGTTCTTCAGGTTGTGCGTGCGCGCGCCGCGCACGCGGATGAATCTGGATTCGGGGATGACGGGCAGATCCGGGAGAGCCATGGCAGTTTTCACAGTCGAACCGGCCATGATAGGCCGCCGTCATGCCGAACGCACCGGAGCGCCCGTGGGGACATGCTCGGACGCCCAGGGACTGACGGTTCATCGTGGCCGCATGCAGCTCGCGGCCTGCGTCTGGCGGTTCATCGCAGTGCGCTGGCGGCGCGCCGGGCCGGTGACGAAACTGCTTGCATCGACACAGCAATTCCGCTGATCGAACACCCCAGAGGACGCATCATGAACACCACCACCCTGATCCAAGCCGCCGCCGTCGCCGCCTTCGCGTTCACCACCTTCGCCGCCAATGCCGCTGCGCACGATGTCGTCAAGCTGCCCCGCGTCGTCGTGACCGGCAAGGCCGCAACCCAAGTCAACCAGCTGCCGCGCGTCGTGGTCACCGGTTACGCCATCCGCGACGTGGCCCAGCTGCCGCGCGTCGTCGTCAACGGCCTCAGCGAAGCGACGCTGCTGCGCCAGCAGAACCTCGCCACCGCCGCTACCGCTGCCCGCCGCGTCTGAGCCCCGCATGCCGATGCCGCAAATGACCCATCCCGACCGAGCCGACCCGCCGGCGCAGCAGGCCACCGGCCCGCGCTGCGCCGACGAGTCGGCTTGGCACCAGCCAAGAACGCCGGACTGAAAGACAATCCGGGCTTCTGATAGGGAGCCCGCCTGTGAAAGAAGAGCTGCGCAAACGCCGGTCCTGGCTGGATGGCTTCATGGCCTACCCCGCGCCGGCAGGCATGAGCGAAACCCAGCTTCGCGACAACATCATCGTGCTCGACCAGGCGCTCTACGCGCTGTGGAACCTGGGCGACAACCTCGTCTTCGCCTGGACGCCCGAGCCGCGCGGCCTGCGCGTGATCGTCGCGCCGCACCAGATGCTGTCGGAGTTTTCACTCGGCGACGGCACCCTCGCGCCCGCCGAGTTGACGCGCCGCGCGCGCCTGCTGGACAAGATGTTGTCCAACCAGGAACACCTGGATGCGCAGGCCTTCGATGCCGTCAGTGCGGCGCTGGACATCGCGCCCAAGTTCATCCAGCTGCCCTTCCTGCCCGAGCACGGCCTGGGCCTGCCGCTGATCGCCGCCATCACGGCGCGCTACGGCATCCGCCTGGTGGAAGACCGCGCCGTCATCCTGTTCGACGCGGTCGGCTTCTCGCTGCTGTCGCCGCTGCAGCAGGTCGTGCAGCTCAACAGCCTGTCCTGCTCCGTCAATGCGGCCTACGCCAAGCTGCTGGACCGCGAGATCAACATCAACTTCGCGCGCACCACCACCGGCGACGGCTTCTACATCTGGAACCGCATGCGCGGCGTGGAGGCCAACGTCGAGCTGTACCAGCTCTTGCAGTTCATCCTGGCCGACAACGCGCTGGCGCGCGAACGCGCCACGCGCCCGGAGTCCGTGCCGCGCCTGCGCGCCTGCTTCCACGTCGGCTCGCATTACGAGTTCTACCAGTCCGAGGGGCTGAACCCGACGTCGTTCAGCTATTTGGTCGGGCAGGTCACCATCGAACTGGCGCGCATGATCGACCATGCCCAGCCAGGCCAGATCCTGGTGGGCAAGTTCAACACGCTGATGCACGACGAAACCACCGGCGAGGACGTGCGCATCGACAGCCTGGACTTCGTCGAGCGCACGCGCGCGCCGCTGCGCAGCCTCAACGGCCTGAAGCTGGCCGGCTCCGAGGTCGACGAGATCGCCTGCTACCTGACCGGGCGGCAGGACGCGGCCGGCCGGTGGGGCATCAGCGAGTACCACATGGCCGACAAGCACGGCCTGATCCACCGCGTCTACAACGCCAAGATCAACATCCACCGCCGCAACGGCGAGCCCATCTACCTGGGCCTGCGCGAGGAAGACCTGCCGCCGCACGCCCAGCGCACCGTGGCAGAGACAGATTTCACGCCAGTGCAAGGCTGACGGCGGACAGCCCCCCAATTTTGTCTAGGACCCGGCCGCGAAAAGGCAGCCGCCCGACAGCCCGGCGCCGCCTGCAACGGCTAGCATCCGCGGCGTTGTGACCGAGTCCTCCGCCACCTTTGCCGCCAGCACCACCGCCGTCGGCCAGCGACGGCTGCTGACACTGCTGTTCGTCGACCTCAGCGGCTCGACGGCGATGGCCGAGTGGATGGAGGCGGAGCACTACGCCGCGATGCTGGCCAGCCTGCGGGCGCTGTACGAGCGCATCGTGCCCCACCACGGCGGCGTCATCGCGCGCATCCAGGGCGACGGCATGCTCGCCCTGTTCGGCCATCCCGACGTGCGCGAGGACGACGGCCGCCGCGCGACCGAAGCCGCGCTGGAGCTGCACGACGCCGTGCGCGGATTGCTGCCGCCGGGCCCCCGGCCTGCCGACTTCAAGGGCCTGACGCTGCACAGCGGCATCCATGCCGGCATCGTGCTGGTCAACGAAGGCGACCAGATGCGCGGCCGCTTCGAGCTGCTGGGCAATGCGCCCAACATCGCCGCACGGCTGTCCGAGGCGGCCAAGGCCGACGAGATCTTCGCCAGCGAGGAGAGCCTGGGCCTGCAGAGCCAGTTCTTCGAGACCGGCCCGCGCTTCTCGCTGCAACTGCGTGGCCGCGCGACGCCATTGGCCGTCTACCGCGTGCTGGGCCGCTCGGCCATCGGCCGGCGTTTCGATGCCAGCGTGCGCCGCGGCCTCGCCCCCTTCGTCGGCCGCGACACCGAACTCGCCGCGCTGGACGCGGCGCTGGCCCGCGCGCTGGCCGGCCGCACGCTGTGGCTGGGCGTGCGCGCCGGTGCGGGCGTGGGCAAGACCCGGCTGACGGAGGAGTTCCTGCGCCACGCGGAAGACCGGTCCGGCCAGCCCTGCCGCATCCACCGGGGCTACTGCGAGAGCTACCTGAGCGCCGAGCCGCTGCAGCCCTTCCTGCAGATGCTGCGTGCGATGGATGGCCTGGCCGACACGCCGCAGGGCATGCCGCCCGAGCTCTTCACCGCGCTGCAGAGCCCGCCGGCCCAGCGCGCCGACGCGCTGCTGGCACTGCTGCTGGCGCTGGCGCGACGCACGCCGCAGCTGGTCTTCATCGACGACCTGCAATGGGCCGACGACGCCTCGCTGCGGCTGCTGCACCGCCTGCGCGCCAGCGCCGAGCGCGACAGCCTGCCGCTGCTGCTGCTCACGGCCAGCCGGCCGCAGCCCACGCAACCCGCCGAGGCCCTGCCCGGCGCCAACGACGACCACGCCGAGATCATCGAGCTGCCGCCGCTGACCGAGACCGAGGCCGCGCGCGCCGTGCAGCAACTGCTGCCGCAGATGGACCCCTTCATCGCTGCGGAGGTGCAGCGCCATGCCGGCGGCAACCCGCTGTTCATCGAGGAGCTCTGCCACGCCGCGGCAGACGCCGGTGAAGGCCGAGGCGGTGTCGCGGCGGCGCAGAGCAGTGCGGCCTGGCTGGCCGCGCTCGTGGAGTCGCGCGTGGGCCGCCTGCCGCCGGAACAGGCGCAACTCGTGCGGTTGGCGGCCGTCATCGGCAATGTCATTCCGGTGTGGCTGATGCAGGCCATGTCCGGCTGCGGCGAGCAGCACCCGGCGGTGCGGGCGCTGGCGGCACAGGATTTCATCTTCCCCGACCAGCAGCCCGGCCAGCTGCGCTTCAAGCACGGCATCACGCGCGACGTGGTCTACGAAGCCACCGGCCTGCACGAGCGGCAGGCGCTGCACCGGCGCATCAGCGCCGAGCTGAGTGCGCGCGGCGGCACGGAGGCCGCGCTGCACGAACAGCTCGCCTATCACGACGCCGCCGCCAACGACTGGCCCGCCGCCGCCCACCACGCCGAAGCCGCAGGCGACCAGGCGCTGGCCGCCTCGGCGCTGGACCGTGCGAAGAAGCAGTTCCGCGCCGCGCTGGCCGCGCTGGAGTTCCTGCCCGACGGCGACGACGAGGGCCGGGCCCGCCGGCGCCGCTGGATTGCCATCGCGCAGCGCCTGGGCATGGCCTGCGTGTTCGACGCGTCGCAGGACGACCTGCGCGTGCTGCGGCATGCCGCGGCACTCGCGCAGGCCGAGGGCGACGCCGGCCTCATCGCGCGCACCGAGTACTGGCTGTCCTACGTCGGCTACGCGCTGGGCGAGACGCGCGACAGCCTCGCCCACGCGCGCAACGCCGTCAGCATCGCCCAGGCCTGCGGCGACCATGCCTTGCTGGCCCAGTTGCCCGGCACCGTCGGCCAGCTGCAGGCCGCCGCCGCCGACTACGCCAACGCGCTGCCGATGCTGGACCTGGCCATCGCGCGCCAGCGCACCCGCGCCAGCAAGAGCGCGCTGAACCAGATCGGCCTGTCGTTCTCGTTGTGCTGCCGTGCCTACGTGCTGGGCGACCAGGGCCATTTCGCGCAGGCCCACGAAGTCTTCGCCGAAGCCCTGGCGCCATTCGACGGCAGCGGCCATGCCGTGGAAGCCAGCATCCAGGGCTGGCGCGCCGCCGTGCTGCTGTGGCAGGGCCGCTGGGCCGAGGCCCGCGAGGCCGCGCTGCGGGCGCACCGCGTCGGCGCCCAGGTGCGCAGCATGTTCACCTGCGCCATGGGCCAGGCGGCCGGCGGCTACGGCGCCTGGATGCAGGAGGGCGATCCGGCCGCGCGCCAGCGCATCGTCGATGCGACCGCCTGGCTCGCGCCCCGCGGGGGCGGCCTGTACAGCAGCTTCAACCACGGCTGGCTGGCCGACATCCTGTCCACCCAGGGCGACGCTGGCGCGGCACGCCACCACATTGCGCTGGCCCTCAAGCGCGGCCGCCAGCACGACTGGATCGGCGGCGCCATGGCCTACCGCGCAGCGGCCCGGCTGGCCGCACGCATGGGCGACGCGCCGCGCGCTCGCCGCTATCTGGCCCTGGCGCGGGGCGCTGGCGAGCAGCGCAACTCCGACCACGAGGCGGCCGTCACGGCGCTGCTCGAAGCCGAGCTGCGCCTGGACGACGGCTGGCGCGACGCGCTGGACCTGGCGTGCGCCGCGTTCGAGCGCCTGGCGATGCCGGGATTCCTGGCGCGGGCGCAGCAGCTGAGCGAGCCCGGCCGTTAGGCGACCTCCTACATCGCAACCTCATCCCGCCCGGCAGGCCGCAAGAGGCAGTCTGCGTAGATTTGCGGTCATGGCGGCGCGCATGGTGTGTGCTGCTTCCGATGGAAGGAACAAGTCATGAAGATTTCGCAAATCGCCTCGCTGATCGTCGTTGGCGCCCTGGTTGCGCCGTTGGCTGCACACGCCGAAGACAAGCCCGCCGGCACCACCAAGATGTGGGTGAAGGACTCGGCCATCACGACCAAGATCAAGGCCCAGCTGGCCACCAGCAAGCCGTCGTCGCTGGCCACGGTCCACGTGGAAACCGATGCCAACGGCTGGGTGCAGCTGACCGGCAAGGTCGCGACGCAGGCCGACAAGGACCGCGCCGAAACCACGGCCAAGGGCATCGAGGGCGTGAAGTCCGTCGACAACCAGCTGGTCGTGACCGGCAAGTAAGCCTCAACGGCTTTCGCTGCCGCGCCACCCGCTGTCTGCACGGCGGGTGGCGCTGTCGCGTTGAGGTTCGTGAAGCTTTGCAAACTTGTGCGGTGGCATCGTCACAGCCTGCAACCAACGCGGGTTTTCCCAGGCATGCCGCCGGTAGAATCTCACGAACCCAAGCCACGGGCCTGCACGACAGCAGGCCCGTTTCTTTTGCCCATGTCCAAACCCCTGCGACTGCCGCACATCGACGCCCTGAAGGCCATCGCCGCCCAGGTCATCGTGTTGCACCACCTGGTGAGCTACGGCCCCATCGCCCGCGCCGCGCATGCCGCGCTGCCGATGCTGGCCGGCGCGATGCACCAGTACGGCCGCATGGCGGTGCAGATCTTCCTCGTCGTGGGCGGCTACCTGAGCGCGCGCGGCCTGTCGCCTCGCGGCCAGACGCTGCAGGCGGGCGTGCCGGAGCTGCTGCTGCGGCGCTACCTGCGCCTGGTGCTGCCGTTCCTGGCCGCGCTGGCGCTGACGCTGGGCGCCTGCGGCCTCATCGCCTCGTCCTGGCCCGAGCTGGTGCCTCCCGACATCAGCCTCGGCCAGTTGTTCGCGCATGCGCTGCTGCTGCACGATGTGCTGGGCTATGAGGCGCTGACGGTGGGCGCCTGGTATGTGGCCATCGACCTGCAGCTGTTCGCGCTGCTGGTGGGCTTGCTGTGGCTGGCGCACCGCGGCTGGCGGCACCCGAGCCGGCTGGTCGTCGGGCCGCTGCTGGTGGCCGGCGCGGCACTGGCCTCGGCCTTCGTCTTCAACCGCCAGCCGGAGCTGGACGCCTTCGCGCCGTACTTCTTCGCGTCCTATGGGCTGGGCGCCCTGGTGCACTGGCTGGGCATGTCGCGGTTTCGCCGTGCCGGCCTGCTGCTGCTGGCCGCGGCCTTCGCCGCCGCGCTTTGGCTGGACTGGCGTGACCGCCTCGCGCTGGCCCTGCTCACCGCGCTGTGGCTGGCCTGGGCGCACCAGCGCCAGGTGGAGGGCCGCCCGCTGCTGCCCGACGCGTGGGCGCCCCGCCTGGCCACCTGGGCCACGCCGTCCTACGCGCTGTTCCTGCTGCACTTCCCCGTGCTGCTGATGACCAACGCGCTGCTGGCGCGCTGGACCGATGCATCCCCGACCGTGGGCTTGGCGATGCTGGTCGCCACCTGGGGACTGGCCAATTGCCTGGCGCTGCCCTTCCACCGCTGGGTGGAGGCCCCGGCCGCGCGCTTCAACCCGCTGGCCTGGCTGCCGCGGCTGCGCACCGCATAGATACGCTGAAGCGTTGGGCGCTGGCTGCGTGCTAATGTCGTGCGCAGTCAGCCCGAGGACGCGCGCCCATGACGACCCCCACCCAGGCCGTGGCGCCCAGCCGCGAGCAGTTGCTGCACAGCCTCTACGAAGCCGCCGAGCTGGAGCACACGCTGATGTGCACCTACCTCTATGCGGCCTTCAGCCTGAAGCAGGGCGAGGCGGAAGGCCTGGGCGCCACGGAGGCCGAGGCGACCGAGCGCTGGCGGCGCGAGATCGTGGCCGTCGCCGTGGAGGAAATGGGCCACCTCGTCGCCGTATGGAACATCACGGCGGCGCTGGGCGGCGCGCCGCGCATCGGCCGCGGCAACTTTCCTCTGGACCCGGGCAACCTGCCGGCCAGCGTGGTCGTGAAGCTGGCGCCGTTCAACACGGCGACGCTGCAGCACTTCATCTACCTGGAGCGCCCCGAGGGCAGCACCGAGCCCGACGGCGAGGGCTTCGCCGCGCAGCGCCGCTTCATACGCGGCTCCGACGTGCCCCGCATCACGCCGATGGCCTGCGACTACGAGACCGTGGGTCACTTCTACAAGACGCTGAGCGAGGCGCTGCAGGCCTTCGTCGACCGGCACGGCGAGGCGGCGGCGTTCTGCGGCGACCGCTGGCTGCAGCTGGGCCCCGACGAGCTGACGCTGGGCGGCGCGCGCCACGTGCTGTGCGCCAAGACGGCGGTGGCGGCGTTCGACGCCATCGTGCGCCAGGGCGAGGGCGCACCCAGCGACACCGAGCGCTCGCACTACCGGCGCTTCGCCGACATCCGCGTCGAGCTGCGCGCGCTGCAAGAGGCCAACCCGGCCTTCGAACCGGCCTGGCCGGCTGCCACCAACCCGGTGCTGCGCCGCCCGCCGCGTCCGGAGGGGCGCGTCTGGCTGGAGAACCCGGACGCCAGTGCCACGGTGGACGTGGCCAACGCGAGCTACGGCCTGATGCTGCGCCTGCTGGCGCAGAGCTACCTGATGCCCGGGCCATCGGCCGAGAAGGCGCTGATCGTGGACCTGAGCCTGGGCCTGATGCGTGCCTTCACGCCGCTGGCCGAGCACGCGGCGCGGCTGCCTGCCGGGCCCAGCCACCCGGGCTGCCATGCCGGCGCCAGCTTCACCGCGTTGCGCGACGCCGCCGGCATGCCGCCCGGCCCGGCCGCACGGCGCTACGTCATCGAACGGCTGGGCGAACTGGCCGACGCCGCCGCCCGCCTGCATGACACGCTGGGCGCAGACCGCACCGGCCGCGCCGCGCGCCAGCTGCAGGCCCTGCGCGAGCGCGCCGAGCGCGGGCTGGACGTGAACGCGACCGCCCCCGCGCCGGCCACGGCACCTGCCACCGCCGCGCCACCACCGCCACCACCGCCACCACCGCCACCACCGCCCACGGCGGTCGAGGATGGCATCGAGGTCGTGCAGGGCGAGAAGCTGGAACTGCGCTTCGAGGCCGGCCGCTGTATCCACGCGCGCTTTTGCGTGACGGGAGCACCCCAGGTCTTCCTCGCCAACGTGCAGGGGCCCTGGATCCACCCCGACGCGATGCCCGTGGAGCGGCTGGTGGACATCGCCCACGCCTGCCCGTCCGGCGCCATCCAGTACCGCCGCAAGGACGGCGAAGCCGACGAGGTGCCGCCCCCCGTCAACCTGGTGTCGGTGCGCGAAGCGGGACCCTATGCCATCCGCGGCGCGCTGACGCTGCGCGGCGAGCGCATCGGCATGCGCGCGACGCTGTGCCGCTGCGGCGCAAGCAAAAACAAGCCGTTCTGTGACGGCAGCCACCACGACATCCACTTCGACGCGACCGGCGAACCGCCGACCGGCCTGCTGGGCCTGTCCACCGAGCTGCCCACGGTGCGCGACGGCCCCGTCGCCATCGAACCCGAACCCAACGGCCCGCTGCAGGTGCGCGGCCCGCTGGAGGTGCTGAGCGGCACCGGTCGCATGGTGTGCCGCGTGACACAGGCACGCCTGTGCCGCTGCGGTGGCAGCCAGACCAAGCCCTTCTGCGACGGCAGCCACGCGCGCCATGGCTTCACCGCAGACTGAGACCGCCAACACCCGCGAAGCGCTGCACGACCTGGCGGCCCGGACGCTGATCTGGATCGTCACCATCGTCGGCGCGGTAGCGGCCGTCATTGGCGCCAGCGAAGGCGCACTCGGCACGCGCGGCCTGTGGGCCAGCCAGCGGCTGGCGGTCGGCCTGTCGCTGCTCGCCGTGGGTGGCGTCGCGGCGCTACTGCGCCGGCGCGGCCACGTGCGGTTGTCGACCACGCTGGTGCTCGGCGGCACGCTGGTGGCGCTGACGGCCCACGCCGCCCACATCGGCCTGGGCGTGCATACGCTGGTGCTCGCGGCAGGCGCCCTGCTGATCGCGCTGGCCGGCGGCGTGGCCGGCAACGCGGCGGCCCTCGTGCTGGCCGCGCTGTACCTGGGCTCCATCGGCGTGCTGGGGGGCATGGAGGCCGCGGGGCTGATCCCCGGCCGGCTGGCGGCCGTGCAACCCAACCTGCTGGACCGCGTCTTCGCCCATGTGCTGATCGCCGTGGGTGGCCTGGCCTCGGCACTGCTGCTGAACCGCATCCTGGGCACCGCGCTCAGGCGTGCGATCAGCGAGGAGGCGCGGCTCACCCACCTCGTGCATGCGGCCCACAACTGGGCCTGGGAGGCCGACGAGAAGTTCCGTGTGACCTATCTGTCCGACGAGTTCGAGTCGCTCAGCGGCCATTCGCGCGCCGAGTTCATGCGCATCGGCGCGCCGGATGGCCCGACGCTGGTGCGCGATGCCGACTACCAGACCCTGCTCGACGACATCCGCGCCAGACAGCCCTACCGCGACCGCATCAACGGCTTTCGCACATCGGACGGTCGTCTGCTGTGGACGCTGACCTCGGGTGAGCCGTTGTTCGATGCGGCCGGCCGGCACACCGGCTGGCGCGGCGTCAGCCACAACATCACCGGCGAGCGCCTGGCGCTGCAGCAGCACCAGCGCACCGCCGACATGCTGGACCGCCTGCTGCGCGCCAGCCCCGATGCGATCTGCGTGGCCCGCCTGGACGACGCGCGCATCACCTTCGCCAACACGGGCTTCTGCACGCTGGTCGCGCGCGCCCGTGAGGATGTGCTGGGCCGCTCGGCGCAAGAGCTGGGCCTGTGGCCGGATGGCGCCGAGGCGCGGCGCCTCGGTGAAGCGCTGGGGGCCGGCGGCATCGTGCGCGACTTCCGCTCGGCGCTGCGCGTGGACGGCCAATGGCGCGAGGTGCTGATCTCGGCCGCCACGCTGGACTGGGAGGGCCACCCGGCCACGATGATGATCGCGCGCGACATCACCGAGCGGGAGCGCGCGCGCATCGAGGCCGACGCCATCCTGGACCACGCCAGCGTCGGCATCGCGTTGACCCGTGGCGAGCGCTTCGAGCGCGTGAACCGCCACTGGCGCGAGATCTTCGGCGGCACCGAGCCGCAACTGGCCGGCGACAGCTCCGGCCTGCCTGCCGCCCGGCAGATCGCCGACGCCGCGCTGGCCTTCGAGCGCGACTTCATGCGGCCCGACGGCCGCCGCATCACGGTGCAGTTCAACGCGCGCGGCCTGCCCGCCACGCTGCCTGCACCCGGTGACGCCGAGCCGGCCACGCTGTGGGTGGCCGAGGACGTGACGACGCGCCGCCAGCAGGAGCGCGAGCTGCACGCCGCCAAGCAGCAGGCCGAAGCCGCCAGCGGCGCCAAGAGCGCCTTCCTCGCGACGATGAGCCACGAGATCCGCACGCCGCTGAATGGGGTGCTGGGCCTGGCGCGCCTGCTGCTGCAGGCCGCGCCGGACGACGCGAGGCGCCAGCAGTACCTGACCCACCTCGTCGGCGCCGCCGAGTCGCTCAACGAAATCGTCTCCAACGTGCTCGACCTGTCCAAGATCGAGGCCGGCCACCTGGAGCTGGAGAAGATCGAGTTCGACCTGCATGCGCTGGCGCAGGCCAGCTTCGAGGGCTGCGCCGCGTTGGGCCGCGAGCGCGGGCTGGACATGCAAGTGGAACTCGCGCCGGGCCTGCCACGCATGGTTTTCGGCGACCCGCTGCGGGTGCGGCAGATCATGGCCAACTTCCTGGTCAACGCACTGAAGTTCACGGAACGCGGGCAGATCCGCCTGACCCTGGCGCCAATTAGCCCTGGCCGCGTGCGGCTGTCCGTGCAGGACAGCGGCATCGGCGTGCCACCGGCGCTGCAGGAGAGGCTGTTCCTGCCTTTTGCGCAGGCGGACACCACGACGACGCGCCGCTTTGGGGGCACGGGGCTGGGGCTGTCCATCTGCCGCGAGCTGGCCGAGCGCATGGAGGGCCGCGTGGGGCTGCACAGCGACGGCCGCCACGGCGCCACCTTCTGGGCCGACCTGAGCCTGCCCGCGACGCTCACCGCCGATGACACCGCCTCGCGCAAGCGCCCGCCTACGCCGCCGCGTTACCCCCTGGCCGGCCAGCGCCTGCTCGTCGCCGAGGACAACCCGGTCAACCGCCTCATCATCACGGCCCTGCTGCAGCGCCTGGGCGCGGAGGTGGTGGAGGCCGAGGACGGCGAGCAGGCCGTGCAGCTCGCCCGCGCCCAGGCCCAGCGCCTGGACGCCGTGCTGATGGACCTGCACATGCCCAAGGTGGACGGCCTGCGCGCCACGCAGCTGCTGCGCGCCGACCCCGCCACTGCCGCCCTGCCCATCCACGCCTTCAGCGCGGCGGTGCTGGATCAGGAACGCCAGGCGGCACTGGCGGCCGGCATGAACGGCTTCATCGGCAAGCCGGTGGCGGAGTCGGAGGTCATTCGGGTGCTGGGCAGGCGGTGAGCAAAACTGGTCGAGCCTGAAGCGCTGCAACTTCCCAGTCTTTAGGCCAACGTCACCAGCCAACAAGACTGCGACTCCGAAGGTACGCCTGCATCGTCAGACCACAGCGCGCGAACTTACGCAGACGCCGGTGGCGGCGCGGTAACGCGCCATCTCATTCAGCTCGACAACGAAAAAGGCGGCCCGAAGGCCGCCTTTGCTGTTCAAGATGCTGTTGATCAGAACTGCTTGTTGTACTGCACCGAGAACTGCAGACGGCGCGGTGCGCCACCCCGGTCGCACGGCAGCCGACTGGGTGCGCGCGGGCATCATGGTCTACGGCGGCGTGCCGGACTTCCCCGAGCACGACGCCGCCCACTGGGACCTTCGCCCGGCCATGACGCTGCGCTCCAAGGTGATCGGCGTGCAGCAGGTGCAGCCCGGCGACACCATCGGCTATGGCAGCACCTACACGGCCGAGCGCGCACAGCGCGTGGGCATCGTCGCCTGCGGCTATGCCGACGGCTACCCGCGCCACGCGCCCACCGGCACGCCCATCCTGGTGGACGGCCAGCGCACGCGCACGCTGGGCCGCGTGTCCATGGACATGCTGGCCGTGGACCTGGATGCCTTGCCCGGCAGCGGTTTCGGCAGCGAGGTCACGCTGTGGGGCGAGGGGCCGCACGGCAGCCGGCTGCCCATCGACGAGGTGGCCCGGGCCGCCGGCACCATCGGCTACGAGCTGATGTGCGCTGTGGCACCGCGCGTGCCCGTGCGCAGTGCCTGAACAACCTCTTGGGAAACGACACCTAACGGGCAAAGAGCCAAAAAAATGCCAGTCAGGCTTAGCTGACTGGCATTGCGCCCGAAGGCGTCATGTCACCCGCATCTTGAGATACGGGGCTCTGCCGGTGTGTTAAGTCCTGGTGTCCTCGTCATCCACCGCGAAGGATAAAAGCGGTGGATGCCAAGTTCATCAGAAGTCGTAACGACCGGTCAGACGAACGGAACGGGGATCCGTGTAATACAGCGTGCGGCCGAACTGCTGGTTGGCAGTGCCGCGACCACCGGCTGCGGTAAGGCTGGCAGATGCGCTGTAGTAAGCCGTCGGCGTTTGCGTGTTGAACAGGTTCAGCACGTCGGCTTGGAGCGTCAGACCCTTCACATAGTCCGGCGAGTAACCCACGCTCACGTTGAACGTCTTGGTCCAGGGCGTTGTGCCGTATGTACCGCGCGGCGAGAACGCATAGCCCGCGTTCGGAGCCACCGGCGTGGAGGAAGCAGTCTGGCTGCCAGGAACACCGCAGTAGTGGTAGTAGATCGGCGAGGAGTACAGACCTGGTGCTGCGTACGGGTACCAGCTGGTGCAGCTGCGCGGCGAGCCACTCTGGAAGATGGCCGAACCGCCCACGCGCCATTCGTCCGTCAACCGGTATGAGCCGAACAGCTTGACGGAATGGGTGTGGTTGTTCGGCAGCGCGCCGTACGAACCCTCCATGATCTGCGGCAGATCCCAGTCGGATGACGTGCTTACGTCAGGCTGGCCGCCAGCGCCGGTATCGAGCGACGAGTTGAGCTGGCCTTCAGCATTGCCATAGTTGCGCGACCACGTGTACTGCACCTTGCCATACATGCGCGCATCCTGATAGGCCGCAAATAGGTCAACGGAGTAGTACTTACGCTTGAGCTTCGGCAAGCCCATCTGCTCGGCAGTGAGCGTAGTGTAGGTGTAGCCGCCGTTGCCGTCAGGTGACTTGAAGGTTGCGCCGAGACCTGGGTTGAAGATACGGCACAGAGCGCCCGCGCAGGTGTCGTCGATCGCGTTCTTCAGATCGCGATAGGTACCCTTCGCACCCCAAGACCATTGCTTGTTCAGCGCCTGTTCCATACCGAAGATGTACTCGTCCTGGTAGTGCGGCTTCAGGCCCACGACGGCAACGGTGGCCGGATCCGGCACCTGGCCACATTCCTGGTTGGCAGACACCGCACCAGCGGCCGGAGTACCCGCAGCGCAGAGGCTGTCTGTGGCAGTCGGAACGATCTGGGTCAGGCCTTGCGGTGTGCCGTCAGCAGCGATGCTGGTGTATGTGTAGTACTTGTCGGCGTTCAGCGTGGCGCTGGCACCGCGGATGGCCACGTTGTTCGGAATCGCCAAGAAATAGCGTCCAGCGTTACCGAACACCTTCAGCGAAGCGTTGCCGTTCACGTCCCAGGAGAAACCCAGGCGAGGCGCTTTGTTGTTCTTCTGCTCGACGTAGGGCTTCTTGTCGCCGTTGTAGTTGATAAAGCTGTCAGAGCGGAAGCCCAGGGACAGCAGCAGGCGGTCGGTGACCTGGAAGCGGTCTTCGATGTAGAAAGCCTTCTGAGTTGTGCTGACGGCGCTCCCGCTGGCCGAGAACAGCTGGTCGACGTAGTAGCCCTGCGCGCCAAGCCCGCCAGCGCTAGCCGGCGAACCAATGCCTGAACTCGCGTCAATAGCCGAGTTCGGATCGGTCACGCCGTAAATCCAGCGGACATTGTTCGGACCAGAGTTGCGGCTGGCAAGGTATGACTCCGCCTTGAAGCGGTCGTAGCCGACGCGCACTTCATGCTTGCCCAGGATGTAGGTCAGGTCGAATCGAGCGCCCTGGGTCTTGTCCGTACCCGGGTCGGCGATCGTCACCAGACCCTGTGGGTTAGAAATACTGGCGAACTGGGAAGGCACCGAGGTCGGTGAGATCGTGACCCAGTTTTTGCCGTCAACGTAGCCCGCCAAATCCGGCGCGTGGTCAATCTTCTGCTGGCCAAGAGTCACTGACCCCGACAGGTTGTCAGTGAAGTTACCCGTGTATTTGGCGACGTAGACCTTGGACTTGTCGGACAGGACATGGTCAGCGTTCAGGTACTTGGTACCGTTTTTCGTCGCCGCCGTGTAGTCGTAGCCGTAGTAGGCGTACGCTTCCTTGGCGTTGTCCTGGATGGCCGTCAGTTCAAGCAGATGGTTGTCGGTGATGTTCCAGTCGACCTTCACCGTGCCGCGGGGGTACGTGTTCTTGCTTTCGCTCCAGGCCTGAGCTGCATTCGACGCGGTCAGAGCACCCGTGCGGGTGACGCGGACGCCATCGACCTCATTGCGAGTTTGCTCGACGTTGGCATAGATGAACAGTCGATCCTTGATGATCGGGCCGCCGGCATAGGCGCCGAAGGTCATGCCGTCAAACGTGTTCTGGGAACGGCGCTGGTACAGCGTACCGTCGGTCCAGTTATTGGGGTTGTTGCCGACCGTGCTGTTGTAGTGGTTGGCTTGGCTCCACTTGCCAGTGTCCGGATAGTAGATGTCCTTCGGATCGCTGCGCAGCGACTTCGGGCTCCAAATGGCGTAGACGCCGCTCTTCCACTCGTTAGTGCCGCGCTTGGTAATCAGGCTGACCACACCACCGGTCGAGCGGCCGTATTCAGCGCCATAACCGCCGGTGAACACCTGCACCTGGCTGATGGAGTCGAACGCCAGCGTAGTTGCGCCGATGTTCAACAACGGGTTGGTGACGGGATAACCGTTGATGTAATAAGCGTTCTCGGAAGCGGCGGAGCCGCCGAAGCTGCCAATGTTCTGAGCGCCTGCGCGGCCCAGCGGATTGTTCAGATTGGAGGTCGTGCTCGGGACGTTGTAGCTGACGCTGTTCGTCACGCCCGGGGCCAGCAGGGCCACTTGATTGACGCTGCGACCAACGGCGATCTTAGACAGGACGTCGGCCGTAAATACTGTCCGAGTGTCCGTCTGGCTGACGTCGATCGCCGCGATTCGGGTGCTGGAACCCGTGACAGTCACAGTTTCCAAGTTGTTGACAAAGGAAACGTCGGTACCGCCACCAACCGTCACGGTGACGGTGCGCGCCGCAAAGCCCTTGGCCTCAACCTTGTACTCACCAGCCGGCAGGCTGGCCATGTTGTATTTACCGTCGGCGCCGGCAGTCACGGTACGAGAGATGCCGGTGGTACCACTGAGGGTCACAACGGTGCCAGCGGGTACGGTACCGAAAATGTTACCGGTTGTGCTCTGGGCCATCACGACGCCAGCGAGGCACATGCCCGCCGCAATCGCGACTAGGGACTTCGTCCTTTTCATAGCCTTCATAAACGCTGCTCCAAAAAAAGAAACCTTAAAGAATTGTGCTGTCCTGACGCAAGCTGCCAGACAGGCAGCAACATCAAAAGGATGGCAACGCGCTTCATTGTCCTTTTGGCTAGCAACAAGCACACAAGGGATAGCCTTGACTTGCCGCGCGGCGACACCCGGGGCGCATCGTTTTTTTTTAAAAAAATTAATTAAATCAACAAGATAGGACGCTTACGTTTCTTTTTGCGTCTGTCGATAAAAGAACAATTGATAAGCAATGCCGTGCCGAGTGTTGCATTTACGTAACGATCCGGCTCTTGGCATAGGGGGCTACGCTGCCAGCATGTCTTTCACCTTCAGCCGCCACGCATGCAGCAGCGGCTCCGTGTACCCACTGGGCTGCGCTTCACCCTTGAACACCAGATCCAGCGCGGCCTGCGTCGCTGCGCCGTCGGGGTTGGCAACGAGTGACTTGTAGGCCGGATCGCCGGCGTTCTGGCCGTCCACCACCTGGGCCATGCGGGTGAAGGTCTCGCGCACCTGCTGGGCGCTGACCACGCCGTGGCGCAGCCAGTTGGCGATGTGCTGGCTGGAGATGCGCAGCGTGGCGCGGTCTTCCATCAGCCCGACGCCATTGATGTCCGGCACCTTGGAGCAGCCCACGCCCTGGTCCACCCAGCGCACCACGTAGCCCAGGATGCCTTGCACGTTGTTGTCCAGTTCCTGCTGGCGCTGCGCCGGTGTCCAGTCGGCCTGCGGCGCAACGGGGATGGTCAGCAGCGCGTTCAGCAGGCCGTCCTGCTCGGCGGCGAGGTCCACCTGCTCCAGTTCCTGCTGCACGGCCGCCACATTGACCTGGTGGTAGTGCAGCGCGTGCAGCGTCGCGGCGGTGGGCGACGGCACCCAGGCGGTGTTGGCGCCGGCCTTGGGGTGGACTATCTTCTGCTCCAGCATGGCCGCCATCAGGTCGGGCATGGCCCACATGCCCTTGCCGATCTGGGCTCGGCCACGCAGGCCGCAGGCCAGGCCGGTCAGCACGTTGCTGCGTTCATAGGCCTGGATCCAGGGCGTGGTCTTCATGTCGCCCTTGCGCAGCATGGGGCCGGCACGCATCGCGGTGTGCATCTCGTCACCGGTGCGGTCCAGGAAGCCGGTGTTGATGAAGGCCACGCGGCTGGCGGCCGCGGCGATGCAGGCCTTCAGGTTGACCGACGTGCGGCGCTCCTCGTCCATGATGCCCAGCTTGACGGTGCTGTCCGGCAGGCCGAGCAGCTGTTCCACACGGGTGAACAGCTCGGCGGCAAAGGCCACCTCGGCGGGCCCGTGCATCTTGGGCTTGACGATGTAGACACTGCCCGTGCGCGAGTTGCCACGGCGCTTTAGGTCATGCATCGCGATGGTCGTCGTGACAACCGCATCCATGATGCCCTCGGGGATCTCGCTGCCGTCGTCCAGCAGGATGGCCGGGTTGGTCATCAAGTGACCCACATTGCGCACGAACATCAGCGAACGGCCATGCAACGTCAGCGAACCACCGTCAGGCGCCGTGTAGACGCGGTCCGCGTTGAGGCGGCGCGTGAAAGTCTTGCCCGCCTTGGCGACTTCCTCCGTCAGCGTGCCCTGCTGAATGCCCAGCCAGTTGCGGTAGGCCAGCAGCTTGTCTTCGGCATCCACCGCAGCGACGGAGTCCTCCAGGTCCAGGATGGTGGAGAGGGCCGACTCCAGCACCACGTCGGCCACGCCGGCGGCGTCCGTCTTGCCGATGGCGGTCGTGCGGTCGATCAGGAGGTCCAGATGCAGGCCGTTGTGGACGAGCAGCACATGGGTCGGCGCGGCGGCATCACCCTGGTAGCCGGCGAAGGCGGCCGGGTCCTGCAGCCCGGTCGTGGCGCCGGAGGCCAGCGTCACGACCAGTTGGCCGGCATCGACGCGGTAGCCCGTCGCGTCGACGTGCGAGCCCTGCGCCAGCGGTGCGGCCTGGTCCAGCACCTGGCGCGCAAAGGCAATGACCTTGGCGCCGCGCACGGGGTTGTAGGCGCGTCCATCGGCACTTTGGCGCGTCGCGCCTTCGGTCTCGGGGATGGCGTCGGTGCCGTAGAGCGCGTCGTACAGCGATCCCCAGCGGGCGTTGGCCGCGTTGAGGGCATAGCGGGCGTTCAGGATGGGCACGACGAGCTGCGGGCCGGCCTGCACGGCCAGTTCGGCGTCGACTTTGGCCGTGGTGGCCTGCACCCGGGCAGGCGGCTCGACGAGATAGCCGATGCGGCTCAGGAACTCCCGGTAGGCCGGCATGTCGGCAATCGGGCCGGGGTGGGCCTCGTGCCAGGTGTCCAGCTCGCCCTGCAGCCGGTCGCGCTCGGCCAGCAGCGCGCGGTTCCTGGGCGCCAGGTCGTGCACGAGCTGGCTGAAGCCCGACCAGAACGCGTACGGCGTGACGCCGGTGCCGGGCAGCACCTCGTGGTCGATGAAACGGGCCAGGTCGGTGTCGACCTGCAGGCGGTGAAGAGAAGTGCGGGACATGCGAACTCCAGGCTGGAACGAATGACAGCAATCTAGCCGCTGCAGGCGCCGGATTCGCTGCGTCGCATGCAATCAATCCATGACTTGAACGCAAAGATCGCTGGCAAAACCACCTCGTTTGCATTGGTGTACCAGCACAATCCAGACATGGACAAGCTCAAGCAGATGGAGTCCTTCGTGCTGGTCGCGGCCAAGGGCAGCCTCACGGCAGCGGCGCTGGCCGAAGGCGTCGCGCCGGCCGTCATGGGCCGACGGCTGGACGCGCTGGAGGCCCGGCTGGGCGTCAAGCTGATGCTGCGCACCACGCGGCGGCTCACGCTGACGCCCGAGGGCCAGGCCTTCCTGGAAGACTGCCAGCGCCTGATCGCGTCGCTGACCGACGCCGAAGCCGCCGTCAGCGCCGGCGGCCTGAAGGCCAGCGGCCACCTGCGCGTGACGGCGCCGGCCGGCTTCGGTCGCCGCCATGTCGCGCCGCTGGTGCCGGCGTTCCTCGCCGAGCATGCCGACCTGAGCCTGTCGCTGAACCTCAGCGACCGCGTCGTCGACATCGTCCACGAAGGCTTCGACTGCGCGGTGCGCGTGGGCGACCTGCCGGACTCCCGCCTCGTCAGCACGCGGCTGGCCGACAACCGGCGGCTGTGCGTCGCGGCGCCCAGCTACCTGAAGCGCGCCGGCACGCCCCGGCACCCCGACGAGCTGGGCCGCCACGCCTGCCTGACGCTCAGCTCCGAGGCCAGCCAGACGCGCGGCTGGGCCTTCCAGGTCGATGGGGCCGTGCACCATCTGCGCCCCGAGACGCGCACGCAAGGCCGGCTGGACTGCAGCGACGGCCAGGTGCTGCACGACTGGTGCGTGGAGGGCCTGGGGCTGGCGTGGCGCAGCACCTGGGAGGTGGAGGCCGACCTCGCAGCCGGGCGGCTGGTCAGCGTGCTGGACGAGTTCGCCGCGCCGCCCAACGGCATCTACGCCGTGTTCCCGCAATCCCGCCACCTGCCGTTGCGCGTGCGCCTGTGGGTGGCGCACCTGCGCGCCCACTACGGCCGGGCGGACTACTGGCGCAGCTGAGCTGCGGCGGCGTGTGCCAGCGGGGCCTGCGCTGGCCGCGCTGACGCCTCGGTCGGTGGTCGCTTTGCGGCTAAGCTGCCGGGCGCCATGTCCAACGCGAACTCCCTCTCCCTGCTCAGCCCGGCCGCCCTCGCGCGCTGCGTGCCCTTCTTCGTCTTCATGGCGCTGCTGGCGCTGCGCGGCTACCTGCCGGCCGACCTCGGCCTGGATGCGCGCTGGATCTACGGCGGCCAGGCCGTCATCGTCGCGGCGTTGCTGGCCTGCTTCTGGCGCAGCTACGGCGAGCTGGCGCGGCAGAACCTGCCCGATGCGCGCGAGGCCGGGTGGTCTGTCGTCGTCGGCATCGTTGTCTTCGCGCTGTGGGTGAACCTGGACGCGCCGTGGATGCAGCTCGGCGAGGCCACCGCGAGCTTCGTGCCGCTCGACGCCGAAGGCCAGCCTGTCTGGACGCTGATCGCGCTGCGCCTGACCGGCGCGGCGCTCGTCGTGCCGGTCATGGAGGAACTGTTCTGGCGTAGTTTCCTGATGCGCTGGGTCGAGCACCCCGGCTTCGAGCGCGTGGACCCGCAGCACGTGGGCATCAAGGCCATCGCGCTGTCCACCTTCGTCTTCACGCTGGCCCACACGCTGTGGCTCGCCGCCATCGTGGCGGGCCTGGCCTACGCGCTGCTCTACCGCTGGAGCGGCAAGCTGTGGACGGCCGTCATCGCGCACGCGGTGACCAACGCCATGCTGGGCGTGTGGGTCATCTGGACGGGGCGCTGGGAGTTCTGGTGACGCGCGCATGGCCGGCGCCGAACTCGCCCTCGCCGTCGAGCCCGTCAGCGAAGAAGTCGGCCATGACGCGCTCGCGGAAGAACGTCATCACCGGCCCCTGCGGCCGCCAGCGCAGCGTCTTGGCGCCCCTGAACTTGTAGCGGTTGTGCGGGCGCAGTTCGATGACGCCTAGGCCGTCCAGGCTGAGGCAGCAGATCGCCACCAGCAGCAGCTGACACGCTCACGCAGAGCCGGCATCGCTTTCGACGATCATGCCGGGGCTTGGCAGCCGCGCACCGGTCCCAACTCACCACCGCCCCCGTCCCACCATGAGCCACGACCCGCATCCGAACCAGTTCGCGCTGCTGAAGCAACGCCGCTTCGCGCCCTTCTTCTGGACGCAGTTCCTCGGCGCCGCCAACGACAACGTCTTCAAGTTCGCGTTCACGCTGATGATCACCTACCAGCTGCAGCTGGACTGGCTGCCGCCCAGCCACGCGGGCCTGGTCATCGGCGCGCTGTTCATCCTGCCCTATGTGCTGTTCTCGGCCACCAGCGGCCAGCTCGCCGACAAGCACGACAAGGCGCGGCTGATGCAGCTCGTGAAGAGCCTGGAGATCGCCATCATGGCCGTCGCCGGCTGGGGCTTCTATGCCGCCAACGTGCAGTCGCTGCTCGCCTGCGTGTTCCTGATGGGCCTGCACTCCACGCTGTTTGGCCCGGTCAAGTACGCCTACCTGCCGCAGCAGCTCAGCGAGCGCGAGCTGACCGGCGGCAACGGCATGGTGGAGATGGGCACGTTCGTCGCCATCCTGCTGGGCCAGCTGGCCGGCGGCGTGCTGGTGGACACGCCCGCGGTCGGCCCGCAGCACGTGGCGTGGGCCTGCCTGGCGCTGGCGGTGCTGGGCCGCGTGACGGCGCAGGCGATACCGCCCAGCCCGTCGACCGACCCGAACCTGGTCATCAACTGGAACCCCTTTACCGAGACCTGGCGCAACCTCAAGCTCGCGCACGAAGGCCTGGCGGTGTTCCGCTCGCTGCTGGGCATCTCTTGGATGTGGTTCTTCGGCGCCGTGTTCCTGAGCAACTTCCCCGCGTTCGCCAAGGAAGTGCTGCACGGCAGCCCGCAGGTCGCGTCGCTGTTGCTGGCCGTGTTCTCCATCGGCATCGGCATCGGCTCGCTGCTGTGCGAAATGCTGTCCAAGCGCCAGGTCGAGATCGGCCTGGTGCCGCTGGGCGCCATCGGCATGAGCGTGTTCGCCATCGACCTGTACTTCGCGGCGACCGGCCTGCCGGCCAGCGAGCCCTACAGCGTCGGCGCCTTCCTGGCTGTGCATGCCCATTGGCGCGTGCTGGCGGACTTGGGCGCGCTGGCGCTGTTCGCCGGCCTGTACAGCGTGCCGATGTACGCGCTGATCCAGCTGCGCGCGCAGCCCACACACCGCGCCCGCATCATCGCGGCCAACAACATCCTGAATGCGGTGTTCATGATCGCCAGTTCCGTCATCGCCGGCGCGCTGCTGAGCGCGGGCCTGACTATCCCGCAGATCTTCCTGGTCGTGGGCATCGCCAACGCCGTGGTGGCGCTCTACATCTTCCTCATCGTGCCGGAGTATCTGCTGCGCTTCGTCGCCTTCGTGCTGACGCGCCTGGTCTATCGCTTTCGCATCGCCCATGACGAGCGCATCCCGACGTCCGGCGCCGCCGTGCTGGTCTGCAACCACGTCAGCTTCGTCGACGCCGTGCTGCTGATGGCCGCCAGCCCGCGGCCGATCCGCTTCCTGATGGACGCGCAGATCTTTCGCATCCCCGTGCTGGGCTGGATGTTCAGGCTCGCCAAGGCCATCCCCGTCGCACCGCAGAAGACCGACCCGGCCACGTATGAGGCCGCCTTCACCGCCGCCCGCGCGGTGCTGGCCGATAGCGAGCTGGTCTGCCTCTTTCCGGAAGGCGGCATCACGCGCGACGGCACGCTGCAGCCGTTCAAGGGCGGCGTCATGAAGCTCATCGAGGGCATGCCCGAGGTGCCGGTCATCCCGATGGCCCTGGGCAATCTGTGGGGCAGCTACTTCTCGCGCGTGGAGGGCGGGCAGGCGATGGTGAAGCCGCTGCGGCGCGGCTTCTGGAGCCGGGTGAGCCTGGCGGTGGATGCACCGATCCGGGCTGCCGAAGTCAGTCCCGACCTGCTTCGTTCTCGCGTGGCCGCCCTGCTCGAAACAGCCGCTTCAACCGCAGCTTGATCGCCCGCGCCGTGCGCCACACGCTGCTGGCGCGGACCCAGGCCAACAGCTCGGCCTTCCACGCCGTCCAGCGCAGGTACAGGCGCGCGAACCAGGGCAGCTGCATCAGCGCCGGCTGGATCAGCTGGAACAGCCAGGCCAGCAGCGCCGTGCCCAGCAGCTTGGCCGCGACGATGACGCCCACGCCGAACACGACATGGCCCTTGGCGACGAACCAGACGGCCGCCAGCTTGACCGGCAGGATCAGCAGGCTGGGCAGCACCAGCACGACGAAGGCCCAACGCGGCGGCAGGCGCTTCAGAGCCGCCTCGAACTGCCGGATGACCGGCAGCCGCGCGAACAGCGCGAAGGCGCGCCGCAGCGGCTCCCAGCCCCATTCCTCGAACAGGATGAGGACGGCCAACAGGACCCGGAAGGTCCAGCGCAGCGCCGAGAACAAGGCTTTCAGCATGCCGCTATCTTGAGGCCGCTCAGTCGTTCACCAAGAGGTCAGACCCCGCGCGCCCGGTCCGTGTGGAACTGTGCGCGCCAGGCCTCGAAGCGCCCGGCGTCCAGCGCGTCGCGCATCTCCTGCATCAGGTTGAGGTAGTAGTGCAGGTTGTGCACGCTGGTCAGCATGGGGCCCAGCATCTCGCCGCAGCGGTCCAGGTGGTGCAGGTAGGCGCGGCTGAAGCCAGTGCAGCATTCGCAGGTGCAGGTCGCGTCCACCGGCGTTTCGTCGGACTTGTAGCGCGCATTGCGCACCCGCAGGTCGCCGAAGCGCGTGAACAGGTGGCCGTTGCGCGCATTGCGGGTGGGCATGACGCAGTCGAACATGTCGATGCCCTGGCTCACGCCTTCCACCAGGTCTTCCGGCGTGCCCACGCCCATCAGGTAGCGCGGCTTGTGGGCCGGCAGCTGGTGGCCGATATGGTCCAGGATGCGCTGCATCTCGGCCTTGGGCTCGCCCACCGACAGGCCGCCGATGGCGTAGCCCGGCAGGTCCAGCTCGGCCAGGCCCGCCAGCGACGCGTCGCGCAGGTGGGTGAACATGCCGCCTTGCACGATGCCGAACAGCGCGTTGGGGTTCTCCAGCCGGTCGAACTCGGTGATGCAGCGCTTGGCCCAGCGCAGGCTCAGCGCCATCGACGACTTGGCCTCGCGCTCGGTCGTCAGCACGCCCTTGCTTTCGTAGGGTGTGCACTCGTCGAACTGCATGACGATGTCGCTGTTGAGCGTCGTCTGGATCTGCATGCTGACCTCGGGGGTCAGGAAGAGCTTGTCGCCATTGACGGGCGACGCGAACTTGACGCCTTCCTCGCTGATCTTGCGCATGGCCCCCAGGCTCCAGACCTGGAAGCCGCCCGAGTCGGTCAGGATGGGCTTGCTCCAGCTCTCGAAGCGGTGCAGCCCGCCGAACTGCGTCACCACGTCCAGGCCCGGGCGCATCCACAGGTGGAAGGTGTTGCCCAGGATGATCTGCGCGCCCATCTCGTTCAGCGACCGCGGCGTGACGCCCTTGACGGTGCCGTAGGTGCCCACGGGCATGAAGATGGGCGTCTGCACGACGCCATGGTTGAGCGTGAGCGTGCCGCGGCGGGCGCGGCCTTCGGTGGTGAGGAGGTCGAACTTCAGCATGGGGCGCGGATTGTCGCAGCCGGGCTCAGAAGCGCGGCAGCCACATGCCCATCGTCGCGCCGAGAACCCCGCCCGCCGTTGCCAGGCTGGCGATGCCCAGCAAGGCCGCCACCGCCCAGCCGCGCGAGCGCAGATAGATCTCCAGCACGGCCAGCGGCAGCAGGAACTGCGCGAAGGCCAGCGTCGTCAGGAACGGCCCCGTGAAGCTCTTGGGGTCGAAACCCACCGGCTGACGCAAGACCATCAGCCACAGCATCAGGCCCACCCGGAAGAACCAGACGCCGTTGGCCGCGAGGAACAGGCGCAGTGCCCAGCGCCGATGCGTCGCGAAGTCGCGCGCCCGCGCAGCCCGCCAGGCCAACAGCGCGAAGGTGACGATGAGGATGGCATTCAGCGTCATGCCGAGGTGCTGGCCCAGATCGCCGACGGTGCCACGCACCCACAGCAGATACAGGCCGCTGAGGCTGCCCAGCAGCGCCCCCGTCATGAAGACGCGACCCACGCCGCGATGCAGGGCCGGCAGGCGCCGACGCAACGCCGGGACCAACTGGAGCACGCCACCGGCCGTCATCAGCAGCGCGAGCAGCAGATGCACGCTCAGCATCGCGTTGCCCAGCCCGTCGCCGGCCACCCATTGGGACTGGCCGGGCCGCCCGCCCAGCGCCGCGACGCCGTAGGACACCGCGATGTAGCTCGCAAAGATGGCCAGCCCGGTGGCGGCCACGAGGAACCACAGGCCTGCGGCGGCCAGGGCGGGTGGGCGTGCGATGACGTTGGACAAGGCGACCTCTCGACGGCGTTGCGATGCGGCGCGGATCTTCCGGCCCGCCCGGCGCGCCGTCGCGGCCCCACCGACGGACTGCGCGGCCGGCGGGATCAGCTGCCGCAACGCCTGATGGCCGTCGCCGCGCGGGGCCGCCGGACAATCCCGCCATGCCGCTGACCCTGGCTGCGACCGTGCAGCATGAATTGATCGTCAAGAAGAGCCGTTTCCTCGGCTGCGTGGAGCCCTGCGCCGACCGCGCGGCCGCGCTGGCCCGCGTGGCGGCGCTGCGCGCCGAACACCCCGGCGCCGCGCATGTCTGCTGGGCGCTGCTGGCAGGCGGTCACTCGGCGGCCAACGACGATGGCGAACCGGGCGGCACCGCCGGCCGCCCCATGCTGGAGGTGCTGCGCCACCAGGGGCTGGACGGCGTGCTGGCGACGGCCGTGCGCTACTGGGGTGGCGTCAAGCTCGGCGCCGGTGGCCTGGTGCGGGCCTACACCGACTGCATCGCCCAGGCCTTGCTGACGGCCGAGAAGGTCGAACGCGTGGCGCTGGTGGCGCTGGGCTGCGAGCTGCCCTACGAGCTGGAAGGCCGCCTGCGCCGGCTGGCCGAGCAGCAGGGCGCGCAGCTGGTCGATGTCACGCACCAGGCGCGCGTCAGCATGCGCTTCTCATTGCCCGTCACGGCGCGGGCCGCCTTCATCGCCGCCATCGACGAAGCCGCTCAGGGCCGGGTGGCATGGAGCCGCGAAAGCAGCATCGCGTCGCCATAGCTGAAGAAGCGGTAGCGGTGCGCGATCGCGTGGGCGTAGAGCTCACGGATGCGCTCGTAGCCCGCGAAGGCACTGACCAGCATCATCAGCGTGCTGCGCGGCAGGTGGAAGTTGGTCAGCAACCGGTCCACGACCTGGAACTGGAAGCCCGGCGTGATGAAGATGTCCGTCTCTCTAGACCCCGTCTGAAGCAGCTCCGCCAGGCCCGCCTGGCGGGCCGCGACGGCCGCGGATTCCAGCGTGCGCAGCGTCGTCGTACCCACGGCCAGCACGCGGCCACCGGCGGCCTTGGTCTCGGCGATGCGCGCCGCCGTCTCGGGCGACACCTGGCACCACTCGCTGTGCATCTTGTGGTCGGCGATGCGGTCCACGCGCACCGGCTGGAAGGTGCCGGCGCCCACGTGCAGCGTCACCTCGGCCGTGCCCACGCCGCGCTCGGCCAGCGCGGCGAGCACGGCCTCGTCGAAGTGCAGCGCCGCGGTCGGCGCGGCCACGGCGCCGGGCTCGGCGGCGAACACGGTCTGGTAGCGGCGCACGTCGTCCGCATCGTCGGCGTGCGCGATGTAGGGCGGCAGCGGCACATGGCCGTGCGCCTCCAGCAGCGCGAACGGGTCGCCGGCGAAGCGCAGGTGGAACAGGCCGTTGTCCGGCCCGCAGCGGCCCAGCACCTCGGCGTCGAAGCTGTCCGCAAAGCGAACGCGGCTGCCCGGCTTGGGGCTCTTGCTGGCGCGCAGGTGCATCCACACCTCCTGCGTGCCGGGCAGCACGCGCTCGACCAGCGCTTCCACCGAGCCGCCGGTGGCCTTGACGCCGTACAGCCGTGCCTTGATGACGCGGGTGTTGTTGAACACCAGCAGGTCGCCGGCATCCAGCAGGTTTGGCAGTTCGCGGAATACGCGATCCGTCATGCCGGTGGCGCTGGCATCAAGCAGGCGCGAGCCACTGCGCTCGGCGGCCGGGTGCTGGGCGACCAACTCGGGCGGGAGGTCGAAATCGAAGTCGGCGACGGTGTGGGCCGAAGGGAGGGAGGGGCTCATGGATGCGCTTGAGGGCCGGACAGACCCGTGCCAAAGGGAGCGCACGATTCTCCCATCGCCCCCAAGCTGGGTGCCGGGCTGCGCGGTGCCCTCTGCCGGGCAGGCGTCGGACGCGGGTTTTCGCACACCCGCGGCCCCCTGTTGCAAAGGTTTGTCATCTGGGCCCCCTAGACTCGCCCGGACCCAGACCTTGCCACCTTGAAGCGCCGTTCCTGCCTTGCCCTGCCCGTCCTCCTCGGTGCGCGACTTCCGGTCGCCGCGGCCGAGGACATGGTGCTGCTGGGCATCACCGAAAACCTGCCGCCGCTGAACTACCAGGAGCATGGCGGCCCCCAGGGCTTCAGCGTCGAGCTGCTGCGGCAGATGGCTGCCGGCGCCGGCCTGAGGCTGGAGCTGCAGGTCCTGCCCTGGCAGCGGGCCATGCAGGTGGCCGAGGCCACGCCCCGCAGCGTGCTGTTCTCGCTGACGCGCACGCCCGAGCGCGAGGCACAGTACCAGTGGGTGGGGCCGATCGCGCAGCGGCGCATCCTGCTCTACAAGCTGGCCGGCCGCACGGACCTCACGCTGACGCAGCTGACGGACCTGGGCGCGGCCCGCATCGGCGTCGTGCGTGATTCCGCGGCCGACCGCCAGCTGCAGGCCTCGGGCCTGCGGCCGGGCAAGGAGCTGGAGCACGGCCTGGACGACGCCACCAACGTGCGCAAGCTGCTCGCCGGACGCATGGAATACATCGCCCTGCTGGACTGGGCAGCCGCCTGGAACCTGCGCCAGCTGCAGCTGCCCTACAGCACGCTGCAGCCGGTCATGGAGCAGGACGTGGCACGCAGCTATTTCTACGGCCTGCGCCCCGACGCCGACCCGGCCCTGGTGCGCCGGCTGCAGGCGGCGCTGGATGCACTGCGGCGCGACGGGCGCTACGACCGTCTGAAGCAGCGCTATTTCCGCTGAAGCTCAACCGGTGAGCTGGCTGTGCACCCGCTGCGCCAGCGGCTGCAGCTCGGTGTGCGGTTGGGCGCTGAGGGCGTAGCCGAAGTCGCCGTCCGCCCAGTAGAGCGTCGTGCGGCCGTCCTGCTGCAACACGCGGAACGCCGCCCCCGCGGGCGTCGCCCCGGGCGCAAACACGGCGACGAACAGCGTCAGCCGGTCGCCTTCGGCGTTCTCGTACATGAACTGGGCACGCGGGCTGCCAGACTGGCTGGCGTCGCCGGTGTCCCCAGGAAGGAGCCGGCCGCCGAGCAGGGCGTAGCCGCGGTCGGTCAGCACCGGCACCTTGAGCGGCCGTCCAAGGCGCTTGCTCAGCCATTGCACGAGATGCGCCTGCTCGGCGGCCGTCACCTCCACCGGATGGCGCTTCTCGGCGCTGTAGACGGCGAAGGCCACGCCGGCCTCGCGGGCGAACTCGGGCACGCCGGCGGCGCGGCCGGCCAGTGAAGCGGCCGGCCAGGCGAACGCCCCGGCATCGTGGCGCCCCCATTGGTAGCCGCCGGCCAGGCCCAGCGTGAGCAGCAGGCCGGCCGCCAGCGCCTGGGGCAGGTACGAGCGCCAGCGGCGGGCGGCGGCGGCCCGCAGCACGATGCCGCCGAGGTCGGGCGGCGTCTCGTCCAGCGGCCAGTCACGGGCCAGGGTGCGCAGCGCCTGGCGCTGCGCCTGCCAGTCGGCCACGCGTGCGGCGGCGGCGGGGTCGCTGCGCAGCCGCTCGAACACCGCCACGCGCTCGTCGGGCGGCAACTGGCCGTCGACGAAGGCGTGCAGCCGCGCCTCGTCCGCGGGCAGCGAGGCCTCGGCGGCGGGGGATGGGTGGGGTGGGGGGGTGGGAGAACTCATCGCTTCATCCGCGCCAGGTTCAGGATGCGGGCTCCGGCCGGCGGGGGCCACCGGCGCCAGGTGCCGGCGCAGCTGCTCGCGCCCGCGGTGCAGCCGCGACATGACGGTGCCGATGGGCACGTCCAGGATCTCGGCAGCCTCGGCATAGGTGTACTCCTCGACGACGACCAGCAGCATCACCGCGCGCTGGCCCGGCCCCAGCGCGGCCAGCGCGCGTTCCAGGTCCAGCCGCTCGCCGGCCGGCGCGGCCGGGTCGGCCTGTTCGGGCAGGTCATCCAGCACCGCATGGCCGTCGTCCAGGCGCCAGTCGCGCAGCTGGTTGAGGTGCAGGTTGTGCATGATGGACAGCAGCCAGGGCCGCAGCGCGGTGCCGGACCGCCACAGGCTCCATTTGCGGCAGGCCCGTTCCAGCGTGTCCTGCACGAGGTCGTCCGCCCGCGTGGCGTCGCCGGTCAGCAGCCGGGCATACCGGCGCAAGGCCGGGATGTGGGCGAGCAGCTGTTCGACGGCCATGGCGTAAGGTCGTCCTCAGGGACGCGCCAGTTGCCAGACCTTGTTGAAACCGTCGCCGGTGCGGTCGCCGGGTTTCTGGTCCTTGGCCCAGAAGTACAGCGGCTTGCCCTTGAAGGCCCATTGGCGGGTGCCGTCATCCCGGGCGATGACGCTCCAGTCACCGCTCGCGGCAGCGCCCGCGGCCGCCGCCAGCGGCGGCCAGTTGGTGGCGCAGCCGCCGTTGCAGCTGCTCTTGCCGCTGCCCGCGGCGTCCTTGTCGAAGGTGTAGAGCGTCATGCCGTTGGCGCCCACGAGCACGCCGTCGGCCGCGTTGGCCGGCGCCGGCGGGGTCGATGCACAGGCGGTGACGAGCAGCAGCGCGGCGGTGGCGGCGAAGGAGCGGTGATTCATGTCGGGTCTCACGAGAAAGAGGAAGGGACATGACGGTGAACACGCGGGGGCCGCGAACTATTCCATGCCGCCAGAATGCCGGCCATGACCGCGCCGTCGTCAACCCAGGACAAGCCGAAATCCGCGCCGCAGAAGGCGATGGAAAAGCTCGGCCTGGTGCGCGACATCGACCTGGCCCTGCACCTGCCGATGCGCTACGAGGACGAGACGCGCATCACGCCCATCGCCGCGCTGCGCGACAACGAGCCGGCGCAGGTGGAGGGCGTCGTCGTGGACTGCCAGGTGGAGCTGCGCAGCCGCCGCCAACTCCTGGTGCGGGTGAAGGACGACTCGGGCAGCTTGCTCCTGCGCTTCCTGCACTTCTACCCGTCGCAGCAGAAGCAGATGGCGGCCGGCACGCGGCTGCGCATCCGCGGCGAGGCGCGCATCGGCTTCTTCGGCCGCGAGATGGTGCACCCGGTCGTCAAGGTGGTGGACGAGGACACGCCGCTGGCCAAAGAGCTCACGCCCGTCTACCCGGCCTCGGCGCAGCTGCCGCAGGCCTATCTGCGCAAGGCGGTGGCCTCGGGGCTGGCGCGGGCGGACCTGCGCGAGCTGCTGCCGGCCGGCGTCGTGCCGCCCGGGTTGCCCAGCCTGAAGGAAGCGCTGCAGTACCTGCACCACCCGCCGCCGGATGCGTCGCAGGACGCCCTGCACGAGTACCACCATCCGGCCTGGCACCGGCTCAAGTTCGAGGAGCTGCTGGCTCAGCAACTGTCGCAGCTCCAGGCCCAGCGGGAGCGTGCGCTGCTGGTGGCGCCGGCGCTGCGCGCCCGGCCGGGCGGCCTGCACGAGCAGTTGCTGGCGGCGCTGCCCTTCCAGCTGACGGCCGCCCAGCAGCGTGTGGCCGAGGAGATCGCGCAAGACCTGGCCCGGCCACAGCCCATGCACCGCCTGCTGCAGGGCGACGTGGGCTCGGGCAAGACGGTGGTGGCCGCGCTCGCGGCGGCGGTGGCCATCGACGCCGGCTGGCAGTGCGCGCTGATGGCGCCCACCGAGATCCTGGCCGAGCAGCATTTCCGCAAGCTCATCGACTGGCTGGCGCCGCTGGGCCTGAAGGTCGCGTGGATCACGGGCAGCGTGAAGGGCAAGGCGCGGCAGAAGATGCTGGACGCGGCCGCGTCGGGCGAGGCGCAGCTCGTCATCGGCACGCATGCGGTCATCGAGGACAAGGTGAAGTTCGCCAAGCTGGGCCTGGCGATCATCGACGAGCAGCACCGCTTCGGCGTGGCGCAGCGGCTGGCGCTCAGGAACAAGCTCAAGGGGATGGATTTGGAACCCCATCTGCTGATGATGAGCGCGACGCCCATCCCGCGGACCTTGGCGATGAGCTACTTCGCCGACCTGGACGTCTCCACCATCGACGAGCTGCCGCCCGGCCGCAGCCCCATCGTCACCAAGGTGTTCACCGACGCCAAGCGGCACGACGTGGTCGACAAGATCCGCATGGCGGTGGCGGACGGCGCGCAGGTCTACTGGGTGTGCCCGCTGGTGGAAGAGTCGGAAGCCGTGGACCTGCGCAACGCCACCGAGACGCACGCGGAGCTGAGCGCCGTGCTGGCCGGCACGTCCGTCGGCCTGCTGCACGGCCGCATGTCGCCGGGCGACAAGGCGGCCGTGATGGCGCAGTTCTCCGGCGGGCAGACGAGCGTGCTGGTGGCCACCACGGTCATCGAGGTGGGCGTGGACGTGCCCAACGCCAGCCTGATGGTCATCGAACACGCCGAGCGCTTCGGCCTGGCGCAGCTGCACCAGTTGCGCGGGCGTGTGGGGCGCGGCGCGAAGGCGAGTGTGTGCGTGCTGATCTACAGCCCGCCGCTGTCCGACACCGGCAAGGCACGGCTCAAGGCGATGGCCGAGACGACGGACGGCTTCGAGATCGCGCGCCGCGACCTGGACATCCGCGGGCCCGGCGAGTTCATGGGCTCGCGCCAGAGCGGTGCGGAGCTGCTGCGGTTTGCGGACCTGCAGGAAGACGCGCCGCTGCTGGTCGCCGCACGCAAGCTGGCCCCCGAACTGTTGGACCGCCACCCGGCCGCCGCGGCGGCGCAGGTGCGGCGGTGGCTGGGCACGAAGGCCGAGTACCTGAAGGCCTGAAGCGCCAGACCAGCGGGTGCGCAGCGTTGATCACCGAAGTGGTGAACGTGGCGCCGCCAGCAGGTGCTGATGCACCCAGACTTCGCTGAGGGCTGAGTAGCAGGCGGTCAACTGCCGGGTCTGGGGTTCACTTGCAGGTGAAGCTCTTCGCGTTGACTTCCTTGACGTTGCCGGCGCCGCAGGTCGCGATGGCTTGCTCACCCATCTTGGCCACGTCGGCCGCGTCGGTGCGGTAGTTGGACGGCGGCGCGAACACGCAGGCGCTGAGCAGGGATGCGGCGGCGAGGGCGGCGGTGAAGGTGACGAAACGGTTCATTCGAGTTCTCGGGGAAGGTGTTGAGACCCGCGCATGGTCGCTGCTGCCGCGGCGCCAGTCGCTTGCGGGGCGACGATCTGCAGATTGCCTGGGACAGGCTGCACCGACCCGCGATCAGAGCTCCAGCTTCTCGCGCAGCAGCTTGGCCTGGCGGCGCGACACCTCGACCTGGTGGCCGTCGCGCAGCGTCACACGGTAGCCGTCGTTACTCCAGGGCTGGATGCCCTGGATCCAGCGCAGGTTGATGAGGTGGCTGCGGCTGGCGCGGAAGAAGAGCTGCGGATCCAGCTTCTCCTCCAGGCTGGTGAGCGTGCGGTTGATGAGCGGGCGCTGGCCGTCGAACCAGGCCTGCGCGTAGTTGCCGCAGCTCTCGAAGCCCGACACGTCGCCCAGGCGCACGAACCAGCAGCGCTCGCCATCGCGCAGGAACACCATGTCGTCGGCGCCCTTGAGCGCGCCGGCCATTGCCCCGGCCTGCGGCGCCGGGCGCAGCCGCTCGCGCGCCTTGGCCAGCGCCGCCTCCAGCCGCGCCGGGTCGATGGGCTTGAGCAGGTAGTCCAGCGCGTTGCGCTCGAACGCGGCCAGCGCGTGCTGGTCGTAGGCGGTCGTGAACACGACCAGCGGCACATGCTCCAGCTGGTCCAGCAGCTCGAAGCCCGTGGCGCCGGGCAGCTCCACGTCCAGCAGCAGCAAGGCCGGCTGCAGGCTGTCGATGGCTTCGCGCGCGGGCAGCAGCTCGGCGGCCTCGCCGACGATGTCGGCATCGGGAATGGCAGCCAGCAGCGTGCGCAGCTCCTGGCGGGCGAGGCGCGAGTCCTCGACGATGAAGATCCTCATGCCACCATCTCCACAGTCACCTTCACGCGGCCGTTCGCCGCATCCACCACGCACTGCGCGCCATCGCCGCCGGCGCGGGCCAGGCGCTCGCGCAGGTTGGCCAGGCCCAGGCCGGTGCTGTCGGATGCGCCCGGCGCCCACTGCCCGGGGTTGCCGACCTCGATGCGCAGCCGCTCGCCAGCGCGCGTGATCGCGATGTCCACCACGCCGCCGCCCGCGGTGCGCGCGACACCGTGCTTGATCGCGTTCTCCACCAGCAGCTGCAGCAGCATGGGCGGTACGCTGGCGTCGGCGGTGGCGGGGTCCACCTGCCAGTCCACGCGCAGCCGTTCCTCGTGATGCAGCTGCTCCAGCGCGATGTAGTCGCGCACGACGGCCAACTCGTCGGCCAGCGGCACGCGCTCTTTCGCGCTGTGCTGCAGCGTGTGGCGCAGCGTGTTGGACAGGCGGCTGAGCATCTCGCGGGCGCGCGCCGGGTCTTCGTTGATCAGCGCGCGCAGGTTGTTCAGCGCGTTGAACAGGAAATGCGGATTGATCTGCGCGCGCAGCACCTGCAGCTCCAGTGCGCGGGCCGCCGCCTCGGCCTGCCACTTGGCGATCTCGCCGCGGCGCCAGCGCTGCAGCATCTGCAGGCCCACCCACACGGCCATCCACAGCCACAGCAGGATGCTGCAGTTCAGCGTGTAGCCCAGCAGCACCGCCCAGCCGCGCGGCACGCCGGAAGGGAACGACAGCAGCCCCAGCGACAGCCCCGCCCAGTTGATGAAGAACAGCAGGCACTGCACGGCGAACGCGGCCAGCGGCGGCAGCACGACCAGGCGCAGCAGCAGCGCACGCGGGGAGCCGTCCAGCCAGCCGCGGCGCAGCACCAGCGCGCGCAGGCCCTCACTGGCGGCGAACAGGCCGGCGCCGACGCAGGCCATCACGAAGACCAGCGAGCCGCTGACCCGCT
Organism: Roseateles sp.; assembly: GCF_965229315.1. Classification (GTDB taxonomy): domain Bacteria; phylum Pseudomonadota; class Gammaproteobacteria; order Burkholderiales; family Burkholderiaceae_C; genus Pelomonas. Next base: position 539,552 of record NZ_CBDDJA010000001.1, read on the forward strand.
GGAAGCTAGCCACCATGGCCAGCGAGATGGCCACGTAAGCGGCCCACAGCAGGGTCTGGATGGCGAGTCGTTTGCCAGTGGTCATGCGCCTTGTTTCAGCCGGGTCTCAACGGACATCGATGAAAGCCTTGACTTCGCCGACCAGCCATTCGGGATCGTCCCACATGAGGAAGTGGTAGCCGCGCTGGCTCATCGAGACTTTCACGCCGCTCAGGCCCGCGTACTGCGCCTCGAAAATGCGCCGGGTGCTCTCCAGCGTCGAGCCCATGGGCTCGTAGGCAGCCCAGGCGCCCAGCACCAGCGTGGGCGTGGTGATCCTGGGCAGCAGCGGGCGCAGGTCGTCGCCCCACAGCTCGGACATGGCCTGCGCGCTGGTCGTGCGGTCGCTGGCCAGGCTCCAGGCGGCCACGCGCTCGGCGTTGGCCGGCGTGCGGCTCATGCCCATCGCACCCTGCCTGGCACCGGCCTCCCATTGGGCCGGCGTGGCGGACTGCATCTGCTGGCGCATCGCTGCCGCGGCCCCCTTCGCGGTCTCTGGCGTCATGCCGCGAAGGCCGGCGAGGAAGGGCAGCGCATCGACGATGACCAGCTGGCCGATGCGGCCCGGCTTCTCCGCCGCCATCTGCAGCGCCAGCGCGCCGCCCAGGCTGTGGCCCATGACGACGGGCTTGTCGAGCTTGCGGTCGTCCAGGTAGGCCAGCAGGCGGTCGCGCATGCCGTCCAGGAAACGGTCGGTGGTGATGGCCGGCGCACCGGCGAAGCCCGGCAGCTGCACGATGTGGCATTGCACGCCGGGCTGCAGGGCGGCGCAGGTGTCCGTCCAGGTACTGCCAGCGCTGTTCAGCCCCGGGATCATCAGCACCGGCCGGCCCTGGCCGACCACCTCGACGCGCAGGTCACGGAATTCGACGGTGGCCGCGTCGCCATGGCCACTGAACAGGGCGACGGCGATGCCGACGGCGGCGGCGAACAGGCCGGTCCAGCGGCGTTGGCAGAGCTTGGCGAAGGGCATGGTCATCTCCTTGATGTCAGGTGGCGCCATGGTGCCGGCGGCGACGCACCGCTGCAGCACCGGGATGACGAATGGCGGGCCGGGCGGACCAGCGGCGAGCGCCGTCGGCGAACGGCGATCAGCGCCGGCAGTCCTCGCCCGGCGGCGTGCCGGCCACATGCCCGTCGCTCAGCGTGCGCAGGAAGCAGCCGATGTCGGCCAGGTCCTGCGCGCTCATCGGCGGTGCGCTGCCCGCCGGCCGGCCATCCAGCGGCGCCTGCTTGGTGACATTGGCGCGGTAGGCCAGCGGCAGGTCGTCGAACACCTGCACCACGCCGCCGCGCACCGGGTACCAGCGCTCGGGCGCCGTGTCGCGCGTGTTGTAGAAGTCCAGCACCTGCGCCAGCGAGTGCATGACGCCGTTGTGGAAGAACGCCCGCTTGACCGCGACATTGCGCAGCCCCGGCGTGCGGAACAGCCCGCACAGCGCCGGCCGCGCGGCCTGGTCGGTGCGCTGCGGGCCGCACAGGCCGAGGTCGAAGTAGGCCGGGTCGGCGTTGGCCGGGATGGCCGCGTTGCGCGGCACGCCGGTGGCGGCGTAGCCGAAATCGGTGAACAGCGGCGGGCGGCCATCGGTGCTCGTGTCGGTATGGCAGGCCGCGCAGTTGCCACGCGCCGGGTCGCGGTAGGCGATCAGGCCGCGCTGCTCGGCGGCGCTGAACTGCTCGCGGCCGGCCCGCACCTGGTCGAACTTGCTGTCATACGGATGAAAGCGCGCGTCCTCGACCTGGAAGGCCTGCAGCGCCTGCGTGGCCTGCTGCACCGTCGTCGCCGCGTCGGCGGGGCCGAACAGCGCGGCGAACTGCGCCGCATAGGCCGCCGCGCGGATGCGCCGGGCCAGCACCTCGTCGCTGCCGTTGTCCAGCTCCAGCGGGTTCAGCAGCGGCAGGTGGGCCTGGGCCGCGAGGCTGTCGGCGCGGCCATCGGCCATCAGGCCGCCGCGCACGGCGTCGGGTGCGCCGCTGCCGAGGGCGAAAGCCGGCTGGCGCTCCAGGTAGCGGATGGACGGCGCGGCGCGCAGGCCGAACTGCGTCTCGAACTGGCCGCCCACCTGCACGGCCAGCGCGTTGGGCGGGCCATGCGCGAAGGCGGCGTCGTGGCAGCTCGCGCAGGACATGCGGCCCGAGCCGGACAGCGTGTGGTCGTTGTAGAGGCGCTCGCCGAGCTGGGCCAGCGCACTCAGGGCCACAGGCGGGTCGGCGGCAGGCGGCGCGCTGCCACCGCCGCAACCGGCCAGCACAACCAGTAACAGGATTAGGGGGCGCAGGGCAGGCGGCAGCATGGGCCGGCGATGCTACGCTGACCCGATGGCCCCACGCTCCCCAGATCGCGCCGCGCTGACGGCGCCCCCGTCCCCCACGCGCCGCACTGTGCTGGCGCTGGGCTTGCCGGCCTTGTTGAGCGCATGCGGTGGTGGTGGTGGTGGCGCCTCACCGGCGCCGACACCTGCGCCTACACCGACACCACCGCCCCCTCCACCGCCACCCGCGCCCGGCCCCGCTGCCGTGCCCACCTGGGCGGGGTATGCCGGCAACGCCCAGCACCAGGCGCAGAGCGCCATCGCCAGCCAGCCGCTGCAACGCGTGCTGTGGACGACGCCGGTGGACCTGGTGCCGCCCTACCGCGCCGGCGGCTTCCTGCTGATCCACTACGGCTCGCCGGCCATCAGTGCGGCCAACACGGTGCTGGTGCCGGTGAAGACGACGGCGACGGGCGGCTTTCGCGTCGAGGCCCGCGCGGGCGCGGATGGCCGGCTGCTGTGGCAGCAGGCGACGGGCTATGTGCTGCCCGCCAGCAGCTGGACGCCCAGCTTCAACGTCGCGCTGGACCGCAACAGCCGGCTCTACATGCCGGAGTCCGGCGGCCGGCTGCTGGCCCGCGACACGGTGGACCAGGCCAACGGCGCGGTGAAGCGCATCGCGTTCTACGGCGACGCGCTCTACGCCGCCAACGCGGCGGCGCTGGACGCGGCCATCCTCATCAACACGCCGCTGACGGTGGACGACGCCGGCAACGTGTTCTTCGGCTACATCGCCACGGCGGGCAATGCGGCGAACGTCGTCAGCGGGTTCGCGCGCGTCGCTGCCGACGGTTCGGGCCTGTGGGTGGGCGCCGCGCAGTTGGCACGCGACGCCGCCATCGCGCAGCCGGCCATGAACGCGGCACCCGCGCTGTCGCTGGACCAGCGCACGCTGTACGTGGCCGTCAACACCGCGCCGACGAACGCGCTGCAGACGGGCTACCTGCTGGCGCTGGACGCCACGACGCTCGCGCTCAAGGCCAGGCAGGCGCTGGTGGACCCGCGCACCGGCCAGCCGGCGCGACTCAGCGACAGCTCAACCGCGTCGCCTGCCATCGGCCCGGACGGCGACGTGTACTACGGCGTGCTGGACGGCACGCGCGAAGACCACAACGGCCGCGGCTGGCTGCTGCACTTCGACGCGGCGCTGTCGCAGGCCAAGCTGCCCGGCTCCTTCGGCTGGGACGACACGCCGGCCATCGTGCCGGCGGCCCTGGTGGGCGGCTACACGGGCGCGTCGAGCTATCTGCTGCTCGTCAAGTACAACAACTATTACGGCTCCGGCACGGGCGACGGCCAGAACCAGATGGCCATCCTCGACCCGCAGGCCAGCCAGATCGACCGCTTCGCGCCGGGCGGCGCACAGGTGCAGGTCATGAAGGAGGCGCTGACCATCACCGGCCCGACGCCGGACCCGGCCACGCCGGGCGGCGTGCGCGAGTGGTGCGTGAACACGGCGGTGGTGGATGTGCCCGGCCGGTCGGTGCTGGTCAACAACGAGGACGGTGTGCTGTACCGCTGGGACCTGGGCAGCAACCGCTTCAGCGAAAGCGTGCGGCTGAACGCCGGCATCGGGCAGGCCTACACGCCGACGCTGATCGGCACGGACGGCATCGTCTACTCGATCAACAACGCGACGCTGAACGCGGTGGGCCGCTGAGCGCCTCGCTCACTTCAGGCGTTGCACCCAGTACACCAGCACCTCCGTGCGCGGCTCGATGTCCGTCGCGCTGTAGGTGTAGGTCGGCACGACGTTGATCGCGTCCAGCGTGGCCAGGCCCGAGATGATGCGGCCGAAGACGGCATAGCCGGGGTTGGCCGCGTTCTGGTAGTCCAGGCTGGTGTTGTCCTTCACATTGAAGAAGAACTGGCTGGTGGCCGAGTCGGCATCGCTGCGGCGGGCCATCGCGAGCGTGCCGCGCAGGTTGGACAGGCCGTTGTTGCTCTCCAGCTTGATCGCCGGGTACAGCGGTGCCTTGGCCACCATGCCGCTGGTGTAGCCGCCGCCCTGGATGACGAAGTCGCGGTCGACGCGGTGGATCAGCGTCTTCGTGTAGAAGCCCGCGGCCACGTACTTGTAGAAGTTGGCCACCGTCTGCGGTGAATAGGTGTCGTACAGCTCCACGACGATCTCGCCGCTGCTGGTCAGCATGCAGGCCGTGGGCCAGGCGCTGGCGGCGGACGCAGCCAGACCCGCCTGGCTGCACGACAGCGTGGGCGGGTTGGGGTTCGGGTTGGGCTGGGGGTATGGCGTACCGCCGCCACCGCCGCCGCCTCCCCCACCGCCGATCTCGATGCTCGCGCCGCCCCCACAGGCGCTGAGCAACGCGGCCGTGCTGAGGCTGAGGACGAGACTGGCGAGGCGGCAGGTCAGGCGAGAAGTCAGGCGCATGAAGGCACTCCGTGGCAATGGGGGCTCAACGCGCGCGCGGCGGGCCTGTTGACCGGTCTTACAAGCAATTACCAGCAGCGGCTGGCTATAGTGCGCGGCAGTCTGCGCCACCGCCCGTGCGGTCCCATCTTGCTCTGCTGTCCGACCTCCATGCCCGCCTTCCGCACCCGCCGCCTCGCCCTCCTGCTCGCCCTGAGCGCCAGCCTCGGCCTCGCCGCCTGCGGTGGCGGCGGTGGGGATGCCGGCACGCCCATCAACAGCGATCCCACCGGCTCCAATGCCGTGACGGCGCTCAAGGTCACCGACACCACGGTCGGCACGGGGCTGCAGGCCGACACCGGCAAGACCGTGTCGGTGCACTACACCGGCTACCTGTACGACGTGCGCGTGGCCAACACCAAGGGCACGCAGTTCGATACGTCCGTCGGCAAGACGCCGCTGGTGTTCAAGCTCGGCGCAGGCACGGTCATCCCCGGCTTCGATCAGGGCGTCACTGGCATGAAGGTGGGCGGCAAGCGCACCATCACCATCCCGGCCAGCCTGGCCTACGGCAGCACTGGCAACGGCCCCATCCCCGCGAACGCCGCGCTGGTGTTCGACCTGGAGCTGGTCGGCGTCAACTGACCTCGAGGTTGTCGATCAGCCGCGTGCTGCCCAGCCGGGCGGCGCCCAGCGCCACCAGCGGCTGGCCGTCCACGGCCGCGCCAAGATCGTGCTGGCGGCGCAGCGTCAGGTAGTCCGGCGCCCAGCCGGCCTCGCGCAGCGACTGCATGGCGTCGTTTTCCAGCGCCGCTAGGTCGCGCTCGCCCGCCTGCCAGCGGGCGATCAGCGCCTGGAGCGTGCGCGACAGGCGCAGCGCCTCCACCTTCTCGGCGTCGCTCAGATAGCCGTTGCGCGACGACAGCGCCAGGCCCAGGTCATTGCGGCGCGTCTCGCCGCCGAAGATCTCGATGGGCAGCGCCATCTGCGCCACCATGCGGCGCAGCACCATCAGCTGCTGGTAGTCCTTCTTGCCGAACACCGCCAGCGTGGGCTGCACGATGTTGAAGAGCTTGTGCACGACGGTGCACACGCCGGTGAAGAAGCCCGGGCGGAAATGGCCTTCCAGGATGTCCGCCAGCTCAGGCGGTGGGTGCACCTTGTAGCCCTGCGGCTCGGGGTAGAGCTCTTTTTCAGACGGCGCGAAGACGAGGTCGCAGCCGGCGCCTTCCAGCAGCTCGCAGTCACGCGCCAGCGTGCGCGGGTAGGTGTCGAAGTCCTCGTGCGGCGCGAACTGCAGCCGGTTGACGAAGATGCTGGCGACCACCACGCCCGCCGGGCCGACCAGCTCGCGCGCCTGGCGCACCAGCTGCAGGTGGCCGTCGTGCAGGTTGCCCATGGTCGGCACGAAGCCGCGCTGGCGGTGGATGGCCAGCGCATCGCGCAGCTCGGCGATGGTGTGGATCACTTGCATGGTCAGAACCCGTGCACGTCGTCGACCGGGAACGTCCCCGCCTTCACCTCGTCGACATAGCCCTTCACGGCCGCCAGGATGGAGTCCTTGCCGGCCATGAAGTCCTTGACGAAGCGCGGCCTGCGGCCCGGCGTGATGTTCAGCATGTCGTGCAGCACCAGCACCTGGCCCGAGGTCCCGACACCGGCGCCGATGCCGATGACCGGCACGGGCGATGCGGCCGTGATCTCGGCGGCCAGTGTGGACGGCACCATCTCGTACAGCAGCATGGCCGCACCGGCGTCGACCAGTTCCTGCGTCTCGCGCTTCATGCGCGCCGCGCCGGCCTCGTCGCGGCCCTGCACCTTGAAGCCGCCCAGCGACGTGACCGTCTGCGGCGTGAAGCCCAGGTGCACGCAGACCGGGATGCCGCGCTCGCTGATGAAGCGAACCGTCTCGGCCGTCCAGCCGCCGCCTTCGAGCTTGACCATGTGGGCGCCGGCCTTGACCAGCGCGGCCGAACTCTTCCAGGCCTCTTCCTTGCTGACGTGATAGCTGTCGAACGGCAGGTCGGCCACCACGAAGGCGTGCTTCACGCCGCGGCGCACGCAGGTGGTGTGGTACAGCATGTCGTCCAGGCTGACCGGCGCCGTGGAGCCGCGGCCCTGCAGCACGTTGCCCAGCGAATCGCCGATCAGCAGCATGTCCACGCCGGCCTCGTCCAGCAGGCTGGCGAAGGCTGCGTCATAGCAGGTCAGCATCGCGATCTTCTCGCCGCTGGCGTGCATCTGCGCCAGGCGCGGCAGGGTCATCGGCTTGCGATCTGTCATGGCGGTTTTCCTGGTGAAAACCCCGGGTCTACCCCGAGAGCGGCGGCAGTGTAGCGTTCGGGCCTTGATCCGGTAGTTGAGCGCGGCCGAGGGGCTGGCGAGTCGGGTCGCTGGGTAGGCGCCGACGACGAAGTGGGCTGATGCCCACGAGGAGGAGCAACACCCCCAGCGGCTCGAAGCGCCAGACCAGCGGCCGTGCAGCGGTGCGGATCGAAGTGGTGATCGCCAACAAATACGTGAGGTTTTGACGTGACAAGCATTTCGAACAAGAGCGAGCGGTCAGCTGCCGGGTCAAGGCCTTCATGACCCTCACCGAGTTGCGCTACATCGTCGCCGTCGCCCGCGAGCGGCATTTCGGCCGTGCGGCCGAGGCCTGCTTCGTGTCGCAGCCGACGCTGTCGGTGGCCATCAAGAAGCTGGAGGAAGAGCTGGACCTGAAGATCTTCGAGCGCGGCGGCAGCGAGGTGAGCGTCACGCCGCTGGGCGACGAGATCGTGCGCCAGGCGCAGTCGGTGCTGGACCAGGCCGGCGCCATCAAGGAGATCGCCAAGCGCGGCAAGGACCCGCTGGCCGGCGCGCTGCGCCTGGGCATCATCTACACCATCGGCCCCTACCTGCTGCCCGATCTGGTCAAGCACACCATCGAGCTGTACCCGCAGATGCCGCTGATGCTGCAGGAGAACTTCACGGTGAAGCTGCTGGAGATGCTGCGCACCGGCGAGCTGGACTGCGCCATCATGGCCGAGCCCTTCCCCGACACCGGCCTGGCCACGGCGCAGCTCTACGACGAGCCCTTCGTCGTCGCCCTGCCCACCGCCCACCCCCTGGCCACGCGCGAGACCATCTCCACCGAGGAACTCAAGCGCGAGACCATGCTGCTGCTGGGCACGGGCCACTGCTTCCGAGACCACGTGCTGGAGGTCTGCCCCGAGTTCGCGCGCTTCTCCAGCGACGCGGAGGGCATACGCCGCAGCTTCGAGGGTTCGTCGCTGGAGACCATCAAGCACATGGTCGCGTCCGGCATGGGCGTGACGGTGGTGCCCCAGCTCTCCATGCCGAACGAGCCGTCCGCGCACCTGCGCTTCGTGCCGTTCAGCGCGCCGGTGCCCACGCGCCGCGTCGTGCTCGCCTGGCGGCGCAGCTTCACGCGCTACGAGGCCATCGCGGCGCTGCGCAACGCGATCTATGCCTGCGAGCTGGGCGGCGTCACGCGCTTGAGCTGACCCGGGCCGCGCCCATAAGATTTTCACTATCGGTAGTTTTAGACTATTTAAAACACGAAACGGATAGCTGCCGATAAGCTTGCACCCCTGACCACCGAGGAGCCCCGTCATGACCCAGTCCGAAGACCAGAGCGCAGGCAAGTGCCCGTTCCACGCCGGCGCGTCGCGCCCCGCGCCGGGCAACCACCGCTGGTGGCCCAACCAGCTCAACCTGGCCGTGCTGCACCAGCACTCGCCGCGCGCCAACCCGATGGGCGAGAGCTTCGACTACGCGGCGGCCTTCAAGCGCCTGGACCTGGACGCCGTCGTCAAGGACCTGCACGCGCTGATGACCGACTCGCAGGACTGGTGGCCGGCGGACTACGGCCACTACGGCCCCTTCTTCATCCGCATGGCCTGGCACGCGGCCGGCACCTACCGCGTGCAGGACGGCCGCGGCGGCGGCGGCCACGGCAACCAGCGCTTCGCGCCGCTGAACAGCTGGCCCGACAACGGCAACCTCGACAAGGCCCGCCGCCTGCTGTGGCCCATCAAGCAGAAGTACGGCCGCAACCTGTCCTGGGCCGACCTGTTCATCCTGACCGGCAACGTCGCGCTCGAATCGATGGGCTTCAAGACCTTCGGCTTCGCCGGCGGCCGCGAGGACATCTACGAGCCCGAGCTCGACATCGACTGGGGCCCCGAGGCCGAATGGCTGGCCACCAGCGACAAGCCGGGCGGCCGCTACAGCGGTGACCGCGCGCTGGCCAACCCGCTGGCCGCCGTGCAGATGGGCCTGATCTACGTGAACCCGGAAGGCCCGGACGGCAACCCGGACCCGCTGGCGTCGGCACGCGACATCCGCGACACCTTCGCCCGCATGGCGATGAACGACGAGGAGACCGTGGCACTCGTCGCCGGCGGCCACACCTTCGGCAAGGCGCACGGCGCGGGCGAAGCCCACCACGTGGGCAAGGAGCCCGAGGGCGCCGACATCCTCGACCAGGGCCTGGGCTGGAAGAGCAGCTACGCCTCCGGCATGGCCGGCCACACCATCACCAGCGGCATCGAAGGCGCCTGGAAGCCCAACCCAACGACCTGGGACATGGGTTACTTCGACACGCTGTTCCAGTACGACTGGGAGCTGACCAAGAGCCCGGCCGGCGCGCACCAGTGGCGGCCCAAGGGCGGCGCGGGCAGCGACACCGTCGTCGACGCGCACGACCCGACCCGGTTCCACGCGCCCATGATGACCACCGCCGACCTGGCGCTGCGCATGGACCCGGCCTACGAGGCCATCTCGCGGCGCTTCCACGCCAACCCGGCCGAGTTCGCCGACGCCTTCGCCCGCGCCTGGTTCAAGCTGACGCACCGCGACATGGGGCCCACCACGCGCTACCTCGGCCCGCTGGTGCCGAAGGAAGAGCTGCTGTGGCAGGACCCCATCCCGGCCGTCGACCACCCGCTGGTCGATGCGGCCGACGTCGCGGCGCTCAAGGCCCGGGTGCTGGCGTCCGGCCTGACCACCGCGCAGCTCGTGGCCACTGCCTGGGCGGCGGCCTCGACCTTCCGCGGCAGCGACAAGCGCGGCGGCGCCAATGGTGCGCGCATCCGCCTGGCGCCGCAGAAGGACTGGACGGCCAACCAGCCGGCCGAACTGGCCCGGGTGCTGGCGCAACTGGAAGCCGTCCAGAAGGACTTCAACGCGTCGGCCACGGGCGGCAAGAAGGTCTCGCTGGCCGACCTGATCGTGCTGGCCGGCAACGCGGCCGTCGAAGCCGCCGCGAAGAACGCCGGTTTCGACGTGGCGGTGCCCTTCCACGCCGGCCGCATGGATGCCAGCCAGGACCAGACTGACATCGACTCCTTCGCCGCGCTGCAACCGCAGGCCGATGGCTTCCGCAACTACCTGCGCCCTGGCCTGCCCGAGGCCTCGGCCGCGGAGCTGCTGGTCGACAAGGCGCAACTGCTGACGCTGTCGGCGCCGGAGATGACCGTGCTGGTCGGCGGCCTGCGCGTGCTGGGCGCCAACACGGGCGGCAGCGCGCACGGGGTGCTGACAACGCGGCCCGGCACGCTGTCCAACGACTTCTTCGTCAACCTGCTGGACATGCGCACCCGCTGGCAGAAGGCCGGCGATGTGCTGGAAGGCGTGGACCGCAGCAGCGGCCAGCGCAAGTGGACGGCCACGGTCGCCGACCTGGTGTTCGGCTCCAACGCGCAGCTGCGCGCGCTGGCCGAGGTGTATGCCGGCAGCGACGCGAAGCAGAAGTTCGTGCAGGACTTCGTCGCCGCCTGGACCAAGGTCATGGAACTGGACCGCTTCGACCTGCACGCCTGAAAGGACCGACGATGACGCATGTTGCACGCAAGGCCCGCCGCGGCCTCGGCTGGGCCATCTTCGCGGGCGGCAATGCCGCCGCCCTGTCCATGCTCGGCCACTGGCTGGCGCATTGACGCGATGGCCGCGACGGCGGCGAACCGCATCGCCGCCGTCACGCGCATCCGTTAGGCTCACGAGAACATCACCCCCCGGAGTTGCCCATGGCCAAGAAACCCGCCGCCCCTTCCATCAGCATCGGCATCAGCGACAAGGACCGCGCGGCGATCGCCGCCGGGCTGTCCAAGCTGCTGGCCGAGACCTACACGCTGTACCTGACGACGCACAACTTCCACTGGAACGTCACGGGCCCGATGTTCAACAGCCTGCACGCGATGTTCATGGCGCAGTACACCGAGCTGTGGAACGCGGTGGACCCCATCGCCGAGCGCATCCGCTCGCTGGGCCACCCGGCACCCGGCAGCTACGCGCAGTTCACCAAGCTCAGCGGCCTGCCCGACGCGCCGAGCGAACCGCCCAAGGCGCTGAAGATGGTCGAGCTGCTGATGCAGGGCCACGAGGCCGTCGCGCGCACGGCGCGTTCCATCTTCCCGCTGGTCGACAAGGCCGGCGACGAACCGACGGCCGACCTGCTGACGCAGCGGCTGACGGTGCACGAGCAAACGGCATGGATGCTGCGCAGCCTGCTGGCGGAGTGATCCAAGCGAGGCCCGCATGAAGGTTGCGATCCTGACGTTCGACGGATTCAACGAACTCGACACCTTCATCGCGCTGGGCCTGCTCAACCGGCTGCACCACCTGGGCTGGGCGGCGGCCGTCACCAGCCCGACCGCGCAGGTCACGTCGATGAACGGCGTGACCGTCACCGCGCAGCAACCTTTGGCATTCGCCAACGAGGCCGACGTCGTGCTGTTCGGCAGCGGCCTCCACACCCGCGCCATCGCCGCCGACGGCGCGCTGCTGGACCGCCTGGCGCTCGACCCGGTGCGCCAGCTCATCGGCGGCCAGTGCTCGGGCACGCTGCTGATGGCCCGCCTGGGCCTGCTGGCCGACATGCCTGCCTGCACCGACTCGACGACCAAGCCCTGGGTGGTGGAAGCCGGCGTGCGCGTGCTGGAGGAACCCTTCCACGCTCGCGGCCCCATCGCCACGGCCGGCGGCTGCCTGGCGTCGCAATACCTCGCGGCCTGGGTGATGGCCTCGCGCGCCGGGCTGGACGCGGCGCGCAGCGCGCTGCGCTACGCGGCGCCGGTGGGCGAGAAGGAGGCCTACGTGGAGCGGCTGCTGGCCGTCGTCACGCCGTTTCTGCCGGCGGACTGACGGCGCGCGTGGCCTCGCGCAGCCGCGCGATGCCCTCGCCCAGGGACTTCACCGTCACCTGGTGGTATTCCGAACCGGCCGGCAGCTGCGCCATCAGGCGGCGGTGCGCCGTGGGCATGGCGTGATACGGCAGGTAGGGCGCCACATGGTGCAGCGCGTGAAAGCGCAGGCCCACCGGGCACAGCAGCACGGCCACGAGGCCGTTGGAATCGACATTCAGCGAGTCCAGCAACTGGCCACGCGCGTCGCGGCCCTCGGCGGCTTCGACGTACAGGTGCGTGCCACCCAGCGCGCGGATGGTGTTCAGCGTCGCAATCGCAATGACCAGCAGTGCCCACGCGCCCACCCAGGCCCAGCCCGCGAAGACGCCGACAGCCACCAGCGCCCAGGCCCAGGCGCAGCACCACCACTCGATGCGCATCGCCTCGGCGCGGGCGCTCTCCTTGATGGCCGGCGCACGGAACGGCATGCGCAACGCCATGTGCACGAACTCCGGGATCATCTTTTCGCGGATCGGCGGCAGTACGGCGGCCAGCGGCGTCAGGAGGGCGAAGCGCACCCACAGCGCCAGCGGCAGGAACACGTTCAGCACGAACAGCTTGGCGATGGCGGCGCCCGCCCGGCCATGGAACTGGTCGTACTCGCCATCGCCGGCCGTGCCGTAGACCTGCTTGTTGTGATGGCCCTGGTGGATGGGCAGGTACAGCAGGAACGGGATCAGCAGCGGCACGCCGGACAGCGCGTGCCAGGTGCGCCGAAAGCCGTTCATGCCCTGCTGATGGAAGATTTCGTGGATGAAGGCCAGGCTGCGGTACAGCAGCAGCACCGCCGCGACGAAGGCCAGCCCGCGTACCCAGGCAGGCCCCGGCTGCATGGCCCCGGCGAAGCAGGCCCAGCCCAGCCCGGCACTCAGCAGCAGGTCCGTGTAGAAGATGCCCGGCCGCGGGTCGCGCAGGTCCGCCACCAGCTCCTGCACCCGCCTCATGTCCACCTGCTTGTCCATGGCCTTCTCGTCTTGCTCAACTTGCTCACCATAATCCAGCGGCTTTCGATGCTCCAGAGGTTTCCAGAACGCCCGCTGGCATTGGTGTCGACTTTTGCGCCCTTTCTGCGCTTCCTGCAACCGTTCGCCGCGTCGCCTCGCGCTCTAGGGCTGTGGACCGTAGCGTGTCAGCGGACCCATCCAGGTTCGCAACGGGAGATTGATTGATGAAAGCATCCGCCATCGTGGCCGCCATCGGGGTTGGCGTGCTGGCCACCGCCCTCGCCAAACCAACGAGCCTGCCTTCGGGCTGGCTGCAGACCGGCAATGCCAAGACCTGCGAAGGCTCCGTGGTGACGACCGGCAGCGGCCCCAGCCCCAAGGTCTTCAACATCGAGTGCAAACCGGATACCCAAGGTTTTTCGACACTGATGCAGCAGATCGACAGCGCCGACTACGCCGGCAAGCGCGTGCGCCTGAGCGCCCAGGTCCATGGCGAGCGCGTCGCCGAATGGAGCGGCCTGTGGATGCGCGCGGACAGCGGTCAGCGGCCGGGCACCGCCTTCGACAACATGAGTGACCGGCCGCTGCGCGGCAGCTTCGGGTGGCAGCAGTCCCAGATCGTTTTGGACGTCCCGGCCGACGCGACGACGCTGAGCTTCGGCTTCCTGCTGGAAGGCCCAGGCCGGCTTCAGGCCACGAAGTTCCAGCTGGAGGTGGTGTCCGACGCCACGGCCACTACCGGCCACGGGCCGCTCAAGGCCCTGCCACGCCAGGCCGGCAACCTGACGCCATGAGATACGCGGATCGACCGCTGGGCAACGAGCTGGCGCTGGCGCTGGCGGAGGAGGCGCTGGGCTGGCACAGCGCCCGGCCGCTGCTGGCCGGCGTCGCGCTGTTTGCGCTGTCGGCCATCTGGCTGCGCGGACATGCGGCCTGGGCGTTGTCCCTCGGCCTGTGGCTGGGACATGCGGCGACAGACGGCCTGTGCGGCCTGCTCGGCCGACGCTTGAACGCAGACCAGCAGCCCGCGCTGCCCGGCCTGCTGCTGCTGGCCCTGCTGCTGGGTGCGTTGCTGGGCTGGGCCACTGAACAGGCCCTGGCGCAGGAGCCGCGCAGCGGCGACGACCGCGTCACCCGCGCCTGGCTGCATTTCAGCTTCTGCGCGCTGCTGTTGGGACTGCCGTTGCTGCAAGGCCTGCGCCGGCTGCGCGCCGTGCGTCGCGTCGAGCAGGAGCGGGCGCGGCTGCGGGCCGAGCTGCAGATGCTGCAGGCGCAGATCGAGCCGCACTTCCTGTTCAACACGCTGGCAACGCTGCGCAGCTTCGTACGCCAGGGTTCAGACCGCGCGCTGCCGCTGCTGGACGCGGTCAGCGGTTTCCTGGACACCGTGCTGGCCCGCATCCGCCAGACCGAGTCCACGCTGGGCGAGGAGTGCCAGCTCGTCGAGCACTACCTGACCATCATGAGGCTGCGCCTGGGCGAGCGACTGAGCTGGCGCATCGACGTCGACGACGCGTTGCGCCAGCTGCCGCTGCCCCCGCTGATGCTGCAGCCGCTGGTGGAAAACGCCATCCAGCACGGCATCGAGCCGAGCGAAAGCGGCGGGCACGTGCGCTTGCAGGCCACGCGGCTGGGTGGGCGGCTGCAGCTGCGCGTCAGCAACAGCGGCAAGGCGCTGGCCGACACTGCGCCCACTGGCCACGGCCTGGCCCTGGCGAATCTGCGGCAGCGCTTGCTGGCGCTGCATGGCGGTCATGCCGAGCTTCAGCTCACCACCACGGCCGACGGGCTCACTGAAGCCACGCTCTCATTGCCCCTGCCATGACCACAGCCCTGATCGCCGATGACGAGCCGCCGCTGCTGCAAGAGCTGCGCGAACTGCTGGCCCAGGCCTGGCCCGAACTGGACATCGTCGGCCAAGCGCGCAATGGCACGGAGGCGCGCCGGCTGCTGGACGAGCTGCGCCCCGACATCGCCTTCCTGGACATCCGCATGCCAGGCATCGACGGCCTGGCGCTGGCGGAGCTGGCCCCGCCGCAGACGCGGCTGGTGTTCGTGACCGCGCATGCCGAGCATGCGCTGCAGGCCTTTGAGCACGCGGCGGTGGACTACTTGCACAAGCCGGTCACGCCAGCGCGGCTGGCGGCCACCGTGCAGCGCCTGCAAACGGCCACGCCCGGCCGCAGCCGCCCTCCGCTGCGCTTCCTGCAGGCCTGGACCGGCAACACGATGCGGGTGCTGGACGTGGACCAGCTGGCCGCGCTGCGCTCGGAGCTGCGCCACACGCGGGCGCTGAGCCAGGCCGGAGAAAACCTGCTGCTTCGCACCTCGCTGGGTGAGCTGCTGCAGGAACTTGACCCGCAACTGTTCTGGCAGATCCACCGCGGCTCGGCCGTCAACGCGCGCGCCATCGAGCGCGTCGAGCGCCGCGACGACGGCGAGCTGTGGGTGCACCTGACAGGCCTGGCCCAGCCGCTGCCCGTCAGCCGGGCACACCGCGGGCGCTTTCGCGGCATGTAGGCAGGCAGGGTCCTATTCGCCCAGCTTGCGCAGCGCGGCCTGCGCCGACGGCATGTTGGGCTGCAGCGCCAGCGCCTTGCGATAGGCGATGCGGGCCTGCGCGTTGTCCGCCAGCATCATGTGCGCCTCACCCAGGCCGTCCCACGCGTTGGCCGATTCGGGATAGAGCTCGGTGTTGAGCTGCATCAGCGCCAGCGCCGCAGTCTTGTCGCCGCGGCGCAGCAGGCCGTACGCCTGCTGGTTCAGGTAGCCCTCGCTGCCCGCCTCGTCGCGGCTGTCGCGCAGCGTGCGGTAGGCCGCCAGCGCGGCCGCCTTGTCGCCGGCCAGCAGCAGCTCGCGCGGCAGGCGCTGCGTGTCGGCCAGCCGCGGCAGCAGCTGCGCCGTCCCTCGCGCCTGCTCCATGCGCAGGCGCCAGCGGCCGTCGGTGTCGGGCTCGAAGCTGCGTGCCGCTTCCTGGTCGCGCTGCAGGTAGCGGCCGCCGGCCACCGGCACCAGTTCGCGGGCTTCTTCACCGGCCGTGCCGATGAAGAGGCGGTCGCCCTGGCGCGTCACCTGCATCACCTGCTCGGCGTTGAGGCGGTAGCGGCCGGGCGCCTTGTCCAGCGCCTCGGCGCTGGCCGGCAGCGGCGCCAGCGTCTTGAAGCCGGGCCAGCGGTACTCGTGCGCCACGGCCCGCTGCAGCTCGTACATCAGCGCGGGCTGGTTGGCGTTGATCATGATGGCGACGCCCTGGCCGCTGCGCTGGTGCCCCATCATCGTGGCGCAGAAGCCCTCGTCCCAGCCGCCATGGGCGAAATAGGCTTCACCTTCAACCTTCGGCACGGCGAAACCCAGGCCATAGCCGCCGGCTCGCTCGGTGAGCATGTCGCGGGCCAGCGCCGCGGATACCAGCTTGCTGTGCCCGCCGAGCGCCTGCTGCACGCCCAGCGCGAAGCGACCCAGGTCCTGTGAGGTGGTCCACAGGCCGGCCGCGGCCATCTCGGGGTAGCGGTGGCGCTTGCCGGCCACGGCGCTGCCGTCGGGCAGCACGCCGGCCGCGGTACGGGCCAGCAACGCGGGCGGCAGTTGCTGCTCGTAGGTGCTGTCCGCCATGCCCAGCGGGCCCAGCACGCGCTGCTGCATCAGCCGCGGGAAGGGCTGGCCGACGGCATCGCCCATCAGCAGCTGCGCCACCGTATAGCCGCCACCGGAGTAGCGGAAGCCCTGGCCCGGCAGCTGGTCCACCCGCACCGCGGCGGAGTTGGCCGGCGGTTTGCCGTCGAGCACCGCGAGGACGTCGGGCACCTCGGCGTCCGCGGCGTAGCCGGCAAAGCCGGACACGGTCAGCCCGCCCGTGTGGCTGAGCAGGTGCGCCAGCGTGACGGGCACCTGCCGGGTCCAGTCGTTCTCGGGAATGCGCCAGGACTTCAGCTGCGCGTTGACCGGCGTCTGCAACGACAGCTTGCCGTCCTGCACCAGCGCCAGCGCCCCGAAGGCCGCCACCGGTTTGCTGACGGAGCCCGCCTGGAACAAGGTGTCGGGCTTGACCGGCAGGCCCAGCTCGCGGTCGGCGAGGCCGTAGACGCGCGTCCAGGCCAGGCCGTTCTGGTCGATGACGGTGATGGTGAGGCCCGGCACGCCGTAGTGCTTCATGCGCTCCTGCAAGGTCCAGGTCTTGTCGCCGACGAAGCTGACCGGTGGCCGCAGCCCGGCCAGCACACGGGCGATGCGGGCCTCGGTGTCGTCCGGCGCGGCGGCGGCGCCCGCGGCGCAGGCGGAGAACAGGGCCAGGGCCAGGCAGCGCCTGGTGAAGGGGGCGAGCGGGGCGAACGGGGCGACGTAGCGGGTCGACAGACTGCTCATGGGGTGCGGGGCCGGGCGGTGAATGAAGGCCGCAGCCTAGCCACCCGGTCCGTGGACAGTCCACGCCGGCGTGACGGAATGCAGCGGCGCCTGCCTCAGATGCCGCCAGGGCCGACAATCGCCGGTTCGCTCAGAGACCATCACCATGTCCGCCGACCTGCCCACCCGTATCCAGACGGAAGTCCGCCGCCGCCGCACCTTCGCCATCATTTCCCACCCCGACGCGGGCAAGACCACGCTGACGGAGAAGCTGCTGCTGTTCTCGGGCGCGATTCAGATCGCCGGCTCGGTGAAGGCGCGCAAGGCCAGCCGGCATGCCACGTCGGACTGGATGGAGATCGAGAAGCAGCGCGGCATCTCGGTGGCGTCGAGCGTGATGCAGATGGAATACCGCGACTGCGTCATCAACCTGCTGGACACGCCGGGCCACCAGGACTTCTCCGAGGACACCTACCGCGTGCTGACCGCGGTGGACGCGGCGCTGATGGTCATCGACGCGGCCAACGGCGTGGAGCCGCAGACCCGCCGCCTGCTGCAGGTCTGCCGCGCGCGCAACACGCCCATCCTCACCTTCGTCAACAAGATGGACCGTGAGGTGAAAGACCCGCTGGTGCTGATGGACGAGATCGAGCAGGAGCTGGGCATGACCGTGGTGCCCTTCACCTGGCCGGTGGGCATGGGCAAGCAGTTCCACGGCGTGATGGACCTGCGCCAGCAGCGCATGCGCGTGTTCGCCCCCGGCGAGGACCGCGCCGCCGGCACGGAAGAAGTGCTGGAAGGCCTGGACAACCCCGCCTACGCGGAGCGCTTCGGCATGCAGTACGAGCAGGCCGAGGGCGAGATCGAGCTGGTGCGCGAGGCCGCGCCCGCGTTCGACCGCGATGCGTTCCTGACCGGCCGCCAGACGCCCATGTTCTTCGGCTCGGCCGTCAACAACTTCGGCGTGCAGGAGGTGCTGGACGCCCTCGTCGAGCTGGCGCCCGCGCCGGACGCACGCGTGGCCATGCAGCGCACCGTGCAGCCCGAGGAGCCCAAGTTCACCGGCGTGGTGTTCAAGATCCAGGCCAACATGGACCCGGCCCACCGCGACCGCATCGCCTTCCTGCGCGTGGCCTCGGGCCGCTTCGAGCGTGGCATGAACCTGAAGGTGGTGCGCTCGGGCAAGACGCTGCGCCCCAACAGCGTGGTGACCTTCATGAGCCAGAAGCGCGAGCTGCTGGACGAGGCCTTTGCCGGCGACATCATCGGCATCCCCAACCACGGCGTGCTGCAGCTGGGCGACACCATCACCGAGGGCGAGGCGCTGCAGTACACCGGCCTGCCGTTCTTTGCGCCGGAAATGTTCCGCGCGGTCGAGGTCGCCGACCCGCTGAAGACCAAGCAGCTGCGTGCCGGCCTGACCCAGCTCGGCGAGGAAGGCGCGATCCAGGTGTTCCGCCCGATGGCCGGCAGCGTGCTGCTGCTGGGCGCCGTGGGCCAGCTGCAGTTCGAGGTGGTGGCGCACCGGCTGGAGCACGAGTACGGCTGCAAGGCCCGCATCATGCCCAGCCGCTTCCAGGTGGCGCGCTGGGTCACTTGCGAGGACCCGCACGAGCTCAAGCGCTTCATCGACGCCAACGACCACCGCATGGCCCTGGACGCGGTGGACGCGCCGACCGTGCTGGTCGAGTACGCGCCCGAGCTGCGCGCCATCGAGAGCAACTGGCCCAAGATCAAGTTCCACGCGCTGCGCGAGCACGCGGGGCTGGTGTTCCAGCAGCGGCTGGACGGCTGAGGTGGCTGGCGGGACATCTAACATCTGGCGATGCCCGTTTCAGTTTCAAACACCCGGCCCTGCCCCTCCTGCAGCGACGCGATGCAGCTGCAACGCCTGCCGGCCGTGTATGGCGGCGAGGTGGAGATCGACTTCTGCTTCGCCTGCCAGGGCATCTGGTTCGACCGGCTGGAGAACCTGAAGCTCGCGCCCGAGGCCATCGCCACGGTGTTCAAGGCCATGCACCGGCACAACGGCGAGGCCCACCGGCCGTTGGCCGAGGTGCTGCGCTGCCCGGCGTGCCGCGGCCGGCTGTCGCAGGGCTTCGACATCGTGCGCAGCGGCCGCTACATCACGCACCGCTGCGAGATGCAGCACGGGCGCTTCAGCAGCTTCGCGTCGTTCATGATCGAGAAGGGCTTCGTGCGCCAGCTCACGCGGCCCGAGATCGCGGACATCGCCCGCAAGGTCGGCGTGATCCATTGCAGCAGCTGCGGCGCGCCGGTGGACCTGCGCAAGGAGGACGCCTGCTCGCACTGCCGCTCGGCGCTGTCGCTGCTGGACCCCGAGGCGGTCGAGAAGGCGCTGCAGACCTATGCCAAGACGCCCGCCCGGCCCACGGCCCCCGACACCGCCGTGGCCGACGCCCTCGTCGCGATGGCGCGGGAACGCTCGCGCAGCGAGCGCGAGGCCGCGCGGCTGCCGGCCGCCGGCCTCGTCGGCGCGGTGCTCACGGTGGACCTGCTCAGCGTGGGCCTGAACCTGGTCAGCAGCCTGTGGGAGGACTGAACGCCATGACGCCACCCGCCAGCCGCGATTTCGAGCAGGGCCTGGCCCTGCACCAGCAAGGCCGCCTGGACGAGGCCGAGGCCTGCTACCGCCGCATGCTGCGCACGGCGCCCACGCATTTCGACGCGCTGCACCTGCTGGGCGTGCTGGCGGGCCAGACCAACCGCTTCGACGAGGCCCTCGGCCTGCTGACCCGCGCCCTCGCGCAACGCCCGGACAGCGCACCCGCGCTGAACAACCTGGGCAACACGCTGGGTAGCCTGGGCCGGCACCAGGACGCGGTGCAGGCCTTCGAGCGCGCGCTGGCCGTGCGCCCCGAGGACGCCAAGGCCTTGCGCAACCGCGGCACCAGCCTGCGCGCGCTGGACAAGCCCGTGGAGGCGCTGGCCAGCTTCGACGCGGCGCTGGCGCTGCAGCCCGACTACGCCGAGGCATTGATCGGTCGCGCGGAGTGCCTGCTGACGCTGCATGCCAAGGCGCAGGCCATCGAGACCTTCCGCAAGGCCTTGGCGCTGGGCAAGGACGTGGACCAGATCCGCTACGTGCTGGCCTCGCTGGGCGCCGGGCCCGCGCCGTCCACCGCGCCGCCGGGCTATGTCGAAGCGCTGTTCGACATGTACTCGCACCACTTCGACAAGCACCTCGTCGAGAACCTGGCCTACCGCACCCCCGGGCTGCTGGTGGCCGAGCTGAGGCTGGCGCAGCCGCCCACGGGTGTCGACGTCATCGACCTGGGCTGCGGCACCGGCCTGTGCGGCCCGCTGCTGCGGCCGCTGGCGCGCGAGCTCGTGGGCGTGGACCTGTCGGGCCTGATGCTGGCCAAGGCGCGAGAGCTGGGGCTGTACGACGAACTCGTGCAGGGTGAGATTGCCGCCGTGCTGCAGGGCCGGCCGCAGCGCTACGACGTGGCGGTCGCCGCCGACGTGTTCGTCTACATCGGCGAACTGGACGCCGTCTTCGCCGCCACGGTGGCCGCGCTGCGCCCGGGCGGGCTGTTCGCGTTCTCGGTGGAGGCCTGCGAAGGCGCCGACTTCACGCTCGGCGCCACCCGCCGCTATGCGCATTCCATGGCCTACCTGCAGCGCCTGGCCACCACCCACGGGCTGCAGGTGGCGTCGTCGCGGCAGTGCGTCATCCGCAAGGAAAGCGACCAGGGCGTGGACGGGCTGCTGGTGGTGATGCGCCGGCCCTGAGCCGCATGCCGCGCGCGGGTGCGGCGGCGGCAACTGCGATGATGCGGGCCCCTTGTCCAGCCCCTTCCCCACCGCGATGAGCAAGCGCCTTCTTCCCCTCCTCCTGGCCCTGGGCGGCACGCTGGCCATGGCCCAGGCGCCCCGGCTCGACACCGTCGTCGAAGGCCTGAAGACGCCGTGGGCGCTGGCCTTCCTGCCCGGCGGCCAGTTCCTCATCACCGAGCGCGACGGCGCACTGCGCACCGCCACGCCCGGCGGCAAGCCCAGCGCGCCCATCCAGGGCGTGCCGGCGGTCGATGCCGTGGGCCAGGGCGGCCTGCTGGACGTGCAGGTGGACAGCGACTTCGCCCGCAACCGCACGATCTACTTCTGCTACGCCGAGGCCGGTGAGAACAAGACCAATGGCACCGCGCTGGCCCGCGCCAGGCTCAGCGACGACCTGAAGCGGCTGACCGACGTGAAGGTCATCTTCCGCCAGCAGCCCAAGATGGCGAGCCGCAACCATTTCGGCTGCCGCATCGCCGAGGTGCCCGACGGCAAGCTGGTGCTGAGCCTGGGTGAGCGCTTCTCCGGCATGCAGAGCGCGCAGACGCTGGACAACCACCTCGGCAAGCTGGTGCGCATCGGCAAGGACGGCAGCGTGCCGGCCGACAACCCGTTCGTGAACACGGCCGGCGCGCTGCCCGAGATCTGGAGCTACGGCCACCGCAACTCGCAAGGCCTGACCCTCGACGACAAGGGCCAGCTGTGGGAGCACGAGCACGGCCCGCAAGGCGGCGACGAGCTGAACCTGATCGCCCCGAAGCTGAACTACGGCTGGCCCGTCATCACCTACGGCGAGAACTACGGCGGCGGCAAGATCGGCGACGGCCTCTTCGCCAAGGCCGGCATGGAGCAGCCCGTCGTCAAGTGGGTGCCCTCCATCGCGCCCTCGGGACTGGTGCGCCTGAAGAGCGCCAAGTACGGCCCCGCCTGGCAGGGCAGCTTCTTCATCGGCTCGCTGAAGTTCGGCTACCTCGAGCGGGTGCGGCTGGATGCGGACAACCGGCCCGTCGAGCAGGAGAAGCTGTTCGCGGACACCGGGCGGATGAGGGATGTGCGCGAAGGGCCGGACGGGCTGCTGTACCTGGTGCTGGAAGGGCATGGCCGCATCGTGAAGGTGGTGCCGGCGGGGTCTTGAGTTGTCGAGCTTTCTGGCTGTCGGTTGATGGCCAGTACCGTGCCGGGATTTGCCTCGGCAGCCACCCACCCGGGCTCAGAACTGCCCGCCCGCTCCTAAGCAATCAGCCACGCTGAGCCCAAAAGGTCTGCGACGATCCGCCCCCAACGGAGACGCCCATGCAGACGACGATCAAGATCCGCCGCCTGGCCGCTGGCCTGTTGATGAGCGCGCTGGCCGCCCAGGCCGCGCCGCTGACCCCGGCCGAGCTGCCGCCCGCCGTGCGCGACTGGCTGCCCTGGGCGCAGCAGGGCCAGCCGCCGCTGGGCTGCCCCACGGGTGCAGCAGAGAACGAGGCGCCCGTCTGCGTCTGGCCCGGCCGCCTGCAGCTCGCCGCAGGCACGCGCGACGCGACGTTCCGGCTCGACGTCCAGGTGTTCGGCGCCCCGGCGCGCGTGGCCCTGCCCGGCGAGGCCGGGGCCTGGCCGCAGGACGTGAAGGCCGGCGGCAAGCCGCTGCCCGTGACCGAAGCGGACGGCCACCCGGGCGTGTGGCTCGCGCCCGGCACGCACGTCGTCGAAGGCCGCATCACCTGGGCGCAGATGCCGCAGAACCTGGCCGTGCCCGCGGGCCTGGGCGCCATCGTCGTGAGCAGCGACGGCGCCACGCAAAGCCGCGCGCCGGACGGCGAAGGGCGCCTGTGGCTGCGCGCCGTCGCGAGCCCCACGGAGGCCACCGACAGCCTCGGCGTGCAGACCGTGCGCCTGGTCGACGACGAGCTGCCGCTGACCGTGACCACCGCCTTCGAACTGCGCGTGGCCGGCCGCGCCCGCGCCGTGGCGCTGCCGCTGGCGCTGCTGCCGGGCCTGCGTGCGATGCAGCTGGACAGCCCGCTGCCCGCGCGGCTGACCGAGGATGGCCAGCTCGTCGTGCAGGCCCGCCCCGGCGCGTGGCACATCGAGCTGCGGTCGCGGCTGAACACGCCGGTGCAGGCGCTGACGCTGCCCAAGGAGGCTGCGGACGAGGAAGTCTGGGTCGTCAAGGCCGCGCCGGCGCTGCGGCAGATCCGCCCCGAAGGCCCGGCGAGCGTGGACCCGCGCCAGGTCGAGATGCCCGAGGCCTGGCGCGCGCTGCCGGCCTTCCGCCTGAAGCCCGGCGAGACGCTGAAGCTGACCGAGCTGCAGCGTGGCAACGCCAGGCCGGCGCCGGACACGCTGCGCCTGCAGCGCCGGCTGTGGCTGGACTTCGACGGCCGCGGGCTGACGGCGAACGACCAGTTCGAAGGCCAGCTCTCGGCCAGTTCGCGGCTCGCCATGCCCGCACCCGGCCAGCTCGGCCGCGCGGCGCTGGGCGCGCAGGACCAGCCCATCACGCGGCTGGCCGCGGACGGCCCCGCCGGCTTCGAGGTGCGCGAGCGCAGCGCCAGCATCGAGGCCGACAGCCGCTGGCCGGCCGGCGAGGCGCTGCCCGCGAGCGGCTGGCGCGTGAACGTGGACCACCTGCAGGCGGTGCTGCAACTGCCGCCCGGCTGGCGGCTGCTGCATGCGCAAGGCCCCAGCAGCGCCGACGGCGCGTGGGTGGGCATGTGGACGCTGTGGGACTTCTTCTTCGTGCTGCTGGCCGCGCTCGCCGCGCAGCGGCTGCTGGGCTGGCGCGTGGGCCTGCTGCTGGCCGCGGCGCTGGTGCTGACCTGGCACACACCGGGCAGCCCGGCCGCGGTGCTGTGGTTCGGCCTGCTGGCGCTGACGGCGCTGGCGCGCGTGCTGCCGGCGGGCCGCGCGCAGACGGCCTTCGCGCGCGGCCGCCTCGCGGTGGCGGCCGTGCTGGCGCTGGTGCTGCTGCCGTTCGCGGTGCAGCAGGTGCGGGAGGCGATCTATCCCAGTCTTGAAAGCGACCGCTCGATGGCAGGATTTTCCATGCGCGAGCAAGCGCTTCCGGCCGCAGCGCCGGCCATGCAAATGGCCCCCTCTGAACGCTCCCGCGCGCCGGCCAAAGACAGCGGCTACGAGTCGAAGAACGTCATGGAACGCGTCGACCCCAACGCCCGCGTGCAGACCGGCCCCGGCCTGCCCACGTGGTCCTGGCGCGGCCACACGCTGACCTGGAGCGGCCCGGTCACGCCGGAGCAGACGCTGCGCCTGTGGCTGCTGCCGCCGTGGGCCACGGCGCTGCTCAAGCTCTCGGGCCTGGCGCTGCTGGCGCTGGCACTCGTCGTCGTCACCGGCATGAGGCCGCCGCGACTGCCCAGGCATAGGGTCAGCGGGGCCAGCGCGGCCGGCGTGGCCGCCGCGGCGCTGCTGATGACGTTGGGCCTGGCGCCCACGCCCAGCGACGCGGCGCCGCCCACCGTCGCCAAGCCCGAGGCCGGCAGCGCCGGCAGCGCCAGCACTGCCAGCTGGCCCAGCGACGAGCAGCTCCAGGCCGTGCGCGACAAGCTCGCCGCGCCGCCGGACTGCCTGCCGCGCTGCGCGGAGCTGGCGCGGCTGTTCGTCAGCGCGTCGGGCGCGACCGTGCAGCTGCGTGCCGAGATCCATGCGCAGGCGCTGGTGGCCGTGCCGCTGCCGGGCCAGGGCACGGGCTGGCAGCCGGGCAGCGTGACGCTGGACGGCCAGCCGGCCGCGACGCGGCGCAATGGCGAAGGCCGGCTGCTGATCGCCGTGCCGGCCGGCGTGCACCAGGTCGTGCTCACGGCCGACGTGGGCAACGCCAGCGGCCTGGACATCGCGCTGCCGCTGCCGCCGCGCGCGCTGCAGAGCGAGCTGAAGGGCTGGGCGCTGGCCGGGCTGGACCCGCGCGGCGAGAGCACCGGCGCGATCACGCTGAGCCGCGAAGTGGCGGCCGGCAGCACCCGCGCGGAAGACGCCGGCACGCAGCGCGACGCGCTGCCGCCGCTGGTGCGCGTGGACCGGCACCTGTCGCTGGGCCTGCGCTGGCAGGCAGCGACGCAGATCCAGCGCCTGGCCCCCAGCCGCGCGCCGCTGCGCGTGCGCTGGGCGCTGCTGCCGGGCGAGGCCGTCAGCGATGCGCGCGTGACGGTGGACGGTGGTGTCGCCAGCCTGCAGCTCGGCGGCGACGACGACACGGTCGTGGAGAGCACGCTGACCCCCACCGAAACGCTGACGCTGGTGGCCGGCCGCGAGCCCAACCAGGTGGAGCGCTGGACGCTGGACGCGTCGGCGCAATGGCATGTGGACGCCAGCGGCCTGGCCGCCACGGCGCTGCAGCAGGGCGGCCAGTGGCAGCCCGAGTGGCGGCCCTGGCCCGGCGAGACGCTGAAGCTGGCGGTGCGCAAGCCCGCCGGCGTGGCCGGCCAGACGCTGACGCTGGACAGCGTGCGCACCACCATCGACCCCGGCGAGCGCAGCACCGACCTGCAGCTGGACCTGAAGCTGCGCGCCAGCCTGGGCGGCCCGCATGCGATCCAGCTGCCGGCCGGCGCGGAGCTGCTGGGCGTGACGCTGCGCGGCGACGTGCTGCCGCTGCAGCTGCGCGACGGCGCCGTGTCGCTGCCGCTGACGCCCGGCGCGCAGGATGTGCAGATCCGCTGGCGCGAGCCCGCGGGCATGGGCACGCTGTGGCGCCACGAGGGCCTGGCACTGGGGCTGCCGGGCGTCAACGACGCGCTGACGCTGAACGTGCCGCAGAACCGCATCGTGCTCGCGCTGGGCGGGCCGCTGATGGGGCCGGCCGTGCTGATCTGGGGCGTGCTGGCGGTCGTGCTCGTGCTGGCCTGGTTCGCGCCGCGCGGGCTGCCGGGCGTCATGGCGCGGCCGGCGTGGCTGATCCTGGCGCTGGGCGTGGCGCCGGTGTCGCTGGCGGCGCTGGCGCTGCTGGCGGGCTGGTTCGCGCTGCTGGAGGCGCGGCGGCGCTGGGCGCTGGCGGTGCCCGACGCGGCGCGTTGGGCGCGCATCCTCGTGCAGTGGCTGCTGGTGCTGTGGACGCTGTTCGCCATCGGCGCGCTGCTGGACGTGCTGCGCACCGGGCTGCTGGGCTACCCGGACCTGATGATCGCCGGGCCCGGGTCCGGCAGCCACCTGCTGAGCTGGACATCCGACCGCTTCACCGAGCACACGGCCGGCGCCTGGGTGCTGAGCGCGCCGGTGTGGCTGTACCGCGTGGCGATGCTGGCCTGGGCGCTGTGGCTGGCCGTGTCGCTGCTGAAGTGGGTGGGCTGGGCCTGGGCGGCCTTCAGCGCGGGTGGGGCGTGGCCGGCACAGGGGGCGAAGGCTGCGGCGAGCGAGGAGAACGACGCGAAGGGGAACGAGTGACATCCACACCGTCGGAAGGTGGTGGAGCGGGTGACGTCCGGAGCACCGATGTTGTGCTAGTCCCAATTTGGGACTAGCATGTGAAGCATGCGGGTCGTCGCCATCTCCACGCTCAAGGACTTCTGGACCCAGCCGGGCCGGGATGACGCCAAGGAGCCGCTGCAAAGCTGGTATGCCGTGGCCACGAGAGCCACTTGGGCGTCACCCGCCGAAGTCAAGGCGCAATACGGCAATGCCAGCATCATTGGAAACAACCGGGTCGTGTTCAACGTCGCTGGCAACAAGTACCGCCTGATCGTGGCGTTTGCCTACCGCGTCCAGGTGGCCTACGTGAAGTTCATTGGCACGCACACGGATTACGACAAGATCGATGCCGCCACCGTGGACATGACCGGCTGAAGCTTCAGGAGATGACGATGGAAATCACACCGATCCGCACTGAAGGCGACTACCGTGCTGCGCTGCGCGAGGTCTCGATGCTGGTGGACCTTGATCCCAACGTCGGGACACCCGATGGCGACCGCCTTGAGGTTCTTTCCACCCTGGTGGAGGCCTACGAGCGCAAACACTTCCCCATGTCTGCACCTGACCCGATCGAGGCCATCAAATTCAGCATGGAACAGCATGGCCTCACCGTGCACGACTTGGAGCCGATGATCGGCCGCACGAACCGTGTGTACGAGGTGCTGGCACGCAAGAGGCCGCTGACGCTGGCCATGGTGCGGCGGCTGCATGCCCAGCTTGGGATCCCGGCCGAAAGCCTGATCGGGACCTGAGTTCAGCGGGCGCCATGCGGCGGGTGGGAAACACCTTTGGAGGTCTTCCCCTTGCGCACGGACGGACCTCCTGCGGGGACCGCTGAGCTTCATCGTCGGCCCGGGCGGGCAGGGTCAACCGACACGCGCTAGGCTGGCGCCATGAGCACCGCCACCTTGCCGCCCTCCCTCCTCGCCGTCACGCCCCTGGGCATGCCCTGGGAAACGCTGGACCCCTTCCTGTTCTGCGTCCACCACGACGACGCCTACCCGCCCGGCAACGGCCGCTACGGGCCGGACGCGGCGCTGCTGCGCGGCCGGCAGATCGGCTCGGACTTTGCCGGCCAGGACGGCTGGCGCATGTACCACGGCGAGCAGGTGCCGGGCTTCCCGGCCCACCCGCACCGCGGCTTCGAGACGGTGACCATCGTGCGCCGGGGCCGCATCGACCATTCGGACTCGCTCGGCGCGGGCGCGCGCTTCGGCGGCGGCGACGTGCAGTGGCTGACCGCCGGGCGCGGCATCGTGCATGCCGAGATGTTCCCACTGCTGCGCACCGATGCGCCCAACCCGCTGGAGCTGTTCCAGATCTGGCTCAACCTGCCGGCGGCCAGCAAGATGGTGGCGCCGCACTTCACGATGTTCTGGTCGCACGACATCCCGGGCCACCGCTTCATGGACGAGGCCGGGCGGGCGACGGAGGTCGTGTGCATCGCCGGCGCCCTGCCGCTGCCGGCCGGCACCGCCACGCCCCTGCCGCCGCCGCCCGACTCCTGGGCCTCGCGGGCGGACGCCGACGTCGCCATCTGGACGCTGCGCCTGGCCCCGGGCGCGCGCTGGGTGCTGCCGCCGGCCGCCGGCACGGGCACGCGCCGCAAGCTCTACTTCTTTGCCGGCTCGCGGCTGGCGGTGGACGGCCAGCCCGTGGCCGTGAAGCACGCCGTCGAGGTGCGGGCCGGCGCCGCCATCACGCTCGTGAACGAAGGCGCCGAGCCCGCCGAACTGCTGATGCTGCAGGGCCGCCCCATCGGCGAGCCGGTCGCCCAGTACGGCCCCTTCGTCATGAACACCGAGCAGGAGCTGCGCCAGGCCTTCGAGGACTACCGCCGCACCCAGTTCGGCGGCTGGCCCTGGCCCGACGCGGCGCCGGTGCACGGCGAGGAGGACGGGCGCTTTGCGCGCCATGCGGACGGCCGCGTGGAGCGCTGGCCCTCGCAGACGCCGTGAGCCGGCCGGGCACCGCCCTTGCCTCTGACACTGCTGACACCGCTGACGCCCTGCCACCGGAGATGCCCATGACCACGCTTGCACCCTACGCCGCCGAGACGCTGTCACGCGCCGAGGTGGACGCCTTGCCCGGCCCGACGGTGCTGGAGTTCGGCACCAACTGGTGCGGCATCTGCCAGGCCGCCACCCCGGCCATCGCCCAGGCCCTGGCCGCGCATGCTGCGCATGCCGCGGGCGCACCGCTGCGCCACCTGCGCGTGGAAGACGGCCCAGGCCGGCCGCTGGGCCGGTCCTTCGGCATCAAGCTGTGGCCGACGCTGGTGCTGCTGCAGGACGGCCGGGAGGTCGCCCGCGTCGTGCGGCCGCAGCAGGCGGCAGCGATTGGGGATGCGCTGGCGTCGTTGGCGCCGTAGACGTTGGCGGCGCGGCGGTTGTGGGCCAGGCGCCCGCGAAAGGCCGACGTCGGGCGCCGCCGCATCGAACCGCTCATGCGTCCTCCAGGGGCGTGAATACCCCCCGTTGCCCACACAGAAGGCGGCTGGCAGAGTCGCTGCCATGCCTGCTGCTTTTTGCACCTGTTGAATGACCGCGATGTGCCACGCGTCGGACGAAATGTCATTCCCTGACAAGGCATTGCCAGGGCTTTCGGGGACTTGGTTAAGCGGCAATTCGCGGAGTTATGCGGCACGGCGTGCTGGATAAACCAATAGTTAGGCGTCAGGACTGCCATGCCAATCGCGATCGATCTGAATCATCGAAAGGTGCGATCCGCATCCCAGCTCATCGAATGGGCGGTACGCGAGTTCCAACTTAGCGACGCACCTACTCTTCCAGGCGACCCGGAAAAGTTCGTTGGTGCAATCTATGAACACCTACTAAAGCGTCGCTTGGCGTTCAAGGTCCAAGAGCAGAATTCCTCCGAAGCGGCTGCTGACGTCCGCTCGCTATTGGAAGGGCCGAATGGTTGGAGGCAGGTTCTTGGCTTTCATCTCTATCGCGATTCCGACAACAGTTCTGCCTATGTATTCTTCAGCCAAGCAAACTAGTGGCACCGGGTCTGCTGCTAGCCAGCACCCGACGCCTAACCTGTCGCTCGAGCCGACTCGCGTCGGCAAGCCGCCGCTCGCGGCTCAGCTTCAACGTCTAGCCAACATAAGGCCCCAATGCCAACACCCCCTCCCCCGTTCTACCTCGACTGGACGTTCTGGGCAGCAGTTTGGGCGCTGATCGCGGTCGTGCTATCTCAGCTGCCACCTATTCATTTGCTGCTGCGACCAAAACGCCTCGAAGTTGAGGTACACAGCCGAATAGGCATCACGCACAAGGTCGGAAATCCGAACGCAAGCGTCGTAGTCAGCGTTCGGAACACCGGGGGTCGGGAACTTCGCATCCGAGGTCTACGACTGGACATCGTCCGCGATGGAAAGTCACTGGTGACCTTACCCGCACAGAACTACTTTGAACTGCCTTCGTCGCAGTCTTCCGTACTCTTCGTCCCGTTCTCACTCAAGCCCGGCGAGACATGGGCACACAGCGTTGCCTTTCTGAATTTCTTTGACCGCCTAACGGAAAAGCAATTTCGTGAGAATATTTCGGCACTGGACTCAGACATCCGTCGAAAGATCAGAGCGCGACCGGAAGACGAAAAGGCTGCAGTTGTTGCAGATCCGGCGCTCATCCAGCCATTCAACACACTCTTTGAAAAACTGTTCGTCTGGCTGCCAGGCGAGTACGTCGCGAATCTTCAGGTCGCTGCACAGCCTGGATCCGCGTCCTACAGCAAGAAGTACAGATTCACACTCTACGAATCCGACACAGCCGAACTGCGCGAACACATCGACGACTATCCGTTCGGCGGAGGTCTCACGTACAACGTCGAACGTCACGCGGGCGTCAACGTTCCACTGTCCGAGCATGTCGGCTAACCTTCTACAGGGACTTCCCGGTAAATCAACCGATTCGGTATTGGCTGCTTTCGATACGTGCCTTTGCTGTTTTCCCTTCAAGACCTGAATTCGAGTTCGATGCAGCGCCACAGAAAACAGACTGCACATCTACAGGCGGCCTTGTTGCTCGGGTTTCGGTGCGGGCCCAGATACCAACCGCTCAGCAGGGCTGAGCCCTGACACAAGGCGCCCTGAGGGCAGCTTATGCCTGGCGAAGGGCCAAGCCTCTGGCTTGGCGCGGCCTGCAAGCTGCCATTCACTCATCGCCGTCGCCACCATGGGCGCGGCACAGGGTTAGTCGAGCTTGCCTGCTGCCGGTCCGACCCGTGAAATGCATCTTCGAACGCACGCCTACGGGGGAGAAGTCCCCTTCATTCGCTAGGCGGTACAACCAACGTCCATGGGCAGGCAGCCGCCATCAGATTCAGGGAACAGAACATGCCTCAACAAGGCCTCGTTGTTTTCGCCAAGAACAAGAAGCGCGTCTCCGCCTTCTACCAGCAGACACTGGGCCTGGACGTCATCGAGTCGGAGTCGTCTCACGATCTGCTGCGAGACAAGGTCTATGAGGTGGTGATTCACACCATCCCGCGAAAGTACGCTGCGGGACTAGCGATTTCGAAACCGCCCGAACCCAGGGAAGCAACGCCCTTCAAGCCGACGTTCGTCGTCAACAGCCTGGCACAGGTTCGCAGCGCAGCGGAGGCCACAGGGGGCTACCTCAAAACGGAGGCCGGGGCTTGGCACTTTCGCGGCCATGTCGTCCTCGGCGGTTGGGACCCGGAGGGCAACATTGTTCAATTCAAGCAGGCCGAGTAGCTGCTCGGCCCGGTCGGTTGGGGTGAGTCCACGAACCCCAAACATCACCGGGGCCGAGAGTCGCCACCCTCGCCTCGCCCGCGCGAACGACAGGTTGACGGCGACCAGGGCCGGGCGGCGAAGGGCGGCAACGGATAGAACGCTGCCTGACTGCCCGTCACCCCTGACGCCGACCGAACCTCACCCCCCCTGCTGCTGCAGCCGATAGTCCCGCAGCGCGCGCTGCAGCGACTGCTGGCGCACGCCCGGCTGCAGTTCGCGGGCCACCTGTTCGAAGCGGGCCAGGTTGCCGGCGTTCAGGAACGGGCCGATGTTCTCGGCCACCGATTGCGCGGCCTGCCAGCCGCCGGTGTGCACGAGGCCGAGGAACATGTCGTCGTAGCCGGCCGACAGGCCCAGCTGCTGCCACTGCTTGAGCACCGGATAGGCCTGGGACAGCAGCACGGCGTCGTAGGTCTTGCCCAGCGCCGAGACGGCGGCGGACACGGTCTCGGCGGAAGGGGGCAGCCGGGCCGCCAGCGCCAGGGCCGCCGCCTGCACGTGGCCGTCGGGGAAGGCGAGCAGCTCGCGCGCCCAGGCGGCCTGCTCGGCCGGGCTGCCCTGCGCCACCAGCCGGTCGAGTTGCTGGCGGACCGCCGCGACGATCTCGAAGTGCCCGTCCAGGCCCTCCTGGCTGGTGACGCGGCAGGTGTTGGCCGCATGGCATTGCACCAGTGACCGCAGCGCCTGAGCCGGCGGCGCGGCGGCGAGCGCGGCGGGGATGACGGGCTCTGCCCCTTCGCCCGCCGGGGCTGCGGAGGCGGGCGGCACCGGCAGCACGGCGCTGGCCGGCAGGCCGGGCGCCGCCGCCACGCGGGCCGGCGCGGCGGCCACGGCCTCGTCCTCGTGCGCGAACCACCACGCCCCGGCCGCCAGGGCCACCAGGGCCGCGATGGCGGCCACTGCGAAGGCGGTCTTCATGCCGGGTCAGGGCTGCACGGCCAGGAAGGTCGCGGCCGGCCAGCGATTGGTGCGGCAGTAGGCCGCATTGCCGGACCGCGCCAGGCAGGCATTGGCCAGCGTCGTGCCGAAGGGGCCGTACACGTCGGTCTCCGCCACGCCATTGCGCACGACGGTTTCGGTGCAGTGAAAGCGGTGCGTCGCGGAGCGCGCGGCGCCGCGCGGGCAGTCGCCGTTGCCGGTGGCCGCGGCCGCCTGCGCCTTGCTCCAGATGGGCAGGGTCACGGCCACGCCCTCGACCACCGTGGGCCGGCTGGCCGTGCAGACGGCGCCGCCGCCCGCGTCCACGCAGGCCTGCGTCGTGCTCGCGGTGAACGGGCCGTAGGTCTGGCTCGCGCTCATGCACTGGCGCAGGTGGTGGTCGTAGCGGGTGCCGTTCGGGCAGATCGCATGCCTGGCAGCCGAGGGCGCCGCCGTGGGCACGGCCCAGTTCGCCAGCGTGGACGCCGGGTAGAGGTTGCCGGCAAAGATCCAGCCCTCGCGCAGCACACCGTCGCTGTGCAGGTAGTCGACGCGGTAGTACAGGTTGTTGGCCGACGCGGTGCCGAAGACCTCCTTGACCTGCACGACGGTGCCGGCGGGGATGGTGATGAGCAGCGTGCCGCCGGGCGTGGCGCGGGTGTTCAGGTTGGGCACGACCTTGACCCAGTCGCCGGGGTAGGCGATGGCGCCGGCCCCGGTGGGCGCCGCACCGATGGCGCGCGTGGCGTGGTTGCTGCCGTCGCCGCCGTCGATCCAGCCGTCCGTCAGCGTGCCATTGAGCGTGGCGCGGATGCGGTACAGGCGCTTTTGCTGCTGCGCGCTGCTGACCATGAAATCCAGCACCTGGTAGGTGCCCGCCGGCGCCTGGCCCAGCACCATGCCGTCCGGCGCGGAGCGCAGGTCCAGCGGCTGCTGCGTGGCGATGGCGCTGGCCAGCGACTGCAGGCCCACGACCCCGGCACGGCAGAGCTGGTGCCGGTTGTGGTCGATGCGGGCATAACCCGTGGTCTGCGCGACATAGGTCGGCACGATGCTGCCCTCCTCGAACGGCGCACGGATGGCCAGGCACGCGGCGTCGCGCACGTCGTCCACGCATTCCAGCGTGCTGCCGTTGAGCACGCAGGCGGCGGCGCCGACCTGCAGCAGCTTGCCGGGCTCGACGGCACCGCCCGTGGGCACGGGGCACTGCGGGCCGTTGTCCATCAGGCAGGCCACGTCGATGCCGGCGGCCGTGGCGGTGTCGGCCACGTCGGTCAGCCACAGGCGGGCGTCGTAGTTGTCGCGGTAGCCGTTGTCCTTGGCCACGTTAGCGTCGGCGGGGTTCTGCCAGCGGCAGACCTTGGTGGGGCCGCCGTTGTAGGCCGACCAGGCCGAGCGGGCGCGGCTGCGCCAGTACTCGTCGACCTCGGCCGCGGTGCCGGTCGGCGTGGTGACGCCGGCCAGGCATGCCGCCGGTGCGGCCTGCCACGCGTCGTAGTAGATGTCGATCGCGTAGGTGAAGTTCTGCATCATGTTCCAGCCCGTGCCTTGCTGGAGCTGGGTGAAGTGATAGCGGTCGTCGACCTGCATCATCCCGTGGCCGTGGCCGCTGTCCCCGCGCATCATCTTCAGCATCCAGGGCTGGCCGGTGGCGGTCTGCGCGTCGCGGTAGTGCGACCAGAACGTCTCCTGGCGCAGCGTCGCGAAGGTGCCGCGCTGGAAGGCCTCCAGCTCACGCGTGGACACGTCGGGCTTGCGCGAGCGCAGGTAGCGTTCGCTCGCGTCGCGGATGACCGGGTACATGGCCTGCATGTAGCGCTGGCGCTCGGTGGTGGCGCTGGCCGCGGCGTCGTTGAAGATGACGCCGCCGTAGTTGCCGCGCACGAAGCTGTCGGGGCCGAAGGCCGAGGCGTCGCAGGGCGACGGTGCGCGGCCGTGCGTCCAGGTGCCGCCGACCTTGTTGGTGCAGGCCCAGTCGGCGGGCGTGGCGGTGTACTGGGCCTGGGCGGCACCGGCGGCGGCGAGGCACAGCGCGACGACGCCGCGCAGCAGGTTGAGTCGTGTCATGTCGGGCTCCTCACTGAACGCGGCGACGGGCCGCGATGGCCACCAGGCCGGCCAGCAGCAGGGCGACGCTGCCGGGCTCGGGCACCAGGCCCACGTCCCCCACGCGCACGGCCCAGGCCTGGCCGAGCGTGTCGGTGGCGAGCTGGTCCTGCGCGCCCATGCCCATGAAGAAGGCCAGCGCCCAGCCGGCATCGGTGCCGGTGCCCGTCCAGAACACCGGGCCGATGGGGTTGCCCGGGTCGACGAGGCCGCTGAAGCTGCCCGTCTGCGTGAGGCCGGCGGCGGTGTTGCCCAGGCTTGCGTAGAAGAGGTGGCCGAGCTCGCTGTTCAGGCCGGCGTTGTTCAGCCCGACATCGGTGGAGCCGTCCTCGGCGTAATCGAGCTGCAGGGCGACACCGTTGACCGGCGCGACCGTGGGCAGCCGCCAGTCGTCGAAGCCGCCGAAGCTCAGGTCGGCCGCCCACTGCGCCGCATCGGCCTGCGTGCGCAAGCCGCCCAGGCCGGCATTGGCGATCCAGGTCAGGTTGGTCTGCGTGTCGTAGACCATGGTGCCGTTGGCGCGAACCTGGAGTTCGGCCCGGGCCGGCAGGGCGCCCATCAACAGGCCCGCCAGGGCCAGGGCGGTGGACAGCTTCTTCGTGATCGGGAGCATGGCAATGGCGACGTCGTCGCAGAGCTGAGGCGGGCCGCATGATCGGCAAGGCCTTGTGCCGTCACACGTCGGGTTACTCCGTGAAGTGCGCTGCCAATTCGAGCGCACGGCATAACTCACCGGCATGTGCATTCGTACCGCGCATCGGGGGCCTGCCCGGGCGTCGGCGGGACAATCCGGCGCTTCTTTTCAGTACCCCCTAGTCTTTGGGGGCCGACGACGACGCGCCTGTGCCGCATGCCCGCCACCGACTGGTTTTCAACTGCCCAACTGCTGGGCTACGTCGCTTTCGTGCTCGGCGTCGGCTGCTTCCTGCAGACCGACGACCGGCGCTTCAAGTGGTTCATGACGGGCGAGTGCATCGCCTACGTCGCGCACTTCGCGCTGCTGGGCAACCCGACGGCGGTGGCCAGCGCGTCGCTCTCGACGCTGCGCTCGGTGCTGTCGCTGCACACGCGTTCGAAGTGGGTGGCCGCGGGCGTGGTGGCCGCCAACATCGGCTTCGGCCTGGCCATCGCCACGCGGCCCAGCGACTGGCTGCCGCTGGCAGCCTCGTGCCTGGGCACCGTCGCACTGTTCACGCTGCAGGGCGTGGCGATGCGGGGGGTGATGCTGTGCGGCACGGCGCTGTGGATCGCCAACAACGTCATCGCCGGCTCCATCGGCGGCACGGCGCTGGAGGTGGTGGTCGCGGCGGTCAACGTGGCGACCATCGTGCGCCTGCTCAGGGCGAACGCCGGTCGCACGACCTGAGGACGCGCCCCCGCCCGCCCCCACGGCTCACGCCGCCTAGGCTTCAGCGCGCCCCGTGGCGTCACGGTCGCGGTCGTAGCACCGGGCGGGCGCAAACGCCGGCAACCACGACTCGCGCCGCACGGTCCAGAGCTCGTAGGTCGGCTTGAACTGGTCGGGCGCGTCCAGGCTGCCCAGGTGCACCTCGACTTCGCCGGGGCTGCGCGAGAACACGGACGAGCCGCAGCGGGGGCAGAAGAACCGGCCCGCGTAGTCGCGCGTCTCGCCGTCGATCGTCACCGCGTCCTGCGGGAACACCGCGGACGCATGGAACAGCGCGCCGTGGTGCTTGCGGCAGTCCAGGCAGTGGCAGAGGCCGACGCGGTCGGGGCGCCCGGTCGCCACCAGCCGCACGCCGCCGCACAGGCAGCCCCCCGTGAACCGGTCCATGGCGCGTGGCCCGCGGCTCAGCGGTTGGCCGAGTAGTTCACCGGCAGCCAGTCGTAGCCCTTGCCGTCGGCGCGCAGCTTGCCGATGCCGGGGAAGCTGACATGCGCGACGGCCACGTAGTAGCCGCCTTGGGCTGCCGCGGCATAGGCCTTCTCGCGGGCGGGGGCTGCGGCCTTGGGGTCGCTGTCGAACTGGATGGTGACGGCCGGCTCGGGGAACTGCACGGCGGCGACGTGCATCAGGTCGCCCCAGAACATGATCTTCTGGTCCTTGCTCTGCGCGATGTAGTTGCTGTGGCCGGGCGTGTGGCCGTAGGCGGGGAACGCCTTCACGCCGGGCACGATGTCGACGCCCGCGGCCGTGCCCTCGAAGGGCTTGAAGCGGCCCGCGTCGGCAAAGCCCTTGACCAGCGCGGCGATGGCCTTGCCGCCGTCACCCCCCTTGGCCACCTGTTCGGCGCTGAGCCAGAAGTCGCTGTCGCGCTTGTCCAGCCGCAGCGTCGCGTTCGGGAACACGGTGGCGGACGCGCCGCCGATGTGGTCGCCGTGCATGTGCGTGATGACGATCTCGTCCACCTGCTCCGGCGTGTAGCCCGAGGCCTTGAGGTTGGCCAGCACGCGCCCGGCTGTCGGGCCGAACAGGCCGGCAGTGCCGGTGTCGACGAGCACGACCTTGCTGCCGGTGTTGACGAGGAAGGCGTTGACGGACGTTTCCAGCGGCACGTCCAGGTGGGCGTCGTGCAGCGTCTTCAGCGTCTTGGCGGCGGGCTGCTGCAGCAGCTTGTCGACGGGCAGGTCCAGGCTGCCGTCGGACAGCGCGGTGATCTCGAAATCGCCGAGCTGCAGGCGGTACCAGCCCGGCGCCTGGCCCTTGAGCTGCGGGCCGGCGGCGAACGCGGTGGCGCTGACGGCGAGGGCCAGGGCGGCGGGAAGCAGGCGTTTGAGCATCATTCGTCTCCAGGGAAGTTGGGGGGCGTGGCAGCGGCGCAGGATAGCGGCGGCCCTTCAGCCTTGCAGTCCCCAGGGTCGCTGTCTGCATGGTGGACAGCGATGCGACGCGCGAATGACTGGATTCCGGACAGCGCCGCCCTGCCGGACAGGCAAATGCGGGGTTTGCGCGCAAGGGTTTGCCCGGCATTTACGGCCGAATGGTGCGGGCATGGCTCTTGCGCTGTGGCGTCTGGCTCAAACACAACACCAGACCGGAGACAAGCCATGCCTCGAAGCCACCCGGCGCAGCCACGCCTGCAGCGCCTGCCCCTCGCCCTTTTCGCCGCCCTGGGCGCGGCCAGCGTGCTGCCAGCGGGCGCGCAGTCCGCCAACCCCGCGACGCCACCGGTGGCCGTGACGACGCTGGAGGTCGTCAAGATCACGGCCCGCAAGCGCGAGGAATCACTGCAGGACGTGCCCGTGGCCGTCACGGCGCTGACGGCCGAGCAGCTGGACCGGCTGGCCATCAAGGACCTCGGTGACCTGCAGGGCCAGGTGCCCAACCTGACCATCTACGCCGCGCGCGGCAGCAACACGACGCTCACGACCTTCATCCGCGGTGTCGGCCAGGCCGACCCGCTGTGGGGCGTGGACCCGGGCGTGGGCATCTACTTCGACGACGTCTACATCGCCCGCCCGCAGGGCGCGCTGCTGGACGTCTACGACGTACAGCGCGTGGAGGTGCTGCGCGGCCCGCAGGGCACGCTGTACGGCAAGAACACGGTGGGCGGCGCGGTGAAGTACGTCTCCAAGCCGCTGCCGCAGCAGACCGAGGGCGCGGTGACGCTGGCCGTGGGCAGCTACGGCCAGGTCACCGCCAAGGGCGCGGTGGGCACGGCCGTCAACGATGGCCAGTTCCGATTCCGCCTGGCGGGCGCCAGCCTCAACCGTGACGGCTACGGCACCAACACGACCGACGGCAGCCCCGTCAGCGACCAGGCCACCATGGCCGGGCGCGTGTCGTTCGGCTACTTCCCGACCGGCTCGACCTTCAACGTGCAGGTGTCGGCCGACCGCACCAAGGACGACTCGCACATGCGCGGCTTCCAGCGGCTCAACGTCAACCCGTCGGACCCGCTCAAGACGCCGCCCAGCACCGGCCGCTACGACATCGCCAGCGGCATGCCCAACGCCAACTACACGAAGAGCGAGGGCGAGTCGATGACGGCGAACTGGGGCGTCAACGACGCCTGGAGCCTGAAGTACATCCTGGCGCACCGCCAGTCCGACACCGACACGTCCATCGACTTCGACGGCCTGGCCGCCAAGATCGCCGACGTGCGCGCCGAGTACCACGACAGCTCGCAGAGCCACGAGCTGCAGGCCATCTACGAAGGCCAGAACAGCTCGGGCGTCGTCGGCCTGTACTACTTCGACGGCCGCGCCGGCGGCACGGTGCGCAACAACTTCTTCAACCTGAGCTTCGGCACCACCAACGGCACGGTGTTCACGAAGGGCAAGGCCATCTTCGGCGACTGGAGCTGGCGCCTGACGCCGCAGTTCTCGGTCAGCACGGGCTTGCGCTACACGGACGAGAGCAAGCGCGCCGTGGTGCTGAACCAGGCGTTCGCGAACGCCAACTTCAGCGGCACGCCCATCGCCGTGCCGGCCAACTTCGACAACACGCGCTCCGTGACCAACACGTCGCCGCGGCTGTCGCTGGAATACAAGGCCAGCAACGAGGTCAAGCTCTACACGACCGCCTCGCGCGGCTTCAAGAGCGGCGGCTACAACATCCGCGCCAACACGCTTTCGTTCCCGTCGTCGAGCAAGCCCTTCGACGACGAGAAGCTGGACTCGCTGGAGCTGGGCGCCAAGATGGTGCTGGACGGCGGCCGGCTGGAGCTGAACAGCGCGCTGTTCTACAACAAGTACAAGAACGTGCAGCTGTCGGTGTTCACCAGCTACACGACGCCCGCCGGCCAGCCCGGCTTCTTCGGCGACTTCACGAACGCCGGCAAGGCCACCGTCAAGGGGGCCGAGGTCGAGTTCCTGTGGCTGCCGTCCACCGCCTGGCGCATCAGCGGCAACCTCGCGGCCATCGACGCCAAGTACGACGAGTACATCGACCGCGGCGTCAACGTGGCGGCGGACAAGAAGTTCTCCAACACGCCCAAGTTCGCCGCCGGCCTGAACGTGGAGCACGCGCTGCCGCTGAGCGTCGGCACGCTGCGCTCGCGCCTGAGTCTCAGCCACCGCAGCAAGGTCTACCCGACCACCGACCTGGCCGAGACCCTGGCGCAGGACGCCTACACGCTGGTCAACGCCGGGCTGATCTGGGAGAAGGACCGGCAGCTGAGCTTCTTCCTGCAAGGCAGCAACCTGACGAACAAGGCCTACAAGACCGACGGCTACAACATCGCCGCGCTGGGCGTGCTGGACGCGTTCTACGGCCCGCCGCGCACGTTCACCATCGGCGGCACTTACAAGTTTTGAAGCCCCTCGTCCGGTCTCACCCCGCTGAACGCGGGCGTGCCCAGCCGGTCCCCCGAGGGGACGGCGATGCTTGCGGCATCGAGCCGCAAGCCGATCACCCCCGCGTGCCGGCTTGGGAGCGGCCCGGCGCTCGGCCCGAACACCTCGGTCCGGCGGGCAGCCTGGCGCGGTACATTGCGCCGGCCATGCCCCTGTCCGGAAAACAGACACAACCCAACGACATCCCGCAGGATGTCGACGGCCTGCTGCGTCTGGCCGCGCGCTCGATGTTCGACGTGCTGGCCCGGTCCACGGAAGGGATGATGGTCATCGACCGCCACCACCGGGTGGTCTGGATCAGCGACGGCTACAAGCGCTTCCTGCCGGCGCTGGGCTTTGCCGACGAGCACGAGTTCGTCGGCCGACCGGTCGAGGACGTCGTGCCCAACACGCAGATGCTGCAGGTGCTGGACACCGGCAAGCCGGTCCTCGTGGACCTGCTGACCAACAAGGCCGGCACCTTCCTCGTCAGCCGCCTGCCGCTGCGCAACGACGCGGGCGAGGTCATCGGCGCGCTGGGCCTGGTGCTGCTGGACCACCCGGAGACGACGATGCAGCCGCTGATCCAGAAGTTCGGCCGGCTGCAGCAGGAGCTGGAGGACACGCGGCGCCAGCTCGCCGCGCAGCGGCGGCCCAAGTACACGATCGCCAGCTTCATCGGCACCAGCCCCGCGGCGCTGGAGGTCAAGCGCCAGGCGCGGCGCGTCGCGCAGACCGATTCCACCGTGCTGCTGCTGGGCGAGACCGGCACCGGCAAGGAGCTGATGGCGCACGCCATCCACTCGGCATCGCGCCGCGCGCACCGGCCGCTGGTGGGCGTCAACATCGCCGCCGTGCCCGAGACGCTGCTCGAAGCCGAGTTCTTCGGCGTCGCGCCAGGGGCCTACACCGGCGCCGACCGCAAGGGCCGCGACGGCAAATTCAAGCTGGCCGATGGCGGCACGCTGTTCCTGGACGAGATCGGCGACATGCCGCTTGCCCTGCAGAGCAAATTGCTGCGCGTGCTGCAGGAGCAGGAGGTGGAGCCGCTGGGCAGCAACACCGTGCTGCGCATCGACGTGCGCGTCATCGCCGCGACCAGCCGCGACCTGGCCGCCATGGTGGCCGCCGGGAGCTTTCGCGCCGACCTGTACTACCGCCTGAACGTGCTGCCCATTCGCGTGCCGGCGCTGCGCGAGCGGCTGGACGACATCGAGGCGCTGGCCGAGGCGCTGGGCGAAGACATCGCCCGCCGAAGCGGCATGCCGCAGAAGCTCTTGAGCCCCGACGCCATCGAATGGCTGATGCAGCAGGCCTGGCCGGGGAACATCCGCGAGTTGCGCAACACGCTGGAGCAGGTCAGCCTGATGAGCGACGACATGCAGCTGACGGCGGCGAGTTTTCAAGGCGG
The DNA here is from genome assembly GCF_965229315.1 of Roseateles sp. Taxonomy (GTDB): domain Bacteria; phylum Pseudomonadota; class Gammaproteobacteria; order Burkholderiales; family Burkholderiaceae_C; genus Pelomonas. The sequence continues at coordinate 580,391 of NZ_CBDDJA010000001.1, forward strand.
CAGCGCAGCACCTGCGAACGCCGCGCCGGCGCCGGTCGCCCAGCCTGTGAAGCCCGCCGTGACGACCTCGCAGGCGGTCGCGCCGCTGCCCGAACTCATCGAGGCACTGGAACGCGACGCCATCGCCCGCGCGCTGCAGGCCACCGGCGGCAACCGCATGGCCGCCGCCCGGCTGCTGCAGATTTCGCGGGCGTCGCTGTACGAGCGGCTGGCGCGTTGGCCGGACCTGGAAGTCCAGGTTTCAGGCAGCGCCTGAATTCCGGACACTCGCATCCTGTCGATGGATTCAAAACCGCGGGACAACCCGAACAAAAACCACCCCGGCGACCCCTTCCCCGCCGGGCACGGGCCTTGCAAAAAGGGAAGGCACCGTCTGCCGACAGAGCAGACCTGACGAACTTCTGGAGACAAAGCCCATGCGCCACACCACGCGCCGCTTCGCCATCGCTGCCGCCATGCTTGCGGTCGCCCTGCCTGGCCTCACGCCGGCCGCCGGCAACGACATCCGCATCGCCCACGTCTACAGCAAGACCGGCCCGCTGGAGGCCTACGGCAAGCAGACGCAGATCGGCTTCATGATGGGCCTGGACTACGCCACGGGCGGCACGATGACCGTCGCGGGCAGGAAGCTCGTCGTCATCGAGAAGGACGACCAGGGCAAGCCCGACGTGGGCAAGAGCCTGCTGGCCGCGGCCTACGGCGACGACAAGGCGGACATCGCCGTGGGCCCATCGTCCTCGGGCGTGGCGCTGGCCATGCTGCCGGTGGCCGAGGAGTACAAGAAGATCCTGCTCGTGGAGCCCGCCGTGGCCGACTCCATCACGGGCGACAAGTGGAACAAGTACATCTTCCGCACCGGCCGCAGCTCCAGCCAGGACGCGCTGGCCAACGCGGTCGCGTCGGACGTGGCGGGCCTGAACATCGGTGTGCTGGCGCAGGACTACGCCTTCGGCCGCGACGGCGTGAAAGCCTTCAAGGAGTCGCTGAAGAAGGCCAAGATCGTCCACGAGGAATACCTGCCCACGCAGACCACCGACTTCACGGCCGGCATCCAGCGCCTGGTGGACGCGCTCAAGGACAAGCCCGGCCCCAAGGTCATCGCCGTGGTGTGGGCGGGTGCCACGACGCCGTTCCCGGCGCTGGCGGCGCTGGACCTGCAGAAGCGCTACGGCATCGGCGTGGGCTCGGGCGGCAACATCCTGCCGGCCATGGCCGCCTACAAGCAGTTCCCGGGCATGGAGGGCGCGACCTACTACTACTTCGGCATCCCGAAGAACCCGGTCAACGAGTGGCTGGTGGCCAACCACTACAAGCAATACAAGCAGCCGCCCGACTTCTTCACCGCCGGTGGCATGAGCGCGGCGATTGCGCTCGTGGAGGCGCTGAAGAAGACCGGTGGCGACACGGCCACCAACAAGCTCATCAAGACCATGGAGGGCATGAGCTTCGAGACGCCCAAGGGCAAGATGACCTTCCGCGCCGAAGACCACCAGGCCATGCAGTCCATGTACCACTTCCGCATCAAGGTGGACCCGGCCTTCCCGTGGGGCGTGCCGGAGCTGGTGCGGGAGATCAAGCCCGAAGAGATGAACGTCCCGATCAAGAACAAGCGTTGACCGCGGACGGCCCGTGCTCGAAACCAGGAACCTGACGATCCGCTTCGGCGGCCATGTGGCCGTCGACGGCGTGAGCTGCGCCTTCCAGCCCGGCACGCTGACGGCCATCGTCGGCCCCAACGGCGCGGGCAAGACGACTTACTTCAACCTGATCTCAGGCCAGCTGCCGGCGAGCAGCGGCGAGGTCTGGCTGGACGGCGAGAACCTGACGAGGCTGCCGGCCCCGGCCCGCGCGCGGCGCGGCCTGGGGCGGGCTTTCCAGCTGACGCAGCTGTTCGCCCATCTGACCGTGCTGGAGAACGTGCGGCTGGCGGTGCAGGCACGGCGCGGCAAGGGGCTGAAGCTGTTGTCCGTGTGGCTGTCGCACCGCGAGCTGATCGATGAAGCGCAGGCCATCCTCGACCGTGTGCGCCTGGCCTCGCGCGCCGACGACCTCGCCGCCAGCCTGCCGCATGGCGACCAGCGCAAGCTGGAGGTGGCGATGCTGATCGCGCTGGACCCGAAGGTCTACCTGTTCGACGAGCCGACGGCCGGCATGAGCGTGGACGAGGTGCCGGTGGTGCTGGACCTGATCCGCGCGCTGAAGGCCGAGAAGCGCCACACGCTGCTGCTGGTGGAGCACAAGATGGACGTGGTGCGCGAGCTGGCGGACCGCATCATCGTGCTGCACCAGGGCAAGCTGGTGGCCGACGGCGACCCGGCGACGGTGATCGCCTCGCCCATCGTGCAAGAGGCTTACCTGGGCGTCGCGGCATGAACTTGCTGGAGCTCAAAGGCGTCCACACGCATGTCGGGGCGTATCACATCCTGCATGGCGTGGACCTCGCCGTGCCGGCCGGGCAGGTGACGATGCTGCTGGGCCGCAACGGCGCGGGCAAGACCAGCACGCTGCGCACGCTGATGGGCCTGTGGATGGCGAGTGCCGGCACGGTGCACTTCAAGGGCCAGGACATCACCCGGCTGGCCACGCCCGACATCGCGTCGCGCGGCATCGCCTACGTGCCGGAGACCATGGGCATCTTCGGCGAGCTGACGGTGGCGGAGAACCTGCTGCTGGCGGCGCGCTCGGCCAAGCGCATGGGCGACCTGGATGCGAAGCGGCTGGACTGGCTGTTCGGGCTGTTTCCCGCGCTGAAGACGTTCTGGCAGCACCCGGCGGGCAAGCTGTCGGGCGGGCAGAAGCAGATGCTGGCGATTGCGCGGGCCATGATCGAGCCGCGCGAGCTGCTGGTCATCGACGAACCCAGCAAGGGGCTGGCGCCGGCCATCGTGCAGAACCTGATCACGGCGTTGCGGGAGCTGAAGGGCACGGCCACGACGGTGCTGCTGGTGGAGCAGAACTTTCGCGTCGCGGCCGAGTTGGGCGATTCGGTGGCCGTCATGGATGACGGGCGGGTGGTGCATGCGGGCTCGATGGCGGAGCTGATCGAGGATGCGTCGTTGCAGCAGCGGTTGCTTGGGTTGTCGTTGGGGGCGCATCAATGACGGCTGTGGTCTTTGGTCGTGCCTCGTTGCGCCTGGTTGGTGGCGAGTGTGGTGCCGGGAGTCCGCCCCGGCGGGCGGGTAACTTTCTTCTGCGGGGCCAGAAGAAAGTCACCAAAGAAGAGGCGCTGAACCGCACGCCAGCACCACGTGCACGAGCTACGCCGTGCAACAGCCGCTCGTTGTCCGGGACGACGCGACCCGCTGCGCTCTCGCGGCTGTCCTTGTCACCAGAGCCGTTCACCGCAGCACCGGGCCGCCTAACGCGCGGCTGCACGCCGTGCTCACGAGACATGCCGAAGACAGCGGCGCTCGGGCGCCGCGACGGTTCGTTGCTCTGCGTAGGTTGGGGTGAGCACAGCGAACCCCAACGCCGCCTGCATCAACCCCGGTGGCGTCGCCCCAGCGACGCGGTATTTGCATGTCCTGGTGAGCACGGCGTGCAGCCGCGCGTTAGGCGGCTTGAAGCGGGCGCCATCGTGCTCGTCACAAGGACAGCAGCGAGAGCGCAGCGGGTCGCGTCTTCCCTGAACGCAAGTGCTCGTTTTCGCGCGCCGCTCTTCGCGGCGCCCCGCTCGCTTGCGGTTCAGCGCCTCTTCTTTGGTGACTTTCTTCTGGCGCCGCAGAAGAAAGTTACCGCGCCGCCGGGCGCGCATCCCGGCACGTCACTCGCCAGCCTCAAGAAGTAGCGAGCCCATGAAACTCGACCCCAGACCCCTCGCTCTCCTGGCCACCATCATGCTGCTCGCACTGCCACTCACCGGCAGCCCCAGCACCTGGCTGAACCTGACGCTGGCCGGCATCGCCATGGGCCTGATCATCTTCGTCATCGCGTCCGGCCTCACGCTGGTGTTCGGCCTGATGGACGTGCTGAACTTCGGCCACGGCGTGTTCATCGCGCTGGGTGCCTTCATGGCGACCACCGTGCTCGCGGCCCTCGCGCCGTGGGTTGCCGCCCCAGACGTCGCCGCCAACCTCGCCGCACTCGCCGCCGCCTGCCTCGCCGGCATGGCCATCGCGGCCGCCGTCGGGGTCGTCTTCGAACGCGTGCTGGTCAGGCCCGTCTACGGCCAGCACCTGAAGCAGATCCTCATCACGATGGGCGGCATGATCATCGGCGAGGAACTCATCAAGGCCAGCTGGGGCGCGCAGCTGATCCCGCTGCCCATGCCCGAGACGCTGCGCGGCATCTTCCTGTGGGACGCGTTCGGGGCCGACGTGGCAGTGGAGAAGTTCCGCATGCTGTCCATGGTCATCGGCATCGCCGTGCTCGTCACGCTGCTGCTCGTGCTCAACCGCACCAAGCTCGGCCTGCTGATCCGCGCCGGCGTGCAGGACCGCGAGATGGTCGAGGCGCTGGGCTACCGCATCCGGCGGCTGTTCGTCGGCGTGTTCGTCGCCGGCGCCGCGCTGGCAGGCCTGGGTGGCGTGCTGTGGGGCCTGGTGCAGCAGGGCGTCACGGCGCAGATCGGCTCGCACGTGAACCTGCTGCTCTTCATCGTCATCATCATCGGCGGCCTGGGCTCCACGGTGGGCTGCCTGGTGGGCGCGCTGCTGGTGGGGCTGGTGGCCAACTACGCGGGCTTCCTGGCCCCGAAGGCAGCCCTCTTCTCCAACATCGGGCTGATGGTCGCCGTCCTGCTCTGGCGGCCCCAGGGCCTCTACCCGGTGGGCGCCAAATGATCCGCACGCTGCTCTCCCACGACCTGCCGCGCAGCCGCATCCTCGGCGGTCTGCTCATCGCCTGCTTCGTCGGCTTGGCGGGCGCCCCCTTCGTCTTCCCCGGCACGCAGGCACTCAACGTCGCGGCCAAGATCCTGGTGTTCATCCTGTTGGTCGCCAGCTACGACCTGCTGCTGGGCTACACCGGCATCGTCAGCTTCGCGCACACGATGTTCGTCGGCATCGGCGCCTACGGCATCGCCATCGCGTCGACGCGACTCGGCGCGGACTGGGGCTCGCTCGCCCTCGGCTTCGTCGCCGCGCTCGCGCTCAGCGCCGTGCTGGCGCTGGCCATGGGCCTGGCCAGCCTGCGCGTGAAGGCCATCTTCTTCGCGATGATCACGCTGGCCGTGGCGTCGGCCTTCATGACGCTGTGCTCGCAGCTCAGCGACTTCACCGGTGGCGAGGACGGCCTGAACTTCCAGCTGCCTTCAGTGCTGCGGCCGTCGACGGAGTTCCTGGAGGAGCCGGTGCTGGGCGTCATGCTCGACGGCCGGCTGCTGACCTACTACGGGCTGTTCGTCGCCGTCACCGCGTTGATCCTGCTGCTGCTGCGCATCGTCAACTCGCCCTTCGGCCGCGTGCTGCAGGCCATCCGCGAGAACGAGTTCCGCGCCGAGGCCATCGGCTACCGGCCCGTCGTCTACCGCACCGGCGCCAACGTCATCGCGGCGCTGCTGGCCTGCTGCGGCGGCGCGCTGCTGGCGCTGTGGCTGCGTTACACGGGCCCGGAGACGGCCATGAGCATGGAGATCATGCTGGACCTGCTGCTCATCGTCGTCATCGGCGGCATGGGCACGGTCTACGGCGCCGTCATCGGCAGCGTGCTGTTCATCGTCGCGCAGAACTACCTGCAGGCGCTGCTCAAGGCTGCGGGTTCGCTGGTGGAGGGCGTGCCCGTGCTGGGCACGCTGGTCGCGCCGGACCGCTGGCTGCTGTGGCTGGGCCTGCTGTTCGTGCTGGCGGTCTACCACTTCCCCGGCGGCGTCGTCGGGCGACTGCGGCTGGCCGCGTGGGCGCGCGCAAGGAAGAGGGCATGACGATGCGCTCGCGCTACCTGACCTGCCTGGGCCGCGAACTGCACGTCACCGAGTGGGGCGACGAGCGTGCGCCGGCCGTCATCGCATGGCATGGCCTGGCGCGCAGCGGCCGTGATTTCGACGACTTCGCCGCCGCCCTCAGCCCTCGCTGGCGCGTCATCTGCCCGGACACGCTGGGCCGCGGCCTGTCGCAATGGGCCGTGGAACCGGCGCTGGAGTACTGCCTGGACTTCTACGTCCAGCAAGCCGAGTCACTGCTGGACCAGCTCGGCCTGCACAAGGTGCACTGGGTGGGCACGTCCATGGGCGGCGCCATCGGCACGCTGGGCGCCGCCACGCGGCTGCGCGGCCGCATCCGCCGGCTGGTGCTGAACGACAACGGGCCCGAGCTGGCGGCACCGGCGCTGGCTCGCATCAAGACCTATGCCGGCCAGCCGCCCAGCTTTGCGACGGTCAGCGAGCTTGAAACCTATTTCCGCGACATCTACGCCAGCTTTGGTCACCTGAGTGACAGCCAGTGGCGCCACCTCACCGAAACCTCGCTGCGCCGCCTGCCCGATGGCCGCGTGACCCCGCACTACGACCCGGCGATGGCGGACCAGTTCGACCACCATCCCGACGACTATGTGCTGTGGGATGCCTGGGACGCGCTCGACCTGCCGGTGCTGTGCCTGCGCGGCGAGGACTCCACGCTGCTGACGGCCGAGACCGCCCAGGCCATGCGCGAGCGCGGCCCGCGCGCGGCGGTTGCGCTCATCCCCGGCTGCGGCCACGCCCCGGCGTTGAACACGCCGGAGCAGATCGGGCTCATCGAGCGGTTCATCGCCGCCGATCGAACCCCGTGAATGCCCGTAAGCCACCGTCAGGTTTCAAGGCCTAGAGTCGCCCACCTAACCCGGACCTCCATGAGCGAATTCATCCTCGAGACCCAGGATCTGACCAAGGAGTTCAAAGGCTTCACCGCCGTGGACTCGGTCCACCTGCAGGTGCGGCGCAGCCACATCCACGCGCTGCTGGGCCCCAACGGTGCGGGCAAGACGACCTGCTTCAACCTGCTGACCAAGTTCCTGACGCCGACGCGCGGCCGCATCGTCTTCGCGGGCGCCGACATCACCGGTGAATCGTCCGCGCAGATCGCCCGCCGCGGTGTCATCCGCAGCTTCCAGATCTCGGCCGTGTTCCCGCACCTCACCGTGCTGGAGAACGTGCGCATCGGCCTGCAGCGCTTCACCGGCACGAGCTTTCATTTCTGGAAGGGGCTGACGGGGCTGAAGACGCTGGACGCGAAGGTGCTGTCGCTGCTGGAGCTGGTGGACCTGCGCGACATGGCCCACCTGAAGGCCGCCGACCTGCCCTATGGCCGCAAGCGCGCACTGGAGATCGCCACGACCATGGCCATGGAGCCGCAGCTGATGCTGCTGGACGAGCCCACGCAGGGCATGGGGCACGAGGACGTGGACCGCGTGACGGCGCTCATCAAGCGCGTGGCCGAGGGGCGCACGGTGTTGATGGTGGAGCACAACATGAAGGTGGTGGCCAGCATCGCGGACCGCATCACGGTGCTGGCGCGTGGTGCGGTTTTGGCGGAAGGGGATTACGCGACGGTGTCCAGGCATCCGGCGGTGTTGGAGGCTTACATGGGCACTGAGGCGACTGAGTTGGTGGGGGCGCATTGAACATGTCTGTGCGCTCGGTACTGCTGGTTGGTGGCGAATGTGGTGCCGGGAGTCCCGCCCGGCGGCGGGGTAACTTTCTTCTGCGGGGCCAGAAGAAAGTCACCAAAGAAGAGGCCCTGAACCGCACACCAGCACCACATGCACGAGCTGCGCCGTGCAACAGCCACTCGGTAGGTGGGCAGACGCGAACCGCTGCGCTCTCGCTGCTGTCCTTGTCACCAACATCACCCATCGCTGCTTTAGCCCGCCTAACGCGCGGCTGCACGCCGGGCTCACGAGAAAGACCGAAGACAGCGTCGCTCGGGCGACGCGACGTCTCGTTGCTCCTCGTAGGTTGGGGTGAGTACAGCGAACCCCAACACCCAGCCAAGCCCCTGTGGCGTCGCCCCAGCGACGCGGTATTCCCTGATGAGTTCGGCGTGCAGCCGACGTTAGGCGGCGTGAAGAGGCGCGTCATGGCGCTCGTCACAAGGACAGCAGCGAGAGCGCAGCGGCTCGCGTCTGCCCTCAATACCACCGCAAGTTTTCGCGCGCCGTTGGTGGCGGCGTTGCCATCGAGTGCGGTTCAGGGCCTCTTCTTTGGTGACTTTCTTCTGGCCCCGCAGAAGAAAGTTACCGCGCCGCCGGGCGCGCATCCCGGCACGACACTCACCCAAAACCAGAAGTACCGAGCCATCTGATCAACCCCATGGCCACCCCCGCGCTCGAAATTCAAAACCTCCACGCCTGGTACGGCGAAAGCCACATCCTGCATGGCATCAACCTGAGCGTGCAGCCCGGCCAGGTCGTCACGCTGCTGGGCCGCAACGGCGCCGGCCGCACCACCACGCTGCGCGCCATCATGGGCCTGACCGGCGCGCGCAAGGGCTCCATCAAGGTCCACGGCGACGAGACCATCGGCCTGTCCACGCACCGCATCGCCAACCTCGGCATCGGCTACTGCCCCGAAGAGCGCGGCATCTTCGCGAGCCTGACCACCGAAGAGAACCTGCGCCTGCCGCCGCTGCTCAAGGCCAGGCGCGGCAAGGCGATGTCCGAGACCGAGATCTACGCGATGTTCCCCAACCTCGCGGAGCGGCGCAGCAGCCCCGGCACGCGGCTGTCGGGGGGCGAGCAGCAGATGCTGGCCGTCGCGCGCATCCTGCGCACCGGCGCCGACATCCTGTTGCTGGACGAGATTTCAGAAGGCCTCGCGCCCGTCATCGTCCAGGCCCTGGCGCGCATGATCCGCACGCTCAAGGGCCAGGGCTTCACCATCGTCATGGTGGAGCAGAACTTCCGCTTCGCCGCCCCCTTGGCCGACCACTTCATCGTCATCGAGCACGGCGAAGTGGTGCTGTCCTTCCCCGCCGCCGAGCTGGCCAGCCACCAGGCCCAGATGGACGAACTGCTCAGCGTTTGAACCGACGACCCCCACCCAGGAGACAACACCCATGAAAACCGCAGGTTTCACCCAAGCCACTCGCACCACCCTCGCCACCGCGGCGCTCGCCGCCTGCAGCCTCGGCGCCCAGGCCCAGATCTCGGGCGACGTCATCAAGATCGGCCTGCTGACCGACATGTCCAGCGTGTATGCGGACATCGACGGCGCCGGCGGCGTCGAGGCCATCCGCATGGCCATCGCCGACATGAAGGGCTCCATCGCCGGCAAGAAGATCGAGTTCATCTTCGCCGACCACCAGAACAAGGCCGACGTCGCCTCCGCCAAGGCGCGCGAGTGGATCGACACGCAAGGGCTGGACCTGCTCGTCGGCGGCACCAACTCCGGCGCCAACCTGGCCATGGCCACGGTCGCCGCCGAGAAGAAGAAGCCCTTCATCTCCATCGGCGCCGGCAGCTCCGCGCTGACCGGGGCGAACTGCACGCCCTACACCATCCACTACGCCTACGACACGGTGGCCCTGGCCAACGGCACGGGCGGCGCGGTGACTAAGGCGGGCGGCAAGAGCTGGTACTTCCTGACCGCCGACTACGCCTTCGGCCAGGCCCTGCAGGCCGACACCACGGCGGTCGTGCAGAAGAACGGCGGCACGGTCAAGGGCAGCGTCAAGCACCCGCTGAACGCGAACGACTTCTCCAGCTTCCTGCTGCAGGCGCAAAGCTCGGGCGCGCAGATCCTGGGCCTGGCCAATGCCGGCGGCGACACCATCAACTCCATCAAGGCCGCCAACGAGTTCGGCATCACCAAGGGCATGAAGCTCGCCGGCCTGCTGATGTTCATCAACGACATCCACTCGCTGGGCCTGAAGACCACCGAGGGCATGTACCTGACCGACTCCTGGTACTGGAACCAGAGCCCCGAGGCGCGCGCCTGGAGCCGCCGCTTCTTCGAGAAGATGAAGCGCATGCCGTCGTCGCTGCAGGCGGCCGACTACTCCGCGGTCACGCACTACCTGAAGGCCGTCGAGGCGATCAAGAGCGACGACGCCGACAAGGTCATGGCCAAGATGAAGGACACGCCCATCAACGACTTCTACACCAAGGGCACCATCCGCAAGGAAGACGGCCGCGGCATCCACGACATGTTCCTGCTGCAGGTCAAGTCGCCCAAGGAGTCCACCGAACCCTGGGACTACTTCAAGGTCGTGACCCGCATCCCGGGCGAGGAGGCGTACACCAAGCTGGCCGACAGCAAGTGCCCGCTCGTCAAGAAGTAAACATGAGCCCCTCGCTCAGTCCCCCGAGGGGACGCCGATCAATGCCGGTATGGGCCGGCATCGACATCGGCCCTGGCCGCCCTTGGCAGCGGCCCGGCGGGCGTCCAGGGTCTGAACTTCACTGCCATGACTGAAATCTTCGGTATTCCCCTGCCGGCCCTGCTGGGCCAGCTGCTGCTGGGCCTGGTCAACGGCTCGTTCTACGCGATGCTGTCGCTGGGCCTGGCGGTCATCTTCGGCATGCTCAACATCATCAACTTCGCCCACGGGGCGCTGTACATGATGGGGGCCTTCTTCGCCTGGATGGGGCTGGAATACCTGGGCCTGAACTACTGGGTCATGCTCGGTCTCGCGCCACTCGCCGTGGGCCTCATCGGCATCGTCATCGAGCGCACGATGCTGCAGTGGCTCTACAAGCTGGACCACCTCTACGGCCTGCTGCTGACCTTCGGCATCACGCTGGTCATCGAGGGCGTGTTCCGCAGCTTCTACGGCGTGTCGGGCCAGCCCTACCAGGTGCCCGACCAGCTCGCCGGCGCCACCAACCTGGGCTTCATGATCCTGCCCAACTACCGCGCCTGGGTGGTGGTCGCGTCGCTGGTGGTGTGCTTCGCCGTGTGGGCGCTGATCGAGAAGACGTCGCTGGGCGCCAAGCTGCGCGCCGGCACCGAGAACCCCAAGCTCGTGCAGGCCTTCGGCATCAACGTCCCCGCCATGGTGACGCTGACCTATGCCGGCGGCGTGGCGCTGGCCGCCTTCGCCGGCGTGCTGGCCGCCCCCATCCTGCAGGTGTCGGCGCTGATGGGCAGCAACCTCATCATCGTGGTGTTCGCGGTGGTCGTCATCGGCGGCATGGGCTCCATCCTCGGCTCCATCCTGACCGGCCTGGGCCTGGGCCTCATCGAGGGGCTGACCAAGGTGGTCTATCCCGAGGCGTCCAACACGGTCGTCTTTGTCGTCATGGCCATCGTGCTCCTGGTTCGCCCGGCCGGCTTGTTCGGAAAAGAGAAGTGATGAACAAGAAGCTCATCGCGAACAAGTCTCTGGCGTACGCCGCGCTGTTCTTCGGCATCGCGCTGCTGCCCACGCTGGGTGCCTACCCCGTGTTCGTCATGAAGGTGCTGTGCTACGCGATGTTCGCCTGCGCCTTCAACCTGCTGATCGGCTTCACCGGCCTGCTGTCGTTCGGCCACGCCGCCTTCCTGGGCACGGCCGGCTACGTCTGCGGCCACGCGCTGAAGGTGTGGGGCGTGCCCACGCCGGTGGGCCTGCTGCTGGGCATGGGCGGCGCGGCCGTCGTGGGGCTGCTGTTCGGGCTGCTGGCCATCCGCCGGTCGGGCATCTACTTCTCGATGATCACGCTGGCGCTGGCGCAGATGCTGTACTTCTACTTCCTGCAGGCGCCGTTCACCGGCGGGGAGGACGGCCTGCAGTCCGTGCCGCGCGGCCACTTCCTCGGCCTGGATCTGGCCAGCGACACGACGCTGTTCTACGTCGTGCTGGGCATCTTCATCGCCGCGTTCTGGCTGATCTACCGCATCGTGCACTCGCCCTTCGGCCAGGTGCTGACGTCCATCCGCGAGAACGAGGCCCGCGCCACGTCGCTGGGCTACGACACGGCGCGCTTCAAGCTGCTGGCCTTCGTGCTGTCGGCCGCGCTCGCCGGCCTGGCCGGCGCCACCAAGACGCTGGTGCTGGGCTTCGCCACGCTGACCGACGCGATCTGGACCACCTCCGGCCTGGTCATCCTCATGACGCTGGTGGGCGGCATGGGCACGCTGGTGGGGCCGATGGTGGGCGCGCTGGTCATCATCGCGTTGGAGAACAAGATCGGCGACCTGGGCAACCTGCTGGCCGACCTGACCGGCATCGCCTGGTTTGGCGGCCTGGGCGAATCGGTCAGCCTCGTCACCGGGCTGATCTTCATCGTCTGCGTGCTGGCGTTCAGGCGCGGCCTGGTCGGCGAGACGGTGGCGTTGTGGGAGCGCTGGACGTCGAAGCGCCCCGCCTGAGCCGCAAAACAGCGGCGTCACCCGGCCCGCTCACAATCGGCAACACACTGGGGCCGAGCGGGCAGCATTCACCACCGGGTTAGGGAGCGCGCAACGGCGTCTTCTGGCCGAACATGCGGCCATGTTCAGGTCGGCCCGTTCCCGCTTCGCGATCACCCTCGGGGTGTCGGTGCTGGCCTTCGTGCTGTCGCTGGTGGACCCGGCCGACGCCGACCTCGACACCGGCGTCACGCCCACCACCCCGCTGCTGCGGCGCTGAAAACACGCGGCAGCAGCCAAGTCCTGCGCAGCCCGCACGGCCCAGCGCATGCCACCGGGCTCGGGGGGCGCGACTTTTAGGTACGCTGGCGGTTGTTGCAGACCCCGCGCGGCATGCGCCGTGAGCCCCTTGAAGCCCGACTCCCTCCTGCTCTCGCTGCTGGCCGCCGTGCTGGTTCTCGTGGCCGTCGGCCTCGTGTGGCTGGGCCGGCGGCGCCAGCAGCGCGCCCGCGACGAGGCCGCCCGCCGCGAGGCGCAGAACCTGGCCGTCGCCAAGGCGCACTACGCCGCGCGCGCCCAGCAGGTGGCCGCCGACACCGCGGCCCAGGCCGCCCAGGAGGCCGAGGCCCGCCGCCAGGCCACGCTGGCCGCCCGCGAACAGGCCGAGCGCGACGCACAGGCGCGGCAACAGAGCGACCGCCTGGCCCGCGAGGCCGCCGAGGCCGAGCGCCGTGCCGCCGAGGCCCGTGAGGCGGCGCGCGAACAGGCCCAGCGCGAGGAGCTGATTCGCCAGGAAAGCGAACGCCTGGCACGCCAGGCGAGGGAGGCGCAGGAGGCCGAGGCGCGGCGGGCCGCTGAGGCCGCCGAAACCGCCCAGGCCGAGCGCGACGAGAGGGCCCGCCGGGCCGCCGAACAGCAGGCGCAAGAACCGGCGCATGAAGCCCCCACCCGCGAGCTGCGTGCCGACGAGACGCTGGTGCTCGTCGCCGACGATTCCAAGATCGTGCGCGTGAAGATCAGCCGGCTGCTGGCCAGCCAAGGCTATCGCGTTGCGCTGGCCGACAGCGGCGAGCACGCGCTGGCGCAGATGGCCGCCGAACGACCGCACCTGCTCATCACCGACGTCGAGATGCCCGGCATCGACGGCTTCGAGCTGACGCGCCGGGTGCGCGCCGCGGCGGACACCGCCGCGCTGCCCGTCGTCATGATCACGTCCTCCGACGACAAGCAGGACGAGGCGGCCGCCGCCGGCGTCACGCAGCTGCTCGGCAAACCCTATCCGGAAGAAGCACTGATCGCGGCCATCGAACGCGCCCGCGTCGCGGTCCGCGTGCCGGCCTGAGTCACGCCGCGGGCGGCGGCAGCACCGGCAACGCCCTGACCGGCATCGGCACTCGCCCCATGGGCAGCGGCCGCGGTGCGCCGCACACTGCCGCCATGACGCCGACCGACTGGGAACAGATCCGCCAGCTCTTCGACGCCGCGCTTTCACTGCCGCCCGCGCAGCGCGAGCCGCACGTGCGAGCCAGCGGCGCGCCGTCGCAGGTGCAGCGCGAGGTGCTGTCGCTGCTGGCACACGCCACCGAGCACAGCGGCGGTGCGCCGGCATTCCTGCAGTCGCCCGCGCCGCTGGACGACGGGGCCGCCCCGGTACGCCGCGCGCGTCCCGGCCTGCGCCTGAACGGCTGGACGCTGGAGTCGCTGCTGGGCGCCGGTGGCATGGGCGAGGTCTGGCTGGCGCGGCGCAGCGACGGCGCCTACGACGGCGAGGCCGCCATCAAGCTGCTCAAGCCCGGCATGGACTCCGCCGCCGTGCTGCGGCGCTTCGCCCAGGAGCGACAGGCGCTGGCGCGGCTGGACCACCCCCACATCGCGCGGCTGTTCGACGCGGGCCTGGACGCCGAGGGCTGCCCCTTCGTCGTCATGGAGCGCGTGCAGGGCCGCAGCCTGGACGCCGCCTGCGCGGGGCTGCCGCTGGAGGCCCGGCTGGCGCTGTTCCTGCAGCTGGCCGACGCCGTTGCCCATGCGCACCGGCACCTGCTGGTGCACCGCGACCTCAAGCCCGGCAATGTGATGGTGACCGAGCAAGGCCAGGTCAAGCTGCTGGACTTCGGCATCGCCAAGGCGCTGGACCCGCTGGAATCCACCGATCTGGACCGCAGCCAGGTCGGCGAGCGGCCGCTGACACCCGGCTACGCCAGCCCCGAGCAACTGCGCGGCGAGCCCGTCTCCACGGCCACCGACGTGTACTCGCTGGGTGTGCTGCTGTACCTGCTGCTCACCGGGCGCCGGCCCTACGGCCGCGACGCCACCGACGCCGCGGCCATGGCCCGCGCCGCGCTCAACGAGGCGCCGTCGCTGCCGTCCAGCCTGCCCAGCCCCGGGCCGCAGGACCCCGCCTGGCCGGCGCTGCGCGAGCGGCTCAAGGGCGACCTGGACAACATGCTGCTGAAGGCGCTGGAGAAGGACCCCGCGCGCCGCTACGCCACGGTGGACCAGTTCGCCGCGGACCTGCGCGCCTTCCTGCAGGGCCGGCCGGTCAGCGCCCGGCCGCAGACGATGGCCTACCTGATGGCGCGCTTCGTCAGCCGCAACCGCCTCGCCGTGGCGCTGGCGTGCGTGGCGCTGCTGAGCCTGGTGGGCGGCCTGGCGGGCACGCTGTGGCAGATGCGCGTCGCGCAGCAGGCGCAGGCGCGAGCCGAGCACCGGTTCGCGCAGCTGCGCGAGCTGTCGCGGCAGATGGTGTTCCGCTACCACGACGACATCGCCGAGCTGCCCGGCAGCCTGGCCACGCGCGAGGCCTTGCTGAAGGACGCGCTGGGCTACCTCGACGGCCTCGCCGACGAGCTGGGCCCCGAGCTGCACCGCAACCCGCGGCTGGCGCAGGAGCTGGCCGAGAGCTATTCGCGCATCGCCTCGCTGCAGGGCGACGGCTTCTCGCCGAGCCAGGAACAGCTGGACGCCTCGCAGCGCAACGTCGACAAGGCGATCGCCCTGCAGGCCCACTACATCGACGCGCTGGCGCAGGACGGCGACGCGCTGCGCATCGCGGCCGAGATGTACCAGGGCCGCGCCATGCTCGCCAGCCGCGGCGGGCGGCTGGCGGACAGCGTGCAGGCGCTGCAGCAGGCGCGCCGGCTCAACGAGCGCGCGCTCGCGCTGCAGCCCGACGACGCCAAGACCATGGCCGCCGTCGCGACCATCGTGGGACGCATCGGCCTGCAGCAGGGCGGCAGCCCGTCGCAGCCCCAGCTCGGTGACCTGGCCGCGGCGGGCCAGACGATCGCGCAGGCCGTGGCGCTGTTCGACACGCTGCGCGCGCGCCTGCCCGACCAGGCCGAGCTGATCCACGAGGCCGCCTGGGCCCACCAGTTGCTGGCCAACTGGGCGCTGCTGAGCGGCGACGCGGACGTCGCGCGCCGCGAGGCCGACCTGATGCTGGCGCTGCGCGACGCCGCGCTGCGGCTGCAGCCCGAGAACGGCAACCTGCGTTACCAGCGTGCGCTCGCGCTGGCGGCGGCCGGCCGCATCCACGGCGAGCTGGGCGATGCGGCGCGCGGCCTGCAGCTGTTCGACGACAGCTTCGCCGCGCTGGGCGAGGAGCTGAAGCGCGACGGCCGCAACCAGGCCGCGCGCCGCGATCTCGTGCTGCTGCGCTTCACCCGCGCCCGGCTGGCCTGGCAGCACAGCCGGTCCACGCCGGATGCCAAGGCCTTGCGCGACGCGCTGGCGGCCATGCCGGCGGCCGCGGCGCTGGCCGGCGACTTCTACCTCAGCCGCTGGCGCGCCGACGCCGCCTGGTGGGTGGGCGAGTCCAGCGGCAGCGCGGACGAGAAGCTCGCCCGTGCGCAGGAAGCCGAGGCGCTGATGCGCGCCACGCCCGACCAGCCGGAGAACGCCAGCCGCCGCTGGATGCTGGCGCAGGCGCTCGGGCTGCAGGCCGACGCCCACGCGCAGCGGGGCGACACCGCCCGGGCGCGCACGCTGGCCCGCCAGGCGCTGGCGCTGTGGCAGCCCGGGGCACCGGCGCTGTACCGCAAGGAAGCCGCGCGCACGCAGGCGCTGGCCACGGAGTGAAGTCCGCGACGGGCGACGGCTGGCGCGCTATCGTTGCGCGTCTCCTTCATCCATGAAGTCCACGATGCGCCGTCTTCTCCTCCTCGCCAGCCTGACGCTGGCCGCCGCTGCCGCGCAGGCCGATTCCTTCGTGTCCTCCGCTGCCGGCGCGGGCTCGGCGTCGATTGGCAGCGTGTCCGACTCCTTCAAGGCCTCGTCCGGCAGCAGCAGCCACGGCGGCGACCGCCGCGCCGAAGGCCGCTACCGCGTGACGGACGTGGCGCAAGCTGAAGCCGGCAAGCTGCGCCTGACGCTGGCACGCGAAGGCACCGAGCCCGTCGAGCTGACGCTGCCCCAGGCCGCGCTGACCGCGCGCGCCGTGCGCGTCGGCGACGAGGTGCAGGCCACGCCGCAGCCCTACGGCGTTGCGTTCGCCCACGCCGACACCGGCCAAGCCTTCTTCCTCGTGCTCGAAGACGCCTGGGCGCGCGAGATGGCCGCGCGCGTCGTCACGCCTTGATCCGAACGCTGCTGGCCGTCTCGATGGCCGTCGCCGCCAGCGCGGCGCAGGCCGGCTCGCCCCCGTCCTCGCCACCCCGCGGCTGCGACCGCGCGCAGGACATCACCGCCACGCAGCAGGACCGGCTGCTGCGCTTCGCCGCCGTCGTGCGCGAGGCGTTGGCCGCGTCGGGCGCCACCGCCGCGCTGATCTCGCGCTCGGGCACCGACCTGTCGCGCTTCGGCCTGCGCTACTCGCACGCCGGCATCGCGCTGGCCACCGGGCTGGCCGACGGCCGAGACATGCCCTGGGCCGTGCGCCAGCTGTACTACGCCTGCGCCGAAGGCGCGCCACGGCTGTTCGACCAGGGCCTGGCCGGCTTCATCTCCGGCAGCGACGACGCCCGCGTCGGCTACGTGAGCCTGCTGCTGCTGCCGCCCGAAGCCGCGACGCCGCTGGCCGCCGCGGCGCTGGACAAGCCCTTGGCGCTGGGCCTGCTGAACGCGCGCTACAGCGCCAACGCCTACCCGTTCAGCACCGCGTACCAGAACTGCAACCAGTGGGTGGCCGAGCTGATCGCCGCCGCCGCCGCCGGCACGCGCACCCGTGCCGACGCCCAGGCCTGGCTGCAGGCCCAGGGCTATGCACCCGAGCCAGTGCAGGCGTCGGCATGGCTGATGCTGGCGGGCCGCTTCGTGCCCTGGCTGCATTTCAACGACCACCCGCCCGCGCTGCTCGACGCCGGCCGCGTGCAGACCAGCCTGCCCGACAGCCTGGAAGCCTTCACGCAGCAGCGCTGGCCGGCCGCGCGCCGCATCGAGCTTTGCCACGGCCCGCAAGGCATCGTCATGCGCGAGGGCGGTGGGCCGCTGGCGGCCGGCTGCGTGCCGCAGGACGGCGACCGCGTCACCGCATGGCAATGAGGCCGCTGATGCCCGACACCACCGCCCGCCAGGTCGCCGACTTCATCGCCCGCTACACGCCGGCGATGGCCGACGCGATCACCGCCTGCCGGCGCAAGCTGTGCGCGCGCGTGCCGCGCGGCTTCGAGCTGGTCTACGACAACTACAACGCGCTGGCCGTCGGCTACGCCTATGCCGACCACGCCGCGGCCAGCCTGGTGTCCATCGCCGGCTACCCGCGCTGGGTGACGCTGTTCTTCCTGTACGGCAAGGACCTGCCCGACCCCGACGGCCTGTTGCAGGGCCAGGGCGCGCGCGTGCGCAGCATCCGGCTCGCCTCGCCCGACGACCTGGACAAGCCCGCCGTGCGCCGGCTGCTGGAGCTGGCGCTCGCGCCGCACGAGGCGGACTTCGCCGCCGCGCCGCCACTGGCCACCGTCGTCAAGGCCGTGTCGGCCAAGCGGCGCGAGCGGCGCCCGGCCTAGCCGCGCGACGGGATCTGCAGGCCGCGCTGCACGGCCGGCCGGGCGACGAAGGCCTTCAGCACGCGGGCGACTTCCTTGAAGTCGCCAAAGCCGACGAGGTCGCCCGCGCCGTAGAAGCCCACGAGGTTGTTGATCCACGGGAAGGTCGCGATGTCGGCGATGCCGTAGGCGTCGTTGACCAGCCACTCGCGACCCTTCAGGTGCGCATCCAGCACGCCCAGCAGCCGCCTGGACTCGGCCACGTAGCGGTCGCGCGGGCGCTTGTCCTCGTAGTCCTTGCCGGCGAACTTGTGGAAGAAGCCGAGCTGGCCAAACATCGGCCCGACGCCGCCCATCTGGAACATCAGCCACTGCAGCGCCTCGTAGCGCAGCGCCACGTCCGTGGGCAGCAACTGGCCGGTCTTGCCGGCGATGTAGACCAGGATCGCACCGCTCTCGAACAACGCCAGCGGCTTGCCGCCCGGCCCGTCGGGGTCGATGACGGCCGGGATCTTGTTGTTCGGGTTCAGCGACAGGAACTCGGGGCTGAGCTGGTCGTTGGTGGTGAAGCTGACCAGATGCGGCTCGTAGGGCAGGCCGGTCTCCTCCAGCGCGATGGACACCTTGACGCCATTGGGCGTGGGCAGCGAGTAGAGCTGCAGCCTGTCCGGATGCCGGGCGGGCCACTTGGTCGTGATGGGGAACTGGCTGAGGTCGGTCATGGCTTTCGCGTCTCCTGGGCTGGGCTGCGGCACTGTAGGCGCGCCTGCCAAGGGCCTGCTGCGGGCCGGGGATTCCAGCTCGGGCCCGGCACCGGCGCCGCGGCGTGAAAATGCCGGCCATGCCGACCGCCTCTCCCGTCGCCCCCAGCCCCATGCAGCCTTCGCGGCTGGCGCTGTACCTGCAGCTCATCCGCTGGGACCGCCCGGCCGGCTGGCTGCTGCTGTTGTGGCCCACGCTGGCGGCGCTGTGGATCGCCGCGGACGGTTGGCCGGGCTGGCACCTGCTGGCGGTCTTCACGGCGGGCACGGTGCTGATGCGCTCGGCCGGCTGCTGCATCAACGACGTGGCCGACCGCGACTTCGACCGCCACGTCAAGCGCACCGCGCAGCGCCCGGTGACGACGGGCGCGGTGTCGGTGAAGGCCGCGCTGACGCTCGGCGCCGCGCTGGCCCTCGCCGCCTTCGGCCTGGTGCTGACGACCAACCCGCCGACCATCCTGCTGAGCTTCGCGGCGCTCGCCGTCGCCATTGCCTACCCGTTCGCCAAGCGCGTGCTGGCGATGCCGCAGGCGGTGCTGGGCGTGGCGTTCTCCTTCGGCATCCCCATGGCCTTCGCCGCGGCGCTGGGCGGCGCGGAGTGGCACCTGCGCTCGGTGCCGCTGTCGGCCTGGGCGCTGCTGGTGGCCAACCTGTTCTGGGTGCTGGCCTACGACACCGAGTACGCGATGGTGGACCGGGACGATGACCTGGCGATCGGCGTGCGCTCGTCGGCCATCGCGCTGGGCCGCTTCGACGTGGCCGGCATCATGGCCTTCTACGCGATCTACCTGGGTCTGTGGACGGCGCTGGGCCTGCGGCTGGGCCTGGGGCGGTGGTTCCTGCTGGGCATCGCCGCGGCGGCGGCGCAGGCCGCCTGGCATTTCACGCTGATCCGCGGGCGCGAACGCGGGGCGTGCTTTCGCGCGTTCCGCGCCAACCACTGGGTGGGCTTCGCCGTGTTCGCCGGCACGGTGCTGGACCTGGCGTTGCGCTGAGCGACGGCGCGGCGCAACTTCAGGGCACGGGAAACCGCGCCCGGATCGCGTCCATCCAGCCCAGCAGCGCCAGGCTCTCGGCGTGGGGCATGCGCGGGCTCTCGACGAGGCCGGCGCGGATGCAGGCCTGCGCCTCGGCGATCTCCCCCTCGAAGCCATTGAGCGCATAAGGCGCCTCGGTGCGTTCGGGCGCCTGGCCGCGCCGGATCAGCTCCACGGACTGCGCTTGCGAGAAGCTGTTCGGGAAGCGCAGGCAGGCCTCGCTGCCCAGCGCCTCGAAGGCGTTGCCCGAGGCCGCATCGAAGCCGCAGCGGAACTGCGACGTGATGCCGCCGGGAAAGTGCAGCATCGCGTCGACCGAGGCGTCCACGCCGGTGGGCGCCAGCACCGCGTGCACGTCCATCGCGACGGGCTCGGGGCATTCGCCGCCGTTCACCTGTTGCAGCGCCCAGCGCGTCGCGGCGAGGTTGTAGATGCCGATGTCCCACAGCGAGCCCCCCGCCAGCGCCGGGTTCCACGTGCGGTGCTGCGGGTCGTAGCGGGCCGGGAAGCAGAACGTCGAGCGGATGGCGCGCAGCTGGCCGATGGCACCCTCGCGCAGCCAGCGGCCGGCCAGCTCGTAGGCCGGCAGGAAGCGCGTCCACAGCGCCTCCATCAGGAACGCGCCGCGCTCGCGCGACAGGTCCACCAGCTGCTGGCCTTGCGCGCGCGTCGTCACCAGCGGCTTCTCGCACAGCACCGGCGTGCCCGCCAGCAGCGCGGCGCGCACGTACTCGGCATGGTGGGAATGGGGCGTGGCGATATAGACCGCGTCCACGGCGGCCAGCAGCTCGTCGAGCTGCGTCGTCACGCGCAGCGCCTCGCCGGGCCGGGCCCACCGGTCGGCAAAGGCCTGACCCTTGGCCACGTCGCGCGCGAACACGCCCGCCAGGCGTGCGCCCGGCACCGCGGCGAGTGCGGCGGCAAAGCGCTTGGCGATGTTGCCGGGGCCGATCACGCCCCAGCGGAAATGGTCCTGGTTGTCCTGCGGCATCGCTCGGCACTTTCACGAAGTGGGAGGGCTCCATGCTGCCGGCAGCATGTACTGCCGGCGCCCACGCAGCCGCGCGGGTGCCTGGAGCGGGCGCCGATGGTACGACCGCACGCGGTACGCGCGGTTTCAGAGGCCGGCCGGTCGACCCGACCCGCCCCCCCAGACACCAGCCGGCTTCAGCCCTTGCCGAGCAGGCTGCTCATCTGCACCTTGAGCAGCTGCGCCTGGGCGCGCCGCTCCTTGGTCGCGGCACGCTGGTAAGCGACCTCGGCCTTTTCGCGCAGCGCCATGGCCCGCTCCAGCGCCTGCTGGTAGCGCTCCACGGTGTAGGTGTTCTCGGTGCCGATGTAGACGCTGCGTGCCAGCGGCGTTTCGCCGAAGCGCGGCAGCGTCACGGCAAAGCTGCAGTCACGCACGCGGCTGCCGGCCCGCTGGCGCACGATCGGGCCGGAAATGCCCGACGGCAGATCGCTTTGCTTCTTGCGGCTGGGCGTGCGGCGCAGCCGCGACGGCGCCGGCAGCGTCGCGATGCGCTTGAGCAACTCCTTGGTGGCCAGGGCCAGCGCGCGCCGTGCGCCGCTGCCGTCCTGGCTGTGATCGGAAAACAGCTTGGTGCCACCGTAGCGCAGTTGCCAACCATGGGTCGACAGATGGTCGATCCGCTGTATGCATTGCGGCACGACATAGCGCTCGCCGCTGAAGATCACCACTTCCCGCGTATTCAATTCAATGCCCCAGTCATACAGCCCTCCTGCGTCTGTGCGCGGCGGGTCTACTAACGCCCCTCTGGCATGGAGAGTTTAGGAGAGTTTTATGGGTTCACCCACGCATTTATGACTACGCCAGCGCCACTTTCGAAGGCTTCGTCAGCTCGATGACAGCCAACGGCCGGAGCGACCCGCGGTGTGTCGGGCGTCGCGTCTAGCGCCTGCGGGCACCCGGCCGATGCCGCGCCAGATCGGGCACGAACAGTTCCATGACGCGCAGCTGGGCGCCGCTGCGGCTGAACACCGAGTTGCGCGACCACAACATCTGCGGCGACACCGCCTCACCGGTCGCGGCCTGCCACTGGCGCGCGGCGTGGCGCCGGGTGTGGCCGTGGCGGTTGAGGCGCCGGGGCTCCAGCTCGCTGCGGGTGATGCGCGGGTCGTCGTACAGCAGATGGCCCAGCGGCCGCGCGCCCAGGCCCTTGAGCGCCCGCCACGGCCCGAGCGTGGCCCGCTGGTGCAGGGCCGAGCGGGCCCAGACCAGCGGTTCGCCGTCCACGCGCAGGATGACCTCGCGCACCAGGGTCAGGCCGCGCGCCGGCAGGCCCAGCGCCGAGCGCTCGCGCGCCCGGAACGGCGCCACGCCCTGGCGCAGTACCTGCACCTCGAAGCGCTCGCCCAGCCGGGCCAGCCGGCGGCTCAGGGAGCCGGGCGCCCGCAGCCAGTCGCGCAGGCTGTCTCGCGTGGCAATGCCCATTCAGCCGAAGGCCTTGCCGAGTTCGGCAGCGCGTTGCTGCGCGGCCCGCACCGCACGGCGGATGGCGGCGTCCACCGCATCCGCCTGCAGCGACATGATGGCCGCATGCGTCGTGCCGCCCTGGCTCGTGACACGCTCGCGCAGCACGGCGGGCGACTCGTCGGAGGCCAGTGCCAGCGCCGCCGCGCCGCCGCAGGTGGCCAGCGCCAGGCGCCGGCCTTGCTCGGGGCTCAGGCCCATGTCCACGGCCGCGGCCATCATGGCCTCGACGAAGAAGAAAAAGTACGCCGGCCCGGACCCGGACAGGGCCGTCACCGCGTCCAGGTCGTCCTCGCGCGCCACCCACAGCGTCTGCCCCGTGGGCGCGAGCAGGCGCTCCACGCGCTCGCGCTCCTCGCCCGACACGGCCGGCCGCGCGAACAGCCCGGCAATGCCCTGGCCGATCAGCGCCGGCGTGTTCGGCATCGCGCGCACGACGCGCTCGCTGCCGGTGGCGGCCACCAGCGCATCGGTGCGGATGCCGGCCATCACCGACAGCTGCAGCGCGCCCGACAGCCAGGGCTTGAGCGGCGCCACCGCCTCGGCGAACAACTGCGGCTTGACGGCCCAGACGACGGTGCCGGCGCCGCCGAGGCGCTCGTCGCCCGCGGCCTGCGCCGCCACGCCGAATTCGGCGGCGAGCTTGCGGCGCTGCGGCTCGTGCGGCTCCACCACCCGCATCTGCCCGGGGGCCGTGCCGGCGCGCAGCAACCCGCCGATGATGGCGCTGGCCATGTTGCCGCCGCCGACGAATGCGATCACGCCTGATGTCATGGCGGCGAAGTCTACGGCCGCGCACAGGCGGCAGACACACACCAGCGACGTGACACGGCTATGGTGGCGGCGAACCTCCTGGCGCCTGCCCATGACCCCTGCACGACTGATCGCCACGCTGCTGCCCGCCGCCCTGCTGCTGAACGGCTGCGCCGGCGACCCGCCCCGCCACGCGCGCCACGATGCGCCACCCCACCGCGCCGACCACGCGCAGCCGGCCGTGCCGCTGCAGGTGCAGGCCTTCGAGCGGCTGGGCCGGCGCGTCGTGCTGACGCGGACCGCGGCGACCGCATCGGCGGGGCAGCCGGTGGTCGTCTACCTGCCGGGCC
Organism: Roseateles sp.; assembly: GCF_965229315.1. Classification (GTDB taxonomy): domain Bacteria; phylum Pseudomonadota; class Gammaproteobacteria; order Burkholderiales; family Burkholderiaceae_C; genus Pelomonas. The sequence continues at coordinate 603,891 of NZ_CBDDJA010000001.1, forward strand.
TGGGGCAGCCCAGCGAGGCGGGCCAGCGCTGGCATGCGGCCTGGGCGGCAGCGGGCTACGCGGTGCTGTCGGTGCAGCCGCTGGAGGCCGACGCTGCGGCGTGGCGCTCGGAGCTGTCACGCACCGGCGAGTTCCGCGAGCTGGGGCAGCTGCACCACGGCGAAGTCGCGCAGCGCGACCGCCTGGGCATGCTGGCACGCCTGCTCGACGCGCTGCGCACGAGCGCGCCCACCGCGCAACTCGACTGGCACCACGCCGTGCTGGCCGGTTACGACACCGGCGCGCAGACGGTGCTGGACTGGCCGGCCGGCGGCTGGCAGCCGCAGGGCGTCATCGCCATCAGCCCGCCGCCCATGCAACCGGCGACGCGCGTGCCGGTGCTGGTCATCACCAGCGACGTGGACGGCGACCCGCTGGGCCTCATCAAGGACCCCGCCGAGCGCCGCCGCGGCTTCGACGCGCTGGCACCGGGCAACGCCTGGCTGCTGAGCCTGCCGGGCGTGTCGCACGCGGGCCTGTCGGGCACCCAGGTCAGCGAGGACTGGGCCGCGCAGGACCAGCACAAGGCGCTGGCGATGGGCGGCATGGCGCGCGGCCGGGGCGGGGACGGCGGCAGAGGGCCGGGCGGCGGTGCCGGCGTTGCCCGCGGCCCGCGCAGCGGCAGCGCGACCGAGGCGGCGCAGGCCAACCTGGAAGCGGGGCTGACCCTCAGCAGCGCCTTCCTCGACGCGCAGCTGCGCGGCACGGCCCTGCCGGCGAACGCGATGCTGACGGCACGCTGAAGCGGCGTGGCGGCTAGTCGTCCAGGCCCAGGAACCCGCCGCTCTGGTGCGCCCACAGCCGCGCATAGATGCCGCCCTGCGCCAGCAGCTCGGCATGCGAGCCCTGCTCGACGATGCGGCCGGCGTCCATGACGACGAGGCGGTCCAGCGCGGCTATTGTTGACAGCCGGTGCGCGATGGCGATGACGGTCTTGCCTTCCATCAGGCTGAACAGCGACTGCTGGATGGCCGCCTCCACCTCGCTGTCCAGCGCGCTGGTGGCTTCGTCCAGCAGCAGGATGGGCGCGTCCTTGAGCATGACGCGGGCGATGGCGATGCGCTGGCGCTGGCCGCCGGAGAGCTTCACGCCGCGCTCGCCCACGTAGGCCTCAAGGCCTGTACGGCCCTTGGGGTCGGACAGCGTGGCGATGAACTCGTCGGCATGCGCGCGCTCGGTGGCGCGCTGCACCTCTTCGGGCGTGGCGTCGGGGCGACCGTAGAGGATGTTGTCGGCCACCGAGCGGTGCAGCAGCGAGGTGTCCTGCGTGACCATGCCGATGTGGCGGCGCAGCGAGTCCTGCGTGACGTGACGGATGTCCTGGCCGTCGATGAGGATGCGGCCGCCGTCCTGCCCGTTCACATCCTGCAGGTCGTGCAGGCGCAGCAGCAGGTTCACCAGCGTGCTTTTTCCCGCGCCGCTGCGACCGACCAGGCCGATCTTCTCGCCGGGCTTGATCGTCAGGTCCAGCCCGTCGACGACGACCTTGCCGTTCGGGTAGGCGAAGCGCAGCTGCTCGAAGCGCACCTCGCCGCGCGGCACCGACAGCGCCTTGGCATCGAGCGCGTCCACGACCGTCTGCGGCCGGGTCAGCGTGGCCAGGCCGTCCTGCACCGTGCCGATGTGCTCGAAGAGGGACGCCATCTCCCACATCACCCAGTGCGAGATGCCGTTCAGCCGCATCGCCATCGCGGTGGCCGCGGCGACGGCGCCCACGCCGATGGCGCTCACACCCCACAGCCACAGCGCCAGCAGCGCGGTGGAGCCGACGAGGAAGGCCGACAGCAGCGTGTTGACGATCTCGAAGCCCGTCACCAGCCGCATCTGGGCGTAGGCGGTGGTCATGAAATCCTGCATCGCCGCCTTGGCATAGCCGGTCTCGCGCTGGCCGTGGGCGAACAGCTTGACGGTGGCGATGTTGGTGTAGGCGTCGGTGATGCGGCCCGTCATCAGGCTGCGCGCGTCGGCCTGCGCCTGCGCGACCTTCCCCAGGCGCGGCACGAAGTAGCGCAGCGCGACGAGGTACAGCGCCAGCCACGCCGCGAACGGCGCCATCAGCCAGGCATCGAAGCTCGCGACGATGGCCACCAGCGTGCCGAAGTACACGGCCACGTAGACGAGGATGTCCACGACGATGAGCCAGGTGTCGCGCACGGCCAGCGCCGTCTGCATGACCTTGGTGGCGATGCGGCCGGCGAACTCGTCGCCGAAGAACGAGATGCTCTGCGACAGCATGCGGCGGTGGAAGAGCCAGCGCAGCCGCATCGGGAAGTTGCCGAACACGCCCTGGTACTTGGTCAGCGCCTGCACGGTGGCCAGCACCACGCTGACGCCCAGCACGGCCAGCAAGACGAACACGACGGGCTGCGGCCGGTGCCACAGCTCGGCCGGCTTCATGCCGGACAGCCAGTCCACCAGCGACGCCATCAGGCTGAACAGCAACGCCTCGGCCGCCGCGATGCCGGCCGTGAACAGCGTGACCGCCAGCAGCTGCGGGCGCACCCCGTCGGCACAGCGCCACAGGAAGGCGAAGAAGCGCGTCGGCAGCGCGCCCGGGCGCGCGGCGGGGGACTCGGGATAAGGGTCGACGAGGCGCTCGAAACGAGCGATCAGGGGCTGGAACAGTGACATGCGGCTAGTGTCGCCGCGGGCTGTTGGCAACGCGTGGCATCAGCCGTCGTGAGCCCTCGTCGACCCGCGCGGCTCAGGTGCGCCGGGCCGGCCGGGCGCCGCGGCGTCCCCAGTACTGGAAGGCGTCCTCGTGCACCTCCACGTCCACCTCGGCGACGCGCTGGGACAGGCGCTCCTGCACCTGCGCGACGGCCTGGTTGTAGACCAGCGGTGCGATCTCCTCCAGGAAGAAGCCCAGCAGCGCGCCGGCCGCGACGTTGCCGACGCGCTCGTCCAACTCGGTCTCCAGGTAGCGCTGCAGCGAGGCGACGGCCTGCTCGCGCTCGGGGCGATCCAGTTCGATGGTCATGGCGTGAAAGGAGCTGAAGGCGCGGACGCGGGCAACGCCTGCGGCGTCGGCACGACGACGCCGGGCGACAGCGAGATCTCGTCGACCTGCGTGACGCCGGTGACGAAGTGGCGCGTCTCGCCGAAGCAGGCGCCCGGCAGGCCGACCTTCTGCTCGTAGTGCAGGTTCACGCGCTTGCCCATGACCTTGTTGATGGCCTGCGCCGCGGCCTCGTCATGCACCGTGAACTGGAACTTCTCCACCGTGCTGGTGCCCGGCAGCGACACCAGGGCCAGCTCGCCCTCCCAGGTCTTGCAGACCCAGCCCTTGCGCGAGAACTTCTGCACCCAGCCGGCGCGCTCGCCCTCGGCGTAGCTCCAGCGCCAGGCGAACGCGAACCAGGCCGCGACGAGCAGCAGCAGGGCGAGGAAGGACAGGGCGAGCTTCAGGCGCATGGCGAAGTCGGGTAGCCGGGGGCGCGGCGATTGTGCGTCAGCGCGGCGACCTCAGCGATGACCGAAGCGTTCGGCCGAGCGCTCCCGCGCCTTGGCCGCCTCGACCTCGCGGTTCCTGGGTTCGGCCGCGGTCACGAGCGACGCGATCAGCGTGCGCGCCTCGTCGGCGATGGCCGCCACCGCATGGTCGAACGCCGCCGCGTTGGCCTGCGACGGCAGGTTGAAGCCGCTGAGCTTGCGCACGAACTGCAGCGCCGCATCGCGGATCTCGACCTCGGTGGCCGGCGGCTCGAAGTTGAAGAGGGTGCGGATGTTGCGGCACATGGCGGTGGGTCCTTCAGGGTACGTCGGGATGCCGCGCCCGCCATGCCCGCAGCGCCTGCCGGTACGCGTCCATCGCGAGGTCGTGCAGGTCGAAGATGCAGGGATCGCAACCGTTGCCGCAGCAGGCGCCGAGATCGGGCTCGGACGGCGGCTGGGGCATGGGGTCGTGGGCCGGGGCGGGAGGCGGTGTCATCGACGCTGATTCTCCCGCCGTCCCGACGCCGCCAGATCGCGCGTCTGGGCGTCTAGGATGGCGCCACCGCCACGTCAGGGAGCGCAGTGTGCTGATCGTCACCACGGAAAACATCGCCGGCCATCGCGTCGTGGAGGTCAGGGGCCAGGTCTTCGGCGTCGTCGTGCGCAGCCGCGGGCTGGCGGGCAACTTGATGGCAGGCCTGCGCTCGCTCATCGGTGGCGAGATCACCGAGTACACGCAATTGCTGGAGGAGGCGCGGCGCCACGCCATCGACCGCATGGTGAAGAACGCGCACCAGATGGGCGGCAATGCGGTGGTCATGATGCGTTTCGACTCGTCGGAGATGGGCCAGACCATGAGCGAGATCGTGGCCTACGGCACGGCCGTGGTGGTCGAGCGCGTGCCGCCCGCCGCATGATGCTGCGCACCGGGCTGTTGGTGGTGGGCGTGGCGGTCTTCGTGATCGGCGGGGTCGCGTGGCTGGCCGGCGAAAAGGACGGTGCGCCGTTCGCGCTCTGGGGCGGCGTCGTGGCCGTCGCGGTGCTGGCCGAGCGCTGGCGCTATCGCACGCGCGGCACGCCAGCCGATGACGGCTGGGAGGCCACCGAGGAGCGCTTCATCGACCCGGAATCCGGGCGGGCCCTGCGGGTGTTCTACCACCCGCGGACCGGCGAACGCCGCTACGGTGCCGACGAGAAGCACTGACCGCGCCGCGCTTACATCTGGCGACGCCGCCCGCCGCGGCTGCGCTAGCCTGCGGACCATGAATCGATTCCACGCACTGGCGCCCCTGGCCCTTGCCGCCCTGATGGCGGGTTGCGCCACCCCCACCGCCAACCCGCCGGCCACGCCCGCACCGGTCTCCGTGCTGAAGGACAAGGACGCCGCCCGCCGCGCCGAGTTCGACACGGCGCTGAGCCGCTGGCACGGCGCCTCACTCGCCGAGCTGACCGCCAAGCTCGGCAAGCCGACCACCGTGACGCGCCGTGGCGATGGCAGCACCGTCTACGCCTTCACGCGTGCCGCGCCCACCGACCCGGGCACCGGCCAGAGCCGCTTCGCCTGCACCGTCAGCTACGTCGTGGACGACAAGACGCAGCGCGTGCAGTCGCACGGCATGGCGGGCTGCTGAAGCTGGGGGGCTAGCATGGGCAGCCATGAGCAGCCCCACGCCCCACCGCCTCACCGCCGACCTCATCCACACCGAGGGCCAGCTGCGCGCGCTCATCGGCGAGCCTGCCGCGCTGACCTGCGCCAAGATCACCGACCGGCTCAACGCCGCCACACGGCTGTACGTGGAGCGCTCGCCGTTCGTCTGCCTGGCCACCAGCGACGCCGCGGGCCGCTGCGACGTCAGCCCGCGCGGTGACCCCGCCGGGTTCGTGCGCATCCTGGATGACCGCACGCTGCTCATGCCCGAGCGCCCCGGCAACCGCATCGCCGACTCGCTGCGCAACGTGCTGGCCAACCCGCGTGTGGGGCTGCTGTTCATCGTGCCCGGCGCCACGGAGACCTTCCGCGTCAACGGCCGCGCGGTCATCACGACCGACGCCGCGCTGCTCGCGCCCAGCGCGCTCGAGGGCAAGACACCGCGCCTGGGGCTGCTGCTGGACATCGAGGAGGCCTACACGCAGTGCTCGAAGGCCTTCCTGCGCTCGCACTTCTGGGACCCGGCACGGTTCATCGACCCGTCGGTGCTGCCCACCGGCGGCGAGGTGCACCGCGCCATCCAGGGTGAGGCGTTCGACGCGGCGCACTATGACCGCGAGCGCGCTGAGCGCTACAACCGCCGCGAAGGCTTCTACTGACCGCGGCTGCGGCCGTCAGTGCATGCCGGCCAGCAGCGCTGCATTGCCACCGGCCGCCGCCGTGTTGACCGTCAGCGTCTGCTCCGCCGTGAAGCGGTAGAGCTGGCGCACATGGCCAGCCGCCGTGACCAGCGGCAGGATGGCACCGCGGCGGGCGGCCAGTGCCTGGGCCAGGCGATGCGCGGCCTGGGCATCCGACGAGGCCAGCGCGACGCCCGCGAGCTGCGGCGCGGCCAGCAGGCCGGACAGCGCCGCGTCGGGCAGCAGCGTCAGCGCGTTGGCCGGCAGGCCGGCCTGCAGCAGTGCCTGGCGGGACTGCTCCGCGCCGCCCAGCCAGACGACGCTGTTGCCGGCCAGCAGCGCGCTGACGGCCGCGGCCAGCCCCGTCTCGGCGCGGCCCAGCACGAGGAAGACGCCGCGCGCGTGGTGGCGCAGCGTGTTGCTCTCGCCGGTCGGGCCGGGCAGCACCTGGTCGGCGAACTGGGCCTGCGCCGCCGTGAACAGGCTGCGCAGCGCGATGGCCGTGGGCGCGTCCAGCGTGTCTGCCGCGCGGCGCAGCGTGGCGATGCGCTCGGCCAGCGGCGTGTCGCGCCAGGCGGCGTCGGCCGCGACCGGCAATGCGGCGGCGGCGCCCTCCAGCAGCAGCGCCGGGGCCGGCGCGTCCAGGCGCGGCTCGGCGACGAAGCGGCGCAGGTAGGCCGGGCCGCCGGCCTTGGGGCCGGTGCCGGACAGGCCTTCGCCGCCGAACGGCTGCACGCCCACCACGGCGCCGATGATGTTGCGGTTCACGTAGACGTTGCCGATGCGGGCCTCGTCCGCCAGGCGCTGGGCCCGGCTGTCGATGCGGGTCTGGATGCCCAGCGTCAGGCCGTAGCCCAGCGCGTTGATGTCGGCGATGACTTGGTCCACGGATTCATCGAAGCGCACGACGTGCAGCACGGGGCCGAAGATCTCGTCGCCGAGCTGGTCCACGCGGTCCAGCTCGAAGGCGATGGGGCGGATCTGGCGCGGCATGGGCTCGGCCACCGGCGCCTCGCCGATGAGGCGGGCCTCGCGCTTCAGGCGCTCGACGTGCTTCGTGATGTGGGCATGGGCTTCGTCGTCGATGACGGGGCCCACGTCGGTCGCCAGGTTGGCGGGCAGGCCCACGTGCAGTTGCGCCAGCGCGCCCTTGAGCATCTCGACGACGCCGTCGGCGATGCTGGACTGCACGCACAGCAGGCGCAGCGCCGAGCAGCGCTGGCCGGCGGAGCGGAAGGCGCTCTGCACGACGGCGTCGATGACCTGCTCGGGCAGCGCGGTGGAGTCCACCACCATCGCGTTCAGGCCGCCGGTCTCGGCGATCAACGGGATGGGCGAATTCGGCTTCGCGGCCAGCGCCTTGTGGATGATCTGCGCGACGGCCGTGGAGCCGGTGAAGCAGACGCCGGCCGTGTGCGCATGGGCCACCAGGCCCGCGCCCACCGTCTCGCCCGGGCCGTGCAGCAGCGCGAGCGCGTCGGCGGGCACACCGGCCTCGTGCAGCAGCTCGACCAGCTTCAGCGCCACGTAGGGCGTCTGCTCGGCGGGCTTGGCGGCCACGGTGTTGCCGGCCACCAGCGCGGCGACGACCTGGCCCGCGAAGATCGCGAGCGGGAAGTTCCACGGGCTGATGCAGACGAACACGCCGCGGCCCTGCATGAGGGCCGGTTCGGCTTGCGCCTGGTCGGCGTAGTAGCGCAGGAAGTCCACGGCCTCGCGCACCTCGGCCACGCAGTCGGCCTGGGTCTTGAACGCCTCCTTGACGAGCAGCGCGCAGAACTCGGGCAGGCGGGCATCCAACGCGTCGCCGGCGCGGCGCAGGATGGCGGCGCGCTGCGCGACGGGCGTGCCGTTCCACGCGGCAAAGCCGGCCTGCAGGCGAGCCATCGTGGCGTCCACCTCGGCGGCGGTGGCCTCGGGCACGGCATGCACCGGCGTCGTGTCCAACGCGGCCTGCAGCGGCGCGCGTGCGCTGAGCGCGGTCAGGTCGGCGCCGGTGGAGTTGGCACGGCCGCGGCCTTGGTCGTCCAGGTAGAGGTCCGGCGGCAGCGGCAGCGCGCTGGCGGCACGGAGGTCGGCCAGCGGCGAGCCCAGCAGCTCGGGCACCTGCACGGTCGGGTCGGCCAACTGGTGCACGAACGACGAGTTCGCGCCGTTCTCCAGCAGCCGGCGCACGAGGTAGGCCAGCAGGTCGCGGTGCTCGCCCACGGGCGCGTAGACGCGGCAGGGGATGCTGCCGTCCTTCAGCACCTCGCGGTAGACGCCCTCGCCCATGCCGTGCAGCCGCTGCATCTCGAAGGCGGCGCCGGTGGCGCGGGCCATCTGCACGATGGCGGCGATGGTGCCGGCGTTGTGCGTCGCGAACTGCGGGTAGATGACGTCGGCATGCTGGATCAGCGCGCGGGCGCAGGCCAGGTAGGAGACGTCGGTGTGCTGCTTGTGCGTGAACACCGGGTACGCGGCCAGGCCCAGCTCCTGCGCGCGCTTGATCTCGCCGTCCCAGTAGGCGCCCTTCACCAGCCGCACCATGAAGCGCAGACCATGCTTGCGGGCTATTGATGCCACTTCGTCGATGACGGCGAGCGCGCGGGTCTGGTAGGCCTGCACGGCCAGACCGAAACCGCGCCATTGCGGGTGGGCCTTGGCGATGTGGCCGGCCAGTGTGTCCAGCACGTCCAGCGACAGCTCCAGGCGGTCCACCTCCTCGGCGTCGATGGTCAGGTTGATGTTGGCCGCGGCGGCCAGCTCGATGAGCTGCCACACGCGCGGCAGCAGCACGGCGAACACGCGGTCGCGCTGCAGCACCTCGTAGCGGCTGAACAGCGCGCTGAGCTTGATGGAGATGCCGTCGGAGGCTTCCGGGCCGTCGGCGCGCTGGCCGGCGGCGATGGCCTGGATGGCGCCCACGTAGGCGGCCTGGTAGCGGCGCGCGTCATCTTCCGTGCGCGCGCCTTCGCCCAGCATGTCGTAGCTGAAGCGCAGTTGCTTCTGCGCCTTGCGGGCGTCATCGGCCTCGCTCATGGCCTCGTTGATGTTGCGGCCCAGCACGAACTGGCGGCCCAGCAGCTGGATGGCGCGCACGGTGGCCGCCACCACGGTCTGCGCGCCCAGGCGCTTGAGGACGCCGCCTTCGTTGTCCGCGCCGGGCAGGAAGCGCTTGGACATCGAAATGGCCGAGGCCGACAGCGCGGCCAGCATCTTGTGCGGGCTGCCAGCGCTGGCACCATCGAAGTCCGCGCGCCCGAGCTGGTCGGCCGTCAGCGCGATGGCGGTGGGCGCGTCGGGCACGCGCAGCAGCGCCTCGGCCAGCCGCATCAGCGCCAAGCCCTCTGCGCTGGTGATGGGGTACTCGCGCAGCAGCGACTCCATGGCCCAGAACGGCGCCGGGTTCTTGCGCACCTGCGCCACCCAGGGGCCGGCCATGGCGATGACGCCGGGCCAGTCCAGCGCGGCCCCCACGCGTTCGGCAAGGCCTTGCACGACGCCGCTCTCGGCCCGGTAAGGGTCGGGCAGGCGGGGCGATTCGGGCGGGGCGGCGAAGGGCGTGGACATGGCGAACTCCTGGTGACGTCTGCGGGTGACGCCTCTTGGTGAGATAGGGCACTTTATCGATGACGCTCTTGGATTAAATTCCAACAATCGATGGTTGCACCAACAAAAATCCAATGAGCGATGCCCTGGACAAGATCGACGAACGCATCCTGCGCGTGCTGCAGGCCGATGGGCGCATTTCCAACCTCAAGCTGGCCGAGACCGTCCACCTGTCGCCCACGGCCGTGCTGGAGCGCGTGAAGCGGCTGACGCGCGACGGGTTCATCCTGGGCTACGAGGCGCGGCTGAACCCCGACAAGCTGGGCGTGGCCATGCTGGTCTTCATCGAGGTGCACCTGGACCGCACGGTGCAGGACGTGATGGACACCTTCAAGGGCGCCGTCCAGGCCCGGCCCGAGATCCTGGAGTGCCACCTGGTGGCCGGCGGCTTCGACTACCTGCTGAAGACCCGCGTGCGCGACATGGGCGCCTACCGCGAGTTCATCGGCAGCGTCATCTGGACGCTGCCGGGCGTGCGGGAGACGCGCACGTATGCGGTGATGGAGGAAGTGAAGTCGACGACGGCGCTGCCGTTTTGACCCCTTCCCGGCGGCGCCCTGGTTTGTGACAAAAGAGTTCTTGTCTGAGCCAAATAGTTCTTGTCCAGATCGAATTCCGCCAAATCTGACAAATAGTTCTTATCCAAAAATCGGAAAAGCGCTCGCCCCCAGGGCCAAAAAGTCCTTCTCTCCTATGAAAACTAGGACTGCTCATTTATGAGGGGATGCCAGAAGCATTCGCTCTGCGAGCCGCGTGCATTGGCCCCGAAGCACCTTGCCGAAACAGCTTCGGGCGGCGTCACTGACGCAGCCTCAATAAAATCAATAACCTATGCGCGAATTGAGTCGCTTCGTTCTAACGGCGGCTCCGCCATTTTTTGCCTTCGGCCAATATGTTCTTAACTGCTTGAACCAACGAAGTGGCGTTTCACCTTAGTTAGTACGAGGACTACGAAAACGAGACTATGGCAAGCTCTTTTGGTCACCGCTCAACTTCTGCCAATGGCCAAGAACTCAGAAAAAAAGCCTCCTGGGCACATTGACCTGCCGCGATTGTTTGAGGCAGAAGCACTGTCGCTACTGGAGGCCGTGGCGCGTGGAAAGCTCTTACACGCCACGAAAAACATTCGTGACTCTGGCGGACCGCTTGAAGAGCGACTTCGCGAACTTCTCGGGTCGCGAATGCCGTCTGGCATCGAAGTTCAGACCGGCTACCTGTACGACGTTGACTCGAACTGCACACCCCAAATCGACGCAATGCTCCTGAGCAGCCAGGACAACCACACGATGATGACCGTCGACAACGGCTGCATCTATGGGCCGTTCACTAGCTGTTTGGCTGCAATTGAAGTCAAGTCTGCTGTGGGAAATCTCTCGGCCCAGTTGGATCAAGTGCACGCAATCGAGAAGAGCGTTCGCGAGATGAAGAAGCAGCTTGTTTCCCGTCGAGCTTCAAGCGGTGCACGACTGCCGGAGCTGGTCACAGTCTTGTTTTTCGCAACCTCAGAGACGCTTAAGCTCGCAGAGCTTCGCAAGTGGTATGACGCAAATCTGAGCAAGGCGCCAACCTACGTGGTTCTTCTGGACCGAGCTTGCATCGTCACTCGTGAGGCGCAGATGAAGCAGTTCATGGAAATGTCTGACGCGCCGGCCGTAGGGTTCGATGAACATAGAAATCCCGGTCTAGCTTGCCTATGTGGACCAGAGAATGGCGATTCCCTCGGTCGGGGACGAGTCTTAATGTGGCTCTACTTCACCTTGTTGAATGCCGCAACCATGTTCGGCGGCAACCTACGTCCTGCTTCCGAGTTCGTTAGCGACGCAGCAAGACGCTTCGCACTTCACAGAGTCGTACTGCTAAAGGATGCACAAGCATGGCCAGCCCGATTCGCTCTCGCCGCTAAACCACGGACAAAGGTTTCATAACGACCTTCCATACGCCGCCGTGTCCAGGACATGCAGCCCGAGTACCTCGACCGCCTCAACGCACCCGTCCGGAACTTCGTCCTTGAGGTCGAGCAACGCGCTGGCATCACCATCCAGGTCATCCCAGACCAAGGGCTCAACCGGGGCGGTCCACTCGGTCAAGGCAACCTGGCAGTCGTCATCGAGGACCGCCGCAACATCATCTTCGCGCCGACCAACGGGTACTTCCCCGACGGCGCCGTACGGCATGAGTTGCTCCATCTGAAGCGCTTCCACGTCGACGGCGTTCCGAAGCTCGCAGCCGCGGCAACACCATGGGGCATCCCAGCCATCTCGCCGGACGCCATTGGCGCCCTTGACAACGCCATCGAGCACATCGTCATCGTGCCCTGGGAGTTGCAACACCATCCCGAACGCCGCGAGCACTGGGAAGCCGTCCTGCAGGATGTCTGCGACGGGCTTTCCGACATTCCGCTGGCGGAACTGCGCTTGGCCATCTCCATGCACTGCACCTTCCTGCGGCATGTCCTGCCTGGCTCCCGCCAAGCTGAAAACGTACGTGCCTTTGCCGTCGAACATGGCATCTTCGAAGCTGCAGACCAGTTCGCGGGCCAGTTCCTTCAAGCGGCGGCGAGCAAAGAGAACCTCGTGCGTCTCCTGTTCCACACCTTCCCGGAGATACCGAAGGAGCACGCCGCCATGGAGTACGTCAGCAGCAGGACGGGCGTCATCCAGAAACCCATTTCCTAGGAGCGGCAGAGCAGAGCGCTTTGCTTAGTAAGCGCCCGGCCAACTCACCTTGAACGGCGAGCCCGTGCCGGCCAGGATGGTGCCGTTTCGTTTTGACAGGCCAGCGCCCCAGACGGCGGCTGAGAAGGCGTCCACGGGATACCAGGCGCTGCTGCCGGTGGTCGAGCGCTACGCAGAGAAGTGCGTCGATGAACTCCCAGCCGACGTCGCGAAGTTCATCTCCGAACGCCTCTCCCCGTTGCCGTGGGATTCGCTCAGCGCCAGCCAGCGCCGTGAAGCTGCCCACCAGCATGACGCGCAACATGATCCGGCCTTAGAGGCATACAACACCTATTGCTTCGAGCTTTACGCGAAGCGCGACGAGCTGGAGGACGAGCAACGGAAGATCGAACTGATGCCGGGAGCCACCCCGTCTGACTACGACCTCCGACGCAAGTTGCTGGCTGACGTGAAGAAGGGCATGGACGAGGTCGACGAGCAACTGCGCGCACTCGACGGCGTGACCATGGACCAGGCGCGGAACTTCAAGCCTGAGGCCATGGGTCAGACGACCGTAGCGGACGCGCCAAAGGAGGTCACCTACTCCCTTGGCTTGTTTGAACGCCTGCAGCCATCTACCGAGTGGACTGCGAGCAGGCTCAGCGACACCGACTACGTTGGCTTGGCAGAGGCGTCCGAGTTGGCGAGCTTGCACGCCGGGTCCAGGGTTTCTATCAACGACTTCCTCAGGGCTGGCGGCCGCGGGGAGATTCGGGTCTTCGCACGGTGCGCCCGGGCAGCCACGATGAAGCCAACGCGGCCCCAAGATGAGCCGATAGACATCCCGGTCGGAAGTTTTCCAACGCTTCCGATGCAAGCCTGCAAGACGCTAGCCCTCTTTCGCAGAGCCGAATGGCGCCATTTTGAGGACTGGGAGCCGAACGAAGCCTTCGGCGGCCAGATGTGCAGCTTCGAGCGATGGCGCCTCCCGACTGAAGCGCCCAGCATGGTGACCGTCACTGACGATTGCCTGGTCTTCGGCCGGGACGTGCACGCGCTTGCCGACGCTTCGCGCGCCGGTCCGGAAGTCCCCGCGCCGACGCTAGGTCCGGCTACGCCTGTGCAGCGGTATCCCGCCCAGGAGGCTGCAATCCTGGCCAAGCTTGTCGGGCTCGGCTTCACGCCGACGGCACTGCCACGCCCTAAACCGGGGAAGGAGGCAGCATGACCACCCGCAAGCCTGTGAAGGACAACGCGCATAGCCCTTACGTCGCGTTCACGGACGACCGCGAGCGCCGGCTGGCCCTGATGTCCCGAGACGTGAGGACGGTTGTGATCGCCCTGATCCTCGTCGCCGGAGGAGCAACGACTGCCCCGCTCTGGAAGATGTTGTGGGGGCTCATCGGCGGGCCGTGAAAGACGGCCCTGGGCGTTGATGGGGACGACTCTCGGGCCGCCTGCGGTGGCAGGCTGAAGGTTTAGCGCACGCCCGATTTCAGGTCCGCGCTTTCTAGCAGGGGCGGCCCGAAGCAGGCCAGACAACGACTTATTGGCAGATCATTTATGAGCCGGTTAACAACTATTTGGCCAACGCTCTATTCGAGCATTCATGAAAGTCTTTTTAAATCAACAAGTTGTGTCGCCTCTCTGGACAACAACATGTTTGTCTCGAACCAGCCCTGCCGTCAGATACACAATGTTGCGCATGGACATGGGGCATCAACCAGCCGTGGATTGGCGACAGGCTGTGGCAACCGGCGAACTCGGGCTCTGGGATCTCCGCCCCGAGCTGGAGACCGTTCAACACTCGCCGACATGGAAGCAGCGCCTGGGATTTCCCGAGCCCCAGCTGTCCGACAGCACGCACTTCTGGCGCTGCCGCGTCCATCCCCAGGACCTGGAAGCCATGCTGGGCGCCATGGATGAGCATGCACAGGGCGCACAGCCGACTTACGAAGCCCGGTTCCGCCTGCGCAGCAATGGATCGGGCTATCGCCTCGTCCATTCCCGCGGCCGGATCATCGAGCGCAACGACGAAGGGCGGACGCTGCGCATGGTCGGCACGATGATCGACCTGACCGAGCGCCCATTCACGCCGCAGGCCGGCTTGGCCGGCGGGCCGCGGGGCGCAATGGCAGGGGTGCCGCTGGCCTTCCCGTTTCACGTGCTGCTGGCAGGCGCCGCCGGTGCGGACGCCGCGCGATTCACGTTGGAGCAGGCCTGGGTGCTCGACTTGGTGGAAGACCTGCTGCAGGCCTCGGCGGCTCAGCTGGAAGGACAGCGCGCCGCGCGCACGTAACCCGCCGCGGTCAGCCCAGCGCCTGCCCGAGGAACCGCATCGTCCGGTCCCACGCCTGCTGCGCCCAGGCCGCGTCGTACTGCGTCTGCGGGATGCGGCCCGGCCCCTGCGCCGTCTCGTTGGCGAAGGCGTGGTGGGCCAGGTAGCGGTGGCCTTCGTAGCGCACGCCGACCTCGGCAAACTTGGCTTCCAGGGCGTCCACGCCGCTGATCGGGAAGAACTCGTCCTGCGTGGCCCAGTGGGCCTGCAACGGGATGTTGATCTTGCTGGCGTCCACGTATTCCAGCGGCGGCATGCCGTACCAGACGACCGCCGCGTCGGCCTCGGGCACCAGCGTGGACGCCAGCACCGTCAGCGCGCCGCCCATGCAATAGCCGGTGACGCCCACCTTGCCGCTGCCCAGCTTCAGGCCCTTGAGGTGGTTCACCGCGCCGCGCACGTCCTGCGAGGCGGCGTCGGCGAAGTTCAGGTCCGTCATCAGGTGGTGGGCCTCCTCGGCCTCGACGGTGCTCTTGCCCCGGTACAGGTCGGGCACCAGCGCCGTGAAACCGGCGTCGGCGAAGCGCTGGGCGACGCCGCGGATCTGGTCGTTCAGGCCCCACCACTCCTGGATGACGACGACCGCACCGAGCGGCCGAGCGGCTTCGGCGAGGTGGCCGGACACGGCGGCGCCATCGGGGCGCTGGAACTGGACGTTACGGGACATGGAAAAGCTCCGGATGACGAGACCAACAGCCTATCCTGCCGCATCCGCCCGGGTTTTCCCGTGCGGGGGGACAATGGCCCTGCCCATGAACATCGAACGCATCGTTTCCACCCGCCTGCCCACGCCTTACGGCGAGTTCGCCATCCACGGCTTTCGCGAGAGGGACAGCGGCCAGGAGCACGTGGTGCTGAGCATGGGCGACCTGCCCGGCCAGCCCGGCGATGAGCCGCCGCTGGTGCGCGTGCACTCCGAATGCATGACGGGTGAGGTGTTCGGTTCGCTGCGCTGCGACTGCCGCCCTCAGCTCGAAAGCGCGATGAAGCGCATCGCCGCCCAGGGCCGCGGCGCCATTGTCTACATGCGCGGGCATGAGGGCCGCGGCATCGGCCTGGTGCAGAAGCTGCGCGCCTATGCCGAGCAGGACGCCGGCGCCGACACCATCGAGGCCAATGCGCAGCTGGGCCTGCCCATCGACGCGCGCCGCTACGACGCCGCCGCCTGCATGCTGCGGGCACTCGGCGTCACGCGCATCCGGCTGCTGACCAACAACCCGCTGAAGATGGCGGCGCTGGCAGAGTTCGGCATCGAGGTGGCCGAGCGCGAGGCCTCGCTGACGCGACCCGGCCCCGAGAACGAGAAATACCTGCGCACCAAGGCCGAATCGATGGGCCACCACGACCTGGGACACCTGTTCGAATGACGACAGGCTGCCGGCAGACTTTTGAGTTCTGCGCCCAGACAACTAGTTCTGCGCCGGACATCTTCGGACAAATAGTTCTGCGCTGAGACTGGATGCTCTCGTGAGCGTCAGACAAATAGTTCTGCGCCGACCTCCGCAAGTCCTTGATTTCACGATAGATTGCCGAGCCTCCGCAGCCGCGCACGCTGCCACCCTGAACGCTGCCTTCGCCCGCTCATCGCCTCGCCTGCCGAGACATCGGGCGCGAAAGGTTGACCAGACTTGTAACGGCCGAGCCCCTAGCGCATATAAATCAATGGCTTAACGAATGTCGCGAACAAAGAGTTCTGCGAGCAGCCGTTCCGCCAGACATTGAGTCCTGCGCTAGAACGCATGGGGCTGGCGGCTGTCACAAGCTTCCGAACCCAAGCATGCGCATCACGCCCCTCAAGCTCGAGAGCCCAGAGTCGATTCCCGCTCCGCTACGTGACGCCCTCCAGGCCTACGGCGGCCTGATGCGCGGAACTCGAGACACCGAAAGCCTGATACGTGGCGGCCCACTTGGCTCCATCGCAGACGCGCTGGCTGGCCACCTGCGCGGGCAGCGCATCCACGCCTACCACTGCACCAGAGAGCCAGAGCCAGGCTACTTCAAGCGCCATGGGCTACGTGCAACAAATCTGACAGCACATCAGGACGAGTTCCTGCGGACGATGGGACACCACTTCACGCCCGAGGAGCGGTCATACATGCAGACGCGATGGGCAGAGTACTTTCGCGCCGGCCAGGTTCAGTCACGGGAGGGAAAGGTCTGGTCATGCCTCACACGCAAGCTCACCACCTCGCGCGGAACTGAATGGTTCTTCAAGGCCTACGGCGGCGAGGCCATACACATGCCACTGGAAGAAGACTCCTCCGCGTTGGCGAAGCTGAAGACGCTGGGGAAGCCCGTCGTCGTGGAAGTAGCACTGCGAGGCACCCAAATTCGCACCTACTGCGACATGGCTTGGTGTGCTCTCAACTATCTCCACCGTCGCATCAATCCGGACGCGTTCGAGATGGAGTCAGAGGCCTGCTTAGACGCAAGCGTCCCGCCGAGCGACGTCCTCGACGTTGTGCCCCTTCAACATTTCAAGGTCTGACCGCGCACGCGTTTGCAGCGCCAAGAGCCGCCTGGCGGCCATGGCTGGCTCCAGCGCCTGTGGACAACTGCCTGTTGCGGGCAGAGGCCTACGCGAGAATCGAGTCCACAAAGACTTGAAGGTAGGAAATGGCCAGCGTTTTCTTCTCGTACAGCCACAAAGACGAAGGTCTGCGGGACCAGCTTGAGACCCACCTGGCCATGCTGAAGAACCAGGGCCTGATTGACGCCTGGTATGACCGCAGAATCGTTGCCGGCAGCGACGTTGACGACAGCATCTTCGAGAAGCTCGAAACCGCGGACATCATCCTGCTGCTTGTCAGCTCGGACTTCCTCAGCTCCACGTACTGCTACTCGCGGGAGATGCAGCGGGCGATGGAGCGACACGACGCCAAAGAGGCGCGCGTCATCCCGGTCATCCTGCGCCACTGTGACTGGCACGTTGCACCGTTCGGCAAGCTCATGGCCGCGCCACGTGACGGCAAGCCAGTGACCTCGTGGCCCGACCGCGACGAAGCGCTGGCAGACGTCGCCAAGCAAATTCGCAAGGCGGTCGAAGCCGCTGGCGCCAGCGGGCCGGCCTCCGGAGCCGCCGCCGCTCCGGTCGCCCAACGCACAGCGGCGCCCAGTCCCGCCGCCTCCCTGCCCCGGTCGAGCAACCTGCGCCTGAAGAAGGAGTTCACCGAGCAGGACCGCGACGAGTTTCTCCGCTCGACCTTCGAGTACGTCTGCAAGTTCTTCGACGGGTCAGTTCAAGCTGTGGGTGAACGCAACCCTGACATCAAGGGTCACTTCGAACGCGTCGACTCAAGGCGCATGTCGGCGGTGCTGTACCGGGGCGGCAAGAAGATTGCCGAGTGCTCCGTGCGTGTGGACGGCTTCAGCCGCGACAACGGCATCGCGTTCTCGCACGGTGCCTCGGCCCAGCACGGCTCATTCAACGAACTGCTGAACGTGCATACGGACGAGCAGTCGCTCTTCTTGACGACTATGGGGATGTCATTTGGCGGTGGCCGCGAGAAGCGGTTGTCGCCTGAGGGTGCGGCCGAGTTCCTTTGGGAGCTCTTCATCAAGAACGCCCAGTAGCCCGTCGCCACCAAGGTCCATGCCCAAGTCCGCACCGCCACGCGACGACTTCAAGCGAGACGTCATCGAGACCCTCTACCGGCAGGTGTCGGGTGTCTGCTCGAACCCTGACTGCATGGTCGTGACAACGGGACCGGTGCTCACGCTCGCGCCGGAGAAGAGTTCGAACATCGGCGTTGCAGCGCACATCACAGCGGCTGCCAAAGGCGGACCGCGCTACGACCCGGCGATGAGCAGCGCCGAGCGAAAGAGCGCATCCAACGGCATCTGGGTGTGCCACAACCCTGCGCTCAAAGCGAAGAACGAAGTACGACGAAAGGGACGTGCTTGATGGCATCCTTGCCAAGCTCTGTACGGGCATCCCGTGGCGCGACGTAGCCTATAAGGTCGGCACCTTCTCCACCGCCCTCCGCCAGCTCGCGTCCTGGCGCCGGAGCGGAAAGTGGGACACCGTCGTGCGCGTCATATTGGCCCGGAACACGGATATCAGCGACCTGGGACCCCGTGCAGTTTTTTCCCACGACGACGCGATTTCGAGCTACCAGCCTCTGTCCGATGAGGAGTGGGACGGCCTTCGCGAGCTTGGACTCAGCCATCACAAAAATAGAAAGTACGACCTGCGCGAGTCAGTCGACGTCATCCTGCAGCGAGAGCTCGCCGGGCAGCCCTGGAACCACCGCTGGTACGGGACACCACTAGAGAAGGCCGCGTACCAGCTCGCATACAGCTGGCGAAGCACCGGTAGGCTAGTTCAAATCGTTGAAGCCGTACGAAGGATGCGCGAGGCTTAGAAGGCGCGCTGACGGCGGCCGGCAAGGCACGTGGCGCAGAACTATTTGTCGCTCGCGTAAGCTGCAGCGCAGAACTATTTGTCTGGCCGTCAGGCACGGTTAACTTCACGCAGCGCAGAACCCTTTGTCGGCGCAGTTTTCTAAGTTACAAGGTTCTCTAGGGAAATCAATAACTTAGCGAACCCATCAGCTCAGCACTTAAATGTCTCCCGGCAAGGCGGGCGCAAGCCCGCGGACAGCGCCCGTCACGGTCCTGAGACATCGGCCCCCTAGGCTGCGCGGTTGCTTGCGAATCGCCATGTCAGACCGCCGTTTCTTCACCCGCTCCACCGTCGAGGCCGGCGTCAATCGCTGGGACTGGGCCTTGCTGCCGCTCGTGCTGGCCGTGCTGGTGCTGCTCGCGATGGCCGCGACGCAGATGGCCCGGCCCTTCCACGTCGGCGAGGCGCTGCCGCTGACGCTGGACCCGGCCTGGCTGCCCTACTACCTGCTGCGCACCACGCTGCGCATGTTCATCGCGCTGGCCGCGTCGGTGGTGTTCGCCTGCGTGTTCGCCGTGCTGGCGGCCAAGGTGCGGGCGGCCGAGAAGGTGCTGGTGCCGCTGCTGGACATCCTGCAGTCCATCCCCATCCTCGGCTTCCAGGCCATCGCCGTGGCGCCCTTCATCGCGCTGTTCCAGGGCAACCTGCTGGGCGTGGAGATGGCGGCGCTGTTCGCGATCTTCACGTCGCAGGCCTGGAACATGGCCTTCAGCCTGTACCAGTCGCTGCGCACGGTGCCGGGCGAGCTGCAGGAGGCGGCGCGCATCTTCCAGCTGTCGGGCTGGCAGAAGTTCTGGCGGCTGGAGCTGCCGTTCGCGATGCCCAACCTGCTGTGGAACATGATGATGAGCATGTCCGGCGGCTGGTTCTTCGTCGTCGCGTCGGAAGCCATCTCGGTGGCCGGCCAGGACATCAAGCTGCCGGGCGTGGGCTCCTACATCGCCGTGGCCATCGAGGCGCGCGACCTGGGCGCCATCGGCTGGGCCATCCTGGGCATGCTGATCGGCATCCTGCTGTACGACCAGCTGTTCTTCCGCCCGCTGCTGGCCTGGGCCGACAAGTTCCGCTTCGAGGGCGCCAGCAGCGAGCAGGCGCCGCAGTCGTGGCTGCTGACCTGGCTGCGCCGCACCGAGCTGCTGCAAAAGCTCGGCGCCTGGCCCGCCCGCTGGATCACGGCCAGCTTCGCGCCGTTGAAGAAGACCTACGACGGCCGCTCCATCCGCGCCAAGCCGCAGCCGCCCAACCCGCTGTGGGCGCGTGCGTGGGACGCGCTGATCGCCGCGCTGGTGCTGTTCGCCGTCTGGCGGCTGGTGAGCTTCATCCACACCGAAGTCGGCTGGGGCGAGGCGGCGCACGTATTCAAGCTGGGCTTTTACACGCTGGCGCGCGTGCTGGTGCTGATCGCCGTGGCGTCGCTGATCTGGGTGCCCATCGGCGTGTGGATAGGCCTGAACCCGCGCATCGCCGGGCGCACGCAGGCGGTGGCGCAGTTCCTCGCGGCCTTCCCGTCCAACCTGGTGTTCCCGGTGGCCGTGGTGGGCATCGTCAAGGGCGGGCTGAACCCGGACGTGTGGCTGTCGCCGCTCATCATCCTGGGCACGCAGTGGTACATCCTCTTCAACGTGGTGGCCGGTGCGTCCACCATCCCGACCGAGCTGCGCCTGGCCGCGCGCAACCTGGGCCTGAAGGGCTGGCTGGCCTGGCGGCGCTACCTGCTGCCGGCCATCTTCCCGAGCTTCGTCACCGGCGCCATCACCGCCAGCGGCGGCTCCTGGAACGCCAGCATCGTGGCCGAATACGTGACCTGGGGCGACACCAAGGTGCAGGCCGCGGGCCTGGGCAGCTACATCCAGCAGATGACCACGGCCGGCGACTTTCCGCGCATCGCCCTGGGCATCGGCGTCATGTGCGTGTTCGTCATGGCGATGAACCACTGGGTGTGGCGGCGCCTGTACCGCATCGCCGAAGAGAGGATGCATTTCTAGACCACCCCTACCGGCTTCGCCGGCCCCTCAAGGGGCACTGCAAGCGGCCCGGCAAGCCGGTTCCGCTGCAGTCGCTGGGTCTTGACTCGATTTGCGCCACGACTGGATTGACTGGGAACTGACATGGAATCACTCATCGAACTGAAGCATGTGGCGAAGGGCTTCAAGTCGGCCGACGGCAGCCTGCGCTCGGTGCTGGAGGGTGTGGACTTCCACCTGGCCAAGGGCGAGATCGTCGCGCTGCTGGGCCAGAGCGGCTCGGGCAAGAGCACGCTGCTGCGCATCATGGCCGGGCTCATCACCGCGGACACGGGCGACGTGCGCTACCGCGGCCAGCCGCTGTTCGGGCCGGCGCACGGCATCGCGATGGTGTTCCAGAGCTTTGCGCTGTTCCCGTGGCTGACCGTGCAGCAGAACGTCGAGCTGGGCCTGGAGGCCGCCGGCCTGCCCGCGGCCGAACGCGCGCAGCGGGCCGAGGCCGCCATCGAGCTGATCGGCCTGGCGGGCTTCGAGGGTGCGCTGCCGCGCGAGCTGTCGGGTGGCATGCGCCAGCGCGTGGGCATCGCCCGGGCGCTGGTCATGCAGCCGGCCGTGCTGCTGATGGACGAGGCCTTCTCGGCGCTGGACGTGCTGACCGGCGAGCGGCTGCGCAACGAGATCCTGACGCTGTGGGACGGCGGCCAGATGCCCACGCAGGCCATGCTGGTCGTCTCGCACAACATCGAGGAGGCCGTCATGATGGCCGACCGCGTGCTGATCTTCGCCAGCAACCCGGGCCGCGTGCGCGCCGAACTGCCCATCACGCTGGCGCGCCCGCGCCGTGCCGACAGCCCCGAGGTGCGGCTGCTCATCGACGAGGTCTACCGGCTGATGACCAGCGCGGCCCCGGTGGCCGGCGCCGCCGAGGAGGCCGCCAAGCCGCACCTGTCCGACCGCCTGCCCGAGGCCGACGTGGGCCGCATGGAAAGCCTGCTGGAGCTGCTGACGGACGAGCAGTTCGCGGGCCGCGCCGACCTGCCGCAGCTCGCCGAGGAGAGCGAACTCACCGACGAGGAGCTGCTGCCGCTGGCCGGCGCGCTGCACCGCCTGGGCCTGGCCCAGCTCAGCGGCGGCGACCTGTTCGTCACGCCGCTGGGCGAGCGCTACGTGACCGGCAGCCACGAGTTCCGCCGCGAGATCTTCGGCCAGCAGCTGCTGGCGCACGTGCCGCTGGCCGCGTTCATCCGCCACAGCCTGGAGCAGGAGGCCGACGGCGAGTTGAAGGAAGAGCCCTTCCTGAAGCTGCTGATGGACAGCATGGACGCCGCGGAGGCCGAACGCGTGCTGCGCGTGGCCATCGAGTGGGCGCGCTATGGCGAGGTGTTCGAGTACGACTACCACACGGGCCTGATCCACCTGCCCGAATCGGACGGCGGCTGAGCGGCCCCGCCATTGCCGCACCCCCCGCATTCGCGGAGGGTCAGCCGGCGTTTTGCGGGTTCCCCGCGATGCCGCTGGCCAGGGCACTGGCAGACTCGGCCGTCGTTGTTGCTGTCGCCTCGAAAGGAATTCCATGCGTGCCCTGTTGTCCGGCCTCACCTGCGCTGCGCTGATGGGCGCCTGCGCCGCCGCGTCCGCCGCCGTCGTCTACACCCCGCTCGCCACCCCGTTGACGACCGCGCCCAACCCCGGCGGCGGCAACAGCGACGGCACCGGCGTGTGGTTCAACCTGCTGACCGGCTACGCCGAGACGCGCGACTACTACTTCCCGAGCACGCTGTTCGCGGACGGCCAGTTCTTCCTGCTGCTGGACGCCTCGCAGCCCACACCCGAGGCGCTGATCTTCACGCAGGGCTTCTTCTCGCGCGGCAACGGCGTCATCTACGCCTCGGCCGGCAACCTGAACCCGGCCGCCTTCGGCGTGGGCGCCAGCATCGGCCCGGGCACCGGCTACCAGAGCCCCGGCGCCGGCTACGCCGACATCGGGCCGGCGTTCGGCAACTTCGCGCCGGGCCGCGGCTTCCTGGGCCTGACCATCCGCGACGCCAGCGGCGCCTCGGCCAGCGACGTGTTCTACGGCTTCGCCGACATCACGGTCGGCGCGGACTACGCCATCACGCTGAACGGCTTCGCCTACGAGAACGTGCGCGGCGCGGCCATCACCACCAGCTTCCTGTCGCCGGTGCCCGAGCCGGCCACCTTCGGCCTGATGGCGCTGGGCCTGGCGGGCCTGGGTGCGGCGGCGCGGCGCCGCCGCTGATCGCCACGCTCGTCAACGAAAGAAGGGGCCTCGCGGCCCCTTCTGCTGTTGCGGTGTCGAACCCGGCGGGGTCAGTCGTTCAGCGCTACACGGCGGCGGCGGGCGAACGCGGCGAGGCCGGCAACGCCCAGGCCCATCAGGCCGAAGGTGGCGGGTTCCGGCACGGCGGCGATGGCGCCCGGGCCGCTGATGGTCGTGCTGAAGGCACCGAACTGGTCGTTGTCGTAGCCGGTCACGACGTAGGTGTAGCTGTTGCCCGCCACCAGGCTGAAGACCAGGCCGGAGGTGTTGGGGAACACGGCGTCATCGCTGGCCGCGACGGCGTTGGTCAGCGCATCGGCGGGGTTGAACGTGCCGCTGTAGAGGATGACGAAGGTGTCGTAGTTGACGTCGTCGGACTGCGTCAGGAAGGTGTAGATGCCGCTCACGCCCACCGTGAATGTGAACGCGTGGTACGCCACGTCGGTGGCGTCGCCGCTCAGGCCGGACGGCACCTCCTGGAACGGGTAGTCGGCGTAGTCGATGTCCGGACGGTTGAAGGTCGGGCCGCCCGTGGTGTCGCCGGTGTAGGTGTAGAAGCCGGCGTGCGCGGACATGGCCAGCGTGGACAGCGCGATGGCGGCCAGCGACGAAGACAGGGTGGAGAGCTGCACGGGATTTCCTCCGATGGTTGGACCCCGGCCAGCGATCAGCTTCTGGACAGGTGGGTTGCGGCGAATGTAGGCGGTGACGTGTGACAAGCGCATTAGGGGGATGCCCGGACCCTGGCGGCCCCGCACCCCTCATCCGCGGGGTGTCACCGCAGTTGGCGCGGCAGCCTGGCGCGCTACCGGCACACGCGCTGGGACAGCAGCACGAAGCGCTGCGGCCGGCGTCATCCCCTAACCGGACGGTTGAACGCTGCCGCGCTCAGTCTTCGGCGCCGGAGGTCTGCGCCTCGGTGACCTTCGACGTCTTGCTGCCGCTGAGGATGGCGCAGTCGTGGTCCTGCACGTCGTGCTCGGCCGAGCCGCTGCTGCGGTCGTCGGGGTTCCAGCGGGTGGCCATCAGCACGAAGCCGGGCTGGCCGCCCTTGAACGTCATGGCCACGACGCTGACGCCGATGCCTCCCATGTCCTCGGCCGCGCCCGGCAGGTGGGCGGCCACGTCGGCGATGGGGTTGACGCCGTCCAGCGTCTCGCCATCCACGCGCTTCACGAACCAGGCATGGTTCAGCCAGCCGCCACGCAGCGGCGTCCAGGACGTCGGCGAGAGGTCGGCTTCGTCCGCCGACAGCTTGGCCAGCAGCTCCGGCCGCACGCAGGAGATGTGGATGTGCAGCTGGTCCTGGCTGCGGCGGCGGACGGGATTCAGCGCCAGCGACACGGCCTCGCGCGGCAGCGGCTGACCGCGCAGGCGGTCCAGCAGGTCGCGCGAGCGCCAGGACTGGGCGAAGTAGTTGGGCGTGCCGGCCTCCAGCAAGGCGGGGCTCTCGATGCCGCTGATCCTGGCCGTGGGCAGCAGCAGGTACTGCAGCACGCCGCGGCGGTCCTTCATCGTCGCCCAGCCCTCGGCGCGATCCACGCGAGCGCAGGGCGGCGGCAGCTCGGCAGCGGCCGTCGCCGCGGGCACGCAGCGGGCGTCGATGATGTGCCAGAGCGCGTCGCGGTCGGCCAGCGCCGGGCCGGACAGCGTGGCAAGGTGGAGCAGCGCTGCTGCGAAAAAGGTCGGGCGCATGGGGTCGAATGTAGCGAGTGTTCCGGGCGCGCCGCGCGCCGCACAGGCAGCGTCTTCTCCTACCTGCCCAGTTGACGGGCTCCTGCGCCGACGCCGGCAGCGGGCGGCCACCATGGCTGCACCGGGCGGACAGGTGGTTCGCCCCCCAGCCAAGGAGTTTTTATGACCACGCAGACCGAAGCCTCCATCGACGCCCTGAACGACCTCATCGAGAACGCCAGGGACGGCGAATATGGTTTCACGCAGTGCGCCGAGCGCGTGCAGGCCGCAAACCTGAAGACGACGCTGCAGCGCCGCGCCGCTGACTGCCGCACGGCCGTGGCAGAGCTGAACGCGCTGGTGCTGCGGCTGGGCGGCAAGCCCGCCGAGCACGGCACGGCGTTGGGTGCGCTGCACCGCGGCTGGATCAGCGTGAAGGATGCGCTGACGCCGGATTCCGACCGCCGCATCCTCGACGAAGCCGAGCGCGGCGAGGACGCCGCCCTGGGCCGCTACCGCAAGGCGCTGAAGGCCGACCTGACGCCCGAAGCCCGCACGCTGATCGAACGCCAGATGCAGGGTGCCCAGGCCAACCACGACCAGGTCAAGGCCTTGCGCGACGCGCTGCCGGCCTGACGCCGGGCCACGCACCGCGCAGGGCGCGGTGCGACCGGGTGAGAAGAACCGGCAGCTTGGGTGGACGAGCCGTTGTGGCGCGGGCGCGGCATGCGCCACACTGCAGCGGTTCCCCGAAAACCCCGCCCCATGATCCGACTCGCTGCGCTGCTTCTCGCCATCCTCGTCCCGCTGTATGCAGCGGGCCAGACGCCCCCCGAACACGCCGTCACGGCCCAGGCCATCGCGTTGCAGACCGACCGCGCCCACGGGCCGCTGGTGGCGCTGCGGCGCGACCTGCATGCCCACCCAGAACTCGCCGGCCAGGAGGCACGCACCGCGGCCACGGTGGCCGCGCGGCTGCGCACGCTGGGGCTGGAGGTGCAGATCGGCCTGTACGGACACAGCGTGGTGGGCGTCCTGCGTGGCGCCCATGCGGGCCGCACCATCGCCTGGCGGGCCGAGCTCGACGCACTGCAGACCTACCTCGTCGACGCCACGCCGTTCCGCTCGCAGACGCCCGGCGTCCATCACGGCTGCGGGCACGACACCCACATCGCCATCGCACTGGGCATCGCCGAGGTCCTCGCCCAGCACCGCGACCAGCTGCATGGCAACGCCGTCTTCATCTTCCAGCCCGAGGAAGAGACCTTCCGCGGCGCCAAGGCCATGCTGGACCGCGGCCTGCTCACCGCGCTGCCCATCGACGAGATCTACGGCGTGCATGTGACGGCACTGCCGGTCGGCCAGATCGTCGTGCGGCACGGCGAGATGTTCGCCTACCAACGGCGCATCCGCATCGCGCTGAAGGACGGCCTGACGGCCGCCGAGATCGAGCAGCTCGCCGGGCAGGTGCAAGGCGCGCTGGCGCGCAGCCGGCCACAGGCCAGGCCGTGGGAGATCCAGCGCATCGCCGAGCCGGGCGTCGGCCTGACATCGGCGACCACGGCCTTCCAGGACTACCTGATCGTCGACCGGCTGCAGCCGACGCGCACGGGCGCGGGCACGGTGAACCTGGAGGCCGACCTGTACGAGACGGACGCGGCCCGGCTCGCCAGCATCATCCCGCGCGTGACCCAGGTCGTCGAAGCGAGCGGCCATGGCGGCCAGCTGCTGTCCGTGGACTTCATCCAGCAGAACCCGACGGTGCTCAACGACCCGGCCCTGACGCGCTCGGCCATGCAGACGATCCGCCAGGCCTTCGGCGCCGACGCGGTGCAGCTCGCCCACGGTCAGGGGCCGTTCTTCAACGACGACTTCGCCTACTTCCAGCAGCGCGTGCCGGGCGTGTACTTCTTCCTCGGCGGCAGCAATGCCGACAAGGGCATCACCGCGATGAACCACACGCCCAACTTCGCCGTCGACGAGGAGAGCATGCGGACCGGCGTGAAGACCTTCGCGACCTTGATCGCAAGCCGCCTCGGCCCCTGAGCCGTCAGGCCGGCTCCACGCAGACGCGCGGCCAGCGTTCGGCGTAGCGCTTGCTGGCGCAGCGTTCGCGGTAGGTGGCGACGCTAACGCGCCGCGGGTTGCGCCGCACGCGCAGGCCCAGCAGGTCGTCCAGGCCCAGCGGCGCGATGACATGCAGGTCGTCGTGCGCGTCCAGCCACACGCCAACCGCCGTGGCCGGCTCGGGCCACGTCGCGACGGCATCCTGCAGCGATCGCAACGGTTCGACGGCATGGCCGAAATGCGCCTCGAACCACAGGTGCACGTCGGCCTGGTTGGTCACCTCCCAGGGCAGGCCGGGGCAGAGTTCGCCGAGCCGGCGCTGCAGCGCGGCATCGCGGTCCGCACCGACGTCGGCGGCGCAGAAGAACGCGAAGTCCACGTCGGGCAGCGCCGATGGCGGCTGGTCGTGCAGCGCGTCCCAGACGAGGTTGCGCAGCGCGCCCGCGCCGATGCACCACTGCGCCAGCCTCAGTTCGCGACCGGCCCGCAGTGCCGCCATGAACCAGGGCGTGGCGCGCACGAGCGCCGTCAACCGTGCGGCGTCTTCGGCCGGGGCCTGCGCCGCGGCCATCACTTCGCCTTCTCGCGCTCCTGCAGCGCGCGCCACATGACCTTGCCGGCGCCGCTCTTGGGCAGCGTGTCGACGAACTCGACGACGGCCGGCACCTTGTAGGCGGCCATGTTGGCGCGGCACCAGTCGCGCAGTTGCTCGGCCGTCAGCGACTCGTGGCCGATGCGCCGCACGACCACGGCCTTGACCGTCTCGCCGCGGTAGGCGTCGGGCGCCGAGATGATGCAGGCCTCGGCGATGCCGGGGTGGGCGTGCATGAGGTTCTCGACCTCGGCCGGCCAGACCTTGAAGCCGCTGGCATTGATCATGCGCTTGAGGCGGTCGGTCATGAAGAAGTAGCCGTCGGCGTCGACGTAGCCGATGTCGCCGGTGCGGAAGAAGCGCCGGCCCTCGAACTCGATGAAGGCGGACCGCGTCGCATCGGGGCGGCGCCAGTAGCCGTCGAACACCATGGGGCCGTGCACGATGATCTCGCCGCTCTCGCCGACCGGCAGCTCACGCAGCGTGTCGGGGTCGATCACGCGGGCGTCGCAGCTCATGTAGGGCACGCCCAGGCACTGCTGCTTGGGGGCGTCGTAGGGGTTGCTGTGGCTGGGCGCGGCGGTCTCGGTGAGGCCGTAGCCTTCCATGTAGCGCAGGCCGTAGCGCTGCCACAGCCGCTCGGCGATGGCCTGCGGCATGGCCGCGCCGCCGCCGCCGATGGAGATCATGCTGCTGAGGTCGAACGTGTCCACGTGCGGGCTGGCCAGCAGGTCGATGACCATGGTGGGGATGTTGGTCCAGCGCGTGACGCGGTGGTCCTGGATGAGCCGCGCGGCGTACTCGCGCTGCCAGCGCGGCATCAGCACCAGCGCCGCGCCCACGGCCAGCGTGCCGTGCATGACGACCACCATGCCGGTGATGTGGAACATGGGCACCACGCCGAGGATGACGTCCTCGTGGTTGGCGTTGGCCCACAGGCCGCCGGCGAAGACGTTGTGCTGCAGGCTGCGGTGCAGGTGCATGCAGCCCTTGGGATTGCCGGTGGTGCCGCTGGTGTAGGGCAGCAGCGCGAGGTCGTCGGCACCCACGGTGGTCTCGGGCGGCTCGGCGGTGCAGGCCATGGCATCCGCCCAGGCGGTGGCACCGGCCGGCAGCGCGACGTCGGTGTTGAGCCAGTCCGCCCAGCCGGATGGCAGGCCCGCGTCGGCACCGACCTGGCCGCCGGGCAGCACCTCGGCCAGCCGCGTGACCAGCATGTCCTTGGCAGCCATGCCGGCAGACAGCCATTCGGCGCTGAGGTCCGCGCTGGTGATGGCCAGCACGGCGCCGCTGTCCTCGATGAGGTGCCGGATCTCGGCCGCGCGGTTCATCGGGTTGACCGGCACGACGACGGCATTGGCACTCAGGATGGCGTAGTGGGCGATGACCAGTTGCGGGCAGTTCTGCAGGTCCACCAGCACGCGGTCGCCGCGGGCGATGCCGCGCTGCGCGAGCCAGGCTGCCATGCGCTGCACCTGCGCGGCCAGCTGGGCGTAGGTGGTGGTCTGGCCCAGGAAGACCAGCGCCGGCCGGTGCGGGAAGCGGCGCGCGTTGACCAGCAGGTTGTCGGGCAGCGCCGTGGCCGGCGGCTCGATGGCGTGCGGCACGCGCGCGGGCCAGAACTTGTGATGCGCTCGGGTCATGCAGAGGTCTCCGTTTTCTTCGCGACGACGAGGTAGACGCCCAGCAGCGTCACCCCCATGCCGGCGATGGCTTGTGCGCCCAGTGTCTCGCCGAACAGCAGCCACGCCATCACCGCGGTGACAGACGGCACCAGGTACATCGTGCTCGACACCGCCGTCACGCGGCCGTGGCGCAGCATGTAGAACAT
Organism: Roseateles sp.; assembly: GCF_965229315.1. Lineage (GTDB taxonomy): Bacteria > Pseudomonadota > Gammaproteobacteria > Burkholderiales > Burkholderiaceae_C > Pelomonas. Next base: position 633,090 of record NZ_CBDDJA010000001.1, read on the forward strand.
CAGGCTGATGCCGCCGGCCGTCAGCACGAGCACGCTCCAGGCCATCGCCGCGATGACCGGTGCGTTCCATTCGATGCGCATGGGCTCCAGCGCCCACGCCAGCGGCAGCGTGACGGCCAGCGCGGCGGCGAATTGCACGACCTGGCCGGTGCGCAGGTCGAAGTGCGGCACGAAGCGCTTCTGGTACAGCGTGCCGGCGGTGATCGCGAGCAGTGCCATCAGGCACAGCCCCAGCGGCGGGCCGAAGCTGGCGCCCAGGTTGAGCTTGTGCCAGATGACCAGCAGCACGCCGCCCAGGCCCAGCGCCACGCCCAGCCACTGCCGCGGCGCCACGCGTTCGCCGATCAGCGGCGCCAGCGCGGCGACCAGCACCGGCTGCAGGTTGACGATGAGCGCCGCCGTGCCCGCCGGCAGGCTCTGGCGGATGGCGACCCAGACGCCGCCCAGGTACAGCGCCTGGATGCCGATGCCGGCCACGGCCAGGTGCAGCATCTCGCGGCGCGTGGGCCAGGCCGCGCGGGCGGCCAGGGCCAGCACCAGCATCAGCACCACGACGCCGGCATAGCGCCAGGCCAGGAAGGTCAGCGGGTCGGCATAGGGCGCTGCCAGCTTGGCGGCGATGTAGCCGGTGGCCCAGATGAAGATGAAGAGCGGCGGCGCAACGCGGTCGATGGCGGACGTGACAGGCATCAGGCGGGCATCATGCCTGCCAAACGATGCCGCGATGTGTCTCGCCCAGGACCCTCGCGCGAATCAGCCGGGCCCTGCGGCCGGGTCGGCCCGGTCGGCATCGATCAGCTCGCGCAGGCAGGCCAGGCACAGGCAGCCGCTGTACCGCGCGGCCAGCTCGGTGCGCAGCGTGTCGGTCAGCCGGATGCCGAAGCAGGCGCAGTGGCCCGCGTTCACGCCGCACTCGAAGCCGCCGCCGCAGCGCGGGCAGCGGACGTCGAGCGGGGCGGTGTCGTGCGGGGCGGTTCGGTCCATGGAGGGCTCATGAGGCGGGGCTGCCCGCGGATTCTGCAGCGTCCGGCGGCGCGGTGGCCGCGCGGCGTCGGCAGACAAAGGTGCGGCGCACACGGTCCGAGCGCAGGAAGTAGCTGATCCAGATGACGCCGAACACGCAGGTGCGGCCCAGCTCGACACTGTTCTTGTCGGTCCAGTCGCCGGCCAGCGCAGGGATGAGCTGGTGCATCGCGGCGTCGCCCAGCAGCGTCACGACGACGAGCACCCACCAGGCGATGTAGAGCCGCGGCAGGCTGCTGCGCCGGTTCAGCATCAGCCACAGCAGCAGCACCGCACCCATGGCGATGGCCAGGTTCAACAGCGACTCCACGATCAAGGTGGGCGCCCACAGCGGGTGGTAGGCCGGCGAGCCAGGCCGGGTCAGCGCCGTCCAGGCCTGCACGGTCAGCGCCGGCGCCGACTCGACCAACGCGTTGCCCACCCGCACCAGCGACGCGAACAGGCCGATCACCGGCAGATACAGCCAGCCGCCGATGGCGGTCTCGACCGGCGCGCCGTGGGGCCGCGGCTGCGGGTCCCAGCGGGCCAGGCGGCGCACCAGCCAGATCAGCGCACCCAGCCCGATCAGGCCCGCCATCACCGGCACCCAGTGCGGCGAATCGCCGCCGGCGACGGTGGCCGTGTCCGCGCCATCCTGGTGGTAGAGGTTGTAGTTGATGCCGGTGCGGGCCTTGTCGAGCTGGGCCACGTAGCGGGCCATGTCGGCGGCGCCGACGTGGTCGCTGCGGCTCTGGTAGCGGTCGGTCAGCACCAGCGTGCGGGCGTCCGGCCAGGCCTCCTCGCGGCGCAGCACGAAGGCGGCGTCCTCGACGAGCAGCGGGTCGGGCTTGAGCTGCCAGCGCTGCGGCAGGCGGAACTCGCTGACCAGCCTGAAGTCCACCGGGTGGCGCAGCGCGAGCGGGCCCTGCCGGTTCAGGCCCTTGGGCCGGCGCAGCCATTCCTGCAGGTCGGGCACCTCCAGGTCGCCGACCCAGCGCTCGCGCTTGTCGTCGCGCACCCAGTAGGCGGGCATGCGGTAGTGCTCGACCAGCTCCACCTGGTTGGCATCGGTGTCGTCGCGCACCGTGAACGGCTGGTCCACGGCCAGGCCGGTGTAGCTGGCGGCGTAGAAGTCGAGGTACTGCTTCTGCAGGTCTTCGCGCGAGGTGGTGGCCAGCGCGTTGCGCAGCTGCTCGGCGGACTCGCCGTAGGCCTGCGTCGTGACGGTGAAGGTCGTGGGCTTGTCGAAGCCCGCGCTGGCATCCAGCACGGTGCGCATGTCGCGCCGCAGCAGGCGCGCCTCGGGGCCGGCCATGGGCACGAACTCGCGCGTGCCGGCGTCCACCAGCAACGCGCGGCCGAAGTCGGCCTGCACCCATTGCGCGACGCCCTTGCCCGCCTGCGGCGTGCGCGTGGGGTCCAGCCACACACGGCGCTCGCCGAGGTCGGCCTGCACCAGCACATGGTTGAACGCCCAGGGCGTGGGCAGGCGGTCGGCCGCGGCCTGGCGCAGGCCGGTGTGCACCAGCGCCGCGCGCGCCGGGATGCCCAGGCCGCGCAGCAGGGCCAGACTGAGCAGCGTCTTGTCCTTGCAGTCGCCGAAGCGGCGCTGCAACACCAGCTCGGGCGTGTGCGGCGCGTGCGAGTTGGCGCCCATCTCGATGCCGAGGTAGCGCACCTCGCGCTGCACGAAACGCAGCGCCGCGAGCAGGCGCTGCTCGGGGTCCTGCGTCGCGGCGGCGATGCGTGCCACCTCGCGGTCCACGGCGGGCAGCGGGCCGGCCGGCAGCTGGTACAGCGGCAGCGCCCAGCGGGCCACGGCGGCCCAGTCCGCGAACTCGCCCCATTCGGCCCAGGCATAGGGGTCGTACCAGCCGGGACTGTCGCTGTCGGTCAGCCGCGCCGGCACGTTGCGCAGGCGCCAGCGGTGGTCCAGTTCGCCGCGGGTCTCGGCGACGGTGGCGGCCTGCGCGCCGTTGTGCAGCTTCCAGTGCAGCGGCCGCCCCTGCGGCCACAGCAGCCGCGCATGGCGGTAGGCGACGGGCATGCCCCATTCGAGGTCGAAGCTGCCGAAGCGGTGCGCGCCGAAGACGGGGTTGTGGCCTTGCACGCTGTAGACGGTCTCGACCACGTCGCCCACACGCACGTCGTGCAGCGCGACGTGCGCGGTGAGGCGGCCGTCGAAGATCAGCGATTCCAGGCTGGCCTCGCGCTGCAGCAGCTTGACCGCGTCGGGCGACACGCGGGATACGGCCTTGCCCGCGCGCAGCACCTCGATGCGGTGGATGGTGAGGGTCTGGTAGCTCGGGTCGAAGCGGATCTGCACATTGGCGACGTCCTCGACACCGCGCTCGTTGACGGCGCGCGTGGCCAGGTGCTGGTAGTCCGTCAACGTGTTGCCGGCCACGCGGACCTGCTCGTCGGCGAGCAGGTAATGCCGGCCCTGGCTCAGGCCCTCGGCAGGCGCCGTCGCGTCCAGCGGGGCGGCCTGCGGGTCCACCCATGCCGGCGGCGGCGCAAAGCTCACGCCCCGGGGCGCCTGAAGCGGCGCGGCGCCGGCCAGCAGCGTCCACAGCAGGCCAATGCCGGCCAGCATCCTCTTGCATGCGCTCGCCATCGCGCCTCCCTCGGTCTTTTTTGTGCCGCGGCGATTATGGGCAGCTTGTCAGCCGAGCTCGGACTGCGCGTCGTCGGGCGGCAGCAACGGCGTGGCCCGGGCCAGCACCATCCAGGTGGCGAAGTCGGGCTTGCAGGCGCGCCTGGGCGCGGGGCGGGCGAGTTCGAGGTGGCTGTCGTGGCCGATCAGCACACCGTACTCGGGCGGGATCTCGTCGGTCTCGGCGATGCCGGCCTTGATGACGAACCAGCACTGCCCGCACAGCGCCCGGTAGGCGGCGGACTTGGCCGGGCGGCGCAGCTCGCCCAGCAGGTCGGCGCGGCTGACCTTGATCTCGTGGATGGCGGGCTCCAGGTAGTCCTCGACGGTGCTGTGGCGGATGGAGTAGACGTCGGGCATGGCGTTGACCCACACCGTGCGGCCGTCCTCGCCGGGCAGCCCGGCGCGCAGGGCCAGGCCGCGCCAGGCGATGCGGCCGGCGCGCTGCATCTCGGTGGCGACGCGCTCGACCAGCGTCTCGTGGGCATCGCGGGCGGCGCGGTTGCGCGTCAGCGAGGCCGCCAGCGCTGCGACACCGGCGTCCGTCACGCGCAGGCGCTCGCGGCCGTCGGCCTCCTGCAGCCGCTCGATCCAGCCGGCCGCCAGCAGCTCGACCTCGACGAAGTCGTGGCTGGGCCAGCCGGCACTGCGCCACAGCAGGCGCAGGCGCTGCAGGTGGACGCGGGTGGGCGTGGCGGGCATGGGGGCGATCTTCGCGCGACGGGCAGCAAAAAGCCCCTCGGCCGGGAGGCGCGAGGGGCTGGCGTTGGATGCCTGGCTGGACGCCGATCAGCGGTCCTTGCTGAGACTGCCCTTGGGGTTGTTCGGGTCGCCCATGATGAAGATGGTGTAGACGCCGTTGGCCGTCAGCGGGGTCAGGCCCGAAGTCGTGCCCGACGACGGGTTGTACAGCGCGTCGACCTTCAGCGGCGAGTTCACGGTGACGACCGCGCCGGTGGAAGAGCTGATGCTGGCCGGTGCAGAGCTGGTGCCGGGCAGCACGTTGCTGGCCTGGGTCTGGAAGTCGACGTTCAGCGATGCCAGCGAGCCGGCAACGGACAGGCCGTTGACCAGCCGCATCTTCACGTTGCCCGTGACGGTGGGCAGGCGGTTGTCGTCGCTGAGCACGGCCAGTTGCGGCGCGGAAGCGTCGCCCCAGATCAGCAGCGTGTAGTCGCCGCCCGCCGCGAAGTTGGGCGAGCCGACCGTCAGCGGGATGCTGTTGACCGTGATGGATGTCGTGCTGGCGCCAGCGGTGAAGCTGAAGTAGTCGGTCTTGTTGGGCGGCAGGGACGCGGGCAGGATGTTGTTGCCGTTGACCGTGGCAGCCACGACGGGCGAACCGGCCAGCGCATTGACGGCGCGCACGCGCGTCAGCGTGTTGGCGTAGCCCGTGACCGCGCCCTTCTGGATCAGCTGCATGCCGTTGACCAGCACGCCGCCGGAGGTGGACGTCAGGACCAGCGTGTTGACGCTGGCCGACGCGAGCGTGACGGCCGGGATGTCCAGGCGCAGGTCGTTGCCCTTCTTGGTGTAGCCGGTGATGCGGATGCGGAAGGTGCCGGAGTTGATCTGGTTGTAGCCGCTGCCCGCGCCGCCCTGCAGGTTGGACGTGACCGGCGTGGCCGTGTCCAGCGAATCCGTGCTGGCCGTCACGTAGACGTCCAGTGCGCCGGCGTCGGGCGCCAGGTTCAGGATCAACAGCTTGGCCTTGTTGGCATCGGGTGCCGTTTCGGCTTCCTGCAGCAGCGTGGTGCGCACGGCGCCCGCGAAACCGTAGGAAATGTAGGTGTAGGCCGTGCCGCCTGCCAGCGTGGGCGTCGTGGCCGAGACGCTGGTGCCGACGTCGCTGGTCAGCACCTTGCTGGCGGTGTTGGCGGTGTCGACGTCGCCGTAGCTGCCCACGGTGGCGTACGCGATCTTGCTGTTGATGGTCTTGTCATTGACCGTCAGGTCCAGCTGCGGGTAGGACTGGGTGGCATTGAGCAGGCGGACCTGCGCGGTGCTGCTGCTACCGCCGCCGCCGCAGGCGGTCAGAAGGGCAGCGGACGACAGGCTCAGCGTGAGGACCAGCCGGGTGGCCCAAGGGGTGAATCGCATCGAGAACTCTCCGAAAAAACCAAACCGCCGGGCCTATCCCCAAATACGCGGACTTGCGATTAGAACTCATGCGGAGGACGTCACGGTGTCCGCCATCCAGCAGCCGGTGAAGAACTGTTGCTGCGCGGGTATCTCCCAGGTGAGGAGACCCCTCCAATTTCGGCGCGACCGCGTCGCTAGCATCGCCGGCATGAACTATCCCCATCTCCTCGCCCCCCTGGACCTCGGCTTCACGACGCTGAAGAACCGCGTGCTGATGGGCAGCATGCACACCGGCCTGGAGGACGGCGCCAAGCACTTCGAGCGCATGGCGGTGTTTTTCGCCGAGCGGGCCAAGGGCGACGTGGGACTGATCGTGACGGGGGGCTTTGCGCCCAACATCGAGGGTTGGGCCAAGCCGTTCGCCGGCACGCTGGCCACCAGCGGCGCGGCGCGGCGCCACAAGATCATCACGGACGCGGTGCACGCGGAGGGCGGCAAGATCGCGCTGCAGATCCTGCACACGGGCCGCTACGGCTACTCGCCGCTGTGCGTGGCGCCGTCGCGCATCCAGTCGCCCATCAGCCCGTTCACACCGCGCGAGCTGTCTGCCCGCGGGATCGAGCGGCAGATCCGCGCCTTCATCCGCTGCGCGAAGCTGGCCCGCGAGGCCGGCTACGACGGCGTCGAGGTGATGGGCTCCGAGGGTTACTTCATCAACCAGTTCCTCGTCACGCACACCAACCAGCGCAGCGACGACTGGGGTGGCTCGTACGAGAACCGCATGCGGCTGCCGCTGGAGATCCTGGCGCGCATGCGCGAGGCGGTGGGGCCGGATTTCATCATCATCTACCGCCTGTCCATGCTGGACCTGGTGCCGGACGGCAGCTCGTGGGACGAGGTGCTGGAGCTGGCGCGGCGCGTGTCGCGTGGCGGCGCGACGCTCATCAACACCGGCATCGGCTGGCACGAGGCGCGCATCCCGACCATCGCCACCAGCGTGCCGCGCGCCGGGTTTGCGTGGGTCACGGCGAAGCTGCGTGCGCAACTGCGGGCCGAGGGCATCACGACGCCGCTGATCACCAGCAACCGCATCAACACGCCGGCGGTGGCCGAAGGGGTGCTGGCGGACGGCTCGGCCGACATGGTGTCGATGGCGCGGCCGTTCCTGGCCGATTCGCACTTCGTGCAGAAGGCCAGGCAGGGCCGCGCGGACGAGATCAACACCTGCATCGCCTGCAACCAGGCCTGCCTGGACCACACCTTCGCGCAGAAGATTTCCACGTGCCTCGTGAACCCGCGCGCGGCCTATGAGCGGGAGATCGTGCTGCGGCCGGTGACGGGTGCCAGGAAACGCATCGCCGTCGTGGGCGCCGGCCCGGCGGGGCTGGCCGCGGCGACGACGCTGGCCGAGCGCGGGCACGCGGTGACGCTGTTCGACGCGGCCCACGAGATCGGCGGCCAGTTCAACATGGCCCGGCGCATCCCGGGCAAGGAAGAGTTCAGCGAGACGCTGCGCTACTTCCGTCGCCGCCTCGACGTCACCGGCGTCGACCTCAAGTTGAACTGCCGGGTGCGGGCGGACGAGCTGACCGGCTTCGACGACGTGCTGCTGGCCACCGGCGTGAGCCCGCGCGACCCGAAGATCAAGGGCCAGGATGAGGGCATCGCCCGCGGCCAGGTGCTGAGCTACATCGACGTGCTGCGGCACGACCGGCCGGTGGGCGCGCGGGTGGCCATCGTGGGCGCGGGTGGCATCGGCTTCGACGTGGCGGAGTACCTGCTGGAGGCCGGCCACTCGCTGACGCTGGACGACGCCGCCTGGCGCAAGCACTGGGGCGTGGGCGACCCGGCGCAGGTGCGGGCGGGCCTGCTGCGACCGGCCCCGGAAGCGCCCACACGCCAGATCACGCTGCTGCAACGCAAGGCCGGCAAGCTGGGCGCGGGCCTGGGCAAGACGACCGGCTGGATCCACCGCGCGGCGCTGAAGATGAAGCAGGTGGACATGCTGGCCAGCGTCAACTACGAGGGCATCACGCCGGAGGGCTTGTGGGTCAGCCATGGCGAGAAGCGGGCGGACGCGCAGCTGATCGAGGCCGACACCATCGTGCTGTGCGCGGGCCAGGAGCCGCTGCGCGAGCTGGAGGCGCCGTTGAAGGCGGCGGGCGTCAGCGTGCACCTGGTCGGCGGTGCGCTGGAGGCTGGCGAGCTGGACGCGAAGCGGGCCATCCTGCAGGGCACCCAGCTCGCGTGCCGGCTCTGACTCAGCGCCGGGAGAGTTCCCAGAGCTGGTACATCGTGTTGTTGTCCTCCTCGGTGACCTCCAGGCCCTTGGCGAGGTCGAGGCTGGAGTCGAACCAGCCGCAGATCTCCGCCGGCTTGCGGACATCGGCCGGGCTGCGACCGGGCATTTGGCCCATCATGGACAGCAGCGCGTTGGACCGCAGGTCTGGCAAGGCGTTCAGGGTTTGCATGGCAGGCTCCAGGTGGGGCGGGTGGATCGGTTCGACGTGAAAAACGTCACACCGTCAGCATCGGCGCCGACCCCGCTGCCCACCATCGCCCTTTGGGTGGATCGAGGGGGGAAGCGCGGCGCAGGCCCTCCCCCGACATCCCCCGCAAGGGGGAGATAAATATGGGGTCAGAGTCATTTTCTGACGCTCGCCGAACGGCTTCGCGTCCCAGTTCACGCGCGCCGACGCAGCTCCCGCCGGGCATCGCTGCCGATCCAACGGGCCGATGGCTCGCTGCGCGCACACAGGCGCTCCGCCAAAGTAAGCGCAGGCTCACGCAACGCCTCACTGCGTTTGCCGATCTGGCGCAGCGCCCAGTTCACGGCTTTCTTGACGAAGTTGCGGTCGTCGTCGGCCGCGGCCTCGATGAGCGGCAGCCGGGCAATGAAGTCGGCGTCCGGCCGCTGCTTCTGGTGCACTGCGGCGACGGCCAGCAGTGCGAAGCCGGCGCGCTTCTCGAACGCCGCCTCACGCGCTGCCCAGCGCGGGATCTGCGCCCAGGCCAACGGGCTCCAGACGAACGCATTGGTGCAGGCCTGGTCGCAGACGTCCCAGGCGCGCATGCCGGCCACCCAGTGGTCCATCTGCGCCACGGTCAGCTTCGCAGGCTCCGCCACCATGCCGGCCAACAGCTGGGCATCGGGGATGCCGGTGTCCCACAGCGCCAGCGCGAGGTCGTGATCGCGCTTGAACGCCCGGGCCAATGCGCGCAGCGTGGGCACCGCCAGGCCCAGCCGGGCGTCGCCGGTCAGGCCGAAGCGGGCCATGGCGCCGAGCTGCTCGGGCCGGGCGCGCTCCCGCAGCGCGGCCAGCGCTTCATCCAGTTTGGGATTGAGCTTATTCGCCATGTGCAGATTCTGCGGGCCGGCCGGGGCGCAAAATCCTCGCTCCGATCCAATTCATCTCACCATCCGATGAAGCTCGCTCCTCTGTTCGCCGCGCTCTCCACCGCCCTGCTGCTGGCCACCACGCCGGCCGCCCATGCCAGCACCGGCCCCGGCGTGAGCTGGCAGGCCGCCGCAGCCGACGCCGACATCGACCGCTACTTCACCCAGGCCAAGGCCGAGAAGAAACCGGTGCTGCTGTACTGGGGTGCCAAGTGGTGCCCGCCGTGCAACCAGCTCAAGGCGACGCTGTTCAACCGCGCGGACTTCATCGAGCAGAGCAAGGCCTTCGTCGCCGTGGGCATCGACGGCGACGCGCCCGGCGCGCAGAAGCTGGGCACGCGCTTCAAGGTGCGCGGCTACCCGACGCTGATCCTGTTCAACCCCAACGGGAGCGAGATCACCCGCCTGCCCGGCGAGGCGGACGCGGCCCAGGTCATGAAGGTGCTGCAGCTGGGGCTGTCCAGCGGCCGCCCGGTCAAGGCCGTGCTGGCGGATGCCCTGAATCCCAAATCCAACGGCAAGAAGCTGTCCGCCAACGAATGGCGTCTGCTGGGCTTTTACGGCTGGGAGACCGACGAGCAGCAACTGCTGCCTGTTGAACAGCGCGCCGCGACGCTGGCGCAGCTCGCCCGCGCCAGCGAGGGCGCCGACGCCGAGACGGCGACGCGGCTGTGGCTGAAGTCCATCGGCGCGCTGGCCGATGGCAAGACAGCCGACGCGGCCCAGTTGCCGCGCCTGCGCGCCGTGCTGGCCGACCAGGCACAGTCGCGTTCGCAGATGGACGTGCTGACCAACGAAGCGCCCGACCTCGTCAAGGCGCTGACGCCGCAACCGGGTGACGCGCGCAGCGCGCTGGTCGCCGAGTTCGACGCCGCGCTGAAGCGGCTGAACGAGGACGCCACGCTGTCCCGCGCCGACCGGCTGAACGCGCTGCAGGGCCGCATCGACCTGGCCCGCATCGACTCGCCCAAGGACGACCCCAACCCGAAGAACATCCCCGCCGCGCTGCTGAACGAGGCACGCGACCAGGCCGCCCGCGCCAACCGCGAAATCACCGATGGCTATGAGCGCCAGGCCGTCGTCACCGGCGCCGCCTACCTGCTCGGCCGTGCCGGCCTGTGGAAGGAAAGCGACGACCTGCTGAAGTCGGCGCTGGCGCGCAGCCACTCGCCCTACTACCTGATGAGCCAGCTCGCCGGCAACGCGAAGAAGCAGGGCAAGAAGCTGGAGGCGCTGCGCTGGTACGAAGAGGCCTTCAACAAGAGCGAAGGCCCGGCCACGCGGCTGCAATGGGGCTCGGGCTATTTCGCCGCGCTGATCGAACTGAGCCCGGAAGACACGCCGCGCATCGAGAAGGCCGCGGCCCAACTGTTCACCGAGGCCGAGAAGGACCCCGGCGCGTTCTACGAGCGCAGCGAACGCTCGCTCAAGCGCGTCGGCACGCTGCTGAACAGCTGGAACCAGTCACCCGCGCAGGCCGCCGCGGTGGGCCGGCTCAAGACCCAGCTCGACGGCGTCTGCGGCAAGCTGGACGGCAGCGATGCGAAGGCCAAGTCGGCCTGCGAGGGGCTGATGAAGCCGGCCCCGCGCAAGGCCTGACCCTCAATCAGGCAAGGCCTTCAGCCTTCAGCGTCGCCTGCACGGCCGGGCGGTTGCGCATGCGCGCCTGGTGGGCGGCGACGTTCTCCAGGCCCGCCAGGTCCACGCCCACGCGCGGCGCCCAGTTCGTGACGACGAAGAAGTAGGCGTCGGCGACCGAGAACGTCTCGCCCATCAGGTAAGACTTGCCGGCCAGCTGCTGGTCCACCCAGCGGTAGCGGTCGGCCAGCTTGGCCTTGAAGATGGCCTTCACGTCGTCCGCCAGCGCCGGGTTGAACAGCGGCGAGTAGCCCTTGTGCAGCTCACTGCCGATGAAGGCCAGCCATTCCTGCACGCGCGTGCGCGCCAGCGAACCGGCCGGTGGCAGCAGGCCCTTGGCAGGCGCCAGGTCGGCCAGGTACTGCACCAGCGCGGCGTTCTCGGTCAGGCGCTGGCCGTCGTCCAATTCCAGCAGCGGCACATAACCGCGCGGGTTGATGGCGTAGTAGTCGCTGCCGTCGGGCAGCTGGTGCGTCTTCAGGTTGACCTGCACGGCCTCGTGGGCGAGGCCCGCCTCGTGCAGCACGATGTGCGGGGTCTGCGAGCAGGCGCCGGGGGCGAAATAGAGCTTCATGGCAAACGTCTCCAAATGAATGGCTGGGAAAGCGGCAAATGCTAAGCCTGCGCCGACCTGCTGCGGCACACTCCCGCCCGGCGCCACAAAGGACGCCGGACATTGCGGAGGGACGGAACATGGATGACGCAGGCTTGAGCGGCCTGGCGGGCGGCACCGCCGCCGTGGTGGCCTCGGCCGACCTGGCCAGTCTGGCGGCCGGCGGCGGCCGGGCCGGCCACGGCCACGGCGCCACGGGCGATTGCCTGAACTGCGGCACTGCGCTGACGCTGAACGCGCGCTTCTGCAGCCAGTGCGGCCAGGACACGGCCAACCATCCGCCGTCGCTGTTCGAGTTCGTGCACGAGTTCGTCAGCCACTACATCGCCGTCGAGGGCACGCTGTGGAAGAGCCTGTGGGGCCTGATGGCCAGGCCCGGCTTCCTGACGCGCGAATACCTCGCCGGCCGCAAGCAGCGCTATGTGCTGCCGCTGCGCCTGCTGCTGACGCTGGGCCTGCTGTTCTTCCTGGCGTTGAAGCTCATGCCGGGCAGCACGCACACGCTAGGCCGGGACGGCGAGGAGGGCGATGAGGTGGCACAGGTGGTGCCCGATGCAGCGTCTGCGGCGTCCGCGGACTCGATCGCCGCGGCCAAGTTCGCCAAGGCGAGGAAGAAGATTTCCGAGCGCTCCGGGGACACGACCATCCTCAGCCCCGACCTCGCCTCACAGCTGCCCCAGGGCATGCAGGACCGCGTCCACCGCGCCGAAACGCATTGGCGCGCCGATCCCAAGGCCTCCATGCATGCGATGGGCGCGACGATGATGGGACTGGCGCCCTACGCGGTGCTGTGCTCGCTGCCGTTCTTCGCCGGCCTGCTGAAGCTGCTGTTCTGGCGTCAGGCCTACGGCGCGCACTTCGTCTTCGCGATGCATCTGCACGCGGCCTGGTACGGCATGCTGCTGGTGGCTGTGCTGCTGCCCTGGGGCCTGGTCGTCTTCGTCGTCTGGGCCTGGTCCAACATCTACCCGGTCATCGCATTGAAGCGGGTCCATGCGGCCAGTTGGTGGACGACCCTGCTGCGCGCCGCGCTGCTGGCGGTGCTGCACTGGTTCATCATCGGCCTGGGCCTGCTGGCCCTGGTCATGGCCGGCGCGCTGGCGGCAGCCTAGAACCCCGACAGCGGCGGCTCGCCCCGCAGGTCGGCGTCCACGTCCATCAGCACGCTGGCCAGCTCCAGCGTGCGCCACAGCGCATCAGGCATGGCCAGGATGGCTTCGGGGGTGCGCGCCTGGCTGACCCAGGCACCGATCTCGGCATGCTGCTCGTGGGTCAGCAGGCAGCGGTCACGCATCTCGTCGAGTGTCTGCACGCTCAGCCTTTCATGGCGGCGCGGTTGCCGCAGCAGGGGTTGGGGTCGAGGACGCCGGCCGTCACTTCTTGCGCGGCCTGGCGGCGGTGGCTGGCGGCGCCTTGGGCACGTCGCCGATGACGGTCTTCAACGGGCAGACCTTGTAGGCCGGGCACTTGGCGCAGCTGGCAACGAGGGCGATGGGGCAAAGCGTCATGGCAGGCTCTCGTGGACGATGGCGGGCTGAAGGGCAGGCTGGATGGCGGCGCCAGCATACGCCGCCATTCATCGCGCGTCAGGCACCATTCAACGCACCAAACTGCCAGCCGCCATCGGCGCCATGGTGGCGCACCGGGCGGCCCGGATACTCGCGGCTATCCGATCCCTGGAGCCCTGCCATGCCCTTCCCCGCCCGGCGCGCCTGTGCGCTCGCCGCCGCCCTGGCGCTCAGCGCGCCGCTGGCTCACGCGGCCTCGCCGCTGAAGCCCTGCCGCATCGACGGCATCCCCAACGAGCTGCAATGCGGCAGCGTGCAGCGCCCGCTGGACCCGGCGCGGCCGGACGGCGTGAAGATCGACATCCACTACCTCGTGGTCCCGGCGATGGCGCGCAACAAGCAGCCCGACGCCGTGCTGATGCTGGCCGGCGGCCCCGGCCAGAGCGCGATCAAGATCGCGGCGCGCGTGCTGCCGCGCCTGTCCAGGCTGAACAACCGGCGCGACCTGGTGTTCGTGGACCAGCGCGGCACCGGCCGCTCCGCGCCGCTGGACTGCCCGGACGACAGCAAGCTGCCCATCACCGAGCAGCTCGACACGGCCGCGCAGATGCGCCGCCTGGACGCCTGCCGCGCGGCACTCGAAAAGCTGCCCTACGGCCAGGACGGCGGCCTGCGTTTCTTCACGACGCCCATCGCCATGCAGGACATGGAGGCGGTGCGCGAGGCCCTGGGGGTGCCGCAATGGAACCTCATCGGCGGCAGCTACGGCACGCGCGCCGCGCTGGAGTACCTGCGCCAGTTCCCGACCCAGGTCCGGCGCACCATCATCGACGGCGTGGCGCCGCCGGACATGGTGCTGCCCGCCAGCTTCTCCACCGACGGGCAGGCCGCGCTGGACAAGCTGCTCGACGCCCATGCCAAGACCCATCCCGGGCTGCGTGACGACTGGCGCAAGCTGCTCGCGTCGCTGCCGCGCGAGGTGACCGTGGCGCAGCCGTTGACCGGCGTGCCGGAGCGCTTCACAGTGGACCGCGAGCTGCTGCTGCGCGCGGTGCGCATGCCGCTGTACCAGCCCGCGCTGGCCGCCGCGCTGCCCGCCGCCATTCACGCAGCGGCGGCGGACGGCAACTTCGCCGGCCTGTTCGGCGTGACCACCGCCTTCGGCAGCAACCCGTCGATGCGCCTGGCGATGGGCATGCACTTCTCGGTGATCTGCGCCGAAGACGTGCCGCGCATCGCCCAGGCCAAGGACGCACCGGGTGCCGACTTCCGCGCCCAGGACGCCGAGATGTACAGCCGCGTCTGCAAGACCTGGCCCCGTGGCGACGTGCCAGCGGCGTTCTACGCCATCCCGCCCGCGCCCAGCCCCGTGCTGGTCATGAGCGGCGGCGCCGACCCGGCCACGCCGCCGCGCCACGGCGAACGCGTCGCGAAGGCGCTGGGCGCCGGCCATGCGGCGCGTGTGCAGCACCTCGTCGTGCCCGAAGCCGGCCACGGCGTCATGGCCATCGGCTGCGTGCGCGACCTGATGTTCCGCTTCATCGACGCCAAGACCGACGCCGCCGCGCTGCCCCAGGAGGCCGCCTGCGCCACCCACATTCCACGCCCGCCGGCGTTCCAGCCCGTCCAGGGAGGGGCGGCGAAATGATCCACATCCAGGACGTTCACAAGCAGTTCGTCGCGCAGTCGGGCGGCAGCCTGTTCAAGCGTGCGCCCAAGCGCGTCGTGCGCGCCGTGCAGGGCGTGAGCCTGCGCGCGGACAACGGCCGCATCACCGGCCTGCTGGGCGCCAACGGCGCCGGCAAGACGACCACGCTGCGCATGCTGGCGGGGCTGTTCCCGCCGGACGCCGGCCAGATGGCCGTGGACGGCATCGTCGTGAAGGACGCACCGCTGAAGGCGCTCGCCCGCATGGGCATCCTGGGCGACGCGCACGGCCTGTACCCGCGCCTGTCCGCCCGCGAGAACATCGTCTACTACGGCCGGCTGCAGGGCATGGACGCCGGCGCCGCCGACGCGCGGGCCGCCGAGCTGGCCCGGCTGCTGGACATGGGCGGCATCCTCGACCGCCGCGCCGAGGGCTTCAGCCAGGGCGAGCGCATGAAGACGGCGCTGGCCCGCGCGCTGGTGCACGACCCCGCCAACATCGTGCTGGACGAGCCCACCAACGGCCTGGACGTGCTGGCCACCCGCGCACTGCGCGAGGCCCTGCGCTGGCTGCGCAGCCCCGAGGGCGGCAGCAAGTGCATCGTCTTCTCCACGCACATCATGCAGGAGGTGGAGCACCTGTGCGACGAGGTCGTCGTCGTGTCCAAGGGCCGCAGCGTGGCGAACGGCAGCGTGCCGGAGCTGCTCGAACAAGCCGGCGAATCCCGCTTCGAGGACGCCTTCGTCAAACTTGCCTTCCCGGAAGAGGTGGCCGCATGAAGCTGGCTTTCCTAGTTTTTGCCAAGGAACTGACCGACGCGCTGCGCGACCGGCGCACGCTGCTGCGCCTGCTGATCCCCGCCGTGCTGATGGGGCCGGCGCTGCTGATGGCGCTGTCGGGCCTGATCGCGTCGATGGAGGAGCGCGCGGACCGCCGCGAGGTGCTGGTCGTGAACATGGAGGCCGCGCCCACGCTGAAGAACTTCATCGAGCGCCAGACCTTCACCATCAAGCCCGCGCCCGCGGACTACGAGGCCAAGCTGCGCGCCACCCGGCTGCTGGAGCCGGTGCTCGTCGTGCCCAAGGACTTCGAGGCCCGGCTGCTGGCCGGCGAGGCGCCGACGGTGGAGATCGTCAGCGACAGCGCCAACCAGCATGCGTCCGCCGGCGTCGGGCCCATCCAGCGCCTGCTGATGGGTTTCAATCGCGAGCGCGCCATGATCAACCTGGCGCTGCGTGGCGTGTCCACCGAGCTGCTGGAGCCCGTCGACATTGAGGAGCGCGACCTCGCCAGCGTGCAGGCGCGCATCGCGCGGCTGACCACCATCGTGCCGATGTTCATCATCATGGCCGTGCTGTACGGCGCGCTGACCGCCGCGCTGGACAGCACGGCCGGCGAACGCGAGCGCGGCTCGCTGGAGCCGCTGCTGATGAACCCGGTGCCGCACGGCGCCATCGTGGCAGGCAAGTGGGGTGCCGTCGCGCTGCTGGGCATGGCGGTGGCGCTGCTGTCCAGCCTGAGCTTCGTGCCCGCGCAATGGCTGCTCAGGAGCGACAGCCTGCAGGCGATGTTCCAGTTCGGCACGCAGGAGGTGCTGTCCTTCTGGCTGCTGCAGATCCCGCTGGCGGCCGGCCTGTCGGCGCTGCTGATGGCGCTGGCCATCCGCTCCAAGACCTTCAAGGAGGCGCAGGCCGGCAGCACGCTGGTGGTCACGGCCGTCAGCCTGATGCCCATGGTCAGCATGCTGAACCCGGGCGGCGACGCGGCCTGGTACCCCTGGGTGCCAGGTCTTGCGCAGAACCAGCTGATGCTGGCCGTGCTCAAGGGCGAGGCGCTGCGCTGGAGCCAGGTGGTGCCCAGCATCGTCGTCGGCGCCGCGCTGACGGCGGTGGCACTGCTGTACGTGGCGCGCTCGATGCGCACGGCGGTGGCGCGATGAAGCGGCTGGCAGGCCCCCTGCTCGCGGCAGCGCTGTCCGGCTGCGCCGGCCTCGGCAGCTTCGAGCCCGCCACGCCGCCGGACTACACCGGCCCGACCGTCAACGTGGCCGACCAGGCGCAGCAGGCGAGCGGCCAGCTGCTGCACGTGTTCGAGATGACGCAGGTGGACGGCCGCCGGCTGTCCAGCACCAGCATGGCCACGGTGCGGGCCAACCAGGGCCGCGGGTTTGCCGTGGCGCCGGTGGCGCTGACCAACGAGCTGCCCGTGCGCCCCGCGCGCGTGCGGTTGCAGGCCGCCACGCAGTACGCCGCGCCCATCCTGGCCATGACCAACCCGACCTGCCGCGTGCAGGGCGAGGTGGTGTTCACGCCGGAGGCCGGCAAGGCCTATCGCGTGGCCGGGCGCATCGCCCCCGAGGCCTGCGAGGCGTGGATCGAGGATCTGGCCACGCACCAGCCGGTGACCGAGACGGTCGCGGGCAAAGGCACCAAGCCCTAACCCAACCGCCGGGCGGCGGCCCCGAGCAGCGCCCGCGAATACGCGCGGTGAAAGCCCAGCAGCGCGTGGAAGAGCCAGCCGAAGCGCGGCTGGCCGCCCTCCTCGCGGCGGCGAGGCATGAACGCGGAGCCGAACCACAGCGTCGTGCCGCCCTCGCCCGCTTCTGCCTTGAACCAGGACCGCGTGACGCCGCTGTCCTCGTGCATCAGCATCTCGTCGCCCTCGCGGGCCTCGACGGTCCAGGCGGCCATGCGCCGGTCCTCACCCTGCGCCAGCGCGCGGATGTCGGCATCCGTGGACGGGCGGCCTGTGCGGGCGATCAGCCAGCGTTCGAGCTTGAACAGGCGCGTCGTGTAGAACGCCTCGACGAATTCGGCGAGGCTCACGGAGCGCGGCAGCATCAACCTGTAGGCATCGGCAAACGAATTGCGCTCGGCGGCCAGGCGGCCCAGCAGGCTGGTGGGCGGGACGGCGGCGTCGGTGATGATGGGCATGGGTGCGGTCGATTGTGGGGCCGGCTCGCAAGCGCATCAGCCCGGGGCGGTCGTCTCTTCCATCCAGCCCAGCCAGCGCATCGCCTGCGCCCGGCTTTCGCCACACATGTCTTCGCTCGGCTGCAAGGAGCTGCAGACCGCTGGCCGATCCGGCCGCCCAAAAATCCTGCAGCGCTCGTCCTCGCCGAGCTGGACACAGCGCACCCCGGCAGGTTTGCCGCCTGGCATTCCGGGGATGGCGCTGGAGATTGACGGCGCAATGCAGCAGGCGGCGCAACGGGGGCGGCAGTCCATGGTGAAAAGGGTGAGACGACGGGTGAGAGACAGGGATTGTCGATGCGCGCCCCGCTACATTCAGGGAACACCAGGGTTATCACTATGCTGCTCCGCACCGGCCTCGTCCTCGCGCTTTGCCTGACAACAGCAGGGCATGTCGCCCAGGCCCAGGGCCAGACACCGCCGCGCCTACCGCCGGTCGACCAGGCCACCTCGGTGCCCGACTTCTTCAGCTTTCGCGCCCGGCTGCAAGCCGCCGTCGCCCGACACGACGGCGCCGCCGTGCTGGCGGCGCTCGGCAAGGACGTGGAGCTGTCCTTCGGCGGCGAGCACGGCATCGAGGACTTCAAGGCGATGTGGAAGCCTGACACCGCCGACAGCCTGTTGTGGGACACGCTGGCAACCGTGCTGTCGCTGGGCGGCAGCTTCGACGGGCACGGGCGCTTCTTGGCGCCTTACGTCACGTCCACCTGGCCGCGCGGCTCGGACATCTACACCGCGGTCGCGGCGGTGGGCAGCAGCGTGAATGTGCGTGCGGCGGCCAGCGATACCGCGCCGGTCGTCGCTAACCTGGACTTCTCCATCGTCGACACCGCTGATCAGTCCGGCGAGCCCACGAGCTGGGTCGGCGTGAAGCTGCCGTCCGGCCAGGTCGGCCACGTCCGCTCAACGCAGGTGCGCAGCCCCATCGACTACCGCATCGGCTTTTCCCAGGTGCAAGGCCGCTGGCAGATCGACTATTTCCTGGCAGGCGACTGATCTCACGCGCCGCCCCAGGGCAAGCGGCCCATGGGGTGACTTATCCACAGCCGCTTCGTAAAATTCGGGGTTTGCCCGAGCGCTCGCGCGGGCCACGTTCTTTCCAGGACCGAGATGCTCTACCCCAAGGAATTCGATGTCATCGTCGTCGGCGGCGGCCATGCCGGCGCCGAGGCGGCGCTGGCCGCCGCCCGCATGGGCGCCCAGACGCTGCTGCTGACCCACAACATCGAGACCCTGGGCCAGATGAGCTGCAACCCCAGCATCGGCGGCATCGGCAAGGGCCACCTCGTGAAGGAGGTCGATGCGCTGGGCGGCGCGATGGCTCTGGCCACCGACGAGAGCGGCATCCAGTTCCGCATCCTCAATGGCTCCAAGGGCCCGGCCGTGCGCGCCACCCGCGCGCAGGCCGACCGCATCCTCTACAAGGCCGCCATCCGCCGCATGCTGGAGAACCAGCCCAAGCTGCAGCTCTTCCAGCAGGCGGTGGACGACCTGATGGTGGAAGGCGACCGCGTCGTCGGTGCCGTCACGCAGGCCGGCATCCAGTTCCGCGCCCGCGCCGTCGTGCTGACGGCCGGCACCTTCCTGGACGGCCGCATCCATGTGGGCTTGCAGAACTACAGCGCCGGCCGCGCAGGCGATCCGCCGGCGGTGAGCCTGTCGGCGCGGCTGAAGGAGCTGAAGCTGCCGCAGGGGCGCTTGAAGACCGGTACGCCGCCACGCCTGGATGGCCGCACGATCGATTTCAGCAAATGCGAGGCCCAACCCGGCGACTTGCACCCCTCGCCGGTGTTCAGCTTCATGGGCCACGCCGCCCTGCACCCCCAGCAGGTGCCCTGCTGGATCACGCACACCAACGCACGCACGCACGAGATCATCCGCAGCGGCTTCGACCGCAGCCCCATGTTCACCGGCGTCATCGAGGGCGTGGGCCCGCGCTACTGCCCCAGCATCGAGGACAAGGTCAACCGCTTCGCCGACAAGGACTCGCACCAGATCTTCCTGGAGCCGGAAGGCCTGACGACGCACGAGTTCTACCCCAACGGCATCTCCACCTCCCTGCCCTTCGACATCCAGCTCGCCGCCGTGCGCAGCATCCCGGGCCTGGAGAACGCCGACATCCTGCGCCCCGGCTACGCCATCGAGTACGACTACTTCGACCCGCGCGCGCTGAAGGCCTCGTTCGAGACCAAGAGCATCCAGGGGCTGTTCTTCGCCGGCCAGATCAACGGCACAACCGGCTACGAGGAGGCGGCGGCCCAGGGCCTGTTTGCGGGCCTGAACGCCGCGCTGCAGGTGCGCGGGGAAAACGCCTGGACGCCCGCACGCGACCAGGCCTACCTGGGCGTGCTGGTGGACGACCTCATCACCAAGGGCGTGACCGAGCCCTACCGCATGTTCACTAGCCGCGCCGAGTTCCGGCTGCAACTGCGCGAGGACAACGCCGACGCGCGCCTGACCGAGACTGGCCGCCAACTGGGTTTGGTGGACGACGCCCGCTGGGACGCGTTCAACCGCAAGCGCGATGCTGTTTCACGTGAAACAGAGAAGCTGAAGAGCACTTGGGTCCACGCTGGTATTCTGCCGGCGGCGGACGCGGAACGTCTCGTTGGCAAAGCACTAGAGCGTGAGTACACCCTCGTCGACCTGCTGCGCCGACCCGGCGTTGTCTTCGACACGGTCGCCGAGGTGGCTGCGATTGCGCGGCCTGAAGCTGGTGTTTCACGTGAAACATTGAAAACTGAGCTGGGCGCCGAACTGGCGGCCCTCGTCACCGAGCAGGTCGAGATCAGCGTCAAGTACGCCGGCTACATCAACAAGCAGGTTGACGATGTCGCCCGCGCCGCCCACTTCGAGCACCTGAAGTTGCCCGACGAATTGGACTACAGCCTCGTCCATGCCCTCTCCTTCGAGGCGCGTCAGAAGCTCAACACCCACCGCCCCGAAACGCTGGGCCAAGCCTCACGCATCTCCGGCATCACGCCGGCTGCGGTTTCGCTGCTGCTGGTCCACCTGAAGAAGGGCAAGTTCAAGGGCTTCGCCGCCGAGGCCGAAACGGCATGAAGGACACGCTCGAACGCGCCGCCCGCGAACTGGGCCTGGATCTCAGCGACGCCCAGCTCGACCAGTTGCTGGACTATCTGGCCCTGCTGCAGAAGTGGAACAAGGTCTACAACCTGACGGCCGTGCGTGACCCGGCGCAGATGCTCAGCCACCACTTGGTGGACAGCTTGTCGGTCATCGCGACGCTGCAGCGCCACGGCGCACCTGCACGGCTGATGGACGTGGGCGCCGGTGGCGGGCTGCCCGGCGTGGTCATCGCCATCTGCTGCCCCGGCACGGACGTGACCTGCGTGGATGCGGTGGCGAAGAAGGCCACCTTCATCCAGCAGGTGGCGGCGGAGCTGAAGCTGCCCCACCTGCATGGCGTGCACAGCCGGGTGGAGCAGCTGAAGATCGACTCCTTCGGCGTCATCACCTCCCGCGCCTTCGCCTCGCTGCTGGACTTCACCACCCTCACCCGCCAGCACCTGGCACCGGACGCGGTCTGGCTCGCGATGAAGGGCCAGCACCCGGCCGACGAAATCGCCGCGCTGCCTGCCGACGTGGACGTGTTTCACGTGGAACAGTTGGCCGTGCCAGGCCTGGATGCGCAGCGCTGCATCGTTTGGATGCGGCCCCGCTGAAGCAGCACCGGGCTGTGGGCCGCTCGCTTAAACTGGCCGCCCCACCCCGTCGCCCACCCACATGTTCGGCATCGCAGACTACGGCGCCTTCGTCGCCGCCATCGTGATCTTTCTTGCGATCCCGGGCCCCGGCAACCTGGCCCTCATCACGTCCACCGGCAAAGGCGGCGTGCGCGGCGGGCTGGCCGCCACGCTGGGCATCATCGCCGGCGACCAGGTGCTGCTGTGGCTGGCCGTGGCCGGCGTGGCGGCGCTGCTGGCCGCCTACCCGGCCGCCTTCCACGCCGTGCAGTGGCTGGGCGCCGGCTACCTGGCCTGGATGGGCTGGCGCATGCTGGCCGCCAAACCGGGCGACGCACCCGTGCTCAACATCCGGCCGCGCCACTACTTCCGGCAGGCGGCGCTCATCACGCTGCTCAATCCCAAGGCCATCGTGTTCTACATGGCCTTCTTCCCGCTGTTCGTCGACCCGGCGCGGCACCAGGGCGCCCTGACCTTCGCGGCGATGGCGGCCACCATCGCGGCGCTGACCTTCCTGTACGGCCTGGCGGCCGTGCTGCTCACTCACTTCCTCGCCGCGCGGCTGCGCGCCAGGCCCTGGATCACGCGTGCGCTGAACCGGGTGGCCGGCGTCTGTCTGATCGGCTTTGGCGTCCGGCTGGCCCTGTCCAAGTAGAAGATGGCATCCAAGATTTTCTGCATCGCCAACCAGAAGGGCGGCGTCGGCAAGACCACCACCACCGTCAACCTCGCCGCCGGCCTGGCGCAGATCGGCCAGCGGGTTCTGGTCGTCGACCTGGACCCACAGGGCAACGCCACCATGGGCTCCGGCATCGACAAGCGCAAGCTCGAGTTGACCGTCTACGACGTGCTGCTGGAGTCCGCTTCCATCGCGGAGGCCCGCGTGCGCGCCGACAAGGCCGGCTACGACGTGCTGGGCGCCAACCGCGAGCTGGCCGGTGCCGAGGTGGACCTGGTCGCGCTGGAGCGCCGCGAGAAGCGCATCAAGACGGCCCTCGCGGAAGTCGCCGAGGACTACGACTTCGTGCTGATCGACTGCCCGCCGTCGCTGTCCATGCTGACGCTCAACGGCCTGTGCAGCGCCCACGGCGTCATCGTGCCCATGCAGTGCGAGTATTTCGCGCTGGAGGGCCTGACCGACCTGGTCAACACGATCAAGCAGATCCACGCCAACCTGAACCCCGACCTGCAGATCATCGGCCTGCTGCGCGTCATGTTCGACCCGCGCATCACGCTGCAGCAGCAGGTCAGCGACCAGCTCAAGACGCACTTCGGCAACAAGGTGTTCGACACCGTCATCCCGCGCAACGTGCGGCTGGCCGAGGCACCCAGCTACGGGCTGCCGGGTGTCGTGTTCGACCCCGCCTCCAAGGGTGCGCAGGCCTTCGTCGAGTTCGCCAAGGAAATGGTGCGGCGCATCGAGACGATGCGGTGAGCCCCCTCGCCCTGCGCGCCGAACTGGCCGGCCTCGACGCCAGCGCCCCGCCCCAGCAGGCCGACATCGACGGCTGGCTGATCCGCCTGTCGCCCGGCAAGGCCAAGCGCTCGCGCTGCATCAACGCCCTGCGCGAAGGCACGCTGCCGCTGGACGAGCTGCTGGCCCGCTGCCAGCAGGCCTATGACGCCGCCGGCCTGCCAATGGCCATCCGCGTGACACCCTGGAGCCAGCCGGCCGACCTGGACGACCGGCTGGCCGCCAAGAGCTGGGGCGCGTTCGATGCGGCCGACGTGATGCTGCTGGACGCGCTGGTGCCGGACACCTCGCCAGTCCCGCTCCAGGCCCTGTCCGCACCGGCGTATGCAGCCACGGTCGGCGCACTGCGCGGCTCCACGGCCACGGCCATCGACGCCCACGCGCAGCGCATTGCTAACGCCCCGGTCACCTACCAGGGCTTCGCGCTGAACGACGGTGCCGGCCAGCTGCTGGCCTGCGGACAGATGGTGGTGGACGGCGATCTTGTGGGCCTGTATGACATTGCCTCGGCCGTCCCGCGCCAGGGCCATGCGGACCGGCTGTGCCGCGCGCTGCTGACCCTTGCCCACGCCCAGGGTGCGCGGCAGGCCTACCTGCAGGTGGGCAGCGACAACGCCATCGCGCAGCGCCTGTACACGCGCATGGGCTTCGTGTTCGCCTACCGCTACCACTACCGCAGCCCGGAGGCGGTGCTGGCATGAGCGCGCCAGC
Organism: Roseateles sp.; assembly: GCF_965229315.1. GTDB lineage: Bacteria > Pseudomonadota > Gammaproteobacteria > Burkholderiales > Burkholderiaceae_C > Pelomonas. The sequence goes on from NZ_CBDDJA010000001.1 coordinate 656,498, forward strand.
CGGCGTGGTGCTGCGCCGCCTCGCGGCCACCGACTTGGCCGCCTTCCAGCACTACCGCCACGACCCCGAGGTGGGCCGCTGGCAGGGCTGGACGCCGCGGTCCGACGCCGACGCGCTGGCCTTCCTGAACGAGATGGCGGCGATCCCGCTGTTCGCGCCGGGGCAGTGGACGCAGCTGGGCATCGCCGACGCCTCGACTGGCGCGCTGCTCGGCGACATCGGCATCCACATCAGCGCCGATGGCCGCGGGGCCGAGTTCGGCTTCAGCCTGGCGCGCGCTGCGCAGGGGCGGGGCATCGCCGCGGCCGCCGTGGGCGCCGCCATCGCGATGGTCTTCGAGCAGACCGGGGCCGAACACATCAGCGCGCAGACCGATGCACGCAACACCGCCTGCGTGCGCCTGCTGCAGCGCCTGGGCGCCACCCGCGTCGCGCGCATCGACACCGAGTTCCGCGGCGAACCTTGCGAGGAATGGCGCTACCGGCTGGCCACCCGGCCGACCACCCCGGGCGACCACGGCTGAGGCGGGGCGCGGGCATCAGCCCGGCCGAGCCACCCGCACGAACCGGTGCACGGCGGCGGCGCGTGCCGCGAAGGCGCCGCTGAACAGCCCGAGCACGGCGCTCAGCGCCGCGACGAACCAGGCCTCATGCAGCACCGGCGCATCGACGCCCGTGGCGAAGCCCAGCGCGAACTTGGCCGCGAAGATGCCGACCATCAGGGCCATCGGCAGCCAGCTGCCGGGCACCCGCACCGCGGCCCCCTCGCGTGCCAGCCCGCGCGGCGCCAGGACCGGCGCACCGAGCACCAGCGCGGCCGCGAAACCCGCGCCCCAGGCCAGCACCGGCAGCGCGCCGAGACCAAACGCGGACGTCACCCCGTAGAGCGACAAGGCCAGCATCGCCAACGCCACCTTGGCGAGCGTGCCGGGCTGGACCACGCGGTCGCGTGACTGGCGAAAGCCCAGGACGACGAGGCCGGCAAGGATGGCCAGCGGCCAGACGGGGAGGGAGGCGGTCATGGGAACTCCGTGCGTTGGGTTGCGATGGCCGCACTGTGCGGTCCCGCAGCCCGCCGCGCGAGCGGCAGGCGACGAATCGACAGCGCGAGGCACGGATCGCCGCTCGACCGCCGTGAGTGGGCCGCGTCCCTCGGGCTGTGGGCTGCAGGCCGGCTCAGCGCAGCCGCGCATCCAGCCAGTTCAACACCCGCACATCCTGGAAGTAGTTGGTGTGGTGCGTCTCGGCGCTGGTGCCGAGGTCCTCCCAGTGCGGCGCGGCCAGCACCTGGTCGCCCAGCCGGTTCATCGAATCGCTGTCGACGACCAGGTCGTTGGCCTGGCCGAACACCAGGTCGGCGCCGTAGTACATCGCCTGGCCCTTCAGGTGGGTCACGCGCTTCCAGAACTTCCACAGCGGCTCGTTGACCTCCGACGGCATGTAGCTGCCGCCGATGGCGCGCACCTCGGCCCCCGCCGGCAGCGGGTAGAGCTGCGCCAGCTCCAGGTTGTTGCCCACGCGGCCCTGCGCCAGCAGCCCGGGCACCAGGCCCACGGCGGCGTCCGCCAGCGGCGTGCGCGCGCCCAGCTCCAGCACCTTGCCCAGCACGCAGGCCAGGCCGCTGACGCCCAGCGCCAGCGGCTGCAGGCCCGGCGGCGCGACCTTGCCCGCCTTGGACGCGGCTTCGGACACCGCATCGGCAAAGCTCGCCAGCGTGTCCAGCGCCTGGCGCAGCTTGTCCGGCGCGGCCAGCGACGTGCCGGCCAGCGGCGAGCCGACGAACAGCGCCTGGCGCGCGCGCAGGTCGGGCGCCAGGCGCAGCAGCCACGAGATGACCAGGCCGCCGCGGCTGTGGCCGACGAAGTCGAACTCCGCCGTGCCGCCCGCCAGCGCGTCGCGCAGCGCCAGCGCGTTCAGCCAGGGCGCGACGCTGAGCGTGGGGTGGTCGAAGGCCAGCACCGCGGCATAGGCGCCGCCCGGGGCGCCCAGGCGCTCGAACAGCGTCTCGCCCTCCAGCGTGGCGGCGAACTCCTTGGCATACATGGCGCTCGCGCTGAAGGTGCCGTGCACCAGCACCAGCACGCGGCCCTGCAGCGCGGCCATGAAACCGGCCGGCAGCGGCGCCCAGCGCTGCCCGTCCCAGCGGCGCAGGCCCTGGGCCGGCGCGGTCAGCTCGCCGAGCACGGGGTTGAGGTGCTTGTCCAGCCGCTGCAGGCCGGCGGTGACGGCGTTCTCGCCCAGTTCCGGGAAGGGGATGCGCTCCACCGTCTCGCGCGGGTCCAGCCCCACGGCGCGCCAGCTGCGCCGCGCACCGCTGGCGCCACGCGGCCGGGCGGGCGGCTCGTAGACCCAGCGCAGCATGCCGTCGTCGCGCACCAGGCGCACGGCGGCGCGGCCGTCGTCGCGCGCGCTGTCGAAGCCGCGGCGGCGGCGCTGCTGGATGGACGCCCGCGCGTCGTCGGTGCGCGCCGTGGCGGGCTCGGCGAGCTGCTCACGTGCATCGGCCCAGAGCTGTTGCGGCGTCATCACATGCCCTCCTTCAGCAGCGGCAGCGGCGTCACCTGCGCTTGGCGGGCGGTGACGATGTCCAGCATGGAGTCGTAGTCGGCGCGCTCGGACAAGGCCTCCACGCCGGCCTCGATGGCCTCGACGAAGCCGCAGTGCTCCGTCAGCCGCACCGTCTCGATGGGCACCAGCTTGCGCTCGCGGATCCAGCGCCGCACCTCGGCCCAGCTCGCCTTGCCGGCATGCCAGCTGACGACCTGCGCGTTGGCCGCGGTGCTGCCACCGGCGTCCGCCTCCACGACCTCGCTGTAGTTGGTGGCGCTCATCTTCTGGTACTCCTCCTGGAAGCTGCGGTGCCGCCACCAGCCGGGCAGCGCATGCCCTTCGAGCAGGAAGACGACCGGGTAGATGTCCACCAGCTCCAGGCAGGCGGCGAACAGCAGCGCCAGGTCGATGCAGGTGCCCGCGCGCCCTTCGCGCACCATGGACGGCACGCGCAGCCGCTGCGAGTCCAGCTCGCCGCTGTAGCTGGGCGGCGGGTTGATGTAGCCCAGCCCCCAGTCGTGCAGCAGCGTGGCCCACAGTGCCTCGACCTGCCGGTCCACGCCGCGCAGACCCTCTTCGTCGATGGCATCCTCGCGCACGCACTGGTAGCCGTCGAAGCCCGCCGTCGGGTCGTCGCGCAGCACGCGGTTGTAGCGCTGCGCGTTGGACACGGCGTCCAGCACGGCCGGGTCGCGCGGCAGCACGAACGACGGCAGCCAGCGGCCGTCGCGGCGGTTGTCGCGCCACTGGTCCACCGGCAGCAGGCGCAGGCGGTGGCTGTCGTGGTACAGCACCTCGTCGCCCTGGCGCACGCAGACGGACAGGCTGGTGTTGATGGCCTCGTGCACACTGCGTGCGACCTCGGCCGTCAGCGGCACGTGGATCTTGTCGGTCAGCTTCTCGCGCAGCTGGCGCATGCGCACGCGGCGCTGGAAGCGCGCCACCTCCGCACCCATGTGCACGGCCACGTCGACGTCCAGCGGCGCCGCGGCCTTGGGGTTGTCGCAGCTCAGCACGAAGCGCTTGAACAGCGGCTGCGCGTTGTGCAGCACGGCGTAGTTCAGCTCGGGGAAGGGCTCGATCTCGCAGCGCACCGCATTGGATGCGGCCGGTGCCTCCCGCTTCTCGCGCTTCTCCTGCGCCCGGCGCAGATGCTCCTCGCGCGTCGCGCGGTCGACGAACACCGGCGCGCCCACCCACAGCGTCACGCCGGTCGCGTCCACCGACTCGGGCAGCTCGCGCACCGTCTGCCAGGCCCGCTCGAACGCGGCGGGCAGGTCGAAGCCGTTGGCGAACAGGCGGCCCAGCACCTGCGTCACGGTGAACTCGGCCAGCGAATCGTCGAACGCATCCTGGAAGCCCATCGCCGCCAGCGACGCCCCCTCGGCCACCACCATGGGCGCCAGCCGCGCGGCGCTGTTCCAGACGTTGAAGGTCGTCAGGTAGGCCGGCGCGCCGGCCTCGGCCATCAGGCGGGCCAGCGCCTGCGCGCCGACCAGCAGCGGGTAGCGGTCGTCGCCGCGCAGCAGCAGGCCGTCCAGCATGCGGCGCGAATCGGCCTGGATCGCGTCCACGAGCTGGCGGGTCTCGTCCAGCCAGGTACCGCTGGCGTCGTCCCAGGAACGCACGCCGGTCAGCGCCGTGGGGCCGATGTGCGTGCGCAGCTCGCGCAGCGCCTGGTGGCTGTCCATGCCGGCAAAGTGCAGCAGGTGCGGCCGGTGCTCGCGCAGCGCGGCCTGCAGCTCGTCGATGCTGGGGTAGTCCAGCTCGCGCACCGTCGTCACGTCGCGCGGCAGCGCCTGGCGCAGCTTCTCCAGCTCGTCGGTCACGGTCCACAGCTCGCGCAGCTCGGAGGGCAGCGCGTTGACGAACAGCACGCGCAGCCCGCCGGCCGGCAGGTCCACGGCCTCGCGCGCCAGCAGCTGCCAGCCGCCGCGCGCCTTGGCGGGCCGCTGCACCTGCAGCTCGCGGATGACCGTCAGCGGCCGCGTGCCGCCGTTGCCGCTGCCGCTGCCGCTGCCGCTGCGGCGCTGCTCGCGCGTGGCCGCGGCGAGCACGTACTCCCACGGGAAGATGCGGCCTTCCCAGCAGTCCTGCTCGCGCTGGTAGGGCACGCGCACGACCAGCATGGGCTCGCGGCCCAGGGCCTCGGCGTCCAGGCCCAGCAGGCTCAGCGTCGCGCGGGCGTCGGCCTGGTGCTGTTCGCGCGCCTGGGTGTCGTGGATCCAGCGCTGGCGGGAGCGCAGCAGGTAGGTCCAGCGCAGCGCCTGCTGGGCCAGGCTCTGGCGCGGGCGGCCGTCGGCGTCGAGGGTCTGCGCCTGCACGGCTGCGCCGCGCAGGTCGCTCGCGCTGGCGACGTGAACGCCGGCGAGCAGCGCGTTCTGCGGTGAATCCTTGACACCCATGCTGGCCCGCTCCCGGCCGCGCTGCGGCAATGAGTCGACGAAGCCGGCAGTATCGCGAGCCTGCGGCGGGGCGCAATGGCTGCTTGTATGACGCGGCCACCGGCCGCGCCACGGTCAGACCAGGCCGAGCGCCTCGTCCAGGCCCAGGTGCACGTTCATCGACTGCACCGCCGCGCCGCTGGCGCCCTTGCCGAGGTTGTCCAGTCGGCTGATGAGTAGCACCTGCCCGTCCTTGTCATCCGGCGAGGCGAACACGAACAGGTCGACGCGGTTGGTGTCGTTGCACGCCTGCACGTCAAAGAAGCCGTTCTCCAGCGTGGCCGCGTCGCGCAGCGGCATCACGCGGATGAAGCGCTCGCCGGCGTAATGCGCCGCCAGCGCCGCATGCACGGCCTCGGGCGTCGTGCCGGGCTTGAGCTGGCTCAGCTGCAAGGGCACGCTGACCGCCAGGCCCTTGTAGAAGCTGCTGACGATGGGCATGAAGACCGGCGGCGCCGCCAGGCCGGTGTGGGCCATCATCTCCGGCAGGTGCTTGTGCTTCAGGCCCAGGCCGTAGGGCCGCGGCGCCTTGAGGTGCTCGGGCAGCGGCTGCTGCTCGTATTCGGCGATCATGGACTTGCCGCCGCCCGAATAACCGGTGATGGAGGTGGCACTGACCGCCGCCTCGCGCGGCAGCAGGCCGGCGTCCACCAGCGGGCGCACGGCCAGGATGAAGGCGCTGGCATGGCAGCCCGGGTTGGCGATGCGCTTGCTGGCCTGGATGGCGCCGCGCTGGCCCTTGGCCAGCTCGGGCAGGCCGAAGGCCCAGCCCGGCGCCGTGCGGTGCGCCGTGCTGGCGTCGATGAGGCAGGTGCGGTCGTTGTTGACCATGAACGCCGCCTCGCGCGAGGCCACGTCGGGCAGGCACAGGAAGGCCACGTCCGCCGCGTTCAGCAGCCGCGAGCGCTCGGCCGGGTCCTTGCGCTTGTCCGCGTCGATCTTCAGCACCTCGATGTCGCTGCGCGCCGCGAGGTACTCGTGAATCCGCAAGCCGGTGGTGCCCTCCTGGCCATCCACAAACACCTTGAACGTCATTGCCGCTGCTCCGCTGAAAATCCAGCCATGCAGGATAAGGGCAAACCATGAATTCGACACGCGTGCTGCTGCTGCCGGGCTGGCAGAACTCCGGCCCCGGCCATTGGCAAAGCCGCTGGGAGACGCTGTACGGCGACCTGCGCGTGCAGCAGCACGACTGGGACTGGCCCAGGCGCGGCGACTGGATGGCGCGCCTGGACGAGGTCCTCCTGCAGGACGACGCACCGGCCGTGCTGGTGGCGCATTCACTGGGCTGCCAGCTCGTCGCGAGCTGGGCGGCACACTCGCAGCACACGGGCCGCGTGAAGGGCGCGCTGCTCGTCGCACCGCCCGACACCGAGCGCGAGGACATGCCGCCGCAGCTGCACAACTGGCGCCCCATCCGCCGCCAGCGCCTGCCCTTCGCCAGCGTCGCCGTCATCAGCAGCGACGACCCCTTCGGCGCGCTCGAACGCAGCACGCAGATGGCGGCGGACTGGGGCGCCAGCGTCGTCATCGCCGGCCCGCGCGGGCACCTGAACGCCGACTCCGGCCTGGGCGACTGGCCCGAGGGCCGCGCGTTGCTCGACGACCTCGCCGGACGCTGAAAGACAATCCGCCCATGGCTACGAAAAAACCCAAGGGCCTCGGCCTCGGCCTTGAAGCGCTGCTCGGCCCCAAAGTCAGCGACACGCCCACGCCGGAGCGCGACGGCCTGCCGTCCACGCTCAAGCTGGAGCAGCTGCAGGCCGGCAAGTACCAGCCGCGCACGCGCATGGACGAGGGTTCGCTGTACGAGCTGGCCGAAAGCATCAAGGCGCAGGGGATCATGCAGCCTATCCTGGTGCGCCCCATCACGCCGCTGGGCGGCGTGGCCTACGAGATCATTGCCGGCGAGCGGCGCTTTCGCGCAGCGAAGCTCGCGGGCCTGCGCGAAGTGCCGGTGCTCGTGAAGGCGGTGCCCGACGAATCGGCCGCCGCGATGGCGCTGATCGAGAACATCCAGCGCGAGGACCTGAACCCGCTGGAAGAGGCACAAGGCCTCAAGCGCCTGACGGACGAATTCGGCCTCACGCACGAGCAGGCTGCGCAGGCCGTGGGCCGCTCGCGCAGCGCGGCGAGCAACCTGCTGCGACTGCTGAACCTGGCCGCACCGGTGCAGAACATGCTGATGGCCGGTGACCTGGACATGGGCCATGCGCGTGCGCTGCTGCCCCTGGACGGTGCCACGCAGATCACGACGGCCAGCGAGATCGCGGCGAAGAAGCTCAGCGTGCGCGAGGCTGAGAAGCTGGTGGCCAGGCACCAGGGTGCCGCCCGCCAGACGCCGCTGCTGCGCGTGAAGAGCGACAAGACGCGCGACGTGCTGCGGCTGGAAGAGGAGCTGGCCGATGCGCTCGGCGCGACCGTCGAGGTGCGTGTCAAGAAGCGCAGCAAGCGCGGCGGCCAGAGCGGCGAGCTGGCCATCCATTTCGACTCGCTGGATGCGCTGTCGAGCCTGCTCGACAAGCTGCGCGCGCGCTGAGCCGGCACGGCCCACGGCCAGGCCGCGCGCAATGCGGCGGCGTCTGACAACGAGCGCACGGCAAGCATCCAACACTGGCATGGCAGTACAGCGGCGATGGCCACGGGCACGGGCCGCCATGGCCGTTGCACTGCATGCGCTGCCCGCACATTTCCTTATGCAAAGCCCGTTCGATGACGGCCACAAGGCCCCCTCGTTCGTGTGGTTTGACCAACAGGTGCCAGGTCTTGCCCTACAGGGCGTCGTATGCTGGGCTGCACCCTGTCAACGAAACGGGAGCTTCGTGGGTTGATAGGCAGAGGCAGCCTGTTTCCTGAGATAGACGCCTAGCCCGCCACGCCGCCCACGCGCGCGTCGGCAACCGAGCGGAGAGTTCTGATGACGCCTTGCAGTTGAGGCGCGATCAGAACCCCCCAGCCCCCTCGGGCACGTATCGTGCTCGCGGCCCTGTGGAGTTCACACCGCAGGAGATCGGCATGGACGTCATCAGCCATTTCGCAGCGCGCTACGAGCGCAGCAAGGTCGAGGAGCTCTCGCTGGAGGACTACCTCGCGGAGTGCAAGAAGAGCCCCCTGGCCTATGCGAGCGCCGCCGAGCGCATGCTGCAAGCCATCGGCGAGCCGCAGATGCTGGACACGCGCAACGACCCGCGCCTGTCGCGCCTGTTCGCCAACAAGACCATCAAGATCTACCCGGCCTTCGCCGAGTTCTACGGACTGGAAGAAGCCATCGAGCAGGTGGTCAGCTACTTCCGCCACGCCGCGCAAGGGCTGGAAGAAAAGAAGCAGATCCTCTACCTGCTGGGCCCCGTGGGCGGCGGCAAGAGTTCCATCGCCGAGCGGCTCAAGCAGTTGATGGAACAGGTACCGTTCTACTCGATCGCCGGCTCGCCGGTGAACGAGTCGCCGCTGGGCCTGTTCGACCCCATCGAGGACGGCCCGCTGATGGAGCGCGACTACGGCATCCCGCGCCGCTACCTGAACCGCATCCTGTCGCCGTGGGCGGTCAAGCGCCTGGACGAATTCGGCGGCGACATCCGCAAGTTCAAGGTCGTCAAGCGCTACCCCAGCGTGCTCAAGCAGTTGGGCGTCGCCAAGACCGAGCCGGGTGACGAGAACAACCAGGATATCAGCTCGCTGGTCGGCAAGGTCGACATCCGCAAGCTGGAGACCTATGCGCAGGACGACCCCGATGCCTACAGCTACTCCGGCGGCCTGTGCCTTGCGAACCAGGGCCTGCTGGAGTTCGTGGAAATGTTCAAGGCGCCCATCAAGGTGCTGCACCCGCTACTGACCGCCACGCAGGAGGGCAACTACAAGGGCACCGAAGGCTTCGGCGCGATCCCGTTCGACGGCATCGTGCTGGCGCACAGCAACGAGAGCGAGTGGAAGACCTTCCGCAACAACAAGAACAACGAGGCCTTCCTCGACCGCGTCTACATCGTCAAGGTGCCCTACTGCCTGCGCGTGAGCGAGGAGATCAAGATCTACGAGAAGCTCATCCGCAGCTCCTCGCTGGCCGAGGCCAAGTGCGCGCCCGGCACGCTGAAGATGATGAGCCAGTTCGCCGTGCTCACGCGGCTGAAGGAGCCGGAGAACTCGTCGCTGTTCAGCAAGATGCAGATCTACGACGGCGAGAACCTGAAGGACACCGACCCGCGCGCCAAGAGCTACCAGGAGTACCGCGACTACGCCGGCGTGGATGAAGGCATGAGCGGCATCAGCACGCGCTTCGCGTACAAGATCCTCTCCAAGGTCTTCAACTTCGACCCGGCCGAGGTGGCGGCCAACCCGGTGCACCTGATGTACGTGCTGGAGCAGCAGATCGAGCGCGAGCAGTTCCCCAAGGAGCTGGAAGAGAAGTACGTCGGCTTCATCAAGGAGCAGCTGTCGCCGCGCTACGCCGAGTTCATCGGCAAGGAGATCCAGACCGCCTACCTGGAAAGCTATTCCGAGTACGGGCAGAACATCTTCGACCGCTACGTGACCTACGCCGACTACTGGATCCAGGATCAGGAGTACCGCGACACCGACACCGGCGAGGTGTTCGACCGCGTCGCGCTGAACGCCGAGCTGGAGAAGATCGAGAAGCCCGCGGGCATCTCCAACCCCAAGGACTTCCGCAACGAGATCGTCAACTTCGTGCTGCGCGCGCGCGCCAACAACGCCGGCAAGAATCCGAACTGGACCAGCTACGAGAAGCTGCGCACCGTCATCGAGAAGAAGATGTTCTCCAACACCGAGGAGCTGCTGCCCGTCATCAGCTTCAACGCCAAGGCCAGCGCCGAGGACGCCAAGAAGCACGAGAACTTCGTGCAGCGCATGGTGGACAAGGGCTACACGGCCAAGCAGGTGCGGCTGTTGTGCGAGTGGTATTTGAGGGTACGCAAGTCCAGCTGAGGCGGTGAGGCATGTCCCTCCAACAGATCATTGATCGACGCCTTTCGGGCAAGAACAAGTCCATCGGCAACCGCGAGCGCTTCCTGCGCCGCCACAAGGACCAGATCCGCGAGGCGGTCAAGCGTGCGGTGGACGGCCGCGGCATCCGCGACATGGAGCGCGGCGAGGACGTGCACATCCCGAAGAAGGACTTGAACGAGCCCGTCTTTGGCCATGGCGACGGCGGCGTGCGCGAGGTCGTGCGGCCGGGCAACACCGAATACGTGAAGGGTGATCGCGTCGCCAAACCGAAGGGCGGGCAGGGCGGCGGCGCGGGCGGAGGCCAGGCCAGCGACTCCGGCGAGGGGGACGACGACTTCGTCTTCCAGCTCAGCAAGGAAGAGTTCATGCAGGTCTTCTTCGATGACCTGGCCTTGCCCAACCTGGCCCGCACGACGCTGGCGGACACGCCCGAATGGAAGAGCCACCGCGCCGGTTACTCGTCCGACGGCACGCCCACCAACCTGCACGTGGTGCGCTCCATGCGCGGCGCCCTGGGCCGGCGCATTGCCCTCGGCATGGACAAGCGCCGCGAACTGCACGAGCTGGAAGCCCGCGAGCAGGAGCTGCTGAAGGAAGACCGCCCCGAGACGCCACGGCTGCTGCTCGAGACCCGCTCGCGCATGCAGCACCTGCGCGAACGGCTGAAGGCCATCCCCTTCCTGGACCCCATCGACCTGCGGTTTCGTTCTCGCGTGCGCATCCCGGTGCCAACGACCCGTGCCGTCATGTTCTGCCTGATGGACGTGTCCGGCTCCATGGACGAGAGCCGCAAGGACCTCGCCAAGCGCTTCTTCATCCTGCTCTACCTGTTCCTGACACGGCACTACGACAAGATCGACGTCGTCTTCATCCGCCACCACACGCAGGCGCAGGAGGTGGACGAGCAGAACTTCTTCCACGCGACGGAGACCGGCGGCACCGTCGTGTCCAGCGCACTGGTGCTGATGGAGCAGATCATCCGCGAGCGCTACTCGCCGACCGAGTGGAACATCTACGGCGCGCAGGCCAGCGACGGCGACAACTGGCACCACGACAGCGGCCGTTGCCGCGAGCTGCTCAGCGCCAAGATTCTGCCGCTGTGCCGCTACTTCGCCTACGTGCAAGTGGCCGAGCCCGAGCAGAACCTGTGGGAGGAGTACGTGAAGCTCGCCGACGACGTGCCGCACTTCGCGATGCGCAAGGCCGTGGAGGCCTCGCAGATCTACCCGGTCTTCCGCGAGCTGTTCAAGAAGGAAGGGGCGCCGGCATGAGGTCCGAGCGCCGGGCCGCTCCCAAGCAGGACCGCCGCCCCTCGGGGAAGGGCCGGACGTACCCGTTGGACGAGGGGCAACCATGAGCACCCAGGAAGACCGTCGGCATCATGACCATCCGGCCTCGCCGCCCGCCGGCCTGCCCGACCGCCGCCAGCACCTGCCGCTGCAGCGCATGCAGCCCCTGCTGCAACGGCCGAGCCAGCCGCTGCCCTCGCCCAACGACTGGACCTTCGATCTCATCGAGGACTACCACGCCGTCATCCGGCAGACGGCCGAGCGCTTCGGCCTGGACACCTATGCCAACCAGCTGGAGGTCATCACCGCCGAGCAGATGATGGACGCCTACGCGTCGGTGGGCATGCCGGTGAACTACCGGCACTGGAGCTACGGCAAGGAGTTCATCAGCACCGAGCGCAACTACAAGCGCGGCCAGATGGGCCTGGCCTACGAGATCGTCATCAACTCCGACCCCTGCATTGCCTACCTGATGGAGGAGAACACGCTGGCCATGCAGGCGCTCGTCATCGCGCATGCCTGCTACGGGCACAACAGCTTCTTCAAGGGCAACTACCTGTTCCGCATGTGGACGGACGCCTCGTCCATCATCGACTACCTCGTCTACGCGAAAAACTACGTCGCCGACTGCGAGGAGCGCCATGGCGTGGACGCCGTCGAAACGCTGCTGGACTCCTGCCACGCGCTGATGAACCACGGCGTGGACCGCTACCGCCGCCCGGCCAAGCTGTCCCTCGCCGAAGAGCGCGCGCGGTTGAAGGACCGCGAGCAGCACGCGCAGTCGCAGATCAACGACCTGTGGCGCACGCTGCCCCGGCGGGCCGACCGCCCCGACGAGGCCGCCGAGAGCCGCCGCTTCCCTGACGAGCCGCAGGAGAACCTGCTGTACTTCATCGAGAAGAACGCGCCGCTGCTGGAGCCCTGGCAGCGCGAGATCGTGCGCATCGTGCGCAAGGTCGCGCAGTACTTCTACCCGCAGCGCCAGACCCAGGTCATGAACGAAGGCTGGGCCACGTTCTGGCACCACCGGCTGCTCAACCAGATGTACGACGACGGCTACCTGTCCGACGGCATGATGATCGAGTGGCTCAAGTCCCACACCAACGTCATCTACCAGCAGCCGGGCGCCAACCTGAACCCGTACGCGCTGGGCTTCGCGATGTACACCGACATCAAGCGCATCTGCGAGCAGCCGACCGACGAGGACCGCGACTGGTTCCCCGACATCGCCGGCAGCGAATGGCTGCCCACGCTCGACCACGCGATGCGCAACTTCAAGGACGAGAGCTTCATCGGGCAATACCTGTCCCCGAAGCTGATGCGCGACTTCCGCCTGTTCGCCATCCTCGACGACGAGACCAAGAGCGAATACGAGATTTCCGCCATCCACGACGAGGGCGGCTACCGCCACGTGCGCCAGGCGCTGTCGCGCCAGTACGACCTCTCCACGCGCGAGCCCAACATCCAGGTCTGGAACGTCAACCTGCGCGGCGACCGGTCGCTGACGCTGCGCCACGTGCAGCACCTCAACCGGCCGCTGCACGACAACGCGCAGGAAGTGCTCAGGCACGTGGGCCGGCTGTGGGGCTTCGGCGTGCAGCTCGAAAGCATCAACGGCCGCGGCGACGTGACGCGGCGATGGAGCGTGCCGGCTCAGGTGGGGTGATTCAGGAGGTCGCGCGCCGCCAGGGTTCGCGTCTGACGAGCAGCACGGCCGACACCAGCAGCAGCGTCAGCCCCGTCGCTGCTTCGGCCCAGATCGTCAGATTGGCCAGCAACGTGTGCTGCGAGCACAGGCCCAGCTGGTAGTGCAGCAGGCCATCCAGGCCCAGCGCACCCTAGACACCCAATGCCAGCAGGCCGAGCGCCGGCAATCCCAACCTCACCAGCGCGAGCGCCATGAGCCCCACGCCAGTGACGGCGAACCAGAACAGCCAGACCTTGCCCGGCGTCAGCCAAGCCGGCATGCCGGGGTAGAAGGCGATGTACTGCGCGTTGTGGCCGAAGTGGGCCAGGCTGGCCAGGAAGTAGGCCGCCACCAGTGCCGCCGGCGCGCGGCGTGACGTCCCGGTCATGGCGTCGCCGGCGCAGTGCCATAGCGCGCCTGCATCGGCTCGATCACCAGTTGCAGGCAGATCAACGCCGCGAGCTGGTCGTGCACTTCACCGCCCTGCCCCTGGCGCACCGCCTCGGGCATCGCCTGCAGGCGGGCCCGCGCGGCGACGATCTGCGGGTCGTCCTGCAAATCCCTGCGGCCGAACCGCGCGGCCAGCATTAGCGTGGAGGCCTGGACACCCTGTATGTATTCCGGCCGGCTCTTGAACTGCATCAGGAAGTCGACGGCGGCCGCCGTGTCCATGCCGAACGCACGCCCCAGCACGCCGGTCATCGCAGCCTCCGTCACCGCCAGGTCGCCCGGCCCGCCGGCCAGCAGCGTGGACAGGATGGCCGCATGGCTGGCCAGCACGCCGACGAGGAAGGGGTCGCCGGACAGGTCCGCGGCGCCGTCTCCCAGCGCCCGCTGCACGCCCACGAACACCTGCCATGCGTCCTCCGCGGCCGTCGCCGCGATGTCGACCGGCCGGTCGTCCTGCTTGTGCCTCTTCCACCAACCCGACATCAATCCACTCCCGCTCGGGCGCCAGTTCGTCCAGCGCCAGACGCCCCACCGGCGTCAACCTCAGCTCCCGTGACGCCGGCATCCGGCTCACCCAGCCACGCACGATCATCGCCTCCAACCACGTCCGTCACGCGCAGCAGCGCCTCCAGCGCATGCGCCACGTCGCCGTCGGCCAGCCCGAAGTAGCGGTGCCGCCCCTGCGGCCGCACGCGCGCCAGGCCTTCGTCGACCAGCAGCTTCAGGTGCCCCGACATGGTCGCCGCCGTCACGCCGGCGTGCCGGGCCAGTTCGCCCGCGGTATACAGCCGGCCGTCGAGCAGCCGCGCGAGCGTGCTCGCCCACGTCGCGTCGGCGATGGCCGCGGCGACGCGGGCGAGGCGGGGTTCTGCGGCGCTCATCGTGGGACTTGATCGCGGTCGTTCAGGCCGTAGTCCCACACAACGGCGGCGACGCGCAGCCGGTAGTCGGCGAACAGCCCGCCGCGCCCTGCCGCCTGCGCCGCGCGGTGGCGCTCCATCTCGCGCCCGCCGCGCACGGCATCCTTATCGCGTCAGAAGGACAGCGACAGCAGCTTGTCGGGCTTTGTCAGGCTCTGGAAGCGCTCCACCGAGATGAAGCCGTCCATGCGTTCCAGCAGCGGCTTCAAGGCGGCGGCGTGGTCGAGGTAGGCCTGCCGGCCGTCGGCGGTGCGTTGAACTTCGAAGATCACCGCAATCATGGCTGCACATCCTCACAGAAAGTGCGCCACTCGCGCAGAATGAAGCGCTGCCTTTGCGCGAACTCGAAGTGGGCCCGCGCCTTCGGGTCGGCCTTCAACCGCGCGCGGTAAGCCTCATAGTCGGCCAGCGTGTCGAAGCCGACCAGGCACCAGGCCTCGTGGTTCGTCCCTTCCCACGGCAGCCAGTAGCCCAGCAACCGGCCGGAGGCCAATTGGCACGCGAAGCCCACGGCCAGGCCCATGCCCGGCTCGTACCACCCGACCAGCGGGATAAACATGCCTCGTGACAGCGATTCGATGGGCGTCGCTATCTGACACAGGGGGAACTGAAGCTCCAGCAAGACATGGTAGCTACCGGCTTCGCGATCATCATGGCAACCCCGAGACGCTCAACCCGCGGATCTTGCCAGGATGCATGGGCGTGTCCAGCAGCTCGCAGCGCGCGATGGATACACAGAGATGGATGATCTGCATGGCAGTCTGCACGGGGCCACCAACACCGCTTCGGGCAGCGGGTGCACCTTGGCGGTCAGTTCGGTAATGACGGCGAGCATTCCTTCGCGGCGAAATCGGCCTCCTCGCGTTGAGGGTGATGCCCTGGAAAGCAAGCGGCGCCGCGACCGGGCCGGCGGCGAACGCGAGAAGGGGGCGGCGTTGCATGCGGCGCATCCGGTTCCGCTAAGCTGCGCCCCCATGCGCTCACGCCCTCTGCACGCCCTGGCTGTCATCGCGCTGGCGACGATCCTGACCGGCTGCGCCGTAACGTCGATGGAGGTCCTGCCACCCGACGCGCTCACGGCGGTGACCGCCTGGCCCGTCAGCGGCCGCCAAGGCTGGATGCCCGGGCGCAAGCTGCGCTTCGGCGACTACGTGACGCGCGACCTGACAAAGCGCCAGGAAACGAAGCAGGTCGCCTGCCCCAACGGCTGCTCGGGCGTTGACCTGGGCATCTACAGGCGCCACTTCGACGAAGCGTTCAGGACGGCCACGCAGCGCATGCACTACACGCTCGCGGGGCCGGCGGGCGCGGAGGTCGACGTGCAGCTGATCACGCAGATCGACCAGCAGCGCCGGGACTGGATCACCCGCTGGCTCGGCATGCCAACGGAGGCCGGCGGCGATGTCAGCCGCCAGATCGCCGTCATCGGCACGCTGCGGACCGCGGACGACCGCCAGCCGCCGTGGCGCTTCGCGTTGCGGGACGGTGCATCCAACGGCGCCGCGCTGCAAGGCTGGGCGGAGGACGAGCATGGCCGCCGCTTGGTGCTGACCCCCCTGCGGAAGGTCGCCGGCCGCCAGGCCGGCCTCCCCCTGCAGGCACCGGCCACCATGACGCTGGGCTATGCCTTCGAGCTGGACGGCCGCACCGTGGGTGCCGTCTCGACGGTGGGGCCGGGCCAGGTGTGGATCGACCCCGATGCCGCGCCGGACCTGCGCCTGTCCGTTGCCGGCCTGGCCTCGGCGCTGCTGCTGCAGAGCCCACTCATGCGCTGAAGATCTTCCCCGGATTCATGATTCCCAGCGGGTCCATCGCCGCCTTCACCGCGCGCATCATCGCCACGGCTTGCTCGCCGGTCTCGTCGACGAGGAATCTCTGCTTGTGCAACCCGATGCCATGCTCGCCCGTGCACGTGCCTTCCAGTGCGATGGCACGCGCCACCATCTGCGCGCTGAGCTGCTCGGCGGTCGCCAGCTCCCCGGGCAGCGCTGGGTCCAGCAGGTAGGCCATGTGGAAGTTGCCGTCGCCCACGTGGCCGACGATGAAGTAGGGCAGGCCGGCCGCCTCGACGTCGGCGATGCTCGCGTTGATGATCTCGGCCAGGCGAGAGATGGGCACGCAGGTGTCGGTCGTCACCGCGCGGCAGCCCGGGCGCATCTGCAGGCCCGAGAAATACGCGTGGTGTCGCGCCGTCCACAGCCGCGTGCGGGCCTCGGGCGTGGTGGCCCACTCGAAGGCCTCGCCGCCGTGGTCGGCCGCCACGTCCTGAACGACGGCCGCCTGTTCGGCCACGCCCGCCTCGCTGCCGTGGAACTCCATCAGCAGCATGGGCGCCTCCTTCAGGCCCAGCCTGTCGTGCGCGTTGACGGCCTTGATCGCGTTGGCGTCCAGCAGCTCGCAGCGCGCGATGGGCACGCCGAGCTGGATGACCTGCATGGCCGTCTGCACGGCCGCGTCGATGCTGGGGAAAGAGCACACCGCAGCCGACACGGCCTCGGGCAGCGGATGCACCTTGACGGTCAGCTCGGTGATGACGCCCAGCGTGCCCTCGCTGCCGACGAGCAGGCGCGTCAGGTCGTAGCCCGCGCTGCTCTTGCGCGCCCGCGAGCCGCTGCGCACGATGTCGCCGTTCGCATTGACGAAGCGCAGCGCCAGCACGTTCTCGCGCATCGTGCCGTAGCGCACCGCGTTCGTGCCGCTGGCGCGCGTGGCCGCCATGCCGCCCAGGCTCGCGTCGGCGCCGGGGTCGATGGGGAAAAACAGGCCCTCGTGCCTCAGCGCCTCGTTGAGCTGCCTGCGCGTGACCCCCGGCTGCACGGTCACCGTCAGGTCTTCGGCGTCGATGCGCAGGATGGCATTCATGCGCGACACGTCCAGGCTGATGCCGCCCTGCACGGCCAGCAGGTGGCCCTCCAGCGACGAGCCCGCGCCGTAGGGAATGACCGGCACGCGGTGCTGCGCGCACAAGGCCACCACGCGCGCCACGTCGGCCTCGCAGGTGGCGAACACCACGGCCTGCGGCGGCGGCACGTCGAAGACCGATTCGTCGCGGCCATGCTGCTCGCGCACGGCCAGCGCGGTGGAGCAGCGGTCGGCGAAGTCGGCGCGCAGCGCGTCCAGCAGCGCCACGGGCAGCGGCGGGGTGGCGAATGGGGCGTGCGGCGCGTTCATGAAACTCTCCCTGTCTGACACGCCATTGTGTTGCGCCTGCGCGGCCAAGCTGCCAGTATGGGCGCCACACCACTGCGGGAGACCCCTGCATGAGTCCCACCCTCACTTGGCTGTTGCTGATTGCCGCCGCGATCCTCATCGTGCTCGGCGCCGTGCGCTTCGACATGATTGCCGCACGCTGGCGCGAGCTGTTCATCGGCACGCCGCGACCCGAAACGCCGCCACCGCCCAAGATGGTGGCGCACGATCCGACCAACGAGCAATGACGGGCTGGCACTGAGCACAATGCGGGGCTTCACACCCTCGCATGGACGCTCATGGGCAACCGCCTCTCACAGATCGCAACCCGCACCGGCGACGACGGCACCACCGGTCTCTCCGACGGCAGCCGCGTGCCCAAGGACCACCTGCGCGTGCAGGCCATGGGCGACGTCGACGAACTCAACTCGCACCTCGGCGTGTTGCTGGCCGAGCCGTTGCCCGACGACATCCGCGAACTCATCGTCGTCATCCAGCACGAGTTGTTCAACCTGGGTGGCGAGTTGTCCTGGCCGGGTGGCGAACTCATCAAGGATGCCGCGGTGCTGCGCCTGGACGAGGCGCTGGCGCACTACAACGGCAGTCTGCCGCGGCTCAAGGAATTCATCCTGCCGGCCGGCACGCGCAGCGCGGCCATCGCGCACGTGTGCCGCACCGTCGCGCGCCGCGCCGAGCGCGCGGTCGTCACGCTGGCCGGGGTCGAGGCGATCAAGACGGCGCCACGCCAGTACCTGAACCGCCTGTCCGACCTGCTGTTCGTGCTGGCCCGCGTGCTCAACCGCGCCAACCTCGATGGCCTGGGCGGTGACGACGTCTACTGGCACAGCGAACGGCTCAAGCGCCTGGAAGACTGAGCGCGGACACATGCACCGGGCGGCGGCTGACCACCGCCGGCCGGCTCAGCGCCGCTGGTACATCTTCCAGGCCAACCAGACCCAGCGCGCCGCCCGCCACACCTGGCTGCGCCGGCGCTTGCCGGACACGGCGAAGAAGGCCGCACCACCGCCGGCCACGGCCAGCACGATGGGATCGGACATCCAGCCCTTGAGCCACAGCCAGCGCCGGCCCCAGACATCGGCGCGCGCGCCCAGATCCTCGGCATTCAGCATGACCTGATTGCGCACCAGCGCCGACGCCATCAGCAGGTCGGCCTTGCGCTGCGCGCGCTGCTGCGGGTCCGTCGGCAGGCGCGGGATCATGGTTGCGGCGCGTCACGGCGCAGCGCGTCGGCGTCCTCGCGCAGCTCGGACAGGCTGGACTGGAACAGCGACGGCGGCAGGCCGACGAGCGCCTTCACCTTCAGCACCGCGAACGCGGCCGCAGCCGCCAGCACGGCGGTAGCGCCCGCAAGAGCCAGCAGCGGATGGCTGTCCCAGAGAGCGACGACTGCCAGCATCAGCGCCATCAGCACGCCGAAGCCGGCCAGCAGCGCAGCCAGCACGGCCCACAGCAGCAGGTGGGCGATGCGCTCTTTCTCCTCCTGCGCCTCGATGGCCAGCAACTCGAGCCGGATGCGGCCCTGCGTCAGCAGCGCGGCGCCGAGCCGCCGCAGCGGCGCGGAGACGGGTTCTTGCGGATCGGTCAACGCGCGCTCAACGACGGCCGATCAGCACGCCCAGCGCCAGGCCGATGGCGGCTGCGACGCCGATGGCCTGCCAGGGGTTGTCGTGCACGTAGTCGTCGGTCGCCGTGGCCGCCGCCTTGGCGCGCTGCACGGCCTCGTGCTGGGCGTCCAGCAGCTTTTCCTTGGCACTGTCCAGCCGGTCGCTGATGCGGTCGCGCAAGGCCTTGGCCTCGCCTTCGGCCTGGCTGCCCGTGGCCTTCATCAGCGCGTCGATGTCGCTCATGACGGCATGGAAGTCGGCCGCCAGTTTTTCCTTTGCACGGGAGGTTTCGCTCATCACCAGCTCCTAGATCGGATATCACACACGTTTCTAGCCTAACGCGATTGGTCTGGGACCGGCACCCTTTGGCGCCCTGCGGCGGGCATGACGCGGGCTTGTCCTACAACGCGGCCACGGCCTGCCGCAATCGCGTGGCATAGGCCTCGCGCAAGTCCTGAGGCGCCACGACCTCCACCTGCCCCGCATGGCGCAGCAAGTCCATCAGCAGCTCGGTGTCGTCCACGTAGGGCAGCCGCAGCCGCCAGCGGCCGTCGGGCAGGAAGTCGCTGCGCTGCGCCGGGTGCCACTCCTCGCGCGACACCCAGGCCGCCGTGCCGGCGCTGAACACCAGCTCCGCCTCGCGCGGCGTCCCGCCGGCGAAGATGCCATAGCCCTGGTCCAGCTCCGCCTCCAATTCGGCCAGCGGCACGGGCCGGGCGGCGGTGTCCAGCAGCGTCGCGGCCTCGATGCCGTCCAGCGCGAAGCGGCGGTAGGCGTCGCTCGCGTGGCACCAAGCGTCCAGGTACCAGGCATGGCGGTGGTGCACCAGGCGCTGCGGCGACACCTCGCGCTCGCTGGCCTGCACGTCGGCGCGGTCGCGCTTCTTGCGGTAGCGGATGGACAACCGCCGGCGCTTCACGACCGCGCTGCCCACGGTCTCGAAACTGTCGCTGGCCATGCGCCGCCGCGCCGTGCCGATGAGCTTCACGCGCCGCCGCAGTTCGTCTGCCTCGGCGGCATCCACGCCCAGCATGCCGGTGATCTTGTCGAACATCGGCTGCAGGTGGCGGCCGACGATGCCCTGCTCGTCCAGGCCGGCCAGCATCTGCTGCATGGTCAGCAGCGCATGCAGCTCGGCCTCGTTGAACCACACGCCCGGCAGCTCGTGCCTGCCGCCGCGCCACTGCTCGCCGAAACGGTAGCCGTTGTCGGCGGTGTCGTACTCGATGGGCGCGTCCAGACGCTCGCGCAGGTAGGCCAGGTCGCGTTTCAGCGTCGCGGGTGACACCTCCAGCTCGGCCAGCAGTTCGGCAAACGACACGCAGCCGCGGGAGCGGATCAGGTGCTCGATCTTGTAGAAGCGCTCGGTGCGGTCCATGCTGAAAATATTTACAGTGGTTTCTCAGGTGGATCATCTCATGAGCCAGTGAGCCTCAACACTGCTGTCCAAGGCCCGCGAAACCCTCGGCGAGCCCCTCAGCCCCAGGAGCCCACCATGCAAGCCGCGATCAACCGCCCGTCCACGACCCTCCAACCCGTCGGTCACACGGCCCTCGTCCAGTTCGACCTGGACATGCACGAGGTGCCCGCCTCCGTCAGCGCCCACGAGCGCACCGGCCTGGCGCTGGGCCGCGCCCACGCGCTGCACGGCGTCACGCCGCCCATCGCCCACCTCTACCCGCAGTCGCCGCTGCAGCGCGGCTGGCTGGCGGCCCGCGGTCGCCCGGTGCGCACGCCGGCCAGCCCGCAGGTCGAGCAGTGGCTGGCACTGCGCACCCATGCGTGGGCACGTGGCCGCAGCTTCGAGGACATCCAGCTCACGCCGCACCACCTGGCGCAGCTCGACACCACCCACTGCCCCATCACCCGCGAGCTGCTCGGCGACGACAGCCGCAGCATCGACCGCGTGCGCGATGACGCCGGCTACGCGGCCGGCAACCTCGCCGTCATGAGCCGGCGCGCCAACCAGGCCAAGGGCAGCCGCGGCCAACGGGCGCTGGCCGACTTGGCCGCCAGCTGCGCGGCGGGCCCCATCACACGCATCGGCGGCCTGGCCGAAGCCGAATGGCGGCGCCTGGCCGTGCTGGCCAGCTTCGTCACACCGCTGCCGCACGACGAGGCCGCGCTGATCCCGCTGCACGTGCTGCCGCCCAACCGGCTGCGCCTGTTCAACCCCATCCAGGCGCTGCAGGCGCTGGTCACGCGCCAGCTCGCCACGCCGGGCTGGAGCGCCCGGCTGAGCCGCCTCGAAGCCCTGCTGCCGACCGATGCGCTGCGCACCGACTTCAACCGCTTCCTGCTGGCCCTGGCGCCTCGCGTGCTGGCGGCCAACGAGCTGCAGGAACCGCACGAGATCCGCTGGGCGCTGGAAGACGCCTGGGCCCAGCCGCTGGTGCAAAAGCGCTGGGCGCGCCTGGCGCTGCAGCTGACGCCGGAGCAGGCGGAAAACCTCGTCGAACGCGCCGCGGCCAAGAAGCTGTGCCCCGTGCACATCCAGCGCCATGACGACGCCACCGATGGCTGGGCGCTGGCCACGGGCGGCTACAGCAGCTGAAGCCGGTCAGCCCAAAATCAAAGCGCCCCGCAGGGCGCTTTTTGCTGCCGGCCGCGACGGCTCAGACCAGCGAACGGTGCAGGCGCACTTCCTCGACACGCGCGCCGCCGACCTCGGTCGTGCGGGCGCTGCCCAGCTCGCGCTTGAAGCCGGCCAGCTCGAAGAAGCGCAGCGCGCGCTCGTTGCGCAGGTAGCACCACAGCGTGGCCTTGGTGCAGCCTTCTTCCTGCAGGCCGTCGCGCGCGGCGTCCCACAGGGCCAGGCCCACGCCCTTGTCCCAATGCACGGGGTCGGCGAACAGCGCCCAGACCTCGCCCGTGGTGGCCGGCGTGCCCTTGTCGCGCGAACGGTCGAAGCCGACGAAGCCCATCACCTTGTTGTCGAGGTGGGCGACGATGACCTGCGGCTCGCACAGGTCGATGGCTTCACGCCAGAAGGCCTGGCGCTTCTGCACCGACATCGCATCCAGCGCGGCCGCAGGCAGCAAGGCCTTGTAGGCGTCCTGGCTGGAAGCGACGTGAATCTCGGCGATGGCTTTTGCATCACGCAGGGTGGCGGGGCGAACCTGGATCACGGACATGGAACTCTTGAACAAACACGCAGGGCGAAAGGGCGAGATTGTGAGTGCCATCCCGCGTAAGGCCCGCACTTGACAGAGTTTTTTTCTGTGCTCAAGCCGCCGCGCCGACGGCCCGGCGCGCCCTGACGTGGTCCACCAGTCCACGCCGCAACCCGCGCAGCGGCGTGCGTTGCAGGTGCGCGAGCAACGCGTGGTCCACGGCGACATCGCCCAGGTCCATCGCAAAGCGGCTCGCCACCTCGGCCCGCACCTTCAGCAGCAACTCGGCCGTGACGAGCGCATCGGCCTTGGCGCGGTGAGCGCGGCCGGCAAGGTTCAGCCCGTGAAACCGCACCAGAGCGCCCAGTGAATGGCTGCCGGCCTCGGGCCACAGCCGCCGCGACAGCAGCACGGTGCAGGCGAAGTCGTGCGACGGGTCTGCATCGACCGCCGCGCGCTGCATCTCGGCCTGCCAGAAACCCCGGTCGAACGCCGCGTTGTGCGCCACCAGCGGGCAGCCGCGCGTGAACCGCGCCAGCTCGCGCATGACGCTGGTCGAGTCGGGCGCGTCCGCCAGCATCTCGTTCGTGATGCCGGTCAGCGCCTGGATGTAGGGCGGCACCCAGGCGCCGCTGTTCATCAGGCTGGCATAGGTGTCGACCACCTCGCCACCGCGCACCAGCACGGCAGCGATCTCGGTGGCGCGGCCACCACTGGTGGGGCCCAGCCCCGTGGTCTCGAAGTCGATGACGGCGATGGTTTCCATCGTGCTCAGGGCTTCGCCGAGGCGTGCTTCGGCGGGTGTTTCAGGGCGTTCATTGCCAGCTTGCGCTCGACAGCGGCGTCCAGGTCCACGCCGGCGTGGTCGGCGATCTGCACCAGGTAGAGCAGCACGTCGGACAGCTCTTCGCCGAGGTGGCGACGCTGGTCCTCACCCAGCGCCTGCGACTGTTCCGGCGTCAGCCACTGGAAGATTTCCAGCAGCTCGGCGGCCTCGACCGTCATGGCCATCGCCAGGTTCTTGGGGGTCTGGTAGGGCTGCCAGTCGCGTTCGGCGGCGAAGTGGCGCAGGCGGCGCTGCAGGGCAGGAATATCCATGCCGGCAGTGTCCGATGTATTCAATAACGTATTCAAGTTTGAAAGGTAGTCACAGTAGTAGAGGGCGGCCTGTGCTGTGGACAAGGCCAAAAAGTCCAGTCGCGGCAAGCCTTTGGCTGGCGCACAAGCCTGTGCGCCAGCCCCTGTACGGCGGTGTTCGCGTTTGGGCACAACTTCGCCGGACGGCCTCGGCCTGTGGATATCTGCCCGGTTGTGCCAGCGTCATCCACAGGCTTGTGCGCAGGCCGCAAACCGTCGACGCGGTGTCGTGAAGGTTTCTTTACGCGCGGCGGCAGAAAAAACGCAACGGCAGGTCCGGGCGCTGCGGCTAGAGTGGCGCTCCCCGATTCGAATGCACCGCTGCGCGGTGTCGCCCAGGAGACAACAATGAAACCCTTCCCCACCCGGATCGCCGTGGCCTCGGCCGCGTTGTTGGGCGCCCTGATCGTGGCCGGATGCGGCGGCGGCGGCTCGGCGGACACGACGCCCAAGGTCGCCATCACCTCGGTCAAGGTCTTCGGCGACAGCCTGCAGGACAGCGGCACCTTCGGCTACAAGTTCACCGTCCAGGCGGCCAGCAACCCCATCTACGTCGAGCGCATCGCGGCCAACTACGGCCAGACGCTGTGCAACTTCTTCACCTTCACGGGCACGACCTTCGCGCCCAACACGGCCAAGACGGGTTGCACCAACTTCGCCATCGGCGGCGGCCGCATCACCTACACCGGTGCGGGTGCCAGCGCGGCCAACCCGCTCAACGTGGGCGTGCAGATGGCCACCTACGCCTCCGTCGGCACCTATGCGGCCGGTGACCTCGTCATCGTCGACGGCGGCGGCAACGACGCGGCCGACCTGGTGGGCGCCTACCTGAACATCCCCAAGGACGGGGCCGCGGCCTATCGTGGCCTGCTCGGTACGCTGCTCACGTCCACGCAGATCGGCACGGCGCTGGCCGGTGGCGCGACGACGACAGCGGGTATCGGCGGCGATTACATGAAGGCGTTGGCCGACAAGTTCTACGCGTCCATCAAGGCCAGCGTGCTGGACAAGGGCGCGACGCATGTCGTGATCATGAACATGCCCGACATCAGCTTCACGCCGCGCTTCCAGATGGTGCTGGACGGCATCGCCGCGGCCAGCGGCGGCGGCACGGCCGGTGCCACCGCCCGCGCGCAGTCGCAGGCCTTGTTCCAGGGCTGGATGACGGCCTTCAACGCCGAACTCGCCGCCAAGGTGGCCGGCGACGACCGGGTCGTGCTGGTGGACTTCTACAAGGCCTTCCAGGACCAGGTCGCCACGCCCGCCCAATACGGCCTGACCAATGTGAGCACGCCCGCCTGCCCCATCACGGGTGTGGGCAGCGACGGCCTGCCCACCTACACCTTCCAGACCTGCACGGACGCGGCCCTGTCCGCCAAGGCCGGCACGACCGGCCCCGACTGGTGGAAGACGTATGCGTTCTCCGACAGCTTCCACCCGACGCCCTACGGCCATCAGCTCACGCAGCAGTTGATCGCCAAGTCCCTGGCCACCAAGGGCTGGCTGTAAACCCGGCGCCCCATTCGGAGACAACCCATGAAAACCAAGTTCCTCCTCGGTGCACTGGCTGCCGTTCTCAGCGCCGGCAGCGCCTTCGCGCAGTCGGCCGGCAGCATCGTCGTCTACGGCGGCGGCGTGCAGATCCGCCCGCAGGTCGACAGCGGCGACCTGACGGCACCCAGCCTGCCGGGCACCAAGATCGGCGTGAAGAACGCCAGCCAGTTCGTCGGTGGCGTCACGTACTACTGGACCGACAACATCAGCATCGACCTGCCCATCTCGCTCGGGCCGTTCAAGCATGACGTCGTCGGCGCGGGCGCCATCGACGGGGTCGGCAAGCTCGGCACCGTCAAGGCGCTGCCGATCACGCTGCTGGGCCAGTACCGCTTCGGCGAGGCGAACAGCGTGTTCCGCCCCTTCATCGGCGCCGGCCTGACCTATGGCTACTTCTACAAGCCCAAGGCCACGGCCACGCTGTCCGGCATCACCGGCGGCACGCCCGCCAACCCGACGCTGCTGTCCATGAAGAGCCGCTTCGGCCCGACCGTGGAGCTGGGCGCGGCCTACAACGTGACGCGTGACTGGTCCGCCAGCCTGTCGGTCACCAAAACCTTCCTGAAGACCACCGGCAGCCTGTCCACCGGCCAGACCATCGAGACGACGCTGGACCCGGTGTCCATCAAGTTGGGCATCGGCTACCGGTTCTGACCTGGGGGTGTTCGCTTCGACACCAAGGGCTGGGCGACCAGCCCTTTTTCGTGGCCGGCCCGTGGCATGCTGTGCCGACAGACCTTGGAGGTGATCCCCATGTCCACCCTGGGCTTCAAGCCGACGGCCCTCATGCTCCCGATCGCGCTGGCGCTGGCCGCCTGCGGCAAGCCGCCGGATGCGCCGTTGCCGGCCCCGACGCCTTCAGCCGCTTCGGCGGCGGCCACCACCGAAGGCCCTGACCGCTGGATCGGTCGCTGGCAGGGGCCGGAGGGCATGTTTCTCGAGGTCGCCAGCGAATCGGGCGCCTACCGCGTCACCGTGCAGAACCTCGATGGCCCGCGCCGTTTCGAAGCCCGCGCTGCATCTGGCGGCGGCCTGAGCTTCGTGCGTGACGGCGTGACCGAAACCATCCGTGCCGGCCATGGTGCCGAGACCGGCATGAAGTGGCTGGCGGACAAGCAGGACTGCCTGGTCGTCAAGGCCGGCGAAGGCTATTGCTGCGGCTGACGAGTTGCCGCGCTGTCAGGATCTTGCGCGCTGCGCGACAGAGCCGCATGAAGACACCTCTCCTCGTCCTGCTGCTCGCGCTGGTCGCGCCTGCCGCCGCGCTCGCCCAGCCCAGCTGCCCCGGCACCACCGTGCAGAGCGGCGCCTCGGTGCCACGCGTGGTGGAGCTGTACACCTCCGAAGGCTGTTCGTCCTGTCCGCCGGCCGACCGCTGGCTGAGCAGCCTCAAGGGCCAGCCCGGCGTCATCGCGGCCGCCTTCCATGTGGACTACTGGAACGGCCTGGGCTGGCCCGACCGCTTCTCCAGCCCCGCCTTCACCGAACGCCAGCGGCAAGGCGTCGGCGTCAACGGGTCGCGCTATCCGTACACGCCGCAGGTTGTCGTCAACGGGCGCGACTGGCGTGGCGCCACGCTGCCTGCCGCCGCTGCCGAACCGGCGCGCGTGCGGCTGAGCTGGGCGCGCACCGCCCACGGTGAACTGACGCTGAGTGCCGAGCCGCTGGCCGGGGCACCGCCGCGCATCCAGGTGTGGTGGGCCCGTGTCGAAGACGGCCACCAGAGCCGCGTGCGAGCGGGCGAGAACCGCGGCGAGATGCTGACCCACGACAGCGTCGTGCGCGACTACGCACGGCTGCCGGCCTGGAGCGGCAGCACAGCCATGTCGTGGACCGTGCCGGTCACGCCGTCGGAGCCGGGTCATGCCAGCCGCTGGATCGCGGTGGCGGCCGATGCGCGCGACGGCAAGGTGCTGCAGGCGGTGGACATCGGCTGCTGAGCGGATGGCGCCGCTGGCCCGAATTTCAGCCCCGTTCGCCGCTCGATGGCCGCGCACCGTCGAGCGTCGCCCACACCCGCTAGGCGATGCCCACCACCTTGTGCATCTGCACCGACAGCCGCCACTGCGGATGCTGCATGCAGTAGGCCACCGCCGCCTTCGTGTGCTCGCGCTGCAGCACCGAGTCCATGGGCTGCAGGAAGAAGTGCTGGAAGTCCAGCCCGGCGAATCGTTCCGGCCGCGCCAGCGGCTGCGGGTAGACCAGCTTCAGCTCGTGGCCTGACGTCAGCACCAGCGGCGCGTCGGCCTTGGGGCTGACGCAGATCCAGTCCAGCCCCGGCGGCGCCGGCTGCGTGCCGTTGGTCTCCACGGCGACCTCGAAGCCGCGGGCGTGCAGCGCGTCGATCAGCGGCGTGTCCAGCTGCAGCAGCGGCTCGCCGCCGGTGCAGACGACGTAGCGCTTGCCGCCGGCCACGTCCGGCCAGGCCGCGGCGATGGTGTCCGCCAGCGCATCGGCCGTCGCGAACTTGCCGCCGCCTTCGCCGTCCGTGCCGACGAAGTCGGTGTCGCAGAACGTGCAGACGGCGGTGGCGCGGTCCTGCTCGCGGCCGCTCCACAGGTTGCAGCCGGCAAAGCGGCAGAACACCGCCGCGCGGCCGGCCTGGGCGCCCTCGCCCTGCAGCGTGAAAAACAGTTCCTTCACCGCGTAGGTCATACCGGAATCAGCTCCTCGGAATCCGCCCGGCTGACGATGGCGCCCGAGCCGCGCGTCTCGTACAGGTCCACGCGGTCGATCTGCGGCAGCACGGAGCCACCCTCGCGCAGCACCCAGGCGGCGATGCTGGCCGCATCACCGTCCGGCAGGTTCGCAATCTCGTACAGCGGGTGGTGGTCCAGCCGCTTGAAGATGGGGTTGAACAGCGCCTTCACGTCGCCGAAGTCCACCGTCCAGCCCATCACCTGGTCCAAGGGCGCTGCCAGGTGCAGGCGCAGCGTGAAGGTGTGGCCGTGGATGCCCGCCAGCGGATGACCGCCCGGCGCGTGCTTCAGGCGCACGGCGCTGTCCAGCGTCATCTCCTTCCAGATGCGGTAGCTCTGGCCGTTGAAGTTGGCACCGCTGGACCCGGTCTCGTAGACGGTCACCCAGCTCAGCTCGGGCAACTGGGGCTTGAGCCGCGCCCACAGCCAGGCCGAGAGGTTCTCGCTGGTCGGGTTGGACAAGCCCTCGATGTCGTTCAGGCAGCGGTAGTTCAGCGCGAAATGCAGCGGTGCCCAGACGGCGTCGAGGTGGTCGTAGTCGATGGCCAGGTCGCGCTCGCCGAGGTCGGCGTTGGCATGCAGGATCACCTCGAAGCCATGCCCATGCATGCGGCCGCACTGGTGGCCCAGAGGCACGTGGGGCAACTGGTGCGCGGCCTGGAAGCGGTAGCGGCGCCACACATGCGCATGGCCCGCGCCGTCCAGGTCCACGCCGCTGTGCGTGGTGCTCTGCACGCCCACCTGCACGATGCCTGGCACGTCCAGCCGCGAACGCAGCCAGCGCGCCAGGTTCTCGTCGGTGGGCTCGGCCAGGTGGTCGTTCAGCAGCGCATGGTCCAGCGGCGCGACGCTGTGGGCCATGCGGCTGCGCAAGGCCTCCACTTCGCCCCCCGGGAACGGCGCCCAGCCGGGTGGCAGCGCCGTGCGCACGGTGGCGAAATAGCTGTGGCCATGCAGCCGGTGGCTGCGGTGCGAGGCGGGCAGGGCGGGGATGCGGCAGGCCGACTCGAAGCCGGCCGAGGCGCAGTGCAGAACTGAAACAGACATGCGCCGATTGTCGCGGCCCGCGCCGAAGCCTTGTCGTCCAGGGGTCAGGCGAGGTGCGACGATGGCGGCCTCGGGCCGCACTTGACTTGAAGTGGGCTTGAACTTCTAGCCTCCCGTTCCATGACTGTTGCCGATCCCCTTTCCGCGTCCGCCGCGCCCACCGCAGCTCCGCAAAGCCTCTTCGCCCCCGGCCGCCGCGCCGCCTGCATCGGCGCCATCGCGCTGATCTCCATGCTGGCCTTCGAGTCCATCGCCGTCGCCACCGCCATGCCGGCCGTGGCCGAGGCGCTGGACGGGCTGCCGCTGTACGCGCTGGCCTTCGGCGCGACGCTGGCCACGTCCGTGCTGGGCATGACGGCCGCCGGCCAGCTCTGCGACAAGCGCGGCCCCTACCGCGCGGCGCTGTACGGGCTGTCCTTCTTCCTCGCCGGCCTGCTGCTGGCCGGCTTCGCGGCGAGCATGCCGCAGCTGGTGGCGGGCCGCGCGCTGCAAGGCCTGGGCAGCGGCGTGCTGGGCGTGACGCTGTACGTGGGTGTGGGCCAGGTCGTGCCTCAGGCCTTGCACCCCAAGCTGTTCGCGATGTTCGCGGGCGCCTGGGTGGTACCCGGCCTGGTGGGGCCGGCGCTGGCGTCGTTCTTCGTGCAGTGGATGGGCTGGCGCTCGGTGTTCCTGGCCGTGGCCGCCGCGGTGCCGGTGGCGGCGGCGCTGATGCTGCCGTCGCTCAAGCGCGTGGGCGCCGGCACCGGCGAGGTGCTGCGCTGGGGCGCGATGCGCTGGGCGCTGCTGGCCAGTGCCGGCGCGCTGACGCTGCACGCGGCCAGCCAGCAAAGCGGCGCGCAGTCCACGGCGCTGTTCGTCGGCGGCCTGGTCGCGGCCGGCTTCGCGGCGCGGCTGCTGCTGCCGCGCGGCACGCTGGTCGCCGCGCGTGGCCTGCCCACGGTGATCCTGCTGCGCGGCCTGATCGCCGCCACGTTCGCCAGCGCCGAGGCCTTTCTGCCGCTGCTGCTGACGCAGCATTTCGGCTGGAGCCTCACGCAGGCCGGCATCGCGCTCAGCGCCGGCGCGGTCACGTGGAGCATCGGCAGTGCCGTGCAGGCGCGTGTGCAGCGGCCTGACACACGGCGCCGGCTGCTGACGGGCGGCTTCAGCCTGGCCGCCGCGGGCCTGGCCGTCATCATGGCGCCGCTGCTGTTCACGCTGCCGTCGCTGCTGGTCTTCGTCGGCTGGTCGCTGGTGGGGCTGGGCATCGGGCTGTCGTTCCCGATGCTGTCGGTGATGCTGCTGAAGCTGTCGTCGCCCGCCAGCCAAGGCAGCAACACATCCGCGCTGCAGCTCGGCGATGCGCTCACCAGCAGCGCCGCGCTGGCGCTGGCCGGCCTGCTGTTCGACCCCGCCACGCGCCAGGTGCTCCCCGTGCTGGTGCTGGCGTTCACGCTGGCCGCGGCGGCTGCCGCCGTCAGCCCGCGCGCCCAGCCCGTGACGTCCTGAAAACGGTTTCGCGCGGTGGCACACTGCGCCCCACTTCTGCAGGAGTGGTCGCATGGGTTTTGTGACGCCGCGCACGATGGCGCGGGACTACGACGTGATCGTCGTCGGGTCGGGCGCGGGTGGGGGCCAGACGGCCTACACGCTGGCGCTGGAGGGCGTGAAGGTGCTGATGCTGGAGGCGGGTCGGCACTACGACTTTCGCACCGAGACGCCGATGTTCCAGACTAACGCGGACGCACCGCTGCGCGGCGCCAGCACGCCGGACAAGCCGTTCGGCTTCCATGACGCCACGGTGGATGGCGGCTGGCAGGTGCCGGGCGAACCCTACACGCAGGCCTCGGCGGACCCCGGGCAGCGCTTCGACTGGTGGCGCTCGCGCATGCTGGGCGGCCGCACCAACCACTGGGGCCGCATCTCGCTGCGCAACGGCCCCTACGACTTCAAGCCGCATTCGCGCGACGGCCTGGGCTTCGACTGGCCCATCGGCTATGACGACCTGGCCGGCTACTACGACAAGGTCGAGATGCTGGTGGGCATCTACGGCAGCAACGAAGGCCTGGAGAACACGCCCGACTCGCCCGAAGGCTGCCTGCTGCCGGCGCCGGCCATGCGCGTCGGCGAGCGCCTCATCAAGAAGCATGCGGCCACGCTGGGCGTACCCGTGGTGCCCATCCACCGCGCCGTGTTGACGAAGAAGCTGGACGACACCCGCATCCCGGCGCTGCTGCACCCCGGCAACCCGCGCGCGCAGGCGCTGGTGGCGCAGTCCATGCGCGAGCGCGCTGCCTGCTTTTGGGCCACGCCCTGCGGCCGCGGCTGTTCCATTGGCGCCACCTACCAGAGCCCGGCCGTGCACCTGCCGCCGGCACTGGCCAGCGGCCACCTGGACGTGTTGTGCGACGCGATGGTCTACGAGGTCACGATGGCCGGCGGCAAGGCCCGCGGCGTGCGCTTCGTCGACCGCAAGAGCGGCAAGCACATCGAGGCGAAAGCGCGCTGCGTCGTGCTGTCCGCCAGCGCCTGCGAGTCGGTGCGCATCCTGCTGAACTCCAAGTCGGCGGCCCACCCGCAAGGCCTGGCCAACTCCAGCGGCAAGCTGGGCAAATACATCATGGACACCGTGGGCAGCGATCTCAGCGGCCAGGTGCCGGCGCTGGAAGGCCTGCCGCCGCACAACGAGGACGGTGCCGGCGGCGCCCACGTCTACTCGCCGTGGTGGCTGTACCAGAAGCAGGGCAAGGACTGGGCGACCCAGGGCCTGGGCTTCCCCCGCGGTTATCACATCGAGATCAGCACCGGCAGGCGCATGCCCGGCGCCGGCACCGGCGCGGGCCTGGAGTGGCTGACGCAGGGCAGCTACGGCGCCGGCTTCAAGAAGGACGTGCGGCGCCTGTACGGCTCCTTCGTCTACTTCTCGGGCCGCGGCGAGATGATCCCGAACGAGCAGTCGTTCTGCGAGATCGACACGGCGACGAAGGACCGTTTCGGCATCCCGGTGCTGAAGTTCCACTGGCAGTGGGCCGAGCACGAGACCCGCCAGGCCGCGCACATGCAGAAGACGTTTTCCGACATCGTCTCGGCCATGGGCGGCCGAGTCAACGGCGGCCCCGAGCTGGACGGCAAGAAGGCCATCGCCCCGGGCGGCTCCATCATCCACGAGGTGGGCGGCGCCATCATGGGCAGCAGTGCCAGCAACTCCGTGGTTAATGAGTGGTGCCAGACCTGGGACGTGCCCAACCTGTTCCTGACCGACGGCGCGCCCTTCGTGTCCAACGCCGACAAGAACCCGACGCTGACCATCATGGCGCTGGCCTGGCGCACGGCCGACCACATCGTCGAGCGCTTCAAGAAGAAGGAGCTATAGCCGAGCCCCGGCCGTTGGCCGCTTGCCACCCGCTAGCCTGTTTGGATTGACGCCATGACCCTCGCCCACGCACCCAATCTCGAAGACTTGAACCACCGCTTCACGCCCGCTCGTGCCGTCTTCGGGCGCCCATGCGGCGTTGCAAATGCTCGCGATGGCTGGAGCCATCGCTGCGCTTTGCGCCTTGCCTGGACACCCGCTGCCGGCCCGCTCGGGCGCAACCAACGACCGGAGCTCGTCTGATGGACCGCCGCGAAACACTGCAATGGATGCTGGCCGCCAGCGCCGTCCTCGGCGCGGACGTGTCGGCCGGCGCGACGCCGGCGCGCAAGTCGGGTGCCAAGGGATCGGCCGGTTATGGCACCGACCCTAAGCTCAACAAGACCTACCGCAGCGGCGAGCTGTGGCCGTTGACCTTCACGGCCGCGC
Source organism: Roseateles sp. (assembly GCF_965229315.1). Taxonomy (GTDB): domain Bacteria; phylum Pseudomonadota; class Gammaproteobacteria; order Burkholderiales; family Burkholderiaceae_C; genus Pelomonas. The sequence continues at coordinate 688,941 of NZ_CBDDJA010000001.1, forward strand.
AGTCGCGCACGGCGCAGGCCCTGTGCGCGCTCATCATCCCGGCCGACGAGCATTCGCCCAGCGCCGCGCAGCTCAAGGTGCACCTCTTCATCGACGAATGGGTCAGCGCGCCCTACCCCGCCCAGGGCAAGGACCGCGACCTCGTCCTGAACGGCCTGGCCTGGCTGGATGCCGAGGCGGCGAAGCGCTTCCAAAAGCGCTTCGACCAGCTCGACGCCACGCAGCAAGCGCAGATCGCCGACGACATCTGCTGGGCCGACAAGGCGGCGCCCGAGTTCGCCGACGCCGCGCGCTTCTTCAAGCGCTTCCGCGACCTGACGGCCGGCGGTTTCTACACGACGCCCGAGGGCAGCAAGGACCTCGGCTACGTCGGCAACGTGCCGTCCGTCACCTTCGACGGACCGCCCCTCAAAGTCCTGCAAATCGTTGGAGTCAGCTGACCATGAAGCCCATCCTCGTTGCCGCTGCCCTTGCCGCTGCACTGACCACCGCCCACGCCGCCGACATGACCTTCAACACCCTCACCGCCGAAGAAAAGGCCGCCGGCTGGCAACTGCTGTTCGACGGCAAGACGCTGGACGGCTGGCGTGCCAGCGACAAGCCCGGCACGTTCAGCGTGAAGGACGGCGTCATCGTCACGCACGGCCCGCGCTCGCACCTGTTCTACGTGGGCCCCGTGCAGCAGGCCGACTTCAGGAACTTCGAGCTGAAGGTCGACGTGATGACCTTCCCCAAGGCCAACTCTGGCGTCTACTTCCACACCAAGTGGCAGGAGGTGGGCTGGCCCGAGCAGGGCTACGAGGTGCAGGTCAACAACTCGCACAGCGATCCCAGCCGCACCGGCGGCCTGTGGGGCGTGCAGGACTTCCCGCGCGTCATCGCGCCGGACGGCGGCTGGTTCACGCTGACCACGCGGGTCGAGGGCAAGCGCGTGACGACGCGCATCAACGGCGAGCTGGTGGCCGACTACACCGAGGAGTCGCCCCTCGTGCGCAAGCAGGGCCTGGAGAAGCGCTACCTGGCCAGCGGCACCTTCGCGCTGCAGGGGCACGACCCCGAGAGCGAGACGCACTTCCGCAACATCAAGGTGCGCGTGCTGCCCTGAGCGCAGCGCGGTGGACGTTCAGCCCGGTGCCGGCGCCGCGGCGCCCGGGGCTCAGGCGCCGGGCTGCCTCGCGTCGCCCACGCGGCGGGCGCGCCGTGCGGCGGCGGCGCGCAAATGGGTCAGCGACTCCACGCGCTTGAGCAGCTCGCGGTCGTTCCAGGGCTTCTTGAAGATGCCGTAGACGCCTTCGATCTGGCCCACGCGGCCGTGCAGCTCGTCGTGGCCGGTGATGGCGATGACGGGCAGGTCTTCGGTGGCGAGGCTGCCGTGCACGTCGGCGATCAGCTCGAAGCCGTCCTTGTTGGGCATCTCCAGGTCCGTGATCAGCACGGCGACCTCGGGGTGCGTGTCCAGCGCGGCGACGGCCTCGTTGCCGTCGTTGACCTGCAGCACCGTGTAGCCGGCACCTTCGAACAGCCGCTTGAGCTTGGTGCGCACGACGGCGGAGTCATCGGCGACGAGGACGGTGGGCGGGCCCTCCGGCACGGCGGGTGCGGTGGCCGGCGGCGGCGCCATCGGCGTGGGCGCGGTGACGAAGGCGCTGGCCATGGACGGGCCGGCATGGGGCGAGACCGGCAGCGGCGGCAGCACGACGGGCGGCGGGGCGGCCTGGCGTGACGGCGGCTGGGGCGGGCGAGGCTGCGGGTCGTCGCGCGGCACCCGGTAGTCGTCACGCTTGAGGGCGGCGATGAGCACGATGATGGCCAGCGGCACGGCGATCAGCACCGGCATCAGGTACGCGCCCAACAACTCCTGCAACTCGTGAAACATCTCCATCCCCGGGGTGTAACGGCGGTCAGCCTAACACCCGCCACGGGCGTGCACCACCGAGGAAAGCCGGCAAATCCGCGCGTAATCCACGCGCAACGACGGCACGCGCTCAGAAGGTGACGACGAAGCAGGCGCCGCCGCCCGCACGCCGGGCGTGGCGCACCGTGCCGCCCAGGCCGTGCACGAGCTGGCGCACCACCGCCAGGCCCACGCCGCTGCCGCCCTCGCGCGTCGTGAAGAAGGGCGTGAAGATGCGCCCTTCCAGGCCCGGCGCGACACCGGGGCCGTTGTCGCTGACGCGCAGGCGCAGCCGTGCGCCGCGGCTCAGGGCCGCCTCGATGCGCAGCGCCGGCGCCGGCCGCCCCGCGCAGGCCTGCAGCGCGCAGGCCTGCAGCGCGTTCTGCGCCAGGTTGATGAGCACCTGCTCCAGGTGCGCGGCGTCGGTGCGCAGCGCTAGGCTCTCGGGCTCGACGGCGATCTCCACCGTGCCGCCCGCCGCAGCCCAGGCCGGTGCCACGAGCCGCTGCACGGCCTGCAGCAGCGGCGCCAGTGGCACGTCCGCCAGCGTCGGCGCCGGCGGCTGGCTGACGCTGCGGTAGCGCTCCACGAACGCCTGCAGGTGCGCCGCGCGGCGCGCGAGCGTGGCGAGTGCCGCCGTCAGTTCGTCGCGCTCGCCCGCCGCCAGCAGCGCGGGTGCACTGGCCGCCAGCGACGCGATGGGCGTCAGAGAATTCATGATCTCGTGCGTCAGCACCTGCACGAGTTGCCGCCAGGCCGCCAGCGTCTCGGTCTCCAGCTCCGACTCGATGGGCGCCAGCGCCGCCAGCCGCCAGGCTTGGCCCTGCACGGTCAGCGCCGACACGGCCAGCACGGCGCGCTCCTGGCCGTGCTCGGTGGGCAGCGTGACGACGCGCCGGCCCGGCGCGTCGTCCAGCAGCGCGAGCAGCGCGGCGGGCTCCGTCGCGCGGCCGGGGGCGATCAGCCGGCGCGCGGCTGCGTTCAGTGCCAGCGGCGGCGCATCGGCCACCAGGCGCCACAAGGCCAGCGGCGCGTGCTCCAGCGCCGCGTCCAGGTCGGGGCGCGGTGCGGGTGGTGGGTCGGGGGGCGGCGGCGCGGGCTTGCGGGCGAGGCGGCTCAGCGCCGTCCAGCCCCAGGCCGCGGCGATCAGGCCCAGCAACACGCAGGCCACCAGCAGGCGCGGCGCGTCCAGCGCGGCCACCGCGCCGGCGGCGCTCGTGGCCAGCACCAGCGCGGCAACGGCAATGCGGGTGCGGTCAGAGCCCATGCTTGTCCAGCTTGCGGTACAGCGCCGCCCGGCTCACGCCCAGCAGCCTGGCGGCCTGGCTGATGTTGCCGCCGGCCTGCGCCAGCGCCGCCTGCACGGCCTCGCGCTCGCGCTGGGTCAGGTCCAGGCCGGCATCGGGTGACGGCACCGCAGCGACATCGGCCAGGCCGAAGTCCGCCCAGGTGAACACCGACCCGCGCGCCAGCAGCGAGGCGCGCTCGCAGGCCTGGCGCAGCTCGCGCACGTTGCCCGGCCAGCGGTAGGCACACAGCCGCGCGAGCGCATCGGCCTCGATGTCGCGCGCCGGCCGGCCCTGGGCGAAGTGGGCGAGGTGGTGGCGCAGCAGCAGGGCCACGTCGACCGCGCCGCGCTCGCGCAGCGGCGGCACGCGCAGCACCACGGTGTTGAGCCGGTACAGCAGGTCGGGCCGGAAGCGCTGCGCGTCCAGCAGCGCGGCCTCCGGCACGTTGGTGGCGGCCAGCACGCGCACGTCCACCGGCACCGGCTTGTCGCTGCCCAGCGGCGTCACCTCGCGGCGCTCTAGTGCGGCCAGCAGCTTGGCCTGTTGGGCCAGCGGCAGGTTGCCGATCTCGTCGAGGAACAGCGTGCCGCCCGCCGCCGCGACGAAGCGGCCGGGCCGCGCTTCGCGGGCATCCGTGAAGCTGCCGCGCCTGTGGCCGAACAGCTCGCTCTCCACCAGCGCCTCGGGCAGCGCGCCCATGTCCACGGCCAGCAGCGGCCCGGCCGCGCGCGGTGAGGCGCGGTGCAGCGCGCGCGCCACCAGCTCCTTGCCCACGCCGTTCTCGCCGAGGATGAGCACGCTGGCCTCGCTGGCGCCCACCTGGGCGATCTGCGCGCGCAGCGACTGCATCGCGGCCGAGTCGCCCAGCAGCTCGCCCACGGGCGGCGCCGGTGCGCGCCGGGCCAGCGCCGCCTGCACGCAGGCCAGCAGCCGCTCGTTGGCCCAGGGCTTGGTGATGAAGTCCACCGCGCCGGCCTTCAGCGCCTGCACGGCCAGCTCCACCTCGGCATAGGCCGTCATGACGATCACCGCTGGCGCATCGCGGCGTGCGACGACCTCGCGCAGCAGCGCCAGGCCGGCCGCGCCGTCGCTGGCACCGGGCGTGAAGTTCATGTCCAGCAGCAGCACGTCGGGCCGGGTCTCGTCCAGCGCCGCCATCAGCTCGGTGGGCGCGTGGCGCACGGCGACCGGCGCCAGCTTGCGCAATGCCAGCCGCGCGGCCAGGGCCACGTCGGGGTCGTCGTCAAGGATCAGGATGGTCATGGGCGGGCGCGACTCTAAGCGCGGCTTGTGGAGCGGGGCAAGGCGGTGTCCGGAAGCGGACAGTGGGGGTGTCCGGAAGTGGACGGTTTGTGCGCTCGTCGAGACGTTGGTGGGTGGCAAGTCGCCCGCGGGGGCGAAACCCCGGCACCTCACTGGCCAACAACGCCCATCGACCCCTGGCCTGGCTCTTGCAACCACCTCCACCCATGAACCTGCTGCTCTCCCCCACCGCCTGGCGCGGCGCCTGGCGCCAGTTGCGTGGTGAACCGGTCCCGGCCGTGCTGGTCGTCTGCGGCCTGGCGCTGGGTCTGGCGCTCAGCCTGCTGGCCGCCGCGATGATCCGCGACAAGCTGTGGGCCGATGCCGGCCTGCCCGAGTCCGACCGGCTCGTCACCTTCGAATGGCGTGCGCGCGGGCCTGGCGGCGCCACCACCGAGTGGTTCCCCGACGTGCCGGCGAGCGCGCTGCAGGCGGCCCTGCGCGAGGCCAACGCACCGCTGGGCCCGATGACCCGCGCGCTGAACGCGCCGCTGCCGGCCCGGGCCGACGACGGGCGCGGCGGCCAGCGCCATGCGCGGCTGTGGACCCTGCTGGCCGACCCCGACATCCGCGAGCTGTTCGCGCTGAAGGCGGTCTCTGGCGACCTGGCCGCCGCCATGGCCAGCCCCGAGGGCGTTGCGCTGACCGAGGCGGGCGCGCTCAAACTGTTCGGCACGACGCAGGCCATCGGCCGCCAGCTCACGGCCACCGTGGCGCTGTACGGGGAAAGCCAGCCGCGCCGGCTGGAGGCGGCGCTGACGGTCATGGCCATCATCGCCACGCCCGACCCTCACGGGTCGCTGGGCAGCTACGACGCGCTGGCCGGCTTCAATGCACCGGCGGCCAAGGTCTTCGTCGACCAGGAGACCAGCTGGTCCTTCCCGGCCGGCCACCTGTATGCCCGCCTGCAACCCGGCGCCACGCCGGACGCGATGACCGCGCTGGCGCAGCACCTGCTGGACCGGCAGCCCATCCCGCCGGGCCTGCCGGCCGACTTCCTCAAAGGCGGTGGCAAGTTCGCCTACCTGCGCGCCATGCCCATGAACGACCGTGCGCTGGAAGGCGCCGAGAGCCCGCTGCGGCTGATGCAGATGGGCGCCCTCGCCGCCGCCGCCGTGGCCGTGCTGGCCATGGCCGCCATCAACTTCATCAACTTGTGGAGCGTGCGCACGCTCAGGCGCCAGCGCGAGATCGGGCTGCGCAAGTCGCTGGGCGCCGGGGTGGCGGCGCTGGTGGGCCAGTTCTTCGTCGAGGCCTGGGTCGTCACGCTGCTGGCCGGCGCTTCAGGCCTGCTGCTGGCCTGGTGGGCCACGCCCGCCGTGGCGGCGCTGATGGCACACGAGTTCGTCACGCCGGTGCTGTCGCTGCAGGGTCTCGCGCTGACGCTGGCCTTGAGCGTGGCCATCGCTGCCTGCAGTGCGCTGCCGCTGGCGCTGATCGCGCAGCGTGTGCAGCCGGCGGCGTCGCTCGCCGGCCGCAGCCACAGCGAGGGCCGCGCCGGCCGCTGGCTGCGCCGCGGCCTCACGCTGCTGCAGTTCAGCGCCGCGGCACTGTTCACCGCGATGACCGCCGTCGTGCTGTGGCAGAACCACCATGCCGGCGCGGTCGAGCGTGGCTTTCACGTGCGCGACCGCCTCGCGTTCGACCTGCCGTGGGAGACCCAGCTGCCGCAGACCCGCACGCTGCTGGCCCGCATCAAGGCCTGGCCCGAAGTCGTGGCCGTGGCCGCCGCGACCGATGTGCCGGGGCGCAACTTCTCACGCGTCCATTCCGAATTCACCGGCGCCAGCGGCAATCCGGTCAACCTCGCCACCAGCGTGCAGTTCACGCCGGACTGGCTGAACGTCTACGGCATGCGCGTGCTGGCCGGGCGGCTGTCGGCCGACCACGCCGCCGAGGCCGATGCCGTCGTGCTGGACCGCGCGGCCGCGCAGGCGCTGGGCTTCAACCCGCCCGAGAGCGCCGTGGGCCGCACACTGGGCGTGAACTCGCAGTACTTCGGCGGCAAGCCGGTCACGGTGGCGGCCGTCATCGCCGACGTGCGCATGGAAGACACGCGCAGCCCGCCCGCGCCCAACGTGCTGCGTCCGCGCGTCGAGGTGCGCGGCGGCGCCATCAGCCTGCACAGCCGCGACCCCGCCGCCACCCGCGTGAAGCTGGCTGCGCTGCTGCGCGAGGTGATGCCCGACGAGTCGCCGCAGGTCATGACCGCGGCCGAGCAGCAGGCGCGCAAGATCGAGGAGGACGTGCGCCTGGGCCGGCTCATCGCCATCGTCGGCGCGCTGGCGCTGTTCATGTCGGCGCTGGGCGTCTACGCGCTGGCGGCGCATTCGCTGCGCCGTCGCGAGCGCGAGATCGTGCTGCGCAAGCTGCATGGTGCGGGCCATGGCGCGGTGGCGCGCCTGCTGGCGCGCGAGTTCGGCGTGCTGGTGGGGCTGGCCTGTGTCATGGCACTGCCGCTGGCGGCCTGGCTGGCGCAGGCCTACCTGGGCCAGTTCGTCGAGCGCGCCGACATGGGGCCGCTGGGCCTGGGGCCGCTGGTGATCGCGGCGGCGGCGCTGGTGGCCGTCACGTCGCTGGCCGTGCTGCGCCATCTGCGCGCGGCGTTCGCGCTGCGGCCGGCGCAGGCGTTGCGGGGCTGAGCGCCATGGCCGCGCTTTCGGCCCTCACCTGGCGCAGCGCCTGGCACCAACTGCGCGCGGAGCCCGGCACGGCCGCGCTCGTCATCGCGGGGCTGGCGCTGGGCCTGGCGCTCACGCTGCTGAGCGCGAGCTTCCTGCAGGACGTGTTGCGGCCTGACGGCGACCTGCCGGCGCGCGACCGGCTCGTCACCTTCGAGTTCCAGGGGCGCGGGCCAGGCGGGATCAAGACGGAATGGCACGGCGAGGTGCCCGCCGTGCCGCTGTCTGCGGGGCTGCGCGCCAACGGGGCACCGGTCGAGGCGATGAGCCGCGTGCTGTTCACGCAACTGCAGGCACACGCCACCGATGCCCGGGGTGTGCGGCGCGGCGGCCGCCTGGACATCGCGATGGCCGATCCCGACCTCCAGGCGCTGTTCGCGCTGCGGCCGCTGGCCGGTGACCTCGCCGCAGCGCTGGCGACGCCCGAAGGCATCGCGCTGAGCGCGGCGGCTGCCGAGAAGCTGTTCGGCACGACGGAGGCGGTGGGCCGCAGCTTCGCCGTGGAACTTCCGCCCGACCCGCAGGGCCGCGCGCCGGCCCACCCGTACACGCTGACCGTCAAGGCCGTGCTGCCCACGCCCAACCGGAACGGCACGCTGGTCTTCGACGGGCTGGCCGGCTTCAGCGCGCCCGCCGCCAAGGCCTACCTGGCGATGTCAGACAGCTGGTACCAGGCCAGCGGCCTGCTGTTCGCCCGCCTGCAGCCCGGCGCGCAGCCGGTGCAGCTGGAAGTTCTCGCGCAACGCCTGATCGACCAGCAGCCGCTGCCGCCAGGCTTCCCGATGGATTTCCTGAAGGGCGGCGGCAAGTCTGGCTACCTGCGCGCCATGCCGGTGGCCGACGTGGGCCTGCGTGGCGCCGGCAGCCCGCAGCGGCGGCTGCAGCTCGGCAGCCTGGCGGCCGCCGCGGCCGGCGTGCTGATCCTGGCCGTCATCAACTTCATCAACCTGTGGAGCGTGCGCACCTTGCGCCGGCAGCGCGAGATCGGCCTGCGCAAGTCGCTGGGCGCGCACGTGCTTCAGCTGGCCGTGCAGTTTTTTTTCGAGGCCGCCGTCGTGGCGGGCCTGGCTGGCGCGCTGGGCCTGCTGCTGGCGTGGTGGGCGACGCCGGCCGCCGAGGCGCTGCTGCAGCGTCAGTTTCATGCGCCGGTGCTGAGCCTGGGCATGGCCGTGCTGACCGGCCTGCTGTGCGCGGCCATCGCGGCCGTCAGCGCGCTGCCGCTCACCGCCATCGCACTGCGCGTGCGGCCGGCCGAGTCGCTGGCCGGGCGCAGCCACAGCGAAGGCGCGGCCAGCCGCTGGCTGCGCCGCGTCATGACGACGCTGCAGTTCGGTGCCGCCGCGCTGTTCGCGTCGCTCGCGCTCACGGTGCTGTGGCAGGCCGAGCACGCGGCCGACATCCCGCGTGGCTTCGAGATGCAGGACCGCGTGGCCATCGAGCTGCCCTGGGAGGCCCAGCCGGCGCAGACGAACGCGCTGCTCGAGCGCATCCGCAGTTGGCCCGAGGTCGTCGCCGCGGCGGCGGCCGACGACGTGCCGGGGCGCGACTTCTCCAACTGGTACGGCGAGTTTCGTGGTCCCGGCGGCAGGGCGGTGAGCCTGCGCACGGGCGTGGGCTTCACGCCCGGGTATTTCCAGCTCTACGGCATGCGCGTCATCGCCGGTCGCCTGTCTGCTGACCATGTGGCCGAGCAGGCCCTGCCGGCCATCGTGCTGGACCGCAGCGCCGTGCGCATCCTCGGCTTCGCCAGCCCCGAAGCAGCCGTGGGCCGAACGCTGGGCACGGCGCCCAACCTCGACGGGGGCCGGCCGGTCACGGTGGTCGCCGTCATCGACGACATCCGCCTCGAAGGCCCGCGCAGCCCGCAACAGCCGCATGCCATCACGCCGGTGGCGGAGCGCGGCCATGCCGTCATCGGCGTGCACAGCCGCGACCCTCAGGCCACGCGTGCCAAGCTCTCCGCGCTGGTCAACGAACGATTTCCCGACACGCAGGCCGAGGCGCTCTCGATGCGCGACATGCTGCTGCAGAAGGTCGCCGACGACACGCGGCTGGGCCGGCTGGTGGGCATCGCTGGCCTGATGGCTCTGGGATTGGCGGCCGTGGGCATCTATGCGCTGGCGGCCTACACGCTGCGATTGCGCGAGCGCGAGATCGTGCTGCGCAAGCTGCACGGCGCCGGGCCGGCCGCGGTGGCCGCGCTGCTGGCACGCGAGTTCGTCGGCGTGCTGGCCGTCGCCTGCGCGGTCGCGCTGCCGCTGGCCGCATGGCTGTCGCAGCGCTACCTGGCTGACTTCGTCGAGCGCGCGCCGGTGGGGCCGTTCTCGCTCTGGGTGCTGCTCGCCGCGGTGGCACTGCTGGCCGCCGTCACGGCGCTGGCCGTGGCGCGCCACCTGCATGCCGCGCTGGCGCTGCGCCCGCTGCATGCGTTGAGGGGATGAGCGCGGTGCTGACGTCCGGAGCCGGCATGGATCGCCGCGTCGCAGCGCCATCGCGGCGCTGGGCTGTCGTGCTCGGCGCCGTCGTGCTCCTGGCGATGGCCGGGCTGATGGCGCGCTACTGGCCGCGCGGCGTGCCGGTGTCGCGGGCCGACGTGGAGATCGCCACTGTCAAGGCCGGCGCCTTCCGCGATGTCGTCGTGGGCCGTGCGACGGCGCAGCCGCTGCAGTCCGTGCTGCTGGACGCGACCGAGGACGGCCGCGTGGAGCAGCTGCTGGTCAAGGACGGCGCGCGTGTCGAGGCCGGCCAGCTGCTCGTCGTGCTGAGCAGCACCCAGCGCGCGCAGGAGCTGATGGCGCGCTCCAGCGAGGCGGCGCAGCAGCTCGCCAACCTGGCCACCTTCCGCGCCGGCCTGGCGCAGGTGCGGGCCGCGCAGCGCCGCGAGCTGACGCAGGCCCAGTTCGAGCTGGCGCGCGTCAGCCGCCTGCACCAGCGCCAGCGCGAGCTGGCCGCGCAGGGCTTCCTGTCGCCCGCAGCGTTGGAGGACTCGGCCGATCAACTGGCGATGGCCGAGCGGCTGTTCACGCAGTTGCAGGCCGATGGCCGCGAGGAGTTGCGCACGCGCGAGCAGTCGGTGCAGGCCATGCAACGCGCCGTCGCCGACCTGGACCAGCGCCTGAGCGCCATGCGCACCGCCAGCGAAGGCCTGGCCGTGCGCGCGCCGGTGGCGGGCCGCGTCACCGGCCTGGCGCTGCAGGTCGGCGAGAGCGTGCGCGCCAGCACGCGCATCGCGCGGCTGGACAGCCTGGGCCGCTTCAAGCTGGCGCTGCGGCTGGACGAATTCCACCTGGCCCGCGTGCGCGAAGGCCTGGCCGCCGAGCTGACGCACGACGGCCGTGCCCACGCGCTGCGCGTCGCCCGCATCGACCCGCAGGTCACGGACGGCCGCTTCTCCGTCGAGCTCAGCTTCGACGCCGAGCCGCCGCCGCTGCAGGTCGGTCAGGGCCTGGACGTGCGCCTGACGCTGGGCCAGGCCGGCCAGGCGCTGCTGCTGCCTGACGGCGGCTTCTACGCCGACACCGGCGGCGCCTGGGCCTTCGTGCTCGACGCCGACGGCCGCCACGCCGAGCGGCGCCCGCTGCAGCTGGGCCGCCGTGCCGACGGCGTCATCGAAGTGCTGGGCGGCGTTCAAGCCGGCGAGCAGGTCGTCGTCTCCCCTTACCGCGCCTTCAGCGGCGCGTCCTCACTCCAACTGCACTGAGCCATGTTCAAGCTGCGACAACTGACCAAAACCTTCCGCGCCGGCGACATCGAGACCACCGCGCTGGACCGCATCGACCTCGACATCGAGGCCGGCGAATACCTCGCCATCACCGGCCCGTCGGGCTGCGGCAAGTCCACGCTGCTGGGCATCCTCGGCCTGCTGGACGCACCCAGCGGCGGCGAGTACTGGTTCGACGGCCAGGACGTGGCCGGCTGGCGCGAGCGCCAGCTCAACACGCTGCGCCGCGGCCGCATCGGCTTCGTGTTCCAGAGCTTCAACCTCATCGACGACCTCACCGTGGCCGACAACATCGCGCTGGCGCTGGAGTACGGCGACCTGCACGCCAAGGCCCGTCGCGAGCGCGTGGCCGAGGTGATGGAGCGTCTGGGCATCGCCCATCGCGCCGGCCACCGCCCCAGCCAGCTCAGCGGCGGCCAGCAGCAGCGCGTGGCCATCGCCCGCGCCATCGCCGCGCGGCCGGCCCTGCTGCTGGCCGACGAGCCGACCGGCAACCTGGACAGCGCGCACGGCGCCGAGGTCATGCGCATCCTGCGCGAGCTGAACGCGGAAGGCACGACGCTGGTCATGGTGACGCACTCGCTGGCGCATGCGGCGCAGGCGTCGCGGACATTGCGGCTGCTGGATGGGCGGGTGGTGGTGGATGCGATGAGTACGGTGGGTTGATTTGGGGGTTTGGGGTGGCTTGGCGGCACTTGCCGCCAAGCCACCCCCGGTTCAAGACAGCCAGACCCCGGCCGTCGCGGACCAGGACAGCGCGCACCGCGACCCAGCAAAAAGTTCGCGCCTTCCGAACATCATCCGCTGGCACCGTGATGTCCGCCCCTTAGGATGGCGGCCCATGCACCCCCTAGTTCGTGGCCTGGCCCAGGGTCTGGCCGGCTTCCTGTTTCTGCTGTCAGGTTTAGGCCCCGCGCGCGCCGATGCCGGCGCCGGCCCGCTGGAGGTGCAGTTCCGCAGCGTTGCCGTGCCGCAGAACTCGGTGCCGGCCATCTCGCAGGACCGCGCCGGCTTCATCTGGATCGCGACCGCCCGGGGGCTGGCCCGCTACGACGGCTACCGCCTGCGCGTCATCGAGCAGGCCGGCGACACGGCCGCGCAGCGCAGCCTGGGCTGGGTGCGCGCGCTGGCGCCGGCGGCCGACGGGCGCATGTGGGTGGGCACGGAGTTCCTGGGCCTGGTGGCCTACGACCCGGCGCAGGACCGCGTCGAGCAGCACGGCAGCGCCCAGGGCGGCGCGGGGCCGCATGCGGCCATCCGCGCGCTGGCCGAAGGCCGGGACGGTGCCGTCTGGGTGGGCACGCTGGGCCAGGGCCTGTACCGCTACGTGCCGGCCACCCAGCGCTTCGAGGCGCATGAGCTGCGCTGGCACGGCCAGGCCGAGAAACGCATCCTGGCGTTGCGCGTGGGCGGCGACGGCACCGTCTGGGCGGGGCATTGGCGCGGCTTGGCGCGCCTGGTCAACGGCGCGTGGGAGAACCTGGCGCTGCCCGACCTGCCGGAAGGTGCGAACGTGCAGGCGCTGGCCGAGGACCGCAGCGGCCGCATCTGGCTGGGCACGCAGGACGGCCACATCGGCGTCGTCGAGCAGGGCCGCGTGCGCTGGGTGCAGAGGCTGGACATGCCCGTCAACGCGCTGGCCGAGGCCAGCGACGGGCTGCTGTGGGCCGGCTGCAAGGTCGGCCTGTTCTGGATCAACCCGGCCAGTGGCGTCATCCAGGCGCGGCTGCGCCACGACCCGCGCCGCATCACCGGCCTGGCCGGCAACGACGTCAGCGGCCTGCTGCGCGAGCGCAGCGGCGCGATGTGGGTCAGCGGCTACGGGGTGGGCGTGCAGCGCCACCTCGTGCACCCGGCGCTGGCCGTGCGCGGCCCCGACAACGAGGCCGACAGCCCGCTGGCCGCCGCCGACGTGCGCGCCGTGCTGGCGCTGAAGAACGGCGAGGTGCTGGCACCGACGCAGGCCGGCCGCATCGCACGCCTGGATGGCCGCCCGGGCCGCGACCTGGCCACGTTGGGCGAGTGGCCGCGCGAGCGGCGCAGCGTCGTCGAGGCGCTGGCCGAAGCGGCGGACGGCAGCCTGTGGATGGCCGCGGCCGGCCGGCTGGAGCACCGCACGGCGGCCGGCCGGCTGCTGCGCGACTGGCCGCTGGACGGTGGCCGTGCACAGCAGCTGTTCGTGCGTGATGACGGCAGCATCTGGCTGGGCATGCAGGAGGGCCTGTACCGGCTGGCCGACCCCGCGGCGGCGGCGCTGGCGCGCGTGCACCCGGGCGGCGGTGCGCTGCTGCAGGGCGGCGTCTACGCACTGCGCCTGGCGCCCGACGGGCGGCTGTGGGTGGGCGGGCAGCAGGGTGCGTACCGAGAGCGCGAGCCGGGCGGCGAGCTGCTCGCGCTGCCGCAGGCGCCGGGCGAGGCCCTGGCCAGCCCCAGCGTCATGGCGCTGCTGTGGAGCCGCGACGGCACGCTGTGGGTGGACACGCCCGTCAGCGGCCTGCACCGCCTGCGCGGCTGGGACGCCCAGGGCCGCGCGCGCTTCGACCGCGTCAGCGAGCGCCACGGCGTGGAGGGCCTGTACGGCGGCAACCTGCACGAGGACGGCCAGGGCCGCATCTGGAGCCAGCTCTACGTGTACGACCCGGCCGCCGACCGGCTCGACAGCTTCGGCAATGCCGAGGGCGCCAGCTTCGGCAGCTTCTGGTTCTTCGCCAGCACCGAACTGCCCGGCGGCGGCCTGCTGTTCGGCGGCAGCCGCGGCCTGCTGCGCGTGCTGCCCGAGGCCTGGCGCGCGGTGCCGTCCAGCCCGCCGCTGGTGGTCAGCGGCCTGCGCGTGAACGGCCAGCCCCACCACCCCACGCGCGCGCTGCGCGAGGGCCTGACGCTGCCGCCGGCCAAGCGCACGCTGTCCATCGAGTTCGCCGCGCTGGACTACGCCGACCCGACGCGGCTGCGCTATGAGTACCGCCTGCAGGGCCTGGACACCGACTGGACGCGCGTGGACGCCAACGGCCGCAACCCCGGCTTCGGCCCGCTCAAGCCCGGCCGCTACACGCTGCAGGTGCGCGCCACGTCGCACGCCGAGCTGTGGGGTGCCGAGATGCTGCAGCTGCCCATCGAGCTGGAGCCGGCCTGGTGGGAGACGGTCTGGGCGCGTGCCGGTGGCGTGCTGCTGGGTTTGGTGCTGATCTGGGCCTGGATGCGCTGGCGCACCCGCTCGCTGCGCCGCCGCGAGACGGAGCTGCGTGGCCTCGTGGACGAGCGCACCGCCGAGCTGCGCGAGCTCAGCCTGACCGACACGCTGACCGGCCTGCGCAACCGCCGCTACCTGGAGCTGCGCCTGGACGAGGACCTGCGCCTGTGCCTGCGCCGCTTCGAGACGCCGGGCCATGACGGCAAGGCCGACGGCCCGGGGCCAGACGCCGACCTCGTGCCCATGCTGCTGGACCTGGACCACTTCAAGCGCGTCAACGACGTGCATGGCCACGCGGCGGGCGACGCGGTGCTGGTGCAGCTGGCCGACCGGCTGCGGCACGTCTTCCGCGAGACCGACTCGCTGGTGCGCTGGGGTGGCGAGGAGATCCTGGTGCTGGTGCGCGAGACCGACCGCCGCGACGCCGCCGAGCTGGCCGCGCGCGTGTGCGCCGCGGTGCGCGACACGCCGTTCGAGATCGGCCCCGGCGAGACGGTGCACGTCAGCGTGTCCATCGGCTTCTGCGCCTTCCCGCTGGACCCGCGCCACCCGCGGCTGTGGGACTGGCGCGCCTGCCTGGCGCTGGCGGACTCGGCGCTGTACGCGGCCAAGGCACAAGGCCGGGACGGCTACGTGGGCGCCGTGCGCGCCAACGGCCTGTCGCCGCGCGAGGCGCCGGACGACCTGCGCGGCTGGCGCACCGAGAAGCGGCTGGAGACGGTGCGCAGCGTCGCCGACGGCGGCGAGCGCTCGGCCTGGATGGAACAGCTGTCGTAGCACCTGTTCACGCGACGGCCGCCGTTGGCGTGGCCGCGCGGATGGCGCAAACTTGGCGCATGACCCAGGCCCAGCCCACCCGCCGTACCGCCCGCTCGTTGTCCCTGCCTGCGCTGCTCGCGGCGCTTGCCGTTGCCGCGGGCGCGGCGCGCGCCGACGGGCTCGACGCGCAGGAGCAGCAGATCGTTGCCCACGTGAAGCGTCTGACGCCCGACGCGCTGACCCTGCTGGAACGCAGCGTGCTCGTCAACAGCGGCACGCTCAACCCGGCCGGCGTGCGCGAGGTGGGCCGACTGTTCGGTGCCGAGTTCGAGGCCATCGGCTTCAAGACCCGCTGGGTCGACATGCCGCCGGCCATGCAGCGTGGCGGGCACCTGGTGGCCGAGCGCGTGGGCGACCAGGGCCGGCGCGTGCTGCTGATCGGGCATCTGGACACCGTGTTCGAGAAGGACAGCCCCGTGGCGCCGTGGCTGAGCGATGGCAGGAAGGTCCGCGGCCAGGGCGTGTCCGACATGAAGGGCGGCGACGTCATCGTTCTGCTCGCGCTGAAGGCACTGAACGAAGCCGGCGCATTGCAGGGCCGCACCGTGCGTGCCGTGTTCACCGGCGACGAGGAGCGCGTGGGCTCGCCCGCCGAGGTGGCACGTGCCGCGCTGATCGACGCCGCCAGGCACAGCGACGTGGCACTGGCCTTCGAGGGCGCCACCAAGGACGACCAGGGCCGCGACGCCGCCACCATCGGCCGGCGCGCCTCGGGCGGCTGGCAGCTGCAGGTGACGGCGCGCACGGGCCATTCGGCCGGCGTGTTCGGCCGCGACGGCTTCGGCGCCGTGTACGAGGCGGCCCGCGTCGTCAACGCGTTCCGCGAGCAGCTCATCGAGCCCGACCTGACCTTCAACGCCGCCACGCTGGTGGCCGGCACCAGCGCGAGCTGGGACGGCGCGCAGAGCCAGGGCCAGGCCTTCGGCAAGACCAACGTCATCCCGCGCGACGCGGTGGTGCACGGCGACCTGCGCTACCTCACGGCCGAGCAGGGCGCCAAGGCGCGCGAGCGCATGCAGGCCATCGTCGAGCAGGCGCTGCCGGGCACGCGCTCGAAGATCAGCTTCCACGAGAGCTACCCGCCGATGGCGCCCACGCCGGGCAACCTGAAGGTGCTGGAGGCGTATTCGAAAGCCAGCGCGGACGCGGGCCTGGGCGCCGTGGTGCCCTTCCCGCCAGGGCAGCGCGGCGCGGGCGACGTGCAGTTCGTCGCGCCCTTTGTGGACAGCCTGGACGGCCTGGGCGCCGCGGGCGGCGGCGCGCACACGCCGGACGAGTGGCTGGAGATCGCGTCCATCGAGCGCGGCGCGATCCGGGCGGCGCTGCTGATCTATCGCCTGACCCGTTAGCCGACGGTCTCCTAGCGCAGTCGCGCCGCCGCGCAACCCGGCAGATCTCCCGGGTCTGTTCGGCCCACCGCGGGCGTGCGGCGGTGACACACTCGCCCGCATCGAACGGCAGGGAGACAGGTGTGTCGCAGAACACAAACGGGCCATTCCAACTGACGCGGCGCCGCGTCATCGGCACCGGTGCGGCGGCGGTGACGCTGCTGGTGCATGAGCTGGCGCTGGCCTTCAAGCCGCCCGCGCTGAAGAACCCGGGTGCCCGGCCGCAGCCGCCAGGCACGCCCGTGCAGCCGCAGACACCGCCCGGCGCGCCCGACTGGTCCGGCGGCCCCGGCCAGGCGCGCTTTCGCATCGACGGCCTGGCCAAGGTGACGGGCCAGAAGATCTACGCCCGCGACTTCCGCGCCATGGACATGCCCGGCTGGCCGCAGGCCGAGCGCCCGGCCATGATCCTGCGTGCCACCCAGCCCGGCCTGGTCTTCGCGGGCCTGGACCTGCAGCGCCTGGCTGGTGTGGACGCCGTGCCGCTGCTGACCATCACGCAGACGGCGCTCACCGGCTATCCCTGGCCGCAGCGCGACCTGGCCTCGCTGAACCTGCAGCTGCCCTTCTCCAGCGCCGGCGCCGATGGCGTCTACCAGCTGCTGGTGCCGGTGGGCACGGCGCCGCAGTTCTATGGCCAGCCGGTGGCCATCCTCGTCTTTGCCGACGGCAACGCCTGGCGCCGCGCCAAGCGGGCGCTGCAGTTCCAGCCCGGCGTCGTGCAGACCGGCGGCCTGCCGCCGCCACCGAAGCAGCCCTGGGTGATGGCCTACAGCCCGGTCAACTACCTGACGCGTTATGAGGCGCCCGGCGTCGAGCCCTTCTCGCAGGTGCAGGTGGGCTACGCGTCCGACCCCTACCAGCCCGACTCCAGCAGCCAGCCCTACAACAGCACCGCGCGCCGCCTGCGTGGGCGCATCGACACCGCGCTGCAGGCGCCCAGCGCCGATGTGCTGCAGCTCGGCGGCAGCTATTCGACGCAGGTGCTGGACCCGATGTTCATGGAGCCCGAGGCCGGCCTGGCCTGGCTGGACCGTTCGGCGCAGGGCACGCTGAACCTCGTGCTGGGCACCCAGGCCACCAACGGCGACTCGGGCGACAGCCTGGCGCTGTTCGGCAAGGACTGCCCCATCCAGGTCACGACCGTGGTGCTGAACTCCTGCTACCCCGGCGGCGGCTTCGGCGGGCGCGACGTGTCCACCTTCCCCACGCTGCTGGCCGTCACGGCCGCGCTGGCCGACGGCCCGGTGCGCATCGCCCAGGACCGCTACGAGCAGTTCCAGGGCGGGCTCAAGCAGCTGGCCAGCCGCATCACGCAGCGCATCGCGGTGGATGCGAAGACGGGCCGGTTCATCGCCTTCGGCAGCCAGCAGGTGCTGCCGGCCGGCGGGCAGAACAACTACAGCCAGTTCGTCGCCATGCTGGCGGCCTATTGCGGCCTGAGCGGCTACGACATCAAGCAGGCCTATGTGGACGCCATCGCCCAGCCCAGCACGGGGGTCGTGGCCGGCTCCATGCGCGGCTTCGGCGGGCCGCAGGCCAGCTTCGCCGTCGAGACGCTGGTGGACGAGGTGGCCGTGGCGCTCAAGCGCGACCCCATCGCGCTGCGCGAGCTCAATGCGCTGCGCGAGGGCGACCGCACCATCACCGGCGCGCCGCTGACCCAGGCGATGGCGCTGCGCGAGATCTGCCGCCGCTCGCGCGAGCACGCGCTGTGGCGCGACCGCGAGGCCGTCCAACGCCGCAAGGCGCGCGAGGGGGTGCGCTACGGCGTCGGCTTCGCGCTGGCCAACCAGGCCTATGGCACGGGCAAGGACGGCGTCATGGCCGAGGTCGCCATGGACGCCGCCGGCCGCTTCGCGGTCCGCACCAACTGCGTCGACATGGGCAACGGCTCGGCCACGACGCTGGCCATCTCCACCGCCGCCTGGCTGGGCCACAACGCGCACGACATCGTCATGGGCGATGTCGGCAGCTTCAACGCGCTGGACGTCAGCACCTATGCGGGCGGCGACTGGAGCAAGCCCAACTGGACGGCGGGCTTCGCCATGTCCAGCAGCGCCTGCCTGACGGCTTTCCACCAGGTGCACGTCACCGAGCAGGCCAGCCGCGTGCTGTTCCAGGCCGGGCTGCTGCCCGCGGCGGCGGCGCTCTGGGGCGTGCCGCTGGCGCAGGTGCAGGGCAGGACGCGGTGGGACGCCGGGCGTCTCGTCGCCCCCGGCCTGGCGCCGCTGCCGCTGCAGGCGCTGGCCGCCCAGGTCCACCAGGCCGGGCTGACCTCGGCCGCCATGGTGCATGGCCTGTACGAAGGCTCGTGGGTGGCCGGCACCTATGCCGTGCCGGCCGGGCCGCCGCTGCAACTGCCCATCGACGGGCTGTCGCTGCGCGCCGCCGGCCAGTCGACCTGGACGCCGGTGCTGCGCCAGCATGTGATCCCGCCCAAGCCCGAGGCGGCGCTGTACGGCCGCAGCCTGTATGCGCCGTCGGGCGTGCTGGTGGCCGTCGAGATCGGGCCGCGCAACTTCGCGCCGCGCGTCGTCGACGTGCAGCTGCTGGTGGACGCCGGCAAGGTGTTGCAACCCGACCTGCTGCTGGGCCAGGCCCAGGGCGGCATCGCCATGGGCATCGGCTATGCGCTGCTGGAGGACCTGCCGCTGGAGGCGGGGGGCGCGGGTGACGGGCGCTGGAACCTGGACCGTTATCACGTCGCGCTGAGTGCGGACCTGCCCTTGGCGCGCATGGGCATCACGCCCCTGCCCACCGGCGAGACCACTGCCAAGGGCATCGCCGAGGCGGTGCTGTGCCCCATCGCGCCGGCCATCGGCAATGCGATTGCGCATGCGACGGGGAAGCGGTTTCGGGCGTTGCCGATCACGGCGGCGGACATTGCGAGGGCTTTGGCATGAGCGGGTTGTTGGCCAGGCCCAGCGGGGATTTCGCCCCCGCGGGCGACCTACTTTTTGCGCCGCCAAAAAGTAGGCAAAAAGCTCTCCCCTGCGAAACCGCCCCTGTCGGGGTCCCCTGCGATGCTCGAAGCCCGGGGCCGCGCCCAACTCGCTTCGCTACGCTGCGCTCAAACAAAGGGGCGCGAAGTCAGTGGTTGATGCTCGCTGCGCTCGCGCCCCGGGCTTCTGCGCTTCTCGGCGGTTTAGAAGGGGAGGCCCCAGAACAGCCGAACAGCCAACAGCCAAACCCGAAGTCCGGGCGATGGATGTATTTCTGCTTGCCCCCTTTTAGCCCCGCCGAGGAACGGAAGACCCGAAGCCCGTTCGCGCAGCGAACTTCAAGTTCTGACTCGCGACGCCTGTCTGAGCAGAGCGTAGCGGCGCGAGTTCGGCGCGGGGCTTCGGGGCTGAGTACCGCAGGGAACCCGAAGCGCAGCGAAGGGCGGGGCGGTCAGGGGGGAGCTTTTTGCTTACTTTTTGGCGGCCCAAAAAGTGAGTCGCCCGCCGGGGCGAACTCCCGGCACCACGCTTGGAAAGGAGCAACTGCGGCGAGCAGCCAGCACCACAAGGGGTCGAACCATGACTGACCAAGTCACAGTCCAATTCAACGTCAACGGCCACCCCGTCAACACGACGGTCCCCACCGACCTCCCTCTCGTCGACTTCCTGCGCGAAGAGCTGGGCCTCAGCGGCACCCGCCTGTGCTGTGGCATCGGCGTCTGCAAGGCCTGCACCGTGGCCGCGCGCCGCGTGCCCGGCAGCCAGGCGCAACCCCTGCTCGCCTGCTCCACGCCGGTGGCGCTGCTGCAAGGCCAGTCGATCACCACCGTTGAAGGCACCGGCAGCATGGTGCAGCCGAGCAAGGTCCAGCAGGCCTTCCTCGACCACTTCGCCTTCCAGTGCGGCTACTGCACGCCCGGCTTCGTCATGGCCACAGAGATGCTGCTCGGCCGCCTGCGCGCGCAGCCCGTCCGGCGCGAGCAGCTCGACGCCGCCATCGAGGACGCGGTGGGCCAGCACATCTGCCGCTGCACGGGCTACGCCCGCTACCACCAGGCCATCCGCGCCGTGGTGCTGGCGGAGAAAGGCCTGGTGACGGCATGAGAGCCTTGTTGTTGCTGTTGCCACTGCTCGCGGGCACCGCCCGGGCCGAGACGCTGTTCGAGTACGGCCGCCAGTGCGCCGCGCAGATCAGCGAGATCCCGGCGTTCAGCTGCATGGCGGGCGAAGAGATTCCCATCACCGTCGATGGCAAACCCGTGCCCGCGCAACCGGCGCCGGCCACCTGCGACCGCCCCTCCCTGCTGCCGCAGAACGACGCCGGCAGCCAGGGCCAATGCGTGCCCGGCAGCCGCGCCCTGGTGCTGCGCGACGACAAGGCCGCGCAGATCAGCGCCGTCTGCCGCAAGCAGGTCGCGCGGCCCGCGGGCAGCCCGCTGTTCGATGAGATCAACGTCATCTCGCACAGCCTGAAGAACGGCAAGACCTGCTGGTTCACCGCCAAGGCCCGGGCGCCGTTGAGCGAAGGCGCCGGCATCGACGGCCGCTGGGTGCCGTCGCCCAGCACGCTGACGCTCAGGCCCGCGCCGCCCGGCCCGGACGGCGTGAAGGCGCCGCCGGCCGACAAGCTCTGGCTCTCGCCCGCCAAGGTCGCCGGGAGCCAGCCCGCGTGCATCAGCTGCCACGACAGCGGCCCGTTCATGTACAGCCCCTACATTGCGCAGACCACGCAACTGCCCGGCGACCCGTTCGGCTTCTACGAGCCCAAGGCCATCGGCGCGGACTTCAAGAAGGCGTGGGCCAGGCTCGACGCCTTCGGCATCACCACGCGCGGCAACACCTGCACGGCCTGCCACCGCATGGGCAACATGAACTCCTGCCAGGTGGCGATGAAGCAGTCGACGGGCCGCGCGCCGCAACCCGGCGGCGACGACTGGTCCAAGCAGTTCCCCCAGTCGCACTGGATGAGCCCGGGCAACCTGCACAGCCCCGCGCAGTGGAACGAGCAGTTCGCGGACAGCCTGAAGAAGCTGGCGGCGTGTTGCGAGAACCCGCAGGGGGCGGGGTGCCAGGTGGTGGAGTACAGGTCTAAATTGCAGAAGCGATAGACCATCAACAGGGAGCCTTGGTGGATTGCCTTACTTTTATAAGCAAGATCATTGAAGCACTGGCATGGCCCGCCACAGTGATTACGCTGCTTTGGATGATCCGCAAAGAGTTGCCTCAGATCGCCAGCTCTCTGCGGAGGTTGAAATACAAAGACGTGGAACTTGAGTTTGGAGAAGCAGCGAAGCAGTTAGCGGCCGAGGTCAAAGAGGCGGTTCCTCAGGATGATCCGAAGCCAAATCTGACGATAGGTCTAGCTACGCGGTCAGATGCACAAGAGAGGCTACAGACGCTAGCCGGGCTGGCACCTAGGTCCGCAATCCTGGAAGCTTGGTTGCTGGTGGAATCCGCTGCCGCAGATGCCATCAGACGGACAGGGCTGGATACCATGCCCGGACCGCAGAACCTGATGCAGAGACTCCAAAAAGGGGGGCTGCTCCGACCGCGGCAAATGGGAGTCTTCGAAAATCTTCGGCGATTGAGAAATGAAGCGGTGCATTCGGCAGACGCCATTTTTTCCCAAGAGGCAGTGCTGAGCTATGTGGAATCGGCCGTGACGATGGCCGCATATTTGGAAGAGCTGGGCGATTGAAACGCCCTCAAGTTGCATGGCTCGCCGCTCAATTCAGCCCCTCGCGAATTTCATCAACCGCCCTCGGTAATTCGCCCTCCCCGCCTCCGCACCCAGCAGCGTCTCGCTGAACTCGAACCCCAGCGCCGCCATCCGCTTGCCGAACGCCGCGCGGTTGCCGCGGTTGGGGTCGACGATGAGCAGCTCGCAGCGCGGCAGCGCATGCTTGTCGATGAAGGCCGCCAGCGCGCCGCCGTCGTCGCGTTCATAGAGCACGTCGCTGCCGACGATGAGGTCGAAGCGGCCTTGCACACGCGGTGCACCGTGCTCGGCGGCCACGGCGTCCTCGCTCCAGTCGCCGTGGCAGTAGCGCATCGGCGCGAGGTCGTTCAGGCGCAGGTTCTCCAGCAGGAAGGCGCCCGCCAGCGGGTGGATGTCGCTGGCCGTCATTTCGGCGCCGCGGCGGTGGCAGACGAGGCTGGCCAGCGCCAGGCCGCAGCCGATCTCCAGGATGCGCTCGCCCTCGGGCAGCGGCTTTACCGCCATCGCCGCGGCCAGGTGCAGTCCCGAGGGCCAGACCTGGCCGAACAGCGGCCACTGCGCCGATGAGATGCCCAGGGCCTCGGCCGCACCGGCCGGGTCGACGAACTGTTGGGTGTCCAGCAGCGAGCGGATGTGCAGAGCCGACGCTCCGTCGATGGCGAGCGTCTGGACTTTGACTTCATAGCCGGGCATTCGCCCTCCGGTTGACCTGCCGTGATGGATCGGGATTGCAATGCGACACGGGGAGGTCAGCGCCGCTGGTTCACAGCGGCCGGGCGACAGGCCGGCGGGGCAAGACGGGGGTGGCTGCGCGATGGCAACCGCGGCCAGTGTAGGCGTGTGGCTCAGCTCATCAGGCTGTAAGGCCCGCCGCGCTGCAGTGCCTTCTGGTACGCCGGGCGCGCGTGGATGCGGGCCAGGAAGTCGGCCAGCTTGGGGTAGCTGCTCAGGTTTCCGCCGCGCGCGGCAGCGGCCTCGACGGGGAAGCTCATCTGCACGTCCGCCGCCGTGAACTCGGCACCGGCGAACCACGGCCGCGCGGCCAGCTCGCCGTCGAGGAACTTCAGCTGCGCGTCGATGTTGGGCTGCACGAAGCCGGCCAGCACCTTGTCGGCGATGCCCTTGGCGATGGGCTTGACGAAGAAGGGCATGGGCGTGCGCTTGATCTTGTTGAACACCAGCTTCATCACCAGCGGCGGCATGGCCGAGCCCTCGGCGAAGTGCATGAAGTAGCGGTAGTGCAGCAGGTCCTGCTCGCCCGTGGGCTTCAGCCGCCCCTGGCCGTAGCGGTCCACCAGGTACTCCAGGATGGCGCCGCTCTCCGCCACGGTCAGCGCGCCGTCGGTGATGACGGGGCTCTTGCCCAGCGGATGGACCTGCCGCAGCTCGGGCGGCGCGAGCGAGGTCTTGGCATCGCGCTCGTAGCGCTTGACCTCGTAGGGCAGGCCCAGTTCTTCAAGCAGCCACAGCACGCGCTGCGAACGGGAGTTGTTCAGGTGGTGGACGGTGATCATGCGGGCGAGTCTAGGCTGGCTTCGCGCCGTCCGCGTCCGGCGCCAGCAGGGTGCCGAACACCAGCTTCACCACCAGCAGCCCCGCGCCGGCACAGGCCACCAGCACCGCGTGCAGCGCCCAGAAGTGGGAGCCTTGCATCACCTCCAGCAGGCCGGCCAGCCAGCCGACGAAGATGTTGCCCAGGAACAGGTGCAGGTAGTAGATGCCCAGCATCACGCCCTGGAAGCCGCGCGGCGCGACGCGCGAGTACAGCGCCAGGCCCACCGGCAGGATGTTGGCGAAGCCGATGTTGTTGACGAAGGCGTAGGCGAACGACCACAGGATGCTGATGCGCGCGCCATTGGCCTCGATGGCCAGCGCCGGGATCATCAGCAGCGCCGGCGCACCGGCGGCGATGAAGCAGCCCAGCGCCATCTTGGTGATCTCGTCCGGCTCGCGCCTGCGCGTGGCCCACCAGCGCCAGAAGGCCAGCGCGGCCAGCATGGTGCTGGTGCTCAGCAGCGCATCCACGGCCTGCAGCCAGGTCACCGGCACGGTGAAGCTGCCCACGTTCATGTCCATGTGCTGCTGCGACCACAGCGGGAAGCCGTTGTTGTATTGCTGGTTGCCGACGATGGACAGCATCAGCACCGGCAGGATGGCCACCAGCAGCGCGACCTGCAGCAGGCCGCGGCGGCCAATTCGGGATTCAGGCGGGAGTGGCGCCGCCGCGGCCTTGGCGGCGCCGCGGGGTGCCTCCGGCGGCAGCCA
Source organism: Roseateles sp. (assembly GCF_965229315.1). Taxonomy (GTDB): domain Bacteria; phylum Pseudomonadota; class Gammaproteobacteria; order Burkholderiales; family Burkholderiaceae_C; genus Pelomonas. Next base: position 713,154 of record NZ_CBDDJA010000001.1, read on the forward strand.
GCGCCGGCCGGCCAGGTAGACGAACAGGCCGATCAGCATGCCCACGCCGGCCGAGCCGAAGCCCCAGTGCCAGCCCACCCGCTCGCCCAGCGTGCCGCAGACGATGGGCGCCGCGATGACGGCGATCTGCACCGCCAGCATGAAGATCTGGAAGGCGCTCGCCCGGCGCTTGTCGCCCGGCGCGTACAGGTCGCCCACCTGCGCGGCGATGTTGCCCTTGAACGCGCCCACGCCCAGCAGCAGGCAGCCCAGCGCGGGCAGCAGCAGCACCTCGAACGCCATCAGGAAGTGGCCGGCGGCCATCAGCAGCGCGCCGATGACGACGGTCCGGGTGCGGCCCAGCCAGCGGTCGGCGATCAGCCCGCCGAAGATGGGCGTCAGGTAGACGAGGCCCACGTACAGGCCGAACACCGCCGACGCCAGCTGCTGCGGCGAGCGCGAGCCGGTGACGTTCTCGATGGCGCGGCGCAGCGCATCCATGCCGGCCACCTGGCCGATGTTCTCGGGCATGAACAGGTAGTTGCCCAGGTACAGCACCAGCAGCGCCTGCATGCCGTAGTAGCTGAAGCGCTCCCACAGCTCGCAGAAGGACAGCCAGCCCAGGCCGGCGGGGTGGCCCAGGAAGGCGCGGTCATGGCGGGCGCGGGCGGCGGCGGCATCGTCGCCTGCGGAGAGGGTGGCGGAGGTCAAGAGGAGTCCCGGAAATCTGCAAAGCCGCGACTGTCCACTGCCGCGGTGCGGGTGGCAATTCGCAGTCGCCCGCGGGTGCCGGCAGTCATGGGGGCTTTACCCACGGACACAATGCGCCACATGACATCCAGCCCGCGCATCCTCGTCACCGGCGGCAGCGGCTACATCGCCGGCGTGCTGATCCGCCAGCTGCTGGCCGCCGGCTGGCAGGTGCACACCACCGTGCGCGACCTGAAGCGCGAGCCGGGGCTGCGCCAGCGGCTGGGTGTGGCGCCGGGCGACGAGCAGCTGCGCTGCTTTGCCGCCGACCTGCTGGCCGACGCCGGCTGGGCCGAGGCCGCGGCCGGCTGCAGCCATGTCGCCCACCTCGCCTCGCCGCTGCCGGCGGGCGTGGCGCGCGACGCCAACGAGCTGATCGTGCCGGCGCGCGACGGTGCGCTGCGGGCGCTGCGCGCCGCGCGCGATGCCGGCGTGCAGCGCTTCGTGATGACGTCCTCCGTCGCGGCCATCGCCTATGGCCATGGCCCGGGCGAGCACCATTTCGACGAGAGCGACTGGACGCGGCTGGAGACGCCCGGCGTCCCCGCCTACATCCAGTCCAAGACCCTCGCGGAGCGTGCCGCGCGCGACTGGGTGGCGCGCGAAGGCGGCAGGCTTGAGTTCTGCACGGTCAACCCGTCCGTCGTGCTCGGGCCCGTGGCCAGTGCGGACTATTCGGCCAGCGTGGTCATCGTGCGCAGCCTGCTGGAGGGCCGCATCCCGGCGCTGCCCCACATCGGCTTCGGCATCGTCGACGTGCGCGACGTGGCCGAGCTGCACTGGCGCGCGCTGACCGCGCCCGGCATGGCCGGCGAGCGCTTCATCGCCTGCGGCGGCTTCCTGTGGCTGCGCGAGGTCGCGGCCATCCTGCGCGCGGAGCTGGGCGAGCAGGCGCGCAAGGTGCCCACGCTGCAGATGCCCGACTGGGCCGTGCGGCTGCTGGCCAGGGTCAGCCCGACGCTGCGCACGGTGGCCAGCGAACTGGGGACGTTGCGGCACCAGGATGCGACGCATGCGCGTGACGTGCTGGGCTGGGTGCCGAGGCCGCCGCGGGAAGCCATCGTGGCGACGGCGAGGGATTTGATCGCGCTGGGCGTGCTGAAGCGCTGAGCCGCTGATTCACCGCTCGTCTGGCCGATCAGGCCCTGCGCCGATTTCCGCCTGCAACGCGTCGCCGACGTCGCAGTACGCCTTCGCCGCCCTGCGCTCCTGCGCGAACTCGAAGTAGTACACCGGCCGACCCGGCATGCCCTCGCTGTTCTTTTTGAGTTCGAAGAAGCGGAACGTGACCGGCGCCGGGCTGGCGAAACTGTCCCCCAGCTCACGGTCCGCGAGGATCAGCGTGGCATCGGCGTTCGCCGTGGGTGCCAGCAGCCGGACATCATGCAGCAGGCAATCCGCGCCGCCCGACACGTTCAGCGTGAGGTGTTCGCCGCGTGGCAGGCCTTGGCGCTTTTCGTCGCGGGCATCGAAAACCGGCACGAGCTGCCATTGCGGTTTGGAGCCCGGCCCGGTGGGCGCCTCGATGTAGATCGTGAGCACGTCGAAGCCATGGGCGTTGGCGTTGTCCCGGTGCGCCAGAAAGGCTTGTGCCGGCATCGGCGCCGCAGTCAGCGACAGAACGTTCAGGCCGTTCGACAGCGGGATCACCCGCCCGGCTGCGTCGACACCCCCGGCCTTGACCGCGGCCGGACACAGCGCCTGCAGCACAAGGATGAGGCTGATCGCCAGGCGCAGGCCGGGCCTCGTGGCGTGATGTTGCGAGCGGTTGAAAGCGGGCATGGTGCGTGACACCGGCGTTGCGTTGTCAGGCATTCTTGCCAGGCGCTGCGGAAGTAAACAGCAGGGTCGCGGAACGTTGCTTCCGCGGACCCGGCGCCTTCGCGGAAGGCTTCAGTCGCAGCTTTGCTTGCGGTAAGCCGCGCGCAGTTCAAACAGCCGTTTCTGGGCCGCCTTCAGTTCGGGATCGGCCTTGGCTGCCGCCTCGGCCGCTTCGGCCATGGGAATTTGCTGGTCCAAACCTCGACATTGCCGCTGGGCCTCAGGGCTCAACCGCTGTCGGCGCCCGAACTGATCGACCTGCTGGGCGTTCATGCCCGTCAAGGGCTTGATGGCCTCGGCCATGCCTTCGCGGAAACGCTCGTTACGAACGTCCGATCCTTGCAGCTCCCGACCGCTCGACTTGTTCAGTCCGCGGGTCGGTTCGACTGCCACTTTTTTCGCCCCCAGGCAGGGCGAGTCGGAGTAGTTGACCTTGCCACCCTCCTCACACTTGTAGACCGTACGGCTGGCCTGGGGCAAGGTCTGCGCAATGGCGACGGTGGTGCAAAGCAGCAGAGCAAGCAGCGACAGCAGCTTCATGAACGATCTCCGGCCGAAGACCGCACATGCTACCGAGGGCTAACGCCCCCTTCTCTGCCACAACGGCTTCTTCCCCTTCAGGTGCCTTTCGATCCCGTCGTTCAACCGCGAGCGCAGGTCGATGACCGCCTCGACATGCCCGAACACCTCGGGGAAGCGCAGGTCCAGCCACAGCCACAGCGTGCATTGGCGCAGCGCCTGCTCCATGCGGTCCAGGCGGCTGTGTTCGTCGACATCGTCCAGGAACCACGGCGTGCCGGCCTTGCCGGTGCGGGCGTGGCTGGCGGCCCAGGACTGGAACTGCTCGACGACCTGCGGCAGGCGGTCGTCCACCGGCGCCTGCGCGTAGCGGAATCGCTCCTGCAGCGGCAGCGAGCCGGCGTTGCGGTCCAGCATCTCGGCCAGGCCCAGCATCTGCTCCAGCTCGGCCACTTCGAAGTGCGCGTCGTCCAGGCGCAGCTGCTGCATGAAGACGGTCAGCACCTGGTGCAGGCTGTTGACGCCCAGCCGGGCCGAGATGGTCTGCACATGCCGCCAGTTGGGCGCCACCGGGCACTTGAAGTCGCGCGGCGCGCGCGGCTCCTTGGGCAGCAGCTCGCGCAGCGTCTTCATCGCGTCGGCCTCGGCCTCCTTCAGCACGCTCACAAACCCCTCGTCGTGCATGCCGTAGCGGCCCGCGCGGCCGGCGATCTGGTGCACCTCGCTGACCGACAGCTCGCGGTCGCCGACGCCGTCGAACTTGGTCAGCGTCGAGAACAGCACGCGGCGGATGGGCAGGTTCAGGCCCATGCCGATGGCGTCCGTCGCCACCAGCACGTCGCTGGCGCCGACGGCGAAGCGCTCGGCCTCGCGGCGGCGCACCTCGGGCGGCAGCGCACCGTAGATGACGCTCACCGCGTGGCCGGTCTGCGCGATCTGGTCGCGCAGCATCAGCACGTCGCGGCGGCTGAAGGCCACCACGGCGTCGCCCGCCAGCAGGTGCGTCATGGGCACGGGCGCGGGCATCAGTTGCACATGCTGCTTGCGCTCGAACACGCGCCGCTCGGGCTTCTCGCCGCACAGTTGCAGCAGCCGCTCGATGGCGGGCGCCGCGTAGGCCGAGGCGATGATGATGAGTTCGCGCGCCGGCACGCCGACGATGGCCTGCGTCCATGCCCAGCCGCGCGAGTCGTCGAAGATCATCTGCGCTTCGTCGATGACGGCCACGTCCACCACGTCGCGCGTGTTGACCATCTCGATGGTGCTGCTCACCACGCGCGCGCCGTTGGCCGGCACGCTTTCCTCGCCGGTCAGCAGCGAGCACGGCACGCCGCGGCCGACGAGGCGGTCGCGGCCTTCGAGGGCCAGCAGCCGCAGCGGCGCCAGGTAGGCGCCGTCCAGCGCCTGCGCCAGCCGCTCGAAGGCGGCGTACGTCTTGCCGCTGTTGGGCGGGCCCAGGTACAGCGTGACCTTGCGGCCCAGCTTGCGCGCGGTGTCGAAGCTGTCCGGGTAGCCCTGGAAGGCCAGTTCGCGGCCCAGGCTGGCCAGCGTGCTCAGCTCCTCGACCTGCTGCTCCCAGCGGTCCTGGGCGCGCGTCAGCGCCGCCTTCAGGTCATGGAACGGCATGGGCACGCCGCACTCGGCCTGCAGCCGCGGCAGCAGCGATGCGAGCTGGGTGGCGTCCCCCATGGCCTCGCTGCGTGCGACGAGGTGGTTCAGGTGCAGCGCCAGCTCGGCCGTGTACGAGTACTCGGGCGCCTGGCCCAGCGCCTGGCGCAGCGCGGCCGCGTCGCCGTCGCGGAAGAACGCCCAGACGGGTTCCTCGGGCACCGGCACGCGGTGCGACAGCTCGATGCGCCAGCCGGCGTGCGCCAGCGCCACGGGCTGCACGCACAGCCGCGTGAACACCAGGCCCTCGCGGCGCAGGCCCAGGCTTTCGAGCTGCTGCAGGCGCTGCTGCATCTGCGCGCGCAGCGAGCTGGTGGACGGGCCACCCTGCGGCGCGTCGCCCCGCCCCTGCAGCGGCGTCGCGTCGAGCTGCGCCAGCGCGAACGGGATGTGCCGCGGCAGCAGCCAGCGGCTGGGCCGGCCGCCGCCGGCGGCCTTGGAGACCTGGATGCAGCCCAGGCGGTCCAGCGACTCGTCGCTGCCGTGGTCGAAATCGGCCGGCACCAGCACCTGCGGCAGCGCATAGGCCGCGTGGCGGATGCGCGCCCAGTCTTCGGGGGCGAGGCTGGCAGGCAGCCGGGCGGCGTGGCGGGGCTGCGGGAGCGGGAAGGCCGGCGCGGGCGGCCTGGAATCGGGAGAGGGGGACTTCACGACGGAAGTGGAACACAGCCGCGCGATGGCCCCGCCGGCGCCGTCGTCGGGCGGGTCGCCGGTGCGCACGCCGGGTTCAATCCACCGTGGCGGCGCGGGGTGCGTCTTCCGCTGCGGCCTCGGTGGGCGGCGCCGGCTCGGTCAGCGTCAGCACGATGTCCGGATACCACGCGGCATTCAGGCCCAGCGACTCGTCGGTCTTCAGGTCGCGGTGGCCCACGTCGAAGCGCGAGGAGTGCACGCCCAGCAGCATCCACGGCATCGGCTTGCGGCCGGGCGCGCGCACCACCACCGGCGCGCCGCTGATGCCGCGGTGCGTGCGCGCATCGGTCAGGAACCAGCCCATGCCCTGGAAGCGCCAGCCGTAGGGCGACGCGACGATGCCCTGGCGCACGACCGGGAAGTGGTGCAGCCCGTCGTGGAAGCCCAGCGGGAAGCCCGGGATCAGCAGCGGCTGGCCGATCAGCACCTCGTCGCCCGCGCCGGGCAGGCTGTCCGGCGTGAACGCGGCCAGCGCGACGGCTGCCGGCAGGGCGTCGGCCTCGATCTCCAGCACCGCCACGTCGATGTCGCCGCCGTCGTCCTGGCCCTGGCGCCAGTTGGCCAGGCCGTCGCGGTAGAGCAGCACCGACAGGCCGATGGAGTCGGTGAGGTTCTGCGCATCGGCGTGCAGCTCGATCTCCAGGCGGTCCGGGTGGTGGCCGCTCGCCTCGTCGATGAAGACGTGGCGGCTGCTGACCAGGTACAGCCGCTCGTCGCGGCGGAAGAAGAAGCCGCTGGCGCTGGTCAGCCCCCGTTTGCCCGCGAAGGTGCCCAGGCGCACGGTGGCCAGCAGCAGCGGGTCGACCGCGGTCATGGCGGCTGCGCGCTCAAAAGGCAGGGCGCATGCTGCTGCGGCCCAGCAGCGACGCCAGGTGCTTGCACATGTTCTCGCCGGTGGTCGTGAGCTGCAGCGAGCCGCCTTGCCATTCCATCCAGTGCAGGGCGACGTAGTCGTCGATGTAGCCGGCGTCGATCTCGCTCGCGCGGCGGCGCTTGAGCAGGTCGACGGTGGCCAGCAGCTCGTCGCGAAGGACGTCGCGTCGTGTCGGGGTGGACGGCGTGGCAGGTGGGGTCATGGAACTCTCCAGTTCGGCAATGCACACGGCGCGGGGCGCGCGTGCGTGGGTCGTGCGAGATCGTGCAAGGGCGTGCAAGATGTGTGCCCCGGCCGGGGCACCGGCCGTTCGACCCCGGCGAGGACAGCCTCGCAGGAGCGACGGCAGCAAGCGACGAGCCGTGGCACCGCGGGTGTGGGCCGGCTCGACAGCCGAGCAGGTCCGGGTTGGGGCTCGCCGCTTGAAGGAGGATGACGACCTGGGCAGGCCGGCGGGAGCCGACAGGCCTGGAGGCGCGAGGAAGGTGTGCGCCGGTGTCCAGCCCCCGATGTCGCGCCGTTGAGCAGATACGCGACGGGAGAAGAGCCATTGTAGGGCGGGGGTCCCGCCCCCTGGTGCGTCGGTGTGCCGGGTGCGCCCGCGCTACTGCGGCAGGCAGGCCAGCATGCGCTGGATGTCCTGCGCGGCATAGCCGGACGCGGCATCCTGCAAGGCCCGCGGCGAGACTTCGGACGGGATAACGGACGTGACCGGCTTGAGCAGCGCGGCCCGGCCCAGCACGACGAAGTCCAGCGGTGTGTCGATGCCGACGTAGGCGCGCACGTCGGCGCGCGACGTGGCCGTGTGGCCGGCGCGGCAGCGGTCGCCGGTGGCGTCGGGGAAGGTGCGGAACGGCTCGCGCAGGGCCAGCTCGTCGGCACCGCAGCGCTGGTCCAGCGGGATGGGGCCGGGCTTTTGCGGCGCCACCGCGCCCCAGCGCAGCAGCTGGTGCAGCGCGATGGACCCCTCGCCGAACGCCGGACCGGTATCGCCGATGAGCGCCAGCGTCGGCTGCATGCCCCGGCCGCCGACCCACGCCACCTTGCCCAGCAGGTCGCGCTGCGGCGTGACGGCAATCGGCAGCGCCGCGGAGTCCAGGTAACGCGGCTTGCCGTCGACGACGTGCCGCAGGGACGTGGTGGACACATAGGTCTTCACCGGCTGGCCCGACATGCCGTCGACCTCCGGCCCGAGCCGCGGCCGCCCCAGCCCGTTGCCGACGACGGCCTTGCCCGGCCCGCAGGACGTGATGCTGCCGCCCGCCGCGAGGGGCTCGACCTCCAGCGCGTAGACGCAGAACGCCGGCGAGCCCGGGCCGAAGCCCTGGCGTTCGGTCTGCAGGAAATCGGCCCGGCAGCCGCCCGACTGGCAACTGCGGGTGGCGCCGCCCTGCCAGCGGTCCAGCCCGTTGGCGATGTAGGTGAAGCCGCCGTCGCCGACCGTGTACGAGGCCGTCGCGCCGTCCGGGTTGACGGCCAGTCGCGCCCGCACGGCGATGGAGCCATCGGCGAACACGCGCGTGGCCGCCTGCATGGTCGACTGGCCGTCGGGCGTCTTGATCTTCATCGTGCCCGGCACGCCGCAATCGGCCGCTGCGAGTGCGGTGGCCGGCATGGCGATGGCAAGCAGCAGCGCGCTCGAACGGCTCAGGCGGCTCAAGCGGATCAAACGATGGGGTGCCATGGCGTCATCCTCTCGGCGGCCCGGGCCGCCATGTCGATCCCGCAGGCTAACGCCGGCACCGCGGCCAGCGCGTCCACCCGATTGACGAGGCAGGCGGCGGCTGACGCCGGGGGCTGTTTGTGCAGAATGCCGCCGTATGACCGGCATCACGACCTTCCACACGCCCGGTCGCGGCGGCACGTTGCGCGCCGTGCCGGCGCCGTTCACGACATCCGACGGCGGGCCTCGGCGCCCGAGGGCCTGAGCGATGCGCCGGCTTCGCTACAACGTGGCGTGCAGCCTGGACGGCTTCATTGCCGACCCCGATGGCGGCTACGACTGGATCGTGGACGACAAGGGCATCGACTTCGACGCGCTGTACGCGCAGTTCGACACCTTCGTCATGGGGCGCAGGACCTGGGAGGTGATGCAGGCGCAGGGCGATGCGAACCCGCTGCGCGGCAGGCGCATCGACATCCCGACCGAAGCCGGCCTGCCCCTCCTTGAGGCGGGTCAAGGCAAATAGCGCAGCGCGCTCCCCGAATGACGACACGTCGCGCCATGCAGGTCATCCGCGAAGCCGACACGCAGGTCGACGAGGCGCCGCCGCACGGTGCGATCGGCATGTCCACCGCCTGCCGGATCAGCGACGCCGTGCCGCAGCCGCGGGCGATGGAGTTCCGCAAGCGGGTGCTGCACCCCGGCGCGGCCATCGGCCCGCATCCGGCAGGTCGGCGGCGTGCCGCTGGCGCTGATCGTCAGCTACCCCAACCCGGCCGCGGCGTTGCCGCCCAACCGTTCCATCCCCGAGGCGGTTCTGCTGCCCGAGCTGGCCTACCCGGACGTCGACACGGCGGCCGACTGGCTGTGCCGCGCATTCGGCTTCGAAGTGCGGCTGCGCATCGGCGGACACCGCGTGCAGTTGACCGTGCCGGGCGGCGGCGCGCTGGTCGCCAGGCAGGGCGAGGTACCGCCCGGCTGCTTCGCCGCACATTCGGTCATGGTGCGCGTGGCGGACATCGACGCCCACCATGCGCGTGCCGTTGCCGCCGGCGCCGTGGTCGCCGGTGCGCCGACGACCCACCCGTATGGCGAGCGCCAATACGGCGCGCGCGACCTTGCGGGCCATGCGTGGGTGTTCACGCAGACGGTGGCGGATGTGGACCCGGCGGACTGGGGTGGGGTCACTGAGCCGGGCTGACCCCGCTCAATCCAGCGGCCAGGGCACACCTTTGGGCAGCTGCGCCGTCTCCGCCGGCTCTTCCGGCTCTTCCGGCTGTTGACGCGCCGGCCCAGGCGCATCCGCCGCTCGCCACCACGGCGTCACCGGCTCGCCATGGGCAGGCTCCACCGCCTCGCCCAGCCGCGGCATCAGCAGTTGGGCGCCCTGCTTCGGCCCCAACGCCAGCAGCGTCTCGGCCGGCTCGTCCCAGTCGTGCAGCGCCAAGGAGAACGTCCCCCAGTGCACCGGCAAAAAGGCGCCGCCGCCGAGCAGCTGGCAGGCCTTCAGCGCGTTCTCGGGCCCGAGGTGGATGTCGCCCCACGACGGGTGGAAGGCGCCCACCTCCAGCATGACGAGGTCGAACGGGCCGAGCCGTTCGCGGATGGACGTGTACTCGCTCGTCAGGCCGGTGTCGCCGCTGAAGAACACGCGGTGCTGCGGCGTCTCGATGACCATGGACGACCACAGCGTCGCGTTGCGGTCCTTCAGCGACCGGCCCGAGAAATGCTGCGATGGCGCGGCATGGATGCGCAGTTCGGCGCCCGGCGCCTGCCAGTGCTCCCACCAGTCCAGCTCGACGATGCGCTCAGGGGGGACACCCCAGGCCTGCAGGTGGGCGCCCACGCCCAGCGACGTGATGAAGGGCACGGCCTGCAGCTTCACCAGCTCCTGGATGGTGCCGATGTCCAGGTGGTCGTAGTGGTCGTGCGAGATGACGACGGCATCCAGCCTGGGCAGGCCTTTGAGCGCCAGCGGCACGGGCTGGAAGCGCTTCGGGCCGGCCAATTGCGAGGGCGACGCGCGCTGGCCCCAGACCGGATCGGTCAGCACGCGCAGGCCGTCGATCTCGATCATCACCGTGGAGTGGCCAAGCCAGGTCGCGCGCAGGCCGGTGCCCGCGGGCTTGAGCCAGGCGTCCAGCGGGTTCACCGACGGCAGCGGGCCGGCCGGCTTGCGGCGGTCGTCCGGGCACAGGAAGTCGCCCAGCGACGGCCGCTCCGTGCGGTCGCGCAGGCCGGGCTGGATGGGGTGGACGTTGTGGAAGCCCTCGCCGGTGTCGGTCACCCGGTAGCGCGGCGAGGCCCGCATGCGTTCGAGACGGAGGCCGGTGGCGCGTTTGCCGAGAGATTTCATCGAAGGGGGACGCAGGGGCGGGCTCCCGCAGGTGGTAGCGCCGCGCCGGCTTTCAAGCCCGTTTTGATCCGGCCTCAGGCCGGCCGATGTTCCGTGCCGGCGCCCAGCGTCAGGAAGAACATGCGGCTGGGCCGGAACACCTTGGCCGTGTGCCACACGCCGCGCGGCACGACGACGGCGCCGCGGCCCTCGATGCGTTGCGTCACCAGGCCTTCGGCTTGTTCCAGGTGGAACTCGATGTCGCCGTCCAGCAGGTAGACGAACTCGTCGCCGTTGGGATGCATCTCCCAGCTGCCCCAGTCGGCGTCGCAGACGAATTCCGACACCAGCCAGCCGCGGCCCAGCGCGTCGAGTGCGTCCTGGGGCTGCGCCCAGAAGGCGGGCCCGCCGGGCTGCGGGCGGATGCCGCCGCTGGCGTCCAGCAAAGCGTAGGTCTCGTCGGGCAAGAACTTCATGAGGCGGCCTCGGCGTGAAGTCATGGGGTCCGTGCAGTGTGCACGGCGCGGGCAGCTGTCACCGCGGCAGGCACCGCGGGGGGCTTGAAATGCCGCCCGTAGCCAGCACGTGTGGCAGCGTAGTTCCTCTGGAGTCCGCAAGTGCAACCCGTCGTCAAGATCACCGTCCCGTCCGAGCTGATGCCCCTGGTTCGCTTTGCGCAATTGCTGCAGGCGCTCGACGGGCAGGGCGGCGCGGCCGACCCCCATCAGTACCAGGTGCTGGTCGGCAAGATCACCGCCGAACTGCGCACCCACCAGGGCCACCCGGCGCTCGATGGGCTGCTGGACCACCTGCCCGCCAGCGCCGAGATCTACGAGAACCTGCAGTACGGCCACGCCGGCCTGTGCCGCATGCCGCTGGGCCGGGCGGTGGAGTCCGAGTTGGCCATGCGCGAGCTGCTGGACCGCGTGCGCGGGGCGTGATCGTCAGGCACTGCGCAGCCCGATCTCGAACACGACGCCGCCGGCCACGTTGCGTGCCGTGATGCGGCCACCCATCTTGGCGAGGTAAGTCTTCGCAACGAACAGGCCCTGGCCGCGGCGCTGGCCGTCCCCGGGCGCGGCGTCGCTGACGCCGTAGTCGAAGATGCGCGCAAGCTGGTCTTCAGCGATCTGCAGGCCCTGGTTGTGGATGTCCACCGCGGCCAGATCGCCGTCCCGGCGCAAGGCCAGCGTGATCGGCGTGCCGGGGGCGCGGTAGCGGCCGGCGTTGGTCAGCACATGCGTGATCGCGTCCTCCAGCGGGTATTCGTCGGCCTGCACCCAGACGGGCTCGGCGGCCGGCGTGTAGTGCACGCCGGCGATGCCCGCATAGGCGGCGTTCCCGGCGACCTGGCGCAGGAAGGCGTCCAGGTCCAGCCGCCCGGCGGCCAGCGTCGCGGCGGCCAGCGCCTCGCTCGGCGAGGCCTGGCCGTACAACACCTTCACGGCCTGCTGCATGCGCTGCACGTAGCGCCGGCTCGGGTCGGCGTCGCCCGCGTGCAGCAGCATCAGCGACTGCAGCGGCGACATGATCTCGTGGCCCACGGCGTGCCACTGGTCGTGCTCGCGCTCGGCGCGCAGCTGCTCGCGGCGCAGGCTGTCGCGGGCGTGCTGCAGCAGGTCGGCCAGCACGCCGGCCAGGATGCCCAGCTCGTCGCGCCCGCGCAGGTCGGCCACGTCCAGCGTGCCCAGCTCGAAGCGCTGCGGCGCCTGCATCCGGTGCGACAGCGCGGCGGCGCGCTTCGTCAGCTTCGCGACGCGGCGGATCAGCCCCACCTCGATGATGAGCCAGGCCAGCGCGATGGATGCCAGCATCGCGCCCACCGGCCAGGCCAACCGCGCGGCGCTGGCGCTCAGGGAGCGGTCCAGCCCCTGCAGGTCGCCGGTCAGCGTCACGTCGAAGCGGCCTGCGGGCGTCGTCACGCTGTCATGTTCGGACAGCGTGCGCGGCGCGTCGGGCGCGGGCAGGTGCTGGATCAGCGCCGTCAGCCACGGCGACGGCGGCGCGCCGGCCTGCTCGGCGCCCTGCAGCAGCGCGACGACGTGGCTGCCGCGCGTGATCGTCAGCGTCTCGCCCGGCGACAGCGCGGCGGCCAGGCGCGCCAGCGTCAACGGCGGCTGCGCCCCCGGCGCGGCGCTGTCGAACAGCGTCGCGCCGCCCGGCCCCAGCAGCGCCAGGCGCAGCCCCGTGCGCGACAGGTCGGACGGTGGCCACTGCGGCCCGCCGGGGCGGAACAGCGCCTCGCGGAACGCCTGCACCGGCAGCCGCACGGAGACCGTCGTGCGGCGCGCGCAGGGCTCGGCCGCTTTTTCTTCAGCCAAGCAAGGCCCCTCGCGCCAGACCCAGCCGCGGAAGTCGCGCTGCGGCCGCGCCCGGCGCGGCAGCGTGGTGGCGTCGGCCGCGTCCACCGTGAAGCCGGCGAGCTGGCCACGCTGGCCGTCCAGCATTTCGACGGGGGCCAGCCAATGCTGTTCGGTGTCGCCCTGCCGCAGGCTGATGCGCACGCGGTGCACCTCGGCCAGGTCCAGCGCGCCGCGCTCGCGGCTGACGAGCGGCGGGGCGTCCAGGCCGGCAACGAGGTAGACGAAGCCGCCCGCATAGGCATTGCTGCCCACCGCCGCGCACAGGCTGGCGCCGCCCGGGTATTGCCGCGCGCAGCCGGCCATGTCGACGGCACGCTGCGCCTTGGTCGCGTCGTCGAAGTCGATGGCCGCGAACGGCAGCACCAGCGGCGCGACCCAGCCGGCGTCCACCTGCGCCGGCTCGGGGTTCATCAGCGCGAGCTGCCCCGACGGGTGGCGCAGTTGCGCAACCACCTCGGCCAGCGACTTGGCGAAGGTCTGCTCGTAGCGCTGCGCGTTGCGCTGGCGCTCCTCGTTCAGCAGCGCGACGGCCAGCGCCAGCGTGGCCAGCGCCAGCGCGACGAAGACGAGGTGGAAGACGATGCGGTTGCGGAAGGCCGCGACGCCCAGGCGCGGCATGTCCGCGAACTCGGGCAGTGGCAGCTCGACCCGCCCGAGCTTCATCCGCCCGACCAGCGAAAGCCGCGCATGGGGATGTTCTCGATGCCGTCGAACGCCGGGTCCACGTCGCGCAAGGCGTCGCGGATGGTCGCCACGTGCTTCCTCACGTTGTCGCGGTTGCGGCCGCTCTTGACGACGTCGAACAGGTCTTCGTAGCTGACCACCTCACCCGTGCGCGCATGCAGCGTCGCGAGGATGCGCTGCGCCGTCAGCGGCAGGTTGATGCGCTGGCCGCGCCACATGGGCGTGCGCTGCCACAGCGGGTCGAGCTGCAGGCTGTCGTCGGCGGCCTTCGTGGCCTGCCTCGTGGACGGCTCACGCAGCCGCGCCGTGCGCAGGATGTCCAGGAAGGTCTCGACGAACTCGGCCTCGTCGAAGGTCGTCTTCTGCAGGTAGTCCCAGGCGTCCAGCGCCTTCATGATGCTGCGGTAGATGGCCGCCGGCATGGCCGACACCACCAGCACCGGCGTGCCCAGGCCCTGCTTGTTGATCTCGTTGATCAGCGCCACGCCGGCGTTGCGCTCGCGGCCCAGCTCGATGTCCAGCACGACGAGGTCGTAGCGCTCGCGCAGCAGCGCGGCCTCGGCGGCGTCGCGGTCGACATGCTGGTCCACGACCAGCTCCGGGCGGGCGGCACGTATCCAGCCGGCCAGCTGCGCGCTGGTGGTGGGGTCGTCCTCGATGACGGCGATGCGGGGCATGGCGGGGATTATGGGGAGCCCCGCCGGGGCAGATGCGGAAGGAATCTTCCGCGAGCCGGGGCATCACCTCGGCGCTCAGCCGCCGATCACGCCGCACGCCACCCGCGCCCCACCGCCGCCCAGCGGTGCCGGGTGGTCCGAATGGTTGTCGCCGCCGGCATGCACCATCAGCGCATGGTTCTTCACGTCGGCCAGCTTCAGGCGCGGGCCCAGCACGGGCGACGTGGCCGAACCATCGGCCGCCACGTACAGCGGCGGCAGGTCGCCCAGGTGGCCGTCGCCCCAGGGCTCGCCGTGCTTCTTGGTGCCGGCCGGGTCCAGGTGGCCGCCGGCGGCCTGGGCCGGCGTCATCACGCCGTTGTTGTCGGCCGGCGCGCAGGACGGCTTCTCGTGCACATGGAAGCCGTGCTGCCCCGGCGGCAGACCCTTCAGGTCGGGATAGAAGGCCAGGCCGTAAGGCGTCTCGACGATGCGGACCGTGCCCACCGCAGCGCCGTCGCCCTGCTTCTCGGCCATCTTCAGCGTCACGCCGATCTCGGCGCCCAGCGCCACGGAACTTGCCACCAGGCAGGCGGCGGCGATCAGCGTGCTTCTCATGGGGTTCCCCTTGAAGTGAGGCTGTTGAGGATAGCAACGCGAGGGGGTGTTGTTGAGGGATGTTGCGGAACTAGGGGTGGCGGGCGAATTTCGGTTTGGTTATCGCGGTTTCTGGTTGCTGGCGAGTGCGTTGCCGGGATTTCGCCCCGGCGGACTTTCTGGTCCGCCAGAAAGTAGCCAAAGGGCTCCCCCCGAACGCCCCGCCCTAAGCTGCGCTGTGGGTTCCCTGCGTTACTCAAGGGGGCAAGAGAAATACATCCACCGGCCGGCCGTTGGGCTTGGCTGTTGGCTGTTCTGGGGCCTCCCCTTCTAAACCGCCGAGAAGCGCAGAACGGCGAGGCGCGCTCGAAGAGCGCCTCGACCACTGACTCTGCGCAGTTGTTTGAGCAGAGCGTAGCGGCGCGAGTTCTGCGCAGGCCTTGCCGTTCGAGCATCGCAGGGGACCCCGCAGGGGCGGTTTTGCAGGGGCGATTTCTTTGCTTACTTTCTTGTTCGCACAAGAAAGTGAGTCGCCCGCCGGGGCGAAATCCCGGCACGGTCCGCTGCATCAACCCACTGCATCGAGAAGCCACCCCGGAAGACTCCTTCCGCCCCGCCGGAAGACACGCGCCCCGCGCGCCACTCGCGCCTTCCCGCCCGACCGGGAACCATGGCTGCCATGCATCGCACCACGACCCCGCGATGCGCAACGCCCTGGAGCCCGCCATGCTGCACCGCCTCAAGACCCTCGCCGCTTCCCTCCGCCACGCCTTGCGCCGCAGCGCCAGTCGCGGCCTGGAGGCGGCGCCCACCGCTGCGCGGTCCGTGCGCCGTGCGCTGCCGCCGCTGCTGGCCGTCACGGCGGTCACGGCGTTGGGCTATGCCGTCGTCACGCACCCGCCGGTGCAGGCCGTGCCGCATGGCCTGGCCGCGCTGCGAACCAACCAGTTCAGCGGCGGCACGAGTGAGTTCCGGTCGGGCAGCTTCGTGCGCATCCCCGGCCTGCACGAGGTGCGCTTCTTTCCGCTGCGCGACCAGAGCTACCACCCCGCGTCGCTGGCCAAGGCCGAAGGCGCGACACCGCTGCAGTCGGTGGAGGGCCTGTCGCTGGGCCTGGACATGACGGTGCGCTGGACGGTCGATGCGACCCGCCTGCCCGAGCTGGCGCGCAAGCTGCCCGACGACATCGAGGGCGACGTCATCGCGCCGGCCGTGCAGGCCGTCGTCTACAAGCAGATCGCCCGCCACACGGTGCGCGAGATCTTCTCCAGCCAGCGCGCCGAGATCGCCACGGCGCTGGAGGCCGAGCTGCGCGTGAAGCTGGCCGGCGACGGCGTCGTGCTCAGGAGCATCCAGATCGGCTCGGTGGACCTGCCGGCCGACTACCGCCGCGGCATGGACCGCCTGCTGGCCGACAGCCTGGCCAGCGAGCGCATGCGCTACACGCTGGAGATATCGGAGAAGCAGGTCAAGCAGAGCGAGTTCACCGCCCAGGCCGACAAGGTGCGCCGCGAGACAGCCGCCGAGGCGGCGGGCCGCGAACAGATCATCGCGGCGCGCGCGCAGGAAGAGGCGATGAAGCATGTGCTGCCCTTCAAGCAGAAGCAGATCGAGCAGCGCGCGCTGGAAGCGCAGGCCGACAGCGCCGCTCGCATCCAGCAGGCCGAAGGCGCGGCCAAGGCGCGTCGCATCGAGGTGGACGCCGAGGCCGCCGCGCGCCAGAAGCTGGCCGAGGCCGAGGCCTACCGCGTCGCCCAGGTCGGCCGGGCCAACGCCGCGCAGATGGCCGCCGAAGGCGAGCTGCTGACCCGCCACCCGCTGCTGGTGCAGAAGGCGATGGCCGACAAGCTCTCGGACAAGGTGCAGGTCATCATCGCGCCGCCCGGCTCGGGCGGCTTCATCGGCAACGCGCTGCTGGCGGGCACCACGCCGGCTGCGAAGGCCACGCCGGCCGCCGCGCTCGAAGGCGGTGCATCGGAGAAGGAGTGAGCCATGCGTCGCTTCATGCTGATCGTGGTCGCGGCTGCGACAGCGGCCGTCGTGATGACCCAGGCGGACGCCGCGCCCGCCGTGTCCACCGAACTGCCGGCCTTCCCGCGCGCCGGCCTCGTCGTGCAGGACGCGCCGCTGCGCGGGGCGCCGCGCGACACGGCCTCGCTGCAGGCGCAGATGGCGCGCGGCGAGGCGCTGGAGATCCGCGGCGAGCGCGGCGACCACTGGCAGGTGTGGGACTACCGCCGCGAGCGTGGCGGCTGGCTGCGCAAGGGCCAGGTCTTGCTGATGCCGCGCGCGGACGGCATCGGCGGCGCCACGGCCGAACTGTTGTCGCAGCTGCGCCTGGTGCGCCAGCAGTGGGGCACCGAGGGCCTGGGGCTGGGCCTGGCCGCCGCCTGGGTGCAGGCGGCGACGCCCGCCGAGATGGCCGGCCCCGGCGGCGCCGAGGCGCTGGACGCGATGGGCACGTTCGCCGAGCGCATCGCCGACCGCGCGTCGCTGCGCGATGCCAGGCCGGCCGAGGGCCAGCTCGCCGCGCAGATGGACGTGGCGGCGCGCTACGGGCTGAAGTTCGCGCAGATCGAGACCGGCGAGGAGGGCCGCGTGCAGGTCTGCTACGACGGCGAAGCCTTCCGCCGTGTGCTGGCCGTGGCGGCCACGCCGGAGCAGCGCGTGCGCGCCGCGCTGGCGCTGACGCGGCCCGACTGCCTGGACCCGCGCGCCCCGGTGCACGAGCAGGCCGCGCGCGACCAGTGGCGCCAGCAGGTGCTGGCCCAGGTCGACGTGGCCACGCTGCCGGTGCACTGGAAGAACCGGCTGCAGATGCGCCGCGCATCGGTGGCGGCCAGCCTCGCGTTCGCGCAGGCCCGCCGGGGCGCGGGTGGCGAAGGCGCCGCCGCGCTGGCCGAGTTCGCGGCCATCGCCCCCACCGAGCTGACCGAGGACGACCAGGCCGCGTACGCCGACGCCGCGATGCGCGTGAACGCCGCGCGCTGGCTGGGCACCAGCGCGGCGCCACGTGACTTCGGTGCCGTGCAACTGGCGCTGCTGCCGGGCGCCGAGGGCGAGCGCTGCGTCGAGCTCAAGGACGGCGGCAAGCTGGCCGCGCGCCGCTGCAGCTACGGGCAGGTCGCGCTGGCGTCCGCGTCGCTGAACCGCGAAGGCCGCGCGCTGGCGCTGGCCGTGCAGCCGCTGGACGGCTGGCGCGAGCTGTGGGTGTTCGTCAAGGACCGCGAGGGCTGGCGCGTCGAGGTCATGCCGCCCGCGCCGGCCCAGCCGGGCCTGGGCGTGGCCGAGTTCGCCGGCTGGGTGCCGGGCGGCGCGCAGATGCTGCTGGCGCGCGAGTTCCGCGCCGAGGGCCGGTACCGCCGCAGCTTCGAGGTCGTGGCGCTGCCGTCGCTGGCGACCGAGCGCCAGTCGGGCGAGCCCGCGCTGATGGGCGCGTTCCAGCGCTGGAGCGACCCGGCGTGGCGGTCCGGCTCGCCGGCGCGCCGCTAGGCCGCGAGCGCGAGCGCTGCGTCGATGCGCAGCGGCAGCTCCAGCCGCGCGACGCTGCCCTGGCCGGGCTGGCTGTCCAGCTGCAGGCTGCCGCCCAGCAGGCCCGAGGTCAGGCTGTGCGCGACGAACAGGCCCAGGCCGCTGCCGCCCTGGCCGAACGACGTCGTGAAGAAGGGCTCGAAGGCACGTGCCAAGTCGGCCGCAGGTATGCCGATGCCGTTGTCGCGCACCTCCAGCACCATGCGCGCGTCGCTGCCGCGGTGGGCCGTCACGCGGATGAGGCGTTCCGCGGTGTCGGGCATGCCGCGGAAGGCGTGCAGGCAGGCGTTTTCCAGCAGTTGCTCCAGCACCTGCTGCAGGATCTCCGCATAGCCGTCGAGCCGGAAACCTTCGGGCAGCTCGCAGGCCAGGTGCACGCGGCCCGCGTCCAGCCGGCTCTGCACGCGCGCCCAGGCCTGCAGCACCGCTTCGCGCAGGTCGAAGCGGGTGCGCACGGCACGGCCGCTGCCTTCGGTGAGCTGCTTGAAGCGGTTGATCAGGCGCAGCGCGCGGTCCACGTTCTGCTCCACCAGCTCGGCGCCCGCGAGCGTCTGCGCGACCCAGTCGGCCAGCTCCTGGCGCTTGAGCGGCGTGCCGCTGCCCAGGCGCGCGGCAAAGCTGCCGCTGCCGGCGCGCAAGGCGCTGGCGCTGAGCAGCGCGTTGCCCAGCGCGTGTTCATCTCGTGCGCGATGCCGGCGAGCAGCTGGCCCAGCGCGGCGAGCTTGCGGCTGTTGACGAGCTCGTCCTGCGCAGCCAGCAACTCGGCGGTGCGCTTGTGCACCTGCTCCTCCAGCCATTGCGCGGTGCGGCGCCGCTCCTCGTCGCGGCGCGCCTGGTCGATGGCGATGCCGGCCAGGTGGCTGGCGGCGTGCAGCGCGGCGAGTTCCGCGGCGCTGGGGCGGCGTACCTCGCGGTAGTACATCGCGAAGCTGCCGATGACGCCGTGGTTGGCCGCATGGATGGGCGCCGACCAGCACGCCTTGAGGCCGTGCGGCAGCGCCAGGTCCTTGTAGGGCACCCACAGCGGGTGGGTGGCGATGTCGTCGACGATGACGAGGCGGTCGTCGAACATGGCGGTGCCGCAGGAGCCGGCGGTGGGACCGATCTCGGCGCCGTCCAGCGCCTGCATGTACGCGGCCGGCATGCGCGGCCCGGCGCCCAGGCGCACATGGCGGCCGTCCAGGTCCAGCAGCAGCACGGTGCAGTACAGGCCCTCGAACTGCGACTCGATGAGGGCCGTCAACCGGTCCAGCACGGGCTGCAGCGGCTGGCCGGTGGCGACCATCTCCAGCAGCTCGTTCTTGGCCTGGTTCAGCACCTCGGCGAACTGCATGCGGCTCATGTCCACCATGCAGACGGCCACCTGCGGCTCGCCGTCGCGCTCGGTCAGCGTCAGGTGCAGCTCGTGCGCACGCGTCTCGCCGTCACGGGTCTGCAGCCGCCACGGCAGGCTCAGCGAGCCGCTGTGCTGCAACTGCGCGAACACGTCGGCCAGCGTGTCGCCGGACAGCCGGCCATCGGGCTGGCGCAGCGGGCACAACAGCGCCAGCGGCATGCCGCACAGCGCCTGCGGGTCGTAGCCCAGCACCTTGGCGCGGCCCGAGGCCGTGCCCACGATGGGCAGCTCGGGCGTGGCCTTCACCAGCAAGATCGCGACATGGGTCATGTCGTCCATCGTCAGGGCTCCGGGGCAGAACTGCTAAGTCCCCAACTGTGCCGCATCCGGGCGCCGGGCCCAACCGTCATTTCCGCGACGGGTCTGGGGCCAGAATGCCGGACATCGCCACGCACCGCAGACCCGACCATGCCCCAGATGCTGCTCATCGTCGAACCCATCGGCCAGCGCGCCGAACGCGGCCGCGTCGCCGGCGAAGCGGTCTACCAGCAGATGCTGGACTTCGCCGCGGCGATGAAGGACGCCGGCCTGCTGCTGGCCTGCAACTCGCTGGGCACCGCGGCCAGGCGCCTGACCCGGCGCGGCGGCAGCACGGAGGTCTGGGACGGCCCGTTCGCCGAGGCCAAGGAGATGGTGGGCGGCTTCTTCCTGCTCGACACCGAAGACCCGGCGGTTGCCATGGCGTGGGCCGAACGCTGCCCGGCCGCCGGTTGGTCCACCGTGGAGATCCGCGGCGTGGGCCCCTGTTACCTGTGAGCCCCTCGTCCGGCCTCGCCGCGCTGGACGCGGGCGGGTCCGACCGGGACCGCGCCGTGGCCAGGGCCGCAGCGCTTCGCCAGGCACGTCGCGCCCACCGGGCGCAACGTGTCCGGGCTCAGCCCCCGAGGGGACGGCGATGCTCGCGGGGCGTGCCCCTCGCACATCGCCGGACGGGCCGGCTTGGGAGCGGCCCGGCGCTCGGCCCCCTAACTTGATTTTTCAGTAGTTTCCCGGGGACTGTCGAATCCGGCCCGGCAGGATCGTCGTGGGCATGAAGGCGGCAAAGGACACCGCGCCGCCCCCCACCCAGGAGACCTGTCATGCGATTCATGATCCAAGTCCGCGCCACCGACGTCAGCGAGCGCGGCGAGCGGCCCGGCCCGGAGTACGCCCAGCTGTTCGAGGCCATGGGCGCCTTCCATGAGGAGATGGCGCGCGCCGGCGTGCTGCTGGACGGCGCCGGCCTGCGTCCCAGCCGCGATGGCTGGCGCCAGCGCTACGGCGCCGACGGCCGCCACCAGGTCGTCGATGGCCCCTTCGCCGAGACCAAGGAGCTGATCGCCGGCTACTCCCTCATCCAGGTGCGTTCCGTCGAGGAGGCCCGCGCCTGGGCCAGCCGCTTTCCGGCGCCCTTCGTGGGCATGGCCTGCGAGGTCGAGGTGCGACGCCTGTACGAGGACGCCGACTTCGCGCCCGGCGGCGACATGGATATCCGCACCGCATGAGGCCCCGAGTCATGAGCATCCTGTCCTATGTCCTCGCCGCGCTGGCCGTCGCCGTCCTGGCCGTGCTGGCCTATGCGTCCACGCGCCCCGACGAGTTCCGCGTCGAGCGCCGGCTGCGCATCGCGGCCACCCCCGACCAGCTCTGGCCTCTGGTGGGCGAGCTGCGCGGCTTCAACCGCTGGAACCCCTACGAGCGCAAGGATCCGCTGGTCAAGGGCCAGTACACGGGTGCCGCCGGCGGCATCGGTTCGCGCTATGCCTGGGAGGGCGACAAGATCGGCGCTGGCAGCCTGGAGATCACCGGCCAGCAGCCCGGCCGCGCCGTGCAGATGAAACTGGACTTCCTGAAGCCCTTCGAGGCGCACAACCAGGCCGAGTTCGCGCTGCAGCCGCTGGCCGACGGCGCGACCGAGGTGCGCTGGACGATGGCCGGCCCGGCCAACTTCGTCAGCAAATTGATGGGCGTGTTCATCAACATGGACCAGATGGTGGGCCGCGACTTCGAGGACGGCCTGCAGAACCTGCGCCAGATCGCGGAGGCCAAGGGATGAAGGATCTTCAGTTCAACATCGACATCGCCGCACCGGTGGCGCGCGTGTGGGACTGCATGTTCGACCCCCTCGCCTACCGCGACTGGACCCGCGCCTTCTGCGAGGGCTCCTACTTCGAAGGCGCCTGGGAGACCGGCCGCCGGCTGCGCTTGCTGGACCCGCAGGGCTTCGGCATGGAGGCCGTGGTGGACGAATGTCGTCCGCACGCGCTGATGTCGCTGCGACTGGTGGGCGAGATCCAGGACGGCCGCCCGCTGGCCGACAGCCGGCTGCACGCCGAACCGGCGCACGAGCGCTACGTCTTCAACGCCACGCCGGAGGGCGGCACCCACCTGGTCGTCCACCTGCAGGGCTGGGACGGCTTTCTCGAGTTCCTGCAGGACACCTGGCCCAAGGCACTGCAACGCCTGAAGGCCCTGTCCGAATCCACGCACTGAAAGGACCCGTCATGCACAAGCAGATCTACGTCAACCTGCCCGTCAAGGACCTGCCCGCCAGCAAGGCCTTCTTCGAGGCCGTCGGCTACCGCTTCAACCCGCAGTTCACCAACGACAAGGGCGCCAGCCTCGAACTGGGCGAGAACCTCTACGCCATGCTGCTGGCCGAGGACTTCGCCCGCACCTTCACCCCCAAGGCCTTCATCGACCACAAGACGTCCACCGGCGGCTGGGTGTGCCTGAGCTGCGACAGCCGCGAGGAGGTCGATGCCCTCGTCGCCAAGGCGAAGGCCGCCGGCGGCAACATCCCGGGCGAGGCGCAGGACCACGGCTTCATGTACGGCCACGGCTTTGAAGACCTCGACGGCCACCACTGGGAACTGGTCCACATGACAGGCATGCCCTCGCAGGCCTGACGCCACCATCAAGGAGACCGCCATGAAGATTCAACAAAAACTGACCCCGTTCATCTGGTACGAGAAGGGTGCCGAAGACGCCGTCGCGCACTACCTGAAGGTGTTCGGCGCCGGCGAGGTGCGGCACACGCAGCGCTGGGGCGAGAACTCGCCGGGCGCGGCCGGCTCGGTCATGGTGGTGCAGTTCGAGCTGCTGGGCCAGCAGATGACGGCCTTCAACGGCGGGCCGCACTTCAAGCTCACCGAGGCGTTCTCGCTGATGGTCGCCTGTGACGACCAGGCCGAGATCGACCACCTGTGGGAACAGCTGCAGGCACACGGTGGCAAGCCCAAGGCCTGCGGCTGGGTCGAGGACGCCTGGGGCCTGTCCTGGCAGATCATCCCGGCGGCGTGGTTCGACATGATCCGCGACCCCGACCCGGCCCGCGTGCAGCGCGTGTTCGAGGCGATCTGGGCGATGGAGAAGATCGACTTGGCCGCGCTGCAACGCGCCTACGCAGGGACCTGACCGGGTGACGCATGCCGACCTCGCCGCCGGCGTCTGGCGCATCGAGCGCAGCCGCCTCGTCGGCGCGGCGGCCAAGCTGCTGCGCGACCTGGACGAGGCCGAGGACTGCGCGCAGGACGCGCTCATCGCGGCGCTGGAGGTGTGGCCGCGCGATGGCGCGCCCGACAACCCGGCCGCCTGGCTGATGACCACCACCCGCCACAAGGCCCTCGACCGCCTGCGCCGCCGCGCGATGCTGCAGCGAGAGCACGAGGCGCTGGCGGCCGACGACGTGGCCGCGCAGGTGCACGTGGTGCCCGACTTCGTCGACCAGCTCGACGCCGCGCGCGACCAGGCCGAGATCGGCGACGAGCTGCTGCGCCTCATCTTCATCGCCTGCCACCCGGTGCTGTCACGCGAGGCCCAGGTCGCGCTGACGCTGCGCCTGCTGGGCGGCCTGGAGACGGCCGAGATCGCCCGCGCCTTCCTCGTGCCCGAGGCCACCGTGGCGCAGCGCATCGTGCGCGCGAAGAAGGCGCTGCATGGCCAGGCCTTCGAGCTGCCCGGGGCCGACGAGCGCGGCGAGCGCCTGGGCGGGGTGCTGGCCGTCGTCTACCTGATCTTCAACGAGGGCCACAGCGCCGGCAGCGGCGCCAGCCTGCTGCGCCCCGCGCTGTGCGATGAAGCGCTGCGCCTGGCGCGGCAGCTGCAGCACCTGCTGCCGGGCGATGCGGACGTGCACGGCCTGGCCGCGCTGCTGGAGATCCAGGCCTCGCGCCTGCCCGCCCGGCTGGACGCGCAAGGTCGCCCCGTGCTGCTGCCCGACCAGGATCGCCGCCGCTGGGACCGTCTGCTGATCCAGCGCGGCCTGGCCGCGCTGGCCCGCGCGCAGCAGCTCGATGCGGGCAGCCCGTACACGCTGCAGGCCACCATCGCCGCCTGCCATGCCCGCGCGGCGCGCGCGCAGGACACCGACTGGCGCGCCATCGTTGCCGGCTACGACCGACTGTTGGCGCTCAACGCCTCGCCCGTCATCGCGCTGAACCGCGCGGTCGCCGTCAGCTTCGCGGACGGCCCGGCCGCGGCGCTGCCGTTGCTGGACGCGCTGGCCGCCGAGCCGCAGCTTGAGCGCTACCCCTTCCTGGCCGGCGCGCAGGCGGACGTGCTGGAGCGCCTGGGCCGCCCCGCCGAGGCGCGCGAGGCCTACCTGCGCGCGGCGGCGCTGACAGACAACGATGTACAGCGCCAGTTGCTGCAGGAGCGCGCGGCGCGGCTGGCGAACTGAGGTCCGGCGGGGCCGGTTGCTTCCGTAAGTAAAGCGCTGCGACCGCCGCCGGCAGTCGCTACGCTCCGAGGCATGACCACCGACTCTCTGGAATACGCGGGCTTCTGGGTGCGCGTCGGCGCCTCGCTCATCGACACGGTGCTGGTGCTGTGCGTCACCCTGCCCGCGCTGATCGCCGTCTACGGCTGGGCCTACTTCAGCATGCCGCAGACCGGCACGGTGGTGGGCACCGCCGACTTCCTCATTTCATGGGTGGCGCCCGCCGTCGCGGTGGTGGCGTTCTGGCTCTACAAGCAGGCCACGCCCGGCAAGATGGCCCTGCACCTGCGCATCGTGGACGCCCGGACCGGGCACGCGATCACCGCCGGGCAGTCCATCGGCCGCTACCTGGGCTACTTCGTGTCCACGATCCCGCTGGGGCTGGGCCTGATCTGGGTGGCCTTCGACCCGAAGAAGCAGGGCTGGCACGACAAGCTGGCCGGCACCGTGGTCGTCCGGTCCAAGGCGCGCGGCCCGCAGCCCGTCACGTTCGAGCAGCCCTGACGGGCGGCGCCCCCGCAGCGGGGCGCATGGGAAGATGCGCGCCCCGCCCGGGTTGCCGCCGCCGATGACCGACTCCCGCTCCGACCCTGATGCGTCACCGGCGCCGCCCGCGCCCTGGCCTGGCCACACCGCCGACTCCCGCGAGTTCCGCCAGGTGCTGGTGGCGCTGACCGCGGCCGGTGTCGCCACCTTCGCCCAGCTGTACGCGCCGCAAGGCGTGCTGCCGCGCATCGCCGAAGGGCTGCAGGTGCGGCCCGACCAGGCCGCGCTGCTGATCTCGGTGGCCACCATCGGCCTGGCCGCGGGCGTGCTGCCGTGGTCGTGGCTGTCGGACCGCTTCGGCCGCGTCTGGGCGATGAAGGTCTCGCTCATCCTCGCCACGCTGCTGGGCCTGGCCAGCACGGCCTGCACCGGCCTGGAGCCCATCCTGCTGCTGCGGGCGCTGGAGGGCTTCGCACTCGGCGGCCTGCCCGCGGCCGCCATCACCTACCTGAACGAGGAGGTGCACCCCGCCAGCGCGCCGATGGCGGCAGCCATCTACGTGTCGGGCACGACGCTGGGCGGGCTGCTGGGGCGGGTGGTCGCCGTGCCGGTGGCCGATGCGCTGGGCTGGCGCGGCGCGCTGCTGTGCGTGACGCTGATCGCGGCGGTCGGCACGGCCGTGTTCCTGTGCAGCGTGCCGGCCGCGCGCGGTTTTCGCTCGGGCGCGGCCCACCGGCTGCCGGTGCTGCGTGCCGTCGCCGCGAGCCTGCGCCGGCCCGACCTGCTGGTGCTGTTCCTGCAGGGCTTTTTGCTGATGGGCGGGCTGGTCAGCATCTACAACTACATGACCTTCCACCTGGAAGGCCCGCCCTTCCTGCTGGCGCCCGCCACCGTCGCGCTGCTGCTGTTCTCGTACCTGGCCGGCACCGGCTCGGCGAGCCTGGCGGGCTGGCTGGCGCGGCGGCGCGGGCGGCTGGCGGTGCTGTGCGGCGCCATCGCCACGCAGATGCTCGGCGGCGCGCTGATGCTGGGCACCGCCACGGCCGTGTTCGTCGTCGGGCTGGTGCTGTTCACGGCCGGCTTCTTCGCCGCGCACGCCATCGCCGCGGGCTGGGTGGGCCACCGCGCCACCGTGGGCCGCTCGCAGGCGGCGTCGCTGTACAACCTGTTCTATTACGCCGGCTCCAGCTTCTTCGGCTGGTTCTGCGGCCTCATCTACGTGTTCGCCGGCTGGCCCGCGACGGTGGGCATGGTGCTGGGACTGGCGGCGCTGTCCGGCGGGCTGGCGGTGTGGCAGCTCAGGGGCGAGCGTCAACCCTGAACACCGGGTACAGGTTCAACCGCTCGTCCCAGCTCGGCGTGCGGCGGTAGAAGAAGTCCAGCCGCTGCTTCGCGCTGGCCGCGAACGCGGCATCGTCCTTCAGGCGGGCCTGGAACTCGGCGGCCAGCGCGGGGCTGGCGGCGAGCTGCTCGCGGGCGACCTGTTCGGCGACGTAGGCCTCCATGTATTCCTTGGGCTCGAAGGCGTTCGCGAAGCGGCCCCAGGCGGCCAGCGAATCCGGCGCGTCGGGCTCCAGCAGGTGCATGGCCAGCGCCGACAACGGCTGCGCGATGGGCACGAACAGGCTGCCGGCCGGCAGTTCGCGCGCGTCGGCCGCCCACTGGCCGTTGAGTGTCATGCGCTGGCGGCCTTCGGTCGTGGTGGCGTCGCGCTTCACGTCTGTGGCGCGAAAGCTCTGTACCGGCAGCGCTGCGCGCGCCTGCGCCAGCCGCTCGAAACGCACGCCATGCTGCGCCAGCTTGTCGCCCACCCAGGCCGCGTGCTCGGCCGGCACGACGTAGCCGGCACCGGGCGCGGCGCGGACGAGATCGGGCACGAGGTGGTCGCGCAGCGGCACGCGCCAGACCTGCGGCGTGCGCTCGTCGTAGCGCGTCATCAGCGCGCCGGAGATCTCGCTCGTCGTGCGCGTGTAGGCGTAGCCGTGGAACTCGATCTCGCGGGCCTCGTCGGTGGCCTTCCAGGTCAGCGCCAGCTCGGCGGGTGTGCGGGCGTCGGCGGCCTGCGCGGTGCGCAGCCAGTCGCGGCCGTGCGCGGCGACCTGCGCCAGCACCGCGTCCACGGTCTGGCGCATCAGCCGCACGCGGGTGGGGTAGTCGCGCCAGGAGTGCGTCTCCACCAGCATGCCCAGCCGGTTGCGCAGCACGAAGTAGCCGGTGGAAAAGCGCGGCGTCGACACGCTGTCGCGGAAGCCGCTGGCCGGGTCGTCTTCCTTCACGAACGACGGGTAGAACGGCAGCGGCTGCGCGCCCTGTTCGGCCAGCGTGGCGATGACGGCGTCGCGCCAGGCGCGGCCGGCAGCGCGCAGCGGCACGTCGCCGGACTGCACCGGCTCGACCATGATGGCGATGTCGTGCTGGAACTGCGCGCCGTCGGTGGTGTGCAGGTCCACGGCCACCAGCGGGTCCCAGGCGCGCACCAGGCCCAGCATGGCCTGCATCTCGGGCGCGTCGGCCTTGGCGTAGTCGCGGTTCAGGTTGAGGTTCTGCGCCGTCACGCGCCAGCCCATCTGCTCGGGGCCGCGCTGGTTGGGGCGGTTCCAGGCGCCGAAGCGCTCGTGGCCGTCGACGTTGAAGACCGGCACGAAGACCAGCACCTGGTGTCGCAGCGCGCCGGGCCTGGCGAGCTGCTCGCGCAGCGCCAGGAAGCCGCCGTCCTTGCCCTCGATCTCGCCGGCATGGATGCCGCCCTGGACCAGCGTGACGGGCAGGCCGCGCCGGCGCGCGGCATCGGGCGTCAGCGCGCCGGACTGGCTGGCGACGACGGCCCACATCGGCCGGCCCTGCGGCGTGCGGCCGAACACGGTGCAGCGCACGTCGCGCGGGTGGGCGCGGGCGAAGGCGTGGCACAGCTCGCCTACCTCGGCATAGCGCCCGGTCTGCAGGAAGCCGCTGCGTTCGGCGTGGGTGGTGAGTGGGGCGGCTGGGGCGGCTGGGGCGGCTGGAGCGGCTGGGGTGGGGCCGCTGGCGGCGAGCGCCAGCAGCAGGGTCAGGCAGTGGCGCATCAGTGGTCGGGCGTGCTCTCGCGCAGCATGCGCTGCATCAGCGTGAAGAAGCGGTCGTAGAACGGCCCGGCGGCAATGGTCTCGGAGGCGACCTTGACCATGGAGTCCTGCGACGACGACAGCGGCACCGAGATGGAGCCGATGGCGCTCACGCCCAGGCTCGCCGCGTTGGGGCTCTTCTTGAGCGCATAGCGGTCCTGCTGGGCGCTGACGTAGGCGGTGGCCACCTGCTGCTTGGGGCCGTCGCCCACGCAGACCACGTTGAACGCGATCTCGACGTGGACTTCGCCATCGGGCTGGAAGCGCTTGGCGCCCTGCACGACGCCGCTGCCGGTCTTGCTGATGACGTAGCCCTGGCTCAGCAGCGCACGGCGGGCGGCCTCGCAGGTGTCGTCGACACTGGCATCGAAGAGGCGCGAGAAGGTTTCGTCGGCATTGAAGCGTTCGCCGAGGTAGACCGACTTGATCGGCTTGTCCGGCAGAACGCCGCAGCCGGCCAGCAACACGCCGAGCGCGGCGGTCATGGCAAGGGAGCGTAGGCGATGCATGGCGGGATTATTCCGCGTGAGATGGATGACCTTGTTGCTGTAGCGTGTCCGGCCTGGCGGGACACGACGGCCTGCGTTGACGGACCTCAGGGCCGGTGCACCCGGTCCCGCGCGACCGTCAGCCAGCCCACCAGCGTCTCGGCGTCCACGGGCTTGGAGGCGTGGTCGTCGAAGCCCGCGGACAGCGCCATGTCGCGATCCTGCAGCGACGACAGGCCCGACAGCGCGATGGCGTAGCTGCGCGGCCGGCCGTCGCGCATCTCCCGGGCGCGCACCATGCGCATCAGCTCGAAGCCGTCCTGGCCCGGCATCGCCAGGTCGCTGACGATGGCGTCGAAGTCGCGGAGTTCCAGCGCCGCCATGGCTGCGCTCACGGAGGCGGCCGTGTCCACCCGCGCGCCGACCAGCCGCAGCAGCTCGCCCAGCGCCTCGCGCGACTCGGCGTCGTCGTCGACCAGCAGCACCGCGAGGCGCAGGTCGCCGGCCACCACCTCGGGTGCGACGGGTGGCTTGAGCACGCCGGCCGGTGCCTCCAGCGCCGGGAAACGCATGATCACGCGCAGGCCCTTGCCCAGCCCGTCGCTGAGGGCCACAACGGTGCCGCCGTGGGCCTGCATCAGCGACTTGACGATGGACAGCCCCAGGCCCAGCCCGCCGTGCTCGCGCGTGCGGGCCATGTTGGCCTGCGTGAAGCGCTCGAACATGCGCGACAGCAGGTCTTCCGACACGCCGATGCCGGAGTCGGAGACCGACAGCTCCAGCAGCCCGCCGAAGCGGGTCAGCGCGACCTCGATGCGGCCGCCGGCCGGCGTGAACTTCAGCGAGTTGCTGACGATGTTGCTGACGATCTGCTGCAGGCGCCGGTTGTCGCCGCTGACCATGTGGCCCATGCGCAGGCCGCTGCTGGTCAGGCTGATGTCGCGCCCGCGCGCGGCGGGCTGCATGCTCTCGATGACCGCGGCCACGCAGTCGCCCAGGTCGACGGGATGCTTGTCGATGGCGAAGCGGCCGGCGGTGATGCGCGACGCGTCGAGCAGGTCGTCGATGAGTTGCGCCTGCGCGCGGCACTGGCGCAGGATGGTCGAGATGGCCCGTCGTTCCGTGCTCCGCTCGGCATCGTCGCTGCCTTGCGGCCGGTTCGGCAGCGTGCGGTCCAGCACGGAGGCCCAGCCGGAGATGACGTTCAGCGGCGCACGCAGCTCGTGCGACACCAGCGCCAGGAAATCATCCTTGGCCGTGTTGGCCTGCTCGGCTTCGCCGCGCGCCGCCTCGGCGTGCGACACCGCCAGCTTCAGGTTGTCGATGTCCTCGAACACGATGACGGCGCCGTCGATGCGGTCGTCCGAGGTGCGGTAGGCGCGCACGTTCACCAGCCACCAGTGGCCGCTGGCGTCGCGGTACTCGGCCTTGGTGGCGGCCAGGCCCTTCACGGCCACATCCACCATCTTCTCGATGTCGGCGATGGCGAAGCGGTCGTTCAGCGTCGGCAGGGTGATGCCCACGCTGTCGGGCTGCAGCCCGAACAGCTCGGCCGCCTGCGGCGTGAAATGGCGCAGGCGCAGGTGCCGGTCCAGCAGCACGACGGCCAGCGGGATGCCGCCCACGAGGTTGCTCAGGTCGTCGTTGGCCACGGCCAGCTGGTCATTGCGGACCTTCATCTCCTCGTTCAGCGAGTTCAGCTCCTGGTTGGTCGACTCGAGCTCCTGCTTGGCGCTCTGCAGCTCCTCGTTCGCGCTCTGCATCTCCTCGTTGGCGCTGAGCATCTCTTCGTTGGACGTGCGCAGCTCCTCGTTGGCCGACTCGAACTCCAGCACCATGGTGCGCAGCTGCGCATGGGCCGAATCCAGCTCGGCCGACAGCGTCACCACCGTGCGCTCCAGGTCGCTCTCGCGGCTGCCGCGGCTGGCGTCGCCGTCCGCGCGGCTGCCTTCCACGTGGGGCGCTTCGTCACGCTGCATCTGCAGCGTGACCAGGAAATGCCGGCACTCGGCGCCCACCATGAACGGCAGCGCCTCCAGCGCGTAGACGGCGCCGTCCACCGGCACGCGGTCGCGCCGCACGGCGGCCTCGGACCGCTTGGCCTCCAGCAGCGCCGTGCGCACCGGCACGTTGAGCTCCGGCCGCAGCAGCCGCGACAGCGACAGCGTGGCCTCGCCGGTGGCCGGCGCGATGAAGTCGGCGACGTCGCCGCGGAACTGCACGACGTCGCCGGCTTCGTTGACGACAAAGCCCGGCGGCACGTAGCGCTCCATCGCGCAGCGGCTCACGGCCAGCTCGACCTGGTCGGTCTGGATCTTGGTGCGCGGCCCCGCCTCGTCGCGCGGCGCGGCCCAGGGCAGCATCGCCTCGGCCGGCCAGCTGCGCCGCGGCCGCTGGCCGTCGGCCAGCTTGCGATACAGGTGCGGGTGGCCGGCATGCTCGAAGCCCTGCGCCGAGGACGCGGCTTCCGCGCGGCCCAGCAGCACGTAGCCGTCCGGCCGCACGGCGTAGTGCAGCACGCCCATCACATGCTCCTGCGCCTCCTTGCGCAGGTAGATCAGCATGTTGCGGCAGCTGATGAGGTCCATGCCCAGGAAAGGTGCGTGCGTCATCAGGTTGTGCCGCGCGAACACGCACATCGCCCGGATGTCCTTGCGGATGGCGAAGCCGCCGGCGTTCTGCACGAACGCCTTGGCCACGTAGGCCTCGGGCACGTTCTCGACCGACGCGGCCGAATACTGCCCCGCCCGCGCCGTCTCGATGGAAGCCTCGTTGATGTCGGTGCCGAAGATCTGGACCTTGCTGTCCAGCCCGTTGGCATCCAGCGCCTCGCGCAGCAGCATGGCGATGGTGTAGGCCTCCTCGCCCGTGGAGCAGGCCGGCACCCAGACGCGGATGGGGTCGCGCCGCAGCTCGATCAGCTTGGGGATGACGCTCAGGCGCAGCACGTTGACGAACTCGGCGTCGCGGAAGAACGCGGTGACGCCGATGAGGATGTCGTCACGCAGCGCCGCCGCCTCCAGAGGGGCGGTGCGCAGATGCTGCAGGTAGCCGGCCACGTCGCGGTCCTTCTGCAGCAGCACCCGCCTCAGGAAGCGGCGGCGGAGGTTGACGTCCTTGACGTAACCCAGGTTGGTGCCGGTGCGCTCCTGAACGAGCGCCAGTGCCGTGGCCAGTGCATCGCTGTAGGAGTCCTCTGCATTCGAAGGGGTGGCATTGCCGAAACGCGCCACGAGCTGGGCAGCGATGTCCTCGACGGGCAGGACGGCATCGACCAGGCCCGTGTTGATCGCGGCAATCGGCATGCCATCGTGATTTGCCGATGACGGCGCCTGCGCCAGCACCAGCCCGCCACTGGCCTTCAGGTCGACGATGCCGGCCGCGCCGTCGCTGCCCGTGCCCGACAGGATGACCGCCGCGGCGGCCACGTCCGGGTCCTGCGCGACGGATGCCAGGTAGATGTCGATGGGCAGGTGCAGCCCCGGGGCCCGCTTGGTGACGCGAAAGTGGCCGTCCAGCGCCGTGGCGGTGCAGTCCTCGGACAGCACGTAGACCGTGTCGTGCTCGATCTTGCGCATGCGCGCCAGCCGCTCGACCGGCATCCTGGTGTGCCGCTTGAGGATGCCGTCGAGCTGGGTCTGCCGGGTCGGGTCCAGGTGGCTGATCACCAGCACCGCGAAACCCGGCTGCTCGGGCAGCCCGGCCAGCACGCTGGCAAAGGCGTCGATGCTGCCCGCCGATCCACCCAGGACGGCCACTTTTGCTGGAAGCTGTTCTTGCTGCATGCGCACGGCAACCCGAAATAGGGTGATGGAGTCTAGTGGACGGGCGCGTCAGGGCGGCCGCTGCGCCGGCAGGCAAACTCCGCAGTGACACCCAGCCGAGGAAGCTTCATGGACCACCCCAGCGTCACCCTGATCCAGCGTCAGGGCTACCAGTTCGAACACCACTATGCGCCGGAATTGCCGGTGCTGCTTGCCGACGAGCCGCCGCCGCTGGGCACGGGCCTGGGGCCAGACCCGGTCGAGCTGCTGGCCTCGGCGGTGGGCAACTGCCTGAGCGCATCGCTGCTGTTCGCCTGCCAGAAATACAAGGACGACCCGGCGCCGCTGCGCACCGAGGTGAAAGCCACCGTCGGCCGCAACGAGCGCAACCGCAACCGTGTGCAAGGCCTGGCGGTCGACCTGCACCTGGGCAAGCCTGCCGCCGAGCTGGCGCACCTGCAGCGCGTGCTGGACACCTTCGAGGATTTCTGCACCGTCACGCAAAGCGTCGCGCCGGCCATTCCCGTCACGCTGCGTGTGCTGGACAGCACGGGCGCGGTGCTGAAGGGCTGAGCCCGGACAGCGCTGACGACAAAGGCCCGCACGCGGCGGGCCTTCGGGCGCGGTCAGACGCGGCGCGTCACGGATACAGGCCGCGCTCCTCGCGCGCCTGCAGCACCCGCGTGCAGGCCACCGTGAAGGCGGCGGTGCGCAGCGTGATCTTGTGCAGCTCGCTGGTTTCCCAGATGTGCTTAAAGGCGCCGATCATGATCTTGTCCAGGCGCACGTTGATCTCGTCCTCGGTCCAGAAGAACGACGAGAAGTCCTGCACCCACTCGAAGTAGGACACCGTCACACCGCCGGCGTTGGCGATCACGTCGGGCACGACGACGATGCCGCGGTCGGCCAGCACGGCTTCGCCGTCCGGCGTGGTCGGGCCGTTGGCACCTTCGAGCACGAGGCGGGTCTTGATGCGCTGGGCGCGTTCGGCGGTGATCTGGCCTTCCAGCGCCGCCGGGATCAGCACGTCGCTGGGCACGTCCCAGAAGTTCTCGTCGTCGATCTTGTCGGCGCCCGTGAAGCCGGCCACGCCCTTGTAGGTGGCCACGTGGTCGAGCAGGCTCGCCATGTCGAAGCCGTTCTCGTTCAGGATGGTGCCCGTGTGGTCCTGCACGCAGACGATCTTGGCGCCGTTGGCGGCGAACAGCTTGGCGGCGATGGAGCCGACGTTGCCGAAGCCCTGCACCGCGACGCGCGCGCCTTCCAGCGGCTGGCCCAGGCGGCGCATCGCCTCGCGGCCCACGACGAACACGCCGCGGCCGGTGGCGGCCACGCGGCCGAGCGAGCCGCCCAGCTCGATGGGCTTGCCCGTGACGACGCCGGTCGCCGTGGCGCCGGTGTTCATCGAGTAGGTGTCCATCATCCAGGCCATGATCTTGCCGTTGGTGTTCACGTCCGGCGCCGGGATGTCCTGCTGCGGGCCGATGATGATGCCGATCTCGCTGGTGTAGCGGCGGGTCATCTTCTCCAGCTCCTTCAGGCTGAGCAGCTTGGGGTCGACACGGATGCCACCCTTGGCGCCGCCGTAGGGCAGGTTCACCGCGGCGTTCTTGATCGTCATCCAGGCCGACAGGGCCATCACCTCTTCCAGCGTCACGTCCGGGTGGTAGCGCACGCCGCCCTTGCCCGGGCCGCGCGTCAGGCTGTGCTGCACGCGGTAGCCCTCGAAGTGGGCGATGGTGCCGTTGTCCAGCTCGATGGGGATGTCCACGATCAACGCGCGCTTGGGGCGGCGCAGGGTTTCGACCCAGCGGGCCAGGTGGCCGAGGTAGGGCTCGACGGCGTCGATCTGCGACAGGTAGGTGCCCCAGGGGCTGTTGCGCGTGGGCGAAACGAAGGACAGGTTGGGCATGAAATGCTCCGTAACTTTTCGTGGGGCGAACGGTAGCGCGAAGCCGGACCGTGCCACCGGCACTTGTCTAGCCAAGTGCTCATGCGCCTATGCGCGCAATGCATAGCCCGTCAGCTTCGGCGCCTGAGGCGTGCCAATCCGCACAGGCCGAGCCCCATCAGCAGCGCCGTGGCGGGCTCGGGCACGGCCGTCGTCACCCAGTTCAGCACCTGCGTGTCGGCCGTGTCGGCGGCCATCGTCGCGTCCAGCCAGGAGCGGTAGCTGGCGAGCTGCACGTAGCCCGAACGCGGGTTGATGTCGTTGCCGTTGGCGTCCAGGTCGCTGATGAAGGCCGAGGCGATGCCCCACAGCGGCGCGCCGCCCGCCAGGCTGGTCACGTGACCCAGGAACAGGCCGCCGCCACTGTCGCCGCCCTGCACGTAGGGGGTGGTGAAGCCGTCGGTGTAGGTGATCAGCCAGTTGGCCGACACCGGCCCCAGCGGGCCGCTGTCGTCGGGGTCCACCGTGGACCAGAACTCGCGGACCTGGCTGAAACCGTAGCCGCGGGGCGACTGGTTGGCGCCGGTGGTCAGCGTGGCGTCGATGGCGTAGCTGCCGCCGGCGGTCAGCGTGTCGGCCACCAGGCTCAGCGACGGCGCGTCGATGGCGGTCGCCAGGCGCACCAGCGTGATGTCGTCCTGCGGGAAGCCGCTGGTGCTGAACGAGTAGACGGCGGCGATGAGGGCGCTGCCATAGCCGTTGCTGTAGGTGTCGCCCACGCCCAGGTTCAGGTGCGAGGCGGTGACCACCCAGTTGGGCAGCACCTGCACGCCGAACGACACCTGGCCGAACTCGGTCGTCGACGTGCCGCCGACGATGGCGCAGGCGGGCGGCGCGGCCAGCAGCCCCGCGCAGGCCAGCACGGATGCGGCCATCCAGGAGGTCAGGAATGCGGTCGGTCGGCGTACGGCTCGGATCATGGAAGCTCTCCCTTTCGGACAGGGCTGGAGTGTGACGCCCCGCCGTGGGTGCCGTCTACCCGTCGTCTACGATCCCGCGATGACCTCGCTGGACCTCGCCCTGCTCTATCTGGTGGCTGCCGTTCTGGGCGTCGTCGTCTGCCGCAGCCTGAAGCTGCCGCCCATGCTGGGCTACCTGGCGGTGGGGGTGCTGATCGGCCCGAATGCGCTCGCGCTCGCGCACGATTCGGCCGGCATCGAGTACCTGGCCGAGTTCGGCGTCGTGTTCCTGATGTTCGCCATCGGGCTGGAGTTCAACCTGCCCAAGCTGCGCGCGCTGCGCACCGCGGTGTTCGGCCTGGGGCTGATGCAGGTGCTGCTGACGCTGCTGGGCGCCATGGCCGGCAACGTGCTGCTGATCGCGGTGTTCGCGATGCTGGGCCGCGCCTGGGACCTGCACTGGCAGGGCGCGCTCGTGCTGGGTGCCGCCATGGCGATGAGCTCCACCGCCATCATCATCAAGCTGATGGCCGAGCGGCTGGAGCTGGAGAGCCCGCACGGCAAGCTCGTCATGGGCGTGCTGCTGTTCCAGGACCTGGCCGTGGTGCCGCTGCTGGTGCTGATCCCGGCGCTGAACAGCAGCGGCAGCGAGATGGCCACCGCGCTGGCCTGGGCCGGCGTGAAGGCGCTGGCGCTGCTGGGCCTGCTGCTGTACGGCGGCCAGAAGGTGATGCGTTGGTGGCTGACGCTGGTGGCGCGGCGCAAGAGCGACGAGCTGTTCATGCTGAACCTGCTGCTGGTCACGCTGGGCCTGGCCTGGATGACCGAGCACGCGGGCCTGAGCCTGGCGCTGGGCGCGTTCGTCGCCGGCATGCTGATCGCCGAGACCGAATACAAGCACCAGGTGGAGACCGACATCCGGCCCTTCCACGACGTGCTGCTGGGCCTGTTCTTCATCACCATCGGCATGAAGCTGGACTGGCATCCGCTGATCGACCACTGGTGGCTGGTGATCCTGCTGACGGGGCTGCCGGTGCTGGTCAAGTTCGCGCTGATCGCCGGCCTGGCGCGGTTGTTCAAGTCGCCGCCGGGCGTCGCGCTGCGCACGGGCCTGTACCTGGCGCAGGCGGGTGAATTCGGCTTCGTGCTGCTGACGCTGGGCGCCGAACACCGGCTGGTGGCGCCGCAGTGGGTCAGCCCGGTGCTGGCCAGCATGGTGCTGTCCATGCTGGCCACGCCCATCCTCGTGATGTACAGCAACCGCATCGTCATGAAGCTGTCCAGCAGCGACTGGCTGATGCAGTCCGTGCAGCTGACCAGCATTGCCAAGAAGTCCATCAAGACCGAGGCCCACATCATCATCTGCGGCTATGGCCGCAGCGGCCAGAACCTGGCGCGTCTGCTGGAGGGCGAACACATTCCCTACATCGCGCTGGACCTGGACCCCGACCGTGTGCGCCAGGCCGCCGCGGCCGGCCAGAGCGTGGTGTTCGGCGACGCGGCCAAGGTGCAGAGCCTGATGGCCGCGGGCCTGGCGCGCGCCAGCGCCGTCGTCGTCAGCTACCACGACACGCCGTCGGCGCTGAAGATCCTGCACCTGGTGCGCGAACATGCGCCGCGCGTGCCGGTGGTCGTGCGCACCATCGACGACGCCGACCTGGAAAAGCTCAAGGCCGCCGGCGCCACCGAGGTGGTGCCCGAGGCCATCGAGGGCTCGCTGATGCTGGCCTCGCACGCGCTGGCGCTGGTGGGCGTGCCGATGCGCCGCGTCATCCGCATCACGCGCGATGCGCGCGACAAGCGCTACGGCCTGCTGCGCGGCTACTTCCATGGCGCCGACGACGACACCGTCGACGAGATCGACCAGGCGCGCCTGGCCTCCGTCACGCTGCCCACCGCCAGCCCGCATGCCGGCAAGCTGCTGGACGACCTCGCATTGCATGCGATGCGTGTGGCCGTGGTGTCGCTGCGCCG
Source organism: Roseateles sp. (assembly GCF_965229315.1). Taxonomy (GTDB): domain Bacteria; phylum Pseudomonadota; class Gammaproteobacteria; order Burkholderiales; family Burkholderiaceae_C; genus Pelomonas. The sequence continues at coordinate 750,045 of NZ_CBDDJA010000001.1, forward strand.
CGCCAACGGCAAGGGCCTGCTGGTCGACGGCGCGACGCTGGCCGGCGGCGACACGCTCGTCATCAGCGGCACGCCCGCGGCGCTGGCGCTGGCCGAAGAAAAGCTGCTGGCCGGCTGAGCGCCGCGGGCCGCGGGCCCACTGCCGCCTGCGTGACAAGCGCGCGGCCAGGGCTGCGCCACACTGGCGGCCAGCCCACCAGGAGCCGGCCATGAACTTCGACTACAGCCCCAAGGTCACGCAGATGCGCGAGCGCCTGCTCGCCTTCTTCGACGAGCACATCTACCCGAACGAGAAGCGCTATCTCGACGAGGTGGCCGCCAACCGCCGCGCCGGCAACCCCTGGCAGGCGACGAAGGTCATCGAGGAACTCAAGCCCAAGGCGCGCGCCGCCGGTCTGTGGAACCTGTTCCTGCCCAAGTCCAGCCGCGCGCCCGAGGGCCTGTCCAACCTCGAATACGCGCCGCTGTGCGAGGTCATGGGCCGCGTGTTCTGGGCGCCCGAGGTCTTCAACTGTTCGGCCCCCGACACCGGCAACATGGAGACGCTGGAGCGCTACGCGTCCGAGTCGCTGAAGGACCGCTGGCTGGAGCCGCTGCTGCGCGGCGAGATCCGCTCGGCCTTCCTGATGACCGAGCCGGCCGTCGCGTCCAGCGACGCCACCAACATCGAGTGCCGCATCGAACGGGATACGAGCAATGGCGGCGACGAGGTCGTCATCAACGGCCGCAAGTGGTGGAGCAGTGGCGCCGGCGACCCGCGCTGCGCCGTCTACATCGTCATGGGCAAGACCAGCCCCGACGCCGGCCGCCACGAGCAGCAGTCCATGATCGTCGTGCCGGCCGACACGCCCGGCATCACCGTGCTGCGCCCGCTGTCCGTGTTCGGCTACGACGACGCGCCGCACGGCCACATGGAAGTCGAGCTGAAGAACGTGCGCGTGCCGGCCGCCAACATCCTGCTGGGCGAAGGCCGCGGCTTCGAGATCGCGCAAGGGCGCCTGGGCCCCGGCCGCATCCACCACTGCATGCGCTCCATCGGCGCCGCCGAGCGCGCGCTGCAGCTGCTGTGCGAGCGCGCCATCGCCCGCACGGCGTTCGGCAAGACCATCGCGCAGCAGACCGTCACGCAGGAGCGCATCGCCGAGTCGCGCTGCATGATCGAGCAGGCGCGCCTGCTGACGCTGAAGGCCGCCTACATGATGGACACCGTGGGCAACAAGGTCGCCAAGGCCGAGATCGCGATGATCAAGATCGTCGCGCCCAACATGGCGCTGCAGGTCATCGACTGGGCCATCCAGGTGTTCGGCGGCATGGGCGTCAGCGACGACACGCCGCTGGCCATGATGTGGGCGCACCAGCGCACCTTGCGGCTGGCCGACGGCCCGGACGAGGTGCACCGCAACTCGCTGGCCAAGCTGGAACTGGCCCGCCACATGAAGCTGCCGGCCGACAGCGTGCGCATGCCGGTCACGCGCGGCGGCTGAGCGCCGACGCGGCGCCGTCCGGCACGCCGGGCGCGGCCGATGCGGCACCATGGCGGGTCGAGCGTCAACAGGCGCCAGGAGCCTGCCATGGTCTACGACATCGAGCACATCACCGAATACCGCTTCCACCGCCCGGTGGAGCTGGGTCTGCACCGGCTCACCTTCCGCCCGCGCGACGGGCACGACATGCGCGTGCTGGCGACCGAGCTGGTCATCACGCCCACCGAGCAGCGCGTGGACCTGGTGCACGACGTCTACGGCAACTCCGTCGCGCTGGTGCTGCCGGCCGCGCAGGCCGAGCGGCTGCAGGTCGTCTGCCGATTCACGGTGGAGCACCTCGGTGCCGAGGGCTTCAACCAGCCGGCCGCCAGCGAGTCGGCCTGGATGCCGCCGCCCTACTCGATGTCAGAGCGGCTGTCGCTGACGCCCTTTTTGCTGCCGTCGTTCGACGATCCCAACCTCGTGCTGCGCACCTGGGCGCAGCCCTTCGCCGAGGCGGCCGAGAACGGGGGCGGCCCGCGTGCCGTGGTGGCGCAGATGTGCCAGGCCATCCGCAGCGGCTTCACCTACGCCGCGCGCGAGGCCGAAGGCGTGCAGACGCCGCGCGAGACGCTGGCGCTGGGCAGCGGCTCGTGCCGCGACTTTGCGACGCTGATGATCGACGCACTGCGCCACCTGGGCATCGCGGCGCGCTTCGTGTCGGGCTACCTGTATTCGCCGCCGGTGGTGTCGGTGGTGCCGATGGCGCCACCCGCCGCGGCACCGGCCGACCCCACCGCCATGCCGCTGGGCGAAGGTGCTGCCACCATCGCGCCGCTGACGACGGCGGACGTTGTCGCAACGGCCACGCCGCCCGACACCGCGGCGCCTACAGCACCCGCCGCAGCGGCCGAGATGACGCTGCCGGTCGCCGAGCCGGGGGACGCCGCGCCCGCGCTGCCGGTGCCTGACGTCACCCACGTCGGCGGCGGCGCGACGCACGCCTGGGTGCAGGTCTACCTGCCCGACTGCGGCTGGTTCCCGGTGGACCCCACCAACAACCTCATCGGCGGCACCGACCTGATCCGGCTGGCCGTGGCGCGGGAGGCGGCCGAGGTGTCGCCGCTGAGCGGCACCTGGTGGGGGGCGCCTGAGGACTTCGAGGGCATGAGCGTCACCGTCAGCGTCACCGCGCGCGGCTGAGGCCGCTGGCGCGGGTCAGCCGCGCGCCTTGGCGAGCACGAAGTCCGGGTGGATGTCGCGCACGCCGTGCCGCGCGAAGGCGATGCGCACCACCTCGGCGCTGCACAGTTGCACCTCGCCCCAGCCAAAGCGGCGCACGCGCACGCGCTGGCCCGCGGTGAAAGCGGCATGGGCGGCGCGTGGCGCGGGCGACGGGTCCGGCACGGCCGCCGGTGCCGCGCGCTCGTCGGCCAGCAGCCGCTCGAAGCGCGCGCAGCTGTCGCAGTGCCCGCAGCGGCTGGCGCCGTCGTCCAGCGTCTCGCCGAAATGCGCCAGCACGCCTGCCCAGCGGCAGTTGCCGGCCTTGGCGTACAGCACCATCGCATCCAGGCCGTCGCGGCCGCTCTGCTGGCGCTGCTGCGCCGCGGCCTCGGCCGCGTCGACGATGGCGCCGGCCTCGCGGCGCCGGGTGGGCTGCAGGCCGGTGGCCTCGCTGCCGCGCAGTGCACGCACCGAGCGCAACGCCGCCAGTGCCTGGCCCAGGCGGCGTTGCGGCATGCGCACCATGTCGGCCAGCGCGGTGGGCAGCCAGCCGCGCTGCGGCGTCTGGCTCACCAGGGCCTGCCAGACCGCGGCCAGCTCCTCGCGGCTGGGCGCCTGGCCGCCGGCGAAGAACTGCTGCAGCGCGCGGTCGCCCTCGCGGAACAGCAGCACGCAGTCCGCGCGCTCGCCGTCGCGGCCCGCCCGGCCGCATTCCTGCACATAGGCCTCGATGGACGCCGGCATCTGCGCGTGCAGCACCAGGCGGATGTCGGGCTTGTCGATGCCCATGCCGAAGGCGTTGGTCGCGATCATCAGGCGCGTCTCGTCGCGCATGAAGGCCTCCTGCGCGGCCACGCGCTCCCGGGCCGGCAGCTTGCCGTGGTACAGGCCCACGGCCAGGTCGGCCTCGCGCAGCTGGCCGTGCAGCGTGGTGGCCTCGCGCACGGTGGCGCAGTAGACGATGGCGCTGCCGGCCCCGCTTTCGTGCAGTGCCTGCAGCCGGCGCTGGATGAACGCGCGGCGCTGGCTTTCTGTCTGCGGCAGCTCCACGGCCAGCCACAGGTTGGGGCGGTAGACGCCATGGCACAGGATGCCGTCGCGCGGGATGTCCAGCGCCGCGGCGATCTCGCGCTGCACGGGCGCCGAGGCCGTCGCCGTCAGTGCCAGCACAGGGGGGCGGCCGAGCGCGCGCCGGGCGTCGCGCAGCGCGCTGAAGGCGGGGCGGAAGTCGTGGCCCCACTGCGAGATGCAATGCGCCTCGTCCACCACCAGCAGGCCCACGCGCTGCTCCTGCAGCAGCCCCAGCGTGCGTGCGTCGGCCAGCCGCTCGGGCGTCGTGAACAGCACACGCACGGCGCCGCGCGTCAGCAGCGCCTCGGTCTGCAGCCGCGTGTTGGCGTCCAGCGCCGAGTGCAGCTGCCGCGCGGCCACGCCGCGCTCGACCAGCCCGTCGCACTGGTCCTTCATCAGCGCGATCAGCGGCGAGATGACCACCGTCAGCGTGTCGCCCAGCACGGCGGGCAGCTGGTAGCACAGCGACTTGCCGGCGCCGGTGGGCATGACGGCCAGCGTGTTCTGCCCCGCCAGCACGCGGGCGATGACCTCCGACTGGCCGGGGCGCAGCGCCGCCAGCCCGAACACGCGCTTGAGCGTGCGGCGCAGCTTGGCCGGCGCCACCGGTTCGCGCGGCGGCAACTGGGCGGGCGGCGGCGCGGGGCGGGGCGAGTCCTCGCGCGGGCCCGCGGCGCGGATCACGCGGCCCGCGGCGGTCATGACGGCGGCGCTCATGCCTTGGCTCCGGCGCGGATGGCCAGCAGCGCGGTCACGCGCGTCAGCACCTCGGGGCTCCAGCCCATGCCGAGGTGGCTGGCCTGCACCTCGATGTCGCGCGCCAGCGGCCAGCGCGCGGTGTGCATGCAGGCCTGCCACGACACGACGCCGTCGCGGCGGCTGTACAGCGAGATGGTGGGCACCGGCGGCGGCTCGGCCAAGCGGTCGCGCAGCGCGTGATGCTCCTGCGCGTGGCGGCCGTTGAGCAGGCGGAACAGCCAGCCGACGTGGGTGTCGTCCGGCCCGCCACTGAACGGCGTGCCGATGGTGATGACGTGGGGCACGCGCTCCGGCAGGCGCTTGGCCAGCTCGCGTGCGTAGAAGCCACCCAGGCTCCAGCCGACGAGGCTGGCCTGATCGGCCGGTGCGATGCGCTGGTGCACGGCCTCGGCCAGCTGGTCCAGCCATGCATCCACGTCGCCCTGCGGGCCGCGGTTCACGCCCTGGCCCCAGTCCAGCGCGCGAAAACCCGCGCGCTCCAGGTGGCGGCGCAGCGGCCACAGCGACACGCTGTCGGTGCCCAGCCCCGGGAACAGCATCACCGTGCGGCCCTGGCCCACCTGGGCGGGCTTCTTGCGCCACAGGTTCAGCGCTTGCAGCGCCTCCAGCGTGGCGCGCACGGGCTCGGATGCCAGCAGCGACAGCGGCGGCCGCCGATGGGGGGTGATGGCGGCGGCACCGGGCACCAGGGCGGCCTTGGCGTTCAGGGGCAGCGAAGAGGATGTCATGGCAGTCACGGCAGCGCCGCATTGCTTGTCGGTGCCGCCATGCTCCGGTGCGGTCCCGCGGCCCGATGCCAGCAAGCAGCGACAGCGGCTGTAGGACGATTGCCGGGGCCGCAGAATCGCCCGGCTGTAGCGCGGCGCTTTCCTACACGCAGGGCGGCGCACACCTCGCAACATCGCCTCCCATCATGAATGCCGCCCTCAAGCCCTATCTCGCCGCGCTGATCGTCATGGGCGTCCTCGACGCGCTCTGGCTCGGCGTGCTGGCCAAGGACTTCTACCGCCAGGAGATGGGCGAGCAGATGGTGGCGCAGATCCGCTGGCTGCCGGCGCTGCTGTTCTACCTGGCCTACCCGGCCGCGCTGGTGGCGCTGGCGCTGTACCCGGCCGGCCAGCCGCTGGGCACACAGATCGCGCGCGCGGCGCTGGTCGGCCTGGTGGCCTATGGCGTGTACGACCTCACCAACCTCTCCACGCTGCGCCACTGGCCGGTGCGCCTGGCGCTGGTGGACACCGCCTGGGGCACGTTCGCCAGCGCGGTCACCGGCGCGGCGGCGGCCTGGGTGGCGCAGCGCTTCGCCTGACGGTGCCGGCAGCATCCCGGTGTGCGGGATGGATTCGCGGCGCCGGGGCGTGACAATCCACGCATGGCCAAAGCAGCACCCCGACTCAGCCCCGAAGAAATCAAGCGCGTCATCGCCACGGCGTGGGACGACAAACCGCCCTACCGCCGCGTGCTCATCGAGCATGGCATCGGTCATGGCGAGCTGGTGGCCTTGCTCAAGCGCGAGCTGACGCCGCCGGCCTACAAGCTGTGGGCCGCGCGCAGCAAGACGGCCAAGGGCCCGGTCTCCAAGGCGACGTGGCCACACGGGCGCTGACGCGCCGCGGCGCGCTGGCGCTGCTCGGCGCGGCCGGCGCCACGCTGGGCGCGGGTTGCAGCGAGTCCAACGGCCGCGGCGCCAGCCGCATCGACACCGCCTGGCACCGCGCCGACCTCGTCGACAACCTGCTGCCGCGCTGGCTGGCGCACGCGCCGCTGTCGGCAGGTGGCTTCCAGCTGTCGTTCGACCGCCGCTGGCAGCCGCAACCCCAGCCCGAGCTGGAACTGACGGGCCAGTCACGCCTCGTGTTCGCCTTTGCGGCGGGGCACGAGATCACGCAGGACGCGCGCCACCTCGACCTCGCGCGCCGCGGGGCGGACTTCCTGCTGGCGCACTTCCGCGACCCGGTGCATGGCGGCTTCTTCCACACGGTGGCGCCGGATGGCAGCCTGCGGGCCGGCATCAAGCGCGCCTACGGCCACGCGTTCGCGCTGCTGGCGCTGGCCGAGCTCTACCGCGTGGGGCGCGATGCCCGGCACCGCGAGGCCGCGCTGCACGCCTGGCGCGACATCCAGGCCGGCTTCTTCGACGCCGCGGGCGGCCTCGTCAACGAGTGCAACCGCGACTTCCGCCCCTTGCCGGGCGGGCGCACGCAGAACCCCGTCATGCACATGTTCGAGGCGCTGCTGCTGCTGCACGAAGCCACCGGCGACAAGGCCGCGCTGGCCGGCGCGCGGCAACTGGGCGACTTCGCCGCGTACAAGCTGCTGCAGGGCCAGGCCGAGGCGCAGGGCGGTGGCGCGCGCATCCCCGAGTGGTACGACGGCGCCTGGCAGCCGCTGCCCACGCGCGAGGCCGGCGGCTACATCGACCTGGGGCATCAGTTCGAATGGAGCCACCTGATGACCAGCGGCGTCGCCGTCTCGCCCGTCTACCCGCAGGTTGCCGAGCGCGTGCTGACCTATGCGCTGGCCACCGGCTACGACGAGATCGACGGCGGCTGTGGCCAGCGCGCCTTCCCCGACGGCGCCAAGGCCGACCCGAGCAAGGGCTGGTGGCAACAGGCCGAGTGCCTGCATGCGATGCTCGTCGCTGCGCAGGCCACGGGCCGCAACGACTTGTGGCGGCGCTACGAACAGACGCTGGGCCTCGTCAAGGCCGAGCTCGTGGACGCCGAGCAGGGCGGCTGGCGCGCCGCCGTGGCCCTGCCCTGCAAGAGCGGCCACTGCCGCGACGAACAGCCCGACCCGTATCACATGACCCGCCTGCACCAGACCGCGCTGCGCCTGGCGGGCGCACTGCCCGCGGCCCGGCCGGCTGCCGCCTGATGCCCGCCGCGGCCCGCCGATCGGCGACGATGTCGCCTCCCGCTCCAACGAGGCCGCCATGGACCCGCCCGCCCACCAACTGACGATGACCGTGCTGATGACGCCGGACACGGCCAACTTCTCCGGCAACGTGCACGGCGGCAACATCCTCAAGCTGCTGGACCAGGTGGCCTATGCCTGCGCGAGCCGCTACGCGGGGCGCTACGTCGTCACGCTGTCGGTGGACCGCGTCATCTTCCGCCAGCCCATCCACGTCGGTGAGCTGGTGACCTTCCTGGCCTGCGTGAACCACACCGGCACCTCGTCCATGGAAGTGGGCATCAAGGTCGTGGCCGAGAACATCCGCACGCAGGTGACGCGGCATGTCAACAGCTGCTATTTCACGATGGTGGCCGTGGGTGACGACCACAAGCCCGTGGCCGTGCCGCCGCTGCGGCCGTTCACGCCCGACGAGCAGCGCCGCCATGCCGCCGCAGTCGCCCGCAAGCGGTCCCGCGACAGCCTGGAGACCCCGCCCGATGCCCCCTGAACTCCATCTCGCCCTGCCGCAGACCGCCACGCTCGGCGAAGGGCTGCAATGGCATGCCGCCACCGGCCGCTGGTGGTGGACCGACATCGAGGCCAGCACGGTGTACGCCTGGACGCCCGGCACGCCGGACACGCTGCGCCTGCGCCTGCCCGAGCGCGTGGGCAGCTTCGTGCACTGCCGCTCGGGCGCGCTGCTGCTGGGCATGGCCAAGCGCCTGGTGCGGCTGAGGCTGGCCGACCCGCAGGCCTGCGGCGACGTCGCGGTGCTGCCTGACCTGGAGGTCATCCTGCCGGTCGAAGCCCTGCTGCCCACCACGCGCATCAACGACGGCCGCTGCGACCGCGCCGGCCATTACGTCTTCGGCACGCTGGACGAAGCCCGCCCGCGCCAGGCCATCGGCCGCTTCTACCAGTACTCGGCCACGCACGGCCTGCGGCCGCTGGCACTGGGCGGCGTGGCCATCGCCAACAGCATCTGCTTCAGCCCCGACGGGCGGCTGATGTACCACTGCGACACGCTGACGCGCCGCATCATGGTCTGCGACTACGACGCTGAAACGGCCGGGGTGTCGGCACCCCGCGTGTTCGCGCAGAAGGACGTGCCCGACTGCTGGCCCGACGGCGCCACCATCGACGCGCAAGGCTGCCTGTGGAATGCCGAGTGGGGCCATGCCAGCGTGGCCCGCTACGCGCCGGACGGCGTGCTGCTGTCCCGCCACGCGGTGGCGGCGCCGCACGTCACCTGCCCGGCGCTGGGCGGCCCGGGGGGCGACCAGTTGTTCGTGACGACAGCCCGCGAGGAGATGAGCCACGCGCAGATCGCCGCGCGGCCGCTGTCGGGCAGCCTGTTCGGCATGACCGTCGACGCGGGGCTGCACCTGCCCGAGGTGCTGTTCAACGATTGATCGGCTTGCGCACCCAGGCGGCCATCCAGTCGGAGCCTGACAGCACGCGGCGCGAGCGCCACATGTCGTCCGGCGGCAGCGCGTCCGGCAGCGGCTTGCGCGGTGTGGCCACGCGGCGGACCGGCTCGGTCACCTCGGGCGAGAGGTTGAAGTGGTGAAGGCGTCGCATGCGACCTCCTCGTGCATCGGGACAGGGCCACTCTAGGCAGCGGCCTATCAAGCCGGCGTCCAGCTTCGGGCCGCGTGCGTCAAGAACGCATCAAGGCCGCGCCCGGACTACTTGCCGATGCAGAAACTGCTGAAGATCACGCCCAGCAGCTCGTCCGCCGAGAACGCGCCGGTGATCTCGCCCAGCGCGTCGTGCGCCAGGCGCAGCTCTTCGGCCAGCAGGTCCAGCGCCGCATCGCGCTGTTCGGCGATGGCGCGGGCCTGCGCGAGGTGCCCGGCCGTGCGGGCCAGCGCCTGCACATGGCGCTCGCGGGCAATGAACAAGCCCTCGGGCACGGCCTGCCAGCCGGCGGTCTGCAGCAGGCGCTGGCGCAAGGCCGCCAGGCCGTCGCCGGTCTTCAGGCTCAGCGCGATCTCTGCGGCCGGCGCATCGGCCAGGTCGGCCTTGTTGAACACCTGCACGATGCGCGTCGCGTCCACCGCCGTCAGCCGCGCGCGGATGCGCGCGTCCTCGGCCTCGTAGTCCGCCTGGCCCATGCGGCCCAGGTCGTGCAGGAACAGCACGACATCGGCGTCGCGGATCGCGTCCCACGAGCGCGACACGCCGATGCGTTCCACCTCGTCGGCCGTCGTGTCGCGCAGGCCGGCCGTGTCGGTGATGTGCAGCGGCACGCCTTCGATCTGGATGGTCTGGCTGACCTTGTCGCGCGTGGTGCCCGGGATGGGCGTGACGATGGCGAGCTCCGCGCCCGCCAGCGCGTTCAGCAGCGAGCTCTTCCCCACGTTGGGCTGCCCGGCCAGCACCACCTTCAGGCCGTCGCGCAGCAGCGCGCCCTGGCGCGTGCGCGCCTGCACGGCGGCGAGCTGCGCCGTCAGGCGATCCAGCCGGCCGAAGGCGTCGGCCTTTTCGAGGAAGTCGATCTCTTCCTCGGGGAAGTCCAGCGTCGCCTCCACCAGCATGCGCAGCTGGATGAGCTGGTCCCGCAGCACGCCCACCTCGTGGCTCAATGCGCCGCCCAGCGCACGACTGGCGCTGCGCGCGGCGGCCTCGGTGCTGGCGTCGATGAGGTCGGCCACGGCCTCGGCCTGTGCGAGGTCCAGCTTGCCGTTCAGGAAGGCGCGCTGCGTGAACTCGCCGGGCTCGGCCAGACGAACCCGCGCGCCGGCGTGCCCGGTGCGCTCGCCGAGGGCTTCGCCTGCTTCGATGACGCGCGCGAGCAGCAGCTGCATGACCACGGCGCCGCCGTGGGCCTGCAGCTCCAGCACATGCTCGCCGGTGTAGGAGTGCGGCGCCGGGAAGTGCAGCGCCAGGCCCTGGTCGATGGTCCCGCCGGCGGCATCGCGAAACGGCAGGTAGGTCGCCTCGCGCGGCTTGAGCGTGCGGCCACAGACGGCGTCGATGAGCGGTGCCAGGTCTTGCGGTGACGACACGCGCACGATGCCCACCGCGCCGCGGCCCGGGGCGGTGGCGATGGCGGCGATGGGGTCGGCGTGGCGGGACAGCATGGGCGCAATTGTCCGGCCCAAATGCAAACAGCCGCTCGTCGGAGCGGCTGTTCACAGGCATTGGCGCGGGGGAGGCCGGGTTCGAAAGCTCTCGTGAGTTCCGTCCGGCCGGTTGTTCTCTGCCCCGCGAAGCGATTGAACTGCGAAGCGCGGTCGTAAAAAAGCCCCCGGCTGCGGGGGCTCTTGCAGGGCGCGTGAATCAGTTCACGCCGAGCCGTTTGTTGATCATCCACTGCTGGGCGATGGACAGGATGTTGTTCGTCAGCCAGTACAGCACCAGGCCAGCGGGGAAGACGAAGAACATGACGCCGAAGGCCACCGGCATGATCCACATCATCTTCTGCTGCATCGGGTCCGCGGCCGGCGGGTTGAGCCAGACCTGGAACAGGCTGGACGCCATCATCAGCAGTGGCAGGATGAAGTAGGGGTCGCGCACCGACAGGTCGGTGATCCACAGCATCCACGGCGCCTGGCGCATCTCGACGGTGGACAGCAGCACCCAGTACAGCGCCATGAAGATGGGCATCTGCAGGAAGATGGGCAGGCAGCCGCCGATGGGGTTGATCTTCTCCTCGCGGTAGATCTTCATCATCTCCTGCTGCATTTCCTGCGGCTTGTCCTTCAGGCGCTCCTTCATGTCGTTGATGCGGGGCGCCACGGCCTTCATCTTGGCCATGGACTTGTAGGCGCTGGCGTTCAGGCTGTACAGCGCGATCTTCAGCAGCAGCACGAGGGCGACGATGGTCCAGCCCCAGTTGCCGATGAAGCCGTGCAGCTTGTCCAGCAGCCAGAACAACGGCTCGGCCAGGATGGTCAGCACGCCGTAGTCCTTGACCCGCTCCAGGCCCGGGGCCAGCTTGGAGAGGTTGTTCTCCTCCTGCGGGCCGGCGAACAGCGTGGCGTTCTGCGTGGTGCTGGCGCCCGGCGCGAGCACGGGCAGCGTGAACACCATGCCGGTGGCGTAGGTGTCGGCGCGCACGCCGAGCTGGCCGGGCAGCTTGCGCACGAAGAACTCGCGGTTGCCGGGTTCGTTGACGAGCCAGGCGCTGGCGAAGTAATGCTGCACCATCGAGACCCAGCCGTCGTTGGCCTGCTTCTCGATGTCGACCTTGCCCTTGTCGATGTCCTCGAACTTGAGCGTGTGGAACTTGCTCTTGTCGTTGTAGACGGCCGGGCCGGTGAAGCTGGGCGTGAAGGCCGCGCCGCCGGTGACGTGGCTGCCGTCGCGCACCAGCTGCAGGTAGACCTGCGGCGTGACCGGCACGGTGCCGGCGTTGACGATCTCGTGCGTGACGCCCACCGTGTAGGCGCCGCGCTTGAACGTGTAGGTCTTGATCAGCTTGACGCCACCGACCTCGGCCGACTCCAGGCGCAGCTGCACCTGGTCCTGGCCGGCCTTCAGCTCGCGCTCGCCGGCCACCGCCGTCATCGGCGTGTTGTGGTTGGGCAGCGCGCCTGAGCCGCCGACCAGGCCGGTCTGCGCCCGGTAGTGCTGGGCTGCGTTGAACAGCACGACGGGTTCGGGTGTGAACTCGGGCTTCTTCTGCAGATGCACCATCTGCAGCAGCTGGTCCGTCACCGTCGGGTCCGGCGAGGTCAGGTACTTGGGCAGCTCGGCGCGGACGATGTCGCCACCCAGCGTGTCCACGGTGACGGTCAGCACGTCGGTGCGGATGGTGATCTTCTCCGACGGGGCGGCTGCGGCGGCCGCCGTGGCCAGCGCCTGGCCTGTGGCGGCGCCGGCCACCGTGGCTGCGGGCACGCCGCCGCCGGATGCCGGCGTGGCGGGCGGTGCCGACGCCTGCGTCGCCGGCGCGGGGCCGAACAGCGGTGCGCGGCCGTTGTGACGTTGCCAGCCGTCCCAGAGCAGGACGAGCGACATGGTGAACACCACCCACAGCACGGTGCGGCGAATATCAGTCATGGGAGATCTCGGACGGGGAAGACGCCGCGCAGCGCGCGACGGACGGGGACAAGAGGCGGGAAAACAGGCGCGGCGGATTGTCAGGCACGGCGTCGTGCCCGCCGTCGCAGAACGGGTGGCAGCGCAGGAGGCGGTGCACCGTCAGGTAGCTGCCGGCCAGCGCGCCATGCTTTTCCAGCGCGGCCAGCGAGTAGCGCGAACAGGTCGGCTCGAACCGGCAGGCATTGCCCAGCCACGGGCTGAGCATGAGCCGGTAGCCGCGCACGACGGCCATCAGCACACGGGCAGCCAGGCCCGGCGTCATGCGCTCGTCCCTGGTTTGGGCGACTTGGGCGGCGCCAGCGCGCGGTCCAGCAACTGCGCCAGTTCGGTGCGCGCGACCTGGCGCAGCGCGTCGGAGGCGGCGCTGGGGAACTTCTGGCGGTCAAAAGGCGAGCGCAAGCGGACGACCCACAAACCCGGCGGCATGCCGGACGCTGCCGCAAATGCGGCGCGGATCTGCCGCTTCAAGAGCGTGCGCGTCACCGAGCGGCGCGCGTGGCGTTTGGGCACGACCATGCCCAGCCAGCAGCCGCCCGGCGTGGCGGCGGGCAGGACGAGTTCCACAGGGCTGTGGGCAGCTTGTGCGTCGCCTGTTGATAACTCGGCCTGGGCTGTGCGTAACTTAGCCGCTGCCCAGGCGCTGGGCGCCAGATCGGCCGAGAGATGGTGCAACGCGAAATGCGCGCTGCGAGCACGGCTCGGGCGGGCGAGCACGCGCTCGAAATCCACCGGGCGTTGGATTCGACCGATCATCGGGAGCCCGGCAGGCGCGGCGCCGGGGGCGCCGCCTTGTGCGACAAGACCTTAGACGGCCAGGCGCTTGCGGCCCTTGGCGCGGCGCGCGGCGATGACGGCGCGGCCACCGCGCGTCTTCATGCGCACGAGGAAGCCGTGGGTGCGGGCGCGGCGGGTCTTGGAGGCTTGGTAGGTACGCTTCATGGGGAAACCTCTTTAGAGGGTTTGTGCAGGCTGGGCACAGCGGTTGGCACCCGGCAAGAAAACCGGTGCCATCAGATGACCCCGGCGAAAAAAGCGCACGCGTTTCCTGGCCGCAGCCAGTCGCTTGTGCGCGAAAACCCGGCATTACAGCAGATGAGGCCTGGCCGGTCAATAAGTCGCCCGTCTCAAGCCGGGTTTGCCAGGGATTGACCCGCTTTCAAATTCTGTGGATAACCCGTCTTTGCGGAGCTTCCGTTCCGTACAATCCGGCTGCTCAAGAACAAGTTTTCCACAATGAGCGAAGAAGAACACGGGGTGGATGGGGTGCAGGCTTTGAAGACGGGCGCAGAGGACATGGATTCGGCCGGCTGGGCGTCGGATCTCTGGCGGCGCGGCTGTGAACGCCTGGCCACCGAACTGCCGGAACAGCAGTTCAACACCTGGATCCGCCCGCTGCCACCGGCCAGCGTGGTGGGCGACGCCGCTGGCGTGCTGGTGGCCACGCTGAAGGTGCCCAACCATTTCAAGCGCGACTGGATCCGCCGCCAGTACGCTGCGCGCATCGAGGCCATCCTGACCGAGCTGGCCGGCCGCCCCACGCGGCTGGAGCTGTCGCTGGCCGCGCGCGAGTCCTCGTCGTCCGCGTCGGTCGCCATGCCGGCCCCGGTCGGCGCCGGTGTCGTTTCCGCGGCCGAACCCAGCGCCGCGCTGCGACCGGTCACGGCGGCACCCAGCGCGTCGGTGGTCATGCTGCCGTCGCAGGGGCCGGCCGCCAGCAAGCACCGCATCAACCCCCAGCTGACGTTCGACACGCTGGTGCCCGGCCGCGCCAACCAGATGGCCCGCACCGCCGCGCTGCACGTGGCCGGCGCGCCGGGCGTGACCTACAACCCGCTGTTCATCTACGGCGGCGTGGGCCTGGGCAAGACCCACCTGATCCACGCCGTCGGCAACGCGCTCTTGAAGGACCGGCCGGATGCCCGCGTGCTGTACCTGCACGCCGAGCAGTTCATCTCCGACGTCGTCAAGAACTACCAGCGCAAGACCTTCGACGAGTTGAAGGCCAAGTACCACTCGCTGGACCTGCTGCTCATCGACGATGTGCAGTTCTTCGCCGGCAAGGACCGCACGCAGGAGGAGTTCTTCAACGCCTTCGAGGCGCTGCTGGCCAAGAAGGCGCACATCATCATGACGTCGGACACCTACCCCAAGGGGCTGGTGGACATCGACGAGCGGCTCACCTCGCGCTTCGACGCCGGCCTGACGGTCGCCATCGAGCCGCCGGAGCTGGAGATGCGCGTGGCCATCCTGATCAAGAAAGCCATCGCCGAAGGCGCGCCCATGCCCGAGGACGTGGCGTTCTTCGTCGCCAAGAACGTGCGCGCCAACGTGCGCGAGCTGGAAGGCGCGCTGCGCAAGGTGCTGGCCTATGCCAAGTTCTCGCACAAGGAGATCAGCATCACGCTGGCCCGCGAGGCGCTGAAGGACCTGCTGTCCATCCAGAACCGCCAGATCGGCGTGGAGAACATCCAGAAGACGGTGGCCGACTTCTACAAGATCAAGGTCGCCGACATGTACTCCAAGAAGCGCCCGGCCAGCATCGCCCGGCCGCGGCAGATCGCGATGTACCTGGCCAAGGAGCTGACGCAAAAGAGCCTGCCCGAGATCGGCGAGCTGTTCGGCGGGCGCGACCACACCACTGTGCTGCACGCTGTGCGAAAGATCGGCGGCGAGCGCCAGAAGAACACCGAGCTGAACCAGCAGCTGCACGTGCTGGAGCAGACCCTGAAGGGTTGACCGGCCCGGCGTTCGGCCCGAAAAACTCGGGTTGACCCGCAGGCCCTGGTAACCCTGCCAGACCAGCCGGGCACCCATTCCGGGCGACAATCGCAGCTTCACGCGCGCGCGCGTTTTTCGGCGTGCTCCAAGCCGGATTTCCCCCCAAGATCCCTCCAAAGAGGCCCTCATGATCGTTTTGAAAGCTCCCCAGGATCAGGTGCTCGCCGCGCTGCAGGCGGTGTCGGGCATCGTCGAGCGGCGTCACACGCTGCCGATCCTGGCCAATGTGTTGATCCGCAAGACCGGCAACCAGGTGGAGCTCACGACCAGCGACCTCGAGATCCAGGTGCGCACCACGGTGCAGTTCGACGGCGACGCCGGCAACCTGTCCACCACCGTCGGCGCGCGCAAGCTCATCGACATCCTGCGCTCCATGCCGGCCGATCAGGTCGTCAGCCTGACGAGCAACGCCAACAAGATGACGCTGCAGGGCGGCAAGAGCCGCTTCACGCTGCAGACGCTGCCCGCCGACGACTTCCCGCTGGTGCAGGAAGCGGCGGACTTCGGCCCCGCGTTCAGCGTGCCGCAGAAGGCGCTGAAAGGCCTGATCAACCAGGTGCACTTCGCCATGGCGGTGCACGACATCCGCTACTACCTCAACGGCATCCTGTTCGTCGCCGAAGGCAGGAACCTGACGCTGGTGGCCACCGACGGCCACCGCCTGGCGCTGGCCCAGGCCGAGCTGGACACCGACATCCCCAAGCAGGAAGTCATCCTGCCGCGCAAGACCGTGCTGGAGCTGCAGCGCCTGCTGAAGGATGGCAAGGGCCAGGACGACGAGGGCGTCATCGAGATGCGCTTTGCCGGCAACCAGGCCAAGTTCAGCTTCAGCGGCATGGAGTTCGTGACCAAGCTGGTCGAGGGCAAGTTCCCCGACTACAACCGCGTCATCCCCAAGAACCACAAGTTCCGCCTGACGCTGGGCCGCGCACCGCTGCTGGCCAGCCTGCAGCGCGCCGCCATCCTGACCAGCGAGAAGTTCAAGGCCGTGCGCCTGACCTTCGAGCCGGGCCTGCTGTCCATCGCGTCCAGCAACGCCGAGCAGGAAGAGGCCAAGGAAGAGATCGAGATCGACTACGCCGGCGACAAGATCGAGACCGGTTTCAACGTCACCTATTTGATGGACGCCCTGGCCAACATGAGCCAGGACATGGTCTGCGTCGACCTCAACGACAGCGCCTCCAGCGCGCTGCTGACCATCCCCGACACGACCGGCTTCAAGTACGTCGTGATGCCGATGCGGATCTAGCGCTCCGCACCGGCATTGCATGCCTGAACGTTCTGCACCCCCCAGCCCCCCGCCGAGCGGGGGGCTCTAGTTTGAGTTTGAGGGCCGCTCCGCGGCCTTGAGAGTGCCCCATGAGTGATGTTTCCAGCAGCCCCGACCATCCTGATGGCCTGAACGCCAACCAGCAGGCGGCCGCAGCGGCCGAGGCCAGGTCGGGTGCGGTGTACGACGCCAACTCCATCCAGATCCTGGAAGGCCTGGAGGCCGTGCGCAAGCGCCCCGGCATGTACATCGGCGACACGTCCGACGGCACCGGCCTGCACCACCTCGTCTTCGAAGTGGTGGACAACTCCATCGACGAGGCGCTGGCCGGCCACTGCGACGACATCGTCGTCACCATCCACACCGACAACTCCATCTCCGTCATCGACAACGGCCGCGGCATCCCCACCGGCGTCAAGATGGACGACAAGCACGAGCCCAAGCGCTCGGCGGCCGAGATCGCGCTGACCGAGCTGCACGCCGGCGGCAAGTTCAACCAGAACTCGTACAAAGTGTCCGGCGGCCTGCACGGCGTGGGTGTGAGCTGCGTGAACGGCCTGTCCAAGTTCCTGCGCCTGACCGTGCGCCAGAACGGCAAGGTGCACTTCCTGGAGTTCGCCAAGGGCGTGCCGCAGGACGGCGAAAGCGTCGTGGTCAACGGCTTCGAGACCCGGCCGATGAAGATCATCGGCGACACCGACAAGCGCGGCACCGAAGTCCACTTCCTGCCCGACACGGAAATCTTCCAGCAGAACAACGACTTCCACTACGACATCCTCGCCAAGCGCCTGCGCGAACTCTCGTTCCTGAACAACGGCGTCAAGATCCGCCTCGTCGACGAGCGCAACAACAAGGAAGACAACTTCGCCTACGCCGGCGGCGTGAAGGGCTTCGTCGAGTTCATCAACAAGGGCAAGACCACGCTGCACCCGAACATCTTCCACGCCATCGGCGACAAGATGAGCGACCAGCAGACCAACATCGGCGTCGAGGTGGCGATGCAGTGGAACGACGGCTTCAACGAGAACGTCCTCTGCTTCACCAACAACATCCCGCAGCGCGACGGCGGCACCCACCTCACCGGCCTGCGCGCCGCGATGACCCGCGTCATCAACAAGTACATCGACGACAACGAGCTGGCCAAGAAGGCCAAGGTCGAGGTCGCCGGCGACGACATGCGCGAAGGCCTGGCCTGCGTCGTCTCGGTCAAGGTGCCCGAGCCCAAGTTCAGCTCGCAGACCAAGGACAAGCTCGTGTCCTCGGAAGTGCGCGGCCCGGTGGAAGACATCGTCTCCCGCCTGCTGACCGACTACCTGCTCGAGAACCCCATCGACGCCAAGATCATCTGCGGCAAGATCCTGGACGCCGCCCGCGCCCGCGAGGCGGCCCGCAAGGCCCGCGAGATGACGCGCCGCAAGGGCGTGCTCGACGGCCTGGGCCTGCCGGGGAAGCTGGCCGACTGCCAGGAAAAAGACCCCGCCCAGTGCGAGATCTACATCGTCGAGGGCGACTCCGCCGGCGGCTCCGCCAAGCAAGGCCGCGACCGCAAGTTCCAGGCCATCCTGCCGCTGCGCGGCAAGATCCTGAACGTCGAGAAGGCGCGTTATGAAAAGCTGCTGACCAGCAACGAAATCATCACGCTGATCACGGCCCTGGGCACCGGCATCGGCCGCGGCGCCGGCAGCGACGACTTCAACCCCGACAAGCTCCGCTACCACCGCATCATCATCATGACCGACGCGGACGTGGACGGTGCCCACATCCGCACGCTGCTGCTGACCTTCTTCTACCGCCAGATGCCCGAGCTCTGCGAGCGCGGCCACATCTACATCGCGCAGCCGCCGCTCTACAAGGTCAAGGTCGGCAAGCACGAGCAATACCTGAAGGACGCGCCCGAACTGGACGCCTTCCTGCTCAAGGTCGCGCTGCAGGACGCGAGCCTGGACACCGGCACCGGCAACACGCTCAAGGGCGACACGCTGGACGTGCTGGCCCGCAAGTACGTGGCCGCGCAGTCCGTCATCGCCCGCCTGTCCAACTGGATGGACATCGAGGCCCTGCACATCCTGGCCAACGGCCTGGCCCTCAAGCTCGACACCCAGGAAGAGGCCGAGGCCAGCGCCGCGAGCCTCAAGGGCCTGCTGCACGACGCGCTGGTGACCGTCGAGACCGACCCGCGCACCGACAAGTTCTTCCTGAAGATCGCCCGCACCCACCACGGAAACGTGCGCGCCAGCGTCATCCACGCCGACTTCGTGCACGGCGCGGACTACGCCGTGCTGGCCGACGCGGGCCTCAGCTTCCAGGGCCTCATCCAGGCCGGCGCCATCGTGCGCAAGGGCGAGGGCGAGAAGGCCAAGGAAAGCAAGGTCGACGACTTCCGCGCCGCCATGGCCTGGCTCATGCAGCAAGCCGAAAGCGCCGTCGGCCGCCAGCGCTACAAGGGCCTGGGCGAGATGAACCCCGAGCAGCTCTGGGAAACGACCATGGACCCCACCGTGCGCCGCCTGCTGCGCGTGCAGATCGACGACGCCATCGAGGCGGACAAGGTCTTCACGATGCTGATGGGCGACGAGGTGGAGCCGCGGCGCGAGTTCATCGAAAGCAACGCGCTGCGGGCTGGGAACATCGACGTTTGACGGGGCGCGGCAGCGGCGGTTCCAATGCGAGCATGGCTTACGCGCTGCCCCGCCTCATCACAGACCGCAGTGCCGCGCTCGCAGCGCTCTGCAAGCGCACGCATGCGAAGCGGCTGGACCTCTTCGGCTCTGCCGTTCGTGACGACTTCGACGCCCTGTCCAGCGACCTCGACTTTCTCGTCGTGTTTGAAGAGCTGCCGCCCGTGCGCTACGCCGAAGCGTTCTTCGAGTTGAAGGACGGTTTGCAGCAACTGTTCGCCCGGCCGGTCGATCTGGTCGTGGAACGCGCGATCCGCAACCCGTACTTCAAGCAGCGGGTGAGCGCTGAGCGGCAGCCGGTCTATGGCGCCTGACCTGCGCAAGTACATCTGGGACGCCAAGGAAGCCGCCTCGCGGGCGCTGCGCTTCACCGCCGGCAAATCCCTTGACGACTACCTGAACGACGAGTTGCTGCGCTCGGCTGTCGAACGCCAATTCCTGATCCTTGGCGAAGCCCTCGGGCGGCTGCGCCAGTTGGACGCCAACCTGGCCTCCCGTGTCGCCGATCTGAACCAGGCCGTCGCGCTGCGCAACCAGTTGGCGCACGGCTACGCCGACATCGATGACGCCATCGTCTGGGGCGTTGTTGCGGGGCCGCTTCAACAACTGCTCGCGGAACTCGAAGCGCTCTGACCCGCGAGGGCGCGCTGCCGCGCCTCAGTGTCTTTCCCATGGTGGAAGCGAGCAATCCGCTCGTTATGCTCCCGCCAGCAAAAGCACAGATCAGCCCGAAAGAGGCTGGCGACTTGAAGCGGGGCGGCAAGGGAGGGACGACATGGCGAGACGACGCAATCGCAGCAGCGTGGCCGAGGACATCATGGACCTCGTGTCGAAGCTGCCGTGGTGGGCTGGCGTGCTTTTGGCCGCGGGCTTCTATCTCGCACTGCATGCCTACGTGTCGCGCCCGGTTCCGCAGGCGACACAGCCAGGCCAGATGGGCGCCATGCTCACTCAGATGATGTGGCGGACGCTCGCCTTCTATGGGCAATACCTGCTGCCCTTGCTGTGCCTGATCGGCGCCATCGTTTCAGCGATCAAGAGGCGCAGCCGCACTCAGCTGCTCGAACGCACCACGGCCAACCCGTCCGCCGATGCGCTCAACGGCATGAGCTGGCAGCAGTTCGAGCAACTGGTGGGCGAAGGCTTTCGCCGGCAGGGCTATCAGGTCAGCGAAACCGGCCAGGCCGGGCCGGATGGCGGCGTGGACCTGGAGCTGCGCCGCGACACCGAGCTGCACCTCGTGCAATGCAAGCAATGGCGCGCGCAGCGAGTTGGCGTTGCGGTCGTGCGGGAATTGTACGGCGCCATGGCCGCCCGGGGCGCGGCGGCTGGCTTCGTCGTCACGTCCGGCCGGTTCACTGACGAGGCCATTCGGTTTGCACAAGGGCGAAATGTCCAGCTGATCGCCGGCGAGCGATTGAAGGGTTTGCTCGCGGCGGGAAGCGTGTCATCCCCGGCTTCAGCGCCCCCTCGCGCCGAGCCGTCGTGCCCGCTGTGCGGGAAAGGGATGACGCTGCGCTCTGCAAAACGTGGTGCGCAGGTGGGCAACCGTTTCTGGGGCTGCTCAGCGTTTCCCAGTTGCCGTGGCACGCGCGACGTATAGGGCGCATCAGGGACGGATCGTTGCTCATTGGGCGGCGATTGTTGCCATCAGAGCGACGTTTTGCAGCTGCGTGGCGTGCTGCAAAACGCAGCGAAGTTCAGGCAGCCTTAGCTTGCGCGGTGCTGAGGAAACCCATGTTCGCCGGGTGACCTTCCAGCGCCACAATCCTGGCCGTTGTGCGGATCGGCGTCAGACGCATGCTTGAGCAACCGTGGCCAGGGGATGCGACTGCAGCGCGGCCACCCGGCCTGACTACCGGCAACCAGGTCCCCCGTCAGAATCGCAACAGTTCTCGCCAGTCGACTAGCTTGAGCAGCTGCCTCCTTCGTCGATTGCGTTCAACCGCTGACCCATGTCCTCACCCAAGCAAACCTACGACCCGCTTTCCGCCCGGCCAAGCCTTCGCGCCAAGGAGGAGCAGATCGAGTACGGCTTCATCGGCAAGCTCCAGAGCCTCAAGTACGAGTACCGCGACGACATTCGCGATCTCGCCGCGCTGGAGCGCAACTTTCGTGAAAAGTTCGAAGCCCTGAACCGGGTGCACCTGTCCGATGCCGAATTCAAGCGGCTCAAAGAAGAAATCGTCACCCCCGATGTGTTCGCCGCCGCTCGCACCCTGCGCGAGCGCAACGCCTTCACCCGTGACGACGGCACGCCGCTGAACTACACGCTGGTCAACATCAAGGACTGGTGCAAGAACAGCTTTGAGGTCGTCAACCAACTGCGCATCAACACCGATTACAGCCACCACCGGTACGACGTTCTCATCCTCATCAACGGTGTGCCCTGTGTGCAGGTCGAGCTGAAGACGCTGGGCATCAGCCCGCGCCGGGCGATGGAGCAGATCGTTGACTACAAGAACGACCCGGGCAACGGCTACAGCAGGACGCTGCTGTGCTTCGTGCAACTGTTCATCGTCAGCAACCGCACCGATACCTGGTACTTCGCCAACAACAACCCACGGCACTTCGCCTTCAACGCCGACGAACGCTTCCTGCCCATCTACCAGTTCGCCGACGAGAAGAACAAAAAGATCACCCACCTCGACAGCTTTGCCGAGACCTTCCTGGCCAAGTGCACGCTCGGTGAAGCCATCAGCCGCTACATGGTGCTGGTGGCCAGCGAGCAGAAGCTGCTGATGATGCGGCCGTACCAGGTGTATGCCGTCAAAGCCATCGTGGACTGCATCCACGACAACTGCGGCAACGGCTACATCTGGCACACCACCGGCAGCGGCAAGACCCTCACGTCCTTCAAGGCCTCCACGCTGCTCAAGGACAACGCCGACATCGAAAAATGCCTATTTGTCGTGGACCGCAAAGACCTCGACCGCCAGACCCGCGAGGAGTTCAACCGCTTCCAGGAAGGCTGCGTCGAGGAGAACACCAACACCGGGGCGCTGGTGCGCCGGCTGCTGTCAGACGACTACGCCGACAAGGTCATCGTCACCACCATCCAGAAGCTGGGCCTGGCACTGGACGAAAACAGCAAGCGGAACCAGCAACGCAAGAAGAACGACCTCAAGACCTACAAGGAGCAGTTGGAGCCGCTGAGCAACAAGCGCATCGTCTTCATCTTCGACGAATGCCACCGCTCGCAGTTCGGCGACAACCACGAGGCCATCAAAGCCTTCTTCCCCAAGGCCCAGCTGTTCGGCTTCACCGGCACGCCCATCTTTGAGAAGAACGCCACCGCCAAGCAGTTCGAAGGCGACGAAGGGCAGTTCAAGACCACGGAAGACCTGTTCCAGAAGCAGCTGCACGCCTACACCATCACCCACGCGATTGAAGACACCAATGTGCTGCGCTTCCACGTGGACTACTACAAGCCCGAAGGCCAAAACGCCAAGGCTCCCCCGCCCAAGCCCGGCGAAGCCCTGGCCAAGCGGGCCGTGATCGAAGCCATCCTGGCCAAGCACGACACGGCCACGGCCGGGCGCCGCTTCAACGCCGTGCTGGCCACCGCCAGCATCAACGACGCCATCGAGTACTACGGCCTTTTCGAAGAACTGCAAAAGGCCAGGAAGGCCGCCGACCCCGGCTTCCAGCCACTGAACATCGCCTGCGTGTTCTCACCCCCGGCCGAAGGCAATGCCGATGTGAGGCAGATCCAGGAAGACCTGCCGCAGGAAAAAGCCGACAACGAAGTCGAGCCCGACCGGAAGAAGGATGCCCTCAAAGCCATCCTGGCCGACTACAACGCCCGCTACGGCAGCAATCACAGCATTGGCGAGTTCGACCTCTACTACCAGGACGTTCAAAAGCGCATCAAAGACCAGCAGTGGCCCAACGCCGACTTCCCCCACGCCAAGAAGATCGACATCACCATCGTGGTGGACACCCGCAGGCCCGACAGTCCGCGAGGTCGTCGAGTTCAAGCGGATCATTCAGCCCTACAACCACAGCGCCGAGGCGCTGCGGCAACAGGTGTCGCCGGACGGCACGCGGGCTTTCATCGTCACACGCAAGGCCGACGTGGCCAGCGACAGGAACCGGTACGAAATCCAGCTGCTGCATGTGGCGCCGGACCGGTTGTCGGAGCACCGCGTGGCGGCGCCTGAGACGGTGCTGGCCGCCGATGTCGGTGACGACGGCAACGCGGCGTTTCCGGCCGTGCAGGATGTGCGGTGGTGGGACGACCGCAGCCTGGTTTTCCTGGCGCGGTTGAAGGGCGCCGCGTTCCAGGTCTACCGGCTGGACCTGCCGACGCGAGCGCTGGTGCAGCTGACGCGCGAGACCCTTCTCATCGTGTCGTTCGCGGCGTCGAAGGACATGCGCCGGCTCGTCTATGCGGTGCAGGTGCCCAACCCGCCCCTGAAGGACGGTGCGCGCAGCCTGGTGGTGGGTAATCAGTCGTTCTGGAGCGTGAAGTTCGGGCAGCAACTGCTGGGCGCGCAGATCCGGAAGTACCGCTTCTTCGTCGCAGACATCGGTGCGGCGCAGCCGCCGCGCGCATTGGGCGAGCCGTTCGTGGAAGGCAACGGCGCGCGCCCGCAGGTCAGCATCTCGCCCGATGGCCGCTGGGCGCTGCTGCCGCGCTACGAGCCCGAGCGCACGCAGGCGTGGGCGCGGCAGTACCCGATGCTGGACGAGGTCGTGAAGGAGCATGGGCCTGGGATGCGAGTCGATCCGCTGCGCTACTTCTCGGGGCCGATGGCCTTCAAGGCGCGGCGCATGGTGGCGTGGCGCCTGGATGACGCGAAGGAGCAGACCGTGGTGGACGCGCCGGACGACGCGCTGCCGATGGCCGGCCAGGAAAGGACGGACAGGCTCTGGCAGGGCACCACCGCGATGTGTTCGTCGATGCTGCCTTTCGACCGTCGGTTGGCAATCTCGGGAGGGATGTCGTTTGAGAAGGCTTGGCGGGCCAGTGCCCGACCCCTGCCGCCGCGTGTCAGTGCGTAGGTGGGCATGGCCAGACAAAGCTCGACCAAAGGCTGTGATCGCAGTGGCGTCACCACTTCGGGCGACGCCTCGCGCAGGTAGGGGTCGAAGTACTCGGAAGGGCTGACCAGTTCTGCCAAATGGTGGTACTTGCCAATCGGCAGATCGGTGGCGCTGATCAGTTCCGGATGCACGAACCGCAGGCCTTGTTGTCTGGCACGGTGGACCGTGTCCTGGTTGGCAAGCGTCACATAGCGGCCGGCACCGGCCATCGGGTCGCCACGGAATGATCGGTCACCCATCGCGCGCCACGCCGCCTTCCAGAACGAGACGCGGCCCAGGCGCGCGGCATCGAGCGTTGCCGCCCAGAAGCCCATGCCGAAGCCGTGCAGCGTCAGATAGTCCGCGGCCGGCCAGGTGCAGCGCAGCTCATAGAACACCTGGTCACCGCCGGAGCCGGTGAACATCGCGCTCGCGCCGCAGGCGGTCGCAGCTTCGCAGTCCAGGCGGCCGGTGCCCATGCGGCCGACGTAGCTGCCCGGCGCCGGGGTACGAGCGACATCGAGCACCGCGTCAAGACGGAACATGCCGTCCCGCTCCTGCTCCAGGAGCTTCGTACCCGCACGTTGCGCAGCGAGGCGGGCATAAGGGCGCTCGTCGCTGTCCGAGCCGGACGAGTGGTAGTTGATGCAGGTGACGCGGCTCGGCGGGAGGGTCGGGCACAGGCTGCTCAACAGGATGGCGGAATCCACCCCGCCCGACAGCCGGAGCAGGATGTTCCCGTAGCAGGACGCCCAGCTTTGCGCGCATGTCGTGACGGCACGGCGCAGGAGGCCGACTGCGCTTTGCGTGTCGCACTCGATGGGGCGGCGAGCCACGTCGGCCGCGCTCCAAAGGATTGAAGGACTGCCGGCAAGCGGGCCAAGGGGGGCGAGTTCGCCGGGCAGTACTTCGGTCACTCGGTGCAGCGCTGTGTCTCTGCCGCCGAGCTGTCCCAGCAGCAATTTCGCAGCGATGGCATCCCAGCTCACATCGAGGCCGGGAGGCTCGTCGGCGAATTCGAGTACATCGTCCAGCCAGGAGAAGACGACGCTGAAGCCCTGCAGTTCCATCCGGTAGCAGGGCAGCGTGCCCATCGGGTCGCGCAGGACTCGGCTCTCTCCGAGGCAGGAAGGGAGAACCGCGATGTAGCGGCCCCAGAAAAGCTCTACGAGTGTCTGCCCGGACGTGCGGACGATGGCGTCGCCCTCGGCTGTGGTGAGTGTGATGTCACCGGCCACGTCTGGATCGGCCTGGTCCCGGCGAAAGAGACGCCCGAGGATGACAACCTGGCTCGATGGCAACCGATAGACGTCGTTGACGCCGGGCTGATGTCCTGTCGTGAAGACGTGCAGTCCAGGAAGCCTCAGCACCGGCCGCCAGCCGCTCGCTGCGCAGAGCCGTTGGCTCATCCGTTCGGCAGCGCGCGCCTGGTCCAGGGCGGCGGGAACCCAACTGATGCCGATGTAGCGGAACATGGTCTTCGCTGCTCGCTCACACGACCAGGAGGGGCTGATAGCGCCGCACGTTCTCGTGCGTGTCGTTCAGAACGACGCTGCCGCACTGGACCCATGAATGGGCACTGAACGGATGGGTGCGGACACCGATCGCCCATTGCGGGAACAAGCGCCTCGCGGCAAGGAAGCGGATCAAGGTCAACGAGTCGTGCAGGCACCTGTCGTGGGCAGTCAGGCCAAACGGGCGCGCGCGCACATAGGCTGCGACGGCCTCGCGCAGGGGCTCTGTGACTTCATCGCCGCTCGTGGGTGTCCCGCGCCTTGAGCAGGCAACGCGATCGGCGATGTCGGCCAGGCTTCGATGTCGCAGCCAGCCAGCAGCAATGGCGGCGCTGACCCACACGCTGAAAACGTGACGCCATTCAAGACCCGCGCGTCCAGGCTCATCCTCGGCATTCAGGCTGTAGAGCGGCTCGCCGAGGGCGGCGCGCGCGTGGATGGTTTCGGGCGCATTGACCAGCAGCCCTTGGCTGACCAGGCGTGCCACCTGCTCGGACGACTCGCTGGCCAGGAGCGAGGAGGGATTCCCGATCTTCATGGATCCTGCGTCGATCCCAGGGAACCAGGCCGACAACATTCGTCCGCCGAGCCCGATGTATCGGCTGTTCTTCAGATCCAGCATCACGATCTGATCGCCGACTCGGCACGCCCTGACATGGTCCGCAAGCCGATACGTCGGGTTGGAGGCGGTCGTTGCGCGCATGGGCGGCCTTTGTGCGGAAGGCGTGCAACCTGTCGGCTGCACGCCGCGCTGATGGCTCAGTCAATCAGGCGCCGGGGCAGGAACACATCGTCCTCGGCCCGGGGACCTTCCTTCAGGCCCTTGGTCTCTTCCTTCGCGTCGCCCAGGTCGACGATTTCCAGTTGCGGTGCTTCGTTCATGACGTTCTCCTTCAGGTTGAGTTGAGGTCGGGATCGCCCTTGGCCGTCTGGCTTCAGGCGCGCCAAAGGTAGAAGTTGAGGCTGAACGCGGGCAATGGATATCTCGATCGACCGTACTGCGTTCGGTCTCGCTGTCGAACCCGAAGTCCGCGCCGTTGCTGCGCGAGAAGCCTCTGCGCCCTGAAACTTTTTTGCTTGGAGACGTGTTGTGTCTGTTCGGTCGCCTGCATTGAAGCGTGTGAACCGAACGCGCAGTCAGTTGTGTGATTTGTGGGGTGTGCTTCCATGCGCGAGAAACGTCATAGAGATCATGGATCTCTCGGCGCTCCACCCGACGGCCTCGACGACCTGGCACATTTGCTGGCAGGCGGCGATGGGGCGCGACTTGCTGGCCGATCCTCCGACCGTTGCCCGCATGCGGGCACGCCTGCTGCAAGCTCACCGCCAGCGAGGCCGCGAGCTTTTCTTCTACCTGCTGACACCCTCTGAAATTCACTTGCTGTCGGCACTGCCGGAGGGTGAGTCGCCCCGCGACATTGCCTGGGAGGTCGCCAACGTCATCGCCCGGTGGGTTCGCCGCGCTCACGGCGAACGCGGTCCGGTGTTTGCCGGTCGATACCTGGCGCATCGCGTTGATGGCATCGAAGCACTTCGGGACGATGTGCGTTTCCTGACTTGGCGTCCGGTCGCGTTGGGTCTGTGCCGAACCGCCTCGCATTACAGCCATTCCGCCTTCCGGGCGACGGTGGGGCTGAGTGCGAAGGACGGCTTCGACGTTCTTCCGTTGTGGGGGCTTTTTGGCGCCTCGAAGCACGAGGCGCGAGTGCAGATCCGGATGCGCCTGTCGCGGCGGCCCTCGGCCATCGAGGTTCGAGAGTGGGAACTGAACCACTCGCTCACGCGCGCCGCAGGCGCCTGCGGGCCATGGGGTAACACGTCGTGTGACGTGAAGGGCGCCGCAGCAGCGCTTGTGGCCGCGAGTGGGTCAGCGGGAATCGATGGCGCGCTTAGGCTGTTGGAACACTGGGTCGCCGTCAGGTTGGGGCTGCATGACGGAAAGCCTGTCTCGACCCGACGTGGTGCCATGGGTGCACGGGCCAGAGCGCTCGTTGCAAGCTTGGCGGTGGCGTGCGACCTGTGCTCCGCCGTGTTTGTCGCCCGCCACTTCGGGCGGGCGAAAGCCACGCTCAGTGAACAGATGTCGGCCTGCGGGGCGCGGCCAGCCGACCGAACGATCCTCTCGCTGCCGATGGATCAGATCGTCCAAGAAGCCGTCGCGCTTGCCGGGCCGATCCAGTGATCAAGCCGCGGCCCGGCGCCGCCTCGCCATGAACCCCACCACACCCAGCCCCAGCGCCATCAACCCGTAGGTGGCCGGCTCCGGCACCGCCGCGAGCGCCGCGGCGCCCATGAACTGGTGCGACAGCGCCGACGGGTGCAGCGCGTCGGAGAACTGGGAGACGCTGCACGAGATGCCCACGGAGCCGCTGAACGCGCCGCAGGGCGTGGTGACGTTGGTGATGCCGTAGGTGGCGCCGCCGTTGTTGAGCGCGTCGTTGTGCACGGCGGCGCTCAGGCCGGCGAGGTCGAAGAAGCTCATCGTCAGGCCGAGGCCCTGGCCGTAGCTGACGACGCCGCCCATCAGTTCATTGAAGGCGTTGCTGGCCTGGGTGGACACGCCCGTGAGGCCCAGCGCCACGGCTTCCGGCGTCCAGCCGAGGTCGGGCAGGTTGGCCACGAGCACGTTCTTGGCGCCTTCGGCGGCCAGCAGGCCCAGCGCGGTCTTGAGGTTGTTGGTGGCCGTGACGGCGGCCGCGCCGATGTTGGCGGGGTTGCCGCTGCGCGCGGCGCGCATGTCGTTGCCGCCAGCGACGACGACGTACAGCGCGTTGGGGTCGGCGGCGCCGGGGCGGTTGACGAAGCTGGTCACCTGGCTGAGCACGCTGGGGATGCTGCCGCCGCCGGTGAGCGCGCCGCCGTAGGCGAAGTTGTTGCCGCCCTGCAGCACGGCCTTGGAGGCTTCGGCGTGGCCGATGCCTGCGGCCAGGTACTCGGTCCAGACGGGGCCGTTGGAGTAGCGCCCGGGGTAGTAGGGCGCCACCGGCTGCGTGCCGCCGGTGAGCGTGAAGATGTTGCCGGTGTCCGACAGGCTGTCGCCGAAGAAGTAGGCGGTGCTGAAGCCGTCGGCGGCGGCCGGGCCGGCGAACAGGGCGGTGAGCGCGGCCAGTGCGGCGCCAGCCACGGTGCGGCGGATGGGGTGGGTCATGTCGTCTCCATTGGGTTTTTTTGCGGAGCTGACACTAGCACCGGCCCCTGCGCTGACAAGAGGGGAAGCCAGGGGCCCGGCGCGACGCCGGCTCGGTCTGCCGCGCGCGCTCAGGGGCTCACTGCTTGGGCGTGAGCGTGTCCACGCCCGCGCCGGGGTCTTCCTCGCCGGCCGCGGAGTCGTCGAAGCCGCCCTCCTGCACTTGTCGCGCGGGGTTCTGCCGGTCCTTGCCCGGGTCGGCGGCCGGTGGCGTCGTCGTGGCCGGCGGCGTGGGCGAATGGATGCGTGTGGGGTCGGGCATGGCAGCCTCCTGCGTCAGAAACGAACGCGGCGCCAGCGGTGAAGCGGGCGCCGCGCAGGCCCCCTCGGCGGTGCGAGGGGTGGTCGGGTGCGTTCAGCAGCCGGGCTTACATCCACCAGGTGGAGCCGTAGTAGTCGTAGACCTTGCGGCCGTACTCGTCGTTGTAGGCGGGCGCTTCGTCGGCCGCGTAGCGCGGCGCGCGCTCCAGCTGCGCCTTGTCGACGTTGACGACGTAGCCGTCCTTGGTGGTGTCGTAGTGCAGCTGGTCCCAGGGCAGCGGGTAGCGGTCGGTGCCCATGCCGAGGAAGCCGCCGAACTCCAGCGCGGCGTAGCGGACCTGGCCGCTGCGCTTGTCGATGACGAGGTCGTCGATGGAACCGAGCTTGTCGCCGCTGGGGCTGAACACCTTAGTGCCTTCGACCTTGGACGAGGAAATGGTGGGGCTGACGCTGGCCATGATGGAACTCCTGAAAGGGGGTGGAACACGAGTGACGGCTGCCGGGGCGGACCGCGTGTACTCAATGTGCGCGCGCCGGGGTGCCGGCGTCGTCGGGCTGGGTAGGTAACCGCTGTAGGAGCGGACCGACGCCCTCCGGGCACGGCCCGCGGCGTGTCCCGGTTTCAGGCCTCGTCCAGGCTGATGAGGCCTTCTCGCAGCGCCCATTTCACGAGGGCCGGGATGTCGCCCAGCCCCAGCTTCTTCATGAGGCGGCTGCGGTAGGTGTCCACGGACTTGGGGCTCAGGTGCAGCGCCTGGCCGATGGCCTGGCTGGTGGCGCCCTGGGCCACCATCAGCAGGATCTGCCGCTCGCGCGGCGAGAGCGCCTCGCCGTCGGGCGGCGCGCTGCCCTCGGTCAGCAGGGTGGCGGCGAACTCGGCGGCCTGCGGGCTCAGGAAGCGTCCGCCAGCGGCCACGGTGGCCACGGCCTGCAGCACCTCGGAGCTGGCCGAGCCCTTCAGCAGGTAGCCGCACGCGCCCAGGCGCAGCGCCTCGGCGACGTGGCGGGGCTGGTCGGACATGGTCAGCACGATGACGCGCAGGTCCAGGCCGCGTCGGCGCAGCTCGTCCAGCAGCTCGAAGCCCGAGCGCTGGCCCAGCCGCAGGTCCAGCAGCACCACGTCGGGCATCAGCCGGCCCAGGTCGGCCAGCGCGGGCGTGGGGCCGGCGGCCTCGCCGACGACCTCGTGGCCGGCGGTTTCGAGCACGACGCGCAGGCCATCACGCATGATGGCGTGGTCGTCAACCAAATAGATGCGGCTCATCGTCGAGCGCCTCGGCGGATTCCCAGGTCAGGACGACCATGGTGCCACGCCCGGGGCCACCGTCAATCTGCAGCTCCGCGCCCACGGCCAGCGCCCGTTCGCGCATGCCCACCAGGCCCAGTTGCGCGGGCTGGCCGGGCGCGGTCTCGGCCAGCGGCGTGAAGCCGTCGCCGTCGTCCTCCACGCGCATCTCCAGCAGCCCCTCGTCGCCTTCCAGCCGCACGGTGATCTGCCGGGCGTTGGCATGGTGCAGCGCGTTGTGCAGTGCCTCGCGCGCCACCATGAAGACGGCGTATTCGATGTCGGCCGGCCAGCGCTGCAGCTGCGCCTCCTCGCTGGCCAGCAGCGTCACCTGCACGCCGCTGGCGGCAGCGTCGTGCTGGCGGATCTCGTTGTCGATGGCGGCGGCCAGGCCCAGCTCGTCCAGCAGCGGCGGGCGCAGCTCGGCCAACACGCTGCGCACCTGGCGGTTGGCCTGCGCGACAAGGTCGGCGATGCGCTCGCTGAGCCGGTCGCGCTGCTCGCCCGCGGCGCTGCGGTAGGCCTCCCAGTGCAGGCGCAGCGCGGCCAGCGTCTGGCCCAGCTCGTCGTGCAGCGACCGCGCGAGCTTGCGGCTGGTCTGCTTCTCCTGCTCCAGCAGGCGGTGGTTGAGCTGCGCGATCTCGTCGCGCGCCGACGCCATCAGCCGGGCCTGCGCGGCGCGCGCGCTGACGTCGCGCAGCATGAGGCCGAAGCGCGCCGCGCCGGGCGCCGGGCCGAGGGCGTAGATCGCGCCCTCGAAGCGGCGCTCAGGGCCTTGCAGCGCGATCTCGCAGCGGCCCTCCACCTGGGCCTGGCGCAGCCATGCGGCGGCGTGCTGGGCGCCGGGCAGCAGCTCGTCGAGCCGGCGGCCCACGGCGTCGGCGGGCGGGTGGCCGCTGAGGGCCTGCGCGCCGCCGCTCCACGCCAGCACGCGGCCGTCGGCGTCCAGCGTGGCCAGCAGGGTGTCCAGTGCCGCGTCGGCCAGCGTGCCCAGGCCGCTGGCCGTCGCGGCGGGCGCGGCCCGCTCGGTCACTCGCACCTGCGCGGGCGCGCTGCCGCGGGTCAGGTCGGCATCGAAGCGTGGGGCCCGGGGCGTCAGCAGCCGGCGCGCGGCCCAGTAGCCGGCGGCGGCCAGCACCAGCGCCGTGGCGACGCCCGCCCACAGCATGGTGCGCGTCAGCGCACGCAGCGGCGCCAGCGCGGCATCCTCGCTCTGCAGCACGATGGCGCGCCACGGCAGGATGGGCGCCTCGCCGCCACTGATGCCGCGCAAGGCCGACTGCGCCACCAGCCAGCGCTGCGCGCCGGATTGCTGGTCGGACGCCCAGGCCTGCGCGGGCGCGCCGGCGGCCGGCAGGTCGGCGGGCAGCGTGGTGCCGGGCACGACGCTGCGGGTGCCGGGCTCGGTCACGACAAGGCCGCGCAGCCCTTGCGCGGCGGCCGCGTCCGGCTCGCCCAGGCCCAGCGCGAGCTGCTCGCGCACCCAGCCCAGGCCCAGGTGCGCGGTGACGACGGCGACCACCTCGCCCGCGTCGTTCAGCACCGGCTCGCCGATGTCGATGAGTTCGCTGGCGCCGCCCGGGAGCCTGGCCATCAGCGGCGCCAGCAGCACGGCCTCGTGCAGGTCGCCCACCATGCCGTCGATGCCGCGCCTGAACACCGGCCGCTCGGCAAGCGACCCGCCCTCCAGCCAGCCGCGGCTGCCGGCCAGCACCTGGCCGTCCGGCGTGACCAGCCCCACCCAGACGAAGCGCGGCGAACGCGCCACGAGATGGTCCAGCTCCGCACGCGCGCGCGACAGCGGCGCGCCCGGCCGCAGCAGCGGCGAGCGGGCCAGGATGCGCACCTGGCTGACCGCGTCGCGCAGCGCCAGCTGCAGCTGCAGGCCCAGCACGTCGGCGCGCTGCTGGTTGCGCACCAGGCTGCGCTCGACCAGCTCCTGGCCCAGCAAGCGGTGCTGCAAGGCCAGCAGCACGCAGGTCAGCACCGCCACCGCGAGCGCCGGCAGCAGCGCGAAGCGCCACGCGGGGCGCGCGGCCAGGCGACGGGGCGGTGACGGGGCGGCCATGCCGCAACTGTCGCCGACGCCGGGCGCGTCCGGCACGCGAGTTGTGTAGGGGATTCTGGACAGCTGCTGTGGGGCTTGGCGGATACCCCCGCCGACCCCCTCGCCAGCGGCGGCTGCGGTGCGCAAGATCGCGCCATGCCCGCCCACGATCCCGCCCAAGCCCAAGCCCACGTGGACGCCGAGGCGCCGCTGATCCTGATCGCAGGCACCGTGCCCGATGCCACCGAGGCCCTGCTTCGCGAGTCAGGCTGCCGCGTGCGCAAGACCGGCAGCGCCGCGGCCGCGCTGCGCCTGGCAGCGGAGGTGCCCGGGCCGCGCCTGGTGCTGGTGGGCGACACGGTGGGCGAGCACAGCGGCCTGGAGGTGGTGAGCCGGCTGCGAGAACAGCCCGCCACGCGCAGGCTGCCGCTGCTCTATCTGGGCGGCGGCGACGAAGAACTGGCGCTGGCGCTGGGCGCGAACGACTGCCTGAGCCTGCCGCTGCGCCCGCTGGTGCTGCTGGCGCGCGTGCAGGCGCAGCTGCGCCTGCAGCGACTGGCCGAGCTGACGGCGCCCGGGGTGCTGGGCGCCGCGCGCTGACCCGCTCGCGTCAGCACCGTCGCTGCTTCAGCGGGTGCCTTGGGCTCCGGTGAGGGCGTGTGCCGGCGCTTCGCGTTGCGACGCCAGGTTCAGGGCGAGGTGACCGGCGGCGGTTTTCTCGACGGCCACAGGCACCGGATGAGGGGTCCCTGCGGCATCGAGGTGGACCGACTGCAGGTGCCAGTCCTTGACGCCCGTCGCGGTGACCGTCATCCACAGGATGGAGCCGGTGTTGTTGTCCGCGTCGCTGAAGCCGTCGAAGACGAAGTTGCCCAGGCTGTAGATCACCGGCTTGCCGTCGATGATCTCGGTGTCCTGGCGCACATGCGGATGCGTGCCGACCACGGCGTCTGCGCCGGCGCGGATCATCAGGCGGGCGAGGGCGCGCTGGCGCGCATGCGAGGTGTCGCTGTGCTCCTGCCCCCAGTGCATATAAGGGATGACGATGTCGGCCTGCGCCCGGGCCGCGCGGATGTCGGCGACGATCTGCTCCTCGTCTGCCCAGGCGATGCCCGGGCTGCCCGGGCCGGCTTCGAAGCGGCGCGGGAACATCTCGTTGTAGCCGAGCAGCGCGATGCGCAGCCCCTGGCGCTCGATGATGGCGGGCTGGTGGGCCGAGCGCAGGTCGGTGCCGCCGCCGAAGTAAGGCAGGCCGGCCTGCTGCAGCCGGCCGAGCATCTGCGCGAAGGCGTCCGGGCCGAAGTCTCCGGAATGGTTGTTGGCCAGTGAGACGACGTCCACGTGGCGGCGCAGCGCGTCCAGCACGCGCGGG
This sequence comes from Roseateles sp., assembly GCF_965229315.1. Lineage (GTDB taxonomy): Bacteria > Pseudomonadota > Gammaproteobacteria > Burkholderiales > Burkholderiaceae_C > Pelomonas. The sequence goes on from NZ_CBDDJA010000001.1 coordinate 783,932, forward strand.
CGAGCGCGGAACGTCCAGGGCTTGACGGCCCGCGTGCCGCCGGTGGCGATGACGCATTCGAGGTTGGCGATGCGCAGGTCCGCCGCCTTCAAGTCCTGCGTGACGCTGCTGAACGGGTCCCGTCCGCGGGCAATGGTGCGCCCCGGGCCGTCGGCCAGCATGACGTCGCCCATCCACGCCAGCCGGACCGTGGCCGTGCTTGCATTCACGCGGGCAAAACCGGGTACGCGCGCCGCCGCGTGCGCGCTGTCCCCGGTCGCGTCCACGCGCGCCCAGCCCGCGTGCGTCGAGCCCTTGCCCGCCAACGCGCAGCCCCAGGCCAACTCGCGGCCCAGCTTCGGCGAGTAGACCCGCTGCCAGCCCGACAAGGTCGGCCGCCATGCCGCGCCCTCTTCTAGGACTTCGCCGCCCGCGGCAGGCCAGCGGCTTTGCGAGAGCACCACCGGACCCCCACCGCCCTCCAGGTCCAGCACGGTGATGACGACCTGGGCGACCCGGTCCGTGCCCGCCGCATCGCCCAAGGCCACGGCGCGCACTTCGTAGCTGTCGCCCACCTTGACGCTCGCCGGCGCCAGCGGGTCGGTCCCGGCTGCCACGCGCAGCGTCGACGTGGACTCGCCCGTGCGCATGCCGCAGAGCAGCTCCGTGGGCGCCGCCTGCCCTGCGCACGCGGCTGCCGACGCCAGGCCCAGCAGCGTGCACAGGAGGGCGCGCGTGCTGGACGCAGCCGAGGCGCCATCGCGACGACGCGCCGCGAGCCAAGCAAGACCGACCATGGCAATTCCGCCGTGAAGAGAGGGGAGTGCTGCGCCTGCGCAGCACCTGCTATGCCATTGAACGAAGTGCCAGGCCTGCGATGGACATGGCTGCGAACTTCTTTTCGGGATTGGCCCGTCCGCCGCGCCCGTCTTCCATCCGCGTGTCCGTTCCGCGCCGCCCATCTCGTTCAACCGGTAGGACGGCCTGCTGTGTCGCGCTGTCACCAAGGGGGTCCGATGGATGGGTTGTTCAAGGCACTGCTGACGGCAGGCGCCGTGTTGCTTGTGATGGTGGCGGCGCGACACGGCGGGCGCCGGTTCGCAGGGGTGGTCGCCGCGCTGCCGACCATCACGGCGCCGACGCTGGCGTGGCTGGCGGACGAAGAGGGCACGGCGTTCGCCATCAGCGCGGCGGTGGGCAGCGTTGCCGCCTGCGCCATGCTGGCGGCCTTCGCGCTGGGCTATGCGCGCGCCGCGCGGCACGGCGGCAGTGCGGTCGCGCTCGTCTGCGGCCTGGGCGCTGCACTGGGCATGGCTGTCCCGGCCGGCGTGGCCAGTGCCGACCTGACTTGCGCGCTGGCGCTGGCGGTTGGGTGCTGTGCGCTGGCCTTCGCCGCGATGCCCAAGCCGCGCGCGGACGTCGTGGCGACGGCGCGCTCATCCCGGTCGATGTGGCTCGTCGCAGCGGCTGCGGGAGTGCTCACGGCGATCGCGGCGTCCGTCGGCCCGGCAATGGGCGGCTTCGCGACCGGCCTGCTGTCGTCGATCCCGCTGGTCACCGGGTCGGTGGCCATGGTCGAACATGCCAGCAGCGGGCACCGCGCCGCCGCGAATTTCCTGCGCGGCTATGTCGGTGGGCTCTTTGGCAAGGCGGCGTTTGGCACGGTCTTCGCCCTGCTGGCCCCCCGCATCGGCGCTGTCGCGGCGTTGTCGCTGGCTTGCGCCTGTGCCTGCCTGGTGTCGGCCACCCGCTGGCGCGCGCTGCCTGTGGGCGCCAGCGCCTTGACAGCTCGCCCGTCGCGCGTGCCGGAGTGACCCGATGGCGCCATCACCACTGCTTCTAGGGAGGCGCGACAGCCTGGAGCAGGCTGCACGCCCGCTACGATCACCGCTCCGAAGATCCTTTGGGACGGTACGACGAGATGGGGGAAGTGACGCTGTTGATCGGACGTGCCCGCGACGGCGACCGCGAGGCCTTCGACCGGATCTTCGAGCTGCTCTATCCCGAGCTTCGGCGGGTCGCCCACCGGCGCCTGGCGCGCAGCTCCCGCGACGGTGTGATGGAGACCACCGCGCTGGTCAACGAGTGCTATCTCAAGTTCCTCAAGCGCGAGGCGCTGACCCCGGCGGACCGCGCCCACTTCCTGGCCTACTCGGCGACGGTGATGCGCTCGATCATCGTCGACGCCGCACGCCTGGCGAAGACGGACCGCCGCGGCGGCGACGCGGAGCAGGTCACGCTCGATTCCGAGCTCATCGGCGCACTGCCGGCTGCGTCCGACGAAATCCTGGACATCCACGCCGCGCTGCAGGATCTCAGCCGCATCGATGCGCGGCTCGGGCAGGTGGTGGAGATGCGCTACTTCGGCGGCCTGGACGATGCCGAGATCGCCGAGGCCCTGGGCCTGTCGACACGTACCGTGCGACGCGACTGGGACAAGGCGCGGCTGCTGCTGGCCCACGCGCTTCGCAGTTGACGCCCCGTTCTCGATTCGAAGGCGCAGCGTGACGCGGCTCGCCGAAATCTCCGGGCAGTGGCCTGCGCTCAGCGTGCTGCTCGATGAAGCGCTCAGCCTGCCGGCGTCCGAGCACCAGACCTGGCTGGACAGCCTTGGCGGCGAGCACGCCGTGCACCGCGAGGCGCTGCGTGCGCTGCTGACGCACCGCCACGGCGTCGAGACCGACGACTTTCTAGGCCGGCTGCCCAAGCTGGACATCGATGCGGCGCAGCCGCCAGCCGATGGCTTGGTGCCGGGCAGCCTCGTCGGCGCGTACCGGCTGATCGCGGAGATCGGGCGCGGCGGCATGGGCACCGTGTGGCTGGCCGAGCGCTCGGACGGCTTGATGAAGCGCCGCGTGGCGCTGAAGCTGCCGCGCGTGGCCTGGGGCGACGCCTTTGCCGAGCGCCTCGGCCGCGAGCGGGACATCCTGGCGACCCTCGAACACCAGCACATCGCGCGGCTGTACGACGCCGGGGTCGATGCCCAGGGGCGCCCGTTCCTGGCCATGGAGCATGTCGAGGGCCAGTCCATCGACGCCTGGTGCCGCGCGCATGCGCCCAGCGTGCGCGAACGCATCGCCCTCCTGCTGCAAGTGATGGCCGCGGTGGCGCATGCGCACGCGCGGCTGGTCGTGCACCGCGACCTGAAGCCCGGCAACATCCTTGTCACGCCGGCGGGCGAGGTGCGGCTGCTGGACTTCGGCATCGCCAAGCTGATGGAGTCGGGCCGCACGCGCGACACGGCGCTGACCGAGCTGGCGGGCCGCGCGCTCACGCTCGACTACGCCAGCCCCGAGCAGATCCGCGGCGAGCCGCTGGGCACGGCCAGCGACATCTACAGCATGGCCGTGGTGGCCTACGAGGTGCTGGCCGGTGTGCGGCCGTACCGGTTGAAGCGGGCCAGCGCCGCCGATCTGGAGGAGGCCATCGCCACCGTCGAGCCGCCGCTGGCGAGCCGCAGCGCGGCGGACCCGCGCGTGGCGCGGCAGTTGCGGGGCGACCTCGACGCCATCCTGAACCAGGCCCTGAAGAAGACGCCGGCCGAACGCTATCCGACGATGGACGCGTTCGCGCAGGATCTGCAGCGTCATCTGCAGGGCGAGCCGGTCCAGGCACGGCCCGACGGCTGGCGCTACCGCGCCGCCAAGTTCGTGCGCCGATACCGCCTGCAGGTGGCGGCGGGTGCGGCGGTCACGGTCGCGCTCGTCGCGGGCACGTCGGTCGCGTTGTGGCAGGCGCGCGAGGCCGGGCTGTCGGCGCAGCGGGCGCAGGCCGAAGCCGCCAGGGCGCGGGTCGAGGCCGCAACGGCCAAGGCGGTGCAGGGGTTCATCGAGTCGGTCTTCACCGCCAACAGCAAGTACCAGCCGGACCCGAAGAAGGCGGGCGAGACGACCGCGCGGACGCTGCTCGACCGCGGCGTCGAGCGCATCGCCACGGACCTGGCGTCCGAGCCGGAGGCGCAGCTGCGCCTGTACGACCTGCTGGCCGAGATGTATGGCGGCATGTGGCAGTTCGAGCAGTCCCTGGCGCTGTTTCGCCGTGCGCTCGACCTGGCCACGCGGCTCCACGGCCCGGGCAGCGACGCCGCGTTGCGCGCGTCGGCCGCCGTCGGCCACACGCTCGACGACCTGGGACAGCGGGACGAGGCCCTGGCTGTCCTGCTCAAGGCTGACGCCGCAGCCAGCCGCCGTGCCGTCGACCGCGACCTGGTGCGCATGCAGATCGACGCGGAACTCGCGCGCCTGTACATCCGCACCGACCTGCCCAAGGCCCTGGTTCGCGCGCGCAGCGCGGCCACCATCTCGCGGGCGCTGGGGCCGTCGCCGGAGGGCATCGACGCGCTGCAAATCCTCGGCGAGGTGAGCAGCACCGCAGAGCAGCCCGAGGAAGCGCGCGATGCACTCGTCGAGGCGCTCGCCTGGTCGGACCGGTTCGATGCCAAGGGCGTGCAAGGCATTCTCCTGACCGAGCTGGGCAAGGCGCAGGAACGGCTCGGCCAGCTCGAAGCGGCCGCAGCCACGCTGGCGCGCGCCGTGGCGCTGTCCGAGCAACTCGGCGATACGGCCGTGCTGCACGACGCGCGCTTCGTGCTCGCGAGGTTCCAGCTCCGCAACGGCCTGCTGCGCGACTTCCTGCGCACGGCTGGCCCGGAAATGGACTGGGCGCGCGCGCAACGGCACTATGCCCAAGCGCGCCACCTGCCCGCCCTGGTGATGGCCAACTACGGCCGGGCGCTGGTGGCCTATGGTGATGCGACTCGCGGACTGAGCGCGATCGATCAGGCACGCGCGCTGCTGCCCCCGGAAACGACGCCGAGCCTGCACGGGCAATTCATCATGGCCCGCGCGAGCGCGCTGGTCGCGCTGAACCGTCTCCCCGAGGCCGGCGCCGACATCGAGCGCGCCGCCGTCATGTTGGCCGGCCGGGGCGAGCGCGTCGCCGAGGAAGGTCGGGTGATACGGCGTCGCTACCTGGTGGCGGCGGGCAAGGCGGGCGAGGCCTTGCAGGACTTCCAGGCCCACCCGCCGCCCGCCGCCGCGCCCGGCACCAAGCCCAATCCCTTGCTGTTGCTGCCGCGCAGGATCGAGGAGGCAACGCTGCTGCTCGCCGCCGGCCAGGCCGGCGCGGCGCACGCGGCAGCCGCTGGCGCGCTGGCCTTGATCGACGACCTGCCCGAACGCCGGTTCGCGGGCGACGCCGAGGCCCGCCTGACCGCCGTGCTGGGCGAGTCGCTGCTGCGCGACGGCCGCGCTGCTGAAGCGCTGCCCGTGCTGCAGAAGTCGCTCGCGCTCCACCTGGAGCAATACGACCCCCACAGCCCGGCGGTCGCTGACACGCGGCGCGCGCTGGCCAAGGCAAGGCGCAGCGTCGACCGGTGAGGGCCCCGCAGGCCTGCCGCTGCCGGCAGGCGCTTGAAGCCAGCCACAGGCTGCCCCGCTAGCGTCAGCCCTGGCGCGGCTGGGGCCGCGGCCCGTGGCGCAGCGTCAGCAGCGTGCCCAGCGTCACCGTCGCCAGCGCGAACGCCGGGCCGCCCAGGGCGCCCATGCGGTCCACCAGCAGGCCGCCGCCGATGGCGATGGCGATCTGGAAGCCCGCCACCATCAGCCCGCCCGCGCCTTCGGCCTGGTCCGGCGCGGCGCGCACGATCCAGGTCTGGAAGCCCACCGGGAACGCGCCGAACGCGAAGCCCCACAGCGTGACCGCCACCGCCGTGACGACGGGCGAGCTGCCCGCCACCAGCAGGCAGCCCGCCAGCGCGGCGATCAGCACGCCGCCGCAGACGATGGCCTGCCGCTCGCTGCGCCCCGCGACCCAGCCACCGGCCAGGTTGCCGAAGAAGCCGCCGATGCCGTAGGCCAGCAGCACGCCCGACACCGCGCCCACGGACAGGTGCGCCACCTGCTCCATCAGCGGCCGGATGTAGGTGAAGCCGGCGAAGTGCCCGGAGATGACCAGCAGCACCGCCAGCAGCGCCACGCGAACGGGCGGGCGGCGCAGCAGCTCGCCCAGCACACGCAGGCTGGGGTTGTCGCGCGGCGGCAGCGCCGGCAGCGTCACCGCCTGCACGGCCAGCGTGACGAGGCTGACCACGCCCGCGGCGATGAACGCGCTGCGCCAGCCCCAGGCCGCGCCCATCCACGCGCCCACCGGCGCCGCGCAGACGGTGGCCACCGACACGCCGGTCAGGATCAGTGACATGGCCCGCGCGAACAGCCGCTCGGGCACCAGCCGCATCGCCAGCGCGGCCGACATCGACCAGAACCCGCCCAGCGCGATGCCCAGCATCACGCGCGCCACCAGCAGCACCGGCAGGCTGCTGGCCGTTGCCGCCAGCGCGTTGGACGCCACCAGCAGCAGGCTCAGCGCCAGCATCACCACGCGGCGGTCCAGCCGGCGCGTCAGCAGCGGCAGCGACGGCGCCGCAACCGCGCCCACCAGCGCCGTCGCCGTGACGGCCTGGCCGGCCGCGCCGTTGCTGACGCCCAGGTCGGCGCCCATCGCGGTCAGCAGGCTGGCCGGCAGGAACTCGGCCATCACCAGGCCGAACACGCCCAGCGTCAGCGAGGCGACGGCGGGCCAGTTGGCGTGGTCAGTCGTGGCAGGGGCCGCGACGGCGGCGGGGGCGCTGGGCGCGGCGGCTGCGCCCACGGCAGTGGGGCAGGTGGAACAGGACGAGGAGGACAACAGCAAACCCCTTGGAGGAACGGAAGCGGATGCTAGGCATAGCATCCCGGCGTTTCCATGCCGGAAGAACCGAAATGATTGACGATTTGTCCAGAGGCCCGCGGCCGCCATCGCCGCTGCGTCCCGAATCGGGCGACGCCCTGACCGAGATCCTGCTCGGGCTGCGTCTGGACGGTGTCGAGTACGGCCGCTGCGTGATGCGCCGGCCCTGGGCCGTGGCCTTCCCGGCACAGCGCTCGGCGCGCTTTCACTTCGTCGGCAGCGGCGGCTGCTGGCTGCGCACCGCCTCGCGCGACTGGGTGCGCCTGACGACCGGCGACGCCGTGCTGCTGCCGCACGGCAGCTTCCACGTGCTGGCCAGCGACCCCGGCGTGCCCGCGGTGGACGCCGGCACGCTGGCGCGCGTGCCCGTGTCCGACAACATCTACCTCGTCGGCGGCGGCGCCTGTGCGGCCGGCCCCGCCGAGCGGGACGTGGGCGATGGCGCCGAGCCCGCCGACGTGATGTTCAGCGGCGCGCTGCGCTTCAACCTGGACCCGCTGCACCCGCTGATCGCGATGATGCCGCCGCTGATGCTGGCCGGCGACCTGGCCCGCCGCGACGCCACCGTGCCGGCGCTGGTGGACGCGATGGAGCGCGAGGTGGCGCTGGACCGCATCGGCGCCTGCGGCATCCTCGCCCGGCTGGCCGACGCGCTGGCCGCCAGCATCATCCGCGCCTGGGTGGAGTGCGGCTGCGGCAGCGCCACCGGCTGGGTGGCCGCCGTGCGCTGCCCGCGCATCGGCAAGGTCATCGCCGCCATCCACGCCCAGCCCGAAGGCGACTGGAGCGTGCTCCGCCTGGCCGGCCTGATGGGTGCGTCGCGCTCCAGCTTCTCGGACGCCTTCACCCGCACCATGGGCGAGAGCCCGGCCCGCTACGTCGCCAAGGTCAAGATGTTCCAGGCCCGCCGCTGGATCGCCCAGGACGGCATGCGCGTCGCCGTGGCGGCCGACCGGCTGGGCTACGAGTCGGAGGCGTCGTTCAGCCGGGCGTTCAAGCGGGTGATCGGGCATGCGCCCAGTGCGGCGCGGGGTGGGTGAGGCTTCGCGGCCATCGCCGGACATTCGACGGGCATCGTCATTCGGCAGCCGCGGACTCGTTCTCTGCGTGCCGGTCAGGCTCCGTGGAGCGGAGGATTTCGTTCAGCACGGACGTGGCGTACGTGCCGGCGGGCAACGAGAACGTGAGCACCAGCTGATCGGCTTGCGGCCATGCCCATGCCATGTCCACCGGCTGGGCCACCAGGGCGCGGCGCTCCTGGTCCAGGCCGGCGTGTTCCATGCCGTCGCACAAGGTGGCGTGCCGTCCAGCCACGCCGTTCTCCAGGGCCTGCGCCTGGTCGGTGGTGCTCACGCGGCCCCGTCCCCACAGCGGCCCGGTGGGCCGGCCCGCCGCGTCCATCACGTCGCCAGGCAGGGTCTGGCCCCAGAGTCCCTGCTGGATGCGCAGTGCCAGCACCTCATTGAAGACGAAGGAGCGCACGGCCGACAGGTAGATGCCCTTCTTCTTTGGGTTGCGCACGCGGATTTCGCGCGCCAGCATGGCCCGGCCCTGTTCGACGTTGCCGCCCTCAAAGCCGAAACGCTGGGCGCCGAAGTAGTTGGGCACGCCCTGCGACGCCACGGCCTTGAGATTGGCCTCGATGGCCTTCATCGCTTCAGGGTCGCCGGTCACATCACGCAGCACGATGCGGAACCGGTTGCCCTGCAGATCACCGGGGCGCAGCTTCTTCACGTGGCGGCTCTGGCTCAGCACCTTGAATTCCGGGTGTTGGAGCCCGGTCAGGTCGGGCGTCTCACCTTTCCCCTTCCCGATCGGCAGATAGATGCTGAACCACTGCCGGGTGATGGCGTAGCGGTCCTTGAGGCCGGCATAGCCCACGTCCCATTCGTTCACGCCAGCGGCATCGGCCAGCTGCTGGGCGACGAAGGCGGTGTTGGCGCCGTTCTTCTCGATGTCCAGCCAGAGGTGTTCGCCCTCGCCGCAGGGCAGCTGCAGCGGCAGTTCGGTCACGATGAAATCCTCGTTGAGGCCTTTCAGCGTGGCGCTGGCGCCGCTGGCCGGATAAGCGTTGGGCCAGGGCGGCAGGGTTGTGTATCGAGCGTCGGTCATGAGCAGTCTGGCGGCACCGGCCGTGGGCAGGGACAGGCTGTCCAGCCGACCAGGCGCGGTGCAAACCGCGATTCTCGCCCTGCCGGCATGCCTGGACGAGCGTCAACCGAGGCGACGTCAATCGCAACCGTCGCGCGCTGCGACAGCCGGTTACTGCGGGCGTTGAAGCGCACCATTCACTCACCATGCCTGTTACCTCACCCGCCGCATTCAGTTGCCAAAGCAATTGTTCGCTTTGGCTTTGGAGATGCCATCGATCCGAGCGGCGAATTCCAAATTCGGCGTTGGGTGGGATTGGCCGGTATGCGCTTCAACCCATTGCTGCAGCGGACGGCGACGCCGCCCGCTGAGCGCGAACGTGAGAGCGGCGCGTCAGACAATGTTGAGGACTGAAATTGAGCTCTCGCTATTGGCGGTTATGGCCGCTCCCACCGCCGTCGAACAAGCGCAACCGCGAGAACGCCTCGGCAATCGGCTATCTTGAGAACCCTCTCCACATTTCCCTTCAAGCGCCGACGCATGCAAGCGACTTCGATGATGGTTCGAAACAGGCGGTGGTTTAACCACTTCTTATGGCCCGCCGCGCTTTTGGTCGCGGGCTGCACGGGCGAGTATGTCCCGGCGAAAGATCTGGAGGCGGAGATCGATGAGGTTGCTGCAACGTTGATCAAGCAGCCGTTGCTCCACTCGACCTCAATCGGAGTAGTCTATCGGGGCAAGGAATTCATCCGTCATCGCGGCGACATGGAAGCCGGAAAGCCAAGCCCTCCGACCGATGTGACCCTCTACGAAATCGGCTCGTTGAGCAAAACCCTGGCGGGAACCCTGATGGCGAATGCCGTCCTGGAGCGCAAGCTGGGTCTGGACGACGATATCCGGATATATCTGCACGAGGCCTATCCGAACCTGCAGTACCAGGGCGATCCCATTCGCATCCGTCACCTGCTGTCGCATACGAGCGGTCTGCCGAACATGTTGCCGGAACGCGCGAACACGGTGCTCGCGGACTTCACCGATCAGCGTACGCCCCGCGAACTCAATGCCATTTACACGCGCTACGGCAAGGCTGATTTCTTCAGGGACCTGCACGCTGTCGAGATTCGCCGGGCGCCCGGAAAGGATTACGCCTACGCCAGTTCCGGAACGGAACTGGCGGCGCATATTCTTGAAACGGTTTATAAGAGCGACTACGAGTCGCTGTTACGCGGATTCTTTCGCGATGCTGCGGCGATGACTGGCATCAGAATCAGGCTGAGTGACGCCGAGGCGGCCCGGCTTGCGGTCGGCTATCACAGCGACAACGCGGTACCGACCACGCCGATGCCGCAGTTGCCCTGGGGCGCTTCCGGGAACGTGAAGGCGACAGCCCCGGAAATGGTGAAGTACCTTAAATTCCAGTTGGCCGGCGGACCCGTCGTGACGGAATCGCGTCGCACCCTCGTCGAATTCGATCCCGAGTTCAGCATCGGCTACTTCTGGAACATCGTCGACGGCGACCGCTTGAAGGGCATTTACTATGCTCATCATGGTGGCGTGCCCCGCTCGCAGTGCTATATCTATATCATGCCGAAGTACGACCTTGGCATATTCGTCATCACCAACCAGAGTGGCGATCAAACTGCGCGCGCCATGGAGGCGGCGATCAGTACGCTGGTCGAGAGAATTGCCGCGCGAGAAAATGGCGCTGGCCAGGGCCTGTCCCGATAGCGTTAACGGGCCCTGCTCTCTTTCCTGTTTGGCGGGTGCATTCTGGCGGCCGTCATATTCGGCGCGGCTTAACTCCGGCATTGAACGACAGCTCCCGGGCGTCGAGTTCGATGGAGCGCAAGACCGCAACCGCTGCAAAGCAGACACTCAACGCGATCATTGAAACGCATCGCCCAAACAAAAAGGCCCACCGCTTTTGCCGTGGGCCTTTCGCTGATCAGGAACCTGATTCTCAGAACGGGATATCGTCATCCATGTCGTCGAACCCCGTCGCCGCCTTCGGCGCCGGAGCGGGTGCACGCGGCGCCGGGGGGCGGGCCGCGGCCGGACGCGCGGCCGGGCGGGCGCCGCCCTCGTCGTCGCCACGGCTGTAGCCGCCACCGCCACCACCACCGCCGGCAGCACCCGAGCCACGGCTGTAGCCACCGCCGCCCTCGTCACCACCGCCGCCGTCACGGCCGCCCAGCAGCTGCATTTCCTGGGCAATGATTTCGGTGGTGTAGGTGTCGCGGCCTTCCTTGTCCTGCCATTTGCGGGTCTTCAGGCGGCCTTCGACGTACAGCGGGCGGCCCTTCTTGACGTACTCGCCGACGATCTCGGCCAGGCGGTCGTTGAAGACGACGCGGTGCCATTCGGTCTCTTCCTGGCGCTCGCCGGTCTCGCGGTTCTTCCAGTTGCGGGTGGTGGCCAGGCTGAGCGTGACCCAGGCGCCGCCGCTGGGGTTGTAGCGGAGCTCGGGGTCTTTGCCGACGTTGCCGATGATGATGACTTTGTTGACGCTGGCCATGACGCTCGTCCGGATTCGATGGGGAAGGGAGCGAATTATGCCGATGCCCCCGCGGGCGCTCGTCAGCAACACCCCGGAGACCGCATCCCGCACCCCGGTGCCCGCACTTCGTCTCCCCGCCCCGGCACCGGCCTGGCCGCCTCCCTAAGATGAAGCCATGACCACCCCCGGCCCACGCTCCGGCAAACGCCACCCGCAACTGCGGATGTGGCTGGCCTATGCCGGCTGCTGCGCGCTGGCCTGGTGCCTGTTCGTGCTGGCGGGCAGCGAGTTCGACCGGGGCCTGGACCCGTTCTGGCTGGCCGTCTATCAGGCCACCACCATGCTGTGGGCGCCGATGCTGCTGGGCGTCGCCGTGTGGCCGATGGCGCGCCGGCTGCACGGCTCCGACGCCGGCCCGGCGGCCACGGCGCTGGCCCATGTGCTGGCGGCGCTGGGCTTCGCGGCGCTGTGGCAGGCGGGGGAGTTCGCCGTGAACGCCGCGTTGTTCGGCACCGACCACGCCGGCGCCGTGCTGCTGGCCGGGCTGCTGTGGCGCTCGGTGTGGGGCGTGGTGGTCTACATCACCATCGCCACCGCCTTCATGGCTGTGCTGCAGGCGCGTGCGGCGCGCGCCGCGGCCGTGCATGCGGCGCAGGCCGAGAGCGCGCTGGCCAAGGCCGAGCTGTCGGCCATCAGCGGCAAACTGAACCCGCATTTCCTGTTCAACACGCTCAATTCGCTGATCGCGCTGACCCGCAAGGACCCCGCCGCCGCGGAGGATGCGCTGCTGAAGTTCGCATCCATGCTGCGCTACGTGCTGGACACCAAGCGCGGCGCCGAAGACCGCGTGATGCTGTCCGACGAGGTCGATTTCCTGCGCGACTACCTGGCACTGGAATCGCTGCGGCTGGGCACGCGGCTGCGCGTGGACTGGGACCTGGAGGAACGCGTCATGGCCGACGAGCTGCCGCCGCTGACACTGCAGCCGCTGGTGGAGAACTCCATCCTGCACGCCGTGGCACCGCGCAAGGGCGGCGGCCGCGTGACCATCACCGCGCGCCGCAACGCGCTGAACCACGGGCTGGACCTGGCCGTGGCCGACGACGGCCCGGGGTGTGAGCCCGAGGCGCTGGAGCCGCAACCTGGCCAGCGCCGCGGCGTGGGCCTGGCGGCGCTGCGCAAGCGCTTCGCGCTGGACTACGACGGACAGGCGCGCCTGCGCATCCACACGGCTCCTGGCGCGGGGTTTCGCGTCGACCTCTTCATACCGCAGACATGAACACCATCACCACCACGTGGCAGCGGGCCGAGCGCCGGGCCGCCCCAAGCCGGCCCGCCATCCCCTCGGGGGATCGGGCGGCGTACTCGACGACCGAGGGACTGACATGACCACCGTTCTCATCGCCGAAGACGAACCCCTGGCCGCCGAGGCGCTGGCCGACTGGGTCAAGGCCACGCCGGGCCTGCAGCTCGTGGCCGTCTGCGAAGACGGCGAGGACGCGCTGGCGCAGATCCGCACGCTCAAGCCGGCGCTGGTGCTGACCGACATCCAGATGCCTGGGCTGACCGGGCTGCAGGTGGTGCAGGCGCTGCAGGGCGACGCTCATCAGCCGCGCATCATCTTCACGACGGCCTACGACCAGCACGCGCTGACGGCTTTCGAGCTGCACGCGGTGGACTACCTGCTCAAGCCGTTCTCGCGCGAGCGCTTCGACGAGGCGGTGGCCCATGTGATGCGCGACGCGGCGCCCAGCCCGGCGGACGTGGCCCAGATGACGGCCTCGCTGAGCGCGCCGGCCGACGCGCCGCTGACGCGCCTGCTGGTGCGCGACCAGGGCAAGATCTTTCCGCTGCAGGTGGACGCCATCGAGTGCCTGCGCTCGGACAACAAGTACACCGCCATTGCCAGCCGCGGCCGCAGCTTCCTCGTGCGCCTGCCCATCGCCGATTTCGAGTCGCGGCTGGACCCGGCGCGCTTCCTGCGCGTGCAGCGCGGCTGCATCGTCAACCTGGACTTCGTCGAGAGCATGACGCCGGACGAGAACTCGCAGCTCGTCGTGCAGTTGCGCGACGGCACGCGCATCACGGCCAACCGCGAGGTGTCCAAGATGCTGAGGGAGCAGTCGCTGTGACCGCCATCCAACGCCTGCTGCCCCTGGCGCTGCTGCTGGCCGCCGGCCTGGGCCAGGCGCAGCCCCACCCCTACCCGCAGCCCAGCCCGCCGCCCGCCGCCGTGGCGCCTGTCGCACCTGTCGCGCCGACCGCCCCGACCGCCGTCCCTGCTGCGCCGGCCGCGCCCGCGGCGCCAGCGGCTCCGGCCGAGCCTGGCCGGCTGTACACGCCGGGCACGTTCGACCGGCTGGAGCTGGCCGGCGCGGCCCGCGTGCTGCTGGTGCAGGGCGAGCGCGACCAGGTCTTCGTGGCCGGTGACGCCGACGTGCAGAAGGGCGTGGAGGTGGAGCTGTCCGGCCGCCAGCTCGTCATCCGCCCGGCCGGCGGCTGGAAGTTCTGGCACACCAACAAGGTCTTCGTGCAGGTGGAGATGCGCCAGCTGAAGGCCTTGTCGCTGACCGGCGCCAGCGACGTGCATGCGCCGGGCCCGCTGAAGGTGGACCAGTTGCGCCTGAACATCAGCGGTGCCGGCCTTGCGCGGTTGGACCAGCTGGACGCCCGCCAACTCAACTTCGTCATCTCCGGTGCGGGCGACGGCCAGCTCGGCGGCCGGGTGGACGAGATGGCGCTGCAGATCTCCGGCAAGGGCAAGGTCATCGCCGACCGGCTGCAGGCGCAGCGCGCACGCGTCAGCGTCAGCGGCATCGGCAACGTGGTGCTGTGGGTGACGGACGACCTGACGGCCAACATCTCCGGCGTCGGCTCGGTGGACTATTTCGGCAGCCCCAACGTGCAGCGCTCGGTGTCGGGCATGGGCTCGATCAGCGCCAAGGGCGACAGGAAGCCGTAACGCGCCTGTCCCCCAAAACATGGCCTGAGCCCCCGTCGGCCATGCCTAAACTCCCCGGCACATTGCGGGGAGGAATTCCATGGTCGCGTGGCAGAAGGCCGTCTTGGGCCTGGTCGGGGCGGGTGTGTTGGCGGGCGGCGCCTGGTGGGCCTGGCAGAAGGCCGGACCGGGCCTGCCCAGCAGTGCCGAGATCGGCGGCGAGCAGGCCGCGTTCGCGCTGATGGACTGCAAGCCGCGGCTGCTCGACGGCTCGCCGGCCATCGCCGTGAGCTTCACGCAGCCGCTGGATTCGCGCCAGGATTTCGGCGCCCTCGTCACCGCGCTGGAAGGCGCCGCGCCGGCCAAGTCGGAGCACGACGGCAAGCCGACGCCGCCGCCGGACGCCAGCTTCAAGCCGCTGGCCGCCCGCTGGGTGCTGGGCGACAACCCGCGCGTGCTCTACCTGCCGTTCGCCACGCCGGACCGGAGCTTTCGCATCGTGCTCAAGCCCGACCTGGCCGCGCGCTCCGGCGCCAAGCTGGCCACCGCGCAGACCTGCGAAGCCGTCAGCGAGGCCATGCCCGACAGTTACTACTTCGCCAGCCGCGGCCTGGTGCTGCCGGCCGGCCAGAACGGCGGCCTGCCCATCGTCACGGTCAACACGCCCGAGGTGGATGTGCAGTTCCTGCGCATCAAGCCGGCGTCGCTGCCGGCCTTCCTGGAGCAGGTGGGCGGCCGGCGCGAGCGCGGCAATGCCGGCGCCGGCGATGAGGACGGCGAGGGCTACTCCTACGACGGCTACAGCGACAACCAGCGCCGCCTGAAAGGCACCGTGGGTGGCTGGCTGCTGGACGAGCTGCGTGCGATGAGCGACAGCGTCTACATCGGCCGCTTCACGACCGACACGCGGCCCAACCGGCGCAACGTCAGCTTCCTGCCGGTGGAGACCATCAAGGAGCTGCAGGAGCCCGGCATCTACGTGGCCGTCATGAACCAGCCCGGCCGTTTCGGCTGGGACTACCAGGTCACCCACTACTACGTGACCGACATCGGCCTGCATCTGCGCAGGCATGCGGCGCAGATCGACGTGTTCGCCACGTCGCTGAAGAGCGGCGGTGCGCTGTCGGGCATCGAGCTGAGCCTGGTCGACGAGGCCGGCAAGGCCATCGCGCAGGCGCAGACCGATGGCGACGGGCATGCCGTGTTCACCGGCAGCAGTGAGAAGGCCCGCGCCGTGCTGGCGCGCCGCGGCGGCAAGGAGATGTCCGTGCTGTCGCTGCGCGACGCGGCGCTGGACCTGAGCGAGTTCGACGCCACCGGCCACCCGTCGCGCAGCAACAAGCTGTTCGTCTACGCCGGCCGCGACCTGTACCGGCCGGGCGAGACCTTCCAGGTCTCGGTGCTGGCGCGCGACGCCGACGGCAAGCCACTGCCCAAACCGCTGCCCATCACGCTGACCGTCAAGAAGCCCGACGGCAGCAAGCTCGTCGAGCAGCTCATCCAGCCTGGCAAGCTGGGCACGGGCTACTACCAGCAGACCCTCACGCTGCCGGCCGACGCCCCCACGGGCGGCTGGACCGTGCAGGCCCGCATCGACCCCGGCGCGAAGACGCCCGACACGCAGTGGGCGTTCAAGGTCGAGGAGTTCCTGCCCGAGCGCATGAAGCTCGCGCTGACCGCGCCCGAGGCCACGCTGACCGGCGATGCCGGCGTGACGGTGCAGGCCCAGGGCGACTACCTCTACGGCGCACCCGCCGCCGGCAACCGGCTGCAGGCCAGCGCCTATTCCGAACGGCTCCTGATGCCGCTGCCGGCCAAGCTGCCCGGCTTCATCTTCGGCGACCTGGCCGACGACAAGGCCAGGAACCGGCAAGACCTGCCCGAGCAGGAGCTGGACGCCGACGGCAAGGCCAGCGTGGCCATCGCCACCGCCTTCGGCGAGCGCAAGTCGCCGATGAAGCTGCGCGCGGCCTTCAGCCTGCTGGAGTCCGGCGGGCGGCCGGTGGTGCGCACGCTGGAGCGCACCTGGTGGCCCGCGCCGGTGCTCATCGGCGTGCGGCCGCTGTTCGACCGCAACGTGTCGCCCGAAGGCGGCCTGGCTGAATTCGAGCTGGCGCGCGTGGACGCGGCGGGCAACTTCAAGCCGGCCAAGGAGGTGCAGCTCAAGCTCATCTACGAGGAGCGCCAGTGGTACTGGCGCTATGACGACGGCCGCGGCTGGAACTCAGGCTTCAACGTCAACGAGGAATTGGTGGAGGCCCGCACGCTGGCGCTGACGGCGCGCACCAAGGTCGCGCTGCCGGTGCGCTGGGGCCGCTACCGCCTGGAGGTCACCGACCCGGAGACGGGTCTCGCGCTGCGCTACGGCTTCTACGCCGGCTACGGCGCGCAGGACGCCGACGACATCGGCAACCGGCCCGACCGCGTGCAGCTCAAGCTGCAGGGCGCCCCGTTCAAGCCGGGCGACGTGGCCAAGCTGTCCATCAAGCCGCCGCACGACGGCGAAGCCATCGTCACCGTCGAAGGCGACCGCGTGCTGTGGACCCAGCGCATCGCCGTGAAGGCCAGCGGCACGGAGCTGTCCATTCCCATTTCAGCCGACGCCAGCTGGGCGCGCCACGACCTCTACATCACCGTCGCCGCGTTCCG
The DNA here is from genome assembly GCF_965229315.1 of Roseateles sp. Classification (GTDB taxonomy): domain Bacteria; phylum Pseudomonadota; class Gammaproteobacteria; order Burkholderiales; family Burkholderiaceae_C; genus Pelomonas. Next base: position 800,815 of record NZ_CBDDJA010000001.1, read on the forward strand.
CCCCGGCAGCCAGGGCGACCGCGTGACGCCGGCCCGCGCGCTGGGCCTGGTGCACCTGCCGCTGAATCGCGAGGACCGCAAGGCCAAGGTGGCGCTGACCGTGCCGGCCAAGACGCAGCCGTCCGTGCCGCTGCCCGTCAGCGTCAAGGTGCCCGCGCTCGCCGGCAAGGCGGCCATCGTGACCGTCAGCGCGGTGGACGTGGGCATCCTGAACATCACCAATTTCAAGACGCCCGACCCGCAGGACTTCTTCTTCGGCAAGCACCGCTACGGCGCCGACATGCTGGACCTGTACGGTCGCCTCATCGAGAAGATGGAGGGCAACCAGGCCAGGCAGCGCTTCGGCGGCGACGCCGGCAAACGCGACACGCAGAGCCTGCCGCGCAAGGTGCTGCTGGTGGACCTGTTCAGCGGCCCCGTGCAGCTGGATGCCAAGGGCGAGGCGACGCTGAACCTCAAGCTGCCGGACTTCAACGGCACGCTGCGCGTCATGGCCGTGGTGAGCAGCGCGGACAGCTATGGCTCGGCGCAGGCCGACACGGTCGTCGCCGCGCCGTTGGTGGCCGAGCTGAACATGCCGCGCTTCGTGTCGCCCGGCGACAAGGCCACCCTCGCGCTGGACGTGACCAACCTCAGCGGCGCGCCGCAGGACGTGAAGGTGTCCGCCACGGCGACCGGGCCGGTGAGGATCACCGGCAGCGCCGAGCCCATTCGCCTGGCCGACAAGCAGCGGCAGATCCTGCGCTTCCAGGCCGAGGCGCTCGATGCCTACGGGCTGGCGCCCATCACCGTGAAGGTCAGTGCCGGCAGTCTCAACCTCACGCGCGAGGCGGCGCTGCAGGTGCAGCCCATCACGCCGCTGACGCGCGAGAGCCGGCGCATCCGCCTGGAGCCGGGCGCCACGCAGGCGCTGGACAAGGCGCTGCTGGACGCCTACTGGGCCGGCTCGGCCAGCGTCAGCTTGAGCGTGTCCAACACGCCGCCCATCGACATCAAGGACCAGGTGACGGGCCTGCTGATGTACCCCTACGGCTGCCTGGAGCAGACGACGTCCAGCGCCTACCCGCTGCTGTTCATCGACGACGACGCGGCCAAGCGTTGGGGCCTGAAGCCCGTGCCTCGCGAGGAACGCGCCAGGCGGCTGGACGCCGCCTTCGCCCGCCTGGCCGGCATGCAGCAGCCCAAGGGCGGCTACGGCCTGTGGGCCGCCAGCGGCTCGTACGAGGGCTGGCTGTCGGCCTACGTGACCGGCTTCCTGCAGGACGCGCGCGACGCCGGTTTCGCCGTGCCGGAGGCCATGCTCAAGCGTTCGCTGGACAACCTGCTGGAGCAGTTCCAGCGCGCCCCGGCGCAGCAGACCACGCCGGCCAAGGAGCCCCGGCGTGACGACAAGGGCCGCATCGCCGACTGGCGTGATGCCGAGACGCTGCGCCTGTCGCACCAGCGCTTCGCCGAGGCCGCGCACGCCGGCTACATCCTGGCCCGCGAGCAGAAGGCGCCGCTGGCCACGCTGCGCACGCTGCACGACCAATACCGCAGCCACGCGCTGTCGCCGCTGCCGCTGGTGCAGCTCAGCCTGGCACTCAAGTTGATGGGCGACGAGAACCGCGCCAAGGCGGCGCTGGACGACGCGATGACGCGCGGCTACGGCTACCAGCCCGACGACCCGAACAACGCCTGGGGCCAGTGGCTGGGCGACTACGGCTCACGCGTGCGCGACCGGGCGCTGGCCTACGCGCTGCTGCTGCGCCACAAGGTGACGCACGACAAGCGCGAGAACCTGCTGTTCGACCTCGCCGACGACTTCGGTCGCCGCAACTACTACTCCACGCAGGAGCGCCTGGCCCTGTTCCTCGCCGTGCAGGCCGCCACCCACGGTGCCGGCAAGGACGACGCGTGGAAGACCGCACTGGCGGTCGGCGCCAAGGCCGATGCCTGGACCGGCAGCGGCGTGGGCCAGCAGGGCTTCGAGCTGGCGCAGCTCAGGAGCGGCATCGCGCTGAAGAACGACGGCAGCACGCCGCTGTACCTCGACGTGACAGCGCAGGGCTACCCGACCAAGCCGCTGGCGCCCACCAGCGACCGCATCTCGGTGGAGCGCGCGATGTTCACGACGGATGGCAAGCCGCTCAACTTGTCGGGCGGGGCGCGCCAGTTCGCCACCGGCGAGATGTTCGTCGTGCGCCTGCGCGTGAAGGCCGCCCAGACCATCAAGGACGGCCTGGTCGTGGACCGCATCCCGGCCGGCTTCGAGATCGAGAACCTCAACCTCAGCCAGGGCCCGCAGGCCGGCGAGTTCACGGTGGAGGGCGTCAACGTCGCGCAGGCCAACGCCAACGAACGCATCGTCCACACCGAATACCGCGACGACCGCTTCGTCGCCGCCGCGCGGCTAGGGCAGACGCTGGATATGTTCTATCTGGTGCGTGCGGTGACACCGGGCCGGTACGTGGTGCCGGCGACGTTTGCGGAGGACATGTACCGGCCGGAGATCCGCGGCATCGGCAAGGCGGAGGGGGAGATCACGGTGGTGGACAAGAAGTGAACGCGCTGACTTGACGCAACCACGCCGACGCCCTAGATTAGCCAAGGTTAGCTAACCTACCTGGATTGCCATGAATGCCATCAATATGCTCGAAGCCAAGTCCAGCCTCTCGCGGCTGGTGGAGGCCGTGGAAAGCGGTGCCGAGCAGGAGATCGTCATTGCGCGCAACGGCCGGCCGGCGGCTCGTCTGGTGGCCTTGTCGACCCGACCGGCGACCGCCCGCATTGGCGTGGCCAAGGGCTTGATCGAGGTGCCGGACGATATCGACGCGCACAACACCGACGTGGCCGCACTGTTCGGCGGGCCCGGCGGCGCATGAACCTGCTGTTGGACACCCACATCGCCCTGTGGGCCATCGCGGACAGCCCGCGCTTGCCGGCGCGCGCGCGCGCGCTGATCCTGGCGCCAGGCAACACGGTGTGGGTCAGCGCCGCCTCGGTGTGGGAGATCGCCATCAAGCACTCGCTCGGGCGGGGCGACATGCCGGTTTCCGGCCTGCAGGCGCTGGCCTACTTCGAGGAATCCGGTTTCCTGATGCTGGCAGTCTCGGCCGAACACGCGGCGGCGGTGGGCGAACTGCCCGCCCACCATGCCGATCCCTTCGACCGCATGCTGGCCGCCCAGGCGCTCGCCGAGCCGCTTCGGCTGGTCACGCATGACCCCTTGCTGGCGCGCTACAGCGACACCGTCATCCTTGTGTGAGTCGCACGCCATGAGAGCTGTCGTTCTCGCCTTGTCCCTGCTCGTCGCCGGAGCCGCCCATGCCGCCCCGCTGCCTCTGGCCGCGCGCGCCGAGGTCGACGCGCTGCTGACGCGCCTGCAGGCCTCGGGCTGCGAGTTCAACCGCAACGGCAGCTGGTATGCCGGCGCCGACGCCCGAGCCCATCTGCTGAAGAAGCTCGACTACCTCGAAGGCAAGGGCATGGTGGACACGGCCGAGCAGTTCATCGCCCGCGGCGCGTCGTCCAGCAGCATGAGCGGCAAGCCCTACCTCGTCCGTTGCGCGGGCAAGGCGCCGGTGGAAAGTGCGCAGTGGCTGACAACGGAGCTGCAGCAGGTGCGGGCGGCGAAGGCAGCGTCGAGTCCCCATTGATATGCGACCAAGGAGAGGGAATACATGGGAGCCAAGACTTGCATGCTGGCGTTCAGCAACGGCGATCTGCCGCGAGAACTCGCTGCGTTGCCGGCACCGGACAGGGCAGGCAGCGTGGCGTTCGCGGCCGCGCTGTTTCCGAAGGACAAGCTGGAGCTGCTGGCCGACAGCACGTTGAGCAACACCTACATCGCGGAAGACGAAGTGCTGGTGTCCCGCTTCGGCACCGCAGGCATCGCAATCGCGCACGATTTCGCGTTGGACCGGCCGTCGCAGTTGCCGCCTTCTTTCCTGCGTGCAACCGTTGATGCGCAGACGGTCTGCGTCCATGCCATGCACAGCGTCGTCGACTGGTTTGCCTTCGCCGTGTGGAAGAACGGTGTTCTCGTGCGCTCGCTGAGCGTGGCGCCGGACAGCGGCATTCTGGAAGACATCGGCGACCGCCTACCCTTCGAGATGCCGTTCTGGGCAGGCGAACACAGTGCGGATGATCCGGAAGATCTGGAAGCAGGCGAAGAACCCTACCCCATTCCCTTTCATCCGCTGGAGTTGGGCGAGGTGGCATTGCGAGAGTTCTTCGGCTTCACGATCGAAGGCGTCATGGATGCCGACCAGCTGAACCCGGAGGCCATCGCGTTGCTGCGGTTCAAGCGCAAGAAGCGCTCCCTGCTCAGCTTCTGGAAGTGACCGCGGGCGCGTGGCTGGCATGGATTCCAGGCGCCTGCGCCGCATCGAGCTGGCCATCGCCGCCCTGCTGCTGCTCATCCTCGCCCTCGACTTCTTCTTCCCCCTCCCCACCCCCACCGCCGACTCCCCCACGCTGACCGTCCTCGCCGCCGACGGCAGCCCGCTGCGCGCCTGGCCGGGCGACGACGGCGCGCAGCGCCACCCGACCACGCCCGAGGCCGTGTCGCCGAACTACCTGCAGGCCCTGCTGCACTACGAGGACCGCTGGTTCCGCTGGCACCCGGGCGTGAACCCCGTGGCCCTCGCGCGCGCAGCCTGGCAGTGGGCGTGGCACGGGCGCATCGTCTCGGGTGGGTCGACGTTGACGATGCAGGTCGCGCGGCTGGTGGACGACAAGGCCGCGCGCCGCAGCGTGCCGGCCAAGCTGCGCCAGATCGCGCGTGCGTTGCAGCTCGAATTGCACCTGAGCAAGCACGAGATCCTGTCGCTGTACCTCAACCTCGCGCCCATGGGCGGGCCGCTGGAGGGCGTGGAGACGGCCAGCCGTGCCTACCTGGGCAAGGGTGCGGCGGACCTGTCCAAGGCCGAGGCCGCGCTGCTGGTGGCGCTGCCGCAGTCGCCCACGCGGCTGCGCCCGGATCGCGCGGTGCAGGCCGCCCAGGCGGCACGCGACAAGGTGCTGACGCGCATGCAGACGCTGGGCGTGTGGAGCGCGGCCGACGTGGCCGACGCCAAGCTGGAGCGCGTCTTCGCGCCGCCGCTGCGCGCACGCTGGCTGGCGCCGCTGGCGGCCGAGCGCGTGCGGCAGGCCGCGCGCCGCGAGGGCCGCACGGACGCCGTCATCCAGACGACGCTGGACGCCGGCCTGCAGGCCCGTCTGGAGCAGTTGTTGACCGACCGCCTGAACAGCCTGCCCGACGCCGTGTCGCTGGCCGCGCTGGTGGTGGACAACCGCACGCTGGCCGTGCGCGGCTATGTCGGCTCGGCCGACTTCACCGACGCGCGCCGCGGCGCCCACGTGGACATGGTGCGCGCGCGGCGCTCGCCGGGCTCCACGCTCAAGCCGTTTCTCTACGGCATGGCGCTGGACGAAGGCCTCATCCACTCCGAGAGCCTGCTCATCGACGCGCCGCAGAACTTCGGCGGCTACGCGCCGGGCAACTTCCAGGCGGACTTCTCCGGCCCGGTCAGCGTCAGCGAAGCGCTGCAGCGCTCGCTGAACGTGCCGGCCGTGGACCTGCTGGACCGCCTGGGCCCCGAGCGCTTCGCCGGCCGGCTGCGCAACGCGGGCGTGAAGCTGCGCATGCCTGCCAACGCGGCGCCCAACCTCAGCCTCATCCTCGGCGGCGGCAGCACGACGCTGGAGGAGCTGGTGGGCGCCTACACGGCGCTGGCCCGCGGCGGCGTGGCCGCCCGGCCGCGGCTGACGGCCGACGAGCCGCTGAAGGAGTCGCGGCTGATGAGCGAGGGCGCGGCCTTCATCGTGCGCGAGATCCTGGAGAACGGCGGCCGGCCCGGCAGCCCGTTCCGCGAGAGCGGCCAGCGCGTGGCGTGGAAGACGGGCACCAGCTTTGGCTTTCGCGACGCCTGGGCGCTGGGCGTGACGGACCGCTACACCTTCGGCGTGTGGATAGGCCGGCCCGACGGCACGCCCAACCCCGGCCACTTCGGCGCCAACTCGGCAGCGCCCTTGCTGCGCGACCTGGCGGCGGCGCTGGGGCCGGCCGAGTCCCGCCAGCAGCTCGCGCCGCGGCGCCGGCCCGACAGCGTCGCCGCCGTGCCCATCTGCTGGCCGCAGGGCGTGGCCGAATCGGCCACCGCGCCCGGGCTGTGCCTGCAGCACCGCATCGCCTGGACGCTGGACGGCGCCGTGCCGCCCACGCTGCCCGACCGGCTGCGGCCCGGGCCGCTGGCCGAGCCCGTCTGGGTGGCGGCGGGCGAGCGCGTGCAGCCGGGCTGCGCGGCGGACGCCGAGCGCTTCGACGCGGTGCGCTGGCCGGCGCTGCTGGGGCCGTTCCTGGACGCCGCGCAGCGCCACCCGCTGGAGCGCCTGCCGTGGCGCGCCGGCTGCGGCAGCCGCGAGCCGGTCGCGAACCGGCTGCGCGTCGTGGGCCTGGAGCCCGGCACCGTGCTGCGCCCCGCGCCGGGCCAGCACGACGTGGTGCTGAAGCTGCAGGCCATCGGCGCGCAGCAGGGCGCGACCTGGCTGCTGGACGGGCAGTGGATGGCCGCCAGCGCCACGGCCGGCGCCGCGCAGACGCTGCGGGTGGCGCGCGCCGGTCCGCACCGGCTCACGGTGATGGACGGGCTGGGACACTGGTCGCGGGTGGAGTTCCAGCTTGCGGCACCATAGCGGCCATGGACACCCTGCAAGCCCTTGAACAACGCATCACCGAGCTGGAGATCAAGGCCAGCTTCACCGAAGACACGGTGGAGTCGCTGAACCAGGTCGTCGTGCGCCAGCAGGCGCAGATCGACCGGCTCATCCGCGAGCTGGTGGACCTGCGCGCCCAGGCCGTGGCGGCCGAGCCAGCCGGTTTTCGCAGCCTGCGCGACGAGCTGCCGCCGCATTACTGAGCCCCTTGGGGCGCGCGATTCATCTGCATTGATGATGGCCGGCCCGCTCGGCGTCGGTTCCACTGGGCAGCCTTCACGGCCGGCGCGCAGCGCAAGGCCTTCAGGATGCGAACCACCGGAGCAACGCGATGGCCGAACCCGTGCAGTTGATCAGCCCCTACCAGCTGACCCAGAGCGACGACCCCTTCCCGCTGGACCTGTACGGCCTGCGGTTCCTGGCGCAGGGCGATTCGTGGTTCTCCATCGGCGCGATCCCGCCCACGCGCACGACCAACGTGCTGCAGGAGCTGCGCCTGCAGCGCTCCGCGGTGGTGGTCAACTGCGCCGCGCCCGGCGCGGTGCTGCGTCACATGGTGGACACCATGCGCGCGCCGCAGTTCACGCAGCTGCTCAGCGGCAACGTCGCCCGCACCTGGAGCGCCATCCTGGTGTCGGGCGGCGGCAACGACCTCATCGACGCGCTCCAGGTGGGGCCCCAGAAGGCCATCGACCTGCGGCTGCTGCTCACGCAGGCGGAGGTGGTGTCGCCTGGCGATCCGGCGTCGTACCTGAGCGGGCCGGGCTGGCAGACGTTCTGCACCTACCTGGGCAACGTCTTCAACGAACTGCTGGACCTGCGCGACGCCAAGGCCGCCAACCGGCAGACGCCGCTGTTGCTGCACAACTATGCACTGCTGCAGCCGCGGCCGGCACCGGCCGGCCCGTCGTTCGGGCCGTGGATCCAGAAGGCGCTCGTCACCTACGCGGTGCCCGGCGAGCACTGGCTGCCCATCGGCAAGCTGCTGATGACGCGGTTGTCCGCGCTGCTGGCCCAGCTGATCGCCGACCGCGTGAGCCGCCATGCCGGCGTCGGGCCCATCCGGCTCATCGACTCGCAGGCCGCCGGCCTGGTGCTCGGCCAACCCGGCAGCGCGGGTGATTCGGGCGACTTCGCCAACGAGATCCACCCCAACCGCAGCGGCTACGCCAAGGTCGCGGCGAGCTGGGCGGCCGTGCTGGACACGCTGCCCTGAGCGTTCACGGCTCGCCGTCCCAGTAGTCCAGCGTGTTCTCCAGCCGCTGGCGCAGCCGCCAGCCGCCGGGGCCCGGGATGGCGCTGACCTTGCCCGAGTCCGGGTACTCGCAGACGTCGGGCCATTCCTTGGTGCTGATGCTGAGGTAGTGCAGCGGCGCGTCGGACGTGTTGAGGATGTGGTGCGGGTACGCCGGCCCGGCGGGGATGAAGACCACGTCGCCCTCCCTGATGGGCAGCAGCTCGCCCGCCACGCGCAGCGTGCCCTCGCCTTTCAGCACGACGAACATTTCCTCCTGCCCATGGTGCAGGTGGTAGGGGCAGCTCTGCTTGCCGGGCGCGACGATGTCGAAGCCGGCGCCGAGCTTGCGCGCGGCGGTGCCGTCGGACAACGGCAGCATCTGGGTGTCATAGCGCGGCGGGCGCTCGAAGCGGTCGAGCGGGCCGTCGTTGACGTTGCGGATCAGCAGGGCACGCAGTTCATCGGCGGTGGGCATGGCGGGCTGGTGGCTGGCTTCGGTGAGCGCATCTTGCCGCGCCGCCCGGCAACCTGTGTCAGTAGGGCGTGGCTGGCGCGTTGGCGGCACGCAGCAGGGCGGCATCGCGTGCCGGTGGCTGGCCGAACAACCGCGCGTACTCGCGGCTGAACTGCGAGGGGCTGCCATAGCCCACCGAGAAGCCCACGCTCGCGGCATCGCCGCCTCCCGCCAGCAGCCGGCGGCGCGCCTCCTGCAGCCGGATGGCTTTCTGGTACTGCAGCGGGCTCATGCCCGTCACGGCCTTGAAGCTGCGGTGGAAGGCGCTCTCGCTGAGCGCCGCCTGCGCGGCCAGCTCGGCGATGCGCAGCGGCTGGTCGTGGTGCCGGCGTATCCAGGCCACCGCGCGCGCCACCAGCGCGCTGCGGCCGCGCCCCTGCACCAGGCCACGCAGCGCGGGGGCATGCGGCCCGTTGAGCAGCCGGTACAGCAGCTCGCGCGCCACCAGCGGGCCCAGCACGGGCTGGTCGGCCGGGCGGTCCAGCAGCCGCAGCACGCGCACCGCGGCGTCCAGCAGGTCGCCTTCGACGGGCAGCACCTCCAGCGCGACGTCCGTGGTGGCGGCCTGCGGCGGCAGCGCGAGCAGCAGCTCGGCCAGCGCCGCTGGGTCGAGCCGGAAGCCCACCGCCAGGTAGGGCCGGTCGGCGCTGGCCTGCACCACCGCGCCGGTCACCGGCATCGCCAGCGTGACGATCATGGACGTCGCCTCGCCATAGACCAGCACGCGGTTGCCCAGGGTCACGCGCTTGGCGCCCTGGGCCATGACGCAGAGCATGGGCTCGTAGACCACCGGCGTGGCGGCGGTCGGCGCGTCCGCGCGCAGCAGCAGCACGCCGGGCAGGGCCTCGGTGATGGACTCGGTGGCGTGGCGACGCACCAGGTCGCGCAGTTCGTGCAAGGCCGCGTCGCGGCTGCGGTCATCAGGCAAGACGGGCTGGACAGTCATCGCCAGGATTGTGCAAGAGCAGGGCGGCTTCGGTCTACCACTGCCGGCCTGCGAAAACGCACAGTGGCGGCATCCCTTTCAGGAGTTTCGCCATGCCCTCGTCTACCTCGACCACCCCGACCACGCCGTCCACCTGGTTCATCACCGGCGCCAGCCGCGGCCTGGGTGCTGCCATTGCCCGCGCTGCACTGCGGGCGGGCCACCACGTCGTCGCCACCGGCCGCGACGCCGCCGCCGTGCGGGCCGCGCTGGCGGCCGACGCCAGCGACCGACTGCTGGCGCTCGCGCTGGACGTCACCCGGCCCGACCAGGCCCTGCTGGCCGTGGGCGCAGCGCTGGACCGCTTCGGCCGCATCGACGTGCTCGTCAACAACGCGGGCTACGGCCAGCTCGGCATGTTCGAGGACGTGGACGCCGCGGACGTGGAGGCGCAGTTCGCCACCAACGTGTTCGGCCTCATGCACGTCACGCGCGCCGTGCTGCCCACGCTGCGCGCGCAGCGCAGCGGTCATGTGTTCAACCTGTCGTCGGTGGGCGGCTGGGCGGGCTTTGCCGGCGCGTCGCTGTACTGCGCCAGCAAGTTCGCCGTGGAGGGCTTCTCGGCGTCGCTGGCGCCCGAGGTCGCGCCCTTCGGCATCCGCGTGACCAGCGTCGCGCCGGGCTTCTTCCGCACGGACTTCCTCGATGCGCGTTCCATCCGCTACGGCAGCGGCGCGACGGCGGCGCAGGCCGACTACGCGGATGCGTCCGCCACGCTGCGCGCAACCTACGACGGCCACAGCCACCAGCAGGCCGGCGATCCGGCCAAGCTCGCCAGCGCGCTGCTCGCGCTCGCCGCCCACCCGCAGCCGCCGCTGAACTTCGTCGTCGGCGCCGATGCGGTGGGCATGGCGCTGGCCGAGATCGAGCGGCTGCGCGGCGACGTGCAGGCCTGGCGCGTGCTGTCTGAGGCCACCGAGCACGGCTGATCGGTGCATCCGGGACAATGGCGGGTCTCCCGCCGTTGCCCGCATGCCACCTTCCGCTCCCCCTCACGCCGACGATGCCCAGCGCATCCTGTCCGAAGTCTTCGGCTACACGGCCTTCCGCGGCCAGCAGGGCGACATCGTCGGGCACGTGGCCACCGGCGGCGACGCGCTGGTGCTGATGCCCACGGGCGGCGGAAAAAGCCTGTGCTACCAGGTGCCCGCCATCCTGCGCCACCAGCGCGGGCAGGGCGTGGCGGTGGTCGTGAGCCCGCTGATCGCGCTGATGCACGACCAGGTCGGCGCGCTGGAAGAGGCGGGCGTGCATGCGTCCTTCCTGAACTCCAGCCAGACCGGCGAGGAGGCCAGCCGCATCGAGCGCGAGATGATGAGCGGGCGCCTGACGCTGCTGTACGCGGCGCCCGAGCGGCTGACGACGCCGCGCTTCCTGGCGCAGCTCGCGTCGCTGGACGAGCGGGGCCTGCTGTCGATGTTCGCCATCGACGAGGCGCACTGCGTCAGCCAGTGGGGCCACGACTTCCGCTCGGAGTACCTGCAGCTCAGCCTGCTGCACGAGCGTTTCCCCGACGTGCCGCGCATCGCGCTGACGGCCACCGCCGACGACCTGACGCGCGCCGACATCATCGAGCGGCTGCGGCTGCAGGACGCGCGCGTCTTCATCAGCAGCTTCGACCGGCCCAACATCCGCTACCTCATCGTCGAGAAGAACAGCTCGCCGCGCGACCAGCTGATGCGCTTCGTGCGCGACGAGCACGAGGGCGAGGCCGGCATCGTCTACTGCCAGAGCCGCAAGAAGGTGGATGAGACGGCGCAGTGGCTGAGCGCCGAGGGCCTGACCGCGCTGCCGTACCACGCCGGCCTGGACGCCGACGTGCGCCGCCGCCACCAGGACCGCTTCCTGCGCGAGGACGGCATCGTCATGGTGGCCACCATCGCCTTCGGCATGGGCATCGACAAGCCCGACGTGCGCTTCGTCGCCCACCTGGACCTGCCCAAGAACATCGAGGCCTACTACCAGGAGACCGGCCGCGCGGGCCGCGACGGCGCACCGGCCGAGGCCTGGATGACCTACGGCCTGGCCGACGTCGTCAACCAGCGCCGCATGATCGACGAGAGCCCCGCCGACGAGACCTTCAAGCAGGGCCAGCGCGGCAAGCTGGACGCGCTGCTGGCGCTGGCCGAGGCGACGGACTGCCGGCGGGTCCGCTTGCTGAACTATTTCGGCGAGGCAGCCCAGCCCTGCGGCAATTGCGACAACTGCCTGAATCCGCCACAGACTTGGGACGCGACCGAGTCCGCGCGCAAGCTGCTGAGCTGCATCTACCGCTTCCACCAGCGCGGCGAGCGCTTCGGCGCCGGCCACCTGATCGACGTGCTGCGCGGCAAGGCCACCGACAAGACGCGCCAGTACGGCCACGACCAGCTGTCCACCTGGGCCTGCGGCACGGACCTGTCCGAGCAGCAGTGGCGCGCGGTGCTGCGCCAGCTCGTCTCGCTGGGCCATGTGGCGGCCGAGGGCGAGTTCAACACGCTGGCGCTGCAGGACAGCGCGCGTGCGGTGCTCAAGGGCGAGGTGCAGCTGCGCCTGCGCGAGGCCGAGGAGAAGAAGCCGCGGTCCAAGTCGTCCCGCGCTGGCGGCAAGCCCAAGGCCGACCCGGCACTGGGCCTGGACGCCGAGGCCGCCGAGCGCTTCGAGGCGCTCAAGGCCTGGCGCTCCGAGGTGGCCAAGGAGCACGGGCTGCCGGCCTACGTGATCTTCCAGAACACGACGCTGGCCGAGATGGCGCGGCAACGGCCGGGCGACCTGGCGGAGTTGGGCGAGATCAGCGGCGTGGGCGCGAAGAAGCTGGACGCCTACGGCCGAGAAATCCTGCGGGTTCTGGGACGCTGAAGCCGGTGCTGCAACCCATCACGGGTTTTCATCTCGATGACGAGGGCCACTGGGTGGCGGAGCTGGCCTGCGGCCACCACCAGCACACGCGGCACGATCCGCCCTGGCAGAACCGGCCCTGGACGCAGACGCCCGAGGGTAGGGCCAGCGCGCTGGGCCAGCGGCTGGCCTGCCGCAAGTGCGAGCAGGGCGCGCCGCCGGACCGGTCTTAGCAGGCGGCCGGGGCCACGCAGGCGCTGGCGACCTGGGCGCCGTCGGCCGCGGGGTCGCGGCGGCCCACGACGACGACGCGCGGCAGCTGGGCGATGGTCTCGGTCGCGTCCGCCGTGTTCTTGCCGCTGATGACGACACGTTCGAACTGCAGCACCTCCGACGTCTCGGCCGGCGTCACCAGCGTCATCCAGGAGGCACCGGTCAGCGCGATCAGGCCGACGAGCAGCGCGGCGCTGAGGGCTTGCAGGCGGGTGCGGGTGCGGGTGGTGCTGATGCGGTTCATGGCTGTTCTCCCGTGTTGATGGACTGAAGTCTGGTCGGGAGGCGCCACCAAGTCCTAGGGTTTGCGATAGGTTGCTTGTTTTCTGGGCCCAATTGCGGTTGGCGTGGACAAGCCGCGGCCGCCGCGGCGCCGTTTGCGTCGCGCCGCCTCGTCAAAATGAGGGAGCGCCCGGTCCCGCGGGTCACGGCAGGCCGAGATACTCGCCATCCTTTCAAGGGCGACGGGAGAACCACATGGCGCGCGGCAACGACGTTCAACTCGGCGGCATCACCGACCTGGTGCTGCTGGCGGACATCAAGCCCGGTTTCGTGGACGCGCTGGAGGTCGTCACCCACGTCGACCGCCTGCGCAAGGTGCTGCGCACGCTCAACGGCCTGCGGCTGGGCTCGCGCGAGTCCACGTCGCCGGCCTCGCCCTACACCGACGTCGTCGCCCGCTGGCGCATCGTGCACTCCTTCCGCTGGACCATCGTGGAGGGCAAGGATGGCGCGCCGGACAGGCTGCTGCTGAACGTCAACTTCGACGGCGGCTGGGAGCCCTACATGCGCGTCATCTGGGACCAGCTCGGCTCCACGCTGGACCTGATGCTGTGCCACACCGAGGGCTACCAGCTCTCGTGCAACTGCAGCTTCGAGACCTATGCGCGCTGGGTGCGCGAGCACGAGATCTCGGCGGATTTCCTGTTCATCGAATCCGGCCGCACGGTGGGCGACGCCGAGTACCTCGCCCGGCTGGAGGCCGCGCAGCGCGGCAGGCCCGACGAGCTCAAGGCCAGCCGGCTGCGCGCGCCGTCCTCGGGCCAGGTGACGCCGCTGCCGACCGACCCCGCCGAGCGCTTCGCGATGGCCGCGCGCGGCCTCGTGCCGCTGGCGGGCCTGTTCACGCTGCAGCGCTACTTCCGCGCGGGCGCGCCGGACGGCGCCTGCCTGCTGCGCGCCGCGCACGACGTGCTCTTCGAGCTGCGCGAGCTGGACACCCGCCAGCAGTTCCCGGTCGGCCCCGGCGGCTCGCCGGGCGAGCTGCTGCGCCGCCGCCATCACGAAATGCTGAGCTGGTTCGAGACGCCGCTGCCGCAGCCGGCACCCCAGGTGCGCCAGCTCGAATGGAAACCCGCCGAGGTGCAGGCCGGCATGCTCAGCCGGCTGCCCACCAACCGCGGTGCGCTGCTGCTGCTTCGCATCGAGCAGCCCGCGCGTGCGCTGGCCTGGCTGTCGACCGTGCCGGTGCAGGCCGAAGGCCAGCCGGCCGGTGCCGACGGCCTCTGGCGCCAGGTGGCGCTGAGCCTGGCCGGGCTGAAGGCGCTGGGCATCCCCGAGTCGCGCCTGTCCCGCTTCCCGCAGGCCTTCAAGGAAGGCATGGCCGCCCGCGCCGGCCTGCTGGGCGACGTGCGGCACAACCACCCGGCGCACTGGGCGCTCAGCGCCCACGTGAACGGCCGCGACCGCTTCGACCCCGCGGGCGCCCACCTGCTGGTGCAGGTCCGCTTCCACAACCCCGCGCCCGGCGAGGCGCTGACCGCCGAAGACCAGGCCCGCATCGCCGCCGCCGGCCGCGCGCTGACCGAGGGCACGGGCCTGTCGCTGATGGCCGTCGAGCCCATGCGCAGCAACTCGGGCGACAAGGAGAACTTCGGCTTCGCCGACGGCATCAGCCAGCCGCGGCCGGACGCGGCGCCCTACACCAAGTGGGACGACCAGGTGCCCCACGGCGAGATCCTGCAGGGCTTCCAGACGCTGCGCGACAAGGGCTGGCCGGTGCCCGAACAGCCCGACGCGCTGCTGGACCGCGGCAGCTTCCTGGCCGTGCGCAAGCTGCGCCAGTACGGCGGCCGCCTGCACGACCGCATCGGCCGCGAGGCCCGCCGCCTGCAGCTGCCGCCCGAGCTGCTGATGGCCAAGCTGATGGGCCGCCGGCTCGACGGCAAGCCGCTGGCGGACGAGACCGCCGTCAACGACTTCGACTACGAGCACGACAAGCGCGGCTCGCTGTGCCCGTTCCACGCCCACATCCGCCGCGCCAACCCGCGCGACAAGGCGCCCGACTCGGCGCTCACCGCGCGCATGCCGCGCATCCTGCGCCGCGGCATGAGCTACGGCCCGCCGCCCGACCGCCTGCACCCCAGCGACAAGGACGACCGCGGCCTGATCTTCATGGCCTACAACGCCCACCTGGCCGAGCAGTTCGAGGTGGTGCAGCGCTGGATGGCCGGCGCCAACGCCAGCGGCGGCTACTCCGCGCAGAGCGACCCCTTCCTCGGTGTCGTGGGCGTGGCCGATGCCAGCCCGGGCCCGCGCATCTACCCGTTCGAGCACGCCGGCAAGGCCCACGAGATCGACCTGGGCACCGAGCCCTTCGTCACGCTGCAGTGGGGCGCCTACTTCTTCGTGCCGGCCGTCTCCGCGCTGCGGGCCTTGCCGGCGCTGGCCGAGCTGCCCCTGCCGCTGCCGGCCCCCACGCCCGTGCCGGCGCGCGCGCCGGACCCGCAGGACTTCGCCGCCTGGCAGCAGTGGCTGGAAGACACCAACACCCGCGACGCCGCCTGGGCCTGGGTGCGCGCCCAGCCCGGCGGCGTGGTGGAGACGGCCTACGGCGTGCTCGTCGGCGCGGCCGAACGCGTCTGCGACGTGCTGCGCAACCGGCCGGCGCGCTACTCGGTGCGCGGCTACGGCGAGCGCATGCACGACTCCATCGGCGTGGGCTTCCTGGGCCTGGACGACGACAACGGCCACGCCGAGCAGGCGCCCGCCGTCAACGCCGCGCTGGAAAGCGTCACCGAAGCCCAGGCCTTCACCGCGGCCTACATGGTGGCCGCGGGCGGCCTGGCCCAGCTCAAGGCCGAGGCGCAGGGGCTGCTCGCCGCCTTCCCGCCCGGCCAGCGCCCGCAGGGCATCCCGGCCGACACGCCGCTGGATCTGGAGCGCCTGAGCGAAGGCGTGATGGCCCGGCTGTGCCAGCTCTGGTTCGGCCAGCCCGACGGCGTGGCCGTCTGGGGCACGGAGCTGCACCCGGCCAGCGTGCCGGAGGCGCCGCGCTGCCCGCGCGACCTGTTCCGCGTGTCGCGCCACGTGTTCGGCCCGCATCCCAGCGCCGCGGCCAGCCAGGCCGGCCGCGAAGCCGGCGTGCGCTTCCTCGACGGCATCGCCCGCTGGCTGGCGCAGGCGCCCGCCGCGCAGCTGCCGCCGCTGACGCGCGCCATCCTGGCCGCGGCGGCGGCCGTGCCTGGCGCGCCGGCCGACCTGCCCGCGCGCACGCTGGCCGGCGTCATGCTGGGCTTCCCGCCGACGACGCACGGCAACCTGCTGACCGTGCTGGCCGGCTGGGTGCAGACGCGCAAGCTCTGGGAGCTGCAGCCCGGCTGGCACGAGGTGCCGGCCGCGGCCACCGACGCGCAGCGCTACGCCGAGGCCGTCGCGCGGCTGCGTCCCACGCTGGTCGCGACGATGAACCTGCGGCCCACGCCGTTCCAGATCTGGCGCCGCGCGACCGAGGCGCACCGCCTCGGCCACGTGGACGTGGCGGCGGGCCAGACCCTTGTCGTGGGCCTGGGCTCTGCCACGCAGCAGGACCCGCTGCGCCACCACACCGCCTTCGGCGGCGACCGCGCCGACCCGGCCGGCGCACCGCCGCACGCCTGCTCGGGCTACGGCATGGGCATGGGCGTCATGCTGGGCGTCATCGCGGCGGTGCTGGACGCCGGCGTCATGCGCACGACGGGCTCGCCGACGGTGGTGGCGCTGGCCACATAACTGACAACGCAGGCCGCAGCGCGGTCTGCAAGGCCGGCCAAGGTACACCTTGGGCGATGGGCTTCAAACTTTGGCGCGGTTGGCGGCCAGGGAGCGGTCCTGGTCCGCCTTGCGGTCGGCCACGACCCGCACGGCATGCGGGCGCTCGCCGACCAGCTTGGCGTAGGGCTTCCAGTCCACGCCGCCCGCGGCGAGCAGGTCTTCGCCGTAGATGGCCTTGGTGGCCATCGCCACCAGCGGCAGGCTGACCCAGCCGGCGCAGTCGGCCATCGTGAACGTGTCGCCGGCCAGGTAGGGGCCGAACTTCGCCAGCCGCTTGAAGGCGGCGATGTTCTCGGGCAGCAGGCGCGCCACGCGCTTCTTGGTGCCGTCGCTGACCTGGCCGCCGAAGAAGGCCTCGGGATAGAGCTCGCGCGCCACCAGCTCCAGGTGCAGGTCGACGTAGGCGATGAGCTCGCGCACCTTGGCGGCTTGATAAGGGTCGGCCGGGATCAGGCGCGGCGTGTCCGGGTAGGCGGCTTCGAGGTAGTCGACGATGACCTGGCTCTCGCACAGCGCGCCCTGCGGCGTCCTGATGAACGGCACCTTGCCCAGCGGCGTGCAGCTCAGCACGGCTTCGTCGTGGCTGTGCGTCTCGACGCGCTCCTCGGTGAAGGGGATGCCCTTCTCCAGCAGCGCCAGCTTGGCCTTGTTGTAGTAGTTGGACAGCGGGATGCCGCACAGCGTGATCATGTTTGTCTCCTCGAAGAAGCGCGCAGTCTATGCAGCGGTGCGGCGCCCTTCTGGCGCGGGCGCGACATCAGCGGTTCACCAGCACGATGCCTGCGGCCAGCCCGGCCAGCGCGATGACCAGGCGCGGCGTGATGGTCTCGCCCAGCAGCAGCGCGCCGGCCAGCAGCGTGAACAGCGGCGTGCTCAGCGTGAACACCGACAGCTTGGTGGCCGCGTAGTGGCGGATCAGCCAGAACCACGCCAGGTAGCTGGCGAACGACACGATGACGGCCTGGAAGCCGAACAGCGCCAGCAGCCGCGGCGACCAGTGCAGCGGCAGCGGGTCGTGCATCGCCAGGGCGACGGCGCACAGCGCCACGGCCGACACGGCGAGCTGGTACAGCAGCGTCTTTTCCACCGGGGCGGCAGCAAGGCGCGTCGCGCGGATCGCCAGCGTGGTGCCGCCCCACAGCACGGCCGCCGCCACGGCCAGCGTGTCGCCCCACAGCTGCTGCGGCCCGCCCGGCGCCGAGAAGCCTTCCGCGAACGCGAACACCAGCGCCGCGAACGCCAGCACCAGGCCGCCCCACTGGCGCGCCGACAGCCGCTCGGTGTGGGAGATCCACGGCATGCCCAGCGCGACGATGAAGGGCGCGAGATACATGAAGACCACCATGCGCGATGCGCTGGTGTACTGCAGCCCGACGAAGATGCAGCCGAACTCGCCCGCGAACAGCAGCCCGGCCAGCAGGCCGCCCCACAGGCTGCCGTCGCGCTCGAACAGCGGCACGCGGCGCCACACCGACCACGCCCACACCAGCAGCCCGCCCACCAGCGAGCGCAGGCCCGCCTGCCACATCGGCGAGATTTCGGTCAGTGCCGCCTTCGCCGCCACCTGCGTCAGCCCCCACAGGAAGCAGCAGGTCAGCAGCACGGCGATGGCGCGGGAGTCGAGGTGGGCGTGGCGGGTCTGGGCGGTCATGCTGCGTATGCTGCCAGCATGTTTGAAGTCACCGTGATCGGCGGCGGCGTGATGGGCGCCGCCACCGCCTTCTTCCTGGCCCGCGACTTCGGTGCGGCCGTGACCATCGTCGAGCGCGATCCGTCGTACGCGCGGGCGTCCAGTTCGCTGTCGCTGAGCTCCATCCGCCAGCAGTTCTCGCAGCCGGTGAACATGGCGCTGTCGCGCTGGAGCCTCGGCTTCCTGCGCCGCGCGGCGGATGAGCTGGCGGTGGCGGACGACCGGCCGTCCCTCGGCCTGGTCGAGCCCGGCTACCTCTACCTCGCCACGGCGGCCGGCGAGCCGGCGCTGCGCGACGCGCACGCGGTGCAGGTCGCCGAGGGCGTGGACGTGGCGCTGCTGTCGCCGGCCGCGCTGGCGGCCCGCTTCCCGTGGCTGGCGGTGGACGACCTCGCGCTGGGGTCGCTGGGGCTGAGCGGCGAAGGCTGGTTCGACGGCCCGGCGCTGCACCGCGCCTTCCGGCGCAAGGCCATCGCCTGCGGCGCACGCTTCATCGCGGCCGAGGCGGTGGGTTTCGACACGGCGGGTGACCACATCGCCGCGGTGCGCTGCACGGACGGCTCGCGCATCGGCGGCGAGGCCTTCGTCATCGCGACCGGTGCCTGGAGCGCGCCGCTGGGCGATGCGCTGGGCGTCGCGCTGCCCGTGCGCGCCAGGAAGCGCGACGTGTTCGTGCTGGCAACGCCCGCCGCGCTGCCCGACTGCCCGCTGGTCATCGACCCCGGCGGCGCCTGGTTCCGCACCGAGGGGTCCTTGATCCTGGCCGGCGGCCCGCCGCGCGGCGACGACGCCGACGACCTGCCGCTGGATGACATCGACCACGGCCTGTTCGACGCCTGGCTATGGCCCACACTGGCCGCCCGCGTGCCGGCACTGGAGGCGCTGCGCGTGCGCTCGGCCTGGGCCGGCTATTACGAGATGAACACCTTCGACCACAACGGCCTCGCCGGCCGCCTGCCCGGCTGGGCCAATGCCTTCACGGCCTGCGGCTTCTCGGGCCATGGCATGCAGCAGTCGCCCGCGGTGGGCTGGTCGATGGCGCGGCTGATCGCCGGGCGGGATGCACCGCTGATCGAGGCGCTGACGCCGCAGCGGCTGCGGGATGGCCGGCCGCTGCGGGAAGCGAATGTGATCTGAGCCGCGCCGTCAGCGGTTGCGCACGCGCTTCTTGGCCGGCGGTGCGGTGAGCACGTAGCGCGTGGCCGTCAGCGTCTCCGACACCGCGCTGGTCTTGTTGTCGACATAGCCCCAGCCGCGCATCGCGGTGCGCACTTCGGCGTCCGAGGGCGACGCGTCCGGGCCCTTGGGATGCACGACCCAGACGGTCTTGCAGATCATGTCGGCGTGGAACTCCGCCATGCGCGGCAGTTCGGACGGGTTGCTCAGCACGGCCACCAGCATGCGGGCCTCGCGCATGTTGGTCGTGATGCCGCCCGTGAGCGCCTCGGCCAGCGCGGGGTCCAGCGCGCCCTGCGTGGGGCCGATCAGCAGCGCCGGGTTCTCGGCGCTGACGCCCAGCTTGGCCGCCAGCGTGGGCGGCGGCGTCTGCAGCTTCTTCAGCCAGCGGCCGGCTTCCTTCTCGCCCAGCACCAGCGCGACGGCTTCGTCGCCTGCGTCGAACAGCAGTTCCTCGCCGGCCAGGCGCAGGTTCTGCAGCGCGGCGATGTCCCAGCGTCGCTTGAGGTCGCCGCGCAGCACGACGGTGGTCGATTCGAGCAGGGCGGTGACCTCGGCGGTCTCGGTGCCCACGCGGGCGGTGCAACTGGCTTCACGTCCCATGCGAGGGCCTCTTCGGTGTGTTCTTGGAATGGCGCATTGTCAGTCCCCAGGCGATGGCGCCGGCCAGCGCGCCGCTGAAGTGGGCGAAAGGCGCCACGGGGAAGTCGAAGCCGGGCGTGGTGCGCAGTGCGGGGCCCAGCGGCGCCTCCAGCGCCAGCTTGGCGACCAGGCCCAGCGCGATGCCCGCGCCGACCAGGCGCTCGCGCCCGCCCCGCGCCAGCAGCGTGAGCGCGGCAATGGCCACCAGCGCATGCAGCGCCCCGGACAGGCCGGCGTAGTGCCGCAGGTCGGGGCGCAGCAGCAGGCCGGCCTGCGTCAGCGGCAGGGCGATGAGGCCGGCGAGGGTTTCACGCTTGCCGAGGGCGGCACGCCAGCCCAGCAGGGCGAGGACGGCGCAGCCGGCGAGGTTGGCGGCGAGGTGGGTGGGTGTCCAGTGGACGAAGGCGGCGGTGACGGCGCGCCAGGGTTGTGTCGCGGCGAGGGCGGGCTGCCAGTCGAGCGCTTCTCTGTGGAATGGCCAGGCAGCCAGGGATAGCACAGCGAATGCGGCGCAGAGTGCGACCCAGTTCCAGCGATGCGTCATTGGCGGGTCCCGTGCCGGGATTTCGCCGAAGGCAAATTCCGGCCGGGCCTGGCCACTAACCAAACACAGCGCGCCACAACGCCATCACCGCATCACGATGCGGCTGCAACGACAAGGCCGCTTCAGCATCCAACGCCGTCGACTGCTCATCCAGCCTCGCCCTGTGCTGCACCCGGCGCAACTCGCGGTAGGCATTCGCCGCGCCCACGCCCACGCCGGCCGGCAGCAACCCGGCGGCCTCGGCGCGTTGCAGCAGCGCGATGTTGCCGAGGTTGTCCTGCAGCCCGGGGTGCGCGGCCGAATGGGCCAGCACCAGGTATTGCAGCGCGAACTCCGCGTCCATCATGCCGCCCGGGCTGTGCTTCACGTCGAACAGGCCGGCCTTCACCGGCCGCGCCGCGCGCACCTTGTCGCGCATGGCCTGCACCTCGCGCTTCAGCGCTTCGGCATCGCGCGGCGCCGTCATCACCTGGCGGCGCACGCCTTCGCAGCGCTCGGCCAGGTCGGCGTCGCCCGCGCAGAAGCGCGCCCGCGTGATGGCCTGGTGCTCCCAGGTCCAGGCGGTGTTGCTGCCGCGGCCGGTCTGGTAGGCCTCGAAGTGCGCCAGCGACGTGACCAACAGCCCCGAGTTGCCGTTGGGCCGCAGCGCCGTGTCGATGTCGAACAGTTCGCCGGCCGCCGTGCGCAGCGTCAGCCAGGTGATGAGGCGGCGCACGAAGGCGCCGTAAATCTCGGTTGCGTTCTCGTCGTCGTCGTCGAAGACGAACACCACGTCCAGGTCGCCGCCGTAGCCCAGTTCCTTGCCGCCCAGCTTGCCGTAGGCGATGACGGCCAGTCGCGGCGTCTCGCGGTGGGCGGGCTTGAAGCGCGCCCAGGCCCACTGCAGCGTGATCTGCAGCACCGCGTCGGCCAGCAGCGACAGGTCGTCGGCCACCTGCTCGACGCTGATGGAGCCCTCCACGTCGCGCACCAGCGTGCGGAACACCTCGGCGTGGTGAGCACGGCGCAGCGTGTCCAGCAGCGCTTCCTCGTCGGCCTCACCGCTGCGCGCCCAGCCCTGCTCGCGTTCGACGAGGTCGGCCAGGAAGGCGTCGCGGTCGAAGCGGGCCGTCAGCAGCAGCGGGTCGGCCAGCTCGTCGATGACGCCGGGATGCTGCATCAGGTAGCGCATGGGCCAGCGCGCCAGGCCCAGCAGGCGCAGCAGCCGCTGCTGCACGGCCGGGCGCTCCACCAGCAGCGCCAGGTAGCTTTCGCGGCGCAACAGCGGGCCGACCCAGTCGACGAAGCGCAGCGCGGCGTCCAGCGAGCACTCCTCGGCCGCGACGGCCTGCGCCGCGCGCTGGAACAGCTTGGCCAGGCGCTGGCGCGACTCCTCGCGCAGGCCTTGCACGCGCGGGCTCTCGGCCAGCGCGCGCACGGCCGTCGCCAGCGGCGCGGGCAGCGCGGCCAGGAAATCCTCGCCGTCCACGGCCGGCTTGGGCCCGCCGCACTGCCCGCCCTTGCAGGCGCCGGGCGGTTTGCCGCCTTCGTGCAGCAGCGCGTCGAACTCGGTGGCCACCAGCTCCCGCACCTCGCCGAGCTGGTGGAACAGCGCACAGGCCATCTCGCCCTGCGTGCCGGAATAAGGGCAGTCGGGGTCGGCCGCCGGGCCGCTGGCGGCGTCGGCGCGGCAGCGCATGCCCAGCGACGCGGCGATCCACACCAGGTCGGCGTCGGCCTGCGGCAGGCAGTGGGTCTGCTGGTCGTCCAGGAACTGGATGCGGTGCTCCACGCGGCGCAGGAAGACGTAGGCCTCGGTCAGCGCCTGCGCCGTCTCGGCCTTCATCAGCCCGCCGGCCGCGAGCTGGGCCAGCGCCTTGACGGTGGAGCGCGTGCGGATCTCGGGAAACTGGCCGCCGCGCACCACCTGCAGCAGCTGCACGATGAACTCGATCTCGCGGATGCCGCCGCGCGACAGCTTCACGTCGTTGGCCCGTTCGGGCCGGCCGGCGGCGCGGGCCTTGGCCTCGCTGCGGATCTTGCCGTGCAGCTGGCGCAGGCCCTCGAAGACACCGTAGTCCAGATAGCGGCGGTACACAAAAGGCGTGACGAGGTGGCGCAGCTGCAGCGTGCGCGCGTCGCCGGGTGCGCCCATGCCGGCCAGCGGCGCGACGACGCGGCTCTTCAGCCATGCGAAGCGTTCCCACTCGCGGCCCTGCACGAGGAAGTACTCCTCCAGCATCGCCAGGCTGACGACCGGCGGGCCGCTCTTGCCGTTGGGGCGCAGCGCCAGGTCGACACGGAACACCTGGCCATCGTCGGTCACGTCGCCGATCAGCGCGTACAACCGCTTGGCGACCGACGAGAAGTACTCGTGCGCCGTGACCGGCCTGGCGCCCTGCGTGGCGCCGTCGTCCTCGTAGACGTAGATGAGGTCGATGTCGGAGGACACGTTCAGCTCGCGCGCGCCGAGCTTGCCCATGCCCAGCACCCAGAACGCGATGTCGCCGCCATCCGCGTTGCGCGGCTCGCCGTGGATGGCATCCAGCTCGGCGCGGGCGGCGGTGAGGGCACGGTCCAGCGTGACCTCGGCCAGGTGCGTCATCGCCCGCGTGATGTCTTCGACCGGCGCGCCCTGCTCGATGTCCAGCACCGCCAGCCGCTCCAGCACCAGGTGGCGGGCCACGCGCAAGGCGCTGGCCAGCGTGCGCGACGGCGAAAGGCGGTCGATCAGCGCGCCGATGACGGCGCCGTCCGGCAGCCCGGGCGGCAGCAGCGGCAGCTCGGCCGCATAGCGGCGGCGCACGCGCTGCACATAGCGGCTGTGCTCAGCAAAGACGGGAAACAGTGCGCTCATGACCCTGTGCTAGATTGCCTGCCGGCCGGTTCCCCATGTGCCCCAAGACAACGTGTCTGACTTCTTCTCGGCCGCCCTCCACAATTGCTCCCGCGCCGCCGGCTGGCCCTTGCGCCTGTGCTGGCGCGCTTTGCGCTGGGCGCTGCTGCTGCTCGCGCTGCTGTGGGGCCTCGCGGCGGTGGCTTGGGTCGTGTTGCACTGGGCCATTCTCCCGCACGCCAATGAATGGCGGCCCTGGCTTGAAAAGGAAGCCTCAAAGGCTTTGGGGGTAGAGCTGCGCATCGGCAGCCTGACGGTGGAATCGGGCGGCTGGATGCCGCGCATGGCGCTGGGCGACGTGCGCGTGCTGGACGCCGCCGGCCAGCCCGCGCTGCGCCTGCCGCGCGTGACGGCCGTGCTGTCGGCGCAGTCGCTGCTCGTGCTGGAGCCGCGCTTTTCGCAATTGCTGGTCGACACGCCGGAGCTCATCATCCGCCGCGACGCGCAGGGCCGCATCTTCATCGCCGGGCTGGGGCTGGACGCGGCCGGCCAGGCCGACACCGGCACCACCGAGGCCGGGCTGGACTGGCTGTTCAGCCAGCCCGAGCTGGCCATCGTGCACGGCCGCGTGCGCTGGATCGACGAGAAGCGCCCCGACGCGCGGCCGCTGGAGCTGTCGGACCTGAACTTCGTCATGCGCAACGGCCTGCGCCGCCACAACCTGCGCCTGGACGCCACGCCGCCGGCCGACTGGGGCCAGCGCTTCACGCTGCGCGGGCGCTTCGTGCAGAGCCTGCTGAAACGCCCCGGCGAGCTGCAGCACTGGAGCGGCCAGCTCTTCGCCGAGCTGCCGCAGGCCGACCTGAGCCAGCTGCGCCGCCATGTCGACCTGCCCTTCCAGCTCAGCGAGGGCGACGGCGCGGTGCGCGCCTGGGCCGACATCAAGGACGGCCAGCCCACCGCCGCCACGCTGGACCTGGCGCTGCGCGCCGTGCGGCTGAAGCTGCTGGACGACGCGCCCGAGCTGGACCTGGACCACATCCAGGGCCGGCTGGAGCTGGCCCGCGACAAGGGCGCCCTGAGCCTGCAGGCCCGGCAGCTGGGCTTCGCCAGCGGCGACGGCGTGGTGTGGCCGCGTTCGGACTGGGGCGTGACGCTGCAGTTCGGCCGGAGTGCCGCCGGTGAAGAAACGGTGCTGGGCGGCGAGGTCAACGCGCAGCGGCTGGACTTCGCGCTGATGGCGCAGATCGCGCAGCGCCTGCCGCTGGGCGAGCGCGCCCACGCGCTGCTGGGCGAGCTGGCGCCGCGCGGCGTGCTGACCGCGCTGACCGGCCAGTGGCAGGGCACGCTGGATGCGCCGAAGAGCTACCGCATCAAGGCCGAGCTGGACGGCCTGGCGCTGGCCCCGCAGCCTGGCGTGCCGGACGGCCACCTGGGCCGCCCCGGCGTGCGCGGCGCCAGCCTGCAGATCGACGCCAACGAACACGGCGGCGAGGCGAAGCTGGCGGTGCACGACGGCGAGGTCGAGCTGCCGGGGCTGTTCGAAGACCCGGTGCTGCCCATCACGCGGCTGGCCACGCAGCTGAGCTGGAAGCTGCCGCAGCCCCATGGCAAGACGCCGGGCGAGGTGGAGCTGCGGCTGCGCGACCTGCAGTTGCAGACGCCCGACCTGAGCGGCGAATTCGACGTGCTGTGGAAACGCGCCGCCGGCGCCACCACGCCGGGCTTCCTGGACCTGACCGGCAAGGTGCCGCGCGTGGATGCCACGCGCGTGGCCCGCTACATCCCGCTGAGCCTGCCGGCCACGCGCAGCTACCTGGCGGGCGCGCTGCTGGCCGGCGAGGCGCGCAGCACCAGCGTGCGCATCAAGGGCGAGCTGCACGACTTCCCGTTCGACCAGCCGCGCGCCACCGGCGTGTTCCGCGTCGCCACGCAGGCGCAGGGCGTGCTGCTGGCCTACGTGCCGCCCAGCGCCACGGGCACCAACTGGCCGGCGATGGAGGGCGTGCAGGCCGAGCTGGTGTTCGAGCGCGCCGGCATGCAGATCAAGGACGCGCATGCCAAGGTGCTGGGCTACGAGCTGAGCGGCGTGAACGGCGGCATCAAGGACTTCCAGCACGGCCGCACGCTGGTGCTGGACGGCAACGGCCGCGGCGCCGGCACGGACCTGCTGCGCTTCGTGCGCAGCTCGCCGCTGGACGACTGGCTGGGGCATGCGCTGAGCACCGCCACGGCGCAAGGCCCGGTGGGGCTGAAGCTGGGCCTCAGCCTGCCGCTGGAGGACACCACGCAGACGACGCTGAAGGGCCAGCTGCAGCTCGGCGGCGTGGACCTGAAGCTGCGCCCCGAGCTGCCGCCGCTGGCCGCCGCGCGCGGCCGTATCGACTTCGACCACAAGGGCCTGCAGCTCGCCGGCATGACCGCGCGGCTGCTGGGCGGCGAAGCGGCCCTGGAGGGCGGCAGCCTGCCGGCCGGCGGCATGCGCTTCGCCGTGCAGGGGCAGGCCACCGCCGACGGCCTGCGCCACGCGACCGAGCTGGGCGCCGTCGCGCGGCTGGCGCAGGCGGCCAGCGGCCAGGCGGCCTACCGCTTCCAGCTCGCCGTCACGAAGGACGGCCAGAGCGAACTCAGCGTGTCCAGCAGCCTGCAAGGCCTGGCCATCGACCTGCCGGCGCCCGCGCGCAAGGAGGCCGACGCGACGCTGCCGCTGCGCCTGCTGATGACGCCCACCGCCGCCGGCCGCGACGAGATGCGGCTGGAGGTGGGCACGCCGGGCTCGCCGCTGCTGCAGGCGCAGTTGCAGCGCGACGTGTCCGGCGCGGGCGGCTCGCAGGTGCTGCGCGGCGTGCTGGCCGTGCAGGACAAGCTGCCCGCGCTGCCGGCCAGCGGCGTGCTGCTGCAGGTCAATGTCGCGTCGCTGGACCTGGACGCCTGGCAGCAGCGCCTGGGTGCGCTGACCGGCTCGGCTGGCGCTGCGGGTGGCGGCGGGGCGGCCGACGACGGCGACGCGGCCGGCATGCTGCCCAGCCAGATCGTGCTGCGCAGCCAGGCGCTGAAGGTGGCCGGCCGCCCCCTCGGCCGCATCAACGCGCAGGTCTCGCGCGAGGGCACGACGTGGCGGCTCAACCTCGATGCCGAGCAACTGGCCGGCCGCATCGAGCTGCGCGGCGTGCGCGCAGGCCAGGTCGGCGCGGTGCACGCGCGGCTCACGCGGCTGTCGCTGCCGCGCTCGGAGGCCGATTCGTTCAGCGACCTGATGGACCCCGCCAAGCCCGCAGCCAACGGCAGCCCGCTGCCGTCCCTGGACATCGAGGTGGACGACTTCGAGCTGCGCGGCAGGCGCTTCGGCCGGCTGGAGGTGCAGGCCCAGGCGCCGGCCGGCTCGCGCGACTGGAAGCTGGAGAAGCTGCAGATCAAGGCGCCCGAAGCGACGCTGATCGCGACCGGCCAGTGGGGCGCCGTGAAGGGCGACCTGTCGGGCCGGCGCCGCACGCAGCTCGACTGGACGCTGGACATCGCCGATGGCGGCAAGCTGCTGGAGCGCCTCGGTCAGGGCCAGAAGGACGCGCCCATCCTGCGCGGCGGCAAGGGCCAGCTCGCCGGCCAGATCGGCTGGGACGGCTCGCCGCTGGCGCCGCACTACCCGACCATGGCCGGCGCGCTGAACGTGCAGCTGGACACCGGCACCTTCCTGAAGGCCGAGCCCGGCGTGGGCCGGCTGCTGGGCATCCTGAGCCTGCAGTCGCTGCCGCGCCGGCTGCTGCTGGACTTTCGCGACGTGTTCGCCGAGGGCTTCACCTTCGACGGCGTGACCGGCGACGTGAAGATCGCCGCCGGCGTGGCGCGCAGCGACAACATCCGCATCCGCGGCCTGCAGGCCACCGTGCTGGTGGACGGCAGCACCGACCTCGCGGCCGAGACGCAGGCGCTGCGCGTGGTCGTCGTGCCCGAGGTGTCGGCCGGCGGCGCGTCGCTGGCCTACGCGGCCATCAACCCGGCCGTGGCGCTGGGCGCCTTCCTCGCGCAGATGATCCTGAGCCGGCCCATGGCCGCCGCCAGCACGCGCGAGTTCCAGATCAGCGGCACCTGGAACGACCCCAAGGTGGAGAAGGTGGAGAACCCGGCGCCGGCCAAGGCGGCCAGCGCGCCGCTAGCATCGCCCCCATGAAGATCGCTGCCTGCCAGATGGTGTCCGAGCCCGACCTCGGCGCCAACCTCCTCGTCGCCCGCCGGCTGCTCGAATCGGCCGCGGCCCAGGGCGCGCAGCTCGCCGCGCTGCCCGAGTACTTCTGCCTGATGGGCCACCACGACACCGACAAGCTCGCGTTCGCCGAGACCCCCGGCGACGGCCCCATCCAGGCCATGCTGTCGCGCGCGGCGCGGGAGCTCAAGCTGTGGGTCATCGGCGGCACGCTGCCGATCAAGGCGGACACGGCCGACCGCGTGCGCAACACGACGCTGGTGTTCTCGCCCATGGGCGAGGTCGTGGCGCGCTACGACAAGATCCACCTGTTCGCCTTCGACAACGGCCGCGAGGCCTACGACGAGGCGCGTGTGCTGGAGGCCGGCAGCGCGCCCACGGTGTTCGATGCGGGCGGGGTGCCCGGACGTTTGCGAGTGGGCCTGTCGGTCTGCTACGACCTGCGCTTCCCGGAGCTGTACCGGTCGTACAACCCCTGCGAGCTGATCGCCGTGCCGGCTGCATTCACGTACACGACGGGCCAGGCGCACTGGGAGCTGCTGCTGCGCGCCCGCGCGGTGGAGAACCAGTGCTACGTCATCGCGCCGGCCCAGGGCGGCAAGCACGAGAACGGCCGCCGCACCTGGGGCCACAGCATGCTCGTCGACCCCTGGGGCGAGGTGCTGGGCGTGCTGCCCGAGGGCGAGGGTGTCGTGATGGCCGAGGTGGACCCGGCGCGGCTCGCGCAGGTGCGCCAGCAGTTGCCGGCGCTGGCGCACCGCCGGTTTTGAGCCCGACGTTGCTGGGGCGTTAAGCCGCCGCGATGACTTTCCGCGCCGCCGGGTGCGGCTCGTAGACTCGCCGGCTTTCCTACACCCCCTGCACGTCATGAACTTCAAGCTTGCAGGCGCCGCGCTGGCGCTGTCGTTGGCCTTTTCCCCGGTCCAGGCGCAGCCCGCCGACCCGCTCGGCCCGGTGACCCAGCCGCTGTGGCTGCGCCAGTCCGCCATCTCGCCCGACGGCGCGCAGATCGCGTTCACCTTCCAGGGCAACCTGTACCTGATGCCCGCCGCGGGCGGCGCGGCGCGGCTGCTGGTGTCCAACGGCCACCATGTGTCGGCGCCTGTGTGGTCGCCCGACGGCCGGCTGCTGGCCTACGCGGCGGACGTGTACGGCAACAACGACGTGTTCCTGATCTCGGCCGCGGGCGGTGCCTCGCGCCGGCTGACGACGCACTCGGCCCCCGAGACGCCCATCGGCTTCACGCCGGACGGCAAATCGGTGCTGTTCTCGGCGCAGCGCCAGGACGTGCGCACCAGCATGGCCTTCCCGTCGCCCGCGTTGAGCGAGCTGTACCAGGTGGGCATCGCCGGCGGCCGCCGCCCCGAGCAGGTCTTCAGCCAGCCGGCGCTGGCCGGCCGCTACAACAAGGCCGGCACGCAGCTCGTCTACGAAGACTGGAAGGGCTACGAGAGCGCCCAGCGCAAGCACCACATCTCGCCGGTGGCGCGCGACATCTGGCTGTGGGACGCCAGGACCGGCCAGCACACCAAGCTGACCCGCACCGGCGGCGAGAACCGCAACCCGGTGTGGTCGGCCGACGAGCAGTCCATCTACTACCTCAGCGAGAAGAGCGGTTCGTTCAACGTCTGGAAGATGCCGGTGGGCCAGCCCGAGGCGACGCGCCAGATCACCAATTTCACGAAGAACCCGGTGCGCTTCCTGTCGGTGGCGGCCAACGGCGTCATCAGCTTCGGCTACGACGGCGAGCTGTACACGATGGCCGGCGACACCGCCACGCCGCAGAAGCTGGCCGTCAGCGTGTCCACCGATGCACTGGTGCCGCGCGTGGAGAACCTGAAGCTGACCGAAGGCGCCACCGACATGGCCAACAGCCCGGACGGCAGCGAAGTGGCCGTCATCGTGCGCGGCCAGGTGTTCGTCACCTCCACCGAGTTCGGCAACACGCGCCGCATCACCGACGGCCCGGGGCAGAAGCGCTCCGTCAGCTTCAGCCCCGACGGCCGCAAGCTGCTGTACGCCTGCGAGCTGAACGGCCAGTGGAGCCTGTGCGAGGCGGCCATCGCCGGCGACAAGAAGGCCGTGCCCAGCTTCTTCAACGCGCCGCGCGTGACGACGAAGGTGCTGCTGAAGGACGCGCACCAGAACTTCCAGCCGCGCTACTCGCCGGACGGCAAGGAGGTCGCCTACCTGCAGGACCGCGCGGCCCTGCACGTGCTGAACATCGCCTCGGGCAAGACGCGCCAGGTGCTGTCGGCCGACTGGAGCTACTCGTACGAGGACGGCGACCAGTGGTTCGATTGGGCGCCCGACGGCAAGAGCCTGGCCGTGCAGTTCATCGACCGCAACCGCTGGAGCAACGAGGTCGGCACCGTGCCGGCCGATGGCAGCGGCAAGCTGGTCAACCTGACCCACAGCGGCTACGAGGACATGCGGCCCATGTTCGCGCGCGGCGGCCAGATGCTGATCTGGACGACCGACCGCCAGGCGCTGCACGGCAACGGCGGCGGCGCGCGCGGCGACTACGACGTCTACGCGATGTTCCTGACCCGCGCCGCGTTCGACCGCCACCAGCTCGACAAGGCGGAGTACGCCCAGCTGAAGAAGCGCGAGGACGACGAGAAGAAGGACAAGAAGGGCGACGACGACAAGACGGACGATGCGAAGAAGCCGGCCGACAAGGCCAGGGACGCCGACGCCAAGACGGACGCCAAGAAGGACGAGAAAAGGGACGACAAGAAGGCCGAGAAGCCGGCCAAGCCCGTCGTGGTCGAGCTGGACGGCATCGAGGACCGTACCGCGCGCGTGACGACGGTGTCGGGCGACATCAAGGACTACGCGATGACGCCGGACGGCGAGCAGCTGTTCTATGTCGTCAAGGGCGCCGATGGCTACGAGCTGTGGCAGGCCCGCCTGCGCGACAAGGAGAGCCGCCGCGTGGCCAGCCTGCCGGCCGGCCGCGGCGACGCGGTCGGCCTGACGCTGGACAGCAAGGGCACGACCGGCTTCGTGATGACCGGCGGCCGCGTGCAGAAGTTCAAGGTGCCCGGCGACGACGGCAAGGGCGACGTGAAGACCGAGGGCGTGCGCTTCACGGCCGAGCTGCGCATCGACCACGCCGCCGAGCGCGCGCAGATGTTCGACCATGTCTGGCGCCAGACGCAGGAGAAGCTCTACGTCAGCGACATGGGCGGGGTGGACTGGGCCGGCTACCGCAAGGTCTACGAGCGCCAGCTCCCGTTCGTCGCCGATGGTGCGGACTTCGCCGAGCTGCTCAGCGAGATGCTCGGCGAGCTGAACGTGTCCCACACTGGCGGCAGCTACCGCCCCGCACCGCGCGGCGACAGCACCGCGTCGCTGGGCCTGTTCTACGACCAGGCCTACCAGGGCGCGGGCGCCAAGGTGGCCGAGGTCATCGCCGGCGGTCCGCTCGACCTGGCGACCAGCCGCGTGAAGGCCGGCATGGTCATCGAGTCCATCGACGGCGAGGCCATCGCGGCCGGCGCCGAGTTCGACTCGCTGCTCAACCTGAAGGCCGGCAAGCCGGTGACGCTGGGCGTGCTGGACCCGACCAGCGGCCAGCGCTTCGACCAGACGCTGCGCGCCATCGGCATCGGCGCCGAGCGCGAGCTGCTCTACAAGCGCTGGGTGCGCCAGGAGCGCGCGTTGGTGGACAAGCTCTCCGGCGGGCGCCTGGGTTACGTCCACGTGCGCGGCATGAGCGACCCGAGCTACCGCCAGACCTTCTCCGACGCGTTGGGCCGCGCCAGCGGCAAGGAGGCGCTGATCGTGGACACCCGCTTCAACGGCGGCGGCAACCTGCACGACGAGCTGGCCACGCTGCTGTCCGGCAAGCAGTACCTGGAGTTCATGCCGCGCGGCCAGAGCCTGGGCTGGGAGCCCGTCGGCAAGTGGATCAAGCCGTCGGCCGTGCTGGTCAGCGAGAGCAACTACTCCGACGCGCACCTGTTCCCGTGGACCTACAAGCACCTGGGCATCGGCAAGCTGATCGGCATGCCGGTGGCCGGCACCGGCACGGCCGTCTGGTGGGAGACGATGCAGGACGGCGCGACGACCTTCGGCATCCCGCAGGTGGGCTTTCGCGCGCAGAACGGCGACTACATGGAGCGCGCGCTGGTCACGCCGGACGTGGTCGTGGCCAACGACAAGAAGAAGCTCGATGCAGGTGAAGACCAACAACTCGAAGCGGCGGTGAAGTCGTTGCTCGGCAAATGAGCACGGCCGCTCTGCCTGCGCAGCAACCCGGCCGCGCGGTGGCCTGGATCGTCGGCGTGCTGGTGGCCATCGCGCTGTTCGGCAACTACTACGTCTACGACTCCATCGGCCCGGTGGCCGACCTGCTGCAGCAGCAGCGCGGCTTCTCGGACTCGCAGATCGCACTGCTGAACGCCATCTACAGCCTGCCCAACGTCGTGCTCATCCTCGTGGGTGGCGTGCTGGTGGACCGCTTCGGCGCGGCGCGCATGACGCTGGTGACGGCGGGCATCTGCGCGTTGGGCGCGGCGCTGACGGCCTTCAGCCCGGACTTCGCCGGCATGGCCGCCGGCCGGCTGCTGTTCGGCATCGGCGCCGAGACCTTCAACATCGCCACACTCGCCGCCGTGGCCGACTACTTCGGCGGCCGAGGCCTGGCGCTGGCGATGGGCGCGGAGCTGGCCATCGGCCGCCTGGGCTCCTACGGCGCGGACATGTCGCCGACCTGGTTCTCCAAGGCCTACGCCGCAGGCTGGCAGCCGCCGCTGACCATTGCCGCCGTCATCGCCGCGACGGCCTTCGCGGCGTCGCTCGCCTACTGGTGGGTGGACCGCGGCCCGCGCCGCGCCGGGCTGCTGCCCACCGGCCACAAGCAGGCGGAAAAGTTCGTCTGGCGCGACCTGCTGCACTTCGGCACCGCCTACTGGTACCTGCTGGCGCTGTGCGTGCTGTGGTACTCGGTGATCCTGGCGTTCCGCAGCACCTTCTCCATCAAGTACTTCCAGCACGTGCACGGGCTGGACCTGGCCATGGCCGGCGAGATGAACAGCTACGTGTTCCTCGCCGCCGTGTTCGCCACACCGGCCTTCGGCTGGATGTGCGACCGCGTGGGCCGCTACGCGCCCTTCCTGGCCTTCGGCGCGCTGCTGCTGCCGGTGGCGCTGGGCGTGCTGGCGCTCACGTCCGCGAGCCTGTGGGTGGCCACCGCGCTGATCGGCATCAGCTACTCGCTGGTGCCGGCCGTCATGTGGCCGCTGACCAGCCGCCTCGTCGCGCCGAACCGCTTCGGCACGGCCATCGGCCTGATGTGGGTGGTGCAGAACGCCGGCATCAGCGGCGCCAACCTCGTGGCCGGCTGGCTCAACGACCGCGCCGGCGCCAGCGCCGCCAACCCGGGCGGCTACGCGCCGATGATGGAGTTCTTCGGCCTCACCAGCCTGGCGGGCTGCGTGTTCGCGCTGCTGCTGTGGTGGGTAGCCGGCCGGGCGCGGCACGAGAAGGCGGTCAGGGCCTGACGGGTGGCGCGACGGGGCGCGGCCCGTGGGCGGTGCGGCCGGCGTTCAGTGGTCGGCGGGCGCCGCGGCGCCCGCTCCCGTGTTGCGCACACCCCGGCTGCCGGGCCCGTACAGGTCGGCGTTGACGTCTGCAAAGGCGAGCATCGCCACCAGTGGCCGATCACGGCCGTCCTCGAAGCCGCACTGCCCCATGAACTTCTCCGGGTTGCGGAAGGTGCCGAAGACGATGTCCCACAAGGGCAGGTCGGCAAAGTTGTAGGTGTGCACGCCTGCGCGGTGGTGGACGCAGTGCGACTCGGGGCGCTGGATGAAGTAGCCCAGCCATCGGGGCGTGCGGATGTTCCAGTGCTGGAAGAGGGCATAGAAGGTGAAGAGGCAACCGGCTAGCGCCGCCGCCATGGGATCCAGCCCCAGCACGATCACCGTCACAAAGAGCGGAATCAGCGTGTAGGCCGCCGTCTCAAGCGGATGGAACAGCAAGGCGCTGGGGATGTCGACGCGCTGCGGGCTGTGGTGGATCTGATGGAAGGTCCGCCACATCGGGCCGAAGGTGTGGGCGGCGCGGTGCCAGGCATAGACGGCCGCTTCGAGCACGATGAAGCCGACGACCGTGCCGGCCGCCACGCCCAGGCGCGTGCCGTCGAGCCAGCGGTGCTCGGCCATCCATTCGAGCGGCAGAAACAGCGGCAGCGCGTTGCCGATGCCCATGGACAGCAGCAGGAAGGCGATGCCTACCCATTGCCAGCCGGCACGCGGCGGAAAGCGTCGCCCGGGTGCCAGGGACTCGACGGCCAGCATGGCCAGGTAGAGCACCGGCGTGAACAGCAGAAAGGCGAGTTCGACAGCGTCCATCGTGAGGTTTCCTTTGCCGGCAAGGCCGGGTCGCTGTGAACCTTATCCGGGCGTGGCACCGCTGCGAAGAGCCGATTGGCACAAGACCGGGTCAAATGTGACACTCGTGCGAGAGGGCCTCACGACCATGTCCACCCCGCCGAAGATTGCTCTGCTCGCCGCGCCGGAAACGACGCCCTCCGTGCTGTTCGGCCTGTACGACGTGCTCGTTTCCGTCGGCACGGTGTATCCCGACATGACGGGCCGCGAGATCGGCGAACCGCTGCTCGACGTGCAGATCGTGGCGGCCGGCCGGCAGCCCTTTCGCTGCTTCGGTGGCATCCTGATCGAGCCTCATGCCGCGATCGGCGACATCGTGGACGTGGACGCGGTCATCGTGTGCGACATGTACACGCCGATCGACACGGCGCCGCGCGGGCGGTACGGGCCGGAGATCGCCTGGTTGCGGCACGTGCACGCACAGGGCGGGCTGATCGCGTCGGTCTGCTCGGGGTCGCTGGTGCTGGCCGAGGCGGGTTTGCTCGATGGGCGCCAATGCGCCGGGCACTGGGCCTACCGCGACCTGTTCCGCCGCGAGTACCCGAAGGTGAACTACTGCGCCGACTCGATCCTGCGTCTGGACAGCGAGGCCGACGGCGTGGTCACGGCGGGCGGCGTCACCGCCTGGCAGGAGCTGGCGCTGCGCTTGATCAGCCGCTACTGCGGGCCGGCGCACGCGCTGCAGACGGCCAAGGTCTACCTGCTGTCCGGCCACGAAGACGGCCAGTTGCCCTTTGCCGACATGGGGCTGCGGCTGCAGGGGGACGACCAGGCGGTCCAGCGCGCCCAGGCCTGGATCGCCGAGCGCGTGGCCCAGGTCAATCCGGTGGAGGCCATGGCTCGGCATGCCGGCCTCAATCGGCGCACGTTCACGCGCAGGTTCCGCGCCGCGACCGGCTACCTGCCGATGGACTATGTGCACGCGCTCCGGATCGAGAAGGCCAAGCGGATCATCGAGCGGGAGGGCGGCGGTCTCGACGAGGTGGCCTGCCAGGTCGGCTACGAGGACCCGACCTTCTTCCGCCGCCTGTTCAAGCGCGAGGTCGGCCTGACCCCGGCGGCCTACCGCCGCAAGTTCTCCAGCGTCCTCGGCCAGCCGGCCGGCGCCGAGGCAGGGCCTTGAGGCAAGCCCGCGTTCAAGATCTACAAGCGAACGACCAGGAGGCTGCAGGCCAGCCCCTCACGGCCTGAGCGTCACCAGGTCGCGCAGCAGCAGGTCGATGTTGGCGCGCAACGCACGCTCGTTGGCGATGCGCAGCCGCTCCGACGGCGACAGCACGGCCTCGGTGAGGCCGGCCGCCTCGTTGTTGGCGATGCGGCGCTGGTAGACGATGCGGCCGCCGTCGAGTTGGTCGACCAGCGTGTAGCGCACCGCCACGCCCACGGCCACGCCGATGGCGGGGATCAGCGGCTGGTCGAGCTGCACCAGCTCGGCCTGCAGCTCGAAGCGCGGCGCCGGCTGCGGCGCGGGTGGCCGCATGCCGACGGCGTAGAGCGATTCCTCCAGCGCCTGCTGCAGCGCGACGGCGCTGACCTTGGAGCCCCACCAGCGGTTGGTCTGCTGGCCGCCCTTCACGGCCGCCACGCCCGTCTGCGCCTTGAACGCATCGGGCACCCAGCCGCGGATCTGCAGCGCGCTCGCCGGCGTGACGGCCATGGGCAGCGGCTGGCTGGGCGAGCCGCAGCCGGCCAGCGCCAGCGCGAACAAGGCCAGCATGGCAGCGGTCGGGAGCGGGGCAAGGCGCAACATGGGACACCGATGCTAGGCCGAGCGGCCCGCGCCGATCGCGCGAAACGGCACGCTTTTGCCCGCCAACCGCAGCCCTGTGGCCTTTCGGTGCGCAAACTTCCTATGCTTCACCCCTGCACCCACACCACCGCCCGCCATGAGCCTGACCCTGCACTACCACCCGCTGTCCTCCTGCTGCTGGAAGACGCTGATCGCGCTGTACGAAAGCGGCCGGCCGTTCGAGGCCCGGCTGGTGAACCTGGGCGATGCGGCCGAGCGCGCCGCCTTCGTCGCGTTGTGGCCCACGGCCAAGATCCCGCTGCTGCAGGACGGCGAGCGCGTGCTGCCGGAAACGTCCATCCAGATCGAGTACCTGGACCGGCCGCACCACCGCCTGCTGCCGGCCGATGCCGAAGAACAACTCGGCGTGCGGCTGTGGGACCGCGTGTTCGACCAGTACGTGATGACGCCGATGCAGGGCTTCATCGCCCAGCAGCGCCGGCCCGCGGAGCAGCGCGACGCCGCGGCGCAAGCCGCCTCGCGCGCCACGCTGGCGATGGCCTACGGCCTGATCGACGGCCGGCTGGGCAAGCGCACCTGGGCGGCGGGCGAGCACTTCACGATGGCCGACTGCGCGGCCGCGCCGTCGCTGTTCTACGCGAGCACCATCGAGCCCATCCCGGCCGGCCACGAGCGACTGGCCGCCTACTTCGAGCGGCTGATGGCGCGGCCCTCGGTGCAGCGCGTCATCCGCGAGGCGCGTCCGTTCTTCGCCTACTACCCGCTGCGCGACGCACTGCCGGCGCGCTTCCTGGCGGACTGACTGGCGGACCGACTCAGGCCGACGGCAGCGGCGCGGGCGCGCCCAGCGCGGAGATGACCTCCAGCATGCCGCGCACCTTGAAGGGCTTGAGCAGCAGCCGGCAGACGTCGAGCTGCTTGAGCTTCATGGCCAGCTCCACGTCGCAGGCCATGGCCGTCGCCGCCACCGGCAGGTCGGCCGGCTGCGAGGCGTCGCCCGCGCGCAGCCGCTCCAGCAGGCGCAGGGACTCGCCCTCGTCGTCCAGCGCGATCAGCAGCGCGTCGAAGCGGCGCTCGGCCAGCAGCTTGCCGGCCATGGCGGCGCTGGTGGCCTCCTGCACGTCCGCCAGGCCCATGTCGCGCGCCATCGTCGACACCGTGCGCCGCATGACGAAGTGCGGCTCCAGCAGCAGCAGGCGGCCGGCGGGCTTGGCCACCGGCATCAGGCGCCCTCTCTTTCGCGCTGGCCTTCGCCCTGGCCGACCAGCTCCGCCACCACCAGGTCGCGCAGCGTGCCCAGGACGGCCCGGTCCATCGCGTCGAACTGGCGCGACCGGGTGTCGATGAGGCACAGCGTGCCCACCGTCGCGCCGCCCGGCAGCGCCAGCGGCGCACCGATGTAGAAGCGCACGAAGGGCGCGCCGACGACCAGCGGGTTGTCGGCGAAGCGCGGGTCCAGTGCCGCATCCAGCACCTCGAACAGGTCGCGCTGCAGGATGGCATGGCCGCAGAAGGAAATCTCCCGCGAGGTCTCGCAGGCGGCGAACCCGACGCGGGCCTTGAACCACTGGCGCTGCGCATCCACCAGGCTGATCAACGCGATGGGCATGTCGAACTCGCTGGCCGCGAACTCGACGAGGCGGTCGAAGCGCTCCTCGGGCGGCGTGTCCAGGATGAGGAGTTCGCGCAGCGCGCTCAGCCGTGCGGCGTCATCGGCGGGGATGGGGGCGGGCGTCATACAAAGGGCCAGACGGTGCGCCGCAGTTTAGGGCGGGCCGGCCGGCTGCCCTGGGCGCCTCAGTCGTGCAGCGACGACAGGAACTGCTTCAGCTCCGCCGTCTGCGGCGCACCGAACAGCTCGGCCGGCGAGCCGATCTCGTGCACGCGGCCCTGGTGCATGAAGATGACCCGGTCCGCCACCTTGCGGGCGAAGCTCATCTCGTGCGTGACCATCATCAGCGTCATGCCTTCGTCCGCCAGGCTCTCGACGACGCGCAGCACCTCGCCCACCAGCTCCGGGTCCAGCGCCGACGTGATCTCGTCGCACAGCAGCACGGCCGGCTCCATCGCCAGCGCGCGGGCGATGGCCACGCGCTGCTGCTGGCCGCCGGAGAGCTGGTCGGGCATCGCGTCGAACTTCTCGGCCAGGCCCACGCGCTCCAGCAACTGGCGCGCCTGCGCCTCGGTCTCTGGCGCGCCGCGCTGCTTCACCAGCGTGGGCGCCAGCATCACGTTGCGGCCCACGCTGAGGTGCGGGAACAGGTTGAAGCCCTGGAAGATCATGCCCACCTGCTGGCGCAGCGTGCGCATGGCCATCGCGCTCTCGTACAGCAGCGGCTTGCCGTTGACGGTCAGCGAGCCGTCCTGGAACTGCTCCAGCCCGTTGATGCAGCGCAGCAGCGTGCTCTTGCCCGAACCGCTCTTGCCGATGATGGCGATGACCTCGCCGCGCCCCACGTCCAGGTCGATGCCCTTGAGCACCTCGTTCGTGCCGTAGGACTTGCGCAGGGCCGTGATGCGCACGATGGGCGGCGCCTTGAAGGGCACGGGGTCTTCAGCGGCCATGGGACCTGCCTTCCAGATGCTGGGCGAAGAGGCTGATGGGGAAGCACAGCGCGAAATAGAACAGCGCCACGCAACCGAAGACGAGGAAGGGCTTGAAGCTCGCGTTGGCGATCATGCTGCCGGCCTTGGTCAGCTCGATGAAGCCGATGACCGACGCCAGCGCCGTGCCCTTGATGACCTGCACGAGAAAGCCCACCGTGGGCGCAATGGCCAGCCGCCCGGCCTGCGGCAGCACCACGTGGCGCAGCTGCTCGCCGAAGCTCAGCGCCAGGCTGCGCGCCGCCTCCCACTGGCCGCGCGGCACCGCGTCCACGCAGCCGCGCCAGATCTCGACGAGGTAGGCGCTGGTGTACAGCGTCAGCGCCAGCGCCGCCGCCGTCCAGGCCGACACCTCCAGCCCGAGCAGCGCGAGGCCGAAGTAGGCGAGGAACAGCTGCATCAGCAGCGGCGTGCCCTGGAACAGCTGCACGTACAGGCCGACGGCGAGCCGGGTGCGCCGGCCCAGGCCCAGCCGCAGCGTCAGCAGCAGCCCGCCGACGCAGCCGCCGCCGATGAAGGCGATCAGCGACAGCGCCACGGTCCAGCGCAGCGCCAGCGCCAGGTTGCGCACGATGTCCCAGAGCGTGAACTCAACCATGGCGGGGGCTGCCAAAGAAGAAGCGCGGGCCGGCCCACATCAGCAGCCGGCGCGCGGCGATGGACAGCGCCAGGTAGATCGCCAGCGCGATGAACACCGCCTCGAAAGCGCGGAAGTTGCGGCTGTGGATGAGGTTGGCCGCGTAGCTCAGCTCCTCGGTGGAGATCTGGCTGCAGACCGCCGAGCCCAGCATGACGATGATGATCTGGCTGGTCAGCGCCGGCCACACGCGCTGCAGCGACGGCGGCAGCACGACGCGCAGGAAGGTCTGCGCCGGGCCCAGCGCCAGGCTCTGCGCCGCCTCCCACTGGCCGCGCGGCGTGGCCTGGATGCCGGCGCGCAGGATCTCGCAGCCATAGGCGCCCAGGTTCAACGTCATGGCGATGACCGACGCCAGCTCGGGCGACAGCTTCACACCCAGCGCCGGCAGCCCGAAGAAGATGAAGAACAGCTGCACGATGAACGGCGTGTTGCGCAGCAGCTCCACGTAGGCGCCCAGCAGCCGGCGCAGCCAGGCCGGACCGCAGGCGCGCGCCCACGCACCCAGCGTGGCCAGCACCAGGCCCAGCGGCGTGGCGACGAGCGTGAGCCCCAGCGTCCACGCCACGCCCCTGAGCAGCAGCGGCCATTCGGCCAGCACCGCGAGGAAGTCGAAGCTGATCATGGCCGGGGGCGCTCAGCTCACAACGGCAGTTCGCCGGTACCGCGGCCCAGCCATTTCTTGGACAGCGCCTCCAGCTCGCCCGAGGCCTTGGCCGCCGCGATGATCTCGTTGACCTTGGCCAGCAGCGCGTCCTCGCCCTTGGCCACGCCGACGAAGCAGGGGCTGTCCTTGAGCAGCAGCTTGTATTCGAGCTGCAGGCCCGGGTTGCGCACCATCAGGTTGCCGGCCACGGCCGCGCTGGTGGCGATGAGCTGCGTCTGCCCGGCGGCGTAGGCGGCCAGCGTCGCGTTGTTGTCCTCGAAGCGCCGGTATTCCAGCGTCGGCGGCGCGACCTTGGCCAGCTCCTGGTCTTCCATCGCGCCGCGCGTCACGGCCACGGTCTTGCCGGCCAGGTCCGCAAAGCTCTTGATGGGCAGGCTCTTGGCCGCGAACACGGCCTGGTAGAACGGCGCGTAGGCGGCGCTGAAGTTGATGACCTTCTCGCGGTCCGGGTTCTTGCCCAGCGTGGAGATGACGAGGTCGGCCTTCTTGGTCTGCAGGTAGGGGATGCGGTTGGCGCTGGTCACCGGCAGCAGCTCGACCTTGACGCCCAGCTTGGCGGCGATCAGCTCGGCCACGGCCACGTCCAGGCCCTGGGGCTTCATGTCGGTGCTGACGAAACCGTAGGGCGGGTAGTCGGTCGGGATCGCGATCCGGATGGTCTTGCTCTTGGCGATGGCGTCCAGCGCGGTCTGCGCGTGGACGCCCGGCGACAGCAGGACCATGCAGAGGCCGGCGGCGGCGAGCACGAGACGGCGGGAAAGCGGCGGGGTCATGGCGGGGCTCCTGGGCGGTGACGAGGCGGGTGCGATGCCGTCCCGGCGCAGCTTCCGTGCCAGCGCGCGGACCGCCCGGCGGCGGCGGCGTGCACAGCCTTGGTTCGATTGGCACCGGTACGGTGCCTGGTGCGCCCGCTTGTGTTCGCGGCCGGGCTCAGCGCCCCGTCATGGCCGGTAGAAGTAGGGAATCGCGCACAGCACCGCGCCCATGGCCAGCAGCGCCCAGACGTTGCTGACGAAGTAGGGGAACACCATCAGCGCCAGGCCGCAGAGCAGCGGCACCAGCGCCCGCTGCTTCTTGCCGTAGATGAAGAAGCCGGCGCCGATGGCGCCGAACAGCACGCTCCACAGCAGGGTCGAGGTGTCCATGGCGTTCAAGGAGGCGGCCGGGGCCGGGTAGTGCATGTTCTCAGAAGCCTCATGGGGATAGCATCGCCCGCTCCACTGCAGGAGCCGCCATGGCCGACGACACGATCCGCTTCGACGACGGGGCCAGCTACGAAATCCTGATGGGCCGCTGGAGCCGGCTCGCGGGCGAGCAGTTCCTGCAGGACCTCGCTGCGCCGCCGGGCGCGCGCTGGCTGGACGTGGGCTGCGGCAACGGCGCGTTCACCGAGCTGATCGTGCAGCGCTGCAGCCCGTCGGCGGTCCTCGCCTTCGACCCGTCGCCCGGCCAGCTGGCCTATGCCCGCAGCCGCCTCGCGGCGGACGCGCCGGTCACCTGGGCCGAGGGCGACGCGATGCGCCTGCCGGTGGCCGACGGCGGCTGCGACGTGGCCGTGATGGCGCTGGTGCTGTTCTTCGTGCCCGAGCCCGCGGTGGGCGTGGCCGAGATGTGCCGCGCCGTGCAGCCCGGCGGCACGGTGGCGTCTTACCACTGGGACATGCTGGGCGGCGGCTTCCCGCTGGCCGCCATCGGCGCGGAGATGCTGAAGCTGGGCCACACGCCGCGCATGCCGCCCAGCGTGGGCGCGTCCACGCTGGAGGCCTCGCGCGCGCTGTGGGAGGGTGCCGGCCTGCAGCAGGTGCGCACCGGCCAGGTCAGCGTCGAGCGCCACTTCGCAGGCTTTGACGACTACTGGAACAGCGCGGCGCTGAGCAGCACCTTCCGCCCCATGCTGGAGGCGTTGCCGGCCGACCACCGGGTGCAGCTGAAGGCGGCCGTGCGCGAGCGGCTGCAGGCCGGCGACGGCCCGCTGACCGTCGGCGCGCGGGCCAACACGATCAGCGGCGTCAAGCGCTGACGCGCCCTCAGCCGCCGGACATCAGCCGCCAAACATCATCCGCCGCGCGACCGCGCGCTTCAGCGGCGTCGCCAGTTCCAGGCCGGCCAGCGCCAGCCCGCGCAGCGCGGGCAGGCCCGGCAGCCGCCAGGCGAAGCTGCGCGCGAGGAAGTCGGTCGCGGCGATCATGGGCCAGCGGTCCGGCGCTCGCTGCCAGTCCACGCGGGCCAGCGCCGCATCCAGGCCGGCACCGGTCTCGGCGGCGTCGCGCAGCGCATCCACCAGTGCCTGCGCGTCGCGCAGCCCGAGGTTGAGGCCCTGGCCCGCCACCGGGTGCAGCGTCTGCGCCGCGTTGCCGATGCGCAGCGTGCGGCCCTGCAGCAGGCGCGTCTCGGCGTTCAGCCCCAGCGGGAAACACTTCAGCGGCGAGATGCCGGTCAGCGTGCCGGCTGCGGCGGGCAGCTGCTGCTGGATGACGGCCAGGCGCTGCGCGTCGTTCAGCGTCGCGATGTCGTCCTCGGCCTGCGGCAGGCACCACACCAACGCCGCGCGAGGGCCTTGCGCGTCGTCCGGCAGCGGCAGCAGCGCCAGCGGGCCGTTGCGCGTGAAGCGCTCGATGGCCAGGCCCTGCAGGCCCGGCGCGGCCAGGCGCACGGTGCCCACCCACGCGTTCTGGTGATAGTCCCGCGTGATGGCCTTGCGGTCCTGCTCGGCGAACACGCCGCCCTCGGCGACGACGGCCAGGTCGAAGCTGTCAACCACCGGGCCTTCGCCGCAGTCCAGCGCCACACCGCCGGCCTGCGAGCGGATGGCGTGCACCGGTGTCGCAAAGCGCGTGAACAGCTGCCTGGGCCGCTGCGCGGCGACGTCCAGCCAGCGCTGCTGCAGCGGCGCGACCAGCGCGCCATAGGGCAGCACCGCGCCGAGCTGCGGCAGGCCTTGCTCGGCCGCGCGTATCCACACCTCGCCGGCGATGGGCGCCGGCGGCGCCTGGCTGACGTGCACGGTCTGGATGGCCTGGGCCGCGTCGGGCTGCCAGGCGTGCAGGCGCTGCAGCAGCCGGATGCTGCCGAGGTTCAGCGCCAGCGTGCGCGCGTCGCCGCGGATGTCGCGGTCCAGCGCGCGGGTGTCGAAGAGATGGATGTCGGCGCCGGCCAGGCGCTCGGCGGCCAGCAGGGCGAGGGCGAGGCCGGCGGGGCCGGCGCCGATGACGGCGAGTTTCATGCCCTCAACGATACCGGGGCAAACGGCCCGGCCCGGCAAGCGCCAGCGCACGCGCTTAAGCTGCGGCCCCTCGCGCTGCGCTGCGGCGCCCTTTCTTCGTCACAGGACTCCCCATGCAATACCGCCGTCTCGGCCGCGCCGGCCTCCAGGTTTCCGAGCTCTCGCTGGGCTCCTGGGTCACGTACCACAACCAGGTCGACACCAAGGCAGCCACCGAGATGCTGGCCGCCGCCTTCGACGCCGGTGTCAACTTCTTCGACAACGCCGAGGTCTATGCCCAGGGCGAGAGCGAAGTGGTGATGGGCCAGGCCTTCAAGGCGCTGGGCTGGAACCGGCTGGACTACATCGTCTCCAGCAAGTTCTTCTGGGGCCTGGCGCGGGACGGCGTGACGGTCAACCGCAAGGACACGCTGAACCGCAAGTACCTGATGCAGGCCGTGGATGCATCGCTGAAGCGTTTCCAGCTCGACCACCTGGACCTGATCTACTGCCACCGCCCCGACCCGCACACGCCCATCGAGGAGACCGTCTGGGCGATGAGCGACATCATCCGCCAGGGCAAGGCGCTGTACTGGGGCACCAGCGAGTGGTCGGCCGGCGACATCCGCGCCGCGTGGGAGATCGCCGAGCGCCACCACCTGCACAAGCCGGTCGTCGAGCAGCCCCAATACCACCTGTTCCACCGCCGCAAGGTCGAGCAGGAGTTCGCGCGCCTGTACGACGACATCGGCCTGGGCCTGACCACGTGGAGCCCGCTGGCCTCGGGCCTGCTGACCGGCAAGTACCGCCACGGCGTCCCCGAGGGCAGCCGTGCGTCGCTGGAGAGCATGGCCTGGCTGCGCGACAACGTGCTGGACAAGGCCAAGAACGACGCCGTCGCCAAGCTGGGCGACATCGCCGCGGAGCTGGGCTGCAACACCGCGCAGCTCGCCATCGCCTGGGCCAACCGCAACCCGCGCGTGTCCACCGTCATCCTGGGCGCCAGCCGCATCGGGCAGCTGCACGACAACCTCGCCGCGCTGGCCGTCACGCCCAAGCTCACGCCGGCCGTCGTGGAGCGCATCGACGCCATCACCAAGCCGCTGTCGCAGTAAGTTTTTCCCGTTTCGGGACGCCTTGGGCGGGCGGTCCGGGATGGCGGCCTCCGGCTGGCTGAGAATGCCCCCATGAGGGTCGTCATCAGAAGAGGGTGGGCAGCCTTGCTGGTCGCCATGGGCCTGTCGGGCCTGGCGCAGGCTGTCACACCGAGGTTCGAAGCGGTGGGAGAGGTCGATTCGTTGCGGGACCGCGCCGTCTCGGCACTCGCCATGGACGCGCGCGGCTTCCTGTGGGTGGGCATGCCGGACGGGCTGCAGCGCTTCGACGGCTATCGGTTCCGCCGCTACCCGCTGCGCGACCCGGGCGACGGCGTCGCCGTCGACCAGTTCGTGCGCAGCCTGATGGCCGACCCGCGCGGTGGCCTGTGGGTGGCCGCCGGCAACAGCGGCCTGGCCTGGCTGGACACGGCGTCCGGCCAATGG
Organism: Roseateles sp.; assembly: GCF_965229315.1. Taxonomy (GTDB): domain Bacteria; phylum Pseudomonadota; class Gammaproteobacteria; order Burkholderiales; family Burkholderiaceae_C; genus Pelomonas. Next base: position 845,242 of record NZ_CBDDJA010000001.1, read on the forward strand.
ACGCGCTGGGCGCGTGCCGAAGGCGCCCCCGTGGACGCCCGCGCGCCGGCCTCCAACGCCGTGCGCGCGCTGGCGCTGGAACCCGACGGCAGCCTGTGGGTGGGCACGCAGGGCGGCCTGTCGCGGCTGGACCCGCAGCGCCGCGGCTTCTCGCACCTGCGCGGCACCGCCTCGGGCCTGCCGGACGACCGCATCGCGTCGCTGCTGCTGGACCGCCACGGCACGTTGTGGATAGGCAGCTGGCGGGGCCTGGCCCGCAAGCGCGCCGGCAGCGAGCGCATCGAGCCGGTCGAACTGGGCCTGGCCCTGCCGCATATCACCCTGCTGGCCGAGACGCGCGATGGCCGCGTGCTCGTGGGCACCGGCCAGGGCGACCTGCGCATGCTGTCGGCAGACGACGGCCGCGCGCTGCCCTTCGCCGCGCGTGCCGGCGCCAGCGACGGCGCCTGGCCCGTGCTGTCCATGGTCCAGGCCGACGACGACGAACTCTGGCTGGGTGGGCGCAATGGCATCGAGCGCCGCAAGGCCGGCGATGGCGCGCTGATCGAGCGCCTGCCGCCCGAAGGCAGCAGCCCGGCGCCCGTGCCGCGCAGCGAGGTGCGCGCGCTGATGCGCGACCCCGCCGGCCTGATCTGGGCCGGCAGCTATGGCTCGGGCCTGATGCGCCACGTGCCGCCGTTGCCGGGCCTGGCCGTCGTGCAGAACGAGGGCGAGCGCTGGCGGCGCTTCGGCGACCTGGACGTGCGCAGCGTGCTGCAGCTGGACAACGGCCGCATCTGGCTGGGCACCCAGGCCGCCGGCGTGCTCGTGCTGGACGCCGCGCTGCAGCCCGTGGGCGAGATCCTCAACGCCGCGGGCCGCCAGGGCGCGCTGGGCCGCATCGGCGCGATGGCGCAGACCCCCGACGGCATCTGGCTGGCGGCGGAGTCCCAGCTGATGCGCTTCGACACGCAGGGCCGCTGGCGCCAGACGCTGGACGGCAGCCGCTCGACCGTGCGCCGCATGCTGGCCACGCGCGACGGCACGCTGTGGCTGGGCACCACCGACGGCCTGTGGCGTCTGCGCCGGGGCGCGACGGAACTGCAGCCCGTCATGCTGGGCAGCCGGCGCAGCAGCGGCGAAGTCAATGCCATCCTGGAGATGCCCGACGGCAGCCTGTGGGCCGGCGGTGCGGCCGGCCTGCTGCGGATCGCCGAGCCCGGCGCCGCGCAGCCCACGGCCGATGCGCCGCCCACGCCCGGCCTCGTCGGTCGCACCGTCGTGGGCCTCGGCGTGGACGGCCAGGGCCGGCTGTGGGTGGACACCAGCGCCGGCCTGCATCAACGCGTCGGCGAGGACGCCCAGGGCGTGCGCTTCGAGGGCTTCCCGGCCGCGTCGGGGGACGACGTCATCGGCGTCTTCGGCGCCAACCTGCTGGCCGACGCGCAGGGCCGCATCTGGACGCACCGCGGCTATTTCGACCCGAGCAGCGGCGAGCGGCTGGAACTGGGCGCCGTGGACGGCGCCGACATCGGCACCGGCTGGTTCCGCGCCTACACGCGGCTGGCCGACGGGCGCTTCCTGTTCGGCGGCGCGCATGGCCTGCTGGTGCTGCAGCCCGAGCGCTTCACGCGCTGGACCTACCAGCCGCCGGTCGTCGCGACCGAGCTGCGCCTGGGCGGCGCCAACCAGCCCGTGCCGGCCCAGGGCCAGCCGCTGGTGCTCGCGCCGGGCGACCGCAGCTTCAGCATCGGCTTCGCCGCGCTGGACTTCAGCCGCCCGGCCAACCTGCGCTACCGCTACCGCCTGGAAGGCCTGGACAGCGACTGGCTGGAGGCGGGCCCCACCGCCCGCCGCGCGGCCTACACCAACCTCGACCCCGGCCGCTACGTGATGCGCGTGCAGGGCAGCAACCGCCAGGGCGACTGGAGCCCGCGCGAGCTGCGGCTGGACGTGCAGGTGCAGGCCGCCTGGTGGCAGACGCGCTGGCTGCAGGTGCTGGCCGGCCTGGCCGTGCTGGGCCTGGTGCTGCGGGCGTTCCGGCTGCGCACGCGGCTGCTGCTGAAGCGCCAGCGCGTGCTGGAGGAGGCGGTGGCCTCGGCCACCGCCGCGCTCAACGCCAAGTCCGCCGAGCTGGAGGAAGCCAGCCTCACCGACCCGCTGACGGGCCTGCGCAACCGCCGCTTCCTGGAGCAGCAGCTGCCCGGGGACATCGCGCTGGCCGTGCGCCGCCACGAAGGCGGCGAGCTCTACGGCCACCCGTCGCGCCCCACGCCGCTGGACGCCAACGGCGAGATGCTGTTCTTCCTGATCGACGTGGACCACTTCAAGCGCATCAACGACGAGCACGGCCACATGGCCGGCGACGCGGTGCTGATGCAGATGCGCGGCCGGCTGGGGCAGGTCTTTCGCGCCTCCGACCATCTCGTGCGCTGGGGTGGCGAGGAGTTCCTCGTCGTCGCCCGCGACACGCCGCGCACGCGTGGCGCCGAGCTGGCCGAACGCGCCCGCCAGTGCATCGCCGGCCAGCCGTTCACGCTGGACGGCGGCGCGCAGCTGTCGCTGACCTGCTCGGTCGGCTTCATCGCCTTCCCGCTGTGCGTGAGCCTGCCGCGCGCGCTGGACTGGCGCGCCGCCGTGGACCTGGCCGACACCGCGCTCTACCAGGCCAAGCGGGATGGCCGCGACGCCTGGGTGGGCCTGCTGGACGCCAGCGCCGCCAGCGAGGCCGAGCTGCGCCAGGACGCCCGGCTGCCGCTGGCGGACTGGGCCGCCAGTGGCCGGCTGCGGCTGCAGCATTCGCGCTGACACGGCTTGAAGCCCCTCGCCCGGTTCCGGCCGGCGGGCGGCACCGGACTACTCGTTACCCCGTAGCCGCCGCGCCGCGGTGCTGACTTCATCAGGCGCCAGAATGTCTGCATGAAATTCGTGACGAGGTGGGGGGCCGCGCTGCTGGCTGCCGCGGGGTTGTGCACGGCCGCGATGGCGGTCGTGCCGCGCTTCGAGCCCATCGGCGATCCGGGTGCGGTTCGGGACAACGTCGTGTCGGCGCTGGCGCTGGACGCGCGCGGCCTGCTGTGGGCCGGCTCGCCCGAAGGCCTGCTGCGTTTCGACGGCTATGCCTTCCGCCGCTACCCGCTCAGCGCCCCGGACGGGCAGCTGCTGCCCGAGCAGTTCGTGCGCGCCATGCTGCCCGACCCGCGCGGCTGGATGTGGGTGGCCGCCGGCAACAGCGGCCTCGTGCGCCTGGACCTCGCCACCGGCCGCTGGGCCCGCTGGGCGCGCGACGGCAGCTCCGCCGACGACACCGCGCCCGCCGCCAACACGGTGCGCACGCTCGCGCTGGAAAAGGACGGCACGCTGTGGCTGGGCGGCAGCGGCGGCCTGGACCGCTTCGACATCAAGACGCAGCGCTTCACGCACCACCGCGGCCGCGAGGACGGCCTGCCCGACCCGCGCGTGCAGACGCTGCTCCTGGACCGGCAGGGCACGCTGTGGATAGGCACCTGGCGCGGCATCGCACGCAAGGCCGCCGACGGACCCATCGAGACGCTGGACGTGAACCTGGGCGACCAGCTCGTCACGCTGATCACCGAGACGCTGGACGGTCGCATCGTCGTCGGCACGGCGCAGGGGCAGTTGCGCGCGCTGTCGCCCGCGGGCGAGGCGCTGCCCTTCAGCCCCGGTGCCGAACCCGGCAAGGCAGCGGGTGCGACGTCCGGCGTCTCGCCCGTCATGGCGATGGCGCAGCCGGACGACGGCGAGCTGTGGTTCGGCGATGCGTCCGGCCTGTCGCGCCGGCGTGCGTCCGATGGCGAACTGATCGAGCGCCTGCCCGCCACCGGCGTGGCCGCGGCGCCGCGCAGCGACGTGCGGGCGCTGCTGCGCGACCCCTCCGGCACCATCTGGGCGGGCAGCTTCGGCGGCGGGCTGATGCGCCACGTGCCGTCGCTGCCCGGCCTGTCCATGGTGCGCGAGGCCATCGGCGCGCAGCCGCCCGCGCTGGACGTGCGCAGCGTGCTGCAGCTGCACAGCGGCGAGGTCTGGCTGGGCACGCTCAGCGGCGGCATCGAGCGGCGCGACCGCCAGCTCGACCCCATCGCCCGCATCGCGCCGGGCACCAACGGCCTGCCGCCAGGGCGGGTCAACGCGCTGGGGCAGTCCCGGGACGGCTCCGTCTGGGTCGCCATCGACACGCAGATGCTGCGCTTCGACCCTCAGGGCCACTGGAAGGAGACGCTGCGCAGCGGCAACGCCGTGCCGCGGCGCTTCCACCCGACCGACGACGGGGCGCTGTGGATCGCGACGCTGGACGGGCTGATGCGCTGGACGCCGGCGCACCCGACGATGCGCGCCATTGCGACCGCCGGCCTGGTGGGCGGCACCGGCGAGGTCAACGCCTTCGCCACCCTGCCCGACGGCAGCCTGTGGGCGGGCGGCGCGGCGGGGTTGTTCCGCGTCGCCAAGCCGGGCGCCGAGGAACCCGTGGCCGAGTGGGTGCCCGCCACCGGGCTGACCGGCCAGACCGTGCTGGGCATGGCCGTGGACGCCCAGGGCACGCTGTGGGTGGACACCGGCACCGGCCTGCACCGCCTGAAAAGCAGCGATGGCAAGCAGGCGCATTTCGAGGCCATCGTCGCGTCCGACGTGGGCGGCGCGTTCGGCGCCAACCTGCTGTTCGACAAGCAGGGCCGCATCTGGTCGCAGCGCAACATGTACGACCCGCGCAGCGGTGAACGCCGCGAGCTGGGCGCCGCCGACGGCGCGGACCTGGGCACCGGTTGGTTCCGCGCCTACGCCCAGCTGGACGACGGCCGCATGCTGTTCGGCGGCGCGCGCGGCCTGCTGGTGGTCGACCCGGAACGCTTCGCGCCCTGGGTCTACAAGCCGCCGCTGGTGGTCTCCGAGCTGCGCATCGACGGCGAGGAGCGCGCGCTGCAGGACGCCAGCCCCGTCGTGCTCGCGCCCGGCGAGCTGGCCTTCAGCCTCGCGTTCGCGTCGTTGGACTACAGCCAGCCCGGGCGCAACCGCTACCGCTACCGGCTCGAAGGCCTGGACACCGGCTGGATCGAGGCCGGTGCGCTGAGCCGCACGGCCACCTACACCAACCTCTCGCCGGGCCACTACAAGCTGCACGTGCAGGGCAGCAACCGTGACGGCGCCTGGAGCGAGAGGGCGCTGCAGATCGACGTGCGCGTGCAGGCCGCCTGGTGGCAGTCGCGCTGGGCGCTGGCGCTGGCCGTCATCGCCGGCTGCCTGCTGGTGGCCGGCATCGTCACGATGCGCACGCGGCTGCTGCTGCGCCACCGCCGCGTGCTCGAAGCCCGCGTGCGCGAGCGCACCCGGGCGCTGGAGGTCGCGACGGCCGAGCTGGCCGCCAAGTCCGTCGAGCTGGAGGAGGCCAGCCTCACCGACCCGCTGACCGGCCTGCGCAACCGCCGCTTCCTGGACCGCCAGATGCCCGCCGACGTGGCGCTGGCGCTGCGTCACTACGAGCCACCTGCCGTCATGCACGCCGGCGCCGAGAGCGAGCAGGACCTGCTGTTCTTCCTCATCGACATCGACCACTTCAAGCGCATCAACGACGCCCACGGCCACATGGCCGGCGACGCCGTGCTGACGCAGATGCGCGGCCGGCTGGAGCAGGTCTTCCGCGCCACGGACTACCTGGTGCGCTGGGGTGGCGAGGAGTTCCTCATCGTCGCCCGCGGCACGCCGCGCGGCCGCGCCGTCGAACTGGCCGAACGCGCCCGCCAGGCCCTGGCGTCGCAACCCTTCGACCTGGACGGCGGCTACCGCCTGGCGCTGAGCTGCTCGGTGGGCTTCTCGGCCTTCCCGCTGAGCCCACGCTGGCCGGCGGCGCTGGACTGGCGCACTGCCATCGACCTGGCCGACGCCGCGCTCTACCAGGCCAAGGAGCTGGGCCGCAACGCCTGGGTGGGCCTGCTGGAGGCCGACGCCGCCAGCGAGGACGAGCTGCGCCAGGACGCCCGCAGCCGGCTGGACGAGTGGGCCGCGACCGGGCGGCTCAAGCTGGCCACGTCCACGGCCATCGCGTGAACGGGCGCTAAGCCGCCACCAACGCCGGCGCCCAGCCCAGCGGCGCCGGCAGCACCGCCAGGATGCGCTGGCGCAGCGGCGCGTAGGCCTCGTCCACCGGCTGGCCGGCGCGCGGCGCGAGCGGGTCCTGGTGGCTGCCGAAGGCCTCGTCCAGGTCGGCCCAGTCGTCGGCGCTCAGCAGCTCGGCGGCGAGCGGCAGCACCTCGACTTCCTCGCGGCGCATGTGGCGCAGGTAGCGCGATGTGTAGACCTTGAGCTGCTGCTCGAACTTGTCGCGCCGCGGCTCACCCATCTGTTCCCACGCCAGCAGGCTGTGCTGCAGCTCGCGGATGGCCCGCTCGCCCTGGGCGTGGTCGGCATCCAGCGCGTCCAGCGTCTCGCGCAACTCGGGGGCGAGCGCGCGCAGCTTGGGGAACAGCAACTCGCTCTCCTTCCTGTGGTGCAGCCGCTCGGGAAACTCGTCGACATAGAACAGCATCGCCCGCAACGCGCCGAAGTCGGGCGGCGTGCCGGCGCGGCGCTGGGCGTCGAGCAGCAGCGGCAGCGTCCGCAGCATGGCGGCCAGCGCGTCGTGCTCGGCGCGGATGACGCGCACGGCCAGGGGCATTGGGGGCGTGGGCATGGCGCGAGCATGGGCTCCTGCCGCGCGCGATGCCTTGCGCTGGATCAAGGACAGGCGCCCGTGCGCCCGTGCGCGGCACCCCCCGTAAAATCCCTGGTTTTGCCCAACCGCCCAAGAAAGCCCCGGCCATGACTGCATCGACCGCCTCCCCCACTCTCATGGCCAACGCGATCCGCGCACTCGCGATGGACGCGGTGCAGGCGGCCAACTCCGGCCACCCGGGCGCACCCATGGGCATGGCCGACATCGCCGTCGCGCTGTGGGGCAGCCACCTGCAGCACAACCCGGCCAACCCGCACTGGGCCAACCGCGACCGCTTCGTGCTGTCCAACGGCCACGGCTCGATGCTGGTCTACGCGCTGCTGCACCTGACGGGCTACGACCTGCCCATCGAGGAGCTGCGCAACTTCCGCCAGCTGCACAGCAGGACGCCGGGCCACCCGGAGGTCGGCATCACCCCCGGCATCGAGACGACCACCGGCCCGCTCGGCCAGGGCGTGACGAACGCGGTGGGCCTGGCGCTGGCAGAGAAACTGCTGGCGCGCGACTTCAACCGCGACGGCCACACCATCGTCGACCACCACACCTATGTGTTCCTGGGCGACGGCTGCCTGATGGAAGGCATCAGCCACGAGGCCGCGTCGCTGGCCGGCGCGTGGAAGCTGAACAAGCTGATCGCCATCTACGACGACAACGGCATCTCCATCGACGGCCAGGTCGCGCCCTGGTTCGCGGACGACACGGCCAAGCGCTTCCAGGCGTACGGCTGGCAGGTCATCGGCCCGGTGGACGGCCACGACGTCGATGCCGTCGACGACGCCATCGGCCAGGCCAAGCAGAGCACCGACAAGCCCACCCTCGTCATCGCCAAGACCCACATCGGCAAGGGCTCGCCCAACCGCGCCAACACCGCCAAGGCCCACGGCGAGCCGCTGGGTGCTGAGGAGATCAAGCTGACGCGCGAAGCCCTGGGCTGGACGCACGAGCCCTTCTCGGTGCCGGCCGAGGTCTACGCCGCCTGGGACGCCAAGGACCGCGGCGGCAAGCTCGAAGCCGCCTGGGACGAGCGCTTCGACGCCTACGCCGAGGCGCACCCGGAGCTGGCCGCCGAGTTCCAGCGCCGCATGGCCGGCGTGCTGCCCGAGAACTTCGCGCAGATCGCCGTGGACGCGGTCGTCAAGTCGCACGCCGAGGCGCAGACCGTGGCCAGCCGCAAGGCCAGCCAGATCGCGCTGGAAGCCTTCACGCTGAAGCTGCCCGAGATGCTGGGCGGCAGCGCCGACCTGACCGGCTCCAACCTGACCAACACCAGCTCGACGCCCAACCTGCGCATCGCCGCCGACGGCACGCCCAACAACGGCCGCCACATCAACTACGGCGTGCGCGAGTTCGGCATGGCGGCCATCATGAACGGCGTGGCGCTGCACGGCGGCTTCATCCCCTACGGCGGCACCTTCCTGACCTTCAGCGACTACAGCCGCAACGCCATCCGCATGGCCGCGCTGATGAAGATCCGCGTCATCCATGTGATGACGCACGACTCCATCGGCCTGGGTGAGGACGGCCCGACGCACCAGTCCGTCGAGCATGTCGCGTCGCTGCGCCTGATCCCGGGCCTGGACGTCTGGCGCCCGGCCGACACCACCGAGACCGTCGTCGCATGGACGATGGCGCTGGGCAACGCGCAGCGCCCCAGCCTGCTGGCGCTGTCCCGCCAGAACCTGGCCTACTCGCCCAAGACCAACGTCGACGAGATCGCCAAGGGCGCCTACGTGCTGGCCGAGCCCGCCAAGGGCAAGCCCAAGGCCGTCATCATCGCGACGGGCTCGGAAGTGCAGCTGGCCATGGCCGCCAAGGCGCTGCTGGCCGAGGAAGGCGTCAAGGTGCGCGTGGTGTCCATGCCCAGCACCAGCGTGTTCGACCGCCAGGACAAGGACTACAAGAAGCACGTGCTGCCCAAGGGCCTGCCGCGCGTGGCCGTCGAGATGGGCGTCAGCGACTTCTGGTGGAAGTACGGCGTGGACGCCGTCGTCGGCATCGACACCTTCGGTGAATCGGCCCCGGCCGGCGTGCTGTTCAAGCACTTCGGCTTCACGCCGGAGAACGTGGCGGCGACCGTGAAGGCGGTGCTGAAGAAGCAGAAGTGATGCCGCGGCCTGCACGGGCCACGTGATGAACCAGGGCCGCTGTTGCGGCCCTGATCGTTTCTTGGCGTGAGGAGTACCCGAACACCACCGTCGGACGGCATCCGTCCTGCGTTACAACGCCGGCTGCATCAAAAAGCAGGGAGGCACAGGATGCGCAGATTCGGATGGGCCGTGCTGTGGGCGCTGGCGGCCTCAGGCGCGGCAGCGCAGACGGCAGTCGTGCAGAAGAGCGAGGCGCAGCGCCTGGCCTGTCTCGTCAAGCCGGCCCGGGAGCCGGCCTACCCCGCGCGTGACAAGCTGGACCGTGCCGTCGGCGGCATGCGCGTGCTGCTGAAGTTCACCCAGCCCGATGCGGCCCCGACGGTGGAGGTGCTGTTCAACGCCGCCCGCGAGGACATGCAGGACGCCGTGTACCGCTACCTGCGCGGCTACCGGCTGCCGTGCCTGACGGCGGCGGACGGCGCCGTCACGGCGGTGCAGGAATTCAGCTTCTCCAACACCGACCGCGATGCGACGCCGCTGGACGCCACGCGACGCGACGGCGACACGCCGATGTGCATCGTCATGCCGCGCCGCGACCCGCCCGGCTACCGCAGCTTCATCCCGCCGGACGTCGAGCATGTGGTGGCCGCCATCACCTTCAGCGGCGACGGCCAGCAGGCGCCGGAGGTCAGGTTCGTCTACTCGACCGGCAACGACCGCTTCGAGGAGCAGGTGAAGGCCTATGTGGCCGACTACCGCATGCCCTGTCGCAAGGCCGGCGCGGCGCCGCAGATGCTGCAGCAGCAGTTCAGCCTGTTCCCGATGGACCGGTCGCGCTACGGCTGGAAGCAGGAGGCCTTCGGCCTCGCGAAGTTCCTCGGCATGACGCGCGAACCCGGCAAGCTCCAGGCCCACCACGACTTCAACACCATGGGCTGCCCGTTCAAGGTGCGCTACTCGGTCTACGGCGGCTCGGTGCCCAACGAGGCCACGGTGGCCGGCAAGCCCGACCCGAACAAGCAGCCCTTCCTGGCCTGGCTGTCCAGCCTGGAACTTGCCTTCAAGAATGAGCGCCAGGCGCGGGATTTCTTCGGCACGCAGCTGCAGATCGATGTGCCGTGCACGGTGTTGAGCCTGACGGGCGACCGCTGAAACCGCCTCGGAACCAGCCCCTCCCGCGGATCGCCGAGAATGCCGGCCGACGAGAATTTTTCATCCTCCGGAGACTCTTCCATGACCATCAAGATCGGCATCAACGGCTTCGGCCGCATCGGACGCATGGTGTTCCGTGCCGCGCACGCCAACTTCAAGGACATCGAAGTCGTTGCGATCAACGACCTGCTCGAACCCGACTACCTGGCCTACATGCTCAAGTACGACAGCGTGCACGGCAAGTTCGACGGGGAAGTCTCGGTGGACGGCAACACGCTGGTGGTGGACGGCAAGCGCATCCGCCTGACCGCGGTGAAGGACCCGTCCGAGCTGAAGTGGGCCGAAGCCGGTGCCGACGTGGTCATCGAAGCCACCGGCATCTTCCTGGACAAGGCCGGCGGCGAGAAGCACCTGGCCGCGGGCGCGAAGAAGGTCATCTTCTCGGCCCCAAGCAAGGACGAGACGCCGATGTTCGTGTTCGGCGTGAACCACGCCAAATACGCCGGCGAAGCCATCATCTCCAACGCGTCGTGCACCACCAACTGCCTGGCGCCTCTCGCCAAGGTGCTGAACGACAAGTGGGGCATCAAGCGCGGCCTGATGACCACCGTGCACGCGGCCACCGCCACGCAGAAGACCGTGGACGGCCCGAGCAACAAGGACTGGCGCGGCGGCCGCGGCATCCTGGAGAACATCATCCCCAGCAGCACCGGCGCCGCCAAGGCCGTCGGCAAGGTCATTCCCGAGCTGAACAAGAAGCTCACGGGCATGAGCTTCCGCGTGCCGACCAGCGACGTGTCGGTGGTCGACCTGACCGTCGAACTGCTGAAGGAGGCCAGCTACGAAGAGATCTGCGCCGAGTTCAAGGCCCAGAGCGAAGGGGCGCTGAAAGGCGTGCTGGGCTACACCGAGGACAAGGTCGTCGCGACCGACTTCCGTGGCGACCCGCGCACGTCCATCTTCGACGCCGACGCCGGCATCGCGCTGGACGGCACCTTCATCAAGCTGGTGTCCTGGTACGACAACGAGTGGGGCTACTCGAACAAGTGCCTGGAGATGGTCCGCGTCGTCGCTAAGTGACGCGCTGACGTTTCCCCGATGACCTGCAGGGCGCCGCGAGGCGCCCTGTGTCGTTTCAGGCCTGCACCTGCAGCGCGTGACCCTGCCGGGGCAGCACGCGGCCCACGACGGCCGCCGCGTCGAAGCCATGGCGGGCGAATGTCGCCAGCACGGCGTCCACGGCCGACGCGTCGCACGACACCAGCAGGCCGCCGCTGGTCTGCGGGTCGGTCAACAGCGCGCGGTCCTCGGCGGCGAAATCGGCCGGCAGGCCCACGTCCTGGCCATAGCCCGCCCAGTTGCGCCCCGAGGCGCCAGTGACGAAGCCGCGCGTTGCCAGCTCACGCACGCCGGGCAGCAGCGGCACGGCGCGCCAGTCCAGTTCCACCGTGCAGCCGGCGCCACCACATGCGGCACGCGCCAGCTCCAGCCCGTGGCCGGCCAGGCCGAAGCCGGTCACGTCCGTCAGCGCATGCACGCCGGGCAGCGCGGCCAGGTCCGGGCCCGGCGTGTTGAGCTGGGTCGTCGTGGCGATCATGCGGGCATAGCCTTCGTCGCCGAGCTGGTCCTTCTTCAGCGCCGCGCTCATGACGCCCACGCCCAGCGGCTTGCCGAGGATGAGCACATCGCCCGGCTGCGCATCGGCATTGCGCTTGACGTGCCTGGGGTGCACCAGCCCCAGCGCGACGAGGCCGTAGATGGCCTCCACCGAGTCGATCGTGTGGCCGCCGGCGATGGGGATGCCCGCCGCGCGGCAGACCGACGCGCCGCCTTCCAGCACGCGGGCGATGGTCTGCGTGGACAGCACGTTGATCGGCATGCCCACCAGCGCCAGCGCCAGGATGGGCCGGCCGCCCATCGCGTAGACGTCGCTGATCGCGTTGGTCGCGGCGATGCGGCCGAAGTCGAACGGGTCGTCGACGATGGGCATGAAGAAGTCCGTCGTCGCGATCAGCGCCTGCTCGTCGTTGAGCTGGTAGACGGCCGCATCGTCCGAGGTCTCGATGCCCACCAGCAGCTCCTTGGGCACCGGCAGCGCCGTCGTGCCCTTGAGGATCTCGGACAGCACGCCCGGCGCGATCTTGCAGCCGCAGCCGCCACCGTGGGACAGCGAGGTGAGGCGGGGTTCGGTGCTCGGAGGGGGGGAGGCGGCGGGCGTGTTCATGCCCATCAGCATATCGACGCTGAACGGCTCATCCCCCGAAATCTGCAGCCTGTCGCGCCGCGCTGGGCCGGCCCCGGGGGAGGAGATATGGTGTGCTACATCAGCAACACACCCCGGAGCGCGCATGACTCCCACCTGGACTGACCAGGCGCCGATCTACCAGCAGTTGGCCGACCGCCTGGCCGTGCAACTGCTCGACGGCAGCCCCCTGGAAGGCGAGGCCCTGCCTTCGGTGCGGCAGCTCGCCAGCCAATACGTCATCAACCCGTTGACGGTGACGCGGGCGCTGCAGGCGCTCAGCGACCACGGGCTCATCGAGTCCCGCCGCGGCCTGGGCATGTTCGTCACGTCGGGCGCCCGCAGCCGGCTGCTGCAGCAGGAGCGCGAGCAGTTCCTGCAGAAGGACTGGCCCGCGCTGCGCGCCAAGCTCAAGCGCCTGGGCCTGAGCGCCAAGGATCTGAACTGGGAGTCGACATGAACCTCATCGAAGCCAAGAACCTGACGCTGCGCTACGGCAGCAAGATGGCCCTGAACGACGTTTCCATCACCGTGCCCCAGGGCCGCGTGGTGGGCTTGCTGGGGCACAACGGCGCGGGCAAGACCTCGCTGATGAAGGCCCTCGTCGGCCTGCTGCCGGTGCAGGGGGACCTCAGTGTGCTGGGCCACAAGCCCACGCGGGACCGCCAGACCCTGCTGACCGAGCTGAGCTACATCCCGGACGTGGCCGTGCTGCCGCGCTGGGCGCGGGTGCACGAGCTGATCACGCTGATGGCGCAGCTGCAGCCCAAGTTCTCGGCCGAGCGGGCGCGCGCGCTGCTCAAGCGCACCAGCGTGGGCGAGAAGGACAAGGTCAAGAGCCTGTCCAAGGGCATGGTGGCGCAGACGCACCTGGCGCTGATCGCCGCCATCGACGCCAGGCTGATGATCCTGGACGAGCCGACGCTGGGCCTGGACGTGGTGTCGCGCAAGAGCTTCTACGAGATGCTGATCGACGAGTGGTGCGACGGCGAGCGCAGCGTGCTGATCTCGACCCACCAGGTGGAAGAGGTGGAGGCGCTGCTGAGCGACGTGATCATGCTGGACGAGGGCCGCGTGGCGCTGGCGATCAGCCTGGAGGACATCGACCGCCGCTTCGTGGCACTGAACCACGACCCGGCGGCTGCCGACGCGATGGCCGCCGCCCACCCGCTGCTGCGCTACCGCGAGCAGGGCCGCACGACGGCGCTGTTCGACGGCGCGCCGCCGGACCACATCGCGAGCCTGGGCCAGCGCGTGCGCCCCAGCCTCGTGGACCTCTTCATGGCGCTGACCCGCAACCCGGCGCTCAACGGCAAGCAGGCCTGAGCCTCATTCAGAAGGAGAAGACGTCATGAACCACATCCCGACCCTGCTGCTGCGCGAGTGGATGCAGCACAAGCGCGGCTGGCTGATCGCCGCCTTTGCGCCGCCCCTGCTTTTTCTGGCCATGCTGCCGTTCGGCCAGGTCAAGGGCCTGCCGATGGAGCAGGCCGAGTTGCTGTCGCTGGTGATCCTGGTGGTCAGCGCGTGCGCGGGTTACGCGATCTGCCTGGTCGTCGGCCTGTTCCAGTTGCCGGGCCTGGCACGGCGCGACCAGCAGGACCGCTCCATCGAGTTCTGGCTGTCGCTGCCCGGGCGGCCGAGCGAAAGCGTGGCGGCGACCGTGCTGGCCCATGCCTGGCTGGTGCCGCTGGGCGGCGCGGTCGTCGGCATGCTGTTCGGCCTGCCGATCGCGGTGTCCGTGCTGGCGAGCAAGGCGGACCTGAACGCCGCGATGTCGGTGCACTGGAGCGAGGTGGTCACCGCCGCGGCGCCGCTGCTGGCGCGGGGCGTGATCGGCACGGTGCCGCTGATGCTGTGGCTGGCGCCCGTGATCTTCACGCTGATGGCGGCGTCGGCCTGGCTGAAGCGCCTGGGCGTGCCGGTGGTGCTGGTGGGGGGCACCGTGGCCGTGGCCGTGCTGCACAAGGTCTACGACTTCGACTGGCCGCTGGTGATGCTCCAGCGCCTGAACGAGAACATCAACCACGCGCTGGTCTACGACGGCCCGGGCCTGATGCGTGCGCTGAAGTCCGACGTCGGCCTGTGGAACTGGGCCCTGCATGACCTCGGCCAGACGCTGGCCGACCTGGCGACGGCGGACTTCTTCGGCTGGATGGTCGTGGCGGTCGCGGGCTTTGCGCTGGTGGTGGCCAAGCGCTCACGCGGGGGTTGACCGGGACAGCCGCCCGACAAGAAAAAAGGGGCCCAAGGGCCCCTTTTGTCATGCCGCCGGGTTCATCACACCGGCTTGCCGACCAGCGCGTCGGGCGACGCGGGCTTCACGAGGCGCGCAGCCACTTCCTTGCGGAAGCGGTTGAGCTCCTGCACGGTCGCGAAGCTGCGGTCCATCAGCAGGCTCATGTTGTGCAGGATGCGCTCGACGACCTTGTTCTCCCACACGGCGTCGAACTGGATCTGCTTGTCCAGCCAGTGCTCCAGCCATTCGGGGTCGGGCAGGCGGCTCTGGATGGTGTCGCGCGGGAACAGCTTGGCGTTCACGTGCAGGTTGGTGGGGTGCAGCGCCTGCGCGGTGCGGCGGGCGCTGGCCATCAGCACGCCGACCTTGGCGAAGGCGGCGCGCGCCTCGTCGCCGAACTTGGTCATCGCACGCTTCATGTAGCGCAGGTAGGCGCCGCCGTGGCGGGCCTCGTCGCGCGACAGCGTTTCGTAGATGGCCTTGATGACCGGCTCGCTGTGCCACTCGGCTGCGCGGCGGTACCAGTGGTTGAGGCGGATCTCGCCGCAGAAATGCATCATCAGCGTCTCGAGCGCCGGCGCGGGGTCGAAGTCGAAGCGCACCTCGTGCAGCTCTTCCTCGGTGGGCACCAGGTCGGGGCGGAAGCGCCTGAGGTACTCCATCAGCACGAGGCTGTGCTTCTGCTCCTCGAAGAACCAGACCGACATGAAGGCCGAAAAGTCGCTGTCCTCGCGGTTGTCGCGCAGGAACATCTCGGTGGCAGGCAGCGCCGACCACTCGGTGATGGCGTTCATCTTGATGGTCTGCGCCTGTTCATCGCTCAGCAGGCTGGCGTCGAACTTGTCCCACGGAATGTCGCGGTCCATGTTCCAGCGCACGGCTTCGAGTTGCTTGAACAGTTCGGGGTAAAGCATGTCGGGTCCTCGTTTAGAGGCGGGATTCTAAAAGTTCGCGCCAGCGTGCGAGCTCCGGCCCGACGTCTGAAAGGTCATTCAGCGGGCGCAAGCCCTGCAGACCGGGGGGTGGCCGCAGCACGCCACCGCGGGCGGCGGCCCAGATCTCGACGTGGCGGGGCAGCAGTTCGCGCAGCCCGGCCAGCCCTTCGAGCACGGCCTTGCCGGACAGGCGGCCACTGAATGTCAGGGCAACGATGTCGGCTTCGCGAGCGATGGCCGCGAGCGGGAGCTGGGCCGGCGGCAACTGCACGCCCAGCGGCAGGCAGGCGGCCCCCTCCAGGCACAACAAAGCGTGCAGCATCGCCAGGCCCGATGCGTGGTCGTCGCCAGGCAGCGTCGACAGCAGCACACGCGGCCCGCCCGCCTCAGGTGTCAACGCACCCACGGCTTGGCGCAGCACCAACTGCAGCGATTCACCGAAAAGGCGCTCCTGAAAAGGCTGCAGTTCGCCACTCACCACGCGATCGCCGATGCGCATCGCGAGTGGCGCGAACACCGCGCACACCGCGCCCGGCAGGCCTCGGCGCAACACCGCTCGCGACAACGCCTGCTGCAGCCCCTCGCCACCGTGGGCCTGCAGCAGCGCCATGCAGGCGGCCACCTCGGGCGCCTCGGTATCCAGGCCGGGCGCGAAGGGTGCCGGCGCCACCAGCGCCAGCAACTCCTGCAACGAGGCCGCGACAACGCGCCCCGGCCGGTGGCCTGCATCAAGCAGCCGCTTGACGAGGCGCAGCCGCTGCACCTGCTCGGGCGAGTACAGCCGCTCGCCGGACGCGTCACGCCCGGGTGCCGGGAAGCCGTAGCGGCGCTCCCAGACGCGCAGCGTCTCCTTGCCGATGCCCGTGTCGCGCTCGACGGCAGCGATGCCGACGCAGCCCGCCGGCGCGTCAGCCATGGTTGAGTGAACAGAATTTCGACAACATGGGCATGTCAGCGCGCTGAACACCAAATCTCGACTCTATTCGAATGGACAAACCTTCGACATGTTGCGCCCGCACGCCCGTCAACAGGGCGTTGGCGATACTGTTTGTAAATCGCATCGCGACCATCTAAAACAGATCGGCAGGCTGACACACAGCCTCAACAATCGTCGCCCAAACCCGGTACAGCCGCGTGGAACTTTGTGCGATTGGCGGACTCTCAGGGTACACACACAGTGAAAACCCGAGGAGCTCTGCCCCTCACCCGATTCAGGTCGCTCTACCTCTCTGAAACAAGAGCAGCAATCTCGGAGCCGTTCTCCTCCTCCTCCCTCCCTCCCTCGTTGGCTCCGGGGCGTTCAGCGACCGCTTTTATGAAGCAGGGCCTGCGTCACGCGACGCAGGCCCTTTTCTTCGGCCGTGCTGCACAACCGGCCGCGGGCGAGGCCCGGAGGGTGGGACTTACTTCAGCCAACCCTTGCGGCGGAAGTAGATGAACGGCGCCGCCACAGAGGCGACCATCAAGGCCAGCGCGAACGGGTAGCCCCAGGGATGATCCAGTTCCGGCATGTGCCGGAAATTCATGCCGTAGATGGACGCGATCAGCGTGGGCGGCAGCAAGGCAACGCTGGCCACCGAGAAGATCTTGATGATCTTGTTCTGGTTGATGTTGATGAAACCGACGGTCGCATCCATCAGGAAGTTGATCTTGTCGAAAAGAAACGCCGTGTGGGAATCCAGCGAGTCGATGTCGCGCAGGATCTGGCGCGACTCCTCGAACTGCTCGGCGTTGAGCATGCGGCTGCGCATCATGAAGCTGACTGCACGGCGCGTGTCCATCACGTTGCGGCGGATGCGCCCGTTCAAGTCTTCCTCGCGTGCGATGGCCGCCAGCACGCCGCCGGCCTCGGCGTCGGTCACGTTGCTCTTCAGCACGCGGGCGCTGACCGCTTCCAGCTTGTCGTAGATGCCTTCCAGCACGTCGGCCGAATACTCGGCATCGGCGTCGTAGAGCTTCAGCAGCACGTCCTTCGCATCCTCGATCAGCGCCGGGATGCGCCGCGCCCGCAACCGCAGCAGCCGGAACACCGGCAGGTCCTCGTTGTGGATCGAGAACAGCACCTTGTTGAACAGGATGAAGGCCACCCGCACGTTGCGCGCCGATTTGCCGTCCGGGCCATCGTCGCCCTCGATCAGGAAGTCCGAGCGGATGTGCAGCTCGCCGTTGTCTTCCTCGTAGAAGCGGGCCGATTCCTCCAGGTCCTCGTCGACGATGTCCTCGGGGATGGTCAGCCCGAAACGGTCGCGGATCCAACCCTTCTCCTCGGCGCTGGGGCTCTCCAGGTCCACCCAGACCGGGCGCGACTGGGCCAGGTCTTCAGCGGTTTCGATTTCTTCCTGGAACAGCCCGCCCTTCAGGCGGCCGTTGTCCAGTGTGAACACATTCAGCATGCATCGTCTCCAGCAGCGCTGGCACAGGGACGACGGCGTGCGCCGTCCGGGGTGGCGGGGGTCAGGTCAACCGTCTCACTCCGGGCGGGCGCGGTGCTCAGTTCTCAAGAGAAGAGGCCGTGCGGCGGGAGTGGACGGTCACCGAGGGTGATCGCTGTCCAAGAAGGGCTCCGTTGGGGGGATAGCTGAAGATTATTGCACCGCTGGGAGATGTGAAAGAAGCCGCAATATCAAGGCACCGAAGGGCACAAAACCTCACCGTCATCCTCTTGTCACGAGGTCACTTCGCGCGCAAACTGAGCCCGTCGATTCCCCACTCCCATCCCAACTCTGCTACCTGAAAAGACCCCCCTCTCCTCCCTCACCTTTCTCAGTTTTCTGGTTCCGTTTTCCCCGACCCATCCTCTGAAAGGAGGCTTTATGAATCTGACGATCAGTGGCCATCACCTCGAAGTCACGCCGGCTCTGCGCGAGTACGTGCTCACCAAGCTGGATCGTGTGACCCGCCATTTCGACCAGGTCGTTGACATCAACGTCCTGCTGACCGTGGAGAAGCAAAAGGAGAAGGAGCGCCGCCAGCGTGCCGAAGTCACGCTGCATGTGAAGGGCCGCGACATCTTCGTCGAGCAGTCCCACGAAGATCTTTACGCGGCGATCGATCAGTTGATGGACAAGCTGGATCGGCAGGTGTGCCGCCACAAGGACAAGGTGCAAGACCACCATCACGCCTCCGCCAAGCGCCTGGAGGTCCCGGCGCCCTGAGCCCACGCGGCTCACGCGATAGCGGCCTGCGGGCCGCTTTTGTTTTGCGATGCGCAATCCACGGTGATCGGCTGTTGCTGCGGTGCCGCAAAAACCCGCATTCGGGGGTCTGCAGGCGCGTTTTGCACGGGTCTAGGGTCAACCGCCCACCCCAAAACGCGTGACAGTTCCATAATCCGCGGCTCTGATTGACCCACGCCCGGTTCCGGCCGCGCCCCATGGCGCCCCCGACGCCCGGCCCCAACCCATGAACCGTCTCGCCGCCATCCTGCCCGCCGACAACGTGTCGGTGAATGTGGATGCGTCCAGCAAGAAACGCGCTTTCGAGCATGCAGGCCTGCTGTTCGAGAACCACCACCAGATGGCGCGCGCGCTGGTCACCGACAACCTGTTCGCACGGGAGCGTCTGGGCTCCACGGGCCTGGGGCACGGCGTCGCCATCCCGCACGGTCGCGTCAAGGGCCTGAAGAACCCGCTGGCCGCGGTGCTGCGGCTGCAGCAGCCGATCGGCTTCGATGCGCCCGACGACGAGCCCGTCAGCCTGCTGATCTTCCTGCTCGTGCCGGAAGCCGCCACGCAGCGGCACCTGGAAATCCTGTCCGAGATCGCCGAGATGCTGTCCGACCGCGAACTGCGCGAGCACCTCAAGACCGAGCCGGACGCCGCCACGCTGCACAAGCTGATCGCCGCCTGGGAACCCCTCAAGTCCGTCGCGTGATGCGCGGCATTTCGGGCCGAGCGCCGGGCCGCTCCCAAGCCGGCCCGTCTGGCGATGTGCTCGTGGCTCGACGCCGCGAGCATCGCCACCCGCTCGGTGTACCCGCAGGACCACGGCTCGCATGAAACCGACCTCCATCAGCGCCGAGCGACTCTTCGAGGAGCACCGCGAGGCCCTGCGCTGGGAATGGATCGCCGGCCACGCGCATCCCGAGCGCCGCTTCGACGAAGCCGCCGTGCGCGATGCGCAAAGCGCAGCCGACCTGGTCGGCTACCTGAACTACATCCACCCGTACCGGGTGCAGATCGTCGGTCGGCGCGAGGTGGCCTACCTCAGCCAGGAAAGTGCCGAGACCCAGGACCGCCGCATCTCGCGCATCGTCACGTTGGAGCCCCCGGTCCTGATCGTGGCCGACGACTCCGTGCCGCCGCCGCGCATGGTGGCCATGTGCGACCGCGCCGAGATCCCGCTGTTCCGCACGGCCGAGTCCGCCGGGCACGTCATTGACCTGGTGCGCGGCTACCTGTCGCAGCTGTTCGCCAACCGCACGACGCGCCACGGCGTGTTCATGGACATCCTGGGCCTGGGCGTGCTGCTGACGGGCGAGTCGGGCCTGGGCAAGAGCGAACTGGGCCTGGAGCTGATCTCGCGCGGCCACGGCCTCGTCGCCGACGACGCGGTGGACTTCTTCCGCATCTCGCAGACCGCCATCGAGGGCCGCTGCCCCGAGCTGCTGCTGAACCTGCTGGAAGTGCGCGGCATCGGCCTGCTGGACATCAAGTCCATCTTTGGCGAGACGGCGGTGCGCCGCAAGATGCGCCTCAAGCTCATCGTGCACCTGGTGCGCAAGGAGACGATGGAGCGCGACTTCGAGCGCCTGCCCTACGAACCGTTGTACGAAGACGTGCTCGGCATGCCGGCGCGCAAGGTCGTCATCGCGGTGGACGCGGGCCGCAACCTGGCCGTGCTCGTGGAAGCCGCCGTGCGCAACACCATCCTGCAACTGCGCGGCATCGACACGTACAAGGAATTCGTCGAGCGCCACCAACGCGCCATCGACAACGGTTCCATCGATTGAACGTGAGCCCCTCGCCCAGTCTTGCCGCGCTGAACGCGGGCACGCCTAGCCGGTCCCCCTGGGGGACGGCGATGTTTGCGGCATTGAGCCGCAAGCACATCGCCTGCGGGCCGGCTTGGGGCGGCCCGGCGCCAGTCCGCGGTTTCATGCATGGCGACATAGGCCTTTGATGGCGTTGAACGGATTCGGCGACATCGCCCGGCTGCTCATCCTCAACACGGACAGCTACAAGGCCAGCCACTGGCTGCAATACCCGCCGCACACGACCACCGTGTTCAGCTACATCGAGGCGCGCGGCGGCACGCTGCCCTACACGGTGTTCTTCGGCCTGCAGGCGCTGCTGAAGGAGTACTTCACCCGGCCGGTCACGGCCGACGACGTGGTGCTGGCCGCCGAGGTCTGCGCGGCCCATGGCGTGCCGTTCCATCGCGAGGGCTGGCAGCACATCGTCGACGCGCACGCGGGGCGGTTGCCGGTGCGTATCCGTGCGGTGCCCGAGGGCCTGGTCGTGCCGGTGGGCCACGCCCTCGTCACCATCGCGAACACCGACCCGGCCTGCTGGTGGCTGACCAGTTTCCTGGAGACGGCGCTGCTGCGCATCTGGTACCCGACGACCGTGGCCAGCCACAGCCATGCGACGCGCCGCCTCATTGCCGACGCACTGCAGCGCACCGGCTCGCCCGAAGGCCTGCCCTTCAAGCTGCATGACTTCGGCGCGCGGGGCGTGTCGTCGCTGGAGTCGGCGATGCTGGGCGGCATGGCCCACCTCGTGAACTTCCAGGGCACGGACACGATGACGGCGCTGCTGGGCGCGCGCGCCTACTACGGCGAGCCCATGGCGGGCTTCTCCATCCCGGCCGCCGAACACAGCACGATCACGGCCTGGGGCCGCGACGGCGAACTCGACGCCTACCGCAACATGCTGCGGCAGTTCGGCAAGCCCGGCGCGCTGCTGGCCGTGGTGTCGGACTCCTACGACCTCGACGCCGCCGTGACGCAGCTCTGGGGCGGCGCGTTGCGCGACGAAGTCATCGCCAGCGGTGCGACCGTCGTCATCCGCCCGGACAGCGGCGACCCGACCGCCGTGGTGCCGCGCACGGTGCAGTCGCTGGACGCGTCCTTCGGCAGCGACGTGAATGCCAAGGGCTACAAGGTGCTGCGGCATGTGCGCGTCATCCAGGGCGATGGCATCACGCGCCAGTCCATCGCCAGCATCCTGGCGGCGCTGCAGGGCGCGGGCTATTCGGCCGACAACATCGCCTTCGGCCAGGGCGGCGCGCTGCTGCAGCAGGTCAACCGCGACACGCTGGGCTTCGCCATGAAGGCCTCGGCCGCTGAAGTGAACGGCGAATGGCGCGATGTCTTCAAGGCGCCCGTCACCGACCCCGCCAAGCGCAGCAAGGCCGGGCGGCTGACGCTGCTGCGCCGCGACGACGCGTTCGCCACCGTCAGGCTGGATTCACCCGGCTGCCGTGAAGCGCTCGCCGAAGGTGCGACCGAGGTGCTGCGCACCGTCTTCGAAGACGGTCGCCTGCTCGTGGACGACAGCTTCGCGGCGATCCGCGCCCGCGCCGCCGGCCATTGATCAACCGGCCTTGTTCGGGCAGTTGACCTTGACGCAGCTGGCATAGAGCGCCAGCGAGTGCTCCTGCAACTGGAAGCCGCGCTCACTCGCGATCGCGTGCTGACGCTCCTCGATGCTGGTGTCGAAGAACTCCTCGACCCGTCCACAGGTCAGGCAGACGAGGTGGTCATGGTGGTGCCCCTCGTTGAGCTCGTAGACGGCCTTGCCGGTTTCGAAGTGGTTGCGGCTGATCAGCCCCGCCTGCTCGAACTGCTGCAGCACGCGGTAGACCGTGGCCAGGCCGATGTCGGCGCCTTCGCCCAGCAGCGACTTGTAGACATCCTCGGCCGTCATGTGACGCTGCTGGGTGCGCTGGAAGATCTCGAGGATCTTGATGCGCGGCAGCGTCGCCTTGAGGCCGCTGTTCTTGATGTCGCTGGACTGGTTCTTGGCGGAAGGGGTGCTGGGCATGGAGCGCGGGCCGGGGCCGGGAAGGGGCCCCGCTAGAATCCGCCGATCATAGCCAGCCGAGCCTTCGGCCGGTGTTACCCGTCCCCTCTCGAGCCGCCCCATGCGTCCCCTGCTTGCCTCTTTCCCGCTGCTTGCGCTGCTTGGCGGCTGCTCCATGCTCCCCTCCTGGGCCACGCTGCCCACCGTCACCGGCGAGAAGGTGCTGGGCGTGCTGACGCCCTACCGCGTCGAGGTCGTGCAGGGCAACGTGCTGACCAAGGAGATGGTCGCCAAGGTCAAGCCGGGCATGCCCAAGGCCCAGGTGCGCGACCTGCTCGGCTCGCCCCTGCTGACCGACGTCTTCCACGAGTCGCGCTGGGACTACGTCTTCACCATCCGCCGCCAGGGCGCCGAGCCGCAGCAGCGCCTCGTCGTCGCGCAGTTCGACGGCGACAAGCTGAAGTCGCTGGACGTGCCCGAAGACCTGCCGACCGAGATCGAGTTCGTGGCCTCGGTCAACACCTTCCGCCCCGCCAAGCGGGAGCTGAAGATGGCGCTCAGCGAAGCCGAACGCAACGCGCTGCCGCCGCCCAAGAAGAGCGCCGAGGCCGCGCCCACCGCAGCCGCCGAAGGCCCGGCGCCCGGCCGCACCTATCCGCCGCTGGACGCCGCGCCGGCCAAGACGGGGTCGTGATGCAAGTGGCTGCCAGCGGCACGGCGCCGTTGAAGGTCGCCATCACCGGCGCCTCGGGACGCATGGGCCGCATGCTGATCGAGGCCGTGCAGGTGGCCGGTGACGCCACGCTGCACGCGACGCTGGACAAGGGCGACGACGTGCGCACGGCGCTGGCCGGCGCCGACGTGCTGATCGACTTCACCCGCCCCGAGGCGACGCTGGCCCACCTGGCCGTCTGTGCCGACCTGGGCGTGAAGGCCGTCATCGGCACCACCGGCTTCGACGACGCCCAGAAGGCCGAGATCGCCCGCTTCGCCGAACGCACCGCCATCGTCTTCGCGCCCAACATGAGTGTGGGCGTCAACGTCGTGCTCAAGCTGCTGGACCTGGCCGCCCGCGCGATGGACGAGGGCTTCGACATCGAGATCATCGAGGCCCACCATCGGAACAAGGTCGATGCGCCCAGCGGCACCGCGCTGCAGATGGGCCAGGTCGTCGCCGATGCGCTGGGCCGGGACCTGAAGCAATGCGCCGTGTACGGCCGCGAAGGCGTCACCGGCGTGCGTGACCCGTCCACCATCGGCTTTGCCACCGTGCGCGGCGGCGACATCATCGGCGACCACACCGTGCTGTTCGCCGGCACCGGCGAGCGCATCGAGATCAGCCACAAGGCCAGCAACCGCGGCATCTACGCCCAGGGCAGCCTGCGCGCCGCGCGCTTCCTGGCCGGCCAGACGACGGGCCTGTTTGGCATGAACGACGTGCTGGGGTTCGGTCGCTGACATGCTGAGCACCTTCTGGGCCCAGAGCGACGTCATCGGCCGCGCCGTGGCCCTGGTGCTGCTGGTCATGTCAGTCAGTGCCTGGGCGCTGATCCTGTGGAAGACCTGGCTGCTGCGCCGCGCCCGCCACGGCCTGGCGCGCGCCGTGCCGGCGTTCTGGGCTGCAGCCGGCGTGATTGAAGGCCGCAGCGCGCTGCAGAGCTTCGACACCGAACAGTTGCTGCTGCCGCTGCTGGACGCGGCCACGGCCGAAACCCGCAACGCCACACTGGACGCCGCTGGCAAGCGGGAATCCCGCCTGACGCGCCGGCTGCGCGACGCGCTGCACGCCGTGCTGGCCCGGTTGCAGTTCGGCCAGGTCGCACTCGCGTCCATCGGCGCAACGGCGCCGTTCGTGGGCCTGTTCGGCACCGTCTGGGGCATCTACCACGCGCTGCTCAGCATCTCGGCGGCGGGCAACCTCACCATCGACAAGATCTCCGGCCCGGTCGGCGAGGCGCTGGTCATGACGGCCGCGGGCCTGGCGGTGGCCATCCCTGCCGTGCTGGCCTACAACGTCTTCGGCAAGCTGGTCGCGTCCTGCGAGGCCGACCTGGAAGGCTTTGCGCACGACTTGCGCGAACTCCTCGACCACGACTGAAGACATGAAGCCCCCACGCTCACTGCGTTCACTGCCCCAGGGCACCGGTAGGGGCCTCTTCGTGGCCCTTGGGGCGCATCGGCGCCTTCGGGCGGCCGGGCAGCGCTGATGGCATTCGGCCGGCTTGAACGCACCGACGCCGCTCGGCCGATGAGCGACATCAACATGACGCCGCTGATCGACGTGATGATGGTGCTGCTGGTCATCTTCATGATCGCGGCGCCGCTGATGACGGCCTCGCTGCGGCTGGACCTGCCCCGCAGCGAAGCCGCGACGCCGAGCGACGCGCCGAGCGCCGTCGCCGTGGCGATCACGCCCGACGGCAGGCTGCACCTCGGCGACGAGGAACTGGACGCGAAAGCCTTCCAGCAACGCATCGCCGAACTCGGCCGCGCCAACGCGCAGATGGAGGTGCAACTGCGCGCCGACCGCGCCGTGCCCTACGGCCAGGTGGCCGAGCTGATCGGCTGGGTGCAGGCCGCCGGGCTGAACCGCATCGCCTTCGTCGCGCAGGCGGCCGCCTCCGCCCCCTGAGCGAAAGGTCGCCACGGGGGCGACCCATACAATTTGGCGCATGAACGCCAAGACCGAAGCGCCCAGCTACAACCCGAACGAGATCGAAGCCGCCGCACGTGCCTACTGGACGGAGCGCGACGCCTACCGCGTCACTGAAGTACCGGGCAAGCCGCACTTCTACGCCTGCTCCATGCTGCCCTACCCCTCGGGCAAGCTGCACATGGGCCATGTGCGCAACTACACGATCAACGACATGCTGGCCCGCCAGCTGCGCATGAAGGGCTACAACGTCCTCATGCCCATGGGCTGGGACGCCTTCGGCCTGCCGGCCGAGAACGCCGCGATGAAGGGCAAGCTGCCGCCCGCGCAGTGGACGTACTCCAACATTGCCCACATGAAGGGCCAGATGCAGGCCATGGGCCTGGCCATCGACTGGAGCCGCGAGGTCGCGACCTGCCAGCCCAGCTACTACAAGTGGAACCAGTGGCTGTTCCTGAAGATGCTGGAAGCCGGCATCGCCGAGCGCCGCACCCAGGTCGTCAACTGGGACCCGGTGGACCAGACGGTGCTCGCCAACGAGCAGGTCATCGACGGCCGCGGCTGGCGCTCGGGCGCGCTGGTGGAGAAGCGCGAGATCCCGGGCTACTACCTGAAGATCACGCAGTACGCCGAGGAGCTGCTGTCGGCGGTGGCCGACCCGGCGGACCCGAACTACCTGAGCGGCTGGCCCGAGCGCGTGCGGCTGATGCAGGAGAACTGGATCGGCAAGAGCCAGGGCGTGCGCTTCGCCTTCCCGCATTCCATCGAAGGCGGTGGCGGGCGCCTCTGGGTATTCACGACCCGCGCCGACACCATCATGGGCGTGACCTTCTGCGCCGTGGCACCCGAGCATCCGCTGGCCACCATCGCCGCGAAGACGAAGCCCGAGGTGGCCGCGTTCATCGAGGAATGCAAGGCCGGCGGCACCACCGAGGCCGAGCTGGCCACGCAGGACAAGAAGGGCGTGCCCACGGGCCTGTTCGTCACGCACCCGATCACCGGCGCGCAGGTCGAGGTCTGGGTCGGCAACTACGTGCTGATGAGCTACGGCGACGGCGCCGTCATGGGCGTGCCGGCGCACGACGAGCGCGACTTCGCGTTCGCGCTGAAGTACCAGCTGCCGATCAAGCAGGTCATCGACGTGGAAGGCCAGGCTTATGACGACAAGACCTGGGCCGAGTGGTACGGCGACAAACAGAAGGCGCGCTGCATCAACTCCGGCGTGCTCGACGGCCTGGGCCATGTGGACGCGGTCAACAAGGTCGCCGAGCTGCTGGCCGCGCAAGGCCTGGGCGAGAAGAAGACCACCTGGCGCCTGCGCGACTGGGGCATCAGCCGCCAGCGCTACTGGGGCACGCCGATCCCCATCATCCATTGCGACGATTGCGGCGTGGTGCCCGTGCCCGAGAAGGACCTGCCGGTCGTGCTGCCGGACGACCTGATTCCCGACGGCAGTGGCAACCCGCTGAACAAGCACGCCGCCTTCCTGAACGTCGCCTGCCCCACCTGCGGCAAGCCCGCCAAGCGCGAGACGGACACGATGGACACCTTCGTGGACTCGTCGTGGTATTTCATGCGCTATTGCGATCCGACCAACGAGCAGGCCATGGTCGCGGACGGCACCGAGTACTGGATGGGGGCTGACAAGGCCAACCCTGGCCGGGTTGGCATGAACCAGTACATCGGCGGCATCGAGCACGCCATCCTGCACCTGCTGTACGCGCGCTTCTGGACCAAGGCGATGCGCGACCTGGGGCTGGTGACGATCAGCGAACCGTTCGAGAAGCTGCTGACGCAGGGCATGGTGCTCAAGGGCGCTTTCTTCCACAAGCCCGAGGGCGGTGGCAAGGACTACTACTGGGACCACGAGATCGACGTCATCCACGACGACAAGGGCGGCATCGCCGGGGCGACGCTGAAGAAGGACGGCACGCCGCTCGAGTACGAGATGACGACCATGTCCAAGTCCAAGAACAACGGCGTGGACCCGCAGGCGCTCATCGACCAGTACGGCGCCGACACGGCCCGGCTGTTCGTCATGTTCGCGAGCCCGCCGGAGCAGACGCTGGAGTGGAACGACGCGGCCGTCGAAGGCGCGCACCGCTTCCTGAAGCGCGTGTGGAACTTCGGCGTGCGCAACGCCGACGCGATCAAGACCGGTGGCAAGGATTTCGCCGCGCTGAATGGCGACGGCAAGGCGCTGCGCCGCGAGGTGCACAACGTGCTCAAGCAGGTCAGCTACGACTACGAGCGCATGCAGTACAACACCGTCGTCTCCGGCGCGATGAAGCTGCTGAATGCGCTGGAAGGCTTCAAGGCTGAGGGGCAATCGGCCGCCATCCGCGACGGCTTCTCGGTGCTGCTGCGCGTCCTGTACCCAGCCACGCCGCACATCGCCCACCAGCTCTGGCAGGACCTCGGCTTTGCCGCCGAACTCGGCGACCTGCTCGACGCGCCCTGGCCCACGGTGGACGAGGCCGCGCTGGTGCAGGACGAGATCGAGCTGATGCTGCAGGTCAACGGCAAGCTGCGCGGCTCGGTCAAGGTGCCGGCCGGCGCCGACAAGGCCGCCATCGAGGCCGCCGCGCTGGCCAACCCCGAGTTCGCCAAGTTCAGCGAAGGCCGGGCGCCCAAGAAGGTCGTCATCGTGCCGGGCCGCCTCGTCAACGTCGTCGTCTGATCGCAATGCAACGCCGACATCTCCTGCTGCTCGGCAGCGCGGCCCTCGCCGGCTGCGGCTTCGAGCTGCGCAAAGAGCCGGAACTGCGCTTCCAGACGCTGGCACTGACGGGCTTCGCGCCCGACTCGCCGCTGGCCGCGGGCCTGAAGCGACAGATCAAGCGCACGCCGGTGCAGCTGGTGGAAGATCCGGCGCGCGCGCAGGTCGTGCTGGAGGCCACGCATGAGGTGCGCGACCGCACCGTCGTCGCGTCCACCAGCGTGGGCCAGGTGCGCGAATGGCAGCTACGGCTGCAGTTCGACTACCTGATCCGCACGGCCTCCGGCGAACTGCTGGTGCCCAAGGTGGAGCTGCGCCTGAACCGCGACATGAACTACACCGAGAGCGCCGCGCTGGCCAAGGAGCAGGAGGCCGCCAACCTGTACGGCGCGATGCACTCCGACGCCATCGCGCAGGTCATGCGCCGCCTGGCCGCGGTGAAGCCGCAGAGCTGATGCAACTCCGCACCGAGGCGCTGGCGGCCCATCTGGGCAAGGGCCTGGCCCGCATCTACACCGTCCACGGCGACGAGCCGCTGCTCGCGCAGGAGGCGGCCGACCAGGTGCGCGCCGCGGCACGCGCGCAGGGGTTTGGCGAGCGGCAGATCTTCACCGTCGCCGGCGCCCACTTCGACTGGGCCCCGGTGCTCGCCGCCGCGCAGGCGATGAGCCTGTTCTCCGAACGACAGTTCATCGAGATCCGCATCCCGGGCGGCAAGCCGGGCAAGGACGGCTCCGAGGCGCTGCAGCGTTACGCACAGGCCGCGCCCGAGGACGTGCTTACCCTTGTCACGCTGCCGCGGCTGGACAAGACCCAGCTCTCCAGCGCCTGGTTCACCGCGCTGGACGGCCACGGCGTGTCGCTGCGCGTGGAGCCCGTCGAGCGCCGCCTGCTGCCGGCCTGGCTGGCCCAGCGGCTGCGCGCCCAGGGGCAGTCCGTGCCCGAAGGCGAGGACGGCCAGAAGGCGCTGGCCTTCTTCGCCGACCGCGTGGAGGGCAACCTGCTCGCCGCCCACCAGGAGCTGCAGAAGCTCGCTTTGCTGCACCCCCGGGGCGAACTGACGCTGGCGCAGATCGAGGCTGCCGTGCTGGATGTCGCGCGTTTCGACGTCTTCAAGCTCAGCGAGGCCGTGTTGTCGGGCGGCGTCCCGCGCCTGCTGCGCATGCTGGACGGCCTGGAGGCCGAGGGCGAGGCCGCCGTGCTGGTGCACTGGACGCTGTCCGAGGACATCCGCGCGCTGGCCCGCGTGCGCACGGCGCTGGACGCCGGCAAGCCGCTGCCGCTGGCGCTGCGCGAAGCGCGCGTCTGGGGCAACAAGGAAAAACTGCTCGAACGCGTCGCGCCGCGCCTGAACGCCGCGCAGGCCGGCATGCTGGTGCAGGCGGCGCAAGTCTGCGACGGGCTGGTGAAGGGCCTGCGCCACCCAGACTGGCCCAGCGCCCCCTGGGCGGCACTGCGGCGGCTGGCGCTGATGCTCGCCGAGGCTGCAAGCGGTAAAACTGGGGTGGTTCTGGCCGCTCGCTGAGTCCGCGCGGGCCTGATTCGGCTATCGTCTGGGGCAGGAGCCTTGCCGCCATGCCGACCATCCGCCCCCTCTGCCTCATCGTCCTGTCGTTGAGCCCGCTTGCCGCGCTCGCCGTGCCCGTGACCGTGCAATTGCGCGGCCCCGGTGGCCAGCCGCTTGCGAACGCCGCCGTGGCCGTGGAGGTCAAGGGCCGCACCGGCAAGACGACCACGGCCAAGGCCGACATGGGCCAGCGTGACCGGCAGTTCACGCCGCAGCTGCTCATCGTGCAGACCGGCACGGCGGTGAACTTCCCTAATTTCGACACCGTGCGACACCACGTCTACTCGATCTCGCCGATCAAGGTCATCGACATCAAGCTGTACTCCGGCACGCCGACCGAGCCCATCGTCTTCGACAAGCCGGGCGTCGCGGCGCTGGGCTGCAACATCCACGACCGCATGAGCGCCCACGTCATCGTCGTCGACACGCCGCTGTTCGCGCGCACCGATGACAAGGGCCAGGCCACGTTCGACCTGCCGGTCGGCGAGCACGTTGCCAAGGCCTGGCATGACGGCCAGAAGTCGCAGACGCTGCAAAGCCTCAAGCTCGACGTGCACGCGGGCGGCGGCACCAGCGTGCTGACGCTGGCCGACTGACATGAGTCGCCCCGCACGCCCGCTTCGCTCACAGCCCGCCGAGGGGTCGCTTCAGCGGCTGCGGGCGGCCGGGCCCCACTGACGATGCACTGGCCGGTCTGGCTGAACCTGCGCCACCTGCAGGGCCGCATCGTGGCCCTCTTCCTGGCCTTGCTGCTGGTCGTGCAGATCATCAGTTTCAGCGCCATCCGCGCCAGCATCACGCACAACGCCGAGGAATCGCTGGCGGCCGAGCTGCAGACCGGCGAACGCGTGCTGCGCCGCCTGCTGGACCAGCGCGCCGGCAAGCTGCGCGACGCGGCCGAGCTGCTGGCCAAGGACTACGGCTTTCGCACGACCATCGGCCTGTCCGTGGCCGAGGCCGACACCGTCGAGACGATCAAGGACGCCCTCGTCAACCAGGGCGAGCGCGTGGGCGCCTCGGTCGTGGCCTACTTCGACGACCAGCTCCACCTCGTGGCCGCCACGCGCGGCGATGCGGCCCCGTTCGGCACGGCGCTGCAGCAGCTCGTCAACAGCAAGGACGGCAGCGCGCTGGCGGTCCAGGGCGACCATGTCTACCAGGTCGTCGCCGTGCAGGTGCGCACGCCGGCACCGGTGGGCTGGGTGTTGATGGGCTTCGCGCTGGACCGCGAGGTGCTGGACGACCTGAAGGCGCTGTCGGAGCTGGACAGCGTCGCGCTGCTGCAGACGCAGAATCAGCCCTGGCTGGCGCTCGTCGGCAACCTCGGCCCGGACGCCTCGGCTGCGCTGAAGGCGCGGCTGGACACGGCCCCACCTGCCGGCGGCGTGCTGGAGCTGGCCGGCGAGCGCATGCGCGCTCGCTTCGTGCCGCTGCTCGCAGGCGAGCAGCGGCTGGGCGTGCTGCTGCTGCGCTCGCTGGATGCGGCGCTGGCGCCCTACCAGCAACTGCAGCTCATCCAGCTCGGCCTGACCGTGCTGGGCGTGGCGGTCTTCGCCCTCGTCAGCGTGCTGCTGGCACGCGGCATCAGCGGCCCGATCACGGCGCTGTCGGGCTCCGCGCGCCGGCTGGAGGAGGGCGACTACGACACGCCCGTGCCCGCGTCGTCGCAGCTCGAAGAGGTGCACAAGCTCGCCGTGGCGCTGGAGAGCATGCGCGAAGGCATCCGCCGCCGCGACGCGCTCGTCAACAACCTCGCCTATGTCGACCAGCTCACGCTGCTGCCCAACCGTGCGCGCTTCGCCGAGTTCCTGCAGCACCACCTGACCAACAGCGACACGCCGGGCGCCGTCCTGATGCTGGACCTGGACCGCTTCAAGCATGTCAATGACGTGCTGGGCCACGAGGTCGGCGACCGGCTGCTGCAAAGCGTGGCCGAACGGCTGCAGGCGCTGTGCGCGCCGGCCCATTCGGTGCTCGCGCGGCTGCTGGGCGACGAGTTCGCCATCCTGCTGGCGCAGACCGACGCGCGCGAGGCCAGCGAGGCGGCGCTGGCCATCCTGAAGGACTTCGAGCGCCCGCTGCAGATCGACAACGAGACCATCGACCTGGGCGCCGGCATCGGCATCGCGCTGTTCCCCGAGCACGGCCACGACGTCAACCTGCTGCTGGGCCGGGCCGAGCTGGCCATGTACGCGGCCAAGACCCGCCAGTGCGGCAGCCTCATCTACCACGCGCAGCTGGATGCCGGCAGCCAGGAGTCGCTGTCGTTGCTGACGGAACTGCGCCAGGCCGTCGAGAACGACGAGTTGCGCCTGTTCCTGCAACCCAAGATCGACCTGCAGCGCGGGCGTGTGGTCGGCGCCGAGGCGCTGGTGCGCTGGCAGCACCCGACGCGGGGTCTGGTGCCGCCGATGCAGTTCATCCCGTTCGCGGAGCAGACCGGCTTCATCCGCATGCTGAGCGCGTGGGTGTTGTCGGGTGCCGCCAAGTTTTCGCGCGAGGCCCTGGACGCCGGACTGGCCCTGCGGCTGTCCGTCAACCTGTCCACGCGCGACCTGATGGACCAGGACCTGCCGGGCAAGATCGAAGCCATGCTCGCGCCGCTGGAAGTGCCGCCCGCGGCGCTGTGCCTGGAGATCACCGAGAGCGCCATCATGGACGACCCGGAACGGGCGCTGTCGACGCTGGAGCACCTGCACGCGATGGGTTTCAAGCTGTCCATCGACGACTTCGGGACCGGCTACTCGTCACTGGCCTACCTGAAGCGGCTGCCGGTGGACGAGCTGAAGATCGACAAGAGCTTCGTGCTGGCGATGGAGCGCGACCTGGACGACGCGCGCATCGTGCGCTCCACCATCGAGCTCGCGCACAACCTGGGCCTGAGCGTCGTTGCCGAGGGCCTGGAAACCGCCAAGGCCTGGGCCATGCTGTCGCGGCTGGGCTGCGACGAAGGCCAGGGCTATTACATCTGCAAGCCCATGCCGCAGGAGCAGTTCATCGCCTGGGTGCAGTCCTGGCAGGCGCCCGACATCTCCGCGGTCACCGCGGAGAGCCTGATGGCCAAGCTCGGCTGACCTGGACAGCCCCTCGCCCAGTTTTGCGCCGGCTGGCCGCCGGCAAGCCTGATCGATCTCCCCTGGGGACGGCGATGCTTGCGGCATCGAGCCACAAGCACATTGCCAGAGTGTGCCGGCTCGGGAGCGACCCGGCGCTCGGCCCGCGAGCGACGAGGTCGCAGTCAGTTATCTCTGTCTTCCAGCGCTTCGCAAAGCGCCGCCAGCCCCGCCGTCACCGTCTGCACGCGCACCGCATGGCGGTCGCCGCCGAAGTTCTCGCGCCAGACCCGGGCCGGCCGGCCCGCGTGCACCAGCGCCAGCCACACGGTGCCGACCGGCTTGGCCTCGCTGCCGCCCGTGGGCCCCGCGATGCCGGTGACCGACAGGGCCCAGTCGATGGGCGCATGCGCCAGCAGGCCGCGCGCCATGTGCTCGGCCACCTCGGCGCTGACCGCGCCGTGCAGCGCGATCAGGCCCTTGGGCACGCCCAGCAGTTCGGCCTTGGCCTCGTTGCTGTAGCTGACGACGCCGCGCTCGAACCACGCGCTGGAACCCGCCAGGCTGGTGCACGCCGCCGCGATGAGGCCGCCGGTGCAGGACTCGGCCGTGCCGATGCGCTCGCGCCGCTGCATCAGCGCCACGGCGATGCGGTCGATCAGTTCATGGTCGTCGGCCCACATGGCATCTCACCCCATCAAGACCCGGTACAGCGCGATGACCACCAGCGTACAGCCCGCGGCCACGAAATCGTCGAACAAGATGCCGAAGCCCTGCGCCCAGCCGATCCGGTAGCTGCCGTCGGCACCGCGCCCGGGCTTGAACAACCGGTCCGCCCAGCCCACCGGCCCGGGCTTGGCCGCGTCGAAGAAGCGGAACAGCCCGAAGGCCACGGCCTGGCCGACGAACCCGGTCGGCGCGATCAGCCACAGGATCAGCCAGAAGGCCACGATCTCGTCCCAGACGACGGCGCTGGGGTCTGGCGTGTGCAGGTCGCGCGCGGTGACCGTGCAGGCCCACCAGCCGACCAGCGTGCCGCCGCCGATCAGCAGCGCCCAGGCCACGTCGCTCATCCACGGCGCGATGAGGGCGAACGCGGCCCAGGCCCACAGCGTGCCGACGGTGCCGGGCGCCTTGGGCGCCAGGCCGCTGCCGAAGCCCAGCGCGATCCAGCGTGCCGGGTGGCGCCACATGAAGGCCATGGTCGGCCGAACGGGTGCGGTGCTCATGCGCTGAAATGGTCGAAGCTGCGCAGGCCGTGCTCGACCGCAGCGCCGCGCCCATCCACCACCCGCAGCCCCGGCTGCGCCTCGATGACGCCGATGCGCGTCAGCCGCACGCCCACGTCAGGCAGCACGGCGCCGGGTGGCGCGGTGAAGACGAGTTCGTAGTCGTCACCGCCGGCCAGCAGGCATTCGCGCTGCAGCGCGGGCGACTGCGCGGCCAGCACGGCGCTGCGCGGCAGCGCGTCCACATCGAGGCGCGCGCCCACGCCGGACGCCGCGAGGATGTGGCCCAGGTCGCCCAGCAGGCCGTCCGAAAGGTCGATGGCGGCCGTGGCGATGCCGCGCAGCGCCTGGCCCAGCGCGAGCCGCGGCGCCGGACACTCCATGGCTGCGCGCACCGTCTCCAGGCCCAGGCCGTCCAGCGCCACCGTGCCGCGGAAGACCTCCAGCGCCAGGCGCGCATCGCCCAGCTTGCCCGACACCCAGATCTCGTCGCCCACCCGCGCGCCACGGCGCAGCAGCGCCTGCCCGGCCGGCGCTTCGCCGAAGACCGTGACGCACAGGTTCAGCGGGCCCTGCGTCGTGTCGCCACCGATCAGCGGGCAACCGCTCGCATCGGCCAGCGCCAGCAAGCCGCGCGAGAAGCCGGCCAGCCAGGCCTCGTCCGCGCGCGGCAGCGCCAGCGCCAGCGTGAAGCCGCGCGGCGTCGCCCCGCAGGCGGCCAGGTCGCTGAGGTTGACGGCCAGCGCCTTGTGGCCCAGCCGCGCCGGATCGACGGTGGACAGGAAATGCCGGCCCTCGACCAGCATGTCGCTGGACACCAGCCAACGCGCGCCCGGCGTCGGCACGAGCACGGCGCAGTCGTCGCCGATGCCGACGTCCACGCCGGCTTCGGCACCATCAGCCGCAGGGCGCTGGAAGAAGCGCCGGATCAGATCGAACTCACCCATGCCGCGATTGTCTCTGTCCATGCGCTGTGGACATCCACAGCGACCCTGGCGGGCTGCGGTGGCATCATCCCAACCCCGTCGGCCTTTGTGACCCCCGCCATGTCCAGCTCAGAAGAAAAACGCGCCCAGCTCCGCCAGGCCGCCCTCGAATACCACGAGTTCCCGACGCCGGGCAAGATCGCGATCGCACCGACCAAGTCCCTCGTCAACCAGCGCGACCTGGCGCTGGCCTACTCGCCCGGCGTGGCCGCCGCGTGCGAGGAGATCGTGGCCGACCCGGCCAACGCCTTCCGCTACACCTCGCGCGGCAACCTTGTCGCCGTCGTCTCCAACGGCACGGCCGTGCTGGGCCTCGGGAACATCGGCCCGCTGGCGTCCAAGCCGGTGATGGAAGGCAAGGGCGTGCTCTTCAAGAAGTTCGCCGGCATCGACGTCTTCGACCTGGAAGTGGCCGAGAACGACCTGGACAAGCTGGTGGACTGCATCGCCGCGCTGGAGCCCACGTTCGGCGGCATCAACCTGGAAGACATCAAGGCGCCGGACTGCTTCTACGTCGAGCGCAAGCTGCGCGAGCGCATGAAGATCCCGGTCTTCCACGACGACCAGCACGGCACGGCCATCGTCGTCGGCGCGGCCTTCCTGAACGGCCTGAAGGTCGTCGGCAAGGACATCAAGGACGTCAAGCTCGTCACCTCGGGCGCGGGCGCGGCGGCGCTGGCCTGCCTGAACCTGCTCGTGAAGCTGGGCCTGCCGCGCCAGAACATCTGGGTGACGGACCTGGCCGGCGTCGTCTACGAAGGCCGCACCGAGCTGATGGACCCGGACAAGGCCGAGTTCGCGCAGAAGACTGAAGCGCGTTCGCTGCGCGACGTCATGAAGGGTGCCGACGTGTTCCTGGGCCTGTCGGCCGGCGGCGTGCTGAAGGCCGACGTGGTGGCGACGATGGCCGCCAAGCCGCTGATCTTCGCGCTGGCCAACCCGACGCCGGAGATCCTGCCGGAAGAGGTGCAGTCGGTGCGCAGCGACGCCATCATGGCCACCGGCCGCACCGACTACCCGAACCAGGTCAACAACGTCCTGTGCTTCCCCTACATCTTCCGCGGCGCGCTGGACTCGGGCGCCACGACGATCAACGTCGAGATGGAGATTGCCGCCGTCCACGCGATCGCCGACCTGGCACAGGCCGAGCAGAGCGAGGTGGTCGCCGCAGCCTACGTGGGCGCCACGCTGAGCTTCGGGCCTGAGTACCTGATCCCCAAGCCGTTCGACCCGCGGCTGATGATGCGCATCGCACCGGCCGTGGCCAAGGCGGCCGAGGATTCGGGCGTCGCGGCCCGTCCGATCACCGACTGGGACGCCTACCGCGAGAAGCTGCAGAGCTTCGTCTACGCGTCGGGCAACACCATGAAGCCCATCTTCTCCGCGGCCAAGCGCGCGCCCAACAAGCGCGTCGCCTATGCCGAGGGCGAGGAGGAGCGCGTGCTGCGCGCCGCGCAGGTCGTCGTCGACGAAGGCCTGGCGCGCCCGACGCTGATCGGCCGCCCGGGCGTCATCGCCGAGCGCTGCGAGCGCTTCGGCCTGCGCCTGCAGCAGGACCGGGACTACGACGTCGTCAACGTCGAGAACGACCACCGCTACCGCGACTACTGGCAGACCTATCTCAGCATGACCGAGCGCAAGGGTGTGACCCAGCAGCTCGCCAAGATCGAGATGCGCCGCCGCCTGACGCTGATCGGCGCCATGCTGCTGCACAAGGGCGAGGTCGACGGCATGCTGTGCGGCACCTGGGGCACGACGGCCACGCACCTGCAATACATCGACCAGGTCATCGGCAAGCGCGCCGGCGTGAAGACCTATGCCTGCATGAACGGGCTCATCCTGCCGGGCCGCCAGGTCATGCTGGTGGACACCCACGTCAACTACGACCCCGATGCCGCGCAGCTCGCCGAGATCACCGTCATGGCCGCTCAGGAGATGTGCCGCTTCGGCCTGGCGCCCAAGGCCGCGCTGCTGTCGCACAGCAACTACGGCACCAGCAACTGCCCGTCGGCCGTGAAGATGCGTGACACGCTGGCGCTGCTGCAGCAGCTCGCGCCCTGGCTGGAAGTCGACGGCGAGATGCACGGCGACACGGCGCTGGACGCCGCCTACCGCAAGCAGATCATGCCCAACAGCCCCCTCAGCGGCGAGGCCAACCTGCTCGTGCTGCCCAACATCGACGCCGCCAACATCTCCTACAACCTGCTGAAGACGGCCGCCGGCGGCGGCATCGCCATCGGTCCGGTGCTGCTCGGCGCGGCCAAGCCGGTGCATGTGCTGACGCCGTCCGCCACCGTGCGGCGCATCGTCAACATGACGGCGCTGACGGTCGCCGACGCCAACGCGGCGCGCGGCTGAGCCAGGCGAGCGACGCGGATGAACACTCCGAAAGCGCCCGGACTCCCCCAATTGACAGAAGTTTTCATCTCGGAAACTCCGTCATGAAACCGTCAAGAACGGCCTGAAACAAGCACTTGGCAAGATGTGAGCGCAGGCTCACATGGCCCTGGTCCAGGGGTGGACGGCCGTTGCCGGCTTGAGCTTTTTAGGGGGTTTCGGTACCATATCGGTTTTCGAAACAGGGTAAACCCGTGTTTTTGTTCTCGTGGCTTGCGCGCTCTGGCGCCTCGGCGGCACTGTCCGCCCTGCTGCTCACCGGCCTGGCCGGCGGTGCGCTGGCCAAGGAAGCAGCACCCACCGCAACGCCCGCTCTGGCCGAAGTTTCGCTGAGCGAGCTGCCTGTCCAGGCTCAGGAAACGCACCGGCTCATCAGGTCCGGCGGTCCGTTTCCTTATGCCAAGGACGGCGTGGTGTTCGGCAATCGCGAGCGCCTGCTACCCGGCAAGGCTCGCGGCTTCTACCGCGAATACACGGTCAAGACCCCTGGCGCACGCACGCGGGGCGCCCGCCGCATCATCTGCGGCGGCACGCCGCCGACAGCGCCCGAGGTCTGCTACTACACCGGCGACCACTATGCCAGCTTCAAGCGCATCCGCGCCGGGCTGGCACCGTGAGCGCCGCAGGAATCGAAACCGTTTTGTGACTTGAAAGGAGGAACGCGACCATGCTTTTGCAGACCGTCCGTCCCAATATCGTGCAGGCCATTCGGGCCTACCGGGTCGAGGACTTGATGCAGGCCGCCCACGAAGCGGGCCAGCATTTCCTGTATGCCAACCTGTCGGAGGCGCAGTCCAAGCAAGACGTGCTCGATGGGATCGCGCAGGCGTTCCTCTTTCCGGCGCATTTCGGCAAGAACCTGGACGCGCTGCATGACTGCATGACCGACCTCGTGCACAAGTCGGGCAGCCAGCCCGGCTTCGTCGTCGTGCTGGAGCAGTTGCCAGACAACGTGCGCTTCGACCGGGAGGCGCGCGAGCAGTTGCTCGATGTCTTCCGCGACACGGCCGACTACTGGGCCGACAGGAAGATCGCCTTCCGCTGTTTCTATTCTTTTCAGTAGCCCGCTCCCAAGAAAACGGGTCATGGGAGCGGGCTACTGAGGTGGCCCCGGTGATTGAAAAGCCTGCGCCGAAAAGCGCCAAGGCGGCAATTGGCAACCCCAACTTCGGCATGAACATGCCGATGATGTGCAGCGCCTTCGACACGTCGATGTGGCTCAACGCAGCCTGAACATCCGCGTGTCCAAAGAGAACGGGACCCTCGGGTCCCGTTTTTGTTGAGCGCGCCCAGTGCTCAGCCTTTGACTTCCAGCGCCAGCGCGACGAACTCGGCCACAGGCACTTCCTCGGCGCGGCGCTGCAGGTCGAAGTGGCCTGCGTAATTCCGCTCGGCGAGCCAGCGGCCCAGGCTGTGGCGCAACAGCTTGCGGCGCTGCGAGAAGGCGCTGGTGACGAGCGCGCCGAGCAGCTTGGCATCCAGCGCCGGCGGCGTTGTCAGCGGCACCATGCGCACGATGGCCGAGTCCACGCGCGGCGGCGGGTCGAACGCCTGCGGCGGCACGTCCAGCACCGACTCGATGTCGTAGCGCCACTGCAGCATGACCGACAGCCGCCCGAAGTCCTTGTTGCCCGGCGCTGCGGCCATGCGGGCCACGACTTCCTTCTGCAGCATGAAGTGCTGGTCCACCACATCGTCCACCGCGTCCAGCAAGTGAAAGAGGATGGGCGTGGAGATGTTGTACGGCAGGTTGCCGACGACACGCAACTTCGCGCCCTTGGCGGCGGCCAGCGCCTTGAAGTCCACCTTCAGCACGTCCGACTCGATGACTTCGACGTCGTCGCGCTGGCGCAGCCGTGCGGCCAGGTCGCGGTCCAGTTCGATGACGGTCAGCGGCTGGTGGCGCTTGAGCAGCGGCAGCGTCATCGCCCCCAGGCCCGGGCCGATCTCGACCAGCGTCTCGCCCGCGCGCGGGTCGATGAGGTCGACGATGGCTTCGATCAGCGCCTTGTCGGTCAGGAAATGCTGGCCGAAACGCTTGCGGGGGATGTGCTGGCTCATGCCGGCCTGCGCGGCTGCGGCTGCGGCCGGTGCATCAGTCCTGCCATTCCCGGACTTCGACGAAAGCCTTGTTGCGCAGGTCCTTGACCCACTCCTGGTAGGCCTCGTCATACTTCTGCTCGCGCAGTGCGCCACGCGCCTGTTCGCGCAGCTGCTTCAACTCCACCTCAACGGAGCGGCGCTCCAGCACCTGGATGAGGTGCACGCCGAAACGCGACATGACCGGGCCGGAGATGCCGTTCAGCGGCAGCGCGTTCATCGCTTCCTCGAACTCCGGCACGAAACCACCGGCGCCCATCCAGCCCAGGTCGCCACCTTCCGGGGCGCTGCCGTCCTCGGAGTTGGCGCGGGCCAGGTCTTCGAAGCGGGCCTGGCCGGCTTCGATCTGGCGCTTCATCTCGGCCAGGCGGCGCGCGGCGACTTCAGCCGTCAACTGCGCCGACGGGCGCAGCAGGATGTGGCGGGCATGGGTCTGCAGGCTCTGCGTCAGCGACGCCGCGCCCTGGCGCTCGACGACCTTCAGGATGTGAAAGCCCGCGCCGCTGCGCACCAGTTCCGGCGCGACCTCGCCGGTCTTCAGCTTCTGCACGGCGGCCACGAAGATGTCGGGCAGGCGGTCGGCCGGGCGCAGGCCGATTTCGCCGCCCTTGGCCTTGTTGCCGTCCTCCGACACCTCGCGC
The DNA here is from genome assembly GCF_965229315.1 of Roseateles sp. Classification (GTDB taxonomy): domain Bacteria; phylum Pseudomonadota; class Gammaproteobacteria; order Burkholderiales; family Burkholderiaceae_C; genus Pelomonas. The sequence continues at coordinate 884,910 of NZ_CBDDJA010000001.1, forward strand.
GCCACCTTGGCGAAGTCCTCACCCGCCTTGACGCGGGCCAGCGCGGCCTCGGCGCGCGCACGCCGCTCGGCCACGACGCCGTCCGGCGCGCCTTCGGGCACCGTCACCAGCACCTGGGCGAGGTTGATCTGGCCGCCCTGCTCCAGCGCCGCGCGCTTCTTGTCGAGGTAGTCGTCGATCTCGGCGTCGGTGATCTTGATGCGGCCCTGCACTTCGCGCTCGCGCACGCGCTCGGTCATCATCTGGTCACGCAGGTTTTCGCGAAAGCTCTTGAAATCGGTGCCGTCGGCTTTCAGCCGCTCGCGCAGCTTGTCCATCGTCAGCTTGTTCTGTGCAGCGACGTTGGCCACCACGCGGTCCAGCTCCGCCTCGTCGATGCGCGGGCCGTTCTCGCGGGCGTAGGTGACGAGCACGCGGTCCTCGATCAGCGCGTCCAGCGCCTGCTTGCGCAGGCCGCTCGTCTCGGGCATGACCTCGCCGCGCTGGCGGGCCTCGGCGCGCAGCCGCTCGGTGCGCTGGACGACCTCGCTGGCAGCGACGACGTCCTGGTTGACGACGGCGGCAATGTAGTCCCCCGGCTGCAGCGTGGGCGTCTGGGCTTGGGCCTGGAAGGCGGCCAAGGCCAGCGTCACAGCAAGGATGAGGGGGTCGAAGCGATGCATCATGGTAGGAAATCAGAACTCGGCGAGCGGTCGGAGCTCAGCGCCCGGTAGCCGGGCACATTGTCCTTCAAGACCTTGAGGGCGTTCGAGCCGAGCTGGGACAGGCCGACCAGCTCCAGCTGCAGCATGAGCCGCGTGTTGGTTTCGGCCCGGCCCGTGGACAGCCGCTCCAGGCCGAAACGCAGCACCCAGCAGCCGGCGTCGTACTCGAAGCCGGCCACCGAGTCGGTCAGCCGCTTGTCGCGCAGCGAATACTGCACGCGCCCGGCGCTGTACCAGGCGCCGCCGCAGCTCGCCTGCGAGCGCTGCGTCACCGGCTGGCCGTAGATCGGCCACTGCCAGGCCAGCTCGACCTGCTCGCTCTGCGCCCGCGCGTAGCGGTAGGCGACGCTGACGGTCTTGAACGGCCCCGGCGCATAGCGCGCCCGCATCACGGAGCGCACGGAGCGGTTGGTTTCCGGGTTGAACTCCAGCGTGCCGTCCGCCCACCAGCGGTCCTGCAGATGGGCGGCGGCCGCCAGCAGCAGGTCGGAGAAGCGCTGCGTGACGGGCTGGCCGTCCGGCGTGATGAGCTGGTCGCGGAACAGGAAGCGCTGCACCACGCCCAGCCGCAGCACCTCTTCGCCCTGCGTCGTGTTGACCCAGCGGCTGGTGGCGCCCACGCTCAGCGCGTGCAGGTCCGACACCCGGTCCACGCCCGAAAACGGGTTGTCGGTGTAGATGGAGTCGAAGTTGAAGTCCTTGGCCGCCGCGTCGAAGTTGGGCAGGTTGGACTGGTCGCGAAACGGTGTGTTCACGTACAGCAGGCGCGGCTCCAGGCTCTGGCGCATGTCGCGGCCGAACAGCGTCGTGTCGCGCTCGAAGACCCAGCCATGGTCGATGCTCAGCGTCGGAATCACGCGGCCCATGCGGGTGCGGCCATCGGCCTGCGGGCGATCCAGGTCGTAGGCGGCCGCGTTGACGGCCACGCGCGGGATCAGCCACCACGCCTCGCCGCCCAGCGGCGCGGACACATGGCCCAGCGCATGCACGCGCTGGCCGCCACGCGGCTGCCCGGCCAGCGCCGAGCCGGGCAGGTCGAAGCGGTTGTATTCCAGCTCCAGCCCGCCCTCCAGCCGCGCCTTGCGACCCCAGGGGCGGAAGCTGTCGAGCACCGCTTCATCGGCCGCCGTCGTCACGCGCATGCCGATCTGCGGGCTGCGCTGGTAGGGCGAATCGAACTGCGCGAGCGGGTCGGCGCCCTGCAGCGTCTGCCAGTGCTGCAGGCGCGCGTAGGTGTCGATGACGCCCCACGACAGCTCGCGCTGGCGGCTGATGTTGAGGTCGCTGGACAGCAGGCGCGGCGTCTGGCTCTCGACGCGGCGCGACATGTCCTTCCAGTAGTCGTCGTCCGAGACCCGCTCGCTCTTCAACCGGTAGCGCCAGTCGCCCAGCTTGCCGTCGTTGTTGAACTTCAGGCTCCAGCGCGAACTGCCGAAGACGCGGTCGCTGGGCAGCAGGTCGACGTTGATGCGGCCGGCGTGGTCGGGCTCCAGGTAGCGGAACTCGCTGTCCAGGCCCACGCCGCGCTTGGTCATGACGAAGGGCGTGACGGTGGCATCGCGCTGCGGCGCGATGTTCCAGTAGTAGGGCACGCCGAACTCGAAGCCGCTGCGGTTGTCCAGGAAGATGTTGGGCGGCAGCCAGCCCGACTTGCGCGCCGAACTCAGCGGGAAGGTCATGGACGGCGCGGCCAGGATGGGCACGCCCAGGAAGCGCAGCACCGCGCCCTCGGCCTGGCCCTCGTTGGCGGCCAAGTCCATGCGCAGCTGCCGGGCCGACATCTGCCAGGCCGGCTCCTGGTTGTCGACGACCGGGCAGCTGGTGTAGGTGCCGTTCGTGGCGCTCAGGTGCTCGCTGTCCTGGAACCGGATCACGTCGGCCTTGCCATGCCCACCGGTGGCGGCGAGCGTGAAGCTCGGCGACAGGAACTCGCCCTCGAAGCGGCTCACGTACAGCTGCAGCAGCGGGCCGGTGAAAATGTTGCCGTTGTGGGCGACGCGCACGTTGCCTTGGGCCTTGGCCAGGTCGTCGACGACGCGGTAGTTCAGCTGGTCGGTGTTCATCACCAACTCGCCGTAGCGCAGCTCCACACCTTCGGTACCCTCGGCCTGCTGGTCCACCTGGGCCGACAGCTTGCCGGCGGCGATGACCAGCGCCGGCTTGATGCCGGACGACTTGGACGTCGCGCCCAGCACACGGCTGCTGCGCAATGTCACCGAATCGTCGGGCGGTCCCTGCTGTGCCGAAGCGCCACCCCAGGCGCACAGGGCCAGGGCGACGAAAGTGGGCAGCGGGGCGGGGCGGGGGTTTGGAAGCGCGCGCGGCACGGGCGGCAAAGGCTCGATGAGGAGGGGTGCCGGGACCGGCGATTCTTAGAATTTCATTATCCACGAGGGCCTTGCGCAATGCCGACACCGACTCCCCCACTGATCGCCGACCTGCAGGCCCACCCCGCCGAGGCCGACCGGCTGATGCTCGCCGCCTGCGCCGAGCTGCGCGCGCACCCCAGTGCACCCACGCCGCCCGATCCGGCAGCCCTGCGCGCCGGGCTGGCCCGCATCGCCGACTCGAGCCAGGAGGTGGTGCTGCAGCGCCTGCTCGACGATGCGCCGCTGGGCGCCGCCACCGACGGCCTCGCCGCCTTGCTGCGCCCGCCCGAGCTGGCCTGGGACGAGGCCCAGGAGATCGACTGGGCGGTGCGCCACTGGCAGGCCTGCCGCGCCGCGGGCCTGCTCGACGAGGACCTGGCCGCCGACTTCGGCGACTACTGGCGGAGGCTCGAATGGAGCGCGGTGCGGCAGCACCTCGCGCTGCTGGGCCAGGGGCACGCGGAAGAACGCCGGCTGCTGGCCCGCATCGCCAAGACGTCGAGCCGTTACGTCGCCCTGGGGCTGCTGAAGCGGGCGATGGAGGCGCGCTATCCGGAATTCTTCGACCTGGGCTTCAGCTTGAGGTGAGGGGCGCCCGCCGCCGCGGCAGGCCGGACAACGGCCCGCATGTGCCCAGGTCGCCCGCGCTCACGGCCGGGTCGCGCAGCCCGCGGCCACCAGCCACGGGTCCTTGTCCTCGCCGCCGAAGATCTCCAGCAGGAAGTCCAGGAAGGCGCGCGTGCGGGCCGGCACGTACTTGCGCGTCGGCATGCCTGCCCAGAGCGTCACGCCGAAGAGACGCCACTCCGGCATGACCCGCTCCAGGGCCTGCTCCATCAGCGCATCCTCCACGATGAAGCTGGGCAGTCCGGCCACGCCCAGTCCATGCAGCGCGGCGGCGTAGTTGGTGTCCATGTGCGTCGTCGACAGCGCGGCGCGCGACGGCACGATGGGCAGCGTGATCTCCTCGGAACCGTCGCCACGCTGCAGCGTCAGGCCGCGCATCATGGCGGGCGTGGGGGGCAGCAGCGCATCGTGCAGTTTGAGGTCGTGCGGGTGCTGGGGGCGGCCGCGCTGGTCGAGGTATTCCGGCGAGGCGCACATGATGAATTCGCTGCGCGCCAGGCGGCGGGCGATGAAGTCGCCGTCGACCAGCTCACGGGACAAGAAGATGGTCAGGTCGTAGCTGTCGTCCACCGTGTCGACGGGGCCGGGCGACGTGATCTCCAGCGTGACCAGCGGGTACTCGCGGTGGAACTTGGGCAGGTGCTTGGCGAGCTGGTGCACCGCGATGGCCGGCGGGCACAGGATGCGCAGCAGGCCCCGCACCTCCTGCGTGGCCGACGCCGCCAGCGCCGCGGCCTCGTCGACGTCGGCCAGGATGCGCCGCGCCCGTTCGAGGTAGGCCTCGCCGATCTCGGTCAGCGACAGCCGCCGCGTGGTGCGGTTCAGCAGCCGCGTGCCGAGGTGCTCCTCCAACTCGGCCACCAGCCGCGTGACGACGGCCGGTGCCAGGTCCAGTGCGCGCGCGGCGGCCGCGAAGCTGCCCTCGTCGATGACGCGGACGAAGACCTTGATGGCGCGGAGCTGATCCATCCGTCGTCAGGTCACGGGTGCGCGGCCATCACCTGCGCGACCGCGGCGGTCAGCCGCTTGCCGTAGGGCACGTGCAGGAACTCGTTCGGGCCGTGCGCGTTGCTCTTGGGGCCCAGCACGCCGCAGACCATCATCTGCGCCTGGGGGAAGCCCTTCTGCAGCATGCTCATCAGCGGGATGGTGCCGCCCTGGCCGATGTAGCCGACTGGCGCGCCGAAATGCGCCAGGCTGGCGTCGTTCAGCGCCTGGCTGAGCCAGGGCGACAGGTCCGGCGTGTTCCAGCCCGTGGCGCCGAACGCGCCGGCACGGCCGTCGGGCGTGAATGTGACCTTGGCGTTGTAGGGCGCGTTGTCCTCCAGCAGCGCCTTCAGGCGCAGCGCGGCCTCGTTGCCGTCCACCAGCGGCGGCAGGCGCAGGCTCAGCTTGAACGCCGTGTACGGCCGCAGCACGTTGCCGGCGTTCTTCAGCTCCGGGAAGCCGTCGGCACCGACGACCGACAGCGTCGGCCGCCAGGTGCGGTTCAGCAGCACTTCGACCGGGTCGGTCGTGACCGGCAGCACCGGGCCGCCATCCGCGCCGCAGGCCCAGGGCATGCGCTTGTAGACCTCGTCCTTCAGGATGGCCGCCGTCGCCCGCACCTGCTCCAGGCGCGCGCCCGGGATCTCGCAGTGGAAGCTCTCGGGCAGCAGGCGGCCGGTCTTGCTGTCCTCCAGCCGGTCCAGCACCTGGCGCAGCACGCGGAAGGAGGACGGCACCACACCCGACGCGTCGCCGCTGTGGATGCCCTCGGTCAGGATCTCGACCTTGAGCACGCCCGACACCATGCCGCGCAGCGAGGTGGTCAGCCACAACTGGTCGTAGTTGCCGGCGCCGGAGTCCAGGCAGACCACCAGCGACACCCGGCCCAGGCGGTCGTTGAGCACGTCCAGGTAGGCCGGCAGGTCGAAGGAGCCGGACTCCTCGCAGGTCTCGATCAGGCCCACGCAACGCGGCCGCGGGATGCCCTGCTGGTCCAGCGCCATGATGGCCGTCAGCGACGCATAGACCGCATAGCCGTCGTCCGCGCCGCCACGGCCGTAGAGTAGGCCGTTCTCGTACTTGGGCGTCCAGGGGCCGAGGTCGTTGCGCCAGCCGCTGAACTCGGGCTGCTTGTCCAGGTGGCCGTACACGACGATGGTGTCTTCGCTGCCCACCTTGGTGGCCGGCACCTCGAAGAAGATGACCGGCGTGCGGCCGGGCAGGCGGATGACCTCCAGCTTCAGGCCGGCGACCTTCTTGCTTTCCACCCAGGCGGCGGCCTGCGTCAGCACCTTGTCGATGTGGCCGTGCGCCGCCCAGTCGGCGTCGAACATCGGGCTCTTGGCGGGGATGGCGATGTAGTCGGTCAGCGCCGGGACGATCTCTTCGTCCCAGACACGTTCGGCGAAGGTGCCGAGCGCGCTCGCCTCGTCGGCTTGCAGCGGCAGGTGGGGATCACGGGCATTCATGGCGGACTCCGGGTGTCTGTGACACAGGCGGCCAGTTTAGGCTTTTCGATGTGCGGCGATGCGTGCGGCGAAGGCGCGCCGCGACAGCGCGGCCGATGTCACGATTCCCCGTGCCCCATCGGGGAAAACGACGTCCTGGGCCGCTGAGCCCTGCCCTTAGGCTCGACGCCACGATGCCCCGCCTGCCCCTGTTCGCCTTCCTTGCCGTGGTCGCGCTGCTGACCGGCTGCGCGTCCGGCCCCAAGTTCACGGTGGACGACGGCCGCAAGGTCAACGAGGAGCTGCTGGCCGGCATGCGCGCCTACGGCGCCGGCGAGCGGCTGATCCGCCCCGCCATCGCGCGCAGCGCGGCGCTCAACGACAAGGACTGCGACAAGCAGTGGGAGCTGCCCTTCGCCGTCGCCACCAGCGCCGGCTGGGACGCCGACGACCGCGTGGCCTGGGCGCGCGCGCTGCTGGTGGACGAGCGGCTGACCGTCATCGCCGTCACGCAGGACTCGCCGGTGGCTGCGGGCACGCGCATCAACCGCGTCGGCTCCCGTGCCGACGACGACGGCGAGAAGCTGCTGGAGTGGATGGCCGAGGCACGCGACGAGGGCAAGCCCTTCCAGATGGGCGTAGCCGGCGGCAAGGCCGTGCTGGTCAAGCCGTTCCAGGTCTGCCGGGGCTACACGCGCTTCGCGCCGCCCAACACGCCCAGGCTGCAGGACTACCACTGGCTGCTCAGCCTGCACCCGCTGGAGGTGACGCAGGCCGAGCCCACGCCGGACGAGGCGCTGTGGATGGTGCTGTGGACGCAGGGGCTGTCCGAAGAGGGTGGCGCCCGCATGAAGACCTACCACTACGCGGTCAAGATTGCCGGCACGCTCTACAACCTCGCCACGCTGGCCTCCGGCGTGAAGGCCGCCGCGCTCGCGGCCGACGCGGCCATCAGCGCGGCCAGGAACGCGGCGGCCAGCGCGGCGACCGAGTTCCTGAAGCAGCAGCTCATCGAGCAGGGCAAGTCGCTGGCCATGCAACGGCTGCGCGAAGGCGTCACCGACGCGGCGCAGCAGCTCACGCGCCAGCAGGTCGTCAGCGTGATGCAGGCCGCCGCCGCCAACCGCGGTTCGCTGGGCGGCGTCTCGCGCATCGCCGCCACCACGTTCGACTACGCCGACACCTGGGCCTTCGCGCGCATGGCCGCGCTGGGGGCACCGCCGGTTGCCGGCTTCACGCTGCACCAGAAGCTCATCCAGCACAACCTGTTCTCCAACGCCTTCCTGTTCGACGCCGACCGGCTGGCGGCGCTGAACAAGGTGGCGGCGGCGCGCGGCTTCGAGGCCGAGGTCGTCGCCATCCTGGGCGGCCTGCGCGCCGACGCGCTGCTGGCCGAGATCGGCTCGATGCCGCTGGCCTCGGCGCAGGCCGGCTTCGCCTTCGAAAGCCCGGACGACCCCGGCGCCGGCGGCCGCTTCTCGCGCGGCCTCATCGACGCGATGCTGGAACTGCCGGCTGAATCCGGGTCAAGGAGATGAAGCGGGCCGCCACCCTCGCCCTGCTGCTTGCAGTGGCAGCCGCGCTGGCGCAGACGCCGCCGCCCGTGCCGACGCCGTTGCCGGACAGCGCGGCCAGCGCCGCCAGTGCCCCGGGGGCCACCGCGCCACCACCGCCCAGCTGCGCGCAGCTGAGCAGCCGCGCGCTGTCCGCCGACCTGCGCGCTGCCACGGCCCAGTCGCAGAACCAGCCGCTGCAGGCGCTCGTCAAGCTGTACGACGAGGCCATTGACCAATGGGGCGGCGCCATCCTCAGCTGCGACGGCCGCGCCCGCGAGCGCGCCCAGCGCAACATGGCCGACAGCCAGAAGACGCGCGACGCGCTGGCCGAACGCATGCAGGCCGGCAGCCAGTGCGAGAGCGCCCACCGCGACGCCGCCGCACTGCAGGAGCTGGCCCGCGGGGCGTTCGGCGAGCGGCGCTTCGCCGAGGCGGCCAGCCTGTACCGCAAGGCCGAAGGCATGTGGGACCTGGCCGTGGAGCAGTGCAACGGCAGCCAGCAGCAGACCGCCCAGCGCCGCCGCGAGCAGAGCGAGATCGACGGCCACAACGCCGAGTTCTGCGCCGTGCCGTTCGAGCGTGCGCGCGAGTTCTCCACCAAGCTGCGCAACAGCGGCGCGGCCCTGCCGCTGGCCGAGCGCCAGGTGCAGAGCCAGATCGCCGAGACGCTGTGGCGCGACACCGCCAAGCTCTGCAAGGGCAGCGCGCAGGAGCTGGCGCTGAACAACGCCCAGGCACTGGCCCGCGAGCGCGGCACGCCATGGGTGGCGACGGCGCTGCCCGCCGCGCCCGCGCCCCCGCCGGCCCCCGCTGCCGTGGCAGCCACCGCCGTGGCAGCCGCCCCAAAGGCCGGCGCCGCTGCGGCCGTCGCAGCGGCCAGGCCTACCGCCGCACCGGCACCTGCCGTCACCGCGCCCGCCCGGCAGGCCGCAGCCGCCCCGGCCGCGGCGGCGCCAACGGCCGCGCCGGCCGAACCCAGGCTCTTCGACCGCACGGCCGGCGACACGCACTACGTGGGCCAGTTCGTCCGCGAGGACGACGACACGGTCAGCGGCACCGGCCGCGTCGAATGGAAGAACGGCGATGTCTACGAAGGCATGCTGGACCACAGCCGGCGCCGCGGCACGGGCGAGATCCGCTGGGCCAGCGGCCAGCGCTACAAGGGCGAATGGGCGGACGACCGCGCCACCGGACGCGGCGTCATGGCGTTCGCGAACGGCAATGTGTTCGACGGCACGCTGATCGACGGCCAGCCCGAGGGCGAGGGCAAGCTGACCTACTCGTCCGGCGACGTCTACACCGGCCAGATCCGGCACGGCCTGCCGCACGGCAAGGGCAACTATGTCTGGATGAGCGGCCAGCGCTACGAGGGCGACTGGATCGACGACAAGCCGCACGGTCGCGGCAGGATGCGTTTCGCCAACGGCAACCAGTACGAGGGCCAGATGGTGGCCGGCCTGCCGCAGGGCCAGGGCCGCATGGTGTTTCCCAGCGGCGACATCTACGAAGGCCAGTTCGAGGCGGGCAACCCGCACGGCCAGGGCAAGTACCAGTGGAAGAGTGGCGAGCAGTACGAAGGCGCCTGGGCCCGCGGGCGCAAGCACGGGCAAGGCGTCTTCTTCTGGCCCAGCGGCGACCGCTGGGAGGGCATCTTCAAGGACGACGAGCGCACCGACGACGGCTACACGGTCCGCAAGGGCAACTGAGTGCGCGACATCGCTGTGCCGCCGACCGGCATGTCAGGCTTGAGACTGCCCCGCAAGTTAACCTCCGCGCGTTCCAAACAGAGGAGATGTCCCATGAAAACATTGCTCACCGCCGCCGCGCTCGCCATCGCCTTTGCCGCCCCGGCCGCCGAGGCACGCACCGTCAAGCACCAGCCCGGCAGCCACGTCAGCAGCGGCATCCAGGCCAAGGCCGGTGCCAAGAAGGTCACCAAGACCAAGAAGAAGCACGCCAAGAAGGGCCACAAGAAGACGGCCTGACCGCGCGTCTGAGCGGGCCGAGCGCCGGGCTGAACACCGGGCCGCTCTCAAGCCGGCCCGCCTGAGGCGATGCGCATGCGGCTCTACGCCGCATCATCGCCGTCCCCGCGGGGGACCGACCCAGCCGGCCGGCGTTCAGCAGGGCCAGTTGGGGCAAGAGGCTTCAATCATTCGCGTTCGAATTTGAAGACCGCGACGCTGGCGCGCAGGTTCGGCAGCCGGCGCACGACGCCCCCGTCCTGCAGCCCGAAGCTGTCGAGGATCTTCAGACGGTTCTTGCGCGCCAGCACACCGAAATCGGCGAAGGTGCCGACGCGGATGTTGGGCGTGTCGTACCACTCGTAGGGCAGCGCCCGCGTGACCGGCATGCGGCCGAACAGCACCTGCAGCCGGTTGGGCCAGTGGGCGAAGTTGGGGAAGCTGACGATGCCCAGCTTGCCGACGCGCGCGGTCTCCTTGAGCATCTGCTCGGCATTGCGCAGGTGCTGCAGCGTCTCCAGCTGCAGCACCACGTCGAAGCTCTGGTCCTCGAAGATGGACAGGCCCTCTTCCAGGTTGCGCTGGATGACGCTGACGCCGCGCTTCATGCAGGCCAGCAGGTTGGCGTCGTCCAGCTCCACGCCGTAGCCGCTGCAGCCCTTGTGCTTGATGAGGTGCTCCAGCAGCTCGCCGGTGCCGCAGCCCAGGTCCAGCACGCGCGAGCCGGGCGGCACCAGCGCCGCGATGGCGGGGTCGAAGCTCATGGATGCCCCCTTCGGCCTGCGGCCTGTGCCCCCGGGGCGGCACGAGCGGGTGTGGGTCGGCCCTGCGCTGCGTTCATACCGCCACCCCCTTGAATTGCACCGGCCGCGCCGCCGGGCACAGGCTGCCGGCAATGCGCTCGAAGTAGGCGCGCAGCACGCCGTGGTAGCGCGGGTCGTCCAGCAGGAAGGCGTCGTGCCCGTGGGGCGCATCGATCTCGGCATAGCTCACGTCCAGCCGGTTGTCGAGCAGCGCCTTGACGATCTCGCGCGAGCGGTCCGGCGAGAAGCGCCAGTCGGTCGTGAAGCTCGCGACAAGGAACTTGGCGCGCGCCGACGCGAACGCGCGGGTCAGGTCGCCGCCATGCTCGCGCGCGGGGTCGAAGTAGTCCAGCGCGCGCGTGATGAGCAAATAGGTGTTGGCGTCGAAGTAGTCGCTGAACTTGTCGCCCTGGTAGCGCAGGTAGCTCTCGATCTGGAACTCGATGTCCTGCGTCGAGTAGCCCAGCGCGCCGTCCTTGCCCGACTTCAGCTCGCGGCCGAACTTCTCGGCCATGACGTCGTCGCTGAGGTAGGTGATGTGGCCGATCATGCGCGCCACGCGCAGGCCGCGCTTGGGCACCACGCCGTGTGCGTAGAAGTGGCCACCGTGAAAGTCCGGGTCGGTCACGATGGCACGGCGGGCGACCTCGTTGAAGGCGATGTTCTGCGCGGACAGGTTGGGGGCCGTCGCGATGGCGATGCAGTGGCCCAGCCGCTCGGGGTAGCGCAGCGCCCAGTCCAGTGCCTGCATGCCGCCCAAGGACCCGCCCAGCACCGCCGCCAGCTTCAGGATGCCGAAGCGCTCGACGACGCGGGCCTGCGCGTCCACCCAGTCGTGCACGGTGACGACGGGGAAGTCCGCGCCCCAGGCCCGGCCGGTCGCCGGGTTGACGTGCATCGGCCCCGTGGAGCCGAAGCAGGACCCGAGGTTGTTGACGCCGATGACGAAAAACCTGTCAGTGTCCAGCGGCTTGCCCGGGCCGATCAGGTTGTCCCACCAGCCTTCGCTCTTCGGCTGGCCCGCGTAGGTGCCGGCGACATGGTGGCTGGCGTTCAGCGCATGGCACACCAGCACGGCGTTGCTGCGCTCGGCATTGAGCTGGCCGTAGGTCTCCACCATCAGCTCGTAAGGCCCGAACGACGCCCCGCTGCGCAGCGGCAGCGGTTCGTCGAAATGAAAACTCTGCGGCGACACGTCGCCGACGCTTCGGCCCGTCATGGCCCTACTCCAAAACATCAGACGCTTTGCGCCGTTCAGGCGCGAAGGGTCAATAAAAAAACCGGCGGCCACTGTTGCGGGACGCCGGTTGATCGGAGCCCTGTTTAGCGGCATTTGTAGAGCGCCCGCAATCCGGAACAAATCGGCGCTTGATGGCGCGGAGTTTAACGGACGCGCGGTGGGGGATCACCCCTCATGGAAGCGTCGCCCCTGGCCTAAGGCGCCCCGCACAGGCAGTGCACCACCGCCGCCCGCTCCCACTGGCCCCGCGCCGACATGCGCGCCAGGTCCCTCAGCACTGCCAGCTCCTGCATGACGGGTGCCGGCAGGCCGTCCAGGCCCAGCGCCTGGATGAGCGACGGCGCCAGCACGTCGCCCAGCGACGCCAGCAGCCGCTCGCTGCGGCTCATGTCGCGCTCGACGTACACCAGGCGCGGCTTCTCGCCGGCCTTGACCTCCAGCTTGGCGAGCTGCACGGCCGTCTGCACTGCGTCGTCGAAGCTGCCGATGCGGTCGACCAGGCCGCGCTCCCGGGCCTGGTTGCCGGTCCAGATGCGGCCCTGCGCGACGGTGTCGATCTTCTCCGGCGTGCTCTTGCGCGCCTGGGCGGCCAGGCCGGTGAAGCGCGCGTAGATGTGGTCGATGCCCGACTGCACCGCCGCCTGCATGCGCGGGTCCAGGGGGCGGCGCGGGTCGTAGCCGCCGCCGGCCAGCCAGGTCGTCGTGACGCCACCGGTGTGCAGCGACAGCTTGTCCATCAGCCCTTCGGCGGTGGGCAGCATGCCGAACACGCCGATGCTGCCGGTGATGGTGCCGGCGTCGGCGATGACGGCGTCGCTGGACAGGGAGATCCAGTAGCCGCCCGAGGCCGCCACGTCGCCCATGGAGACGACGACGGGCTTGCCGGCCTGGCGCGTCAGCTCCAGCTCGCGGCGCACGATCTCGGACGCGAACGCGCTGCCGCCCGGCGAATTCACGCGCAGCACGACGGCCTTGATGCCCTCGTCCTCACGTGCCTTGCGGATCAGCCGCGCGGTGGAGTCGCCGCCGATGCGGCCCGGGCCTGCGTCGCCATCGACGATCTCGCCCTCGGCCACGACGATGCCGACGCCTGGCTGCAGCGTGTTCGGTGCGCCCGCGTCCTTCACGTGGGCCAGGTACTCGCCCAGCGACACCTGGCGAAAGCTCTTGCTCTGCTCGTCCCGCGCACCCTTGGAAATGAGCAGTTCGCGCATCTGGTCGCGCGTCTTCAGGCCGTCCACGAGCTTGCCCTGCAGCGCGAGCTGGGCCGCGTCGCCGTTCACGGCCGCCAGCCGCTGGGGCAGCTCCTCGATGCCCTGGGCGATGCTGCCCGCCTGCAGCTTGCGCGCGGCCTCGATGCTGCCGGTGAAGCCCTGCCACAGCTCGCCGTAGACCAGGCCCTCGGCCTCCAGCGTCGCGGGGCTGGGGCCGGTCGAGGTGTAGGGCTCGGCGAAGCTCTTGTACGTGCCGACCTTGATGAGGTTGGGTTTCACGCCGATGCGGTCCAGCGCGTCCTTGTAGTAGGTGCGGTAGCGGCCGAAGCCTTCGATCATCACCATGCCCATCGGGTGCAGGTAGACCTCGCTGGCCTGCGCCGCCAGGAAGTAGCCGCGCTGGCTGTAGTTGTCGCCATAGGCCAGCACCGGCTTGCCGCTCTTCCTGAAGCGCTGCAGCGCGGCGCCGACCTCGTGCAGGCCGGCCAGGCCGGCGCCGCCGAGCTCGTCGGTGTCCAGCAGCACGGCGCTGATCTTGTCGTCCTTCGCCGCCTGCTCCAGCACGGCCAGCACATCGCGCAGGCGCGTCTGGCGCGCGATGCCGCGGCCCTGGGCCTCGGCCAGCAGCTGCTCGCGCGCGCTGCCCGAGAACTGCTCGACGAGGCTGCCGTCGAGCTTGACGACCAGCGTGGTCTTCTCGGCCAGCGGCTTGGGGCCGCGCGTCAGCAGCGCGATGACCACGATGGCGATCAGCAGCAGCACGAGCAGGTTCATCAGCGCGCGGCGCGTGCCGTCGAGCAGCCACCAGGCCTTGGAGAAGAGCCAGCCGATGCCGGAGAACAGGGATTTCATCGGGCGTTACCTTGAGGGTTGATGCCCGGCGATTGTGCGGCGCTTCCGCCGTAGCATGCGCCGATCACGGTTTGACGAGACTGCCCATGCTTGCCTGGCCCGGCTGGACGCGACGCATCAACGAGCATTTCCCGCTGCGCTACCTGACCTGGGCGCTGTGCGGCGTGCTCGCACTGTTCTTCGCGCTGAGCTGGACGGCCGGCCTGACCGACGGGCTGCTCGCGGTGCTGTTCCTGGCACTGACGCTGCTGGGCCTGCGCGACGCTTGGCAGCCCCGCCACTCCATCCTGCGCAACTACCCGGTCATCGGGCACCTGCGCTTCCTGTTCGAGTTCATCCGCCCCGAGATCCGCCAGTACTTCCTGGAGGGCGACAACGAGGCCGCACCGTTCTCGCGGGCGCAGCGCTCCATCGTCTACCAGCGTGCCAAGGGCGACCCCGACCAGCGCCCCTTCGGCACCCAGCTCGACGTGGGCGCGCGCGGCTACGAGTGGATCAACCATTCGCTCGCGCCCACGCACCTGACCAGCCACGACTTCCGCATCACCATCGGCGCCGGCCGGCCGCAGCCCTACTCGGCCAGCGTCTTCAACATCTCGGCGATGAGCTTCGGCGCGCTCAGCGCCAACGCCATCCTGGCGCTGAACAAGGGCGCCAAGATCGGCGGCTTTGCGCACGACACGGGCGAAGGCTCGATCAGCGCACACCACCGCGTGCACGGCGGCGACCTGATCTGGGAGATCGGCTCGGGCTACTTCGGCTGCCGCGGCGACGATGGCAGCTTCAGTGCCGAGAAGTTCGAGGCCGCGGCGCGCGACCCGCAGGTCAAGATGATCGAGCTCAAGCTCAGCCAGGGTGCCAAGCCGGGCCATGGCGGCGTGCTGCCGGGGCCGAAGGTGACCGAGGAAATTGCCGCCGCGCGCGGCGTGCCGGCCGGCGTGTCATGCATCTCGCCGTCGCGGCACAGCGCGTTCTCCACACCGGTGGAGATGATGCTGTTCATCGAGCAGCTGCGCACGCTGTCGGGCGGCAAGCCGACCGGCTTCAAGCTCTGCATCGGCCACCCGTGGGAGTGGTTCGCGCTCGCCAAGGCGATGCTGGAGACCGGCATCACGCCGGACTTCATCGTCGTGGACGGCGCCGAGGGCGGCACGGGCGCGGCGCCGCTGGAGTTCACCAACTACGTCGGGGCGCCGCTGCAGGAAGGGCTGCTGCTGGTGCACAACACGCTGGTGGGGCTGAACCTGCGCGACCAGATCAAGATCGGCTGCGCCGGCAAGGTCACCACCGCGTTCGACATCGTGCGCCTGATGGCGCTGGGCACCGACTGGTGCAACGCGGGGCGCGGCTTCATGTTCGCGCTGGGCTGCATCCAGGCCCAGGCCTGCCACACGGGCCACTGCCCCACGGGCGTGACGACGCAGGATGCGCAGCGCCAGCGCGCCCTCGTCGTGCCCGACAAGGCGCAGCGCGTGGCCAACTTCCACCAGAACACGCTGAAGGCGCTGAAGGAACTCGTCGAGGCGGCCGGCCTGTGCCACCCGCGCGAGATCACGGCGCAGCACATCGTGCACCGGCTGGACAAGCACGAGGTGCGGCTGCTGGCCAACCTGCTGCCCTTCGTCGAGCCCGGCGCGCTGCTGCGCGGCGACCTGCCGCACAACACCTTCCGCATCTACTGGCCGCTGGCCAGCGCGCACAGCTTCGCGCCCCAGGGCGCCATCGAACGCACGCCCTCCTGACCGTCTGGCAACCGCCCGCTTGAGGGGGCGCCGCCCAGGCAGGGGCTATGGACTGTGGATGAAAGGTCAAAGCGCGCACAATCCGCTCCGCTTCCTGTCCGCCATGCCCACCGTCTACCTCCTCCGTCAGAGCGCGCCGACGCTGCAACGCACGCGCTCGCTGCTGCTGCAGGCGCCCGGCGTGGAGCTGGCCGGCAGCAGCCATGTGCTGGCCGATGCGCTGACTGAGATCGCGACCCTGGCGCCCGACATCGTCGCGAGCGACCTGCGGCTGGTTGACAGCCATGCGATGCGCGTCGCGCTGGAACTGGGCCGCATGCCCGTGCGCCCGCAGCTGCTGCTGCTGACGCCCACGGCGGACGACCTGCAGCTCTTCGCGGCGCTGAGTGCCGGTGCGAACGCGTACCACGTGGACGACGGCAACGGCCCGGGACTTGTCCAGGCGTTGACGCGGCTGCATGACCGCCGCGCGATGCTCAGCCCGCAGCTGTCGCGCCAGGCGCTGGCCGCCTTCGGCATCGAGCGCAGCCCGCTCGCCACCGCCCGCCAGGCCCCGGCCGCGCTGGACGCCAGCCCCGCCGGCCGCCAGATCGACCAGGCCAGCCGGCATCTGCTGACGCTGCTGTCGCAAGGCCTGCTGCTGGCCGAGATCGCCGCGCTGTGGACGCTGGAAGCCGCCGAGATCGAGCGCCGCGTGTGGCGCCTCGTACGCCTGCTGCACGTGCGCTCGCGCGAACTCCTGATCGCCTGAGCCGGCGGCGCGGCGCCCGGCCCGGGGGGATCAGGCGGCGATGGGCGCCGTGTCGATGAAGCTCTGGCGCAGCGACAGCTTGTCCATGTGGCGCGCCAGGTTCGGGTGCGCCTCGCGCCAGTGGATCTCCGGGAAGCGGAACGCCAGCCAGCCCAGTGCGCAGCCGACGGCGATGTCGGCCAGCGAGAAATGGTTGCCCGAGCACCAGGCCTTCTCGCCCAGGCCCTGGCTCATCGCGGCCAGCCCGGCCGTGACCTTGGTCAGGTGGCGGTCTATCCACGCCGGGCTGCGCTGCTCCGGCGTGCGGTGCGTCCAGGTGCGCTCCAGTCGCACCAGGATGGCGGCGTCGACGATGCCGTCGGCCAGCGCCTCCCAGGTGCGCACTTCGCAGCGCTCGCGGCCGCGCTCGGGGATGAGCCTGCCCACGGGCGACAGCGTGTCCACGTATTCGACGATGACGCGCGAGTCGAACACCGCGCCGGTGATGGAGTCCTGCCCTTCCATGACCAGGCAGGGCACCTTGCCCAGCGGGTTCATCTTCAGGATGGCGTCGCTGCCCCAGACGTCTTCGAGCACGAACTGGTAGTCGAGCTTCTTCTCGGCCATCACGATGCGCACCTTGCGCACATAGGGGCTGGTGAGAGAGCCGATCAACTTCATCGCGGTCATAGATCAACAGGGGTTACGAATGGCGACGATTCTAGCCAGCGCCCCCTGGTGATCCGCCCTTGAAACCGGCCTGTCGGCTCGTGCCGACAACCGTGCAAGCAGGGGTTGCCAGCGCTGCCCGCGGCGGCGAGAGTGTTGGCCGGTCCGCCGCGACAGACGGCGCCGTTCACAGGGAGATCCCATGCAAGACATCGACGACGCCACGACCGCGGCCGCCCAACCGCCGCCGCCCGCGGCAGCCTCACCATCAGCGGCAGCTGCGCCGCGCGTGCTCTGCATCCGGTTCACCGGCTCGGGCAGCGAGTACTTCCGCATCTGGGCGGTCAACCTGCTGCTCATCCTCGTCACGCTCGGGCTGTACCTGCCCTTCGCCAAGGCGCGGCGCATCCGCTACTTCTATGCGAACACGCGGGTCGATGGACAGGCGCTGAGCTTTCACGGCGACGCCTGGAAGATGTTCCGCGGCTTCATCCTGCTGGTCGTGCTGATGGCCGTCTATAGCGGTGCCGGCCACCTGTCGCCCGCGGCCGCGTTCCCGGCCTTCCTGCTGCTGTGCGCGGTATGGCCGGCGCTGTGGCGGGCCTCGCTGCAGTTCCGGCTGGCCAACACGAGCTGGCGTGGGCTGCGCATGCGCTTCGACGGCTCGCTGGCCGGCGCCTACCTGGCCTGCGCACCCAGCTACCTGCCGGCCATCGCGCTGGTCGGCGGCGCGGCGTTGATCGGCCAGGGCAGCGCAGCCGCCGGGTCGGCAGAGGCGGCCGCCGGGCTCACGCCGGCGATGGCGGTGTATACCGTCGGCGCGCTGTGCCTGGTGTTGTTCACGCCCTGGTCGCTGACGCTGTTCAAGCGCTACCAGCACGACGGCTACCGCATCGCCGGCCAGCATGGCCGCGTGAAGCTGTCGGTCGCGAAGATCTACCTGCTGTCGCTCAAGACCCTCGGCGTGGCCGTGCTGCCCATGATCGTGGCGGGCCTCCTGGTCGCCATGGTGGTCGCGCTGACCCGCGGCGAAGGCGGCCCGGAGCGCGCGCTGCTGAGCAACGTGCTGCTCGGCGTCGGCGTGGGCCTGGGCTACCTGCTGATGTTCGCCGTCGTGCTGCCTTACGGCGCGGCGCGCATGCAGAACCTGGCCTGGAACGGCACGCGCAGCGAAGCGCTGGCCTTCATCAGCCGGCTGCGCTTTCGGGACCTGTTCACGCTGACGCTGAAGAACTGGCTGCTGACCGCGCTGACGCTGGGCCTGTACCGGCCCTTCGCGGCAGTGGCCACGGCGCGGCTGCGGCTGGAGGCCGTCAGCATCGGCTGCGACGACGACCCGGCCGACTGGGTGGCAGCCGCTGGCGCCGGCCATGCCGATGCCACCGGGGACATCGCCGGGGACTTCTTCGGCATCGACATGGGGCTGTGATGCACGCCTTGCCACCCCGCCTGGCTGCCGACTGGTTCGACGGCCGCAGCGCCCGGGCGCAACCGGTGCAGGTGTGGCTGGACGGCGCCACGCTGCACTTTGGCGACCAGACCGCGCCGCTCGCGCGCCTGACCTGGCCCGAACGCCAGCGCCACGGCCAGCGCCATATCCTGCTGCCGGGCGGCGGCCTGCTCAGCTTTGCCGACGGCACCGCCTTCGATGCCTGGGCCCTCGCTTCGGGCCGCGGCGACAGCGTCGTCGTGCGGTGGCAGCAAAGCTGGCGGCTGGCCGCGCTGTCGCTGCTGCTGCTGCTGGCCGCACTGGCGGCCGGCTACCGATGGGGCCTGCCATGGGCAGTGGACACGGCCGTCGCCGCACTGCCGCGTTCCGCCGAGCGCGCACTGGGCGAGCACGTGCTCGACGGGCTGGACGCCGATTGGCTCAAGCCCACGCGGCTGTCCGCCGAGCAGCAACGCGAGCTGCAGCAGCGCTGGGCCGCCGTCGTGGCACGCGCCCGGGCCGGTGCACCGGTGGCGTTGCCCGAGTACTTCGAGATCCACTTCCGCGACGGCGGCAAGGCGCTGGGGCCGAACGCGTTCGCGCTGCCGGGCGGCGACATCGTCGTCACCGATGCGCTGGTGGCGTTGCTGGCCGACGAGCCTGACGCGCTGATGACGGTGCTGGGCCATGAACTCGGCCATGTGCAGCATCGCCACGGCCTGCGGCTGATGCTGCATGCGGGCGCGGTCAGCGTTGTCGCGTCCGTCATCGTGGGCGACTTCTCGGCGCTGCTCGCCGCGGCGCCGGCCGTGCTGGCGGGCAATGCCTACTCGCGCGACAACGAGCGCGAGGCCGACTTCTACGCCCGCGCGCTGGCGCGGGCGGGTGGCGTGGACGCGTCGCGCATGGCCGTCTTCTTCGAGCGCGTGGCCAAAGGGCACGCCAGTGTCGACAACAACCCGGTGGCCATCGCCATCTCCACGCATCCGGCCGATGCCGAGCGCGTGAAGTTCTTCAGCGAGAACTGACGCGCGCGCTGAAAACTAGAATTGCGGGTTTTCCACGACCCGCCGGCCCGCCATGACCACGCCCGACTTCAACCCGATCAGCGCGCTGTCGCCGCTGGATGGCCGCTACGCCGCCAAGGTGGCCGCCCTGCGCCCGCTGCTGTCCGAGTACGGGCTGATGCACCGCCGCGTGCAGGTCGAGGTGGAGTGGTTCATCGCGCTGTCCGACGCCGGCTTCAAGGAATTCAAGCCGCTGTCGTCCGCCGCGCGCTCGCGCCTGCGCCGGCTGGTGAAGAAGTTCAGCGAGGCCGATGCCGAAGAGATCAAGGCCATCGAGCGCACGACCAACCACGACGTGAAGGCCGTGGAGTACTGGATCAAGCGCAGCTTCGAGGGCCAGCCTGAGTTGCAGGCCGCCGGTGAATTCGTGCACTTCGCCTGCACCAGCGAGGACATCAACAACACCAGCCACGCGCTGATGCTGAAGGCCGCGCGCGACGAGGTCATGCTGCCGGCGCTGGACGGCATCGTCGCCACGCTGCGCAAGATGGCGCACCAGTTCGCCGCCGTGCCGATGCTCTCGCGCACGCACGGCCAGACGGCCAGCCCGACGACGGTGGGCAAGGAGATCGCCAACGTCGTCGCACGCCTCGTGACGGCGCGCGCGCGCATCGCGGCCGTCAAGCCGCTGGCCAAGATGAACGGCGCGGTGGGCAACTTCAACGCCCACCTGTCGGCCTGGCCCCGGCATGACTGGGAGGCCTTCAGCAAGACCGTCATCGAGAAGCAGCTGAAGCTGACGTTCAACCCGTACACCATCCAGATCGAGCCGCACGACTACATGGCCGAGCTGTTCGACGCGTTCACGCGCGCCAACACCATCCTGATCGACTGGTCGCGCGACGTCTGGGGCTACATCTCGCTAGGCTACTTCAAGCAGCGCACCAAGGCGGGCGAGATCGGCAGCTCGACGATGCCGCACAAGGTCAACCCCATCGACTTCGAGAACGCGGAAGGCAACTTCGGCCTGGCCAGCGCTGTGCTGACGCACCTCTCGCAGAAGCTGCCCGTGAGCCGCTGGCAGCGCGACCTGACGGACTCCACCGTGCTGCGCAACATGGGCGTGGGCCTGGGCTATGCACTGCTGGGCTACGACTCGCTGGCCAAGGGCCTGGGCAAGCTGGAGGTGAACGAGGCCGCGCTGGCCGACGACCTAGACGCCGCCTGGGAAGTGCTGGCCGAGCCCATCCAGACCGTCATGCGCCGCTTCGGCCTGCCCAACCCCTACGAGCAGCTCAAGGAGCTGACGCGCGGCAAGGCCATCACGCAGGAGTCCCTCCGCGCCTTCATCGAGGGCCTGGACCTGCCCAAGGCCGAGAAGGCGCGCCTGCTGAAGATGACGCCGGGCTCCTACACGGGCCTGGCGCAAGACCTGGCCCGCCGCGTCTAGAGACTCAACCGGAACACCCGGGAGGGCTCGTTGTAGCCCTCCAGCTGTTCCTGGCCCTGCTCGGCGAAGCCCAGCTTCAGCAGCAGCGCCACGCTGGGCGGGTTGTCCAGGGCCGTGATGGCCATCAGCGTCGTCCAGCCCAGCGCTGACTTCGCATGCGCCACGCAGCCGCGCGCGGCCTCCAGCGCGTAGCCGCGGCCCTCGTGCTCGGCCAGCAGCGCGTAGCCGAGGTCGGGCTCGGGCAGCGCGGCGCGCTTGAACAGGCCGCACATGCCGACCAGCTCGCCGCTGCCGTCATCTGTGCGCCGCTGCACGGCCCAGAAGCCGTGCCCCAGCTCGCGGTAGGCCTTGAAGAGCCGGCCCTCGGCCCAGGCCAGCGCGTCGTCGACGTTGCGCACGCCGGGGTCGTTGATGTTGCGCAGCCAGCCCGGCTCGTTGACGAGGCGCAGCAGGAAGGGGGCGTCTTGCGGTGTGAATTCACGCAGCGACAGGCGTTCGGTGTCCAGGATATGCATGAGACAAGACAATAACCGGTCATGCTCCAATCCGCCGCCAGCTGCAAGACCGCCGCCTCTTAAACACGCCTTCATGAGCCTCGCGCCCGACTCCAGCGACAACCCCGCGCTCAGCCAGGCCCTGCGTGAACTGGATGTCATCCTGGCCAATGCCGGCGTGGGCATCGTGTTCCTGAAGTCGCGCATGGTGGTGCGCTGCAACCAGCGCTACGCCGAGATCTTCGGCTTCGGCAGCCCCGAGGCGGCTGTCGGCACGCGCAGCACCGAGCTCTACGAGACCGAGCAGGCCGCGCGCAGCCTGGGCGCGCGCGCCTACCCGGTGCTGTCGGCCGGGGAAACCTTCCGCGGCGAGCAGATGATGCGGCGCCAGGACGGCTCGCTGTTCTGGGCGCACCTGACCGGCCGGCTCATCCATGCCGACGACCCGGCCGATGGCTCCATCTGGATCGTCGACGACATCAGCGAGCGCCGCCAGGCCGACGCCGCGCTGGCGGACCTGCACGCCGAGCAGCAGCTCATCCTCGACCATGCGATGGTGGGCATCGTCTTCCTGCGCGGGCGCCGCGTGACGCGCTGCAACCGCGCGTTCGAGCAGCTGTTCGGCTACGGGCCGGGCGAGCTGGACGGCGCCCTCTCGCGCACCTGGTACCTCAGCGACGAGGACTGGAAGGCGGCCGGCGACCGCTGCTACGAGCCGCTGTCTCGCGGCGACTCCTTCCAGGCCGAGATGCTGCTGGGCCGCAAGGACGGCACGACGGTCTGGTGCGAGGTGCGCAGCAAGGCCATCGACCGCAGCGACCTGTCGCGCGGCTCCATCTGGATCACGCAGGACATCACCGCCCGCAAGCGGGTCGAGCACGACCTGGTGACCGCCAAGCACCAGCTCGAAGCGCTGGTGGAGCAGCGCACACAGCAGCTCAGCCAGACCGTCGCCGAACTGGAACTCAAGATCGCCGAGCAGCAGGCCGCGGAGGCGCGCGCCGAACGCCTGGCGCTGTTCGACCCACTCACGGGGCTGCCCAACCGCCACCTGCTGGCTGACCGCGCCAGCCAGGCCATTGACATCGCGCGCCGCGGCGACGAACCGCTGGCCGTGCTGTTCCTGGACCTGGACCATTTCAAGAACGTCAACGACTCGCTGGGCCACCGCGTCGGCGACTCGCTGCTGGGCCAGCTCGCCGCGCGGCTGCGCGGTGCCGTGCGCGAGCAGGACACGGTCGCGCGCATGGGCGGCGACGAGTTCGTGCTGGTGCTGCCGCAGACCGACATCGCCGGCGCCGCCCACCTCGCCAACAAGCTGATGGCGCTGGCCAGCGCGCCGTTCCAGGTCGGCCCGCAGGAGCTGAACGTCACGCCGTCCATGGGCATCGCGATGTTCCCGACCGATGGCGACGACTTCGACACGCTGTGCAAGTGCGCCGACGCGGCCATGTACCGCGCCAAGAAGGACGGCCGCAACGCCTACCGCTTCTTCACGAGCGAGATGCAGGCCCAGTCGGCCCGCGCGCTGCAGCTGGAGAACGCGCTGCGCCGCGCGCTGGAGCGCCACCAGCTCAGCCTGCACTACCAGCCGCAGTTCGCGCTGGACGACGGCGGTGAGCCCCGCATCGTCGGCGCCGAGGCGCTGCTGCGCTGGCAGCATCCGGAGCTGGGCTGGGTGTCGCCGGCCGAGTTCATCCCGGTCGCCGAGAGCTCCGGCCTCATCCTGCCCATCGGCGAATGGGTGCTGCGCGAAGCGCTGTCGCAGCTCAAGCGCTGGGACGCCGCCGGCCTGCCCGAGCTGACGATGGCCGTGAACCTGTCGGCCGTGCAGTTCCGCCACGACAACCTGCCCGAACTGGTGGGCCGCGTGCTCGCCGAGCTGCACATGCCCGCCCGGCGCCTGGAGCTGGAGCTGACCGAGGGCGCGGCCATGGACAACCCGGCCGTCGCCATCACCGTCATGAACGAACTGCACGCCCGCGGCGTGAAGC
This sequence comes from Roseateles sp., assembly GCF_965229315.1. Taxonomy (GTDB): domain Bacteria; phylum Pseudomonadota; class Gammaproteobacteria; order Burkholderiales; family Burkholderiaceae_C; genus Pelomonas. The sequence continues at coordinate 908,189 of NZ_CBDDJA010000001.1, forward strand.
TGTCCATCGACGACTTCGGCACCGGCTATTCGTCGCTCAGCTACCTGAAGAAGTTCCGCGTCAGCAAGCTCAAGATTGATCAATCTTTCGTGCGCGACCTGACGGAAGATTCGGAAGACCGCGCCATCGTCGACGCCGTCATCCGCATGGCCGAGGCGCTGGGCCTGCAGACCCTGGCTGAAGGTGTGGAGACCGAGGGGCAGCTCGCCTTCCTGCGCCACCAGGGCTGCCTGGCTGTGCAGGGTTACCTGTTCAGCCGCCCGCTGCCCGCTGCCGCCTTCGCCGAATTCGTGCTGTCCCGCACCGCGACTTCAGTTTCCGTCCTTGCCCTGACATGAGTTTCATTGCCCAGCTCCAAACCCAGTCCCACTCGCGCCTGTGCGTCGGCCTCGACCCCGAGCCGGGCAGGCTGCCGAATGGCTGGGCGGGCGACACGTCCAAGATCTTCGACTTCTGCGCGGCCATCGTCGACGCGACCCACGACCTGGCCTGTGCGTTCAAGCCACAGATCGCCTATTTCGCCGCCTGCCGCGCCGAGGACCAGCTCGAACGGCTGATCGCGCACATCCACGACGTCGCACCCGGCGTGCCCGTCATCCTGGACGCCAAGCGCGGCGACATCGGCTCCACCGCCGAGCAGTACGCCCGCGAGGCCTTCGATCGCTACCAGGCCGACGCCGTGACGCTGTCGCCCTTCATGGGCTTCGACTCCGTCGAGCCCTATCTGCGCTACGAGGGCAAGGGCGCCATCCTGCTGTGCCGCACGTCCAACAAGGGCGGCGACGACTGGCAGATGCAGCGCCTGGCCGACGTGCCGGGCCAGCCCCGCCTGTTCGAGCACTTGGCCTTCCTCGCCGAGACGCAGTGGAACCGCAACGGCCAGCTGGGCCTGGTCGTCGGCGCGACCTATCCGGCCGAGATCGCCCGCGTGCGCGAACTCGCGCCCACGTTGCCGCTGCTGGTGCCCGGCGTCGGCGCGCAGGGCGGCGATGCGGCGGCCGTCGTGCAGGCCGCGGGCCGCAGCGCGCCGCTGATCGTCAGCTCCTCGCGTGCCATCCTCTACGCCGGCAGCGGCGCCGACTTCGCCGAGCGCGCCCGCGCCGTCGCCGAAGCCACCCGACAGACGCTCACCTGACATGGCCCGCGCCGGCGAAGACCTCAGCAGCCTCGTCGGGCACGCAGCACCGCCCGAGCAGCAGCGCGAGCGCCTGCACAGCAGCATGCGCTGGGCCGCCTCGCGGGTGTTCCTGCTGGCGTGCGCGCCCGTCTTCGTGCCGGTGGCGCTGCTGCTGTGGTTCACGCGCCAGCCCGGCGAATGGATGGACGGCCTGGCGCCGCCGGCGCTCGCGCTGCTGATCTCGGCACTGGCCCTGCTGCGCCTGGCCCTGCTGTCGCGCTCGACGCGCCACGAGGAGCAGCCGCTGATCGCGCTGGGCATGCTGGCGCTGGTGCTGGCGCTGCCGGTGGTGGCCGCCGTGTCGCGCGACCTGGGCCTGTGGTCCCTCAGCCTGCCGCTGATGAGCCTCATCGTCGCCTTCGCGACCGGGTTGCTGGGCCTGGGTGCGGGCCTCGCGCTGGCGGGCCTCGCCGGCGCCGCGCTGGCGGGCCTGGCCGTGGGCGAGATGCTGGGCTGGGCCACGCATCCGTCGGCATCGTCCAGCCTGGTGCTGCGCGTCATCCTGCAGTTCGGCCTGCTCGGGTCGGGCCTGATCGCCGGGCTGGGGCTGCTGAAGATGGTGAAGCGCTCGCTGGCCGAAGCCGACGAGCGCACGGCGCGATTCCGCGGCCTGCTGGGCATGGCCGTGGACTGGTACTGGGAGATGGACCGCGAGTTCCGCTTCACGCACGTGGCCGAGGAGCGGCCGGGCAACTCGGGCCTGGATTTGAGCTGCCGCATCGGCAAGACGCCCTGGGACATCGACGGCATGGGGCTGAGCGAGGACGAGCTCGACGCCCACCGCGCCGACCTGGAGTCGCACCGGCCCTTCCACGGCATGGTGGCGCGCCGCACCGGCATCGACGGCAGCCCGCGCTGGGTGTCCATCAGCGGCGAGCCGCGCTTCGACGCCCAGGGCAACTTCCGCGGCTATTGGGGCGTGGGCCGGGACGTGACGCACGAGGTCGCCGCCGAGCAGACCGTGCACGCCACCGAGACGCGCTACCGCGAGCTGTTCCGCCGCTCGCCCAGCCCGCTGGTGCTGCACCGCTGGGGCCGTGTCGTCGATGCCAACCCCGCGGCCATGGCCATGTTCGGCTATGCGCAGCGCTCCAGCATGGTCGGCCAGGACCTGTTCAGCCACTACGAACCCGGCGACGACGAGAGCGCGCGCCAGCAGGCCGCGCGGCTGGAGGGCCTGGCGCCCGGTGCGATGCAGCCGATGGCGGAGTACCGGCTGCGCACGCTGTCGCGGCGCCGGCGCCTCGTGCAGGCCACCAGCGTGCGTGTCGAGACCGCGTCGGGGCCGGCCACGCTGACCTTCTTCACCGACCAGACCGAGCAGAGTCGCGCGCAGGACGCGCTGCGCCGCTCGGAAGGCCTGCTGTCGCACCTGGTCGCCACCAGCCCCGATGTCATCACGCTGACCGAGGCGGACAGCGGCCGCTATGCGATGGTCAACAAGGCGTTCGAGGCGCTCACCGGCTGGAACAGCACCGAGGTGCTGGGCCGCACGTCCGAGGAGATCGGCATCTGGCACAACCCGGCCGACCGCACGGCGGTGCGCGAGGCCATCCGCCGCGACGGCATCGCCAACAACATGCCCATCAACTTCCGCCGCAAGGACGGCGGCGCCGTCTCCATGCTGGTGTCGGTCGCGCCCTTCGAGATGGACGGGCAGAACTACCTGGTGCTGTACGCCCGCGACGTGTCGGAGAGCGAGCGCACGCGGCTCGTGCATGGCGCCATCCTGGAGAACGCCTCCATCGGCATCGCGCTGACGCGCGACCAGCAGTTCGTGCTGGCCAACCCGCGCGTGGAGGCGATGTTTGGCTGGGCCCGCGGCACGCTGATCGGCCAGCACGGCAGCGTCGTCTGGCCGACCGTGGAGGACTGGCAGGCCGTCGGCCGCGACCTCGGCGCACGGCTGGCCGCCGGCGAGCAGGTCGAGGTCGAGCGCACGATGCGCCGCCGCGACGGCTCCACCTTCCTCGCCCGGCTGCTGGCGCAAGTCGTCGACCCGGCGCACCCCAGCCGCGGCGGCACGATCTGGATCATCGAGGACGTGACCGAACGGCGCCGCGTCGAAGCGCAGCTCGCGATGGCCAAGGACGAGGCCCAGGCGGCCAGCCGCGCCAAGAGCGCCTTCCTGGCCAACACCAGCCACGAGATCCGCACGCCGCTCAACGGCCTGCTGGGCCTGGGGCGCCTGGCGCAGCAGCCCGACCTGTCCGAGGCCCAGCGGCGCGACTACCTGGACCAGATGATGGACAGCGCCGAAAGCCTGTCCGGCCTGATCTCCGACATCCTGGACCTGTCCAAGATCGAGGCCGGCCGCCTGACGCTGGAGACCCAGCCCTTCTCGCTGCGCGAGCTGCTCGCGTCCATCCGCCTGGCCTACGTCACGCTCGCGCAGGCGCGCGGCCTGGCCTTCACGCTGGAGATCGACCCGGCGCTGCCCGGCTGGGTCTTCGGCGACCCCCTGCGCACGCGCCAGATCCTGTCCAACTACCTGACCAACGCGCTGAAGTTCACGGCCCATGGCGGCATCACGGTCAGCGTGAAGGCGCTGGCCGTCAACAGCCAGGGCAGCGCCGGCGAATGGGTGCGCGTGGAAGTGCACGACACCGGTGCCGGCATCGCGCCGGAGCAGCAGGCGCGGCTGTTCCAGCCCTTCACGCAGGCCGATGAGTCGAGCACGCGCCGCTTCGGCGGCACGGGCCTGGGGCTGTCCATCTGCCGCGAGCTGGCCACGCTGATGGGCGGCGAGGTCGGCATGCACAGCGCGCCCGGCGAAGGCTCCACCTTCTGGGCCGAGCTGCCGCTGCCGGCCGCGCCCGCGCCGCTGACGCACCAGCCGCGCGAGGCGCGCTCGCCCAGCCCGCCGCAGGAGGCGCTGCACGGCCTGCGCGTGCTGATCGCCGAGGACCACCCCGTCAACATGCTGATCGCCGTGGCCCAGCTGGAGCAGTGGGGCATGGAGGTCGCGCAGGCCAGCGACGGCCGCCAGGCCATCGAAGCCGTGCTGGCGGCGGCCAGCGTGGGCAAGCCCTTCGACATCGTGCTGATGGACGTGCAGATGCCGGTCATGGGCGGGCATGACGCGACGCGCGAGCTGCGCAAGCACTACTCGGCCGAGCAGTTGCCCATCGTCGCGCTGACCGCGGCGGCGCTGGTCTCCGAGCGCGACGACGCCTTCGCGGCCGGCATGAACGACTTCCTGACCAAGCCCATCGACACGCCCAAACTGCACCAGACGCTGCTGCGCTTGACCGCCAAGCGCTGACAATGCCGGCTCCACCGAGGAGACCGCGCTTCATGAACGCTTCCGCGCCCCGCAGCTTCAAGTACTACGACTTGATCATGGCGGCCTTCGTCTGCGTGCTGCTGTGCTCCAACCTGATCGGCGCGGCCAAGGCGGCGCAGCTCACGCTGCCGGTCATCGGCACCGTCACCTTCGGCGCGGACCTGTTCTTCTTCCCGATCAGCTACATCTTTGGCGACATCCTGACCGAGGTCTACGGCTACGGCCGTGACCGCCGCGTCGTCTGGGCCGGCTTCGGCGCGCTGCTGTTCGCGGCCTTCATGGCCTTCGTCGTCGTGCACCTGCCACCGGCCAACAACGACTTCATGGCCGTCTACCAACCGCAGCTGGAGGCCGTGTTCGGCAACACCTGGCGCATCGTCGCCGGCTCCATGGTCGCGTTCGCCTGCGGCAGCTTCGCCAACAGCTTCGTGCTGGCCAAGATGAAGGTGGCGACGAAGGGCCGCTACCTGTGGGCGCGCATCGTCGGCTCCACCGTCGTCGGCCAGTTCGTGGACACCAGCCTCTTCTTCCTGATCGCGTTCTCGGGCATCTGGCCCACCGAGCAGCTGCTGGCCGTCATCGTCACCCAGTACCTCTTCAAGACCATCTGGGAAGCCGTCATGTACCCCGCCACCGCCAAGGCTGTCGCGTTCCTGAAGCGCGTCGAGGGCGTGGACCACTTCGACAGCAGCACCAACTTCAATCCGTTCAGCCTCAAGGTTTGAGCACGCCGCCCAGGCTCGCCTGCTGAACGCGGGCCAGCTTGGGGGCCGCCCGGCGCTCGGCCCGCAAATTCAGACCACGACGAAGGGCACTCGGTACCCTTTGTCGTTGACGGTTAGTTGGCTTACAGCCCGCCTCCGCCGCAACCCCTGGACAGGTAGTCGCTGATCAGCTTGAGCTGGTCGGCGTTGGTCTTGCGCGTCCACGCGGGGCCGTGGGCGTAGTCCTTCAGCACGTGGTATTCCACCGGCTTGCCGGCGGCCTTTGCCTTGTCGACGAACAGTTCCGACTGGATCAGCGGCACGGTCTGGTCCCGGTCGCCGTGGTAGACCATGATCGGGATCTCGATCTTGTCGGCCTTGCTCAACGGGCTCAGGCCACGCACGGTGGGCTCCTGCCCGGACTGGAAGTACGGGTTGGTGAAGAACTTCGCCCAGATGCGCTCGATGTCAGACACGCCGGCTCCGGCGATAGCGCATTTGTAGAGGCCGTTGGGTCGCACCGAGGCAGCGAAGGCCGCGTAGCCGCCATACGAGAAGCCGAACATGGCGACGCGCTTGGGGTCGGCCAGTTTCTCGCCGACCAACCATTTGACGCCGTCGTCCTTGTCGTCTTGCATCTTGCCGCCCCACTCGCGGTCGCCTGCGAACCACAGCGTGCGGCCCCATCCCTGCGAGCCGCGGTACTGCGGCTGGAGCACGACGCGACATTGAGACACCAGCATCGGCACCCAGCCCGAACGGTCGTAGTCCATCGTGTCACGCGCCCATGGGCCACCGTGTGGATGGATGACCGTGGCGTAGGGGCCTGGTCCACACAGCTGCGGGTTGGGCACCGTCAGGTAGGCGGGGATGTTCAGGCCGTCGCGTGCCTTGTAGTAGACGAGGCGGGCGGTGCCGAGGGCGCGCCTGTCCACTTCCGGGAACTCCTTGGCCAGCAACTGGATGTTCTGGCCGCGCAGCAGGTAGTGTTCGGTCGGGTAGGTCGAGCCGCTGACGCGGATCAGGTAGGTCGGCGTCTCGCCGGCCACGTACTGCACCACGCGCACGGACACGCCGTCGAAGGAGCGGATCTCAGCGCGGTCGTTGCTGCCCACGCTGCGCAGTTCTTGCTGTATCTCCTTGATGCCGAGTGCTTGAGCGATGCCGCGCACGGCGGACTCCATCTTCGGATTTTCCCAGTGCTCGTCGTTGCCCTGGTGACCGTCCAGCGCGAAGCCGTCGAAGCCCTCGTCATTGGGGGCGTCGTCGTTGCGGAACGAGCGCACGCCGGTCGCGTCGAAGAACTTGTGCTCGAACAGGGTCTCTGCCACCTTGCGGGCGGCGATGTCGTATTCGTACAGGCCGGTGACTTCCCGGCCGACGTTGCTGCGGATGATGGCCGTGCCCGCCTTGGCGCCTGGGGCGACGACGTCGACGACGTCGCGGTTCTTCACATAGCTGCGGAAGTGTTCCTCCCACGTACCGTCCTTGCTGCGGAAGTCGATGGCCGTGAACGCGCCCTGGCCATCGCTGCCCAGGCGCTGCTTGGCCCAGACCAGACCGGCCGAATTGACGAACACGCGAGCATCGGACTCGCTCAGCCGCATGATGCGCGAGGCCTTGGCGGTGCGCAGGTTGTAGCGGTAGATGTCACGGCTGTCGCCGCGCGTGTCGCTTTCCAGGATGACGCTGTCGGGGTCGCCAAGCAGGCGGTTCAGCACCGTGGGGTTGGCCAGTGCCGCCGCCTTCTTGGCGATCTCGGAGCGGGCGATATCGGCAGACGCCATCGGCTCGATCCAGTTCTTGCCCTCGAGGTCGGTGAACAGCAGCTTGTTGATGAAGGTCTTGGTGACCTCGTTGGCGCGCAGGTCGTAGGGCTGCGTCATCTCGACCTGCAGCATGTCGTTCTTCAGGAACGACGCGCTGCGAATCTGCATGCTCGTGGAGCCGATGACCGTCGGCCTGCCCGCCAGCTCGGCCAGCTTCCAGACGACGATGGTGCGTGTGTCGCCCTGGCTCTGGAGGGCGAGCATGTGCTTGCCGTCGGGCGAGATGCGAAAGCCCGTCATGCTGGGGAATTGCGCCAGCGTCTCGAGAGTCGGAACGCGGATGGGCGGGTCGGCGGCCTGCACGGTGTGGCAGGTCGCCAGCGCAGCACCTGCGACGGCGATCAGCCGGCTCAGGGTGTTCAAGTAGCTTTTCATGCGAATCACACTTAAAAAAAAGCCCCGGCAACCCACGGGCTGCCAGGGCATCAGAGCGCTAGGCGATTAGAACGTCTTGGAGACGTTCATGAAGAAGCGGCGACCCAAGTAGTCGTAGCCGCTGTACAGAGGCGCATTGCCGACGCGGTTGGCGAAGCCTTGCGAGATCGTGGGCGGCGTCTTGTCACCGATGTTGCGCACACCAACCGTGGTCTTCCACTTACTCACCGAGTCGCTGTAGGACAGCGACAGCGAGTGCAGGAAGTAGTTGGGCGTGCGCATCTGGTAGATGCTCGTGGCAGGGTCATACGTCGCCGCCTGGGCAGCCGACGTGCTGCGGCGTTGGTAGTACTCGTAGCTCGAAGTCTTACCGACCCATTCCATGCCGTAATAGGCCGTCCAACCCTTCACGGCATAGTTGACGTCAAAGGCACCGGACCAACGCGGGATGCCGACGCGGCCGTTGCTCTCGGTCAGCGGGTCGGTAGTGAACAGCCTGCTGGCTTGCGAGTGGTACTCGGTGGCCGACAGATTCACACGCAGCTTGCCAATGCCAACATCGTTCGTATAGCGGATGTTGTATTCGTAGCCGCGCGCGACGTCGGTCGACAGGTTGATGTAGCTGTTGTTGACCGACAGCGCGTTGGTCGTCGCGTTTCTCGTGACCAAGTTGCAGTAGCCGCCACCCTTGCGGAATGCCGGGTCGTCATAGCACAGAGCCAGGATGCTGGCGGTGCCAATCTGCGCAACGCCGTTGTCGACCTTGACGTCGAAGCGGTCCAGGGCGATGGACACGTCACCCCAGCCGGTCGGCAGCGTCGGTTGCAGGATCACACCCCATGAAGAGTTCTTCGAGGTTTCTGCGGCCAGGCCCGAATCGCGACCACCCTTGGTGATCGAAGTGATGCTCTGGGTTTGCGAGAACGTGGCCGGCAGACCTTCGCTGGCGCAGTTCGTGGCGCGAACCGAGCCCGGGGTGGGCGTGTTGCAGGGGTCGCCCGACTGGTTCAGGAAGCCCGTCGTCGCACCCACGAACTGCTCGAACAGCGCAGGCGCGCGGTAAGAAGTACCGTTGGTGCCGCGCAGCGAGATCCAGCTGGCCGGCGCCCACAGTGCACCGATCTTGTAGGTCGAGCCCGAGCCGTAGGACTTGTAGTCCGCACGGCGCGCGGAGCCGTTCAGCGTCAGGTCCTTGGCCAGCGGCAGATCCTTCAGCAGCGGCACTTCGATTTCGGCGAACACGTCGGTCGCGTTGTCGCTGCCACGGGTCGGCGTGGAAGACGTGAAGTTGTAGATGTTGGCGGTCTGCTGGTCGACGGACGGGGTGTCGTCGATGGACATGCGGCGGAATTCAGCGCCGATGGCGCCCTTCACGTCGCCGTAGGGCAGCTTGAAGAGTTTGCCGGTCGTTGATGCCGACACGATGTCTTCCTTGTACTTCGTCATGCCGGTGAAATTGTCATAGACGAAGCCCAGCCAGGCGGCTGGCAGCTGGCCACCCACGACGGCCGACGTCAGTGCCGGTGCGGCGACGCAACCGTTGGCCGTGTTGGCGCAGGCGAAGCTGCTGCCGCTGGCCACGACATTCATGCTCTGCGACAGGCGGTCCGTGCGGAAGCCGTCAAACACGTACTTGCCCTTGCTTTCGGCGTGCTGGACCGAGATGTCATAGTCCCAGTTGATCTTGGCGAACGAGCCACGCAGGCCGGCCACGGCGCGCGTGAAGTCCACGGCCTGGCTGGAATAGCTGTTGCCGGCGCCGATGAAGGCGCGCACACCGGTGGCTTGGCCGTTGGTCATCAGCGAACCGCCAGCCGCCAGGAAGGTGCTGAACTGCAGGTTCGCCGGGATCAGCGGGCTGCCCTTGGTGTAGTCCATCGACAGCTGGCGGAAGCCGACCTGCGACGAATCGCGCCGGTTGAACAGCAGTTCCCAGTAAGCTTCTGCATCGCCGCCCAGCGCGGGCACGTCGAAGGCGCCTTGGGCGTACAGGTTGTGGTTGCGCACCGGCGACATCACCGTGTTGTTCATCACGCGCGGGTCGAAGGTGTCACGGACGTTCAGGTTGTTGCTGCCGCCGCCCACACCTTCCCAGCCGGCCAGACCAGTGGTCACGGCCGAGTTCGGACGCCAGCGGTTGAAACTGGTGCCCACCGAGCCCGCAGCGCCGACGCCGGTGGTCGTGGCGGTGCCCAGGGTGTTGATGGTCACGCCGTTCGAGCCCGTGCCCGTGATCGGGTAGCACTTGGCCTTGCCGGTCTGCGGGTCGATGAAGTCACCGCTGCCCCAGGCGCCGACGACACCGTTCACGCTGGTGCGCAAGGAATCGGTGTTGCAACGCGTCCAATCACGCTGACCCAGGGTCATGCGCGTGTTCTCGTTGAAGTTGTATGAGACCAGGAAGCGCGAATGGTCGTTGACCATGCCGCCTGCGGCAGAGAAGTTGTAGGCGTTGCCGCCGCCATGCTCGGTCTGAGAGAGCGAGGCGTCGAGGCGGATACCGGTCAGGTCCTTCTTGGTGATGATGTTGATCACACCGGCCACGGCGTCGGAGCCGTAGATGGAGGACGCGCCGTCCTTCAGCACTTCGATGCGATCGACGATGGCGTTGGGCAGCGTGTTCAGGTCAGCCGCGCCAACAGAACCGCGCGTGCCCGAGGGCGACATGCGGCGACCGTTCAGCAGCACCAGCGAGCGCGTCGGGGCAAAGCCGCGCAGGCCGACGGTGTTGGCGCCGGGGCCGCCATCGGTGACGTAGCCGCCGAAGGCGTTGTTGATCTGACCTGCGCCGCCCGTCACTGACGTGCTTTGCAGGATTTGTGCCGTAGAAGTGAAGCCTGCCAGCGCCGCATCTTCATTCTTGATAACCTGGATAGGTGCAGGGGAACTGAACACATCTCGCTTGATGCGAGAACCGGACGTAACGACAACGGTATCCAGCTTCTGCGTGGCTTCATTTTCGCGCGCCGGAGACTCGGCTACCGTAACCGGCTTATTTTCAGCAGCAGTCTGCTGGGCTGCCGCGTTTTGCGTGATGATCAAACCGAGAACAGCCAAGGCGACAGGTTTGCGCACAGGCTTGTAACTGGAGAAATAGTTTTTCATAAAGGCTCCAACAAAAAGAGGCTGCTGAGATGCTTGTGCGCTTCGTTTCGAAGGACGGCAAACCTCAGCAACGAAACTTCATGCTAGGGGGGTGGATCGACCTGAAACTTGCTGTTCCTTGAACATGAGGACATCTCCGGGGCTTTTTGCTCCCAATGCGGGGTCAAATTGTTGCGAAACAGCAACGATCTGCTCTCTCGTACGCGGGCAGCCTTGCGGCTCAGCAAATGAGCTTGTTTCATCATCCCAATAGAAAAATGAAATTTTGTTTCTCATTGCGCGTCTGAAATCTATCCGTAAAAAGCAGGCGCGCACATCGTTGCGATGTCACTGCACATCGCTGAAATCAAGGCATCGAGCAACAAGAAATTCAATATCGGCGTCAGATTGAAGCGACACTGAACTTACGCCAGATGGCGTTGCGTTTAGAGCTCGAAGCCTTGAAGGTAAAAACCTCTAGCTCGCGCGTGAGCAGTGCTGATCCCGAAATTGGCGTGTGATCCAAGTCTCAGATCAGGTCGTCGCTGATGTAACGCTCTGCGTGCCTCGGTTTCTTCAATGCGGCCCAGGTACAGATGGTTGTGGTTTGTGCAGACGTTCCTTTACTTCGAAAATATCGGGATGAGTTTCAATCCTGCATCCGATCTTCTCTTCGCGCTGCTGCCCGACAGCGGCATCGCGCCCGACGGTCCCGACACCGTGGCGCCGCTGGCCGCCGCGCTGCATGCGCAATACCCCAACGCAGTCACGCTGACGCTGCACCCGCCGCTGCGCGACGCCGAAGGCCGCTGCCGCTGGTGGGCGGGCGACGCACCCAGCGCCGACGGCCTGGCTGCCGCGCTGCCGCACCTGAGCCAGCGGCTGCGCGGGGAGGCCGCCAAGCTCGGCCTGCCCTGGCAGCGCGTGGCGCTGGCCGGTGTGGGCGACGGCGCGCTGCTGGCGCTGGAGGCGGTGCAGGCCGAAGCCGCGCTGGCGGGCCGCGTGCTGGCCTTTGCCGGCGGCTATTTCGCCCGTCCCGAGCACGCGCCGCAGGACGTCTGCGTGCACCTGCTGCACGGCCTGGCAGACGAGCGCTTCCCGTACCGCCATGTCGTCGATGCCGCGCAGACGCTCGTGGACCTGGGTGCCGACGTGACCGCCGACCTGCTGCCTCACCTGGACCACGGCCTGCACCCGGCACTGATCGACAAGGCCATGGCGCAGCTGCGCACCTTCATCCCGGCGCGGCTGTGGCGCGAGGCGGTGATCGCGGCGCAAGAGGACGAACGGGCGGCGAGCTGACCCGGCCCGCCGCCGGGTCGATGCCGGCCGCGCCAGCAGCCGGCGCCATTGACGATTACCCTTGGGCCATTGCAGTCAGGGACACGTCAACGGATGGACAACCTCGATCTCAGCGTGCTGCGCACGGCCGCCGGCTGGCGGGCCGAATCGCGCGGCGTCGTGCTGGGCACGATCACGCGCACCTGGGGCTCGGCGCCGCGGCCGGTGGGCTCGCTGGTGGCCGTGCGGGACGACGGACAGATCGCCGGCTCGGTATCGGGCGGCTGCATCGAGGACGACCTGGTCGCCCAGCTGCGCGCCGGCAGCCTGGCCATCAGCAGGCCGACGCCGCTGCGCTACGGCGTCGGCGCGGAGGAGGCGCGCCGCTTCGGCCTGCCCTGCGGCGGCACGCTGGAGCTGATGCTGGAGCCGCTGGGCCCGCAGTCGGCCGTGGACGAGCTGCTGGTGCGGCTGACGCGCGGCGAGCGCGTGCGCCGCACGCTGGACCTGGCCACCGGCGCGGCGACGCTGGCCGACGCGCAGCCCGGCGCGGACATGCTGACGCTGACCGCCACCGAACTCGTCAGCCACCATGGCCCGCAATGGCGGCTGCTGGTCATCGGTGCCGGCCAGATGACCGACTACCTCGCGAAGATGGCGCTGGCGCTGGGCTACGGCGTCACCGTGTGCGACCCGCGTGCCGAGTACGCCGACGGCTTCGACCTGCCCGGCGTGACGCTCACGCGCGACATGCCCGACGACGTGGTCACCGCCTTCCGGCCCGATGGCGCGACGGCCATCGTGGCCCTCACGCATGACCCCAAGCTCGACGACCTGGCGCTGATGGAGGCGCTGGGCAGCCCGGCGTTCTACGTCGGCGCCATCGGCTCGCGCATCAACCAGGGCAAGCGCCGCGCGCGGCTGGCCGAGCATTTCGGCCTGACCGGCGCGCAACTCGACCGCCTGCACGGCCCGGTGGGGCTGGACATCGGCGCGCGCACGCCGCCCGAGATCGCCCTGAGCATCCTGGCCGAGATGACCGCCGTGCGCTACCGCGCCGCAGGCGCGACCGCCGAGACCGGCTGCGCCGTCTGACCGGCCGACGCCGGCGGCGGCGCCGTCACTTCATCGTGTACCCACGCCCATCCATGCAGGCCTCGACGGCGCGGTTGAAGATGCTGGCATCGGCCTGCGCATTGGGTTGCGTCGTGGCCCAGCGGTTGCAGTCGCGGCGGTCGTTCTCCAGCTGCTCGGGCGACTGGCCGTTGCGCGGGTAGATGACCGGTTCGGGCCGCGGCGGCGGGGCGGGCGGTGCCTGCACAACCTGCGCCGTGGCCGCTTCGGGCGGCGGCGGCGCCACCACGTAGCCGTCCGGCACGGGGCGGTAGTACACGCCGTTGGCGTAGTAATAGGGCAGGCCGCCGAGCGTCAGCGTCACATAGGCCGGCGGCAGCACCGGGATGATGAGCCCGAACGACGGCTGCACGACGCGGTAGCTGGACCCATACGGCCGGTACCAGACGCCGCCGTGGAACCAGTAGCGGCCCGGGCCGGCGCCGACGATCGTCGCGCCGTAGGGCACGGCCGGCGCGACGTAGCCGGGCGCAGGGTAATAGTGGTCGTGGTGGTAGCGGCCGTCGAACACCATGCCGATGTTGACGCGGGCGCGCACGTCGGCGTGGGCGGCCGGCGCGGCCAGTGCGGCGCCCAGCGAGAGCAGGGCGGCGGCGGTGCAATGGAGCAGTGTCTTCATCGTCTTCAACCGGAAGCGGCAGATGGTTTTCCAACGCCGCCAGACTGGGCCGCGTGGACTGCGGCGGCGTTGCGGCAACGTAAAGTTCCGGCACCGTCCCCGCCACCCCGCCGCCGCCCATGATCGAACTGCACTACTACCCCAGCAACGCCAGCTTCGCGCCCCACCTGCTGCTGGAGGAAATGGGCATCCCCTACACGCTGCGCGAGGTGGACCGCGCGAACAACGCGCACAAGTCGCCCGAGTACCTGAAGCTCAACCCGAACGGCCTGATCCCGACGCTGGTGGACGGCGACCTGGTGCTGTACGAGACAGCCGCCATCCTGATGCATCTGGCCGACTGCCACCCCGGCTTTGCGCCTGCACCCGGCACGCCGCAGCGCGCGCAGTACTACAAATGGATGGTGTGGCTGACCAACACGCTGCAGGCCATGCTGATCCACTATTTCTACCCGGACCGCATGGCCACGGACGCGGCCGAGGTGAAGGCCCGCGCGGAGGCACAGGTCGCCCCGATGCTGGACCAGCTGGACGCCGAGCTGGCGCGCCACGGCGGCGACTGGTTCCTCGGCGCGCACTTCACGGCCGTGGACCCGCTGGTGTTCATGCTGTGCCGCTGGACGCGCATGCAGGCCAGGCCCGCCAAGACGCGGCCGGCGCTGGGCGCCTACCTGAAGCGCGTGCTCGACCGGCCCGCCACGCAGCGCGTCGTGGCCAAGGAAAAGCTGGCCGACCCCGTCTACTGAAGCTTGGCGCGGGCCGCCGCGCCAGCTCGCAGCGCCGCCCACGCTCAAGGCCAGTGGCGCTGAAAGATCGCGGCCACGTCGGAGTGCTGCTCGACCTGCAGCAGCTTCGCGAAGAACGCCGGCCGCTCGGCCTGCAGGTGGGGCCGCGAGCCTGACCATTTGGACACCACCGCCGCCAACAGTTCCAGCGCACCCGGCGCCGCAGCATGGAAGCCGGCCTCGAACTGGTCCGCGAACAGCCGCCAGTGGTGATGCAGCCGGGCACGCGTGCCGGCGCGGATGCGGGCCTTGTCGTCATCGCTGCAGGGCTCGCACCAGCGCTCGGGGTAGTCGATGACGCTGATGGCCGCGTAGCAGTTGGCGGCGATGTAGACCAGGCCGCGAATGGCCGTCGCGCGGCCTGCGGCGTCCGCGGGCAGCAGGCGGCCGGGCGGCGCCGCGAGGCCCAGGTGGATGAGGATGGCCGCGCTTTCCGTCAACACCAGGCCGTCGTCGAAGACGAGTGTCGGGATCTGGCCCAGCGGGTTCACGCGCAGCAGTGCGTCACGCCCCGGGCCAGGGTTCCAGGATGCCGCGTCGACGGGCTCGAAAGCCTGGCCGGTGCGGGCCAGCGCCGCCTCGACGGCGGCCGACCCCGAACCGCGGGTGCCATACAAAGTCAACATGTCACTGCCTCCCTGTTCGAGCGTGCAAAATCGTCCCACAAGACCATGAGCCCCACGCCTGCCCTGCCGCCACCGCGACGGCCCAACCCCAAGCCGAGCTTCGGCCGTGTCAGCGTGGGCGTGCAGGGCCGCGTGATGGTGTCCATGGCCGAGGGGCCGTTCGACGTGGCGCTGATGGCCGCCGTCAAGCGCGCCATCATGCTCGCCGGCAAGCGGCTGCCGGCCGACCGCCGCTTTGCCGACCTGCTGGAGATCCGCGGCAGCCTGCAGATGGACGTCGACGCGCTGGCGCAGTTGCGCGAGAGCATCGATGCCTTCGCGTCGCGCGGCGTCGTGTCAGTCTCCACCGTCTTCCTCGTGCGTCCGGGCATCGCCGGCATCGAGCGGCTGCCGGCGTTGATGGACATCTGGCGCGCCAGCCGCCCGGTGCGCCGGGCCAGCGATTTCGCCAGTGCCTGGGCGCTGGTCAACGCCGACCTGGCTGCCGCCGGCCTGCCCACTCAGCCGCCGCCGCCCCACCATTCATGACGGCAGTCGCCGGGCTCGGCGCTCGCGGGGGCGTTGGCGATGACCAGCTCATGGCGGTGCCCTTCAGAAGGGCCAGCGGCGTTGGGCGGGGCGCAACTGCTCCCATGCGGCGCCCAGGGCCAGCACGCCGGCATCGTCGAAGCGCCGGCCGATGACCTGAAGGCCGATCGGCAAACCGCCTGGCGTGTAGCCCGCGTTGATGGACAGCGCCGGCTGCTCGCTCATGTTGAAGGGCAGCGTGAACGCGATGTGCTCGAAGGGCCGGGACGGGTCGTGCAATGGGCTGGCGCGATGGGCCGGATAGGCCGGCATGGGCGCCACCGGCGACAGCACGAAGTCGAACGGCGCGCAGGCCGAGACGGCCGCCTCGCGCAGCGCCTGCATCTGGCTGTAGCCGCGGAACACCGTGCCGCCGTCGTAGCCGGCCGCAGGCGCGACCCAGTCGAGGATGTAAGGCAGCACCTTCTCACGGCGCTCGGGCGCGAGGGCCTGCGTGTCCAGCCACGAGCGCATGCGCCAGAAGCGGTCGATGCCATCGGCCATCTCGCGCGTGCTGAACGGGGCCAGCGGCACGACGACGGCGCCGGCCTGCTCGAACGCACGCGCTGCGGCAACGATCGCGGCCGCCACCTCGGGCTGCACGGCCTCGCCCCAGCCGGCGTCCAGCATCAGGCCCACGCGCAGGCCCTTCAGCGTGATGCCCGGCTGCCACGCGAAGCCACCCGGCGGCAGCTGCGTGGGGTCGCGCGCATCGGGCTGCGCCAGCACCGCCAGCATCAGCGCGGCGTCTTCCACGCTGCGCGTCAGTGGCCCGGCGACGCGGCCTGCATAGCCCGGCTTGATGGGCACGCGGCCGTGGCTGGGCTTCAGGCCCACGAGGCCGCACCAGCCGGCCGGCAGCCGGATGGAGCCGCCGATGTCGGTACCCAGGTGCAGCGGCCCGTAGCCGGCCGCGCCCGCGGCGGCGGCCCCGGCACTGGAGCCACCGGGCGTCAGCGCCGTGTCCCACGGGTTGCGCGCGGGCTCGGCGTAGAGGCTGGACAGGCCCGAGCTCAGCATGCCGTAGTCGGGCATGGTGGTGCGCGCCCACGCGATGGCGCCGGCCTCGCGCAGCCGCGCGGCGGGCGGTGCCTCGAAGTCGGCCACCGCGTCGTCGGCCGTCGCCGCCGTGCCGAAGCGCCAGGCGGCGCCGGGCACGGCGATGTTCTCCTTCAGCGTGACGGGCACGCCGTCCAGCGCCAGCGGCGTGCCGGCGCGCCAGCGGGCCTCGCTGGCCCGCGCGGCGGCGAGTGCGCCGTCGGCATCGACGGCGCACAGCGCATGCAGTTCGCCCTCGCGCCGCTGCGCCTGCGAGAGCACCGCCTGCATCACGTCCACGGGCGACAGCTCGCCCGAACGGTAGGCGGCCAGCAACGCCGCCGCACCGAGCCCCGCGATCACTTCTTGAGCTTCTCGGCGGCCTTCAGCATCGCGTCGATATGGCCGTCGGGGTCCATGCTGGCGTGCACGGCAGCGACCTTGCCGTTCGGCGCGATCAGGTAGGACACGCGGTCGGCCATGGTGCCGGGCACCATCTTCAGCGACACGTCGTAGTCCTTGATGACCTTGCCGCCCGCATCCGCGGCGACGGCGAACTTGTTGCGGCAGGCCTCGACGCTGAACTTCTTCAGCGTGTCGATGTCGTCGTTGGACATGCCGATGACGGTGGTGTCGAGCGCCTTGAACTTGTCGGTGGCCTCGGCGAAGTTGTGCGCCTCCACGGTGCAGCCGCTGGTGAAGGCCTTGGGATAGAAGTACAGCACCACGGGGCCCTTCTTCAGCGCCTCGGCGAGCTTGAACTTGAACGGCTGGCCGCCCACGGCGGCGTCGGCCGTGAAGTCCGGCGCCGGCGCGCCGACGGTGAGCGCGGCGTGCGCGGCGGGCATGAGCAGGGCCGCGGCCAGGGCGGTGAACAGGCGTCGGGACATGGCAGACCTCGAGTGGTGGGATGGCGCAGGATAGCCAAGCCTCAATGGCCTGGCTGGCGGGTGGGTCAGGGCTGGCGCAGCAGGCCGTCGGCCAGCCAGCGCTGCAGCAGACCGACGACGGCGGGCGCGGCGGCGTCGGGATCGCCCAGCTCGGCGGCGGCGCGTTCGCACAGCCGCGCGAACGGTGCGCCCTGCGCGACCTCGGCCAGCAGCGCGTCCTCCAGCGGTTCCAGCGCGCGCCAGCGCGTGCCGTCGGCCTGCCGCCAGGCCAGCAGCGTGTGCGCGTGCGGGGCCGGTGCGTCCACCTCGGGGCTGGGCGTGCCCGCGTCGGGGTCCCATTCGCGAAGCAGCTTCCACGCCGGCTCGACGGCATGGGCCAGCGGCACACGCTGAACGCTGGGGTGCAGATGCAGCACCAGGCCGGCCCAGTCGTCGGCGCCCAGCGCGGCCAGCGTGGCGGCGTCCAGCAGGGGCGCGTCGGCCGCGTCGAACGCGCCGCGCAGCGCCCAGTCCATGCGGGCGACATCGACGAGGCTGGCATGCGGCACGAGGTCGTCGCCGGCCGCCGCCATGAAGCCGGCCAGGCCGTCGCCGAACCAGCGGATGGACGGCTGCCGGCTGGGCCGCGCGGCGATGTAGGCCTGGGCCAGCGCGTCGAAGCCGTCGTCGCCCAGCGCGCGCGCCAGCACGGTGAAGTTGTCGGCCAGCGCCTGCGCCAGACGGGCGCGGTAGGCGTGGCGGTAAACGGCCAGGCCGCGCGCGCTGTCGGCAGTCAGCAGGCCCTGTGGTTCGGCGCCGTCGCGGATGGCGGCGGCGAGCATGTGCTGCTGGGCGGCGAGCGTCATGCGGGCAGCGCTGCGGCGATGCGCCGGGCGTGGTCCAGCTCGGCCAGCAGCTCGGGCAACGGCGGGATATGGTCGTCGCGCTCGATCATCGCCGGCACCGCGCCGAAGCGCTGTCGCGCCTGGCGGTACAGCGCCCAGACCTCGTCGCGCACGGGGTGGTCGTGCGTGTCGATGACGATGTCGCCGCGGTCCTCGTGGCCGGCGAGGTGGATCTGGCGGACGACCTCGACCGGCAGGGCGTCCAGGTAGGCGACCGGGTCGAAGCCATGGTTGCGGCCCGACACGTAGACGTTGTTGACGTCCAGCAGCAGGCCGGCGCCGGTCTGCTTCAGCAGCGCGGCGATCCACTCGGCCTCGCCCATCTCGTCCGCCGCGAAGCGCACGTAGCTGGACACGTTCTCCAGCACCAGCGCGCGGCCGAGCAGGTCCTGCACCTGCGCGACGCGGCTGCCCACATGCGCCAGCGCCTCGCGCGTCAGCGGCACGGGCAGAAGGTCGTGCAGCTGACTGTGCGCGTCGGCGCTCCAGCACAGGTGGTCGGACACCCAGCCGGGCTGCAGCCGGTCGGCCAGCGCCTTCAGCTCACGCAGGTAGGCCGCATCCAGCGGCGTGGTCGCGGCGATGGACAGCGACACGCCGTGCATGACCAGTGGGTAGTCGGCGCGGATGCGCTCCAGGTGCGCCAGCGGCGGGCCGCCGGGCACCAGGTAGTTCTCGGAAATGATCTCCAGCCAGTCGGGGCGGCTGTCGGCAGGCACGCCGGCCTCGAAGTCGGCGTAGTGCTCGACGCGCAGGCCGAGGCCAAAGCCCTGGATTCGGTTCATGTCGATCAAACAAAAGGACGTGTGGCCGCAGGCTCACACGTCATCCAGCGGCACCGGCGGAACTGGCTTTGGCTGCGGCATCACATCGCTGCGCGATATGAGCCTGCACCGGAGCGCAAGCGCTCTGCCAGGCCGCCTGGTGCGCCCCCTGGGGCGCCGGCGTCAGCCGGCAGGGGGTCACTTCTCTACTTTTCCGCCCGCCTTGGTGCACTCGTCGGCCGACTTCTTGCTGACCCAGCCCTGGCCCTTGCAGCCGTTCTGGCCCTTGCAGCCGCTGCTGGCGGTCTTGCACTCGGAAGTGCCCTTGCAGGTGTTGACGCCGGAACACTTGACCATGCCGTCGGCCGCGGCCGCCGTCGTGGGGATGGCGGCGGTGGCGAACAGGGCGGCAGCGGCAGCGGCCAGGCCCAGGCTGTTCTTGAAAGATGCGTTCATGTCGTGGTCTCCAGAAAGAGAGGGTGGTTGAGATCGGGGTTCACCACAGGTCGGTGACGGCGGACCGACATCGACTTGCCAACGTGCGTCGGGGCAGAAGCCTCCGCCCTTACAGCCGGCAGGAAGATTCTGATGACCTGCCGTTATGACTGCAATGGCCCCTGGCATTCGTCATGGGCGGGTGCCAGCCGCTAGAGTGCCGCAGCCCGCATCCTGACTTTCCATGCTGAACACCGAAACCCCGAGCACCCGGCATCCCGACCTGGACACATACGCCACGCCCGCCTTGCTGGATGCGTTCATCGACGACCAGCACGCCGCCGTCGCCGCCGTGAAGGCCGCCGCGCCGCAGCTCGCCGCCGCGGTGGACGCCGCGCTGCCGCGCATCCGCGCCGGTGGCCGGCTGCTGTACGCCGGTGCCGGCACGTCCGGCCGCCTGGGCGTGCTGGACAGCGTGGAGCTGTACCCCACCTTCTCGTGGCCGCGCGAGCGGGCTGTGGCCATCATGGCCGGCGGGCCGGGCGCGATGTTCGTCGCCGTGGAAGGCGCCGAGGATGACCGCGCGCAGGGTGCGGCCGACCTCGCCGCGCTGAACCCAGGCCCGGACGACGTGGCGCTGCTGCTGGCCGCCAGCGGCGGCACGCCCTATGTGCTGGGCGCCATCGAGGCCGCGCGCGCGGCCGGCGCGCTGACCATCGGCTTCGCCAACAACCCCGGCGCGCCGGTCGCGGCGCAGGCCGAGATCGGCGTCATCCTCGACACCGGCCCCGAGGTCATCTCCGGCAGCACGCGGCTGAAGGCGGGCACGTCGCAGAAGATCGCGCTGAACACCTTCTCGTCGGCGCTGATGGTGCGGCTCAACAAGGTCTACGGCAACCTGATGGTGGACCTGAAGGCCACCAACGCCAAGCTCGTGAAGCGGGCGCTGGCGTTGACGGTGCGTGCGTCGGGCGCCAGCGAGGCGGAGGCACAAGCGGCGCTGGCCGCCTGCGACAACCATGTGAAGACGGCGCTGGTGATGCTCAAGCTCGGCGTGGGCGCCGATGAAGCCCGCCGGCGGCTGCAGGCCGTGGACGGCAGCGTGAGCAAGGCCCTGGCGACATGAACCGCTCCCCTTGGGCGTGGATTCCCAGCCTCTACTTCGCCCAGGGCATCCCCTATGTCGTCGTGATGACCTTGTCGGTCGTCATGTACAAGAACCTGGGCATCTCCAACACCGACATCGCGCTCTACACGAGCTGGCTCTACCTGCCCTGGGTCATCAAGCCGCTGTGGTCGCCGCTGGTGGAGCTGTTCGGCACCAAGCGGCGCTGGGTGACGGTGCTGCAGTTCTTCGTCGGTGCCGCACTCGCGGGCGTGGCGCTGACCATCCCGACCGACAAGGTCTTCCAGCTCTCGCTGGCGGTGTTCTGGTTGATGGCCTTCGCGTCGGCCTCGCACGACATCGCAGCAGACGGCTACTACATGCTGGCGCTGCCGCAGCATCAACAGGCCGCGTTCGTCGGCGTGCGCTCCACGTTCTATCGCCTGGCCAACATCGGCGGCCAGGGCGGGTTGGTCTACCTGGCCGGCGAGCTGACCGAACGCACCGGCAGCGTCACGCAGGCCTGGAGCCTGGTGTTCTGGCTGCTGGGCGTGCTGTTCGTCGTGCTGGCGGCGTGGCACGGCATCGTGCTGCCGCGGCCCGCGGCCGACGTGCGCGGTGCCGGCCGGGGAGCCGCGCGTGGGCTGGTGGCGGACTTCTTCGCCGTGTTCGCCAGCTTCTTCAGAAAGCCCGGCATCGCCGTCATCCTCGGCTTCCTGCTGCTGTACCGGTTCCCTGAGGCGCAGCTGCTCAAGCTGGCGTCGCCTTTCTTGCTGGACCCCGTCGACCAGGGCGGCCTGGGCCTGTCGACCAAGGCCGTGGGCATCGCCTACGGCACGGTGGGCCTCACGGCGCTGACGCTGGGGGGCCTGGCCGGCGGCTGGGTCATCTCGCGCGTGGGCCTCAAGCGCGCGCTGTGGCCGCTGGTGCTGGCCATGCACGTGCCCAACGTCGCCTTCCTGCTGCTGGCCATGACGCACCCCACCAGCCTGGCCGTCGTCAGCGCCGCGCTGGCGGTGGAGCAGTTCGGCTACGGCCTGGGCTTCACGGCCTACCTGATGTACATGATCCATGTCGCCGGGGGGCCGCAGGAGCCGGCGACGGGCCGCCCCGAGCCGGCTCAGCCCCCCCGGGGGGTGGCACAGCAGGCGCCTGCGCCTGCGAAGCCTGGGGGTCCATCCACCGCGCACTACGCGATCTGCACCGGCTTCATGGCGCTGGGCATGATGATCCCGGGCATGTGGAGCGGCTGGCTTCAGGACCACGTCGGCTACGTGCCGTTCTTCGCCTGGGTGCTGGTGGCGACGATCCCCAGCTTCTTCATGGCTGCGCTCATCAAGGTGCCCGAGAACTTCGGCAAGAAGGCGGACGACAGCGCATGAAAGACCGGTTGCTCAGCCTCGACGCCTTCCGCGGCTTCACCATCGCGGCGATGCTGCTCGTCAACAACCCGGGCGACTGGGGCCATGTCTACGCGCCGCTGCTGCACGCGCAATGGCACGGCTGGACGTTCACCGACTGGGTGTTCCCGTTCTTCGTCTTCATCGCCGGCATGGCCATGACGATCAGCCTGGCGCGCCGCGCGCAGGCCGGGGCCGACAAGACCGCGCTGCTGCTGCAGACCTGGCGCCGCGCGCTCGTCATCATCGGCATCGGCCTGCTGCTCAACCTCATCCCGAACTTCGACTTCGCCAGCGTGCGCATCCCCGGCGTGCTGCAGCGCCTGGGCCTGTGCACGCTGCTGGCCGCGCCCATCGTGCTGTGGTGCAGTGCACGCGGCGTGGCGCTGTGGGCGGCGCTGCTGATGGCTGTCTATGCCTTCATCCAGCTCTGCGTGCCGGTGCCCGACGCCGACGGCGTGGTCCACACCGGCGTGCTGGAGCGCGGCCAGGACGTGGGCGCCTGGCTGGACCGCGCACTGCTGGACGGCCACCTGTGGAAGCAGGCCAGGACCTGGGACCCCGAGGGCCTGCTGTCCACGCTGCCGGCCGTGGCGTCGCAGCTGCTGGGCGTGCTGGCCGGCTACGTGCTGGCGTCGAAGAAGCAGCCCGCCGAGAAGGCCATGACCTGGGTCGTCGCGGGCCTGGCGTCGCTGTGGCTGGGCCAGGTGCTGGACGCCTGGCTGATGCCCATCAACAAGTCGCTGTGGACGCCCAGCTATGTGTTCGCGATGGCGGGCTGGGCCTTGCTCGTGTTCGCCGTCTTCTACTGGCTGCTGGACGCGATGCCGCAGCCGCTGGCCCGCGCGCGCTGGGCGCGGCTGCTGCACCCGTTCGTCGTGTTCGGCATGAACGCGCTGTTCCTGTTCGCGCTGTCGGGGCTGGTGGCCAAGATGCTGTACACCGTCAAGCTCGCCGACGGCCGCTCGCTGGGCAAGGCGCTGTACCAGCCCATCGTGGAGCTGGGCCTGGCGCCACAGAACGCGTCGCTGCTGCACGCCGTCGTGTTCGTCCTCGCCATGTACGCCTTGGCGTGGTTCATGTACCGAAAGCAATGGTTCATCAAGGTATGAAGCGACGCGACCTCCTCAGCCTCACCGCCGTGCCGCTGCTCAGCGCCTGTGCCACGCCGCCCCAGCCGGCCCCCGTCGCGCAGATGGACGTCTTGCCGCCCGCGGTGCCGCTGACGGTCGGGCCCGACGGCGAGATCTCGCACGCGCCGCTGCCGCTGCCCGTGCCGCCCGCGCGCGAATGGCGTGCCGCGTGGATCGCCACCGTCGCCAACATCGACTGGCCCAGCAAGCCGGGCCTGCCCGCCGCGCAGCAGCAGGCCGAGATCCGCAACCTGTGCGACGTGGCCGTGCGCACGGGGCTGAACGCGCTGATCCTGCAGGTGCGCACCAGCGCCGATGCGCTGTACGAATCGAAACTGGAGCCGTGGAGCGAGTACCTCACCGGCACGCAGGGCCAGCACCCCGGCTACGACCCGCTGGCCGTGTGGCTGGCGGAGGCGCGCATCCGCGGCCTGGAGCTGCACGCCTGGTTCAACCCCTACCGCGCGCGGCACAGCACGGCCAAGTCCGTGCTGGCCGACACGCACGTGGGCCGCATCCACACCGACTGGGTCAAGCGTTATGGCGACCAGCTCTGGATGGACCCGGGCGAGACCGCGGCGGCCGAGCACACGCTGGCCGTCGTGCGCGACGTGCTGGCGCGCTACCCCGTCGACGGCGTGCACATCGACGACTACTTCTACCCCTACCCCATCCAGGACGCGGCGAAGAACGACGTCGACTTCCCGGACGAGCCGAGCTGGCAGAAGTACGTCGCCGGCGGCGGCAGCCTGGCCCGCCACGACTGGCGCCGCTACAACGTCAACCGCCTCGTGCAGCGCCTGTACGCGCTGGCGCACGAGGTGCGGCCCGGCACGCGCGTGGGCGTGAGCCCGTTCGGCCTGCCACGGCCCGACCTGCGCCCGCCGGGCATCACCGGCTTCAGCCAGTACGACAAGCTCTACGCCGACGTGGAGCTGTGGCTGCGCGAAGGCTGGCTGGACTACCTCGCGCCGCAGCTGTACTGGCCGCGCGCGCAGACGGCGCAGGCCTTCGAGCCGCTGCTGCAGGCCTGGCGCGCGCTGAACCCGCTGGACCGGCCCATCCACGCCGGCCTGTTCACCAGCCGCATCGACGCCAGCGACAAGAGCTGGCTGCCGGACGAGATCGTCGGCCAGATCGACAGCGTCCGGCGCCTGTCGCCCGGCAGCGGCCACATCCACTTCAGCATGGCCGCGCTGGCGCAGAACCGCCGCGGCATCGCCGACGCGCTGCGCACGGGGCCTTATGCACCGGTGGCTGCGCCGGTATCCGCACCCACGCCCGGCGCCGTGAACCCGGTGCGCTGAGCCGGCGCGCCGCTCAGGCGTCGGCCGCCCGTCCAGGGGGGCGGCCGAGCTTGCGGTAGATCGTGTTGCGGCTGATGCCCAGCTGCTTGGACGCCGCCGAGATGTTGCCGCCGGCGGCCGCCAGCGCGGCGCGGATCATCGCGATCCCGGCCTTTTCCAGCGTCTGCGGCGTCTGCGGCGGCAGCGCGGCGCTCTCGGCCGCCGTGCCGGGCGAGGCCGGGGCAACCAGGCCGGGCCTGCCGCGCTCCAGGTCCTCGATGAAGTCGTCGGGCAGGTGGGCCACCGTGATCTGCCGCTCGCCGCTGGACATGGCCGCGGCCGTGCGCAGCACGTTGGCGAGCTGGCGGATGTTGCCCGGCCAGGTGCAGCGGCGCAGCAGCGCCAGCACCGGCGGGCTCAGCTCGGGCGTGTCCTGCGGGCGCTCCGCGCGCAGGATGCGGCGCGCCACGGCCTCCAGGTCGCTGCGCTCGCGCAGCGCGGGCAGGCGCAGCGCCAGGCCGTTGATGCGGTAGTACAAGTCCTCGCGGAAGGCCTGCGCCTCGATCATGTCGCGCAGGTTGCGGTGCGTCGCGCAGATCACGGCGATGTCCACCGGCACGGCCCTGGGCGAGCCCAGCGGCGTCACGCTGCGCTCCTGCAGCACGCGCAGCAGCCGCGCCTGCAGCGGCAACGGCATGTCGCCGATCTCGTCCAGGAACAGCGTGCCGCCGTGGGCCTGCACGATGCGGCCGGGCGCGCCCTTGCGGCGCGCGCCGGTGAACGCGCCTTCCTCGTAGCCGAACAGCTCCGCCTCAATCAGCGACTCGGGGATGGACGCGCAGTTGACGGCCACGAACGGCTGGCGCGAGCGCGCCGAGTCGTGGTGCACGGCGCGCGCCAGCAGCTCCTTGCCGGTGCCCGTTTCGCCGAGGATGAGCAGCGGGATGTCGCGGTCCAGCACTTGGCGGATCTTGCCGATGACGGTGTCCAGCCGCGCGTCGCCGGTGCGCAGGTACTGCAGGCCGGAGAAGGGCTGCGCGGCGCGCGGCACGGCGGCGTCGCGGCTCACCGGCGCGGCCTGCGGCGGCTCGGGCGCCGCGTCGTCGGCCGCGCCCAGGCCCAGCGCCATGGGGCGCGACGGCCAGTCGAAGCGCGCGGTGGCGTGGAACGGCCGGCCGTCCGGCACGCTCAGCCGCAGCGGCGCGGACATGGGCGCGCGGAAGTGGTCGTAGACGGCGGCCGGCGTGGTGCCGAACAGCGTGGCCAGGCTCTGCGCGCGCAGCGCGGCGCCGCTCAGGCCCAGCTGCTCCAGCGCGCTGCGGTTGGCGCCGACGATGCGGCCGTCCGGCGCGACGACGAGGATGCCTTCGAGCAGCGTGCCGATGAACTCCGCGCGGCCGTGGAAGTGGATGCGCAGCCGGTTGTTGCAGTCGTCGGAGAGCCAGTGGTTCTCGATCATGCTGGCCGACATGCGCACCAGGCCCATGGTGTGCTGGTGGTAGCCGCGGTGGTCGCCGGTCACGTCCAGCACGCCCAGCATGTTGCCGCGCGGGTCGAAGATGGGCGCGGCCGAGCAGGTCAGGAAGCTGTTGGCGTGCATGAAGTGCTCGTGCGCGTGCACCAGCGTGGGCGCCTGCTCGAACAGCGCCGTGCCGATGGCGTTGGTGCCCTTGGAGTGCTCGGCCCAGTTGGCGCCGGGCGCCAGCGCCACCTTGTCGGCGCGCGCCAGGAAGTCGTCGTCGCCGACCGAATGCAGGATGGTGCCCTGCGCGTCGGTCAGCACGATCATGCTTTCGCTGTTGACGATCTGCTGGAACAGCAGCTGCATCACGGGCGCGGCGTGCAGGCACAGGCGCTGGTTGCGTTCGCGCGCCAGCTGCAGGTCGCTGCGCACCAGCGGGCCCGCGTCGCCCGGCTCGCCGCGCTTGAGGCCCAGGGCGGCGCTGCGGCGGTGCGAGCGCTCGATGCAGTCCACGCGGGACGGCTGCATGGCCAGCGCGGCGACAGGCAACGGCCCGCCCGTGCCACCCGGTTCACGGCTCAAAGCATCCATGGTTCTTTCCTGTGCGCCTGCCGTGCAGGCTTGTCTCCGGGGGTGGCGGCCTGGGCAGCCCCGCCGTGGTCGGCGCATGCTGTGCCAAAGCGTTGCGGCTGTCCAGTTGCAGTTTGTGTCGCCCTCGGGCGCGGGCAGTGGCGCCGGGGCACGGCACCGCCGGGGGGCGCTCTAATCGCCGGTCCGCCCGCCGCAGCCCCGCGGCCGGCACAGCAGGAGTACAGATGCAGCAGCCACCCTGGCACGGCCCGGTGCGCGCCTGCGCGTCGGGGTGGGTGATGGCCCTGGCCGCGCCGGTCGCCGCCACGGCGCAGGCCGACGAACCGCAGCGCCTGGCGCCCGTCGTCGTGACGGCCACGCGCAGCGAGGCGGCCGCGTTCGACGTGCCCGCGTCCATCACCCGCATCGGCGCGGATGAGGTGCGTGACGGCCACGCCCTCGTCAACATCTCCGAGAGCCTGGCCGGCGTGCCGGGCCTGCTGGCGCGCGACCGGCAGAACTATGCGCAGGACGTGCAGATCTCGGTGCGCGGCTTCGGCGCGCGCTCCACCTTCGGCATCCGCGGCGTGCGGCTGTACGTGGACGGCATCCCCGCCACGCTGCCCGACGGCCAGGGGCAGATCTCCAACGTCGAGCTGGGCTCGGTGGGCCGCATCGAGGTGCTGCGCGGGCCGTTCTCGGCGCTGTACGGCAACTCGGCCGGCGGCGTCATCCAGGTGTTCACCGAAGACGGCCGCGGCCCACCGACGCTGAGCTTCAACGCCGCCGCCGGCAGCGACGGCCTGCTGCGCCTGGGCGCCCAGGCCCGCGGCGCCAGCGGCCCCCTCGGCTACGTCCTCGGCGTGAGCCGCCTGACCAGCGACGGCTACCGCGACCACAGCGCCACCGAGCGCCGCCTGGGCAACGCCAAGCTCACCTGGCGGCCCGACGGTGACAGCCGGTTCACGCTGGTGGCCAACAGCGTCGCGCTGCCCGAGGCGCAGGACCCGCTGGGCCTCACGCGCGCGCAATGGGCCGCCAACCCGCGCGGCGTCGATGCCTCGGCGCTGGACTACGACACGCGCAAGACCGTCAACCAGACGCAGCTCGGCGTCGTCTACGAGCGCCGGCTGGACGCCGCCAACGCGCTGCAGCTGACGGCCTACGGCGGCCACCGCGGCACCGCGCAGTTCCAGGCCATCCCGCGTGCGACGCAGGCCAGCGCGCTGCACCCCGGCGGCGTCATCGACCTGGCGCGCGACTACCGCGGCGCCGACCTGCGCTGGACGCTGAAGTCGCAGCTGCTGGCCGCCCCGCTGACCGTCATCGCCGGCCTGGCCCACGACACGCTCGACGAGCAGCGCCGCGGCTACCTGAACTACGCCGGCACGCCCGTGGCCGTGCTGGGCGTGCTGGGCGCGCTGCGCCGCGACGAGACCAACACCGTCACCAGCACCGACCCCTACGTGCAAGCCTCCTGGCAGCCGGCGCCCGACTGGACGGTCAATGCCGGCGTGCGCCGCAGCCGCGTGCGTTTCGATTCGGCGGACCACTACGTCGTCGGCGCCAACCCCGACGACAGCGGCCGGGCCAGCTACGGCGCCACGCTGCCGGTGCTGGGCGTCGTCTACGCGCCCGCCGACGCCGTGCGCCTGTACGCCACCGCCGGCCGCGGCTACGAGACGCCCACGCTCAACGAGCTGGCCTACCGCGCCGGGGGCGGCACGGGGCTGAACCTCGGGCTGCAGGCGGCCACCAGCCACAGCGTCGAGGCCGGCGTGAAGCTGCGCTGGGGCGGCGACGGAGGCAGCGACGGCGACAGCGGCGGCGGCGGCGAGGCGACGGCCGCCGTCTTCCAGACCCGTACCGCCCACGAGATCGTCACGCAGACCAACAGCGGCGGGCGCGCCACCTACCAGAACGCCGGGGCCACGCAGCGGCGCGGCGTGGAGCTGGCGCTCGAGCAGCGCTGGGCCCGGCACCTGCGCGCGCAACTGTCGGCCACGGTGCTGAGCGCGACCTACGTGGACGGCTTCCTGACCTGCACGGCCACACCCTGCGCCACGGCCAACATGCCCATCGCGGCGGGCAACCGCCTGCCCGGCATCGCGCGCGGTGCGCTGTTCGCGTCGCTGGGCTGGCTGCCGCCCACCGGCTGGCGCGGCGGCGTCGAGGCGCGCGCGCTGAGCGCCGTGGCCGTCAACGACGCCAACACCGACGCCGTGCCGGCCCACGCGGTGGCCGCGGCCCACGCGGGCTACGTGCTGGCGGCCGGCGCGTGGGCGCTGGGCGGCTTCGTGCGCGCCGACAACCTGTTCGACCGGCACTACGTCGGCTCCGTCATCGTCAACGAGGGCAACGGCCGCTTTTTCGAGCCGGCGCCCGGCCGCACCTGGCTGGCCAGCGTGTCGGCGAGCGTGAAGTTCTGACCGCAGAACCTCCCCTCCGGCAAAACCGGACATCCGAAACCTCAGGACGTTCCCACCCTTGATCTGCGGGGCGCCCCCAAGTCTTTGGGGTGGGCGGGGCCGGCGTGGGCGCGGCCCAATGCCGTGCATCCCAATTTCACGGACACCGCCATGCGCCGACTCCTCACCGCCCTCGCACTGCTGGCCCTGGGCACCGCCCACGCCGGCACCGTCTACACCTCGCTGTCCGCGTGGCAGCTCGCCGTCAGCGGCCCGGTGCAGACGCAGGATTTCTCCGGCTACCCGGCCGGCACCGACCTCACCGGCACGGCCGTGCTGCCCGGCGTCACGCTGAGCAGCAATGCCGGCGCGGTGCAGGTGTGGGTCGGGGCCACGCAGCCGCGCGCGGCGACGTTCGGCAACGCCGCTCCCGGCACCACCTACTACGACGTCACCTACGCGCTGCCCTACCTGGCCGTGGCGCTGGACATCATGGATTTCGAGTCCGACCCGAACCATCCGCTCTCCACGGCCATCGACCAGGGCCTGCTGACGTTCTTCTTCAGCGACGGCAGCAGCCAGAACCTGGCCATCGCCGGCGGCGACGGATCGGCGATCTTCATCGGCATGGTCTCGGACGTCGCCATCACGTCGGTGCGCTTCTACGAGGCCCACGAGGGCAGCGGCAACAACGAGGAGTCGAGCCTCGACAACCTGCGCGTGGCCATGCCCGGCGCCGTCAACGAGCTGCCCCTGCCCGGCACGCTGCCGCTGGCCATGCTGGCGCTGCTGGCCGTGCCGGCAGCTCGCCGCCGCCGCTGAGCCTCAGTCCGGCGCCGGCAGCGGCGTGATCGGCGCCAGGTGCGGCACCTCGTCGTCCGTCCACAGCCGCAGGTGCGCCACGAAGTGCTGGCCCGAGCCGTCCTCCAGCCCGAAGCTGCCGCTGTTGCCGGGCGCCACGTCCAGCGTCATCTGCAGGCCGGCCAGGTACTCGCACTGCGACTCGCTGGCGTACACGGGCACGCCGCACACGTGGCCGAGCTGGCGGTCGCCGGCGTTCAGCTGCAGCTCGTGCACCGCGAAGCACATGGGCGCGCTGCCGGCGCAGCAGCCGTGCGACTGGTAGAACAGCAGCTCGCCGTGCTGGCGGCGCAGCTGGGCGATCAGCGCCTGCGCGGCTTCGCTGGCCTGCACGCGGGGAATGAAATCGGTCATGGCGGCTCCCTCTCGACCCAGCCACAAAAAAGGGCGGCCGATGCCGCCCTGATCTTCGCAGCTCAGCTCAGAAGAAACCCAGCGCGTTGGGGCTGTAGCTGACCAGCAGGTTCTTGGTCTGCTGGTAGTGGTCCAGCATGGCCTTGTGCGTCTCGCGGCCGATGCCCGATTCCTTGTAGCCGCCGAAGGCCGCATGCGCCGGGTAGGCGTGGTAGCAGTTGGTCCACACGCGCCCGGCCTGGATGCCGCGGCCCATGCGGTAGGCGCGGCTGCCGTCGCGGCTCCACACGCCGGCGCCCAGGCCGTAGGGCGTGTCGTTGGCGATGGCCAGCGCATCGGCCTCGTCCTTGAAGGTGGTCACGGCCAGCACCGGGCCGAAGATCTCCTCGCGGAAGATGCGCATGTTGTTGTGGCCCTGGAACAGCGTCGGCTGGATGTAGTAGCCGCCGGCCAGGTCGCCGCCCAGCTGCGCGCGCTCGCCGCCGATCAGCACCTTGGCACCTTCCTCCTTGCCCAGCGCCAGGTAGGTCTGGATCTTGTCCATCTGCATGGCCGAGGCCTGTGCGCCCATCATGGTGTCGGTGTCGAGCGGGTTGCCCTGCTTGATGGCCGCCACGCGCTTGACGGCGCGCTCCATGAACCGGTCGTAGATGCTCTCCTGGATGAGCGCGCGGCTGGGGCAGGTGCACACCTCGCCCTGGTTGAACGCGAACAGCACCAGGCCCTCGATGGCCTTGTCCAGGAAGGCGTCGTCCTGCGCCATCACGTCCTCGAAGAAGATGTTCGGGCTCTTGCCGCCCAGCTCCAGCGTGGCCGGGATGAGGTTGCTGGCCGCCGCCTGGGCGATGACGCGGCCGGTGGCCGTGGAGCCCGTGAACGCGATCTTGCCGATGCGCTTGCTGGTGGCCAGCGGCATGCCGGCCTCGCGGCCGAAGCCGTTGACGATGTTCAGCACGCCCGGCGGTAGCAGGTCGGCGATCAGCTCGGCCAGCAGCAGGATGCTGATCGGCGTGCTCTCCGCGGGCTTGAGCACCACGCAGTTGCCGGCACCCAGCGCCGGCGCCAGCTTCCACGCCGCCATCAGGATGGGGAAGTTCCACGGGATGATCTGGCCCACCACGCCCAGCGGCTCGTGGAAGTGGTAAGCGATGGTGTGGGTGTCGATCTCGCTGAGCGCACCCTCCTGCGCCCGCACGCAGCCGGCGAAGTAGCGGAAGTGGTCCGCCGCCAGCGGGATGTCGGCGTTCAGCGTCTCGCGGATGGGCTTGCCGTTGTCCACGCTCTCGGCGTAGGCCAGCAGCTCCAGGTTCTGCTCGATGCGGTCGGCGATCTTCAGCAGCACGTTGGCCCGCTCGCCGGCCGGCGTGGCGCCCCACTTCGCCGCGGCGGCGTGGGCGGCGTCCAGCGCGCGCTCGATGTCGGCGGCGCCCGAGCGCGCGGCCTGCGTGTAGACCTTGCCGTTGATGGGCGAGATCACGTCGAAGTACTGGCCCTCCACGGGCGGCTGGAACTTGCCGCCGATGAAGTTGTCGTAACGCGGCTTGTAGGCGAGGGGGGCGCCGGGGGTGCCGGGGGCGGCGTAGATGGGCATGCGGTGTCTCCTGAAGGGTTGCCCGGCGTCGTGGCGTGGCGCGGGTCAGCCAAGTCTGCGCAAGCCCCATGCCAGCCGCGGCGCCCGGCGCGCCTTGCCGGACTGTCCCGAAATGGAACGCCCCAGGCACAACGCCGCGACGTGCTGACACACCCTGCTGCGCGCCGGCACAGGCGGCCGGCGGCCCCTCGCGCCCCGGCTACCAGCCCTCCATCCACGTGGTGAGCTGCAGCATGGCCTTGGCGATGTGCTTGTTCACGGCGCTGATGCTAATGCCGTGCCGCGCCGCGATCTGCTCGTAGCTCATGTCGTTCAGCCGGTGCGACAGGAACACGTCGCGGGTCTTCGGGCTCAGGCGAGCCAGGCCCATGCTCAGGCGCGCCAGGCGCTCCCGGCCCAGCACCACGGCTTCCACCGAGGGGGCGAGGTCCAGCAGCACCACGTCTTCCACCAGCAACTGCTCGCCGTGGCTGATGCGCAGGCGGTAGGCGTCGATGGACAGGTTCAGCGCCGTGCGCATCAGGAAGGCCTCCGGCTGCGCCACCGGCTCGCGCGCCTGCTCGTAGCCCGCCAGCCGCACCCAGGCTTCCTGCACCAGGTCCTCAGCCTCGTGCGGGCTGCGGCCCCGTCGCTCCAGCGCGGCGCGGGCGCGCGCCAGCACCGCCTGCCAGTTCCTGGCGACGCCGCCCGACATGGCCGTCAGGCGCCCTGTGCCAGCGCGGCCACCGCCGCGGCCGCCGCCACTTCGCCGAACCGTGCCGGCCGGCTGCGGTCCCACCAGTCGGCCAGCAGGTCGCGGTCGGCGCGCTGGAAAGCCTGCGCGATGAAGTCCGTCGCGGCCGCGTCGCTCGCGAACGGCCCGTGGCGCTTCACCACGCCCGCCATGCGGCCCTGCATCGCCGCGCCCGCCGCCTCCGCCCACGCGAACGCGCGCCGCATGCGCGGCCCGAACGCGCCCGACGCCGCCAGCCCGGCCAGTGTGGCGCGGCGGCGCCTGGGCCTGAAGCGGGCCATGGCGCCGCGCAAGGCCTTGTCATCCGCCGCCAGGGCCCGGATGCGCTCAAGGCCGCGGTCATGCAGGTCCGCGGCGATCTTCTGCGGGCTTGCCGGCCCGTCGTCCCGCCACGCGCCCAGCACGTGGAAGCTGCCGTCCTTGAACAGGCCCAGCGCCCAGAGCCAGTGCGACGTAGCGGTCACATTGCCTTGCCGCACGCGGACGCGCAGGCGGCCGAATTGAACGACCAGGTAGCGGCAGCACAAGGCGTCGCCGAACCAGGCGGTGGGGTCTCGGAGGATGTAGCGCATCGATCACCTCGCTCGGTGTAACGACTTTCGTGACGACG
The DNA here is from genome assembly GCF_965229315.1 of Roseateles sp. Classification (GTDB taxonomy): domain Bacteria; phylum Pseudomonadota; class Gammaproteobacteria; order Burkholderiales; family Burkholderiaceae_C; genus Pelomonas. The sequence goes on from NZ_CBDDJA010000001.1 coordinate 941,180, forward strand.
AATTATGCGTCTGTTACGAGACTCGTGACATGCCTTTAGCGGAAAACCCAACAACCACCGTCTTCGGCTGCCGCATGCGCGCCAGACGCGAGGAGTTGGGCTGGTCCCAGGAGAAGGTGGGCGTGCTCATCGGGATTGATGAGTCGAGCAGCAGGGCCCGGATCAGCCGCTATGAACTCGGTGTGCATGAGCCGCCAGTGGCTACGGCAAGACTGATCGCGGATGCGCTTGGTGTCTCGCTGCCCTATCTCTATTGCGAAGACGATTCGGTCGCGGATTTGTTGCTGGCCCTGCATCAACTTCCCGAAGAGCGGCGAGCGCATCAGGCGAAACAGTGGCTGGCAAAGATCGGTTAGATCAAGGACGGCTGCCCGTCTGTCGGGGGTAGTACTTGCGTCAGCTTTAGGCTGGTTGCAGCCGTTCGGATCCGCTAGGCGAGGGGCGGCAATGTGCCCAAAGCTGAAACTGCCGAGCCACACAACAGGCTGTCCGCCAGCCTTCCAGTTTTGGTGGGTTTGATCGCCGCAGCCGCCGGTCCCGGTCATTCGTGTCTGGAGACCGCTGCACAACTGACGTCGGTATGAGTGGCGAGCAGCCGGTGCGGAGAGCATTTCGAGATGCGCAATCGAGATCGCGTTTTCGGGCTGTCATAAGCCATTTCGAGCGTCTGCCCGAGGGCCTTTGGCCCTTCAGGACGGACTACTGCCTGGGCACGGTTGCAGCCGTCCGCTTTGCAGCTTCCTCATCGCCTTGAGCAGGTTCACGCCGAGCGCCGCCCACGCCATCTGTGCCTGCGTCTTGGCCGCTCCGAAGTACCGCGCCCGGCTCAGGTGGAAGCGCCGCTTCATCGTCCCGAAGCCCTGCTCGACCTTGTAGCGCAGCGTGGCGATGGCCCGGTTCATCTGGGTTTGCAAGGGATGCACCGGGTGGCCCCGGCTGCCCTTGAACTGGATCAGATCGCCGATCTTCTTGCCCTTGAGGTACTCGCGGTTGGCCGCACTCGCGTAGCCCTTGTCGGCCAGTACGCCCTCAGGCTGCATACCTTGCTCAATGAGCGCGTCCACGATGGCGGGCAGCTTGTTCACCTCGGCTTCGTTGGCGGGGTGCACTTGCACGTGTTCGACGTAGCCGTCCTCCGTGTCCACCGCGCTGTAGCCGCGGTACCCGAAGAACGCGTCCTTGCCCTTCTTGACCCAGCGCGCTTCGTCGTCGGCGCTGTCCACCACGTCGGCCTGGCCGTCGTCGTCGACCTCGACGTGCTGGTTGGGCCGCGCGGCACTCTCGATGATCGTGGCGTCGATGATGGCACCGCGGCTGCCGGCCACCTTCAAGCCCCGGCCTTCGAGTTGCACGTTGACCCGGCGCAGCAGCACCTGGTCAAGCTTGGCCGTCACCAGGCGGTTGCGGAAGCGGCAGATCGTCGTCGCGTCGGGGAAGCTGCCGTCACCCGGCTCGAAGCCGGTGAACACCATGAAGTCCAGCCGCACCTTCAGTGCATGCTCCAGCTGCGTGTCCGACAGGCCGTGCCACTGGCCCAGCAGCATCAGTTTGAACATGGACAACGGCGTGTACGGCTCAGGGCCGGCGCCATGCGTGGCCTCACGCTTGTACAGACCTTTGAGCTTGTGCGCGATCTCGGCCCAGTCCAGCAACTCATGCAACTTCATCGTCGGCGAGTCCTGGACCAGCGGCTTCGCACCCATCAGGAAGAAGCTGTCCATGCCTGATTTCAGCCGATCTCCCGGCGCCGCGCATCAGGGAAGTTATGCAGCGGTCTCGTCTGGTCGGCTGAGTGACCGTTGCACATCCAGGACCGGACGTTCGTCGAAGCTATCCCTGCGAAGCCTGAGTTTCTGCACCCCAGGCGGCCAACGCAGCTCTGAAGAGCTTCGAGATGGCGCTATCGACCCATGGCAGTCGCAGCCCCAAATGTCGCGGGCGCTATGGATTGATTATTCTTTTGTGAGTTCTGAACATCGGCGATCACCCCGAATCCCCAATGTTCATGCGGGTCGGCGGGTTCGGCAGGGCCGATCACATAGCCGCGCGCAAAGTGCTTCGGCTTCGCCCCGGCGCTGCCTGCAGTAAGGCAGGCCACGCGAACGAAGACGCAGTGCCTGCCCGAGTGCTGTGCAACGGCGTGTCCAGTTCGCCTCGTGCCACCATGCAGCGCAGCACCGGCTTGCGGCTGGCCCATTTCGTGCTCGCATTCCAAGTCTCTTCCAGTCCGAGCCTGGCAAGCACGTCGGCGGCCGTGGCCACATGCTCGGGTCCGCCGCTGTGCGAGGCGCAGGCCAGGGCAGGCTCCTCGTCGGTCAAGTCTCGGCCTCGCCGCTGGCCGAAAGCGGAGGGCCTGCAGCAGGTTGACGGCCGAGCGTGTGAACGCCGGCCGATCTATGTCGCCGAACGCCGTGTGCACGGCGCCCGCGGCGTCGACGATGGCCTGGCCGCCCAAATGGCGGGATTCGACGACGCTGCCGCGCAGGCCCCGATCAGGACGGAATCCTTTCGCGCCAGTTCAGACGCGGAATCCGCAGTCAAGGTACCACTGCCATGTCGATGACTCGAGCATGTGCTCGCTCGGTGAATTGACCTGAATAGGCGGTCTGAAGATCAAAAGTGGCCATGGCCTGTGTCAAGGTAGCTGCCGCCCAGGTAGCGGAATCAAAGCCTGCCGTCGGCACGTCCAGTGACCAGTTTTGCTTAGGCATGAGCTTCAGGTCGTCAGCTACCGCACCTGTCAGAGGGGCTGCCAACTGTTCGACGTCGATTTCCGACCGCTGTCCATGCGTAGCGCGCATGGACAGCTGCTGCGAAACTCTATTCACGTTGTATTCCTCGTCCTCCTTAGGGCCCAAGCCACCGCCACCGGAGTGTCGGAACTCAAGACTAAAAACTTGTTGGCCATTCATGTTTCCGACCATTGTGACATCCCCATTTCCATGGCGGTAGACGTCTATCGTCTCGAAAGCAGGTAATTGCGAGAGTGGAAGTTCGAGGGCGTTCCCACCATATGTGTTGTTTTCAAGCGTGAAACTGCCCCCGCCAGCTAAGGCAGCGCTTTTTTCCCGGACAGCCGCCTCAACCGCGTTTGCATATGCTTCAGCCGATGCAGCATCGCTCCCGGAAATCCTCATCTGAGATGATAGTTCCTGAGAGAGATTCTTCTGAAGTGCCGTCCAATTTATGTCGTGGGACTGGAAATATTGTTTTGATGCTTGGTAGTAGGCTTGAATTTCTGCATTATTCACTCCGCCCCAGTTCATGCCGAATGACGTGCCGACGATGAATTGCCATGCGATTGAATCAGCTTCATTATCGTAAAAGGCATACGATGAGACGTCTCGCGAGTTCGCATTCATCGAGTCGACCCATCGCTGCTTTATCGCATCAGTATGTGTCGCGTGGCCGTACTCGTGATAGAAAAGCCCGCTTAACGCGCTCTTGTAGTCGGATGCTGCAGCGTATGCGCTAACTGCTGCGTTTGAAATATATATTGTTCTATTGGTTGGGTTGAATTCCGTGCGACTGGGGTGGAGTTCCACACTAATGCCGGACCTGGTAAGACCATCAAAGATTACTATTCCAAGTTCGTCTTGTTGTGATACAAGAGTTTCGCGAATCGCTTGGCGTAGCTCAGCAGTATTGGCAAAAGTTGTCATGACGCAAAGAAAGTTTGAAAAACTATGGATGTGATGCAGTTGCGGCGGTTTTCCGCATCTGAATCGGCCTCAATGGAGATATTGTAAGAATCCTGTGCGTTCCCTCCCTTAAAATAGAATCGAGTTGAGCGCCACATAGATAGTTCAGCCGCAATTTCCTTCGGCTTGTCCCCTATGGAGGCGACTGGTACAGGTGGGACGCCAAGGTCAAGATCTTGACGAAGCGCCCTGCGAAATTCGGAGTAGGTAACGCATAAAGATTTCGCTGGGGATAGAATAGCTCTTTGAATTCTTTGCGCCTTGCCAGGATCAAAGATGTCGTGAATCTCAGCAACGTTCGGCTCGAGCAAATCCCCTCGAGTCTTGCGGCAGTTAGAAATTCCTATCTCTCGGCGGTTGCATATGTAACCAGCTCTCTCAAATAGGTCTGATATGGCGGCTGATTGTTGCTTTCGAGCGAGCGATTCCGCCCCACTTATAATAGCTAGCAATTGTTTCTCCTCTTCGCCGCCAATTGCTATTCCGGGAAATGCCATTGCAAAAAATAGCCAATGCTTTACTGGTTGAATTTTCATTGTCTTTCGCGTGAATGTTGATTGCAAGTTCAATTTCGGTAATCGGCGCCTCAGCAGAATTAACAGTTCGGCAGACTCATTTTTGCACTGCGAGCTCATGTCGGCAGTTGCATTTATCAATGTCACAGAATCTCGGTTGGTGTTCATTTTTCTCTCGCGAAATGTTAAGGCGACTTTTGCAATAAATTCCCCGAGAATTTAAGCCGCAGGGCTGGGGTATATTTTATCAAGCCAAATCCGCGCCTAATGTAGCGCTGTCCGCTCCGGTATTTAAACCCGCTCCAAACAGTTACTCGAGTCATCTTTCGGCCACCAAAAGGAAGGTGTTTTAGGCAGGCGGCTGCTGGGGGCCGAGGCGCCTGTTCCCTATGTTGCACAGCTCTATCAGCAGAGCAGAAAGCTAATCGAATCCCGTCTTGGGTTTAGTTGGCGGGCCGCATTAGCAATAGAGTGCCACAGGCGCTATCAATATCGATACCTCATCAGATTATTCATATTTAAGCTGTTCCGTCTTTTGGTCGTTGGACGCACCTCACCGCTCGCCCAAGCTTTCATCGAGATGCTGCTGCACAGGGCTGAGCAGGTAATCGATAACGCGGCGCTTGCCGGTCTTGATCTCAGCGGTGATGTTCATGCCCGGGGCCAGCTTGATGCTCTTGCCGTCGACGTTGATAGCTGCCTGATTGAGCACCAGCGTTGCCGGGAAGATTGCGCCACGCTTCTCGTCCTGCACGGCGTCAGCCGTGATGCTTTGCACTTGCGCCTGCACCGTGCCGTAGCGCGTGTATGGGAAGGTTTCTAGCTTGATGGTGGCCGCCTGATCGCTGCGCACAAAGCCGACGTCCTTGTTCTCCAGCACCACTTCGGCGGTGACTTCGGCGTCGTCCGGCACCAGCACAAGTAGCACCTCTGCTTCCTTGACGACCCCGCCGGTGGTGTGCACGGCCAGTTGCTGCACGGTACCGGCCACGGGAGCCGTCAGCCGCGTGAGCGCATTGCGCTTGTCGGCCTTGGTGCCCTCTTCCGCAAGCTGGCGACCCTTGAGCCCGGCCTGCGCCTCGCGGTCCTTGAGCGTTCTAATAGTTTCTGCCCGGTAGGCGTTGAGGCCTTGCTCGGCTTCATTCAGTGCCGCTTTGGCCTCAAGCAGGCGCGCCTGGGCGGTGGCCAGATCGCGCTCCAGTTCGATGCGTTCACGCATCCGATCCTGGCCGGCATGGCTGGCAACAAAGCCTTGGCTTGCAAGCGAGTTGAAGTCCTTCTCACGCTGCTGTGCCAGTGGCAGCGTCGTCTGGAGCTTGGCGACGTACTGCTCAGCCGTGTCGATCTCGGCCCTGCGCCGTGCTGCTTCGGCGGCGAACTTGGCGAGCTTGGCGCTGATGTCGGCCCACTCGCTTTGCAGTTGTGCCTGGACTTCGGCGCGGTCTGCCGCACTGAGCCCATTGAGCGAGGCTGGGCCAAGGATTGGTGCAGTGCCGCGCGTCAGTGCTGCGAGCAAGGCCTGGGTGCGCAGGGCCTCTGATGTTGCCGAGCTTCGTTCCTCACCCACCCGGGCGCTGTCGGCGGCGGTGAGGGTGCTGTCTAGCTCGATAAGCAGGTCGCCCGCCTTGACCTTGTCGCCGTCCTTCACGTGGATGGCCTTGACGACACTGGTCTCCAGCGGCTGGAGGGTTTTGCTGCGCTGGCTGACGATGATGCGGCCCTCTGCCACGGCGACGATGTCGATATGTCCGAAGCAGGCCCACAGCAGCGCGATGGTGAAGAGCGAGCAGATGGTGATGATGGCCCGGCGAGGGGCAGGATGAGGCGGCGTTTCCTGCAGCGAGATGGCCGACGGCAGGAAGGCTTGCTCGTCGAGCATGCGCCTGGGCCCGGCGAGTTCGTCGCGGCGATCCCAGGCGGCCTTGAAGACGGCGCGATAGCGGGCCAGCAGTTCAAGAACCGGGTGACGCGGGGCCTCTGCGGTTTCCTGCCGGACCGAAGCAGTGGTCGTGCTCATGCCATCGCTCCTGCAGCCGAGCCGTCCTGCATGCGCCAAAGGTGAGCGTAGAGCCCCTTGGGTTTGGCGAGCAACTCATCGTGGTTGCCCATCTCGACGATGCGGCCCTTGTCCATCGCGATGATGCGGTGTGCATGGCGCACGGCGCTCAGGCGGTGGGCAATGATGAAGACCGTGCGGCCCTGGCAGATGACGCGCATGTTCTTTTGGATGATGGCCTCGCTCTCGTAGTCGAGGGCGCTGGTGGCCTCGTCGAAGATCAGGATGCGCGGCTGGCTGAAGAGGGCTCGGGCGATGGCGACGCGCTGGCGCTGGCCACCTGAAAGGCTGCTGCCTTGTTCGCCAACGATGGTGTCGTACCCTGTGGCAGCTCGGTGATGAACTCGTGCGCGCCAGCGAGCTTCGCCGCGTGGATGACGGCCTCCAGGGGAGCAGCCGGGTCCGCAATGGCGATGTTCTCGCGCACGCTGCGGTTGAAGAGCATGTTCTCCTGAAGCACGACGCCGACTTGCCGCCTGAGCTTGGCGGCGTCGACGAGGGCGATGTCTTGGCCGTCGACCATGACGCGCCCACTGTCGGGCACGTAGAGGCGCTGAATCAGCTTGGTCAGCGTGCTCTTGCCGGACCCGCTGCGGCCGACGATGCCAATGACCTCGCCCGGCTCAACGTCCAGGCCGACGCCGTGCAGCACGGGCTGGGCGTCGGGGCGGTAGCGGAAGGTCAGGTTGTCCAGCGTCACGCGGCCCTGCAGGCACGGCAGCGGGCTGACGCTTTGAGGCGGCAGTTCGGTGCGCGTGTTGAGGATGTCGCCCAGGCGCTCCATCGACAGGCCGGTCTGCTGGAAGTCGGTCCACATCTGCGCGATGCGCATGATGGGCTGCGCCACGCGGCCAGCGAACATGTTGAAGGCGATGAACATGCCGACGCTCAAAGCGCCTTCCATCACCAGGTGGGCGCCGTACCAAAGCGTGGCGGCGTTGACGACCTTGCCGATGAGGTTGATGCCCTCATGGCCGTACTGGGCCAGCGTCTGAGTGCGAATTGCCGCGCTGACGTAAGCAGCGAGCTGCTCGTCCCAGCGGCGGGCCATCTGCGGCTCCAGGGCGCTGGACTTGACGGTCTGGATGCCGGTGATGGTCTCAACCAGGAGGGACTGGTTCTCGGCACCGCGGGCGAATTTTTCGTTCAGGCGGCCGCGCAAGACGGGCACGATGCTCAAGGAGAGGATCAGGTACAGCGGCAAGGAAGCCAGCACGATCAGCGTCAGCGGCACGCTGTACGCGAACATGACCGCGATGAAGATGACCGAGAAAAGGACGTCCAGCACCAGAGTCAGGGCGTTGCCGGTGAGGAACTGGCGGATGTTCTCCAGCTCGCGCACCCGAGCCACCGAGTCACCCACGCGCCGAGCCTGAAAGTACACCAGCGGCAGGTTCAGCAGATGTCTAAACAAGCGGGCGCCCAGCTCGACGTCGATGCGACTTGTCGTGTGGCTGAGCACGTAGGAGCGCAGCACGTTCAGCACGCTCTCAAACAGCATGATGACGACCAGGCCAATGACGATGACGTCCAGGGTCTTCATGCCGCGGTGCACCAGCACCTTGTCCATCACCACTTGGAAGAACAGCGGCGAGACGAGCGCGAAAAGCTGCAAGAAGAGCGACACCAGCAGCACCTCGCCCAGCAGCTTGCGATGTTTGACGATGCTTGGAATGAACCAGGAGAAGTCGAACTTCGCCAGTGCGCCAGCAAGGCTCGCCCGGCTGGCCACGAGGATGAGCTCGCCGGTCCATTCAGAAGCGAAGACGTCCAGCGGTTCGATGGTTGGCCGGGCCGCTTGTGCGCCGTCGATGGCGCCAGCTGAAGGGTCCATGAAAAGGACGCGCTGGCCGTCGCATTGCGCCAGTACAACGACGCGGCCGTCATTCATTGTGGCTAACGCCGGCAGTGGGACCAGCGTCAGCCTGCCGCTTGAGCTCTGAGTGGGTTTGGCTTTGAGGCCGAGATGCTTCGCCGCGAGCAGCAGGTCCCGCTGAATGACGAGGTCGTTCTCGCCGAGGCCCAACTCATGACGCAGCGCGTGCGGTTCGGCGGCCACATGGTGCAGGCGGGCAAGGATGCACAAGGCCTGAAGGGCTGCATTGACAACTTGCTGCGGCGCAGCGGCTGCGGATACCGCAGCACCGCTATCGGCCAACACACCATCGCGAGAAGCGAAACGAGCCGCCCCTCGCACTCCCTCGACTGCTGACATTTTGAATGCGCCCTATACCGGGCTTCTGATTCACAACGGCCGCAATGTAGTAGGCGCCACGGCTAAAGGCGACCCCAAAAATTACTACGGGCAACCCCTGTCGCCGATGCAGCGATCACCCTAGCAAGTGCGTCAACGCGGTAGACAACGAACGAGGCCAGATAGGCCAGCGAGAACAGATAGCTCTCTGCGATTAACGATATCGATAGCCGGCCCTCCTTGCTTGGTGGCCGCCAGCGTCGTTATGCATTGCGGCGCAAAAACACATCAGGCTAGCAGCGAAAGCGCAGTCGCCAGGCTCACAGTCTTGGCGATAACAGGATCAACACAGCCGCGGTGTCGGCGCCGGCGGCTGACAGAACGTAGATGTGCTGTAGGGGCGGATCCCCCTTGCATCGGTTAAAGACTTACACCACGTTCAGGGGCATCACCCCGGATGACATCAGGTTCCTCAAGACCGGTCGTTTGAAGCAGGCGGCAGGGTGGCGCGTGAATGACTGATTTGTGCCTGGACCTGGGACTTGGCTCTGGAATGACCGATGGCAGATACACGACGCGCCCCCTCCGTGGTTGATTCCGAAAGTCGTCTATGGGCACATTGCTGACAGCCCGCTCAACAAGCCGAGGGGCGGCAACCGCTGCAAATCCGGCGCTCGCCAAGGCTGCTTCTAGTGAAGTTGTATCGCGCACGAAACCGCGCCTCATTCACGCTGGCGAGCTTGGACGCACCGCACTGCGTGCCACATCTAAGTTGAAAGCGCAGCGCCCGTCACGCCTCTGAATTGCAGGTGCTTCGTTGAACTAAAGGCCGACTTGTGGTGACCGAAGTCACCCGTCACGCAGACTTGGCATGCATGGCTCGTCACGCCCTGTTGTGCGCCTCGCCATGAACTTGCTCCACGTGTCTCCCGCCACCCCACCCACCTACCGCGACCAGCGCTTCGCCCGTCAGGGCAGCATCGCCGCCAGCACGCCGTCGCGGCGCACGAAGTGATGGAACAGTGCGGCCAGCGCGTGCAGGCCGGCCAGCCACATCAGCACGTCGCCCAGCAGGCCGTGCACGTCACCCCAGTCGGCCAGCCCGCCCAGGCGCGAGCCGGCAATCCACGGCAACTGGTCCACCCGCACGCCGCCCAGCAGCGTCAGCGGGCGGCCCTCGCTGCCCAGGGCCAGCAGGGCGGTGGCCGGCAGGGCCAGCAGCAGCGCCCACAGCGCCCCGTGAACCAGGCGCGACAGCGCCTGCATCCACGCCGGCATGTCGAACTGCGGCTTGCCCGGGCGCAGGGCTACCCACAGCAGGCGCAGCAGCGTCAGCGCCAGCACCAGCAGGCCCAGGGACTCATGCCAGACGATGCCCGGCCGCGTGGCCGGGTCCACGCCCTGGCGCATCAGCCGGCTGAACCCGCCCGGGCCCAGGATGAAGGCCACGGTCACGGCGATGGCCGTCAGCCAGTGCAAGGCACGGCTGAGGGGGGCGTAGCGTGGCGCAGTGGGGTGGGCCATGGGGACTCCGGGGGAAGTTCAGGGCATTGTGTCGGTGCGCCAAGGCGCCAGCCCATGACGCGCATCAAGTGAAAGCGCTTGAGGCGCGGGCGCCGCCCCGCACGGCCTGGCCGCCTACAAGCCGCGTGCCGGCCGCCGCATAGATTGAAGCGCTGTCACTTTGAAAGCCTGCCATGCGCGCCCTGTTCGTCACCACCAGTGCCACCCAACTCGCACCCGACCACCCGACCGGCCTGTGGCTGGAGGAGTTCGCGGTGCCCTACCTGGCGGCCATCGAGGCCGGCATCGCCGTCACGGTGGCCTCACCCAAGGGCGGCCAGGTGCCGCTGGACCCGAAGACGGAGCCCAGCGACAAGGAGCGCGACACCTGGGCCCAGCCGCTGGCAGCGCTGCAGCACAGCGTGACGCTGGCATCGGTGCAGGACGAGACGTTCGACGCGGTGTTCATCCCCGGCGGGCACGGCCCGATGGTGGACCTGGCCCAGGATGCGACCCTGCACGCGCTGGTGGCGCGGCACGACGCGGCGGGCCGGGTGATCGCGGCCGTCTGCCACGGCCCGGCGGCGCTGGTGCATGCCCGGCGCGCCGATGGCCAGCCGTTCTTCCAGGGCCGCCGCGCGACGGGCTTCACCAACGCGGAGGAATTCCTGGCGCGGTTGAAGGGCGTCGTGCCCTTCCTGCTGGAAGACGAGATGAAGGCGGGCGGCGCCGATTTCCATTCCGCGCTGTTGCCGATGCTGAGCCACGTCGAGCAGGACGGCAACCTGATCACGGGCCAGAACCCGAACTCGAGCGAGGCCGTGGCGAAAGCGCTGGTGGCGGCGCTGTCGCCACGCTGAAGCGGCTCGGCACGGGCGTGGGGGTTCTTGCCGTGGCGCGCGCTGTTCACGCTTCAGCAACGGCACTGCGCCAAACCCGCCGTCCGAAAGCAGTCGACCGGCTTGTTTTGATGCAGCGAGAGGATCAAAATCGCATCATCATTGATGACGGAGTTGTGTATGCGCACCACCGTGACCTTGGATGACGCCCTCTACGAGCAAGCGCTGGAAGTTGCCGACCCCGACATGGACAAGGCCGACCTGTTCCGCGAGGCGGTCAAGACCTTCGTGCGCGTTCAGGCAGCCAAGCGGCTGGCAGCACTCGGCGGCAAGGCGCCGGCCATGAGCGATGTGCCACGCCGCCGCGACGCCCCCCTCGAATGACACAGGTGCTTGTCGACACGTCGGTGTGGATCGATCACTTCCGGCAGCACAACGCCGACCTGGTTGACCTGCTGGCGCTGGACCGGGTGGCCTGCCACCCCATGGTGTTGGGCGAAATCGCCTGCGGTACGCCGCCCATGCGTGCGCAGAGCCTCGCGGACCTCGCGCGGCTGCCCGCAGCCCAGCAGGCCAGCACGCGCGAAGTGCTGGCGTTTGTTGAGCGCGAACACCTGTTCGGCCTCGGCTGCGGCTGGGTGGACGTCACGCTGCTGGCCTCGGCCCTGATGACGCCGGACACCGAGTTGTGGACGCTGGACAAGCGCCTGGGCGCCCTGGCGGAGCGCTTCGGCGTGATGCACCGGCCGGCGCTGCACTGATTCCGGACGACGCCCGTGCCGCCGGCGATATCACCCGTCACGCAGAGCTGGCATGCTTGGCGCGTCACGTCCCAATCGCCGCCTCACATGCTGCCGCTCCGCTCCACCCATTCAGCCCCGCCCGCCGACCGCGACCAGACCCTGGGTGAGGAAATCGCCAACGCCATCAGCCACGGCCTGGGCGTGGTGCTGGCCATCGCGGCGCTGCCCATCCTGGTGATCCGCGCCATGCACCACGGCGCCGCGGCCGATGTGGCGGCGGCGGCGGTGTTCGCGGCCACGATGATCCTGCTGTACGGCGTGTCCACGCTGTACCACGCGCTGCCCAGCAGCCTGTGGCAGGGCCGCGCCAAGGCGCTGCTGCTGCGCATGGACCATGCGGCCATCTACGTGTTCATCGCCGGCAGCTACACGCCGTTCACGCTGGGCGTGCTGCACACCGGCCCGGGCGTGACGCTGCTGATCGCGGTGTGGGCCGCAGCGGCGTTCGGCGTGGCCATCAAGCTGCTGAACCGGCTGCGCCACCGCCTGGTGTCCACGGGGCTCTACCTGGCGATGGGCTGGGTGGTGGTGTTTGCCGCGGGGCCGCTGATGGCCAACGTGCCGGCCACGGGCCTGGCGCTGCTGGTGGCCGGGGGCCTGAGCTACACGCTGGGGGCGTTCGTCTTCCTGCTGGACAACCGCGTGAAGTACTCGCACTTCGTGTGGCACCTGTTCGTGCTGGGCGGCAGCGTGTGCCACTTCTTCGCGGCGCTCTGGTACGCCTACGGCTGAGGCCGGCGCAGCCGGACAGAATGCACCCCATGCGACACCTGCTGACCGCGCTCTTCGTGGCCCCGCTGCTCGGCTGCGCCGCCCCGGCCCCGCTGCCCACCGTGCCCGCGGTGGACCTGGCCCGCTACGCGGGCGCCTGGTACGAGATCGCGCTGCTGCCCAACCGCTTCCAGCGCCAGTGCGTGGCCGACACGCAGGCGCGCTACCGACCCGACGGCGAGCGGGTCGCCGTGGAGAACCGCTGCCGCACGGCCGACGGCAGCGTGGACAGCATCCGCGGGCATGCCAAGGTGGTGGAGGGCAGTGGCAACGCCAAGCTGCGGGTGACGTTCTTCTGGCCGCTCTACGGCGACTACTGGGTGCTGGCGCTGGACGCGGACTACCGCCAGGTGCTGGTGGGCGCGCCGAACCGGCAGTACGCCTGGGTGCTGTCGCGCACGCCGCAGATGGACGAGGCCGCGCTGCAGGCGCTGCTGGACCGCGCGGCGGCGCTGGGCTTCGACAAGGCGGCCTTCCAGCGCACGCCGCAGACGCAGCCGCTGGACTGACCGCCCCCCGCCATGGCCGCCCCATCGCCCCCCTCGCACCTGGTACCGGCGCAGCCGGGGGCCACGCGGCGCGACTGGCTGTCGGCGGGGTTGTCCGCAGGCGTGGGCCTGGCCGTCGGGCGGGCCGCCCACGCGCAGGCGGCGCGGCCGGTGGTGCCGCTGGCGCTGTCGCTGGCGGTCAACCGGGCAGTGATGGAACCCTTCCTGGCGCGGCTGGCGCAGGCGGCGGAGCTGGCGTGGGACTTGTCGTTCGTGCCCTTCTCGCGGCTGCTGAAGATGGTCGAGCGCGGCGAAGCGCTGGGCTTCGGCGTCGCCTACTCGCCGCAGCGCGGCGAGCGGCTGGCGTTCTCGCAGGTGCTGTTCGCCAGCGGCGTGTGGACGATCAGCCGCCGCAGCCAGCCGGTGGACGCGCGCACGCCGGCCGACCTGAAGGGCCTGCGCGTGTGCGTGGTGCCGGGCCTGGACTACGGCCCCGAGCTGGAGGCGGCGAAGGGCCGGCTCTTCGAGCCGCAGGGCGCCGCGGGCGACTTTGCCAGCCGCCTGCGCATGCTGCAGGCCGGGCGCTGCGACGCGCTGCTGGCCACGCAGCCCAACGACGACGTGCACCTGCTGGAGCAGCGGGTGCGCGACGCCGGGGGCGAGCTGGCGTCGCTGGTGCTGGGCCGGCGGCCCATCGTCGAGCAGCCGGTGCAGATCGCCGTGGCCCGCGGCTGCGACCTGGCCGCCCACCTGCCACGCATCGACCAGGCGCTGCACACGCACGCGGCGCCACTGCGGCGGCTGCTCGAACAGCCCGGCTGAGCGTGCGGCCCGCCGCCGCGACGGCATGTCGGCTGACGAGGCGACCGGGTGTGTGCCGCGCGCGCCTGCGCCGGGGCGATGCGCAGAATGCAGGGTCAGTCACCCTGCGCCGAAGCGCCCGCCCGCCATGTCTGTGCTGAAGCTCTGCCTCGTCGTACTCGCTGCGCTCGTGCTGGGAGGCACGCTGGCCGCCTGCTCGCCCGTGACGGCGCTGAACGCGCTGGCGCCGAGCGACACCTACACACGCACCAGCGTGGCGTACGGCAGCGGCTCGCGACAGATGCTGGACGTGTACCGCCCCACGCGCACGGCGCCCGCGGGCGGCTGGCCGGTGGTGGTGTTCTTCTACGGCGGCTCGTGGAACCAGGGTGAGCGGGGCGACTACACCTTCGTAGGCGAGGCGCTGGCGGCGCACGGCATCCTGACGCTGGTGGCCGACTACCGCCTGTACCCGGAGGTGCGCTACCCGGAGTTCCTGCGCGACAGCGCCGCGGCGCTGGCCTGGGGCCTGAGCCACACGCAGAACCTGGGCGGCAACCCGAAGCGCGTGCACGTGATGGGCCACAGCGCGGGCGGCTACAACGCCGCGATGCTGGCGCTGGACCCGCGTTGGCTGGCCGAAACCGGCCACAAGCCCGCGGAGCTGGCCGGCTTCATCGGGCTGGCAGGGCCGTACGACTTCCTGCCCATCGAGAACCCGGACGCGAAGCCGGTGTTCTTCCACCCCAACTACCCGCCCGGCACGCAGCCCATTGCCTACGCCGGCCCGAACGCGCCGCCCACGTTCCTGGGCGCCGCCAAGGAAGACCGCCTGGTGAACCCGCAGCGCAACACCGTGGGCCTGGCCACCCGGCTGCAGGCCGCGGGCCGGCCGGTGACGGTGAAGATGTACGACCGCGTGAGCCACGTCACGCTGATCGGCGCCTTCGGCCGGCCGCTGCGCTGGCTGGCGCCGGTGCTGGAGGATGTGTCGGACTTCGTCAACCAGCCGCCGCCCTGACGGCACGCTGCACGGCGGCCCGGCCCGAGGGCCGACACTGCGGCGCATGACCCACGACCCCACCGCCCTGCGCGCCCTGTTCCACGCCGCCCGCCACGGCACCGGCCTGGCCGGGCACGAGGCGGCGCTTGAAGATGCTGCCGCCCACCTGCCGCTGCTGACGGCCGCGCTGCGCCTGCATGCGGCACGCGCGGCCGATGCGCAGGTCTACGACCAGCCCGCCGCGTTCGAGGCCTTCATCCGCGGCGGCGGCAACGTGCCGCTGTACGCGCAGGTCAGCGCCGAATTGGCCGCGCAAGCCGCTGGCGCGCGCTCGCTGCTGGACATCGGCTGCGGCGACGGCCACGCGCTTTTCCCGGCGCTGGCCGCGCAGCCACACACTCTGGAGTGTCTGACGCTGGTGGAGCCCGCCAGCGCATTGCTGGCCAGCGCCGTGGCCCGCGCGCAGGCGGAACAGCCCGCGCTGCCGGTGCAGGCGCTGAACGAAGGCCTGGGCGCCTTCGCTGCGCGTCTGCAGCCCGGCGACCGCTGGGACATCGCCCAGGCCACGTTCGCGCTGCAGGCGGTTCCTGAGGACGAGCGCTGGGCCGGTCTGGCGCGGCTGCGGGCGCACGTGGGGCGGCTGGTGATCGTGGAGTTCGACGTGCCGCCGCTCACGCGCGGCACGGACGCGCACCTGCTGTCGCTCGCGGCGCGCTACGAACGGGCGCTGGGCGAGTACGACGGCGCCACGCGCGAGCTCGTCGGCCAGGGCTTTTTGCTGCCGATGTTGCTGGGCCAGCTCGACGAGCAGACGGCCGCCACGAACTGGGAGCACCCGATGCCGCTGTGGCGCGAACGGCTGGCCGCGCAGGGCTGGCGCGTGCAGCGGCTGGAGCGCCTGTGCGACTACTTCTGGGCGCCGGTCTTCGTGCTGGTGGCCGAAGCCGGCTGAGCGGCAGAGGGCGTCAGGCCGCCTGGCGACGGCGCGCGGCGGCGCCCAGCAGGCCCAGGCCGGCCAGCGCGAGGGCGGCGGCGGCAGGCTCGGGCACAGCCGACTGGATGACGAGGTTGTCGATGCCCACGTTGTAGGCGCTGTTGCGCCACTCGATGCGCAGGCCGGTGGTGGAGCTCAACCCCACCAGAAAGCTGGTGGCCGAGGTGTTGCTGACGCCGACATCGCCGCTGTACTGGTAGAGCAGCGCGTTGCTGCCGAGGTCGAAGATCTGCACCTCGGTGCCGCGCGTGGTGTTGGGGTAGGCGCCGAGGTCGAAGCTGACGAGCTGCAGGCCGGCGGGGCCCTGGGCGACGAGGTCGATGCGGGCGTAGGAGTTGGGGCCGTCGCCGCCGTCGGCCCACAGCACGCCGTAGAGGTTGTTGTAGTTCTGCCCCCACCAGCGCAGGCTGGCGTCGCCGGTGGCCAGAGGCTGGCCGTAGCGCACGTCCATCACGCCGGCCACGTCGCCGTAGCCCTGGTTGATCCAGGCGTTGTCGGTGCAGGCCACCATCGCACCGGTGCCGGCGGCGTTGTCGGCACAGATGGCCGGTGCCGTGGGGCCACTGCCGAAGTCGACGGTGTAGGTCTGGGCGGAGGCAGCGCCCGCGGCAAGCCCGGCAAGGCCGGCGATCAGCAGCAGCGTGGTCTTCATGGCGGTCATCCTGTGGGTGAGAGCGCGGATGCTGCGCGGGCCGGGCAGCAGGCACAACCCCCAGGTTCCGGCTGCACGCCCCGCGCATGCAGGGGTCGGGCGATGTCCGGTTCTGCGCGGTCGCGTCGCCGCGCGAACCGGCCGTGCCGGCGTCGTTTTCCGGCGACGCGAGGGCGCGCCACCACGGCTCGGTGCAGGGGGGCTTGACAGACGTGGTAGATTGTCGGGATAGATTCGCGCAAGACCGTTTTTTCTAGGTCTTATCTGCAGCCCCGCTGGCCACCCCCTGGCCCTTCTCGCGAGCGGCTCGCTACAGCAACTCCCCGGTGAGTGTTCTTGAGTGTTTCTGTCTCTGCACGGCAATGACGCCGGCGGAGGGTCTCCATCCATCTCCACGATTCCAAAGGAAACACCATGACCACACAAACCGGCACCGTCAAATGGTTCAACGACACCAAGGGCTTCGGCTTCATCGCCCCCGATAACGGCGGCAAGGACCTGTTCGCCCACCACAGCGAAATCAAGTCCAGCGGCGGTTTCCGCTCGCTCGCCGAAGGCGCCAAGGTCGAATTCGAAGCCACCGAGGGCGCCAAGGGCCCGCAGGCGTCGAACATCCGCACCCTTTGAGCGACACGCTCGCGCCCGTCAAGGCGCCATGAGCGGAGTCCGCTCCCTCAACCCAACCGCAGCCGGCATGTGCCCGCTGCGCGAGATCAAGAAAAACAAGAAAATGCTGAACAACAACAATATCGAAGTGGGCCGCTTTGTCGTGTCCCCCATGACTCAACCGCGGGACGGCGGCGGTTTCACCGCTTCGGTCTCGATCCGATCGGGCCGGGGCATGGCCAGCGTGGACCGCGTCATGTGGTTCACGCCCGAGTTCCGCAGCCCGCAGGCCGCGTTGCACTACGCCAGGTCTGAAGGCCTGGCCTGGGCTCGCTGCCACTGATGGCGCAGGCACGCCGTTCGCCCTGAAAATCGCGAGCGGCACGCCTGAACTGTTTCCCGTCTAGATTCAAGTCATTCAACTCACTTAGGAGCTCACACTTGGCCAAGGAAGAACTGATTGAAATGCAGGGCGTGGTCGACGAAATCCTGCCCGATTCGCGCTTTCGGGTGACGCTGCAGAACGGCCACAAGCTGGTGGCCTACACCGGCGGCAAGATGCGCAAGCATCACATCCGCATCCTGGCGGGCGACAACGTGTCGCTGGAAATGTCGCCCTACGACCTGTCCAAGGGTCGCATCACGTTCCGCCACCTCGACAGCCGCGGCCCGCGCCCCACCGGTACGGGCAACCGCCGCTGATCGACCGGCCGGCCCTTCGCCGGCGCCGGCTGTCATCGTCGACCGTCTCCCCCGACGGCCGCCAGGGTTCGCCTTGGCGGCCGTTGGCTTTTGTGCGGCCGATGCTTCAGCCTGCGTGGGCGGCGAGCACTGCGCGCTGCCAGGCGGCCACCGCGGCCTCGTCGGTCCAGCCTGAGGCGGCGTCGCCGATGACGATCTCCACCATCGCGCCGCCGTCCGGCAGGTGCGACGCCACCGCCCGCGCGCCCAGCCAGAAGCCCTCGCGGCGGGCGACGCCCAGCATCGCGTCGCGCAGCCGGGCAGGCTCGGCGGGCAGGTGCAGCTGGAAGGAATTGACGTGCGGCGCCTCGGGCGCCACACGCCAGCCGGGCTGCGCCGCCAGCCGTGCGGCCAGCGCGCGAGCGCGTTCGCGGTAGGCCGCCATGTGCGGCAACTGGCGGCGCAGGCCGTCCAGGGCCGACAGCACGAAGGGGTGCAGCGTGAACACCTGGCCGGCCAGCCGCGTCTTCCAGGGCGCGAGGTCGGCCACGAAGCCCTCGGGCCCGGCCAGCACGCTGCCCGCGAGACCGCCCAGGCCCTTGTAGAACGACACGTAGACCGAGTCCGCCAGCGCAGCGATGTCGGCCAGCGAGCGGCCGTAATGCGGCGCGGATTCCCACAGCCGCGCGCCATCGAAGTGCAGCCTCACGCCCTCGGTGCGGCACCAGGCGCTGATCGCCGCCAGCTCGTCCCAGCCCGGCAGCCTGAAGCCCGCGCGGCGCAGCGGCAGCTCCACGACGACCACGGCCGGCTTCTCGGGCAGCGCGGCCAGTTCCGCGGCCGTGAAGGGCGTGTCCGGCGCGCCCACGGGCAGGCAGCGCAGGCCCATCAGCGCCTGGGCGGCATCGGCCTCGTCGATGGCGATGTGGCTCTGCGGATGCAGCGCCACCGGCCCGTCGCCATCGCCGCAACACACGCGCAGCGCGGCGAGCTGGGCGGCCACGCCCTTGTGGAAGAAGCTCGCCGCAGGCTTGCCCAGCCGCACGGCCACGTCGGCCTCCAGCGCCTGCAGCACGGCACCGTCGCCGTAGACGTCCAGCGGCTGCGTGGCCTCGGGCAGCTCGGCCAGCGCCAGCAGCGATTCGCGCATGGACAGCGCCGGCCGGTGGCCGTTGAGCCAGCGCGTGCAGCCGTTGCGCAGCTCGATGTCGGCGTGGGAGGGCTGGATGGCGGGCATGTCAATCACCTTTGGAATTTGCGGGGCGGGCGCCGGGCCGCTCCCAAGCCGCCCCGCGCTGGCGATGTGCTTGCCGGTCGAACCGGCAAGCATCGCCGTCCCCTGGGGGGACCGACTCAACCCGTGCGCGTTCAGCGGCGCGGGTGTGGGCGAGGGGCCTCACGCTTCGCAGGTGTGGATTTCGATGGTGGTGTGCACGATCTCCTCGTGCACCGCCAGCCAGTCGCGCACCTGGCGTGGCGTCAGCGCGGCGTCGTGCGTCACCAGGCTGAGCGCGCAGGCATAGGTGGCGCGGCCCACGCGCCAGACGTGCAGGTCGGCGATCAGCGTCTCGCTGGCGGCGCCGCGCGCCGCCACGACCTCGCGGATCTCGTCGACGACGGGGTGGTCCATCTCGCGGTCCAGCAGCACCTTGGCCGTGTCCTGGATCAGCCCCTTGGCCCAGACCGCCACGACGACCGCGCCGACGATGCCCATGACCGGGTCCAGCCAGGCCCAGCCCAGCCACCAGCCGCCCAGCAGCGCCGCGATGGCGGCCACCGACGTGGCGGCGTCGGCCACCACGTGCAGGTAAGCGGACTTCAGGTTGAGGTCCTGGGCGTGGTGGGCGTGGTGGGCGTCGTCATGGCCGTGGTCGCCATGCGCGTGATGCCCGTGGTCGTGGTGATGCGCCTTGCCCAGCAGCAGCGCGCAGACGAGGTTCACCGCCAGTCCCAGCACCGCGATGGCCGTGGCCTCGGGGTAGTGGATGGCCTCGGGCTTGAACAGCCGCTCGACGGAGCCGTAGACCATCAGCGCCACCACGACGAGCAGGAAGATCGCGCTCGCAAAGCCGCCCAGCACCTCGATCTTCCAGGTGCCGAACGCGAAGCGCGCGTCCTGGGCATGGCGGCGCGCGGCGGCGTAGGCGAAGGCGCTCAGGCCGATGGCGACCGCGTGGCTGCTCATGTGAAAGCCGTCGGCAAGCAACGCCATGGAGTTGTAGAACCAGCCGGCGGCGATCTCCACGGCCATCATGGCCGCCGTGATCCACATCACCCGCCGCGTGCTGCGCTCGGCGGCGGTGTTGCCCGTGTCGAAGACATGGTCGTGGCGCCATTCGGCGAGGTCGTGGGTGTGCATGGCGGTCAGGGGCTGTGGGGTGGCGGAATTCTGCGCCCGGCGCATGACGCCACCGCGCGCAAAGGCCCCGCCGGGCGGGGTTCACTAAACTCTCGCCCTTTTTCGTCGCGCGCCCGCGTGAGCGCCAGCCGTCCCCATGCACGCCGCCCCGACCCCGCCCACCGCCTGGGCGCCGCCTCCCCAGGCGGCGGCGGAGCCGTTGGCGCGCCTGCTGATGCTGTGGGGCGTCGCGCCCGCACCGGCCGCGCCCGTGGCCGAGCGGCTGGGCGGCTGGCTGGGCTGGGCCGATGCCATCGGGTTGTCGCAGGTGCTGGCCACCGCGCCGGCCACCACGGTGGATGCCGCCGCGCGCCGCGAGGCCTGCGGCTGGGCGGACGCCGCGCTGCAGCGGCTGCAGGCCGAGCTGCTCGCCGCCTTCGACGACGCGGCGCTGGCGGCCGAGTCCGCCGCGCCCGCGCCCGAGGGCCTGCCGCTGGCCGAACTGCTGGCGCCCTACCGGCTGCACCACGCGCAGCAGCAGCGCAGCATGGCCGCGCGCATCGCCACGCTGCGCGAGCGGCTGCGCCCGCGGCTGGCCGAGGCGTCCGGCGCGCTGGCACGGCTGGCCGAACTGGACCTGCTGTTCGAGCGGGCGCTGGTCGCGCAGGAAAAGCAGCGCCTGGCCGGCCTGCCGGCGCTGCTGACGCGCCGCGCCGAAACCCACCACGGCGCCGACCCGCGCGACTGGCGCCTTCGCTTCTGGCCCGACCTGCAGCGTGCGCTGCGGGCCGAGCTGGACCTCCGACTGCAACCGGTGCTGGGCCTCGTCGAAGCCCTGCACCAGGAAGACGCGGCCACTGCCGCGGCTTGACCCCGATGAACCGTTTCCTGAACACGCTCTACCTCCTGGCCCTGGCCGCCGGCCTTGCGGGCATCGCCGGTGCCGGGCTGGCCGCTTCGCGGCACCACCCGGTGGCGCTGGCGATGACGCTGCTGATCGCCGCGTTCTTCGTGCTGGGCGTGCTGGAGCTGCAGGCCTTGCGCCGCGCCAGCCGCGCGCTGGCCGCCGCGCTCGCCACGCCGGCCGACGACGGCTGGCTGGCCCGCGTGCCGCCGATGCTGCGCGCCGCCGTGCAGCAGCGGCTGGAAGGCCTGCGCGTGGCGCTGCCGGGGCTGGCCCTCGCGCCCGCGCTGTCGGGCCTGCTGGTGCTGCTGGGCATGCTGGGCACCTTCATCGGCCTGGTCATCACGCTGGGCGGCACGGCCCAGGCCGTCAGCGCCACCGCCGACCTGGCGGCGCTGCGCGTGGCGCTGGGCGCGCCGGTGCAGGGCCTGGGACTGGCCTTCAGCGCCAGCGTGGCCGGCGTGGCCGGCTCGGCCATGCTGGGCCTGATGGTGGCGCTGGCCCGCCGCGAACGCGCGGCCGTGGCCGGGCAGCTCGACGCCGCCCTGCTGGGCCCGCTGCGAGCGCTGACCGCCGCCCACCGCCGCGCCCAGGCGCAGCAGGCCGCCGATGAGGCCGCGTCCGAGGCGGCACAGGCCCGCCAGCGCGAGCTGGTGGCGCAGCTGCAGCAGTTCGCGCAGCAGATGGCCGACCAGCTCGCCGCGCAGAACGCCCGCCACGAGGACGCCCGCAAGGCCGCGCAGGCGAAGTTCCACGACGAGACGCGCACGGCCTACCAGGCGCTGGCGGCCAGCGTGGACACGACGCTGCGCGCCAGCCTGGCCGACAGCGCCCGCCTGGCCGGCGCGGCCATCCAGCCCGCCGCCGAGGCCGCGATGGCCGGCATCGCCCGCGAGGCCGCCGCGCTGCACGAGCGCGTCGCCGCCCACGTGGCCGGGCAACTCGGTGCGCTGGCCACGCGCTTCGACGCGGGCCTGGCGCAGATCACCCAGCACAGCGCCGCGGCCGCGGCCGCGCAGGCCGACGGCCTGGCGCAGCAACGCCAGGCCGCGCTGCAGCTGCTGGCCGACACGGGCCAGGCCACGCAGGACGCCGTGCAGCGCCTGGGCGAGCGCTGGGCCACCGAGGCGCAGGCGCTGCTGGCCGCGCTGGGCGAGACCGCCGCGCGCCAGCAGGCTGCGCAGGCCGAGGCCGACGGGGCCCGTGCCACCGCGCTGCAGGCCCAGCTCGACGCGCTGGCCGACCAGTGTGCCCAGGCACAGCAGGCCGCCGCGCAAGCCGCCGAGCGCTTCGCGGCGCAGACGCAGGACCTGCTGGACCGCCTGGCCGCCGCGCAGGCCGCGCAGCGGGCCGCACAGGCCGATCAGGACGAACAGCGCAGCGCACAGTCGCGTGCCGAAGCCCAGGCGCTGGCCGCGCAACGCGCCGCCAGCGAAGCGCTGTTCGCCGCCCAGCGCGAGGCCGCCGAGCAGGCCGCGGCCACCAGCAGCGAGCGCACGCAGCACGCGCTGGCCGAGCTGACCGCCGGTTTCGCGGCGCAGACGCAGGTGGCCGTCGCCGCACTGGCCGACGCGCACCAGCGCCTGCAGTCGGCCCACGCCGCCAACGACGCCGAGCGCCTGGCGGCCTGGCGCACCGAGCTGCAGTCCGCAGGCGCCGCACAGCTCGCGCAGCAGCAGCAACTGGCCGACGGCCTGCTGGGCCACACGCGCGAGCTGGTCGCCCAGGCGCAGGACCAGGCGCAGGCGACGCTGAGCGAGGCCGGCGCGCTGCTGAAGGCCGCGGGCGAGGCGCCGCGCGCCGCCGTCGAGGTGGTGGCCGCGCTGCGCGAACAGCTCGCGCAGAGCCAGGCGCAGGACCGCGCCGCGCTGGCCGAACGGGCCGAGCTGATGCAGACCGTCGCCACGCTGCTGGCCTCGCTGCAGCAGGCGGCGGGCGAGCAGCGCGCGGCCATCGATGCGCTGGTCGGCAGCGCGTCGTCGCAGGTCAGTTCGCTGGCGGCCAGCGCGTCCTCCCAGGTCGATGCACTGGTGGTCGGCTCCGCCACGCAGCTCCAGGCGCTGGGCGAACGCTTCGCCACGCAGGCCGACACGACAGGCCGCACGCTGGCCGACGCCGCGGTGCACCTGGCCGCCAGCGCCGCCGAGATGGGCAGCCTGGGCGAAGGCTTTGGCGCCGCGGTCGAACAGTTCCAGGGCTCGAACGCGCAGCTCGTGCAGCACCTGGCTGCGCTGGAGGAGCGCCTGGCCGGCGCGATGACGCGCAGCGACGAGCAGCTGGGCTACTACGTGGCGCAGGCGCGCGAGGTCATCGACCTGTGCCTGGGTTCGCAGAAAGCCGTGCTGGACGCGCTGCAGGGAGCCGCCGCGCATGGATGAGCCGCTGGAGCTGGAGCAGGACGCCGGCCTTGAAGGCGGGGGCGCCCCGGCCTGGGCCGCGTTCGGCGACCTGATGGCCGGCGTGCTGGGTGCGTTCGTGCTGGTGCTGGCCGCGGCGCTGGTGGGCCAGTTGGACCTGGCCAACCAGCTGGAGGCTGAGGTGCAGCAGCGCCAGGCCGAGCAGCAGCGGCGCGAGGCGCTGGAACGCGCACTGGCCGGGCCGCTGGCGGACTCGTTGAGGTCGGGGCGCATCACGCTGGTGGAAGGCCGCATCGGCATCAGCGGCGCCGTGCTGTTCGCCACCGGCTCGGACCAGCTGCATGCGGACGGCCGCGCGCTGATCAAGAGCCTGGCCGTGCCGCTGCGCACCTACCTCGCGCAGCGCGACGAGATCCTGATGGTCAGCGGCTTCACCGACGACCGCGGCCTCGTCACGGGCAAGGGCGCGCCGAAGTTCGCCGACAACCTGGAGCTGTCGGCCCAGCGTGCACTGACGGTCACGCGCGTGTTGATGGCCGAAGGCCTGCCGCCCGACGCGGTGTTCGCCGCCGCCTTCGGGCCGCAGCAGCCGGTGGCGTCCAACGACGAGGCCGCGGGCCGGGCGCTGAACCGGCGCGTGGAGATCGCGCCCACGCCGCGGCCCAGGCGCGCAGCGGCGTCCGCCCCGGCATGACGGCGCCGGACGATCCGCTCGCCTGGGCCGACGCGCAGGCCGCGGGCGACCCGGTGCAGGCGCGCGTGCTGCAGGCGCTGGCGTGCCGCGCCGCCGCACAGCCACACGGCGCACTGCGGGAACGGCTGGTCGGCCTGCTGGAGCAGCACGCGCGACAGGCGGCTGTCCCGCAGCCGGCGCCCCGGTCTGCACGCGCACCCGGACCGCTGGCCGAACTCGTCGCCCAGCTGCGGCAGGCCCACGCCAGCCCCGAGCTGCGCAACGTCCAGGCCCACCGGCGCACCTGGAGCGACCTGCGCCTGGCGCGCCGGCTGGCCGAGGTGGAAGCACCGGTGCCCGAGACACTGGGCCCGCTGAACAGCCATGTGCTGGTGCGGCGCGCGCTGCAGCAGCTGCACACGCTGTCGCCCGACTACCTGCAGCGCTTCATCGCGCAGCTCGACGGGCTGGCCGCGCTGGCGCCGCTGCAGATGGCGGCCGAGGCCGACGCGAAGCCGGCGCGTAAGGGCACCGCGCGGCGGCGCTGAGCACGGCAGTTCAGCGGCAGCGCGTGATCTGCAGTTCGACGCTGTCGCCGCCTCTTGCAGGCATCGAGTCGGCAGACCAGCGGGGTTGCTCGGGCGGGTCGAGGTGCAGCGCGACCTGCTGCAGGCCCAACCACCATCGCAGGTAGGCCACACGAGCCGCATCATGGTCGGGCTGCTCCGGCCCGTACGCGACGGCCACACAGTCCGTGCGATACAGCCTCCGGGCACCCTCCAGCCGTTGAGACAGGCCTGCACGCGCCTCGGCATCCAGCGTCAGCCCGCCGGGAGCGAACTCTGCGCGATAGCAGACGGGCCGCGAATACCAGGCCATGCCGTAGCTGTCACGCGAATCGCCGCCATGCGGCGATGGCACGCCACCGCCGCCGCACCGGGCCAGTGCTGCAGGACTGGCCAATGCCAGCCCCAGCGAGAGCGCCAGCCACGCGCGCTTCACGCCCACGGCCCCTCGATGAGCGCTCGCGTCTCATCGACGGCGATGCGCCACATCTCCAGCACCTCGGCATCCGGCCGCTCGTAGGCGCCACCGAAGTTCCCGTCGCCGGCCAGCTCGCGCGCCGCGTCGGGCGGCAGCACGGCATAACGGCGGTAGTCCACGGGGGGCTTGCGGCCCTCCGGCTGGGCCACGTCGGCCAGCCGCGTCCAGGGCAGGTTCTCCATCCACGACGCATGGGCCGAGTGCGGGTCGATGCTCTTCACATAGGCCAGCGTCCGCGGCGCGTTCCACCAGTTGTGCAGGCGCACGCGGGTGCGCGGATGTGCGGCCATCCACTCGGCGGCGGCGGCAGCCACGGGCTGGTTGCCGCCATGGCCGTTGACGATGAGGATGCGGCGAAAGCCCTGGTGGTCCAGGCTGTCCAGCAGGTCGGTGACGACGCGCAGCATCGTGTCGACCTTCAGCGTGACCGTGCCCGGGTAGCTCATGAACGACGGCGTGATGCCGAACGGCAGCACCGGGAACACCGGCACGCCCAGCGGCTCGGCCGCCTCCACGGCGACGCGCTCGGCCAGGATGGCATCCACCGCGAGGCTCAGGTAGGCGTGCTGCTCGGTGCAGCCGATGGGCAGCAGGCAGCGGTCGTCGCCGCGCAGGTAGTCCTCGACCTGCATCCAGTTCATGTCGGCGATCTTCATGGCCCCGGTCCTTCGGCGCTTCAGCCCGGCCGCTTCCACGCCATGCCCACCGTGCGCGGTGCCGTGTGCGTGAAGCCGAACTGCGCGTACAGCGCATCGGCCGGCACGTCGGCCAGCAGGCTGACGTAGCCGCTGGGCGGCACGTGCTCGCGCAGCCAGGCGGCGATCTCGCTCATGACGCGCTTGCCCAGGCCGCGGCCCTGGTGCGCCGGCAGCACGGCGATGTCCACCACCTGGAAGGCCGTGCCGCCGTCGCCGATGACGCGGCCCATGGCGATGGGCTGGCCGTCGTGCAGCAGTTGCACGGCGAACAGCGTGTTGGGCAGGCCCTTCGCAGCGGCCTCGGCGGACTTGGGGCTCAGGCCCGAGGCGACCCGCAGGTGCTGGTAGGTTTCGGCGGTGGGCGTGGCGTGCAGCGTGGTGTAGCTCATGGCGCATTCTGGCCGGACCATCACCTGCATTCATACCCGCCGCGCCCTCCGACATGGCATCCGCGGGCACACCCGGGGGTGGCGTGCCGGGTGCACTGCAACAATCCGGTCTTGGCCACGCCTGTCCCACGCATGAAGACCTCCGCCCTCGTTGCCGCCTCCCTGGCCCTGCTGCTGAGCGCCTGCGCCAGCGTGGCGCCCACGCCGCCCGGCTCCGCGCCGGCCACGCCCGGCACCGCCGCCACGCCGGCAGCGGCCACCACGCCCGCTGCCGTCGTGCGCCCGCCCGTCATCGACCGCAGCTACACGTCGCAGAACCAGGACAGCCGCGCGCTCTACATCGTGCTGCACTACACGGTGCTGGACTGGGAGAAGTCGCTGAAGGTGCTGACCACCGGCGGCCAGGTGTCGGCGCACTACCTGGTGCGCGACAACCCGGTGGCCAGCTACGCGCTGGTGGACGAGAACCGCCGCGCCTGGCATGCCGGCGCCAGCTACTGGGCCGGCAACACCAATCTGAACTCGGCTTCCATCGGCATCGAGATCGTCAACCCGGGCTATGTGGACGGCCCCGGCGGGCGCGTCTACGCACCGTTTCCGCAGGCGCAGATCGACGAGGTCATCGCGCTGGTGCGCGACATCCAGAAGCGCCACAACGTGCGGCCCGAACGCATCATCGGCCACGCCGACATCGCGCCCGGCCGAAAGCAGGACCCGGGGCCGCAGTTCCCGTGGAAGCAGTTCGCCGACGCCGGCCTCATCCCCTGGCCGGACGGCCCGCTGGTGGTGTTGAAGACGCTGGAGCACGAGGTCGCGCCGCGCGACGCCGCCTGGCTGCAGGAGCGGCTGGCGCGCATCGGCTACAACGTGTCGCGCTCGGGCCAGATGGACGTGCTGACCCGTGAGGTCATCGCGACCTTCCAGATGAAGTACCGCCCGCGCGACATCTCCGGCACGCCGGACGCCGAGACGGCCGCGCTCATCGAGGTGGCGTCCACGCCCGGCGCGATGCGCGTGGCCGGCGGCGAGACCGAGACGCGGCCGTACACGTCGCGCTGGTAGATGTTCGCCTTCCTGCTCAAACGCCTGGCCACGCTGGTGCCGACGCTCGTCGGCATCACGATCGTCGCGTTCGGCCTGATCCGCCTCGTGCCGGGCGACCCCATCGAGGTCATGATGGGCGAGCGCCGGCTGGACCCGGAGGCGCATGCCGCGCTGGTCAAGCGCATGGGGCTGGATCAGCCGCTGCCGGTGCAGTATGCGGACTACGTGGGCAAGCTGCTGCACGGTGACCTGGGCCAGAGCCTGGTCAGCCGCGAGCCGGTCAGCAAGGAGTTCGCGGCGCTGTTCCCGGCGACGGTGGAGCTGGCGACGGCCGCGCTGATCTTCGCAGTGGGCTTCGGGCTGCTGCTGGGCGTAAGCGCAGGGCTCAAGCGCGGCTCGCTGCTGGACCAGGGCGTGATGGGCATGGCCACGGTGGGCTATTCCATGCCGGTGTTCTGGTGGGGGCTGATCCTCATCATGTTCTTCTCGGTGCAGCTGGGCTGGACGCCGGTGTCGGGCCGCATCGGCATCGAGTTCGACCCCGAGCGCGTGACCGGCTTCATGCTGATCGACGCGTGGCTGTCGGGCGAGGAAGGCGCGTTCAAGTCCGCGCTGATGCACCTGATCCTGCCGGCGCTGGTGCTGGGCACCAGCACGCTGGCGGTGGTGGCGCGCATGACGCGCTCGTCCATGCTGGAGGTGCTGCGCGAAGACTACGTGCGCACGGCGCGCGCCAAGGGCCTGTCGCCCACGCGCGTGGTCGTCGTGCATGCACTGCGCAACGCGCTGATCCCGGTGCTGACGGTCGTGGGCCTGCAGACCGGCAGCCTGCTGGCCGGTGCCGTGCTGACCGAGACCATCTTCTCGTGGCCGGGCATCGGCAAGTGGCTGATCGACTCGATCGGCCGGCGGGACTACCCGGTGGTGCAGGCGGGCATCCTGATCTCGGCGTTGACCTTCATCGTCGTGAACCTGGTGGTGGATGTGCTCTATGGCGTGGTGAATCCGCGCATCCGCGGAGGTGGCCATTGAGCGCCGCCGTCCGCATCCGCGCGTATGCGCCGGCTGACCTGTCCGCCTGCCTGGCGCTGTTCGATGGCAACGTGCCGCGCTACTTCACCATCAGCGAGCGGTCCGAATTCGAGGACTTCCTGCGCGCCGGCCCGCCGGGCTATGTCGTCGCCGAACGGGACGGTCGCGTGGTCGCCTGCGGCGGCTGGTACGCCCGCGATGGCGAGGCGCGCCTGTGCTGGGGGCTGGCGCAGCGCGAGCTGCACGGCCAGGGCATCGGCCGTGCGCTGCTGGACGCACGACTGCAGGCCATCCGTGAAGCGGGCGGCGTGAGCGCGGTGTCGATCACGACCAGCCAGCTCAGCGAGGGCTTCTTCGTCAAGCGGGGCTTCGAGGTCACCGAGCGCGAGGTCGACGGCCTGGCGCCGGGGCTGGACCGGGTGGAGGCCCGACTGATGCTGCAGGAGCACCGCGCATGAGCGCCGTCCTCGACAAACCCATCGAACCGCCCGGCCCGCTGCGCGAGTTCTGGCTGGGCTTCGCGGCCAACCGCGGCGCGTTCATTGCGCTGGTGGTGTTCGCGCTGATTGCCGTCGCGTCGCTTCTCGCGCCGCTGATCGCGCCGCACGATCCCATCGAGCAGTACCGCGACTTCATGCTGACGCCGCCCGTCTGGGCCGAAGGCGGCGGCACGCGCTTTCTGCTGGGCACGGACGAGCTGGGCCGCGACATGCTGAGCCGGCTGCTGCACGGCGGCCGCGTGTCGCTGGGCATCGGCCTGGCCGCAGTCACGCTGTCGCTGGTGCCGGGCGTGATGCTGGGGCTGCTGGCGGCGTTCTTCCAGCGCTGGCTGTCGCCGGCCATCATGCGGGTGATGGATATCGTGCTGGCGCTGCCGGCGCTGCTGCTTGCCATCTGCGTCATCACCATCCTCGGGCCCGGCCTGGTCAACACGGTCATCGCCATCGCCATCGGCGCGCTGCCGGGCTATGTGCGGCTGACGCGTGCCGCGGCGCTGGCCGAGATCGGCCGCGACTACGTGACGGCCAGCCGCGTGGCCGGTGCCAGCGTGTGGCGGCTGATGTTCATCACCGTGCTGCCCAATTGCATGGCGCCGTTGATCGTCAACGCGACGTTGAGCTTTTCTTCCGCCATCCTGGAGACGGCGGGGCTGGGCTTCCTGGGCCTGGGCGTGCAGGCGCCGACGCCGGAGTGGGGCACCATGCTGTCCGCAGCGCGGGACTACATCACGCGGGCGCCGTGGGTGGTGACGCTGCCGGGGCTGACGATTCTGGTGACGGTGCTGGCGATCAACCTGATGGGCGATGGGCTGCGGGATGCGCTGGACCCGAAGTTGAAGAAGGTGGCGTGAATGGGCGGCCTGCCTTTTCGCGGTTATGGGCGGACGCCACGATTGCCGGGACTCGCCCCGGCGGGCGAGTCACTTCTTTGGCCGTCCAAAGAAGTAACCAAGAAAGACGCCCCGACAAAACCGCCCTTCGGGTGCCCTGCGATGCTCAAAGGCCAAGGCCGCGCCGAACTCGCGTCGCTACGCTCTGCTCAAACAAGCGTCGCGAGTCAGTTCTTGAAGTGCGCTTCGCGCACGCCTTGGCCTTCTGCGCTTCTCGGCGGTTTTGAAGGGGGAGTTCCGCAAAGCCCTTCGGCTCGGCTGCGCCGTCGCCTCGATCAATGGGATGGTCGCGTCGCCCGAGCGACGCTGCCTTCTTCGACTCGTGAGCCCGGCGTGCAGCCGCGCGTTGGGCGGTGCGATGCGGGCGGCGCGCCGGCGGTGACATGTCATGTGCGAGAGCGCAGCGGCTCGCTTCTTCCCGCTCGCCGAGTGGCTGTTCCGCGGCGCAGCTCGTGCACGTGGTGCTCGTGTGCGGTTCAGGGCCTCTTCTTTGGTGACTTTCTTCTGGCCCCGCAGAAGAAAGTTACCGCGCTGCCGGGCGCGCATCCCGGCACGGCACTCGCCATCACCCCGCAGTAGCGAGCCCGCATGAGCCTTCTCACGATCAAGAACCTGAAGGTCCAGTTCGGCACCTTCCCTGCAGTCGACGGCGTGGACCTGACGCTGCAAGCCGGCGAACTCCTCGGCATCGTCGGCGAATCCGGCTCCGGCAAGTCCGTCACCATGCTGGCCCTCATGGGCCTCATCGACGCCCCCGGCAAAGTCACCGCCGACGCCATCGAGTTCGAAGGCCGCGACCTGCTGAAGCTGTCGCCGCGCGAACGCCGCGCACTGATCGGCCGCGACGTGGCCATGGTGTTCCAGGATGCGCTGACCAGCCTGAACCCGAGCTACACCGTCGGCGCACAGATCGCCGAAGTGCTGAAGGCCCACCTCGGCCTGCGCGGCAAGGCGGCGAGGCAGCGTGTCGTCGAATTGCTGGAGCAGGTCGAGATCCCCGACGCAGCCAGCCGCGCGAATGCCTACCCGCACCAGCTGTCGGGCGGCATGAACCAGCGCGTGATGATCGCGATGGCCATCGCCTGCGGCCCGAAGCTGCTGATCGCCGACGAGCCGACCACCGCGCTGGACGTGACCATCCAGGCCCAGATCATGGCGCTGCTGCTGAAGCTGCAGCGCGAGCAGGGCATGGGCCTCATCATGATCACGCACGACCTCGCAGTGGTGGCCGAGATGGCTCAGCGCGTGGCCGTCATGTATGCCGGCCAGGTCGTCGAGACCGGGCCGGTGCCGGGGTTGTTCGACGCGCCGCGCCACCCGTACACGAACGCGCTGCTGGCCGCGATTCCCGAGCACAGCGCGGGTGAGAGGCGCCTGTCCGCGCTGCCCGGCATCGTGCCCGGCGCGCTGGACCGGCCCGCGGGCTGCCTGCTCAGCCCGCGCTGCCCGCGCGTGCAGCCGCGCTGCGTGGCCGAGCGGCCGGCGCTGCAGGACGGCGTGCGCTGCTTCTATCCAGTCGAGGAGGCAGCGCATGTCTGAGCTGCTTCTCGAGGCGACCGACCTGGCCAAGCACTACACGGTCAGCCGCGGCCTGTTCAAGCCCAAGGCGACGGTCAAGGCACTGGCCGGCGTCAGCTTCACGCTGAAGCCCCGCAAGACGCTGGCCGTCGTCGGCGAGTCCGGCTGCGGCAAGAGCACGCTGGCGCGGCAGCTGACGCTGATCGAGCCGCCGACGCGCGGCGCGCTGAAGATCGGCGGCACCGACGCCGCGACGGCCGACGCGGCCACGCTGAAGACGCTGCGCCGCCAGGTGCAGATGGTGTTCCAGAACCCGTTCGCGTCGCTGAACCCGCGCAAGACCATCGCGACCACGCTCGCCGAGCCGCTGCTGATCAACACGCCGATGGGCACGCTGGAGCGCCGCGAGCGCGTGGCGGCACTCGCCACCAAGGTGGGCCTGCGGCCCGAGCACCTGCGCCGCTACCCGCACATGTTCTCCGGCGGCCAGCGCCAGCGCATCGCCATCGCGCGGGCCATGATCCTGAACCCGGGCATCGTCGTCGCCGACGAGCCGGTCAGCGCGCTGGACGTGTCCATCCAGGCGCAGATCCTGAACCTGTTCATGGACCTGCAGGACGAGTTCGGCACGGGCTACGTGTTCATCTCGCACAACCTGTCGGTCGTGGAGCACGTGGCCGACGACGTGATGGTGATGTACCTGGGCGCGGCCGTCGAGGTGGGCGCCAAGAAGACGCTGTTCGCGCAGCCGCTGCACCCGTACACCCGGGCGCTGATGAGCGCCACGCCGGCACTGCGCGCGGTGGACCGGCGCGAGCGCATCGTCATCCATGGCGAGCTGCCCAGCCCCTTGAACCCGCCCAGCGGCTGCACCTTCCACAAGCGCTGCCCGCTGGCCGTGGCGCGCTGCAGGGACGAGGTGCCGCTGCTGCGCGCGGTGGACGGCCGCCAGGTGGCCTGTCACGTCGTTTAGGGACGGCGCGGGGCAGGTCATAACGGGGGCACATGCCCTCGCGTCATTCCGTCATGCGCGGAGTGTTGCTTCGGTGCCGACTTTCGCCCCGTGACGAATCGCGTGACAACTGCGCTTCGCAAGAATCTTTGCGATTCGACAGTTGCGGAGACAGAAATGAAATTCAAGTTCACACCGGTGAGCCACGGCCTCGTCTGCCTGCTCGCCGCGATGCAGGGCGCGGCCTTGGCGCAGCAGGCCCAGCCCCAGGACGCCGACAAGCCCAAGACGCAGTCGCTGGAATCGGTCGTCGTGACCGGCATCCGCGCGTCCAACGAGCGCTCGCTGGTCATGAAGCGCGATGCGTCCGCCAACGTGGACGTCATCACCGCGCTGGATGTCGGCAAGATGCCCGACAAGAACCTCGCCGACTCGCTGCAGCGCATCGTCGGCGTGGCCGTGCGCAAGGACTACGACGAGGCCGAGAAGGTGTCCATGCGCGGCACCAACCCGGACATGAGCCTCATCCTGTTCAACGGCCACACTGTCAGCGGCGGTGACTGGTACCTGGCCGACCAGAGCAGCAGCAGCCGCAGCACGTCGCTGAGCCTGATGCCGTCGTCGGTGCTGAACGCGGCCACGGTCTACAAGACCTCGCAGGCCAACATCGCGGACGGCGGCCTGGCCGGCACCGTCAACGTGACGACGCGCAAGCCACTGGACGAGCCCAAGCGCCTGGGCGGCCTGCTGAGCGCCGGCGCCGTCTACGCCGACCTGCCGGGCAAGAGCAGCCCGCAGCTCAACGCCAGCGTCAACTGGAAGAACGACGCCAACACGCTGGGCATCATCGGCCAGGTGTTCGCCGAGAAGCGCTATGTGCGCCGCGACTCCGTGTCGCGCCTGGGCTATGGCGCCAACTCCGGCTGGGACCAGATCAACACGGCCACGATGCTGGGCATCACCGACGCGTCGCTGGCCGGCACCGGCTACAAGGCGTCCGACCTGAACGGCGTGCGCATGCCGGGCAGCCTGGCTTCGGAGTTCGTCGAAGGCGTGCGCGACCGCAAGGGCGGCATGCTGGCGCTGCAGGTGCGCCCGACCGACTCGCTGGACCTGTCCGCCACCGGCTTCTATTCCAAGATGAACGCGGCCAACTTCGGCCGCGCGACGATGGGCGCGCTGAACAGCATGCTGCGCGGCCTGGCCGGCCCGACCGGCGAGACCAACATCTTCACGAACTCCAACGGCCAGCGCGTCTACGCGCAGATCAAGAACCCCGTCATCGTCGAAGAGACCACGCTCTACGGCGACAAGCTCCGGGTGCTGAAGAGCGCCGACATCGTCTTCCCGGACGGCACGACGCCGCAGTACGTCGGCAACTCCGAAGGCTTCTACCGCAGCGGCGCCAGCGCCAGCAGCGGCTTCCTGGACCTGGACGCCAAGTGGCAGGCCAGCAAGGACATGGTGCTGAAGGGCCAGTTCAGCACGACGCGCGGCGTCGGCACGACGGAGATGGACCGCGGCCTGACTTTCGCCCGCTACGGCACCGGCATCTCCTACTCGATGAACGGCCTGCAGGAAGCGCCGGACTTCAAGTACATCGGCGCCGGCACCGGCGCGTCGTCGGCCACGCTGGCCGACGGCAGCGGCTACAAGCTGGTCTCGCGCAGCCTGGCCAACAAGTACAAGACGGTGGATCGCGAGAACAGCATCGCCGTGGACGGCGAGTACACGCAGGAAAGCGGCATCTTCGCGACGCTGAATTTCGGCGTTCGCTATGCCGACCACCGCCGCGACTTCCGCCGCACGATCAAGGCCATGCACGCGGCTTTCAACCCGCTGACGGACACGCCCGATCCGGCCGCCTCCGTGTCCTTCCCGGGCGATTTCGGCGCCTCGCTGGGCGGCGGCAACTGGGAGCGCACCGGCTTCTATTTCCCGCGCGAGTTCCTCGTCAACTACTTCGACAAGGCCATCAAGGAGACGAATTCCGACTTCGAGCGCTTCGTGGCGTCGGAGATCCAGATGCGCGAACAGCAGAGCGCCGTCTACCTGATGCAGAACCTGGAGGGTGAGAAGAACTGGTGGTCGGGCAACATCGGCCTGCGCGTCGTGCGCACGCAGGTGGACGCGCAGGCGCCCACGCCGGTGCCGGCGGGCAAGTGCACGCGCATCGAGCCGGGCAAGACGGTGGTGCCCTGCGCGGCCTACCCGACGGCCATCGTGACGGCCGGCGACGCGGTGAACTACTTCGACGGCGTGCCCTGGAACGGCAACACCGGCACGATCTACTACAAGACCGCCACCAGCAAGCGCTTCGACAACTTGCTGCCCAGCCTGAACCTGCGCTTCGAGCTGACGCCCGAGCTGATCGCCCGCTTCGGCGCCAGCGAGACCATCGGCCGGCAGAACTACAACCTCTACGGCGCCGCCTACGGCTCGCCGAGCTGCAGCACCGGCATCTGCCTGGTGTCGGGTCCGAACCCGGCGCTGAAGCCGATGACCTCGCGCAACACCGATGTGTCGCTGTCGTGGTTCTTCGCCAAGCGCGCGATGCTGTCCGTCAGCCTGTTCGACTCGCTGATCGACGGCTACGCCAAGACCGGCACCGTGCAGCAGGACGCAACCATCGACCTGGCCGACCCGACGACCGGCGCGATGCGCACCTACTACATCACGACGACGGGCCAGCAAAAGGCGCGCATCAAGGGCGTGGAAGTGGCGTACGAACAGCCCATCGGCGCAGGCTTCGGCATCCAGTCCAACGTCAGCGTGGCCGACAACAAGGTCGCCGACGGCCGGCCGATGCCGGGCGTCTCCAAGTACTCCGCCAACCTGGGCGGCTACTTCGAGAACGACCTGTTCAGCGTGCGCCTGGTCTACAACTACCGCGGCAAGTACGTATCCAGCACGACGGCGCCTTCGCCAACGACCAACAGCCAGGGCAACACCGTCATCAACGGCGTCACGATGCCGGCTGCGCCGACGATGGCGGCACCGGTCAGCAACGTCGACCTCTCGATCAACTACAACATCAACGAGCAGTTGCAGTTGTCGTTCAACGCCACCAACCTGACGAACCCGACCCGCGCCCAGTACCGCTACAGCGAACTGGAACAGCAGAAGCTGGACGTGTCCGGCCGCCAGTACTACCTGGAGGCGCGCTACAAGTTCTGACGCCGCTTTGAATAAAAAAGCCGCCCTCCCGAACGGGACGGCGGCTTTTGTGCGTTTGGGAGAGCAGCGTTCTACTTCGGCGTGCGCTTGGAAATCTCGTTGCCGACGACGCCGCCGGCTGCGGCGCCCACCGCCGCACCCGCCGTCGTGCCGGTCAGCACTCCGCCCGCGACGGCACCGACCGTGGCGCCCACGACGGTGCTGGTTTCACGGCCCGACATGCTCGCGCAGCCGGTCATCGCCAGGGTCGCCGCAGCGGCCAACGACAGCAGGGTCACGCGCAGGGCGGAAGTCTTGTCAGAGTTCGTCATGGCAGGCCTCAATTCGGGCGACGCTTGGACACTTCGTTGCCAACGACGCCACCGGCGGCAGCGCCAATCGCAGCACCTGCGGTGGAGCCGGTGACAGCACCGCCGATGACGGCACCGGCGGTGGCACCGACGACGGTGCTGGTTTCGCGTTGGGACATGCCCGCGCAACCGGTCAGGGCCAGCATGGTGGCGGCCACCAGGGACAGCGCCGTCAGACGCCAGTAGGCGGTGCCGGGGCTGGAGATCATGTCGAGCGTGGTCATGGTGTGCTCCTTTCGGGAACGTGTTCGGATGGCTCAACTGTCGTCGCCCGGCACGGCGGGCGGCACCGGCGCACGGGCCGAGCTGATGTCGGACGGCACCTATACCGAGGCGCAGGCCCTGCAATGCAAAGAGCCACCCGAAGGTGGCTCCTGCAGAGGGGAACGGCGGCTCAGCGCGTCATTTCGCGGCGGAGGCGGCGCCGTCGGCCATGCACTTCTTGATGTGGCTCTTGGCGGCGGCGCCATGCAGCTTCTTGTCGGCGGCGGACTTCTCGCAGGCGGCGTTGCCGGGCGCGGAGGCCGCCTCGGCCGCTGCGGCCGGCTTGGCGGCCAGGCAGTCCTTCATGAAGGCCTTGCGCTCATCGCCTTTCTTGCCCTTGGCTTCGGCGTTGCAGGACTTCATCTTGTCTTGCTGTGGCGTGGCCTGGGCACCCAGGGCGAAAGCGGCGCAGGCCAGCAGGATGGCGACTCGTTTCATCGGGAGCTCCTTCATGGGTCAGAGAGGGGATACAGCCGCGCTGATTCCAACACGCGGGCTGACCGGCGCCAAGCCGGGAATCTTCCCGAAGCTGTCGGCGTGCTGTTGACGACACCGGGTGTTACAAGATGCGCCGCGGGTGCGCCATGGCCTCGTGTGCGGCGTGCAGCCGGCGCACCAGCACGCGAATGAAGCCCCGGTCGAAGCGATGCTGGCACTCCGGGCTCAACTGGCCGATGGCGTCGGGCGTGAACGAGATCGTCGTGCACTCGACGCTGACCTTGATGTCCGTGCTGTGGCGGCGCAGGTCGGGGTTGGGCGCCAGGTAGGCCATCTCGCCCACCGAAGTCCCCTGGCCTAGCGTGGCCACCTGCCGCCCGTCACGGAACACCTCCACCTCGCCCTGCGCAATGATGTGGAAGCTGTTGCCCTCCTGGCCGCGCTTGAAGAGCGCATAGCCGACCGGATAGCGCTTCCAGCGCGCACGCCGCACGACCTCCCACAGCTGCACGTCGCCGAACTCGGCGAAGAACTCCAGCGAACGCAGCAGGTTGAAGCGCTCCGAGTCGCGCACCTCGCCCAGCCGGTTCAGCGGCACCTGCTGGCTCGCGACCAGCGCCGACAGCGCCTGCGCGAAGCTGTCCCAGTCCGCGTAGCGTTCGCCCGGGGCCTTGGCCAGCGCGCGCCGCACGACGGCATCCAGCGCTTCGCTGACGCCCTCGCGTTGGCCCACCAGCGGCAACGCCGGCTGGTGGTAGATCTGGTGCATCAGCGCCATCTGGTGGGGCGCGTCGAACGGCGGCTTGCCCGCGACCAGGTGGTACAGCACGGCGCCCAGCGCGTAGATGTCGGCCCTGCAATCCACGTCACCGCCCTCGATCTGCTCCGGCGGCATGTAGGCCAGCGAGCCGACGCGGTGGATCTGCGTCGCGTCGGCGTTCAGGTTCAGCGCCGAGCCGAAGTCGCTGACCTTCACGTCCACGACCTGGCCGCCCGGGTCCAGCACCGCCAGCAGGTTGGCCGGCTTCACGTCGCGGTGGATGACGCCCTGGCGGTAGACATAGCTCAGCGCCATCGCGCACTTGAAGCCCAGCTCGACGATCTGGTCCAGCGGCAGCAGGCGGTCGCTGCGGCAGAAGTGCTTCAGCGTGACACCGGGCACGTACTCCATGACGAGGTAGGGCGCCTCGCCTTCATTCGGGTTCGCCACCGCATCGACGATGGCCACCACGTTGGGGTGGTGCAGTTGCCCGGCCAGCGCGGCCTCGGCGCTGAAGAAGCGGTGGCTGAAGTCGCCGGCCGGCGCATCGGCCGGCGGCGCCCAGGCGCGCATGCGCTTGATGGCGACCTCGCGCCCTTCGCCCGGGCCGTGGAACGGGTCGCGCGCCAGGAAGACGTCGCTGGTCGCCCCTTCGCCCAGGCGTCGCAGCACCTGGTAACGGCCGATGTGGGCGGGCAGATCGTCGGCGGCAGCGGTCACGCGCGGCATGATACGGGCCGCCCCAGGAGGTGCAGCGCCTTGTTCTCCCACGTCTTCATCGGCATCCGCGACTTCGAGCGCGCGCTGGCCTTCTACCGGCCGCTGATGGCGCTGCTCGGTGTGCCCGAGCGGTTCTGCGACCCCGACGGCTGGGCCGGCTGGCAGAGCCACCCGGGGCCACGGCCGCTGCTGGTGATCGGCCGGCCGTTCGAAGGCGAGCACGCGCCCGGCAACGGCCACATGGTGGCGCTGCTCGCCAGCGACCGCGGCCTGGTGGACCGTGCCCACGCGCTGGCCCTGGCGCAGGGCGGCACCTGCGAGGGCGCGCCGGGCCTGCGCCCGCACTACCACCCCCACTACTACGGCGCCTACTTCCGCGACCCCGACGGCAACAAGCTCTGCGTGGCCTGCCACGATGCCCCGTCCCCGTGAGTCGGCGCATCGGCCGCTCGGTGCGTTCAACCCCGGTGGCCCCTGCCTCCTAAAATCGCGTCCATG
Source organism: Roseateles sp. (assembly GCF_965229315.1). Classification (GTDB taxonomy): domain Bacteria; phylum Pseudomonadota; class Gammaproteobacteria; order Burkholderiales; family Burkholderiaceae_C; genus Pelomonas. The sequence goes on from NZ_CBDDJA010000001.1 coordinate 979,333, forward strand.
ATCCAAGCCAAGCAGGCGTTGCTCGCCGCACTCGCCGACTCTCTCCAGGACATCGCTCCCGGCTCCAACGCCGTCGCGGCGTTCGAATCCCCCAAGCAGGCCGCCCATGGCGACTTCGCCTGTACGGCCGCCATGCAGCTGGCCAAGCCGCTGAAGGCCAACCCGCGCGAACTGGCCACCCGCCTGATCGCCGCGCTCGAGGCCAAGCCCGCCTTCCAGACCTGGGTACAGGCGCTGGAGATCGCCGGCCCGGGCTTCATCAACATCCGCCTCAAGCCCGAGGCCAAGCAGGCCGTCGTGAGCGAAGTGCTCAGTGCGGGTGCCAGCTTCGGCCACCGCGCCGCGACCGGCAAGCACGTCATGGTGGAGTTCGTCTCCGCCAACCCGACCGGCCCGCTGCACGTGGGCCACGCCCGCCAGGCGGCGCTGGGCGACGCGATCTGCTCCGTGTTCCAGAGCCAGGGCCACGACGTGACCCGCGAGTTCTATTACAACGACGCCGGCGTGCAGATCGCCACGCTGGCCAACTCCACGCAGATGCGCCTGAAGGGCTTCAAGCCCGGCGACGCCGAGTGGCCCGAGGCCTCCTACAACGGCGACTACATCCAGGACATCGCCGACGCCTTCCTGCGCCGTGAAACGGTCAAGGCCGACGACCGCGAGTTCACCGCATCGGGCGACGTCGACGACCTGGACAGCATCCGCCAGTTCGCCGTGGCCTACCTGCGCCACGAGCAGGACCTGGACCTGCAGGCGTTCGGCCTCAAGTTCGACAACTACTTCCTGGAAACCAGCGTCTACAAGGGCGGCCAGTTGGAGGCGGCGGTGCAGCGCATCGTCGACGCCGGCAAGACCTACGAGGAAGGCGGCGCGCTGTGGTTCAAGTCGACCGACTACGGTGACGACAAGGACCGCGTGATGCGCAAGTCCGACGGCGGCTACACCTACTTCGTGCCCGACGTGGCCTACCACGTCAACAAGTTCGAGCGCGGCTACACGCAGTGCATCAACATCCAGGGCACCGACCACCACGGCACCATCGCCCGCGTGCGCGGCGGCCTGCAGGCGCAGAACCTGGGCATCCCGCAAGGCTTCCCGGACTACGTGCTGAACAAGATGGTCACGGTCATGAAGGACGGCGCGGAGGTCAAGATCTCCAAGCGCGCCGGCTCTTACGTGACGCTGCGCGACCTGATCGACTGGACCAGCCGCGACGCGGTGCGCTTTTTCCTCATCAGCCGCAAGGCCGACACCGAATTCACCTTCGATGTCGACGTCGCGCTGAAGCAGAACGACGAGAACCCGGTGTTCTACGTGCAGTACGCACATGCGCGCATCTGTTCAGTGATCCGCAAGTGGGGCGGCGACGTGGGCAGCATCGCCAACGCCGACCTCAGCCTGCTGACCGCGCCAACGGAAGAAGCGCTGATGCTCAAGCTGGCCGCCTACCCCGACATGCTGACCGGCGCCGCCGCCAGCATCGCGCCGCACGACGTGGCCTTCTACGCCCGCGACCTGGCTGGTGCCTACCACTCCTTCCACGCCGCCGAGCGCGTGCTGGACCAGGCGCCCGAACTCACGCGCGCCCGCGTCGCCCTGCTGGCCGCCACGCGCCAGGTGCTGGCCAACGCTTTAGGCATGCTGGGCGTGAGCGCGCCCGAGCAGATGAGCCGCGACATTCCTGAATCCTCGGACACCTCGGAGAGCGAATGAGTTCTGCATCCAAGCCCACGGGCCAGAAGCAACAGAAGGGCGGGTTCGTCCTGGGCCTGATCGTGGGCCTGCTGGTCGGCCTGTCCATCTCGCTGGGCGTGGCGCTGTACATCAACAAGACGCCCATCCCCTTCATGAACAAGGTGCCGCAGCGCACCGCCGAGCAGGACGCGCAGGAAGCCGAGCGCAACCGCAACTGGGACCCGAACGCGCCGCTGGCCGGCAAGGCCGGGCGCAGCGCCAGCGGCGTCGTCAACGCGCCGGCAACGGCAGCCTCCGAGCCCGCACCGGTCGCCACGGCACCGGCACCGGCGCCGGTGGTCACGCCCGCTCCCGCGCCCACCAAGGCCACCGCCAAGGCGGACGCGGCCTCCGCCAGCGCGCCCGCGCCGGCACCCACGTCCGCGGCCGATGCCTACGTCTACTTCGTGCAGGCCGGCGCGTTCACCCGTCCCGAAGAGGCCGAGACGCAGAAGGCCAAGCTGGCCATCCAGGGCTTCACGGCCAAGGTGATGGAGCGCGAGCAGAACGGCCGCACCGTCTACCGCGTGCGCCTGGGGCCCATGGACGCCCGCGACGGCGCCGAAGACCTGCAGCGCAAGATTGAAGGGGCTGGCTTCGAGGCCAATCTCGTTCGTGTACAACGCTGACTCTCCCACCGACCGATCCACCCAAGGAAGCCTGACGCCATGAAGCGCCGCGATTTCTCCGCCCTGTTCGCCACCGCGCCCGTTCTCGGCGCTGCCGGCTCCGCCCTCGCCCAGGGTGGCCCCGTCGAGGGCCGCCAGTACAACGTGCTGGGCACGCCGCTGCCGACGACGCCCGGCAAGATCGAAGTCGTCGAGTTCTTCTGGTACGGCTGCCCGCACTGCTACGCGTTCGAGCCGGCCATCGAGGCCTGGAGCAAGCAGTTGCCCGCCGACGTGGCGTTCCGCAAGGCGCACGTGGCCTTCCGCGCCAACGTGAAGATCCACCAGCGCATGTTCTACGCGCTGGAAGCCCTGGGCAAGGAGGCCGAGGTGCGCCCGGCCATCTTCAACGCAATGCACCAGCAGGGCCAGGCGCTGGACGACCCCAAGGCGCAGGCCAAGTTCCTGAGCGCACTGGGCGTGGACCCCAACAAGTACCAGGAGGCCTACAACTCCTTCGGCGTGGTGACCAAGTGCCAGCAGGCCGAGAAGCTGTCCGAGGCCTACCGCATCGACGGCGTGCCCAGCATCGGCGTCGGCGGCCGCTTCCTGACCTCGCCCGCCCAGGCCGGCGCCGGCCAGCGCATGAACGAGCTGGAGCTGGGCCAGAAGGCACTGCAGGTCACCGACTTCCTGATCCAGCGCGCGCGCAACAAGGCATGAAGCGCCGCGACGCTGCCGTTGCACTGGCCGCGGCCAGCCTGCTGCCGGCCGCGCGGGCCCAGGGCGGACCGATCGAGGGCAAGCAGTACATGCGGCTGGCCCAGACGCTGCCCGGCACGCCCGGCAAGATCGACGTCATCGAGTTCTTCTTCTACCGCTGCCCGCACTGCTTCGCGCTGGACCCGCTGCTGGAGGCCTGGGTGCACCAGTTGCCGGCGGATGTGGCCTTCCGGCGCGTGCCGGTGGGCCAGCAGGCCATGCTGAAGCTGCACCAGCGCATGTTCTACACGCTGGAAGCCATGGGCGCGCTGACACCGGCCGTGCATGCCGGCATCTTCAACGCCTTCCACCGCCAGAACATCGAGGCCAATGACGAGGCCGCCGTGGTCGCGCTGGTTGGCAGGCTCGGCGCGGACACGGCCCGGTTCAAGCAGACCTTCAACTCGTTCGGCGTGCAGACCAAGGTGTCGCAGGGCCAGAAGCTGGCCGAGGCCTGCGGCGTGGACAACGTGCCGGCGCTGGTCATCGCCGGGCGCTGGCGCACCGGCCCCGGCATGGGCGCCGCACCCGGCCTCAGCGAGCAGGTCCATGGCCAGCAGGCGCTGGCAGTCGCGGACGCGCTCATCAAACTGGCGCGAAGCGGCAAAGTTTCCTGACGGCCTGCGGCTGGTACCCAGGCAGCAGAGGACGGTGGGCCCATAGAATGGCTTGCAACTTCCGTGCCGCCATGCCTTCGCGTCTCCTTCCCCTGCTCATCGTGCTCGCCGCCGTCGCCGCCCACGCGGAGAAGGCCGACCGTCTCAAGCCCATGGTCTTCACGCAGGACAAGCAGGGCCGCATCGACAGCGTGAACCAGCGCACCGAACTGCTGGGCAACGTCATCATCACGCAGGGCAGCCTGATGCTGCGTGCCGAGAAGGTGGACGTGCGCGAGACGCGTGACGGCTACCACCAGGCCTTCGCCAGCGGCACGGCCGGCAACCCGGTCAGCTTCCGCCAGGCACGCGATGTGCCCGGCGAGTCCATCGCCGGCACGGCCGACCAGCTCGAATACGACACCCGCACCGAAACCGTGCGCTTCATCGGCAACGCCAACGTGCGCCGCATGCGCGGCACCACCGTGGCCGACGAGGTGACCGGCGCGGTCATCGTCTACGACAGCCGCACCGAGGTCTTCACGCTGGAGGGCGGCAGCGCCTCGCCCAACCCGAACGGCCGCACCCGCATCGTCATGATGCCGCGCGCGCAGCCGGGCGACGCTGCGGCGCCGGCCTCATCGGCCCCGGCGGCCGCGCTGCCGCTGCAGCCGTCCACGACGCTCACACCGCCGCGCAAGGCGCCATGAGCACCGAGGACTCCAAGGGCGGCCTGCCCCAGGCGGCGTGCGGCAGCCGGCTCGAAGCCGAGGGGCTGGCCAAGACCTACGGCGTGCGCAAGGTCGTCAAGAACGTCCATCTGCGCGTCGACTGCGGCGAGGTCGTGGGCCTGCTGGGCCCCAACGGCGCCGGCAAGACCACGAGCTTCTACATGATCGTGGGCCTGGTGCGTTCCGACGCCGGCATCATCCGCATCGACGGCGCCGAGGTGCAGCGCCTGCCCATCCACCAGCGCGCGCGGCTGGGCCTGTCCTACCTGCCGCAGGAAGCCTCCATCTTCCGCAAGCTGACCGTCGAGCAGAACATCCGCGCGGTGCTGGAGCTGCAGCAGGACGAGCGCGGCAAGGCCTTGTCCAAGGGCCGCATCGATGAGCTGCTGAACGGCCTGCTGCACGACCTGTCCATCGAGGGCCTGCGCGATAGCCCGGCGCCGGCGCTGTCGGGCGGCGAGCGCCGCCGTGTCGAGATCGCCCGGGCCCTCGCCACGCAACCGCGCTTCATCCTGCTGGACGAGCCGTTCGCGGGCGTGGACCCCATCGCCGTGCTGGAGATCCAGCGCATCATCGGCTTCCTGAAGAGCCGTGGCATCGGCGTGCTGATCACGGACCACAACGTGCGCGAGACGCTGGGCATCTGCGACCGCGCCTACATCATCAGCGAGGGCGCCGTGCTGGCCGAAGGCACGCCCGACGAGATCGTGGCCAACGCCGATGTGCGCAAGGTCTATCTCGGCGAAAACTTCCGGATGTAGCGGATGACCTGCCCCTCGCCCATCCTCGCGTCGCTGAACGCGAGCGAGTCTGGTCGGTCTTGCAGACCGCGCAGCCGACGGAGCGTCTGCTCTTCGGAAGGCACAAGAAGTCCTCAGGACTTCTCGTGTCCGGCCTCAGTCCCCGCGGGGACGGCGATGCTTGCGGCGTTGAGCCGCAAGCACATCGCCATGGCGGGCCGGCTTGGGAGCGGCCCGGCGCTCGGCCCGCAAAGAGCCAGGTCGAGTAGCGCGCCATGAAGCAGACGCTGCAGGTCCGCCTCAGTCAGCATCTCGCACTGACACCCCAGCTGCAGCAGTCCATCCGCCTTCTGCAGCTCTCCACGCTGGAGCTGCACCAGGAAGTCGAGCTGATGCTGGCCAGCAACCCGTTGCTGGACACAGAGGAAGAGTTCATCGTCAGCGCGCCGGAGCTGGCGACGAACGCGCCCGCCGAGTCGGGCAGCGAGAGCAGCAGCGAGGCCGACACCGGCACGGACAGCGGCGACGGGCCCGAGCTGCGCGCCGAGGACTTCGGCGGCACCGAGCGCGAGGACTGGGAGAACGGCACCGAGCGCGACGATTTCGACGGCATCCGCGAGCTGCCAGGCAGCGCGCCGTCCAGCGGCGACGATGGCGAGCGCGAGAGCCAGGAGTTCGCCGAGACGACGCTGGCCGAGCACCTGACGCAGCAGCTCGCCGGCCTGAGCCTGTCGCCCGAGGACCGCATGGCGATGCAGGTGCTCATCGAATCGCTGAACGAGGACGGCTATCTCGAAGACACGCTGGAGGAGATCGCCGAAGCGCTGGGCAGCGATGCCGACGAGCGTGAGGAACTGCTGGACCGCCTGCGCATCGCCATGTGCCTGCTGCAGAGCCTGGAGCCGGCCGGCATCGGCGCGCGCAACCTGTCGGAGTGCCTGGTGCTGCAGTTGCGCGCCCTGCCCAAGAGCGCAGCCCAGGTCGTCGCCATCCTCGTCTGCAAGGGCCACCTGGAGCTGCTGGCCAAGCGCGACATGCGCCGCCTGATGAACGAGACCGGCGCCGACGAGATCCTGCTGCGCGAGGCGCAGGCGCTGATCACGCAGCTCGAGCCCAAGCCGGGCCGGCGCTTCGCACAGGGTGCGGCGGCGGCCGTCGTGCCCGATGTCATCGTGCGCAGGGTGGGCCGCGAATTCCGCGTGATGCTCAACCCCGAGGTCGCGCCCAAGCTGCGCATCAACGAGCTGTACGCCAACGCACTGCGCGCCACGCGCGGCGGCATCAGCAACTCGCCGCTGGGCGGGCAGCTGCAGGAGGCGCGCTGGTTCATCAAGAACATCCAGCAGCGCTTCGACACCATCCTGCGCGTGAGTACCGCCATCGTCGAGCGCCAGCGCGGCTTCTTCACGCATGGCGCGCTGGCGATGAAGCCGCTGGTGCTGCGCGAGATCGCTGACGAACTGGGCCTGCACGAGTCCACCATCTCGCGCGTGACGACGGCCAAGTACATGGCCACGAGCTGGGGCACCTTCGAGCTGAAGTACTTCTTCGGCTCGGGCCTGTCCACGGAAGCCGGCGGCGAGGCGTCCAGCACCGCGGTGCGGGCGCTCATCAAGCAGTTCGTCGCGGCCGAGGACATCAAGAAGCCGCTGTCGGACAGCGCGCTCGCCGCGATGCTCGACGAACAGGGCATCCAGTGCGCGCGGCGCACGGTGGCCAAGTACCGCGAGGCGATGAAGATCGCGCCGGCGAACCTGCGCAAGGCGCTGTGAGCGCGACCCGCACCCCGGAGCGGCACGCCCCATGAACGGAGCTTGAACCATGGCTTTGGCTGCCCATCACCCGTCCCTGCTGATGTCGCTGGGCATCGTCGCGCTGGTGGTCTGGCGCGTCTATGCGCGCGTGCGCCGCATGGTCGGCCGCCAGAAGCTCTCGCGCGTGCGGCCGTGGCTGACGGTCGCCATCTTCCCGCTGCTGCTGGCCCTGCTGGCGCTGGGCTCGCTCAGCCACCCGCTCAACCTGGCCGTGCTGGTGGCGGGTGCTGCGCTGGGTGGCGGGCTGGGCCTGTATGGCCTGCGGCTGACGACGTTCGAGGTCACGCCGCTGGGCCGCTTCTACACCCCCAGCGCGCACCTGGGCATCGCGCTGTCGCTGCTGTTCGTCGGCCGCGTGGTGTACCGACTCACGCAGTTCTACTTCGTCGTGGACCCGGCCGCGCCGTCACCGGCGGACTTCGCCCGCAGCCCGCTGACACTCGCCATCTTCGGCATGCTGGCCGGCTACTACGTCGCCTACGCCATCGGCCTGATCCGCTGGTCCCGCAGCCTCGCCGCGGCCCCTTCGGAGCCTGTTTGAACATCACCCCGCCCAGCGTCTGCGTCCGGGACACCGGCACCTCGCGCGGCCGCGGCGCCTATGCCTTGCGCGCGCACGCGGCCGGCGAGACCGTCGAGCTGTGCCCGGTGATCCTGTTCAACGGCAGCTTCGCCTCCGTGCCCGGCGAGGTGCGCCAGATCCTGTTCAACTGGGGCGTGCTCGCCGGCACGTCGGCCATGCACTGCCTGGCCCTGGGCTACGGCAGCATGTACAACCACGAGAACCCGGCCAACATGCGCTACGAGGCCGATGTGGCAAAGCGCGGCCTGCGCTTCGTGGCGGTGCGCGACATCGCCGAGGGCGAGGAGCTGACGGTGAACTACAACGCCATCGGCGGTGGCCACGAATCGGCCACGGACAACTGGTTCAACGGCCACGGCATCGAGCCGTACAGCCCCGTCTGAAGGGCCTGGCCGGACGCGGTCACTCGGACGCGTCGCTCCCGCTGCGCTGCAGCGGCGGCGGCAGCGCATCGCCCGCCTGGCGGCGCCGGAACAGCGCGGCGCGGGCGAGCACGATGGTCGTGACCGGTGCGGTGATGGACAGCACGATGATGATCAGCCACACATGCAGCGCGAGGCCGCCGCCACGGGTGCTGAAGTGCACGATGGACGCGAGCGTGACGATCCAGGCCGCGAGCGTGGACACCAGCGCCGGCGCATGCATGCGCAGGAAGAAGTCCCTCAGTCGCACCAGACCCAGCGCCGCGACCAGCACGACCACGCCGCTGCACAGCAGCAGCACCGACACGATGATCTCGCTCAGCGGCGGCATCAGACGACTTCTCCACGCAGCAGGAACTTGGCCAGCGCCACCGAGCTGACGAAGCCCAGCAGCACCATCAGCAGCGCGCCCTCGAAATACATCTCGCTGTCGTAGCGCACGGCCAGCACCAGCATCACCAGCATGCCGACCACGTAGATGAAGTCCAGCGCCAGCACGCGGTCCTGCGCGGTCGGGCCGCGGAAGACGCGCAAGGTGCCGAGGATCATCGCCACCGCATACAGCCCCAGCGTGACGGTGATCGCGGTGGACAGCAGGGCGCTCATTCGAAGATCTCCTTCAGCGGATGTTCGTAGTCGGCCTTGAAGTGGGCGATGAAGGCCGCCTCGTCGTCGAGGTCGAAGATGTGGATCAGCAGCGCACTGCGGTCGGCCGCGAGTTCGCTCCAGACGCTGCCCGGGATGACCGCGGTGATCATCGCCAGCGCGGCCAGCGCGTGCTCGTCGCGCAACGTCAGCGGCACCCGCACGAAAGTGCCTTGCGGCGGCCTGGCGCCCGAGCGCACGATGCCAGCGGCAACCTTGAGGCCGGACCACACGACGTCGCGGCCGACGCGCAGGATCAGCCGCAGCAGCACGCCCGGCCGCTTCAGCGGCACGGGCCGCGGGCGCAGCGGTGCGAGCAGCAGCGGGATGGCGACGGCGGCGACCCCGCCCAGCAGCGCCTGGCCGAGGCTGAAGCTGCGCGTCAGCAGCAGCCAGCCGGCGAACAGCGCGAGCGACAGCCAGGGTGCAGGCAGCAGCTTCATGGCGCGCCGCCCTCGCCGCGGACCACCGGCTGCGCGCCCATCACGGCGTTGATGTACAGCTCGGGGGCATGCAGCGCCTCTCCCGCCGAGCGGGTGTAGTCCAGCACCGACCCGGCATGCAGCACCATGGCCACGGCGCCCGCCAGCAGGCCGGCGATGGGCAGCGTCTCGGCGACGCGCAGCCGCAGCGGCGGGCGGTCCTGGACGGTCCAGAAATGGCGCATGCCCACGCGCATCAGCGCCACCGCGGCGCACAGGCCCGAGACGATCAACAGCGCGAACAGCATCCAGGCCGCGCCCGTGCGCAGCTCCAGCAGCGCCGTCAGCATCGCCAGCTTGGCGACGAAGCCCGACAGCGGCGGCAGCCCCGCCGTCACCATCGCGCAGACGGTGAAGGTGACGCCCAGGAAGGCCAGCGCCGCCGGGATCGCGCGGCCGACGAGCACCTGCTGGTCGTCGTCGAGGTTGGCATTCGCCGACACGTCGGCGTCGAGGAAGCTGGTCAGCGCGATGTCGCCGTCGTCGACTTCGGCCGGGTCGGCCGCTGCCTGCCGCGAGCGCTCCAGCAGCTCCACCAGCAGGAACATCGCGCAGCCGGCCAGCGTGGAGCTGCCGAGGTAGAACAGGGCGCCACTGCTGAGGGCCGGCGCGTCGAAGCCGATGGTCGCGATGAGCGTGCCTGAGGACGCGATGACACTGAACGCGGCCAGCCGCGCCAGTTGCTGCGAGGCCAGCATGCCGATCGACCCGAACATCAGCGTCGCCAGCCCGCCCCAGACCAGCACCTCCCCGCCGAAGCCGGCGGAGGCACCCGCGCCTGCGGGGAAGCACAGCGTCCACAGCCGCAGCACCGCGTAGACGCCGACCTTGGTGAGGATGGCGAACACGGCCGCTGCCGGTGCGCTGGCGGCGGCGTAGGCGGGCGGCAGCCACGAGTTCAGCGGCCACAGCGCCGCCTTGGCGAGGAAGGCGATGGCCAGGATGGCCGCGCCCGCATGCAGCAGGCCGCGGTCGCTCTCGGGCACCAGCGGCAGCTTCTGCGCGATGTCGGCCATGTTCAGCGTGCCGGTGACGCCGTACAGCACGGCCACGCCGACGAGGAACAGCAGCGACGCGACCAGGTTGATGGCGATGTAGTGCAGCCCGGCGCGCACGCGCGGCGCGCCGCCGCCGTGCAGCAGCAGGCCGTAGCTGGCCGCCAGCAGCACCTCGAAGAAGACGAACAGGTTGAACAGGTCGGCCGTCAGGAAGGCGCCGTACAGGCCCATCAGCTGCAGCTGGAACAGCACGTGGAAGTACACGCCCGCCTGCTGCCAGCGCGCCAGCGCGTACAGCGCGGCGGCCAGGCCGACGGCACCGGTCAACACCAGCATCAAGGCAGACAGCCGGTCCGCGACGAGGACGATGCCGAACGGCACCGACCAGTTGCCCGGCAGGTAGACGCCGAAGGCCGCCGGCCCGCGCACGTCCACGCCTTGCAGCAGCAGCACCGCGATGACGAGGCCCAGCGCCGCGGAGACCACGTTGGCCGCGGCCTTGAAGCCGCGGCTGCGGTCACCCAGCAGCATCAGCGCCGCCGTGGCCAGCGGCAGCAGGACGGGCAACACCAGCAGGTGTTCGAGCGCGATCAAGGCGCCTCCTCCTGGCCGTCCACGTGGTCGCCGCCGGACAGGCCGCGCAGCGCCAGCAGCACGACCAGGAACAGCGCCGTGGTGGCGAAGCCGATGACGATGGCCGTCAGCACCAGCGACTGCGGCAGCGGGTCGCTGTAGTTGACGAGGTCCGGCGTCAGGCCCGGCCGCACGATGGGCTCGCGGCCGATGGCCAGGCTCCCCACGCTGAAGATGAAGAAGTTGATCGCATACGACAGCAGCGACAGGCCGATCAGCACCTGGAAGGTCCGCGGCCGCAGCACCAGCCACACGCCGGCGCCACCCAGCACGCCGATGGCGATCGAAACAATGAATTCCATCAGTGCGCTCCCGCTTCCGAAGGCGTGGCCACCAACAGCTGCCGGCGCCGTGCACGCAGCGACTGGTGGGCGATGGCCGTCAGCAGCAGCAGCGTGGAGCCCACGACCACCGCGAACACGCCCAGGTCGAACAGCGCCGCCGTCGGCAAATGGACGTCGCCCACCAGCGGCCACGTGACATGCGCGGTGTGCGTGGTCAGAAAGGGATAGCCCAGCGCCAGCGCGCCGGCCCCCGTGGCCAGCGCCACCAGCAGGCCGATGGCGATCCAGCGCGTGGGCAGCAGCTCCATGCGCGCCTCCACCCAGCGCGTGCCGCTGACCATGTACTGCGCGATGAAGGCGATGGCCAGCACCAGGCCGGCCACGAAGCCGCCGCCCGGCTCGTTGTGACCGCGCATGAAGAGGTGAAACGCGAACAGGCCCGCCACCGGCAGCAGCAGGCGCACCAGCACGGCAGGCACCTCCAGGTAGGGTGGCAGGAAATGGTCGCCATCGGCATCGGGGTCGGTCAGGTCGGCACCGGCGGCGACCTGCTGCTGCGCCGTACGGTCCACCGTCTCGCGCGCGGGGCGGAAGCGCCGCAGCAACGCGTAGACCGTGAGGCCGACGATGCTCAGCACCGTGATCTCGCCCAGCGTGTCGAAGGCGCGGAAGTCCACCAGCATCACGTTGACGACGTTGGTGCCACCGCCCCGGGGTAGCGCCTCGGCGATGAAGAAGGGAGAGATGGACAGCGGCGCGTGGCGCGTCAACAGCGCGAACGACAACGCCGACAGGCCCGCGCCTATGCCCACCGCCAGCAGGAGGTCGCGGCGGCGGCGCCAGCGGTTGCGCGCGAGCGCGGGCGGGGCGTCCTGCTCGCGCCGATGCGGCAGCCAGCGCAGCCCGAGCAGGAACAGCACCAGCGTGACCACCTCCACCGCCAGCTGCGTCAAGGCCAGATCGGGTGCGGAGAACCACGCAAAGGTGATGCACAGCGCCAGGCCCACGACGCCCAGCATCGTCAGCGCGGCCAGGCGATGGAACTTGGCCTGGTAGGCGGCACCCAGCGCGCAGGCCCCGGCCACGCCCCACAGCAGCACGAACTCCGGCGTGGCAGGCACGCGGGCGCGGTCGCCCCAGCTCAGCGGCACGATCAGCGACGACGCGACGCCCGCCGCGGTGGCGATGAACAGCATCGCGAACAGCTGCGGTTGCAGCCGCTTGGTGCTCAGGTGCAGCACGAGGCGGCGCGCGCCGTCCGACGCCAGCGCCATCGCGCGCTCGAACAGGCGCTTGCCGTTCAGGCGCTGCAGCAGCGGCACACCGTTCATCTGCTTGAAACGCTCGGCGAAGCGCAGGTAGACGAGCAGCCCGCCGGCCATCGCGACGAGGCTCATCATCAGCGGCGTGTTGAAGCCGTGCCACAGCGCCAGGCTGTACTCGGGCAGCGTGCCGCCCACCACCGGCCGCGCAGCGGTTTCCAGCAGCGGCCCGACCGACCAGCCCGGCAGCGTGCCGACGACGACGCAGGCCAGCACCAGCAGCTCCACCGGCACGCGCATCCAGTGCGTGGGCTCGTGCGGCTGGCGCGGGCAGTCCACCGGCGGGTGGCCGAAGAACACGTCATGGCCGAAGCGCAGCGAGTAGACGACCGCGAAGATGCCGGCCAGCGTGGCCGCGGCCGGCAGGCCGTACTCGATGGCCGGGTGCGCGCTGACGAACACGGTCTCGGCGAAGAACATCTCCTTGGACAGGAAGCCGTTGAGCAGCGGCACGCCGGCCATCGCCGCGCAGGCCACGATGGCCAGCGTGCCGGTGATGGGCATGAAGCGGAACAGGCCGTCCAGCCGGCGCATGTCGCGCGTGCCGGTCTCGTGGTCGATGATGCCCACCGACATGAACAGCGACGCCTTGAAGGTGGCGTGGTTCAGCATGTGGAAGACCGCCGCGACAGCCGCGACGGGGCTGTTCAGGCCCAGCAGCAGCGTGATCAGGCCCAGATGACTGATCGTCGAGTACGCGAGCAGCCCCTTCAGGTCGTTCTGGAACATCGCCACGTAGCTGCCCAGCAGCAGCGTGACGAGCCCGGCACCGCCGACCGTCCAGAACCACACATCCGTCCCGGACAGCACCGGCCACAGCCGCGCCAGCAGGAACACACCGGCCTTCACCATGGTCGCCGAGTGCAGGTAGGCCGACACCGGCGTGGGCGCGGTCATCGCATGCGGCAGCCAGAAGTGGAAGGGGAACTGCGCGCTCTTGGTCAGCGCGCCCAGCAGGATCAGGCCCAGCGCCAGCGGGTACAGCGCGTGGGCCCGCACGACGTCGCCGGCCGCGAGCACCGCGTCCAGCTCGAAGCTGCCGACGATGTGGCCCAGCACCAGCACGCCGGCCAGCAGCGCCAGGCCGCCGGTGGCCGTGACGGTGAAGGCCATGCGGGCGCCGCGGCGGGCGTCCTTGCGGTGCGTCCAGTAGCCGATCAGCAGGAAGGAGAAGACGCTGGTCAGCTCCCAGAACACGACCAGCTGCACCAGGTTGCCCGACACCACCACGCCCAGCATCGCGCCCATGAAGCCCAGCAGCAGCGAGTAAAAGCGCGCGGCCGGGTCCTCCGGCGACAGGTAGTAGCGCGCGTAGATGATGACCAGCAGCCCCATGCCGGTGACCAGCATCGCGAACATCCACGCGAAGCCGTCCAGGCGCACGACGATGTCGATCCCGAGCGCCGGCAGCCAGGCCAGCCGTTCGGACACGACCGCACCTGCACTCACTTCCGGGTACAGCAGTGCCAGCGGAATCACCAGCGCCAGCGCCGTCAGGGCCGCCCACAGCGACTCGGCATTGCGGGCATTGGTCGGCAGCAGCGCGGCGACGGCGCTGCCGAGGAACGGCAAGATCAGGAGCAGCAGCAGGGACATCGCGGGGCAGTCTACTTTCTCGATGCGGCAGGCCTGGCCGACGCGCGCCCGCGGGCCGGTCGGCCGGCGACAATACGGCCCGTGAGCCTGCCCAACAAACTGTCCCTGTTCGTGTCCTGCCCCGGCGGCGTCGAACCCCTGCTCGAAGAAGAACTGAAGCGCTTCCTGCCGCCCGGCGTGCGCAGCAAGGTCGAGCCCCTGCGCGGCGGTTGCGGCCTGGTCGGCACGGCCGAGGACGTGCTGCGCATCAACCTCGAAAGCCGGCTGGCGCAGCGCGTGCTCGTCGAGCTGATCGAAGGCCCGTACCGCCATGAGGAAGACCTGTACGCGCTGGCCCGCCGCGTCGACTGGCGCGACTGGATCACGCCGCGCGAGACGATCCGCGTCGACACCATCGCCCAGCGCTCGCCGCTGAAGAGCCTGAACTTCACGACGCTGCGCATCAAGGACGCGATCTGCGACCAGTTGCGCGAATTCACCGGCGAGCGCCCCAGCGTCGACACGCACTCGCCCGACCTGCCGGTGCTGCTGCATGTCGGCCCCGAGCGCGCGGCGATCTATGTCGACACGTCCGGCGAGCCCCTCTTCAAGCGCGGCTGGCGCGTCGACAAGGGCGATGCGCCGCTGAAGGAAACGCTGGCCGCCGCGATGCTGGCCGCCGCCGGCTGGCGCGGCACTGCTGAAACGGGAGGCGCGCTGCACGACCCCTGCTGCGGCTCCGGCACCATCCCCATCGAGGCCGCGCTGATCGCCTGCGACTCCGCCCCCGGCCTGCTGCGCCGCTTCGCCTTCGAGCGGCAGATCCCGTTCTCCACGCCGGCGCTGAAGGCCGCGTGGGGCGAGATGGCTCAAGCGGCGCGCGCCCGCGTGCACGCACCAGCCGTGCCCATCTACGCCAGCGACGTGGCCTTCCGCATGGTCGACTTCGCGCGCCGCAATGCCGAGCGCGCGGGCGTGGCGCAGTACATCCAGTTCAACGGCGGCGACGCGCTGGAGCGGCCGGCGCCGCAACTGCCTGAGGGCATGGCGGGCAGCATCGTCATGAACCCGCCCTATGGCGAGCGCATCGAGGTGCGTGGCAAGGCCGCGATGACCCGTGACGCCGGCGGCAGCGAGGAGCGCGATGCCGGCGACGATTTCTTCCCGCGGCTGGCCGCGCACTGGAAACGCCAGTACACCGGGAACCCGGCCGGCTGGACGGCCTGGATGCTCAGCCCCGACATGAAGCTGCCCAGCAGGATGCGGCTGAAGGAATCGCGCCGCGTGCCGATGTGGAACGGCCCCATCGAGTGCCGGCTGTTCCGCTTCGACCTCGTCAAGGGTTCGGCACGCAAGCCGGCCGAGGATGGCGGGGCTGCGTGAGCTGATCGCCGCGGCGCTGCTGGCGCTGGCTGCTGCGGCTGCCGTGGCGCAAGCCGCGCCCTGCACGCTGGTGTTCGGCCAGGGGCGCAACCTGCCGGCGCGCGACGGGCCGGACTGGGACGGGCTCAACGCCCGCTTCAACGCCGGCGTCACGGGCACGCTGGAGGCCGCGGGCCGGCGCGTCTACGCGATGACGGCGTCCAGCGAGCAGGTGGACCCCGAGGCCGCCGGCCTCGCGCTGCTGCAGCAGGCCGACCGGCTGGGCTGCGGCACGCTGGTCGAGACGGCCGTGTTCGACGACGGTCAGGACACGCTGGTGCTGCGCCTGCGCGTGTACCCGCTGCTGCCGCAGATCGGCGACGGCGGTGCCATCGTGGGCCTGCGCATTGGCACGCCGCTGTTTGTCACGCAGCGCGACCTGGGGCTGGCCGCGCTGCAGCGGCTCAAGCCCGAGCCGTTGGCGCAGCAGATGGCGGCCGAATACCTTCAGCACGACCGGCGCTGAGCCATCACACGCCGCCGCGCGTGAGGTCAGGTCAACGCGAGCCAGGACAGCACGGCCAGCGGCGCGGTATCGGCGCGCAGGATGCGCGGGCCCAGGCTGACGGCCGCGAAGCCGCGCGCACGGGCCGCCTCTTCCTCGGCATCGCTCAGGCCGCCCTCGGGGCCGCTGAGGAACAGCGCCCGCGGCTGCGCAAAGGCGGCCAGCGGCTGCGCGGCGCTCGGGCTCAGCAGGCCGCGCCATTCATCGTCGGCCGGCGCAGGCAGTGCCGCCAGCCAGGCGGCCAGCGGCTGCACCGGCTCGACACGCAAGGGCACGGTGCGGCCGCTCTGCTCGGCCGCGGCGACGGCCACGCCCTGCCAGTGCGCGCGCTTCTTGTCGGCACGCTCGCCGGCCAGGCGCAGCACCGAGCGCTCGGACACCAGCGGCTGCAGCGCCGCAGCGCCCAGCTCGGTGGCCTTCTCGACGATGAAGTCCATGCGGTCGTTGGCCGGCATGACGACGGCCAGCGTGATGGCGCGCACCAGCTCGCGCTGCGGCTGCGTGGCGGCCAGCAGTTGCACGCGCACCTCGCTGCGACCCATGGCCGTGACCTCGGCCTGCCATTCCGGGCCGCTGCCGTCGAACAGCGTCAGCGCATCGCCGGGCTGCAGGCGCAGCACCTGCACGTGGCGCGCGGCACCGGGCGGCAGCGCGATCTCGCCGGGCTGGACGAGCGGGGTGTCGACGAAGAAGCGGGGCAAGGCGGCAGACAGAAAACGGGCGGGCCCCGAGTGTCCCTCAGCGCAGGCCCAGCGACTGGCGCACGGCGGCGGCCACGGCGTCGCCCTTGGCCTTGTGCACGCGTTCGACGAACTGCAGCGCCAGCGCCTGCAGCGCGGCCAGGCTGTCGCAACGTTCGACCTCCAGCGCGAACGCATAGCCCTTGAACGGGCCCAGCAGCTTGGCTGCGTCGCCACTCAGATAGGTGTACAGCGCGGCGCGGTCCGCCATCGTCGAATCGGCGGCGAAGCCGACCGGCGCGGCAGCAGTCGCGGCGACGGGGGAGGCCGTGCCTTGCGGGGCGATGAGGCCGTGCTGGCGCAGCGTGTCGAGGTCGGCGGGCGTCGCACCCGTGACGAGGCGCAGCCATTCACCGGCCGGCTTGCTCGCGTCCAGCACGAGCAGCAGGTTGCGCGCGGCGCGCGACAGCGGCAAGGTGCGCGCACGGATTTCGGCGCGGCCGGCATCGGTCTTGGAATGCAACAGGTCCAGCACGGTGTCAGGTCTCGCCCGCGAGCGGGATCACCGCGCGCAGGTGTTGTCGGGGGTCAGGCGTTCAGCTCTTGTCCCGCAACTCCCTGCGCAGAATCTTGCCGACCGGGGTCTTGGGCAGTTCGGTACGGAACTCGACAATCTTCGGACGTTTGTAGCCGGTCAGGTTGGCTTCGCAGTAAGCACGAACGTCCGCTTCCGTGACATTCGGGTCTTTCTTCACGATGACGACCTTCACGGCCTCGCCGGCCTTCGCGTCCGGCACGCCCACCGCGGCGCATTCCAGGATGCCGGGCATCATCGTCAGCACGTCCTCGACCTCGTTCGGGTACACGTTGAAACCGCTGACGAGGATCATGTCCTTCTTGCGGTCGACGATCTTGAAGTAACCGCGTTCATCGACGGTGCCGATGTCGCCGGTGCGGAAGAAGTTGTCGGCCGTCATGACCTTGGCGGTCTCGTCCGGGCGCTGCCAGTAGCCGGCCATGACCTGCGGGCCGCGGATGGCGATCTCGCCGGGCTGGCCCATGGGCACTTCGTTGCCGTCGTCATCCAGCAGCTTGAGTTCGGTCAGCGGCATGGGCAGGCCGATGGTGCCGCTGTAGGCCGTGCTGTCGGCGGGGTTGCAGGTGGCCGACGGCGAGGTCTCGGACAGGCCGTAGCCCTCGACGATGGGGCAGCCGGTCTTCTCCAGCCACAGCTTGGCCGTGGCCTGCTGCACGGCCATGCCGCCGCCCACCGAGATGACCAGCTTGCTCCAGTCCACCGTGCCGAACTCCGGATGGTTGGCCATCGCCATGAACAGCGTGTTGACGGCCGGGAAGCTGTGGAAACGGTGCTGCGCCAACTCCTTGAACATGGCCGGCAGGTCACGCGGGTTGGGCACCAGCACATTGGCGCCGCCCATGTGCATGGACAGCATCATGTTCGTGTTGAAGCCGAAGATGTGATACAGCGGCAGCGCACAGATGGTGACGACCTGCTCGCCGCGCGGGATCTTCTTGAGCGCCGGCTGGTACCAGGCTTCGCTCTGCAGGATGTTGGCGACGAGGTTGCGGTGCAGCAGCACGGCACCCTTGGACACGCCGGTGGTGCCGCCGGTGTACTGCAGCACGGCGATGTCGTCCGGGCCGAGCTTGGGGGCCTTGTAGGTCAGGCTGCGGCCCTTGGACAGCGCATCGTTGAACTTGACGGCACCCGGCAGCTCGAACGCCGGCACCATCTTCTTCACCTTGCGCACGACGTAGTTGACGATCAGACCCTTCAAGCCCAGCATGTCGCCCATCGCCGCCAGGATGATGTGCTTGGTCGGCACGCTGCGGATGACCTGCTGCAGCACCGAGGCGAAGTTCTCGATGATGACGATGGCCTTGGCGCCGGAGTCCTTGAGCTGGTGCTCCAGCTCGCGCGGCGTGTACAGCGGGTTCACGTTGACGACCACATAGCCCGCGCGCAGCACGGCCGCCACGGCGACCGGGTACTGGAACAGGTTGGGCATCATCAGCGCGACGCGGTCGCCCTTCTCCAGGCCCAGGCTCTGCAGGTAGGCGGCGAAGGCGCGCGACGCCTCGTCCACCTGCGCGAAGCTGATGCGCTTGCCCATCATCAGGTAGGCCGGCTTGGCGGCGTTCTTCCTGAACGACGTGTCCAGCAGGTCGACCAGGCTGGGATAGATCGACGTGTTGATGTCGCGAGGCACCTCGGCCGGGTATTGCTTCAGCCAGATCGGCTCCATGCCTTGTCTCCTTCTGTGTTTCGGCGATTCTGGCCCATCACCGGCGTGACGCCGCTCAGGGGATTCGATATCGCACCCCGGGCGGGGCCATGCGGGTCGCGCCACGGGGTCGCGCACACCCGCCGCCGCCACGCCGAGCCGGCGCGGTCATCGGGCCCCTGGCGGGCTCAGGGGCCGTCGCTGCCCAGCTCCACGACGAACGCCAGCCCCAGCTTGCTGAACTTCAGCGCATGGTTGGCGGTGCCGCCGAAGTTGGCGATGGTGTCGTTCACCGTGTGGATGTTGCGGTTGTCCGTGGCGAAGCTCGCCTCGAACGGGAACGAGGCCGGGTAGCCCGCCGCATGCCAGGACGCGTGGTCCGAGCAGCCGTAGCCGCAGACGTCGTAGCCCACCGACAGCTCGGGCAGGTAGGTGGCGGCCAGGTTGGCCACGAAGGTGTTCTGCGCGGCGTTGGTGTAGTCGGTGTAGATCCACAGGTCGGTCGCGCTGCCCTGGTAGGCCGTCATGTCGAGCTGCATCACGCCGACGACCTTGGTGCGCTCGTTGCCCAGGTTGGCCACGATCTGCTTGCTGCCCAGCAGGCCGGCTTCCTCGCCCGCGTAGGCGATGAAGCGCAGCGTGCGCTTGGGCTGGTAGTTGCTGGCCAGCAGCACGCGGATCACTTCCGTCATGCTGGCTACGCCGCTGGCATCGTCGTCGGCGCCCGGGGCGCGCACGGTCTCGACATTGCCGCTGACGATGGAGTCCAGGTGGCCGCCCAGCACGATCACTTCGCGCCCGTTGCCGGTGCCCAGGATTTCCATCATCACGGACTTCTGCTGGAAGTTGGTGCCGGTGTGCGCGATCTGCGTGACGCGCACGTCGCGGCGCGCCTCGCCCATCGCCGCCCACTTCGTGGCCAGCCAGTTCGACGCGGCCGCGCCGTGCGAGCTGGTGTGGCGGCGGTTCTGGAAGTCGGACAGCGACTGGATGGTGGCGAGGATGTTGCTCGCCTGCATCTGCGGCAGCATCGCGTTCACCGCGGCCTGGTTGTCGATGACGTAGCTGGGTGCGATCGTGGGCTCGGGCGTGGCCTGCAGGCGGGTCAGCGTGGCCAGCGCCTCGGCCGCCGACGCGTGCTGGATGAAGCCGCCGCAGCGGCGCAGCTCGTCGTGCACCGCGTCCGTCAGCACGGGCAGGTCGGCGTCGTCCACCTCCATCGCGTAGACCTTCTCGCTGCCCTTGACCAGCGCGGCGCGCTTGCCGCGTGCGGCCGGCATGTTGACGTCGACGCTGCGCACCGACAGCTCGCGGGCCTGCGGCGCGCTGCGCACCAGCAGCGCGTGGGCGCGCTCGCCGATGGTGATCCACGTGGGCGCGGCCAGCGCCGGTGTGCAGGCCAGCAGCGTGAAGGCGGCCAGCGCCAGGGGCCGCAGCCCGGAGTGAAGCGAGATCGACATGGGGGCTCTCCTGATCCTCGAATGGGGGCGCGGCCTTCATTCGGACCGCAGGGGCCGCCACTGTGCCACGGGGCCGGGCCGGCGTGCGTGGGGGATAACCGCCTGTTCAGGCGAGGCGGAGGAGGCGCCGAACCAGCGCCGCAGCCCTCACTCCACGGCCTTGAGCATGTCCTCGACGACCTTCTTCGCATCGCCGAACACCATCATGGTCTTGTCCATGTAGAACAACTCGTTGTCCAGGCCCGCATAGCCGGCGGCCATGGAGCGCTTGTTGACGATGATGGTCTTGGCCTTGTAGGCCTCAAGGATGGGCATGCCGTAGATGGGGCTGCCCTTCACGTGCGCGGCCGGGTTCACGACGTCGTTGGCGCCCAGGATGATGGCCACGTCCACCTGGCCGAACTCGCCGTTGATGTCTTCCATCTCGAAGACCTGGTCGTACGGCACCTCGGCCTCGGCCAGCAGCACGTTCATGTGGCCCGGCATGCGGCCCGCCACCGGGTGGATGGCGTACTTGACGCTGATGCCCTTCTCGGTGAGCTTGGCCGCCAGCTCCTTCACCGCATGCTGGGCGCGCGCCACGGCCAGGCCGTAGCCCGGCACGATGACCACGCTCTCGGCATTGCCCAGCACGAAGGCCGCGTCGTCGGCGCTGCCGCTCTTCACGTTGCGCTGCTGCGCCGCGCCTGCGGCGACCGTGCCCGCTTCACCGCCGAAGCCGCCCAGGATGACGTTGAAGAACGAGCGGTTCATCGCCTTGCACATGATGTAGCTCAGGATCGCGCCCGACGAGCCCACCAGCGACCCCGAGATGATCAGCATCGGGTTGTTCAGCGAGAAGCCGATGCCCGCCGCCGCCCAGCCCGAGTAGCTGTTGAGCATGGACACGACGACCGGCATGTCCGCGCCGCCGATGGGAATGATGAGCAGCACGCCCAGCAGCAGGCCCAGCAGCACGATGAGACCGAAGTCGATGGGCGACTGCGAGTGCCAGAAGCCGAACACGAAGAAGGCCGACGCCAGGCCCAGCAGCGCGTTCAGCGCATGCTGCCCCTTGAACACCACCGGCGCGCCCTGGAACAGGCGGAACTTGCTGCCGCCCGACAACTTGCCCCAGGCGATGACCGACCCCGTGAACGTGATCGCGCCGATGAAGGCGCCCAGCGCCAGCTCGATGCGGTTGCCGCCCGGGATGGGCGCCAGCGCCCGCGCCGCCACGCCGTCCTCCGGCGCGATGGCCGCCAGCGCGGCATCCAGCGGCGGCGTGATGCCGAACGCCGCCGGCTCCGCCACGGCCGCCACGGCGATGGCCACGGCGGCCAGGCCGATCATGCTGTGGAAGAACGCGACCAGCTCGGGCATCTTGGTCATCTCGACCGTCTTGGCCTTCCACGCGCCGAAGCCGCCACCGACGACCAGGCCCAGCAGCACCCAGGCCAGGCCCATGCCGATGGAAGGTCCAGCGGCGAGCTTGATGATCAGCGCGCCGGTGGTCAGCACGGCGATGGCCATGCCGGCCATGCCGAACAGGTTGCCGCGGATGGACGTCGTCGGGTGCGACAGGCCCTTCAGCGCCTGGATGAAGCAGACGCTGGCGACGAGGTAGAGCAGCGTGACGAGATTGAGGCTCATGCCTGGCCCTCCTTGGCGGTCGCGGGCTTCTTGTCCTTCTTCCTGAACATCTCCAGCATTCGCCGCGTGACGAGGAAGCCGCCGAAGATGTTCACCGCCGCCAGCGCCACGGCCAGCACGCCCATGCCCTTGGCGAACGGCGTCTCGGTCAGCGCCGCGGCCATCATGGCGCCGACGATGACGATGGCCGAGATGGCGTTGGTGACGGCCATCAGCGGCGTGTGCAGCGCGGGCGTCACCGTCCAGACCACGTGGTAGCCCACGTAGATGGCCAGCACGAAGATGATGAGATTGATGATGGTGTGGTCAACCAGTTCCATGGTCATGCCCTCGTGACTTGGCCGTCTTGCGTGACGCGGCAGGCCGCGACGATGTCGTCATCCAGCGGCACGTTGAACGTGCCCTCCTTGGTGATGACGAGCTTCAGGAAGTCCAGCACGTTGCGGGCGTACAGCGCCGACGCATCGGCCGCGACCAGCGCCGGCAGGTTGGTCTCGCCGACGATGACGACGCCGTGCTTCACGACGGTCTTGCCCGCTTCGGTCAGCGGGCAGTTGCCGCCCGCCCCCTCGCCCTTGCCCGCGGCGATGTCGACGATGACCGAGCCCGGCTTCATGCTCTTCACCATCTCTTCGGTGACCAGCACCGGCGCCGCACGGCCCGGGATCAGCGCGGTCGTGATGACGATGTCGGCCGCCGCCACGCGCTTGGCGACCTCGGCCTTCTGGCGGTCCAGCCAGCTCTGCGGCATGGGCCTCGCATAGCCGCCCACGCCCTCGGCCGCTTCCTTCTCCTCGGCCGTCTCGTAGGGCACGTCGATGAACTTGCCGCCCAGCGACTCGACCTGCTCCTTCACCGAGGGCCGCACGTCGCTGGCCTCGATGACGGCGCCCAGCCGCTTGGCCGTGGCGATGGCCTGCAGGCCCGCGACGCCAACGCCCAGGATGACCACGCGCGCCGCCTTCACGGTGCCGGCCGCCGTCATCAGCATCGGGAAGAAGCGCTGGTAGCGGTCGGCCGCGATCATCACGGCCTTGTAGCCGGCGATGTTGGCCTGGCTGGACAGCACGTCCATGCTCTGCGCCCGCGTCGTGCGCGGCGCGGCCTCCAGCGCGAAGCTGGTCAGCCCGGCCCCGGCGATGGCCGTGAGGCCGTCGCGGTCGAAGGGGTTGAGCATGCCGACCAGCGCGCCGCCCGCCTTCATCAGCGGCAGCTCGTCGGCGCCCGGTGCCCGCACCTTCAGCACCAGCTCGCTGCCCAGCGCGGTGGCCTGGTCGACGATCTCGCAGCCCACCGCCTCATAGGCGGCGTCGGTGACGCTGGCGGCCACGCCGGCACCGCGCTCGATGCGCAGCGTGTGGCCCTGGGCCTTGAGCTTCTTGGCCGTTTCGGGCGTGACCGCCACACGGGTTTCTCCGGCTGCGCGTTCGCGCGGGACGCCGATCTGCATGAAATCTCCTCCTGGGGCAGGGGTGCGCGGCAGCTTACACAATGCCTGCGCCTGCCCACTTCGGGAATGCGAGAGGAAGTCTGATGGATCGGTTCCGCCCCAGCGTCACTGTCGCGGCCGTGATTGCCCGCGCCGGCCGCTACCTGCTCGTCGAGGAGGAGACCCCCGAAGGCCTGATGCTGAACAACCCCGCCGGCCACCTGGAGCAGGGCGAGAGCCCGGTCGAAGCCGTCGTGCGCGAAGCGCTGGAGGAGACGGCGCGGCACTTCGTGCCCGAGGCCTTCCTGGGCGTCTACCTCGCGCGCTTCCTGCGGCCGGCGCGGTCTGAGGACGTCACCTATGTGCGGCTGGCCTTCAGCGGCTCGGTGGGCGAGGCCATCGCCGGGCGCGCGCTCGACCAGGGCATCCAGCGCACGCTGTGGATGAGCGAAGCGGAACTCGCGGCCTGCACTGACCGCCACCGCAGCCCGCTGGTGCTGCAGTGCGTGCGCGACCATGCGGCCGGGCGCCGCCTGCCGCTGGACGCGGTGAATGCACACCCGTCGCTGCATCAGCCCTCGGTGAAACAGGCCTGAAGCCCCTGCGGGACAATCCGGAACATGAGTTCCGCCAAGAAACATCGAGTCGTCGTCGGCCTGTCCGGCGGCGTGGACTCGGCCGTGACGGCCCACCTGTTGAAGCAGCAGGGGCACGAGGTCATCGGCATCTTCATGAAGAACTGGGAAGACGATGACGACGACGCCTACTGCTCGACGCGCCAGGACTTCCTGGACGCCGCGTCGGTGGCCGACTTGCTGGGCATCGAGATCGAGCACGTCAACTTCGCGGCCGAGTACAAGGACCGCGTCTTCGAGAGCTTCCTGCATGAATACCAGGCCGGCCGCACGCCCAACCCGGACGTGCTGTGCAACGCCGAGATCAAGTTCAAGGCCTTCCTGGACCATGCGATGCGGCTGGGCGCCGAGAAGATCGCCACGGGACATTACGCAAGAGTCCGTGAACTCGACGGCGAGTTCCAGCTGCTCAAGGGCCTGGACCCGCTGAAGGACCAGAGCTACTTCCTGCACCGGCTGACGCAGGCGCAGCTGAGCAAATCAATGTTCCCGGTCGGCGACCTGCCCAAGACCGAGGTGCGACGCATCGCCGCCGAGATCGCGCTGCCGAATGCGAAGAAGAAGGACTCGACCGGCATCTGCTTCATCGGCGAGCGGCCCTTCCGCGAGTTCCTGAACAAATACCTGTCGCACCAGCCCGGTCCCATCAAGGACGAGCGCGGCCGCAAGCTGGGCGAGCACGTGGGCCTGAGCTTCTACACGCTGGGCCAGCGCCAGGGGCTGGGCATCGGCGGCGTGAAGGAGAAGGGCACCCCGCGCGGCGGCGGCGAGCACGCGCCGTGGTTCGTGGCGGCCAAGGACATCCCCAGCAACACGCTGATCGCGGTGCAAGGCCATGACCACCCGTTGCTGCAGAGCCCGGCGCTGGTGGCCGACGACCTGAGCTGGATCGCCGGCCACGCGCCCGCCACCAGCACGGCCGCCGCGAAGACGCGCTACCGCCAGGCCGACGCCCCCTGCAGCGTCGGCTTCGATGCGAGCGGCCGGTTGATGCTGCGCTTCCCCGATCCGCAATGGGCCGTGACGCCGGGGCAGAGTGCCGTCGTCTATGACGGTGACGTGTGCCTGGGCGGCGGCGTCATTGCAGCCGCGCTGAGCTGAGCCGATGACGAAGTTCGACCGGCTGCTGGCACGCCTGGCGGAACCCGGCGTCGTGCTGCGGCTGGCCGCGCTGGTCGTCTGCGCGATGGAGCTGGTCAGTGCGGGCTCTGCACTGCTGGGCGCGCGCACCGAGCCCTACGACGGCCTCGTTGCCTGGGTGTGGCGCCAGTTCGGCGGCGACGTCAACGACCGCCTGCTGCTGCTGGTCTGCGTGGCGCTGCTGCTGGCCTTCGTGGCGCTGATGTGGCGGCTGGCCCGGCAGGGCCAGGTCGCGGCCGCCGTGAACCAGCGGCTGGCCTGGCTGCTGCTCGTGGACCTGCTGGCCTTCGGCGTGACGCCGGGCCTGCCCTTCCTCGTCACGGCGCTGGCGGCAGTGCTGCTGCCCGCGCGGCTGGCACTGGGCTTTGCCGCCGCCCAGGTGATGCTGAACACCGGCATGTACCTCTATGCCTCGACGACGGCCTGGCTGGACCAGTTCGGCATGCTGAGCTCGATGCTGGCGCTGCACGGCCTGGCCTTCGGCCTGGGCCGCATGGCCGCGGCCGAGGGCGAGAAGCGCCGCTGGCTGCAGGCCATGCTGGCCGAGCGCCTGTCCGGCGAGCAATTGCTGGCCGAGCAGATGCGCTACAGCGAGCGCATGCAGATCGCCCGCGAGCTGCACGACCTGATGGGCCACCACCTGACGGCGCTGAACCTGCAGCTGCAGCTCGGCGGCGCGCTGCTCGCTCGGTCGGACGCCGGTGGCGCCGGCCAGGCGATGGGCCGTGCCGAGAGCGTGGCGGCGCAGCTGCTGGCGGACGTGCGCGAGGCGGTGTCGCAGCAGCGCAGCTCGCAGCGCATCGACCTGTCGGCGGCGCTCGACGCGCTCGCGGAGGGCATCGCCAGCACGCGCATCGACCTGACGCTGGACGACGCCGCGCGCGACCTGGGCCCGCGCGCCGCGCACGCGCTGTTGCGCTGTGTGCAGGAAGGCGTGACGAACAGCGTGCGCCACGCCGGCGCGCGCCGTGTGCGGGTCGAACTGCACGGCATCGGCGAAGAGGGTCAAGAAGGGGATGAGATCGCCGTCAGCATCGACGATGATGGGCAGGGCGCGCCGAACTGGCACGAGGGCCGCGCCGGCAATGGCCTGTCCGGCATGGCCGAACGCATGGCCGAACTGGGCGGGCAGATGCGCGTGACGCGCACGAGCCCGGGGTTTCGAATCGAGCTGAGATGTCCGCGATGGGTGTGATCAAGATACTGCTGGTCGAGGACCAGCAACTGGTGCGCGAGGGCCTGAAAGGGCTGCTGGCGCTGCACGACGAGTTGAAGGTGGTGGGCGAGGCCAGCGACGGCGCCGAGGCGCTGGAGTGGCTGTCCGCCATCTCCGCCGACGACGCCGCCGACACCATGCCCGACGTGATCCTGTCCGACATGCGCATGCCCCGGCTGGACGGCCTGGGCCTGATCCGTGCGCTGGCCGCGCGCGCGCTGCGCCTGCCGGTCATCCTGCTGACGACCTTCGACGACACGACCGCCTTCGACGAGGCGGTGCGCGCCGGGGCCAGGGGCTTCCTGCTGAAGGCCATCAGCCCCGAGACGCTGGCGCAGTCGCTGCGCGACGTGCACGCGGGCGGTACGGCGCTGCGGCCGTCGCTGACCACGCGCATGGAGGCCAAGGGCGGCGAGCGCGCCTTCACGGCGGCCGACCATCCCGACCCGCTGAGCCCGAAAGAGCTGCAGGTGCTGCGGCTGGTGGCCAGTGGCCGCTCCAACACCGAGATCGCCGGGCTGCTGGGCAACAGCGAGGGCGTCATCAAGAACCACTGCTCGGCCATCTTCTCCAAGATGGGCGTGCGCGACCGCACGCAGGCGGTGCTGCGCGCCATCGACCTGGGCTGGATCTAGCGCGGGCCGGGCGCTCCCAAGCCGCCTGGCACATCGCCGTCTGCCCGGTAGACCGTCCGAGGTGCCCTTCGAACGAGCGGCCTCATTTCGCCGGCTGCGCCAGGTGCAGCACCCAGTAGCGCTGCAGCTGGCCGGGGCCGCTGACGCAGGCCAGGCCGAACTCCTGGAAGTCGGCCAGCATCAGGTTCTCGCAGTGCGCGGGGCTCGCCAGCCACTGGGCCAGCACCTCGTCCAGCGAGTCCGGCCCGCCGGCAAGGTTTTCACCGGCCAGGCGCATCGCATAGCCCACCTCGCGCAGCCGCACCCGCAGCGAGGCGCCGGCGGCGCCGAGATGGTCCACACGGTCCCGCGCGGCCAGCTCCCGCGCGTAGCGTTGTGCCGACTCGGCCAGCTGCGGACTGGCGCGCAGCGCCTGCACAGCGGGCCAGACCCTGCCGCCGCATGGCTGGGCCTGCGCGCGCAGGGTGTTCAGCGCCGCCTGGGCCGCCTCGCCCGCCGGCTGGCAATCCGGCTCGGCGACCGCCAGCGAGGCGAACAGCAGCAGGGGCAGGCATGCGCGCATGGCGGCATCGTAGTGGGGTCTCCCAAAGGGCGCCGCAACCGCTGACACGGACTGCCGTGCAGTTGCCAAGCCGCACGCGTCGCCTCACCATGGCCAGCATGACACCGCTTCAGCATCTGATGGCCATCGCGCTGACCGCCTCTGCACTGGCAAGCTGCGCGCAAACCACGCCGCCCGAACCCGAAACGCAATCGCAGCGCCTCGCGCGCGAGCTGCGTGAACTGATCGGCCCGGCCGCGTGCACGGCCGACAGCCAATGCCGCAGCCTGCCCGTGGGCGCCAGGGCCTGCGGCGGGCCGGCCGGGTATTGGGCCTGGTCGACGCAAGGGGTGGACGAGAAGCGCGTGGCCGACCTCGCGGCGCGCCAGGCCCAGGCAGCGCAGCGCGAGATGGCATCCAGCGGCCTGCGCTCGAAATGCGCGGCGGCCGTCGACCCTGGCGTGGCCTGCGTGGCCAACCGCTGCCAGACCCGTCCGCTGGCCGGCGAACCCAGGCCGGTACGGGCGCCGGCCGCTGCGACCCCGGACGGCGCGGGGGCCGTTGAGCGGGTGAACCCGCAGGCCATCGAGATGGATCGGCCCTTCCTTTTGCGGCATGGCGGCACCGGGTGGTTGGCCGAAGCGGCGTTGGCGGTGGGTTTCGCCGGTGTGGAATCCGACTCGCGCTGCCCCAAGGGCGAGCAATGCGTCTGGGCCGGCCGTGCAGCCGTGCGCATCTGGCTGCGCCAGGGCAACGGCGACAGGGAAACGCGTCTTCTGCAGACGGCGCCAGGCGCTGAATCGACGACGCGCGTCGGCGACCTGGCGCTGAAGATCGTCGACCTGTCCCCTGTTCCCGTGACAGGCCGGGGCATCGCCCCCGAAGCCTACGCCGTGACGCTGTCGGTCAGCCGAAACAAGTCCGCCGAGTCCGCCCGCTGAGCCTGTGAAGGCTGGCAACGCACCCCTAGTTCGAACCCAGGGAGAAGCCTTAGTGGGTTTCCCGCCCCGTGGATCAGGGGTGCTGGCGACGTGCCGCTGTGAAACCATCCGGACACGAACCACATAGGTTCTTTACCTATCTTGCTACGGGGAAATCGGAATGAATTCCATTCGTCAACTGACCACCGCACTGGCACTGGGCGTCATGTCCGTGTCGGCCTTTGCGGCCTCGACGGTGTACACGTCGTCGTCGTCCTTCCTGTCCCAGGTCGCACCTGGCGCCTACACGGAGACCTTCAACGGCTTGTCCACGCCAGCAGCCGGCGCAGTCGCCTTCAGCGGTGGTGGCTTCTCGTACAGCCTCTTCGCACCCAGCGACCTCTACGCGTCCGGCGACTTCATCGGCACCAGCCAGATCGACGAGGCGCTGACCATCAGCTTCCTCAGCGGCAACGTCTACGCCGTGGGTGGCAATTTCTTCGCCACCAACATCGCCGACGCCTTCCAGGCCGTGCAGATCAGCCTGAGCCTGAGCGACGGCACGACCGTCAGCTTCACGCCGACGTCGCTGGCCGACAGCTATCGCGGCTTCGTGTCCACCACGGCCATCACCTCGCTGACGATCAGCGCACCCGGCCAGTCGTTGTATGCGGGCCTGGACAACCTGACCGTCGCCGCCGCGGTGCCGGAGCCCGCCAGCTGGGCGCTCGCCAGCCTGGGCATCGCAGGCCTGGCCGCCTTCGCCCGTCGCCGCCGCGCCTGATCGGCATGCCTGGGGGCCCGCTCCCGGGCCTTCACGTCAGCAACCTATTTGAGCGGCGCCTGCACCGCTTCCTGGAGTTCTCATGACTCGCAATCATCTGCGTCTGTCCCTGCTGGCCTTGTCGGTCGGCATGGCCTTCACCGCCCAAGCCCAGACCGCCCTGCCCGGCCAGAGCGAGGCGCTCGCCCGCCTGAACGCCCAGACCGGCAATGCCGCCACGGTCTCCTACAGCGAGGCCACCGGCGCCGCGCGTTTCGTCCGCATCGCGCGGGGCGACACCAAGCTCAGCGCCGTGCAGAGCCGCGCGGGCCGCCTGGGCTCCGACGCCGCCCGCAACGAGAACGCCGTGCAGTTCCTGAAGGACTACAGCGGCCTCTTCGGCATCACCAGCGTGGCCGATGAGCTGTCCGCGTCCCGCGTCACCAAGGACCAGCAAGGCGGCTCGCACCTGAGCTACAAGCAGCTCTACCGCGGCCTGCCCGTCTATGGCGGCGAACTCAAGGTCCACTACGACTCCGCCGACAACCTGGTCGTCGCCAACGGCATCTTCGTGCCGAACATCTCGGTCAGCACGACCCCGGCCCGCTCGGCCGAGCAGGCCGCCGCCGCCGCGCTCAAGCGTGTCTATGCCGACCTGGGCCGCACGACCAAGCTGTCGACCAAATCGACGCTGATGGTCTACCGCGAAGGCCTCGCGCAAGGCGTGCCTGGCGAGAGCCGCCTGGCCTGGGAAGTCGTCGCCACCAACGGCGCCGATGTGCGCGACTTCGTCTACGTCGATGCCCAGACCGGCAATGTCATCGACAAGGTCAGCGGCATCCACGAAGGCAAGGACCGCCGCGCCTTCGACGGCGCTGGCAATGCGACGGCACCTGGCCCGAACTACCCGAACAACCCGTTCTGGGTGGAAGGCCAGCCTGTGCCGACCGGCACGGTCGAAGCCGACAACATGATCATCGCCTCGTCCGAGGTCTACGACCTGTTCAAGAAAGCCTTCGGCCGCGACTCGTTCGACGGCAACGGCGCGCGGATGAGCTCCATCTTCAACCGGGGCTGGGGCTGCGTGAACGCGTCGTGGAACGGCGAGTACATCTCGTTCTGCCCGGGCACCACCACCGACGACATCACCGCCCACGAATGGGGCCACGCGTACACGCAGTACACCCACGGCCTGATCTACGCATGGCAACCCGGCGCGCTGAACGAGGCCTACTCGGACATCTGGGGCGAGACGGTCGACCGCATCAACGGCCGCGGCACCGACACGCCGGACGCGCCGCGCACGGCGGGTGCCTGCACGGTCTTCACCTCCGCTCCCCCGACCGTCACCGTGACCGCGCCGGCCTCGCTGGCCGGCGACAAGGCGGCCGGCACCGCGGCCTGGGGTCCCACCACCTTCTCGCTGAGCGGCACGGTCCAGGGCGTGGAACTCGGTTCGACGAGTGCGGCCTGCACCACGCTGCCTGCCAACTCCCTCGCCGGCAAGATCGCCTTCATCGACCGCGGCACCTGCGGCTTCAGCGTCAAGGCCATGAATGCCCAGGCCGCTGGCGCCGTCGGTGTGATCATCGGCAACAACCAGGGCGGCACGGCCGTCATCAACATGTCCGACACGGCCGGCCAGAGCAGCACGCTGCCCTCGCTGTCCGTCACGCAGAACGACGGCACCGCCTTCAAGGCGGCGCTGGCCAGCGGTGCGGTCACCGTCACGCTGAGCCGCGGCCCCGGCACCGACAACTCCGTGCGCTGGCTGTTGGGCGAGGACTCCTCCGCCTTCGGCGGCGCGATCCGCGACATGTACAACCCGACCTGCTACAACAACCCGGGCAAGGTCAGCGACCGCCAGTACTCGTGCGGCCCCAACACGCAGGCGGGTGACTACGGCGGCGTGCACACCAACTCCGGCGTGCCCAATCACGGCTACGCGCTGCTGGTGGACGGCGGCACCTACAACGGCCAGACTGTCGGCGCCATCGGTCTCACCAAGGCGGCCCACATCTACTTCCGCGCGATGTCGGTCTATCAGCACTCGGCCAGCAACTTCACGGACCACGCCGACGCGCTGGACCAGTCGTGCCGCGACCTGACCGGCGTCAACCTGAACTCCCTGACGACGGGTGCCCCGTCCGGCGAGATCATCAACGCGACGGACTGCGGCCAGATCACGAAGATGGCTGCGGCGGTGGAACTGCGCTCGTCGGTGAGCCAGTGCGGCTTCACGCCGCTGCTGCAGAAGTCGCCGCCGGCGCTGTGCCCCACGGGCACGGCCACCTCGCTGCTGTCCGACAGCTTCGACGGCGGCAAGCGCGCTGGCGCCAAGTGGGCGCTCAGCCACCAGGGCGTCTCGCCGGAGTACACCGCGCGTGACTGGGGTGTGGTCAACAACCTGCCGAACGGCCGGGCCGGCTATGCCATGTTCATGGCGAACAGCAGCATCGGCACCTGCTCTGCTGGTGGCGACGAGTCGGGCGTGCAGCGCCTGGAAAGCCCGGAGATCACCCTCCCCGCAGGCACCGCCGTGACGCGCATGTCGTTCGACCACTGGGTCGGCACCGAAGCCTCCTACGACGGCGGCAACGTCAAGATCAGCGTGAACGGCGGCGCATGGCAGTTGGTCAGTGCAGCCAACTTCGTCTACAACCCGTACAACGCGACGCTGGCGACCGCAGCAGCGGGCAACACCAATCCGCTGGCCGGCCAGGCCGCCTTCTCGGGCAGCGATGGCGGCTCGGTCAGCGGTTCGTGGGGTCGCTCGATCATCAACGTCGGCGCCTATGCCAACCCGGGCGACAAGATCAAGGTGCGCTTCGAGATGGGCCAGGATGGTTGCGGCGGCAGCTTCGGCTGGTACGTGGACGATGTGGTCGTCTATCGCTGCACGCCGTGATGACACGCCGTGCCGGACGATGTCCGGCATGACCGAAGGGCGCCCAAGGGCGCCCTTTTTCATGGCCATCCGGCACGGCGGCAACGGTGGCACGGCGAACGCAACCCCGCGTCCCCGCCTGGCGTCATTCGTCGATTCGCCGCTCGGCGCAGCGGCCCTCGGCATGCGCAGGCCCATCCGCTCCCGCAGCAGGTGCCGACCTGGACTGCGATCAGCGAGACGGCGTCACGGTGGTGCCGAAGCCGGCGCACTCGCGCCGGGCAGCGATGCCGTGGCGGCCGCGCTGCCGTCCGCCGGCTGCGCGACGAACAGCCAGTCGCTGGCCTTGCGCAGCGCGGCACCGTCCGGCGCCATCTCGCGCAGCAGGGGGTGGGTGGAGCGGCTGCGCACAGCGCCGAAGCGGGTCTTGTCCGCGTCCTGCGTCACCAGCTCCCAATCGGGCTCGCCGGTGAAGGGGTCGGCATAGCGCTGGCGCAGGTGGCGGCGGATGACGACGCCGCGGCGGTCCTCCAGCAAGTCGTCCAGGCTGCGCGGCAGCTCGGGCGGGGCCTTGGGAGTGGCCTTCTGATAGCTCGTGATCGCCGCGGCAATCGCCTCGCCGCGGAACTGCAGCTCACGCTCGCGCTCGCGCTGGCTCGCAGTGCTCCAGGCCTTGCCGAGGGCCGCCAGACCCGCCGCAGTCAATGCGACGAGGAAGAGCACGCCGAGGTAGGTGAAGCCGCGCGCGGCGACACGGCGCCGCGCTGCGCTGCCGCGGGGCAGGCCGCCTGATCGCCACGGTCGGGGCCGCATGCCTACCAGTCCGCGTACAGCCGGCCGTCGGCCGAGCGGCCCGCGGCGCCGCTGCGCACGTCCCAGACACGGCCGCTCGCCTGCATGTCGGTGGGCGGCGGCAGCTCCAGCCAGGTCTCCCGGCTCGCGGTCAGCGGGTCCTCGGGGATGCCGCGGATGTAGCGCATGTCGGCCAGTTCCTGCAGCGAATCGGGATAACGGCCCTTGTCGGCGGCGTACTGGTCGATGGCGTCGCGCATCGTGTTCAGCGACGACAGCAGCGCCGTCTCCTTGCTCTTTTGCAGCGACGCGAAGTAGCGCGGCGCCGCGATGGAGGCGAGCAGCGCGACGATGGCCATCACGACGATCAACTCAATCAGCGTGAAGCCCGCCGCCGCGCGCCTGGTCCCTTGGCCTGCCATCACCAATCCTTCAACCGGCTGCCGTCCAGTGCCTTGCGTTCGGAGCGCGAGTACACATCGAACACGTCCTTGCCCGCGCGCGGATCGTCCGCCGGGCTGTCGTAGGCGCGCAGGCCCCAGGTGTCGGCGGCCGGCAGCTCCGCGGCGGCGAACGGGTCGCGCGGCAGGCGGCGCAGGAAGTAGAACTTGCGGCCGTTGGGCGACTTGAGATCGGGCACGCCGTCGACGAGTTGCTGCAGCTTCTGCGGGTAGCCGCTGTCGTCCGGGCTGCGCGCGATGCTGCCGGCGTCGCCGGCCTGCTTGTAGGCGTCCAGCGCCAGCCGCAGGGTGCGCAGCCCCTGGCGCAGCTCGTATTCCTTGCTGCGTTGCACCGACAGCTCCAGCAACGGCCGCGCCGCGCTGGCGAGCACGGCCAGCATGGCCAGCACCACCAGCATCTCGATCAGCGTGAAGCCGCGGCTGCGCATGGCCGTGCTTACTTGGCCGGCTCGACGGTCAGCAGCCCGGAGCCTTCGACCCGCACGGCAACCGGTTCGCCATTGAGCCCGCTGGCCGACAGCGACGTCACGGCCATGTTGAGCACCTGGCCCGAGGCCGGCGGCAGCGTGCGGAACGCGACGACGCGGTCCCCGCGCGGTGCCAGCTCGATGGGATAGCGGCCCGGCGACGCGCCCGGCAACGGCTGGGCGGGCGCGAGCTTGGTGGCGTCGTACTCCAGTTCACCCTTGACCTGCAGGCCGCTCTCGTTCTTCACCGCGACGGAAATCGTGCCGCCCGCGGCCACCTGGGGCGTCACGTCCAGCTTCAGCAGTACGTCGCCGGTGGACTCGCCGCCGGCCGGCGCAGGCG
Organism: Roseateles sp.; assembly: GCF_965229315.1. Classification (GTDB taxonomy): domain Bacteria; phylum Pseudomonadota; class Gammaproteobacteria; order Burkholderiales; family Burkholderiaceae_C; genus Pelomonas. Next base: position 1,013,436 of record NZ_CBDDJA010000001.1, read on the forward strand.
CCGCTGCAGGCGCCTGCGTGGCCGGCGCACCGCCACCACTGCTCAGGCCCACGCCGACCCGCGCGTCGCGGCGCAGCAGGCTGCTGAAGGCACCCGGGCTGCTGTCGGTGCCGCTGGCCAGGCGCGTCAGCGATGCGTCCGGCACGGCCAGGTTGCGCACGACGCGCGGCGTGATCAGCAGCACCACCTCGGTCTTGTTGCGCGTGTCGGTCTGCGTGCCGAACAGCCGGCCCAGCACCGGGATGCGCGACAGCCCCGGGATGCCGGTGCCTGCCTTGCGGTCCTCGTCGTTGATGAGGCCGGCCAGCACCTGCGTCTCGCCGTCCGCCAGGCGCAGCACGGTGGACGTGTTGCGCGTGCCGATCTCATAGGCCGTCGTGCCGCCGGGGCCGGTGACCTGGCGGATCAGGTTGCTGACCTCCAGGCCGATCTTGATGACCACGTCGTTGTCGAGCTGGATGGTGGGCTCGACGTCCAGCTTCAAGCCGACGTCCAGGTAGCTGACCGAGGCCGCGACGGACGTGGAGCCGGTGAAGTTGGTCGTCGTCGTGAACACCGGCAGCTTCTGGCCGATGTGCACCTTAGCCTTGTCGCGGTTGCGCACGCGGATCTTGGGGTTGGCCAGGATATTGGAATTGCCGGACGTGCCGCGCAGCGTGGCGATGACGGCGGGGTTGGCGATGCTGGCGCGGAAGTTGATGGGGTTCTTGCCGCCGATGAAGACGCGCGACGGGATCGCGCCCGTCGCGTCGCTGATGCCGAGCTGCACTTCGTCGGGCCACTGCAGACCCAGCGAGTCCACCTGGTCGGTGGCCAGCTCCATCACCTCGACCTCCAGCATCACCTCGGGCTCGGGCAGGTCGACCGATGCGATCAGCTTCTCGACCAGGCGCAGCACCTCAGGCGTGTCGCGCACGATGAGCAGGTTCAGCCGCTCGTCGATGTGGATGTCGCGCACCTTGGCGATGGTGCGCACCATGGCCTGCACCTGCTTCACGTCGGCGTTGGTCAGGTACAGCGTGCGCGTGATGAGCTCCTGGTGCTCGCGCTGCTTGCTGGAGGTGTTGGGGAACACCAGCACCGAGCTCTCGTTGAGCAGCTTGCGGTCGAGCTGCTGGGTGTTCAGGATGACGCGCAGCGCCTCGTCCAGCGTGACGTTGCGCAGGAAGATGGTCACGCGCGAGTCGGCGCGCACGTCGCGGTCGAACACGAAATTGATGCCGCTGGAGCGCGACAGCGCCTCGAACACCTGGCGCAGCGGCGCGTCGCGGAACTCCAGCGTGACCGGCTTCTGGAATGCCGCCCCCAGCTCGCCGACCGCCGACTCCAGCGGCCGGGCCTGGGCCACCTGGCTGGCCAGCAGGCGGGCACCGGGGTGCTGCGGCGACTCCGCCAGGATCTCGCGGGCGGCGGCATCGGCGCGCTCCAGCCGGCCTTCGCGCAGCGCCGTGCGGCCGGCCGCGAGCTGGGCTTCCTGGCGGCGCCCGCGCTCGATCTCGACCGTCAGCGCGGCCAGCCGCGGGTGCTTGGCATCGGCCGCGGCGAGCTGGGCCAGCACGGCATTGGCCTCGTCCCAGCGGGCGCTGGCGCGCAGCGCCTCGATCTGCAGGATCAGCCGCGCCGTCGCCTGCTCGCGGGCGCGCACCTGGGCGGCGCGCAGCTGCGGGTCGGTCGGGTCCTTGGCGCGCGCGTCGTCCAGCACGCGCAGCGCGGCCGTCCACTGGTTGCTGCGGCCGAGCTCTTCCGACTGGCGCAGCGCCGGATTGGCGCAGGCCGTCAGCAGCAGGGCGCTGAGGACAAGGAGTAGCTGCTTCATGGCGCGGGTTTGAAAACGAGGGTCTGGGGAAGCTGCCCCGGCAGCCAGGTCAGGCGCACGCCGCTGGCGGACACCTGCTCGAC
>NZ_CBDDJA010000002.1:0-305000 GCF_965229315.1 Roseateles sp.
AGCGTGATGACGGAAGCGCCGCAGACGATCTTGATGCCCGCCGTCGCCTCCAGCACGATCTCGGCACTGCCCTTGGCCTTGACGTTGATGCCTTCCATCAGCACGTCGGCCGCGGACTTGAGCGACACCTTGCCCGTGGCCTGGCCGACCAGGTTGCCCGTCGACTTGAGGTTGATCGCGCCGTCGGTCTGCACGTTCACGTCACCGGCGGACTTGAGCGCCGTCTTGCCGGTCACGTCGATGCTCAGGTCGGCGCCGACCTTGAGGCTGTAGTCGGTGGCGAGCTCGATCTGCCAGGAGGCGCCGCCGGTGGTGAAGACGTCGCCGGCCACCGTGGTGTGGAAGTCCTTGCCCAGGTCGTGCTTCACGTCCTTGCCGACGTTGAGGTACCAGTTCTCGCCCACCGCTTCCTTGACGGTCTTGACGACCTTGCGCGACTCGTTCATCGCCAGGTGGTCGAAGGTGTCGCCCTTGACGTGGCGGTAGAAGTCCTTCTGGGACTGGAACCAGACGTGCTCGCTGCCTTTGGTGTCGCAGAAGCGCAGCTCGTGGTTGGCGTCCTCGGCGCCGTCCTTGGTGGAGTGGCTGATCCACGTGGCCACGTCGGCGTGCGCGGGCAGTTCGTGCGGCGGCGGGTTGGCGTCGTTGTGCACGGAGCCGGTGACCAGCGGACGGTCGGGGTCGCCGCCGATGAAGCTCACCACCACCTCGTGGCCCACGCGCGGCAGCATCCACAGGCCCATCTTCTTGCCGGCCCAGGGCTGCGCGACGCGCACCCAGCAGGAGCTGTTCTCGTTCTTCTCGCCCTTGCGGTCCCACGGGAACTGGATCTTGATGCGGCCGTTGACGTCGGTCTCGATCTCGTTGCCCGAAGCGCCCACCACGGTGGCGATCTGCGGCCCGTACATGCGCGGGCGCGGCGTGCTGCGGTCCGGGCGGAACACGCCGCTGGTGGTGTTCAGCGCGATGACGTGGCCTTCGAAGCCGTCGCGCCGCCGCTTGATGGACTTGATGTCGGAGATGGCTTCGTGGTCGCCGTACTCGGCGCGGAAATCGCAACCGACGATCAGGTACTCGGTGTTCTCGCTGGCCAGCGGCGCGTCGCTGAGCTTGAAGGTCGTGCCGCAGACCATGTCGTAGGCATTGGTCGTGCCGGTGTGCAGCTTCTGCATCGACTGCGCGGCCTCGACCAGCCGCTTGGCGACGGCGGCGGCTGCGGTGGACGCGCTCTTGCTCGTCGCCACCGTCTGGTTCAGCACCGCCTTGGCGGGGAACTGGTAGATCTCCGCCTCGCCCAGCTTGGCGCCGGCTGACGGGCCGGCGTGGGTGGCCTCGATCTCGGTGGCCGACGCCAGGTAGTCGTAGTCGCGCACCACGGCCTTGACCGAGCGCGCCTCCTCGACGGTGTGCCATTCGGTCATGCAATGGTCGCCGTCGAACTTGTTCGACCAGGCCACCGGTTCGGCGCTGTCGCGGCTGCTGTGCTGGCTGATGGCGTCCACCATGACCAGCGTGTGCGCCGTGGCGCTGTGCTCGAAGAAGTAGTACACGCCGTACTCTTCGAGCAGCCGGCTGACGAAGTCCAGGTCGCTCTCTTCGTACTGGAGGCAGTACTCCAGCGTCGGCAGGTCGGCGGCCTTCTCCAGCTTCCAGTCGTAGTCGCTGCTGTAGTCGGTGAGCACCTCGCTGACGATCTCCTTGACCGTCTTGTTCTGGAACACGCGCGAGTTCCGGCTGCGGCTCGCGAACCACAGCCACGGCTGGACGACCAGGTCGTAGCGGTCGTAGCGGCCGTGGCGCTCGCCGCGCTGGACCTTGATGACGTAGCCGTCGATGTGCCGCTTGCTGCCATGCACGTCGAACGTGATGTGCGCCTTCTTCCCCAGCAGGCCGTGGATGTCCACGCGCTCGCGGCCCGTGAGCAGGGAGTGGTTGCCCACCACGTCGACCGTGTACTGGGGCAGGCGGTTCAGGCGCTCGCTGCCATCGACGCGCAGCACCTTGAACTTGTCGTCGTCACCGCCGACGGTGATCGACATGACGTGGGCGCTACCCCCGAGCAGTGCACTCATGGAAGCCTCTGTGCCGGTCAGTCGAAGGCGTAGCTGAAGTCACCGTCCGCCACGCCCAGGCCCACGCGCTGCAGCGGCTGGCCCGACGCGGTGCGCGACAGGTACTCGATGGAGACCTTGGGCAGCACGGTGTTGGTCAGGATGGCGTCGATGATGCGGCCGCCCGACTCCGCGTTGTTGCAGCGCTTGACGATGAGTGCCACCGCTTCGTCGCTGTACTCGAACGGGATGCGGTGGTTCTCGGCCACGCGCTTGACGATGCGGCCCAGCTGCAGCCGCACGATGCGCGCCAGCATCTCGTCGGAGAGCGGGTAGTAGGGGATGGTGACGATGCGGCCCAGCAGCGCCGGCGGGAACACCTTCTGCAGCGGCTCGGTCAGGGCGGTCGCCAGCGACTCGGGGTCGGGCAGCAGCTCGGGGTCGCGGCACATGTTCATGATGAGCTCGGAACCCACGTTGCTGGTCAGCAAGATGATGGTGTTCTTGAAGTCGATCATCCGGCCTTCGCCGTCTTCCATCCAGCCCTTGTCGAAGACCTGGAAGAACAGCTCGTGCACGTCGGGGTGGGCCTTCTCCACCTCGTCCAGCAGCACGACGCTGTAGGGCCGGCGGCGCACCGCCTCGGTCAGCACGCCGCCCTCGCCGTAGCCCACGTAGCCCGGAGGCGCGCCCTTGAGCGTGGAGACGGTGTGCGACTCCTGGTACTCGCTCATGTTGATGGTGATGACGTTCTGCTCGCCGCCGTACAGCGACTCGGCCAGCGCCAGCGCCGTCTCCGTCTTGCCGACGCCGGAGGTGCCGCACAGCATGAACACGCCGATGGGCTTGTTCGGGTTGTCGAGCTTGGCGCGCGAGGTCTGGATGCGCCGGGCGATCATGTCCAGCCCATGCTGCTGGCCGATGACGCGCTGGCCCAGCGTGGCGCCCAGGCGCAGCACGGCTTCCAGCTCGTTCTTGACCATGCGGCCGACGGGGATGCCGGTCCAGTCGGCGACGACGCTGGCCACGGCCTGAGCGTCCACCGACGGCAGGATCAGCGGCGCATCGCCCTGCAGCTCGGCGAGCTGGGCCTGCGCGGCATGCATCTCGGCGAGCAGCGCGTCGCGGTCGGGCTGGGCAGAGGCGGCCTCGTCGACGGGTTGGCCGTCGCCGCGCAGCTTGGCGCGCAGGTCCAGGATCCTGGCGACAACGTCCTTCTCCTGCTGCCAGCGCGCTTCGAGCGTGGCCAGCCGGGAGCGCTCGTTGGCGAGCTTTTCTTCCACCGAGACACCGCGGTCGCCGATGTGCACGCCCACCTGGGCCTCGCGGCCGATGATGCCCTGCTCGATCTCCAGCGACTCGATGCGGCGCTTGCAGTCCTCCACCTCGGCCGGCATCGCATGCTGGCTGACGGCCACGCGGGCGCAGGCGGTGTCCAGCAGGCTGACGGCCTTGTCGGGCAGCTGGCGGGCCGGGATGTAGCGGTGCGACAGCTTGACGGCGGACTCGATGGCCTCGTCCAGCAGCTGCACCTTGTGGTGCTTTTCGAGCACGGTGGCCACGCCGCGCAGCATCAGGATGGCCTTCTTCTCGTCCGGCTCCTCGACCTGCACGGTCTGGAAGCGCCGGGTCAGCGCCGGGTCCTTCTCGATGTACTTCTTGTACTCGGCCCAGGTCGTCGCGCCCACGGTGCGCAGGTTGCCGCGCGCCAGCGCCGGCTTCAGCAGGTTGGCGGCGTCGCCGGTGCCGGCCGCGCCACCGGCGCCCACCAGCGTGTGGATCTCGTCGATGAACAGGATGATGGGCGTCGGGCTGCCCTGCACCTCGTCGATGACCTGGCGCAGGCGCTGCTCGAACTCGCCCTTCATGGACGCGCCCGCCTGCAGCAGGCCGATGTCCAGCGTCAGCAGCGTCACGCCCTGCATGGGCGGCGGCACGTCGCCGCGCGCCAGGCGCAGCGCGAAGCCTTCCACCACGGCCGTCTTGCCGACGCCGGCCTCGCCGGTCAGCAGCGGGTTGTTCTGGCGGCGGCGCATCAGGATGTCGACGATCTGGCGGATCTCGTCGTCGCGGCCCGTGACCGGGTCGATCTCGCCCTTGCGGGCCTTCTCGGTCAGGTCGACGGTGAACTTCTTCAGCGCCTCCTGGCGGCCCATGGCGGCCGGCGCCATCGCGCCTTCGGCCTGGCCGGGCTGGGCGCCGTTCAGCGCGCTGCCGTCGGTGGCACCCAGGCCCGCCTCGCCGGTCTTGCCGACCAGGCTCTGCAGCTTGTCGGCCAGATCGTCGGCCTTGATCTTCTCGAACTGGCGCGAGATGCCGAACAGCGCCTCACGCAGCGAGCGCGTGGAGAGCAGCGCCAGCAGCAGGTGGCCGCTGCGCACCTGGGCGTCGCCGTACATCAGCGTCGCGTAGACCCAGCCTTGCTGGATGGCGTGCGTGATGTGCTCCGAGAAGTCGCTGATCGCGGTCGAGCCGCGCGGCAGGCGGTCCAGCGCGGTCGTCACGTCACGAGCGAGGGCGGCGGCGTCCAGGCCGTAGTGGCGCACGATGGCGCTCACGTCGGACTCGTTGTTCTCCAGCAGCTGCGTGAGCCAGTGGACCAGCTCCACATAGGGGTTGCCCCTGAGCTTGCAGAAGACGGTGGCGCCCTCGATGGATTTGTAGGCCAGCGGGTTGAGCTTGCCGAACAGGGCTTGGCGGCTGATGTCTGTCATTTCCGGTTCTCCTCGGTGCTTGGTGGCACGAGGGCACGGTTCAGTTCCGCAACCGGCTCAATCCAGATGCGCGGGCGCCAGCGAGGCCTTCAGCGGCGTGCGGCAGATGCTCTCGACATTCATGATGAGCTGGTCCGCCCGCTTGCGGGGGCGGCGCGAGTTCAGCCAGGCGCTGCGCCCCAGCATGCCGATGCCGGGCCGCCGGCCCAGCGGGCACAGCGGCACCTCGTCGGGCTTCAGGCGCAGCTGCACGTCCCACGTGAACTCGCCGCCGACGTACTGGCGCACCATGGCCTGCAGCGCCTCCAGCTGCGTGCCGCCGGGCAGCAGCGCGCGGAAGGCCGGCCAGCTCAGCGGGCCGATGACGATGCGGAACTTGTGCTGCACGTCCCAGACGCTGCGGCCCAGCACCGCGCCTCGGCCCAGCGCGGGCGCGCCGAAGCGGGTCAGGTGGGTGCGCTCCTCCACGTCCAGCGGCATCCAGTGCCCGGCGAACTGCTGCACCAGCACCGGCACGCCGAAGTGCAGGCTGATCCAGGACTGCAGCCCGTCGGCGTCGCGCGCCGAGCGGGCCAGGCGGCCGGCGAAGAAGAGCTTGGGGAAGTCGCCCAGCGCGTCGCGCTCGCGCTGCGAGGGCTCGGCCAGGCCGATCAGCGCGCCGACGTGGCGCACGATGGGGGCCTCGCGGCCACGGGCCATGCCCACCACCGGGTTGGCGCGCGCCCAGGCGCGGTAGAACAGCAGGCCGAAGCGGTGCAGCAGCATGTCCACGAAGGCCGCGAACGTGCGGTCGCCGTGGTGCATCAACCGCTCGCGGGCGTACTCGGTCAGGTGGGTCGGCAGCGCGCCGTTGGGCCCGAACAGGCCCAGCACGCGCTGCACCATGCGCGGCGGCCCGTGCGGGTTGGCCTCCATGCGGATGATGGGCGTGGGCGGGAAGTTGAGCGCCGGTTCGCCGGCGAAGCGGATCGGCTCGTCGCCCGGCCGCGACGCGTCGCCCAGGCGAGGCTTGTCGGCGTGGGCGGCTTCCAGCCGGCGCAGCGCCTGGAACAGGTCGAACCGGCCGGGCCGCTCCGTCAGCGCCTGCAGCAGCGCGGCGGCGTCGTCGGCGCCAGGTTCGGGTGTCACAGCAGTGTGCGGGCGCCGGCCAGCGGCGCCCACCGTTTGAGTTCGCCGCGCGTGCGCGAGACCAGCAGCGTCTGCACGAAGCTGTTCATCGACACGTGGCGGCTGAAGTAGTGGTGCAGCACCGCGCCGAGCAGCGTGGCGCTGCCGCCCTCGAACGACAGCTCGTCGACCGTCAGCTGCACCTCCAGCCCGCGGCCGAAGGCGATGGGCCCGGGCATCGGATGGCGGCGCACCACGGGTGTCACGCGCACGTCGCGCAGGCCCTCGATCTGGCGCTGCAGCGCCGGTGGCGCGCCCTGTGCGAACACGCCCACCAGTTCGCGCAGCGCCAGCGCGCCGCGCGTCGGGTCCTCGTTGACCAGCGACAGGTAGTTCAGCGACAGCAGCGACAGCAGCCGCCAGGCCAGCGCGCCTTCGCGCGCCGCACCCACGGGCCTGGACGGGCCGGCGACGATGCTCACGCCCTGCACCGGTGCACGGGTCTCCAGCGTCAGCGCGTTCTGGCCGTTGCCGCTGGGCATGAACAGCGGCAGGTCGCGGTTGGTGCAGCGCACCTCGGCGCCCAGCTGGCGCAGCTCGCGGCGGTAGGGTGCGCGCTGCAGGTCCACCAGCGACAGGAAGACTTCGGAGCCGACGTAGGCCGAACGCGGGCCTTCGCGCTTGCTGCGGTCGCTCTTGAGGCGCGGCTCGCGCTGGCAGCTGAAGAAGCCTGCGGCGCCGGCCGGGTCGGCATGGGGCACGTCGAACAGCGGCAGGAACTGCAGCTCGTCGGTCTCGCTGGAGAAGCCCGTGACGGTGGAAACGTCGAAGACCTCGAAGTCGTTGCCCGCGAGCCGGTCCGGGATGACCTGGAAGGCGGTGCTGCTGTCGTCCACCTTGATGCGCTCGGCGCGGCGCTCGAACAGGTTGACGGCCGGCACGCAGTTCAGCGAGAAGTTGGCGGGCTCGCCGCTGCCCTCCAGCGACGGGTCATGCCGGTCGAACAGGAACACCAGCTCGAAGCTGTTGCCCGGCGCACGGGCAAACGCCTGCGCCAGGCCGCCCACGTCCACGAACAGGAAGCGCTGCGGGAAGGCGAAGTACTCCTGCATCAGCCGCGTGCCGGACAGGCCGCGCAGCGTGACGGGCAGCATGGCCTCGTCGTCGGCCAGGCCGGCATGCCGCACATGGCTGGGGCCGAGGAACACGCGCTGCGCGTCGCGCCCGCCGGTGCCGGCGAGCACGCCCACGCAGCGGCAGGTGAGCAGCTCGTGCAGCTTGAGCGCCACGTCCTGCAGCCCACCCATGAAGAAGCGCAGGCTGTTCAGCGGCAGCTGCGCGAAGCGCAGGCCCGCAGGCAGCTCCAGCCTGACGCGCACGCCGCTGCCGGGACGCTTGCGCAGCGGCAGGCTGCTCATCGGGATGTCGGTGGCGCTGAGGAAGTACTCGACCTGCGCCACCTTGATGGGCGTCAGCGTGACCGGCTGGGCGGTGCGGAACTCGCAGCGCGTGGGCCCCAGCGCGGTGCGCGGGCCCATCAGCGCGCTGCCCCGCGGCAGCGTGAAGCCGGCGATCAGGTTGGGGTCGCTGCCCGGCGTGAGCTGGGCCACCAGCATGGACGGCAGCGGCGCGCCGAGGTTGGGGCTGACCATGTCCAGCAACGCTTGAGCGAGCTGCGGGAACTCGGCGTCCTGCTTGAGCTGTACGCGTGCGGCCAGGAAGGCCGCCCCTTCCAGCAGGCGCTCGACATAGGGGTCGGCGACCTCCAGGCCTTCCATGCCCAGCCGGCCGGCGATCTTGGGGAACTCGCGTGCGAACTCGCCCCCCATCTCGCGGAGGTAGCGCAGTTCCTGGTTGTAGTAGCGAAGGAGGCGGGGGTCCATGGGCGAGGCGCATTCTCGGGCGCCTTGCACCCCAGGGTAAGTGGCGGTCGGTGCCGGTTGGTTCCCCGCAACCCGATGGCAGGCAGTTTCAGGCCCGCATGTCGCGCACGGCCGCCTGGCCAGTGTCGACATCCACGTCGGCGTTCAGCACCAGCTCCAGTGGCACGGGCTGGTTCCACATCTGGCCCTTGATGGTCAGGCGCAGGCTGGTCGGGCGCAGGCCGGTGCTCATGTCGTTGAGGATGCGCACCTCGACCGAGGCGGGGTCCAGCCGCGGCTCGAAGCGGATGATGGACTGGCGCACCTGGGCTTCGATGATGGGGAAGTTGTGCACCGAGAACGCCTGGCCGGTCAGCGGCAGGATGCCGAAGTTCAGCACCGAGTCGCGGGCATGCGGCACGCTTTCCCAGAGCTCGGCGCGCTCGGGGTCGTCGCGCTGGCGCGGGTCGGGCTCCTGGCACACGGCGTTGAACAGCCAGGACAGGTCGCGCAGCACCGCCTCGCGGAGCTGGCGGCGGTTGAGCACACGGGCCTCGACGGACTCGACCTGGGAGCCGGCGTCGTTGTCGGTGAGCCGGTCCAGCAGCGAGGGCTGCAGCCGGTCCTGCGCGCCCAGGGCCATCAGTCGGCCTCGACGGCGGCTCCGGGTGCCGCTTCGAGTGCGTCGGGCACGTCGAAGATGATCTCGCGGATGGTCATCAGATCGTGGTCGCCGACATCGCTCGCCAGCACGCGCTGGCCCAGGCCGGTGTAGCGCTCCTCGCCAGGAGCGGGCTCCCACACGGTCTTGCGCGCCAGGCAGATCAGGCCGTCCTCGCTCTTCTCGGAGCCGGGGTAGCGGGTGGGCACCAGCGCCACGCTGGTGCCGCCGTTGGTGAAGCTGAGCTGGGCCGGCATCCACACGCAGTCGCGCAGGTCTTCGGGCGGGTCGAACTGGATCTTGGCCAGGTGATGGAAGGGCACCCAGGTGTAGTGGCCGTTCAGGCAGACCTCCAGGAGGGGGCCCAGGCGCGAATCGGCGTCGGCCAGCCATTCGAAGCGCTCGCCGTTCAGCGTGCCGGCGCTGGTGGGCGCGGCCTCGAAAGCCTTGGTGGCGAGGTCCGCGGCGAGCTGGTCGGCGCCCTGTGCCTGCTGGTTCAGCGACTCGATCAGCTGCGCCACCCAGGCCTCGGGCTGGCCGAACACGACCGGCGTGCGCTTGCCGGCGAACACCTGGGCGCGCAGCAGCTCGCAGCGGATGGCGTGGCCCACGGTCTCGCGCATCGGGATGGCCAGCTTGTCCATCTCGGCCACGACGTTGAGCTGCGTGTGCGCACGCTCCCAATGGCCCAGCACGCTGAGCAGCTGCGACATGAAGGTGCGCAGCTTGGCGTCGGCCGGCTTGGCGCGCACGGCCTCGGTCAGCCGGGCGAGGGCGGTGCGCGGGTCGCCGGCGCGGACGGCCTCCTCGGCGGCTTGTTGGGGTGTCAGTTCAGAAGCCATGGCCGCAGTCCGTGCAGAAGCGGGCTTGCCGCGGGAGGGTGACGCCGCAGGCCGGGCAGCTCTTGTGCGTGCTGGCCATGTCGAAGCCGCATTCAGCGCAGAAGCGCCCGCCATGGCTGGGCGACTGGCAGTTGGGGCAGGTGGCGCCGCCGCCGGCGGATGCGCCATAACCGCTGGTGTCGGCGGTGTTGGACGCCGCCTTGGTGGCGCACTCGCGGCAACTGCCGGTGCTGCTGTTCCAGCATTCGCGGCCCACCCACTTGCGGCAGCTGTCGCAGCGCTCGTAGAGCGCCGCGGCGGCGGCCCGCGCTTCCTCCAGCGCGTCCCCCTTGGCGCCGCTGGACCCCGCCTCGGCAAAGGCACCGGTGGCGCGGCCGGCCTTGTTCAGGTCGTAGAACATGAACGCGAAGCGGTTCAGCCAGCCGGTGATCTGGCCCTTGCGGTAGGGCTTGAAGGCGGAGCGCGAGGTCTCGCCGCACTTCTCGCAGAAGAACTCGAACTGGAAGCCCGCCGACACGTCGCTCATGGACGTGCTGATGTCGCGGTAGTTGGTCAGCGCCAAGTCGAACTCCCGAGGTGGACAGCCGTGGCAATGAAACTCATATCGGGGACCCGGTGTTCTTCATCGTGAAGGCGCGTACCGTGCCCTGCGTGATCGTCTTGATGCCGGCCTGCACGGCGTTGCCGTGCGAGTAGTGGGACGGCGGGTTCTTGTAGACGTAGGCCAGCGAGCCGAACTCGCAGGTCCACTCTTCCACCATCTCGGTCATCGTGTCGGTCACCACGACCTGCAGCTGGTAGTCGAGCAGGCGGATCTTCTGGATGGTGAACACCAGCGAGGTGCCGTCCATGACGGTGGCCGAACGCTTGTGGATGGTCAGCGTACCGGACGGGAAGACGTCGCCCGCCTTCATCGAGTTCAGCATCTGCGTGGTGGCGATGTCGACCGACTTGGTGAACGTGAACTCGAAGTTGCGGTTGCGGTCGGCGTCCTCGATCTCGGCCTCGCGCTGCGCGCTTTCGATGTCGTCCGCCGTCAGCGTGGCGGCGCGCTCGATGCCGTTGACCGCGTCCATGGCGCTCTGGTGGGCGTCGGCCAGTTCCTTGCGGCGCACCTTGTACTGGCGGTCCAGCGCCTGGCGGCTGGCGGTGTCGTCGGCGGCGTCGCGTTCGCTGATGTACTCCTGGAACGCGCGGTTGCGGTCGCGTTCGCTGTCCTGGAGGGCATGGCGCTTGCGGATCTCCAGGCTGCCGCGCTTGTCGACCAGCGATTTGGCCTTGTTGTACGCGTCTTCGCGGCCTTCTGCGTTCTTGCGCTCCTCTTCGTTGTGCAGGTTCCAGCTCAGCGACTCGATGAGCACCTGGCCCTGGAAGAGGTGGGACACGGCTTCCCCGGCCACCGGCACCCGCGTGGGGCGCAGCAGGATGAGGAAGATATCGGCGCCGGTGTTGGACGACATCTCAGAGCAGCGATGGGGGGTGGAAGAACGGCGCGGTGGGCAGGTTGTCCTTGCCCAGCGTCTTCAGGTAGGTCATCTTGATGTGCTTGAAGTTCAGCACGTAGGTCTCGATCAGTTCCTTGGAGAGGCCGTCGTCGCGGACATCGAGCGAACAGCTTTCGAAGTAGCCCTGGGTGGCCACCAGGATGAAGCCTGGCTGGTGGATGAGGCGCCCCTGCTGCTTGATGTGCAGCACGGTGATGGAGCAGCTGACGACGGGCAGGTGGTTGTCCACGCAGAAGTGCAACTGCGACGAACCCACGTCGAAGCGCTTCTTGAAGCGCAGCGGCTCCATCTTGATGGTGACCGTCTTGCCCAGCCCCGCCATGGAGGCGGCGGCGCTCGCCAGGCCACCCAGGCCGCTCTTCTTCTTGGCCTTGGGGTCCTTCAGCGCATGCATGCCCCAGTCGAATTCCAGGATCTCGACGGAGCCTTCCCAGCCTTCGAGCAGGCCTTCGCCCACCACCGGCCCGGCGCCGGTGATGAGCTGCATGAAGATGTTGGAACGGCTCATGGGGACCCCTCGCCCGCCGGGTACGGCAGCCGGTTCCGCGAGCGGACGGCGATGCTTGCGGCATGGCGCCGCCAGCCCATCGCCAGCCCGGGCCGGCTTGGAGCGGCCCGGCGCCCGGCCCGGAATGCGTACTCGGACAAGACGTCGCCCGGTATCAGGCCGACGGCGACGCGGTGCCGGCCGGGATGTCCCAGTTGTACGTCTTGGGCGCGCCCAGCTTGCCGGTCTTGTTGTCCTGCGGCTTGTATTCGATCTTGACGGTCTTGAAGACCATTTCGATCTTCTGCGCCACGGAGCCTTCCTCGGTGCCGCTCTGGTTCACCTTGGTGATGAAGCAGCCTTCCATCGTCATCGTGTAGTACGTCTCGGGCGTGGCCGAGCCGGTGGTCTTCATCATCTGCAGCTCGACCTTGGGGAAGGCTTTGCCGGTGCAGATGTAGCCCAGGATGACGGTCGACGAGGTGTCGAAGTAGTGCTCCCAGTTCATCTTGCCCGGGTTGGGCTTGCCGACGGAAGCGCCGCCGCCCTTGGTCCAGCTGGTCTCGGCTTCGACTTCCCAGTCCCAGCCCTGGATCTCGATCCACTTTTCCTTGCCCTTCTGGATGGACTCGCCATCGGCCTTGTCGAAGAACGTGAGGAATGCATTGACTGCCATGTTGATATCTCCTGTAGGGGTCTAAACGCGCGCGGGTTGGTTGGGGGGTGAAGCGAAGAGCCCGTCCTGCTCCCGCGCGGGGCAGGCTCTCCGACCTGTGTTCAGGCCGACTTTTCGGACGGCAGCTTGGACACCAGGCGCAAGGACACGGTCAGGCCCTCGAGCTGGTAGTGCGGCTTCAGGTAGAACTTGGACTGGTAGTAGCCCGGTGCACCTTCCACCTCCTCGACCTCGACCTGTGCTGCCGCGAGCGGGCGCATGGCCTTGGTTTCCTCCGAGGAGTTCATCGGGTCGCCGTCGACGTAGTTCAGGATCCAGCTGTTGAGCCAGTCCGCCATCGCGTCACGCGACTTGAACGAGCCGACCTTGTCGCGCACGATGCACTTCAGGTAGTGGGCGAAGCGGTTGCAGGCGAAGAGGTAGGGCAGGCGGGCCGCGAGCGCCGCGTTGGCGGTGGCGTCGGGGTCGTCGTATTCGGCGGGCTTTTGCAGCGACTGGCCGCTGATGAAGGCCGCGAAATCGCTGTTCTTGCGGTGCACCATCGACAGGAAGCCGTTCTTGCTCAGCTCGGCCTCGCGGCGGTCGGAGATGGCGATCTCGGTCGGGCACTTCATGTCCACGCCGCCGTCGTCGGTCGGGAAGGAGTGCGTGGGCAGGTTGGTGACGGCGCCGCCGGACTCGATGCCGCGGATGCGCGAGCACCAGCCGTACTGCTTGAACGAGCTGTTGATGTTCACCGCCATCGCGTAGGCGGCGTTGGACCAGGTGTACTTGCTGTGGTCGGCGCCTTCGGTGTCTTCCTCGAACGCGAACTCCTCGACCGGGCTGGTCTTGGCGCCGTAGGGCAGGCGCGACAGGAAGCGCGGCATGCACAGCGCCAGGTAGCGCGCGTCGTCGGACTCGCGCAGCGAGCGCCAGGCGGCGTATTCCGGCGTCGTGAAGATCTTGGTCAGGTCGCGCGGGTTGGCGAGCTCCTGCCAGCTTTCCATCTGCATGACGCTGGGCGCGGCACCGGTGACGAGCGGCGCATGCGCGGCGGCCGCGATCTTGGCCAGCTCGCCCAGCAGCTCCACGTCGGGCGGCGTGTGGTCGAAGTGGTAGTCGCCCACCAGGCAGCCGTAGGGCTGGCCGCCGAACTGGCCGTATTCCTCTTCATAGAGTTTCTTGAACAGCGGCGACTGGTCCCAGGCCGTGCCCTTGTAGCGCTTCAGCGTCTTGCTCAGGTCCGTCTTGGACACGTTCATGACGCGGATCTTGAGCTGCTCGTCGGTCTCGGTGTTGTTGACGAGGTAGTGCAGGCCGCGCCAGGCGGATTCCAGTTTCTGGAAATCCTCGTGGTGCATGATCAGGTTGATCTGCTCCGTCAGCTTCTCGTCGATGGCCGCGATCATGGCCTCGATGGTCTTGACGGCGTCGTCGCTGAGCAGCGTCGTGTTGGACAGCGCCTGCTGTGCCAGCGTCTGCACCGCCTGCGCCACGGCGCCGCGCGCCTCGTCCGTCTTGGGCTTGAACTCCTTGTTCAGCAGTGCCGCGAAGTCGTTGCCTTCGAAGGTCACGCCGGCCAGGGCCGATGCTGACTGTTCCGCTTGGGTCATGTTTGAAACTCCGGTCGTTTCAGTGGTGTTCTTGGGGTGCTGCGGCTTGTTCGGCCGTCATTCCGACTTCGGCGCGTCGGTCAGCGTCTTCAGCAGCGTCGGGTCGGCCAGCACCTTGGCGATGAGGTCGCCGGCGCCGCTCTTGCCGTCCATGTAGGTGATCAGGTTGGACAGCTGCTGGCGGGCTTCCAGCAGCTTGCTCAGGCCGTCCACCTTGCGCGCCACGGCGGCGGGCGAGAAGTCGTCCATGCTCTCGAAGGTGATGTCCACCGGCAGGCTGCCTTCGCCGGTCAGCGTGTTGTCGACGTTGAAGGCGACGCGCGGCTTCATGGACTTCATGCGCGAATCGAAGTTGTCGACGTCGATCTCGAGGAACTTGCGGTCGGCCACCGGCGGCAGCGGCTCCTCGGGCTTGCCGGACAGGTCGGCCATCACGCCCATGACGAAGGGCAGCTGCACCTTCTTCTCGGCGCCGTACAGCTCCACGTCGTACTCGATCTGCACCCGCGGTGCCCGGTTGCGGGCGATGAATTTCTGGCTGCTCTTGCTCATCTCAATGCTCCTTGCGGATGGGATTCAGGTGTTCAAAGGTCGGTTGCCGCGATGCGCGCGGCACGGCGATGGACGGCGGCGATGCAATCCACTGCGGTCACTCCAGGCTCTCGGGGTCCACGCCCAGCATGCGGGCGACTTCACCGACCGCCTCGGGGGCGAACTCGCGCACCAGCTGCAGGAAGTTGCGGTCGATCAGGCGCTGGGCCCGGCGCAGCAGGTTGGCCGCCGGGTTGGTGGGTTCGTTCTTTTCAAGGTAGGCGCAGACGAGGTCGATGGCGCGCACCGCATCGGCACGGCTTTCGATGCTGCCCAGGCCGCCCCCCCCGCGGCTGCGGCGGCCGGCCGGGGCCGCGTCCTCGCCGTCGATGCCCAGGTCATTGAGCATGTCGGCCAGGCCGCCCGTCTCGTCGTCGGCACCTGCCGGTCGCGGTGACACCGAGGCGATGCTGTCCAGCATGCTCCGCAGCGGCGAGAAGTCCGGCAGCTCGCCGAAGCCCAGGCGCAGGGACAGGCACTCGTTCAGCGAGGCCAGCGCGGCGATGGCTTCGGTGGCCTGCGTGCCGACCTGCGGGTTGTCGGCCACGGCGTCGGCCAGCATGCTTTCGACCTGCCCGCGGGAGGGCGTCGACTCGTCGTCGCGCGGCACCAGGTCGCCCACGGCGATCTCGATGTCGCGCACCGTCAGCTGGCCGATGCTGCGGTCGTTCAGCACCAGGCTGGCGCGCACGTCGCCGAGCGTCACGTCCAGGCTGGCCAGTTCGGACAGCACATTGACGCGGGCGAAGGCGTCGCCGTCGTCCAGCCGCGGGTGCAGTTCGTCCCACCAGCGCGTCAGCAGGTATTCGAACAGGCGCAGGCCCGGCGCCAGCACCGCGAAGCTGTCCAGGCGCAGCCGGGCGCGCAGCCACAGGTTGGCCACGCGCAGGTCGCGGGTGCGGCTGTTGAGTTCTTCGGCCTGGCTCAGCACCGCGCGCCAGTCGGGCGGCTCGGCGGCGGCGAACTGGCTCTCGGGCTTGCCCGCGGCGGCCTGCGTCAGCGCCAGGAAGTCGTTGTCGTATTCCAGGTCGGTGCCGCAGGGATCGTCTTCCGAGACCGGCTCCAGCCACGGCGCCAGCGCCGGGTCGCTGCTGAGCGACAACGCGGGATCAGGCGACTCGTCGAAGGAAGTGGTGTCCATGGATGTGCGGAAAAGGGCGCTGCGAGCCGTTTCTGGGCCTGCCGCGGTGCGGGGCAGACAGGGGCTCGGCGGTTAAGTAACCGGGGTTGCGGCTTAGTTCCCTGGGGGCGCCGGCAGCGACAAACTTGTCCCCCGGATGCGGGAACGGTTTGCGCCCGGGCGACACTCACCATCCTGGGCACGCGCACCCGCGCCCGCCGCCACGCCGCACGATGAACTCTCCCGACTCCAGCGATCCGGACGCCAGCCACGACAGCGACGCGACCATCATCCGGCCGATCCCGCGCGCGCCGGCTCCGGCGGCCGTGGTCGCGCCGACCGTGGATGCGCCCACGGAGATGGTCAGCCCGCCCGTCGCCCCGGCGCCGCCGGCCGAGCCGCCGCCCGCGCGCGGCGAAGGCGGCAACGCCTTGCCCGTGGGCAGCCGGCAGGCCGAGTTCGAGGTCACCCGCGTGCTGGGCGAAGGCGGCTTCGGCATCGTCTACCTGGCGCGCGACCATGCGCTGGAGCGCATGGTCGCGCTGAAGGAATACATGCCCGCCGCACTGGCGCTGCGTGGCGACCAGTCCCAGGTGCGGGTGCGCTCCGAGCGCCACCGCGACACCTTCGAGGCAGGCCTGAAGAGTTTCATCAACGAGGCGCGGCTGCTGGCGCAGTTCGACCATCCGTCGCTCGTCAAGGTCTACCGGTTCTGGGAGGCCAACGGCACCGCCTTCATGGTCATGCCCTTCATCGAAGGCCAGACGGTGAAGGACACGCTCAAGGCCATGGGCGAACCGCCGAGCGAGGCCTGGCTGATGGAGATGCTGAGCCCCCTGACCGAGGCGCTGCTGGTGCTGCATGGCGAGAGCTGCTACCACCGCGACATCGCGCCGGACAACATCATCCTGGTGGCCGGCAGCGGCCGGCCGCTGCTGCTGGACTTCGGCGCCGCCCGGCGCGTCATCGGCGACATGACGCAGGCGCTCACCGTCATCCTCAAGCCCGGGTACGCGCCCATCGAGCAGTACGCCGAGGTGCCCAGCATGAAGCAGGGCCCCTGGACCGACGTCTACGCGCTGGCCGCCGTCATCTACTGCGCCATCACCGGCAAGACGCCGCCGCCCAGCGTGGGCCGCATCGTCAAGGACGACTACGTGCCGCTGGCGCAGGCCGCGCAGGGCCGCTACAGCGACCGCCTCGTGCAGGCCGTGGACCGCGCGCTGCAGGTGCTGCCCGACCAGCGCACGCAGTCCATGACGCAGTTCCGCGAAGAGCTGGGCCTGGCCGGCGAGTACACGCCCAAGGCCGGCCAGATGGCGACACTGATCCAGACGCCGGCTGCGACGCCCGCGAAGGCGGCGCCAGCCCCCGCCAAGGCCGGCGGCGTGCCGAGCCGCACGCCGCTGCTGGTGGCGATCGGCCTGGCCGTGCTGGCTGCCTTGGGCGTGGGCGGGTATCTCGCGACCCGGCCTGCCGCGCCGGCCGACACGCCCGCGGCCACCGTCGCCCCCGCACCCTCGCCGGCGCCCGTGGCTGCGCCGGTCGCCCAGCCGGCGCCGGCACCCAAGGACCTGCTCGGCCAGTTCCAGCAGGTCGTTGCGCAGCACAGCGGCGGCTTCGAGGTGCAGGCCCAGGCCGAGCGCAGCCAGTTGCGCATCGACCGCGACGACCTGCGCTTCAGCGTCACGTCCTCGCGCGAGGGCTATGTCTACGTGCTGCTCGCCGGCCCGGATGGCAGCCTGATGCAGCTCTACCCGAACGACAAGTCGCGCAACAACCGCGTCGCGGCCAACCAGACGCTGAAGCTGCCGCAGGCCAGCTGGCCGCTCAAGGCCAGCGAGCCGGCGGGGCTGGAGCATTTCCTCGTGCTGGTCACGGCCGAGCCGCGCAGCTTCGTGCCCTGGGCGACCGAGAAAGACCCGTCCTACGGCTTCCTGTCGCTGCCCGCCCAGGGGCCCGCCACCGGCGCCGCGCCGGGCGCGCCCACCTGGCTGCTGGGTCAGCCGGACTGTGGCCGGCCCAACTGCTCGGCCGAGTACGGCGCGGCCTTGTTCAGCGTGGCAGCGATCCGTTAATTCCTTTTCCTTCGTTGGCGCGAGGGAGCGGGGTGGGAACCCGGCTGCCGTCGCGGTTACCTATGGATGACTGCAGATCCGCGCCGAACGCGGCTCGGCGATCCTCCTTCCGACCTCGGGACCGCGTTCTGAACCGTAGCCAAGCCCCGGTCGCCCCCTTGGAGGCGACACCCCACCTGCCGTTGCTGGATGCGTTCATGCACGCCGCGGCGCGTGGGCCGCTGCTGTGGGCCGCGTCTGTGGAGGGCCGGCTGGAGGTGTGCAGCGGCGCCACGCCCGCGCCGTCGGCGTCCGACCAGGTCGGCCAGCTGTTCGTCATGGCGCTGCGCCGGCAGTTCGGCGACGCGGCCAGCGCCATCGCCGAGCGTGAATGTGCGTTGGGCCTGCAGCCGCGCCGCATCCTGCCCGCCCGCACGGTGCGCCGTGCGGCGGCCTGCGCGGAGTCGGCGTTCAGCCTGCTGAGCGCCCAGGCGCACCTGCTGCAGATCGAGTTCTCCGCGGTCATGATGGGCTGGCGTTTCCGCCGGCTGGCCGAAAGCCTCGGGCTGGATCCCGGGCTGCTGAGCCCCGACCGCCGGCAGGCGCTGGACGCCGCGCTGGCCGCCGACTTCTGCGCCGGGCCGCCGGTCGACGCGGCGGCGGTGACGACCCAGTTGCGGGCGCTGTTGACGCAGGCCGTGCACTAAGTCACGAATCGTTCCCGGCCCGAGGGAAAACCCCGCCCTCGAAATGCGGGATGGAGCGTGCGGCGACTGTCGCAGGTCGCCGCGCTGCGGCGTCTGTTCGACAAGGCGGCCATGTCGGTCGCAGCACCCGCTCGGAGCCCGTGATGCAGCCCCAGTGTTCCTCGATCCGTATCCCGGCCGTGGCCGCCGACCCGAACGTCATCTTCTCTGAGCTGTTCGGCGAGCACCGCGACCGCCTGTACCGCTTCGTGCTGCGGCACATCGGTGACAGCACGGAAGCCGAGGAACTGGCCCAGCAGGCGTTCGTGGAGGCGGCGCGCACGTTCGAGCAGTTCCGTGGCGAGTCGCAACTGTCGACCTGGCTCTACGGCATCGCGATGAACCTGGTGCGCAACCACCTGGCGCGCGCGCCGTCGCGGCTGTACCGCTTCGAGGACGAAAGCGCGCTGGATGGCACGCCCTGCACGCAGGCCAATCCCGAGCAGCAATGCCACATGAACCAGCTGATGAAGCTGCTGCAGACCGAGCTGGACGGCCTGATGCCCGAGATGCGGGAGGTGCTGCTGCTCGTGGCCATGGACGACATGAGCTACGAGGACGCCGCGGCGCTGCTGTCCGTGCCCATCGGCACCGTGCGCAGCCGCGTGTCGCGCGCGCGCTCCCACCTGCGCAACCGGCTGCAGGCGCGCGGCGCCCAACTGCCGTTCTGAGCCTGCGCGCCGCTCAGGGCAACCAGGACACCTGCCCGTCGCCCAGCACCGCCACGTCGGCGCGCTGGCGGGCCAGTTCCTGCCGCCGCAGCGTCATCGCGCCCGTGAGCCCGCCGAACGCGGGCAGCACCAGCGCGTTCGGGTAACGCACGAAGCAGGGCCGGCGCAGCCGGTCGCCCGCCCGGCTGCGCAGGACGATGGCCGGATGCAGATGCCCGGCCAGCGTGAAGCCCGGCGCGTCCGCCGGCGGCGGCTCGTGCGCGGCGGTGAGCAGCGGGCCGAGCGCCAGCGTGCCGCGCACGGCGGTGACGGGCAGGCCGTCGGGATGGATGCGGCGGTCGTGGTTGCCCAGCACCAGCACGGTGTCGAGGCGCTGGGCGAATACGGCCACCGCGTCCAGCAGCGACGGCGTGAGGCCTTGCGCGCCATGCCAGAAGTCGCCCAGCACGACCAGCCGCGTGGCGCCATGCCGGTCTGCCAGCGCCTGCAGCCGCGCCAGCGTCTGCGCGCTGGCGCCGGCCGGCACTGCCTGGCCCTGGGCGCGGAAGGCGGCGCCCTTGCCCAGGTGCAGGTCGGCCGCGAACAGCGTGCGTGCGGCCGGCCACCACACGGCGCCCTCGGCCAGCAGTTGCAGCGTCTCGCCGGCGGCCTCCAGGGGCAGGCTCATCGGCGGCTCCGCCGTGATCGCGCCCGCGGCGCGGGCTTGCTGCTCTCCTGCCCGAAGCTGAGCCGCGCGCCCACGTCCTGCGGCGCGCTGCCGCCCGCCGCGGCTTCCAGCTCGCCCAGCATGCGCGACAGCCGCTGCGCCAGCGATTCGGTCGAGACCCGCTCGCGCAACCGCTCCACCAGCAGCGGGAACGCCAGCGGCGTGGGCCGCGCCGGATGCTGCACGTCCAGCTGCTGGCCCGCCAGGCGCTGCAGCGTGCTGCCGAGCGCGTCCACGTCCAGCTCGGCCGACAGCAGCTCCTCCTCGGCCTGGCGCAGCAGCCGGTTGGCCGGGTCGTGCTGGCGGAACACGTCGAAGTACAGCGACGCCGACGCCTGCAGCTGCCGCTGGCTGCGCGCCTCGCCGGGGTGGCTCTGGAAGATCAGCCCCGCGATGCGCGCGATCTGCCGGAAGCGCCGCCGCGCCAGCTCGCCTGCGTTCAGGCTGGCCAGCACCTCCTCGCGCAGCACCGCACCGTCCACCGGCGCCAGCAGCGCGGGCAGGCGCGCCGCCCAGTCCACCTCTGTCGCGCTGAGCAGCTCGAAGCCGTAGTCGTTGATCGCCATCGTGAACGTGGCCGCCATGTCGCGCCCGACGCGCCAGGCCAGCAGCGACGCCAGGCCCAGGTGCACCGTGCGGCCCGCGAACGGGTACAGGAACAGGTGATGCCCGTCCGCCGAGCGCAGCACCTCGGCCAGCAGGCGCTGCGGCCCGGGCAGTGCCGACCATTCGGCCTGCAGCGACAGCAGCGGCCGGACGAAGCGCATCTCCGCATCCGACCACCGGCCATGCGCGGCTTCGTCGAAGCGCTGCAGCATCGCGCCGGCCAGCGTGTCGGAGATGGGGAACTGCCCGCCGTCCCAGCGTGGCAGCACGGCGTGGCCGGCCTTGGCGATGCGCACATAGGCGGTCAGCCCCTCGGTGCGCACCAGCTCCAGCGCGCGGCCGCCGAGCAGGAACACGTCACCCGCCTTCAGCCGCGCGATGAAGCTCTCCTCCACCGTCGCGATGCGACCGCCGGTCAGGAACTGCACGCTCACCGACGCGTCCGACACGATGGTGCCGATGTTGCTGCGGTGCCGCCGCGCCAGCCGCGCGTCCGGCACGCGCCACACGCCGTCGTCGTCCGGCATCACGCGCTGAAAGTCCGGGTAGATGCGCAGGCTCTCGCCGCCGTGGCGCACGAAGGCCAGCGCCCACTGCCAGGCCTCGTCGCCCAGGTCCCGGTAGCTGGGCGCGGTGCGCACCTCGGCCAGCAGTTCGTCGGGCCGGAAGCCGCCGCCCAGCGCGACCGTGACGAGGTGCTGCACCAGCACGTCCAGCGGTGCGCGTGGCGGCCGGCGCGGCTCGATGTGGCCGGCCTGCACGGCCGCGCGCAGCGCCGAGGCCTCGACGATCTCCAGGCTGTGCGTGGGCACCATCGTCACGCGCGAGCGCCGGCCCGGTGCGTGCCCGCTGCGGCCGGCGCGCTGCAACAGCCGCGCCACGCCCTTGGCCGAGCCGATCTGCAGCACCTGTTCCACCGGCAGGAAATCCACGCCGAGGTCCAGGCTCGCGGTGCACACGACGGCCTTCAGCGTGCCGGCCTTCATCGCCGCTTCCACCCAGCGGCGCATGTCGGCGTCGATGGAGCCGTGGTGCAGCGCGATCAGTCCGGCCCAGTCGGGCCGCGCGTCCAGCAGGGCCTGGAACCAGCGTTCGCACTGCGAGCGCGTGTTCGTGAACACGAGGCTGCTGGCCGCCGCGTCGATGCGCGCGACGACCGCGGGCAACATGGACAGCCCCATGTGGCCGCCCCAGGCGAAGCGCTCGATGCGGGCGGGCAGCAGCGTGTCGATGGCGATCTGCTTGTCCTGCCTGCCCTGCACGAGCACGGCGTGCGGCGCCAGCGTGTCGCGTGCCTCGTCCAGATTGGCGAGCGTGGCGGACAGGCCCCAGGTCATCAGCGCCGGGTTCCAGCGGCGCAGCCGCGCGAGCGCGAGCTGCAACTGCACGCCGCGCTTGCTGCCCAGCAGCTCGTGCCATTCGTCCACGACCACCAGGCGCACGCGCTGGAGCACGTCGGGCGCGTCGGCGCGGGACAACAGCAGGCTCAGCGACTCCGGCGTCGTCACCAGCGCCGTGGGCCAGCGGCGCTGCTGCGACGCGCGTTCGCTGCTGCCGGTGTCGCCGGTGCGCGCAGCCAGCGTCCAGTGCGGGGCGAGGGCGCTCGCCGCGTCTTGCAGGGCCAGCAGCGTGTCGTGGCTGAGCGCGCGCATGGGGGTGATCCACAGGACGGTCAGCGGGGCCTCGGTGTCGGCCAAGGTTTGTAGTGCGCCCAGCCACACGGCCAGTGTCTTGCCCGAGCCGGTCGTGGCGTGCAGCAGGCCCGAGCGGCCCTTGGCCATCTCCCGCCAGACCTCGCGCTGGAACGGGAACGCCTGCCAGCCGCGCGTGGCCAGCCACTCAGTCGGCGGCCGCGTCTTCGTCGCCATGCGGGGCGATCTCCATCAGTGCGCGCAGCGTGGCCAGTGTGTCGGCCTCATGCAGCGGCTTGTCGTCGCGAATGCGCAGCATCCTCGGGAACCGCACCGCGATCCCGCTCTTGTGCCGCGTGCTCGCCTGAATCCCCTCGAACCCCAGCTCGAACACCAGCGACGGCCGCACGCGCCGCACCGGGCCGAACTTCTCCACCGTCGTCTTGCGGATCACGCGGTCCACGCCGCGGATCTCCTCGTCGGTGAGCCCCGAGTACGCCTTGGCGAACGGCACCAGCGACAGCTCGCCCCCCGGCGCGTCCAGCGCCGCCTGGGCCTCCGCGGCGTCGCGCGGGGCGCGGTTCCACACGGCGAAGCTGTAGTCGGTGTACAGGTTGGCGCGCCGACCGTGCCCCGCCTGGGCGTAGATCAGCACCGCGTCCACCGTCAGCGGCGCGACCTTCCATTTCCACCACGCGTTGCCGGTGCGGCCGATGCCATACGGCGACTCGCGGTGCTTGAGCATCAAGCCTTCCACACGCCGGTCACGCGAGCCCTCGCGCGCCGCGGCGAGCCCGGGCCAGTCGGCCGCGTCCAGCAGCGGCGAGGTCGCGATGCCCAACTGCTCCAGCCGCGCGCGCCGCACCTGCATGGGTTCGGCGCGGCGGTCCATGCCTTCGCTCTCCAGCAGGTCGTAGGCCAGCAGCCGCACCGGCGCCTCGGCCAGGATGGCCTTGGACAGCTGGGTGCGGCCGATGCGCTTTTGCAGCAGCGCGAACGGCGCCGGCGCGGCCTCGCCGGCGTGCCAGGCCAGCAGTTCGCCGTCGACGACCGTGCCGTCCGGCCACGCACCGGCCGCCGCGGCCACCTCGGGGAAGCGCTCCGTGACCAGCTCCTCGCCACGCGACCAGATCCACACCTGGCCGTCGCGCTTGACCACCTGCGCGCGGATGCCGTCGTACTTCCATTCGGCCAGCCAGTCGCTGCGAGCGCCCAGCGTGGCCGGCTCCGACTGCAGCGGATGCGCCAGGAAGAACGGGTAGGGCTGCCCGCCGCGCGCGCCGCTGGTGTCCTCGCGCAGCAGGCCCTCGAAGCGCGCTGCGGTGGGCGGCGTGTCGATGTCGGTGTAGCCCATCATGCGTTGCGCGATGCCGGCCGCATCGGCCCCCGACCATTCGGCCAGCGCGCGCTGCACCAGCAGCTTGCTGACCCCCACGCGAAAGCCGCCGCCCACCAGCTTCACGAACATGAAGCGCTCGTTGGCCGACAGCCCGCGCCAGGCGCGCAGCACGGCGTCGCGCCGCGCCGTGGCGTCCAGCGCCCGCATCGGCAGGATGCGCTGTTCCATCCAGTCCGCCAACGGCTCGTCGAAGCGGTCCACGGGGTCGGGCAGCACGTAGGCGATGGCCTCCGCGAGGTCGCCGGTGACCGCGTAGCCGGCCTCGAACAGCCAGTCGGGCAGGCCCGCCGCCTCGCAGGCGAGCGCGCGCAGCTCGCTCGTCGGCACCGCGCGCCGCGGCCGGCCGCCGGCCAGCAGGTAGACCGCCCAGGCGGCATCTCGCGGCGGCGCGTCGGCCAGGTAGCGCTTCAGAGCGGCCACCTTCGCGAGCGTGGACGTGCTCGCATCCAGCGCGAGGTACAGCGCGACGAAGCGCTTCACGCCTCGCCCTCCGTGCCGCCGTCCAGGCCGCCGTGGGCCTCGTCGCCGTACTCGGTGGCGAAGGCCTCGGCCTGCAGGCCCAGCTCGGTCAGGTAGCGCACCAGCGTGCCTTCGTCGCCATGGGTGACGATGACGCGCGGTGCGCCGGTGGCGCGGATGGCCGACAGCAGCCCGGGCCAGTCCGCGTGGTCGCTGAACACGAAGCCGCGGTCCACGCCACGCCGCCTGCGCGCGCCGCGCAGCCGCATCCAGCCGCTGGCGAAGGCGTCGCTGTGCGGCCCCAGGGACTTCGCCCAGCGGCTGCCCTGCACGGCCGGCGGGGCGATGACCAGCGCGCCGCGCAGCGCCTTGAAGTTCGTTTCCGGCGTCACGGTGGCCACCTCGGGCAGCGCCACGCCAGCCTGCCGGTACGCGGCATTCAGCCGCGCGACGGCGCCATGCACCAGCACCGGCCCGGGCGCGTCTGCCGTGGCAAGGCCGGCCACCAGCCGCTGCGCCTTGCCCAGGCTGTAGCCCATCAGCAGCGCATGCCGACCCTGCGCGGCGCAGTCGGCCCACCAGGCGCGCATGTCTGCCAGCACGTCAGACTGCGGCGCCCAGCGGTAGATGGGCAGGCCGAAGGTGCTCTCGGTGACGAACACGTCGCAGCGCACCGGCTCGAACGGCGCGCAGGTCGTGTTGCAGTCGCCCGCGCCGCTGACGAAGTAGTCGCCCGCCACCACCCACACCTCGCCGCGGTGCTCGATGCGCACCTGCGCCGAGCCCAGCACGTGGCCGGCCGGGTGCAGGCTCACGGCCACGTCGCCGATACGCCGGGGCTCGCCGTAAGCCAGGCCTTCCAGCGCGGCGCCATCGCCCAGCCGTGCGCGCATCAGGCCCAGCGCATCGGCGTGCGCCAGATACGCGGCGTGGCCGGGGCGGCAATGGTCGGCATGGGCGTGCGTGATGACAGCACGCGCCACCGGCAACCAGGGATCGATGTAGAAGCCGCCGGCTTCGCAGTACAGGCCTTGCGCGCGGCGTGTGACCAGATCGGGCATGGCGGCAGTGTGCCCAATCCGCGCCGCGGCTTGTGGGCGGCACACCACGCATGCGCCGTGCGCTTGCACCGCCCCGGCGCGCGGGCCTACAGGCGGGTGTCGTCGATGCGCCTTGTCACTCGCCGAAAGGGAATTTGCCCAGCTGATGAAACCTGTGCTAAACTGCTAGCTTCAGTCGCGGGGTGGAGCAGTCTGGTAGCTCGTTGGGCTCATAACCCAAAGGTCGTAGGTTCAAATCCTGCCCCCGCAACCAAGAAATTAAGGGTCCTGTGAAGGACCCAGCAAAGCCCGCCCAGTGCGGGCTTTGTCGTTTTCGGGTTTGTCGCCGACGCGGTGCCCCGGTGAGCATCGATGGCCTTGGCGGCAACGGCTGACGGGCACAGCGCCCGCGCCGCACCGCTTGTCTCGGCAGCTTGTCGAGTCTGCGCAAGCCCGTTCGTCGTGTGATGGTGCCGGCCCAAAGGGGCCGCCGAACCAAGGAGCAAGACGTGACCCAGTACCTGATCTCGTTCAACGATGGCGCGATGAGCCATGTCCCCGAGGCTGACTTCCCGGCCGTGGGCAAGGCCGCGGTCACAGTCGTCCTGGCGGCGATGGACGCGGGCATCTTCGTCTTTGGCGGCGGGCTGCTGGACCCCGCGCTGACGACCGTGGTGGCCACGGACGGCACGCGCACCCAGGGGCCGGACGCGGCCTGCAAGGACTTCATCGGTGGATTCACCATCGTCGACGTGCCCAGCAAGGAAGAAGCCTGCCACTGGGCCGCCAGGATCGCCGCGGCTTGCCGCTGCGCCCAGGACGTGCGCGAGTTCATGCCGGTGCCGCCCGAAATGGCTGCCCGCACGTGACGGACCGCGTCCGGCGCCAACGCTTGTGTCGAGGGCGCCGCGACGGGTGCCCGTGGCACCGGCGCGCGATGGTCGCCGGGTTCGCATCGGCGCCGGACTACGCCTGATTTTCCCAGCGGCCTGCAACCCGCGCCCGGGTCCGGCTTGAGCATGGGGCTCCCTTTCAACTGGAGACCCACCATGCCCACAGCAGCCCAGTCTGCAACCCCCACCCGCGCGCGCAAGCCGGCCGCCAAGCCCACACGCGCGCCGCGCCAGCAAGATGCCGTCGCCATGCTGCGCGAGGACCACAAGAAGGTCGCCGCGCTCTTCGACGAGTACGAGAAGGCCCGCTCCGCGAACGTCAAGCGGCGCCTGGTCGAGTCCATTTGCGCTGAGCTGACCGTCCACACGACGCTCGAAGAAGACATCTTCTACCCGGCTTTCAAGGCCGCGTTGAAGGACAAGGAATTGGTGCCGGAGGCCAAGGTCGAACACCAGTCGGTGAAGGACCTGATCGCGCAAGTCCGGGGCCGGGAGCCCGACGGCGAGGACTTCGATGCCAAGGTCAAGGTGATGGGCGAATTCGTCAAGCACCACGTCAAGGAGGAACAGAACGAGATGTTCCCCAAGGCGACGAAATCCAAGCTCGACCTGGTCGAGCTCGGCCGGCAGATGGCCGAGCGCAAGCAGCAACTGATGGCGCAGTGACGCATCACGGGCGACCTGCGCCGCGCCGGTGGCCGGCGCGGGCCGCCGCTGCGGTCGCGGTTCGCCTGCGCGCCTGCCGCTCGCCGGCCGTTGGAGCGGCCCGCAACGCATGGCCCGTGCGAGGGGTTCCGGACCGACACGCTGTCGGTCTGCGGCGGCGGCCCTCCCTCCGCTTGTCCGATACGCGTTGCCGAATGCTGCCGACGCCGGGCGCTCGGCCCCTCGCCCATGATTTGTCCATCCAAGACGAGGTTTGCGCACCATGAAGTCCCGCCTGATCCTTTCGATGTTTGGCTTGTGGATGGCCGGTCACGCCGGGGCGCAAAGCGCAGCCGGCACCACCGGCGGGCAGCCGGCGCTGGCCGGCCAGGCTGCCGCTTGGTCGGCCCTGGCCGACCCGGACCTGAACTGGCGCGACCCGCAGTGGTTGAGCCGGCAGCGCGAGCTCTCGCGCTGGCGCTATCAGCTCGGGCTGGAGCAGCAGGTGCGCTCACCGGTTCAACTGGGTCCGCAGGCCTCCGTGCGAGAAGCGGTGTGGGCGGGCGTGAGCTATGACCTGACCCGCAAGCTGCGCGGCGGCATCGAGGCGCCGGTCTGGCAGCGCGATTCCGGCTGGGCATCGCGCATGGCGTTCGAGCGGCCCAAGTCCGAAGGCCTGGTGGGCCTGCGCGGTGCATTCACCTACAGCCTCAGCCCCCAGAGCCGCCTGATGCTGCGCCCGCAGGCGCGTCGCGTGATGCTCAGCTACTCAGCCACCTGGTGACGAGTGCTGCGCCAAGGTTCAGCCTTGGAACGCCCGCTGACCGCACGACGTCAGCGGGCGTATTCCATGGGGTTCCGTGCGCGCCCCGGGAGCTGAAAGGGGAAGGTCGACGAGGACGAAAGAAAGCCGGCACCAGGCCGGCTTTGCTGGGTCGCGGGCCGTGTCAGGCGCGCGTCATCCAGTCGCTCAGTTCATCGGCGTGCTCTTCCTCGTCGGCGAGGATGTCTTCCAGCAGGCGGCGCGTCGTCGAGTCCTTGTCGGCCACCAGGTGGATCATCTGGCGATAGCTCTCGACCGCCACGCGCTCGGCCGTCAGGTTGGACTTGATCATGCCCTTGAGCTCGTTGATCTCGTCGTAGCCAGCGTGGCTGCGGTCCAGCAGGCCGACGGGGTTGAAGTCCGGTTCGCCGCCGAGCTGCACGATGCGCTGCGCCAGCCGGTCCGCATGGCCCAGTTCGGCGTTGGCATGCACGAGGAACTCCTCGGCGATGGCCGGCGATTCCAGGCCCTTGGCCATGTAGTGGTGGCGGCGATAGCGCAGCACGCAGGTCAGCTCGGTCGCCAGCGCGCCGTTGAGCAGGGCGACGATGTCGTCTCGCCACGGGCCGTAGGCGGGCGTGACGGCGCCATCGTCCAGATGGCTGCGCGCGGCGTCGAGGCCGGCTTCGTTGAGCTTCAGGGTCTGCTTCTCAGTCATAGCGTGCCACCTTGGTTGTGTCTTCCAGTGCCCCCTGCCGTTGCGGCGTGAAGGCGTTTGCCTGTCGCAACTGTCGTGGCTGGGTGGCTGCGGCGGCATCGGCGCCCGTGCTGAGCGTCTGTCGGACGTGGCTGACGCGCTGGCCTTCGCGCAGCGCTTCGCCGCGGCGGATGTTGTCCTGCATCGTGTCGACCAGCGCCGCCAGGAGCG
Organism: Roseateles sp.; assembly: GCF_965229315.1. GTDB lineage: Bacteria > Pseudomonadota > Gammaproteobacteria > Burkholderiales > Burkholderiaceae_C > Pelomonas. The sequence continues at coordinate 27,756 of NZ_CBDDJA010000002.1, forward strand.
CCGCGGCCAGCAGCGCCGCGACGCTGAACATCAGCCAGCGCGGTGGCGCGAAAAGCGCCAGGGTGTCGTTCAAGGCCTTCATGGGCTGCTCCTCGTCTGCTCGGTGCGGCCCCTCAGCCGCGTGGCCCAGACTGTGCAAAAACGCCAGCGCCGGCGGTGCCGGCCGGCCACGCAAGCCGGGGTAGGACAAGCGGCGGGTGGTGCAAATAAATCTGAGGCCTTGTAGGACACGGCTGATCGCATCCCGCCGATGCGGGGGCTAGGCTTGCATCCGTCCAATAGATCGAGGGGACTTCCATGATTCGCATCGGCATCGTTGACGACCACGCCATCGTGCGTTCCGGCCTGCGCCAATTCCTGAGCGACAACGTCGACCTCCGTGTCACCGGCGAGGCGGCCAACGGTCGCGACGCGCTGGAACTGGCGCGCGGCGGCGACGTCGACGTGCTGCTGATGGACATCTCCATGCCCGACCAGAGCGGCGTGGATGCGCTGGGCGCCATCCGTGCGCGCTTCCCGGATCTGCCGGTGCTCATCCTCAGCGGCTTCCCGGAGGCGCACTACGCCACCGCGCTGCTGCGCCAGGGCGCCAGCGGCTACCTGAACAAGGAATGCGACCCCGAAGACATCGCCAACGCGATCCGCACGGTGTCGCGCGGCCGGCGCTACATCAGCCCGGCCGTGGCCGAACTGCTGGCCGACGGCATGGCCGGTGGCGACACCGACAAGCCGCTGCACGAGTCGCTGTCCGAGCGCGAGCTGCAGGTGTTCCTGCGCCTGGCCAAGGGCGAGACGGTGGGCGACATGGCCAAGGCGATGTTCCTCAGCGTCAAGACCGTGAGCACCTACCGCACCCGCGTGCTGGAGAAGCTCAAGCTGCAGACCAACAGCGACCTGACCTACTACGCGCTGAAGAACGGCCTGATCCAGTAAGCCGCCGGGGCGCAGGATGAGCGTTCCTATCCTCCCGCAGCCCGGCCAGCCCGCGCCGCCCGATGTGCTCATCGACGTCGAGGCGTTGCGTGAGGCCTACTTCTCGCGCCGGCCCGACCCGGCGAGTGCCGAGCAGCAGGTCGTCTTCGGCACGTCGGGCCACCGCGGCTCGGCGCTGGACGGCTCGTTCAACGAGTGGCATGTGCTGGCCATCACGCAGGCCATCTGCGACCACCGCAAGCAACAAGGCATTGCCGGGCCGCTGTTCCTGGGCATCGACACGCATGCGTTGTCGGAGCCGGCCCTGGCCAGCGCGCTGGAAGTGCTGGCCGGCAACGGCGTGGAGGTGATGCTGGCGCCGCCCGGCCAGTTCACGCCGACACCGGCGGTGTCCTTCGCCATCCTCGAACACAACGCCGGCCGTGAGGGCAGCGCGCGGGCCGATGGCATCGTCGTCACGCCCTCGCACAACCCGCCGCGCGACGGTGGCTTCAAGTACAACCCGCCGCATGGCGGCCCGGCGGACAGCCGCATCACCTCGGTCATCCAGGCCGGTGCGAACCACTACCTGCGGCATGAACTCGCCGGCGTGCTGCGCGTGGATGCCGAGCGCGCGCTGGCGCGGCCGACCTGCCATGAGCACGACTTCCAGGCCCGCTACGTCGCGGCCCTGGGCGAGGTCATCGACTTCGACCTGATCCGCGCCTCGGGCGTGCGCCTGGGCGTGGACCCGCTCGGCGGCGCGGGCGTGGCCTACTGGCCCGCCATCGCGGAGCGCTACCGCCTGCCGCTCACCGTCGTCAGCGACGTGGTGGACCCGCAGTTCGCCTTCATGCCGCTGGACTGGGACGGCCAGATCCGCATGGACCCGTCGTCGCCCGATGCCATGCAGCGCCTCACGCAGCTGCGCGACCGCTTCGACGTGGCGTTCGCCTGCGACACCGACCATGACCGCCACGGCATCGTCACGTCCAGCAGCGGCCTGCTGCCGCCCAACCACTACCTCAGCGTCGTGGTGGACTACCTGCTGCGCTACCGCCCCGGCTGGCATGCCGATGCCGCCATCGGCAAGACCGTGGTGACCACGGCGCTGATCGACCGCATCGCCCGCCACCTGGGGGCGCCGGTGTTCGACGCGCCGGTGGGCTTCAAGTGGTTCGCGCCGGGCCTGCTGGACGGCAGCCTGGGCCTGGGCTGCGAGGAGAGCGCGGGCGCGTCCTTCCTGCGCCGCAACGGCCGGGTGTGGACGACCGACAAGGACGGCATCGCCGCCGCGCTGCTGTCCGCCGAGATCACCGCCCGCCAGGGCCGCGACCCCGGCGCGTGCTACGCCCTGCTCGCTGCCGAGCTGGGCGCGCCGCTGGCCGACCGCGTGCAGGCCAAGGCCACGCGCGAGCAGAAGCAGCGGCTGGCCGCGCTGACCGCCAGCGAGTTCACGGCCACGTCGCTGGCGGGCGAGCCTGTCGACACGGTGCTGAGCACAGCGCCCGGCAACGGCGAGCCCATCGGCGGCATCAAGGTGACCACCGCCAGCGGCTGGTTCGCCGCGCGGCCGTCCGGCACGGAAGACCTGTACAAGATCTACGCCGAGAGCTTTCGTGACGAGCAGCACCTGCGGCAGCTGCTGCAGGAGGCGCAGGCGCTGGTGGACGGTGCGCTCGCCAACGGCGCATCCGGCGCGGCCGGCTGAGCCCTGGTGCGCCGTACCCTCGGCGGCGATCCCTCAACCCGCGGCGAGCGCCGCCTGGGGCCGCTCCCCTGCCAAGGCAGGCGGAGCCGGCGGCTGGCCGGCCGCCACGACGTTGACCGTGCGCGTCGGGAACGCGAAGCTCAGGCCCCGCTGCTGGAAGGCGCGCATCAGCGCCAGGTTCAGCGCCTGCTGGTGGTCCATGTAGACCTCGAAGTCGGCGTCCTTCACGCGGTAGACCACCTCGAAGTCCAGCGAGCTTTCGCCGAAGCCCTTGAAGTGGGCGCGGACGAATTCCAGCTGCTCGTCCGCCTCGATGAGCTCGCGCACCAGCTTGGGCACTTCTTCCACCTGCTCGGCCGTCGCGTCGTAGGTGATGCCGAACTTGAACAGCACGCGCCGCGTGCGCAGGCGCTTGAAGTTGGACACGGTGCGCTTGAGCAGCTCGGCGTTGGACATGACGATCTGCTCGCCGCCCAGGCTGCGGATGCGCGTGGTCTTCAGCCCCACCTGCTCGACCGTGCCGTTCACCTCGCCGACGGTGATGGAGTCGCCCACCTCGAAGGGCTTGTCCACCGCGATCACCAGCGACGCGAACAGGTCGCCCAGGATGTTCTGCACCGCCAGCGCGATCGCGATGCCGCCGATGCCCAGGCTGGCGACGAAGGCCGTGATGTTGACGCCCAGGTTGGACAGCACGGCCAGCACCACCACCACCCACAGCGTGCCGCGCAGCGCCCAGCCCAGCAGCGTCGCCGAGGCCGACGGCACCGCGCCATGGCCGTGGCGCAGCTGGTGCGCGGCCAGGATCTGCGCCGCCGCCTGCTGCAACCAGAGGCCCAGCTGCAGCGCCACGATGACGAACCACAGCTGCGAGATGCGCCCATGCCAGCGGTCATCCAGCGGCAGCATGCTCAGGCCCACCAACACGCCCACGAGCCAGATCAGCGCACCGTGGGTGCGCTCCAGTACGCTGACAAGTGCGTCGTCCACCGTGGTCGTCGTGCGCTGCGCCAGCGCCCGCATCCGGCGCACGACCAGGCGCAGGCCGGCCTTGATGACGACGATGGTCAACGCGCCCGCCAACACGGCGAGCAGCACCTCGGTCCAGGCCACGTCGGGCCAGGCGGCCTCGATTCGGGCCAGCATCTCATTCCACGTCATGTCGCGCTCCGGCAGTCTTCATCTGCGACACCGTAGGCCGCGGTGCGCGGTGAGTCTGTCGGTGATCGACAGCCGGGCCTGTGGGCGTTGACCGACACGGCGGGCCGCTCGATGGACGAGGCTTTGGCTGACACCGGGTGCCGACGCGCTCCCCTAAGGTCACGTCGAACCTCAGCCAATTCAAACCAAGGACCCACGATGGACACCGCCACCAGCCATGACATGACCGAACTCTTCTGCCAGCTCGGCCTGCCGGACTCGCCGGAAGACATCAAGCGCTTCATCGCCGAGCACAAGCCGGTACCCAACGAGCTGAGCCTGCCCGACGCGCCGTTCTGGACGCCCAGCCAGCAGGCCTTCCTGCGCGAGCAGTGGCGCGCCGACGATGGCGACTGGACGCTGCTGGTGGACCAGCTGAACGCCGCGCTGCGCGAGCACCCGGCGCCCGAAGACCTCTGAAGCCGCCCGCGGCTGAGGCTGCAGGCGCGCTGTCCGGGTTTGTCCGGGCGGAGCTTGGCGTCAATTTGATTGACGCTTGAACTATTGATTCCTAAAGTGCTGCGCAAGGAACACATCCATGCGTATCACCTGCATTGGTGGCGGCCCCGCCGGCCTCTACTTCGCCCTGCTGATGAAGAAGGCCGACCCGACACATGAGGTGCGGGTGCTGGAGCGCAACCGCGCGGGCGACACGTTCGGCTGGGGCGTCGTGCTGTCGGACCAGACGGTCGAGGCGCTGCGGACGGCGGACCCCGCGACGGCGGAGCAGATCAGCGACGCCTTCAACCACTGGGATGACATCGCCGTGCACATCGGCGGTCGGCGCATCGTGTCGGGCGGCCATGGTTTCTGCGGCATCGGCCGCAAGAAGCTGCTGAACATCCTGCAGTCCCGCTGCGAGCGGCTTGGCGTTGAGCTGGTCTACGAAACGGATGTGGGCGATGACGCTGACATCGACGCCGATCTCATCATCGCCGCCGACGGGTTGAACAGCCGCATCCGCCAGAAGTACGCCGCAACCTACCAGCCCGACATCGACCTGCGCGCCTGCCGCTTTGTGTGGCTGGGCACGACAAAGCTGTTCGACGCCTTCACCTTCGACTTCCAGCAGACCGAATGGGGCTGGTTCCAGGCCCACGCCTACCGCTTCGATGACACGCATTCGACCTTCATCGTCGAGGCGCCGGAAGATGTCTGGCGCGCCGCCGGCCTGGAGGAGATGAGCAAGGAAGACGGAATCGCCTTCTGCGGGCAGCTGTTCGCCGGTGTGCTGGACGGCCACACGCTCATCTCCAACGCCAGCCACCTGCGCGGCTCGGCGCAGTGGATACGCTTCCCGCGCGTGGTCTGCAAGACCTGGGTGCACCGCAACGACCGCGGCACGCCTGTCGTGCTGATGGGCGACGCGGCGCACACGGCACATTTCTCCATCGGCTCGGGCACCAAGCTTGCGCTGGAAGACGCCATTGCCCTGGCGCGCGACATCCAGTCGCATGGCGACCTGAGCGAGGCGCTGAAGGCCTATGAGGCCGCGCGCAGCATCGACGTGCTGCGCATCCAGAACGCGGCGCGCAACTCGACCGAATGGTTCGAGAACGTCGAGCGCCATGCGCGGCTGGCGCCCGAGCAGTTCGCCTACTCGCTGCTGACGCGCTCGCAGCGCATCTCGCACGAGAACCTGCGGCTGCGCGATGCACGCTACGTCGGCGAGTTCGAGCGCTGGCTGGCGGGTCAGGCCGGCGTCGATGCCGAAGTGCCGCCGATGTTCACGCCCTTCAGGCTACGCGGCCTGACACTGAAGAACCGCGTCGTCGTGTCGCCCATGGCGCAGTACAGCTGCGAGGACGGCGTCCCCGGCGACTACCACCTGGCCCACCTCGGCGCACGGGCGCAGGGCGGCGCGGGCCTGGTGTTCGCCGAGATGACCTGCGTGTCGCCCGACGCGCGCATCACGCCGGGCTGCCCGGGTCTGTGGACGGACGAGCAGGGTGCGGCGTGGCAGCGCATCGTCGCCTTCGTGCACGCGAACAGCAGCGCGAAGATCGCCATGCAGCTCGGCCACGCCGGCCCCAAGGGCTCGACCTGCGTGCCGTGGGCGGGTGGCGACGACCAGCCTCTGGCAGCGGGCCACTGGCCGCTGATCGCGGCGTCCGAACAGCAATACCTGGCCGGCATCAGCCAGCTCGCCCGGGCGATGACGCGGGCCGACATGGACCGGGTGCGTGATGACTTCGTCGCTGCCACGCGCCGTGCCGCCGCCGCGGGCTTCGACTGGCTGGAGCTGCACTGCGCGCACGGCTATCTGCTGTCCGCCTTCATCTCGCCGCTGACCAACCATCGGGACGACGCGTATGGCGGCCCGCTGGAGAACCGGCTGCGCTACCCATTGGAAGTCTTCATCGCGATGCGCGCGGCGTGGCCCGACGACCGGCCGATATCGGTGCGCATCTCGGCTCACGACTGGGTGCCGGGCGGCACCACGCCCGAGGACGCCGTGGCCATCGCCGCCGCGTTCAAGGACGCAGGCGCGGACCTCATCGACGTGTCCTCCGGCCAGGTCAGCAAGGCGCAGAAGCCGGTCTACGGGCGCATGTTCCAGACACCTTTTGCGGAAAGCATCCGCAACCGCGTCGGCATCGCCACGATGGCGGTGGGCGCCATCTCCGAGGCCGACCACGTCAACAGCATCATCGCGTCCGGCCGTGCCGACCTGTGCGCCATCGCCCGGCCGCACCTGGCCAACCCGGCCTGGACGCTGACCGAGGCCGCGCGCATCGGCTACCGCGGGCCTGTTGGCCTGGAATGGCCGAAGCAGTACCTCTCAGGCAAGAGCCAGCTCGAACGCGAGTTCGAGCGCCAGCGCGCCGGGAACGTGGCCGCGGCCGAGCAGGCGAACAAGGCGTTGGGCGTATGAAGCACGCGGTCATCACGGGGGGAGGAAGCGGCATCGGCGCGGCGGTCGCGAAGCGGTTGCTGGCCAATGGCGCGCGGGTCACGCTGATGGGGCGCAGCCTGGCGCGTCTTCAGGCGCAGCGGGCCTCGTTGGGCGATGTGGCCATCCAGGTCTGCGACGTGGCCGACGAGGCCAGCGTCGCGGCGGCATTTGCCGCCGTGGGCGATGTGGGCATCCTCGTCAACAACGCCGGCCAGGTCGAGACGGCGCCGCTGCACAAGACCTCGCTCGACCTCTGGCAGCGCCTCTTGAACGTCAACCTCACCGGCACCTTCCTGTGCAGCCGCGCCGTGCTGCCGGGCATGCTGGCGCTGGGCCAGGGCCGCATCGTCAACGTGGCCAGTACCGCGGCTCTGAAGGGCTATGCCTACGTGGCAGCCTATTGCGCGGCCAAGCATGGCGTGCTGGGCCTGACCCGCGCGATGGCCCTCGAAGTGGCCACCAAGGGCGTGACGGTCAACGCCGTCTGCCCCGGCTACACCGAGACCGACATCGTCGCCAACGCCATGGCCACCATCGTCGCCAAGACCGGCCGCACGGCGGCGCAGGCGAGGGCGGAGCTGGCCAGGGCCAATCCGCAGGGACGCTTGATCCAGCCTGAAGAAGTCGCCGACACCGTGGCCTGGCTGGTCAACGCCGCCGGCGTCAACGGCCAGGCCATCGCCGTCTGCGGCGGGGAGACGATGTGATGGCGGCGGAACCGATGGACCTCGAAACCCGCCTCTCCGACGACGACCACCAGGCCTTGAAGCTCTGGCTGCGCCTGCTGTCCTGCACGACGCGCATCGAGGACCAGATCCGCCAGCGCCTGCGCGCCGACTTCGCCACCACCTTGCCGCGCTTCGACCTGCTGGCACAGCTGGAGCGCCACCCCGACGGCCTGACCATGCGCGAACTGTCCAAGCGCCTGATGGTGACCGGCGGCAACGTGACCGGCATCACCGACCAGCTCGAAGGCGAGGGCCTGGTGCTGCGCGAGACGCGCGCCGACGACCGCCGCAGCTTCATCGTCAGGCTCACGCCGCAGGGCCGGCGCCAGTTCAAGCGCATGGCCGCCACGCACGAGGGCTGGATCGTCGAGCTTTTTGCGGGCTGGAGCCCGGCGCAGAAGACGCAGATCCACGACTTGCTCGCGCAGCTGAAAACGCATCTTGCGAAGAAGGACACCGCATGAATCCGCACCTCTCCTCAGGCAACAGCCAGAGCCTCGCCGGCTACGTGCCCGAACACTTCGGCTGGCAGCAGCACGGCGCCGTCGGGCTCATCACGTTGAACCGGCCCGAGCGCAAGAACCCGCTGACCTTCGAGTCTTATGCCGAGCTGCGCGACCTGTTCCGCCGCCTGGCCCATGTGCAGGAGGTCAAGGCCATCGCCATCCAAGGCGCCGGCGGCAACTTCTGCTCGGGCGGCGACGTGCACGAGATCATCGGCCCGCTGACCGGCATGGCCATGCCCGAGCTGCTCACCTTCACGCGCATGACGGGCGACCTCGTCAAGGCCATGCGCGCCTGCCCGCAGCCCATCCTCGCGGCCATCGACGGCGTCTGTGCCGGCGCGGGTGCCATCCTGGCGATGGCGTCCGACCTGCGCGTGGGCACGGCGCGCAGCAAGACGGCCTTCCTGTTCACCCGCGTGGGCCTGGCCGGCTGCGACATGGGCGCCTGCGCGATGCTGCCGCGCATCGTCGGCCAGGGCCGCGCGTCGGACCTGCTCTACAGCGGGCGCAGCCTGGGCGGCGAGGAGGCGCTGGCCTGGGGCTTCCTGAACCGCATGGCGGCGCCCGAGCAGCTGCTGGACGAGACGCTGAAATGGGCCGGTGAGATCGCCAGCGGCCCCAGCTTCGGCCATGCGATGACCAAGCGCATGCTGCATCAGGAATGGGCCATGGGCGTGGACGAGGCCATCGAGTCCGAAGCCCAGGCCCAGGCCATCTGCATGATGACGCAGGACTTCCACCGCGCATACGAAGCGTTTGCTGCCAAGCAGAAGCCGGCGTTCCAGGGGGACTGACATGGACCATCTGGACTGGCCTTTCTTCGACGCGAAGCATCGAGAGCTGGCGGCGTCGCTGGACGCGTGGTGCGGCGAGCTCTTGCACGTGCACCACGACGGCGACATCGACGCGCAATGCCGCAGGCTGGTCGCGCAACTGGGAGCGGCCGGCTGGCTGAACCACGCGGTGGCCGGTGACGGCCAAGGGATCGACACGCGGGCCATCTGCCTGATCCGTGAGACGCTGGCCCGGCACGACGGTCTGGCCGACTTCGCCTTCGCCATGCAAGGCCTGGGCTCCGGCGCCATCTCGCTGCAGGGCACGCCGGCCCAGCGCGAGCACTACCTGCCGCGCGTGGCTCGGGGCGAGATGCTGGCGGCCTTTGCGCTGTCCGAGCCCGAGGCGGGCTCCGACGTGGCCGCCCTGCAGTGCAGCGCCACCGAGGACGGCGACAGCTATGTGCTCAACGGCGAGAAGACCTGGATCTCCAACGGCGGCATCGCGGACTTCTACGTGCTGTTCGCGCGCACCGGTGAAGCGCCCGGTGCGCGCGGCATCTCCGCCTTCATCGTCGACGCCGGCCTGCCCGGCTTCGAGATTGCCGAACGCATTGACGTCATCGCGCCGCACCCCCTGGCCCGCCTGCGCTTCACCAACTGCCGCGTGCCCAAGACCCGGATGCTGGGCGCGCCCGGCGAGGGCTTCAAACTGGCCATGCGCACGCTGGATGTCTTCCGCACCTCCGTCGCCGCCGCAGCGCTGGGCTTTGCGCGCCGGGCCTTGCAGGAGGGCCTGGCCCAGGCCAAGGCCAGGCCGATGTTCGGCGCCCGGCTGGCCGACCTGCCGCTGACGCAGGCCAAGCTCGCCGACATGGCCTGCACGGTGGATTCGTCCGCGCTGCTGGTCTACCGCGCCGCCTGGCTGCGCGACCAGGGCAAGACCATCACCCAGGAGGCTGCGATGGCCAAGCTGATGGCGACCGAGGGCGCGCAGCGGGTCATCGATGCGGCCGTGCAGCTCTTCGGCGGGCGCGGCGTGCGGCGCGGCGAAATCGTCGAGTCGCTGTACCGCGAGATCCGCGCGCTGCGCATCTACGAGGGCGCCAGCGAAGTGCAGCAACTCATCATCGGTCGCGAGCTTTTGAAGCAGGCTTGAACATGCATCCATCGGCCCATGTGGACACGTTCGCCCGCGACCACCTGCCGCCGCAGGACCAATGGCCCGAGCTGGTCTTCGACGGTCCCGAGCTGCAGTTCGGCCCGCGGCTGAACGCGGCCACCGAGCTGCTGGACCGCTGGGTTCAGGACGGCCAGGGCGGCCGCCCCTGCGTGCAGGGCGCCGGGGTGCGCTGGACGTACGCCGAACTGCAGGTCGAGGCCAACCGCATCGCCCACGTGCTGGTGAACGAACTGGGCGTGCTGCCCGGCAACCGCGTGCTGCTGCGCGGCACCAACACGCCGCAATTGGCGGCCTGCTGGTTTGCCATCATCAAGGCCGGCGCCATCGCGGTCGCGACGATGCCGCTGCTGCGCGCGGGCGAACTGGGCAAGGTGATCGCCAAGGCCGAGGTCACGCATGCGTTGTGCGACGCGGCGCTGGCCGACGAACTCGCTGCGGCGCAGTTGCACAACCCGATGCTGCGCGGCATCTGCCACTTCCGCAGCGCGGCGCCCGACGGAATGGAAGCCCGCGCCGCGCGCCAGCCGGCCACGTTCGGCAACGTGGACACCGCCAGCGACGACTGCGCGTTGATCGCGTTCACGTCCGGCACCACGGGCGAGCCCAAGGGCACGATGCACTTCCACCGCGACGTGCTGGCCATCTGCCGCTGCTGGCCGCCGCACTGCCTGCAGGCGACCGCGAGCGACGTCTTCATCGGCAGCCCGCCGCTGGCGTTCACGTTCGGGCTGGGCGGCCTGCTGCTGTTCCCGATGAGCGTGGGCGCGTCGGCCGTGCTGCTGGAGAAGGCTGCGCCGGACCTACTGCTCGCCGCAATTGCCGAGCACCGCGCGACGGTCTGCTTCACCGCACCCACGTCCTACCGTGCGATGGCGCCGCTGGTGGGCCGGTTCGACATCGCCAGCCTGCGCAAATGCGTCAGCGCCGGCGAGGCGCTGCCGGCCGCGACGCGCGCGCTCTGGAGGCAGACCACCGGCATCGAGCTGATCGACGGCATCGGTGCGACCGAGCTGCTGCACATCTTCATTTCGCACACGGAGGGCGAAGCCAGGCCCGGTGCGACCGGCAAGCCGGTGCCCGGCTACCAGGCCTGCGTCCTCGACGACGACGGCCGGCCGCTGCCGCCCGGGCGCATCGGCCGCCTGGCCGTCAAGGGCCCGACCGGCTGCCGCTACCTCGCCGACGACCGCCAGCTGCACTACGTGCACGACGGCTGGAACCTGACCGGTGACGCCTACCTCGTCGACGACGACGGCTACTTCGTCTACCAGGCGCGCACGGACGACATGATCATCTCCGGCGGCTACAACATCGCCGGCCCCGAGATCGAGGCCGCGCTGCTGGGCCACCCGGCCGTGGCCGAGTGCGCCGTCATCGGCGTCCCGGATGAGGAGCGCGGCCAGCTCGTGAAGGCGTTCGTCGTGCTGCGCGACGGCCATGCCGGCGACGTGCGTGCCTTGCAGGAGCACGTGAAGGCCGCCATCGCCCCGTACAAATACCCGCGCGCCATCGAGTTCCGCGTGAACCTGCCGCGCACCGAGACCGGCAAGCTGCAGCGCTTCAAGCTGCGCGACGCCGCTCCCCAGGACCGCACCCCATGACCAAACAAATCCTGCAACCCGCCGGCTGGACCCAGCCGCGCGGCTATGCCAACGGCGTCGCCGCCAGCGGCCGCCAGGTGTTCGTCGCCGGCCAGATCGGCTGGAACGAGCGCTGCGAGTTCGACAGCGACGACTTCATCGCCCAGGTGCGGCAGGCGCTCGCCAACATCCGCGCCGTGCTGGTCGAGGCCGGCGCCGCGCCCGAGCACATCGTGCGCATGACCTGGTACCTCATCGATAAGCGCGAGTACATCGCCCGTGGCCGCGAGGTCGGCCAGGCCTACCGCGACGTGCTGGGCCGCGACTACGGCATCGCGATGAGCGCGGTGCAGGTGTCGGCGCTGATGGAGGACCGCGCCAAGGTGGAGATCGAGGTCACGGCCGTCGTGCCGGCGTAGAACGCTACTCGGCCTTGTTCATCGGCAGCTTCTTCGGCAGCAAGGCCTTGGGCAGCCGCGCCGCCACGCCCACGCTGCGGCCTGCGAGGTTGGGCACGCTGTAGCGCACTGCGGTGCCCAGCACCTGCGCAGCCTCGGACAGCGTCAACCCGTAGTCCTGCTCCAGCCAGCGGATGAGGCCGGTGCTGGCGGCCTTCAGCGCGTCGTCCAGCGAGCCCGCCTGGCCCAGCGCCATGATCTCGGTGGCCGACTCCACGCGCGGCAACGGCAGCGCGCGGCCCTTGATCAGCTCGACGCGGAACGACACGTCCATCGACGTCTCCAGCGCGTACTGCGAGGTCTCGCCATCGCCCTGCAGCGCGTGCGCGTCGCCCAGGTACAGCAGTGCGCCGGGCTGCTGCACCGGCAGGTAGACGGCGGCGCCTTCGGCGACTTCGGGGAAGTCCATGTTGCCGCCCGTGCGGCCGGTGTCGCCGGTGGACATCGGCGCAGAGCCGAAGCCCGGCGCCAGCGCCAAGCCGCCCAGCATCGGGCGCAGCGGCACGGCGAAGTCCTTCAACGCGCCCTTCGCCCCATCGGGCCGGGCGGTGCCCGCCTTGCGATCCAGCGTCCAGCGCACCGGCTTGCCCAGGTCCCCCGCGCGGCTCACGAGGCTGCTGCCCAGCGCGCGGCCGACGATGGTGTCCAGGCTGTCCGCCCAGTCGCGGTTGGGCGTCAGCTTCAGCAGGTGCACCACCAGCGTGTCGCCCGGCTCCGCGCCGCTGACGAAGAACGGCCCGGTCTGCGGATTGCCGAACAGTGCGCGCGTGACGCCGTGCTCGTCGACGCCACCGGAGTCGATGGTGCGCGTGTGCACGGTGTCGCCGGGCCAGATCGTCAGCACCGGGGCGCGGTCGGCGGTGAAGAGGTTGGAGAAATCCTTGGGCTCGTGGACATGCGCCTGCGCGCCACCCGCCGGTGGGTCGGGCAGCAGCCGCGCCACGAAGCGGTGGCGCAGGCGGACGCCGGCGTGGTTGGAGTCGGGCCAGTCGGCCTCGCCGGCGAGGTGGCTGCCGTCCACGCGGGCCTCGTAGCGGTAGGTCTCGCCCTTGCCGTCGCGTGCGGTGAAGCGCAGCGTGCCATCGGCGGCGACCGTGCCGTCGAGCGTGTCGCCATCCAGCGTGCCGCTGAGCCGCTGGCCGTCGCGCACCAGCGCCAGCGTGGCGTAGGCGGCATTGCCCCACAGGTCGGTGGCGACGAGCCAGCGCTGCGTCGTTGCCGCCAGCGTGAGGAGGGGCGACAGCAGCAGCGCGGTGGCCAGGGCGCGCCTGCAGGTGGACGTGAGCATGGGCATGGCGGCCGATTGTGGCCGGCGAGCAGTGAGCCGCCCCGTGTCGCCGGTCACCGGTCCAGCGCGTGGCGGACCCAGGACAGCACGGCCTCGGCGCTGCGGAACTCGTCCACCGAGCGCACGGGCACGTCCGGGTGGCTGGCGGCCCACAGCCGGGACAGCGTCGTGCCGGGGCCGACCTCCAGCACGCAGCGAGGCCGCCGTTCGGCCAGCGTCGCCAGAGCGCGCTGCCATTGCACGGTGTGGGCGATCTGCTCGGCCAGCGCGTGCTTGAGCGCGTCGGGCCGGCGCAGCGCGCCGCCGTCGAGGTTGGCGATGAAGGTGCTGGCCAGCGGTCGCCACGGGCGTGATGCGATCTCGGCCGCGAACCGCGTGACGGCCGGTGCCATGCGCGGCGTGTGCGAGGCCACGCGCACGGCCAGCGGCTTGACCTCGGCACCGCGCGCGACGAGTGCCGGCGTGGCTGCGGCGATGGCCGCCAGCGAGCCGCCGAGGATGGCGCGGTCGGGCGCGAGGTCGATGGCCAGGTCCAGCCCGAAGCGCTCGTCGACGGGGCCCTGCACGGCGACGAGGCCAGCCGGTTCGTCGCCGCTGGCTGCGTCCATCGCGGCCGCGCGCCGGGCGGCGAGGTCCAGTGCTTCATCCACGCCGAACGCCCCAGCCGCCGCGGCCGCAGGCAGCTCGCCGACGCTGTAGCCGAGCACGGCATCGGGGCGCGGCAGGTGCGGCGCGAGGCAGGCCCAGGCGGCCAGCGAAAGCCCGGTCAGCAGGGGCTGAGCCTGGCGGTTGGCGGTGGCCCACTCGGTGTCGATGAGGCGCTGTCGCCAGCCGTCGCCCAGGTGCGCGGCAAGTGCGGTGAGGGCCGGCTGCGCCAGGGGCTCCCGGTGCACCCAGACCAGCATGTCGGGGTGCTGCACGCCCTGGCCAGGGAACAGCAGCGTGAGCGTCATGCCGTGCAGACGCGGTCCAGCCAGCAGGCGGCGGCGAGCAGGTCGGCGGCGCCGCCGGGCGAGAGATTCCGGTCGACGAAAGCGACGTGCAGCGACTGCGCACGCAGGATGGCGGCTGGGTTGGCTGCGCCGCCCGCTTCGAGAAAATCCCGGGCCTGCTGCTGCGCCCAGCGCAGGCCGTCGAGCCCGCCCCGGTGCGCCAGGTTGGTGTCGTCCAGCACGGCCATCACCTCGAACAGCGCCTGCAGCCGCGCGAGCCGTGGGCCGAGGTGCGCGGTGCGGCGCAGCGCCGGCAGCGCCACATCGAACAGCACCGGGAAGCCCAGCGCCGCTTCGGCGGCCGCGGGGCGCAGGCCGTGGCGTTGCGCGGCGCTGCGGCCGTTCGAGAGGCCGTTCGAGAGGCGCGGGTGGCGGGCCAGGTCGTCGAGGTCTCGGCCCCAACGCTGCAGCAGCGTGGCGCGGAGTGCCGATGGCGACGGCGCATCGCCGCGCGCCTGCAGCCACCCCCCGGCTGCGCACAGCAGGCCGAGCGTGAACACGGCGCCGCGGTGCGTATTGACGCCTCCGGTCGCCACCAGCATGCGTGCTTCGGCGGCAATGCCCAGCCGCTGCAGCGCCGTGAAATCGGCATCGGCCGCGCCGGCCGTGGCGATGGCGGGGAAGTAGTGGCGCAGCGCGAACAGGCTGCGCAGCAGCGTGCCGGCGGTCATGTCGCAGTGGCTGCCGTTGTCCACGAAGGACACGAGCCCGGGCTTGGGGGCCAGCGCCAGCTCGTCGTACAGCGCCACCGTGGCGGCGCGGCCGAGTGCCGCGGTGTCCACCGCAGGCGCCACGCGCGGCAACGCGCTCACAGCGTCTCCAGCGCGACGCCGTCCAGGCGTTTCACCAGCACTTCGCGCACGCGGCCTTCGCGCAGCTGCAGCCACTCGCGCCAGGCGATGGCCGCACCATCGGGGAACAGCAGCTCGCCGTCGAGGCGCGGGCCGGCCACGCCGGTGCCCAACTGCAGCAGCGTGGCGACGCGGTCGGCCAGCGTGTCGCTGTCCACGGCGATGTGCAGATCGATGTCGGACCCGGGCCGCAGGTAGCGCAGCCGGGTCAGCTTCTGCCAGCCGTGGCTGCCGTGCACGCGCGGGCTCACGCCCAGCCGGCCCAGCTCGGCGCACAGCGCGCGCCACGGCATGCGGGCGGCGGCCGGCAGCATCGTGGCAACGTCGGCCGCGGCGGGGAAGCCGCCGCAGTACATCAGGTGTTCGCGCGCCACGCGCAGCCCGAGCTTGCGACGGCCCCAGCGCGCGGGCATGGCCAGGCCGACCGCGAGCGACGCGTCATCGGGCGACTGCCGCGTGACCACCAGGGGCAGATGCTCCCGCGCCCAGTGCGCGAGGCACTGGCGCGAGGGGCCGTCCGGCGCCTGCGGCAGCAGCGCCTGCCAGCCGGCGTCGGACAGCCAGACGAGGCGGTGGCGCGCCAGCTCCATGGTCAGGCGGTGAGGACGCGCGCAGTGACGTCGGCGGCCATGAGCCGGCCGCCACGGGCTGCACCGTCATGGGCACGTTCGTCGGTGGTGGGGGCGTTCAGCAGAGCGTCGCGCAGCGCGGCCTGCAGGTCGCCCGTCCAGAGGGCCTGGACGCCGCCCATCGCCACATAGTTCTCGACGCCGGGGGCGAACACCGGGTTGCTGCGCGACAGCTCGGCCAGCGTGTCCTCGGACAGCTTGGTCACGCGCGCCATCGCCGGCAGCCGCATGACGCGGATCTCGGCCTCGGGCAGCGCGTAGCAGGCGTCGGCGATGAGGCCGGAGGTGATGAAGCCGCCGGACAGCGCCTGGTCGTAGATCAGCCCGATGACGCGGTGGCCGTGGCGGCGGGCCAGGTCGATGCAGCAGCCCAGGTGCGCCATCGCGCGGTGGATGCCCAGCAGCTCGTCGCGGCGGCGCAGCTGCTGGCCCTGGGTGTCGATGAGCAGCAGGATGGGGCGGCCGGGGTGGTCGCGCATCGTTCGCAGCACGACGGCGGCCTGGGCGAGGGCCATGGCGACGCCTATGGGGGCGTGGTGAGTGGTGCCGATGACGGTGATCGGCTGGCCGTCGAAGTTCGCCTGGCCATGAAGGAGGTCGCCTTCGGTTTGAATCGTGTGATCGGTGCCGAAGAGGGATTGGGTGAGGGCTTGCCAGTTCATTCGGCGCTCGCTGAGTTGGCTTTGTGGCAAGTAAGGTGCCGGAATTTCGCCCCGGCGGGCGACCTACTTTCTGGGCCGCCAGAAAGTAGGCAAAGAGCTCCCCCCGAACGCGCCGCCCTTCGCTTCGCTACGGGTTCCCTGCGGTACTCAGTCCTTGAGGGCCCGTGCGGAACTCGCTTTGGCTGTTCCTGGGGCTCCCCTTCGAAACCGCTGAGAAGCGCAGAAGACCAAGGCGCGTGCGCAGCACGCATCGACGACTGACTTCGCGACGTTTGTTTGAACGCAGCGTAGCGAAGTGAGTTCGGCGCGGCCTTGGTCTTCGAGCATCGCAAGGCACCCCGCAGGGGCGGTTTTGCAGGAGCGATTTCTTTGCTTACTTTCTTGTTCGCACAAGAAAGCGAGTCGCCCGCCGGGGCGAGTCCCGGCAAACGTGGCGTCAACCCGAGGCTTGAGCAGCGACCCATGACCGACATCTCAACCCACCCGCGCCGCAACCACTTCAGCCGCGCCCCAATCGGGCACCAACTCGGCATCGACCACGCCCATCGACCGCCACAACGCCACCGCATCGGCCCCAGCCGGCGCATCCGTCAGTCGCCGCTCCAGCAGCGCGTGCTCTGCCTCCAGCCCCTCCAGCGTCAACGGCCGATGACGACCAAGCGCCTCGACAGCGGCAACACGAAACACCGCCATGTCGTCCTCCACCAGCACGTCGCAGTCCCCCATCAGGTAGCGATGCTTGCCACCCGTCGTGCGCCACACCAGCGCGCGATCCTTCGAATCAAACTCCTCGACCCCGTGCGAGGCCTCGATGACCTCAGGCCCCGACATCGCATGCCGCGCGATGTCGCTCATGACGATCCAGTCCGCGCAGCGCGCGACGATGCCCATGCCGCCGAAGCAGCCGTTGGCGCCGCCGATCAGCACGAGGGTGGGAATGCCGGCCGCGCGCAGGTCCAGCAGTGCGCGCATCACTTCGCTCACGGCGATCAGCCCGGCGTTGGCCTCGTGCAGGCGCACGCCGCCGGACTCGGCCAGCAGCAGCACGGCGTCGGGCTTGTCCAGCAGGGCACGACGGAACAGGCCCGTGAGCTTGGCGCCATGCACCTCGCCCACGCCGCCGCCCATGAACTCGCCTTCCTGAGCAGCGACGAACACCGACCGGCCGGCCAGCGTCGCGCGGCCGATGGCCACGCCGTCATCGAACGCGGCGGGCAGTCCCAGCTGCGCCAGATGCGGGCTGGTGACGCGCGCGGCGGGCGGCAGCCACTCGTGGAAGCTGCCGGGGTCCAGCAGCAGCGCCAGGCGCTCGCGCGCCGAGCACTCGGCAAAGCTGATCGCCGTGCTCACTGAGGCACCCTTCGCGCCGCGCGCCGTCCCGCCAGGCGGGAGCTGAGCGCCTTCGGGCGGCCGTGCGGCGCTCATGGCAATCCCGCCGCGGCCTGGTCCAGCCGCAAGCTGACGACGGCCGGCGTGGCGCCCATGTCGTTGATGGAGACGCGCGCGCCGGCCAGGCCGTGGCGGTCGTGGAAGTCACGCACGACGGCCTGCCAGATGGGCGCGAAGCCGCGCGCGGACGTGGCGACCTCGAAGGTGCAGTCGCTGCCCGCGGCGGGCTCGACCATGACTTCGAGATTGCCGGACGCGACGACGCCCACCAGCACCGGCGCGAAGCCGGCCGGCAGCGGCCGGCGGCCGGGCAGCGTGAAGGACAAGGATTCCATGCCGGCTTGCATCACCAGTTCCTGAAGCGTGCGGGTGGGCGATAGAGCCCGCCGGACGCGCGCACAAGGTCGCGCATGGAGCGGGCGGCGAGCAGGTTGCGTGTCGCGTCGCGCGGGTCGATGCCGAGGTCGGCCGGGCGCTGGATGACGCCGCGGTCGCGCAGGTTCTCCACCATGCGGCGGTCGCGCGCCAGGCCGACTGCCGTGTAGCCGGCCACGCCGCGGATGGCCTGCTCGCGTTCTTCGTCGGTGCGGCACAGCAGCAGGTTGGCCAGGCCTTCCTCGGTCAGCACGTGGGTCACGTCGTCGCCGTAGATCATGATGGGCGGCAGCGGCATGCCGGCTGCTTCAGCCAGCTGCCAGGCGTCCAGCGTCTCGACGAAGGCGGGCTGCATGTGCTCGCGGAAGGTCTCGACGATCTGCACGACCAGCTTCTGCCCGCGCGGGGTGCCGGCAGCCCCGGTGCGGCCGGCGCGCGCCTGCTGGCCGGCCTTGAGCCAGGCGGCGCTGGCATGCCGGCGGCCGCGGGCGTCGGCCCCCATGTTGGGCGCGCCGCCGAAGCCGGCGATGCGGCCCAGCGTGGCGGTGGAGGAGTTGCCCGCCAGGTCCATCTGCAGCGTGGAGCCGATGAACAGGTCGCAGGCGTAGTGGCCCGCAGCCTGGCAGAACGCGCGGTTGCTGCGCATGGCGCCGTCCGGGCCGGTGAAGAACACGTCGGACCGCGCGCGGATGTAGTCCTCCATGCCCAGCTCCGAGCCGAAGCTGTGGATGGACTCCACCCAGCCGGCCTCGATGGCCGGGATCAGCGCGGGGTGCGGGTTCAGCGCCCAGTGGCGGCAGATCTTGCCCTTCAGGCCCAGCGACTCGGCATAGGTGGGCAGCAGCAGCTCGATGGCCGCCGTGTCGAAGCCGATGCCGTGGTTGAGCCGCTGCACGCCGTATTCGGCGTAGATGCCCTTGATGGCCATCATGGCCATCAGCACCTGCACCTCGCTGATCTGCGCGGGGTCCCGCGTGAACAGCGGCTCGATCCAGTGCGGGCGAGG
Source organism: Roseateles sp. (assembly GCF_965229315.1). Taxonomy (GTDB): domain Bacteria; phylum Pseudomonadota; class Gammaproteobacteria; order Burkholderiales; family Burkholderiaceae_C; genus Pelomonas. The sequence goes on from NZ_CBDDJA010000002.1 coordinate 46,895, forward strand.
CGCGGGCACGACGTAGTCCACCCAGCCGGCGGGGATGTCCACGCGCGGTACGCGCTCGACGATCTCGTTGACCTGGGCGATGACCAGGCCGCCGCTGAAGGCCGTGGCCTCGACGATGGCCGGCGTGTCCTCGGTGTTGGGCCCGGTGTAGAGATTGCCCTCGCGGTCGGCCGACTGCGCAGCCACCAGCGCCACCTGCGGCGTCAGGTCGACGAAGTAGCGCGCGAACAGTTCGAGGTAGGTGTGGATGGCGCCGATCTGCAGCCTGCCCTGCGACACCAGCCGTGCCAGGCGCTGGCTCTGCGGGCCGGAGAAGGAGAAATCCAGCTTGGCTGCGATGCCGTTCTCGAACACGTCCAGGTGCTGCGGCAGCGACAGCACGGACTGCACCATGTGCAGGTCGTGCACGCGCGCCGGGTCCAGCTGCACCAGCGCGTCGGCGAGGAAGTCGGCCTGCTTCTGGTTGTTGCCTTCCAGGCAGACGCGGTCGCCGGGCTCCAGCGCGGATTCGAGCAGCGCGACGACCTGGGCCGCGTCGACCTGCTTGCCGCTCAGGCCGTCGCCCAGGGACTGGGCGACGCGCGCCAGGCGCGCTTCACGGCGCTGCGCGCGGCGGTTCCAGGGCAGGGGCGCCTTCATCGTCGGTCTCGCTTCAGTGCACGCGCGGCGCGCCCATGACGAGGTCCGGGAGACCCGTCGCGATGCCCGGGAAGATGCAGATCAGCAGCACCGCGAACAGCATCAGCACGACGAACGGCAGCACGCCCCAGATGATCTTGTTCAGCGGGATGTCGGGCGCGATGTTCTTGATGACGAAGATGTTCAGGCCCACCGGGGGGTGGATGAGGCCGGTCTCCATGACGATGGTCATCAGGATGCCGAACCAGATCAGGTCGAAGCCGGCGGCCTTCAGCGGCGGCAGGATGATGGGCGCCGTCATCAGGATGATGCTGACGGGCGGCAGGAAGAACCCGAGCACGATGACCAGCAGCAGGATGGTGGCCAGCAGCACCCACTTGGACAGTTGCATGCCCACGATCCACTCGGCCGCCGCCTGGCTGATGTGCAGGTAGCTCATCACGTAGCTGAACAGCAGCGACATGCCGATGATGAACATCAGCATCGTGCTTTCCTTCAGCGTGGAGCCGAGGATGGGCGCGAGGTCCTTGGGCCGCCAGACGCCGTAGATGACGGCGATCAGCGCCAGCGCCAGCACGGCGCCCAGGCCCGCCGTCTCGGACGGGGTCGCGAAGCCGCCGTACAGCGCCACCATGACGCCGATCAGCAGCAGCACGAAGGGCACCACGCGCGGCAGCATCTCGAACTTCTGGCGCACGCTGAACGTTTGCGTGGACAGCAGCGGCGAGTCGACGCCGGTGGTCTTGAACGCGCGTTCGGCCTGCTTGAATTCCTGCAGGTAGCGCACGACGGCGTAGGCCGCGAACAGCGCCACCAGCAGCACGCCCGGCATGATGCCCGCGAGGAACAGTCGGCCCAGCGACTGCTCGGCGGCGACGGCGTACAGGATCATCGTGATGGACGGCGGCAGCAGGATGCCCAGCGTGCCGCCCGCGGCGATGATGCCGGCCGCAAAACCGGGCGAGTAGCCGCGCTTGCGCATCTCGGGGATGCCTGCCGAGCCGATGGCCGAGCAGGTGGCGGGGCTGGAGCCGGCCATGGCCGCGAACAGCGCGCAGGCGAACACGTTGGCGATGCCCAGGCCGCCGGGCACGCGGCCCATCCACACGTGCAGCGCGGCGTACAAGTCCTGGCCGGCCCGCGACTTGCCGATGGCGCCGCCCTTCAGGATGAACAGGGGAATGGACAGCAGCGTGATGCTGGCCATTTCCTCGTAGACGTTCTGGGTGACGGTGTCCAGCGCCGAGGCCGGCATGAAGAAGGCCATGAAGAGGACGGCCACGCTGCCCAGCGCGAACGCGATGGGCATGCCCGAGAACATCAGGATCAGCGTGACGACGCCGAACAGGGAACCGAGTGCAAGCATGCTCATCGCACGTCTCCTTTGGCGCCCTTCAGGCCGTTCAGGCGGGCGGTGAACTGCAGCAGCAACTGCACGGTGAGCAGCGTCATGCCCAGCGACATGAGGCCATAGGGAATCCACAGCGGCGGCGCCCAGGACGACGACGTCGTCTGGCCGTCCACCCAGGCCTCGTGCAGCAGCGTCCAGCTCTTCCAGGCGAAGAACGCGCAGAAGGCGGCGCACGCCAGGTCCACCAGCGCCAGGCGGATGCGGTTGGCCCAGGGCGGCAGCACGCCGCCGAGGAACTCGATGCCCACATGCCCGCGCAGCGCCTGCACGAAGGCGCTGCACAGGAAGGTGGCGCCCACGAGCAGGAAGACCGAGGCCTCGTCCTGCCAGTCTGTGGAGGCCTTGACGAGGTAGCGGGAGAAGACGCTGTAGGTGAGCACCAGGGAGGCGATCAGCAGCGCGAGCATGCCCATGACCACCATCGCGCGGTTGATCCACAGCACCACCACGGCCACGGGCCGCAGCAGCGAGGGCAGGTCGGGGTCCAGCACGATGGTGCTGCCGCCGGTGTCGAGGCCGTGGCTCATGCGGACCTCAGATCAGTTTCTGCGCGGCCTTGAGCAGCGCGGCACAGCTGTCGTTCTTTTCGCCGAAGTCCTTCCAGGCCGTGTCGCGTGCGATGGCTTGCCACTTCTTCAGCGTCGGCTCGTCCATGTCGACGACCTTGGCGCCGGCCTTGGCGTACAGCTCGGCGGCGGCCTTGTCGTCGGCCTTGGCGGCCTCCGTGGCGAAGGCTTCCAGCTCGGCACCCACGGCCATGATGACGTCCTGCTGGGCCTTGGGCAGCTTGCTGAAGATCTCCTTGGACATCATCAGCGGCTCCAGCATGAACCAGTAGGTGCGCTGGCGGCCCGAGGTCAGGAACTTGGCGATCTCCTCCAGCTTGAAGGAGATGAAGCTGGTGGACGACGTCATCGCCGCGTCCATCGCGCCGGTCTGCATCGCGGCGTAGATCTCGTTGGACGGCAGGCTGATGACGGAGGCGCCGGCCTGCTTGAGCATCATGTCCATCTCGCGGCTGCCGCCGCGCACCTTCAGGCCCTTGGCGTCGTCCGGCGTCAGCAGCGGCCGCGCGCGGCTGGCCACGCCGCCGGCCTGCCAGACCCACGACACGATGACGATGCCCTTGTCGTCCAGCGTCTTGGCCAGCAGCTTGCCGACCTCTGCGTTCTTCCACTGCGCACCGACCTCGTAGCTGGGCACCAGCGCCGGCATCAGGCCGATGTTGGTCTCGGCCACCTCGCCGCCGGCATACGACAGCGGCACCAGGCTCATGTCCAGCGCACCCTTGCGCATCGCCGAGAACTGCGAGTTCGTCTTCATCAGCGACGAGCCGGGGTAGACGGTGGACTTCAGCGCGCCGCCCGTGCGCTTCTCGCACTCGGCCGCGAAGCGCCGGCACAGGCGGTCGCGGAAGTCGCCTTCCGTGAGCGTGCCGCCGGGGAACTGGTGGGAAATCTTCAGCCCGCCGGTCTGGGCGGAGGCCGTCAGGGCCGGCAGGCCCAGTGCGCTGGCGCCCATCAGGCCCAGCATGTCGCGTCGATCAAGGCTCATCACGTTGTCTCCTGGAAGTTCTGGCTTCGATGGAAGGTCGGGGCCGATCTGCGCCAGCCGCTCTGATTACGCATATTAGTGATTCATGTATACATTGCATATGGCTTGCGCATAAGTGAATACCCGGCCTGAGTTCAGGAGGAGGTGCCACGCATGCGTCACTAAAATTGGTGCATGAGCCGACTGTCCGAAACCCTGCGCGAACGCATCGAGGAAGAGATCGCGACGGGGAAGCTGGCGCCGGGCACGCACCTGGACGAGGTGGAGCTGACGCAGCGCTTCGGCATGTCGCGCACGCCGGTGCGCGAGGCGCTGAACCAGCTGGCGGGCGAAGGGCTGGTGGAGATTCGCCCGCGCCGTGGCGCGGTGGTGGCGCAGGCCACGCCGCAGCGCATCGTCGAGATGTTCGAGGTGATGGCGGAGCTGGAGGCGATGTGCGCGCGCCTGGCCGCGCGGCGGCTGACGGCCGTCGACATTCAGCGGCTGGAGGCGGCGCACGAGAGCTGCCGCAGTGCGGCCGCCGGGCTCGATTCCGACGCCTATTTCTACGCCAACGAGGCCTTCCACGAGGCGCTGTACCGCGCCAGCCACAACGGCTTTCTTACCGACCAGTCGCTGAACCTGCAGCGCAAGCTGCGGCCGTACCGCCGCCTGCAGCTGCGCGTGCGCAACCGGGTGTCGCGCTCGTTCGAGGAGCACCAGGCGGTGCTGGATGCGCTGAAGGCGGGGGACTCGGATCGCGCGGTCGTGGCGATCCGCAGCCACGTCATCGTGCAGGGGGAGCGGTTTGCGGACCTGCTGTCGATGATGCAGTCGGAGGCGGCGTCGGTGGCCGCTTGAGGTTGCGGGCTCGCTGCTGCTGGTTGTTGGCTGCTGTGGTGCCGGGAGTTCGCCCCGGCGGGCGACCTACTTTTTGAGCGACCAAAAAGTAGGCAAAAAGTCGCCCCCGACCGCGCTGCCCTCCGCTTCGCTGCGGGTTCCCTGCGGTGCTCGGCCTTCAAGCCCCCGCGCCGAACTCACTTCGCTACGCTCCGTTCAAACAAGCGTCGCGAGTCAGTTCTTGAAGTTCGCTGCGCGAACGGGCTTGAAGTCCTGCGCTCCTCGGCAGAGGGGGAGTGAAGAACAGCCGGCGCCAGCCGGCTTCCGGGTTTGGCTGCTGGCTGTTGGGCTGTTAGGAAACTCCCCCTTAAAAACCGCCGAGCAGCACAGAACGGCGAGGCGCGAGCACAGCTCGCATCAACTTCTGACTCCGCGCTACTGTCCGAGCAGAGCGTAGCGGCGCGAGTTGAGCGCGGGCCTCGCCGTTCGAGCAGCGCAGGGAACCCGCAGGGCGGTTTTCTTGCCTACTTCTTTGGGCGTCCAAAGAAGTAGGTCGCCCGCCGGGGCGAGTCCCGGCACCACAGCAGGCGCCCCGCAGGGGTAAGTTAGACCCCCATCGAGATTCGGCGTCACCAAAAAAAGGGCGAGAAGCCTCTCAGCTTCTCGCCCTCCCAGTCAGGCCGCCAACGCCGCCACCCGCGCCGCCGGCACCTCCGCGTAGTGATCCAGCTGCATCGTGAACTGCGCCCGCCCCGACGTCATCGCCCTCAGATGCCCGATGTAGCCGAACATCTGCGCCAGCGGCACATGGGCGCTGATGACCACCGCGTTGCCGCGGGTGTCCTGCGCGTGCACCTGCCCACGCCGGCGCAGCACGTCGCCGATGACGTCGCCCACGTGGTCGGCCGGCGTGATGACCTCGACGGCCATCACCGGCTCCAGCACCACAGGCGCCGCTTTCAGCACGGCCTCGCGCAGCGCGTTCGCCGCCGCCAGCTCGAAAGCCAGCGCGGACGAGTCGCGCACGTGGAAGCTGCCGTCCACGAGCGTGGCCTCGAAGTCCACCAGCGGATGGCCCGCGAACGGGCCCGCCTGCGCGGCGCGGCGGATGCCGGCCTCGACCGCCGGGATGAACTCGCGCGGGATCGCGCCACCCACCACCGTGTTCGCGAAGCGGATGCCGGTGCCACGAGGCAGCGGCGCCACGCGCAGCGTCAGCTCGGCGAACTGGCCGGGGCCGCCGCTTTGCTTGCGGTGCAGGTGGTGCACCTCGGCCGCCGCCGCGATGGTCTCGCGGTAGGCGACCTGCGGGCGGCCCACCTGCACTTCCACGCCGAAGCGCGTGCGCAGCTTCTCCACGGCCACTTCGAGCTGCAGCTCACCCATGCCGGACAGCAGCGTCTGGCCCGAGTCGGCATCCTGGCGCAACCGCAGCGACGGGTCCTCGCGCACGAGCACGGCCAGGCCCTTGGCCAGCGCCGCGGTGCCGTCCTGGTGCCGCGCCTCGATGGCCACGTCGATGACGGCTTCGGGCACGGCGATGCTTTCCAGCACGGGTGCGTCCTTCCGGTCGGCCAGGGTGTTGCCGGTCAGCACGTCCTTCAGGCCCACGACGCCCGCGATGTCGCCCGCGACCAGTGCGTCGCGCTCGACGCGACTGTCCGCGTGGATCTCGTACAGGCGCGACACGCGCTCGGCCTTGCCGGTGCTCGCGTTGAACACCGTGTCGCCGCGGCTCAGCCTGCCGCTGTAGACGCGCACGAACACCATCGCGCCGTGGTCGTCGGCGGTCAGCTTGAACGCGAGCGCCGACAGCGGGCCGTGGGTGTCCACCGCGCCGGGGGCTTCACCGGGGCGCGGAAGGTAGGCGACGACGGCGTCCAGCAGCGGCTCGACGCCGCGGTTGCGGAAGGCCGAGCCGGCCAGCACGGGCACGAGTTCGCTGGCGACGGTGGCGGTGCGCAGGCCGGCGCGCAGCGCGTCCACGGACGGCTGTTCGCCGCGCAGCCAGGCGTCCAGCAGCGTGTCGTCGCGGTCCCAGACGAGCGCCTGCATGGTCAGCAGGTCCACGACGCCGCGGAACTCGGCCTCGGCGCCGATGGGCAGCTGCAGCGGCAGCGCACGCGCACCGAGCCGCTCCTGCATCATCGAGACGACGCGGGAGAAGTCCGCACCGGCGCGGTCCAGCTTGTTGACGAAGGCGATGCGGGGCACGCGGTAGTCGTCCGCGAGGCGCCAGTTGGTCTCGGTCTGCGGCTCCACGCCGGCCACGCCGTCGAAGACGACGACGGCGCCGTCCAGCACGCGCAGCGAGCGCTTGACCTCGATGTTGAAGTCGATGTGCCCGGGCGTGTCGATCAGGTTGATCTGCGTGCCGTGCCAGTGCACGGTCGTGGCCGCGCTGTGGATGGTGATGCCGCGCGCGCGCTCCTGCGGGTCGAAGTCCATCGTCGTGGCGCCGTCGTGCACTTCACCGATGCGGTGGTTCTCGCCGGTGTAGAACAGGATGCGTTCGGTGGTCGTGGTCTTGCCGGCGTCGACGTGGGCGATGACGCCGATGTTGCGCAGGTTGCGAAGGGTGCTGGTGTTCGAGTTCATGGCGATTCCTGGATGAGTGAGGGGCCAGCCCCTCGGCGGAATCGCCGAAGCAGCTAGCGCAGAAGCAGGACGCCGAAGCGCGCACGAGACAGGCAGGGGCTGGCCGCGCTCCGGCGCTCGGGAATCGTGGCGATCAGCTTGTCGAAGGTGCGCGTGCGCATGATTGAAATCGGTGCAGGAAAAACAAAACCCCGGGAGGGACGGGCCTGCCGGGGTTGGTTGCTCCGGAAGGCGGGCGCCTTCCGAACACGGTCGAAGGGCGCTTCAGTGGTTGAGGCGGGCTTGCGTCGTGGGGTTGAGCTTCATGATGGGCGTGATTGTCGGTCTGTGTGCAATGTCGGGCCGGGCGTGGGGCTTTCAAGCTCACGGTATTGCCGGGGCGGCAGCCAGACGAAAAAAAGGCCGCTTGCGCGGCCTCGCCAAGTGGCGACAAGGACGGCGCCCCAGCGTGTGAGCACCGCCGAACCAGAGGTGCCCTGGTTCAGTCCGCTGGCATCTCGGGGTCAGGCGGGCTGAGCTGCGGGGGCCGGCATGGTGGCTGTCGCCGCGCAGTGCTTGGCGATGAACTCGGCGTGGGTGGGCATGACCCGGACACACTTGGCGACGACCTGGCGGACGTTCTCGAGATAGGCAAGCACTTCGGCGTCATCCGGTTGATCGGCGAAGGGGTGATGACCCTGCGGCATCAGGCCTTGCCCGACCATCACCTGCAGCCAGCTCGATTCGGCGAACAGTTCGTCGCTGCGCCGGTAGACGCGGCCGTTGGAGGCGAACAGCGCCATCTTGCGCGCCAGGCGCTCCGGGATCTCCATCCCTCGGCAGTACTTCCAGAACGGCGAGTCGTCGCGGCGCGTGAGCTTGTAGTGCAGCACCAGGAAGTCGCGCACGTTGTCGAACTCCTCTCGCGTCAGGGCGTTGTATTCCTCAATGTCCGTGGCGTCGAAGCCGGCGTTGGGGAAGAACTCCAGGATGCGCGCGATGGCCATGTGGATCAGGTGGATGCTGGTGGACTCCAGCGGTTCGAGGAAGCCGCTGGACAGCCCGACGGCCACGCAGTTGGCTATCCAGAAGCGCCCCGAGCGGCCGGTGCGAAAGCTCAGGTGGCGCGGCGCCGCGGTGGGCCGGCCGTCCAGCCCGGCCATCAGGATGGCTTCGGCCTCTTGAGGCTCCATGAAACGGCTGCTGTAGACATGGCCGTTGCCGGTGCGGTGCTGCAGCGGGATGCGCCACTGCCAGCCGGCGGCATGCGCGGTGGAGCGCGTCATGGGCAGCAACGGGTCCACGCGCTCGCAGGGCACGGCGATGGCGCGGTCGCAGGGCAGCCAGTGCGACCAGTCCTCGTAGCCGGCCTTGAGCGTCTGCCCGATGAGCAGCGCGCGCATGCCCGTGCAGTCGATGAAGAAGTCGCCCGCGATGCGCTCGCCGCTGTCCATGCGCAACGCCGCGATGTGGCCGTTCTCGTGCTGCTCCACGCCCGCCACCTTGCCCTCGGTGCGGCGCACGCCGCGTTGCTCGGCGTAGCCGCGCAGGAAGCGGGCGTAGAGGCTGGCGTCGAAGTGGTAGGCGTGGGCGATCTCGGCCAGCGGCGAGCCGGGCATGTCGGGCCGCGCGCGCATGAAGCGGGCCTCGCGCGGCGCCGCCGTGTTGATCGAATACTCGCCCAGCGGCCGGGCCTTGCCCTGCTGCGCCATGCGCAGCCAGAACTGGTGGAAGGGCACGGTGTCCTCGGGCTGGCCGATGCGGCCGAAGCCGTGGATGTAGCGTGCGCCCACGGCGCCCCAGTCGACGAACTCGATGCCCAGCTTGAACGAGCCCTGCGTGGCGCGCAGGAACTCGTCCTCGTCGACGCCGAGCGCCCGGTTGAACTCGGTGAGGTTGGGAATGGAGGCCTCGCCCACACCGATGATGCCGATCTCGTCGGACTCCACCAGCCGGATTTGCACACTGCCGCCCAGCGCCTTGGCGAAGGCGGCAGCGCTCATCCAGCCGGCGGTGCCGCCGCCCACGACGACGACGCTGCGCACGGCGTTCACTTCGTTCATGCGGGCATTAGAACTTGTAGGTCATGCCCACCGTGGTGGTGCGTCCGAAGTAGCGGATGTAGTTGGGCATCAGCTGCGTCTTGTCCGGCGCCTCGCCGGTCACCGACTTGTAGTTCATCGTCGGCTTGTCGAAGAGGTTGCCCACCTGCAGCGTCAAGCCCAGGCCCTTCAGGCTTCCTTCCTCGAACGCATAGCCGATCTGCATGTCGGCCACCTTGTCGGCGGCTTGCTGCAGCGTGGTGTTGTTCAGGAAGATGTCGCGCGTGGTCGCCGTGAACGGCGAGCGGTAGCGCTGGCTGAAGCGGGCCGAGAAGCCATCGCGCTCGTAGTAGACCGTCACGCTGTTGGAGCGGCCGGAGAGGCCGTTGAGCGGCACGTCGCGTGCGGTGCTGACGGACGGGTCGGGGTTCTGGTCCTTGATTGAACTGCGCAGCTTGGAGGCGCTCACGATGACGCCGAAGCCGTCAAGGGCGTTGGTCAGCAGACCGCCTTCCAGCGCAGCAGCGAACTCGATGCCCTCGACCTTGCCGCCCGTGCCGTTTCTTGGCTGGATCATGGGCGCGATGGGCTTGGGCGTGACGCCCGGGGGCGCCACCTGCGGGAAGCCGGAGGCGTCCACGGCCGTCAGCTGGTTGTAGATGTAGCTGAGCAGGTTCTTGCGGAAGCCGGCCAGCGAGACGTAGCTGCGCTTGCCGAAGTAGCGTTCCACCGACAGGTCCATGCCGGCAGCGCGCCACGGCTTGAGCTCGGGGTTGCCGGCGTAGGCCGTGGTCCATTCGCCGGCGTGCGGCGTGCCCGCTGCGTCGCCGTTGACGGCCGGCGTGCTGGTGCCGGCGCGCATGTCGACGATGTTCGGGCGCACGATGGACGTGGCCAGGCCCAAACGGACGATCCAGTTGTTGCGCAGGTCGGCTGCGAGATTGATGCTGGGCAGCACGTCGGTGTAGCTGGTGCCGCCGTTGCGTTTGAACAGCAGGCTCTTGTCCGGCATCTCGTCGTTGCCGCGGTATTCCCAGCCCTCGGAACTCTGGCTGGCCCGCACCACCTGCAGGCCCAGGTTGCCGCGCAGCGACACGCCCCACAGGTCGGTGTCGATGTCCAGCTTGCTGAACGCCGTGGTGACCTTCTCGCGCACGTTGGAATTGTTGGCCACCCACTTGCTGAACTGGCCTTCCTCCAGCGTGACGGCGCCGCTCGCGACCAGCGCCGGCACGTCCACGCGCAGCACCTGCGGCATGCCGGCCCAGCTCATGTCGAAGGGCTGCTGCACGACGCCGGCCGGGATGGAGCGGATGTAATCGCCGTTGGCATCCTTCTTCATCAGCAGGCGGTCCTCGTTCTTGGCCACGTCCTTGCCGCGCTCGGTGTAGTTCAGGCCGAGCGTGAGGAGGCTGAACACGCCGTCCAGCGAGCGTTCCAGCGAGATGCGCGCCGACTTGATCTCGTCCTTGACCTCCGGATGGCGGATGGCGCCCAGCCAGGCTTCGTTGGGCACCCAGTCCATGCCGGCGACGTCGCCGAAGGCCAGCTTGGCGGGGTTGGACAGCAGGTCGGCCTGCGTGGGCGTGAAGGTCTGCGGGTCGCCGTTGGTCGGCACGTTCCAGCGGTAGGCCCCGTAGGTCCAGGCCTTGTTGGCGTAGTCGTAGTTGCCGGCGTAGGCCTCTGAGTAGCGTTCGTTGCGCTTGTCGCGCGAATAGCTGAGGTCGGTCAACGCTTTCCAGCGGTCATTGAGCTTGAGGCTGGTGTTCCAGCCCAGCGCAACGATGTCGTCGGTACGGCGGGTGTCCATGCTGCCGACGTTGGCGACCAGCTGAGAGATCGTGGCGCCGGTGGCGAAGGTGTTGTTGCCGATCTGCTGGGTAGTGACGTTGCTCATCGCGGGCGTGATGCCCGCCGACCAGTTGCCGAACAGGCTCTGCTGCCACTTGCCCGCCACTTCGTGGGTCTTGAACTTGGAGTAGTACAGGTCCACCTGCGAGTGCAGGTCGTCGTTGGGCTGGTATTCGACGACGGCCATCAGGCCGTCGCGCAGGTTCTTCTTGGTGGCGGTCTGGGCCGTCCAGTACATCGGCAGCAAGGCCTGACCTGTGCCCACCTTGGACGGCGCGTTACCCGTCAGCGGCAGGCCATAGGGCGTGTAGTCGCCGTACTCCACCAGCTCGGTCTGCTTGGTCTGCGACGGTGAATCCAGCCGCGCGAAGCCCACCGCCACACCGATGGTGCGGTTGGCGAACTGGTCCACATAGGAGGCCGAGAGGCGCATGCCGGTGGCGCCGGTGACGCCCGGCACCATGGTGCCGTTGGAGTTGCGCTCGCCGCGCAGGCTCACCACCACCTGGCGGCTGCCCAGGCTCAGCGGGCGCAGGGTCTGGATGTTGACCGTGCCTGACAGGCCCTGACCCACCAGGTTCGCGTCGGGCGTCTTGTAGACGGTGGCGGCGTTGACCAGCTCGGAGGGGAACTGGTCGTATTCGACGGCACGGCTGTCGTTGGAGCTGACGATCTCGCGGCCATTGAGCAGCACGCCGGAGAACTCGGGCGAGAGGCCCCGGATGGAGATCACGTTGACGCGCCCATCGGGGCCGCGCTGCCCGGTCAGGCCGGGCAGGCGCGCCAGCGACTCGGCGATGCTGGCGTCCGGCAACTTGCCGATGTCCTCGGCCGAGATGGCCTCGACGATGGAATCCGAGTTGCGCTTGGTGGCCACCGAGGTTTCCAGGCTGAAGCGGATGCCCTTGACCACCACGGTTTCGAGTTGCTGCGCGTCTTTTTCCTTGGTGGCGGCGGGTGCGGCGACTTGCGCCTGTGCCGCGGCGCCGGCAAACAGCAGGCCGCTGGCCGCGGCCAGGCTCGTGAGGCGAAGGGCAGGGCGAAGCTGTCTCATTCACTTGTCTCCAGTTATGTTGTGATCTTTTCGTGAACTGTCCCTTTGAGGGACTGAAAGCGCTTTCAAGCGTAAGCCATTGGCAGCGCTTTCAACCTAGGCAACACCCTCGGTCTGCGGCTTTCGGGCAACGTGAACCCAGGGTTCGGGCGTGCCTGGGCGCCACTGACTGCTCGCACCGGCCCAGTTCAGCCAGGGATGGCGCGGCGTTCCGGCGCATTTCGGTGCGCATACGGGTACTTCTGGGTTGAAAGGCAACAAAACAGTGCAAGCACTGAAAGCGCTTTCATTCAATGATGCAGTTCGCCCCGCTGCGCTGCCACATGGTTTACCCGGTTCGAGCAACAGTGGGTGGAGGGCGATGTCAGCGGGATGGCGAGCGTGGCCTCGCGCGCTGGTGGAAAGGGCGGGGGGGCTCAGCGCGACATGCGCCGCGAGCTCTCGCGAACCACCAGCTCGGGCTGCGGCAGCTGCACGCGGGGCGAGCCGCCGCGCAGCAGTTCGAGCATGGCCATCGCGGCCTCGCTGCCGATCTCGTAGACCGACTGGCGCACGGTGGTCAGCGGCGGCATGGCGTAGCGCGCCATGATGAGGTCGTCGAAACCGACCAACGACACGTCGTCGGGCACGCGCAGGTTGCGGCGGTGCAGGCCCAGGCAGGCGCCGATGGCCATCTGGTCGTTGGACGCGAACAGCGCCGTGAAATGGATGTCGCGCTCCAGCAGCCGGGTCACCGACAGCACGCCACCGGCCTCGGTGTAGTCGCTCTGCACGATGAGGTTGGGGTCGGCCGCGATGCCGGCGGCGGCCAGTGCGTCGAGATAGCCGTTCTGGCGGTCGACCGCGTCGTCATGGATCAGGTCGCCGGCGATGAAGGCGATGCGCCGGTGGCCCTGGTCGATCAGGTGCTGGGTGGCCAGGCGCGCGCCGCCGCGGTTGTCGAAGCTGAAGCTATAGAGCTGCGGGCCCTGGAGCTGGCGGCCGACGACGACGGTGGGCAGCCCCGCCGTGAGGTTCAGCAGCGCCTCGTCGGCCAGCCGGCCGGCGAGCACGATGATGCCGTCCACGCGGCGCGACAGCAGCGTCTCGATGGCCTTGCGCTCGTCGTCCTCGTGCCAGTTGCCGGAGACGAACAGCGGCACGTAGCCGGCCCGCTCCAGCTCGCGCTCGATGCCCAGCAGCGCCTCGCCGTAGAACGGGCTGGAGATGACCTGCGTGACGACGCCGATGGACAGCGTCTTGCCGCCGGCCAGGCCGCGCGCCACCGGGTTGGGCCGGAAGCCCAGCTCGCGGATGGCCGCCTCGACGGCTTCCTTCTTGGCTTCGCTGACGGCCGCCGTGCCGTTCAGGATGCGCGACACCGTGCTCGGGGACACGCCGGCCAGCTCTGCCACCTGCTCCAGCGTGACCACGCCATCGGTGCGGGCTGACGGCGCTTTCTTGGCGGGAGGCTGCTTGTTGTTCATCGGGCACGGGCGGGCGGAGCCGCGAGTGTAGGCGCGCGGCCCCGGCCCGTCTGGGGGCGTCACCCGCCCCATGCCCTGCCGTGGCTTACTTCCAGGGCGCGTTCTGCAGCGCCGGGTCGTCCACGAGGTTCAGCAGGCCGGCCGCCTTCTTGCCGATGCTGCCGGGCGATGCCAGGGCCGCGCTGCCGCAGCTGCCCGTCGCGGTCTTCAGCGCCTGCCACAGCATCGCGCCATCACGCGCGTTGCGGTTGGCCAGCGTGCTGGTCGTCACGGCGTTCAGGTAGCGCTCCACCGAGTAGGCCTGGTTGATGTTGACGCCATAGCTGTTCTGCAGGATGACCGAGCCGGTGCACTGCGCCTCGGCGTTGTTGACGACGAGCTGCCCGCCGGCCCAGCCTTCCGGCGCCGTCTCGAAGCCGATGGACACGATGGTGCTGGCCGGGAAGAGCTGACGGTACTGCTTCCAGGCCGTCACGCCGTCGTAGTGCTCGTAGCGCGCGTCGTAGCTCATGATGTTGACGAGGTTGAACGCCGTCTTCAGCGCCGGGTAGCTGTTGACGAGCTGGCGCTCCAGCCCGGCCTTGCCGCCCCAGTAGCTGGTGCCCACGCCTGTGCATTGCGAGTCGTTGGCCGTGGCGCCCGTGCAGTCCGCGCCGGTGGACCAGGCCGCCACCGTCAGGATGCGCCCGCCGCCGGCCAGGTCGACCGCCTTGCGCATGGCCTTGACCGCGCCGGCGTAGGCGTCGAGGCCTTCGATCTCGAAGTCCACGTCCAGGCCGTCGAATCCGACGTCCTTCATGACGTTGGCCAGCGCCGTGATCGTCGGCCCGCTGCCCGCGTGGCCCTCGGCCGACAGCGTGCTCCAGCTGTTGTACGTGGCGCCGCCCACGGCCAGGATGACCTTGATGTTGCGGGCGTGCAGCACGTCGATGGCGGCCTTGATGTCCGACGGCCGGCCGTTGAAGTTGATGCCGGTGCCCGACCAGTTGTTGGCCGTCATGCCGCCCCACGTGAAGTTGGGCTGGGCGAATGCGGCCACCACGTGCGTGTAGTTGGCGGGCAGGCGCGCGAAGTTGCTGGCCTGGAAGACCTGGTTCATGGTCTTGCCGGTGGCGTCGAACCAGTTGTCGCTCCAGGTGGGGTAGTAGACGGTGTAGGCGCGGCCGTTCTGGTTGGCGGACTTGGCGGCCGGGTCGCTGAGGCCGGGGGCCGGGGCGGGCGAGGGGGCCGGGCTCGGGGAGGGCGACGGGCTGGGTGAAGGAGAAGGAGAAGGAGAGGGAGAGGGAGAGGGAGAAGGGGAGGGGCTTGGTGCGGGGCCGGTGGTGCACGCGCCTTGCGAGGTCCATGGCTGGCCACTGCCCGCGCCGCCGTTGTTGGTGGCCGGATCGTTGCCCTGCGTCCACCAGTTGGCCTTGTAGTTGGTGGTGCCCTTGCTGGCCGTGTCGCCGCCGTTGTAGACGGTGGCGCTGGCCCAGGCGGGTGCGCAGGTGACGGCCTGGGCAGCCATGGGCACGGCGGCCGCGGCGAAGGCTGCTGCCGTGATGGCGGCCAGGCGTTGCAGTTGATGGGTGGGAATGTCGGTCGAAAGCGGGTTCATGAAAGCGAGTCCTTTTCAGTGGCTTCAACAGCGGGGCAGGCACTTGCCGCGTCCCCGCACATCACCTGGTACTCCGGGCGGCTGTGGCCCATCTCCAGGCGTCGAGATTGCTCAACTGGTATTAAACCGGCTTGAGACTGCTGCAACCTCTTGAATACCACTCTGCAAACACCACTGACAGACGTCACCGGTGGAAACCCGCGTGCGTGGTGAGCAAACGTTTCAGTTCAACGGCGCCCGCGTCGTTTTTCATGGGGAAAAGCCTGCGGCGAGGCCGTGCTTAGGGTTTGTGCGGCTGAGCCGCGACGGGTCGCCATGCACAATCATGAAAGCGCTTTCAAACACGATGCAACGTCTTTCGCCACCGCCCACCTCCCGCCGTCACGTGCTGGCAAATTCGCTTGCCGCGGCACTGGTATCAGCCACCGGCCCTGCCGCGGCGCTGGCGGCGGGGCCGGAGCGCCGGCTGACGGTCGCCGCCTTCCCGCTGGTCGACGTGATTGCCAAGGACGTGCTGAAAACCTGGGCGCAGCGCCATCCGGAGGTGCGCGCCGAGGTCATCAGCCGCCAGTACGACGACCACCACACGGCGATGACGACGGCGCTGTCCACGTCCGGCCATCTGCCCGACGTCATCGCACTGGAGGCCAGCTACCTCGGCCGCTTCTCGCTCGGAACCGGGCTGGAGGACTTGTCGGCACCTGCCTTCGATGCGGAGCGCTTGCGGGACCGTTTCGTGCCGTTCGCCTTCCAGACCGCACGCAACCGCGAGGGCCGCGTCGTCGCGATGCCGACGGACATCGGGCCGGGCTCGCTGTTCTATCGTGCCGATCTCCTCGCCCAGGCCGGCCTGACGGAGGCGGACCTGACGCGCTCCTGGGAGGACTACGTCGAGGCCGGCGCCCAGCTCAAGGCGCGGACGGGGGCCTACCTGATCGGCGACGTGCGGCTGCTCAAGGACATCGTCGTGCGCGCCGGCACGCCGGCGGGCGAGGGCCAGTTCTTCGACAACCAGGGGCGGGCGCAGGTCACGTCGCCGCGCTTCGTGCGTGCGTTCGAGCTGGCGCGCAAGGTGCGCCGGCAGGGGCTGGATGCGCGTGTGGAGGTCTGGTTCAACGACTGGGCCGAGATGCTCAAGCGCGGCCGCCTAGCCACCGAGATCTCCGGCTGCTGGATGGCCGGCCAGATGGCCAACTGGGTGGCGCCCGGCACCGCCGGCAAGTGGCGTGTGGCGCAGCTGCCCGAGAACGCCTATTGCTCCTATGGCGGCACCTACTACGCCATCCCGCGCCGCTCCGCACCCGAGCGCAAGCAGCTCGCCTGGCAGCTCATCCAGGAGCTGACGCTGGACCGCCAGCGCCAGCTCGAGGCCTTCCAGTCGCAGGACGCCTTCCCGGCGCTGCTGGCGGCGCAGGAAGGCCCGTTCTTCGACCAGCCCGTGCCCTTCCTCGGCGGCCAGAAGGCCCGCGCGCTGTGGCGTGACGCGGCGCGGCGCATCCCGGTCGTGCGCATGCACAAGCAGCAGAAGTTCGCCGACGAGGTCGTCAACGGCGAGCTGGACAACGTGCTGGAGTACGGCAAGCCGATTGCGCGTGCGTTGGAAGATGCGCAGGCGCTGCTGGTGCATCGGGCGAATCGGTGATGGTGGGCTCATTTCCCGCACTCCATGGGTTGCTTTGGCTGCGAGCCTTTCGACTCGTTGCACCGTGCCGGGAGTTCGCCCCGGCGGGCGACCTACTTTTTGAGCGACCAAAAAGTAGGCAAAAAGTCGCCCCCCGACCCGCCCGGCCCTTCAGGCTGCCCTGCGCTGCTCAGGCCTTGAGGGCCCGCGCAAAACTCGCTCCGCTACGCTGCGCTCAAACAGTTGCGCGGAGTCAGTTCTTGAAGCGTGCTGCGCACGCGCCCTCCAGTCCTTGCGCTGCTCGGCGGGCTCAAGGGGGGGCAGCAGGAACAGCCGCGACCGAATGGCTGCTGCGTTTGGCTGTTGGCTGTTTCGGCTGTTGGGCGGTTTTGCAGGGGCCGCTCTTTGCCTACTTTCTGGCGGGCCAGAAAGTAGGTCGCCCGCCGGGGCGAATTGCCGGCATGGACCGTGCCACCAAGCCGACCTCACGACAACCACACCGCGCGGACTGCCAAGAGGCCCACGCATGACCCCGCGCATCCCCAACCGCTGGGCGCCCTACATCCTGATCAGCCCCTTCCTGATCCTGTTCGCCGTGTTCGGCCTCTTCCCGCTGCTGTTCTCGCTCTACCTGGCCTTCCAGAGCTGGGAGCCGACCAGCGGCATCGCGTCCATGCAGTTCGTGGGCCTGGACAACTTCGTCTTCGCGCTGACCGACGGCTGGTTCTGGAAGTCGCTCTACAACACGCTGTGGCTGGCGTTCGCGTCTGGCGTGCCTCAGCACCTGGTCGCGCTGCCGCTGGCGGTTTTCCTGCACCAGGCGCTGGGCCGCTGGCGCGGGCTGTTGTCGGGCGCCTACTTCCTGCCCTATATCACGTCCACCGTCGCCATCGCGATGCTGTTCGGCTCGCTGTTCTCCACCGACTACGGGCTGGTCAACCAGGCGCTGCACGCGCTGTTCGGCACCGAGCACATCAACTGGATGCGCTCGCCCCAGGCCATCAAGCCGGCCGTGGCCATCGTCGTGTTCTGGCGCTACGTGGGCTTCAACCTCGTGCTGTACCTCGCCGCGTTGCAGACCCTCCCGAACGATCTCTACCAGGCCGCCAAGCTCGATGGCGCGAACGCCTGGCAGCAGTTCTGGCGCATCACGCTGCCGGGGCTGCGGCCCATGATCCTGTTCGGCGTGACGCTGTCCGTCATCGGCGGCCTGCAGCTGTTCGAGGAGCCCTTCATCCTGACCAACGGCAAGGGCGGCGCCGACCAGGCGGCGATGACCGTGGGCATCTACCTGTACCGGCTGGCCTTCGACTTCAGCGACTTCGGCGGCGCCAGCGCGCTGGCGTGGATCATGTTCGGCGTCATCGCGCTGCTGACCTGGCTGACCAACCGGGCCTTCGCCGAGCGGAGGGCCGCGGCATGACGAAGACGCTGCCCAAGCTCGCGGCCTACGCCATCGTCGGTGTCGGTGCGCTCATCATGCTGGCGCCGTTCTACTTCATGTTCGTGTTCGCGACGCAGTCGCGCACCGACATCTTCAACGTGCCGCCGCCGCTGTGGTTCAGCGGCGAGCTGCTGAACAACCTCAAGGTGCTGACGACGCGCTTGCCGTTCTGGAAGAACGTGGGCTGGAGCCTGTACGTGGGCCTGATGTCCACGGCGCTGACGCTGCTGTTCTGCTCCATGGCCGGCTACGCCTTCGCGATGCTGGAGTTCCGCTTCAAGAAGCCGCTGTTCGCGCTGGTGCTGGGCACGCTGATGGTGCCGGCCTTCATGAACATGATCCCGACCTTCATGGTGATGGACGCGCTGGGCTGGATCGACACGCACCGCGCGCTGTACGTGCCCGGCGCGGCCAGCGCGTTCGGCATCTTCCTGATGCGCCAGTTCGCCGCCAGCACCGTGCCGCACGAGCTGTTGAACGCCGCGCGCATCGACGGCGCCAGCGAACTGGGTATCTACTGGCGCATCGCGCTGCCACTGATGAAGCCGGCGCTCGGCACGCTGGGCCTCATCACCTTCATCAGCTCGTGGAACAACTTCATGAACCCGCTGATCGTCATGCGCACGGCCGAGAACTACACGCTGCCGCTGGCGCTGCGCAGCCTGTTCAGCACCACCAGCACGGAGTGGGGCGCGCTGATGGCCGGCTCGGCCATCGCCACGCTGCCGCTGCTCGTGCTCTTCGTCGTGTCGTCGCGTCAGCTCATCGCGGGCCTCACGGCCGGCGCCGTCAAATAAGAACACCGCCCATGTCATCCCATCTCCTGCACCGACAGTTCCCGCCATCCTTCGTCTGGGGCGTCGCCACCAGCAGCTTCCAGATCGAGGGTGCGCCCCACGCAGACGGCAAGGGCGAGTCCATCTGGGACCGGTTCTGCAGGCAGCCCGGCGCCATCGCCGACGCCAGCAACGGGGACATCGCCTGCGACCACTTCCACCGGCTGGACAGCGATCTCGACCTCATCGCGTCGCTGGGCGTCAACTGCTACCGCTTCTCCATCGCCTGGCCGCGCGTGCAGGCGCTGGGCCATGGCGACTTCAACCCCAAGGGCCTGAACTTCTACGAGCGGCTGGTGGATGGCCTTCTACGCCGCGGCATCCAGGCCTTCGCGACGCTGAACCACTGGGACCTGCCGCAAGGCCTGCAGGACCGCGGCGGCTGGAACGACCGCGACACGGTGCACCGCTTCGTCGACTACGCCCGCCACGTGCAGGCGCGCCTGGGCGACCGGCTGGACGGCCTGACGACGCACAACGAACCGTGGGTGGTGGCCGTGCTGGGCCACGAGCAGGGCAGCTTCGCGCCCGGCATCAAGAGCCGCAGGACGGCCATGCAGGTCTGCCACCACCTGCTGCTCAGCCACGGCCTGGCGATGCAGGCACTGCGGGCGGATGGCGCCACGGCCGAACTGGGCATCGTGCTGAACCTCACGTCCAGCGTGCCCGCCACCGCCATGCCTGCCGACATCGCCGCCGCGCAGAGGGCCGACGCGCGCAGCCGCCGCTGGTACGCCGACCCGCTCTTCAAGGGCTGCTATCCCGAGGAGGTGCTGGCCGAACTGGGCGCCGACGCGCCCGTGGTGCAGCCGGGCGACATGGGATCCATAGCGCAGCCGATGGACTACCTGGGCGTCAACTACTACACCCGCACCGTCATCTCAGCAGGCGGCGAGGCATGGGACGCCAAGGGCCGCGGCCTGCCCGTGTCCGACATGGACTGGGAGATCTACCCCCAGGGCCTGGCCGACCTGCTCGTGCTGCTGCACCGCGACTATCCCGGCCTGCCGCCCGTCTACGTCACCGAGAACGGCGGCGCCTTCAAGGACCAGGCCGTGGTCAACGGCCGCGTGCAGGACGACGACCGCATCGATTACCTGCGCGGCCACATCGCCGCCGTGGCCAGTGCCATGCAGCAGGGCGTGCCCATGGCCGGCTACATGGTCTGGAGCCTGATGGACAACTTCGAATGGGCCAGTGGCTACCTGAAGCGTTTCGGCATCGTGCATGTCGACTACGACACCCAGGTCCGCACCCCCAAGGCCAGCGCCGACTGGTACCGCGACTTCCTGAAGGACTGGCGCGGCTGATCTTTCAGAGCCTTCAGAGCCAACACAACGGAGACAACGATGAACGCCATCACACCGGCGCCGCGCCACTGGCGCCAGCTGCTGCCTACCCTCGCCATTGCGCTGACTGCGTGTGGCGGCGGTACCGTCACCGCCGCACCCGCGTCGGCACCTGCCGCCGTACCAGCGCCCCCGAGCAACTGGACCCTGGTCTGGAGCGACGAGTTCAACGGCGCCGCCGGCACCGTGCCGAATGCCGCGAACTGGACCTATGACCTCGGCAACAAGGAAGCCGATGGCTGGGGCAACCACGAGTTCCAGTACTACACGGCCGACGCGCGCAACGCGCAGATGGACGGCGCCGGACTGCTGGTCATCACGGCCGAGAAGGCCGCCAACCCCGGCCCGTGCTGGAACGGTGCGCCGTGCGGCTACACGTCGGCCCGCATCCACACCGGCAACAAGGTCAGCTTCACCTACGGCAAGGTCGAGGCGCGCATGAAGCTGCCCTCGGGCCAGGGCATCTGGCCGGCGTTCTGGGCGCTGGGCGCGGACCTCGCCACGGCGGGTTGGCCGAAGTCGGGCGAGATCGACATCATGGAGTTCGTCGGCAAGACGCCGAACACGACCTACGGCACGCTGCACGGCCCGGGCTATTCGGGCGCGCAGGGCATCGGCAAGCCGCGTGAGTTTGGCGGGCCCGTGGCCAACGACTTCCACACCTACACCGTCATCAAGCGGCCCAACGAAATCGTCTGGCAGGTCGACGGTGTCGAGTTCCACCGCCTGACGCCCGCGTCGCTGCCGGCCGGTGGCACCTGGGTCTTCGAGAAGCCCTATTTCGTCATCCTCAACCTGGCCGTCGGCGGCGACTGGCCCGGCGCGCCGGATGCGACCACCGCGTTCCCGGCGCAGATGAAGGTGGACTGGGTGCGTATCTACAAGGAAAACTGAAGCCGCCAAACTGACGCCATCCAACGGCGCCACAAAAGACATCGGGCCGCGCAAGCGGCCCGATTCGCGTCAGGCGGCACGAGGCCGCGATGACTCAGACGTTGGCTTGACGACGGCGCAGCGCGCCGATACCCGCCAGGCCCGCAACCAGCATCAGATAGGTGCTCGGTTCAGGCACGGCCGTGACGGCCAGGCTGCCGTTGACGGTTTGCACCGCGATGTCCAGCGACTGGCTGTTCAGGAACAGCGTGTCCGAAAAGGTCAGCGCGCTGGTGCCAACGCCGATCGCATTCAGGTGGATCGTGGCCAGCGTGCCGCTGCCGCTGACACCGGCGATCGGGCCGATCAGCGTGTTGAACACATAGGAGATCGTGCCGGCGCTGTTGTCGATGCTGCCGCCGTCGGAGAACGTCGTGCCGCCCGTGCCCAGGAAGCTGCCCTCGGTGACGCTGGTGACCTGGAACAGGCTCGGGTCGAACGAGACCGAGAACTGGTAGGTGGACAGGTCCGAGATGCCAGTGATCAGGACCCGCACGTCAACACCGTTGCCCTGCTGGACCGGGTTGGATGCGGCCGCGAAGGTCAGGTCGGCAGCCAGCGCCGGAGCGGCGAAGGCGCTCAACGCCAGCAAAGCGGAACAAAAACGAGCCTTGTTCAAGGGCATGACGGAACTCCTCGAAAGTTTTTGCAGGTGATCCCTGCGCCGCCGGCACAGACGCCCTCAGCGTCAGTGGCGTGCCGGATGTTTCTTGCGTAGCCGCAGACTAGCCGCTAGGAGAGGGTCTCGACATGAGGGTTTATCGCGGCGTCGCTCGAAAACCGCAATCTTCCCCCTTAGCTTGGGGGGTGTCGACGGCGATCCGCCGTGCCGCCGCGTCGATGGCCTGCACCAGTTCCGTCAGCGACGCGGGCGCCATCTCACCGCGGCTGAACACCTGCTTGGCGCTGCCGTCCGCATACTCGGCGCGCAGCGTCAGCCAGGGGCCATCCTGCACTTGCGGGTCGGCGATTTCAGCGTCCAGCTGCAGGAAACCGCCGGTCGTCGCCAGACGCGCCAATTCCTCGAATGTCTCTATGGAAACGCGGCCCTCGCACAAGCTGTCGGCCGTGCCGAGGCGCGCCTTGCCGACGGTCGCCACCTGGGCGCTCCCGTCGGCATGAAATGCCAGCCGAGAGCCGCTCAGGCAGCCATTGCAATCGCGTTCCAGCGTGATCGTTTTCAGGGCCGGCATGGGGCCTCCATAAGCGGCTTCTAGGGCCAGTGCAAGCACCAGAGCGAAGGGGGTCTTCAGGCTGAACATCGCGTAATCCCGGTCGTTGCGCCCGGACGGGTGACATACATTTTCCCGGTCCGTTCGTGAGGAAGTGCTGGGAAATTTCCGTCCACGCCCCTTGTTTTTCCTCACGGACAAGAACAGCGAAGACGCTCTGTGCATCGTGGACGATGCGCGGAGCTTACGAGGGATATCTGATGAAGGTCTTGTCCATTCGCCCCACGCGGGTTGCCGGCGCCGTTGCGCGCTTCGCCATGTTGTCGTCCGGCCTTGCGCTGGTCGGCCTGAGTTCGGTGGCCCAGGCCGCCACGGTGCAAAGCAAGTCGATCACCACGAAGGCGGTCGCCGCCACGCAGTCCTCCGCCAGCTTCTGGCAGGAAATCGGCGACCGCACCGCACTGGCCGCGTCGCGCGGCGGCGTTGCCAAGCAACTCTCCGTGCAGCCCACGGCCTTCCGCGCCGCGACGCTCGACAAGGCCGGCATCACGGCCTTCGCCGCAGCCGCGCCGCTGGAGCGCAGCAGCGCCGCAGCACTGGCTCCGCTGGTGATGTCGCTGCCTCACCCGGATGGTGGCTTCCAGCGTTTCGCCGTCGTCGAGTCGCCCATCATGGAATCGGGCCTCGCCGCCAAGTACCCCAACATCAAGACCTACGCCGGCAAGGGCATCGATGACCCGACCGCCACGGTGCGCATGGACATCACGCCGCTGGGCCTGCACGCCTCGGTCCGTGCGCAAGCCGGTTCCTGGTATGTCGACCCCTACTACCACCTCGATGACAGCGTGTACGCGAGCTACCACGCCCGCAACCTGCCCAACACGCGGGGTGCGCTGATCGAGCCCAACCAGATCGAGCCGCAGCTCGTGGTGGCCAACAGCAGCTACCGCGCTGGCGACACCGTCGAGGTGCGTGGTGCCGGCTTCGCGCCGGGCGCCACCGTCACGCTGACCGTCAGCGGCGAGGGCGGCAGCCAGACGCTGCAGGCCGTGGCCAGCGCCGAGGGCGTGGTGAACACCTCCTTCATCGCCGGCGCCGCCCAGAGCGAAGGCGCCATTGCCGTCACCGCGGAAGACGGCCGTGGCACGGCCACGACGGGCTATCGCGTGTCCGACAGCCTGGAGACCAACGCCTCCGTGGCGGGTTCGCTGCGCACCTACCGCCTTGCGCTGCTGACCGACAACACCTACGCCGCCTACTTCGGCGGCGACCCGGTCAACGTGCTGTCCGCCAAGGTCACGCTGATCAACCGCGTGACGCAGGTCTACGAAACGGAGACCTCGATCCGCCTCGTGCTGATCAACGACTCCGACAAGCTCAACCTGGACACGGCTGCCAAGATGACTGGCGTCAACGGTCCTTGCGGCGGCAGCGCCTGCTTCACGGCGGCCCAGGCGGCCAGCTGCGGCAGCAGCACACTGACGCGCAACCGCCAGGTCGTGGGCCTGCTGGTGGGCGCCAGCAACTTCGACATCGGCCACATCGGCCTGGGCGTGAACGGCGGCGGCATTGCCTCGCTGGGCGTGGTCGGCGGCACCAACAAGGCCCAGGGTTGCACGGGCATCCCGACGCCGGTGGGCGACTTCTACGCCGTCGACTACGTGGCGCACGAAATGGGCCACCAGTTCTCGGGCAACCACACGTTCAACGGCACTATCTCCAACTGCTCGACGTCCAACCGCAACGCCGGCACGTCCGTCGAGCCGGGTTCGGGCTCGTCCGTGATGGCCTACGCCGGCATCTGCGGCACCGACAACCTGCAGTCGCACAGCGACCCGTACTGGTCGCAGCGCAGCTTCGACGAGATCACGACCTACACCTCCGGCACCGAGGTGTCCGTCGCTGAAGTGCAGCTGGGCGTGCTGACCGGCTACACCGCCAACGGCGCGTCGTTCCAGTTCCGCTACAACGGCAACCTGTCGGCGCCCATCGTGCGCGGCACCAACAACACCGCGGCCGGCATCAAGGCCGCCATCGAAGCCATCAGCGGCTGGCCCGCAGCTGCCACGGTGACCGCCAGCGCGATCTCCGACACGGCATTCACGCTGACCTTCGCGTCCGCTGCCGGCAATGTGCCGCTGCTGGAGTTGGTGTCCGGCACCGACGGCCTCACCGGCTTCATCGGTGAAGTCGCCGCGGGCGGCCTGAGCACCAAGCGCGGCGTCACGCAGACGGCCACGGGCAACAACCCGCCCGTCGTCACCGCGCCCGCCGGCTACACCATCCCCGTCCGCACGCCGTTCGCCCTGACCGGCAGCGCGACCGACCCCGATGGCGACCCGGTCACCTACATGTGGGAGCAGAACGACCGTGGCGCCACCGGCACCTCGGCCGGCACGGGCCTGATCACCCAGCCCAAGCTGAACGGCCCACTGTTCCGCCAGTTCGGCACCCGCGCCGTGGTCAGCTCCACCGACACGCTGCAGTACGGCTCGCCGGGCGAGAACCTCGTCACCAGCAACCCGACCCGCGTCTTCCCCGACATGGCGCAGATCCTGGCCAACAACACCAACGCTGAAACGGGTGTGTGCTCGCTGGTCAACTCGAGCGCGCCGACGGTGGCCGAGACGGACTGCTTCTCGGAGTTCCTGCCGACCGCGGCCTATGTCGGCACCTCGGGCGTCAACGCCAGCCCGGCGTCGCTGAACTTCCGCCTGACCGTGCGTGACGGCCGCGGCGGCGTCAACAGCGCCAACACGCAGCTGATCCTGGCGGCCAACGCGGGCCCGTTCCTCGTCACGTCGCCGAACACGGCCGTGACGCTGGCTTCCGGTGCGCAGACCGTGACCTGGGCCGTGGCCAACACCAACGTGGCACCCGTGAGCACCGCCAACGTGAAGATCAGCCTGTCCACCGACAGCGGCCTGACCTTCCCGACCGTGCTGGCCGCCAGCGTGCCCAACAGCGGCAGTGCCGTCGTGTCGCTGCCGGCCGTGCCGACGACGACCGCCCGCATCAAGGTCGAGGCCGTGGACAACATCTTCTTCGATGTGTCCAACGCCGACTTCGCGATCAAGATCGCGGGTGACCTGAACGGCGACAACGTCGTCAACTGCGCGGACCTGTCCATCGTGAAGGCCTCCATGGGCAAGCGCACCGGCCAGGCCGGCTTCGATGCCCGCGCCGATGTGGATGGCAACGGCGTCGTCGATGCCCGCGACCTGAACTACGTCGCCCAGCGCCTGGCTGCCGGCACGACCTGCAACTGATCGCCCAGAGCGCTCAGCAAAAAGCCCACCCGGCAACGGGTGGGCTTTTTTCATGGCCGCCAGCAGCAGTGGCAGCGGCGGCGAGGTCGGAGCCTCAGGCCTCGAGGCGCTCGCCCGCCGCGTCGAACCACATCGTCTTCGCCGCCTCGAACCCGAAGCGCACCTTCGCACCCTCCTGCACCTCGGGCTGGCCCTGCAGCACAGCCGACATCGTGCTGCCTGCGCAGGCCAGCCAGATGACGTGCTGGTTGCCCAGCGGCTCCACGAGTTGCACCTCGGCCTCGAAGGGCTGCTCGGCGCCCAGCCGCACATGCTCGGGGCGCACGGCCAGCGTCAGCCGCTCGCCTTGGGGGCGCGACGCCAGCACTGCGGGCAGGGCGACCGTCAGGCCCGGCGCGGCAAAGCGCCCGCCATCGCCGACCTGGCCTTCGACGCGGTTGATGGCTGGCGAGCCCACGAAGCCCGCCACGCGCAGGTTGTTGGGCTTGTCGTAGACCTCGGCCGGCGTGCCGATCTGCTGGATGACGCCCTGGTGCATGACGACGATGCGCGTGGCCAGCGTCATCGCCTCCACCTGGTCGTGCGTCACGTAGATCATCGTGTTGCCCAGGCGGCCGTGCAGCGTCTTCAGCTCGCGGCGCAGGTCGGTGCGCAGCTTGGCATCGAGGTTGGACAGCGGCTCGTCCAGCAGCAGCACCTTGGCCTCGCGCACCACGGCGCGGCCGATGGCGACGCGCTGGCGTTGCCCGCCGGAGAGCTGGGCCGGGCGGCGCTCCAGCAGCGCCGTCAGCTGCAGCATGTCGGCCGCTGCGGCGACGCGCCTCTCCAGCTCGGCCTTGGGCGTCTTGGCCATCTTCAGCGGGAAGGCCAGGTTCTCCTTCACCGTCATCGTCGGGTAGAGGGCATAGCTCTGGAACACCATGCCCACGCCGCGCTGGCTGGGCTCGGCCTGCGTCATGTCCTGCTCGCCGATGTGGATGCTGCCGCCGCTGACCGGGTTCAGCCCCGCGATGGTGTGCAGCAGCGTGGACTTGCCGCAGCCGGAGGGGCCCAGCAGCACGAGGAACTCGCCGCTGTGCACGTCCAGGTCCAGGTGCTTGATGACCTCGTTGCTGCCGAACTTGATGCTGAGGTCCTGGATGTGAACGCGGGTCAAGGGGTGTCTCCTGTCGTGGGTGTCGCTCGTGATCTGCAGGCGCAGCCGCGGCTCGAATGTCCGCGCATCATGACCTGGCGTTAATAAACTTAATATCGCATTAACCCCGAGGCCGGCCGCCGCTACAGTTCGCCTCCGATGAACCTGCTGCTCGCCGAAGACGACGCCCTGCTGGCCGATGCGCTGCAGCAGCAATTGCTGAGCGCCTCGTTCAAGGTCGAGTGGGCCGAGAACGGCGCCGTGGCCGAGTACCTGCTGAAGAAGCAGGACTTCGACATCGCCATCCTGGACCTGGGCCTGCCCATGGTCGACGGCCTCACCGTGCTCAAGCGCGTGCGCGAGGCCGGCCGCACGCTGCCCATCCTGGTGCTGACGGCGCTGGATGCGCTGGAGCACCGCGTGGCGGGCCTGCAGGCCGGCGCCGACGACTACCTGGTCAAGCCCTTCGACTTCCCCGAACTGGAGGCCCGCCTGCACGCGCTGCTGCGGCGCAGCCGGCCGGCCTCGCAGACGCAGCAGCTGCGCCAGCTGACGCTGGACCGCGCCGCGCACCGCGCCAGCATCGCCGGCCAGCCGGTCGAGCTGAGCCCGCGCGAATGGACGCTGCTGGACCTGCTCGTCAGCGAGCGCGACCGCGTCGTCACGAAGGCGCAGATCGCCGATGCGTGGGGCAGCGACGATGGCGCGTCGCTGGAGGTCTACATCCACCGGCTGCGCCGCAAGCTCGAGGGCTCCGGCCTGGCCGTGCGCACCGTGCGCGGGCTGGGTTACCTGCTGGAAGCCGCCGCGTCTTGACCGGCCGCTCGCTGCACCGCCAACTGCTGTTGTGGCTGCTGCTGCCGCAGATCGTGCTGTGGGGCGTGGCGGCGTTCGGCGCCTACCGCCTGGCGAGCCGCCATGCCGACGAGCTGGTCGACGCCAGCCTGCTGCAGGCCGCGCGCGCGCTGGCGCGGCAGGTCAAGCCGACCGCCAGCGGCGTGTTCGTCGACCTGCCGCCGTCGGCGCAGGACATCCTCGCCGCCGACCCCGAGGACCGCGCGATGTACAGCGTCAGCTCGCCGCCGGGCCAGCTGCGCCTGGGCGACGCGCGCATCCCGCCGCCGCCGCGATCCGCGCCGCCGGGCGAGCCCGTCTTCTACGACGCCGCCGAGCCCGAGCCGCTGCGCGCCGTCGCGCTGGACCTGCACTTGAGCGCACCCGGCGCCATGGACTCGACGCTGCGCGTGCAGATCGCCCGCTCCAGCGCGCCGCGCGACCTGCTGGCGCGGCGCATGCTGCTGGACACGGCGCTGCCGCTGTCGCTGCTGATCGCGCTGATGACCATGGGCGTCTGGGCCGGCATCCGCCGCGGCCTGCAGCCGCTGGCCGAGCTGCAGCAGCAGATGGAAGGCCGGCGCGCCGACGCGCTGGACCCGGTGCAATTGCAGGCCGCGCCGCCCGAGGTGCGCGCGCTGGCCGGCGCGGTCAACGAACTGCTGGGCCAGGTGCAGCAGAACCTGGACACGCAGCGCCGCTTCATCAGCGACGCCGCGCACCAGTTGCGCACGCCGCTGGCCGGCCTGAAGAGCCAGACCGAGCTGGCGCTGGCCGCCGTGGACGCGGCGGCCGACCCCGTGCTGCACCAGCGCCTGGCGCGCGTGCACGAGAGCGCCGTGCGCAGCGCCCGCCTGGTGTCGCAACTGCTGGCGCTGGCGCGCACCGAGCCCGATGCCGTCGCGGCCCAGGGCTGGGCGCCGGTGGACTGCGCCCGCCTCGTGCAGGACGTGACGGCCGAGTGCGTGCCGCGCGCGCTGGCCGCAGGCTGCGACCTGGGTGTGGACATCAGCGCTGCCGCGGTGAGCGTGCAGGGCGTCGAGCTGCTGCTGCGCGAGGCGCTGGTCAACCTGATCGACAACGCCGTGCGCTACGCGGGCGCCGGCGCCACCGTCACCGTGCGGCTGCGGCGCGCGGGCGACGACGTGTGGATCGACGTCGAGGACAACGGCCCCGGTCTCGATCCCGCGCTGCGCGAGCGCGCGTTCGAGCGCTTCGTGCGCGGCAGCGCGGCGGGCGAGGGCTGCGGCCTGGGCCTGGCCATCGTGCGCGAGATCGCCGAGCGGCACGGCGGCCTTGCGCAACTCATGTCGGCCGCGCCGCACGGCTGCATCGCGCGGCTGACGCTGCCACCGATCTAGGGCGCCACGGCAACGCGACCCGTTGCCGTGGCGTGAACAGGCCCTAAGGAGCCAGCAGCTCGGCGATGCGCGTGAGCGCCGCAGCTATGCCGTCCGGCGTGATGCGGCCGAACCCCATCAGCAGCCCGTCGCGGTCCGCGCCGAAGCCCTGCAGCGGGTACAGCCCCACGTCCACCCGCCGGGCCAGCGCCGCGAGTCGGGTGGCATCGATGTCCGAGCCTGCCTTGAACAGCGCCGCCTGGTGGAAGCCCGCCTCCGCCGGCAACAGCGTCAGCCACGGCGCGAGCGCGCCGGCAAAACCGGCCATCAGCCGCTCGCGGCGCAGCCCGTACTCGGCCACGCAGCGGCGCAGGTGCTTGCGGTACGCGCCCTCGGCCATGAAGCGCGCCAGCGCGTGTTGCAGCAGCCTGGGCCCGTGCACGTCCGCGAGGTGCTTGGCGTGCAGCAGTGCATCGCGCAGCGCAAGCGGTGCGATGACATAGCCCAGCCGCAGCGACGGCGCCAGCGTCTTGGAGAAGCTGCCGACGAAGGCGACGCGGCCGTCCGTGTCCAGCCCCTGCAGGCTGTCGCGGGGCTGGCCTTCGAAGCGGAATTCGCTGTCGTAGTCGTCCTCGATGACGACCGCGCCTGTGCGCGCCGCCCAGTCCAGCAGCGCACGGCGCCTCACGGCACTCATGGCCACGCCCAGCGGGAATTGGTGCGCCGGCGTCGTGTAGACCAGCCGGGCGTCGGGCGGCAATGCATCCGTCACCAGGCCTTGCTCGTCCACCGGCACGTGGGCGATACGTGCACCCTGGGCCTGCAGCAGCCCGGTGATTGGCGGATAGCCCGGCGATTCGATCGCCGCCACGTCGCCGGGGCCGACGAGCACGCGCACCAGCAGGTCGAAGGCCTGCTGCGCGCCCTGCGTGACGATGACGTCCGCCGCCGAGCAGCGCACACCGCGGGCAAAGGTCAGGTGTTCGGCAATGGCCTCGCGCAGCGCCAGCAAGCCGGCCGGCGGCGCGTGCGCGCCGCCCTGGCTCATCTGCCGCTGGGCCGCATGCAGGTGGCGGCGCCAGTCTTCATGCGGGAACAAGGCCGGTTCGGGCGAGCCGCCGATGAAGTCCCAGCGCGCCAGCGGGCTGTCGGCGAAGCGCAGCAGCGGCACGGGCAGTGCCTGGAAGGCGGCGATGCGCGCGGCGCTGGCCAGCCGCACGGGTGTCGGCGCGGGCCGCTCAGGCTCCGCCGCCGGCAGCGCGCGCACGAAGCTGCCACGCCCGCGCCGCGCCTCGATCAACTGCTCCAGCGTCAGCCGCTCGTAGGCCTCGGCCACGGTCTGGCGCGCCAGACCGAGCTGCTCGGCCAGCAGCCGCGTGGGCGGCAGCTGCGCGCCGGTGGCCAGCCGCCCGCTGCGGATCAGGCCGCGCAGCTGGCGGAGCAGCTGTTCGCCCAGCGGCTGGCTTCGGTCGATGACGATGTGTAGGTCCACTGGACTGCCGGATTTGCTCGGGATTGGACTGCTCGTGGCGGCGGCTGGCGATCACCCTTCAGTCACCCACTCAACCGCACACGGAGCTTCTCATGACCACCCCGCGCATCGACTTCTACACCGCCTCGCCCGCCGCCCTCAAGGCCATGCTGACGCTGGAAGGCAGCATCGCCAAGCTGGGCCTGGAGGCCAGCCTCATCGAACTCGTGAAGATGCGCACTTCGCAGATCAACGGCTGCGCCTTCTGTCTGGACATGCACAGCCGCGACGCCCGCGAGGCCGGTGAGAGCGAGCGCCGCCTGTACGTGCTGCCGGCCTGGCGCGAGACGACCCTCTTCACGCCGCGCGAGCAGGCGGCGCTGGCCTGGACCGAGGCGCTGACGCTGATCACCGAAGGCCATGCGCCCGACGCCGACTACGCGTTCGCCAAGGAGCAGTTCAGCGACGCCGAACTGGTGAACCTGACGCTGGCGATCACGACCATCAACGCCTGGAACCGCTTCGCCATCGGTTTCCGCAAGGCGCTGCCGGCGTAAGCCCGGGCCAGCCGCACGGCGCCGAGGGCTTCGAGCTGATCGCGCTGGACGCGTCCGCGCCCGGTGCTGGCCCGTGGCGCGTCCATCGTGCTGAACGGCTTCATCAACACCCGCATCGGCATGCCCAACTCGGCCATCTACGCCGCCAGCAAGGCCGCGATGGCCAGGACGCTGTCGGCCGAGCTGCTGCCGCAGGGTGCGCGCGTCAACGTCGCCAGCCCTGGCCCGGTGGCCACGCCGCTGTACGGCAAGCTGGGTTCCGACGCCGACACGCTCCAGCAGGTGGCCGCGCAGATCCAGGGCCAGGTGCCGCTGGACCGCTTCGGCACGCCGCAGGAGATCGCGTCCACGGTGCTGCACCTGGCCGCACCCGAGTTGGCCTTCATCGTCGGCAGCGAGATCGTCGTGGACGGGGGCATGAGCCAGCTTTGAGCACGGCCCGGCGCGGGTGGCGACAATCGCGCGGTTGCTTCAGCCTCCCGCGATTGCCATGTCCACCCGCACCGTCCTCGGCGCCTGCCCCCACGACTGCCCCGACACCTGCGCGCTGCAGATCACCGTCGAGCACGAGCGCGTCATCAAGGTCCAGGGCCGCGCCGAGCATCCCAGCACGCATGGCGCGCTGTGCACCAAGGTCTCGCGCTACCCCGAGCGCACGTATCACGCGGAGCGCCTGCTGCACCCCCTGAAGCGCGTCAGCCGCAAGACCGAGGCGCCGGCCTTCGTGCAGGTGACCTGGGCCGAAGCGATCGCGGACATCGCCGCCAGGCTGACGGCCATCGCCGCGCGCGACCCGCAGGCCATCCAGCCCTACAGCTACGCCGGCACCATGGGCCTGATCCAGGGCGAGGCCATGGCCGGGCGCTTCTTCAATGCCCTGGGCGCCGCGCGGCTGGACCGCACCATCTGCGCCTCCGCCGGCGGCGCAGGCCTGGCCGCCACCTACGGCCACAAGCTGGGCATGCACACGCGGCACTTCGCGGGCGCGAAGCTCATCATCATCTGGGGCAGCAACTCCATCGCGTCCAATCTGCATTTCTGGACCTACGCCAACCAGGCCAAGCGCGACGGCGCCAAGCTCATCTGCATCGACCCGCGCAAGACCGAGACCGCCGACAAGTGCCACCAGCACATCGCCGTGCTGCCCGGCACCGACGGCGCGCTGGCGCTGGGCCTGATGCACGAGTTGATCGTCCACGGCTGGCTGGACCAGGACTACATCGAGCGCCATGTCGATGGCTGGGACGAGCTGCGCGAGAAGGCGCTGGCCTGGCCGCCCGAACGCGTCGCCGCGACCTGCGGTATCAGCGCCGACGAGGTGCGCGGCCTGGCGCGCGACTACGGCGAGCGCGACGCCTTGACCGCGCCCGCCGCCATCCGCATGAACTACGGCCTGCAGCGCGTGCGCGGCGGTGGCAACGCGGTGCGCCTGATCGCGCTGCTGCCCTGCCTGACGGGTGCCTGGCGGCACGAGAGCGGCGGCGTGCTGCTGTCGTCGTCCGGCTGGTTCGCGCCCTACAAGAACCCCGCGCTGGAGCGGCCCGACCTGCTGGCAGGCCGCACGCCGCGCATGGTCAACATGAGCACCATCGGCGACGCGCTGCTGGCCGAGGCCTCGGCTGAGTTCGGCCCGCGCATCGAGGCGCTGGTGGTCTACAACAGCAACCCCGTGGCCGTGGCGCCGGAGTCGCCCAAGGTGGTCAAGGGCTTCCAGCGCGAGGACCTGTTCACCGTCGTGCTGGAGCACTTCATGACCGACACGGCCGACCTGGCCGACTACGTGCTGCCGGCCACGACGCAGCTGGAGCACCTGGACGTGCACACGTCCTACGGCCACACCGACGTGCTGATGAACCAGCCGGCCGTGGCGCCACTGGGCGAGGCCAAGACCAACACGCAGATCTTCCGCGAGCTGGCCGCGGCGATGGGCCTGACCGATGCCGCGTTCAGCGACAGCGACGAGGCGCTGGCGGCGCAGGCGTTCACGTCCGACATCGACATGGCCCTGCTGCGCACCCAGGGCTGGCAGACGCTGCCCATCGCCGAGGCACCGTTCGCCGAGGGCGGATTCCGCACGCCCAACGGCCGCGCCCAGGCCGCGGGCGCCGACTACTTGCCCAACTACGAGAGCGCGCAGGCCTCGCCCGAGCTGGCGGCGCGCTACCCGCTGGCGATGATCTCGCCGCCGGCGCGCAACTTCCTGAACAGCAGCTTCGTCAATGTGAAGAGCCTTCGCGACATTGAGGGCGAACCGCTCATCGAGATGCATGCCGACGACGCCGCCGCGCGCGGCCTGGCCGACGGCACGCTGGTGGCCGCCTTCAACGATCGCGGCCGCTATGTCGCCAAGCTCAAGGTCAGCACGCGCGCGCGGCCCGGCGTCGTCAACGGCCTGGGCGTGTGGTGGCGCAAGCTGGGCGCGCAGGGCACCAACGTCAACGAGGTCACGCACCAGCGCCTGACCGACATGGGCAACGCGCCGGCGTTCTACGACTGCCTCGTGCAGGTCGAGGCGGCTTGACACTGCGCCGGCTTCTCGCGCTGCTGGCCGCGCTGATGCTCAGCGGCTGCAGCGCCACGGGCCACTGGAGCCAGGCGCTCGGCGGCCACCTGGCCCTCATGCGCGCGGCCCAGCCGGTGGGCGACTGGCTGGCCGACCCGGCCACCCCGCCCGACCTCGCCGAACGGCTGAAGCTCACGCAGCAGATGCGCCGCTTCGCCAGCGACGCGCTCGCGCTGCCCGACAACAACAGCTACACCCGCTACGCCGACCTGCACCGCGCGGCTGCGGTGTGGAACGTCGTCGCCGCACCCGAGTTCGGCCTCACGCTCAAGACCTGGTGCTACCCCGTCATGGGCTGCGCCGGCTACCAGGGCTGGTTCGACCGCGACGCCGCCCAGCAGCGCGCCGATGCGCTCGCGGCCGAGGGCTGGGAGGTGCAGGTGCAACCCATTCCTGCCTACTCGTCGCTGGGCTGGAGCCGCTGGCTGGGCGGCGACCCGCTGCTGAACACCTTCATCCGCTACCCCGAGGGCGAGCTGGCGGCCATGGTCTTCCACGAGCTGGCGCACCAGCGCGTCTATGCCAGCGACGACACCGGCTTCAACGAGGCCTATGCCAGTGCCGTCGAGCTGCTGGGCGCGCGCCAGTGGCTGGCTGCCAGGCCCGAGGCGCTGGCCGCCTTCGACGCCGCCCGCGAGCGCCGCGCGCGCTTCCGTGCGCTGGCGCGCGAGGGCCGCGACCGGCTGAAGGCCATCTACGACGGCCCCGAGGCCGGCCGCCGCGAGGCCAAGGCCGCCGTGATGGCCGAGCTGCGCGCCCGCGCGCCGGCCGAGGCGCCGGGCTACGAGGCGTGGTTCCAGCGCGCCAACAACGCCAGCTTCGCGATCCTGGCCGCCTACGACGACCTGGTGCCGGGCTTCGTGCGGCTGTTCGAGCACGAGGGCCGCGACTGGGCGAAGTTCCACGCGGCGGTGGAGCGGCTGAAGCCGCTGTCGCCGGCCGAGCGCCGGGCTACATTGCGGGGCCTGGAGGAAAGGCCCCATGACGTTGACCCTGAGACGCGCCCGACCCGCTGACGCCACGGCGCTGGCGGAACAGCTCGCCGAGCCCGACATCTTTCCCGGCCTGCTGCAGCTGCCGCATGCGAACGTGGAACTGTGGCAGCAGCGCCTGGCCACGCCGCCTGTCGCCGGCTCGCCTGACCTGATGCTGGTTGCCGAGCGCGACGGCCGCATCGTTGGCAGCGCCGGACTGCACCCGGTCGGCGCCCAGCTGCGCCGCCGCCACGCGATGATGCTGGGCATCTCGGTGTCCGCCGCCGCGCAGGGACAGGGCGTCGGCGGCGCGCTGATGACGGCGCTGCTGGACTATGCCGACAACTGGGCGCAGGTGCTGCGCATCGAGCTGACTGTCTTCCACGACAACGCGGGTGCGATCCGCCTGTACGAGCGGCATGGCTTTGAGCTGGAGGGCCGGCACAAGGCCTATGCGCTGCGCGGCGGCGAATACGTGGATGTGTTGGCGATGGCGAGGCTGCATCCGAGGCAGCCGTTGGTGTGCCCGAACTGAGCGTAAGTCGAGGTCTTGCGCGAGAGCGCCGCGAGCCGGATGGCCCTGAGCGTCAGAACACAATCTGCGTCAAACCTCTGCAGACTGGCTATGCCTTGTTGCCCAGTCTTGCTTGAACCGTGGCGATCACGTAATGGATGACTTCTCTCGCCTCGCTGTATGAAACATGGCGATCTGGTGGTCCAACCAGCCCTGCATCGTTTTCGATTGGAATGATGTCATCGATCCCCCGTTCGGTTGGCATCACATAACGACCACGCCAATAGATATACGTAGAAAGGGCTCCAGCGATGTCGGCCTGAAGCTTGGAAAGTGGAACGCTGGCAGGCGCAGCGAGTGCAACTAAGTTGTGGCTGTAGAAAGCTTTCACCAAGTCGTTCTCTAGAGCTGTAGCTGGCTTCTTCACGCCGGAAACCAACTCACGCGAATGCGTGTCATTGACGATCAGGGCTTTCATCATCACTTCGACCGACATGCCCGCCAACATCAGCGCTTGATCTCGCATGTTGAATTGCATCAAGCCGCTGTCTGACCCTGCTGCTACTGCTTCGAACGCATGGAAGAGGTTTTCGCCCTTCATTGCCCATGCTCGCGGCACTTCGTAAATCCCGCGCCAGTAGTTGAGCCAGAAGGTTCTGTCGGGCAAGTATCTAGAGGTCACTGTTGCACTCGGTTGCTGCGCATGATCACCACGCATTGCGCAATTGCCGGGCGGTTTATCCCGCTCACGGTAACGCCTGCCCGCGAGCCGTCACGTACAGCCTGTACCACTCATCCCGGCTCAACTGAATCTTCGTCGCGTCACCACAGGCGCGGATGCGCTCCGCATTGCCGCTGCCGATGACCGGCTGGATGCCGGCCGGGTGGCGCAGCAGCCAGGCGAGCAGCACGGCGTTGGGCGCCGTGCGGTGGGCCTCGGCGATCTGGTGCACGGCCGCGGCGCCGGCTGAGGACGACGGGTCGTTGAACCGCCCCTGCGCGAGCGACCCCCAGGCCTGCAGCTGCACGCCGTGCTGCTGCGCGTATTCCAGCGTGCCGGCCCAGGCGACGCCGCCCGGCCGCGTGGCCGCCTGCGGGTCGTTGAACGTGGTGCCCACGTCGATGGCGTCCAGCTTGGCCAGGCTCAGCTCCAGCTGGTTGACCACCAGCGGCTCGCTCAGCGCCGACTGCAGCCAGCGCATCTGGCCGGCATGCATGTTGGACACGCCCAGATGCGAGACCTTGCCGGCTGCCTTGAGCCGCCCGAAGGCGCGGGCCACCTCGGCGGGCTGCATCAGCGGGTCGGGGCGGTGCAGCAGCAGGATGTCGATGCGCTCGACGGCCAGGCGCTTCAGCGTGGCGTCGACGCTGTGCTCGATGTGCTCCGCGCTGAGGTCGTAGCGGCCCACGTGGGCCTCGTCGGCGAAGCGGATGCCGCACTTGCTCTGCAGCCGCACGCGCCCGCGCAGGCCGGCGTCGCGCTTGAGCAATTCGCCGAACACGGCCTCGGCCTTGCCGCGGCGGTAGATGTCGGCGTGGTCGAACAGCGTGACGCCGATCTCCAGCGCGGCCTCGACGGCGGCGTGGGCGTGGGCGATGTCGGCTTCGGAGACGGGGCCACCGCCCCAGTCGCCGCC
Source organism: Roseateles sp. (assembly GCF_965229315.1). GTDB lineage: Bacteria > Pseudomonadota > Gammaproteobacteria > Burkholderiales > Burkholderiaceae_C > Pelomonas. The sequence continues at coordinate 83,554 of NZ_CBDDJA010000002.1, forward strand.
GAGGGCCATGCAGCCGTAGACCAGCGGGCTGGCGTCGATCAGGTGGGCGGTCAGCGGGAGCGGGAAGGTCATGTGGCGTGTGCGGTAGCGGCCTTTTCGGCGCCGCAGTATGCGGGCAAAGCCGGCGCGGCGTTAGAGTCGCCGCCACGAGACAAGGAGCGCCGTCCATGGCCGAAATCCGCATCCACCGAGAACACAGCCTGGGCCTTGAGCGCGCGCGCGAGATTGCCTGGCAGTGGGCCGAGCAGGTCGAGCAGAAGTTCGACATGGCATGCACCGTGCACGAGGGCGACGACGAGGACACCGTCGAGTTCACGCGTTCGGGCGTGAAGGGCGAGCTGACGGTGTCGGCCACGCGGTTCGATCTGGTCGCGCAGCTGGGCTTCCTGCTGGGGGCGTTCAAGAGCACCATCGAGACGGAAATCCAGAAGGAACTGGATTCCCTGCTGGCCGTGAAGAAGAAGGCGCCGGCCAAGAAAAAACCGGCCTGAGGGCCGGTTCTTTGCAAGGCCGCAGCAGCGGCTTACTTCAAAGACTCGATCAGGTCGATGTACTGCTGCATCGCGTCGTCGGCTGACGTGCCCTTGAGTTCGTTCCAGGCGTCCCACTTCGCGCGGCCGACCATGTCGGTGAAGCCGGGGCGCTTGCCATCCGCGTCGCCCGTGCTGCCCTGCTTGTACAGCGCATAGAGCTTGAGCAGCGTCATGTTGTCCGGCCGCTCCGGCAGGTCCTTGGATCCGGCGACGGCGGCTTCGAATTGGTCTTTCAGGCTCACGGGGTTCTCCAGGGCTGATTCGAGGGGGTCGACTGGTGACAATCGAACGATGGGTCGCGAAGTTTAGGCCTGCAGAACAACGCATCGAGGAGACGGATTTGGGCGCCAGCAGCGAACGCATGTCCAAGGTGGATACCGCCTGGCTGCGCATGGACACCGAGGCCAACCTGATGATGATCGTCGGGGTCTGGTCCATCCGGCCCGGCATCACGCTGGCCGCGCTGCGCACGCGCGTGGCCGAGCGGCTGCTGCAGTACCCGCGCTTTCGTCAGAAGGTGGTGGATGACGCGCTGCTCGGTGCGCAGTGGGTGGTCGACAAGGACTTCGACATCGCCCGCCACGTCATCCAGGAGCTGCCGCTGCCGCTGCGTGGCCAGTCGCGCGAGCAGGTGCTGCGCGAGCGCGTGGGCGAGCTGTGTTCGCAGCCGCTGGACCCGGCCCATCCGCTGTGGCAGATGCAGCTGATCGAGGACATGGGCGACGGCAGCAGCGCGCTGATCTGCCGCATCCACCATTGCATCGCCGACGGCATCGCGCTGATCGCGGTGATGCTGTCCATCACCGACGGCGGCCAGGCGCCGCCCAGGCGTGCACCCCGGCCCGAGCCCGACGAGGCGGACTGGCTGCTCGACGCCTTCCTGCGCCCGCTGAGCAACATGACCGTCAAGGCCATCGGCATGACGGGCAAGGGCGTAGCCAAGGGGATGGACGCGGTGATGGGCGCCAGAACGCCGATGACAGCGCCGATGGACTCCTCGCTGGAGATGGCGCGCATGGGCTACCAGGCCGTGTCCGACGTGGCCGCCTTCGCGCTGATGCCCGACGACTCCCCCACGCGGCTCAAGGGCAAGCCCGGCCCCCGCAAGACCGTGGCCTGGGACGACAGCCTGGCGCTGGACGAGGTCAAGGCCGTCGGCCGCGCGCTGGGCGCCTCCATCAACGACGTGCTGCTGGCCTGCGCGGCCGGCGCCATCGGCCGCTACCTGGCCGAGAAGGGCGAGGACCCGACGGCCAAGGAGATCCGCGCCATGGTGCCGGTCAACCTGCGCCCGCTGGAGCAGGCCTGGCAGCTGGGCAACCGCTTCGGCCTGGTGCCGCTGGTGCTGCCCATCGGCATCGCCAACCCCATCGAGCGCTTGTTCGCGGTGCGTGCGCGCATGAGCGAGCTCAAGGGCAGCTTCCAGCCCGTGATGGCCTTTGGCCTGCTGTCGGTGGCGGGCCTGCTGATCAAGCCGGTGCAGCACGCGATGCTGAACCTCTTCGCGAAGAAGGCCACCGCGGTGATGACCAACGTGCCCGGCCCGGCCGAGCCGCTGAAGTTCTGCGGCTCCACGGTCGAGCAGGTGATGTTCTGGGTGCCGCAGTCGGGCGACATCGGCATGGGGCTGAGCATCCTGACCTACGCCGGCCGCGTGCAGTTCGGCCTCATCACGGACACCGGCCTGTGCCCGGACCCCGAGGCCATCGTGGCCAACTTTGCGCCCGAGTTCGAGAAGCTGCTGATGCTGTCGCTGATGCTGCCGTGGCCGCAGGATGCCGCCTGACGACACACACCTGGGTCGGCGCCGACGCGCGAGTGGGCGGCTTCAGGTGGCAGCGGTTGAAAGCACGGCCCCAAAAACAAAGGCGCTCCGGAGAGCGCCTGTTTTTCTGACGGTTCGAAACGATCAGAGCTTTTTCTTGGCCGTCGGGCGGCCCGCAGCGGTCGGGTAGGCCGCCATCACCTTGGACGGGTCAGCCTTGTTGTCCAGGTAGGCGGCGTACTGGTCGGCCGTGCAGGCCAGCAGCTTGCCGGGGCGGGCTTCACCCTTGTACTTGCCGTTGGCATAGACGAACTGGTACTCGTTGGCCGCAACCGGCGTCGAGATGCTGCTGGTGTCGCTGTAGCTCTTGGCGCACTCGGCACGCAGTTCGGCCTGCTCGGGCGTGGTGTTGTTGGCGGCCTGGGCGGTCAGAGCAGCGAAGGCGGCAACGGCGGGGATCAGGAACTTCATGGCGCGGTCTCGTTGGGGGTGGCTGATGGATGCGAAGCTTACGGGGCGACGCGCCGGCTTGCACCCCCGGAACCACGGGTGGGCGAGTCGTGACGGAGTTCACGACTCGCCGCCGGCTTCGTGAACTACTCCTCGAGTTCTTCCTTGGCCAGCTCGATGTCCAGCAGCTCCATCGCGTCCGCCGCGTCGCAGGCGGCCGCGTCGGCGTAGAGCTGCTCGGCCTCCTTCAGGCGCTTGTCGCCCTCCAGCATGACGAGGCCGTTGGCGCGCTCGATCATCGCGATCGCGCTGGCTGGGTTGAGCTTCAAGGCCTGCTCGAACATCTTCAGCCCGGTGGCCGTGTCGGCGCCCTGCGTGCGGCCCAGCAGCTTGCCGACCTTGTCTATGACCTCGGCGTGGAAGGCGCCCAGCGCGATGTGCGCGTCGGCATGCTTGGGCGCGAGCTTGATGGTCGTCTCCAGTGCGCCCTTGACCTTGCTGCCCAGGCCTTGCGCCAGCGCCTTGGCCACGCTGATGCCCTGGCCGTAACGGCCCAGCGCGTAGGCCTGCCAGTAGTGGGCGTTGGCGTTCTTGGCGTCCTCGGCCTGCTGCGCCTCGGCGCGCTCGGCGATCTCCAGGAACATGTCCAGCTTCACCTTCTCCTTCTTTTCGAGGTAGTTGGCGTAGATGCCCTGGGCCTTGTTCGCGACCGTGATGCCCGCGCCGCCTGCGGCCAGGCCCGCGTCGTAGGCGGCCTGGAAGTCGCCCGCATGGAAGTGGATCCAGGCCTGCTGGACGTCGGCGTCCTTGGGGAAGGGCTCGGCGTCGCCGGCATGCAGCCGCGCCCAGTGCTTCTTCAGCGTGGCCGGCGTGTAGACGAAGGCGCTGTTGTCATAGGGAAAGGCGGTCCACTTGGCCATCGCGTTGTCTCCTTATTGGTAGTTGCCCGCGAGCTTGAAGAGATGGTCCTTGGACGCGGGTTCAAGGTAGGGTAGCAGCAGGCTCAGCGCATGGAAGGCGCCGCGCATCAGCGCTGCGCCGGCGCGGTCGGGCTCCAGCGCGTGGCGCGGATCGCGCACGTATTCGTAGCTCAGCCAGTAGCTCACCACCACCACCATCGCATTGGCCGTGGGTGCCGCCTCGCGCAGCGCCATCTTCAGCGCGCCGCCCAGGTGCAGGCCCGACAGCACATGGCGCATCGCCTGCTCCTTGGCCGCCAGCAGCGCCTGGAAGTGCGTCTCCAGGCGGCGGTTCTTGAACAGCAGGTCGTTCAGGTCGCGGTACAGGAAACGGTGCTGCCAGATCAGCTCGAACAGCATGTGGAAGAACAGCCACGCGTCCTCCACGTGGCGCACGTTGTCGGCTGCGGCCAGCAGCTCGCCCAGCTCCGCCTCGTAGCGGCCGAACAGCGCGTTGATGAGCTCGTCCTTGGCCGGGTAGTGGTAGTAGAGGTTGCCGGGGCTGATCTTCAGTTCGGCCGAGATCAGCGTCGTCGACACGTTGGGCTCGCCGAAGCGGTTGAAGAGGTCCAGCGTGACCTCCAGGATGCGCTCGGCGGTGCGGCGTGGGCGTTTGGGCGTGGGCATGGGGCGTGGAGGGGGCGAGGGCATTCTGGCAGCGATCAGCGCTGCCAAAGGGCCACTCCTAGAATCGCGCGCCATGCCAAGTCCAGCCGCCGTGCCCGCCATTTCGTTCCAGAACGTCAAGAAAACATACCGGGGAGGGCAGCTGAAGGCGCTGGATGGGGTGAGCTTTGACATCCAACCCGGCGAATTCTTCGGGCTGCTGGGCCCCAACGGCGCCGGCAAGACGACGCTGATCAGCGTGCTCGCGGGCCTCGTCAAGGCCAGCGAGGGCCGCGTGCGCGTGATGGGCCACGACGTGGTGGACGACTACGCGAGCGCGCGCCAGTCGCTGGGCGTGGTGCCGCAGGAGCTGGTGTTCGACCCCTTCTTCAGCGTGCGCGAGTCGCTGCGCATCCAGAGCGGCTATTTCGGCGTGAAGAACAACGACGCCTGGATCGACGAGCTGCTGCACAACCTGGGCCTGGCCGACAAGGCCAATGCCAACATGCGCCAGCTCTCCGGCGGCATGAAGCGCCGCGTGCTGGTCGCGCAGGCGCTGGTGCATCGCCCGCCCGTCATCGTGCTGGACGAGCCCACGGCCGGCGTGGACGTGGAGCTGCGCCAGACGCTGTGGCAGTTCATCGCCCGCCTCAACAAGGAAGGCCACACGGTGCTGCTGACCACGCACTACCTCGAAGAGGCCGAGGCGCTGTGCCAGCGCATCGGCATGCTGAAGGCCGGCCGCATCGTGGCGCTGGACCGCACGTCGCAGCTGCTGGCCGGCACGGCGTCGACCATGCTGCGCTTCAAGACCGACGCGGTGCTGCCGCCCGAGATCGCGGCGCGCGCCCGTGTGACGGGCCGCATCGTGCAGGTGACGGCGCATGACGCCGCTGAAGTGGAGACCACGTTGGCTGCATTGCGCGCCGCGGGCGTGCCCGTCGAAGACCTGGAGATCGGCCGTGCCGACCTTGAAGACGTGTTCCTCGAAATCATGCAGGGAGAACAGGCATGAACGGCGCTTCCACCCTCTTCAAGAAGGAAGTGCTGCGCTTCTGGAAGGTCGCCTTCCAGACCGTCTGCGCGCCGGTGCTGACGGCGGTGATGTACCTGCTCGTCTTCGGCCACACGCTGGAAGACCACGTGAAGGTCTACGACACGGTGGGCTACACGCAGTTCCTGATCCCGGGCCTGGTCATGATGAGCGTGCTGCAGAACGCGTTCGCCAACAGCTCGTCCAGCCTGATCCAGAGCAAGATCACCGGCAACCTCGTGTTCCTGCTGCTGACGCCGTTGTCGCCCGCGGCCTGGTACGTCGCCTACGTGGGCGCGGCGGTGGTGCGCGGCATGGCCGTGGGCGCGGGCGTGCTGCTGGTCACGCTGTGGTTCGCGCTGCCGGGGTTGGACAACCTGCTGTGGGTGCTGACCTTCACCGTGCTGGGCGCCGGCCTGATGGGCACGCTGGGCCTGATCGCCGGGCTGTGGGCCGAGAAGTTCGACCAGCTTGCGGCCTTCCAGAACTTCATCATCATGCCCATGACCTTTTTGTCGGGCGTGTTCTATTCGGTGCATTCGCTGCCCGGCTTCTGGCAGGGCATCAGCCACCTGAACCCGTTCTTCTACATGATCGACGGCTTTCGCCGCGGGTTCTTCGGCGTCAGCGACGTGTCGCCGTGGCTGAGCCTCGGGGTGGTCGGCGTCAGCTTCGCGGTCGCGGCGGGGCTGGCTTTGTCGCTGCTCAAGAGCGGCTACAAGCTCAGGTCTTAGGGCTTCCCTAGAATCCCGGGTTTCCACCGAGGACCCGTGATGGCCGACCCGACCCCGCAAGACGTTCGCGATTTCATTGCCGCCGGCCTGCCGTGCGCGCATCTGGAAGTCGAGGGCGACGGGCGCCATTTCTTTGCCACCATCGTGTCCGCGGAGTTCACGGGCCTGACGCGCATCAAGCGCCACCAGCGCGTCTACACGGCGCTGGGCGACCGCATGCGCGAGCAGATCCACGCGCTGTCGATGAAGACGCTGACGCCCGAGGAGTGGGCGCAATGAGCGGCCTGACGCTCGCGCTCTCCAAGGGCCGCATCTTCGAGGAGACGCTGCCACTGCTGCGCGCCGCCGGCGTCGAGGTGCTGGAGGACCCCGAGACCTCGCGCAAGCTGATTCTCTCGACCAACCAGCCGCAGGTTCGCGTCGTGCTCGTGCGCGCCAGCGACGTGCCGACCTATGTGCAATACGGCGGCGCCGACCTCGGCGTGGCCGGCCGCGACGTGCTGCACGAGCAGGCGCTCGCGCAGGGTGGCTCGCACGGGCTGTACCAGCCGCTGGACCTGAAGATCGCCCGCTGCCGCATGAGCGTGGCCGTGCGCGCCGACTTCGACTACGCCGCCGCCATCCAGCAAGGCTCACGCATCCGCGTGGCCACCAAGTACACCGAGATCGCGCGCCAGCACTTCGCCGACAAGGGCGTGCACGTGGACCTGATCAAGCTCTACGGGTCGATGGAGCTGGCACCGCTGACCGGCCTGGCCGACGCCATCGTCGACCTGGTCTCCACCGGCAACACGCTGCGCGCGAACAAGCTGGTCGAGGTGGAACAGATCATGGACATCTCCTCGCGCCTGGTCGTCAACCAGGCCGCGCTCAAGCTCAAGCGCGACGCGCTGCGCCCGCTGATCGACGCCTTCGCGAAGGCCATCGCATGACGCTCATCCGCCAACTCTCCACCGCCGCCGCCGACTTCGCCACCGAGTTCGAGCGCCTGCGCCACTGGTCCGCGGAAACGGATGCCGCCATCGAAGGCCGCGTCGCCGAGATCCTGGCCGACGTGCGCACCCGCGGCGACGCCGCCGTGCTGGACTACACGGCCCGCTTCGACCGCCTGCAGGCCGGCAGCGTCGCGGCGCTGGAGATCACCCAGGCCGAGCTGCAGGCCGCGCTGGCGGCCATCACGCCGGCCCAGCGCGATGCATTGCAGGCCGCCGCCGGGCGCGTGCGGGCCTATCACGAGCGCCAGCTCCAGGCCTGCGGCCTCAGCTGGAGCTACCGTGACGAAGACGGCAACCTGCTGGGCCAGAAGGTCACGCCGCTGGACCGCGTGGGCCTGTACGTGCCTGGCGGCAAGGCGGCCTATCCGAGCAGCGTGCTGATGAACGCGATCCCGGCCCATGTGGCCGGCGTGCAGGAAATCATCATGGTCGTGCCCACGCCGGACGGCGTGCGCAACCCGCTGGTGCTGGCGGCTGCCGCGGTGGCCGGCGTGCATCGCGTGTTCACCGTGGGCGGTGCACAGGCGATCGCCGCGCTGGCCTACGGCACGGCCACCATCCCGCGCGTGGACAAGATCACCGGCCCGGGCAACGCCTACGTGGCCTCGGCCAAGAAGCATGTGTTCGGCCAGGTCGGCATCGACATGATTGCCGGGCCCAGCGAGATTCTCGTCATCGCCGACGGCAGCACGCCGGCGGACTGGGTGGCGATGGACTTGTTCAGCCAGGCCGAGCATGACGAGCTGGCACAGAGCATTCTGCTCAGCCCCAGTGCCGACTACCTGGACGCCGTGCGCGCCAGCATGGCCCGGCTGCTGACCACGCTGCCGCGCGAGACCACCATCCGCGCGTCGCTGCAGGGGCGCGGCGCGCTGATCCTGACGCGCTCGATGGAAGAAGCCTGCGAGATCAGCAACGCCATCGCCCCCGAGCACCTGGAGATCAGCGCCGCGGAGCCGCAGCGCTGGGAGCCGCTGCTGCGCCACGCCGGCGCCATCTTCATGGGTGCCTACACCAGCGAAAGCCTGGGCGACTACTGCGCCGGTCCCAACCACGTGCTGCCCACGGCCGGCACGGCCCGCTTCTCGTCGCCGCTGGGCGTCTACGACTTCCAGAAGCGCAGCAGCCTCATCGAGGTCAGCGAGGCCGGGGCGCAGAGCCTGGGCCGCATCGCGTCCGAACTGGCGCATGGCGAAGGCTTGCAGGCCCACGCGCGCGCTGCGGAGCTGCGGCTCAAGGGCTAGAGCTCGAAAAGACACGAAGTTCGTGCAACACGAACTTCGTGTTACTCTTGCGGCCATGAAGAACGTCACCGTCTCCATGGACGATGCGGTCGCCGAATGGGCCCGGCTGGAGGCGGCGCGCCGCAACACCAGCGTGTCGCGCCTGCTGGGTGAGCTGCTGGGCGAGAAGATGCGCCACGACGACGCCTACGAGCGCGCCTTCCAGGACTGGATGCACCGCGAGCGGTCCTGGGCCTCCGACGGCCAGCCCTACCCGGGGCGGACATGAGGCCCCTCGTCCAACGGGTACGTTGGCCGGTCCCCCGAGGGGACGGCGATGCTTGCCGGATCGACCGGCAAACACATCGCCTGAGCGGGCCGGCTTGGGAGCGGCCCGGCGCTCGGCCCGCGAGAACGCGGACATGAACACCAGCGATCCCGTTTTCGTCGACACCTCCGTGCTGCTGTTCAGCGAGGACGGTGCGCGCCCGGCCGAGCGCGAGCGGGTGCTGGCCTGGCTGCGCGAGCTGTGGGCCACGCGCCTGGGCCGCGTGTCGGTGCAGGTGCTCAGCGACTTCTACCTGCTGGCCACCCAGCGCGTGAACCCGCCCATGCCGCAGGGCGATGTGCGCGCCGAGGTGCGCCGCTACCAGCACTGGCAGCCCTGGCAGGCCGACCAGGCCACCGTCGAGTCCGCGTGGTCGCTGGAAAGCCGCTTCGGCCTGCCGTTCGCCGACGCCCTCGTGGTTGCCAGCGCCAAGGCCCAGGGCTGCACGCGCCTGCTCAGCCTGGCGCTGCCGCACGAGGCCCAGTACGACAGCGTGCAGGTGCTCAACCCCCTCGTCACCGCTCCCTGACCGCGCCATGACCGACCGCCTGCAAGAAGCCCTGGACCGCATCCGCCCGGACGTGCGCGCCGCCCATGCCTACGCGGTGCAGCCCAGCGCCGGCGTCGTCAAGCTGGACATCATGGAGAACCCCTTCCGCCTGCCGCCCGAGCTGCAGCGGGCGCTGGGCGAACGGCTGGGCGCCGTGGCCATCAACCGCTACCCGGCCGAACGCACCGCCGAGCTGGCCAGCGCGCTGCGCGAGCATGCCGGCGTGCCGCCGGAGGTGGGCATCACGCTGGGCAATGGGTCGGACGAGCTGATCAGCCTGCTGACGCTGGCCGTCGCCCAGCCCGGCGCCGCCATCGTCTCGCCGGTGCCCAGCTTCGTCATCTACGAGATGTGCGCCCGGCACCAGCGGCTGGATTTCGTCGGCGTGCCGCTGCGTGCCGATGATTTCGAGCTGGACGAGGCGGCGATGCTGGCCGCCATCGAGCAGCACCAGCCTGCGCTGGTCTACCTGTCCTACCCGAACAACCCCACCGGCAACCTGTGGAGCGCCGCCAGCATCGAGCGCATCGTCGCCGCGGCGCCGGGCCTGGTGGTCATGGACGAGGCCTACCAGCCGTTCGCGTCCGGCGACAGCCTGGCGCTGATGGCCCGCCATCCGCACGTGCTGGTCATGCGCACCATGAGCAAGTTCGGCCTGGCCGGCGTGCGCATCGGCTATCTGCTGGGCGCGAAGGCGCTGACCGACGAGATCGAGAAACTGCGCCCGCCGTTCAACATCAGCGTGCTGAACGCCGAGGCCGCGCTGTTCGCGCTGGCGCATGCCGAGGTCTACGCCGCGCAGGCCGCCACGCTGCGCGCCGAGCGCGAACGCGTGTTCGCCGCGCTGCAGGCGCTGCCCGGCATCGCGCCGTGGCCCAGTCAGGGCAATATGATTTTGGCGAGAGTCCGCGACGCGGCCGCCACCTTTGCCGCACTGAAGGCCCGGGGCGTGCTCATCAAGAACGTTTCCGCAGCCCACCCCTTGCTTGCGAACTGCCTGCGCATCACCATCGGCACGCCGGACGAAAACACCCGCCTGCTGGCCGAACTCCCCCAGTGCCTGTCATGACCGCCACCCCACCCGCTCCTTCACGTACGGCCGAAGTCACCCGCAACACCCGCGAGACACGCATCACCGTGCGCGTGAACCTCGACGGCACGGGCCAGTCCAAGCTGCACACCGGCATCGGCTTCTTCGACCACATGCTGGACCAGATTGCCCGCCACGGGCTGATGGACCTGGACGTCCACTGCGAAGGCGACCTGCACATCGACGGCCACCACACGGTGGAGGACGTGGGCATCACGCTGGGCATGGCCGTCGCGCAGGCCGTGGGCGACAAGGCCGGCCTCACGCGCTACGGCCACAGCTACGTGCCGCTGGACGAGGCCTTGTCGCGCGTGGTCATCGACCTGTCCGGCCGCCCGGGCCTGCACATGGATTGCAAGTTCACGGCCGGCAGCATCGGCGCGTTCGACACGCAGCTGACCTTCGAGTTCTTCCAGGGCTTCGCCAACCTGGCGCTGGCCACCGTGCACATCGACAACCTGAAGGGCCACAACGCCCACCACCAGGCCGAGACCATGTTCAAGGCCTTCGGCCGCGCGCTGCGCATGGCGACGACGCCGGACCCACGCTCGGCGGGCGTGATCCCGTCGACGAAGGGCTCGTTGTGACGCGAACCGTCGCTGTGGTGGACTACGGCATGGGCAACCTGCGCTCCGTGTCGCAGGCGGTCATCCATGCCGCAGAGGGCCAGGGTTTCGAGGTCGCCATCACCTGCGACCCCGATGTCGTGCGCGCCGCCGAGCGCATCGTGCTGCCGGGTCAGGGCGCGATGCGCGACTGCATGCGCGAGCTGGCCGACTCGGGCGTCAAGGAGGCCGTGCTCGAAGCCGCCGCCACCAAGCCGCTGCTGGGCGTGTGCGTGGGCATGCAGATGCTGCTGGACCACAGCGAGGAGCAGGACACGCCGGGCCTGGGCCTCATCCCCGGGCGCGTGCAGCGCTTCCAACTCGAAGGCCGGCTGCAGGAAGACGGCAGCCGCTTCAAGGTGCCGCAGATGGGCTGGAACCGCGTGCACCAGGCCAGGGCGCACGCAGTGTGGGATGGCATCCCGGACGACAGCTGGTTCTACTTCGTGCACAGTTTCTACGCAACGACGTCGTCGCCCGAACACAGTGCCGGCGAGGCCGACTACGGCGCGCGCTTTACCTGCGCTGTGGCGCGGGATAACATTTTTGCGACCCAATTCCACCCCGAGAAAAGTGCCGCCCTCGGCCTCGCGCTGTACCGAAATTTCCTCCACTGGAAGCCCTGAGCCGGTCTTCGCCTTCTCGCCCACTTTCCCACGCTGCCCTCGGCCATGCTGCTGATCCCTGCCATCGACCTCAAAGACGGTCGCTGTGTCCGCCTCAAGCAAGGCGACATGAACGACTCCACCACCTTCGGCGAGGACCCTGCCGCGATGGCGCGCCGCTGGGTCGATGCCGGCGCGCGCCGGCTGCACCTGGTGGACCTGAACGGCGCCTTCGCGGGCAAGCCGGTCAACGAGCCGGCCATCAAGGCCATCATCCGCGAGGTGGGCGACGAGATCCCCATCCAGCTCGGCGGCGGCATCCGCGACCTCGACACCATCGAGCGCTACCTGGACGACGGCCTGAGCTACATCATCATCGGCACGGCCGCCGTCAAGAACCCCGGCTTCCTGAAGGATGCCTGCAGCGCCTTCGGCGGTCACATCATCGTGGGCCTGGACGCCAAGGACGGCAAGGTCGCCACCGACGGCTGGAGCAAGCTGACGGGCCACGAGGTCATCGACCTGGCGCAGAAGTTCCAGGACTACGGTGTCGAGGGGGTCATCTACACCGACATCGGCCGGGACGGCATGTTGACCGGCATCAACATCGAGGCCACCGTCAAGCTCGCCCAGGCGCTGACGATTCCCGTCATCGCCTCGGGCGGCCTGTCCGACATCGCCGACATCGAGCGCCTGTGCGCCGTCATGGCGGACGGCGTCGAGGGCGTCATCTGCGGCCGCTCCATCTACACCGGCGCGCTGGACTTCAGCGCCGCCCAGGTGCGGGCCGACGAGCTGATCGCCGCGGCCGGTTGAGTCGCCGCGCTCAGTGGCCGCGGCGGCGGCGCGCCGCGAAGGCCAGCACGCCCAGGCCGCTCAGCATCAGCGCATAGGTCTCGGGTTCCGGCACCGGCGTCAGCAGCGCGCGGATCTCGCCGCCCGGGAAGGCGGTGGTGTGCACATTCAGGTAGGCATTGCCGCTGTCCAGCCCCGCCGCCAGCGCATTGAAGGCCGAGCCCACCGTGCCGCCGTTGGCGGTGATGAAGGCCGCGTTGTAGCTGCTGGCCAGCGACATGTCGAAGGTGTGGTCGTAAATGCCCGAGGTCACGCCGGTCGGGAAGCCCGTGAAGCTGGGCGTCTGCGTGGCCACGCCCACATTGGCGGCACCCGGTGTCACGGTGCAGCAATGGATGTGGGACGCCGTCGTCGTGCCGATGAGGCCGGCGAACGTCACCTGCACGCGCAGGGTCAGCAGGTCGAAATCCATCGTGACCGTGGCCAGGCCGGTGCCCGGCGTCACGGCGGTGGGAATCTCGCTGGTCCCCAGCAGCAGGGCCTGATAAACGGTCTCATGCGCGTGGGCGGGCAGGGCAGCCGTCAGCGCGGCAGCGGTCAGCGAGGCAAGGGCAAAGCGTTGCATGGAGGTCTCCTGGAGGGTGGGGTGACGGGGCGAAGCCGCTCGCATTGGGCGCCGCTGCCCCTACGCCGGGAAGCCCCTAACCATCAAGGGAATAATCCGGGCTCTGCTGTCGCTCCCCTCTCATGCTCGCCAAACGCATCATTCCCTGCCTCGACGTCACTGCCGGCCGCGTGGTCAAGGGTGTCAACTTCGTCGGATTGCGTGACGCAGGCGACCCGGTCGACATCGCGGCGCGCTACAACGAGCAGGGCGCCGACGAGCTGACCTTCCTCGACATCACCGCCACGAGCGACGGCCGCGACCTCATCCTGCCCATCATCGAGGCGGTGGCCAGCCAGGTGTTCATCCCGCTGACGGTGGGCGGTGGTGTGCGCGCGGTGGCCGACGTGCGGCGGCTGCTGAACGCCGGCGCCGACAAGGTCAGCTTCAACTCCGCCGCGGTGGCCGACCCCGAACTCATCCGCGCCGCCAGCGACCGATACGGCGCGCAGTGCATCGTCGTCGCCATCGACGCCAAGCGCCGGCCGGATGGCGACGCGAGAGGCGAGGGCTGGGATGTCTACACGCACGGCGGCCGCAAGAACACCGGGCTGGACGCCGTGACCTGGGCCAGGCAGATGGCCGAGTTCGGCGCCGGCGAGATCCTGCTGACCAGCATGGACCGCGACGGCACCAAGAGCGGCTTCGACCTGGCGCTGACGCGCGCCGTGTCCGACGCGGTGCCGGTGCCCGTCATCGCCTCCGGCGGGGTCGGCTCGCTGGAGGATCTGGCCGATGGCGTCACGCTCGGCGGCGCCGACGCGGTGCTGGCCGCCAGCATCTTCCACTTCGGCCAGCACACGGTCGGCGAAGCCAAGGCGCTGATGGCGGCGCGCGGCATCGCGGTGCGACAGTGAGCGGCAAGCCGCCCGGCCGCCCATGGCCTGCGGCCGCGTCGCGCGGGCCGGGCGAAGTGCGCATCATCGGCGGGCAATGGAAGCGCTCCAAGCTGCCCGTGCCAGACGTGCCGGGCCTGCGCCCCACGTCCGACCGCGTGCGCGAGACGCTGTTCAACTGGCTGGGCCAGACGCTGACCGGCTGGCGCGTGCTGGACGCCTTTGCGGGCAGCGGCGCGCTCGGTTTCGAGGCCGCGTCGCGCGGGGCGGATGCGGTGGTGATGGTCGAGCGCGAGGCGGAGCTGGTGGACGGGCTGCGCGCCAGCCAGCGGCGCCTGCAGGCCATGGCCATCACCATCCACCGCGCCAATGCACTGAACTGGATGACGGCCTGCGCGGACCGCTTCGACCTCATCTTTCTCGACCCGCCGTTCGCGGACGACCTGTTCGACCGCGCGCTGGCCGCGGCCGTCGCGCTGCTGGCCGAAGGCGGGCTGATCTACATCGAATCCCCCGGCGAGGTCGTGCCGCCGGCCGGGTTCAGCGCCTGGCGGCAGGGGCGGGCCGGCGCGGTCCACTACCAGTTGCTCCAGCGCGGGCATGATTGACGCATCGCCGGACCCCACCATGACCTCGCGCACCACCATCACCGCCGTCTATCCCGGCACCTTCGACCCCATCACCTTGGGCCACGAGGATTTGATGCGCCGCGCGGCCGGCCTGTTCGAGCGCCTCGTCCTGGCGGTGGCGGTGGGCCATCACAAGAAGACGCTGTTCAGCCTGGATGAACGGCTGACCATGGCCCAGGAGGCGGCCGCGCCGCTGGGCAATGTCGAGGTCATCGCCTTCGACGGACTGCTGCGCGATTTCGTGCGTGAGAACGCGGGCCGGGTCGTCGTGCGCGGGCTGCGCACCGGTGGCGACTTCGAGTACGAGTTCCAGATGGCCGGCATGAACCGCAAGCTCATGCCCGAGGTCGAGACCATCTTCCTGACGCCTGGCGAGCGCCACCAGTACACGTCCAGCACCTTCGTGCGCGAGATCGCCACGCTGGGCGGCGAGGTGGCCGAGTTCGTGTCGCCGGTCGTGCTGGCCCGGCTGAACGACAAGTTCAAGGAGGGCTGACGATGGCGCTGATGATCACGGACACGCGGGGCGGGAATCGGCGAGGCATGCCTTGCCCCGCCACGCGCGGCGCGCGCATGCAGGCGCGTGCCGTGTTCGTCCGCCAGCCGGGTGGCGGTGTGGCATGGCGCTGATGATCACGGACACGCGGGGCGGGAATCGGCAAGGCATGCCTTGCCCCGCCACGCGCGGCGCGCGCATGCAGGCGCGTGCCGTGTTCGTCCGCCAGCCGGGTGGAGGTGTGGCATGGCGCTGATGATCACGGACACGCGGGGCGGGAATCGGCAAGGCATGCCTTGCCCCGCCACGCGCGGCGCGCGCATGCAGGCGCGTGCCGTGTTCGTCCGCCAGCCGGGTGGAGGTGTGGCATGGCGCTGATGATCACGGACGAATGCATCAACTGCGACGTCTGCGAACCCGCCTGCCCGAACCAGGCGATCAGCATGGGCGAGGAGTTCTACCAGATCGACCCGGGCAAGTGCACCGAGTGCGTGGGCCATTTCGACGAGCCGCAGTGCGTGATGCTGTGCCCGGTCGCCTGCATCCCGCTCAACCCGGCGCACATCGAGACGCGCGAGACGCTGATGCAGAAGTACCGGCGTTTGACGGCGGCCCCGCCTACTGCGGGAACAGCGTCCTGAGCAACCCGGCCAGCCGTGCGCCGGCCAGCGCCAGCTGCCTGTGCTTGATGGCGTCGGCCCGGGCGTCGTAGCCGCGCGGCAGGCCGACGTCCCAGTTCGCGCCCTGCTTGGGCGAAAACGCGAGGCCCTCGAAGGCGACGTTCGCCTGCTGCAGTGACTCGCTGGCCCAGCGCGCTGGCCAGTCGAGCGGGCTGCCGCCGTCGGGGGGCACCTGGCGCGCCTGCGCCAGCCAGGCAGCATCGACGTGCCGGGGCTTGAAGGTCTCGGGCACCAGGTCCCACACGGTGTGCAGGTTCAGCGACCCTGGCCCGGTGAGTGGCGTGCCGGCGACGTGCAGGCTGTTGCCGCCGGTGGTGACGCTGTCGGGGTCCAGGCCCGTCTTGTCGGGGTCGACGTAGCGGCCCTGGGTGTCGAGGTAGGCGGTGCCGACGTGCAGCGGCTCATGCAGGTCGCCCACCAGGTGGACCAGCACGAGCAGCGCCTCGCGCGGTGACTTGAAGTCCATCGGCGCCGTCGCGGGCTGGCCCTGCAGCACCCGGATGGCCGCCTGCATCGCGCCCACGATGTCGTGGCTGCTGGTGCCCGCGAAGCCCTCGATGTAGCGGCTGCGCTGCAGCGCGACGTCGGTGTAGTGGTATTGCTGGTGGCAGTCCTCCTCGCCGGCGTGCGGATGGCACTGGCGGAAGTTGCGGCGCACGTAGTCCGCCATCTCGGCGATGTGCTCGGGCGTCTCCATCGGCGCGCAGCTTGCATAGCGGCCGGGCGACGGGTAGCGGTAGCCGCTGTCGGGCTTGATGCCCTTGGCGCAGTCGGCCCACACGGCGGCGTCGGCCAGCGTCAGGTCGCCCAGCAGCGCCTTCACGCGGGCCTCGGCCGGCGTGCCCTTGATGAGGGCGGCCGTGATCGTCGCGGCGGTCTGGTGGCCGTCCGAGCGCCAGGCGAGCGCAGGCAGCGGCAGGGTGAGGGTGGCCGCGGCGGCTGCCGCGGCGAACAGGTGGCGCATGGCCTCTCCGAAGGATGGATTCAGGCCGGCATCTTGCCCTTTTCCACCGCGGCGCCGGGCGCCGCTTCAGCCGCCGCTCAATGCAGCGCCGCCGCAGCCATCAACCCCATCTCGTCGCTGCTCATCAGGGCTTGGATGTCCGTCAGGATGAGCATGCGCTCCACGTCGCCGGTGCGGATGCAGCCGATGCCCAGCATGAAGCCCGGTCCCACGGATGAGCTCATCTCGGGCACGGGCCTGATGCTGTCGGCGCCCAGCTCCAGCACGTCCGACACCGAGTCGACCACCACGCCGATCACGCGGTCGCTGAGGTTCAGCACGATGACCGCGGTGAAGTCGGTGTAGTCGGCGCTCTCGCAGCCGAGCTTCAGGCGCAGGTCGACGATGGGCACGATGACGCCGCGCAGGTTGATGACGCCCTTGATGAAGTGCGCTGCGTTGGCGATGCGGGTGGGCGCTTCATAGCGGCGGATCTCCTGCACGCGCAGGATGTCGATGCCGTACTCCTCGCCGCCCAGACGGAAACTGAGGAACTCCTTGGGCATCGCGGCCACGGTTCGCGTGTCCACGCGATGGGTCTGTACAAGCATGTTCATGTCGTTTGCCTTCGCGCTGCGTTCAGAACGATTCCCAGTTGTCGGTGCCCGTCTTGCTGCGCGCCTGGGGCAGCGGCGTGGGCTCGGAGGACGCCGCCTTGCGCGCGGCAGGCTTGGCCTTGAAGGCGGGCCGGATGACGTTCTTTGCCCGGTCCGGTGAACGTCGTTCCACCACAGGCGTCGAGCCGGCCGTTGTCGTGGCGTGGCCTCGTTCGTCGGCGAGCTTGAACACCGCCACCGCCTGCACCAGTTGTTGCGCCTGCACCTTCATGCTCTCGGCGGCCGCGGCGCTTTCCTCCACAAGCGCCGCGTTCTGCTGCGTCGCCTGGTCCATCTGCGTGACCGCTTCACCCACCTGGCTGACGCCCGCGCTCTGCTCGGTGCTCGCGGCGCTGATCTCGCCCATGATGTCCGTCACGCGCTGGATGGAGGCGACGACTTCGGTCATCGTCGTGCCCGCCTGGTCGACCAGCACCGAGCCTTGTTCGACGCGTTCGACGCTGGCGCCGATCAGCGTCTTGATCTCCTTGGCCGCCTCGGCCGAGCGGCCCGCGAGGTTGCGCACCTCGGAGGCGACGACGGCGAAGCCGCGGCCCTGCTCGCCGGCCCGGGCCGCCTCCACCGCGGCGTTCAGCGCCAGGATGTTGGTCTGGAAGGCGATGCCGTCGATGACGCCGATGATGTCGGCGATCTTCCTGGAGCTGTCGTTGATGCCCTTCATGGTCTGCACGACCTGGCCCACCACGTCGCCGCCCTTGATGGCCACGGCGCTGGCGCCCTGGGCCAGCTGGTTGGCCTGACGGGCGCTGTCGGCGTTCTGCTTGACGGTGGCGCTGAGCTCCTCCATCGACGCGGCCGTTTCCTCCAGCGCGGAGGCCTGTTCTTCGGTGCGGCTGGAGAGGTCGTTGTTGCCCTGTGCGATCTGGGCACTGGCGGTGGCGATGCTGTCGGCGGACGTCCGCACCTGGCTGATCAGGCCGACGAGCTGCCCCTGCATCTTGCCCATCGAGGCCAGCACGCTGCCTTCGGCGGCGTCATCCGCGCCCCGCAGCGGGCTGAGGTCGCCCTGGGCGACACGTTGGGCGGCGTCGCTGAGATCGGCCGGTTCGGCGCCGAGCGCCGTCACCAGGCGGCGCGTGATCAACCACCCCAGCACCACGGCCACCGCCACCGCGAAGGCGCTGATGCCCAGCATCATCGTGCGCTGGCTGGCGTAGGCGGCGGCAGACGCCGCGACATTGAGCTTCGCCTGCGCCTGGCTGTAGGTGATGTAGTCCTTGGTCGCGGCGAGCAGCGATGCCAGCAGGGGACGGCATTCGATGTTCATCTTGTCCACGGCCTCGTCGATCTTGCCGGAGGCAGCCAGCCCGACGATGGCCACGGCGACGGGGCCGTACTGGGACTCGACCTTGTCGATCGCAGCCACCAGCGCCCGATCATGCTCGGTGGCATCGGGCGCGCCCGCGAGGGCGTCCTTCAGCGCTTTCAGGCTCACCTGCAGGTCTTCGTTGGCCTTGACCGCCATGGTCTTGGCCGACTCGCGATCAGCCGCCGTCTTGACCAGCACCATGTCGCGCACGCCGATGGCACGGCGGTTGGCGAAGATGCGCACGTCCGTGGCCAGGTTCTCGCGTTCGGCCGCGCCGCTGACATAGCCCGAGAACCGGTCATTCGCGCCGCTCAGGCTGTGCAGCCCCAGCAGGCTGACGAACAGCACGAGGATGACGAGCGCGCCGAACG
Organism: Roseateles sp.; assembly: GCF_965229315.1. Taxonomy (GTDB): domain Bacteria; phylum Pseudomonadota; class Gammaproteobacteria; order Burkholderiales; family Burkholderiaceae_C; genus Pelomonas. The sequence continues at coordinate 102,430 of NZ_CBDDJA010000002.1, forward strand.
CGATCATCAGTTGGTTTTTTACGCTGAGGTTTTTCATGTCGCGGGCTCCTGGCGGTGCGGATGGGTGGGTGCGGTAGTGCAGGGCCGCACTCCACGCTTGGGGCGTCGATTGCGTGCCGCCAGTGTCATCGCGAACAAATGTTTTTGGTAACGAATTTATTCGCGCATGATGGGTTTGCGGTAATTTCTCATGCGGATCGACGGTGGCGACGCGCCAGCAACTCTGGGGTTGAATCCCCGCCCGCGAAGCCCCATCCTGCGCGCCATGCTGCCCAACACCCTGGCGCTGATCGACGACGACCTTCCCTACACGGACGGCTTGTCCCGCCATCTGCGCGGCCTCGGCATCGAAGTCACCACGTATGCGGACAGTGCCGACCTGCTGGCCAGCGCCCAGCCGTACAGCCACGACTTCTATGTCACCGACCTGATGCTGCCGAGCGTGGACGGCATCGACCTGATGAACGTGCTGCGCCGCCGCACCAGCGCCGGCATCCTCGTCGTCTCGGGGCGCCTGGGAGCCGACACATTCAAGCAGGTCATCCAGGCCGGTGCCGACATGTACCTGGCCAAGCCCGTGCAGTTTGAACAGGTGGCCGTGGCCATCGAGGCGGTGCAGCGGCGCGCGGGCGTGGCGGGCCTGGTGCAGCAGACTTGGCACCTGGACCGGCGGCTGGGCCAGTTGCTGGCCCCCGATGGCGCGCGCGTCGATCTGAGTGCGCGGGACCGGGCACTGCTGGAATGTTTCGTCGAGTCCAACGGTGATGTCGTGCCGCGGGAAACCCTGCTGGTGCGCCTGGGCGGCGCGCCGGACCCCGAGTCCTCTGGCGGCTTGAACGGCACGGTGTTTCGCCTTCGCCGGCGCATCGAGCGCGCCACGTCGGCGGCGGCGCCGTTGCAGGCGAAGTCCGGCATCGGCTACGCCTTCCGGGCGCCGCTGAAGGCGATCTGACGGGCCTCAGCGCGACGCGCCGGGATCGGCCTGCGTGACGACCAGCCGCAGCGTCGTGCCGCCGGGGCCGGTGTTCAGCAGTTCGGCCGTGCCGCCGTGCAAGGACATGACGCGCTCGACGATGTACAGGCCCAGGCCCAGGCCCAGGCCCAGGCCGCTGCCGTGGGCGCCGCTGCCGTGGCCGCCGCGCGTGAACAGCTGCGGCAGCAGCGTTGCGGGGATGCCCGCGCCGTGGTCGGTCACGTCGATCAGCAGCGCGGGCGGCTCGTCGCAGTCGCCGATGCGCAGTTGCACGGCAGACCCTGGTGGGCTGAACTTCAGCGCGTTGGACAGCAGGTTGCGCAGCGCCAGGCGCATCAGGCTCATGTCCATCAGCGCGGTGCGCGTGGGGGTGTCGCGCTGAATCTGGATACGGCCCCGCTCCTCGGCGGGCATGTCGGCAATGGCCACCGCGACCAGGGTGGCGATGTCCACGTCGTCCCGCTGTATCGGCTCGGGCCTGGCGAGCAAGCACGCGACGGCCAGGGTGTTGTCGATGCTGCCCAGCACATCGCACAGCACCCCCTGCGCCCTCAGCACCCGGTCCGACGTGAACCCGTCGCCGCTGGCGCGCAGCGAGCCCATGGCGCTTTGCAGCGCGGCCGACGCATTGTTCAGGGGCTGCCGCACTTCGTGCGCCAGCACGTCCAGCATCTGCGTGCGCTCCGCCAGCAAGGCCTGGAGCTGGGCCGCATGGGCCTCGATCTGGACCCGAAGCTGGTTCTCGCGCTGCAGGGCCGCCTGCGTCTCCTTCAGCTCGCTCACGTCGGTGACCTGAACCAGGAACCCGCGCACCTCGCCGTCGACGCGGTCGGGGATGTATTCGGCCAGGGATTGGCGCTGGATGCCGCCCGGCCCTGGCACCATGCGCTCGAACACCTGTCGCTCCCCCGCGAGCGCCTTGAGCATGTAGGGGCGGTTCATCGCGAACAGCTCCGGGCCGAGCAGATCGCGGATCGACGTGCCGAGCAGGCGGTCCGGGTCGACGCCGAACCAGGCCTCATAGGCACGGTTCGCAAACCGGCAGATCAGGTGGTGGTCCCAGTACGCCAGCATCGACGGCACGCGGTCGACCAGGAGACGCATGTGGTAGTCGGCGTCCGAACCAAGATCGTCCGTCATGGGGTCGCTTCAAGAGGCGGTTGACGCCGCCATTCTGAGCGCAATGCGCGGCCCGTGCGGACTTTCGACGGCCCGGTGGGCCCATGCGCTGAGGCGATGGGGGGGGCTCACGCGATCAGGCCAGCCAACGTCCCCGCCGCGAAATGGCCGTCGATGAAATCGGCCAGGCCGTCGAAGACGGCGTCCAGCGGGCGCACGCCGGCGTCGAACAGCGCCTGCAGCACGGCCGGCTGCTCGAACAGGCCATGTGCGTACAGGCCCAGCACCCGGTCGGCCTGCCAGCCCACCGCCTCGCCCGCCGCGTTGCGCAGCGCCACGCGCGGCGCGGGCAGGCCCGGGTGAGGCTGGGTGCGGCCGTGGCGGATCTCGTAGCCCGCGGCCTGCACGCCGGTGAGCGCCTGCCAGGGCGCATCCAGTTCGTCACTGAAGCGGAACTGCGTGCTGCGCAGCCGCTTGTCCGGCTCGAACACGGTCACCAGCGGCAGCAGGCCCAGGCCCGGCGCATTGCCGTCCACGCCGTGTGTGTCCACCAGCGCCTCGCCCAGCATCTGCAGCCCGCCGCAGATGCCCAGCACGCGACCGCGGTGGGTGTTGATGGCGGCGTCGAGCTTCTGCGCGCGCAGCCAGGCGAGGTCGGCTGCGGTGGATTTGCTGCCCGGCAGAACGATCCAGTCTGCGCCGGCCAGGTCGCGGGGTTCGCGTGCCCAGGACAGCCGCGCGCCGGGCAACTGCCGCAACGGCTGGAACTCGTCGAGGTTGGAGATGCGCGGGTAGGCGATGACGGCGATGTGCAGGCCGGCGCCGGTGGTCGCGTCGTCGCTCCGGCCGCGCGCCGGGCCGCTCCCAAGGGCGGCCGGGCCCCCCTGGGGGGCGGCCTGCGTACTCGCGGGCCCGGGGTCGTCATGAATGCCATCCTCCTCCGGCAGGCCGTGGCCGCGCCACATCGGCAGCGTGGCGATGGTGGGCACGCCCGTCAGCGCCTGCAGTTGTTCAGGGCCGGGCGCCAGCAGCGCCGCATCGCCGCGGAAGCGGTTCAGCACGAAGCCGCGCACCTGTGCGCGCACGTCGGCGGGCATGAGCTGGTGCGTGCCGTACAGGTGCGCGAAGGCGCCGCCGCGGTCGATGTCGGTGACCAGCAGGCAGGCCGCGCCCGATGCGCGCGCGGTGCCCAGGTTCACGTAGTCGCTGGCCGCCAGGTTGATCTCGGCCGGCGAGCCCGCGCCCTCGATGACGACCACGTCGTTCTCGGCCATCAGCGCGTGCAGCGCGCCTTCGGCACGCGGCCACAGCAGCGCGCTGCGCTGGCGCCACGGCAGGCGCGAGAGTTCGGCGTCCACGTCGCCCAGCACGACGACCTGGCTGTGCGTGTCGGCCTCGGGCTTGAGCAGCACCGGGTTCATGCGCACCTCGGGCACGCGCCGCGCCGCCAGCGCCTGGAAGTACTGGGCGCTGCCGATCTCGCCAAGGCGGTCATGCAGGCCCGGGACGACGCGCGCGTTGTTGCTCATGTTCTGGGCCTTGTACGGCGCCACCTTCAGCCCCTGGCGCGCATACCAGCGGCACAGCGCCGTCGCGAGCCAGCTCTTGCCGGCGCCGCTGGTCGTGCCCAGCACCATCACTGCCTTGGCGGTCATGAGAGTTCGCTTTCGATATCAAGCAGCGCCTGCTGCAGCGCCCGCTGGCTGCGCGGCGGCTGGGCCGACACGCGCACCCAGCCGGGCAGGCCGAAGGATGCCGCATCGCGCACGCGGATGCCGCGCTCGCGCAGCCGCGGCGCGATGTCGGGCCGCGGCGGGCGGGCCAGCCAGAAAGGGGTGCAGCTCGGCCGCTGTTCGGTCCAGCCGCACGCGGCGAGCATGCCGCGCTGCGTGGCGGCCCACGGGCCCAGTTGCGCGCGGGCGTCGGCCAGCCAGGCCTGCGTGGCGGTGTCATGCCAGTGGCCGAGCATCGCCACGCCCTCGGCCGACAACACCCAGCTCGGCGCCAGCGACAGCGCATGTGCCCAGGTGTCATCCTGCGCGGGGGCGACCAGGTAGCCCGCGCGCACGCCCGTCAGGCCCAGCGCCTTGTTGGGGCAGTGCATCTGCCAGGCCGAGGGCGGCAGCGGCGGCGCGGTGCCGTGCAGGCGCAGGGGTTCATAGGCGCGGTCCACCACGACCAGGTGCTCGCTCGCCAGCGCCGGCAAGGCCTCGAGGCTCTCGCCGGTCGGGTTGCACGGCTCGCAGCACCACACCAGCGCCGGCACCATCGGGCGGATGTCCGCCGGGTCGGCATAGGGTTTCACGGCCAGGCCCAGCGCCTGCGCCGCGAGCGCGTAGTCGCCAAAGCCAGGTTGCGGCACCCAGACCTCACGGCGGCCGGCGAGCATCGCGGCCAGCGTCAGGCGGCGCAGGCCTTCGGCGCCGCCGGCCGTGGGCAGCACGCGCTCGGCGTCCACGCCATGGGCGCGGCCGAGCTGGCGGCGCAGCGCGCGGTAGGCCGGGTCGGGGTAGGTGCGGCGGTCGGCCTGCTGCACGGCGCTCATCAGCGCAGGCGGCGGGCCCAGCGGGCTGGCGTTGGTGGAGAAATCGTGTACGGCCGGCGGCCCGTCGTCCGGGCCGCCATGCACGGGCGTCAGGGGCTGCATCGCGTTCAGCCCCTGAGCGCCCAGGCCAGCGCCGCCAGCAGCACCGTGCCGGCGATGACGGCCTGCCGGGCGGCGTTGCATGCGGCGTGCAGGTCGCCCGCCTGGACGGGCCGGCCGGCCGCGTGCAGCGTGTAGACGCCGGGTTTGCTCAAGCGCACGTGCAGCCGCAGCGCCATCGCGGCCATGGGCCAGCCGCTGTTGGGCGACGGCGTGCGGCGCGCCTCGTGCAGCAGCGCGCGCAGCGACGGCGGCATCAGCACCAGCGCCGTCAGGCGGGCTGGCAGCCAGGACAGCAGGTCGTCCGCGCGCGCGGCCCATTTGCCGCTCCACTCGCGCTCGTCCCGGTAGCCCCACATCGCGTCCGCCGTGTTGGCGAAGCGGTAGAGCGCCGCACCCGGCAGGCCGGCGATGGCGAACCAGAACAGCGGCGCGATGACGGAGTCGTTCAGGTTCTCGGCCAGCGTCTCGATGGCGGCCTCGCGCACCTCGACCGCGCTGAGTGCCGACGTGTCGCGGCTGACCAAGCGCGACAGCCGCGCGCGGCCCGCATCCAGAGATTCGGCCAGCGCCGTCTCCACGGCCAGCACCTCGTCGGCCAGCAGCGCCCAGGCCAGCAGCGGCTTCAGCAGCAGGCCGATCAGTGCCGCGGCGCCGATGAGGCGCAGCGGCGACGCCCAGGGCTGGAGCGCGATCAGCACCCAGCCCTCCAGCCACAGCGCGATGAAGGCCACCAGGGCCGCGCCCACCAGCCAGGCCAGTGCGCCGGCCATGAAGCCCAGGGCCGGCGGCAGCCGGGTCAGCCTGAACAGGCCGAGATAGCGGCCCATGCCCACGACCGGGTGCGCCCAGGTGGGCGGTTCGCCCAGCCGGTCCACCAGCAGGGCCACCCCAATCGCCAGCGGCAGCAGCAGCGCCATGGCCGTCACGCCAGCGGCGGCAGGCGGGCGATGAGGCCGCCCTTGAGCCGCTCGGGCCGGCGGTCCCAGGCGAGCAGGCCGTCGCCGGCTTGCGCATGCTGGGCGGCCACGTCCAGCAGCGCCTCGACGCTGGCCGCGTCCGCCGCCAGTTGCCCGAACAGGTAGCTGTGCTTGCCCGCGCCCTGCAGCGCCGCCGTGCAACTGCGGCTGCAGGCCGACATGCAAGCCTGGCCGCGCACGGGCAGCGGCCAGTCGCGCGCCAGCGCCTCGTTCTCGACGGCTTCGAGCAGCGCCCGGCCCTGGCCGTCGGCGCAGGTGGTGCAGATGGTCAGGGTGTCCATCAGTCCTCGATGCCGCGCTGCGCCGGCACACCCGCCCGGTAGTGATGCTTGACCATCGTCATCTCCGTCACCGTGTCCGCCAGCGCGATCAGCTCGGCCGGCGCGCCCCGCCCCGTCAGCACCACGTGCACATGCGAAGGCCGCTCGCGCAGGCAGGCCAGCACCGCGTCCAGCGACACCCAGCCGTAGCGCAGCGGGTACATGATCTCGTCCAGCACGACGAGGAAATGCTCGCCGCCACGGATGCTGCTCTCGGCGCGCGCCCAGCCTTCGCGGGCCAGGTCGGCGGAGTGCTCCAGGTCCTTGCTCTTCCACGAGAAGCCGTCGCCCAGGCCGATGATGGGCACGCCCAGTTGCTCGAACACGCGGTGCTCGCCGAAGCGCGCGCTGGGCACCTTCATGAACTGGTAGACCAGCACCGGCTTGCCGCGGCCATGGGCGCGCAGCGCCAGGCCGAAGGCGGCCGTGCTCTTGCCCTTGCCATCGCCCGTGTGCACCAGCACCAGGCCGCGGCGCTCGCCGCTGGGGATGACGCGTTCGCGGTCGACCGGGGGTTGTTCGATTTGCATCTGCGCTCAGCCTGCGAAGAAGGCCGCGACGGCCTCGGGGTTGGACGGGAAGTAGTGGTGGATGTAGCTCGCACGCAGCGAGCCGTGCTGGTAGAGCGCCTCGGCCGTGCGGCCGCCGTTGGGGTTGCTGGCCTGCGCAATGGGGGCGAGCGGCGTGTCCAGCGTCGAGTGGTGGAAGCTGTGGCCGCGCAGCGGGCCCTCGGGCCAGGCGATGGCCTGCAGGCCGAGCGCCGCCAGGCGCGGCTGCACGCGGGCGTCGCCGGGCAGCACGCCGGCCATGGCATGCGCGCGGCCGTCGACGTCGGTCAGCGCCTCCAGCAGCGCCAGCATGCCGCCGCATTCGGCCAGCAGCGGCCGGCCCGCCGCCACGTGGGCGGCGAGGGCGGCGAACAGCGTCGGATGGGCGCGCAACGCGTCGGCGTGCAGCTCGGGGTAGCCGCCCGGCAGCCACAGTGCATCGCAGTCGGGCAGCGCTTCGTGGCGGATGGGCGAGAAGAACGCCAGCTCGGCGCCCAGCGCCCGCAGTGTGTCCACGTTGGCCGGGTAGATGAAGCCGAAGGCGGCGTCGCGCGCGATGGCGATGCGCCGGCCTTGCAGCAGTCGCGGCCGCGGCGGTTCGGCGTCGGCCTCGAAGCGCTGGGACTTGAAGGGGAAGCCGGGTCGCAGGGCCGCCTCCCAGGCATCGGCCCAGGCGTTCAGCTGCGCGTCGAGCGCGGGCTGCTCCAGCGCCTGCACGAGGCCGAGGTGGCGCTCGGGCAGGCTGAGCGCCGCGTCGCGCGGCAAGGCCGCGATCAGCGGCAGGTCGCGGGGCAGGCCTTCGCCCAGCATGCGGCCGTGCGCGGCGCTGCCCACGCGGTTGGCGATGACGCCGCAGTGGCGCAGTTCGGGCCTGAAGCGCTGCAGGCCGGTGGCCACCGCCGCGAAGGTCTGGGCCATGGCCGAGGCGTCGATGACGCAGACGACCGGCAGGCCGAAGGCGGCGGCGAGGTCCGCGCTGCTCGGGTCGCCGTCGAACAGGCCCATGACGCCTTCGACGAGGATGAGGTCGGCCTCGCGCGCCGCGTCGACCAGCAGCGCCTGGCAATGCGCGAAGCCGCCCATGAACAGGTCGAGCTGGTAGACCGGGTGGCCGCTGGCGCGTTCGAGGATGGTGGGGTCGAGGAAGTCCGGCCCGGTCTTGAACACGCGCACCCGCTTGCCGCGGCGCGCCTGGCTGCGCGCGATGGCCGCGGTCACGCTGGTCTTGCCGGAGCCCGACGACGGCGCGCTGATGAAGAGGGCGGGGCAGGCGGTCATGGCGCACCCTTCGCGCTGCGCGCGGTCCCGCCGGGCAGGCGCCGAGCCCCTTCGGGCCGCCGTGCGGAGCTCATAGCGGCAGGGCCACCCAGCGGCCTTCGAGCTGCACGATGCGCAGGCTGGGCCCGAAGACGCGCCGCAGCGCGTCGTGCAGCGCCGGGTCGGCCGGTTCGCCGGTGTGCACGATGCGGCCATCGGCCATCAGCACGAGGTGGTCGGCCTGCAGTGCCAGGTGCAGTTCGTGCAGCACGCTGACGACGCTGTGGCCGGCCGCCACGCGCTCGCGCACCAGTGCCATCCATTCGGCCTGGTGCGGCGGGTCCAGGTGGGCCAGCGGCTCGTCCATCAGCGTCAGCGGCGCCTGCACGGCGAGTGCCCGGGCGAGCAGCACGCGCTGGCGTTCGCCGCCGGACAGCGAGCCCAGGCGGCGTTCGCGCCAGGCCCAGCTCTGCGTCGCCTCCATCGCCACCCGTGCGGCGTCGTGGTCGGCCGCAGTGGGCGGCACGAGCCAGGGGCGGTGCGGCAGGCGGCCCAGCAGCACCACGTCCAGCGCGGTCAGGTCGTCGGCGCCGGTCTCCTGCTGGCCCATCCAGGCGAGCTGGCGGGCACGTTCGCGCGGCGGCCATGCGTGCAGCGGCCGGCCGGCCAGCGTCGTCTCGCCGTCGCAGCGCTGCAGGCCGGCGATGGCGCGCAGCAGCGTGGACTTGCCCGCGCCGTTGGGGCCGACGATGGCCGTCCAGCGGCCCTGCGCAATGCTCAGGTCGATGTCGCGGATGAGGTCGCGCCCGTCGATGCGCACGCGCGTGATGCGGGCGTACAGCGCAGTCATGTCGGTTGCTTTCGCATGAATCCTGCGGGCCGAGCGCCGGGCCGCTCCCAAGCCGGTCCGCGCTGGCGATGGGCTTGCGGCTCCATGCCGCAAGCATCGCCACCCCCTCGAGGGACCGACCGGGCATGCGCGCGTGCAGCGCCGCAGGGCTGGGCGAGGGGCCTCATTTCCGGGGCGCTCCGCGGCGGTGCATCAGCACCAGCAGGTACACCCCGCCGACCAGCGCGGTGACCAGCCCCACCGGCAGCTCCTGTGGCCGGATGACGGCGCGGGCGATCACGTCCGCCGCCAGCAGCAGCGCGCCGCCGGCCGCGGCCGACAGCACGATCAGCCAGCCGTGCAGCGTGGCGCACACGGCACGCACGAGGTGGGGGGCGACGAGGCCGACGAAGGCGACGATGCCCGTCTGCGCCACGGCCGCGCCCACCGCGAGGGCGAACGCGAAGACGAGCAGCAGCCGCACGGTGGGCAGGCGCACGCCCAGCGACGCGGCGGTGGACTCGCCCAGCGTCAGTGCATCCAGCGCCGGGCTGGCCAGCAGGCCGACCAGCGCCGCCGCCACGCCGCAGGCCGCCATCACGGTCACGCTGCGCCAGCCCAGCAGCCCGGTGTTGCCGAGCAGGAAGGCCTGCATGGCGCGCAGGATGTCCGGCGACCACAGCGTGGCCAGGTTGGTCAGCGCGTTCAGCACCACGCCGACGACCACGCCCGCCAGCAGCAGCCGCAGCGTCTGCTCCACGCCGCGCGCGAGCACGAGCGTGAGGCTCACGCCGGCCAGCGTGCCGATGAAGGCCACGCCGGTCAGGCCCAGGTGCGTCAGCAGCGAGGCGTTGTGCGCGGCCGTGCCCGTCAGCGCAAGCGTGACGGCCACCGCCAGCTGCGCGCCGGACGCGCTGCCCAGCAGGTAGGGGTCGGCCAGCGGGTTGCGGAACAGGCCCTGCGAGATGGCGCCGGCCATGCCCAGCAGCGCGCCGGCCCACCACGCGCCGAGGGAGCGGGGCAGGCGGATCTCCCACAGGATCAGGCCCATGCCTTCGTCGCCGAGGTGGGCCCAGCCCGTGCTGCCGGTGGCCACGCCGGCGACGATGCCGAGCACACCGACGCCCAGCAGCAGCGCGAGCAGCAGGCCGGGGCGCAGGTTCACGGGGCCGCCTTCTCGCGCAGGCACTTGGCCATGATCTGCGCGGCCTCGGCCATGCGCGGGCCCGGGCGGGCGAGGATGTCGCCTTCCTCGGGCTTGAAGATGCAGATGCGGCCGCGCCGGACGGCGTCGATGCTGTGCCAGCCGGGGCGCTCGGTCAGGCCTTGCGCGCCGCGTGCACCGACCATGATGAGCGCCGGGTTGGCCTTGACGACGAACTCGGGGTTGATCTTGGGAAAGGGCCCGAGGTCGGGCGGAATGATGTTGCCCGCACCCAGCCGCGTCAGCGTCTCGCCCATGAAGGAGACCGTGCCGGCCGCGTACAGGCCGGGCGCGACCTCGTAGTACACGCGCAGGCCGCGCGCCTGGGCCGGTACGCTGGCGGCCGCGGCGGCGACGCCGGCCTCGATGTAGCGCCACACGCGCTGGGCGTCCGGCACGCCCAGCGCCAGGCCGATGGTGTCCAGCACGCGCTGCACGTCGCGGTAGCTGCGCGGCTCCAGCGCGATGACCTTCATGCCCAGCCCGCGCAGCCGGTCGGCCACGCGCGAGGACACGGCCACGAACACGACATCGGGCTTGAGCGACGCGATCAGCTCGACATTGGTGTCGTCCATGCCGCCCAGCTTGGGCAGCGCGTTCACGCTGGCGGGGAAGTTGGAATACCGGTCGACGCCGACCAGGCGCGCGCAGGCGCCCAGCTCGCAGACGGTCTCTGTCAGCGACGGCAGCAGGCTGACGATGCGCTGCGGCGGTGCGGCCAGCGTGGTCGTGTGGCCCAGGTCGTCCCTGATGTCGATGGCCCGGGCGGGCAGCGTGCAGGCGAGCAGCAGCGACAGGAACAAATGCTTAAGCATCGGAGGCTTCCTCGATGGTCCGGGTCCAGGGCTGGCCCGCGACCATCAGTGTCAGCTGGCCACAGCGGCGGGCCACGTCCTGGTTCAGCCGGCCGAGTTCGTCCACATAGTCGCGCACCTCGCGGCCCAGCGGCGAGATGCCCCAGCCGACCTCGTTGGACACGAAGACGACGGTGGACGAGAGCTCCGGCAGCAGCGCCAGCAGCGCGTCGCGTTCGGCGAGCCAGCCGGCCTCGTCGGGCGCGCCGTCCATGGGCATCAGCCAGTTCGTGAGCCACAGCGTCAGGCAGTCGACGATGACCAGCGTGCCGGCGTCGTCGACTTCTTGAAGGGCCGCGCTCAGGCGCAGCGGGGCTTCGAGCGTGTCGAAGCCCGCCGGCCGCGTGGCGCGGTGGTGGGCGATGCGCGCACGCATCTCGTCGTCGGCGGCCAGCGCGGTGGCGATGACCACCACGCGGCCGCCGCCGGCCTGCCAGCGCAGCGCCAGCCGCTCGGCCTGGCGCGACTTGCCGCTGCGCTGGCCGCCGACGATGAGGTCGTGCAAGCTCATCCTCTGCAGCTTAGAGCTGGGGGGACCAGCGCAGCGACACCAGCACCGTGCGCGGCGCGGACGCGTAGCCGTAGGCCGTCGTGTAGTCGCGGTCGAACGCGTTGTCGACGTTGAGCTGCATCTTCAGCTCGCGGCTGATCTTGTACTGCGCGCTCAGGTTCATCAGGCCGTAGCCGCCCAGCTTGCGGGTGTTGGCCGCGTTGTCGAAGCGCGCGCCCGACCACTGCACGCCGGCGCCCAGCAGCCAGTCGCCCAGCTCGGTGTCGGCGTTGACCGTGCCCAGCCGCTTGGCGCGGCGGGCCAGCAGCAGGCCGGTGTTGACGTCCTTGGGCGCCTGCAGGTCCAGCGTGGCCTTCAGGTTGACCATCGCGACCTTGGTGCCGCCGGCCAGGGTCAGGCCTTGCAGGCGTGCCAGCGCGACGTTCTGGTAGCAGCCGAAGCCATAACTGCAGGGGCCGGCGGCGCCGAAGATGATCAGGTTGCTGACGCGGTTGCGGTAGGCGGTGGCCGAGATCTCGTTGTCGCCCGCGGCGTACTTCAGGCCGAACTCGACGTTGTGGCCGTTCTCGGCCTCCAGCAGCGGCGTGCCGGGCTTGCTCAGCGGGCCGTAGAGGGACGCCTGCTGGTAGACCGTCGGCGCGCGGAAGGCGTTGCCGATGGAGCCGACGACACGCAGGCCGGGCGCCACTTCATAACCAGCCAACAGCGTGCCGGTGTCGACGCCGCCGAACTGGCTGTCGTCGTCGTGGCGGGCGTGGGCCTGGAAGCCGAACGCGCCGGCGTTCAGGATGTAGCCCGCGCCGACCGCGTTGCGGCTGCGCTTGCCGATCTTGTCGGTGGCGACCAGGCTGCTGTTCTCCAGCTTGTCCTCGTCGCGCTCGCCGGTGAAGGTGATCTGCTGGCCCTGCGCGAGCTGGTAGTAGCCGCTCAGCGCCAGGTTCTTGATGCGCGTGATGGTCAGGTAAGGCGACGGCGTCGTCTCGTAGCGGTCGCGCGATTCGCCGTAGCTCAGCTGCGTCTGCAGCGCGGGCGACCACTGCGCGGTCCAGGACAGGCGCGCGGCGTCGGTGTCCTGCAGCGTGTGGTCGTCGACCAGCGGCTTGCTCTTGGACGCGTCGTACTGGCCGTTGACGTGGCTGCGGATCGCGACGACCTCGGCGCGGTGGCCCTCGGCCAGCTGCGCGCCCAGGCGCGCGCTCGCCTCGTAGCGGCGGTAGCCGTCGCGGTCGGGCACGTAGCCGAAGGCGTTGTCCAGCGTCGTCGCGTTGAAGCCATCGCTGCGGTCGACACCGGCGGACAGCGCGTAGTCGAAGATGCCGGCGCTGCCGTAGACGGCGGCGTCGGCCTTGCGCGTGCCGAGGTTGCCGGCGGCCACGCCCAGGTCCAGCGCGGTCTTGCTGCCGCCCTTGCGGGTGAAGATCTGCACCACGCCGCCGACGGCGTCGGAGCCGTAGATGGCGCTGGCCGGGCCCTTCAGCACTTCGACGCGCTCGATCTGGCCGAGGGGGATGCCCTGCCAGCTCGCGCCGCCGGTGGACTGCGAGTCCACGCGCACGCCGTCGACCAGCACCAGCGTGTGGCGCGTCTCGGCGCCGCGCAGGTACAGCGACGTGGTCGAGGCCGGGCCGCCGTTGCGGACCATCTCGGCGCAGCCGTTGTTGCGCAGTAGGTCGCCGAGGCTGGCGGAGGCCTGGCGCTCGATGTCGGCGCGGGTGATGACGGTCAGGTCGGCCAGCACGTCGGCCAGGCGCTGCGGTGTGCGGGTGGCGGTGGTGACGACGGTGTCGAGCTTGTTCAGCGCCTGGGCGTGCGCGGATGCGGCCACGGCCAGGGTGGACAGTGCGAAAAGGACGGACGCGGGCCGACTGGCCGCGAGCAGGGTGTGGGACATGGAAATCAGACGCGAACGAACACTCAGCCGCGCTGACCCCCGCAGCAAGGCTGAAAAACGGCTGCTGCGTTATTGCGCGCGGCAGCCCCGTCGTTGGCCGGTATCCGGGCTGGCGAACCGCTGCTTGACGCCTTCCCAGTGCAGGCACCAGTGGCTTGTGGTCAAACAGAGAGGCCGTGAGGCCTCGTTCGCTTACCGTTGCGGGGACAGCTCAGGTTAGGTTCGCCACGGTGTGGGCCGCCCTCCTGATTCCCGTTGAACTGCACCCGGCTTGAGACCGGGCGCGAGCACCAACGGCGCGGATTCTATCGGCCGGTTGCGGAGGCCGCTTGGGCCGGTTTGGCCGGCTTGTGCGCGCGGGCCATGTGCGGGCGCCGGGGCGGCGCGGTCGTCGCGGTGGCGCTGGCGGCCGTGGCGGGCGGTGGCAGGCGTTGCAGGCCGACGGCAGCGGTGCGTTGGGCGCGCGCCTCGGCCTCGCTGGCGCGGCGGGCCTGCGCGAGGGCCGTGGCCTGCCGGGCCTCGGCGAGATGGCGTTCGCGGGCGGCCTTGCTGTCGGCCGCGCCGGGCTGGTCGTAGTCGACGCTGCTGGCCGCGCCCACGCCGGGGCAGGGCGAGTCGCGCAGGTCGCGGCCGTCCGGGCCGCAGCGGTAGACCTGGGCGCGCTTGACCTGCGTCTGCGCCGGCGCGGCCGGGGCGGCGAGCGCGGACAGGGCAACGACCAGGGCCGGCAGCAGGGGTTTCATGAGGCTGGAGTGTCCTGCGGCGGCTGCGGTTTGGGGGGCTTGGGGCGCGGCGGCTTGGCGTGAATTTTGGCCAAGGCCTTGTCCATCTCGCCGCGCAGCATCAGCTCGACGGCCCCGTAACTCTTCTCGATGCAGTCCTCCACCGCCTGGCGTTCGGCCAGCGGCGGGCGGCGCAGCACGTAGCCGGCCACCTCGTCGCGGTGCCCCGGGTGGCCGATGCCCAGCCGCAGCCGCCAGAAGTCGGCGCTGCCGAGCTGGGCCTGCATGTCCTTGAGCCCGTTGTGGCCGCCGTTGCCGCCGCCCTTCTTGAACTTCATCTCGCCGGGCGGCAGGTCCAGCTCGTCGTGGATGGCCAGGATCTCGTCCGGCGCGATCTTGAAGAAGCGCGCCAGCGCCGCCACCGATTTGCCGGAGAGGTTCATGTAGGTCATGGGCTGCAGCAGCCAGATCGGGCCGCTGGCACCCGGGGCGTTGTTGGCCCGCGCGACGAGGCCGTGGTAGGCCTTGTCCGGCGCCAGGCTGACCTTGAGGCCGCGCGCCAGGCCGTCAATCCACCAGAAGCCGGCGTTGTGGCGGGTGTCTTCGTATTCGGAGCCTGGGTTGCCCAGGCCGACAAGCAAACGGATCATGGCGTCATCCTAGGTCCTGTCGGGGTCCCGCCGGGTGCCGGAAGCCATGGTCGGCCAGCAATCCGCCAGCTACATTGCGGCGGGACACTGCACCACCGCTCCAGGAGTGAACTCGAACATGAAGAACAAGGATTCCAAGCGCAGCACGTCGACAGGCAAGGCCAGGACCTGGGTGCTGGTCGTCATCGTCGTCATCGGCGTGGCGCTGGCCGGCTGGTGGTGGAAGGGCCGCAGCAGCGAGGGGGCCGGCGGCCCGGCGGGTGCGGCCTCGGCGGCGTCGGGCGCCGGAGGCGGTGCCGGCCGCCCGGGTGGTGCCGGCGGTGCCGCTGGCGGCGGCCGCTTCGGCCGCACCGGTGCGCAGCCGGTGTCCGTCGCGGCCGTGCAGCGTCGCGACCTGCCGGTCGCGGTGGATGCCATCGGCAGCATCGCGGCGGCCAACACGGCCGTGGTGCGCGCCAAGGTCAGCGGCGAGCTGAAGGCCATCTACTTCAAGGAAGGCCAGCCGGTGAAGGCGGGCCAGGTGCTGGCGCTGATCGACCCGCGCGCCTTCGAGATCGCGCGCGACCAGGCCGCTGCGGCGCTCGCCCGCGACCAGGCGCAACTGGAGAACGCCCGCGCCGACCTGGTCCGCTACCAGGACCTGGTCGCCAAGGAAGCCGCGCCGCGCCAGCAGCTGGACACGCAGCAGGCGCTGGTGCGCCAGCTTGAGGCGACGCTGCTGTCCGACAAGGCGACGCTGGACAACGCCCGGCTGCAGCTGTCGTACACCAAGGTCACCGCACCGATCTCGGGCCAGGCCGGCCTGAAGCAGGCCGACCTCGGCAACAGCGTGACGCCCAGCGACGTCAACGGCCTGCTGACCATCGCGCAGACACAGCCCGCGGCCGTCGTCTTCGCCGTGCCCGATGCGCGGCTGGCGCGCATCCGCCAGCAGCTGGCTGACAAGCAGCCGCTGGCCGTGCAGGCCTGGGACCGCGAGCACAAGCAGATGCTGGCCCAGGGCCGCGTGGACAGCACCGACAACGCCATCGACGCCAGCACCGGCACCATCAAGGTGAAGGCGCTGTTCCCGAACAAGGACAACGCGCTGTTCTCCAACCAGTTCGTCAACGTGCGCCTGCAGCTGGACACGCTGAAGAACGTGCTCGTCGTGCCCACCGCGGCCGTGCAGCGTGGTTCGCCCGGCACCTTCGTCTACGTGGCCGCCGATGGCCAGGTCGCGCTGCGTCGCGTGCAGGTGCTTGCCGTGGATGGCGAGTCGACGGGCGTGCAGGGTGATCTGAAGGTTGGCGACCAGGTCGTCACCGATGGCGCTGACCGCCTGCGCGACGGTGGCAAGGCCGAGGTCATCAAGGCGCCGGCCGGCGGCGCCTCGGGCGCGGCCGGGGGCGACGGCGGCCGCCGCAACTGGATGGAGCGCGTGCCGCCGGAGATGGTGGACAAGCTCAAGGCCATGAGCCCCGAGGACCGCCGTGCGTGGATACAGCAGCATGCAGGCTCCGCGCCGGCTTCTGCATCCGCACCGGCCCAGCGCGAGGCCCGACCACCCGCCTACCCCGGCTCGGCGCCGGCCGCCCCGCTGCTCGGCGCCGCGCCGGGCGCCGCTTCGGGCGCACATGCCGAGGGCGAGCGCCCGCGCTGGATGGACCGCGTGCCGCCCGAGATGGTCGACAAGCTCAAGGCCATGAGCGACGAGGAGCGCCGCGCCTGGTTCCAGCAGCGCCGCGCCGCGTCCGCAGCCGCTGGCGGCCAGTGAGGCCCGCTCGATGAACCCGTCACGCCTCTTCATCGAGCGGCCGGTCGCGACCTCGCTGCTGATGCTGGCCATCGTGCTGGCCGGCGCGCTGGCCTACCGGCTGCTGCCGGTGTCGGCCCTGCCCGAGGTCGACTACCCGACCATGCAGGTCACGACGCTGTACCCCGGTGCGAGCCCGGACGTGATGACGTCCTCCGTCACCGCGCCGCTGGAGCGCCAGTTCGGCCAGATGCCGGGCCTGTCGCAGATGTCGTCCACCAGCTCGGGCGGCGCGTCGGTCATCACGCTGCGCTTCGACCTCAGCGTCACGCTGGACGTGGCCGAGCAGGAGGTGCAGGCGGCCATCAACGCCGGCAGCAACCTGCTGCCCACCGACCTGCCCATGCCGCCGGTCTACAGCAAGGTCAACCCGGCCGATGCGCCGGTGCTGACCATCGCCGTCAGCTCCACGACGCTGCCCGTGCCGCGCGTGCACGACCTCGTGGAAAGCCGGCTGGCGCAGAAGATCTCGCAGGTGCCGGGCGTGGGCATGGTGGCCATCGCCGGCGGCCGGCGGCCGGCCGTGCGCATCCAGGCCAACCCGGGCGCGCTGGCCACGCTGGGCCTGTCCATCGACGACGTGCGCACGGCCATCTCGGCCGCCAACGTCAACCAGTCCAAGGGCAGCTTCGACGGCCCGCTGCGCGCGTCCACGCTGGACGCCAACGACCAGTTGCGCAGTGCCGCCGAGTACGCCAGCCTCGTCATCGCCTACAAGAACGGCAACGCCGTGCGGCTCAAGGACGTGGCCCAGATCGTGGACGACGCCGAGAACCTGCGCCTGGCGGCCTGGGCCGGCCAGGCGGGCCAGGCGTCCACGTCGGCCGTCATCCTGAACGTGCAGCGCCAGCCGGGTGCTAACGTCATCGAGACGGTGGACCGCGTGCGCGCGGTGCTGCCGCAACTGCAGGCCAGCCTGCCGGCGTCGCTGGAGGTGCAGATCCTGTCGGACCGCACGACGACCATCCGCGCGTCGGTGACCGACGTGCAGCACGAGCTGCTGTTTGCTGTTGTGCTGGTCATCGGCGTCATCTTCGTGTTCCTGCGCAGCGTGCCGGCCACCGTCATCCCGGCCGTCGCGGTGCCGGTGTCGCTGGTGGGCACCTTCGGCGTCATGTACATGGCGGGGTTCTCGATCAACAACCTGACGCTGATGGCGCTGGTGATCTCCACGGGCTTCGTCGTCGACGACGCCATCGTCATGATCGAGAACATTGCCCGGCACCTCGAAGAGGGGCAGGGCCATGTCGGCGCCGCCGATGTGACGGGCGCGGAGGCGGGCGGTGGCAAGGTCACGCCCTTGCAGGCGGCGCTGGACGGCTCCCAGCAGATCGGCTTCACCATCATCTCGCTGACGGTGTCGCTGATCGCCGTGCTGATCCCGCTGCTGTTCATGGGCGACGTGGTGGGGCGCCTGTTCCACGAGTTCGCGATCACGCTGGCCGTGTCCATCCTGATCTCGGCCTTCGTGTCGCTGACGCTGACGCCCATGATGTGCGCGCGGCTGCTCAAGCATGAACGCGAGGAGGACCACGGCCGGCTGTGGCACCGCGTCGGCAAGGCCTTCGACGACACCATCGCCGCCTACGGCCGCATGCTGGACTGGGTGCTGGACCGCTCGGCCGCGACGCTGGTCGTCTTCCTGGCGACGCTGGTGCTGACCGGTGTGCTGTACCTGCTGGTGCCCAAGGGCTTCTTCCCGGTGCAGGACACGGGGCAGATCCAGGGCATCACGGAGGCGGCGCAGTCCACCTCGTTCGCCGCGATGGCCGAGCACCAGCAGCGCATCGCCGAGCGCGTGTTGAAGGACCCGGCCGTGCAGAGCGTGTCGTCCTTCATCGGCGTGGACGGCGGCAACACGACGCTGAACCAGGGGCGGCTGCAGATCACGCTCAAGCCCAAGGACGAGCGCGGCGAGAGCGCCGCGGCCATTTCGCGCCGGCTGACCGACGCGGTGGCCGAGGAGCCCGGCATCGCGCTGTTCCTGCAGCCGGTGCAGGACCTGACCATCGAGGACCGCATCGCCAAGACCCAGTACCAGTTCACGCTGAGTTCACCCGACGCGGCCGAGCTGAGCCGCTCGACGACGGCCGTGCTGGAGCGGCTGCACGACGTGAAGTCCATCGCCGACGTGGCCAGCGACCAGCAGGAAAAGGGCTTGCAGGCCTACGTGGACATCGACCGCGACGCGGCCGGGCGGCTGGGCGTCAGCGTGGCCGCCATCGACAGCGCGCTGTACAGCGCCTTCGGCCAGCGTCTCATCTCGACCATCTTCACGCAGAGCAACCAGTACCGCGTCGTGCTGGAGGTGGCGCCCGGCTACCGCCAGGGCCTGGACGGGCTGCAGCGGCTGTATGTGCCCGGCGCGAACAACACGCAGGTGCCGCTGAGCTCGGTCGCGCGCTTCAGCGAGCGGCTGTCGCCGCTGGCCGTCAATCACGTCGCGCAGTTCCCGGCCGCGACCATCTCGTTCAACCTCGCGCCCGGTGCGTCGCTGGGCGAGGCGGTCAAGGGCATCCGCGCCGAGGTCGATGCGCTGCAGCTGCCGCTGAGCGTGGAGACGCGCTTCGAGGGCGCGGCGCTGGCCTTCCAGGCCTCGCTCAGCAGCACGCTGCTGCTGATCCTGGCGGCCATCGTGACGATGTACATCGTGCTGGGCGTGCTCTACGAGAGCACCATCCACCCGCTGACCATCCTGTCCACGCTGCCGTCCGCGGGACTGGGCGCGCTGCTGGCGCTGCTGGCCTTCCGGCTGGATCTGGACATCATCGCCATCATCGGCATCGTGCTGCTGATCGGCATCGTCAAGAAGAACGCGATCATGATGATCGACTTCGCGCTGGAGGCCGAACGTGACCACGGCAAGTCGCCGCGCGAGGCCATCCACGAGGCCTGCCTGCTGCGCTTCCGCCCCATCCTGATGACCACGATGGCCGCGCTGCTGGGCGCGCTGCCGCTGATGCTGGGCACGGGCGTGGGCAGCGAGCTGCGCCACCCGCTGGGCGTCGTCATGGTGGGCGGCCTCATCGTCAGCCAGTTGCTCACGCTGTTCACCACGCCGGTCATCTACCTGGGCTTCAGCTCGATGGCCGCGCGGCTCAGGCGCCACCGCAACAAGGGTGACGGCAAGCCCGAGGCGGAGGCGGCGGCGTGAACCTGTCGCGCGTCTTCATCGAGCGCCCCATCGGCACGGCGCTGATCACCTGCGGCATCGCGCTGGCCGGCGCCATCGCCTACCTGCTGCTGCCCATCGCGCCGCTGCCGCAGGTCGAGTTCCCGACCATCTCGGTCAGCGCGTCGCTGCCCGGCGCCAGCCCCGACACGATGGCGGCCACCGTCGCCACGCCGCTGGAGCGCACGCTGGGCAGCATCGCCGGCGTCACCGAGATCACCTCGTCGTCGTCGCTGGGCAGCTCGCGCGTGACGCTGCAGTTCGACCTCAGCCGCGACATCGACGGCGCCGCCCGCGACGTGCAGGCTGGCATCAACGCGTCGCGCGCGCTGCTGCCCAGCGGCATGCCGAGCAACCCGACCTACCGCAAGGTCAACCCGGCCGACGCGCCCATCATGATCGTGTCGCTGACCTCGGACACGCTGACGCGCGGCCAGATGTACGACGCCGCGAGCACGGTGCTCGCGCAGCGGCTGTCGCAGGTGGAGGGCGTGGGCCAGGTCACCGTGGGCGGCGGCGCGCTGCCGGCGGTGCGCATCGAGCTGGACCCGAACAAGCTGTCGGCCAACGGCATCTCGCTGGAGCAGGTGCGCTCTGCCGTCGTCGCGACGAACGCGAACCGCCCCAAGGGCATGCTGGAGGACGACAGTCGCTACTGGCAGATCGTCGCCAATGACCAGGCCAAGCAGGCCAGCGAGTACGCGCCGCTGGTGCTGAGCTACAAGAACGGCGCGGCGCTGCGGCTGCGCGACGTGGCCGACATCCAGGACAGCGTGCAGGACATCCGCAACGACGGCCTGGCCGACGGCAAGTCCGCCGTGCTGCTGATCCTGAACAAGGCGCCGAGTGCCAACATCATCAAGACGGTCGACACCGTGCGCAGCCTGCTGCCGCAGCTGCGTGCATCCATCTCGCCCAGCATCGACGTCAACGTCGTCATGGACCGCACGACCACCATCCGCGGCAGCATCCAGGAGGTGCAGCGCACGCTGGCGATCTCGTTCGGCCTGGTCATCGTGGTGGTGTTCGTCTTCCTGCGCCGGCTGCGCGCGGCGCTGCTGCCGGCGGTGGCCGTGCCGGTGTCGCTGGCGGGCACCTGCGGCTTCATGTACCTGCTGGGCTACAGCGTCGACAACCTGTCGCTGATGGCCATGACGGTGGCCACCGGCTTCGTCGTGGACGATGCCATCGTCGTGCTGGAGAACATCTCGCGCCACATCGAGCGCGGCATGGCGCCGCGCGACGCGGCGCTCAAGGGCGCACGCGAGATCGGCTTCACCGTCGTGTCCATCTCGCTGAGCCTGATCGCCGTGTTCATCCCCATCCTGGCGATGGGCGGCATCGTCGGGCGGCTGTTCCGCGAGTTCGCGGTCGTGCTGTCGGTGGCCATCCTCGTGTCCATGGTGGTGTCGCTGACGACCACGCCGATGATGGCCGCCACGCTGCTGCGCCCGCACGCCGAGGCCAAGCCGCCGGGCCGCTTCGGTCGTGCCGTCGGCCGGGTCGGCGCCTGGCTGGCGCGGGGTTACCGCAGCACGCTGCGCTGGACGCTGCGCCACCAGCCGCTGGCACTGGGGGTGCTGGCCGGCGTCGTCGCGCTGAACGTGCACCTGTACATGACCATCCCCAAGGGCTTCTTCCCGCAGCAGGACACCGGGCTGATGATCGGCGGCGTGCAGGCCGACCAGGCCAGCTCCTTCCAGGCCATGCAGCTCAAGCTGCGCACCTTCAGCGACATCGTGCGCGCCGACCCGGCCGTGGCCCACGTGACCGGCTTCACCGGCGGCGGCCAGCGCAACAGCGCCAACATGTTCATCAGCCTGAAGCCCCGCAGCGAGCGCAAGGAGAGCGTGGACGACGTCATCAACCGGCTGCGCGGCAAGCTGGCCAGGGTGCCGGGGGCCAACCTGTTCCTCGCGCCGGTGCAGGACATCCGCGTCGGCGGCCGGCAGTCCAACGCGGCCTGGCAGTACACGCTGCAGGCCGACGACCTCGCCGACCTGCGCACCTGGGAGCCGCGCATCCGCCGCGCGCTGACCGAGATCCCGGAGGTCACCGACGTCAACACCGACCAGCAGGACAAGGGCACGCAGACTTCGCTGGTCGTCGATCGCGACGCGCTGGCGCGGCTGGGCATCACGATGGGTGCGTTCGACAGCGTGCTCAACGACGCCTTCGGCCAGCGCCAGGTCGGCGTCATCTACAACCCGCTGAACCAGTACCGCGTCGTCATGGAGCTGGCGCCCGTCTGGCTGCAGAGCCCGCAGACGCTGGACCGCCTGTTGCTGACCAGCAGCGGCGGCCAGCAGGTGCCGCTGTCGAGCGTGGCGCGGGTGGAGACGACGAGCACGCCGCTGGCCGTCAGCCACCAGAGCGGCACGCCGGCCAGCACCATCAGCTTCAACCTCGCGGCCGGCGTGTCGCTGTCGGACGCGGTGACCGCGGTCAACGACGCGGTGGCCGGCAGCGGTGCGCCGGTGTCGGTGCGCGGCAGCTTCCAGGGCACGGCCCAGGTCTTCCAGGCGTCGCTGAAGTCGCAGCCGCTGCTCATCCTCGCGGCCATCGTGACCATCTACCTGGTGCTGGGCATGCTCTACGAGAGCCTCATCCACCCGATCACCATCCTGTCCACGCTGCCGTCGGCCGGCGTGGGCGCGCTGCTGGCGCTGCTGGCTTTCAAGACCGACTTCTCCATCATTGCGCTGATCGGCGTCATCCTGCTGATCGGCATCGTGAAGAAGAACGCCATCATGATGCTGGACTTCGCCATCTCGGCCCGCCGCGAGGCCGAGCTGCGCGGCGGGCACCTGACGGCGGGTGCCGCCATCTACCGCGCCGCGCTGCTGCGGCTGCGGCCCATCCTGATGACGACCGTGGCCGCCGTCTTCGGCGCCGTGCCGCTGGCGGTGGGCCAGGGCGAAGGCGCCGAGCTGCGCGTGCCGCTGGGCATCTCCATCGTCGGCGGCCTGCTGCTCAGCCAGTTGCTGACCCTCTACACCACCCCTGTCGTGTTCTGCTGCATGGACCGGTTGAGCCGCAAGAAGCGCCGTGCGCCCGCGGCCCTGCCTGTCATCCAAGCCACGATCTGAACCCATGCCCAAGACTTCGCTCGCCCCGCTGACGCTGGCCCTGCTGCTTGCCGGCTGCGCCGTGACTTCGCAGCACCCGCCCGCCGACAACCCGCCCCCCGCGAGCTTCAAGGGCTCCACCGACTGGCAGCGCGTGCCTGCCGACGTGGCCGTGCCCGAGGCCTGGTGGACGATGTTCCGCGACCCGGTGCTGGACGGCCTGCAGGCCGACCTGGTCGTCGGCAACCAGAACCTCGCCGCGGCGCTCGCGCAGGTCGCATCGGCGCGCGCGGTGCTGCAGGCCAGCAGCGCGGCCATCTGGCCCACGCTGTCGCTGGGCGCCGGCACCACGCGTTCGGCCAGCGAGAACAACGGCAATCGCAGCATCTCGACGGCGAACTCGCTGACGGCCAACGCCGGTTGGGAGCTGGACCTGTGGGGGCGCCTGTCGCAAGGCATCAAGGCCGCGGGCGCCAGCTACCGGGCCAGCGAGGCCGACCTCGCGGCGCTGCGCCTGTCGGCCCAGGCGACGCTGACGCAGAGCTACTTCTCGCTGCGCGCCGCCGAGGCCCAGCAGGCGTTGCTGGTGCGCACGGAAGCCGCCAACCAGCGCGCGCTGGACCTCACGCAAGTGCGCTACACGAGCGGCGTCGCCGCGCAGTCGGACGTGCTGCAGGCGCGCACGCAGCTGCGCAGCGTGCAGTCCCAGCTCAGCGACGCCCGCGCGCAGCGCGCCCAGCTCGAACATGCGATCGCGGCGCAGCTCGGCAAGCCGCCGGCGCAGTTGGAGCTGCCGCCCAGCGCCCGGCTGCCGGAGCTGCCGCCGGTGCCCAGCCTGGTGCCGTCCACCGTGCTGGCCCAGCGGCCGGACATTGCGGCGGCGCGGGCCCGCCAGGTGGCGGCGTATGCGCAGATCGGCATTGCCGACGCGGCCTTCTTCCCGTCGTTGAGCCTGTCGGCCAGCGGCGGCTACCGCGGCGCGTCCTGGTCCAACCTCGTGTCGGCGCCCAACCTGCTGTGGTCCATCGGCGCGGCGGTGGCCGCACCCATCCTGGACGGCGGCCAGCGCCGGCTCGCCAGCGACCAGGCGCGCGCATCGGCCGACGTGGCGACAGCCAACTACCGCCAGGCGGTGCTGACGGCCTTCCAGGAGGTCGAGGACAACCTCGTGCTGCTGGCCGAGTCCGGCGTCTCGCTGGCGCTGCAGCGCGACGCCTACGAGGCCGCCCAGCAGAACCTGGACATCGTCATGGCGCAGTACCGTGCCGGCACGGTCAGCTACCTGAACGTCAGCACGGCGCAGACCGCGCTGCTGTCGGCCGAGGCCAACGTGATCTCGTCGCGCAACCGCCAGCTCGCAGCGGCCAGCCTGCTGCTGAAGAACCTGGGCGGGCGGCTGCCCCCGGCCGGCACGCCATGAAAAAGGGCTCCTTGCGGAGCCCTTCGTCGTCGGCGTGAAGCCAGCGGAAGAATTACTTCTTCTTCTTCTTCTTGCCGTCGTCGGCCACCGGGGCGGCAACGACGATGACTTCTTCGGCAGCAGGCGCCACCGGCGTCGCGATGACGGGGTTGGGCTTGCCGTGCGTGACGACCTTGACGCCTGCAGGCAGCTTGATGTCGTTGACGTGCAGCGAGTGACCGGCGGTCAGGCCGGACAGGTCCACCTCGATGAACTCGGGCAGCTGCTGGGCCAGGCAGGTGATTTCCAGCTCGGTGATGACGTGGTTGACCGTGTTCTTGTCGGTCTTCACGGCCACGGAGTTCTCTTCACCGACGAAGTGCAGCGGCACCTTCTTCGTGATCTTGGTGGTGCCGTCCACGCGCTGGAAGTCGATGTGCTGGACTTGCGGCTTGTAGGGGTGCATCTGGAAGTCACGCAGCAGAACCTGCGTCACGGCGCCGTTCAGCTCCATGTCCAGCAGGGAGCTGTGGAAGGCTTCCTTCTTGAGGGCGTGGTACAGCGCGTTGTGATCGACTTCGATCAGTGCGGGCTCACCAGCGCCATAAACGATACCGGGCACCTTGCCGGCGACTCGCAGGCGGCGGCTCGCTCCGGTCCCCTGCAGCTTGCGCTCAAAAGCGACGAACTTCATGGTTTTCTCCAAAAAGAGAAACGGCACCCGCGACCAGGCGCCGTTGGAAATGCGGTCTTGCGACCGCGGCGGAATCCGGATCAGAAGTTGTTGTTCTGTTCCGAAAAGAGGGAGGTGACCGACTCGCCGTCGGAAATGCGGCGGATGGTCTCGGCGAACAGGAAGGCCACCGACAGCTGGCGGATCTTCTTGCAGGCCTTGGCCGCGTCGGTCAGCGGAATGGTGTTGGTGATGACGACTTCGTCGAGCTGCGAGCCGGCGATGCGCTCGATGGCCGGGCCCGACAGGATGGGGTGGGTGCAGTAGGCGAACACGCTCTTGGCGCCGCGCGCCTTGAGCACCTCGGCGGCCTTCACCAGCGTGCCGGCGGTGTCGATCATGTCGTCCATGATGACGCAGTTGCGGCCGTCGATCTCGCCGATGACGTGCATCACCTCGGACACGTTGGCGGCAGGGCGGCGCTTGTCGATGATGGCCAGGTCGCAGCCCAGCTGCTTGGCCAGGGCACGGGCGCGCACGACGCCGCCGACGTCGGGGCTGACGACGACGAGGTCCTGGTAGTTGCGGCTCTTCAGGTCCGACAGCAGCACGGGCGACGCGTAGATGTTGTCGACCGGGATGTTGAAGAAGCCCTGGATCTGGTCGGCATGCAGGTCCATCGTCAGCACGCGCTCGACGCCGACCGTCTCAAGGCAGTTGGCAACGACCTTGGCCGAGATGGGCACGCGGGTGGAACGCGGGCGGCGGTCCTGGCGGGCGTAGCCGTAGTAGGGGATCACGGCCGTGATGCGGCGGGCGCTGGCGCGCTTGAGCGCGTCGACCATGATCAGCAGCTCCATCAGGTTCTCGTTCGTCGGTGCGCAGGTGGGCTGCACGACGAAGACGTCACGGGCGCGGACGTTCTGCTGGATCTCGACGGTCACCTCGCCATCCGAGAAACGGCCGACCACGGCCTTGCCGAGCTCAAGCCCGAGGTGGGTGGCGATTTCCTGGGAGAGGACCGGGTTCGCGTTGCCGGTGAAGAGAACCGTGTTGAGCAGCACTGGGAGCCTCTGGGGAAGTCAGTGGCTCGCTGAGCGCCGAGCCGGTTCAGCGAAGTACGGAAAAAATCTGGCAGGGGAGGAAGGACTCGAACCCTCGCATGTCGGAATCAAAATCCGATGCCTTGACCAACTTGGCGACTCCCCTACACAGGACCCGGCCGAGCGGCCGAACCCCATAAACCTTCTCAGTCGGCCCAGCCCGCGAGCGGGTGTCGAGCCAAGCTGCGGCAGATTCGACCGGTCCACCCCTCAGGCCTGGCCTGAAGCAATGTCGCCAGGGACTGGTCGTCCTTGCCATTTCTTCCATCCCCGGCGAGTACCGAAAACACGGCAGCACCAGAACCCGTCATCCGGGCGTTGCCGAAAACTCCGGACAACTGGGCCAACGCATCTCGCACGTCACTGCTGATTCCTTCGGCGGCGGGCTGGAGGTCATTGTGACCAAAGCCGTTCACCAGGTTTTCTGCAGTTCCAGCCAGGGCGGGAAAGCCCGCGACTATAGCCAGGTTTTCGGACCTTGCCAAGAGAGGGCTTGAAAAGATGTCCTTGGTCGCCAGTCCGGCCGGTCCTTTGAGCACGGCAAAGCGCTGCTCCGGCAGGTCCACGGGGTGCAGGATTTCGCCGATGCCCTCCACGAAGGCCGGCCCGCCGCCGAGGAAGAACGGCACGTCGGCGCCCAGCGTCAGGCCCAGCGCCATGAGCCGCGCGAGCGGCAGGCGCAGGTCCCACAGCCGGTTCAGCGCGAGCAGCGTGGTGGCCGCGTCGGACGAGCCGCCGCCCATGCCGGCACCGGCGGGCAGGCGCTTTTCGAGGTGGATGTCGGCGCCTCGCGTGCAGCCGGTTTCAGATTGCAGCAGCCGTGCGGCGCGCAGGCAGAGATCGTCGGCGGGTAGGTCATGCCGATGAGCGCCACCCAGCACGTCGTGGCGGGCAAGCTTGCCGTCGGCGCGAACCTCGACATGCAGCGTGTCCGCCCAGTCCACCAGCACGAAGACCGACTGCAGCAGGTGGTAGCCGTCGGCCCGCTTGCCGACGACATGCAGGAACAGGTTCAGCTTGGCCGGTGCGGCCAGGTCATGGAGCGCCTTCATCGCCTCCATCCAGCCTGGCGCGCAGCGTCACGGTGGGCGGGGCCAGCCGCGTGGCCACCAGCGAGGGCAGCCGGGGCTCGATGCGCCAGCCCAGCTGCTCGAAGCCGCTGGCGGTCTGCTGGTGCGGCACGGCCGGCCAGGGGCGCGCGCTGAGCCAGTCGAACAGCGCCGCCACGGGCACCGGCTCGCCGAGCAGTTCGCGCGTCAGCGCATCGAGGTCGGCGAAACGGCGCTCGTCGCCCGGCGTCTGCATCGTCACCATGCCGGGCTGCCAGCTCGCGCGGGCCACCAGCGCACCCAGCGGCGAGGTCAGCTCCAGCCGGCCAGCCTCGGGGCCGCCGAACAGCTCGAAGCTGGCTGCGCCGCCGGTGCCGCGGTTGTGCACGTCGCCGGCCACGGTCACGCTGATGCGGCCGCTGAGACGGGCTTCCGTGGTCGTCGCGCGCGGAGCCTTCGGCAGTTGCGCGCAGCCCGACAGGGCCATCGCGAGGACCAGTGCCACCCACCTCACAGCTTGACCTTCAGCCGGTCCAGCGTCTCGCGCAGCGCCTCGTTCTTCGGGTCGCGCTTGTCGGCTTCCTGCCAGACCCGGCGCGCCTCGTCCTGCTCGCCGCTGGCCCACAGCACCTCGCCCAGGTGGGCCGCGATCTCGGCGTCGGGCCGGCCGCCGTGGGCCTGGCGCAGCAGCTTGGCGGCTTCGGGCAGGTTGCCCAGGCGGAACTCCACCCAGCCCAGGCTGTCGACGAGGAAGGGCTCGCCCGGCGCGAGCTGCAGCGCGCGCTCGATGAGCTGCTTGGCCTCGGGCAGGCGCTGGTTGCGCTCGGCCAGCGAATAGCCCAGCGCGTTGTAGGCGTGGTGGTAGTCGGGCTTGAGCTCGATGACCTTGCGCAGCAGCGTCTCCATGACGTCGAACTTGCCCACCTTCTCGGCCATCATGGCCTGCTCGTAGGTCAGGTCGGGGTCGTTGGCGAAGCGCTCCGTCGCGGTCGTCAGCACGGCCAGCGAGCCGGCGAAGTCGCGCTGGTCGCGCAGCAGCTGGGCCTCGGCCAGCAGCAGCGCGCGCACGTCGGCGTCGCTCGCGTCAGCGGCCGGGCGCAGCAGCTTGCGCGCGTCGGCGAGCTTGCCCTGGCGAGCCAGCAGGCTGGCGCGGCGGTACTGCACCTCCAGCGCGCTGCTGTCCACCTTCTGCAGCGCCGCCTCGGCCGCCTTCAGGTCGCCGCGCTGCTCGGCCGCCTGCGACAGCATCAGCCAGGCCTGCTGGCGGCCCTCGGCGCGGGCCTTGATCTCGGCATCGCTGCCGGCGGCCGGCGTGTCCAGGCGCTTGAGCGCCTCGCGCAGCGCCGTTTCACTGGCGGCCGGGTGCTTGAGCTCCAGCTCGATGGCGCCCAGCGCCAGCCAGGCCGCCGGGTTGTCGGGCGTGTACTCGGTCAGCAGCCGGAACTCGCGTGCCGCGTCGGCCGGGCGCTGGGCCTTGACGAGCGCCCGGCCGTAGGCCTGGCGCAGCGCATGCTGGTCGGGCTTTTGCTGCAGGCGCGTGGTGATGAGGATCTCGGCCTGCGGCGCGACGGGCAGCAGGTCGACGGCGAGCTGCATCGCGTCGTCGCTGTCGGGCAGCGCCTCGGCCAGGTCGCGGGTCAGCGCCAGCGCGCGGGCGTTGTCGCCCGCGTTGATCGCCAGCCGCGCCTCGGTGTACATCGCCACCGGCTTCATGTTGCCGGTCTGGGCCTGCAGCACCGGGGCGAAGGCGGCGAGCACGCTCTTGGGGTCGGGCGAACGCTGGAACAGGCGGGGCAGCGCCAGCATGAGGCCGGGGCGCTGCGCGTCGGACGCGATGCGCAGCAGGTTCGCCAGCGGCTCGCGGGCCTCGGCGGGCCGGTTCAGCAGCGAAAGCAGTTGCACGACGGACTGGCCCGCGTCGACCGAAGTCGGTACGGTCTCGGCCCAGGCGCGCGCGGCCATCAAGGCCTGGTCGCCCGCACGGGCCTGCACGGCGATGTTGATCACGCGCTTGAACAGCGCTTCATCGCTGGTGCGGCGCGCGGCGTCCAGCAGCACCTGGAAGGCCACGCCGGCCTGGCCGTTCTGCAGCTCCAGCTCGCCGATCAGCAGTTGGTAGAACAGCGGCGCATCCATCGCCGAGTTGGTGGGCGTCTCGATGATGGACGTGGGCGCCTCGGTGGTCTGGGCGTGGGCTTGAAGGCCGGCAGTGACCAGGGTGGCGGCCACGATGGCCCGGCGGGCGCGGCGGGAAGACAGAGGCATTCGGACTCCAGATGCAGGCGCTGATTATGATTTCCGTCTCATGCCCGAGTTGCCCGAAGTCGAAGTCACGCGCCGCAGCTTTGCGAGTGCCATCCACGGAGCCCGGGTGACCGGCCTGCGCCTGGGAAAACCGCTGCGCTGGCCCATCGGCGTGGACCCCGAAACCCTGCTCGGCGGCCTCGTCGGCGACGTGCAACGGCGTGGTAAATATTTGTGGCTTCCGCTTCACGAGCGCGGCGGCCTGCTGATGCACCTGGGCATGTCCGGCTCGCTGGCCTTCCTGGACGCGACGCCGGCACCCGGCGCGCACGACCATTTCGACCTGCACACCGACCGCGGCCTGCTGCGGCTGACCGACCCGCGCCGCTTCGGTGCGGTCGTCTGGGGCGCGGCGCTGGACGCGGAACCCGTGGCGACGCTGCTGGCCGGCCTGGGCCTGGAGCCCTTCGACGAGCGCTTCGACGGCCCGCACCTGCATGCCGCCTTGAGCGGCCGGCGCGTGGCCATCAAGCAGGCGCTGCTGGCCGGGGACATCGTCGTGGGCGCCGGCAACATCTACGCCTGCGAGGCGCTGTTCATGGCCGGCATCGACCCGCGCCTGCCGGCTGGCAAGCTGAGCCGCCCGCGGGCGGACAGGCTCGCTGTCGCCGTGCGCACCGTGCTGGGCAACGCGCTGGCGGCCGGTGGCACGACGCTGCGCGACTTCCGCGATGCGCACGGCGTGGCGGGCAGCTTCCAGATGCAGGCCCAGGTCTACGGCCGCGAGGGCCAGGCCTGCCGGGTCTGCGGCACGGCCATCCGGCGCATCGTGCAGGGCGCGCGCTCCACCTTCTTCTGCCCGCAATGCCAGAGACGATGACGCCACCGGCGCCGGCGGCCGATCTCGCCGACTTCGCCGACTTCGCCACGACCCTCGTCGCCTGGCAGCGCCGCCACGGCCGCCACACGCTGCCGTGGCAGAACACGCGCGACCCTTACCGCGTCTGGCTGTCGGAAATCATGCTGCAGCAGACGCAGGTGGTCACGGTGCTGGGCTACTACGAACGCTTCCTGGCGCGCTGGCCGCGCGTCACCGACCTGGCCGCGGCGACGCTGGACGAGGTGCTGGCGCAGTGGGCGGGCCTGGGCTACTACAGCCGGGCGCGCAACCTGCACGCCTGTGCCAAGGCGGTGGCCGAGCTGCATGGCGGCGAGTTCCCGCCCACGGCCGCCGCGCTGCAGACGCTGCCCGGCATCGGCCGCTCCACCGCGGCGGCCATCGCGGCGTTCTGCTTCGGCGAGCGCGTGGCCATCCTGGACGGCAACGTGAAGCGCGTGCTCGGCCGCGTGCTGGCCTTCGACGGCGACCTCGCCAGCAGCGCGGCCGAGAAGCGCCTGTGGAACCATGCCACCGAGCTGCTGCCCGGGCAGGACGTGGACCGCTACACGCAAGGGTTGATGGACCTCGGCGCCACGGTCTGCACCGCGCGTTCGCCCGACTGCCTGCAGTGCCCCGTCCAGCCCATGTGCCGCGCGCAGCATGCGGGCGACCCGACGCGCTACCCCGTCAAGACCCGCAAGCTCAAGCGCGGCCGGCGCGAGAACTGGTGGCTGTGGCTGGAGCGGCAGGGCCAGGTGTTGCTGCAGCAGCGCCCCGCCACAGGCGTTTGGGCGGGCTTGTGGACGCTGCCCATGTTCGACGACGAAGGCGCCGCGCGCGCCGCGCTGCCCGGCGTCGCGCTGGAGACGCTGCCGCGCCTGCAGCATGCGTTGACGCATTTCGACTGGGTGCTGCACACGCTGCGTGCCGAGGTGGGCGATGCCGCCTCGCCCGGCGGCACGTGGGTCGCCCGGGAGACACTGGGCGCCTATGCGCTGCCTGCGCCGCTCAAGAAACTGATCGAGGAAAGCTGAATGAAGGTGCTCCCCGCGCTCGTCGTCGCCACTGGCCTGCCGGTGCCGACATGAAGCCCCACATCAAGAGCGGCATCGAGTACGCGCTGATCACGCTGGTGGTGGCCGGCTTCTGCCTGTGGCAGATCATCGGCCACGCGCAGGACGGCGACCCGCCCGCGGGCCTGCTGGTGCTGGCGGGCCTGGGGCTGGTCGTGGCGACGTCCATGCACTGCGTCTTCGTGATGCAGCTCGTGCGCCGCAGCGGGCGGTCGTTCTGGCCATGGTTCGGCGCGGTGGTCCTGCTGTGGCCCATTGGCACCGCCGTGCTGCTGGCGCTGCTGCTCAGCGAAGCGGACGCGCCGGAAAGCTGACTATTCACGCTCTGCGCCTGGCGGCGCATTGCCTGCCCGTGGCGAAACGGGCAAAGTCCCCGCACTACAAGAGGGGACTGCCGTGGATGCACTGAAGAACCTGCGCGTCGGGGCGCGTCTGGCGCTTGCCTTTGCGGTGCTGCTGGCGCTGATGCTCGCGATGGCCGGCGTCGGCGCACTGCAGGCGCACCAGATCAACAGCTACGCCGAGTACTACCCCGAGGACATCCTGCCCTCGCTGCGCGTGGTGCACCAGATCGACGCCAACCTGGCCGAGGCGCGCCGCCTGGAATCCCAGCATGTGCTGACCGACGACGACAAGGAGAAGAAGGCCCTCGCGGCCCGCATCGCCAAGGCCCGCGACGGCGTGATGAAGAGCCTCAAGGCCTACGAACCCTTGGTGTCCGACGACACCGACCGGGCCTTGTTGAAGACGGTGAGAGAGCAGACGCTGGCCTACCTGGCCTACGGGGACAAGTTGCTGAAGGCGTCCGACGACAGCGCCTCCGACCCGACGCAGGGCACCGCCGCGCGCGAGATGCTGTTCGGCCCCATGCTGACGGCGTTCAACGCGCTGCGTGACGACACCAGCAAGTGGTGGGACTACAACGAGAAGCTGGCCGCCAACACGACCCAGTCCGCCGTGGCGGCCTACAGGCGCGTGCTGTGGGTGTTCGCGATCGCGACGCTGGTAGCGCTGGCCATCGGCATCGTGGCCGCGCTGACGATCACGCGCTCCATCGTCGGCCCGCTCAGGCGCGCGTCCGAATCGGTGCGCGCCGTGGCCGCCGGCGACCTGACGCAACGCGTCACCGGCAACTCTCGCGACGAGCTGGGCCAACTGCTGACCATGCTGGACGAGATGACGCAGAACCTTGCGCGCATGGTGTCCGGCGTGCGCACCGGCTGCGAGCAGATCAACGTGGCGGCCGCCGAGATCGCGCAGGGCAACGGTGACCTGTCCGCCCGCACCGAGAGCCAGGCATCCAACCTGGAAGAGACGGCGGCCTCCGTCGAGCAGATGGCCGCGCAGATCAAGGCCAATGCCGACAACGCCCACCAGGCCGACCAACTGGCCAACCATGCG
The DNA here is from genome assembly GCF_965229315.1 of Roseateles sp. Classification (GTDB taxonomy): domain Bacteria; phylum Pseudomonadota; class Gammaproteobacteria; order Burkholderiales; family Burkholderiaceae_C; genus Pelomonas. The sequence goes on from NZ_CBDDJA010000002.1 coordinate 134,789, forward strand.
TCCGAAGTCGCGCAGGCCGGCGGTGTGGCGGTCGGCGAGGTGGTCAAGACGATGGACGCCATCTCGGCCTCCAGCCGCAAGATCTCCGACATCATCGGCACCATCGACGGCATCGCCTTCCAGACCAACATCCTGGCGTTGAACGCCGCGGTGGAGGCGGCCCGCGCGGGCGAACAGGGCCGCGGCTTCGCGGTCGTGGCCGGCGAGGTGCGCAGCCTCGCGCAGCGCAGCGCCGAAGCGGCCAAGGAGATCAAGGCGCTCATCGGCGACAGCGTCACCAAGGTCGAGAGCGGCAGCACGCAGGTGCTGGCCGCGCGCGAGACCATCGCCCAGATGGTGACCGAGGTGCGCAAGGTGACGGACCTGGTTGGCGAGATCACCGTGTCCAGCCGCGAGCAGTCCGAGGGCGTCACGCAGATCAACGCGGCCGTCAGCCAGCTCGACCAGGCGACGCAGCAGAACGCCGCGCTGGTGGAGCAGACCGCCGCCGCCGCGGAGAGCATGCGCCAGCAGGCCGACAAGCTCAACGAGGCCGTCGCGGCCTTCCGGGTGGACTCGGGCGCGGCGGCACGCCCCTTGGCCAAGCCGGTGCCCCGGCCTGCCGCCACGGCGCCCAGACCGGCCTCGCCGAAGTCTGTACCGAAGACGCCCGCGACGCCGGCTGCCAAGCCCGCCGCCAGGCCTGTCGCCCGCTCTGTGGCCAAGGCAGCGCCCGCGCCCGTGGTCAAGCCCGCCGCGGCGCCCAGGCCCGTGGCTGCCGCAGCGGGCAGCAGCGCGGCGGAGGGCGACTGGGAAACCTTCTGACGGCAAGCCGCCCTGGCAGGCCGGGCGCAGGCGTCAGTCGGCGGCCTCGGTCACGGCCTGCAGGATGGACCAGGCCGCCTCGACCCGCGCCGGAATCGGGTAGTTGCGATTCGCCAGCATGACCAGGCCCACCCGTTGCGAGGGCACGAACGCCAGATAGGCGCCGAAGCCGCCGGTCGAGCCCGTCTTGTTGAAGAGGCGAGGTCCGTGCGCCGTCGCGCCGGGCAGCCGTTGCGCGGGCTGGGCCTGCATGACCATTTCCTCCGCATTGCCGCCCAGCAGCCATTCGCGAGACACGGGGTAGGGGTACTGCTCCCATCCCAGGCCTTGGACGAGCAACCCTGACCTGAAATGCCCGGCCTGCGTGGCCTCCACGGCGCGGCGCATCGCTGGCGCCAGCGAGCCCGGCGCCAAGTTGGCCTGCACGAAGCGCAGCAGGTCAGAGGCGGTCGTCCGCACGCCGTAGGTCGGCTCGGCGAGCGGCCCCGGCTGCATGCGCACCTGCCGGCCGTCCCGATGGCCCCAGGCGTAGTCCTGCATCGCCGCCTCGGGCATGCGGACGTGGCTGTGGGCCATGCTGAACGCAGGAAACAGCTGGGTCTGCATCGCCTGCGCGAAGTCCTGGCCGAGGGCTTTGGCCGTGACGAGCCCCAGCAGGCCCAGGCTCGGGTTGGAATAGCTGCGCACGGCACCCGGCGCGGCCGTCGGCCGCCAGTGGCGAAAGTAGGCGAGCGTCGCCGTGTCGCCTGCCACCGTGTCCGGGAACTGCAGCGGCAGGCCGCCGGCGGTGTAGGTGGCCAGGTGCAGCACCGTGGCCTTGTCGATGGCGGTGCCCTTCAGCTCAGGCAGGTAGCGGCTGGGGTGGTCGCTCATGGACAGCTTGCCGGTGCTCGCCGCGTAGGCGGCCAGCGTGGCGGTCAAGGTCTTGGTCACGGAGCCCACTTCGAACAGCGTGGTGTCCGTGACGGGCGCCCGGCCTTGCACTGCGGTGACGCCGAAGTTGAAGACGTAGGCCCGGCCGTCCACGGTCAAGGCCACGGCCATGCCGGGAATGTCGTGGCGCGACATCAAGGGACGGATCGCGTCATCGACGGCGGCGCGGATGCGGGCTTCATCCACGGCATGCGCCGCGGTGGCGCCAAGGCAGGCGCAGATGACGAGGCCGGCGCGGGTCAAGCGGTGCATGTGGGGCCCTTTGTCATCTTTGTCCCTTTTCTCAGAACAGTGCGGCCAGCCGCTGCACGGCGGCCTCGGACAGCGCGCGGTCCGGTGTGAGGTCGGTGCTGCCGAAATCGTGCTCGCCCATGGCCTGCACCAGCAGTCCGTCGCGGCGCGGCACGACGACCACGTTCTGCCCACGGTAGATCAGCGCGTAGTCCACCTCGGGCTGCGGGATCAGCCGCGCCGTCTGGCCGCGCACGGGAGTCAAGGTCTTGTCGGCCAGCAGTGTGCGGGCGCCATCGCCGGTGCAGTTGACGATCAGCTTCTCGGGCAGCCTTGCGAACTCGCGGGGCGCGCGGAACTCGCGCTGCACCAGCTCGCCACCGTCGCGGGCGAAATCCTCCAGCAGCAGGCGCTGGTAGGCCGGGATGTTGAAGACGAGCTGCGTGAAACGGCGGGCGTGGGCGACGCGAAACGGGTGCTCCCCCGGCGCCAGCGCCTTGCCGCGTGGACGCAGGTCGGCGATGCGGTCGCCGATGTCGGGGTAGTCGGGCTCGTCGTCGTGGCCATGCAGCGGCGTGTCGAAGCCGTCGTCCGACACGACATAGCCGTCATGCCATTCGACCGGCCCCGAGGGCAGGCCCAGGTAGCTCTGGTGCACCTTGAACGAGGCGCGCGCCATGGCCTCCCAGCCGGCGGTCCAGACCCCGTCCGCATGCGCGCTGGCGACGATGCGCGACTCCGGCGTCCACAACCCCGTGGCGGCGCAGGAGTGCACGCGCGGCGGGCGGTCCTTGGCGTACAGGCGCACCTTGTAGCCGGCCTGCTGCGCCGTGCGCGCCGTCGTCAGGCCGATGGCGCCGCAGCCGATGACGGCGATGCGCTCGCCGGGCCTGGCGCCGCCGGCCTGCACCAGCGCGAGCGTCCGCTGCGCCGAGCCCCAGGACAGCGACCAGCCGCTGCCGCCGTGGCCGTAGTGGTGCACCACCGTTTTGCCGGCGATGCGCTCGGCCTCGATGCGCGGCCCCAGCGCGCGGAAAGGGCGTATGCCCACGACGATGTCGATCAGGCGGTCCGCACTCGCGCGTATCGCGGCTGGCGCGTGTGGCGCGACGAAGTCGAGGGCGTGGACGGGTGATTGGACGGGCAGCGCGAGCGTGGCGCTGCCCGCCATCAGCAGATGGCGTCGTTGCATGGAACTCTCCGGGTCAGGCCGGGTGGCGGGACAGCAGGGACTTGCGGATCAGCGCCGCATCGCGAAGCCGGTTGGCGGAGCCGTCGGCATCCAGCAGCACGACGGTGACAGGGCGCTTGCCGTTCATCATGCGCATCGCCAGGCAGCGGCCCGCTTCCTCGGTGTAGCCGGTCTTGGAGACGCGGATGTCCCAGCCCTTGGCACCCACCAGCCGGTTGGTGTTGTGCAGCTCGCGCGTGCGGCCGTCCACCGGCACCTTGGCCTTCTTGACGCTGGTGATGCGCTCGATCTCGCCGTAGCGCGCGGCGGCTGCGGTGATGGTGGCCATCTCGCTGGCGGTGGACGTGTTGGCCGGCGACAGCCCCGTGGGGTCGGTGATGGACGTGCGGCGCAGGCCCAGCGTGCGGATCTTGGCCTGCATGGCCTTGGCGAAGCCCGCCTCGCCGCCCGGGTAGGTGCGGGCCAGCGCGAAGGCGGCGCGGTTCTCGGACTCCATCAGCGCCATCTCCAGCGCGGCCTGGCGCGTCATCTGCGTGCCCACGCGCACCCGCGAGCGGCTGTGCTTGAGCGTGTCCACGTCGTCACTGGAGATGCGCAGCTTTTCCTTGGGGTCGAGCTTGGCGTCCAGCACCACCATGGCGGTCAGCAGCTTGGTCAGCGACGCGATGGGCACCACGGTGTCGGCGTCGCGCGCCATCAGCACGCGGCCCGTGATGTCGTCCACGACCAGCACATGCTTGGCGTTCACGGGCAGGCGCAGCACCTGGGCGGCCGCGCTGTCGGGCGTGATGCCGGGCTGGGCGGCCGGCGCCGCCGTCACGGCGGTCACAGTTGGTGGAGGCGCCTCAGGCGCATTGCGCGCCTTGGCCTGCACGACGAAGCTGGTCGCGGCGATCAGCAGCGCCGGCAGGGCCAGCTTCCAGCCCGTGGCCTGCGGGCGTGGTGCGAGCAGGCGCTCGATGCGCACAAGCAGGTCGCCGCCGCGGGCTGCTGGTGCCAGCCTGGGCGACGTGCCGTCCTGGTCCAGCTCGGCCAACGCGTGCAGCGCGACGGCCATGCGGCGCCCGCCGCCGTCCTTGTCGCCCAGCAGTACCGCCGAGATCTCGTCGGCCACCAGCTCGCGCTCGGCGCGCAGGCGCGCCGACAGCCACCAGACGACCGGGTGGAAGAACAACAGCGCCTCCACCGCGCTCTGCAGCAGGTTGGCGAGGTAGTCCCAGCGGCGCACGTGCGCCAGCTCGTGGGCCAGCAGTGCCTCCAGCAGGTCCACCGGTAGCCGGGTCAGCAGCGCGGCGGGCAGCAGCACGCAGGGCTTGAGCATGCCCAGCGCGATGGGCCCGGCCAGCTCGGGCAGCAGGCGCAGGCTGACCGGGCGGCGCAGGCCCAGCCGGCGCGCCAGCGCGTCCAGCCGCGCCTGCCATTCGGCCGGTGCCGGCGTGCTGCGGCTGCGGGCTCGGCCCACCCAGACGAGCCCGAGCGCCAGGCGCGCCAGCATCAGCGCCGTGCCCAGCGCCCATGCGGTGACGAGCGCCGGCATCTGCTCGGCCAGCGGCTGCAGCTCGACGATCAGCTCGCCGCCGTCGCCGGGGCTGGCCATGTCCAGGCAATGCCACAGCGGCAGGCCCAGGCACAGCGCGAGGCCCAGCGCGCAGACGGCGTAGCGCCAGCGGGCGGGCGCGCCGCGCAGCACGGCCAGCAGCAGCGCCGCCACGGCACCGACCGCCGCGCCTTGCCAGACGAAATTCAACAGGGCCCAGCCCCAGGCGTTCATCGCGATGTCCAGGCTCATGCCGTGCCGTCTCCGGTGTTCCTGGCCAGCAATTGGCGAATTTCCGCGCGTTCCTTGGCGCTGACGTGGCTCTTCAGCGCCGCCAGCACCAGCGCCTTGCCGGAGCCGGCAAACGCCTTGGCGATGAAGTCCTTCATCAGCGACTGCTGCAGCTTGTCCTGCGCGTGCACCGGCGCATACAACTGCGGGCGCTGGCTCTCGTCGCGGCTCAGCAGGCCCTTGCCGTGCATCACCTGCAGCTGGCGCAGCACGGTGGCGTAGGTGGCGTCGGGGCGGTCGGGCAGCAGGGCCTCGTGCACGGTCTTGGCGTCGGCGGGGCCCAGGCGCCACAGCACCTGCAGCAGGTCCAGCTCGGCGGCCGTGGGCCGCGAGGTGGGGGCAGGGGTCTTGGTGCTCATGCTTTTCAGCATAAGCGTTCTAGAACTCAATGTCTAGAACAATGATTCTGATCAGCGTGCATCCAACTCGCGGTGGCGCTTCAGCACGTGGCCATGGTGGCTGAACTGCCGGGCCAGCATCTCGACGAGGTAGACCGAGCGGTGCTGGCCGCCCGTGCAGCCGATGGCGACCGTCAGGTAGCTGCGCTGGTCGGCCGCGAAGTTGGGCAGCCAGCGCGACAGGAAGCCGGCGATCTGGCCCATCATCAGCCCGACCTCGGGCTGCGCCGCGAGGTAGGCGGCCACCGGCGCGTCGCGCCCGGTCAGCGGCCGCAGCTCGCGGTCGTAGTAGGGGTTGGGCAGCACGCGCACGTCGAAGACGAAGTCCGCATCGCTGGGCACGCCGTGCTTGAACGCGAAGCTCTCGAACACCAGCGTCAGCTTGGTGCCGGCGTTGGGGCCCACCAGCCCCGACAGCCAGGCGCGCAGCTGCGCGGGGCGCAACTGGCTGGTGTCGATGACGGTGGACTCGGCCTTCAGCCCGCCCAGCAGCTCGCGCTCCAGCTTGATGGCGTCCAGCAGCAGGCGGTGGCTGTCCTCGGCGGTGCCGTCCAGCGAACCGAAACTGGTGTCGCGGTCTTCGCGCAGCGGGTGCGGACGGCGCGTCTCGGAGAAGCGCCGCATCAGCGCGTCGTCGTTGGCGTCCAGGAAGAACGACCGCACGGCCACGCCCTTGGCGCGCAGCTCCTTGAGCAGCGGCAGCAGCAAGGGCAGCGAGCCGGCCGAGCGCACGTCCACCGCGATGGCCACGCGCCGCTCGCCGCGCTGCTGCTCCAGCGTCAGGAAGTCCAGCAGCAGCTCGGCGGGCAGGTTGTCGACACAGAAGTAGCCGGCGTCCTCCAGCGCATGCATGGCCACCGACTTGCCGCCGCCGGACATGCCGGTCAGCAGCACCACGTCACCCTGCAGTTCGGCGGTCGTCATGACCGGGCCTTGCGCGGCTTGGCCGCCGTGGTTGCCGCTTCTGCCGTGGCCGCGGTGGTGGACGCGTCCAGCATCTCCTGCGCATGCGCCAGGCTGGTGGACGACAGCCGCTCGCCGCCCAGCATGCGCGCGACCTCGGCCACGCGGGCCTCGCCCGTCACGGCGCTGACCGAGCTGACCGTGCTGCCGCCCTGCAGCGCCTTGGCGACGACGAGGTGGTGGTCCGCGCAGGCGGCCACCTGCGGCAGGTGCGTCACGGCCAGCACCTGGCGCTGTTGGTCCGACGGATGGCCCAGCTGCTTCATCAGGCGGCCTACGGTCTCGGCCACGGCGCCGCCGATGCCGACATCGATCTCGTCGAAGATCAGCGTGCCCGGCGCGTGGTCGGCCGCGTTCTGGCTGGTCGTCACGGCGATGGCCAGCGAGATGCGCGACAGCTCGCCGCCCGACGCCACCTTGGCCAGCGGCCGCGGCGTGCTGCCGGCATGGCCGGCGACCAGGAACTCGGCGGACTCCAGCCCGTAGCTCTGCGGCGCGTCGGTGGGCAGCAGCGCGATGTCGAAGCGGCCGCCGGCCATGCCGAGCTGCTGCATCGCCGCGGTGACGGCAGCGGCGAGCCGGGGCGCGGCGTCCTTGCGGGCGCGGGTGGCGGCCCTGGCCTCGGTGTCGAAGGCCTTGCGCGCGGCGGCCAGTGCCGCTTCGAGCTGCTCGGGGTTGCTGGCGGCGTCGAGCGCGGCCAGCTCCGCGCGCCACTGCGCCAGCAGCGCCGGCAGGTCCTGCGGCTGGCGGCGGTAGCGGCGCGCCAGTGTCACCCAGGCCGACACGCGCTCGTCCAGCTCGGCCATGCGCGACGGGTCCAGGTCGGTCTTGTGCAGGTAGGCGGCCAGGGTGTGGCTGGCGTCCTGCAACTGGGCCTGCACGTCGCGCAGCGCCTGCACGGCGGGCAGCAGCCGGGCGTCGTGGTCCAGCACGCGCTCCAGCTGGTCCAGCGCACCGGACGCCAGCGACTGCGCGCTGGGCTCGGCCTCGTCCAGCGCGTCGAGCGCCGAGCGCGCCGCGTCCAGCAGCGACTGGCCGTGCGACAGCCGCTCGTGCTCGGCGTTCAGCTCGGGCCACTCGCCCTCGACGGGCGCCAGGCCGTCCAGCTCGCCGATCTGCCAGGCCAGCCGCTCGCGCTCGCGCAGCGCCTCGACCTGCAGGCCTTGCGCCTTCTCCAGCGCTTCGGCGGCCTGCTTCCACGCGGCATGCGCGCGGGCCAGCGATGCGGTGTCCAGGCCGGCAAAACCGTCCAGCAGCTCGCGCACGGCGGCCGGGCGGGTCAGGCCTTGCCAGGCGTGCTGGCCGTGGATGTCCAGCAGGTGGTCGGCCAGCTCGCGCAGCTGCGTGGCCGTGGCCGCACCGCCGTTGATCCACGCGCGGCTCTTGCCGGCGGCGTCGATGACGCGGCGCAGCAGCAGCGAGTCGTCGGCATCGAACCCCGCGTCGTCCAGCCAGGGGCGCACCTGCGCCGGCGTGTCGAACTCGGCCGTGATCTCGGCCTTGGCCGCGCCCTCGCGCACCACGCCCGCGTCGCCGCGGCCGCCCAGTGCGAGCTGCAGCGCGTCGATCAGGATGGACTTGCCGGCGCCGGTCTCGCCGGTCAGCACCGCGAAGCCGGGCTCGAAGTCGAGTTCGAGCGACGGGACGATGACGAAGTCTTTGAGGGACAGATGCCTGAGCATGATCAGAGGTACCAGCGAAGCTTGCGACGCAGCGTCGCGTAATAGCTCCAGCCTTGCGGGTGCAGGAAGCGGACCTGGTGCTGGCTGCGCCGCACGGTGATGGTGTCGCCATGCAGCAGGCTGGCCAGGCTTTGCATGTCGAAGTTCACCGACGCGTCGCGGCCGGCGAGGATCTCCATGCGCACCTCGCCGCTGTCGGGCAGCACGATGGGCCGGTTGGACAACGTGTGCGGGGCGATGGGCGCCAGCAGCCAGCCGGCGATGCTCGGATGCATGATGGGGCCGCCCGCCGACAGCGCATAGGCGGTGGAGCCGGTGGGCGAGGCCACGATGATGCCGTCGGCCCGCATGTTGGCGACGAACTGGTCGCCCACGTCGATCTTGAGTTCCACCATGCCCGACGTTCCGCCCCGGCTGACGACGACGTCGTTGAGCGCCAGGCCCGAGAAGATGGACTCGCCGTCGCGCCACACGGCGCCTTCCAGCATCGCGCGCGGCTCCACCTCGTAGTCGCCGGCCAGGATGGGCGCCAGAGATTCGCGCCAGCGCTCGATGGGGATGTCGGTGATGAAGCCCAGCCGCCCCTGGTTGATGCCCACCAGCGGGATGCCGTGGCGGGCCATCTCGCGCGCAAAGCCCAGCATCGTGCCGTCGCCGCCGACGACCACCGCCAAGTCGCAGGCGCGGCCCAGTTCGTCGTGGGAGAGCGCGTCGTAGCCGGTCAGGCCGGTGTTCTGCGCGGTGCCGGCTTCCAGCGAGACATCCAGCCCCTGGCTGCACAAAAACTGGGCAATCTCCTCCAGCACCGGCCGGATGCCAGGCGCCTGATGTTTGCCCACGATGGCGACATGTTTGAAGCGCTCGGCCATGCGACAAATTACACCACAGGGGTCCTGGCGCTCATGGGGCAAACCGGGGCTGTTTTGCCGTGCATCGCAAGGCCCGCCCGCAGCGCCGGTCCGCCCGGCACGCACGACATAAGATCGCCCCATGCTCGACGAGCGATCCAAATCCCTGCTGAAAACCCTGGTTGAGCGTTACATCGCCGATGGCCAGCCGGTGGGCTCGCGCACGCTCTCCAAGGCCTCGGGCCTGGAACTCAGCCCCGCCACCATCCGCAACGTGATGGCCGACCTGGAAGAACTGGGCCTCATCGCCAGCCCGCACACCAGCGCCGGCCGCATCCCGACGGCGCGCGGCTACCGCCTGTTCGTCGACACCATGCTGACGGCGCAGCCCGGCCTGATCGGCGTCGAGACCGCGCGGCTGCAGCCCGACCAGCCGCAGCGCGTCATCGCCAGCGCGGCGCAGATGCTGTCCAACCTGTCGAGCTTCGTCGGCGTCGTCACGTCGCCCAAGAAGCCCAGCGTCTTCCACCACATCGAGTTCCTGCGCCTGGGCGAACGGCGCGTGCTGGTCATCCTCGTGTCGCCCGACGGCGACGTGCAGAACCGCGTCATCTTCACCGCGCAAGACCTGACCCAGGCCGAGCTGGCCGAAGCCAGCAACCGCCTGAACGCCAACTACGCCGGCCTCACGCTCGAAGCCGTGCGCGAGCGCCTGCGCCACGAGGTGGACGAACTGCGCGGCGAGATTGCCGGCCTGATGAGCGCGGCCGTGCAGGCCGGCACCGACGCCATGACGCAGGAGGACGACCAGGTCATCGTCTCCGGCGAGCGCAACCTCCTGACCGTTCAGGACTTCAGCCATGACATGGGGTCACTGCGCCGCCTGTTTGACCTGTTCGAGCAGAAGACCCAGCTCATGCGCCTGCTCGACACCTCCAGCCGCGCCGAGGGCGTGCGCATCTACATCGGCGGCGAGAGCCAGGTCGTGCCCTACGAGGAACTGTCCATCGTCTCGGCACCCTACGAGGTCGACGGCCAGGTGGTGGGCACGCTGGGCGTCATCGGTCCCACGCGCATGGCCTACGACCGCATGATCCAGATCGTGGACATCACGTCGCGGATGGTGGGGCAGGCGCTGTCGCAGCGCTGAGCGCGGCGCGCGGCCCGCGCTGACTGGCATCCGCGACTCCTGGGCACAAACCGCCAGCGTTGTGCCTCAAACCCAGCGCAAGGATTCCGGGCGCCAGGTGGCCAGGTTGCCGGTCACTGAGTCACCGCCTCAAGGTAGGGCTGCATGACACTTTCGACGCGGTTGATCCGGGCAAAGTGGCTCAGCTCGGCCATCGTGACCTTGCGGCTGCGCCAGGCATCCTTGAGCGCCTCCAGCGCCACGTCCAGGCCGATCTTGTTCCTGAACTTGAAGCAGTCCGTCACCGTCTTGGCGGGGCTGTATACGCGGATGGGCGCGCCGTGCTCGGTCAGCGTCTGAATGCCCTCGCTGTACGCGGCGCCACGCAGGCGAGTGACCCGCAGCGCCGGGTAGCCCGGTGCCGGCGTCTGCGTCGCCTCCGGCAGCGCGACCCAGACGTCATGAGTCAGTTGCGTGCCGATCTCGTGGAACTGCAGCGCGCTCAGCAGGCACAGCACGGCCTTGGGCACGCGCTGGCACACCTCGATCAGCGTCTGGTGTTCGGTCACTTCGGCGTCGGGCAGCCCGTACAGGCCACGTGCGAGCCGTTGCAGCTTGCCGGCCCGGTGAAGCTGCAGCAGAAGCTGCGGCGACCAACCTTGCTTGCGCACATCCGCCGCCCGCAGCACGCGCCGGTGCCGGGCCAGTTCGAGGATGTGGTCGGACTGGTTCATGCGGGCGGAAGTTTAATATTCGCATTACTTGTTTTCAAGTGATGCGGATTTCAATGAACGAGGGCGCTTGCGACCTTTCAGATCGTTAGCCCTGCGGCAGGGCGAGCGGGGGGCGCGCTGGCCATCCTCGCTCCGACCCATGGCGGCGTGCAGACGCGCATGCCTCGCTCGCACTGACTAGAATCCGCGCCTCCTCTCCCGGGGGCCGTTAGCTCAGTTGGTCAGAGCAGAGGACTCATAATCCTTTGGTCATTGGTTCAAGTCCAATACGGCCTACCAATAAAATCAATTATTTACAGTGAGATTCCGTTCCAGTTGAAGGGCGGCTGGTGGCGCGTGTAGCCGCTATGTAGCCAACAGTGCGGCGACGTGCGGGTAGGGGTGCGCGCGGCGTACAAGTCGTGGTGCGAACGAGCAGATGGCTTCGCCGACTCGTGGCTTGGTTGCGCTTAACACCGCAACCTTGAGGAGTCACGCAAAGCGGGCCTTGGTCGGCGCTGGACCATTCATTGCCACGATTGCGCAGATGCACAACCGTTGACTAATGGCCCAAGTTGGAACACCTGACAGGTGTAGGCCGTCACGGGCAATTCCCACATGCGATGCCGGTAACGGCACAAGGTTGGGAGCGGAGTCTGGCGTTGCACGCGCCGCTCAGCTCAACCGGTAGGCTTCGAACCTGCGCGTGGTGGAGAGACTTATCTCTCTGCTCCGCTCAATCCATTGCTGACGCCTGCCCGACTTGTCGGCCCTACTCGATTCTTGAAGCCTGCGTCCACAGGTCATCTTTGGACGTTGTCATCTGGCTCATGATTGCCCGAACGCGACCTGCGAAGCTTCTATCGGGAATGTACAGCGCCTCGAAAGCTCCCTTCACTTTGCCGCAAAAGCGCTCCTTTATCAGCAGTGTCATGACCTTCTCGCATACGCGCTTCGTGGTCGAGTCGCCATAACCTTTGTACATGCTGGACTCGCGCCGACCCGATCCAGGCTGGAGGAACAGTTTCCTCAGACTCGATAATAAAAAGGTTTGTGCTACTGACAGACCGGCCTCTCGAATAGCGACCAACGTCTTAAGATTCTGAAAGTCTTCTATCAGACAATCAACAATCCATGAAGGCAAATGCTCCGGCGAGGTGACGCCCGACATTCTGGTAATAACAGACTCGGAAATCTTGACACCGACTGGCTCCGCATCAGTCAAGTCCAATGAGTCAAACGCTGAATCCAGAATGCTTATATTTCGGACTCTCGAGTCGCCCAGTTCAATATGATGGAATTTGCCGCCCTCGAAAACCATTCCACCGAGGTCAAGGTCACCTTCATTCAAACGAAACAGGGCAGAAAGAAAGTCAGACACAATTATCTTGTTTTCTCTGTCCGCATTTCTCTGCACAAAGGATGATGCCATCCCGACTTGCTTGTTTGTCGTCAGTCGAGTAGCGATGTAGAACGCCCCAAAATCCTCTACAGGATTCTTCCAAACAGCATCCAGCCAGCTTCCATCAACTTGCCCAAGCAAGCTAATTGAGTCCTCAGCTTTTAATCCGTCGAGGATAAAACTGTCGACGAACTGCCTATCCAAACTCTCCGCGCCGATTCTTCCCAAACCAGGGAGGCGCTGCAGGATTATCGCTGACTCGTCTGTAGGCGGCCTACCGGTCGTCTCCTCAAAAGCATCATTGATCTGCTTGATAGAGATAGGCCCGAGCGCCGTCTGAGTGGTTCGGGATAGCCTCCCGATTTTTGTATACAACTCTCTGATAATGGTCTGATCCAGAATCGCATTAATATTGGCTTCGCGCTCGCAGAACGAATCAATGAGAAGATTCCAGAAGTCGATTTGCCCTGATGCCGTCTTGAGTATTGGATCAAATACATGCTGATCGATATCTCTAATTATGCTTGCTATGAGGGGCTTCTTTGGCATCCAATCGGGGAACTCCGGGGACTCTCGCCCTATCATTTCTGCGAACTGGACTGCAGAGAGTTCTTGGTTGCATCGCAAGAAGAGCGGATTCTTCTTATCCAATCCTAAACAGGTAAGCAACTCTGCATCATTGTTGAAGTAGTGCTCCCTACCAGTCACCAAGACTCCGCCTCGCGCCTTGTCGATGAGGTCTTTTACGCCAACCAGCGACTGTCTTCTAATTGCGACGAGTTTCGTCGGATCGTCACTCCAGGTTTGTGCTCCAATCTCATCAAACCCGTCGAGCAGATAGATCGCAGACGGAGAGTACGCAACCTTAAGCGCGTCGGAAACCTGGTTCTCCAATCCAATGTCAGTGAAGTGGCGCGTAATAATTTCAGACGCCCGCTTCAGTCCCCAGTTGTCTCTGAGATTTATTGCGACGGTGTGTCTGTAATTTGTCTTTTGCTGCGATTGTAGTAACTCAAAGAGTTCCTTAACGCACCGACTCTTACCCGCTCCGTAATCTCCAATCAGCACAATCGTTCTATTGTTAAGCAGCTCTTGTGCAATTCGCTCCGTACTAAATGCGTTTCCAGCCTCGTCGAAGTAATTAACCTTTACGTACTTTGTTTGATCTGGTTGTCCGGAGTAGATATCAACTGCCGAACCAAATGGCTTCGTTTGGCGAATGGTGCTATACGTAAGTGTTCCAAAGAGATAATTCAGGAACTGCAGAATCGACTGCACATCAACGAAGTTCGCCTTGCCCGACTCAATCAACGATTCGGTCGGTTCATCAAGCGTTATGAAATAGCACCTCGGAAATATTCCCTTCCCGAAGAAATGGGGACGGAGGACGTTGAACTTCGCGAGGTCAGTTCTCAGCTTCTCTAGCGTGTTCTCCTTGCTGATCTCAACAAGCACGACGCTTCCGTTATGGAGATCGATTACGCAGTCGCACTTGACGCCAGCAATGGTCTCCGCCCTCGCTCGCGCACCGAACTTAGCCTCCGCGCCAGACCGTACGATTGCTTCTAGTTCCTGCCAAGTGACCTTCGCGGACGGTCTCGCAACGCCTCCGTCGCCTGGACTAGCCTTCGGTTTCTCGTCAGTCGAGTCGGGCTCGGTCGCCACATACGAAGGCTTCAACGGGGCTGTCTTAATGGCTGGCGCGGGCGCGGGCGCCGCCTTTTCGGCCCCTGTTGCCTTCTTAACACCTAGTATGGGCCTACGGTTCGGCTTTGATGTCGAGTCATTCATCCGCTGTCCTTCTTGCGCAAAGGCCTCACCGCGCATTCCCTCACGTCGCGCAGGACAGAGGGCGGTCGCCCGGAGAATAGAACATGTTCGAGTGTCATGACGCGCGCCCGGGGCAGCGTCCTGAATGCATGCGGGCAAAGCCTATTGAGGCACGATCCGCAGCGACACCTCTCGCTCAGACTCAGCTCAAAAGGCGAGACACGGCTTTCCGGCGAGCTACCAACAACATTTGACTGTGCTGCTCTGAGCGCATTGCTGCGGCATTAATACGTCCGCGGCCGTCTGCAATCGCTGCATGGCCGCCGGTCATGCGGCTGCGGTAAGTGACGGCAGAAGGACGCAACCGTCCTTCCGGCGCATTTGATGCAAGCGATCCTGACTTCTTCGGCAGGCTCCTTGGTGACTTCAAACTTGACGGACATGATGTTCAGAGTTGCCGTGTGGTGGGGGCATCCTGCCTGGAAATTCTTATCCCTAATTCCGGGTTTGCGCTGAAAGAAGGGTACCCGGGCGGTTTCCGCTTGTGGGGCTCTATCCTTTGAATGCTCCCCCTCCCCGCGTGGCGGCGGTCCAGGCGGCAAGCAGGGCTGCCACTAGATAGGCACAGGCTGGGCGATCAGACGGTGAGGCAGGGGCAGGGTAGGCCACCGCATTTTGAGTGGCTCCTGAACCCAGGATGCCTGAGTCTGATCACAGCCGCGTTTGGCTGCCGCGCGGTCGAGTGAGCCGCTATAACGGCTCGACCGCTACTCGCGCTGGAGGCCGTCAGCTCATCCGAAGTGACCCGCACGAGAGTTACCTCCCGCGCGCGAGCCGAGTTTTCTTCTCGTGTCGTGCTCGGCGTTCTGCGGTTTCGATTCGCAACTCACACACTCGCTCCTCCGAAAACCTCAGCGCATTGATGACAGGCACCAGCGTCGCCTGGACCGCGCCGGCAATGTCGGGATCGCCAAGGCTGTGATGTGCCCTCTCGGTGATGGCGTCGAGCAGTGAGTTCAAGGCCATCAATTCCGACCACGCCCAACTGACCAACGCGCTGGGTAGCGCCTGGTCATTGAAGATGACTGCGGGCGGTTCGTCCTCGTCGAAGTCGGCGCGAATGCCGTTCTGGCCATCTGGCATCGCGCAGAACTTGCGCTGCCAAGTCTTCGGCGTTTCGGGGGAGTGCTTCGCGCCCTCTGCGGGCGCGGATGGGGTGCTTGATCCAGCCATGACGGCTCCTTGTGTGTGGACAAGGCTGCCGTCACTGCTTCCAAACAATGGTGGCAGCCCGAAACGAGGTTGGAAGACCGGACACAAGGAACCGGCAGGCCCGAAGACCTCCCCGCCCGGACCGCCGTAAAGCGGTCGAGCGAGCACACCCCGGCAACGAGGCGTGCTGACGCGCAAAAAAGGCCGCTTGTAGGCGGCCGCGCGCCTTGTGTTTGCGGGCTTCCAAACCCGGCCCCGACGGTGCCGGGGCGCGACCAATGTAGCACTGCAGGTCGAGCCATCGCAATCGCGCCAAAGGCCCGTCTTGCACTCCCACCCGGTTGCCTCTTCCCGCTATCCGCGCCAGCATCGCTGCAACTCGTCGCAGCAGTGCCGCGCAGCAGGCGGAGGTTTCTTAGAGTGCAGGCATTGAGCGAGCGGCCCAGCTCCCCGCCTGACAGGACCACGCATGCGCCCCCTCTCCAGCATCTCGCGCCTCTCCCGCTTCTTCCTCCTCCTGGTCGCCCTGTCCTGCAGCCGGCTCGCCATCGCGCAGGACAACTACCAGGCGATCATCGACCGCGCCGTGGCATCGGACGGCTTCAATGGCGTGGCGCTGGTGGGTGTCGGGGCGAAGGTGGTGGCGCTGCAGGCGCGCGGCGTGGCGGATGCCGAGGCGCGCGTCGTGATGGCGCCGGACAGCCTGTTCGAGGTCGGGTCGATCTCCAAGCGCGTCGCGGCCATCGTGGTGCTGCGCCTGGTGGACCAAGGCACGCTGAACCTCGACGCGCCCATCACGCGCTACCTGCCCGACTACCGCGCCGACAGCGGCGCCAAGCTCACGCTGCGCACGCTGATGAGCCATTCGAGCGGCGTGCCGAACGACATCAACGCCGCGCGCCAGCGCGACCCGGCGATCCGCGGCGTGGAACTCGACCCGATGGAGGCGGTGCGCCGCTACGCCAGCGGCGACCTGGCGTTCGAGCCCGGCACGGCCTGGGACTACTCGCATTCCAACTGGATTCTCGTCAAGGCGGTCGTCGAGCGCGCAACGGGCCGTGACTACGCGCGGCTGGTGGACGACCTCCTGGTCCGCCCGCTGGGCCTGAAGCACAGCGGTGTGCTGCCCGGCGCGGCCATCAAGCCGGCGCATCTTGCGGCCAGCTACGCGGCCCTCGCACCGGCGCCGGTGGTCAAGGAGAGCCTGCTGCCCCGGTACATGGCCATGGCCGGCGGCTTCTACACGTCGGCGGGTGACCTGCTGCAGTTGATGGACGCCGTGTTCGGCAGCGACCGGGTGCTGCAGCCGGCCTCCCGCCGCGCGTTGACGACGGTGAGCATGCCCAGGCAGCACTACGCGCTGGGCGCCGCACGCGCACGGTCCTGATCGCGGGCCGCGAACGCGAAGCGGTGTGGGACGACGGCAGCAACGCCGGCTACCGCACGGTGGCCCGCCGCGTGGCCGAGGACGGGCACACCGTCATCGTCATGACCAACGCCAGCTTCGACCATCAAGCGCTCGGCCGTCTGGCGGACGCGCTGATGGAGGCCAGCTACGACCCCACTCCCTGACGAAGCCGTCGCGCCGGTCTCCGAAGCTGGCAGCGCCTGGCTGTTGCGGGCTGGGCTGAGCGGGCTCAGCAGCGTGGGCGCGCGATCCGGACGGCCGCGCGCCTTGTAACGCTGCATCGAGCGGCCCGTGTCCGCGCATTTTTCACTTGCCCTGCAGCGGTGCATCGCAAGAATCGGCGCTCCGCTACCGACAGGACGCCGCTATGCCCACGGATCGCTTTTCCCGCATGTTCGGTGCCTTCGTGCTGCTGGGGGCGGCGACTGCCGCCCATGCCGCCGAGATCACGCTGCCGGTGAAGGAGGCCTGGTTCGAGGGCCAGATCGTCCACTACGTCAGCACCGACATTTCCGACGCCGGCATCGCCAGGAAGCAGGGCATCAACTTCGTGCCCGCGCTGGCCGACACGCTGAAGACCGGCGGGCCGGTGGAGCGTGCCTACAAGTTCCCGAACGAGGAGCAGGCGGCCGTGCTGCCGTCCATCCCGCGTCCGGTCGGCGGCAGCAACGCCGACCCGACCTACAGCCCGCTGTGGGTGCTGGTGATGGTGCGCTGGCGCCCGGGCGTCACGCCGTACACGCTCAAGTCCGAGGAAGCCGTGCTGGCCGCGCAGGACAAGGGCGAGGTGGAGCTGACGCGCACGAAGATCGTCGCCAACTGGCCCGTCGTGCGGGCCGGCGGCGCCACGCTGCAGGGCGCTCGCTGAGGTCAGCCGTTTGACGGGGCGGGGCGACTGCCGAAAGCGCCAGCGCTGAACGGACGGCGGTTGTTCAGGGGCTCTGCACGCCGGTCGGCGGCGTGATGGCGGGCGTGATGGCGGGCGTGTCCGCCATGCTCGCGACCGTGTCCGTCGGGGCCGGCGTCTTGCCCAGCTCCCAGCGTCCGCCCCCGGTCAGCTTGAGCACGCGGCGGTGGAAGCTGGCGACGGCCGCGCGGTGGGCGATGCTGATCAACGTGGTGCCGCGCTCGCGCAGCCGCTCGTACAGGCGCCGCTGGTTGGCGTCGTCCAGCGCGCTGGTGGCTTCGTCCAGGATGGCCACCTTGGGCGCCTGCACCAGCAGCCGCGCGAACGCCAGTCGCTGCTGCTCGCCGCCGCTGAGCAGCTTCTCCCAGTCCTCGCTGCGGTCAAGGCCGCCGTCGCTGTCGGCCAGGTGGCGCAGCTGCACTTCGTCCAGCACCTTCAGCAGCGCGTCGTCGTCCAGCTTGGACTGGGTGCTCGGGTAGATGAGCTGGCTACGCAGCGTACCGGTCTGCAGGTAGGGGCGCTGGGGCAGGAAGAACACATCCTCCTGCGGCGGGTGGTCGATGGTGCCGCTGCCCTGCGTCCACAGCCCGGCGATGGCGCGCAGCAGCGAGCTCTTGCCGCAGCCGCTGGCCCCGGTGATGAGCAGCGACTCGCCGGCCGCCAGCGTCAGCGACAGGTTCTCCACCAGCACGCGCTCGCTGTCCGGCGCCTTGACCGTCACGCCTGAGAGCTTCAGGTCCTGCGCGGCATTGCGCGCGATGCCGCCTTCGGCCGGCGCCGTCTTCAGCGCCGCGGCCATCACGTGCAGCCGGTCGATGCCGGCGACGAAGCGCGACAGGCTCTCGAAGTTGTCGACGATCAGCGACACGGCGCTGAGCACCGCCGCGAACGCGCCGCCCGCCTGCACGGCCCGGCCCACCTCCAGCTCGCCTGCCAGCACCTGGCCGGCCAGCACGACGAAGGGCACCAGCAGGCTCAGTTGGCTGAACGAGCGCTGGAACAGGTTCAGCATGAACTGCATGCGGATCAGCTTCTTGGTGTTCAGCAGCGCGGCGCGCAGGCGCTGGTCGAGCTGGTGGCGCTCCTGCTGCTCGCCGCGGTAGAAGGCGATGGACTCGGCGTTCTCGCGCAGCCGCATCAGGCGGAAGCGGAAGTCCGCCTCGCGCTTGAGCTGCCAGAAGTTCAGCCGGATCAGCGGCCGGCCGAACAGCAGCATGGACAGGCCCGTGCCCAGCAGCGCATAGACGACGAGGAAGCCCACCAGCATCTTGGACAGGCCCCACAGCACCGTGCTGAAGGCCACCAGCTGCATCAGCGAGCCGAGCAGGATCAGCAGGAAGTTCAGCGAGCGGCTGGTGAAGGTGTTGACGTCGTCGGCGATGCGCTGGTCGGGGTTGTCCACGCCGGCCAGGCGGAAGTAGGCGCGG
The DNA here is from genome assembly GCF_965229315.1 of Roseateles sp. Taxonomy (GTDB): domain Bacteria; phylum Pseudomonadota; class Gammaproteobacteria; order Burkholderiales; family Burkholderiaceae_C; genus Pelomonas. Next base: position 153,636 of record NZ_CBDDJA010000002.1, read on the forward strand.
TCGCCGAGGTAGGCATCCAGGAAGCGCCGCGTGAGCCAGCGGCGCCAGTCGTTGGCGTAGGCGTCGCGCGAGGCGTAGTACAGCGCGTACACCGGCACCGCGAAGCCCACCACCCACAGCATGCCGCGCACGGCGGTCCAGAAGCGGTCTTCGTCGCGCCCCGCGAGCGCCGAGGTCAGCTCGCCGGTCTTCTCGTTGATGAGCACGGCGAACTGCGTGTCCAACAGCATCAGCACGATCAGGCCCGCCAGCCAGGCCCAGGCGACGAGGCGCCGGTCACCCGCCCAGTACGGACGGGCGACGACGAGGAAGCGACCCCAGGAGGAGTCGGTGTCTGCAGCGGGTGGGGTCACGGGGGCTCTTGTGGGGTCGTTGACGCCGACAAGGCTAGGTCCGCGCCGGCCGCTGCACTGTCGGACGACGCGCCGCGGCTGCGTCGCCGGCCGGCGTGACCCGCACAGCCCGTCACAGTTCTGACACACGGTGACGCGACCATGCCGGCTTTGCTGGCGTGGACCGCATGAGACTTCTTTACCTGTTGGTCGTGGCGGTGCTGATCGCGTTGCCCGCTTCGGCACAGACGGCGGCCCAGCCCGCCGCGCCTGTCGAGTTGCGCTTTGCCGACTTCTTCGCCCAGCCCATCGGCCCGCGCGGCCTGGAGCCATCGGCCGCGCTGCTGGCTGCCCGCGGTCGCGACGTGCGCCTGGTGGGGTTCATGGTGCAGCGCGAGCTGCCGCAGGCCGGCCGCTTCCTGTTGACGCCGCGCCCGGTGGCCATGTCCGAGCATGCCGACGGCGACGCCGACGACCTGCCGGCAGCCACCGTCACCGTGCTGCTGCCCGAGTCGCAGCGCGAGCGCTTCGTCGCCCACCAGCCCGGGCCGGTCATGCTGACGGGCCGGCTCGACTACGGCCCGGCCGAGGACGACACCGGCCGCGTGTCCTGGCTGCGCCTGCACCTGGCGCCCGGCGCCCTGGCCGAGCAGGCATCTGCCGCGGCAACCCATTCGCATTGAGTCATCGCCGATGAAACACCACACCGTTCTCCTTGCCGCTCTCGCGGCCTTCGCCGCCGGCTCTGCCGCTGCCGCGCCCACCGTGACGCGCCTCACGCCGCCCAGCGAGCTGTTCGCCAGCGGCCGTGCCGACCCGGTCATCGCGCGCTTCCTGCCCGGCCAGCGCTTCGACCTGCAGGCCACCATCAAACCCGACGCCGGCCAGAAGATCACGGCCGCGCGCTTCCTCGTCGACGGCAGGCCGGTGGGCGTCACCGTCGCGCTGCGTGATTGCACGACCGGCTGCGTGAAGGGCGCGAGCGCCGAGACGGCCATCGCCACCGTGCGCGCCGTCAGCAGCGACGCCGCCGGCAAGCACGTGTTCAGCGTCGAAGCCACGCAGGCCGATGGCCAGAAGGTCGTCGCCCAGGGCAACTTCGAGGTCGTGCCGTTCACCAGCGCGATGGGTCCGAAGGTGAAGAACATCATCATCCTGCTCGGCGACGGCATGGGCGCCTCGCAGCGCACCGCCGCGCGCATCGTGCACGGCTATGCGCAGGGCAAGGCGCTGCAGCCGCTGGCGATGGACACGTTCTCGGCCACGGCGCTGGTCAAGACCTCGTCGCTGAACTCCATCGTCACGGACTCGTCGCCCGGCATGACCAGCTACGTCAGCGGCAACAAGAACAACAACAACGAGGAGGGCGTGTTCCCCGACGACACGACCGACCCGTTCGACAACCCGCGCGTCGAGTACCTGTCCGAGTACCTGCACCGCACGCAGGGCAAGCAGCTGGGCATCGTCACGACGGCTGACGTGTTCGACGCCACGCCCGCCGGCAACGCGGTGCACACCAGCAACCGCGGCGCGGGCACCGGCATCGTCGACCAGTTCTTCGACGACCGCAGCCACACCGGCCTGACCGTGCTGATGGGCGGCGGCCGCAAGTGGTTCCTGCCGGCCGGTACACCGGGCTCGGCGCGCACCGAGAGCAACGACTACGCCTTCTCGGCGAGCGACCCGCACACGGCCGAGATCGTCAAGCGCTGGGGCGTGTCCGCCGGCGCGCTGGACAAGGGCCGCGACCTGATCCGCGAGTTCCAGTCCGCCGGCTTCGGCTACGTGGCCACCAAGGCGGACCTGGACAAGGCCGATGCCACCAAGCCGCTGCTGGGCCTGTTCGCGTTCTCCAACATGAACGTGGCGCTGGACAAGATCAACGGCCGCCGCGGCGCGGACAAGAACGGTCTCTCTGGCGCCAGCGTCGTCGACGACTTCGGCCTGCCCGACCAGCCCATGCTGGACGAGATGGCCGCCAAGGCGATCAACGTGCTGAAGAAGTCACCCAAGGGCTTCGTGCTGATGATCGAAGGCGCGTCCATCGACAAGCAGGCGCACAACATGGACACCGAGCGCTGGATGCTGGACACGCTGGAGTTCGACCGCGCCGTGCGCGTGGCGCAGGACTTCGCGGCCGAACAGGGCGACACGATCGTCATCGTCACGGCCGACCACGAATGCTCCGGCGCCGCGCTGATCGGCGGGTCCACGGTCACCGACAAGGCGCTGGTGGACCTGGCCACCAAGAAGGGTGTGGCCAACCTGCGCAACGGCGTGGTCGGCACCTACGAGAAGGCTGGCTTCCCGCATTACCGCCTGGCCGCCGACGGCTACCCCGAGACCACCGACATCGACTATCGCCTGCTGGTGGGCTATGGCGCCAACGCCGACCGCTACGAAGACTGGCGCACCAAGAAGACGCCGCAGCGCGACAGCCAGCAGCCGTTCGCGGTCGAGGCGCCGCTGAAGTGGTACCCCGCCAACGCGGCCGAGCGCGACGACGCGCTGGGCGAGTACCTCGTCACCGGCCAGGTGCCCGGCGAGCAGGCCGTGCACACGGCCACCGACGTGCCGCTGTCGGCCTACGGCCCGGGCGCGCTCGCGTTCACCGGCGTCATCGACAACACGGACGTGTTCTTCAAGCTCGCGCAGGCGGCCGTGAAGGGCGTCGTCGCGCCGGCCGATTCGAGCGGCGCGAAACGTCCACCAAAGCCGAAGCGCTGATGCCGCGCGGGCGGTTCGGCTGACCTTCGGCAGGGTCATGGCGCAGGCGGGATACTGGCCCGCACCAAGGAGACCCCTGCCCATGAAGAACCCGCTCATCGCCCTCGCGCTGGTTGCCGTCGCGGCTGCCGCCCAAGCCCAGTCCGCCGACCCGCTGAAGGCGGCCGTCGCGGCCGACCACCGCAGCGTCGGCAACGTCGCGCGCGACCCGGCGCGCCACCCCTACGAAACGCTGAGCTTCTTCGGCATCAAGCCCGGCGACACGGTTGTCGAGCTGTCGCCCGGCGGCGGCTGGTACACCGAGATCCTGGCGCCCTACCTGCGCGAGGGCGGCCAGCTCTATGCCGCCGGAGGCGGTGCCCGCTTCAAGGCCAAGATGGACTCGGCCGCCGTCTACGGCAAGGTCAAGATCACCACCTTCGACCCGGCCAAGGGCCAGCTCGACATCGCCCCGCCCGGCAGCGCCGACGCGGTGCTGACCTTCCGCAACGTGCACAACTGGATGAACGACGGCAGTGCGCAGGCCGTGTTCGACGCCGCGTTCAAGGCGCTCAAGTCCGGCGGCACGCTGGGCGTCGAGGAGCACCGCCTGCCGGCCGCGCGCACGCAGGACGCCAAGGCCAGCACCGGCTACGTGCACGAGGCCACCGTCATCAAGTTCGCCGAGGCCGCGGGCTTCAAGCTGGCTGGTCGCAGCGAGGTCAACGCCAACCCCAAGGACACGGCCGACCACCCCGAAGGCGTGTGGACGCTGCCACCCACCTACGCGCTGAAGGACAAGGATCGCGCGAAGTACCAGGCCATCGGCGAGAGCGACCGCATGACGCTGAAGTTCGTCAAGCCCTGACCGGCGTGGAGCGCCTCACGCCGGAGGCCGCTCGCCCCGGCCGGCCCGTGGCCCATGCCGTGATCGGGTATGGCCGGCTGGCGCGGGCGCTGGTGCCGGCGTTGCAGGCGGCGGGTGAGCGCGTGCTCATCGGCCGCCGTTCAGCGCGCGGCGGCGAACTCACAGCCGCCGACGCGGCTGCGCAGGCCGACTGGGTCTGGCTGACCGTGCCCGACGACCACATCGCCGCGACGGCTGCGGCCTTGCCGTGGCGAGTCGGGCAGCTGGCGCTGCACTGCAGCGGCGCGACGCCGCTCGCCGCGCTGGCGCCCGCGCCTGCCGCGGCGGGCTTTCATCCGTTGAAGCTGCTGGCGGGCGATGCAGGGCTTGCCGGCGCGCATGTGGGCATCGAGGCGGGTGACGCGCACCGGCCCGCCCTGCTGGCGCTGGCCCGGGCGCTCGGCCTGGTGCCGCTGCCGTTGCCGTCGCCGATGGGTGCCGGCGCGCGGGCCGCGTACCACGCCGCGGCCAACCTGGCCGCCAGCGGCGTGCTGGCCGTGCTGGCCGAGGCCCAGGCGCTGTGGACCGCCGCGGGGCTGGACTCGGCCGAGGCCTTGCCGGCGTTGGCACCGCTGACCCGCGGCGCGCTGGACGCCGCGCTCGCCCGCGGCCTGGCTGGGGCCGTCTCCGGCCCCATCGCGCGCGGCGATGCCGGTGTGCTGGCCCGGCACTTGGAGGCGCTGGCGGTCGCGGGGCTGGACGCCGGCCTGCTGCGCGAACTGGGCCTGCGGCAACTCGCGCTCGCCACTGCGGCCGGCCGGCTGGACGTGGCGCAGGCCACGGCGCTGCGTGCGCTGCTGCAGGGCCGCTGAATGCGTGGGCGGCGGCCGTGACAAAGGCCGCGTTCGGCCGCCGCCGAGGTGCGCGTGCGGCAGGGGTGCGGTCCTAAACTGCCTCGTGCCGGACGTTGTGCCCGGCTTTGCCCCAAGGGAGTCCCGCATGTCCGACGCGTCCATCCAGACCTTGATCCGAGCCGATGCGGCCCAGATCCTGCACAACGTGGTGGACGAGCTGCCCGATGCGCGCGAGCGCCTGCAGTACGTGCGCAGCATGACGGAGCAGGCCGCCACCAAGGTGCTCAACCTCGTGGAGGCCGCGCAGGAAGACGCCGAGGCCGTGCGCAAGAAGGGCCGCGAGCTGTCGGACGCGCTGAACCGCCTGGCGCTGTCCAGCAACATCAGCCAGGAGCGTGCGCGCGCGCTGATGAAGCTGTGCGCCGCCTACGCGTCCGATGCGGCGAGCTTTGCGGCGCGCGAGAAGTCGCTGCACACCGAGATCATGATGTCGCAGGACTTCCAGGATCTCTCCGGCCAGGTCATCAACAAGGTCAGCAAGATGCTGGAGCGCGCCGAGCCGCCGCTCAAGGACCTGATCTCCTCGCTGCCCGCGCCCGTCGCAGCCGCCGCGCCGCAGGAACTGGGCGGCGTGCAGACGCCGGACAAGGCGCTCAAGCAGGACGACGTGGACGACCTGCTGGCCAGCCTGGGCTTCTGATCCCGGTGGCCTAGCGGCCGGCGAACCGCGTGAGCGCCTGCTTGAGGGCGGGCGCCACGACCTCGGATGAATACCGCTCGACGATGATCTGCCGGCCCGTGCGGCCATAGGCCCGGGCCAGGCTGCGTTCGCGCAGCAGCATGGTCAGCGCATCGACCCAGTCATCCACGCTGCGCGCACCCAGGCCGCAATCGCCGGCTGCGAGCACGTCGGCATTCATGCCAACCGGCGTGGCGACGACCGGAACGCCGCAGGCCATGTAGGTCAGCATCTTGAAGCTGCACTTGCCACGGGCCCAAGGGGTGTCCAGCAAGGGCATGATTCCCACGCTCATCCCCTGGATGGCGGTGACCTCGTTGTCGGGCGACCACGGGATGTATTCGATGCGTTCAGGGGGAATGTGCGTGAACGTGGGCGGGCGGTCGGAGACGATACGCAGTCGCGCCTCCGGAAAGCGCTGCAAGACGGCAGCGAAGGCAGTCTCGATAGGCCGGAAGTATTCGTAGCCACCGCTCGTGCCCGACCAGCCGATGACGAGTTCATCGCTGGGGGGCGCTGGCGTGAAACGCCGGGTGTCCACCGCCGTCGGGACGATGGCGATGTTGGGGTTCCATCGCTCGAAGTTCTCGGCCAGATAGCTGTTGCCGCAGATGACACCGGCGCACAGGCGCGCAAGCTTGGGGGCGAAGCGGCCCGGCCGGTAGAGCCAGATTGCGTCGTCCACGTCCAACACGCGCGGTGCGCGCGTCAGCGGCTCCAGCGTCACGTACTTGGACAGCATCTCGCGCTGCAACCAAGTCATGTCGAAACCGTGCGAGCGCACGATGCCCGGCAGCCGGGCCGCGAGCGTGGCCACGCCCCACAAAGGGCGGGCGAGCCGGCTGCGCGGCGGGTACATGCCCAGCGGCGCGGCGAACTCGGTCAGATCGACGCCGAGAGCCTGCAGCGCGGGAATATGCTGCCGGATCCTGAAGCGGGCGCCCGGGACATTTTCTCCGCCGGTGAAGGCGGCAACTTTCAACATGGTGGACGGCGCAATCAGGTCAGGTCTTGTCGAAGACGAATTCGTTGCAACCCATGCGACCGCCCACGGTCCGGAGTTTTTCGAGTCGGAAACCGTGCCGCTTGTAAAAGTCGAAAATCTCTTCGGGCTTTGAAACCTCGAAGGGATATCCGCCCAGCCAGTCGTGCAGATCGTGCCAGGGGTTCATGCCGCGATCATATTTTTGGCCACGCGCCAGTTTCAGCAGAATGCTGGGCAGCATGGGATAAATGGCGTGGATTGCGAAGATCAGCGGCCGTGTGATTTTCAGCCTGTTGTATGCGCGCTTCATGGCGGTCCAGTAACGGCTGGCAAAGGGCTGATAGTTGTACAGCGCGATGAAGAGCTTGCCATCGTCGCGCACCGGCAGAGTCGCGTTCTCTAGCGCCAGCCACATGTTTCCGGTGTGGTGGAGCACGCCCCACGAATAGACGATATCGAACTTTCCTAGGCCGTTGACGTAGTCGACGTCCAATGCGGAGCCCGTTTGGATGTGCCAGTTCGTGTCGTCCTTGAAGAATCGGTTCTTCAGTTCCTGCGTGCAGGCCACGGACTGCGGGTCGTAATCAAAGGACATCACGGCGGCGCCCAGGCGCCGCGCCGCCAGCGAAAACAGGCCGCTGCCGCTGCCGATGTCGAGAAAGGTCTTGCCGGCCAGGTCGGAGATCGCCAGCATCTTCTTCAGGCTTGCCTCTGCTTCGAGGATCTTTTGCTCGTTCAGGGTGCGCAGGAAGCGTGCCCAATTGGCGCCGAACTCATAGCGATCACCTGATTTCAGTTCCTCGGCATGAGAAGCATCCGTGCGAACAGGCGAGATGTGGGACATGGCAGTTGTGGTTTGAGGAATGAAAGTCGCCAGGGCGATGGCCGTGAGGTTACGGGGTCATCCCCGCGGCGCCCGGCAGGCCGCGCCTGAGCTGGATTGCCTCGGCCATATGAGCGGCGCCGATGGCTTCGGCGCGGCCCAAGTCGGCCACGGTGCGGGCCACGCGCAGCACGCGGTGGAAGCTGCGTGCCGACCAGCCCAGGCGTTCTGCAGAGCGCTCCAGCAAGGCCTTCGCGGCGGGCTCCAGCGCGGCATGGGTGGCCAAGTTCTGCGCCTGCAACTGCGCGTTGGCGACGCCCTGGCGTGCGATCGCCTGTTCGCGTGCCGCCGCAACGCGTGCCGCGACGGCGGTGCTGCGTTCGCCCGGTGCCAGATCCTGCAGCTCGCGCGCCGGGATCATGGGCACCTCGATGAGCAGGTCGATGCGGTCCAGGAAGGGCCCGCTGAGCCGGCCCTGGTAGCGCGACACCTGGTCGGGCGTGCAGCGGCAGGCGCGCAAGGGGTTGCCCAGGTGGCCGCAGGGGCAGGGGTTCATGGCGGCGACCAGCTGGAAGCGCGCCGGGAACTCGGCCTGGCGTGCGGCGCGCGAGATCAGGATGCGGCCGGTCTCCAGCGGCTCGCGCAGCGCTTCCAGCGCCGCGCGCGGGAACTCTGGCAGCTCGTCGAGGAAGAGCACCCCGTGCTGAGCCAGCGAAATCTCGCCCGGCCGAGGTGGTGAGCCGCCGCCGACGAGGGCTACGCTGGAGGCCGAATGGTGGGGCGCGCGCATGGGGCGCTGTCCCCAGCGTGTGATGTCGAAGTGGCCTGCCAAGCTGAGCACGGCGGCGGACTCCAGGGCTGCCTCGTCGTCCAGCGGTGGCAGCAGGCTGGCCAGCCTCTGGGCCAGCATGGACTTGCCCGTGCCGGGCGGGCCCACCATCAGCAGGCTGTGGTTTCCGGCAGCGGCGATCTCCAGCGCGCGCTTGGGCGCGGCCTGGCCCTTGATGTCGGCAAGGTCGGGCAGGCCGGCCGGGCGCTCCCGTGGCAGGGCGGCCGCGCGGGGCAGGGTCTCGCCCTCGGGCTGCAGCGCGGCGACGACGTCGAGCAGGTGCCTGGCCTGGCGCACTACGAGCCCGTCGACGAGCGCGGCCTCGGCGGCGCTGGTCTCGGGCAGCAGCAGTTCGCGCTGCCCGCCGTCTTGGCGCAGCGCCAGCGCCATGGCGAGCGCGCCGCGCACCGGGCGCAGTTCGCCGGCCAGCGACAGCTCACCGGCACACTCGAAGCGTGCCAGCCGCGCGGCGTCGATCTGGCCATTGGCCGCGAGCAGGCCCAGCGCCATCGGCAGGTCGAAGCGGCCGCCTTCCTTGGGCAGGTCGGCCGGCGCGAGGTTGACCGTGATGCGCTTGTTGGTTGGAAAAGACAGCCCGCTGTTCTGCAGCGCCGCCCGCACGCGCTCGCGGGCTTCCTTCACTTCCGTGTCCGCCAGGCCCACGACGGTGAACGACGGCAGTCCGTTGGCCAGGTGCACCTCCACCGTGACCGGCGCGGCAGCCAGGCCGTCGAGGGCGCGGGAGTGGACGGTGGCGAGGCTCATCGGTCGGCGAGCAGGTGCAGGCGCGGGTTGAAAAACCAGTCTAGCCGCGGGGTGTCTCGTCCGGGCCGGAGCTTTTCCCATGTGCGCACTTCAATGGTGCATCGGCGGCGCTGGTTGTGTTCGATTTGGTGCGCTCGCCTGGGGCGGCGGTGCAGCCGGCCCGGATTCGTGCGGCACGGCGGCATGCGGCGCTTGGCACGGAAGCTGCAAATGACCCACCGGACTTGGTTCTTACCCACTTTTCAACAGGAGATCCCGCCATGAAGTTGTCCCCTTCGCTGCTCGTCCTGGCCCTGGCTGCGGTGGCACTGCCCGCGCTGGCCGACGAGCCGGCGCCGGACCCGCTGTCGTTCAATGTCGGCGCCGTGACCGAGTACCGCTATCGCGGCATCTCCCAGACCCGCCTGAAGCCCGCCCTGCAAGGCGGCATCGACTACGCGGACCCGAGCGGCTTCTACGTCGGTACCTGGGCCTCCACGATCAAGTGGATCAAGGACGCCGGCGGCGATGCCGACTTCGAGCTGGACCTGTACGGCGGCTACAAGACCGAGATCTCCAAGGGCCTGACGCTGGACGTGGGGGTGCTGCAGTACCTGTACCCCAGCAACAAGCTCAACCCGAGCGCCAACACGCTGGAGGTCTATGGCGCGCTGAGCTACGGGCCCTTCACGGCCAAGTATTCGCACAGCACGACCAACCTGTTCGGCTTCCCGTCCAGCAAGAACTCCGGCTACCTCGACGTGTCGGCCAACGTCGACCTCGGCGACGGCCTGACGCTGACGCCGCACGTGGGCCACCAGACGGTCAAGCACAACTCGGCGGCCTCGTACACCGATTACTCGCTGACGCTGGCCAAGGACTTCGCCGGGCTGGTGCTCAGCGGCGCCATCGTCGGCACCGATGCGAACAAGACGGCCTATGCCAGCCCGGTGAACGGCAAGTTCATGGGCAAGACGACCTTCGTGGTCGGCCTGAAGAAGACCTTCTGATTCAAGGGAGCGCGACATGAAACTGATCACTGCCGTCATCAAGCCGTTCAAGCTCGACGAGGTGCGTGAGGCGCTGAGCGCGATCGGCGTGCAGGGCCTGACGGTCACCGAGGTCAAGGGCTTCGGCCGCCAGAAAGGCCACACCGAGCTGTACCGGGGCGCCGAGTACGTCGTCGACTTCCTGCCCAAGGTCAAGATCGAGGCGGCCGTCAACGAGGACGTCGTCGAGCGCGTCATCGAGGCCATCGAATCCTCGGCGCGCACCGGCAAGATCGGCGACGGCAAGATCTTCGTGTCGCCGCTGGACCAGGTCGTTCGCATTCGCACGGGTGAGACGGGCAACGACGCCCTCTGACCCAGACCGCAACACGTTGGAGCAAGCACAAATGAAGAAACTCCTCGCCGGCCTCGCCTTCGCGGCGGCCGCGCTCGTCCCGGTCGCTGTCTGGGCCCAGGACGCTGCATCCGCCCCTGCGGCCACCGCCGCTGTCGCCGCCGCCTCGGCGGTGGTCGACGCCGCGGCCTCTGCGCCGGCCGTGGCCGCCTCTGCCGCGGCCGAAGCAGCCTCCGCCCCGGCCCCCGTGCCCAACAAGGGCGACACCGCGTGGATGCTGTTGTCCACGCTGCTCGTCATCATGATGACGGTGCCCGGCCTCGCGCTGTTTTACGGCGGCCTGGTGCGCAGCAAGAACATGCTGTCGGTGCTGATGCAGGTCACGGTCGGCTTCTCGCTGATCGTCGTGCTGTGGGTGCTGTACGGCTACAGCTTCGCGTTCACCGAAGGCAACAGGTTCATCGGCGGCACGGACCGGCTGTTCATGAAGGGCCTGTGGGACAACGTCGCAGGCACCTTCGCCACCGGCGCGACCTTCAGCAAGGGCACGCCGATGTACGAGATCGTGTTCGCGGGCTTCCAGGCGACCTTCGCCGGCATCACCGCCTGCCTGATCATCGGCGCCTTCGCCGAACGCATGAAGTTCTCCGCCGTGCTCGCATTCCTGGCGCTGTGGTTCACCTTCAGCTACATCCCGATGGCCCACATGGTCTGGTTCTGGATGGGCCCGGACGCCTACACGGCCGCGGGTGTCGTCGACGAGATGAACAGCAAGGCCGGCCTGATCTGGCAGTGGGGCGCGCTGGACTTCGCCGGTGGCACGGTCGTGCACATCAACGCCGCCGTCGCGGGCCTGGTGGGTGCCTTCATGGTCGGCAAGCGCATCGGCTACGGCAAGGAGTCGTTCACGCCGCACAGCCTGACGCTGACGATGGTCGGTGCCGCGCTGCTGTGGGTGGGCTGGTTCGGGTTCAACGCCGGCTCCGCGCTGGAAGCCAACGGCTTCGCGGCCCTGGCCTTCTTCAACACGCTGGCGGCCACGGCTGCCGCCGTGCTGGCCTGGTGCGTGGGTGAGGCGCTGCTGAAGGGCAAGGCCTCGATGCTGGGTGCCGCGTCGGGTGCCGTCGCCGGCCTCGTCGCGATCACGCCGGCCGCCGGCAACGTCGGCATCGGTGGCGGTCTGGTCATCGGCATCGTCGCCGGCTTCGCCTGCCTGTGGGGCGTGACCGGCCTGAAGAAGCTGCTGGGTGCGGACGACTCGCTGGACGTGTTCGGCGTCCACGGTGTCGGTGGCATCGTCGGCGCACTGCTGACGGGCGTGTTCAACAGCCCGTCGCTGGGCGGCCCGAGCGCCGTCGGCGACTGGGTCACGGCCACGGCCATCACGCCGGAGGCCTACTCCATCGCCACCCAGTTCATCGCCCAGGCCAAGGCCGTCGGCCTGACGCTGGTGTGGTCCGGCGTGGTGTCCGTGATCGCCTACAAGCTGGTCGACCTGACCATCGGCCTGCGTGTCACCGAAGAGGAAGAGCGCGAAGGCCTGGACATCTCGTCGCACGGCGAGACGGCCTATCACAAGTGACGCCCGAGTGACCGACGAGTGATCTCCCTGCGGCCGGGCCTGCTCGCCGGCCGCCGCTCAAGTGGAGCCGCCCCTCGGGGCGGCTTTTTTCATGGCGGTGGCGGCCTTATGCTGATCGCGCGCCAACGCGCCCGGCGCATCTTGTGTTCCGCCCGGCCGCCCCCAAGTGCGTCGCCCGGTCCGTCTGACTCTGAGATCATCCCGTCATGGTTCCCCATCTGATCACCGCCCTGAGCGGCCCCATCAACGAGCTGGAGGCCCGCGTCCTGGAATCCATGCCGGCCACGGAACGCTGGTTCAGGCTGGAGTGGATGGAGCACACGCCCACGTTCTACGCGTCGGTGGACCTGCGCAACGCCGGTTTCAAGCTGGCGCCGGTGGACACCAACCTCTTTCCCGGCGGCTTCAACCACCTCACCGCGCAGATGCTGCCCCAGGCCGTGCAGGCGGCCATGGCGGCCATCGAGAAGATCTGCCCGGAGGCGCGCAACCTGCTTGTCATCCCCGAGACCGGCGCGAAGTGCAGCTTCTACCTGGACAACCTGGCCACGCTGGCGCGCATCTTCACGCAGGCCGGCCTGAACGTGCGCTTCGGCACGCTGGACACCACGGTCACCGAGCCCACCGAGTTGCCCATCGCCAACGGCGGCAGCATCACCCTCGAGCCCCTGGTGCGCAAGCGCGGCCGGCTGATGCTCAAGGGTTTCGATCCCTGCACCGTGCTGCTCAACAACGACTTGTCGGCCGGCACGCCGCCGCAGCTGATGGGCCTGCACGAGCAATACCTGCTGCCGCCGCTGCATGCCGGCTGGACGGTGCGGCGCAAGAGCCAGCACTTCCGCGCCTACGAGGAAGTGGCCAAGCGCTTCGGCAAGCTGCTGGGCATGGACCCCTGGCTGATCACGCCCATGTCCACCAGCGTGGACCTGCACGGCCGATCGGGCCTGGAGGCACTGCAGACCGCCGCCGACGCCCAGCTCACCAAGGTGCGCCGCAAGTACAAGGAATACGGCATCAACGAGAAGCCCTTCGTCATCATCAAGAGCGACGTGGGCAGCTACGGCAAGGGCGTGATGACGGTGCGCGACGCCAAGGACATCGAGGCCCTGGCCGAGCACCTGCCCGAGAACCTCGGCCAGCAAGTCATCGTGCAGGAGGGCGTGCCCACGCACGAGCGCGTGCACGAGGCCGTGGCCGAGCCGGTCGTCTACATGATGGACCGCTACGTCGTGGGCGGCTTCTACCGCGTGCACGCCGGCCGCGGCATCGACGAGAACCTGAACACGCCGGGCGCCAGCTACGTGCCGCTGGCCTTCGCCGAATCGCCCCACCTGCCCCGTCCCGGCGAGAAGCCGGGCGTCAGTGCCCCCAACCGCTTCTACATGTATGGCGTCATCGGCCGCCTGGCGATGCTGGCGGCCAGCTACGAGCTGGAGGCGACCGACCCGCAGGCCGAAGCCGAGGCGGCCTGACGGCGCGGCTGACGCGCCATTACGCCGCGAGCAGGGCGGGCGTCAAGCCCCGGCCCTGTGGTTTTGCTGCATTGCACCAATCACGGGAACCGGGCGCAGAATCCGCACTTTCGAACAAACGCCACCCCAAGCCGGTGGTGCTCTCGACGTGAGTTCTTCCCACGCGGCCCGCAGCCCCTCGGCGATGGCGGGCCTCACCCTCGGTGCGCTGGGGGTCGTCTATGGCGACATCGGCACCAGCCCCCTGTATGCACTGAAGGAGGTGTTCCATGGCGGCCACGTGGCCACGACGCCCGAGAACATCCTGGGCGTGCTCTCGCTGCTGTTCTGGACGATGACCATCGTCGTCTCGGTCAAGTACGTGCTGCTCATCCTGCGCGCCGACAACAATGGCGAGGGCGGCCTGATCGCGATGCTGGCGCTGGCCACCAACGCCGTGAACGACAAGCCGCCATTGCGCCGCGGGCTGATGCTGGTGGGCTTGTTCGGCACGGCCATCTTCTTCGGCGACGCCGTCATCACGCCGGCCATGACCGTGCTGGGCGCCGTCGAGGGCATCAACGTCTACGAACCGCAGTACAAGGACGCCATCCTGCCGGTGACACTCATCGTCATCGCCGGGCTGTTCTCGGTGCAGCGCTTCGGCACCGGCGGCATCGGCAAGGCCTTCGGGCCCGTCATGCTGCTGTGGTTCCTGACGCTGGCGGTGCTGGGCGTCACCCACATCTTCGACAACCCCCGGGTGCTGGCGGCCGTCAACCCGGCCTACGCCTACGCCTTCTGCAACGACCACAAGTGGATCGCCTTCGTCGCCTTGGGCGCCGTCGTGCTGGTCGTCACGGGCGGCGAGGCGCTGTATGCCGACCTGGGCCACTTCGGCAAGAAGCCCATCCGCATCGCCTGGTACGGCATCGTCATGCCGTCCCTCGTGCTGAACTACTTCGGCCAGGGCGCCATGCTGCTGGACAACCCGCGCGGCGTCGAGAACCCGTTCTTCCTGCTCGCGCCGGACTGGGCCGAGATCCCGTTGTTCCTGCTCGCCACCGCGGCGGCCATCGTCGCCTCGCAGGCGCTCATCACGGCAGCGTTCTCGGTCACCAAGCAGGCCATCCAGCTCGGCATCCTGCCGCGGCTGCGCGTGGTGCACACCAGTGTGCGCGACACCGGCCAGATCTATGTGCCCTTCATCAACTGGGGGTTGTTCGCGCTGGTGGTGGCCGCCGTGGTGTTCTTCGGCTCGTCCAGCAAGCTGGCCGGCGCCTATGGCGTGGCCGTCACCATCGACATGACCATCACCACCGTGATGACCTTCTTCGTCATCCGCTACGGCTGGCGCTACCCGCTGGCGCTGTGCCTCGCGGCCACCGGCCTCTTCTTCATCATCGACGTGACCTTCCTCGCCTCCAACCTGCTGAAGGTGATGGCTGGCGGCTGGTTCCCGCTGCTGATCGGTATCGGCATGTTCACGCTGATGCTGACCTGGAAGCAGGGCCGCCGGCTGCTGTCCAACAAGCTGCGCGAGGACGCCATCGAGCTGAACGTCTTCCTGGAAGCCGTCTTCATCAGCCCGCCCACGCGTGTGGCCGGCACCGCCGTGTTCCTGTCCGCCGAGAAGGGCTCCACGCCCAACGCGCTGCTGCACAACCTCAAGCACAACAAGGTGCTGCACGAGCAGAACATCTTCGTCACCGTGAAGCACCACGAGGTGCCGTGGATTGACGTGGCGCATCGCTGCGAGGTCGAGGCACTGGGCAACAGCTGCTGGCAGGTGGCGCTGCACTTCGGTTTCAAGGACGAGCCCGACGTGCCCGAGGCGCTGGCGCTGCTGACGAAGCAGGGCGTGCAGCTGGAGGAGATGGAGACCAGCTACTTCCTCAGCCGCGACATCGTCATCCCGACCATCGGCTCCGGCATGGCGCTGTGGCGCGAGAAGCTGTTCGCCGGCATGCACCGCAATGCGGCGGCGGCGGCGGACTTTCTGCATTTGCCCACGAACCGGATCGTCGAGCTCGGCTCCAAGGTCGAAATTTAGGCCCACCCCCTACGCGCTGCTGGCCTCCAGCCTGCGACACGCAATGTTCGGTCGGGCGGCACACCTTCTTCAGGTTCACCGGCCACTCGCCGTCCGGCTGGCGGTAGCCGCGTCACCAGCAGCACCGAGTGCCGGCCGCGGCGTAGCAACAGGCGTGGCGCGTGCGCAGCGCGGCTAACCGGCTTCACACGCCGTGGCTCAGAACGCTTGCGCGTGAGGGCACGCGGCGCGCGGCCGACGGCGCACCGGTAGCATCGCCTGCCCATGATCCACACCGCCCCCGCCCAGCCCGAGCGCCGCCTCGGCGCGCGCCACGCGGCCGCGCTGTGCGTGGGCATGATCGTCGGTGCCGGCATCTTCAAGACCTCGCCCATGGTCGCGCAGGCGCTGCCCGAGGCCTGGCAGCTCTACCTGGCCTGGGTGCTGGGCGGCCTGCTGTCGTTCGTTGGCGCGCTGTGCTTTGCCGAGCTGGCCGCGGCGTTCCCGGACGCCGGCGGTGACTACCACTTCCTGCGCCGCGCCTACGGCCAGCGGCTGGGCTTCCTGTTCGCGTGGTCGCGCTTCGCCGTCATCCACACCGGCTCCATGGCGCTGCTGGGCTTCGTCTTCGGCGACTACATCGCGCAGGCCGTGGACCTGACGCCCTGGCTGGGCACACACGCGAGCGCGCTGCTCGCCGCGGGCCTCATCGTTGCGCTGACGGGTCTGAACCTGCTGGGCGTGCGCGTGGGCCTGGGCACGCAGCTCGGCCTGGCGGCGCTGGTGCTGGCCGGCCTGTTGATGGTGGGCCTGGGCGCGGGTGCGCAGCACCTGGCCGGCCAGCCGGCCGCCACGCTGGGCAGCGCTGCACCGCAGGCCGACTGGGGCACGGCGATGGTGTTCGTGTTCCTGGCCTACGGCGGCTGGAGCGATGCGGCCACGCTGTCTGCCGAGATGCGCGACGGCCGGCGCGGCATCGTGCGGGCGCTGCTGCTGGGCCTGGGCCTCGTGACGGCGTTCTACCTGCTGGCCAACTGGGCCTATGTGCGCGTGCTGGGCCTGCCGGGTCTGGCCGGCAGCGAGGCGCCGGCCGGCGCGCTGATGCGCCTGGCCTTCTGCCGCGGTGGCGAGCTGCTGATGGTGGGCGTCGTCACGCTCACGGCGGTGTCGGTCATCAACGCCATCCTCATCGCCGGCCCGCGCACCACCTATGCGGCCGCGCGCGACCGCGCCGCCCAGTGGCGGCTGGCGCGCTGGAACGCAAGACGTGGCACGCCGAGCGCAGCCGTCTTGGCCACGTCCACCGTGGCGCTGCTGCTGGTGGGCCTGGGCGACCTGACCCGCGGCGGCTTCGCGACGATGGTGGACTACCTGTCGCCGGTCTACTGGGGCTTCCTGACGCTCAGCGGCGGGGCGCTGATCGTGCTGCGCCGGCGCGAGCCCGACGCGCCGCGGCCGTTCCGCGTGCCGCTGTACCCATGGCTGCCGCTGCTGTTCAGTGCCTGCAGCGGCTGGCTGCTGTGGGCCAGCCTGGTCTACGTGAAGACCGGCGCCGTCGCGGGCGTGGCGGTGCTGGCGGCCGGCGCGCTGCTGCTGATGCTGGTGGAGCGCCGCTCGGGCTGAGCGTCAGCCCAGCGGCCGGCGCTCGATGCGGCCGTCGTGCACGCGCACGACCTCGCCCCTGTCCACCGGCGACCAGGCCTCGGCGTCGTCGCCCAGCGGTTCGGACGCGATCGCCCAGCCGCCCGGCTGGGGCTTCAGGTAGAGGCTGGGCGGCTTGTCGTCGCTGGCCCAGCGCACGGCCCACAGCTGCTCGCCGTCGGCCAGCGCGGCCGAGAAGCGCAGCGGCGTCGTCACGCCCCGCTGTTCCATCCCGTCGGCCGTGTCGTGCAGGACCCGGCCCAGCGCGGCCTCCACCGTTGCGCCGGCGTTGATACGCGCCATCAGCAGCAGGAAGAGCAGTTCCGAGTCCGTCGCGCCGCGCTTCAGGTCGTAGAAAGCGTCGGGCAGCTGCGCCTCCATCGCACGACGCACGCGCGGGAAATCACCCACCTGGCCGTTGTGGATGAACAGGAACCTGCCGAAATGAAACGGGTGGCAGTTCAGCCGCGACACGCCGCCGCCGGTGGCCGCGCGCACATGCGCCATGAACAGCCGCGAGCGCACGTTGGCGCACAGCGCCAGCAGGTTCTCGTCGCTCCAGGCCGGCATGACCTCGCGGTAGATGCCCGGCTCGTCGCGCTCGCCATACCAGCCGATGCCGAAGCCGTCGCCGTTGGTTGCGGACTGGGCTTGCGAGGCCTGCAGGCTCTGGCGCACCAGCGAATGGCGCGGTTTGCAGACCAGGTCTTCCAGAAAGATCGCGTCGCCCG
This sequence comes from Roseateles sp., assembly GCF_965229315.1. Taxonomy (GTDB): domain Bacteria; phylum Pseudomonadota; class Gammaproteobacteria; order Burkholderiales; family Burkholderiaceae_C; genus Pelomonas. Next base: position 171,276 of record NZ_CBDDJA010000002.1, read on the forward strand.
AGTAGGCCAGGAAACGGCACATGCCGCGGACTCCATCCATGAGGTGGCGGCTATGCTGGCCGCATGCGTTCGGTCATGCAAGATTTTTCGCCGTCCACCGTAGTGGCCGGTTTCGTCGCGGTGCTGGTGGGCTACACCAGTTCGGTCGCCATCATCTTCCAGGCCACCGTGGCTCTCGGCGCCACGCCGGCGCAGACCGCCTCGTGGCTGTGGGCGCTGGGCCTGGGCATGGGTCTCACCAGCCTGGGCCTGAGCCTGTGGACGCGCCAGCCCATCCTGACCGCCTGGTCCACGCCCGGCGCCGCGCTGCTGGCGTCCACGGCCGGCGTGGCCATGCCCGAGGCCGTGGGCGCCTTCATCGTCTGCGGGCTGCTGATCGTCGCGGCCGGCGCCAGCGGGCTGTTCGAGAAACTGATGGACCGCATCCCCATCGCGATTGCGTCGGCACTGCTGGCCGGGGTGCTGGCGCGCTTCGGGCTGGACGCCGTCGTCAGCGTGAAGACCCAGCCCGTGCTCGTGCTTGCGATGGCCGTGGCCTATCTCGCCGGCCGCAAGCTGTGGCCGCGTTATGCGGTGCCCGGCGTGCTGCTCGTGGGCGTTGCCGTGGCGCTGGCGCAGGGGCAGCTGAGCTTCGCCGGTGTCGACACCTCGCACGTCTTCGCGCTGCCGGTGTGGACGACGCCCGAATTCAGCTGGAGCGCCACCATCGGCGTGGCCGTGCCGCTGTTCCTTGTGACCATGGCCTCGCAGAACCTGCCTGGCGTCGCGGCGCAGCGCGCCAGCGGCTACCGCACGCCGGTGTCCGCCAGCGTGGCCGTGACCGGCGCTGCCACCACGCTGCTCGCACCCTTCGGTGGCTACGCCTTCAACCTGGCCGCCATCACGGCCGCCATCTGCATGGGCCGCGAGGCGCACGAGGAACCGGCGCGGCGTTACACGGCGGCCGTGGCGGCCGGGCTGTTCTACATCCTCGTCGGCCTGGCCGGCGGTGCGGTGGCGATGCTGCTGTCGGCCTTCCCGCGCGAGCTGGTCGCGGCCATCGCCGGCCTGGCGCTGCTGGGCACCATCGCCGGTGCGCTGGCCGCCGCGCTGAAGGACGAGGCCCACCGGGACGCGGCCATCCTGACCTTTCTCGTCGGGCTGTCCGGGTTAAACCTTTTTGGCATCGGCGCCGCCTTCTGGGCCGTCGTGGCCGGAGGCATCGCCATCGCGGTCGCCTCGTGGCGGCGCCCAGCGGCCTAGCGGCGCTCGGTGCGCGACGCACAGTGCGCAGGCACTGTGCGAGGCCGGCTCTCAGTCTTCGTTCTTGAAGACGAGCTTGACTTCGTGGGTGCCCTTTTCGCCGGGCTCGAACTTCCACTCCATCAGCGCCGTCTTCACGGCGCGGTCGAAGACGCGCTTGGGTTCGCTTTCGACGATCTCGACGTCGCTGACCTTGCCGTCGGCTTCGATGGTCAGCTTGGCCTTGACGGTGCCCGTGGAGATGCCCTTCTTGGACGCCTCGGCCGGGAAGTCCGGCGGCACCTTCTTGACGACCTTGGGCGTGGCGTGGGCGGCCAGGGCCAGCATCAGCGTGGCGGCGAGGACGGTGGCGGAACGCAGGAACGACATGGTGACAGACCTCGTGGGATAGGGGATGGGGCTCAGGCGGCGCGGAAGAAACCGACCGCGTCGATCAGGCGGGTGGAGCTGTCGCGCAGCGCATCGGCCGAGCGGCTGAGTTCACCCACCAGGCTGGTGTTCTGCTGCGTGGCCTTGTCCAGTTCATTCATCGCGCCGTTGACGACGCCCACGCCGGCGGCCTGCTCCTGGGCCGAGTGCGAGATCTCCTCGATCAGCTGGCCCATGTTGTTGACTTCGTCGACGACGCTGCGGATGGTCACGCCGGCGTTGTTGACCAGCGTGGTGCCGTTCTCGACCTTGACGGTCGATTCCTGGATCAGCACCTTGATCTCCTTGGCGGCACCGGCCGAGCGCTGCGCCAGCGCGCGCACTTCGGAGGCGACGACGGCGAAGCCGCGGCCGTGCTCGCCGGCACGCGCGGCTTCCACCGCCGCGTTCAGCGCCAGGATGTTGGTCTGGAAGGCGATGCCGTCGATGACGCCGATGATGTCGCCAATCTTCTTGGAGCTGGCGCTGATCTCTTCCATGGTCTCGACGACCTTGGAGACCACGGCGCCGCCGTTGCTGGCCGACTGGCGGGCCGTCACGGCGATGCCGGCGGCGCGGCGGGTCAGCTCGCTGGCGCCCTTGAGCGTGGAGGCGATCTGCTCGACGGATGCGGCCGTGTTCTGCAGGCTTGCCGCGGAACGCGTGGTGCGGTCGGCCAGGTTGGAGTTGCTGTCGGCGATGGAGCCGGAGTTGTGGGCCACCTCGCTGGCGGCCGTGGACACGTCGCGCAGCACGCCGGACAGCGCGGTCTGCATGTCCTTCATGGCCTGCAGCATCTGGCTCAGCTCGTCGCGTCCTTCGACCTGGATGTCCTGCGTCAGGTCACCGGCGGCGATGGCCTGGGCGGCCGCCTGCGCCTTGCGGGCCGGGCCGACGATGGAGCGGGTGATGACCAGGCCGCCGCCGATGCCGATGATGGCGGCCACGATGACGAGCGCCGTCGTCAACAGCACTGAGGAACGCGCCAGGTCGCCACCGGAAGCTGCCAGATGGTGGCCGCTGCCGAACTGCTGATCCACCAACTTCTTCAAGCCGTCCTGCAGCGCCTGCTGGGCGGGGCGCAGGTCGGTGATCAGGCTCTCGCGGGCCTCGTCGGGGCTGCCGTCGGCCTGGGTCTTCTGGAACTTTTCCAGCGCGGCCAGGAACTTGGTCTTTTGCTGGCGGACGTCGGCGACGATGTCTTTCTCCTCGTCGTCCTCCGGCGCCTTTTCGAGGCTGACGAGTTGGGTTTCGGCCTCGGTCAGTGCGTCGGCGATGGCCTTCTTCTGCTTCTTGATGGCACCGGCTGTGTCCAGCAGCAGCAGGTCACGCACGGCGCGCGAAATGATGTTGACCTGGCCTTCCAGTTGGTTGGCCGCCTGGATCTTCAGCAGGCTGGAGTTCGCCACGCTGTCCAGGTCCTTGGCCAGGCGGTTCGCGTTGGACGCGCCGTAGATGCCGATCCCCACCAGCAGCAGGATCAGCAGGCCGAAGCTCACGGCCAGCCGTTGGCCAATGCGCAGTTGCGTCAGGAAGTTCATTGCGTGAGGTTCCTTGTACGGAAACTTGGGGTGATGGCGGCCGGTGCGCCGCTCTTGATTCCAACGATTTGCAACACTTTAGGCGTGACAGCCTGCGGTTTTGCGGCCTTACCCGGGGCCGGCGCGCAGTGTGTCGCGGCCTGCGGCCATTTCGGGTGGCCCAGCTTTGGCCGCGCGTGAAAACGTTCACGTGGGCCCCCTCGCTCGGGGGCTTGTTACATCAGTGCGCGGCTGCTGCGGCGCGCAGGCGCAACACCTGCACGGTGTCCACCTCGCCGGCGCGATGGCCGAAGGACTGCCGCAGGTGGCTGGCCAGCGCGGCCAGATCGTCCGCGCCGAGCACGCCGGCAAACGGTGGCATGCCGTAGGGCCGCGGGTGCCCCGGCGTGGCGGGCGCATAGCCGCCGCGCTCGATGAGGCGGATCAGGTTGGCCGGACTGCCCTGCGTCACGAGGCGGCTGCCGGCGAGCGCCGGGTAAGCCAGTGCCCCGGACTCGTCACGCCGGCCCTCGCCGTCGGCGCCATGGCAGGACGCGCAGTGCTCGGCGTAGAGCTTGGCACCGCGCTCGACGCGGCGCGGGTCCGGCTCGGCGGCCTCGGGCCGCGCCGCGGCCTGCTCGGGCAGCGCGCGCAGGTAGGTGCTCATGGCCGCCAGGTCGGCATCGTCCAGGTGCGCCGTGCTGCCCAGGACGACCTCACCCATCGGGCCGAGCGCCGCGTGGCCGTCGACGTGGCCGTCGCGCAGCCAGCGCTGCAGCGTCGCGTCGGGCCAGCGCTGCACGCCGGCCTCGGCCGGGTCGTGCAGTGACGGCGCCACCCAGCCCAGGCCCGCGAGCAGCCCGCCGCGGAAGTCCGCCGCACCGGCGTCGCCGCCCAGTGTGTTGCGGCTGGCGTGGCAGGCGCTGCAATGCGCCAGGCCCTGGCTCAGGTAGGCGCCGCGGTTCCAGGTGACATCACGTGCGGGGTCGGGCTGGTAGGTGCCGGGGCTGAAGAACAGCGCGCGCCAGGCCGCGATGGCAAGCTGGCTGCCGTAGGGCCAGCGCAGCTCATGCGCGCGGCGCGGCGCGTTCACGGCCGGCTGCGCCTGCAGCCAGGCGTGCAGCGCGTCGGCGTCCTCGCGGGTGACGAGGGTGGTGTTCGTGACCGGGTGGGCGGGCAGCAGCAGCCGGCCGTCGCGGCTCTGGCCGAGGTGCAGCGCATGCCAGAAGTCCTCGGCGCTCCAGCCGGCCAGGCCGGTCGCGTCGGGCGTCAGGTTGGACGAGAACACGGTGCCGAACGGCGTCGGGATGGGCCGGCCGCCGGCCAGACGCTCGCCGCCGCGGGCCGTGTGGCAGCCGGCGCAGTTGCCCACGGCGGCCAGGTAGGCACCGCGCTGCAGGCTGACAGGGGCGGTGGACGGCGGCGTCGCATCCGGCAGATGGCGTTGCCAGGCCAGCAGCGCGAACGCGGCGCCGGTGCCCAGCAGGGCCAGCACGACGAGGACGGTCAGCAGCCGCTTCATGGCTGCAGGCCGCCGCAGCGCATCGGCGCCGGCGCGGGCAGTGCGGCGGCCGGGTGCGGATCGGCGGGCATGGCCTGGCCGGCCAGGAACTGCGTGATGGCGTTGATCTCGGGCTCGGTCAGCGTCTTGGCGACATGGGCCATGCAGTCGGGCGCGAGCGCGCGCCGCTGGCCGCTGCGCCAGGCGCCCATCTGGCCGTTCAGGTAGTCGCGCGACAGGCCCAGCAGGCCGGGCACGCCGGGCTGGGTGCCGGTCAGGCGTTCGCCGTGGCAGGCGGTGCAGGCGGGCAGGCGCCGTGCCGCGTCGCCGGTGCGGATCAGCGCCTGCGCCCGCGCCAGCTCGGGGGCCGCGAGCGTGGGCTTCTGCGGCGGTGGGTAGGGCAGGTCCAGCGATGCGAAATGGCCCGCCAGCTCGCGCAGGTAGGCGTCGGACAGCGGTGCGATCAGCTCGCTCATCAGCCCGTAGTCGCGCCGCCCGTCGCGGAAGTTCAGCAGCTGGTTGTAGAGGTAGCCCGCCGGCTTGCCCGCCAGGCGCGGGTAGTAGCCGTCCGGCGCGGCGCGGCCTTCCTTGCCATGGCAGCCGGTGCAGGCCAGGGCGCGTTGCGCGAGCGTGTCGGGCACCAGGCGAGGCGCCGTAGCGTCCGGCGCGGGCTGGGCGGCAGCGGTGAGGCAGAGCAGGGCGGCCAGCAGGCAGGCGAGACGGCGCATGCCCGCCATCTTGCCTGCATGGCCAGCGCCGCGTAAGGAGCAGATCAGCCCTGGCACGACCGTATCAGTTCACCCAGGCGCGCCACGGCGCGCGCCAGCGCGGGCGTCCAGGGCTGGCCGCTGTTCAGCCGCAGGCAGTGGCCGAACTCGCCACTGGCCGAAAACAGCGGCCCGGGCGCCAGGCTGATGCCTTCGGCCAGCGCGGCGCGGTGCAGCGCCAGGCTGTCGTGCCCGGCGGGCAACGCCACCCAGACGAAGTAGCCGCCCAGCGGCCGCGTGACGCGCGTGCCGGCCGGGAAGTGCTGCAGCACGGCGGCCCGCAGCGCGCGCTGCTGCTCGGCCAGCGCGCGGCGCAGGGCGCGCAGGTGGCGGTCGTAGTCGCCGCCGGCCAGGTAGTGCGCGACGGCGGCCTGCGCCGGCCAGGAGCCCGACAGGCTCTGGCTGAGCTTGGCGCGCAGCAGCGCCGGTGCGAAGCGGCCCGCCGCCACCCAGCCGACGCGGTAGCCCGGCGCCAGCGTCTTGGCGAACGAGCCGGCGTGCAGCACCTCGCCGCGCGTCGAGAAGGCCTTGGCCGGCAGCGGCGGCGCGCCGTCGTGCGGCAGTTCGGCGTAGACGTCGTCCTCGATCAGCGGGACACCGTGGCGCTCCAGCAGCGCCACCAGCGCGCGCTTCTTCTCGGGCGGCATCAGGCTGCCCAGCGGGTTCTGGAAGCTGGTCATCAGCCAGCAGGCCTTGGGCGCGTGGCGGGCGATGAGGGCGGCCATCGCGTCCAGGTCGGCGCCCTCGGCGGCATCGCCGGGCACCTCGACGGCGCGCAGCCCCAGCCGCTCCAGCGCCTGCAGCGCGGCGTAGAAGCCGGGCGATTCGATCAGCACCGCGTCGCCCGGGCGGGTCAGCAGCTGCAGCGACAGGTTCAGGCCTTCCAGCGCGCCGTCGGTCAGCACGATTTCGTCGGGCGACACGCTCAGGCCCTGGCGCAGGTAGCGCACGGCGATCTGGCGCCGCAATTCGGCATGGCCGCCCGGCAGGTGCTGCGTCAGCTCGGCGGGCTTCAGGCGCCGGTTGCCGGCCGCCAGCGCGCGGCGCAGCGCGTCCAGCGGCAGCAGCGTGGCACTGGGGAAGGCCGAGCCCAGGGGCGCGTGGATGTCGTGCTCGCCGGTGCCCAGCAGCTGGAACACCATCTCGCTGACCGCGACCGGCTGCGGCTCGCGCGGCGGCAGCACAGGTGGCGGGGGTGCCGAGGGAGCTACGAAGTAGCCGGAGCGCTGCGCCGCGCGCACCAGGCCGCGCGATTCCAGCAGGTGGTAGGCCTGGAAGACGGTGGCCGCGCTGCAGCCGCGGCTGGCCTGCGTCTGGCGCACGGAGGGCAGGCGCTCGCCCGGGCGCAGCGCGCCGCTGCGCACCAGCGCGGCGATGTCGTCGGCCAGCTGGCGGTACAGCGGGCGTTCGGGCGGCGCGGCGTCGCTCACCGCGCGCCGAAGATCGCCGTGCCGACGCGCACCATCGTGGAGCCAGCGGCGATGGCGGCTTCGAGGTCGGCGCTCATGCCCAGCGACAGCGTGTCCACGCCGAGGCCTGCCGCCTTCAGGTCGTTGAACAACGCCGCCATGGCCGCATGCTGGGCGGCGGCCTCGGGGCCGGGCTCGGGGATGGCCATCAGGCCGCGCAGCCTCAGGCGGGGCAGCGCGGCGACCTGGCGTGCCAGCGCCGACACGTCGCCGGGCAGCAAGCCGCTCTTGCTGGCCTCGCCGCTGATGTTGACCTGCAGGCAGATGTTGAGCGGCGCCAGCGCGGCCGGGCGCTGCTCGGACAGCCGCTCGGCGATCTTGAGCCGGTCCACCGACTGCACCCAGTCGAACGCTTCGGCCACCCCCCGCGTCTTGTTGGACTGCAGCGGGCCGATCAGGTGCCATTCGAGCTGGCTGCGGCAATCGTCCAGCTCGGCGATCTTGGCCAGGCCTTCCTGCACGTAGTTCTCGCCGAAGGCGCGGGCACCGGCGGCGAAGGCTTCCCGCACGGCGGAGCCGGGGAAAGTCTTGCTGACGACCAGCAGGCGGACCGCGTCAGGGACGCGGCCGGTTGCGGCACATGCCGCAGCAATGCGGTTATTGGTGGCTTGCAGGGAGTCTGGGATCGCCATAATCAGCCGAGCTACTTATTCGCACACCATGGACATCACTCAGCTGCTGGCATTTTCGGTCAAGAACAAGGCCTCGGACTTGCACCTCTCGGCCGGCCTGCCGCCGATGATCCGGGTGCATGGCGACGTGCGCCGCATCAATGTCGAGGCGCTGGACCACCGCGCGGTCCACGACATGGTGTACGACATCATGAACGACTCGCAGCGCAAGGTGTACGAGGAGACGCTGGAGGTCGACTTCTCGTTCGAGATCCAGGGCCTGGCGCGATTCCGCGTCAACGCCTTCAACCAGAACCGCGGCGCGGGCGCCGTGTTCCGGACCATCCCGAGCAAGATCCTCAGCCTGGAGCAGCTCAACGCGCCCAAGGTGTTCGCGGAACTGGCGCTGAAACCCCGCGGCATGGTGCTGGTGACCGGCCCGACCGGCTCCGGCAAGAGCACGACGCTGGCGGCCATGGTCAACCACCTCAACGAGAACGAGTACGGCCACATCCTGACCATCGAGGACCCGATCGAGTTCGTGCACGAGAGCAAGAAGAGCCTGATCAACCAGCGCGAGGTCGGCCCGCACACGCACTCGTTCGCCAACGCGCTGCGCTCGGCGCTGCGCGAGGACCCGGACTGCGTGCTGGTGGGCGAAATGCGCGACCTGGAAACCATCCGCCTGGCGCTGACCGCCGCCGAGACGGGCCACCTGGTCTTCGGCACGCTGCACACCTCGTCGGCCGCCAAGACGGTGGACCGCATCGTCGACGTGTTCCCGGCGGCCGAGAAGGAGATGGTGCGGGCGATGGTGTCGGAATCGCTGGTGGCCGTCATCTCGCAGAGCCTGTGCAAGTTGAAGGACGGCACCGGCCGCGTCGCGGCGCACGAGATCATGCTGGGCACCTCGGCCATCCGCAACCTGATCCGCGAGAACAAGGTCGCGCAGATGTATTCGTCCATCCAGACCGGCAACGGCCAGGGCATGCAGACGCTGGACCAGAACCTCACCGACCTGGTCCGCCGCAACATCATCTCGCCGGCGGAAGCCCGGTCCAAAGCCAAGTTCCCAGAGAATTTCCCAGGCTGAATGTGTGAGCCCCCGGCCCAGCGGGTACGCTGGGCCACCCCCCGAGGGGGTGCAATCCGATGCGCGCAAGGCGCCCATCGGATTGCATCGCGGGCCGGCTTGGGAGCGGCCCGGCGCTCGGCCCGAACAGCCCAGAATGCGGGTGACAAGGATCCAACTCATGGAACGCGATCAGGCCTCGAAATTCATCAACGACCTGCTGCGGCTGATGCTGTCGCGCAAGGGCTCCGACCTGTTCCTGACCGCCGAGTTCCCGCCGGCTATCAAGGTGGACGGCAAGCTGACCAAGGTGTCGCCCCAGCCGCTGACGGGCCAGCACACGCTGCAGCTGGCGCGGGCCATCATGAACGACAAGCAGGCGGCCGAGTTCGAGCGCACCAAGGAGTGCAATTTCGCGATCTCGCCGCACGGCGTCGGGCGCTTCCGCGTCAACGCCTTCATCCAGCAGGGCCAGGTGGGCCTGGTGCTGCGGACCATCCCGTCCACGCTGCCGACGATCACGTCGCTGGACCTGCCCGTCGTGCTGCGCGAGGTGGTGCAGCACAAGCGCGGCCTGGTCATCGTCGTCGGCGCGACCGGCTCGGGCAAGAGCACGTCGCTGGCCGCGATGATCGACGAGCGCAACGAGACGACCTACGGCCACATCGTGACCATCGAGGACCCGATCGAATTCGTGCACCCGCACAAGAACTGCATCGTCACGCAGCGCGAGCTGGGCCTGGACACCGACTCCTGGGAGGCCGCGCTGAAGAACTCGCTGCGCCAGGCGCCCGACGTCATCCTGATGGGCGAGCTGCGCGACCGCGAGACGATGGAGCATGCCGTCGCCTTCGCCGAGACCGGCCACCTGTGCATGGCCACGCTGCACGCCAACAGCGCCAACCAGGCGCTGGACCGCATCATCAACTTCTTCCCCGAAGACCGCCGCCAGCAACTGCTGATGGACTTGTCGCTGAACCTGCGCGCCCTCGTCAGCCAGCGCCTGCTGCCCCGGCGCGAGGGCAAGGGCCGCGTCGCGGCGGTCGAGATCCTGCTGAACTCGCCGCTGGTGTCCGACCTCATCTTCAAGGGCGAGATCACCGAGATCAAGGAGCTGATGAAGCGCTCGCGCGAGCTGGGCATGCAGACCTTCGACCAGGCGCTGTTCGACCTCTACGAAGCCGGCAAGGTCACGTACGAGGACGCGCTGCGCAACGCCGACTCCGTCAACGACCTGCGCCTGCAGATCAAGCTCAACAGCGAGCGCGCCCGCAGCGGCGATCTTTCCTCCGGCACCGAACACTTGACGATTGTTTGAGCATGAGCACACGCACCTACGACCCCGTTCCCTCCCGCCGCGTCGCCTTCCTGGGCCTGGGCGTCATGGGCCATCCGATGGCCGGCCACCTGGCGCGCGCCGGCCACCAGGTCACCGTCTACAACCGCACCACCGCCAAGGCCGAGGCCTGGGCCAAGGAGTACGGCGGCAGCGTCGCCGCCACGCCGGCCGAGGCCGTGCGCGATGCCGAGTTCGTGTTCTGCTGCGTCGGCAACGACGACGACCTGCGCTCGGTCGTGCTGGGCGAGTCGGGGGCCTTCCACGGCATGGTGCCGGGTGCGGTGTTCATCGATCACACGACGGCGTCGGCCGAGGTGGCGCGTGACCTGCATTCGGTGGCGAGCGTGCAGGGCCTGCACTTCATCGACGCGCCGGTCTCCGGCGGCCAGGCCGGTGCCGTCAACGGCGCGCTGACGGTGATGTGCGGCGGCGAATCCGCGCCGTTCGAAGCCGCCAGGCTGATCGCGCTGGCGTTCGCCAAGGCGGTCACGCTGCTCGGCGGCCCCGGGTCGGGCCAGCTCGCCAAGATGGTCAACCAGATCTGCATCGCCGGGGTCGTGCAAGGCCTGGCGGAGGCGGTTCGCTTCGGCCAGAACGCGGGCCTGGACATGGCGCAGGTGCTGGACGTCATCGGCAAGGGCGCCGCGCAGAGCTGGCAGATGGACAACCGCGGCAAGACCATGGTCGAAGGCAAGTTCGACTTCGGCTTCGCGGTGGACTGGATGCGCAAGGACCTGGGCCTGGTGCTGGACGAGGCGCGCCGCAACGGCTCGCGCCTGCCGGTGACGGCACTGGTGGACCAGTTCTATGCCGACGTGCAGGCGCAGGGCGGCAACCGCTGGGACACGTCCAGCCTCATCAAGCGGCTCTGATCCGTCAGGCGCGCCACCGGCGCGCGACGCTCAGGGCTTCTTGGGGACGGTGCGTGCGAGCTCGTCCTCGCTGATGATCTCGAACGCCCGCACGACCTTGACCACGCCGCTGATCTGACGTGCGATCTCGGTGGCGCGGGCCGCCTCGCGCTCGGTCACGCGGCCCATCAGGTAGACGTTGCCGCGCGTGACGACCACGTCGAACGCGCTGCTGATCAGGTCACGCGCGTCGATCAACTGCGCCTTGACCTTGCTCTGGATGACCACGTCGTTGGAGCGGCTCGACAGCGAGCTGGCGCCCATGACGGCGGCTTCGTTCATCACGCGCTGCACATTCTCGACACCGGCGACGACCTGCTCCAGCCGGGCCAGGTCGGCCTCGCTCGTCGCCTCGCCGGTGATCAGCGCGATGCGGTTGTAGCTGTTGACGTTGGCGTGGACCCGCTCGCCGAGCTGTTCGCGGATGCGGGCGCCGGCCTTGATCTCGATGGTCTGGTCTTCGAGTTGCGTGCCGGAGGTGCGGCGGTCGGTGGCGACGGACACGCCGCCGACCATGGCGCCGCCGATGATCAGCGGGGCACAGCCGCTGCCAAGCAGGCTGACGAGGGCGGCGGCGATCAGGGTGCGGTTCAGAGGCTTCATCGGGTTCCCAGGCAAAAAGGTTATTCGTCGCTGCCGAGCAGCTGCACGTCGACGGCGTCGACCAAGGCATGCAGCAGCACGCGCTGCGCCTCGACAACGCGCGGCTCGCGCGCGTGGCCGACACGGATCTGGATGTCGGTGTCCTGCAGCAGGCCGCGCCACTCGTCCGTGGCGCCGCCGGTCAGGGCGATGACGCTCATCTCCTGCGAATGCGCCGCGGCCAGGGCGTTCGACCAGGCGTCGCGCTGCTCGCGCAGCGGCTCGATCATGACGAGCACGTCGCCGGGGTGGCCGTGGGCTTGCAACAGCCGCGCCAGGTCAAGCCCGGCGGCGTCGCGCGCCTGGGCGGCCAGGCTCCAGGCCGCCAGGCCCGGGCGCTCCTGCTCGAAGCGGCCGGCCAGCCGGGCCGCGAGGTAGTCGGCGTCAAGCGCCGCCAGGCCGTGGGCCGCGCACAGGATGCGGTTGCCGCCGGTGATGGCGTCCACCACCATCTGGGCGGCCATGGCCAGAGGCCGGGCGAGTTGTTCGGCCGCCTGGTAGAGCAGGTCGGCGCTTTCGAAGAACTGTTGCTGGATGCGTTGTTCAATCATGCGGGGCGGATGATAGGGTCAACCCCGAGGTCACCCCGCATCGAAGGCGGCCTGCAACCAGGTCAGGTGGTCGCCGTCGATGGCGACGACGTCGAAGCGGCAGGGCGGCGGGCTGGCATGGCGCAGCAGGTAGTGCTGGGCGGCGTAGATCAGCCGCTGCTGCTTTTTCGCGGTCACGCTGGCGGCTGCGCCGCCGTGCGATGCGTCGGCGCGCGCACGCACTTCCACGAAGACCAGCGTGCCGTCGCGGTCCTGCAGGATCAGGTCCACCTCGCCGGCGCGGCGGCTGGGGCCGGCGGCGACTCGATAATTCCGCTCCAGAAGGCGCAGGCCCGCGCGCTGCAGGTGTGCCAGCGCCGCATCCTCGGCCGCGTCGCCCGACGTCTTGGTGGCCGGTCTTGAACGAGAGCCCCAGTTGAACATCGCTGTTTCCGATCAGTCCCTGCTGCGCCAGGCCGCTCAGGCCGCGGCCGGTGGCCAGCAGTATCCGGCCGCCACGCTCTACCTCGTCGCCACGCCCATCGGCAACCTGGCGGACCTGAGCCTGCGCGCCATCCACGCCCTGAGCGTGGCCGATGCACTGGCCTGCGAGGACACGCGCCAGGGCGCCCAGCTGCTGCGCCACCTGGGGCTGCACAAGCCGCTGGTCGCGCTGCACCAGCACAACGAGCGCGAGGCCAGCGCCGGCGTCGTCGCGCGACTGGCTGCGGGCGAGCGCGTGGCCTACGCGTCGGATGCCGGCACGCCCGCCATCTCGGACCCGGGCGCGGTGCTCGTGCAGGCGGTCGTGGCTGCGGGCTACCGCGTGCTGCCGCTGCCCGGCCCGAGCAGCGCCGTGGCGGCGCTCAGCGTGGCCGGCGACACGGCGGCTCAGGGTTTCGCGTTCGCGGGCTTTCTGCCCACGAAGACCGGCGAGCGCCGAACGGCCTTGCAGGCGCTGCTGGCCGTGGAGCGGCAGAGCCAGGTCGTGTTCGAGGCGCCGCACCGCATCGCCGAGCTGGCGGCGCTGCTGGCCGAGCTGGCGCCCGAGCGGCGTGTGACGGTCTGCCGCGAGCTGACCAAGCAGTTCGAGACCGTGCACACCGCCGAGGCCGCCACGCTGCCGGGCTGGTTCGCCGCCGATGCGCAGCGGTTGCGCGGCGAGTTCGTGCTGGTGCTGCACGCCCGCGCGCCGGTGGCCGCGAGTGCGGACAGCCTGCCCGAGGAAGCGCAGCGCGTGCTGGCGCTGCTGGTGGCGGAGCTGCCGGTGAAGCAGGCGGTGGCACTGGCCGCGCAGATCAGCGGCGAGTCGCGCAACCGCCTCTACGACGCGGCGCTGCAGCTCAAGCAGCAGCGCGACGGCGCCTGAGCGCCAGCACCGCCAGGCCCAGGCCCAGCATCGCCACAGTCGCGGGCTCCGGCACCGCGCCCACGGCCAGCAGGAAGATGCGTCCGTCGATGCCCACCGCGTACAGCGCGCCGTCGGCGCCTTCGCCGAAGCTCGTCAGCGTGTTGGCGCCGAAGGGCGAGGCGAATTCGGTGACGTTGGTGGCCACGCCGTTGACCTCCAGCAGGCTCCACATGCGGCCCGACACGAAGTCGCCGAACACATAGCGGCCGTCCAGCGCGGCATCCGGCCCGTGGTAGACGTAGCCGCCGATGATGGAGGCGCCCACGTCGTGGCCGTAGTCGAAGATCGGGTCGGTCAGGTTCAGCGGCATCGGATCGTTGATGCCCGGCGTGGCAATCGTGCCTTCGCGCACGCGCCAGCCGTAGTTGGCGCCCGCACCGGTGCCGAACTTGGCGAAGTTGATCTCCTCGCGTGCGCCCTGGCCCACGTCGCCGATCCACAGGTTGCCCGTCGTGCGGTCGAAGCTGTTGCGGTAGGGGTTGCGCAGGCCGTAGGCCCAGATCTCGTCGTTGCCGGCCACGCCCACGAAGGGGTTGCTGGTGGGCACGGTGTAGCCGCCCGCCGCGTTGGGCGTGATGCGCAGCAGCTTGCCGAGGTTGCTGTTCAGGTTCTGCGCGTTGTTGTCGGGGTCGTTGCCGCTGCCGCCGTCGCCCGTGGCGATGTACAGGTTGCCCGGGTCCTGCGCGTTGAAGCCTATCCAGCCACCCTTGTGGTTGTTGCGCCCGGCGGGCTGCGCGACGGTGATGATGGTGCGGCCGCTGGCCGGGTCCACCATGCCCGACGCGTTGACCGTGTAGCTGGCGACGACGGTGTTCAGCGTGGTCTTGTCGATGTAGTCCACGTAGAAGCGGCCGTTGGTCGAGAAGCCCGGGTCGAAGGCCAGGCCCAGCAGGCCGCGTTCGCCGCCGGTGTCCACCTGCGCCGACAGGTCGAACCAGGTCGATACCGTGCCGCCCTGCTGCATCTTGATGACGCCGCCCTTCTCGACAACGAACAGCCGGTCGTCTCCCGCCGTGGTCAGGAACACGGGCTGCGTGTAGCCCGCACCGATCTGCGTGAAGGCGGCTGCGGGGCCGGCGAGGGCGGCGAGGGCCAGGGTCGTCGAGGCGAGCAAGGCTTTCATGCAGGGTCTCCTTGGAGGTTTGCCCCATGCTCGCGGGCCGGCCCCTGCAGCCGCCACCCCTAGTTGCGCCTGACTTGTGAACGTATGTAAACGCCACGGTGGTGCGGCCTTGCCGCCAGCAGGGTCAGCGATTCGCCACCCCGCGGCGCGGCTTTCCTAGAATCGCCCCATGATCGCCGTCGAACCCACCCTGGCCCGCCTGGCCACCGCCCGCTCGCAACTGCTGGAGCCCTTTGGCCTGACCGAAGCGTCGCTGAGCCAGGCCTTGCGCCTCATCACCGAGCACCGGGTCGACGATGCGGACCTGTACTTCCAGACCACGCGTGCCGAGGGCTGGAGCCTGGAAGAGGGCATCGTCAAGAGCGGCTCCTTCAGCATCGACCAGGGCGTGGGCGTGCGCGCCGTGGCCGGCGAGAAGACGGCGTTCGCCTATTCCGACGACATCTCGCTGGCGTCGCTGCTGGACGCGGCCCGCACCGTGCGCACCATCGCCGCCGCCGGGCAGAGCCGCAAGGTGAAGGTCCCTTCGCAGGGCCGTGTGGCAGGCAGCCGCGAGTTGTACGGCGTCTCCGACCCCATCGCGAGTCTCGACAGCTCGGCCAAGGTCGCGCTGCTGGAGCGCGCCGAGAAGATGGCCCGCGCCAAGGACCCGCGCGTGGCGCAGGTGATGGCCGGTCTGGCGGCGGAGCACGAGGTGGTGCTGATCGCGCGTGCCGACGGCACCATCGCCGCCGACGTGCGCCCGCTGGTGCGCCTGTCCATCACGGTCATCGCTGAGAGCAACGGCCGCCGCGAGGTGGGTTCGGGCGGCGGTGGCGGGCGCTTCGGCCTGGCCTATTTCACCGACGAGATGATCGCCAGCTACGTGGACCATGCCGTCCACGCGGCGCTCACCAACCTCGACAGCCGCCCCGCGCCGGCCGGCGAGATGACGGTGGTCGTCGGCCCGGGCTGGCCCGGCGTGCTGCTGCACGAGGCGGTGGGCCACGGCCTGGAGGGGGACTTCAACCGCAAGGGCTCCAGCACCTTCGCCGGCCGCATCGGCCAGCGCGTGGCGGCCAAGGGCGTCACGGTGCTGGACGACGGCACGCTGCCCGACCGGCGCGGCTCGCTGAACGTCGACGACGAGGGCTGTGCCAGCCAGCGCAACGTGCTCATCGAGGACGGCATCCTGAAGGGCTACATCCAGGACGCGATGAACGCGCGCCTGATGAAGGTCGCTCCCACTGGCAACGGCCGCCGCGAGAGCTATGCCCACGTGCCGATGCCGCGCATGACCAACACCTACATGCTGGGCGGCAAGGACGACCCCAAGGAAATCGTCGCGTCCATCAAGAAGGGCTTGTACGCCACCAACTTCGGCGGCGGCCAGGTCGACATCACCAGCGGCAAGTTCGTGTTCTCGGCCAGCGAGGCTTACTGGGTCGAGAACGGCAAGATCCAGTACCCCGTCAAGGGCGCCACCATCATCGGCAACGGGCCGGACGCGCTGACGCGCGTCAGCATGATCGGCAACGACATGCAGCTCGACACCGGCGTGGGCGTCTGCGGCAAGGAAGGCCAGAGTGTGCCGGTGGGCGTGGGCCAGCCGACGCTGCGCATCGACGGCCTCACGGTGGGCGGCACGGCCTGACGTCGGCCGCGGCGGGTGTCGCGGTTCAGTCCTGCGTCAGGCGGCGACGCGTCAGCAGACCCACCGCAGCCAGGCCGGCGAGCAGCATCGCGGTGGTGCCCGGTTCCGGCACCGCGGCGACCTCGCCCAGCACGCGCATCTCGCCCAGGGCCGCCCAGTGGCTGCCGCTGACGACGCGGTACTCCACGTAGCGGGCCACCGGGCCGCTGCCGGCGGTCCACGTCCACGTGTTGTTCCTGAGCGCCGCGTCGGCGCTGTCGATCAGTGAGCCGCTGGCCGCGACATCCCAGCTGACGCCGTCCAGGCTGGTGCGGAACTCATAGTTGTTGAAATAGCCGGCGTAGGCGGGCCCGTTGTAGGTGAAGCGCAGCTCGGCGACCTCCAGCTGGTAGGTGCTGTCGAAATCCAGCCGCACCCATTGCGGCGCACCGGCGCCAGCCCAGGTGCCTGCGCTCCACGAATGGTTGCCGGTCAGGTCGTCATCCACACCGTCGATGACGTTGGCCGCCGCCCACGCGGTGCCCGGCGTGCAGTTGGCATTCAGGTAACAGGCATTGGCGCTGGCGACGACGCCGGGCAGGGCGGTCAGTTCGATGGCCTGGGCGTGGGTGGCGCAGGCCGCAGCGAGGGCCAGCGCGGCAGGCAGGGTGCGGAGCGAGAAGGTCTGGAGGGTCATATGGATGGGCTTGCGTGGTTGTCGCAGGCAACGCGGGCGGCGGTCCTGTCCCGGGTTTACGCAGGATGCGCAGCCCGCAAGGACCATCGCCCCCCGCGACCCAGGGGCGGGCGGCGAGGCCGCGTCGTCCGCCTACAGACGTCTCGGCTGCCGCCGACGCCGGCCCCGAGCGACGGCCGCTAACTTGTCGGCAGGTCGCACGCGCCTGCGTTCGTTGTCGGTCTGGCGTGCATCAACCAGGAACACCCCATGCGCATCCCTCCCTCGCTGCTCAAGGCCACGTTGATGGCGTCCGTCGCATTGGCGTCATTGGCGGCCTGCCGTCCGCAGGCACCGCCCACGCCGCCCGCGCCCAGCACGGAAGTGGGCACCCAGGTCACGCCCAGCACCGACCTGCGCGGCGCGTCCGACCATCCGGATGCACCGCCCGCGGTGGGCGCGATGACGGCCGGCCAGGCGGCGCAAGGCGCGAACGGGCGGCCCATGCAGCCGACGGGCGGCGACGGCATGGCGGCCAGCGCGCCGGCCTCGTCGGCATCGCGCTGAGTCAGCCCACGACCTTGACGCTCAGCAGCGGCAGCCCCGCGATCGAGCCTTCCATCAGGTCGCCCGGCACCACCGGGCCGACGTTTTCCGGCGTGCCGCTGTAGATGAGGTCGCCGGGCATCAGCTCGAAGGCTTGCGACAGCTGGGCGATCTGCTCGGCCACGCTCCAGATCATCTGGTTCAGATTGGCATCCTGCTTCACGGCACCGTTGACCTTCAGCGTGATCGTGCCCTGCGTGAAGTGGCCGACCTGGGCGACGCGGTGGAGGGGGCCGATGGGCGCGGAGCGGTCGAAGCTCTTGCCGATCTCCCAGGGTTTCTTCTGGTCGCCCATGCCGCGCTGCAGGTCGCGGCGCGTCATGTCCAGGCCCACCGCATAGCCGTAGACGAGGTCCAGCGCCCGCTCGACCGGGATGTTCCTGCCACCCTTGTGCAGCGCGGCGACCAGTTCCAGCTCGTAGTGGTAGTTCTTGGTCAGCGTGGGGTAGGGGTGGCTGGCCGTGGTGCCGGCCGCGACGAACTGCACCGCGTCGCTGGGCTTCTGGAAGAAGAAGGGCGGCTCGCGCGTCGGGTCCGAGCCCATCTCGCGGGCATGCGCCGCGTAGTTGCGGCCGATGCAGTAGATGCGCCGCACCGGGAAGACCTCGGGGCTGCCCTCGATGGGCACGACCGGCTGGGCGACGGTGAATGGGGAACTCGCCCCGGTGGTGGGCGCTGTAGAGGCGCAGCCGGCGGCGGCGAGGCCGGTGACGGCGGCACCCAGGGCGTGGCGTCTTTGCATGGGGTGTCTCCTGTGAATAGGTCTGCATTGACGGCCAAGCGTGCTCACCGGTCAAGCCGGGCTTGCCCGCTGCCGAAAGCTCGCGCCGGTGGCCGTGCTAGATTCCGTTCCCATGTTCAGCGCAGCTTATTTCGGCTTCTGGTTTTTCCCCCGCCCCGGCGGTGGAGAGTCCTGAGCGCGCGCGCTGAACCCAGACTCCCCAGAAACCGCCGGGCCTCCAAAGCCCGGCGGTTTTTTCATTCCCGAGGTGCAAACGATGAACGCCAAAGTCTCCTCCGTCGAACCTGAAGCCCAGCGCTGGTACTCCCAGGACGACAAGACCAGTGCCACCGATGACGAGCGCATCCTCGACATCACGCCGCTTCCGCCGCCGGAGCACCTGATCCGCTTCTTCCCCATCCGCGGCACGGCCATGGAGGGGCTCATCAGCCAGACGCGCCAGCGCATCCGCCGCATCATGAGCGGCGATGACGACCGGTTGCTGGTCGTCATCGGCCCCTGCTCCATCCACGACCCGGCCGCGGCGCTGGCGTACGCCCGCAAGCTGAAGGTGGAACGGGACAAGCATGCCGACACGCTGGAAATCGTCATGCGCGTGTACTTCGAGAAGCCGCGTACGACGGTGGGCTGGAAGGGCCTCATCAACGACCCGTATCTCGACGAGAGCTACCGCATCGACGAAGGCCTGCGCATCGCCCGCCAACTGCTGCTGGAGATCAACCGCCTGGGCGTGCCGGCCGGCAGCGAGTTCCTGGATGTCATCTCGCCGCAGTACATCGGCGACCTGATCGCCTGGGGCGCCATCGGCGCGCGCACGACGGAAAGCCAGGTGCACCGTGAGCTGGCCTCGGGCCTGTCGGCGCCCATCGGCTTCAAGAACGGCACCGACGGCAACATCAAGATCGCGACAGACGCCATCCAGGCGGCCGCCCGCGGCCACCACTTCCTGTCGGTGCACAAGAACGGCCAGGTCGCCATCGTCGAGACGCGCGGCAACGCCGACTGCCACGTCATCCTGCGCGGCGGCAAGGCGCCCAACTACGATGCCCAGAGCGTGGCCGAGGCCTGTGGCGACCTGGCCAAGGCCGGCCTGTCCGAGCGGCTGATGGTGGACTGCTCGCACGCCAACTCCAGCAAGCAGCACCTGCGCCAACTGGACGTGGCCCGCGACATCGCCGCGCAGATGCGCGAGGGCGGCAACAGCATCTTCGGCGTCATGGTGGAAAGCCACCTCAACGACGGCGCCCAGAAGTTCACGCCGGGCAAGGACGACCCCGCCGCGCTGGCCTATGGCAAGAGCATCACCGACGCCTGCCTGGGCTGGGACGACTCGCTGGCCGTGCTGGACGTGCTCGCCGACGCGGTCAAGGCGCGCCGCTGAGCCGGCTGGGCAGCGTCCTGGCGATCGGCCCGAAGCGCCAGTCGCGCCGGCCTGGCGTGGTGCCTGAAATAATCCGGCCTCTTGAAATCCCCACCACGCGGCCCGATATGGGCCGCGTTCCGTTTCCAGATTGCCAACCCGCCATGACCAAGCAAACCCACGCCTTCCAGGCCGAAGTCAAGCAGATCCTGCACCTCGTCACGCACTCGCTGTACTCCAACAAGGAAATCTTCCTGCGCGAGCTGGTCAGCAACGCCAGCGACGCCTGCGACAAGCTGCGTTTCGAGGCGCTGGACAACGCCGCGCTGTTTGAAGACAACCCCAACCTCGAAGTGCGCATCAGCTTCGACGAACAAGCCAAGACGCTGACCATCAGCGACAACGGCATCGGCATGAGTGCGGACGAGGCTGCCTCGCACCTGGGCACCATCGCCAAGAGCGGCACCCGCGAGTTCATGGCCAAGCTCGAAGGCGACCAGAAGAAGGACGCCCAGTTGATCGGCCAGTTCGGCGTGGGGTTCTACTCGGGCTTCATCGTCGCCGACCGCATCACCGTCGAGACGCGCCGCGCCGGGCTGCCCGCCGACCAGGGCGTGCGCTGGAGCAGCGAGGGCACCGGCGAGTACGAGCTGGAGACCATCACCAAGGCGGGCCGTGGCACGGACGTCATCCTGCATCTGCGCGAGGGTGAGGAGGAGTTCCTGAAGACCTGGCGCGTGAAGTCCACGGTAGCCAAGTACAGCGACCACATCTCCCTGCCCATCCTGATGAAGAAGGAGACCTGGGACGCGGAAGCCGCCAAGCAGGTCGTCACGGACGAGTGGGAGCCGGTCAACAAGGCCTCGGCGCTGTGGTCGCGCAGCAAGAGCGACATCACGCCCGAGCAGTACGAAGAGTTCTACAAGCAGATCAGCCACGACACCGAGGCGCCGCTGGCCTACACGCACAACCGCGTGGAAGGCCGCAGCGAGTACACGCAACTGCTCTACATCCCGAAGAAGGCGCCGTTCGACCTGTGGAACCGCGACAAGCGCGGCGGCGTGAAGCTGTACGTGAAGCGCGTCTTCATCATGGACGATGCCGAGGCGCTGATGCCGGTCTACCTGCGGTTTGTGAAGGGCGTCATCGACTCGGCCGACCTGCCGCTGAACGTCAGCCGCGAACTGCTGCAGGAAAGCCGCGACGTGCGCGCCATCCGCGAGGGCTCCACCAAGCGCGTGCTGGGCATGCTGGAGAGCCTGGCCAACAGCGAGGACGAAGCCGAGCGCGCCAAGTACGCGGCCTTCTGGACGGACTTCGGCCAGGTGCTCAAGGAAGGCATCGGCGAGGACCATGCCAACCAGGAGCGCCTGGCCAAGCTGTTCCGCTTCGCCTCCACGCAGGCCGACGAGAACGTCAGCCTGGCGGACTATGTGGGCCGCATGAAGGACGGCCAGGACGTCATCTACTACATCACCGCCGATTCGCTGGCCGCCGCCAAGCACAGCCCGCAGCTGGAGATCTTCCGCAAGAAGGGCATCGAGGTGCTGCTGCTGGTGGACCGCGTGGACGAGTGGATGCTGAGCCACCTCTACGAGTTCGAGGGCAAGACGCTGCAGTCCGTCGCCAAGGGCGCCGTCGACCTGGGCAAGCTGCAGGACGAGGACGAGAAGAAGAAGGCCGAGGAAACGGCCGAGAGCCTGAAGCCGCTGCTCGACAAGCTGAAAGAAGCGCTGAAGGACCGCGCCAAGGATGTGCGCGTGACGACCCGCCTCGTGGATTCGCCCGCCTGCATCGTCGTGGAAGAGGGCGACGTCAGCGGCCACCTGGCGCGCCTCTTGAAGCAGGCCGGCCAGAGCGCGCCCGAGAGCAAGCCGACGCTGGAAATCAACGCGGAGCATGCGCTGGTGAAGCGCCTGGACGGCAGCGCGCACTTCGACGACCTCGCCCAGGTGCTGTTCGACCAAGCTGTCTTGGCCGAAGGCGGCCATCTGGAAGATCCGGCGGCCTATGTGAAGCGCGTCAACGCGCTGCTGGCCGGTTGATGGCCTGACCCGGGGCTGGCGGCAGCCCCGGCGCCCGCAAGGCTGACTGGATAGTCAGCTTTACGTGGTTTTGTGACGGGAATGCGACAACTCCCGGCACCCCGGGCTTCCCCGAACTCAGGCTCGCGGCTACCCTCCTACGGGTTTTCACCGAGTCTCGAGTTCATGGTCCAGATTGAGTTCAGCGAGCCCGTTCCCGCCGTACCGGCAGCCATGGTCACCCGACGCCTGGTGTTGCGCCCGCCCAAGGACAGCGATCTGGACGTCCTGACGGCCTTGCATGCGGACCCGGCCGTGAACCGCTTCTGCGCCGCCGCCGTGCCCTATGGGCGAGCGGCCATCGAGGCGCAGCTGCAGGCCTGGATCGCCCACTGGCAGGCGCGCGGTTTCGGCCACTGGGCCATCGCCGAGCGTGAGCAGCCCGACACGCTGATCGGTTTCGGCGGCCTGATGCACCGCAGCGTGGCCGGCCATACGGGCCTTTATCTCTACTACCGCATCACGCCGCAGGCCTGGGGCCGCGGCCTGGCGTCCGAGATGGCCCAGTACGCGATGACGCAGGCGTTCGAACAGCGCCACGAGGGTGTTGTCGCCGCTGCCGTGCTGGCCAGCAACGCCCCCACGCGCAAGACGCTGGAAGGTCTGGGCATGCGCCTGATGGGCGCGCTGGCCGACGGCCCCGGCAGCGCGCCGGCACTGCTGTACGAGCTGACGGCGTCACGCTGGGCCGAGCTGCCTCGCGGCGCACCCGAAGCGGTCGCCTTCGCCGCCTGATCGACTGACGGGCTGATCAGCGGCAGCCCGTGAAGCGCCGCAGGCCGTCGAGGTCCAGCACCCGCAGGCCGCCGTACTCGATGCGGATCAGGCCGGCGCCGCTCAGGCCGTGCAGCGCCTGGTTGACCCGCTGGCGCGACAAGCCCACCAGATAGCCCAGCTCCTGCTGCGTGATGCGCAGCCAGCTGCCCACGCCCGGGTACAGCAGGGGGTGGAAGAGTGCGGCCAGGTTGCGCGCCACGCGCACGTCGGGGTCGTGGATGCGGTCCGTTTCGCGTGCCGCGATGAACTGCCCCAGCCGCGCGTTGAGCTGGTTGAGCACGAAGCGGTTGAACGCGATGCTGTCGTCCAGCAGTGCATGGAAGCCGTCGATGGGCAGCCCGGCCACGGTGCTGGGCCGCAGGGCCTGGATGTTGTAGAGGTAGCTCTCGCGCTTGAGCAGCGTGCCCTCGCCGAACCAGCCGCCCGGCGGGATGCCGGTGAACGTGACGGCCTGGCCGGTGGAGTCGTCGTTGTTCATCTTCAGCAGGCCGTCGACGACGCCGAACCAGAAGGTGGCTGGCCGGCCGATGCGGCACAGCCGCTCGCCGGGGCCTGCGTCGGCCACCGCCAGGGCGGCGATGGCGCGCTCGCGCTGGTTGCCGTCCAGCAGCGCCAGCCACGGGATGGCGTCCAGCTCGGCCGGCGTGGGCCGGCGCGCGCGCTGGCGCAGCGTCAACGGGAGGGCATCGGCCATGGGGGCGGGAAAGTCTGGGCCGTGGAGACCCGTAAATTGTCGTCGTACCGACAGATGGGCGTCAAAGTACTCACCAGAATCGGCGCCATACAGACGGTGGCTTCAGCCCCGCAACCGGAGACAGGCTTGACGACCTTCCCAGGGCTCTTGCTCGACCATGCCGCCCGCCGGCCCGACGCGCCCGCGTTGCGCGAGAAGGCCTATGGCGTGTGGCAGACGCTCAGCTGGGCGCAGCTCGCGGCACTCGTGCAGGAGCTGGCGTTGGGGCTGGCGGCGGCAGGGTTGCGGCGCGGCGAGCACCTGGTCGTCGTCGGCGAGAACCGGCCGCGGCTGTACGCGAGCATGCTGGCCGCGCAGTCGCTCGGCGCCGTGCCGGTGCCGCTGTACCAGGATGCCGTCGCCGCGGAGTTCGTCTTCCCGCTGAACAACGCCGAGATCGCATTCGCGGTCGTGGAGGACCAGGAGCAGATCGATAAGCTGCTGGAGCTGCGCGAGTCCTGCCCGCAGCTCAGGCGCATCTGGTTCGACGACCCGCGCGGCCTGCGCCACTACGACGAGCCGGGCCTGGCATCGCTGGACGACCTGGTCGCCCAGGGGCGGGCGCAGGCGGCGGAGCGGCTCGGGTTCTTCGCCGCCGAGGTCGCCGCCGGACGACCGGATGACGTGGCGGCGCTGTTCTTCACGTCGGGCACCACGGGCCATCCCAAGGGCGTCATCCACACGCATGCGTCGCTGATCGACCGCGCGCTGGCCGGCCAGCGCTTCGACCGGCTGACCGACCGCGAGGAGGTGCTGGCCTACCTGCCGCCCGCCTGGATAGGCCAGAACATCTTCAGCTTCGCGCAGTGGCTGGCGGTGGGCTATGTCGTCAACTGCCCGGAGTCGGCGTCGACCGTCAGCATCGACCTGAAGGAGATCGGCCCGACCTACTACTTCGCGCCGCCGCGCGTGTTCGAGGCGCTGCTGACGACGGTGATGATCCGCATGGAAGACGCCGCCCGCCCGAAGCGCTGGCTGTTCGAGCGCTGCATGGCGCTGGCCCGCCGCGTCGGCCCGCGCCGCATGGACCGGCAGCCCGTGGGCCTGCTGGACCGGTTGGCCTATGCGTTGGGCGACGTGTTGATCTACGGGCCGCTGCGCAACACGCTGGGCTTCTCGCGCGTGCGCGTCGCGTACACGGCGGGCGAGGCCATAGGCCCGGACCTGTTCAGCTTCTACCGCGCCATCGGCATCAACCTCAAGCAGCTCTACGGCTCGACCGAGACGGCCGTGTTCGTGTGCCTGCAGCCCGACCACGAGGCGCGCGCGGACACGGTGGGCGTGCCCATCGACGGCGTGGAGATCAAGCTGTCCGCCAGCGGCGAGCTGCTGGTGCGCTCGCCGGGGCTGCTCAAGGGCTATTACAAGAACGACGCCGCCACCCGCGAGGCGCTGGACGCTGACGGCTGGTTCCACACCGGCGACGCGGGCTTCCTGACGGCCGGCGGGCACCTGAAGATCATCGACCGCGCCAAGGACGTGGGCCGGCTTCATGTACCGGGGGGCGGACCCTTCGACGGCGCCATGTTCGCGCCCAAGTACGTCGAGAACAAGCTGAAGTTCTTCCCGCACATCAAGGAGGCGGTGTGCTTCGGCGATGGCCGCGAGAAGGTGTGTGCCTTCATCAACATCGACTTCGAGGCCGTGGGCAACTGGGCCGAACGGCGCAACCTGCCTTATGCCGGCTACACCGACCTGGCCCAGCGCGCCGAGGTCTACGAGTTAGTCCTGGACTGCGTGGAGAAGGTCAACGCCGACCTGGCCCAGGACGAGTTGCTGGCCGGCAGCCAGATCAGCCGCTTCCTGATCCTGCACAAGGAGCTGGACGCCGACGACGGCGAGCTGACGCGCACGCGCAAGGTCAGGCGTGGCGCGATCCAGGACAAATACGGCGTGCTGATCGCCGCGCTGTACGACGGCAAGGTGTCGCGATTCATCCAGACGCAGGTGAAGTTCGAGGACGGCCGCACGGCCCTGATCGCGGCGGACCTGCGCATCGTCGAAGCCAGGACGTTTCCTGCCGTGAAGGGCGCTGCGGCATGAAGACCATCGGCGATGTCGTCCTCGACGTGAAGAACATCTCGCTGGCCTTCGGCGGCGTCAAGGCGCTGACCGACATCAGCTTCGACGTGCGCGAGCACGAGGTGCGCGCCATCATCGGCCCCAACGGCGCGGGCAAGAGCTCGATGCTGAACTGCATCAATGGGGTCTACCAGCCGCAGCAAGGCGCCATCACACTGCGCGGCAAGACCTTCCGCGGCATGAGCCCGCGCCAGGTCGCCGAGATGGGCGTGGCCCGCACCTTCCAGAACCTGGCGCTGTTCAAGGGCATGAGCGTGCTGGACAACCTGATGACAGGCCGCAACCTGCGCATGCGTCGCGGCCTGTTCTGGCAGGCGCTGCACCTGGGCCCCGCGCGGCGCGAGGAAAGCGAGCAGCGCGAGTCGGTGGAGCGCATCATCGACTTCCTCGAAATCCAGGCCTGGCGCAAGACGCCCGTCGGCCGCCTGCCCTATGGCCTGCAAAAGCGCGTCGACCTCGGCCGCGCCCTGGCCATGGAGCCCAGCCTGCTGCTGCTGGACGAACCCATGGCCGGCATGAACGTGGAGGAGAAGCAGGACATGTGCCGCTTCATCCTGGACGTGAACGACGAGTTCGGCACCACCATCGTGCTGATCGAGCACGACATGGGCGTGGTGATGGACATCTCGGACCGCGTCGTCGTGCTGGACTACGGCAGGAAGATCGGCGATGGGGCGCCGGACGAGGTGCGTCGCAACGAGGACGTGATCAAGGCCTATCTCGGAGCGAGCCACTGATGGGACCGTTCCTGGAAACACTGATCGGCGGCCTGATGGCCGGCATGCTGTATTCGCTGATCGCGCTGGGCTTCGTGCTGATCTTCAAGGCCAGCGGTGTCTTCAACTTCGCGCAGGGCGCGATGGTGCTGTTCGCCGCGCTGGCGATGGCGCGTTTTGCCGAGTGGATTCCGAAATACACGGGCCTGGACGGCAAGATCGTCGTCAACCTGCTGGCCTTTGCCGGCGCGCTGGCGGTCATGGTGGTCGTGGCCTGGCTGGTCGAGCGGCTGGCGCTGTCCAAGCTCGTCAACCAGGAAGGCATCACGCTGCTGATGGCCACACTTGGCATCGCCTACCTGCTCGAAGGCGCGGGCCAGATGCTGTTCGGCAACGACATCTACAAGATCGACATCGGCCTGCCCAAGGACCCGATGTTCCTGTTCGAGCAGACCTTCGAGGGCGGCATCCTGGTCAGCAAGGAAGACCTCTACGCGGCGCTGATCGCGGCGGCGCTGGTGGCCGGCCTGAGCCTGTTCTTCCAGAAGACCGCCACCGGCCGCGCGCTGCGCGCCGTGGCCGACGAACACCAGGCCGCGCAGAGCATCGGCATCCCGCTGTCGCGCATCTGGGTCATCGTCTGGAGCGTGGCCGGCTTCGTCGCGCTGGTGGCCGGGATGATCTGGGGCAGCAAGCTGGGCGTGCAGTTCTCGCTGTCTCTGGTGGCGCTGAAGGCGCTGCCGGTGGTCATCCTCGGCGGGTTGACCAGCGTGCCTGGCGCCATCGTCGGTGGGCTGCTGATCGGTGTGGGGGAGAAGCTGTCGGAGGCCTACATCGGGCCTCACTTGGGTGGCGGCATCGAGTACTGGTTCGGCTACGTGCTGGTGCTTGTTGTGTTGCTGGTGCGGCCGCAGGGCTTGTTCGGCGAGAAGATCATCGATCGCGTATGACGCGATCGATACGACATTCGATGGAGGTTGGCTTGCGAAGCGAGACAAGCGAAGCGCACCGCAATCGGAGGGCGTCGTCTCGCGCTCGCGCGAGACGTGGATCGAAGACAGTTGTCGGCCTTGGGCCGGCAACTGGCAAAAGATCATTGATCGCGTCTGATGACCTTGCGGGACAGACCGCCCGAGCGAAGCGAGTAGCTCTGTCCTCAACTGACTAAGAACATGCTTTACAGAGAGAACGGCCAGTTCAAGACGACCTACCCGGCGGACAGCCAGATCCTGCCCATCCGGCAAGACCGCATCGCTTTTGCCGTGCTGATGGCCGTGGCCTTCATCGTCGTGCCCATGGTCTCCAGCGAGTACCTGCTGCGCGCCATCTTCATCCCCTTCCTGATCCTGTCGCTGGCGGCGCTCGGCTTGAATGTGCTCGTGGGTTACTGCGGCCAGATCTCGCTCGGCTCGGGCGCCTTCATGGCCGTCGGTGCCTATGCGGCCTACAACTGCCAGGCGCGCGTCGAAGGCATGCCGCTCATCGTTTCGCTGCTGGCCGGCGGCCTCGGCGCCACGGTGCTGGGCGTGGCATTCGGCCTGCCGTCGCTGCGGATCAAGGGCCTGTACCTCGCGGTGGCCACGCTGGCGGCGCAGTTCTTCGTCGACTGGGCCTGCCTGCGCCTGCCCTGGGTCACCAACGGCTCGTCCTCGGGCTCGGTCAGCATCTCGGGCTTGAGTCTCCTGGGCGTCAGTCTCGAGTCGCCTGCGGCGCGCTACCTGCTGTGCCTGGCCTTCGTGGTCGTGTTCGCGCTGGCGACCAAGAACCTGGTGCGCGGCCACATCGGCCGCTCATGGATGGCCATGCGCGACATGGACGTGGCGGCCGCCGTCATTGGCATCCGGCCCATGCAGGCCAAGCTCAGCGCGTTTGCCGTCAGCAGCTTCATCATCGGCGTGGCAGGCGCCCTGTGGGGTTTCGTGCACCTGGGCTCGTGGGAGCCGGCGGCCTTCGGCATCAACCGCTCGTTCGACCTGCTGTTCATGGTCATCATCGGCGGGCTGGGCTCCATCTCCGGCGCCTTCTTCGGCGCGGCCTTCATCGTCGTGCTGCCGCTGCTGCTGGACAAGCTGCCGTACTGGACCGGCCTGCCCATGGACACCGCCACGGCGGCGCATCTGGCGCTGATGATCTTCGGCGCGCTGATCGTGTTCTTCCTCATCAAGGAGCCGCACGGCCTGGCGCGGCTCTGGGCCACGGCGAAGGAGAAGTTGCGCCTCTGGCCGTTTCCTCACTGATCCCGCAAACCACAACGACGACAGGAGACAGACCCATGAAGACGCTCATCACCTGCGCGGCCCTGGCCGCCCTGCAACTCGCCACGCCCGCCGTGCAGGCCCAGGCGGCCAAGGAACAGTTCATCCCGCTGCTGGTCTACCGCACCGGCCCCTACTCGCCCAACGGCACGCCCTGGGCCAACGGCAAGCAGGACTACCTCAAGCTCATCAACGCGCGCGACGGCGGCATCAACGGCGTGAAGCTGACCTTCGAGGAATGCGAGACCGGCTACGCGACCGACAAGGGCGTGGAGTGCTACGAGCGGCTCAAGGGCAAGGGCCAGTTCGGCGCCGCGCTGTTCGACCCGCAGGCCACCGGCATCACCTTTGCGCTGACCGACAAGGTGCCGCACGACAAGATCCCGCTGGTCACGCTGGGCTATGGCCTGTCGGCATCGGCCGACGGCGGCGTGTTCGCGTGGAACTTCCCGCTGATGGGCAGCTACTGGACGGCGGCCGACATCCTCATCCAGCACCTGGGCAAGAAGGAGGGCGGGCTGGACAAGCTCAAGGGCAAGAAGATCGCGCTGGTCTACCACGACAGCCCGTTCGGCAAGGAGCCCATCCCGCTGCTGGACGAGCGCAGCAAGATGCACGGTTTCGACCTCGTCAAGATCCCCGTCACCGCGCCGGGCGTGGAGCAGAAGTCGGCCTGGCTGCAGGTGCGCCAGGCGCGGCCCGACTACGTGCTGCTGTGGGGCTGGGGCGTCATGAACTCCACCGCGCTGAAGGAGGCCCAGGCCACCGGCTATCCGCGCGAGAAGATGTACGGCGTGTGGTGGGCGGGCGCCGAGCCCGACACCAAGGACGTGGGCGAGGGCGCCAAGGGCTACAACGCGCTGAACCTGAACACCTCGGGGCAGAGCCCGAAGGTCATCCAGGACGTGCTGAAGTACGTGCACGAGAAGGGGCAGGGCGCGGGGCCGAAGGACGAAGTGGGCTCGGTGCTGTACACGCGCGGCCTCGTCATCTCGGCCCTCAGCGTGGAGGCCATCCGGCGAGCGCAGGAGCGCTTCGGCAAGGGCAAGGTCATGACCGGCGAGCAGGTGCGCTGGGGCCTGGAGAACCTGGCGCTGGACGACAAGAAGCTGGCGTCGCTGGGCCTGACGGGCGTGATCCGGCCGATCAGCACGAGCTGCACCGACCACCAGGGCTCGAGCTGGGCGCGCATCCACACGTGGGATGGTGCCAGGTGGAACCTGTCGTCGGACTGGTACCAGGCGGACGACCAGATCCTGAAGCCGATGATCAAGGCGGCGGCGGACAAGTACGCGGGCGAGAAGAAGCTGACGCGGCGCACGCCGGCTGAGTGTCAGAGCTGAGGTTGCGCTGTGACTCGCTGTTCTTGGTTGATGCCCATGCCCAGCCGGGAGTTCGCCCCGGCGGGCGACCTACTTTCTGTGCGACCAGAAAGTAGGCAAAGAGTCGCCCCTGCAAAACCGCCCCTGCGGGGTGCCTTGCGATGCTCGAAGCCCAGGGCCGCGCCGAACTCGCGTCGCTACGCTCTGCTCAGACAGGCGGCGGGAAGTCAGTCCTTGAAGCGAGCTGCGCTCGCGCCCTGGGCTTCTGCGCTTCTCAGCGGTTTTGAAGGGGAGTCTTGGAACAGCCGCAGCAGCCAACAGCCAACAGCCAAACCCGACAGCCGTGCGTCACGAGGTATTCCTCTGGCCCCCTTGAGCACCGCCGAGCAGCGCAAGGCCTTGAGGGCGCGTGCGCAGCACGCTTCGACATCTGACTCCGCGCAACTGTTTGAGCAGAGCGTAGCGGCGCGAGTTTTGCGCGGGCCCTCAAGGCCTGAGCAGCACAGGGCACCCCGAAGCGAAGCGCAGGGGCGGCGCGGTCGGGGGGAGCTCTTCGCCTGCTTTCTGGCGGGACAGAAAGTAGGTCGCCCGCCGGGACGAAATCCCGGCACGGGCCTTGCCACAGCACCCAAGGAGCGCCAGACATGAGTGCCCCGCTCCTGAACGTCAACGGCATCGAAGTCATCTACAACCACGTCATCCTCGTCCTCAAGGGCGTCTCGCTCCAAGTCCAGGAAGGCCGCATCGTCGCCCTGCTCGGCGGCAACGGCGCCGGCAAGACGACCACGCTGCGTGCCGTGTCCAACCTGCTCGAAGGCGAGCGTGGCGAAGTGACCAAGGGCAGCATCGAGCTGCGCGGCGAGCGCATCGAGCGGCTGTCCACCTCGGCCATGGTCGAGCGGGGCGTCGTGCAGGTCATGGAGGGCCGCCACTGCTTCGCGCACCTCACCATCGAGGAGAACCTGATGACCGGCGCCTACACCCGCAAGGACGGCCGCGCGGCCGTGGCGGCCACGTTGGAGAAGGTCTATGCCTACTTCCCGCGCCTGAAGACGCGGCGCGGCAGCCAGGCGGCGTACACGTCGGGTGGCGAGCAGCAGATGTGCGCCATCGGCCGCGCGCTGATGGCCGACCCGAAGATGGTGCTGCTGGACGAGCCGTCCATGGGCCTGGCGCCGCAGATCGTGGAAGAGGTGTTCGAGATCGTGCGCGACCTCAACACCCGGGAGCGCACGACCTTCCTGCTCGCCGAGCAGAACACCCACATGGCGCTGCGCTATGCCGACTACGGCTACATCCTGGAGAACGGGCGCGTCGTCATGGACGGCGCCGCGGCCGCGCTGCGCGAGAACGAGGACGTCAAGGAGTTCTACCTGGGCGTGGGCGGCGAAGGGCGGCGCAGTTTCAAGGACGTGAAGAGCTACAAGCGCCGCAAGCGCTGGCTGGCCTGAGGGCATCGAGCATGAGTGACGAATCCTGGGACATCGCGCCGCCGCCGTTCAATGCGGCGTCGACGCTGCTGGCGCTGAAGCGCTTCATCCGCGACCAGCACGCGCTGACCGAGCGCAACGACGGCTGGCTGCTCAACGGCAATGTCGTCCTGACGCTCACCGTGGACGGCGATGCCGTCGCGGTGCAAATGGCCAGGCGGCCCGCGCGCTCGCCGGAGTGGGACCGCTTCACGCTGCGCTCCGCGCCCGAGTCGCGCAAGCTGCAGGACGAGCTCAAGCGCCGCCTGCTGCGCTGGAGGGCCGACGAGTGAGCCCTGCACGGCCGCCCACAGGGGCTAGGCGCCCGCCTGGCGGGACAGCGCGCAACGCGAAGGGTGCCCGATGACCGAATTCTTCGACGCGCTGGAGACCCGCGATCCGGCCGAACGCGAGGCGGCGCAGATGGCCGCGCTGGCGGCGCAGGTCGCGCATGCGCAGGGCAGCAGCCTCGCCTATGCCGAACTGCTGGCCGGCATCGCGGCGCCGGCCATCACCTCGCGCGCCGCGCTGGCCGCATTGCCGCTGACGCGCAAGAGCAGCCTGGCCGCCGCGCAAGCCGCGCGCCGCGCCTTGCGCGTGGGCGGCTTCGCGGCCGGCGTGCCGCGGCGGCTGTTCCAGTCGCCCGGCCCGCTGTACGAGCCCGAGCCGGATGCCGACGGCGCCGACCCCTGGCGCATGGCGCGGGCGCTGCATGCCGCCGGCATCCGCGCAGGCCAGCTCGCGCACGTCAGCTTCAGCTATCACCTGACGCCGGCCGGCGCCATGATGGAGGCCGGCCTGCGGGCGCTGGGCGCGCTGAGCTTTCCCGGTGGCGTGGGCAACACCGAGCTGCAGCTGCAGGCGGTGCTGGACCTGCGGCCCGAGGCCTATGCGGGCACGCCGGGCTTCCTGCGCATCCTGCTCGACAAGGCCGCGCAGGGCGGGCATGCGCTGCCGCACCTGCAGCGCGCGCTGGTCAGCGGCGAGGCCTGCCCGCCGGCACTGGTGGCCTGGTTCGCCGAGCGCGGCGTCCGCGCGACCCAGTGCTATGCGACGGCCGACCTGGGCCTGATCGCCTACGAGACGCCGGCGCGCGACGGCCTGGTGGTGGACGAAGGCGTCATCGTCGAGATCGTGCGCCCCGGCTCGGGCGACCCGCTGCCGCACGGCGAGGTGGGCGAGGTCGTCGTGACGACGCTCAGCCCCGGCTACCCGCTGATCCGCTTCGCGACGGGCGACCTGTCCGCCGTGCTGCCCGGGCGCAGCGCCTGCGGGCGCACCAACCAGCGCCTGCGCGGCTGGCTGGGCCGGGCCGACCAGTCCGCCAAGGTGCGCGGCATGTTCGTGCATGCGGGCCAGGTGGCGGACCTCGTCAAACGCCACCCGGAAGTCCTCAAGGCCCGCCTGGTCGTCAGCGGCGCGCTGGCGCAGGACGATCTCGTGTTGCAGGTCGAGATTACGCAGACCTTGCAACACCCCTTCGTGGAAAGCCTGATGCAGACCGCGCGCGACCTGACCAAACTCCGTGTCGAGGTGGAAGTCCTGCCGCCCGGCAGCCTGCCCAACGACGGCAAGCTCATCGAAGACCGTCGCTAACTCTGTTGGAGACATCCCGATGCGCCGTTCCCTGCTGCTGGCCGCCGGCCTGCTGGCCTGCCTGCCCGCGTTCCCCGTCCTGGCCGACTACCCCGACAAGCCCATCACGCTGGTCGTGCCGTTCGCGGCCGGCGGCCCCACCGACAAGGTCGCGCGTGACCTCGCCGAGGCGCTGCGCAAGCCGCTGGGCGGCACCGTCATCATCGACAACGTGGCCGGTGCCGGCGGCACGATGGGGGCCAACAAGGTCGCCAAGGCGGCGCCCGATGGCTACACACTGCTGCTGCACCACATCGGCATCGCCAGCGCGCCGTCGCTGTACCGCACGCTGCCCTACAAGACGCTGGACGACTTCGAGTACCTGGGCATGGTCAACGAGGTGCCGATGACGGTCATCGGCCGCGCCAACCTGCCGGCGAACAACTTCGCCGAACTGTCCAAGTGGCTGGAGGCCAACAAGGACAAGGTCAACCTCGCGCATGCCGGCGTCGGCTCGGCGTCGCACCTGTGCGGCCTGCTGTTCCAGTCGGCGCTGAAGCTCAACATGACCACCGTGCCCTACAAGGGCACCGCGCCGGCCATGAACGACCTGCTCGGCGGCCAGGTGGACGTGATGTGCGACCAGACGACCAACACGACGGGCCAGATCGAGAGCGGCAAGGTCAAGGCCTACGCGGTGACGACGCCCAGGCGCCTGCCCAACGGCCCGCTGGCCAAGCTGCCCACGGCCGACGAGTCGGGCCTGAAGGGCTTCAACGTGTCCGTGTGGCACGGCGTGTATGCCCCCAAGGGCACGCCCAAGGCGGTGGTGGACAAGGTCAACGCCGCGCTGCGCGTGGCGCTGAACGATGCCGACTTCCACAAGCGCCAGGAGGCGCTGGGCGCGGTCATCATCACCGACGCCCGCACGACGCCCGCCGAGCACAAGAAGTTCGTCGAGGCCGAGATCAACAAGCTCGGGCCCGTCATCAAGGCGGCGGGGCAGTACGCCGACTGAGTCGCGCGAGACTTCGCGATGCGGGCCTGCCACCGTGGTGGCAGGCCCGCTTTGCTTCAGCCCCGCGCCCTGCAGTGGATGCGCCGTGGCTTTCTCGCAGCGCCGCTGCGCACCCGGGGTAAATCCTTGATTGACGTGTCCGTCGGACTTCGGGAAGAATGCATGTAAACGTTTACATGACTTGAGCAACAGACCGGCGCGCGCAAGTGCAGCCGGCACACGGATGAGACAACCGTTCCCGCCCGGATTCCTCTGGGGCTGCGCCACGTCGGCGTATCAGATCGAAGGCTCGCCCCTGGCCGATGGCGCCGGCGTGAGCAACTGGCACCGCTTCGTGCGCACGCCCGGCCGCGTGGCCGGCGGCGACACCGGCGACGTCGCCTGCGACCACTACCGCCGCATGAAGGACGATGTCGCGCTGATGCGCGAGCTGGGCCTCACGTCCTACCGCTTCAGCATCTCCTGGGGCCGGGTCCTGCCCGAAGGGCGCGGCCGGGTCAACGCGCCCGGGCTGGGCTTCTACGAGCGCCTCGTGGACGAACTGCTGGCCAACGGCATCCAGCCCATGGCCACGCTGCATCACTGGGACCTGCCGGCGGCGCTGGACGACCGCGGCGGCTGGCTCAACCCCGACATGCCGGACTGGTTCGCCGATTACGCGCAGGTCTGCTTCAAGGCGCTGGACGACCGCGTGAAGCTGTGGGTCACGCTCAACGAGCCCTGGGTCATCGCCGACCAGGGCTACATGCACGGCGCGCTGGCGCCGGGCCACAGGAGCGCCTACGAGGCCGCCATCGTGTCCCACCGGCTGATGCAGGCGCATGCCAAGGGCGTGCAGGCCTACCGGGCTGTCACCCGACATGCCGGCAGGCACCAGATCGGCCTGGTCGTCAACATCGAGCCCAAGCACCTGGCCGCAGACGCGACCGACGCCGATCGCCATGCCGCCGAGCTGGCCGATGCGTACATGAACCGCCAGTACCTCGACCCGGCCCTGCTCGGCACCTACCCCGAGGAGCTGCGCGAGGTGTTCGGCGAAGCCTGGCCCGACTGGCCGGCCGCCGAGGTCGAGGCGCTCAAGGTGCCCGTCGACTTCCTGGGCCTGAACTACTACACCCGCGCCGTGGTCCGCCACGACCCCAAGGCCTGGCCGCTCCCCGTCGCGCCGCAGCGCCAGCCGGGCGGCATCTACACGGAGACCGGCTGGGAGCTGCACCCGCAGAGCCTGGCGGACACGCTGGTCTGGATGCATGAGCGCTACGGCGGCCTGCCGCTGTACGTGACCGAGAACGGCGCGGCCTTCTACGACCCGCCCGCGGCCATTGACGGCCGCGTCGACGACCCGCTGCGCGTGCACTACCTGCGCACCCACATCGCCGCCGTGCAGGACGCGATGGCCCGCGGTGCCGACATGCGCGGCTACTTCGCCTGGTCGCTGTTCGACAACCTGGAGTGGGCGCTGGGCTTCGCCAAGCGCTTCGGCCTCGTGCACGTGAACTTCCAGACGCTGGAGCGCACGCCCAAGGCCAGCGCGCGCTTCTACGCCGACGTGATCGCCGCGCATGGCGCCAACCTCTAGCCGCGAGCCCCGCATGAACGGCTCGCCCGCCACGATCAAGGACGTCGCCCGCGAGGCCGGCGTCTCGGTCGCCACCGTCTCCCGCGCGCTGAACGGCGCCGAGAACGTGCTGCCCGACACGCGCCAGCGCATCGTCGACATCGCCCGGGAGCTGCGCTACTCACCGTCCGGCGCCGCGCGCAGCCTCATCACGCGCAAGACCGACACCGTCGGCGCGCTGCTGCCCGACCTGCACGGCGAGTTCTTCTCCGAACTCATCCGCGGCATCGACCAGGCCGCCCGTGCGCGCGGCCTGCACCTGCTGCTGTCCAGCTCGCACGACGACGCCCACGAAGCCGCCGCCGCGCTGCGGGCGATGAACGGCCGTGTGGACGGCCTCATCGTCATGTCGCCGCATGCCGACGACGATTTCCTGTCGCAGAACCTGCCGCCCACGCTGCCCGCCGTACTGCTGAATTCCGGCGTGCGTGCGCCTACGCAGCCGGTGTTCGCCGTCGACAACTTCGGCGGCGCGCGCGCGATGACCGAGCACCTGGTGGCCAGCGGCCGCCGGCGCATCGCCTTCCTCGGCGGGCCGGCCGCCAACTTCGAGGCGCGCGAGCGCGAGCGCGGCTACCGCGCCGGCCTGCCTGCCAGCGCCCAGCCCTGGCTGCTGGCCGGCGACTTCTCCGAGGACGCCGGCCTGCGCGCCGCGGCCACCGTGCTGGCCTTGCCGGCGGGCGAGCGCCCCGACGCCGTCTTCGCCGCCAACGACATGATGGCCATCGGCCTGCTGGGCGCGCTGCAGTCCGCCGGCCTGCGCCTGCCGGGCGACATCGCGCTCGCCGGCTTCGACGACATCCCCATCGCCCGCTACGTCAGCCCCGCGTTGACCACCATGCGCGTGCCCATCGCGGCCATGGGCGGCCAGGCGCTGGACGCGCTGGCCAGCGTGCTGGAGCGCGAGCCGCTGGCCGCGCGCACCACCGTCATGCCCGTGCAGCTCGTCGTGCGCCGCTCGTGCGGGGCCAAGACCTGAATCCCGTTCCGATCCCATACAACACCAGGAGACAAGAGCCATGAACGTGAAGAGCCTCCGCAGCCAGCCCCGGCTGCTCACCCGCCACCTTTGCGCCGCCGGGCTCATCGGTGGCCTGCTGCTGGCCGCGCTGCCCGCGCACGCGCAGACGTCCAACGCCACCGTGCGCGGCACGATCACTGCCGCTGGCGCGACGGCGCCAGCCGGTACGGATGTCGTCGCCATCAACAAGGCCAACGGCAACTCCTACCGCACCAAGACGCTGGCGGACGGCAGCTATGTGCTGCCCGGCTTGAACCCGGGCACCTATGAGGTTCGCGTCGCCGGCGCCCCTACGGGCAGCATCGTCACGTTGTCGGTCGGCCAGAACGCCACGCTGGACCTGAGCAGCGCCAACAGCCAGCTCGGCACCGTCGTCATCCAGGGCAATTCGCAGCGCCAGGGCGTCATTGACTCCCAGGTCGGCACGACGGTCTCCAACAAGATGATCGAGGCCATCCCGCAGGCGACGCGCAACTTCCTGTCGGCGGCGGACTTCGCACCGGGCGTGCGCTTCGACACCGATTCAAGCGGCAATACGCGGCTGCGCGGCGGCTCGCAGAATAGCGACAGCGTCAACGTCTTCATCGACGGCGTCGGCCGCAAGAACAACATCCTGCGCGGCGGTATCGTCGGCCAAGACACCAGCCAGGGCAATCCGTTCCCGCAGACGGCCATCGCCGAGTACCGGGTGCTGACGCAGAACTACAAGGCCGAGTACGACCAGGTGTCCAGTGTGGCCATCTCCGCAGTCACCAAGTCCGGCGGCAATGAAACGCATGGAAACGTTTACGTGAACCGCACGGGCAGCAGCTGGACCTCGCTGAGCCCTGTGCAGAAAGAGGATGAGGCCCGCGGCGTGCCTTCGCCGTCATACACGCAGGTGGAAGCTGGCTTCAGCCTGGGTGGCGCTATCACGCCGGACAAGCTGCACTACTTCGTCGCCTATGACGGCAAGTCCATCGACAAGCCGTCGCAACAGACGGCGGACAACACCGACAAGTACCCAGGCAATCCCGGCATCCTGCCCAACCTGCTGGGCCAGCAGGGCAACTTCAAGCGCCAGTTCAAGGAACACCTGCTGTTCGCCAAGCTGTCCGCCGAGATCGACGACAGCCAGCGCCTGGACTTGTCGGTGACGCTGCGCAAGGAAACCAGCTACTCGGTCGATGGCAATCGCTCCGCCGCGACCACCGCCATCAACAACAACAACAACGAATACCGCGTCGACTTGAAGCACGAGTTCTCTCGCGACGCCTGGTTCAACGAGGCACGCGTCGGCGCGGAGCGTTCGCAGTGGAATCCGCAGTCGGATGCGACTGATCCGCTGGTTCGCTACAAGTATTCGCCGACGAACAGCCTGAACAACGTGCAGGACGTCTTCTTCACCGGCGGATCGCCCAATGCGCAGGACCGGCGCCAGAGCGGCTTCTACCTGAAGGACGACCTCAGCTTCACCGGGCTGGCCGGCCATGTGTTCAAGGGGGGCCTGCAGATGAAGGCCATGAAGTACGACCTGAGCGGCACGGCCAACCGCGTGGCGACGATCGACACCGTGCTCAACACGACGACGGGTCAGCCCTATTTCAGTGGCCTCACCTGCACCGGCACGAACGTCAGCAGCGACGGCCTGTCCAGCGACCAGTGCCGCATCTCGCCGGCGATTCCCTCGACCGCTGTCAACCTCAAGAACAACCAGTACGGCCTGTACGTTCAGGACGACTGGAAGCTGACGAAGCAACTGGAGCTCAACCTCGGTGTCCGCTGGGACTACGAGGACAACATGCTCAACAACGATTACGTGACGCCAGCTGACCGGGTCGCCGCGCTGAAGGGCGTGGATGGTCGCACTGTCGGCGGCATCACCGCGCCGGCCGGCCAGACCTATGCGCAGTCGCTGGCCAAGGGCGGCATCAACATCGACGAGTACATCTCCAACGGCAGCTCGCGCAAGGCCTACAAGGGTGCGCTGGCGCCGCGCCTGGGGGCGTCCTACGACGTGCTGGGCGACAAGGCCACGGTCATCTACGGTGGCTGGGGCCGCAGCTACGACCGCAAGATGGCCAACAACGCCCTCGACGAGCAGCAGAAGAACGCCCAGGCGGGCGGTGAGATCTGGCTGATCAAGAACAAGTTCAAGATGCCGTTCGCCGACCAGTTCAGCATCGGTGTTCGCCAGGCGATCGGCTCTTGGAATGCAGACGTGGCGGTGTCAAACATCCACGCGAAGAACCAGTTCATCTGGTTCGGCGGCAACCGCGATCCCAATGGCGGCTTCGGCACGCAAAGCTCCATCGACCCGCTGTGGGGTGGCCCGAACGGCTACGGCACGGTGGTCCTGGGCGACTTCGTCGGCGAGACCAAGTCTCGCAGCCTCTACCTGTCGCTGGACAAGCCCTACACGCAGGCCAGTGGCTGGAGCATGACGGTGGCCTACACCTACACCGATGCCAAGACCAGGGACCGCGACTGGAGCGATGGCGACGTGTTCGACTGGACCTATGGCAAGTCCACTCACGGCTGGAACCCGAACAAGGACACCGAGAAGCAGCGCCTCGTCGTCGGCGGCCTGATTGACAGCCTGCCTTGGGGGATGCAGTTGTCCGGCAAGCTGACCTACGGCAGCGGCCAGCCGCGCCAGATCACCGACTGCCACCTCGGCTGGGACAAGTGCGCCTATGTCGAGAAGACGGGCGATGCGTTCAAGCAGGTCGACCTGGGGCTGGGCAAGAGCTTCCGCGTCTACGGCGGTGATCTGCAGGTGCGCCTGGACGTGCTGAATCTCTTCAATTCAGCCAACTGGGGCTTCTACAACGACTGGGGCGGCGGTCCCACGTCGACGCCCTCCAACTACCTGGGCGGCGACAACCCCGATCTGGGCAAGCGCACCGGCGTGCGCGGCTCGATGCGGCAGTTCAAGCTCGGGCTGAACTACGCTTTCTGACCCTCGCGGTTCGGGAGCCGGCCTGCGCCGGCTCCCACAATCACTCCCCATCATGGACATGCTGACCCGACGCGCCCTGCTCGCGCATGGCGCCGGCCTCGCGCTGGCTGCCAACCTGCCCAGCTGGGCCGACGCAACCACCGCAACGCCCACCGCTGCCGACGCCTTCCTCGCGGACCTCGAACGCCGCACCTTCGACTTCTTCTGGAACACGACCGACGCCCGCACGGGCCTGGCGCCGGACCGCTGGCCCACGCCGTCCTTCGCCAGCATCGCGGCGGTGGGCTTCGCGCTCAGCGCCTACCCCGTGGGCGTGGCGCGCGGCTACATCACTCGCGAGCAGGCCCGCGAGCGCACGCTGACGACGCTGCGCTTCTTCGCCGGCCTGCCGCAGGGCCCGGGAAAACGCGGCGTGGCCGGCCACAAGGGCTTCTTCTATCACTTCCTCGACATGAAGGAGGGCCTGCGCTTCGGTCGCTGCGAGCTCTCCACGGTCGACACCGCGCTGCTGCTGATGGGCGCGCTGCATGCGCAGAGCTACTTCGACCAGCCGCATGCCGACGAAGCCCGCATCCGCGCGCTGGTCGACGAGCTCTACGGCCGCGTCGACTGGGCCTGGGCGCAGGTGCGCCCGCCGTCCATCGGCCACGGCTGGACGCCGGAAAAGGGCCACATCCCCAACGACTGGAAGGGCTACAACGAGGCCATGATGGTCTACCTGCTGGCGCTGGGCTCGCCCACGCGGCCGGTCAGGCCCGAGGCCTACGACGCCTGGCTCAGCACCTACGACCAGCACAGCTGGGGCGAGAGCTACGGCCAGACCTTCCTGCGCTTCCCGCCGCTGTTCGGCCACCAGTTCACGCACTGCTGGGTGGACTTCCGCGGCATCCGCGACCGCTACATGCGGGACAAGGGCCTGGACTACTTCGAGAACTCGCGCCGCGCCACCTACGCGCAGCAGGCCTACGCGAAGGACAACCCGCTGGGCTGGCAGGGCTACAGCGCCGAGGTCTGGGGCATCAGCGCCAGCGACGGCCCGGCCGACATCAAGCTGCCCTACACGACGACGGCCGGCACCACCGAGAAGCGCCGCTTCATCAGCTACGCCGGCCGCGGCATGGGCCTGTACGACGACGGCACGCTGGCGCCCTACGCGGCCGGCGCCTCCATCGCCTTCGCGCCCGAGATCGTCGTCCCGGCGCTCGCCGCCATCAAGGCACGCTACCCGCACACCTGGGGCCGCTACGGCTTCTTCGACGCGTTCAACCCCAGCTTCACCAACGTCGACGTGCGGCTCACGCACGGCCGCATGGAGCCCGGCCACGGCTGGGTGGACGTGGACATGCTGGGCATCGACCAGGGCCCCATGCTCGCCATGCTGGGCAACCACCGCGGCGAGCTGGTCTGGCAGGCGATGCGCAAGAACGCGCACCTCATCAAGGGCCTCAAGCGCGCGGGCTTCACGGGCGGCTGGCTCGGCTGATCGCCTGATGCGCCGACGACGTTTGCTCACCGCCGCGGCAGTCGCACCCTTGTTGGGCTGCGCTCGTGACAGCGGCACCACGCTGCGCTTCTGGGCCATGGGCCGCGAGAGCGAGGTCGTGGCCGAGCTGATGCCCGGCTTCGAGCGCGAACACCCCGGCGTACGCGTGAAGGTGGAGCAACTGCCCTGGACGGCCGCGCACGAGAAGCTGCTGACGGCGTTTGCCGGCGACGCCACGCCCGACCTCGCGCAGGTCGGCAACACCTGGCTGCCCGAGATGCAGGCGCTGGGTGCGCTGGAGCCGCTGGCGCCCTGGCTGGCGCGCACACCGGCGCTGCAGGCCGGCGACTATTTCGACGGCATCTGGGCCACCAACACGGCCGGCGGCGAGCGCGTGGGGCTGCCGTGGTACGTGGACACGCGGCTGATGTTCGTGCGGCAGGACCTGCTGGCGCGCGCCGGCATCCCGCACATGCCGCAGGACTGGACCGAGTGGGCCGCTGCGCTCGCGACGCTGCGCCGGCGCGGCATGGCGACGCCGCTGTTGCTGCCCACCAACGAGTTCGAGCCGCTGCTGGCGCTGGCGCTGCAGCAGCCGGGCGAGGTGCTGCGCGACGGCGGGCGTTTCGGCAACTTCGCGTCCGACGACTTCCGCCGCGCACTCGGC
The DNA here is from genome assembly GCF_965229315.1 of Roseateles sp. GTDB lineage: Bacteria > Pseudomonadota > Gammaproteobacteria > Burkholderiales > Burkholderiaceae_C > Pelomonas. The sequence continues at coordinate 212,579 of NZ_CBDDJA010000002.1, forward strand.
TTCTACGCCGAGCGCTTCCGCCGGGGCGAGGCGCCGGGCCTCACCAACAACCAGGTCGCCAACCTCTGGCAGGAGTTCGGGCGCGGCACGTTCGCGTTCTACATCTCGGGACCGTGGAACATCGGCGAGTTCAAACGCCGCCTGCCGCCGGAGCTGGCCGGTGCGTGGACGACAGCCGAGCTGCCGGGGCCGACCGGCCTGGGGGCCTCCATCGCCGGCGGTGCCAGCCTGGCGATGTTCAAGCGTTCGCGCCACAAGCCCGAGGCCTGGGCGCTGATCAGCTACCTGAGCCGCCCCGACGTGCAGCTCGACTTCTACCGCCTGACCGGCGACCTGCCGTCGCGGCGCAGCACGTGGGCCATGCCGCTGGCCGGTGGCGGCACGCTGGCCGAGGACCGCCACGCGGCGGCCTTCCGGCGGCAACTGGAGCGGGTGCGCCCCACGCCCGCCGTGCCCGAGTGGGAACGCATCGCGCAGGAAATGCAGCTGTCCGCAGCGCGCGTTGTCGGTGGGCGCCAGAGCATCGACGTGGCGGTGCGCGACCTGGACGCCCGCGTCAACGGCATCCTCGAAAAACGCCGCTGGATGCTCGACAAGGCCCAGGCATGACCCCGCGCACCGCCACCGGCCGCCGCGAGTCCCTCGCCGCCTGGGCCTTCGCCGCCCCGGCGCTCGTCGTCATCGCGCTGTTCTTCGGCGTGCCGGTGTTCGCCGGCCTGGCGCTGAGCCTGACGGATTTCGACATCTATGCGCTCGCCTCCCTGGGCAACCTGCGCTGGCAGGGCTGGGACAACTACGTCCACGTGCTGACGATGCCGCTGTTCTGGCAGGCGCTGGGCAACACGGCCTACTTCGTCGTGCTGGGCGTGCCGTTGTCCATCGTGCTGTCGCTGGCCGCGGCGGTGCTGCTGCAGAGCAAGCTGGTGCGCTTCAAGCCGCTGCTGCGCACGGCCTTGTTCGCACCGGTGGTGACCACACTGGTGGCCGTGGCCGTCATCTGGCGCTACCTGTTCCACGTCAAGTACGGCCTCGTGAACTACACGCTGCAGTCGGTTGGCCTCGATCCCATCGACTGGCTGGGCGACCCGCACTGGTCCATGCCCACCATCATCGGCTTCGCCGCGTGGAAGAACTTCGGCGGCAACATGATCATCTTCATCGCCGCGCTGCAGGCCGTGCCGCACGACCTGTACGAAGCCGCCAAGCTCGACGGCGCGAAGTCCTGGGCGCAGTTCCGCCACATCACGCTGCCGGGCATCGCGCCGACGCTGTTGATGGTCGCCATCCTGACCACGGCCGGCTATTTCCAGCTCTTCGCCGAGCCCTACGTGATGACGCAGGGCGGCCCGCTGCAGAGCACGGTCAGCGTGCTGTACCTGATGTACGACGAAGGCTTCAAGTGGTGGAACCTGGGCCTGGCCTCGGCCGTGGCCTTCGTGCTGTTCGTCGTCATCGTGATCGTCAGCAAAGGCCTGATCGCCTTGCAGCGGCGCTGGATGGGAGCGGACGCATGAAGCGCGTGATGGTCAATGCGCTGTTGTGGGCCTTTGCGGGCCTGGCGATCTTCCCGCTGGTGTGGATGGTGTGCGTGTCGCTGATGCCGGCCGGCAGCGCCTCGACCCTGCCGCCGCCGCTGCTGCCGCATGACCCGACCCTGGTGCACTACCGGCAACTGCTGGGCGACGGGGGCCTCAAGCGCGCGTTCGTCAACAGCCTGGGGCTGGCGGTGGTGAGCACGCTGATGTCGGTGAGCTTCAACACGCTGGCCGGCTACGCGTTCGCCAAGCTGCGCTTTCGCCACCGCGAACGCGTGTTCGGCCTGCTGATCGCGGCGCTGGTCATCCCGGGGCAGGTGGCGATGCTGCCGCTGTTCCTGATGCTCAAGGGCATGGGCCTGGTGAACACCTACATGGGCGTGCTGATTCCCGGCATGGCGGGCATCTTCGGCATCTTCCTCGTGCGCCAGTACGCACGCGGCGTACCGGACGAGTTGCTGGAGGCGGCGCGGCTGGACGGCGCGGGCGAGTGGCGCATCTTCTGGAACATCGTGCTGCCGACGTTGAAGCCGGTGCTGGTGACGCTGGCCGTGTTCGCGTTCCTGGGCAGCTGGAACGACTTCATGTGGCCGCTGATCGTGTTGACGGACGGCGAGATGCACACGTTGCCGGTGGCGCTGGCGGCGCTGTCGCGGGAGCATGTGCAGGACAGTGAACTGATGATGGCCGGGGCGGTCATCACGGTGTTGCCGGTGCTGGTGTTGTTTGTGGCGCTGCAGAGGTATTACATGCAGGGGTTGTTGATGGGGAGCGTGAAGTGACGGTTTGCGCTGCTCGATGTGTTGGCTTTGTGTCCAGGGCCGTGCGGGGATTTCGCCCCCGCGGGCGAGTTACTTTCTTGTGCGGACAAGAAAGTAACCAAAGAAACCGCCCCTGCAAAACCGCCCCTGCGGGGTGCCCTGCGATGCTCGAACTCCGAGGCTCGCGCCGAACTCGCTTCGCTACGCTGCGCTCAGACAACGTCGCGAAGTCAGTCGTTGAAGCGTGCTTCGCACGCGCCTCGGAGTCCTGTGCTTCTCGGCGGTTTAGAAGGGGAGTCCCCAGAACAGCCAACAGCCAAGCCCAACAGCCGGCCAGCGGGTGTATTTCTCTTGCCCCCTTGAGCCCCGCCGAGGAACGCAAAGTCTTGAGGCCGCGTGCGCAGCACGCTTCAAGAACTGACTCCGCACGGTTGTTTGAGCAGAGCGTAGCGGCGCGAGTTCCGGGCGGGGCCTCAAGGCTTGAGTACCGCAGGGCACCCGAAGCGCAGCGCAGGGCGGGGCGGTCGGGGGGAGCTCTTTGCCTACTTTCTGGCGGGACAGAAAGTAGGTCGCCCGCCGGGGCGAAATCCCGGCACGACACTTCGCAGCAGGAAGGTGCCGCATGAAGCGCCTGCTGCTTGCACTGCTCCTGGCCATCACGCACCTGGCCAATGCCGCAACGCTCGACGACCTGAAGGACCCCACCCCCTGGCAGGCCTCCGCCTCCGACCAGGTGAAGGCCTCCGTCTCCAGAGACCCGCGCGACGACAGCCTCTGCCTCGCCTACGACTTCGCCGGCGTCTCCGGCTACGCCGTGCTGCGCCGCGAGCTGCCGGTCGCCTGGCCGGCCGACTTCGCGCTGACGACGCAGCTCAAGGGCCAGGGCAAGCCCAACGACGTGCAGATCAAGTTCGTCGACGCCAGCGGCGACAACGTCTGGTGGATCCACCGGCCTGCGCTGGCGCTGCCCGACACGCTGACCGAGATGCGCTTCAAGCGCCGGCACGTCGCCTTCGCCTGGGGCCCGACCGAGGACCGCCTGCTCAGGCAAACCCGCTTCATCGAATTCGTCGTCGTCGCCGGCCAGCAGGGCGGTGGTGCCGGCGAGCTGTGCGTCGGCTCGCTCGCCCTGGAGCCGCGTGAGCCGGCGCCCAAGGCCTGGCCCGAGCCGCGCCGCACGCGGCGGGGCGGCGAGGTCACGCTGGACTTCCAGCGCCTGCGCGAGTTCAACGGTCTGTGGTTCGCAAGCGGTGAGGCCACGCGCATCGAGGCGTCCGACGACGACCGCCGCTGGAAACTGCTGGCGGACAGGCCTGGCCGCGCCGTCTTCCTCGGCGAGCAGGAATGGCGCTGGCTGCGCGTGCGCCACGAGGGCCGCAAGCCGCCCGACGTGCAGTTGCGCGACGCTTCGCAATGGCCCGACCGCAATGCCGCCATCGCCGAGTGGGCCAAGGCATTGCCGCGCGGCGACCTGCCGCGCGCCTTCGTCGGCGAGCAGAACTACTGGACCGTCGTCGGCGTGGACGGCGGTGCGCAGCGTTCCGGCCTGGTCAGCGAGGACGGCGCCATCGAGCTCACGCGTGGCGGCCCCAGCATCGAGCCGGCCGTTCGGCTGGCCGATGGCCGCGTCGTCACGTGGGCGCAGTCGCGCATCGAACACGGCCTCGTCGAGCAGGCGCTGCCGGTCGTGCAATGGCGCCATGCGGACGTGGAGTTGCGTGTGGAGGCTGCCGCCGATGGCGAGGCCAGGTCGCCCGCCCTGCTGGCCCGCTACACGCTGCGCAACCCGACGGCGAAGCCGCAGCGCTACGCGCTGCTGCTCGCGCTGCGCCCCTGGCAGGTCAACCCGCCGCAACAGTTCCTGTCGACACCCGGTGGCGTCAGCCCGCTGCCCAAGCTGGCGTGGGCCGATGGCCGGCTCACCGCGGCGGGGCTGACCGTTAAGCCGCGTGAGACGCCCGGCGAGGTGCGCGCCGCCCGCTGGAGCGCCGGCCTGGGCCTCACGGCGCTGCTGCAGGCGCCGCCGCTGCAGACGCTCGTCGACGCCGATGAGCTGCCTTCGGCGCTGATGCGCTTCGACGTCGAACTGGCGCCGGGCGAGGCGCGCAGCCTGGGCTGGGTGACGGGCGGCGACGCCAGCGCGCTGGACACGCGGCTGGCCGTGGCCGCGGCGCAGTGGCGCGACCGGCTGAGCCACCTCGACCTGCGCCTGCCGCCGCTGGCCCAGCCCGTGGCCGACACCATGCGCAGCGCGCTGGCGCAGATGCTGATGTCCCGCGACGGCCCCGCGCTGCGGCCCGGCACGCGGTCCTACGCGCGCGCCTGGGTGCGCGACGGCGCCATGATGGTGGCGGGCCTCGTGCGCATGGGCGAGGCGCAGGCGGCGCGCGAGTTCGTCGACTGGTTCGGCGGCTACATCTTCGACAGCGGCAAGGTGCCGTGCTGCGTGGACCAGCGCGGTGCCGACCCCGTCGTCGAGAACGACAGCCACGGCCAGTACCTGTTCGCCGTCGCCGAGCTGTACCGCCACACGCAGGACCGCGAACTGCTGGTGCGCCACTGGCCGAAGGTGCAGAAGGTCGTCGCGTGGATGGACGCGCTGCGCCTGAGCGAACGCAAGCCGGACGCAGACCCGAGGTTCAAGGGCCTGATGCCGCCGTCCATCAGCCACGAGGGCTATTCGGACAAGCCGGCCTACTCGTACTGGGACGACTTCTGGGCGTTGCGCGGCTACAAGGACGCCGTGCAGATCGCCCAGGCGCTGGGCGAGGCCGACCAGGTCAAGACCTGGACCGCGTCGCTCGACGAGTTCGCGGCGGACCTCGCATCGTCCATTGCGGCGACGGCCCAGCACTACGGCCTGGGCTACGTCGCCGGCGCCGCCGACCGCGGCGACTTCGACGCCACATCCACGACGATGGCGCTGAACCCCGCGCAGGCCGAGAACCTCGCACCCGAACTGCTGCGCGGCACCTTCGACCGCTACGTCACCGAGGCGTTCGCGCGCATCGATGGTGCGAAGGCATGGAAGGACTACACACCCTACGAACTGCGCAACGTCAGTGCGCTGGTGCGCCTGGGCCGCGTGGACGACGCGCACCGGCTGCTGGCCTGGTTCTTCACGCATCAGCGCCCGGCGGGCTGGAACCAGTGGGCCGAGGTCGTGCTGCCCGATGCGCGCCAGGTGCAGTTCCTGGGCGACATGCCGCATGCGTGGATCTCGTCGGACTACCTGCGCGCGGCGCTGGACCTGTTCGCCTACGAGCGTGAGACCGGCCTCGTGCTGGGCGCCGGCCTGCCGGCGAGCTGGCGCATGGCCGGCCACATCGGCGTGGCCGGACTCTCCACGGCATGGGGCCGTTTGGATTACCGTCTCGAACGCCGCGCCGGGGGGTGGACACTCTTCGTCGACCGTGTTCCCGAGCGGCTGGCCGGTGACCTGCGCCTGGCCTGGTCGGGCAGCGAGCCGCTGCCGCGCGCGAGCGCGGACGGCCGCGAGCTGCCCTGGCAGGGCCGCGAACTGGCCTTGCCTGCCGGCAGCACCACCGTCCAACTGGAAGCCCGCCCATGATGAGCCGACGCCACTTGCTGATGACTTCTCCCGCGCTGGTCAGCGCCTGCGCTTCGCTGCCATCCGCACCACCGGTGCCGCCCGAAGGCCTGGCGGCCGGCGAGCAGAAGGCCTGGCAGCTCGAAGGCGAGCGCATGTGGATGTGGCTGCCGCCCGAGTACGCGCAGCGCCGCGAGCGCTGGCCGCTGCTGGTGTTCCTGCACGGCTCGGGCGAGCGCGGCAGCGACCTGGAAGCCGTCAAGCGCAACGGCCCGCCGATGTTGGCTGCGCGCGGCACGACCTATCCATTGGTGCTCGTCAGCCCACAGCTCGAAGCCGGCGCCGTGTGGAGCCCCGAGCGGCTGCACCAGCTGCTGGCCGCGCTGAAGACGCGGCTGCATGTGGACCCGCAGCGCTGCCTGGGCACGGGCCTGAGCCTGGGTGGCCACGGCATGTGGCATTGGGCCAGCACCTACCCGCGCGACCTCGCGGCCATCGCACCGGTCTGCGGCTATGGCGACCCGGCCCGGGTGGCCGCGATGCGAGACGTGCCGGTGCGCGCCTATCACGGCGACGCCGATACCGTTGTGCCGCTCGCGAAGCAGCAGGCCTGTGTGGACGCGCTGCGTGCCGCCGGCGGCCGCGCCAGCTTCACCATCTATCCCGGCGTGGGCCACGATTCGTGGACGCCCGCCTACCAAGACCCCGACCTGCTGCCCTGGCTGTTGGCGCAACGCCAGTCATGACAATGAAACCGCACCTGATCCGCAACCAAGCCGGCCTCGAAGTCGAGCTGCTGTCCCACGGCGCGCTGCGCCGCGTGATGGTCAACCCGGGGTTGATGCTCAACCTGTTCCCGGGCAACGAACTGGAGGGCGGCCCCGCCAACCTCTGGCTGCGCCGCCATGATGCCGGCGGCGTGCGGCTCGCGCCGCTGCTGGGCCCGCTGTCACCGCTGAGTGCGCACGTCGCGGACGGCGGCTTCGAGATGCGCGGCGACTGGGACGGGCTGGCGTTGCGGCTGCAACTCCGCCTCGCCGCGGACGCCCCCACGCTGTTCTGGCACCTGGACGTCGAGAACCGCGGCGCCTCGGTCTGCGAGGTCGTGCCGCTGTTCGTGCAGGACGTGGGCCTGGCCGGCTACGGCGCCATCCGCACCAACGAGTTCTACGTCAGCCACTACATCGACCTGCAGCCGCTGCACCATGCGCAGCACGGCGTGCTGCTGGCCGCGCGCCAGAACCAGGCGCAGGACGGCCGCCACCCGTGGCTGCTGGCCGGCTCGCTGCGCCGCGCAGAGTCGTTCGCAACCGATGCGGCCCAGGTCTGGGGCCATGCCGCCCGTGCGGGCGATTTGCCGCCCGCGCTGCTCGCCGGTTTGCCCGGCACGCGGCTGCAGCAGGAGCACGCCGTCGTCGCGCTGCAGGACCAGACCCTCACGCTGGCACCCGGCGCCGCCGCCACGGCCGGCTTCTTCCTGACGCTGCAGGCCGATCACCCCGAGGCCAGCAGCGACGCCGACCTCGCCTGCCTGCCCGCGCTGCTGGCCCTGCCCGAGGCCCGGCCCGGCGTGGCGCTGGGCAGCGCCGGCCGGCCGCCCGCACCCAGCCTGTTCGCGACGGCGCCGCTGCTGGTGAGCCAGGACCTGGGCGTCGAGGCGCTGCGCCCACTGTTCGGCGAGCCGCGCCACGAGGAATGGGAGAACGGCGAGCTGCTGAGCTTCTTCGCCGGCGAGGCCAGCCACGTCGTGCTGCGCGCCAAGGAGCTGCGCGTGCAGCGCCCGCACGGCCACATCCTGCGCAGCGGCGAGCACCTGGTGCCCGACGAGGCGGCGCTCACCTCCACCTGCTGGATGGGCGGCGTCTTCCACGCCATGCTGACCCAGGGCCACGTCAGCATCAACCGGCTGCTGTCCACGCAGCGCACGCTGCTGGGGCTGTTCCGCTCGGCCGGCCTGCGGCTCTTCGTGCAGGACGTGCAGGAAGCCGGCCAGGAGAGCGGGCAGGGCTGGCAACTGCTGGGCCTGCCGTCGGCATTCGAGATCCAGCCGCAGCGCTGCCGCTGGGTCTACGCGCATGCGGGCGGCGTCATCGAGGTCGTCGCCGAAGCCGGCGCCGAGCCCGACGTGATGGACCTCGCGCTGCGCGTGCTGAAGGGCGCGCCGGTGCGCGTGCGCGCCAGCCTCAACCTCGCGCTGGGCGGCGACGACGGCGCCGCGCCACTGACCCCCGGCGTGACGCGCCAGGGCGAGCGCCTGCGCGTCACGCCGCCGGCCGGCAGCGAGCTGGCCGAGCGCTTCCCGGGCGGCGCCTTCGAGATCGACGCGCCGGGCCTGGCCGGCCTGGGCGGCGATGGCCTGCTGTATGCCGACGGCGCCAGCCGCGGCGAGCCCATCCTGTGCCTGGACTTCGACGCCGCGGCCGCGATGCGCGTGACACTGCGCGGCACGCTGCTGTGGGCCCAGCCGCCCGCGCGCCAGCCGCTGGTGCTGCCGCAATGGCAGGCGGCGCATCCCGCGCATGCGGCGCTGGCGCAGCTCAAGGACATCCTGCCCTGGTACGCGCACAACGCGCTGGTGCACTACCTGTCGCCGCGCGGCCTGGAGCAGTACTCCGGCGGCGGCTGGGGCACGCGCGACGTCTGCCAGGGGCCGCTGGAGATGCTGCTGGCGCTCGGGCAGACCGCGCCGGTGCGCGACCTGCTGCTGCGCGTGTTCGCGGCGCAGAACGCGGACGGCGACTGGCCGCAATGGTTCATGTTCTTCGAGCGCGAAAGCGACATCCGCGCCGGCGACTCGCATGGCGACATCGTCTTCTGGCCGCTGCTGGGCCTGGCGCAATACCTGATCGCCTCGGCTGACGCGGGCGTGCTGGACGAGCCCGTCGCCTTCCATGGCGGCGAAACCGTCACGCTGGCCGCGCATGTGGAGCGGGCGCTCGCGCTGATCCGCCGCCGCGTCGTGCCCGGCACGGGCCTGGCCGCCTACTGGCATGGCGACTGGAACGACTCGCTGCAGCCGGCCGACCCCGCGCTGCGCGAGCGCCTGTGCAGCGCCTGGACCGTCACGCTGCACCACCAGATGCTGCACACGCTGGCCCGCGCCTTCGGCCAGATCGGCCGGGCGGCCGAAGCCGCCGGGCTGGTGGCCGAGGCGGCCGGCGTGCGCGCCGAGTTCCAGCGCCTCCTGGTGCAGGACGACGTGGTGGCCGGCTACGCGCTGTTCCCTGAAGCCGGCGAGCGCGAGCTGTGGCTGCATCCCCGCGACACGCGCACCGGCCTGCACTACAGCCTGCTGCCGATGATGCATGCGGTGCTGGACGACATGTTCACGCCGGCGCAGGCACGCCACCAGGCCGCGCTGATCGAGCAGCACCTCAAAGGTCCTGATGGCGCCCGGCTGTTCGACGCGCCGCTGCCCTACCGCGGCGGCCCTTCACGGCTGTTCCAGCGCGCCGAGACCAGCGCCTTCTTCGGCCGCGAGATCGGCGTCATGTACATGCACGCCCACCTGCGCTACGCGCAGATGCTGGCGCACCTGGGCCATGCCGAGGCCTTCCTGGACGCGCTGGCACAGGCCCACCCCATCGCGCTGACCGACCGCGTGCCCAGCGCCAGCCGGCGCCAGGCCAACTGCTACTACTCCAGCTCCGACGCCGCCTTTGCCGACCGTTACGAGGCCCAGGCCCACTACGGCCGCGCGCTGGCCGGTGAGGTGGCGCTGGACGGCGGCTGGCGCATCTACTCCAGCGGCCCGGGCATCGCCCTCGGCCTGGTCATCTCGTCGCTGCTGGGCCTGCGGCTTGAGCACGACGCGCTGGTCATCGATCCCGTCATGCCGCCCGCACTGGACGGCCTGGCGGTGCAGCTGACGCTGGCCGACCTGCGCTTCGAGCTGACCTACCGCGTCGGCCCGCGCGGCCACGGCGTGGAGCGCGTGCTCGACGAGGCCGGCCAAGAGATGCCCGCCTCGCGCCGCCCGCATGCCTACCGCATCGGCGCCCTCGCGCTGCCGCGGCCGGCGCCGGGCGGCGTGCATCGCTGGACCGTCGAGCTGGGCTGACGGCTCAGTCGTTGCGGCGCTGCCGGCGCGCGGCGGCCAGCAGGCCCGCCGCGCCGAGCGCGAACAGCGCCGCCGAGGCCGGCTCCGGCACGGCCTGTTAGAGGACGTTGTACGAACCGACGTTGTCGTCGTAGTAGCCCGCCAGCGCATTGAAGGCAAAGGCATCGGCGATGCCCAGCACCAGCATGCCCGCGCCGTCCGGGATGTGGAACACCTGTGTGGCGCCCGACCCTGTGCCCGTGAGGCCGTCGCCGATGAAGAACACCTGGCGCAGGCCCGGCGCATAGGACGCCAGCCCGTAGTCGGCTGCGCTGCTGTACGTCAGGTTGCCCGGTGCCGCCAGGCCCGAGATATCCCCGGCCTCGATGAACACGCCGACCAGGCCGCCCGACAGCGGGCCGCTGAAGCCCGAGATCGGGCCGACCGACGGGATGTTGGTGTAGCCCGAGAAGCCGCCGCCGTCCGGGCCGTTGTCGATGCTGCCGCCCCAGCCTGCCAGGCCGCTGGCCGCGAAGGTGACGGAGCGGCCCGTGCCGGCGTCCAGCGTGATCACGGGGGCGACGACGCCACCGCCGCCGCCGCCCGGCGCGGGCGTGCTCACGCCGTAGCCGAAGATGTTGGCCTTCGCATCGACGGTCAGGCTGGCCGACTGGGCCTGGGACAGCAGCGGTACGGCAGCCAGCAGGGCCGTGGTGAGGAGGGTGGTGGGCAGCTTCATGGTCTTCCTTCCTGAGTGCGGCGAGGCAGCGCATGGCTGCCCACGAACAGGCCGCATTGAAGCAGCGCAGCGCAGGGTGGGCCATCCCACGGAAGGGGTGGCCGTCGGATGTCCGGTTTTGCCGATGGCGCCCGGAGCGCCTCAGGCCATCCGCATCGGGATGGTCACCGGCCCGTCGTTGACGAGGTGCACCTGCATGTCCGCGCCGAACTCGCCGCTGGCGACGACCGGGTGCTGCCGGCGCGCGAGCGCCAGCAGGTGTTCGTAGAGCCGCCGGCCTTGTTCGGCCGGTGCCGCGCCGGTGAAGCTGGGCCGGTTCCCGGCGCTGGTGTCGGCGGCCAGCGTGAACTGGCTGACGATGAGCAGCCCGCCAGCCACGTCCTGCACGCTGCGGTTCATCTTGCCGGCGTCGTCGCTGAAGATGCGCAGCTTCAGCACCTTGGCGATGAGCTTCTCGGCCATCGCCTCGGTGTCGGCGGGCTCGGCGCACACCAGCATCAGCAGGCCCGGGCCGATGGCGCCGACAACCGCGCCGCCCACCTCCACGCGCGCCTCGCCCACCCGCTGCAGCACGGCGATCATGTGCGGTCCTTCGGGTCGTCGAAATGCGCTTCCACGTCCATGGGCAGCAGCTGGATGGTGGCGCGCAGGCCAGGGACCGCCTGCATCAAGGCCTGCTCGACCGCGGCGCGCTGTTGCGCGGCGCGGCCCAGCGACCAGGTGGCGGGCATGTGCATGTGCAGGTCCACGAAGCGGCGCTGGCCGGCCACGCGGCTGGCGATGTGGTCGAAGCGCACGGTCTCGGGCTGGCGGAACGCGTCCAGCGCCGCCTGCACCTGCTGCATGGACTCGGCGTCCAGCGCCGTGTCCATCAGGCCCTGGCTCGACTGGCGGATGAGGTGCACCCCTTCGCGCAGGATGTTGAGCGCGACCCCGATGGCCAGCAGCGGGTCCAGCCACTGCCAGCCGGTGGCCATGACCCCGAGCAGGCCGGCGACGACGCCGGCAGAGGTCCAGACGTCGGTGATCAGGTGGGGGGCATCGCCCTCCAGCGCCACGGAGCGCACCTCGCGCGCCTTGCGCAGCATCGCCCAGGCCATCAGTCCGTTGAGGGCCGAGCTGACGACGGCGAGCGTCACGCCGACCGCGATGCCCTCCAGCGGCTGCGGATGGTGCCAGCGGTCCACGGCGCCCCAGATGATGCCCAGGCCGGCCGCGATGATGAGGATGCCCTCGAAGCCGCTGGAGAAGTACTCCGCCTTGTGGTGGCCGTAGGGGTGCTCGGCATCCGGCGGCTGGGCGGCGAGCGTGATCATGGCCAGCGCGAACATGGCGCCGGCCAGGTTCACCAGCGACTCCAGCGCATCCGCAGCGAGGCTGACCGAGCCCGTCCACCACCAGGCGGCGGACTTCAGCGCGATCGTCACGAGCGCGACCGCGACGGACAGCTTGAGGTAGGCGCTGGCTTGCATGGGCAACGATTGTCTAGCGGGCGTCGCCGGCCAGTGCGTCGGCGCGCACGCGGCTGCGCAGCACGTCGAGTTGCGTGTCCATCATCGTGCGGCTGGGGTCGTGGCCGGTGCGCGGCATGGACAGGAATTCCTTGCGCGGCGCGGCCAGGCTGTCGAAGTAGGCGCGCGAAACCTCGGGCGTCGTGACCAGATCCTGCTCGCCCTGCAGCAGGAAGACGGGCATCGCGAAACGCTTGCCCAGGCGGCGCAGGTCCAGCCGGGCCGCCATGCCGTCACCCGAGCGACCGACGAACTGGAGGTAGGAATAGTCCTCGCCCGCTTCGTAGTCGGCGCCGTAGGCCGGCGTGTCATAGCCAGGGGCGGGGCGCAGCCAGCCCTTGGGCATCGGATCGGTCTTCAGCGCCTCGTAGGTGCGCGTCACACGCCGCAGGATGCCGAAGGCGCGCGGGTCGGTCCAGGGCGGCGGGCCGAGCTTCTCCAGCTTGGCGACCGAGTCGGCGTCGTTGGCGGCGCGGGCCAGGCCCAGCGTGCGCTCGTAGCTGGGCTTCAGGTTCGCGTCGTTGCCGACGAGCTGCGCGGTGCCCACATAGGCATGGAAAAGCGCGGGGCTGGCCTGCGCCATGTGCACGGCCAGCGCCGAACCCCAGGAGCCGCCCATCAGGATGACCTTGCGCTTGCCCAGCCGTTGCGTCAGGTAGGTCGCCACCTCCACGCCGTCGCGCGCGAGTTGCTCGACGGTGAGGCGCTCGTCGTCGGCGGGCTTGTTGGCGCCGTAGGTCTTGCCGGCGCCGCGCTGGTCCCATTGGACGACGGTGAACTCGCCCGTCCAGCCGCCGAACAGCGTGTGCGCGAACGGCGTGTTCGGGTTGCCGGGGCCGCCGTGCACGATCAGCACGACCGGGTTCGCGCAGTCGCGGCCCTCGATGACCACCCATTGGCGGATGCCGCCGATGGCGACGAAGCCGGATTCGTCCACCGGCTGACCCGGCTCGCGGCAGGCCGGATGCAGCGGCACGGTCTGCGCCATGGCGAGGCAGGCCGACAACGACAGCAGCGCTGCCAAGGCCCATGTCCAGGACTTCATGTGTTTTCTCTGTGCCTTGCGGGAAGAAGCGGCGCAGTCTAAGGGTGCGTGGCGGGGTGCGGCCGCGTCAGGCTGGCGGCTGCGTATCCCCGCGCTGTGTCGCAGACTCTGCATGCCTCAACTCACGGGCGTTGTCTGGCCGGCGGGTGTCGTCGCTTTCCTGTTGATCCCGATGGTCGGCCAGGCCCTCGACACGGTGATCGCGCTGGCGCCTTTCTAGAATCGCCCGAAATCCTCTGGAGCCCGCATGACCACCCCCCCGACCACCGACGTGTCCCACATCGCCCCGCGCGAGAAGGCCGAGATCCTGTCGCAGGCGCTGCCCTACATCCGCAAGTTCCACGGCAAGACCATCGTCATCAAGTACGGCGGCAACGCGATGACCGACCCGGCGCTGCAGCAGGACTTCGCCGAGGACGTGGTGCTGCTCAAGCTGGTGGGCCTGAACCCGGTCGTCGTGCACGGCGGCGGGCCGCAGATCGAGGGCGCCTTGAGCCGCCTGGGCAAGAAGGGGCAGTTCATCCAGGGCATGCGCGTGACCGACGAGGAGACGATGGAAGTCGTCGAGTGGGTGCTGGCCGGCCAGGTGCAGCAGGACATTGTGGGCCTCATCAACGCCGCCGGCGGCAAGGCCGTGGGCCTGACGGGCCGCGACGGCGGCATGATCCGCGCCAAGAAGCTCAAGATGCTGGACAAGGACGACCCCAACAAGGAACACGACGTGGGCCAGGTCGGCGACATCGTCTCCATCGACCCCAGCGTCGTGAAGGCGTTGCAGGACGACCAGTTCATCCCCGTGGTCAGCCCCATCGGCTTCGGCGAGCACAACGAGAGCTACAACATCAACGCGGACGTGGTCGCCGCCAAGCTGGCCACCGTGCTGCAGGCCGAAAAGCTCTTGATGCTGACCAACATCCGCGGCGTGCTGGACAAGGCCGGCGAGCTGATGACGGAGCTGACGCCGCGCCGCATCGACGAGCTGGTGGCCGACGGCACGATCAGCGGCGGCATGATCCCCAAGATCGCCGGCGCCATCGACGCGGCCAAGAGCGGTGTCAATGCCGTGCACATCATCGACGGCCGCGTGCCGCATGCGATGCTGCTGGAGGTGCTGACGGACCAGGCTTACGGCACGATGATCTCGTCTCGATGAATCCTCGCGACCGCGTCTGGCTGTTCGACCTCGACGACACGCTGCACAACGCGTCGCATCGCGCGTTCAAGGAATTGAACGCGTCGATGACGGCGTACATCGAGACCCACCTGGGGCTGGCGACGGACGCGGCCGTCGCGCTGCGCCACGGCTACTGGCTGCGGTATGGCGCGACGCTGACCGGTCTGCAGCGCCACAACGGCGTGAAGGCTGCGCACTTCCTGCACGAGACGCACCTGCTGCCAGGGCTGGACGAGCATCTGCATGGCCATTCGCACGACCTGGCGGCGCTGCGGCGGCTGAAGGGCCGCAAGATCCTGATGACCAACGCGCCGCGCGCCTACGCAGAACGGGTGCTGGCCGCCATCGGGCTGCTGGGCGTGTTCGAACGGCTGATCTGCATCGAGGACATGGCCTGCTTCGGCCAGTCGCGCCCCAAGCCGGACGCGCGCATGTTCCGCGTCGTGCTGGCGGCGCTCAAGCTGCGGCCGCAGCGCTGCATCCTGGTGGAGGACACGCTCGTGCATCAGAAGACGGCGCGCGGGCTGGGGCTGAAGACGGTGTGGATGCAGCGCTGGCTGCGCCAGGCCGGTGCGCAGCGCCTGCAGCGGCGGCCGGTCTACGTCAGCCGGCGCGTGCATTCGCTGGCCGCGCTGGCGCGGTCCCCCCAGTTGTGAAGGAAGACGCCCAGGGGCGAGCGGGTATCCTCTCCCGGCAATCCCCATCACGCGCTTTGAAGAGGCCGCCCCAGGCATGACCCCGTTCTCGGTCCTGATCGTCGAAGACCAAGCCCGCTTCCGCGAGGCCTTCACCCACGCGCTGGGCAGCGTGCCCGACATCGAACTGCTGGGCATCGCGCCCGACCTGCCGCAGGGCCGGCGCATGTTCGACCAACTGCAGCCCGATGTGCTGCTCGTGGACCTGGACCTGCCCGGCGGCAGCGGCATCGAACTGATCCGCCACGCGGCGCAGACGCGGCCGCAGTGCGAGGTGATGGTCATCTCCGTGTTCGGCGACGAGCAGCATGTGGTGGCCAGCATCGAGGCCGGCGCGACCGGCTACCTGCTCAAGGACAGCCTCGCGCTGGACCTGCCCGGCCAACTGCGCTCGCTGCGCGCCGGCGGCAGCCCCATCAGCCCGGTCATCGCGCGCCGCCTGCTGGTGCGGCTGGCGCCCGGTGCGCAGGGCTCGACCGGCCCGTCGCCCGAGGCCATGGCCGCGACGATGGCGGACGAGGAAGTCGTCGCACTGTCCGAACAGGAGTCGCGCGTGCTGCACCTGGCGGCCAAGGGCTTCACCTTCGACGAGATCGCGCAGTTCATGCAGGTGTCGCCGCACACGGTGATGACCTACGTCAAGCGGGTCTACCGCAAGCTGCATGTGCGCTCCAAAGTGGAAGCCATCTACGAAGCGCGCCGGCTGGGCTGGTTGAGGGACTAGCATCCCCTCATGGACGCCGAACAGCCCGCCACCGAAAGCCCTGCTCCCAAGAAACGCCTGAAGCCCGGCGAGCGCCGCACGCAGATCCTGCAGGTGCTGGCCGGCATGCTGGAGCAGCCGGGTGCCGAGCGCGTGACGACCGCGGCGCTGGCGGCCAAGCTGGACGTGAGCGAGGCGGCGTTGTACCGGCACTTCGCCAGCAAGGCGCAGATGTTCGAGGCGCTGATCGACTTCATCGAGCACAGCGTGTTCACGATGGTCCACCAGATCACCGAGACGCCGCTGCCGGGCCAGGCGGCGCGCATCGTCGGCGTCATCCTGCAGTTCGGCGAGAAGAACCCCGGCATGACACGCGTCATGGTGGGCGACGCGCTGGTGCACGAGCACGAGCGGCTGACCGCGCGCATGAACCAGTTCTTCGACCGCATCGAGTCGTCGCTGCGCCAGGTGCTGCGCGCCGTGGCCGAGGCGCAGGGGGCCATGGCGCCCACCGTGCAGGCCAATGCGCAGGCGTCGGTGTGGGTCAGCTTCGTCATCGGCCGGTTGCACCGCTATGCGCGCACGGGCTTCAAGCGGCTGCCGACGGAGCAGCTCGACGCCGCGCTGAAGTCGCTGGGCTGACTTCGGCCCGCCTAAACTGCGGCGATGTCCGCCGCTCTGGAATCCCTGATCGCCCGCGCCGAAGGTCTGCTGACCCGGCTGGAAGCGGTCCTGCCCCATCCCGCCGCGCCACCCGACTGGGCGGCCTCCACCGCGTTCCGCGCGCGCCGCCGCCATGGCGCGCTCGCGCTGGAGCCGGTGCGCTCGGTCAGCCGCATTCGGCTGTCCGACCTGCAGGAGGTGGAACCGCAGAAGGAGCGCCTGCTGCGCAACACGGCCCAGTTCGTGGCCGGCCGCCCGGCCAACAACGTGCTGCTGACGGGTGCCAAGGGCACGGGCAAGAGCTCGCTCATCAAGGCCGTGCTGAACGAGTTCTCGGGCCGCGGCCTGCGCCTCATCGAGGTCGACAAGGCCGACCTCGTGGACCTGCCGGACCTCATCGAACAGGTGGACGGCCGGCCGGAGCGCTTCGTCGTTTTCTGCGACGACTTGAGCTTCGACGAAGGCGAGGCCAGCTACAAGGCGCTGAAGAGCGTGCTCGACGGCTCGGTCGCCGCGGCGACCGACAACGTGCTGATCTACGCCACCAGCAACCGCCGCCACCTACTGCCCGAGAAGATGGTGGACAACCTCTCCGGCACGCACGGCGAGCATGGCGAGATCCACCCCGGCGAGGCGGTGGAGGAGAAGATCTCGCTGTCCGAGCGCTTCGGCCTGTGGATCAGCTTCTACCCGTTCAGCCAGAACGAGTACCTGGCCATCGTCGCGCAATGGCTGCGGCATTTCGGGCTGGACGAGGCGGCCATCGACGGCGCGCGCCAGCCGGCGCTGATCTGGGCCTTGGAGCGCGGCTCGCGCTCTGGCCGCGTGGCGTTCCAGTTCGCGCGCGACCTGGCGGGACGGGCCGAATGAGCGAGCGTGACATCACCGAAGTCGCCGTCGGCGTGCTGGTCAGGCCCGACGGCCAGTTCCTGCTGACGTCCCGCCCCGAGGGCAAGGTCTACGCCGGCTACTGGGAGTTCCCCGGTGGCAAGGTCGAGCCGGGCGAAACCGTCGAGCAGGCGCTGGCGCGCGAGCTGCGTGAGGAGCTGGGCATCGACATCGGCCAGGCCCACCCGTGGAAGGTCGAGGTCTTCGACTACCCGCATGCGCTGGTGCGGCTGAACTTCTGCAAGGTGTTCGACTGGACCGGCGAGTTCCAGATGCTGGAGGGCCAGCAGATGGCCTGGTCCGGCCTGCCCGTGCAGGTGAGGCCGGTGTTGCCCGGCACGGTGCCGGTGCTGCAGTGGTTCGCCCAGGAGCGCCAGCACGCCGGCCCCACGCACCGGGACTGGCTGGACGACGTCAAGTGGGACGACAAGGGCCTGGTGCCCGTCATCGCGCAGGAGCAGGGCTCGGGCGACGTGCTGATGTTCGCGTGGATGAACCGCGAGGCGCTCAGCGCGACGGCCGAGCGCGGCCAGGCCGTCTACTGGAGCCGTTCGCGCGGCAAGCTGTGGCACAAGGGCGAGGAAAGCGGCCACTTCCAGCAGGTGCACGCCATCCGGCTGGACTGCGACAACGATGTCGTGCTGCTGACCATCACGCAACTGGGCCATGATCCCGCTGAACCTGGCATAGCCTGCCACACCGGCCGCCACAGCTGCTTCTTCCAGAAGCTGGAGAACGGCGTCTGGACCGCCACGGAGCCCGTGCTGAAGGACCCGGCCAAGATCTATGAGTGACGACATCCTGAACCGCGTCGGCGCGGTCATCGAATCCCGCAAGGGGGCGGACCCCAGCACCAGCTACGTCGCCAAGCTCTTCGACAAGGGCCTGGACGCCATCCTGAAGAAGGTCGGCGAGGAAGCCACCGAGACGGTCATGGCCGCCAAGGACGGCGACCCTCAGAAGGTGGTCTACGAGGTCGCGGACCTGTGGTTCCACAGCCTGGTGGCGCTGGCGCATTTCGGCCTGAAGCCCGAAGACGTGCTGGCCGAGTTGGCCCGCCGCGAAGGCCTGTCGGGCCTGACCGAATTCGCCCAAAGAGGACAGCCACAGCCATGACCCATACCGACCCGAACTGCATCTTCTGCAAGATCGTCGCCGGCCAGATCCCCAGCAAGAAGGTCTACGAGGACGAGGAACTGCTCGCCTTCCACGACATCCACCCCTGGGCGCCGGTGCATGTGCTGATCATTCCGAAGGCCCACGTGGCGTCCATGGACGACGTGACGGCGGACCACGCGCCGCTGCTCGGCCGCATGGCCGCCCTCGGCCCGCGCCTGATGAAGGAGCTGGGCGTGACCAACGGCTTCCGTCACGTCATCAACACCGGGCCCGACGGCGGGCAGGAAGTGCATCACCTGCATCTGCATGTGATGGGCGGCCCGCGGCCGTGGTTGAAAGGCTGAACGTCACCCCCATCTGACGCCTGCGTGCGTCGCAGGGGCGGCCGTTGCCGACGAGCAGGTCGTGTCACGGCCGCTCACCTAGAATTTGGGCCAGTCCTCAAGGAGTAAGCATCATGGGTTCATTCAGCATCTGGCACTGGCTGATCGTCCTGGTCGTCGTCATCGCCATCTTCGGCACCAAGAAGCTGCGCAACGTCGGGTCGGACCTCGGCGCCGCCGTCAAGGGTTTCAAGGACGGCGTGAAGGACGGCACCTCGCCCGACACGCCGGCGGTGCCGCCCCAGCAGGTCACTGCCGCGAAGGTCAACGACCCGAACACGGTGGACGTCGACGCCAAGACCAAGTCCTGAGCTGACGAGTGCTTGACTTCGGTTTTGACAAGATCGCGCTGATCGGCGCGGTGGCGCTGATCGTCATCGGCCCCGAGAAGCTGCCGCGCGTCGCCCGCACGGTGGGCACCTTGCTGGGCAAGGCGCAGCGCTATGTGGCGGACGTGAAGGCCGAGGTCAACCGCTCCATCGAGCTGGAGGAGCTTCAGAAGATGAAGACCCAGTTCGAGACGGCCGCGCGAGACGTCGGGCAGAGCGTGCGCCAGGAGGTCGACTCGGCCACGCAGGCCTTCGGCCAGACGTGGAGTGACGTGACCGGTGACACGTCGTCGTCCGACGCGACGGGCGCATTGCCGCACCTGTCGCCCGAGTACCGCCATCCGAAGAAGAACTGGCGGCTCAAGCGTGGTGCGACGCCGCTGTGGTTCAAGCAGAAGTCCAACGTGCGCCGCCATACCCAGTCTGGCGCCGCCCGCGTGGCGCGGTTCCGCCCGCCCCATCTGAACCGATGAGTTCCTTCCAGAAACCCGACCACGACGAACTGGCAGGCACCGAACAGCCCTTCGTCTCCCACCTGATGGAGTTGCGCGACCGGCTGCTGCGCGCCGTCATCGCCATCGCCGTCTGCTTCGGCGTGTTGTGCCTGTACCCCGGCCCGGGCCATCTCTACGACCTGCTGGCGGCGCCTTTGATCTCGCACCTGCCCGAGGGCACGAAGATGATCGCCACCAACGTCATCGCGCCGTTCTTCGTGCCGATCAAGATCACGATGCTGGCCGGTTTCCTGCTGGCGCTGCCCATCGTGCTCTACCAGGCCTGGGCCTTCGTCGCGCCGGGGCTGTATTCGCACGAGAAGCGCCTGGTGATGCCGCTGGTCATCTCCAGCACGCTGCTGTTCTTCGCCGGCGTGGCCTTCTGCTACTTCTTCGTCTTCGGCCAGGTCTTCAAGTTTATCCAGAGCTTCGCGCCCAAGAGCATCACGGCGGCGCCGGACATCGAGGCCTACCTCGGCTTCGTGATGAACATGTTCATCGCCTTCGGTGCGGCCTTCGAGGTGCCGGTCGTCGTCGTCGTGCTGGCGCGCATCGGCATCGTGTCGGTGGAGAAGCTGCGCGAATGGCGCGGCTACTTCATCGTCGTCGCCTTCATCGTCGCGGCCGTCATCACGCCGCCGGACATCGTGTCCCAGCTGGCGCTGGCCATCCCGATGTGCCTGCTCTACGAACTGGGCCTGTTCGCCGCCACCTACTTCGTGCGCAGCACGAAGGCACCGGACAGCGACGAGAACCCGCCGGCCTGAGGCCGCGGGGTTCAGTCCTCTTCGGCCTGGCGCTGCGGCCGGGGCCGCTGGGCGACGGTGAGCTGGAAGGTCATCGCCTTGCCGCCGCGCTGCACGCCCACCTCCACCTGGCCGGCGGGCTTGAGCGCCGCCACGCTGGCCAGCAACTCGGCCGGCGTCAGCACCGGGTGCTCGCCGATGCGCGTCAGCACGTCACCCGGCCGGATGCCGGCCTTGGCGGCCGGCGCATCGGCCACGACACCGCCGATGAGCACGCCACGGATCGGCGTTTTCGCGTCGCCCAGCTTCAGCGCCTCGGCGAGTTCGGGCGTCAGCTCGCGGGTCTGCACGCCGATCCAGCCGCGCGCGACGACGCCGTCCTTCAGCAGCGACGCCGCCACCTGGCGCGCCACGTCCACGGGGATGGCGAAACCGATGCCCAGGTTGCCGCCGCTGCGCGAGAAGATGGCCGTGTTGATGCCGATCAGCCGCCCGTCGGCATCCACCAGCGCGCCGCCCGAATTGCCGGGGTTGATGGCCGCGTCGGTCTGGATGAAGTTCTCGAAGGTGTTGATGCCGAGCTGGCTGCGGCCCAGCGCGGACACGATGCCGGACGTGACCGTCTGGCCGACGTTGAACGGGTTGCCGATGGCCAGCACCGCGTCGCCCACCTGCAGGCTGGCGGCATCGCCCAGCGGGATGACGGGCAGGTTGGGCAGGTCGATCTTCAGCACCGCGACGTCGGTCTCGGGATCGGTGCCGATCAGCTGGGCCTGTGCCTGGCGGCCGTCGCTGAGCTGCACCTGGATGTCGGACGCGCCTTCGACGACATGGTTGTTCGTCAGCAGCACGCCATCGGCCGAGATGATGACGCCCGAGCCCAGGCCCAGCTGCGGGCCGGAGCGCGGCTGGCGTGGGCCGAAGGGAAAGCCGAACAGCGGGTCTCGTGTGCGGCCCGCGCTGCGCGCCGCGGCCTTGCTGGCCGTGACGCTGACGACGGCTGGCGATGCGATGCGCGCGGCATCGGAGAACCCGGCGCGCACGATGGACGCGGCGGGCGAGGAGGGCAGGGCGGAGGGCTGCGGCAGCAGCAGCGGGCTCGTGGCCGGCGCGTCACGCCGTTGCGGCGCGGGCTGCAGCCATTGCGGCTTCAGTGTCGAGATGACGAAGACGGCGGCCAGGGCCACCGTGACCGCTTGCGCGAAAATCAGCCAGAGCCGCTTCAACACCCAGGAACCTCTTCAAGCCATGACCGACCGCGCCGCACTGGAACTCCGACTGAACCAGTTGCTGGAGCCCGGGCGCTTCAAGGATTATGGGCCGAACGGCCTGCAGGTCGAGGGCCGCGCCGAGGTGCGCCACCTGGTGTGCGGCGTCACGGCCAGCCTCGCGCTGATCGATGCGGCCATCGCGGCGAAGGCCGATGCCATCCTCGTGCACCACGGCCTGTTCTGGCGCGGCCAGGACGGCCGCGTGACGGGCTGGATGAAGCAGCGGCTGGCGCAGTTGATCCGCCGCGACATCAACCTGTTCGCCTACCACCTGCCGCTGGACGCTCACCCGACGCTGGGCAACAACGCCCAGCTCGGTGCTCGCCTGGGCTGGACGGCGGATGCGCGCTTCGGCGAGCAGGACCTGGGCTTCAGCGCGGCCATCGAACCCACTGACCTGCCGACGCTGGCAGCGCGGCTGCGCGAGACGCTGGGCCGTGACGTGACGGTCGTGCCGGGCGACGGCCGCCTGTTGCGCCGCGTGGCCTGGTGCAGCGGCGGGGCGCAGGGCTACTTCGAGGGGGCCATCGCGGCCGGCGCCGATGTCTTCATCACCGGCGAGATCTCCGAGCCCCAGGCCCACTACGCCCGCGAAACCGGCGTCGCCTTCGTTGCGGCCGGCCACCACGCGACCGAGCGCTACGGTGTGCAGGGCGTGGGCGCCCAGGTGGCGCAGGACCTGGGCCTGAGCTGGCAGTTCATCGACGTGGACAACCCCGCCTAAGCCGCGTCGAGGGCGTAACGGATGGCCGCGCGTACGGCCGTCACCTGCGCCGCCACGCAGTGCTGCGGCGTCGTGCGCGGGCTGTCGGGGTAGACCTCGGTCGTGGTGCTGAAGCGCGCGCCGGTGATGGCCGCGCACAGGCCGCCGCGGCTGACCGAGAAGCTGATGACGCCCGGTGACTGCAACGGGCAGCCGATGATGTGGCCGTGGGCATCGGCAGGCGCGATGTGCGTGACCTGCGCCACGGCAGCGATGACCGCGCGCTGGAAGTCCGGCTGCGGGCCGTCGACGTCGTCGACGAGGTAGAAGCCATCGGGCACCGTGTCGGGCTCGAAGGGGACGCCATCGCGTGCCGCGAGCGCGGGGCGGAATTCCGATTCGTCCGTGTTCGTCGTCTCGTGCAGGTCGATGTGCATCAACACGCGACCGCGCAGCGGCGCGAGCAGTGCGACCAGCGCGGCCGACTCGGGCACCGGGCTGCCCGCGCGGAAGTTGCGGTTCGGGTCGAGCGCGGCGAAGTTCCAGCGCTGCACGCGCTCGTAGGCCCAGGGGCTGACGCAGGGCACGACGAGCAGGTTGGCGCGGCCGGCGGTCTCCAGCCCATGCTGCGCCAGGAACTGCAGCGCGCCCTGCACGCCGCTGGTCTCGTAGCCGTGCACGCCGCCGGTCACGACGAGCAGGGGCAGATCCTCGCGCCAGTCGCGGCTGCGCACCGCCAGCAGCGGGAAGCGCTCGCCTTCACAGGCCAGTGCGCCGTACTCGCTGACGTCGAAGGCCTGGCGCAGCGGCTGGATGGCAGCCACCACGTCCTGCGCGTGGCTGCGCTGCTTGACGACGCGCTCGCGCCAGGCGTGGACCTCGGCGGGGCTCCAGGGCTGGCCGGGTGTGCCGATGGGATAGAACCGGGCGGTCATGGGTTGTGCGCTCCACGCGGGTCAGGGGAGGCGCAGTCTGCCACCCGCGGCCGGGCGTGATGAAAGAATGCCGCATGACTCCGGACAACCCCCTAGGCCTGCCTCTCGTCATCAGCATGGGCGATGCCTGTGGCATCGGGCCCGAGATCATCGCGCGGCAGTGGCAGCGAGAGGCTGTGCCGGATGCGGTCATCGTCGCCGACGTGGCGGTCATGCGGCGTGCCGTGGCCGTCATCGGCGGCGGGCTGGCGGTGGCCGAATTGAGCGGCCCGGAAGACCTCGGGCGCGTGCCGCCGCGCTGCCTGCCGGTGTGGCAGCCCGAAGGCCTGCCGGCCAGGCTGCTCGACGCGCCGGTGGGCCAGGTGGACGCGCGTGCCGGCGCGGCGGCAGCACGCTGCATCGAGGCCGCCGTGGGCCTGATCCAGGCGGGTCGTGCGCGCGCGCTCGTCACGGCGCCCATCCACAAGGAGGCGCTGCATGCGGCCGGCTCGCCGTTCCCGGGCCATACCGAGATGCTGCAGGCGCTGGCCGGCGGCGTGCCCGTGCGCATGATGCTGGCCAACGAGGAGCTGCGCACGGTGCTGGTCACCATCCACTGCTCGCTGCGGGACGCCATCGAACGTGTGACGCGCGAGTCGGTGCTGCAGACGCTGCGCATCACCGGCGCGGCACTGCGTCACATGGGCATCCAGGCGCCGCGCATCGCCGTGGCGGGGCTGAACCCGCATGCGGGCGAGGGCGGGCTGTTCGGCGACGAGGAGATCCACCACATCGCGCCGGCCATTGCGCAGGCGCGCGCCGAAGGGTGGGCCGCCACCGGGCCCTACGCGCCCGACACCGTCTTCATGCGCGCCCGCCGCGGCGAGTTCGACGTGGTCGTCGCGATGACGCACGACCACGGGCTGATCCCGGTCAAGTACCTGGGCGTGGAGCAAGGCGTCAACGTGACGCTGGGCCTGCCCTTCGTGCGCACCAGCCCCGACCATGGCACGGCCTTCGACATCGCCGGCCGGGGCATCGCCGACCCGTCCAGCCTGGCCGCGGCGCTGGCCATGGCCCGGCAGTTAGCATGCGTGCCTTCGCATCGAGCATCCAGGGAGGGATGAGCCATGACCACGTTTTTCAGATCCTTCGCGCCGCTGTGTGCCGCGGCCCTGCTGGCGCTGGGCGCCACCGGCGCGGCGCGGGCGGACGATGACAGCTATGTCGTCACGCTGGCCTTCGACGCGTCCTTCGACACCGAGGGCAAGGTGACCGAGCTGCGTCCGCACGAGGAAGCCGAACACCCGGCGGCGCTGTGGAACAACCTGAAGAGCCGTCTCGGCTCGATGAAGCTGCCGCCGGTCAAGGGCGATGATGGCCAGCCTGCGACCTTTCGCACCGGGTTGTATGTGAGCCTGGAGGTCAGCAAGGGCGGCGATGGCAAAGGCGGCCAGGTGCGCATCAAGGGCCTGAACCCGAGCCCGCTGGTGCTGGTCAAGGACTACTACGCCGCGCCCAAGGACGTGAAGGGGTCGGCAGGCTGGAGCGGCGACGTGAGCGCCGAATGCCTGGTGGGCGTGGACGGCCGCTGCGGCGAGATCAAGGTCGATGCGCTGCCCGGCATCCCGCAGTCGGTGCTGCGCTGGGCCAGCGTGTCCCTGGCGCTGTGGCGGTTCCAGTCGCCTGAAATCAACGGCAAGCCCATCCCCGCACCGGTGCGGCAGAACTTCACGATGAGCATCGCCGACGACATGCCGGTCAATTTCCGCGACAAGCGCAAGCTCTGAGCGGCAGGGGGCGCGTCAGGCCCGCGTGCCGAGGGCCGCGAGCTGCGCCCGGGCACGTGCCGTGGCGCGCTCCAGCAGCAGCGCCGGCTCGAACGCGCGCAGGCGGCCGGCCTCGCAGAGCTTTCTCAGCATGCGGGCCGTCATCGTCACCGTCTCCTGGTGGCGTTTGCCATGCGTGAAGATGAAGAAGCTGCGGCCCGCGCTGACGTGGGCCAGCCGCATCTTCTGCCAGTGCTCGCCGGTGTGCATCTGGTAGGCAAAGCCGAGCTGCAGCGTGTCCATCAGCAGCGCGCCGCTGCTGGGCTCGGGCGCACTCTCGGCAGCGGGCAGGCCTTCGATGGAGACGTCCTCGGCCCGCATCGGCTCGGCCGCAGCGGCGGCGTCGTTGCCCGACAGGTCGAGGTCCACCGCGCCGTTCCAGTCGACGCTGGTGTCCTCCACGAGGCCCAGGCTCTTGGCCTCGGCCGGCGTCAGCCGCTGGCTGGCATCGAGGTCCCCCGGCGCCGTGTCGCCCGCCACGGGCTTGGCCAGGTCAGCCTCGGCCGGTGGCGCCACGCCGAACACGTGGTCGAGCTGCTTGATGAGCAGGTTGGTGTCCAGCGCGGTGGGCGCCTGGCCCTTCAGCGATTCGGCATGCGCGGGCAGCAGTGCACCGAAGAAGTCCTTGCGCGGCGCGTCGGGCCAGCGGATCAGGTCCAGCCCCTCGTTGAGCGTGCGCATCAGGTGGGGCAGCTCGCGCAGGAAATCCGACCTCGCCGCGGTGCCGGCCTTGGGCTGCACGCTCATGACCAAGCTGCGGCCGAGCGTGCGCAGGCGCAGCGCCCGCTCCGGCGCGCCTTCGCGCGACGCCAGCACGATGGCCTGGCTCCACACCTGCGCCAGGAAGTTGCGCAGGAAATCCTGCATCGGCACCTTGGCGAGCTGCTGCTGCAGCAGCAATGCATAGCGCTGCTGCAGGCGCAGGTCCGTCTCGCGCCGCTCGACGACGGCGGCCGCGTCACCGGCGGCCTTCAGCGTGCTGCGGGCCTGCTCGGCGATGAAGGCTTCGAGGTCGTCCAGCTTGGCCGTGTAGACGTCCATGCGGTCGAAGTCGCCTTGCGCCACGTCCTGCACCAGGTCGCGCACGTGGGCCAGGAAGGACCGGCCGGGGTCGTCGCTGAAGTCGTCGAAGGCGCAGGCCAGCGACGCGAGGCGGTTGACGAACTGGCGCACCGGGTGGCGGCGCGACGAGAAGAACGTTTCGTCGCCCAGCGCGACGCGTAGCACGGGCAGCTGCAGCCGCGCCAGCAGGCGCGCCATCTGCGGCGGCACCTTGGGATCGGCCAGGATCTGGTCGAACAGGCTGCTGACGACGTCGATGACCATGTGGTCCAGCCGGCCGGTGGCCGCCTGGCGCAACTCGTCGCGGTGCTGGTGGATGAGGTTGGCCGGCAGCGGCAACTGGCCCCAGGCGCTGGGCTCGCCGCTGAGCACGTCCAGGCCCATGCGGCCGGAATGGCCGTGGCTGTCGTAGCTGCCGTCGTAGGGCGCCGGCGCATGGGCGAGCCGGCGCAGCAGGTCCATCATCTGCGGATCGACGCGGCCCATGCTGCCGCCGCTTGGGCCGGCACTGCCGAGGGCGCCACTGCGGCCGCCAGGGCCGTGGTTGCGGTTGCCGCTGCGACTGCCCAGGCTGCCATGACCTGAACCCCCGTAGCCGCCGCGCGTAGACGCCATGCCGCCGTGGCCGGAATCAAATTCACCCGACTGGGAATGGCTGCCCAGGCCTCCCGAGCGCGATGTGCTGCCGTCCGCCGACGGCGAGGCGCGCACACGCAGGTCCTGCGGACGCAGGCCGCGCGAGCGCAGCAGCTCGGCGATGTCGGCGTAGCACGCCCGCATTTCCTGAGCGAGTGAGCGGGTCAGTTCGTCGGTCAGCGTCTGGCGCGTCTGCGCGTCGTCGGTGATGGACTGCACCGCGTCGAGCAGCGCCTGGCCGATCAGCTCCGGGCGCAGCGGGTTGCGCTCGCCGACCTGGACGCCGCAGACATAGGACTCGACTTCGCGCAGTTCCCACTCGCAGTGATGGCCGATGGCCAGCCCGATGCGGTCCGCGGCGACGAGGTTGTTGACCTGGTCGTCGTCCATCAGCGAGAGCTCGCCCCAGTCCTTTTTGGCGGGTGCGGCGGCGGGCTTGGCTTCGACCTGCTCGGCCGCGACCAGCTTGCGCATGCCCTGCACGAATCGCTGCGAGAACGTGGCCTGCTGCTGGCGGAAGACGAACTGCGCCGCCAAGAGCGCGTCGCGGCGCTGGACCTTGCTCGCCGACAGTGCGGACAGGCCAAGCCCTTCCGCGCAGCGCTCAGCCGCCTGCTCGCCCGCAAGTCGGATGCGGGTCAGCGAAGCTTCGAGGTGCGGGTTCAGGCGTAACTCGGGCGCGTTCATCAACGGATTGGCACAGGCTGCCTCGAAAGTATCGCGCCTGCAACAGGTGCGGGTTTTCCGTGGGTTGCCAACTACCTCGCACAAAAAAGCCCGGTAACCATTCCTTACCGGGCTTGGGTGCGTCTGTGCAGCTCAGCGCCTGAGCGAATCGCGGATCTCGCGCAGCAGCTGGATGTCTTCCGGCGTGGGCGCCGGCTCGGCCGGTGCCGCCGGGGCGGCTTCGGGTTCGCGCTTGAGGCGGTTGATCTGCTTGATCATCAGGAAAATGACGAAGGCCAGGATCATGAAATTCAGCGACACGGTGATGAAGCTGCCGTAGGCCAGCACCGCGCCTTGCTTCTTCGCATCAGCCAGCGTCGTGGCCGTCTGGCCGGCGAGCGGGATGAAATAGTTGCTGAAGTCCAGCCCGCCGAAGATCTTGCTGACGACCGGCATGATGACGTCGCCCACCAGCGAGTCGACGATCTTGCCAAAGGCCCCGCCAATGATCACGCCGACCGCGAGGTCGATGACGTTGCCCTTGACGGCGAACTCCTTGAATTCGGAGAAAAAACTCATGCAGACTCCTGATGACAGCGGTTGAAGGCGGATCGTCGCCGATATTGGCTTCAAGTCTACGGGCATGGGAGCCGGGTAAACCTGCGGTCCGCGCGGCGCACTGCAAAGCCGGGGCTGGAGTCAGCGTCCGCTAGAATCCTGGGCTGCCCCTGATCAGAAGTCTGTCGAATTCGAAGTCTCTTTAGAGGACCCTCATGAGTGACCAGCAAGTGGACCAAGGCAAACGCACCTGGTTGATCGCAACCGGATGCGCCGGCGCCGTGGGCGGCGTCGCAACCGCCGTGCCCTTCGTCAGCACTTTCGCGCCCAGTGAGCGTGCCAAGGCCGCCGGCGCCCCTGTCGAGGTGGACATCTCCGGCATCAAGCCCGGCGAGAAGCTCACGGTCGAGTGGCGCGGCAAGCCGGTCTGGATCGTGCGCCGCACGCCGGAACAGCTCGCAGCGCTGAAGTCGAACGACGGCCAGCTGGCCGACCCGAATTCGGAGCGCAAGGCGTTCCCCATCCCCGACTACGCCAAGAACGAGGAGCGCTCGCGCAAGGAAAAGCCCGAGTACCTCGTCGTGGTGGGCATCTGCTCGCACCTGGGCTGCTCGCCCAGCGACAAGTTCGCGCCGGGTGCCCAGCCGTCGCTGCCCGATGACTGGAAGGGCGGCTTCCTCTGCCCCTGCCACGGCTCGACCTTCGACATGGCCGGCCGCGTGTTCAAGAACAAGCCCGCGCCCGACAACCTCGAGGTGCCGCCCTACATGTACCTGTCCGACACCCGTCTGCTGATCGGTGACGACAAGAAGGCCTAACGAGAACAAACGGGACGACACATGGCTGAATTCAAGGAAGCTCCCGCAGGCGCGTCGGTGGGCGTGAAGACCATGACTTGGCTGGAGAACCGGTTCCCGACCGCGTTCGACGCCTACAAGGTCCACATGTCGGAGTACTACGCGCCGAAGAACTTCAACTGGTGGTACATCTTCGGCTCGCTGGCGCTGCTGGTGCTGGTGATCCAGATCGTCACCGGCATCTTCCTCGTGATGCACTACAAGCCCGACGCGACGCTGGCGTTCGCTTCGGTCGAGTACATCATGCGCGATGTGCCCTGGGGCTGGCTGATCCGCTACATGCACAGCACGGGCGCCTCGGCCTTCTTCGTGGTCGTCTACCTGCACATGTTCCGCGGGCTCATCTACGGCAGCTACCGCAAGCCGCGCGAGCTGGTCTGGATCTTCGGCTGCGCGATCTTCCTGTGCCTGATGGCCGAGGCCTTCATGGGCTACCTGCTGCCCTGGGGCCAGATGTCGTACTGGGGTGCCCAGGTCATCGTCAACCTGTTCGCCGCCGTGCCCTTCGTTGGCCCGGACCTGGCGCTGATGATCCGTGGCGACTATGTCGTCGGCGACGCGACGCTGAACCGCTTCTTCAGCTTCCACGTCATCGCCGTGCCGCTGGTGCTGCTGGGCCTGGTCGTGGCGCACTTGCTGGCGCTGCACGACGTGGGTTCCAACAACCCGGACGGCGTCGAGATCAAGGGCCCTAAGGCGCCCAAGGATGCGCAAGGCCATCCGCTGGACGGCGTGCCGTTCCACCCGTTCTACACGGTGCACGACATCTACGCCGTCTGCCTGTTCCTGATGGTCTTCACGTCCATCATCTTCTTCGCGCCCGAGATGGGCGGCTACTTCCTCGAATACAACAACTTCATCCCGGCCGACCCGCTAAAGACGCCCGCGCACATCGCGCCGGTCTGGTACTTCACGCCGTTCTACTCGATGCTGCGGGCCACGACCGACACCATGGTCAACGTGCTGTGCGGCGTCGTCGCGCTCTCGGCCGTCGTGAGCTTCCTGAAGGGCAAGTTCGGCGGTGCCGCCAAGATCGCGCTGCTGGTGGCGGCAGCCGTGCTGATCTTCCTGCTCAAGGTTTTCGACGCGAAGTTCTGGGGCGTGGTGGTCATGGGTGGCGCGGTCATCATCCTGTTCTTCCTGCCCTGGCTGGACCACAGCCCGGTCAAGTCGATCCGCTACCGCCCGGACTGGCACAAGTATGTCTACGCCGTCTTCGTCGTCTTCTTCTTGTGGCTGGGTTACCTCGGCATCCAGCCGCCGAGCGACGCGGGCACGCTGATCGCGCAAGTCGGCACGCTGTTCTACTTCGGCTTCTTCCTGCTGATGCCCTGGTGGAGCCGGCTCGGTCGCCCGAAGCCGGTGCCCGACCGTGTGACCTTCCACGCCCACTGAGCCGCGGAGCAAGAACACCAATGAAAAAGCTGATCGCCATCCTGCTGGCTTCGCTGAGCCTGGCCGGTGCCGCCCATGCCTCCGAGGGCGGCATCCCCTGGGACAAGTTCCCCAAGGAAAAGATGTCGGACATGGCAGCGCTGCAACACGGCGCCAAGTTGTTCGTCAACTACTGCCTGAACTGCCATTCCGCGGCCTACATGCGCTACAACCGCATGCGCGACATCGGCCTGTCCGAAACCGAGATCAAGAACAACCTGCTGTTCGCCGCCGACAAGGTCGGCGAGACCATGAAGGTCAGCCTCGATGCCAAGGACGCCAAGGCCTGGTTCGGCGCCAACCCGCCCGACCTGACCGTCATCGCCCGCTCGCGCGCGGACGGTGCCAAGGGCTCGGGTGCGGACTACCTCTACACCTACATGCGGAACTTCTACCGCGACGACACCAAGGCGACGGGCTGGAACAACCTGGCCTTCCCCAGCGTCGCGATGCCGCACGTGATGTGGGAGTTGCAGGGCCAGCGCGCCGCCAAGTTCGAGGAAGTTGCCGACCCGCACGACCACGAGAAGAAGGTGCATGTCTTCGCCGGCTACCAGCAACTGGTGCCCGGCACGTTGAACGAACGCCAGTACGACGAGGCGGTGGCCGACCTGGTCGCCTACCTGCAATGGATGGGCGAGCCCGCACAGGGCCAGCGCTTCCAGCTCGGCGTCATCGTGCTGATCTTCCTCGGCTTCCTGACCGTGTTTGCCTGGCGCCTGAACGCCTCTTACTGGAAGGATGTGAAGTAGTTTCGTTTGTTCAGGCGCTGCTTTGCGGCGCCGAACCACGCAGTGGGGCGCGCGTCAGCCACCCACTGCGTTTGCTTTTTCAGCGCGTGGCTGCCTGCCCCGCGTTTTCGATTGACTGACCCCTCGGGAGCCCAAGCCATGATGGTCCTTTACTCCGGCACCACCGACCCCTACTCGCACCGCTGCCGCTTCGTGCTGTTCGAGAAAGGCATGGACTTCGAAATCCGTGACGTTGACCTGTTCGCGAAGCCCGAAGACATCGCCCTGATGAACCCGTACAACGAGGTGCCCATCCTCGTCGAGCGCGACCTCATCCTGTACGAATCGCACATCATCAACGAGTACATCGACGAGCGCTTCCCGCACCCGCAACTGATGCCCGGCGACCCGGTGGCGCGTGCCCGCGTGCGCCTGTTCCTGCTGAACTTCGAGAAGGAATTGTTTGCCCACGTG
The DNA here is from genome assembly GCF_965229315.1 of Roseateles sp. Classification (GTDB taxonomy): domain Bacteria; phylum Pseudomonadota; class Gammaproteobacteria; order Burkholderiales; family Burkholderiaceae_C; genus Pelomonas. Next base: position 244,088 of record NZ_CBDDJA010000002.1, read on the forward strand.
AACATCCTCGAAGGCCGCGGCACGACGACCAAGGCGACCGACAAGCAGCTTGAAAAGGCCCGCTCGCAGATCCGCGACCGCCTCACGCAGCTCGCGCCGATCTTCCTGAAGAACAAGTACATGCTGGGCGACGACTTCTCGATGCTCGACGTGGCCATCGCGCCGCTGCTGTGGCGCCTGGACTACTACGGCATCGACATGTCCAAGAACGCGCTGCCGCTGCTGAAGTACGCCGAGCGCATCTTCAGCCGCCCGGCCTACATCGAGGCGCTGACGCCCTCGGAAAAGGTCATGCGCCGCTGATGGAACAGACTCCCGCCCCCGGCGGGACGGGCAACGGCACGTCCACCCGGCCCTACCTGATCCGCGCGCTGCACGACTGGTGCACGGACAACGGCTTCACGCCCTACATCGCGGTCCACGTCGACCGCGCGGTGCAGGTGCCGATGGAGTACGTGTCCAACCACGAGATCGTGTTGAACGTCGGCTTCGATGCGACCAGCGGGCTGGACCTCGGCAACGAGTTCATCCAGTTCAAGGCGCGTTTCGGCGGCGTCGCGCGCGAGATCATCGTGCCGGTGGATCACGTCGTCGCGATCTACGCCCGCGAGAATGGGCAGGGCATGGCCTTCCCGGCGCCCGAGCCGCTCGGGGATGATGCGCCCGCTGCGCCCGCTGCGCCCGCTGCGCCGGCTGCCAGCATTGCGGCGCCCGTCGCCGCCGCGCCGCGCCGCGGCCTGCGGCTGGCCTCCGAGACGCCCGAGGGCGACGCGGATGACGAGCCACCGCCCGAGACCCCGGCCGGCGGCAGCCGTCCTTCGCTGAAACGGGTCAAGTAAGCATCTAGAATGCGCACCTTCAGCCGGCTTAGCTCAGTTGGTAGAGCAACCGCCTTGTAAGCGGTAGGTCATCAGTTCGAATCCGATAGCCGGCACCAAAAAATGAAACGGGATCAAGCACTTACGCTTGATCCCGTTTTCTTTTGCTTGCTTGTACTTTCCTAATTTGGGCCAACGGCCTGGCCCAAATTTGGCCCAGGGCCAACAGTCCAGAGCCCCAGTTGCCCGCGTTTTGGCCGCCTTGGGAATCTCTGGCTCACCGCGACGGACTACCTTGAGCGGGGACCGTCCCTGCACGAGCTACTGCATGGCTTCCTTGCCGGCATGGCGCACGACGGCGGGCCCGGCTTCGTGGTGCCCACGCAGGTGGATAGCCATTGGGGCTATAGCAGCGCCGGCGGCCAGCTCGGCGGCTGGTCGAAGCTGGAGAAGAGGGCAGATGGCAGCTACCTCGGCACCGTGACTTTTCGGGGCGGCGGCACGGGGCCTTTTGGCTCTTTCGCCAACGGCGGCAACGTCGTGGCGTACAGCAACCTGGAGCTGTGGGCGATGGGTCTGATCCCAGATGCTGAGCTGCAGAGCGTCGAGGTGGCGCAGGGCGCTGTGCCGTCAACGACCGAGCCAGGCGTGTTCACGACGACCGGCCTGACGACCTATACGCCAGACCAGATCATCGCCCGCGTGCTGCCGCAGTCGCGGCCGTCGACGGCAACCCCGCGAGCCTGGCGCGGCCTGGTGGTCCTAGCCACCACTGACGCCACCGTGAGCGCAGCGACTCGCGACATGCTCAACGGCCAGATCGACCGTTTCAGCCAGCGGCTTACGCCGCCGGCCGGCGCGTTTCATAAATGGTGAAGCGCTACAGGCGGTCGATCGTCGATGCAGCTGGCAGCGGCGAGCACCTTGGGCAATTGAGTGACCTTCAGCCGCCATTCAGCGCGGGTTAAAAGCCATGCATTGAATGGCGGATTTGCCGGTCGCGGTGCAGGCGGCCGTTTCGTCCCAGATCGCCTGGCCAAGGCCGCCGACGATAAACCCAAACACCGTGAACATGACGATGAAGGCGCCGGCGCGTTCCTTCGGTGGCTCGCTGTTCTGCATCCAGGCGGCTAAGCGCCGGATCTGTCGCGCTGCCAGGTACAGCGCAGGAAAGCCGACGGTGAAGGCTGCAGTGATGGGGCCGAGAGCGAAGTAGTGCTGCATATGTCCTATGGGGACGAGTTGTTGACGCGTTGGATTCTGTTGGCCAGCTCTCAAGTCCAATGGCGAAACCTCGGGGGTTTTCAGCCCGATTTGGCGTCGCGGCGACACGGCGATAATCACGTTGACGCGTTACCCCGCGTTCCTGCTTTTCCTCCCTGAGCAGGCCTCGTCGCGATGACGCGATGCGGCTTTGACACCCCGGCCCATGCCGGGGTTTTTCTTGAAGCCTCCGCTGTCGTGCGCCGATGCTTTCGGCGCCTTCGGCCAGGCGCTCGAGGGAGAACTTCCAAGACGCGAGAACTTCATCCATCTTGAGCCGGCTGTTCTCCAGCTCCAGCGCCTTCAGACGCTTGACGTCAGCCACTTCCAGCTGGCCAAAGTGCTTGCGCCAACCTTAGATCGTGGGCTCGCTGACCTTGTGCTTCTTGGCCGCCTCGGCCACCGTGGTGCGGTCTGCCTCGCGCAGGGGCGCCACCATCTGCTCTTACGTGAATCGCCATCCAAGGCCGACAAGTTCGGCGGGGGGCAACCATTCAAGGTCAGTCGAGCACTGGATGAGCGGTAGCGCCATTGGTTGCGGGCCATCCAGCTCGAACACTGGCAGACTCTGACGCGATCTAACGAACTGAAAGCCGTCTGGGCCGCGGAAACCGCGCGTAGGCTGGCTGCAGCCGATTCAGGATTTTGGCGATTTATTAGGGGTCAATCATCAGCATGTTGAGAATCATGCCGCCGATAGTGACCGCTATACCACCCGCCAACTTTGTATTGTGAAAGCTGGCTACGATGGGAGCGTATGCTCGCATAACTGCGGCATTGTTGTAGTTGGCGAACGTGGTGTTCCGTGAGTTGCCACCAAATGAAGGATTTGTGATATGCCAAGTCACCGCGCCTGATCCTTGCCCATAGAAGTCAGCCGCGCCGCTGGGCGTTGAATACCAAAGAATGCGACTGCTGGTGCAGCTAAGTCCATTAAGTTTATCGACTGGCGTATATGCCATAATCGTGTGCAAACATATTATGCTGCTACCTGCCGCGGCGCCAGGATCAGTGCCCGCGATTTGAATATATGCACCGTGTCCGGAACCGGTCGTGTCATTGGTGTTGACGAGCTGGGCGCCAGTGTATTGATGACGAGCGCCGAGCAAATGGGCAAACTCGTGTAAGTAGGTGTAATTTGGAAGCGCAGTAATGTCTACTGCTGCAAACGCCGTGTTGGCAGTTGAGCCGACCTGTAGAGCTTGACCGGACGCCTGACCAAAGAACCCGAGCATCATTACGACATCTGCACCCGCCGTGTCGCGTCTTAACCTAAGCAAAGTGCTTTGTTGCCCAGCTGCGGGCATGTCGAATATTGAAGTAACTCCTGTACTATCAAACGACACCACGCCAGCCGACTGAACTACCACGTCGAGCCCGCTATTTGCAAGTGCTGAGTTAAGATTAGCAATCTGCGAGTTGACCTGAGTGACGATATTATTGAGGCTCCAGACATTTGCCACGTTCCCGTCATAGCTCGTGAGAATTCTTATGGTCGTCGCCGCCGATGCGATTGACGATAAACACAGAAGGGCTGCGCAAATGTACCAGCGCATAAATCTCATGGCTTACCACCAATCGCAGAAGAAGCTGGCTGAGAGGGTAGTGGCCGAATGGGATGCCGAAATCTTTCGGGGTCAACTTTTCCGCTCATGCTGGGAAGCTCCTCTGCATCGGTCAGACTGGCAGCCTCGGTTAGTATTTCAACTCGCTCACCCGCAAGAGTCGCAATCCCATAAACATGGCCGTTTTCTCTAATTTCTCCCCCAATGGTGTTTTCATCATAGGAAATTACCAATGTTCCACGTTCTGAGGCGCCCCTCCATAAGGAAAACTTGTCGCCTTCGGTTTTCGTGGTGGTACCCCTGTATGTATATTCAGCGCCGTCCGGTAGAGCAATGGTGGCGATGTTGCCGCCTAGGGCCCGCCGATTTATCTTCACTATCTGAACGCTTTTGTAAAGAGACGAGCTCTTTCGCATGGCGCTCAAGTGCGCATTCTCTGCTGTTGTTAATAGAGATGCTTCACTAGCTAGCGGAATGAAGTCGGACTTTGTAAAGAGTTGGATGCCCTGCCCCGCACTGGAAATGTCAATGAACATCCCAGTCAGGGCGGCTAAAATAAAAAAATATCGATATTTCATCGATGCCCTCATGGTGATCCAAGAAGAACGTGAAGGATGCCGCATAGATCTAACGGTTGCTTCAGTGCGATCAACAGGATTTGCCAACCCATGTCCTTTCGCTTATCTGTTCAAGCATTTGATACTACGCTATCGTATAATGTCGGTGGATCCAAATAATTGGCGTATAAATGGGCCTTGCGATTAATTAATAACTGACGCTGTATATATCCTCGCCATCGCTCCATCGAGTGCAAGTATTTGTGCCTGTTATCACAATCGTGGCGCCTGTGGCTCGCGCAGACAGCAGCATAGCCAATTGCTGTTTGCCGCTATTTGAATTTTCGTCTTTGATAAACCAGTACGAGATCGTGGCACATCCCGGTCGCCCGGACGGAGAGCCGCTCAAATACACCACAATCAACCCATCGTTTCGAATGGTGATGTTAGTCACCACGCCAGACTGGGAGCCAGCAACTGCTGCTGGCGAGCCAAACGAAAAGGTCGCAGCAAGAATTGCTGAAATTAGTAGTCTGCTCTTCATCAATTTATCGCTCCTAAGCAAGTGGTGTATGGCAATTCAACGTGCATGAAGGACTGTGCGCTGAACTAGGCCAAGTTTGTATCATCAGAGCTGATGTAAACGCGGTGCAAATTCACAAGGCGTAGGCCTACTGCCGGTAGAAATCTCCTGAGTCGCCCCAAAGACTTGCGAGCTGCCCCCCGGGATGCTCCATGATCACAGGGGCTGCCGATGTCAGCCTAATTTGGTGGCCAACTTCGCCGCCTCTACGTGGGTGTATCGCTTCAGCATCTGCATGGACTTGTGCCCCGTCATCGATGCAGCCTCGAACGGGTTGAGGCCCTTCTCGAAGAGTCGACTCGTACCCTCGTGGCGGGTGGTGTGGAAGGGGAGGTCAGCCAGCACCGCTGGATCTCGTTCGGTACCAGCTGCCTCACAGTCGGACAGGTAGAGCGCGCGGGCGCGCTCTAGGCACCTCGTCCAGGCCTTCTCAAACGAGTCCGACCGTGACCACTGGAAGACGCGACCCTCCTTCCGCATGCGGATCAGCGCGAGAGCTTGTGGTGCCTTTGACGGCGCCTTGGACGGCTTGCGTTCATCGGCTTGGTTCACGACCTGGAGCGGTGCACTGGCTGCCTTCAGCTCTTTGAGAACCGCCATCGCTGCGGTCGACAGTGCGACAGTCCGAGACTCGCCGTTCTTGGTTTTAGTGAGGTGCGCGGTGCGCTTTTGAAGATCAATGGTCGCCCAGCGTAGCGAGAGCAGCTCTCCCAGTCGCATCGTTGTTTCGATGGCCAGGCTGATGATCTCCTTCATGCCCAGGCTGGCGGCGCCCGCCTTTTGCAAGTAGTTCAGCTCGACGGGTGTGATGCGACGCTCACGGGCTTTGGCGCGGACCGGTTTGCGAGTTGCGCGCACAGGGTTCTCGGTCAAGGGGATCGACCACTCGCCCCTCGCGTGCTCGAAGATCGCGCTGAGGGTGTTCAGCTCATGAATGACAGTCTGCGCCGACACCTTGCGCCCCGTCTCGGCCTTCGCGGCTTGAGCGGATTTGCCCGGCACCTTTGCTGGCTCCTTCGCACGACGATCGCGGAAGGCGGCCACGTGAGACGCCTGGATGGTTCCGATGGGCCGGCGCAGCTCTGGCGCAGCCATCAGGGTCTTGATCCGGTATTCCTCGGACTTCGCTGAACGCTTCGAAGGGGTGACTTCTTCCAGATAGCGCTTGGCGACCTCGGCGAAAGGCTTCTCGGCCGCGCTGGTGTCGCGCCACTGTCCGCGGGTGATGGACAGCTCGGTTTCCTGGGCCCAGGTAACGGCGTCCGCCTTCGACATGAAGGTCCGCGACTGCTCGATCCCGTCGCGCCTCACGCGCGCCCGCCACTGCAGTTCCCCCCGCTTTTCGATGCGCGCCATTTCATTCCCTCTTAGTCTTGTGGCCCAAATTTGGCCCAAGAATACAGGGTGAGGCAGTGAATGCCAATGTTGATCGATGTTCTATCGCGACGCCCTAGACGCCTTGTAAGCGGTAGGTCATCAGTTCGAATCCGATAGCCGGCACCAAACCCACCGAACCCCACTGCCTCACGGCGCTGGGGTTTCGTCATTTCTGTGCCAGCTTGATGCGGATGCGGCCGGGCAGGCCGGCCTGGGCCAGCAGGGCTTCCAGCCGAGGCAGCAACTGGCGCAGCTTGGCCGCGACGGCCGCATTGGCGACCAGCAGGCTCCAGCCGTCCTCGTCCAGCGGCCCGGGTTGCACGCTGGCCGCCAGCCCGCCGGGCAGTGCCGGGCCGATGATGCGCAACCGTCGCCGCGAGGCCTCCAGCCGCGCGCTGAGCTGGCTCAGCCCCGCGTGGGCACTCAAGGCCTGCGCCACCGGCGTCGGCGACGGGATGCTGACGCGCGTGCCCTTGGGAGCGAGGTAGCGGGGGGCGGACGACATCGGCGCAGTGTAGTCAGCGTCCCTGCCCGCCCGCGGCGTCGCTGCGGCCTGTGCACCGGGCCGCTGCTAAACTGCGCCGTTTTGCGCGGCCATGCAAGTCCGTCTTGCAATGCCTTGCCGCGCCCCAAGATTCGCGCCTCTCACCGGGCGGGCCGGCCCCGCCGGGTGTCGCCAGCTCCTCATCCTTTCGCAGCATGTTGCCCAAGCTTCTCACCTCGATTTTCGGTAGCCGCAACGAGCGACTGCTCAAGCAGTACCGCCGCACCGTGCAGCAGATCAATGCGCTGGAGCCGAAGTTCGAGGCGCTGAGCGACGATGAACTGCGTGCGCAGACCGCCGAGTTCAAGCAGCGCATCGCCAACGGCGAAACGGTCGACGACATCCTGCCCGAAGCCTTCGCCGTCTGCCGTGAAGGCAGCAAGCGTGCGCTGAAGATGCGCCACTTCGACGTGCAGCTGATCGGCGGCATGGTGCTGAACGCCGGCAAGGTCGCCGAAATGCGCACGGGTGAGGGCAAGACGCTGATGGCGACGCTGCCGGTCTACCTGAACGCGCTGACGGGCAAGGGCGTCCACGTCGTCACGGTGAACGACTACTTGGCGCGCCGCGACGCCGAATGGATGGGCAAGCTGTACACCTTCCTCGGCCTGTCGGTGGGCATCAACCTGCCCAACATGCCGCGCGAGGAGAAGCAGGCCGCCTACGCCGCCGACGTCACCTATGGCACCAACAACGAATACGGCTTCGACTACCTGCGCGACAACATGGTCTACGAGACCCGTGACCGCGTGCAGCGCGGCCTGGGCTACGCCATCGTCGACGAGGTGGACTCCATCCTCATCGACGAGGCGCGCACGCCGCTGATCATCTCGGGCCAGGCCGACGACCACACCGACGTCTACCTGCGCATCAACGCGGTCGTGCCCAAGCTGAAGAAGCAGATCGGCGAGTTGGACCCGCGCACCGGCGAGGGCGTCATCGAGCCGGGCGACTTCACTGTCGACGAGAAGTCGCACCAGATCCACCTGACCGAAGAAGGCCACGAGAACGCCGAAGCGCTGCTCGCCGAGGCCGGCCTGATCGCCGAGGGCGCGAGCCTGTATGACGCGGCCAACATCACGCTGATGCATCACCTCAATGCGGCGCTGCGGGCCCATCACGTCTATCACAAGGACCAGAGCTACGTCGTGCAGAACGGCGAGGTCATCATCGTCGACGAGTTCACCGGCCGCCTGATGAGCGGGCGCCGCTGGAGCGACGGCCTGCACCAGGCCGTCGAGGCCAAGGAAAGTGTGCAGATCCAGGCCGAGAACCAGACGCTGGCCTCCATCACGTTCCAGAACTACTTCCGCATGTACGGCAAGCTGTCCGGCATGACGGGCACGGCCGACACCGAGGCCTACGAGTTCCAGGAGATCTACGGTCTGGAGACCGTCGTCATCCCGCCGAACCGCCCGACCATCCGCAAGGACGAACTGGACCTGGTCTACAAGACCGACAAGGAAAAGTACGCCGCCGTCATCGAGGACATCCGCGCCTGCCACACCCGCGGCCAGCCGGTGCTGGTGGGCACGACGTCCATCGAGAACTCCGAGCTCATCTCCACGCTGCTGCAGCAGGCCAAGCTGCCGCACAACGTGCTGAACGCCAAGCAGCATGCCAAGGAGGCCGAGATCGTCGCCCAGGCGGGCCGCCCGGGCGTCATCACCATCGCGACCAACATGGCCGGCCGTGGCACGGACATCGTGCTGGGCGGCAACGTCGAGAACCAGGTCAAGTTCCTCGAAGCCGACGACGCGATCCCCGCCGACGAGAAGGCGCGCCGCATCCAGCAGCTGCACGACGAATGGCAGGGCCTGCACGACAAGGTCAAGGCCGAGGGCGGCCTGCGCATCATCGCGACCGAGCGCCACGAGAGCCGCCGCATCGACAACCAGCTGCGTGGCCGCTCCGGCCGCCAGGGCGACCCGGGCTCCAGCCGCTTCTACCTGTCGCTGGACGACCAGTTGATGCGCATCTTCGCCGGCGAGCGCGTGCGCGCCATCATGGACCGGCTGAAGATGCCCGAGGGCGAGGCCATCGAGGCCGGCATCGTCACGCGCTCCATCGAGGGCGCCCAGCGCAAGGTCGAGGCCCGCAACTTCGACATCCGCAAGCAGCTGCTGGAGTACGACGACGTGTCGAACGACCAGCGCAAGGTCATCTACCAGCAGCGCAACGACATCCTGGAGGCCGAGAGCCTCATCGCCCAGATCGCTTCGCTGCGCACCTCCACGCTGACCGACGTCGTGCGCACTTTCGTGCCGGCCGAGAGCCTGGAAGAGCAGTGGGACCTGGCCGGCCTGGAGAAGGTGTTGCGGGACGAGTGGCAGACCGAGGTCGCGCTGGTCGAGCTGGTCAAGAAGAGCGACTCCATCACCGACGAGGACATCCTCGAAGCCGTTACCAAGGCGGGCGACGAGCAGTTCCAGAGCAAGCTCGACCGCGTTGGCATCGAGCAGTTCAACCCCTTCATGCGCATGGTGCTGCTGCAGAGCATCGACCAGCGCTGGCGCGAGCACCTGGCCGCGCTGGACTACCTGCGCCAGGGCATCCACCTGCGCGGCTACGCCCAGAAGAACCCCAAGCAGGAATACAAGCGCGAGGCCTTCGAGCTGTTCTCGCAACTGCTGGACATGGTGAAGATGGAGGTCACCCGCACGCTGCTCAATGTGCGCATCCAGAGCCAGGAAGAGGCCAACGAGGCCGCCGAGGCGCTGGAACGCCGGGCCGAGGCGGTGTCCAACCTGACCTACCAGCACCCCAACGAGGACGGCTCCGTCAGCCAGGAGGTCGATTCCTCGACGCTGGTCGAGAAATACGGCCACATCGGCCGCAACGACCCCTGCCCCTGTGGCAGCGGCCGCAAGTTCAAGCTCTGCCACGGCAAGCTGGCCTGATTTCAGCGGCGTGAATCCGTCACGGGCCGGCTCTGCCGGCCCGTTTTCATTGGTGGGCCGGCCTCGCCCACCCCACCCATACGGGGGGAAAACCGTGCGTTTGAGCACATCGCGAGCCCTGCGCCACGCGCATGGGGGGTGCCCCGGCTGGAGTCGCCCCCCTAGAGTGCAGTTCATGCCCCGGCTCAATCCCGGGTAGACCCTGATAGAGAACCTGAAAGCGCGTCATGAAAACGTTGTCTGCAACCCTCGCCGCCCTGAGCCTGGCCGTCGCCGCCGGTTCCGCCATGGCCGCGCCTGTGGCCCTCAGCTTCCAGCAGACCGATGCAGACGGCTACGCCGCAGACCTGTTCTCCGGCGCGCCAGGCGAGTTCAGCGACATCCACAACTTCGTGCTGAGTGGCAACGTCTGGCTGTCCGGCGAGATCAAGGCCGTCATCGTCGACGCCGGCCCGGAGGCGACCACGCCCTACCTGGACATCCAGCAGGCCTACCTGAAGTCGGTGACCAGCGGCCAGCGCATCGACCTCGTGCAGACCGTCGGCTTCGACTGGGCGCACGGCTTCAGCGGTACTGAGGTCTGGACACTGTCGCCCGTGCTGCTGACCGCAGGCGAATGGACGCTCTATGTGTCCGGCGTCGGCATCAACGACAAGGGCGCCGACGGCTATGACGCCACCTTCAATACTGTCGCCGGTGAGCTGCCTGAGCCGGCCGCGCTGGCCTTGGTGGCCACGGCGCTGGCCGCACTGGCCCTGAGCCGCCGCCGCCGTGGTGCCTGAACCGCGCCGCCCCTTTGACCGCCTGAACTTCCACACGGCCATGACCAAGCAACTCATCCTCCTCGCACTTGCCGCCGCCGCCAGCTTCACTGCCGCCGCAGCCGACGTCAGCATCACCTACACGGGCAAGGACACGAGCTCGCCGGTGATCCGCACGTCCCTGACCGGCCAGATCGCCGCCGGCGTGCTGAACTACGTGGACTCGACGTCGGGCAACAGCTTCCTGGCCTACTGCATCGAGCCGGCCCAGCCCAACGCGCCGACCACCTTCGGTGCGCAGACCTACAGCGTCGGCAGCTTCACCGGCACGCAGGCCGCGCTGCTGCAGGCGCTGTACTCCAGCACCTTCGCCTCGGTGCAGTCCACCACCGAGCAGGCCGCGTTCCAGCTGGCGGTCTGGGAGCTCACCAACGAGACGTCGACCGCGTTGAGCGTGACGCAGAACGCGGGCAGCTTCTACATGCGTGCCGCCAACAACACCCAGGCCTCTGTGCAGACCGCAGCCTCGCTGGAAAGCCTCGCCAACGGCTACCTGGCCGCCGCCCAGAGCTACCAGGGCGAGTCGTTCTACACGTTGACCAAGCTCACCAACGCGAGCTACCAGGACCTCATCGTCGCCACGTCCATCAACGCCGTGCCCGAACCCGAGACCTACGCCATGCTGCTGGCGGGCCTGGGCATCGTCGGCCTGGTGGCACGCCGCCGCCTGCCGCGCTGATTCACTGCGACGCGGTCACGCGTCCACTGGGAGGCTCCTTCGGGAGCCTTTTCCATTTGCGCTTCGCGCAAGCCGCCGACTGCCTCGTCGCGTGGCGGTCCGACTTGCGGTGCGGCGCCAATGCGCACTTGCTTCCAGATTGAATTTCCATAAAAATGGAAATATGGAAGAGTCGGAAGTCATCAAAGGCCTGGCGGCCTTGGCGCAACCGCTGCGGCTGCAGGTGTTCCGCGCGCTGGTGGTCGTCGGCGAGGCGGGGTTGACGCCCGGCGCCATCCAGGAGGCCCTGGGGGTGGCGCCCGCGACCTTGTCCTTCCACCTGAAGGAACTCGTCAGCGCCGGCCTGGTCACCCAGCAACGTGTCAGCCGCAACCTGATCTACCGCGCCAACTACGCGTGCATGGATGATCTGCTCGGCTATCTCACCGACAACTGCTGCCAGGGTGCCGCCTGCGCGGTGCAACCCGGCGGTGCCTGCTGCTGAGCCGGTTGACCATGCCCGACAAGACCTTCGGCGTTCGATCGGACGGCCGACGCAGCCCGTCGCGGCTTAGGTGCGGCGTTCATTCAACCCGGGGCCGGGCAGATCAGCGCCCGCGGAGCTTCCCATGACCACCCACGTCCTCATCCTCTGCACGCACAACGCCGCCCGCAGCATCCTCGCCGAGGGCATGCTCAACCACTGGGCGGAAAGGCTCGGCAGGGATGTGCGAGCCCACAGTGCGGGCAGTGCCCCCAGCGGTCGCGTCAACCCCTTCGCCCTCGAAGCGCTGCAGGCCGCTGGTGTCGACACGGCCCCTTGCCGCAGCAAGAGCTGGGACGAGTTCAGCCAGCGCGACGCACCGCCGCTGGCCCTCGTCATCACCGTCTGCGACAGCGCGGCGGCCGAGCAATGCCCGGTGTTCTTCGGCGCGAATGGCGATGGGAGCCAGCCGGTCAAGGTGCACTGGGGCTACCCGGACCCGTCCCACGCCGAGGGCGGCGATGACGGCAAGCGACGCGCTTTCGAACTGACCCGCCAGGCCCTCGGCTACCGCATGCTTCAGCTGGCGCAACTGCCGTTTGACACGCTGGACCGCCAGGCGCTGCAGGCGGCGCTGAGCCACATCGGCCACAGCTGAGGCGACGCCCATGAACACCGCTGCCTTGCCTGCATCGCCCCCCGCGCCGCTGCCGATGAACGTCTTCGAGCGCTACCTGACCGTCTGGGTCTTCCTCTGCATCGTCGTCGGCATCGCCCTCGGCCAGCGCTTTCCCGGGCCGTTCCAGGCCGTCGGGCGCATGGAAGTCGCCCAGGTCAACCTGCCTGTCGGCCTGCTGATCTGGGTGATGGTCATCCCGATGCTGCTGAAGGTCGACTTCAGCGCGCTGCACCAGGTTGGGCGGCATTGGCGCGGCATTGGTGTCACGCTGTTCGTCAACTGGGCCGTCAAGCCGTTCTCGATGGCATTCCTCGGCTGGTTTTTCATCCGCCAGGTGTTTGCGCCGCATCTCCCGGCCGGCCAACTGGACAGCTATGTGGCCGGCCTGATCCTGTTGGCCGCCGCGCCGTGCACGGCGATGGTCTTCGTGTGGAGCCGGCTGACCCACGGCGACCCGCTGTTCACGCTCAGCCAGGTGGCGCTGAACGACGCCATCATGGTCTTTGCATTCGCACCCATCGTGGCACTGCTGCTGGGCCTGTCGTCGATCAGCGTGCCGTGGGACACGCTGCTGGCCTCGGTCGTGCTCTACATCGTGATCCCGGTCGTCATCGCCCAAGTCTGGCGCCGGGCCTTGCTGGCCAAGGGGCCGGCGGCATTCGGCGCGGCGCTGCAGCGGATCGAGCCTTTGTCGATGGCAGCGCTGCTGGCCACGCTGGTGCTGCTGTTCGCGTTCCAGGGGACGGCCATCCTGCAGCAGCCGCTCGTCATCGCGATGCTGGCCGTGCCCATCCTCATCCAGGTGGTCTTCAACTCGGCCCTGGCCTACTGGCTCAATCGCAAGCTGGGCGAGGCTCACAGCGTCGCTGGGCCGTCCGCACTGATCGGTGCCAGCAACTTCTTCGAGCTGGCCGTGGCTGCGGCCATCAGCCTGTTCGGGTTTGAATCCGGCGCTGCATTGGCAACCGTGGTCGGCGTGTTGATCGAAGTGCCCGTGATGCTGCTGGTCGTTCGCGTCGTGAACCAAAGCAAGGGGTGGTACGGGCGCGAAGCGCAAGCCGCCGCGGCCCGCCATGTCTGAATTGCTGTTCCCCGGCGCGACGTTCCCGGCGCTGCGCGCCGACCTCTTCGACGTGCCGGCACAACGTCAGCTGGCGGTGCCCAGGCCTTCATCACACCCGCCGCGCATCCTGATGCTGTACGGCTCGCTGCGCGAGCGCTCCTACAGCCGGCTGCTGACCTTCGAGGCCGCCCGCCTGCTGGAGGCCATGGGCGCGGAGGTGCGCATCTTCAACCCGAGCGGCCTGCCGCTGCCGGACGATGCACCGGAGACCCATGCCAAGGTGCAGGCGCTGCGCGAACTGGTCGTCTGGTCCGAAGGCATGGTGTGGACGTCGCCGGAGCGCCATGGCGCCATGACCGGCATCATGAAGGCGCAGATCGACTGGATTCCGCTGTCGTCCGGCGCCGTGCGCCCGACCCAGGGCAAGACGCTGGCCGTCATGCAGGTGTCCGGTGGCTCCCAGTCCTTCAACGCGGTCAACCAGATGCGCGTGCTGGGGCGCTGGATGCGCATGCTGACCATCCCCAACCAGTCGTCCGTCGCCAAGGCCTTTGCCGAGTTCACCGACGAGGGGCGCATGAAGCCGTCCGCGTTCTACGACCGCGTGGTCGACGTCATGGAGGAACTGGTCAAGTTCACGCTATTGACGCGTGACGTGGCCCCCTACCTGCTGGATCGCTACAGCGAGCGCAAGGAAAGCGCGGACGAGTTGTCCCGGCGCGTCAATCTCGTCGCCGCGGCCGGCAGCACCGCGGTGAGTGACGCGCCCGGCACCTGAGGCGCTTGGGGTTCCTACAATCCGCGCGTTTTCCCTCAACCGCCGAGCGACATGCCCGTCAACCTGACCGCCCCTGATCCCGCCTCCCTCCTGCCCGTGCCGGGCGTGCGCCTCGGCGTGACCATGGCCGGCGTGCGCAAGGCCAACCGGCGCGACCTCAGCGTCATCGCGCTGGAAGAGGGCGCCGCCGTGGCCGGCGTCTTCACGACCAACCGCTTCTGCGCCGCGCCGGTGCAGGTCTGCCGCGAGCATCTGGCCGCAGGCAGCGCCATCCGCGCGCTGCTGATCAACACCGGCAATGCCAACGCCGGCACCGGCGCCGACGGCCTGGCCCGGGCGCGCGAGACCTGCCAGGCGCTGGCCGGCCTGATCGGCTGCCAGCCCGAGCAGGTGCTGCCGTTCTCCACCGGCGTCATCATGGAGACGCTGCCGGTGGACCGCATCGTCGCCGGCCTGCCTGCTGCGCTGACCGCGCTGCGTGAAGACGGCTGGGGCGAAGCGGCGCTGGGCATCATGACGACGGACACGCTGCCTAAGGCCGCGTCGCGCCGCATCCAGATCGGCGGCGTGCCGGTCACGCTGAGCGGCATCTCCAAGGGCGCCGGCATGATCCGGCCCAACATGGCGACCATGCTCGGCTTCGTCGCGACCGATGCCAACATCGCCCCGGCGCTGCTGCAGCCGCTGGTGAAGGAGGCCGCCGACGCGTCCTTCAACCGCATCACCATCGACGGCGACACGTCCACCAACGACTGCTTCATGCTGATCGCCTCGCGCCGCGCCGCGCATGCCGAGATCACGTCGCTGGACAGCGCGGATGCGCAGGCGCTGCGCGAGGCGCTGATCGCGCTGGCGCAGGAACTGGCCCAGGCCATCGTGCGCGACGGCGAAGGCGCGACCAAGTTCATCACCATCACCGTCGAGGGCGGCCGCGACGAGGCCGAGTGCAGGCTCGCCGCCTACGCCATCGCCCACTCGCCGCTGGTCAAGACCGCGTTCTTCGCCAGCGACCCCAACCTCGGCCGCATCCTGGCCGCGGTCGGCTATGCCGGCATAGCCGACCTGGACCAGGGGCTGATCGACCTGCACCTGGACGACGTGCACGTCGTCACCCAGGGCGGGCGGCGGCCGGAGTACCGCGAGGAGGACGGCCAGCGCGTGCTCAAGCAGGCCGAGATCACCATCCGCGTGGGCCTGAACCGCGGCGCGGCGCGCGCCACCGTCTGGACCTGCGACCTCAGCCACGACTACGTCAGCATCAACGCCGACTACCGGAGCTGACGCGCGCCGGCGGCGGCTCGCCTGGCGGCGGGCCGCCGGGTAGAAGTCCTCTGTGACCAACGGCGCACCGCGCACGCCGGGCCACACTGTTGCATCCGTTCCCTTCAGGCCACCCTTGATGAAGCTCACCCTGTCCGCACTTGCCCTTGCCGCCGTGCTCGCCACCAGTGTCCAAGCCCAGACGATGACCTACCCCGCCACGCGCAAGGTCGACCAGACCGACACCTACCACGGCACCACCGTCGCCGACCCCTACCGCTGGCTGGAGGATGACAACAGCGCTGAGACCAAGGCCTGGGTCGTCAAGCAGAACGAGGTCACGAACAAGTTCCTCGCTGCGATGCCGCAGCGCCTGCCGACGCGCCGCATCTACACCGAGCTCTACAACTACGAGCGCTTCGGCATCCCGTTCCAGGAAGGCGGCCGCTACTTCTGGAGCCGCAACGACGGGTTGCAGCAGCAGAACGTGTACTACTGGGCCAAGTCGCTGAAGGACAGCCCGCAGGTCGCGCTGGACCCGAACGCGATGAGCAAGGACGGCACGGTCGCGCTCAGCGGCGTGGCGCCGTCGCGCGACGGCAAGCTGCTTGCCTATGGCATCGCCGGCGCCGGCTCCGACTGGCAGACCTGGAAGGTGCGCGACCTCGCCACCGGCCAGGACCTGGCCGACAGGATCGACTGGGTGAAGTTCAGCAGCGCCTCCTGGACGGCCGATGGCAAGGGCTTCTTCTACGCCCGCTACGACGCGCCCAAGGAAGGCGCCGCGCTGACCGGGGCCAACTACTTCCAGAAGCTCTATTACCACCGCCTGGGCACGCCGCAGGCCGACGACGTGCTGGTCGCCGAGAACCGCGACGACAAGGAATGGGGCTTCGGCACCCAGGTGTCCGATGACGGCGAACTGCTCGTCATCAGCGTCTGGAAGAGTGCCGGCAGCAAGAACGGCCTGATGGTGCTGCCGCTGCCCAAGGGCGCGTTCGCGGGCGGCAAGCCGCAGCCCGTCACGCTGGGCTTCGACGCGCAGTACACGCCGGTCAACGCCATCGGCGGCAGCCTCGTCGTCAAGACCGACAAGGACGCGCCGCGTGGCCGCCTCGTCGCCATCGACCTGAAGAACCCCGCCGTGGCCGGCTGGAAGACGCTGGTGGCCGAAGGCCCCGACGCGATGACCGCCGCCTCCGCCGTGGGCGGCCACTACCTGCTGAGCTACCTGCACGACGCCGCCACGCTGGTGCGCGTGCACGGCGCCGACGGCAAGCGCCTGTCCGAGGTGACGCTGCCCGGCATCGGCACCGCCAGCGGCTTCGGCGGCCGCTGGAGCAGCCAGGAAACCTTCTTCAGCTACACCAGCCTGACCAACCCGGCCGAGATCCACCGCTACGACGTGAAGACCGGCCAGATCGAACTGTTCAAGCGCCCCAAGACGGCCTTCAACCCGGACGAGTTCGAGACGCGCCGCGAGTTCGTCACCAGCAAGGACGGCACGCGCTTCCCGATCTTCATCGCCGCGAAGAAGGGTCTGAAGCTGGACGGCACGAACCCGACGCTGCTGTACGGCTACGGCGGTTTCGACATCCCCATCACGCCGGCCTACGGCGCCACGTCGGCCACCTGGCTGAAGATGGGCGGCGTCTACGTCATCGCCTCCATCCGCGGCGGCGGCGAATACGGCTCGGCCTGGCATGACGCCGGCACCCAGCTGAAGAAACAGAACGTCTTCGACGACTTCATCGCCGCCGGCGAATGGCTGGTCGCCCACAAGGTCGCCAGCCCGGCGACGCTGGCCATCAACGGCGGCTCCAACGGCGGCCTGCTGGTGGGCGCCGTCGCCAACCAGCGCCCGGACCTGTTCGCCGCCGCCGTGCCGCAGGTCGGCGTGATGGACATGCTGCGCTACCAGAAGTTCACCATCGGCTGGGCCTGGGCGACGGACTACGGCACCAGTGCCGACAGCCCGGAGATGTTCAAGGCGCTGTACGCCTACTCGCCCATGCACAACGTCAAGGCCGGCGCCAGGTACCCGGCGGTGCTCGTCACCACCGGCGACCACGACGACCGCGTCGTGCCGGCGCACAGCTTCAAGTACGCCGCCGCGCTGCAGGCCGTCGACACCGGCCCGGCACCCAAGCTGATCCGCATCGAGACCAACGCCGGCCACGGCGCCGGCAAGCCCACCTCCAAGATCATCGAGGAGCGCAGCGACGTGCTGGCCTTCATCGCCAACACGATGAAGCTCGAAGTGAAATGATGCCCCTCGTCCAGTTGCGCCGCGACCCCTCGCCAGGCACTACCGCCAACGGGACGGCTTGGTGAACTGGGCCGGCGCTGGACCCGCAAGCTGATGAGCAGCGCGTCCGCGATCCGCGATCTGGGCGTCGGCGATGCTGGCGCCCTCATCACGCTCTACGAGCACCTGAATGCCGGCGACGCGCCGCCCTCGCCCGAGGGGGTGCGCGCCGTTTTCGCGCACGCGGGGCTGCGGCACTTCGGCCTGTTCGACGGCGAAGCGCTCATCGCCAGCTGCAACCTCGCCGTCATTCCCAACCTGACGCGCGGCGGCCGCAGTTACGGCGTCATCGAGAACGTCGTCACGCACGCCGGCCACCGCGGCCAGGGGCATGGCCAGGCCGTCATCCGGCATGCCATCGAACAGGCCTGGACGGCCGGCTGCTACAAGGTCGTGCTGACCACCAGCCGCAAGGACCCCGCCGTGTGGGCCTTCTACGAGCGCTGCGGCTTCGACAGTGGCGACAAGCGCGCCTTCGTCATCCGCCGCCCCGCCGGCTGAACAGGTCGTTGGCTCAGAAGTTCACGGCCCTGGTCTTCATGCCGCGCGCCACCAGCGTCGCATTGATGAGCTGGGCCTGCTCGCGGCTGGGGAAGGGCCAGACCGTGGCGCGCCAGCCTTCTGGCGTCTGGATCACGTCGCCTTGCAGCGCGTCCGGGTTGCTGTGCACGCCCACCAGTCCCGCCTTCATGCGCTTGAGCAGCGCCTCGGCCTCGGCCTTGCTGCCAGGCGGGCCGACCAGCGCCACGATGGCGGCGGCCGGTGCCTCGGCCAGGCGCGCGAGGCGCGGGTCCGCCGGCTCGGGCGTCCTGTCAGCCTGCTTGGCCGGTGCCGCGGCCTTCTGCGCGGTCTCGGGTGCTTTCCCGGGTGATCGTTCAGCGGCGGGTTTCTCGGCGGCCCTCTCGGCGGCCTTGTCGGCGGCTTTGTCGGCGGCCTTAGAGGCGGCCTTCTCCGCCGTCTTCTCGTCCGCCTTGTCTGCCGCCTTGTCTGCCAGTTTCCCCGAGGACAGCAGCGGCGGCCGTGGCACGCCGTCGGCGCGCTGGACGAAGCGCGGGCGGATGTCGGGCTGCGACCCGGCCTGCTCCGGCAGCTCGCTGGCTGCGACCGCGGGCGCGGCCTCGGGCGTTGACGCTTCAGGCCCCGGCGCCGACGCGGCTTCGGCTTGCGGCGCGGGGGCCGATGCCGGCTCGCCCGCCACGGCCGAGGCGGGCGTGGCCGCGACTGCCGATGCGGCCTCGGCCGGTGCCGCCGCCGCGTCCACCGCGGGTGGCACTTCGTGGCGCGGCCAAAGCGCGTAGCCACCGACGGCCACCAGCAGCGCCAGCACAGCCCCGGCAAGCCCCAGGCGCCGCGGGTCCCAGAGCCGGCGGCCGAGGATCTCCGACGGGATGCCGCGGCCGCCCAGCACGCGGGTGCGGGCGCTGCCCACATCGATGCCGGCGCTCATCAGGTAGAGCTCGAACGGCCAGCCGCCATGCAGGCCGGCCAGCGCCTCGTCGATGACGACCACTCGCCACGGCTGGCTCTCGGGAGACGCGGGCGGCTCGGCGAAGCCGTGCGCCAGTGCAAAGCGCTCGACCTGGTCCGGGCTCAGCCCCGGCAGGAATTTCTCGCTGAAGGCCCGCCACTGCGTGCGCGGACCGCGGCGGGCCAGCTTGCCGGCCAGCCCGGCCAGGCGCTGCAGCCAGACGGCGCCGCGCGACACGGGCGGGCCGGCGGCCAGCTCGTCGAAGCTGACCGCATCGGTCAGCACCGGTTCCACCAGCCCACCCGCCTGCGCCGACGCGCGCACGAACGGCAGCGCGACGACGCCGATGGTGTGGATGTCGCCCGTGCCGATGCGGCGCGCCAGCGGGTGGCGGTTGTGCCAATCGACGATCTGTTCGGCCAGGCGTTCCATGACTAACGGATCATCCCTGACGTGTCCGGGCGCCGGTGACGCAAAGAAGGCCGCGAATTCAAGCCAGTTGCTTCAGCAGCCAGGCGTTCAGGTCCTGGATCTCTGCCATGCAGACCGAGTGCGGCATCGGGTAGTCGTGCCACTCGACCGCGTAGCCCAGGGCGAGCAGCGCATCGCGGCTGGCGGTGCCGCGGGCCGGCACGACGACCGGGTCCTGCGTGCCATGCGCGAGGAAGACGGGCAGCGTGGCGTTGGCGGCCGAGCGCTCGGCGGCCGTCGTCGCGGCCAGCGGCAGGTAGCCCGACAGGCCCACCACGCCGCCCAGCCGCTCGGGGTAGCGCAGCGCCGTCATCAGCGCCATCGCGCAGCCCTGCGAGAAGCCCATGACGACGATGCGCTCGGCCGGCACGCCGCGCTCGCGTTCGCGGTCGATGAGCGCGGCGATCTGCTGCTGCGATTCGCGCAGGCCGGCCTCGTCCTCGCGGCGCGTGAGGTCGGTGCCGACGATGTCGTACCAGGCGCGCATGACGTGGCCGTTGTTGATCGTCACCGGCCGCTCGGGCGCATGCGGGAACACGTAGCGCACGGCGCCGAGTGCGGTCAGGTCCAGTTCGCCGCAGATGGGCACGAAGTCATGGCCGTCGGCGCCCAGGCCGTGCAGCACGATGAGCGTCGTGCGCGGTTGGGGGCCGGTCTCGATGACGTGGGTTTCAAGCATGGCGGTTCCAGTCTGCAAGGGTCAGTTCAAAGCGTTGGTCGCCGTGCGCGTCCAGGCCGTCGCCTGTGGGACGCCAGCCGGCACGGCGGTAGAAAGCCTCGGCGCGGGAGCGGGGTTGCGTGCCCAGGTCCAGCCGTGTGTGGCCCTGGTCGAACAGCCAGTTCACCATCACGTCGTGCAGCCGCCGGCCATGCCCCTGGCCGTGCAGCGGCGGGTCCACGAACAGCGCCCAGATGCGGCCGTCGCGCGCGTCGCCGATGGCGAAGCCGGCAATCCTGAGATTCGCGCCCTGCGCCAGTTCGACGACCCAGCCGCGGCCGAGGTCTGCCAGGTAGGCGTGCAGCTCGGCGTCTGAAATGCGCCCCGGCGTCAGCCTGTTCTCGGCGACGGCATAGCGCACGCGCCAGAGTTCGGCGGTGTCGTCGCGGGTGGCGAGGCGAAGCGTCATGGCGTCATTGTCGCGACAGCCGGCGGCGTTCCAGCCCTTCATGATCCAAGCCATGGGAAGCCTCTACCTCGTCCGCCACGGCCAGGCCAGCTTTGGCGCTGCCGACTACGACCAGCTCAGCGCCAAGGGCCACGAGCAATGCCGCCACCTGGGTGCCTACTGGCGCGAACGCGGCCAGCGGTTCGACGCCGTCTTCACCGGCACGCTGAAGCGCCATGCGCAGTCGCTGGCCGCCATCGTCGAGGGTTACGGGGAGGCGTTGCCGGCCCTCGCGCTGCCGGGCCTGAACGAGTACGACAGCGAGGCCCTCGTGCGCGCCGTCCACCCCGGGCCGCTGGGCGCGCCGCGCGACCCCGAGGCCGTCAAGCAGCACTTCCGGCTGCTGCGCCAGGGCCTGCTGGCCTGGATGCGCGGCGAGACGGCGCCGGTGGGCATGCCGGCGCACGCCGACTTCGCCGCCGGTGTGGCCGACGCGCTGGACCGCGTGCGGGCGCTGGGCGTGGGCCGGCAGGTGCTCATCGTCTCCAGCGGCGGGCCCATCGCCACGGCCGTGACGCAGGTGCTGTCCGCGCCGGCGGAGACCTTCGTGGAGCTGAACCTGCGCATCCGCAACTCGGCCGTCACCGAGTTCGCGTTCAACCCCAAGCGGCACCACCTCATCACCTTCAACACGCTGCCGCACCTGGACACGGCCGAGACGCGCGGGCACATCACGCACGCGTGACGTCGGGGCAGGCCGGCGCTCGATCAACGGGCGGTCGCTGCCTGCCGGGCCATTGCGTCATGGAAGCGTCGATGGGCTGCGCCGTCCCAGGCGACGGGCAACTGGTTCCTCGCCTGCAGGTAGTGGTGCGTGAAGACGCCCAGGTACGCGTCCAGGACCGTGCCGGCGACCTCGTCCCCGACGAGGTGCAGGCAGCGCGCAGCCACCTCGCTGGTGCAGAGGTGGTCGTCGCACCGGGATCGACGCAGCCGGTATTGCGAGGCCGCGTCGGGCGCCAGGCTGAGCACCGGCAGGGCGTTCAGGTAGGGGCTGCGGCTGAACATCTTGCGCGCCTCCGACCAGGTGCCGTCCAGCAGCACGAACAGGGGCCGCCTGCTCTTGCCGCCCGGGCCGGTCGCGCACGGCGCGACGGTGTGCACCACGCGTTCCGGCGCGGCGTACTGGCCCGGGAAGACGACGTAGGGCTCCCAGGCCGGGTCGCGCAACAGCGCGAGGAGCGCCGGATCGGGTTGGGTGCGCGACCAGCCGAAGGCGAAGGTGTCGGCCACCAGGTCCGCGATCAGCCAGCCGGTGTTGGTCGGCTTGAGCGGTTCGATGTCGGCCATCAGCAGGCACACCGCGGCACGCGTGGGCACGGGCGTGCGCAAGGCGCACAGGCAGTGCGACGGGAGCAGCCGGCAGCCTTCGCAGCGCTCCTGCTTGAATCCGCCGCGAGCTGAAAAGGGCTTGGTGGCGATCGCCAGGCGCGCGGCGCGCAGGGCAGAGACGGCATGGGACATGCGCGGATTGTCCGAGCAGCCGGGCCACCCGGATCGCTCCGCGAGCCGTCTGGCGCGGGCGGGCCGGGCGGTCGGCTCGCCGGTTTGCCCTGCGGGATGCATGGGGCAGCGGGTGATCTCGGACAATCCCGCGCATGTCAGCGCCCTTGTTCACCGCCCTCGTCACCCCGCCGCCCGCCGCCACGGCGCCTGCACATGAACGCTTCCTGCACCTCGTGCGCCTGGCCCTGGCCAGCGGCCAGTTCGGCAAGCTGCTGCTGTCCGGCCCGGCGGGCGACGACAGTGACGTGGAGCGCCTCACCGTGCGCGCCATCGAGCTGCGCGGCGAGCCGGCGCTGAGCTTCCTGTGGAAGCACGCGACCCGCGACGTCACGAAGAACCATGCGCCCGAGGCCGGCCTGGCCGAGATCGCGTCACTGCTGGGCACGCGCTTTCGCAACGCCCACCTGCACACGGCGGTGGCGGAGGTGCAGTTCGCCGTCAGCCGCAAGGGCCGCGAGACGCTGCGGGTGACGCGCGTGGACGGTGGTGGCGACGCGCCGGCGCCTGCCGCGCACGACAAGGCCAAGCACCGGCCGCTGGACATGGCGCACACGGTCTGGTCGGCGCTGGGGCTGACGCATCTCGTCAAGGGCGAGCCGGCGCTGGTGCCGGCCATGGCGCGCAAGTGGAAGCAAATCAACCGCTTCGTCGAGATCCTGTCGGCTGCGGTGTGCGAGGCGGCTCTGACCGGCCCCGTGCGCGTGGCTGATTTCGGCTCCGGCAAGGGCTACCTGACCTTCGCCGTGCACGACTGGCTGCAGTCGCAGGGCCTGGCGCCGCGCGTGATGGGCATCGAGCTGCGCGACGACATGGTGAAGCTCTGCGACGGCATCGTGCAGGACGAGGGCCTGCAGGGGCTGCGTTTCGACCAGGGCGACGTGCGCACCCAGGCCGTGCAGCCGCTGGACGTGATGATCGCGCTGCACGCCTGCGACATCGCCACCGACCACGCGCTGCACGTGGGCCTGCAGTCGGGGGCACGGGTCATCATGAGCTCGCCCTGCTGCCACAAGGAGCTGCGCCCGCAGATGACGCTGCCGGCGGTGCTGCGGCCCATGCTGCAGCACGGCATCCACCTGGGCCAGGAGGCCGAGATGGTGACCGACTCGCTGCGTGCGCTGCTGCTGGAGAGCCAGGGCTACCGCACCCAGGTGTTCGAGTTCATCGCGCTGGAGCACACCAGCAAGAACAAGATGATCCTGGCCGTGAAGGCGCAGGGGGCCGCCGCCGAGGCGCTGGCCGCGCGCCGGCCGGAGCTGCTGGCGCAGATCGCCGAGATCAAGCGCTTCTACGGCTTGCGCGAGCAGCGGCTGGAGCAACTGCTGGCGTGCGAAGCCGGCTGAGCCTCAGAACTGCAGGAAGCTGAAGCCGGTGCCGATGCTGGTCTGGCGGAAGTTGTAGTCGGTCAGCGTCTCGCCATAGCCGCGGAACACCTGCACGTACCAGCGCAGGCCGTTGGGCTGTTCGCTGAAGACCGGGTAGGTCCACTCGAACTGCAGTGCGCCGTACTTGGCGTCCTTCAGCGTCGTGCGGTACAGCAGCTGCGCCGTGTGCTTCTCGTGCGCCCAGTTCAGCTGTAACTCGCCCCGGCCGCGGTAGCCCACCAGGTCGGGGTTGTTGTCCGTGGCGGCCCCCTCCTTGAGCCGGCTCAGCAGCCGCGTGACCACCGACCAGTCCCCCCGCTCGAAACCGGCCGCCAGGTTGATGCGGTTCCAGCTGCGCGACAGCGGGTCGGACTGGCCGTTGGACTGGTGGGCCAGGCCCAGCTGCGTGTAGCGCCACTGCCAGTCGAACGGCAGCCGGCGCAGCCCTTCGGGCGTGGGCACGACGTAGATCAGCTCGGGCTCGTAGTCGCTGTTGCGGAACGGCTTGGAGTCCTTGCCGTTCCAGATCTGCCACATGGCCTGCTGCGTGAACGCGGCCCACAGGTCGGCGCCGGGCAGCAGCACGTCCTGTGCGAGCTTGGTGCGCACCGAGAACTGGAACTTGGCCTCCTCGCGCCGGTAGTTCGGCAACTCGACGGCAGCCTGGCTGGGCGACTGCGGCGCGCGGTTGATGCGGCTGGTCAGGTGCAGCGGCAGCACGTAGCTGGCCTTGTAGCCGACGAAGTTGAAGACGCCCCGCTTGTCCTGGGCATCCAGCTCCCAGTACTTGGACATCAGGCTGGGCGCCGCCTGCGTGTCGCCGGCCACGGCCACGGCGGCATTCTTGGGCGCCAGCAGCGACGACGACGGCGGCGCGCCGCCCGCGGGGTTGTCCGTGTAGGCCGGCGGCACCTCCGGTGCGGGCGCGCGGCCCATGGCCTTGTCGTAGCAGGCCAGCCGGTCGGCCGGCGGACCGATCTCGGTACACGCCTGCAGCGACGGGTTGGCCGGCGTCTGCGCCTGCACGGCGGCCGGCGCCGCGAGCAGGGTCAGCAACAGGGCGCCGCAGGCATGAAAGCGGTGTCGAGCAGGCGGCGTGCGCATGGGTCCTTCCGGTGTGTCCTCGGCCTTCCCGGCCTGTGGTCGCCTCGAATCAGGCGCCGAAGTCTAAGGT
The DNA here is from genome assembly GCF_965229315.1 of Roseateles sp. Lineage (GTDB taxonomy): Bacteria > Pseudomonadota > Gammaproteobacteria > Burkholderiales > Burkholderiaceae_C > Pelomonas. The sequence continues at coordinate 268,895 of NZ_CBDDJA010000002.1, forward strand.
GCGGCAGGTGACATCAACACCAGTGGCCGCAGACAAAAAGCCCCGGCTGGCGCAGGCCAGCCGGGGCTCGAAAAAGCGCCTCACGCCGCCCGGGACGCGCGCCAGCCGGAACTGGGGCGCATGGGGCTGCGGCGATCACACAGCGCGTGCGGCCGTCATGAGCGGCGCGCCGGCGGGGGCCGGTCGCACCGCGGAGCGGGCCGAAAGTCTTTGCTCTTGGTCGCGGGCGGATCGCGAGGTCCGCCTCGCCAGGGGCCGCAGCGTTGCCGGGGGCCGTGCACTGGTGACGGGTTGGATCATCGGCGCGGCGGCGTTTTGGCAATGCCGCAATCAGCACCGAAGGCGGGCTGTTTATCCGCGCCAGACCGCCAGGGCCTGTTGCCGTAGCGTGAACAGGCCTAGGGTGAAGCCCCGCCCTGCAGTCAGGGGGTGCCGACAGCTCCTGAACAGGCTCGATCTTTACGCTGCTTTCACCTCTCGTAACAAGCCTTGGCGCGTCCCGAGACCCCATCTTTTCTTCCCGAGGAGTGCTCATGTCTTTCGATTTCCGTCACGGCCTGTTGGCTGCCGCATTCACGCTGGCCAGCGCCACGGCATCCGCCGCACTGGTGTTCGACAACATCTCGTCGCCGCTGAATTCCCAGGGCGGCACCATCACCGCCACGAGCAGCACGCCCAACACCTTCATGGGTGACGGCTATGTGCTGAGCGCCGGCACGACGCAGATCACCGGCTTCGACCTGTTCGCCTACAACAACACCGGCGTGAACTACACGGGCCTGAAGCTCAACGTCTACGTTTGGGGTGGCGTCAACACCGGCACCGTCAGTGCCGCGGCGCCTGCGTTCAGCAACCTGCTGGGCAGCTACAGCTTCACGTCCAGCGGCACGTTCACCACCGGCTTCTTCTACTCGTTCGAAGACCCGACCAATCCGGGCGCCACCCCCGGCATCGCGCTCAACAGCCCGCTGAACCTGTCCAGCAACACCGTCGGCATCACGGTCAACATCCAGGGCACGACCGACGGCGTCACCTACACCAGCGCCAACAGCCTGACGTCGCTGATCACCTACGGCACCTTGCCCACCACCGGCAGCCTGGTGTTCAACGGCTACTACCGCAACGGCAACAACGAGGTCAACGGCAACTTCACGTCGGGCGTGCGCAGCCTGGGCTTCACCAACCAGGGCGTGGCGCTGCGCGTGTATGGCAACGTCACGGCCGTGCCGGAACCCAGCACCGTCCTGCTGATGGGCGTGGGCGTGCTGGGCCTGCTGGCCTGGCGCCGCCGTCAGGCCTGACTTCCAGGGCCTGACACTGACGAAACGCCGCTCGCGAGAGCGGCGTTTCTCATGGGAGCGCCCGTGCGCGCTGCCGGCCGGTGGCCACCCGTCGGACTTGCTGCCTGAGCCCCCCTGACCCGATGTCAGCCAGCCAGTCGATGTGACCTGTGGATCCCGGCCACCCCGCGTCAATGCTTGTGGTCAGCGTGCTCGTCCGCCTTTGGCGCGGCAGCACCAAGCGCGCGGACTTCCGCCGTGACTTCCACGGTCTCCCGCTTGCCGCCCTGGTTCTCGATCACCAGCGTCAGCGGCACGCGGTCGCCGGGCTTCAGCTGTTGCTTCAGGTCCATCAGCATGACGTGGTAGCCGCCGGGCGTCAGCGACACCGCCTTGCCCGCGGGCAGCGACAGCGACGGCAGCGGGCGCATTTTCATCACGCCGTCCTGCATCTTCATCTCGTGCACCTCGACCACGGGCACCGCGGCTGAACTGACCGACACGAGCTTGCTGTCCTGCGCCGCGGTGAGCTGCATGAAGGCGCCGGTGGCCTTCTGCTGCGGCACGGTGGCGCGCACCCAGGCGTCCTTGACAACCAGCTGTGCAGCAGCGGGGGCGATGAGCACGGCGCTGCACAGTGCAGCGACGAGTGAGGGTTTGATATGCATGGTGAGCCTTTCTGTTGAAGTAGGAAACGGTAGTCGAGAGCCCGGCGCGGGGCTGATCATGGTGACGTGGCGACACGGTGCTGCTGCGCGGCTCGGCGCACGCATCGCCAGCGCCACAAGCCGGTGACGAACAGCACCGCCGGCAGCAGGCCGATGAGCAGCAGCAGCACGCGCAGGCCCACGCCGCCCGCCGAGCCGTCGTGCAGCGGATGCAGCCAGTTGTTGATGACATTTGCCGTGCCGAAGGCCTTGCGGTCACGCGTGGCGAGCAGCGCGCCGGTGTGCTGGTCCACATAGGCATAGCTGTGCGGAAACCGGGTGCTCGGGTCGCTGGGCTGCTGCACGCGGACCAGGATCACGCCGTTGCCCGGCCCGGGCGACTCCACCCAGGCCAGCCGGGCCTGCGGGAAGGCGGCCCGCGCGCTGGCGAGCGCTCGTGCCAGCGGCACCTGGACGCCGGCCGCAGCCAGGGACCTGACCTGGGGCGCCTTCGTGGGCGCGCCGACGGTGCCCGCCAGCACCGCGTTGCTCTCGTCCGGCAGCGCCAGCATCACCCCTGTAATGGCCAGCATCAGCAGCAGCGGCAACCCCGCCAGGCCGGCGAGCTTGTGGATGTCGCGCAGGCGCCGAGAGCGCACGGCGCCGCGCTTGAAGTGCAGCGCCCGCGCCAGGCTGCCGCGCGGCCACCAGGCCCACAGGCCGGACAGCAGCAGCACGGCCATGGCCAGGCCGGCCCAGCCGACGAAGGCGCGGCCCCCGTCACCGAGCAGCAGCTCCATGTGCAGCTCATACAGCCAGGTCATCAGGTAGCCGCCCCACTCGGCCTCGCGCAGCAGCTCGGTGCCCTCGGGCGAGAGCCACACCATCACGCGCCGGCCATGGTGGCCGCCGCCCGGCGGCTGGTAGCGCGCCGCCAGCGCACCGGGCTCGCCGCTGGCCTCGAAGCGCCAGGCGCCCGTGCGTTCGGGCCATCGCGACCGCACGGTCGCCAGCGCGCGGTCCCACACCGGCGAGTCCCAGCCCGGGGCGGGGCCGGTGGCGGCCACGCGGATGGCTGGATGCAGCGCCGCGTCCAGCCCCTCGTAGAACACCAGCGCCGAGCCGGTCAGGCCCAGCAGCACGAAGAGCGCGCCGATGCCCAAGCCCAGCCAGAGGTGGAGCTTGAGGATGAAGGCCCGGATGCGCGGCATGCTCAGAACCGCGCCAGCAGCGACACCTCGACGCTGCGCGGCGCGCCCAGGTAGACGTTGGTGGTCGGGTAGCCCGAGTACTCGCCGTAGAAGGCGTTGCCCAGGTTGCGCCCGCGCAGCGTCAGCGTGGTGGCGGCCGAGACCTTCCAGGCCAGGGCCGCGTCCAGCGTGGTGCGGCCGTCCACATGGATGCTGTTGGCCGTGTCCGTGTAGAAGCCCGACACGTGGTGCACGAAGCCGCTGACCGACACCGGCAGGCCGGGCACCGCGTAGGTGACGAAGCCGTTGGCGGACGTGACCGGCGTGTTGATGGGCCGGTTGCCGGTGCGCACCGCGCCGCCGGCCTCGATGAGCTGGTCGTACACCGCATCCACCACGCCGATGCCGGCCCCCACGCTCAGCGCGCTGCCCAGGCTGGCCGCCCCGTTCAGCTCCGCGCCGCGCGACGACTGGCGGCCGCCCTGCACCGTCTGCGACGGGTTGGCGGGGTCGCGGGTCAGGATGTCGTCCTGGCGGATGGCGTAGACCGCGCCAGTCAGCGACAGGCGGCGGTCGGCCGTCGTCGCCTTGAAGCCGGCCTCGGCTGAGCGGCCCCGGGTGAGCTTGAAGCCGGTGTTGACGATGGACTGGGTCAGCATGGACGACACCGGCACCGCGCCGGACGTGACCTGCGCGTAGACCGACGTGGCCGGGCTCAGCGCGTAGGTGCTGCCCAGGCGCCAGGACAGCGGCCGGTAGCGCGGCCGGGCCGCCTGCACGGTGTTGGGCGTCACGTTGAGGTTGGTGACGCTGCGGTCCAGGTCGATGTCGTCGCGGCGCAGGCCGGCGACCAGCAGCCACTGCGCGCTCAGGTTCAGCGCGTCCTCGGCGAACAGCGACGTCGTCTTCAGCCGGGAGTCGAAGTTGACGTTGCCGGCGCTGTAGCTGGCGTCGGCCGTCGGGAAGCTGCCGACGACGGGCGCGTACGGGTCCACGGCGGCCAGCGCGCTGGCGGGTGAGGTCTGGCGCAGGCTGGCGAAGTCGGTGTGGTTGACCTCCATGCCCGCCGTGAAGCGGTGGCGCAGGCCGCCGACGTCGCCCGCCTTGGACAGCGCCGAGCGCACGTTCCAGAACTGGTGGTCGTGATAGAAGCGCTGCACCGTGCGCGAGAAGCTGCCGTTGGGCAAGGCCGCGGTCGGCGCGACGAAGGTCTGCGTGTCGCTGAGCACGAAGGCGCGGTCGGCGGTGTAGGCCGTCAGGTCGGTGCCCAGTGCCCAGCCCTGGCCCAGCTGCCAGTCGATGCGGCTGCGCAGCGTGGTCTCGTCCGCGCTGGAATAGGCGCCGTCGGGGTTGTAGTTGCGGTGGCGCAGCGCCCGGTCGATGACCAGGCCGTTGGCGCTCTGCAGGATGCGGCTGGGCTCCCTGGCCACGGCGGCCTGCACCAGCGGCACGCCCTGGTAGGTGCCGTCGTAGCGGTCGGCGTAGTGGTCCACGGCCACCAGCACGCTGAGGTCGGCGCTGGGCTTGAGCAGCACGCTGCCGGTCAGGCCGCGCGAGCGGGTGGCGTTGCGCTCGACGTCGTACAGGCTGTCGGACTGCAGCTGGCTGGCGTCCACGCGCACGGCCACCGTGTCGGACAGAGGCAGGTTGGCACCGGCCGCCAGCGTGCGGGTGTTGAAGCTGCCGTCGCTGGCCAGCGCGTCGACATGCATGCCGTCCAGCGTGGGCTTGCGCGTGACCTTGTTGATGGCGCCGGCCAGCGCGCCTTCACCGAACAGCACGGAGGCCGGGCCCTTGATGACCTCGATGCGGTCGAAGTGCCAGCTGTTGGTGTCGCGCTGCACGATGGTGGAGGTGGACACGCGCACGCCGTCCTGCAGGATGGAGACGGCATTGCCCGAGAAGCCGCGCATCATCACGGCGGCCGGGTTGCCGGGCACGTTGCCGGCGATGGCGCCGGGGATGTCGGCGAAGGCCTCGCGGGCGGTGCGCAGGCCGCGCACCTGCAGGTCTTCCTGCGTCAGCGTCTGCACGGTGGCGGGCGTCTCGCGGGCGGTCAGGCCCAGGCGGCTCGCGGCGGCGGGTGTGTCGTCGAGCTTGAGGCGGTCGCGCGCGCCCACGACCTCCACGCGGCCCAGCGGCTCGCTGGTGGGGGCGTCATCGGCCAGGGCGGCGGCGGGCAGCAGCAGGGTGGTGGCCAGCGCCTTGACCAGCGTCTTGGGGCGGGGCGGGGTGGCGGTGTCGACAGGTGTCATCGCGCGGAACGCGCGTGTGATCCAGTGCATGGGAGGGAACTCCTGAGGGCCGCCCCGGGGCCGGGGCGGCAGGCGTGAACGATGGGATGCCGCGGCCCGGCGTCTCGGCGCCGGGCGCAGCCGTGTCCGAGGCTCAGGCGTTCAGTGGCGGGGCGCGGGGCTGGGCGCTGGCCCAGGTGCGCGGGGTGCGCGGCGTCAGCCGCAGCGGCTCGGGCCGCGGCAGGCTCAGCGCCAGCAGGGCCGGCGCCGCAGGCGCTGCCGGCGGCAGGCCCAGCGCATCGACGTGCAGCGCGCAGTAGGGGCAGTGGGTGGTGACGTGCCGGCGGGACCGCTCGGCCGGCGCGGCCGTGTCTGCAGCGGCGCCGTCGTCCAGGCGCACCAGCTTGGCGCCGGTGACCGAGCAGATCTCCACCCAGCCGGCCGGCACGTCGCGCTGCACCAGGTGCGACAGCACAGGCGCGAGCGCACCCCACAGGAGGGCGAGGCACGCCATCCAGCAGGCCAGGCGCTTGATCTGACGGCCGTCGAACATGAGGGGATGAAGAGGGATTGCCGGGCGCGTGGACAGGCTCAGTGCGCGTGCTCGGCGGCGGCGGGCCTGGCCGGCACCACGCTCAGGCGCACGGCCGGTGCGCGCGGCCTGGGGTTGTCGGCGCTGGGCTTGTCGGCCCAGTTCCACTCGCCCTCGGTGCAGCGCTGGCGCACCGCGAACCACAGCTCGCCGGGCTCGGCCGGCAGGCTGGCGCGCACGACGAACTCGTCGTACCAGGCGTCCTGCAGGTAGTCGGCCTCGCTGTTGGCCGTCCAGCGCGCTTCGGCCAGTTCGTCGGTGACGGGCTTGCCGTGGCTCTCGTAGGGGGCCTTGAGCGGGCGGCGTGTGGTCGTCAGCGTCCAGCCGGCCTTGGGCATGGGCTTGGCGCCGCGCAGGCCTTCGGGCAGCGTGACGACGACCGCCCGGGTGGCCGCGCCGTCGCATCCGTGGCCGATCTTGAAGGTGGCGCGGTAGCTGCTGCCGGCCGGCGCGGCGGGCTGCTCCAGCGTGACGTGGGCCGACGCCGCGCCGGCGGCCAGCAGCAGGGCGAAAAGGGGCAGGTGCTTCATGGCGAGGGTCCTCACAGGTCGAACTTCAGCTCAGCGGTGTAGCTGCGCTGCGGGTAGGGGTGGAAGTTCCAGTAGGTGTCGTTGTTCAGGTTGTCCACGCCGAACGCGGCGCTCCACTGGCGGTCGATCTTCCACAGCACGCGCAGGTCGGCCGTCGCGTACTTGCTGACGCCCTGGTAGGCATAGCCGTTCACGTCGGCGTTGTTCAGCGTGCGGTACTGCGGGCCGCTGTAGCGGGCGGCCAGGTGGGCGCTCCACTGCGCATTGAAGCGGTAGCCGGCCTGCACGGTGGCGCGCCAGCGCGGGATGTTGGGCTGCCACTTGCCCACCGTATCGCCCGGCGTCGCGACGAAGCCGGTGTTGGCCTTGATCTTGGAGTCGGTGTAGGTGAGGCTGCCGGACAGGTCCAGCCCCTTGAGCCCCCAGTCCGCCGCGCCCAGCGTGGCTTCCAGGCCGGTGGTGCCGATCCGGTCGACGTTCTGCACACGGCTGATGTTGAGATTGGCGACGGGGTCGAACGTGGTCTGCGAGTACAGCGAATCGCGCGTCGTCTCGGCGAACAGCGTCACGCGGGACTGCCATGCACCCCAGCCCTGCTCGGCGCTCAGCTCGGCCGTCCACGACTTCTCGGGCTTGAGGTTGGGGTCGTTGATGTACTTCGAGTTGGTTGTCGCCGTGGCGCCGTAGAGCTCGCTCACCGTGGGCATGCGCACCGCGCGGCCGACCGACGCCTTCAGCACGGTGTCGGCCGCCGCCTGCCAGGACAGCGCCGCCTTGGGCGACAGGAAGGCCTCGCTGCGGGACGGGTAGCTCTGGCCGGCCGTGGCCGAGAAGTCCGTGCGGCCGTCAAAGGCCTGCCAGTGCTCGGCGCGCAGGCCCACGACGGCTTTCCAGTCTGCGTTCAGCAGCCAGGCGTCCTGCGCGTAGGCGGCCTGCAGCCGGGTCTTGCCCTGCACGTTGTTGGCCAGGGTGCCGGGGCCGTCCTGCAGGTAGTTGCCGTTGATGTTGGAGGTCAGGTAGCTGAGCTGGTAGCTGTCCTGCTGCAGGCCGAAGTCCACGACGTGCGCCGTGCCCACGGGGCGCCAGATGCCCTTGGCCGCGAGCGTGTGCCAGCCGGTGCCGCTGCCGTCGGCCAGCGTGCCCGCGCCGCCGGTCCAAGCGCCCGGCTGCGGGTTGGCCGCGGCGTTCTGGCGCTTGTCGTCCTTCTGGTAGTCGTAGAGGCTGGCGGCCAGCTCCCAGTCCCACTCGCCGCCGGTGCGGCTCTTGACCGACAGGCCGTGCATGACGTGCTGCAGCTTCTCGCGGGTCAGCCCGAAATCGCCGCCGGTGGGGCCGGCGAACTGCTGGCCACCGATGTTGAGGGTCTCCTTCTTGTCGGCCGCGAGGCTGCCCTTGTAGACCGGGTTGCCAGCGGCATCACGCAGGTAGCTCTCGGAATTGCCGTCCGAGTCGTTGTGCCACACGCCCAGCACATAGCTGGCGCGCACGCTGGGGCTCAGGTCGTAGGCCAGCTTGATCTTCAGGTGGTCCTGGCGCGTGTTGTATTGCGTGGCCGAGCCGAGCAGCAGCCAGGGCTGGTTGGCGTTGTTCAGCCCGGGCACCGCGCCAGTGACGGGCGTGCCCGCCGTGCCGGTGACGCCGGTGGAGGCCAGGCGGGTGGCGAAGGTCAGCGGCTGGCCGTCGCTGTCGGTGTGGTTGACGTTGATCCACCAGCTGAAGTCGCCGGCGCGGTCGCCCAGCGAGGCGCTGGCTGCCCAAGCCCGGTAGGTCGTCTTGGTGTTGTAGAGCTCGAACGGCTGGGACACGACGCCCACCTTGGCGTGGGCCTCGAACTTCGTCGGCATGCGGGTCACGTAGTCCACCACGGCGCCCACCGAGTTGCCCGGGTAGGCGGCCGAGAAGGGGCCATACATCACGTCCACCCGCTCGATCTCCTCGGGCGTCACCAGCCCCCAGCGCGGCGGGAAGCTCAGGCCGCCCACGCCGTTGCCCAGGTAGTTGGACAGCAGGATGCCGTCGGCATAGACGGCCGAGCGCGCGCTGTTGCCGGTGCCGGAGGCGCGGCTGGACAGGATGGCGTGGTTGTAGTCGCCGATGTAGCGCTTGCGCACCAGCAGGCTCGGCAGGTATTTCAGCGCGTCTTCGGAGTCGGTCGCGTTGACGCTGCGCTCGATCTCCTCGCGCGTGACCGTCTCGCGGGTGGTGGGGATGTTGGTGGGCAGCGAGCTGGGCGCGGCGCCTTGCACGCGCACCAGGCCGAGCTTGTTGCGGGGGGCGGGTTCGGTGACGGTTTGCTGGGTGGTCGCGACGAGCGGCATGTCATCGCAATCGCAGTCGTCACAGGCCAGCACGGGGCTGGCGGTAAGGCTCAGCGGCAGCGCGGCGCAGGCCGCAGCCGCGCGCGAGAAGGGCATTTTTTTCATGAAAGGGCACAGATCGGAGTCGGGCCGCAACCGGGCGGTCGGCGGCGAACGCCGGGCCTGGACGGCCGCGGCACGCGAGGAGACTCAGATCTGCGCGGGTGGGGCGCGTGCGCTGGACGGCCGCCAGGCGTGGGCGGTGACGGGCGCGGTCCAGAAGCGCTCGGGTGCTTGCAGCACCAGGTCGTCGCGCAGCATCAGCTGCGGCATGACCGGCGGCCCCGCCAGGTCCGTCACGTTGATGTGACAGGCCGCGCAATGGCCGTGGGCCAGCAGGTCCAGCGCGGCTTCCACCGGCGTGGGCTTGGCCGCGTTGGTGGCGGTGGGCGCGCGGCACACGTCTTGCCACGCCGAATAGTCGCCCCGCGCATGCGCGAGCGCCGCGCTGATGCCCGGCGCCAGCAGGCCCAGCACCAGCACGGCCAGCCACCACCAGGCTTGGCGTCGGGCATGGGCGCGGCTGAAGGCGCGAGGCAGGGCGGGCATTCATGGATTCTAGGTGGCGGCTTGTGCTGCCAAGATCGCGCCGATCAGGGAGAGCCAGATGACGAACACATTGCAACGCCGCGAGCTGCTGGCCTGGGGCGGGCTGACCGCGATGGGCGGCGCCACCGCCGCCCAGGCCGACGAGCCGGCCAAACCCAAGCCGCCCGAGCGCGTGGCAATGGACGCGTCGCTGGGCCAGATGCTGGATGGCAAGGCGGTGACCCTGGCCGATTTCGCCGGCAAGCCGGTGGTGGTGTTCTTCTGGGCCTCGTGGTGCCCGCACTGCCGGCGCGAGCTGCCGGAGATGGAACGCCTGCAGCTCGCGGCCCAGGACCGCGCCCGCGTGGTCGCCGTCAACTGCGAGGAGCGCGCGGTCTTCCGCAAGTTGAGCCGCCAGCTGTCGGAGGCCAGCAAGATGCTGCACACCTACGACCCCGAGGAGCGCAGCGGCAAGGCGTTCTCCAAGCCGCCGTCGGTGCCCTACACGCTGGTGATCCGCACCGATGGCACCGTGGCCGCCACGCAAAGCGGTTGGGGCGACGACAGCCTGAACTACATCGTCAAGCACGTGGACCAGGCCATCGTCGCCGCCCAGCCGCCGTCTAGCTGAATAGGGGTTGTGCGCCGCAGGCCGGGCAGACCACACTGCGCGGCATGGATGCCGCCCCAACGTCGCCGACCCTGGTCCCCCCGCCGCCCAAGCCCCTGCCCGCCCGACTGCTGGGCTGGATGGGCGCCGAAGGTCCCAAGCTGCTGGCCAGCATCGTCGTGCTGGTGCTGGGCTTCTGGATCAAGGACTCGGTGGACCTGGCCATCAAGCAGCGACAGCTGGACCTGAGCTACACCAAGGAGATGCTGGCGCTGCTGCAGCAGCTCACGCAGGAAGACGACCTCGGCAAGCTGAACAACGCGGCCGTGGTGCTGGCCTCATTCGGCGAGCCGGCGCTGCCCGCGCTGCTGATGGAGCTGCGCCGCCCCGACCTGCACGCCGTGGCGGCCACGCGCGGCCTGGAGGCCATGGCCGTGCGCGAGCCCGACACGCTGTGCCGCGTGCTGCCGCCGCTGCTGCTCAAGCGCAACCAGCACTACGACCTCACGGCCCACCGCGCGCTGCTGGGCCTCATCGGCGACAACGGCTGCCGCAAGGCGCTGCCGCAATTGCGCCGTTACCGCGACCTCGTCACCGCCGCCGTCGCTGGCAAGCCTGCTGAGCTGCGCGAGCGCATCGGCGGCGACATTGCCGCGCCGGCCGAGGCCTACCCGCGGCTGAAGCAAGCGGTGGACGACGCCATCGCCAACCTGGAGTAGCCGATGCGTGCCGCCCTGTTGTTCGTCCTGCTGCTGTGCGCCGCCAGCGTGCAGGCCACCGTCGTCAACTGCCCGCCGGCGCCGGGCGGCTTCACGGTGCTGCTGAGCGAGCCCACCGGCGGCGCCATGGCCGACCGGGCGGCCGTCGAGCGCTTCCTGAACAAGCTGCAGTTCGAGCTGGACCAGGCGCGCGACGAGCGCTGGATCAACCCCGGCGCCACGCCCGTGGCCTTCCGGGCCTGCCCCCGGCGGGCGCCGGCCCTGGACGGCAGCGAGTTCAGCGCTCAGGTGGTGGAGCAGCTCAACGACCAGCGCGTGCTGCTGGAGGTGTGGGGCGTGGTCGACCGCGACGGCACGCCGCCCGCGCTCAGTGCGCAGATCAACTACCTGCTGGTGCCGCTGCGCTTCGCGGCCGACCAGCGCGAAACGGTACCGGCCGGCCTGCAGCGCCTGCGCTACCCCGAGGCCGGCGCCGCGCCGACGACCGACGCCGTGCAGCTCATCGCCAAGCCGCTGGACCTGGACGCCTTCATTGCCAGCGCGCTGGGCCTGAAGCTGCTGCGCGAGCACGCCTACGAGCCCGCGCACGCCAACCTGTGCCGCGCCGCCAACCTGCTGGGCGCGATGCTGAAACGCCCCATCACCGGCCGCAGCAAGACCGAACTGACCGCGCTGCACGGCTTCGTGCAGGACAGCGCCGCCCGCACGCTGCGGGACGCGCTGGCCGACCCGGCCTACGCCAAGGCCGGCCTGCTGCGCCTGCAAAACCCGACCCGCCCCTGTGCGGGGGAGGAGTGACATGCGCCGTCTCACCGCTTCCCTGTTCGCCATGCTGTTGCTGATAGCGTCGCTGGCCTCGCCCGCGTACGCCGGCATGTTCATGCGCTCGTGCTCCCAACCCGTTGTGTTCCGCGGCGCCGCGGTCAATGCGCTCGTGCTGCCCTGGCGGGTGGACATCGGCTTGGGCGCCAGCGCACCCGGGCTGCCGGCCGCCGGCCGCCAGGTGTCGTCGCTGGCGCACCTGCAACTGCTGATGGGCATGCTGCCGCTGGGTTCCATCGGCGCGGTGGACTTGTTGTCCGAAGGCGGCGCCATCTGCGACGTCGACGAGGTGCTGGCGAGCGTCAGCCGCCAGGGTGTGCAGAGCGGCATGCTGGCGCCGGGACAAGCGGTCGTCGCCATCTGGGGTCGCCTGTTCGAGCAGGACGGTGAACTCTTCGTGCAGACCTACCTGCGCTTCTCGCGGCAGGGCGCCGAGGGGCTGACACCCGAGCGCCTGAGCCTCACCTGGGGCGGCGCGCAGTTGCAGGCCGGCTTGCCGATGCAGGCGCTGGCCTTCGCGCCGCGGCGCATCCGGCTCGACGACCTCGCCCGCATCGACGCCGCCACCCGCGCCGCGCTGCGCGTGCACGACACGCCGGATGCCTCCACACCGGGCGTGGCCTTCCCCAGCTCGCCGCGCGAAGGCCTGCCGTACTGGATCACCGGCCAGCGTGGCGACTGGCTGCAACTGCAGCCCATGCGCGCCGGCCTGCCTGCCGGCTGGGTGCGGGCGCGCAGTGGCGACGAGATCCCGGAGTGGTCGCTGTCGCGCTGGCTGCCCGAGCTGGACTACGCGCTGGGCGTGGCCGGCTGGCTGCGGCTGCAGGTGGGCGATGTGAGCGACGCCGACCGCGCGCGCATCACGGCTTTCGTCGAGGCCGCACTCGGCCGTTACCAGGCCGCCGTGCCGGCCGACCTCTCGCCCACGGCCTGGGGCCTGGCCGCCGCGCTGCGCGGCCACATGGCCTGGACCCGTGGCGACCGCGCCGCCGCGGCCACGCTGTTCGCCAGCGCCAAGGCCTATCTGCCCGCATCGGCTGCCGCGGCCAACCTGGCGGCGGTGTCGGCCCTCAGTGGCGTGGAAGGCAGCCCCGACAGCGCCCAACGCCTGGGCCGCCGCCTGCTGGGCGCGCTGGCCCTGGCGCCCGACGACGCGCTGCTGCGCGCCAACCTCGCGGCGCTGTACCGCACCTACGCCGACCAGCCAAGCTGGAGTCCGTTCCCGCCGGCCGAGCTGGCGCAGCGCCAGCAAGTGCTGAAATCAGCCCGCTAGCAGCTCGGCCAGTGCCCGCGCCACCACCTGCGTGGCGCGCTTCAGGTCATCGAGCACCAGGTGCTCGTCCGCCCGCTTGGCGTTGCTCTCCAGCACCGTGCGTGGCCCGGCGCCGTAGATGGCGGCCGGAATGCCATGGGCCGTGTACAGGCGCACGTCGGTGTACAGCGGCGTGCCCGAGGTCGGGATGGGCTCGCCGAGCACCGCCTCCCCGTGCTTCTGCAGTGCGGCCACCAGCGGCGCGGCGCCCGGCAGCGGCTTCATCGAGTTGGCCAGCAGCAGGCGCTTGATCTCCAGCTTCACGCCGGGGCTCTGCTTCACGGCGGCTTCGATCAGCGAGCGCACCTCGGCCTCCACCGCCGCCGGGTCTTCCTCCGGGATCATGCGTCGGTCCAGCTTGATGAGGACCTTGCCGGGGATGACGTTGGTGTTGCTGCCGCCCTCGATGCGGCCCACGTTCAGGTAGGGGTGCGTGATGCCGGGCACTTCCGACAGCCGCGTCTTCAGCACGTCGTTGTGCGCGTACAGCGCGGTCAGCAGCTTCGTTGCGGCCTGCAGCGCGTCGATGCCCGTGCTCGGGTAGGCCGCATGCGAGGCCAGGCCGTGCAGCGTCACCTCCATCTGCAGGCAGCCGTTGTGCGCGGTGACGACCTGGTAGCTGAAGCCCGCCGCGATCAGGTAGTCGGGCTGGGTCAGGCCTTGCGCCAGCAACCAGCCCGGGCCCAGCTCGCCGCCGAATTCCTCGTCGTAGGTGAAGTGCAGCTCGACGCTGCCCTTGAGCGTCAGTCCCGAGTGCTTCAGCGCCAGCAGCGCGAATGTGTAGGTCGCGAAGTCGCTTTTGCTGACGGCCGACGCGCGGCCGTAGAGCTTGCCATCGGCGATCTCGGCGCCGTAGGGCTCGTGCGTCCAGCCCTCGCCAGGCGGCACCACGTCGCCATGGGCGTTGAGCGCAATCGTCGGGCCGTCTTCGGAGAAGCGGTGGCGCACGATCAGGTTGGTGATGGACTGCATGCCGGCGGCCTGCACGTCGGCCGCTGGCACGGCGTGCTTCGCGACCTCGAAACCGAGTTCGGCCAGCAGCTCGGCCGTGCGGTCCGCGTGCGGCGCGTTGTTGCCGGGCGGGGTGTCGGTGGGGATGCGGACGAGGTGCTGCAGGAAGCGGACTTCGTCAGCGAAGTGAGTCGCGATCCAGGTGTCGGTGGTACTCATGTGATCTGCTTGGCGATGAGAAAGACACGCGTGCCTGGAGGCACCTGCTCCTTCTGCACGGATTTGGGGAGTGTCAATGGCACCGTTCTTCGGTGCTCGGGTTTTGTGCGGCGGATGGATACGAAGCCCGCGACCTGTGTGTCCATTTGCCTTCCATCGGGTAGCTCCAATCTCAGAGCATCACCGGGGCGTACATCGATACCGGAATCCATTGATGGTCCCGGAACCAACGTGCAGCCAATGCTCGATAGCTGGAACGCATCCTCGACAACGAACAGCAGCGTCGAGTCCATCAGATGATTGCTAGGAGTTTTTCAAATGCACGTATGGCCAGCTCAGCATCGTCCACGGACACCGACTCCAGCGGGTTGTGGCTGATGCCGCCATTGCCGCCGCGCACGAACAGCATGGCCTGCGGCAGCAGTTCGTGCACCTTCATCGCGTCGTGCCCGGCGCCTGACGGCAGGCGATGCACGGGCAGGCCCAGCTCGGCGACCGCGGCCTCCCAGCGCGACTGCCACGTCGGATCGCTGGGCGCGGCGTTGGCCGCCAGCGTGGGTTGCAGCGTGAAGCTCAGCCCGCGGCGCTGGCAGATCTCGTCGAGCTTGGCGCGCACGTCGGCGTCGAGCGCGTCGCGGGCCGCGTCGGTGGTCGCGCGCAGGTCCAGGCTGAAGCGGCAGCGGCCCGGGATGACATTGATGGAGCCCGAGGGCACGTCCAGCATGCCGACCGTCGCCACCACATCGGGCACTGACGCCGCACGTTGCTCGGCAAACAGGATCAGCTCGGCCACGCCCGCTGCCGCGTCGCGTCGCTGGCCCATGGGCGTGGTGCCGGCGTGGCTGGCCAGGCCGATGACCTCGCCGGTGTAGCGGCGGCTGCCGTTGATGGAGGTGACGATGCCCAGCGGCAGGTCCAGGCTGTCCAGCACCGGGCCTTGCTCGATATGGACTTCGATGAAGCCGAGGTAGCGGCCCGCATCACGCTTGAGCGCGGCAATGGCCTCCGCCGTGCCCGGCAGGCCGGCCGCCTGCATGGCGTCGCGCAGCGTGATGCCGGTGGCGTCAGTGCCATCCAGCCAGGCGGGGGCGAACGCGCCGATGAGCGCGCTGGACGCAAGGAAATCGGCCGGGAAGCGCTGGCACTCCTCTTCCGAGAAGCCGACCACCTCCAGCCCGAAGGGCAGGCGCTTGCCCTGGCGGTGCAGCTCGCGCACCACCAGCATCGGCACGAACAGGCCCAGCCGCCCGTCGAAGCGGCCGGCGCGGCGCACGGTGTCGTAGTGGCTGCCGGTTAGCAGGCGTTGTTCAGTCGCAGGATCGCCGGTGCCGTGGTAGGTGCCCACGACATTGCCGACCGCATCGCGGCCGACCTCGTCGAAGCCGCAGTCGCGCATCCAGGCCAGCAACTGCTCGGCGACAGCCGTGTGCGCCGGCGTGGCGTAGGTGCAGGTCAGGAACTCGTCGGTGTCGCTGTGCGTGGCCAGCGCCTTCGCCCAGTCCCACAGCTGCTCGCCCAGTTCGGGCCTGGCGCCGAACTTGTCGTTCAGCCGGATCTCGGCGATGCGGTGGATCTGCCGCAGGCATTCGGCCCGCTCCACGTCCGGGTGCGCGCGCAGCCGGCGTTCGAAGGTGGCGATGATTTCCTGCCGCGTGAAGCCCGTGCCGCGTGGGCCACGAACAGCAAGGATGAAAGGCCAACCAAAGCGATCGTTGTACTTGGCGTTGAGCTGCTGCAGCTTCGCGAACTCCTCGGGCGTGCAGGCGGTCAGGCCGGCCTTGAGCTGCTCGTTCGTCGACTCGGCCGTCAGCTCACCGGCCACGGCCGCCTTGCCGGCGAGTTCCGGGTGGGCGCGGATCAGGCCCAGTTGTTCATCGACGCTGGCCTCGCGCACCACGCGGGCCAGCGCGACCTTCAGGGCAGCCAGGGTCTTGAAGGGCCGCGCGGCGGCGGCGCGTTCGGCGATCCAGGGCGAGTGTTCGTAGGTGCCGTCCAGCAGCGCGACGAACTCGGCCACGCTCGCGGCGTTGAGTTGGGGGAGGGTCATCATTCCCAGACGAAAGCCGTCCTGGCGTCAAAGGGGTGGGTGGTTTTCCAGTGCCGCGCGATGTCCAGCCGCCGGCACACCCACACGCGGTCGTGGGCCTCGATGTGGTCGAGGAACTTCTGCAGCGCGCGCAGGCGCCCGGGTCGGCCGAGCAGACGGCAGTGCATGCCGATGCTCATCATCTTCGGGCTGTCGGCGCCCTCGGCGTAGAGCACGTCGAACGTGTCCTTCAGGTACTCGAAGAACGGCTCGCCGTGGCTGAAGCCCTGCGGCAGCGCGAAGCGCATGTCGTTGCAGTCCAGCGTGTAGGGCACGACGAGGTGCGGCGCCAGCTCGCCGTTGGTCTTGCGGACCTGCAGCCAGAACGGCAGGTCGTCGCCGTAGTAGTCGCTGTCGTATTCGAAGCCGCCGAAGTCGGCCACCAGCCGGCGCGTGGCGGGGCTGTCGCGGCCGGTGTACCAGCCCAGGCCGTGCGGGTCGCGGCCCAGCGTCAGGCGCTGCAGCGAGGCCATGGCCTGGGCCATGTGGGCGCGCTCGGTGGCCTCGTCCACGCCCTGGTAGTGGATCCAGCGCCAGCCGTGCGAGGCGATCTCGTGGTCCAGTTCGACGAAGGCCTGCGTCACGTCCGGGCAGCGCTCCAGCGCCATGCCCACGCCGAACACGGTCAGCGGCAACGCGCGCTGCTCGAATTCCTTCAGCAGCCGCCATACGCCCACGCGGGAGCCGTATTCGTAGATGCCTTCCATGCTCAGGTGCCGCGCCGGGAAGCTGGGCGGGTTGAACATTTCCGACAGGAACTGCTCGCTGCCGGCGTCGCCGTGCAGCACCGAGTTCTCGCCGCCTTCCTCGTAGTTCAGCACGAACTGCACGGCCACCCGGGCGTTGCCGGGCCACTGCGCCTGCGGTGGGGTTTCGCCGTAGCCGACCAGGTCGCGGGGATAGCGGGGAGTGCTCATCCCTACACTTTGCCTCAAGCCAACCACGAAAGCGCCTCGGAGTTCCCATGGGCAAATTGACGACACATGTGCTGGACACCGCCCACGGCGGCCCCGCCGCGGGCATGGCCGTGCGGCTGTACCGGCTCGACGCCGAAGGCCCGCAGTGGCTGCGCAGCGTGACCCTGAACGCCGACGGCCGCGCCGACGGCCCGTTGCTGGAGGGCGCGGAGTTCCGGGCCGGCCGCTACCGGCTGGTGTTCGAGGTGGCGGGCTATTTCCGCAGCCTGGGCCAGGTCCTGCCGCAGCCGGCGTTCCTGGACGAAGTGCCGCTGGACTTCGGCGTGGCCGACGAGGGCTCGCACTACCACGTGCCGCTGCTGGCCTCGCCCTGGGCGTACTCCACTTACCGTGGCAGCTGAAATGATGCCCCTCGCCCAGCCTGGCCTGGCTGAACGCAGGCCAGCCGGGGGGCGGACCGGCGCTCGGCCCGAACCGCTGTGAGCGCGGACTTGATCCTCGTCACCGTTTCGCGCACCGCCGGCAGCGTGCCGCGCGAGGTGGGCGCATGGATGACGGTGGCGGCCGGCGGCGTGCACGGCACGGTGGGCGGCGGACACCTGGAGTTCGACGCCATCGCCCGGGCCCGCGCGGCGCTGTCAGGCGGCGGGCTGGACGACGAGGTGCGCTACCCGCTCGGCCCCAGCCTGGGCCAGTGCTGCGGCGGCGTCGTGTGGCTGCAGTTCCGGCGCGTCGCGGCGGGCGAGGATGTCGCCGGCCTGCTGCCCGCGCCGGCCGGGCGGCCGCTGGCCTTGTTCGGCGCCGGCCACGTCGGCCAGGCCATCGCCCACATCGCGCGCGACCTGCCGCTGGCGCTGCACTGGATCGACAGCCGCCAGGCGCAGTTCCCGGCCGAGCCGCCCGCGCGCGGCTGGCGCCAGGAGGTGTGCGAGCAGCCGGCCGATGCGGTGCGCGACCTCGCACCCGGCTCGGCCGTGCTCGTCATGAGCCACAACCATGCCGAAGACTTCGACATCGTCGTCGCCTGCCTGAAGCGCCAGCGCGAGCGGCAGGACCTGGCCTTCATCGGCCTGATCGGCAGCCGCACCAAGTGGGCGAGCTTCCGTCAGCGGCTGGAGGTGCGCGGCTTCGCCGAGGCCGAGTGGCGCCAGGTGGTCTGCCCCATCGGCGTGCCCGGCGTGGCGGGCAAGCAGCCG
Source organism: Roseateles sp. (assembly GCF_965229315.1). Lineage (GTDB taxonomy): Bacteria > Pseudomonadota > Gammaproteobacteria > Burkholderiales > Burkholderiaceae_C > Pelomonas. The sequence continues at coordinate 287,085 of NZ_CBDDJA010000002.1, forward strand.
GCCGTCATTGCGGTGGCCGTGCTGGCGCAGATCCTGGCGCTGCCGGCGTGACGACCAGGCTGCGGCCCGGCCGGGCCTGCAGGCGGTTGTTGTCGGCGCCGATCTGGCGTTCGTAGTCGGCCCAGGCCTGCTGGATCTCGCCGCGGTCGCGCATGCGGCGCAGTGCCTGCTCCAGCGGCGCCACCCAGGCCGCGCGCGACTCGTGCACGCCGTGGAAGAGCTGGTTGCGGGTCAGCGGCGTGGGGATGCGGCAGATCGCGCCCTGGCGTGTGTCCACCGGCACTTCGGCCATCCACGCAGTGGTCAGCACCAGCGCGTAGTCGGCCGCGCCCGCGCCCAGGTTCAGGAAGGCATCGCTGGGCGTGTTGGCCGGTACGCGCGCCGCCTCGGGCACCAGCGCTTCGGCGGCCACCATGCCGCGCTGGTAGCTGACGCGGCTTTTGCCCAGCTCTTCGGGCGTGAGCGCCTGCGGGCAGGGCGGCCGTGCGTAGGCGAACACCTGCAGCTGCAGCAGCGGCACGTCGACGCGGCGCAGGAAGGGCGTCTGCTCGAAGTAGACGTCCGACCGCATCGCCACGCCGTCCAGCCGGCCGTTGCGCAGCTCCGCCTGCGTGCGCAGCAGGGGCCAGGGCAGGAACTCGACCTGCAGGCCCAGCGACGCATAGGCCTTGCGCAGCAGCGCCTCGGCGGGCGGGAAATAGCTGCGTTCGACGTTGGTGCCCAGGCGTACCACCGCCGGCTCCTGGGCGCGGGCGGGCGGCGCGGCCAGCAGCGCCAGCGCCAGCACGGCGCAGGCGGGCAGGTGCACAAGGGCTTGGCGGTCAGGCATGGGCGGATTCTGAAGGGATGCCGCGGCGTTCGCCTTTCTTGGCCCATCCGGTGACGTGAAGGCAGTCCCGGCCCCTCGCCGTGGCGGCCCCGCGACGGTGGGCTGCATACACTCGCGCGCAGTCGCAGCGGTGTCGGTCCGGCAGGACTTGCAGACGCGACCCTTGGGCCTCACAGCACCCGCCGTGGTGGGGCCACGCAAGTACCACCGCGTCATGGACATCTACCTGTTCGACTGGGCCAACCTGCTGCTGCGCTGGCTGCACGTCATCACCGTCATCGCCTGGATCGGCGCGTCGTTCTACTTTGTCTGGCTGGACAACCACCTCGTCAAGCCCACGGCGGACGACACCAAGGCCAAGGGCGTGGACGGCGAGCTGTGGGCCGTGCACGGCGGCGGCTTCTACAACCCGCAGAAGTACATGGTCGCGCCGGGCAACCTGCCGAAGGACCTGCACTGGTTCTACTGGGAGAGCTACTGGACGTGGATGAGCGGCTTTGCGCTGTTCGTGGCGCTGTACCTGTGCAACGCCAGCCAGATGCTGATCGACGCCCGCGTGCATGCCTGGGGCGCGCCGTGGCAGGCGGTGGCGGCAGCGCTGGGCTTCCTGGTCGTGGGCACGGCCGTGTACGACATCGCCTGCCAGACGCTGGGTCGCACGAAGGACGGCGCCATCGGCCACGACGGCCGCGTGATGGCCGTGGTGGCGGTGTTCGTCGTCTTCGCCGCCTGGCTGGCCTGCCAGCTGTTCGCCGGCCGCGCGGCCTTCCTCATCGTCGGCGCCACGCTCGCCACCATGATGACGGCCAACGTCGCGCACTGGATCATCCCGGGCCAGAAGAAGGTCATCGCGCAGATGCGGGCGGGCGACAAGGTCGACCCCATCCACGGCCAGCGCGGCAAGCAGCGCAGCGTGCACAACACCTATTTCACGCTGCCGGTGCTGATCGCGATGCTCAGCAACCATTACGGCATGCTGCACCAGCACCCGCACAACTGGGCCGTGCTGTGCGTGCTGATGGCCGCGGGCGTGGCCATCCGCATCGTCTTCGTGAAGCGGCACAAGGGCGTCAACAGTTGGGGCGCGGTGGTACTGGCGCTCGTGCTGCTGGGCGGGCTGATCGCCTGGATGGCGCCCAAGCCGCAACCGGTGGCCGCTGCTGCGCCGCCGGTGACGCTGGCGCTGGTGCAGGCCATCGCCGCACAGCGCTGCGTGGCCTGCCACAGCGGCGAGGCCGCGCAGAAGGGCGTGCGGCTGGACAGCGCCGAAGGCCTGATCTCGCACAAGGCGCAGATCCACCAGCAGGTCGTCGTGCAGCGCGCCATGCCCTTGAACAACGCCACGGGCCTCACCGAGGACGAGCGCGCGCTGATCGGCCGCTGGGCGCTGGCACCGTAGCGTCCGCGGCGGCATGTTGCTGCGAGGTAAAGCGACCCCCGGGGTCGCGGGGGTGGCTCGCGTAGACCCTCTGCTGGCCCGCGAGGGGCCGTGGGATAAATCTCTTCACAAACGCTGCCCGGCCACAAGCCGTGCGGTACGAGAACCACATCTCATTTTCGAGGGGCTACCGTGAAGCAGATTTCCACCGTCATCGGGTCGTGCATTCGGCGATTCGCGCCAGCAGCCCTGGCCGTCGCCGCCGCGTGCCTGGCCGGCCAAGCGGGCGCCATCACCGTCACCGAGAGCGGCGATGCCGGCCAGACGCTGGCCACGGCACAGGACACGACGTCCACCGGCCCGGTGCAGAGCCTCACGGCCATCTCGGGCAGCGTGCTGTCGTCCATCGACGCCGATCTGTACCTGATCCACATCTCGAACCCGGTCACGTTCGCCGCCACGGCCGACGCCAGCGGCACGCTGTTCGACCCGCAGCTGTTCCTGCTGACGCTCGCCGGCGCACCGGTGGCGCTGAACGACGACGCCGCGGGGGGCCAGTCCACGCTGCCGTCGCTGGCCGGCATTGCGTCGCTGACGGCCGGCTACTACTACCTGGGCGTCTCGCAGAGCGGCTATGACCCGGTCAACTCGGTCAACCAGCTGCTGTTCGCGAGCGGCCTGAGCACCGACATCCGCTACGCGGCGAGCGGCCTGCAGCCGGCCACGTTCAGCGGTTTCTCCGACGGCACCTTCTTCGCCGACAGCGGCACCTACACGATCCAGCTCTCGGGCGTCGACACGCTGAGCGCCGTGCCGGAACCGTCGTCCATGCTGCTGCTGGCCGCTGGCGGCCTGCTCGTGCTGGCGCGCCGCCGCCGCGACTGACCCCACCTCGGGCACCCTCGCGAGCCCGTGCTGGCAGGCCTGTGGCCGCCGCCGTTGCGCATCGCGGGGGCGTTCAACCGTTGACCGTTTTCTCCCTGGGAGTTCTGCAATGAACAAGTCCACTCGCAATCTGTGCGTGCTCGCGGCCCGTTGGTGGCCGCTGGGCCTGCTGACCGTGTTTGCCGGCCCGCTGAATGCCGCGCCGGCCGTGCCCGCCAAGCTCGGCTCCGGCCTGGGTGAGGTGGTGAAGCAGCAGCTCGCCGACCGCGCCACCGGCCTGAAGGGCTCGCTCAACCGCAGCCTGTCCGACAGCGGCATGCTGACCTTCGACACGAGCAGCAGCCTGATCCGCGACGCGCAAGGCCGCGTGCTCGTGAACGTCCTCGTCGACGGCCGCTACCGCCACGACCTGATCAAGAGCCAGGCGCGTTCGCTCGCGTTCATGGTCGTCACGGCGGAAGACGCCCGGTACCGCGCCGGCGTCATCGAAGGCTACGTGCCCGAGAGCCAGCTGGCCGCGCTGGCCAAGCTGCCGGGCGTGCGCGCCGTGCACGGCGTGAATCGCCCGATCACCAACGTCGGCGCCGTCACGCAGCAGGGCGTGGTGCAGCACCGCGTCGACCAGCTGCCGGCCAACATCAACGGCACCGGCATCACCGTCGGCGTGCTGAGCGACTCCTACAACAACTCCACCGCCACCATCAAGGCGGCCAACGACATCGCGACTTGCGACCTGCCGGGTGCAGGCAACCCCTGCGGCAACACGATGCCCGTGGAGGTGCTCGAAGAGTCCGGTACCGCAGGTGGCGACGAAGGCCGGGCGATGCTGCAACTCATCCACGACATGGCCCCCAAGGCCCGTCTCGGCTTTGCGTCGGCCTTCAACGGCGACGTCTCGTTCGCGAACAACATCCGCGCGCTCGCCGGCGTGCAGGGCCTGCCGAATTCCAGGCCCGACTTCGCCGCGCAGATCATCGTGGACGACGTGCAGTACTTCAACGAAGGCATGTTCGCCGACACCATCATTGCGCAGGCGGTGGATGACGTGACCGCGCTGGGCGTGTCCTATTTCTCCTCGGCCGGCAACACGGCGCCCACCCAGGGCTACGCGTCCGACTTCCGCTACGTGCCCGCCGACGCCAACGCCACGGCCGGCACCAACATCAACCTGAGCGGCGTGCCGACGGAGCTGTATGCCGGCGGCTTCCACAACTTCCGCACCGATGGCGGCCAGGACATCGCGCAGACGCTGACGCTGGGCACCAGCCGCCAGCTGCGCATGGTCATGCAGTGGGACGACCCGTACGACGTGACGCCCACGGCGCTGGGCGCGCAGGTCATCCAGACCACCGGCCAGCTGACCACGTCCACGTCGGCACCGACCTTCACGTTCAACGCCACGGCCGGCACGCAGTACGTCGTCGACGTGCGCGGCGACTCGACGACCGGCGGCGCGGGCAACCTCGACGTCATCGTCACCGTCATCCAGCCGGACGGCTCGACGCTGTCCACCAACGACACCGGCACCAGCGAGAACTTCAACTTCTTCGCGCCGCAGTCGGGCACGTACACGATCAAGGTCACCGGCTACAACGGCGATCTGGGCACGTTCGTCGCGACGGTGAACCAGGGCACGGGCGTCTCGCAGATGACGACCGACTTCAACATGCTCTATTTCCACCCGACCACGGGTGCCTACCTGGGCTGCGCCTGCGAGAACAACATCGCGACCAACCGGCCGGCGGAGCTGCCGGCGTCGATCACGTTCCCGACCTCGGTCACGACCAGCCAGGTCCAGCTCGTCATCTCTCGCGCCAGCATCCCGACCGCGCCGCAGCCCGCCAGCCGCCTGCGCTACAAGATGGTGGCCTCCACCAACGGCTCCACCGGCGCGCCGGCCGAGTACTTCTCGTACAGCACGCCCGTCACCTACGGCCACAACTCGGCCGCGGGTGCCAACGGTGTGGCGGCCTACAGCCCGTTCCGCCCCAACATCCCGGAGGACTTCTCGTCCACCGGCCCGGTGCGCATCGTCTGGGACCGCAACAACCAGCGCATCCCCGAGGCCCAGCAGATCCGCCTGAAGCCCGAGATGGCGGCGATGGACGGTGGCAACACCACCTTCTTCACGTCCGACACCAACCGCGACCTGGACACCTTCCCGAACTTCTTCGGCACCAGCGCCGCCGCACCGACCGCCGCATCCATCGCCGCGCTGGTACTGCAGGCCAAGGGCGGCCCCGGCTCGGTGACACCGGCGCAGATGCGCACGATGCTGCAGCGCAGCGCCTTCGCGCATGACCTGGACCCGTACTCGTCCACGGCGCAGGCCATCACGACGAACCGCGGCAAGGTGACGGTGACGCTGGTTGGCGACAACTCCGCCGCCGCGCGCACCGACCGCAACGCGTTCAGCGTCTCCTACACCGGCACGAGCGCCATCACCAGCATCACGTTCAACGGCGTCAACGGCAACCCGGGTGGCGGCAATGTCAGCGTGTTCAGCACGCCGGGCCTGGTGTTCGACACGCGCACGGCCGGCCAGCCGTTCGTCGTCAGCAGCAGCAGCACCGTCGCTGCGGGCAGCGTCACGGCGACCAACCTGAACCAGGCGCCGTCGCCGTCCGTCACCGGCCAGTTCTACGGCCTGAAGCTGGACTTCGCGGGCGGCACCTTCACCGGTGGCCAGACTCTGCGCTTCGGCGTGGGTCGTGCGGTGCAGCGCTCCTCCAGCTCGCCGCCGACCGGCACCACGCTCGCCGCCAACTCCGGCGACCTGGCCGGCTCGGTGACGCGCCTGCCCGAGGGCACGCTGGCTGCGGGAGGCATCACCTTCACCGGCACGCTGGCCGACGGCTCGACGTTCTCCGGCACGCTGGCTAACCGCATCGGCGCGGGCTGGACGTTCCTGGACGGCTGGGGCTTCATCAACGCGCAGAGCGCCGTGGCCCAGCCGCTGCCCTGAAGCGCCGGACGCACCACGACGGGCCAGCCTTCGGGCTGGCCTTTTTCTTTGCAGCTTGCCGGTTCCCGGGGCGACGTTTTCCTGGCCGCCGACGTTTACAGTCGCCGCACCTCAGCCTGCCTGCAAGACCGCCGTGGACCCGCGCCCCCTGTTGCTCCATCTCTACGACGTGGCCGTGGCGAGCGCGCTGCCGGGCCGCGTGCTCGCCGCGCACCTGCCGCCACCGCCTCCGAACGGCCGCACGCTGGTGCTGGGCGCCGGCAAGGCGGGCGGCGCGATGGCGCAGGCGCTGGAGGCCGCCTGGCCGGCCGATGCGCCACTGTCGGGCCTGGTCATCACACGCTACGGCCACGTGCCGCCGGGCTACAAGCCGCGCCGTCTGGAGGTCGTCGAGGCCGCCCACCCGGTGCCCGACGCCGCCGGCCTGGCCGCCAGCGAGCGGCTGCTCGCGCTCACACGCGGCCTCACGGCCGACGACCTCGTCATCTGCCTGATCTCGGGCGGCGGCTCCGCGCTGATGAGCCTGCCGGCGCCGGGGCTGACGCTTTCCGACAAGCAGGCCGTCAACCGCGCGCTGCTGCACAGCGGCGCGGCCATCGGCGAGATGAACTGCGTGCGCAAGCACCTGTCCGCCATCAAGGGCGGCCGGCTGGGCGCGACCTGCGCCCCGGCCCGGGTGCTGACGCTGACGATCAGCGACGTGCCGGGCGACGACCCCGCCGTGATCGCGTCCGGCCCCACGGTGGCTGACGCGAGCACCTGCGCCGACGCGCTGGCCATCTGCCGCCGCTACCGCATCGAGCTGCCGCCGGCCGCCCGTGCGGGCCTGGAGTCCGGTGCGTTCGAGACGCCCAAGCCCGGCGACGCGCGTTTTGCGGGCCACGACCTGGTCATGCTGTCCACGCCGCAGCTGAGCCTGGAGGCGGCGGCGGCCGCGGCGCGCGCGCAAGGCATCGCGGCGCACATCCTCAGCGACGAGATCGAGGGCGAGTCGCGCGTCGTCGGCGGCGTGCACGCGGCGCTGGCCCGCGCCGTCGCGCGCCGCGGCGAGCCGTTCGCCAAACCCTGCGTGATCCTGTCCGGCGGCGAGACGACGGTGACCGTCAGCGCCGCCCGGCCGCCCGGCAAGGGCGGCCGGGCCACCGAGTTCCTGCTCGGCTGCGCGATGGCGCTGCAGTGCGAGCCCGGCGTCTACGCGCTGGCGGCGGACACCGATGGCATCGACGGCGTCGGCCCGCATGCCGGCGCGCTGCTGACGCCCACCAGCCTGGCCCGCGCCCGAGCGCTGGGGCTGAACCCGCAGGCGCTGCTGGACGCCCACGACAGCGCCAGCTTCTTCGCGCCGCTGGGCGACCTGCTGGTGCCCGGCCCGAGCTTCACCAACGTCAACGACTTCCGCGCGCTGCTGGTCGTCTGAGCCGGGTCACTGGCAGGCTGCCGTCGGCGCGGCGCCCGCTTCGCCATACGACAGGCGCAGCAACGCGGGCCGCGCGCCCGGCCTGAGCACGAACGCGTGCTGAAAGCTGCCTTCGCACAGTTCAGGCACGACCGGCCCGCCCAATGCCACCAGGAGGGCCGGCACGGTGTTGCTGTGGCCCACGACGAGCACCGTGCCGCTGAGCGCTCGCACCGCATCCGCCACCTCGCGGATGTGGGCGGCGGCGTCGCCGCGCCGGGCTTCCACCACCTGGGGCTGCAGGCCCAGCGCCCGGGCCAGCGGCGCGGCGGTGTCGCGTGTGCGGCGGAACTGCGTCGTCACGATGGCGCTGACATGCGCATCGGCCAGCGCCCGCGCCAGGGCCTGCGCGCGCTGCTCGCCGGCCGGCGTGAGGCCGGGGTCGGCCGCGGGCTCGGCGGCGCGTTCGGCGTGGCGCACGAGGATGACGAGGTCGGGCGTGGCGGAGGCCGGCAGCGCCAGCGTGGCGCACAGCAGGGCGATCAGAGAATGACGAAGGCTCATGGCGGGTCCAGGCGATGCTGTCCGACATTGTCGGCACGGGCCGCCAGTTACCATCCCGGCCCCATGCAGCCCGCCTTCGCACCGCCCCATGCCCTTGCCGTTTGAACTCCAGGTCGGCTGGCGCTACACCCGCGCCGGGCGCGGCGGGCGGCGCAACCGCTTCATCAGCTTCATCTCCGGCGTGTCCATGATCGGCATCGCGCTGGGCGTGATGGCGCTGATCGTCGTGCTGTCGGTGATGAACGGCTTCCAGAAGGAAGTGCGCGACCGCATGCTCAACGTCATCGCCCACGTCGAGCTGCTGAACTACTCGGGCCAGGCGCTGCCGGACTGGCAGGCCACGGCCGCCAAGGCGCGGCAGAACCCGCAGGTCATCGGCGCGGCGCCCTTCATCGTCAGCCAGAGCCTGATCGCCCGCGGCGAGGACATGCGCGGCGCCATCATCCGCGGCATCTCGCCGGCCGAGGAAGCGACCGTCACCGGCCTGGGCGCGCAGCTCCGGGACACGGCCTACGCGCGGCTGAAGCCGGGCGAGTGGAACATCGTCATCGGCGCGGAGATGGCGCGGCTGCTGGGCGTGCACGAGGGCGACAAGATCACCGTCGTGTCGCCGGGCGGCCAGGTCACGCCGGCCGGCGTCGTGCCGCGGCTCAAGAGCTTCACGGTGGTCGGCACCTTCAATTCCGGCCACTACGAATACGACTCGGGCCTGGCGCTGATCCACGTCGACGACGCGGCCAAGCTGTTCCGCTTCGAGGGCCCGACCGGCGTGCAGCTGCGGCTCAAGGACGTGCACGAGGCGCGCCGCGTCGCGGCCGAGCTGAGCCAGCAGATGGGGCCGGACATCCTGGTGCGCGACTGGACGCGTTCCAACGCGACCTGGTTCGACGCCGTGCAGATCGAGAAACGCATGATGAGCATCGTGCTGACGCTGATCGTCGCCGTGGCGGCCTTCAACCTCGTCTCCACCCTCGTGATGACGGTGACCGACAAGCAGAGCGACATCGCCATCCTGCGCACGCTGGGCGCCAGCCCCCGCTCCGTGATGGGCATCTTCATCGTGCAGGGCGCCGTGTCGGGCGTCATCGGCACGCTGGCCGGTGTCGGCCTGGGCCTGCTGATCGCCTTCAACATCGACGTCATCGTGCCCTTCATCGAACACCTGCTGAACGTCAGCTTCCTGCCGGGCAGCATCTACCTCATCAGCCAGATGCCCAGCGACCCGCAGCAGGGCGACATCGTCCCCATCGCCATCGGTTCGCTGGCGCTGGCCTTCCTGGCCACGCTGTACCCGAGCTGGCGCGCCAGCCGCGTGCAGCCGGCGGAGGCGCTGCGCTATGAGTGAACTTGTGCTGAACGCGACCGGCCTGACCCGTCGCTTCGAAGAAGGGGGTCTCGACGTCACCGTGCTGCGCGGCGTCGACCTCACCGTGAAGCGCGGCGAGACGCTGGCCATCGTCGGCGCGTCGGGCTCGGGCAAGTCCACGCTGCTGCACCTGCTGGGCGGGCTGGACCAGCCCACCGCGGGCAATGTCACGCTGATGGGCCGGCCGCTGGCGCCCATGGACGAGGCCGAGCGTGGCCGCTGGCGCAACCAGCATCTGGGCTTCGTCTACCAGTTCCATCACCTGCTGCCCGAGTTCAGCGCGGTGGACAACGTCGCGATGCCGCTGCGCATCCGCCGCCAGACGCCCGACCAGGCGCGCGCCACCGCCGCCGAGATGCTCGCCCGCGTGGGGCTGAAGGAGCGGCTGCACCACCGCCCGTCCGAACTCTCCGGCGGCGAACGCCAGCGCGTGGCCATCGCGCGGGCGCTGGTCACGCGCCCGGCCTGCGTGCTGGCCGACGAGCCCACCGGCAACCTCGACCGCGACACGGCCGATGCCGTCTTCGCGCTGATGCTGGAGCGCGCGCGCGAGCAGGGCACCGCCTTCGTCCTCGTCACCCACGACCGCGACCTGGCGGCGCGCTGCGACCGGCAGCTGCTGCTGGTCGCGGGCCAATTCGAGACCCCATGACGCCGCGTTTCGTCCTCAAGCTCTCCTGCCCCGACCGCGCGGGCATCGTCCATGCCGTGACCGGCGTGCTGCTGCGCGAAGGCGGCAACATCCTCACGTCGCACCAGCATGGCGATGCCGACCATGCGCGTTTCTTCATGCGCATCGAGTTCGAAGCGTCGGCCGAAGAGACCGCGCTGCAGGCCGCCTTCCGGCCGCTGGCAGACGAATTCGGCATGGACTGGGCGCTGGTCGCCCGCGCCCGCAAGACGCGCGTGCTGCTGCTGGTGTCCAAGCTGGGCCACTGCCTGAACGACCTGCTGTTCCGCGTGCAGACGGGGCACCTGCCCATCGAGATCCCGGCCATCGTCTCCAACCACCGCGACTTCTACCAGCTCGCGGCGTCGCACAACATCCCGTTCCACCATTTCCCGCTGCTGGGCGCCACGGACGCGCAGAAGGCCGCGCAGGAAGCCAAGATCCGCGAAGTCGTGGCCGACAACGCCATCGACCTGGTCGTGCTGGCGCGCTACATGCAGATCCTGTCTCCGGACCTGTGCCGCGACCTGAGCGGCAAGGCCATCAACATCCACCACAGCTTCCTGCCCAGCTTCAAAGGCGCCAGGCCCTACCACCAGGCCTACGAGCGCGGCGTGAAGCTGATCGGCGCGACGGCCCACTACGTGACGAGCGACCTCGACGAGGGCCCGATCATCGAGCAGGAGGTCGCCCGCATCGATCACAGCATGCCGCCCGAGCAGCTGGTGGGCATCGGCCGCGACATGGAGTGCGTGGCGCTGGCGCGGGCCATCCAATGGCATGCGGAGCATCGGGTGCTGCTGAATGGCAACCGCACCGTCGTCTTCCGCTGAGAGAGCCGGCAGTGTGGATCGACACCCACTGCCACCTGGACGCGGCCGAGTTCGACGCCGACCGTGACGCCGTCGTCGCGCGGGCCAGGGCCGCGGGCGTCACGCAGATCGTCATCCCCGCCGTCAATGCGCACCACCTCGAACGCGTGCGCGAACTGGCGCACGAGCACGACCTGACCTACGCACTGGGCATCCATCCGCTGTGCGTGATGGGTGCGGCGCCGGGCGACCTGGACCGCGTGGCCGAGGCGCTGGCGAAGCACGCCGACGACCCGCGGCTTGTCGCCGTCGGGGAGATCGGCCTGGACTTCTTCGTGCCGGGCCTGGACCCGGCCACGCAGCAGCATTTCTATGTCGAGCAGCTCAAGCTCGCCCAGCGCGCCCGGCTGCCCGTGCTGCTGCATGTGCGCCGCAGCGCGGACCAGTTGCTGGCCGGGCTGCGCCGCGTGGGCTTCACGCAGGGTGGCATCGCGCATGCCTTCAACGGCAGCGAACAGCAGGCGCAGGCCTTTATCGACCTGGGCTTCAAGCTGGGCTTCGGCGGCACGCTGACCTTCGAGCGCTCGCTGCAGATCCGACGCATTGCGGCACAAGTGCCGGAGACAGCGCTGGTCATGGAGACGGACTCACCGGACATTCCGCCGCAGTGGCTCTACAAGACCGCGCAGCAGCGGGAGGCCGACCCGGGCCAGGCGCGCAATGAGCCGGCCGAGCTGCCTCGCATGGCCGAGAGCCTGTCGGCGCTGCGCGGCTGGACCGTGGCAGGCACCGCCGCCGTCACGAGCGCCAATGCCATCGCCGCGCTGCCGCGGCTGGCGGCGTTCAGCTGAGGTTGACGCGGAACTCCGAGACGATCTCCTGATCGGCCTCCTCCGGCCGGCAGCGGTATCCGCCGACGGCCGTTTCGACGGCGCGGATCAGCGATCGGGGCACGGCCCCTGTGACGCGGATGTTCTCGACGCGCCCGTCCGCCTTCAGCAGGAAGCGCACGGCAACCTGGTAGTCGCCGTTCTTCAATGACGGCACCTCCGGCACCGGCATCGTGGGGCAGCGGCCACGCGGCAGCTTGATGGCGGGTGGCGTGTAGACGAGGTCGAAGCGCCTGGCGTAGTCCGCGATCGGTTCCATGCCGATGGCCGCACGGCGCTTGTCCATGTTCGCCTCGTCCTCGATGGGCGCGAAGCGCAGCTTGCCGCCCGGCCCCGTGCCGAGCTGGCTGCCGTAGCGCTGCGGCTTGCCTTCGCGCATCAGCATGCGGTCCTCCAGCATGCCCAGCTCCGCCGCAGACAGGTCGCCGCGCTGCTGGGCCTCGCGCATCAGCGGCAGGTAGCGGCGCTGCACTGCGGGTTCGGCATGCTGCACGATCAGGAAGGCCGTGCTGCTGGCGCGACCGCCGCTCGGCCAGCCGTGGCGGTCCAGCAGCTCGGCCAGCCGCGCCATGTTGGCGGCATCGATGGCCTGCTGCCCATCGCTCAGCGCCTTGAACTCGGCAGTCTTGCCCTGGCCCTTGACCAGCAGGTCGTGCAGGCGCTGGCGGTCCCGCTGGTCCAGTTCGCGCATCGGCTCCAGTTCGGCCCAGAGATCGGCGGCGTACGGCTCGGCCGCCGCGACGGCCAGAGACACGAAGAGGGCAGCGAGCAGCAGTCGTTTCATGACGGTCCAACGCAGGGCTTGGGGGGCAGGCGCCACAAGGCGGAACGCAGGCAGCCAGGCGAGCCAAGGCGCCGTGGCTTCAACGGTTGCGCGGCGCGATCGGTGTTTCCGGGACCGGGTAGCCGGCGGCGCCGAAGGTCGCGACGATGGCCTTGTGGGTGTCGAAGTAGACCTGCCAGTAGTGATCGGTGTGGCAGTAGGGGCGCACGCACAGCAGCGGGCCTTCGGGCGTGAACTGCAGGATCTCGATGTCGGGCGCCGGCGTGGCCAGCACGTTGGGAATGGCAGCAATGGCCGGCTTGAGGCGGGCGATGGCGTCCAGCGGGTCCACGCTGTTGGCGACCTTGGCCAGGCAGTCGACGCGGCGGAACGCCTGGGCCGAGTAGTTCTGGATGGCGCCGCTGAAGACGGTGTTGTTGCCGACCAGCGTGTGCACGTTGTCCGGCGTGTTGATGGTGGTGCCGAACAGGCCGATCTCGGTGACGGTGCCGGTCACGCCGCCGGCCTGCACGAAGTCGCCGACCTTGAAGGGGCGCAGCACCTGCATGAAGACGCCGGCCGCGAAGTGCGTCAGCAGCCCGCCCCAGGCGGTGCCGATGGCCAGGCCCGCGCCGGCCAGCAGCGCGGCGAAGGAGGTGGTCTTGACGCCGAAGATGTCCAGGATCGCGAGGATGAGGACCAGGTTCAGCAACACGCTGAGGATGGAGCGCAGGTAGGTGGCCAGCGTGGAGTCGATGCGCCGGCCGCGCTCCAGCGCCGCCGTGAAGACGCGCAGCGCCATTGAAATGAGCCACCGGCCGACGACCCACGCGGCGATGGCCGCGAGAATCTTCAGGCCGAAGTCCACGCCCTGGGTGCTGAGAAACAGCCAGATGGCTTCCGTGTTCATCATGTCGAGTCACTCCCTTTGAAAACCCGCCCATCGTCGCAGCCACCCGCCGTGTCTGCCAAGCCGTCAAACCCCGAGGTCGCGCGGCTCGTCGGCCTTGCGCCGGTGTTTGATGGCCGCGCGCGCCTGCTCGTGCTGGGCAGCTTTCCCGGCGCGGCCTCGCTGCAGGCGGCGCAGTACTACGCCCATCCGCGCAACGCCTTCTGGCCGGTGATGGGCGCGCTGCTCGGCGAGCCCGAACTGCTCGCCCGGCCGTACGACGAGCGGCTGCAGGCGCTGCGCCGCCACCGCGTCGCGCTGTGGGACGCGGTTGCCGCGTGTCGTCGCGAAGGCAGCCTCGACACCGCCATCGAGGCCCCCGAGCCCAGCGACCTGCGCGAGCTGGTGGCCCGCCTGCCGCAGCTGCACGCCATCGCCTGCAACGGCGCGCTCGCCCACCAGCAGACGCTGTTGGCCTTGGGTGATGTGCGCCTGCCAGTGCTTCGCCTGCCGTCCACCAGCCCGGCGCACGCGGGGCTGAGCCTGGCCGCCAAGGTCGAGGCCTGGCGTGCGGCGCTCGGGCTTTATGTGGCGGCCGACTGAAAGGTGCCCCGGGTCCGGCGATCCGTCCGCCTTGGCCTAGGATGCTTCGCCAATGAAAACCAAGACATCCACCTGGGGCCCGGCCACGCTGAGCGAATTCGACGGCGTGCGCTTCCTGCACCTGGACTCGATCTGGGTCCAGGGTGCGATGCGCATCCGCAAGCCCGACCAGCTCGAACTCGAATACATCCAGCGCATGTGCGCCTGGATGCTGTGGCGCGACCCCGCTGCGCTCGGTGACGGCCACGCCGTGCAACTGGGCCTGGGTGCGGCGGCGCTGACGCGCTTTTGCCACGGCCCGCTGAAGATGCGCACGACGGCGGTGGAGATCAACCCGGAGGTCATCGCCGCGTGCCGGCACTGGTTTCGCCTGCCGGCTGATGGTGCGCGGCTGAACGTGGTCAACGAGGACGCCGCGCGCTGGGTCGGCGACGACGCCCACCTACAGACGGTGGACGTGCTCAACGTGGACCTGTACGACCACGACGCCGCGTCGCCGGTGCTGGACGACGAGGCTTTCTACGCCGCCTGCCACCGCGTGCTGGCGGACGGCGGGCTCATGACGGTGAACCTGTTCGGCCGCAGCGCGAGCTTTGCGCGCAGCGCGCTGCGCATTGCGCGCGCCTTCGGGTCGGACCAGGTCTGGAGCCTGGCGCCCACGAAGGAGGGCAACACCATCGTCGTGGCGGCGCGCGGCGTGCAGGTGCCGCACCGCGATGTGCTGGAGCAGCGGGCGGCTAACATCGAATCGCGCTTCAAGTTACCGGCCCGCAAGTGGTTGCGCCTCGTGAGGCCGCTGCCGATGAGCATCCTCCATGCCCTCTGACCCCGCCTCTGCGATGACGACCAAGCCCAAGCCCCCGGCGCCCGCATCCAAGTCCGAAGGGCGCCTGGAGTGGCGTCAGCTGCTGAAATGGCTGCTCAAGGACGGCCTGATCGACGAGGCGCAATCCGCCCGCACGGAGCAGCGCTTTGCAGCCGGCGACAGTTCGCTGCATCCGCTGGTGCGCCTGGGCCACGCCAGCCTGGTGCAGATCGCCACGGGCAAGCCGCTGGACGTGGATGCGCTGTCCGAATGGCTGGCCGTGCGTGCCGGCCTGCCTTACCTGCGCATCGATCCGCTGAAGGTGGACGTGGGCCGCGTGGGTGACGTGATGTCCATCGGCTACGCGGAGGCCAAGCGCTGCCTGCCGGTGCAGTTCGGCATCAACGACGTCACCATCGCGACATCCGAGCCCTTCGACACCGGCTGGGTGGCGCAGATCGAGTCGCATGTGCGCAAGCCCATCAAGCTCGTCATCGCCAACCCGCTGGAGATCGCGCGCTACACGACCGAGTTCTTCACGCTGGCGCGTTCGGTGCGCGCCGCGGCCAAGGCCGGCGAGCAGAGTCAGGTGGCGAGCTTCGAGCAGCTCGTCGAACTGGGCCGCACGAACAAGCAGCTGGACGCCAATGACCAGGGCGTCGTGCAGGTGGTGGACTGGCTGTGGCAGTACGCGTTCGACCAGCGCGCATCGGACATCCACCTGGAGCCGCGCCGCGAGATGGGCGTCATCCGTTTCCGCATCGACGGCGTGCTGCACACGGTCTACCAGCTGCCGCCCACCGTGATGGCGGCCATGACCTCGCGCATCAAGCTGCTGGGCCGCATGGACGTCGTCGAGAAGCGCCGTCCGCTGGACGGCCGCATCAAGACGCGCAACCCCGGTGGCGACGAAGTGGAAATGCGCCTGTCCACGCTGCCGACGGCCTTTGGCGAGAAGATGGTCATGCGCATCTTCGACCCCGACACGGCCGTCAAGGACTTGTCGTCGCTGGGCTTCTCGCCGCACGACTCAGAGCGCTGGGAGACCCTCGTCAAGCAGCCGCACGGCATCATCCTCGTGACCGGCCCGACGGGCAGCGGCAAGACGACGACGCTGTATTCGACGCTCAAGCGGCTGGCGACGGACGAGGTCAACGTGACGACCATCGAAGACCCGATCGAGATGATCGAGCCGGCCTTCAACCAGACCCAGGTGCAGAACGTGCTGGACTTCGGCTTCGCCGAGGGCCTGCGCGCGCTGATGCGCCAGGACCCGGACATCATCATGGTGGGCGAGATCCGCGACCTGGAGACGGCCGAGATGGCCATCCAGGCGGCGTTGACCGGCCACCTGGTCTTCAGCACGCTGCACACCAACGATTCGGTGTCGGCGATCACGCGGCTGACGGACCTGGGCGTGCCGAGCTACCTGATCAGCGCCACGGTCATCGGCGTGCTGGCGCAGCGGCTGGTGCGCACGCTGTGCCCGCATTGCAAGCAGCCCGACCCGGCCGTCACGCGTGAGAGCCTCAACGAGTTGGTACGCCACTGGCGCCTGGGTGGCGGGGTGAAGCCGTACAAGCCCGTCGGCTGCCTGGAGTGCCGCAACACGGGCTTCCGCGGCCGCGCGGGCCTGTACGAGCTGCTGACGGTGACGGAAGGCGTCAAGACGGCGATGGGCGACTTCGGCGCGTTGCGCAAGCAGGCGCTGCAGGAGGGCCTGAGGCCGCTGCGCCTGGCCGGGGCGATGAAGGTGGCGGAAGGCATGACGACGGTGGAAGAAGTGCTGCGCAGCACGCCGCATTGGGAAGGCTGAGGCCGACGCGCGGCTTGCCTGTCGTGACGCCGAGTTGAGTCAGGACGAGGCTGCCTTACGTGTAATCCACAAGCTGCCTGTGAGAGTCGGCTGACAGAATCGCCGCCAACAAGGTTGCGCACCCTCCCGCGGTGCGCCGGAGGCGACAAGCAATGAAAATCAAGAGCCAGCGGGACTTCTGGTCCGGGCTGATGTTTCTGGTGGTGGGCGCGGTGTTCGCGTGGGGGGCGTTGGAGTATTCCTTCGGCAAGTCCGCACAGCCCGGGCCTGGCTACTTCCCTTTCGGGCTGGGTATTCTGCTGGCCCTGCTCGGGGCCGTGGTGCTGTTCAAGGCGCTGACGCTGGAATCCGAAGGTGGCGACCCGGTGGGCGCCATCGCCTGGCGCCCGCTGATCGTCATCGTGCTGGCCATCGCCGTCTTCGGTGTCGCGTTGCCGCGCCTGGGCCTGGCCGTCACGCTGCCGCTCATCATCACGCTGTCGGCACTGGCCGGCGACGAGTTCCGCTGGCGTGACGTGCTGGTCAGCAGCGTCGTGCTGACGGTCGGCAGCTGGGCCATGTTCATCTGGGGACTGAAGCTGATCATTCCGCTCTGGCCCATCTATTTCAACGGCTGAGGACGAGCATGGATCTGCTGAACAACCTCCTGCTCGGGTTCCAGACGGCGCTGAGCCTGCAGAACCTGCTCTACGGCTTCCTGGGCTGCGTGCTCGGTACGCTGATCGGCGTGCTGCCCGGCCTGGGCCCGGTCGCCACCATCGCGATGCTGCTGCCCTCGGTCTATTCGCTGGATGCGACGCCCGCGCTCATCATGCTGGCCGGCATCTACTACGGCGCGCAGTACGGCGGCTCCACGACCGCCATCCTGATCAACGTGCCGGGCGAGTCCAGCTCCGTCGTCACGGCCATCGACGGCTACCAGATGGCCCGCCAGGGCCGCGCCGGCGCAGCGCTGGCGGCGGCCGGGCTGGGCAGCTTTTTCGCGGGCTGCGTGGGCACCATCATCATCGCGGCGTTCGCGCCCCCGCTCACCGAGCTGGCCTTCAAGTTCGGCTCGGCCGAGTACTTCTCGCTGATGGTGCTGGGCCTGGTGGGGGCCGTGGTGCTGGCATCGGGCTCGCTGATCAAGGCCATCGCGATGATCGTGCTGGGGCTGCTGCTCGGCCAGGTCGGCACGGACGTCATCACCGGTGCCACCCGCTACTCCTTTGACCAGCCCGAACTGGCTGACGGCATCGGCTTCGTCGTCATCGCCATGGGTGTGTTCGGCTTCGGCGAGATCATC
>NZ_CBDDJA010000002.1:307500-4067776 GCF_965229315.1 Roseateles sp.
GTGGTTTAATTCGATGCAACGCGAAAAACCTTACCTACCCTTGACATGTCTGGAATCCTGAAGAGATTTGGGAGTGCTCGAAAGAGAGCCAGAACACAGGTGCTGCATGGCCGTCGTCAGCTCGTGTCGTGAGATGTTGGGTTAAGTCCCGCAACGAGCGCAACCCTTGTCATTAGTTGCTACGAAAGGGCACTCTAATGAGACTGCCGGTGACAAACCGGAGGAAGGTGGGGATGACGTCAGGTCATCATGGCCCTTATGGGTAGGGCTACACACGTCATACAATGGCCGGGACAGAGGGCTGCCAACCCGCGAGGGGGAGCTAATCCCAGAAACCCGGTCGTAGTCCGGATCGTAGTCTGCAACTCGACTGCGTGAAGTCGGAATCGCTAGTAATCGCGGATCAGCTTGCCGCGGTGAATACGTTCCCGGGTCTTGTACACACCGCCCGTCACACCATGGGAGCGGGTTCTGCCAGAAGTAGTTAGCCTAACCGCAAGGAGGGCGATTACCACGGCAGGGTTCGTGACTGGGGTGAAGTCGTAACAAGGTAGCCGTATCGGAAGGTGCGGCTGGATCACCTCCTTTCTAGATAGATCGAGCCTCGTTTGTTCTTCGGGACAGGCAGAGCGAGATCGCTAAGAGCGAAAGCTCAAGCACTTTGCTTTAAGCGCCCACACTTATCGGCTGTCATACAACAGTGAGTGAAATTGCGTGAGCCTGTTGAGCTGGCCTCGACAGGCTGACGATAAACAGAGTTCATGCGCACGGTTCGCGTGGGTCTGTAGCTCAGTCGGTTAGAGCACCGTCTTGATAAGGCGGGGGTCGCTGGTTCGAATCCAGCCAGACCCACCACGGCTTCAAAGCGATTTGAAGGTACCCCGGGGGATTAGCTCAGCTGGGAGAGCACCTGCTTTGCAAGCAGGGGGTCGTCGGTTCGATCCCGTCATCCTCCACCAGTTTCACTCATTCAAGTTGGTAAACCTTAGCGAATAGGAATGTTTGCTGAGGTTTACCAGCTCTTGATCTGCAAAGATCGGCTGTTGTTCTTTAACAATTTGTAGAGTCGAATCAGCGCTGCTAGCGGAAAGCGACGAATCGTAAAGGGTTCGAAGCACCGTGCCGCTAGTAGCATTTTGATTGCGTCAACATAGAACTTCAACTGAGCAAGAAATTGTTTAGGTATGAAGAACGGCGTAACGCGTGAATACTCAAAAACAGTTTGGATCTGCGGATCTGAATTGAGTCCTTGACGACACTGCGGTCAGCGGTGTCAAAGTTATAGGGTCAAGTGACTAAGTGCATGTGGTGGATGCCTTGGCGATTACAGGCGACGAAGGACGTGATAGCCTGCGATAAGCTTCGGGGAGCTGGCAAATTAGCTTTGATCCGGAGATTTCCGAATGGGGAAACCCACTCCGCAAGGAGTAACTCTGACTGAATACATAGGTCATTGTGGCGAACCGGGTGAACTGAAACATCTCAGTAGCTCGAGGAAAAGACATCAACCGAGATTCCGAAAGTAGTGGCGAGCGAAATCGGAGTAGCCCTCGCGTTTTAGCATCATGTATATCAGAACGGAATGGAAAGTCCGGCCACAGCGGGTGATAGCCCCGTATGAGAAATGCAAGGTGTGGAACTAGGCGCGAATAGAGTAGGGCGGGACACGTGAAATCCTGTCTGAATATGGGGGGACCATCCTCCAAGGCTAAATACTCGTAATCGACCGATAGTGAACAAGTACCGTGAGGGAAAGGCGAAAAGAACCCCGGGAGGGGAGTGAAATAGATCCTGAAACCGCATGCATACAAAAAGTAGGAGCCCGCAAGGGTGACTGCGTACCTTTTGTATAATGGGTCAGCGACTTACATTCAGTGGCGAGGTTAACCGAATAGGGAAGCCGTAGAGAAATCGAGTCCGAATAGGGCGAATAGTCGCTGGGTGTAGACCCGAAACCAAGTGATCTATCCATGGCCAGGATGAAGGTACCGTAACAGGTGCTGGAGGTCCGAACCGACTAATGTTGCAAAATTAGCGGATGAGCTGTGGATAGGGGTGAAAGGCTAAACAAACTTGGAAATAGCTGGTTCTCTCCGAAAACTATTTAGGTAGTGCCTCAAGTATTACCATCGGGGGTAGAGCACTGTTTAGGCTAGGGGGTCATGGCGACTTACCAAACCTTGGCAAACTCCGAATACCGATGAGTACAGCTTGGGAGACAGAGCACCGGGTGCTAACGTCCGGACTCAAGAGGGAAACAACCCAGACCGCCAGCTAAGGTCCCTAAAATTGGCTAAGTGGGAAACGAAGTGGGAAGGCTAAAACAGTCAGGATGTTGGCTTAGAAGCAGCCATCATTTAAAGAAAGCGTAATAGCTCACTGATCGAGTCGTCCTGCGCGGAAGATGTAACGGGGCTAAGCCAGTTACCGAAGCTGCGGATGTGCAATTTATTGCGCGTGGTAGGAGAGCGTTCTGTAAGCCTGTGAAGGTGGGTTGTGAAGCCTGCTGGAGGTATCAGAAGTGCGAATGCTGACATGAGTAGCGTTAAAGGGGGTGAAAAGCCCCCTCGCCGAAAGCGCAAGGTTTCCTACGCAACGTTCATCGGCGTAGGGTGAGTCGGCCCCTAAGGCGAGGCAGAGATGCGTAGCTGATGGGAAACAGGTCAATATTCCTGTACCGATCAATAGTGCGATGTGGGGACGGAGAAGGTTAGCTCAGCCAACTGTTGGATATGTTGGTTCAAGCGTGTAGTCGTGCCCCTTAGGCAAATCCGGGGGGATTAGATGAGGCGTGATAACGAGTCTGCTTGCAGACGAAGTGAGTGATACCCTGCTTCCAAGAAAAGCCACTAAGCTTCAGCTATTGACGACCGTACCGCAAACCGACACTGGTGCGCGAGATGAGTATTCTAAGGCGCTTGAGAGAACTCTGGAGAAGGAACTCGGCAAATTGACACCGTAACTTCGGAAGAAGGTGTGCCTTTATTAGGTGATCCATTGACTTGGTGAGCCGAATGAGGCCGCAGAGAATCGGTGGCTGCAACTGTTTATTAAAAACACAGCACTCTGCAAAGACGAAAGTCGACGTATAGGGTGTGACTCCTGCCCGGTGCTGGAAGATTAAATGATGGGGTGCAAGCTCTTGACTGAAGTCCCAGTAAACGGCGGCCGTAACTATAACGGTCCTAAGGTAGCGAAATTCCTTGTCGGGTAAGTTCCGACCTGCACGAATGGAGTAATGATGGCCACACTGTCTCCTCCAGAGACTCAGCGAAGTTGAAATGTTTGTGATGATGCAATCTCCCCGCGGAAAGACGGAAAGACCCCATGAACCTTTACTGTAGCTTTACATTGGACTTTGAACAGATCTGTGTAGGATAGGTGGGAGGCTTTGAAGTAAGGTCGCTAGATCTTATGGAGCCAACGTTGAAATACCACCCTGGTGTGTTTGAGGTTCTAACCTTGGCCCGTTATCCGGGTCGGGGACAGTGTATGGTGGGCAGTTTGACTGGGGCGGTCTCCTCCCAAAGTGTAACGGAGGAGTTCGAAGGTACGCTAGTTACGGTCGGAAATCGTGACGATAGTGCATTGGCATAAGCGTGCTTGACTGCGAGACTGACAAGTCGAGCAGGTACGAAAGTAGGACAAAGTGATCCGGTGGTTCTGTATGGAAGGGCCATCGCTCAACGGATAAAAGGTACTCTGGGGATAACAGGCTGATACCGCCCAAGAGTTCATATCGACGGCGGTGTTTGGCACCTCGATGTCGGCTCATCTCATCCTGGGGCTGTAGCCGGTCCCAAGGGTATGGCTGTTCGCCATTTAAAGAGGTACGTGAGCTGGGTTTAAAACGTCGTGAGACAGTTTGGTCCCTATCTTCCGTGGGCGCTGCAAGATTGAGAGAGCCTGCTCCTAGTACGAGAGGACCGGAGTGGACGCACCTCTGGTGTATCGGTTGTCACGCCAGTGGCATTGCCGAGTAGCTAAGTGCGGAAGAGATAACCGCTGAAAGCATCTAAGCGGGAAACTCGTCTCAAGATGAGTCTTGCCGGGGCCTAGAGCCCCCTGAAGGGTCGTTCGAGACCAGGACGTTGATAGGCTGGGTGTGGAAGCGCAGTAATGCGTTAAGCTAACCAGTACTAATTGCCCGTGAGGCTTGACCCTATAACTTTGACAGCTGTGAGTCACATCAAGTGAACGCAGCAAGTCAAGGTGGGTGTTCAAGTTATGTCGTTCTTCGAAGTGACGAAGACGCAATCAAATAAGCTGATTCCGCTGCAGGTATGATTGACCTGCAGTGTGCAGATTGGGTAAAACCAAGTTCTGCTGACTCTACGAATTGGGTTTGTTGACCTCGTCAACAAGCCAACCAGTCAAGTCTGACGACCATAGCGACTTGGTCCCACTCCTTCCCATCCCGAACAGGACAGTGAAACGAGTCAGCGCCGATGATAGTGCGGATTCCCGTGTGAAAGTAGGTCATCGTCAGGCTATTTATTGAAGCCCAGCGCCCAATCTCGAAAGAGATTGGGCGTTTTGCTTTGCGCGACGTCAATTGCGCGCCACCGAAACTCCGGAGAGTCACGGCCGGTGTCGATCTGCCATCAAGATCACCTCTGAACGCATATGCGGTCCGGTATCGAAACTGCGCACTCGTGGTGAGGCAGGCGTAATCGCAACCAGTATTGCGCCCGAACTTGCGCCGGTAGCCAGTTTGAGTATCGGAACTGCTGACAGCGCACGAAGCCTCATCAGATGTTCAAGAGATCGGCGAATCGCCGACAGGTTTCGCCTTACCGGGGGTGAACCTGAATTCGCCGGCTGGCTGTTGAGGAGAGGCTCGCGGCGCAATATCTCTTGCAACGCCCTCAAACAGACGATGCCGTGGTCGATGCGCCACCGCACGGCAGCGACCGTCAAGTTGATGCGGCCGTCCGTTCGCCGGTCATCGCCGCGTACACCCGCAAAGGCTGTAGGCAATTCCCCTTCAGCAACTTCGGGAGTTTGACGGCACGCTGCGCCTCGATCGCCTGATTTCCCACCAAGGCGGCCTTTTCTATTCTTCGCTCGCTGAATCGAGCAGCCCGGTCGGCTGCCGACAACCAGGGAATCGAGCGACATGAAACCCCTCATCATCTTCATGGCTTGGCTGCTGGCCACGCTGTTGCCGGCAGCAGAGGCGCACGCAGCCGATGCGGCATCGTCCGCACAGCCGCAGATCCTGCTTCAGGCTTGGCAGGTTCAGAGCCACGTCGAGGCCGGCATGACCCAGGAGCGGCTGCAGCCGCTGAACCAGGTCCGCCCTGGCGACGTCATCGAGTACGAAGCGCACTACGTCAACGGCAATGCCGGGGCGGCGCGGGGCGTGCAGTTGACGCTCCCCGTGCCCGATGGCGGTTTGCGTTACTTGCCGACCCCGGGCTCCGCCACGCCGGTGCACAGCGCCAGCGTTGACGGCGTGCACTTCGAGGCGGTGCCGCTGCGCCGCGCTGTCCGCACCCCGGACGGTGGCTTGTTGATCAAGGACGTCCCGGTCTCGGAATACCGATTCCTGCGCTGGAACCTGGGTGACCTGCCGGCGGGGGCCAAGCGCGTTGTGCGCGCCCGCATGCAGTTGCCGCCGGTCTCGGTTGCCAGCCGCCCCTAAGCCCCAATGCCAGGTCCATTCGCATGATTCACCTCATCCATTCAGCCGTGCGACGCATCGCGCTGTCGTTCGTTCCGCTGCTCGCCTTGCTGGCCGCATGGCCGGCATGGGCCACGGCGCCTGCGGGCACCGTCATCGGCAATCAGGCGGCCGCCACCTATTCCGATGGCTCCGCCGTCGTGCGCACGGTCACCTCCAACACCGTGGTCACCACGGTGCAGCAGGTGGCCAGCCTGAGCCTGGGCGCCAATGGCGCCAAGACCATCTCCATCGGTGGCCAGGTCTACTACCCGCAGACGCTGACGAACACCGGCAACGGCACCGACACGTTTGCGCTGACCACCGCCAACACCGGCGGCTTCACGTTTGCCAGCACGGCCATCTATGCCGATGCCAACGGCGACGGCGTGCCCGACAACAACGTGCCCATCACCAGCGCCGGGCCACTGGCAAGCGGCCAGATCTTCCGGTTCGTCGTCGCCGGCGTCGTGCCGGCCACGGCCGTTGCGGGCAGCACCAACACGATGACGGTCACAGCCGCGAGCGCCTTCACGCCCGCCACGACAGCCAGCGTGACCGACCAGACCACGATCACCGCGCAAGCCGTGCTGAATGTGACGCAGGTGCTGGACGTCACCAGCGGCCCGTCACCGTCCAGCGGCAGCCGCACGATCACGCTCACCTACACCAACACGGGCAACAGCACCGCGACCAACCTGACGCTGGCCGAGCTGATCCCCGCCGGCATGACCTATGTGGCGGGCAGCGCCCGCTGGAGCGGCAGCGGCGCGACGGTGCTGACCGACGCCGACGCGACCGACAGCCAGAGCGGCATCATCTACGACCAGAACGTCACGGCCACCAACCGGGTGACGGCCGTCATCGCCTCGGTGGCGCCCGGCGCCAGCGGCACGCTGAGCTACAAGGTCAACGTCAACGGCGGCCTGCCCGCGGGCGGCAACGCGGCCACGGCCGCCACTGCGACGTTCAGCTACAACGACGGCGCTGCCAACGTGCCGTCCAGCAACACCAACACGGTGCAGTACACCGTGCAGGCGGCCGCTCAGGTCGGCATGACGGGTGCCACGGTGCCTGCCGCCGCGCAAGGCGGTGTGGTGAGCTTCACCGACACCATCACCAACAACGGCAGTGCCACGGACACCTTCGACCTCAGCACGCTGGCGTCGACCTTCCCGGCCGGCACCACGTTCCAGTTCTTCCTGGCCGATGGCGTGACGCCGATGGTCGACCATAACGGCAACGGCATCCCCGACACGGGTCCGGTCGCCGCGGGTTCGTCGATCAACATCGTCATCAAGGCCATCCTGCCGCCCGACGCGACGGGCGGTCCGTACACCGTGACCGGCAAGGCCACGTCGACCATCGACAGCAGCAAGTCCGCCACTGCCGCCAACACGCTGACGGCCATCACCGCCAACACCGTCGACCTGACCAACGCCATCGCCGGCAATGGCGCGCCGGGCTACGGCCCCGGCCCCGAGGCGCAGCCCGTCAGCACCGCCACCGTCGCGGCCGGAGGCACCACCCGCATCACGCTGGTGGCGGCCAACGGCGCCGGCGTGGCCGACAGCTTCGCGCTGCGCGCCAGCATCGACAGCACCTTCGCCCTGACGGCGCTGCCCAGCGGCTGGTCCGTCGTCTTCCGCGATGCCAATGGCACCGTGCTCGACAACACCGGCGTCATCAATGCCGGTGCCAACAAGACGGTCTACGCCGACGTGACCGCGCCGGCCAATGCCAGCGCAGGCACCCTGCTGCTCTACTTCCGCGCCCAGTCCGCCACCACCGGCGCCAGCGACGTGCTGCACGACGCCGTCACCATTGCCACCGTGCGCAGCCTGGCGCTCACGGCCAGCAACAGCGGCCAGCTCACACCGGGCGGCACGGTGGTCTACACGCACATCCTGACCAACACCGGCAATGTGCCCGAAGGCGACGGCGTGGCCAGCACGGGGGCCATCTCCGCCAGCGACTCCGCAGCCGGCTTCACCTCCGTCGTGTACTGGGACAAGAACAACGACGGCGTGCTCGACGCCAGCGATCCGGTCGTCACCGACCTGTCGCAGCTGACGGGCGGCAGCAACGGCGCCAACACCAGCGCGGGCCTGGCGCCGGGCAAGAATGCCAGGCTGTTCGTCAAGGTCACCGCGCCTGCAGGCGCACCCAACGGCCAGGCCGACGTGACCACGCTGAGCGTCACGCTGTCCGGCACCAATGGCGGCGTCGCGGCGCCGGCCGCCACGACCGCCACAGACACCAGCAGCGTCATTGCCTCGCAGGTCACGCTGGCCAAGACGCAGGCCATCGACGTGGCCTGCGACGGCACGGCCGACACCGCCATGTCGCCGGTCGCCATCACCACCGGCGCGGCTCCGGGCGGCTGCCTGCGTTACGAAATCACGGCCACCAACATCGGCCCCGTGACGGTGACCAACCTGGTCATCAGCGACTCGACGCCGGCCTACACGACGTACAGCGCCGCGGTGCCGGCCGCGGCGACCGCGGGCACCGTCACGGCGCCGGCAGCCGGTGGCCGCGGCACCGTGCAGGTCACCGTGCCGTCGCTGGCGCCCGGTGCCCTCGTCGTGCTGCGCTTCGGCGTCCGTATCGACCCGTGAGCTGAGGCCTGCGCCACCCGTTCCCCGCCCGGCGCGGCGCCTCTGGGCCCGCGCCGGGCGCAGCCTTGTGCGCACGACCTCGGCGTCAGCCCGCACCGAGCGCCCGGGGCGGCGCCCTGCATGGCAGCCCGGCTCCCGGCCTCGCGGTGGGCACGGCAGGCACGGCAGGCGGCAGCCGTGTAGGCAATTCACTGCCAGCACTTTCCCGATTTCCACCGCGCGCGCCGGTGCGATTCCCTGGTTCTGTGCTGCCCGGGCGTTTTTTATTCTTTCGCGGCTGATTCGTGCGGCCGCCGTGGCCGCCCAGCCGCCAGCGCCAACCCGCCCCTCACCCGCTCCGCCCCCTGCGCCCATGATTCGTTGCACCGTCCGTTCACTGCTGCGCCGTTCCACGCTCATCGCGTGCCAGGCCGTGGCGCTGCTCGGTGCGGCTTCGGCGCATGCCGCCGAGGGCGTGTTGACCATCGTGGCCCAGGCGCGTGCCACCTATGTCGGCAGCGTCGACGGGCGCAGCGAGCAGGCGGGCTCCAACATCGTCAGGGCCATGAGCCCCGAAGTGGACGCCTCGATGGCCTTCTACCGCGACGACCAGTACCAGCAGCAGACCCTCACCACCGTCACCGGCCATCGTCTGTTCCCGCTGGTTCGCGCCAGCGGCTGCAACGCCGACCCGCTGCGCGCCGACACCCTCACGGTGCAGTTGCGCGCCGTGCGCTCCGGCCAGAGCGGCGCCTATACCGCCATCGAGACGGCGCCCAACACCGGCGTCTTCGTGTTGCAGCAGCCGCTCACCAACCGTGACTGGCGCGCGTCGGCCCGGGCCATCGCCGGCGCTTTCGACGTGATGCCCGGCGACGTCATCGAAGCCACCGCGTCCGACTGCAAAGGCGGCACGCTGAACGCCAAGCTCCGGCTGGACAGCCGCGCGTTCATCTTCGACACCAGCACCGGCCAGCCGCTGGCCGGTGTGCGGGTCTGGTTGATCGATGTCAGCGGCGACGGCAACGGCGGCCGTGCGGGCGGTGCCGCTGCCGTGTTCGGCCCGGACGGCGTCACCCCCATGCCCAACGTCGTCATGTCCGACGCCGACGGCGGCTACAGCTTCCCCTTCCTGCTCCCCAGCCAGTACCGGCTGATGGTCGCGCCGCCGACCGACTACGCCTACCCGTCCAGCCGCACGGCCGATCTCGCCGCCGGCTGGTCGGGCAGTTTCCCGGTCGATGCCGCGTCCTACGGTGCGGTCTTCCGCGTCACCGCGGCCACCGACAACGCCGTCGTCAACCTGCCGCTGGACCCCATCCCCGGTGCGCTGCTGGTGCAGAAGATGGCCTCGCGCAACACGGTCGAGATCGCCGAGACGCTGGAGTACGCCGTCTCGGTGAAGAACACCGGCCAGGCCGCGCTGTCGCAGGTGCGCCTGCTGGACACGCTGCCGCTGGGCTTTCGCTACGTGCCCGGCAGCACCCGCATCGACGGCCGCGCGGCCGCCGATCCCACCGGTGGCGCCGGCCCGCGCCTGACCTGGACCTTCGCCGGCGCCCTGCAGGGCGCGGCCGAGCACACCGTGCGTTACCGCGTGCGTGTCGGCACCGGTGCGCTGCAGGGCGACGGCGTCAACCGCGCTCAGGCTGTCGCCGACGGCGCGGCCGACGTGCGCAGCAACATCGCCACGGCCAAGGTCAAGGTCGAGGCCGGTGTGTTCGCTGACCGCGCCATCGTCCTGGGCACCGTGTTCGCCGACTGCAACGCCAACGGCCTGAAGGACGAAGGCGAACCCGGCGTGCCCGGCGTGCGCCTGTGGCTGGAGGACGGCACCTCGGTCACCACCGATGGCGCCGGCCGCTACAGCCTGTACGGGTTGACGCCGCGCACCCACGTGCTGAAGCTGGACCCCGTCACGCTGCCCACCGGCGCCCTGCCGCTGGCGATCTCGCAGCGCCATGCCGGCGACGGCGCCAGCCGCTTCGTCGACCCACGCGCAGGCGAACTGCAGCGTGCCGACTTCGCACTGGGCGGCTGCAGCGACGCGATGCGCGCCCAGATCGCCGAGCGCGTGCAGGCCGCCCGCGCCCAGGCCGGCGAGATCACCGGCGCACTGCGCGCTTCGCTCACGCCCACCGCGACGGCGGCGGCACAGGACCTGCGTGCACTGCCGGCCAGCGGCCGCATCGGCGACAAGGCGGGCGATGTCGACGCGGCGCTGCCCGTCGCCGCAGCCCCTGCCGGCCCGGTCGTCCCGCTGCAATCCGACGCCGACGGCGACACCACGCTGCCGCGCTTTCTGCGCGTGACGGACGGCCAGGTGATGGCCGCCACCGACAGCACGCTGCGCGTCATCGGCCACCTGGGTGCGGTGATGTCGCTGCGCGTGAACGGCGAGCCGGTCGGCGACGAGCGCGTCGGCGAGCGCGCCGAGTCCGCCGCCGAGCAGACCGAGACCCGCACCTACATCGGCCTGCCGCTGCGCGCGGGCGACAACCGGCTGACGCTGCAGGAGCGCGACGCGTTCGGCCAGCTGCGCGCCACGCGTGAACTGACCGTGCGCCTGGCCGGCACGCTGGCCCGCATCGTCATCGAGGCCCCTGCCCGCGTGGATGCCGGCGCCTCCGTCCCCGTGCGCCTGCGGCTGGAAGACGCCCGCGGCCTGGCGGTCGATGCGCGCCTGCCGGTCACGCTGAATCTCGCGCCCGGCCGCTGGGCCACGCCCGACCTGGATCCGCGCACGCCCGAGCTGCAGACCTTCATCGAAGGCGGCGAGGCCGTGCTGCAGTGGCAGGCGCCCGATGTGCCCGGCGAGGCCCGGCTGCAGGTCGCCAGCGATGGCATCGCGGCCGATGCCCGCGTGGCCATCGTCGCCGCGCTGCGCCCGCTGATGGCCGTCGGCGTCGTCGATGCCGCCTTCAACCTGCGTCGCCTGAAGCGCAGCCAGGTGCAATCCGCCAGCAGCGCCGACGGTTTCGAGGAGCAGCTGCGCGCCTTCTCCACCGGCGACACGGGCCAGGCCGACACCCGCGCGGCGATGTTCCTGAAGGGCAAGGTCCGCGGCGACGCGCTGCTGACCGTGGCCTACGACTCCGACAAGCGCACCCGCGAACGCCTGTTCCGCGACATCCAGCCCGACGCGTTCTACCCGGTCTACGGCGACTCGTCGGAGCGCGGCTTCGACGCCCAGTCCACCGGCCGCCTGTACGTGCGCATCGACCGCGGCCAGTCCTCGCTGCTGTACGGCGACTTCACGACGCAAGGCGACGACCCGACACGCCAGCTCGGCACCTACCAGCGCAGCCTCAACGGCATCAAGGAGCACCTGCAGGTCGGGGGCCTCAACGCCAACGTCTGGGCCTCGCGCGACAGCACGCGCCAGCAGATCGTCGAGCTGCGTGCCAACGGCACGTCCGGCCCGTTCGCGCTGGCGGGCAACGTGGCCGCCAACAGCGAGAAGGTCGAGATCCTCGTGCGCGACCGCAACCAGCCCGCGCTCATCGTCCGCACGCTGGCCATGACCCGTTTCGCGGACTACGAACTGGAGCCCGTCACCGGCCGCCTGCTGATGCGCGCGCCTGTGGCCAGCCTCGACGCCGACCTCAACCCCTTGTCCATCCGCGTCACCTACGAGGTGGAGCAGGGCGGCGCGGCGTTCTGGGTGGCCGGCGCCGATGCGCAATGGCAGGCCACCGAGGCGCTGCAGGTCGGCGGCACGCTGGTGCGCGACTGGAACCCGCTGGCGACGATGCAGATGGGCAGCGTCAACGCGCGCTACCAGGTCGCCGAGCGCACCGTGCTGAGCGCCGAGGTCGCCCGCATCGAACGCGGCCCGGCGCTCGACGGCGGCGGGGACGGCGCGGCCGCTCACAGCGGCGACGCGCAGCGCGTGGCGCTGACGCACGAAGGCAAGCAACTCAAGGGGCGTGTCTACGCCGCGCGCAGCGACGTCGGCTTCGACAACCGCTCCGCGCAGATCAACAGCGGCCGCAGCGAAGGCGGCGCCCAGGGCACCTACAGACTCGACGAACGCACCCGCCTGACCGGCGAGGCGCTGTCCTCCGGCGACCTCGCCAACCACAGCCGCCGCAACGGCGTGCTGGTGGGCGTGGAGCGCAGCTTCGAGGGGGGCAGCAAGGTCGAGCTGGGCGCGCGCCACGTGCAGCAGCACGGGGCCACGGCCGACGCCGGCGCGGCCGGGCAGACCACCACCACGCTGCGCGCCAAGGCCAGCATGCCGGTGCCCGGCCTGCCCACGGCCTCGGTCTTCGTCGAAGGCGAGCAGGATGTGCGCGACAGCAGCAAGCGTCTCGTTGCCGTCGGCGGCGACTACCAGCTCGCCGGCCGCGGCCGCCTGTATGCGCGACACGAGCTGATCTCCTCGTTGACCGGCCCCTACGCGCTGGACGCCACGCAGCGCCGCAACACCACCGTCGTCGGCCTGGACATGGGCACGGGCCTGGCCGGTGGCGAAGGCCGTGTGTTCAGCGAGTACCGTGGCCGCGAGGCCTTTTCGGGCCGCGAGACCGAGGCGGCCATCGGCCTGCGCAACCAGTGGCTGCTGAGCCCGGGCCTGCGCGTCAACGCCAGCCTGGAGCGCGTGCAGGCGCTGGCCGGTGCCCCCGGCGACGGCAAGGCCAGCAACGACAGCGCCGCCGTGACCGGTGCCATCGAGTACACCGCCGACCCGCGCTGGAAGGGCAGCGCCCGCCTGGAGCTGCGCGAGAGCGCCGGCAGCACCGGCGTGCTGTCCACGCTGGGCCTGGCCGTCAAGCTGGACGAGCGCTGGACGCTGCTCGGCAAGAACGTGCTGGCCGGCACGATCGCCCACGGCACGGGCACCGACCGCTGGCAGGAGCGCTTGCAGCTCGGCGCCGCCTACCGCGACGACGCCCAACGCTTCAACGCGCTGGGCCGCTACGAGTACAAGGACGAGCGCGGCGGCGTGACCGATGCGGACAGCCGCCGGGCGCACATCGTCAGCCTGCACGCCGAACGCCAGGTCGGCCGCGGGCTGGAGGTCACCGGCCGCTACGCCGCCAAGCTGCTGACCGAAGTGGTCGCCGGCCTGCGCAGCCGCACCGCAGCCCAGCTGGTCAGCGGCCGCGTCACGCAGGACATCGGCGACCGCTGGGACGTGGGCGTCAACGCCAGCGTCATGGGCGACGCCCGCCTGCGCAGCCGCCAGACCGCCGTCGGCGCCGAGCTCGGCTACCGCGTGCGGGACAACATGTGGGCGTCGGCCGGCGTCAACCTGCGTGGCTTCAAGGACCGTGACCTGTCGGGCGACGACGCGACGGCGCGTGGCGTTTATGTCCGGCTGCGGTTCAAATTCGACGAGCGCCTGTTCGCGCGCATGAGCTCATGACCCTGCTTCTCCGTCTCATGAAGGCCTGGCTGCTGGCCGCCGTGCTGCTGTCGTGCGCCACCGCCCACGCCGCCTGCAGCGGCCTGGGCTGCGTGTCTGCCGGCCCGCGCCTGGCCAGCGTGGACTCCACGCGCGGCGCGCTGCTGAATGCGCTGCTGGGCAGTCTCACCAACTCCACGCTCAACGTCAGCGTGGCCGACTGGAACACGCTGGCCACCGGCGACGTGAGCCTGCTGCGCACCGTGGGCGCGCTGCAGGCGCAGGTGAACGCCTCCACGCCCGCGTCCACGCTGGCGAGCAACGTCACTGTGCTGGACCTGCTCACCGCGGCCACCACCGGCGCCACGGCCGAAGGCAAGACCCAGCTCGCCGCCGCGCTGAACTCGCTCAGGCTGCCGCTCAGCGGCCTGAGCACGCCCATCCAGCTCGGCCAGCTGCTGCAGAGCAACGGCGTGCTGGGCACCACGCGCGTCAACGCGCTGGAGCTGGTCACCGGCGTGCTGCAGCTCTACAACGGCCGCAACCTGGTCAGCACCCCCAGCGCCATCACGCTGTCGGGCAGCAGCCTCGGCCTGGGCTCGCTGCTGGGTGGCGTGACGCTGCAGGCGCAAGTCATCGAGCCGCCCGTCATCGTCTGCGGCGCGGTGGGCAGCACGTTCCACTCGGCCGCGCTGCGCGTGAAGCTGGGGGTGGACCTGGTGTCGGTCAACCTCGACATCTCCGCGCTCACCGCGCTGCTGGGCGGCGGCGTCTCTGCCAGCATCGGTCATCTCGACGTGTACGTGGAGGTGGCCCGCACCGACGGCGTCATCACCGCGATCAACACGATCAGCAACGCCGTCACCGTGCAGGCCACGCCGGGCGTGGCAGCGCTGTACCTGGGCAGCATCGACGACGCGCTGTTCTTCAACCGCAACCACCCGATCAGCGTCGCCAGCGACCTGGACTGGGGCGTCATCGGCGCGCTGAAGGTCGGCGCGCTGAGCATCGACATCCGGGCCAAGGCCGCGGCCGTCGGCAGTGCCAGCGGCAGCAGCTCGGTGACGCTGACGCCGGGCAGCCCGTCGGCCACGGTCTACGCCAACGCCGGCTTCGCCACCAGCCTGGTCGGCTCACTGGTCGGCAACCTGCAGCTCGACCTCGGGCCGGGGCTGCTGAGCGGCGTGACCAACGCGGTGCTGAACCTGCTCAAACCCGTCATGCAGGGGGCGTTGACCAACACCGTCGGCAACCTCGTCAGCGGCCTCGTCAACCCGGTGCTGAACCTGCTGGGCATCCGGCTGGGGGAGACCGACATCAACACGCAGGGCACGGTGCTGGCTTGCGCCGTCACCGGCACGGTCTACGAGGATGCCAACCACAACGCCAGCCTGGACGGCGGCGAGGCGGGCACCGGGCTGACGCTGTACGCCAAGCTCGTGCCCGCCACGCAGCCCGCCGGCCCGGCCATCGCGGTCGTGGCCGTCACGCCGTCCAGCGGCGCGTTCAGCTTCCCCAGCGTGGCCGCGGCAGGCTATGCGGTGGTCGTCAATGCCAACGCCAGCGCCACCGACGTGTCGCCCGCCGTGCCGGCCGGCTGGCTGGGCACCGAGGCGCCCACGTTGAGCCGCAGCTTCACGCTGGGCGCGGCCGACGTGCCGGGCCAGCGCTTCGGGCTGTTCCACGGCAGCCGGCTCACGGGCCTGGTGTTCAAGGACAACGGCGCCGGCAGCGGCCTGCCCAACAACGGCGTGCGCGACGGCGCGGAGGCGACGCTGGCCGGCATCGCGCTGGTCGTGACCGACGGCAGCGCCACCGTGCTGGACCGCGCCACCACGGCGGACAGCGGCAGCTACACGCTGTGGGTGCCATCCACGGCCACCGGCGTCGTGAAGATCGCGCACGCGTCGGTCGATGCCGCCTGGGTGACGGTCTCCGGCGCGCCGGGCAGCACGGGGGGCAGCTTCGCCGCCGCGGACGGCAGCATCAGCGCGACCCTCACTGCCGGCAACAGCTACACCGGCGTCAACTTCGGCGACGTGCCCGCCAACAGCCTGCAGCCGGACGGCCAGCAGAGCGTGCTCGCCGGTGCCTTCGCGGCCTACCCGCACACCTTCGTGGCTGGCAGCGGCGGCACGGTGACCATCTCGGCCAGCACGCCGCCGCCCAACTGGACGGTGACGGTCTACCGCGACGCCGACTGCAACGGCCGCATCGATGCCACCGACGACGTGATGCCCGCTGCCGTGGTCCTGGCCGCGGACCAGAAGCTGTGCCTCATCGTCAAGGTCGGCGCACCGGCCGGTGCCGCCGATGGCGCCAAGCAGGCGCTGACGCTGACGGCGCACTTCGTCTACGCCAACAGCACGCTGTCGCGCGACCAGCAGCGCAACGACGTCACCACCGTGGGCACCGCCACCGCCGCGGGACTGCAGCTCGTCAAGGCCGTGGACCGCGCCGCCGCGAAAAGCGGCGACCTCATCACCTACACCATCACCTTCGCCAACCTCAGCAGCGACGTGCTGGCGACACTGAAGATCGCGGACGCCACGCCGGCCTACACGGTGTTCGAATCCGCCAGCTGCGGCACCATGCCCAGTGCGCAACTCAGCTGCAGCGTCACGGCGCAGCCGGCGCAGGGCGCCAGTGGCCGCGTCGAATGGAGCTTCGGCGGCACGCTGGGCAGCGGCCTCACGGGCCAGGTCGTGCTGGTGGTGAAGCTGCAATGACAAAGGCGGCCCGCGGCCGCCTTCGGTGCCAGCGCCTGGACGGTCAGGTCGGGCTGAACAGGAAGTGCAGCACGTCGCCGTCCTTGACGACGTACTCCTTGCCTTCCGCGCGCATCTTGCCCGCGTCCTTCGCGCCCTGTTCACCGCGGTGCTTGATGAAGTCGTCGTAGGCGATGGTCTGGGCGCGGATGTAGCCCTTCTCGAAATCGGTGTGGATGACGCCGGCCGCCTGCGGGCCGGTGTCGCCGATGTGGATGGTCCAGGCGCGCACCTCTTTCACACCGGCCGTGAAATAGGTCTGCAGGCCCAGCAGCTTGAAGGCGGCGCGGATCAGCCGGTTCAGGCCCGGCTCGTCCTGGCCCATCTCGGCCAGGAACAGTGCGCGGTCCTCGTCTTCCATCTCGGACAGCTCGGACTCGGTCTTGGCGCAGATCGCCACCACCGGGCCGTTCTGGGCCGCCGCGTACTCCTTCAGGCGGTCCAGGAAGGGGTTGTTCTCGAAACCGTCTTCCGAGACGTTGCCGACGAACATCGCCGGCTTGGCCGTGATCAGGCACAGCGGCTTGAGGATGGCCAGCTCTTCCTTGCTGAAGGCGATGGTGCGCACCGGCTGGGCCTGGTCCAGCGCGGCCTGGCACTTCTCCAGCACCTTGACCAGCGCGATGGCTTCCTTGTCACCCGCGCGGGCGACCTTGTTGTAGCGGTGCAGGCTCTTCTCGACGGTGCCCAGGTCCGCCAGGCACAGCTCGGTCTGGATCACCTCGATGTCGGAGATCGGATCGACCTTGCCGTTGACGTGGATGACGTTCGGGTCCTCGAAGCAGCGCACCACGTTGACGATGGCGTCCGTCTCGCGGATGTGCGACAGGAACTGGTTGCCCAGGCCCTCACCCTTGCTCGCACCGGCCACCAGGCCGGCGATGTCGACAAACTCCACCACGGCCGGCATCACGCGCTCGGGCTTGACGATCTCCGCCAGCGCCGCCAGGCGCGGGTCGGGCAGCTCGACGATGCCCACGTTGGGCTCGATGGTGCAGAACGGGTAGTTCTCGGCGGCGATGCCGGCTTTGGTCAGGGCGTTGAAAAGCGTGGACTTGCCGACGTTGGGCAGGCCCACGATGCCGCATTTGAGGCTCATGGCGGGGCTTTCTGGGGTGGGCGGCGTCCGGCGGCGGGCCGGGGCCGAAGCACGGGATTTTAGTCGGCCGGGCGGACAGCCTCTCACCCGCATCCCGGGGCGGCGTGCGGGCAACCCCCCCTGCCTACAATCGCCGCATGCAAAGTGTGGACGTGTTGGTCAAGGGCCGCGGGGCGGTGGGCAGCAGCCTCGCGCTCAGCCTGGCCGCCCAGGGGCTGTCGGTCGGCCTGGCCGGCGCGCCCGAGGCGGCGCGTGCGGACGACGTGCGCACCTATGCGCTGAACGCCGCCTCCGTCGCGCTGCTGACCGAACTCAAGGTCTGGGACGGCCTGCCCACCGACGCCGTCTGCCCGGTCTACGACATGGTCGTCTGCGGCGACACGGCTGGTGGGCAGGCCGCCGGCCGTCTGAGCTTTTCCGCCTGGCAGCAGGGCGTGCGCGAGCTGGCGGTCATCGTCGACGCCGCGGCACTGGACACCCAGCTGGCGACGGCGCTGCGCTTCTCGCCGCACATCCGCAATGTCGACGCGGCCACGCCGGCCGCGCTGACCGCGCTGTGCGAGGGCCGGGAGTCCGCGGCGCGCCAGGCGCTGGGCGTGGCGTTCCAGCCCAGGCCCTACGGCCATCGAGCGCTGGCGACCCGCCTCGTCGCCGACCGGCGGCACCAGGGCATCGCCCGCCAGTGGTTCGGTGCCGGTGGCGAGGTGCTCGCGCTGCTGCCGTTCGAGCGGCCCAGCCCGGCGCAGTCCTACGGGCTGGTCTGGTCCTGCGCCGACGAGCGCGCGCAGGCGCTGCTGGCGATGGACGCGGCCGACTTCGAACGCGAGCTCCATGCCGCCACCGGTGGCGCGGCCGGCGTGCTGGCGCTGGGTGGCGTGCGCGCCACCTGGCCGCTCGCGCTCGCGCGTGCCGGCGAAGTCAGCGGCCCCGGCTGGGCGCTGCTGGGCGATGCGGCGCACCTGGTGCATCCGCTGGCAGGCCAGGGCCTGAACCTGGGCCTGGCCGACGTGGCCGCGCTGTCCGCCGTCATCGCCGCGCGCGAGCCCTGGCGGCCGCTGGGCGACGAGCGGCTGCTGCGCCGCTATGCCCGTGAACGCCTCGCGCCCACGCTCGCCATGGGCGAGCTGACCGACGCACTGCAACGCCTCTTCGCCCATCCGTCCTCCGCCGCGCAGGGCCTGCGCAACCGCGGGCTGGACGCGTTGAACCAACTCGCTCCCGTCAAGCGCTGGCTGACCCAGCGTGCGCTCGGGCTCTGAACCTCTGCTCCGAGACTGTCCATCGTGCTCAACCGTGCCACCCTGTCCGCCCTCCTGCTCGCCGCGCTGAGCCTGCCCGCCGCGGCCAATGAAGGTGTCATCCGCAAGGCCTTCACCGAGCGCCTGCCCAGCGTGAAGATCGACGAGGTGCGCGCCACGCCCATGCCCGGCCTCTGGGAACTGCGCATGGGCAACGAGATCCGCTACACCGACGCGACGGGCAGCTTCCTCATCGAAGGCGGTGAGCTGCTCGACCTCAAGTCCCGCAAGAACCTCACGGAGGAACGCGTGGCGCAGCTCAACCGCGTGGACTTCGCCAGCCTGCCCTTCAAGGACGCCGTGGTCTGGAAGAACGGCAGCGGCAAGCGCCGCATCGCCGTCTTCGCCGATCCGAACTGCGGCTACTGCAAGCGCTTCGAGAAGGGCCTGCAGGAGATGAAGGACGTGACGGTCTACACCTTCCTCATCCCCATCCTCGGCGGCGACTCGCCCGAGAAGTCGCGCGGCATCGTCTGCGCCAAGGACAACGCCGGCGCATGGCTGAACTGGATGCTCAAGGGCGAGGCGCCGCCCAAGTCGCCGGTCGGCTGCGACGACGGCGTGCTGGAGCGCAACCTGGCGCTGTCGCGCAAGATCCACGTCAACGGCACGCCGGCCATCGTGTTCGAGGACGGCAGCCGCATCCCTGGTGCCGTCGGCCCGGTCGAGCTGGAGAAGCGCCTGCAGGGCCTGACGGTGGCGCCCGCCGCAGCCAAGTCCTGATCCGATGAGCGCCGCAGACCCGCGTGGAGTCGCCCACCGTCTGGCCTATGCCGGCCTGATCCCGTTCGTCGCGGGCTGCGCGCTGATCTGGCTGATCGGTGGCCGCGACCTCGACCAGCATGCCTTCGTCAGCCTGGCGCTGTCGGCCTACGCGGGGCTGGTCATCGCCTTCCTGGGGGGCATCCATTGGGGCCTGTCCTTCGCGCGCGGCCTGCCGGGCCGGCAGCCGTTCGTCTGGGGCGTCAGCGCGGCGCTGCTGGGCTGGCTGGGCGTGCTGATGTCGCCCTACGCCGGCCTGGCCCTGCACGGCGGCGTGCTGATCGCCTGCTACGCGATGGACCGGCGCATCTACCCGCAGCTCGGCGCTGCCGACTGGCTGACGCTGCGCTTTCGGCTCACGGCCGTCTCGTCGTTGAGCTGCTTCCTCGCTGCCGCGGGCAGTTGAAATGAAGCCCCTCGTCCAAGGCGTACCTTGGCCGGTCCCCCGAGGGGACGGCGATGCTTGCGGCATTGAGCCGCAAGCACATCGCCCAAGCGGGCCGGCTCGGGAGCGGCCCAGCGCTCGGCCCGCGATACGGTGCCGCGCAAGCGAAGTGGATCGTTGGGTATGACCGTTCCGCGCTACCGCATCGAGCTGGCCGACCTCGCGGCCCACCGCTACCGCGTCACGCTGACGCTGCCGGCGCCCGCTGCCGAGCAAGAGGTCAGCCTGCCGGTGTGGATCCCCGGCAGCTACCTGGTGCGCGAGTTCGCCAAGCACCTGAGCCGGCTGACGGCCACGCAGGGCGGCCGCGAACTGCCCATCGAGCAACTCGACAAGGCCAGCTGGCGCGTGCGCTGCACCGGCCGCGCCGCGCTGGTGCTGAGCTACGAGGTCTATGCCTTCGACGCCTCGGTGCGCACCGCCTGGCTGGACAGCCAGCGCGCCTTCTTCAACGCCAGCAGCCTGTGCCTGCGCGCGCTCGGCCACGAGGGCGGGGTGCACCGCATCGAGCTGGCGCGTGTGCCCAAGGGCTGGCACGTCGCGACCGAGATGCGTGCCGTCGCGGGCGGCTATGAAGCGGCCGACTACGACGAGCTGCTGGACCACCCCTTCGAGATCGGCCCGCACTGGCAGGGCGAGTTCGTCGCCGCCGGTGTGCCGCACCGTGTCGTCGTGGCGGGCGCCTGGCCCAGCTTCGATGGCACACGGCTGCTGGCCGACGTGCAGCGCATCTGCGAGGCGCAGATCGCCTTCTGGGGTGACGGCAAGCACGGTGCGCCGTTCGAGCGCTACAGCTTCCTGCTGTGGGCGCTGGACGAGGGCCACGGCGGGCTGGAGCACCGCGCCAGCACGGCGCTGATCTGCGCGCGCCGCGAGCTGCCGACGGCCGCGGAAGGCGCGGCGCCCAGCGAACCCTACACGCGGCTGCTGGGTCTGTTCAGCCACGAATACTTCCACGCCTGGAACGTGAAGCGCATGCGCCCGGCCGAGTTCGCGCGCTTCGACTACCAGCGCGAGAACTACACCGAGCTGCTGTGGTTCTTCGAAGGCTTCACCAGCTATTACGACGAACTGATGCTCAAGCGCGCGGGCCTCGTCGACGCGCCGCGCTACCTCAAGCTGCTGGCGGCGTCGGTCAACGGCGTGCTGGCGTCGCCCGGCCGCCGCGTGCAGCCGTTGGCGCAGGCCAGCTTCGAGGCCTGGACCAAGTACTACCGTCCCGACGAGAACAGCGTCAACGCGGCGAGCAACTACTACGCGCAGGGCGCCCTCGTCGCGCTGTGCCTTGACATGGGGCTGAGGGCACGCAAGTCCAGCCTCGACGCACTGATGCAGCGGCTCTGGCAGCGCAGTGCGGGCGGCCCGATCAGCGAGGCCGACATCCTCGCCGCGGTGAAGTCGCTGGGCGATGACGAGCTCGCGGCTCAGCTGCTGGGCTGGGTCCACGGCACCGGTGAGCTGCCGCTGCGCGAGGTGCTGGAGGCCACCGGGGTGGCCTGGCGCGAGGAGGGCCGCGCGACCGTGGCCCAGCGCCTGGGGTTGCGCGTGCGCGAAGGCGCGCTGACGGGTATCGGCGTGACGCATGTGCTCACGGGCGGCGCGGCCGAGGCCGGCGGCGTGAATGCGCGGGACGAGATCCTGGGCTGCAACGGCTGGCGGCTGCGCCGCCTGGACGATGCGCCGGGTCTGCTCGAACCTCGCCAGACGCGGCTGCGCCTGCTCGTCAGCCGCGACCAGCGCCTCGTCGAGCTCGACGTGGACCTGCCCGCGCCGCAGCCTGCAGCCGTCGCCTTGACGCTGGCCGACGGCACCCACGCCGCGCGGCGCCGCTGGCTGGGCGCCTGAGCCCGGCATGAAGGCGCCCCGGCCACCGGCGCTGCTGGTGCTGGCCGTGCTGGCCCTGCACCTGCTGCTGGGCCACGAGGTGCAGCGCATCCACGACGGCTGGGTCAGCGAGGGCCCGCCGCCCATGCCCGAGCGCCTGCAGGTGGCGCTGGTGCGCGAGATGACGCTGCGCGAGCCGCCGGCCGCGCGCGCAGGAACGCGACCTCAGCCACCGGCCAAGGCTGCCGACGCTGCTGTTCGCGTGCCCGACGCACCGGCTTCCTCACCTGAGCCCGCGCCTGAGCCCCCCACTGAACCCGCACCAGCGCCGGCACCGCCGCCCGAGCCCGTGACCATGGCCGACGCCGCGTCGTCCGCCCCCGCCGCCGAGCCGGCATCGGCGGCGCCATCGGCCTCCCAGCCGGCCGACGGCGAGCCCGGCCCCGAATGGCCGCTGTCGACGCGCCTCACCTACGTGCTGACCGGCAACTACCGCGGCCCGGTGAGCGGCCAGGCGCAGGTCGAGTGGCTGCGCCAGGGGACCCGCTACCAGGTCAACCTGGATGTCGGTGTCGGCCCCAGCTTTGCGCCGTTCGTCTCGCGGCGCATGAGCAGCCAGGGCATGTTGACGCTGGAGGGCATCGCGCCGCAGCGCTACGACGAGGAGACCCGCGTGATCTTCGGCGAGCCGCGCCGCGCCAGCGTGCTGTTCCAGCCGGGCGAGGTGCAGCTCGCCAGCGGCCAGCGCGTGCCGGCCGTGCGCGGAGGGCAGGATGCGGCCAGCCAGTTCGTGCAGCTCACCTGGCTGTTCCTGACCGGGCGCGAGCCGCTGCAGGCCGGCCATGTGGTGCGCTTCCCGCTGCTGCTGCCGCGCCGGGCCTACGACTGGCAATACGAGGTGCTCGGGGAGGAGACGCTGGACACGCCGCTCGGTCCCGTGCAGGGCTGGCACCTCAGGCCCAGCCGCCCCGCGGGCAACGGCGACCTGACCGCCGAGGTCTGGCTGGCGCCGGCGCTGCAATACCTGCCGGTACGGCTGGTGATCCGCCAGGACGCGGACACCTGGGTCGACCTGATACTCAAGAGCGCGCCGCTGCAAGCCGCGCCAGAATCCGCCAACAACCTCCCCCGGAGACTGACCCGATGACCTATGAATGCATCCTCACCGCTCAGCACGGCGACGGTCCGCGCAAGACCGGCCTCATCACGCTGAATCGGCCCAAGGCGCTGAACGCGCTCAACGACCAGTTGATGGATGAACTGGGCGAGGCGCTGCTGGCCTTCGACGCCGACGACGGCATCGGCTGCATCGTGCTGACGGGCTCCGAGCGCGCCTTCGCGGCCGGTGCCGACATCCCGACCATGCTGCCCCACACCTTCGCCACGGCGTTCAAGAGCGGCCTGATCTCCAAGAACTGGGAAACCATCCTGCAGGTGCGCAAGCCGGTCATCGCGGCCGTGGGTGGCTTCGCGCTGGGCGGCGGTTGCGAGCTGGCGATGATGTGCGACTTCATCATCGCGGCGGACTCGGCCAAGTTCGGCCAGCCCGAGATCAAGCTGGGCATCGTGCCAGGCGCCGGCGGCACGCAGCGCCTGCCGCGTGCCATCGGCAAGAGCAAGGCCATGGACATGCTGCTGACCGCCCGCATGATGGGCGCGGCCGAGGCCGAGAGCGCGGGGCTGGTGTCGCGGGTGGTGCCGGCGGACAAGCTGCTGGACGAGGCGCTGGCCGCGGCCGAGACCATCAACGGCTTCAGCGGCCCGTCGGTCATGCTCATCAAGGAGCTGGTGAACCTGGCCTACCAGGCGCCGCTGAGCGACGGCGTGCAGGTGGAGCGCCGCTACTTCCACGCGCTGTTTGGCAGCCATGACCAGCATGAAGGCATGGAG
The DNA here is from genome assembly GCF_965229315.1 of Roseateles sp. Taxonomy (GTDB): domain Bacteria; phylum Pseudomonadota; class Gammaproteobacteria; order Burkholderiales; family Burkholderiaceae_C; genus Pelomonas. The sequence goes on from NZ_CBDDJA010000002.1 coordinate 331,202, forward strand.
GCCTTCCTGGCCAAGCGGGCGCCGAGCTTCGAGCACCGCTGAAGTCGCCGCGGCAGGCCGGCGGCCTGCGTCGGGCGAACGGCCCCGTGTCACCGCCAACGCGCGCACAGGAAGAGCGGCCGGCGCGGCGCAGGGGCCTGGGCGGCGCTGTTTGGTGCGTGACGCACCGGCCCATTCCCGGTTTTGCAACGAATTGCGCTTTTTTCGTGCATGACGAAATTGCATCCGGCTCGATTGTTTTTGATTTCTGAATAGCTCATTGATCTGTAACTAGTGTTTCTACTGAGTCCCCCTGCCTACAGTTCAACCCATGGACACCGCGGTCGCGATGCCCAAGTGAACCAGGCGGCAGAGCCGCCGAGGACTTGAAGGAAATCATCATGAGCAAGCTGTCTACCGTTGTCGCCGCCACCCTGCTGATCGCCGCTGGCGCCGCTTCGGCCCAAACCGCCGCCCCGCTGACCCGCGAAGCCGTCATCGCCGAACTGGTGGCCGCCCGCAACAGCGGCGAACTCGCCGCCATCCAGGGTGAAAAGGGCATCGACGTGACGACATCCGCTTCGGCGAAGGCCAGCGCCGTCGCCACCACCAAGCTGCCCCGCCAGGCCGTGCTGACCGTGAAGCCGACCGAACTGCGCAGCGAGCAGTCCGCCGCGCTGGCCGCCGACCACGGCGAGAACGCCGCCCGCGAACTGGGTGACTTCCCCGCGCCGGTCATCCGCCGCGCTTCCGCGCTGGCCGCCAAGTAAATACCCGAACCGCCTGCAACAAGGCGGTTTCAAACTGACAAAAGGCGACCCGCGAGGGTCGCTTTTTTGTTGCCGGCCTTCCTAGAATCCGCCGCCCGCCACTGATAACGGGCGTTGGAGACACGATGGGAATGCAGGGAACGTGGACGGCCGGCGCATTGTTGTGCCTGTCCTTGAAAGCGCTTGCAGCGGTGCCGGTGGTCGGCGTGAGCTGGTCCAACTTCCAGGAAGAGCGCTGGAAGACCGACGAGACCGCCATGAAGGCCGAACTGGGCCGCCTGGGCGCCGGCTACGTCAGCGCCGACGCGGGCGGCTCGCCCGAGAAGCAGCTGGCCGACATCGAGTCGCTGCTGGCCAAGGGCGCCAAGGTGCTGGTGATCCTGGCGATGGACAAGGACGCCATCGCACCGGCGCTGGCCAAGGCCCGCGCGCGCAAGGTGCCGGTGCTGGCGTACGACCGCCTCATCGAGTCGCCCGAGGTGTTCTACCTCACCTTCGACAACCGCGAGGTGGGCCGCCTGCAGGCGGCCGCCGTGCTGGCCGTCAGGCCGAAGGGCCGCTACGTGATGATCAAGGGCTCGGCCGCCGACCCGAACTCGGATTTCCTGCGCGCCGGCCAGCAGGACGCGCTGGCCGAGGCGGTCAAGCGGGGCGACGTGCAGATCGTGGCCGAGGAGTACACCGACGGCTGGAAGCCCGAGGTGGCGCAGAAGAACCTGGAGCAGATCCTGACCCGCACGAAGGGCCAGGTGGATGCGGTCGTGGCCGCCAACGACGGCACGGCCGGCGGCGCGATCGCCGCGCTGGCCGGGCGCGGCCTCAAGGGCGTGCCCGTCAGCGGCCAGGACGCCGACCATGCCGCGCTGAACCGCATCGCGCTGGGCACGCAGACCGTGTCCGTGTGGAAGGACTCGCGCCTGCTGGCCAGGGAGGCGGCCATCGCCGCCGTGCAACTGGCCAACGGCCAGAAGGTGCAAGGCGCCGCGCCCTGGGCCGGTGGCGAGCGCAAGGTCAGCCTGCCGGCCAAGTTCCTGGCGCCGGTGGCGATCACGCAGGCCAACCTGGACCAAGTCATCACGGCTGGCTGGGTGAGCAAGGCGGTGGTGTGCAAGGGCGTGGACCCGGCCAAGGCGCCGGCCGCCTGCAAGTGAGCGGCGCGACGCAGCGGCTGGCCGTCATGGCGGCCGTGCTGGTGGCCATCGCCACCGGCTTTCACCTGCTGACCGGCAGCTTCCTGACCGCCGAGAACCTGTCCAACCTCGTGCAGCAGACGGCCGTCGTGGGCATCATCGCCAGCGGCATGGCGCTGGTCATCGTCGCGCGCCAGATCGACCTGGCCGTCGGCTCGCTGCTGGGCGCCGTGGGCGTGCTGATGGCCTGGCTGCAGTACACGCACGGCTGGGGCGTGCCGGCGGCGCTGGCGGCGGGCCTGGCCTTCGCGCTCGTGATCGGGCTGTGCCAGGGCGCGCTGTCCGCGGTGGTGGGCCTGCCGTCCTTCGTCGTCACGCTGGGCGGGCTGGTGTCGCTGCGTGGCGTGGCCTTCCTGATCGCCGATGGCAAGACGCAGCCGATCAGCGACCCCGGGCTGCTGGCGCTGGGCGGCGGCATGGACGGCACGCTGGGTGAGGGCTGGAGCTGGGTCGTGGGCCTGCTGCTGGTGGCGGCGTGCCTGGGCTGGCAGGCGGCGCAGCGCCGGGCCCAGCGGCGCGCCGGCCTGGCGCCGCGCAGCCTGTCGCGCGAGGCACTGCAGGCCGCATTGACGGCGCTGGGCGTGCTCGGCGCCGTGGCGGTGTTCAACGCCTACCGCATCGAAGGCCAGGAACAGGGCCAGGGCCTGCCGCTGCCGCTGCTCGTGTGGGGCGCGGTGGTGCTGGCCTTGAGCTTCGTCGCCAGGCACACGCGCTTCGGCCGCTACGTCTATGCGATCGGCGGCAACCCGGACGCCGCCCGGCTGGCCGGCATCCCGGTGCGCCGCGTGCTGATCCAGCTGAACCTGCTGCTCGCGGCGCTGGTCGCGCTGGCGGCGGTCGTCGCCATGGCGCGGCTGAACGCGGGCACGAACTCCATGGGCACCGGCATGGAGCTGACCGTCATCGCCGCAGCCGTCATCGGCGGCGTGAGCCTGGCGGGCGGCAGCGGCAGCGTGGCGGGGACGGTGCTGGGCGCGCTCATCATCCAGAGCATCGACAGCGGGCTGCTGCTGACCGACGTGGGCATCGGCTGGCGCATGGTGGTGCTGGGGCAGGTGCTCGTCGCGGCCGTCGTGTTCGACCGGGTGGTGCAGCGATGAGCGCGACGTCCCTGCTCGAAGTGCGCGATGCCCGCAAGTCGTTCGGCGGCGTGCACGCGGTCGACGGCGTGTCGCTGAGCCTGGCGCCGGGCGAGGTGCTGGCGGTGCTGGGCCACAACGGCGCCGGCAAGTCCACGCTGATGCAGATGCTGGCCGGTGCGCTGCCGTTCGATGGCGGCGAGCTGCGGCTGAACGGCCGGCCGGTGACGTTCGCGAGCCCGGCCGCCTCGCGCGCCGCCGGCATCGAGACCATCCACCAGAAGCTGGCGCTGGCCGACAACCTCGACGCGGTGGCCAACCTCTTCCTCGGCCGCGAGCTGCGCACGCGCTTCGGGCTGCTGGACGACGCGGCCATGCGCGCGGCCGCCGTGCCGCTGTTCGCGCGGCTGAACCCCAACTTCAGGAACCTGGGCGACCCGGTCGCGTCGCTGTCCGGCGGGCAGCGCCAGGTGGTGGCGATCGCCCGGGCGCTGCAGTTCCAGGCCCGCGTGCTCATCATGGACGAGCCCTGCGCCGCGCTGGGCCCCAGCGAGACCGCCCTGGTCCACGACCTGATCCGCCGGCTGCGCGCCGAGGGCGTGGGCATCCTGCTGGTCACGCACGACATGCCCGATGTCTTCGCGCTGTCGGACCGGCTGATGGTGATGAAGAACGGCCGCCTGGTCGGTGTGACGCAGACGGCCGCGGTGACCGAGGACGAGGTGCTGGCGATGATCATCGCGGGCAAGGCACCCGCGCGCTGATCAGGCCCGGGTGCAGCGCCGGCGAGATCAGGATTCCCGGCGCAGCGCCGGGAACAGGATCACGTCGCGGATCGACGGCGAGTCGGTGATCAGCATCATCAGCCGGTCGATGCCGATGCCGCAGCCGCCGGTGGGCGGCATGCCGTACTCCAGCGCGCGGATGAAGTCGGCGTCGTAGTACATCGCCTCCTCGTCACCGTCGTCCTTGTTGGCGACCTGGGCCTGGAAGCGCGCGGCCTGGTCCTCGGCGTCGTTCAGCTCGGAGAAGCCGTTGGCGTACTCGCGGCCGGTGATGAACAGCTCGAAGCGCTCGGTGATCTTGGGGTCGGCGTCCGACGCGCGGGCCAGCGGCGAGACCTCGACGGGGTAGTCGATGATGAAGGTCGGCTCCCAGAGCTTCTCTTCCACGACGGCCTCGAACAGGCCGAATTGCAGCTCGGCCAGGCTCCAGCGGGCCGGGGCCTCTTCGCCGGCGGCCACGATCCGGGCGCGCAGCACCTCGGCGTCGTCGGCCTCGTCACTGCTCAGGCCCGCGAACTGGATCAGCGAGTCGCGCACCGACAGGCGCGTGAACGGCTTGTCCAGCGCCACCGGCTTGCCGGCGTAGGTCAGCGCCGCGCTGCCGGTCGCGGCGATGGCCGCGTGGCGCAGCACGGCTTCGGTGAAGTCCATGATGTCGTGATGCGTCCAGTAGGCCGCATAGAACTCCATCATCGTGAACTCGGGGTTGTGGCGGACCGAGATGCCTTCGTTGCGGAAGTTGCGGTTGATCTCGAACACGCGCTCGAAGCCGCCCACCACCAGGCGCTTGAGGTACAGCTCGGGCGCGATGCGCAGGAACATCTCCTGGTCCAGCGCGTTGTGATGCGTGGTGAACGGCTTGGCGTTGGCGCCGCCGGGGATGGGATGGAGCATGGGCGTCTCCACTTCCAGGAAGCCGTGCTCGACCATGAAGCTGCGGATGGCCGACACGCCGTGGCTGCGCGCGACGAAGCGCTTGCGCGCCTCCTCGTCGGTGATCAGGTCCACATAGCGCTGGCGGTACTTCTGCTCCTGGTCGCTCATGCCGTGGAACTTGTCCGGCAGCGGGCGCAGGCTCTTGGTCAGCAGGCGCAGCGTCGTGACCGCCACCGACAGCTCGCCGGTCTTGGTGCGCATCAGCGTGCCCTCGGCGCCCAGGATGTCGCCCAGGTCCCAGTGCTTGAAGGCGTCGTAGACCTCGGGGCCCACGTTGTCGATGGTCACGCGCAGCTGGATGCGGCCGGTGGCGTCCTGCAGCGTGCAGAAGCTCGCCTTGCCCATCACGCGCTTGAGCATCATGCGGCCGGCCACGCTGACCCGGACGGCCTGCGGCTCCAGCACCTCGTTGGGCACCTCGCCGTACTGGGCCTGCAGCGGCACGGCGCGGTGCTGCGGCTTGAAATCGTTGGGGAACGGCACCGGGTTGGCAGCCCGCAGCGCGGCCAGTTTTTCGCGGCGCTCGGCGATCAGCTGGTTGTCGTCTGCCTGAGCGGGGAGGGCGGGGGTCGTAGGGGCTTGGGTCATTGCGGGCCTTGGTGAATCCGCGATTTTAGAATCGCGCGCCCCATGCCGCCCGTCACCAGCTTCTCCCGCGCCACATTGACCTTGCTGGTCGGCAGCGCGCTGGCCCAGGCGCTGCCCCTGCTGCTGGGGCCGTGGATCGCCCGGCTGTACACGCCGGCCGAGTACGGCCAGTTCTCGCTGGTGTGGACGGTGGCCGGCAACCTGGCCGTGGTGGGCTGTGCGCGCTACGAGTTCGCGCTGGCGCTGCAGACCGACGACCGGCGTGCCGCAGCACTGCTGGCGCTGTGCCTGCGCGTGCTGCTGGCGGTGACGGCCGTGGCCGTGCTGGCGGGCGCGGTCTGGCGGGTCTGGGCCGGGCTGTCCGTCGCCGCTGCGCTGCCGCTGGCCGTGCTGGCGCTGGCGGCGAGCCAGGCGCTGGCCCAATGGGCGGCGCGGGCCGGCCGGTTCGCAGCACTGGCCTGGGCGCGCGTGGTGCAGTGGGGCGGCGGCGCGCTGGCGCAGGTCGGGTTCGGCCTGATGCAGGCGGGCCCGTGGGGCCTGGTCGGCGGCGCGGCACTGGCCGCGGGCGGTGCCGCGCTGCTGCAGGCCCGGCCGGCACCTGCGGGCGGCTGGCGCGGCCTGCTGGCGCCGCAGCCGCTGCGCGAGCTGGCGCACCAGCACCGCGACTTCCCGCTGCTGAACACGCCGCACGCCTTTGCCGGCGCGCTGCAGGACACGCTGGCCATCGCGCTGCTGGCGGCCTGGCTGGGCGAGCCGGCCGCCGGCGTGTGGGCGCTGGCGCTGCGCTACCTGAAGGCGCCCGCCAGCCTTGTGGGCGGCGCGCTATCCCAGGCCCTGTACCCTCAGCTCGCTCGCGCCACCCAGCCTGGCGAAGCGCTCGCGCTGGTGCGCCGTACGCTGGCGCTGCTGACCCTGATCGCCGTGCCGCTGGGCATCGGCATCGCGCTCGCTGGCCCGTGGCTGTTCGAAACCTTCTTCGGCGTGCAGTGGCGCGCTGCCGGCCTGCTGGCTCAGGCGCTATCGCCGTACATTGCGCTGCACTTCGTCGCCGCGCCGCTTTCGGTCGTGACGATGGCCTGGGGCCTGCAGGCCTGGAGCCTGAAGCTGGCCCTTGTCGGCCAGTTGCTCTTTGTTGGCGGCTTGGCTGCTGGGCTCTGGCTCGGTGGGCTGGTCGGTGCAGGCTGGGGCGTCTCGGCCGCCACTGCGTGCTACTTTGGCTATTTTTTTGGGGGGCTGCTGCGGCGCGCCCCGTCTCGGGAGAGCCTACCGTGAAAGCAAGCCTGCCCCGCCGGGCCTGGCAGCCGCTCAAGCGCCTGATCTCGCGGCTGTGGGGGCCGCGCATGGTCTATGGCTTCGTGCGCGGGGACGGCGACTTCCTGCCGAACACGCGCATCAGCAACAGCACCGCGGTGTTCGCGCGCGACCGGCTGGACGTGGCCGACCATGTCTTCATTGGCCATTTCAGCGTGCTGGACGCCACCTACGGTCTGCGCATCGGCGAGGGCTGCCAGATCGGCTTCTTCACCGGCGTGTTCACGCACTCCAGCCATGCCGCGGTGCGCCTGTACGGCCGCGAGTACCTCAACGTGGCCGACAAGCAGGCCTACTTCACCGCACGCGTGGAGATCGGTGCCTACAGCTTCATCGGCGCCCATGCCACGGTGCTGCCCGGCACAAAGCTGGGCAAGGGCAGCCTCGTGTCGGCCTACAGCCTCGTGCAGGGCGAGTTTCCGGACTATGCGATCCTGGCCGGCCAGCCCGCCCGCGTGGTCGGCGACACGCGCATCAAGGACGCCGAGCTGCTGCGCCGGCACCCCGAGCTGGCGGTGCACTACCAAGCCTGGGCCGGGGAGCTGCCGCGATGAGCAAGACGGGCCTGTCCGGCGGCCTCAAGCTCGTGCTGATCGGCGACGGCGAAAGCCCGCACCTGCTGAAGTGGGCGCGGGCGCTGCAGCCGCGCGTGCAACTGCATGCCATTTCCTCGCGCGGCTTCCTGCCCGAGTTCCGCCAGCTGCTGCCCGACGCGCAGCGGCTGGCGCTCAACACCTCGCCCGACCACGGCGGCGGCAACATCGCGCTGCTCAAGCAGCTGCCCAAGGTCGGGGCCTGGCTGGCCGAGACCGACGCCGACTGGCTGCACGCCCACTACCTGACCTCGCACGGCACGCTGGCCTGGGCGTCCAAGGCGGGCTGGCGGCTGCGCGCGCAGATCGCCGGCTCGGCCTGGGGCAGCGACATCCTCGTCACGCCGCAGCGCGGGGCGAGCTGGCGCTGGCTGACCCGCAAGGTGCTGCGCGCCTGTGCCGTGACCACGTCGGACTCCGCCTTCATGGCCCAGCGCATGCGCGAACTCGGCGCGAGCGACGTGATGGTGTTCCCATTCGGCCTGGAGTCGATGCCCAGGCAGAACGCGAAGAAGACGCCCTGGCTGTGCTTCGCGAACCGCGGGCTGGAGCCGATCTACCGGCCGCAATGGGTCATCGATGCATTTGCTCGCATCGCCGCCGCGCAGCCCGAGGCGCGGCTGGTCGTGGCCAACGACGGCTCGCTGCGCGCGGCGCTGGAGGCGGATGTGGCCGCTCGCGGCCTGTCTGCCCAGGTCAGCTTCGTCGGCCGCCTGGATGCGCAGGCCCAGGCCGGCCACTACGCCCGTGCGACCTGGTTCCTCAGCCTGCCGGAGAGCGATTCGGTGTCCGTGTCGGTGCTGGAGGCCATGGCCCATGGCTGCGTGCCGCTGCTGTCCGACCTGCCGGCCAACCGCGAACTGATCGGCGACTCCGCGCGCGGCCTGATCGTCGGTTCGCTGGACGACCTGCCCGCGCGCATGGCCGTGCTGGACACGACCCGCATGGCCGCTGGCAACCGCGACTGGGTCGCCGCAAACGGCCTGTTCGAGCCCGGTGTGCAGCGCTTCCTGACCCGCCTGCGCGAGCTGTCGCCGTGAAGATCCTGCTCGTCAACCACTACGCCGGCTCGCCCGCGCACGGCATGGAGTTCCGGCCCTACTACCTTGCGCGCGAATGGGTGAGGGCGGGGCACGAGGTGCTGATCGTCGCGGCGTCGTACTCGCATGTGCGTGCCGTGCAGCCCGAGGTCGGCAGCGAGCCGCGCGAGGAGCGCATCGACGGCATCCGCTACCGCTGGCTGCCGACGCCGCATTACGCCGGCAACGGCGTGGGCCGGCTGCTCAACATCCTGTCCTTCCTGCGCCAGCTGCGCGCCGATGCGTGGCGGCTGACGCGCGAGTTCCAGCCCGACGCCGTCATCGCCTCCAGCACCTACCCGATGGACGTCTGGGTGGCCAGGAAGCTCGCGCGCCTCGCGAAACCTGAGCGAGCGCCGGGCGCTGTCGCGCCGTCGCGGGCCAAGCTCGTCTACGAGGTGCACGACCTGTGGCCACTGTCGCTGATCGAGCTGTCCGGCATGTCGCCGCGCCACCCGTTCGCGATGCTGTGCGGCAAGGCCGAGGCCGATGCCTACCGGGACGCGAACGTCGTCGTCTCCATGCTCCCCTGCGTTCACGAGCATATGGCGTCCCGGGGCCTGGATCTCGCGCGGCTGCGCATCGTGCCCAACGGCTTCGCGCCCGAGGAGTGGCAGGGCGACTCGGCACCGCTCGAGGCGGCGCTGGCGGACCACCTGGCGGCTGAGCGTGCCGCGGGCCGCGTCGTCGTCGGCTATGCCGGCTCCATGGGCCTGCCCAACGCGCTGGACGTGCTGCTCGACGCCGCCGCCAAGGTGCGGGACAAGCCGCTGAGCTTCGTGCTCGTCGGCAGCGGCCACGAAGCAGCGCGGCTGGCCGGGCGCGTGCAGTCCGAGGGGCTGGCGAACGTGCGCTTCTTCCCGCCCATCCCGAAGGCGCAGATCCCGACACTGCTGGCCCAGTTCGACATCGCTTACATCGGCTGGCAGCGCACGCCCATCTACCGCTTCGGCATCGCGCCCAACAAGCTCATCGACTACCTGATGGCCGGCCGGGCGATCCTGCATTCGGTCGAGGCGGGCAACGACCCGGTCGCCGAGGCCGGCGCGGGCCTGACGGTGCCGCCAGAGGACGCCGAAGCCGTCGCCAAGGGGCTGCTGAAGCTCGCTGCCTTGGCGCCCGACGAGCGCGCCACGATGGGCCAGCGTGGCCGTGCCTTCGCGATGGCCCACCACGCCTACCCCGTGCTGGCCACGCGCTTCATCGAGGCGCTGCGGTGATGGAGCTGGAGCGCATCGCCCAGCGCTACGCGCGCCGCGCGGCCCGGGGCGAGGGCGACCGCTACAGCCTGCTGCGCCCGGAGGTCTGGCAGATGTGGCAGGAGCGCCAGCGCGCGCTGCTGCGCCTGCTGTCCACGCGAGCCGGGCAGCCGGCCGACTGGCGCGCCGCCGAGGTCGGCTGCGGTGCCGGCGGCAACCTGCTGGACCTGCTGCGCCTGGGCCTGATGCCGGCCCACCTGACCGGCATCGAGCTGCTGCCCGACCGCCTGGCTGCGGCGCGCGCGGCGCTGCCCGAGGCTGTGCGGCTGCTGGCGGGCGACGCGTCCACGGCCGACGTTGCGCCCGCCAGCCAGGACCTGGTGCTGCAGTCCACGGTCTTCTCGTCCATCCTCGACGACGGGCTGCAGCAGCGCGTGGCCGAGTCCATGTGGCGCTGGCTCAAGCCGGGCGGCGCGGTCGTCTGGTACGACTTCACCGTGAACAACCCGCGCAACCCAGACGTGCGCGGCGTGCCGCTGGCCCGCGTGCGCGCGCTGTTCCCGCAAGGCGATTTCACGGCCCGCCGCGTGACGCTCGCACCGCCGCTGGCGCGCGCGCTGCCGGCCGCCTACGGCCTCTTCAACCTCGTCCCCTGGCTGCGCACGCACCGCCTGGTGCTGATCGAGAAACCCCAGGATCCCGTGATCCCCGAAAATCCCGCCCGATGAGCGACCAGCCTCCCCTTCCTTTTCTGCCCTTCGCACTCCCGGACCTCGGCGACGACGAGATCGCCGAAGTCGTCGACACGCTGAAATCCGGCTGGATCACGACCGGCCCCAAGGCCAGGCGCTTCGAGCAGGCCTTCGCCGAGTTCCTGGGGGACCCCCAGATCGAGTGCATCGCCGTGAATTCGGCGACCGCCGGCCTGCACCTGGCGCTGGAAGCCATCGGCCTGGGTCCCGGCGACGAGGTCATCACGACGACGCACACCTTCACCGCCACGGCCGAGGTGGTGCGCTACCTGGGCGCCGACGTGGTGCTCGTCGACATCGACCCGGCGACGCTGAACATCGACGTCGCCGCCATCGAGGCCGCCATCACGCCCCGGACCAAGGCCATCCTGCCGGTGCACTATGCCGGCCTGGCGGTGGACATGCTGGCCATCCTCGACATCGCCCGCCGCCACGGCCTGCGGGTCGTGGAAGACGCGGCACATGCGCTGCCGACCACGCTGGAGAAGGAGCTGATCGGCACGCTGGGCAGCGACGCCACGGTCTTCAGCTTCTACGCCAACAAGACCATGACGACCGGCGAGGGCGGCATGCTGGTCACGCGCAACGCCGAGCTGGCCAAGCGCGCCAAGGTCATGCGCCTGCACGGCATGAGCCGCGACGCGTTCGACCGTTTCACGGCCAAGGTGCCGAGCTGGTACTACGAGATCGTGGCGCCAGGCTTCAAGTACAACCTGACCGACATCGCCGCGGCGCTGGGCCTGCACCAGCTCAAGCGCCTGCCCGCCTTCCAGCTGCGCCGCGAGCGGATCGCGACGCGCTTCAACGAGGCCTTTGCCGACCTGCCGCTGATCCTGCCGCCCTGCGCGCCCGAGGGCGACACGCATGCCTGGCACCTGTACGTCGTGCGGCTGGCCGACGGTGCCGCCATCACGCGCGACGCCTTCATCGAAGGCATGTACGCCGCCGGCATCGGCTGCAGCGTGCACTACGTGCCGCTGCACCTGCACCCCTACTGGCGTGACCGCTACGGCCTGACGCCCGAGCAGTTCCCGCAGTCTCAGAAGGCCTTCGAGCACACGGTCAGCCTGCCGCTGTACACGGCCATGAGCGACGCGGACGTGGAACGCGTCATCGCTGCGGTGCGTGGACTTCTCGCCTGAGACACGGCTCTGAGAGACGGCTTGAGCAAACGCCTGTTCGACGTGATCTGTTCGGTGCTGGGCCTGTTGCTGCTGTCGCCGCTGCTGTTGCTCGCGGCCGCGTGGATCAAGCTCGACTCACCCGGCCCGGCACTGTTCCGCCAGACCCGCGTGGGCCGCTTTGGCGTGCCGTTCACGATCCACAAGTTCCGCACCATGCGCGTCGAGGCGGGCGCCGCCCTCACGGTCGGTGCCGACCCGCGCATCACCCGAGCAGGCCACCTGCTGCGCCAGACCAAGCTCGACGAGCTGCCACAGCTTTGGGACGTGCTGCGCGGTGCGATGAGCCTCGTCGGCCCCCGGCCCGAGCTGCCGCGCTACGTGGCGTGCTATCCCGCGGAACTGCGGGATCGCGTGCTGGCCGTTCGCCCCGGCATCACCGACCCCGCCTCGCTCGCCTTCAGCCACGAGGCCGAACTGCTGGCCGCCGCCGCCGACCCGGAGCGTGAGTACCGCGAGGTCGTGCTGCCGGCCAAGCTCAGGCTGTCCGCCGACTATGCGGAGCATGCCAGCCTGGCGAGCGACCTGCGGCTGATCTTGGTCACGCTCGCCCGCGTCGCCCGCCGCTGACAATCCCCTCCTGATGAACTGGCAGCTTCTCGATACCCAGCTCACGCGCCTGCGCCCGCACCGCGAGGCGCTCGCGTTGGCGCTCGACGTCCTCGTCGTTGCGATCGCCTGGCAGGCGACCTACCTGTTCCGCCTGGGTTTCGAGCGCTGGTTCTCTGCCCGCCCGGGCTATGACGGCTGGGTGTTGCTGGGACTGCTCGCCATCTACGCCGCCGTGCTGTGGGTGCTGCGGGTGCCCAAGGGCATGTGGCGCTTCTCCGGCTTCGGCGAAGTCAAGCGCCTGGCCGTGGCCTGCGCCCTGGCCGGCCTGATCTGTGCCGCCTCTGTGCTGATGGCCCGCCTGCACGCGGTGCCTCGCGCCGTGCTGGCGCTGCACCCGCTCTTCACGCTGATGCTGCTGGCCATGATGCGCATGGGCTATCGCATGCTGTACGAGCACATGCGCAGCCGCATCAGCGGCAGCGCGCAGGAGCAGCGGCGCGCGCTGGTGATGGGCGCCGGTGATGCGGGGCGGCTGCTGGTGGCCGGCATACAGCACAGCCAGGGGTGGGTAGTCGTTGCATTCCTTGATGACGATTCTGCTAAGCGCGGTGGGCGGGTGGCTGGGCTGCCGGTGCTGGGTGGCCTCGGCGAGGCGCAGCGCTTCGCCGATCTGCACGGCATCACCCATGTCATCGTGGCGCTGCCGGGCGCCTCGCTCGCATTGCGTCGCCGAGCACTCGACATCGCCGCTCGTACCGGCCTACGCGTGCTCACCGTGCCGAGCAGCGCCGAACTGCTAGCTGGCCGGCGAGTCAACGAGGTGCGCGACATCGAGCCCGAGGACCTGCTCGGTCGCGAGCCGGTGCAACTCGACGAAGGCGGCATCAGCGAGGCGCTCAGCGGCAAGGTCGTGCTCGTCACCGGGGCTGGCGGCAGCATCGGCAGCGAGCTGTGCCGCCAGGTTGCCCGCTACGGCCCACGGCGGCTGGTGCTCTACGAGCTCAGCGAGTACGCGCTCTACGCCATCGAGCAGGAGCTCGCAGAGCATTTTCCGAAGATCCCGTTGGTGCGGCTCATAGGAGACGTGAAGGATCTCGCCCACCTGCGGGCAACCTTTGCCGAGCAGCGCCCCCAGGTCGTCTTTCATGCCGCTGCCTACAAGCATGTGCCGCTGATGGAGGTTGGCAACGCTGCGGCCTGCCTGCGCAACAACGTGCTGGGCACTCATCACGCCTGTCAAGCTGCGGCTGAGAACGGCGCTGAGCGCTTCGTGCTCATCAGCACTGACAAGGCTGTGAACCCCACCAATGTGATGGGTGCCACCAAGCGGGTGGCGGAACTGGTGATTGGCCACATGGCCGCACAGGGCCACCCGACGCGCTTCATGGCCGTGCGGTTTGGCAACGTTTTGGGGTCCAGCGGCAGCGTGATTCCAAAGTTCAAGGAGCAGATCGCGCGAGGCGGCCCGGTCACCGTGACCCACCCTGACATCACGCGCTACTTCATGACCATTCCTGAAGCGGCGCGCTTGGTCGTGCAGGCGGCGGCGATGGGGCAGAGTGGTCAGGTTTTCGTGCTCGACATGGGCGAGCCTGTGCGCATCGTCGACCTGGCGCGTGACCTGATCCGGCTCGCGGGTCACGAGGTCAGCGAGATCGGTATCGAGTTCACGGGCTTGCGGCCCGGCGAGAAGCTTTTTGAAGAATTGCTGGCAGCCGCCGATCAGAGCATGCCCACATCCATTCAACGCTTGCTAGTCGCCCGCCTGCGAGGCGGCGCCAGGCAGGCCCCGGTCGGCGCTTGGTTGCAAAGCCTGACTCAAAAAATCGATCTCGTCGATGATCGGCAGGTGCGCGCCGTGCTGGCCGACGTGCTCGGGGATGAATATTCGCCCTCGTCGTGACCGCGGCGCGCGCTGCCAGAGGAGGCAAGGCGCTACCCGCCTGGATGGTTGTTCCGTGGCCAATGCCTCACTTTTGGGTGTGCCTTGTCGTGTGTGGACAACGAAAGCTGTCGCCATGGCATCTTCTTGGCAAGTGCCGCGCTTACTATCCAGCGTGCTGCTGATCGGCCAGAGCGGCCCAGCTTGCAAGACGTCGCTTCATCTCAGGTGTTTACCCGGAACCGGCCTTTTCATTGACAGTCGCGCGAAGGCGTGGTCTAGAATGATTCGGCGTGATTTCTGTACACGTGTGATTCGCGAATCATCATTGAGTTTCTTTCCATAACCTTTGTGGAGTTCACCGAATGAAAAAATATGTGTTGAAGGCGACCGCTCTGGCGATCGGTGCGCTGGTTGGAGGTTCGGCGGTCGCTGATACCAACCTTGATACCGGCACCGTGACTGGTGGCACCTATGCCAAGGAACTGAACTACAACTCCATCTCGCCCAGCACCGGTACCGCCATTACGGCAACGCCGACTGTCACCTCGAAGCTCGGCTTCGGCGTGTCCGCTGGTCAAAATCGTTACATCCGCGTGAACCTGGTGGGTGCGAAGTTCCACGGCGGCCTGACGGCAGCTGACTTGGTCAACACGAGCCGGGCGTTTAACAACACGGTTCTCGCTGCGGGTGGCCAAGCCGGTGATTCCTATGCGATCTTCCAGGTCACGGCCGACACCACCAACGGCAACCAAGCCAGTGATGTTGTGACGTTCAAGCCTTTGCTCGGCTATGACGTCACCAGCGGCAATGCGAACGTTCAGGTTCAGTTCCGCCTGTTCGAAACCGCCACGGCTGCCGTGGCGAACACGGACAGCACTTGGCTGTATGCGGCGTCTGGTGACCTGCTCCAATTCGCAACGGGTCTGCAGTTCAGCGTTACCGGCGCGCTGAATTCGACGGCCGATGTGGCACAGTCCTTCACGAAGTTCAAGACTGTTGCGGGCAGCGGCAAGATTTCCGATACGCTGGCGAAGCTTGGTCAAGTGACTTCGTCCGCTGTGACCGGTGTGTTGAATGCAACGGGTGCCCAGGTCACCTACGCTCAACTCGTGGGCGCTGGCACGACGACGCCGACCGGTACCAAGGTTGTGCTGAAGGGCGACTTCTCGGCGGCAGCGACCAATGGTGTCTTCCTGGCGACGGACGCTGCTTGCTCGACGCTGGTTTCTAACGTTGCTGCTGCTGCCGCGCCTACGGCTACGGGTGCGGATATCGTGACGGGTGCCAACCCACTGACCGGTGCCTACGTTTGCTACGCGACCACAGGTACTACGCCGATTGTCGCTTCAAGCTACACGGCAGCCGTGGCGTACGCGAACGCGACCAACTCCACCACGACAAACCCTTCGGCTCAGAACCTGGGCTCGATTGATCGTGATGGCACGGAGTTGCTGGCGCCGTTTGCCACCATCAACAGCGACTACACCGCGCGCGTGTTCCTGACCAGCAGCCACACCGCTCCCGCGAAGGTGACGGTGAAGGCCTGGTTTGCGGATGGCAGCAGCTGTGCCGCCCAGGCTTTGCCCGACCTGAAGCCGGGTACGCAGCAAGAGTACCTGATCAAGGACATCTGCCCGACGATCACTGGCACTGCTGGCAGCAACACCACTCGCCTGTCGCTGCGCTTCACTATCGCTGCGCCGAAGAATACGGTCGTTGGCTCGTACAATCAGTACAACAACCGGATCGACGGTGCAGCTGCTGGCGCTTATGGCAGCAAGACGACCGACATGAACGGTTACGTCTTGGTTGCCCCGGCCGCCAACTGATTTTTTAGAGACACTGTCTACTGAGTTTAAGGCGCCCTTCGGGGCGCCTTTTTGTTGGCTCTTTGCCCGTTAGGTCGTGACGGACTCACACCATGAGCCACTGGCCGGGCATCGTGACGGGCATACGGCAGCAAGCCGGGTGCTCTGGAGAAGGCGATGCAGGAACGGGACTGGAAGCGGTGGCTGGAGCGGTTGCATGAGCTTAGCCCTCAGCAGCGCCAGGCGTTGGTGGAGCAACTGCACATGCCGGACGAGCGTGAGCGGGTGCTGGCGCAGATTGACCGGGCGAGCGAGGCCAAGCCGAAGTGCCCGCATTGCGCCGCAGAACGGGTGGTACGTAATGGTCAGGCCGATGGTTTGTGCACTACAACTTCAGCCGCCCGCACTCCGCCGTCTCCCACAATCCTCCCGCCTCCAGACTCGGCTTCGACGGGAACAACGTCCTGAGAAACTACAACCAGCGGTGGCGAAGACTAAGGCTAGCTAGCTAGAGATAGTTGGCCTCTTGCGCCTAGAATTTCCAGTCGGCATCGCTTTCCGGCCTAGCCCTACAATTTCACCCATGCCTAATCGCTTCCTTCCGTTTGCCCGTGGTTTCACGTTGCTTGAAATGTTGGTCGTTCTGGTCATCATTGGCTTGATCGCAGGTCTGGTAGGGCCAAGGCTATTCAGCAAGGTTGACCAGTCCAAGGTGATCACGGCTACCACGCAGGTCAAGATGCTGCGAGGTGCGGTGGAGAATGTACGGCTGGACATCGGGCGGTACCCAACGGCGGAGGAGGGGCTGAGCTTGCTCATCAAGCCACCCGCCGATGCCACCCTGGTGCCGCGTTGGCGTGGTCCCTACCTGGATGCAGACGTGCCGGCGGATCCATGGCAGCATCCTTATCTGTACGCGCTCGGCGGCGCAAATGGCCAACCGTTTGCGCTGTATTCCTACGGTGCGGACGGTCAGCCTGGAGGTACCGGAGATGCCGCTGATCTTGGGGTGCTGCCAGCGTCAAGCAACTGACATCTGTATTGATGCGACCTGCTGCTGAATCGCGACACGGTACAACTTCGCGTTCGCGCTACAGAGTCTCTGTAGGTTTTACGTTGCTGGAATTGCTGATCGTGTTGGCTGTCGTGGCCATGGCGACTGCGGTGGTTGTGCCGATCGCGGGTCGCTGGTTGACTGCTGCGCAGGAGCGGGCCTGGCGTGGGGATTTGAAGGTGCGGCTGCTCGAACTGCCAGTAATGGCTTTTGCGCGTGGACGCCCGATCGAGCTTGATGCGGACGCGTTGAGGGCGTTTCTGCCTAGTTTTCCGGCGGAGCTGGAGCTGCATCTCTCTGCGCCATTGCATTACGGCGCCACTGGCGTTGCCTCCGGCGGTATTGTGGAGGTGTACCGGCCCCGTGAACGGCGGCCTATAGCGCGCTGGCAGGTCGAGCCTGTCAGTGGTGACGTGACCCCATGATGCGTGGCCATCCCGACAGCCTTCGAGGTTTCGGTATCCTGGAGGCCATCGTTGCGCTGACCCTTCTCGCCGGCACGGGGGCGGCGCTCTATGCTTGGTTGGGCACGAATCTGCGCTCAGCCAGCGCGCTGTCGGAGGCGATGATTCGCTCGGAGCTGCAATTGCGCGCGCTGGAGCTGCTGGAGACAGTGAATCCCGCCAAGCAGGCCCAGGGCGCATTGACAGTAGGTCAGCTGAAGCTGCAGTGGCGCAGCCAAGAGACTACGCCGTCACGCTACAGCATGCCGTATGCGCAAGAGATCAACTGGCGCGTGGCGCTCTACCGCACGAAGGTCACGGCCCAGGACTTGCAAAGCAAGACTTCGGTTCATTTCGAGGTGACTCAGGCTGGCGTCGCGGACGCCAGTGCGGCGCAGGCCCCAGCCAGCTCGCCGGCGCCTTGATCCCACTGGAGGGCGCATGGTGACGGGCCAACGAGGCTTCACGCTGATCGAGACGTTGGTGACGCTTGTGATCGTGGCGATCATCACGGGTCTCGTAGCAGACGGCCTGTTCCAAATAACCCGCGTTGAACGCAGCCTGCAGGGCCAGCAGGCCGCGCCACGACTTGCCGCGCTTCATGAACAATGGGTGGTTTTGGCGCTGAAGGGGTTGATCGTGCCCGACCCGTTGATCGAAGAACCCCTGCATGCGAGCGCCACGGAGATCATCGGGCAGAGCACCATGGCGCCTGTGATACGGCCGCAGGGACCAACGCCATTGCGACTTGCGCTCGTGACCGAAGGTGACAGCACCAGCCTTTGGGCGCAAGTCGGCCCGTATGGTGCCGAACCCGCCACCCGTGCCAAGCTGGGTGAGTGGCCGTTCGCCGATGTACGTTGGGTTTATCAGGACAGGCGCGGGCAGGCGCACGCCGCTTGGCCGCCTGTGAACCCACCGGCCGACCAGCCTACCCTGCAGGCGCTGCCGAGCTTGATCAGACTGGAGGCTGACCAGGGTCGACAGCTTTTGCTGCTGGCTGCGCCTGTAAACAACTACGTGCTCTGGGTCAAGCCGCCCGCTGCGCAGGAGGCGCTTTGATGAGAGCACGGCGGCAAGTGCGTCGGCGTCATGAAGGCGGATATGTGCTGCTACTCGTTATGGCGGCTTTGGTGTTAATGGCCTTCGGAGCTGAGCGATTGGCGGCGCGTGTGGACCAACTCAGGCATCAAGCTCAGTCCATGCAGGACTACGCAGAGGGACGTCGCGCCGCGGCGTCTGCTCTGGCCACGACGATGTATTGGCTTTCGACGCGCCCGTTGGGTTATGCCCAGAGTGGCTTCGTCGACGAAGCTGTTCTGATGCTCGATGGCCGGCGCTACGAGGTCGAGTCCGGGGGATGGGCGTCGATCGTGGATGACCGTGGACTTTTTTCACTGAACGTGCCGGATCGCGACACGATGCTGCCTGCACTGACCAGCTTGGGGGCCAGCTTCGACCAAGCATCTCGGATGATTGCTGTGCTCGAAGACTATGTTGACCCTGACTCGCTGCGCCGGGTGAATGGTGCAGAGCGGGATGACTACCGAGAGTTGGGCCTTACGCCGCCGCGCAATCAGTGGCTGCTGACGACAGATGAACTTGCGCGCATGCCGGTATGGAGAGATATGCGCGAATTGCGCGAGCGCTTCCAGCCCTTCGCAGGTTTGAGGCGTGAGAAGGTGCTCAATCCGAACACCGCGCCGCTAGATGTGTTGCGGCTGGCTTGGCCTCGTGTCGCCGAAAGCCAGTGGCTATTGTTCGACGACATGCGCCGCCGCATGCCCTTTGCGAATGCGGACGCCGCACGCGCGGCGACCGGCATTCCCTTTGACGACGAACACACGTTGTTCCACGCCAGTGGCTCCTTGCGGGTGACAGTCGGTGCACCTGGAATGCCCCAAGCCCTCGAATACAATCTCTGGCTCGTGCCTGATGGCGAGCGAGCACCGTGGCTCATCCACGCGGTCGGGATGCGTAGCACGCCGACGGCCCCTGCGGCAAACAAGGGGCACCCTTCTCCAAGCGTACTTGAGCACTTTCCGAATCCGACCCCGAACCTCATTCGACCCTCAGAGCCTGCGCCAGAAGCGCCGTGATGGCTTGACGGCTGTCGAACAGGGGCGTGGTACCCAGGCCGTGTTGCTGGCCAGGTCGCTGTCGCGCTATCGCTTCTTCGACTTGCGCGGCATCCCACCTCAGGAACGCATTGCCGCCCTACACAGTCAGTTGGCGGCTTGGCAGCCGTTCCCTGAATCGCGTTTCTGGGTGCAGTGGCGGGATGGCTGCGCCTCGGTGCATGCATGCGCACGCGACAGCCTCGATGATCTGCCGCAACGGACCGTGATCTGGCCAGAGGCCAGCCTACATGTTCCCTTGGAAAAGGGTTTGCGCCTGGTGTCGTGCGTCGAAGGGTTTGAGGGTCAGTGCTGGGTTGATGGCCTGCTGCGCGCGAGTCAATGGTGGCCGACGACGCCGACGATCGCCGATTGGGTTAGTTTCGTGCGCGCTAGCGGGTCGCCCTCGGCCCCTATGCCGACCGCGCAAAGCCTCCGGTGGCAGACCCCCAAGAACAGGGTTCAGCCCTTGGAGCGGCTAGGTCAGGTCGCGCTTGCTCCCGCGCGCATGCTGGGCTCGGCGGTCCTCGCGGCGCTGCTTGGCCTCGCAGCATTTGCAGCTCATGCTTTTTGGGACGCGCAACAGGCGGCGGAAGCAGCTGCCGAGAACCTGAGGGCGCTGCGAGTCAAGTTGGAGCCGGTGACCAAAGCCCGCGGGCGCGCCGCGCATATTCGCGCGGACTTGGAGGCGGTGGTCAAGCCGCTGTGGTCCCCTCTGCCGTTGGACGTGCTCGAACACCTGGCGCGGCAATTGCCCAAGGGTGTGGTGCTGCGGGAGTTCGACCTGCAGGGGCTGGAGTGCCATGTGCTGTTGGAAACGCCACCGGATCTGGCGCGCAGCGAGCTGTTCAAGGCCTTGGAGTCCGGCGAATGGTTCACTAGCGTCACAGAGCAGGCTGGAGCACGTGGCGGCATCGCACTGCAATTTCGGCTGAACGGGCTTCGCAGCCCGGCAGCGACTCAAGGAGTCACCGGTGTCGCCCGGCGCTCCACAGATGATGTGCCGTCGTCAGCGCCGGTTGCCATTCCTCCTGGGCTGAAGAAATGATGCAGAGCGCAGCAGTCACCGTTCGCGCCCCTGCCGCCGTCTGGGCGACGCTCAAGCTGCAATGGCAGGGTAATCTCCGGCTGCAGATAGGCACCGCTGCCATCGCTTGGTTGGTCTGGCTGTGGGCTTGCCTCGTCGTGCTCGACCAGGCCAAGCTGCTGTCTGCGCAGGCCGCCGCCGATGTCGAAGCTGCAGCTCAGTTGCGACCCGCCTTGAGTCAGACCGAGTGGCCCGCACGTGCCGATGAAATGCAGCGGCTGCTGGAATCTGCTCGCGCGCTGCAATGGACAGCAACGAGCACCGGCGCGGCCGAAGCCAAGCTGCAGGATGATCTACGCGCCTGGGCGACGAAGGCCGGATTGAACGTCATAGAGCTCAGCGTGCTGCCTGGCGCGGCTGTAGATGCGGCACGCGGCGCAGCGGGAGCATCCGTTCGAGCCCGCTTGGTGACCGACCTGAATCGCAATGCGCTGATGGCATTCCTTGCGCAATTGCAGGGCGCTCAGCCCGTCGTCATTGTCGACACTCTGAAGTTGCGGCCTGCGCAGACGCCCGCTCGTGCCGAACTGGAGCTTCGTGTGCAGGTGCGTGTGCGGCCGAGCGAAGAGGCTGGCGCATGATGTTCGATCTCAGCTGGCGACGCCTTGTCGGGGTCTGCGCGGTGTCAATGATCGTGGGTTGGTTTGCGCTGCCGCTGCATGAGCCCCTTCCTGCCATTGCACAGGTCCGGCGCGACACGTGGCAGAGCCCGGATCTGCCGCGCCCGGAGTTTCCCGCCGGTAACACTGTGGCGTTGGCTGCGGCACCGATGTGGGGGCCTGACCCGAAGCCTGTTTCGCCAGCGGCGCCCGAAGATTTCCGCTGGCGCCTGGCCGGCCTATGGGGGCAGGGTAAGGTAGGAGGTGTGATCGTGATGTTCATGGACCCTGCTAAGCCCACGCAACGCTTGAAAGTCGGCGACATGTTGCCTGAAGGCCAGGTCATCCTGACGGTCGAAGGCCATGAACTGGTGGTTAGAAATGCGAAGAAAAAACTTGAACGCCTGCTTGTTGAACGCACTGAATAGCCGCTTGCCGCTGTCGTTGTTGACTGTCCTGCTGACGTCCTGCGGGACTGTGGCGCCCGATTTGCCGCCGTCGCTTGACATTGCCACCGGCGAGCGCACCCCTGCTGGGCAGCAGGACGATTCCAACCGGCCGAAGGAGCTCAAAATCAGCGCCTTGCCCGTCGCTGCCGGTGCGCCGCCCTCGAAGTTTGCCCAAGGGCGGGTTGCTGACGCGGTCAGGGCGAGTTCTTCGGAGGGCACGGCTGAAGTCGCGGCCATCAATCTTCAGCAAATTCCTCTGTCCACGTTCGTCCAGGTGGTGTACGCCGATATCCTCAAGCGCAATGTCTCCATCGACCCGGCCGTGCTTGCTCGCAAGGAGGCTGTCACCTTCCGCACCGGCGCAGCGCAGTCGGCGTCAGCGCTTGAAGCATCGCTGAAGCTGCTGCTCAAGACTTACGGCATCGCCGTGATCGATGCGGGCGGCTTGCTGCGGGTGGTGCCGGACAACGCCCAGTTGGGAGATCTGCCCGAGGTTCGTCGCGACGAGGTCGGTCCCGACACTCCGCTTCCTCTGCGTCCGGTGTATCAATTCGTGGAGATGAAGGTGGTGCGGCAGACCGAAGTGTCGAGCTGGCTCAAGACGCTTTTTGGCGACAGGGTGAAGATCCAGGAGGACATCACGCGTAACGCAGTCGTGCTGCAAGGCACGCCCGACAACGTGCAGGCCGCGCTCGAAGCAATCCGCGTGCTCGACCAGCCGCTGATGTCGGGGCGTAAGAGTGTGGCACTCACACCTGCCTATTGGTCGGCGGATGACCTGACCAAGCGTCTTACCGAAGTCCTGACAGTGCAGGGTTATGCGGTAGCGCCGCTCGGTCAGGCGGCGCTTGCGGGCGGTGTCCGTTATCCCGTCGTCCTCCTGCCGGTACTGGGCGTCAATTCGGTCTACGTGTTTGCTAGCAGCGATCAGGTGTTGAACCATGTCGTCACCTGGGCCAAGACCTTGGACAAGCCTAATGAGCGTGGTGTTGGCCGCAACTTTTTCACCTATCAGGTCCGTCATAAGGATGCAACTGATCTTGCTAAGACGCTGGATCAACTGCTGACGGGGCGCCGCAGTGTGTCGGTGGCGACGGCACCGGCCGCAACGACAGCGGGGGCATCGACATCGTCAGCCACAAATTCGGCCAGTTCTCAGCGGCTGACCAGTGTGGTCGTCGATCAGTCGAGTAACACATTGATCTTCCAGACTGATCCTGAAGAGTATTCCCAGCTCACAGCATTGCTGCAGATGTTGGACCGGCCGGCGAAATCAGCTCTGATCGAGGTGACCGTTGCGGAACTCAATCTGACCGATGAGAAAAGCAGCGGCGTTGAGTGGCTTTACTCGCGTGCCATCGGTGGCGGAAGCACGGCAAGCGTGGGGGTGAAATCGTACGCCGCAGACTCTTCGCCCCTGAACCTGCGTGTGCTCAACGGTGCCGGGGAGCTCCGGATTGCGTTGTCGGCACTGGCGGCCACGGATCGCGCCAGCGTGTTGTCCAGCCCGCGCGTTCACGCCCGCAATGGCGAACAGGCAGTCATACAGGTTGGTAGCGAAGTACCCATCCAGACCAGCACGGCGACTACGCCGATATCTGGCGGTACTACACCCTCACTAACGACCGTGTCGACAATCCAATACCGCACCACGGGCGTTATTCTCAAAGTCAAACCTGTAATTCACTCGGGTGATCAGGTCGACCTTGAAGTTGAGCAGGAGGTCAGTAGCGCGGACTCGACGAGCACCGGCGTCAACACCACGCCAACTTTCAGTACGCGCAAACTGCAGACCAAGCTGACTTTGAGGAATGGGGCAACGGTGTTGATGGGCGGTTTGATCTCGGACTCTGGGTCACGCGGGGGAGGCGGCATACCTTGGCTAAAGGACGTGCCGGTGCTGGGCAATTTGTTCGGGAGCCAAAAAGCGTCGACTAATCGACGCGAGCTCATCGTCCTGATCACTCCCTATATTCTCAGTGACAGCCGCGATGCAGAGTTGATGACCGACGCCTTCCGCAAGTTGCTCGGTCCTTGGGCAGAGAAGGCCGGTACGGTTGTGCCGTCTGGTGCTGTGCCCGACGCACCGGCAGCCCCGGCATCCTCGGCCTTGGTGCCAGGGAACTGAGGCATGGAGCAGCGGCTTCTGGGTCAGGTTCTGCTCGAGCGTGGCCTCGTCAAGCCGGCCGAACTGGACAATGCTCTGGCGCTGCAGACCTCGCGCGGTGGGCGTCTGGGCGCCATCCTGGTCCGACTGGGTGCGGTGTCGACGAGTTCGCTCTACCAGACCCTGGCTGAGCAACTTGGCACCCCGCTTTTGAGCGTTGGCGACATTGATCTGACGACCGTACGGCTTGGCATGGAGCGCCTGGTGACGCCGGCTACGTGGTGGTGGGATCGGCGGGTTCTGCTCTGGTTCGATGGCGAGCACTGGCAGATCGCCGGCGAGGATCCCTTGGACCTCGACGTGCGCGAAGCGTTGTCCAGCGAGCCTGCCGTTCAGGCCCCCAGGTGGAACCTGCTGCTGCCGTCCGACGCCGAGGCCTTAAGCGAACGACTGCACCAGCCCGGGGGGCGGCTGGACCAGACAGATGCGCGCGCGCTGCGCGAGCTGGCGGAGGACGCGCCCGTGGTTGCCTTCGTGAACAACACGTTGGCCCAGGCGTTGGAGGCGCGAGCGTCGGACGTCCACGTCGAGCCCGGTGAGCGTGAATGCGTGCTGCGCTTTCGCATTGATGGCGTGCTGCATCTGCGCACGACGCTGGGTATGGAACGCTACCCGGCCATCGCCTCGCGTATCAAGCTGATCGGCGGTCTCGATATTGCCGAGAGACGGCTGCCTCAGGACGGCCGCATCGGCACGCGGGTGGCAGGTCGAGAGGTGGACATCCGGATTTCCTCCATCCCGGCCGTGCATGGCGAATCACTGGTGCTGCGCCTGCTACCCAAGGAGCGCGGTGACGTGGGTCTGGGGCGTACCGGCATGGAGCCTGATCACAGGCAGCAGTTCGGCCGCTGGCTTGATCTGCCCAACGGCCTGGTGTTGGTGACCGGCCCGACAGGTAGTGGCAAAAGCACGACTCTGTACGGTGCGTTGTCGGAGATCAACGATGGCATTCGTAAGTTGATCACCGTCGAAGATCCGGTGGAACTGCGTCTGCCCGGTGTCGTGCAGATTCAGACCCAGTCCGATATTGGTTACACCTTCGCGCGAGCGTTGCGGGCGATCCTGCGCCACGACCCTGACGTCATCATGGTCGGTGAAATCCGCGACCGCGAGACTGCCGAGATCGCGATCCAGGCGGCACTGACGGGCCACCTCGTGCTGGCGACTTTGCATACCAACGATGCACTGGCGGCTGTCAATCGACTGGTCGACATGGGAGTCGAGCCATTCTTGTTGGCTGCCTCACTGCGTGCCGTGATGGCCCAGCGACTCGTGCGCCGCCTTTGCGATGTCTGTGCACAGCCTGCCGACGAGACCCAGGTGCTGGCCGAGCAGCTACAACAGCTCAGGGCGCGAGGTATCGCCCAGGTGCCAGCTGTCCCGCGCTGGCGCCGGCATGTGGGCTGCTCGAACTGCTCTGGCACGGGTTTTCGCGGCCGTATCGGCATCTACGAACTGGTCGACATCAGTCCGGCAATCCAGCACGAGATCACGCATGGTGCCCCACAGGAGACGCTGCTCGCGCGTGCTCAGGCCGAGGGACGGCGCTCTATGGTCGAGGACGGGTTGATCAAGTGCGCACACGGCATGACAACTTTCGAGGAAGTGCTGCGCGCCGCAGCCAGTTAGCAAGGGTATGACGGCCTTTCGCTATCGCGCTCTTGATGCTGGCGGCCAAGCGCTGGTGGGGCAGATTGAAGCGGCCACGGAGGCCGAAGCTGCGCGTCGTCTGATCCGCCAGGGCATGA
Source organism: Roseateles sp. (assembly GCF_965229315.1). Classification (GTDB taxonomy): domain Bacteria; phylum Pseudomonadota; class Gammaproteobacteria; order Burkholderiales; family Burkholderiaceae_C; genus Pelomonas. The sequence continues at coordinate 356,553 of NZ_CBDDJA010000002.1, forward strand.
CGCCGCTCAGCTTGGAGGCGATCGGAGTGCCTGCAGCGCGCCTCGGTATTCGGCGTGGTGCCGTGACTGCCATCGACCGCATCGTGTTGCTGCGCGAGCTAGCGACGTTGCTGAAAGCTGGTGTCGCGCTGGACGAGGCTCTGGGCTCGCTGTCGTCAGGCCATGCGGCCGGCGGCGCCGGTGCGGGGCTGGCGCGAGTGCATCTGGAGGTGCGCTCCGGCAAGAGCCTGCACGACGCGCTGCGCGACAGCGGCCTGAACTTCGCACCTTACGTGCTGACGCTGGTGCGCGTGGGCGACATCAGCGGTCAGCTTGGCCAGGCGTTGGCGGACTCGGCCGAGCAGCTTGACGCCGAGCGCCGCCTACTCAGCGAGATGCGGAACGCGCTGATCTACCCGGCTGTGCTGGTCGTGGCGGGCGTGCTGGCCGTGCTGATCATTTTTCTGGGCGTGATCCCCAAATTTGCACCGATGCTGAAGAGTTCGCGCACTCAGGCGCCTGACTTTTCGATGTGGATCATTGAGTCGGCCGTGTACTTCAAGGTCCATCTGCTACCCATCGGGTTGGGCGTCATGGCCGTCGTTGGGGTCATCGGCGTGAGCCTGGCCCGGCCAGCGATCCGCCAGGCCATCGTCGACTTCTGTGGTCGTACCCGGTTGCTCGGACCGTGGCTGCGCGACGCCGAGGTGGGCCGGTGGGCCATGCTGACCGGCACGATGCTACGCAACCGCGTACCTCTGATCGAGGCGCTCAAGCTGTCGCGCGCCGCGACCCGCCTGCGGGACTTCGACACGTTGCTCGCTTCCGTCGTACGCTCGATCGAGGACGGCCGTAGCCTGCATGAGGCCATGAGCCATGGGCATTGGATCCAGCCTTCTCGGCTCAACCTCGTGCGTGTCGGCGAACGCGCCGGTTCGCTGGATGCGATGCTGCTGTCGCTCGGCGGCTTGCAGAGTGAGGCTGCGCGTGAACGTCAGAAGACGGCGCTGGCCTTGATCGAACCGGTGGCCATCCTGTTGATCGGAGCTGTCATCGGTGTGTTGATGATCTCCGTGATGTTGGCGATCACGTCAATGAACAACGGCGCCATCTGACAACGCCGTCGCAACGTCCGCTGGCGCGGCGATGTGGCCCGAGAGCAGGCCGGCCACCAGGTGGCGCAATTGAGTCGCGTCGCGTGGGCTGTGATCCACGAGTCCCCGGCCTTGGCCGTCACTGAACCACACCACCATGGGAACGCGCTGGTCAGCGGACTTGCCTGCCGAGGCGTGCCCCGCGCCGAGTTGCCGCAAGTACAACGGACCCCAGAATTCCTTCTCGCGCAGCCAGTGGTCGGAAATCAGCACGAACGCGGACGGCTGTGGCTGAGCTGCCAGCGCATTGCGTATGTCTCGGATCACGCCGGCCGCCACGCCGAGGTTGCGCCGGTAGTCACCCAGCAGGTCCGCCGCAGGCGCATCGATGACGCTGGGCGGATGGGGCAGGTTCAAGTGCAGCCAGGTGAACTGCAGCTGACGATCATTTACCGCCAGCATCGCCTCGCGGTGCAGGGTGGCATAGGTCTGGCGCCAGTTGCTCAGGAAGCTGGAGTTGCTGTCTTGCAGATCCTGCGCTGGCTTGATCGGTCGTATCAGCGCCGACCACCAGCCAGGGAAGAAGTGCATCGGCTCGACGGTACAGCGGCGGGCCTGCGGCGCCAGGCGGCAGTAGTCGTGATAGAAGCCGACAACGCCGTAAGGCAGGCTGGCGCGCTCCATGTCCTGGAAAAGCAGCGCTTGGCTGGCATCGAAGCGTTCGCCGACTTGACTGACTAGGTAGCCCACACCGCCCTTGTCAACCTTGCCGAAAGGTGTGCCGCGCAACATACCTGGGACGGAAGTCAAGGTGCTCGGGCCGGCCGCACGCATCGCAGTGTTGCGGTAGCTTGCGTCGAACACCGTCTGCAGTTCGGGCCGTTTGAAAAAGCCTTCGCGCTCGGAGACCTCCTGGTCCCATTCGTCCAGCAACAGCACGATGACCCGCCGCTGAGCGACCGCTGTGGGCAGCGCCGTTGACGACGCAGCATGTAGCCGATCTGAGCCGCTCGCCAGCAGCCAACCGATCATGCCGGGTTGTAGTGCGAAGACTGTGAAACACACAAGGCCTAACGCGCCAGCCAGCCGATGCAGCCAGAAGCCGCTCAGCCAGTTTGCGGCGGCGGCGGCCACAGCTGTGCATGCCGTCAATGCCGACAGCTTGGCCCAGCGTTGCGCCGTCCAGTTGGCGTCAGGACTGCGGCGTGCGATCTGGAAGACGGCGATGCACAGCAGCAGCACAAGCAGGAAGCGTGGCAGTTTGCGCAGCCAGTCCGGCTGCGGTGGATGATCCAACCCTGCGCCGACTGCGCCGGCGACCAGCAGGCTGGCCAGCAAGACCTGCCACTGCTGAGCGAACACGCCATGATCGAAGTGCAGGTAGACCGCATGCCCGCTCTGCAGCAAGGCCTCGCTGGCGGCAATGCCCAACAGGGCCGGCAGCGTCCAGAACGCGTAATGGAAGAACTGGCCCAGCCTGCTCATGGGGTGCGTCGCAACAGTAGCAATCGGCGATGGGCAGAGATTTCGTGCGTGGACCGCAACTCGAAATATGGCCGCGCGGCCTCGACGAACTGCTCGGATGACCAATCCTCGAATAACCCTAGGTTGGGGCCGGCGAGTTCGACAAAGCGAGGGTCCTGCCTGCTCACGAACTCCACCAGCACATGCCCGGTGCAGAGTGTCGAGATCTCTTCGAAGACCTGCGCCAGCGGCAGCCGCTCGGTAACGGCGAGATGATGGGCTACCGCCAGCATCAGCACGGCATCGAATCGACCATTCAGTCGATCCCGCAGCGACAAGGTCTCGCCGAGGCGCCATCCGGTCGGCGGGGTCGGCCGGGCGAAGTTGGCGTGGATGGCTTGCAGCGGTAGTGCCTCGGCAGTGGCTTGGCGTTGCAGCCGATCAAGCGCTCCGACATCCTCGTCGATGGCGACGACTTCGGCTCCTGCCTCTATAGCCAACCGGCTGAATTCGCCCGTGTTGGCGCCAAGGTCTAGCACTTTCGCGGGTTTTAGCGTCTGCAGCAAGTCGCGCAGGATGGTGCGCTTGCGCTCAAGGGCCGCAGCCTCGTAGTGGTCGCGATTGTCGACGTAGTTGCCCCAGGAGGTTTTTGCTGTGGTTGCGCGGCCGAGGCGGCGCATTGAGCGGCCGAGACTGTTGAGCAGCCATGGCGTGCTATCGCGGACAGCGCGGGCGGACTCAATGCGGGGTGCGGCTGGCGTGCGGCCTGTACGTCGTGTTTCCAACCAGCCAGGAATCCTGAAATGCAGCAGCGAGTCGAGGCCCCAATACCGATGCCAGGGCATGTGGGCCAGCAGATCGAGTGCACGAAGGCCGTCCCGATGAGCCAGGAAGATGTCTCGTGGCGTGCGGCCTTGTTCTCGGGCAGCGATCAAGGGTAGGAGGTAGTGCCGTACGAACTGGCCATAGGCATGCCATCCCATCCCTGGTGCGCTGTTGCGAACCTCCAGCGACAGCAGATCGCACAGCACCGGCTTGCTGCCGATGAAAAGCACGTTGAAGGCACTGGCATCCTTGAGCGTGTAGCCGTCAGCCCAGGCGCGGCGCTGAATCTCCAGTGTCAGCTCACCCGCGGCGGCCAGTTGCGCCACCGACCACTCGAAGGGGTAGCTCGGTATGGCGACGCGCGGGTGTTCCAGGCGGAGGCTGCCATCGGCTGCCGGCTGCCGGGCGATGACCGGGATCAGTAGTCCATCACGCGTCAGTTCGGTATACAGCCGGCTGGCCAGGAACGTGAGCGTCTTCGCCACATGCTTCGAGTGCACCGTACGCCATATCCGATCACCGTCGTCCTGCAGAGTGCCCGCCGGATCACGGAAACTGACCGGCATCAGGAACGGTCACGCCTGAAGCGACGTTTGATTGCCGCCCAGAGCTCGCGAGGATTGCGCACGAAATAGATGACGCCTGCCACGCCCGCAATCAACCCCTGGATGAGTAGATGCGCCGAGCCCCCGTCCACGTAGGCCCAGGCTGGTGCGCAGCAGGCGCTCCAGCAGAGCATGCAAACGATGAGGAAGCGAACTTGATTGCTCATGGGGGGAATTCTACGTGGCGGCGACACGCCGGGCTTTCCTGGAAAAGCGCCACCCCAGCACTGCCAATGCCGCTGGCACGATCCAAATCAGCACCCAGGACACACGTTCGGCCCAGACAGACTTCCAGGCAAATGCTTCGGCGCTGTCGAAAGGGCGCTTGAATGCCTGCCGCGTGAAGACGTACTGCGTGCGGCGCGCCGACACTTCGGGTCGGCCAGCATCCAGGTAGGCGCGATAGACGGTCTGCCCGTCGGTGAAAAGGCTGGGCATGGTGCGATCCAGATGCACGAGATAGTCGGCGTCGAAAACCTGCCAGCGGCCATCGATCCAGGCTTCGTTCAGCACATGGCCGTTCAGTGACCAGACGCGGTCGCGAATGCCGCCGCGCTTCAGCACGTGGTCGAGCAGCATCGCGTGGGCCGAGCAATACCCCGCTCCGACAGCCGCCGCGCGCGCGGGCGCTACCCATTCGTAGCCGCCTGCGGCCTTGGCCAACAGCCACAGCGCCCAGTTCTGCTGCAGCAGCGGGCCGGTATATTGCGGGTGCATCAGCAGGATACGGTCGTTGACGAGCTGGGTCATGCGCCATGTGAATTGCGCGTCGCTCTCGGCGGGCTCGCGCTGGCTTCGCTGCCAGAACACCTCCGCGGACATCGTGCGCGGTGACTTGTCGAGTATCCGCGGGTCGGTATTGGCGATTTCGGGATCGGCGAACCAGCCTGCTATGTTCAGCGCGGTCAGCGCGGTAGCGAGTGTCAAGCAAAGCGTGGACAGCCACCCGAGGCGAGCAGGCCTGGCAGGTGGGCTGATCGGCCGCGCCAGCCATCGACGGTAGTTGTCGAGCACGATGCGCTCGTCGAAGTCGGCCTCGACGAGCGTGCGTCCGGCCCGGCCCATGGCCTCACGTTCAGCCGGCGTCAGGGCGATGAACGCCCGCATGCTGGCGGCGAGCGACTTGGCCGAGCGGACGTCGCACAGGAAGCCGTTCACGCCATGCCGTACCGGCTCGCGGCAGCCCGGCGCGTCGCTGGCAATCACCGGGCGGCCGCATGCGGCCGCCTCGAGCAGGCTACGGGGCACGCCTTCACGGTAGCTGGGCAACACGACGCAGTCAGCCTGCCGCAGATAGGGCAGCACGTCGTCCACATGGTCCTGATGGCTGATGACGCCTTCGTCGATCCAGGCGCGCAACTGCTCTGGCGGCACGGCGCTGGGATTGGCGGCACGACCCTCGCCGAGCACGAGGAATTCGGCCTCGGGGTGTTCGTGTCGCACCTCGCGGGCAGCGGCGACGAACTCGCCAATACCCTTGTCCCAAAGCACACGGGCCACCATCAGGAAGCGGATGCGTTTGTGATCTTGCCCGGTCCGCTCCGCAGGGTGGAAGCGTTGCAGATCGACGCCGGAACCTGGAACCCGCAGCGTTCTCGGCTCATCCACGACCTGCAATTGCACGAGCGCTTTGCGGTCGTCTTCGTTCTGGAAGATGACGCCTTCAGCGTGTGCGAATGCGATCCCGTAGAGCCTGGTCACGATCGGTGTGACCCAGTTGCGCCGAATGAAGCTGCGCCCAAGGCCTGAGACATTGGGCAAGAAGCGGATCCCCAGGCCTCTGACGGCCAGCCCGCTGTAGATATTGCCCTTGGGCGTATAGGACAGCACAGCGCCCAGCCCTTGCTGCCTCAACAGCTGCCGCAACTTCAGCACGCTGGCCAGTTCGGACAATGGATTCAGCGAAGCGGCCTGCAGGTGCCAGTCGTGGTGCGGGAATCCCGCATCGGCCAGTTTGACCTCGTGACCATCCTTGGGGCTGATGAAGCAGACATCGTGGCCTGCGGACCGCAGCGACCGCGCCAGCGACAGCCGAAAGTTCACTTGATACCAGGCCGAGTTGGCGACGATACCGATTCTCATGGCTGCTGTGCTTCCAGCCAGGACTGCAGCATCAGGACATCCCAGAGCTGGTACTGCCAGTTCCTGCGGCCGCTCAGGTGCTCCCGCCACGTGCGCTGCACGGTCGTCGCATCAAGCAGGCCTTGCTGCCTCAGCCGGGATTCATCCAGCAGATGTTCTGCCCAGTCGCGCAGCGGCCCTCTCAGCCATTGATCCAGCGGGATGCTGAAACCCTGCTTGGGGCGTTCGATCATTTCGCGGGGGACGTAGCGATACAGCACCTGGCGCAACAGCCACTTGCTCTCGACACCAAGCGGGCCCTGGCGCAGTTTCTGGTGCATGGGCACACGCAGCGCAAACTCGACGATGCGGTGATCGAGCAGCGGTACGCGGGTCTCCAGGCTGTGGGCCATGGCGGCGCGGTCCACCTTGACGAGGATGTCGTCGGGCAGATAGGTGATCTGATCCAGCAGCGTCATCTGCTCGGTGGCATCCAGCCCCGGGCCTTCCAATGCGAGCCGCTGCAGTGCCGTGCGAGGCTCGGTGCTGCCCAGCACCAGTGCCTCGGGCTGCTGCCAGTGCGAGACCAGCGCGCGGTACATCTCTGACCGCGACGCCACGGGCAGCACACTGGTGGCGAGCTTGTGCAGTTTGTCGCCCAGGTTGGCGTGACCTGGCGCGGCCCAGCGGCCAAGCCCCGTCCACATGGCCGGGCTGATGGCCAGCGTGGCACTCGCCGCGAGGCGGCGCAGCGGCAGCGGCACGCGAGCCATCTGGCGCCAGACCCGATTGGCGAGCAGGTAGCGGTTGTAGCCGGCGAACAACTCGTCGCCGGCATCGCCCGACAGGGCCACGGTGACGTGACGTCGCGCCATCTGGGCGACGAGCAGGGTCGGAAGCTGCGACGAGTCGGCGAACGGCTCGTCATAGACATGAGGTAGGCGCGGGATCAGATCGCGTGCCTGCTGGGCGGTGACGTAGAGCTCGGTATGGTTCGTGCCGAGATGCTTGGCCACCGCCTTGGCGTGCTCGGCCTCGTTGAAGCCCGGCTCTTCGAAGCCGATGGAGAAGGTCCGCACCGGCGAGGCCGAGCGGCGTGCCATCAAGGCGACGATGGTGGACGAGTCGACCCCGCCACTCAGGAACGCGCCGAGCGGCACATCGGCCAGCATCTGACCCGCGAGCGCCTGATCCAGCAGGCCTTCAAGCGCGTCGGTGGCGGCTGCATCGTCCAGGGTGCTCATGTTCCCGCGCGCCTGGGCTGCGTGGGACTCCAGCGACCAGTAGCGTTCAATCACGGGCTCGGTGTCGACGCCTACGTCAAGCCAGCATCCGGGCTCGAGCTTGTGGATGCGCTGGTAGACCGTGAAAGGGGCGGGTATGGCGTTATGGCGCATGTACAGCGCCAGCGCATCGCGATCAATGTCTGCCCGCCACATGGGGTGCGCTCTGAGGGCCTTGAGCTCGGATCCGAACAGCAACTCGCCGGACGCCAGGCGGCCCCAGTACAACGGCTTTTCGCCCATGCGGTCGCGCGCGAGGATCAGTCGCCGACGTTCGTGGTCCCAGACGGCGATCGCGAACATGCCGACGAGCAGGTCAAGCGTCGCCCGGACGCCGTAGCGGCTGAAACAGGCCAGCATCGACTCGGTGTCGGAATGGCCGCGCCAGACATGCCCTTCGAAACGGGCCCGCAATTCGTTGTGGTTGTAGATCTCGCCGTTGAACACGAGGGTGTAGCGCCCGCATGGGGAGGCCATGGGCTGCAGCCCGGCCGGCGACAGATCGACGATCGCCAGGCGACGATGCCCGAGCGCGATGCCCTCCCGAGCGTCCACCCAAGCCGCCTGCGCATCGGGGCCGCGGTGGGCGATGGCCTCGCACATCGATTCGGTGATCTGCTTCAGCGCGTCGGCGCTGAGCTGGGGCCTGGACAAACTGCCTGCGATTCCGCACATGTCTGCAATGGATAAGGGGTGATTTACTGACCCGCGTAGACGCGGACGTAGGCCTGCCACACGGCGGCGATGTCGAATTCTCGGCGCACACGCTCACGCATCTTGCTGCCAACCGCCGTTCGTGCTTCGGCGGGTAGCGCGGCGAGGCTGAGTACGCGCTCAGCCAGCGCTTCGGGGTCCGCAACCGGCGCCACGTGCGCTGTGTCGCCAAGGATGAGCGCGGCATCGCCGCAGTTCGTGCTGACGGCGGGCACACCGCAAGCCATCGCCTCGGCCAACACGTTGGGAAAGCCTTCGGAGCGCGAGCTCAGGCAGAACACATCCATCGCGGACAGCACCGTTGCCACGTCGCTGCGCTGCCCTAGCCAGCGAAAGCGCTCCGCCAGCCCGAGCTGGTCGACCTGCGCGTGCAGATTGGTGGCGGTATCGAGGCCCCGGCCGACGAGCATGAAGCGAGCGTGGGGCAACTGCGCCGCCGTGCGCGCAGCCATGGAGATGAAATTGGCGTGATCCTTCTGCGGATCCAGACGTGCCAACAGGCCAATCACGATCTCATCCTCGGCGATGCCCAGTTCCCGCCGCAAGGCCTGACCGCCTTGCCGGTCGGGCTTGAGGCTCGAGGTGTCGAAACCGTTGGGAATCACCCGCCAATGATCGGCGACGTAGCCGAAGGCCACATGAGCTCGGCGCGCCATCTCGGCGTTGCAGACCATGGCAGTCGGCAACCAACCCGACAGCCAGGCACACAGGTGTGCCACGGTGCGGGTCGCGCGGCCAATGTCCGCGGCGTCGAGGCCGCTCTGGCGGATGTTCCAGAACACGCGACGGCAGCCGACCAGCCGCGCCAGCAGCCCACCCAGCAAGTCCGCGTGGTACAGCCACGTCTGCACGATGGTTTCGGCCGGATCCTGGCGTAGCAGTCTGGCCAACTCCCAGCAAGCCGCCAGCGGGCGCTGCCGCAAACGCAGGGCTGTCACGGCTTGGCCAGCCTGTTGCAGGCGGTGCCCGACGACGCCGGTCTCACCGAGGGAAACGACGAGCTGACGGATGCCAGGCTGCGTAGCAGCCACATGCAGCACCAGACGCTCCAGCATGGCCTCGGCACCGCCTTGCTCCAGGCCTGTGATCACGTGGACCAGCCTCATGCGAGTTGTGCTTCCAGGAGGGCGGCAAGCCGCTCAGCGACAACGTCGAGCGCATAGTGTTCGCTCACGACGCGACGACCGTTGGCGCCCATGGCCCGGGCTCGCGATGGCGCGTCCAGCAGGTCGGCAATCGCATCGACCCAGGCATCGCGGCCCCGGGCCGCGTACCCCACGTCGGCCCTGGCCAGCACCTCGAGATTCATGCCCACCGGGGTCACAACGACGGGCACCCCGCAAGCCATATAGGTCAGCATCTTGAAGCTGCATTTACCTCGCTCCCACAGCGTGTCCGCAAGCGGCATCAAGCCAACGGTCAGGTCCTGCAACGCGCCCACTTCGTTGTCAGGGCTCCACTTGACATAGTCGATGCGTGACGCGGGCAGCATCGGTAGCTGGGGCTGGGCGTTCGAGATCACACGCAGACGCAAATCGGGATAACACGCCATGAGGATCTGCAGCGCAGGCTGGATCGCGACGAGATATGGAAAACCGCCCGCAGAGCCCGACCACCCCAGCGTGGGCGCCGCCGCAGTACGCCCCCCGGGAGTGAAACGTTGGGTGTCCACGGCCGTCGGCAGGACTGTCACGGTGCACTGCGCGCCGAAATGCTCGGCGATGAAGGCGTTGCCGCAGATCACCACCTGGGCGCGCCGCGCGATGCGGTCAGCGTGGTGGCCCCGCGGACCGAGGAAGATCGCATCGTCCACGTCCAGCACGAATGGGCGCCGAATCAGCGGCTCAGCGGTACACAGCGTGGCCAGCAATTGGCGCTGCAAGAAAACCAGATCGGCGTCGGCGTTTGCGCGCCGCACCCGCGCCATTGCGTCGGCTAGAGCGCGTGCGACCCAGGCGAGACGTGGCGCAGCGCCGAATGGTGGATAAGCCCCCGGGCCAGAATCCAGTGTGTTGCAGTGCCACCCGTCATGCGCCAGTGCTGGCACGAATTGCTTCCACCGAAACCGCGAACTGGGAACTTCAGGGCCTTGCGTGAGCGCCGTCAATACGCGATTTGGCTGGAAAGGCATGTTGAATGAAAAGGCAAACGAGGCAGGTCTTTATGAAGAAATAAAGACTGGGCAGGAAGAGATCAGAAAATATCGAAAGTACGATGGCGGAAAACAGGTAGCTGGCAAGCAGGATGTGTATGAGGGAGCGCGGGTTTTGGGCTTTTTTGTGGTGAAATGTCGCCCAGGCGCCATAGAGCGCCATTAGCAATATCAGTCCCGCCCATCCATATTTTGGAAAAATCGAAAAAAATACTGTATACACGTTGCCTATGCGGCCGTCGTGGGTGAATTCGAGAAATTCCTGGTGCAGCGGTCCTGCTTTGCATAGATCGAGTTTTGATGCAAGGGTGCACGGGAACACCAAGGCATCCCAGCTGGGGTTGAGGCGCTCTGGTGCGTCCATGTAGCGCGAGAATAAAATCGGACCTTGCAATGTGTAGTCCAGCAGATTTGTTGTAACCGCAGACGCGATTTCATCAGCTTCACTGTCCTCACTGACATCCCCTTTGGACACCAGGATCGCGCCAGCACTGAAAATGGTGATGAACAGTATTACAATGCCGATAAGAGTCGAGCTATTCAGTTTTTTGCCGTAGCGCAGCCGAATATAAACGAGAGCAATGATCAGCTGAACAAGTGCCGAGCGCCCATTGGTCAGCAGGTTGGTGCCGATCCAGATCAGAGTCGGGGTGAGATACAAGATGAGGGGTAATCTGCCACGCGCGGTCCCCAGCGCCAGCAGCGGTGAAACGATGAAGCCGAGCACTAGATAATTGCCCACGAGCGGCCCTACCGTTTCTCCTTGGCTGACGGACAGCACGCGCAGCTGAAATGCCAGGGCGGCCAGATCCTCAGTTTCACCAGCAATCTGATTGATTTCCTGCCACCAGAGCGGCAGCATGACCGCATGGAGCAGCAGGACGGCTATGGTCAGGCGTTTGTAATTAATTTCGCTGCTGGTGAAGTAGCTAAAGTTATCGGTCACGCGCGTGCTGAATATGGCGCCAGCAATGAAGCACGTTATACCAGCCGCAAAAGTTGCACACGCGGCAATATCGGCCTGCAAATAGCCCAGCCCGTCTGCGCTTCCAATGCCGACCAGCACAACGCCCCAAGTCAGCGGCATCCAAGCAGCCGGGTGCAGGGCGTCATGCGTCATTCGCCAGGCGGTCAGGCCGAGCGAAAGAAAAAGAAGCCCGAATACTAGGGTGACCGCCATGTATTTTCGCTGTGACGGGTCAATCGGTCAGCCGGTCGTCAGACTGTCTCTGATGCGCAGAAGACGGCCAAGCACTGCGCTTGCCCACAGTATCGCGCGTGGCGGATGTGTAGGCAGCGGCCAGCGCGTGCGTGTGAATCGCCAGTAGTTCATGGCAGCGCGCAAGCGCAATATAAGGGGCAGTGGCAAGAGGAGCATTTCCGCGTAGTACAGACTGGTGCCTAAAGGGCTTTGGTGACGCAGGAAGGTTGCGCGACTGCTCAAGTTGTCCTTGGTGTCATGGTAAACACGGAGCGCACGATTGATGAAGCGCGATTGATAGCGGCGTGCGAGACGATTCCAGATCAGGCCTTCGGGGCAAAATCGTTCCCCCTGGAATTCCGGAAATGGATGGGACTTTAAAATCTCGGTGCGATGGAATCCCCACATCTCAGCCGTTCTGCCAAGTTCGGCTAGCACCGCAAACGGGTGCCCATCGATATGACTGTGAGGCAAGGCGCCTTCAAGCACAATGCCGGATTCTGATCGGCACAGACAACTGACCCCGGAGAAATCGTCCCGCAGTTCAGCGGGGATTGCCTTCCATGTGTCATTCAAGGCTAGCAGAGTGTCGGGATCGCAACTGTCGTCCGAGTCGAGCGTCAGGAAGAATTCCCCAGCAGCTTCGCGCACGCCGCGATTGAAGGCGCGATGCTTGCCGCCATTGGCCTGCACGGAATATCTCAGCTGAATCAAGCCCTGCTGTTTCCAAGCCTCCAACAGATTCGCGGTGTTGTCGGTTGACCCATCGTCGACCACCAGCCATTCAAAGTCTTGCAGGGTCTGCGCGCACAGGGATGCATAGACGCGTCCCAGCGTGTGCGCGCGGTTGAAGGTTGGAGTGAAGATCGTGAACAAGGGCGGAGTGGCGTTGAGGCTCATGGCGAAACCCTGCGGATCAGCAGGGTGATACTTCTACGTGCGTTGGCCGCATTGAGCAGCAGCGCCAAGGCAGCAAAGAGCATCATGACCATGCTGCCCTTGACGATCAGGGCCAATACGGAGTTCAAGGGCTGAAGCGTCCACTGGCCTGTCACATATTCGCCGCCGGCGATGCTGACACAGGCGCAGGCGATGATCTTGACCAATTCGACGGGTAGCTTTTTCCAGAAGCCGAGATGCCGCGTCGTCCATGCGGTGCAAGCCGCGCCTAGCGTCAATGCGCCGAAGGCCGACCATGCGGCGCCGCGAGCCTCATATTCAGGAATGAGCAGCACGCCAAACAGGATATTGGTGGCGGCCATGACCAGCGTGATCGTGAACTGGCTGTTCGTGCGGTGCTCGAGCTGCAGGGCGATATCGAACAGGTAGTTCCGCAGGCCGCCGATAGCGGTGGCGGCAGCGATCCAGGGCAGCACGAGCTTGGCCTGGCCTGCGATGTGATCGCTAAAGATCAGATGCGACACCTCGGTCGCGCAACCTACGAAGAGGCTGGTGGCCGCGCCGCCAACCAGCAGTACGCCGTTGATCATCGGCTGGAAGGCTAGTCGCGCGCCTTGTGCTCCGTTGCGCTCCCACGCTGCCACCACCTGTGGGAAGCCGGCGAGCATGAAGACGTTCAGCAGGGCGCCGAGGCTCTGCTGCGCCAAGTCGTAAGCGGCGCTGTAGCCGGCCACTGCAGCAGACCCATGGATGGCGCCGAGCAAAAGGCGGTCGGCCATGTCGATAGTCATGGTCGCGGCATAGACCAAGGCCAGCGGCATACCGAAGCGGACCAGTTTGCGGCGTATCTCCGGATCTGAGGACCATCCGGATACAGCGAGGAATGTGGTTCCGAAACTGGTGGTAGCAACCAAGGCCGAGGCCCCCAGTGCAAACAGGACGGCGTCGTGCGCACCGCCCTGGTGCGTCAGCACATAACCCAGGCCGAGCAGTAGGGCAGCTCGGGAGACAGTGAGCTTTCCGTATTGCAGTGGTTTCCCTGCGGCATTGACGAGCTGCAATTGAAGGTTAAATAACCCCATGGCAATAGCGGCGAGCGTGACCAGCGTGATCGTCGCGCCGCTCACGTCGGCACGGCTCCAAGACGTCAGGCCTGCTGCGGTGGCGCCAAGCGCAGCAATGATCGCAGCAGCAATCAGCCACAGGCGCCGCAACTCCCGCCTCAAGCCACGCGTATCCCCATCATTGCCGGCATGGAAGCGGTTGGCGGCAATGGCGATCCACTGGAAGCCGATACTCGCAATCACATTCGCTGTGGCGAGACCCAGCGAGTAACGGCCAAACTGCTCCGTCGTCAGGACGTGGGTAAAAACGCTGAGGGTTCCGACGGCCAGCAGACCATTGGCGACACGTACCGCCAGATACTGGAGAGTATGGTGCAGCACTGCACGCCTAGTCGAAGCGGTGCACTCAGGCTGCCGGTAGTCTGGACTGGGCGACAGCGTCGCTCGGACGGCGAGCGCGCCACAGGAACGTCGCTGCCAGGATCAGGAACGCTGCAATTGTGGTGCCCACGCCGATGTAGGCCCGTTTGGGCGCGCTCTTGCGTTCGGGAGGCTCAGCCTTGTCGACCACTTGCAGCAGAGTTCCCTCGCGCGCTTCGTCCAGCCGGGCAGCCTCGTATTGGCGTGAGAACAGTTCGAAGACGGCTTCTTGATACTTGAACTCGCGATACGCGGACAGGTAGGAGGATGAGTCCGATGCACTGATGGGCGTCTCGGCGCGCGACACCTGGGCGCGCAGGGCGGCAATGGTGCTCAGCTGTGTTTGAAGTTCGGGCGTGTCTTCGGCAAAGCGCTGGCGCAGTGCCTGAGCGCGGACTTCAGCCGCCGTCAGCTCGGCCTGAAGCCTGGCGAAGCTTTCCGCAGTCGCCTTGGGTTCTGCACGCAAGGCACCGGGGTTGTAGCCCGAGGCTTGCAGCGCAGCCTGTGCAGCGAGAAGTTTTTCTCGAGCGGTCTTGACCTGCGATTCGAAGAAGACGCGCCGCTGCTGTGCTTCTGTGATCGCCAGACTCCCTGTCAGTTCGCGAAGTTCGCTGACGTAGGCATTGGCCATGTCCGCGGCGCGCTTCGGATCGTGATCATCGACTTCAATGATCAGGACGCCGTCCTTCTTCCCCGCGCTCATCCGCGAAGCGAGCGACAGACGCTTGAGCGCGTCAGTCTTGAACTGGACGTCATAGAGCTTTTGCAGCTCGAAACGTTCGACGAGGCGCATCCCGATGGAACTGCTTTGCAGGAGGGAGACATATTGATCACCAGGCGTCCGGATGCCGGCCGCTGCGCTGGCCAAGCCCGACAGCGCACCTAGCGAAGCCAGTGCGGCCGAAGCGCTGCTCGTCTGCTGCGGCAGGATGAGGGAAGTCCTGGCCGTGAACGTCGGAGGAATCAGGAAGCTGAGGCCGATAGCAATGACTCCGGCGCCAAGCGAACCCCCAAACAGCTTGAACTTGCTGGACCACAAGATCTGCCCAGCGCGTTCCCAGGTGACGGCGGATGGTGGTACTTGCGTGAGGTCTTGTGACACAGATGTTGGAGGGCTTGGTACGCCGTAAATCAATTGCGAATAGTCTTCAGAGCTGCAGCGCCAATACCGAATTGGTAGAGGATCTGCGTCCAGTCCTTGGCTTCCTGGCTGAAGGTGGTCTTGGTCAGATCCTCGGGCACGAAGATGGTGTCGCCAGGTAGCGCTGCCAGCGTCGAGAAGCCGGTACCCATGCTGATCCAGCCGCTGGACTGCTGCTTGGCGCTGACCACGCTGCCATTGGCGCGAATGACGAAGGTGCCAGAGCTGTCTGCACCACGCGTCGGACCGCCCGCAAGCTTGAGCATGTCGTCAATGCTCGCTCCTTGATTGAGCACGAAGCTGCCGCCGTTGAACACGCTACCGAACACGCCCACGGTGGTCGGGCGAGCCGGGATCGTCAGCCTGTCGCCATCCTCCAGCGCCAGTTCCGGCAGGGTGGTCGCCGTGGGGGGCAACTGCAACACGATGCGGCCGGTAGGACGCACGTTACGCAAGCGTTCGATCAGACGGTTGGAACTCTGTGCCCTGGCGTTTTGGGCGCTGGCTTCGTCTGCCGTCGCCGCTTTCTGCGTCACTTGGACGCGAGCAAATTCGGTTTCCATATCGCGAAGCGCGCGCTCATATTGCACTTGCTGGGTCACACGAACGCTTTCGCGGCTGAATTCAGAGCCATAGACGAATGCGCCGGCCGTCAATCCTCCTGCGGCGCTGATCGCGTCCGTCAGCGTGCTATTTGCCGGCAGGATGTATTCGCCAGGCCGCTGAACCTCGCCTTCGATCTTGATCCGTTTGTTCTGTCTATGCTGGGGCAGCAGGTTGTCCATCGCGTTGAATGCGCGCACGACGTCGCCAACTTTGAGAGCAGTGCGTCCCTGCGCCGGCAGGGCGAGTTCAACGATGCGGATGTCATTGCGGGTGTCCACACTCTCAACTGCCAAGCGTGTGCGGTCGGCCACCGCGTTCAGCCCGCCACCCATCAACAACAGGTCGTTGACCACCTCGCCTGGCTTGAGTTCGAAGATCGCCTGGCGATTGACGCTGCCGATCAGCGCTGCCTGCAAGCCGATCGGCCCGATGTGAACCACGTCATCAGCCTGCAAGACACGGTCTGCGCTTTTGTCGCCGCGCAGCAGCAGGTCGTACATGTCGAACTGGCTTATGAGCTTGCTGCCACGCCGCAGTTCGATGTTTCGAAAACTGCCTGCGGCGGAAGGACCGCCCGCCTGGATCAGCGCATTGACGATGGTCGAAAGGCTATTGACCGTGTAAGCACCTGGGCGCTGGGTGAATCCGGTCACGTAGACGCGGATACTGCGTAGCCTGCCGAGCGAGGCGCTCAGGCGGTAGTTGCGAAACACCTGCGCCACGCGTTGATCGATCGCTGTATTGAGCTCCGAGTAGCGCAGCCCTGCCACCAGTACTGGCCCCACGCGAGGGATGGTGATACGACCGCTGCGATCAACGATCAGGCGCAGGTCAGCTTCGACGGACCCCCAGAGATTGACCACCAATTCGTCACCAATGCTGATGACGTAGTCTTGCGGAATCTGGCTGGACGCTTCGCCTTGAGGGGAGTTGCGCTGCGACAGGAGGTCTGCACCAAACCTGCGCACGTCTGAGTCTTCGCCTGCGATGCGATGTACTTGGCGTTCGAAGTCGGTCATCAGCAGCCGGCGTTGCACAGGGCTTAGCTGATCGTGATCTTCTCGGCCGCGCGGTTGGGTCGGCTGATCGTTACCGGCCTCGTTTGCCAATCTGGAGGGCGACACCAACTTGACCGGGCCTGTGTTGGTAGCCGTTTCTTGCGGTTCGGTGGCTGCTGTGGCGACTCCAGCCAAGTTCGCCAGCACGGCCGCGCTCAACGCCAACAGTGCGCTGCGGGTCAAGCGCTGCCAGGCTGTGTTCGATGAGTGGTAAGTTCGCCTGGGGCCGAGAATAGTCATGAAGGGGCCGGGAGTTGAGGGGCGGCGCTAAACCTCGGGGAAGCCACGAGAGCGCAAACTGGCACAGATTCTAGCCATCGCGGGAGTATCCCAGGCTCGGCCTACCGACCAGGCCTGACGCGTCTCGCTACACTCATCACCTCGGATTTGACGCGCGGACTGCCTGCCGTGCATGCCCGTCCGCTCCACAGTTTCCTGGTTTCATGCTCCCTATTCTTGCGTTGAGTTTTGCGGTCGCTGCGGCCGTGACGTTGCTCATTATTCGCTCCTCGCACCTCCACGGTGCGTTGTCCTCCGACCATGACCTGTCAGGCCCGCAGAAGTTCCACTCCCGTCCGGTGCCGCGCGTCGGTGGGTTGGCTATTTTTTGCGGTTTCGCGGTCGGCACGGCGCTACTCGCTTGGCGCTACCCGGCGATGCGCAGTGCTGCGGGGTTGTTGTTGCTATGCGCCACGCCGGCATTCATTTCAGGCGTCATTGAGGATCTAACCAAGCGCGTCAGCCCGCTGCGGCGCATGCTCGCGACGCTGCTGGCTGCGGCGCTCGGTGCCTGGCTACTGGGCGCGCAGATCAAGCAGACGGAAATTCCTGGACTGGATCTGATCGCTGCGACGACAGTCGGCGGTTATCTGCTTGCGTTGCTTGTCGTTAGTGGGGTTGCCAATTCGATCAACATCATTGACGGCATGAACGGCCTCGCCTCCATGTGCTCGGCAATCATGCTGGCGGGTCTGGCCTATGTGTCCCTGCAGGCCGGAGACCAACTCGTTGCGGCGATGGCGATCGCCGTCATCGGCGCCGCGCTAGGTTTCTTTATGTGGAACTACCCACTCGGGCTGATCTTCCTGGGTGATGGCGGTGCGTACTTCCTTGGCTTCATGCTTTCGGAACTGGCGATCCTGCTACTGGTCCGCAACCCCGACGTCTCGCCGATGTTCCCGCTGCTGCTGTGCGCTTACCCGGTCTTGGAAACGGTGTTCTCCATGTACCGCCGCAAGGTAGTTCGGGGCCGGCCGGTGGGGATGCCTGACGGCATCCACCTGCACAGCCTCATCTACCGCCGTCTGATGCGCTGGGCCATCGGCAGCAAGGATGCGGCGGTGCTGACCCGCCGCAACGCGCTGACCGCGCCCTACCTGTGGGTGTTGTGCAGCCTGTCCGTCGTCCCGGCCACGATCTGGTGGGATGACACCACGATGTTGCAGATGATCCTCGGCCTGTTCGTCGTCTGCTACGTGCTGCTGTACTGGCGCATCGTGCGCTTTCGCACGCCGCGCTGGATGGTGCTCAATTCGCGTGCTGAATCGCAGCCGCCGGCCGCCCGATCCGAGTAGGGCGGCCTCATCCGGGATAATCGCCGGATGCAAGAAACCCCCGAGTCCGCCGCTGTGGCGCCTGCAGAGGCCGCGCCGGCCCGCTTCGACACCCTTCCTCTGGACCCCAAGCTGCTTCGCGCGGTGGCCGATTCCGGCTACCTGACGATGACACCCATCCAGGCCAAGGCGATCCCGATCGTGCTGGAGGGCCGTGACGTGATGGGCGCGGCGCAGACGGGCACCGGCAAGACGGCCGCGTTCTCGATCCCGCTGCTGCAGCGCATGCTCAAGCACGAGACTGCGAGCGTGTCGCCGGCCCGCCACCCGGTGCGCGCGCTGGTGCTGGCGCCGACGCGCGAGCTGGCCGACCAGGTGGCCGACAACGTCAAGAAGTACGCCAAGCACACGCAGTTGCGCTCGGTCGTCGTCTTCGGCGGCGTGGACATGAAGCCGCAGACGGCCGCGCTGAAGGCGGGCGTCGAGGTGCTGATCGCCACGCCCGGCCGGCTGCTGGACCACATCGAGGCCAAGAACTGCGCGCTGAACCAGGTCGAGTACGTCGTGCTCGACGAGGCCGACCGCATGCTGGACATCGGCTTCCTGCCGGACCTGCAGCGCATCCTGAGCTACCTGCCCAAGACGCGCCAGACACTGCTGTTCTCGGCGACCTTCTCGCCCGAGATCAAGCGCCTGGCACAGAGCTATCTGCAGGACCCCATCCTTGTCGAGACGGCGCGGCCCAACCAGACGGCGTCGACGGTGGAGCAGCGTTTCATCGCCGCGGCCGACGACGACAAGCGCGCCATCATCCGGCAAATCCTGAAGGAGCGCTCGATCCGCCAGGCCATCGTGTTCGGCAATTCGAAGCTGGGCGTGGCGCGCCTGGCACGTGCTTTCGAGCGCGACGGCCTGCGCACCGTGGCCTTGCATGGCGACAAGTCGCAGGACGAGCGCCTGAAGTCGCTCGACGCATTCAAGCGCGGTGACGTGGACGTGCTCGTGGCCACCGACGTGGCCGCGCGCGGCCTGGACATCGTCGACCTGCCGGCCGTCTTCAACTTCGACGTGCCCTTCAATGCCGAAGACTATGTGCACCGCATCGGGCGCACGGGCCGTGCCGGCGCGTCGGGCCTGGCGGTCACGCTGGTCACCAAGTCCGATGCCCGCCTCGTGGCCGACATCGAGAAGCTGATCAAGCGCAAGATCGACCTCGACGCCTTCGAGCTCGAAAGTGAGCGTCCGCGGTTCGAGCCGCGCCGCCGCGAAGAGGGTGCCGACCGCGCCGAACGCAGCGAACGCCCGCCGCGCACCACCAGCCCGGCGATGCGCACGCCGGCGCCGTCGGGTGATCCGTTCTTCGACAAGCCCTACGAAGCCGGCGCGCGTGACGAGCCGCCGGTGTGGGAGAAGAGCAAGGCTGCGGGCGCGCCTGCAGGCGTCAGCAAAGGGCTGTCCAGCTACATCAAGCCCAAGAAGCAGGTCGCGGCGCTGTTTGGCGCCAAGAAGCCCGCGTCCGTCGAGTCCTAGGCCAGCAGCGAGAAGACCGCCGGAATGCGGTCGGGCAGCGTGGCGCGGTTGGCCCGCCAGTCGGCCACCGTGGCGGTCTGCGTCCAGCCGCCCGGCAGCGTCAGGCCGACGCTGATCGACAGCCGGGTGGCCGGCTTCAGCGTCGCCAGCAGCGCCTGGCGCAGTGGCTCGTTGCGGTAGGGCGTCTCGATCAGCAACTGCGTCTGCTGCGACTTGGCCGACAAGGCCTCCAGCTCGCGGATGCGGGCCATGCGTGCGCCTGCCTCCACGGGCAGGTAACCGACGAAGGCGAAGCTCTGGCCGTTGAGGCCGCTGGCCGCCAGCGCCAGCAGCAACGCGCTGGGACCGGACAGCGGCAGCACCTCGATGCCCGATTCGTGGGCGAGCGAGACCAGTCGAGCGCCGGGGTCGGCGACGGCGGGCAGGCCGGCTTCCGAGACCAGCCCCAGGTCGTGGCCGTCCATGGCCGGTTCGAGCAGCGCGTGCCAGGCGGCGTCGTCGTTGCCCGACGCGCCGAGTCCGCCCTTGGGTGGCCGGGGCAGCTCGGCGATCTGGATGGCCTGCAGCGGCTGCGCCAACGGCGTGATGGCGTCCACGCGCTTGAGCAGCGCCCGCGTCGTCTTCGCGCTCTCGGCGGCCCAGTGCGTCAGCCGCGCGGCCTGTTCGATGACCCGCTGCGGCAGCACCTCGCGCAGGTCCAGCGAATCGTCCACGCCGAAGTCCAGCGTGTTGGGCATCAGGATGAGCCGCCCTTTCTTGAGGCCTGCGTTCATGCCAGTGGCTCCAGGCCGGCGCGGCGCAGCAACGCGCAGGTGCGGATCAGCGGCAGCCCGACCAGCGCGGTCGGATCGTCGGACTCGACCGCTTCAAGCAACGCGATGCCCAGGCTTTCCACCTTGGCGCTGCCGGCGCAGTCGTAAGGCGTGTCGGCACGCAGGTAGGTCTCGATCTCCGCGTCGCTGAGCTGACGCACGCGCACGCGCACCTCGGCGCGTTCGATGGCCGCGAGTCCGGGCGCGACGACGGCCACGGCGGTCTGGAACACCACCTCCCGGCCGCTCATGCGGCGCAACTGCGCTGCGGCCGCCTCATGCGTGCCGGGCTTGCCCATGGCCTCGCCGGCCAGGTCGGCCACCTGGTCAGAACCGATGACGATGGCGCCCGGGTGCGTCACGGCGACGGCGCGTGCCTTGGCCAGCGCCAGCCGTTCGGCCAGCGCGGCCGGCGCCTCGCCGGGCAGGGCGGTTTCGTCGACTTGGGGTGCGATGGTCTCGAAGGGCAGGCGCAGCCGGGACAGCAGGTCCCGGCGGTAGCGCGACGTCGAAGCAAGGATCAATGCGGGCATGAAAGCATTGTCCCCCGCCTAAACTTCGCGCCATGAAACCGCGCGCCTTTGCATTCGTTCCCGAGAAGCTCGACCTTGCCGCCTTCGCCCGAGACGGCGCCAACCTGGCGGGCGAATGGCCGGCGGCGTCGCTGCTGCGCCTGGCGGATGCCGCCGCGCCTGAAGTGCCTGCCAGCAGCTGGCCGGCGCTGCATTGGCACCTGCACGGCGAGATGCGCCAGCCCAAGGGCGGCGCCGAGCAGACCTGGCTGCACGTGACGGCCGAGGCCCAGGTCGCGCTGACCTGCCAGCGTTGCTTGAAGGCGGTGCAGGAGCACATCGACGTCGACCGCTGGATCCGCTTCGTCGGCACCGAAGAAGAGGCCGCTGCGCTGGATGCGGACAGCGACGATGACGTGCTGGCGCTGCCGCGCCATCTCAATGCGCGCGAGCTGATCGAGGACGAATTGCTGCTGGCGCTGCCGCTGGTGCCACGGCACGAGGTCTGCCCCGAGCCGCTGCCCCATGCCGCCGACGCCGAAGAGCCGGTCGTGGACGAGCGCCCGAACCCTTTCGCGGCACTGTCGGCGCTGAAGCGGCGCGACGGCTGATCGCCATGCCGGCGCTTGCTGCAGGAGTTCACGGATGCAGGAGCGGTTGGCGTTTGCCGCATTTCTCGTTATACTCATGGGCTTTTCTGCGGCCTGGAGCTCGAGCGTTTTGTTCGCTTCCCGGGGCCGTGCCCCAAAGACAGTCCCCAAGTTCCGCAGAGTCAGGAGAATTTCATGGCCGTTCAGCAAAACAAGAAGTCGCCTTCCAAGCGCGGCATGCACCGTTCGCACAATGCCCTGGTGACCCCGGGCACGGCCATCGAGCCGACCACCGGCGAAGTGCACCTGCGTCACCACATCAGCCCCACCGGCTTCTACCGTGGCCGCAAGGTGCTGAAGAGCAAGGCCGACGCGGCCTGAGCTTGATCGGGCCCGTCGTGGGCCTGAGGCTCCGCCCGGCCTCCCGGCGGTGCGCACCGACGAATCTGCCGACCCGGCCTGCGTCCCGCGCAGTGCCGGGTTTGGTCTTTTCTGAACTGCTTTCGACCCGATGACCCACGCGCCCCTGCCCGATCCTGTCCGCCTTGCCGTCGACTGCATGGGCGGCGACCACGGCCCTTCGGTGACGCTGCCGGCCTGCCGTGCCTTCCTCGACAAGCACCCGGGCGCCGAGCTCATCCTCGTCGGCAAGCCCGAAGCGCTCACCGCGGCTGCGGCCTGGCCCCGCTGCCACATCGTGGCGGCCAGCGAGGTGGTGACGATGGACGACGCCATCGAGGTGGCGCTGCGCCGCAAGCGCGACTCGTCGATGCGTGTGGCCATCCAGCAGCTCAAGGCCGACCGCGACGGCAATCCGCCCCGGGCGCACGCCTGCGTGTCCGCCGGCAACACCGGGGCGCTGATGGCGGTGGCCAAGGTGCTGCTGAAGACGCTGGAGGGCATCGACCGCCCGGCCATCGCGGCGGTGATGCCCAACGCCACCGGTCGCTTCACGACAGTGCTCGACCTCGGCGCCAACGTCGATTCCTCGGCCGAGAACCTGCTTCAGTTCGCCGTCATGGGCAGCGCGCTGGTCTCAGCCGTTGACGGCATCGAGGAGCCCAGCGTCGGGCTGCTCAACATCGGCGAAGAAGCGATCAAGGGCAGCGAAACGATCAAGCTGGCAGGCGAACTGCTGCGTGCCGCCGGCGCGGCCGGGCAGCTCAAGTTCTTCGGCAACGTCGAGGGCAACGACATCTTCAAGGGCACGACGGACATCGTCGTCTGCGATGGTTTCGTCGGCAATGTCATGCTCAAGTCGTCCGAGGGCCTGGCCAGCATGATGGGCGCCTTCATCAAGGCCGAGTTCAGCCGGGACTGGCTGAGCATGCTGGTGGGGGCGCTTGCCAGGCCCGTGCTGAACCGCTTCAAGCACCGTGTGGATCACCGCCGCTTCAACGGCGCGGCGCTGCTGGGCTTGCGCGGCCTGGTGTTCAAGAGCCACGGCTCGGCCGATGCGTTCGCGTTCGAGCAGGCGCTGGCGCGCGCTTATGATGCCGCCCGCAACCGGTTGCTTGACCGGGTCCACGACCGCATCGTCGCCACGCTGCAAGCCTCATCGAACACGGCGGCGACCGACGCAGGAGACAACGCGGCGACCGCCGCGCAGGCCGCATGAGCCCTTCAGCCCACACTTCCCTCCGACATTCCCGCATCCTCGGTACCGGCAGCTACCTGCCCGCCGACCGGGTGACCAACCAGGCCCTGGCCGAGCGCCTCGCCGCCGAGGGCATCGAGACCTCCGACGACTGGATCGTCGAGCGCACCGGCATCCGCGCGCGCCATTTCGCCGCCGCTGACCAGGCCGCCAGCGACCTGGCGTTCCCGGCCGCGCAGGCCGCGCTCGACGCTGCCGGCATCGCCGCCGAAGAGATCGACCTCATCATCGTCGCGACCTCCACGCCCGACATGGTGTTCCCGTCCACGGCCTGCCTGCTGCAGAAGAAGCTGGGCGTGCATGGCTGCGCCGCGTTCGACGTGCAGGCGGTCTGCTCCGGCTTCGTCTACGCGCTCAGCGTGGCCGATGCCATGATCAAGAGCGGCGCGGCGCACAAGGCGCTGATCGTCGGCGCCGAGGTATTCTCGCGCATCCTGGACTTCAAGGACCGCACCACCTGCGTGCTGTTCGGCGACGGCGCCGGCGCCGTCGTGCTGGGCGCGAGCGCCGAGCCCGGCCTCCTCGCCACCGAACTGCATGCCGACTCCCGCCATGTCGACATCCTCTGCACGCCCGGCACCGTCGCGGGCGGCCAGGTGATCGGCAGCCCCTTCCTGAAGATGGACGGTCAGGCCGTCTTCAAGCTCGCCGTCGGCGTGCTGGAAAAGGTGGCCCGCTCGGTGCTGGACAAGGCCGACATGACCGAGGCCGACATTGATTGGCTGATTCCGCACCAGGCCAACATCCGCATCATGCAGGGCACGGCCAAGAAGCTGAAGCTGGACCTGAACAAGCTCATCGTCACCGTCGACGAGCATGGCAACACCTCGGCCGCCTCCGTGCCGCTGGCGCTGGACGTGGCCGTGCGCAGCGGCCGCATCCAGCGGGGCGACACCGTCATGCTCGAAGGCGTGGGTGGCGGCTTCACCTGGGGCGCGGCCCTGTTGAAGTACTGACTGGCGACCCCGGTGCGGCCATATCGGCCGGCCCCGACCGCCACTGACCTGGAACTGAACTCATGACTGCACCTTTCGCCGTTGTCTTCCCCGGCCAAGGCTCGCAGGCCGTCGGCATGCTCGACGCCTGGGGCGACCACGTGGAGGTCCGCCGCACGCTGGACGAAGCCTCCGCCGCGCTCGGCGAGGACATTGCCGCGCTGATCCATGCCGGCCCCAAGGACCTGCTCGACCTGACGACCAACACCCAGCCCGTCATGCTGACGGCCGGCATCGCCTGCTGGCGCGCCTTCGTCGCCGAGACGGGCGCGGTGCCCGTGGCCGCCGCCGGCCATTCGCTGGGCGAGTACACGGCGCTGGTCGCCGCAGGCAGCCTGAGCCTGGCCGACGCGCTGCCGCTGGTGCGCTTTCGCGCGCAGGCGATGCAGGAGGCCGTGCCGGTGGGCACCGGCGCGATGTACGCCATCCTGGGCCTGGACGGTGACGCCGTGCGTGCCGGCTGCGCCCAGGCGGCCGCCGAGACCGGCGAGGCCATCCAGGCCGTGAACTTCAACGACCCGAAGCAGACGGTCATCGCCGGCAGCAAGGCCGGCGCCGAGAAGGCGGCCGAGATCCTCAAGGCCGCAGGCGCCAAGCGCGCGCTGCCGCTGCCGGTGTCCGCGCCGTTCCACTCCAGCCTGATGAAGCCGGCGGCCGAGCGGCTGAAGGAGAAGCTGGCCACCGTGCGATTCCAGGCGGCCGCCTTCCCGGTCATCAACAACATCGACGTGGCCGTGACCGACAACGACGCGGCGCTGCGCGATGCGCTGTATCGCCAGGCCTTCGGCCCCGTGCGCTGGGTCGAGGTCGTGCAGGCCCTCAAGGCCCGTGGCGTGACCCACCTCATCGAGGCCGGCCCGGGCAAGGTGCTGACCGGCATGGCCAAGCGCATCGATGCCGACCTGCAGGCCGCCTGCATCTTCGACCCCGCCTCGCTTGCCGAGGCCCGCACGCTGCTGGGAGCCTGAGCGCCATGACTGAAACCGTTTCCCAGGGCGTGGCCCTCGTCACCGGCGCCAGCCGCGGCATCGGCCGCGCGATCGCGCTGCGCCTGGCTGAAGCCGGCTGGCGCGTCATCGGCACGGCCACCAGCGAACCCGGCGCGGCCGGCATCACCGAGGCGCTGGCGGCGCATGGCGGCCGCGGCATCGTGCTGAACGTGACCGACGGCGCCGCCGCGCAAGCCGCCGTGGACGACATCGTCGCCAAGGATGGCGCGCTGAACCTGCTCGTCAACAACGCCGGCATCACGCGCGACATGCTGTCGATGCGCATGAAGGACGACGACTGGGACGCGGTCATCGACACCAACCTGAAGGCGGTCTTCCGCCTCGCCCGCGCGGCCACCAAGCCGATGATGAAGCAGCGCGCCGGCCGCATCGTCAACATCACCTCCGTGGTGGGCGCGTCCGGCAATGCCGGCCAGGCCAACTACGCGGCGGCCAAGGCCGGCGTGGCCGGGCTGACCCGGTCTCTCGCCCGCGAGCTGGGCAGCCGCAACATCACGGTCAACTGCATTGCGCCGGGCTTCATTGCCACCGACATGACCGAGGTGCTGCCCGAGGCGAGCAAGGCCGCGCTGCTGGCGCAGATCCCGCTGGGGCGTCTCGGCTCGGTGGACGAGATCGCCGCGGCCGTCGTCTTCCTGGCCTCGCCGGGTGCGGCCTACATCACTGGCAGCGAGCTGCACGTCAACGGCGGCATGTACATGGCCTGACGGCCGGACGAACCCACGCGCACCCTGACTTAGGGGCGCAACTCTAGTGCCCGTAGAATGCCGGGCTGTTTTCTGCAAACCCCTCCTGGAGGAGTGTCATGAGCGATATCGAAGCACGAGTCAAGAAAATCATCGCCGAGCAACTTGGCGTGGCGGAAGCCGACGTCACCAACGAAAAGGCTTTCGTGGCCGACCTGGGCGCCGATTCTCTGGACACCGTGGAACTGGTGATGGCCCTCGAAGACGAGTTCGGCATCGAGATCCCCGACGAAGAAGCCGAAAAGATCACCACTGTCCAGTTGGCGATCGACTACGCCGTCAAGCACCAGAAGGCCTGAGGCCTTCCCGGCCTGTCTCCCTCACTTTCCCGTCCTTTTCGCATGACCCGTCGCCGTGTAGTCGTCACCGGTCTTGGCCTCATCAGTCCCGTCGGCAACACCGTTGCCGAAGGCTGGGCCAACATCCTTGCCGGGCGCTCCGGCATCGCCACCGTCACCCGCTTCGACGCCAGCAACCTGGCGTGCCATTTCGCGGGTGAGGTCAAGGGCTTCAACATCGAGGATTACATCCCCGCCAAAGAAGCCCGGCACATGGACAAGTTCATCCATTACGGGTTGGCGGCGTCCATGCAGGCGGTGCGCGACGCGGGCCTGCCGACGGGTGAGCAACTGACCGAAGAGCAGGCCGAGCGCATCGGCGTGCTCGTCGGTTCCGGCATCGGCGGCCTGCCGCTGATCGAGGAGACCAAGGCCGAGCTGATGAACCGCGGCCCGCGGCGCATCTCACCGTTCTTCATCCCGGCCTCGATCATCAACATGATCTCCGGGCATGTGTCCATCCAGTTCGGCTTCCAGGGCCCCAACCTTGCCATCGTCACGGCCTGCACCACCGGCCTGCATGCGATCGGCGAGGCCGGCCGCCTCATCGAGTACGGCGATGCCGACGTGATGATCGCGGGCGGGGCCGAAGGCGCCGTCTCGCCGCTGGGCATCGGCGGTTTCGCTGCCGCACGCGCGCTGTCCACCCGCAACGACGACCCCGCGACCGCGTCCCGCCCCTGGGACAAGGACCGCGACGGTTTCGTGCTGGGCGAGGGCGCGGGCGTGCTGGTGCTCGAAGAGTACGAACACGCCAAGAAGCGCGGCGCCAAGATCTACTGCGAGCTGTCGGGCTTCGGCATGGGCGCCGACGCTTATCACATGACCGCGCCCAACGTCGACGGCCCCAAGCGCTCCATGCGCGCGGCGCTGCGCAACGCCGGGCTGAACCCCGACCAGGTCGACTACATGAACGCGCACGGCACCTCCACGCCGCTGGGCGACGTGAACGAGACCAACGCGATCAAGCTGGCCTTCGGCGATCACGCCAGGCACATGGTCATCAGCTCGACCAAGTCCATGACCGGCCACCTGCTGGGCGGCGCGGGCGGCATCGAGTCGGTGTTCACGGCGCTGGCCATCCGCGACCAGGTCGCGCCGCCGACGATCAACATCTTCAACCAGGACCCCGAGTGCGACCTGGACTACTGCGCCAACGAGGCGCGGCCGATGAAGATTGCCGTCGCCGCGAAGAACAACTTCGGTTTCGGCGGCACCAACGGCACGCTGATCTTCAAGCGGGTCTGACGGCCCCGGCGCCGGCGATGCGACGCACGCCGCCGGTCGTCGTGCATCTGCAGCCTCAGCCGGCCGTGCAGGCCGTCGCTGTCGTGATTGCCCTGCTGGCTGGCGGTGGCGTGGCCGCGTGGCTGATCGGCCATCAACCTCAGTTCGGACCTGTGCTGCTGCTCCTGCCGGTGCTGGCCACCTGGGCCTGGCGTGAAGCTGCCGTGGTGCCGCGCCGCCTGCGCTGGGATGGCCAGGCATGGTGGCTGCTGGAGCCGGGCCGCGATGCCGAGACCGCCGTGACGCTCGCCGTGCTGATCGACCTGGACGCCTGGCTGTTGCTGCGTGCCAGCCCGGGCCCGCGCTGGCTGCCGCTGGCGCGCCGGCACGAACCAGCCCACTGGGGTGCCTTGCGCGCCACGCTGTTTGCCGCACGCGGCGGCGCGGTGCAATGATGAGTGCCCAAGACCGGGACGCCGACGCGCTGCTGGTGCGCGAAGCGCAGGCGGGCAACCGCGCGGCCTTCGACATGCTGGTGCTGAAGTACCAGCGGCGCGTCGAGCGCCTGCTGTCGCGCAGCGTGCGCTCACCCGAGGATGTGGCCGACCTGTGCCAGGAGACCTTCCTGGCCGCCTACCGCGCGTTGCCTGCCTTCCGCGGCGAGAGTGCGTTCTACACCTGGATCTACCGCATCGCCATCAATGCCGCCAAGCGGCACCTCGCGCGCCAGCGGCCCGTCGAGTCACTGGACCCGGGGGAGGACGGGGACGGCGAGGGAACTTTCGGCACGGCGCCTCATCCAAGCGACGATGCGACGCCGGAAGCCCTGCTCGCCAGCCGCCAGCTGGCCCGCGGACTGGACGAGGCGGTGCAGGCCCTGGCCGAGGATCAGCGTCGCGCTTTGCTGCTGCGGGAGGTGGATGGCTTGAGCTATGAAGAGATTGGCGAACTGATGGACTGCCCGCCCGGCACCGTGCGATCGCGCATCTTCCGCGCGCGTGAGGCCGTGGCCGCACGGCTGCGTCCGCTGCTGGGTGGCCGGGGAGGGCGACGTTGGTGAATGCGATGAACGACGATGCGCTGAACGAATCCCTGTCGGCCCTGGCCGACGGCCGCGCCACGCCGGCCGATTGGGCGCGTGTGAACGCCGCTTGGGACCGCGACCCGGCGCTGCGCGAGCGCTGGGCGTCGTGGCACGCGGTGGGCGACGGCCTGCGGTCGGTCGACCTGCCCGCGCTGCACCGCGAGCCGCAGGCGCTGCTGGACGCCTTGCATGCAGCCCTGCCAACGCCCGCCGTGGTGCGGCCGCGGCGGCGGGACTGGTTGGCGCCTGTCGCCGTGGCCGCCGGCTTCGTCGCCGTGGCGGTCGGCGTCAGCACGCTCCAGGTGACGCCGGTGGCGCAAGAGGTCGCCGCGTTCACGCCCGCGTCAGCGTCGCGCTCGCAGGCGCTGACCGGTGCCAGCTTTGCGCAGACGGCCTCGGGCCGTGCGATGCCCGCGCCCGGCGGCCTGCGCGAAGCGGCCCTGACGGTGGACGCGCCCTCCGAGATCACCGGGTGGCCCCAGGGCCTGCCCGAGCCGGCGGCGTCGTCATCCCGGCCTTGAAGGTGGCGGTGGCCGCCTCATCTGCTTTGTCCTTCTCCGTTTCATTGGAAATCCCGTATGCATGCTGAGAGCCAAGTTCCTGCTTCTTCCCGCACCCGTCTGGTGCTGACCGGCACCGCGCTGGCCCTGGCGCTGGCCCTGGGCCAGGCGCCCGCCGTGGCGCAGCCGCGCGACCTGCCGGACTTCTCTGAACTGGTCGAGCGCGTCGGCCCGGCCGTCGTCAACATCCGCACGTCCGAGAAGGTCAAGATGACCGAGGGCCAGGCGGAGATGAACGAGCAGATGCAGGAGTTCCTGCGCCGCTTCGGCATCCCGGTGCCCAACCAGCGCCGCGGAGCACCGCGCGGCGGCGGCACGCCGGACGACGACGGCCCGATGCGCCGCGGTGTCGGCTCGGGCTTCGTGCTCAGCGCCGACGGCTATGTGATGACCAATGCCCACGTCGTGCAGGGCGCCGACGAGGTCATCGTCACGCTGACCGACAAGCGCGAGCTCAAGGCCAAGATCATCGGCGCCGATGCGCGCTCGGACGTGGCGGTCGTGAAGGTCGAGGCCACGGGCCTGCCGTTCGTGAAGGTCGGCGACAGCACCAAGGCCCGCGTCGGCGAGTGGGTCATGGCCATCGGCTCTCCGTTCGGCCTGGAGAACACGGTCACGGCCGGCATCATCAGCGCCAAGCAGCGCGACACCGGCGACCTGCTGCCGCTGATCCAGACCGATGTCGCCATCAACCCCGGCAACTCCGGTGGCCCGCTGGTGAACATGCGCGGCGAGGTCATCGGCATCAACTCGCAGATCTACAGCCAGAACGGCGGCTACATGGGCATCTCGTTCGCGATCCCCATCGACGAAGCCGTGCGCGTGGCCGACCAGTTGCGTGCCGGCGGGCGTGTCGTGCGCGGTTTCCTGGGTGTGCTGCCTGACGACATCACGAAGGAAGTGGCCGAGTCCATCGGCCTGGGCAAGGCGTCCGGTGCCGTGGTGCGCAACGTGACGGCCGGCAGCCCGGCGGAGAAGGGCGGCGTGGAAGGCGGCGACGTCATCACCAAGGTCGACGGCAAGGTCGTGGACAAGGCGGCCGACCTGCGCCGCCTCATCGCGGCCGTGAAGCCCGGCGCCAAGACCACGCTGACGGTGTTCCGCCGCGGCAGCTACAAGGACCTGGTCGTCACCGTCGGTGAAGACGAGCGCAGCAAGCGTGCCGGTGCGAGTGAGACGGAGTCCGCGCCCGCGGCCAGCCCGAGTTCGGCGCTGGGCCTGAAGGTGTCCGAGCTGACGGAGGCGCAGCGCAAGGAGATGAAGCTCAAGTCCGGCGTGAAGGTGGACGCCGCCACCGGCGCCGCAGCACGGGCCGGCCTGCGCGAGGGCGACCTCATCCTGTCCGTGGACAACGTCGAGGTGGCCACCGTCAAGGCCTTCCAGGCCCAGATCGCCAAGGCCGACAAGGCCAAGGTCATCAACCTGGTGGTGAAGCGCGACGACGTGGTCAGCTTCGTGCTGCTGAAGCCGGCCCGCTGACGGGTCGCGAAGACTCGGCTGCGGAGTCGGGCTTTCCGCGATGCGGCAAGCCTCGACCAACGCAGCCGACCAGGTTGTCCACCTTTTACGGAAGTTGGCGCCTGCAAACTTACGCTGACGCGGCCGGATTGTTCACGCCAGCCGCTAAAATGGGCGCTTGGCGACCGCAGGAAAGCGGTGTCTGGCGACTGAATGGCAGCTCACCTGCGATGTCCTGGTTTGATCCACAGGTGATCCACAGGGGCTTGTGGATAACCTGTTGTTAAAATTCCTTGTTGGCAGCCCGCAACGGCCGCAAAACCAATGCTGGTGCGGTTTCCCGGCCGACCCTTTTGGCTACAATGAAAGCCCAACAAGCAGTTGCCAAACATTTGTTGGAAGGCGCGTCACCTCTTCGACGTGCCTTTTTTTTAGCTTCAGCACGCCGCTCCGCGGCTTCACATCGAGCACCGATGTGAGCTCGCGCAGCAACGGCTTGGCCGTTGCGTCTCACGGCCTCGCGTGCCCACGATCTTCATGAACCACATCCGCAACTTCTCCATCATTGCCCACATCGACCACGGCAAGAGCACGTTGGCTGATCGCATCATTCAGCGCTGCGGCGGCTTGAGCGACCGCGAGATGGAAGCGCAGGTGCTGGACTCGATGGACATCGAGCGCGAGCGCGGCATCACGATCAAGGCGCAGACCGCGGCGCTTCAGTACAAGGCCAGGGACGGCAAGGTCTACAACCTGAACCTGATCGACACGCCGGGCCATGTGGACTTCTCTTATGAAGTGAGCCGTTCGCTGTCGGCCTGCGAAGGCGCACTGCTCGTGGTGGATGCTTCGCAAGGTGTCGAAGCGCAGACGGTGGCCAACTGCTACACGGCGTTGGAGCTGGGCGTCGAGGTCGTGCCGGTGCTCAACAAGATGGACCTGCCCAACGCGGACCCGGACAACGCCAAGGCCGAGATCGAGGACGTGATTGGCATCGATGCCGACGATGCGATCCCGTGCAGCGCCAAGACCGGCATGGGCATCGACGACATCATCGAGGCGGTGATCGCCCGCATGCCGCCGCCCAGGGGCCTGGTCGACGCGCCGCTGCGCGCGATGATCGTCGACTCCTGGTACGACGCCTATGTGGGCGTGGTGATGCTGGTGCGCGTGGTGGATGGCACGCTGCGCCGCGGCGAGCGCATCCGCATGATGGCCTCCAACGCGGTCTACCCGGCCGACAACCTGGGCGTGTTCTCGCCCAAGTCGGAGTCACGCGAGGCGCTGAACGCGGGCGAGGTGGGCTTCATCATCGCCGGCATCAAGGAACTGCAGGCCGCCAAGGTCGGCGACACCATCACGCTGGAAAAGAAGCTGCCGAACAACCTCGGTCCGGCCGAAGAGGCACTGCCCGGCTTCAAGGAAATCCAGCCGCAGGTCTTTGCCGGGCTGTATCCGACCGAAGCGAGCGAGTACGACCAGCTGCGCGACGCGCTGGAGAAGCTCAAGCTCAACGACAGCTCGCTGCGCTACGAGCCCGAGGTCAGCCAGGCGCTGGGCTTCGGCTTTCGCTGCGGCTTCCTCGGCCTGCTGCACATGGAGATCGTGCAGGAGCGCCTGGAGCGCGAGTTCGACCAGGACCTGATCACCACCGCGCCCAGCGTGGTCTACGAGGTGGTGCAAGGGGACGGCTCGGTGATCGAGGTCGAGAACCCGAGCAAGATGCCCGAGATCGGCCAGATCCAGGAAATCCGCGAGCCCATCGTCACCGTGCACCTGTACATGCCGCAGGACTATGTCGGCCCGGTGATGACGCTGGCCAACCAGAAGCGCGGCAACCAGCTGAACATGTCCTATCACGGCAAGCAGGTCATGCTGACCTACGAGATGCCGCTGGCGGAGATCGTGCTGGACTTCTTCGACAAGCTCAAGAGCGTGTCGCGCGGCTACGCGTCGATGGACTATGAGTTCAAGGAGTACCGCGCGTCGGATGTGGTGAAGGTCGACATCCTGATCAACGGCGACCGTGTCGATGCGCTGTCCATCATCGTGCACCGCGTGCAGAGCCAGTTCCGTGGCCGCGGCGTGGCGGCCAAGATGCGCGAACACATCCCGCGCCAGATGTACGACGTGGCCATCCAGGCGGCCATTGGCGGCAACATCATCGCCCGCGAGAACATCAAGGCGCTACGCAAGAACGTGCTGGCAAAATGCTACGGTGGTGACATCACCCGCAAGCGCAAGCTGCTGGAAAAGCAAAAGGCCGGCAAGAAGCGCATGAAGCAGATCGGCTCGGTCGAGGTGCCCCAAGAAGCCTTCCTCGCCATCCTGCAGGTCGACGACTGATCTCTCCCTTTCTGCCTTGAAAACCTCCCTGATGAGCGCTCTGACCGGACTCTTGTACGCGGCCCTCGTGGCCTACCTGGGCGGCTGGTACGTCGGCCGCTGGAACGGCAACTTCGCGCTGCTGCTCTTCGTGCTGACGGCCGTGACCATGCTGTACTGGCTGGCCGAACGTTTTCACTTCGCACCGGCGCGCCGCGCCGCGGCCCAGGCGCTGGTGGCCAACGACGCCAAGCGTCGCGAGGCCCTGGCCGCGCAGGGCATCTCGCGTGTCGATGGCGACGTCGAGCCGGCGCGCCAGCAGATCCTGCAGCAGCCCTGGTGGCTGGACTGGACGGCCGGCCTGTTCCCGGTGATCCTGGTCGTCTTCCTGCTGCGCAGCTTCCTGTTCGAGCCGTTCAAGATCCCGTCCGGTTCCATGGTGCCGACGCTGCTGGTGGGCGACCTCATCCTCGTCAACAAGTTCCACTACGGCGTGCGGCTGCCGGTGCTGAACAAGAAGATCATCGCCAACAACGACGTCAAGCGTGGCGACGTGATGGTCTTCCGCTACCCCGAGGACCCGAGCACCGACTTCATCAAGCGCGTCGCGGGCATCCCGGGCGACGAGGTGAGCTACGTCAACCAGAAGCTCTACGTCAACGGCCAGCTCGCCGCCACCCAGCCGGTGGACAACTTCTACGATGACAGCGGCATGCCCCGGGTCTACCGCCCCCGCTTCCTCGAGAAGCTGGGCGACAAGGAGCACCAGATCCTCGTCGAGCCCGACGCACAGCGTTTCTTCCGGCCCGACCGGGCCGACGGTCCCTTCCCCTTTCAGGAGAACTGCCGCTACACCGTCGAAGGCGTGACCTGCAAGGTGCCTGCCGGCCACTACTTCATGCTGGGCGACAACCGCGACAACTCGCGCGACTCCCGCTTCTGGGGCTTCGTGCCGGACGAGAACATCGTCGGCAAGGCCTTCTTGGTGTGGATGAATTTCGGTAACCTCAAGCGCATCGGCACTTTCTTCAACTGACGCATGCCCATCCAGCATCGCCTTCGCACATCGCCGCGCCACCAGCGCGGCATCACCTTGTTCGGCCTGCTGTTCTGGGGTGCCTTCATCGCGGTCACGGCCGTGGTCGGCCTGAAGGTCTTCCCCACCGTGCTCGAGTACTACACGGTGCAGCGGGTGGTGGACCGGATCGCCGCCTCCAACCCGGCCACGGTGCCCGCCGTACGCCAGGATTTCGACAAGGCCACTCAGGTCGAATATTCCATCCAGAGCGTCAAGAGCAGCGACCTCGTCATCAGCAAGGACAACAACGACAAGGTCGTCATCGAGTTCGCCTGGGACAAGGAAGTCGATCTCTTCGGCCCGGTCTACCTGTTGATCAAGTACCGGGGCAAGTCTCGTTGACGGCGCCCCCAGCGCCATGCACCCGACGATGAGCGCTGCGCTGGACGACCTGCAACGCCGCCTCGGCCACCGTTTCCAGCGGCCCGAGTTGCTGGCACGGGCCCTCACGCACCGCAGCTACGGCGCCGACCACAACGAGCGCCTCGAGTTCCTGGGCGACGCCGTGCTGAGCCTGGCGGTCTCCAGCCTGCTCTACGACCGCTATGCCGGCTCCGACGAAGGCGACCTGACCCGTGTGCGCGCGCACCTCGTGCGCGAGGACAGCCTGCACAAGCTGGCGCTGGCCTTGGGCCTGCCCGCCGTGCTGAAGATGTCCGACGGCGAGGCCCGCGGCGGTGGCGCGCAGCGGCCGTCCATCCTGGCAGACGCCGTCGAGGCCGTGCTGGGCGCGGCCTACATCGACGCCGGCTACGACGCGGCCATCGCCATCGTGCGCCGGCTGCTCGGCGAGACCATCGCCACGGCCACCAGCGTGGGCGATTTCGCCAAGGACGCCAAGACCGCGCTGCAGGAATGGCTGCAGGCCCGCCGCATCGCGGTGCCCAGTTACCGTATCGTCGCGACACGCGGCCAGGCCCACGCCCAGACCTTCGAGGTCGAATGCGCCGTCCCCGCGCTGGACGTGGCCGAACTGGGCGAAGGCCGTTCCCGCCGCACCGCCGAGCAGGAGGCCGCCCGCCGCCTGCTCGACAGACTCACCGCCGAACGAGGCAAACCATGACCACCGACGCAGTTCCTCCCGCCGCCGCCCCAGCGGACGGCCCCGCCCAGCCGAACCTGCAACGTTGCGGCCTTATCGCCATCGTCGGCCGGCCCAACGTCGGCAAGTCCACGCTGCTGAACGCCCTGGTCGGCCAGAAGGTCAGCATCACCTCCGACAAGGCGCAGACGACGCGCCACCGCATCACCGGCGTGCGCACCGTCGAGGAGGCACAGTTCGTGTTCGTCGACACGCCGGGCTTCCAGACCAAGCACAACGCCGCGCTGAACCGCACGCTGAACCGCACCGTGCACGGCGTGCTGGCCGACGTGGACCTGGTGCTGTTCGTCGTCGAGGCCGGCCGCTTCGGGCTGGACGACGCCAAGGTGCTCAGCCTGCTGCCCGAGGACAAGCCGGTCGTGCTGATCGCCAACAAGCTCGACGCCGTGCACCGCCGCGCGGAGCTGGCGCCCTGGCTCAAGGGCATGCAGGAGCGTCGCAATTTCAGCGAGTTCGTGCCGCTGTCGGCCAAGAAGGAGGCCGACGTGACGCGCCTCTTCAAGATCCTCAAGCCCTACCTGCCCGAGCAGGGCTGGTTCTACGAGGAAGACGCGCTGACCGACCGCAGCGAGAAGTTCCTCGCCAGCGAAATCATCCGCGAGAAGCTGTTCCGCCTGACCGGCGACGAGCTGCCCTACACCTCCACCGTCATCATCGACAAGTGGGAGGAGGAGGGCCAGTTGCGCCGCATCAGCGCCAGCATCGTCGTCGAGCGCGACGCCCACAAGGGCATGATCATCGGCCAGGGCGGCGAGCGCCTGAAGCGCATCGGCTCCGAGTCGCGCCAGGAGCTGGAGCACCTGATGGACGGCCGCGTGTTCCTGGAGCTGTGGGTCAAGGTGCGTTCCGGCTGGGCGGACACCGAAGAGCATCTGCGCTCGTACGGCTACGAGTGACATGACGACCCCGTCGGGCCGAGCGCCGGGCCGCTCCCCAGCCGGCCCGCGTCCCCCCGGGGGAGCGGCCGGCGTCCCCGCCGCACGGGCGGCCTCGGTGCAGGCCGCGTACGTGCTGCACCAGCACGACTGGAGCGAGTCCAGCCTCATCGTCGACCTGTTCACCCGCGAATCCGGCCGCATCGCCGTGGCGGCCAAGGGCGCCAAGCGCCCGTACTCGCAACTGCGCGCGGTGCTGCTGCCGCTGCAGCGCATCAACGTCAGCCTGTCCAAGCCGGCCAAGATCGACGGCGGCGACGTGCAGACGCTGCAGACACTGAGGTCGGCCGAATGGGGTGGCGGCGCGACGATGCCCGCCGGCGCGGCGCTGTTCTCCGGCTACTACCTGAACGAGCTGCTGCTGAAGCTGCTGGCCCGCCACGACCCGCATCCGCAGCTCTTCGACGCCTACGCCGACGCGCTCACCCACCTGGCCGAGGGCGACACCGCGCTGCGCGCCTTCGAGCTGAAGCTGCTGGCCGAGCTGGGCCTGCTGCCCGATCTCAGCGTCGTCACCACCACGCAGACCGCCATCGACCCCGCGCGCCGCTACCAGCTGTCGCCCGAGTCCGGCGTCATCCCGCCCACGGGCGATGCCAGCCTGCCAGGCGCGTTGCTGATCCAGCTGCAGGCCGCGCTGCTGCATGGCAGCCCGGCCGCGCTGCGCCAGGCCTGCGCTGCTGCGCCCCAGGGCCTGAAGACGACGTTGCGCGGCCTGCTCCACTACCATCTGGGCCACCAGCCGCTGCGCACCCGCGCGCTGATGGTGGACGTCCAGAACCTCCTCGACACATGAACCCCTTTGCCCACGCCGGCACCCGCTGCGCCCTGTCGGTCAACGTCAACAAGGTCGCGCTGCTGCGCAACACGCGCCACCTGGGCATCCCGAGCGTGCTGCGCGCGGCCGAGCAGTGCCTGCTGGCGGGTGCCCAGGGCATCACGGTGCACCCGCGGCCCGACGAGCGCCACATCCGCGCCGCCGACGTGGATGACCTCGCCGCCTTCCTGAAGGACTGGCCGCACGTCGAGTTCAACATCGAAGGCAACCCGACGCAGAACCTGATGGACTTCGTGCGCCGCCACCGCCCGCACCAGGTCACCTTCGTGCCGGACGCCGAAGACCAGTTCACCTCCGACCACGGCTGGACGCTGCCGCAGGATGCCGAGCGGCTGCAGCCGTTGATCCGCGAAACCCAGGACCTGGGCGTGCGCGTCAGCCTCTTCATGGACCCGAATCCCGAAACGATGGCACTTGTTGCCGAGTTGGGCGCCGCCCGCATCGAGCTCTACACCGAGACCTTCGCCAGCGCCTTCGGCACTGACCGGCAGGAGGCCGTGCTCGCCGGCTTCACCGCCACTGCGGAGGCCGCGCTCAAGGCCGGCCTGGGCATCAACGCCGGCCACGACCTGAACCGCGACAACCTCAGCCTCTTCCTGCGCCACGTGCCGGGCGTGCAGGAGGTGTCCATCGGCCACGCGCTGATCGCCGACGCGCTGGAGCTGGGCTATGCCGAGACCGTGCGCGCCTATCAACAAGTGATCGCGACGGCCTACGTGTGATTTACGGCATCGGCACCGACCTCTGCGACATCCGACGCATCCGCGAGACGCTGGCGCGGCGGGGCGACCGCTTCGCCGAGAAGGTGCTCGGCCCGCACGAGCTGGCGGTGTTCCATGAACGCCGCGTCAAGGTCGCCGCGCGGGGCGAGGCCTATCTGGCGACGCGCTTTGCCGCCAAGGAAGCGTTCTCCAAGGCCATCGGCATGGGGATGCGCATGCCGATGACGTGGCGTGCGATGGAGGTCGTCAAGGCGCCCAGCGGCAAGCCCGAGGTGGCGCTGCATGGCGAACTGGCCATCTGGTTCGCCGCGCGCCGGCTGCGCGCCCAGGTGACCGTCAGCGACGAGCAGGACTACGCCGTCGCCTTCGTCGTCGTGGAACAACTGCCCTGAGGGGGCTCAGCGCGGCTGGAACAGCAGCCGCTCGGCCAGCTCGCGCCGCGCAGGCGGCTGGGCCGGCAGGCGGTCCAGGATGGCGATGACCGGCTCGCACGCCGTGCCGGCACGCGAGGTGTCGGGCGTGTCGGCCCACAGCCGGGCGAGCATGCCCAGCGCGGACGGCCCCACCGAGCGGGACAGCACCTCGATCTCGATGGCGCTTGGCGGCTTGGGCAGCCAGCGCGGCGGCGCGCTGCTGGCGGTGTCCAGCAGCCACTGGCTTTCGCGGATCTGCAGGCCCAGCGGCAGTTGGCGGCGCGCGTCCAGCCGGCCGTCCAGCAGGTCGCGGCACGGTGGCCTTGCCGCCGCGTTGACGCCCGCGGCGGTGCCGCTGCGGGCGGGTGCCTGCAAGGCCTTCAGCTGCTCGGACACCAGCTGCACGTAGCGCCGCCGCGAGGCCGCGTCGGCGCTGGCAATGAGTGCCGGCATCTGCTGCGCCAGCGGCGCGAGCGATGCGGCCTGCACGTCCTCGTCGGCGGCGCCGGCCGCGCGCGCGGCCCACATCCGCTGCGCGACGGCGGCGATGGTGCCGGCAGTGCGGTGCTCCAGCGCGTCCCACACCGGGTGCATGCGCAGCGCGTCGTCGAAGTCCGCCAGCCCTGCGCTGCCTGCGGGCAACGGGATCGCCAGCGTCTGCGGCATCGGTGCGATCAACCCGTGCGACAGCAGGTGCTCGCGCGGCGCAAACCAGATGCCGGACGCCGGCGTCGCCAGCGTCTTGTCGATGAGCGGCTGCGGCAGGCCCAGGCCCCGGTAGGTGGCCGCGAGCTGCTGGTTGGCCAGTGCCTCGAAGACCGGGTTGTAGGTGCCGGTGGAGGCGCGGTGAAAGCCCAGCCGCGCGCCCGGCGTCAACTGCCGCGGCTGGCCGGCCAGGAACACGACGGTGCAGGCGCTGGCGCAGTCGCCCACCACGCGCACTTCATGGCCGCGGGGCTTCAGCGTCGCGGCGATCAACTCGGCCTCGTGCAGGCGCCCGCCGGGCGACACCAGTTCGATGCGGCGCAGGCCGCGCGCCGCCTCGCTGTCCAGCAGCGCGCGCATGCGGCCGGCGTCGCCCATGCCGATGGTGCCGTCCAGGCGCAGGCTGCGGCCATCGTTGGAGAAGCTGAACCTCGCATGCCCGATGGGGTCGATGCCGCGTGCCATCTGCCAGTACTCGCCCAGGCTGGGCAGCACGCCGAACAGCACCGAGGTCAGCAATTGCAGCGCACCCAGCCCGAGCGTGATGCGGGCACCGTAGCCCCACAGCCGCGAGCCGTTCTCGTGCAGGTAATTGCTGGCGGAGCGCCAGGCGCCGACGATGCACCACACGTCCAGCGCCAGCAGCAGCGGCAACGTGACCAGCAGCGTGATGGCGCTGAGCTGCAGTGATTCGCCCTTGACACTGATCCAGCTCATCAACGCCGTCAGCGCCATCGCCAGCGGCAGGGCGACCAGCAGGTTGTTGACCCAGTAGGCGCGCACCAGGCTCATCTCGCCATGCCAGTGGCAGGCAAAGTAGCCGCGCCCCGACGGCTCGGCCGCGCGCGGCCGGCGCGGTGGCGGGCCACGGCGCGGATGGGCGGCGGGCTGTTGCCAGGCCTCGGGGGCAGCCGGCGGCGGTGGCGTGGCGCTGCCCATCGTCGGGTCGCCCGTGGGGCGCGCGTGCCTCGGGTTGTTCATCGTGGCGTCCCCTGCCGTGCCTCGTGTTCGTCGCGCCGCGTCAGGGCTTTCGCTTGGCGGCCGATCGGGCCGGCGCCGGCTTGGCCAGGGACTCGCCCTTGGCGCGCATGTCCATGTCCATGTCCATCAGCATCAGGCCGTTGTCGGGCATCTTCATGGTGATCGTCAGCGCCATCTTGAGCTGGCTGGTCAGCGGCAGGCCATCGGCCATGCGCAGCGTGCTGCTGCCCTTGCCGGTGCCGGCCATCGTGATGGCCATGACCTTGGCGGCGCCGTCGGCCGCGGAGGCGGCGGCTGCGGGCGACGAAGCAGCCGAGGCAGCCGAAGCAGCAGCAGGCAGCGGTGCGTTGATGTCCATGGTCATGTCCATCGCCATGTCGAAAGACGCCACGCCGCGGTCCATGCGCACGAGCGTGTAGCGCAGCTTGTTCTGCATCGTGCCGGCACCGCCGGGCAGCGGGATGGGCAGCGCCATCGTCATCGGCACTTCCACGCTTTCGCCGACCTGCAGCGGCTTCTGGGCGAGCACCTTGTAGAGCTGCAAGGCCTCGCCGACCATCGCGTTGCCCTGCTTGCGCAGCAACTCGTCGAGCGCGGGCGCGCCTGACACGCCCTGGATCTCGAAGGCGAAGTCCTTGGGGTTGAAGCGCGCGGTGAAGGCCAGGTCCTGCGCCTTCTGGGGCAGCGGCTGGATCTTGCCGCCCACTTCCACCTCGCCGCCCTTGCTGCTGGTGGTCATCGTCAGCGGCAGCCAGCCGACGGCATCGGGCTGGCCGACCTTCATCGCCTGCGCCATCTTCACGGCCACCTTCATCGGCCCCATGCGCGTGAAATTCTCGGCGGCCTGGTTGATCTTGGCCCGCTGCTCGTCGGTGGCCTCGGGCGCCGGCTCGATGCGCATCTTGATGGTCGCCTGGATGTCCATCGACTGGCGCTGGTGCTGGCCGGCGCGCGGCGTGGTGTCGAAGGCCACGGCAGCCGGCGTGGCGGGTGCGGCGGTTGCCCCCAGGCTCAGCGCGAGCAGGGCTGCAGCGAGGAACGGGCGGTACGGGAACGCGGGCATCACAGGGCCACTCCTAAACGGCGATGCCGCCCAGGCTGGCGGCCGGGCGGCATCGTAGGCCCGGTCAGGCGGTTTCAGCGCGTGGCCGGGCCGGGTAATTTCAACGTCGCGGGTCAGTTGCGGTAGTTGTTCTGCATCGGATACCGCCGCGCCGCCAGCGCGAACAGCAATGCTGCCACCAACGCGAAGCCGGCGAAGAAGAACATCAGGCAGGCCGTCTCGCTGTAGCCGCTGGACTTGATCGCAGCCAGCGCGGCCGGGCTCTTGATGCTGACGTTGGACAGCAGCACCCACAGGTTGCCCACCGTCACCGACAGGTTCCAGAAGCTCATGATGGTGCCCTTCATGGCCAGCGGCGCCTGGCTGTAGGCGAACTCCAGGCCGGTGGCCGACACCAGCACCTCGCCCAGGGTCAGCAGCACGTACGGCAGCATCTGCCAGAGGATGCTGACCGTCGAGCCTTCGTCCAGCCACAGCTGCAGCACGCCGGCCACGATCCAGGCCGCCCCCGCCAGCGCAATGCCGGCGCCCATGCGGCGCAGTGCCGTCACCTTCAGCCCCATGCGTTGCAGCAGCGGGTAGAGCACCAGGTTGTTGAACGGGATGAGGAGCATCACCAGCAGCGGGTTCAGCGCCTGCATCATGGACGACTGGAACCACGCGGGCTTGGCCATCTGGTCGGCCTGCAACACCCAGGTCGAGGCTTTCTGGTCGAACAACGACCAGAACGGCGTGACCAGGGCGAACAGCACCAGCACGCGCAGCACGGCCCGAACGCCGTCCACGGCCTCGTCCGGGTGAATGCCGCGCGCGCGGTCCAGCTGCAGCGACGCGCCCACGCCGCCGAAGCCCATCACCAGCACCAGCGCCAGGCACACCGAGGCGACGAAGCCCAGGCTGGCCATCTGGCTGAGGCTGAAGGCCGCGCTCAGCAGGCCCAGTGCGGCCACGCCCATGCCAAGGCCACCACCCTTGAGCGCCGTCCACACCACCTTCAGGAAGCTGTGTGGGTTGGCGCCGCGCGCGGGCTGGTGCACGTACTTCTTGCGGCCGCTCCACAGGATGAGGGTGGCCACGAACATCAGCAGGCCCGGCAGGCCGAAGGCGACGCTCGCCCCGTACTGCTTCAACACCACGGGCATCAGCAGCGACGCGAAGAAGCTGCCGAAGTTGATGATCCAGTAGAAGGCGTCGTAGACCTTCTGAGCCAGGGACCGGTTGCTCTTGTCGAACTGGTCGCCCACGAAGCTGGTCACCAGCGGCTTGATGCCGCCCGAGCCCAGCGAGATCAGGAACAGCCCGAAGTAGAAGCCCTTCAGGTTGTTCTCGAATAGGGCCAGGCAGGCGTGGCCGGCGCAGTAGATGACGCTGAACCAGAAGATCGTCGGGTACTTGCCGAAGAAGCGGTCGGCCAGCCAGCCGCCCAGCAGCGGGAAGAAGTAGACGCCGATGACGAAGGTGTGGAACACCTCCTTGGCCTCGGCCTTGCGCAGGTCCTCCGGGATGGCCAGCAGCAGGCTGGTCATCATGAACACCGTCAGGATGTTGCGCATGCCGTAGAAGCTGAAGCGCTCGCAGCCCTCGTTGCCGATGATGTAAGGGATCTGCGGCGGCATCTTGGCCGCGGGGCTGGCCGCGGTGGCGGTGTTCGTCATGAAGGCCTCGTTCGGGCTGAATGGAAAACGCCGCGCGGCTTGTGGCCGGCGGCGTTCAGGGGCGGGCAGGCGCGGTGGGTCAGGCCTCGAAGGGCAGCTTCACCTGGCTCAGGTCCTTGCGGGTCTCGACCAGCACCAGCGGGCCCTCGTCGACGACCACCACCGGGGCCGGCTCGCGGCCCAGCGGCGCGGGCGCGGGCTCGGCGGCGATGGCCGCCTGCACGGCAGCGATCTTGTCGGCGTCGGAGTTGACCCAGCTCAGGCCGGCCGCAGCAGCGATGCCGTTGAGCTCGTCCATGGGCAGCTTGAAGGCTTCGACGACCGGCGCGGGTGCAGCCGCCGGCGCAGGGGCCGGTGCGGCCACGGGCGCGGCAACCACGGGTGCCGGCGCGCGGACCGGCGCCTGGGCCGGCGTGGCCGCGCTGGCCATCGCGTCTTCGATCAGCGAGCTCTGGACCGGTGCGGCGGGGGCGGTGCCGGCGGCATCGGCACCGGCGTCACCGGCCGGGGCTTCCTGGCCGTCGACGCTGCCGTCCTGGCTTTCGGCGGAACGGTTGCGGTTGCGATTGCGGCCACCGCGGCGGCGGCTTTCGCGGCCATGGCCTTCACCGGCGTCGTCGCCTTCGGCGGCGGGGGCTGCATCGGCTGCGGCATCGGCGGTCGCTTCGGCCGGTGCGTCGGCACCGGCTTCCACGGCACCGTCGCTGCCGGCGGCGGCCTGTTCGTCACGGTCACGCCCGCCACGGCGGCGGCGGCGGCCACGGCCCTGGCGCTCTTCGCCGACCGGCACGTCGCCGGTCGGGGGCAGGCCGGCTTCGGCCTGGCTGTCGACGAAGGCCGGCGGGGCGTCGTGGTTGATGGCGAGTTCGTCGCTCAACGGGGCCGTCACCGGCAGTGCGGCCACGGTCTCGACCGGCGGGCGGTCCTGGCGCTCGCCACGGGGGCGGCGCTCACCGCGCTCAGCGCGTTCGCCACGTTCCGGGCGCTCACCGCGCTCGGCCCGTTCCGCCCGCTCGGGGCGCTGCTGTTGCTCGGGCTTGTCGCCGCCTTCGCCACGTGGCTTGCGGTCGCCGCGCTCGGGGCGCTCGCTGCGTTCCGCGCGTTCGCCACGGGCTTCCTGCGGCTTGCCGTCACGGCGGCCGCCTTGGCCACGGGGCTCACCGCGTTCGCCACCCCGGTCACCGCGCTCGCCGCGTTCACCACGGCGGCCGCCATCGCGGCCACGGCCGTCACGGCCACCTTCGCGCTTGGGCTTGTCGGTCGCGGCAGCGGCCGGCGCGGGCGCCTGGACGGCCGGCACGGGGGCCGGGGCGGGCTCGCCGCCACCGAAGAAGCTGAACAGGCGGCTGAAGAAGCCCTTGGCTTCGGGCGCCGGGGCGGGTGCCGCCACCGGTGCCGGTGCGGGCGCTGCCACGACCGGTGCGGGTGCGGGCACGGGCATGGGGGCCGGCTGCTCGGGCAGGATGCCCTTGATGACCGGCTCCTGCTTGTTCTTCTTCTCGACGTCGCCACGGCGCGTGATGCCCACCTCGTCGGTCGGCTCCTCGATCATCGTGTAGCTGGCCTGCAGGTTCTCCAGGCGCGGATCGTCGTGGCGCAGGCGCTCCAGCTTGTAGTTGGGCGTTTCGAGGTGCTTGTTGGGCACCAGCAGCACGGTCACGCGCTGCTTGAGTTCGATCTTGGTGATCTCGGTGCGCTTCTCGTTCAGCAGGAACGAGGTCACTTCCACCGGCACCTGCACGTGCACGGCGGCGGTGTTGTCCTTCAGCGCTTCTTCCTGGACCATGCGCAGGATCTGCAGCGCCGAGGACTCGGTGTCGCGGATGTGGCCGGTGCCGTTGCAGCGCGGGCAGGTGATGTGGTTGCCTTCGCTGAGCGCCGGGCGCAGGCGCTGGCGGCTCATTTCGAGCAAGCCGAACTTGCTGATGGAGGCGAACTGCACGCGGGCGCGGTCCTGGCGCAGCGCGTCGCGCAGGCGCTGTTCCACGTCACGGCGGTTCTTGCTCTCCTCCATGTCGATGAAGTCGACGACGATCAGGCCGCCCAGGTCGCGCAGGCGCATCTGGCGGGCGATCTCGTCGGCCGCCTCAAGGTTGGTGCGGGTGGCGGTCTCTTCGATGTCGGTGCCGCGCGTCGAGCGGGCCGAGTTGACGTCCACCGACACCAGCGCCTCGGTGTGGTCGATGACGATGGCGCCGCCCGAGGGCAGGTTCACCGTGCGGCTGAAGGCCGTCTCGATCTGGTGCTCGATCTGGAAGCG
Organism: Roseateles sp.; assembly: GCF_965229315.1. Lineage (GTDB taxonomy): Bacteria > Pseudomonadota > Gammaproteobacteria > Burkholderiales > Burkholderiaceae_C > Pelomonas. Next base: position 401,269 of record NZ_CBDDJA010000002.1, read on the forward strand.
GCTGAACAGCGGCGCGTCGTCACGGTAGCGCTTCACGCGATGGCCCTGGTCGGGCATCACGTGGTTCATGAACTGGCTGGCCTGCTCGTACAGGTCGTCGGTGTCGATCAGGATCTCGCCGATGTCCTGCGTGAAGTAGTCGCGGATCGCGCGGATCACCAGGCTACTCTCCTGGTAGATCAGGTAGGCGCCCTTGCCGCCCTTGGCTGCGTCGTCGATCGCGGTCCAGAGCTTGAGCATGTAGTTCAAGTCCCACTGCAGCTCGGGCGCCGTGCGGCCGATGCCGGCGGTGCGCGCGATCAGGGACATGCCCTTGGGGTATTCGAGCTGGTCGAGGTTTTCCTTCAGCTCCTCGCGGTCCTCGCCCTCGATGCGGCGCGACACGCCACCGCCGCGCGGGTTGTTGGGCATCAGCACGAGGTAGCGGCCGGCCAGCGACACGAAGGTGGTCAGCGCCGCGCCCTTGTTGCCGCGCTCTTCCTTCTCGACCTGGACCAGCAGTTCCTGGCCTTCCCGGATCGCGTCCTTGATGGTCGCGTTCTTGACGTCGGCGCCTTCGCGGAAATAGGTCCGCGAGATCTCCTTGAACGGCAGGAAGCCGTGGCGGTCCTCGCCGTAGTCGACGAAACAGGCTTCGAGCGACGGCTCGACGCGCGTCACGACGGCCTTGTAGATGTTGCCCTTGCGCTGCTCGCGGCCTTCGATTTCGGTCTCGAAGTCCAGCAGCTTCTGGCCATCGACGATCGCGAGGCGCCGCTCTTCCGGCTGCGTCGCATTGATCAGCATGCGTTTCATGTCATCTCCTCGCGCGCCGGGCAGGTCAAAGCCGCCGCAAAACGCGCACGTTCATCGTGCCGCCAGGCCAGGAGGCCGGGCGGCTAAAGATGCACGGGCGACAAGGGAAGAACCGAGGAAGGAATCGCCCTGGACCGAAAGCGTGGCTGACCGGGGGTCAGTGCGCCCTCGGCGTTGGCGCGTGCGCCGCAGCAGCTGGTACGCGAGCCGAGCCGCCGGCTCCCGAGCGCACCCGCCCGGCACTTGGCCGGGACAGGGCGGCCACACCGGGATCTAGCCGGGGCCGCAGGGGTGCGAGTGGGGGGAGGGGCATGCTCATCTGCGTGGGCTGCTGGACGCTGGTGACAACTCGCCCGGCCGTGAGGCCAGAGCGTTCTGTCGCCATGGAAACCTTGTTGTCTGCGGGCGCCGGGTGCTTGTCAGCAGCGGGCTCGCGGGTTCTTCGATCATCGCTCTGCCGCGTCGGGCAGCGGGCCGTTCACTCACTCGGGGAGGGAACCTGCCGGCCGTCGTTCGCGTTGCATCGCCTGTGGCTGCAGGGCTTTCGCCCGTCAGCCACACGTTGCCGCCGCTAAAATCAAGCAAATCAAATACTTACGACAGCAACGTGGTGAAAAGGATTATAGGGGCAGGCCAAGCGCTGCCTGACACCACGCAAACCCCGCCCGCGGCACCTGCCGCAGTTCGGGAGGTCAGGCGGGTCACGGTGGACGAAGGCTCCGCCGGCCAGCGGCTGGACAACTTCCTGCTGCGCGAACTCAAGGGCGTGCCCAAGACGCATGTCTACCGCGTCATCCGCGCTGGCGAGGTGCGGGTCAACAAGGGCCGCGCCCAGGCCGACACGCGCCTGGAGATCGGCGACGAGGTGCGCATCCCGCCCGTGCGCCTGCCCGAGCGCCAAGTGCAGCCGGAGGCACCGGCGCGTGAATTCCCGGTCATCTTCGAGGACGAGCACCTGCTGGTCATCGACAAGCCGGCCGGCGTGGCCGTGCATGGCGGCTCGGGTGTCAGCTACGGCGTCATCGAGGCGCTGCGCCGCGCGCGGCCGACGGCCAAGTTCCTGGAGCTGGTGCACCGGCTGGACAAGGAAACGTCGGGCCTCTTGATGATCGCCAAGAAGCGCAGCGCCCTGGTCCACCTGCAGGACCAGCTGCGCGAGCGCCAAGGTCCCAAGGCCATGGGCAAGACCTACGCCGCGCTCGTCTGGGGCGACTGGCCGGCCAAGCTCAAGGTCATCGACGTGCCGCTGGTGAAATTCGTCGGCAGCGACGGCGAGCGCTGGGTGCGCCCGGGCAAGGACGGCGAGGAAGACGCCAAGCGCTCCATCAGCCTCGTGAAGGTCGTGCAGAGAACGCCGCAGTTCAGCCTGCTGGACGTGACCATCAAGACCGGCCGCACCCACCAGATTCGTGTCCACCTGCAACAGGCCGGCCATGCCATCGTGGGCGACCCCAAGTACGGCGACTTCGAGCGCAACCGCGATCTGGCGCGCGGTCCGGCGAAGTTCGACCGGATGTTCCTGCATGCGCGGCGGCTGCAGTTCACCCACCCTGCCACCGGGGCGCAGATCGCGCTGGAAGCGCCGCTGCCACCTGAGTGTGAGAAGCTGACGAGAAGCTAGAAGTCACCGCATGAGACCCCAACGCTTTGACCTGATCGCCTTCGACTGGGACGGCACCCTGTTCGACTCCACCGCGTTGATCGCGCGCTGCATCCAGCGCGCGGCCGTGGATATCGGCCTGCCTGAGCCCGAGTTCGAGCGCGCCAGGTACGTCATCGGCCTGGGCCTGCGCGATGCGCTGGAGCATGCCGTGCCCGGCCTGGCCGAGGACCGCTACCCGGCGCTGAGCCTGCGCTTTCGCCACCACTACCTGGCCTCGGAGCACGAGCTGTCGCTGTTCGAGGGCAGCCTCGCCATGCTGCAGGCACTGAAGGCGCGCCACCACTGGCTGGCCGTGGCCACCGGCAAGAACCGCGCGGGCCTGGACCGCGTGCTCGCGTCCAGCGAGCTGGGGCACATGTTCGATGGCACGCGCACGGCCGACGAGACGCGCTCCAAGCCGCATCCGCAGATGCTGTTGGAGCTGATGCGCGAGTTCGGCGTCGAGCCCGAGCGCACGCTGATGATCGGCGACACGACGCATGACCTGCAGCTGGCGGCCAATGCCGGCGCGCCCTGCGTGGCGGTCAGCTTCGGCGCGCACGACCACGAGACCTTCGCCGAGTTCAAGCCGCTGTTCGTCGCGCATTCCATGCGTGAACTGCACGACTGGCTGATCCAGCATGGGTGAGCAAGCGGTCGCCGCGCCGCAGCGGCTGTGCACGTCCGACGAGCTGGCTGAACGCGGCAAGGCCGTCGGCTTCGACGTCATCCAGTGGCGCGAGCCGGTGCGCGCGTTCGCGTTGCGCTACGACGGCCAGGCCGTGGCCTACCTGAACCGCTGCGCCCACGTGCCCACCGAGATGGACTGGCAGGAAGGCGAGTTCCTGGACCGCGACAAGCGTTTCATCATGTGCAGCATCCACGGCGCGGCGTACGAGCCGCTGACCGGCCAATGCGTGATGGGCCCCTGCACCCGCGGCCGCCTGACCCGCGTCGAGCTGACCGAGCGGGACGGGCAGGTCTACTGGCACCCCACGCGCGACACCCAACCCCCCTTTGAAGATTGACATGAGCCAGCCTGACGACGACCTGCCGCCCCCCATGCAAGACCCCGTCGGCGTGCCGCCGCCGGCCCGTGCGGCAGCGCTGCCTGCGGAGTCTGTGCTGGCCCAGCTGGCAAGCGACTTCCTGCGCGAACGGCGCATCGAGCGGCGCTGGCGCACGGCCTTGCGCCTGTTCTGGCTGGCGCTCGCCGCGCTGCTGGTCTACAGCGTCTGGCTGCAGGGGCGCCATGCGCCATCGTCCACCACGCCGCACACGGCCCTCATCGAGGTGCGCGGCGAGATCGCGGCCGACACCGAGGCCAGCGCCGAGCAGCTGCTGGCCGCGCTGAAGGACGCCTTCAACGACGACGCCGCCGAGGCCGTCGTGCTGCGCATCAACTCCCCCGGTGGCAGCCCGGTGCAGGCCGGCATCGTCTACGACGAGATCAAGCGGCTCAAGACGCTGCACGACAAGCCGGTCTACGCGGTCGTCGAGGAGATGTGCGCGTCCGGCGCCTACTACATCGCCGCTGCAGCCGACGAGATCTACGTCGACAAGGCCTCCGTCGTCGGCTCCATCGGCGTGCTGATGGACGGCTTCGGCTTCACGGGGCTGATGGAGAAGGTCGGCGTCGAGCGCCGCCTGATCACCGCCGGCGAGAACAAGGGCATGCTGGACCCGTACAGCCCGCTGTTGCCGAAGCAGCGCGCCTATGCGCAGGCGATGCTGGACCAGATCCACCAGCAGTTCATCGCCGTCGTGCGCGAAGGCCGCGGCAAGCGGCTGAAGGAAACGCCGGAGACGTTCTCCGGCCTGTTCTGGAACGGCGAGCAGGCCGTCAAGCTGGGCCTGGCAGACCATTTCGGCAACCTGGACTACGTGGCCCGCGAGGTCGTCAAGGCCGAGGACATCGTCGACTACACGCCCAAGGACAACGTGGCCGAGCGGCTGGCCAAGCGCTTCGGCGCGGCCGTCGGCGCGGGTGCCGTGAAGGCGCTGCGCGACATCGCCCCGATTCGTTGATCTGCGCTGGTCAGCGGGCGCGGCGGCGCCTCACGAGCAGGCCCGCGGCCAGCGCCAGGCCAACCAGCGCAACCGAACCCGGCTCCGGCACGGTCTGCGCGGACGGCGTCGGCTGGCGCAGGCTGGTGGTGCCCGGGATGGGCGCGTCGTTCACCTGCATGCTGGTGTTCCAGTTGTTGACGACGACCTGGCCGTTGATCTGGCCCCAGCCCTGATTGACTGTCGCGTTGACCGCCAGCAGCGACGCATTGACGCCACCGTTGAGCAACACGCTCACCGCATCCACCAGGTTGAAGATCACCTGGCCCTTGGTGAAGTTCGTGTAGCCATGGTTGCCGAAATCGACCGAGCTGCCGTGCACGTTGATGAGGATCTGCGCATCGGGCGCCAGCGCGTCGATCTGCAGGTTCTTCACCAGATCCGAGGCGTTGATGTCGAACACTGCCAGCGACTGGCCGGCCGCGCTGAAATGCAGCGTGCCCCACTGGTCGATGACGGAGCCGGTGTTGGCCATCGCGTCCCAAGCCTGCGAAAGCTGCGCCAGCCGCGCACGCTCCGCGGTGAAGTCGACGCTGGTGCCCGACTGCACGCCGCCCTTGACGGTGCCCGACTGCGACGGCGCGTAGCTGCCACCCACCTGCACGCCTCCCCAGATCGACCCGCTGGTGAAGCTGAGGTTGCCGCCTACCGTCAGGCCCGTGCCCGCGTACAGCGCGCTGGAACCCGTCTTGGTGTTGATCGAATAGTTGCTGATGGTGGCGTTGCCGCCCACGGCCACGCGGCCTTCCACGTCGCTGCTGCTGACATTCATGTTGCCGAAGGCCAGCAGGTTCATGCTGGCATCCAGCCCCAGCGTGATCGGGCCGGCATGGGCGGAGAAGGCGGCGAACAGGGTGGCGATCAGGGCAAGGCGGCGCATGAAGCAGGGTGGTGGGATGGCAGTGGCGCCAGTCTAGGAAGCCATCCTCGAACGCGACACGCCTCGACGCGGGGGTTGGCGAGGTGCTTCGCGACGCAGTTCACGACTGGCGCGCCGTCGCCATGAAAAAGGCCGCAGCCCTTTCGAGCTGCGGCCTTGCGCCGAGCGCTGTCGCGCTTACTGCGTCTTGGTTTCTGTCGCGGCCTTGTCGGCGTGCTTCTTGCCGTGGTGCTTCTTGGCGTGCTTGGCCGTGCTGGCAGCTTCCGCAGGGGCGGTAGCTGCAGCCGGGGCCACGGCCGGCGTGGCGGGCTTCACGGGGGCCGGTGCGGCCGGGGTCTGTGCCATGGCCACGCCCGAGGCGAGCGTGATGAGGGCGGTGGCGATGGTGATCTTCAGCGTGTTCATCTTCAGGACTCCAGTGTGGTGGATGGTTTCGTTGCGGCTTCGCGAAAGCTTGTGGAGACAACGACGCCTGGGGGCCGGCAGTTGACGCGCGGCGGGTGCGTTGCAAAGCTTTACACCCCCCAGAATCCACACCCATGAACACCGCATCGACCTTCGACTGGACCGCCGGCTACGCCAGCCGGCGCAGCCCGCTCTTCGCCCGCAACGTCGTCTCCACCTCGCATCCGCTCGCGGCGCAAGCCGGGCTGCGCATGCTGCAGGCCGGAGGCAACGCGGTGGACGCGGCGATCACCACGGCGGCCTGCATGACCCTGGTGGAGCCTTGCAGCAACGGCCTGGGGTCGGACGCGTTCTGCATCCTGTGGGATGGGCGTCAGCTGCACGGCCTCAACGCCTCGGGACCGTCGCCGAACGCATGGACGCCCGAGTTCTTCGGCGGCCAGGTCATGCCCCGGCGTGGTTGGCGTTCGGTCACCGTGCCTGGCGCGGTCGGCGGCTGGGCGGCGCTGAGCGAACGTTTCGGCAAGCTGCCGTTTGCCGACCTGATGCAGCCGGCCATCGAGATCGCCGAGCGCGGCTACGCGGTGCCGCCCATCGTGCAGGGCAAATGGGCGATGGCCGCGGCGCTGGACGAGATCACGTCGCAGCCCGGCTTTGCGCAGGCCTTCCTGCCGCAGGGCCGCGTGCCCGAGGTGGGCGAGCTGTTCCGCTTCCCCGACGCGGCGCGCAGCCTGCGGCTCATCGCCGAGAGCCAGGGCGAGGCCTTCTACCGCGGCGAGATCGCGGCGGCGCTGGCCCGCTTCTCCCGCGAGACCGGTGGCGCACTGACCGAGGCGGACCTGGCGGCCTACCGGCCCGAATGGGTCACGCCGCTGGCACAGGACTTTGCCGGGCACACGCTGCACGAGATTCCGCCGAATGGCCAGGGCATCGCCGCGCAGATGGCGCTGGGCCTGCTGCAGCATTGGGACGTGCGCGCCCACGCGGTCGACAGCCCCGAGGCGCAGCACCTGATGATCGAGGCGATGAAGCTGGCGTTCGCAGACGTCTACCGCCATGTGGCCGAGCCGGGCGCGATGCAGGTCAGCGCAGCGCAACTGCTCGACCCCGGCTACCTCGCGTCGCGCGCGAAGCTCATCGACCCCACGCGTGCGCAGGCGTTCGGCGCCGGTAACCCCGTCAGGGGCGGCACCATCTACCTGACTGCCGCCGACGAGTCCGGGATGATGGTCAGCTTCATCCAGAGCAACTACATGGGCTTCGGGTCGGGCCTGGTGCTGCCGGGCTACGGCGTCAGCCTCCAAAACCGCGGCCACTGCTTCACGCTGGCGGGCGGCCACCCCAACCAGGTGGCGCCGGGCAAGCGCCCCTTCCACACCATCATCCCGGCATTCCTCACCAAGGACGGAGCGCCGGTCATGAGCTTTGGCGTGATGGGCGGCAACATGCAGCCGCAGGGGCACCTGCAGACGCTGGTGCGCATGCTCAGCTACGGCCAGAACCCGCAGGCCGCGTGCGACGCGCCGCGCTGGCGTTTCAACGAAGGCCTGTCGATCAACGTCGAGCCGCACATGCCGGCGGCCACCCTGGCTGCGCTGGCCGCGCTCGGCCACGAGATCGGCGACATCCACGACAGCTACCAGGACTTCGGCGCCGGCCAGTTCATCTGGCGGCTGGGCGACCCGGCCGTGCAAGGCTACGTGGCCGCCAGCGACCCGCGCCGCGACGGCGCAGCCGTGGGGTATTGATGATGGAGCCGCTGCGCCTGAACCCCGGCGACGACCTGCGCGGTGCGCTGGAGGCCACCGGGCACACCGGCTTCGTCATCGCCGGCATCGGCAGCCTGACGCACGCGCAGTTGCGCATGGCCGGCGAGCCTGCGGCCACGCGCATCGACGGCCCGCTGGAGATCCTGACGCTCAGCGGCAGCCTCACGCCTGATGGCGCGCACCTGCACGCCAGCGTGTCGGATTCGTCGGGCCGCGTGCGGGGCGGGCATGTCTGCGCCGGCTGCGAGGTGCGCACGACGGCCGAGCTGCTGATCGCCCCGTTGCCGGCGGGCTCGCTGTCGCGCGCATTCGATGCGCGCACCGGCCATGCCGAGCTGCGCATCGCCAAGGCATGACACCGCCACGGCGCGCTGCTAGCATGCGCGCCATGACCAAGTTGCTCGACCTCGACTGACGCCGCTGCGCGTGCTGTGTCCCGGCGGGGGCCTCCCCGCCTGTCGAGTCGTTTCGGAGCCTTCGCGTCATGTTCTCCAAGTTCTTCACCCTCGCGCCCGGCGACCTGCTGCGCGATGCGGTCTACCGGCGGCTGTGGTCGTCCATCCTCATTTCGTCGCTCGGCGGCCAGATCACGATGCTGGCGCTGCCGCTGACGGCAGCCGTGCTGCTGGAGGCGAGCCCCACGCAGATGGGCCTGCTGCAGGCGATGGAAATCCTGCCCTTCGTGCTGTTCTCGCTGCCGGCCGGCGTGCTGCTGGACCGCTGCGCCAAGCTGCCCGTCTACATCTGGGGCGAGAGCCTGCTGGCGGTCGCCGTGGCCAGCGTGCCGGTCGCGGCGTGGCTGGGCGCCTTGAGCATGACCTGGCTGTACGTCGTCGGCTTCGTGCTCGGCTGCGTCTACACCGTGGCCGGCAGCGCCGCGCAGATCGTGCTGACCCAGGTGGTGCCGCGCGAACGGCTGGTCGAGGCGCATGCGAAGAACGCGCTCGCCTCGTCGGGCGCCGAGGTGGCGGGCCCCGGTGTGGCGGGCGCGTTGATCAAGCTGCTCGGCGCACCGCTGGCACTGGCCGTGGATGCGCTGCTGCTGCTGGTGTCGGCGGCCATCCTGCGCGGCATCCAGGTCAAGGAGACGCTGGCTGCGCGCAGCGGCCAGGCGTTCTGGCCGGAGCTGAAGGCCGGCCTGCGCTTCGTGCGCGAGCGGCGGCTGCTCGTCAGCCTGGCCGCGGCCACCGGCGGCTGGCAGCTCTTCCACAACGCGGCGCTGGTGGTGCAGATCCTGTTCGCCACGCGCGAGCTGAAGCTGTCGCCGCAGACGGTGGGCCTGTCTTACATCGCGCTGGGCGCGGGCACCGTGCTGGCCAGCGTCTTCGGCCACCGCATCAGCCGCCGCATCGGGCCGGGGCCGTGCCTGGTGCTGGGCTACGGGGCGTGCGGCGTCGGCTGGCTGCAGCTCGCGCTGGCGCCGGCCGGGCAGCTCGGCGTCATCAGCTTCGGCGTGATGCTGTTCGCCTTTGGCGTGGGCGCCGTGCTGATCTTCATCAACTTCCTGTCGCTGCGCCAGGCCGTGACGCCCGCGCCCATGCTGGGCCGCATGACGAGCACGATGCGCTGGCTCATCCTGCTGCCAGCGGGGCCGGGCGCGCTGATCGGCGGCTGGCTGGGCGAGCACCTGGGCCTGCGCGCCGCGCTGGGGTTCTCGGGCGTGGGCGCCTGCCTGCTGGCGGTGCTGGCCTGGCGGCACGGCGTCATCCGCAGCGTGCGCGAGCTGCCCAAGCCTGTCGAGGTGATGGCCGCATGACTGCGTCCCGCGATCCCCTGCTGATCGACGTGCCCGAGCGCCTGGACGGCGAGCGCACGCTGCTGCTCGCGCCGCGCGCCGGGCTGGGCGCGGAGATGGCCGTGGTCATCACGCAGTCGCTGTCCCACCTGCGGCCCTGGATGCCGTGGGCGCAGGACGCCCCCACCGTCGAGAGCGCGGAGCTGGTGGTGCGGCGCATGCAGGCCGACTTCATCGCGCGGCGTGACCTGTGCTTCCAGATCTACGCGCGCCGGCCGGATGGCAGCCCGGGCCGGCTGCTGGGCGGCACGGGCCTGCACCGCATCGACTGGGCCGTGCGCAGGTTCGAGATCGGCTACTGGGTCCGCCCCGAGGCTGCAGGCCAGGGCCATGTCAGCGAGGCCGTGCGCTTGCTGACGGCGCTGGCCTTCGGCACGCTGGGCGCGCGGCGCGTGGAGATCCGCTGCGACACGCGCAACCTGAAGAGCCGGGCCGTCGCCGAGCGCTGCGGCTTCGCGCTGGAAGGCGTGCTGCGCAGCAACGTGCTGGGCGTGGACGGGCATCCGCGCGACACCGCGGTCTACGCGCGCATCGACGGCTGACGACTTCGGTGCACGCGTAGTCCGGCATCGGGCCACGGCAGCCTTTGGAAGCTTGGGCTGCCGGCGCCGCTGCCGCTACTTCGCCGGCTCCAGCGACCAGTAGCGCCCCTGGGCGGAGTTCACGGCACGCAGTCCGCCGCGGTCGGCCGCGCGCTTGCCGCCGGTGATGAGGTTGTAGAGGTCGGTCAGCACCGGCTGCGCCTGGGCGAAGTAGGTGTGGCCCATGAGGCTGGTGTCCACGTCGGAGGCGTCGATGGTGTCGATGCCGTTGATCAGCGTCAGTGACGCGCCCGACTCGCCGGCCCGCGGGTACTGGTGGAACTTGCGCGAGGCGCCCAGCGCTTCGTCCTTGGACGACGCGTACAGCGTGACCGGGCGGCCGGCACTGACCAGGGCGGGCGCGATCTGCTCCTTGAACACCTGGGCATCGATGTCGGGCGCCGTGAGGATGATCTCGGCGATGCGGTCCTTGAGGTCGGGCCGGGCGGCCATGGCAGCGGCCACGGCGCGGGTCAACGCCCGGTTGCCCATGCTGTGGGCGATGAGATACACGCGCTCTGCCTGGGCGCTGTCCAGGAAGTCCACGAGGAACTTCTGCAGGTTGCCCTGCGACCACTCCACCGTCGCCTCGTCGGCGGCGTAGGCGGACACCTCGCCCGCCGAGGGCCAGCTGAACATCACGGCCGCGCCGGGGAAGCGCAGGTCGTAGGCGATCTGCGCGGTGCGCCGCGCCGCGTGGTCGAACGTGACCTTGTAGCCGGGCACGAAGAGCAGCGCGCTGCGGTCGTTGCCCCGGGCGAACTGGGCCTGCAGCTGCGCATACAGCGCCTGGCGCGACAGCAGCGTGGTGGACAGCAACGTGACGTGCCGCGTGGGGTCCGGCTTGAACTCCAGCCGCCAGAACTTGGGCCCTTCCATCTCCCCCACGACATGGCGGAAGGGGATGGACACCTCGCACACACCGTAGCTCAGGCCGGTTCGGGAACGCTTGCCGCCGAACTTGTTGACCGGGTCGGCCGGCTTGTCGGCCAAGCGGTCCGTCGCGAAGTAGACAGGCACCGTCGTGAACTCGGGCCGTGCTGCCGGCGCTGGCGAGGCCGCCACGTTGTCGGGCGGAGGCGGTGGCGGTGGCGGGGGCGGCGGTGGTGGAGGTGGAGGTGGCGAAGGAGGCACTGCTGCGGCGCAGCGCTGCGCGACGGCCTCCAGCGACAGCGGGCGGGCCTGCGTGGCGTAGCGTTTCACGGTGGCCACCGTGCAGCCCGGGGCATCCTCGATGCTGCGGCAGGCACTCAGGTCGCCGCCGCTGCGGGCGGTGTCGTACACCTCCTGCAGCGTGCAGGCCTTGCCGTGCGCCACGCCTCCCAGCGTGGACATCAGCAGCAAAGCCCCGAGGCGAAGCAGTGGACCCATGGCGTGTGCCTTCGTCATTGGTGCCCGGCCGCTGAGGCCGCCGGGCGTGGACAGGCCCCGATGATGCGGCCGCACGGCGTGGCAGGCACTGTCGTTTGCCCGCGCTCGCCGCGAATGTCAGCCGCGGGCTGCGACCCTAGCGCGCCGCACCATTGCGCGGGTGGGTTCAGTCCGGGCCGCGCTCCGCGCCTGGCTGTGGTCGAGCGAGGGATGCCGCTGGTGGCGAGGCGGTGACGTTGCCGATGTCGACCTCGGAGTCGATGCGCGAATCCTGGAGGTACAGCGGCCCGGCGATGGACGGCCGTGGCCCGGCCTTGCCATCGGGAGTGGCGATCCAGTGGGTGCCGCCTGCGCTTTTCAGGCCAATGACATGGATTGGCACGTAACTGGCCAGTACGTCCGCCAGAGACGGCGTGGGAACCAACTCCGCGCGCGACTTGGAGCCTACCGCCGTGTGCCAGTTGCCCGCCAAGGCGACGACGGTGTAGGCCGGGCTCGAAGCCAACGTCATCCAAAGCTTGTCGGCCATCGTGCGGTCGTTGATCGCCGCGAATCGCGTGGACTCGATTTCTGTGAGCTGCATCGGCTGGCCGGGATCGGCGGCAATGATCTCGTGGAACTCCAGTTGCATGGCCAGCACGCCCACGCGCTGGCCTGCCTGCTTCCATTGGCGCATCTGTTCTATCAGTGCCAGCATCGCCTGGCTGTTGCGACCGTCCTGAAAGGGGCGTGCCCACGCGCCGGTGCCGGTCAAGGCCTTCACGTCGGACGGATTGCCCGCAGAGCTCAGGTAGCGATTCAGAGCTGCCTGCTCCTGCCCCTCACGCTCCAGTGCCAGGATCACCGTACGCCCCTGCTTCAGCAAACCGCACACCAACTGGGCGACAAACTGCGGCGTCTGTTCGTTCCCGTGCACCTCGCCCACGACGATGGCCCGGGCCGTGATCTTCTCAAGCGCCAGTTGCGGCGGTGGTCCGGCGCAATCCGGCGCGGCGGCGAGCGCCGTGCCGAAGCTGGCCCAGCCGGCCAGCCACATGGCGGCGGCGATGGATCTCATGTGTTCTCCCTGAAGTGAAGCATCAGACGGGCCGGAGCCGGTCCACGGCGTCCGTGATGATCCCGTCGATGCCGTCGGCGATCAACCGCTTGGCCACCGCCTCGTCATTGACCGTGTAGACCAGCGCCCGCCAGCCGCGGCCATGCAGGCGCTTGATGAGCGCGCCATCCATCAGCCGGTAGTTCGTGATGACCGCCACCACGTCCAATTGTTCGGCTGCCTGCCACCAGCCGTCCCACAGCTGGTCCAGCAGCAGCGCGCGGGGCAGCGTGGGTTCGGCATCGCGCGCGGCGGCCAGGGCCTCGGGCTTGAAACTGCTCAGCAGCGGCGGCAGCGCACCGCGCCACAAGCGCGCCGCCTCGCGCGCGACGGCCGCGCCGGTGCGGACCTCGTCACCGGGGCAGGGCTTGATCTCGACGTTGAGCATGCAGCCGTTGGCCTGGCAGAAGGCCGCGACCTGCGCGAAGCGCGGCAGCGGCTCTGCGGCGTAGGGCGGGCTGTGCCAGGCGCCGGCATCCAGCCGGGCCAGATCGGCCCAGTCCTGGGCGGCCGGCGAGCCCTGGCCGCTGCTGGTGCGCTCCAGCGTGTCGTCATGCAGCAAGAAGGCTTCGCCGTCCCGGCTCAGCTTGACGTCACATTCGAAGGCTCGGTAGCCAAAACCGGCCCCGGCGCGGAAGGCGGCGAGCGTGTTCTCCGGGGCAATCTTGCCCGCGCCGCGGTGCGCGAGCCACAAGGGATAGGGCCAGGGCTTCATCCCATGGATTCTGAAGGGCAATCCGTGGCAGGACACCCCTGCGATACGATCCTCGCCCTCTATGAATGCCCCGCATCCCCTGATGCCGGTTGCCGCTGCCGCAGCCGACACCGACGCCCACGTCGACGCCCCTCGACTGCGCGAAATTCCCTACAACTACACGTCGTTCTCCGACCGCGAGATCGTCATCCGCCTGCTCGGCCCCCGGGCCTGGGAGCTGCTGGACAAGCTGCGGCTGGAGCGGCGCACGGGCCGGTCCGCGCGCATGTTGTACGAGGTGCTGGGCGACATCTGGGTGGTGCAGCGCAACCCCTACCTGCAGGACGACCTGCTGGACAACCCCAAGCGCCGCGTGCTGCTGATCGAGGCCTTGCACCACCGGCTGGCCGAGGTGCAGAAGCGCCGCGACCCGGGGGCCGACCCGCAGCGCGACAGCTACGTGGGCGAGTTGCTGAAGGCCGCGCACGACGCGGTGGCGCAGTTCGCGGTCATGTTCGAGCATGTGGCGGACCTGCGCAAACGCGCGGCCAGGCAACTGGCCAGGCACACCGCCAAGGACAACATCAAGTTCGACGGCCTGTCGCGCGTGTCCCACGTGACGGACGCCACCGACTGGCGCGTGGAGTACCCGTTCGTCGTGCTGACGCCGGACACCGAGGCCGAGATGGCCAACCTCGTGGGTGCCTGCTTCGAGCTGGGGCTGACGGTCATTCCGCGCGGCGGTGGCACCGGCTACACGGGCGGCGCGATTCCGCTGGTGTGGAACAGCGCGGTCATCAACACCGAGAAGCTCGAAGCGCTGCGCGGCGTGGAAATGCTGCGCCTGCCGGGCCTGGACCGTGACGTGCCGACCATCTTCAGCGAAGCCGGCGTCGTCACGCAGCGCGTGGCGGACCTGGCCGAGCAGCATGGCTTCGTGTTCGCGGTGGACCCGACCAGCGCCGAGGCGAGCTGCATCGGCGGCAACGTGGCCATGAACGCCGGCGGCAAGAAGGCCGTGCTGTGGGGCACGGCGCTGGACAACCTGGCGTCCTGGCGCATGGTCACGCCCGAGGCCAAGTGGTTGGAGGTCACGCGGCTGAACCACAACCTCGGCAAGATCCACGACGTGGAGGTGGCGAGCTTCGAGCTGCAGTACTTCGACGCCACGGGCCAGGTGCTGGAGCGCACCGAGCGGCTGGACATCCCGGGCCGCATCTTCCGCAAGGAAGGCCTGGGCAAGGACGTCACGGACAAGTTTCTCGCCGGCCTGCCGGGCATCCAGAAGGAAGGCTGCGACGGCCTCATCACATCAGCGCGCTGGATCGTGCACCGCATGCCGGCGCACACGCGCACCGTCTGCCTGGAGTTCTTCGGCAACCCCAAGGACTGCGTGCCCAGCATCGTCGACATCAAGGACTACATGTTCTCGATCGCCCACACCGGCGTGCTGCTGGCGGGCCTGGAGCACCTGGACGACCGCTACCTGAAGGCGGTGGGCTATGCCACGAAGAGCAAGCGTGGCGGCCTGCCCAAGATGGTGCTGGTGGGCGACATCGTCGGCGACGACGCGGACGCCGTGGCGCGCGCGACGAGCGAGGTCGTGCGCCTGGCCAATGGCCGCTCGGGCGAGGGCTTCGTGGCCGTCAGCGCCGACGCGCGCAAGAAGTTCTGGCTGGACCGCAAGCGCACGGCGGCCATCAGCAAGCACACGAACGCGTTCAAGGTGAACGAGGATGTGGTGATCCCGCTGCCGCGCATGGGCGAGTACACGCTGGGCATCGAGCGCATCAACATCGAGCTGAGCCTGCGCAACAAGCTGGCGCTCGTGACGGCGCTGCAGGCGCTGTTCACGACGGGCAAGTTGCCGCTGGGCAAGAGCGACGACGCGGGCGAGATCCCCAGCGCCGAGCTGCTGGAAGACCGCGTGCAGCAGGCGCAGGCGCTGCTGCGCGAGGTCGGCGGTCTATGGCAGGGTTGGCTCGACGGCATCGACTCCGGCTTCTTCGAGGGCCTGCAGACGCACGAATTGCGCGCGTCGTGGAAGACGCAGATCCTCAAGCCCTTGCAGGGCATCTTCAGCGGCGCGGCCTTCGAGCCGCTGCTGGCCGAGCTCAAGCGCATTCACCAGGAGGTGCTGCGCGGCCGCGTGTGGGTGGCGCTGCACATGCATGCCGGCGACGGCAACGTGCACACCAACATCCCCGTCAACAGCGACAACTATCAGATGCTGCAGACGGCCCACGAGGCCGTGGGGCGCATCATGGCGCTGGCCCGTTCGCTGGACGGCGTCATCTCCGGCGAGCACGGCATCGGCATCACCAAGGTCGAGTACCTGACCGACACCGAACTGGCGGCGTTCACCGACTACAAGCAGCGCATCGACCCCGAAGGCCGCTTCAACAAGGGCAAGCTGCTGAAGAACGCGGACCTGCGCAACGCGTACACGCCGTCCTTCGGCCTGATGGGCCACGAGTCGCTCATCATGCAGCAGAGCGACATCGGCGCGATCAGCGACTCCATCAAGGACTGCCTGCGTTGCGGCAAGTGCAAGCCGGTCTGCGCCACGCATGTGCCGCGCGCCAACCTGCTCTATTCGCCGCGCAACAAGATCCTCGCCACGTCGCTGCTGGTGGAGGCCTTCCTTTACGAGGAGCAGACGCGCCGCGGCGTGTCGATCAAGCACTGGCAGGAGTTCGAGGACGTGGCCGACCACTGCACGGTCTGCCACAAGTGCCTGACGCCGTGCCCGGTCAAGATCGACTTTGGCGACGTGACGATGAACATGCGCAACCTGTTGCGCAAGATGGGCCAGAAGACCTTCCGCCCCGGCAATGCCGCGGCGATGTTCATGCTCAACGCCACCAACCCCGAGACCATCAAGCTGGCGCGCACGGCGATGGTGGGCGTGGGCTTCAAGGCGCAGCGCCTGGCAGCCGACCTGTTCAAGCGTGTGGCCCGCAAGCAGACCAGCGCGCCGCCGGCCACGCTGGGGGCCGCGCCGATCAAGGAGCAGGTCATCCACTTCATCAACAAGAAGCTGCCGGGCGGCCTGCCCAAGAAGACGGCGCGGGCGCTGCTGGACATCGAGGACAAGGACTACGTGCCCATCATCCGCCCGCCGTCCATGGCGAGCGAGACCGAGGCCGTGTTCTATTTCCCGGGCTGCGGCTCGGAGCGGCTGTTCAGCCAGGTCGGCCTGGCCACGCAGGCCATGCTCTGGCATGCCGGCGTGCAAACGGTGCTGCCGCCCGGGTATCTCTGCTGCGGCTACCCGCAGCGCGGCTCGGGCCAGTTCGACAAGGCCGAGAAGATGATCACCGACAACCGGGTGCTCTTCCACCGCGTCGCCAACACGCTGAACTACCTGGACATCAAGACCGTCGTGGTGAGCTGCGGCACCTGCTACGACCAACTGCAGGGCTACAAGTTCGAGGACATCTTCCCCGGCTGCCGCATCATCGACATCCACGAGTACCTGCTGGAGAAGGGCATCACGCTGGGCTCCAAGACCAGCTACCTGTACCACGACCCCTGCCATTCGCCGATGAAGCTGCAGGAGCCGATGAAGACGGTGAAGGCGCTGGTGGGCGACAACGTCGTGAAGAGCGAGCGCTGCTGCGGCGAGAGCGGCACGCTGGGCGTGACGCGGCCGGACATCTCCACGCAGGTGCGCTTCCGCAAGGAAGAGGAACTGCGCAAGACGGAGACGCAATTGCGTGAGTCGGGCCAGGTCGGCGCGAACGACAACCTGAAGATCCTCACGTCCTGCCCGAGCTGCCTGCAGGGCCTGAGCCGCTATGGCGACGACCTGCAGAACGGCCTGCTCGAAGCCGACTACATCGTCGTCGAGATGGCCAGGCAGATCCTCGGCGAGAACTGGATGCCGGAGTACGTGGCCAAGGCCAACAACGGCGGCATCGAGCGAGTCCTGGTGTGACGCTGGCGCAGTACCTGCGCACCGCGTTCAGGTGGCAGCGCGGGCGCCAGGGCAGTGGCTACGACAAGATGCTGCTGCTCACGGCGCGCTGGCCGCTGCCGTTCGACAGCTACCTGATCCGCTACCCCGAGGGCAGCGCCATCCCGCCGCACACCGACCCGGTGCAGGCCGGGCGCCACTACCGGCTCAACGTCGTCGTGAAGGCCTCGCCGCGCGGCGGCGAGTTCGTCTGCGCGACGCCCATCTGGCAGAGCCGGCGCATCAAGTTCTTCCGCCCCGACGCCTGCGAGCACAGCGTGACCCGCGTGGAGGGCGGCAGCCGCTACGTGCTGTCCGTCGGCTGGGTCCTGAAAGGCCGATGACATGACTTGCCCGCTCTGCACGACCGACGGCGGCCTCGTCGTCGCGCGCACATCGAAGTTCCGCATCGTCCGCGTCGTCGACGGCGACGAGGCCGTGCGTTTCCCGGCGTTCTACCGGCTCATCTGGGCCACCCATGTCGCGGAGTTCAGCGACCTGGCCGATGCAGATCGGCACGCGTGCATGGACGCCGTCGCCGAGATCGAGCGGGTGCTCCGGTCGCTGCTGGCGCCGACCAAGGTGAACCTGGCCGCGCTGGGCAACGTCGTGCCGCATCTGCACTGGCACGTCATCGCGCGCTTCGAGGGCGACAGCCACTTCCCCGCGCCGGTCTGGGCCGAGCCCAAGCGCGATGCAGCGTTGCCTGCGCTCGATCTGGCCGCGGTGGATGCGGCCATCGCTCAACGCTTCTCGGCCACGGCGGCGCGGTAGGCGCCGTCGGTGCCGGCAGCGGCCGTCGCCTTTGCCGCGTCGACGGGGCGTGCCATGGCCGGGCCCGCTGTCAGCGCGAGGGCGATGGCGCAGGCGAGGCCAGCGAACAGGCTGTTGAGGGCGGGTGTGCGCTGGGCGATGGAATAGACGGTGGACATGACAAGCTCCTGAGGTCTGGTGGCGGGCGGCGCAACATGCGTCGACCTGGGTTCAGACTAGGTGCCGGGTTGCGCTGCCCCAAGGCGCACGCGATGAGCTGCCGACCGCGTGCGATGGCCTGCGAAAAGCGGCGCTCGAACCGCAGGCCATCTTCGCCTGCTCAGGCCTGCCGTGGTGTTAAGCCGCGTGCCGTCCGCCTGTTGGCGCGGCGACGGCGCGTCATGCCGCACGATTGGCTGGCATCAAAGCTGCTAAGTCCACAGCATTGGTTGTCTCCTCCATCCCGCAGGATGGATTCAAGCCCTGAGGCGCACCGCCTCGGGGTCTTTTTTTGTGCGACGCCCATGCAATGCACCGACGCTGTGCATCTGCCGACCCCGACGAACGCGTCAGGGACATTGTCTTGAGCGCCGAAACAGGGATCGGCAACATGCTTCCAGCCATGCAAAGCCCTTCGACAAGTGTCCAGATCACGCCCGGCAGGGGCTGGACCCGGTTCACCTATGCGCGCGCGGACATGGCGCTGCTCGGCGTCGTGCAGATCGGCCCGCAGATCGGCGCATTGGCGCAACTGCCCGGTGGCGGGTACGCCCAGGTGAACGGCGATTTCATCGAGCTGCTGGACGCGGCCCAGGTCGTGGCAGCGCTGCAGTGGGCCGGGCTGCCGGCCCGCACGGCATCGGGTCCATCCCGACCCGCCACCGTGACGATCAAGAAGCGCAGGCACGCCGCCGTTCCGACCGGCGCCTGACGCCGTGCCTGGGCGCCGCACGCGTGCCATGCAGGACGCCCCGGATGGCTCCGAAGCGTCTTGAAAAGGCACTTGCAAAACCGAAGTCGAAAGGGCGGCGATGCCCGCTCTTCCTCAGCAGGGTGGGCGGGTCACCACACCGTGAGCGGGTCGCTCGCCACCATCGCGCTGCCCGGCTTGCACGAGAACGCCTGTGCGAAGTAGGCCGAGTTGCTCATCGGCGTCAGCACCCGGTACTTGGCCGGGGAGTGCGAATCCGTGCGCACCTGGTTGATCAGGAACTCCGGGCGCACCTTGGCGCGCCACACCAGCGCGTTGCTCAGGAAGAAGCGCTGCGCCGGCGTGTAGCCGTCGACCAGCTTGCCGGCGCCGCCCGTGCGCTTGAGCGCGCGCTGCAGGCCTTCATAGGCGATGGGCAGGCCCGACATGTCGGAGATGTTCTCGCCCAGCGTCAGGCGGCCGTTGATGTTGTAGCCCGGCAGCGGCGAGATCGCGCTGTAGCGGTCGGCCACCTTGTCGGCGCGCAGCTTGTAGCCGGCGGCGTCCGCGGGCGTCCACCAGTCGGTCAGCGTGCCGATGGCGTCGAAGTTGCGGCCGCTGTCGTCGAAGTGGTGCGTGATCTCGTGGCCGATGACCATGCCGATGCCGCCGTAGTTGGTCGCGTCGTCGGCCTTGGCGTCGAAGAACGGCGGCTGCAGGATGCCGGCCGGGAAGGTGATTTCGTTGAGGCCGCCCGCCTGCGCATTGACCACATAGGGCGCCATGCGCCAGCGGCCACGCTCCACCGGCGCGTCCAGGTCCTTGACCTGCTGGCCGCTGTTCCACAGCGCGACCTTGAGCCAGTTGCCGGCGTAGTCGTTGGTGCCGAGCTGCAGGCCCTCATACTGCGGCCACTTCTCCGGCGCGCCGATCTTGGCCTGCATGTTGGCCAGCTTTTCCAGCGCACGGGTCTTGGTGCCGGGGGTCATCCAGTCGAGCTTCTCGATGCGGGCCTTCATGCTGGCGCGCACGTCGTCCACCAGTTGCACGGCGCGCTTCTGCGCCTCGGGAGAGAAGGCGCGCGCGACGAACAGTTCGCCCAGCGCCAGCCCCAGCGGCTCGCTGCCGGTGCGGCCACCGATCTGCAGGATGACGTCTTCGCTGCGCGGCGGCGGCGCCTGCAGGCCGGTGATGGCCTTGCCGCGGTAGTCGAACGACGCATTGGCGAAGGCCTTGGGCAGGCGGGGCGCGGCGGCGTCCAGCACGCGCACGGTGAGGTACTGACGCCAGGCCGGCAGGGACGCCGGCGAGCTGGCCAGCATGCCCACGCGCTCCAGGAATTCCGGTTGGCCGACGATGATGCGCTCGGGCAGCTTGGCGCCCGCCGTCAGCACCGCCAGGTAGGCGCTCCAGTCCAGCCCCGGTGCAGCCTTGGCCAGTTCCGCCAGCGTCATCGGGTTGTAGTTGGCGACGGGGTCGCGCAGTCGCTCCCTGGGGCGCGTGTAGTCGGCCAGCATGGTCTCCAACTCGCGCAGCGGCTTGATGTCTTCGTCGCTGGCCGGGCGGCCCGCCGCACTCAGCAGCGCCTTCACATAGGTGCCGTAGGCATGCCGCAGGGTGCGGGTGCGTTCGTCGTCCTTGCTGTAGTCCTCGGGATTGGGCAGGCCCAGGCCCGACTGGCTCAGCGTCAGCACGTTGCGGCGCGTGTCCTTGCGGTCAGGCTGCACGCTGAAGTTCAGCGGCGCGCTGATGCCGCTGCGGTTCAGCAGCGCCAGCAGCGTGGGCAGATCCTCGCGGCGCTGCAGGCTGTCGATGCGGTTCAGCAGCGGCGTGACGGGGCTGATGCCACGGGCCTCGATGGCCAGCTCGTCCATGCCGCTGGAGAAATAGGCGGCGATGAGCTTCAGGCCCGGCGTCGTCTGCAGCGTGGGCTTGTCGGCCAGTTCCTTCAGCGCCTTGTCCAGCAGCGCGTCGTTGTTCTGGCGCAGCTGCTCGAAGCTGCCGATGCGTGCGCGGCTGGCCGGCAGCTCGGTGGCGGCCTCCCAGTTGCCGTTGACGAAGGCATAGAAGTCGTCGCAGGGGCTGACGTCCTTGGACAGGCCGGTCAGGTCCAGGGCCTGGGCGGCCGCAGCCAGTCCAAGCAGGGCCGCAGCGGCGGCCAGGCGATGGCGGGCGAATGGGTGCATGGTGCGAATGGGCGAAACGTTGGAAGTGCAGGATTAGAGCGCCGGCTGGCCCGAGGGCCGGAAGACACCTGGCATGCCGCGGGTTTTCACCGTGGCCGCCGCCTACACTGGCGCCATGCCCGCTCCCACCGAGATCACCGTCCACCAGCAGTCCCGGGTGCTGGAAATCGCCTTCGACGACGGCGCGCGTTTTCGCATCCCGTTCGAGCTGATGCGCGTCTACAGCCCGTCGGCCGAAGTCATGGGCCACGGCCCCGGCCAGGAAGTGCTGCAGACCGGCAAGCGCGACGTCGTCATCACCGACCTGACGTCCGTGGGCCACTACGCCGTGCGCCCCGAGTTCTCGGACGGCCATGCCAGCGGCCTGTTCACCTGGGACTACCTCCACAAGCTCGGCAGCCAGCAGGATGCGCTCTGGGCTGAGTACGACGCCAAGCTGGCCGCCGCCGGCAAGGGCCGCGACGATCCCATGCCGGTCAAGGGCGGCGGATCCTGCCATTCGCATTGAGTTCTCCATGACACAGACCCACTTCGGTTTCAGCACGGTTGACGAGTCGGAGAAGGCCACCAAGGTCCGCGGCGTGTTCGACTCGGTCGCGTCCAAGTACGACTTGATGAACGACCTGATGTCGGCCGGCCTGCACCGGGCCTGGAAGGCCTACACCGTGCAGGTCGCCAACCTGAAGGCCGGCGAGCGCGTGCTGGACATCGCCGGCGGCACGGGCGACCTGGCGCGGGCCTTCGCGCGCAAGGTGGGCGAGGGCGGCGTCGTCGTGCACACCGACATCAACGAGGCCATGCTGCGCCAGGGCCGCGACCGCCTGCTGGACGAAGGGCTCATCCTGCCCACGAGCCTGGCCGACGCCGAGAAGCTGCCGTTCAAGAGCGAGAGCTTCAACCTCGTGAGCGTGGCCTTCGGCCTGCGCAACATGACGCACAAGGACCTGGCCCTGGCCGAGATGTGCCGCGTGCTCAAGCCGGGCGGCCGTCTGCTGGTGCTGGAGTTCTCGCGCATTGCCGAGCCGCTGAAGAAGCCCTACGACTGGTACTCCTTCAACATCCTGCCCCGGCTCGGTTCGCTGTTCGCGGGTGATGCCCAGAGCTACAAGTACCTGGCCGAGTCCATCCGCGTGCACCCCGACCAGGCCACGCTCAAGGCCATGATGAAGACGGCCGGCTTCGGCCATGTGGACGTGCACAACCTCAGCGCCGGCATCGTGGCGCTGCATGCCGGCATCAAGTGCTGAAGCCGGGTTTACCCGGCTGAGCGTCGAGCGAGACCCGGCGCGCTGCCATTTCGGGGGGGTAGGCCCCCACGAACGCGGGGTCTGCGGAACTTCGCACACCGTGCGCGTCTAACCCCGGGTTGCCCCGACCCACGAATGGGGCGCATGGCTGCAGAAGCGACATCACCCGCCGCTACACTCGGCCGCTCATCGGGGCTGGGAGCCCTTCACTGCACGACAAGGACCACGAAAAGATGGCAAAGCGACTGATCCACCCCCGCGCCACGCTGTTGGCGATCGTCGCGGCGGCGACGCTGCTGGCTGCCTGCGGCGGCGACAAGGGCGACAAGGCCTCGCAGACGGCTGCCAAGGTCAACAAGGAAGAGATCACCGTCCATCAGATCAACTTCGTGCTGCAGCGCCAGCCGGGACTCAAGCCGGAGCAGGCCGAGGCGGCCAGCCGCCAGGTGCTGGAGCGTCTGATTGACCAGGAACTCGCGGTGCAGAAGGCCCAGGAGCAAAAGCTCGACCGCGACCCGCGCGTGGTGCAGCAGATCGAAGCCGCCAAGCGCGAGATCATTGCTCGCGCCTACGTCGAGCGCATCGGCGAAAGCGTCTCCAAGCCGAGCAACGAAGAGATCGCTGCCTACTACAACGAGAAGCCGGCGCTCTTCAAGGAGCGTCGCATCTACAGCCTGCAGGAGCTGCAGATCGAGGCCAAGCCCGAGCAATTCGACGGCATCCGCGCCAAGCTCGCGGCGTCCAAGAGCCTGAACGAATTCGCCGAGTACCTGAAGAGCAACGACATCCGCTTTGCCGGCAACCAGGCGGTGCGTGCGGCGGAGCAACTGCCGCTCGCCAACCTGGACAACATCGCGAAGATGAAGGACGGCGACTCCATGATCAGCCAGGCGCCCAATGGCCTGGCCGTGCTCTTCCTCGTCGGCTCGCGCAGCCAGCCCGTCGACGAAGTGCGTGCCCGTCCTGCCATCGAGGCCTTCCTGCTGAACCAGCGCAAGGGCGAAGCTGCGCAGAAGGACATCAAGGCCCTGCGAGCCAGCTCGAAGATCGAATACGTCGGCAAGTTCGCCGAGTCGGCGGCATCCGCCGCGAGCGCGGCAACGGCGGCACCGGTGGTTCCCGATGCCCCGGCGTCGGCCGCCAGCGGCCTCGATTCCTCCGCCATCAGCAAGGGCATGGGTCTGAAATGATGCGATTCCAACACCTGCTTCTTGCCGCCGCGCTGGGCTTCAGTGCCCTGGTTGCCGGTGCTCAAACCAGCGTCGCGCCGGCTGCTGCGACGGCCAACGCCGAGTACAAGTTGGGCGCCGGCGACGTGATCCGCATCGTCGTCTACCAGAACGCCGATCTGACGCTGGAAACGCGCGTTTCCGAAACCGGCGTCATCAGCTATCCGCTGCTGGGCAGCATCCGTATCGGTGGGTTGGGCATCGGCGCCGCCGAGAAGCTCATCGCTGACGGCCTGAAGAACGGCAGCTTCGTGAAGTCGCCGCAGGTCACGCTGATCCTGCTGCAGGTCAAGGGCAACCAGGCCAGCGTGCTGGGCCAGGTCAATCGCCCGGGGCGCTACCCGATCGAGACCGCCGACATGCGCATGACCGACCTGCTGGCCAATGCCGGCGGTGTCGCGACCACCGGCGGCGACATGCTGGTGCTGACCGGTACGCGCAACGGCAAACCCGTGCGCTTCGAAATCGATTTGCCGACCGTCTTCGCTCCCGGTGACCAGACGCGTGCCAACGATGTGCTGATTCAGAACGGAGACGTTCTGTGGGTGGACCGCGCACCGATCGTTTATATCTACGGCGAAGTGCAGCGCCCCGGCCCGATGCGACTGGAGCGTGGTCTTACGCTGATGCAGGCACTCGCCACCGGTGGCGGTCTGACCCAGCGTGGTACCGAGCGGGGCATCCGTGTGCACCGCAAGTCGCCGGAAGGCAAGGTCGAGGTGATGCAGCCGGTGATGGATGACGCGTTGCGAGACGGCGACGTCGTTTACGTCAAGGAAAGCCTGTTCTAAGGACACGGAATGAACTTCGGACAATTCATTGCAGTTTTGCGTGCGCGCTGGCTGCTTGCACTGATCATTTTTGCCACAACGGTGGTGCTAGCAGTTGTTGTAAGCCTCTTGCTGCCCAAGCAGTACACGGCGGCGGCGTCCGTTGTCGTCGACCCCAAGCCGGATCCACTGTCCTCCGTGTTGTCTGGTTCGCTGATGAACCCGGCCTTCATGGCAACACAGGTCGACGTGATCCTGAGTGACCGAGTAGCGCTTCGCGTTGTTCGCGATTTGAAGCTTACGGAGAGCCCGCAGATTCGGGAGCAGTGGCAGTCGGATACGGGTGGGCAGGGTACTGTTGAAGGTTGGCTGGCTGATCTTTTCCAGAAAAACCTCGACGTCAAGCCTTCGCGCGAATCGAATGTGATCAGCGTGTCCTATCGGGCAGCCGATCCACGCTTTGCGGCCGCCATCGCAAATGCCTTCGTTGTCGCATACACCGCGACGACTCTTGAGCTCAAAGTCGATCCGGCGCGGCAATACAGCAGCTTTTTTGATTTGCGCGCCAAGGAAGCCCGGGATCAGTTGGAGCAGGTTCAGGCCAAGCTCAGTCAGTTCCAGAACGAAAACGGTGTAATGGCTGTCGACGAGCGGTTTGACGTCGAGAATACCCGCCTGAATGAGCTGTCTTCGCAATACGTTGGTTTGCAGTCGCTGGCTTCAGATTCGGTCAGTCGCCAAACGGCGGCCCGAGGCAGCGGCGCTGATCGCATGCAGGAAGTGCTGAACAACCCGCTTATCGCAGGGCTCAAAGCAGATCAGGCGCGACTGGAGGCCAAGCTGCAGGAGCTGAACTCGAAGCTGGGCGATCAAAACCCTCAAGTCATCGAAGCCCGTGCCAATCTGGCCGAGCTGAAGACCCGCATCGACGGCGAAACCACCAAGGTAAGCAGTTCGCTGGGCATCTCCAACAATATCAATCAGCAGCGCGCCGGAGAAATCAAGGCGCAGCTTGAGGCTCAGCGCGCCAAGGTGCTGAAGATGAAGGCGCTGCGCGACCAAGTCACAGTCCTCAGTCGCGACGTCGAGAGCGCCCAGCGTGCCTACGACGCCGTGCTGGCGCGCTTGACCCAGACCAGTCTTGAAAGCCAGACCACGCAGAGCTATGTGAGCACGCTGACTCAGGCTACACCGCCCGTGAAGCCTTCATCGCCCCGGGTCATTCTCAACACCATCATGTCAATCTTCGTCGGCGGACTGCTGGCAATGGCGGTGACCTTGGGCCTGGAGTTCATGGACCGGCGCGTGCGGACAGTGGATGACATCGAGGGCATTCTCGGCTTGCCCGTCATTGGCACGATGCCTGCGAACAATAACGTGACCAAGCGCTTGTCTAAGAACCTGCCTCCCCTGTTGTCGGCCCCAGATGGTCCGGCCGCGGCGAATTAAATCCAGTAGCGACTCCCTACCATGCAAGACAACCAAGCTGATCGAGTCGATCCAAGCCGGGGCAATCGCGAGCGGTCCATTGGAGCCATCATTGCCGAGACAAGGCATCTGACGGCTGAACAGGTCGAAAGCGTCGTCGCCTATCAGAAGAAGCATGCGGTGCGCTTCGGCGAAGCTGCGGTAGCGATGGGCGTCGCGAGCGCTGATGACGTGATCTTCGCGCTGGCGCAGCAGTACAACTATCCCCTCGCGAGCGACGAGCAGCGGCAACTCAGCCAGGAGCTGGTGGCGCTTAACAAGCCTTTCTCGCGGCAGGTTGAGGCCTTCCGCGACCTGCGCAGTCAGCTCATCATGCGCGTGGATCCCAGCTCTGAGGGCGCGCGTCGCCCTCTGGCCGTGGTCAGCCCTGACGTCGGCGACGGCAAAACCTTCGTAGCCGCCAACCTGGCCATCACGCTGGCCCAGTTGGGTGGTCGCACGCTGCTCGTTGATGCCGACCTGCGCTCGCCTCGCCTACATGAGGTTTTTGGCCTGAAGAACGGTGCCGGGCTGTCTAACATACTGTCGGGCCGGGCAGAAAATCAGGTGATCCAGCAGGCCACGGGTGTGCCCAACCTGTTCGTGCTGCCAGTAGGCCCCACGCCGCCCAACCCGGTCGAATTGGTCGAGCGTCCGGCCTTCGGCCTGCTGCTTAACGAGCTGATCAGCAAGTTCGATCACGTTGTCGTCGATACGCCTGCAGCGGCTTATGGTTCTGACGCCGCTGTCATCGCGGCGCGTTGTGGTGCCGTGCTGGTGGTGGCGCGTCGTGACGAATCGCGCGTCAAGACGCTGCAGCACCTAACAATGCTGCTGCAGCAAAGTCGCTCCAAAATCCTCGGCGTGCTCTACAACGAGCACTGACGACAGTGGCTTCGGGCCAGATATCCGATCGATCCATGCAGCCATCGCGTCTCCACTTCAAGAAGCCGCCGGGCCTAGACCTGCCTGCAGCTGCGATGATCATCATCGGCTACGTGCTGATGTTTGCTCCAACGTTTCGCGACTTGGCGACTACGGTGTGGTCGCGCGACGAACAGGGCCACGGCCCCATCATCCTGGCGGTGGTGCTCTGGCTGGCATATCGCAAGCACGAGGAACTGCTGGCGCTTTCGGCGCGGCCAGCGTTGGTTAGCGGGTCGTTATGCCTGCTGCTGGGCCTGTGCATGTTTGTTTTAGGGCGATCGCAGGCGGTGCTGCTGCTGGAAGTCGGAGCCTTGATCCCGATCAGCGCCGCGCTGTTGCTGCTGATCAAGGGGACGGCGGCTGTTCGGCTGCTGTGGTTCCCACTGTTTTTCATGCTGTTCATGGTGCCGCTGCCGGCTACGCTGGTCGTCGCGGTAACGACACCGTTGAAGTCTGCGGTCTCTGCAGTTGCAAGTTCACTGCTCTACCAACTGGGTTATCCGGTGGGGCGCAGCGGTGTGATCTTGACGGTAGGCCCCTACCAACTGTTAGTCGCCGATGCCTGTGCCGGCCTCAACTCGATGTTTACGCTCGAGGCGCTGGGCCTGCTGTACATGAACATCATGAACTACAAGTCTGCCGCGCGGAACGTGCTGATGGCCGTGATGATCATCCCGATCTCATTCGCCGCCAACATCGTGAGGGTCTGCATCTTGGTGCTGGTCACCTACCATTTTGGTGACGAGGCTGGCCAAGGCTTCGTGCACGGTTTTGCAGGCATGGTGCTCTTCATGGTGGCGTTAACGCTGATCCTCGCCTTTGACCGCGGCTTGCTGAGTGCCAGTCGTCGCTTCAAGGGGCTATTGAAATGACGAGTCGACGCGTTGCAGCGTTTGCCATGCTGGCCATGGCGGGTTCCGCAGCTTTGGCCGAGTGGGCTCGTCCCACCGTCAGAGTGTCGGACCTCCACCCTGGGTTCAAGTTGGAGCAGTTGTTCCCGGAGCATTTCGGCGATTGGGTCATAGACCCCCACATGCCGGTCGTGCTGCCTCCTCCGGATCAGCAGGCACTGCTAGACAAGATCTACAACCAGACCCTGGCTCGCACCTACGTGAACCGCCTGGGCGAGCGCATCATGTTGTCCGTCGCCTATGGTGGAGACCAATCGGATGGGCTGACGGTGCACATTCCGGATGTTTGCTATCCGGCGCAGGGTTTCAAGGTCACCGACACCAGGGATGCGCAACTTCTGGTGGCGCCCGGTTTCTCCATTCCTGTGCGGCATTTGCTGACCTCGCTAGGCCAGCGTATCGAGCCGGTCACCTACTGGGTGCTGATGGGCGATGAAGCGACCATCTCTAACACCCAGCGGCGCATGGTGTCCATTCGCTACGGTCTGAAGCGGCTCATTCCTGAAGGCATGCTGGTCCGCGTGTCATCCATCAATCCAGACATGGCCGCCGCGGTTGCCGTGCATACGCGCTTCATCAACGAGTTGGTTGCCAGCTTGCCTGCGCAGGAGCGCGAGCGCGTTGTTGGCAAGGTCAATTTCAACGGACCCGAGAAGTCATGAAATCGAAAGTCGCGCTGATCACCGGCGTCACCGGCCAAGACGGCGCCTACCTGGCAGAGCTCCTGCTGTCCAAAGGCTACGAGGTGCATGGCATCAAGCGCCGTGCGTCGTCGTTCAACACCGACCGCATCGACCACCTGTACCAGGACCCGCACGTCGACAACCGGCGCTTCAAGCTCCACTACGGTGACCTGACCGACTCCACCAACCTCATCCGCATCATCCAGCAGGTCCAGCCCGACGAGATCTACAACCTCGCGGCCATGAGCCACGTGGCCGTCTCGTTCGAAGAGCCCGAGTACACCGCCAACGCCGACGGCATCGGCACGCTGCGCATCCTGGAAGCCATCCGCATCCTGGGCCTGACCCAGAAGACCCGCTTCTACCAGGCCAGCACGTCCGAGCTCTACGGCCTGGTGCAGGAAATCCCGCAGAAGGAAACCACGCCCTTCTACCCGCGCAGCCCCTACGCGGTGGCCAAGCTCTACGCCTACTGGATCACGGTCAACTACCGCGAGGCCTATGGCATGTACGCCTGCAACGGCGTGCTCTTCAACCACGAGAGCCCGCTGCGCGGCGAGACCTTCGTCACCCGCAAGATCACCCGGGCCATCGCCCGCATCGCGCTGGGCCTGCAGGACTGCCTGTACCTGGGCAACATGAGCGCGCTGCGCGACTGGGGCCATGCCAAGGACTATGTCGAGATGCAGTGGCTGATGCTGCAGCAGGACACGCCCGACGACTTCGTCATCGCCACCGGCGTGCAATACAGCGTGCGCCAGTTCGTCGAATTCGCCGCGGCTGAACTCGGCATCACCGTCGCGTTCGAAGGCGAAGGCGAGAACGAAGTCGCCCGTGTTGCCAAGATCGACGGTGACAAGGCCCGGTGCAAGGTCGGCGACGTCATCGTCAAGGTCGACCCGCGCTACTTCCGGCCCACCGAGGTCGAGACGCTGCTGGGCGACCCGACCAAGGCCAAGGACAAGCTCGGCTGGACGCCCAAGACCACGCTGAGGGAGCTCGTGGCCGAGATGGTGCAGGCCGACTACACGGCGGCCAAGCGCGACAGCCTCGTCAAGCTCGCCGGCTTCCAGGCCTACGACCACCATGAGTGACGCGGCGGCGCCCCTCGCCAAGGACGCTCGCATCTTCATCGCGGGCCATCGCGGCATGGTCGGCTCGGCGCTGGTGCGCCGGCTGCAGGCCGGTGGCTACACGAACGTGCTCACGGCCTCCCGGCAGGAGCTCGATCTGCTCGACCAGCGCGCTGTTCATGCCTGGCTGCAGGCGCACAAGCCCGACTACGTCTTCATCGCTGCGGCCAAGGTCGGCGGAATCCAGGCCAACAACATCTATCGCGCCGAGTTCCTTTACGAGAACCTGATGATCGAGGCCAACCTCATCCACGGCGCCCATGTGGCTGGCGTGCAGCGGTTGATGTTCCTCGGCTCCAGCTGCATCTATCCCAAGCTCGCACCACAGCCGCTGCGCGAAGACAGCCTGCTCACCGGCCCGCTGGAGCCCACCAACGAGCCCTACGCCATCGCCAAGATCGCCGGCATCAAGCTGTGCGAAAGCTACAACCGCCAGTACGGCCGGCAGTACGTCAGTGCGATGCCGACCAACCTGTACGGCCCCAACGACAACTACGACCTTGCCAACAGCCATGTGCTGCCCGCGCTGATCCGCAAGGCCCACGAAGCCAAGCAGCGGGGCGACAAGGCGCTGGTCGTCTGGGGCACAGGCACACCGCTGCGCGAGTTCCTGTACGTGGACGATCTGGCTGACGCCTGCGTGCATCTGATGGAGACCGGCGCCGAGGATGTGCTCGTGAACGTCGGCGTCGGCGAGGACGTGTCGATTCGCCAATTGGCGGAGCTGGTGTGTGAGGTCGTCGGCTTCCAGGGCGAACTCGTTTTCGACACCGCCAAGCCCGACGGCACACCGCGCAAGCTGATGGATGTGAGCTTGCTGGCCAGCCGGGGCTGGCGGGCAGGCACTCGGCTTCCCGAGGGCATTGCCCTGGCCTACGCCGACTTCCTGAGCCGGCCGCGCTGATCTCGGCGATGCACCGTGACGTCGGCGGTCGTCTCCACCATGAGCGAACATGAGCCCAGCGCGCTGCGAAGCCGTGCTGTGCGTGCGGTGGCCTGGGGTTATGGTGGCAGTTTCGCGCGCATGGGCGTGCAGATTGGTGCGCAGGCGGTACTTGCACGACTGCTCGGTCCGGAAGAGTTCGGCGTCTTTGCGGCGCTGATGCTTGTCATTGGCGTTAGCGTGCTGGCGTCCGACCTGGTCAGTGCGCCCATCATTCAGGCCCCGGCCCTCGATGACAACATGTTGCGGTTTGCCTGTGCCGTCCAATGGGCGGGCGCAAGCGGCATTGCGCTGCTCAGCCTCGGCACCCTGCCGCTATTTGAACGTGCGTTCCCAGCGGTCTCGGGTCTCGGCTGGAGCATGGCAATGGTCGCGGCTGGCATTTTCATCACAGGTTGGGGGGGCGTGTCCCTGTCGCTGCTTCGGCGTGGTCTGCGCTACCGCGAGATTCAGTTGGCGCAGCTCGCCGGCTACGTGGCGGGGTACGCCCTGATTGCCGTGCCGTTGGCGTTCGCGGGCATGCACACCCACCACGTACTGGTTTTTGCTTGGCTATCCCAGGCTTTCATCAGCTCGGTGCTGCAGTACATCTGGGCTCGCCATTCGCTCGTTGCATCGTTTCGCTTTGAGGGGTGGAGAAGCTTCATGCGTTATGGGGGCGAAATCAGCATCGGCAATGTCGCCAACTGGGTGTCGACCAGCATCGACCGCCTGCTTGTTGCGCGCCATGCGGCGCCGATGGAAATCGGCTACTACAACACCATGCTCAACCTGATGTCGACGCCGGTCAACCAGCTCTCATCGTCGCTGAACACCGTAGCATTTTCGGTTGCAGCTCAGTCTGGCAGCGAAGAGAGGCGGCAGGGCACGCTCGTCTATCTGAACATCACTACGCTATTGTTCGGCCTGCTCTATGCAGTGTTCGCGGCGGCTCCAGAACTCTGGGTTGGCTTGCTTTACGGGGCTCGCTGGCTGGACGCAGCCCCTTACCTGCCCCCGTTTTGCATGGCGGCCGTGGCCTTCGGGCTTAGTGCAGCCTCGGGGGCGATGCTCACCTCGACCGGGCGGGGCGCTTCGTCTGCTGTAAGCCAACTGGCGACCGTGGCGCTGCTCGCCATCGCCGTGTGGTGGCTCGTTGAGCGTTCCGTGTTGTGGGCTGCTTGGGGTGTGGCGGTGGTCTACCTGTTGCGCGCTCTATTGATGGCCTGGCTCGGGCTGCGGCTCGTGGGGGAAGGCGTGGGTCAGCTCTGGCGTATCGTGGGCGTGCCTTTGTCACTCGTGCTGGCGCAGGTCGTCGTGTCTCGTGCCTGCATCACTGGGCTGGAGGTAATGGAAGTCGGTCCCATCGCTGCGGGGCTTGCAGGGACTATTGCGGGTTTGCTCTCAGTGCTTTGCTGCCTAGCTGCCGCGCGTCGCGTGCTGGTGCCGACCGTCACCTGCGCGTGGTCCCATGAAGTCTGGTTGAAGCTGCGTCGTCGCTTGGAGCGAAAAAACAAATGAAGCTGTCCCTCCCTCTCTGGCGAACTGCACCGGCCGCCTTGCCTGCCTTGCACAACGTACCAAGGCATTCTGGCGCTGGTGCGAAGGCTTTTGTTACTTTTATCGGCCTGTTCCTCGCAGCTTTCTTCGGTCTTGCCTCGGCTGTCCTCCCATGGCAATACCTGGTTGGCTTGTTCGGCCTGCCGGTGCTGTTCCTCGTTGGTACCGTGGCCCCCACGGTGCCGTTCGTTGCAGCCTTGCTCTTGCTGTTCGGTGTCATGCCGGAGTTCGTCATGGCAGCTCTGCCGTTGGGTGGGGCAACCCTGCGCCCAGCCGAGCTGGTGCTGATCTTCAGCTTCATCACGGTGATGGCTCGCGTGTTGCTTGGTCACATTGATCTGATGAACCTGGTGAAGCCGATACGCTGGGTGCTCATCGTGCTGGCTTGTGGCCTGGCACTTGGTTTCTTCAAAGGTAAGCTGCTGGCGAACAACACACTCGCCTTGGCCGATGCCCGGCAATATGTCGGCTGGCTGGCACTACCTATCGGCCTGTGGTTCACCGTCGCGCATCCCGGGCGTCTGCAACGCGTTGTCATCGGCATTGCGTTGCTGGCCGCCACATTGATGATCCTGCAGCTCGGTTTGGGTGTGCAGCTCATTTTTGGTTTTCGCGGTGCGGAATACCTGTCCAAAGACTTCACGGATGTGACTCGCAGCGCCATCGGTGGCGGGCTCTTCTTCCTCAGCTACGCCGCCTACCGCTTGTTCCTGCACGCCTGCGATGGAGAACGCTGGCGCTGGACAGCCTTGTTCGGCTGCCTCATTGCGATCGGCGGTATCGTTGCAAGCTTCAACCGTGCAGTTTGGGCAGGGTTTGCCATTGGCGCGTTCGCGCTGCTGCTCCTCAAGCCGCGCACCCGGAATTCAACCCTTTTGCCATTCGTCGTGTTGATCACCTTCGTCTGCGTCGGCATCGCGGGCTTGTTCCTGGCCAAGCCACGTACCGGCGATGCGATTGTTGAGCGGGTGGTGAGCCTCAAGGACGAAGGGCGGCGGGGTTCGTCCCTGGGGTTCCGCTTCGACGAGAACCAGCAGGCCTTGGAGGCCCTCCGACGCAACCCCGTCACCGGTATCGGCATGGGTGGCGAATACAAGCGGGCGTATCGACAGCTCTCGACGGCAGGCAGCTTCGATATAGAAGACGCTTTCATCCACAACGGCTACCTCAGCCTTTGGCTGAAGCAGGGCGTATTCGGACTGGTGTTTCCAGTCATGCTCTTTGTGACACTTTGGCGGTACTTCTGGCGAGGGCGGCGAGAGCAACAAACCACGGCGCCCCTTGAGCAGACGGCGGTGTTTTCCACGGTGATCCTCCTTTTCGTGAGCGCGCTGACATCGCCTGACTTCTCAACGTCGTCCGCTTTGGCCGCCATCACGGCATTGCTGGCGATCTTCTTGAACGGGCAATCCCGGCGGAACAGCCATTGACGCGCGCTTGGTGCTTAGGCCTACTCAGTTCCAGGGCCGGCGCGCGCTCGCCGTGGCCAGCCTTGCGCACTTCGTGCGAGCCGGCGGCCAGCGGTGTGTCTGGCGCCGCAGCAACTGGGCGCTGTTGGGGCATTCGATGCCCAGCGCGCTGGAATCCAATGCATGGGCGCGGTGAATGAAGCCTGGGTCGGAATGGCTACCTGGCAGATCCCGATGCGCATCCGCGGTCTTTGGCCGTTTTTGGGGCGGACGTTTGGCGCGCTCGCCATGGTCCCGCCCCCGCCCAGCAAACCTTAGGCGCGCCGGCCACCCAATGGCCTTGTGCCATCGCCTGATTTAATCGTCGTATCCGAGCGAAAGACAATTGATCTCTGTCATCACCTGCACCTGGAACAGCATGTCCACGCTGCCACAGACCGTAGCGTCGGTTCTGGCGCAGCAGCATGCGCAGTTTGAGCATATCTTTGTCGACGGCGGTTCGACCGATGGAACGCTCGACTACATCCGCAGCCTGCCTCACGCGCCGCGCATTCTGGAAGACGTGGGCGGAGGTATCGCACGAGCAATGAACGCCGGTGCAGAACTGGCCCGCGGCGACCATCTGTGTCATCTGCATTCTGACGATTACTTTCTGCACGACCATGTGCTGCAGCGTGTCACCGATCATTTTGCGCAGAGCGAGGCCCAGTGGCTTTTCGGGCGTATCTTGTTTGATCAGGGTGGCGCGCTGATGCCTGAGCCCTTCATCGTGCCGGACTACAGCTTCCAGCGCCTCATCAACGGCAATTTCATACCGCACCCGGCCAGCTTCGTCGGCACCGCCCTTTTCAGGGAGCTCGGGGGCTTTAGAAGCGATCTGAAGTACGCGATGGACTACGAATTCTTCCTGCGCCTTGGTCGCCGTGCGCCGCCGCTGGCGCTGAAGGAGGCGTTGGCCGTCTTCCGTATCCACCCAGGCAGCACGACGGTGAAGAACCGTCTTGCGTCCTTCGAGGAGGATCACGCCGTGCGCTTGAGCTTCGCCGGCCGCTCATGGCGCGAGCAGTTGATGCATGCGGCTCGCTACCACGTCCGCCGGCGGCGATTGCTGGCTCAGATGGCGCAGGACTGAGGCGGCACTGCATGCGTATCTTGATGTCGGCGTTTGGGTTTGGCCCCGAGGAAGGGAGCGAATCGGGCGGTGCATGGCGCTGGGCCAATGAGTTGGCGAAGTCACACGACGTGGTGGTGGTGACCGACGGACACAACCTGCGGCGCATCGGCGAGCGGGTAGCGCAACTCAAGGCGCCGCGCCTGACGGTGCTCTACTACCGACCCTGGTGGATACGCCGACTGCGCGTCACCAGCAAGACATCGCAGTTCGTGTTCGGCCAATGGCAACTTGGCTTGGCGTTCTACGCGCGCGGCTTGCACCGTCAGCATCCTTTCGACCTCTGCCACCACATCTCTTACGGCGTGTTCCGTCAGGCCTCGTGGCTGGGCTTCGTTGGGCCGCCCTTCGTGTTCGGTCCGGTAGGCGGCGGAGAGGACGCACCCTGGCGCCTCAAACGAAGTCTGCCTGCGGGCGAAAAGGCGCGCGAATTGGCCCGGGCGTTTGTGAACCGGCTCTCCACGGCCAACCCGTTGTGGCGTTGGGCGCTGTCGAGGACCGACCTCGTGTTTGCCCGCACGGAAGAAACGCGCGCGATGCTGCCGCGCGCGGTGCAGGCGCGCACGATCCTGGCGCAGGAAATCGGTGCGCCGCATGGCCGCCTGCCTGTCGCCAAAGGCCTGGAGCCTGGGCAACCGATCGAACTGTTGTTCGCGGGGCGCCTGCTGGGACTCAAGGGCGTGCATTTCGCCGTACGGTCACTGGCATTGCTGCGTGAGCGGGGGATGGACGCGCGCTTGACAGTGGTCGGCAGCGGGCCGATGCAGGCGCCGCTGCGAGCGTTGGCGCACGAACGTGAGATCAAAGAGCATGTGGCCTTCGTGGAGTTTCTGCCCCAGCAGCAGCTTTTCGAGCGCTATGCGGCGGCCCATGTCTTCGTTTTCCCGAGCTTGAGAGACTCGGGAGGCAATGTCGTTCCGGAGGCTTTGTCGGCCGGCTTGCCTGTCGTTTGCCTGAAACTGGGCGGGCCCCCTTCTTTCGTCAACGATCGTTGCGGTGTCGTTGTGCCGGCAAGGGATGCAGCGGACGAAGAGGTCATCGTCACTCGCTTGGCCGATGCCATCCAGCGCATCGTCGCCTCGCCCGAGCAGTGGCATAGCCTGCACCTCGGCGCTCTTGCGCGGGCGGAGGAATTGTCCTGGGAGCGCCAGATCGCGCATATCCAGGCTGAGATCCAGCGAGTCTTGGGTGTGCCCCGCGCCGCGGACGGGTTGCTCGGAGTGCCGGAGAGATGACGGCGACAGCGCGACCGCTCATCAGCATCTGCGTTTGCACCTACCGCCGGCCGGCGGGCCTTGCGCGGTTGATGGCTGCATTGCGGCACATCGCGGTCCCCGCCGGCGTTGAAGTCGAGCTGTTGGTGGTGGACAACGACGACGCGGGCTCCGCGAGGCAGACCTTCGAGGCGTGCGCAGGCGACTGGCCTTGGCCCGCGCGCTATGGGGTCGAGCCGAGGTCGGGTGTGGGTCATGCCCGCAGCCGTTGTGCCCAAGACGCGCGCGGCGACTGGATTGCCTTCATTGATGACGACGAATGGCCAGAGCCCGTCTGGTTGACGGCGCTCTGGACGACGCAGCAGAAGCTAGGTGCTGACGGCGTGTTCGGCCCCGTGCTGGCACGCTTCGACGAGCCACCTCCTGACTGGCTCGTGCAGAGCCGTCTCTACGACCGTCCGCGGTTCGCCACCGGCGCGACGCTGGGATGGCCCCAGTGCGCCACGGGTAACGTGCTCTTTCGACGCCAGCTGTTCTTTGACGCAGGCGGCTTCGATCCGGCCTTCGCCCAGTCCGGGTCGGAGGACAGTGACTTCTTCTGGCGCTGCCTGGACCGTGGCGCGCGGTTCGTATGGTGCGATGAAGCCATCGTGCTGGAGGGCGTGCCGCCGCACCGGATGACGGTCGCCTACCTGAACCAGCGCGCCTATGTGGCAGGCCTCAACTACGCAAGGTTGCATGCCAACCGCCACGGAACCTTCGCCTTTCTCACGCTCGCCCTGCGCGGGTTGGCCGTTGTTGTCGCATTCGCGCCCCTCACCTGGGTGTCCGGATGGCTGAAACATCCAGCAAAGCTTCGTTACGAAGGCAAACTGCAAGGCGGGCTGGGCAAGATCCAGGCCGCCTGGGCGCCCGTCAGTGATGAGTACGGAGCGGGCTCATCGACGCCCGGGGACTCATGAGGACAACACATGTGCGGCATCAATGGGAGCCTGACCCGCAAGTCGGTCGGGCCTGGGGAATTGCGAGCGCGGGTGGAGGCGATGAACGCCGCCATTGCTCATCGGGGGCCTGACGGCGCAGGCGTGCACGAGCGCCCAGGAGTGGCACTCGGCCACCGGCGGCTCTCGATCATTGACCTGACGAATGCGGGCGCGCAGCCCATGCTCAGCGCTGATGGCGGGCTGACGCTGGTTTTCAACGGCGAGATCTACAACTATGTCGAACTCACCCGGGAGCTGACGGCGCTGGGCTGCGAGTTCCGCTCGCACAGTGACACCGAGGTCATCCTGCACGCCTACCGAGTTTGGGGCGAGGAATGCGTGCAGCGCTTCAACGGCATGTGGGCGTTTGCGCTGTGGGACGACCGTGAGCGCAAGCTCTTCGCGAGCCGAGACCGCCTGGGCGTCAAGCCGTTCTTCTATATCGAGACGTCGCAGGAGCTGTGTTTCAGCAGCGAGATCGCAGGCCTGCGCGCGGTGCGGCCGCTCAACGAGGCCAACGCCGCCAAACTGCACGATTACCTGGCCTACGGTTACCGCACCAACGACGGCGAGACCATGCTCAGCGGCGTGCGCGAACTGCGGCCAGGGCACAACCTGGTGTGGCGCCTGGATGGTGCGCAGACCCGGATCGCGCGCTACTGGAGCCTTGATGAATCGCGCGTGGCGTTGCCGCCTGCAGCCGAGCGTGCCGAGGCTCTGGCCGAACTGCTGCGCGATGCCGTGAGGTTGCGCTTTCGCAGTGACGTGCCGGTGGCGCTGCTGCAGAGCGGCGGCATCGATTCCTCGGTCATCTGCACCATCGTCAACGACGAGATCGACGCGGGCCACCTGGGCAAGGTCGACACGGTGACCGCGTTCACCGCAACGCACCCCGGGCATGCCTACGACGAATCGGCCCCTGTGCGGGCCTTGATGGCGACCTGCCCGCACATCCGGTCTGTCGAGCTGACGCCGGATGGCGAGGCCCTGGCGCAGGACTTCCGCAGTTATGTGCGGGCCATGCAGGAGCCCATGGGCAGCGCGGCGTCTTACGCGCACTGCAAGCTGATGCAGGCGGTTCGCGCGCAGGGCATCAAGGTGGTCATCAACGGGCAGGGCGCAGACGAGGCGCTGGCGGGCTATGGCTTCTACATCCGCGGTTACCGCCTGCTCGACATGTTGCAGTCCAACCCCGGCGCCGCCTGGGCCGAGGCGCGGGC
This sequence comes from Roseateles sp., assembly GCF_965229315.1. Classification (GTDB taxonomy): domain Bacteria; phylum Pseudomonadota; class Gammaproteobacteria; order Burkholderiales; family Burkholderiaceae_C; genus Pelomonas. The sequence goes on from NZ_CBDDJA010000002.1 coordinate 439,017, forward strand.
GATGCGGCAGAACATGCCCTTCGGCTGGGGCGGGCTGGTGTCGCAGACGGCCAAGGCCATGATGGGCAGGCGCCTAGCTTCCCAGCTGCGTGCACGGCTGGTGGAGGGCTCGGCTGGCATGCTGGCGCCTGAGTTCCGTCGTGCCATGCCGACCACCTGCCGGACCTGCCCATGGTTGGTGGCGGGCGCAACCTGGACAGCCACCTGCGCGGTCAGTTGCACGACTACGGCTTCAACCAGATCCTGCACTACGAGGATCAGTCGTCGATGAGCCAGGGCATCGAAATTCGCTCGCCGTTCGTCGACTACCGGTTGATGGAATTTGCGTTCTCGTTGCCCGATGAGGACAAGTTTTCAGGCGGCATCACCAAGAAGATCCTGCGCAACGCTTTCCGCGGCAGGGTGCCAGCGCAGATCATCGACGCCAAGGTCAAACTGGGGTTTGCCACGCCGTTCGCCGACTGGATGCGGGGCGACGCACTGCAGGGGTTCGTTCGGCGCCTTGTCGACTCCCCGTCCTTCAAGGAGCGCACGCTCTGGCGTGCCGGGCCGCTGGCAGCCAAGCTCACCGACCCCCAAGCGGCATTGCGCGGCTTCCCTTCCTGGCGCTTTATCATGGCCGCGCTTTGGCTGGAGGAGTTCGGTGTCACCAACGCTTGAGGCCCATCGCAAGGGTCATCACGGGTTTGCGCAGCGGCGTCAGGCCTGCTTGCTGTGTTGGCGCTGAAGTCGGGTCTGCGTCACCTCGCCACGCGCTGGCGGGTGTGGCGGCATCCCAGCATCCGCAGCGTCGGAGATGGGCTGCACATCGGCAAGGGATGCCGGTTCTGGGCGGCGCTCGGCATCAGCATCGGCCGCCAGTGCTACATCGGCAAGGAGGTCGTGATCGAAACCAATGCAAGCATTGGTGATTACGCCCTGATTGCCAGCCGGGTGGCCTTCGTGGGCAGGCATGATCACGGTGTTGACCGGCTCGGTGTGCCGATGCGTTTTGGCCCCTGGGTCGGCGCAGTCGATGCGCCCGAATCGGTCAAGGCCGAAGGTGTCGTCGTGGAAGACGATGTCTGGATCGGGTTCGGGGCCATCGTGCTGTCTGGCGTGCGTATCGGCCGCGGGGCGATCGTCGCAGCGGGCGCGGTCGTCACGCGGGATGTCGAGCCCTACGCCATCGTGGCCGGATCCCCCGCCAAAACCGTTTCCCGGCGGCATGTCGATCCCCACGATCGCGCACGCCACGAACGGATACTGGGCAAAGGGCGTTTCGAATTCTCCGAGCGCGGGTATGAACATTGGGTGATCGAGCCCGGAGTGGATGAATGACAGTCAAGAAGCGCCAGGTGGCCATCCTTCAGCACCGCCTCCTGCACTACCGGTTGGGGCTGTTCGAGCAACTGCGCGCAGCTTGCGATGCGCGCGACATCGAGCTGTCGCTGATCCATGGTGATGCCACGCCGAGCGAGGCGGTGCGCAAGGACACGGGCCAGCTACCCTGGGCCACGAAGGTGGACAACCGCTGCTGGAACGTCAAGGGCCGGGACCTGCTGTGGCAGCCGTTTTCTCACCTGGTCCAGCAGGCTGACGCGATCGTGCTCATGCAGGAAAGCCGCCTGCTGTCGAACTACCCGTACCTGTTCGGCTGGGGGCCGCGCCAGGCGCGTGTGGCCTATTGGGGCCATGGTCGCAACTTCCAGAGCGAGGCGCCTTCGGGCCTGCGCGAGCGCTGGAAGCAGCGCATGCTGACGTCGGTGGATTGGTGGTTCGCCTACACCGACATGACGGCCGACATCGTTCGCGATGCGGGCTTCCCCGACGAACGCATCACGGTCTTGAACAATGCCATCGACAACCGGGGCTTCGAGGCCGACCTCGCCTCCGTCCCCGATGCCGAAGTGCAGGCGCTGCGGGCTTCCATCGGCGCCCGTGACGGCGCTTGCGTGGGCCTGTACTGCGGGTCGCTCTATCCCGACAAGCGGCTGGACATCATGATCGACGCCTGCGAGCAGGTTGTGGCCCGCCACCCGGATTTCCGGCTCGTCATCATCGGCGACGGCCCCAGCCGGCCGGACCTGCAGCGGATCATGGACAAGCCGTGGTTCCACTGGGCGGGCATGCGTCGCGGTCGCGAGAAGGCGGCCTGGTTCCGTGCGTCGCAGCTGTTCCTGAACCCGGGGCTCGTGGGCCTGCATATCCTTGACAGTTTTGTGGCCGGTGCGCCCATGATCACGACGCGCGATGCCAAGCACAGTCCAGAGGTGGTTTACCTCGAAGACGGCGTGAACGGTGTTGTGACGGACGGCAACGCGCGCAGCTTTGCCGAGGCGGTGGAGCGGCTCGTGGTGGACACGGCCAAGCGGGAATCGCTCGCCGCACACGCACGGGAGGCCGCGCGCAGCTACACGCTGGACGCGATGATGGAGCGATTCGCCAATGGGCTGGCCGCCTGCGTGGCGGCCCCTCGCCTGCGTTGATTAGAGGGCCCGGATGCTCGTGCTGAACGTGGCGTCCGTGCCGTTGGTTTCCAGGTATAGCGTGTTGCGCGTGCTGGGCAGCGGCGTGCTCGGCGCGTTGGCCCGGTACACCGCATGGCCCGCCGGGCCGACGACGGTCAGCTCGTAGGCCTTGCCACCGCAGTTGAGCTTGGCCGCCCAGGTCGCCTGGGCTGTCTGACGCGTGATGCCGGTCCAGTACTTGAACCCGGGTGCACCGGTGGGCGCCGTGGTGGCGCTGGCGGTGCCTGCGCGCGGGTCGGTGACCTGGATGCTGCAGGTGGTGTTGAAGACCACGCCGAGCCGACGTGGCGTCGCCCCGGCCTTGGTCAAGGTGATGCGCGAGGTTTCGCTGAAGCCGCTGGCATCGAGCTTGAAGCTGCGGCGTGCGCTGGCGTCCGTGCGGTAGCTGGCCTGGAGCACGTCCAGGAACCCTGTCGTCGGATCGAAGGCCTTGACCTCACCCAGCGTGTAGCCGTCAGCACCCTGACCATCCACCAGTGGCACGTTGTTGCCCAGGCCCTGGGAGAAATACTCCAGGTGTTGCGGCGAACCGTAGGAGTTCGACGTGCCGGCATCCCGGCTGATGTTGGTTGTGCCGTCGGCCAGTTCATAGCCGAGCGCTTCGGCCTGGGCGTGAGCCTGGGTCTTCTGGCCGTAATGAATGAACACCTGCCAATTGCCGCGGCGCAGGGAGGCGAAGCCCGTATCGGGTGAGTAGATGGTTTGTGGCGCGGGGAGCTTGGGTTCGCTGGTGGGAGCGGAGGGTGGGTCCGACAGGCTCGCCCAACTGCGGATGCCGTAGGCGTACTGCATGCCGTAGCTGGTGGGCACATGCCGGTACAGCGCACCATGGGTTGGCTTGTCAACCGGCGCCACTGCCGAGCGAGAGTCGTTGGGGCTGGGCAGCGTACCGTCGTCGAAGCGATAGAGCACGGGTGCCAGCAGCAGTCGCTCCACATCTGAGGTGTATTTGATGACGACGTCTGCGCGGCCGGCGCCTGCTGCGAGATCGAACAGCCTAGCCATCGCGAGCAGCACATAGTTGTTGTACGCGAATGAGCCTTCGTACCACACACCGTCCTTGGTGACGCCCTGTGCCATGACGGCAGCCACACTGCGTGGGCCTGTGAGTCCAGCGTCGGTCCAACTGGCATTGTTGTGTTCCATGCCGATGGCGGCGGTGGCGACGGCACACCAGAGGTTGATGTTGTTCAGCGTGCCCCAGGAGTAGGCCTGCAGGTTGGTCGCGATTGGGAAGAAGAGGCCATCTCGCCATTTGGCCTTGCGGGCCGCACTCGCGTAAGGGGCTAGCGCGCGTGCAGTCTGAAGCATCTGCAGCACGGTGGTGGCTTCCTCAAGTGTCTGGCCGAACATGCGCGAGTTGCCGATCGCGGTGCGCAGCGGCCATTTGCTGTAGTTGTCGGCGTAGAAGTCGAGTTGATTGGCTGCCTGTTCCGCCAGCTTGGTGTCGCCGGTGACCTGGTAGAGGCGCGCTGCATCCAGCGCGTAGTCGATGTTGACCTGACGCTGGATCGCCACCCACGCGGCTTTGAACGCCTTCTCGCGGTCGGTGGTGCCGGCGGCGGGTTCGACGCTGTCGTCGCTCCACGGTAGAGTTGCACCGGTGCTGAGATCGACGTAGTCGTTCGGGTAGCCGGCGAGAAGCTCCGCGCGATCACGCGTCTTGCCGAACCACTTGTCGACGGCCGCGCGCTTTTGGTTGAGCCAGGCAGTCCAGCCGGTGCTGTTCGCGATGATGGTGCGTGCGCCACTCCAGCTTTCGGTGGCGGTGCGTGCGGGCAGCAGCAGGCCGCTCGTGTGCAGCAGGTTTTCCACCTGCGTGGTGGCCAGACTGGCAGTAAGCGCAGCCTGCTGGCTGGCGTTGGTGCTGTTGGATGGCGACGTGGCGGTTGTGGTTTCAGACTTGGTACTGATCGGTGTCGTTGGAGCGGCTGCAGTGGCGGGGGTTGACGTGCCCGAGCCAGTTGCGGTGGCCATCACGCCGGTCGTGAAGATCGTCGTCGTAGCGGTTGGGGTGTTTGTGGCGCTGACACCGACTGCCGTGCTGTTGCCGGCTGCGCCGGTGGTGCCCGCAGGTGCCTTCGCGTGTATGACCGGACTCTCGCTGGCGGTGATGGCTGCGGCAGCCTTCACCGTGGCCGCAGAGGCCGCACCATCGGCAGGCACAGAAGCCGACGCCTCGACCGCGCTCGCCGCGCCGGCGATGCTGGCGGTTGCCGCAGTGGCCGCATCCAGGGCGGTGGATTGAGGCTTCGATTCGGAGCCGCCAGAGCCGCCTCCGCAGGCCGCCAGCGTGGCGGTCGCGATCATCAAGCACGAGAGGTGGCGGAGTGCGGCGCTGGATGGCAGGGGGGGGTGGGCGATGGGCATGTTGGCTACTGCTGGGATGAAGGCGGGGAACGGAGATCGGTGCCGGGACATCGGTCGCATCCCTTGGCCGAAATTCTGCGCGGCGTCTGCAAGCCGCGCTCGCCGCAAGCCAGCGGAATGGCGAAAGAAGCACGACCCGCCAGGAAAAGCGCAGTCTTTTCCGTCAGCCACCTGTAACCATCGGTATGAGGTGCTTTCTGGCAGTCAGCGAAGTAACTAAATGCCCCAACGACGCCACAGAGCTAGCGTTTACCCAGGTGGAGCCAGTCCTTCAGCGCATAGCCGATGAATAGAGTGTTGCCTACCAAGTAGCGCTTCCAGAGGCGGCCCGGCTCTTGGCAGAGTCGATATAACCATTCCAGGCCGTGGTCCCGCATCCAGCGCGGCGCCTGCGACTTTGTGCCGGCGATCAGCGCGAACGCCAGCCCAACGCCGATGGAAACGGGCTCCAACTGGCGCTGATGGGTGTCCATCCAGAACTCTTGCTTGGGGCAGCCCAACCCAACGAAGACCACGGATGCGCCGGAGGCGTTGATCAGGTCCACCGTCGTCGCGTCGAAAGGCGGCTCTGCCGGCAGCAATGGGGGTGAGAGAGCTCCGGCAATCTGAAGCGCTGGGAAGCGCTGCAGCAATGCCTGCTGCATCAGCGAAAGCTCATCAGGCGTGCCGCCGAACAAGAACACGCTCTGCCCGCGGGCTGCGGCCGCCGCGCAGACGGCGAGTACGAGCCCCGGTCCATAGACACGGGCTGCGTCGCGCCTGCCGTGGAGCTTGCGCAAGGCCCAGACCAGTGGCATGCCGTCAGTGACGACTGCGACTGCTTTGTGCATCAGCTCGGCCAGTCGGGGCGTGCGCTTCGCGCGCGTCAGCATGTCGACGTTGGCTACGCACACCAAGCCCCCCTGACGGCGCGCGCCGTGGTCGCAGATCACGGCCACGGCCGAGTTCATGGACCCCACATCAACCCGGACGCCAAAGAGTTCGGAACGGCAAAGCGGCGCTAAGGGTACGGGCAGTGGCATGGACGAAATACTCGGGAGGACTCGGAAAATTTTAGGCGGGCCGCGCGCTGCGACTCAGTTCACGATGTGGCGGTCAACGGTGGTTCGGAACATAGCCTGGGTGGCGCGTGTCGCACTTGGCGCATAGCGTGGTGAGCCAGAATAGCGGCCGGTCTTCGGGCCCCTTGTCCAACTCCAGGATAGATCGCGTGAAAGTTCTCGTCACCGGCGCAGCCGGCTTCATCGGCATGCATGTCAGCCAGATCCTGCTGGCGCGAGGCGATCAGGTGGTGGGCCTGGACAACCTGAACGACTATTACAGCCCCCAGCTCAAGCACGACCGGCTGGCGCGGCTGACGCCCAAGCCTGGGTTCAGCTTCGTGCAGATGGACGTGGCCGACCGTGCCGGCATGGCCAGGCTCTTTGCCGAGCAGCGCTTCGACCGTGTCGTGCACCTGGCCGCGCAGGCCGGCGTGCGCTACTCCATCGAGAACCCGCACGCCTACATCGACAGCAACATCGTCGGCTTCACCAACATCCTGGAAGGCTGCCGCCACAGCGGCGTGCAGCATCTGGCCTATGCGTCCAGTTCCAGCGTCTACGGCGGCAACACGCTGATGCCGTTCTCGGAGCATCACAGCGTCGATCACCCGATCAGCCTCTACGCGGCGACGAAGAAGGCCAACGAGCTGATGGCGCACACGTACTCGCACCTGTTCGGGTTGCCGACGACGGGCCTGCGCTTCTTCACGGTGTACGGGCCCTGGGGCCGGCCGGACATGGCGCTTTTCCTGTTCACCAAGGCCATCATCGAAGGCCGCGCCATCAACGTGTTCAACCATGGCAAGATGATCCGCGACTTCACGTACATCGACGATATCGCCGAAGGCGTGGTGCGCGTGCTGGACCGCACCGCGACGGCCGACCCTGCCTACGATGCCGCGAAGGCCGACCCCGCCCGCTCGAGTGCACCCTACCGCGTGTTCAACATCGGCAACCACGCGCCCATCGAACTGATGAGCTTCATCGAGGCCATCGAGCGGGCGGTGGGCCGCGAGGCCATCAAGAATTTCATGCCCATGCAGGACGGCGATGTGCCGGCCACGCACGCGGACGTGGAGGAACTGGCCGCCTGGACGGACTTCCGACCCGCCATGCCCGTTCCTGAAGGCATCAACCGTTTCGTGGCTTGGTACCGCGACTACTACAAGGTCTGATCCACAGCCTTGTCATGCGCCTGCGTTACAAGGGCGTGAACCGAATCTGAACGAGGACATGGAATGAAAGTCACCGCCATCGGCACCGGTTATGTCGGTCTGGTCACGGGCGCTTGCCTGGCCGAGATGGGCAACCACGTCGTCTGCCTGGACGTGAACCCGGAGAAGATCCGCGTGCTGAACGACGGCCAGATTCCCATCCACGAGCCCGGCCTGCTGGAGGTGGTGCGGCGCAACGTGTCCGCGGGCCGCCTGCAGTTCACGACCGACGTGGACATGGCCGTGCAGCACGGCACGCTGCTGTTCATCGGCGTGGGCACGCCGCCCGACGAGGACGGCTCGGCCGACCTGCAGTACGTCGTCAGCGCAGCGCGGTCCATCGGCCAGCGCATGACGGACTACAAAGTCATCGTCGACAAGAGCACGGTGCCGGTGGGCACGGCCGACAAGGTGCGCGCCGCCATCAAGGAAGAGCTCGACAAGCGCGGCCTGGGCGACATGGCCTATGCCGTCGTCTCCAACCCCGAGTTCCTGAAGGAAGGCGCCGCGGTCGAGGACTTCATGAAGCCGGACCGCGTCATCGTCGGTTCCGACGACGAGCAGGCCACGCTGCTGATGCGCGCGCTGTATGCGCCGTTCAACCGCACGCAGGACCGCATGCTGGTCATGGACGTGAAGAGCGCCGAGTTCACCAAGTACGCGGCCAACGCGATGCTGGCCACGCGCATCAGCTTCATGAACGAGCTGGCGCTGCTGGCCGAGAAGGTGGGCGCCGACATCGAACTGGTGCGCCGCGGCATCGGCTCGGACCCGCGCATCGGCTACCAGTTCCTTTACGCCGGTGCCGGCTACGGCGGCTCGTGCTTCCCCAAGGACGTCAAGGCGCTGGTGAAGACCGCGGCCGACGAGGGCATCCCGCTGCAGGTGCTGACGGCCGTGGAGGCTGCCAACGAGCGCCAGAAGCGCGTGCTGGTGGACAAGGTCGTGGCACGCTTCGGCGCCGACCTGACGGGCCGCCGCTTCGCGATCTGGGGCCTGGCCTTCAAGCCGAACACGGACGACATGCGCGAGGCGCCGTCGCTGGTCGTCATCGACGAGCTGACCCGGCGCGGCGCGACGCTGGCGGCCTATGACCCGGTGTCCATGCCCGAGACGGCGCGTGTGCTCGGCCCCCGCGACGACGTGACGCTGGTGGACCGCGCCGACGCCGCGCTGCAGGGCGCCGACGCGCTGCTGATCGTGACCGAGTGGAAGGAGTTCCGCACGCCGGACTTCGACGCGATCAAGTCGGGCCTGAAGCAGCCGGTCGTGTTCGACGGCCGCAACCTCTACGACCCCCAGCTGATGAAGACGCTGGGCATCGAGTACCGCGGCATCGGGCGGGGCTGACAGGCGGGGCCGAAAGGGCGCTGACCGGGGCACAATTCCTCCGCGAGTCCCTGGCCAGGGCCGGCGCGTGCAGCGACCGGCCCGTTTTGTTTCTGGAGTGAGAACCGTGGTCAAGATCAACGAGATCGTCGTCGACAACGCCGCCCCCTTCGTGCTGTTCGGCGGCGTCAACGTGCTGGAGTCCGAGCAATTCGCGGTGGACGTCTGCGGCGAGTACGTGCGCGTGACGCGCGAGCTGGGCATCCCCTATGTCTTCAAGGCGTCGTTCGACAAGGCCAACCGCAGCTCCATCCACAGCTACCGCGGCCCGGGGCTGGACGCCGGGTTGAAGATCTTCGAGGCCGTGAAGAAGGCGCACAACGACGTGCCGGTGCTGACCGACGTTCACGAGCCCTGGCAGGCCGCACCGGTGGGCGCAGTGTGCGACGTGCTGCAGTTGCCGGCCTTCCTGGCGCGACAGACGGACCTGGTCACTGCGCTGGCCAGGACCGGGCGCGTCATCAACATCAAGAAGCCGCAGTTCGTCAGCCCGCCGCAGATGAAGAACATCGTCGAGAAGTTCGCCGAGAGCGGCAACGACCACGTGATGCTGTGCGACCGCGGTGCGCAGTTCGGCTATGACAACCTGGTGGTGGACATGCTGGGCTTCGGCGTGATGAAGCAGGTCAGCGGCAACAAGCCGGTGATCTTCGACGTGACGCATGCGCTGCAGCAGCGCGAGTCCGGTGCAGCCGCGTCCGGCGGCCGGCGCGGCCAGGTCACGGAGCTGGCGCGCTCCGGCATGGCGCTGGGCCTCGCGGGCCTGTTCCTGGAATGCCACCCCGACCCGGCCAACGCGCGCTGCGACGGCCCCAGCGCACTGCGGCTGTCGCAGCTGCGGCCCTTCCTGGAGCAGGTCAAGGCGGTGGATGACCTCGTGAAGCGCCTGCCGGCGCTGGACACGAACTAGCGAATGGCCCGGTGGCTCTCAGAATCGGCTGCCGTGCCCCACGATCACGCCCCCGGACCGATCCTGCCGTCACCACTCGGCATGGCCGGCCAGCCGAAGACCGCGTTGCGGCCCATGGGCGCCGCCCATTTTGCGGAGTTCGCCCGGGAGTCCACCGCCGCCTTCGCGCGGGACAACGTGCAGGCCGGCCGCTGGCCCAAGGCGGGCGCCCGGCAGCGGGCGCAGTGGGAGTTCGAGCAACTGCTGCCGCAGGGGCTGCAGACGCCCTGGCATCTGCTGTACGACATCGAGGACGATGCCCAGGGGCTCAGGGTCGGTTCGCTGTGGCTGGCGCTGAACGACGCCGGCGGGCATCGTGTCGGCTATTGACCTGCAACCCGCCACCCTGACCAAGGCACTGGGGAATGAGGCGCTGGCGTCAGGAGAACCCGTCGCCATCGAAGTTCACGATGTCTTCGTCGCGCGCCATGGTCGGCGGCGCGTCCTTGGGCTTCATCGCCTCCAGCTGCTCGCGCAGCTTGGCCACCTGGTCCAGCCAGTAGTTGGATGTGCCGAACCACGGGAACGCGAGCGGGAAGGCCGGGTCGCCCCAGCGGCGCGCCAGCCAGGCGCTGTGGTGGATCATGCGCATCGTGCGCAGCGGCTCGATGAGGCGCAGCTCGCGGTCGTCGAACTCGGCGATCTGTTCGTAGCCGTCCAACACCGCGTTGAGCTGCAGGCGCGAGGCGTCGCTGGCGTGGATGGGGCCGGGCAGCAGCATCCACAGGTCCTGCACGACGGGGCCCATGACGGCGTCGTCCAGGTCCACGAAGTGCGGGCCGCGGTCGGGTGTCCAGAGGATGTTGCCGGGGTGGCAGTCGCCGTGCAGCCGGGTGAGGCGCAGGTCGGGCAGGCTGTCAAAGGCGGCCTGGATGGCGGCGATGCAGCGGCGCGCGGCGTCGTCCCAGCCGGGGGCGATCTCGGGCGGGATGGCGTCGTGGCCGATGAGCCAGTCGCGCGCGGCCTGGGCCGGCGCAGCGCTGGCCCAGGTGAGTCGCTCGGCAAACGGCCGGGCGCGCCCCACGCCGTGCAGGCGCGCGAGCAGCCGGCCGATCCAGCGCAGCACCTCGGGGTCTTCCAGCTCGGGCCCGCGACCGCCCTGGCGTGGCGTGACGGCCAGGCGCTGGCCCTGGTGGTGGCACAGCGTGGCGCCGCCCGTCAGCGTCCACGGCGCGGCCACGGGCACCTCGGCGGCGGCCAGCTCGGCGGCGAAGCCGTGCTCCTCCAGGATCTGCGCATCGCTCCAGCGCCCCGGGCGGTAGAACTTGGCGATGCCGACGTTGCAGCCGTCGTGCGGGTCCTCCAGGTGAGCCAGCAGCACGCGGTTCTCGAAGGAGTTGAGCTGCAGCATGCGGCCGTCGGCACGCAGCCCGGCGGCCTCCAGGGCGTCGAGCATGAACTCCGGCGTGAGGTCGCCGAAGCTGAGGTCAGGGGGCGCGTGGTGCATCCGGCGAGTGTCGCCGGTGCGGCTCAGGTGCGGCGCGGGCGCTGCGTCGCGTAGCGCGGCACGTCCACGACGACACCGACGATGTCGTCCAGCATGGCGTCCTCGTCGGCGTCATCCAGCACCGGCAGGCTGCGCGGGTTGTAGCGCGCGGTGTCCAGGCTGCGCGCCGGCGGCATGCCGCGCCGCGGCGGCATCTGCGGCGCCATGGCCGGGGGCATGCGCGAAGTGCGCTCGGCAAAACCTTCGCCATCGCCGTGGTCGTGGCCATGACCATGACCTTGGTTGAAGACGCTGGCGTCCTGCCACAGCGGCAGGGGTTGCGAGAACTGGCCCCATTCGCCAGCGAACTCTTCTTCGCCCAGGCCGCTGTTGCGGCGCCGGGGCAGGCTGGCGGACGACAGCGCCGGTGCGGGCTGTGGGCCTCGCAGGGCGCCGCTCTGGGGCACGAGCAGTTGCAGCTCGGCGACGCTGGGCAACTGGTCCATCGCGCAGCGCAGGTAGCGCACGCGACAGGCCGACAGCACGGCCTGCTTGATCTGCAGGATGCGGGGCGTGACGCCGCGTTCGCCTTCCAGGTCGATGGCGGCCAGCACGCGGCCGTTGGGGCTGCAGACGGCGAAGGTCACATGCGAGGCGCCGAGCAGGTCGAACCAGTAGCGCACTTCCTTGGCCTCGGTGGGCTGGCAAAAGCGCACCAGCGGCAGCTTGGAGAGCACGACGTGGTGGGGGAGGGCCTCGCGCAACAGGCGGAAGACGCGCCGCTCGTCGGCCGTGAACACAGGCCGTGCCGTGAGCGACCACTCCGCCGGCAATCCTTTATTGGCGTACGCCGGCCGCCGCAAGGCCCAGATCAGGCTGATGGCCAGACCCAGCACGCAAACAGCCAGGGCGGCGATCCAATAAATGGCGTACGGCATGTCCCTCGAGGAGTTCGGCGGCGTGCCGATACCTCGGCGCGATGGAGGGGCAATGTAGCGCAGCGTCCCTGAAAAACAGTACTCGCTAGTCCCGATTCCCCCGGGCTGAGGGGTGGCGTGGCTTCTGCGGCCACGGGCTCGGCCGGTCGTTCATTCCTTGGCGGCGCGCCCCGAGGATTCGAAATGAGCTTTCAGTTCGGCCACGCTGTCGACGAAGCCGCTCAGCACCTGGGCCTGGCGTTTGAACTGGAAATCCAGCTCGCCGAGGTGCCGGTTCAGGGCCTGCTCGACCTGGGAGCCCACGGTGTCGGGCGGCAAGCGCAGCCAGGCGGCGGATTCACCGCCGTCGCGCTCGACGAGGGCGCCGGCAGCGGTGGCGATGCGCAGCATCGGGCGGTTTTCGCTGAGCGCGTGGATGAAGAGCGTGTCGATGCCGCGGTTGCGGGCGTGCAGCGCGGCGGCATCGAACAGCCGGCGGCCCAGGCCGCGCCCGCGTGACTGCGGCTGCACCGAGACGCCGAACTCGGCCATCGTGCGCGCCGGCTCGCCCTGCGGCGGCAGGCCGTAGGCCAGGTGGGCCAGCGCGATCAGGTGCAGGCGGCGGTTGAAGATGCCCAGCACCTCGTCGCGGCCGAAGTCGATGCCCAGCGCGTACTTGCGGATCTGCTCGTCTGATGCCGGGTAACCGAAGCGCAGGTAGCGGTCCTGCCCTTCGAGGGCGAGCAGGTGGTCGATGACGCGGTGGCGGTGGCGCCGGCTCAGGGAGCGGATCGGCACCCAGGTCGACAAACGCTCCAGCGCAGAGCGGGCGCCGGCCAGCCGGCCTTCGGTGCTGTCACTCACCTCGGCGGACTCGCCTTGAACCACGGGCGGCACAGTTGCGGGCCCCTTCGGATCAGGCCCGAAAGCAGCCAGCTCCTGGCCCCAGTCCGTCACGGGCTCGGCGAGCGGTTTGTCAGGGGCGTCGGACTTCTTGCGTGGCATGTCTGGGCCTGGTGGGCCGGCGGATGGGTGAGCGTAACGCGCCGGGCCTTTTCGAACCACTGGCTGTGCTGCTACACTCATCGGCTTTTCCGTCATTGGCTGCGGGAAAGGGCCGTGCAGGCATGCGTGGCAGGTGGCGCCGAGAGGCTGTGCAACAGACACAGCACCGAGGCAGCACCGGATTTCAGCCCTTCATCGTCGGCGCTCCATGTTTCATGAGACGCCGGCTTATCGAAAGTTACTCATGAAGACCTTCAGCGCCAAGCCGGCCGAGGTGACGCACGAGTGGTTTGTGATTGACGCCACCGACAAGGTGCTCGGACGTGTTGCCAGCGAAGTGGCACTCCGTTTGCGCGGCAAGCACAAGGCCATCTACACGCCTCACGTCGACACCGGTGATTTCATTGTCATCGTCAATGCGGAAAAGCTCCGCGTGACCGGCAACAAGGCCACCGACAAGGTGTACTACCGTCACTCGGGCTTCCCTGGCGGCATCTACGCCACGAAGTTCAAGGACATGCAAGCCAAGCACCCCGGCCGCGCGCTGGAGAAGGCCGTCAAGGGCATGCTGCCCAAGGGCCCGCTCGGTTATGCCATGGTCAAGAAGCTGAAGGTCTACGCAGGCCCGACGCACCCGCATACCGCCCAGCAGCCCAAGGCTCTCGAGATCTAAGGAACGGCCATGATCGGAAACTGGAATTACGGTACGGGCCGTCGCAAGTCGTCTGTCGCTCGCGTCTTCATGAAGAAGGGCACGGGCCAGATCATCGTCAACGGCAAGGCCATCGACGCCTACTTCGGTCGTCAGACCTCCATCATGATCGCCAAGCAGCCGCTGCTGCTGACGAACAACGGTGAAGCGTTCGACATCAAGGTGAACGTGCATGGTGGCGGCGAGTCCGGCCAGGCCGGCGCGCTGCGCCTGGGCATCACCCGCGCGCTGATCGACTACGACGCGACGCTGAAGCCCGAACTGAGCCGTGCCGGCTTCGTCACGCGTGACGCGCGTGAAGTCGAGCGTAAGAAGGTCGGTCTGCACGGCGCCCGTCGCAGGAAGCAGTTCAGCAAGCGTTAAGTTCTGCGCTTGGACACAAAAGGCCGCCTCGTGCGGCCTTTTGTTTTTGCGCACACAATCCCCATATTCGTCTCTGGACAGATTCACAGGAGCCTCGCCATGAGCGCCGTGCTTGATACCCCCGTCACTGACATCCCCGTGCCCCTGGTCTTTACCGACAGCGCCGCCGACAAGGTGCGCGACCTGGTCGCCGAAGAAGGCAACCCGGACCTGAAGCTGCGCGTCTTCGTGCAGGGCGGCGGCTGCTCCGGCTTCCAGTACGGCTTCACGTTCGACGAGGCCGTCAACGACGACGACACGCAGATGCAGAAGAACGGCGTGACGCTGCTGATCGACTCGATGAGCCTGCAATACCTGGCGGGCGCCGAGATCGACTACAAGGAAGACCTGCAGGGCGCGCAGTTCGTCATCAAGAACCCGAACGCCACGACGACCTGCGGCTGCGGATCGAGCTTCTCGGTCTGAGCGTGCCAGGCACCGTGTGTCGAAAGCCGCCTCTGGGCGGCTTTTCTGCTTTCTGAACCATGGCCCGCGCAACCGCAACCCCGTCCGTCCCGGTCGACCCCGCGCAGGAACGCTCGCTGAAGCTGCTGCTGTGGCTGGTGGCGGTCGGCTTCTTCATGCAGACGCTGGACGCCACCATCGTCAACACGGCGCTGCCGGCGATGGCCGCCAGCCTGGGCGAGAGCCCGCTGCGCATGCAGTCCGTCATCGTCGCCTACTCGCTGACGATGGCCATGCTGATCCCGGCCTCCGGCTGGATGGCGGACCGCTTCGGCACGCGGCGCATCTACGTGGGCGCCATCGGGCTTTTCGTGCTGGGCTCGGTGCTGTGCGCGGTGGCGAACAGCCTGGCGCTGCTCGTCGCGGCGCGCGTCGTGCAGGGGCTGGGTGGCGCGCTGCTGCTGCCCGTGGGGCGGCTGGTCGTGTTGCGGACCTTTCCGCGCGAGCGCTTCCTGCAGGCGATGAGCTTCGTGGCCATCCCCGGCCTCATCGGCCCGCTGATCGGCCCGACGCTGGGCGGCTGGCTGGTCGAGGCGGTGTCGTGGCACTGGATCTTCCTCATCAACGTGCCGGTGGGCGTGCTCGGCGCGCTGGCCACGCTGCGCTACATGCCCGCACCGGCCCCTGTCTCGGTCGGCCGCTTCGACCTGGCCGGCTACCTGCTGCTGGCCTTCGGCATGGTGTCGGTGTCGCTGGCGCTGGACGGCCTGTCGGGCCTGGGTCTGCGCCAGGCTTCCGTGCTGGTGCTGATGATCTTCGGCCTGGCCAGCCTCACCGCCTACTGGCTGCATGCGCTGCGCCGGCCCGACCCGCTGTTCTCGCCGACGCTGTTCAAGGTCGGCTCGCTGCGCATCGGCCTGCTGGGCAACCTGTTCTCGCGGCTGGGCAGCTCCTGCATGCCGTTCCTGATCCCGCTGCTGCTGCAGGTGACCATGGGCTATTCGCCCGCGCAGGCCGGCATGATGATGTTGCCGGTGGCCATCGCCAGCATGTCGATGAAGCGGGTGACGACGCCGCTCATCCTGCGCCACGGCTACCGCCGGGTGCTGGTCGTCAACACGCTGCTGGTGGGGTTGACGATGGCCAGCTTCTCCTTCTCGTCGCCCGACCAGCCCCTGGCGCTGCGCATCGTCCAGCTCGCCGTCTTCGGGGCCGTGAACTCGATGCAGTTCACGGCGATGAACACGCTGACGTTGAAGGATCTCGACACGGCGATGGCCAGCAGCGGCAACAGTCTGCTGTCCATGGTGCAGATGCTGGCCATGGGCATGGGTGTGGCCGCCGCGGGCGCCGTGCTGGCGGCGTTCACGGCCTTCTTCGGCGGCGAGGCGACGCAGACGCTGTCGTCCTTCCGCGCCACGTTCGGCTGCATGGCCCTCATCACCGTCGCGTCGGCCGGCATCTTCTGGCAGCTCTCGCCGCAGGACAGCTCAGCCGGTGCCTCAAGCAAGGAACAGGACGTGGAGGTCGCTTAGATCGCGTTCAGGCCGGGTACAGGGCGCCCAGCAACCGCGGCCCGGCGGCGCCTGTCACGGCCGGCACGTTGCCCGGCAGTCGCTCGACGAACCGGTGTGCCAGCCATGCGAAGGCGGCGGCTTCCACCTGGTCCAGCGGCAGGCCGCGTGCGGCGCTGCTCTGCACGGTCACGCCCGGCAGCAGTTGCGCCAGCCGCTGCATCAAGCGGCCATTCAGCCCGCCGCCGCCGCAGGCGATCAGCGTGCGGGCCGTGGGCATGTGCGCCTGCAGGTCGTCCGCCACGCAGCGCGCGCTCAGCTCCAGCAGCGTGGCCTGCACATCTTCCGGCGCCAGACCCGGCGTGAGCCTGGCGTCCAGCCAGGCGAGATGGAAGAGATCGCGGCCTGTGCTCTTGGGCGCAGGCAGCTTGAAATAGGGCTCGGCCCGCAGTGTGGCCAGCAATTCCGGCAGCACGCGCCCGGTGGCAGCCCATGCGCCGTCGGCGTCGAACGCGAGGCCGCGGTGGCGGGCTATCCAGCCGTCCATCAGGCAGTTGGCCGGCCCGCAGTCGAAGCCGCCGGTGCGGCCGTCGGCGAACAGCAGGCTCAGGTTGCTGATGCCGCCCAGGTTCAGCACGGCGGTGTCCTGCCCGGCCGCGCCGAACACCGCGCGATGGAAGGCCGGCACCAGCGGCGCGCCCTGGCCGCCAGCGGCGACATCGCGGCTGCGCAGGTCGCAGACGACGGCGATGCCGGTCTGCTCGGCCAGCAGCGCGCCGTTCAGCAACTGCGTGGTGTACGCGTCGAAGCCGCCCGGCTGGTGGCGCACGGTCTGCCCGTGGGCACCGATGGCGCGCACCTGCTCGCGCGGCGTGGCCGTCTTCTCCAGCAACTGGGCCACGACGTCGGTATAACCGCGTGCCACGGCATTGGCGGCCAGTGCAGCGCGGTGCAGCTCGTTGTCGCCGGGGGCGTTCAGTGCCAGCAGCTCGTCGCGCAGCGCGGGGGCGAAGGGGACGTGCACATGGCCGGCGGCGACCAGCGCGGTCGCGTCGAACAGCACGCCATCGATGCCGTCGAGCGACGTGCCCGACATCAAACCGATGTAGAGCCCTCCCACCGGCTTACTCGGCAGCCGACACGCCGTCCATCGTCTCCGCGACGGCCAACTGCGCCTTCACGCTGGCGACCGTCTGCAGGAACTGCGCCTTGGCATAGCCGGGTAGCGTGACCGCCTCGGAGGCCTTGGCGATGGTGCGCGGGTCCACGTGGCGGCCACCGACGCGGAACTCGAAGTGCAGGTGCGGGCCGGTGGCCCAGCCGGTCGCGCCGACGGCGCCGATGCGCTGGCCCTGCTCGATGCGCTGGCCCTTCTTCACGTCGATCTTGCTCAGGTGGGCGTAGACCGTGGAGCGGTCGCCGCCATGGCGCACCTGCACCACGTTGCCGAAGCCGTTCTGCCAGCCGGCCATCTCGACCGTGCCGTCGCCGACCGAGCGCACCGCCGTGCCGGTGGGGGCGCCGTAGTCCGTGCCGTTGTGCTGGCGCCAGGTGTTCAGGATGGGGTGGAAGCGCATCGCGAAGCCGGAGGTGATGCGCGAGAATTCCATGGGGCTCGCCAGGAAGGCGCGGCGCTTGCTCTGGCCGTCGAAGCCGAAGAAGCTGGCCTTGCCGGTGGCGCTGTCCTTGAACCAGACGGCGCTGTAGGTCTTGCCGTTGTTGGTGAACTCGCCGGCCAGCAGTCGGCCCACGCCGCCGTCCCAGGTGACGGGCTCGCCGTCGGCCGTCAGCGTCTCGTAGACGATGCTGAAGCGGTCGCCCTTGCGCAGCTCGCGGTGGAAGTCGATGTCGCCGGAGAACATGTCGGCCATCTGCGAGGCGATGGCATCGGGGATGTTGGCGCTGTCGGTGGCGGCGAACAGCGAGGTGCGGATGCTGCCGCTGCCCAGTGCGATCTGCGTCTGGAACGGCACCGTCGCGGTGTGGGCGCGGAAGGCTGTGCCGTCGCGCTCGATGGTCAGGCGGGTGAAGTGCGTGCCCTGCTGCTCGGCCTTGTCGGCCGGGAAACGCACGATGACCCGCTCCACCTGGCCGGACGCGTCGGCCGTCACGTGCACCATCTTGCCGGCGCGGCCCTGGAAGATGCGGCGGGCCAGCGGCTCGTTGCGCAGGAAGGCGGCCGCTGCGGGGTCGAAGGCGCCAGCGCGCTTGAGCAGGCTGTCCGGGGTGTCGCCGGAGCGGGTGGCCTCGGCGCGGGCCAGGCCGATGCTGTGCGCGGCCAACTCGTCGAGCTGGGCTTCGATGTCCGGGGCGGCGAGCGTCTCGACCAGCGTGCGCTTGGGCAGTTCGGCGGCGTCCGGCGCCAGCGGCGCGATGCCGAACGCCGTCACGGCGAAGCAGCTCAGCGCACCGACGACGGAGGCCGTCAGGGCGCGTGGATGTTTGGCGGCGAAGGATTCGGCGCTTTTGAGCGCTGTTCGAAGCTGATGGAGACGTTTTTCGACTGCGTTCACGCTCTGCATCCCGGGTTTGTCGCTGGGGCAATCCCGGTCAGACCGGTTCCACGCGAGAGGCTCGCCGTGTGCGGCACGGCGCGGCCTTAAAATCCATGTCGGTTGTGTTGAAGCAACACCCCCGATTCGAAGGGTGAATTCTAACGGCATTGTCCTACTCGGCATGCCGGTAAACCCCGACAGATCAACAACTTAACACTTCACCTGGCTTGCAGCCGGGTGACGACGCGCCATGCCCGACGCCGCTCAATTTCCTGTCACCGATGCCGTCCTGGAAGCCCTGGCGGTCACGCGCCGCGGCGTGGACGAACTGCTGCCCGAGGCCGAGTGGACGAAAAAGCTGGCCCGCTCCGCCGCCACCGGCGTGCCGCTGCGCATCAAGCTGGGCCTGGACCCGACGGCGCCCGACATCCACGTCGGCCACACCGTCGTCTTGAACAAGATGCGCCAGCTGCAGGACCTGGGCCACCAGGTCATCTTCCTGATCGGCGACTTCACGTCGCTGATCGGCGACCCGTCCGGCCGCAACGCGACCCGCCCGCCGCTCACCCAAGAGCAGATCCAGGCCAACGCCGAGACCTACTACGCCCAGGCGAAGCTGGTGCTGGACCCGGCGCGCACCGAGATCCGCTACAACTCCGAATGGAGCGAGCCGCTGGGTGCGGCCGGCATGATCCAGCTCGCCAGCAGGTACACGGTGGCGCGCATGATGGAGCGCGACGACTTCACCAAGCGCTTCGCCGCGCAGACGCCGATCTCGGTGCACGAGTTCCTGTACCCGCTGATGCAGGGCTACGACTCGGTGGCGCTGAAGAGCGACCTGGAGCTGGGCGGCACCGACCAGAAGTTCAACCTGCTGATGGGCCGCCACCTGCAGCAGGAGTACGGCCAGGAGCCGCAGTGCATCCTGACCATGCCGCTGCTGGAGGGCCTGGACGGCATCGAGAAGATGTCCAAGTCCAAGAACAACTACATCGGCATCACGGAACCCGCGAACACCATGTTCGCCAAGATCCTGTCGATCAGCGACCAGCAGATGTGGAAGTGGTACGAACTGCTGTCGTTCAAGTCGCTGGCCGAGATCGCCGCGCTGAAGGCCGAGATCGCGGCCGGGCGCAACCCGAAGGACGCCAAGGTCGCACTGGCCAAGGAAATCACCACGCGCTTCCACAGTGCGGCGGCGGCGGATGCGGCGGAGGCCGACTTCAACAACCGCGCCAAGGGCGGCATCCCGGACGACATCCCCGAGGTGACGCTGACCGGCGCGCCGATGGGCATCGCCCAGGTGCTGAAGGCGGCGGGTTTGGTGGCCTCCACCAGTGAAGGCCTGCGCATGATCGAACAGGGCGGCGTGCGCCGCTCGGGCGAGGTGCTGTCCGACAAGGGCCTGAAGCTCGACGCCGGCGAGCATGTGCTGCAGGTGGGCAAGCGCAAATTCGCGCGGGTCGTGCTGGGCTGAGGGTCCTAGCCGCCTGCGCCCTCGCCGCCGAGCGAGGACGCCGGGGCATCACGCAATCGACGACTTCGCCTGCAGGCGCAGCCGCTTGCGCAGCCACAGCAGCAGGTCGTCCACGTAGGTGAAGACGACCGGCACGACCAGCAGGCTCAATGCGGTCGAGGTCAGCAGCCCGCCGATGACGACGATGGCCATGGGCTGGCGAAAGCTCGGCTCGGCGCCCAGGCCCAGCGCGTTGGGCATCATGCCGGCGCCCATGGCGATGGTGGTCATGACGATGGGGCGGGCGCGCTTGTGGCAGGCGTCCATGATCGCGTCGAAGCGCGGCATGCCGTGCTCGCGGCGCGCGACGATGGCGTACTCCACCAGCAGGATGGAGTTCTTCGTCACGATGCCCATCAGCATCAGCACGCCGATGACGACGGGCATGGAGAACGACTGGCCCGTCATCCACAGTGCCAGCAGTGCGCCGCCCAGGGCCAGCGGCAGCGCGCACAGGATGGTGGCGGGCTGCAGGAAGTCGTGGAACAGCAGCACCAGCACGGCATAGATGCAGAAGATGCCGATGGCCATCGCGACGCCGAAGCTCGTGAACAGTTCCGACATGCGCTGCAGCTCGCCCTGGTCGACGAAACGCACGCCGGCCGGCAGCGAGCGCAGCGACGGCAGTGCCAGCGCTTCCTTCTGCACTTCGCCGATCGCGCGGCCGTTCACCTCCACCGTCAGCGTCACGTTGCGCGAGCGGTCGATGCGGTCGATCTGCGACGGGCCGCTGCCCATGGCCACGTCCGCCACCGAGGCCAGGCTCACCGTGCCGTGGGTGCCCTGCACGCGCAGCTGGCCGATGGCGGCCAGGTCCTGCCGCACGGCGTCGTCCAGCCGCACGCGGATGGCGATCTGGCGCTGCGGCAGGTTGAGCTTGGGCAGGGCCTGCGAGTAGTCACCATAGGTGGCGAAGCGCACCGCGTCGGCCAGCGCCTCGGACGTGACGCCCAGCGCCGCCGCCTTCGCGTTGTCGGGGCGAATCTGGATCTCCGGCCGCTGCAGCGCCGCGCTGGACGTGACGTTGCCGATGCCCTTGAGCGTGCGCAACTGGGCCTCGGCCTGCGTTGCGGCCAGCATCAGCGCGTCGGGGTCGTCGCTGGCCAGCGTCAGCTGCAGCGACTCGCCGCTGTTGCCGCCGCCCACCGAGATGCGCGTGCCGGGCAGCGTGCGCAGCAGGCTGCGCATGCGGGCCTCCACCTGCGACTGCTTCAGCGAACGGTCGCCGCGCGCGACCAGGTCGACGGTGAGCGTCGCGCTGGTCAGGTCGGCCGCGGAGGAGCCGCCCATGCCGCCGCCCGTGGACGCGGTGCCGGCCGACACGAACACGCCCTGCACCTCGGGCAGCTGCTTCAGCAGCTCGGCCGCGCGCGTGGCGGTGGCGGTTGTCTGCGCCAGCGTCGTGCCGGGTGCCATCTTGAGGCTGATGCTGCTCTGCGCCTTGTCCTGCGCGGGCATGAAGGCCGTCGGGATGAAGGGCGACACGGCCAGCGACACCGCCAGGAACAGCGCCGCCAGCGCCACCGTCGTCTTGCGCTTGCGCAGGGCCGCGCGGGCCCAGCCGAGATAGCGCGTCATCGTCGGGCCGTCGGTGGCGGCGTCGTGCTGGCCCGCCGTCTTGGGCTTGAGCAGGTAGGCCGCCATCATGGGCGTGAGCAGCCGCGCGACCAGCAGCGACGCCAGTACGGCGACCGAGGCGGTGATGCCGAACTGCTTGAAGAACTTGCCCGGGATGCCGCCCATGAAGGCCGTCGGCAGGAACACGGCCACCAGCGTGAACGTCGTCGCGATGACGGCCAGGCCGATCTCGTCGGCCGCCTCCATGGCCGCCTGGAAGGGCGTCTTGCCCATCAGCAGGTGGCGCTCGATGTTCTCGATCTCGACGATGGCGTCGTCCACCAGCACACCCACCACCAGCGACAGCGACAGCAGCGTGATCGTGTTGAGCGAATAGCCCAGCAGCCACATCACCAGGAAGGCCGGCACGATGGACAGCGGCAGCGCGGCGGCAGAGACGAGCGTGGCGCGCCAGTCGCGCAGGAACAGCCACACGACGAGGATGGCCAGCGCCGCGCCTTCCAGCAGCAGGTGCATGGAGCCTTGGTAGTTCTCCTCGATGGGCGTGACGGTGTTGGACGCCTCCTGCACGGTCACGTTCGGATGGGAGGCGGCAAAGGCCTTCACGGCGGCGCGGATGTCGCTGGCCACGCCGGTGTCCGAGAAGCCGCGCGAGCGGGTGACCTGGAAGCCGATGACGCGCTTGCTCCCGTCCTTGTCGCCACGCAGGGCGATGGTGGAGCGCTCCGCGTGCCCGTCGCTGAGGGTGGCGATCTGGTCCAGCCGCACGGTGCGGCCATCGGCCAGCGGCAGTGTCAGCGCCGCGATGTCCGACGGTCGGCCCACGGTGGCGAGCATGCGCACGGACTGCCGCTGGCCGCCCAGGTCGCCCTGGCCGCCGGAGCTGTCCTTCTGCATGGCCTTCAGGCGCGCCGACACGTCCGCCGGCGTCACGCCCAGGCCGGCCATCAGCGTGGGCTGCAGGTCCACGTGCACCTCGCGGTCCACGCCGCCGACGCGCGCGACCGACGCCACGCCCTTCACGGCCAGCATCGCCTTGGCGATGTCGTTGTCGACGAACCAGGACAGGTCCTGCTCGTCCAGCTGCGTGGACTCGACGGTGTAGGTCAGCAGCGCCGAGCCGGCGGCGGTGAGCTTGGAGACGGTGGGCGAGGCCATGCTGGCGGGCAGGTCCGCCTTGGCGCCGTCGATGGCGTTGCGCACCTCGTTGAGCGCTTCCTCGCTGTTCTTGTCGATGTCGAAGCTGACGCTCATGCTCACCGAGCCGTCGGTGATGGTGGTCGTCACGTGGTCCAGCTTGGACAGCGAGGCCAGCTTGTCCTCCAGCTTGCGAGCGACCTCGGTCTCCAGCTGCGAGGGTGCTGCGCCTTCCAGCGAAGCCGACACGCGGATGGTCGGCAAGTCCATGTCGGGGAAGTCCTGCACCTGCAGCTTGCCAAAGCCGATCAGGCCGACGACCGTCAGCAGGACGAAGAGCAGGATGGCGGGGACCGGGTTGCGGATGGACCAGGCGGAGACGTTCATGGCGTGGCTCCGATCAGCGCAATGCAGCCGACGCCGGCGCCGGCGCCGAGGTCACCGTCACCTGCACGCCGTCCGACAGGAAGGCGCCGCCGCTGGCGACGACGCGGGCATTCGCCGCCACGCCGCTCAGCACCTCCACGCGCTGCTGCTGGCGCCGCCCGACGGTCACGACCGCGCTGTGCGCCTTGCCGGCGGCATCGACCGTGTAGACGTAGTCGCGGCCGTCGCGCGACACCAGCGCGCTCTGCGGCAGCGTCAGCGCGGGCCACGCCGGCAGCTCGATGCTGCCGCTGGCGAACATGCCCACGCGCGCTGCGCCATCGCCGGCCAGGCTGACGTAGACCAGCGCGCGGCCGGTCTCGGTGCTCAGAACCGGGCCGACGAGGCGCACGCGGCCGTCCACGGCCTGGCCGGTGGGCAGTGTGACGCTGGCGCGCTGGCCTTCCTTGACCGTGGCCAGCTGGCGCGCATCGACCTCGGCGCGCCACTCCACGCGGCTCTGGCGCACGAGGCGGAACAGCTCGTTGCCGGCGCTCACCACATTGCCCAGCACGGCGGTGCGCGTTGACACCAGGCCGTCGTCCGGCGCGGTGATGCGTGTCTGGCGCAACTTGAGCTGGGTGGCGTCCAGGTCGGCCTGGGCCGAAGCCAGGGCGGCGCGCGCCGTCGCCTCGGTGATGCGGTACTGCTCGATGGCCTGCGCCGACAGGCCGCCGCTGCCCTCCGCGAGCTTGGCGCGCTGCACGTTGGACGTGGCCTGGTCGAGCGTGGCCTGGGCCTGCGCCAGCAGCGCCTGCTGCTTGTGCAGGTCGTTCTGCAGGCTGTCGTCGGCCAGGCGGGCGAGCAGCTGGCCGCGCTTCACGCGTGTGCCCACGTCCACGGCCAGCTCGGCGATGCGCAGCCCGCCGGTCTCGGGGCTGACGATGACGTCCTGCCAGGCCGCCAGCGCGCCGTTGGCCTGGAGGGTCTGTGGCCAGGGCAGCGTGGTGGGCGAGGTCACCTCCACCGTCAGCACGCTGTTGGCCGGGTTGACGGCGCCGGCCGCATTGGCCGGTGCGTTGGCGCCTTCGGGGGGCGGCTTGCAGGCGGTGAGGACGAGCAGCGCGGCGGTGATCGCGCCGAGCGCCTGGATGCGGGAAGGCCGGTTCAAGACGAGGCTCCTTCGGTGTTCTTTTGAGAGGGGCTCGTGGTGGGCATGCCGGGGGTCCAGCCGCCGCCGAGGGCCTTGTAGAGGGCAATCCAGTCGCTGACCTGGCTTTGCGCCAGCGTCAGGTCGTCGATCTCGGCGGACAGCGCGGAGCGTCTCGCCTCCTCCAGGTTCAACAGGCTGGCCGTGCCGGCGCGCCAGTTGGCTTCGGTCGCGTCCAGGTAGCGGCGGTATTCCTCGGCCGCGCGGTGGGCCTCGGTGGCGCGCTGGCGCGTGCTGTCCAGGTTGACCAGGGCTTGCTCCACCTCGCGCACCGCCGCGCGCACGCCTTGCCGGTAGCCGGCCAGGGCGCTGGCGTAGCTGGCGTTGGCGCTGTCCACCGCGGCGCGCCTGGCGCCGCCGTTGAAGAGGGGCAGCGACAGCTGCGGCCCGAACGACCATGACGTGATGCCGCCCAGGCCCTGCGTGAACGCACGCGTGATGGCCCCCCCCAGCGACAGGCTGGGGTAGAGGTCCGCCTGCGCCGCGCCGGTCTCGGCGCTGCTGGCCGCCAGCTCGCGCTCCAGCGAGGCCAGGTCGGGCCGCTGGCGCAGCACGTCGGCCGGCACGCTGTCGACGCTCAGGCGCATCGGCTGCGGCACGGCGGTGCTGCCGGCGGCCATCACCGCCAGCAGCTCTGGCTCGTCACGGCCGGTCAGGTAGACCAGCGACTTCAGCAGCAGCGCGCACTGGGCGCGCTGGCGCACGGCGCTGGCGCGGCTGCTGGCCAGGCTGGCCCGCGCCAGCGCGCCGTCGGCCGGGGCGGTCAGGCCGGCCTTGACCATCGTGGCGGTCGTGGCCTCGGTCGTCGTCACCGAGGCCAGCTCGCGGTCGTAGGCGTCGGCCAGCAGGCCGCAGGCGCGGTACTGCACATGGGTGTCGGCCACCTCGGCCGCGAGCGACACGCGGGCGTCGTGCCAGTCCGCCTCGCGGGCTTCGATGCGGGCGCTGGCGGCCTCGGTGTTGCGGCGCACGCGGCCGAAAAGGTCGATCTCCCAGGATGCATCCAGCCCGGCGCTGCGCGTCGTCGTGGTGCTGGTCTGTGTGGTGGTGACCTGCTGCCGGGCGCGCGTGGCGCTGCCCGAGGCGCTGACCGAGGGCAGGGCGCCGGCGCGCGTGGTCGTCAGCGTGGCGCGGGCCTGCTCGATGCGCGCCCAGGCCTGCGTCAGCGTGGGGCTGTCGGCATCGGCCCAGGCGATGAACTGCGTCAGCGCGGCGTCGTTGAACTGGGCCCACCAGCCCTGCAGCGCGGCGGCCTTGCCGCCGTGCGGCACGGGGGCGTGCCAGGTCGTGGCGGTGGCCGGTGCGGGGGCGTGGTAGGTGGGCCCGACGGCGCAGCCGGCCAGCGCCAGCAGCACGGCCGCACACGGAGCGCAAAGGGCTTGGGAAGTCAGTGCTTTGAGCATGGGATACCTGTTGAACCCATGCTAGAGAGCGGCCGGGTCAAGCGGCCGCAGGCAGGGTTAAGGTGGGTAAAACGCAGGCCTGGCGCGGGTCATGCCGCAGATACTGACGGCCGATGAACAAGGTCCTGCTTGTCGACGACGACGTCGAGCTCACCGCCATGCTGTCGCAGTACCTGGTGCGCGAGGGCTTCGAGGTGCACGCCGTGCACGACGGCGAAGCCGGTGCGGCCGAGGCCACCCGCCAGCCCTACAGCATCGTGGTGCTCGACATCATGATGCCCAGGCTCTCGGGCATCGAGGCGCTGCGCCGCATCCGCACCAGCAGCCGGGTGCCGGTGCTGATGCTGACCGCGCGCGGCGACAACATCGACCGCATCGTGGGCCTGGACATGGGCGCCGACGACTATGTGCCCAAGCCCTGCACGCCGGGCGAGCTGGTGGCGCGCATCCGCGCCATCCTGCGCCGCACCGAGGGGCGCGAACCCGCGGCCTCGCCCACCGCCGTGCGTGGCGCCCGGCTGCTGCAGGCCGGGCCGCTGACCTTGTCGACGGGCAGCCGCACCGCCGCCTGGCAGGGGCGCCCGCTGGAACTGACCGGTACCGAGTTCATGCTGCTGGAGGTGCTGGCACGGCAGGCGGGCCAGCTGGTCAGCAAGCAGGACATCTCGCAGCAGGCCTTCGGCCAACCGCTGGCGCGCTTTGACCGGCGCATCGACGTGCACATCAGCAGCATCCGGCAGAAGCTGGGATTGCGCGTGGATGGGCAGTCGTGGATACAGAGCGTGCGCGGCCGCGGCTATCAACTGCTGCTGGACTGACCATGGCGAACCCACGGCGCGCCGGGCGCCTGTTCTGGAAGTTCTTCTTCTCCCAGTGGTTCGGCATGGTGCTGACGTTCGTCGTCGTCACCACCTACTTCCACCTGACCGGCCGCAAGCCGCCGGCCCAAGGCGAGGACATGCTGTTCGGCGTGATCCCCGTGCTGCCGCTGGCGGTGGGCATTTGCACGATGCTGCTGACCAGCCTGGGGCTGGCCTGGTATCTGTCGCGGCCCATCCGGCACCTGAGCTGGGCGCTGCACCAGGTCGCCGACGGGCACCTGGACACGCGCGTGCAGGGCCGCATGGGCCGGCGCAACGACGAGATCGTCGACCTTGCCGGCGACTTCGACCGCATGGCGCGGCAGCTGCAGCAACTGACCGAATCGCGCAAGGTGCTGCTGCACGACATCTCGCATGAGCTGCGCTCGCCGCTGGCGCGGCTGCAGGTGGCCATCGGCCTGCTCAAGCAGGATCCCGCCAGCCTGGAGCCGATGCTGGATCGCATCGAACGCGAGAGCCAGCGGCTGGATGAGCTGATCGAGGAGCTGCTGACCTGGCACCGCCTGGAGGCCGGTGCCGCCGTCGCGCCGGCCAGCCATATCGACGTCGTCGAGCTGCTGCAGGCCATCGCGGAAGACGCCCATTTCGAGGCCCAGTCCCAGGGCAAGACCGTGCGCATCGATGCGCCGGGCGAGTTCGTCACGCTGGCCCATGGGGAGCTGCTGTACCGCGCCTACGAGAACGTGATTCGCAACGCCGTGAAGTTCACGCGGCCCGGCGGCGAGGTGCGCGTCACCGCGCATGCCGACATGGAACGCGGCCACCTGGCCTGCACCGTGCAGGACCAGGGGCCCGGCGTGCCGGCCGGCATGCTCGACGCGATCTTCGAGCCTTTTGCCCGCGTGGCCGGCTCGGAGAACGTGCAGGGTGTCGGGCTGGGGCTGGCCATCGCACGGCGTGCCTTCGCCCTGCATGGCGGTCGCATCCAGGCCGAGTCCAGGCCGGGCGAGGGGCTGACGGTGGTGATGCTCCTGCCGGCGAGGCAGCTCTAGCAGGCAGACAGTGCCGCAGGGGCCGGGTTCCGCGCTTCCTTTACCCAACCTAACCTTGGCAGACGGCGGGCAACGCGGCGCGCTCCTAGCATCACCGGCACTGTTCGCCTCCCGTCAAGCGCCATGAGACAGCTCCGCCTCCCGCCCCCGGCTTTCTGGCGCGACTGGCTCAGGTTCAGCACCCAGGTCTTCGCCCAGTTCATGCTCTCGCTGTGTGTCGTTGGGCCCGTGATCGGGGCCGTGCTGCCCTGGGTCCTGCCACCGCCCCCTTGTGCCATGGGGCCACTCTTCGCGTCGATGAACGATCTCGACGAGTTCTTTCCGGAATGCCTGCCGGCCCAGCACTCATGCGCGCCCGACGCCGTGCTTGCAGGTCGCAGGAAGTGACCGCCCCGCCGTCCTTCGGCAGTGCCCCGGTCCGCCCGTCGCGCAGGCGGGTGTTCGCGGTCTCGGCCGTCCTCCTCGGGCATCTGGTGGTCCTGTTGCTGGTCTGGCAATGGAAGCTCGGAGTGGGCCAGAAGGACACCGCCCGGCGTGCGATCCCGATCCGACTCATCCCGCTGGGCGTGCCCGGCTTGCCGACGCGAACCGATGACGCGCCGGTGCGGGCGCGGCCACCGCCGCGCCCGCAGCCGCCGCAGCGCCTGCAGCTGGTCGCGGCACCGCAGCCGGCACTCAGCGAGCCTGTGCCGGCCACGTCCCCCTCGGGCGCCCCCGGCAATGCCCAGGCCCAGGGCGGCCAAGATGCCGCCGCGGCCGCGGCACCCGGCATGGCCGCCTCGGCACCACTCGCCTTGACACCGAACCGCGGGGTGCTGCTCGGCGCGCTGTCCAACCCCGCCGTCGACGATCCGCGCAGCAACACGCCCAAGCCGACCTTCGAGGAGCGCATCGCCATGGGGCTGGACCCGGGGCTGTGCATCAAGCTGGAGCGCCTGCCGGACGGAACGGTCCGCCGCCGCATGTCGCGGCTGGTCAACGCGCAGTCGGCGATCCAGAACAGCCACGGCACGGGGCCGCATGGCATCAAGGTGTGCCAGTAGCGCGGGCGGGAGGAGTGCCGCCCGGGCCGCCCTTTGTTTTTACCGACGCGCATGAATCTGCCACGGCACCATGAATTATTGTTAATCGAGTCGCGGCGTTTTGCACTGATTTTGTGCGATGAAGTCGCTTTGTGAATGTCATCAAGGATTCTTACGGGCGCTGCAGCATGCACAGCGTTTCTTATCAAGAATTCCTGATCATGCGTTCATCTCACAGTTTCAACTATGCATCCTTGGTTGTCGGCGCGGCAGCACTCGTCGCCGGCAGCCTGTCCCATGCCGCCGGCCTGACGCCCGGCCCCATTTCCACCGACCCCGCCGGCAAATGGACGACCGGTGATCTGCATGTGCACACGGTGCAGTCGGACGATTCCCGCACGATACAGACGCTGGATTTCCTGCTCGGCAAATCCTTCACGACTTACAAACTGGACTGGCTGGCCCTGACCAACCACCTGCGCTCGGCGTCGTTCGACAACAATGGCAATGCGCTGCCCAAGCCCATTGCCTTCGCCTATCCGATGCAATCCTATGAGATTCAGCGCGTCAAGGCGTTGCAGGCGGCCGGCACCTATGCCGACAAATCGATATTCTCCGGCTTCGAGTGGGACATGCCCACGCACGACCACATGGGTGTGGTCTTGTTCGAAGACCAAACCAGTCTGAATGCCTCGACCCGGGGTGCCCGGGAGTTTCAATACCGGTTCACGACGCTGGCCGAGAATCTGTTCGACCCGCTGGACGTGACGGCCTGGAAGAGCAAGAGCACGCCGCGCAACAACAGTACCGCGGCGGATGCGCTGGCGGCGCTGGGCTGGTTGAAGGCCAATTACGCGAAAACAAGCTTCGTCACGCTCAACCACCCGTCGCGCAACCCCGGGAAATACACCGTCAACGACTTGCGCGACATGAATGACCTCGCGCCGGACATCATGTTCATGATCGAGGGCATGGTCGGCAACCAGATGGAGCCGGACCGTGGCGGCTATACGTCCGCCTACACCACGGCCAATCTGCCCAACCGCACCTACGGCGGCGTGGATGCCATCGTGGCCAAGGTGGGCGGCATGTGGGACGCGCTGCTCGGCGAGGGCCGCCGCATCTGGAACATCGCGGACTCGGACTCCCATTTCAAGATCGACGCCGCCAGCAACAGCAGTGGCTACTACCCGGGCGAATACGCGAAGAACTACGTCTGGATGCCCGACGGTGCCACCGGTTCGGCGGGCCTGATCGGCAGTCTGCGCGCCGGCCGGTCATTCGGTGTCTTTGGCGACCTGATCGACGCCCTCGATTTCCGGGCCGTGGGTTCTTCCGGCACGGCATTCATGGGCCAGGAAATCAAGGTTGGCGCGGGTGAAAAGGTCAAATTCACGATCCGTTTCAAGAGCCCGGAATTCAACAACTACCTGAAGCCCGTGGATGGCGATCGGCTCGCCTATATGAAACCGGTGGTCGATCACGTCGACTTGATCGTCGGCGACGTGAAAGAAAAGGCCGCACCGGGCACGCCGGCCTATTCTGTCGCGACGAATGCCTCCACCCGGGTTCTGCAACGCTTCACGGCTGCCGACTGGAAGGTCGGCAAGGATGGTTATGCCTCCATCACGGTGCAGCTGCAGGTCCACAAGAACCAGTATTTCCGTTTGCGCGGCACCAATCTCGCGGTCGACGTGCCGGGGCTGAGTTCCAACGGCGAGCCGCTGGCCGACCAGAAAACCACCGGCACCGACAACCCCACCCGGCTGAATGCCATCAATGACCGCAACTACAGCAGCCTGTGGTTCTATTCGAACCCGGTGTTCATTTCGGTCAAGTGATCAGCGCAGCCACGATTTCCAAGGTATTCCAATGAAGAAATACATCGCGACCCTTCTTGCAGGCCTGAGCCTGTTCTTCGCCGCCACCGGCGCGGTCCTGGCCGACAACCGGTATGAGATTGCCGCCGTCGACGATGTGAATGGCAACGCCACATTTGCCGGCACGATGACGACCAGCTCGCCCTTTTCCCTGGACTATGGCTTCAGCGTGCTGGACTTCGACCTGCATTACCTGACGAAGGACGTCGCGTACAACGCGTCCAATTCGACGGTGCTGGTCGAGGCGCAGGGTTTCCTGTTCACGGCCAAGGATGCATCGTCGGCCTTCGAGCTGACCTTTTATCCGGACGGCAGCTACTACTCCGAGTATTCCGTGCCCGGCCGCAATACCTACGCTGACTCGGGCTACTTCGCCTTCGGCGAACTGGCCCCGGTGCCGGAGCCGGCCAGCGTGACGCTGCTTCTGGCCGGCCTGGGCGCGCTGGGTTGCCGCTTGCGCCGCCGCCAGCAGACGGTGGCCTGACGTCGCAGCTGAGGCGGCCATGCCGCCCTCAGGCATGAAAAAGGGAGGCCTCGGCCTCCCTTTGCTTCACGGCTTCACCGGCCGCAGGTATGGCCCCGGCTTCACCTCCTTGATCGGCTCGGCCGCAATCCGCTTCTTCAACTCGGCGATCGCCGCGTCCAGCTGCGCGTCCTGACCCATGAAGGTCGCGCGCGGCGGGTTGTCGACGTCGATGTCCGGCGACACGCCCACGCCTTCGACGAGGAAGCGGCCGTCGGCATCGATCTGGCCGTTCTCGGCGGCGCGCATGATGCCGTTGTCCAGCAGCCGGTTGCCGTCGGACAGCCACACGCCCGCGCCCGAGCTGCGCTTGCCGATGACGGGGCCGATCTTCAGGCGCTTGAAGCCCTCGGCGAAGGTCTCGCCGTCGGAGTAGGTGTCCTCGTTCATCAGCACCACGGTGTGGCCGCGGAAGGCGTTCTGCATGTTCGCGTACACCGGCGCCCCTGCGGGCGAGCGTGGCTGCCAGAAGGCCCAGGCGCGGCGCAGCAGCTTCTCCAGGATCCAGCTGTCGATGTTGCCGCCGTTGTTGTAGCGCACGTCGATGATGAGGCCGTCGCGGTCGCTGGCGGCATAGAACTCGCGCACGAAGTCGGCGATGTCGCCCGAGCCCATGGCGCGCAGGTGCACGTAGCCGATGCGGCCCTGGCCGGCCTGCTCCACGGCGCGGGCGCGGCTGACGCGCCAGTCGTTGTAGCGCAGCTGGTTCTCGCGCATCTGCGCCACCGGCGTGACGATGCGCTGCACCACCTTGCCGTCGGCCTGTTTCACGTCCAGCAGCACCTGGCGGCCGGCCTGGCCGCGCAGCAGCTCCAGGATGTGCGGCGCGTCGGCGGTCGAGCGGCCGTTGATGGCCGTGATGACGTCGCCCACCTTCAGGTTCACGCTCGCCGCGGCCAGCGGCGGGGCCTCGGACGGCAGCTCGGCCTCGAAGCCGTAGATGGCGTCGATGCGCCAGCCGTTCGGCGCGCGCGAGAAGCGCCCGCCCAGGCCTGCCAGGCCCGGTTCGTCCGGCGACGGGCGCGTGTCGCCCGGGCTGACCTGGCTGTGCAGCGCGCTGAGCTCGCCCACCATCTGCGCCATCAGCTCGGCCAGCTCGAAGCGGTCGGTCACGCGGTCCAGCAGCGGCTCGTACTTGGCGCGTGCGGCCACCCAGTCCACGCCGTGCATGTCCTTGTCGTAGAAATGGTCGCGGTGCATGCGCCAGGCGTCGGCGAACATCTGCTTCCACTCGGCGCGTGGCTGCGTGGCGATCTGCCAGTCGCTCCAGCGCACCTGGAACTTGGCCAGGTCCGTGGGCAGCTTGGGCGCGGCTTCCACGATCAGCACCTCAGGCGCGGCGCCGCCGCCCTGGTTGCGCAACACCATCAGCTTCTTGCCGTCGGCGCTGACGTCGTAGGCGCGCACGTCGCCGGCCAGGATCTCGGCGGGGCCGCCCTGGTTGTCGATGGCGACGGACTTGAGCTGGCTTTTCCCCTCCAGGTCGCGGTCCAGGAACCACAGCCGCTTGCTCTCCGCGCGCAGCGCGCGGTAGTTGCCGGCCGGCACGGGCAGCTCGTACAGGCGCGAAGCCAGGCCGTCGAAGACGATGGCCGGCTTGCCCGGCTTCTTCTCGTCAGGCTTCTTGTCCTCCGGCTTGGCCGTGTCGGGCTTGCGCTCGGTGGGGTCCTTGTCGGTCGCCTTGCGGTCCTGCGCGCGCTGCTCCTCGGCCTTCTTCTCGGTGGCGGATTCCAGCTCGTCCTTGGGCGCGAACGGCGAGCGCAGGCCCGGCTGCAGTGCCAGCGCGTAGAGCTTGGTGCGGAAGCCGAAGAAGGGCCCGGTGTTGCGGTCGCCCCAGGGGCCGCCGTTGCCGGTGGTCTGGAAGTTGCGGTTGGACGAGAGGTACAGCCACTGCCCATCCGGGCTGAAGGTGGCGCCGCTGGTGTCGTAGCGGTCGCTCGTCAGCGTGTGCGTGCGGCCGTCCGCCAGGCTGTAGAGCTGCAGCTGGTTGCGGCTGCTGCTGTGGATTGCCACGGTCCAGGCCAGCGCCTGGCCGTCGGGGCTCCAGCCCTGCAGCTGCGGCGAGTCGTCGACGGGGCTGCGGCCGATCTCGCGCGTGCTGCCCTTGCCGGCGGGCGCCTTCAGATCCGTCAGCCAGATGCGGCCCTCCTTGTCGGTGTGCGCCAGCCACTTGCCGTCCGGCGACGGCAGCATGGCGCGGCGCTGTGTCGTGGCGCCGCTGGTCAGCCGCTCGGGCTGGCCGGTGCCGTTGGCGGCAAAGCGCCACACCTCCTGCTCGCCGCTGAAGTCGCAGAACGCCAGCACGCTCTTGCTGTCGCTGCTGAACTCGGCCTGCTTGCAGCGGCCGTCGGCCGGCTGCGGCAGCTCGGCGCGGCGCAGCTGCTGCACGCCCTGCGTGGCGAGGTGGCCGCGCGCGGACAGCAGCACGCGGTCGCCGTTGGGGGCGAAGGCCGTGTCGACGAGGAAGTCCTGCGGCTTCTTGATCCAGCGTTCGCGCTGCTGGTCGAAGTCGCCGCCCAGCGTCACGTCCAGCTTCTTCGGCGCGGCGTCCTGTGCCAGGTCGACGAGGTAGAGGTCGGCGCCCAGCGCGTAGACGACGCGCGTGCCGTCGATGGACGCGTGGCGGATGTCCCAGCCCTTGTGGCTGGAATGCTGGCGCAGGTCGCCACCCTGGGCGTTGACCGACCACAGGTTCATCGTGCCGTCGCGGTCCGACAGGAAGGCGATGCGTTCGCCGCCGGCGGTGCGGTAGGGCAGTGGCCGACGGTCGTTGTTGCCCTCGGCGAGCAGCGGCCTGGCCTCGGCGCTGCCGCTCAGGTCCAGCGACCACAGCCGCGCCAGCGCGCCGCCGCGGTACTGGCGCGCGTTGTCGCCGCGCAGGCCGCTGCGGGTGAAGTACAGCGTCCGGCCGTCGGCGCTCAGCGCGGCGTCGCTGGCCTGCGCGACGGGCAACTGGCGGCGCTGGCCGGTCTTGGCGTCGATGGCGAACAGCTGCGCGCCGGGCCGGGCGTCCAGGCTGGTGAACAGGATCTCGCCCGCGGCGCTGAAGCCCCACACGCGCATGCCGCCGCCTTCCCAGGTCAGCCGCTTGGGCGGGCCGCCGGCGGCGGGCATCAGGTAGAGCTCCGTGCCGCCGTCGTACTGCCCGGTGAAGGCCAGCCAGCGGCCGTCGGGCGACACGGCGGGCTGGCTCTCCAGCCCCTGGTGCGTGGTCAGGCGCTGGGCTTCGCCTCCTTGCGCGGCCACGCGCCACAGGTCGCCCTCGGCGACCAGATAGACCTGCTCGCCCTGCAACGCGGGCTGGCGATAGAAGCCCTGGGTGCCGGCCCAGGCGCTGGAGGCGCAAAGGGCGGCGGCGAGGGCGGCGAAATGCAAACGGGGCATGAGGGTCTCCACTCGAAGTGGCGGCATTGTGGAGCTAGGGGGATGGGAGGCAATTCGTCACATCCGTGAATCCGCCGCGGCGTGGCCGCCGTAAGTCCCTCCAGATGCCATGCCGGCATTGCCCTTCAGGATGCCCCGAAATGAAAGCTCATCTCACTTGCAGCGCGCTGGCGACGGCACTGCTGTGCCTGGCCACGGCCGCCCAGGCGTCCAGCCACCGTGAAGCCCCCTTCATCACCACCGTGCCCAAGGTGGACGCGACCGACTTCTACATGTTCCGCAGCTACGAGGCCGGCCGCGACAACATGGTGACGCTGATCGCCAACTACCTGCCGCTGCAGGACGGCTACGCCGGCCCCAACTACTTCGCGATGGACCCCAACGCGCTGTACGAGATCCACGTCGACAACAACGGCGACGCCAAGGAAGACATCACCTTCCAGTTCCGCTTCAAGAACACGCTGGCCGGCGGCGGCGCGGGCGTGAACCTCACCGTGGGCGGCAAGGCGGTCAACATCCCGCTGATCCAGGCCGGCGCCGTGGCCAACGTGAAGGACGCCAACCTGCAGGTCAACGAAAGCTACACCGTCACCGTGGTGCGCGGCGACCGCCGCAGCGGCACCGCGCAGGCCGTGACCAACGCGGCCGGCGGCGCGACCACCTTCGACAAGCCGGTGGACAACATCGGCAAGAAGACCATCGCCGACTATGCCGCCTATGCGGCCAAGCACATCTACAGCGTCAACATCCCGGGCTGCGCCACGCCGGCCAAGCTGTTCGTCGGCCAGCGCCAGGACCCGTTCGCCGTCAACCTGGGCACCATCTTCGACCTGGTGAACGCGCCGGTGTCCTTCATCACCGACCCGTCGCAGATCAACGCGGCGCCCAACACGCTGGCCAACAAGAACGTCACGACGCTGGCGCTCGAAGTCCACAAGGACTGCCTGCGCGCCTCGGCCACCGGCGACGACGTCATCGGCGCCTGGACGACCGCCAGCATGCGCCAGGGCCGCCTGCTCAACCCCAAGCCGGCGAGCGGCCACCAGACCGCCGAGAAGGCCGGCGGCGCCTGGGTGCAGGTCTCCCGCCTGGGCATGCCGCTGGTCAACGAAGTCGTCATCGGCCTGAAGGACAAGGACAAGTTCAATGCGTCCAAGCCCACGGGTGATGCGCAGTTTGCCGACTA
This sequence comes from Roseateles sp., assembly GCF_965229315.1. Taxonomy (GTDB): domain Bacteria; phylum Pseudomonadota; class Gammaproteobacteria; order Burkholderiales; family Burkholderiaceae_C; genus Pelomonas. Next base: position 474,446 of record NZ_CBDDJA010000002.1, read on the forward strand.
CGTGACCAACCCGACGCTGCCCGCGCTGCTGGAGATCGCGCTGGCGCTGCCCAGCACGGCGCCGACCAACTTCCCGCGCAACGACCTGGTCACGACCTTCCTGACCGGCATCAAGGGCGTCAACCAGCCCGCCAACGTGGTCCCGTCCGAGATGCTGCGCCTGAACACCGCCATCGCGCCGGTGGCCTTCGCGCAGCAGAACCGGCTGGGCATCGTCGGCAACATCCTCGCGGGTGGCACCGACAACGCCGGCTATCCCAACGGCCGCCGCCCGAAGGACGACGTCGTCGACATCTCGCTGGTCGCCGTGATGGGTGGCCTGTGCGTGGCCAACGGCGACACCGACAAGCTCGCCTTCGGCGCCGCCTGCAAGCCGTCGGCCGTGCCGCTGGGTGCCACCGCCTTCAAGCTGCATGACGGTGTCGACCAGGCCGTGGTGCCGCTGCTGGGCAGCTTCCCCTACCTCAACACGCCCATCCCGGGCACCAAGTGAAGGAGCCCGACATGCTGAGCCGAAAGAACCTGGCCCTGGTGGTGGCGGCCGCCGCTGCCGTCGTGCTCGCCGCCTGCGGCGGCGGCGATGACGGCAACGGCATCCTCACGCCGCCGGTCGTCACGCCGCCCGTGGTGACCACGGCCGTGCCGGACAGCGCCGTGGCGTCTTCCATGGCGCTGGTGAGCTACATCAACGGCCTGAAGGTCGATGACGAGACCTCCGAGTCATTGACGCTGCCGACCATCGACGTCGCGACCAGCGAGACCGAAGAGCCGATCGCGCTGTGAGGCGAGGGCTCGCACGGCTGCTGATGCTCGTGCTGGCACTGCCGCTGGCGGTGTCGGCGGCGCCCTTTGTCCCGAAGAGCGACACCGACATCGTCCAGCGGCTGCCCTACCGCATGGACGCCGCCGAGCGCCAGCGCCGCGCGGCGCTGGCACGCGACCCGGCCCAGTTGCCGCTCGCCGTGGCCGCGGCCCGCACGGCACTCGAACGCGCCCGCGTGCACGGCGATCCGCGCGAGCTGGGCACGGCGCAGGCGGCGCTCGCGCCCTGGTGGCCGCGTGCCGACGCGCCGGCCGAAGCCGTGCTGCTGCGCGCCCGCGTGCGGCAGGCGCGGCATGATTTCTCCGGCGCGCAGGCCGACCTGCGCGGCCTGCTGACGCGTGCGGATCTCGAACCCGAGCTGCGCGCACAGGCCTTGCTCGACGCCGCGGCGCTGCATCAGCTGCGTGCCGAACTGCCCGAGGCGCGCGCGCTGTGCGAGCAGCTGCAGCCGCTGGCTGCCGTGCCGGCCGCCGCCTGCCTGGCCGAGCTGGCCAGCCTGTCGGGCGATGCGGCCACTGCGGCCCAGACGCTGGCGCGGCTGAGCCCCGGCCGCACCGTCGCGCCCTGGCTCGCACTGATGCGCGCGGAGCTGGCCGAGCGCATGGGCGACGACACGGCCGCGCCCGCACTGTTCCGCGCCGCGCTGGCCGGCGAGGACGACGTCTACACCCGCGCCGCCTGGGCCGACTGGCTGCTGGCCCGCCACCGCGCGGCCGAGGCGCTGGCGCTGATCGAACGCAGCGCGGACGCCGAGGCGGACGCGCTGCTGCTGCGCCACGTCATCGCGCTGCGCCAGCTCAACCGCACCACGCCGCTGACGGAGACGATGCGCGAGCGTCTGGCCGCCGCCGACGCGCGCGAGCCGGGCAAGCATGCCCGCGAGCAGGCGCGCTTCGCGCTGGACGTGCAGGACCAGCCGCGCGAGGCCCTGCGGCTGGCCGAGGTGAACTGGGCCATGCAGCGCGAGCCGGCCGACGCGGTGCTGCTGCTGCGCGCGGCGCTGGCGGCCGGCCGGGCGGGCGACGCCCCACGGCAGGCGCTGGCCCGCTTCGTCCGCGAGCGGCGGTGGCAGGATGTGCGCCTGACCGCCCTCGACCGGAGCCTCGCGCCTTGATCCGTTGGTTCGCCGCCCTGCTGCTGTTGGCCAGTTCCGCCGCCTGGTCGCACCAGTCCAGCGAGGCCTACCTGAGCTACCGCGTCACCGGCGCGGACGTTGAGCAGCGCCTGGACATTGCGCTGCGCGACCTGGACCGCGACCTCGCGCTGGACGCCGACGGCGACGGGCGCCTGAGCTGGGGCGAGGTGCGCACGCGCTGGCCCGACATCGAACGCCTGGCCGCCGACGGCGTGCGCTTCACGGCCGGTGGCGCCGCCTGCGCGCCGAAAGGCAGCGCCACGCCGCAGCTGGAGGAACATAGCGACGGCATGCACGCCGTGCTCGTCACGCAGTGGCACTGCCCGGCCGACGTGCAGGAACTGCAGATCACCTACCGGCTTTTCGCCGCCACCGACGCCGGCCATCGCGGCCTGGCCCGGCTGGTCGGCGCGGCCGGCCAGCCGCTGGTGCTCGTGCCCGGCGCCGCAGCGCAGCGCCTGGGCGTGGACAGCCGCGGCTTCGCGGGCTTCGTCATCGAGGGCATGGCCCACATCGCCGGCGGGCTGGACCATGTGCTCTTCCTCGTCACGCTGCTGCTGGTGGCCGTGTGGCATCGCCACGGCCGCGGCTGGGCGCCGCGCGCCAGCGCCCGCAGCGCGTTCGCCGAGACGCTCAGGCTCGTCACCGCGTTCACGGTGGCCCACTCCATCACGCTGGGGCTGGCGGCCAGCGGCGTCATCGACCCGCCGGCCGCCGCCGTCGAATCGCTGATCGCGCTGACCGTGCTGCTGGCCGCGCTGGACAACCTGCGCCCCTTCGTGCCGGGGCCGCGCTGGGCCATGGTGGGCCTGTTCGGCCTGGTGCACGGCGTGGGCTTTGCCGGCCCGCTGAAGGACCTGGGCCTGCGCGGCGCCGAGCTGGTGCTGCCGCTGCTGGGCTTCAACCTCGGCGTGGAGCTGGGGCAGCTCGCGGTCGTCGCGCTGCTGCTGCCGCTGGCGCTGGCGCTGCGCGACCGCGAGGTCTACCGCCGCTGGATCGTGCCCGGCGGCTCCAGCGCCGTGGCCGCGCTGGCCCTGGTCTGGTGCGTGGAACGCAGCCTCGCGGTGCAGCTGCTGCCCTGAAACGGGCGGTCTACGCGTATCTCCTGCCCCCCGACTTGAGGGGCGGCCGTCATCGTTCTGACCCAATCTGACGCGATAGTCAAAGTTGTTCCCCGTACCTCAAATCGCACTGGAGAAAACCGCATGTCCCACAAGTTCTTGATCGCTTCGGCAACCCTGCTGGCGGCCGTGTCCGCCCAAGCCGCAGTGTCCGTCACGGGCCCGTCGTTCACGTACAGCCAGAACTTCGACACCCTGGCCTCGACCGGCACCACGGCGACCTGGGTCAACGACAGCACGCTGGCCGGCTGGAGCCTGTTCTACATCAACACCGACGTCACCAGCTACCTGGTGGGCACCGGCTCCGGCACGTCTGGCGGCTTCTACAGCTACGGCTCGGCCGGCAGCACGGACCGGGCACTCGGCAGCCTGGCCACCAACGGCAACGTCGCGGCCGGTTCCAGCGAATACATCGCGCTGTCGCTGACGAACACGAGCGGCGCCGCGTTCGACAGCTTCACGCTGCGCTATGACGGTGAGCAGTGGCGCAATGCCGGCAACACGACGGCCCAGTCGCTGACCGTCCAGTACGGCTACGGCGCCACCTTCGCTGCCGTGACCACCTGGAACACCACGACCAGCGCCTTCACGTTCACGTCGCCCGTCGCTTCGGCCACGGCTGCCGCAGTGGACGGCAACGCGGCGGGCCTGGTTGGCAGCCTGGGCGGCACCGTCAGCACCACGTGGGCCGCTGGCGACACGCTGTGGATCCGCTGGAACGACGTCAACGATGCCGGCAACGACCACGGCCTGGCCATCGACAACGTCAGCCTGAGCGTCAGCGCCGTGCCGGAACCCAGCACCTACGCCATGCTGCTGGCCGGCGTGGCCGCCATCGGTTTCGTTGCCCGCCGCCGTCGCAACGTCTGATCGACCTGCGCCTGCACTGCTGAAACGGCCCTTCGGGGCCGTTTTTTCATGGGGCGCCCCGGCGCGGCTTCAGCCCGCCGCGATGCCCATCGTGACCTGGCCGGCCGGCACGTGGACCGAGGCACTGGCCACGTGGCCGGCCTGGTCGTCGAAGAAGAAGTCCGGCTCGAACTCGCGCAGGAACTCGCCCTTGGCCAGGCCGCCGAGGAACATCGCCTCGTCGACCTCGATCTGCCAGTCCATCAGCGTGCGGATGGCGCGCTCGTGCGCCGGTGCGCTGCGCGCCGTGACCAGCGCCGTGCGCACCCGCATGCCGGGCACCAGCTGCAGCCGGTGCAGCGCCTGCAGCACGGGCTTGAAGGGGCCGGCCTGCAGCGGCAGGTGGGCGCGCGTGCTCTCGTGCTCGCGGAACGCGGCGAGGCCGTCGCGCTGGTAGACCTGCTCGGCCTCGTCGGAGAACAGCACGGCGTCGCCGTCGAAGGCGATGCGCAACTCGTTCGGGTGCTCGGCCGACGCCTGGCGCGACAGCGGCATCACGCGCGCGGCGGCCACGCCGGCCGCCAGCGCCTGGCGCACGTCGTCGTCGTTGGCCGACAGGAACAGCTGCGCCGACAGCGGCTTCAGGTAGCGCCACGGCGCGGCGCCGCGCGTGAACACCCCGCGCTCCACCGGCAGCCCGTAGTGCGCGGCCGAGCGGAACACGCGCATGCCCGAGATGGGGTCGTTGCGCGACAGCACCACCACCTCCACGCGCGGCGTGCCGCCGCTGTTGAAGGCGAGCAGCTTCTTCACGAGCGAGAAGGCCACGCCGGGCGGCGCGGGCTGGTCCAGCAACTGCTGCTGCAAGGCCATGTAGGCGCGGTCGTCGCCGGCCTCGAAGACCTGGTTCTCGGCCTCGAAATCGAAAAGGGCGCGCGACGAGATCGCGACGACGAGTTGACCGCTGAGGCTGGCTGGCATGGCGGCCGATGATAGGGGCGGCGCGCCGGGCCTGGAGTTCCTAGACTGGGCGCCTTCTGCTGCTGAAAGGTCGTCCCATGCGCTCCCACCTCGCTCTGCTGCCGGTCCTCGTTCTTGCGGGTTGCGCCTCGGCGCTCAAGCCCGTGCCCACGCCCACCGAGGTGCCCGCGAGCCTGCAGCCGCCCGCCGGGCAGACGCTGGTGGCGGAGATGCTGGCCAGCGGCGTGCAGATCTACGACTGCGCCGCCAAGGCCGATGGCAGCGGCACGGGCTGGGTGTTCCGCGCACCGGAGGCGGTGCTGGCGGACGCGCGCAGCCACCCGCTGGGCAAGCACTACGCCGGCCCGACCTGGGAGGCGGCGGACGGCAGCCGCGTCGTGGGCGAAGTGAAGGCGCGCGAACCCAGCCCCACGCCGGCCACCGCCATCCCGTGGCTGCTGCTGTCGGCCAAGAGCAGCAGCGACAGCGGCACGCTGGCCGGCGTGCGCAGCATCCAGCGGCTGTACACCGGCGGCGGCGTCGAGCCCGCCGAGGCGTGCACGGCGCAGAAGCTGGGCCAGTCGGCGCGCGTGGCCTACACGGCGACTTACAACTTCTACCGTTAGATAACCGCCAGGCCTGCGGCCAGGTCGCGCCGCAGGTCGTCCACGGCCTCGATGCCCACCGACAGGCGCACCAGTGCGTCCGTGATGCCCAGCCGCGCGCGGGTCTCGGGCGGGATGGAGGCATGCGTCATCAGTGCCGGCAGCGAGATCAGGCTCTCCACGCCGCCCAGGCTCTCGGCCAGCGTGAACAGCTCGACGCGCTCCAGGAAGCGCCGTGCACCGGCCAGGTCCGCCTTCAGCGCGACGCTGATCATGCCGCCGCCGCCGCGCGTCTGGCGCTTCGCCAGCGCATGCTGCGGGTGGCTGTCCAGCCCCGGGTAGAGCACGCGCTCCACCTGCGGCTGCGTGCTCAGCCATGCGGCCAGCTCGGCGGCGCTGGCGTTGTGGCGCTCCATGCGCAGCGCCAGCGTCTTCAGGCCGCGCAGCGCGAGGAAGCTGTCGAACGGCCCGGCGACCGAGCCGATGGCGTTGTGCAGGAATTCGAGCTGCTCGCGCAAGGGCGCCTGGCGTGCCTCGCCGCCCACGACGGCGATGCCGCCGATGACGTCGCTGTGGCCGTTGAGGTACTTGGTGGCCGAGTGCACGACGAGGTCGAAGCCCAGCGACAACGGCTGCTGCGCCCAGGGGCTGGCGAAGGTGTTGTCCGCCACGGCCAGCGCGCCGTGCTCGCGGGCGATGCGGGCCACGGCGGCGAGGTCGGTCAGGCGCAGCAGCGGGTTGCTGGGCGTCTCGATCCAGATCAGCTTCGTGTCCGGCCGCAGCGCGGCGCGCAGGCTGTCAGCGTCGCGGCTGTCCACGTAGGTGACGGCCAGGCCGGCGCTGTGCTTGCGCACGCGCTCGAACAGCCGGTAGCTGCCGCCGTAGAGGTCGTCGCCCGCGACGATGTGCGAGCCGGCGGGCAGCGTGTCCAGCACGGTCGCCATGGCCGCCAGGCCGGACGAGAACGCGAAGGCCTGCGCGCCGCCTTCGAGGTCGGCCACGGCGCGCTCGTAGGCCTGGCGCGTCGGGTTGTGCGTGCGGCCGTACTCGTAGCCGCTGTGCTCGCCCGGGCTCTTCTGGCGGTAGGTGGAGCTGACCGAGATGGCCGGCATGACGGCGCCGGTGATGGGGTCGGGCGACTGGCCGGCGTGGATGACGCGGGTGTCGAAGGCCAGTTCGTGGGCGGGCGTGGCGCTCATCGCGTGATCTCCTTGCGCAGGTGGTTGATGAGGTCGAAGCGCGTGACGAGGCCGTGGAAGCCCGCGTCGTCCGCGATGACGGCGACCAGGCCGCGGCGCAGCTGTTCATGCAGCTCGGCCAGCGGGGCCGTGGGCGCCAGCGTGACGACGTCCTCGCTCATCGCGCGGGCCACCGGCGCGGCGAAGCTGCTGGCATCGGCATGCAGCCGCGCGAGCAGGTCGGACTCGTCCAGCAGCCCGACGAGCCGGCCGTTCGCCAGCACCGGCAGCTGCGACACATCGGCCTGGCGCATGCGCGCGAAGGCGGTCTGCAGCGTGTCCTGCGGCGTGACGGACACGACCGAACCGCTGGCCGCCGGCCGGGAGATCAGGTCGCGCAGGTCGTTGAGACGCGGGCGCGTGAGCAGGCCCTGGTCGAACATCCAATGGTCGTTGTAGACCTTGGACAGGTAGCGGGTGCCGGTGTCGCAGACGAAGGTGACGACGCGCTTCGGCGCGGACTGCTCGCGGCAGTAGCGCAGCGCGGCGGCCAGCAGCGTGCCGGTCGACGAGCCGGCCAGGATGCCCTCGGCGCGGTACAGCTCGCGCGCCGTGGCGAAGCTGTCGGCGTCCGAGATGCTGTACGCCTTGCGCACGGCGGACAGGTCGGCGATGGGTGGCACGAAGTCTTCGCCGATGCCTTCCACCGCCCAGGAGCCGGCGTCGCCGTGGCGGCCGGTGTCCACGTAGTCCTTCAGGATGGAGCCCACGGGGTCGGCCAGCACCATGTCGATGCCGGGCCGCACGCGCTGGAAAAAGCGCCCCAGGCCGGTGAGGGTGCCGCCGGAGCCCACGCCGCAGACGATGGCGTCCACGTCGTGCCCCATCTGCTGCCAGATCTCGGGCGCGGTGGTGGTCTCGTGCGCCAGCGGGTTGGCGGGGTTGTTGAACTGGTCGGCATACCAGGCGCCGGGGATCTCGCGCACCAGGCGCGCGGCGGCGTCCTGGTAGTAGTCGGGGTGGCCCTTGCCGACGTCGGAGCGCGTCAGGTGCACCTGGGCGCCCAGCGCCCGCAGCTGCAGCACCTTCTCGGCAGACATCTTGTCGGGCACCACCAGCGCCACCTGGTAGCCCTTGGCGCGCGCCACCAGCGCCAGGCCCAGCCCGGTGTTGCCGGCCGTGGCCTCGACGACGGTGCCGCCGGGTTTGAGCAGCCCGGCGCGCTCGGCCGTCTCGATCATCGCCAGGCCGATGCGGTCCTTGATGGAGCCGCCGGGGTTCTGGGATTCGAGCTTGAGGAAGAGCTGGCAGGGGCCGGTGTCCAGGCGCTGCACCGGCAGCAGCGGCGTGTTGCCGATGAGGTCCAGCACGGCGGGCCGGGCCTCGAGCGGGAGTCGGGCGGTCATGGCGGAGCGACGCCGCGATCGGGGCGCGGCGCATGGTTCAAGACCTCGCAGGCTACGAAGCGAGGCTTCGCCTGGGAACGAAGCTTTGCGCATGAGCTTGCGCGATTTGCGTGACGCAATCCGCGTGACCGGTGCGTTTACCCTTGCTGTTGGGTGACAAGCCCTGACGCGGGCGACGAACATGCAGGCCGATACAACTGCCCGCATGTCGCGGTCGGTACCCAGGGAGTGTTCCGCATGTCATCCACCGTCATCAGCCGCCACGGCTCCATAGGCCGCCGGCTCGCACGGGTGCTGTCCTGCATCCTGGGCCTGTCGGTGTTCGCCAGCGTCGTGGCCGTGTGGCAGCTGCGCGCGCTGGGCGCCGAAGTGGACGACATGCTGGGCAACAGCCTGAAGGTGGAGCGCGCCGCGACCGACTGGTTGCGCCACACGACGGCAGGCGTGCAACGGGCGGCCGCCATCGCCAAGAGCAGCGACCCGTCGCTCGTCGAGTATTTCGCGCCGGCGTCGGCGTCCTCCATCCAGCAGACCAACGAACTGCAGAAGCAGATCGAGGCGTCGCTCGATTCGCCCGATGAGCGTGCCCTGTTCGCTCGCATCGGCGAGTTGCGCAAGACCTACCTGGCCGCCCGCGACGATGTCAACAAGGCCAAGAAGGCCGGCGACGTCGAGGGTGCAGCCCAGGTGTTCGCGCAGAGGTTCGAACCCACGTCCAAGGACTACCTGGACGCGGTGGCAAACCTGGGCCAGCGCCAGCGCGCGCAGCTGGACGCGTCCGCGCTCAAGGTGGAGGCGCTGCGTGCCCGCACCGTGTGGCTGCTGGTGGGCTGTTCCGCGCTGGCGCTGGTGGTCGGCATCGCGCTGAGCGTGGGGCTCACGCGCAGCATCACCGGCCCGTTGCGCGAGGCCGAACGGTCGGCCCGCGCGATCGCCGACATGGACCTCACCGGCGAGCCCCAGCGCCACTACGGCAACGACGAGACCGGCCAGTTGCTGCGCGCCGTCGATGCGATGCGCGCGGCCTTGCGCGGTGCGCTGCAGGAGGTGCGCAGCGTCGTCGACAACATCTCCACGGCCAGCACGCAGATCGCCAGCGGCAACAGCGACCTGAGCGCCCGCACCGAACAAGCGGCCTCCAACCTGGAAGAGACGGCCAGCGCGATGGAAGAGCTGACGAGCACCGTGCGCCACAGCGCCGACTCGGCCGCGCAGGCCAACCAGTTGACCCACTCCGCGGCCGACGTGGCCCGGCGCGGCGGCAACGTCGTGGGCCAGGTGGTCGCCACGATGACCGATATCCAGCAGTCCAGCAAGAAGATCGGCGACATCATCGGCACCATCGACGGCATCGCCTTCCAGACCAACATCCTCGCGCTGAATGCGGCGGTCGAAGCGGCGCGCGCGGGCGAGCAGGGCCGCGGCTTCGCGGTGGTGGCCGGCGAAGTGCGCACGCTGGCGCAGCGCAGCGCCGAGGCGGCGCGCGAGATCAAGGCGCTGATCGGCGCGAGCGTCGACAAGGTCGAGGCCGGCACGCGCCTGGTGGGGGACGCCGGCAACACGATGACCGAGATCGTCGACAGCGTGCAGCGCGTGACCGACATCGTCGGCGAGATCAGCACGGCCTCCAACGAGCAGAGCCAGGGCATCGGCCAGATCAACGTGGCCGTGGCCGACCTCGACAAGATGACGCAGCAGAACGCGGCGCTGGTGGAGGAGTCCACCGCGGCGGCCGAGAGCCTGAAGGAGCAGGCGAGCCGGCTGGCCAGCGTCGTCGCGACGTTCCGGCTGAACTGACCCGGTCCGCGGTTCGTGCGCAACGGGCGCAATGGCCGCAACTGCCGCGCAAGCACATGCGCTTTGCTTCGTTGTGCGGCGTGGGGCCGGTTCCTAGCATGAGCTCGCTCAGGCACAGGCCTGACGTTCATCAACACAGGGACCGCCACCGACCATGCCTCACACCCGCCGCCGCCTTGCCCAGGCCTTCATCGCCTTCGGCGCCAGCCTGTTCGCGCTGCACGCCGCACACGCCGACCAGCTCGACGACATCAGGAAGAAGGGCGAGCTTGTCGTCGGCGTGCTGGGCACCGACGAGCCCAACAGCTTCATCGATGCGAAGACGCGCGAGATCGTCGGCTACGAGGTAGACCTCGCCCGCGCCATCGCCGCCAAGCTGGGCGTGAAGCTGCAGGTCAAGCAGCTCGCCGTCGCCGCGCGCATCCCCGAGCTGCAGCAAGGCCATGTGGACCTGCTGGCTGCGTCCCTCACGCACAACAAGGAACGCGAAGCCGTCATCGACTTCTCGCTGACCACCTTCGTCACTGGCCAGCGCGTGCTGGTGAAGGCCGACAGTGGCATCCAGAACCTGGCGGCGCTTGCCGGCAGGAAGGTCGTCACCATCAAGGGCGGCACGCAGGAGCCCAACATCCGCAAGGCCGTGCCGGGCGTGGACGTCGTCACCTTCGACACCGGCCCGCAGGCCTTCCAGGCGCTGCAGCAGGGCAAGGGCGTCGCGTTCGTCAACGACGAGGTGTCGCTGCTTGACCAGCACGCCAAGCTCGGCGCGGCCAAGGCGCAGTACCGCATCCTCGACCAGAACATCAGCGTCGAACCGCTGGCCATCGGCCTCAAGAAGGGCGAGAAGCGCCTGAAGGAGCAGGTGGACGGCGCGCTGCGCGAGCTGGAGAAGAGCGGCGAGGCCGACAAGCTGTTCGTCAAGTGGTACGGCCCGGACACGCGGCTGAAGTTCCCCAGGCGCACGTTCAAGATCGACAGCGACCAGGTCGACAGCTGATCCGGGTCGTCGACTGACTTCCGACCCACCGCAGCCGCCCGCCTCACGAAGGCCGGCGGCTGCCTCGTTGCTGCCGGACCCCGCATGCCCGTCCTGTCCTTCGCCCCGCTGCTGCACGGGGACTACCTCGCCTGGCTGCTCGCCGGCCTGCGCCTGTCCCTGCTGCTCACGGGGCTGACGCTGTTCACCGCGCTGCCGCTGGCCGTGCTCCTCGCATTGCTGCGCATCGCGCCCTGGCGGCCGCTGAACCTCGTGGGCGAGTCCTTCGTGGAGGCCGTGCGCTGCGTGCCGCTGCTGGTGCACATGCTGTTCTGGTACTTCGGCATGCCGGAGCTGCTGCCACCGGACCTGAAGGCGCAGATCTACGCCGGCAACATCGAAGTCCTCAGCGCCTGGGCCGCGCTGACGTTGTACACGGCGGCCTACATGTCCGAGGACATCCGCTCCGGTGTGCGCGCCGTGCCGGCCGCGCAGCTCGACGCAGCGCGTGCACTGGGCTTCGGCTACCTGGCCGCGATGCGCCTGGTCGTGCTGCCGCAGGCGCTGCGCATCACGCTGCCACCGCTGCTGTCGCAAACGCTCAACCTCTGGAAGAACACCAGCATCGCCACCGCCATCGGCGCGGCCGAGCTGATGACGCAGGCGCAGCGCGTCGAGTCCGCGAGCTTCCGTGGCTTCGAGACCTTTGCGCTGGTGACGGCGGCCTACCTGTCGGTGTCGCTGGTGCTGACCGGCCTGGCCCAGTGGGCGCAGCAGGTCGTGTCCCCACAGGGGGCAAAACGATGACTGAGCTGGTCGACACCTACTGGCTCTACTTCCTCGTCGGCCAGTACCCGCACGGCCCGCTGGGCGGCCTGGCGCTGACGGTGATCTTGGCCACGCTGGGCCTGCTGCTCGCGCTGCCGCTGGGCATCCTGCTGGGCCTGGCCCGCTTCAGCCCCAACCGCTGGCTGCGCCTGCCAGTCACGGCCTGGGTCTGGGTGGTGCGGGGCACGCCGCTGCTGATGGTGGTGTTCTGGGCCTACTTCTTCCTGCCCACGGTCACCGGCCACAAGACCGACCAGTTCAGCACCATGCTGATCGCGCTGGTCGTCTTCGATGCGGCCTATCTGGCCGAGATCGTGAACGCCGGCCTGCGCGCGCTGCCGCGCGGCCAACTGCAGGCGGCGCTGTCGCTGGGGCTCACACGCGGCCAGGCGCTGCGCGGCGTGCTGCTGCCGCAGGCGCTGCGCCACATGCTGCCGTCGCTGATCAACCAGTTCGTCGCGACCATCAAGGCCACGTCGCTGGGCACCATCATCGGCCTGTCCGAGCTGAGCTTCATCGCCAGCCAGATCAACGCCCAGGTGCTGGTCAAGCCCGTCGAGATCTACACGACGCTGGCGCTCAGCTACTTCGTCATGTGTTTCGGGCTGGCGCGCATCGCCAAGCTCGCCGAACGCCGCCTCTCGACGTAGTGCCTTCTCCAGCGACCGTCGTGGAACCGGCTTTGCCGGGCCACTGACGGTGCCCCTTGAGGGGCCGGCGCAGCCGGTAGGGGTGGTCCTACTTGACCCAGGTGTTGAGCTGGATGATCGGCAGCAACACCGCCAGCACGATGAGCAGCACCACCGCGCCCATCGCGACGATGAGCAGCGGCTCCAGCAGCGTGGCCGCGGCCATGGAGCGGCGTTGCACCTCGACGCTCAACTGGCGCGCGGCGCGGCCCAGCATCTCGGGCAGCTGGCCGGTCTGCTCGCCCAGGCGGGCGAACATCGCGAGGATGCCGGGGAAGCGCTTCTTGCCGGCCAGGGCCGAGCCCAGCGGCGCGCCTTCGCGCACCTGCACCAGCGCGTCCAGCGCATCGGCCTGCATGGCGCGGTTGGACAGCGTCTCGGCCGCAGCCTGCAAGGCCTTCAGGATGGGCACGCCGGCACCGGCCAGCATGGCCAGCGTGCCGGCGAAGCGCGCCGCGTTGTAGCCGCGCGCCAGGCGCCCGACCAGCGGCAGGCCCAGGATGCCGGCATCGAAGCGCAGCCGGAAGGCCGGCGCCTTCAGTGCGAAGCGCAGCGCCACGCCACCGGCCGCCAGCGCGGCCAGCAGGGCCCAGCCCCAGGCGCGCACGAAATCGCTGATGGCCAGCATCGCGACCGTCAGCGCGGGCAGCGCGCGCTTGGAACTGGTGAACACGGTCGCGATCTGCGGCACCACGTAGGTGACGAGGAAGATGACGATGAACACCGAGATCAGCGAGACGATGGCCGGGTAGGCCATGGCACCGACCAGCTTGGCCTTCAGGTCCTGGCGCTCCTCCAGGTCGTCGGCGAGCTTCTCCAGCACCTGGCCCAGCGCACCGCTCTGCTCGCCGGCGGCGACCACACCGCGGTAGACGTCGTCGAACTCGCGCGGCGCGGTGGACAGCGCCTGCGCGAACGGCGAGCCGGCGTTGACCTCGGCCTTGAGCTGGCTGATGAGCTCGCGCTGCTTGGTGTCCTCGCTCTCGTCGGCCAGCGCCGTCAGCGCGCGTTCGATGGGCAGGCCCGAGCCGACGAGGCCGGCCAGCTGGCGCGTCCACACCGCCAGCGCCGTCTGGCCGAAGACGCGGCGCGTGAAGCGGCTGCCTTCCTGCGCGCCGTGCTGCTGCACGGTCTCGATGGACAGCGGCGTGAGGCCCAGCGCGCGCACCGCAGCGCGGGCCGCACGCGGGTTGTCGGCCTCGATCAGGCCACTGTTCTGGCGGCCGGCGTCGGTGAGGGCGTCGTACTTGTAGGCTGGCATGGGGCAGATTGTGCGTGCTGCGCGCCGCGCAAAAACCGGACATCACGTCGGCCCACAGGCACGGGATTGCCGCGGCGCAGCGCCTGTCAAGAATCGGCGCTCATCCACCGGCCGCTCTCAGAAAGGACCCGCCATGAGGACAATGATTGCCGCCCTGCTCGCCGCAGGGGCCAGCCTGGCTGTGGTGACGGCCGAGGCCGGGCCTGTCGTCGTCGCCAACTCGACCTACTCGATCTTCCTCGCCGACGAGGCGCCCGCGCCGATCTACTTAGAGAACACCGTGTCCGCGCAGGGCGTGTTCGACGGCAACGACCAGAGCTTCGTGAGCAACGGCCAGGCCTACACGCTCAGCGAGTCCCAGTCCGATCTGGGTGGGGGGCGCCATCTGATCCACATCGAGCTGAGTTCGGACCGCGACATGAGCCATGCCGTTGCCGGGGGCGCCGGTGGCCTGTACCTGGGACTGGGAATCGGCGGCGATGGTCTCGACCTGATGGGACTGGTCTATCTGGACCAAGCCATCCTGAGCTTCGACACGCCCCAGGATTCCTGGATCAACGACCACCTGGCCAGTGACTATCGCGACCTCTACTTCAGCGGCGCGTGGGGCGGGTCGTTCCCGTCATCGACCGCCGTGTTGGTCTTTCCCGGCGCCGAGAGCCTCGACATCCGCCGCCTGAGGCTGGACTTCTATGTGAGCGAACTCCCCGAGCCCGGCTCGCTGGCACTGGTCACGCTGGCGCTCGTGGGTGCGGGCGGCGCAGCGCGTCGCCGCCGGCAGCACCGATCCGCGCGCGCCTGATCGGTGGCGCTCACTCGCGCGTCACGCGCAGCACTTCTTCCAGTGATGTGACACCGGACGCGATGAGCCGGTCGCCGTCCTCGCGCATCGAGCGCAGGCCGGTGGACACGGCGGCGGCCGTGAGCTGGCTTTCGGGCGCGCGGTTGTGGATGAGGCTGCGCACCGCGTCGTCGGCCACCATCAACTCGTAGACGCCCGTGCGGCCCTTGTAGCCGGTGTGGCCGCAGGCTTCGCAGCCCACCGGGTGCCAGCGGCCGTGGTCGTCCTGGCGCTTGCAGACCGGGCACAGGCGCCGCACCAGCCGCTGTGCCAGCACGCCCAAGAGCGACGAAGACAGCAGGAAGGGCTCCACGCCCATGTCGGTCAGCCGCGTGACGGCGCTGGGCGCGTCGTTGGTGTGCAGCGTGGCAAGCACCAGGTGGCCTGTGAGCGAGGCCTGGATGGCGATCTGCGCGGTCTCGTAGTCGCGGATTTCGCCGATCATGATGACGTCCGGGTCCTGGCGCAGGATGGCGCGCAAGGCCTTGGCGAACGTCAGGTCGATCTTGGCGTTGACCTGGGTCTGGCCGATGCCGGGCAGCTCGTACTCGATCGGGTCCTCGACGGTCAGCACGTTGGTGGTGCTGGTGTCCACGGTCTGCAGCGATGCGTACAGCGACGTCGTCTTGCCCGAGCCGGTCGGGCCGGTCACGAGCACGATGCCGTGCGGTTGCTGCACCAGCTTCTTGAACGCGGACAGCACGTCGCCGTCCATGCCCAGGCCTTCGAGCGTGAACTTGGATTCGCTCTTGTCCAGCAGGCGCAGCACGGCGCGTTCGCCGTGGGCGCTGGGCAGCGTGGACACGCGCACGTCGATGGCGCGGCCGCCGATGCGCAGCGAGATGCGGCCGTCCTGCGGCAGCCGCTTCTCGGCGATGTCCAGCTCGGCCATGATCTTCAGGCGCGAAATCAGCGCGGCGTGCAGGCCGCGGTTGGGCTGCACCACCTCGCGCAGCGTGCCGTCGACGCGAAAGCGCACGGACGACGCGCGCTCATAGGGTTCGATGTGGATGTCGCTCGCGCCGTCCTTGGCCGCCTGCGTCAGCAGCGCGTTGAGCATGCGGATGATGGGCGCGTCGTTGGCGGCTTCCAGCAGGTCTTCCACCGCCGGCAGGTCCTGCATCATGCGCGACAGGTCCACGGCGCTCTCGACCTCGCCGATGACCACGGCCGCGCTGCTCTCGCTGCCGGCATAGGCGGCGTTGATGCGCTCGGCCAGCGACGGCCCGGCCTCGGACTCCAGCTTGTCCACGGCGTACAGGCGCTGCACCTCGGACAGCGTGGCCCAGCCGACCTCGGGCGGCGCCCACAGCGTCAGCGTGCTGCCGTCGTCCTCCAGCAGCACGGAGTTGGCCTTCGCAAAGGCGTAGGGCAGGGGGTGGCGGATCGCGGCCATGGGAGGGCTTACTGGGGCGGCTGCTGTGGTTGCTGCGGGGGCACCGGCGTCTGCAGGGACGGCTGCGGCAGCGCCTTGTCGGCCGGCGCGAACTTGGGCTCGGGCAGCACCGGCGAGCCGGTGTCGGGCAGCATCAGGTTCTTCTGCGGCTGGCTGACCTGCTGCACGGCGCGGATGCTCTCGTAGCGGTCCAGCGTGAGGCGGTTCGCGCCCTCGGCGTTGCGCATGACGACCGGGCGCAGGAACACCATCAGGTTGGTCTTCACGCGCTTGCGGTTCTTGCTGCTGAACAGGTTGCCGATCAGCGGGATCTTGGACAGGCCCGGCACGCCGTCGTCGCCGTCGGTGTACTCGTCCTTGAGCAGGCCGCCCAGCACGATGATGTCGCCGTCGTCCACGACCACGCTGGTCTCGATGGCGCTCTTGTCCAGCGTCGGGCCTGTGGTGCCGTTGCTGCCGGGCACCACGGAGGAGTTCTCCTGGTAGACCACCATGCGCACGGTGCCGCCCTCGCCGATCTGGCTCTTGACCTTCAGCGTCAGGCCCACGTCCTTGCGGTCCACCGTCGTGAAGGGGTTGACGGTGCCGCCGGTGGTGGTGGCGCCGGCGTAGGAGCCGGTCACGAAGGGCACGTTCTGGCCGATGACGATGCGGGCCTCCTCGTTGTCCAGCGCGACGAGGTTGGGCGTGGACAGCACGTTGGCGCCGCTCTGGCTCTCGAAGAAATTGGCCACCGCGCCCAGCGTGTAGATGCTGCCGAACTTCTTCAGCACGCCGATGTTCAGGCCGGTCGGCGCGGAGCCGTTGGTCAGCGCGGTCGTCACGCCCGCGGTGCCGCCGGCGACGGCGCCGGTGGCATTGATGATGTTGGACAGGCCCGTGCCGAAGTTGGTGCCGGCGCCAGTGATGGTGCCGTCGCCCTTGCTGCCGAACAGGTTCTGCCACTGCACGCCGAACTGCGCGGCCTTGGTGTTGTCGATCTTGACGATGAGCGACTCCACGTAGACCTGCGCGCGGCGCGCGTCGAGCTGCTCGATGACGGCCCGCACCTGGCGGTACAGCGGTTCGGGCGCCGTGATGATGAGCGAGTTCGTCGACGGGTCGGCCTGCACGAAGCCGCCGGTGGACGGGCCGGCCGACTGGCTCAGCGGCGACGTGGCGGCGGCCGAGTTCATGCCGCCAGTGCTGTTGCTGCTGGACGTGGCACCCGTGAGCGTCTGGTTGTTGTTGCCGCCGAGCGCGCCCGTGCCGGACAGCGACGAGTTGCTGCCGGACTGGTTGTTGCTGCCCGACGAGGCCGCACCGAACGCCGCGCGCAGCACGGTCGCGAGCTTGGTCGCGTCGGCATTCTTCAGGTAGACGACGCGGATGTTGTTGCCGCCGTCGGTGCCGGGCTGGTCGAGCTTGTCGACCATGGAGCGCACGGCCGCTAGGCGGGCAGGATTGCTGGCGCGCAGGATGAGGCCGTTGGAGCGCGGGTCCACCAGCACGTTGACCGCGCTGCTGCTCTGGCCGGGCACGGCCGCAGCCACCGTCTGGCCGCCGTCGGCCAGGCGTTGCACCAGCGGCGCCAGGTCGGCCGCGACGGCGTACTTCAGCGGCACGATCTCGATGTCGCTGGTGCCGGGCGTGTCCATCGCCGCGATGATCTTGGCGATGCGCTGCAGGTTGTCGGCGTAGTCGGTGATGACCAGGCTGTTGTTGCCCGGGTTGGCGTTGATCGTGTTGTTCGGGCTGATCAGCGGGCGCAGCACGGCCACGAGGTTGTTCGCGTTCTCGTGCTGCACGCGGAAGATCTGCGTCAGGATTTGGTCGCCGCGCGCGCTGCTCGTCTCGACGGCCACGGAGCCGGCCTGCAGCTTGGCGTCCGGCTCCGGCAGCACCTTCAGGAAGCCGGCCGTCTCGACGACGGTGAAGCCCAGGCCGCGCAGCGCGGCGAGGTAGGTGCGGTAGGCCTCGGCCACCGACACGGGTTGCTCGCTGTAGACCGTGATCGAGCCCTTCACGCGCGGGTCGATGATGAACTGCCGGTTGAGCATGACGCCCATGGCGCGTGTCACGGCCTCGATGTCCGCGTTGACGAAGTTCAGCGTGACCGGCGAGCTGGGCCTGACGGCCGGCCCCCGCGACGAGGTCGGTTGGGCGCGCTGCACGGTGGCGCTGTCGGGCTGTGCGAAGGCGCTGTTGCCCGTGGCCGCCAGCAGCGCGGTGAGCGCGGTGGCAGTCGCAACGGCGGTGCGTGGGAGATTCATGATCATCCGATCGTCAAGACGGAGCGCGCCCCTTGGCGGCGCCCGATGATGTTCAGCAGGTTGTTCAGCGCTTCTTCGCGGCCCGGCGCGGCGGTGGCCTCGCCGGTGAAGCGGCTCTTGCCGCCGCTGTTGAGCACGCCGGCGCCGGAGAGCTGCAGCGCGCCCTCCAGTGTGGACAGGCGCAAGGTGCTGAGGCCGGGGTTCGTCGCGTCAGCGGTGACGCTGAAGCGGTAGCTGCCCAGCGGCGCGACGGTGGACACGCGCGAGGACAGGTTGATGAGGTCCAGCTGCAGCTCGCCGAACTGGCGCCAGCGGCCCTGCACCGACTCCAGCCGCAGCTCGCGGGCCGACATGCGCAGCGAGCCGCCGAGCTGCAGCGTGTTCCACGGCGTGCCCAGGCCCGACAGCAGGCCGGCGGGCAGGCGCACCAGCCAGTCGGCGCGGTTGTCCACGCTGATGTCCAGCCGCCCCAGGCCGGGCTTCAGGCCCAGCAGCAGCTCGCCGTTGATGCAGCAGTCCTGCCGCGCCGCGAGCTGCAGCCCCAGGCCCTGGACCGTCATGCGCCAGTGCAGCCGGCCGGGCAGCGCGGAGGCGTCGCGGCTGCCGGCGCCGCCGGTGAGCACCAGCACGCCCGAGCCGTTCCAGACGCTGCCGCGCGTGTCGACGATGAGCAGGTGCTCGCCCGTGGCCGATGCGAGCGCGCGTGCCAGCCAGCTGGCCGGCGCGAAGGCGACGAGCGCGACGAGCACGCCCAGCAGCGCACCGGCGACGGCCCAGCGCCGCGGCGTGCGGTGGCGCACCGCGCGGCCGCCGGCCGTGGCGCCGCCCAGCACCGAGTCCGGCGGCAGTGCGGGGGCCTTCTTCTTGAACAGACGCATCACGGCGCTCCCAGGCTCAGCACCAGCGTGCCGGCATAGCCCTTGGGGCCGCGCGTGAGCTGGGCCTCGACGGGCCGCGCCCGGGCCGCCGAGCGCACTTCGCCCAGCCAGCTCTGCAGCGCCTCGGGCGCGATGCCGTTGAGCGTGACGACGGCGCGGTCGCCCGCGAGGTTGATGCGGGCCACGGGGCCGAGATGCTCGACCGAGGCCGTCAGCGCGGCCTGCGCCTGGGCCGGCGGCACGGCGGGCGCGGCGCGCAGCGTGCGGGCCTCCTGCGCCTGCGCCTGCATCTGCTGCAGTTGCAGCTCCAGCTGTTCCAGTTCGGCCGGTGCGGTCTTCAGCGTGCGCAGCGCGGGCGCGAGCAGCAGGCTCCAGGCCAGCAGCAGGCCCAGCAGCGCGGCGACCGTGGCCAGCACCAGGCGCTCGCGCTCGCCCAGCGCCTGCCATTGCGCCATCGCCTGCGCCTTGGTCTGCCTGAGCCGCACGGCGAGCCCCGCGTCGCCGGTGGCGTGGTTGAAACTGGCCATCAGGTGCGTCCCTGCATGCTGGCGCGGCTGAGGGTCAGCTTGCCTTCGCTGGAATCCAGTTGCCAGCCATCGCTGCGCAACTGGGTGCGGAAGTTGTCGATCTGTGCCTGCGCCCAGCCCTGGGCGGACACGGTGAGGCGCCCGGGCTCGAACGCCAGCGCCTCGGCGGGCGGGCGGTCGGCGGGCCAGGCGGTGGCGGCGGCTGCGAGCAGCGCTTCGAGGTCCTGCTCGCCGACGCTGCCGGCGCTGGCGCGCAGCAGGTCGAGCTGCTTTTGCATCTGCACCGGCGCGTCCAGGATGGCGCGCACCTCGGGGAAGGCGCTGGTCAGCGTCGTGGTGACGGCCTCGCGGCGAGCGGCCACCTCGCGGTGCTGGTGCCAGGCCCACAGGTTCAGGCCCAGCAGCTGCACCAGCAGCAGTGCCGCGATGCCCCAGCGCACCGGCTGCCAGGGCTTGCGCATCAGTGCCCGGTGCACGAGGCGCAGCGCACGCACGCCGCGGGCCCGGGGCGCGAGTTCGAACTGGCGCAGGTTCCAGGCGCTGTCCACCACCGACAGCGCGCGCTGGCCGGGCGTCTGCACGCTGACGGTGGTGCCCAGCCAGCGCTCGGCGGCCGTGGCGACGCCGGGCGTGGCCGTCCATTGCGCCGCATGCACGAGGCCGGGCGGGAAGAACTGGCGCGCCAGACCACCGCCCAGCGGCAGCGTCGCGACGCCTTCGGTGTGGCTCCAGCGCAGCGAGACGCCGCCGTCCTGCGCGTCGCCGTTGGCCTCGAAGAAGTGGCCGCGCGCCAGCGCGTCCGGCCAGGACAGCGGCGCGACGCGCTCGATGAAGACCTGGGCGGCTTCCAACTGGGCCAGGTGGCCTGCCAGCCAACTGCGCGACGTGACGGCCACCCAGGCCGTGTCGCCGCCCAGCGCGTCGGGCTCCAGCGCGAAGTGCAGCGTGTCGGGGTCGTCCAGCAGCGCTTCTTCCAGCTTGCCGGCCAGTGCCGCGCGCATCTGGCGGCCGGCGCGCGGCAGCTCCACGCGGCGCCAGCTGACGTCGGACTCGCCGGCGATGGCGACGACGCTGTCCGCCGCCGGCAGCGAGGCCGCGGTGGCGCGGCCCTCGGCGGTGATCTGGCGGCCGTCGGGGGTCAGCACGTAGTCGTACTCGCGCAGCACGTCGGTGCGCGGCACGTCGGCCGCCGCGGGCGCGGCTCGTCCCAGCGCGCGCAGACGCGACCGGGGGGGCAGGAACAGCAGCAGGGTGCTCATGGGGAGAT
The DNA here is from genome assembly GCF_965229315.1 of Roseateles sp. Classification (GTDB taxonomy): domain Bacteria; phylum Pseudomonadota; class Gammaproteobacteria; order Burkholderiales; family Burkholderiaceae_C; genus Pelomonas. The sequence goes on from NZ_CBDDJA010000002.1 coordinate 495,235, forward strand.
TGAAGCGCGGCGCATTCTAGGAGCGGGCTGTGAAGTTACAGGCCAGGGGCGGGACATCGCGGTGAAAGTCGGTGCTCAACGCTCCACCAACTGGTTGATACGTTCACGCGCCCGCACGACCATGGTCAGCCCCTGCCGTTCGATCAGCGAGCGCTGCTCCAACTGGCGCTCCTCCAGCCGCAGCCGGCCGGTGACGAAGAAGAAGGACGACATGACAGCCACGCGGCTGGTGTCCAGCGTCACGCCGGTCGGCAGGAAGTTGGCGGCGTCGGTCACGTTCTGCAGCGGGCTGGCCTTGCGGCCCTGCACCAGCCGCTCGGCCGAAGCCAGGTCGACGCCGTCGAACAAGGCCGCGATGACCTCGCGCGGCGCCGTGTTCAGGTTGACCGGCGTGGCCTTGGGCAGCAGCACGACATAGGGCTGCAGGCGCTTGATGGTGGCGTCGTCCAGGCCCAGCCAGGCGAGCTGGTCCAGGCTGGCGGGGCGCAGCGGGCCGCTTTCGCTCTCGCTGGCGCCGGCCTCGACGGCGCTGGCGGCCCCGCTGGCCGCCGCCGGGAAGGCCGCGCGCAGGCCCGCGATGATGAGCGTGGCCGTGCCGGGCGGCGCGTTGACCTGGGTGCACAGCCGCTCCAGCACGCGCTGCTCCAGTTCCGGCACCTTGGTGCCGCTGAGCAGCGCACGCAGGTTGTAGTGGCCCTGCGCGTCCTCGATGCTGCCGGACAGGAAGGCCTCGGGCCCGTCGTCGTCGCTGGCGGCCGTGCGGTCGGCAGCCAGGAAGGTGGACAGGCGCGCCTCCGCCAGCGGCACGGCCCAGGGCTCGCCGAGGTGGTCGACGGGCTTCTGGCGGTTGGCCTGGGCGTCCTCGCGCAGGATGAGGCGGGCCCAGTCCAGCGCGCCCTGCAGGATCCAGGTGCTCTGCGCGCGGGCGCGGTCCGCGGCCTCGATCTGCACGGCGCGGTACTGCTGCCAGACCATGCCGGCGGCCAGGCTGGCGATCAGCGTGACGATGATCATCGCGGTCAGCAGCGCCGCGCCGCGCTGGTGTCGGTGCGGGTTCATTGGGCGGTGACCTCCAGCTCGCGCATCAGCGTGCCGTTGAGCCCGCTGCCGTCGGCGAACTGCATCGCGATGCGCAGCCCCGACGGCACCTGGATGGGCGTGCGGCTGCTGGTGGGGCCGGCGTCCGAATTGCCGGTGGACAGGCAGTTGCTCCAGGCGTTGCCCCAGAAGCAGTAGAACTGCCAGCCAGCGACGCCGTCGAAGGCGCGCAGCGCCGGGTTGCGCTGCGCCAACTGCTGCATGCCGCGCTGGCGCTGCAGCTCCAGGTCTTCCACGGTGCGCAGCGCCGGGCTCTCCCAGCGCCAGATGCTGCCCTCGCGCAGGCTCCAGACGACGACTTGCAGCCCGGCCGGCACCTGGCGTGTCAGCACGAGGCTGCCGCCGTCGAAGTCCAGCGGCGGCACGGGGCTGTGGCTGTCCTGCAGCGCGCGCAGGTCGGCCTCCCACTGCGCCAGCACGGTCTGCAGCCGCGCCGTCTGCGCCAGGCGCGCCTGGGCGATCTCGCGGCTGCGCACCAGCGCGTCGATGCCGCGCCAGGCCATCGCCGCCATGGTCGCCATGACGACCAGCGCCACCAGCACTTCGACGAGGGTGAAGCCGCGTACCTTCATGTGCCCAGCTTGCCCATGATGGTGGACAGGCTCAGCACCGGCTGGCCCTGGTCGTTCTCGATGGCGGCGTCGACGCGGCGGAACAGCGGGTTGGGCGTCGGGCTGACCTTGAGCTTGCCGGTGTAGGCGCGGCCGAGCTGCTCGCAGGCGAACGGGGATTCGCCGATGTCGGGGAACTGCTGGCCCAGGCGCAGCTCGGTCAGCTGGTTCTCGGCGCACCACTGCGCGGCGCTGACCTCGGCCAGGCGTTCGGCGTTGCCGGCCAGCGCACCCGCGGCCTTGATGCCGGCGCCGAGCGCGATGGCGACGATGACGAGGGCGACCAGCACCTCGATCAGCGTGAAGCCGGCGCTGTTTCGCGTCATGGCTCGACGACGTCGAAGGCGGCGAGGCCGTCGGTGCCCAGCACGAGGCGCTGGTTGCCCAGTTGCAGGCGCAGGCGCTGGGCCGGGATGATGGGCTCGGGGCCGAGGGTCAGGCCAGGGTTGGCGGCGGTGGCGTTCTCGATCTGCACGGCCACCGGGTCGCCCAGCCAGCGCGTGGGCAACTGGATGGTGCGCGGCAGGCCCTCGAAGCGGAAGTCGTCGCCGTTGTTCAGACCCTTGGGAATCCAGCGCACGGTGAGGCCCGACGCACGGCTTTCCGCACGTGCCGTCTCCAGCAACGCGGCGAGGCGCTGGGCTTCACGCTGCAATTGCAGCTCGGTGGGGTCGCGCAAGGCCAGGCTGACGGTGGCGCTGGTGATGGCGATCAGCGCCACCACCACCAACAGCTCGATCAGCGTGAAGCCGTGCGGCTTACTGCCAGGAGCCGATGTCCGCGTCACGGCCCTCGCCGCCGGCGCGGCCGTCGGCGCCAAAGCTGTAGACATCGACCTCGCCCTTCACGCCGGGGTTGGCGTACTGGTAGGGGTGGCCCCAGGGGTCGTTCGGCAGCTTCTCGAGATAAGGCTTCCAGTTCGGCGGCGGGGTGCCGGCGGTGGGCTTGTGCACCAGCGCGTCCAGGCCCTGGTCGGCGCTGGGGTAGCGCTGGTTGTCGAGCTTGTAGAGCTTGAGGGCCTGCATCAGGTTGTTGACGTCGGTGCGCGCGGCGGTGACGCGGGCGTCCTCCGCACGGTCCAGCACATTGGGCACGACGAGGGCGGCCAGCACGCCGATGATGACGAGCACGACCAGCAGTTCGATCAGCGTGAAGCCGCGGGCAAGGGGAGAACGACGCATGGCGTGGTGCGGGGGAGCGCAGAGCAGCAGTGAGCGGGCCATCATAATGGGGCGATGCTTGCTCGATTGATGGCGTTTTCGGTGTGGCTGCTGCTCGGCGGTTCGGTGGCTTACTGGAGCCTGCAACTGTTCTCGCGGCCGCTGGCGATGCCGGCATCGGTGCTGCCCGCCGGTGAATCGCGTGCCACCCAGGTCGATCTGAGCCGTCTGCTGGGCGTGACGGCACCCGATGCCGCGCCGCAGGTTGACGTGGCGCCGTCGACGCGGCTGCGCCTGGTGGGCGTGGTGGCCCCCAGGAATGCGAAGGCGGCCGAAGCCGGCGAAGGCGTCGCGCTGATCGAGGTGGACGGCGTGACGCGCACGGTTCGCGTGGGTGCGGTCGTCGACGGCGACTTGCAGTTGCTGCGCGTGGACGCCCGCAGCGCGAGCCTGGGCGTGCCGGGCCGGGTGCCCACGCAGGTGCTGGAGATCAGCCCGCCGGCCACGCCGGCGACGGGCTCGCTGCCGCCTGCCGCGCCATCGCCCATCGTGCTGGGTGGCAACCCGGCCGGCACCGTGGCGCAACAGCCCGCCGCGGCGCCGACGCCGGCACCAGGGCCGGGGACTTCGCCAGGACCGGCGCGGGCGGCTGCCGCCAACGGCGTGCCGCTGGCAGCGCCGCGGCCCATGCCGCCGCAGTACGACCCGCGCCAGGCGCCGCAGGAGCGCTGAAGCTCAGGTCAGGCTCAGGCGCCCAGCGTCGGCAGGTGGGTGCCGGCGTCGGGCCGCAGCGCCAGGCGCGCCTCGGCGACCTCGTGCAAGTCGGTCAGCAGCGCAGCCGCCGCGCGGATCATGGGCCAGGCCAGCGCGGCACCGGTGCCGTCGGCACTGTCCATGCCCAGCTCCAGCAGCGCGGACGCGTGGAACAGCGCCAGCGCTTCGTCCAGGCCGCGGTGCACGTGGCTGCGGCAGAACACGGCGTAGTCGGTGACCGGCGCGCAGATCAGCGATGCGAGCTTGAGCGCCGCGCAGGCGGCAATGCCGTCCACGATGATGAGGCTGCGCTTGCTCGCCGCCACCAGCATGGCGCCCACCATGACGGCGAGCTCGTGGCCGCCGAAGGCCGCCAGCACGTCCATCGGGTCCTTGGCTTCGCGGTGGCGTGCCTGGGCCCCGTGCAGCACGTCCAGCAGGTGGACGAGATCGTCCTGGCGCATCGTGGGGCCGGAGACGACGAAGTCGCGCACCGGCTGGTCGGACAGCCGCGACAGGATCAGCGCCGCGCATTCCGGCGAGCCCTGGCCCATGCCGGCACAGGCCAGCACGTTGCCCGGCAGGTTGTCGGCGATCTCCATGCCGACGCGCACGCCGGCATGGGCCTGTTCGAGGCTCATGGCCAGCGCGGTGCGGGCGTTGCGCGTGCCGTGGGCAACCTTGCGCGCCAGCAGCCGCGCATGCGGCGGCAGGTTCTCGGCGACGCCGCAGTCCACCACGGTCAGGTGCAGGCCCTGCAGGCGGGCGAACACGGACACCGGCAACTGGGCGTGCAGCGCCATCTGCACGAGGTCCTTGGTGGCCCGGCCCCACTGCGCGCCGACACCGTCGACGACGACACCATGGTCGGACGCGAACAGCGACAGCACGGGGTCGCGAAAGCGCGGCGTCAGGCTGTTCTGCACCAGGCCCAGGCGCACGGCCAGCGGTTCCAGTTCGCCGAGGCCGCCGGCGATGGCGGACCGGCGGTCAACGCGGTCGCGCAGCGCGGCTTCCAGCTCGGGATTGGCGGTGGGTGAAATCAGCGACTGTTGGGCAACGGTCATGGCGCAGGCGACAGGCAGACGCGCGGATTTCAACTCAACCCAGGAACAAGCGATAGGCAGGGTTACCCGTTTCGTCCTCAAACGGGTAGTTCAGGCTGGCCAGGAATTCCCGCAGCGCCGCGGCGTCGCCCCGCGGGACCTGGATGCCCACGAGGATGCGGCCGTAGTCGGCGCCCTGGTTGCGGTAGTGGAACAGGCTGATGTTCCAGTCCGGGTGCATGCTGCTCAGGAAGCGCATCAGCGCGCCCGGCCGCTCGGGGAACACGAAGCGGTACAGGCGCTCGTCGCGCGCCAGTTCACTGCGGCCGCCCACCATGTGGCGCACGTGCTGCTTGGCGAGTTCGTCCGTGGTGAGGTCCAGCGTCTCGAAGCCGGCCTTGGTGAAGGTGCGGGCGAGCCGGGCGGCCTCGTCGGACTTGGAGATCGCCACGCCGACGAAGACGTGGGCGACCTGCGCGTCGGCGATGCGGTAATTGAACTCGGTGACGCTGCGCGGGCCCAGCAGCTCGCAGAAGCGTTTGAAGCTGCCGCGTGCCTCGGGGATGGTGACGGCGAACAAGGCCTCACGGTGTTCGCCCACCTCGGCGCGCTCGGCGACGAAGCGCAGGCGGTCGAAGTTCATGTTGGCGCCGCAGGTGATGGCGATCAGCGTCTGGCCCTTGGCGCCGGTCGCCGCGACATACTGCTTGATGGCGGCGACGCCCAGCGCGCCGGCGGGCTCCAGGATGGACCGGGTGTCCTCGAAGACGTCCTTGATGGCGGCGCAGACGGCGTCGGTGTCGACGAGGATGTAGTCGTCCACCAGCTCGCGCGTGATGCGGAAGGTCTCCTCGCCGACGAGCTTGACGGCCGTGCCATCGGAAAAGAGGCCGACATCGTTGAGCGTCACGCGCTTGCCAGCCCGGACGGAGCGCACCATGGCGTCGGAGTCGGTGGTCTGCACGCCGATGATCTTGATGTCGGGGCGCAGGGCCTTGACGTAGGCCGACACGCCCGAGATCAGGCCGCCACCGCCGATGGCCACGAAGATGGCGTCGATCGGGCCGGGGTGCTGGCGCAGCAGCTCCATCGCAATGGTGCCCTGGCCGGCGATGACGTCCGGGTCGTCGAACGGGTGGACGAAGGTCAGGCGCTGGGCCTTCTCGAGTTCCAGCGCGTGGCCGTAGGCGTCGGTGAAGCTCTCGCCGAACAGCACGACCTCGCCGCCGAGCGCCTTCACGGCGTCGATCTTGACTTGCGGCGTGGTGACCGGCATCACGATGACGGCGCGGCAGCCCAGCTTCCTGGCCGACAGTGCAACGCCCTGGGCATGGTTGCCGGCCGAGGCGCAGATGACACCGGCGTCGCGCTGCCCGGGCGCCAGGTGCGCCATCTTGTTGTACGCGCCGCGCAGCTTGAAGCTGAAGACGGGCTGCTCATCCTCGCGCTTGAGAAAGACCTTGTTGCCCAGGCGCTTGGACAGCTTGCCGGCGGCGGTGAGGGCGGTCTCGCGGGCTACTTCGTAGACCCGCGCGTTCAGGATGCGCTGCAGATAGCTGCTGCCGGGCGGCAGCATCGCCGGCACCTGGGACGGCGTCGCCTTGGACGCTGTGGAACGGCGGCGCGGTGGGGCGCTCATCGGCTCTCCGTGGTCTGTGTTGCGGCGCCGCATGATAGGGGGAGACCCTGGCGCGACGGCGCCGACGGCCTTCGGCGAAAAAAAACCCGAGCTCTTGCAAGCTCGGGTTGAATCCACCATGGAGGCGGTGGAGGAGACAATCGGTGCGAAAACGTTTTCGCGTGATCAGAGTTTAGCGCCGAGTTATGCTGCGCTGCAATATATTTTGTGTGAACCCATTGGAGCGGTGACTCTAGATGACCATGGAATGCACTGTCAGTTGGCTGGGCCTGGACGGTCCGAGTGGCATGAGCTTCGTCGCCGAGACCGGCAGTGGCCACGTGCTGTGCATGGACGGCGCCCCGGATGGCGGTGGGCGCAACCTCGCGCCCAGGCCGATGGAAACCGTGCTGGCCGGCACCGGCGCCTGCACGGCCTATGACGTGGTGCTCATCCTGAAGCGTGGCCGCCATGACGTGCGCGGCTGCAAGACGACGCTGAAGGCTGAGCGCGCGACGAGCGACCCCAAGGTCTTCACGGCCATCCACTTCCACTTCGTCGTCAGCGGCAGGGGGCTCAAGCCCGAGATCGTCGAGCGCGCGGTCTCGCTGTCGCACGAGAAGTACTGCTCCGCGACGGCCATGCTGGCCAAGACCTCCGCGATCAGCACCTCCTTCGAGGTCGTCGAGGTCTGATCAGATGCGGTGGGCCACGGTCGTCATGACCTTGGCCGCCAGACGCATCAGGCCTTGCACGGCAGGCGGCAGCAGTCGCGCGCCGGCGGAGAGCGCAGCATCGGCATGCGCAGCCTCTTCCCGCTTCATCTGCTCGACGATGGCACGGGACGGTGCATCGGCGTCAGGCAACAGGTCCAGGTGCGAGCCGAGATGCGCTTCGACCTGACGCTCGGTTTCGACCACGAACCCCAGGCTCCACTTGTCGCCGGCCAGGCCGGCCAGGCTGCCGCAGGCGAACGCGCCTGCCCACCACAGTGGCGCGAGATGGCTGGTGTGCGTGCCCAGTTCGGCGACGCGATCGGCGGTCCAGGCCAGGTGGTCCAGTTCTTCCTGGGCGGCGTGCTCAAAATGATGGCGCGCCTCGTCGCTGCGGCTGAACAGCGCCTGGGACTGGTACAGCGCTTGGGCGCAGATCTCACCGACATGGTTCACGCGCATCAACGCGCCGGCCTCTCGCGCCTGAGCAGGACTCAAGGCGGGCAGCGCCATGCCGGCGGCGGGCGACGCGCGCGAGAAACGTGCGGGCGCGAAAACGGTGCGCAATCCACCATCGAGCGCATGGATGAAGCGATCAGTGCGGCTCAGCGTCGTCATGTCATGCCGATGCCATTGGGCTCATGCGTTGCTGGCATTACCCTAAGTGAAGGTTTCATGAAGCCTGCGAGTCGTTGTCGTATTGCAACGTCAATACACAATTTCATATCCGTAAATTCCCGAGGGCCCCCAAGCTCTGGTGGAATACTCCCGCTTCCTCGCAGGAGGTGGGCGCCGAACCTTCCGGGTCGCGCCTCGGATGAATACTTAGGAGTATCGAATGAAAAAAGCTCTGATTGCCTTGGCTGTTCTCGGCCTGACTGGCGGCGCAGCCGTCGCGCAATCTTCGGTCACCCTGTTCGGCGTCCTGGACGCAGACATGAAGTACACCAAGACCGGCGACGTCAAGAAGAAGGCGCTGGACTCCAGCGGCCTGAACACCAGCCGTTTCGGCGTGCGTGGCACGGAAGACCTCGGTGGTGGCCTGAAGGCTGGCTTCTGGCTGGAATCCGAAGTTGCCGTGGACACCGGTGTCGCCGGCAACGGCGGCGCGTTCTGGGGCCGCCGTGCCACGGTGAGCCTGGCTGGTGACTTCGGTGAAGTGCGCCTGGGCCGCAACAAGACCGCTTCGCGTCTGCACCTCGAAGACTTCGACCCCTTCGCCTTCACCGGCCTGGGCAGCGTCGGCGCCGTCTACAGCAACCTGGGCAGCGGCAATGGCACGTCCTACGGCCGCGCTGACAACCTGGTCTCGTACTCCCTGCCCAACAACCTGAGCGGCTTCTACGGCGGCGTGGATGTCTCGGCTGGCGAAGGCACGAACACCAACAAGGGCCAGTCGGTCCGCCTGGGCTACAAGAACGGTCCCCTGCACGTGTCGGGCACCTACGCCAGCACGTCCAATGCAGCCGACAACAGCAAGTTCAAGCTGACGTCCATCGGCGGCGCTTACGACCTCGGCGTGGCTCGCCCCTCGCTGTCGTACACCGAATCGAAGTACCTGTCGCGCAAGCAGCAGGTCCTGACGGCCGCCGTGACGGTGCCGGTGGGCCAGGGCCAGTTCGTGGCCACGTACACCGACGCCAAGGCCAACGGTGCCGCCGAGACGGCAGCAGCCGGCTACACCGCCATCGGCGATGCCAAGCTGTTCGCCCTGGGTTACGCCTACAACCTGTCGAAGCGCACCGCGCTGTACACCACGTACTCGCAGATCGACAACAAGGGCAATGCCCGCTTCCTGGTTGCCGGCTCTCCTGCCGCGACCGCAGGCGGCCAGAAGTCCAGCGGCGTCGACGTGGGCGTTCGCCACAGCTTCTGATGCTGCGCCGGGCTTCGGCCCGTCACCCGCTCAGCCAAAGCCGCCTTCGGGCGGCTTTTTTACGCCTTGTCGCCTTCGGGACAAGGGGAAATCGATGTTGGTGCCTCACAACAGCCAACGCGTGATGGCGGATGTCCTCGCTCAGAATAGGGTGGTTAACCAATTCTTAGCAGGAGACATGTTGATGAAAAAAACGACCCTGGCCCTCGCCATCCTCGCCGCCAGCAGTTCTGCTGCGTGGGCTCAATCCAGCGTGACCCTGTATGGCATCGTTGATGCCGCCGTGCGTTACACGAGCAACGCCAACGCAGGCACGTCGAAAAAGACGATGACGCCAGGTGGCATGTCGCAAAGCCGGCTGGGCATCAACGTCACCGAAGACATGGGTGGCGGGCTGAAGGCGCTCGCCAACCTGGAGCACCGCCTGAACTCCGACACCGGCACGGTCGTCGCCAACGATTTCTGGCGTCAAGCGTGGGTGGGCCTGCAGTCCAACGAATTCGGCCAAGTCCGTCTGGGTCGTCAGTACAACATCCTGTTCGACGTTTACACGTCGACGTTTGCTTCGTTCCGCTACTCGCCCTATATCGAGGCGTACAAGCCGGAAATCGGCATGTCCATGACGGCTCGCCAGGACAACATGGTCAAGTACCTGGTCCAGGTCGGCAACGTCTACGGTGAAATCCAGGTCAGCGCCGGCGAAGGCGCGACGGGTGCTGCCGCGGCGCTGCCGAACAAGACCATGGGCGGCCTGCTGCGCTACAACGATGGCAAGTTCGGCGCTGGCGCCGCCTACCTGGAGGCCACCGAGCAGACCGGCAAGAAGATCAAGGCCACCGTGCTGGGTGTGTCTTACACGGAAGGTCCTCTGTACGTGCATGCGTCCTGGGGCGAGAACAAGTTCGAGAACCCCTTCACGCTGCTGAACCAGTCCAGCGCTGCCGCTTTTGCAGCGTCGGCTGCAACGGGTGGTCTGGCGAACGTGGCCATCACGACCCGCGGCGCGTACACCAGCGGCCTGCTGGGGGCCAACGTCTTCAATACCAACTCGGCCGACATCAAGACGCGCGACATGATCATGCTCGGTGCCACCTACCAGGTGACGCCGCAACTGAACCTGGGTGCCAACGCCTGGCTGACCAAGCAGAAGCATTACGGCAGCCAGAACAACCTGGCCGCGCCTTTTGCTGCTGCACTGGCAGCTTCCACGGGCCTGAACACCAACGCCAACAGCACCAGCAAGGCCGACTTCTACGCGTTCGTGGCCGACTATGCGTTCTCCAAGCGCACGGATGCTTACTTCGAAGTGGACTTCACCAAGCTGAACGGCCAGGTCAACTTCGCCAACGGGGCAACGAAGCGCTACGGCTCGATGCTGGGCCTGCGTCATCGCTTCTGATGCATGCTGGTCGGGCGGCCTTCGAGGCGCCTGACCTCAGCCGCAAGAACGGGCCGCGAGAGCGGCCCGTTTTGCTTTTCGGGGACTTTCCTGCCACGTTCGCGACTGAGGCTTTCCCGTACACGGGCGGCTGCCGGCTTCACGCATGATCGCGCCTTCGCGCATTGCCGGGACCGGCAGTCAGACTTGAGGCTTCATGCTGGTTTTCATTCTTCGTCGCGTTGTCCAGGCCGTCGTCGTCATGCTCTCGGTGGCCTTCATCGCCTTCATGCTGTTCCAGTATGTGGGCGACCCGGTCACCAACCTGCTGGGCCAGGATGCCACCGACGAACAACGCACGGCGTTGCGCAAGGACCTGGGCCTGGACCAGCCGTTTCCGGCGCAGTTCGCGCGCTTCGTCGTCAATGCCGCGCAGGGCGAGTTCGGCATCAGCCTGCGTCAGGGACGCAAGGTGTCCGCACTCATCGTCGAGCGCTTCCCTGCCACGCTGGAGTTGGCGCTGGTGGCGGGGTTCATTGCGCTCGGGCTGGGCATCCCGCTGGGCGTCTATGCGGCGCTGCGGCGCGGCAAGGCCAGTGCTCAGGTGCTGATGGCGGGCACGCTGTTCGGTGTGAGCCTGCCCAACTTCGTCATCGGCATCGTGTTGATCTGGGTCTTCGCCGTCGAGTTGAAGTGGCTGCCCAGCTTCGGCCGTGGTGAGGTCGTCGCGTTCGGTTCGTGGACGACGGGGTTGCTGACGCGCGATGGCCTGCTCCATCTGATCCTGCCCGCGTTCACGCTGTCGGCCTTCCAGTTGACGCTGATCATGCGGCTGGTGCGCGCGGAGATGCTGGAGGTGCTGCGTGCCGACTACATCCGCTTCGCGCGCGCCCGCGGCCTGACGGACCGCAGCGTCTATTTCGGCCACGCGCTGAAGAACACGCTGGTGCCCGTCATCACCATCACCGGCCTGCAACTCGGTTCGCTGATCGCCTTCGCCATCATCACCGAGCAGGTGTTCCAGTGGCCCGGCATGGGCTTCCTCTTCATCCAGGCCGTGCAGTTCGCCGACATCCCCGTCATGGCGGCCTACCTGTGCCTGATCTCGCTGATCTTCGTCGTCATCAACCTTGGCGTGGATCTGCTCTATTTCGCCGTCGATCCGCGCCTGCGTGTTGAAGGCAAATCGCATTGACCATGGCTGCCGACGCTACCTCCAGCCCCGCCGCCCCGACCTCCGCGTTGCGCCGCTTCTTTGCCGGCGATGTGTGGCATTCCTTCCGCTCCTCGCCGGTGGCGATGCTGGCGGCTGCGATCACGGCGGTCTGCCTGGTCTGCGCGCTGTTCGCCGAGGTCGTGGCGCCGCACAACCCCTTCGACCTCGCGACGCTCGAGCTGATGGACTCGCTCAAGCCCCCGGCCTGGATCGAAGGCGGCGAGTCCAAGTACCTGCTGGGCACCGATGGCCAGGGCCGCGACATCCTGTCCGCGCTGATGTACGGCACGCGCATATCGCTGCTGGTGGGCATCGCCTCGGTGATCCTGTCCATCCTGATCGGCGTGAGCCTGGGCCTGCTGGCCGGCTTCGTCGGTGGGCGCATGGACGCGCTCATCATGCGCATCTGCGACGTGATGCTGTCCTTCCCGTCCATCCTCGTCGCGCTGATGATCAGCGGCGTCGGCCGCAGCCTGTACCCGCACGCGCCGGACATGCTGGCCTTCGTCGTGCTCGTGCTGGCCATCTCGCTGACGGGCTGGGTGCAATACGCGCGCACGGTGCGCGGCTCCACGCTGGTGGAGCGCAACAAGGAGTACGTGCAGGCCGCCCGCGTCATCGGCGTGGGCTCGCTGCGCATCATGCGTCGCCACGTGCTGCCCAACGTGCTGGGGCCGGTGCTGGTGCTGGCCACCATCCAGATCGCCTCGGCCATCATCACGGAGGCCACGCTGTCCTTCCTCGGCGTCGGCGTGCCGCCCACCAGCCCGTCGCTGGGCACGCTGATCCGCAACGGCAACGACACGCTGTTCTCCGGCGAATGGTGGATCACCGCCTGGCCCAGCCTGACGCTGGTGTTGATCACGCTGAGCGTGAACCTGCTCGGCGACTGGCTGCGCGACGCGCTCAACCCCAGGCTGCGTTGATTGCGATGACTGCCTCCCTTCTTGAAGTCAGCCACCTGCGGGTGGAATTCCCGACGCGCCACGGCACGCTGCTGGCGCTGGACGACATCTCCTTCTCCATCGCACCGGGCGAGATCCTGGGTGTCGTCGGCGAATCGGGCGCGGGCAAGTCGCTGACGGGCGCGGCCATCATCGGCCTGCTGGACCCGCCGGGCCGCATCGCCGCCGGCGAGATCCGGCTCGCGGGCCGGCGCATCGACAACCTGCCTTACGAGCAGATGCGCCGCATCCGCGGCCGCGAGATCGGCGCCGTCTTCCAGGACCCGCTGACGTCGCTGAATCCGCTCTACACCGTGGGCCGCCAGCTCGTCGAGACGATCACCACCCATCTGGACCTGACCGCGTCGCAGGCCCGCGCCCGCGCCGTCGAACTGCTGGCCTCCACCGGCATCCCGGCGCCCGAAGCGCGTGTGGATCATTTCCCGCATCAGTTCTCCGGCGGCATGCGCCAGCGCGTCGTCATCGCGCTAGCGCTCGCGGCCAACCCCAAGCTCATCGTCGCCGACGAGCCCACCACGGCGCTGGACGTGTCCATCCAGGCGCAGATCATTGCGCTGCTCAAGAAGGTCTGCAAAGAGCAGGGTGCGGCCGTCATGCTGGTCACGCACGACATGGGCGTCATCGCCGAGACCTGCGACCGCGTGGCGGTCATGTACGCCGGCCGCATCGCCGAGATCGGCCCGGTGGCCGCCGTCATCCACCGCCCGGCGCATCCCTACACCGCGGGCCTGATGGGCTCCATTCCCGCGATGGACGAGGACCGCGAGCGCCTGCTGCAGATCGATGGCGCGATGCCGCGACTGACCGCCATCCCGCCCGGCTGCGCCTTCAACCCGCGTTGCCCACGCGTCGTCGAGCGGTGCCGCAACGAGCGGCCCGAGCTGGCGGCGGTCGGTGCGACCAGCGCGGCTTGCTGGCGGCCCGTCACGCTGGAGGTCGCGCCATGAGCCAGCCCCTGGTCGAGGTGAAAGACCTTGCCAAGGTCTTCGACGTGTCGCCGCCCTGGCTGAACCGCGTCGTCGAGCGCAAGCCCAAGGCTTTCGTGCACGCGGTCGACGGTGTCAACTTCGCCATCGAGCGTGGCAAGACGCTGGCGCTGGTGGGCGAAAGCGGCTGCGGCAAGAGCACCGTCGCGCGCCTGCTGGTGGGCCTGTATGGCCCCACGCGCGGCCACGTGCGGTTCGATGGCGAAGACATCGCCAAGACGCTGGCCGGCGCCGGCGTTTCACCGTTGCGCCGGCGCATGCAGATGATCTTCCAGGACCCGTACGCCTCGCTGAACCCGCGCTGGAAGGTGCTGGACATCGTCGCCGAGCCGCTGCGCGAGCACGGCCTCGTCAAGGGCGATGCCGAAGCGAAGCGCCGTGTCGGCGAATTGCTGAGTTCCGTCGGCCTGAATCCGGCGGATGCGGAGAAGTTCCCGCACCAGTTCTCGGGCGGGCAGCGCCAGCGCATCTCCATCGCGCGTGCGCTCGCCACGGAGCCCGAGTTCCTCGTCTGCGACGAGCCCACGTCGGCACTGGACGTGTCAGTGCAGGCGCAGGTGCTCAACATCATGAAGGACCTGCAGCGCAAGCGGGGGCTGACGTATCTGTTCATCTCGCACAACCTGGCCGTCGTGCGCCACATGGCCGACCAGATCGGCGTCATGTACCTGGGCCGGCTGGTCGAGGTGGCCGACAAGGCCGAGCTGTTCGCCCGGCCGCGCCACCCCTACACGCGCATGCTGCTGGACGCCATTCCCGACATCCACATGACCGGCCGCGCCCGCACGCCGGTGCAGGGCGAGGTGCCCAACCCGCTCAACCCGCCCAGCGGCTGCAGCTTCCACCCGCGCTGCCCGCTGGCCAACGCGCGCTGCAAGGCCGAGCGACCGGCGCTGCTGGAGGCCGAGGGCGTGCGCGTGGCCTGCCACGCGGTTGAAGAGGGCAGGGCGGGCTGAGCGCCCTACGCCCGGCGCGCTACGGTTTAGGGGCGACGATGGGTGCCGAGGCGGGAGCGGACGCCGCAGCCGCAGGTTTGGCGGGCAGCGTCAGCGGCCCCTTCTGCCCGCAGCCCGTGAGCGCGGCAAGGGTGATCAGCAGGGCGGCCGTCGCTGAGACGGTGAGCCCACCTACACTGGCGGCAGTCTTCTTCATCCGCTGAGTTTATGCCGCTGTCCGACGCCGATTACCTCGCCAAGTCCCATGCCGTGCTCGCCCGCATCGAGGCGCAGGTCGATGGCTGGCTGGAGGACGACGTCGTGGACATCGACACCCACCGCACCGGTGGCCTGCTGGAGCTCAGCCTGCCCGGCCCCGGCACAGGCAGCAAGATCGTGATCAACACGCAGCCGCCGCTGCAGGAAATCTGGCTGGCCGCCCGTGCGGGCGGTTACCACTTCAAGTGGGACGGTGCACAGTGGTCGGACCGCGAAGGCCAGGAGTTCTTCGCCCGGCTGTCGCGCTGTGCGAGCGAACAGGCCGGGCAGGCGCTGACCTTCAGCGCCTGATCCGTTACCGCTTGAACAGGTCGAGGATGGACTTCTTCTCGTCGTCGGTCGCCGCACCCGGCACGTTGGGTTCGTTGGACAACTCGCGCACGCCGGTGCCGCCCGAATACTCCTCGTAGAACCATTCGCCGTTGACGTTGACCACGCCCTCCGGCGGGCTCACTTCGTCCACGGGCTTGTTCTTCAGCGCGGACATCATGTATTCGATCCACACCGGCAGGCTCAGGCCGCCGCCGGTTTCGCGGTCGCCCAGCTTGCGCGGCTGGTCGTAGCCGATCCAGACGACGGCGACCAGTTCCTTCTGGTAGCCGGCGAACCAGGCGTCCATGGAGTCGTTGGTCGTGCCGGTCTTGCCGTAGATGTCGGGGCGCTTGAGGGTGGCCTGCGCGCGGGCCGCCGTGCCGCTGCGCGTGACCTCCTGCAGCAGGCTGCTCATCAGGAAGGCGTTGCGTGGCTCGATGGCGCGGGCGCCGTCGGCCAGCGTGACGGGCTGGGCCTCGTAGAGCAGCCGTCCCTTGTTGTCGGTGATCCTGGCGATGAGCTGCGGGCTGACGCGGTAGCCGCCGTTGGCGAACACCGAGTAGCCCTGGGCCATCTGCATGGGGGTCACCGAGCCGGCGCCCAGCGCCATCGTCAGGTAGGCCGGGTGCTTGTCGGCCTCGAAGCCGAAGCGCGTGATCCAGTCCTGCGCATAGCGCACGCCGATGGAGTGCAGCACGCGGATGGACACCATGTTCTTGGACTTGGCCAGCGCCGTGCGAAGCGGCATGGGCCCTTCGAACTTGCCGTCGTAGTTCTTGGGTTCCCATGGCTGGCTGCCCGTCGTGCCGGCGTCGAAGAACAGCGGCGCGTCATTGACGATGGTGGCCGGCGTGAAGCCCTTCTCCAGCGCCGCCGAGTAGATGAAGGGCTTGAAGCTGGAGCCCGGTTGGCGCCACGCCTGCGTGACGTGGTTGAACTTGTTCTTGTTGTAGTCGAAGCCGCCCACCATCGCATGCACCTGGCCGTTGCGCGGGTCGAGGGACACGAAGGCGCCCTCGACCTCGGGCAACTGCGTGATGGTCCATTCGTTGCCGTCCTTCTGCTTCGGGGCCTTGACGACACGGATCACCGCGCCGCGGCGGATGCGGGTCTTGGGGTTGCCCTTGTCGGACAGGCCGGACGTGGCGGGCTTGAGACCGTCGCCCGTGATGGCGATGGCGTCGCCGCTCTGCAGCACGGCCGTGACCTTCTTGGGGTCGGCTTCGAGCACGACGGCGGCCAGCAGTTCGTCGTTGGCCGGGTGGTCGGCCAGGGCCTCGGCGATGCGGGCGTCCAGGGCCTTGGCGTCGGCCGGCAGGTCGGCATAGGCCTCGGGGCCGCGGTAGACCTGGCGCTTCTCATAGTCCAGGATGCCGCGGCGCAGCGCGCGGTAGGCGGTGTTCTGCTCGGCGCTGTTCAGCGTCAGGTAGACGTTCAGGCCACGGGTGTAGGCCTCGTCGCCATACTGGCTGAAGATGAGCTGGCGTGCCGCCTCGGCGACGAACTCGGCGTGCGACACCGACTCGACCACCGGCCGGATGCGCAGCTTCTCGGCCTTCGCCTCGTCGCGCTGCTCCTCGGTGATGTAGCCCGTCTCGTACATCCGCTCGATGATGTACTGCTGGCGGATCGTCGCGCGCTTAGGGTTGTTGATCGGGTTGTAGGCCGACGGCGCCTTGGGCAGGCCGGCCAGCATGGCGGCCTCGGCAACGCTGATCTTGTCCAGCGGCTTGCCGAAGTAGATCTCGCTGGCCGCCGCAAAGCCGTGCGCACGGTGGCCCAGGAAGATCTGGTTCATGTAGATCTCCAGGATCTTCTCCTTGGGCAGCGCCGATTCGATCTTCAGCGCCAGCAGGATCTCGTAGATCTTGCGCGTGAAGGTCTTTTCGGTGGACAGGTAGAAGTTGCGCGCCACCTGCATCGTGATGGTGGACGCGCCCTGGCTGCGCGACTCGCCGACGTTGGCCAGGCCCGCGCGGACGATGCCCAGGTAGTCCACGCCGCCATGCTGGTAGAAGCGGGCGTCCTCGATGGCCAGCACCGCCTCCTGCATCACCTTCGGGATAGCCTGGATGGGCAGGTAGCTGCGACGCTCCTCGCCGAACTCGCCGAGCAGCACCCCGTCGGCGGACAGCACGCGCATGGGCAGCTTGGGGCGGTAGTCGGTCAGCCCGCCGATGTCGGGCAGATTGGGGTAGGCCAGCGCCAGGGCGAGGCCCAGCAGCAGCGCCACCGCGCCGACGCCGCCTGCCAGCAGCCCCACCCCCCACAGTGCCCAGCGGGTGAATCGGGCGGGAAGTCGAGACGGCGGGGAGGTGGCGTGGGAGCCGGCGGCGGGCGAAGGACTGGACGCAGCGGATCGGGGCTTGTCGTTCATGGGCCGGCAAAGCGCGCCCGGGGCGCGTCGGAGGAAGGCAGTGGATTATAGGAAGCGGACCGCGCCGGCCATCTATATGACGCGCGGCCGCAAACAGCGTGTCAAACGACCGCTTCCCCTGCGTTTTTCATGAGCTTGCAATCCTGTTGGTTCGTGTATGTTTAGCAACGTGGCGTTACCAGCTCGGCCCGGTTTTCCGTTCGGTGTCAACGGCTTTGCTGCTAGCATTCAAGTAACTTATTAATAGTCCGATACGTAACTCGCGTGTCGGGACACAAAGGGCATGGGAATACTTGACGCGCTTTCGGGTCGCAGGCACCCGGCCTTGATTGGCCTGGATATCAGTTCCTCCAGCGTCAAGCTTGTGGAACTGAGCCAGACCAAGAGCGGCGAGTTCGTGCTGGAGCGATTCGCCAGTGAGCCGTTCGAGAAGGGCTGGATCGCCGACGGCCAGATCGAGAAGTTCGACGAGGTCGCTGATGCCGTGCGCCGCGTGGTGGCCCGCAGCGGGTCCAGGACGCGCGATGCGGCCCTTGCCATGCCCCAGTCGGCCGTCATCACGAAGAAGATCATGCTGCCCGCCGGGCTGCGCGAGGAAGAACTCGAACTGCAGGTCGAGGCCGAGGCCAACCAGTACATCCCCTTCTCGCTGGACGAGGTCAGCCTCGATTTCTGCGTGATCGGCCCCAGCCCCACGTCCGTTGGCGACGTCGAGGTGCTGATCGCCGCGTCGCGCAAGGACCGCGTGCAGGACCGCCAGGGCCTGGCCGAGGCGGCGGGGCTCAAGCCCGTCATCCTCGACATCGAATCGCATGCCTCCCGCATGGCGATGGGGCGCCTCATCGCCGCGTTGCCCAACGAGGGCAAGGACGCGCTGGTCGCGTTGTTCGAGATCGGCGCGGACACCACCAGCCTCAAGGTGCTGCGCGACGACGAACTGCTCTATGACCGCGACCAGTCCTTTGGCGGTTCGCAGCTGACTAACCTGATCTCGCGCCAGTACGGCTTCTCGTTCGAGGAGGCCGAGCAGAAGAAGCTGGCCGGCGAGCTGCCCGAGGACTACGAGGTCAGCGTGCTGAATCCGTTTGTCGACAGCCTGTCGCAGGAAATCGGCCGCGCGCTGCAGTACTTCTTCACCAGCACGCCGCACCACAAGGTGCACTACGTGATGCTGGCCGGCGGCACGGCGACGCTGCCGGGCCTCAAGGAGCGCGTGACCGACCTGACCGGCTTCGCCTGCATGGTGGTCAACCCCTTCGAGAACATGGCGATGGGCTCGGCAGTGCGTGAGGCCAAGCTGCGCCGCGAGGCACCGTCGTACCTGACCGCCTGCGGCCTGGCGATGCGGAGGTTCTTCCAGTGATCCTGATCAACCTGCTGCCTTACCGCGAAGAGCGGCGCAAGCGGCGCAAGCAGGCCTTCTTCGCCGGCCTCGGCCTGGCTGGGCTGATCGGTGCGGGCCTGGTGGTCGCCGGCTTTCTGCTGCTGCAGTTCCTGACCGGCGAGCAGCGCACGCGCAACCAGTATGTTCAGACCCAGATCACGCTGCTCGAGGCGCAGATCAAGGACATCGCGAACCTCAAGGCCGAGATCGAGTCGCTGAAGTCGCGCCAGCGCGCGGTGGAAGACCTGCAGACCGACCGCAACACGCCGGTTCAGCTGTTGAACGACCTCGCCCGCCTCGCGCCCGAAGGCATCTACCTGACGGCCATCCGCCAGGCCGACAAGGTGGTCACGGTCAGCGGCATCGCTCAGACCAACGAGCGGGTGTCCGAGTTCCTGCGCAACATCTCGCGTGGTTCGGAATGGCTGGACCATCCCGATCTCATCGAAGTCAAGCTGGCGAACGTCACGACGAACACCCGCGACCAACGCCGGCTGCTGGACTTCTCCATGACGGTCTCGATCAAGACCCCGCCGCGCGAAGGCGCGCCGGGTGCCGCCGCGCCGCAGAAGAGCTGAACGCCCATGGCCACGTCCAACCCCAAGCTAGATCTGAATGCCTGGTTCGCCGAGGTGGCCAGCCAGTTCCAGGATCTCAACTTCAAAGAGCCCGGCCAGTGGCCGCTGCTGCCCAAGCTCGCGGCCGGCTTGGCCGTCATGCTGGTCGTTGTCCTCGCGGGCTATTTCTTTTTGCTGTCCGACGAAGAAGCCAACCTGGATGCGGAGCGTGCACGCGAGCCGCAGCTGCGCCAGGACTATCACAACAAGCTGGCCCAGGCCGTCAACCTGCCCGAGCTGCGCAAGCAGAAGAGCCAGGTCGAGGAGTACGTGACCCAGCTTGAAAAGCAGCTGCCCGGCAAGGCCGAGATCGATTCGCTGCTGTCCGACATCAGCAGTGCCGGCGTCGGCCGCGGCCTGCAGTTCGAGCTGTTCCGTCCGGGCCAGGTGCTGATCAAGGACTACTACGCGGAGCTGCCGATCGCGGTCAAGGTATCGGGCCGCTATCACGACATCGGCGCGTTTGCGGCCGATGTGGCCAACCTGTCGCGCATCGTCACGCTGCACAACCTCATCGTCGCTGCGCCCACCGGCGCGCGCGATGCCAACGGGGCGCTCAGCATGGAAGCCACGGCGCGCACCTACCGCTATCTCGATTCGACCGAGGTGGCGGAGCAGCGCAAGGCCGCAGCGAAAGCGGGAGCCAAGAAATGAAGCGTCTCGCCCTGGGCCTCGGCGCCTTGCTGCTGATGCTGGCCGGCTGCACGAGTGACATCGACGAGCTGAAGCAGTGGATGGAGCAGGAGCGCAAGGACGCCAAGCCCACCGTCACGCCGCTGCTGCCGCCCAAGAAGTTCCTGCCCCAGCCTTACGAGGCCGGTGCCGGCGTGGACCCCTACAGCCCGCAGAAGCTCAGCGTGGCGATCAAGCAGGAAGCGGCCCAGCCCAACTCGCTGCTGACGGCCGAGATCAGCCGCCGCAAGGAGCCTCTGGAAGCCTATCCGCTGGACAGCATGGCGATGGTGGGCAGCCTGATGCGCGACGGTCGCCGCCATGCGCTGCTGCGCGTCGACAACCTGCTTTATCCGGTCAAGTCGGGGGACTACCTCGGCCAGAACTTCGGACGCGTCACCAAGATCAGCGAAACCGAAATCACGTTGCGAGAAGTCGTCCAGGACGCTGCGGGCGAGTGGATTGAGCGCACCAGTACCCTCCAGCTACAGGAGAAGGGACGATGAAGAGAACATTGCAGGAGAGCAGGCCGATGGCTCGTGGCTGGTTGCTGGGATTTGCACTTGTACTGCTGGCCGCTGCGCCGGCTGCCTGGTCGCAGACACAGATACGCGCAATCAACACCAGCCAGCAAGCCGGTGTCGAGGTCGTCCGCATCGAGTTGAGCGAACCGCTGGCCGCGTTGCCGACGGGGTTCACGATCCAGACGCCGCCGCGCATCGCGATCGACTTGCCGGGTGTCGTCAACGCCATCGGCCGCAACCAGGTCGACATCAACCAGGGCAACCTGCGCTCGGCCAGCGTGGCGCAGGCCGGCGACCGCTCGCGCGTCGTGTTGAACCTGCGCCAGGCCTCGGGCTACAGCGCCAAGCTGGAGGGCAGTGCGCTCGTCCTCGTGCTGGACGCCGCCCCGGCGCTGGCGCAGCCGGCCGGTGAGCCGGTGCATTTCGCGCAAAGCCTGAACGCGGCGCCGCAGCAACTGCGTGACATCGACTTCCGCCGCGGTGCGGACGGTGCCGGCCGGGTCGTCGTCAGCCTGCCCAGCAACCAGGTCGGCGTGGACATCCAGCAGCAGGGCCCGCGGCTCGTCGTCGAATTCCTGCGCTCAGGCCTGCCCGAGAACCTGCGCCGCAAGATCGACGTGACCGACTTCGGCACGCCGGTGCAGATGATCACGACGACGCAGTCGGGCGACCGCGTGCGCATGGTCGTGGAGCCCAAGGGCAACTGGGAGCACAGCGCCTACCAGAGCGACAACCAGTTCGTGCTGGAAGTCAGGCCGCAGAAGATCGACCCGGACAAGCTCACGCAGGGCCCGGGCTACGCCGGCGACAAGCTGTCGCTGAACTTCCAGAACATCGAAGTGCGCGCGTTGCTGCAGGTCATTGCCGACTTCACCAACTTCAACGTCGTGACCAGCGACACCGTGACGGGCAACGTCACGCTGCGGCTGAAGGACGTGCCCTGGGACCAGGCGCTGGACATCATCATGCAGGCCAAGGGCCTGGGCCTGAAGAAGGCGGGCAACGTGCTGTGGATCGCGCCCAAGGAAGAGCTTGCCGCCAAGGAGAAGCTCGATCTCGAGTCCAAGGCGGCCATCGCCCAGCTCGAGCCGGTGCGCTCCCAGTCCTTCCAGCTCAACTACGTCAAGGCCGAGGACATTGCCAAGGGCCTGACGGGGCAGAACCTTGGCAACAGCAGCGGCGGCGGGGCTGGCGGTGGCGGTGGGAGCGGCGGCGGGTCGGGCAGCGGCACGCGCATCCTGTCGACGCGCGGCAGCGCCATCTTCGAGCCGCGCACCAACCAGCTCTTCGTGTCGGACATCCCGAGCAAGCTCGAGGAGATCCAGGCCATGATCACCAAGATCGACATCCCGGTGCGCCAGGTGCTGATCGAGGCGCGCATCGTCGAGGCCAACGACAAGTTCGGCCGGTCGCTGGGCATCAAGCTCGGCGCCAACGACCTGCGCGGCCAGCAGGGCGGCATCCCCGGCTACAGCGTCGGCGGCGGCAACTACGTGACCATCGGCGGCAATTACAACGGCGTGGGTTCGCAGACCAACCAGGGTGCGACGGCAGACTACAACAACACCCAGTTCGTCAACCTGCCGGCCAACGTGTCGTCCGACAGCTTCGCCGGTGCCACGGCCGCCAACGTCGCGCTGGCCTTGTTCAGCGCCACGGCCAACCGCTTCCTGAACCTGGAACTGTCGGCCCTCGAATCCGACGGCAAGGGCAAGATCGTCTCCAGCCCGCGCGTCGTCACGGCCGACCAGACCAAGGCGGTCATCGAGCAGGGTGAAGAGCTGCCGTACCAGCAGTCGACCTCCAGCGGCGCCACCGCCATCGCCTTCAAGAAGGCCGTGCTGAAGCTGGAAGTGACGCCGCAGATCACGCCGGAAGGCAGCGTCATCATGACGGTGGACGTCAACAAGGACAGCCGCGGCACGCTGACGCCACAAGGCTACGCCATCAACAACAAGCACGTCGCGACGCAGGTGCTGGTCGAGAACGGCGGCACCGTCGTCATCGGCGGCATCTACACGCAGGACGAAGGCGAGACCATCAACAAGGTGCCAGTGCTGGGCGATGTGCCCTTCCTGGGCAACCTGTTCAAGAACAAGAGCCGCACGACCTCGAAGACCGAACTGCTGATCTTCCTGACGCCCAAGGTCGTCAGTGAACGGGCGGCGGTGCGCTGACGACAGTGGCCGTGCGCTCGACGCATGGCCATTCAGGAGCTTTTAGAGATGAGTATTGCAGTGAACCGAGCCGGTCAGAAGTTTGTCATCGGCCTCTCCCTGGCCCTCGCGCTAGCCGCATGCGGCGGGGGCGGCGGCAATGCAGGCACGCCCGTGATCGGGCCGGGCGCCGGATCCAGCTCGCCCACGGCGACGGATTCGGCGACGGTGAGCCTCAAACTGTCCTCGGCGACCGTGACGGCCGGCGCGCCGGCCACCGTCACGGCCACCGTCGTCAACAAGAGCGGGTCCGCAGTGCCGGGCTTGGTGGTCAAGTTCTCGACGGCTGGGGGCCTGGGTGCTTTCAGCGCCAGCTCGGCATTGACGGATGCCACCGGCACCGCCTCGGTGGTGCTGTCGCCTGCGGCATCCACCACGTCCGGTGCCGATACGGTGCGAGCAACGGTGACCTATGCGGGCAGCGACTATTCGGCTTCGGCCGGATTCCAGCTGACGGCGACCAACGTGACCATCGGCTCGTTCACATCGGATCTGCCCACGGGCACCAGCCTGTCGGCCTACGGACAGGCGAACCTGACCGTCACCCTGGCGGGCGCCTCGGCGACCTCGCCGGTCAACGTGGTGCTCACGTCGTCCTGCGTGTCCGCAGGCAAGGGCACGTTGACGCCGACCAGTGTCACCACGAGCACGGGCAGGGCGACGTTCACCTTCCGCGACCAGGGCTGCGGCGCCGTGGCGACGGCAGAGAACCTGCAGGTTTCCGTGACCGGCACCAGCCTCACCCAGTCCCTGAGCATTCCGGTCAGTTCGCCTGCTGCGGCCAGCATCGGTTTCGTGTCCGCGTCACCCAACGTCATCTATCTCAGGGGCTCCAGCCTTGTCGAGAGCTCAAGCGTGACCTTCCAGGTGAAGGACGCCGCGAACAACGGTCTGCCCAACCAGACGGTGGTGCTGCAGCCCAGCGTGCTGACGGGCGGGCTGACGCTGGACGGCCAGTCGGGTTCCGTCACCAAGACGACCGACAGCAACGGCAACGTGATCGTCCGCGTCAACTCCGGCACGGTACCCACGCCGGTGCGCATCAAGGCGACGCTGCAGGGTTCGACCATTTCCACGGTGTCCAGCGCGCTGGCCATCGCCGTGGGCTTGCCGTCGCAGCTGAATTTCTCCTTTGCCCAGCGCACCATCAACATCGAGGGTTACAACCTACAGGGGACGACGAACACGTACACGGTGATTGCTTCCGACCGCCTGGGCAACCCGGTGCCTGATGGCACGGCCATCAATTTCGTCGCCGAAGGCGGCCAGATCCAGGCCACGCAGCAGACGGCCCTGAATGCCAGCGGCATCGCGACAGCCACGGCCAACTTCGTGACCGCGTCGCCGGTGCCGGTCGATGGACGTGTCACCGTGCTGGCCTACGCGCTGGGAGAAAAGTCCTTCCTCGACACCAACGGCAACAACGTCTACGACGCCGGCGAGGTGTTCCAGGACCTGGGCAACGTCTACCTGGACCGCAAGTACGACGGTTATTACAACGCGAGCGAGGACCAGGCCATCCCGCTCGTGCCCGGCGGCGGCGGTACCTCGGCCTGCGCGGTAGCCAGTTCCGCGCTGCTGGCGGGCGACATCACCATCCCCAGCCAGCCCAACACCTGCACGGGCACCTGGGGTACCGCCCATGTCCGTCGTGCGCTGCAAACGATTTTCTCCACCTCCACCGCGCGGCCGCTGTGGGGCACGGCCCGGTCGCCCTTCGCGGGCTCGGCCAGCGGCATTTGCGCAGCGCCGCTGCAGTTGATCGACCAGTACGTGAACGACCAGCCGGCGCGTTATGCGGTGGACGGCAGCGGCCAGCCGATTGCCGGCAAGACGACGTACTACCCGCTGACGGACGGCAATGGCGTGGGCTCCAGCCTCTACGGGCTGGGGGGCAGTGGTGCGTTGACCTTCCTGGTGGCCGACGCGAATCCCGTGGCGTTCAACCCGGTGGCGGCCGGCAGCACGATCGCCGTGACTGCGACCGACGGCCTGACGGTTTCGGTGCTCGGAGGTTCGCCCGTGCCCAGCAGCAGCACGCCCACGGCGGTGACGATCGGCTACAAGTTCGACACCGCGTCGTCCGGCACGATCACGATCAACATCAGCTCGCCTGGTGGGCTCGTGACCTCGATCCCGCTGGTCGTGACGACGGCGACGTCGCCCGGGGCGTGCACCAACTGAAGATCGCGCTCGTCGGCATGCCGGGCGGTGGCAAGTCCACCGTCGGGCGGCAGCTGGGGCGCCAGATCGGCGTGCCCTTCGTTGACAGCGATCACGAGATCGAGGCGCGCATCGGCGGCAGCATCCGCGCGTTCTTCGACAGTGAGGGCGAAGAGGCGTTCCGCGCGCTGGAAAGCGAGGTCATCGCCGAGCTGATGCAGCGCCCCGGCGACTGCATCGTGGCCACCGGCGGCGGCGCGGTGCTGAAGGAGCGCAACCGCGAGTTGCTGCATGCGCAGGCGACCGTGCTGTACCTGCGCTCGACGCCGGAAGACCTGTTCCGCCGCCTGCGCCACGACACGACGCGGCCGCTGCTGCAGGTGCGGGACCCGCTGGCCAAGCTGCGCGAGCTGTATCACCAGCGCGACCCCCTGTACCGTCGCTGTGCGCACTACGTGCTGGAGAGTGCCCGGCCGTCGGTCCATGCACTCGTGAACATGGCGCTGATGCAGCTGGAGCTGGCCGGCCTGCTGGACCCGACGCGTGTCGCGGCCACGGTGGGGGCCGGGCCCGTTTGACGAAGGCTGCAGCGGCAGGCCAGGCGAGGGCGGCTCTTACACTCGGGCCATGCCCGCTACAGACTCCGTCAGCATCCAGCTTCCCGATGGCCGCGCCTACGACATCCGCATCGGCGCCGGCCTGCTGAGCGACGCGGCGAGCTGGCAAGGCCTGCCGAAAGCGGCTGCTGCCGTGATCGTCAGCAACGAGACCGTCGCGCCGCTTTACGCCGAACGGCTGCGGGGCCAGTTGCTGGCCTGCTATGCGCGTGTGGACGTGGTCGTATTGCCCGACGGCGAGCAGCACAAGAACTGGTCCAGCCTGAACCGCATCTGTGACCACCTGCTGGGCGAGGCTTTGGATCGCCGCACCGTGCTGTTCGCGCTGGGTGGCGGCGTCATCGGCGACATGACCGGTTTCGCCGCGGCCATCTACATGCGCGGCGTGCCGTTCGTGCAGGTGCCCACGACGCTGCTGGCCCAGGTGGACTCCTCGGTGGGCGGCAAGACGGCGATCAACCATCCGCTGGGCAAGAACATGCTGGGCGCGTTCTACCAGCCCGAGCGTGTGATCGCCGACCTGGACACGCTGGACAGCCTGCCCGACCGCGAGCTGCGTGCGGGCCTGGCGGAGGTGATCAAGTACGGCCCCATCGCCGATGCCGGGTTCCTGTGCTGGATCGAGGACAACCTTGACGCGCTGCTGGCGCGGGACAAGGCCGTGCTGGCCTATGCCGTGCGGCGCAGTTGCGAGATCAAGGCGGACGTCGTCGGCCAGGACGAACGCGAGCAGGGGTTGCGGGCCATCCTGAACTTCGGCCACACCCTCGGTCACGCCATCGAGGCGGGCCTGGGCTACGGCGAATGGCTGCATGGCGAGGCCGTGGCCTGCGGCATGGTGCTGGCCGCCGACCTGTCGCAGCGCATGGGCCTGATGCCGGCCCCCTTCGTCGAACGCCTTCGCGCGCTGATCGAGCGCGCCGGGCTGCCCGTGCAGCCGCCCAGGCTGGGTGCCGAGCGCTACCTGTCGCTGATGCGCGTCGACAAAAAGGCCGAGGCCGGCGCGATCCGTTTCGTGCTCATCGAGGCGCTGGGGCGGGCCGGGCTGCATGCCGTGCCTGACGAGCTGATCGTCCAGACGCTGGCCGCCCACGGAGCGGCCTGATGCCGGTCGCGACCCGTCCCGCCTATGCGGCCGACCCCGCGCGCAGCCGCGGGCGGCGGCTGCCGGAGCCCGCGGCCCCGACCCGCAGCGAGTTCCAGCGGGACCGGGACCGCATCATCCACAGCACGGCGTTCCGCCGGTTGGTCTACAAGACGCAGGTCTTCCTCAACCACGAGGGCGACCTGTTCCGGACCCGGCTGACGCACTCGCTGGAAGTGGCGCAGCTGGGCCGCTCCATCGCGCGCAGCCTGGGGCTGGACGAGGACCTCGTGGAGGCCGTCGCGCTGGCGCACGACCTGGGCCACACGCCGTTCGGACATGCGGGCCAGGACGTGCTGGACGAGTGCATGCGCGGCCACGGGGGCTTCGAGCACAACCTGCAGTCGCTGCGCGTGGTCGACCACCTGGAGCTGCGCTACCCTGAGTTCGACGGCCTCAACCTGTGCTTCGAGACCCGCGAGGGCATCCTCAAGCATTGCTCCCGGCGCAATGCTGAATTCATCGAGGCGGCCGAGCCCGGCGGGATCGCCACGCGCTTCCTGAACGGCGGCCAGCCCAGCCTGGAGGCCCAGCTCTGCAATCTTGCGGACGAGGTGGCCTACAACGCCCATGATGTGGACGACGGCGTGCGGTCGGGATTGATCGAGCTGGAGCAGTTGCTGGAGGTCGAGCTGGTGCGCGAGCATTGCCAGGCGGCGCTGGCCGCGCACCCGGGTCTGACGGGCAAGCGGCTGCTGTTCGAGACGATCCGCCGCATGCTGTCGGCCCAGGTGTACGACATCATCGATGCGACCGGCGCCGCGCTGGCCGCAGCGGCGCCGGCGGATGCGGACGCTGTGCGCTGCAGCGAGCAGCCGCTGGTGAGTTTCAGCCCCGGTATGCGCACCAGAAGCACGGCGCTCAAGCGCTTCCTGTTCGCCAACCTGTACCGGCATCCGCAGGTGCAGTCCCAGCGCCTGCGCGCCGAGCAGATCCTTCGCGAACTGTTCCAGATCTACTCGACGGATGCGACCCAGATGCCGCAAGACTTCGCCGACCGTGAGGACCGCGAACGTGCCTGCGCCGACTACATCGCCGGCATGACCGACCGCTTCGCCATCCGCGAGCATCAACGCATCACGGGCAAGACGCTATTTTGAAAATGGGGTCGGAGTCGATTATTCTGGACGCTCGCACCCGGTCGACTCCCACAAGGAACCCCTCATGGCCCGCCTCCCCCGGCTGATCCTGCCCGGTCAGCCGCACCACGTCATCCTGCGCGGCAACAACCGCCAGGCGATCTTCTACAGCGACCTGGATCGCCAGCACTTGCTGGACACGCTGGCGCAGGCCGCCACGCAGCACCGCGTCGCCATCCATGCCTATGTGCTGATGGACAACCACCTCCACCTGCTGGTCACGCCGCCGGTCGCCGACGCGCTGAGCCGCATGATGCAGTCGCTGGGACGGCGCTACGTGGGCTGGTTCAACGCCCGGCACCGGCGCACGGGCACATTGTGGGAAGGGCGCTTCCGTGCGGGGCTGATCGAGGGCGAGCGGCACCTGCTGGCCTGCATGCGCTACATCGAACTCAACCCCGTGCGAGCAGGACTTTGCCAGGAAGCCGCGCAATGGCCCTGGTCCAGCGCCGCGCACCACCTGGGCCTGGCCCGCAGCCCGCTGGTCACCGAGCACGAACTGGTTTGGTCGCTCGGCAACACACCCTTCGAACGCGAACATGCCTACCGGGAGTTCATCGCGCAGGGCGTATCGCTGCCAGAGCAACTGCAATTCACCGAAGCGGTGCTGCGGGGGCGCCCGCTGGGCAGCGAGGCCTTCCTGAAGCCGTTGTCAGACGCGCATGGGGCCGTTGTCATCAAGAGGCCGCGTGGCCGGCCCCGCAAGGTATCGGCGCCAATTGGCGCGGACTGAGTGTCAATCTAACTATGGCCCTATTTATTTAATCTACTGCTGTCGGTGTTTATTAAATAGAACCTGACCCCATTTTATTGAAGTTGCCGACATTGCTGCGCTGCAGTACGCTCCCTCCCCGTTGTGTTCCAGGAGGGCGCCATGAGCCATGCCACGCAGATTCAGTCGGAGATTCAGGACTTGGCGGAGCATGGGCTCTATCGGCCGGGCAATGAGAAGGACGCTTGCGGCCTGGGGTTCGTCGCGCACATCAAGGGCCACAGGGCGCACCACATCGTCCAGCAGGGCCTGAAGATCCTGGAGAACCTCGACCACCGCGGCGCGGTCGGCGCGGACAAGCTGATGGGCGATGGCGCCGGCATCCTCATCCAGATTCCGGACGAGTACTACCGCGAGGAGATGGCCAGGCAGGGCATCCACCTGCCGCCGCCCGGCGAGTACGGCGTCGGCATGATCTTCCTGCCCAAGGAAGCCGCCTCCCGCCTGGCCTGCGAACAGGAACTCGCCCGCGCCGTCAAGGCCGAGGGCCAGGTGCTGCTCGGCTGGCGTGACGTGCCGGTGGACCGCGACATGCCCATGTCGCCCACCGTGCGCGAGAAGGAGCCGGTGATCCGCCAGATCTTCATCGGCCGCGGCCCGGACATCATCGTGCCCGACGCGCTGGAGCGAAAGCTCTACGTCATCCGCAAGACCGCCTCCAGCGCCATCCAGGCCTTGAAGCTCACGCACAGCCGCGAGTACTACGTGCCCAGCATGAGCTGCCGCACCGTCATCTACAAGGGCCTGCTGCTGGCCGACCAGGTCGGCAAGTACTACAAGGACCTGGCCGACCCGCGCGTCGTCTCGGCCATCGCCCTCGTCCACCAGCGCTTCTCCACCAACACCTTCCCCGAGTGGCCGCTCGCCCACCCCTACCGCATGGTCTGCCACAACGGCGAGATCAACACGGTCAAGGGCAACTTCAACTGGATGCGTGCCCGCGAAGGCGTCATGAAGTCGCCGGTGCTGGGCGACGACCTGAAGAAGCTCTACCCGATCAGCTTCGAGCACCAGTCCGACACGGCGACCTTCGACAACGCCATCGAGCTGCTGACGATGAGCGGCTACCCGCTCGCCCACGCGGCCATGATGATGATCCCGGAAGCCTGGGAGCAGCACGAAGGCATGGACGAGCGCCGCCGCGCCTTCTACGAGTACCACGCCGCCATGATGGAGCCCTGGGACGGCCCCGCCGCCATGGCCTTCACGGACGGCCGCCAAGTCTGTGCCGCACTCGACAGAAACGGTCTGCGGCCCGCCCGGTATTGCATCACCGACGACGACCTCGTCGTCATGGCCTCGGAGTCCGGCGTGCTGCCCATCCCCGAGAGCAAGATCGTCAAGAAATGGCGCCTGCAGCCGGGCAAGATGTTCCTCATCGACCTGGAGCAGGGCCGCATCGTCGATGACGAGGAACTGAAGAACCAGTTCGCCAACGCGCGCCCCTACCGCCAGTGGATCGAGAACGTCCGCGTCAAGCTGGACGACATCGCTGTGCCCGACACGGCACGCCCCGGCTTCACGACGACGCTGCTGGACCGCCAGCAGGCCTTCGGCACGACGCAGGAAGACATCAAGTTCCTGCTCGCGCCCATGGCTGCCAACGGCGAGGAGGGCATCGGCTCCATGGGCAACGACTCGCCGCTGGCCGTGCTGTCGAGCAAGAACAAGCCGCTCTACAACTACTTCAAGCAGCTGTTCGCCCAGGTCACGAACCCGCCGATCGACCCGATCCGCGAGAACATCGTGATGTCGCTGAACAGCTTCATCGGTCCCAAGCCCAACCTGCTGGACATCAACGCGATCAACCCACCGATGCGGCTGGAGGTGAGCCAGCCCATCCTGGACTTCGACGACATGGCGCGCCTGCGCGGCATCGAGGGCCCCACGAACGGCAAGTTCAAGCCCAGCGAGCTGGACATCACCTACCCGCGCGACTGGGGACGCGCCGGCGTGGAAGCGCAGCTCGCCTCGCTGTGCGCCTCAGCCGTGGATGCGATCAAGACCGGCCACAACATCCTCATCATCACGGACCGCCACCTCAGTGCCGACCGCATCGCGATTCCCGCGCTGCTGGCGCTGTCCGCCGTCCACCACCACCTGGTGCGCGAGGGCCTGCGCACGACGGCCGGGCTGGTCGTGGAGACCGGCACGGCGCGGGAGGTGCATCACTTCGCCGTGCTGGCCGGCTACGGCGCGGAGGCCGTCCACCCCTACCTGGCGCTGGAGACGCTGGAGGCGATGGGCGACGAACTGCCGGCCAAGCTGACGGCCGAGCAAGCCCGCTACAACTACATCAAGGCCGTGGGCAAAGGTCTGTCCAAGATCATGTCCAAGATGGGCATCTCGACCTACATGTCCTACTGCGGCGCGCAGATCTTCGAGGCCATCGGCCTGCAGCGCGACTTCGTCGAGAAGTACTTCCGCGGCACGGCCACGCAGGTCGGCGGCATCGGCGTCTTCGAGGTCGCTGAGGAAGCCATCCGCATGCACGAGGCGGCGTTCAGTGACAACCCGCTGCTGGACGGCATGCTGGAGACCGGCGGCGAATACGCCTGGCGCACCCGCGGCGAAGAGCACATGTGGACGCCCGACGCCATCGCCAAGCTGCAGCACAGCGCGCGCAGCGGCAAGTTCGAGACCTACAAGGAATACGCGCAGCTCATCAACGACCAGAGCAAGCGCCACATGACGCTGCGTGGCCTGTTCGAGTTCAAGTTCGACCCGGCCAAGGCCGTGCCGCTGGAGGAGGTCGAGTCGGCCGCCGAGATCGTCAAGCGTTTCGCCACCGGCGCCATGTCGCTGGGCTCCATCTCCACCGAGGCCCATGCCACGCTGGCCGTCGCGATGAACCGCATCGGCGGCAAGAGCAACACGGGCGAGGGCGGTGAAGACCCGGCCCGCTACCGCAACGAGCTCAAGGGCATCAAGATCACCGATGGCACCAAGATCAGCGACGTGATCGACGGCAAGGTCATCGCCGTCGACTACGAGCTGAAGGCCAACGACAGCCTGCGTTCCAAGATCAAGCAGGTGGCCTCGGGCCGCTTCGGCGTGACGACCGAGTACCTGGTCAGCGCCGACCAGATCCAGATCAAGATGGCCCAGGGTGCCAAGCCCGGCGAGGGCGGCCAGTTGCCGGGCGGCAAGGTGTCCGAGTACATCGGCATGCTGCGCCACTCGGTGCCGGGGGTGGGCCTCATCAGCCCGCCGCCCCACCACGACATCTACTCCATCGAGGACCTGGCGCAGCTCATCCACGACCTGAAGAACGTCAACCCCAAGGCGGACGTGTCGGTCAAGCTGGTGTCCGAGGTGGGCGTGGGCACCGTCGCGACCGGCGTGGCCAAGTGCAAGGCCGACCACATCGTCATCGCCGGCCACGACGGCGGCACGGGCGCCTCGCCCTGGTCGTCCATCAAGCACTGCGGCACGCCGTGGGAGCTGGGGCTGGCCGAGGCGCAGCAGACGCTGGTGGTGAACCGCCTGCGTGGCCGCGTGCGCGTGCAGGCCGACGGCCAGATGAAGACCGGTCGGGACGTCGTCATCGGCGCGCTGCTGGGCGCCGACGAGTTCGGCTTCGCCACCGCGCCGCTGGTGGCCGAGGGCTGCATCATGATGCGCAAGTGCCACCTGAACACCTGCCCGGTGGGCGTGGCCACGCAGGACCCGGTGCTGCGCAAGAAGTTCACCGGCCGCCCCGAGCACGTCGTCAACTACTTCTTCTTCGTCGCCGAGGAAGCGCGCCAGATCATGGCCCAGCTCGGCGTGCGCAAGTTCGACGAACTGATCGGCCGCAGTGACTGGCTGGACACCAAGAAGGCCATCTCGCACTGGAAGGCCAAGGGCCTGGACTTCGCCCGCATCTTCCATCGCCCCAACGTGCCCGCTGACGTGGCCCGCATCCACAACGACGTTCAGGACCACGGCCTGGAGCGCGCGCTGGACGTGAAGCTCATCGAGAAGTGCCTGCCCGCCTTCGAGAAGGGCGAGAAGGTGCAGTTCATGCAGGAGGTGAGCAACGTGCGCCGCTCGGTCGGTGCGCGGCTGTCCGGCGAGCTGATCCGGCGCAAGCCCGAGGGGCTGCCCGACCACACCATCTTCATCCAGATGGAGGGCACGGGCGGCCAGAGCTTCGGTGCCTTCCTGGCCCAGGGCATCACGTTCTACCTGATCGGTGACGCCAACGACTACACCGGCAAGGGCCTGTCGGGTGGCCGTGTCGTCGTGCGCCCCAGCATCGACTTCCGCGGCGACGCGACCAAGAACATCATCGTCGGCAACACCGCGCTGTACGGCGCGACGCGTGGCGAGGCCTTCTTCCGCGGCGTGGCGGGCGAGCGCTTCGCGGTGCGCCTGTCGGGCGCCACCACGGTGGTGGAGGGCACGGGCGACCACGGCTGCGAGTACATGACCGGCGGCACCGTCGCCGTGCTGGGCAAGACCGGCCGCAACTTCGCGGCCGGCATGAGCGGCGGCATCGCCTATGTCTATGACGAGGACGGCCACTTCGCCAAGCGCTGCAACACCGCCATGGTGTCGCTGGACAAGCTGCTGCCCGCGCACGAACAGGAGGCGACGGTCGACAAGGCCATCTGGCACCGCACCAAGGCCGTCGACGGCGCGGACCGCGAGCCGCAGACCGACGAGGCCATCCTCAAGAAGCTGCTGGAAGACCATCACCGCTGGACCGGCAGCCAGCGCGCCCGCGACATCCTGGACCACTGGGCCGAGTCGCGCGCCAGGTTCGTCAAGGTGTTCCCGAACGAGTACCGCCGGGCGCTGGGCGAGATCAACGCCGCCAAGGCCGCCGCACAAACCATCGCTCAGGCCAAGCAGGCCGAGCCCGTGAAAGTCTGAGGAGCGCCAACGTGGGAAAAGTCACCGGCTTCATGGAATACGAGCGCCTGGAAGAGGGCTATGAGCCCGTCCCCGCTCGCGTCAAGAACTACAAGGAATTCGTCATCGGCCTGAACGTCGAGCAGGCCAGGCAGCAGGGTGCCCGCTGCATGGACTGCGGCACGCCGTTCTGCAACAGCGGCTGCCCGGTCAACAACGTCATCCCGGACTTCAACGACCTGGTCTACAAGGGCCGGCCGGAGGACTGGCAGCACGCGATTGCCGTGCTGCACAGCACCAACAACTTCCCCGAGTTCACCGGCCGCATCTGCCCCGCGCCCTGCGAGGCGGCCTGCACGCTGAACGTCAATGACGACGCGGTGGGCATCAAGTCCATCGAGCACGCCATCATCGACCGGGCCTGGGCCGAGGGCTGGGTCAGGCCGCAGCCACCGAGGAACCGCACCGGCAAGAAGATCGCCGTCGTCGGTGCCGGCCCGGCCGGCCTGGCCGCGGCGCAGCAACTGGCGCGTGTGGGCCACGGCGTCACCGTGTTCGAGAAGAATGACCGTGTCGGCGGCCTGCTGCGCTACGGCATTCCGGACTTCAAGATGGAGAAGTCCCACATCGACCGCCGTGTCGAGCAGATGCAGGCCGAGGGCGTCGAGTTCCGCACCGGCGTGCTGATCGGCGCTCTACCGGAGGGGTCCAAGGTCACGAACTGGGCCAAGGAGACGATCAGCGCCGACGAGCTGAAGGCGCAGTTCGACGCCGTAGTGCTGACCGGTGGTGCCGAGCAATCGCGCGACCTGCCGGTGCCTGGACGCGATCTTGCGGGCGTGCATTTCGCCATGGAGTTCCTGCCGCAGCAGAACAAGGTCAACGCGGGCGACAAGCTGAAGAACCAGTTGCGCGCCGACGGCAAGCACGTCATCGTCATCGGCGGCGGCGACACCGGAAGCGACTGCGTGGGCACCAGCAACCGACACGGCGCCAAGAGCGTGACCCAGTTCGAGCTGCTGCCGCAGCCGCCCGAGGTCGAGGACCGCCCGCTGACCTGGCCCTACTGGCCGATCAAGCTGCGCACTTCGAGCAGCCACGAAGAGGGCTGCGAGCGCGAGTTCGCCATCGCCACCAAGGAGTTCCTGGGCGAGAAGGGCAAGCTCACCGGCGTCAAGACCGTGCGACTGCAGTGGCAGGGCGGCAAGATGACCGAGGTCGAGGGCAGCGAGCAGGTCCTCAAGGCCGACCTCGCGCTGCTCGCCATGGGCTTCACCGCACCGGTCGCGACCGTGCTGGAAGCCTTCGGCGTCGACAAGGACGCCCGCGGCAACGGCAAGGCCACGACCGAGGGCGCAAACGCGTACAAGACCAATGTCGACAAGGTCTTCGCCGCCGGTGACATCCGCCGTGGCCAGAGCCTGGTCGTGTGGGCCATCCGCGAGGGCCGCCAGGCCGCACGCGCGGTGGATGAGTACCTGATGGGTGCGACGACGCTGCCGCGCTGACGGTTCAGCGCGAGAGAGGCCTGGGGGGGCCGGCAGGCCCGCCCAGGCAGCGTTCCGGCCGGCCCGCCGCGTATGGCAGCCAGCCCAATTGCGGCGCCGGCAGCGCAGCGTCGAAGCGCAAGCTCAGGCAATAGGCGCGCGCCGCGCCGGCCGGCTGCAGGTGCGCGTCGCCCAGCGCGTGCTCGGCCACCAGCCGGAAGGCATCCGGCGTGGCGTCCGACAGGCTGCGAGCGACCACACGCGCCACATGGCCGCCCTCGTCGGCCACCAGGTAGACGCGCAACGTGACACCGCCCGCGGGCAGTTCGGCGTCCGGCAGCGGCAGCTCCGGCGGACCGGGCGTGAACTCGGGTGGCGGTCCCGCCTCGGGCATCGGCGGTGTGGCCGGCGCGGTGGGTGCGCCTTCGGCCGCGGGGGCGAGTCGCGCTGCAGGTGCCACCGCCGCGGGCGGCAACTCGCGGACCTGCATGGCCCGCGTCGCGGCCGGCAGGCCGGCGGCCGGGGCGGGCCGGTGCAGCCCGGTGAGGAGCGGCAGGTGCAGGCCTGCGGCCAGCAGGGCGCACCCGAGCACGGCACGCCGCGCCCGGGCCGCGGCAGGCCTCACTGCTGCAGCAGGTCCCGCCACGACAGGCGGCGCGTCGTGTTGAGGGCCGGCGAGGTCGGGATGGTCGTGATGGCGGTGCTGACGTCGGACAGCCGCGTGATGCTGATGACCTTGTTGTTGGGCAGCCGCACAAGCGCCGGCCGCGTGGCGATCGCATTGCCAAGCGCCACGCTGCTGACGCCCTTGGACGAGTCCACCGCGCCGCCGGTGGCGTAGTTGAAGACGTTGGACCAGGAACTGCCGCCCACCTTGCAGAGGTCGCCCTGGGCGATGACGTTGGAGTTGACCACCAGCGTGCCCAGCGCCAGCTGCGGATCGGTGTTGACGCGCTCCCGGCTCATGGGCAGGTCGACGAACCAGCCACCGTTCACGGCCAGGTTGACGCTGTTGTTGCTGTTGGTGCGCACCGTGTCGCCCGACTGGCAGGCGCTGGAGCCGGTGGGACAGCCGGAGGTCGACAGCGTCAGCGTCTGCTGCACGAACTGGTTGGCCGTGCTGCGCGGGTTCAGCGAGGTGCCGATGCCGCTGGCGGTCATCGGGTCCTTGATGCCGTAGATGCTCTGCACGTCGGCGTTGGTGAGGTCGCTCTGGCCCAGGTAGCGGCCGGTGCCGACGAACACCATCACATAGCTGCCCACCTGGCCCAGCTCGGGCCGCGACGTGATGGGCTGTGTCACCCCGGTGGGGCCGCTGAGCGTGGCGAGTTGCAGCGCCTCGTAGCCCGGCGCGCCGACGTTGTTGTTGACGTCGAAGCGCCACAGGTTGCCGAGGTTGTCGCCACCGTAGACGCGCTGGATGGTGTTGTCGGTGACGCTGTTGTCCACCCAGGCGCGGATGTGCGCCAGCCCGGAAGGCGTGGCGGCTGAGCCGGCGGTGGTGGCGATGGTGCGGATGACCGCGCCGGTGGCCGCGTTCAGCACGTACAGGCGGCCGAGGCCGTCGGCGGTGTTGTTGTAGCCGGACGCGAAGATGACGACCCAGGTGCCGTCGGTCAGCTTGCCGATCTCGGGGCGGCCCACCGTCAGGCCCAGGTTGGCGTCGGTGAACTCCCACAGCGACTTGGGGTTGGCCGGGTCGGTGATGTCCAGCGCGAAGTAGGCATTGCCGCCGGCGCCCAGGCCGCTGACGAGGATGGTGCGCCACTGCGTGCCGATCTTGATGTCCTGCACCACCGGCGAGCCGTCCACGTAGTACTGGTGGTTGGCGGCGTACTGCTTGTCGGCCAGCCGGTACAGGTTGGGCAGCACGGCCGTCGGCACGTACGCCCAGACCTCGGCGCCGGTGCTGGCGTTGAAGGCATGCAGCATGCCGTCGTTGGCGCCCACGTAGGCCATCGGCGGGTTGTTGGCGGCCTGCTGCAGCGCGAAGCTGCCGTAGCCGTCGTCGGTGTAGGTCACCAGCGACTTGGCCACGTAGGCCACCTCGGAGTTGACGATGTCGCCCAGCAGGTGAACGCGCGGCCGGTAGAACTTGGTGGTGGTGCCCAGGTCGCCCTCGTTGCTGCGGTCGCCGGCCAGGTAGCTCACCAGCGGCTCGCCGACGGCGGCGTTCTGCGCATCGGTCGTCAGGCAGTAGGCCGCACCGGTGCACAACTGGCTCAGCGACGGCCCGCTGTTGCCGCTGCCGCTGGCCGCGGTGATCCAGTTCTTGCCGAAGTAGGCGCGCTCGCCCGTGCTCATCGCGGCCCAGCTGAAGGCTTTCAGGCCGTTGGTGGCGCCGCTGGAGCGCATGTAGAGGGTGCGCGAGGCGTTGGTGTCCAACTGACCCTGGGCGGACCAGGTGGCGGTGTCGCTGACGGCGCCGCTGTTCAGGTCGATGGTGGTGGCCTTGAGCTCGCCGGACCATTCCGCCGACTGGAAGTTGGACTGGAAGATCTGGTTGTCGCCCTGCGAGACGTTGGGGTTGCTGGTTGTCGCCGCCGCAGCAGCCGCCGCCACGCCGCCGATGGAGCGCAGCGCGCTGCTCAGGCCGTTGTAGAGCGTGGAGGGGTCCGAGGCGCTGAAGTAGGTGCCGTGGCCGTTGACCGCCGCGTGCCAGAGGTCGTCCACGGCCGTCAGCGTGTTGCTGACCGGCGTGGGCCAGTTGCAGGTGCCGCTGGTCTGCCAGCTGCAGACGCCCGAGCTGGGGTCGGCCGCCGTGACCTGCGAGATGGCGTTGAAGTCCTTGGAGCCGCCGCTGAGGTAGTCGGACGTGAACTGCATGTAGCCCGAGGCACCCAGGCCCAGCGTGAAGGTGAACATGCGCTGGAAGTTGATGCTGGGCGAGGGGTCGTCGTTGCCGCAGACGTCGGCACCCGTGCCGGGCGTGGTGGTGGACGTGCCGCCGCTCACGCACAGCTTCTGGCCGGTGGTGCCGGTGCGCAGGTCGGTGCCGTAGTAGTACGCGGCGACGTCGGCCAGCGTGTTGGCCGTGCCGTTGCCATCCATCATCGGGCGGTCCAGGCCGCTGTCCTGGTCGCCGATGGCCGTGCTGCCGTTGAGCTGCACCGGGTTGTTGCTCTCGTTCCAGAAGCCGTCGGTGGACAGCACGGTGAAGTTGCGCTGGCAGGAGTACTGCATCGGGTCGGTGACCGTCGACCCGTTGAGCGTCGTGCCGTTGAACCGGCCACCGTAGAGCCGGCCTGCCGTGGCCAGCGCGGCGCGCAACGGCGTGGAGCCGCTGGGCTTGGCGGCCGTGAGCTTGTTGAACCAGCTGCTGCGTTGCGTGGTCTCGAAGGTGTTGAGGTTGAGGAAGTCGCTGCCGGTGGCGTTGTTGATGCTGAGGTAGCCGACGCGGCGGTTGCTGCCCAGGGCACCGAAGGCCGACGCGGCCGAGGACTTCATCGACTGCATGCGCGTGTGGTAGTACGTCCACCAGTTCGCGAAGTTGGTCATCTCCTCGTCGTAGGTGCAGTTGCCGCTGGTGCCGCCCGCGATGCCCGAGCAGTCCGCACGCGAGGACGGGCGTGCGAAGACGTTGGGGTTGGCGGTGGTGCCGGGCGTGATGTCCACGCGCTGGAAGCTGCCGGGGTAGCTGGACGTCGGCGCCGAATAGCCTGAGAACGAGCCCAGCGTGGTGGGCGTGACCGTGCAGGTGGACGAGGTGTTGGCCGCCAGCGAGGCGCTGCTGGTGACGGCGCCCTTGTTGATGGTGGCGTAGAGCGTGACGGTGGCGTTGCTGGCGCTGGCGAAGAAGCCCGTGTCGACCGTGTTGGCATTGATGGCCGACACGACCGCGCTGGCCAGCGTGGAGGCGGTGGCGGTGTTGCCGGTGGGCGAGCCGGCGAAGAGGTCCACGCCTGCGACCTTGACCCACTGGATGCCGGCCACCTTGCCACTGCTGCAGCCGGTGAGCGTGACGGTGAAGCTCAGGCTCGCGTTGGTGCCGGCGCTGCCCGAAGAGAAGTATTTGGTCGGGTAGCGGGGAAAGCTGAAGGTGCCGCTGCGCACGGCCTGGCATGCGGCCACGGCGGGTTGCAGTGCGCGTGCGTTGGTGTCGGAATTGCACCACCGTACCGGTGCCGGGATGGTGTAGTTGCCGGTGCTGCCCATGCGGCAGTCGCGCAGGTCGATGCTGTTGCAGTACTCCGGCGTGTTGATGACGTAGTAGTGGGGGCCGAAGTCGCGGCTGACGGCCACGGCGTTGTCCGGCGAGCCGGTCGTGACCAGGCCGCTGCCCGAGGCGACCGTGGCGCTGTAGCGCGTGTAGGCCTTGCCGTTCACGGTGCCCGGCAGCGCGTAGTTGCCGTTGCGCAGGCAGTCGGTAAGCGCCGAGTCGAAACACCACTGCGTGTCGGGAAACTGCGTGATCAGGTTGATCGAGCTGGTGTTCTGGACGTTGTACGCGTCGTTCTTCACTGCCGTCCAGCCGTTCGTGGCCGTGCGCGTCTGCGAGGGCCAGTAGCTGCCGTCGGCCTTGACGGGCGGCGCGTAGACGACGGCCGGGTTGTAGGCGAGGCCGTTGAAGCCCGCGGCGAGGAAGGGCGGGTGGGCCGAGTAGGAGAAGGGCGGCGTACCGGTCCAGCATGCGTTGTTGACGTTGCCGCGCTGGCAGCATGCATTGCCGAAGCTGCCGCTGCTGGCGCCGGTGGCGCCGGCGCTGCGGCACAGCGCCGGGTTGGCGCCGGTGGCGCCGTCGCTGCCGTTGATGTGGTCCGGCAGGAAGTCGAAGTTCATCGAGCCGGAGTCGTCCAGCACGAACAGCAGGTTGGCCTTGACCGCATCCTGGTTGGAGATGATGAGCGGCGCCTGCGAGATGTCGGTCACGGCGGCGAAACCGTGCGCCGCGCAGAAGGACAGGGCGGCGGCCAGCAGCAGGCGGGGGAGGGGGAAGCGGAGCATCATGGGCACCTCGTCGATGGGGTCGCGCGATCCATCAGATCGCGACGATGGCCTGGATGAAACTGGTGGCGTTGCGCGGGCCCTGGACCCGCACGGTGATCCGGTAATAGACCTGGCTGGACTGGCGCAGCTTCAACGCGCTGGACTTGGAACTGTTGGACACGGCGGCCGGTACGGTGGGCGCGGCTTCGCAACCCGAGGCGTCGGGGGCGCCCGCATTCGCGCACAGGCGGTGCACCATGAACGAGACCTGGTTGCCCTGCGCATCCGCTGCCAGCGTGTTG
Organism: Roseateles sp.; assembly: GCF_965229315.1. Lineage (GTDB taxonomy): Bacteria > Pseudomonadota > Gammaproteobacteria > Burkholderiales > Burkholderiaceae_C > Pelomonas. The sequence goes on from NZ_CBDDJA010000002.1 coordinate 535,360, forward strand.
GCCAGCCCGATGGCCGCCTGCGCGTCCCAGAACGACTGCCAGGTCTGCGTGGCGCTGGGATCGGCTCGCGTGGCGCTGTAGCTGTACAGCGGCGCGGTGTTGGTGGGGCTCTTGATGATCGTCTGGTAGAGGCTGTTGACCAGTACCGCAGGTGCGGTCGATGGGTTGGCCGCGTTGGCGTCGGGCTGGGTGGCGGTGGTCTGCTGCTCCAGCCAAGCCACCGCGCGCTCGACGCCGACGTCAGCGGCTTGCACCACGGCCTGCTGGGCCGCCAGGTTGCCGGCCACGCGGTTGCTGCCGAACACGCCGCGCATCATGCCCACAGCGGCCAGCGACAGCGCGGCCAGCACGATCAGCGCCAGCACCAGCACGAGGCCGCGCTGCGGCGCCCGCAGGCGCAGAGGGGGGTGCGGGCGGGGGGTCAGCATGACGTGAACGCCGGCTCGGTCGCGCCGGGCATGTTGCGCAGCGGGACGGTGGTCTCGAAGGTCTTGTAGCGGTAGTTGCCGGCGTCGCTGCCACTCAGCGTGATGGGGACGCTGGCCTGGCCCGACCAGATCGGCGCGGATGCCGCGACGGCGCTCGTCTCGGGCTGCCGGTTGCGCGCCACCAGCGTGAGGCTGATGCCCACGATGCGGGTGAGGCCGCACCAGGCGGTGGCGCCGCTCATGGCCGGCGTCGTCTGGTTGTAGGTACCGGCCTGGCCTGTGCGCGGCGTCGAGGTGTCCTGGGCATACATGGCGCGCAGGCTGACGACGTTGTCGGCCACCTCCGTCCAGTTCGCGGCAGCGGCGCTGGTGCAGTCCTGCGACATGTAGTCGCAGGACGTCAGCCGGCCACCGCGCACCGCGTAGGCGACGAAGCGCGGCGCGGGGCCGTAGTTGTAGACCACCCCGTTGGCGGCGGCGGCCACCGCGGTCTGCACGGTGATGGTGGTAGGCGTGGGCGACGCGGCCAGGCCGGTGAGCGTCAATGCGCAGGGGGTGGCGCGCGCCGGCGTCGTCACGATGACGCGGTCCGTCACGCGGAAGGACGACGGTGCCGTGACGGCATAGGTGGCCGAGCTGGTCTGCGCACTGATGAGCGCCCCTTCGGGCGAGCTCTGACTGGAGCCGTAGGCGATCAGCAGCACGTCGGTGTTGGCATCGCCCGCGGGTATGCCGGCCGGGTTGATGAGCAGCGGCGCCAGCAGTGCCACGGTATTGCCGTTGCCCAGCGCAAGCTGGCAGCCCAGCAGCTGCGGGCTCATCAGGCCCTGGCCGGCCTGACGCAGGTCGCGCTGCAGCAGGCTCAGCGCGATGGCGCCGGTGGTCTGCGCGTCGTCGCCGCCGGTGGTGGAGCGGCGCATGCCTTCGGACAGGCGGAACATCTGCATGACGACGATGACGGCGACCATCGCGACGACGAGCCCCACCAGCAGCTCGATCAGGCTCAGGCCGCGCAGCGGCGCAGGGGGAAGTGGGCGGCGTCGCATCATCGGATCTCGTTGACCAGCACGATCTTGTGGGCCGGGTCGGCGGCCGGCTCGCCCGGCGCCTTCCAGTAAACGGTGATGGTCACCTGGCTGCTGGAGGTCAGCCCGGTAGCGGGCGCGCTGGCGCCCGCCACGATGGCCGGCAGCGGCTGCACCTGGGCCAGCACGACCGTGGGCGGGTTGGCGACGGCGCCGGGCAGCGCGTTCGCCACGCGGGCGTTCCAGGTGTTGTACCGAGCGCCGCCGGAGCCTGAGCTCGTGAAGGCGGCGTTGAGCGTGGCGTAGTCGCGGCTGGTCAGCCACATCTGGCCCAGCAGGTCGTTGGCCAGCAGCGTCGCGTCGGCGCGGTACTTGGTCTGGCTGGAATCACGCGCGGCGCGTGCCTGCAGTCCCACCAGGCCCAGCACACCCAGCGCGAAGATCAGCAGCGCGATCAGCACTTCCAGCAGCATCACGCCGCGTTGGGGGCGGGAGTTGGGCTTCATCGTCAGCAGGCCTGCGGGTCGCCGCTGGCCATGTTGGGGTTGCACATGCGCACCTGGCCGGCCGGCGAGACGAGCAGGCGCAGGCAGGTGATGGGCCCGCCGCTGGCGGCGCAAGCACCGGCCGGCGAGGTGATGTCGATGCTGACCGTGGCGGCGGAGGTGGCCGGCGCGGCGACCGCCTGGCGGCCCAGGCCGTTGAAGACCACCGCGCTGTCCGAGCCCAGCACGCTCACGTTGCCCACCTCGTTGGCCCGCTTCATGAGGATGCTGGGCGCGGTGGTGTCGCTGGGAGCGAGGTCGCACTGGCCGGCGACCGAGTCGGTGGTCGTGTCGGCGTCCACCGCGTCGACCACCCAGTTCGTGCCGCTCGTGCTGAGCGTGCAGTTGGCATCCAGCGTGGTGGTCAGCTGGAAGCGCACCTGGGTGTTGCGGCTGGTGGCTTCGCTCTTGGCATATTGCAGCCCGGCTTGCAGTGCCTCGGCGGTCGAGCGGATGCGCACGCCGGCGATCCAGTTGCCGAAGGTGGGAATGGCCATCGCAAGCGCAATGCCGGTGATGGTCACCACGACCATCAGCTCGATGAGGCTGACGCCGCGCGACCGTCGCAGGTTCAGCACACGCCGCCCTTGTTGATGATCCAGCAACTGCTGTTGCCGGTCCAGCCCGACACGCCGGTGACCGTGCTGCTCTTGCTGCCAGACTGGTTGACGCTGTAGGCGAAGCCCGTCATGGCGCCGCTGCCGGTCGCGGTCAGCGTGTAGGCGCTGGCGGTGGCCGAGCAAGTGAACGTGAAGTACTTGCTGCTGGTGCTGTCGGTCGCGCAGGCGGTCGCGCCCGCGTAGGTACGGTTGTCCTGGAAATACTGTTCGATCTGCACCTGCCGTGTCGACAGCCCTGAGGTCGCGTCAGGGATGCGGCCGCGGGTGACGTAATCCTTGTACTGCGGCAGGGCCACGGCAGCCAGGATGGCGACGATGGCCACGACGATCATCAGTTCGATCAGCGTGAAGCCGCGTGAGGAGGTCGTGCTGGGCATGTGGGCAGGGGTTCGTGGTGTGACGGTATTTTGGTGTCGCCACCCGGGCGGTGCCTACCGCTCGTCGCAGCGCTTCGAGCCGTTGGTCGCCGCGGTCGCTCCAAGCGTGAACTGGCGCACGCTTGGCCTGCGGGGCCATCGCGCCCTCAGGCCGCTGTCGAGGCGGTGTCCACCGACTGGCGTGGGTCATCCTGGGCGCGTCCGCGAGAGGATCGGTGTTTCCCCTATCATGGCGCCCTTTCTTCCCACGCCACCGCGGTGACCCCTGCACCCCAACCTCTGATCGAACTGCGCAACGTCAGCTGCGGCTACGGTGACCGCGTGATCCTGGATGGCGTCAACCTGAAGCTCGAACGGGGCAAGGTGCTGGCGCTGATCGGCACGTCCGGTGGCGGCAAGACCACCGTGCTGCGGCTGCTGGGCCGCCAGCTGCGCCCGCTGTCGGGCCAGGTGTTGTTCGACGGGCAGGACCTGGCGCCGCTGGATCTGAAGGCGCTGTACGCCGTGCGTCGGCGCATGGGCATGCTGTTCCAGTTCGGCGCGCTGTTCACCGATTTGAGCGTGTTCGAGAACGTCGCCTTTCCCTTGCGCGAGCACACCGACCTGCCCGAGGCCATGGTGCGCGACCTGGTGCTGATGAAGCTCAACGCGGTGGGCCTGCGCGGCGCGCGCGACCTGATGCCCAGCGAAGTGTCCGGCGGCATGGCGCGGCGCGTGGCGCTGGCGCGCGCGATCGCGCTGGACCCGGACCTGGTGCTCTACGACGAGCCCTTCGCCGGCCTCGATCCCATCTCCCTGGGCGTGGCGGCGCGGCTGATCCGCGACCTGAACGACGCACTGGGCCTGACCAGCATCATCGTCTCGCACGACCTGCACGAAACCTTCGGCATCGCCGACGAGGTGGCCATGGTGGCCAATGGCCGCGTGGTGGCCCAGGGCACGCCCGACGAGCTGCGCCGCAGCGACGACCCGCTGGTGCGCCAGTTCGTCGGTGCCCAGCCGGACGGACCGGTGCGCTTTCATCAGCCCGCCAGTCCTGTCGCCGAGGATTTCGGGGTGCCGGCATGATGGCGCTGGCCACCCGCATCGGTGCCGGCGTGCGGCTCAAGCTGGCCGACGTGGGCGCGTCCACGCGCCTGTTCTTCGGGCTGCTGGCCCGTTCGCCCAAGGCGCTCGCGCGCTTCGTACTGGTGCGCGAGCAGGTCTTCTATCTGGGCAACCGGTCGCTGTCCATCATCGGCGTGTCGGGCCTGTTCGTCGGCTTCGTGCTGGCGCTGCAGGGCTACTACACGCTGCAGCGCTACGGTTCGGCCGAGGCGGTGGGCCTGCTTGTCGCGCTCAGCCTGGTGCGTGAGCTGGGGCCGGTGGTCACGGCACTGTTGTTCGCCGGCCGCGCGGGCACGTCGCTGACGGCCGAGATCGGCCTGATGAAGGCCGGCGAGCAGCTCACCGCGATGGAGATGATGGCCGTGGACCCGCTGCAGCGCGTGCTGGCACCGCGCTTCTGGGGCGGCGTCATTGCAATGCCCTTGCTGGCCGCCGTTTTCTCGGCCGTCGGCATCATGGGTGGCTGGTTGGTGGCCGTGCCGCTGATCGGCATCGATGCCGGCGCGTTCTGGTCGCAGATGCAGGGCGGGGTGGATGTGTTCGCGGATGTCGGCAACGGCGTCGTCAAGAGCCTGGTGTTCGGCGTCACGGTCACCTTCGTCGCACTGCTGCAGGGCTACACCTGCAAGCCCACGCCGGAAGGCGTGTCGGCCGCCACCACGCGCACCGTCGTGCTGTCGTCCCTGGCCGTGCTGGCGCTGGACTTCATGCTGACCGCGATGATGTTTTCGATTTAAGAGAGTCAGGGAGACCCAGGATGCAATCCTCTCGACATGACGCGTGGGTGGGGCTGTTCGTGCTGCTGGGCGGCGCGGCGGTGCTCTTCCTCGCGTTGAAGGCAGGCAATCTGCTCAGCCTCAATTTCGACGCGACCTACCAGGTGTCGGCGCGCTTCGACAACATCGGCGGCTTGAAGCCCAACGCGGCGGTCAAGAGCGCCGGCGTCGTCGTGGGCCGCGTGGATTCGATCAGCTTCGACGACAAGACCTTCCAGGCCAAGGTCGTCATCAATCTGCAGAAGGCCACGCTGTTCCCCAAGGACAGCTCGGCCAAGATCCTGACCTCGGGCCTGCTCGGCGAGCAGTACATCGGCCTGGAGCCTGGCGCCGAGGAGAAGAACCTCGCGGGCGGCGACGTCATCATGCAGACGCAGAGCGCCGTGGTGCTGGAGAACCTGATCGGCCAGTTCATCAACAGCAAGGCGTCCGACATGGGCAGTGCCGCGCCGGCCGCCGCATCGGGAGGCAAACCGTGAGCCATGTGATTCGTTGGCTGGCGACGTTGTCGCTGGCGTTGGGCCTGGCGGGTTGCCAGACCGTGCAGGGCGTCGGGACGCGCATCGACCGCGCGCTGGACAAGGTCATGGGCTCCAAGGGCCAGCGGCTGGACCCGTGGGAGTCGTGGAACCGCAAGGTCTTCGCCTTCAACGACAAGGTCGATGAGAACGTGCTCAAGCCCATCGCGACGGCCTACTCCGAGATCGTGCCTTCGCCTGTGCGCACCGGCATCGACAACTTCTTCGGCAACATCGGCGATGCCTGGTCGGCCGTGAACCTGATGCTGCAGGGCCGCTTCAAGGCCGGCGTCGAGCAGGGCATGCGCTTCGCGGTGAACTCCACGCTCGGCCTGGCCGGTGTGCTGGACATCGCGACCGAGGCGGGCCTGGAAAAGAACAGCCAGGACTTCGGCAAGACGCTGGGCAAGTGGGGCATGGGCACGGGCGCGTACATCGTCTGGCCGCTGTTCGGCCCGTCGTCGGTGCGTGACTCGCTGGCGCTGCCGGTGGACTGGCAGGCGTCGCCCGGCGTGCTCTTCGACGACGGCCGCAAGAAGGTCGGCATCACCGCGCTCAGCCTCGTCAACACGCGGGCCAATTTCCTGCGCGCCGGCGAGATGCTCGAAGGCATCGCGCTGGACAAGTACACCTTCTATCGCGACGCCTACCTGCAGCGGCGCGGCAGCTTCGACGACGAGGGTGACGACGAGGTCGAGGTGCTGGTGCCCGGCAACGGTGCGGCCGCCGGCCAGGCCGCGGCTGCACCGGCTTCGGCTGCCAGCGCGACGCCGGCCGCGACGCCTGCGTCCGCCGCGCCCGTGGCCACCGTCAAGAAACCCGCAGAACCCGCCTCCGCCGCCACGCGGTGAACCAAACCCGGGGCTGGCGCGTTGAGTGGCCGTCCCCGTTAGAGAAAGCGACACCATGACTCTGCTGACCTCCCTGCGCCGCCTGCTGGCCGTGGCCACCCTGGGGCTGGGCCTTGTGCATGCGGCCCACGCCGCTGACGCCAGCGCCCCTGACCTGCTGATCCGCCAGCTCTCGCTGGAGACCATCGAGGCCGTCAAGGCCGACAAGGACATCCAGTCCGGCAACATCTCCAAGATCATCGCCCTGGTGGATGCCAAGGTGATGCCGCACATCAACTTCACGCGCATGACCTCCTCCGCAGTGGGCCGCTTCTGGCGCCAGGCCACGCCTGACCAGCAGGCCAAGCTGCAGGCCGAGTTCAAGACGCTGCTGGTGCGCACCTATGCCGGCGCGCTGACGCAGGTGAAGGACCAGACCATCGGCATGAAGCCGCTGCGTGCGCAGCCCACCGACACCGAGGTGGTGGTGCGCACCGAGATCCGCGGCAAGGGCGATGCCATCCAGCTCGACTACCGTCTGGAAAAGGCCGGCGCCGAGTGGAAGATCTACGACGTCAACGTGCTGGGCATCTGGCTGGCGGACCAGTACCGCAACAGCTTCGCCCAGGAGATCGGCGCCAACGGCATCGACGGCCTGATCAAGAGCCTGGCCGACAAGAACGCCAAGGCTGCTGCACCGGCGGCCAAGGGCTGATCTTGAGTGCGCTGAAGCTGCCGGCCCGGCTGCGCATGGACGATGCCCGGGCAGCCTGGGCGCAGATGTCGCCCGCGCTGCGGGCCGAGGCGGCCCAGGTGCTGGTGGCGGCAGGCGGGGAAGTCCGGCTGTCTGCCGGCGCGCTGGCCGATTTCGATTCCTCGGCGCTCAGCCTGCTGCTGAGCGCGGCGCGCCAGTGCGGCGAACAGGGCCTGACGCTCAAGCTTGATGACGCCCCGCCCAAGCTGCAGGAGCTGGCCCGGGTGTACGGAGTGGCCGAGTTGCTGTGGCCTGCCGCAGTCGCACAGGGCGGCGGCGGCTGACGGGCGCGCGCTGCCGGCTTGCTGCTATTTGCCGGGTGCCGACACGCCCGTGGGCGTGGCCCTGTTGCGCAATTCCGCCGCCAGTCGCTGCTTGTCCTCCTCGCTGAGCGAGGGGCCGCAATCCTTCTTGGGCATCAGTGAGCCGATCTGCGTTTCGCGGTCGCAGCGTGCGTTGGGGGTCGCTTCGGCCGCTGCCGGTGCGGTCGCGCGGGTCGTGTCGGCACAACCGGCCAATGCAGCCAGGGCCAGGATCGGGACCAGCGAAGCACGCAGCATGAGGGCGCCGTTGGCAGGACAGAAGGGCCGCCATGTTCCAGGCGGCCCTTTGCTGCGGTGTGAACGCCGTGTCAGGCCGAGTAGCGCTTGGCGCGCAGGTTCTTCTTGATTTCCTGAAGCATGGGCCGCAGCTGCTGGCCCAGCTTCAGCGCAACGCCCGTCGTCAGGATGTCCACCGCAATGAGGTGCAGCAGCCGCGACACCATGGGGCTGTAGCGGTCGAAGTCCTCGGGGTGGTCCACCGCCAGCAGGATCTGGTTGGGCCCGAGCGCCAGTTGCGCCAGCGGCGACGCACTGGCGGTGATGATGATGATGGCGGCGCCCTTTTTGCGCGCGATCTCGGCGGCGTCCAGCAGGTCGCGGCTGCGGCCGGAGTTGCTGATGATGACGGCGCAGTCGCCCGGCTGCAGCATCGTCGCGCTCATCAGCTGCACGTGGCCGTCGCTTGTGGCCACCGTGTTGACGCCCAGCCGGAAGAACTTGTGCTGCGCGTCCTGCGCGACGATGCCGGAGTTGCCGACGCCGTAGAACTCGATGCGCCGGCCGTGGCGGGCCGATTCGGTCAGCGCGTCGATGGCGCGTTCGAACGCGTGGCCAGCGGCGTCGTTGCGGTAGTGCAGCAGCGCCGAGACGGCGTTGTCCACCACCTTGACGATGATGTCCGACGTCTTGTCGTCTTCATCGACCGCGCGGTGCACGAAGGGCACGCCTTCGTTGACGCTGCCGGCCAGCTTGAGCTTGAAGTCGGCCAGGCCGTCATAGCCCACGCTGCGGCAGAAGCGCACGACGGTGGGCTTGGACACATGCGAGCGGTCGGCCAGCTCGCTGACCGGCAGGCTGGCGAACGCGCGGGCATCGGCCAGCAACAGCTTGGCGACGCGCTGCTCAGCCGGCGGCAGCGCGGGGAGGGCGGCTTTGACGCGCTCCAGGATGCTCATGTCAGCGCCCCGCTCAACGGATGCGTTGCGCGACCCTGCGCGGCGGCCCTCATTGCTCTTCCGCCCACGAGAAGCCGTCGCGCGCGACCAGGGCGCTCGCGGCAGCAGGCCCCCAGGAGCCTGAGGTGTAAGGGCGCGGACCGCTCGGATCGGCGGCCCAGGCGTCCAGGATGGGCTCCACCCAGCGCCAGGCCTGCTCCTGCTCGTCGCTGCGCACGAACAGGTTCAGCCGGCCGGCGATGGCGTCCAGCAGCAGCCGCTCGTAGGCACCCACGCGCTGCGCGGCGAAGGCCTTGTCGAAGTCCAGGTCCAGCGACACCGGCGTCAGCTGTTCACCCTGGCCCGTGCCCTTCTGCGCCAGCAGCTGCAGCTCCAGCCCATCCTCCGGCTGCAGCTTGATGACGAGGCGGTTCGGCTGGCTGCCGCCCGGGAAGATCTTGTGCGGCACAGGGCGGAAGTTCACGACGATCTGCGCGTCGCGCGCCGCCAGCCGCTTGCCGGTGCGCAGGTAGAACGGCACGCCGGCCCAGCGCCAGTTGTTGACCTCGGTGCGCAGCGCCACGAAGGTCTCGCAATGGCTCTCGGGCGGCACCTTGACCTCGTCCAGATAGCCCGGCACGACCACGCCCTCGATGTTGCCGGCGCGGTACTGGCCACGCACCACGTCGCGGGCGACGCTGTCGGGCGTGAAGGGCTTCAACGAGCGGAGCACCTTGAGCTTCTCGTCGCGGATGGCGTCGGCGTCATTGGCCGACGGCGGCTCCATCGCGATCATCGTCAGCAGCTGCAGCGCGTGGTTCTGGATCATGTCGCGCAGCGCGCCGGTGCCGTCGTAGAACGCACCGCGCGTGCCCACGCCCAGGCGCTCGGCCAGCGTGATCTGGATGTTGGCGATGCTCTCGCGGCGCCACAGCGGCTCGAACAGCGCATTGCCGAAGCGCAGCGCCATCAGGTTCTGCACCGACGGCTTGCCCAGGTAGTGGTCGATGCGGAAGGCCTGGCTCTCGGCGAACACGCCGCGCACCGCGCGGTTGATCTCCTGGGCGCTCGCCAGGTCGTGTCCCAGCGGCTTCTCCAGCACGACGCGCACCTTGTCGTGGTTCAACCCCACCGCGCCGAGCTGCTGGCAGATCTGCGTGAAGAGGTAGGGGCTGGTGGCGAGGTACAGCACCACCGTGTCGGCGTTGCGCGCGTCCAGCCAGTCCTTCAGGCCCTGGTAGTGCTCGGGCTGCGACAAGTCCATGCGCTTGTAATGCAGCAATGAAGCGAAGCGCTCGAACTCCTCGTCGCTGGGGCGCTTGCCGGCATCGACTTCGCGGAACCGTTCTTTGAGCCATTCGCGGTAGCGCTCGTCGGACTGGTCGTCGCGCGCCACGGCGAGAATGCGACCGCCCTCGGGCAGCTTGCCGTGCCGGAAGGCCTGGAACAACGCAGGCATCAGCTTGCGCCATGTCAGGTCGCCGGTACCGCCAAAGAACACGAGATCGAAGGACATCTGCGGAGGCTCCAGGCTGGCCTCTCCCATGGGACGCCAACCGTTGTGTAACTTAGTTTCGTGAAATACTATGCAGCAGTTTCTTCGCCGGGTCAATCCAGCCAGCCCGAAAGCACGCCAACCATGAACCAGCTCGACCAGCTCAAAGCCGTCACCACCGTCGTTGCCGACACGGGCAACTTCCTGCAACTGGCGCAGTTCGCGCCGCGCGACGCGACGACCAACCCGTCGCTGATCCTGAAGGCCGTGCAGTCGCCCGACTACGCACCGCTGCTGAAGGAAACCGTCGCCGCCCATCGCGGCCGGCCGCTGGACGAGATCGTGGACCACGTGCTGGTGCGCTTCGGCCTGGAGATCCTCAAGGTCGTGCCGGGCCGCGTGTCCACCGAGGTCGACGCGCGCCTGTCCTTCGACAAGGCGGCAAGCCTGGCCCGCGCGCGCCGCATCATCTCGCTCTACGAGGCCGCTGGCATCACGCGCGACCGCGTGCTGATCAAGCTCGCCTCCACGTGGGAAGGCATCCAGGCCGCCGCCGAACTGGAGCGCGAAGGCATCCACTGCAACCTGACGCTGCTGTTCGCGTTCGCACAGGCGGTGGCCTGCGGCGAGGCCGGGGTGCAGCTGATCTCGCCGTTCGTGGGCCGTATCTACGACTGGTACAAGAAGTCCGCGGGCGCGAGCTGGGATGAAGCGTCCAGCGCGGGCGTGAACGACCCCGGCGTGAAATCCGTGACGCAGATCTACGGCTACTACAAGCAGCACGGTATCAAGACCGAGGTCATGGGTGCGAGCTTCCGCAACATCGGCCAGATCCAGGCGCTGGCCGGCTGTGACCTGCTCACCATCAGCCCCGACCTGCTGGCCCAGCTCCAGGCCACCGACGCACCGCTGGCCCGCGCGCTGGATGCAGGCAAGGCCGCGCCCATGCCGGCCCAGCACCTGGACGAAGCGGCCTTCCGCTTCGCGTTGAACGAGGATGCGATGGCCACGGAAAAGCTGGCCGAAGGCATCCGCCTGTTCGCCGTGGACGCCGGCAAGCTGGACAAGCTGATTCAAGCTGCCTGACGGCCATGACGAAGCGCTGCGACCAATCGACCGTCTGGGCTGAACTGCAAGCTCACTACGCCGCGAGCGGTCGCGGCTTCGACATCCGCACGGCGTTCGCTTCGGACGCGGGCCGCTTCGAGGCGCTGTCCTTCGAGGCGCCCGAGGTGTTTGCCGACCTGTCCAAGAACCGCATCGACACGGCCACGCTCGCGCTGCTACTGAAGCTCGCGCGCGACTGCGGGCTGGAAGCCAGGCGCGACGCGCTGCTGCGCGGCGACCCGGTGAACACCACCGAGGGGCGTGCGGTGCTGCACACGGCGCTGCGCGCGCCGGCCGGCAGCGATGCACCGTTCAATGCCGAGGTGCAGGCCTCGCTGGACGCCATGCTGGCGTTCGCCGAGGGTGTGCGCTGCGGCGAGCGAGGCGAGATCACCGATGTCGTGCACATCGGCATCGGCGGCAGCGACCTGGGACCGGCGATGGTCGTGCAGGCGCTGCAGGCTTACGGCCGCCGCGACCTGCAGCTGCATTTCGTCTCCAACGTGGACGGCCACGACATCGCGCCGGTGCTGGCGCGCCTGGATCACCGGCACACGCTGTTCGTCATCGCGTCCAAGACCTTCACGACGCAGGAGACGCTGGCCAATGCGCTGGCCGCCAGGACCTGGTTCCTGGGCGCGGGCGGCACCGACGTGGCCCGCCACTTCGTCGCCACCAGCAGCAACACGGCCGCGGCTGCGGCCTTCGGCATCGACACGGCCTTCGGCTTCTGGGACTGGGTGGGGGGCCGCTACTCGCTGTGGTCCGTCATCGGGCTGCCCATCGCGCTGGCGGTGGGGGCGGCGAGTTTCCGTGAGCTGCTGGCCGGCGCGCACGCGATGGACCTGCACTTCGCGACCACGCCACTGGAACGCAACCTGCCGGTGCTGCTGGGCCTGCTGGACGTCTGGTACCGCAACTTCCACGGCTTCACGAGCCGCAGCGTCGCGCCCTACCACCAGGGCCTGCGCCGCTTGCCGGCCTATCTGCAGCAGCTGGAGATGGAGAGCAACGGCAAGGGCGTGGACCTGGATGGCCAGGCGCTGCCCTTCGGCACCTCGCCGGTCGTCTGGGGCGAAGCCGGCACCAACGGCCAGCATGCCTATTTCCAGATGCTGCACCAGGGCACGGACGTCATCCCGGTCGAGTTCATCGCCGTGAAGCGCGCCCACTACGGCGAGGGCATCGACGAAGGCAGCGAGCTTGCCGGCAAGCTGGCCGACCAGCACCGCAAGCTGCTCGCCAACTGCCTGGCGCAGAGCCAGGCATTGATGCAGGGCAAGACGGCTGCGCAGGCGCTGACCGAGACGGCGCCCACCGCGTCCGCCACGCTGGACCGCGACGTGCTGTCCCGCCACCGCAGCTTTCCCGGCAACCGGCCCAGCACGACGCTGGTGCTGGACGCGCTGACACCGCGGTCCCTCGGCGCACTGATCGCGCTGTACGAGCACCGCGTGTTCGTCACCGGCGCGCTGTGGGGCATCAACAGCTTTGACCAATGGGGTGTGGAGCTGGGCAAGGCCTTGTGCAGCCAGTTGCTGCCGCGCCTGGACAGCGGTGACATGGCGGGGCTGGACGGCTCCACGGCCGGGCTGCTTCAGCGGTTGGTGGCGCCATGAAGATCGTCTTCGACTTCGGCGGCGTGCTGTTCCATTGGCATCCCGCCAGCTTCCTGGCGCGCGTCTGGCCGCATCGCGCCGCGACGGTGGAGGAGGGCGCAAGCGTCGCCAAGGCCTTCTTCCAGAACTACGGCGGTGACTGGGGCCTGTTCGACCAGGGCTTGATCGGTGCGGACGAGGTCATCGGGCGCATCGTGGCGCGCACCGGCTGGCCCATCGAGGATGTCGAGGCCGTGCTGCGCGCGGTGCCCGGCGAGTTGGCGCTGATTCCCGGCACGGCGGCGCTGATCACCGACCTGCGCGCTGCCGGCCACACGCTGCACTACCTGTCCAACATGCCGGAGCCGTTCGCGGACCATCTCGCCAGCGCGCACCCGCTGCACGAGTGGTTCGAGTCGGGCCTGTTCTCGGGCCGGGTCAAGCACATCAAGCCCGGTGCGGAAATCTTCCAGCTGGCCGAGCAGCAGTTCGGCGCCAGGCCCGAGGAACTGCTGTTCCTGGACGATCACCCGGCCAACGTGGATGCGGTGCTGAACCGCGGCTGGCAGGCCATCCTGTTCACGGATGCCGCGGCGGCGCGGCGCCAGCTGGTCGAGCGGGGCTTGCTGGCGGCCTAGTGCAGCGGCTGGCCGTCGGGTCCGAGTTCGTCCGGGTCCTGCGGCGGCGTGGCCGGCACGCGAAAGCTCTCGCTGGCCCAGGCGCCCAGGTCGATCTGCCGGCAGCGCTCGCTGCAGAAGGGCCGCCATTTGTTGCTGGGCGCGAAGATGCTGTCGCCGCCGCACTGCGGGCAGCGCACGATGCGCGGCTTGGGCTCGGCGCTCACAGGCACAGGGCCAGCTCGAAGCTGGTGTCTTGCGCCGCCAGCTTCAGGCGGCCTTCCTCGTCCTGGCGCATCAGGCGGATGGAGATCATCAGCCGGTGGCCCGAGATTTCGGGGATGAGGCCGAGGCTGGGGTCGATGCGCATGCGCAGCAGGTGATAGACCCGGCCCGCCGGCAGGCTCTGCTGGAACTGGCCGGCGGTGGCGGCGACCTTGTGCGGGGCGCCCGAGTCGCGCAGCAGGCCCAGCAGCACCTGCAGCGCCTCGGCCAGCGGCATCAGCGTCTGGGCCCAGGTCATCAGGTCCTTGCGGCGGCGCACCGGCAGCAGTTGCTGCCAGTTGTAGTAGGCCGGCAGGTCGAACTCGCAGGTGCCGCCGGGGATGCTGATGCGGCTGCGTATGCTCATCAGCCAGTCGTTGCTGGTCAGCGCGGCCCCGGCCTTGCCGGCCAGCGCATTCAGCCGCTGGAAGGCACCATCGATGCGGCCGATGACTTCGTCCAGCCGGGCTTCCTCGACGCCAGGGTTGCCGCGGTAGGCCTGGAACTGGGCCTTGTGCTTCTCCAGCTCCTTGAGCAGGTCGCTCTTCAGGTCGGCGCGCGAAGCGACGTCCATGATCTCGAACAGCGTGACCAGCGCGAAGTGGTGATCCAGCGCGGTCTCGCGCTCCATCAGCGCGCCTAGGCGGTCGAACAGATGTTCGAGGCGCAGCATCGTGCGGATGCTCTCGTTGAACGGGTACTCGTACAGGACCAAGGGCGCCTCGGAATGGGTCTGCGATCAGGGCGCCGTGATTGTTTCACAGCCCCAGCGTGTGGCCAGGCTCATGACCTGATTTCTGAGCGCGGTCAGCGAAATGCCATCGTTGACCAGCACGGCGTCGGCGGCGGCCCGGCGGGCCTCGCGCGTGGCCTGCGCGGCAATGGCGCCGGCGACGCGCTCCTGCGTCCAGCCGGGGCGCTGCAGCACGCGGCGGGTCTGGGTCTCGATGGCGCAGTCGACGACGAGGACGCGCGACACGCGCGGCCGCCAGCGGCCGGACTCGACCAGCAGTGGCACGTCGAAGACCACCAGGGCCGACCGCGCGGCGTCCGCCTGCGACAGCGCCTCGGCGGTGATGAGCGGATGCAGGATGGCTTCGAGACGGCGCTTGGCGGCCGCATCGGAAAACGCCAGGGCGCGCATGCGGTCGCGGTCCAGTGCACCATCGGCCGTGACGTAGCCGGGGCCGAACTGCGCCGCGATCGCCGGCATGGCGGCACCGCCCGGCAGCGTCAAGGCCCGCGAGATGGCGTCGGTGTCGACGATGCTGGCGCCGGCCTCGCGGAAAAAGCCGCTGACCGTGCTCTTGCCGCTGCCGATGCCGCCAGTCAGGCCGATGCGCATGGGCCGTGCCGCGTCAGGCCCAGCCCAGCCAGCCCAGCACGGTCTGCTGGCCGGCGAACAGGACGACCAGCCCGCCGCCGGCGAGGAAGGGCCCGAACGGCACGTAGCGGCCTTCACGCAGGCCGGCCGTCATCTTCATGAGCAGGCCCACCACGGCGCCGATGGCCGATGCGCCGAGCACGATGGGCAGGATCATCTGCCAGCCCAGCCACGCGCCCAGGGCGGCGAGCAACTTGAAGTCGCCATAACCCATGCCTTCCTTGCCGGTGGCCAGCTTGAACAGCCAGTAGACCGACCACAACGACAGGTAGCCGGCCAGCGTGCCGATCAAGGCCTGGTCCAGCGGGATGGTCCAGCCCATCAGTGCGGCGATGAGGCCGGCCCACAGCAGGGGCTGGTTGATGGCGTCGGGCAGCAGCGTCGTGTCCCAGTCGATCATCGCCAGCGCGATCAGCGCAGCGACGAACCCGCACCACAGCAGCGTGGTCGGCTGCGCGCCGAAGCGCCAGGACAGCGCCGCGAAGGCCAGGCCGGTGGCGAGCTCGACCAGCGGATAGCGCGCGGAGATGCGTGCCTTGCAGGCCGCGCATTTGCCGCCGAGCCGCAGCCAGCCGATGACGGGCAGGTTCTCGTGCCAGCGCAACACGTGGCCGCAATGCGGGCAGCGCGAGCGCGGCCTGGCGAGGCTGAAGGGCGCCAGGGCTTCGATCTTCGTGCCGTAGGCATCCACCGCCTTGGCCAGCTTGTCGGCCTCGGCCGCCGGCACGCCTGCCACGCGGGCCATGGCAGCTGCGTCGGTCAGTTGCGCGGCGGACTCATGCAGCCACTGCCGCTCCAGCATCAGCGGGATGCGATGGACGACGACATTGAGAAAGCTGCCGATGCACAGCCCGAAGAGACCGAGAACCCAGGGTGAGAGCCAGACGCTGTAGTCCACCGCCATTCAGACCACCTGGCCGAGCTTGAAGATCGGCAGGTACATCGACACGACGATGCCGCCGATGATGGTGCCCAGGATGACGATGATGAAGGGTTCCATCAGGCTGGACAGCGCCTTGACGGCCTCGTCCACCTCGTCCTCGTAGAACTCCGCGGCCTTGGCGAGCATGTGGTCCAGCGAGCCCGACTCTTCACCGATGGAGGCCATCTGCAGCACCATCGTCGGGAAGATGCCGGTGGTCTGCATGGACGTCGTCAGCGCGGCACCGGTGGAGACGTCGCGCTGGATCTGCTCGGTGGCCTCCTGGAAGACCGCGTTGCCCGAGGCGCCGCCCACGGAGTCCAGCGCTTCCACCAGCGGCACGCCGGCGGCGAACATCGTCGACAGCGTGCGCGTCCAGCGCGCGATGGCCGACTTGAACATCAGGTCGCCGAACACGGGCACCTTCAGCAGGATGCGGTCCATGCGCTTTTGCATCTTCTCGGAGCGCTTCCAGCTCTGGATGAAGAAGTAGATGCCGCCGCCGATGCTGCCGAAGATCGCCCACCAGTAGCCGACGAAGAACTTGGACAGCGCGATGATGAACAAGGTGGGTGCCGGCAGGTCGGCGCCGAAGGACTTGAACACGTCCTCGAACGCCGGCACGACGAAGATCATGATGACCGCGACGACGATGAAGGCGACCACCATCACCGCGATCGGGTAGGTCAGCGCCGACTTGATCTTGTTCTTGATCGCCACCGTCTTTTCCTGGTAGACGGCCAGACGATCCAGCAGCGCCTCCAGGATGCCGCCGGCCTCGCCGGCCTCGACGAGGTTGCAGTACAGCGCGTCGAAATACATCGGGTGCTTGCGGAAGGCGGAAGACAGGCTGGTGCCGGTCTCCACGTCCTGGCGGATGTCGTTGAGCAGCTTCGTGAGGCGCGGGTTCGTGGCACCGCGGCCGACGATGTCGAAGGACTGCAGCAGCGGCACGCCGGCCCGCATCATGGTGGCAAGCTGGCGTGTGAAGACCGCGATGTCCTTCTGCTTGATGGACTTGCCGCCGCTGACGCGGCGCTTCTTGACCTTGTTGACGAGGATGCCCTGGCGGCGCAGCGTGGCGCTGACCATGGCTTCGCCGCCCGCGCGGAGTTCACCGCGAACGATCTTGCCGTTGCGGTCCTTGCCCTCCCACTCGAAGACGAATTCCTTGATGCCTTTGGCTGCGGCAGTGGCCATGCACTCTCCTGAGGACTGACTTATTCGTTGGTGGC
Source organism: Roseateles sp. (assembly GCF_965229315.1). Taxonomy (GTDB): domain Bacteria; phylum Pseudomonadota; class Gammaproteobacteria; order Burkholderiales; family Burkholderiaceae_C; genus Pelomonas. The sequence goes on from NZ_CBDDJA010000002.1 coordinate 552,439, forward strand.
GGACAGGACTTCTTCGAGCGTCGTGACGCCGACGCGCACCTTGACCAGGCCCGACTGCCGCAGGTCACGCACGCCTTCCCTTTTGGCCTGCTCGGCAATGTCCATCGCCGTGCCTTCCGCCAGGATGATGCGCTGGATGGCCTCGGTGATGGGCAGCACCTGATACAGGCCGACGCGGCCGCGGTAGCCATTCGTGCAGCTGCCGCAGCCGACCGCGCGATAGGGCTTCCAGCTGCCATCGAAGTCCTCTTCGATGAAGCCGGCCTTCAGCAGCGCGTCGCGCGGGTAGTCGGCCGGCTGCTTGCAGTTTTCGCACAGCCGTCGCACGAGGCGCTGGGCGGTGATGAGCAGCACGCTGGACGCGATGTTGAACGGCGCCACGCCCATGTTGAGCAGGCGTGTCAGCGTCTTGGGTGCGTCGTTGGTGTGCAGCGTGGACATGACCATGTGGCCCGTCTGCGCCGCCTTGATCGCGATGTCGGCCGTCTCCAGGTCGCGGATCTCGCCCACCATGATGATGTCCGGATCCTGGCGCAGGAAGGACTTCAGCGCGGCTGAGAAATTCAGGCCGGCCTTGTCGTTGACGTTGACCTGGTTGATGCCGGGCAGGTTGATTTCCGCCGGGTCTTCGACGGTCGAGATGTTCACGCCCGGCTGGTTCAGGATGTTCAGGCAGGTGTAGAGCGACACCGTCTTGCCCGAGCCCGTCGGGCCGGTCACGAGCACCATGCCGTAGGGCCGGTAGATGGCGGCGAGCAGCCTTTCCTTCTCGATCTTCTCGTAGCCCAGCGCCTCGATGCCGAGCTTGGCCGACGACGAGTCCAGGATACGGATGACGATCTTCTCGCCGAACAGCGTGGGCAGCGTGCTGACGCGGAAGTCGATGGACTTGGTCCCGAACTTCAGCTTCATGCGGCCGTCCTGGGGCACGCGTTTCTCGGCGATGTCCAGCCGCGAGATGACCTTGATTCGAGAGGCGAGCTTGTCCTTGATCGCGATGGGCGGCTGCGTGATCTCGCGCAGTTCGCCGTCCACGCGAAAGCGCACCCGGTAGTGGTATTCGTAGGGTTCGAAGTGCAGGTCGGAGGCGCGCAGGTTGATCGCGTCCACGAGCATCTTCTGCAGGAAGCGCACGACGGGCGCGTCCTCGACGTCGCCGAGCTCGGCCGTCTCCTGCTGGGGCGTGGCGTCCTCTTCCGCGATGTCGAAATCGAAGTCACCGCCAGCGATGGACTCCAGCGCCTCCGCCGCGCTGGCACTGGTGCTCGCCAGCATCTTGGCCAGCTTGTCGTGCTCGACGATGACCCATTCGGGTTGCAGCTGGGTCGCGAACTTGATGCGCTCGATGACCTCGAGATCGGTCGGGTCCGCGCCGCCGACGAACAGCCGGCTGCCGCGCCGCGACAACGCGACGACCTGGTACTGCTGCGCCAGCTTCGCGTCGATGACGTTCTGCGGCATGCGCTGCGGGTCGAGGGCCGACAGGTCCAGCAGGGGCAGGGCCAGGGCGCTGGACAGCGTGTGCGCCAGATCGGAAGGCGATACCTGGCCGCTGCCGATGACCGCGTTGACGAAACTGGTCTTCTTCTCGCGCGCCTGCTTGACGAGATCCTCGGCCGCCTTGGCCGGCAGCTTGCCGGCGTGGACCAGCATGCGTGCGACCCCCGACAGGGATGACTGGTGCGGCTCGGCGAGCGGGGTTTCCACGAGCAGTTGCGTCGCTGACGACAGGGAGTGAGGTCGAACGATTGTGCCAGCCGCGATGGCGCCGGGAATCAAATGAAATCCAACGATAGCGGTAGGAACTCACCGAGATACCACGGCCCGCCAGAAATGCAAAAGCCGCGGATTCCGCGGCTTTGACTGGTCCTTGGTGCACAAGGGAATTCCTGGTCGGGGTGAGAGGATTCGAACCTCCGGCCTCTACGTCCCGAACGTAGCGCTCTACCAGGCTAAGCTACACCCCGATCTCGTTGGTTGTCAGGGCATCAGGAATGCCGCTCAACCGACTGAATTGCGAATTCTAGCAGAGATTGCGTCCACTTGTTTTGAGGCAGCAGCTTGAGGCTGTCTGCGGCGTGCCGCGCCTCGGTGCGGGCAGCCTGGCGGGTGGACTCCAGCGCGCCGGTCGCTCGCACGATGTCGACGATGTCGGCAAGCCTCTCCTGCTCACCTTCCTCGATGGCGTGGCGCAGCAGGGCGCGCTGTTCGGGCTTGGCGCGTTCCATCGCGATCAGCAGCGGCAGCGTCGTCTTGCCCTCGCGCAGGTCGTCGCCGATGTTCTTGCCCAGTTCGTGCGTATCGCCCTCGTAGTCGAGCACGTCGTCGATGAGCTGGAAGGAGGTGCCCAGGGACCTGCCATACGCGGCGCAGGCCTCTTCGACCTCGGGAGTGGCTTTGGCGAGCACGGCACCCAGCCGCGCGCTGGCCTCGAACAGCTTGGCGGTCTTGAAGCGGATGACGCGCAGATAGCTCTCGACGGTGATGTCGGGGTCGTGCATGTTCATCAGCTGCAGGACTTCGCCCTCGGCGATGACGTTGGTCGCCTCGGCCAGCACCTCCAGCACGCGCATGCGGTCCACCGACACCATCATCTGGAAGGCGCGGGAATACAGGAAGTCGCCCACCAGCACGCTGGCCGCATTGCCGAACAGCGCATTGGCGGTGGGCTTGCCACGGCGCAGCGACGACTCGTCCACGACATCGTCGTGCAGCAGCGTGGCGGTGTGGATGAACTCGACGACGGCCGCCAGCTCGAAGCGCGCCGGCTGGTCGAATCCCAGCGCATTGGCGAACAGCAGCACGAGCTTGGGGCGCATGCGCTTGCCGCCTGCGTGCACGATGTAGTGGGCAATCTGGTCAATCAGCGCCACGTCCGAGGAGAGCCTGCGGGCGATGACGGCATCGACCTGGGCCATTTCTGCTGACAGCAGGGCCAGTGCCTCGGCGACTTGGGACGGGGGCGAGGCAGTCTCGACGCGCACTCTGGACTCTCAAGCTAGGGATCGGCCCATTATAGAAACGGGCGTCGCCCTGCTTCTGAACGGCGCGGCGCGCGCGGTCGGTAAAGGCAGGCGGCGAGGCCATGGGTGGGTCGCGAGCGGCGCCGGTTGCGGTCGGCAGGCCCCTCCGGGTATACTCGCGGGCTCTTTGCATCTCGTACGTCCCTGGCGTGCGCTGTGTCGAGAGAACAAAACCCACAAAAAGGCCAGGCAAAGCAGTGGCGGCGCGCGAGCGCCACGTCACTGAAGCCCGGTGAATGCACCCCTCAAGGTGCGAAAGGAAGAACATGTACGCGGTCATCAAAACCGGCGGCAAGCAGTACAAGGTTGCTGCTGGCGACAAGCTCAAGGTCGAGTTGCTCGACGCGGAAGTCGGCGCTGAGGTCACCATCGACCAAGTGCTGGCTATTGGCAGCGGTGACGGCCTGACGGTCGGCGCGCCGCTGGTCGCTGGCGCCACGGTCAGTGCCAAGGTTGTCAGCCATGGCAAGCACGACAAGGTCCGCATCTTCAAGATGCGCCGTCGCAAGCACTACAAGAAGAGCCAAGGCCATCGCCAGAACTACACCGAGCTGGAAATCAGCGCGGTCAACGGCTGATCCAGCCGTCTTTCGCTAATTTCTAGGAGCTTTACTCATGGCACAGAAAAAAGGCGGCGGTTCCACACGGAACGGCCGCGACTCCAAGCCCAAGATGCTGGGCGTCAAGGCTTACGGCGGCGAACTGATCTCCGCAGGTTCGATCATCGTGCGTCAGCGCGGCACCAAGTTCCACGCGGGCGTCAACGTCGGCATGGGCAAGGACCACACGCTGTTTGCGCTGGTCGATGGCCACGTCAGCTTCACCGTCAAGGGTGCAAGCAACCGTTCGACGGTCGTCATCACGCCGCTGGCCGCCTAAGGTCAGCCGTCGCAGGCGAGTGCATCGCCGCCCGACGCCCCAAGCCCCGGCTCTCCCGGGGCTTTGTCATTTCTGAAGCCAGGCGCGCCGCATGACGGTGCAGCTGCGCGCAACCAGCCATTACGATGGCCGTCCCCCGCCATGAAATTCGTTGACGAAGCCACCATCGATGTCTCCGCCGGTAACGGCGGGGCCGGCTGCGCGAGCTTTCGCCGCGAGAAATTCATCCCCTTCGGCGGTCCGGACGGCGGCGACGGCGGCAAGGGCGGCAGCGTCTGGGCCGAGGCCGACCGCAACCTCAACACGCTGATCGACTACCGCTACGCGCGCCGCCACGAAGCCCGCAACGGCGAGGCCGGGCGCGGCTCGGACTGCTTCGGTGCCGCCGCGGACGACATCGTGCTGCGCATGCCGGTGGGCACCATCATCACGGACCTGGAAACCGAGTCCGTCGTCGGCGAACTGCTGGAGAACGGCCAGCGCATCCTGATCTGCAAGGGGGGCGATGGCGGCTTCGGCAACCTGCACTTCAAGACCTCCACGAATCGCGCCCCCCGCCAGAAGACGCCCGGCTGGCCCGGCGAGGCCAAGAAGGTGCGGCTGGAGCTGCGCGTGCTGGCCGACGTGGGCCTGCTGGGCCAACCCAACGCGGGCAAGTCCACGCTGATCACGGCAGTCTCCAATGCCAAGCCGAAGATCGCCGACTACCCGTTCACGACGCTGCACCCGAACCTGGGTGTCGTGCGCGTGGCGCCCGAAAAGAGCTTCGTCGTGGCCGACATCCCCGGCCTCATCGAGGGGGCCGCCGAAGGCGCCGGCCTGGGCCACCAGTTCCTGCGTCATCTGCAACGCACGCGTCTGCTGCTGCACGTGGTGGACCTGGCGCCATTCGACCCCGAGGTGGACCCGGTCAAGGAGGCCAAGGCCATCGTCGCGGAGCTGAAGAAGTACGACCCCGAGTTGCATGCCAAGCCCCGCTGGCTGGTGCTCAACAAGCTGGACATGGTGCCCGAGGAAGAGCGCGCCGCCCGCGTGAAGGACTTCGTCAAGCGCTACAAGTGGAAGGGCCCGGTCTTCGAGATTTCCGCACTGACCCGCGAGGGCTGCCAGCCGCTGATCCACGCCATCTACGACCACGTCGCCGCCCAGCAGCGCGTCGTCGTGGAGCAGGACATCCGCTTCGACGAACCCGGCGCTGCCGACCCCAAGCCCGAATGAGCCTGCTCTCCGGCGCGCGCCGCATCGTCGTCAAGGTCGGCTCCAGCCTCGTCACCAACGAGGGTCGGGGCGTTGACGCCGAAGCGATTGCGAACTGGAGCCGCCAGCTCGCTGCGCTGGCCGCCGAAGGGCGCGAGCTGGTCATGGTGTCCAGCGGCGCCATTGCCGAGGGCATGAAGCGCCTGGGCTGGGCCACGCGACCCAAGGAACTGCACGAACTGCAGGCCGCCGCCGCCGTGGGCCAGATGGGCCTGGCGCAGATGTACGAAAGCCAGCTCCGCGCGCACGGCCTGGCCAGCGCCCAGGTGCTGCTCACGCACGCCGACCTGGCCGACCGCGAGCGCTACCTGAACGCCCGCTCCACGCTGCTGACGCTGCTGGCGCACCGCGTGCTGCCGGTCATCAACGAGAACGACACGGTCGTCAACGACGAGATCAAGTTCGGCGACAACGACACGCTGGGCGCGCTGGTCGCCAACCTCGTCGAGGCCGACGCGCTCGTCATCCTGACGGACCAGCGCGGCCTGTACTCGGCCGATCCGCGCAAGGACCCGGCGGCGCGCTTCGTCGATATCGCCACCGCGGGCGACCCGGAGCTGGAGCGCATGGCCGGTGGCGCCGGCTCCAGCCTCGGCCGCGGCGGCATGCTCACCAAGATCCTGGCCGCCAAGCGCGCCGCCGGCAGCGGCGCCGGCACGATCATCGCCTGGGGCCGCGAGCCCGACGTGCTGCTGCGCCTGGCGTGCGGTGAGGCCATCGGTACCGCGCTGCATGCTGCGACGCCCAAGCTCACCGCACGCAAGCAATGGATGGTGGACCACCTGCAGCTGCGCGGCGCCGTCAAGGTCGATGCCGGCGCGGCGGCCAAGCTGCGCGACGAAGGCAAGAGCCTACTGCCCATTGGCGTCGTCGAAGTCCAGGGCGGCTTTCACCGCGGCGACGTCATCGCTGTTCAGACGACGGAGGGCGTGGAGCTGGCGCGTGGCCTGGCGAACTACTCGGCGTCGGAGGCCCGCCTCATCGCGCGCAAGCCATCGTCGGAGTTCGAAGGCGTGCTGGGCTACGCGGCCGAGCCGGAACTCATCCACCGCGACAACTTGGTGCTCCGCTGAGCACCAAGTTGAGCTGTCAGCCGCCCGATTCCCCGTCCGGAGGCGTCGCGGCCGCCTCCAGCGGCATGGCGCCGCCGCTGTCCAGCGGCATCGGCCCGCTGTGGCGCTCGCGGTGCTGTGGCCGCATGCCGGCGCGCAGGTAGCGGTTGTGGTGGTTGATGCGCGGCAGGTAGCGGGCCAGTTCGGTGAGCGCCATCTCGTAGACGCCGCGCTTGAACTCGATCACGGACTCCAGCGGCACCCAGTAGTCGTTCCAGCGCCAGGCGTCGAACTCGGGGTGGTCGGTGGCACGCAGGTTCATGTCGCAGTCGCGCCCGATGAGCTGCAGCAGGAACCAGATCTGCTTCTGGCCCCTGTAGTGGCCGCGCGCGTCTCGCCGGATGAAGTGCTCGGGCACCTCATAGCGCAGCCAGTCGCGCGTCCGGGCCACGATGCGCACATGCTCGGGAATGAGCCCCACTTCCTCGTGGAGCTCTCGAAACATCGCCTGCTCAGGCGTTTCACCGTGTTTGATGCCCCCTTGCGGGAACTGCCACGAGTGCGTCCGGATGCGTTTGCCCCAGAACACCTCGTTGCGCTGGTTGAGCAGGATGATGCCGACGTTGGGGCGGAAGCCTTCACGGTCGAGCATAATCAACCTCGAATCTCTAGTTGGTTCGATTATTGCATCGGGCCGCGATTGCGGCATTGCCCTCGCTAACCCGAAGACATTTCGAGAATTTGTCGTGAATTGGCCGGGTTTTCACCCGGCCTTCGTTTTTGCATCGCCTCCGCCCATGAAAGCCACCCAGTTCTTCGTCTCCACGCTGAAGGAAGCCCCCGCCGATGCCGAGGTCGTCAGCCACCAGCTGATGATGCGCGCCGGCATGATCAAGCGCCTGGGCGCGGGCATCTATAACTACATGCCGATGGGCCTGCGCGTCATCCGCAAGGTCGAGAAGATCATCCGCGAGGAGATGGATGCCGCCGGCGCTGTCGAGTGCCTGATGCCCGTCATCCAGCCCGCCGAGCTGTGGCAGGAGACCGGCCGCTTCGACAAGATGGGCCCCGAGCTGCTGCGCGTGAAGGACCGCCACGGTCGCGACTTCATCGTGCAGCCCACGAGCGAGGAAGTCATCACCGACATCGCCCGCCAGGAGCTGCGCAGCTACCGCCAGCTGCCGAAGAATTTCTATCACATCCAGACCAAGTTCCGCGACGAGCGCCGCCCGCGCTTCGGCCTGATGCGGGGCCGCGAGTTCACGATGAAGGACGCCTACTCCTTTGACCGTGACGTGGAAGCCGCGGGCCGCAGCTACGACAACATGTACGCGGCCTACGGCAAGATCTTCGACCGCTTCGGCCTGCAGTACCGCGCCGTGGCGGCCGACACCGGCGCCATCGGCGGCGACCGCTCGCACGAGTTCCAGGTCATCGCCGAGACTGGCGAGGACGCCATCGTCTACTGCCCCACGAGCGACTACGCGGCCAACATGGAGCTGGCCGAAGGCGTGGCACTGACCGCCACGCGCGGCGAGGCCGCGCAGGCCCTGGTCAAGACACCGACGCCGGGCAAGAGCACCTGCGCCGACGTCGCGGCCCTGCTGGGCCTGCCGTTGACGCAGACGGTCAAGTCGCTGGTGCTGGCCACCGACGAGCTCGACAAGGACGGCCACATCGTCAAGACGCAGGTCTGGCTGCTGCTGGTGCGCGGCGACCATGACCTGAACGAAGTGAAGGCCGGCAAGGTCGAGGGCCTGAAGGGCGGTTTCCGCTTCGCGACCGGTGGTGAGATCGACGCCCACTTCGGTTGCAAGCCGGGCTACCTGGGCCCCATCGGGCTGAAGGCGCCGCTGAAGATCGTCGCCGACCGGACCGTCGCCAACATGGCCGACTTCGTCTGTGGCGCCAACGAAGTGGACTTCCACTTCACCGGCGTGAACTGGGGCCGTGACCTGCCCGAGCCCGACGTCGTCGCCGACATCCGCAATGTCGTCGCGGGCGACCCGTCGCCGGACGGCAAGGGCGTGCTGGCCATCCAGCGCGGCATCGAGGTGGGCCACGTGTTCTATCTCGGCACCAAGTACTCGGCCGCGATGAACGCGACCTTTCTGGACGAGAACGGCAAGCCCAAGCTGATGGAGATGGGCTGCTACGGCATCGGCGTCACGCGCATCCTGGGCGCGGCCATCGAGCAGAACCACGACGCGCGCGGCATCATCTGGCCGGACGCGATGGCACCGTTCACGGTGGTCATCTGCCCCATCGGTGCGGACCGCAGTGCCGACGTGAAGGCTGCTGCCGACACGCTCTACGACGAGCTGAAGGCGCTGGGCGTGGACGTGCTGCTCGACGACCGCGGCGAGCGCCCCGGCGCGATGTTCGCGGACTGGGAACTGATCGGCATCCCGCACCGCGTGGTGCTGTCCGACCGCGGCCTGAAGGAAGGCCAGGTCGAGTACCAGGGCCGCCGCGACGAGGCCGCCACCAAGCTCGCCGTGGGCGATGTGCTGGCCCACCTGAAGCAAAAGCTGGCGTGACCGGCGCGCGGCTGATGCCGCCGCTGCCGTCGCGCGAGGCGGCCGTGGACCTGCTGCGCGTGCTGGCGCTGCTGCCCGTGGTGGCCGTCAACTGGGTGGGTTACAGCGCGCTCGGCGTTGGCGGGCCGATGGCGCCGCCCCAGCCCGCCGGGTCACCTTGGGCGCAGGCGGGCTTCATCGCCGTGGCTGCGCTGCTGGCCGGCAAGGGCCTCACGTTGCTGGCCTTCCTGTTCGGCTACAGCCAGGGCCTGTCGGCCCGCAGGCGGGGGGCCGAGGCGCTCGGGGTTCGCCGCCGCCGCATGGGCCGGCTGCTGCTGATCGGGCTGGTGCACGGCCTGCTCATCTACTCGGGTGACATCCTGACCCTGTACGCCGTCTGCGGCTTCCTCATGCTCGGCGGGTCGCGCCTGCGCCTGCGCCAGTTGCGGCGGCGCTTCGTCGTGCTGGCGGCCGTGCAACTGCTGCTGATGACGGGCTTGTCGGTGTGGCTCGTCGACCTGGGCCCTCAGCCTGTGCCGGAGCATGCAGCCGCCCCTGGCTCCTGGGCTGCCTGGCTGGCCGGCAACGCCTGGGACTACGTCGCCGGGCAACTCAGCGTGCTGCTGCTGGGCCTGTTCCTGCCGCTGGCCCTGATGACGGCGGGCCTCATGGCGGCACGCCTGCGCCTGTTCAGCCATCCGCGCTGGCGGCGTGACCTGAGGCGCTGGGCGCGATGCTGGTGCGTGCCCGGGCTGGTCATCAACATCGCCTGGGCAGTCGCCCTCTGGCAGGCGTTTCGCACGGGCCATGTCGGCCAGGCGCAGGGGCTCAACGCCTTCGCGAGCTTCGTTGCATTGCCGATGCTGCTGGGCATCGTGCCGGCGGTGGTGCTCGCCGTGCAGCGCGGCGCGAGGTGGGCGCGCTTCATCGCGGGCGCCGGGCGCCACACGCTCAGCCTTTACATCGGCAGCTCGCTGGTCAGCCTCGCGTTGTTCAGTTCGGCGGGTCTCGCCTGGCCGCTGGGGACGGTCGCGCTGGCGGTCGCGGCGCTGCTCTACTGGGGCGTCTGGATCGCGCTGGCGACGCGTTTGCAAGGCCGCCTGCCGCTGGAGGCCTGGTTGTCTCGATGAGGACCAAGACAAACACGGTGATGGGTGCCCTGCCGCGCCGCAGTCTGCTGGCGGGTGGGGTGGCCTGGCTGCTGCCTTGGCGTGACGCGCAGGCCGGCGCCCAGGTCGAGGAGCCGCTGGCAGATTCCATTCGCTCGGCGCTGAGCGCGTCCATTTCGCAGAGCGCGCCGCCGCGGCCCAAGTTCGAGGCCAACCAGGTCGACGCGCGCATGGCCTACCTGCGCTGGCTGGGCACGATGAGCGACCGGCTGAAGAACCGCAAGACCGAGACGCAGATCCGCATCGAGTTCCTCGAAACCGTCTGGTACGAGGCCAAGCGTGCGGGCCTGGAGCCCAGCCTGGTGCTGGGCCTCGTGCAGGTGGAGAGCGGCTTTCGCAAGTACGCCATCAGCACGGCCGGCGCGCGCGGCTACATGCAGGTCATGCCGTTCTGGGCCAAGCTGATCGGTGATGGCGATCCGTCACGGCTCTTTCACATGCAGACCAACCTGCGCTTCGGCTGCGTGATCCTGCGCCACTACCTGGACGTGGAAAAGGGCGACCTGTACCTGGCGCTGGGCCGCTACAACGGCAGCCGCGGCAAGCCGGAGTACCCCCGCGCGGTGTTCGGCGCGCGGCGGCAGTGGCTGCTGCCGGGCGAGGCCTGACGCGCCGATCTACGCGCAGAACGCCGCGGGCGCCAGGCCCGTCGAACAGCGCACGACGAGCTGCGGCTGCGGTGCGGTGACCTCGGGCTGGCGGGCGGCCAGCAGGTCCAGCATGGCGAGAGCGGCGCGGCGCCCCAGTTCGGCCACCGACAGGCTCACCGTCGTCCGCGGGGGTGACGCGTGTGCCGTCGCCAGCAGGTCGTCGAAGCCGACGATGGAGACGTCTTCGGGCACGCGCAAGCCGTGGCATTGCAGCACCTGCGTGGCGCCGGCCGCCATCTGGTCGTTGGCCGCGAAGATGGCCGTGAAGCGCGTGCCGCGCTGCAGCCACGTGCCGGCGGCTCGGGCCCCGCTGGTTTCGAGATAGTCGCCGGGCAGGATGAGTGCGGGATCGGCCGCGATGCCGGCGTCACGCAATGCCTGGCGGTAGCCGCGTTCGCGCTCCTGCGCGTCCGGGTGGCCCGCGTCGCCGGTGATGTGGGCGATGCGTGTGTGGCCGCGCTCCAGCAGGTGACGGGTTGCGGCGCGGGCGCCTTCGAAGTCGTCGGAACGCAGCGCATGCAGGCCCGGCGCCTGCAGCTGCCGGCCGGTGACGACGACGGGCAGTTCCGTGGCCAGCGACGTGAGAAAGCTGTCTTCGAGGCGGCCGGTGAGCACGATGATGCCGTCCACCTGCCGCGCGCGCAGCGTCTGCACGCAGCGCGCCTCCTCGTCGCGGTCCCAATGTCCGCTGGACACGACCAGGCCATGGCCGGCCCGGGTCAACGTCTCCTCGATGCCGCGCAGCATCAGCGCGTAGAACGGGCTTTCGAAGTACTGCGCCACCAGCCCGACCAACCGCGTGCGCCCGTCCGCCAGCGCCTGTGCGACGGCGTTGGGCACGAAGCCCAGCCGTGCCACGGCGGCCATGACGGCGGCGCGCTTGGCGGGGCTCACATGCGGCGCGTTGTTGATCGCGCGGGAGGCCGTGGCCAGCGACACGCCGCTGGCCCGCGCCACCTCGCGCAACGTGACATGGGGCGCTTCGGCCGCGGTGCTGCGGGCAGGGTGGACGGCTGCTTTCATGCGGCGATGGTAAGCGTTGTCAGCGGCTGTGCGCCGGCTTCATCGGGCTTTCTCGCCGTGCCTTGTGGCATCGAGGCGCGGCCACGTTAGGCTCGCCGCTTCCGTCCACAAGACAGCCTCTCCGGCACCACCATGTCCGCTGCCCGCCGCTTCCAACCGCTTCTCGTCGCCACGCTGCTCGCCAGCGGCTTCGCCTGGGCCCAGGGCCCCGCCGCATCGTCGCCGGCCGCTGGCAACCCGCTCTTCTCGCCCAGCCCGCTGCCGCTGCAGTACCCGCCGTTCGACCAGGTGCGCGACGAGCACTTCGGCCCGGCGCTGGACAAGGGCATGGCCGAGCAGCTCGCCGAGATCCAGGCCATCGCCGACTCGCCCGAAGCGCCCACCTTCGACAACACCATCGTCGCGTGGGAGCGCAGCGGCCGGCTGCTGGGCCGCACGACGACGCTGCTGTTCAGCCTGCTGGGCGCCGACGCCAACCCCGCCCGCCAGCAGCTGCAGACCGACTACGCCGCCCGGCTCGCCGCGCAGCGCGACGCGGTGCTGCTCAACCCCAGGCTGTTCGCCCGCGTCGAGGCGCTCTACGCGCAGCGCGACACGGCGGCGCCGAATGCCGAGGGCAAGCGCCTCATCGAGCGCTACCGCCGCGACATGGTGCGCGCCGGCGCGCGCCTGAACGACGAGCAGAAGGCGCGCATGAAGGCCATCAATGCGGAGATGGCCACGCTGGGCGCGCGCTTCAACAAGGCCGTGCTGGCCGAGGTGAACGACTCCGCGGTCGTCGTGGACACGGCCGAGGAACTGGCCGGCCTGTCGCCCGCACAGGTCGCCGCCGCTGCCGAGGCCGCGAAGAAGAAAGGCCTCGAAGGCAAGTACCTGCTGACGCTGCTGAACACCACCATCCAGCCGCAGGAGACCGACCTGCAGAACCGCGCCGTGCGCGAGCGCCTGCACAAGGCGTCCGTCGCCCGTGGCAGCCGGGGCAACGAGCAGGACACGCGCGCCATCGTCTCGCGCGTGCTGACGCTGCGCCAGGAGCGCGCCGCGCTGCTGGGCTATGCCACGCCGGCCGACTACACGCTGGAGGAGGAAACGGCCAAGTCCGCCACGGCCGTCAACGCCTTGCTGCGTCAGCTGGCGCCTGCGGCCGTGGCCTCGGCGCGCGCGGAAGCCGGCGAGCTGCAGAAGCTCATCGACGCCGACCAGGCCGCCAAGCAGCAGCCCAGCTTCGCGCTGCAGGCCTGGGACTGGAGCTACTACGCGGAGAAGCTGCGCGCGGCCAAGTACGGCTTCGACGAAAGCCAGCTCAAGCCCTACCTGGAGCTCACCAGCGTGCTGGAGCGCGGCGTGTTCTACGCAGCCCACCAGCTCTACGGCATCAGCTTCAAGCGCCGCACCGACCTGCCGGTCTACCGTGACGACGTGCGCGTCTACGACGTGTTCGACACCGACGGCAAGCCGCTCGCCATCTTCATCGCCGACCTCTATGCCCGCCCCAGCAAGCGCGGCGGTGCCTGGATGAACGCCTACGTGGGCCAGAACGCGCTGGAGGGCACGCAGCCCGTCGTGGCCAACCACCTGAACATCCCGAAGCCGCCGGCCGGCGAGCCGACGCTGCTGACGTGGGACGAGGTCATCACGCTGTTCCACGAGTTCGGCCACGCGCTGCACGGCATGTTCAACAAGGTGCCGTACCCCAGCCTCTCGCGCGTGCCGCGCGACTTCGTCGAGTACCCGTCGCAGGTCAACGAGGTCTGGGCCAACACGCCCGCCGTGCTGGCCAGTTATGCCCGCCACCACAAGACCGGCGAGCCGATGCCGCGCGAGCTGCTGGACAAGGTGTCGCGCGCGAAGCGTTTCAACCAGGGCTACATGACGGTGTCCTACCTGTCCGCCGCCCTCCTCGACCAGCGCCTGCACCAGCTCGGCGCCGGCCAGATCCCGGCCGCGGCCGACGTGATGACGTTCGAAGCCCAGGTGCTGAAGGAAGAGGGCGTGGACTTCGCGCCCGTGCCGCCGCGCTACCGCACGCCGTACTTCAGCCACATCATGGGAGGCTACTCGGCGGGCTATTACGCCTACATCTGGAGCGAGGTGCTGGACGCCGACACGGTGGAATGGCTCAAGGCCAACGGCGGCCTGAAGCGCGCCAATGGCGACCAGCTGCGTGCCAAGCTGCTGTCGCGCGGCGGTGCCGACGACGCGATGGTGCTGTTCCGCCACCTCGTGGGCCACGCGCCCGACATCCAGCCGCTGCTGGAGCGGCGCGGGCTGGTGGTGCAAAAGCCCTGAAGGCTCGCCGCGCTCCGCGTGGATGACGCGGAGCGCCGTGGCCTGTCGTCAGTTGCGGTCGGTCCGCGGCGGGAGCGGTTGCGTGTTGTTGTCGCTGCCGGCCGTGTCCATGCGAGTGGCAGTGTTCATGCTGCCGCTGTTGGTGCTTGCGGAGCCGCTCATGCCGTTGTTGGGCGGGTTGTTGCTGGGCGGGTTGTTGCTGCGGCTGTAGTCCGCCGTTGCAGGCGCCGCGCCCGGGTAGCTGCCGGTGGCGGCCGGCTGCGTGACGGTCGGCGCCGGCGTGGCGCTGGTGTCACCCTGGGTGCGGCCTTGCAGGCCCGTGGCATTCGGGTCCTTCCAGGGCGTCGAGGGCATCGCTTGGGCGGTCTGGACCGTCGTCGCCGGCTGGTTCATCGCCTGCCCGGGCGTTTCGGTCGACTGGCCCGTCATGGCCAGCGGCGTGGTGGACGTGTTCGACGAGTCGGCGCTGGTGCGGTCCGCGTGGGTGCCCATGGCGCAACCGGCGACGGTCACCATCACACCGGCTGTGGCGACAGCGACAGCGGCCGACAGGGGATTGAATCGCTTGTTCATGATGAACTCTCCAGAGTGTTGAAGGGGAAGCCGTTCGCGCCACCGTCGGGGTGGCGCGGCGGCCTTCGCCGCCTCAGGCAACCGGCAAGGGCCGTGCCCGAGACGGGGCTGTCGCCGCCGTGCCGGGCGTTGCGGGTGGCTTCATCGCTGAAGCCGCGTGCTCAGTGGGCCGCCCCGGTTCTGCAAGGCTTACCGAATCGTTCCTGCGCGTCGGCATCGCCATGGCGCCCGGCGCCCGCGATCCCACAGCGCCGTGGCGTGGCCTCCGACAGGCGCTGCCGCCAGTGCCGCATAGGCTGCTCTCACTCAAGGAGTTCGCCATGCTGGATGTTCAGTACCCACCCGCTGCCGGTGCCGCCGCGGCCAGGCAGGCCGGCCAATCCGCCGACGCCGGTCCGTGGCCACAGCCGGTGCGCTACTCGCCCGCGCTGGAGCACGTCGAGCCCGACGAAGCCGAGGCCGTCGCGGAGGTCGAGCGCAGCCTGACGAAGATCGCCGACATCACCTACCGCGACGAGGGCCGCGGCCTGCGGGCCGTGCACGCCAAGAGCCATGCGCTGCTGCACGGCGAGCTGCGCGTGCTGGAGCACCTGCCGCCCATGCTGGCGCAGGGACTGTTCGCCCAGGCCGGTGTGCATCCGGTCGTGCTGCGCATCTCCACATCGCCGGGCGACCTGCTGGACGACCGCGTCTCCACGCCCCGCGGCATCGCGATGAAGGTGCTGGACGTGCAGGGCGAACGTCTGCCGGGCTCCGAGCAGGCCACGACGCAGGACTTCCTGATGGTCAACGCGCCCGCCTTCGGTCAGCCCAACGTGCAGAAGTTCGCCGGCGCGCTCAAGCTGCTGGCGGCCACCACGGACAAGGCGGAAGGCGCGAAGAAGCTGCTGTCGGCGCTGCTGCGCGGCACCGAAAAACTGCTGGAGGCCGTAGGGGCGGAGAGCGGCACCTTGAAGAGCCTGGGCGGCGAGCCGCTGCACCACCCGCTGGGCGAGACCTACTTCAGCGCCGTGCCGTTTCGCTTCGGTGACCACGTCGCGAAGTTCTCGCTCGCGCCGCTGTCGCCGTCATTGCAGGCCTTGCATGGCGCCGACGTCGACCTGAAGGGCGAACCCGATGGCTTGCGCCTGGCCGTGGAAAGCCATTTCGCCGAGCATGGCGCCGAATGGGAGTTGCGCGTGCAGCTCTGCACCGACCTGGCGGCCATGCCCATCGAGGACGCCTCGGTGGTCTGGCCGGAGGACCTCAGCCCATATATCGCCGTGGCCCGGGTCAGCGTGCCGGCACACGCGCCGCGCCCGGCCGACGTGCGCGAGCGCGAGGAAGATGCGCTGTTCTTCAGCCCCTGGCACGGCCTGGCCGCGCACCAGCCGCTGGGTTCGGTGAACCGCGCGCGCCGCTCTGCGTACGCGGTCTCAGGCCGGGCGCGGGCCGAGCGCAACGGCGTGCCGTTCGTGGAGCCCGGCCGCAGCGGCGGCGGCTGTCCGTTCGGCCACGGCTGAGGCGCGGCCGCCACTGGTAAGCTCGCCCGCTCTCACGGGAGGCGGGTTTTGGAAGCAAGCACCACGACGGGCACACGCAGGGCGCTGTCGGATCATCTGCTGGCCTGGATGTGGCCGTTGCTGGCGCTGGCGTCGGTGGGTTTTTCGCTGGTGCTGCTGGAAGGCAAGCTCAGGGCCGAGGTGTCCTCGGACCCGCAGGTTCGCGCACTGCTCGATGGCCCGTTCGCCAGCGACATCCTGGTCATCACCGGCGTCATCGGCGAGAAGCTGGCGCTGATCTCCCTGCGTGACTACCTGCTGGCGGCACTGTCCGCGGTGCTGGCCTACGCCGCGCTGGGCTGGTACGACCGCATCGCGCTGCGGCACATGGGCGCGCAGTCCCGCGTGTCGATCCCGTTCAGCGTCCTGTGCTCCTTCGTGACGTATGCGCTGGGGCACAACATCGGCGCCTCTGTCGTGTCCGGCGGTGCGGTGCGCTTGCGGGCCTACGCGGCCCGCGGGCTGAGCAAGGGCGAGGTCGCGATGCTGATCTCGTTCTGCTCGTTCACGTTCGCGCTGGGCGCGCTGCTGTTGCTCGGCGGCGCGCTGGCCTGGGACCCGAGCCTGGCGTTGCCGCTGACGGACCGGCTGCCGCAGGGCTGGGTGTCGCTGGCGGGCATCCGGGTGCTGGCCTTCGCGATGTTGGCGCTGTGTGCGATGTACGTCGGCGCGGCCTTCCTCGGCCTGAAGCCGTTGCGGCTGGGGCGGTTCGAGCTGCGCTACCCGAAGCCAGGCATCGTGCTGCAGCAGATCGTGGCCGGCCCGTTGGAACTCGTCGCTGCCGCAGCCATCATCTATTTCGCGCTGCCGGCCGAAGGCAACCCCGGCTTCGCCACGGTGCTGGGCGCCTTCCTGATTTCCTTCTGCGTGAGCCTGCTGTCCCAGGTGCCGGGCGGCATGGGCGTCATGGAGGCGGTGTTCGTCGCGCTGATGCCGGACATGCCGGCGATGGGCGTCGTCGCCGCGCTGCTGGTGTGGCGGATCTTCTACCTGCTGGTGCCGCTGCTCGCGTCGGGGCCGATCATCCTGGCGTTCGAAGCGATGCAGTGGCTGCGACCGCGGTCAGCGCCTGCCGAAGCGTCAACGCGATAGGCCGTCGCGCTGCCGTTCAGGCGTTGGCCGTCAGCGAGCCGGGGTAGGTCAGCGAACTCGAGGTGGCCGACACCGAGAACACGACGTTGGTCGCGGCCTGGCGCTGCATCAGCGAGTTGTAGAGCGACATCACGCCGTCGGTGGACTTGGAGAGCTTGGCGGCTTGGGAGATGGCCGCGCTCTGCTGGATCGACGAGGACAGCTTCATCGCGTCCTTCGCCTGGGTGGCGATGCGGCTGGCGAAGCTGGGTTGGCTGGTGTCCGCCTTCAGGAAAGCCTGCACGGCCGCCTTGTCGGCATCCGTGCCCTTGACGGACACGCTGCCGTCGCTTTTCACGGCGAACTCGATGGGCGCGGTCAGCTTGACGCCGGCCTTCTCCATCGCTGCGCGCAGGCCGGTGCCCAGCGCCTTCTGCGAATTCTCCAGAGCCTGTGCCGCGGACGTCGCCCGTGTCGTGCCGGCAGCGCGTTGCAGCGCAGCCTGCGAAATTGTGTTGGTGGTCTTGTCAGGCACGCTCGTGCTGGCGACCTTGGCTGCCAGAGCGGTCGCAAGATCGTTTTTCGTCGCGCTGCTGCCGGACGTTTGCGTTGTCAGATAGCTGACCAGAGAGTTGTTGACGCTGGAGACCACGGCACACCCCACAGAAAATCCGTTCGAGGGTCCATCTTGCAGGGGGAGGCCAGTCGCTCAAGGATGCAGTTGGGGCCGTTTCGCCGCGCTGTTGGCGCGATCACCCGCGGGCGAGCCGCCTGCTACAGCCCCGTCCAGGGCTTGGGCTGCGCCTGGGCGACGCCAGCCAGTTCCAGCACGCGCTCCACCGTCTCGTTGACCATCTCTTCAATGGTCTCGGGGTGGTGATAAAAGGCCGGCAGCGGCGGAAAGCAGATGCCGCCCATCTCGGTCACGGCCACCATGTTGCGCAGGTGGGCGAGGTTCAGCGGCGTCTCGCGCACCATCAGGATGAGGCGGCGGCGCTCCTTGAGCGTCACGTCGGCGGCGCGGGTCAGCAGGTTGTCGCCCAGGCCGTGCGCGATGGCGGCGAGCGATTTCATGGAGCACGGCGCCACAACCATCGCGGCGGTGGCGAAGCTGCCGCTGGCGATGCACGCGCCGATGTCGCCCGGCGAGTAGGCCACGCTCGCTTCGGCCTCGAGCGCCGAGCGGTCCAGGCCCAGCTCGTGGTGGGCGTTGAGGATGCCGGCCGGTGTGGCGACGAGGTGCGTCTGCACCCCCAGTTCCCGGCAGCGGCGCAGCAGGCGCAGCGCGTAGGCCGCACCCGTCGCACCGGTGAGGCCGACCACCAGCCGTTGAATCATCAGGCGGCCAGGGCCTGGTGCAGTTCACCCGACTCGTACATCTCCATCATGATGTCCGAGCCGCCGACGAATTCGCCGTTGATGTAGAGCTGTGGGATGGTGGGCCAGTTGGCGTAGGCCTTGATGCCCTGGCGGACTTCCTCATCCTCCAGCACGTTGAACGTCTTGAGGTCGCCGGCCCCCGCGGCTTTCAGGATCTGGATGGCGCGGCCGGAAAAGCCGCACATCGGGAACTGGGCCGTGCCCTTCATGAAGAGCATGACGCGGTTGGATTTGACCAGGTCGTCGATGCGTTGCTGAACGTCGCTCATTGCAGTTCTCGGAAAAGGCAAAACGCGATTATCCGAGAGACGGCGCGGTTGAAGCTCAGTAGCTGTATGCCAGACCCAGTTGCAGCAGGGGCTTGAAGCGCAGGTCGCGCATCGCGTCCTCGAAGCCTTGCGCGCTGGTGCGGCCCAGGCGCAGGCCGGCGACGCTGCCGGACATCAGTCCGAAATCGGCACTGAAGGCCAGGCCGCTGTGCTGCACGCGGCCGGTGTAGCCGATGCCGACGTAGGACAGGTTGGCGCTGGGCTCCAGCCCGTAGCTGTCCAGCCCGTGCAGCGACAGGCTGCGCCGTCCGGCCGCGACCGCGCCGCTGCCCAGGGCCAGGCCACCGCTGCTCTGGGACAGGGAGAGCGGTCCCATCAGCATGCCGCCTGTGGCGCGCAGGCCGCCGGCAACGCTGGAGAAGCCGGAGCCGGTGAGGTAGTAGTCGCCCAGCAGGTTGGCGCTGAGCACGCGTGAGCCGCCGAGGTGGGGACGCAGGTCGCCGCCGCCGTCTGCGCTGCTCAACTGCACGCGCGCCTGCCATCGCAGGCCTGCGGCGGCGTCATCCGCCAGCGCCGGCAGGGCGAGCAGGGCGCAAAGGCTCAGGACAGCGGCATGGGCGAGGCGGATCATGAGTCGTCTCCTGCCGGTGCAGCAGCTGGCACCGGGATTTGATACTACGCTGCAATACCGGTGACGGGAATGACGAACTGCCGGCAAAACATCACGTAAACCTGGGGTGTCACCCGGTTGCGGGGCCTGGCAGTCGGCCACCGCTGGCGCGGGCGCGGCCGGCGAGGTCCAGGCGCAGCCCCGTGTCGACGAAATCGCGCAGGGCCAGGCGTTGCGCGACGGCGGCGGCCTGGTCCCAGCCGTGCTCCAGCAGCAGCCAGCCACCCGGGTTGAGGTGGCCGGGCGCGGCGTCGATGAGCGCGTGCAGGTCCGCCAGCCCGTCGCCGCCGGGGGTCAGCGCCGCCAGCGGTTCGTGGCGCAGCGCCGGCAGGTGGGGGTCGTCGCCGGCGATGTAGGGCGGGTTGCTGACGATGAGGTCGAAGCGCCGGCCCGCGAGCGGCTGGAACCAGTTGCCCTGCAGCCACTGCACCGCCAGCCCGAGGCGTTGGCCGTTGCCGTGGGCGACGGCCAGCGCGTCGGCGCTGAGGTCTACGGCCGTCACGCGGGCGCGCGGGCAGGCGGCCTTGATGGCCAGCGCGATGGCGCCGCTGCCCGTGCCCAGGTCCGCCACCGTCGGCTCACCGGACCTCGCGGCCAGCAGTTCCAGCGCCCAGTCCACGACGGTCTCGGTGTCCGGCCGCGGGATCAGCGTGGCGGGCGTGACCTGCAGCAGCAGCCCGTGGAAAGGTTGCACGCCGGTCAGGTGGGCCAGCGGCTCGCCGGCCGCCAGGCGGCGCAGCAGGTCTTCGGCTGCGACGGGCGCGTCGCCATGCGTGATGAGCCATGCTCGGTCGTGGCCGGTGAGGTGGGCCAGCAGCGCCTGCGCATCGGCCCGCTCCACGCCGAGCTGGCGGGCCAGCGCGAGCGCGCCATCCACCGTCGTGACGCCCTCTGTCGCGCTGTGCGCCGTCTCCCCCGCGGGCAGCGGTGCGGGGCTCACGCGCGGCCTTCCTCGAGCTGCGCCAGCTGCTCCGCCGCCTGCGCCGCCAGCAGGCCCTGGATCACGTCGCCCAGGTCGCCATCCATGATCTGGGCAAGCTTGTAGAGCGTCAGGTTGATGCGGTGGTCGGTCAGGCGGCCCTGCGGGAAGTTGTAGGTGCGGATGCGGTCACTGCGGTCGCCGCTGCCGATGAGGCCCTTGCGCGTGGCGGCCTCCTTGGCATCGCGCTCGATGCGCTCCTTGTCGCGCAGGCGCGCCTGCAGCACCGCCAGCGCCTTGGCCTTGTTGCGGTGCTGGCTGCGGTCGTCCTGGCATTCGGCGACCAGGCCGGTCGGGAGGTGCGTGACGCGGATGGCCGAGTCGGTCTTGTTGACGTGCTGGCCGCCGGCGCCGCTGGCGCGGAAGGTGTCGATGCGCAGGTCGGCCGGGTTGAGCGTGACTTCCTCGGCCTCGTCGGGCTCGGGCATCACCGCGACGGTGCAGGCGCTGGTGTGGATGCGGCCCTGGCTCTCGGTGGCCGGCACGCGCTGCACGCGGTGGCCGCCGCTCTCGAACTTGAGCCGGCCGTAGGCGTTGTCGCCTTCCACGCGCACCACCAGCTCCTTGTAGCCGCCCAGGTCCGAGACGTTCTCGCTCATCACCTCGGTGCGCCAGCCCTGCTGTTCGGCAAAGCGCAGGTACATGCGGGCCAGGTCGCCGGCGAACAGGGCGGACTCGTCGCCGCCCGTGCCGGCGCGGATTTCCAGGAAGGCGTTGCGCTCGTCGTCCGGGTCCTTGGGGATGAGGGCGAGCTGCAGCTCGGCGTCCAGCGCGGCGAGCGCCGCCTCGTTGGCCGCGATTTCCTCGCGGGCCATCTCGGCCATTTCCGGGTCGTCCAGCATGCTGCGCGCTGCAGCCAGATCGGCCTCGTGCTGCTGGTAGCGGTGGTAGCGCGCCACCAGCCCCGACACCTCGGCCTGCTCCTTGGTCAGCGCGCGATAGCGCTTCATGTCCGACGCGACGGCGCCGTCGGCGAGCGTGGTGTCCAGCTCGGTCAGGCGATAGCCGAGGCGGTCGAACTGCTGGCGCAGGGAATCTTTCATGGGCGTGAACGAAAAGCAGTCAGGGGAGGGCGCCGGTGGGGCGCCAGGACGACGGGCCGAGGTCGTCGCTAAGACTGCTTGTTGCGCAGGAACAGCCGCGACACCGTCTGCGCCAGGTGCAGGCGCTGCTCGCCGTCGCTGGCGTGCAGCTCGGCCAGCGTGCCGTGCAGCAGCTTCTGCGTGAGGCCCCGGGAGAGCGCATCCAACACCTCCTCCACGTCCGCGCCCTTGGCCAGCAGCTTGCGGGCGCGGCTGATCTCGGCGGCTCGCCAGTCGTCGGCCTGCGCGTGCAGGGCCTGGATGAGCGGCACGGTGTGGCGCTGGTCCAGCCAGTGCATGAAGCTCTGCACACCGGTCTCGACGATGGCCTCGGCCTGCGCGACGGCGGCCTGGCGCTTCTCGCCGGCGGTCTGCACCTGGGCGGCGAGCTCGTCCACGGTGTAGAGGTAGACGTCGGCGAGCTCGGCGACCTCGGGCTCGATGTCGCGCGGCACGGCCAGGTCCACCATGAACATCGGGCGGTGCTTGCGCAGCTTGATGGCGCGCTCGACGGCACCCAGGCCGATCAGCGGCAGGCTGGACGCGGTGCAGGAGACGACGATGTCGAACTCGTGCAGGCGGTCGGGCAGGTCGGACAGCCGCACGGCCTCGGCGCCGAAGCGCGTGGCCAGCTTCTCGCCGCGTTCCAGCGTGCGGTTGGCCACCGCCATGTGCCTGGGCGTGCGGGCCGCGAAGTGCGTGGCGGTCAGCTCGATCATCTCGCCGGCGCCGACGAACAGCACCCGGGTCTGGGCCAGGTCCTCGAACAGCTGGCCGGCCAGCCGCACGGCAGCCGCTGCCATGCTGATGGAGTGCGCGCCGATCTCGGTGGAGCTGCGCACTTCCTTGGCGACGGAAAAGCTGCGCTGGAACAGCTGGTGCAGCGTGGTGCCCAGCGCGCCGGCGTTCTCGGCCTCGCGAGCGGCCTGCTTCATCTGGCCCAGGATCTGGGGCTCGCCCAGCACCATCGAATCCAGCCCGCTGGCGACCCGGAAGGCGTGCCGTGCCGCGGCGCTGCCCTGCACCACGTAGGCGTGCTCCCGCAGCGCGCCGGCCGGCACGCCGCCGGCCTCGGCCAGCCAGGCGATGGCCGGCTGCACCTGCGCGGGCGGCGCGGCCACATAGACCTCGGTGCGGTTGCAGGTGGACAGGATGGCAGCCTCGGGCGCGCCGGGCAGTTGTTGCCGCAGCACATTGAGTGAGGGCGCCAACTGCTCCAGCGTGAACGCAAACCGCCCACGCAGATCCAGCGGGGCGGTGTGGTGGTTCAGGCCAAGCGCAAAGACCGACATAGCCGCTGATTGTAGGATTCGCCGCTTTCCCCGGCCCTGACGTTGATCAATCGCCACCGCCCACGATGAGCCCTCTGGACGCTTTCTGGCATGTTGCCAACCTGTTCGCCCCGGCCTGGGGGCTGGCCGCGCTGCTGGCGCTGGCCATCAAGGCGCTGTGGCGCCGGCAGGCCGGCGCGCTGCGCTGGCTGCGTCTGTGGGCCTGGGGCGGCCTGGGCGGTGCCGCGGCCATCGTGCTGGCGCTGGTGCTGCTGGGGCGGGACGGCAGCATGGCCGGCTATGCGTTGCTCGTCCTGGGCGTGGCGCTGCCGCAGTGGTGGCTGTTGAGCCTGAAACGCTGATTCAAGCGCCGATCACGCCGGCAGCACGGCTTCCGTCGTCAGCACCTCGCCGCGCAGCGAGTGTGCGAAGGCGGTGGTGATGCGCACGTCCACCAACTGGTTCATCAGCCGCGGCGAGCCCGCGAAGTTGACGATGCGGTTGCACTCGGTGCGGCCCATCAGCTCGGACGCGTCCTTGCGGGCGTTGCCGGTGACGAGCACCTGCTCCACGCGGCCGACCATGCCCTGCGAGATGATCAGCGCATGGGCTTCGATGGCAGCCTGCAGCGCCTGCAGGCGCTTGACCTTAACCTCGTAAGGCGTGGTGTCCTCCAGCGCGGCGGCCGGTGTGCCGGGGCGCGGGCTGAAGATGAAGCTGAACGACGCGTCGAAGCCGACGTCGTGCACCAGCTTCATCAGCTTGGCATGGTCGTCGTCGGTTTCGCCGGGGAAGCCGACGATGAAGTCGCTGGCCAGGCGCAGGTCCGGGCGGATGGCGCGCAGCTTGCGCACGATGCTCTTGAACTCCAGCGCCGTGTAGCCACGCTTCATCGCCATCAGGATGCGGTCGCTGCCGTGCTGCACGGGCAGGTGCAGGTGGTTCACGAGCTGCGGGATCTTGCCGTAGGCCTCGATGAGGCGCGGACTGAACTCGTTGGGGTGGCTGGTCGTGAAGCGCAGGCGGCGGATACCGGGGATCTCGGCGGCGTACTCCAGCAGCAGCGCCAGGTCGGCGAACTCGGCCGTGTCACCCATCCTGCCGCGGTAGGCATTGACGTTCTGGCCGAGCAGGTTGATCTCCATGACGCCCTGGTCGGCCAGGCCGGCAATCTCGGTCAGCACGTCGTCGAAAGGCCGCGAGACCTCCTCGCCGCGGGTGTAGGGCACCACGCAGTAGCTGCAGTACTTGGAGCAGCCTTCCATGATGGAGACGAACGCCGAGGCGCCCTCCACCTTGGCCGGCGGCAGGTGGTCGAACTTCTCGATCTCGGGGAAGGATATGTCCACCTGCGGGCGGCGCTGCGCGCGGCGGGCGTCCAGCATGGCGGGCAGGCGGTGCAGCGTCTGCGGGCCGAACACCACATCCACATACGGCGCGCGCTCGATGATGGCGGCGCCCTCTTGAGAAGCCACGCAGCCGCCGACACCAATCATCACCCCCTTGGCCTTCAGGTGCTTCACGCGGCCCAGGTCGCTGAACACCTTCTCCTGCGCCTTCTCGCGCACCGAGCAGGTGTTGAACAGGATGAGGTCGGCGGCCTCGGGGTCGTTCGTCGGCTCGTAGCCTTGCGCAGCGCCCAGCACGTCAGCCATCTTGTCCGAGTCGTACTCGTTCATCTGGCAGCCGAAGGTCTTGATGTAGACCTTCTTGGCGGGCTCACCCGTCTCGCGGGCGTGGTCGTCGTTGTGCTCGTTCATTGCTTTTTCCACGTCTGGTCACCGGGGCTGAACTGCCAGCTCGCTGATTCGGCCGGTGTCCTCGGCCAGGGCTTGTTGGCAAGCTCCACGGGGTTGAGCACCCAGACGTCCATCAGCAGCCCGCCGGGCTCGACCGTGTAGTGCACCGTGAGCTTCTGTCCCGTGAGGCCCGCCGGCGGTATCCACAGGTTGGTGTCGCCCTTGATACGGCTGCCGGGCGCCAGCCGCGCGGGCTGGCCGTTGAGCAAGGCGTCGGGGAACTGCGTGATGACCAGTTCACCGCGCAAGGCCTGGGCGGGGAAGATGCGGTGCGTCTGCGCGTGCGCGACAGCGCTGACCAGCGCGCTGGCGGCCAGGGCCAGCGGGAGAACACAGCGGTACATGGTATTTGTCCAGTGGCTGCGGGTTGAAAACGAAAACGACCCGAGGGGTGCTCGGGCCGTGGCGCCGGGCGGGCCGGCATGGTTGCATTCTAGCGGGCGCGTCCGCCGGACGACGAACAGCGCCGCGTCCTTCGAGGCCCCGTCGCACGCGAGATCAGAGGGTAGCCGCGGGTGCGGGTGACCGCTTCAGCGCTGTTCCCCGCTGCTGCGGCGGCGATACATGAAGCCGGCGACAGCCAGCCCACAGAGCAGCATCGCGGCGCTGCTCGGTTCCGGCACCGGCGCAAAGTTCAGCGAGCCGCCGCCCTGGCGGATGAGGAAGCCACCGGCGAACCCCTCGACCTGCGAAGGC
This sequence comes from Roseateles sp., assembly GCF_965229315.1. Taxonomy (GTDB): domain Bacteria; phylum Pseudomonadota; class Gammaproteobacteria; order Burkholderiales; family Burkholderiaceae_C; genus Pelomonas. The sequence continues at coordinate 577,631 of NZ_CBDDJA010000002.1, forward strand.
GTATTGGAGAAGGCCGTCAGCGCCACCGCGTAGAACGGATCGGGCGAGCCGAAGAAGGCGGGTGCGTCCAGGGCCACCGTCAGCATGGCATTGGCCGACGGGCTGAACGTGCCGCCGCCGGTGGGGATCGTCAGCACGTTGCCGGAGATCAGTGTGCCGCTGGCCAGCGCCACCTCGCCGGCCGCGGTCTCGGTGGGCACGATGCCGGTGATGCCGAACGTTGCGGTGCCGTTGTAGCCGTACAGCGTATAGGTCAGGGACGTGAAGTTGCCGAAGTTGAAGGTCGTCGCCGGGTCGTTCACCGTCGTCGTGCCGGCGCCGGTGTAGGCGATGTACATCCCGAAAGTGGAGTTCAGGCCGGCGGGTGTGAGCGCCGTGCCACCCAACTGGAAGCCGGTGATCGGCAGGTAGCCCGACTGCGTGAACGTGCCGCCCGGGTCGATGCTGGCGGTCGAGTAGTTGGAGATCAAGATGTTGTCAGCCGTGATGGACGCCCCGTTCAGCCCGACCGCGGCAGGGTTGAACGTGAACTGCGGCAATGCAGCGGATGACGCGGCGCATGCCGTCGCCAGTGCCACGGCCACCGCGGTGCCGGGCAAGAACGCAAGTCTTAGCTTGCGGAGGGTGAATTGCATGGGAACTCCTTGATCTTCGCCGGCACGATGTCGACGTGCGGCGAGTACACCGTCGGGTGCGCAGCGAGTCGGTGCGTACGCCCACATAGGGCCACGCAGGGCGGATGAGAGGCGAACCAGTTGATGCGAGGTGTGCCGCAGCGGCAACCGCTGACCGTCAGAGCGCAGTCGCGGCGCTCGTGACGAGCCCAGGCTTGCAGGCAAGCGGCGCGAGTCGATGAACTGCCGGCCGGGATGCCGCTGGACGGCATCGACCCAATGAGAAAAGCCCGCAGGGCGGTGGGGAGTAGCGTTTGGCTGGCGGGATTTTCCGACACTTCAAGTTGATCTGGCTGGACCGTGGCTCGACCTGATTCGCGGATGATGGGTTGTTCCGTCTGCCAGCGGGGCCTGGTCTTGAGCTCGCGGCCATAGGTTCAGCAAAATGGTGTGCGTCTTCGATTGAAGTACGGATCGACGATTAAGTGATCGTTCTGTACTTCAAATTTGTCGACAGCCATTGCGGCTGCTATCATTGAAGCATGAATCGACGCCTATGTCGGCGATATGGACTTCAATTTGACAGGGAGGGGCGCGGTGGCTGTTGAACTGGAACTGGCGTTGGTGCGCGAAGCGCTTCAGACCCGGCTGCTCGTCGAGTTGATGAGCAACGCCATGCACAAGGAGCTTGTGCTGAAGGGCGGCATGGCCATGCGGGCTGTCCATGGCAGTGTGCGCTACACCAAAGACATCGACCTGGATGCCGATGAGCGTGCGTCCAAGGAGCGGATCCAGGGCGTCGTGCGGCGCTCCATCGAGCGAGCTGTGTCATCTGGGCTGATTGCCAATGCGCTGGTCACCGCCCCGAAGCAGACCGACACCACCTTGCGCTGGAAGATCACCGGCACCCAGCCCAACAGCACGGCACCGATGAACCTGACGGTCGAGGTTTCCCGCCGGCCCAAGTTGATCGAAGGCCATGTGGTCGAAGTGCCCCTGGACAAATCATTCAACCAGACCGGGCGCGATGTGCGAGTGCAGGTACTGGACTCGCAACACATTGCCGTGACCAAGGTCCTGGCCCTGACAGATCCGATGCGGATGGCGCCACGCGATCTGTTCGACCTGAACGTCTTGCTCGAGGCCGGTGTCGAGGATCCAGGGCCACTGCTGGCGCAGATGCCTGACGCCAAGCAGCGTCTGCCGCTGATCATGGCTGAGCTGTGGCCGAAGATCGAGGCGATGAGCTACGAGCAGTTCCGCACCGAGGTCGTGCCCTACCTACCCACCGAAGTTGGCCAGGCCATCGACAGCGAGGCATTCGACGCCATGCGTGTGGATGTCGGTGTTGCCGTGGAGCAGTGGCTGCAGACCGCTGCCGCTGCATCGCTGGAGGCCGGGTCATGAGTTCAGGCCTGATGCCCGCCAACCTTGAGCGATCTGACCTCCAGGTGGACAGACCCGTCGGCGATTGGAAGTTCAGATTGCTGGGTGGCCTTGCCACATCTGGGGCGCCGAGGATCTTCACGGCCGCCGTGTTCCACAGCCTTGTGCTTCGGTACCGCCCGGGGGCATCCACGAGCACGGCGCGACTGCTTGCCAGTTCGCTGGTGCAAGCCGGCGCGCTGCGGCGCGTTGCGTCTGGCGTCTATCTGAACCGGCGTTGTCTGCCGCCAGCCGAGCTGACCGAGATGGCCGGCCGCATTCGCGCTGGCGCCGTGATTTCGCTGCAGTCGGTGCTCGGCGAGTGCGGATTCCTGAACAATCCGTCTGCCATCGTGATGGCCGTGGTGCCGACCTCGGCAAGCAAACGGCCGAACCTGGGTGAGGTGAAGACGTCGGGCGGCGATGTCTTCAGGTTCTACGGCCTGGCTGAGCGCTTCTTCCCTAGCGCCGATGAAGATCGATGGGTGCTGTACCAGCCCGGTCGGCCATGCGACATGTTCCGGCCCGAAGCTGCGCTGCTGCAGTGGCTGTATCTGGCCGGCATGAAGCGCAGCACGGTCACGCCGCCGCCCACGGATGTGGATATGGGACAGCTCGACGAAGAGCATCTGAACACGCTCGCGCAGCGATGGCATTTGCAGCCTGAACTCAAGGCCTGGCACGATCACTCGAAGTCCGTCGGCTATGGTGAAGAGCAGCACAGGATCCAGGTTTCCGTCAGCGAAAAATCCCAGGCGGCAGCGGCTGCTGATGGGGCGGCTGCGCGCGAGCGTTTGTTGGCTAGGTTGGGGAAGCAGCGTTGAAATCTGATCCGCTTTCCTACGGGGCCAGCCATGGACTCTTCTGCCCGCGATGCGGTGCCCTGTCAGCTGTCCGACCTTTTGGTGCGTGAGCGCATCCAACTGCGGCCTGCCACGCTTGAGCGGCTGTTCGTCACGACGGAGGCCGTCTATGACTGAGGCCACGCCCAAAGCTGCGCGCAAGGCTTCGCCGTCCTGGCGCGAGGTCAAGACCCGGCTGGTCGATTGCGACCGTGCCGGCCTGCTCGGCTTGCTGCAGGTGTTGGCGCCGATCTAAATTTGACCCACCCTGCCGATTGAACTTTGACCCAGGGCTTGGGGCCGGCATCGGCTGATGCCGGCTGTGGACAACTGTAGCGTCGAGCCTCTTCAGCCCGCTTCGTCGCCCTTGTTGCGTCGCTCCGGCTCTCTGGCCTTGATGCGCTTGCGCGTGGCCGCCGTGGCCTGCGTGACGCGGTAGCTCTCGTTGCCGGTCTCCACGATGTGGCAGTGATGCGTGAGCCGGTCCAGCAGCGCCGTGGTCATCTTGGCGTCGCCGAAGACGGTGCGCCGCTACGAGAAGGACCGCCCCGGCGAGCTGCTGCACTTGGACATGAAGAAGCTGGGCTGCTTCGAGCAGCCCGGGCATCGCGTGACGGGCGACCGCACGCGCAACACGCCCCGTGCGGGCTGGCAGGCGCTGCATGTGGCCATTGATGACCACTCCCGGGTCGGCTTCAGCCAGGTTCTCAGCGACGAGACCAGCCGCAGCGCCTGCGACTTCCTGATCGCGGCGCTGCGCTACTACTGCAAGCTCGGCGTGCCGGTCCAGGCTGTCATGACCGACAACGGCTCGGCCTACAAGTCCAGGCGCTTTGCCAAGCTGTTGCGCAGGCTCGGCATCAAGCACAAACGCACGCGGCCCTATACGCCGCGTACCAACGGCAAGGCCGAGCGCTTCATCCAGACGCTTCTGCGCGAATGGGCTTATGCCTATCGGTATCCCAGCTCAGACGTGCGTGCCGCTGAGTTGCAGCCCTGGATGCAGCACTACAACTTCAGCCGCCCGCACTCCGCCGTCTCCCACAATCCTCCCGCCTCCAGACTCGGCTTCGACGGGAACAACGTCCTGAGAAACTACAGCTAGGGAGTGCAACAGTGCAACTGCGGCGGCGCCCGATCCTGCAACGGCTGAGCGCGCGGCCTACGGTATTGTCACTGCACCCCGCCTGGCGGGAGACCTGGCGTCGGCAATCCGGCAGGCCTGCCGCGCCCGCAACGACACCGAGGCCCATTGCCTGGCGCTTGTCGCCGAGTGCCTGACCGCGTCCCGGGCGCACCAGCTCGACCTGCTGGCGCACTTCCAGTGCGAAGTCCTGCGCGCAAGCGTGGCTAGTGCCGGCGAGCGGTCAGTTCGAACTGCACGAGACAACACCCCACATATTTCTTGACTCGTCTTGTCTCGTTCGCGCGGGCAAAAAAACGTGCAATGGCTGCATGCCAAACGAATCCATCCACGACTGGGCCCGCGCCGCGGTGAAGACCATGCTGCTGCGCTGCGTGCTGGCCGCTGCCGAAGAGATCCGCCTGCTGGCCCGCGGCTTCGGCAAGCGCAAGTGAGTGGGCCGAGCGATGCCCACCACAGAGCCTTTCATCATGGAACTGCAGCAACCCGTCGTGGTCATAGAAATGGCCGTGGACGGCTGCTGGCGGGTCAGGGTCGACGGCCTGGCCGGCGACGAGGACGGGGTTGAAACCGTTGAGTTCGCGGTGCTCGTCAAGGACCAGGGCCAGTCAGTGCCCGCCCTGGTCAGGCAGGCGACGTCACGCGCCATCCTGCTGCTCCAGCAAGCGCTGGTCGCCGGGAAGAAGGGGCACTGACTGCGATGGAGTTGCATTCCCGCACTCGCCCTTCAGCCCGTCGTCAGGGCCTCGGCCTCGGTCGCTGCCTTCGACCGCTCCAGCACGGTGCGGATGATTTGATCGTCGTGCCCCGTGCGATAGCTGCTCTCTGCCCTGATGCGCGCCAATCCGCGCTCGTTGGCATCAGGCGCTATGCCGACCTCTTCGACGCTGCCTTGCTGATAGCCCTGGGCCGTTTCGGCTGCCACACAGATCTCCTCGAAAACGTCGGCAATGAGACCGAGGTGCTGGTAGGCCTTCGGGCTCTCCATGTACTGGAGGGCGAGCTTTGCCATGGACGCGATGCGTGCCAGCGTGCCGTTGGACATCGCGTCGATGTCGATGACGCAGTTTTCAAGTTCCAGAACGCGGTACTTGAGGTCCGTGAGCGTAGGTGCGCGCTTGGCGCGCGGAGTTGCGGTGGTGCTCACTTGGAAGCCTCCGCGCGGGCTTCGCGCTGCAGGTAGTTGTTGAGGTCGTCGGACAGGTCCATCACGCCGGTGGACAGCAGTTGCTGTGCGGCCATCAGCCCATAGAACGTGAAGCCGCCGAGGCCGGAGCCCTCAGACGTGTCGCCATCCTGCGCACGGTCCGTATGGAACTGGCTGGCGCGCAGCACGTCGGCCAGCGCAACAAGCGCCACGCTGTGCTGCATGAGGCTTGCGGTGACGGCCGCCAGGTAAGAACCCTTGGGCAAGTGATCGCCAAGAACTGCCTCGAACCGTCGCGCGGTCTCGGCGTTCTCGGCGCCTTCCGCGCGGTCAGCGGTGAAGTCAGGCGGCGCGGGAGGCTGTGCGGGCGGGCTCGCGGTCGTGACTTTGGCCAGCTTGATCTTGGTGGCGGTGCTCACTTCGACACCCCCGTCAGCTTGATGCTGTTGAGGCGGCGCTTGTCTTCATCGACGTACTCGCAGCCGACCCTTTCTGCCTCTGCGTTGATGTCGTTCTCGAACATCTCGGCATAGAACTGGATCGCGTCGAGAACGCAGATCAGTTCGCGTGCCGAAACCTGCGCGTTCGTCTTGAGTCCGTGGATCGTGAGCTTCGTCAGCGCAAAGATCTGCGCGGCGGCGTCCTGCGCAATCTGGTCGAGATCGCGGACCTTGTCGCGAAGGGCCTGCAGTTCGGACGCCACTGCACGTTCAGTGGAGAAGTCGGGCGCGGCTGGAGCTGCGGCTTGGGTGGCGCCGGCAAGCACCGCGCGAGGCCTCGCCGGCAGGGGCGCGGGCCGGTAGCCGCCGTCGTTCAGCAGCCTTTCAGGCTCCCAACTGTCCATGTATGGCGCGCCATCCAAGAAGAGCGTCAACAGGGTGTTGCTCAGTGCCTGGCGGAAGCCGCTATTGGTCGCGAAGGAATCGAGTGCCGTATTGACTGCCTTGTCGGCATTGGCGTAGTCGCGCCGAACTCCATCATCGTCAGCAATCGCGGGATCTGGAGCGCCTTCAATCAGTGGCAATCGCTCGATGGCGGCCAACATCTTGTGGCAGGCCGCGGCACCGTTCAGGGAAACAAGCCCTGGAGCGACTGTTGCTTGAGCCTTGGCGGCAGTCCGAGTGGCTGCTTGGGCTTCAACAGCGCCCTCGAACACCGAAGAGTTGCGCGCCGTGACGACTGCGGGAGCCAAAGGATTTCGGGCGCTGGAGGTTTCCACTCGCTCGCTTTCCACTCGCTCGCGCTCTGTCTTGAAGTTGGGGGCGGCCGGTGCGTCGCTTGGTACCGTGGCGCCGTTCGGCTTGCTGAAGGCTTCGGCCGTCGTTGCAATCGGGTCCCAGTCGTTCAGGTCCGGCGCGCAGCCATCTCCGATTTGACACAGGAGGTCCGCCATTGCCCGCAGGTAGCCCTGGGCGTGCTCTGCCGTTGCGTTCTGCCAGTTCGACTGGAGCGAGCTTTCGACAGCCTGCGCCATCGGGCGATAGTCACGCGCATCAGTGCAATCAGGTGCGTCCTCCAGGTCAGCTTCACTCATGGCGTTGATCTCGGCGATCAACGTCTTGACGGCCTCTGCCCCGGCGTGCAGCGCGGATGAGGGTTCGGCTGCGGTCAGCGCGGTTGCGGTCGCTGCGCGCTTGGAAGTGGGAACAGATGCGGATGCTGTGGCGACCGCTTCTGCAGCCCGAGTGACTGTCTTGCTCATGGGAATTCCTTGCTGATGTTTGTGGAAGGCGAAGCCCTGTCAGGCGTCGGCGAAGTCCGGGCCATAGAGCCAGTGCTCCATGTCGCCAAAGCATGAAATCTCCTTCGTGGTTTCACATGAAGGCCTCGTACGACTGGTACTCGACGAGGCCTTCGCCTTTCAGGGCACAAGCCCCAACTCTTGAGCCGGCTTGGTGACGTTGCGGTGCCACCAATCGGCATGCTCGAGAGCGCGCTGAACCTCGCAGTTAGGCAGCAACGCGTTCAAGCGGATGATTCGTTCGACGACCTTCGGCGTAGCCTTGCCAGACCGGAGCCCAGCGCTGAGCTTGGTCGACTCGCGGAATCCCTTTTTGCGGGCGAGCTGCACCAGGCCGTAGAACGCCGAACTGGCGCATCGCTGCAACCCGGGCTCGACGCTAGAGGCGTAGGCCATGACGCCCAGGGCCAGCAGGTTCTTCTCGGCGTCGGTCATGCCACTCTCCGCGCGATGCCAAGCTCGACCAGCAGCGAGCCGAACGTCGAGCGGTACCAGTGCGGCTGCGTCTCGCGCGGGTTGCGGTCGCTGACGACGTTCTTGCCGAAGCGCAGGCCGGCCACCGTCACCGACTTGAACTTGCGCATCTCCTCGCACTTGGAGCTCTTGCGCTCCAACGTCTCCAGGATGCCGGCTTCCTCGAGCAGCTTGTTCACGGCCTGGGCCGACCGGCGGATGCCGTGCTCGGCCAGCAGTTCAGTGAGGGCGGCGGTTGCTTCCGAGCTGACCGCAGCGGAGCCGCTGGGCGCATCGATGGCGTAGTTCGGCAGCAGCTCGACGTGCTGCGGCGCGAACTTCTGGACCGCCTTGCGGATGAGGCCCAGGTGGGCAGAACCCTGCAGGTTCAGGGCGCGCGAGATCGTCTCGGCGATGACGATGTTGTCGTTCGCCGCGGCCGCTTGCGGGAGCTGGTACGTGCCACCGCGACGAATGGAGGGCAGCACGTCGTGCGTCACCCAGCGCTTGAAGCGCTTGGCCGACTCCAGCTTGCTGCCGAAGACCAGGGCGTACAGGCCGGACTCGTTGACGTGGTTCGCGGATTGTGAGCCGCCGGGCGAAAGGGTGTCGTGTTTCGCGACATCCTCTTCGTCGACATGGCGGGCAACGGCATCACGGGCATTCGAGTAACCCAGGGCGGCGCACACGTCACCAGCATGGAACCAGGGCTCGCCGTCGTCGACGCTCACCCGGACGGCCTGGCCGTCGAAGTTGAAGGGCAGGATGTGGCTCATTGCATCCTCACGCCGCTGGTGTCGACAACGAAGCGAGCAATGCCGTAGATCTGCTCGGTGGCGCTTTCCAACTGGCTGTTCAGCACGATGGAGAGGACGGCCTCAGTCAGCTCAAGAGCCTTCTCCTGGGCCGTGAGCTTCTCGTCGGCCAGGATGTCCATCGCGATCTGCTGGCCGACGGCGGTGCTGTCGCTATCGAGCGAGATGTGGACGCTTGGCCGGATGGTGGCGCGGCTCATTGCTGGGCCTCCAGCAGCACCTTCTGGCGTGGTTCAGGGTAGGAGTGCCAACTGCCGGTGAGATGACCAGCGGCATTCATCAGGGGCAAATCACGCATCGGTGAGCCGTCTCGGGCCAACTGCGGATGACGCCGATAGCTTCGTGAGCTAGCGTGCGCCGCGTGAGCGAGGCCGACTTCATCCCAAGCGAGTACGTCAGCGTCGGACTGAAGCCTGATCCGGAGGAGTTGTTGACGGCTGACCGAGAGCCTGACCACTTCATCCGTTGGCTGGAAGGGCGCGTGGTGCTGTTCGAGGATGACGAGTCGACTGAGATCGGCCGGTACCGGGCCTTCTACATCGATGCAGAGAGTGCCATGCATGCTCGCATGCCTCTGTTCGACGTCTTCGACAGCATGCAGGAGACCTGCGATTACCTAGAGCTGTACGAGGCAGACAGCTGGGCCTACTCGGCGGCGGCGCTGAAGGCGGCCGGGGCGGGCTATCTGCTCTTCGAGCCGAACCTTCTCATCCTTGACCGCCTGGAGATCCTGCCACCGTACCGCGGGCGGGGCTACGGCCTCCATGCGCTGATCGGGATGATGCATTGGTTCCAGGCCGGCGCCGGCCTGGTGGCCATGAAGCCGTTCCCGTTGCAGTTCGAGAGCGCCGCAGCTCGGCGGGGTCCGGAAGACCCCATGGAGCTGGCCAAGCTCCCGACCAACGAGGTTGCAGCCCGGACCAAGCTCCGCCGCTACTACGCCCAGTTGGGCTTCAAGCTGGTGGCCAAGACGCCGTTCATGGTCCGGCGAGTGGACCAGGCGCCGCCCGCTGTCCCCGTTCGCCTGCGGTAGGGCGTGCCCGTGCCTGCGCCGTAGTTCAATGGATGGAACGGCCGGCCGTACCCGGTTTTGAGGTTGACGGCCGGTGGCTGGCTGGCACGATGCAGAGCTCAAAAAAACCGCAACGAAGGATGGGGATGAGATCTGTCTGCTCACTAGCGCTGAACGCGCCGCGCGCAGTTGCCTGGCTTGCGGCCGCCCGAAGGGGATTCCGGCATGCCTTCTGACCTGGATCTGAAAGCGCTCTTCGACGGGCCGGCCCTGGCCAACCGCAACGACATGGACAAGCTGGGGCAGCGGCTCAAGGCTCTGCATGACGCCGGCCTCACGGCAACCCAGTTCGATGTGTTCCGCGTGAACTACTACTACCGCTCTGTCACCACCGTCTGGACGGTGGCGGCCACCGCGGCCGCCGCGCTGGCGAACGAGCCCGCGCGCATCTCGCTGGCCAAGCGGGCCGTGTATGGCGCACTGTTGGAGGAACTGGGCGCGCCCGAGGAGCCCTCCCGCGCCGTTGCGCCCATGGCTGCGCTGGGCAAGAGCCACCCGGCCTTGCTGCTGGACTGCCTCAACATCTTCGGCGCCGGGGCCTTCGGGCTCCCCAGACTCACGGCACAGGACATCGCTGGGCACACGTTGCTGGACGAATTCTCCCGCGACTACCGGCGCCGCCAGCGGGTGCTGTTCACCCACGAGAGCTTGGCTTGCGTGCTGGGTGCGGCCTACGCCCAGGAGACCGCTGCCGACGGCATGCTGAGGACGATCCGCGACGAGCTCTTCTCCCCGCTGCTCCCGTGCATGGTGGCCAGCCCGCTCCAAACAGCCATGCGCTACTTCGACGTGCACCTGGACGACGCCGGCCCAGGCGGTGTCGAGGCCGAGCACGGCAAGGAAGCGCTTGAGAACCTCATCGCTGAGCTCCGCGAAACGCCTGCGGCCCTGCAGAGCGCCGCCGCCGCCGCCGAGGCCTCCTTCGAGGTGCAGGGGGAGTTCTTCGACGATCTGGCCACGGCGATGGAGCGGCGGGGCTGACGGGCGACGGCACCAACCGCTGACTCGAGAAGCATCGGCGGATTGATCTATCTTGCAGGCCGACCCTTCAACCGCCCGACCGTGCGCCATCCATCGGATACAGGTAACTCGTTGGGGCACTGAAGGGCCGTGAGGGCCCGGCTTGGTCAATTGGCCTCGCAAAATTGCTGAAGCTTCAGGCCGTATGCTGGCTCGTTACGGCGCTGGCGTTCAAGCTCAATCTTGGAGAAGTTCTGGCTGTAAGTGGCGCAGGCATCCACCACAAAGAAGGAAACCGCAACGTCGCCGTCGCACAACTTCTTCTCTACGCAGATTTGCAATGCTTCGTAGAAGTCGAGCATGACGTCAATCGAGCCAGCCAATTTGGCTTCTTTGATTGCGGCGAGCATGAAACCTCGGTATGCAGCGACCGAGAAGTCGGGAGCCTTCAAGAGTTTGATCTGGGCATCTAAATACGGTTCCCAGCCAACATCCAAGGCTAGGCGGGCTTCTAGAGTGGGCGTCTTGTTGTATCGGTCGAGGAATAGGAGAGTTTCTTTGACACGGTCCTCCTTCTGCTTCTCGAGGTACTGATAGACCGCGAAGCCCCCACCAGCGGTGATCGCGACCACGCCGATCCACGCTGTAGCTATATCAGTGATGGCCTTCAGCTTTTCTAGATTCATGGCTTCTTGCACTCTGGCAGATCGAGCTTGATCTTGCAGGGATTGCTTTGTTTTTCGGTCGCCATGCGTAACTTGAGCGTCTCTGAGCTTCTGGCTTTCTGCTCACGCTCGAGCGCCTCCGTGAATGCGCGCTCTGCGCGCGCGCGCTCAAGCGCCTCCACCTGCGACTTCTCGAGCGCGCGCTTCTGCGCTTCCAATTTGGCGGCCGCCGTTTCATCGGCCTGCGCATTCGTTAGCGCGAGCGCGAGCACTAAGCACAGAGCTGTCGTCTTGATGAGCATCTGATTTTCCATGGCCTTTAAATAGGCGCGTGTTAACACCTTGACCCAAGTGACTTTAAGGGTGCGCTATTCCGATGGCTTCATCACCTTGAAGGAGATAGACGCGATCCAGTTCAGCGCGCCACAGCGCAGGGGACTCCCAAGTGCCCTGCTGTGATCCGCGCCAGCCCATGCGCCGTGCGACACCGGCCCGCTGGTGTTCCGCATCCAACGCCTGGCGTTCCGCAAATGCCCTGAGCTGTCATACAGTGGCGCTGGGCTTCGGCCTCCTGCTTTTTCCTCCCTGAGCAGGCGCCAGTGATGGCGTTCAGACCCCGGCCGCGTGCCGGGGTTCCTTTTGTGCATGCGAAACAGGGCGCCGCCGGCCTACTGGTAGTCCCCATCCACAAAACTGTGGCGACCGCGCTCGCGATGCCCGGCGGCCCCGCAGGCTTGTGCAAAATCCCCAGCCTGCCCGCTCGACAGGGCCCACCAAGGAGGAAGACCACATGAAGCATGAAGTGCCGTTCACTGGGGGCGGCTCGACGGAGATTCCCTACCTTGGTGGGTGCTCTGCAGAGATCCCGTACATCGGCGGCTGCTCCCGGGACAATCCGTTCACCGGCGGCGGCGCGCACATCCCCTATGCCGGCGGCTGCAGCCGTCAGGGCATTCCGTGGACTGGCAGTTGAGCAGAGCACGGCGGTGAACATGCAGTGGCTGACCGTCGAGGCGCACAAGGCCAAGACGAAGGCAGAGGCGAAGAGCTGCCGCAACAGGAGAAAAACAGATGCCTAAATCTGGCGTGGTTCCAACGTGTCGCTATGACCATGGACCGCTGTGGAAAGTTGAGGGGCGCGGATATCCGCGGCGGTTCCTGCTTAGCGGCGAAGAGCCGCGAGCTCACAGAGACGGCGACGGTCGGCTTTTTGACCTTGAGTTTCGAGGAATACTGGTTTCGGCCTGGGAGTGCCAATTCTGCGGATATACAGAGCTGTTTGAGGCGGACATGGAGGAAAACGATGGCCCACCTGTATGACCACCCGACCCGCAGCCGTCAGGTTGACCAGCCCAGCGGCGGCGGGGATGATGGTGACATGGACCGAATAACAGCACTCGAAACCAAGTGGGAGACCGTCGTGCCGACGCTCGCCACGAAGGGGGACGTGCAGACCGGGTTCGCCGAGCTGCGCGCCGACATGCAGGAGATGAACGCCGGCATCTCGCGTTGGATGCTTGGCACTGTGCTGACGGTCATAGGCACGATCGTGCTGGGCTTCGGCGGGCTGGCTTGGACCGTTTCGAATAAAACGCCAGCCGCTGTTTCGCCGGCGGTGACCGCGCCCGCCCAGCAGACGGCGCCGATCATCATCAACGTCCCGCCCTACCCGCCAACGGTCGCGCCGCAGGCACCCCAAAAGAAGCCATAGCTCTTCCGCCCCACCGCCACCAAGGCCTGCCCCGAGCGGGCTTTTTTGCAAGTGCGGAAAGGCGGCCCTTGACGGTCCTTTGGGCTTGGCCATAATCGCACCCAGCAACTCGACGATTCCCACCGCCCCCGAAGGGCACGATCTTCTGGCCCCAGGGCCTATGCCAGCGCCGTGCGCTCAAGCAGGTTCAACCTGCAGACAGTCGATGGATTCGTTCGCCCCTACAGCCCGCCACTCGGCGGGCTTTTGCATTTCTGGCCTCTCAGCCTTCGAGTGTTGGCGGAGTTGAACCGTCCGGGCCGCTTGCTGTGTCTCGACGCCCCTTGGCCTTCGCGGCGACCTTGAGCGCACCAAGTTTTGCGAGCAGTTCCATGCCCTTAGGACTCAGCATCGGCCGGGCGCCCGGGTCTTGCTTCTCGAGGAGACCGGACTCGTCGAGGTATTCCAGATCCGCGGGGTCAACCGCTTCCCCTTTGGAGACGGCCCACAGGGCCTGGCAGAGCGCTTCTTGCAACGGCGTCATGGAACCCTCCTTGGTGTAGCGGGATGTTAGGCGCCAAACGAAGCCCGCCCGGCACTCACGGCGGGCTTCTTCGTTTCCGCCTCCGGAACTTCACGCTGCCGGCGCGTGGGACTGGCGAGCACCCAGTCCGGCCATGTACCGCACGCACTCTGCGGAGCCGGCGCGAGTGAAAACGGCATGGCGGAAGCGCCTCCCCCAGCGGGTTGCGCAGGCCGACACGCTGAGCCAGCCCCAGCGGGGGTGAGTCCGATGGCTCGGCACCCGCCCGCACGGGCATTCGGACAACCGCCGAGCGCCAGGCTCGCGAAGCCTCGGAGCGTGAGGCCAAGGCTGCGGAACTCATCACCCAACAACGCCAGGAGGCGATAGATGCTGACCACAAAGACCGCCCTGGCTCTCCAGGCTGCTGCTGATCGCCTGCGCGGCTCTAACGGCCAGCTGCAGCGCTACGTCACCGACTTGTCCACCTCCCTTGCCGATCAAGCGGGAGATCCAGCCCTTGCCGGCAGCTGCGCTCCCGCCACCGCGGCCCTCGATCTGTCAGCCCGCCTGCTCGGACGGGTTGACGACGCTGCGGCAGAGCTTGCGGTCTACGCCGATCAGGTTCGGGCCGCCCACCAGCTCTGCGTCAGCACCTTCAACGCCTTGAGGACCAAGCCATGAGAACCGCAAAGTACGAGTGGTACCAGGCCGCTGCCGGCGGCTTCCGCTGGCGCCTGAAGGCTGCGAACGGAGAGATCGTCGCCGCTGGCGAGGACTACAAGACAAAGGCCGGCGTACTGCGCGGCATCAAGGCGCACCGCCGCGCCTCCCGCACGGCCGTTGTTGTTAAGGGCAAGCTGCCTCGCTGACCATGCGCGGCGCCATCGCCCGCTGGCTGCTACGCATGGCGCTACGGCTGGACCCCTACGACCCGTTCGCCGGGATGCTGTTCGTCGACGTCGACCGAGGCATGCGCGGACGGTGGCTGCTGATCGCCACGTTCGGAGACGGCGAGCAGGCGAGGGCGGCGCAGTCGTACCTGTTGGGGCGGCGCTATGCGGGGATTGGGCTCAACGGAGGTGGCGCTTCGATTGGGCGTTAAACCTCGTCCGCGAACCGCCCTGAATATCAGACAGGCGTCTGATATTCCGTTCGCCTCAATGACAAATGGGTTACGTCTTGCGACGTAACCCATTGATTTGTTTGGTGGCGCTTCAGGGAGCCACCACCAGAATGTTCGAAAGAGACGCCTCAGGTGAGGAGAATCAAGCACTTAGAACAACACTCCAGCGGCCTGGGTATGTCAGAAGTGTCAACCCGAAGTGTATACCCTCGCCCGGATTTCGGCGGCGCAGAGAGGCGCGTTGGAGCGTCATTTTCCAGCGACGTGGCTGCAGTCGTGGCGGACCAATGTGACGCGTTGTGCTGGTCCGGCGACGCGACAGGCTGCGTCTTGTCAAGAGTGTGGCCACACCGGCGGTGGGCCAAACGCCTGAAGATTGCATCAACCGAATTGGTGCGATTGACAACAGTTAAGAAATGGATAAATATGCGTCACTGTGATTGATGCGAAATTCTTTCGTTTGGCTGATGTGGTTGGCGTCCAAGCCGGCTACCCGTTTCGCGGCTCCGTCGAGCCGGCAGACACCGGCGACGCAATTGCGCTGCAGATGAAGGACGTCGACCCAGATAGCGGCGTTGACTGGGCCGGCGCACTCCGTACGCACCTTCCCGGTCGGAAGTCGCCGGCATGGCTGTCGCCGGGTGATCTGCTCTTCGTCGCCAAGGGCGCCCGCTTCTATGCCGTGCAGGTGGACGCGCCGCCCATGCCGGCGGTCTGCGGCCCTGCCTTTTTCCACCTGCGTGTTCACCCGGGCGCCGCTATTGAACCGGCCTTCCTGGCGTGGCAGATCAACCAGCCGCCGATCCAGCGCCTGCTGATGCAGGGTGCTGAGGGTAGCGGCCAGCTCAGCATCCGCCGCCCGGTGCTGGAGGCGTTGCCGCTGGCCGTGCCGTCGCTGGCTCAGCAGCGCCACATCGTCGCGCTCGATGCGGCAGCGCGCTCCGAGCGTGCGGCGCTGCGCCGGCTGATCGAGAACCGCGAACAACAACTACACGCGCTGGCAGAAGCCCTCGCTATGGCTTCTGCGCGCAATTCCACGCCTGCAAATTCATGAACGATCTTGCCCCCAAAGCTCCTGTCAGCCAAGACAGCATCAACGCGGCCGTCTGGGCCGCTTGCGACACCTTCCGCGGCACGGTGGACCCCAGCATCTACAAGGACTACGTCCTGACCATGCTGTTCCTGAAGTACGTTTCCGACGTCTGGCAGGACCACTACGACAGCTACAAGGCCCAGTACGGCGACCATCCCGAACTGATCGCCGAGATGCTCAAGAACGAACGCTTCGTGCTGCCGGCCAGCGCCAGCTTCTATGCCCTGCACGCACTGCGTCACACCCCTGGCAACGGCGAGCGCATCGACAAAGCTCTGCACGCCATCGAAGACGCCAACCTCGCCAAGCTGCGCGACGTGTTCCAGGACATCCACTTCAACAGCAACAAGCTGGGCGATGAGCAGCAGAAGAACGACATCCTGCGCCACTTGCTGGAAGACTTCTCCAAGCCCGAGCTGAACCTGCGCGAGGGCCGCGTCGGCAACCTCGACGTCATTGGCAACGCCTACGAATTCCTCATCAAGAACTTCGCGTCCACCAGCGGCAAGAAGGCCGGCGAGTTCTACACGCCGCCCGAGGTGTCCACGCTGATGGCGCGCCTGATGGCGCCGCAGCCGGGTGACGAAATCTGCGACCCCACCTGCGGCTCGGGCTCGCTGCTGATGAAATGCGGCCGGCTGATCCGTGATGGCGCCTGCAGCCGCAAGTACGCGCTCTATGGGCAGGAGGCCATCGGCAGCACCTGGGCGCTGGCCAAGATGAACATGTTCCTGCACGGCGAGGACAACCACCGCATCGAGTGGGGCGACACTATCCGCAACCCCAAGCTGCTGGACGGTGCCAACAGCCTCAAGCATTTCGACATAGTGGTGGCCAACCCGCCCTTCAGCCTGGAGAAATGGGGCTTCGAAGGTGCCGACGCCGACAAGTTCAGCCGCTTCCGCCGCGGCGTGCCGCCGCGCACCAAGGGCGACTATGCCTTCATCCTCCACATGGTCGAGACCATGAAGCCTGGCATCGGCCGCATGGCCGTGGTGGTGCCGCATGGCGTGCTGTTCCGCGGCGCGGCCGAGGGGCGCATCCGCCAGAAGCTGATCGAGGAGAACCTGCTCGACGTCGTGATCGGCCTGCCGGAGAAGCTGTTCTACGGCACGGGCATCCCCGCTGCCATCCTGCTGTTTGCCAAGCACAAGGCCGACGACCGGGTGCTGTTCATCGACGCCAGCCGCGACTTCGAGGCCGGCAAGAACCAGAACTTGCTGCGCGAGGCCGACCTGCAGCGCATCCAGGCCACTGTGGCCGCACGCCAGCCGGTGCAGCGCTATGCCCACCTGGCCACGCCGGCCGAACTGGCTGAGAACGACTTCAACCTCAACATCCCGCGCTATGTGGACACCTTCGAGGAAGAGGCGCCCATCGACCTGATGGCCGTGCGCCGCGAACGGCTGGAGCTGAAGGCCGAACTGGCGCGGCTGGAGGCGCAGATGGACGTGTACCTGAAGGAGCTTGGTTATGAGTGAGCCCTTGACCAGCGGCGGCGGGATCTCCCCGGGCGAGTTTCTGCTCTACGAAACAGAGGACGGCCGGGCGCGCGTGTCCTGCCGCTTCGTCGACGACTCGCTCTGGCTGACCCAAGCGCTGATGTCTGAGCTATTCCAAGTCACCGTGCCCACCATCAACGAACACCTGAAGACGCTGTACGCCGACGGCGAAATCCACCCTGAGGCAACTATTAGGAAATTCCGAATGGTTCGTCAGGAGGGGGCTCGACAGGTCAGCCGGCAGATCGATCACTACAACCTCGACGCGATCCTTGCCCTGGGCTATCGGG
Organism: Roseateles sp.; assembly: GCF_965229315.1. Taxonomy (GTDB): domain Bacteria; phylum Pseudomonadota; class Gammaproteobacteria; order Burkholderiales; family Burkholderiaceae_C; genus Pelomonas. The sequence goes on from NZ_CBDDJA010000002.1 coordinate 594,733, forward strand.
TGCGCTCGACCCGAGGAACACAGTTTCGACGCTGGGCCAGTGATCGCCTGAGCGAATACCTTGTCAAGGGCTTTGCGCTGGACGACGAGCGCCTAAAGAGCCCGCCGGTTGGCGACTCGGCGTTGCCCGATCGCTTCGGTGAGTTGCTCGACCGCATCCGCGACATCCGCGCCAGCGAGCGGCGCATGTACCTGCGTGTGCGCGAGATCTTCGCGATGGCGGCCGACTATGCCCCGTCGATGCCCGAGACCACGCGCTTCTTCAAGGTCATTCAGAACAAGCTGCACTTCGCGGTGCACGGGCAGACCGCGTCCGAGCTCATCGTGCGCCGCGCCGATGCCGCACAGCCCCACATGGGCCTCACCACCTGGAAGGGAGCGCAGGTCACCAAGGCCGACGTGGGCACTGCCAAGAACTACCTGCGCGACGGCGAGATCGGCGAAATGAACCGCATCGTGACCATGTGGCTGGACTTTGCTGAAGACCAGTCGCTACGCCGCAAGGAGGTGTTCCTCAAGGACTGGGCCGAGCGGCTGGACGCCTTCCTCAGCTTCAACGAACGCCAGGTGCTGGCGGGCGCGGGCAGCGTGTCGCACAAGCAAGCAGAGGCGCATGCCGAGGGTCAGTACGAGCGTTTTGCCGCGCAGCGCCGGGCTGCGTTGGAGGCGGAAGGCGAGGCCTATACGGCGCGCGTGCTAGAAGCGCCGACGGCGGACGAGGCCGGTGTGCAGGAACTGGGGCAGGTGGCTAGGCGGCTGGCGAAGAAGAAGGGGAAGAGCGATGCTGCCTGAGGGATGGCGAGCCAGCACGGTCGGTGCGGAAGCGCGTTTCCTTTCCGGCGGGACGCCCAGCAAGCAGGAGGCAGCCTTTTGGGGCGGCTCGTTCCCTTGGGTTTCAGCCCGCGACATGAAGATGTTGGACCTGAAGTCCACGGCGCTGGGGCTCACTCAAACCGGCCGGGCGGTGTCTGCCGTCGCACCCGCCAATTCGGTCCTGGTGCTGACAAGAGGCATGACTCTGCTGAAAGATCTTCCCGTGTGTTTGATCGAACGGGAGATGGGATTCAATCAAGACATCAAGGCACTGGTGCCCAAAGGCGCCGTTGATTCGCGGTTTCTTGCGTACCAGTTGCTCGCGCGCAGGAGAGAGATTCTCGATCTCGTAGACACCGCAGGTCATGGGACGGGCCGTTTGGACACGGAGCTGCTGAAAGATGTGCCCCTCTCCGTCCCGCCGCTCGAAGAACAACGCCGAATCGCCAGCACCCTCGCAGCGTGGGACGACGCGATCAACCTTACGCAATCTCTATTGGCCAACCGCATGACGCAGTGGCAGGCTTTGCTTGCTGCGTTGCTGCACCTGCCGCCTGCCAACCCCGATACGAATGGCCATGGTGACAACGGCGGCTTTCCCGCGTCGGTGCAGCCAGGCATCCCGAAACTTCCGACTACACCAAAACGGTGGCGGCGCATTTCGCTAGGGCGTCATCTGACCGAAGTACGCCGACCTGCTGCACTGAACGCGGGCGACTCCTACCGGTTGGTCACTGTCAAACGTTCGCGCGGCGGCGTTGAGCTGCGTGAGACCTTGAACGGCGATGAGATCAAAACCCCCTCGCAGTTTTATGTGCGTGAAGGTGACTTCTTGATCTCCAAGCGCCAGATCGTCCACGGCGCCTGCGGCATCGTGCCGGCGCATCTGGACGGTGCTGTGGTGTCCAACGAATACGCGGTGCTGAACAGCGACGGCGAGATCACCCTGCAGTTTCTGCGCTATCTATCCGAGTCGCGCTACTTCCAGCAGACCTGCTTCCACTCCAGCATCGGCGTGCATGTCGAGAAGATGATCTTCAAGACGGAACGCTGGTTGAAGTGGCCGTTCAACATCCCACCGCTGCCTGAGCAGCGCCGCATCGTCGATATCCTGGATCTGGCGCGGCGTGAAGTGGAACTGCTTGAGCAGCAGGTGCTGGTGCTACGGCAGGAAAAAACCGCCCTCATGGCCGACCTACTCACCGGCAAGCGCCGCGTTCGCTTGCCCGCCACCGAGGTCCCCGCATGACCCCCGCCGCCCCGCAATCCAAAGAGCAGTACAGCGCCCACATTCCCGCGCTGCACTTGCTGTGCAACCTGGGCTGGAACTTCCTGTCCACCGTGCAGGCACTGGCGATGCGCGGCGGCACGCGCGAGGTGATCCTGAAGCACCGTCTGGTGGAGGTGTTGCAGACCCGTCGCTACGACTACAAGGGGCAAAGCTACCCGCTGTCGGCCAGCGGCATCGAGCAGATCGTGCGCGAGCTGTCGACACCGAGCTTGACGGAGGGCCTGCTGCCGGCCAACGAGCGGCTGTACGCCAAGCTGGCACTGGGCATAACGGTCACCGAGTTCATGCCCGACGGCAAGAAGCACCAGCCCACGATCGCCATCGTGGACTGGGGCAACCCCGCAACCAACCGCTTCGACGTGACGGAAGAGCTGCAGGTGCTGTCGGCGCAAGGCACGCACCACCGCGCGCCCGACATCGTGGGCTACGTGAACGGCCTGCCGTTGGTGGTGATCGAAGCCAAGCGGCCCGAGGGCTCGTACGTGGCCAAGGCGATGGTGGCCGAGGGCGTGAGCCAGCACCTGCGCAACCAGCGGCCCGACGAGATACCGCAGCTGTACGCCCACGCGCAGTTGCTGCTGGCCATCAGCCAAACCGAGGGCCGCTACGGCACGACCGGCACGGCGGCCAAGTTCTGGGCGCGCTGGCGCGAGGAGGAGTTCGACGACCTGCACTGGGGCCGGCTGAAGAACGCCGCGATGCCGCTGGGCGTGCGCGAGGCCCTGTTCGACGGCAAGCCGGCAGCGCTGCGGTCCTACTTCGAGGCGCTGTGGGCCGAGCCCATGGTGGCAACCGAGCAGGACGTGCTGCTGATCGGCCTGCTGACGCCAGCACGGCTGCTGGAGTTCCTGCGCGCCTATGTGCTGTTCGATCGCAAGGTTGGCAAGATCGTGGCCCGCTACCAGCAGTTCTTCGGCATCCGCGCATTGCTGCAGCGGCTGCGCCTGCTGCGCCCCGACGGCAGCCGCGAGGGTGGCGTGATCTGGCACACCACAGGCTCGGGCAAGAGTTTCACGATGGTGTTCCTGACCAAGGCGCTGCTGCTGGTGGACGACCTTGCCGAGTGCCGCGTGGTGGTGGTGACCGACCGCGTGGATCTGGAGAGTCAGCTGGCGCGCAACTTCGTGTCAGGGGGCGCCTTCGGCTCGGCCATTGCGTCGCTGAAGGATGGCGAGAAGAGCCGAGCACTGTCGGGCCGCGACCTGGCGCGGCGCATCGGCACCGGCAACGAGCGCATCTCGTTCACGCTGGTACACAAGTTCAACGCGGCAGCCAAGTTGCCTGAGTGCCGCAACGAATCGGCCAACCTGATCGTGCTCGTGGACGAGGGCCACCGCAGCCATGGTGGCGAGACGCATGAGCGCATGAAGCAGGCGCTGCCGCGGGCGGCCTACGTGGCCTTCACCGGCACGCCGCTGCTGAAGAACGAGAAGACGGCGAGCAAGTTCGGCCCCATCGTGCACGCGTACACGATGCAGCGCGCGGTGGAGGACGAGACCGTGGCGCCGCTGCTCTACGAAGAGCGCGTGCCTGAGCTGACGATCAATGAAGAGGCAGTGAACCGCTGGTTCGACAAATTGACCGCCTCCCTGAGCGACGCGCAGCGCGCCGACCTGAAGAAGAAATTCGCCAAGAAGGGCGCCATCTACGGCGCGGCCGGCCGCATCGAGTTGATTGCCTGGGACATTGCCACGCACTTCAACCAGCACTTCAAGCAGACGGGCCTGGGCCTCAAGGGCCAGCTCGCCACGGACAGCAAGCAGGACGCCATCCGCTACAAGAAGGCGCTGGACGACACGGGGCTGGTGAGCAGTGCCATCGTGATGTCGGCACCCGACACCCGCGAAGGCAATTCGGAGGTGGACGAGGAGACGTTGCCCGAAGTGCAGAAGTGGTGGAAGCAGACCGTGATGGCCAGCGGTCTGGATGCCGAGGACTATGAGCGGCAACTCGTTGCCGACTTCGGCAGTGATGGCGACCCTGATGTGCTGATCGTCGTGGACAAGCTGCTCACCGGCTTCGATGAGCCGCGCAACGCGGTGCTCTACATCGACAAGCCCTTGAAGGGGCACAATCTGATCCAGGCCGTGGCACGCGTGAACCGACTGCACGACGCCAAGCGTTTCGGCCTGCTGGTGGACTACCGAGGCATCCTGAAGGAGCTGGACACCGCCATCCGCGCCTACCAGGATCTGGAAGCGCGCACCCAGGGCGGCTTCGACATCGCCGACCTGGACGGGCTGTACCGGCCCATGGACACCGAGTACAAGCGCCTGCCGGCACTGCACGAGCACATGTGGTCGTTCTTCAAGGCTGTGGTCAACAAGCGCGACCGCGAGCAATACCGCCAGCTGCTGACGCCGAAGTTCGTGACGGCACCGGACGGCGAGGAGTACGACGAGCGCCAGAAGCTGCGCGACGACTTTTATGCCGCCGTCACCGCCTTCGGGCTGTGTCTGCAGACGGCGCTGTCCAGCCGCAGTTTCTTCGAGGACAAGAGTTTCTCGGAGGGGCTGATCGAGCAGTACAAGGCCGACCTGCGCTTCTTCACCGAGCTGCGCCAGACCGCCCGCCGCGACGCGATGGAGGTGGTGGACTACAGCGTGTACGAGGAGCAGATCCGCCGCCTCGTGGACAAGCAGGTCATCGGCACCGAAGTGCGCGAACCCGAGGGCGTGTACCTGGTGCACCAGCTCGGCCAGCCGGAGGATCCCACGCAGTGGTCAGACGAGAAGACCCGCAACGAAACCGACCTGATCCGCACCCGCCTGCGCAAGACCATCGAGCAGGAACTGGCCGAGGATCCATATGCGCAGAAGGTGTTCGGCGAACTGCTGCGGCTGGCCATTGCCGAGGCGGAGGCGATGTTCGACCACCCACTGAAGCAGTACGCGCTGTTCAAGGATTTCGAGAGCAAGCTGGACGCGCGCCAGGCGCCGGGTACACCCGACGCGCTGGCCGACCAGCCGCATGCGCGCGCCTATTTCGGGGTGCTCCGCCTGGTGCTGGGCGAGGCTGCGGTTGCTGTGCTGGAGCCTGCTGCCCGCGATGCGTTGGTGGGCCAGGCACTGGCTATCGAACGCGTGGTGCATGACGCTGTGGCGGAGAACTCGCTGAGCCCGCAAGGCATCGAGGCGGCCATCCGCAAAGGGCTGTTGCCGCTGTTGTTCAAGACGCTGGGGTTGGACGGCGCCAAGCAGGCGGTGGACCAGATCGTGCAGATCACGCGGCTGGGGCTTGGGAAGGCGTGATGGCTGGTTCTGAGGTGAGGGCAGGGCGCTGCAGCGTCCGCTACGGTGACGAAGTGATTTCGTTTTCCGTGCGGCTGCAACGTGACCGAAAGCCATCAAAGGTGGCCATCCACGTCGAGCCCGATGGACAGGTACTTGTAGACGCACCCGAAGGCGTCGGGCGCGAAGTGGTCATCGCTGCCGTGAAAAAGCGGTCGCGATGGATCATCGATCACGTTGAAGCCGCCCGTGCGCGCACTGCGCACGTTCGCCCGCGTGAATACGTCAGCGGTGAGGCGGTGCACTATCTCGGCCGTCGATATCGGCTGCGGGTCATCGTGGACGAAGCGGTCACGCCTGCGTGCAAGCTGCGCGGCGCATGCCTGGAGGTCATCGTGCGCGAAGCGGCGCCGGCGATGGTGCAGCAGGCGCTGGACCGCTGGTTTCGGCAGCGTGCCCGAGAAGTGCTTCGTGAGCGGATGGATTCGGTGGCGATGGGGCTCCGCTGGGTGAAGACCTCGCCTCCGATGCGCCTGCAGGCGATGCGTGTGCAGTGGGGCAGTTGCTCTCCCACCGGCCGCATCACGCTGCACCCTGACCTCGTCAAGGCGCCGCGCGAGTGCATCGACTACGTGGTGCTACATGAACTGTGTCATTTGGCCAGCCACGATCACAGCCCACGGTTCTATCGGCTGCTCGACCGGCACCTGCCGGGCTGGAAGGCCATCAAACAACGTCTGGACGGCATGGCGGAGGATGTGCTTCGCGTCTGAGGGACGAGGGGAGCCGGAGCTGTCGATTCCTACGCCATCCATCCCCACTCCTTCTTGGAAGTGAGTTGAGCTGAGCTGTTCTTGAAGCGGTAGCTGTCGTTGCTGGTTTCAAGCAAAGCCGGCCATTGCCGGGCACAGAATTGCAGGTTGTCGTTACATTCTTTGTGTGCGTGCGGCCGAAGCTGGCAAACGCAGACGTTTCGTAAGCCTTCCGGGTGGGACTACCAAAACGCCCGGGTAACACCGTGCGGGTGCGCAACCCTTCCTCGCACACCATTCAAGACAGGCCGTTTCGCTCGAGCCTTTTTTGCGCCTGCAGGTTTTGCCCAACGAGTGCCAGCCAGCACCACCGCTACCAACCTCGCTTCGTACACGCCGCGCCTATCCTTTTGCCACTACAAGGATTTTTGACCATGCCTGATGTCCACCACTGGAAAACGCTCATCGCTCTTGCGCCGGACCAGGAGCTCAAGTCCGAGGGCAGCCGCATGGCCGGCTTCATGGCGGAGGAGGATGTCGACACCTATGCGGTGGTCGGCTCCGATGGTGTGAAAGCCGGCGAGGTAGTCGTGCGCGACCACACGAACGTGAAGGGCTTCAAGCGCACCATACGCGTGACGCAGTCCGACGCCGCTGGCAAGCAGCTGCTCGACACCGCATACAACGTCAGCAAGTAGGCTCTGGCCATCCTGGCACCGTGAGCGGCGGTCGACAGCTGCAGATCACAAAGGCGCAGCACGTCTTTCTCAGATCCTGCCTGGTTCATTTCCGGGGTGCTGGCGGCAAGCTCGAAATTCGCGACCTGAAGACGGGCAGGGTATCTCGCATCGGCCCCGACCGCCCGCCCTTCGTCACCGAGCGTAGCTGGGACCACCGTACTGAGTCCGGCCTGATGCATGAGGTCGAAACCGCCTTCGGCCAGGTCTCCGCCCCGATCCGAAAGGGCGAGGTCCTCACCCTGAAGCCCGAGCAGCACCAGGCGGTGACTGCGATGTACGCGCTCTGGATGCTGCGAGCGCATCGCGCCCGTGAGCCCTTCGCAGACATCAAGATAAACCGCCAGTTCGAGCAGCGCGCAGAGCACACTGCCGCCGTCGTCGACCAGATGGAGGCGCACGGCATCATCACCGTCACGCCTGATGGCTCTCTGCTGGGTCGCCAGTTGGCCGGCCCACAGCTGCAACTTGACTTCGACAGGGCACTCAACGAGCTCTCCGGCGTGACCTGGGGCGTGGTGCGTGCAGCCGATGGTGCTGGTGAGTTCAGCATTCCTGACTCCCCCGAGCGCGTGCTGTACCTGCCACTGACGCCGCGGATCGCGCTGGCCAGCGGCTGGTCGGATGGCGTGATTGACCGGACTGGCGTCTGGTCGTTCAACACGGCCGCCTTCCAGCATGCGAGGGACTTCATCGCGGCTCGGTGCCTGTCGGCATGCCCTTGCAGATCCTTTCGTGAAGCGACCGTATGACGACGAACCTGGCCATGATGGATGCACTCGAAGCCTGTCAGATGGCGGGTGACACCATCACGGTCAGCTACCCGTTCGAGGACTCTCCCACAACGCGGTTGGCCAACGTCCCAGTCATCGCGCTTGATCGTGAGCGACAGCGGTTTCAGGTCAAGCGTGTGGGGGACGACAGCGGCAAGTGGCTCGCGATCCGGCACATCCTCGACATCACCCTACAGTCAGGCGTGACGCTGAGGAGCCCCGAGGGAGAGGCGTACTGGAAGCGAATTCAAGCAGGGCGTGCCGAGAGGGCGAATTGGCGCGCCGAGCTGGCCCTCTCTGACCGAGCCCCAGACACATCGAAAGCGCCGTTCGGTGTCCATGCCGAAGTCAGAGGAAATGGCCTCAAGCAGCCTGGCCGCGCCGGCTCTGGTCGAGACGTAGAGCTTTGGATGGCTTGGCGCCGGTTCACCATCGTGGGGAGCTTCACCGTCCGTGATGCCATCTCGGCGAAGCGAGTTTGCGGGCTTGTCGGTCAGTCCTATTGGGACATGGCTCAAGCATGGTTGGCCTGCGAATTCGAGTGGCCTGACTGGTTGCGCAAGGATGCACGGGGCGGCCTGGTCAAAGCGAGCACCGTGACAGACGTATTCAGGTGGGCCCAGGCGATGTCAGAACCCAACTTGGTAGGGTTGTTGCTGGCGAAGTCGTGGGAGCGCCATCAGGTGTGCAAGACATCGGAACAGCAGATCACCGAAGCAGAGGCGCACAAGCTCGCGTCGGTAGGGCTCTGCACCGCTGCAAGCAATGCGCCGCTCGTGGTCCTGCTTGATTTCGCGCATTTCCGTGACCTGCGGACGTTGTTGAAGTGGCGTGGTTTGAAGGCCAAGGACCGACACGAAGCACTTGGCAAGGTCCTTGAGCTGGTCAGGGTTGAACCAGAGGGTATCCGAGCCGAACTGGCTGCCACGCCTGGCTTCGTTGGCAAATGGTGCCTGGTGCCGCCGTGCAACCTCACCTGGGACGAATGGCAAAACTTCAGAGACTGGCACTTCGCCATGGTCGATGCTTTCTGCAATCTGTTCGTCGATGGATAGCTGTTGATGCCTGAGGATGTGCTCCGCGCCTGAGTTTGATGGGCAGTGCGTTACTGCGCGCCCAGCTGCTTGATCTCCGCAATCAGCTGGAGCTGCTGTAGGTACTCGGAGTGCGTCTTGGCCAGCCAGCGCACCACGGCTGCGTTCTCCAACAGCGTCTTCCCGACGTAGGTCTTGATGATCTCCAACTGCAGGTTCGCCGGGCCGTAGCCCTCTTCCAGCAGCTTGGTGTCCGCCTGAACGGCAGCCAGCTCGCGCTGCAGACGTTGCAATGCCTCTGTCGGGCCGCCACGCTGGTTCTTGGCCGCTGCGGCTTCAGTGAGCTGCTCGGGAGGGGTGGTCTGAAGCATGGCGAGCGCCAGCTTGATGGAGTAGTTGTTGAGATTGATCATGGCCTGCGCCACGTCGATCTGCCGGAAGGACTTCATCTGCTTCAGCACCTTGAACATGCCGTGGCTCGCAGGCTTGTCCGCCAGCAGCGACACCGCTTCACCGCAGATGCCGTCCAGCAGCTTGAACTGCTCGCGTATCGCGCCGGGCGACACGTCCAGCACGTCGGCCAACTGCTGCACGGACACGCCGCGCTCAGCGGCGCGGACGATCATGCGGTGCTCCTGGATGACCGAAAGCCTGTTGACCCGCTTGTTGTAGGTGTAGGCCTCGTCGTCGGTCGAGATCAGGCACAGCGCCGTCTGCGCACCCTGCTCGCGCAGCGCCTCAAGGCGCATGCGGCCGTCAAGCACGATGAACGTGCCGGCGTTGTCACGGCTGTGGGCAACCACGATGGGTTCGACCAAGCCGATGGCCCGCACCGAAGTGCTGATCTGGCGGTACTTGACGGTCTCCCTGATCCCGGCGGGCAGGGGCGAGCTGTGTTGCAGCACATCGAGCGCAATCTCCTTGCAGTTGCGCTCGAACCCCAGGCGAACGGACTTCGTCGGTTTTGCGCTCATCGCCCCAGTCCTCCACGCTGTGCCATCTCGGCCAACGGCTGTGGCACGCTGAGCAGCTTCTCGGCCTTCAGCAGGGCACAGAATTCCTTGCTCGCAAACAGCTCTTTGAAGATCTGCTGTGCCAGCAGCAGCGACTTCTGCGTGTATTCGGCCTTCTTTTGGATCCGGCGATGCATCTCCACATCACGCTGGTACAGCTTGCCCAAATCTTCCGGGCTCATCTGGCGCCGCGTCTGTCCCTTTGAGAAGGAGGAGGTGCCCTTCTTGCCGCTGCGCTCGCGCTGCTCAAGGATCTTTCGGACAACCGTGATCTTGCGGCCGGTCAGCTCGCCGCTCTCGTAGGCCGCCATAAGTAGTTGCTGCGCTTCGCCACCATTCGCGCGAGAGATGCTGACGGCCAGGTGGAGAGGGATGTGGCCGGCCTCGGTTGCGGCAAGCAGCCGCTTCTCGCCGCGCTCCAGCAGGTTTGCGACGTTGTTGACCCATGAGGCGGTGCAGCCGAGCTTTGCCGCCACCTCGCCGTCGGTGTAGCCGCGCTGCTTGAGCACGCGCACGTGCTCCAACGTCTCCACGGCGCGCGGGGTGCGCCGGGCGACGTTCTCGACGATGCTCATCACGTGCCCGGTTTCTTCGTCCACGTCGACGATTAGCGCGGCGATCTCCGTCTGCCCCAGCATCCGGCACGATTCCAGCCGCCCTTGACCGCAGATCAGCGCGTACGGCGCCTCGCCTTGCCCAGGGGGAACGCGGCGCACTGTGATCGGCCGCTTGAGGCCGACCTGGTCGATGCTCTCGGTGATGGTCTTGTGAATCTTCGCGTTGCGTACACGCGGGTTGGCCACGGCGATGTCGGCAATCGGGATCATCTCGATGCGTGGTGAAGAATGGCTCATGCGGCGTCCTGCAGGGGCACGCGCCCCGCCAGTTGGTAGAAGAAATCGAGCGAGTCCGTGCGGTAGGCATCCAGCGTGAAGCCGTTGTCTTCCAGCGTGGGAAGCGTGTCCGGCGTGAAGTCGATGGCCGGAAAGACGTAGTGGTCGAACACGCGCTGGTTAGTCGGATCCATCCGCGCCACCACGGTGATGTCCGGCAACAGGCTGGCATCGAACCGGATGCGCCAACGCTGCGACCCTGCGGGCGTCGGCTTGCACCGTGCGATCACCAGCGACACGGTGAACTCGCCGTTCACGGTGAGCAGGTCGGTAGCGGGATCGCGCACCGTCCATCCTCCGGCCTGTGTGATGCTGGACGCCATCTGCTCGATCAACTCGGGGTGGTGGCGCCGCAAAGCCCGATTGATCTCCAGGTACGCGTAGTCCCTACGCGGCCGGTAGCCGATGAGGCTGTAAGCGCGTAGCAGGCAGCCGAATCTGCTCCTGTAGATCGAACTGGAGGGCGCTTCCTCGTCCTCGTCGATGACGATGCCGGACAGAGCACCGTGCCTCGCAAGGGTGCGGCGAAGCAGATCGAGCAGTTGGTCATCGTCGAGATGACGTGATCGCGCAGCGATGACGGCCTGCGCCTGGATAAATAGATGTGCCGGGACGATGACCTGGAAGGCGCTGTCGCACCGCACCCATTCGGTCGGTGGGTTGCGCACATGCCGCACCTTGAGCTTGTAAGAGGTGCGGTTGTAGACGTTGTGGCCGATGTACTTTTCATTCGTCAGGATCTGGTGGACCGTGCCCCGCGTCCATGGCACGCCTGCGTCCGACCTGATGCCGTCACGGTTCAGGACTGACGCGATGACGCGTTCCGGCATGCCCTCTTCAAGGAAGAGGCGGTAGATGCGGTGGACGACGGCGATCTCTTCAGGTGGCCCGGGGACCAGCACCACGCGGTCGGTCTGGATGCTCTTCTTCTCGCCGCGCGACAGCAGCCCTTTGACGTTTCGCTGCTCGTCGATCAGCTGGCGCCGCAAGCCAAAGCCGGCGGGTCCGCCCTGGCGGAACCCATGCTGGACGATGTTGCTGGCCCCTGCGAACACCTTGACCGACAGCTCGCGGCTGTACTCGGCCGCCATGCTGCGCTTGATGCCGATAAAAACCGTCGATGGCAGCGAACCGTCGTTGTTGAAGGGCTCGGCGCAGTAGATAACGCGGATACCGCGGCTCTTGCACGCGTGTTCATAGACAGCGGCCTCGTCCGGATCTGGGAAGCGGCCCCAGCGGCTGACGTCGTACACCAACACAGCGGTGAAGCCTGGGTTGGGTTGCTTCACGTCATGAAGCAGCGCCTGCAGCCCGCTGCGCCCCTTCAGATTCAGGCCGCTCTTGCCTGCATCCTCGTAGGTACGAACGATCTGCATGCCGTGACGGGTGGCGTACTCGGCGATCGAGGTGGCCTGGTTCTCGGTGGAGTACCGCTGGTGTTCGGTAGACATGCGAACGTACTGGGCCACCGGTGTCCCGGCGTCCCTGGAGTCGCCCTCATCGCCCAAGCCGCTTTGACCTTGCACCCGATAGCCCCCCTGGCGCGCAACGCGTCCATGTAGCGGCACATCGTCCCGGCGGGTTGTGACTTCTCTGTGACGATGCGAGGGGGAATTGACTGGCTCGATGGAGTTTTGTGCTGCTATCGCAGCCCGAGCAGGCGCTCCAACTGCTCGACCCGATCAAGCGCTCGCTCATGGCGGTCGGCCAGGATGTTCCAGGCTTGGCATAACTCCTCGTACCGCGCATCAGCCGCTGCCTTCGCAGCGAGGGCGCGTTCATACAGATGGCCCTGTTGATGGGCATCCAGCGCCTGCGAAGCGGCGGAGATGCCAGAGCCGAGTCCGCCGAGCATCAGGTCTACGCCATCGGCTGCGCTGATGAAGTTGCGTCGGTCGCCGGTCCACATGTCGAGATCTCCTTGTACCCAGATTTGTACCCGCCGTTGTACCCACCAGCTTGTACCCACAACATCACAGTAACCTCACCAGAAGGCAACAGCGCTGTATCCATAGGCATCAAGCCAGTGGGTGGTACCGCGCCTTGTGCTTCGGTTGCGTTGCAGCCCGCATCGAGCATGTTGGGCACTGCATCGAGATCGCAGCACCCTGTGGCCAAGGGCCTCTGGCGCCGCACAGGGCTATGTGATGGTGCGCATGGACAGTGTGCGCGATGCCTGCGAAATCCCCTACGCTTTCGAAGCGGTCATCGGCATCGCGTTGTCGCCGTTCTACACGGGCGCCGAAGCTGCGGAAGTCGCGCACGAAGGCATCGGCAGCGATGGAGAACGGAAACGTCAGCGTTGCAGCTTCGAGGTCGAAGGCGGTCTTCGTAAGCGGTGCAGTAGCGGGTGCGAAGTCAGCGATGACGAAGCGCCGCGCTTGCCAGCGGCCAATTACGACAAGGCCGGGAACACCCAGTTCGCTGAACTTCTGTGCTGCCGGGCTGGCCAACAGCTTGTTGGCGCGAGTCAGCGTCATGCCGGAGAAGGCTCGCGGGCAGTCCACTTTCATGGTGGGGGCAGCGATGAATCGCCGCGCGAATCGCGCGCCTTCTCCAGGTAGGCATCGATGCGGCGTTGGACAGCCTCGAATCGCTCGCCCATTTGGGCCGGCGGCGTAGGGTCCCAACGCTCGACGAAGCGGGCGAGCCGCGCTTTCACTGCATCGTGCTTCTGACGCATGGCCGGCTCGTTGCGCTCGGCCTCCGAGATCCCCGCCAGCGTGTCCCATTCTGTGCGGGTCAGGCCGAGCAGCAGGATGCGGATGAGCTTCGCCACCTCGACCGCGATCTCATCAGCGGTTCGTGCATTGCGACTGATCAGTTCCCGCCAGTGCGCCGCCTTCGGCACGCGTTCGAAGTTGGACAAGCCGAGACGCTGGAGAAGGTGTTCGGGCGACTCGGGTTCGCGCTTCTCGCGCGGCGGACCGGCCAGCGATCTCCAGAATGGCGAAAGTCCTTCTGGTTGGGCGTTGTCGGATGCATGCTTGGCTGTCATGGATGAACTCCCTTGGTGACGAGGTGAGCATCCGCTAAATTGCTTCGGTACAGACGTGCTGGATACGAGTTGCGATCGGTGAAGTTGGTGTCGCCCCGGGCCGCAGGCGCACCCAGGCCGAAAGAACTATTGGAGCCGTGGCCCCGATCAGGTTTGCAGACCTGCCTGGAAGGCTATGAAGCTGGCCCGAGTGGGGCTGAGGCAGTGAGAGCTCAGAGCTTTGTGTCGCTGGTCTTCGGCCGCTCCCCTTTGATGTTGCCAGCCCCGGAAGACATGTAGCGCATGAAGGCGCGGCCGGCATCAAGGTCCACAAGCTGACCAAAGCCCGATGCCATGATCTTGGTGCCGTTCTTGAGCTGGGGTTGGTAAAGCACGCCGAAGGCCTTCTTGCATGCCGGGTCGAGCCGGATGCTGTCGTTGTCGCCCTTGCGAATGAACGGGAAGTCGAGGCACTGACCTTCGAACAGATGAACGCCGTCGATGGCCGGGTCACCCGGTTGAGATGCGATCGAACCGCCGTTCACGATCATGAAGGCGCTCTTGATCTCCGCGGCCCCCCTGTATTTGGCGAGCATGTCAGACACCATCTTTTGATACTCATACTTTCCGCCGGCGTCGTCGCGCCAGATGCCCCAGACGCGGCCTTCGTGCACGAAGATCTTCACGAAGTTGAGGTTCGACTTCTCCTGCGGATGAAGATCGAACCTGATGCCGGCCTTCACCTTTGCGCGTGTGGTCGGACTGGTGAGTACATAGTCCGACTGCTGCAGGTTGATCGGCCGATCATTGGCGTCCTTGCTGCCGGCCGGAAATCGCTTCTTGATCTGCGCGATGGCTTCGCCTTCGCTCATGCCAATTCGGACCCCGAGAAGTTCGTAGCCGGCGATCACGCCGTTGCTGTCCTCAGGTTTGTAGATACCTGCGGCGGCAGCGGGAAGAGTGATCAATGCGACCAAGCTTGCGACGGTGGCGAGGATACGGTTCATGTTGGATGAGTGGGAACGTACGGGCGAGTTGGTCCGAACCGCAACTGCGGCTGGGAGACAAGAGAAGTAGGGCCGTCAGCGCTTGGCGATGGACGTCGGCTGCGGCGTGGCATCCTTGACGGAACCGTTCAGCAGCGGATCGGCGTCACGACGTGCAGCGGTAGCTGCCGCGGCAAGCGTTCCCGCATCACGCGATGGCTTGGCCGCCACGACGGCCGCTGGTTGTGTTGGCGCCGATGCTTCTGTCGCCGGTGCCGTACTGCCGCTTTGCGCGATCAGTAGGCAGGCAACGGCGGCGAGCTGCCGCGCTCCTCGAATTTTCATTCCTTACCTCCCCAGGATGAATGACGGATGGGTCAAAAAGTGCTCCATCCGGATCGAACGGAGGTCAATGCAACTCTTAATGATCCACAAAGAGCACCTAATGTATAGCGAATGATGTGGAGAGGGAAGTTCTTGAAATTGATGCTGTCCGGTCATGCCCAAGACCAAACCCGTCCTGACCTCGCGCGAGGTGTTCGCTCGCAATTTGCGCCGTGCAAGGCGCTTGAAGGATGTGACGCAGGAGACCTTGGCGCTCGACGCCAGCGTGCCGCGGGCGTACCTGAGCCGCGTCGAGCGAGGGAACATCAACATCTCGCTTGACAACGCGGACGCACTTGCCCGTGCGATCGGCGTCGCGCTGCACGAACTGGTCGACCCGGCAAAGTTCGCCGGTTTCGACGAGACTTGACGGGTGGTCGCTCTTGGCGACCACCTTCAATGCCTTCTGTTGCCATGGCGCTGAGCCTCTCATTCCAGGGCCATGAGGGCCGCACGACGCGCCGCGATCGTGCGTGCTAGGTCACGCGCATATCGGATCCAGGCGAATCCGTCCTCTACGCCGGTGTCTTCGTACTCGGGGATGTCGAGGATGTAGGCCGTAGCTTCCGCACTGGCTGCGAGCACATCGACCAGACGACTGTGCAGGCCGTAAGCGGCGCAGAAGTCGGCCACCATGCATGGGCTGGGGTGTTCTTCCAGCGTATCCAGCGCCACGTCCAACCGCACGCACTCCAGCCGGGCCAGTAGAGTCGCCTCGGCGCTCTCTGCGTCGATCTCGACGATGGCGAGGCAGGGGGATGTGAGCCAGCGCTTCCCATGTGGGGGCTCCTCGCCGCGCCGGAACCGAAGTCGCTCTTCGTCGTTCAGCTTTCGCCACGTCATGACTGGCTGCCCGGTCAGTGAACGAGTTCGATATCGCTGCCACACCAATGCGCGAGCATGAAGTAGGTCTCCAGCGACAGTGCGAGCTCGTCTCCGTCCACGATCCAGCCGAGCGTCCTGTCCCTGATCGTTTTCTGCATCAGGCTTCGAGTCGGTTCCGGAAGGCTCGCGATCACGATGCGGCCTTCGGCATCGAGTTGCGTCAGCGCGCGATTCATCGCTCACCTCGCCCACACGCTCCGCCGCAGCGGCCACGGTGCCGCTTGATGGGATCCAGTTCTTCGGCTTCGAAGAACCCGGACGGGTACTGGTCTCGGATGTAGCGGGTATCGGCGCTTCAAGATCAGCCCTCAGGCGAGCTGACGGAATGTGAAAGCGATCAGTCTAGAAACATGCTTTGTGGCAGCCAAGTTTTGAGGCTGATCACCACTGCCGGAAAAAGTTGTGTTTTGGCGACACGCTCTCATTTGTTGGCTTGTAACAAATTGAACATGGGGCAAGTCGTTGATTGGAAAGATATTTTCTTTAGCTCGATGGTTTATCGTATATCTCCTGTTCCATCGAGATGGTGTGGTGAGTATTAAATACACCATTGCCCCAGATCGCGCTGCCTGAGATTGCTTGGTGATTCGAGTGTGCATTCATACAGTGAAGACTCCTGAAATCAACCGGAGTCATGAATGCCCGTAATCGCTAAAAGCCAAGCCAATTGCACCCAAAGAGCTACTGACACTTTGATGTCAAAACGATTTGCGCTGCCGCATGTTCCGCAAATCTCGCTGAGAAGGCAAATTATCTCAGCGCAGTTCGAAGTGCCTGTCGCGGCACCAGCGGGTGGATACTTTCCACTTCATCAGTCGCCAGGCTGGCCTTCAGTCATCCCCTCCACCGCAGGGCGCTTGGACCCACTGCAGATCGATGCCTTCAATGAGCCCTCCCGTAGTCGACCCATCAGCCATTGCAGGCTCAACCGCACGCGCCTCAGTGAGGCTCTGGAGATTTACCTCGAAGAAATGGGTGCAGAGGACCAGAATAAGCCACGAGTGCTCGTCGACAAGCGCCGGGTGATCGATGATCTACTCGAATATCTGAAGACCCGTCAGCCTGCGGGGGCGGATATCTGGTTGGATGAGATTCAGTCGAGCGATATCTACTGGTACATCAAGAACTTGAGAGGGCGGCCTGGAAAGATTCGCTTCAAGAATGCGGTGCGCGGAAATTCAGCATCTCGTACCTTGGAGAAGAAAGGCCGCATGCTGGACCACTTCTTTGAGTTTGCCTGCCACAAGCTCCACGCTTGTTCAGATAATCCTGTGGCTGCACAGCGGGACATCTTCGAGAAACTCAAGCAGGAGGCGGTGCGTGAGGCGCGGCATTACCTTCCGTTTACCTCTGACCAGCTGCAGATCATCTTTGATCCTCACGCCTACCTGACGTATTCGAACCAGCCGGACTGGTTCTGGGCTCCGTTGCTCGCGGCGCACCTCGGCGTTCGTGCCGGCGAAGTGGTCCAGCTTTCGGTCGACGACTTCCACTTCGACCCAATGCACAAGATCTGGTTCGTGGCGATCCGGCTTCAGTTCGCGAAGAACCGGAACTCGGTCCGCACCCTTCCTTTGCATCAAGGCCTGATCGACCTGGGGCTGATTGACTACATCGAGCGGGTGCGCGCGCTGGGCGGCACGCAACTGTTTCCCCATCGGGACTACACGACCGCCACCTTGAGCCGTGACCCGTCCAAACGCGTCTCGGAGAACTTTGCCAAGCTGCTGGCCAAGTGCGGCCTTGAACACCCTGACCTGGTGTTCCATAGCTTCCGTCACATGGTCGTTTCTGCGCTGCATGACGCCGGCGTTTCCCTGGCCGAAGCCATGCAGATCTGCGGACACGAGGCGATGGAATTTCGGGTCAGAGCAGGTGAGATGACCAGGAAGCAGGCACGGAGCCTGCACCTGCCGACCTACACCCATCCAACGGCGCCGCGGCTGAACATCAGCTATCCAGCCGCAAGGCTCAAGACGGAGATCGAGCGCAGCGTGACGCTGCCGATTGACTACGCGCGGCTGCGCACTGCCGCTGGCATCGTGGCAGAGCACCTCCGGCGAACGCCTGAAGGTTTTGCTGCGGGCTGGCCGCTGCAGAACCGCCGGTACACCGAGCTTCAGCTGAGCCGGTTGGACTCTCCGCCGTACTGAGCATTGCTGCGCCAAGGCGGGGTCCCCTTCCAGAGAGGCGGACCTCGCTCGCGCGCGTGACGACACGCACCTTGACGGCGTATCTCCTGGATCAAACCTGTGTAACCAAGAATGAACCACAAGTGTCCTGCCAGGCAAGGCAAGAGCGATGTGCCACCAGCCCGCAAGCGAACCATCAGCGCGGCGAGATGCCCCCAAGCAACCCGTCCCGTCAACTTCCGAATGACCCCTGCGGAGATCGCGCAGCTGGACAACTGCGCTATTGCTGCGCACCGTAGCCGCTCAGAGTTGATCCTGCAGGGCCTGCGACGCTGCATGCGGGACGGGGTTTGGCATTCGGCGAGCATGCCGGCATCGGTATCTCGGGATTTGGTGTCACCGCCCGCCGAGGTCGTGGCGCTGTCGCAAGTGTTGCTGGGGCTGGCGATGAGCTTGGATAGCCTGTTCTCCGGTGCGCGGCGATCCTCGAAGGTGATGCAGGACGCCACCGCGACCCTCGCCGACGCGAAGGTCATGCTGGCCCGCCTGATTGAGGATCTCGGGTGCTCCTGAAGATCATCAACTTCCGGCGAAAGCAGCCCAGGAGGCGATCTGACCTTCGGCGATTGCTGCGCTATCTGTTCACGCCCCACCAATCCGTGGCGGGTGCTGGCGCCCGTCTGCTCGGTGCGCCGCAGCTTCACAAGCTGGTGCTCTCGGCAATGCCCTGGAGTGCCGCCGGGATTCGCGATGCGGCGTCGCAACTGACGCAGCAGATGGACCGCTATTGCCGCGCTGCGCGGCCAGGGCAACCTTTGCCGGACGTCTGGTACGTCCACATCATTGTTTCGTTCCCTCCTGGCGCCACAGGCGTTCTGCGCGTGCCGGTCGATCCGCACGAGCACATCACGCGCTGGCGATCTCCGGCCCAGAACGCCTATCGGATCACCCGCGATGTCTTGGAATTCTTTGGCTGGACGCAGAACCGGCCGAGCCTGTTCGTCGCCCATGGCGACAGGCGCCACGTGCATGTCCACGTGGTCGCCGTCCTGCCGGTTTTCAATGATGAAGACTGGGCGGTGCTGCGCTTGTCGCGACGGCAACTGGACGAGGTGGCCAAGATCTGCGCGGAAGCGTTCTCGATTCCTTTGGCCTCGCGAGCGGCGCACAAGCACCATCAGAAGTGGGAGGATTTGCTGGACTGGCGCTCGCGCGAAGTCGATGAAGCGGGGTTAGACCCTGGCTGACTGGCCTTGCCATCTGTGGCCGGCGAACGGCGCATTAGGTTGGTGCGACACGTTCGCGCCTTCAGGCCTACGCGTTCGCTGCGACCATCACCGGTCGTTCGGCGGTCTGTGGCCCGTATGTCAACTGCACGTTCGGGACTGGACATTCAACCATGCGCAGGCTCCGACGGATCTCGAACGACCGGTTCCGCCTGCGGCGACCGGCTTTTAAGTGCTGAGGAGGGAACGAGAAGCGCTGTTCGTTTGGTGCTTGAGTTGGCCTAGCGTGTGAATCGGACACGCCGAGGGGCTCCGGCGCCGATCTGCGCTCCGAATCGGTATGACTGGCCTGCAGGACGCAGGCCGGCCCGCTAGGGCGGAGATTCAAGGCAGGCTGACGGTCACAGTGCCTTCGGCGCCATACACCGTGCTGTATTGGTGCTGGGCAATCAGCAGAGCGTCATTCCAAGGGCTCGTGAGGCTGGTCTCGTAGTTGAAGATCAGCTCGGGCGTCTTGCCATGCCGCACGGTTCTTGCGACGGCCTCGGGTGACGGATGCCCATAGATCTTGCCGTTGCTGCTGAACAGGTATCGCGGGCTGTTCAGCGCCTTGATGAACGGAATAGACACGTTCGCCTTGCTCCCGTGGTGCGGTAGCTTGACTAGGGCGAACTTGTAGGGAGGCTGTTCTCCGACCGCGCTTAGCGAGGCTAGTAGACGCGACGGATATGCATCCGCGCCGAACAGGATTCGATGCGTCCCATACTGGAACACAAAGGCAATGCTGCTGCCGTTGGCCTCGGCCACGTCCTCGATGAAAGGGGCATCGGCAAGTGCATCGACGTCCATGGCATTTCCGCCGCCGAAGCCTTCCCGTTCCGACTCGACGATGTGTTCTGCGAGCGGGTCGGCGTAGAGTCCAGCGGCATCGCAGACGTCGATCCACTTTTTTCGAAGGCGTTTAAGCAGGCCGTCGTCAGGCGACAGCAGATGGATTGACGCGCCGCCGGGAATATCCACCGGGGCTCCAACGGAGTCGACTGAGATCGGACCGCCTCCGAAATCTTGATTCCATGGCAGGCCCTTGCCCAGGATGAGTTCGGTGAGCCGTTCGCCTTCCTTCTCGCTGAACGCCTCGCCAGGAAGATGGCGCAGGCCGTTGAACCAGAGGTCTCGCACGGGGACGCCAAAAAAATCCTTCTCAAGGAGTCCAATCATCCCGGCAATGTGGTCTCTGTCGATGTGAGTCACCACGACGAGCTCGAGCTGCCCACCCCTGGCCACGAGCGCTTCCAGTTTCTGTCTCAGGTTCTTTGAAACGCTCAACCCGCAGTCGATCAGGATGACGTGGGGTGCGTGGCTGTCACCGTACTCGATCCAGAGGCAGTCGCCGTAGTTTGCCGGTAGCGCAGTCACCTCAAGCATGCTCCCTCCTCAATCTTTCTTGGCGAAGTCCAGGTACTTCGAGACATCAATGGTGGTGAATACCTCGTCCTTCGAACAAGCCAGCGACGCGCGGGTGACGGCGGCGAGCGCCCTCTTAGCGGGTTGGTCCTTGGCGTCCACGACCGTCAAGTAATTCAATGCATCCGAAAGAACGCGTAGGCCGATGGTGAAGTAAGGAAGGCCCCGCTCTACCGCACCCAGGATGAGTTGTCGGGCTTGGACGAAACCGCTGGAGTTGGTTTCCGCATCTCGTAGCAGCGTCCAGCCAACGGCGATGCCAATGTCCGCCATCCAGTAGTTGTCCGCCAAGCAATTCGCGACCATTTCCGACCACTTCAGGTGCTCATCGCCGGCAAGCGCGTCGATGTACGCGGCGATTGCAGCTGTGAAGGGCTCCTGAATCTTGAAGTCGAAATTCGTTCCGAGTCGATTGACTACCTTGTACACAGCTTTCACCGAAGGCCAGTCACCGCTTGACAGATATTCCATCAGCGCTTCGAGTGACGGATCTTCAAGTTCCAAGCGAATGTTCCACCGCGAACCGGTGTTCAGAGAATCTGGACGTTGCGCACGCAGAACAAAAGGCGCAACTTCATCCTTCTTGGACCAAGTCTCCGGATATGAAATGAGCGTCCATTTCTCTGTGCCCCCACGTGCCAAAAGCCAAGCGCGCCCCCTCGGTGGAGATGCATCTAACGGCGTATTGGTTGGTAACTTGGCAACAAAGTCTGTCGCTGGCGCTTCCGTAAAGCGAGCGATTGGATGGCCGTGCCTCCTGCAGTTGAGCACGCCGGCCACGAACCCGCGAGGGTTCAGTAGGCTGGCGTCCAGCCGGTGTGACGTAGCGAAGGCGAGAACTTCCAACTCTGGGGGCGTTGACCTAGTAGTCGACGACATCACGACGCGAGCAATAGCGCTGTCGTCAATGAACGGTTCAGACGTCACTGAACTTGATTTGGATGTCAGAAACTGCGGAACAGAAAATAGAAGTTCCTGGCCTTCACCAATCTCAATGGTGCGTCTGGTGTGCCGCCCCCTGGGATGGACCAGCTCGACCAGATATTTTCCGGCCTCAGGCATGGGAAGCAAGGACGGTGCTTCAGCGCGACCTGGGCCGACGGATATCGGCTGCTCGCTGTATACAACTTCCCCGATCTCTCCGGCCTTGATCGCCCAGACGTTGCAAACGAGCTGGCGGGTGCGGGCAGCGTCACGCGCGCCCGCTTCGCCTGAAAACTTGATTACTGAGCCCATAGGACCCCCAATTCGACTTCCTGCATCGGACCCATTAGCGTGACGTCCCTGAACGACTGGGGCGCGTCCGCGAGCTGAGGAAAATCTGCAGTGATTCGAGCGTTGCCTATTGGGAGAATCGTGCGCCAGGGATGTTCGTCGCCATCACGTTCCCTCACCACGATGCCGTGCGTTGCGCGCAGCACCGCGCCAACGTGCTTCTCAGGCGGTGCAACGGACACATGCACGACCACGTCCGGAGGTTCATTCAAGATGTGCAGATCGAAGCCCGAACCAGAGATGCCGTCGGTTTGGCAATGGCTATCACCGCTGAAGTCGTCCATGAGGGCTGCGACGGCGAGTTGAAGGTGCTGAGGGCTGATCGCCCAATCCTGCTGCTTGTTGCGCCTGGCGCCGTACTTGGTCAGGCCCGCCAACAGGGCCTTGGTGAAGTCGCTCACCTGATCGGGGTCGCCGAAGGCCTGTTTGCCAATACGTGCGGCAAACAGAACTGGGTTTGAACCGCGGAACATCCTGGTGACGTTGACCGGCCCGAGGCCGCTGTAGCCCAGGTTGTCGGGATCGACGAGCGTGGCCGAATCTACAACCCGGCAGGCGTCGACAAAAAATATCTGGCTTGTTGCCTGACAAGCGTGCATGGCCATCCGAAACCCGTTGAAGTTGATGGCGTGCCTGAGCGGGGTTGAGGACTTGCCGTAGTCGCTCAGCAGCAGCTGGGTTTCGATGCCGTTAGCCAGACCGTGTCCGCAGAAGTAGAAGACGGCGACGTTTCTGGGATCAGAATTGGCACGGTCAAACCAGGCTTTGGCGCAAGCCTCAAACTGGTCGTAGTACGCCTGATCTATCGGCTTGGGTTGGCCCTCTTCAGGGTAAGTGGCGACGTCCACGTCCGATATCAGTGCCTCGATGGACTTGAGCGGCGCGCTGGGGTTGTTCATGGTCTTGTCGAACCATTCGAGAACCGCCTTTGCGGAGCGCTGTGGGGACGTCAGCTGCCCCATGTTCCCGGTGCGCGCTGTGACGGGGCCAGCCCCGTTCAACAGGTGGTCGTACTTCCCCACGCCGACGATGAAGACGTGCGTGCCTGGCCCTTCGCTCGTGTCGAGTCGGAACGTGGTCATCGTGCGCGAGGGCGAGCTGCGGTCCGGACGTTCCTCAGCTGGATACCGCGATTTAGCAAGGACTGGCGCATGCCGGCAAAGATGGGCGCCTTCTTCGGATCAGCGATCGTAAGAACGACGGCGAAGCTGATGCCTTCGTCCGGGTAGGGCGCGCCGGCGCGAGTCAGGGAGTCAACGACCAGTCGCCAATTGCTGGTGCCCTCCAGTCGTTTGAACGAACGGGAGTAGTGCTTGACTGGCCACCACTTGGCACCATGAAGGATCAAGTGTTTCTCGGCGATGCCATGGTGGTTAGCGCTGAGACGGCCCTTGTACTTCACCTCGCCCTCCGCATCGATCGTCTCTTGGCGTAGGTAGGCATCTAGGTTCGCGCGAGCGAATTCGGCGCCAAACTTCCTATCCATGGGCGGGGAGCAGACCACTGTCAGCGCCACCTCGCCGCGACTGAAGTCTTCCGACACCAATGAGGATGGCCACGAGAAGTCGAAGGACAGCTCCATTCCTGGTGGGAGCCTGTCTGCGAAGAGCAACGTGATCGCGTGATCGTCGGTGGCTAGCATTTCGTGATGCTGTGCGGGCAGGCCGAAACCGGCGAAGTCCTTCGCCACTCCATCGAGTTTTGAGTCGCTAAGGACCTTCGGCATCTTGGCAAAGTGGTACATCAGGCCGAGCAGCAATTCGCGAGGTTGGTGGCCCTCGATTGCGCCGCCCAAAAGCGCCAGCGTCTTTGCGACTGAAGGTGCCGCAAAACTGGTGCCATGCCAGGCCCGAGTGCTGATGCCATCGGCATCGAGCGAGATGAGCGGATTTCCACCGGCTAGGCAGCCACCAATGTGTCCGAAATCTGGCTTGACCCCCGCGGACGTGGCGGGACCACGACGTGAATACCTTGCCGGGCGAGTGGTGCCCTTCGCGTCGACCAGTTCGAGGGCTCCCACAGTCAGATTTCGTGCTGTTTCGCCAGGTACGTAAACGCGGTCGGCGCCGAGGTGTGGGTAGGTAGCAATCTGTTGAAGGGCTGGAACCGGCTCAGCCGGCCATCGATCCCGAATGTGGGGGGTGGGGAGATTCCCCGCCGACACTACGAAGATGACGTCGTGCTTGTCCGCGAGCTCGTCGAGGATGGCCGCGGCGTAGCTGTACCCGGACGGATCCGTGAGCTCCAGCGAGTTCAGGCTCATGTTGACGATGCGCAACCCATCGGGCTTGTTCGCCAGTTGGGAATCCAACTGCCGCATCAGATCGACCAAGCCACTCTCGTAGTTCGCCTGAAAAAGCGTGTCGTCGTCGGTGTACAGGTCGAAGTCGAAGAACTTGCAGGCCGCGCCCTCGAGCGGCTGGCCCGGGTTGTAGGCGCCGCCGTTGACCAACAGCCCGGCGATGAAGCTTCCGTGCTCACGCTCTTCATCGGGGTTGTTCATGAAATTCAACCGTCCGACGCACCAGTCGGCAATCGGCCCCTTGCGAGTCACCCCCACGTCCACGACGCCCACGATGGGGTAGTCAACCCCGGGCTGTGGTGCAGGAAACGACGGCGCTTTACCGATTCTCGCGCTTGGGCCCGAGGCCGTACGCGTAACGACGGGACCCAACGAATACCGACGCACCAGCGCGGAGCCGTCCAGGAACTTTAAGACGCGATCAATGGTTGCCCTTAGGACGCCGGACTCGACGATTTGCTTTGGGAATTGAACAACCGTGATGTGCACCGTCTTCCATTCCTTCCCGGTCGCCCAAACTTTGAGACCGTCTGCCGCCTGGCTCAGTTGCTGGCGAAAGCGCCGTAGTGCCGCTAGCGTCCCTCGGCGGAAGTCGTTTCCTTGAACTTCGCTCTCATCGACAAATAGCTCGATGGCCAGATAGCGACCGGTGGGGTGTGCCTTGAAGTAGGCGGCGGCGTCATCGGACGCAAAGGCTCGCTTCTCGTTCGCGGCAGGGATCGTGATGGCCTCGATGGCGCCGACCTCAGATCTTGCCGCCGACGGCGCAAGCTCGTCCTTACTATTGCGCTTGGTGACCGTCTCCTCAGCGCGATTGATAACTCGCTCGGCGTGATTGAGCGAATCCTGGCTTACTTCGAAGTAGAGCTCGCCCAGGTTGCCAGTACCGACGAGCGGGAACTGAGCGGGCTTGAAGATGGCATCCATCGGCCGATGCGACTTGGCCAGTGCCGCAGATTGGAGCTTCACTTTCACGAAACCCACAGCGCCCACTTGCGGCCCGCTGAGCGCTGCGCGCACGGATTCCACTTCCTTCAGTAGCTTCGACTTGTGCTTGCGGAAATCGACATCCCGGCCCTCGAAGAAGTCCTTCGAGCCTCCGCCTCCGCCTGACTCGGGACGCTTCATGTACTGGTCGGTCTGCAGAACCACCTGAACAGGATTGTTTGCCATGGCTGTCGACTAGTCAGTTGACGCTATTGCGGGCGATCAAGCGGCTTACCTTTGACTGAGTTGTACCCATGGCATCGGCGACATCGGCTTGGGTGATCTTCAGGTCTCGGCTTCTCAGGGCCTCTTGCGCCCAAATGCTGCGGCCCTTCTTCAGAGACAGGACGGCCGGCGACTCAGAGGTGCTGGCCGACAGCTCAAGGTATAGCTCGAGCGCGTCGACAACCGAAGTGTGCTCATTGGCGTGCAAGGTCAGATAGCGTTTGATGAAGTCGCACATCGTTTCGACGTCGGAGCCACTCAGGCCATCGGTCATCCATGCCAACACCTTGATCGCGCCGACCGCAACCGGGAACGAATCAAGATACCGTTCGGCAATCTTCTGACGGGTTCCCGCGCTAGGCAGGCCAATCTCCATTCTTGCGTCGAAGCGCCGCCAGACGGCGGGATCAAGAAGGTTCTCATGATTGGTCAGTGCGATGGTCAGCCCAGTGCCCGCCCGAGAGTCCATGGCCTGAAGAACGGCGTTCACGACTCGCTTTACTTCTCCAAGTTCTTGAGGGTCATCGCGCAGCTTCGCAATGCCGTCGAACTCATCAAGCAGCAGGATGCACCGATGGCGATTGGCGAAGTCGAAGAGCGCACGGATGTTTCGCGCCGTGGTGCCCAAGTACGAACTCGTCAGGCCGTCAAGACGAGCGAGTAAGACTGGAAGCCCAAGCTTCTGTGCGGTCCAAAGTGCCAGTCGAGTCTTGCCGGTGCCAGGGGGGCCGAAGAACAGCGTGGTCCGTGGCACCTTAACGCCAGCTTCTTGTAGGCGATCAGCATTGATCCACTGGTCTACAAGGTGTTCGACGGCTTTCGCCGGACGGTCGTCCAGGATAGGAGCCTTCAAGTTCTGAAGCCGGTCGATCGTCCAAAGTTCTGCCAGCGGCGTGCTGGTCTCTTTGTCAACGGGCACCGCAGTGTTCGGCGTAATTGGCTCGCCAGCAACCATGGCCTTTGAAAGCACGACTCGGGCAGGCGCCATCTTTCCGGCAGCGGCGCGGATGCTTTCGAAAACGGTCTCAAGCGCCAGAGCTTCCTCATCGGCGCCACCTTGGGCAAGGGCTTCGCGAAGCCGTTGTGCATGCTGAAGTACGGCTGGGTTGCGTTCGCGCGCAGCGGCGCGAACCAGAGCTAGCACAATCGGAAAATGTTCCATTTTAGGGAGCCCCTTGTCCCTCTGTTTATGCAAATTGCCGCTTTGATAAAGCATCTATTTCTCCCTGGAACTCGATCTGCGCGATGTTTTATGCAATTTTAGGGTTGTCCTATGTTCCTGCGCAACAAATTGTTGAGTTGCCTGTGGCTTCTAGGGAGATGCCCGTGAACGATGGCGAATGCTGTATATTCGTACAGTATTCTCTTTGGCGCAATGCCAAGGGAGTCGCGGGTCTTGGCAGGTCGGATGGGCGTACCGCGCATTCGCCTTTTTCATGAGGGCGGGCTGCCGCGCCTCGTCCGCACGAACTTCTCGATAAGCAGCGTCAAGTCCTTAAAGTCGGCTCTTTTAAGGCGCGCGTTGACCCTGAACGTCATGCGATCAGGGCCAGCCTCCTTGATCTCGACGATGGCACGATCATCAGTGCGCGGGCCAGGAGATATGCAGACATCTGTAGTGATGGAGCCTCCATCACCGACATGGGTGTCATCGCGGAGAAGTCGCACGATGGCCCTCTTTGCCGGGAGCGGTCCGCCAGCGTCAAGCGCCTTCGAAGCCCGATCCTGCACGCCCGCAGAATCGGATCGCCACGCCGATTGCAGCCGCCGGATGTCGTCGCAGCCGATCTCCAGCGGCGACCTGAAGACCTCGAGAACGTCCATGGGCAGCGACGCCAGCCAGATTTTCCGAGTGGCATCAGCTTGGTCGATGCCGAGGGCCTGTGCCATCTGTCGCTGGCTCGCGTACAGCTTGGCTTCCAGCAAGCGCCGGTAGAACAGACCTGCCTCGTAGGCTGATAACTTGGCCCGCTCGCGGTTCTCCGCGTGCATCCGCTCTACCAGACGCCCTTCGGTGAGTTCCTCGACGATGGCGCGCACACGGAGCCCGAGCTCCCGGCAGGCTCGCAGACGGCGATGGCCGTAGGCCAATTCGTAGTTCGGCGCGCCTGCTGCGCGGTTCGAGCCCATGGGGCGGACAAGGATGGGGATTTGGTTTTCGCCGTCATGTTGGATGCTCTCCTTCAGTTCCAAAAACTCGCTGTTGTTGAAGCTCTGCTCCTGCCTGGACGCCCAGCGGGACAGCACGATCTGTGCGGGATCAAGATGAAGTACGGGCTGGCGCTCGATGAGTGGCTGTTTCGGCGCTGATCGGCTCTTGCCGAGCTTGATCGTGGTCCTGACCTGGACGGTCGTGTCGCCCCGCTTGATCGCTGCGCGGGCGGCGCCACGCACGGCTTGTTCCAAACGCGTACCTGAGCGGCGCTGCGCGTGGCCCGCATTGGCGGCCTTGGCCAACGCGCCAACAGGTGGTGGCTCGGCGGTGCTGCAAGGGTCTGTAGCGTCGGTCATGGGTGGCTGGTAGCTTTGAGAGAGGTCAGTCTGGCAAGTCCCGGGAGATTTGTCGCGCCGAGCCAGCAATCGCAGGCAGCGCGCTGCCTGCGCTGCTGAGGTGGAGACATGCCGACGTGGTGGCGTGCCACCGTGGTGAAGTGCTGTCTTGCCGCCATGTCACCGTGTCACCATGTCATCAACTAGAGCGCTAGCTTCAGTCTCCAGTTAGTGGTGGCAGCCCCCGCTGCTTGAGCAGTTCGCTGAGCCCGGCTACCAGCAGTCGCTGCAGCGAGGTTTGTTCCCTCATGGCGAAGTCGGTAGCACGGTGCCAATCAGCTCGACTCAGGCGAACCGCGATGCCGACACGCTGGTTCTTGCCTCGTGTAGGCAGCAGGACTGCGTCTGATTGGGCGGCCGCTTCGGAGGCCGGTTTGACTGCGTACTTGCTCAAGCTGCTGCTTGCTGGATTTCCCATGCTTCTTTCCTCATGTGCTCGGACAACCAAGCCCAGTAGTCAGTGATCTCGTTGGCCGCCTTGGAGTTGCTGGAGGCGAACTCGGTGACGGCGAGCCCATCCGTCAGTGCGCGGGAGAACGCACGTCGATCGCCGATCACGACCGGTGACACGACGCCGCCTGCGCTCAATGCGGCGATGGCCTGGGCAACCTCCGGCGCCCGGGTTGGCGCACGGTTGATGACGAACGAGTGCGGCTTTCCCGTCGCGCGCGCCAGCGCCACGGATCGCGAGGTTGCCGCGAGGTCCGGCATCGTGGGCTGCGACGGGATGACGATGTGGTCGGCGGCGCGAAGCAGCGCTGCCGTTCCTGGTGCTGCATGGGGTGGGCAGTCGATGACAGCGAGATCGAAGCCTTCATCTCGTGCAGCCGCCAACACCTGCTCGATGGAACTCGGCTCCGCGCGCGCGATGAACGGTGCCGGATGCTTGCGGTCGGCCGCCCAGTTGGCCACCGTCGCTTGTTGATCGGCATCGATCAGGATGACGTTCATCGAACGGCCGGCGGCGACTGCTAGGTGAACGGCCAAGGTCGACTTGCCTGCACCGCCTTTCTGCGAGAACACGGCGATGGTCAGCACGGCAGCTCCTTTGGTGACGTGATGACATGACGACACGCCGCCATGTCATCGCCGTTGTTGGTCCAGTGGCGACGGGGCGAGGGGGGCGCGACGCGCTTTCGCGTCCTGGTGTGGATGCGCATTGCAAGAATCCTCATGCAGTGGGGCCGCTCGAGCGGGGCTGGCGAATGGCAGGACGGCAGACATCGCTCCTCGGAATCGCTGCGACCCGATCCAGCATGGCCTTGCCGATCTCGCGGCTGTTGCTGTGCCAGCCGGAGGCGAAGCTGCCATCGGGTCTTTTGACGGTCCGCTCCTGCACGATGCGGGCGGCTTCGCGCAGCCGCACGAAATCCACCGGGTAGTGCAAGCTGTTCTCCTGGTGCGCCTTCAGTCGCGCATGCAGCGACCCCTGTGCGTATGCCCCCGCGTTGACGTAGGTCTTCAGGTGCGTCGACGATTGCCCGCCGAACTGGCCGGAAGCGCTGCTCAGTCGCACATGAGCGTCTTGGGCCGCGTGTCCGACGATCAGTTCCGCGTCGCCGACAGGCGTGCCGTGCACGTGCAGCCGTGTGATGACTGTGTGCCGAAAGCTATGGAAGACTTTGTCCGGTGCAGTGATGCCGATGGCGTCCAGATGCGCGGCGAAGACCCGGCTGACGTGCTTGGACGGGTCGGCCTGCCTCGTGTCGTTGAGCTCTCGGTGCGGGAACAGCATCGTGGCGCCGAGCGCTTTCACATGGTCCACGTACTCGATCAGGCCTAGATCGATCAGCGCCTGCGGAATCGGAACGTGGCGCAGCGAGTTGCTGTTTTTGGCCCGGGCGCGTGGCGCACCGTTCGCGCCTTCGTCGTCGTTCACGCTCAGCAGATACACCCCGTGCTCGGGCGAGAAGCGGATGTCGGAGACCTGCCGCGTCACGATCTCCGCGAGACGTGCGCCAAGGTAGGCGCCGATCAGGGGTGCCCAGAAGTCATCGGCGGCGCGCATGTTTGCCAGATAGCGCATCGGCTCGAAGATCAAGGCCAACTCGGGATCAGTGAAACACTCGTAGCTGTTGGCGCGCTTGGCGCTGGCCGCCCCCTTGCGAAGTCCTTCGGTGGCACCGTGGAAGGCCGCGTCGATGGGGTTGGCAGCAACCCAGGCCTTGCCGACGGCGTAGGCATAGAAGTTCTCCAGATGGCCGATGGCCTTGATCACCGTGCGCGGGGACAAGGTCTCGAAGGCATCGCTGCCGTTGGCATCATGCGCGAAGGGTTTCGTCTTCGAAGCTGCGCCATCGCTGCTGGCCTTGGCCGGCCGGCGAGCGTATTCGGTGACGAAGTCGATCAGCTCGTGGCGAAGGACATCGTGAACGTAGATCGTCTGCGCAGGATGTCGGCGGGCGACGAGATGCGCATCAAGCAAATCCATGGTCCGTCGCTTCTCGCCAGCCGTGCCGCGCCGGTTGCCATTGAGCGTGGCGCGCGACCGCTCAAAGAGCTCGATGGATGTCTTCAGCAGTGCAGGATTTGCGGGATGGGCCGTTGCCACTGTCGGCGCTACAGGCTGCACCAGCGCTGCTGCGGCTTCTACGGGCGCCACGCCGTCCGTGACCGTGTCCAGCAGGGCCTGGCGGAGCTCAGGCCGGTCGTGCAGCAACTGGTCGAACTGGCTGCGACCGCTGTTCTCGTGGATGTTCCATCGCGTCTCGCCGATGGTGACCGTCAGCGGCGTCGGGCCGGCGCGACGTTGCTTGTCCCGTGCCGCCGCACGCACTCGTTCCAGCAGCAGATTGAACTCGAGCGCCAGGATGCGCGCCTCCTGCGGATCGGTCGTGCGCAGCGAGAAGCGGATCTCGCGCGGCGATCCGTCGGGCCGGATGCCAGCAGGAACGATCCATCGCAGGCAGTAGGTGCCGTGGCGATTCTTTGCGAGTCGGGAGGGTTTCGCGGCCAAAGGTGGATACCTGAAGTGGATACCCGGCCAAACGAAAAAGCCTCGTAAGTGCTTGACTCACGAGGCTTTCGGACAACTTGGTGGCGCTTCAGGGACTCGAACCCCGGACCTGTGGATTATGATTCCATCGCTCTAACCAACTGAGCTAAAGCGCCTGAGCCTGCCATTCTAGCGTGTGTTTCAGCGAGAATGCAAGCATGTTCAGTTTCTTCAAGAAGACACCCGCGCCAGCCCCGGTCGAGGCGCCCGCGTTGCTGCCCGAAGGCTGGGTCACGAAGCCGGCGGTGGTACCAGCGCCCACGGTCGTGGGGCCTGCGCCGGCGATCGCGCCTGCAGCCGTGGCGATTCCGTCGGCCGCGCCCGTGGTGGCGCCGGTTGCTGCACCAGCGTCCGTGGTGCAGCCGGTCGTGGTGGCGCCTGTTCGTGCGCCAGCGGCCGCCCCGGTTCCTTTGCCGGTCGTTGCCCCGCCGCCTTCCGTCCTTGAAGGCACGCCGCGCCAGAGCTGGCTGAACCGTCTGCGTGCCGGGCTGCGCAAGACGGGCAGCAGCATCGCGCAGGTCTTCACGGGCACGCAGATCGACGACACGCTCTACGAGGAACTCGAAGAGGCTTTGCTGATGGCGGACGCCGGCGTCAGGGCGACGGAGTTCCTGCTCGGCGACCTGAAGCGCCGCGTGAAGGATGCCAAGGCTGCCGACCCGCAGGCGGTGCGCGGCCTGCTGGTGGACGGGTTGACCGAGCTGTTGTCGCCGCTCGAGAAGGGCCTGGAGGTGGGGCGCCACACGCCGACCGTGATGATGGTGGTGGGCGTCAACGGTGCCGGCAAGACGACCAGCATCGGCAAGCTGACGCGGCATCTGGCGCAGGCCAACCAGCGCGTGCTGCTGGCGGCCGCAGACACGTTCCGCGCCGCGGCCCGCGAGCAATTGGGCGTGTGGGCCGACCGCGCCAAGGTGGAAATCATCAGCCAGGAGGGTGGCGACCCGGCAGCGGTGTCGTTCGATGCCGTGAGTGCGGGCCGTGCGCGGGGCGCTGATGTCGTCATCGCCGACACGGCCGGCCGGCTGCCGACGCAACTGCACCTGATGGAGGAGCTGAAGAAGATCAAGCGCGTCATCACCAAGGCGCAGGAAGGCGCGCCGCACGAGGTGCTGTTGGTGGTGGACGGCAACACCGGCCAGAACGCACTGAACCAGGTGAAGGCGTTCGACGAGGCGCTGGGCCTGACGGGCCTCATCGTCACCAAGCTCGACGGCACCGCCAA
The DNA here is from genome assembly GCF_965229315.1 of Roseateles sp. Taxonomy (GTDB): domain Bacteria; phylum Pseudomonadota; class Gammaproteobacteria; order Burkholderiales; family Burkholderiaceae_C; genus Pelomonas. Next base: position 626,881 of record NZ_CBDDJA010000002.1, read on the forward strand.
GGGCGGCGTGCTCGCAGCCATCGCGCGCGAGCGGCCCATCCCGGTGTACTTCATCGGCGTGGGCGAGAAGCTGGAAGACCTGGAAACCTTCAGCGCACGCGAGTTCGCGCGGGCCTTGCTGGAGTGATGCGCCCGGGTGGCGCATGGTGCCGAACGGGAGCCTGACGCCGTGTTGATCTGGCGCCGCCTGCTGTTCGCCGTCGCCGTGCTCGCGGGCTGCCTGAGCGGCGGTGCGGCGCTCGAATCCGCAGCGTCCACCCAGCCGCCCATGTCGTGGAGCGGGCTGGCCATCCTCGCGATCGGGGCGGCGCTCGGGCTGCCGATGGTGCTGGGCTTGCAGGTGCTGCTGGGCAACATCAGCGCGTTCCGGCTGGGCTGGCGGCTGTTTCTGTACGCGGCGGTCTATTGCGTGGCGGCCGGGCTGGCGGCGCTGGCGATGGCCGCGCCAGGCCCGGTGCTGGCGCCGCACGCCTTCACATTCCTGGTGGCCGGCGCCGGCATGCTGGTCGGGCTGGGCCTGGTGCGCGCCGCCCTCAGAAGCCGGTTTGCCGCACGGTAGTGGCAGACCGAGGGGTCACATCCCCGGCAGCATGCCCTTCATGCCGCCCAGCTTCTTCATCATCTTCATCATGCCGCCGCCGCGCATCTTCTTCATCATCTGCTGCATCTGGTCGAACTGGTTCAGCAGGCGGTTGACCTCCTGGATCTGAACGCCGGCGCCCGTGGCGATGCGGCGCTTGCGGCTGGCCTTGCTCTTGCCGTCCATCAGCAGCGCAGGGTGTGACCGCTCCTTGGCGGTCATCGCGCGCAGGATGCCTTCCATGCGTTTCATGTCGCGCTCGGCGCGGTCCATGTCGGCCTGGCCGGGCTGCTTGTTGCCCATCATGTTCTGCGGCAGCTTGTCCATCAGGCCGCCCAGGCCGCCCATCTTCTTCATCTGCGCGATCTGCTGCAGGAAGTCGTTCAGGTCGAAGCCGCTGCCGCTCTTGAGCTTGTCGGCCATGGCCTGAGCCGAGGCCATGTCGACGTTGGCCGTGACCTGCTCGACGAGAGCGACGATGTCGCCCATGCCCAGCACGCGGCCGGCATGGCGTTCGGCATCGAAGACTTCCAGGCCGTCGATCTTCTCGGACACGCCCGCGAACTTGATGGGCGCGCCGGTGATCTGGCGCACCGACAGCGCCGCGCCGCCGCGCGAGTCGCCGTCGAGCTTGGTGAGGATGACGCCCGTCAGCGGCAGCGCTTCCTTGAAGGCCTTGGCCGTGTTGATCGCGTCCTGGCCCTGCATCGCGTCGACGACGAACAGCGTCTCGACGGGGTTCAGCGTCGCGTGCAGCTCCTTGATCTCGGCCATCAGCACGTCGTCGATGGCCAGGCGCCCGGCCGTATCGACCAGCAGCACGTCGATGTAGTGGCGGCGGGCGTAGTCCAGCGCGGCCAGCGCGATGTCGCGCGGCTTCTGCTCGAGCGTGGACTCGAACCATTCAGCGCCAGCCTGGCGCGTGACGGTCTTCAGTTGTTCGATGGCCGCCGGGCGGTACACGTCGGCGGAGACGGTCAGCACCTTCTTCTTGCGCTTCTCGATCAGGTACTTGGCGAGCTTGGCGGTGGTGGTCGTCTTGCCCGCGCCCTGCAGGCCGGCCATCAGGATGACGGCGGGCGGCTGGGTGGCGAGGTTGAGGTCGGCCACGCCTTCGCCCATCGTCGCGGCCAGTTCCTTGTGCACGACGGAAACCAGCACCTGGCCCGGGTTCAGCGAGCCGACGACCTCCTGGCCCAGTGCCTTCTCCTTCACGCGGGCGATGAAGTCGCGCACCACCGGCAAGGCCACGTCGGCCTCCAGCAGGGCCATGCGCACTTCGCGCAACATGTCCTGCACGTTGCTCTCGGTGATGCGGGCCTGGCCGCGCATCGTCTTGACGAGGCGACTCAGACGGTCGGTGAGGGTGGATGCCATGGGTCGGGAGGGGGCCAGTCCGGCAGAACGGCGGAGGCCAAAAGTACACTGCGGCCATGAGTTTATCGCCCGCTCCCTTTGCAGACGCTGCGGTCGGGCCGGGCATCGCGCTGGCCGTGGCCAGCGGCCTGGCCTTGCTGGGCTACGTCTGGGTCGGGTTGCTGCGGTCGCGCGCAGGCGATGCGGACCCGTCCGTGCGCCACCCCAGGCGCTCCGTGCCGCCCATGGCGCTGGCCTGGACGGCCCAGTTCATCGCCCTGTACATCGACATCAGTGGCTATGGCCTCGCCACGCCCGGTGCGCGCTTCGGCTTCGCGCCGGCGCTGTCGATGACGACCTGGCTGGTGCTGACGGTCTATCTGATCGAAAGCCGCTTCCTGCCGCTGCGCAGCGTGCGGCGCGTGCTCGCGTGGCTGGCCGCCGCCGCCGTGCTGCTGGCCTGGAGCTTTCCCGGTGAGAGCCGTCCGACGGCGGCTTCGCCGTGGGCGCCGCTGCACTGGGTGCTGGGCCTGGCGTCCTATGGTCTTTTTGGCGTGGCCGTGCTGCATGCCGCGCTGTTGAACCGCGCCGAGTCGCAGCTGCGTCGCCGCCAGGCCACGCCGGGCGGACTGCCGCTGCTGCAGCTGGAGCGGCTGACCTTCCAGTTCGTCGCCGCCGGCGTGGGTGTGCTGTCGCTCGCCATCCTGCTGGGCTGGTGGTTCACGCCGCAGTGGCGCTGGGATCACAAGAACCTGCTCGCCGTGCTCGGCTGGCTGGTGCTGGCCGGGCTGCTGGCCGGCCGGCGCATCTACGGCTGGCGCGGGCGCCTGGCCACGCGCTGGCTCTATGCCGGTGCGGCGCTGCTGCTGCTGTCCTATGCCGGCTCGCGCTTCGTGCTGGAAGTCGTGCTGCAGCGCGCGGGCAACGGGGGGGCGGCATGAAGTACCTGTTGCTGCTCGCGCTGCTGGCAGGCCTCTTTTTCTTCCTGGGCGCCAAGCGCGGCCGGCCGCGCGAGCCCGAGGCGCAGCCCCCGCCGCCGCCCTCACCGCCAGCGACGCCCAAGACCATGCTGCGCTGCGCCCAGTGCGGCATGCACCTGCCCGCGGAGGACGCGCTGCCCGGCCGCGGCGGCGTGTTCTGCAGCCCGGAGCACCGGGCCAGCTTCGAGACGCGGCCGGGCGGCCCGGCGTGAGCGCGGCGACCGCCCGTGTCTGAAGGCGGCTGGTTCTTCGAGGCGCCGTCGGCGCCGCAGCCGGCGGAAACCAGCGCGGCCTTCGAGCGCCTGTATCGCGCCTTCCTGTCGGCCCGCGCGGCATTGGGCGTGGCGCTGCTGGCCGCACAACTGATTGCGGCTCTGCTGGCGACGCCGCCGGCGCACTCGACGATGGCGCTGAGCCTGTCCTACGCGGTCGCGGCGATCACGCTGTGGCTGATGCCGCAGTTGCGCGCGGGTGTGTCGGCACGGGGCCTGGCGCGCATCAGCAGCGTGCACTGGTGGAGCGCCATTGGCGTGGACCTGGTGCTGTTCGGCGCGCTGCACGCGCTGGACGCCAGCGGCGTGAACTACGGCGTCCTCTTCGTCATGCCGGTGCTGATGGCTGCCGTGCTGAGCCCGCGGCGGCTGGCGCTGGCCACGGCCGCCATCGCGACGCTGGGCCTGCTGGCCGCGGCCGGCTGGGCGGCGCTGCGTGGCGCCGATGCCGGGCTGAAGATGACGCAGGCCGGGCTCGTGGGCGGCGGTTTGTTCGCCGTCAGCCTGCTGGCGGGCGAGCTGAGCGCCCGGCTGGCACGGGAGGAGAAGGCCGCGCGCGGCAGCCTGGCGCTGGCCCGCCAGCAGGAGCAGTTGAACCGGTTGGTCATCGACGAGATGCAGGGGGGCGTGCTCGTCGTCGACCGGCGCGGCCGCGTGCGCGCGATGAACCCCGCCGCCCGCGCGCTGCTGGGAGCGGCCGACGGCGAGCTGAGCTGGCATCTGCGCGGCCGGCCCGACTGGCAGCCGCTGGTGCTGGCGTTGGAGCAGGCCTACGCGGGCGGCGCCAGCGCTGAAACGGATGTCATGCTGCCGCTGGAGGGGGGCGTCAGCCGCAGCCTGCGCCTGAGGCTGCGCTTCACGCGCCAGCGCGAGGGCAGCGAGGAGCTGTGCGTGCTCTTCATCGAGGACAACCGCGAACTGCTCGCGCGCACGCGCCAGGAAAAGCTGGCGGCGATGGGCCGGGTGTCTGCCGGCATCGCGCACGAGATCCGCAACCCGCTGGCGGCCATCGCACAGGCCAACGCGCTGCTGGCCGAGGACGTCAGCGGCACGCGCGGCGAGCAGTTGACGAAGATGGTCGCGTCCAATGTGCAGCGCCTCAAGCGCCTCGTTGACGACGTGACCGAGGTCGCGCCCGGCATGCAGCCCGACACCCAGGCGTTGGATGCCAGTGCGCTGGTGCAGGAGACCTGCGAGGACTGGGCGCTGGTCAACGGCATCTCGCCCGGCGCGGCCAGCCGCTTCCAGTTGCAGGTCGCAGCACCCGGCCTCACGGCCCTGTTCGACGCCGAGCACTTGCGCCGCGTGCTGGTCAACCTGCTGGACAACGCGCTGCGCCATGCGGACGCAGGCGCGGGCACCATCCGCGTGGGGCTGGCGCGTGAGGGGCAGGCGCTCGACCTCGTCGTGGGCAGTGCCGGCGCGCCGGTGCCGCCGGAGATTGAGCGCCATCTGTTCGAGCCTTTCTTCTCGACGCGCAGCCGCGGTTCGGGCCTGGGCCTCTATATTTGCCGGGAGCTGTGCGAGCGCCATGGTGCCCGCATCGACTACCGCCGCGCCGCCGATGCGGCGGCCAACGAGTTCTGCGTGCGCTTGCGCACCCCTGCCTCCGCATGACCCATCCCACCCCCGCGCGCCTGCTGGTCGTCGACGACGAACCCGACCTGCGCACGCTCTACGAGCTGACCCTGCTGCGCGAAGGCTACGAGATCGACAGCGCCGGGTCGGTGGCCGAGGCGCTGGCGCACCTGCAGGCCGGCAGCTACGGCGCCGTCATCACCGACATGAGGCTGCCCGACGGTTCGGGCCTAGCGCTGCTGCGCTGGCTGGAGCAGGCCGGGCGCACCGAGAAGGCGCTGGTCATCACGGCGTTCGGATCGGCCGAGAACGCGGTGGAGGCGCTCAAGGCCGGTGCGTACGACTACCTCACCAAGCCGGTGGATCTGCGCCAGTTCCGCCTCGTCGTCGGCTCCGCGCTGGGCCGGGTCGCGCCGGCGCCGACCCCGGTGCCTGCGACTGCGGCTGCGAAGGCGGGCACGGCACCGGCCACGGCCTTGCGCCTGGTCGGCGAGTCGCCGGCCATCCGCGCGGTGCGCTCGCTGATCGACAAGGTGGGCCGCAGCATGGCGCCGGTGCTGGTGCAGGGCGAGTCGGGCACCGGCAAGGAACTGGTCGCGCGCGCCATCCACGACCACGGCGCACGCGCCGGGCAGAGCTTCATCGCGGTCAACTGCGGTGCCATTCCCGAGAACCTGCTGGAGGCCGAGTTCTTCGGCTACCGCAAGGGAGCGTTCACCGGTGCCAACGAGGACCGCGAAGGCTTCTTCCAGGCGGCCGACGGCGGCACGCTCTTCCTGGACGAGATCGGCGACCTGCCGTTGGCGATGCAGAGCAAGCTGCTGCGCGTGATCCAGGAGCGCTCGGTGCGGCCCGTGGGCGCGACGGCGGAGACGCCGATCAACGTGCGCATCCTGAGCGCCACCCACAAGGACTTGTCGGCCGAGGTGGCCGCCGGGCGCTTCCGGCAGGACTTGTTCTACCGGCTCAACGTCATCCAGATCCGCGTGCCGCCGCTGCGCGAGCGGCTGGAGGACCTGGGCCTGATCAGCGCGCGCGTGCTGGCGCGCATCGCGCAGGACGCCGGCGTGTCGCCCACGCCGCGGCTGGCGCCAGGTGCGCTGCAGACACTGTCGCGCTACGCCTTCCCCGGCAACGTGCGCGAGCTGGAGAACCTGCTGCACCGCGCGCTGGCGCTGTCCGGCGGCGAGTGGATCGAGGCGGGCGACCTCGGCCTGCCGGACGCGCTGCTGGACGACGGCCGCAGCGAATCGCAGTTCGCCGCGTTCGAAGTCCCGGTCGTGGCGGCCGCCGTGGCCGATGGCGTGTCGCTGCCCGAGGAGCTGCCGGCCGACCTGGCGCGCTACCTCGACGAGGTGGAGCGCGTCATCCTGCTGCGTGCGCTGGAGCTGCACCGCTTCAACCGCACGGCGGCTGCAGCGAGCCTGGGGCTGTCGCTGCGACAGATCCGCTACCGCATGGCGCGGCTGGCGATTTCTGCGGGCGACAGCTGACCGGCAGGCCCCGCGAATCCTGCCCTGGGATTTGCCCTGCTTGAATTCGGCGCCAAGCCCTCAGGCAGGGCTGTCTGCTCCGCGCAAACCCAGCATCGGCGCGGCCTCGCGGGGTGATTCGGGCTGCAAACGCAGGCCTCATGCGGCTTGCGCGCGGAGAAGCCTTTGCTGATCGGGGGGAAGGCCTTCGGGTGCCTGTTTCTTGTGCAGCGGCGCCACGGGGTTTGACACTAGGGGTAGTGCCTTGAGAGGGATATACACCGTAGATATAGTGTCCTCGTGATATCCTGCCAACCCAGTCGCCCCCCAATGATCATCACCTCGGAATCGCTGTTCGCCCTGGCCTGGCCTGGCCGCAGCAGCAACCCGCCCGAGGACCCCGCCGCAACGCCGGCCTGACCATGGACCGGCAGGGACGAAACGACCCCACTGAAGCAACGCACGACATGGCATCCCCGCACGGGGTGGCGTGCCGCGCATTCGCCTGATCTCTCTCGATAAAAGGATTCCCTCATGCTGCATGAAGCCGTCACGGGCCCGTCGCACGCCAGCCCCGCCGCCCCGGTCGCGTTTGAGTCCGGCGCCTCCACTGCCAGTCAAGGCCAGCCCACGCCGTCGACCTACCAGTCCTACCAGATCATTCGCCGCAACGGCGCGGTGGTCTCGTTCGAGCCGAGCAAGATCGCGGTGGCGCTGATGAAGGCCTTCCTGGCCGTGCACGGCACGACGGGCGCGGCGTCGGCCAGTGTGCGCGAGACGGTGGAGCAGCTGACCCAGAACGTCGTGCGTGCGCTGCTGCGCTCGCGCCCGAGCGGCGGCACCTTCCACATCGAAGACGTGCAGGACCAGGTCGAGCTGGGCCTGATGCGCAGCAGCAACCACGAAGTGGCCCGCGCCTACGTGCTGTACCGCGAGCGCCGCGCGCAGGAGCGTGCTGCGCAGGGCGAGGCCACCAAGGCGGCCGAGCCGGCGCTGATGGTGGTAGACCGCGGCGAGCGCCGTCCGCTGGACCTGGGCCAGCTGAAGTCGCTGATCGCCTCGGCCTGCGAGAACCTGGGCGCCGACGTGAAGCCCGACCCGGTGCTGGCCGAGACGCAGCGCAACCTGTACGACGGCGTCGCCATCGACGAGGTCTACAAGGCCGCCATCCTGGCCGCCCGCACGCTCATCGAGAAGGACCCCGGCTACAGCCGCGCCACCGCCCGCCTGCTGCTGCACACCATCCGCCGCGAGATCATCGGCGGCGAGGTGCTGCAGGGTGAGATGCAGACGCGCTACGCCGAGTACTTCCCCGGCTACATCAAGAAGGGCATCAAGGCCGAGCTGCTGGACGAGAAGCTGGGCCAGTACGACCTCGTCAAGCTGGGCGCCGCGCTGAAGGCCGAGCGCGATCTGCAGTTCGACTACCTCGGCCTGCAGACGCTGTACGACCGCTATTTCCTGCACATCGAAGAGCAGCGCATCGAGATGCCGCAGGCCTTCTTCATGCGCGTGGCCATGGGGCTGGCGCTGGGCGAGGTGGACCGCGAAGCCCGCGCCATCGAGTTCTATGAAGTGCTGTCCAGCTTCGACTTCATGTCCAGCACGCCGACGCTGTTCAACGCCGGCACGCGCCGCTCGCAGTTGTCGAGCTGCTACCTGACGACCGTCAGCGACGACCTCGACGGCATCTACGAGGCGCTGAAGGAGAACGCGCTGCTGAGCAAGTTCGCCGGCGGCCTGGGCAACGACTGGACGCCGGTGCGCGCGCTGGGCTCGCACATCAAGGGCACCAACGGCAAGAGCCAGGGCGTCGTGCCGTTCCTGAAGGTCGTCAACGACACGGCCGTGGCCGTGAACCAGGGCGGCAAGCGCAAGGGCGCCGTCTGCGCCTACCTGGAAACCTGGCACCTGGACATCGAAGAGTTCCTGGACCTGCGCAAGAACACCGGCGACGACCGCCGCCGCACGCACGACATGAACACGGCGAACTGGATTCCCGACCTGTTCATGCGCCGCGTGCTCGAAGGCGGCGACTGGACGCTGTTCAGCCCCTCCACCTGCCCGGACTTGCACGACCTGTTCGGCAAGGCCTTCGAAGTGGCCTACACCGGCTACGAGGCCAAGGCCGACCGCGGCGAGATCAAGCTCTTCAAGCGCATGCCCGCCAAGGACCTGTGGCGCAAGATGCTGTCGATGCTGTTCGAGACGGGCCACCCCTGGATCACGTTCAAGGACGCCTGCAACGTGCGCAGCCCGCAGCAGCATGTCGGCGTCGTGCACTCCAGCAACCTGTGCACCGAGATCACGCTGAACACCAACGACAGCGAGATTGCCGTCTGCAACCTCGGCTCCGTCAACCTGGCCCAGCACATCAAGGACGGCGCCATCGACCAGGTCAAGATGAAGAAGACCGTGCGCACGGCCATGCGCATGCTCGACAACGTCATCGACATCAACTACTACGCCGTCAAGAAGGCGCGAGACTCCAACCTGCGCCACCGCCCGGTGGGTCTGGGCATCATGGGCTTCCAGGATGCGCTGTACCAACTGCGCACGCCGTACGCGTCTCAAGCGGCCGTCGACTTCGCCGACCGCTCGATGGAAGCCGTCTGCTACCACGCCTACTGGGCCTCGACCGAACTGGCCGAGGAGCGTGGCCGCTATTCCTCGTACAAGGGCTCGCTGTGGGACCGCGGCATCCTGCCGATCGACTCGCTGGACCTGCTGGCCGAGGCCCGCGGCGGCTACGTCGACGTGGACCGCTCGACCTCGATGGACTGGGACGCGCTGCGCGGCCGCATCGCCACCCACGGCATGCGCAACAGCAACTGCGTCGCCATCGCGCCGACGGCCACCATCTCCAACATCATCGGCGTGGACGCGTCCATCGAGCCCTGCTTCGGCAACCTGTCGGTCAAGTCCAACCTGTCCGGCGAGTTCACCGTCATCAACGAATCGCTGGTGCGTGACCTGAAGGCGCTGGGCCTGTGGGACGACGTGATGGTCATGGACCTCAAGCACTTCGACGGCTCGCTGCGCCGCATCGACCGCGTGCCCGAGGACATCAAGGCGCTGTACGCGACGGCCTTCGAGGTCGACACCGTGTGGCTGATCGAAGCCGGCGCGCGCCGCCAGAAGTGGATCGACCAGGCGCAGAGCCTGAACATCTACATGGCCGGCGCATCGGGCAAGAAGCTGGACGAGACCTACAAGCTGGCGTGGCAGCGCGGCCTGAAGACAACCTACTACCTGCGCACCATCAGCGCGACGCAGGCCGAGAAGAGCACGGTCACGCGCTCGGGGCAGCTGAACTCGGTGTCGTCAGGCGCGGCGCCCGTGATGGCTGCGCAAGCGGCGCCGGTCGCTGTCGTCGAGCCCGAGCTGCCGGCCACGAACGTGCAGTTCTGCGCCATCGACGACCCCGGCTGCGAGGCCTGCCAGTAATTGAAGCAGCAGCGCGAACTTGTATAGACAAGTTCGCGCTGCCTGTTTTCGATGCCCACGCGCAACAAACTTTGCGCGATTGATGCAAATAGCAGTTGCTAGTCCTTGTTGATTTGCACAAGCACTGCCGATAATTGAATGCGATAGGAAGCACACCATGCTGGATTGGGACGAAGACCTGAAGTCCACTGACACCCACGCTGCGAACAAGCTCGCGGCCATGCCTTCGGCGACCACTTCGGCGATTGCTCCGCGCGAAGCGGCCAACGTCTCCATCCCCGCTCCCCAACTGTCTGGCGAAGTCGCGACGGCCCGTCGCGTGAAGGCTGCCGACAAGCGCATCATCAACGGCCAGACCGACGTCAACCAGCTGGTGCCGTTCAAGTACAAGTGGGCGTGGGAGAAGTACCTCGCCACCTGCGCCAACCACTGGATGCCGCAGGAAGTGAACATGAGCCGCGACATCGCGCTCTGGAAGGATCCCAACGGCCTGACCGAAGACGAGCGCCGCATCATCAAGCGCAACCTCGGCTTCTTCGTCACCGCCGACTCGCTGGCCGCCAACAACATCGTGCTGGGCACCTACCGCCACATCACGGCGCCGGAGGCCCGCCAGTTCCTGCTGCGCCAGGCCTTCGAGGAGGCCATCCACACGCACGCCTACCAGTACATCGTCGAGAGCCTGGGCCTGGACGAGAGCGAGATCTTCAACGCCTACAACGAGGTCCAGTCCATCCGTGACAAGGACCAGTTCCTGATCCCCTTCATCGAGGCGATCATGAAGCCGGAGTTCGTCACCGGTACGCCCGAGGCCGACCAGACGCTGCTGAAGTCGCTCATCGTCTTCGCCTGCCTGATGGAAGGCCTGTTCTTCTACGTCGGCTTCACGCAGATCCTCGCGATGGGTCGCCAGAACAAGATGACCGGTGCGGCCGAGCAGTACCAGTACATCCTGCGCGACGAGTCCATGCACTGCAACTTCGGCATCGACCTGATCAACCAGATCAAGCTGGAGAACCCGCACCTGTGGACGGCCGAGTTCAAGGCCGAGATCAAGGCGCTGTTCCTGAAGGCCGTGGAGCTGGAGTACCGCTACGCCGAGGACACCATGCCGCGTGGCGTGCTGGGCCTCAATGCGTCGATGTTCAAGGGCTACCTGCGCTTCATCGCCAACCGCCGTGCGGTGCAGATCGGCCTCGAAGCGCTGTTCCCGAACGAAGAAAACCCCTTCCCGTGGATGAGCGAGATGATTGACTTGAAGAAGGAACGCAACTTCTTCGAGACCCGTGTCATCGAGTACCAATCGGGCGGGGCGCTGAGCTGGGACTGACGTCTCCAGCCGCCACCCGATCAAGCCTCAAGCCAATGCAGTCACCGAGCGAAACCCGCATCAACACGCAAGACGTGGCGGGGCTGCATGGCGATCCCATTCACCGTACCGAGGCGTTCCTCCTGAGCGACTCTCGGACGGTGAATAGCCGTATCCGCACGGACCGGTCCGTGCGGGACGGTGTCTTTTCCACTTGATCAAGGAGAAAACCATGGCAACTGCAAAGAAAGCGCCGGCCAAGAAGGCCGCTGCAACCCCGGCGAAGAAGGCCGCTCCGGCCAAGAAGGCGGCGACGCCTGCGAAGAAGGCGGCCCCGGCCAAGAAGGCGGCGACGCCTGCGAAGAAGGCAGCTCCGGCCAAGAAGGCAGCAACGCCTGCGAAGAAGGCAGCTCCGGCCAAGAAGGCGGCAACGCCTGCGAAGAAGGCAGCCCCGGCCAAGAAGGCGGCAACGCCTGCGAAGAAGGCAGCTCCGGCCAAGAAGGCGGCAACGCCTGCGAAGAAGGCAGCTCCGGCCAAGAAGGCGGCAACGCCTGCAAAGAAGGCAGCTCCGGCCAAGAAGGCCGCAGCACCTGCGAAGAAGGCCGCTGCCCCTAAGAAGGCTGCTGCGCCTGCGAAGAAGGCCGCGACGCCTGCGAAGAAGGCTGCTGCTGCGCCGAAGAAGGCCGCTGCTGCCAAGCCCGCTGCAAAGCCTGCCGCCAAGAAGGCTGCTGCGCCGAAGAAGGCCGCTGCCAAGCCTGCCCCTGCGGCCAAGCCTGCTGCTGCTGCACCGGCTCCCGCGGCCAAGACCGCGTTGAGCCCGCAAGCTGCCTGGCCCTTCCCGACCGGCAACAAGCCCTAATCCGGCGATCCGCTGACTCGCCGCCGGGTGGCTCGTCCACCCGGGTGCCGGCGACACCAGCCAGCCCGGCCCGAGTTCCGCTCGGTGCCGGGTTTTTATTTGTGCCATCGCTCAGGCGTGGCTTGCCTCGCGAGGTGGGTGCCGTGGCGCGTCGGTGGCGATCAGCGGACCACGCGCGGCCCGTTCTCTGACCCCGCAATCGACCCAGGATGCCGGCCTTGCCGCTTCCCGCTCAGGGATAAAAGACGTTGACGCTGTAGCCGCTCACGCGCTGCCCGCCGGTGCTGAACAGCAGGCTGAGCGTCTGTTCGGACTCCGCGTTCACCTGCGTCAAAGCCGGGCTCGTGGTTTCGGGACCGAGCACGCGACGCGCGAAGGGCGCCCCAGTGGTGTCGGTCAGGTTGAGCTCGATCCACGGCGCGGCCACGTCCACACCTGTCTTGTTGCGCAGCGAAAGGGTCAGCCTGTAGCTGCCGCTGCCGACCGGGTTCAGCGAGGTCGAGTCGATGCTGAGTGCATCGATTCGCCGCCAGGGCTGGATCTCGCAGCCTCCCAGCCCGCACAGGGCCTGCAGCGGCCCGCGCAGGCCCGGGTGCAGCGCGGCGATGGCGTCGCGGAAATGCAGCGCGACCTGCAGGGCCAGCAGCGCGGCGAGCAGCAGGGCGCCGATGGCCAGCGCGAGTTGCACGCGGGGTCGGTTCCAGCGCGCGCTGGTCTCGGCGCGCCGCATGAACTCCGGCACCACGGGTTCGGCGGGCGTGATGGCCTGGTCCGGCTTGGCGACCTTGCCTGGCTTGCCCGGCTTCTCGGCCGGCTCGGCGGCCATGGCGGGCATGGGCGATGCATCGGGCGCTGGCTCGTCGTCGGCGAAGACGTCCACGGGCCTGGGCTCCGGCGTGCGCGCCGCGGGCGGCTGCGCCGGCGGGGCGTCATCCACCCAGCGCGGTTCGTGGCGGCCGGGTTCCGCGGGCCAGCCGGTGGGCAGGTCGTCGCTGCGGACCTCGGGCTGCGGTGGCGGCAACCAGTCCGGCGGGCTGTGCGCGGCGGGCGGTTCGGGCGGCGGCGGCAGCGGTTCGGGTGGCGCAGCCACGGGCGCGTACTGCGGCGGCCAGGGCGGTGGGGCATCGCGCTCGATGTCGAAGAGCATCTCGCGCGCATCGAAGATTTCCGCGCAGCGCCCGCAGCGCACCCAGCCATCGGAGACGCGCAACTGGTCCTCGACGACCCTGAAGATCGTGCCGCAGGCCGTGCAGCGCGTCGCGAGGCTCATGCGCTCTCGGGTTTGTGCGCAGTCATCAGGATCCAGCCCTCCTCGCTGTCGCTGACTTCGAGCGCCATCCAGGGCGCGTAGGCCGCCTTCAGCTCGTCAGCCTGGCGCTCCAGGATGCCGGCGAGGATGAGGTGGCCACCGGGCGCGACATGGGCGCACAGCAGCGGCGCGAGCAGCTTCAGCGGCTGGGCCAGGATGTTGGCGATGACCAGCGGGTACTCGTCCTGGGCCAGCTCGGGCAGGCCGGTGTTGAGCGTCACGCCGTTGGCGCGGGCGTTGTCCTTCGAGGACGTGATGGCGGCGGGGTCGATGTCCACGGCGTCGATGCGCTTGGCGCCGTGCAGCGCCGCGCCGATGGCGAGGATGCCGGAGCCGCAGCCGTAGTCCAGCACCCGGGGCCAGGCCTCGTGGCGGGTCGCGATCCAGCGCAGGCACATGCGCGTCGTCGGGTGCGTGCCGGTGCCGAAGGCCAGCCCCGGGTCCAGCCGCATGACACGGGCGGCCTGGGGCGGAGCCTCGTGCCAGCTCGGCACGATCCAGAACTCGGGCGTGATCTCGACCGGCGCGAACTGGCTCTGCGTCAGCCGCACCCAGTCCTGCTCGGGCACGGCCTGGATGGCCTGCACATGCACGTCGGCGGCCCAGTCCTGCGCAAGGAGGAGCGTGGCGACTTCGGTGGCCTCGGCTTCGCTGGGGAACAGCGCCTTGACGACGGAGCGTTCCCAGCCGGCCTTGGGTGCGGGCATGCCGGGCTCGCCGAAAAGGGCGTGTTCGGCCTCGGTGTCGGCGTCGGCGTCCTCGACGGAGACCGCGAGCGCGTCGATCTCCATCAGCGCATCGCTGACGGTCTCGACGTCGGCCTCGCGGCAGACCAGCGCAAGTTCAAACAGATGACTCATGCGCCGTATTGTCCCGCGACTGACCAGGCCAGCGCGGGTCGCGTCATCGTTTGTGCGCGGCCATCCAGCCTTCGAGGTAGTGGATGCTCGTGCCGCCCTCGATGAACTTGGCGTCCGCCATCAGCTCGCGGTGCAGCGGGATGTTGGTCTGGATGCCTTCCACGACCGTCTCGCTGAGCGCGATGCGCATGCGCGCCAGCGCCTGCTCGCGTGTGTCGCCGTGGACGATGATCTTGCCGATCATGGAGTCGTAGTTCGGCGGCACGAAGTAGTTCGTGTAGGCATGCGAGTCCACGCGCACGCCAGGGCCGCCAGGCGCGTGCCACATGGTGATGCGGCCGGGCGACGGCACGAACTTGACCGGGTCTTCGGCGTTGATGCGGCATTCGATGGCGTGGCCGCGCATCTCGATCTGGCGCTGCGTGAAGGGCAGCTTCTCGCCGGCCGCGATCTTGATCTGCTGCTGCACGATGTCGATGCCGGTGACCATCTCCGTCACCGGGTGCTCCACCTGCACGCGCGTGTTCATCTCGATGAAGTAGAACTCGCCGTTCTCGTACAGGAACTCGAACGTGCCGGCACCGCGGTAGCCCATCTTCTTGCAGGCGGCGGCGCAGCGGTCACCGACCTTCTCGATGGCGCGGCGGGGAATGCCGGGGGCGGGCGCTTCCTCGATGATCTTCTGGTGGCGGCGCTGCATGGAGCAGTCGCGCTCGCCCAGCCAGACGGCGTTCTTGTACGTGTCGGCGAGGATCTGGATCTCCACATGGCGCGGGTTCTCCAGGAACTTCTCCATGTAGACCTCGGGGTTGCCGAAGGCGGCACCCGCTTCGGCACGCGTCGTCTGCACCGCGTGCACGAGGGCCGCTTCGGTGTGCACGACGCGCATGCCGCGGCCACCGCCGCCGCCGGCCGCCTTGATGATGACCGGGTAGCCCACCGAGCGGGCGATGCGGATGATCTCCTTCGGATCCTCGGGCAGGGCGCCCTCGGAGCCCGGCACGCAGGGCACGCCGGCGCGGATCATGGCCTGCTTGGCCGAGACCTTGTCGCCCATCAGGCGGATGGACTCGGGCGTCGGGCCGATGAAGGTGAAGCCGCTGCGTTCCACGCGCTCGGCAAAGTCGGCGTTCTCGCTGAGGAAGCCGTAGCCGGGGTGGATGGCCTCGGCGTCGGTCACCTCGGCTGTGGCGATGATGGCCGGCATGCTGAGGTAGCTCTGCGCTGACGGCGCCGGGCCGATGCAGACGGCCTCGTCGGCCAGGCGCACGTACTTGGCGTCGCGGTCGGCCTCGGAGTAGACGACGACGGACTTGATGCCGAGTTCTCGGCACGCACGCTGGATGCGCAACGCGATCTCGCCTCGATTGGCGATCAGAACTTTCTTAAACATCGAGTGGCCTCACTCGATGATGAACAGCGGCTGGCCGAATTCGACCGCCTGGCCGTTCTCGCACATGATCTTCGTGATCGTGCCGCTCTTGTCGGCCTCGATCTCGTTCATGATCTTCATCGCTTCGATGATGCAGATGGGCTCGCCTTCCTTGACCTGCTGGCCCACGTCGGCGAATGCCTTGGCGTTGGGGCTGGAGGCGCGGTAGAAGGTGCCCACCATGGGCGACTTGACGACGTGGCCGGTCTCGACGGGCGCGGCGGCAGGTGCTGCTGCGGCGGCGGGCTGGGCGGGCGCAGCCACCGGGGCGGCCGGCGCCGGCGCATAGACCGGCTGCATGGCCACGGCTGCGGCCGGGTCGGCCTTGACGATGCGGACCTTGCCATCGGCCTCGGTGATTTCCAGTTCGGAGATGTTCGATTCCGAAACCAGGTCGATCAGGGTTTTGAGCTTGCGCAGGTCCATCATGGCTCCAGGCTGTTGTAGTTGTGGAGAAGGGGCAAAGCCGGCGCCTGGATCTCAGGCGCCGGCTTCCAACGATTCGAGGGCGTGGCGCAGCGCGAGGCGGTAGCCGCTGGCGCCGAGACCGCAGATGACGCCGACCGCCAGGTCACTCAGATAACTGTGGTGGCGGAAGGGTTCGCGGCGGTGGATGTTCGACAGGTGGACTTCGATGAAGGGCAGGGCCACGCCGGCCAGTGCGTCGCGGATGGCGACGCTGGTGTGCGTGTACGCGGCCGGATTGATGACGATGAAGCGCGTGCCGTCGCTTCGCGCGGCCTGGATGCGGTCCACCAGGGCGCCTTCGTGGTTGCTCTGGAAGCTCACCACCTTGGCGCCGGCAACTGCCGCGATCGCGCCCAGTTCGGCGTCGATCTGCTCCAGGGTCTGCGCGCCATACACCTCAGGCTCGCGGGTGCCGAGCAGGTTGAGGTTGGGGCCATGCAGGACGAGAACTTGCATCAAACACGCGGCAGCACGCTGGCCCGAAGGTCTAGGGAGCCACCACTAAATTGAGGAAGGGCGCACTTTACGCTTTTTGGCGCCGGTTTCCCGCCGGATAGGGAAATTCTCGGGGTCGGTGCGCCGCGCGGGTGCGCGGCTGCGGTCAGCCGGCGGTCTTGGCCAATTCCCGCAGCTCTTCCAGGCGGCTGACGCCCAGGCGACGCCAGTTGATCTCGCCGCCGGTGTCGAACGCGAGCGAAAACGGCAGCCCGCCCGCGGTGTTGCCCAGTTCGCGCACCAGCGCGAGGCCCTGCGATCCGGCCAGCGCGATGGGGAAGTCCAGCGGCGTCTTGTGCAGGAAGGCCTTCACCGGATCCAACTGGTCCACCGCCAGGCCCACGACCTGCCAGCCCTTGGCCTGCGCTTCCTTGTAGAACTGGTTGATCTCGGGCAGTTCCTTCACGCAGGGCGCGCACCAGGTGGCCCAGAAGTTCACCAGCAACGGCTTGCCGCGCCAGCGCGCCACGTCCAGCGGCTCGCCGTCCAGCCCCGGGAAGCGCTGCGCCCAGAAGGCCTGGGCCTCGGGCGACAGCGGCTGGCCCGCGTTCTTGTGAGAGGGGCCGCCTCGCAGCGCGACGAAGGCGCCCAGCGCTGCAGCGCCCAGCCCGGCACCGATGACGAAGCCGCGGCGTTGGATGGGGGTCATGGTTAGGGGGTATCCAACAGATGTTGCAAAGCGGCCAGGTCGCCGCGCTCGGTGTGGCCGCGCGCATCGGGCTTGAGCGCGCCGCGCAGGTCGTCGAAGTCCAGGATGGTGAGGCACAACGTCACCCGCTCCTGCAGCGCGGGGCAGGGGACGTCCAGGATCAGCATGTCCACCGACCGCGCCCGGCCGCCTCGGGCGCTTTTCGGGCCGGGCGTCTCTGCCACGTCGAAGTCCAGCCCGCGGTTCAGCAACTCGATCTCGGTGGCCTTGCTGTCGTCGCAATAGAGCTGCAGGTGCACGTTGGACAACCGTGTGGCGGTGCCGCGCCAGACGGCGCCGGTCAGGTGCGGGCGGAACTCCGCCAGCCGCGCCATCCACTCGGCGGCCAGCTCACGCAGCGCGCGCAGTTCGCCCGGCTGCGTGTCGGCGTGGAAGATGGCGATGTGCTCGCGCACCGCGTCCTCCACCTCGTCGTTGCCGGGCAGCGCGGCGCGCGGCGCGCCCAGGTCGCGGGCGGCGCGCTGCTTGGCGGGGCCCCAGTCCATGCCCTCGTCGACGATCAGGCGTGCCGCCATCGCGGCGATTTCAGCCGCGGTCCCTTGCTCGCTCATGGCAGCTGCGCGCCGGTCATGCGCCCCACGATGAGGCCCGCCCGGCCGATGACGTAGGGCGACGCCGGCTGGCGCTCGAAGCGCTTGGGTGCCGGCAGCATCACCGCCAGCCGCGCCGCCTCGAAGGTGCCCAGCCGTGCGGCATCGGTGTGGAAGTAGTGCCGCGCCGCCGCCTGTGCGCCGAACAGGCCCTCGCCCCATTCCACGCTGTTCAGGTAGATCTCCAGGATGCGGTCCTTGCTCAGCAGCGCCTCCAGCGTCAGCGTGATGGCGAGCTCCTGGCCCTTGCGCAGCAGCGTGCGCTCGCCGGACAGGAACAGGTTCTTGGCCAGCTGTTGCGTGATGGTGGAGCCGCCGATGACCTTGGCCACGCTCTTGCCGCGCGCCTGCGCACGGGCCTGCGCCTTCTCGTTCTTCTTCCAGGCGCCCTTGAGCGCGTCCCAGTCCACGCCGCCGTGCTGGGCGAAGGTGTCGTCCTCGCTGGCGATGACGGCGCGCTTCAGCGTCCTGGGCAGTTGATCGTCATCCACCCATTGCTGCGCCCAGGCCACCTGCTGCTTCTCCTTCAGCAGGCGCAGCGCCTCGCTGCGCTGGAAGCTGGTGGACTGCGGCGCGACCCAGCGCATCAGCAGGATGCGGCCGGCGAACCAGAGCTGCAGGCACAGCACGGCCAGCACCAGCACGGCGACGAGGCGGATGGCGTGGCGCATCACAGCGTGCTCCTGAGCGCGGCGAGCACCGGTGCCGTGTCCGGCCGCACGCCGCGCCACAAGAAGAAGGCTTCGGCCGCCTGCTCGACCAGCATGCCCAGGCCGTCGCGGGGCTCGGCGCCGTGGGCGGCGGCCCAGTCCAGGAAGCCTTGCGCCTTGGGGCCGTACATCATGTCCAGCGCCAGGCTGCCCGGCTTCAGCACGCGGGGGTTCACCGGCGACGCCAGGCCCGCCAGGCTGGTGCTGGTCGCGTTGACGACGATGTCCTGCGCGGCGGGTGCGTCGGCCAGCGTCGTGGCTGTCAGCGGGACGCCCAGGTCCGCATGGCTGTCGACCAGCGCCTGCGCCTTGTCCAGCGTGCGGTTCACGACGGTGATGCCGGCGGGGCTGGCCGCGATCAGGCTGCCCAGCACGCCGGCCGCCGCGCCGCCGGCGCCGACCAGCAGCACGCGCAGGCCGGCCAGCGGGCGGCGTGCGTTGCGCTGGACGTCGTTGACGAGGCCGGCGCCGTCGGTGTTGTCGCCCACCCAGCCGCCTTTGTCGAAGCGCAGCGTGTTGACGGCGGCCGCGCGCGTCGCGCGCTCGGTGTGCTCGGTGGCCAGCGCGAAGGCGTCGAACTTGAACGGCACGGTGATGTTGCAGCCCTTCGCGCCTGACGCCGCGAACGAGCGCAATGCGACCTCGAAGCCGTCCAGCGGCGCCAGCAGGCGCTCGTAGGTCAGGGCCTGGCCGGTCTGCGCGGCAAACATCGCGTGGATGGCCGGCGAGCGGCTGTGCTCGACCGGATTGCCCACCACGGCATATCGGTCCGTCATGGCTGTCCTGTCAACGTGGTTTCCAGCCCTTCGTCGCGCGTGAACTTGAAGCGCGACGTGATGACCAGCACCTCGGCGCCGCGCAGCATGTCGCGGCTGAAGTTGCCGAACGGCGAGGCCGCCTGCACGATGGCGATGGCGCGGCGGTCCAGCGTGGCGTTGCCGCTGGTGGCGACGATCTCGGTCTCGATGACGCGGCCCTTGTGGTCGATGTGGATGTTCATCGTCAGTTCACCGTACAGCTTCTGGCCGCGCGACTCGGGGAAGTCGCGCGTGCCGCGCTCCTCGATGCGGCGGCGCAGCTGGTCGTAGTACTGCGCGTAGACCACCTCGCGCGTGGCCGGGCTGATGTAGCGCTTGCGCGGCCGCGCGCTCTCGTCGTTGACGCGCTTCTCGATCTCGGCGAGCAGGTCCACCAGCTGGCGGCGCTTCTCGGCCTGGGCGCGCTCGGTGGGGTCGGTCTTCTCGCGGCGAGGGTCGGGCGGCGGCAGCAGTGCCAGTTCGCGGCGCACCTGGGTCAGCAGTTGCTGCTGCTGCTCCTGCAACTGCGCGATCTGCGTGTGCTGCACCTCGGCGGCGTCGCCCACCTCGCTGCGGCGTGCGGGCGGCAGTGGCGACGTGGCACGCCCCGTCTCCTGGTTGCTGCCGCCTGCCAGGTTGGCCTGCGCCAGCGCCTGGGCCTTGGTGGGCGCTTCGCTGGAGCGGGTGTTGACCAGCACCACCTCCAGCGGCGTGTCCTGGAAGATGCGGTTGAACGCCTCGGGCGCGGCCACGCGCAGGCTGAGCAGCGACACATGCACGCCGACGGAGAACGCCAGCGCGATCTGCAGCGTGCTCAGCGCGCGCATGTCAGCCCTGGACCGTCGCCTCGGTCGGCTCGGCTTCGCCGATGCCGTCGTTCAGGTCGATGGCCAGCGTCAGCGGCGCCGCGGCGGCAGCCAGTTCCTCGTCGTCGCCTTCCGGCTCCTCGGCAGACGCCGTCTCGTCCAGCCGCTCGACCAGCGAGGCGTGCACGTCCAGCGTCATCTCGTCCAGCCCGGTGATGCGCACCTTCACGTGGCTGCCGCGCGGCAAGGCGTCGCAGCCCAGCGCCTTGAAGACCAGCGGCAGGTCGTCGGCGCGCACCAGGCCGTCCTTCATGACGGTCGCGGTCAGCTCGCCGTGATCGGCTAGGCCGTTCTGCTGCAGCCAGCGCAGCGTCCAGAAGCGCTCGATGCCGTTCTGGAAACCGTTGTAGGCCATGTAGGCGGACTCGAAGCCCGAGATGATGGAGAACAGCTGCGCGTCCTTGGGCTTGAACGGCGCGACGAGCGCAGCCGTCTTGCCGTGGCGGGCGCAGGCAATGATCTGCCACTGGTTCACCAAATCGACGTAGCGGCGCAAAGGGGACGTCGCCCAGGTGTACTGCGCCACGCCCATGCCGGCGTGCGGCAGCGCCTTCACGCCCATGCGCACCTTGATGCCGGGCGCCAGGCTCGCCTGGCTGCGGTAGATGCCGGGCAGGCCCAGCTCGGCCAGCCAGCCGCCCCAGGCGGAGTTGGCCAGGATCATGGCCTCGGCCACGATCAGGTCCAGTGACGAACCGCGGGCGCGCACGCCGATCTCGACCGATTCGGTGCCGTTGGGCGCTTCCGAGCGCTCGCCGGCGAGGCGGAAGTTGTAGTCGGGCCGGTTGAAGTTCTCCGGCTTGCCGCGCACCACCTCGCGCTGGGCCTTGAGATGCTTGGCCAGCCGCCAGGTGAAGGCGAGTTCGGGCGCGAACGCGTAGTCGGCCGTGGCGCTGCCCGACAGCGTGGCGTCGGTGACGATGCCGTCGAGCTTGTCGTGGCGCAGGTTGGCGGCGATGTGCACGCGCTCCAGCTTCGTCTCCCGCGACTTGATCTCGAACGTCGCCTCGTCCATCGTGAAGTAGATGGAGACGGCCGGGCAGTCGCGGCCCTCGATCAGCGTGTAGGCCTGCACGACATCGTCGGGCAGCATGGTCAGCTTCCAGCCCGGCATGTAGACGGTGGACAGCCGCTCGCGGGCGACCTTGTCGACGGCCGAGTCCGGCGTGATGGCCAGGCCGGGCGCGGCGATGTGCACGCCGAAGGTGACCGTGCCGGTGCCCAGGCCCTGCACCGACAGCGCGTCGTCGATCTCGGTGGTCTGCGAGTCGTCGATGGAGAAGGCCTGCGCGGTGGACAACGCCAGCTCGTCCTTGATCTCCGGCGCCGTCAGCGCGGGGAAGCCCGTGCCCTTGGGGAAGTTCTCGAACAGGAAGCGCTTCCAGTGGAACTGGTAGGCGCTGGTGATCGCGCCGGCCTGCTGCAGCAGGTCCAGCGGCGCCTTGTGCGAGCGCTTGCTGGCCTCCACGACGGCCTTGTATTCCGGGCCGTTCTTGTCGGGCTTGAAGAGGATCTTGTAGATCTGGTCCCGGATGGGCTGCGGGCAGGTGCCTTTCGCCAGGTCTTCGGCCCAGGACTCGATCTGCAACGCCTGCTGGCGCTTGCGCTCGATGCCCAGCAGCGCGGCCTTCACCGTCTCCTCGGGCGCCTTCTTGAACTGGCCCTTGCCGGCGCGGCGGAAGTAGTGCGGCGCGTCGTACAGGCGGAACAGTGCGGCGGCCTGCTGCACGGTGCCGGCCTTGGCGTCGAAATAGTCGCGGGCCAGGTCGGCAAAGCCGAACTCGCCCTCGGGCGCGAACTCCCAGGCCAGGTCCAGGTCGATGTCGTCGGCCAACGTGCGTGCCTGGCTCAGCAGCACGGCGGGCGCCGGTTGCTCGAACTTCAGCAGCACATTGGCAGACTTGACCTTGACTCGCTTGCCGGAGTCCAGCTCCACCTGCAGCGAGGCATCGGCCTCGGACATCACACGGCCGGCGAGGAATTTTCCGGCGTCATCAAACAGCGCAAACATAGGCGGCGATTGTCGCCTTACGCCAGCAGGTGTTTCGCAAGACCGGGCAGGTGGTCCTCGAAGTCGGTCAGGCCGTGGTCGCTGCCGTCGATCACCTCGCCGTCACAGCCCGCATAACGGGCCAGCATCTCGCGCCAGTCCAGCAGCTCGTCGCCCTTGGCGATGAGGGCGTAGTAGCGCAGCGGCCGGCTCAGGCGCGCGGGCGGCGTCAGCGCAGCCAACTCGGCGACGTGCCCGGCAGTGAAGTCGAACTTGAGCCCGGGGTCGTGCCACGCCGTCAGTTCGCCGATGTGGCGCGACAGGTCGCGCGCCGGGTCCACCGCCGGGTTCAGCACGGCCACGCGCCAGCCGCGGTGGGCCGGCTGCTCGGCCAGCGACGTGGCGTAGAAGCCGCCCAGCGAGCTGCCGACGACGGCCGAGCCGCCGGCGGGCCAGTCCGCCACGATGCCTGCAACCAGGGCCATTGCCGCCAGCGGCGAGGGCGGCAATTGCGGGCACGCGAACGTCAGGCCGCGCTGTTCAGCCGCCCAGGCGGCCATGCGCCGGGCCTTGGCCGATGCAGGGGAGGAACGAAAGCCATGCAGGTAAAGCAGATGGGTCAGGGCCATGCCGGAAGTTTTTCCGTGAAGTTGTGTGCCCCCACGACGGGGGAGGGCTCGGATTGACGCCAGTGTCGCCGCCCGCCACAGTGCCGGCTTTTCCTCGTTTCCTCCGGACACCCATGATGATCCCGATGTCCCGTACGGCGCTTGCCACTGCTGCGCTGCTCGCCCTGTCCATGCTGGCGCAGGCCCAGACCGCACCGGCACCGGCAGGCGCCGCGTCAGCCGCAGGCACGGCCGCGTTCGCGCCGGCGCCCGCGCCCACCCGCCCGGGCGCCCCCGACCCCACCGCGCCCAAGCCCTTCGCCGACGTCATCAAGGGCGCCAAGGAGCAGCCGGGGCTGTTCCCGATCTGGCGCAAGGACGAGAAGGTCTGGATCGAGATCCCGAAGGAGGCGTTCAACAAGCCCTTCCTGTTCAGCGTCAACGTCGCCAACGCCGTGGGTGAGCGGGGCCTGTACGCCAGCCAGATGCTGGGCGACGAGCTGGCCGAGTGGCGCCGCATCGGCAACCACGTGCAGCTGATCGCGCTGAACACCAAGTTCCGCTCCAGCAACGCCTCCAGCAAGCTGGCGATCGAGCAGGCGTTCTCGCCCAGCCTGATCGCTTCCAGCGGCGTGGCGAGCGCGGACCACCCCGACCGCAAGTCCGTGCTGGTGGATGCCGGCATGCTGCTGGGCGACATCCCCGGCTACTCCACGCGGCTGGAGGCCGCCTACCGGCTGCCGTTCGCGCCGGACCGGTCCAACTCCTTCATCGAGGCCACACGCGCCGACGCGCAGATCTCCACGCTGACCGCCCGCGTGCACTTCGCGACGCCGCGCATCCCCGCGCCGCCGCTGGTGCCCGCGCCGGTGCCGATGCCGTCGCCGCCTCAGGCGACGCCGGACCCGCGCTCGATGTTCTTCAGCTTCGTCTACAGCCTGCGCGCGCTGCCCGAGCAGCCCGCCGCCGTGCGCCATGCCGACGCGCGCCTGGGCCATTTCTCCGAGACCTACAGCAACCTCGGTGACGACCTGAAGGCCAACCCGCGCGTGCACATGATCGCCCGCTGGCGCCTGGAAAAGAAGGACCCGAGCGCCGCGCTGTCCGAGCCGGTGCAGCCCATCGTCTACTGGATGGACAAGAACATCCCCGAGAAGTACCGCGCGTCGGTGCAGGCCGGCATCCTGGAATGGAACAAGGCCTTCGAGAAGATCGGCTTCAAGGACGCCGTGCAGGCCAAGCAGCAGCCGGACGACGCCGACTGGGACAACATGGACTCCACGCATGCGTCCGTCCGCTGGTTCACCGGTGCCGACGTGGGCTTCGCCATCGGCCCGAGCAACAAGGACCCGCGCACCGGCGAAATCCTGGACGCCGACATCGGCATGAGCGACGTCTTCGGCCGCGGCTCGCGCCGCCTGGCGGCGGACGACGTGCTGCCCGGCGGCCAGCCGGGCCAGAACGCGTTCAGCAGCTGGACCGGCGAGCGCACCCACAACACGGCCATCGAGCAGCAGTGCACCTACATGGCCGACCAGGCCTCCGAGTTCGGCTTCGCGCTGGACCTGCTGGCGCTGCGGGGTGGGGCCGAGGGCATGGACATGAACGGCCCCGAGGCCGAGGCGCTGGCACAGGCCGTCATCAAGGACGTGGTGATGCACGAGGTCGGCCACACGCTGGGCCTGAAGCACAACTTCCGCTCGTCCACGACGGTCACGCAGGCGCAGCTCAGGGACAAGGCGTACACCGAGGCGCACGGCATCTCCAACTCGGTGATGGACTACAACGCCTACAACCTGCCGCTCAAGGGCGAGCCCAAGGCCAGCCTCACCAACACCGCGCTGGGTGCCTACGACTACTGGGCCATCGAGTACGCGTACAAGCCCATCGCTGCAGACCAGGAAGCGGCCGAGCTGGCAAAGATCGCCGCGCGTTCCACCGATCCGCTGCTGGCTTACGGCGACGACTTCGACCAGGGCGTGGGCGGCGTCTACGACGGCTTCGACCCGCGCACCAACCAGCGCGACCTCGGCGACGATCCGCTGGCCTACGCCAAGAAGCGCCTCAAGCTCAGCCAGGAACTGTGGGATCGTGTGCAGGCCCGCACGCCCGAGGTGGGCGAAGACCCGCTGCGCAACCGCCGCTCGGTGTTCGAGTCCTTCCGTCAGCTCAGCATGACGGCCAACAACATCAGCAAGTACGTGGGCGGCATCTATGCCGAGCGCATCGTGCCGGGCGTCACGCCTGGCCAGGCCTTCAAGCCGGTGGACAACGCGCAGCAGCGCGAGGCCCTGCGCTTCATTGCCAGCGGCCTGTTGTCGAGCAACTCGTTCAAGTTCTCGCCCGAGTTCCTGACGCTGCAGACGGTGGACTACAACGAGTGGGACCGTGGCCTGCCCCTGGCCGTGCCTGACTACGTCGCCGCGCTGCAGGGCCGTGTGCTGGATCGTTTGATGTCGCCCAACACGGCGCGCCGCCTGATCGAGCAGAGCAGCTATCTGCCCGAGGCTCAGCGCAAGGGCGCCGTGTCGCTGAGCGAGGTGTACGGCACGCTGCAGGGCGCGATCTTCAGCGAGCTCAAGACCGGCGGGGAGATCGACCGCATGCGCCGCAGCCTGCAGCGCGAGTACCTGCGCCGGCTGCAGGCGCAGCTCAACCGCTCGGCCAACGGCGCGACGGTGTATGCCGACGCCTTCTCGATGGCCCGCTACCACGCCAACCAGCTCGCCAGCGACCTGCGTGTGGCTTCTGCCAAGCCAGGGCTGTCCATCGAAACCAAGGCCCACCTGGCCGAGACGCTGGAGATGCTCAACGGCATGCTGAAGGCGACGATGACGCGCACCTGATCGCGTCAGGCGTTGACGCACAAGGCCGGCTTCATGCCGGCCTTTTTCATGGCCAACTACGATGGTCTGAAAATCCACACGAGGAAATCACCGCCATGCCCGATGCCGCCCAGCTCAACCAGTTCGGTGCCCCCAACCTGCCCGGTTACCTGGGCATCGTCATCACGCATGCCGGCGAGGGAGAGATCCATGCCGAGCTGCCGGTGCGTGCGGAGCTGATGGCGCCGAACGGCTTCCTGCATGCGGGCAGCGTGGTCACGCTCGCGGACACGTGCGCGGGCTACGGCTGCGTGACCAGCCTGCCGGAAGGCGCGGTGGGTTTCACGACCGTCGAGCTGAAGTCCAACCACCTGGGCACGGCGCGCGAGGGCACGATTGCCTGCGTGGCCAAGGCGGTGCACCTGGGCAAGACGACGCAGGTGTGGGATGCGGTGGTCACGAACAAGGACTCGGGGAAGACGGTGGCGCTGTTCCGGTGCACGCAGATGGTGTTGTACGGGAAGGGATGAGGGGCACGTCGCAGGCTTCTTGGGGCGTCTAAGTTCCTCTGGCCCATTGGCGAATGTGGTGCGGGGACTCGCCCCCGCGGGCGAGTTACTTCTTTGGGCGTCCAAAGAAGTAACCAAGAAAGACGCCCCGAAAAAACCGCCCCTGTCGGGGTTCCCTGCGCTGCTCGAACGACGAGGCCCGCACCCAACTCGCTTCGCTCAAACAGTGGTGCGGAGTCAGTTCTTGAAGTGCGCTGCGCGCACGCCTCGCCGTTCTGCGCTGCTCGGCGGTTTTTAAGGGGGAGTTCCCCAACAGCCAAACCCAAAAGCCGTTCGCCGCGAGGTATTTGCACCACCCCCTAGTAACCCGCCGAGCAGCGGAGGGTCTTGAGGCCGCGCGCGGAGCGCGCTTCAAGAACTGACTTCGCGAAGGTGTTTGAGCAGAGCGTAGCGGCGCGAGTTCTTCGCGGGGCCTCAAGACCTGAGCAGCGCAGGGCAGCCCGCTGCGAAGCAAAGGGCCGGGCGGATCGGGGGCGCTTTCTTTGCCTACTTTCTTGTGCGCACAAGAAAGTAGGTCGCCCGCCGGGGCGAACTCCCGGCACCACAGCAGGCGCTGAGCCAGAGTACCGAGCCCGAAAAAGAAACGGGCCCCACAAGGAGCCCGTCATCATCTAAAGCGAACGTGCGATCACTCGCCCGTCTTCGCCTCCGCCTTCCGCTCCAACGCCGTCTTCGACGCCATCACCGGCTGGCCCTTGAGCTTGTTCAGGGCCTGGACCAGCGGGAAGTCTTCCGCTGTGCCGAACTCGGGCAGCGGCTTGGGCGGCTCGGCGCGCTTCGCGAACTCGGCTTCCAGCTTGGTGCGGGCTTCCTCGCGGGCCTTCTGACGGGCGGCGTCGTCCTCGGGGCCGTTGTTCAGATGCTTCTCAAGGTCGGCCTCGCGCATGCGCAGCGCGGCAAAGACGTTGCCCTCGGCGGTTTCGTCCAGCATCACGTCGGGCACGATGCCCTTGGCCTGGATGGAGCGGCCGCTGGGCGTGTAGTAGCGGGCCGTGGTGATCTTCAATGCGCTTTCCGGGCCGAGCTGGCGCACGGTCTGCACTGAGCCCTTGCCGAAGGTCTGGGCGCCCATGACCGTCGCACGGTGGTGGTCCTGCAGCGCGCCGGCGACGATCTCGCTGGCGCTGGCCGAGCCTTCGTTGACCAGCACGACCAGCGGCACGCTCTTCAGCGCGGCGGGCAGGCGCTTCAGCGGGTCGTCACCGCCACGGCGGCGGTAGTCGTCGGGGCTGGCCTTGTAGCTGGCCTTGGACTCGGGAATCTGGCCGTTGGTGGACACGACTTCGACGTCGCGCGGCAGGAAGGCCGCCGACAGCGCCACGGCGCCTTCGAGCAGGCCGCCCGGGTCGTTGCGCAGGTCCAGCACCAGGCCCTTCAGGTTGGGCTCCTGCTTGTAGATCTCTTCGAGCTTCTTGGCGAAGTCGTCGATGGTGCGGTCCTGGAACTGGCTGACGCGGATCCAGGCGTAGCCCGGCTCCATGACCTTGGCACGCACGCTCTGGACCTTGATCTCCTCGCGGGTGATGGTCACCGGGAAGGTGCGGTTCTCGGCCTTGCGGTAGATGCTCAGGCTGACCTTGGTGGCCGGCTCGCCGCGCATCTTCTTGACGGCCTGGTCCAGCGTCAGGCCGCGCACGGCCGTGTCGTCGATGCGGCTGATCAGGTCGCCGCTCTTCAGGCCGGCGCGGAAGGCGGGCGAGCCTTCGATGGGCGAGACGATCTTGACCAGGCCGTCTTCCATGCCGATCTCGATGCCCACGCCGACGAACTTGCCGGTCGTGCCTTCACGGAATTCCTTGAACGTCTTCTTGTCAAAGAACTGCGAGTGCGGGTCCAGGCCAGACACCATGCCGGAGATCGCGTCGTTGATCAGCTTCTTCTCGTCGACGGGTTCGACGTACTCGGCCTTCACCAGCCCGAACACGGCAGCCAGTTGCTGCATCTCGTCCAGCGGCAGCGGCGACAGGCTGCTGCGCGCATTGGCCTGGAGCTGCATCGTGGTGAGGGCGCCAGCCACGGCACCCAGCGCAACCCAACCGGCGACTTTCAACTTGGAGCTCATGAAGGCGAGTCCTCTATCAATGTGGATCCCGTCGAAACAGCTTGACAGGTGGGCCGAGTGTAGCGAAGGGGCCTGCCCTGGCGGGCCGATTTACCCGCCAGTAACCCTTCAAACCGGTGCCGAAGTGATGGAATGCGCGAGCGTTACCTGTCGTCCTACAGGCCTGCCGGGTGCCATAGGTCAGGGTTGCTTCAGCGGTGACGAGGTGTATGTGCTTGTCTGGTTCAGCACCGCAGCGTCTGGCCCGCGAGCGTGCAGGTCGACAGCGGCTGTCCCAGCGCGTTGAAGGCCTGCAGTTGCCAACCCGCGGGCGTGGCCGTCAGCAGCGACAGGCCGAACTCGGTATGGGCCTGCACCGTCTCCAGCCGCGCGCCCGGCACCAGCTCCGCCGTCAGCGCCGCAGCGGCGTCCACGTGGCCCGACGCCGCAGAGCCGCCGTTGCCGATGACCAGTGTGATCGGGTGATTGCTCGAGAAACCCAGCGCCTGGTGCATGTGGATGTGGCCATGCACGGTCGCCTGCACGCCCGCCGGGAACAGGCGCTGCGGCTCGGTGTCCTGCAGCAGCGGCGTCAGGCCGGAGCGGGCGGTGCTGGGCGACCCGTCCGGCGTCGGGCTGAAGGCGAGACTGGGGTGGTGGCTGACGAAGATGCTCTGCGTGCTGCGCGCCGACAGCTCGGCGACGCGGTCCAGCTGCTGGCGCCAGCGCGTCCAGGCGGGTGAATCCCGGCGCGGCGTGCGGCTGCCGATCTCGGCCGAGTCGAAGACGATGAGCTGGCTGCGCGGCGACAGCGGCACGGCGAACGGCGCCGTGAAGTCGCCGTCGCTGACGTCGCCCGGTGCGGCCGGCGTGCAGGCCCGCGCCGGGCCGGTCTCGGCGTCCAGGTAGCGCAGCCAGCCCTGGCCCGCGCGGCTGCAGGCCTCGTGGTTGCCGCGCACGAACACCCAGGGGGCGGCCGCCAGCAGCGCCTTGGCCGGCTGGAAGAAGTCGGCCTGCCAGGTGTCGTCGCCATAGCCCCAGGGGCTGCCGGCGCAGACGGCCATGCCCGCGGGGCAGGGGCTCTCACGGTAGTGGTAGTCGCCGACATGGACGACCAGGTCGGGCTTGAGCGCCAGCGCGCGGGCCAGCACGCGCAGGAAGGGCCAGTCCAGCGCGTCGTTGCAGCCCTGGTAGGCGTGGTCAGACGCCTTCAGGCGGCAGCCGGTGTCGCCGATGACGACGATGCGGCGTGGCTCGGCCGCAGGGGCCTGCAAGGCAAGGTCGCCGACCTGAACGCTGCTCACACCGGCCGGCAGCGTGGGCCATGGCGCCTCGCAGGCGCTCAGCGTGAAGGTGGTGGCCTTGCGCTGCGGTTCCTTGTTGCCGGACGGCGGCGGCTCAAGGCCGGGCGCGCTGCGCTGTTGCATGGAAGCGCTGCCGCCTGCCCAGCGCAGCGTGGGGCAGCTCGCGTCCGCGGTGAGTGTGCGCACGACCCAGCTCGGGCCGGCAGCGGCCTGCACCCAGGCTTGTTGCAAACCGGTGGCTGGCGGCGTGGACGATGGTGTCTGGAGCGCGCAGGCGGCCAGCACCGGCAACACAAGGAGGGTGAGATGTTTCATAGGGCAACGAACGGTGTGCGCAGGGCGCAATCGGGGGGCTTTCGGTGCGCCGATGCCGCAAACACTGCGACGTCGTCGCCAACCCACCGCACATCCCCACCGCGCATCCTGCTACTGCTTGTCGGCCAGGAAGGAGGGGTAGCCCGCGCTGTCGGTGGCGCGCGTCAGCGCGGCCACGTCCGTCTTCGCATCGTCGAACACCACCCGCGCCTCGCGGCGCTCGTAGCTGACCTTGGCCTGGCTGACGCCCGGTACCTTGAGCAGCGCCACGCGGATGGTGACGGGGCAGGTGGCGCAGTCCATCGTGGGCACGGTCAGCGTGACTGTGCGGGTGGCGGCGAGCGCGCCGCCGGCGTTCGACAACAGGGCCAGGCCCAGGAGTGCGGTGA
The DNA here is from genome assembly GCF_965229315.1 of Roseateles sp. Taxonomy (GTDB): domain Bacteria; phylum Pseudomonadota; class Gammaproteobacteria; order Burkholderiales; family Burkholderiaceae_C; genus Pelomonas. The sequence goes on from NZ_CBDDJA010000002.1 coordinate 657,011, forward strand.
GAGCCTTCATGGCATGCCGCCTTTCTTCAGTAGAACCAGGGTGCCAGCAGCGGCAGCACGATGGGCACGAGCGCCAGCGACGCCACCAGCCAGAACCAGCGCCTGGCCGACGACTGCACCACGCGGCAGGGGGAGCCATCGGCATTGCAGGCGTCGCCGGCTTGTGCGGAAGTGCGAAAGATCTGCCACGCCGCCAGGCCCAGCGACGCGATCGCCACGGCGATCAGCGCGGGCGCGTAGGGCTCCAGCACGTGCATGCGGCTGATCCAGGCGCCGGACAGCCCCAGGATCACCAGCACCAGCGGCAGCACGCAGCAGGTGGAAGCCAGCAGCGTCGCGAACGCAGCCAGCGCGAGCGCCGCGCCGGGGCGAGCCTGGCGCGGCGTGGGCATGCGTGGCGACGTGCTGCTCATCGCGGACCGTCAGGCCTTGATCTCGCGGGCGGTGATCTGGTACGCGAACGAATCCGGGTCATAGGGGTCGCGCGCCGCGCCGCCGGTTTCGGCCTGCGGGTACATGAAGAAGCCCAGCTTGGCCTGCCTGGACCCCGGCAGCTTCACGTCGCTGGCGCTGTTGTAGCCCATCCAGTTGCCCTCCCAACTGCCGAACAAGGCCTTGCGCACCGGCACGACGATGGGATGGCCGGCGTCCTTGATCCACTCCGCCGTTTCCTGGCGCATCACCTTGGTCACGTCGGCCGGGTCCATGGCCACCCAGCCGCTGCCTTTCAGGTAGACCTCCGCGCGGCAGTGCTGCGCGCCCTTCAGGCTGGCCGGGTTGCCGCCCAGCTCCTTGTAGCCGAAGGCGCTGGGCACCAGGCGCACGCCGTAGATGTCGCGCGCCGGAATGCCCGCGGCGCGGCACAGGCCCACGAACAGCGCGTTGATGTCGGCGCACTTGCCGCTGAGGTTGTTCGTCTCCAGCATGGTCTTGATGTCCCCCACGCCGCAGCCGCGCACCTTGGGTTCGCGGTAGGTGCTGACGACGACCCAGTCGTAGATCCGCTGCACCTTCTCGCGGTCGGTGCGCGCGCCCGAGACGATCTGGTTGGCGACCTTCTTGACGATGCCGTCGGTGGTGATCAGCGTGCTGGGCTCGATCCAGCGGTGCAGGTCGGCCGGGTCGGGCGCTGGACCGACCGGCCTGGCGCTCCAGTCGACGGCACGGTTCTGCGTCTGCACGCGGTTGGTCAGCACGATGGTGGGCTGCGATGCATCGGCACCGAAGCGGCCCACCAGCACGCGAGCACCTGTGTCGCCGTCGGCGGCGAGTTGCAGTTCGCCGCCGCTGCTGGCCGACCAGGCCGTGTCCTGCGTGCGCTGCCAGGGCGTGTCCAGCGACGGCACCGGCAGCCAAACGGTGGCGGCGCCCTTGGGGTCCTTGAGCGTCACCGTGGTCGTCACCTCGAACGTGCGCCAGCCTTCGGGCTTGGGCTCGAAGCGGCGCTCCTGCGCAAGCGCCGGGCTGGAGAAGGCCAGCGGCGAAGCCCCGGCCAGCAGGGCGGTCGACTGCAGGAGACGGCGGCGGTTCAGTGAGCTCATGGGCGGGTTCCTTGACGAGAAGATGCAGTTACTTGTGGCGTTGCGCGAGCAGGTCGGCGACCCAACGGTAGGCGGGATCGCCGGTCCAGTCCACCGCACCGACGACGCTGAACGCGGCGCGGCCGTTGCGTGCAATGGCCACGGTCGTCGGGAAGATGTTGACAGCAAACGATTTTGCAACGTCGCCGTCGGGGTCGCGCGCCACTGGCAGGCTCAGCGGCGAGGCTTGCGTGAAGCGCTGGATCGCGGCTTCGGCTTCCTTGAAGTTCACCGCCACGACGCTCAGGCCCTCGGGCGCCAGCCGCTGCGCAAGGGTTTGCAGCGAGGGCATCTCGCTGCGGCACGGCTCGCACCAGGTGGCCCAGAAGTTCAGCAACACCACGCGGCCCGTCAGGTCAGCCAGGCGCAGCCCAGGCACATCCACGCGCGGCGTGGGACGGCGCGCGGGCCAGGGACGGCGCGTGGCGGGGTCCTGGGCGTGAGCCACGCCGGCCAGCGCGGTGCAGGCGCCCAGCGTCCACCGCAGCAGCCGGCGGCGCGCCGCAGCGTCTGCGGGCGCTGCTAACGCTGTGCGTGTGGGTTGTGTCACGATGGCGGCTGGGTCGGATTCGGCCTGGCGGGCTTGCCACGCAGTTTGCCTCATGGTGCTGTTCATCGAATGTCCACGTCACTCGACATCAGCCTGACGCCCTTTTCCGAAGGCGCAGTGGCCGCCGACGCGCTGTTCCGGCTTTATGCCCAACTGCTGCGGCCTTACGTCGAGCCCGTTTTCGGCTGGAACGAGGCATGCCAGCGGGCCCGCGTCGCCCGCAACTACCCTGCGGAATGCCTTCAGCTCGTGCGCCTGGACGATCTCGTGGCCGGCTGCCTGGCACTGAGGCAGCGCCCCGGTTCCCTGCACCTGTCGCTGATCCTGGTCAGCGCGGACTTCCAGGGCCTGGGCATCGGCACCGCCGTCGTTCGCCAGTTGCTCGCCGATGCCGCCAGCAGCGGCTCGGTGCTGACCCTGTCCTGCTTCAGGCGCAATGAAGGCGCCATCCGCCTCTACGAGCGGCTGGGCCTGGCCGTGGTGGGCGGCGACGAGCACTTCGTCGACATGACGAGCGTGGCGCCCCGCTCACCATGAGCCCGGCAAAACGAAAGCCCAGCGGGTGAGGCTGGGCTTTGCGTATGGATTCTTGGTGCCGGCAAGAGGAGTCGAACCCCCGACCTTCGCATTACGAATGCGCTGCTCTACCAACTGAGCTATGCCGGCACTGACGTTTGCGTCAAGCCCACCATTATAGCCACTATTTTTGAGCTTCTTCGGCGTGGTAGCGGGCGATGCGCTCGACCTCGTTTTTAGAGCCCAGCGCGACGGCCACGCGTTCGTGCAGCTTGGTGGGCTTCAGGTCCATGATGCGCTCGGTGCCGTTGGTCGCCGCGCCGCCGGCCTGCTCGACGAGGAAGGCCATCGGGTTGGCCTCGTACAGCAGGCGCAGCTTGCCGGGCTTGTCGGGCTCGCGCTGGTCCCAGGGGTACATGAAGACGCCGCCGCGGGTCATGATGCGGTGCACGTCGGCCACCATGCTGGCCACCCAGCGCATGTTGAAGTCCTTGGCGCGTGGGCCGGTGGTGCCGGCCAGGCAGTCGTCGATGTAGCGCTTCACCGGCGGCGCCCAGTGGCGCATGTTGGACATGTTGATCGCGAATTCCTTCGTGTCCTCGGGAATCCTGACCTGGTCCTGCGTCAGCACCCAGGAGCCGGTCTCCCGGTCCAGCGTGAACACGGCCACGCCGTCGCCCACCGTCAGCACCAGCATGCTCTGCGGGCCGTAGACGCAGTAGCCGGCCGCCGCCTGCTGCTTGCCGGGCTGCAGGAAGTCGTCTTCGCTCACGCCGCGCGAGTGGCCCACCTTGCGCAGCACGCTGAAGATGGTGCCGATGGACACGTTCACGTCGATGTTGCTGGAGCCGTCCAGCGGGTCGAACAGCAGCAGGTACTCGCCCTGCGGGTAGCGGTTGGGCACGACGTAGATGCCGTCCATCTCCTCGCTGGCCATCGCGGCCAAGTGGCCGCCCCATTCGTTGGCCTCGATCAGCACCTCGTTGGCGATGATGTCGAGCTTCTTCTGCACCTCGCCCTGCACGTTCTCGCTGCCGGCAGTGCCCAGCACGTCGCCGAGCGCGCCCTTGTTGACGGCGATGGCGATGCGCTTGCAGGCGCGGGCGACGACCTCGATCAAGAGGCGCAGTTCCTGCGGGATGTGGCCGTGCTCGCGCTGCTGCTCGACGAGGTACTGGGTCAGGCTGGTCTGGCGTGCCATGGTTCAGTTCCCGGAGGCGAGCGCGCGCTCGACGATCTCGCGCACGTCGGGCGAGAGGTCCGCCTTCGCGGCCACGCGGGCGACCGCTTCGCGCGCGGCCGCGCGGTAGGGCTCGGCCAGTTGCGCCCAGCGGTCCATCGCCCGGGCCAGACGGCTGGCGAGCTGCGGGTTGATCGCGTCGATGGCCAGCACCTGGTCGGCCCAGAACACGTAGCCGGCCGCGTCGGCGCGGTGGAAGGCGGCCGGGTTGAACATGCACAGGGACGCCAGCAGGCTGCGCGCCCGGTTGGGGTTCTTCAGCGTGAAGTCGGCATGCTTGGTCAACGCCTTGGCGCGGGCGAACACGCGGCCGTCGGCCTCGGGCGCGCGGGCTTGCAGCGCAAACCACTTGTCGATGACCAGCGGGTCGTCCTTGAACAGCGCGTGGAAGCGCTGCAAGGCCGGCGCGGCCAGCTCGGCGTTGGCGTTGACCAGCGCGGCGAGCGCGCCCAGGCGGTCGGTCATGTTGCCGGCGTCCTTGAAGCGCTGGTAGGCCTTGCCGGGCCACACCGTGTCGCCGCTGGCCTGCGCGTCCAGCACCAGCATGGACAGCGCCAGGTTGGCCAGCGCACGCTTGCCGCAGGAGACCGGGTCGGGCGTGTAGCCGCCCTGCACCTGGTGCGCCTCGAAGGCGGCGGCACAGTCGTCGCGCAGGGCGCTGGCGAGCTGGGTCTGGGCGGCCATCACGGCAGCGTGGATGGCCTGCGGGTCGACCACGTCGAGCTGCTCGGCGATGTAGCTCTCGCCCGGCAGCGTCAGCGCCAGTTCCTTGAATGCGGGGTCCAGCGTCGCATCGTTGAGCAGGCCGCGCATCGCATCGATGAACACCGGGCTCAACACCAGCGGCTGCTCAGCCCGCAGCGCATGCAGGATGCGGTTCAGCGCCAGGCGCTGGCCGGCCTCCCAGCGGTTGAACGGGTCGCTGTCGTGGCGCATCAGCACCAGCAGCGCCGCGTCCGACAGGCCGTCGTCCAGCACCACGGGCGCCGAGAAGCCGCGCAGCAGCGAGGGCACGGGCTCGCTGTCGATGTTCTCGAAGACGACTGTCTGCTCGGCCTGGTCCAGCACCAAAACCTGCTCGGTGTCGCCATTGGCGTTCAGCGCGAGCGGCGCGCCATGGCGGTCCAGCAGGCCCATGACGACGGGGATCACCTGCGGCTGCTTGTCACCCTGGCCCGGCGTGGCGGGCGTCTGCTGCGTGAAGCGCAGCGTGAAGGTGCGGGCGGCGCCGTCGTGCTCGCCGCGTGCGGTCACGCGCGGCGTGCCGGCCTGTGAATACCAGCGCTTGAAGGCGTCCAGCCGCGTGCTGAGGTCCGAGCCGGGGTTGGCATCGGCGATGGCCTGCGCGAAGTCGTCGCAGGTCACCGCCTGGCCGTCGTGGCGCTCGAAGTACAGCGTCATGCCGGCCTCGAAGCCCTGGCGACCGACCAGCGTCTGGTACATGCGGACGACTTCCGAGCCCTTCTCGTAGACCGTGGCGGTGTAGAAGTTGTTGATCTCGCTGTAGCTGTCCGGGCGCACCGGGTGGGCCATCGCACCGCTGTCCTCGGGGAACTGCATGGCGCGCAGCTGGCGCACGTCCTGGATGCGGCACACGGCGCGCGCGCTCGGCGTGCCGGCCATGTCCATTGAGAACTCCTGGTCGCGGAAGACAGTCAGGCCCTCCTTCAGCGACAGCTGGAACCAGTCGCGGCAGGTGACGCGGTTGCCGGTCCAGTTGTGGAAGTACTCGTGCGCGACGATGGACTCGATGCGCGCGAAGTCCGCGTCCGTCGCCGTGGCTGGCGAGGCGAGCAGGGCGGACGTGTTGAAGATGTTCAGGCCCTTGTTTTCCATCGCGCCCATGTTGAAGTCGGACACGCCGACGACCATGAAGCGTTCCAGGTCCAGTGGCAGCTTGAAGCGCGCCTCGTCCCAGACGATGGAGGCGATGAGGCTGTTCATCGCGTGCTCTGTCTTCTCCAGGTCGCCGCGGCGCACGAACACCTGCAGCAGGTGGTCCTTGCCGGCGCGGGTGCGAATGCGCTGCTCGCGCGCGACCAGGTCGCCGGCCACGACGGCGAACAGGTAGCTGGGCTTGGGGAAAGGGTCGTTCCAGACGGCGAAGTGGCGACCGTTCTCCAGGTCGCCGCTGCTCGTCAGGTTGCCGTTGGACAGCAGGATGGGGAAGCGGGCCTTGTCGGCGCGCAGCGTGACCGTGTAGACGGCCATCACGTCCGGGCGGTCCAGGAAATAGGTGATGCGGCGGAAGCCCTCGGCCTCGCACTGCGTGAAGAAGCTGCCGCCCGACGTGTACAGGCCCGACAGGGCGGTGTTCTTCTCGGGGCAGGTGGTGTTGCGGATCTCGAGCGCGAAGTCGGCGTCTGGGGCGCCTTCGATGACCAGCTCGTCGCCCTCCTGGCGGAAGGAGACGCTCGCGCCGTCGATCAGCACGCGCAGCAGGTTCAGCGCTTCGCCGTGCAGGCGCAGCGGGCCGCGCGGCACGGCGCGGTTGCGCTCGACCTGCATCTTGCTGGTCACCAGTGTCTTGGCCGGGTCGAGGTCGAAGCTCAGGTCGACCTTGCGGATCCAGAACGCCGGCTGCTGGTAGTCCAGGCGTTGGATCAGGGTGGCGGTGCCTTCACGCATGAGGGGCTTCCTTGTGGGAGAGATTCGGTGGGAGGCCGCCGGCGGCGGGCCGGTGGCCGGACGGCGCGGCGGTGCGCCGCGCTGTCATCAAACGCCTTGCTTCAGCGACTCGGTGATGAACGGGTCGAGATCGCCGTCCAGCACCTTCTGCGTCGCCGAGGTCTCGTAGTTGGTGCGCAGGTCCTTGATGCGGCTCTGGTCCAGCACGTAGGAGCGGATCTGGTGGCCCCAGCCGACGTCTGTCTTGGTGTCTTCCAGCGCCTGTTGCTCGACCATGCGCTTCTTCATCTCGTGGTCGTACAGGCGCGAGCGCAGGCGCTTCCAGGCCACGTCGCGGTTGCTGTGCTGGCTGCGGCCGTCCTGGCACTGCACGACGATGCCGGTCGGGATGTGTGTCAGGCGCACCGCCGAGTCGGTCTTGTTGATGTGCTGGCCACCGGCGCCGCTGGCGCGGAAGGTGTCGGTGCGCACGTCGGCCGGGTTGATGTCGATCTCGATGCTGTCGTCCACCTCGGGGTAGACGAACAGCGACGCGAACGACGTGTGGCGGCCGCCGGAGCTGTCGAACGGGCTCTTGCGCACCAGGCGGTGCACGCCGGTCTCGGTGCGCAGCAGGCCGAAGGCGTACTCGCCCTCGACCTTGATGGTGGCGCTCTTGATGCCGGCCACGTCGCCCGGCGTCTCGTCTTCCATCGTCGCCTTGAAGCCCTTGCGCTCGCAGTACTTCAGGTACTGGCGCAGCAGCATGCCGGCCCAGTCGCAGGCCTCGGTGCCGCCCGCGCCGGCCTGGATGTCGACGAAGCAGTTGCTCGGGTCGGCCGGGTTGTTGAACATGCGGCGGAACTCAAGCTCCTCGATCTTCTCGCGCAGCTTGGCCGCGTCGGCCTCGATGGCCAGCATGCCGGCCTCGTCGCCTTCCTCGCGGCTCATCTCGAAGAGCTCGGCGTTGTCGGCCAGCGAGCCGGTCAGCATCGTGATCGTCTCGACCACGGCCTCCAGCGTGCGCTTTTCCTTGCCCAGCTCCTGCGCGCGCTTGGGTTCGTCCCAGACCTTGGGATTCTCCAGCGCGGCGTTGACCTCGTTCAGGCGCAGTGCCTTGCGGTCGAAGTCAAAGATACCCCCTTAGCGCGTCGGTGCGCGCTGAGAGGTCGGCAATCGAGTTGCCGATTTGGTTGATGTGTTCGATGTCCATGAGGGGCCGCGTTGTTCTTGGAAAAACGCGGATTTTCTCATGGGCCAGAATCGCGCCGATGACTGCCCCGCCTCCCCGTGACGACTATTGGCGCCGCACGCGGCGGCTGACCGCCTGGCTGCTGCTGGCCTGGGCGGTCGTCGCGTTCGCGCCGGTGTTCTTCGCGCGCGAGCTCAGCCTGGAGGTGTTCGGCTGGCCGCTGGCCTTCTGGTTGGCGTCGCAGGGCGCGCTGCTGGCCTTCTGCGCCATCGTCATCGTCTACGCGCGGTGCATGGCCAAGCTGGAGCGCGAGGCCGGCGAGCCGCGTTGACGCGTCGTCAGGCCAGGAAAGGCTCCAGCAGGGCCGCCAGCGCTTGCGGCTGGTCGTGGTGCAGCATGTGGCCGGCGTCCTGCAGCACGGCCTTCCGTAGATTCGGCACCAGCGCCAGCCGTCCTTCGAAGTCCTCGCGCGGATAGCGCGAGCCCCAGAAGCGGGTCAACTGGTCGTCGCTGCCCTCCACCCACAGCGTGGGCGCGGCGATGCGCTGCCAGCAGGCCATCACCTCGGCCTTGCGGTAGAGCATCGGGTTGGCGAGCTTGTGGGCCGGGTCGGCGTTCAGCACGAAGCCTTCGGCGGTTTCGCGCGACCAGTGCCGCGCCAGCCACGCGGCCTTGTCGGCGGGCAGCCGTGGGTTGGTCTTCCTCAGCCGCTCGGCCACGCCGGCCAGTGACGCGTAGGGGCGCAGCGTGGGCGGGTCCTTCAGCTCGTCCAGCCACTTGGCCAGGCGTTCCGGGGCGGCGGCGGGCCACACGTCGGGCATGCCGAAGCCCTCGAGGTTGACCAGGCGGCGGATGCGCTCGGGGCGTACGCCGGCATAGCTCATCACGACGTTGCCGCCCATGCTGTGGCCGGCCAAGTCCACCGGCGCGCCGGGGCTGACGACGTCCAGCAGCGCGTCCAGGTCGCCCAGGTAGTCGGGGAACCAGTAGCTGTCGGCGCCGGTGCTGGCCGTCAGGCCGAAGCCGCGCCAGTCCAGCGCGATGACCTCGCGGTCGTCCGCCAGCGCATCGACGACGAACTGGAACGACGCGCCCACGTCCATCCAGCCGTGCACCATCACGAGTGGGGGGCGGCCCGTCCGGGGCGTGCCCCAGCGCAGGATGTGGTGGCGCAGGCCGCGCAGCGGCAGGAATTCGTCGCGGTGGACGCGAGATGGGGTGTAGACCTCGGGCATACCTCACTTTAGGGGAGGCGGCTTATCCGCTCACAATGGCCGGATGTCCGCACGCCCCACCTTGCGCGCCGCCGAGCCGCGCGACCTGCACGCCATCGTCCAGCTCATCGGCGAACTTGCCGAGTTCGAGCACCTGAGCCACCTGCTCGAAGTCACGCCGCAGAGCCTGGCGCCTCACCTGTTCGGCGAGTCGCCGGTGGCGGAGTGCGTGCTGGGCGAGGTCGATGGCGAGGTGGTTGCCTTCGCGCTGTTCTACACGAACTTCTCCACCTTCCTCGGCAAGCCGGGGCTGTACCTGGAAGACCTGTACGTGCGCCCCGCCCACCGCCGCAGCGGCCTGGGCCGCACGCTGCTCGTGCACCTGGCGCAGCTCGCCTGCGAACGCGGCTACGGCCGGCTGGACTGGACCGTGCTGGGCTGGAACGAGGACGCCATCCGCTTCTACGAGAAGCTGGGCGCCGAGGTGCTGCCCGACTGGCGCATCTGCCGCCTCACCGGCGACGCACTGGAGCGCTACGCCGACGGCGACCGGCCCAGCATGTGGTCGCCCTCGGCCTGGCTGGGCCTCTGAGCCGACCGGCCATGCGGCTGCGGCACGCGCAGTTCTACGGCCGCTTCGACACCCGCTGCGACGTGGCGGGCTTCAGCCTCGCGCGGCTGAGCGCGCAGACGCCCGCGCACGAGGTGGCGCCGCACGAGCATGACGACGGGCATTTCATCGTCGTGCTGGCGGGCCGCTACCGCAGCAGTGCGCGCGGCGTGAGCGAACTGCTCGGCCCGGGCGACGCGCTGTGGAACCCGCCGGGCACGCGGCACCAGGACCGCTTCGTCGACACGCAGGGCCGTTTTGTCGCGCTGAGCCTGCCGGCGCAGCAGGCGGCCGATCTCGCGCTGCAGGACGGCGGCGCACGCTGCCTCGGGGCGGCGGCACAGCAGATGGCCCAGGGCCTGGCGCTGCAGCCGGTGGCGCTGGACCTGGGCGGTCTGCTGCAGGTCGAGGATCGCTGCCGCCAGCTCTGCGCGCTGAGCCAGCCGCGGCCGCCGCAGGAGGTGCGCGAGACCCGCGAGCCGGCGTGGCTGCGGCGCTGCATGGAGCAGTTGGTCGACGAGTGCGAGCAGCCGCTGCGGCTGGCGGCGCTGGCGGCTGCGGCCGGCGTGCATCCGGTGTCGCTGTCACGCGCCTTCCGGCGCCACTACGGCACCTCGCCGGGCCGGTTGCAGCGCCGTGCGCTGCTGAACCGCGCGGCGCGGCGGCTGCGCGACGGCCAGGCCATCGCGGATGTCGCCGCCCAGCTCGGCTTCGCCGACCAGAGCCATTTCACGCGCCTGTTCCGCGCCGAGTACCGCTGCACGCCGGCCGCCTGGCTGGCCGGGTTCAAAACGTTCTAGACCCGCGCCCCATGGCCGGCGAGCATGCGGCCATGAAGTACCTGCCCGCTCTCGCCCTTGCGCTGATCCCCTTGTGCACCCAGGCTGCCGACGCCCCGGCCGACGACCGAACCGCACTGGAGGCCTTGCCCGGCGGCACCAGCGTGTTGCTGCAGCGCGGCGGCCGCGTGATCGTGGAGTTGTACGCCCGCGGCGCCGACGCCGCCACGCTGCACGACACGCGCTCGGCCGGCAAGTCCGTCACCGCCATGCTCGTGGCCGCTGCCGTGCAGCACGGCCTGCTCCAGCGCGACACCCCGGTGTTCGCGGCCTTCGCCGACCAGCGCCCCATCGCGAACGATGGCCCGGCCAAGCAGGCCATCACGGTGGAGGACCTGCTGACCATGTCCTCCGCGCTGGACTGCGACGACAACCAGGACGCCAGCCCCGGCAACGAGGAGGCCATGTACCCGCAGCCGCGCTGGCTGCGCTGGGCCGTGGACCTGCCCACGCGCGACATCCAGCGCGACGCGCAGGGGCGCGGCCCCTGGGCCTATTGCACCGGCGGCACCGTCCTGCTGGGCCAGCTGCTGCAGCGCCGCGTGCCGGGCGGGCTGGAGGCCTGGGCTCAGAAGCGGCTGTTCACGCCGCTGGGCATCACCCGGCTGCAATGGCATCACTCGCCCACCGGCGAGACCATGACCGGCGGCGGCCTGCGCCTGCGCACGCGCGACTGGGCCACACTGGCGCAGACGCTGCTGAACGGCGGCCCGCCCGTGCTCGCGCCGGCCCAGGTCGCGTCGCTGCTGACCGTGCACCGCCAGACGCCCTACGGCGTGGACTACGGCGAGCTGTTCTGGCGGCGGGACTACGCGCTGCGCTGCGGCCGTTTCAGCGGCTGGATGATGTCCGGTAACGGCGGCAACCACATCGTCATGCTGCCGGCGCTGGACGCGGTGGTGGCGCTCACGCGCACGCACTACAACCAGCGCAACATGCACCAAGAGAGCTGGGCATTCACGGAGGCCTTGCTGGAGCGTCACGTCTGCGACAGCCCGGCCTTGCCGAAAGCCGCCTCTGCGGGCTAGCCCTGAGTCCGCGGCCAGGGCCGCTGGCTAGGATCGGCGCCTTTCCGATGCCGAGGGCGCGCGATGGTCGAAGACCGCTACGAGGAACTGCACGCCGCATTCCGCTGGCACGTGCCCGAGGACTTCAACATCGCCGAGGCCTGCTGCGGCCGCTGGGCGCGCGACACGCCCGATGCGGCGGCCATCCATTTCGACAGCGAGAGCGGCTGCCGCGCGACCTACAGCTATGCGCAGCTGCAGCGCTCGGCCAATCGGCTGTCCAACGCGCTGCTGGCCCAGGGCGTGCGCCGCGGCCACCGCGTCGCCATCGTGCTGCCGCAGCGCTTCGAGACGGCCGTGGCCCACATCGCCATTCAGCAGATCGGCGCGGTGGCGATGCCGCTGTCCCTGCTGTTCGGCGCCGAGGCGCTGGAGTTCCGCCTGCAGGACAGCGGCGCCGTGCTGGCCATCGCCGCCTGCGAGGCACTGCCCGCGCTACGCGAGGTCAAGGCCCGCTGCCCGGCGCTGCGGCGCGTCCTCGTCGTGGGCGAGTGCCCGGTCGATTGCGACGAGCTGCCGTGGATGGCGGCGCTGCAGGCCGAGGAAGCCCGCTTCAAGCCCGTCGCCACGAAGGCGGGCGATGCGGCCATCCTGATCTACACCAGCGGCACCACCGGCAACCCCAAGGGCGCGCTGCTGCCGCAGCGGGCGCTGGTGGGCAACCTCACGGGCTTCGTCGCCAGCCAGGACTGGTTCGGCTTCGACCCGTTCGACGCGACGAAGCCCTCCGACGCCGTCTTCTGGAGCCCCGCCGACTGGGCCTGGACCGGTGGCTTGATGGACGCGCTGCTGCCCACGCTGTATTTCGGCCGGCCCATCGTCGCGTGGCAGGGCCGCTTTTCGGCGGCCAAGGCCTTCGAGCTGATGGCCACCTACGGCGTCACGCACGCGTTCCTGTTCCCCACGGCACTGAAGGCCATGATGAAGGCCGAGCCTCGGCCCCGGCGCCACGACCTCAAGCTGCGCGCGCTGATGAGCGCCGGCGAGGCCGTGGGCGACGCGGTGTTCAGCTGGTGCCGCGACGCACTGGGCGTGCCCGTCAACGAGATGTTCGGCCAGACGGAGATCAACTACGTCGTCGGCAACTGCCAGGCGCTGTGGCCGGCCAAGCCGGGCAGCATGGGCCGCGCCTACCCGGGCCACCGCGTGGCCGTCATCGACGACGAGGGCCGCGAGTGCGCGCCGGGCGACACCGGCGAAGTGGCCGTGCATGCACGCGACCGCCACGGCGAGCCCGACCCGGTGTTCTTCCTGGGCTACTGGGCCAACGACGCGGCCACGCGCGCCAAGTTCACCGGCGACCCCGCCGACAGCTGGTGCCGCACCGGCGACCTCGCCCGCATGGAGGCCGACGGCACGCTCTGGTACGAGGGCCGCGCGGACGACGTCTTCAAGAGCGCCGGCTACCGCATCGGCCCGGGCGAGATCGAGAACTGCCTGCTCAAGCACGCGGCGGTGGCCAATGCCGCCGTGGTGCCCAAGCCCGATGCCGAGCGCGGCGCGCTGGTCAAGGCCTATGTCGTGCTGGCAGACGGCCACGTGGGCGATGCGGCGCTCGTCGCGGCGCTGCAGGCCCACGTCAAGGCGCGGCTGGCGCCTTACGAGTACCCCAAGGAGATCGAGTTCATCGCCGCGCTGCCCATGACCACCACCGGCAAGGTGCAGCGCCGCGTGCTGCGGCTGCGCGAGCAGGCGCGCGTCCGGGCCTGAGCGTCACGCCGTCGCGCAAGCCAGCGGGCCCACGGAGAAGCTGCGTGCGGCGAGCGCCGCGCGGTGAGCGCGGCCGTCAGCCTAGAAGCATTCGTCCAGGTACAGGTGGAAATGGAGCCTGTTCTCATCGGGCCTGGCAAGGCCGCACGCGATGAACAACTCCTGCTGCAAGGCCTCGCCAAACTCCGCCAGGCAGTTCCACAGCACGGCGAGGTCCTGGTAGGGGTCGGCAATGCCGACCCGGCCCAGGTCGATGAGGCCGGTGACCCGGCCCTGCTCATCGAGCAGCAGGTTGTCGAGCGAGAAGTCGCCGTGGGTGACGACGCGCTCGGCCTTGAGGGGCAGCAGGTCTGCCATGGCGTTCCAGACGTCCTGAGGCGTCCAGCCGGCGCGGTCCGCGTCGAAGTCGTCGGCGTCCACCAGGCCCGCGTCCAGGCGCCGTCGCGCCTGCGCCAGGCGCAGGTGGTGGTCGGCGTTGAACGGGCAGGATGGCGCGGGCAGCGCATGCCACGCCCGCAGCGCCGCAGCCAAGGCGCGCACGATGCCGATGCTGCGGTCCGGTGCGTCGGTCAGCCATTGGTAGGCGGTGCGGCCCGGCAGCGCGCGGGTGAGCAGCCAGGCGTCACCGCCGCTGTATTCGAAGTGTTCAACGGCCGGCACGCTCGGCAACCCCTGGGCATCGACCGACGCCAGCCACCGCAGCCGGGCCAGTTCGTCGACCAGGTCCTGCGCGACCGTGCCGCGGCCGTGTTTCAGGTAGAGGTCGGGTGTGCCGGGGCACTGCAGCCGAAAGACGCTCGCCCCCGCTTCGCCGACCAGATTGCGGTGCCAGTCGTGGCCCGTCAGGCGAGCAGCGAGGCCGGCCGGCAGTGCGGGTGCATGCGTCGGCACTTCGCGTTCGTCAAGGGTTTGGGACAGGTCGGGCGTAGGGGGGCGAGTCATCGTGAGGCCGGTGGACGCGGGTGCCCGCTGACGATAGCGCACTGCCGCTGCAGGGGGGCGATGCGCTCTGCGAGCGTTACGGCAAGGACGCCTGCAGGCTGCCAGCCGCCACCCGATTCACCAGCGCCGCGAACTCGCGGCTGCGCACCAGGCTCACGCCATGCCCGCAGTCGAAGCGCTGGCCGCGCACGTGCGGCCCCGCGGCCAGGAAGCGCGGTTCCTGCCGCAGCATCACGCGGTCCTGGTCGCCGTTGAGCAGCCACACGGGCTGGCGGATGGCCTGCAGCCGCGCCAGGTGGTCCACACCCCAGAGCGCACGCACGCAATCCTCGAAGACGCGAAAGCCCATGCCGCCCGCCAGCACCGCATCGGCGTCCTGCGGCGCCACGTTGCCTTCGTCCAGCAGCATGCGGCGGACCTTGGGCTCGCTCTTGCCGACCAGGCGGGCCTCGCTGAACACGCCCAGCATCAGCTTGAACAGAAGCACCTTGGTGCGGAAGTGCAGCGCGGTGGGCCACTGCTCGATGCGGGCCGTGCAGCCGCCGGCGACGATGCCCAGCAGCCGCTGCGCCGGCATGGCGGCCGCGGTGGCCAACGCCGTGTAGCCGCCCAGCGAGTCGCCCACCAGCAGCACCGGCGCCGGCGCGGCGGCGTGCACCGCCTGCAGGACCGCCTGGACCGCGCCGTCCAGCGTGAAGCGCTCGCCGCGCCGCGTGCCGTGGCCGGGCAGGTCGGGCGCGAACACCTGCAGCCGTGGGTCCAGATGCCGGCGCACCGGTGCCCACATCGCGCCGCTGAGCATGGCGCCATGGATGAGCACGAGGACCGGATCGGGGCGATTCGTCATGGGCCTGTCGGGCAGCGTGGGACGTCTGGACCTATCCTACGGGCCTGAATGCGCCTGCAGCAAACTTGTTCATCACGCTGACAGTGCGTCGACAGGGAGAAGGTCATGGGCTCCTCACCACCGACGGCGCACGCTGCCCGCCTGCTGTGCGCGCTGGCGGCCGCCGCGCCACCCGCCTGGGCTGCCGACGAGGCCGGGCCGGCGAGCAACGAGATGCTGGACAAGGTCGTCGTCACCGCGCAGAAACGCGAGCAGGCTGCGCTGGACGTGCCGGGTTCGGTCACGGCATTGGGCGCCGAGCGGCTGTCGCGCGGCGGGCTCACGCGGCTGGAGGACTACGCCGCCCAGGTGCCCGGCCTGTCGTTCAGCACCGCCGGCCAGGGCAACCTGCAGATCGTGCTGCGCGGCCTGTCCACGGGCCTGGCGCAGTCCGCACCCACGACGGCGCTCTACATCGACGAGGCCCCCGTCGGTTCCGTCAACGCCTATGCTGCGGGCAGCCAGCTGGCGCCCGACCTGGACCCCGCCGATCTGTCTCGCATCGAGGTGCTCAAGGGCCCGCAGGGCACGATGTTCGGCGCCGGTGCCGTGGGCGGCCTGGTGCGCTTCGTCACGGCCGCGCCGGACGTGCTAAAGGCCGGCGGACGCCTGACGGTCGGTGCCAGCAGCGTCGCGCATGGCGGCACCGGCAGCCTGCTGCGCGCCTCGGCCAACCTGCCGTTCGCCAGCGAGACCATGGGCCTGCGCGTGTCGGGCTACCGGCGCAAGGACGCCGGCTTCATCGACGTGAAGCCCGGCCAGGCCGACGTCAACGGCGCCACGGTGCGCGGCGCCCGCGTGGCCTATGCATGGCACATCACGCCCGGCTGGACGCTCGGCGCGACGGCGCTGCAGCACCAGGTGCGCGCCGGCGGCCCCAGCACCGTGGACGTGGATGGCAGGACGCTGCAGCCCACCGCCGGCGACGACCACCATGGCGCGCTGATCCAGGAGGCGCGGGACACCGAGCTGGACCTCGCCAATGTGACGGTCAAAGGCCAGGTGGGTGACTTCAACGTCGTGTCGTCCACCACGCAGCAGCGCATGACTTCGCGCGCCTACCAGGACATGTCCATGTCCTACGGCGTGCTGCTGGGCGTGGTGCTGAAGGACCCGGACTTCGGCGTCGGCCTGGCGCAGAACACGCGCACCCACCGGCTGTCGCAGGAGTTGCGCGTGCAGTCCACCGTCGGCCGGCTCGACTGGGAGGCGGGCCTGTACTACACGCAGGAGGACGACACCAACCGCATCCCCGGTTTCGACACCTTCTCGCTGGCCACCGGCGCGGCCAAGCCGGTCAACATCCCCGGCACGGGCGTGCCGTTTCCCGACGGCGCCGCCAAGGCCCGCATCGACACCCGGTACCACGAGACCTCGGTGTTCGCCAACGCCAGCTATGCGCTGACCGAGCACTGGGACCTGCAGGCCGGCGTGCGCCACGCCCGCGACCGCCAGGACTACGACCAGGCCTACAGCGGCCTGCTGTTCACGCCCAACGTCGTGTTCGCGCAATCGGCCACGCACGGCAAGACGACCTACCTGCTCACCGCGCGCTTCAAGCCCACGGCGACCGATTCGATCTACGCCCGCGCCGCCAGCGGCTACCGCCCCGGCGGCCCGAGCGCGGCGCCGCCGACGACCGGCCGGCCGCCCGTCGTCGGCGCCGACTCGCTGACGAGCGCAGAGGCCGGCTGGAAGACCGTCGCCGCCGGCGGCAAGGTGTCGTTCGAGGCCGCCGTGTTCCGCACCCGGTGGCAGGACATCCAGATCCAGACCAGCGCGCAGGGGGCCAACTTCTTCGTCAACGGCGGCCGGGCGCGCAGCCAGGGGCTGGAGGCGACGCTGGGCTGGCACCCGCTCGCGGCCTTGGGCCTGCGCGCGTCGCTGGGCCGCACCGACGCCAGGCTCACCGAGGACACGACGCGGGTGCTGCTGAACGCCGGCACGGTGGCCGAGACGCCACTGGGCCGCCGCGGCGACCGGCTGCCTTTCGTGCCCAGGGCCACCGGCTCGCTGGGGGCCGACTACCGCTGCGCGCTGAGCGGCGGCTGGGCCGCGTCCGTCAACGGCGCCGTCAACCGCATCGGCAGCCGGCTGAGCGACTATGGCGGCAAGGCACCGATCACCGTGCCGGGCTACACCACCGTCCACCTCGGTGCCGCGGTCGAGAACACGACGTGGCGGCTGTCGGCCTACGTGAAGAACCTGGCCGACCGGCGCGGCCTCACCTTCCTGGCCGACCGCGGGCTGGCGCCGTTGACGCCCAACGCGCCCGCGGCGGCCGGCATCGTCACGCCGCGCACGGTGGGCGTGGAAGCCAGCGCCTGGTACTGACGCCGTCCGGTTCGCGCCGGGCTCACTTGCACTTGTAGGGCTGGCCGTACATCGGCACCGTGCGCGGCGCGACGTTGTTGTTGAAGGGGTCGGTGTCGGCGATGCGCGAGCGGAACATCTCCATGCACGTGTCGCCGCGCCGCATCAGCGTGCGGTGGTCGCTGGTGCGCTCCACGACCCACTCGCCGGTGACGCCGGCCGCGTCGGCGATGCGGTCCTCCAGCGTGCGCCGCGCGGTGTTGCTGCGCGGGTCGCCGAGCGCCGGGTTGCGGGCCGCCGCGGACGCCGCGTAGCCGGGGGGCAGCGTCAGCCGCAGCGGCGCGTTCGGCTGCGCGGGCGAGGGCGAGGGTGGCAGCGCGCCGGGTGCGGGCGTGGCGTCGGTGGCCGCGCTGGAGTCGCTGGGGATGTCGAGGGGCGCCGGTGCGATGAGCGCAGGCGGGGCCAGCCGTGGCGGCTCGCTGCGCGCCGCCGCGTCGGCGGGCGGCACGCGGGTCGGTGCTGGCGCGATGAGCCGCATGGTCGTTAGCCGCTGCTCGCCGTGTTCGCCCAGGCGCGCCGGCCGGTGCAGCCAGAACGCCGCCAGCAGGCCGATGTGCAGGCCCGCGACGAGCGCTCGCGCCAGCCAGCGTTGCCTCATTGGCCTTGCAGCTTCACGCTGAGCTTGCTGCCGGGCGGGGCGATGAGGCGGGCGGCGTCGGGCCAGCGCTCCTGGCCGGTCAGCAGCGTGCAGGGGCGGCTTTTCTCGCCCTTCTTCGTCTCCGGGTCGCGTTCGCCCGTGGCCTGCGGCAGCGGCAGGCCGAGGAGCTGGCCGTCCTCGCGCCACTCCAGCTCCCAGGTGGGCGTGGCGCTGCACACGCGCACGGCCTCGATGCGCGGGAACAGCCAGCGCAGGTACCAGGGCAGCAGTTCCTCGCGCAGCGTGCGCGCCACCCGGATGACCTTGCGCACCCGTGCCATGTCCAGCGTCTCGGAAGTGGCGGTCAGCTCGAGGGTGCCGCGGATGGCCATCCGGCCCTTGGGCACGTTGGTGGCGAGGTCGGCGGTCCTGGCCTCGGCCTCGGGCAGCACCGGCAGGTCGAAGCGGCCGGCGGCGTCGAGCTTGAGCGGATAGTCGGCGTCGTCGCTGCGCACGGCCAGGCGGATGTCGGGCAGGGGGACCTTGGCCTTGTCGGCATCGACGCGGAAGTCCATGCGGAACTCGCCCTCGCCGTGCTTGCGGAACTGGGTCAGCAACTCGTTGATGCGGCCATAGGCCAGGGCGCTGCCGTCGCGCTTGAGTTCGGTCGTGACGGTGGGGAGCTTCTGGGGCTCCTCGGCGTTCTGTGCCTGGGCGGTGGTGGCGAGCAGCGGCAGCGCGAGCAGCAGCGTGGTCAGGAGAGGTCGCATGGGGTGGAAGTCGGGTCAGCGGCGTTCGCAGCGGTAGGCGGGCGTGGTGCCCTGGGGGGTGGGCGCCACGCTCTCGTTGAAGGGGTTCTGCACGGCGCCGCGGTTGCGGTGGAGGTTGATGCAGGTGTTGCCACGGCGCAGGCGCACGAAGTCGTCCATGCGCTCTTCCTGCCAGCGGCCGTTGCCGCCGAGGTCGTTCGCGATCCGTTCGCCGATGCGGCTGATGTGCGTGTTGGCGCGCGGGTCGTCCAGTGCGGGCTGGCGCGCGGCAGAGGCAGACAGCGCCGCCGGGGCCGGCAGCGCGAGCTGCAGCGGCGGCAGCGGTTCGATGACCGCCGGCGGCGGCATGTCGATGGCGGCCGGCGCGGGCGCGTCGACGGACGCAGCGGCGGTCCGCGGCAGGTCTGGCACCGCAGGCGGGTGCGGGCGGGGCGCCGCGACGGGCGGCGGCGCGTCAACGGAGGCGGGCCTGGCCGGAATCAGCCGCACCTGGCTCCACGCGCGGGGCAGGTCAAAGCGCGGGCGCCGCGTGTCGAGCAGCGCCAGCGCGCCCGCGTGAAGCGCGAGGATCAGCAGCCAGGTCGGCGCGGACGGTGCGCGGCGCTCAGCCCACATGGGCGGCTCCTTCGCGCTGGCAACCCGCACCGGCTAGCATCGCGGGCGCCGAAGGGGCGGCAATCCACGAGGAGGCGATGTGAGCTTGCGTTCGAAAGAGACCCAGGTGTTCTTCCTGGCGCATCTGGCGCTGCTGGCCATCGTGGGCGTGGGGTTCGCGAGGACGTTCTATCTGCGCGGCCTGTTCATTCCCAGGCCATTGAGCATGACGCTGCAACTGCACGGGGCCGCGCTGACGTTCTGGTTCGCGCTGGCCGCGCTGCAGGGCTGGCTGGCGCTGACGGGCCGCCGCGCCTGGCATGCGCGGCTGGCCTGGCTGGCCGTTGTGGCGGTGGCCGGCGTGGTGGTCACGGGCCTGCAGGTCAACACCGGCGTGGCGCTGCAGATCGAGTCGGCGGGCGACCCCGAGAACATGTTCGTCTGGGCCAACTACATGAGCCTGCTGTCCTTCGTCGGGCTGGTGGCGCTGGCCGTGGCGCAGCGCCGCCGCCTGCCGGCGCACCGGCGGCTGCTGCTGTTCGCGTCGCTGTCCATCATCGGCCCGGCCTTTGCCCGTGTGGCCTTCTGGCCCTGGGTGGGGCAGGGCGTGGTGATGGCGCCCGCGTTCGCCGGGGCCGGCATGCTGCTGCTGATCGCCCTCGCGGTGGGCTACGACCTGGTCGCGCAGCGGCGTGTGCAGCCGGCCACCTGGGTGGGCCTGGGCGGGCTGCTGGTGCCCATCTTCGCGGGCACCGGCGTCGCGCTGTCGGGCGCGGGCTTCGCGCTGCTGCATCACGCCTGAGCGGTCGTCAGCCCGCATCGTCGCGGCCCTCGGGTTCGGGGCCCGGCTCCCAGGCCAGCAGCTCACCGGGCTGGCATTGCAACACTTCGCAGATGCGCGACAGCGTGTCGAAGCGCACGCCGCGCACCTTGCCGCTCTTGAGCAGCGACAGGTTGGCCTCGGTGATGCCCACGCGCTCGGCCAGCTCGCGCGACCGCATCTTGCGGCGCGCAAGCATGACGTCCAGCGTCACGACGATGGGCATCAGCGGCGCTCCGGTGTGAGTGCGTGCGTCATACGAACTCCGCGTTCTCTTTGGCCAGCCGCGCGCCCTCGCTCAGCACCTGGGCCAGCGCCAGCAGCAGCAGCCCGAACAGCAGCGACAGGTAGTGGTCCGATGACAGGCCCACCCACAGCTGGCGTTCGCCCTTGGGGTTGCCCCAGGTCAGCGCCAGGATGGACAGCGTGCGCCCCACCGGCTGCGCGAACGCCAGCGCGCTGAGCGCCACGCCCAGCCGGCGCAGGTGGCCCGCCGGCTGGTGCGCCAGCAGCTCGCCCTGCGCGAAGCAGCCGAACAGCGACCACATCTGGCACAGCGCATACACGCTGACCGACGCCGGCAGCAGCGAGCCCGCCAGGCCGCCCAGCCGGGAGACGAGGTCCAGCTGGATCTTGGGGATGGCCCATTGCTGCAGGACCACATGGGCCACCCAGTCCGGCTGCGCCCAGAACAGGAACGGCATGGTGCCGATGACCAGCAGCCCCAGCAGGCACAGCGCCCGCACGGCGAAGGCGAGGCGGCGGATGCGCTTGAGGCTGTCCGGCGAGAAGGAGTCGGGCATGGGCGGCGGTGAAACAAGAAAAACTTACTGTAAAACAATAATTTGTTGACGTAAAACAAAATCAAACCGTGATCGCGCCCGGGCCGTCCCGGGGGAGCCGACCGGCCTCGCCGCGCGCCGCGGCGCGGGACCGGGCGAGGGGCTGAAAATGTCTGGATGAGCAAGAAGAGCCCTCACGTCAGCGAAACGCCCGCCACGCAGATGCTCAAGCGCGCGGGCGTCGCCTTCACCGAGCATGTCTACGACTACGTGGAGCACGGCGGCACGTCGCAGTCGTCCAAGCAGTTGGGTGTCGACGAGCATGCCGTCGTGAAGACGCTGGTGATGCAGGACGAGAAGGCCGAGCCGCTGATCGTGCTGATGCATGGCGACTGCACCGTCAGCCTGAAGGAGCTGGCACGGCAGATCCCGTGCAAGAAGGTCGAGCCCTGCAAGCCCGAGGTGGCGCAGCGGCACAGCGGCTACCAGGTGGGCGGCACGTCGCCTTTCGGCGTGCGCAAGGCGATGCCGGTGTTCGTCGAGGCGACCATCCTCGAACTGCCGAAGATCTGCATCAATGGCGGCCGGCGCGGCTACCTGGTCGGTATCGTGCCGCAGGTGCTGACCGACCTGCTGTCGGCGCGGCCGGTGAACTGCGCGAACTGACCTGCACGAACTGTCAGCCTGACGGCAGGCAGGCGCGCCGCTTGCTCCGGAGACCGCCCATGTGGACCACCATCACCGAAACCCTGAAGTCGGAGTTCTCCGACGCCACCGACCTGGAGCACGCCACGCGCATCGTGATCCGCCTGCTGCTGGCCGCGCTGCTGGGCGGCCTGCTGGGCTACGAGCGCGAACGCAAGGGCAAGGCCGCGGGCATGCGCACGCACATGCTGGTGTCCATGGGCGCGGCGCTGTTCGTGCTGGTGCCGCAGCTGGGTGGCATGGCGCTGCCCGACCTCAGCCGCGTGCTGCAGGGCATCGTCGCGGGCGTGGGTTTCCTTGGCGCGGGCGCCATCATCAAGCACCGCTCCGAGGAAGACGTGCAAGGCCTGACAACGGCCGCCGGCATCTGGATGACGGCTGCCATCGGCGTGGCCTGCGGCATGGGCCGCGAGACGACGGCGCTGCTCAGCACGCTGATGGCGCTGGCCGTGCTGGCGGTGCTGCCCAGGCTCGTGGGGCGGGACAAGCCCTGAGGCCGAGCGCGCCCACACCGGCACGACAATGCCGGGCATGGATTCTCTGTTTCCTCTTCTTGCCGCCATCGCCGGCTACCTGATCGGCTCGCTGTCCTTCGCCGTCATTGTCAGCCGCGCCATGGGCCTGTCGGACCCGCGCTCCTACGGCTCGGGCAACCCCGGCGCCACCAACGTGCTGCGCTCCGGCAACAAGGCCGCGGCCATCCTGACGCTGGTGTTCGACGCGCTCAAGGGCTACCTGCCGGTGCTGACGGTGCTGGTCTGGGGCCCGCGCTGGGGCCTGGGCGAAGGCACGGCCGCGCTGGTCGGGCTGGCGGCCTTCCTCGGCCACCTGTGGCCGGTCTTCTTCAGGTTCCAGGGCGGCAAGGGCGTGGCCACGGCGGCCGGCGTCATCTTCGCGCTCAATCCCATCCTGGGGGTGGCGACACTGGCGACCTGGGCCATCGTGGCCTGGTTCAGCCGCTACTCGTCGCTGGCGGCCATCGTCGCGGCTGCGTTCGCGCCGATGTATCAGTTGCTCATCTGGGAAGCCGGCCCCACCGCGCTGGCCCTGATCATCATGGCCCTGCTGCTCGTCTGGCGCCACCAGGCCAACATCAAGAAGCTGATGGCCGGCACCGAAAGCAGGCTCGGCCAGAAGGCCGGCGCCGCAGCGCACGTCAAACCCACCCGGAACCGGAAGAAATCATGAGCTCGTCCCTCCCCGTCGAACGCTTCGACATCGGCGCCCGCCTCTCGGAGATGGCCGTCTACAACGGCGTCGCCTACCTCGCCGGCCAGGTGCCCGAGGACGCGAGCCTGGACATCACCGGCCAGACCGCCCAGGTGCTGGCCGCCATCGACCGGCTGCTGGCGCGTGCCGGTACCGACAAGTCGCGCCTCCTGATGGCGCAGATCTTCCTCGCCGACCGCGCCGACTTCCCCGGCATGAATGCCGCCTGGGACGCGTGGGTGTCCAGCGGCCACACGCCGCCGCGCGCGACCGTCATCGCCGGGCTGGCACGGCCGGAGTGGAAGGTCGAGATCGTCGTCACCGCGGCGGTCTGATCCGGCTCAAGCGGCGCCCCGGGCCCGCTGGCGCCAGAACTCGGTGTCGATCAACTGCTCCGCGCCCGTGCGCGCGTTGACCAGCCAGAACTGACGCCCGTCTGGGCTGAGGCGCACCACCTCGCCCACGTGCCGCCCGGCGCTGACTCGCCGCCCCAGCGCGTTGGCCGGAAAGCCCGGCTCGCGCGCCAGCGCCAGCAGCGGCTCGGCCTCGCGCGTGTCACCCGCCAGCCGCAGCCGCTGCACCAGTGGCGCCAGCAGCGCGCCGGCCGCATCGGCGGGCGAGATGAACAGCACCAGCTTGGCCTGCGCCCGGCTCAGCGCGACGTTGAGCAAGCGCTGCGCTTCCTCGCCCTGCAGGAAGGGCTGGGCGCCGTCCGCCGGGTCGAACAGCACCACCGGCGCCTCGCTGCCCTGCGCGCGGTGCACGGTGCTGACGCGCAGCGACTCCGGCAGGCCGCGGGCGCGCAGCCGCTGGCGGATCAGCGCCCGCTGCGCGCGGAACGGCGTCAGCACGATCAGCTCCTCGGGCTGCCAGGCGCCGCTGGCCAGCGCCTGCGCCAGCAGCTCGGCCATCGCCTCGGCCGACTCGCGCCGCACCGGCCCGCGTTCGGCCGCCACCCAGCCGCCATCGGTCTTCAGCCGGTGGACGTGCACATGCACGTCGGCCGCGATGTCGCCCAGCGCGCGTTGCCGCGCGGCCTGCCAGCCAGCTGACTGCGCGGCATCGGCCGCCACGCGCAGTGCGCCGTCGTAGAAGAGCTGGCTGACCAGCTCGCCAATGGGCGGCGCCATGCGCGACTGCTCGTCCAGCAGCGCGACGGCTGCTCCGCCGCGCGGCATCTCCGCAAACGCCGAGCGGCCCAGCCAGCGCCGCGCCAGCCGGTCGTCGCTGCGCAGCACGGGCGACAGCTGCTGCGGGTCGCCCGCGAACAGCCGCGCGCGGCCCAGCGGCATCAGCACCAGCGCGTGGGCCAGGCTGACCTGGCTGGCCTCGTCGAACACCAGCAGGTCGAAGGGCGGCTCGCCGTCGGGTTGAAGCTCGCGCAGGGCTTTCAGCGTGAAGGCCGCGCGCGTGGTGGTCATGCTGGCCAGGCGGCAGCGCTGCAGCACCTGCAGCGAGGCGCGGCGCAGCTCGTCGCGCAAGGCCGCGACGCGGTCGGCCCAGGCCTTCAGCGCGGTGGCGTCGCGCGGTGACGGCCGTGCCGCCTCGGCGCGGGCCAGCCGCGCGATCAGCTCGCGGTCCTGCGTCGGGATCAGGTGCTCCCGGCCCGCATAGGCCGCCGCGTCGAAGCGCGCGCCCAGCCGCTGCACGCTGGCGCGCAGAGGCTCGCGCCGGCCCTTGTGCAAGGCCTTGTCCACTGCCAGCGTGGCCTGGTCCACGGCCTGGTTGGTGGTGGACAGCAGCAGCACGCGCGCCTGCGGGTGGCGGTCCAGGTACTCGGCCAGCAGCACGCCCAGCGTGGTCGTCTTGCCGGTGCCCGGCGGGCCCCACAGGAAGCCGCTGCTGAAGCCCGTCAGCGCCAGCGCCGCGCGCTGGGCCGCGCGCAGCCAGCGGAAGGGCTCGCCTGTCAGCGCCACGCCGCCGTGCAGCGGTCGCGGCTGCGAGAGGTCGGGCAGGCAGGCCAGCGCCCGTTCGGCCCAGGCGGTGTCCCACCAGGCATCGGCGACCGCATTCAGGAAGCGCGTCGGGTACAGCCGGATCAGGTGCCCGGCCGGCGGCGGCGGGGCGCTGGCGTTCTGCAGCACCAGTTGGTCGTCCTCCGTCAGCACGGCCAGCACGCTGGCGCCGCCTTTGGTGGGCGCGCCCCACCAGGCGGCGGCGCCATCGAGGCTGTCGTCCAGCAGCGCCTGCGCGGACGCCGCACCCGGCCGCTGGCCTTCGGCGAACACATAGCCGGCCTCCAGCGTCACCCGCCACAGCGTGCCGTCGCGCTCGGTGTGCTGCACCTTGAAGTCGTGGTACTCGGGCGTGGCCGACAGCTCGGCGTTCAGGGCCGCGCGGAGGTCGGCGAGGCTCATGGGATCAGGGGCGGGCAAATGGAGAAAGGGCGGGACTGTAAAGGTCGCCGTCCGTGCCCGCCCTCCGACCCCTGGTCAGGGGCGCTCGGCCACCTGCGTGCCGACGACGAACACCGACAGGCGGCGCACCCCCTTGGCGTCGATGCTCTCGAACGTCGACGGAAAGCCCCAGTTGGCGACCATGCGCGGGCGGTTCGCCTTGACGTCCTCCGGCAGACCTTCGAAGCTCATCTCGAGCTGCAGGTTCTTCTCGTCGAGTGCCTTGGGCACGATGCTGACGCTGACGGCGGGCGCCGTCGTCTGTGCACCGCCGATGACCATGCGCACGGGTTCGCCGTTCCTGGCCACCACGTTCAGCGTACTGCGGCGAACCTGGTTGCCCTCCTGGAAGATCAACGAGCCCGCCAGGCGGATCAGCGGTCCAGCCGTTGCATCCGGCGCCGGGGCTGTCTGCGCGGCATAGGTCAGGCCGACGGCGCCGCCCATGGTCAGGGCCATCAGGACAGCGCGGCGTCGTGTCAACGGGGTGGGATGGTTCAGCATCGCAATCCTTTCAACGAGGGGGTGGGTCGTGCCCCAGCGGCTGGCGAGTGGCGCGGCATGGGCGGTGAGGCCATGCGCGGCCAGCAGCGCGCGGGTGTAGGCGGCCTGTGCGCCGGGCCGGGTGGCCAGCACGGCGGCGTCACAGGCCAGCTCCTGGTCGGCGCGGAAGCGTCGTTGCGCCCACCAGGCCAGCGGGTTCCACCAGTGCAGCGCGGTCAGTGCGCAGGCCAGCAGGTTCCAGAGGTTGTCGAGGCGGTCGCGGTGCACCTGTTCGTGCGCCAGGATCAGCTGGCGTTCGGCGGGTGTGAAGCGCTGCTCGAAGTCGACGGGCAGCACCACGCGCGGCCGAAGCAGCCCCACGAGCGCCGGGCTGCTGCCGGCTGGTAGCCGTTCGCCCAGCCGCGTGAGCCGCCATTGCCGACGCGCGTGCAACGCCGCGGCGCCGGCTGTGCCGGCCAGCCACAACGCCAGCCATGCCGTCGCCTGGCTGCGCGGTGGCGCGGGCAGTGTGGGCAGTGCAGCGACACGGGCCGTGCCGGTCGTGGCTTGCAGCACCACGAGAAGCGGCTCCTGCGCCGGCCGCGGCAGCTCAGGCGTGAGCAGCAGCGCCGGTACGAGCAGCCAGGCCGCATAGGTGGCGCCCGCGCCCAGCCGCTTCAGCAGCAGCGGTCTCAGTGCGCTGAGCATCACGATGGCAGCGCACAACAGCAGGGATTGGCGCAGCAGCAGCGCAAGGACGGCGTCGCTCATGGCTTGGCGGCGTTGCGGTGCGGTGTGAATGTCACCTCGACGCGCTGGCCGCTGGCGGGGTCCTGCCAGCGGATGGTGGCGGGCTCGTTCCAGCGCGTCACGACCTGCGGTTCGGCGAGCAGACGTTCGGGCTCGCCCAGCAGCAGCCGGCTCTTGACGCGGGCGCGGCCTCCGCCTTCGTCGGTCATGATGAGTTCCATGGCCAGCGGTTCGCCCGGCTCGCCGGTCGGCGGGCGGGCCTGCATGCGCATGCGTTCGCCGAGCGGCCCCATCAGCCAGAGGACGGGAGCCGTCTTGATGTTGAGGTTGTGGTCGAGGTTGACGTCCACCCAGGCCATGGTCGCGGGCAGGGCGAAGCGGCGCCCCGAGATGTCCACCGAGAGAGGCTTGCCGTCCGGCAGGCGTGCGTTGAACGTGTGCGGCATGCCGTCGGCCGGGAAGTTCTGCGGATCGGCGAGGAAGACCTTGCACTGGCCGTCCATCAGCCGTCCGCTGAAGCGCCAGCTGCCGTCCTCGAATCGCGTGCCCACCGTTTCGAAGCACCACAGCGGGCCGTCGGGGCTTTTCTCGACGTAGCGGGACTGCATGCCGCCGGGCGAGCGGCCTGGTCTCAGCAGCAACTTGCCGGTGTGGTTCTGCGGCGCTGCGTCACCCTCGCGCGATTGCAGGCGCCAGTTCAGCATCGTGAGGGCCTCCACGTCGCCCACGTCTGCCGGCAATGCGTCGGCTTCCGAGAAGTCGTCGGGCGACGGCTTGGCGCCGGGTTGGACTGCAGCCGTCGCCGAGACCATGCCGGCCGTCGCGAGCACGAGCATGGCGATGATGGTGCGATCACGTCGCGGCTTGCCGCGCCGCGTGGCGTGCGCCTGCAACTGCGCGACGCGCTCCACCAGGCCGCTGCGCGAACGCCGGGGGCTGGCCAGCGTGGGCAGCAGCGCGCGGTTGGCCTGGTCGTGCGAACGCACGAGTGCCTGCGCGTAGCAGGCCAGGTCGGCGCCCGGGTGGCGCTCGATCAACACCGCGGCGTCGCAGGCCAGTTCCTGGTCGGCGCGCATGCGCCGCCAGGCCCACCAGCACAGCGGGTTGAACCACTGCAGGCAGCAGCACAAGCCGGCGAGCAGGTTCCACAGGTTGTCGCGGCGACGCAGGTGCACGCCCTCGTGCGCGACGATCAGCTGGCGTTCTTCGGCGTTGAAGCGCGCCGAGAAATCGGCCGGCAGCGCCAGGCGTGGCGGCCAGATGCCCACCACGCAGGCGCTCGCGCCGGCCGGCAGTTGCCAGTGCGTCCAGCCGGGCGCGGGGCGCAGCAGCCGGCCGAAGCGGCGCTGCTGCACGAACAGCGCGAGCGCCAGCAGCAACGCGCCGGCCGCCCAGGTGGCGATGACGATCTGTGTCCATGGCAGGGGTTGCGCGGCGCCGGGCTGTCTTGCCGTGCCTGCTGCTGCGGCGTTCGCAGGTGCGGCCCAGTCCTGGAGCACGGTCAGCGGCGTCACGCCGAGTTGCAGCGGCGACGGCATCGGCGCGACGACCAGCGCCACGGGCACGCACAGCCACAGCAGGTAGGCGGCGCGCGCATCGAAGGCGCGGGCCAGCGGCCGGCGCAGCAGCGCCACCAGCAGCACCGCGGCGGTGACGGCCAGTGTCTGCGACATCAGGGTCGACAGGATGGGGTTCATTGGCTGGCCTCCTTGGTGCCTGGCGTCAGGTCTTGTCTTCGTAGCGCGCCAGCATGGCGCGCAGCGCTTCGATGTCTGCGGGCTTGAGTTCGCGCTCCGACGCGAACTGCGCCACCAGCGGCGCGAGCCGACCGCCGAACAGCCGGTCGATCAGCGACAGGCTCTCGCCCGACGCCCAGGCCTCGCGCGGGAACGCCGGGGCGTACAGGAAGCGCCGGCCATCGCGCTCGGCCGTCAGCGCGCCCTTTTGCAGCAGCCGGTTCAGCAGCGTCTTCACGGTGGCGAGCTGCCAGCCCTGCCGGGGGCCGAGCGCCGCGGCGATCTCGTCGGCAGCCTGCGGGGCGCGCTCCCAGAGCTGCTGCATGACCAGGGCCTCGGCTTCGCTGATCGCGGGCGGGGCGGTGTCGGGTCGATTCATGATTACGCCTGTAAACGATACCGAATGATTACGCTCGTAAACGAACTCGTCAACCCAGGGTTTGTCATGTTGCGGCCACATGCGACCGCTAGCGTGGCGGGCACAGCCGCCATTGCGGCCAGGAGCCCCCGTGAACCCGAGCGACGACGAACTGGTGAAGCGCATCCACCGCGACCTGCAGGACGACTTCGACGAAGAGCTGGAACTCGAGCTGGACGACCGCCACCACGGCGACTTGGCCGGCAACGCATCGGCCGGGTCGCCGGACTCGGCCAGCGAGCGCAAGCGCTACTTCCGCGAGCTGTTCCGGCTGCAGAGCGAACTCGTCAAGCTGCAGGACTGGGTGCAGCACACGGGCCACAAGGTCGTCATCCTGTTCGAGGGCCGCGACGCGGCGGGCAAGGGCGGCGTCATCAAGCGCATCACGCAGCGTCTGAACCCGCGCGTGTGCCGCGTGGCCGCGCTGCCGGCGCCCAACGACCGCGAGCGCACGCAGTGGTACTTCCAGCGCTACGTCTCGCACCTGCCTGCGGCCGGCGAGATCGTGCTGTTCGACCGCAGCTGGTACAACCGCGCCGGCGTCGAGCGCGTGATGGGCTTCTGCACCGACGAGCAGTACGAGGAGTTCTTCCGCTCCGCGCCCGAGTTCGAGCGCATGCTGGTGCGCTCGGGCATCCAGCTCATCAAGTACTGGTTCTCCATCAGCGACGACGAGCAGCGCATCCGCTTCCTGGGCCGCATCCACGACCCGCTCAAGCAGTGGAAGCTCAGCCCCATGGACCTGGAGTCGCGCCGCCGCTGGGAGGAGTACACCAAGGCCAAGGAGGTGATGCTGGAGCGCACGCACATTGCCGAGTCGCCCTGGTGGGTCGTCAAGGCCGACGACAAGAAGCGCGCGCGGCTGAACTGCATCAGCCACCTGCTGGGCCAGATGCCCTACCAGGACGTGCCGCACGCCGACATCGAGCTGCCCGCACGCCAGCGCCGCGAGGACTACATCCGCCACCCTGTGCCCGAGAACATCATCGTGCCCGAGGTGTATTGAACAAGCCCTAGCATCGGGCCATGAAACGGCCGCCGTGGTCCCTGCTCGCGCTCGTCGCCGTCGTCTGGCTGGCCTCCACGGCCTGGCGCGGCCATGTGGCCGCCCAGGACGGCGAGCGGCTGGCGCAGCGCGTGCAGCCGGGCGACATCCGCATGATGTCGTCCGAGACCTGCCCCTACTGCCTCGCCGCCCGGCGCTGGATGACCGAGCAGCGCGTGCCGTTCACGGAGTGCGAGATCGAGCGTGACGCGCAGTGCCTGGCGGACTACCAGGCACTCGGCGCGCTGGGCACGCCCACGCTGGTGGTGCGCGGCCAGCGCGTCATCGGCTTTGACCGCGCGCGCATCCTGCAACTGATCGGCAACGCCGGTTGACGCCGCCTGCGTCGCGCAGCGAGGAAGCAGCCTCGGATTGCGCGTTTGGCGCCACACTGCGCAGCGCCTAGCCTCGCGGGTTTCGTTCTCGACCCGGAGCCCGCCTTGTCGCTCAAGTTTCTCGCGCTCACCGTGCTGACCCTGCTGCTGATCCTCGTTGCCGCGGCGCTCGCCGCCTTCCTGTGGCTGCGCGCCCCCGACCTGCCCGCCGCCCGCCTGGAGGCCCGCTGGGCGACGCCCGCGGATCGCTACCTGGACCTGGGCGGCGGCCTGCGCCTGCACTACCGCGACGAAGGCCCGGCCGGCGCGCCCGTGCTGGTCCTGCTGCACGGCTATGGCGACTCGCATGCGACCTGGGAAGGCTGGGCCGGCGCGCTGAAGGCCGGCCACCGCGTCATCAGCCTGGACCTGCCCGGCCACGGCCTCACCGCCGCGCCCGCGGGCACTGTGCTGGACCGCGAGGCGCTGGCGCGGCTGGTGGTGCGCTTTGCCGAGGCCATCAAGCTGCCGCCCTACGTGCTGGCCGGCAACTCCATGGGCGGCGGCGTCGCCTGGCAGCTCGGGCTGCTGGCGCCGCAGACGCTGCGCGGCCTGGTGCTGGTGGACGCGGCCGGCTGGCCCATGCCGGCGGCCACGCCGTCGCTGGCCTTCCGCATCCTGGCCCACCCCTGGGGCCGCGCGCTGCTCGAACGCATCGACAACCGCCCGCTGATCCGCCAGGGCCTCACCGCGCAGGTGGGCGACAAGTCGCTCATCACCGACGAACTGGTGGACCGCTGGGCGCTGTACCAGCGCTATCCCGGCCACCGGCCCATCCTGATGTCCGCCGCGCCGGGCGCGCAGGCGCCGGCCACCGCCGAGCGGCTGGCCGGGCTGCACCTGCCGACGCTGGTGCTGTGGGGCGAACTCGACCCGCTGCTGCCGCTGGAGCACGGGCGCCGCTTCGCCGAGGCGATCGCCGGGTCGCAGCTCATCGTCTACGCTGGCGTCGGCCACCTGCCGCAGCGCGAGATCCCGCAGCGTTCGGCGGCCGATGTCGCCACCTTCGTGGCCCGCCTGCCTGCTTCGCCATGACCCTTGCCCTGCGCCCCGGCCCGCTGAACCTCATCACCGACGTGCCCGGCCTCACGGTCGGCCACGTCACCGACGAGGCGGTGTGCTCCGGTGCCACCGTGCTGCGCACCGACGGCTTCTGGGCCGCGGCGGTGGACGTGCGCGGCGGCGGCCCGGGCACGCGCGAGACCGAGGCGTTGGCGCCCGAGAACCTGGTCGGCAAGGCGCACGCGATTGCGTTCGCCGGTGGCTCGGTGTTCGGCCTCGCGGTGGCGGACGGCGTCGTCGCCGCGTTGTCGGCCCTGGGGCAAGGCCTGACCCTCAAGCCCGGCTCGCCCGCCATTCCGGTCGTGCCGGGTGCCGTGCTGCATGACCTGGGCAACGGCGGCGACAAGGCCTGGGGCCTGGAGCCGCCATACCGCCGCTGGGGGCTGGAGGCAGTGGCCACGGCTTCACGCGAGTTCGCGTTGGGCCGCGTGGGCGCGGGGCGTGGTGCGATGGCGGGCCACCTGCCGGGTGGCATCGGTTCGGCGTCGCTGGACCTGGGCGGCGGGCTGGTCGTCGGCGCGCTGGTGGCGGCCAATCCCATCGGTTCGGTCTACATGCCGGACGGCATCACGTTCTGGGCGTGGCCGTTCGAGATCGATGGTGAATTCGGTGGCGCCCGACCGGTGGGTCATGCGGCTGTTGTCGATCCGCTGCCGGACGCGTCGCGGCTGGCCGGGCTGGGGCGCCTGCAGGCGGGCGCGAACACGACGCTGGCGGTGGTGGCCTGCAATGCCGACCTGACGACGGCGGAGTGCAAGCGGCTGGCCATGATGGCGCAGGACGGCATCGCGCGAGCGGTGCGGCCGGCGCACACGCCGTTTGATGGCGACACGGTGTTTGCCTTGGCTTCCGGGGCGGTCGCGCTTGGGGAGTCGAGGGCGGTTGAGCTGGGGCGGTTGGGGTCGGCGGCGGCGGACTGTCTGGCCAGGGCGATTGCGAGGGCGGTGTTTGAGGCGGCTCGCGGTTGATGACCGGTGACCTGCTTTTTGGCCACGCCCAGCCGGGATTTCGTCCCGGCGGCCGACCTACTTTTTGCGCCGCCAAAAAGTAGGCAAAAAGCTCTCCCCTGCAAAACCGCCCCTGCGGGGTGCCCTGCGATGCTCGAACGGCGAGGCCTGCGCAGAACTCGCGCCGCTACGCTGTGCTCAAACAACTGCGCAGAGTCAGTCGTCGAAGCGCTCTTCGAGCGCGCCTCACCGTTCTGCGCTTCTCGGCGGTTTAGAAGGGGAGGCCCCGAGCAGCCAAAGACCGCAACAGCCAAGCCCGAACGCCGTTCGCGTCGAGGCAAATCCCGGCATGGCATTCGCCATCAAGCTACCGGGGCGACAGGACGGCCTCAAGACTCGGCGTCGCCGCCAGCAGTTCCTTCGTGTACGCCTCCCGCGGCCGCTCGAACACTTCGACCGTCGCGCCGCTCTCCACGATCCGCCCGGCCTGCATCACATACAGCCGGTCCGTCGCCGCCCGCACCACGCCCAGGTCGTGCGTGACGAACAGCAGCGCCGTGCCGCGCTCGCGGCACAGCCCGTCGACCAGCGCCAGCACCTGGGCCCGCACGCCCACGTCCAGCGCCGACACCGCCTCGTCCAGCACCAGCAACGCCGGCTGCAGGATCAGCGCCCGCGCGATCGCCAGCCGCTGCCGCTGCCCGCCGGAGAACTGATGCGCAAACCGCTCCGCAGCTTCAGCGCCCAAACCCACCCGATCCAGCCACTCGCACGCCAGTTGCCGCTGTGCCGCACGATCAGGCACCGCCTCCAGCAGCGCCAGCGGTTCGGCCACCAGCTCCCAGGCCCGCCAGCGCGGGTCCAGGCTGCCGGCCGGGTCCTGGAAGACGATCTGCAGTTGCCGTCGCAGCGCCCGCTCCGCGCCCGTGAAGCGCCGGCCCTGCAGCGTCACCTCGCCCGCCTGCAGCGGCTCCAGCGCCAGCAGCGCGCGCAGCAGCGTGCTCTTGCCGCAGCCGGACTCCCCCACCAGCCCGACGCGCTCGCCCGGCGCCACGTGCAGCGACACGCCGTCGAGCACCCGCTTCACCACCGGCCGGCCCCACCAGCCGCCACCGCTGCGGTACTCGCGCACCAGGCCGTCGGCCGCCAGCAGCGGCGCCTCTGGCGACACCGCGGCCACCGCCGGCCGTGGGGTTAACGCGGAGGCGGCGATCAGCGCTGCCGTCTCCGCCTGCCTGGGCTCGCGCAGCAGCGCCAGTGCCGGCCCCTGCTCGACGAGGCGGCCCTGGCGCAGCACGGCGATGTGGTCGGCCACGCCGGCCACCTGCGGCAGGTCGTGGCTGATGAGCAGCAGGCTGCTGCCCTGCTCGCGCACCAGCTCGCGCAGCAGCGCGAGCACCTGCGCCTGCGTGCGCACGTCCAGCGCCGTCGTCGGCTCGTCGGCGATCAGCAACCGGGGCCGCAAGGCCATCGCGATGGCGATGACGCCACGCTGGCGCTGGCCGCCGGAGAGTTCATGCGGATGCCGTCCCGCCATGCCGCCCAGCCCCACGCGGGCCAGCGCTGATTCTGCCTCGGCCGCCGCGTCGCGGCGCGACAGCGGGCGGTGCGGCCCTGAATGGAGAAAGAAGACCTCGGCGACCTGCTCGCCCAGCGTCATCAGCGGGTTCAGCGCGTTCATCGGCTCCTGGAACACCAGGCCCAGCGCGGCGCCGCGGCGCGCGTCCATCTGCGCCTCGGGCAGTGTGAGCAGGTCCTCGCCGCCCAGCAGCACCTGGCCCCGCGTGCGCGCGCCGGCCGGCAGCAGGCCAGCGATGGCCAGCGCCGTCAGCGACTTGCCCGAACCCGATTCGCCCACCAGGCCCAGCACCTCGCCGGCACGCAGTTCGAGGTTGAGCCCGTGCAGGCGCGGCTGGCCGCCCAGCTCGACGTGCAGGTCCACCAGCGTCAGCATCGGGCTCATCGCGCGGCTCCCTGCGGGTCCAGCCGCTCGCGCAGGCCGTCGGCCAGCAGGTGGAAGGCCAGCACGGCCAGCGCGACGGCCAGGCCCGGGAAGAGGGCCAGCGTGGGCGACAGCGCGGTCAGCGTCTGCGCGTCGGCCAGCATGCGGCCCCAGCTCGGCTGTGGCGGCTGCGTGCCCAGGCCGATGTAGGACAGGCCCGTCTCGGCCAGCAGCGCGAGCGACAGCTGCAGGCTGAGCTGCACGACCAGGCCGCCCGCCAGGTTGGGCAGCACGTGTTCGCGCGAGATGGGGCCATCGCCCTTGCCTGCGGTGCGCGCGGCCAGCACGAACTCGCGCTGCCACAGCGGCAGCGCCAGCCCGCGCGCGACGCGGGCGAACACCGGGATGTTGAACACGCCCACCGCCAGGATGGCGCTGGCCGCACCGGGCCCGAGCGCGGTGGTCAGCAGCACGGCCAGCAGCAGCGGCGGGAAGGCGAAGACGATGTCGTTGCCGCGCATCAGCAGCTCGTCCAGCCAGCCCGCGCGCGCGGCGGCCCACAGGCCCAGCGGCACGCCGACCAGCGCGCCCAGGCCGACGGCCAGCGCGGCCACGCCCAGCGACGTGGCCGCGCCGCGCATCAGCAGCGACAGCACGTCGCGGCCCAGGTGGTCGGTGCCCAGCCAGTGGCCGGCGCCGGGCGGCCGCAGGCGCTCGGCGATGGCAAGGTGGTCCAGTGGATGCGGCGTCCACAGCAGCGACAGCAGCGCCAGCGCGACGAAGGCGCCTGCCAGCAGCGCGCCGAAGAAGAGCCGGCGGTTCATCGGGGCACCCTTCGCGCTTCGCGCTGTCCCGCCAAGCGGGAGCTGAGCCCCTTCGGGCGGCCGTGCGGGGCTCATGCGCCACCCCCGCGCCGCGCCAGCCGCGGGTCGGCCGCGCGCGCGGCCAGCTCGACCAGCGCCGACACGGCCACGCCCAGCGCCACCAGCACCAGCACCAGGCTCTGCACCAGCACCAGGTCGTGCGACGTGACGCCCTGGAACAGCAGCCGCCCCACACCCGGCAGGAAGAACACGTTCTCGACGATGACCGAGCCGGCCAGCAGGTAGGCCGTCTGCAGGCCCAGCAGCGTCAGCACCGGGCCGGCGGCGTTGGGCAGCGCATGCCGCCACAGCACGCGCCAGCGGCCCGCGCCCTTGGCGCGCGCGGTGCGCAGGAACTCGGCGTGCGCCAGTTCGGCCAGTGCGCCGCGCAGCACGCGGGTCAGGATGGCGGCCTGTGGCAGCGCCAGGGCGATGGCCGGCAGGACGAGCGCGCGCAGCCCTTCAGCGAGGCCCGCATCCCAGCCCGGGAAGCCGCCGGCCGGTACCCAGCGCAGCACGACGGCGAACAGCCACGCGCCCATGACGCCCAGCCAGAAGTCCGGCACCGACACGCCCAGTTGCGAGAACGCGCCGACCACGCGGTCCACCGCGCCGCCGGGCCGGCGCGCTGCCACCAGCGCCGCCGGCAGCGCCAGCGCAACGGCCGCCAGCAGCGCCAGTGCCGCCAGCGGCAGCGTCAGCGGCAGGCGCTCGGCCAGCAACTGGCTGACCGGGATCTGGTAGGTCAGGCTGGTGCCGAGGTCGCCGCGCGCCAGGGCCGCAATCCATTGGCCATAGCGGGCCGGCGCGGGCGCATCCAGGCCGAGCTTGTCGCGCAGTTGGGCCACGGCCTGCTCGTCGGCCTGCATGCCGAGCACGTAGCGCGCCGGGTCGCCGGGCGCGACCTGCACGAGGGCGAAGATCAGCACGCTGGCGACAGCCAGCGTCAGCGCCAGCGACGCCAGGCGGCCCAGCAGCCAGCGCGGCGGCGCGCGGCGCGCCAGCAGCGCGATGCCCAGGGCCAGCAGCGCCAGCGCCGCGGTGGCCACGGCATGCGGCAGGCCGCCCCGGCCGTGGGCCTGCGCCACGGCGGCATTGCTCGCATCTGGCAGCGTGGCGCCGGCCAGCTCCAGGCTGCCGACCGCGTTGACCTTCACGCCCTGCAGCCCGGCGCGCTGCACCAGCAGGCGCGGGTACTGGAACAGGAAGCCGTTGACCGCGTCGTCGCTGAGCTGGCGCTGCAAGGCCTGCAGCGTGGCGCGCCGCTCGGTGTCGTCGCTTTGTGCATCCAGCGCGCGCAGCAGCGCCTGCACGCGCTCGCTGCGGTAGCCGAAGTAGTAGTCGTCCCGGCCGTAGATGCCGTAGTCCAGCGGCTCGGCGTGGACGATGACGGTCAAGTCGAAGTCGTGGCGCACGAACACCTGGTCCAGCCACTGCGCCCACTCCAGGTTCTCGACGCGCGTGCGGATGCCCACGGCCGCGAGTTGCGCCGCGAGGATCTCGCCGCCGCGGCGCGCGTAGGCGGTGGGCGGCAGCTTCAGGCTCAGCACGCGGTCGGCCGGCCAGTGCGCCTCGGCCAGCAGCGCACGGGCGCGGGCCGGGTCGTGCGGGCTCTGGCCGGTCAGGTCGATGTAGGCCGCGTGGCGCGGCGAGAAATGGCTGCCGATGGGCTGGCCGTAGCCGAACATCGCACCGTCGATGAGCGCCTGGCGGTCGATGGCGGCGGCGATGGCGCGGCGCACGGCGAGCTGGCCCAGCGGCGCGCGGCGGTGGTTGATGGACAGCAGCGTCTCGCCCTCGCTCAGGCCGACGCTCAGCTCGAAGCGGCGGTCGGCGCGGATCTGCGCCAGGTGCTCGGGCGCGGGGAAGTTGGCGAACAGGTCCACGTCGCCGGCCATGACGGCGGCGTAGGCGGCGGAGGGGTCGGCGATGAAGCGGTAGCGCAGCGTGTCCAGCCGCGCCTTCTCGCCCCAGTAGCCGTCGAAGCGCGCCAGCTCGATGGCGTTGCCGCGCTGCCAGCGCACGAAGCGCCACGGGCCGGTGCCGTTGGGGGCGGTCGGGTTGGTGGCCACGGTGCCCGGCGCGACCATCACGAAGGCGGCGCTGCCCAGGCTTTGCAGCAGGCCGCCCGCGCGGCGCTGCAGGTGCAGCACCAGCGTCTGCGCGTCCGGCGCGTCGATGCGCGCAATGGGTGCCAGCAGGCTGCGCTGCGGGTTGCCGGAGCCTTCGGCACGCGCGCGGTCCAGCGTGAACTTCGCGACGCCGGCATCGAACGGCGTGCCGTCGTGAAAGTGCACGCCGGTGCGCAGGTGCAAGGTGAGGGCGAGGCCGTCGGGCGAGACCTGCCAGCGCTCGGCCAGGCGCGGCTGCGCGCTGCCGTCCTCGGCCAGCGTGACCAGGCCTTCGAAGACGTTGCCGTAGACCACCTCGCCGATGGGGGCGGCGGCGCCGACGGTCGGGTCCAGCAGCGGCGGCTCCAGTTGCAGCGCGACGCGCAGCGTGCCGGCCGCAGCGGGCAGGCACAGCGCGAGCAACAGCAGCGCGGCAAGCAGGCGCCTCATGCGGCGGCTGCCGCGTGGGTGCGAGCGTCGGCCGCCAGCCCCGGCAGGCCCAGCTGCTCGTACAGCGCGGCCAGGCGGGCGTTGACCGGTACGTCGCGCGGGTCCAACAGCCGGCGCAGCTCCAGCGCCTGCTGCGCGTCGCGCCAGGCGCCGGCGCGCGTGGCGGCGTCGATCTGCAGCTGTGCGAACAGATCGCGCTGCGCATGGCTGCCGCCGATGCGCACCAGGCGAGGCAGCCCTTGCGACAGCGCCGCGGCGGCGGCGGCCGCATCGCCGCGAGCCAGCGCGGCCAGGCCTTGCGCGACCGGCAGCGCGGCGTCGCGCCAGGCGATGCGGGCCTCGCCGGTCGCGGCCTCGGCGCGCGCGGCGATGGCGGCCAGCAGCGTGTCCGCCTCGGGGCGGCCGGCGCGGGCCAGGCCGTGCAGGTAGAGCAGGCTGAGGAAGGGCTCGGTCGTGTCCTGGGCGCGCGCGGCCAGGTGCTCGGCGAGCGCGCTCCAGCGCGGGCCGACGTCCACACCCGTCCATTCCAGCCGCGCCAGCAGCTGCACCGCGCCGGCCTGGTCCTGCGAGTAGCCGGGCGACACGCCCCAGACCTGGCGGTCGTACAGCGCCAGCGCGTCGGCCTGGCGGCCGCGTGCCAGGTAGAACAGCGCGAGGTGCCACCACAGGTGCGTGGCCATGAAGGAGTTCAGCCCGGTCCAGGTGCCGCGAACGGCTTCGAGGAAGCGCAGGCCGTCGTCCACGCGGCCACGCGTCAGCAGCACATGGGCCAGCGCATGCTGGGCCCAGGGCTCGCGCGGCTGCAGCGACAGCGCCAGCCGCGCGGCGGCCTCGGCTTCGTCCAGCCGGTGCGCCTGCTCCCAGGCGAACGCGGCCATGCCGTGTGCATGCGCGTTGTGCGCGTTGGCGGGCAGCACGGCCAGGATGATGCGCAGCATGGCCGGCGCGTCGCCGCGGTTGAAGGCCAGGTACTGCGCCAGCTTCACGACGGCCAGGTCGTGCGGCCAGTGCGCGGCGATCTGCGCGGCGCGGCGCTCCACGGCGGCGGTGTCGCCCGCGACCCAGTCGGCCAGCAGCGCGACCTGCTCGTGCTCGCGGTGGTGGGCGGGCGTGGCGCCGGGCCGCAGCGCGGCACGCGCCGCGTCCAGGAAGGGCTGCGCCTTGGCCGGCGCTTCGGGCGCCTCCAGGAACATCCACAGCCAGCCCGCGTACACCTGTGCCATCACCGCGTGCGGGTGCGCGGCGGCGGTGGCGAGGATGGTTTCCGCGCGCGTCTCGTAGGCCAGGAAGCCACCGACGAAGTCGTTGAGGCCGGCGATGAGCGCGGGGTCGCCATCCAGCAGCGGGTTGCCGAGCAGGTCTGTTGCCATGGCGGCAGCATAGCCAGCCATGCGCGGCTCAGTAGGCGTAGCTGACGCTGACCGACCAGGTGCGCGGCTGGCCGGCGGCGGCCACGTTGAGGTCGTCGGCCGTGCTGGGGCGGTTGCCGAAGAAGTTGCGCGTCAGGTCGTAGCCGCGGTCGAACAGGTTGCGCACGCCCACCGTCGCCTGCCAGGGCGAGTTGGCCGGCGCGATCTCGAACCTCGCGTTCGCCAGCCAGTAGGCCGGGATGTCGTAGACCGTGCCGCCGTCCACGTTGAGCCGGTTCAGCCACGAGGCGTAGCGGCTGCGGTCGCTGTAGTCGCCGGCCAGCTTCAGGTCCAGCCCGTTGGCCGTCCACGCATAGGCGACCGAGCCGCCGTAGCTGAGGCGGGGGAAGAACTGGCTGTGGCCGGACAGGTTGCCCAGCAGCGGCGAGCTGAAGTCCTTGAACGAGCCCTGCTTGTAGCCCAGCGACTGGCCGATGGACAGGCCGGCCAGCGGGCGCCACTGCAGCTCGAACTCGCCGCCGTCGATCTTGGAGCGCGGGATGTTGATGATCTTGCCGATCAGCGCGCCGGTGGGCGAGGTGGTCACGTCCTGGAACTGCTGGTCGCGGTAGTCGTAGTGGAAGAGCGCGGCATTGACGCGCAGCTGGCGGCTCAGGTCGGCCTTGGCGCCCAGCTCCAGCGCGACCAGCTTCTCGGGCTGGAAGGGCGCCAGCGCCAGCGTGTTGAAGGTGTTGTGCGCGGTGATGCCGCCGGACTTCAGGCCGCGGCTCAGCGACGCGTACAGCAGCGTGCCCGCCTCGGGCTTGAACTGCAGCGCCAGCTTGCCGGAGGTCTGGTTGCGGGTCAGCGACGCGGCCGCGCCGCTGACGCCCAGGCCGGCGATGACGGGTGTGGTGCCGGTGCTGAAGTCGTGCAGGCTGCGGGTCTCGCGCTCCTGGCGCAGGCCGGCCACCAGCGTCCACTGGGCGGCGAGCGGCACGTCGGCCTGGCCGAACACGGCGGTGGTGCGGCCGTCCTGGCCGTAGCGGGTGCGCGTGATGAGGCCGTAGTCGTGGCGGAAGTCGGTCAGCCAGTCCTCGTTCAGGCTTTCCTTCGCGTAGTAGGCGCCGACGACCCAGGGCAGCGTGGCCTGCGCGTCGGCGGCCAGGCGCAGTTCCTGCGTCGTCACGCGGGCGCGGTCCTGCCAATAGACGTCGGAATGGTTGACGGCCGTGCCGTCCCAGTCGCCCAGTTCGCGGCGCGTGAAGCGCTGGTGGGCGGTGATGCTGGTGAGCCGGGTGGCGCCGAGGTGCCAGTCCAGCGTCAGGGACAGGTGGGTGGCGCTGTTGTCTCGCGAGGGCTTGGCATTGGCGCTGACGCCGGCGAGCTGCGCGAAGTCGCTCTGCAGGCCCCAGCCGGTGGCGCTGCGGTCCGTGTCCGCGGCCTGGCCGGTGTGGCTGCGCGGCGTCGGCACGTACAGGCCTTGCGCATCGGAGCGGTCCTGGTTGTGGCTGAGGCTGACGCGCGCCAGCAGGTCGGGCGTGACGTCCACCTCCAGTTGCCCGCGCACGGCATCGATGCGCTGGTCGCCCAGCTTCTCGCCGGTCACGCGGTTGTGCTGCCAGGCGCCGCCGCGCTCGCTGGCGACGGACAGCCGGCCGCGCACGCCGTCGGCCAGCGGCCCGGACAGGTAGCCCTGCGCCTGCACGGCCGCGTGCGAGCCCGCGCCGACGCTGAAGCCGGCCTCGGCCTGGCGCGTGGGCCGGCGCGACAGCAGGTTGACGGCGCCGGCCGTCGTGTTCTTGCCGTACAGCGTGCCCTGCGGCCCGCGCAGCACCTCCACGCGTTCCAGGTCGAACAGCAGGCCCTGCGTCTGCACCGGGAAGGCGAAGCCCACCTCGTCCACGTACACGCCCACGGGCGAGGCATTGTTGGCGCCGTAGTCCTGGAAGCCGATGCCGCGGATGCGGAACTGCGCCTGGCCGCTGCCGAACGCGGGTTCGATCTCCAGGCTGGGCACCTCGCCCTGCAGCTGGTTGACCTGGCTGACGCCGCGGGCCTTGAGTTCGTCGCCGGACAGCACGCTGATCGCGATGCCGACGTCCTGGGCCGATTCAGTGCGGCGCTGGGCCGTCACCTCGACGCGGTCCAGCGCGGTGACCTCGGCGGCGTGGACCGGTGCGAGGAATGCAGCGACGAGGGCGGCGGCCAGAGGGTGGAGGCGAGTCGGCATGTTCCAGAGTGCGCGAGTGGAAAGCGCTGCACTCTAGGAAGCGCGGCCGGGCGGGGCCACGAAGCATTGGGCGCATCGATATGCGCAAAAAGCTGTCGAGCCGAGTCGGCAACGCTGCTCGGCAGCGCTGGCGACTCGGCTCGGCGACGGTGGAAAAAGGCGTCAATGGCATTGGGGGGCGACGCCTGTGTCAGATGCGCTTGATGCCGGGGGCGGTCTTGGCGGCGGCCAGCGTGGCGTAGCGCAGGCGGGTGGCTTCGCTGTAGCCGGTAACCACGACACGCGGCAGTTGTGCGACTTGCATGGACTTGCCAGTGACGACGACGCGATCCAGCTTGACGGTGGCTTGCGTGGCGGCCTGGGCGGTGACGGCCGTGAAGGCCAGGACAACGGCGGTGAGGGCGGTTTGCAGGGTCATGATGGGCTCCTTTGGGGGGGTAACGAACTGCGTGAATGCTTGTTCGATGGAGCCAGTTTCGGCACTGGCGGCGGCCGTTTCCACCGGCTTGCGATCAAGCGTCGGCTGCGCCGGATGAGCTGCGGAAACCGGGGACGAAATGCGTGCGCAATCGGCGTTAGGCCAGGGGCGCCGCGCCGATGGAAAAGCCGCTTGCGGGCGGCTTGCGAGCGGTGATCGACAGCGCGCGCGGCGTGCGGTTCGCGTGTCGCTCAAAACGGCAGCAGCTCCGCGAAGGGAGCTGCTGGGACGGGGCAGACGGCACAAGGCCGAACCGAGTCGGCAACGCTGCTCAGCAGCGCTGGCGACTCGGCTCGGCGGTGGTGGAAAAAGGCATCAAACGCATGGGTGGTCGATGCCTGCTCAGGCGCGCTTCACGGGGCTCTTGGCGGCGGCCAGGGTCTGGCGGGCCAGCGTCGCTTCGCTGTAGCCGATGACGACGACGCGCGGCAGTTGCGCAATCTGCGTGGACTTGCCGGTGACGACGACGCGTTCCAGCTTCACGGTGGCTTGCGGGGCGGCCTGGGCGGCGAAGGTGGCGACGGTCAGGGCGACGGCGGCGAAGGCGGTTTGCAGGTTCATGGTGGGCTCCGGTGGGTGGGTTCGAACCGCGTGATTGCTTGTTCGATGGCGTCAGTTTCGGCAATGGACCGGGGTGCTGCCAGCCGTCTGCGATCAATCGCGAGCCGCGGTGGATGAACTGCAGGAACGCTGGATGAACTGCGGGGAAACCCGCGATGGGCGGTGGTTGCGGGCGGCGACATGCGTTTGCCGGGGGCCGCCAACGCGGCGGCGCAGCGGCTGGCGGCGCGTGGCGGTCGTGCATGAACCGGGGAACTGACCGGGTGAAGTGGCCACCAACGACGGATGCATGACGCATGCGCCTGGCGGCAGGGGCCGCCTACTTCAGGAGCCCATCGTGAAATACAAGGTCAAGTTCTCGTACGCCTTTGCCGACACGGCCAACCCCAAGCGCTTCAAGAAGACCGTCACCATCGACGCGGACCTGGAGTTCCCGTTTCCCAAGCAGACCGACGACGTGATCCTGGCCTTGAAGGCCAGTGACGCGGAGCGCTACAAGACGCTGAAGCTGGAGCAGTTCGAAACCTACACCGGTGTCACGGCCGCGAAGTTCCAGTCCAGCTTCGACACCAACATCAAGAAGAAGATCGACGCCAACTTCGTGGACTACGTGAAGAAGGTCGCCAAGCCCGACTTCGACGAATCCCAGTGGGACAAGCTGCTGAGCTTCTTCGAGACCAAGCAGGTCGAGTTC
This sequence comes from Roseateles sp., assembly GCF_965229315.1. Lineage (GTDB taxonomy): Bacteria > Pseudomonadota > Gammaproteobacteria > Burkholderiales > Burkholderiaceae_C > Pelomonas. Next base: position 699,686 of record NZ_CBDDJA010000002.1, read on the forward strand.
CTCAAGGACGCCTTTGCCAAGGGACTGGCGGACATCGTCAAGGTCAACTACGAAAAGCTGGAGAAACTCAAGGCCGCGGCGCCCAAGCCCAACGAATCCCGGCAACTCGACGTGGACCAGGCCTTCCTGCTCTGGTGCGGCAAGAACCCGATCAAGTTCAAGAAGGTCGAGGACAAGTTCTACGGCGACCACATCAAGAAGGAAGTGAGCGCGGCCATCGCGTTCGATTGGGCCGTCGAGCGCTACAAGAAGAACAAGAACGTCAAGACCAGCTCGCTGGTGGAGGCGTCGCCCAGCACGGTGCTCAACAAGGCCAACGGCGGCAAGGCCTATCCGTCGGTCTTCAAGGGCGCGCAGCAGATCGCCGTCAAGGTGACCTGCGACGTGCTGACCGCCGTGCTGGAGGAGAACAAGGTCGTCGGCGACAAGGCTGCCGCGCAGTTCAAGAAGGACAACAAGCACTGGGCGCAGGTGGGCGACGTCTGGCTGTCCGCGACCTTCAAGAAGGGCACACAAAGCTTCTACGTGATGGGCACCTGGGATCCGGATAGCGGTGACGCCGAGCTGTACCACTACCAGAACGAGGATGCGAAGCCGCCGATGGCGCTGCTGCCCGAATACCGGCGCTGGACCTACTCGAACAAGGAAGGCAAGTTCCTTGGGCCGACGCGCGACGGCCATTGAGCCGGCTGCCGCAGGCGGTGGCGGCATGCCAGTTTCACTCCAGCTTCACTCGTGTTGCTCGCCCTGCGGCAGGGTCCTAGTCGATGTGCAGGCCGAGCCGCTGCAACTCGCCGCGGCCCTGGCGCACCAACGTGGGCTCATCGCCCTGGCTCAGGTCCAGCACCGTGGTGGGTTGGGCGGGGCAGGCGCCGGCGTCCAGCACGAACTGCAGCTGCCGGTCCAGCCGCGCGCAGACGTCCGCGGCGTCGTTCATCGGTTCGGTTTCGCCGGGCAGGATCAGCGTGGCCGACAGCAGCGGCTCGCCGAAGATGGCCAGCAGCTCCTGCGTGACCTTGTGGTCGGGCACGCGCAGGCCGATGGTGCGCCGGCTGGGGTGGGACAGCCGCCGCGGCACTTCCTTGGTGGCCGGCAGGATGAAGGTGTAGGCGCCGGGCGTGGCGAGCTTGAGCAGCCGGTATTGGCGGTTGTCCACCATCGCGTAGTTGGCCAGCTCCGACAGGTCGCGGCACAGCAGCGTCAGGTGGTGCTTTTCGTCCACGCCGCGCACGCGGCGCAGCGCCTCGACGGCGGCCTTGTCGTCCAGCCGGCAGACCAGCGCATAGCTGGAGTCGGTCGGGATCGCGCCCAGGCCGCCGGCCTGCAGCATCTGCGCGCACTGGCGCAGGAAGCGGGGCTGCGGGTTGTCGGGGTGGACTTCGAAGCGCTGGGCCATGGCGTCAACGATGGATGCGGTCGGCCAGTTCGGCCCACACGGGCGTCAGCCTGGCGGCCAGCGGCGGCAGCGTGCCCAGGTCGATGCGGCTCTCGTCGGGGCTGTGGAAGTCCGAGCCCCGCGACGCCAGCAGGCCGAACTCCAGCGCCGTGTCGGCGTATTCCACGAATTCGGCCGGTGTGTGGCTGCCGGTGACGACCTCGATGCCGCGCCCGCCGTGCGCGATGAATTCGGTGATGAGGGCGTATTCCTCGGTGGGCGTGAAGTCGTAGCGGCCCGGGTGGGCGATGACGGCGATGCCGCCGGCGCGCGTGATCCAGCCCACGGCGTCCTTCAGCGACGCCCACTTGTGGGGCACGAAGCCGGGCTTGCCCTCGGTCAGGAAGCGGCGGAACACCTCGGGCACGTCGGCGCAGTGGCCCGCATCGACCAGGAAGCGGGCGAAATGGGTGCGCGAGATCAGGTCCGGGTTGCCCACGTAGGTCAGCGCGCCCTCGAACGCGCCAGGGATGCCCACCGCCGCCAGTCCCGCCGCCATCTCGCGGGCCCGCGGCCCGCGGCCGCCGCGCGTGGTTCGCAGGCCCTCGACGATCTCGGTGGCGGTGGGGTCGAAGCCCAGGCCCACGATGTGCACCACGCGCCCGGCAAAGGTCACCGAGATCTCGGTGCCGGTCAGGTAGGGCAGGCCGACCGCCCTGGCCGCGGCGATGGCGCGCTGCTGGCCGCCAATCTCGTCATGGTCGGTCAGCGCCCAGAGCTGCACGCCGGCCGCCTTGGCGCGCTGGGCCAGGGCCTCGGGCGTGAGCGTGCCGTCCGACACGACGGAATGGCAGTGCAGATCGGCGTTGAGCGCAGGGTCGAGGTTCACGCCCCGATTGTGTCAGCCCGCCTGTTTGCCAGCCATGAACATGGCTACGCCGCCTGCAGCGCACGTGCGCCGGGCTGGCGGCGGTCCACGAAGAAGCGGCTGCCGCCCGCTCGACCCTTGGCCACGCGCTTGGGTTCGGCCAGCGCGCTGCTGAGGGCGCGGGAGTTCTCGACGCTGCCCGGCAGGTGCAGCACCGCGCCGGCCGAGATGGTCGGCAGCGGGTGGAAGGTGGGTTGGTTCTGGCGGTTCAGCGTTACATAGCCGCCGGCGGCCAGGTGCTCGGCCGAGAAGAAGCTGCGCACGCCGGCGTCGAAGGCCTCGCACACGCGTGCCAGCCGCACCTCCCAGTCGGCGCTGCTGAGCACCATGACGAAGTCGTCGCCGCCGATGTGGCCGACGAAGTCCAGCTGCGGGTCGGCGGCCTGCGTCAGCACACGGGCGGCCAGGCGAATGATGTCGTCGCCGATGCGGTAGCCGTAGACGTCGTTGAAGGGCTTGAAGTGGTCGATGTCCCAGACCACCGCGGCGAAGGTCTCGCCGGCCGTGATGAGGCGGTCCAGGTGGTTGTCGATGGGCACGTTGCCGGGCAAGAGTGTGAGCGGGTTGGCGTAGCGCGCGGCGTGCACCTGCAGGTCGGACACGGCCTTCAGCAGGTCGGAGCTGCGGCCCGAGCCGAAGTAGGCGCCGTCGCGCGTGACGATGAAGCCGTCGGTCAGCAGCCGCTCGTCCAGGTTGGCCACCGCGTCGCTCATCGCGCGCAGCGGCGTGGAGACGTCGAACACCAGCGGCGTGGGGTCCATCAGCTCCCTGCAACTGCGGCGGGCGAAGATGTCCATGAAGTAACGCTCGGTGCTGCGCTTCATCACGTGCAGCGAGCGCAGCACGCCGATGGGGCGCTGCTGCTCGTCCAGCACCGGCATGGACAGCAACTGGTCGTCCAGGCGGAACAGGTCCACCACGGCCTTGCAGCTCATCTGCGGCGACACGGTGTGGCCGCGGCGGGCCAGTTGCGCGGCGGTGGTGATGGCGCCCTGCGCGACCGGCAGCGCCTCGTCGTTCTGCAGCAAGCGAGGCTGGGCTTCGGCGGCCAGGCGCCCGCTCCACTCGACGCGCAACTGCGCACGCGGCGTGGCGCTGGGGCGGGCGAACAGGTAGCCCTGGCAGATCGTCAGCCCCAGGCGGCGCAGCACGGCCAGGTCCGGCTCCTGCTCCAACCCTTCGGCCACGACCTGGCAGCCGCTGGTGGCGGCCATCTCGACGATGGAGCGCACGAACTGCTGCTTCAGCGGCTCCTGCGCGATGCCGTCGATGAAATGGCGGTCGATCTTGACGAAATCCGGCCGCATCTCCATCCAGCGGCGCAGCGAGGCGAAGCCCTCGCCGAGGTCGTCCAGCGCGATGCGAAAGCCGTGCGCGCGCAGCGCGGCCAGCGCGCCGTCGAGCTGCGCCAGGTCCTCGATGGGACGCGTCTCGGTCAGCTCGATGACGACGCGGGACGTGGGCAGGCCCAGGCCTTCCAGGTCGCCGGCCAGCCGCGACACATGTTCGCGCGCGGCCAGCAGCGTGTCGGCGGTGACGTTCAGGAACAGCTGCCCTGGCAGGCCCAGCGCCTTGAAGCGCTGCGTGGCGCGCCGCAGGATCAGCTTTTCCAGCTCCACCAGCCGGCCCTCGCGCGCGGCGGTCTCGAACAGCACGAGCGGTGAATGCAGCGGGCTGTCGGCCGGTCCTCGGGTCAGCGCCTCGAAGCCGAAGATCTCCGCGCGGTCGATGGCCACCAGCGGCTGGAAGTGGATGTCGAAGGTCTGCTGGGCGATCAGCCGCGCGAGCGCATGGGCCAGGGGGTTGTCGGCGCGTGCGCGCATCGGGAGGCTCCGGGAGTGGGGCGCGCGCCCGACCGCCGGGGCATGCTGCCGACTTGCATTCTTGGAAGCGCCCGTGACAGATCGGTGACGCACCTGGGGCGGTCCGACCGGGCCGCCAACTCCGTCACGCCTGCGCCGCCTCCACCACGTACTGCACGCGCTGCTGGCCCTGCCACTCGTCCAGGCTCAGGCGGTAGGCCAGCGTGACGCGCTCCGGCAGCATGTCCACGTGGTTGAACCAGATCGCGTCGATGAGCCGGCCGTCCTGGCGCAGGCGCAGCTTCAGGTGCTTCTCGCCCACCAGGCGCTGCGAGATCAGCTCGAAGCGGTCGCAGAACACCGGCGGCTCGAAGCCCTGGCCCCAGACCTGCGCGTCCAGCAGCCGCGCCGTCTCGGCGGTTGCCGCACCGGGCGGCAGCGCGCCGTCGTGGCGCAGCGTGCGGGTCAGGTCCTGCTCGCTCAGCCATTCCTCGGCGACACGCGCCAGCGCCAGCGCGAAGCGCTGCAGGTCGTCCACCGCCAGCGTCGCACCGGCCGCCATCGCGTGGCCGCCGAACTTGGCGAGCAGGTCGGGCTCGCGCTTGGCGACCAGGTCCAGCGCGTCGCGCAGGTGAAAGCCCGGGATGGAGCGCCCCGAGCCCTTGAGGTGCCCGTCCGCGCCGCGCGCGAACACGAAGGTGGGGCGGTGCACGCGGTCCTTGATGCGCGAGGCGACGATGCCCACGACGCCTTCGTGGAAGTCCGCGTCGAACAGCGCCACGGCCGGCGGCAGCGCGCCGGCCAGTGCCTCGACCAGCGCATCCAGCCGCGCCTCGGCCATCTCGCGCATGCCGGTCTCGATCTCGCGGCGCTCGCGGTTGATGCCGTCCAGCTGCGTGGCCAGTTCGAGTGCGCGCGCCGGGTCGTCGGTGGTCAGGCACTCGATGCCCAGCGTCATGTCCGCCAGGCGCCCGGCCGCGTTGATGCGCGGGCCCAGCGCAAAGCCGAGGTCGAAGCCCTGCGCCTGGCTCGCGTCGCGCTTGGCGGCGCTGAACAAGGCCATCACGCCGGGCTGCGCGCGGCCGGCGCGCATGCGCCTGAGGCCTTGTGCGACGAGCCGGCGGTTGTTGGCGTCGAGCTTGACGACGTCGGCCACCGTGCCCAGCGCGACCAGGTCGAGCAGGCCGTCCAGCCGCGGCTCGGGCGAGGGCAGGGCGTTGCGCGCGCGCAGCTCGGCGCGCAGGCCCAGCAGCACGTAGAACGCCACGCCCACGCCGGCCAGCGACTTGCTCGCGAACGTGCAGCCGGGCTGGTTGGGGTTGACGATGGCCTCGGCGTCGGGCACGACGAGGGCGCCGTCGACGAGCGCCGGCAGGTGGTGGTCGGTCACCAGCACCTGGATGCCCAGCGCGCGCGCATGCGCGACGCCGGCCAGGCTGGCGATGCCGTTGTCCACGGTCACCAGCAGCCCCGGCTGCTGCGCGCGGGCCAGGTCGACGATGGTCGGCGTGAGGCCGTAGCCGTGCACGGCGCGGTCGGGCACGACGTAGCCGACCTGGGCCGGTTGCGCGCCCAGCAGCCGCAGGCCGCGCAGCATGACGGCGCAGGCGGTGGCGCCGTCGCAGTCGTAGTCGGCGACGACGACGATGCGCTTGCCCGACTGGATGGCGTCGGCCAGCAGGCGGCCGGCGTCGGGCAGGCCTTTCAGGTCGGCCGGCGGCAGCAGGTGTTGCAGGCCTTCGTCCAGTTCGGTCGCCTCGCGCACGCCGCGGGCGGCGAGCAGGCGGGCGAGCAGCGGGGCGATGCCGGCCTGCTCCAGCGCCCAGGCGGTGCGCGGCGGCACGTCGCGTTCGATCAGGCGAGGGCTGTTCACAGCGCCTCCAGCACGGCGGCGACGTCGCTCGTCCTGAAGCGGCGCCTGAGCTTCTCGATGAACGACAGCGGCTGCGCCGTGAAGCGGGTCGCGAAGCGCTCGCCGCCGAGCGTCAGGCTGATGGTTCCGGGGTGAGTGGCGAGTGCCGCCAGCGGGCCGGCATCCAGACGCTGCCAGGCCTCGGCCCAGGCGGCGAGGTCACCATTGAGCAGCGGCTCGGTCAGCCGCGCGTCCACGGTCACGTCCGCCGGCCTGCCATTGGCGCGGCCGATGTCGCCGATCCAGACCGAGTTCACCGCGTGCGCGCCACGCGCTTCACGCTCGTCGTTCAGCGCATGGCCGTGCAGCAGCATCTGCGCCTCGTTCTGCCAGCGGCGCAGCACGCGGCTCTGCGGCAGCCAGGGCTCGATGGGCCGGCCGGCGGCGCGCTCGATGCTGGCGGTGCGGGCGAGCTCGGGGTCGTCCAGCGCGGTCGCGTGGCCCACGGCCCAGCGCGTGACGTCCAGCAGCTGCCACTGCCAGCCCTCGGCAGCGGGCCACAGCGCGTGCAGCGCGGCGGCGAAGCGGGCCGCATCGGACTCGGACAGCTGCAGCGCCGCGGGCGGCAGCACGTCCACGCCGTCCGTGCCTACGGCCAGGTGCACGGGGGTCATCAGCGCCCAGGCCAGCTCGGGGCCGGCGCTCGCGGCCCAGGCGGCGGCGCTGGGCTCGGCCTGGCCGCGCAGCGCCGCGAGGGCCAGGGTGTGCGGGGGCAGGGGCGAGAACTCGTCGCTGCCCCAGGTGTCGGCCGGGCTCAGCCGGGCCAGCAGCGTGGCCAGGTTGGGCAGGGCCAGGCTGGCAAACGCATGCCGCGCGGCCTCGTCGAGGGAGCCGGCATGGGGGATCATCAGGTGCATGGGCCGGATTATCCGAGCCGGGTGGCGGCCGATGCTTCAAGGCACTGTCACACAAGCTTCATACACTTTTGCGCATGACCGACCCGATCCCGTTGAAGCTGTTGAACCGCGAACAAGCCATCCTGGAGTTCAACCGCCGCGTGCTCGCGCAGGCCCAGCGAGAGGACGTGCCGCTGCTGGAGCGGCTGCGCTACGTCTGCATCGTCTCCAGCAACCTGGACGAGTTCTTCGAGGTGCGCTTCGCCGACATGCTGGACGCCGCCCGCGACCCGCTGTCACCGGTCAGCAACCAGGATGTGGACCGCGTGGGCCGCGCGGCGCACCTGCTGATCGACGAGCAGTACCACATCTTCAACGAGCAGCTCACGCCGCTGCTGCGCAAGCAGCGCATCGTGGTGCTCAACCATGCCGACCGCGACGAGCCGCAGCGCGCCTGGGTGAGCAAGTACTTCGAGCGCGAGGTCAGGCCGCTGCTGGTGCCCGTGGGGCTGGACCCGGCCCACCCTTTCCCGCAGGTGGCCAACAAGTCGCTGCACTTCATTGCGCGCCTGTCCGGCAAGGACGCCTTCGGCCGCGACAACCGCATCGCCATCGTCAAGGTGCCGCGCGTGCTGCCGCGCGTCATCAAGCTGCCGGCCAACCTCAGCGACGGCCGCCAGGCCTTTGCGCTGCTGACCAGCATCATCCGCGCGCACCTGGAGGAGCTGTTCCCGGGCCGCAAGGTCGAGGCGTTCTCGCAGTTCCGCGTCACGCGCGACTCCGACCTGGAGGTGGACGAGGAGGAGATCGCCAACCTGCGCCATGCGCTGCGCTCCGGGTTGACGACGCGCCACTTCGGCCGCGCGGTGCGGCTGGAGGTGGTCAACAGCTGCCCGGAGGAGTTGTCGGAGTTCCTGCTGCAGCAGTTCGGCCTGCCCAATGCGGCGCTGTACCGCGTCAACGGCCCGGTCAACCTGGTGCGACTGAACGAGCTCATCGACCAGACCGACGCGCCGGGCCTGCGCTTCAAGCCCTACGAGCCCGCGTGGCCCAGCGGGCGGCTGCCGCGGCACAAGTCCATCTTCGAGAAGCTGAAGAAGGGCGACGTGCTGCTGCACCACCCGTTCGAGAGTTTCGAGCCGGTCGTGCAGATGCTGCGCGAGGCAGTGCTGGACCCCGACGTGCTGGCCATCAAGCAGACCATCTACCGCACGGGGGCCAAGTCCGAGCTGATGGACCTGCTCATCGAGGCGGCGCGGCGTGGCAAGGAGGTCATGTGCGTGGTGGAGCTGAAGGCCCGCTTCGACGAGGAGGCCAACATCAACTGGGCCGAGCGGCTGGAGGCCGTGGGCGCGCAGGTGGTGTACGGCATCGTCGGCTACAAGACGCACGCCAAGCTGCTGCTGATCACGCGCCGCGAGGGCCAGGGGCCCAAGCAACGGCTGCGCCGCTACGGGCACATCTCCACCGGCAACTACAACCCCAAGACCGCGCGCCTGTACACCGACCTGGGCCTGATGACGGCCGACGCGGACCTCACGGCCGATGCCGACATGGTGTTCCGCCAGCTCGCGGCGCTGGGCAGGTTCAAGGCGCCGCGGCGCATGCTGCTGGCACCGTTCAACATGCACAGCCGCATGCTGGAGCTGCTGGCCCAGGTGCAGGCCGCCGCGGCCGCCGGCTATGCGGGCGCGCGCGTGGTCGTGAAGATCAATGCGCTGACCGATGCCGAGCTGATCCAGGCGCTGCTGCTCACGGCGCAGGCCGGCGCGAAGGTGGACCTCATCGTGCGCGGCGCCTGCATGCTGCCGCCGGGCCTGCCGGGCATCAGCGACAACATCGTCGTGCGCTCCATCGTCGGCCGCTTCCTGGAGCATTCGCGTGTCTGCTACTTCCGCTGGAGTGAACCCAGGGAGGGCGACGACGGCGAGGCGCTGTTCCTGTCCAGTGCCGACTGGATGAGCCGCAACATGTTCCGCCGCATCGAGGTGGCCTGGCCGGTGCAGGACGCCCGGCTGCGCCAGCGCGTCATCGACGAGGCGCTCCAGCCCTACCTGCACGACTCGCTGGACGCCTGGCAGCTCGGCCCGGACGGCCGCTCGGTGCGGGTCAGCGACCGCGGCGTCAGCGCACAGCAGGCGCTGATGAGGCGCTTCTCGGAGTGAGGGCAGCGAGCGCATGGACTTGATCCTCTGGCGCCACGCCGAAGCCGAGATCGCGGCACCCGGCCAGGACGACCTGCAGCGCGCGCTGACGCCCAAGGGCGAACGCCAGGCGCGGCGCATGGCCGCCTGGCTGAACCAGCGCCTGGCCGCGACGACGCGCGTGCTCGTCAGCCCCGCGCTGCGCTGCCGCCAGACGGCCGAGGCGCTGGGCCGCGAGATGCGCATCGTGCCGTCGCTGGCGCCTGACGCGGCCCTCACGGCGCTCCTCGAGGCCTCGCGCTGGCCCAAGGCCGCCGAGCCCGTGCTGATCTGCGGCCACCAGCCCACGCTGGGCCTGCTGGCCGCCCACCTGCTGGCCGGCGTGGATCAGGAATGGGCCGTGAAGAAGGGTGCCGTCTGGTGGCTGCGCTGGCGCCAGCGCGATGGCGAGCCGGAGGTCACGTTGCATGCGGTGCAGGGGCCGGACGCGCTCTGACCGGCTGCCTCCGTCGAGATTGGGTGGAAACCCGCTGCTCGGAATCACGGGCCCCCACCCGAGGGGGGTTGTGTCCGCGCCGTGAGGGCGAGGTGTTAGCTTGCCATCCGTCACAGGTCCGTCATTCATCGGGATGACGCGCCGGGCAAATTCAACACTTCGAGGGATTTCCATGAGCCAGATTTTCAGGAGCACCGGCGCGCGCCGGTTCGGACTCACGCTGGCCGCTGCGGCGGCCATGGCCTTCACGCAGGGCGCCAGCGCCGGCGTCGTCCCGGGTGACACCTTCACCTTCTCGATCGCCGGCTTCAACAGCACCAGCGGCACCGGCTACATCCTGGGCAGCGGCAACATCGCCACCTTCGGCCAGACGCAGACCTTCGCCGCGGCGGGCTACAACGGCCAGGACTACACGATCTCGTCGTACGAAGTCGTCGGTGCCACCACCACGACCGACTACTTCAAGATCTCGACGCCGGTCAACTTCCTGACCAGCACGACGGTCAACGGCATCACCATCACGGCGCTGCAGTTCGACATCGGCACCGCCAACTCGGGCGTCGGCGTGGCGACCGGCGCGGACGTCGTGAACTTCACGTCGGCCATCACCAGCTACACGTCGACCGGCAACATCGTCTACGGCACGGCCAACACCGTCTTCGCGCTGACCCCCAACGTCACGCTGACCAACGGCGGCTTGTCGTTCACCGCCGCCGAAGGCGTGAACACCGGCACGAGCGCGATCACCGGCGTTGCGATCCACGAGTTCAACTTCTCGATCACCTACGCCAACCCGGTGCCGGAGCCCGAGACCTGGGCCATGATGCTCGGCGGCCTGGGCGTGATGGGCTTCGTCGCCCGCCGCCGTTCGCCCAAGGGCCGCACGACCCAGGCCTGATCCGCCACCTGGATCGAGCAAGCCGCCGCCCTGCGGGCCGGCGGCTTTTTCATGGGCGACAGGCATGCCGCGAACAGGCCTGCTTTCGCCGATCTGTTCACTGTCTCCAAAAGGCCTTTGTGTCCGCCCCGACACATGCTGCTGACGAACAGGAAACCCGGGCTGCAAAGAATGGGTCGGACCTGGGCGAGCGCCCGGGTGCCTCTTCAACCCTTCCTTCCTTGCCAGGAGTTCCCATGAACATCACCAGCGCAACCAGTGGCGCGTCCGCCTGGGCGGCCCGCACCCCGGGGCCGCCCGATGGTGCCCAGCGCGCCCAGGCCCGCTTCGCCAAGGCAGACACCGACGGCAGCGGCGGCGTGGACGCCACCGAACTGCAGACCGTCCTGGACAAACTGTCCGAGAAGACCGGCACCGACCTCGGCAAGGCCGAGGACCGCTTCGCCGCGATGGACAGCGATGGCGACGGCAGCCTGAGCAGCTCGGAACTGGACGCCGGCATCAAGAGCCTGCTGCCGCAGCCCTCGTCGACGATGGCGTTCGCGCAGCAGCGCATGGGCAGCGGTGGCGGCCCCGGCGGGCCGGGCGGCATGCCGCCATCACCACCCCAGGGCGACGAGTCCAGCACCAGCAGCACCAGCGCCAGCAGCAGTTCGGGCACCGACCCGCTGGACACCAACGGTGACGGCGTCGTCTCCATGCAGGAGCGCATGGCCGGGGAAATGAGCCAGGTGCTGCAGGCGGCGCTCAAGGCCGGCGACAGCGATGGCAATGGTGCGCTCAGCGGCAGCGAGGTGGACACGCTCTCGCAGAAGCTGGGCGCCACGCTGAGCCAGATGTTCAGCGCGGCGGGCACAACCGCGTCGTCGTCCGGTTCGGGCGGCAGTGCGGGCACTGGCCAGCCGTCGCAGCAGGGCGGCACCGACGACGCGGTGAAGCAGCTCGCGCAGATGCTGCTGCGTCAGTACGCGCCGCCGGCTATGGACTGGCAGGCGCAGTCGTCGCTCAGCGTGGCCGCCTGATCGCCAGCCGTCGCACCCGGCGACGGCCATCTCCGGCAGGCCGACGCGTGTCCACGCCTCGGCCGCTTCGTCCAGCAGGAAACGTGTGTGCGGCCTCGCGCTACCAGGCGCTGCTGGCGACCTGACGTTGCCTCTCGTCGAATTCGCGCAGGTGGCGGTCCACCAGGGCCAGGTGCACCAGGGTGTCATGGTCGCCCGTGGCGGGCGCGTGCGGGCTGGTACCGCCAGCCAGCAGCGGTGTCGTGGCCGGCTGCAGCAGCTCGGTCAACGCGGGCAGCGGCTGCGTGCCGGTCTGGGCGAACCAGACGTCGGCCAATTCGTGGCGAGCGCCGTCCTGGGTCGTGTAGCCGGCTTCCAGGCCGATCAGGTTGCCTTGCTGCAGCGTGGTCGAGTGCAGCGCGCTCAGGTCCAGCTCGACGATGCCCAGATCGGCCAGGCTTTTCAGCTGACCAGCGGATTGCGCGCTGCTGCCCACCCACACCTTCAGATGGCTGAACTCCGCATCGGCCGCCGTGAGCTTGCCGTCGTGGTTGCTGTCCAGCTGGGCCAGCGCCTGGAAGCCGTTCTCGGCCAGCTGGCCGTTGGCCAGCCGCGTGGCGGTGCCGAACAGTTCGCTGCCGTCGTCGATCCGGCCATTGCCGTTGCGGTCCAGCACCAGCAGGCCGCTGCCCGCGCCGACCCAGCCGATGTGCTGGGCCTGGCCGGTCGCGTTGATGTCGAAGCTGATGCCGTGGGTCGCGTCCACGGTCTGCACGCCCAGGCCGCTGAGGTCGAGCACCAGCGGCGAGGCGCCGGCCAGCGCGTTGAGCTGGTCGGCCGACATCGCGGAGCGCTGCCCGGCCGTGAAGGCCGCCACGTGGTTCATGTCGATGCCGGCGAGCTCGCTGGTCGTCATCGCGGCGACCTGCTGAGGCGTGAAGGCCTGCAGCGCGTCGGTCGTCATCGCATTGATCTGGTTGCCTTTCAGCGCGCCGACCTCGGCCGCGCCCAGCGACGGGATCTGCTCGGCGCTGAGGTGGCCGAAGCCGCCGGGCGTCAGCGCGGCGACCTGCTCCGTGCCGAGCATGGCCAGCTGCGAGGCCGTCATCGCCGAGATCTGCCAGGGCTCCAGCGCGGCCATGTGGGCGGGCGTCAGCGCGGCGACCTCGATGGGCGTCAGCGCGCCGAACTGCTGCGCGCTCAGCATCGCGATCTGGTCCGGCCGCAGCTGGCCGAACTGGGTCAGCGACATCGCATGCAGCGCGTTGGCGTCCAGCCCCGGCATCGCGGCATCGGCCAGCGCGGCGAGCTGTGACGCATTCAGGGACAGCACCTGGGCCACGCTCAGGCCGCTGACCTGTTCGCCATCCAGCGTCGCGATGACGGCGCTGGACAGCGTGCTGAGCGCATGGGGCGAGATGGCCGCGAGCTGTGTCGGGTCCAGGCTGGCGAACTGGCTTGGGGCCAGGGCCTGCAGCTGGGCGACGCTGAGGCTGGCCATGACCTGCGGGCTGAAGGCCGACAGCTGCAGCGGCTGCAGCGCGCCCAGTTGCAGCGGGCCCAGCGCCTCGGCCTGGTTGACCGTCATGCCCTGCAACTGGCCGGGCTCCAGCGCGGCGATGTGGGCCGGCGTCAGCGTCGCGATCTCGGACTGGGTCAGCGCGCTGAACTGCTGGCCGGTCAGCATCGCGATCTGGTCGGGCCGCAACTGGCTGAACTGGGCCACCGACATCGCGTGCAGCGCGTCGGGTGCCAGGCCCGACATGGCCGTGTCGGCCAGCGCGCCGAACTGCGTCGGCGTCAGCGACAGCACCTGGGCCACGGTCAGGCCGCCGACCTGCTCGCTGTCCAGCGTGGCGATGACGGCCGTGGACAGGCCGCTGAGGTGGTAGGGCGAGATGGCGGCCAGCTGCTGCGGGTTGAGGCTGGCGAACTGCGACGGGCGCAGGGCATCGAGCTGGGTGCCGGTCAGGCTGGCGATGACGTCGCTGCTGAAGGCGGCCAGCTGCTGGGGCTGCAGCACGGCGAGCTGGTCGGTCGACAGGGTCTGCAGCTGGGCGCTGCTCATGTGCGCGATCTGGTCGGCATTCAGCGCCAGCAGGCCTTGCGGCGAGATCGCGGCGATCTGGGTCGGGTCCAGCGTGGCGATCTGCGCATTGGTCAGCGCGCCGATCTGCTGGGGCGACAGCGCGGCGATGCCGGCCAGCGACACGGCGTGCAGGGCCGTGGCCGTCATGCCGGCCAGGCTGTCGGGTGCGATGGCTTGCAGCTGCTGCACGCTGAGCGCCGCTGCCTGGCTGCTGCCCAGCGCCTGGACCTGGCTGGCCGACAGCAGATGCAGCGCGTCGGTGGCGAGCAGGCTCACGTCGGCCACGGGCAGGGCGGCGATCTGCGCACTGGTCATGCCGGTGAACTGGCTGTCGTGCAAGGCCTCGAACTGCGTGGTGCTCAGCGCGTGCAGCGCGGCCGGGCTCAGCGCGGCAAGCTGCGCGGGCGTCAGCGACGCCAGCTCGGCCAGGCCGAGGCCGGGCGCCTGGCTGGCGGTCAGCGCGGCGATCTGGTCGGTGCCCAGGCCCGCCACCGGGACGCTGGTCAGCAGGGCCAGCGCATCGCTGCTCATGGCGGCGAACACGCTGCCGTTGAAGGCCGCGAGGCCGGTCGCGCCCAGCAGCGCGAGCTGGCTGGTGCTGAGCGCGGCGACGGCCGGTCCGGTCAGCGCGTTCAGCTGGGCCGTGCCCAGGCTGTGCAGCTGGTCGTTGCTCATCGCGGCGAGTTGCGTGCCGCTCAGCCCGGTCATCTGCGCGGTGCTGAGCGCGGCGACCTGGGCGGTGCTGAGCACGGCCACGTCGGCGGCGCTGAGCGCCACGAGGGTGGCGGCAGGCAGGGCGGCGATCTGCGCGCCGCTCAGGACCTGGAAGTCGGTGCTGCTGAACTGCTGCAGCTGGCTCGCGGTCAGGCCGGCGAGCTGGGCGCTGCCCAGCAGCGCCAGCGGGCCGCTGAGGGCCGGCCAGTCCGCGGCCGGGATGACCGCGATCTGCTGGCTGCTGAAGCCCTGCCACTGGTCGGTGCCCAGTTGCAGCAGCTGCGTCGAACTGAGCGCCTGCAGCGAGGCCGCGGGCACCGCCTGCAGCTGGGCCGTGTCCAGCGCCTGCAGCTGGGCCGCGCCCAGGCCCGTCAGCGTGCCGGTGCCGAGGCTGGCCAGCTGCGCGGTCGACAGCGCAGCCAGCTGGGTGAGAGACAGGCCATCGAACTGCTGGCTGGCCAGGGCGTGCACGGCCGAGGTGGACAGCGCGCCCGTCTGGTCGGCCGTCAGCCCGTGCAGCTGGGCACTGGTCATGCCGGCCACCTGGGCGCCGTTCAGCGTCGAGATCTGCAGCGTGGACAGCGAGGCCAGCTGGGCGGCCGACATCGCCGTGACCTCGTTGCGGCTCAGCGCGTGCAGGGCCGCCGTGCCCAGGCCCTGCAGCTGGGGCTGGCCCAGGGCCGACCATTGCTGCGTGCTCATGGCACCGATGACGGCAGGGTCGAGGGCGGTGACTTCGCCGGGCGTCAATGCCGCGACCTGCTGGGTGCTCAGGCCCGCCATCTGCGTGCTGTGGATCTGGCTCCATTGCAGATCGCTGAGCAGGTCCAGCCCGGCCGTGCCCAGGCCGCGCATCTCGACCGTGCTCAAGGCGGCCAGCTGCGTGGCGTCCAGGGCCTGCAGGCCGGCCGCGCCCAGGCTGTGGAACTGTGTGGAGCTCAGCGCCGCCAGCGCTGCCGAGCCGAGGGCGGCCACCTGGGCCGGCGCCAGCGCCTGCAGTTGGGCGGGCAGCAGCACATGCGCCGCCTGCGTGCCCATGGCCTGCAGCTGGTCGGTCGTCAGCAAGGCCATCTGCGCGGGTGTCAGCGCGGCCGCATTGGCGGCGCTCAGCGTGTGCAGCACGCCGCTGCCCAGTGCGGCGATCTGTTCGCCGCCGAGCTGCTGGATCTGGTGGGTGCTGAGGTTGTTGACCTGGCCGCCGCTGAGTGCCCCGATCTGCTCCGGCGTCAGCGACCGCAGCGTCGCGTCGCCCAGGGCATGCAGCTGCGTGGCGCCGAGGCCCTGCAGTTGCGGCGCGCTCAGCGCCGTGGCCTGTTCGGGGGTCAGGCTGGCGATCAGCGTGGCGGGCAGGCCGGCCATCGCGGCCGGGCCCAGGGCGGCGAGTTGGATGGCCGACAGCGCCTGGAACTGGGCGCTGCTCATGCTGGCGGTCTGGCGGGCGCTCAGGGCGCCGATCTGTTCCTCGTTCAGCGCCGCCAGGGCTGCGGTGCTCAGCCGCGCGAACTGCCCGGGGCTCAGCGCGGCGATCTCGGCGTCGCTGAAGGCCGCGAGCGTCGCTGCGCCTAGGCCGGCGACCTGGTTCAGCGCCAGCGCCGCGACGTTGCCGGCACCCAGGGCGGCGATCTGGTCCGGCGACATGGCCGCCAGCTGCGTGGCCTGCAGGCTGACGGCGGCCGTGGCGGACAGGGCGTGGAGCTGCTCGGGCTGCAGGCTCTGGATCTGATCGGTCGTCAGCGCCATCACCGCAGCGGCGCCCAGGCCGTGGAGGGCCGCCGTGCTCAGCGCGGTCAGTTGGGCGGGGCTCAGCAGGGCCAGCGTCTGGGCGCTGAAGGCGCCGGCCTGCTGGCCGGTCAGCGCGCCCAGTTGGTCCACGGTCAGCGCGGTGAAGGCGCTGGTGGACAAGGCCTTGAGCTGGGCCTCGCCGAGCGCCGCGACCTGGCTGCCGCTGAGCTGCTGGATGTCGGCGGCACTGAGTGCCGCGAGCTGGCGGTTGCCCAGCGCCGCCAGCGCGGCGGGCGCCAGGAAGTGCAGTTGGTCGGGGTCCAGCGCGGCGATCTGATCCGGCGTCGCGCCGGCCATCTGCTTGGCGCTGAGTGCGCCGATCTGGTCGGGGTTGAGCGTGGCGATCTCGGCCGTGCTCAGCTGGGCGAACTGCGCCGGGCTCAGGCCCGCGACCTGGGCGGTGCCCAGGCTCTGGATGTGCCCGGCATTCAGCGCCTGCCACTGCGCCGGGCTCAGCGCCGCGACCTGGGTGGGGCTGAAGGCGGCGAACATGCCGGGGCTCAAGGCGGCCAGCGCCGCCGTCGCGAGGCCATGCAGCGCCTGCGTGCCCAGGCTGTGCAGCTGCTCGACGTCCAGCGCCGCCAGTTGCACCGGCGTCAGTGCCGCGGCGGTCGTGCTGCCCATGCCGGCCAAGGCGGCCGTGCTCAACGCGCCGAGCTGGTCAGCCTGCAGCAGCTGCAGCTGGTGCGTGCTCAGCGCATTGAGCTGGCTGGCGCTGAGGTAGGCCATCTCGTCGTGCGTCAGGGCCGGTACCGCGGCGTCGCCGAGGCCGCGCAGCTGTGCGCTGGACAGGGCCTGGAACTGGCCCTGGCTGAGCGCCTGCATGTCGGCCGCGCTCAGGCCGGCGGCCTGCGCCGTGCCGAAGGCGTGCAGGGCGGCCGTGGACAGCGCCGCGATCGCGTCCACGCCCAGGCCGGCGATCTGGCCGCTCGACAGGCCGGGTGCCTGACGGGCGCCGAAGGCGGCGATCTGGTCGGGCCCGAAGGCCGCCAGCGTGTCCCTGCCCAGCAGGGCCACCTGGACGCTGGACAGGCCGGCCAACTGCGCGGGCAGCAGCGTGTGCAGCTGATCGGCATCCAGCGCGGCCCACTGCGCCGTCGTCAGCGCGGCGAGCTGGGATGTGCTCAACGCCTGCAGCTGCTCGGCGTCCAGCCCGCTCAGATGGTCCGGCTTCAGCGCATGCAAGGCCTGGGTGCCCAGGGCCTGCCACTGCGTGGGCGACAGTGCCGCGAGCTGGTCGGCGCGCAAGGCCAGCGCCACACTGGCGTCGAGGCCGTGCAGCGCGCTGGTCGACAGTGCGGCCAGCGGGTCGCTGCCCAGCAACTGCAGCTGGTGGGTGTTGAGCCCGTTGAGCTGCGGGGCGCCGAGCGCGGCCCATTGTTCGCTGCCCAGAGCGGACAGGCTGGCGTCGGACAGGCCGCGCACCTGCAGGCTGGTCAGGCCCTGCAGCTGGCTGGGCGTCAGCGCCGCCACCTGCCCGGGGCTCAGCGCGCCCAGCTGCGCGTTGCTGAGGCCGTGCAGGGCCTGGCTGCCCAAGGCCCCGATCTGTGCGTCCGAGAAGCCGGCCAGCGCCTGCGTGGACAGGCCCGGCGCCTGCGTGGAGGTGAGGCTGGCGAGCTGCTGCGGTGTCAGTGCCTCGGATGCGGCCAGGCTCAGGTGCGAGAGCTGGCCGGGCGACAGCGCATGCAGCTGCTGGCTGCTCAGCGCCTGCACCTGGTCGCTGTCGAGCGCGGCCATCTGCGCGTTGCTGAAGGCGGCGACCTGCGGCGCGGTCAGTGCCTGCAGCTGGTCCGCGCTCAAGGCATGCAGCTGGCTGGTGGCCAGGCCGTTGACGGCAGCCGTGCCGAGGGCCGCGAGCTGCTCGCCGGACAACAGGCCGAGCTGGTCGGAACCCAGCCCGGCCAGGGCCCTGGCGGAGAGGCCGGCGAAAGCCTGGCTGTCCAGCGCCTGCAGCTGGTCGTTGCCCAGCGCAGCCAGCTGGCTGCTGTGCAGGCCGGCCGTCTGCGTGCTGCCCAACTGGTTGACCTGGTCGGGCGTCAGCGCATGCAGCTGCGTGCTGGTCATGCTGCCCAACTGGGCTGACGTGAGTGCCTTGACCTGGTCGGATGCCAGGCCGGCGACGCTGTCGGGCGACAGCGCCGCGACCTGGCCGGTCAGCAGCGACTTCAGCTGCGATGCGCTGAACTGGCTCACCTCGGTGCTGCCCAGCGCGGCGATCTGGTCGGTGCCCATCGCGGTCAGCGCCGCCGCGGCGATGGCCTGCACCTGCCGCACGTCCAGCGCATCCAGCACCGCGGCGTTCAGCGCCGGGGCCTGGCGGCTGGTCAGCGCGTGCAGGCCCTGGATGGGCAGGGCAGCCAGCTGGTCGGGCTGCAGGGCCGCGAACTGGTCGCTGGCGAGCTGCGGCAGGCTGCGTTCAGTCAGGCCGCTGGCACCGTCGGTGCTGAGGGCCGAGACCTGGGCCGGCGTGATCGCGTGCCAGCCGGTGGCGGGGATGGCCGCCACCTGGATGCTGGTCAACGCCCCCATCTGCTGGGCAGTGAAGGCCTGCCAGTCGGCGGGCTTCAGCGCGGCGATGGCGGCCGTGCTGAGCTGGGCAATGTCGTCGGGACTCAGGCCGGTGATGCTGGGCATTTGCTACTCCATGCCGAGCGCTCAAGTTCTGTCTCGACTGGCCGAGAAGGCTACGGTCAGCCCCCCCGCGGCAAAGGCGGAAATGCGCCGTCATTGCGCCTGCCGAAGCATTCGGAAGCATTGCTTTACAGGCGCGTCGCGTCCGGACGCGTGGCGTCAGCTCAGCGACAGCGTCAACAGCCCGCTGCGTGCCCAGGCCTCGGCCTCTTCCTTCAGCAGGAAGCGCGTGCGCGCCTGGCCGGCCGACCAGTCCTTGGGCAGCAGCAGCGTCAGCTTCTTGCCGTCGCGCTCCAGCGTCGGGCTGGCCGGCGCCTCGGTGCGCGCGTGGCACAGGATGACGGCCAGCCGCAGCGCGATGACCTGGTCCAGCAGGCCCGGATCGGCCAGCTGCGTCTCCATCTTGCGCAGGCCGCCGCGCTGGCCCAGCGCCAACGTGCCCAGGCGCTGCAGCTGGTTGGTGGAGAAGCCGGGCGCGTCCGCGTGGGCCAGCAGGTAGGCGCTGTGGCGGTGATGGTCGTGGTGCGACACCAGCATGCCGATCTCGTGCAGCGCGGCGGCCCAGCGCAGTTCGCGCAGCGGCTCGCTCGGCCCGCGCGGGTGCAGCTGCCGGTACAGCAGCTCGGCCTGCTGTGCCACGCGGTCGGCCTGCGCAATGTCCACGGCGAAGCGCGTCTGCAGCTCGGCCACCGAGGCGGCGCGCACGTCCACGCCTTCGGCCGGCTGCAAGCGCTCGGCGAGGTCGAAGATGACGCCTTGGCGCAGCGCGCCCTTGGTGGGCAGCAGGGCCTCGATGCCGAACTGCGTCAGCAGCGTGTAGAGGATGCACAGGCCGCCGGCCACGACGGGGCGGCGGTCTTCCTTCAGGCCGGCGAGCTGCAGCTTGTCCTGCGAGCCGGCCTCCACGCACTGGGCGATGCACCAGCGCAGCGCGTCGGGCGTGATGCGGCCGTCGGTCTTGCCGGTGGCCGCGAGGATCTGCGACACCGCACCTACCGTGCCCGACGAGCCCAGCACCTCCTGCCAGCGTTCCGGGCGGAAGTGCGTCAGCGCCTCCTCCAGCTCGGCGCCCGCCGCGACCTGCGCGGCGCGGAAGGCCTCCGCCGTGTAGCGCCCGTCGGCGAAGAAGCGCACCGACAGGCCCACGCTGCCGACGCCGAACGACTCCGCCAGCAGCGGCTTGCGGCCACTGCCCAGGATCATCTCGGTGGAGCGGCCGCCGATGTCGATGACCAGGCGCTGTTTCTCGGAGGGCTGCAGCCGCGCCACGCCGGCATAGATGAGGCGGGCCTCCTCGCGGCCCGGGATGACCTCGATCGGGTGGCCCAGCACGGCCTGCGCGCGTTCCAGGAAGGCGTTGCGGTTGCGTGCCTCGCGCAGTGTCTGCGTCGCGACGGCGCGGATGCGCTCGGGCGGGATGCCCACGAGCTGCTCGCCGAAGCCCTTCAGGCAGTTGAGCCCGCGCTGCATGGCCGCCTCGGTCAGCATGCCCTGCGCGTCGAGCCCGGCGCCCAGTCGCACGGCCTCCTTGACGTAGGTGACGCGCTGGTAGCGCTCGCCGGTGAGGCGGGCCAGCTCCAGGCGGAAGCTGTTGGAGCCGATGTCGATGGCGCCCCAGATCTGCTGCCCCGGTGCTGCCGGGGCCGTCCTGTGCCCGACCTGCCCAGCAAGGGGAGGCAGCCTGCCTGCGGCGGCCCGGCGTGGGCTGTTGTGGTCGGGGCGCGTCGTCATGGCGGGGGATTGTCAGGGCAAAATTTGACGGTTCTTCCCCTCAGGAGCCCCCATGCTGAAAGACGAAATCGACAGCCTCGCCCCCGGCCGCGACTACAGCCGCCGCAGCTTCGTGCAGACCACCGTGGGCAGCGGCTTCGCGGCCGCCGTGCTGCCGGTGACGGCGCAGACCGTCACGACCGACGCCACGGGGCTGGACGCCGGCAGCATCAGCATCAAGTCGGGCGACTTCGCGATGCCCGCCTACCGCGCCGCGCCGGCCGGCAAGAAGAACCTGCCGGTGGTGCTGGTGGTGTGCGAGATCTTCGGCGTGCACGAACACATCGCCGACGTCTGCCGGCGCTTTGCCAAGCAGGGCTACCTGGCCATCGCGCCGGAGCTGTTCGCGCGCCACGGCAATGCCGGTGCCTACACGGACATTCCCAAGCTCATCAGCGAGGTCGTCAGCAAGGCCGGCGACGCGCAGGTCAACGCCGACCTGGACGCTGCCGTCGCCTGGGCCGCGGCCAATGGCGGCGACACGTCGAAGCTGGGCATCACCGGCTTCTGCTGGGGCGGCCGCACGACCTGGCGCTATGCGGCGCACAACCCGGGCGTCAAGGCCGCCGTGGCCTGGTACGGGCCGGTGGCGCGCGCCTACCACCCGGGCGACAAGACCATCATCGAGCTGGCCGGCAGCATCAAGGCGCCGGTGCTGGGCCTGTACGGCGCGGCGGACACGGGCATCCCGGTCGAGACGCTGACGCAGCTGGAGGCCGCGCTGAAGGCCGCCGGCAACGCCCAATGCGAATTCGTCGTCTTCCCCGACACGCCGCACGCCTTCCACGCCGACTACCGCCCCAGCTACCGCCCTGCGGCCGCGGCGGACGGCTGGAAGCGCTGCCTGGAGTGGTTCAAGAAGAATGGCGTGGCCTGATGGCTTGACAGCTCTGCTAGGCTGACAGGGTCGGGGCCGTCGTACAGGGCGGCCCCGTTCTTTTGCCGGTCCGTCTGCTGATCCCATGACCCTTTTCTACATCGTGCTCGCCACCTTCGCGGGCGGGCTGCTGTCGGTGCTCGTCGCCGCGAGCCTGACGGTCGGCGTGCTCGCGCGGCTCGTCAAGAGCCTCGTCAGCCTGTCGGCCGGCATCCTGCTGGGCACGTCGCTGCTGAATGTGCTGCCCGAAGCCTTCGAGAGCCACACGGCGCGGCCGCAGACGCTGTTCGCCGTGCTGCTGGGCGGCCTGCTGTTCTTCTGGCTGCTGGAGAAGGTGGAGCTGTACCGCCACGTGCACCACCACGAGGGCGACGGCCACCATCACCACCATCATTTCGACGCCCAGCAGGCGGGCCGCGGCGGCCTCACCGTGCTGGTGGGCGACAGCATCCACAACTTCTGCGACGGCGCCATCATCGCGGCGGCCTTCCTGGCCGACACGCGGCTCGGGTTCGCGACGGCGCTGGCCATCGTCGCGCACGAGATCCCGCAGGAGGTGGGCGACTACATCGTGCTGCTGAACGCCGGGCTGTCGCGCGCCCGGGCGCTGCTGTTCAACGCCATCTCGGGCATGGCCGCCGTCGTGGGCGGCGTGCTGGGCTACTTCCTGATCGGCCGTTTCGAGGGTGCGCTGCCCTACCTGCTGGTGCTGGCGTCCAGCAGCTTCATCTACATCTCGGTGGCCGACTTGCTGCCGCAGCTGCAGCAGCGACTGGCCTGGCGCGACACGCTGGCCCAGGTGGCCTGGCTGGTGGTGGGCCTGGCGGTCGCGTTCGGGGTGTCGAACCTGCTGCATGGCGCTCATTGATGCGGCGCTGCGCGGCGCGCTGATCGCGCTGCTGCTGCTCGCGGCCATCGCCCTGTGGCCCCGGCGCCGGCATGCGCGCCTCGGGCACCTCGCCATCACCGGCATGGCGCTGGCCCTGTCGCTGGCCGTGCAGGCCGTGTCGGCGTCGCCCTGGGTGGAATACGAACTGAGCTGCTGGGCACAGTCGCCCGGCATCGGTGTCTCGCTGGGTTCGGCCGTGCTGTACTGGCTCTTCGCCCGGGCGGTGTTCGATGACGACTTCCGCCTGCGTGCCTGGCATGGCGCCGTGTGGGCGGGGGTGGCGCTGTACGGCGCCAGCGTGTGCGCATGGGCGGCGCGCTGGCCGCTGCCGGGCTTCGTGCTGATGCGGGCCGTGCCCATCGTCTTCGCGCTGCTGGCCCTCGCGGCCGTCGCCGCGCCGTGGCGCGCCGATCTGATCGAGAAGCGCCGCTGGTGGCGCGGCATCGTCGTGGGCGGGGGCGCCGTCTATGCACTGGTCATGGTGAGCCTGCGCATCTTCGCGTCGCCGGACGGCCGGCTCACGCCCGCCGTCGCACTGCTGGACGCGGCCATGCTGTGCACGCTGACCGCGTTCGTCGCGGCGCGGCTGCTGTCGCCGCGCGCGGCCGGGCTGTGGGACGAGGCACCGCCGACGGCCCCGGCGCCGCGCGTGGAGCCACCGCCCCCCTCGGCCGACCCGCAGGACGACGCGCTCGCCGCCGCGCTGGCGCGTGCGATGGGTGAGGGCCGCGGCTACGCGCAGGAGGGCCTGAGCCTGGCCGGCCTCGCCGCGCAACTGCGCGTGCCCGAGTACCGGCTGCGCCGCGTCATCAACCAGCGGCTGGGCCACCGCAACTTCAACGCCTACGTGAACGGCCTGCGGCTGGCCGAGGCCAGGCGCCGCCTCGCCGACCCGGCCGAGCGCACGCTGCCGGTGCTGAGCCTGGCGCTGGATGTCGGCTTCGGCTCCATCGGGCCGTTCAACCGCGCGTTCAAGGCCGACACGGGCCTGACGCCCACCGAATTCCGCCAACGGGCGCTGGCCGAAACCTGAAATCCCTGGGCGAAAGCTGCAACCGCGAGGTTTCGGCCAGACGCGCCGGGCGGCGCTGCCCATGCTGCAGGCTTCTCCATCCCCGTCGGGAACCCTCATGCGCAACTTCCTTCCCGCCCTCGTGGCGCTGCTGGGCCTGCTGGCCGCCAGCCCGGCCAACGCCACATCCATGGGCATGGCCAGCCTGCCGGCGGACGATGCCGGCGGCCCGGTCACGCTGCTCTTCCCGACCGTCGACACCGCGCGCCCGGTGCAGCGCGGCAGCTTCGAATTGCTGCTGGCGCCCGACGCGCGGCCGGCGCCCGCGCTGTCCAACGGACGGCTGATCGCCATCTCGCATGGCTCGGGCGGCGGCCCCTGGCCGCAGGTGACGCTGGCGCAGGCGCTGGTGGACGCCGGCTTCACCGTCGTGCTGCCCTTTCACCGCGGCGACAGCTGGCTGGACCCGTCCCAGCCCGGCCCGGCGAGCTGGAAGCTGCGCCCGGCCGAGATCAGCCATGCCATCGACCGCGTCGCCGCCGACCCGCGCTTCGCCGGCCTGAAGCTGGACCGGGTCGGCGCCTACGGCATGTCCGCCGGCGGCCACACGATGCTGAGCCTGGCCGGCGGCGCCTGGTCGCCCGAGCGCTTCCGCGCGCACTGCGAACAGCACATCGCGGACGACTTCAATGCCTGCGTGGGCCTGGCGACGCGGTTGACCGGCGGCGCGCTGGACGGTCTGAAGCAGTGGGTGGCGCAGCGCGTGCTGAACTGGAAGTTCGGCGGCGACGCCGCACCGCAGACGCACGACGACCCGCGCATTGCCGCCATCGTCGCCGGCGTGCCGGTGGCGGCCGACTTCGACCTCGCGACGCTGACGCACCCGCGCGTGCCGCTGGGCCTCATCACGGCCGACGCCGACCGCTGGCTGCTGCCGCGCTTGCACAGCGGCCCGCTGCGCGCCGCCTGCCAGGACTGCGAACTGATCGCCGACCTGCACGGCGCCGGCCACGGTGCGCTGCTGGCGCCGCCGCCGCGGCCCGAGGCGCTGGGCGCGCTGGAGCGTGAGCTGATCGGCGACCCGCCCGGCTTCGACCGAGCCGCCGCCACGCTGCAATGGGTGCAGCCGACGGTCGCGTTCTTCCGCCGCCACCTGCTGCCGGCGGACTGAGCCGTCAGGCCGGCGTGGCGAGGCGGGCGCGCAGCCCGGCGTTCTCGGCCTCCAGTGCGTCCAGCCGGTCGCGCAGCGGCTGAACGGCGTCGTCGATCTCGGCTTGCGTGAAGCGCCGCACGATGTGCTGCGGGCAGTTCCAGTCGAAGGCTTGGAGGTGCAGCTTGAAGATGCGTTCCATCCTGGCCGAGTAGCCGGGCACGGTGACCTGTGCCGTCAGCGCCGGGTCGGCGTCCAGCGCGACGACCTCGACGCGCACGAACACCTTCAGCCGCGCGCGCTGCGCGTAGTCCATCAGGAACAGGCAGGCGCGGCCGTCGGCGGCAACGTTGCCGGTGCTCAGGTATTGGCGGTTGCCACGGTAGTCGGCGAAGGCCAGCGTGCGTTCGTCGATGAGCTTCAGGAAGCCTTTGGGGCCGCCGCGGTGCTGTACGTAGGGCCAACCGGTCTCGGAGACGGTCGCCATGTAGAAGCTGTCGCGCTCGCCGATGAAGCCGGCCTCGCCGTCGGTGAAACGGTCGAACTCGCGGTGGCCCTTGAAGCCCTGCCATAGACCGTCGGCGCCCATGCGGGCCTGTACCGCGCGGACGCTGGGCGTGACGGCGATGTCGAGGAATCCATAGGACATGACGGTCTCCTTGAGCGGTGGTGTAGGGGATGGCGTCATGATGGGCTCTTCCAGTTAACTTGATAATCTGCCTGACGCGGGAAGAAGTTTTCCGGAAAATGGAAGGATTGCGTGGGTCGCCTGGAAGCCATGTCGCTGCTGGTCGCCGTTGCCGAGCACGGCAGCCTGTCGGCCGCGGGCCGGGCGCTGCAGGTGCCATTGGCGACGCTGAGCCGCAAGCTGTCGGACCTGGAGGCGCGGCTGGGCACTCGGCTGCTGTTGCGCACGACGCGCAAGCTGACGCTGACCGACGCCGGCGTGGCCTACGTCGCCGCCGCGCGGCGCATCCTGGAGCAGGTGGAAGAGGCCGAGCGCGAGGCGGCCGGCGAGTTCACCGCGCCCAAGGGCGAACTGGTGCTGACTGCCCCGCTGATGTTCGGCCGGCTGCACGTGCTGCCAGTCGTCGCGGACTTCCTGGCCGCGTTCCCCGACATCGACATCCGGCTGCTGCTGTCCGACCGCAACGTGGACCTGATCGACGACCACGTCGATATGGCGGTGCGCATCGGGCCGCTGCCGGACAGTCGCATGGTCGCGACGCAGGTGGGGCGCATGCGCTGGGTGGCGTGCGCCAGCCCAGCTTTCGTCGAACGGCATGGTCAACCGCAGCGGCCCGAGGACCTGCAGCGGCTGCCCTGCGCGGCCGTGGCGTCGGTGCTGGCCGTGCCGTCGTGGCGCTTCCGCGAGCCAGGCTCGGGCGCGGCGCTCGACGTCGCCGTGCGGCCGCGGCTGAGCGTGACGACACCCGAGGCCGCGGCGCGCGCAGCCGTGCTGGGCGTGGGGGTCACGCGGCTGCTGCACTACCAGGCGGTGGACGCCGTCGCACGCGGCGAACTGCAGATCGTGCTGGAGGCCTTCGAGCCCGAGGCCGTGCCGGTGCATCTGGTGCACCCCTCGCGCGGCCAGATGGCGCTGAAGATGCGGCGCTTCCTGGACTTCGCCGCGCCGCGGTTGCGCCAGGCGCTGGGCTGACCCCTCAGTCCGGCGCCAACTGCTCGATGCCGCGGCGCACCAGCCGCAACACGTCGTCGGCCAGCTTCGGATCGGTTTTCACGACACCGCGCGAGATGGACATCGCGCCGATCAGCGCGGCCACGGCCAGCGTGGCGCGGGCCGGGTCGGTGCCGTCGGGGTCCAGCACCGCCTGCAGGCCGTCGCGCAATTCCAGGAAGCCGGCGGTGTAGCTGCGGCTCACCGCCTCGCTCTGCCGGCCGGTGTCGCAGGCGGCCGTGACGACCGGGCAGCCGGCGCCGTGGTCGTCGCGCACGCGGCGGCTCAGGTACGGGTCGAGGTAGGTGGCCAGCGTCGGTGCCGCGCCGCCCTTGGGCCGTGTGGTCTTGTCGAAGCCGCGGCGGAAGCTGTGCGCGAAGGCCTGGGCCGCCAGGTCCTGCTTGTCGGCGAAATGCTTGTACAGCGCGCCATGCGTGAGGCCCGCCGCCTTGCAGATGTCGGCCACGCCCACGCCGTCGATGCCGTGCTGCTTGAACAGCCGCCCGGCCGCGTCCAGCAGCGCCTGGCGGTTCAGTTCGGACTGCTCCTTGGTCACTTTCATCGCCGAGGCTCCAGAACAGGTGAGGGTGGTTGCGGTATTTTGATTATGGTTGATATCATTGCATTATTGAAATCGATCGCAATCAAATTGCGATGCCAAGGTGACCCGATGTTCGCAGCGCCCGCCGCCCGCCTCGCCCCGTTCCTGCAACGCCGCGGCATCCACTACGCCTGGGTCGTCGCGGCGCTGACCTTCCTGGCCATGCTGGTCACGTCCGCCGCGCTGGGCCTGCCCGGGGCGCTGCTGCAGCCGCTGTCCCGGGAGTTCGGCTGGAGCACGACCGCGCTGTCGTCCGTGTTCGCGACCCGCTTTGCGCTCTACGGCCTGCTCGGGCCGTTCGCGGCGGTCGTGCTGATGCGCTATGGCGTGCGCGCGGTCGTCACGCTCGCGTCGGCCGTCATCGGCGTGGCGCTGCTGCTGGGCGTCTTCATGCACAGCCTGGCCGAAGCCTTTGCGCTTTGGGGCCTGGTGCTGGGTGTCGCCACGGGCATGACCGCCATGGTGCTGGGCGCGACCGTCGTGAACCGCTGGTTCGTGCAGCGCAAGGGCCTGGTGATGGGGCTGCTGGCCGGCAGCAGCGCCACCGGGCAGCTCATCTTCCTGCCGCTGGCCACCTGGCTGATCGAGCACCACGGCTGGCGCGCCGCGCTGTTCCCGGTCGTCATCGCGACGGGCGTCGTGGCGCTGCTGGTGCTGGCGCTGCTGCGTGACTCGCCCGCCGACCTGGGTCTGGCACCCTATGGGGCGACGGGTGCCGAGCCCGCTGCCGGGCCGGCGCCCAAACCCACCTGGCGGCTGCCGTTCGAGACCCTGGCGATGGCCTCGCGCGTGCCGGCCTTCTGGGTGCTGGCGGGCAGCTTCTTCATCTGCGGCCTGAGCACCAACGGCCTGGTGCAGACGCACTTCATCTCGCTGTGCGGCGACCGCGGCCTGGGCCCCGTGCCGGCGGCCTCCGTGCTGGCCATGATGGGCGTGTTCGACCTCGTCGGCACGACGTTGTCGGGCTGGCTGTCCGACCGCTTCGACAACCGCAAGCTGCTGTGCTGGTACTACGGCCTGCGCGGCCTGTCGCTGTTCTGGCTGCCGTACTCGGACTTCACCGTCGCAGGCCTGTCCACCTTCGCCGTCTTCTACGGGCTGGACTGGATCGCCACCGTGCCGCCCACCGTCAAGCTGGCGGCCCACCTCTTCGGCCCGGCCCGCGCCGGCCTGGTGTTCGGCTGGGTGTTCGCGTTCCACCAGTTGGGCGCGGCGGCGGCGGCCTTCGGCGCCGGCTTCACGCGGTCGGTGATGCTGTCCTATTCGCCGGCGCTGTTCGTGGCCGGCGGGGCTTGCCTCGTGGCGGCGTTGGCGGTCATGGCGATCCGCAAGCCACCGGCTCGCGCCGCGGCGGCCTGAAGCGGGCCGCGGAGGAGAGGCGCCTGCGGCCCGGCGTCACTTGACGATCAGCACCGGCAGTTCGATGTGCGTCAGCACCTTTTGCGCCTCGCTGCCCAGCAGCAGCGCGGCGAAGCCCTTGCGGCCGTGCGAGGCCATGACGATCAGGTCCACGTGCTCGGCCTTGGCGTGGTCGACGATGGCCTCCCAGGCATGCAGCGCTTCGACGACGTGGGCCCGGCACGGCAGCCCCTGCGCGGTGGCGCGGGCGCGCACGTCCTCCACGCGCTGGCTGGCCACGCGATGCTGGGCATCGATGAACTCCTGCGGCGGCACGGGCTGGATCTCCGAGACCGCGCTGTAGGGGAAGGGCTCCATGACGCTGAGCGTCAGCAACTCGGCGCCATGCACCTTGGCGAGCTCGATCGCAGTGTCCACCGCGTGCAGGGTGATGTCGGAGCCGTCGGTGGGCACGAGGATGCGCTTGAACATTCGGTCCTCCAGTCGTTGTGCGGGATCTCAGTGTGGCGGATCAGCGCGCGCCGGGGTTGTCGGACATCAACCTTTTGCGATGGGCCGGGCGGGATCGGCCGACCATTCGCTCCACGAACCCGGATAGAGCAGCCCGTCGCCCAGCCCCGCGTGGCTCATGGCCAGCAGGTTGTGGCAGGCCGTCACGCCCGAGCCGCACTGGTGCACGACCGTCGCGGCGCCGTGCGGTGCGAGCAGGGCCTGGAACTCGGCACGCAACTGCGCGGCCGGCTTGAAACGGCCGTCTACCTGCAGGTTGTCTTTGAACAGGCGGTTGGACGCCCCCGGGATGTGGCCGGCCTGCAGGTCCAGCGGCTCGACCTCGCCGCGAAAGCGCTCGGGCGCGCGGGCGTCGATGAGGCGCACGCGGCAGAGCTGGCCGAGCAGCGCGGCGGCGTCCACCTGGCCCACGAGCGGCTCACCGGGCTGCCAGTCGGTCGGCGTGGCGGTCGGCACTTCGGGGGTGAGCTCGCCATCCCAGGCGCCGTCCAGCACGGCGACGTCGGCGTGGCCCAGCCAGCGCAGCATCCACCAGGCCCGCGCGGCGTAGGGGCCGCCCTGCAGGTCGCAGGTGACGACCTGGCGGCCGGCGCGCAGCCCCAGCTTGCGCATCAACGCGGCAAAAGTGGCCCGGTCGGGCAGCGGATGGCGCCCGCGGAAGCTGCCGTCGGGGCCGGTCTTCGGCCCGGCGAGATCACGGTCCAGATGCAGGTAGAACGCGCCCGGGATGTGGCCGGCGCCGTAGGCGCGCTCGCCGGCCGACGGGTCGGCCAGATCGAAGCGGCAGTCCAGGATCAGCGGGTCCGCCAGCGTGCGCAGCTCGGACGGCGAAATCAGCGTGGTGTACGGCGTCATGGTCAGGAATCCGCAGGGTTGAATTGGCTGTCCTTGGGCGGCGGCGCCACCCGGGAGCGCAGCAGTGTCGCCGCCAGGCCCGCGGCAATGATGAGCACCATGCCCACCGTGGCGTGCAGCGTCAGCGGGTCCTTGAACAGCAGCATGCCGTAGGCGAAGGAGAACACGATGCCCAGGTATTGCAGGCAGGCGTTCACGAGCGGCCGCCCGATGGCGTAGGCGCGCGTCATCAGCACCTGGGCGGTGGTGGCGAGCAGGCCGACGGCCAGCAGCAGCGCGGCGCCCCGCAGCGTGTGCCCGTGCAGGCTGCCGGTGGCGAGCGCCGTGATGCCGGCGCCCGCGACGGCGCCGCCCAGCGAGAAGTAGAAGACCACGCGCAGTTCGGGCTCGCCGGCCCGGCCTAGCGCGGTGACCTGCAGGTAGGCCATGGCCGAGAGCATGCCGGAGAGCAGGCCGGCCATGCCATGCCAGAGCTGGCGCTGGTCCAGCGTGGGCCGCAGGATCAGCGCAACGCCGACGAAGCCCAGCAGCACGGCGGCCACCAGCCGCCAGTCCAGCCGCTGCGCACCCAGCAGCACCGCGCCGCCGAGCAGGAACAGCGCCATCCACACCGAGGACATGTAGTTCAGCGTCATCGCGGTGGCCAGTGGCAACTGGCTGATGGCGTAGAACCACAGCGACAGCGCCGCCACGCCCGAGATGCTGCGCCACAGGTGCATGCCGGGCACGGCGGTCTTCAGGCTCAGGCCCTGCTGGCGGGTGATCACCGCCATCAGCACCATGCCCACGAGCCCCCGGTACATGACGATCTCGCTGGCGTCGTAGAGCTCGCTGGCGAGCTTCACGCACACCCCCATCGTGGCGAACAGCAGCGTCGCCAGGATCATCAGGCCCGAGGCCGGCATCAGCCGATGGGCCCCACCTGCTGCCTGAACCACTCGTGGAAGTGCTGCATGCCGTCTTCCATCGGGCTCTGGTAGGGGCCGACCTCGTTGTCGCCGCGCATCATCAGCGCCTTGCGGCCGGCGTCCATGCGCTCCGCGATCTCGTCGTCCTCGATGCAGGTCTCCATGTAGGCCGCCTGGTGGGCCTCGACGAAGTCACGCTCGAAGGCGGCGATCTCCTCGGGGTAGTAGAACTCGACGAGGTTGACCGTCTTCTGCGGCGACACCGGGTGCAGCGTGGACACGACCAGCACGTGCGGGTACCACTCCACCATGATGTGCGGGTAGTAGGTCAGCCAGATCGCGCCGGCCTCGGGCGTGCGGCCTTCGCGGAACTTCAGCAGCTGGTCATGCCAGCGCTGGTAGACCGGCGAGCCCGGACGCTCCAGTGCCTTGTGCACGCCCACGGTCTGCACGGAGTAATGCTTGCCGAACTCCCAGGCCAGGTCCTCGCAGCTGACGAAGCCGCCCAGCCCCGGGTGGAACGGGCCGACGTGGTAGTCCTCCAGATAGACCTCGATGAAGGTCTTCCAGTTGTAGTGGCACTCGTGGACCTGCACCTTGTCCAGCACGTACCCGGAAAAGTCGAGCTGGGCACGCGGGCCGAGCTGGCTCAACTGGGCGGCGATGTCATGACCGTTGTTTTCGAACAGCAGACCGTTCCATTCTTGCAATGGGTAACGATTCAGGTTCAGGCAGGGGTCCTGCTCGAAATGCGGTGCGCCGATCAGCTCGCCCTGGTGCGAGTACGTCCAGCGGTGCAGCGGGCAGACGATGTTGGCCTGGGTGTTGCCACGCCCGCGCAGCATGACCGCCTGGCGGTGGCGGCAGACGTTGGAAATCAGCTCTATGCCGGAGGCCGACCTCACCAGGGCCCGGCCTTCCCCTTCCTGCGGCAGCGCGTAGTGGTCGCCGACTTCCGGCACGGCCAGTGCATGGCCGACGTAGCGGGGCCCTCGCTGGAAGATGCTGGCCTGCTCGCGCTGGAACAGATCGGGGTCGAAATAGGCGCTCACCGGGAGCTGGGTCCGGCTGCGTTCAAGCGCCGAGACGGGAAGGCTCAGGTCGGACATGATCCAGGGGGTCTTTCAGGCCAGAACGGCTGATTTGGTGCTGCGTCCCTCCGGCGCATCTCGGGGTTACCGAGTCGGCCAGGTTGCTAGGTTGGGGTGGAGGTGCCTGCGCAGGCGCGCGGGCGGAGAAGGGACGTAAATTCTACCCGGCCAGGGTTGCGGCGCGGCCACGCGTCATCCCTTCCAGGCTCAGGATTCGCGCAACCCGCTGACTACAATCGCCGTTTCGTGTTCTGAAATGACCAAGACCTCCGCCCGCACCCAGGCTGCCGCGATTGTCGGCGACGCCGCCCTCAGCTACGAGCAGGCGCTCGACGAGCTTGAGCGATTGGTGGCGGCGATGGAGGGGCAGCAACTGCCGCTGGATCAATTGCTGAACAGCTACAAGCGGGGTGCCGAACTGCTGGCGCTGTGCCGCGGGCGGCTGCAGGCGGTGGAGCAGCAGGTCAGGCTGCTGGATGGCGCCGAATTGAAGGCCTGGGAGGGCCCCGAATCTTGAATGCACAGGACTTTGACCGTTGGGCGCAGGCGTCCCTGACCGTTTTCGAAACGGTCCTGGACGATCTCGTGCCAGCGGCTGCACCAGCCGGCCTCGGCGAGGCCATGCGCTATGCGGTGCTGGGCGGCGGCAAGCGGCTGCGCCCGCTGCTGGTGCTGGCGAGTTGCGCGGCGGTGGGTGGCGACGGTTTCGCGGCCATGCGGGCGGCCTGCGCCGTGGAACTCATCCACGCGTACTCGCTGGTGCACGACGACATGCCCTGCATGGACGATGACGTCATGCGCCGTGGCAAGCCGACCACGCACGTGGCCTTCGGCGAGGCGCAGGCCATGCTGGCCGGCGACGCGATGCAGGCGCTGGCCTTCGAGGTGCTGACCCCCGACGAGGGCATCGCCCCGGCGCTGCAGGCCCGGCTGTGCGCGCTGCTGGCGCGCTCGGCCGGCTACGACGGCATGGCTGGCGGGCAGGCCATCGACCTGGCCAGCATCGGCAAGCAGCTCGACGAGACCACGTTGCGCGACATGCACCGCCGCAAGACCGGCGTGCTGCTGCAGGCCAGCGTCATGATGGGGGCCGCCTGCGGCCCCGCGTCGGCGCAGGCGACGAAATCGCTGTCCGACTACGGCGCGGCGCTGGGGCTGGCCTTCCAGGTCGTCGACGACATCCTCGACGTCACACAAGACTCCACCGTGCTCGGCAAGACGGCCGGCAAGGACCAGCACGCCAACAAGCCCACCTATGTCAGCGTGCTGGGGCTGGCACCCGCGCGCGCGCTGGCGCAGGCGCTGCGTGCCGAAGCCAAGGCGGCGCTGGCCGCCAGCGGCCTGGCCGACGTGAGCCACCTCAGCCTGCTGGCCGATTCGGTGGTCGAGCGCGACAACTGATCGCGGCCGCTGCGACATTCACCAAGGCCCTCGCCATGGACTACACCCTGCTGAACAGCATCGACAGCCCGGCCGACCTGCGCCGGCTGCCGCGGACCGAGTTGAGGCGCGTCGCCGACGAGGTGCGTGCCTTCGTGCTGGAGAGCGTGGCCAGGACGGGCGGCCACCTCGGCTCCAACCTCGGCACCGTGGAGCTGACCGTCGCGCTGCACTACGTCTACAACACGCCGGAAGACCGGCTGGTGTGGGACGTGGGCCACCAGACCTACCCGCACAAGGTGCTGACCGGCCGGCGCGACCGCATGCCGGGCCTGCGCCAGCTGGGCGGCATCAGCGGCTTCCCGCGCCGCGACGAGAGCGAGTACGACACCTTCGGCACGGGCCACTCGTCCACCAGCATCTCGGCGGCGCATGGCATGGCCATGGCGGCCAAGCTCAAGGGCGAGAACCGCAAGGCCGTGGCCATCATCGGCGACGGCTCGATGACGGCCGGCATGGCCTTCGAGGCGCTGAACAACGCCGGCGTCGCCCATGGCGGCCTGCTGGGCGACGTGCTCGTCATCCTGAACGACAACGACATGTCCATCAGCCCGCCGGTCGGCGCGCTGAACAAGTACCTGGCCCGGTTGATGAGCGGCAGCTTCTACACGGCAGCGCGCGAGAGCGCCAAGAGCGTGCTGAAGAACACGCCGCTGTATGAATTTGCGCGCAAGTTCGAGGAACACACCAAGGGCATGGTCGTGCCCGGCACGATCTTCGAGGAGTTCGGCTTCAACTACGTCGGGCCCATCGACGGTCACGACCTGGACTCGCTGATCCCGACGCTGGAGAACCTGCGCGACAAGAAGGGCCCGCAGTTCCTGCACATCGTCACCAAGAAGGGCGCCGGCTACAAGCTGGCCGAGGCCGACCCGGTCAAGTACCACGCCGCCTCCGGCAAGTTCGACCCGGCCGTGGGCTTCGTCAAGCCGGCCACGCCGCCCAAGCTCACCTTCACGCAGGTGTTCGGCGACTGGCTGTGCGACATGGCCGAGGCCGACCCGCGCCTGGTGGGCATCACGCCGGCGATGCGCGAAGGCTCGGGCATGGTCGACTTCCACAAGCGCTTTCCGCAGCGCTACCACGACGTGGGCATCGCCGAACAGCACTCGGTGACCTTCGCCGCGGGCTTGGCCTGCGAGGGTATCAAGCCGGTCGTCGCGATCTATTCGACCTTCCTGCAGCGCGCCTACGACCAACTGGTCCATGACGTGGCCATCCAGAACCTGCCGGTCCTCTTCGCGCTGGACCGCGCCGGCCTCGTCGGCGCCGATGGCGCCACGCACGCCGGCAACTACGACATCGCCTACACGCGCTGCATTCCCAACATGGCCGTGCTGACGCCGGCCGACGAGGACGAATGCCGCCAGGCGCTGTACACCGGCTTCATGCACGATGGCCCGGTGACCGTGCGCTACCCGCGCGGCGCGGGCGTGGGCGTCGTCCCGGTCAAGGCCATGACCGCCCAGCCCTGGGGCAAGGGCGAAGTGCGCCGCCAGGGCAAGCGCATCGCCATCCTCGCCTTCGGCACGCTGCTGTACCCGGCACTGGAGGTCGCCGAGCGGCTGGACGCGACCGTCGCCAACATGCGCTTCGTGAAGCCGCTGGACGCCGAACTCGTCGCCGAGCTGGCGCGCACGCACGAGGCCCTCGTCACCGTGGAAGACGGCTGCCTCATGGGCGGCGCCGGCAGCGCCGTCACCGAGGCACTGAATGCCGCGGGCCTGAGCGTGCCCATGCTGCAGCTGGGCCTGCCCGACGAGTTCGTCGAGCATGGCGACCCGGCCAAGCTGATGAGCCTGTGCGGCCTGGACGCCGCCGGCATCGAGGCCAGCATCGTCAAGCGCTTCGGCGAGAAGCCGACGGTGGTGGCCCGCGCCGCAACGCGCTGAGCAAGGCCTCGACCAGCGGCTGCGCCGGTCGATGCAGTGGGATCAGTGCGCTGACCCGGTAGGGGATCGACACCGTCAGCGGCCGCACGGCCAGCCCCGAGCCTGCGCAGGCCGCAGCCGTCAGCGGGTTGACGATGGCCAGCCCAAGTCCGGCGCGCACCAGTTCGCACACCGCCACCGCGCTGTGCGTGTGCACCCGCAGCCGGCGCGCGATGCCGGCCGCGGCGAAGCGCGCGTCGATCTCGCGCCGGTAGGGGTCGTCTTCGGCCAGGCTGATGAAGTCCTGGCCGGCGAAGTCCTTCAGCGCCAGCCGCTTGCGGGATGCGAGCGGGTGATCCGTCGGCAGCACGGCCACCTCGTCGGCGGCCAGCACCGGCTCCACGCGCACGCCGGGCAGCGGCGTGGCCTGCTCGGCCAGGCCCAGGTCGAAGCGCTGCTCGCTGACCCAGGCGTCCAGCAGCGGCGGCTCGGCCGGCGTGATCGAGACGCGGGCGGATGGGTGGGTGGCCAGCAACTGCTGCAACGCACCGGGCAGCAACGCATGCGACAGCGCGGGCAGGCTCAGCAGGCTCAGTTCGGCGTCCTCAGACCGGCCCAGCGCCTCGGCGCGCTCGATGACGCGGGCCAGGCCCTGGAAGCTGCGCTCCACCTCGTCGAACAGCGCCCGCGCCCGCGCCGTAGCCTTGAGCCGGCCGCGCTCGCGCTCGAAGAGGGCATAGCCGAGCAACTGCTCCAGCCGCGCGAGGTCGCGCGAGAGCGTGGGCTGCGAGGTGTGCAGCAGCGCGGCGGCGGCCGTGACGCTGCCGGCCGTCATGACGGCGCGGAAGACCTCGATGTGGCGGTGCTGGATATCCATATCAGGATTGAATTGTGCAGCGACGAATTGCAATTTGATTGAATGGCCTGTGGCGCGCATGCTTCGCGCCATGACCCAGCAGCTCCCCGCCTCCCTCACGCCCGCCCGCCTGCAAGCGCTCGCCGCCGAACACGGCACGCCGCTGTGGGTGTATGACGCCGCCACCATCCGCGCCCGCGCGGCGGCGCTGAAGCGCTTCGACGTGGTGCGGTTTGCGCAGAAGGCCTGCTCCAACACGCACATCCTGAAGCTGTTGCACGGCGAGGGCGTCAAGGTGGATGCCGTGTCGCGTGGTGAGATCCTGAGAGCCCTTGCCGCCGGTTATGTTCCCGGTGGGGACGAGGTCGTCTTCACCGCCGACCTGCTGGACGCCGCCACGCTCGCCACCGTCGTCGAGCACCGCATTCCCGTCAACGCCGGCTCCATCGACATGCTCGACCAACTCGGCGCGGCATCGCCCGGCCATCCGGTCTGGCTGCGCATCAACCCCGGCTTCGGCCACGGGCACAGCCACAAGACCAACACCGGCGGCGAGCACAGCAAGCACGGCATCTGGCACGCCGACCTGCCCGAGGCTTTGGCCGCCATCCGCCAGCACGGCTTGAAGCTCGTGGGCCTGCACATGCACATCGGCTCCGGCGTGGACTACGGCCATCTGGCCCAGGTCGGCCAGGCCATGGTGGGCCTCGTGAAGCAGGCCGTCGAGGCAGGCCACGACCTGCACGCGATCTCGGCCGGTGGCGGCCTGTCCATTCCCTATCGCGATGGCGACGCCCGCATCGACGTCGACCACTACTTCGGGCTGTGGGACGCCGCGCGCCGCGAGGCCGAAGCTCTGGTGGGCCATGCGCTGAAGCTGGAGATCGAGCCCGGCCGCTACCTCGTCGCCGAAAGCGCCGTGCTGCTGGCCGAAGTCCGCGCGGTCAAGAACGCGGGCGCCAACCGTTTCGTGCTGGTGGACGCCGGCTTCAACGAGCTGATGCGCCCGGCCATGTACGGTGCCTTCCATGCCATGAGCGTCCTCGGTGCGGGCGGTCCGGTGCAGCCCGCGGTGGTGGCCGGCCCGCTGTGCGAATCGGGCGACGTGTTCACGCAAGGCCCCGGCGGCGAGGTGCTGACGCGCGAGCTGCCGCCGGCCTGCGTGGGCGACCTGCTCGTCATCCACGACGCGGGCGCCTACGGCGCGTCCATGTCCAGCAACTACAACAGCCGGCCGCTGGCGGCCGAGGTGCTGGTGGACGGCGACGCGGCCCGGCTGGTCCGCCGCCGCCAGACCGTCGAGGACCTGCTGGCGCTGGAGGCCGGGCTTTGATCTGACAATCCGGGGACTGAGTTCCCCGAGTTGTCCATGCCCACCTCCCGTTCCCCCGTCCAGGGTCGCCAGGTCCGTTTCGCGCTGATCGGCTGCGGCCGCATCGCGCAGAACCACATCGAAGCCATCAAGCAGCATGCCGAGCGGGCCGCGCTGGTGGCCGTGTGCGACACCGACCCCGCGGCGCTGCAGGCGGCGCAGGCCAAGACCGGCGCGCGTGGGTTCACGACGCTGACGGACCTTCTCGCCGCGAAGGCCGAACTGGGCATCGACTGCGTCGTGCTGACCACCCCCAGCGGCCTGCACCCGCGCCAGACCATCGAATCTGCTGCGGCCGGGCTGGACGTCATGACCGAGAAGCCCATGGCCACGCGTTGGCAGGACGGCCTGGCCATGGTCAAGGCCTGCGACGACGCGGGCGTGCATCTCTTCGTCGTCAAGCAGAACCGCCGCAACCCGACGCTGCAACTGCTCAAGCGCGCGGTGTCCGAAGGCCGTTTCGGCCGGCTCTACAACATCGCCGTCAACGTCTTCTGGACGCGCCCGCAGAGCTATTACGACAGCGCCGAATGGCGGGGCACCTGGGAGTTCGACGGCGGCGCATTCATGAACCAGGCCAGCCACTACATCGACCTGCTGGACTGGATCTGCGGCCCGGTGGAAAGCGTCATGGCCTACACCGGCACGCTGGCCCGCAACATCGAGGTCGAGGACAGCGGCGTGGCCGCGCTGAAGTGGCGCAACGGCGCCATGGGCACGGTCAACGTCAGCATGCTGACCTACCCGAAGAACCTCGAAGGCTCCATCACGCTGCTCGGCGAGAAGGGCTCGGTGCGCATCGGCGGCGTCGCCGTCAACGAGATCCAGCACTGGCAGTTCGACACCCCGCACGAGATGGACGCGCAGATCGCCGACGCGAGCTACGAGACCACGTCGGTCTACGGGTTCGGCCACCCGCGGTACTACGACAACGTCATCCGCACGTTGCGCGGTGAGGCGCACCCAGAGACCGACGGCCGCGAGGGCCTGAAGTCGCTGGAACTGCTGATCGCGATGTACATGAGCGCCCGCGACGGCAAGCGCATCAACCTGCCTTTGCACTACTGATGGCCACGACCATTCATCCCAGCGCCATCGTCGACGACGGCGCCCAGCTCGGCGCGGACTGCCGCGTCTGGCACTTCGTGCACATCAGCGCCGGCGCGCGCATCGGCGCGAGATGCTCCTTCGGCCAGAACGTCTACATCGGCAACGATGTGGTCATCGGCGACAACGTCAAGATCCAGAACAACGTGTCCGTCTACGACGCGGTGACGCTGGAAGACGACGTGTTCTGCGGCCCCAGCATGGTGTTCACCAACGTCTACAACCCGCGCTCGGCCGTCACGCGCAAGGACGAGTACCGCCGCACGCTCGTGAAGCAAGGTGCCACGCTGGGCGCCAACAGCACCATCGTCTGCGGCACGACCATCGGCCGGCACGCGTTCATCGGCGCAGGCGCGGTCATCAACCGCGACGTGCCTGACTTCGCGCTGATGGTGGGCGTGCCCGCGAAGCAGATCGGCTGGATGAGCCGCTTCGGCGAGCGCCTGGTGCTGCCGCTGCGCAGCGCCGAGCCCGTCGAGACCACCTGCCCCCACACCGGCGACCGCTACCGCCTCGCCGGCCAACAGTTGAGCCTGATCTGATGGACTTCATCGACCTCAAGAGCCAGTACGCGGCGCTGCGCGACAACATCAACGCCCGCATCCAGGCCGTGCTGGACCACGGCCAGTACATCCTCGGCCCCGAGGTCAAGGAGATGGAGGCGGCGCTCGTGGCCTATACGGGCGCGCAGCACTGCATCAGCGTCGCCAGCGGCACCGAGGCGCTGCTGATCTGCCTGATGGCGCTGGACCTGCAGCCCGGCGACGAGGTCATCACCAGCCCCTTCACCTTCGCCGCCACGGCCGAGATGATCGTGCTGGCCGGCGGCGTGCCGGTGTTCGTGGACATCGAGCCCGACACGGCCAACCTCGACGCGACGCTGATCGAGGCGGCCATCACGCCCAAGACGAAGGCCATCATGCCGGTCAGCCTGTACGGCCAGGTCGCGGACATGGACGCCATCAACGCCATCGGCCAGAAGCATGGCATCGCCGTCATCGAAGACGCCGCGCAGAGCTTCGGCGCCACGTACAAGGGCCGCAAGAGCTGCAACCTCTCCACCTTCGGCTGCACCAGCTTCTTCCCGAGCAAGCCGCTGGGCTGCTATGGCGACGGCGGTGCCATCTTCACGAACGACGACACGCTGGCCCAGGCCTGCCGCGAGATTCGCACCCACGGCCAGAGCCAGCGCTACCTGCACACGCGGCTGGGCGTGGGAGGGCGCATGGACACGCTGCAATGCGCCGTCATTCTGGGCAAGCTGGACCGCTTCGCGTGGGAAGTGCGCCGCCGGCTCGCGCTGGGCGAGGCCTACCGCGCCAAGCTCAAGGCGGCGATCCCCAGCCTGCAATTGCTGGCTGTGCGAGACGACCGCGACTGCGTCTGGGCGCAGTACACCGTCTTTGTGGACGACCGCGAGGCGGTGCAGGCCCGGCTCAAGGCGGCCGGCGTGCCGACCGCCGTGCACTACCCGCGCCCGCTGCACCACCAGCCGGCCTATGCGCGCTACGCCGGGCCGCACGACTGCCCGCACAGCATCGCAGCGGCCGCGCGGGTGATGAGCCTGCCCATGAGTGCGGACCTCACCGACGAGCAGCAGGAGACGGTCGTCGCCGCCCTGGCGGGCGCGGTCGGCTGAGCCGTTTGACGATGCGGGCAATAGCCTGCATCAATGGTGGCGATTTGATTAACGTTTTCAACCGACTACGGGTTTTCGATATAGTTCTTTCCATCCCATCAACCAGCCCCCACGGAGCTCGCGAATGTCCCTGATCAACTCCCAAGTCCAGCCCTTCAAGACCGAAGCCTTCCTGAACGGCAAGTTCATCACCGTCAGCGACGAAACGCTGAAGGGCAAGTGGTCCGTGCTGATCTTCATGCCGGCCGCCTTCACGTTCAACTGCCCGACCGAAGTGGAAGACGCGGCCGACAACTACGCCGAGTTCCAGAAGCTGGGCGCCGAGGTCTACATCGTCACGACCGACACGCACTTCTCGCACAAGGTGTGGCACGAAACCTCGCCGGCCGTCGGCAAGGCCAAGTTCCCGCTGGTGGGCGACCCGACCCACACGCTGACCAATGCCTTCGGCGTGCACATCCCCGAAGAAGGCCTGGCGCTGCGCGGCACCTTCGTCATCAATCCGGACGGCGTCATCAAGACCGCTGAGATCCACTCCAACGAGATCGCCCGCGACGTCAAGGAAACGCTGCGCAAGCTCAAGGCTGCCCAGTACACCGCCGCTCACCCGGGTGAAGTCTGCCCGGCCAAGTGGAACGAAGGCGCCAAGACCATCGCCCCGTCGCTGGACCTGGTCGGCAAGATCTAACTCGTCCACATGACGAACACCAGGAACCCGGGAGGGTTCCTGCCTTCCGCAGAGCCTCACAGGTTCTGCTGAAAGGGCCTCCACCTGAGGTGACCCTTTCAGCAGTGGCCAGCCCCGCCACGTCTCACTGAAAGGACCTCACCATGTTGGACGCCGCACTGAAGACCCAGCTCCAGGGTTACCTGGACCACGTCAAGCTCCCGTTCGAGATCATCGCGTCGCTGGACAACTCCGCGTCCGCCGACGAGATGCGCGAGCTGCTGGAAGAGATCGCCGGCATGAACGACAAGATCTCGTTCCGTGCCGATGGCGTCGACACGCGCACGCCGTCCTTCCTGTTGCGCCGCACCGGCACCGAGCAATCGCTGCGCTTTGCCGCCATTCCGCTGGGTCATGAGTTCACGTCGCTGGTGCTGGCGCTGCTGTGGACCGGCGGCCATCCGCCCAAAGTCGAGCCCGCGCAGATCGACGCGGTCAAGGCGCTGGACGTGGACCTGGACTTCGAGGTCTACATGAGCCTGACCTGCCACAACTGTCCTGACGTCGTGCAGGCGCTGTCACTGATGGCCATCCTCAACCCGCGCATCCGCACGACCGTCGTGGACGGCGGGCTGTTCCAGGCCGAGGTCGAGGCCCGCGACATCATGGCCGTGCCCAGCGTCTACCTGAACGGCGAGCACTTCGTGTCCGGCCGCGTGAGCCTGGAAGAAATCGTCGCCAAGCTCGACACCGGCGCCGCCGCGCGGGACGCGAAGAAGCTGGATGCCGAGGCGCCCTACGACATGCTCATCGTCGGCGGCGGCCCCGCCGGCGCGGCCGCGGCCGTCTACGCGGCGCGCAAGGGCATCCGCACCGGCGTGGCGGCCGAGCGCTTCGGCGGCCAGGTCAACGACACGCTGGGCATCGAGAACTACATCTCGGTGTCGATGACCGACGGCCCGAAGTTCGCCGCCGCGCTGGAAGGCCATGTGAAGGACTACAAGGTCGACATCCACAACCTGCAGCGCGCCGAGAAGCTGATCCCCGCTGCTCAACCGGGCGGTTTGGTCGAGATCGAACTGGCCAACGGCGCCAAGCTCAAGGGCAAGACCGTCATCCTGTCCACCGGCGCGCGCTGGCGCAACGTGGGCGTGCCCGGCGAAGCCGAGTACAAGAACAAGGGCGTGGCCTACTGCCCGCACTGCGACGGCCCGCTCTTCAAGGGCAAGCCGGTCGCGGTCATCGGCGGCGGCAACTCGGGCGTCGAGGCCGCCATCGACCTGGCCGGCATCGTCAGGCACGTGACGCTGATCGAGTTCGGTGCCGAACTGCGCGCCGACGCGGTGCTGGTCAACAAGGCGAAGAGCCTGCCCAACGTCACCATCATCACCAACGCTCAGACGACGGAGTTCACCGGCGGCAGCAACGGCAAGCTCGATGGCCTGAACTACATCGACCGCGTCACCGGCGAGAGTAAGCGCGTGGAGGTGGACGGCTGCTTCGTGCAGATCGGCCTGGTGCCCAACACCGAGTGGCTGCGCGGCACGGTGGAGCTCAGCAAGCACGGCGAGATCATCGTCGACGCCAAGGGTGCCACCTCCATCCCCGGCGTGTTTGCGGCCGGCGACGCGACGACCGTGCCCTTCAAGCAGATCGTCATTGCGGCCGGTGACGGCGCGAAGGCGGCGCTGGGCGCGTTCGACTACATGATGCGCCAGCCCGCCGCGGCCTGAGCCGTCAGAGTGGCTTGACCGCCAACGCGCGGCGGGTCTGCTGGTTCTGCCAGAGGCCCTCCGCGCTGTAGACGGCCAGCGCGCTCCAGATGAAGCCGAAGGCGACGAGCCGGCTCGCGCTCATCGGCTCGTGGAACAGGAACACGCCGAGCAGGAACTGCAGCGACGGCGACACGTACTGCACCAGCCCCAGCGTCGCCAGCGGGATGCGCCGCGCGCCAGCCGCGAACAGCAGCAGGCTGCCGGCCGTGACCGGCCCCGTGCCGATCAGCCAGGCCCAGTCCACCGCCGTCTGCCCGGCCATGCTGCCGTCCTGAGACCACCAGAT
This sequence comes from Roseateles sp., assembly GCF_965229315.1. Classification (GTDB taxonomy): domain Bacteria; phylum Pseudomonadota; class Gammaproteobacteria; order Burkholderiales; family Burkholderiaceae_C; genus Pelomonas. The sequence goes on from NZ_CBDDJA010000002.1 coordinate 742,007, forward strand.
CAGCCCGGCCGCGGCCAGCGGCGCGAGGATGAGCGTCTCCAGCGTCAGCCCCTCGATGGCACCCAGCGCCGCGGTCTTGCGCATCAGGCCGTAGAAGCCGAAGCTGACCGCCAGCACCAGCGCCACCCAGGGCAGCCGTCCGGCGGCCACCGTCAGCCAGATCACGCCAAACGCCGCCAGCCCGACGGCGAACCACTGCGCCGGCCGCGGGCGCTCGTGCAGCACGGCAAAGCCCAGCGCCACGTTGACCAGCGGGTTGATGAAATAGCCCAGGCTCGCGTCCAGCACGTGGCCGTGGCCCACGGCCCACACATACGTCAGCCAGTTGATCGCGATCAGCGTGGCCGACACCGCAAAGCGCCGCCATGTCGCCGCACTCACCGTGCGCAGCCAGGCGCCGTGCCGCGTCACGATCAGCACGACGGCCACGAACACCAGCGACCACAACGTGCGGTGCGCAACGATCTGCAGCGCGGGGATGGTCGCGATCTGCCGGAAGTACAGCGGGAACAGCCCCCAGCTGAGGTAGGCGCCGAGGGCGTAGAGGATGCCGGAGTTCATCGCCCGCATTCTCGTTTCGGGTTATCACGGAGGTTTTCGTAGGGGATACGACGTCGAATGCGGGCCTCCTGGTTCGTCGTCCTGGCATGGCCCTGATCGAATTCACGCCGCAACTGCGCCGCTTCGTCGACACGCCCGTCGTCGACACGGGCGCGGCCACGCTGCGCGAGGGGCTGGACGCCGCGTTCGCGATCAACCCCAGGCTGCGCGGCTACATCCTCGACGACCAGGGCCACCTGCGCCCCAACGTCGTCGTCTTCATCGACGGACGGCGCGCGCGCGACCTGCGCGGGCTGACCGACACGCTGGGACCCGGCAGCCGGGTCCATGTCCTGCAAGCACTCTCTGGAGGCTGATGCCATGACCCAAGACCGCGCCTGGGCCGCCACCCGCAAAGGCCTGTTCGAACTGCGCCGCCGCGCCGGCGGCTGGCGGATCGAGAACGTCAGCTTCCTGGCCGACCCGGTCAGCATGCTGCTGCCGCCGGATGGGTCGGGCCGCATGCTGGCGGCACTGAACCTGGGGCACTTCGGCACCAAGCTGCAGGCCTCGGATGACGCGGGCAGGACGTGGCGCGAGGTCGGCGTGCCGACATTCCCACCGCAGCCCGAGGGTGCCGAAGGCCCGGCGTGGAAGCTGCTGCAGATCTGGGCGCTGGAGCGTGCCGGCGACACGGTCTGGGCCGGCACCATCCCCGGCGGCCTGTTCGCCAGCCGCGATGGCGGCGAGAGCTGGCAGATCAACGAGGCGCTGTGGCACGAGCCCAAGCGCCTGGGCTGGTTCGGCGGCGGCAACGACGCGCCCGCGCTGCACTCCATCTGCCCCGACCCGCGCCATCCGGGCGAGCTGCTGCTGGGCATCTCCTGCGGGGGCGCCTGGCGCACGACGGACGGCGGGCAGACCTGGGGCTTGCGCGCCAAGGGCATGCGGGCCGACTTCATGCCGCCCGAGCAGGCCGGCGAGGAGAACGTGCAGGACCCGCACCTCATCGCCCGCTGCCGCGCCGCGCCCGACGTGCTCTGGTGCCAGCACCACAACGGCATCTTCAAGAGTGTGGACAACGGCGCGACCTGGACCGAGTTGAAGGCCGAGCCCTCCAGCTTCGGCTTCGCGGTGGCCGCCCATCCGGGCGACCCGGACACGGCCTGGTTCGCACCCGCCGTGAAGGACGAGCGCCGCATCCCGGTGGACGCCGCGCTGTGCGTGACGCGCACGCGCGACGGCGGCCAGACCTTCGAGGCGTTGCGCACCGGCCTGCCGCAGCAGCATTGCTACGACCTGATCTTCCGCCACGGCCTCGCGGTGGACGACAGCGGCGACCAACTGCTGATGGGCTCCACGACGGGTGGCCTGTGGGCCAGCCCCGATGCCGGCGACCACTGGCAGCCGGTGTCGCAGCACCTGCCGCCCATCTACGCCGTCAAGTTCGGCTGAGCCGCTTGCGGATGTCCGCCAGCTCGGCCGCGTCGCAGCTGGGCTTGGGATACTGCATCTTCAGCGAATCCAGCGTGTCCGCGATAACCTGCGACACGATCAGGCGTGCGTTGAGCTTGTCGTCCGCGGGCACCACATGCCAGGGCGCGCAGGCGGTGCTCGTGGCGCCCAGCATCTCGCCATAGGCCTTCATGTAGTCGGGCCAGTGCTCGCGCTCGGCGATGTCGTCGACCGTGAACTTCCAGTTCTTGGCGGGGTCGTCCAGCCGCGCCAGGAAGCGCTGGCGCTGTTCCTCCCTGGACAGGTGCAGGAAGAACTTCACCACCCGCGTGCCGTTCAGGTGCAGGTGGTGCTCCAGGTTGTTGATGGACGTGTAGCGCTCGGCCCAGATCTTCGGCGTCTTCGCAGCCTCCTTCGGCAGCGACTGCGCCTTCAGGATCTCGGGGTGCACGCGCACGATCAGCACCTCCTCGTAGTACGAGCGGTTGAAGATGCCGATGCGGCCGCGCTCGGGCAGGCACTGCGTCGTGCGCCACAGGAAGTCATGGTCCAGCTCCAGCGCGCTGGGGTGCTTGAAGCTGAACACTTGGCAGCCCTGCGGATTCACGCCCGACATCACATGCTTGATGACGCCGTCCTTGCCCGCCGCGTCCATGGCCTGGAAGATCAGCAGCAGCGCGTAGCGGTTGTGCGCGTACAGCAGGTTCTGCATCTCGCTGAGCCGCGCGACGTGCGCGGCGAGCTGCTGCGCGTAGTCGTCCTTGTCGCGGTACAGCGGCGCCACCTGGGTGGGCCAGCGCTTGAGCTTGACCTTGTCGCCGGGCGCGACACGGTAGGCGTCGGGGGACTTCTTCATCGGGTGACCTCGTTTCGTCGGGAGATGAATGGGCGCTGCGCAGCCTCGCCACCATGACGAGCGTAACGGGGCGGGGGCGCGAGTCGGTGGCAGACTTCGCCGCTTTGGTTTGCCGGACGACGACCGATGCTCCGCCTGCGCGCTTCACTGCTGCTGTTCCCCGCCTTGGCCAGCATGGCCTCCTTTGCCCAGGAGGACGAGGCCAAGGCGCCGCGCTACGAGCCGCGCGAGCACTACACCAAGTACGAGTACCGCATTCCGGTGCGCGACGGCAGCAGGCTCTTCACCGCGGTCTACGTGCCCAAGGACGCGGGGCAGGGCGGCAAGACCTATCCGGTGCTGATGACGCGCACACCCTACAGCTGCGGCCCCTACGGCGTGGACCGTGACGGCGTGCGCCGCCTGGCGCCCAGCGAGGCCTTCCTGAAGGCCGGCTACATCTTCGTCTGCCAGGACGTGCGCGGCCGCTACATGTCCGAAGGCACGTGGCGTGTGATGACGCCGCACCTGGCCGCCAAGCGCGGCCCGAATGATGTCGACGAGAGCAGCGACACGCACGACAGCGTGCAGTGGCTGATGGAGCATGTGTCCGGCCACAACGGGCGTGTCGGCCTGTGGGGTATTTCCTACCCGGGCTTCTACACGGCGGCGTCCATCATCGATTCGCATCCGGCCATCAAGGCCGCGTCGCCGCAGGCGCCCATTGGCGACTACTACCAGCGAGACGACGGCTACCACGGCGGCGCGCTGATGCTGGCCCACAACTACGGTTTCTACACCTGGTACCGGCCGCAGCAGACGCCCACCGTCGATGCGCGGCGCGGCGCATCGTTCGACTACCGCGACCGCGACGCCTACAACTACTTCCTGAAGCTGGGCAACCTCGACGCCATCGCGCAGAGCTTCGCTGGTGCCAACCCGGATGCGCCTGCCAGCAACCCGTTCTTCGACGAACTCGTGCAGCACGACAGCTTCGACGACTACTGGCGCCAGCGCCGCCTGCTGCCGCACCTGAAGAACATCCAGGCGGCCGTGTTGACGGTGGGCGGCTGGTACGACGCCGAGGACCTCGCCGGCCCGCTGACCGTCTACCACGCCATCGAGCAACAGAACCCCGGCGCGAACAACAGCCTCGTCATGGGCCCATGGGTGCATGGCGGCTGGATGCGCGGCGTGGGCCAGCAGCTCGGCGCGATCGGCTTCGACGGCAGGCATAGCGAGTGGTTCCAGAAAAGCGTGCTGCTGCCGTTCTTCGAGCAGCACCTGCGTGGCGGTGCCGACGCGAAGCTGGCCGAAGCCACGGTGTTCGAGACCGGCACCAATGTCTGGCGCCGCTACGACGCCTGGCCGCCCCGGCAGGCCAAGCTGCGCAGCTTCTACCTGCAGGCCGGCGGCAAGCTGGCCGGCGAGGCGCCAGCAGCCGGCGCGACGGCCTTCGACAGCTACGTGAGCGACCCCAACAAGCCCGTGCCCTTCATCGCCTACACGGCCATGGGCATGCCCAAGGACTACATGGTGGGCGACCAGCGCTTCACCGCCACGCGGCCCGACGTGCTGGTCTACGAGACCGAGCCGCTGGAGGACGACCTCACCGTGGCCGGCCCGGTCAGCGTCGAGCTGTTCGTCGCGTCCACCGGCACCGACGCCGACTTCGTCGTCAAGCTCATTGACGTCTGGCCGCAGGACGCCGGCCCCGAGCCCGTGGCGCCCAGCCGCGACAAGCCCAGCGACACGCCGCCGCCCACGCCCGCCTTCGGCGGCTACCAGCAGCTGGTGCGCGGCGATCCGCTGCGCGCCCGCTTTCGCCACGGCTTCGACAAGCCCGAGGCGCTGGTGCCGGGCCAGGTCGAGAAGCTGGCGTTCGACCTCCCCGACCTGAACCACAGCTTCCGCCGTGGCCACCGGCTGATGATCCAGGTGCAGAGCAGCTGGTTCCCGTTGATCGACCGCAACCCGCAGACCTTCGTGCGCATCCGCAGCGCCAGGCCCGAAGACTTCCAGACCGCCACGCAGACCGTCTACCGCGGCGGCGCGCAGGCCTCGCGCGTGCAACTGCGGGTCGTGGACCCGGCCGCCTCGCAAACGCCCAACAAGCCCTGACATGAGAACTCCGATGCGCCTTGCCCTCAGCCTCTGTGCCCTGGCGCTCGCCAGCCTGGCCGCCCCCGCCCCCGCCCCCGCCCGCGCCGAGGACGCGCCCGACGGCAAGCCCAAGTACGAGCCGCGCGAGCACTACACCAAGTACGAGTACCGCATCCCGGTGCGCGACGGCAGCAGGCTCTTCACCGCGGTCTACGTGCCCAAGGACGCGGGCCAGGGCGGCAAGACCTACCCGGTGCTGATGACGCGCACGCCCTACAGCTGCGGCCCCTACGGCGTGGACCGTGACGGCGTGCGCCGCCTGGCGCCCAGCGAGGCCTTCCTGAAGGCGGGCTACATCTTCGTCTGCCAGGACGTGCGCGGCCGCTTCATGTCCGAGGGCAGTTTCATCGAGATGACGCCGCACAAGCCCGTCAAGAAGACGGCGGCCGACGTGGACGAGAGCAGCGACATGCACGACACCGTGCAATGGCTCATCGACCGCGTGCCGGGCAACAACGGCCGCGTGGGCATCTGGGGCGTCTCGTACCCGGGTTTCTACACATCGGCGTCCATCATCGACTCGCACCCGGCCATCAAGGCCGCGTCGCCGCAGGCGCCGGTGACGGACCTGTACATGGGCGACGACAGCTTTCACGGCGGCGCCTTCATGCTGGCCGCCAACTTCGGCTTCTACACCGGCTTCAAGCCGCAGGTCACGCCGGTGCTGCCGCCCAGGCAGTGGCCCGAGTTCGACTACGGCACGCGCGACGGCTACGAGTTCTTCCTGCAGTTCCAGAACCTGGACGCGATGGCCGCGCGGCTGGCGAAGGACGGCAAGCCCAACCCCTATTTCGACGACCAGCTCGAACACGACAGCTACGACGAGTTCTGGCGGTCGCGCGCCATCACGCCGCACCTGAAGAACATCAAGGCCGCGGTGCTGACGGTCGGCGGCTGGTACGACGCCGAAGACCTCGCCGGCCCGCTGGCCACCTTCCGCGCCATCGCCAGGCAGAGCCCCGCCACGCCCAACCACCTCGTCATGGGCCCATGGGTGCATGGCGGTTGGGTCGGCTCGCCGGGCCGCAGCCTGGGCCGCGTGCAATTCCACCAGCCGACGTCCGAGCAGTTCCAGAAGGAGGTGCTGTTCCCGTTCTTCGAGCAGCATCTGCGCGACGCCAAGCCCGGCGCCAAGCTGCCTGCAGTCGCCAAGGCCACGGTGTTCGAGACCGGCACCAACGTCTGGCGCCGCTACGACGCCTGGCCGCCGGCCGGGGCCAGGCCGCGCACGCTGTACTTCGCGCCGGGCGGCAAGCTCAGCTTCACGCCGCCCGACGCGGCACAGCCCGCGTTCGACGCCTGGACCAGCGACCCCAACAAGCCCGTGCCCTTCGTCGGCTACGCCACGCTGGGCGTGCCGCAGGAGTTCATGGTCGGCGACCAGCGCTTCGCGTCCACGCGGCCCGACGTGCTGACCTACCGCAGCGAGGTGCTGGAGGAAGACCTGACCGTGGCCGGCCCGATCACGGCGCGGCTGTTTGCGTCGACCACCGGTACCGATGCCGACTGGGTCGTCAAGCTCATCGACGTCTACCCCGCCGACCTGCAGCAGGAAGGCCAGGAGCCGAAGAAGCGCCGCCCGCGCACGGAAGACGTCGAGGCGCCCGAACCCGAGCTGGGTGGCATGCAGCAACTGGTGCGCGCCGACCCGCTGCGCGGGCGCTTCCGCCACGGCTTCGAGAAGGCCGAGGCCATGGTGCCGGGCCAGGTGGAGGCGCTGGACGTGGCGCTGCAGGACGTGAACCACACCTTCCGCCGCGGCCACCGCATCATGGTGCAGGTGCAGAGCAGCTGGTTCCCGCTGATGGACCGCAACCCGCAGACCTTCGTACCCATTCACAGCGCGAAGGCCGAGGACTTCCAGGTCGCCACGCAGAAGCTCTACCGCTGGCAGGGCCAGGCGTCGGGGCTGGAGCTGCGGGTGCTGGCGCCGCGCTGAGCGGCGCGGTGGCGCTCAGGCGCCCGAGGGCCAGCCCGCGCCCGGCGCCGCCTGCAGCACCAGCGCCGCGCCCGTGACCGGGTGCGTGAAGCGCAGCTCGCGCGCATGCAGCCACAGCCGCTGCGTGCCGAGCAAGGCGGCCACCGCGCGGTTCAGCGGCCCCTTGCCGTGCGTCGCGTCGCCCAGGATGGGATGGGCGATGTGCTTCAGGTGGCGGCGGATTTGGTGCCGGCGGCCCTGCAGCGGCTCGGCCTCCAGCAGCGCCACGCGTGTCGTCGTGAAACGCGGGTCGGTGACCAGCTGCCAGTCCAGCCGCGCCAGCACGCGCCAGCGGGTGCTGGCCGCCAGCATCGGCTGGCCGGCTGAAGGCTGCTCGGGGTCGCGTGCCAGCGGGTGGTCGATGCAGCCTTCATCCATGGCCGGCCAGCCCCGCACGAGTGCCAGGTAGCGCTTGTCCATCTGCCCCTGCTCGAACATCGTGCCCAGCAGCGATGCGACCTGCGGCGTCAGCGCGAACAGCAGCACGCCCGACGTGCCGCGGTCCAGCCGGTGCACGGGCCAGACGGGCTGGCCGAGCTGATCGCGCAGCCGTTGCAGCGCGGCCTCGTCCTCGTGCGCCGCGAGCTGCGTGCGGTGCACCAGCAGGCCGGGCGGCTTGTCGATGGCGACGAGGTGCTCGTCGGCATGCAGGATGGCCAGCGTCAAGAGAGGTCGCCGTCCACGTAGAACCATGCACCGTGCTCGCGCACGAAGCGGCTCACCTCGTGCAGCCGGTGCGCGCGGCCGCCCAGCCTGCTGCGCGCGACGAACTCGACGGTGCCGTGGTCGGCGTCCTGCAGGGCGGCTCGCTTCACGGCCAGGCCCAGCCACTTCAGGCCGGGTTCGGGCGCCTCCAGCGCCGCGGGCCGCGTGCTGACGTGCCAGGTGGCGAGCAGGTAGGGGCGCAGGTCCCGCACGAAGGCGGCGTAGCGCGAGCGCATCAGCGTCTCGGGCGTGCCGGCCGTCAGGCCCTGGCCGGCGGCGAAGGCGGCGTGCAGGGGGCCGCAGCAGCGGTCGTAGGCCTGGCCCGATCCGCAGTCGCAGGGCCTGCTCACAGCCGCATCTCCCAGCGCTCGCTCGACACCGTCTGCCCGAAGTCGCGCACGGTCTCGCTGCCGACGAGCTGGTAGCCCTCCGCCGCATAGATCGCGCGCGCCGCCGTCAGCGCGCTCTGCGTCCAGAGCACGATGCGCCGGTAGCCGGCCGCGCGGGCGAAGTCGCCGCACTGCCGCACCAGCCGCTTGCCGAGGCCCAGTCCGCGGGCATGCGGCTCCAGCAGCAGCAGGCGCAGCTGCGCCACACCGCGGCGCGCGTGGCCGGTGGCGGGGTCGCGGGCCTGCACGAGCATGACGCTGCCCAGCCGCTCCGTGCCGCGCGCGGCGATCCAGCAGGCCTCGCGCTCGGGCTGCAGGCGCTCGACGAAGCCGGCGCAGATGCGCGCCACCAGGGCCTCGAAGCGCGTGTCCAGCCCGTGCTCGGCGGCGTAGACGGCGCCATGGCGTTCGATGATCCAGCCCAAGTCGCCGGGCAGCGGTGGGCGCAGCACCACGTCGCCCGCGGTGTCGGGCTCCAGCATGGCCTGCATGCGCGACATGGCGCCGACCAGCGCGTCGCGCTGCGGGGCCGACAGCGCGCCGAGCAGCGCTTCGCTGTCGGCCTGGCTGGCCCGGTCCAGCGGCGCGAAGGCGCGCTTGCCGGCGGGGCTGAGCCTGAGCAAGGTCTGACGGCCGTCGCTGGGGTGGCCCTGCTCGGCGAGCAGGCCGCGGGCCTTGAGCCCGCGCAGCAGCCGGCTCAGGTAACCTGCGTCGAGCTGCAGGCTCTTGCTCAAACCCGCCGCAGTCACCGGCGCGTGGTGGGCCAGCTCCCACAGCAGGCGGGCCTCGGGCAGCGTGAACTCGCCACCCGCGAGCCTGGGCGCGAGCAGGCCGACGCGGCGCGTGTAGAAGCGGTTGAAGGCGCGGACGGCCTGCGCCTGGGCTGCGGTGCTCATGGCGGCATCATCGCATGATGGTTGCCTTTGGCAACCATCATGCGATCGTCCGGCGGCGCGCTACGCTGCGGCTTCGACGGGCGCGGGAGACGCACTTGGGCATCGTGGTGTATTGGCTTGAAGCGCAAGACGAGGGCGAGGCGCCCCAGCCGGCCTGCCGGTCCTTCGGCAGCAAGGAACTGACGCAGGCATTGGCCTGGGCCGAGGATCGGCGCCGGCAGGGGCACCGGCACGTCAGCATCTCCACGGAGCTGGACGACCACGTCGGCCAGCCGGGCGTCGCGGCGGTGGAGGGCGGCCGCACGCCCGACGGCCACGCCTACGAGTGGTCCAAGTCCGGGCGGGCCGGCAAGGCGCGCCGGCGCTGAGGCCGGCGCAGTCGCGCCACGCTCAGAACTTGTAGCCGAAGCCGACGGTCAGCAGGTTCTCCGTCTTTTTCAGGCCGGCGGGTACTTCGCTGTTGTAGCGGCTGGACAGGCCCGCGTTCAACGTCCAGGAGCCGCTGATCTGCGTGGCCAGGCCGGCGTCGAAGTTCACGCGGGTGCCGAGGTCGCCGCTCTTGGGGTAGTAGGTCAGGCGCTGGTTGAGCGTCGTCGTGTCGCTGAGCTTGTGCTTGGACTCCTCGCCCAACAAGGCCTGCGCACCCTTGTCCGACGTGCCGTCGGTGAAGTGGGTGTCGGTGTAGCCTGCACCGGCGAACAGGTCGACCGTGTGCCGGTCGCTGTGCAGCACGTGGTAGCCGACGCCGCCGTTCAGGCTGTAGCGGTCGCGCACGCCGGCGCCGGCCTTGTCGGTCTCGCCTTCGGCGGCGCCGAACGAGAACCAGTCCTGGCTGAGGTTGAAGTCGTAGCGGCCGCCCAGGCGCAGCAGGTCGGCGGTCGTGGTCTTCACGCCGCTCACCTTGGAGCGGCCATAGTTACCGACGCCGTAGAGGCTGATCTTGTCTTCGGTCGTGGCGCGGCTGGTGCTGGCGTTGAGGGACAGCGTCAGGCTGTCGTTGTTGCCGCTGGACAGCGTGCCGCCCAGGCTGGCATTGCCGTGCCACTGGCCATCCGGCTTGTCCTGCGAGCGGGCCGCCAGCGGGGTGGCGAGGGCGACCGCGGCGGCGGCCACGGTGAGGGCGGTTCGAAACATGTCGGGACTCCTGGGCCAAGAAAAAACCCCGACGGAACGCGTCGGGGATGTGCGACTGGGGCGCCTGGAGGCACACGCGCAGTCAGGTGGTGGATCAGGGTTTTTACCATGTCGATGCCCGCTGCCAGCCTTGGGCCAGGCGGAAAAGGGGGCTCCGTAAAATGCGGCGATGACCCTCGCGCCAGACGCTGCAAGCCTGCACAGCCCCCTCCTCAAGAACCTCAACCCCGAGCAGCTCGCCGCCGTGACGGCGGAACCCGCGCCCGCGCTGATCCTGGCCGGCGCCGGCTCGGGCAAGACCCGGGTGCTGACGACGCGCATCGCCTGGCTGCTGCAGACGGGCCAGGTCAGCCCCAGCGGCATCATGGCCGTCACGTTCACGAACAAGGCGGCCAAGGAGATGCTGACGCGCCTGTCCACCCTGCTGCCGTTCAACGTGCGCGGCATGTGGATAGGCACCTTCCACGGCCTGTGCAACCGCTTCCTGCGCGCGCACTGGAAGCTGGCCAACCTGCCGCAGGCCTTCCAGATCCTGGACGCGAGCGACACCACGTCGGCCGTCAAGCGCGTCATCAAGGCGATGAAGCTGGACGAGGAGCGTTTCGTGCCCAAGCAGGTCGGCTGGTTCATCGCCGGCTGCAAGGAAGAAGCGCAGCGCCCCGGCGACGTGGAGGCGCGCGACGAGCAGACGAGAAAGCTCGTCGAGATCTACGCCAACTACGACGACCAGTGCCAACGCGAGGGCGTGGTGGATTTCGCCGAACTGATGCTGCGCTCCTACGAGCTGCTGCGCGACAACGCGGCCGTGCGCGAGCATTACCAGCAGCGCTTCCGCCACATCCTGGTCGACGAGTTCCAGGACACGAACAAGCTGCAGTACGCGTGGCTGAAGATGTTCGCCCCGCCCGGTGCCGGCACCGGCCAGAGCCTGCTGGCCGTGGGCGACGACGACCAGAGCATCTACGCCTTCCGTGGCGCGCGCGTGGGCAACATGGCCGACTTCGAGCGCGAGTACCGCGTCAAGAAGGTCATCAAGCTGGAGCAGAACTACCGCAGCTTCGGCCACATCCTGGACGCGGCCAACGAACTGATCAGCCGCAACGCGCAGCGCCTGGGCAAGACGCTGCGCACCGACGCCGGCCAGGGCGACCCCATCCGCGTGCACGAGGCCCCCAGCGACTTCGCCGAGGCGCAGTGGCTGATCGAGGAAATCCAGGGCCTGCACCGCAGCGGGCTGGACCGGCAGGAGATCGCCATCCTGTACCGCAGCAATGCGCAGTCGCGCGTCATCGAGTCGGCGCTGTTCAACTCGGGCATCCCGTACCGCGTCTACGGCGGCCTGCGCTTCTTCGAGCGCGCCGAGGTGAAGCACGCGCTGGCCTACCTGCGGCTGCTGGAGAACCCGAGCGACGACACCAGCTTCCTGCGCGTCGTCAACTTCCCGACCCGCGGCATCGGTGCCAAGACGCTGGAGAACCTGCAGGACGCTGCGCGGGCGAGTGGCCGCAGCCTGTACCAGAGCGTGGGCGCCATCACCGGCAAGGGCGGTGCCAACCTGCAGGCGTTCACCAATCTCATCGATTCCACACGCCACCTCACGCAGGGCATGACGCTGCGCGAAATCATCGAGCAGGTGCTGGACAGCTCGGGCCTGGCGGATTTCTACCGCACCGACAAGGACGGCGCCGAACGGCTGGAGAACCTGGACGAACTGGTCAATGCGGCCGAGGCCTTCGTCATGCAGGAGGGCTTTGGCAAGAACGCCGTGGGCCTGCCGGGCGATGAAGCGGCGCCCGACCTGCAGGCTGGCGGCACGCCGGGCGCCGTGCCTGATGCGGAGACTGGCGAGATCATGTCGCCGCTGGTCGCCTTCCTGACGCACGCCTCGCTGGAAGCCGGCGACAACCAGGCCCAGGCCGGGCAGGACGCGGTGCAGCTGATGACCGTGCATTCGGCCAAGGGCCTGGAGTTCGACGCCGTGTTCATCACCGGGCTGGAGGAAGGGCTGTTCCCGCACGAGAACGCCATGTCCGACCACGACGGCCTGGAGGAAGAGCGCCGGCTGATGTACGTGGCCATCACGCGGGCGCGCCAGAAGCTGTCCTTGAGCTTCTGCCAGACGCGCATGCTGCACGGCCAGACGCGGTACCACATCAAGAGCCGCTTCTTCGACGAGCTGCCGGAGGCCTCGCTAAAGTGGCTGACGCCGCGCAACCAGGGCTTCGGCTCCGGCTTCGCCCGTGAGTACCAGCAGGCCTGGCAGCGCGGCTCGGGCCTGAAGGGCATGGTGGGCGCGGGCCGCGTGGAGAAGGCGGCCTGGGTGGAGCCGCCCGTGCCGGCGGCGATGAAGCAGAAGGTCTCCAACGAACACGGCGGCCTGCGCGTGGGCAAGGGCGTGTTCCACAACAAGTTCGGCGAAGGCGTGCTGCTGACGCTGGAAGGCAGCGGCACGGACGCCCGCGCCCAGGTCAACTTCGGCCGCCATGGCACCAAGTGGCTGGCGCTGTCGGTGGCCAAGCTCACGCCCATCGATTGACGCAGAGCCCCGCATGAACACTGTGACGCTTGACGAGATGGCGGCCTTCCTGAAGGCCGAGTTCCCGCAGACGCGGGTGACGGTGCAGGCCATCGCCGCGGACGAGATCGTCGTCGCCCACGAGATCACCGCGGACGAGCTGCGCCCCGGCGGCACCGTGTCCGGCCCGGTGATGATGACCGTGGCCGACGTGGCGCTCTACGTGGCCATCCTGGCCCGCATCGGCCTGGTACCGCTGACGGTGACCACCAGCCTGTCCATCAACTTCCTGCGCAAGCCCCGCGCCGACCGGCGCATCCTGGGCCGCTGCAAGCTGATGAAGCTGGGCCGGAGCCTGGCCGTGGGCGAGGTCTGGATCCACTCCGAAGGGGTGGACGAGCCGGTGGCGCATGCGACCGGCACCTATGCCATCCCGCGCGCCACCCCGCCCGGGCGCTGAACGGCCGGCCCGGCGGGTGCTGCCGCCGCTGGCCAGTGCCGGGGGGGCCAGCTCGTCACGCCCATCGCAACGCGGCTTCCTCGCGTATTCATCCTCGCCCGCTTGCGCTTGGAATCACGTATCGCAGGATTGCCGCAGACGGTGCATGAGCATTTCCTGGAACAGCGTTGCCTGCGGCGAAGGGGGTTTGTGGCGGTTGTAGGCCACGTTGATATTGATACTCTCGCTGGTGACTAGCGGGCGGATTTCCAATTCCGGAATCAGGCCGTCGGAAATTGCGATGGCGTCCACCACCGCGACTTCGCCGGTGGCGCGGCAGAACAGACTGGCGATCAGGCCGGAGCGCACCTCCACGCCTTTGTCCAGGTCTTCCAATACATCGCCGTAGACCTTTTCCTCATTCAGACCATACAACTCCTGGAAAGGAACCGAGATCAGCCGGTGGCCGACGAGGTCGCGAGGATGGATCCGGTCGAGCACCGCCAGCGGATGCCCGGGGGCCATGATGCACACCAGGGGGCAGGTGAAGCGGGCGTGGACTTCGATGCTCGGGTGATTGATCTCGAAGGTGCTGATGCCGATGTCGACGATCTTGTCGGCGACCACGTCGGTCAGCTGGTTGGGCAGTGGCAGGATCACCTTGACCCGCAGGTCCGGCGCCTTCTTGATGGTGTCGGCGACGCTCAGGGGCACGACGGTCATGCCCAGGCTCGGCGAAGCGGCGACGTACAGGTTGCCCTTGCTCGGGTCGGCCAGCTCCTTCGACAGCGCGTGCACCTTCTCGACGCTGCGCCACAGGTGTTCGACTTCCGCGTACAGCTGCTTCGCCGCATTGGTAGGCACCAGCCTTCCCTTGGCCAGCTGGAAGAGCTTCAGCCCCGTGCGCTGCTGGGTGTAGCTGAGCATCTTGCTCACCGCCGACTGGGAGATGTGCAGCAGTTCGGCGGCGCCGGTGATGCTGCCGGTGAGCATGATGGCCCGGAAGACTTCCATCTGGCGCAGGTTCATGAGCGTTGCACCCTCCCTCGATGGCGCTGCAGCGGCATGCCACACGCGCGCCGCTGCCCAAGGATACGGATTCCCTGGCCCGGGTGGCGTGGGGCTGCCCTGCGCACCATGGCAGGCCTGGCGGTCGTGGATCGCCGGGCACCGCGCGGCCGGGCGAGACCGCAGTTCAAACGGGCCTGCGGTGAAGGTACATGGCAACCGCTCGGCGCGCGTCCCCAGCGCGCGGTTTGCGATATGTGTTCAGGGTACATGCAAATGCCGAAATCTACTTACGGAGAAAAGGTGAGGGCTGACCGTCAAAAAGTCAGTTTCCTCCGGTGGAGATTGGAATTACCTTTCTCGTCCCGGGCCGCCTTCATTTTGCAGCAGGCCCGGTAATTCAAGATCGGCTGGCTCCTGCGCGCTCCCGCACTGAATCGACGTCGGTTTCCAATCGGCACTCGCCGGTGAAGGGTTCCAGCCCCAAAACAAGGTATTGAAAATGCAGCCAGGCAATAGATTCGCGATGCAGCGTCTCGCGCTCGCCCTCCTCAGCATCAGTGGCGCCGGTGGCGCCTGGGCCGCCGACGCCCCCGAGACGATCAGCACCGTCGTCGTCACCGGCACCCGGGCCGAGAACCGCACTGCGGCGGAGTCGCTGCAGCCGATCAAGGTGATCTCCGCCAAGGACCTGGAGCAGAGCGGCAGCAGCGAACTGGGCGAGTCGCTGTCGCGCCTCGTGCCCTCGCTGAACTTCCCGCGCCCGGCGAGTTCCGGTTTCACCGGCATCATCCGCCCGGCACAGATGCGCGGCCTCGGGCCGGACCAGGTGCTCGTGCTGGTCAACGGCAAGCGCCGCCACACCAGCGCCTTCCTCAACACCAACGTCACCCAGGGCCGGGGCTCGGCGCCGGTGGACCTGAACACCATCCCCATCTCCGCCATCGACCACGTCGAGGTGCTCAGCGACGGCGCGTCGGCGCGTTACGGGTCGGACGCCATCGCCGGCGTGATCAACATCATCCTGAAGAACGAGGCGGCCGGCGGGCAGCTCACGGCCAGCCTGGGGCAGTCCAACGAGGGAGACGGCATCCGCCGCCACATCGACGGCGACGCCGGCTTCTCCTTCCTCGGCCGCGGCAAGCTGCACGCGAGCTTCGAAGCCAACGCCAACGACTTCACCAACCGCGCGGGCCTGGACCTGCGCAACGTCGGTGCACCGGGCTATGGCACGACCACCTACCGGCTGGGCGACCCCGACGTGAAGAACGTCAAGCTGCAATTGAACGGCGACTATGCGTTCAGCGACAGCCTGAGCGCCTACGGCTTCGTGTCGTACAACCGCGCCGAGGGCGACACCTGGGACGCCTTCCGCAACGGCCGCGCCTCCACCTACGACGCGCAGGCCTATCCCGACGGCTACCGGCCGCGGCTGAACGCGCAGAGCGAGGACCGCGCGTTCGTGCTGGGCCTCAAGGGCAGCCTGGCGGCCGGCTGGAAATGGGACGCCAGCCTCGACTACGGCCAGAACGTGATCGACTTCTCGACGCGTGATTCGCTCAACCGCTACCTGTTCCGCGACACCGGCAGCCGGCAGAAGGACTTCGACGACGGCACGCTCAAGAGCAGCCTGGCGGTGTACCAGTTCGGCCTGAGCAACTCGCTGGCCGTGCCCGGGCTGGCCAACCCGGTCTCGGTGGCGACGGGCGTGGAGGTCCAGCACCAGACCTACCAGGAGAGCGCTGGCGAAGCGGCCTCCTACTACGGCACGGGCGTGGAGGGTTTCTCCGGCTTCAAGCCGGGCGACACCGGCAACTTCCAGCGCGACCTGGTGGGCGTGTACCTGGACCTGGAGACCAACTTCACCAAGGCGTGGCGAGCTTCGCTGGCCGTGCGCCATGACCGCTACAGCGACTTCGGCGGCGCCACCACCGGCTCCGCGTCCACGCGCTACGACTTCACGCCGCAGGTGGCCGTGCGCGGCAGCGTCTCCACGGGCTTTCGCGCGCCGGCGCTGGCGCAGCAGCACTATGCGGCGACGTCCAGTGCGCTCAACACGACCATCAACGCCTTCCAGGACCAGCGCACCGCGCCCGTGAACGACCCGGTCGCACGCCTGTTCGGCGCCGAGGACCTGAAGGCCGAGAAGTCGCAGAACATCAGCGCCGGCCTGGTGCTGCAGCCCACCCAGGCGCTCAGCGCCACCATCGACGCCTACCGCATCACCATCGATGACCGCATCACGCTGTCCAGCACGCTGGACGTGCAGAACACCGCGGCGCAGAACTACCTGGTGGCCAACGGCATCCCCAGGGGCCTGTACCAGTCGATCCGCTACTTCACCAATGCCGTGGACACGACGACGACCGGCGTCGATGCGGTGGTCCAGTACCGCTATCGCTTCGAGCATGGCGGCCGCATGAGCAACTCGCTGGGCTACTCGTATGCCCGCACCCGTGTGACCGATGTGAAGCCCAACCCGGCGGTGCTCAGCCAGAACGGCCTGACGCTGCTGCGCATCGACCGCCGCGACCAGTACGGCGTGCTCACCGACAGCACGCCGCGCAGCAAGCTGTCGCTGGCCACCGACTACGGCCTCGGCCCCTGGGGCGTGCACGGCAACCTCGTGCGCTACGGCAAGTTCGTCGCCATCAGCAACTCCGGGCCCACGCTGGACCAGACCTACCGCGCCAAGTGGGTGCTCGACCTGTCGGCCAGCTACCGCGGCGAGAACTGGGAGTTCACCGTCGGCAGCGACAACATCGCCGACGTCTACCCGGACAAGCGCAACGCGCTGAACAACCCGGGTGACCAGAACGTCAGGTACATCTCCTACTCGCCGTTCGGCATCAATGGCGCCTTCTACTACGCCAAGGCCAGCTACCAATGGTGAAAGGCTGGGCGCTCGGCCTGGCTGGCGCCCTCGCGCTGGCCCTGAGCTTCGGCGCCCAGGCCGGGCCGGTGCTGCAGCGCATCGCCGCCAAGGGCGTGCTCAACGTCTGCACCAACGTCGAGAACCGGCCGTTCGCGTACCTCAGCCCCAGCGGTGAGGCGCGCGGCTTCAACATCGACCTGGCGGAGGACATCCGCCAGCGCCTGTCGCTCGAACTCGGCCAGCCGCTGCGGCGGGACACCATTCCCACCAGTGGCGCCAACCGCGTGGTGTTCCTCGACCAGGGCAAGTGCGACCTGATCATCACCGGCTTCAGCGTGACCGCCGAGCGCCGGCGCCTGGTGGATTTCGTCACGCCCAACTTCTACAGCTCCGGCGCCGTGCTGCTCGCCCGCCGCGACAACCCGCCGGCCAGCTGGGACACCCTGCGCGGGCAGGCGGTGTGCAGCAGCCACGGCTCGACCTACAACCAGGCTGTCGCCGAGCGCTACGGCGTGCGCATCCTGGCCTTCGCCGGCCTCACCGAGAGCGCCCAGGCGATGCGCGACGGCCGCTGCGTGGGCCAGGTGATGGACGAGGCCGTGGCCCGGCTGCGCCTGAATGATTCGGCGCAGTGGTCGGACTTCGCCATCGTGCTGCCGCCCATCTTCGAGGCGCCCTGGAGCATGGCGATCGCCCACGGCGACCCCGAGCTGCGCGCGCTGCTGGACGGCTATGCGCGGCGCTGGCGCAGCGAAGGGCTGCTGGAGCGCCTGGAGTCGCGCTACGGCCTGCCGCACAAGCCGGTGCTGCAGGCGCCGGATGCGCCGCGCGGCGGGCTCGACGACCAGGGCGTGCCGCGCGTGCTGCACCAGGTGACGGACGCCTTCGCGCAGCTCTACCAGCGCAGCGGCTGGAACTTCAGCGTCTTCTACGACGGCTGGTCGGCCGGGCTGTTCTTCGGCGGCGTGCTCACCACGCTGCGCCTGGCGCTGCTGTGCATGGCGGTCTCCTGCGTCATCGGCCTGGCCGGCGCATTGGCCACGCGCGGCCCGCGCCCGCTGCGCTGGCTGGTGCTGGGCTATGTCGAGCTGCTGCGCAACACGCCGACGCTGGCGCAGCTGTACTTCCTGTATTTCGGCGTCGGCTCGCTGCTGCGCCATGCCCAGCCCGGTGCCGTGCCGCCCTGGTATGCCGATGCCTTCCCGCTCGCGGCGCTGTGCATCAGCCTGCACTACGGTGCGTTCGCCGTCGAGGTCTTTCGCGCCGGCTTCCATGCCGTGCCGCAGGCCACCCGCGAGGCCGCGCTGGCGCTGGGCTATGGGCGCTGGGGCCGGCTGCGCCACGTCGAGCTGCCGCTGGCCCTGCGCGCCAGCCTGCCGGCGCTGGGCAACAACCTGGTGCAGCTGATCAAAGGCACGTCCATCGCCTATGCCGTGGCGGTGCCCGAGGTGCTCTACAGCGCGCAGGAGATCTGGAGTGACCGCAACAACGTGCTGGAGATGATGCTGCTGGTGCTGCTGACCTACCTGGGCCTCATGGCGCTGCTGGTCGCGGGCCTGTCGCGCCTGGAGCGCCGCCTCAAGCTGCCGGGGGTGGGTCTGTGAACGTCATCGACACGCTGCTGCCCTGGCTGCCGCTGATGGGCCGCGGGCTGCTCGTCAACCTCGGCATGGGCGCGCTGGCCATGGCGCTGGCCTGCGTGCTCGGTACGCTGCTGGGCGCGGCCCAGCTGGCACCGTCGGCGGCCGTCAGCCGCCCGGCGAGCTGGCTCACGCAACTGCTGCGCAACGCGCCGTGGTTGGTGGTGATGTTCTTCGTCATGCAGTCGCTGCCCTACGAGCTGCCGGTCGGCAACGGCTGGCCGTTTCCGGCCTGGCTCAAGGCGGTGCTGGCCCTGACGCTGCCGGCCACCGGCAACTTCGCCGAGATCGTCCGCGGCGGGCTGCGCGCCGTGCCGCTGGCGCAGTGGGAGGCCGCCACGGCGCTGGGCTACAGCCGCGCCGCGCGCCTGTGGCGGGTGATCCTGCCGCAGGCCACGCGGCTGATGCTGCCGCCGGCGATGGGCCTGTATTGCGTCGTCACCATGTCCACTGCGCTGGGCAGCCTGGTGGGCGTCAGCGAGGGCTTGAGCGTGGCCCGCGAGGTGCTGGCCGCCGAGGCGCGCACCGAGCTGCTGCTGCCGGTGTACGGCGTCGTGCTGCTGGCGTTCTTCCTCTACATCTTTCCCATTTCCATGCTGGCGCGCGCCCTGGAGCGCCGCCACGCAGGCAGGTAGTCGCCCGTGAAAATCCGTGACCTCGAATCCCCGTTCATCGAACTGCGGGACGTGCGCAAGTCCTTCGGCACCACGGCCGTGCTCAACGGCGTGGACCTGGCCGTGGGGCGTTCCGAAGTGGCCTGCATCATCGGCCCGTCCGGCTCCGGCAAGAGCACGGTGCTGCGTTGCATCAACGCGTTGACGCGCATCGACGGCGGCAGCGTGCGGGTCGGCGACACCCGTGTCGATGACCCGCGGCTGGACACGCAGGCCCTGCACCGCCGCGTGGGCATCGTGTTCCAGGGCTACAACCTGTTCCCGCACCGCACGGTGCTGCAGAACGTGATGATGGCGCCCATCCAGGTGCTGGGCCGCGAGCGCGGCGAGGTCCAGGCGCAGGCCCGCGCGCTGCTGGCCCAGGTGCACCTGGCCGGCAAGGAGAACGCCTATCCCGGTGAGCTGTCCGGCGGCCAGCAGCAGCGCGTGGCCATCGCGCGCAGCCTGTGCATGCAGCCGGAGGTGATGCTGTTCGACGAGGTCACCGCGGCACTGGACCCCGAGACGGTCAAGGAAGTGCTCGGCGTGATCCAGGAGATCGCCGCCGACGGCATGACCTGCCTGCTCGTCACCCACGAGATGCGCTTCGCCCGCGAGGTGGCCGACTACCTGTACTTCATGGACCAGGGCCGGGTGGTGGAGCATGGCGTCGCGAAGGACGTCTTCAACGCCCCGGTCGATGCCCGCACGCGCGCCTTCCTGGACAAGGTGCTGTGAGCGCCCGGCGCGATCCGCTGAGGTTCGACCTCGCGGTGGTGGGGGGCGGCGCGGCGGGCGTGGCCGCCGCGTTGGGTGCTGCGGCCTGCGGGGCCAAGGTGGCGCTGATCGAGGCCTATGGCTTTCTCGGCGGCACCGCCACCGTGGCCGGCGTGCAGGCCTATTGCGGCTTCCACACGCGCGGCAGCCGGCCGCAGCAGGTGGTCGCCGGCGTCGGGCAGCAGGCGCTGGACGCCCTGCAGGCGCTGGGCCACGACGTGACGCCCCGGCCCCAGAGCTCGGGCAACTGGATCATCCTGCTCGACCCGGAACGGCTCAAGCGCGCGCTGGACGGCCTGGTGCTGGCCGCCCGCGTCGAGCCGCTGCTGCATTGCCGCGCGGTGGCGGTGCAAGCGCAGGGCGGCCGCATCGACAGCCTGCTCTGCGCCGACCCGCAAGGCTTGTTCGAGGTACGCGCGGCGCAGTGGGTGGACGCCACCGGCAACGCCAACCTCGCGGCGCTGGCCTGGCCCGAGCGCATGCGCCCGCGCCGCCAGGCGGCCACGCTGACGGCGCGGCTGTCCGGGCTGGACACTGCCTGCGCCTACGACAGGGACGACCTGCGCCGTGCCGCGCTGGACTACGAGCAACGCACCGGCACGCCGCTGGCCCGCGCCAATGGCGGCTACTTCGTGCCACTGCCCTGGAGCGATGCCTGCTGGGCCATGATGGTCGATGTCGAGCTGGCGGACGCGTCCACCCAGAGCCTGACGCAGGCCGAGATGCAGGCGCGCGCCATCGCCCACGACTACCTGCTGTCGCTGCGCCGCTGCGTGCCCGGCTTCGCCCATGCCCGGCTGGACGTCACCGGGCCGGCGCTGGGCGTGCGCGCCACCTGGCACATCGGCTCGCAGCAGGATGCCCTGCTCGACGACCTGCTGCACGCGCGCCGCCACCTGGACGGCATCGCCCGCTCGGGCTGGCCCGGTGAGCTGCATCCGCGCGCGGGCGTCACCGAGTACCGCCCGATCGCCGGCGACGACTGGTTCCACGTGCGCTACGGCGCGCTGCAGCCCGACGCGCACGGCAACCTCTGGCTGGCCGGCAGCAGCATCGGCGCGGACGACGCCGCCTTCGGCTCCGTGCGCGTGATGGGCTGCGCCTTCGCCACCGGCCATGCCGCCGGCGTGGCGGCCGCGCTGTCGTCCTTCGCATGCCGCGCGCCGCTGCAGGCGGTGCAACAGGCTTTGATCGAACAGGGAGCTTTGCTGTGAATCCTTCAACGTCCACCACGCCGCTGCGCCGCGTGCTGGTCACCGGCGCTGCCAGCGGTATCGGCCAGGCCGTGGCGCAGGCCTTCCTCGAAGGCGGCGACCAGGTGCTGGGCTGGGACCTGCACGGTGCAGCCGGCGCGGACTTCCCCGTCCACGCCGTCGACATCCGGGACCCCGCCGCCGTGAAGGCCGCCGCCGCGTCGCTGCAGCCGCTGGACGTGCTGGTCAACTGCGCCGGCATCGCCCGCCGCGGCCACGCGGCCAGCCTGACCGTGGAGGACTGGCGCGCGGTGATCGACACCAACCTCAGCGGCACCTTCTATTGCTGCCAGGCCGCTTTCCCCGCGCTCAAGGCGGCGGGCGCCGGGCTCATCATCAACGTCGCCTCCTTCGTTGCCCACCGCTCCGGCCCCGGGCGCGCCAGCTATGTGGCGAGCAAGGCCGGCGTGGTGGCGCTCACCGAAGTGCTGGCGCTGGACTTCGCCGAGCATGGCGTGCGTGCCATCTCCGTCAGCCCGGGCTACACGCGCACCGCGATGGTGGAGCGCGCCCTGGAGGCCGGGCGCCTGGACGAGCAGAAGCTGCTCGCGCGCATCCCGGCACGGCGGCTGGCGGCGCCCGCGGAGATCGGCCACGCCATCCGCACGCTGGCCGAGCCCGCGCTGGCCTACGCCAACGGCTGCGACTTTGTGATCGACGGCGGCTTCATGGCCAACGGAGTGGACTGATGACGATGACCTTGGACCGACAGTGGGTCGGCAACCACCTGGCGCTGCTGCAACGCAGGCCGCCCGCGAACGTGCGCGAGGTGCTCGGCGTGCTGCTTGCCGACACCGTCGCCATCGCCAGCCATGCCCGCCGCGAGCAGGTTGGCGGCACCCGCGTCGACCGCGCGATGGCCACGCCGCAGGCCGATGGCTGCGCGGTCTGGGGCGCCGACTACCGAAGCACGCCGGCCGACGCCGCGTTTCTCAACGGCTGTGCTGCCGAGGCGCTGGACTTCCAGGAAGTGCTGATCAACCCGCGCAACAACGGCCATGCGGCGGTGGTCATCGTGCCGGCGCTGCTGGCGCTGGCCGAGCAGCGCGGCATCGGTGGCGAGCGCCTGCTGCGTGCGCTGTGGGTGGCTTTCGCGGCCAACATCCGCCTGGCCGAAGCGCTGGGCCGCGGGCACCGCACCGGCACGGCGGGATTCCGCACGACGTCGGTGGTGGCGCCCATTGCCGCCGCGCTGGGCGCCGCAGCACTGGTCAGCGACGACGAGGACGTGGCCTTGAACAGCGTGGCGATCTGCGCCAGCTCGCTGAGCGCCGGCCTGCTGTCGTCGCTGTCGCCGCAGGTCGGCAGCTACAGCGCGGACAAGGACTTCGCCGTCGGCTTCGCTGCCCGCCATGCCGTGCAGGCGCTGCAACTCGCCGAGGCGGGCGGCGACGGGCCGCGCCAGCCACTGACCGGCGAGCATGGCTGGCTGGCCAGTTTCGGCTTCGGCACCGAGCAGCCGCAGGCGCTGCTCGGCGACGCGCTCGCGGCCGACCTGGGCGCCTACGAGATCAAGCCCTACCCGGCTTGCTTCGGCTGCCAATCGGCCATCCGCGCCGCGCTGATGCTGACCGAGCGGGTGCCGCTGGCGCGCATCGACAAGGTGCGCATCGAGGTCAACCAGGGCAGCGCCAGCTCGCTGTCCACGCGCAACATCGGCAACTCGCTGGCGGCGCGCTTCAGCCTGCCCTATGCGGTGGGCAGCGCGCTGGTGCGCGCGCGCTCGGGGCTGGCCGATTTCGAGGCCGCGGCGCTGGGCGACCCGGCCGTGCAGGCCCTCATGCAGCGGGTGGAGCTGCACGCCAGCCCCGAGCTGAGCGCGCAGCAGCGGGCCACCGGCGGCTTTCCGGCCGTGGTCAGGCTGTTCCAGGGCGACCAGGAGATCGACGCGCAGGCCTGCGAGGGCCCGCAGCACGGGCTGGATGCCGCCGGCCGCCAGGCGCTGTTCCGCGCCAAGCTCGGCGCGCTGTGCCCGGCGCCGCTGGCCGAACGGTTGCTTGCCGTGGCCCACGAGCCGGAGCGAGCCGCCGCCTTGCTGTTCGCGGCTTCGCCATGAGCATGCGCGCCGCGCTGGCGGCCCTCGGCCTGCTGGCCTGCCTGCCTCTGAGTGCAGCGCCGGTGTCCGAGGCCGCGCTGGCGCTGCACCGGCGCGTGCTGGTGCTGGACAGCCACATCGACACGGCGCGGCTGCTGGAGCGGCCCGGCTGGAACATCCTGGAGCGCCACGATGCGGCCCGCGACCTGTCGCAGGTGGACTGGCCGCGCCTGCGCGAAGGCGGCCTGGACGGCGCCTTCTGGGCCATCTACACACCCCAGGGCAGCCGCGACCCGCAGGGGCAGGTCGCCGCCGTCGAGCATGGCCTGGCGCAGTTGATGCGGCTGAACGACCTGGTGGCGCGCCACCCGCGGCAGTTCGGCCTGGCCCTGGACAGCGAAGACGCCCGGCGCCTGGCCGGCGAGGGGCGCCATGCGGTGTTCATCAGCATGGAGAACGCCGCGCCGCTGGCCGCCGACACGGCCCTGCTGGACACCTACCAGCGCCACGGCCTGCGCATGCTCGGGCTGGTGCACGCCCGCAACAACGACCTGGCCGACTCGGCCACGGACGCCCCCGAGTGGCACGGCCTCAGCCCGGCCGGCCGGGCGCTCGCCCGCCGCGCCCACTGCCTGGGCGTGCTGCTCGACGCCTCGCACGCATCGGACGAGGTGTTCGACCAGTTGCTCGACACGTCGCCCGTGCCCATCGTGCTGTCGCATTCCGCCAGCCGCGCGGTGACCGACCACCGCCGCAACCTCGACGACGCGCGCCTGCTGCGCCTGGCGAAGAAGGGTGGCGTGGTGCAGGTGGCGCTGTACAGCAGCTACCTGTCGCAGCGCAAGGACGACCCGCGCCGTGCCGCGGCGCTTCAGCCGCTGTATGCGCAGCTGCGCCGCATGGCGGCGCTGCAGCCGGCGCAGTACCAGGCGCTGGCCGCGGAGATCGGCGAGGTCGAGCGGCGCTACCCCAAGGCCCAGGCCAGCCTGGACGACTTCATGAAGCACCTGCAGCATGTGCTGGCGCTGGTCGGCCCGGACCACGTCGGCATCGGCGCGGACTGGGACGGCGGCGGTGGCTTGGCGGGGCTGGAGGATGTGGCGCAGCTGCCGCGCATCACCGAGCGGCTCATGCAGGCCGGCTACAGCGAAACGCAGATCGCCGGCATCTGGGGCGGCAACCTGCTGCGCGCGCTGGACCGCGCGCAGGCGTTTGCGAAGGCGGATACCCAGGGCTATTGCGCAGCGCTGCGCTGAGGTAGACCCGGCGCGGGCCTGCGGATGTCATGCCCAGGCGCATGGGCGGGCGTTGGCTGGCTTCGCAGATCGCGGCAGCATCGCTCTTGCCGCTCTTGCCGCTCTTGCCGCGCTTGCCCGTCATCCGGTAGGGCGTGACGAACTGGGGCGCGATCTGCGGGAAGACGTAGGGCTCGTGAGCCTCGACGCGAGGCCTAACTCTTTCTTACAGGGACTTCCCGGTTAATCAATCAATTGGGTTCAGGCTGTTTTCGATAGTTACCTTCGCTTTTTTCCTCAAGACCTGAATTCTGGTTCGATGCAGCGCCACAGAGACCAGACTGCACCTCGACAGGCGGCCTTGTTGCACTCGGGTTTCGGTGCGGGCCCAGATATCAACCGCTCAGCAGGGCTCATTACTCCCCGCGGTCACCATGCATGGCGGGGCGCAGGGTTGGTCGAGTTCCACTGCGGCCTGTCTGACCTGTGAAACGCATCTTCGAACGACCTCACGGCATGCCGCTTGCCCCTCTACCCGGAAGCGCTCGATGTCCGGGCGCCGAAAGGAAATGTGATGCAGGTGCAGGTCGAGACCGACAACCATGTGGAGGGCCGCGAGGCGTTGATCGAGCATGTCGAGGGCGTCATCCGCGGCGCCGTGGGCCATTGCGAGGGGCAGGTGACGCATGTGCAGGCGCACCTGGGCGACACCAACAGCGGCGAGAAATCGGGCCCCGACGACATGCGCTGCCTGCTGGAGGCGCGCGTGCTGGGGTTGAAGAACGTCGCGGTCAGCCACCAGGCCGAGAGCCTGCACCTGGCGATCGCGGGTGCGGCCGACAAGCTGAAGCGGGCGATCGAATCGGCGCTGGGCAAGCAGCAGGACCGCCAGCGCCGCCATGCGGGCACCGGCGAGCTGAGCGCCGACGCGGCCCGCGAGCCCGACGACGAGGCGCCCGCGGCTGCCGAGCCGCGCTGACGCGGCGGCCGTCGAGCCCCGCCGACGCTGCGGGCGGGGCAGGTCACAGCCAACGCAGCGGCCAACGGAAAAGGGCTGCTCGTGCAGCCCTTGCGTGACACGCCGGTGCGGCGCCTGCCGCACCGGCGGCTGTCCCATCAGCCGATCTTGTCCAGCTTGACGCTGGTCGCCGCGCCGGTCAGGTAGCCCACCTGCGCGCCGAAACGGTCCTTGTAGTTGGCGCGCACCAGCGGGTCCAGCGTGGCCTTGACGACGTTGTGCAGCGGCGTGCCCCAGTCGCCGGCATGCTGGAAGTTGCTGGTGATGTAGGTCCAGCCGTTCAGGTCGTCCACCACGCCCAGGCCGGTGGCCTCGGCGCCCGACGGCATGGAGACCAGGCGGGTCAGCGCCTTGGTGTCCACGTGGTAGGCCCAGACGAAGTTGTTGACGTGGTAGCTGCTGTCCTCGCCGATGAAGAGGGTGCGCAGCTTCTCGGAGAACTTCAGGTTGTCCGGTGCACCGATCTTGTCGGGGTTGGCCAGGTTGCCTAAAGCGTCGGCGGTGGCGAGGTCTTCGCCGATCAGCAGCGTCTTGGTCAGCGAGGGCACCCAGTCGCTGGTGATCGCCGCGCCTGCCGTGTCCTTCTGGCCCGTGCTCAGCGTGTGCGCGAGCACGCCGCCGGCGTTCAGGGCCTTGTCGATGCCAATGTTGTAGTCGGCGTTGTAGGCGGCATTGCCTTTGACCATGGAGCTCTGCATGTTCTGCAGCGCGGAGTAGGCGACCTTGTCCTTGATGTTGACGGTCGTGCCTTCCATCTTGGTGAAGGCCATGGAGCCGCCCTTGAGCGCGGCGTAGCGGTGCGTCTCCAGGAAGGCGGCGGCCTTGTCCATGCCGGGCTTCACGCGCACCCACTGCACCTTGCCGCTGAACCAGATCTTGGTGAACGTGGCGTCGGCCGGGTCGGTGTTGGACACGTCCATGATGTCCGTGGCCTTGAGCGTGTCGGCCAGGGCCTTGATCTCGGCGCTGGTGGCCGCGCCGAGCTTGATCCAGCTGATGGGCGCGCCCGCGGCGGCCGGGTCCAGCGAGAAGCCGGCGCCGAACTTGGCCACGTACAGCGTGCCGGCGGAGAGGTCCTTCTCCTTGTCGGCCACGAACATGAAGAAGCCGCCGTTGGTGGCGTCGTCGCCCATGATGGCCGTGCGGTTGTCGGGCATGACCTGGATCAGCTCGTGCGAGATGCGGCCCAGGCAGTAGTGCTTCTTGATGGTGCCGCTGCCGTCGGGGTTGACGGTCACTTCGGGCAGGTGGCCGTAGTGGTAGGGGTTGGCCTTGGCGGCGTCGCCGAACAGGTTCTGGCTGTAGGCCTTGAACATCGTGTTGGACGCGATGGTGAAGGCGTCGGGCTCGTACTCTTCGCTGGACAGGTGCGTGCCCCAGGGCGACAGGCTGGAGCCGCAGGTGATCCACAGGCCCATGGCGGGCGCGGTGTCCACGTTGTGGTACTTCACCAGCGAGAGCTTGCCGGTTGTCTGGTCCTGGTCCAGCGTCAGCACGGCGATGGGGGAGGGCAGCTTGCCGTACATGTCGGTCTTGCCGTCCTGCGCCCAGGTCGTGTACTCGAACTGCATGACGGCGAACACGGCCTTGCCCTTGATGCCCGACACGGTCGGGTTGTCCAGCTTGAGCAGCGAGGTGCCGTCGGGCGAGTCGCTGAAGAACTGGCGCTCCTTGCCGGCCACCGTCGTGTCGACGATGGGCTTGCCGGCGAAGTCGACATAGCCGCCGGCCAGCAGCGTGCCGCCCTTGCCGTCCGGCACGAGGTCGCCGGTCGTGAAGAAGGGCGCATAGGCCAGCGAGAAGCCCTGCGTGCTGCCGTCGCTGAGCTTGACCGTCAACGTGGAGTTCACCAGCGTCTTGGCCATGTCGGCCGGTGTGGCCAGGCTGGGCGCGGCCATGGCGACGAAGCTGGCCGACATGAACGTGGCCCGGGGCTGGGCGTCATCGCCGCCGCCGCCGCAGGCGGTCAGCAGGCTGCCGACGGCGGTGCCGCCCAGGGGGAGCATCAGGGGAGCGCCGAGGAACTTGAGGGCCTGGCGGCGATGGAGGGCGTTGGCTTGGGACATGGGGGCGACAGCGGCTGCGCGTGCAGTGACAAAGCACGGCAATCTAGGTCGCTTGCATGTCGCCCGCGTGAAACCCGGCGGGGCGGTGTCCTGGCGCCGGGGCGTCCCGGCCCGCTTAGGCCTTGTCGTCGTCCAGCAGGCCCGGCGGCGCGCCGAACATGAAGCAGTCGACGAAGCTGAAGTACAGCGACACGTAGAACACGGTCGCCAGCGTCAGCATGCACACCAGCAGCACCACCGGTGCGACCTGCATCAGGCCCAGCAGGCCGAACACCAGGCTGATGCTGCCGCTGATGGCCAGCACCAGCGCGGACCACAGCAGCGCGTTCAGCGCGAACGCGCCCTTGTTGCGCCACAGCGCCAGCGTGCTGGAGAACAGCGCCTGCGGCGCGTTCTGGCCGCCCCAATGCACCAGCGCGGGCGCATGCCAGTAGGGCACGGACAGCAGCGCGAAGCCGCCGACGCGCAACAGCGAGCCCCAGATGATGCGTGGGTCGGTGGCCAGCGGCGCGATGGCCTCGGCGTCGGCGCCGCTCTTCATCAGGTCCATCAACTGGCGCGCCACCTCGCCGTCGATCAGGTCGCCCACCACCAGCAGGCCCACCATCAGCAGCGCGAAGCTGCCGCACAGGATCAGTTGCTGGTTGCGCCGCTGCGGTGTCAGGCGCAGCGGCGCGATGAAGACGCCCACGTTGGGCATCTTGCGCTGCAGCGCGAGATGGGTGGCCAGCATGAAGCCCAGCGAGCACAGCGGAATGGTCATGAGCCCCAGCGTCAGGCCGACGACGGGCAGCGCGCCGAGCAGCGTGGTCACCAGCAGCACCAGGCCGAACAGCCCCGAGAAGGCCAGCGGCTGGCGCTGGAAGATCTTGAAGCCGTGGCGTATCCACAGCCGGCCGTTGCGGGCCGGTACCTTTTGCAGGTGCAGTTGCATGGTCACGACGCCGCCCCCCCGTGCAGTGCGTGCCACGGCTGGGCGATGCGTTCGCGCAGCACGCGCTCGAAATGGCGCGGGTCGTGCGGCTTCAGCAGGCTGGCCTGGCGCGGCAGGTGCAGGTCGAACAGGCGTGACACCCAGAACCGCAGCGCTGCGGCGCGCAGCAGCGCCGGCAGCAGGCGGTGCTCGGCGCCCGACAGCGGCCGCACGGTCTCATAGGCCGCCACGAACACCGCCGCGCGGTCCTCCGCGAGGCGGCCGTCCGCGACGTCGATGCACCAGTCGTTCAGGCAGACGGCCAGGTCGAACAGCCAGGTGTCGACCCCGGCGAAGTAGAAGTCGAAGAAGCCCGTCAGCCGCTCACGGCCCGGGCGCTCGCCGGGTTCGAACATCACGTTGTCGCGGAACAGGTCGGCGTGGATGGGGCCCGAGTGCAGCTTCACGAGCTGGGCGTACTCGGCCGATGCGGCGAGCTGCTCCTGGTAGGCCAGCTCGCTGCGCAGCAACTCGGCCGCCTGGGCATCGAGGAAGGGCAGGATCTGCGGCACCACCTCGCGCCACCAGGGCAGGCCGCGCAGGTTGGGCTGGTGCGGCGTGAAGTCCTGCCCCGCCAGATGCATGCGCGCCAGCGTGGCGCCGACCTGGCCGCAATGGAAGGCGTCCGGCGCGAGCTGGTGGCCGCCGTGCAGGCGGTCCACCAGGGCGGCGGGCTTGCCCGCCACGTGGAAGAGGATCTCGCCTGCGGCGTCGGCATGCGGCTCCGGCACCGGGATGCCGCGGCGCGCGAGGTGCTGCATCAGCCGCAGGTAGAACGGCAGCTGCTCGGCCGTCAGGCGCTCGAACAGCGTCAGCACGTAGCGGCCGCTCTGCCCGGCGTCCTGGCAGTCCAGGAAGTAGTTCGTGTTCTCGATGCCCGCGCCGATGCCGCGCAGCGACGTGAGCTGCCCGAGGGCGAGGTGGTCCAGCAGGGCTTGCGCTTGGCTCGCGCTGACTTCGGTGAAAACGGCCATGGGGGTCCGGTGAAGCGGCCCGGGGGCCGCGCGTCATCAGAAATTGAGCACTCGCCAGACCCGCGTGCCCGAACCGCTCTTGGGCAGGCCCGTGCCGGTGCCGCCGGCCGACTCGCGGCCCGCGTCGTTGACGACGATCTCGTAGTCGGGCGCCTTGGTCAGCTTGTTCTTGACCGTGACCTTCTTGGTCTCGCCGCGCACCTTCAGCTCCTCGATGCGGACCTGGTCGTCCTCGGCCACGGTGCGCTCCACCTTGGGCTCCGGCGGCGGTTCGGCCAGGACGCTCGTGCAGCAGGCGGCGAGCAGGAGGAGGGCGGTGAAGCGGCGCATGCTGTCGATTCTAGGCGGGGCGCTGCGGGACAATCTGTCACCATGAGCAAACCCATCCTGCTGCTGGTCGACGGTTCCAGCTACCTGTACCGCGCTTTCCACGCCATGCCCGACCTGCGCGGGCCCGAGGGGCAGCCCACCGGGGCGGTGCGCGGCATGGTGGCCATGCTGAAGAAGCTGCAGAGCGACATCGGCGCCGAACACGCCGTCTGCGTCTTCGACGCGCCGGGCAAGACCTTCCGCGACGACTGGTACCCCGAGTACAAGGCCCAGCGCTCGCCCATGCCGCCGGAGCTGCGTGCGCAGATCGAGCCCATCCACGAGGTCGTCAAGCTGCTGGGCTGGCCCACGCTGACGGTGCCGGGCGTGGAGGCGGACGACGTCATCGGCACGCTGTGCTGCATCGCCGCGACCCAGGGCCACCGCGTCGTCGTGTCCACCGGCGACAAGGACTTGTCGCAGCTCGTCAACCCGGACGTGGAGCTGATCAACACGATGAGCGGCGAGCGGCTGGACGAGGCCGGCGTGCTGGCCAAGTTCGGCGTGGCGCCCGACCGCATCGTCGACTACCTGACGCTGATGGGCGACACGGTGGACAACGTGCCCGGCGTGCCCGGCGTGGGCCCCAAGACGGCGGCCAAGTGGATCGCCGAGTACGGCTCGCTGGATGGCGTCATCGCCGCGGCGCCGGCGATCAAGGGCAAGGCCGGCGAGAACCTGCGTGCCGCGCTCGGCTGGCTGCCGATGGGCCGCAAGCTGGTCACGGTGAAGGTGGACTGCGAGCTGGCCGAGCACGTGGCCGGCTGGCCCTCGCTGGAGGACTTGGCCTTTCGCGAGCCGGACAAGGCACCGCTCGCCGAGTTCTACACGCGCAACGGCTTCAAGGCCTGGCTGGAAGAGCTGACGGGCGAGGCCGCTGCGCCCAAGGCCAAGGCTGCGCCCGCGGCCAACCCCGGCCTGTTCGACGAGCCTGCGCCCACCCCGGGCGGGGACGGCCTGGCGCGGCAGTACGACACCCTCCTCACCTTCGAGCAGCTCGACGCGTGGATCGCCCGTCTGCGCGTGGCCCCCCTGTGCGCGCTGGACACCGAGACCGATTCGCTGGACCCGATGGCCGCGCAGATCGTGGGCATCTCCTTCGCCGACAAGCCGGGCGAGGCGGCCTACATCCCGCTGCGCCACAGCGGCCCGGACGCGCCCGAGCAACTGCCGTTCGACGAGGTGCTGGCGCGCCTGAAGCCCTGGCTGGAGGACGCCTCCGCCCAGAAGATCGGCCAGAACCTGAAGTACGACCGCCACGTGCTGGCGAATGCCGGCATCCGCCTGGCCGGCGTGCAGCACGACACGCTGCTGCAAAGCTACGTGCTGGAAGCGCACAAGACCCACAACCTCGAAGCGCTGGCCGAGCGCCACCTGGGCCGCAAGGGCCTCTCCTACGAAGACCTGTGCGGCAAGGGCGCGCACCAGATCCCGTTCGCGCAGGTGAGCGTGGACAAGGCCACGACTTACTCGGGCGAGGACTCCGAGATGTGCCTGCAGCTGCACGGCGTGCTGTGGCCGCAGATCGAGGCCGATGCGGGCCTGCTGCACATCTACCGCGACATCGAGATGCCCACGGCCGAGCTGCTCGCGCGCATCGAGCGCCAGGGCGTGCTGATCGACGCCGGGCGCCTGCAGTCCCAGAGCCACGAGATCGGCCAGCGCCTGGTGCTGCTGGAGCAGCAGTGCTACGACATCGCCGGCCAGCCGTTCAACATCGGGTCACCGAAGCAGATCGGCGACATCCTGTTCACCAAGCTGGGCCTGCCGGTCGTGAAGAAGACGGCCACCGGCGCGCCGTCCACCGACGAGGAGGTACTGACCGAGCTGGCCGCGGACTTCCCGCTGCCGGCCAAGATCCTCGAATACCGCGGCCTGTCCAAGCTCAAGAGCACCTACACGGACAAGCTGCCGCTGCAGATCAACGCCCACACCGGCCGCGTGCACACCAACTACGCGCAGGCGGTGGCGGTGACGGGGCGGCTGTCCAGCAACGAGCCCAACCTGCAGAACATCCCCATCCGCACGGCCGAGGGCCGGCGCGTGCGCGAGGCCTTCGTCGCCCCGGACGGCCTCAAGATCGTCAGCGCCGACTACTCGCAGATCGAGCTGCGCATCATGGCGCACATCAGCGAGGACCCGGGGCTGCTGCGTGCCTTCCAGGAAGGCCAGGACGTGCACCGGGCGACCGCCAGCGAGGTGTTCGGCGTGCCGCTGGCGGAGGTGTCCGGCGAGCAGCGCCGCTACGCCAAGACCATCAACTTCGGCCTCATCTACGGCATGGGCGCGTTCGGCCTGGCCTCGGCGCTGGGCATCGAGCAGAAGGCGGCCAAGGACTACATCGACCGCTACTTCACCCGCTTTGCCGGTGTGAAGCGCTACATGGACGAGACCAAGGCCAGCGCCGCTGAAAAGGGCTACGTCGAGACGCTGTTCGGCCGGCGCATCTATCTGCCGGAGATTCGCGGTGGCAACGGCCAGCGCCGCGCCGGTGCCGAGCGCCAGGCCATCAACGCGCCCATGCAGGGCACGGCGGCCGACCTCATCAAGCTCGCCATGCTGGCCGTGCAGGCCGAGCTGGACCGTGCCGGCAAGCAGTCCAAGATCATCATGCAGGTGCACGACGAGCTGGTGTTCGAGGTGCCCGAGGCCGAGTTGGACTGGATGCGCACCGAGGTGCCGCGCCTGATGGCCGGCGTGGCCGAATTCAAGGTGCCGCTGCTGGCCGAAGTGGGCGTAGGGGCCAACTGGGAGGAAGCGCACTGACGCGTACTTTGGCGCATCGAGACCCCGGTTTTCCCCAATTTCCATAAATTAGGCAAAATGGGGGCATACCCAACGGGAGTGCAGCCATGTCCGTCTTCCTTGATCAGCCCGTCACCGGCCAGTTGCCCAGCGTGTCGGCCACGCAGCTGGTGGCCGGCATCCAGAAGGTCGGCCGCGCCGTGGCGGCCCATGGCGCGGTGCTCATCACCAAGCACGACCAGCCGGCCTATGTGCTGATGTCGGTGGAGCGCTACCGCGAACTGCAGCGCGCCGCCGAGCCCGACCTGGGGGCGCTGGGCAGCGAGTTCGACGCGATGCTGGCGCGCATGCAGGGCCAGGGCGACGCGATGGCGGATGCCTTCGCGATGGCGCCCGACGCCGTTGGCGCCGCGGCCGTGAAGGCCGCCAAACCCCGCAAACCGGCGCGCAAGGCCGCCTGAGTGCCGGCCCGGCTCTTCGTGCTGGCCGGCGTCAATGGGGCCGGCAAGAGTTCGCTGGGCGGCGCGGCGTTGCAGGCCAGCGGCGCGGCGTTCTTCAACCCCGACATCGCCGCCGCCCGGCTGCGCGAGCAGCAGCCGGGCCTGTCGATGGAACAGGCCAACGGCCAGGCCTGGACGCTGGGCCGCCAAGGCCTCGAAAAGGCGCTTTCCGAAGGTCTGACCTATGCGTTCGAGACGACGCTGGGCGGCGCCAGCATCGCCAGGCTGCTGACCGAAGGCGCCAGGGCGGGCGCCGAAGTGCACATGTGGTTCGCGGGCCTGGCCACGCCGGAGCTGCACCTGCGCCGCATCGCCGCGCGCGTGGCGGCGGGCGGGCATGACATCCCACCCGCCAAGGTGCGCGAACGCTTCGACGCCAGCCGCAGCAACCTCGTGAAGCTCATGCCGCACCTCGCCAGCCTGCGCGTCTACGACAACAGCTTCGAGGCCGACCCGCGCCTGGGGCGCCGACCGCAGCCGGTGCTGCTGCTGCACCTGCAGGCGGGCCGCGTCATCGAGCATGCGCCGCTGCGCAGCATCCCCGCCTGGGCCAAACCGCTGCTGGCGGCGGCGCTGCGTTGACTATCATCAGCTTCTCAACGAGGGAGGGGTGATGCAGGTCCTGCTGGTCGATGGTTTTCCGATGGTGCGCGCCGCGCTCACCGGCCTGATCGAGCAGCATTTCGCCGGTGCGCAGGTGCTGGGCGTGGACAGCGTCGCCGCGGCGCGCGAGGCGCTGGTGCAGGCCCAGCCGCGCCTGGTGCTGCTGGACCTGCGCATGGACGGCGGCTTCGAGCTGCTGCAGCAAATCCACCGCGAACACCTGCTGCTGCCGGTGGTCGTCATCTCCGGCAGCGACGGCACCGAGGAGGCGCTGCAGGCGCTGGGCGCCGGCGCGATGGGCTATGTGCCCGAGCGCAGCGACCTGAACACGCTGGTGCAGGCGCTGCACCTGGTGCTGGCGGGCGGCACCTATGTGCCGCCTTTGAAGCCCCGCGTCGACGAGCTGACGCCCCCTGCGACCGCGAATGCGCCCACCCCGGGCGACTGGGCTGAACTGCCGCTGACGCCGCGCCAGAAGCACGTGCTGCACCTGCTGACGCAAGGCCTGTCCAACAAGCTCATCGCCCGTGAGCTGGGCGTCAGCGTGGAGACCGTGAAGGACCATGTCGCCGCCGTGCTGAAGGCACTGGGCGTGACCTCGCGCACGCAGGCCGTCGTGGCGGCGCAGAAGCGCTAGAGCTTCCTGGCCACCTCGGCCTTGAACCAGCCCGTCGCCAGGTAGGCGTCGTAGAAATTCCTGCCCGGGCAGACCGTCTGGTGGCTGAAGTCCTTGTGGCTGGCGATCGCGTCCACACCCAGGTGGTGGGTGTGCGCCAGCCACGCGGTCAGCGCCACGGCGGCGTCGAGTTGCGCGGGCGTGGGCTGCTGTTCCTCGAAGTTGCCCAGCAGCATGACGAGGGCGTGGCCGCGCGGGTCGTACTCGGTGTTGGTGTCGCCCGCCTGCGCGAGCGGCCGGGCCGCGTAGATGCGGCCGTCCGGCGCGATGACGTAGTGGTAGGGAATGTCCGACCAGTGCTTGGTCTGGCGCGACCACTGCTGCAGCCGGCGCAGGTAGGCCGGCACGTCCGCGCCGTCGTGCCAGATCTCGCCCTGGTGGTGCAGCGTGATGTGGGTGATGCGCTGCGGTGCGGCGCTCGCCGGGGCCGTCGCGCCGCCCCAGGCCTCGACAGCGACGATGGGCGGCGCGGGCACGGGAGCGGGGGGCGGGCCCGCGCAGCCCGCGAGCGCCAGCAGCAGCGCGAGGGCCAGCGCCTTCATCGCACGGCGTCGATGGCGCTCAGCACCGCCTCGGCCGTGGCCGGCGCGCGCAACGGCGGGTCGCACCTCTCGGGGCCGCAGGCCGCGCAGGCGTCCTTGATGGCCAGCAGGGCCGCAAAGCCCAGCAGCAGTGGTGGTTCGCCCACGGCCTTGCTGCGGTGGATAGTCTCGCTGGCGTTGGCCACGCCGAACAGCTCGGTACGGAACTCCGGCGGGCAGTCGTTGGCGGTCGGGATCTTGTAGGTGCTGGGCGCGTGCGTCGTCAGCAGGCCCGTGACCGGGTGCCACACCAGCTCCTCCATCGTCAGCCAGCCCATGCCCTGGATGAAGCCGCCTTCGATCTGGCCGATGTCCAGCGCGGGGTTCAGGCTGCTGCCCACGTCGTGCAGCAGGTCGGCGCGCGTGATGCGGCTCTCCCCGGTCAGCGTGTCCACCAGCGCCTCGCAGACCGCGCCGCCCCAGGCGTAGTAGTAGAAGGGGTGGCCTTGCAGCTTGGCGCGGTCCCAGTGCAGGCCGGGCGTGGCGTAGAAGCCGTCGCTCCAGAGCTGGATGCGCTTCAGGTAGGCCGCGGCGACCAGGCTGTCGAACGACTCGCTCTGCCCGCCGCCGCTGACCTGGCCGCCCTCGAATGCCACCAGTTCCGGCGCGCAGCCCAGGCGCTCGGCCGCGAAGGCCGTCAGCCGCGCCTTGATCTTGCGCGCCGCGTCCTGGGCGGCCTTGCCGTTCAGGTCGCTGCCGGTGGACGCCGCCGTGGCGGACGTGTTGGCGACCTTGCTGGTGTCGGTCGCCGAGCAGCGCACGCGGCTCAAGGGCAGGCCCAACTCGTGCGCGACGACCTGCGCGACCTTGGTGTTCAGCCCCTGGCCCATCTCCGTGCCGCCGTGGTTCACCAGCACCGAGCCGTCGGTGTAGACGTGCACCAATGCGCCGGCCTGGTTCAGATGGGCGACGTTGAACGAGATGCCGAACTTGACCGGCGTGAAGGCCAGGCCCTTCTTCAGCACCGGGCTCGCCGCATTGAACGCGGCGATCTCGGCACGGCGCTCGGCGTAGCGGCTGCTGGCCAGCAGTTGCGCCGTCAGTGGCTGGGCGTGCAGCTCCTCGACGGGCTGGCCGTAGGGCGTCACGTCGTTGCCGCGCGAATAGAAGTTGCGCTCGCGCACGACGGTGCCATCCACGCCGAGCTGGCGGGCGATGCCGTCCAGGATCATCTCGACGGCGATGGCGCCCTGCGGCCCGCCGAAGCCGCGGAAGGCGGTGTTGCTCTGCGTGTTCGTCTTCGCGCAGTAGCCGTGCATGGCGATGTGCGGCAGCCAGTAGGCGTTGTCGAAGTGGCACAGCGCGCGGGCCATGACCGGCGCGGACAGGTCGGCGCTGTGGCCGGCGTTGGAGACCAGGTCGATGTCGGCGGCGAGGATGCGGCCATCGGCGTCGAAGCCCACGTCCCAGCGGTAGTCGAAGCCGTGACGCCGGCCGGTGACGAGGAAGTCGTCGTCGCGGTCCACGCGCAGCTTGACGGGCTTTTTCAGCTTCAGCGACGCGATGGCGGCCACGCAGGCGAACAGCGCCGACTGGCTTTCCTTGCCGCCAAAGCCGCCGCCCATGCGCCGGCACTGCACGACGACGCGGTGGGCGTGCCAGCCCAGGCAATGCGCCACGAGTTGCTGCATCTCGCTCGGGTGCTGCGTGGAGCAGTGCACGAGCAGGCCCTCGCCGCCTTCCTGCGGCACGGCCAGGCTGATCTGGCCTTCCAGGTAGAACTGTTCCTGGCCGCCCAGGCTCCAGGTACCTTGCAGGCGGTGCGGCGCGGTGGCCAGGTGTTCGGCCGGCTCGCCGCGCGTGAGGTGCATGGGCGGCAACACGTACTGGCCGATGGCGTGGGCCGCGAGCGCCGTCAGCACCGGCGGCAGCGGCTCGGCCTGGATGACCTGTTTCGCCAGCCCCGCCGCGCGCCGCGCCAGCTCGCGGTCCGTCGCGATGACGGCGAACACCGGCTGGCCGACATAGCGCAGCTCGTCGGCCGCCAGGATGGGGTCGTCGTGCAGCAGCGGGCCGCAGTTGTTCTGCGCCGGGATGTCGGCCGCCGTCAGCACGGCGACGACGCCGGGCATGCGCCGGATGCGTGCCACGTCGATGCCGGTCAGCTTGCCATGCGCGAGCGGCGACAGGCCCAGCGCCGCATGCAGCGTGCCGGCTGGCTCGGGCAGGTCATCGGTATAGGGCGCCGCGCCGCTGACGTGCAGGTGGGCGGACTCGTGCGGCGTGGACGTGCCGACCACCGGCTGCAGCCCGGGCAGCAGTTCAGGCTTGTTCATGCCGGCTCCTCCTGCATCGATGGCCAGATGCCGATGGGCACCGTGCGAGCGCCGCCGGTCTCCAGCCACAGCTTGGTGAACAGGTTCTGCGCGACCTTCATCCGGTACGCGCTCGATGCGCGCATGTCGGTCATGGGCTTGAAGTCCTGCGGCAGCGCGGCAGCGGCGGCCTTCGCAGCGGGTTCGCTCCAGGGCTGGCCCACCACGGCGGCTTCGGCAGCAGCCGCGCGCTTGACGATGCCGGCCATGCCGCCGAAGGCGAAGCGCGCCTCGCGCACCACGCCGGCCTCGACGCGCAGCGCCAGCACGGCGCAGACGGCCGAGATGTCGCTGTCGTGCCGCTTGGCGATCTTGTGCGCGCTGAAGCGCCAGTCGCTGGTCGGCAGCGGCACGTGCAGCGCCTCGATGAACTCGCCGGGCTGCAGGTCCTTCTTCATGTAGTCCAGGTAGAAGTCCTGCAGCCTGAGCCGGCGCTGCTGCGTGCCGCGGCGCAGGATCACGTCCGCACCCAGCGCGATCAGCGCCGGGGCGCCGTCGCCGATGGGCGAGCCGTTGGCGATGTTGCCGCCCAGCGTGCCGGCATGGCGCACCGGCGGCGACGCGAAGCGCAGCCACAGCTCGCGCAAGCGCGGCACGGCGGCGGTCAGCGCGGCCCAGCTGTCTTCCAGCGTCGCGGCCGCGCCAATCCAAAGGCCGTCGCTTTCGTTGCGGATCTCGCGCAGCTCGGCCACGCGGCCGGTGTAGATCACATCGCCCAGGTCGCGGAACTGCTTGTTCACCCACAGCCCCACGTCCGTGGAGCCGGCCAGCAGCGTGGCCTGGGGGCAGGTCTCGCGCAGCAGCGCGAGGTCGTGGATGCTGTGCGGTGCATGGAAGCGGGCGCCGGCCTGGCTGTAGTCCAACGGGGTATCGGCGGCCAGTGCGCGCAGCGCGTCGACGATGGGCTCGCGCGGCAGACAGCGGGGGGGCGCCTCGAACATGCGCTCGCTGGCGTCCAGGATGGGTCGGTAGCCGGTGCAGCGGCACAGGTTGCCGGCCAGCGCGTCGGCCAGCTGCTGGCGCGTGGGCGTGGTGCCGGCGGCCTGGTGGCTCTCGTAGCAAGCCGTCATCGTCATGACGAAGCCAGGCGTGCAGAAGCCGCACTGCGAGCCATGGCAGTCCACCAGCGCCTGCTGGGCGGGGTTGAGCTGGCCGGGGCTGCCCACATCTTCCACGGTCAGCAGCGCGCGCCCGTCCAGCGTGGGCAGGAACTGCGTGCAGGCGTTGACGTTGCGCAGCTGCAACTGGCCGTCTGCGCCCAGCTCGCCCTGGATGACGGTGCAGGCGCCGCAGTCGCCCTCGGCGCAGCCTTCCTTGGTGCCGGTGCAGCCGGCATGCTCGCGCAGGTACTGCAGGACGGTGGTCGTCGGCGGCAGGTGGGCCACCTCGACGATCTCGCCGCGGTGGAAAAAGCGCACAGGTCGAGTGTTGTGTCGGGTCTTCATGCTGCTCCGAATTGTCGGGCGTTGCCTCAGAATTGCCACATGAGTTTTACTAACCAGGAAAAATTCGTTCAGAGTCCGCGCCGATGGGCCTTGCGGGGCGATCTGCTGGACTTCACCGCCGCACCGGCCTGGGGCGACACCGCCTCGCCCGCGGTGCGTTTCGACCGCGACCACTGGCTGCTGATCGAGGACGGCCGCATCGTCGGGCGCCAGGCGGCAGCACCGGACGACACCTGGGTCCGCAAGGACCATGCCGGCCACCTGGTGCTGCCCGGCTTCATCGACACCCACGTGCACTGCCCGCAGCTGGAGGTCATCGCCTCGTATGGCACCGAGCTGCTGGACTGGCTCAAGCGCTACACCTTCCCGGCCGAATGCGCGTTCGCCGACCCCGAGCGCAGTCGCGTCGGCGCCGAGGTGTTCCTGGACGCGCTGCTGGCCAGCGGCACGACGTCGGCGGTGGTCTTCCCGACCGTGCACAAGACCTCGGCCGAGGCGCTGTTCGACGGCGCGGCCCGGCGCGGCATGCGCCTCGTCACCGGCAAGGTGCTGATG
Organism: Roseateles sp.; assembly: GCF_965229315.1. Lineage (GTDB taxonomy): Bacteria > Pseudomonadota > Gammaproteobacteria > Burkholderiales > Burkholderiaceae_C > Pelomonas. The sequence goes on from NZ_CBDDJA010000002.1 coordinate 781,352, forward strand.
GATCGCCACGCGCCGGACGGCCTGCGTGACGACGTCGTGCAGGCCGAGCGGGACTGCATCGACCTGATCGACCGCTTCCACGGCCGCGACCGGCTGGCCTACGCCGTCACCGTGCGCTTCGCCCCCACCAGCACGCCGGAGCAGCTCGCCATGGCCGGCGCGCTGTGCCGCGCCGACGCCAGCCTCTACATGCAGACCCACGTGGCCGAGAACCGCGCCGAGGTCGCCTGGGTGGCCGAGCTGTACCCCGATGCGCGCAGCTACCTGGACGTGTATGAGCGCGTGGGCCTGGTGCACGAGCGCGCCGTGCTGGCCCACGGCATCTGGCTGGACGAGGCCGACAAGCGGCTGCTGGCCAGCCGTGGCGCGCAGGTGGCGCATTGCCCGTCCAGCAACCTGTTCCTGGGCAGCGGGCTGTTCGACTGGCCCGGCGCGTCCTTCAACGTCAGCCTGGCCAGCGACGTGGGCGGCGGCACCAGCTTGAGCCTGCAGCGCAACCTGCAGGACGCCTACAAGATCCAGGCCTTGCGCGGCGAACGCCTCACCGCCTGGGCCGGCCTGCACGCCGCCACGCGAGGCGCGGCCGAGGCGTTGCGGCTGGGCCACGAGATCGGCGGCCTGTCGGTGGGCCAGACGGCCGACATCTGCGTCTGGCACTGGTCGCAAGGCCCCGTGGCCCAGTTGCGCGACGGCGTGGCCCGCGAGCTGCACGAGCGCGTGTTCGCGTGGATGACGCTGGCCGACGAGCGCAACCTCGCCGCCTGCTACGTGGCGGGCGAGCCCATGCTCTGAACCGTCTGTCCCTCGGATCCGCCGCTTCGTCACAACCCTGATGGCGTCGGCGACGATGCTGGCTAGAGTCTGCCCACTTCATTGAACGGAGACGCCATGAGCCGACCCTTGCTGACCCTCGTCGCGTCCCTGGCGCTGCTGGCCGCCGCGCCGCAGGCCGTGATGGCCGCAGAAAAGCCTGCGGCCGCAGTCGCAGCGGCGCCGAAGCCGGCCAAGCGCTACACCATCGAGCAGTTCATGGCCACCGTGAACATCGGCGGCGCCAGCTTCTCGGCGGACGAGAGCCGCATCCTGTTCCACAGCAACGAGAGCGGCATCTTCAACGTCTACGCGATGCCGGTGGGCGGCGGCAAGCCGGTGCAGCTGACGAACTCCAAGACCGACAGTCACTACGCCGTCGGCTACTTCCCTAAGGACGACCGCTTCCTCTACACCCGTGACCAGGCCGGCAACGAGCTCAACCACCTGTACGTGCGCGAGCTGGACGGCAGCGAGCGCGACCTGACGCCGGGCGAGAAGCTGAAGGCGCGTTTCGTCGACTGGAACGGCGACGAGACGGCCTTCTACGTCGCCACCAACGAGCGTGACCCGAAGTTCTTCGACCTCTACCGCTACGACGCCAAGACCTATGCCCGCACGCTGGTCTTCAAGAACGAAGGCGGCTGGCAGGGCATGGACATCAGCCGGGACGGCCGCTGGCTGGCGCTGGGCAAGACCAACACGACCGCCGACAGCGACGTGCATCTGGCCGACCTGAAGAGCGGCGAGATCAAGCACATCACCAAGCACCAGGGCGTGGCCCAGTACAGCGCGCAGGAGTTCGACCCGCAAAGCCGCGAGCTGCTGATGACCAGCAACGACGGCGGCGAGTTCACCCGCGTCGTCGCCTACGAGATGGCCACCGGCAAGACGCGCGAGGTCGAGAAGGCCGACTGGGACGTGGTCTACAGCTACTACTCCCGCGACGGCCGCCACCGCGTCACCGGCGTCAATGCCGACGCCAGCATCGCGCTGCGCCTGTACCGCGACGGCCAGCCCATCGCGCTGCCCAAGCTGCCCGGCGGCGAGGTGCGTGGCGTGGCCTTCTCGCGCAGCGGCAAGCGCATGGCCTTCTACGTCAACGGCGACCGCTCGCCCAGCAACCTGTTCGTGGCCGACGTGGGCACCAATGCGGCGCCCAGGCAGCTGACGCAGAGCCTGTCCAAGGACATCGACCCGGCCGAACTGGTGGATGCGTCCATCGTGCGCTTCAAGAGCTTCGACGGCATGGTCATCCCGTCGGTCTACCTGCAGCCCAAGGAAGCGTCGCCCACCCACAAGGTGCCCGCCATCGTCTTCGTGCACGGCGGCCCGGGCGGGCAGACGATGCGCGGCTACTCGGCGCTGATGCAGTACTTCGCCAACAACGGCTACGCGGTTCTGGGTATCAACAACCGCGGCAGCTCGGGCTATGGCAAGACCTTCTTCACGGCGGACGACGGCAAGCACGGCCGCGAGCCGCTGTGGGACTGCATCGAGGCCAAGACCTATCTCGCCAGCACCGGCGTCATCGACCCCGAGCGCATTGGCATCGTCGGCGGCAGCTACGGCGGCTACATGGTGCTGTCGGCCATGGCCTTCCGACCCGAGGCGTTCAAGGTCGGCATCGACATCTTCGGCGTCGCCAACTGGATACGCACGCTGGAGAGCATCCCGCCGTACTGGGAAGCGCAGCGCGCCGCGCTCTACCAGGAGATTGGCGACCCGGTGAAGGACCGCGACTTCCTGATGGCCACGTCGCCGCTGTTCCACGCCAAGGAAATCCGCAAGCCGCTGATGGTCATCCAGGGCGCCAACGACCCGCGCGTCATCAAGGCCGAGAGCGACGACATCGTCGCGGCGGTCAAGAAGAACAACGTGCCGGTGGACTACCTGGTGTTCGACGACGAAGGCCACGGCTTCTCGAAGAAGAAGAACCAGATCGAGGGCAACCGCCGCATGGTGGAGTTCCTCGACAAATATCTCAAGCCCGGCTTGGGTCAGCCGGCGAAGTAAGACCGAAGAAGGAGAACGCGATGTTCAGCTTCCTGCTCTGGTGCCTGTTGTTCGTGATCTGCTGGCCGCTGGCTCTGCTTGCCCTGCTGCTGTGGCCGCTGGTGTGGCTGATCACGCTGCCCTTCAGGCTGCTGGGCATCGCGGTCGAGGGTGTGTTCGGCCTGCTGCGCGCCCTCGTCATGCTGCCGGCGCGCGTGCTGGGCGGGCGGTAGCAGGCATCCGTCGGGTGCGTCCTCAGGTCGCCGTGACGGGGCGGTCCACGCCCCAGCGGCGATACAACTCCGTCGCCGCGCCCGTGCGCAGCCACTGCTCGAAGGCCTGGTCGTAGCGCCGCGACAGCTCCTCGCCGCCGGCGCTGCGCGCAAACGCCATGTGGCCGTGCAGCACGTCCAGCGGCGGCGAGCAGCGCGTCACGGCGTCCGCCAGGTTCAGGCGCTGCAGCACGGGCATGCAGTTGCGGTCGTTGGCCGCGAACAGGTCCACGCGGCGCCGGGTCAGCATCTGCAGCCCGGCGTCCACACCCTGCACCCAGGTGAGCTGGCCCAGGCCCGTCTTCATGCGCTCGAACCGGCTGCCGTAGGCCCAGCCGCGCACGGCGGCCACGGGCGTTTGGGCGAGATCGGCGTACTCGCCCGTCCAGCGCGACTCATCACCGCGGCGCACGTACCAGACCATCGCGTCGGAGTAGAACGAGCGCACGCTGAACAGCATGCGCGTCTCGCGCTCCGGCGTGCGGTAGGGGCCGATCAGGATGTCGGCTTCGCCCTGCTCGACCATCAACTGCGCACGTGACCACGGCACCCATTCGCAGCGCACGTTGTCTCCGAACAGCTGGCCCAGCAGGTCCACCGCGAGGCCCTTGGGCGCCAGGCCCTCGCTGCCTTCGAAGAGGCGCGCGAACTGCGAGCCGACGGCACGCAGCGGCGCCGCATGCGCCGGCCTGGCGAGTGCCAGCGAGCCCATCCAGCCCAGCCCCGTCTTGCACCACATGCGCCGTGTCGACATGGCCCGCCCCGCGTCGTTGGAGACGCTGCCGATGATGCGCGCCGTGCGTTCCTCGATCAAGGAATGTCGATCTCGTGAAGGCTGAACCCGCTGCCGGCGCGGCGGTCGTCGAAGAAGCAGCGCAGCGTCTCGCGCGTCGTCTTGAACGCGATGTCGTCCCAGGGGATCTCGTCCTCCGCGAACAGCCTGGCCTCCAGCGACTCCGGCCCGGGGTCGAATGTCGGCGAGCGCAGCCGCGCGCGGTAGAAGAGGTGGATCTGGCCCACGCGCACGACATTGAGCACGGTGTACAGCGGCAACATCTCCACGTCGGCGCCGGCCTCCTCCTGCGTCTCGCGCAGCGCGCCCTCGGCCGTCGTCTCGCCCAGCTCCATGAAGCCGGCCGGCAGCGTCCACAGCCCGCGGCGCGGCTCGATGGCGCGGCGGCACAGCAGCACACGGCCATCCGCCTCCCACACCGGCAGCGTGCCCACCACATTCAGCGGGTTCTGGTAGTGGATGGTCCCGCACGCCGTGCAGACCGCGCGCTCGCGGTTGTCGTCGGCGGGGATGCGGTATTCCACGGCGGCGCCGCAGGCGGGGCAGTGTTTGAAGCGGGCGGGGAAGGGCATGGTCCCAGTTTAGAGGGCTCAAAATGCCTGCCATGAAGCTCCACAACTACTACCGCTCCTCGGCCTCCTGGCGTGTGCGCATCGGGCTCGCTCTCAAGGGGTTGGACTATGAGTACGCCTGCGTCCACCTGGCGAAGAACGAGCAGCATGCCGGCACGTTTGCCGAGCACCAGGCCTCGCACCTGGTGCCGGCACTGGTGCTGGACGATGGCCGGTGGCTGAGCCAGTCCATGGCCATCCTGGAGTACCTGGAGGAGACCCACCCCGAGCCGCCGCTGCTGCCCCGCGACCCCGTCGCCCGCGCCCAGGTGCGGGCGCTGGCGCAGGACATCGGCTGCGACATCCACCCGATCAACAACCTGCGCGTGCTGCGCCACCTGAAGACCGACATGGGCCATTCGCAAGCCGAGGTGGACGCCTGGTATCGCCACTGGATCGCCACCGGCCTGGCCATCGTCGAGCAGCGCCTGGCGCAGACGGCCGGCACGTTCGCCTTCGGCAACACGCCGGGCCTGGCCGACTGCCTGCTGGTGCCGCAGGTCTACAACGCGCAGCGTTTCGACTGCCCGCTGCAGGCCTACCCGACGGTGATGCGCGTCAACGCCGCCTGCCTGTCGCTGCCCGCCTTCTCGACCACGCACCCGAGCGCCTGCCCCGATGCTGAATGACGCGGACTGGCTGACGCCGGGTTGGCCCGGTGCCACGGCCTTCATGACGACACGCGGCCCCAACTTCGGACGCAAGGCGGGCGACCCGGCGCTGGCGCGTGCCAACCGCGCGGCGCTGGCCGGGCTGCTGCACGCGCGGCCCATCTTTCTGGACCAGGTGCATGGCGCCGATGTCGTGCGCCTGCAGCGCGGCTGGCATGACGACAACGCGCCCCGGGCCGACGCGGCCGTGTCCACGGACCCGGAACTTGCCGTGGCCATCCTCGTGGGCGACTGCCTGCCCGTGCTGTTCTCGGCGCCCGGCGGCGTGGCCGGCGCCCACGCGGGCTGGCGGGGCCTGGCGGCCGGCGTGTTGGAGAACACGGTGGCCGAGCTGTGCGCCGCGGTGAGCTGCGGGCCGCGCGACGTGAAGGCCTGGCTGGGCGCCTGCATCGGCCCCGAGGCCTTCGAGGTGGGCCCCGAGGTCGTGCAGGCCTTCGGCCGCGAGCCTCTGCCGGGCGACCAGGCGGGCTTCCTCTACCGCCCCAGCCCTGACCCGCGCTGGCGGGCCGACCTGCCAATGCTGGCCCGCGAGCGCCTGGCTGTGGCGGGCGTCACCAACATCAGCGGCGGCACCTGGTGCACGCTGACGGACGCGTCACGGTTCTTCTCGTTCCGCGGCGAGGCCGCCGGCCGGCCCCGGGGCCGCATGGCCGCCTGCATCAGCCTGCGCTGAAGCGGCTTCGGCGCGCCGGCGCCGCTTGCGCCCCGGTGTGCCGAGGATGTACATCAGCAGCGACAGCGGCAGCACGCCGTACAGCAGCAGCGTGACCAGCGCGCCGAAGATGCTGCCCTGCGGGCTCAGCGCCTCGGCGGCGGCCATCATCAATGCGACATAGCCCCAGGCGATGGCGACGAGATACATGAGTTGCGTCAATACAGAAATGGCCGTACGGGGATACAAGATGCTGTCAGCCGGGTGTGGCAAGCTTAAGCTGTAACCCGCGCGACAGAGGAGACACGCTTGGCCAGCCAAAACAAGAACGCCACGCCGCCCCACGGCATCGAGGGACAGGGCTTGGCGGAGCTGATGCAGCAGATGGCGCACCTGCCGCAGATCTCGCCCGACGCGCTGGCCGAGCTGCAGTCCGACTACCTGAAGCAGGCCACGGCGCTGTGGAACGCGTCGCTGGGCCACGGCGAGGCTGCGGCGGTCGGCGACCGGCGCTTCGCGGCGGCCGAATGGCGCGCCAATCCGGCGGCCCACTTCATGAGCCAGCTCTACCTGCTCAACGCCCGCACGCTGGGCCAGATGGCGGCAGCGGTGGAGGCCGACGACAAGACCAAGGCGCGCATCCGCTTCGCGGTGCAGCAGTTCGTCGACGCCGTGTCGCCCAGCAACTACCTGGCGCTGAACCCCGAGGCGCTGCAGGCCGCGCTCGACAGCAAGGGCGAGACGCTGACCCGCGGCATGCAGCACCTGTGGGACGACGTGCAGCGCGGCCATGTGTCGCAGACCGACGAGAGCGCTTTCGAGGTCGGCAAGAACGTCGCCACGACGGCGGGCAGCATCGTGTTCGAGAACGCGCTGTTCCAGCTCATCGAGTACGCGCCGCTGACGCCGCAGGTGCACACGCGGCCGTTCCTGCTGGTGCCGCCGTGCATCAACAAGTACTACATCCTGGACCTGCAGCCCGACAACTCGCTGATCCGCTATGCGGTGTCGCAGGGCCATCGCGTCTTCGTCGTCAGCTGGCGCAACCCCGACGACGAGGTCAAGGCGCTGACCTGGGACGACTACATCGAGCAGGGCGGCATCCAGGCCATCCGCGTGGTGCAGGCCATCTCGGGCCAGGACAAGATCAACGCTTTAGGCTTCTGCGTGGGCGGCACCATCCTGGCCACCGCATTGGGTGTGTTGGCCGCGCGCGGCGAGCAGCCGGCCGCCAGCCTCACGCTGCTGACGACGCTGCTGGATTTCGCCGACAACGGCATCCTGGACATCTTCGTCGACGAGGCCAGCGTGCGGCTGCGCGAGGCCACGCTGGGCCCCGATGCCCCCCAGGGCCCGCAGCTGCTGCACGGCCAGGAGCTGGCCACCACGTTCAGCTTCCTGCGCCCCAACGACCTGGTGTGGAACTACGTCGTCGGCAACTACCTGAAGGGCGAATCGCCGCCGGCCTTCGACCTGCTGTACTGGAACGGCGACTCGACCAACCTGCCCGGGCCCATGTACTGCTGGTACCTGCGCCACACCTACCTGCAAAACGAGCTGAAGGAACCGGGCAAGCTGACCGTCTGCGGCGAGCCGCTGGACCTCAGTGCCATCGCGGCGCCCGTCTACATCTACGGCTCCCGCGAGGACCACATCGTGCCCTGGCAGGCGGCCTACCGCAGCACGCAGATCTTCAAGGGCAGGAAGCGCTTCGTGATGGGCGCCTCGGGCCACATCGCCGGCGTCATCAACCCGCCGGCCAAGGGCAAGCGCAGCCACTGGATCGCCAGGGGCGCCGCCCTGCCGGCCGATCCCGAGGCCTGGCTGCAAGGCGCGACCGAGCACCCGGGGAGCTGGTGGACCGACTGGTCCGCCTGGCTGGCCTCGCATGCCGGCCCGCTCAAGCCCGCGCCCAAGACGCCGGGCAACCGCCAATACAAATCCATCGAGCCGGCACCGGGCCGGTACGTCAAGGTCAAGGCCTGAACATTTTTTAAGGAGACATCCCGTGAGCAAAGAAGACATCGTCATCGTCGCCGCCGCGCGCACCGCCATCGGCAAGTTCGGCGGCACGCTCGCCAAGACGCCCGCCAGCGAGCTGGGCGCCGCCGTCATCCAGGACCTGCTGCGCCGCACCGGCCTGGCGGGCGAGCAGATCAACGAAGTCATCCTCGGCCAGGTGCTGACGGCCGGCGTGGGCCAGAACCCGGCGCGCCAGGCCGTCATCAAGTCCGGGCTGCCGAATGCGGTGCCGGCGATGACCATCAACAAGGTCTGCGGCTCGGGCCTGAAGGCCGTGATGCTGGCGGCCCAGGCCATCCGCGACGGCGACAGCGACATCGTCATCGCCGGCGGCCAGGAGAGCATGAGCCTGAGCCCGCATGTGCTGCCGGGCTCGCGCGACGGCCAGCGCATGGGCGACTGGAAGCTGGTCGACACCATGATCGTCGACGGCCTGTGGGACGTGTACAACCAGTACCACATGGGCATCACGGCCGAGAACGTGGCCAAGAAGTACGGCATCACGCGCGAGCAGCAGGACGCGCTGGCGCTGGGCAGCCAGCAGAAGGCGGCTGCCGCGCAGGACGCGGGGCGCTTCAAGGACGAGATCGTGCCGTTCAGCATCGCGCAGAAGAAGGGCGACCCGGTCGTCTTCGCGGCCGACGAGTTCATCAACCGCAAGAGCAATGCCGAAGCGCTGGCCGGCCTGCGCCCCGCGTTCGACAAGGCCGGCAGCGTGACGGCCGGCAACGCCTCGGGCCTGAACGACGGCGCGGCCGGCGTGGTGGTGATGACCGCGGCCAAGGCCGCCGCGCTGGGCCTGACGCCACTGGCGCGCATCGCGTCCTATGCCAGTGCCGGCCTGGACCCGGCCTACATGGGCATGGGCCCGGTGCCTGCCGCGCGCAAGGCGCTGGAGCGCGCCGGCTGGAAGCCGGCCGACCTGGACCTGCTGGAGATCAACGAGGCCTTCGCGGCCCAGGCCTGTGCCGTGCACAACGAGATGGGCTGGGACATGAACAAGGTCAACGTCAATGGCGGCGCCATCGCGCTGGGCCACCCCATCGGCGCGAGCGGCTGCCGCGTGCTCGTCACGCTGCTGCACGAGATGATCAAGCGCGATGCGAAGAAGGGCATCGCCTCGCTGTGCATCGGCGGCGGCATGGGCGTCGCACTGACCGTCGAACGCTGATACCGATACTCAAAACATTCACCACGACAGGAGACAAACCATGAGTCAAAAAGTTGCCTACGTCACCGGCGGCATGGGCGGCATCGGCACCGCCATCTGCCAGCGCCTGCACAAGGAAGGCTTCAAGGTCATCGCCGGCTGCGGCCCCAGCCGCGACTACCAGAAGTGGCTGGATGAACAGAAGGCCGCGGGCTACGCCTTCCATGCGTCCGTCGGCAACGTCGCCGATTGGGACTCCACGGTGCAGGCTTTCCACAAGGCCATCGGCGAGCATGGCGCCATCGACGTGCTCGTCAACAACGCCGGCATCACCAAGGACCGCATGTTCCTGAAGATGACGCCGGACGACTGGCATGCCGTCATCGACACCAACCTGAACAGCATGTTCAACGTCACCAAGCAGGTGGTGCCGGGCATGGTGGAGAAGGGCTGGGGCCGCATCATCCAGATCAGCTCGGTCAACGGCGAGAAGGGCCAGGCGGGCCAGACCAACTACTCCGCGGCCAAGGCCGGCATGCACGGCTTCACGATGGCGCTGGCGCAGGAGCTGGCGGCCAAGGGCGTCACGGTCAACACCGTCAGCCCGGGCTACATCGGCACCGACATGGTCCGTGCCATCAAGCCGGAGGTGCTGGAGAAGATCGTCGCGACCATTCCCGTCAAGCGCCTGGGCACGCCCGAGGAGATCGGCTCCATCGTCGCGTGGCTGGCCAGTGAGGATTCCGGCTTCTCGACCGGTGCCGACTTCTCGTGCAACGGCGGCATGCACATGGGCTGAGGCCCGGCGACGTTGACCGCGGGCCGGCCCTCCTGCAGCGCAGGGGGCCGGCTTTTTCATGGGCGATGCGCGCGCGGGCCGCTCGCTGCGCGCTGTTGCTGCAACTGCCCGCCGATCTCGGCCAGCACCTGATCGAGTTGCTCGAAATCTTCCTTCGGAACTGCGCGCACATGGCTGCCCAGGCTGGCGAGGCTGCCCCGGAATTCATACCCGGACAGCAGGATCACCCAACGTGCCGGCGCGCCTTCGAGCCAGCGCCTGGCCAGCTCGATGCCCGACCAGCCCGGCAGGTTCACATCGGTGACCAGCAGGTCGAACGTCTCACGTTGCAGATGAGCCCAGGCGGATTCAGCGTCGGCGCAGGCCACGACACGGCGGCCCTCGTGCTCGATCAACTCGACGACGAGATGGCGGACGTCGGCGTTGTCTTCGACGTACATGATGCGGATGGTGTGCACAGGACCCCGGGCCGTGTGGTCAAGGCAAGCGCCGGCTGCCGGCCGGTTGGGTCTGCAGTTGTGTCACCAACGCAGGCATGTCGATGGGCTTGACCAGGAAGTCGTCGAAGCCGGCCTGCTCGGCGCGAAGGCGTGTGTCCGGGGCCGAGTAGCCGCTCATCGCGATCAGCGTCATGCCGGGGCCATACAGCCGGCGCAGCTCCGCTGCCACGCCGAAGCCGTCCAGCCCCGGCAGGCCGATATCGATGATGACGATCTCGGGCTGCTGACCGATGGCAGCGGCCAGGCCTTGCGGCCCATCCAGCGCCACCGCGCAGGCGAAGCCGTGCACCTGCAACAGCTCGGCCATCGCCTGCAAGGCGTCGGCGTTGTCGTCCACCAGCAGCAGCCGCCGCTGCGGTGCGACGATCTCCGGTGCCGTGGCGGGCAAGGGCGGCTGCGCAAGCACAGCAGCGGGCGGTGGGACGGTCGGCAAGGTCAGGATGAATTCACTGCCGCAGCCCAGGCCGGCGCTGTGGGCGCTGACCGTCCCGCCGTGGTCAGCGGCCATGCGCTGGACAATGGTCAGGCCGATGCCCAGGCCGACGTCCTCGCGCGCCAGGCTGTTCGGCGCCTGGGTGAACAGCTCGAAAATCTTCGGCAGCATGGACGCATCGATGCCGACGCCGTTGTCCTTGACGCTGATGCGGACCGCGGTGCCGGTGGCATCGATGCCGACTTCGATCAAGCCGCCTTCCGGCGTGTAGCGCGCGGCGTTGTGCACCAGGTTGCTGATGACCTGCTTCATGCGCACCAGGTCGACATCCACCCAGGCCACGTCGTCCAGCGCCGGCACGAGCAGGCGGTGCTTCTTCGCATCGACGAAGGCGCGCGTCATCTCGATGGCCTCGAACACCAGCGACCCCACCCCCACCACGGCACGTTCAAGTTCGACCTTGCCGCGGGACACGCGCGACACGTCCATCAGGTCGTTGACCAGCTTGGTCAGCTGCGTCGCCTGCCGGCCGATGGTCTCCCGGTACTTTTCGACATCGGCCATGCTGAGGTTCTTCTTGCGCCGCATCACCTCGACGCTCATCGAGATGGCCGCCAGCGGGTTGCGCAGCTCATGCGCCAGCATCGCGACGAATTCGTTCTTGCGCTGGTCGGCGAGTTCGAGGTCGCTCTTGCGCTGGCGCAGCTCGTCCAGCGCGTACAGCATGTCGCGGTTCTGCTGCTCCAGTTCCTCCGTCTGGCTCTGCGGCTGGCGGCGGAACAGCTCGCTGGTGCGTTGGCTGATGTCGGCCGCTGCCAGCTTCGGGGCGCCGCGCGGCAGCAGCATTTCCATGGACACGGTGGAACCTTCACCCGGCTCGACCTCGATCAGGAAGGCGTCGACCAGCCGGTAGCTGCCATGAAGGCCGCCTGCCCGGTGCCCGGCGCTGATCTCGCCATCGGCCCAGATCGAGGCGGGCACGCCCGGCCCCTTGTCGGCGACCCGGATCAGCAGCGACTGCGCGCCCGGCTGCGCGGGCGAGTCACCGACCAGGAAGCTCACCTTGGCCGCGCCGGCGTACTGCAGCGCGTTGCGGCCGATCTCGGACACGGCCGTCGTCAGCCGCGTGCGCTGCAGGGCCTCAAGCCCGAACAGCTCGCTGACCTGGCGACAGCGATGCCGCAGCGCCACCAGGCTCGGGTCGCTCTGGATCTTGACGGTCAGCACGACGATCTGCATCAATGCCCCTGGATGACGACCACGGTGGCGTCGTCGGTGTTGCGTGCGAAATCGCGGTGCAGGACCGCGGCCACCAGCACCGGATGGCAGGCCAGCAAGCCCGGGTGCCGGGCCAGGTTCCAGCGCGAGCTCAGGCCATCGCTGTTCATGACCAGGGTCGAGCGGGGCGTCCAGGGCACCGAGGACTCGCGTGCCTTGCGCACGCCGTAGCCGACCGTGCCATCGGTCGAGACCAGGCGCGTGGCCACCCCTTGGGAGTGAACCACCGCGTTGATGTTGCCCAGGCCGGCAAAGCGCAAGATCTGCGCCTGGGTGTCGATGCAGGCCACCGCCATGACCGCGCCCCGCGTCGACAGCAGGGCCTGGTGGGCCAATTCGATCGCGCGTGCCGGCCCGGCTTCGCGCACGCTGCGATGGAAGGACTCGATGGCCGCATGCGCCGCCTCGGCCGCCTTGGGGCCGTGGCCCAGGCCGTCCACCACCGCGACGGCCAGCGAGCGGTCGAAACGCAGGCTGGCCCAGCCGTCGCCCGACACGGTCTCGCCGCGTATCGGCGTCATCCGGCTGGCCACGGCAAAACCGTCGTCCGCCGGCGCCGCGACCCGCTTCTCGTGCAGCCGCACCATCACGGCCGTGCCCAGGCCGGGTGCGGTGTAGACGTCGAACAGCGCGGCAGCGCGGCGCATGGTGCCCAGGCCGATGCCCAGACTGCCGCCCGTCGAGAAGCCGTCCTTGGCCGCCGCGTCGAAATTGGCGATGCCCGGGCCGCGGTCCAGGGCGACGATGTCGAGCCCGTAAGCCATGCCATGGGCCGTCAGTGGGCTCAACCAGAGTTCACCGCGATCCGCGTACTTGAGGATGTTGGTGCACAGCTCGGACGTGACCAGCGAGGCCTGGGCGATCAACTCGGGGGTCAGCCCCACCGTTTGCCCGAGCAGCACCGCGGCGCGGCGTACCTCGGCAATCCGGCTGGGGTCGTCGATGGTTATCGTCGTTTCCACTGCGCGATCCGCACATGCGTGCCCGCGCCGGAGCGCGGGATGATTTCGAAGTGCTGCACCAGGCGCTGCGCGCCGCCCAGGCCCAGGCCCAGGCTGTTCGCCGTGCTGAAACCATCACGTAGCGCCTGCGGCACATCGGCGATGCCAGGCCCGCCGTCCTCGAAATCGAGCTGCAGGCCGGGCTTGCCGTCGCGTTCGACGTCGTGCATCGTCATCGTGCCGCCACCGCCATGCACCAGCACATTGCGCGCGAGTTCGCTGGCCGCGGTCACGAACTTCGTGATTTCCAGGGTGGACATGCCGATGGCCGTCGCGCGCGCCTGCACCGCCCGGCGCGCCGTGCTGACTTGTTCAGCCGAACGGATCTGGACCACGACGGCGCCGGTCACGGTGCGGCGCCAGTCCTTCCGCCTTCATCGAGCGAACGACGCAGCAGGGCCAGGCCCTTGTCGACATTGAGCGCCGTTCGCACACCGGCCATCGTCATGCCGAGTTCGACCAGGGTGATCGCCACCGCCGGCCGCATGCCGACCAGCACCATGGTGGCATCCATGATGCTCACGATGGACGAGATCTGCGACAGCATCCGGCCGATGTAGGAGTCGACGATCTCCAGCGCGGAGATGTCGATCAGCACGCCATGCGAGTTGGTCTTCAACAGCTTCTGGGTCAGGTCATCCTGCAGGCTCATGGCGAGGTCGTCATGCAGCTCCACCTGGATGGTGACCAGCAGGAAGCTGTCGACCTTGAGAATCGGGATGTGATCCACGGGGCGTTGCCTCTAGCTGCCGGCCTTGAGCGGCTCGGCGCGCTGCACGCTCTGCCCCGTCTTGCGCAGGGCCGTCTGCAGCGCACCAGCCAGCGTGGCCTTGGTGATGACGCCGTCGAGGTTCACGCCGAGGTGGACGATGGTCTGCGCGATCTGCGGGCGGATGCCGCTGATGATGCACTCCGCGCCCATCAGCCGGGCGGCCGCCACCGTTTTCATCAGGTGCTGCGCGACCAGCGTGTCGACGGTGGGCACGCCGGTGATGTCCAGGATGGCCACGGTCGCTTCCTTGTCGACGATGGCCTCGAGCAGGCTCTCCATGACGATCTGCGTGCGTTCGCTGTCCAGCGTGCCGATCAGCGGCAGGGCCAGGATGCCTTGCCAGAGTTCGACCACGGGCGTGGACAGGTCCAGCAGCTCCTGGTGCTGCCGCTCGATCACCTCTTCCCGGCCCTTCTGGTAGGCCTCGATGCTGAACAGGCCGAGCTTGTCGAGGATGAGGGACACCGCCCAGAGTTCATCGCTGAGCCGCTTGGGGTCATCTGCGAGCGCTTCGCGCAGCGCCACGAACAGCGGCTGCTTCAGCGAGAACACGAAGGTGGCCGTTTCCGTGGGGCTGAATCCGGCCACGGCGCGGTCGCGGGACAGCTCGGTCAGCAGGGCGCGCACGTCGTCCCAGTCACTGCCGGTCAGGTCGGTGTCCGCGGAGCGACGTATCGCCGTGGCAAACGCGCCCAGAAAGCCGCGCGCCTGGGCGTGCGTGTCACGGTCGCCGCCGCCCGCCGCGCCGTGGCGCCGGACTTCCTGCAACGCGCCGGTCCAGTCTTGCAGCACCTTGCCCTCGTGCTGCCGCAAAACTGCGGCCAGCCCCTTGTCGTTTTGCATGGTCTGCTCCGTAAAGACAATGGGCCGCGATACCGCGGCCACGTTTTGATTATGTACGGCGGGGCCATGCACGCGGTGCGGGAGGGTCGAACGGTGCCCCGGGTGCCCATGTCCGCAGATCGCCATGCCGCGTGAACAGGGGCTGAGCGCCCGGGTGACACGCCACTTCACTATGATCCGCGCCGGATTTTTCTTCCGGGAGCTGAGCATGGCCATGGACGTGGTGGACTACGAGATCAAGGGTGCCGAGATGCAGTTCGTCGAGATCGAACTCGATCCCGGCGAGGCGGCCATCGGCGAGGCAGGCTCGATGTTCTTCATGGACCCGGCCATCAGCATGGAGGCCGTGTTCGGCGACGGCTCGGCCAGCCAGGGCGGCTTCCTGGGCAAGCTGATGGGTGCGGGCAAGCGGCTGCTGACGGGCGAGTCGCTGTTCACCACGATCTACACCAACAACGCAGCGGACAAGCGGCGCGTGGCCTTCGCCGCGCCCTATCCGGGCAAGATCGTCGCGATGGATCTGCGCCAGCTCGGCGGCACGCTGATCTGCCAGAAGGACGCCTTCCTGTGCGCGGCGCGCGGCGTGTCGCTGGGCATCGCGTTCCAGCAGAAGCTGTCCACCGGCTTCTTCGGCGGCGAGGGCTTCATCATGGAGAAGCTGGACGGCGACGGCATGGCCTTCGTGCACGCCGGCGGCACCATCGTGCGCCGCACGCTGCAGCCCGGCCAGACGCTGCTGGTGGACACCGGCTGCGTGGTGGCCTACACGCCCAACGTGAACTTCGAGATCCAGTACGTCGGCAAGATCAAGACGGCGCTGTTCGGCGGCGAGGGCCTGTTCCTGGCCAAGCTGACCGGCCCGGGCGAACTGTGGCTGCAGAGCCTGCCGTTCTCGCGCCTGGCCTCGCGCATCTTTGCGGCGGCGCCGCAGCGCGGTGGCCACAAGGAGGAAGGGTCGCTTCTCGGTGGCTTTGCCGCGGGCGGACTGCTGGGCGGCGTCCTCGGCGGCGATGACGAGTAGGCCGCCCCGGTAAACTGGGCACCGTGAGGGCGGCAACTGCCGCCCTTGTTGTTTTGAGGATTCCGGCATGTTCCGTCGCAGCGCGCTCGCGCTCCTGATGCTGTTGACCGGCCTGGCGCACGCCCAGGCGCAGGCGCGGCCCCCCGTCTTCGTGCTGAATTCCCTGGACGCCGACATCTCGGTGGTCGACCCCGCCAGCTTCACGGTCGTCAAGCGCATCCCGACGGGCAAGGAGCCGCACCACCTCTACCTGTCGCCCGACGAGAAGTCCCTCATCGTCGCCAACGCGCTGGGCGATTCGCTGACCTTCGTCGATCCGCGCACGGCCGAAGTGCAGCGCGTGGTGCGCGGCATCTCCGACCCCTACCACCTGCGTTTCTCGCCGGACATGAAGTGGTTCGTCACGGCGTCCAACCGGTTGGACTACGTCGTCCTTTACCGCTGGCAGGGCACGGTGGCGAGCGAACCGCTGCAACTCGTCAAGCGCATCCCGGCGCCCAAGACGCCCAGCCACCTGAGCATCGACAGCAAGAGCACCACCGTCTACGCCAGCCTGCAGGACAGCGACGAGCTGCTGGCCATCGACCTGGCGACGCAGGCCGTCAGGTGGAAGCAGCCGGTGGGCAAGATGCCGGCCGACATCTTCCTGACGCCGGACGACAAGTTCCTGCTGGTGGCACTCACCGGCGACAAGTTCGTCGAGGTCTGGGACGTCAGCGGGGCGCGCCCGCAACTGGCCAAGCGCATCCCCACTGGCGCCGGCACGCACTCCTTCCGCGCCTGGGGCGACAAGCGCCACGTGCTGGTGTCCAACCGCGCGGCCAACACGATCAGCAAGATCGACTTCACGACGATGACGGTCGTCGACCAGTACCCGGCGCCCGCCGGCCCCGACGACATGGAGCTGCTGACCGACGGCCGCACGCTGCTCGTCACGTCGCGCTGGGCCGGCAAGCTCACGCAGATCGACACGGTCACGCGCAAGGTCGTGCGCCAGGTCAAGGTGGGCAAGTCGCCGCACGGCATCTGGACGCTCGACCACACCCCACGGCTCTAGACATGGCGCCCCTCGTCCAAGGCGTACCTTGGCCGGTCCCCCGAGGGGACGGCGATGCGTGCGGCATTGAGCCGCTCGCACATCGCCTGCGGGCCGGCTTGGGAGCGGCCCGGCGCTCGACCCACATTCCGAATACATGAAAGCCCTTCTCCTGGCGCTGGTGGCCACGGCGGCCACGGCACAGCCGCGCTGCGACAAGCCGGTCTACCTCACCTTCGACACCGGCCACATGGGCGTGGCGCCGCTGATCGCCGAGACGCTGAAGAAGCACAACGCCAAGGCGACGTTCTTCCTGGCCAGCGAGCCCACGCTGACCGGCGGCACCACGCTGGATGCGACCTGGGCGCCGTGGTGGCGCGAGCTGGCGGCCGAGGGCCATGACTTCGGCTCGCACACCTGGGACCACGACATCTTCATGGAAGACGTGCTGGACGCCGACGGCAAGGTGGTGCGCTTCAAGGTGCGCACGCAGGCCGGTGTCAATCCGCCGGTGGTGCGCGAGCTGACGCCCGAGCAGTACTGCGAGAGCCTGAAGAAGGTCGGCGAACGCTTCACGGCGATGACCGGCAAGCCGCTCGACCCCCTCTTCCGGGCGCCGGCCGGGCGGTCGTCGGCCGCGCTGCTGAACGCGGCCAAGGCCTGCGGCTTCACGCACGTCGGCTGGAGCCGCGCCGGGTTCCTGGGCGATGAGTTGCCCAGCCAGAGCGCACCCAACGCGCAGCTGCTGGAGAAGGCGCTGCGCGACATCAAGCCCGGCGACATCCTCATCGCGCACCTGGGCATCTGGCAGCGCCAAGACCCCTGGGCGCCTGCGGTGCTGGAGCCGCTGATGACGGGGCTGGAGCAGCGCGGTCTATGCTTTGCCCCGCTGCGCGAGCATCCGCGCTACGCGCACCTGTTCAAGACACCCGAACCCAAGAAGCCGTGATCGACTGGATTGCCAACGCCTTCGATGCCGCGCAACTGTGGCTGTACGAGAGCTTCGTGCAGCCGCTGGTGTTCGGCCTGGGCTTCGGCAACCTGCTGGAAGACGCGTTCGACGCCACCCGCTGGCTGCTGCTGGGCGTGGTGCAGATCGCCGTCATCGTTTTGGGCATCCGGCTGCTGGAGCGGCGCTGGCCGGTGGAGCCGGTGAGCGACCACGCGGCGGTGCGCACCGACGTGTTCTATACGTTGATCCACCGCCTCGGTCTCGTGCGGCTGGCGCTGTTCTTCAGCGTCGAGCCGCTGTGGGACACCATCGCGGGCCAGCTGCGCCTGGCCGGCATGCCCACCTGGCAGCTCGACGGCCTGTGGCCCGGCGTGACCGACATCGCCTGGGTCAGCCTGCTGCTGTATCTCGTCGTGTTCGACTTCGTCGGCTACTGGCTGCACCGCTGGCAGCACCAGTGGCACTGGTGGTGGGCGCTGCACAGCCTGCATCACAGCCAGCGCCAGATGACGATGTGGAGCGACAACCGCAACCACCTGCTGGACGACGTCCTCATGGGCACAGCCTTCGCGCTGCTGGCCCGCTTCATCGGCGTGGAGCCGGGCCAGTTCGTCGCCATCACCGTCATCACGCAACTGCACGAGAGCCTGCAGCACGCCAACGTGCGCCTGAGCTTCGGCCGTGTCGGCGACCGGCTGTTGGTGAGCCCGCTGTTCCACCGCCGCCACCACAGCATCGGCATCGGCCACGAGAGCGAAGGCCGGGGCACGCTGGGCGGGCACAACTTCGGCGTGCTGCTGCCGCTGTGGGACCAGCTGTTCCGCACGGCCGACTTCGAGCGCCGCTTCGACGCCACCGGCGTGCGCGACCAGCTCCCCGAAGAAGGCGGGCGCGACTACGGCGAGGGCTTCTGGCACCAGCAGTGGCTGGGGCTGAAGCGCCTGGCCACGTCCTACCGAAAGGTCACTTGATGCAGGGTCTCGTCGACTCGTTCTGGCGCGCGGCCGCCTACTGCCTGCACCCGCGCGTCATCGCGCTGTCGCTGCTGCCGCTGGCCATCGGCGGGGTGCTGGTGTTCGGCCTCATGTTCTTCTTCTGGGAAGGCGCCATCGCCAGCGTGCGCGCGACGCTGGAAAGCTGGCGCCTCATCGAGAGCCTGCTGCAGTGGCTGGACACCTTCGGCCTGCAATCCTTCCGCAGCGCGCTGGCCGCTATCGTCGTGCTGGCCGGGGTGCTGCCCGTGGTCATCCTGCTGAGCCTGCTGCTGGTGGCGCTGTGCATGACGCCCGCCATCGTGCAACTCGTCGCGCAACGGCGCTTCCCGCTGCTGGAGAAGAAGCGCGGCGGCACGCTGCTGCAGAGTGTCGGCGCATCGCTGGGCGCCACGCTGGTCGCGCTGGTGCTGCTGCTGCTGTCCATGCCGCTGTGGCTGATCCCGCCGCTGGTGATGGTGTTGCCGCCGCTGATCTGGGGCTGGCTGGCCTACCGCGTGTTCGGCTTCGACGTGCTGGCCGAGCATGCGTCGGCCGACGAGCGGCGGGCGATCCTGAAGGAGCAGCGCCTGCCGCTGCTCATCATCGGCGTCATCTGCGGCTACCTGGGTGCCGCGCCGTCGCTGATCTGGGCCTTCAGCGCGATGGCCATCGTCTTCGCGCCCTTCCTGGTGCTGGTCGCCATCTGGCTGTACACGCTGGTGTTCGCCTTCTCCACGGCCTGGTTCGCGCACTATGCGCTGGCCGCGCTGCAGGCCCGGCGGGCCGCGGAGCCGGTGGCCGAGTCGGCCGTGCTGATTGAAAGCTGAGCGACGAAGATGCAAGTCGGACTGATCATCATTGGCGACGAGATCCTGTCCGGCAAGCGCCAGGACTCGCACCTCGCCAAGTTCATCGCGCTGCTGTCGGAGCGCGGCATGCAGCTGGCCTGGGCGCAGTACCTGGGCGACGACCGCGCGCTGCTGGCAGCGCGGCTGCGCGAGGCCTTCGCCAGCGGCGACCTGGTCGTGAGCTGCGGCGGCATCGGCGCCACGCCGGACGACCACACCCGCCAGGCCGCCGCCGAGGCGCTGGGCCGGCCGCTGGCGCTGCATGCCGAAGCGCGTGAGCTCATCTGGCAGCGCATCCTGAAGATGGCCGAGGAGCAGGGCACCACGGCCGACCCCGAGCACGCGGACAGCCGTCGCCGCTTCGAGATGGGCGTGTTCCCGCAGGGTGCGGGCATCGTCCCCAATCCGTACAACAAGATTCCCGGCTTCTTCGTGGGCGACGTGCATTTCGTGCCCGGCTTCCCGGTGATGGCCCATCCGATGATGGCCTGGGTGCTGGACCGCTACCCGCAACTGCACCGCCAGGTGGGCGTGCTGGAGCGCTCGCTCATCGTGCAGGGCGCGATGGAGGCCAGCCTGACACCGCTGATGGAGGCCGTCGAGGCCGAGTTCGGCGGCATCAAGGTGTTCAGCCTGCCCAGCGTCGACCACCCGCAGTGGGGTCGCTGCATCGAGCTGGGCGTCAAGGGTGATGCCGCGCAGCTTTCGCTGGCCTACGATGCACTGAAGCGAGGCGTGACCGCGTTTGGTGCATCAATCGGCACAGAAATGGTGCGATGACGCGCCGTCAGCCGGACGTGTCAACCCTGCCACCTCATAATGCCCGCACCCTGCCGGCGACAACCCATGTCGGTGCATGTTGGCATGCAAACTGCTTTGAATCCCTCGTGGCCGCAGGCACGCGCTCGCGGCAGCAACCACCCACTCGATCCCGCTAGGAGCTATTGATGGCCAAGACCGTCGCCGATGTGATGCAACTGGTGAAGGACAACGAAATCAAGTTCGTTGACTTCCGCTTCACCGACACCCGTGGCAAGGAGCAGCACGTCTCCGTGCCCGTCTCCCATTTCGATGAAGACAAGTTCACGTCGGGCCACGCCTTCGACGGCTCCTCGATCGCCGGCTGGAAGGGCATCGAAGCGTCGGACATGCTGCTCATGCCCGATCCCAACACGGCCAACATCGACCCCTTCTTCGAAGAGCCGACGCTGATCCTGTCCTGCGACGTCGTCGACCCCGCCGACGGCAAGGCCTACGAGCGCGACCCGCGTTCGCTGGCCAAGCGCGCCGAGGCCTACCTGAAGGCGTCCGGCCTGGGCGACACCGCCTACTTCGGCCCGGAACCCGAGTTCTTCATCTTCGACAGCGTGCGCTGGGGCAACGAAATGTCCGGCTCGTTCTTCAAGATCGAGTCCGAGGAAGGCGCCTGGAACTCGTCCAAGGAATACGAGCACGGCAACTCCGGCTACCGTCCCACCGTCAAGGGCGGCTACTTCCCCGTGCCCCCGGTCGATAGCGGCCAGGACATGCGCTCGGAGATGTGCCTGATCCTGGAGCAGATGGGCATCCCGGTCGAGGTGCACCACCACGAGGTGGCCAACGCCGGCCAGATGGAAATCGGCACCAAGTTCAGCTCGCTGGTGCAGCGTGCCGACTGGCTGCAGCTGCAGAAGTACATCATCGTCAACGTCGCCCATGCCTACGGCAAGACGGCGACCTTCATGCCCAAGCCGCTGGTCGGCGACAACGGCTCCGGCATGCACGTTCACCAGTCCGTCTGGAAGGACGGCAAGAACCTGTTCGCCGGTGATGGCTATGCCGGCCTGAGCGAATTCGCGCTGTACTACATCGGCGGCATCATCAAGCACGCCCGCGCGCTGAACGCCATCACCAACCCCGGCACCAACAGCTACAAGCGCCTGGTGCCCGGCTTCGAAGCCCCGGTGAAGCTGGCCTACTCGGCCAAGAACCGCTCGGCCTCGATCCGCATCCCCTACGTCGGCAATCCCAAGGGCCGCCGCATCGAGGCGCGCTTCCCCGATCCCTCCGCCAACCCCTACCTGGCCTTCAGCGCGCTGCTGATGGCTGGCCTGGACGGCGTGGAGAACAAGATCCACCCGGGCGAAGCCGCCACCAAGGACCTGTACCACCTGCCCCCGGAAGAAGACGCGAAGATCCCGACCGTCTGCCACAGCCTGGACCAGGCGCTGGACTACCTGGACAAGGACCGCGCCTTCCTGACCAAGGGCGGCGTGTTCACGGACAGCTACATCGATGCCTACATCGAGCTGAAGATGCAGGAAGTGACGCGCTTCCGCATGGCCACGCACCCGGTCGAGTTCGACATGTACTACACGCTGTGATCACCATGGGCAGCACCATCGCTGCCTGGTCATCCACGGAAAGGGGCTGCCTGCGCGGCCCCTTTTTCGTTTGCCTGGCTGGGCCACAATCCCGTCATGCTGAATCGACTGCTGGCCCCGCTGCTCGCCGTGGCAAGCCTGGGCGTCCAAGCCCAGGGCACGGTCTACCGCTGCCCCGGCCCGCCGGTGCTGTACACCGACGCGCTGACGGCCAAGGAGGCCAGCGAGAAGGGCTGCCGCACCATCGAAGGCACGCCCATCACCGTCATGCAGACGGTCAAGCCGCGCGCGGGTGCCACGGCTGCGGCGCCCGCCGCTGCCGAAGGACAGCGCGGTGCTGAAAGCCGTGTCGACAACCAGCAGCAGCGTGCCCGCGACGACGAGCGGCGCCGCGTGCTGCAGGCCGAACTTCGCCAGGCCGAGGAGCGGCTGTCGTCCGCGCAGAAGGAATTCAACAACGGCCAGGGCGAGCGCCGCGGTGACGAGCGCAACTACCAGAAGTACCTCGACCGCATGGCCGAGCTCAAGGACAGCATCGGCCGCTACGAGTCGGACGTGCAAGCGCTCAGGCGCGAGATCGCCAAACTTCCCTGAGGCGCATGGCGCCCCGGTGCGCCATGCCTGACATCCTGTCCCTGCCGCCGGAGTTCGCTGGCCTGGACCTGCTGGCGACCATGGTGGTCGTGTCCAGCGCCGAAGGCGAATGCCTGTTTGCCAACACGGCGTTCGAGAACGTCATGCGCCTGTCGCGCCGCACGGCGCAGAAGGCGCAACTGCCCGATTGGTTCGACGATGCCCAGCGCCTGACGGAGACGCTGGCCGGCGTGGCGGCGAACCAGTACTCCAGCAGCCGTTTCGACGCCCAGCTGCGTCGCGGTGCCTGGGCTCAGGAAGATGGCCTTGCCGTGCATGTCATCGTGTCGCAGATGGATGTCGGCATGGAGCGTGCGCCGCGCGTGCTGGTGGAACTGATCGAGATCGGCAGCCAGGCCCGCCAGGACCGCGACGAGCGCAGCCTCGACCAGGTCCAGGCCACGAAGGAGCTCACGCGCAACCTCGCCCACGAGATCAAGAACCCGCTCGGCGGCATCCGCGGCGCGGCGCAACTGCTCGCGCTGGAGTTGCAGGACACGAACGCGGAGCTGACCGAGTACACCCAGGTCATCGTGCATGAGGTCGACCGCCTGCAAAGCCTCGTGGACCGTCTGCTCGCGCCGCACCGCCGCGCCCATGTCGTGGGCGACGTCAACATCCACGAGCTGTGCGAGCGGGTGCGGGCGCTGGTGCTCATCGAGCATCCCAAGGGCCTGGCCATCCTGCGCGACTACGACACCTCGCTGCCGGACTTCCGGGGCGACCGCGAGCAGCTCATCCAGATGGTGCTGAACATCGTGCAGAACGCCGCCCAGGCGCTGGGTTCGCGCATCCACGCGGGCGACGCGCAGATCATGCTGCGCACGCGCGTGGCCCGACAGGTCACCATTGGCAAGCAGCGCTGGCGCTTGGCACTGGAATTGCATATCGAGGACAACGGCCCCGGCGTACCCGCCGAGATCCGGGATCGCATCTTCTTCCCCCTCGTGTCGGGTCGGGAGGGCGGCTCGGGCCTCGGCCTCACGCTCGCGCAGACGATCGCCCAGCAACACCAGGGCATGATCGACTGCGAGAGCGAGCCGGGCCTGACGAATTTCCGAATCACGCTGCCGCTGCCCTGATCCCACGAGGTGATGGGCGCGGTCGAGGAATTGCATGAAATCCATCTGGGTTGTTGACGACGACCACTCGATCCGCTTCGTGCTCGAGAAGGCCCTGGCCCGCGAGGGGCTGCCGGTGCGCAGCTTCAGCAATGCGCGCGACATGCTCGCCGCGCTGGACGATGACTCCCCGCAAGTGCTGGTCTCCGACATCCGCATGCCCGGCGGCTCGGGCCTGGAATTGCTGGCCAAGGTGAAAGCGCGCTTGCCGGCGCTGCCCGTCATCATCATGACGGCCTATTCCGACCTGGACAGCGCCGTGTCGGCCTTCCAGGGCGGTGCCTTCGAGTACCTGCCCAAGCCCTTCGACCTGCCGCGCGCCGTGGAGCTGATCCGCCGCGCGCAGGAGGAAAGCCAGCGCGAGGCCGGCGAGCAGGAAGCCGCCGCACAGGTGCCCGAGATGCTGGGCCAGGCGCCGGCGATGCAGGACGTGTTCCGCGCGATCGGCCGGCTGTCCCAGAGCCATGTCACGGTGATGATCACCGGCGAGAGCGGCTCCGGCAAGGAGCTGGTCGCCCGCGCGCTGCACAAGCACAGCCCGCGCGGCGAAGGCCCCTTCGTCGCCATCAACACCGCGGCGATCCCCAAGGACCTGCTGGAGAGCGAACTCTTCGGCCACGAGCGCGGCGCCTTCACCGGCGCGCAGGCCTCACGGCGCGGCCGCTTCGAGCAGGCGGACGGCGGCACGCTGTTCCTGGACGAGATCGGCGACATGCCGTTCGAGCTGCAGACGCGGCTGCTGCGCGTGCTGTCCGATGGCCAGTTCTACCGTGTGGGCGGCCACAGCCCGCTGCGCAGCAACGTGCGCGTCATCGCGGCCACGCACCAGAACCTCGAAGAGCGCGTGCGCCAGGGCGTGTTCCGCGAGGACCTGTTCCACCGCCTCAACGTCATCCGTCTGCGCCTGCCGCCGCTGCGCGAGCGTCGCGAAGACATCGCCTCGCTGGCCCGCCATTTCCTGCAGCGCAGTGCCACCGAACTGGGTGTGGAGCCCAAGCGCCTGTCCGACGCCGCATTGACGCTGCTGACGGCTTTCGAGTTCCCCGGCAACGTGCGCCAGTTGGAGAACATCTGCCACTGGCTCAGCGTGATGGCGCCCAGCCAGGTCATCGAGCCCAAGGACCTGCCGGACGAGCTGCAGCCCGGGCACGCGGCCGCGATCGCGATCGCGCCAGCCGTCGCCGCGGGCGTTCAGCTCGGCGCCGCGCCTGCATCGGTGGCGGCACCGGCCAACACCAGCGCCGGCGAGGGCTGGCTGGCCGACATGGCCGCCGACGCCCGCGCCCGCCTGCTGGCCGGCGAGCCGGACGTGTGGGACGCGCTGACCAAGCGCTTCGAGGCCCAGCTCATCCTGACCGCGCTGGACATCACCCGCGGCCGCCGCATCGAGGCCGCGCAGAAGCTCGGCATTGGCCGCAACACGATCACGCGCAAGATCCAGGAGTTGGGCCTGGACGTTTGACGCCGTCGCTGGGCGCAAGGGACAAAAAAAGCCGCCCGTCGTGGCGGCTCTTGGACGGGACTGTTCGCAGCGGGGTCAGCGGGCGCCGCGGCGGCGCGACACGAAGCCGATGACTCCCAGGCCGCCCAGCAGCAACGCCGACGTCATCGGTTCCGGCACTGCCGTTGCGAAGTTGATCGAGCCGCCGCCTTGCTGGACCATGAAGCCGCCGGCAAACAACTGGACTTGCGAGCTGGTGTTGCTGAAGGACGTCTGCGCCTGGTCGTAGAAGGCCAGCGGCGACGTGAAGGCCGATGACACGTTGCCGACAGTCACCGTCGCACCAGCGGACGGCGAGAAGGCGCCGCCACCCGGGATGCTGACGACGCTGCCGCCGACCAGCGTCCCGGTGGCAAGCGCCACCGGTGCGATGGCGGTCGTGACCGGTGTCGTGCCGTTGAAGCCGAAGGTGGCCGTGCCGTTGTAGCCGTACAGCGTGTAGGTCAGCGACGTGAAGCTGCCGATCGAGACCTGCGTGAGCGGGTTGTTGCCGTCGGTCGTGCCCTGCCCGGTGAAGGCGATGTACAGGCCATATGTGCTGTTCAGGCCTGGCACCGACAGCGTGCTGCTGTTCAGCTGCGCGCCAGTGATGGCCAGAAAGCCGGTCTCGGTGAAGGTGGTCGCCGAGGTCTGTGTCACCGTCGCGTAATCCGAGATCAGCAGGTTGTCCGCGGAGAACGCCGTGCCTGCCAGCCCGGCAGCGGCCGGATTGAACGTGAACGTGTTCAGCGCGCTGGCGGTGGCGGACATTGCCAGCAACCCGGCCGCGAACAGACCGCGGCGCAGCCAAGCGGCCGAAGTGACGGGGTAGGCGACGCGCATGGTGAACTCCTGGCTGGGGTCAACGCGGGCGAAGCGCCGGCACCCATGCCGGTACTCGCCCGCAGCGGCGATTCTGCACTCGGCACCGCCTGGGCGCTCGACGGCGAGGGTTGCGGCCGCCCTTCAAACGAGGGGGGCGCTGGCGCGCACAGGCCCAAGTGTGAGGACACCGGCCGAAAAAACCTGGGTTGCCAGGCTGGGCCGGGGCAGCATGTCAGCCGGCGGGGCGGTCCAGCCAGACCTGCAGGCCCTGCGCGTTCAGCTCCGCATCCGGCCCCAGCCAGTCTGCCGCGGCGGCCATGTCGCCCGGGTAGCCGTGGGCCTGGATGCGCGCGAGGTAGCCGTGCAACAAACCGCCCTTGAGCCGGTCATGGCGGTCCGGTGCCTCGCGCAGTGATAGCGCCAGCGCCACCATCTCGTCCACCTGCGCCAGCAGCTCCGCGGCCAGGCGTTTCACCTCGGCCACCGAGCCACCGATGCGGCCGTAGTGGGTGAGCTGCATCGCCACCGGTTCGGCGGCCAGCAGCCGCGCGACGGTGGCCTTCAGCGCGTCGGGGTCGAACTGCACCGGCGTCGTGGTGGGCAGGATCCAGGCGCGGCCGTCCGCGTCGAACCCGCGGTAGGACAGGCCGAACGTGTCGCCGGTGAACCAGCTGCGGCTGCGTTCGTCCCAGATCCCATGGTGGTGCCTGGCGTGGCCCGGCGTGTCGATGAGGCGCAGCGGCCGGCCGGCCAGCAGCAGCACCTGCGCGTCAAAGCTGGCCTCGGCGCGCTCGGCCGGCACCGGCACGAGGCGGCCGTAGCTGCGCTCCATCTCCGCCTCGCCGTAGACGGCCAGCGCGCCGAACCACAGCCCCTTGGGATCGACCATGTGGCGCAGGCCGCGGGGATGCACCAGCACGCGGGCGGTGGGCAGCTGCTGCATCAGCAGGCCCACGCCGCCCGCATGATCCAGGTGCACGTGCGTCGGGATGACCCAGTCCACGCAGGCCGGCGTCAGCCCCAGCGCCGTCAGTGCGGCGAGCAGGCGCGGCACCGCGTGGTTGGTGCCGGTGTCGATGAAGGCGGCGCGGCCGTTTTCCACGACCAGGTAGGCCGCATCGAAGCGCGGGCGCTGCTGGAAGCCGGTGTCGATGGCGTAGATGCCGTGGCCGAGGTCTTCGAGAAATTCGGGGCGCATGGGAAGCGGGTTCCTAGAATCGGCGCACGATAGCCGAAGGAGGCCCGCTTGGCCGTTCACGAGATTCTGAAAATGGGTGACCCGCGCCTGCTGCGCGTGGCCCAGCCCGTCGCCGCGTTCGGCACGCCCGAACTCAAGGCGCTCATCGCCGACATGTTCGAGACCATGGCCGCCGCCCACGGCGCGGGCCTGGCGGCGCCGCAGATCGGCGTGGACCTGCGTCTGGTCATCTTCGGCTACGACAGGAACGTGCGCTATCCCGACGCGCCGCCCGTGCCGCCCACGGTGCTCATCAATCCGGTCATCGAGGTGCTGGACGGTGGCCGCACCGAAGGCTGGGAGGGCTGCCTGTCGGTGCCCGGCATGCGTGGCGTCGTCGAGCGCGACGAGCGCATCCGCTACACCGGCTTCGACGCCGACGGCCAGCCCATCGACCGCATCGCCGACGGCTTCCATGCCCGCGTCGTGCAGCACGAATGCGACCACCTGGACGGCATCCTCTACCCCATGCGGGTGCAGGACTTCCGCCGCTTCGGCTTCACATCGGTGCTGTTCCCTGAACTGGACCCGAACGCGGACGACTGACCGCCGGATTGAAACCTTTGTAAGCGTCGTGCACCGCGGCTGTGCCCGGTGCGTTAGCTTCCGGTAAAGGAGCCTTTCCCATGGCCTCAGCCGCCCCAGAACTCGTCCTGAACCGTCGCCATTGGCGCGTCCTCGCGATGACGCTGCTGCTCGCACTCGCGCCCGGCGCGCATGCGCAGGACGCCGATCGTGACCCGCCTGCGCGCGCAGCCCGTGTCGTCGATGTCATCGGCGACGCCTGGCTGTTCGACCACGAAACCCGCGAGTGGATGCGGCTCACGCGCAACCAGACGGTGGGCGAGGGCGACCGCGTGCGCACCGACGACCGCGGCCGCCTCAGCCTGCGCGTGGGCTCCACGACCATCTGGGTGGACGAGCGCAGCGACCTGGAGATGAGCCAGCTCGACGATGGCCAGACATTGCTGCAGATCGACCGCGGCGACGTCGCCGTGCGGCTGCGCAACGCACAGAACGCGGCGGAGACGAGGCTGCGCACCCGCGAGGGCACGACACAGCCCGAGCGCGAAGGCCTGTACCGCGTGGAGCAGCTGGACCGCGGCAGCAAGGTCTACGTCTGGCAGGGCCGCGTGCGCTTCGACTGGGCGCGCGCTGCGGCGCCGGTGACGCTGGCCACCGGGGAACAGGCGGAGTTCTGGTGGCCCGACGGCCCGCGCGCCGAGCGTGGCCCGCTGTTCAGCGACGGCTTCGGCGACTGGGTGCTGGCCGAGAGCCGCGACGAGGGCGACCGCCCCGTCGCGCGCTACGTGTCGCCGGAGATGACCGGCGCCGAAGACCTGGACCGCTATGGCCGCTGGGAAACCGCACCGGACTACGGCGCGGTTTGGATTCCCACCACCGTCGTCGTCGCCGACTGGGCGCCCTACCGCTACGGCCGCTGGGCCTGGTCGCGCCAGTGGGGCTGGACCTGGGTGGACGACGCGCCCTGGGGCTTCGCGCCTTTCCACTATGGCCGCTGGGTGAACTGGGGCGGCCGCTGGTGCTGGGCGCCCGGCCCGTATGTTCAGCGGCCCGCCTATGCGCCGGCGCTGGTGGGCTGGGTGGGCGGCCCGTCCGTGAGCGTGGGCATCTCCATCGGCGGCCGCCCGGCGCCGCCGCGCTACGGCTGGTATCCGCTGGCGCCGCGCGAGGTGTTCGTGCCGGGCTACCGCCACAGCCCGCGCTACGTGAACCGCGTCAACGACCCGCGCGACTTGCGCGATCCCGTCACCGTGCAGCGTCCGAACCGCTACCGCGACGTGCCGACCGCCGTGAGCACGCTGCCCGGCCCGGGCGCGGGCATCCAGCCCCTGCCCGTGCGCGGCTCCGACCGCAAGCCCGAGCCCGGCTGGGGCCGCCCGTTGCCCGGCGCGCCCGGCCGCGGCGACCTGGCCGCTGTGCTGCCCGCGGCGCCCACGCGCCCGGCGGAAGCCGACCTGCCACGCCGCACGCCGCGCACGCCCGAAGGCAACATGGGCTGGCGCAGCGAAGGCCAGGTGCCGGTGCGCCGCGAACCGCAACGCGGCCCCGACATGCAGGCGCAGCCGCTGCCCGCGCGCCCGCTGCCCGCGATGCCGTCGGTCACGCAGCCGGCCATGCCCGTGCAGCAGCAACCGCAGCCACGGCCGAACATCGAGCAGCCGCAGCGCGGCGGCGACAACATGCCGTGGCGCGCTCAGCAGCAGCAGCGCGACGAGATGCGCGAGCGCCGCGAGGAGCCGCGCCGGGACGACGTGCCGCGGCGCGAGGAACGCCGTGACGAGATGCGCCGTATCCAGCCGCAGCCGCAGCCGCAACAACAGCAAGCCGAGCCGCAGCGTGTGATCCAGATGCCCGAGCGGCCCGCCATGGAGCCGCCGCAACCGCAGCGCCGCGCCGAGGAACCGCAACGCCAGCGCCCGCCTGAACCGCCGCGCCTGCAGATGCCGCAACCCCAGCCCCAGCAGGCTCAGCCGCGCAACGAAGGCCCGCAGCGTGCCCGCCCGGAGGGCGTGCCCCTGCGTGAGCGGCGTGGCGGCGAGCCGCGCCAGGTCGAGCCCTGACACGGTGGCCTGAAGGCAAGCTCAGAGCAGCGGCTTGAGCGCCTGCCAGACGTTGTCCAGCATCAGCGGGTGCGCCTTGGCCAGCGGGTGGATGCGGTCGGGCTGGAACCAGTCCATCGCGTCCGCCCGGTCGGCCACGCCCTTCAGCAGGAAAGGCACGACGGCCGCGCGGGCCGGCTTGGCCACCTGCTCGAACAGGTCGGCAAAGTCCTTGCCGTAGGCCGAGCCGTAGTTGGGCGGCACCTGCATGCCGGCCAGCAGCACCTTGGCGCCGGCGGCCTGCGCCACTTTCACCATCGCCTGCAGGTTGTCGCGCGTGCTGGACAGCGGCAGGCCGCGCAGCGCGTCGTTGCCGCCCAGCTCGATGACGACGATGGCCGGCTTGTGCGTGCGCAGCGCCGCCGGCAGCCGGCTGCGGCCACCGGCGGTGGTGTCGCCGCTGATGCTGGCGTTGACGACGCGGTAGGGCTTCTTCTGGTCGTTCAGGCGCTTCTGCAGCAGCGCCACCCAGCCGTCGCCGGCCTTGAGGCCGTACTCGGCGGACAGGCTGTCGCCCACCACCAGCAGCACCGGCGCATCGGCCGCGGCCGCAAGGCCCGACGCCCAGCCGGCCAGCAGCCCCACGCTACAGTGCGCCACCCACGCCCGACGCCGCAGTCCCGACATGCCAGAAGTCCTCGTCCAAGTTGATCAGATCACCAAGCGCGTCGGCGACGCGACCGGGGAGCTGACGATTCTCCATGACATCAGCTTCACGCTGGCGGCGCAGGAGTCGGTGGCCATCGTCGGGGCATCGGGTTCCGGCAAGAGCACGCTGCTGGCCATCCTCGCGGGGCTGGACACGCCCAGCAGCGGCACCGTCAGGTTGCGCGGTCAGGACCTGTTCACGCTGGACGAGGACCAGCGCGCCGCCGTGCGCGCCCGCGAGCTGGGTTTCGTGTTCCAGAGCTTCCAGCTGCTGCCCAACCTGACGGCACTGGAGAACGTCATGCTGCCGCTGGAGCTGCGCGGCGACCGCGATGCGCGCGAGCAGGCCGCCGCCATGCTGGCCCGCGTGGGCCTGGGCGAGCGCCTCTCCCACTACCCGCGCGTGCTGTCGGGTGGCGAGCAGCAGCGTGTCGCGCTGGCGCGTGCCTTCGTGCAGCGCCCGGCGCTGCTGCTGGCCGATGAGCCCACCGGCAGCCTCGACTTCGCGACCGGTGCGTCGGTGATGGCGTTGATGTTCGAACTCAACCGCGAGGCCGGCACGACGCTGGTGCTGGTGACGCATGACCGCGAGATCGCGGCGCGCTGCGAGCGGCAGTTGCGCATCGAGGCCGGCCGGCTCGTGGCATGAACGACAAAGCCCGCCAAAGGCGGGCTTTTGAGTCGGGCAGGAGCCGGATTACTTGGTGAACTTGTAATCCGTCTTGGCCTTTTCGATCAGGCCTTGCTGGAACTCGGCCATCTTCTGCTGTTCGATGCGCTGCTTGATCTGCGCCTTGACGTCGTCGAACGCGGGGAAGGTCGCCGGGCGGATGTCTTCCAGCTTGATGACGTGGTAGCCGAACTGGCTCTTCACCGGTTCCTGCGTCATCTCGCCCTTTTGCAGCGCGGTCATGGCCTTGCTGAACTCGGGCACGAAGTTGTTCGGGTTGGCGAAGTCCAGGTCGCCGCCGTTTTGCGCGGAGCCGGTGTCCTTGGAGTTCTTCTTGGCCAGTTCCTCGAAGCTGGCGCCGCCCTTGATCTGGACGATCAGGGCCTTGGCGTCCTCTTCCTTCTCGACCAGGATGTGGCGGGCGCGGTACTCGTTGCCGGTGTTGGCGGCCTTGAACTTGTCGTACTCGGCTTGCGCCTCGGCGTCGCTGACGGGGTTCTTCGCCTTGAAGTCTTCCATCAGGCCGCGGATCAGCAGCATCTGGCGGGCCAGATCCATCTGGGTCTTGTAGTCGGCGCCTTGCGGGATGCCGCGCTTCTCCGCTTCCTGGATGAAGATCTCGCGGCGGACGACTTCGTCCTTGACCTGGGCTTCCAGCTCCGGCGAGCGCTGCTGCTGGCCACTCTTGGTGACCTGCTGGATCAGCGTCTCGACCCGTGCCTTGGGCACGGGTTTGCCGTTCACGGTGGTGACGTTCTGCGCGACTGCGGCAGCCGGCAGCAGGGCCGAGATGGTGGCCGCGACGATGGCGGCAAGCGCAAACTTCTTCATGGGATTGGCTGGGTGAATCAGGCTAAAAAAACGCGCCCGGATTGGGCGCGCGGTTCGATCACGCTCGACCTTCAGGCTTCACCCGGCGCGCGGGCGTCGATGGCCAGCGCATGAATGCCGCGCTGCATCAGGTCGGACAGACAATGATAAACGAGGCGGTGACGGGCCAATCGTTGCAGACCCGTAAAGCGATCCGACACGACAGCCACATGAAAATGCCCGCCCTCGCGGGCGCCGGCGTGGCCGGCGTGCTGGGCGCTGTCATCGCGGACGTGCAGTTCGGTCGGCGCCAGCGCTTCGCGCAGGCGCGTCTCGATCTCGGTGACCATCATGGCTTGCCGCCTTCCTCGGGTTCAGGCGGCAGGTGCTTGGCCAGGTACACCCCCTGCGCCAGCGTGAACAGCAGGATCAGGCCGGTGGCGCCATAGGCCTTGAAGCTCACCCAGGTGGCTTCATCCGTGTTGTAGGCGACGATGAGGTTCAGCACGCCCATGCCGCCGAAGAACACGATCCAGGCGCGGTTGAGCGTGGCCCACACGGCGGCCGGCAGTGGCAGCTCGTTGCCCAGCATGCTCTGGATCAGGTTCTTGCGGAAGAAGGCCTGCGAGCCCCAGAAGGTCAAGGCCATGGCCCAGTACAGGCCGGTCGGCTTCCACATGATGAAGGTCTTGTTGTGGAACCACACGGTGAGTGCGCCCAGCGTCACGACCAGCACCAGGCTGATCCACAGGATCAGGTCGATCTTGCGGCGCATCAGCTTCAGCACGAGCACCTGGGCGATGGTCGCGACCATGACCACCAGCGTGGCCAGCATCACCGGGCCTTCGTCCGTGCCGACGACGCCGCCGGACACCATGAAGCCGAAGTGCTCGGTGGTGAACGCAGCGGCCCAGGCGGCGTGGCTCTTGGCGTACTGGTAGGAGCCGAAGAAGAGGATCAGCGGCAGAAAGTCGAGCAGTAACTTCATGTGTTGCGGCAGTCGAGGACAGAGCGACTCGCTCCGCTCGGGCGGTCTGTCCCCGAGTTCAAGGATTGTCCCCGACGAAATCGATGGCCGCCGAATTGATGCAGAAGCGCTCGCCGGTGGGCTCGGGGCCGTCGGGGAAGACGTGGCCCAGGTGCGAGCCGCAGGTGTTGCAGCGCACTTCCACGCGCACCATGCCGTGGCTGCGGTCGACGATGCGCTCGACCACCTCGCTGTTCACCGGCGCCCAGTAGCTGGGCCAGCCGCAGCCGGCGTCGAACTTGGTGTCGGCCTCGAACAGCGGCGTGCCGCAGCCGACGCAGTTGTAGTGGCCGTCCTTGAAATGGTCCCAGTACTTGCCGGTGAAGGCGCGCTCCGTCGCCGCCTGGCGGGCGACCTGGTATTGCATCGGGTCCAGTTGCTCACGCCATTCGGCATCGGTCTTCTGGACGGGGTAGGGCTTGTCGGATGCTTGGCTCATGATGAACAGGAGACTTCGAGGGTTTGGGCCCAGTCGGGCGGGAGGGCCGCATCGCTGGGGAGAACCGGTTCGTCGAACGGGCGGCTCAGAACTTTCAGCAGCCGGTCGATCTCGCTGAAGTCGCCGTGCTGTGCTGCACGGATCGCGCCTTCGGCGAGGTGGTTGCGCAGCACCACGGCGGGATTGGTGGCCAGCATGCGGGCTTCGACACCGGTCTCGCGTGCGGCGCGCTCGCGCCAGCGCACCAGCCAGGCGTCCAGCGCGGCGCGGTCGATGAAGAGGTCGCGCAGCGGCTCGGCATCGGTGTGTGCGCGCGACAGGCAGCGAAAGCTCAGCGTGAAGTCGGCGCGGGACGCGGCCATCAGCTTCAGGAAATCGTCGGCCAGTTGCTGGTCGCCATCGTCCGCCGTCGCGAGGCCCAGCTTGGCGCACATGCGGCCGACCATCTGGCTGGCGAAGCGCTCGCGGAAGGCCTCGACGGCGCCGAGCAGCCGTTCGGTCGCCGCCTCAGTCTCGGCCTCGGTGCCGACGGGCAGCAGCGGCAGCAGGGCCTGCGCCAGCGCATGCAGGTTCCAGAACGCCACGGACGGCTGGCGCGCATAGGCGTAGCGGCCGCGGTCGTCGCTGTGGTTGCAGACGTGGCCGGGGTCGAACGCGTCCATGAAGCCGAAGGGACCGTAGTCCAGCGTCAGGCCCAGCATGGACATGTTGTCCGTGTTCATGACGCCGTGGCAGAAGCCGATGGCCTGCCAGTGCGCGACGAGGTCGGCCGTCTGCAGCGCCACCTTGCGCAGCAGCGCGACGGCAGGCTCCGGCGCGTCGGCGCATTCGGGCGCGTGGTGGGCGATGAAGAAGTCGGCCAGGCGCCTCAGCGCCTCGAGCTGATCGTGGTGGGCGAAGTGCTCGAAGTGGCCGAAGCGAATAAAGCTGGGCGCCACACGCGTGACGATGGCGGCCGTCTCCACCGTCTCGCGGCGGACGGGCAGGCGCGAGCCGGTGATGCACAGCGCGCGCGTCGTCGGCACGCCCAAGGCGGCCATCGCCTCGGAGCACAGGAACTCGCGGATGGACGAGCGCAGCACCGCACGGCCGTCGCCGCGGCGCGAGTAGGGCGTCATGCCGCCGCCCTTGAGCTGCAGCTCCTGCGGGCCGTGGGGCGTCTCCGCTTCGCCCAGCCACAGCGCGCGGCCGTCACCCAGCTGGCCGGCCCACACGCCGAACTGGTGGCCGCTGTAGACCGACGCCAGCGGCCGCATGCCGGGCCATGTCGCACCGCCGGAGAAGGCCTGCAGGGCGTCGGGTTCCGAGGCCCAGCCGGCCGGCCAGCCCAGCAGCTCAGCGCAGGCCGCGCTCTGCGCCACCCAGTGTGGGTCGGGCAGGCCTTGCGCGTGCAGTTCGGTGAAGAACTCGGGGCCCAACGTGGCAAAGCGATTGCTCCAGGCGAGGCTGTCCAGCGGTGTCATCGCACCAGTTTAGTGATTGACCTCAAGGCCTGAAGTTCCTGGGTGTTTCCCCGGGGGCAAAGGGTCGCGGGTGTGACGGCCGACGGCGGAAAGCGCGGGCTAGACTGGGTCGATAAAACCGGCAGGAGACAAGCATGGGATTGATGGGCCGGATGATGGCGGAACCGTTGCTGATCTCGTCGTTGCTCAGGCACGCCGAGCGGCATTCGGGCGACACCGAGATCGTCAGCAAGCGGGTCGAAGGCGACCTGCACCGCAGCAATTGGCGCGACGTCGCGCGCCGCTCGCGCCAGGCCGCGCAGGCCTTTGCACGGCTGGGCTGCGAGCCCGGCGACCTCGTCGCGACGCTCGCCTGGAACGGTTATCGCCACCTCGAGATCTACTACGGCACCTCCGGCTCCGAGCTGGTCTGCCACACGATCAACCCTCGACTGTTCCCCGAGCAGATCGTCTGGATCGCCAACGACGCCCGCGACCGGGTGCTGTGCTTCGACGCGACCTTCCTGCCGCTGGTGGAGAAGATCGCGCCGCTGCTGACCACCGTGCAGCACTTCGTGCTGATGACGGGCCGCGCCCACATGCCCGCGAGCACGGCCATTCCCAACCTGCTGTGCTTCGACGAACTGCTGGACGCGGAGGACGGCCACTACACCTGGCCGCAGTTCGACGAGAACACGGCATCGAGCATCTGCTACACGTCCGGCACCACAGGCAACCCCAAGGGCGCCGTGTACAGCCACCGCTCGACGGTGCTGCACGCGTATGCGGCCGCGCTGCCGGATGCGATGGACTGCAGCAGCCGCGACGTCGTGCTGCCGGTCGTGCCGATGTTCCACGTCAATGCCTGGGGCATCCCCTACACGGCGGCCATCGTCGGCTGCAAGCTCGTCATGCCCGGACCGCACCTGGACGGCAAGAGCCTGTACGAACTGTTCGAGGGCGAGAAGGTCTCGTTCAGTGCCGGCGTGCCCACCGTGTGGCTGGGCCTGCTGAACTACGCGAAGGCCAACCACCTCAAGTTCTCGACCTTCAAGCGCACCGTCATCGGCGGCTCGGCCTGCCCGCCGGCGATGATGAAGTCGCTGCAGGAAGACTTCGGCATCGAGGTCATCCACGCCTGGGGCATGACGGAGATGTCGCCGCTGGGTACGCTGTCCAAGCTCACCACCCGCCAGCTCGACCTGCCGCATGAGCAGCAGCAGCGCCTGCTGGAGAAGCAGGGCCGCGTCATCTACGGCGTGGACATGGCCATCATCGACGACGAGGGCCGCTCGCTGCCGTGGGACGGCCAAAGCTCCGGCAACCTGGTCGTGCGCGGCCACTGGGTCATCTCGCAGTACTTCAACCACGACACGTCGCCGCTGGTCAGCGTGGATGGCGAGCCCGGCTGGTTCCCCACCGGCGACGTGGCGACCATCGACGCCGATGGCTTCATGCAGATCACCGACCGCAGCAAGGACGTCATCAAGTCCGGCGGCGAGTGGATCAGCTCCATCGACCTGGAGAACATCGCCATGGCCCACCCCGCCGTGCACGAGGCTGCAGTCATCGCGGCGCGGCACCCGAAGTGGGACGAGCGGCCGCTGCTGGTGGTCGTGAAGAAGCCGGACGCCCAACTCACGCGCGACGAGCTGATCGCGTTTTACGACGGACGCATCGCCAAGTGGCAGGTGCCCGATGACGTCGTCTTCGTGGCCGAGATTCCGCACACGGCCACCGGCAAGATCCAGAAGCTCAAGCTGCGCGAACAGCTGGCCGACCACAAGCTCCCCACTGCGTAAAAGGCGGTTTGTGCCGGGTTAGCCCGGGACCGCCGCCGCTGCGAGCTGGATTAACTTTCGTTCACATTACAACCACCCCTGGAGACAAGCATGTTCGATTTCACCTCGGCCCGTTTCCCCCTGCGAGCACTGACCGCAGCCGCGGCATTGGCGCTGGCCGCTGGCGCCGCACACGCTCAAAAGGGCGAGACGGTCAAGCTGGCCTACATCGACGCGCTGTCCGGCCTGATGGGCCCGGTGGGGCAGAACCAGGTCAAGACCTTCCAGTTCCTGGCCGAGAAGTTCAACAAGAGCAACCCGGCCGGCGTGAAGTTCGAGGTCGTCACCTTCGACAACAAGCTCAGCCCCGCCGAGTCGCTGAACCTGCTGAAGGCCGCGGCCGACCAGGGCATCCGCTACATCATGCAGGGCAACGGTTCCAGCGTCGCGCTGGCGCTGGCCGACGCCGTGCAAAAGCACAACGACCGCAACCCCGGCAAGGAAATCATTTACCTGAACTACTCGGCGGTGGACCCCGACCTGACGAACAGCAAGTGCAGCTACTGGCACTTCCGCTTCGACGCCGACACGTCCATGAAGATGGAAGCGCTGACCACCTTCATGAAGGACCAGCCCGATGTCAAGAAGGTCTACCTGCTGAACCAGAACTATGCGCACGGCCACCAGGTGGCCAAGTACGCCAAGGAGATGCTGGCCCGCAAGCGCCCGGACGTGCAGGTCGTCGGCGAAGACCTGCACCCGCTGGCCCAGGTGCGCGACTTCGCGCCCTACGTCGCCAAGATCAAGGCCAGTGGCGCCGACACGGTCATCACCGGCAACTGGGGTTCCGACCTGGCGCTGCTCGTGAAGGCCGCCAACGAGGCCGGCTACAACGGCAAGTTCTTCACCTACTACACCGGCGTCACCGGCACGCCCACGGCGCTGGGCACCGGCGGCGCGGGTCGTGTCTACCAAGTGGCCTACAGCCACTACAACATGGGCGGCGAGCCGCAGAAGCTGGCCAACGAGTTCAAGGCCAAGTTCAACGACGACATGTACACCATGAGCGTGGACCACATCTACCTGATGCTGAGCCAGGCCATGGCCAATGCCAAGTCCACCGACCCGGTCAAGGTCGCTGCGGCGCTGGAAGGCCTGACCGTCAAGAGCTTCAATGGCGACGTGACGATGCGCAAGTCCGACCACCAGTTGCAGCAGGCGCTGTACATCTCGGTCTGGCAGAAGGCCGATGCGAAGTACCCCTACAGCCCCGAGAACACGGGCATGACGCTGGCGCCGGTGAAGCAGTACGAGAGCTACGTCTCGTCCACGCCCACCTCCTGCCAGATGAAGAGGCCTGGCTGAGCGGTCGGCCCATCTTGCTACTGCGCGGGCCGATCTCGGGCTCGTGGTGCTCGCCGTA
The DNA here is from genome assembly GCF_965229315.1 of Roseateles sp. Classification (GTDB taxonomy): domain Bacteria; phylum Pseudomonadota; class Gammaproteobacteria; order Burkholderiales; family Burkholderiaceae_C; genus Pelomonas. The sequence goes on from NZ_CBDDJA010000002.1 coordinate 819,308, forward strand.
CGGGAGTACGGCTGCTCGCCTCGAACCCGACCTCGACCCGCTCGCTACGCAATCTGAGCCAACCGCTGCCCCTGTTTTACAACGTTCGCCCTCGGGATCAGCTACTTGGATCAAGTCTTCATCAACCTGCTGAACGGCCTGTCCTCCGGCCTGCTGCTGTTCATGCTCAGCTCCGGCCTCACGCTGATCTTCAGCATGATGGGCGTGCTGAACTTCGCGCACGCCAGCTTCTACATGGTGGGTGCCTACGTCGCCTACTCGCTGGTCGGCATCGTCGGCTTCTGGCTGGCGCTGCTGCTGGCGCCGCTGGCGGTGGGGCTGATGGGCGCGGGCTTCGAGCGCATCGCGCTGCGGCGCGTGCACAAGTTCGGCCACGTGCCGGAGCTGCTCATCACGTTCGGCCTGTCGTACGTGGTGCTGGAGCTGGTGCAACTGGTCTGGGGTCGCACGGCCGTGCCGTTCACGCCGCCCGCACTGCTGGAAGGCTCGGCCTTCACCGTCGTCTCCCACGCGCAGCAAGGCATGTCGCTGATGCTGGGCAAGGCGCCGCCTGACGTCTGCGCCGCGGCGAGCTGTTCGACGTTCCCGGCCACCAAGGCCTTCATGATGCTGGTGGCGCTGCTGATGCTGCTGGCGCTGTGGCTGCTGCTGACGCGCACCCGCGTGGGCTTGGTCATCCAGGCTTCGCTGACGCACCCGGAGATGGTCGAAGCGCTGGGCCACAACGTGCCGCGCGTGCTGATGCTGGTGTTCGGCAGCGGCTGCGCGCTGGCCGGGCTGGCCGGCGTCATCGGCGGCATCACCTTCGTGACCGAGCCCAACATGGCGGCCTTCATCGGCGCCATCATCTTCGTGGTGGTGGTCGTGGGCGGCATCGGCTCGCTGGCCGGCGCCTTCGTCGGTTCCATCGTCGTGGGTCTGCTGCAGACGCTGCCGCTGACCATCAACGGCTCGCTCGCCACCTTCCTGACCCACCTGGGCTTCACCGTCACGCAGGCCACGCCGGGCTACCCGCTGCTGCGCCTGACGATGGCCGAGGTGGCGCCCATCCTGCCTTACTTGCTGATGGTGCTGATCCTGATCTTCCGGCCCAAGGGCCTCCTGGGCACGCGCGAAGACTGAACCGATGAGCAAGTCCAAGGAATTCCATTTCAAGCCGTACAACGTCGGGCGCTGGGTCATCTGGGGCTTGTTCGCCCTGATCCTGCTCGTCGCGCCGCGCATCTGGACCAGCGGCCTCGCGCAGACCATGCTCACGCAGATGGGCATCGGCGTCATCGCCTGCCTGGCCTACAACATCCTGCTGGGGCAGGGCGGCATGCTGAGCTTCGGCCACGCCGTCTACAGCGGCATGGGCGCCTTCCTCGCCATCCACACGCTGAACATGGCGGGTGCGGGCACGCTGGGCATCCCGGTCAGCCTGATCCCGCTCGTGGGCGGCCTGGCCGGCCTCGTCTTCGCGGCATTGCTGGGCTACATCTCCACCAAGAAGTCCGGCACGCCGTTCGCGATGATCACGCTGGGCATCGGCGAACTGGTCTACGCGCTGGCGCTGATGCTGCCCGAGTTCTCGGGCGGCGAGGGCGGTGTGTCCAGCAACCGCGTCATCGGCCAGCCGGTCATGGGCATCACGTTCGGGCCGCAGATCCAGGTCTACTACCTCGCGGCCGTCTACTGCTTCATCTGCACGGCCGCCATGTTCGCGCTGACGCGCACGCCGCTGGGCCGCATGCTCAACGCGGTGCGCGACAACCCCGAGCGTGTCGAGTTCGTGGGCTACGACACGCACTGGGTGCGCTTCATGGCCTTCACGATCTCGGGCTTCTTTGCCGGCATCGCCGGCGGCCTGGGCGCCATCAACACCGAGATCGTCAACGGCAGCGATGCGCTGCACGCGGCGCGCTCCGGCGCCTACCTGCTGTTCACGTTCCTCGGCGGCGCGACCTTCTTCTTCGGTCCCATCATCGGCGCCGTGCTGATGGTGTTCTGCGGCGTGATGCTGGCGGAGCTGACCAAGGCCTGGCTGCTCTACCTGGGCCTGATCTTCCTGTTCATGGTCATGTATGCGCCGGGGGGCTTTGCCAGCCTCATCCTGATGAACCTGCGCGTCGCCGCGTTCGGCCGGCTCAAGGCGATCTGGACGTCCTACCTCGCGCTGGCCGGCACCGCGCTGGTGGCGCTGGTGGGCGCGGCGACCATGATCGAGATGCTGTACCACCGCCAGCTCAACGAGGCGCTGGGGCCGCAGCTGCGCTTCATGGGCGCCACGCTCAACAGCGCGGGGCTGGACGCCTGGTTCGGCGCCGGCCTGCTGGTCGTCGTCGGCGTGGCGCTGTTCGAGCTGGTGCGCCGCCACTACGTGAACGAGTGGGGCGAGATCCAGGAAGACATCGAGAAGGAAATCAAGCGGAGGGAAGCGCTGTGAGCAGCACCCATGCCCTCGAGCTGCGCGACGTGCGCAAGAGTTTCGGCAAGAGCGAAATCATCCGCGGCGCCAAGCTGGCCGTGCAGGCCGGCGAACGTGTCGCCATCATCGGCCCCAACGGCGCGGGAAAAAGCACGCTGTTCAACCTGATCAGCGGCCGCTTCGCGCCCACGTCCGGCGAGATTCACCTGCACGGCAAGCGCATCGACGGCAAGAAGCCCTACGAGATCAACCGCCAGGGCCTGTCGCGCAGCTTCCAGGTGTCCAACCTGTTCACGCGGCTGTCGGTGTTCGAGAACATCCGCTGCGCCGTGCTGTGGAGCCTGGGCCACCGCTATGCATTCTGGAAGTTCCTCGCCGACCTGGATGATGCCAACGAGCGCAGCGAGCAGATCCTGGAGATGATCAAGCTCGACAAGAAGCGCGACGTGCTGGCCATGAACCTCACCTACGCCGAGGCGCGGGCGCTGGAGATCGGCATCACCATCGCGGGCGGCTCCAGCGTCATCCTGCTGGACGAACCCACGGCCGGCATGAGCAAGAGCGAGACCAAGCGCTTCATCCAGCTCATTCGCGACGTGACCGTGGGCAAGACGCTGCTGACCGTGGAGCACGACATGGGCGTCGTGTTCGGCCTGGCCGACAAGATCGCCGTGCTGGTCTACGGCGAGGTCATCGCCTTCGACACGCCGGACGCCGTGCGGGCGAATCCGCGCGTGCAGGAGGCCTACCTCGGCTCGGTCCTGGCCGAAACGCAAGCGGCGGCAGCATGAGCAGCGGACGTGAACTGAAACTGGACAACGTCCACGCCTTCTATGGCAAGAGCCACGTGCTGCACGGCGTCAGCCTGCAGGTGAACCCTGGCGAGATCGTCAGCCTGCTGGGCCGCAACGGCGCGGGCCGCTCGACGATGGTCAAGACCATCATGGGGCAGGTCGACGCCAAGGGCTCGGTCAGGTTCGGCGACGTCGAGCTGGTGGGCCGCAAGGCCTACGAGATCGCGCACCTGGGCCTGGGCTACGTGCCCGAGAACCGCGACATCTTCCCCAAGCTCACGGTGCACCAGAACCTGATGCTGGGCGAGAAGACGAAGAACAAGAAGCCGCGCTGGAGCTTCGAGGACATGTACCGCATGTTCCCGCGCCTGCAGGAACGCCAGCACACCGAGGCGGGCGTGCTGTCTGGCGGCGAGCAGCAGATGCTGACGCTGTGCCGCACGCTGATGGGCGACCCCGACCTCATCATGATCGACGAGCCGACCGAGGGCCTGGCGCCCAAGATCGTCGAGCTGGTGGCCGAGTACCTCAAGGAGCTGAAGAACCGCGGCATCGCGGTGCTGCTGGTGGAGCAGAAGCTGGCCATCGCGCTGGAGATTTCCGAGCGCTGCTACGTGATGGGCCATGGCCGCATCGTCTTTGAGGGCACGCCGGCCGAGCTGCGCGGCAATGCCTACGTCCGCAAGGAATGGCTGGAGGTGTAGGCCGGGGGCGTCGCGTCCTGGACGCCAAAAGAAAACGGCGCCGCAAGGCGCCGTTTGCACGTGAGACGGCTGACGGCCGGTCAGCGCTGGCCGAACTGGCGGCGGCGCACCACAGCCAAGCCTGCGAGGCCCAGGGCCATCAGCAGGTACGTCTGCACTTCGGGTACCGCCGTTGTGATGCTCGGGCCGGCAATGGTCGTGCTGTAGGCGCCGGCATCGGGCAGGTCAAAACCGGTGACCACGTAGATGTAGGTCGTGCCAGCGGTCAAGGCGACTTCAAAGCCGGACGCGTAGAAACTGTTGCCGAAGATCAGGTCGTCATTGGCAATCACGCCGTTGGATGTGGCATCGGCCGGGTTGAAGCTGCCTTGATACAGGAAGACGAACGAATCGAACGCCGCCGTCGTGTTGAAGATGTAGTCGCCGCTGAGCGACACCGTGAAGGTGTAGGCCGTGTACGGGTTGGCCGTGCCAACCCCGCTCAGGGCGGAGAAATCCTCCACGGCGCGATTGAAGGTGGGCGCGCCGGTGGTGCTGCCGGAGATGACCTGGAACGACACAGCGTGGGCCAGCGAGGCCACGGCATAGGACAGGACGATGGCCGCAGCCGATGCGAATGCACGGAGTTTCATGACAATTTCCTCCTCAAGACGCCAACGCTGGCCTGCTTCGGTTGGCTGGAATCGACAAGGCCGGAATCAATGTAATGGAGCGAGGCTTGGCTCGCACCATGGGTTACCGCACCCACCCCCTGAATGAAGGTTGCCAAATCGTCGCCAAGTTAGGGGTCCCGCTGGAGGTGGCACCAGTTTGGACGAAATCTCCAAGGGTATCCCCTGAATTTCCCTGTTCGGGGCGCTTTTTGGTGCGCGTGCCGCGCGCCGTTCACCGCTGCTGAAGACGCCAGATCGCTGTCACCAGGCTGTCGCGCTTCGGCTTCCGGCGCCTGCCCGGGCCTACCGCCCGGCCGCGCGCAGGTAGCGCTTGCGCAGGAAGTCCGCTGCCAGACTGGCGTCGCTGCCCACCCGCTCGCCGATGTAGAGCTCCTGGCGCCGCTCGGCGATCTGTGAGCGCAGCCGCGCGGCCATGATGTCCAGGGGGCGCATGCCCCCCGCTTCTGCGCGTTCGATGGCGATGCGCAGTGCGTGCATCTGCAGGCTTTGCAGCCAGACCATCTGCGCCTGCACGACGCGGATGCGCCCCTGCACGAGGTGCTCGCACAAGCCCAGCCAGGCACGCACTGCGTCAGCGGGGCCGCCGATGACCTTCTCGGGCAGTTCGCCCGCTGCCAACAGCAGCGTTTCGAGCTTTCGCCGGTCGCCGCTGGCGTAGGCGTCGTTGACGGCCATCATGCGTTGCTCGCAGACGTCGCGCTCCGGGCCTTGCGGCGCCAGGTCCGGGTGAAAGCGCATGGCCGCGCGCCGGTACAGCGTCTTCAGGCTGGGTGGCGGCAGGTCGGTCATGGGGCCCGTGGGCTCGGGCGGCAGTGGCACGGCGTCGGGCAGCGCGGCGATGTCGGGCCAGGGTTTCGCGCGGGCAGGTGTCGGCCTGGGGGTGTCCAGGCCCTGGCGCTGGAGGGCGTCGTGCAGCAGCAGGGTGGCCTGATGGAGCTGGGCTTCGAGCTCGTCGAGCTCGCGCATCAACGGCCCCAGCGCTTCAAGATAGCGGTGCCGAAAGCCCAGCAGCTTGGCACGGGCGCCGTCGTGGTCGGCTTCCAGCACGGCGAGGTAGCGCTGCAGGTCGTGCAACTGCTCGCGCCGTCGCGTCAGTTCGTGCTGGGTGATCGCCATGCCTGCCATGGCGTCAGATTCTGCCGTCTGGCCGACAGGGAAACGGCCCGCAAACCGGAGATTTGCGGGCCGTTACACCGGGCTTTCGGGCGACTACTGCGATGCGGCGGAGGCCGGCATCTCGACCAGGCTCGCGGCAGGCGCCGCCGCCGGGGCGGGCTCGCTCGCCACCAGCGCCGGGGCCGCCACGGGCCCGGGTGCCCTGCTGCCCGCTGTCATCGGCAACAGCGGCACGATGAGCAGCGCCACGATGTTGATGATCTTGATCAGCGGGTTCACGGCCGGGCCGGCGGTGTCCTTGTAGGGGTCGCCCACGGTGTCGCCGGTGACGGCGGCCTTGTGCGCCTCCGAGCCCTTCTTGTGCAGCACGCCCTTGTCGTCGGTGAAGCCTTCTTCGATCAGCTTCTTGGCGTTGTCCCAGGCGCCGCCGCCGGTGCACATCGAAATGCCGACGAAGAGACCGGTCACGATGGTGCCCATGAGCAGACCGCCCAGCGCCGCCGGGCCGAGCACCAATCCCACGATGATGGGCGCTGCCACAGGCAGCAGCGACGGCACGATCATTTCCTTGATCGCGGCGGTGGTCAGCATGTCGACCGCGGCGCTGTAGTCCGGCTTGCGTTGGCCCGCCATGATGGCGCCATCGGCGAACTGCTTGCGCACCTCCACGACGACGGCCCCCGCTGCCCGCCCCACGGCCTCCATTGCCATCGCGCCGAACAGGTAGGGGATGAGGCCGCCGAGGAAGAGCCCGAGGATGACCTTGTGGTCCGACAGGTCGAAGCTGACGTGCATGCCGCGTGCTTCCAGTGCATGCGTGTAGTCCGCAAACAGCACCAGCGCGGCCAGGCCGGCGGAGCCAATGGCATAGCCCTTGGTGACGGCCTTGGTGGTGTTGCCCACCGCGTCCAGCGGGTCGGTGACGTCGCGCACGCTGGCGGGCAGTTCCGCCATTTCGGCGATGCCGCCGGCGTTGTCCGTGATGGGGCCGTAGGCGTCCAACGCGACGACGATGCCGGCCATGCTGAGCATGGAGGTCGCCGCCACGGCGATGCCGTACAGGCCGGCCAACTCATAAGCTGCGTAGATGGCCGCGCAAATGAAGAGCACCGGGAACGCGGTGGACTTCATCGACACCCCCAGGCCCGCGATGACGTTGGTGCCGTGGCCGGTCGTGGACGCCTGCGCCACGTGCTGTACGGGGTGGTACTGCGTGCCGGTGTAGTACTCGGTGATCCACACCATCGCGGCCGTCAGCACCAGGCCGACCGTGCAGGCGCCGAACAGCGCCATCGCGGTCGTCGTGCCACCGGCGGTCAGCTCGATGGGCCCCGGGAACATCGCCCTGGTCACGAAGAAGAAGGCGATCAGGCTCAGCACGCCGGCCACGATGAGGCCCTTGTACAGCGCCGGCATCACGTTCTTCATGCCGGGGCTGGCCTTGACGAAGTAGCAGCCGATGATGGAGGCGATGATGGACACGCCGCCCAGCGCCAGCGGGTAGACCACGCCGGCCAGGGCGCTCGTGCCGGTGATCATCAGCGCGCCCAGCGCCATCGCGGCGATCAGCGTGACCGCGTAGGTCTCGAACAGGTCGGCCGCCATGCCGGCGCAGTCGCCCACGTTGTCGCCCACGTTGTCGGCGATCACGGCCGGGTTGCGCGGGTCGTCCTCGGGGATGCCGGCTTCCACCTTGCCGACCAGGTCGGCGCCCACGTCGGCGCCCTTGGTGAAGATGCCGCCGCCCAGGCGCGCAAAGATCGAGATCAGCGACGAGCCGAAGGCCAGGCCCAGCATGGGCTTGAGCGCCGTGCTGTCATGCCCGCCACCGATGGCGAGATAAAAGCCGCCCACGCCCAGCAGGCCCAGGCCCACCACCAGCATGCCGGTGATGGCGCCGCCCTTGAAGGCCACGTCCAGCGCGGGGCCTATGCCTTTCGTGGCCGCCTGCGCGGTGCGGACGTTGGCGCGCACCGAGATGTTCATGCCGATGAAGCCGCAGATGCCCGACAGCACTGCGCCCACGACGAAGCCGATGGCCGTCGTCGTGCCCAGGCCCGACACCGCGATGGCGATGGCCAGCACGACACCGACCACCGCGATGGTGCGGTACTGCCGGCCGAGGTAGGCAGCGGCACCCTGCTGGATCGCCGCGGCGATCTCCTGCATGCGGGCGTTGCCGGGGTCTTGACTCAAGATCCAGCTTCGTTGGATGAAGCCATAGAGAACGGCCGCGAGGCCGCAAGCCAGCGCGAAATACAGCGCCATTTCCGTCGACATGAATGAGTCTCCTGTGTAGCTGTGCTGTCATGTGTCCCGCGCGGGTTGCGCCGGGCGTCGCGCGTCGGAGCTTACGGGCCGGTCAGGGCGGGCGGTTGAGCGTTTACCAGCAAATCTAGAATGCGGGTTTTCCTTAGCTCCTAAAACACGACGACCATGAGCCTGCACAACGTGACCCCCGGCGCCAAGGCGCCCGACGAGTTCAACGTGATCATCGAGATCCCGATGAACGCCGACCCGATCAAGTACGAGGTGGACAAGGACAGTGGCGCGCTGTTCGTGGACCGCTTCCTGACCACACCGATGTACTACCCGTGCAACTACGGCTACATCCCCCGCACGCTGGCGGACGACGGCGACCCGGTCGACGTGCTGGTCATCACCCCGTTCGCGCTGACGCCCGGCGTCGTCGTGACCTGCCGGCCGCTCGGCGTGCTGATGATGGACGACGAGGCCGGCGGCGACGCCAAGCTGCTCGCCGTGCCTACCAGCAAGATCCTGCCGATGTACGACCACTGGCAGAAGATCGAAGACGTGAACCCGGCGCGCCTGGCCGCGATCCAGCATTTCTTCGAGCACTACAAGGACCTGGAGAAGGGCAAGTGGGTCAAGGTCAAGGGCTGGGAAGGCCCGGAGAAGGCCAAGTCCGAGATCACCGAAGGCCTGGCCAACTACAACAAGGCCTGAAGCCGCCGCTGTCCCGGTTCAAGACGCCGCATCCGCGGCGTCTTTTGTTTGTGTTGCCGCATCCGCAGAGTCTTTTGTTTGTGCTGCCGCATCAGCGACGTCTTTTGTTTGCGCTGCCGCATCCGCTGCGACTGGTCGTTTGAACGGCGCATGCTCTTTGAGTTCGTCGATGTAGCCACTCATCGCCTCGCCCTCGCGGGCCAGGAACTCATCGACCGCGTCCGCGAACGACGGGTGGGCCAGCCAGTGGCTGGAGGCCGTCGGCGTGGGCATCAGCCCGCGTGCCATCTTGTGTTCACCCTGCGCACCGCCCTCGAAGCGCCGGTAGCCGTGAGCGATGCACCAGGCCAGCGGCTGGTAGTAGCAAGCGTCGAAGTGCAGGTGGGGGATGTGCTCCACCGCGCCCCAGTAGCGGCCGAAGGCGGCGCGGCGAGAAGGGTCGAGCGCGATCAGCGACATGGCGACGCGCTCACCCCCGCGGCGTGCGGTGAACATCAGCCAATGCGCCGGCATCTCCACTGCCATGCGCGCGAAGAAATCGCGCTTCAGGTAAGGCGTGCTGTGGTGCTCGCGGTAGGTCTGCTGGTAGCAGCGGTAGAAGAAGTCCCAGTCCTCGCCGGTCATCTCTGTCCCTGCACGGGCCTCGAAGACGACGCCTGCCTCGCGCACGCGGCGCTGCTCCTGCTGGATCTTCTTGCGCTTGTCGCGGTGCAGCCGTGCCAGGAAGGCGGCGAAGTCGGCGTCACCCTGGGCCGTCCAGTGGAACTGCAAGCCGTGGCGCGCCGTGCAGCCCGCCTGGGCGAGCGCAGCCTGGTCGGCGTCGTCGCCGAACAGCACATGCAGCGACGACGCGTCGGTCTCCTTCGCCAGCGCCCGCAGCGCCTGCGCGAGCAGCGCGCGTGCGTCGTCGTCCACCGCCAGCAGCCGGCTGCCCGGCACCGGCGTGAACGGCACGGCGACCAGCAGCTTGGGGTAGTAGCTCAAGCCGTGGCGGTGGTAGGCGTCGGCCCAGGCCCAGTCGAACACGTATTCGCCGTAGCTGTGCGCCTTCAGGTAGGCCGGGCAGGCGGCCAGCAGTTCGTCGCCGCGCCACAGCGACACGAATTGCGGCTGCCAGCCCGTCCCGGCCACGGCGCTGCCGCTGGCGTGCAGCGCGCGCAGGTAGGCCAGGCGCATGAAGGGCGTGGGCCGGGCCTGAGCGGCGAGCAGCGCGTCCCACGGGCCATCGGGCAGCGCCGCGGGCGAGTCGTCGACCCGAATGACAATGCTGTTCTCGTTCGCTGAATTGCTGTCGCCCATGTCCTCGCCCTTGAAGATCGCCCTGGCCCAGATCAACGTCATCGTTGGCGACCTGGCGGGCAATGCGGACCGCATCATTGCGCAAGCGCGCACGGCGCACTCGGCTGGGGTTGATCTGCTGGTGACGCCCGAGCTGGCGCTGTGCGGCTACCCCCCGGAAGATTTGCTGCTGCGCCCGGCCTTCCTGGCCGGCTGCGACGAGCAGCTGGAGCGCATCGCCGCCGAGCTGGCCGACCTGCCCGGTCTGCAGGTGGTGGTGGGCCACCCGACGGCGCGTGAGGACGGCGTGATGCGCGAGCGCAGCTGGTCGCTGCCGCCCTGCCTGAATGCTGCCTCGGTACTGGCCGGCGGGCGCGTGCTGCAGACCTACGTCAAGCGCGAGCTGCCCAACTACCAGGTGTTCGACGAGCGCCGCTACTTCTACTCGGGCCGCGACGCCGGCCTGCTGCCCGTCGTCTTCGATGTGCGCGGCCTCAAGGTCGGCCTGCTGATCTGCGAGGACGCCTGGTTCGACGAGCCCGCGGCCGCCGCCAAGGCCGCAGGCGCACAGGCGTTGTGCGTCATCAACGCGTCGCCGTTCCACGTGGGCAAGGTGGCGGAGCGCGAGGCGCGCATGGCCGAGCGCGCACGTGCCACCGGCTTGCCGCTGCTGTACGCCCACGTCGTGGGCGGGCAGGACGAGATGGTGTTCGACGGCGCGTCCTTCGCCATGCAGGCCGACGGCACGCTGGCCGTCCGCGCGGCGATGTTCGAGGAGGCGCTGGTCGTCGTCGAGCTGGACCCGTCGACCCGGCGCCTGGCCGGCCGGATCGTGCCCGAGCCCGAGATGGAGGCGCAGGTCTGGCAGGCCCTGGTCACCGGTGTGCGCGACTACCTGGGCAAGAACGGCTTCCCCGGTGCGATCCTGGGCCTGTCCGGCGGCATCGACTCGGCGTTGGTGCTGGCCATCGCCGTCGATGCGCTGGGCGCCGACAAGGTGCGCGCCGTGATGATGCCGTCGCCTTACACGGCCGACATCTCCTGGATCGACGCGCGCGACATGGCCGAGCGTCTGGGCGTGCGCTACGACGAGAAGTCCATCGTGCCGATGTTCGATGCCTTCAACGCGGCGCTGGCCGACGAGTTCAAGGACCTGCCGCTTGACGCGACCGAGGAGAACATCCAAGCGCGCATCCGCGGCACGCTGCTGATGGCGCTGTCCAACAAGTTCGGCAGCATCGTGCTGACGACGGGCAACAAGAGCGAGATGGCGACCGGCTACTGCACGCTGTACGGGGACATGGCCGGCGGCTTTGCCGTCATCAAGGACGTGGCCAAGACGCTGGTCTTTCGCCTCGCGCGCTGGCGCAACGCGCAAGGGCCCGAGATCATCCCGGACCGCATCATCACGCGCCCGCCCTCGGCGGAACTGCGCCCCGACCAGAAGGACGAGGACAGCCTGCCGCCTTACCCGGTGCTGGACGCCATCCTGGCCCGCTACATGGAGCAGGACGAGTCCATCGCCGACATCGTGGCCGCCGGTTTCAAGCCCGAGGACGTCGAGCGCGTGACCCGGCTGATCAAGGTCAACGAGTACAAGCGCCGCCAGGCGCCGGTGGGCATCCGCATCACCCACCGGGGTTTCGGGCGTGATTGGCGTTACCCGATCACCTCCAGGTTCCGTGCGTAAACTCGGACCCGACAACCGGAGCCCGTCATGAAGCAGATCACCGCCATCATCAAACCCTTCAAGCTCGACGAAGTGCGCGAGGCGCTGGCCGAGGTGGGCGCGTCGGGCCTGACGGTCACCGAGGTCAAGGGCTTCGGCCGCCAGAAGGGCCACACCGAGCTCTATCGCGGCGCGGAGTACGTCGTGGACTTCCTGCCCAAGGTCAAGGTCGAGGTGGTCGTGAAGGACGACGAGGTGGACCGCTGCATCGACGCCATCCTGAAGGCGGCCAAGACCGGCAAGATCGGCGACGGCAAGATCTTCGTCGTGCCCGTGGAGCAGGTCATCCGCATCCGCACCGGCGAGACGGACGAAGCCGCCGTCTGAACGCAGCGCCTCAGCGCAGGTGCTGCCAGGCGGCGGCGCCCCAGATGCCGGCGGCCAGCAGCAGCGACAGCAGCACCGCGGCGCTGGCGATGTCCTTGGAGCGCTTGGACAGGTCGTGCATCTCGAACGACACGCGGTCGATGGCGGCCTCGATGGCGGAGTTCAGCAACTCGACGATGAGGACGATCAGCAGCGAACCCAGCAGCAGCGCGACCTGCACCCAGTCGCGGCCCAGCAAGAAGGCCAGCGGTGTGGCCACGATGACCAGCCAGGTCTCCTGGCGGAAGGCGCTTTCACCGGTGTAGGCGGCTTTCAGGCCTGCCCAGGAGTAGCCGGTGGCGTGAAGGATTCGATCCAGGCCCGTGCGGCCCTTGTGCGGATTGCTCATGAACGCCGAGGAAGCTGGGTGACGATGCGCGAGCCGCTGATCGTATCGTGCAGGAATTGCCGCTGCGGGTGCAGCCGCGCGATCAGCAGATAGGCCAGCATGCCCGCGAGGAGGCTGCCGAAAATGGCGCCGCCGCCGTGAAGTTCCAGCGCCCAGACGCTGACCAGGGCAGGCAGGAACCACAGCCAGCCCAGCAGGTAGCGAACGAGCGCACGGCTGGCGTGCAGCGGCTGGCCGGCGGCATCCACCACGCGCAGATGCCAGGTCTTCATGGCCAGCGTCTGGCCCGAGTGGGTCCAGAAACCGACGAAGTAGACGCCGAGCACGATGAACAGGAACACGCCCAGGCCGGTGCGGCCCTGCATGGCGTGCTGCTGGCGTGTCAGCACCGAGTAGAGGAACCCGGTGAAGAAGATGACGCCGAACAGCAGCACGCCTTCGTACAGGAAGGCCGCAAGGCGCCGCGCCAGGCCCGCGGGCGCGGCGCCCGTGTCCGCCTGCACCGTCATCGTTGCGGTTCGGACGCGGAGGGCGCCTTCAGCGACTTGGGCAGCAGCGTGCGGGCGTCCACCAGCGACGGATCGGCCACGACCTTGGCCTTGCCGGCGGCCTGGTAGCTGGGGCGCAGCGTCGCCCGTGTGATCAGGACGGTGCTGGCGCCGGGCTTGGCCTGCAGCAGGCTGCCCGTCACCGGCGTGGGCGCCACGAGCTTGGGTGCGTCGGGTACCGTGTTGGACTTGGCCTGTGCCGACAGCATCTTGGCGCTGTGCCCCGATGCGGCGGCCTGCGCCTTGCGACGCGCGGCGGCCTTGTCGGCCAGTTCCTGGCGCCGTTCCGCGGGCAATGCCTGGTAGGCCTCCCACTTGGCCTGGCGCTGCTCGGCGTCGACCTGCTTGGCGATCTGGAATGCCACGCGCGCGTCCCGGCGCTCGGCCGGCGACATCTTGGACCAGCCGCGCATGCGTTCATGCAGGCGGGACAGTTCCGGCTCGGGCAATGTCGCGAGCATGGGCGCGGCATTGACCCACTTGCTGCGTTGCGACGGGCTAAGTTCCTTCCAGTCATCTTCCAGCGGTGCCAGCAGCCGGCGTTGGCTGGGCGTCAGCTCTCGCCAGGTCGGCGCGGAAGCCAGCGCGGACGGCAGCGGAGTCGCGGCAGAAGATGTCGCGACCAGCGGCTTTGGTTTGGGCTTGGGCGCAGGAGTGACGCTCGCGGCGGCCTGCGGCGCCGACGCGGCATCGGCAATGGTTTGCCCAAAAGCAGAAAGCCCCACTGCGCTGAGCAGCAGGGCAATCAGCAAACGGTGTGGCGGAGTGAGTGGCGTATTTGCCCAGATCATGCGGTCATTCTTGCCCATCTTGCAGGAACTCCGCGAAACCCGGGTCGCTGAATGCGGCGGGCGGCAGGTTGTCGCTCAGCAGGGCCGTGTCCACTTCGGCGGCGGCCACGAGTTGCTCGTGGATCTGGCTTTGCTGCATCAGCAGCAGACCGGCGATCAGGGCCAGCAACGGCAGCGCGGAGACGAGCTTGGCCCACAGCCCACCCTCCTTGCCACCCATGCCGGGGCCGCCCATCTGGCCGCGCGTGCCGCCGGCCAGCGCCAGCGTCGAACCCACCTGCACCACGGCAGGGCTGGCGGGCGCAGTGGCGGTGCGGGCAGCGCGTGCCTGGGTCGCGCGGGTGAGCGCCTGCTCACGGGCAAAGCGCAGGCGCTCCGTCACGTCGTGCGGCAACGCTGCGCTGCGTTCCGTGAGGCCGGCAGCAATCTGCTGGCCGAATCGCGTCACGCGAGCGTCCAGGTCAGCGGGCAGGGCGGAAAGATTTTGCGGCGACTTCATAGCGTGATCCCCTTGGCCTTAAGAGACTTTGCCAATGCGTGAACGGCTCGGGAGCAATGCGTTTTCACGCTGCCCTCGGAGCAGCCCATCACGGCGGCGGTCTCTGCAACATCCAGTTCCTCCCAGTAACGCAGCAGGAAGGCTTCCCGTTGACGGGCCGGCAGCTGTTCTACTTCCGCTTCGATTCGCTGCAAGATCTGCGCCCGGCTGACCTCGTCGGCGGCGCTCAGCGCACCCAGGGCGCCTTCCTGGGATTCGAGGACTTCCAGCAGGTCGAAATCCTCATCCGACGAGTTCCCCTCGAAGTCGGACATGTTGGTCATGACCGCGTTGCGCGTCTTCTGCCGCCGGAAATAGTCCATCGTCGCGTTGGACAGGATGCGCTGAAACAACAGCGGCAGCTCGGCGGCAGGGCGGTCGAAATAGTTCTCGGCCAGCTTGATCATGGCGTCCTGCACGATGTCCAAGGCGGCATCGTCATCGCGAACGACGTAGGCCGTGCGTTTGAAGGCACGGCGGTCCACGTTGCGCAGGAAATCGTTGAGTTCTTTATCGGTGGCCAAGGCTTGAGGCTATCCGGACAGCAACAGAAATTATCGCATCGGCAACTGCATTCGTCTCATACGAAGGCTTGCGCGATTCTGGCCGGCATAATGCGGTTTCGCTTAACGCGTCATCTGGTCCTTCGGTGGCCGCCCGACTGGGGCCCCATCTGTTGACCGCGCAGGTTCCGAGTTCGCCTCACGAGGGCGCAAGGAGGAGCACCGATGGTTTTTCGTCAGAGAAATTCACTGAGGTTCTGAAAATGGACATGTCTGCCGCGGAAATCAAGCGCGCCGCCCTGGCGCAGCCGACTTCCTCTACTCCCCCCAATTCCACCGCGGAGCTCAACGGCTCCGAGATCCTAGTTCGCTGCCTGCAGGCCGAAGGGGTGTGCCATCTCTGGGGTTACCCCGGCGGCGCGGTGCTCTACATCTACGACGCGCTCTACAAGCAGGACAGCATCCAGCACGTGCTGGTGCGCCATGAGCAGGCCGCCGTGCATGCCGCCGACGGCTTCGCCCGCGCGAGCGGCGAGGTGGGCGTTGCGCTGGTCACGTCCGGCCCGGGTGTGACGAATGCCATCACCGGCATCGCGACCGCGTACATGGACTCCATCCCGATGGTCATCATCACGGGACAGGTCCCCACGCCGGCCATCGGCCTGGACGCGTTCCAGGAGTGCGACACCGTCGGCATCACGCGGCCCATCGTCAAGCACAACTTCCTCGTGAAGGACGTGCGCGACCTGGCCGTGACGCTGAAGAAGGCCTTCCACATCGCCCGTACCGGTCGCCCCGGCCCGGTCGTCGTGGACATTCCCAAGGACGTGTCGCTGGCCAAGACCACGTTCAGCTACCCCGAGCGCATCGAGATGCGCTCGTACAACCCGGTCAAGAAGGGCCACAGCGGCCAGATCCGCAAGGCCGTGCAGTTGCTGCTGCAGGCCAAGCGGCCTTACATCTACACCGGCGGCGGGGTCATCCTCGGCGAGGCCACCGCGGAACTGCGCCAGTTGGTCGACTTGCTCGGCTTCCCCTGCACCAACACGCTGATGGGCCTGGGCGCGATGCCCGGCACCGACCCGCGCTTCCTGGGCATGCTGGGCATGCACGGCACCTACGAGGCCAACATGACCATGCAGAACTGCGATGTTCTGCTGGCCGTGGGGGCACGCTTCGACGACCGCGTCATCGGCAACCCCAAGCACTTCGGCTCTGTCGAGCGCAAGATCATCCACGTGGACATCGACCCGTCGTCGATCTCCAAGCGCGTGCGCGTGGACATCCCCATCGTCGGCGACGTGAAGGACGTGCTGCAGGAACTGATCGTGCAGATCAAGGATGCGCAGGCTCGGCCGGATGCGGGCGCCCTCAACGCGTGGTGGAACCAGATCAACGAATGGCGCAGCCGCGACTGCCTGGCCTACAAGGGCTCGGACGAGGTCATCAAGCCGCAGATGGTGGTAGACACGCTGTGGAAGCTCACGCGCGGCCGCGACACCTACATCACCAGCGACGTCGGCCAGCACCAGATGTGGGCCGCGCAGTACTACAAGTTCGACGAGCCGCGCCGCTGGATCAATTCCGGCGGTCTGGGCACCATGGGCGTGGGCCTGCCCTACGCGATGGGCATCAAGCTCGCCAAGCCGGATTCGGACGTGTTCTGCATCACCGGCGAGGGCAGCATCCAGATGTGCATCCAGGAGCTGTCGACCTGCTTCCAGTACAAGACGCCGGTCAAGATCGTCTCGCTGAACAACCGCTACCTCGGCATGGTGCGCCAGTGGCAGCAGCTGGACTATGGCGGCCGCTACTCGCACAGCTACATGGACGCGCTGCCCGACTTCGTGAAGCTCGCCGAGGCCTATGGTCATGTGGGCATCCTGGTCGAGAAGCCCAGCGACGTGGAACCGGCGCTGAAGGAAGCGATGCGCCTCACCGACCGCACCGTGTTCCTGGACATCCGCACCGATCCGACCGAGAACGTCTGGCCCATGGTCAAGGCGGGCAAGGGCATTTCGGAGATGCTGCTGGGCTCGGAAGACCTGTGAGCGACTGAAGCCGCGGGTCTTGGTGCGCGTTACCGCGTGCACTGAGGCCGGCGGCGCAAGGCGGACACAGCCGACGAAGGCAGCCCTTTTAACGATTCGAACCCGCCGCCAAGGTGCCGTGGTTACCGCCCCGGCCACTGAAGAGCGCGAAGGACGACATCCCATGAAACACATCATTGCTTTGCTCATCGAGAACGAGCCGGGTGCGCTGTCGCGCGTCGTGGCGCTGTTCTCGGCCCGCGGCTACAACATCGAGAGCCTCACCGTCGCCCCGACGGAAGATGCGTCGCTCTCCCGCATGACCATCGTCACCACCGGCAGTGACGAGGTCATCGAGCAGATCACCAAGCACCTGAACCGCCTCATCGAGGTCGTGAAGGTCGTCGACCTCACCGAGGGCAACTACACCGAGCGCGAACTCATGCTCATCAAGGTGCGCGCCGTCGGCAAGGAGCGCGAGGAGATCAAGCGCACTGCCGACATCTTCCGCGGCCGCGTCATCGACGTGACCGAGAAGACCTACACCATCGAATTGACCGGTGACGCTGTGAAGCTCGATGCCTTCATCGATGCCATCGACCGCGCGTCCATCCTCGAAACCGTCCGCACGGGTGCCAGCGGCATCGGCCGCGGCGAGCGCATCCTGCGCGTCTGATCCGTCTTCACACCCCACGCTATTCAAAGTTTTTTCCTGGAGCACGACCCATCATGAACGTCTACTACGACAAGGACGCCGATCTCAGCCTCATCAAGGGCAAGAACGTCACCATCATCGGCTACGGCTCGCAAGGCCACGCCCACGCGCAGAACCTCAACGACAGCGGCTGCAAGGTCACCGTCGCATTGCGCAAGAGCGGCGCGTCGTGGTCCAAGGCCGAAGGCGCGGGCCTGAAGGTCGCCGAGATCGCCGACGCCGTGAAGACCGCCGACGTGGTCATGATCCTGCTGCCCGACGAGCAGATCGCCGACGTCTACAAGAACGAGGTCGAGCCCAACATCAAGGAAGGCGCGTCGCTGGCCTTCGCGCACGGCTTCAACGTCCACTACGGGCAGGTCCAGCCGCGTGCCGACCTGGACGTCTGGATGGTCGCCCCCAAGGCCCCCGGCCACACGGTGCGCAACACCTACCGCCAGGGCGGCGGCGTGCCTCACCTGATCGCCATCTACCAGGACAAGACCGGCAAGGCCCGTGACCTGGCCTTGAGCTACGCCGCAGCCAACGGCGGCGGCAAGGCCGGCATCATCCAGACCTCGTTCCGCGAGGAGACCGAGACCGACCTGTTCGGCGAGCAGGCAGTCCTCTGCGGCGGCGCCGTGGAACTGATCAAGGCGGGTTTCGAGACGCTGACGGAAGCCGGCTATGCGCCCGAGATGGCCTACTTCGAATGCCTGCACGAGCTCAAGCTCATCGTGGACCTGATCTACGAAGGCGGCATTGCGAACATGAACTACTCGATCTCGAACAACGCCGAGTACGGCGAGTACGTCACCGGCCCCAAGGTCGTCACCGAGGCGACCAAGAACGCGATGCGCCAGTGCCTGAAGGACATCCAGACCGGCGAATACGCCAAGAGCTTCATCCTCGAGAACAAGGCCGGCGCCCCGACGCTGATCAGCCGCCGCCGCCTGACGGCCGAGCACCCCATCGAGCAGGTCGGTGAGAAGCTGCGCGAGATGATGCCTTGGATCAAGGCGAACAAACTGGTGGACAAGGCGAAGAACTGATCGCCTGGTCATGAACCGCGAAGGCCGGTGCCGCGAGGTGCCGGCCTTTGTTCTTTCAGAGCGGGCCGCGCGCTGCGGCGTTCAAGCGGATGAACAGCATCCGCCAGTTCGTCTCCCAGGTCTGGCCGCCATCCGGCGAGAACGCCTGCTCCCAGCGTGGATGGCCGTCGTTGCCAATGTGCCAGGTGAATCGCACGCGGATGTGCCGGCCGTCCAGCGTGTCGTCGGCATGGAACACGCCTACGCCGTGCTCGAACGCGCCGCGCACCGGCACGTCCAGCGCATGGGGCGCCCGGCTGTCCAACCACCAGATGGCCCACTGGCCCGTCGCGGCGTCGAACGAGCGCATGGCAGCCGCGCGATACGGCCCGCTCGGCAGATGCAGC
The DNA here is from genome assembly GCF_965229315.1 of Roseateles sp. GTDB lineage: Bacteria > Pseudomonadota > Gammaproteobacteria > Burkholderiales > Burkholderiaceae_C > Pelomonas. The sequence continues at coordinate 838,234 of NZ_CBDDJA010000002.1, forward strand.
AGGTTGTCTTCCAGGTTGCCCCAGCCGCCCAGGATCCTGCGCGTCGACGTGCGGCCTTCGAAGCGCGTCCATTCGGTGCAGCCGGCCAGCCGCGCATTCAGCCGCTCGTGCAGCACGCGCCAGTCGCCGATGATGAAATCGAAGTCCGCCGGGGCGGCGGGGTCCAGGTCTTGGGGCATGGCATTGATCTCACAGTTGGTGGTTGCACCGCAACGCGTCGACGGCCGCTTCGGGCAGCCAGAGCAAGGTGTTGAGGTAGGTGTCCAGGCAGGCCACGAGCTGTTCACGCGGGCCTTCGCGCCATGCGGGCGAGCCGTAGAAGGCGTCCTGCTGAGCGGCCAGTTGCTCACGGCTGCCGAAGGCACGGATCAGGAAGAAGCTGGTCTGCTCGTGGTCCGAGCGGCCGAACGCCACGACGTCCATGCCGCTGGCGCTTACCAGGGGCAAGGCCTCGCGCATGGCCGCGACGAAGCGTTGCGCGCCATCGGGCAAGTCGGGTGAGTCGGCCTTCAGCCGGTAGGTACGGACTTCGATGAGCTTCACGGTGCGGCGGCCTTCTGTCGGTTTCGGCCATGCTAGGAACCTCGTGGGCCGAGATCTGTCAGCTATCCTGCCGCCCTATGAGCCCTGACCCCATCGACGACGACGAGCCCAGCACCGTCGGCCGCCCTCGCCGCAAAGGCATCTACGCGCTGCCCAATGCGATCACGCTGGGCGCGCTGTTCAGCGCGTTCTATGCCATCGTCATGGCCATGAACGGCCGCTTCGAGGTGGCGTGCGTGGCGATCTTCGCCGCCGCCGTCCTCGACAGCCTGGATGGCCGCGTCGCCCGCATGACCAACACGCAGTCGGCCTTCGGCGAGCAGATGGACAGCCTGTCCGACATGGTGGCCTTCGGCGCCGCGCCGGCACTGATCGTCTACATGTGGGCGCTCAAGGACATGGGCAAGCCGGGCTGGATCCCGGCCTTTGTCTACATCGCTGGCGCCGCGCTGCGGCTGGCGCGTTTCAATGTGAACATCGGCGTCGTCGACAAGCGCTATTTCCAGGGCCTGCCCAGCCCCGCGGCGGCGGCCATCGTCATGGGGCTGATCTGGTGCGCGATCGACGCGCCCTGGTACACCGGCGTGAGCAACATGCCCTGGCTGCGTTGGACGGCGTTCGGCGTGACCTTGTTCGCCGGCCTTTCGATGGTCACGAATGCACCCTTCTACAGCTTCAAAGTCTTCGACCGGCGGCGCAGCGTGCCCTTCATCGTGCTGGTGGTCATCATGCTCGGCATCGGCCTGATCGCCCTCGATCCGCCCACGGTGCTGTTCGCGATCTTCTGCCTGTACGGGCTGTCCGGCTATGTGATCTATGGCTGGCGCAAGTCCAAGGGCAAGCAGGTCAGCGTGATCTCCACGAGCACCGACGAGCCCGATGAACGTGGCTTGCACCAGTAGCCTTTCGTGCTAGATTCCCGACCCATGAGCCGCGCCACGCGAATTAGCCTGCTACCAGCCCTAGAGGAACCACGGGTTCGCTAGTCAGCCACGCCTATACGCTCACACCGCACTTAGCGCTCAAACTGATCCCAACGGCCCGTATGCAACCGCAGCGGGCCGTTCGTGTTTTCAAAGGCTGCTGGTTGCGCCCACCCCTTCGGATGGACTCACCATGATGTTGAAGCAACCGCAGCTCAAGTACCGCCAATTCCCTCGCGTCTCCCAAGCCGCCCTGCCGGACCGTACCTGGCCCGACGCCGTGCTGACCCGCGCGCCCATCTGGCTGAGCACGGACCTGCGCGACGGCAACCAGGCGCTCATCGAGCCCATGGACATCGCCCGCAAGCTGCGCATGTTCCAGCAACTCGTGAAGATCGGCTTCAAGGAGATCGAGGTCGGCTTCCCTTCCGCGTCGCAGACCGAGTTCGACTTCGTGCGCCTGCTCATCGACGGCGGGCATATCCCGGACGACGTGACCATCCAGGTGCTGACCCAGGCGCGCTCGCACCTCATCGAGCGCACCTTCGAGGCGCTGGACGGCGCCAGGCAGGTGATCGTGCATGTCTACAACGCCGTGGCGCCCGTCATGCGCCGCGTGGTGCTGCAGCAGGACGAGGACGGCATCGTCGAGCTGGCCACCACGCATGCCCGCCAGATCAAGGCACTGGCCGCCGCGCATCCCGCCACCGACTGGCGCTTCGAGTACTCGCCCGAGATGTTCTCCGGCACGGAGCTGGCCTTCAGCAAGCGCGTGGTGGACGCCGTGACTTCGGTGTGGGAACCGACGCCCGAACGCAAGTGCATCGTCAACCTGCCCTCCACGGTGGAGCACAGCACGCCCAACATCTTTGCCGACATGATCGAGTGGATGCACCGCCATCTGCAGCGCCGCGACAGCATCGTCCTCTCCGTGCACCCCCACAACGACCGCGGCACCGGCACGGCCGCTGGCGAATTCGCGCTGATGGCCGGCGCGGATCGCGTCGAGGGCTGCCTGTTCGGCAACGGCGAGCGCACCGGCAACGTCGACCTCGTCAACATCGCGCTCAACCTCTACACCCAGGGCGTGGACCCTCAGCTCGATTTCTCCGACATCGACGAGGTGCGCCGCTGCGTCGAGCACTGCACGCAGATCGCGGTGCACCCGCGTCACCCCTATGTGGGCGACCTGGTCTACACGTCGTTCTCGGGCTCGCACCAGGACGCCATCAAGAAGGCCTTCGCCGCCCGCAAGGACGGCGAGATCTGGGACATGCCCTACCTGCCCATCGACCCCAAGGACCTGGGCCGCAGCTATGACGCCGTCATCCGCGTGAACAGCCAGTCCGGCAAGGGCGGCATCGCCTACCTGCTGGAGGCCGAGTACGGCCTGGAGCTGCCGCGCCGCCTGCAGATCGAGTTCAGCCAGGTCGTGCAGGCCGTCATGGACGACGCCGGCAAGGAGCTGAGCGCTGCCGACCTCTACGCCATCTTCGAGCGCGAATATGCCATCGGCGATTCGCAGGCCAGCGTGATGCAACCGCAAATGATGGAGCAGCCAGGCGGCGGCATGCGTGTGTCCGCGGAGGTCGTGCTGGGCGACTGGGTGGGCCGCGTGCAGGGGGAGGGCAACGGCCCGATCGAAGCCTTCGTCAACGCACTGGCCGAGCGCGCTGGCATCTCCGTGCGCGTGCTGGACTATCACGAGCACGCCATCGGCAGCGGCGCCGACGCGCGTGCGGTGGCCTACCTGGAGTTGCGCGTGGGTGACGAAACCCGCCACGGCGTGGGCATCGATGGCAGCATCGTGCGTGCGTCCATGCAGGCCATCTTGAGCGGCCTGCGCCGCACGCCGGCCTTCACGATGCCGCACCAGCAGGAACACACACCATCATGAGCGACAAGCTGATCATCTTCGACACGACGCTGCGCGACGGCGAGCAGTCCCCCGGTGCGTCCATGACGCGCGAGGAGAAGCTGCGCATCGCCCGGCAGCTGGAGCGCATGAAGGTGGACATCATCGAGGCCGGTTTTGCCGCCTCCAGCAACGGCGACTTCGAGGCCGTCAAGGCCATCGCCGCGGCGGTGAAGGACAGCACCGTCTGCTCGCTGGCCCGCGCCAACGACCGCGACATCGCCAAGGCTGCCGAAGCGCTGGCGCCGGCGCAGCGCGCGCGCATCCACACCTTCATCGCCACCAGCGAACTCCACATGGAGAAGAAGCTGCGCATGACCCGCGAGCAGGTGCTGGAGCAAGCGACGCTGGCCGTGCGCTTCGCGCGCAACCTGTGCGGCGACATCGAGTTCTCGCCGGAAGACGGCTACCGCTCCGACATGGACTTCCTCGCACGCGTCTGCGAGGCCGTCATCAAGGAGGGCGCTGGCACCATCAACATCCCCGACACGGTCGGCTATGCCATCCCCGAGCTGTACGGCGACTTCATCCGCCGCCTGCGCGAGAAGGTGCCCAACTCGGATCAGGCCATCTGGAGCGTGCACTGCCACAACGACCTGGGCATGGCCGTCGCCAACTCGCTGGCCGGCGTGAAGATCGGCGGCGCCCGCCAGGTGGAATGCACCATCAACGGCCTGGGCGAGCGCGCCGGCAACTGCTCGCTGGAAGAAGTGGTGATGGCCGTGCGCACCCGGCGCGACTACTTCGGGCTGGACGTGGGCCTGGACGCCACGCAGATCGTGCCCGCCTCCAAGCTCGTGTCGCAGACCACCGGTTTCGTCGTGCAGCCCAACAAGGCCGTGGTGGGCGCCAATGCGTTCGCGCACGCCAGTGGCATCCACCAGGACGGCGTGCTCAAGGCGCGTGACACCTACGAGATCATGCGCGCCGAGGACGTGGGCTGGGCCGCCAACAAGATCGTGCTGGGCAAGCTCTCAGGCCGCAACGCCTTCAAGCAGCGGCTGCAGGAGTTGGGCATCCAGCTGGAGAGCGAGACCGAGGTCAACGCCGCATTCCAGCGCTTCAAGGACCTGGCCGACCGCAAGAACGAGATCTTCGACGAGGACATCCTCGCCCTTGTCATGGACGAGTCCGTCATCAACGACGTCGAGCATTACCGGCTGCTGTCGCTGGCCCAGCGCAGCGAGACGGGCGAGCGCCCGCATGCGGCCATCGTCTTCGCCGTGGGCCACCAGGAACACCGCGCCGAGAGCGACGGCAACGGCCCGGTGGATGCCACGCTGCAGGCCATCGAATCGGTGGTGCAGTCCGGCGCCGAGATGCTGCTGTACTCCGTCAACGCGATCACCGGCGGCAGCACCGAGTCGCAAGGCGAGGTGACGGTGCGGTTGCAGCACGCGGGTCGCGTGGTGAATGGCGTGGGCGCCGACCCGGACATCGTCGTGGCCTCGGCGAAGGCCTACCTGAGCGCGCTGAACAAGCTGCAGAGCAAGATGGAGCGGGTGGCGGCGCAAGGCTAGGGCACTTCGCCCTTATTTCTTCCCGGACTGGTTCAGCGTCACTGCGGCGCGCAACAGCGTCTTCAGCGCGACCTTGTCCGGCTTGTCGCCTTCCTTGAAATCGATCGCGCGGCGCACGTTGCCTTCCAGGCTGGCGTTGAAGAGCTTTTTCGGGTCGGGCAGCGACGCGCCCTTGGGGAAGGTCATCTTCACGGCGGCCTTGTAGGCCTCGCCGGTGCAGACGATGCCGTCGTGCGACCAGACCGGGTTGTTCCACTTCCACTCTTCGACGATGTCGGGGTCGGCCTCGTGGATCAGCGCGCGCAGCGCAGCCAGCGTTTCGCCGCGCCAGCCGCCGAGGCTGGCGATGCGTTCGTCGATGAGGGCGGACGCGGGTGTGGTGTCGGTGGATGCGCTCTTGCTCATGGCGGCCTCGTGGATGCGTGGCCGCAAGCCTAGCGCGCCGGCCGCCCTGGGCTTACTGCAACCTCGCCAGCATGGTGGCTTCGGTCGCCTCGTCCCAGGCCAGCGGGTAGAAGGTGCGTGCCGCCGCCTGCATGCCTGGCTGGCCGCCCCACAGTGCGATCTGTTCGCGCACATCGGCGAAGGCGATGCTCATCAGCACGGCCGGCGCTTCGACGCGCGGGTTGTGGCGCGCGGCGGTCAGCGGCCGCAGGCCCAGGCAGCGTCGGTAGAAGGGCACGTGTCGCGGGTTGACCTCGATGACGAGCCGGTCGCAACCCGCCCGACGGTGCGCGTGCAGGTAGCCGAGGTGGAAGATCTGGGCCAGCACACGTTTGGGGTCGTGGGAATGCCGGTCGACCGCCAGGCCGCCGAATTCGCACAGCCGCGTGCCGGCCGCGCGCCATTCGTCCAGTTCGGCACCGAACAGCAGATCGGCATGCAGGCCACCCGCACCGTCGAAGCGCACGGACAGCGTGCCGACGATCTCGTCGCCGTCACGTGCCGTGCAGACGATGTCGCCACCGTCGTCGCGGCTGCTGTAGCGCTCGCGCGTCGTGACGAGGCCGCGGTCGCCGTAGCGGCGCTCCACGAGGTCGAGCGCGTCGCCGTCGAGCCCGCCGAAATCGCTGGTCATCTCCAGCGGCGGTGCACCGCGCAAGGTGGCCAGGGACGAGCGGCGGTTCGCTTCAAGGGTGGGGATCATCAACAAGCATCCTGAGCGCTGAGTGCGCGAGGCGCGAGTCTAGGAACGCAACGGCAGGGGCGGCCGTGATCTCACAGACCGATACACGCGATGGCGGCGGAGCATGAGATTTCTCACGCGGGGCCAGGCCTGAACGCCCTGCGCATTCGGCAATGCGCTATGTGCCTGTGCGCACAGACGCTGATCGGCCGCCCGCCTACCGTGGTATCGCAGGGGTGGTGCGTCGCCGCCCGCTGATGCGTTGTCGCCGGCAAACCGAATGTCTCGGAGCCGTTCCCAGACGCTCCCAGGAGACCACCCATGAACTTCAAATGCACGATGCCCCGCACTGCCGCCTTCGCCCTGCTCGCGCTGGCGTCGGTGGGTGCACAGGCTGTCACCACCTACGGGGACATCGCCACGCCCGGCGTCTACTTCGGCACCGGCGGCGTCACCAACGGCAACTGGACGATCAGCACCGACAGCGGCGTCGAACTGGCGTTGCGCGCCAAGAACCGGGAAACCTTCCTGCTGCTGGATGGGTCGTCGGGCACCTACACCGCCGATCTGGGCCTGTGCGCCACCTGCACGGGCGCGCCCAAGGCGATGTGGAGCTACGAGTTCTCCGTCAACAGCGGCGCGCTCACGGGCCTGACCTACCGGCTCGGCATCGACCACGACCCGAGCGCGGCGACGAGCTACGCCTATGTCGACCCGTCAACATACTGGTCGGACAACGCCATCGCGCCCGCGCCGTTCATCGGCTTCCAGAACTCGCAGAACGTCCGTTTCGGTGACACGCCCGGCGGCATCTTCGACGTCAACCAGGCGGGCCTGTATTCCATCACGCTGGAAGCCTGGAACGGCGCCTCGATGGTCAACAGCGTCACCATCGACGTGCAGGTCGGACCTGTGCCGGAACCTGAAACCTACGCGCTCATGCTGATGGGTCTGGTCGGCGTTGCCGCCATCGTCCGCCGCCGTCGCGCCGGCAGGTAAGGCGTATTCCGGCAGCGCTGGCGCTGGGAAGCGCCAGCGCTGCCATGACCATCCGCTCCGGATGGTCCGCACATCCCGTCCAGCTTCCACCAGACGTGCGCCGGCACGCCGTGGAATCAGGCGCGGATTTGCCCCGCTGCTCGGGTGCCGGGGCGCCACGCGCGGCCGCAGAATCAAGCCTGAAGGCCATCCGCGAGCAGCATGGGCCAGCTGGCCGGCAATCTTTGGCATCCGGGGCGGACCCGATACCGGATTCCTGTCAGCGCGGGCCTACTCGCATGCGTTTGGAGTCAGCTGCAAAGCGAAAGAGCCGGTGGCAAGCCTGTTGTGGCGTGGACCGCATGAGCGGGCCAAGAGTTCACTTGAGGTGTCCCACTTAAGTTCTTATCTTGTCAGTACTTTTGGCGTCACGTACACTGCCGCCCTGCTGTTGGGGATCTCCGTTGAAGACTTTTGCCGCCGCTTTCCTGAGTCTTTCCCTGCTTGCTGCACTGCCTGGCGTGGCCACGGCCGCGGCGTCCGGCACCCCATCCAAAGCCACCCGGACGTCCAAGGCCAGCGCGGTGCCGGTCCGCAAGGTCCGCTCCGTCGTGCTGCGCAAGGCGACCGCGCCAGTCATTCCGGCAGTGGCGACGTTCGGCCAGGTGGCCGGCCTGCATGCCGTGGACGACCCGCTGGCGCTGAAATCCAGCGTGGCCTACGTGCTGGACCAGGACACCAACGAGGTGCTGTTCTCCAAGAACCCGCAGGCCGTGCTGCCCATCGCGTCCATCACCAAGCTGATGACGGCGCTGGTGGTCGTGGAGGCCGGCCTGTCGCTCGACGAGAAGCTGACAGTGACCGACGACGACAAGGACACCGAGAAGAACACCGGTTCGCGCCTGGCCATCGGCACGACGCTGACCCGCGGCGACATGCTGCACCTCGCGCTGATGAGCAGCGAGAACCGTGCCGCCCATGCGCTGGGCCGCAATTACCCCGGCGGCCTGGAGGCCTTCGTCGCCGCCATGAACGCCAAGGCCATGAGCCTGGGCATGGCCGACACGCATTACGTGGAGCCCACCGGCCTGTCCAGCCGCAACCAGAGCAGTGCGGCTGACCTCGCCAAGCTCGTCAACGTCACCAGCCAGGTGCCGTTGCTGCGCGATCTGTCCACCTCGCGCGAAGCCCGTGTGGCGCTGGGCAAGCGCCTGGTGCAGTTCCGCTCCACGAACGGCCTGCTGTCCAACCCGCTGTGGGACATCGGCCTGCAAAAAACCGGCTTCATCAACGAAGCCGGCAAGTGTCTTGTCATGCAGGCCAGCATGGCCGGCCGCAAGCTCATCATGGTGTTCCTGGACTCCAGCGGCAAGGCGTCGCGGATCGCGGACGCCGAGCGCATGCGCAAGTGGCTGGCCACGCAGCCGGGCGAAGGCGCGCTGCCATCGGCCAAGCTCTGACGCACCACCCTTGAATGAAAACGCGGCGCCTCGGCGCCGCGTTTGCTTTGGGCTCAGGCGCCGCGGTGGCCAAGCGCCGACGAGATCTGCGCCGCGGTTTCCTTGAGGCGGACCACCCAGCTCTCCTCCAGCCGGTCGGCCGGCGCGGAGATGGACAGGCCGGCCACGAGCTTGGCCTGGTCGTCGTAGATGCCGGCGGCCATGCAGCGCACGCCCAGCTCCAGTTCCTCGTCGTCGCGGGCGATGCCGCGTTGACGGACGGTTGCCAGTTCGCGCTCCAGCGCGCCGACCTCGGTCAAGCTGTTGCGCGTGTGGCCGGCCAGACCCGTGCGGGCGGCGTAGGCGCGCACGCGGGGGCTGTCGTCGCTGGCGAGGAACAGCTTGCCGACCGACGTGAGGTGCAGCGGTGCCCGGCCACCCACGGCGCGCACGACCTGCATGCCGGAACGTTCGGAATACGTGCGCTCGATGTAGACGATCTCGTCGCCCTGCCGCACGGACAGGTTCACCGGCTGGTGGGTGAACTTGTGCAGCTCCCGCATGGCCGGCAGCGCCGCGTCGCGCACGTCCAGCCGTGCCTTGACGAGGTTGCCCAGCTCCAGCATGCGCATGCCGAGTCGATAACTACCGGCTTCGGGCCGGTCCACGTAGCGACCCAAGGTCAGGTCATTGAGAATGCGGTGCGCCGTCGAGGGGTGCAGGCCGGTGGCTTCGGAGAGGGCCTTCAGGGACACCGGATCCTGGTGCCCGGCCAGCACGTCCAGCAGCGAGAACATGCGCTCCAGGACCTGGATCGCCGGGGTCTGCTGGGCCTCTCTGGGTTTCATGCTGTCATTGTGGGGGAGATTGGGTTTGTTTTGTATGGCGAAAGCTGGATTCAGAAGATGGCAAGCCATGGCGGCCCTGATGCTGGGGGCGATGGCCGTGGCGCAGGCGGCCGAACCCGCCCCCGCCGGCAGCGAGGCACGCTGGGCCCGCATGCCCAAGCTGTACGGCCGCATCACGGCCAACGAACTGGGCCTGGTCATCAACACGGCCGACCCCTACTCGGTCGCGGTGGGTGAGCGCTACGCCAAGCGCCGCGGCATCCCGGCGGCACAGATCCTGCGCGTGGAGCTGCCGGTGCGGTTCTACCTGACGCGCGAGGAGTTCACGGCGCTGGACCAGACCATCCGCGACAAGATGCCGGAGCATGTCAACGGCCTGGCGCTGGCCTGGGTGCAGCCGTACGTGGTGGAGTGCAACTCGCTGACCAGCGCGCTGGGCATGGGCCTGCAGCCCAATGTCTGTGCACAGAGCTGCGCGCCCACACGCCCCAGTCCCTACACGGGCTACTTCGGTTCGCGGCCCTGGCTGGTGGTGGGCTTGCGGCCCACGATGCAGCTGGCCGCGCACTCCGTGCCGGCGGCGTTCGCGATGATCGAGCGCGGCATCGCGTCCGACCACACATTGGCTGGGGGCGCGGCCGATCCGGCGATGGCCTATCTCGCCTCCACGCCCGACGGCGCGCGCAACGTGCGCGAGCGCCTGTTTCCCCCGGCAGGCCCCGTGCCGGGAGCGGCGGGCTTCGCCGTCGCGCGGGTGAAGAGCACCGCACTGCCGCCCCTGCGCCGCACGCTGATCTACGAAACCGGCCTGGAGCGCGTGCCGGCGCCGCTGGCCCACGAGTGGCTGCCCGGCGCGCTGGCCGACCACCTCACGTCGTTCGGCGGCCAGCTCGACCGCACGGGCAGCGACGGCCAGATGAACGTGCTCGACTGGATCGATGCCGGTGCGACGGCGACCTACGGCACCGTCACCGAGCCGTGCAACCACGTGCAGAAGTTCCCCAACCCGCAGGCGCTGATCCTGTCCTACGCCCAGGGCGTCAGCGCGCTGGAGGCCTACTGGCACAGCGTCGCCTGGCCGGCTCAGGGCGTGTTCGTGGGCGAGCCGCTGGCCGCGCCGTTCGCGCCGGTGCCCCAGCCGCCGGCGTCCGCGCCGGCGCCCTGAGCGGCGGCCATGCCCGCGCGCACGGCAGCTTCCAGCGTGGCGGGGTGGGGGCCGGCCACGTAGTCGCCCGCCGCCCACAGCCCCGGCGCGATGCGCGCGGGCGGGCGGGCCAGGCCCGGCGTGCAGGCGAAGGTGGCGCGCTTCTCGGTCAGCACCTTGTCGATGACGGGCGGCGTGGCCCAGGCCAGCTCCCGCTGCGCCTGCGCGAGCACCGCCTCGGCGCAGCCGCCGCTGGCCACCCACGGGGCCGCGCCGCTGACGACGAAGGCGAAGCGCCCCGCCGCGCCGCCGAGCTGCCCGTGGTCGAAGACGAACTGCGCCGGTGCGTCCGGCCCTTCGCGCAGCGCCAGCATCGGCGCGGGCAGGGCGCTGCCGGGGCTGTGCAGGTAGACGGTGACGATGGGCTCGAAGCGCAGCGATTGCGCCGTGGCCGCCCAGTCGGCATCCAGGGGCGCGACCAGGCGCGCGGCCTCGGTGCTGGTGCAGGCCAGCACGACGGCGTCGAACGCCTCGCCGTCCACACGCCAGCCCGGTTCAATGCCGTGCACGCGGGTGCCAAGCCGCAGCCGCTCGCCCAGCCAGGCGGTGGCTGGTGTGGCCAGCAACTCGGACAGCGGCCGGCGCGGCAGCAGCAGGTCGGCGCTGCCCGCGCCGCTGAAGAGCGCGTCCTTGAGCACGCGCAGGAAGACCTGCGCGCTGGCCTGCGAGGCCGGCGTGTTCAGCGCGGCCACGCACAGCGGCTCCACGAGGTCGCGATTCACGTCGCGCGGCAGCCGGGCGCACAGCGCCGCCACGCTCAAGGTGTCAGCACACTGGAAGCCCCGCGCCAGCCAGCCGGCCGCCGCCATCAGCAGGCCCAGCCGCGCCGAAAGGGGCCAGCCGCGATGCGCCAGCACGCCGCGTGCGAATGCGACGAGCGGCGGGCCGGGCGGCAGCCGCAGGCCCGCCTCGTCCGGGTAGGGCAGGGCGAGCGGCAGGCGCTGGAGCACCTGTTCCGGCGCCACGCCCAGGCGCCGCATCAGCGCCAGGCTGTCGCGGTAGGCGCCGATGAGGATGTGCTGGCCGTTGTCGTACGGGGGCTCACCCGCCACGCTGCGTGCCCGGCCGCCGAGCTGCGGCGCCATCTCGAAGACCGTGATGTGGTGGCCCGCGTCGGCCAGCGTCACCGCGGCAGCGATGCCCGCCCAGCCGCCGCCGATGACGGCGACGCGGCTCACCGCCCGCGCCAGTTGGTCTTCATCGCGATCCAGAGCTTGCGCAGCGGCGTCAGCGCGATGCGCTGGTGCAGCACCTGGAAGGCCTCGCGTTCGATCTCGACGAGCAGCGCGCGGTAGATGTTGGCCATCATGAGTCCCGGCTTCTGCGTGGCGCGGTCGGCTTCGGGCAGCAGCGCCAGCGCCTCGTCGTAGAGCCGGTGCGCGCGCTCGGCCTGGAAGGTCATCAGCGCCGTGAAGCGCTCGCTGTAGCCCCAGGGCTTGGTGCGCAACAGGATGTCGCTGGCTTTCACGCCGAACTGCTGCAGCTCGTTCACGGGCAGGTAGATGCGCCCGCGCCGCGCGTCGTCGCCCACGTCGCGGATGATGTTGGTGAGCTGCATCGCCAGGCCCAGCTTGTGGGCGTAGGCGATGGTCTGCGGCTGCGTGCGGCCGAAGATGCTGCTGGCCACCTCGCCCACCACGCCGGCCACCAGGTGGCAGTAGCGCTGCAGGCCGGGGAAGTCCAGGTAGCGCGTCTGCTGCAGGTCCATCTCGCAGCCTTCGATGACGGCGTTCAGGTGCTCCAGCCGGATGTCGTAGGCGGCGGTGTGTGGCATCAGCGCCTTCATGACGGGGTGGCTGGGCTGGCCGGCGAAGGCGCTGGCCGCCTCCTTGCGCCACCAGGCCAGCTTGGTCGCGGCCACGCCGGCGTCCTGCGTCTCGTCGACGACGTCGTCCACCTCGCGGCAGAAGGCGTAGAAGGCCGTGATCGCCGCGCGCCGGGGCGGCGGCAGGAACAGGAAGGCGTAATAGAAGCTGGAGCCGCTCGCGGCGGCCTTTTGCTGGACGTACTGTTCGGGAGTCACGGCGCTGGCGTCATGGTGCGGCCCGCATTGTCAATGCGCGCCAGGCCAGGCGAGGGGCGTCCCAAACCCTGAGGGCGGGGCGGTGCAGCAGGCTGTCGTGCCCGCGCGCCTCGATCTTGTCGAGGATGGCCAGGCCGCCCTGCACGACGAAGCGCAGCTCCCAGCCGGCGCGGCCGGGCAGCGCCAGGGCCAGCGGTGCGCCTTCGCGCATCAGCGTGCGCGCCCAGCCGCACAGGTCGGCGATCAGCGCGCGGGCCGCGGGGCTGTCGCGGCAGGCCAGCACGTCGCCCGCGCTGACGCCGTGGCGGTCGAGGTCCGCCTGCGGCACGTACAGGCGGCCGTTGGGGCCGTCGCGGCTGAAGTCCTGCCAGAAGTTGATGAGCTGCAGCGCGGAGCAGATGGCGTCCGATCGCCGCAGGGCGTCGCCGTCGTTCACGCCGTACAGGCCCAGCAGCAGGCGTCCCACCGGGTTGGCCGAGCGGCGGCAGTAGTCCAGCAGCTGGGCGCGGTCGCTGTAGCGCGGCGGGGTCAGGTCCTGCTCGAAGGCGTCCAGCAGGTCGTGCAGCAGCGCAGGCTGCAGCCGGTGCATCTCGCGCTTCAGGGGCTGGAAGACGTGAATCCAGCGCGGTGAAGCCGCCTGGCCGGCCACGATGGCGGCCAGATCGGCGCGATAGTCGTGCAAGGCCTGCGCGCGCTCGGCCGTGGGAGCGTCGCCCTCGTCGGCCAGGTCGTCCGCCGTGCGGGCGAAGTAGTAAATCGCGGCCACCGCCGGCCTCAGGGCGGGCGGGCACAGTACCGAAGCGACGGGGAAGTTCTCGTAGTGGTCGACGCTCAAGCTGTTTCTCAAGTTCCGCTTGCAAAGCCCCGATGTTTCAGCGAAGTTCAGCGAGGTTTGACAGTTGTCACAGGGCCTGAATACATTACTGACCCGCTGGTCATTAAATTTTATGGCCGGTCGTTACATCCTGCCGAGGTCTGAATGCCCCATCTTCTGCGTCTAGCACCGCCCCTGCTGTTGGCGGTGCTGCTGTCCGCCCTGCTGTCCGGGTGTGGCAAGCAGTCCGCCGCCCCGGAACCGGAGCGCTCGGTGCGCACGCAACTCGTCAGTGCTGGTTCGGCCAGCGCCAGCCACGAGTATGCCGGCGAGGTGAAGCCACGCATCGAGTCGCGGCTGTCGTTCCGTGTCGGCGGCAAGCTGCTGAGCCGTTCGGTCAATCTCGGCGACGCCGTGAAGCCGGGCCAGGCGCTGGCCCGCATCGACGCGCAGGACCTGAAGCTGGCCCAGGCCGCTGCGGCCGCCGGGGTGGCCGCCGCGCGTACCAACCGCGACCAGGCGGGTGCGGACTACAAGCGTTTCGTGGACTTGCAGCGCCAGGGCTTCATCAGTGCCGCAGAACTGGAGCGGCGCGACTCCGCCTTCAAGGCCGCGCAGGCCCAGCTCGAGCAGGCCAAGGCGCAGGCGGACGTGCAGGGCAACCAGGCCGGCTACGCGCAACTGGTGGCCGACGTGGCCGGCGTGGTGACTGGCATCGACGCCGAACCCGGCCAGGTGCTGGCCGCCGGCACGCCGGTCGTGCGCGTGGCGCTGGACGGTCCGCGCGACATCGTCTTCTCGGTGCCCGAGGACCAGATCGCCCGCGTGCGCGCCGCCGCCAGCCAGCCGGGCGCGCTGCAGGTGCGCCTGTGGGGCAGCGACAAGACCTACCCGCTGACCTTGCGCGAGGTGTCCGCCGCGGCTGATCCGGCCACCCGCACCTTCCTCATCAAGGCCGATGCCGGCAAGCTGGACGCCCGGCTGGGCCAGTCCGCCACCGTCGTGCTGGCGCTGCCGCAGAGGGGCAACGTCATCAAGCTGCCGCTGGCGGCCGTGCTGCAGCAGAGCGGCAAGACGTCCGTCTGGGTGCTGGACGGCGGCTCCATGACCGTCAAGGCGGTGCCCGTGCAGGTGGGCGGCGCCGAGGGCAACGATGTCGTCATCGCCGGCGGCCTGACCGAAGGCCAGGAGGTCGTCGTGGCGGGCGTGCACGTGCTCAACCCGGGGCAGAAGGTCAAACGCTACGTGCCGCCGCGCACGACCGGGGCCACCGCCGCCACGCCCGCGCCCGCTGCGGCTTCACGCTGAACCGGGCCCGCGCATGAACAGCTCCCCCGTGACCAAGCAGCCCCGCGTCGGCGGCTTCAACGCCTCCCGCTGGGCGCTCGAACACCCGGCGCTGACGCGCTACCTGATGGTGGTGCTGATGCTGGCCGGCCTGGTCGGCTACTTCCAGCTCGGCCAGGACGAAGACCCGCCGTTCACCTTCCGCGCCATGGTCATCCAGGCCTTCTGGCCGGGCGCCACGGCGCAGCAGATGGCCGACCAGGTCACCGACAAGATCGAGAAGACGCTGCAGGAGGTGAACTACGCGGACAAGATCCGTTCGTACACCAAGCCGGGCGAGTCGCTGACCATCTTCCAGGTCAAGGACAGCACGCCGCCCAAGGAGGTGGCCGACCTCTGGTACCAGACGCGCAAGAAGATCGGCGACATGCGCAGCACGCTGCCGCAGGGCGTGCTGGGCCCGGTGTTCAACGACGAGTTCGGCGACGTCTACGGCTCCATCTACGCACTGTCCGCCGACGGCTTCAGCCGCGAGGAGCTGCGCGAGCATGCCGACCGTGTGCGCCAGGCGCTGCTGCAGGTCAAGGACGTGGCCAAGGTCGAGATTTTCGGCATCCAGCCCGAGAAGCTCTTCATCGAGGTCTCGCAGAAGCGGCTCGCGCAACTGGGCCTGGATTTCAACCAGGTCATCAGCCAGATCGGCGCGCAGAACGCCGTGGAGGGCGCGGGCCTGCTGAACGCCGGCAGCGCCAACTTCCAGGTGCGCGTGCAAGGCCAGTTCGCGGCGGCCAAGGACCTGGCCGAGGTGCCGATTCGCGCCGTGAACCCGCAGACCGGCGTGGCCAGCCAGATGCGGCTGGGTGACATCGCCGAGATCAAGCGCGACTACGTGGACCCACCCACCACCCTGGTGCGCCACCAGGGCAAGGAGGTGCTGGCGCTGGGCATCTCGATGGCCAAGGGCGGCGACATCATCGCGATGGGCAAGGCGCTGAACGTGACGCTGAAGGCCGTCGAGCGCGACCTGCCGGCAGGCATCCGCCTGGAGCAGGTGCAGGACCAGCCCAAGGCCGTGTCCAAGTCGGTGGGCGAGTTCGTGCACGTGCTCATCGAGGCCGTCGTCATCGTGCTGGCCGTGAGCTTCATCTCGCTGGGCCTGCACGTGCGGCCCGGCTGGAAGTTCAGCATCGACGTCTGGCCGGGCCTGGTCGTGGGCATCACCATCCCGCTGGTGCTCGCGATCACGTTCGTGACGATGTTCTATTGGGGCGTCGGGCTGCACAAGATCTCGCTGGGTTCGCTGATCATCGCGCTGGGCCTGCTGGTGGATGACGCCATCATTGCCGTCGAGATGATGGTGCGCAAGCTCGAAGAGGGCTACGACAAGATGCACGCCGCCACCTACGCCTACGACGTGACGGCCATGCCCATGCTGACCGGCACGCTGATCACGGCGGTGGGCTTCCTGCCCATCGGCCTGGCCAAGTCCACCGTGGGCGAATACACGTTCGCCATCTTCGCCGTCACGGCGGCGGCGCTGGTCATCTCGTGGTTCGTGTCCATCTACTTCGTGCCCTACCTGGGCGCGCTGCTGCTCAAGAGCAAGCAGGCGGCCGGCGGCGAGGTGCACGAGCTGTTCGACACGCCGTTCTACAACCGCTTCCGCGCCATGGTGCTGTGGTGCGTGGAGAACCGCTGGAAGACCATCGGCCTGACGCTGCTCGTCTTCGCGCTGGGCATCGTGGGCATGGGGCGCGTGCAGCAGCAGTTCTTTCCCGATTCCAGCCGTCCCGAGGTGCTGGTGGATCTGTGGCTGCCCGAGGGCTCCACCATCCAGGAGACCGAGGCGCTGGCCAGGCGCTTCGAGGTGCGCATGATGAAGGAGCCGGGGATCGCGACCGTGACGTCCTGGATCGGCTCCGGCGTGCCGCGCTTTTACCTGCCGCTGGACCAGATCTTCCCGCAGGCCAATGTGACGCAGTCCATCCTGGTCCCGAAGAGCCTGGCGGAACGCGAGGAGTTGCGCAAGCGCCTGCCCACGGTGCTGGCCGACGAGTTCCCGGAGGCGCGCGGCCGTGTGAAGCTGCTGCCCAACGGGCCGCCCGTGCCTTACCCGGTGCAGTTCCGCGTGGCGGGGGCGGACCCCAGGATCGTTCGCGACTGGGCCGACAAGGCCAAGGACATCCTGCGCGCCAACCCCAACATGCGTGGCGTGAACGACAACTGGAACGAGAACGTCAAGACGCTGCGCCTGAACATCGACCAGGACAAGGCGCGGGCGCTGGGCGTCACGAGCCAGGGCCTGGCGCAGTCGGCGCGCACGCTGCTGTCGGGCACGGTCATCGGCCAGTACCGCGAGGCCGACAAGCTGGTCGACATCGTGCTGCGCCAGCCGGCCGACGAACGGGCCGTCATCACCGACATCGCCAACGCCTACGTACCCACCAGCACCGGCCGCGCCATCCCGCTGACGCAGATCGCCAAGGTCGAATTCGACTGGGAGCCCGGCGTCATGTGGCGCGAGGGCCGCAACTACGCCGTGACGGTGCAGGGTGATGTGGCCGAGGGTCTGCAGGGCGCCACCGTCACGAAGGAAGTCTGGCCCCAACTGGATGAGCTGCAGAAGCAGATGCCGACCGGCTATCGCATCGACATCGCCGGTGCGGTGGAAGAAAGCAGCAAGGGCCAGGGCTCCATCGTTGCCGGCGTGCCGCTGATGCTGTTCATCACGTTCACGCTGCTGATGCTGCAACTGCAGAGCTTCAGTCGCGCGATGCTGGTGTTCCTGACCGGGCCGCTGGGCATCGCGGGTGTCGCGATGGCGCTGCTGCTGCTGGGCCGGCCGTTCGGCTTCGTCGCGCAACTGGGTGTCATCGCGCTGATGGGCATGATCATGCGCAACTCGGTGATCCTCATCGACCAGATCGAGCAGGACCGCGCCCGCGGTGTGCCGGACTGGTCCGCCATCGTCGAGTCCGCGGTACGGCGCTTCCGCCCCATCGTGCTGACGGCGGCGGCCGCCGTGCTGGCGATGATCCCGCTGTCGCGCAGCGTGTTCTGGGGGCCGATGGCTGTGGCCATCATGGGTGGCCTGATCGTCGCCACCGCGCTGACGCTGCTGGCGCTGCCGGCGATGTACGCGGCCTGGTTCCGCGTGCAGCGGCCCCACGAGCACAGCCGCCTGCACACCGAACCCGGCGCGCCGCTTTGATGCGCGCGGCCAGCGTTTCCTCAAGGTCGGTTTTCAGGGTTTGTGCCGCCCCCGACCAAGGGGCGGCGGGCTGACCGCGCGAGGTCGCTACAATCGCCGGTTTGCCGAATCGCCTACGGGGTTGCCACGGCATGAACATGAGCGCGAGAGTGGTCATGCGAGTACGGGCAGCCCAACCCAGACCGCGCGGGTGGCGAAATTGGTAGACGCACCAGGTTTAGGTCCTGACGCCTTCACGGGCGTGCCGGTTCGAGTCCGGCCCCGCGCACCACTGTCAACAACGTTTCCGAGTCCATCATGGCCGTCACCGTCGAAACCCTCGAAAAGCTGGAACGCCGCATCACCTTGAACGTGGCGGCGGCTGACATCAACAGCGAAGTCGAATCCCGCCTGAAGAAGCTGGCCCGCACCGTCAAGGCCGATGGCTTCCGCCCCGGCAAGGTGCCGATGAATGTCGTGGCCCAGCGCTACGGCTACTCGGTGCAGTACGAGGTCGTCAACGACAAGCTCGGCCAGGCCTTCAATGCCGCCGCCAACGAGGCGCAGCTGCGCGTCGCCGGCATGCCACGCATTGAGCAGAAGGACCAGGCGCCTGAAGGCCAGATGGCGTTCGACGCCACCTTCGAGGTCTATCCCGAAGTCAAGATCGGCGACCTGGCCGGTGCGCAAGTTGAACGCGTCACCAGCGACGTGACCGACGAAGCCATCGACAAGACCGTCGAGATCCTGCGCAAGCAGCGCCGCAGCTTTGCCCAGCGCGCCGCCGCCGATGTGGCCCAGGTGGGTGACCGTGTCACCATCGATTTCGAAGGCAAGATCGACGGCGAGCCCTTCCAGGGCGGCAAGGCCGAGGCCTTCCAGTTCCTGATCGGCGAAGGCCAGATGCTGGAACAGTTCGACGCGGCCGTGCGCGGCATGAAGTCGGGCGAGAGCAAGACCTTCCCGCTGCAGTTCCCCGAGGACTACCACGGCAAGGACGTGGCCGGCAAGGAAGCCGACTTCCTGGTCACGGTCAAGAAGATCGAAGCCCAGCACCTGCCCGAAGTGAATGAGGCGTTCGCCAAGTCGCTGGGCATCAAGGACGCTTCGGTCGAGGCGCTGCGCGCCGACATCAAGAAGAACCTCGAGCGCGAAGTGAAGTTCCGCGTGCTGGCCCGCAACAAGGGTGCCGTCATGGATGCGCTGGTGGCCGTGTCCGAGCTGGACGTGCCGAACGCCTTGGTGCTGAGCGAAGCCGAGCGCATGGTCGGCCAGGCCCGCGAGGACCTCAAGAAGCGCGGCGTCAAGGATGCCGACAAGGCCGAGATCCCCACCGACATCTTCAAGCCGCAAGCCGAGCGCCGCGTGCGCCTGGGCCTGGTGGTGGCCGAGCTGGTGCGCGCCAACAACCTGCAGGCCAAGCCCGCGCAGATGCAGGCGCACATCGAAGAGCTGTCGCAGAGCTACGAGAAGCCCGCTGAAGTCATGCGCTGGTACCTGAGCGACCGTGATCGCATGGCCGAAGTCGAAGCCGTCGTGGTCGAGAACAATGTCACGGACTTCGTGCTGGCCACGGCCAAGGTCGTCGACAAGTCGCTGCCCTTCGACGAGCTGATGGCCACGGCCAACGCCTGATAGCCCCTGGCCTCATCAAGGGCGCCGTGCCGCGAGGCCGGCGCCCTTGTTACTTGCGTGGCCATAATCTGCCCCCATATCGGCAGTCACTGACTTGTTTCCAAGGAACTGAATTGAGCGCTCTCGAAACCAGCAATCTGGGCCTGGTGCCCATGGTCATCGAACAGTCGGGTCGCGGCGAGCGCGCCTACGACATCTACTCGCGCCTGCTGCGCGAGCGCATCATCTTCCTGGTCGGCCCCGTCAACGACGGCGTTGCCAACCTGGTCGTCGCGCAGATGCTGTTCCTGGAGAGCGAGAACCCCGACAAGGAGATCTCGCTGTACATCAACAGCCCCGGCGGCAGCGTGTCGGCCGGCATGTCGATCTTCGACACCATGCAGTTCATCAAGCCCGAGGTGTCGACGCTGTGCATGGGCATGGCGGCCAGCATGGGTGCCTTCCTGCTGGCGGCCGGCGCCAAGGGCAAGCGCTTCGCGCTGCCCAATTCCAAGATCATGATCCACCAGCCGCTGGGCGGCGCGCAGGGGCAGGCGACCGACATCGAAATCCATGCGCGTGAAATCCTGAAGACGCGCGACGCGCTCAATCGCATCCTGGCCGAGCGCACAGGCCAGAGCCTGGAGAAAATCCAGTCCGACACCGAGCGGGACTATTTCATGTCCGCTCCCGAGGCGCAGGGCTACGGCCTCATCGACCAGGTGCTGGAACACCGCCCCTGAAGGTCGTGAGAGGCCGTCACCGGCCTCCCAATTCGCAGCGGAATCAGGGCCCTTATCCCCACGAGGGCCCTGGTATCGTTTGGACTATCATCATTCAGGTACCCGCCTGATTACTGGCATCTCCCGAGCAGCCCATGGCCGACAAAAAAGGCACCTCCAGCGAAAAAGTTCTGTACTGCTCGTTCTGCGGCAAGAGCCAGCACGAGGTCAAGAAGCTGATCGCAGGCCCCTCGGTGTTCATCTGCGATGAGTGCATCGAGCTGTGCAACGACATCGTCCGCGACGAGATTCCGGCGCCTGCGCCCGCAGCGCGCTCGGCCAAGTCCGACCTGCCGGTGCCCAGCGAGATCAAGGCGAGCTTGGACCAGTACGTGATCGGCCAGGACGTCGCCAAGCGCACGCTGGCGGTGGCCGTCTACAACCACTACAAGCGCCTGCGCCACATGGCGGCGACCAAGGACTCGGTCGAGCTGTCCAAGAGCAACATCCTGCTGATCGGCCCCACGGGCTCGGGCAAGACGCTGCTGGCACAGACGCTGGCGCGCCTCTTGAACGTGCCGTTCGTGATCGCCGACGCCACCACGCTGACCGAAGCCGGCTACGTGGGCGAGGATGTCGAGAACATCATCCAGAAGCTGCTGCAGAACTGCAATTACGACGTCGAACGTGCGCAGCGCGGCATCGTCTACATCGACGAGATCGACAAGATATCGCGCAAGGCCGACAACCCCTCCATCACGCGCGACGTGTCGGGCGAGGGCGTGCAGCAGGCGCTGCTCAAGCTCGTCGAAGGCACGATGGCCTCGGTGCCGCCGCAGGGCGGCCGCAAGCACCCGAACCAGGACTTCCTGCAGATCGACACGACCAACATCCTGTTCATCTGCGGCGGTGCGTTCGACGGCCTGGAGAAGGTCATCCAGAACCGCAGCGAGAAGTCCGGCATCGGCTTCGGCGCGACCGTGAAGAGCAAGAGCGACAAGCGCGTCGGCGAGGTCTTCCGCGAGTGCGAGCCTGAGGACATCATCAAGTTCGGCCTCATCCCCGAACTGGTCGGTCGCCTGCCCGTTGTCGCGACGCTGGGCGAGCTGACCGAAGACGCGCTGGTGCAGATCCTGACCGAGCCCAAGAACGCGCTGGTCAAGCAGTACCAGCAGCTGTTCGAGATGGACGGCGTCGAGCTCGAGATCCGCAAGCCGGCCCTGGCCGCCATCGCCCGCAAGGCGCTGGCCCGCAAGACCGGCGCACGCGGCCTGCGTTCCATCATGGAACAGTCCCTGATCGACACCATGTTCGAGCTGCCCGCGCTCGATGGTGTCGAGAAGGTCGTGCTGGACGAGCACAACATCGAGGACACATCGGCACGTCCCTTGCTGGTCTATCGCGAACAAAAGGCCAGCGCCTGAGCCTGCACCAAGCCCTCAACTTGCAATAGCCCCCTCAGGCCGCACATCGGCCTGAGAAAGAGAGGTCTTCATGTCCGGACATCCCATCCTCCCCGCCGACCCGATCACGTTGCCGCTGCTGCCGCTGCGTGACGTCGTCGTCTTCCCGCACATGGTCATCCCGCTGTTCGTCGGGCGCCCCAAGTCCATCAAGGCCCTGGAAGCCGCGATGGAAGCCGGCCGCCAGATCATGCTGGTCGCGCAAAAGGCCGCCGGCAAGGACGAGCCCAAGCCCGAAGACATGTTCGAAGTCGGTTGCGTCTCCAGCATCCTGCAGATGCTGAAGCTGCCTGACGGCACCGTGAAGGTGCTTGTCGAAGGCCTGCAGCGCGCCACCACCAGCGCCATCAGCGAGCCCGGCGAGCACTTCGTCGCTGAAGTCACGCCCATCCCGCCCGAGACCGAGCACAAGCCCGAGGTCGAGGCGCTGCGCCGCGCCGTGACGCAGCAGTTCGACCAGTACGTCAAGCTCAACAAGAAGATCCCGCCCGAGATCCTCACGTCCATTGGCGGCATCGACGACCCGGGCCGGCTGGCCGACACGATCGCTGCGCACCTGCCGCTCAAGCTGGATGCCAAGCAAGCCGTGCTGGACCTCTCCGACGTGGCCAAGCGGCTGGAGAAGCTGCTCGACCTGCTCGAGCACGAGGTCGACATCCTGCAGGTCGAGAAGCGCATCCGTGGCCGCGTCAAGCGGCAGATGGAGAAGAGCCAGCGCGAGTACTACCTGAACGAGCAGGTGAAGGCCATCCAGAAGGAGCTGGGCGACGGCGAAGACGGCGCCGACATGGAGGAGCTCGAGAAGAAGATCCTCGCGGCCCGCATGCCCAAGGAAGCGCGCAAGAAGGCCGACGCCGAGCTGAAGAAGCTCAAGCTCATGTCGCCCATGTCCGCCGAAGCCACGGTGGTGCGCAACTACATCGACACGCTGGTCAACCTGCCGTGGAGCAAGAAGACCAAGATCAAGTACGACCTGGGCAATGCCGAGGCGGTGCTGAACGAGGACCATTACGGCCTCGACAAGGTCAAGGACCGCATCCTGGAATATCTCGCGGTGCAGCAGCGCGTCGAGAAGGTCAAGGCACCCATCCTGTGCCTGGTCGGCCCTCCGGGTGTCGGCAAGACCTCGCTCGGCCAGAGCGTGGCGCGCGCCACCGGCCGCAAGTTCATCCGCATGGCGCTGGGCGGCGTGCGCGATGAAGCCGAGATCCGCGGCCACCGCCGCACCTACATCGGCTCCATGCCGGGCAAGGTGCTGCAGAGCTTGTCCAAGATCGGCACGCGCAACCCGCTGTTCCTGCTCGACGAGATCGACAAGCTGGGCATGGACTTCCGCGGCGACCCGTCCTCGGCGCTGCTGGAAGTCCTCGACCCCGAGCAGAACCACACCTTCGGCGACCACTACGTCGAGGTCGATTTCGACCTGTCCGACGTGATGTTCGTCGCCACGTCCAACTCGATGAACATCCCGCCGGCCCTGCTGGACCGGATGGAAGTCATCCGCCTGTCGGGCTACACCGAGGACGAGAAGGTCAACATCGCTCAGACCTACCTGCTGCCCAAGCAACGCAAGAACAATGGCGTGCAGGACGAGGAGCTTGACGTCACCGAGTCCGCGGTGCGCGGCGTGATCCGCTACTACACGCGTGAAGCCGGCGTTCGCTCGCTGGAGCGCGAGATGTCCAAGATCTGCCGCAAGGTGGTCAAGGGCATCCAGCTCAAGACCTACGAAGGCAAGGTGACGGTCACCGAGGACAACCTGAACGACTTCCTGGGCGTGCGCAAGTACGACTTCGGCCGCGCCGAGAAGAAGAACCAGGTGGGTCAGGTCGTGGGTCTGGCGTGGACCGAGGTGGGCGGCGATCTGCTGACCATCGAGGCCACCGCCATGCCGGGCAAGGGCAACATCATCCGCACGGGTTCGCTCGGCGACGTGATGAAGGAGTCGGTCGAGGCCGCGCGCACCGTGGTGCGTTCACGTGCCCGTCGTCTGGGCATCAAGGACGAGGTCTTCGAGAAGCGTGACGTGCACGTGCACGTGCCCGATGGCGCCACGCCCAAGGACGGCCCGAGCGCCGGTGCTGCAATGACGACGGCCTTCGTGTCGGCGCTGACCGGCATCCCCGTGCGGGCCGACGTCGCGATGACCGGCGAGATCACGCTGCGTGGCGAAGTGACCGCCATCGGTGGCCTGAAGGAAAAGCTGCTCGCCGCTCACCGCGGCGGCATCAAGACCGTGATGATCCCGGAAGAGAACGTCAAGGACCTGCAGGACATTCCGGAGAACGTCAAGAACCAGCTCGAGATCGTGCCGGTGCGCTGGATCGAACGCGTGCTGGAAGTGGCGCTTGAAACCATGCCCACGCCGTTGCCCGACGAGGAAGTCGCCGTGGCTGCAGCCAAGCCGGACGAGGGCGCCGCCAAGAGCACGGCAGTGCCTCACTGACAGTGTGCAACTGGCTTGTCATCCGACTAAAAATTGGATTACAATGCCAGCTTCGCTAGGCAGGCAGCTGCATGGTTGTCTGAGTAGAGAAGCAAAGCGGGATTAGCTCAGTTGGTAGAGCGATACCTTGCCAAGGTATAGGTCGAGAGTTCGAGCCTCTTATCCCGCTCCAGTTTTTTCCGAAAGGGAAGCCCAGGCTTCCCTTTTCCGTCAGGGTCGCGCCAAACGGCTCTGGCTTGGGTTTTACGGCGGCGCGATAGCAAAGCGGTTATGCCCCGGATTGCAAATCCGGTTAGTCCGGTTCGACTCCGGATCGCGCCTCCAGAAATAAGCACTCACGCGGGTGTAGCTCAGTTGGTAGAGCGCAACCTTGCCAAGGTTGAGGTCACGAGTTCGAGCCTCGTTACCCGCTCCATAAAATCGGTTCGCACCGATGTCTGGTTGAAAGACCGGACGAAATGCGGGATTAGCTCAGTTGGTAGAGCGATACCTTGCCAAGGTATAGGTCGAGAGTTCGAGCCTCTTATCCCGCTCCAAACTTCACGGGAGATTCGTTGATCGAATCTCCCGTTTTCTTTGGTGCGGCCCGGATAATCCGCCCGCTGCCCGGGTGGCGAAATCGGTAAACGCAGCGGACTTAAAATCCGCCGCCTCGAAAGGGGCGTACGGGTTCAAGTCCCGTCCCGGGCACCAGCTCCTTGGTGCCGAGCGCGCGGCAAGAGCCGCGATGCGCGCCGCGGCTCAGATCAAGCAGGCTGATGCGGCGTCGACACCTCAGGCTGCTGCGCCTGGGGATCAAGCGGCAACCACCCGAGCTGGGCCTCGAAGGCAGCGCGGAAGGCCGTGCGCATGTCCACCGGCGCGCGCATCACGTATTCGCGTGCCTTGTCCAGCGTCTGCCCGTCGAGCTGGCGCAGGTAGCTGACCGCGGCGTCGGCGCTTTGTGGCGGCTGCCCGAACACGCCATCGAACTTGGGCTTGAGCGCAGTCCACACGACCGCATCGATGCCCTGGGCTTGTGCCCAATCGGCGATACGCTCCGCGCCGACGGCGTTCTTGGGCGCGGGTCCGGGCCAAAGCCCGATGGAATCGATGCCGCTGCCTTCGCGGCCCGCCAGCGCCTCCTGCGCCTGCTCAGGCTTGGCATAGCCCAGTTCCACCCATTGGGTGGGCATCGCCGCGGTGCCTTCGGTCAACACGAGGGTGAGGCGTCCGTCCTGCGACGTCCGTGCGAATTCGATGGGCAGGTCGGGGCCACCAGCCTGCCAGGGGCCAAGGCAATGGAGCACGCCGGGTTTCCAGATGAGCGATCCCCAGCCGATACAGACAATTTTCATGAGGGGGCGAAGCTTACCCGGCCGCCGGGGCCGGGTGCCTGACCCTGTTGAAGCGCCGTGTCCTGCGCCGCGCCTCAGGCCGGCTCGCCCGACAGCAGCTGCTTGAGGGGCGCGCCGCTGAGGGTCTCTTCGCCCAGCAGCATCTCGGTCAGTGCATCGAGCCGTTCTCGCTTGTCTTGCAGCACGCGGCGGCATTCGGCCTGGGCGCTTTCCAGCAGCGCGCGGGCTTCGTCCAGCAGCGACTTCTGCACGTCCGGGCCGATCAGCTCGCGTGGCACGCCGGCCATGCTGAGCAGCCCGAAAGTCTTGCCAAAGCCATAGGAGCCGATCATGGACGTGGCCAGTTCCGAAGCCCGCTTGAGGTCGTCCGCGGCGCCGGACGATGCATTGCCGAAGGCGATCAGCTCGGCCTCGCGGCCGGCAAGCATCATGGCCAGGCGGGCGCGCAGCTCGCGCTCGCCGTACAGCGGCTCCTCGTTGGGGCGGCTCACATAGGTCACGCCCAGCGCCGGGCCGCGCGGCTCGATGCTGATGCGCTCCACGCGGCCGGCGTCCAGCAGGTGGGCGACGAGCGCATGGCCGGACTCGTGGACGGCCACGCGGCGCAGCGTCTCGGGCGTGATGAGATCCTTGGTGTTGGACACCTCGCCGCCCAGTTGGTGCGTTTCCAGTGACTGGTACACGCGTGCCTGGCTGACGACCGCTTCGCCTGCCTCGGCCGCATAGGCGGCGGCGCGATTCACGCAGTTGGCGATGTCCGCCGGCGACATGCCCGACGCCGTGCGGGCGATGGCGGCCGTGTCGATGCCGTCTGCCGCCTTCACCTTGCCGAGGTACAGACCGAAGAGCTGTTGGCGCTCGGGGGCCGTGGGCAGCGTGGTGCGCACGATCATGTCGAAGCGACCAGGGCGGCGCATGGCCTCGTCGACGTTGTCGACGTGGTTGGTCGCGCCGATGACGACGACGTTCTCCAGCGACGAGAAGCCGTCCATCTCCACCAGCAGCCGGTTGATGATGCGGTTCTGCTCCTGCTCGCCGCCACCGGCGCTCTCCTTGCCGCTGCTGCGCCGGCCGATGCCGTCGATCTCGTCGATGAAGATGATGCAGGGGGCCGCCTCGCGGGCGCGCTTGAACAGCTCCTTCACCTTGCCGATGCCGGCCCCGTAGAACATGGAGCTGAAGCAGGAGCCGTCCACGGCAATGAAGCTGGCGCCGCACTCGCCGGCCAGCGCCTGGGCCAGCAGCGTCTTGCCGGTGCCGGGCGGGCCGTCCAGCAGCACGCCGCGCGGCGCCTTCGCGCCCACCGCGGCGTATTGCTTCGGGTCCTTCATGAAGGCCGCCACACGGCGCAGCGCCTTCTTGGCCTCGTCGGCGCCGATGACGCCGTCGAATCGCATGCTGGGCTTCTCGGCCAGGCGCGTGCGCCCGCCGAGCGTGCCGCGCATCTGGAAGTAGACGAGCCCGCCGAGCAACAGCACGAGGAGCAGCAAGGGGCCAGCCGTCTCCACCGCGCGGTCGAGCGACTGGCTGACCCGCTGCCCGGCCGTGCGCGCGTCGACATTGATGTCGGTGAGCGCGAAGCGCTGGGCCACGCTCAGCTCTCCGAGCCGCGAGCCCAGTTCGTTCTTGCAGGTGAAGCCGCAGTCGATGAGACGCGTGCTGAAGTGCTGGCCGGCGCGGTCGGTGTAGAGCACCAGGCGACCATCGACGCCCAGGGCCGCCACCTCGCCCGCCTGCAGCGCGCGCTCGAACTCCGACGCCTCGCGCGGATGCAGCAGCCACTGCTGCGGCGCGCTCTCGAAGGCAAGCGCCGTGGCGTTCTTGCGCGCCTGGACCTCGACGGCCGTGCGCTCCCGCAGCAGCGACAGACCGAAGAGCGCCAGCAGCAGCGCCGCGGCGATGCCGCCGATGATGAGTTTCTGGCGTAGGCCCGGCCTGGGCGAGTTGCGCGCGCTGTCCATGGTGTGCGGTGTCGGCGGTGGTGGTGTGGCCGGCAGTGACCACGACGGGCCGGCAGCGTCGTGCCGGGCAAGGCCCAGCGCAGCGCAAGACTAGCGGGCCATGGGCTCGGCGCAGCGTGCGTTATCGAGGACTGCTGGCGCGATGCCGCGCCCAAATGGCAACACTTGGCGCAAGTGCGACAAATTGCCGGACGACTTGGGGCCGGCTTGACGCGTCCTCAGCGGTGAACATGAGCGCCGGATCGCGGGCCAATCCATCGCCCATGTCGCCTGTTCAAGGGGCTACCTGTCGCACCGTGTTGTCAGATAGCGTCTGGATTGAGATGCACAAGAACATGCTCAGCCGGTTCGCGCTGTCCGCGCTTTTGTTGGCCGGTTCGCCCTACGGCGCAGATTCGGCGTTGGCGCAATCGGGTGCCGAGCCCCGGGTGATGGTGCGGGAGTTCCGCGTCACCGGGAACACCCTGTTGCCAGCGTCCCGTATCGACGACGTCCTTGCGCCGTTCAAAGGCGAGAGAAGCCTTGCGGAACTGCAGGCCGCTGCCGCCGCGCTGCAAGACCTCTATCGCGAGGCGGGATACGGGGCGGTGATTGCCTACGTACCGCAGCAGAGCGGCCCCAGCGGCATGGCCACGCTGGCGGTGCTGGAGGGGCGCATCCGCCGGGTGGTCGTCGTCGGCAACCAGGTGGCGAGCGAGGCGGTGGTGCGGCGCAGCCTGCCGGGGCTGGCCGAGGGCCAGACGCCGCAACTGCGACGTGTCGACGCGCAGGTACAGCTGGCCAACGAGAACCCGTCACGGCAGGTCGCGGTCTCACTGGAGGCCGGGACGGCTCCGGGCGATGTGGATGCCAACGTCAGCGTCACCGAATCTCCGCAGGGCACCTGGATCCTGGGCCTGGACAACACCGGCAATGCCGGTTCCGGCCGTCTGCGTGCCAACGTCGCTTACCAGCGCGCCGGGCTCTGGGACCGGGATCACGTGCTGTCGTTGCAGTTCCAGACGTCGCCCGAGAAACTGGATTCCGTGCGTGTGTTCAGTGCCAGCTACCGGGCGCCGCTGTATGACGCCGGCCTCGTGCTGGACGCCTTCGCCGCCTATTCGGATGTCGACGGCGGCACGACCTCGACGGTCGCAGGGCCGCTGCAGTTCAGCGGCAAGGGCGAAGTGCTGGGCGTGCGTCTGGGCGGCCAGCTTGTGCGCAACGGCGAACTGGTGCAGCGTCTGGCCTTGGGCCTGGATCACCGCGCGTACATCAACAACTGCGCCATCAGCGGCTTGCCCGCCGGCGCCTGCGGAACGGCCGGCGAAAGCGTGGCCGTGCACCCGCTGTCGGTGGACTACCTGCTGCAGTGGTCCGGCGACGTGCCCATGGCGTTGCAGTTGAACCTGGCGCAAGGGCTGGACATGGGTGGTCGCCATGCCGGCGCTGGCAATTTCGCGGCCGTGCGCCCGGGTGCCACGCCCGGCTACACCAGCCTGCGCGCCAATGCTTCGACCCAGCTCAAGTTGCTGGAGCAATGGCAGCTGGCGTTGCGCGTGCAAGGGCAGTTGAGCCCCGATGCGCTGGTGCCTGGGGAGCAGTTCGGCGTGGGTGGCAGCACGGCGGTGCGCGGCTATGAAGAGCGCGAGGTGATCGGTGACAGCGGTCTGGCGGGATCGCTGGAGCTGTATGGACCCAATCTCGCCGGCGGCGCCTTCCGCGCGGTCGACCAGTTTCGGCTGCTGGGCTTCGTCGATGCCGGGCGAGCCATGAACCACCTGGGAACGCCGTGCCGTGATCTGCAAAGTCGCTGCAACCTGAGTTCGCTGGGTCTGGGCGCGCGGCTGGGTGGCAGCGGCTTGCAAGTCTCGCTGGACTGGGCCCTCGCGCTCGACAAGGGCGTGCGCACGGCCCGCCATGACCAACGCGTGCACTTGCGTGTTGCCTATAGCTTCCACTGAGGCTTGACGTCCATGAAGCATTTTTCCTCTCTCAGCCCGCGCCACCTCAAGGTTCGCCCGCTGGCGTTCCTGCTGGCTGCCGCGCTGCTGCCCCAGGCCCAGGGCCAGACACTGCCCGGCGGGTTGAACGTGGCAGCGGGCCAGGCCACCGTCCAGGTCAACGGCGGCCAGATGACCGTCACCAACTCGGCCAACGCCATCCTGAACTGGCAGAGCTTTTCCATCGGTGCCGGCAACGGCGTGCATTTCGTGCAGCCCAGCGCGGCCAGCCAGGTGCTCAACCGGGTCACGGGCAACGATCCGTCGGCCATCCTGGGCAGCCTGTCCAGCAATGGCCGCGTCTGGCTGTTGAATCCGAACGGCGTGCTCTTCGGCCAGGGCGCCCGCGTCGACGTGGCGGGCCTGGTGGTGTCCACCCTCAACCTGAGCAACCAGGATTGGCTGGCCGGCCGCTACGCCTTCAGCAGCAGCGGGCCGGCGGCGGGCGTGGTCAACGAGGGGCAACTGCGCACCAGCCTGGGCGGTCGCGTGGCACTGCTGGGTGGCACGGTGGAGAACCGCGGGCTGATCGAAACCCCGGGTGGGCAGGTGGTGCTGGCGGCGGGCCAGAGCGTCGAACTGCTGGACACGGGGGCGCCCCACCTGAGCGTGAAAGTCACGGCACCGCAAGGCGAGGCACTCAACCTCGGCACGCTGGCGGCCGCCGGAGGCCGGATCGACATCCATGCGGCCGCAGTCAACCAGCAAGGCATCGTGCGTGCAGACAGCCTGGAGCGTGGCCCGGCAGGCGAGATCGTGCTCAAGGCCAGTGAGCGCCTCAGCCTGCTCGCCGGCAGCGTCACCGCGGCCGATGGAGAAACGGGTGGTCGCGTCACGCTGCTGGGGCGCGAAGTGGGGCTGTTCGACGATGCGAGCGTCAGCGCCAGCGGCCGTCTGGGCGGCGGCGAGGTGTTCGTGGGCGGTGGTCAGCAGGGGCGCGACACCAGCCTGCCCAATGCGCAAGCCGTGTTTTTCGGGCCCGACGCCAGCATCAGTGCGGATGCGACGGAGCGCGGCGACGGCGGGCGCATCATCCTGTGGAGCGACGTGGCCACCCGTGCCTTCGGTTCGCTCAGCGCCCGTGGCGGGTCGCTGGGGGGCAACGGCGGCTTCATCGAAACCTCGGGTCGCTGGCTGGATGCGCGGCCGCGTCGCCTGGATGTGACGGCGCCGCATGGCCAGGCGGGCAACTGGCTGCTGGACCCCTACGACATCACGATTTCGGATGAAGTCTCCGACGCCGGCTTCAACGCGAGTTTCACCGCGACCGGCAATGACGCCACGATCTCCACATCGACGCTCAACGCGGCGCTGGCGACCGGTGCGCAGGTCACGGTGTCCACCAGCGGCGGCGGGTCTCAGTCCGGCAGCATCTACCTCGACGGCGCCAACATCGGCGGATCGTCCTGCCTCACGAACCAGTGCCGGCTCACGCTGCTGGCCGACCAGGACATCCGCGCGACCAGCTATTCGTCCATCAACGGCAACTTCTCCGAGGTGTTCCTGCGCGCGGGTGACTCCGGCTCGATCACGCTCGAGAACGCCTCCATCGACGTGACCGGGCGGGTGCGTTTGCAGGCCAGCAGCGTCACGCTGGAGTCCGACGCCTGGGTCCGGTCCAGTGCCAGCGGCGATGCCATCGTCATCAGCAACGGCAGCCGCCCTGTGTCCTCGTTCTACGCGTTCATCACCGAAGGGCTGCCCCTGCTGGTGAACGGCGGCGGGCGCTGGATCATCTGGGCGAGCGGCATCAACAGCGAAGGCTTCTATGCCGGCGATCTGGCTCGCGACTTCACGCGCTATGGCGCCACCAGCGCCTCGGCCTGGGCCGGGGATGTGGGCAACGGGCTTGTCACCGATGACACATTGACCGCGAACGTCTCTGGTTCGGCCGCCACGCGTGCCTACGACGGCACCCGCAATGCGACCGTCCGCGGGCTGACCTACTCCCTGGACGAAGGCTTCAATGCCTCACTGAACAGCACGGCCTATGCCCTGTTCGACTCGAAGAACGTCGTGCGCGGCAGTGGCGGGGCACCCGCAGCGCAGTCGGTGTCCTACTACGACGACAGCCATGCGTCGCCCTTCCAGTTCACCGACAGCGACAACAAGCCCGTCTACGGCCTGACGGTCAACACGTCGATCTCGGGCGTGATCCAGCCCAAGCAAGTGACGGCCAGCATGGCAGGCGTCAGCAAGGTCTACGACGGCAACACGGCCGCCTCGATCACCCTTGGCGCCGTGAGCGGCCTGGTCGGCAACGAGACGCTCAACATCGCTGCGCAGGGGCAGTTCAGCGACAAGAACGTCGGCACGAACAAGTCGGTGACGCTGAACGGCTATCAGGTGAGTGATGGCAGCAATGGCGGCCTGGCGCAGAACTACACGGTGGTCGTGCCGCTGTCGCTGACCGGCGACATCACGCCGCTGGCGTTGGCTCTGAACGGTGTGGCCGTCAACAACAAGGTCTACGACGCGACGACGCTGGCCACGCTGCGCGGCTCGGCAAGCGTGGCGGGGCTGGCGGGCGATGCCCTGGGCCTGAACCAGGGGCAGGCGCGTTTCTCGGACAAGAACGTCGGCCAGGGCAAGGTGGTCACGCTCAGCGGCTTCTCGCTCACCGGCGCGGATGCGGGCAACTACAGCCTGCAGTTGCCTGCGAGCCTGACGGCCGACATCACGCCGCTGACATTGGCTCTGAACGGTGTCGTCGTCAACAACAAGGTCTACGACGCGACGGCGCTGGCCACGTTGCGAGGCTCGGCAAGCGTGGCGGGGCTGGCGGGCGATGCCCTGGGCCTGAACCAGGGGCAGGCGCGCTTCTCGGACAAGAACGTCGGCCAGGGCAAGGCCGTCACGCTCAGCGGTTTCTCGCTCACCGGCGCGGATGCGGGCAACTACAGCCTGCAGTTGCCTGCGAGCCTGACGGCCGACATCACGCCGCTGTCGCTGTCGCTCAACGGCGTCGTCGTCAACAACAAGGTCTACGACGCGACGACGCTGGCCACGCTGCGCGGCTCGGCAAGCGTGGCGGGGCTGGCGGGCGATGCCCTGGGCCTGAACCAGGGGCAGGCGCGTTTCTCGGACAAGAACGTCGGCCAGGGCAAGGTGGTCACGCTCAGCGGCTTCTCGCTCACCGGCGCGGATGCGGGCAACTACAGCCTGCAGTTGCCTGCGAGCCTGACGGCCGACATCACGCCGCTGACATTGGCTCTGAACGGTGTCGTCGTCAACAACAAGGTCTACGACGCGACGACGCTGGCCACGCTGGGCGGCTCGGCAAGCGTGGCGGGGCTGGCGGGCGATGCCCTGGGCCTGAACCAGGGGCAGGCGCGTTTCTCGGACAAGAACGTCGGCCAGGGCAAGGTGGTCACGCTCAGCGGCTTCTCGCTCACCGGCGCGGATGCGGGCAACTACAGCCTGCAGTTGCCTGCGAGCCTGACGGCCGACATCACGCCGCTGACATTGGCTCTGAACGGTGTCGTCGTCAACAACAAGGTCTACGACGCGACGGCGCTGGCCACGTTGCGAGGCTCGGCAAGCGTGGCGGGGCTGGCGGGCGATGCCCTGGGCCTGAACCAGGGGCAGGCGCGCTTCTCGGACAAGAACGTCGGCCAGGGCAAGGCCGTCACGCTCAGCGGTTTCTCGCTCACCGGCGCGGATGCGGGCAACTACAGCCTGCAGTTGCCTGCAAGCTTGACGGCCGACATCACCGCTGCGACGCTGACGGTCGGCGGGCTCACGGCCAACGACAAGGTCTACGACGGCACGCGGCAGGCCAGCCTGGGCGGCACTGCGGCCATCAACCCGCTGGGCACCGACCAGGTGAGCCTGGGTGGCAGCGTGCAATCGCTGTTCAACGATGGCAACGTCGGCACCGCGAAGCCCGTTGCGGTCAGCGGGTTCACGATCAGCGGGGCGGACGCCGGCAACTATGTGCTGCAGCAGCCCGCCGGCTTCACCGCCAACATCACGCCCGCGACCTTGCGCTACGTTGCGCAACCGCTGTTCGTGTTCACTGGCGATCCGTTGCCGGCGCCGAGCGGGCATGTCGAAGGCTTCGTGCCGGGGGACAGCCAAGCCAACGCCACCACCGGCGCGCTGAGCTTCAGCCTGTCGCTGCCCAGCAGCCTGGCACCGGCGGGCGGCTACGGCATCTTCGGCAGTGGCTTGCAAGCAGCCAACTATGTCCTGGTGCAGGCCCCAGGCAACGCGCAAGCCCTGGTGATCGCCGGGCCGAACCCGGCCGCCGCCCAGGGCCAGGGCGGGAATGCCACGCTGGTCCAGGCGCTGCAGGCGGTCCTGCCGCCGCCGCCGGTCCCGAACCGGCAAGGCGCCGGGCTGCTCGACCTGACGCGGCCCATCCCGCCTGGCGTGGCCGGTCAGGCGACGGGCCCCGCGGGTGACCTCTTCGGTGGCATTGACGTGGGCGGTGCCTCGTCGGCGCAGTTGCGCGGCATTCTGGCCGCGCGCGACGGCTACAAGCGCGCGCTGTTCGCCGACGCGCTGCAGCGCCTGGCGCAGGACCCGGGTCTGGCCGACCTGCCGCCCTGTACCAACCGCGAGGACTTGGCGACCGGCAAGTGCCTGATCACCGCCGAACTCAAGCGCGATGAGCAGGCGAGGTTGCAGCGCGAGGCGACCATGCCTGCTGCCGCCCCCGCCCCCGCTCCCGCCGCTGCCGCCGCGTCCCTGGCTGCCCCGGCCCCGGTGCCAGGGCCGGGGCCAGGTCCCGCGCCGTCCACCGCTGCAGCGACCCCCGCGACCGCCCCAGCCGTCGCATCGCCACCGATGGCGTCCTTGTTCAGCAAGCGCCGTGTCAAGACGGCGGCCTTGCCGCAGATCGAGCGCAAGCTGGCCTTGCTGATCGGTGTAGACCGCTATGCCGATGCCGAGATCCCGCAGCTCGGCAACGCGGTGGGCGACGCACGCGCCGTCGCCGGTCTGTTCGAGAGCCGGCTGGGTTATGAAACCGTGGTGCTGCCCAATGCCAGCAAGCAGGCGGTCGTCAGTGCGCTGAATCGGCTGGCACTGGAACTGGGCCCGAAAGACTCCGTGACCATCTATTACGCGGGGCACGGTGCGGTGGTCGATGCCACGGGGCTGGGCTACTGGCAGCTGGCCGACAGCGGCGCCAAGCGGCCTGAAAGCTGGTTGTCCAATGCCGACATCGGCCGCCTGATGAGCCAGATCGGCGCGTCGCAGGTGGCGCTCATCTCCGACAGCTGCTACTCCGGCACCCTCGTCAGCGGCGAACGCATCCGCGTCACGCCCGGCACGGTGGATCCCGGCCAGGTGCTGTCGCGCCGCAGCATGGTGGTCATGTCTTCGGGGGGCAACGAGCCGGTGTTCGATGACGGCAAGGACGGCCATTCCCCCTTCGCCTGGAATCTCATGAAACAGTTGGGCGGCGTCGGCAACTGGCAGATGGGCGGCAACGTGTTCGAGCGCGTGCGCTTCGCGGTGGCGCGCGAGCTGCCGCAGCGGCCGCAGTACGGTGCCGTCGTGGGCCATCAAAGCGGTGGCGACTACCTTTTCGAGCAGCGCCAGCTCGACGTTCGCCAATGAGCCGGGCAGTGCCCAGGCCATGCCCCATCCAACAAAGGAAGACCATGCAGATCACACGCACGAACCCCCTGACGATGCGCTT
This sequence comes from Roseateles sp., assembly GCF_965229315.1. Taxonomy (GTDB): domain Bacteria; phylum Pseudomonadota; class Gammaproteobacteria; order Burkholderiales; family Burkholderiaceae_C; genus Pelomonas. The sequence continues at coordinate 873,219 of NZ_CBDDJA010000002.1, forward strand.
CGCCGCAGCCTGGTTCCTGGGGCTGGCCGTTGCCGCGCAGGCCCAGGTCGAGGCGCCAGCCAACGCGGCCTCCGCCAACCCGGTGCTCAAGGGGGCCCAGGTGACCGAGGCGGCCCTGGTGGATGCCCTGGCCATTGCGCCGCCCGAGGGTGCTGCCAGTGGCGCCACCCGGGGCTTCCGTCCGGCCAGCAAGCCGGGCGGCGCACCCGTGAAGGCCGGGCCGGGCCGGGCCAGCCTGCTGATCACGTTCGCGACCAACTCCACCGAACTGGCCGCCGACACGCAGGGCCAGATCGACACGCTGGCGCGTGCGCTGCAATCCGACACGCTGGCGGGCTTTTCCTTCCGCGTCGAAGGGCACGCCGACGCGCGCGGCGAAGCCGCGGGCAACCAGCGCCTGTCGCAGTTGCGCGCCGAGGCCGTGATGGCCTACCTGACCGGCAAGCATGGCATCCTGCCTGAGCGGCTGACCGCGGTGGGCAAGGGCTCCAGCGAGCCGTTGAATGCCGCGCGCGTCGATGCGCCGGAGAACCGCCGCGTGACCATCGTCACCGTGCGCAACTGAAGGCGGCCCGAGCGACGCCGGGCCAGGGTTCGCGCCTCGTGTCGCCGCTGCAGCGCTCGTGGCTGGGCTGGCTGTGCCTTGCGCTGCTGCTGGCCGGGGCCGCTGTGCTGGCCTGGCGCCTCATGTGGGCGCAGGGCGCGCCCGCCGCTGCCGTCCCGGCGTCCACGTTGCCGGTGCCCGTGGCCACGCGGTTGGGCATCCCTGTGGCGGGCGTGGACGGCTTGCTGGCCGAGGTCGCCCGGCAGGACTGGATCGTGCGCCGCTGGCGCGACTATCCCGCCGTGCTGGTCGTGCAGTTCCCGGGATTGCCGGTGCAGGGGCAGGCGCTGAACCGCATCGCGGCCCTGCTCGAAAAGGGCCAGGGCAGCCGTGACCGGGTGCTGGATGACGAGCAGTTGCAGGCGTTGGTCGCATCGAGCGGCGACAGTGCGGCCAGCTTCTTCCTCGGCCATGACTATCCGGCCGAAGGCCTGGCCCGCTTCTTCACCTTGGCACAGGCCCAGGGCATCGCGCTGAATGTCGAGGAGCAGCGCCTGCTCACGCTGCTGCTGCAGGCGGAGCTGATCGCCCTTGCGCCGGACGCCACTGCAGGCTACGTCAGCACCGGCGTCGGCGCCCTGGTGAGCTTCAGCGCGCCGCAGCTTGACGATCCGGGCACGTTCGCCGATGAAGGCATGGACGCCACGCGGCGAGTCTCCGTGCTGCGTCACGAACTCAGCCACGGCCGCTTCTTCACCGACGAGGCCTATCGCGAGCACTGCCTGCGCTTCTGGCACGAGGTCCTGACCGAACCCGAGCGCCGCGCCTGGCGCCGCTACCTGGACGGGCTGGGCTACGACCGCCGCAATGAAGAGTTGATGGCCAACGAGACCCAGGCCCTGCTGATGCACACGTCCGACACGCGCGATTTCAGCGCAGCGAGTCTGGGCGTTGCGCAGCAGGAACTGCAGGTGCAACAGGCGCGATTCCGCCAGGGTCTTGGCGGCTAAGGCGCGGCGTTTTCGGGTTGCCAGGCGTGGACGTCCGGGCCCCGCCAGCCGAGCACCCGCTCCACCCAGTCGCCCAGTGCACGCGGGTCGCCGCTGGTTTCGATCTGCAGCGCCGGCTGGCTGCCGGGGGCCGGTACCCACAGGTCGACCGCGCGTCGCGCCACGGCGGTCTCGATGCGCAGCAGCTTCACGTGCGGCCCCAACGCCGCCTGCCACAGCCGCTCGATGAGCGGGTAGTGCGTGCAGCCCAGCAGCGCGGTGTCCACACCGACCGCGCGCAGCGGTGTGCAGTGGCGCTCGACGAGTTCGCGCAGCGCCTGGCTGTCGAGGTCGCCCGCCTCGATGTGGTCCACGATGCCCGGGCAACCCTGCACGACGACCTCGCGCCCCTGCGCGTGGCGCTCGATCAGCGCGCGCAGCCGGGGGCTGGCGGCCGTGGCCGGCGTGGCCAGCAGGCCGATGCGGCCGTTGCGCGTCGCCGCGACGGCCGGCTTGATGCCCGGCTCCGTGCCGACGAACGGCACGCCCGGCCAGTGGGCCCGCAGCGCCTCGATGGCATGGGCCGTGGCCGTGTTGCAGGCGATGACGACGAGGCCGGCCCCGCGGGCCAGCAGGTGTGCCGTGATCGCGAAACTGCGTGCGCGGATCGCCTCGGGGCTGAGGTTGCCGTAAGGGGCGTAGGCGGTGTCGGCCAGATAGCGCAGGCGGGCCTGGGGCAACAGCTCGCGCAGTTCGCGCAGTACGGTGAAACCGCCGACGCCGGAGTCGAAAACGCCGATCTCTCGGCCAGGAATAGCGGCGCTCTGCATGGGGGCGAGGAGTCTAGCTTCGCGATTCGAGAGACCTCTCCAAACTGAGGCCATCCGCAGGGGCTGGCGGCCTCGCTAGAATCGAACGATCGTGCTTTTTTGTGCGCGGCTCCGGCGGGGAGCCACCGTAGAATCTGGTTAACGTTTACGTCAATTCGAGCTGGAGTTTTCGATGAAGGTCTTGGTTCCTGTCAAACGCGTCGTCGACTACAACGTCAAGGTGCGCGTGAAGAGCGACGGCACGGGCGTCGACATTGCCAACGTGAAGATGTCGATGAACCCCTTCGACGAGATCGCCGTCGAAGAGGCCGTGCGGCTGAAGGAGAAGGGCGTCGTCACCGAGGTCATCGCCGTGTCCTGCGGCGTCACGCAGTGCCAGGAGACGCTGCGCACCGCGATGGCCATCGGCGCCGACCGCGCCATCCTGGTGGAAACGCCCGCCGACCTCGAACTGCAGCCGCTGGCCGTCGCCAAGCTGCTGAAGGCACTGATCGACAAGGAGCAGCCGCAGCTCGTCATCCTCGGCAAGCAGGCCATCGACGACGATTGCAACCAGACCGGCCAGATGCTGGCGGCCCTCACCGGCATGGCGCAAGGCACCTTCGCCAGCAAGGTGGAAGTGGCCGGCGACAAGGTCAACGTGACGCGCGAGGTGGACGGCGGTCTGGAGACCGTGTCCCTGAGCCTGCCGGCCGTCATCACGACCGACCTGCGCCTGAACGAGCCGCGTTACGTGACGCTGCCCAACATCATGAAGGCCAAGAAGAAGCCGCTCGACATCGTCAAGCCCGCCGACCTGGGCGTGGACGTGACGCCGCGCATCAAGACGCTGAAGGTCAGCGAGCCGCCCAAGCGCGGTGCCGGTGTGAAGGTGCCCGATGTGGCGACCCTGGTGAACAAGTTGAAGACTGAAGCGAAGGTGATCTGATGACTGCCCTTGTAATTGCCGAACACGACAACGCCTCGATCAAGGGCGCCACGCTGAACACCGTCACCGCCGCCATCGCCACCGGTGGCGACGTGCACGTGCTGGTGGCTGGCCACAACGCCGCTGCCGCTGCCGCCGCCGCCGCGCAGATCGCCGGCGTCGCCAAGGTGCTGCATGCCGACTCGGCCGCGCTGGCCGAAGGCCTGGCCGAGAACGTCGCCGCGCAGGTCGTGGCACTCGCCTCGGGCTACAGCCACATCCTCTTCCCCGCCACCGCCGCCGGCAAGAATGTCGCCCCGCGCGTCGCCGCGCTGCTGGACGTGGCCCAGGTCAGCGACATCACCAAGGTCATCAGCGCCGACACGTTCGAGCGCCCGATCTACGCCGGCAACGCCATCGCCACCGTGCAGAGCAGCGACGCCACCAAGGTCGTCACCGTGCGCACGACCGGCTTCGACCCGGCCGCCGCCAGTGGTGGCTCGGCCGCCGTGGACACCGTGGCGGCTTCCGCGGACAGCGGCAAGAGCAGCTTCGTCGGCCGCGAGGTGACCAAGAGCGACCGTCCCGAGCTGACCGCCGCCAAGATCATCGTGTCGGGTGGCCGCGCGCTGGGTTCGAACGACAAGTTCATGGAAGTGCTGACGCCGCTGGCCGACAAGCTCGGCGCGGCGCTGGGCGCCTCGCGCGCCGCCGTCGACGCGGGCTATGCGCCCAACGACTGGCAGGTCGGCCAGACCGGCAAGATCGTCGCGCCGCAGCTCTACATCGCGGCGGGCATCTCCGGCGCCATCCAGCATCTGGCCGGCATGAAGGACTCCAAGGTCATCGTGGCCATCAACAAGGACCCGGAAGCGCCGATCTTCTCGGTGGCCGACTACGGCCTGGAAGCCGACCTGTTCACGGCCGTGCCGGAACTCGTCGCCGCGCTGTAAATCCCCCACGCCGACATCACACCGGGCGCCCCGACCTTCGTCGTCGCGGCGCCCTTTTTGTTTCCGCCAGGAGGAACAAATGAGTTACCAAGCGCCCGTCAAGGACATGCTCTTCAACATCCAGCACCTGGCTGGCCTGCAGACGCTGACCGAACAGATCCCCGCCTTCGCCGACTTCGGCCTGGACACGGCCGCTGCCGTGCTGGAGGAGTGCGCCAAGCTGACTCAGGACGTCATCGCGCCGCTGAACTTCGAAGGCGACAAGAACCCGTCCAGTTGGAAGGACGGCGTCGTCACGACGACGCCCGGCTTCAAGCAGGCCTTTCGCGCGTATGCGGAGGGCGGCTGGCAGGGGCTGGTGCACCCGACCGAGTTCGGCGGCCAGGGCGCGCCCAAGACCATCGCGGCGGCCTGCAACGAGATGCTGCAGGCCGCCAACATGAGCTTTGCCCTCTGCCCGCTGCTGACCGACGGCGCCGTCGAGGCGCTGCTGACCGCCGGCACCGACGAGCAGAAGTCCGTCTACATCCCCAAGCTGCTGGACGGCTCGTGGACCGGCACGATGAACCTCACCGAGCCGCAGGCCGGCTCGGACCTGGCGCTGGTGCGCACGCGCGCCGAGCCTCAAGGCGACGGCACCTACAAGGTGTTCGGCACCAAGATCTTCATCACCTACGGCGAGCACGACATGGCCGAGAACATCGTCCACCTCGTGCTGGCCCGCGTGGTCGGTGCGCCGGAGGGCGTGAAGGGCATCAGCCTGTTCCTGGTGCCCAAGTTTCTCGTCAATGCGGACGGCTCGCTGGGCGCGCGCAATGACGCGCACTGCGTGTCCATCGAGCACAAGATGGGCATCAAGGCCAGCCCCACGGCGGTGCTGCAGTTCGGCGACCACGGCGGCGCCGTCGGTACCTTGATCGGCCAGGAGAACCGCGGCCTGGAGTACATGTTCATCATGATGAACGCGGCCCGCTACGGTGTCGGCATCCAGGGCATTGGCATCGCCGACCGGGCCTACCAGAAGGCTGCGGCCTATGCGAAGGACCGCGTGCAGTCGCGCCCCGTGGACGGCTCGGTGGCCGGCCCCGCATCCATCATCCATCACCCCGACGTGCGCCGCATGCTGATGACGATGCGCGCGCTGACCGAGGGTTGCCGCGCGATGGCCAGCACGGCCGCGGCGGCGTTCGACGCCGCGCATCACCACCCTGACGCCGACGCGCGCCAGCAGAACCAGGCCTTCTACGACTTCATGGTGCCGCTGGTGAAGGGCTACAGCACCGAGATGAGCCTGGAGGTCACGTCGCTGGGCGTGCAGGTGCACGGCGGCATGGGCTTCATCGAGGAGACCGGCGCGGCGCAGTACTACCGCGACGCCAAGATCCTGACCATCTACGAAGGCACGACCGCCATCCAGGCCAACGACCTGGTGGGCCGCAAGACCTCGCGAGACGGCGGTGCTGTGGCGCGCGGCATCGCCGGCCGGGTCGAGGCTACGGAAGGCGAACTGGCGAAGCGCGACAGCGCCGCCGCCAAGTCCGTGCTGAAGGCGTTGCGCGCCTCGCGCGAGGACTTCCTCGCCGCCGTGGACTTCATCGCCGGCTCGGCCAAGGGCAACCCCAATGCGGCCTACGCCGGCTCTGTGCCCTACCTGATGCTGGCGGGCAACCTCGTCGCCGGCTGGCAACTGGCACGCGCGCTGATCGCGGCGGAAGACGCGTTGGCGACTGACAAGGATTTCATGACCGCCAAGATCGTGACCGCGCGTTTCTACGCCGAGCACATCCTGCCGCGCACCGCGTCGCTGCGTGCCGCCATCGTCGATGGCGCCGACAGCGTCACCGAGCTGTCGCTCGAAGCCTTCTGAGGAGACTGAACTTGGCCTTGCCCCCGATCCTGAAGAACCTGCCGCTGCCGGTCATCGGTTCGCCGCTGTTCATCATCAGCAACCCCAGGCTCGTCATCGAGCAGTGCAAGGCCGGCATCGTCGGCTCCATGCCGGCGCTCAATGCCCGGCCTGCCGAGCTGCTGGACGAATGGCTGGCCGAGATCACGACAGAGCTGGCGGCCCACAACCGCGCCAACCCCGACAAGCCCGCCGCGCCGTTCGCCATCAACCAGATCGTGCACAAGAGCAACGAGCGCCTGCAGCACGACATGGCGGTCTGCGCCAAGTACAAGGTGCCGATCATCATCACCAGCCTGGGCGCGCGTGAAGACGTGAACCAGGCCGTGCACGCCTGGGGCGGCATCGTGCTGCACGACATCATCAACAACAAGTTCGCGAAGAAGGCCATCGAGAAGGGCGCCGACGGCCTCATCGCCGTGGCGGCCGGCGCGGGCGGCCATGCGGGCGTGAAGAGCCCGTTCGCGCTGATCCAGGAAATCCGCGAGTGGTTCGACGGCCCCGTGGCGCTGTCGGGCGCCATCGCCTCGGGCGGCGCCGTGCTGGCCGCGCAGGCCATGGGCGCCGACCTGGGCTACATCGGCTCGGCCTTCATCGCGACGACCGAGGCCCGCGCCAGCGACGCCTACAAGCAGATGATCGTGGCCAGCAACAGCGACGACATCGTCTACAGCAACCTGTTCACCGGCGTGCACGGCAACTACCTGCGCGGCTCCGTGGTGGCTGCCGGCCTGGACCCCGACAACCTGCCCGACAGCGATCCCAGCGCGATGAACTTCGGCGGCGGCGCGGCCAAGGCCTGGAAGGACATCTGGGGCAGCGGCCAGGGCGTGGGCGCCATCCACGAGGTGGTGCCCGCAGGCGAACTGGTGGCGCGGCTCAAGCGCGAGTACGCCGCCGCGCGGGCGCGCCTGGCATTGAACTGAGAAGACGCCGCGCTGTGCAACGGCCGCCTTCGGGCGGTCGTTTCGTTGGCTCAGACTGAAGCAGGGCTCAGTTGATCTGTCGCAGCCCGAAGCTGCCGGTGACCTTGGCCATGGTCTTGCGCAATCCGGTGTCGTCGATGGCCTTGGCCTTGGTGTCGTGAGCCGTCTTGGCCTTGTCGTAGTCCTTGCGCGCATCCTTGAGCTTGGCGTCGAGGCCGTCGAAGGTCTTCTTCGCGGCCTTGATGTCCGTGCCGAGCTTGACGGTCTTGGGGGCGGCCAGGAAGGCCTTCGCGTCCAGGGTCGTTGCGGCCTTCGCATCCTTGAACTGCTTGAGCAGGTCGTTGTACTTGTCGTTGGCGTCGTTGCGCGGCTCCAGCAGCTTGTTGTAGGCCTTCGCGCAGTCCGACACCTTGTCGGCCAGCTTCTTCTCCTCGGCCTCCAGCTTGGCCAGCTTGCGCGCGTTCTCCGCGGTGTTCTGGTTGACCAGCACGTGCTTGTCGCCACGCTTCATGGACGTGCCGTCGCCGGCCTTCTCGCCGTCCTCCCGTGCGGTGATCGAGGGGCCGGGCATGCCGACGACCACGGCCTTGGCGTAGCCCTTCTTGCGCAGCAGCGACAGCACCTTGCCGGCGAACACGTCGTCCTGCTTGCTGCCCTCGGGGCCGCCGGAGGCCGTGAAACAGCCGCTCAGCACGATCTTGCCGCTGAAGTCCTTGCCGATGCGTTCGCTGGCCTTCTTGTGCCCGGTCAGCAGCTTGACGATGTCCTCGGGCTTGCGGTGGCCGAACTCGTCGCCAATGATGCGGCCCGAAGGCAGCGCTTTCGGCCGGCCGTGCGCGCACAGGATGACGGTGCCCGTGATGCCGCCGAAGTCCGGGTTGTCGTCGTTCGAGACGGTGGTCTTGAACTTGTCGGCCTGCGCCGCGGAGGCGCCCTTGATGATGGACTCTTCCTTGTCCTTGGAGATGTTCACCACCTTGGCGCTGGCGTTGGCCAACTTGGCCTTGATCGCCTCGTAGCCCTTCACGGCGACCTCCATCGCCTCGAACTTGTCATTCTTCTTGTCGCGCAGCACCAGGATCAGGCTGCCGTTGCTGTGCACGCCGAGCACGTAGTACGGATCGGCCGCCCGCTTGGCTGCCTTCTCGTAGTTCAGGAAGTTGCCAAGGTTGCTGCCCAGCTTGACGCCCTGCACGCCCTTTTCGCCGAACTCCTCCAGGTCCTCGCTGACGGCCTTGGCCAGCGCACCCACGGAGATCTTGCTGTAGTTGATGGACTTGTCCTTGCCCCAGATGATGGGGTCGAGTTTGGTGGCCATGGTGCGTCTCCTGTCTGAACGTGTGCACGCGAGATTAGGGCTGCGCCCAGGCCACTTCAACTGAGGAAATCCGTACGGCGCTGGCGGGAACCAGCGGCGCCGTACCGTCACGCGTCAGCGCTTGTTGATACGCCAGGCCGGCAGCGTCCAGCCCGTCCGCAGCGCCAGCCCGCGCAGCAGCACGGCGGTGGCGGCCGTGGCGCTGATGGCGGCCCACTGCGGCGCGTCCAGTGCCACCGCCGCGACCATGACCCAGCCGCCCACGAAGCTGCACAGCGCGTAGGGCCGGTGGTCGTGGAAGGCGGCGGGGATCTCGTTGCAGACGATGTCGCGCAGCACGCCGCCGAAGGTGGCCGTGATGACGCCCATCAGCACGGCCACGATGGCCGGCATGCCCGCGTCCAGCGCCACCAGCGTGCCGTTGGCCGTGAACAGGCCCAGCCCCAGTGCGTCGGGCCACTGGATGGCGCGCTCGGTCAGCGCCAGGTGGCGCCGGCGCATCAGCAGCATGGCCGCGAGGCACAGCGCCATCAGCGCCCACAGCCAGTCGGCGTGGTCGACCCAGAAGAACGGCCGGCGGTCCAGCAGCACGTCGCGCAGCGTGCCGCCGCCGAAGGCCGACAGGCCCGCGACGACGCACAGGCCGACGACGTCGAGCTGCTTGCGCGCGCCAGCCAGCAGGCCCGACAGCGCGAAGGCGAGGGTGGCGGTGATCTCGACCGCCGCCTGCAGCGTGGAGAAGTTGATGACGGGGGGCTTCATGAGGGCGGCATCATCGCCGCTCAGTCCACCAGCGCCGCGTCCTTCAGGAAGCGGGACGGGCGCTGCGGGTCGAAGACCAGCGTGAGGCGCCGCCTTGCGCGCGTCATCGCGACGTACAGCAGGTTGCGGTGCTCCGCCGACGCGGCGCTGAACTGGCCGTGCGACAGGTGCGGGATGACGACGTGGTCGAACTCCAGGCCCTTGGCCGCCTCGATGCTGGACAGCACGACGCGGTCGCTGGCGCGCAGGCGCCGCCGCGCGGCGTCCATGGCCGAGAACATGCGGAACGCGCCATCCACGCCGGCGCCTGCCTCCACGGCCTCCGCCACGGCCAGGTCATGAAGCTGCGCGACGTTGTCGGCCACCTGCGCGGCATCGTCCTGGCGCACGAACACGCGGGAGGCCAGCTTCAGCGGGTCCAGCGCCTTCATGAACGACGCCTCGAAGGCCTCGGCATCGCCGGTGCGAAGGAGGGCCAGGGCGGCCTCCAGGGGCCGCCGCGCCGCGGGGTTGGCACTGCGCAGCACGTGGGCGTCGACAAAGCGCTGCGTCGAGTCCGCGTGCGCGGCGGCCTCGGCGACGGCGGCGCGCTGCGCCGCGGCGCTGTCGAGGTGGCGCAGTTCGATGCTGTCGATGCGGGCGCCGGAAAACAGCAGCAGCGCGTCCAGCAGACGCGCGCGCTGCGCCGGCTCCGCGAAACCGCTGTAGTCGTTGCGGGCGTGGGCGTGCAGGCCCCGCACCAGCAACGTCTCCGGTCGTTCCAGGTAGGGCGCAAAGCCCACCGAGCCGTAGGCCATGCCATGGCGCAGCAGCGCATGCTCGATCAGCACCGACTGCGCCGCGTGGCGCAGCAGCACGCGCAGGCTGGCCAGCGCCTGCTGCTGGTGATGCGCCTGCGCCTGGCGGGCGATGAACTCGGCGGCGAGGCGGGGCGACTCGCAGCGCTCCAGGTGGATGTCCGTGTGCAGCGCGTCGTCTGCGGCATAGGGCTTGCGCGCCAGCGCGCCGACGTGCAGGGCAAGCTGCGGGCTGAAGCGGTGGCTGCGCGTGAGGAGCAGGACTTCTGGCGTGCCGATCTCCGCCCGGAAGTGCTCGCGCATGAACGCGGCGTCTGCGCCGGTCTGCGCGTGGATGACCTGGTCGCGGTCGCCCACGCCCACGAACGCCGCGCGCGGGTTGGCGGCCAGCACGGCCTTCAGCACGGTGAAGGCGGCGCGGTTCACGTCATGCATCTCATCGACGCAGACCAGCGCGAGACCCAGCTTCAGCACGTCGTCCTGGGTGTCGATCTCGCCGGACATCAGCAGCCGGGCCAGGTCGTAGACGCCGTCGCCGTCGAACCGGAACTCGGGGCGGTCCGGATGCCCGCCCTTGCGGATGAACTCGTAGCAGGTCCACACACGCATCGTCAGGTAGCCGAAACCCAGCGCCTCGGCCCGCTCCGGCGTCAAGCGCTCCTCGGCGTCCAGGTGCTCGACGACCATGCGGCCCTTCAGCACGTCGAAGGACTTGAGCAGGCCTTCGACCAGGTCGGCCGGCATCGCGTCGTTCGCCAGGTCCTCGGGATAGCGCTCATCCGGGAACGACTGTGCGCGCTCGATGGCACGCACGACATGGGGCTGCACCTGCTCGCGCGACGTGACGATGCGCGCCTTCTCGCCTTCGGCTGCCGCGAGCACCGCCAGGCTGAACGCCTCGAAGGTGTCGATGCGCAGCTTCTGGACCGTGGCCTTGGGCACACCGATGTGCGCCAGCCGCGCCTTCAGCGCCGCGACGGCGGGCGCCGTCGTCGTCAGCGCGAGCAGGGTCTCGGCTTGGGCACCGCGCTGCAGCGCCTGCGCGATGCGCAACGCCAGCGTCGTCGTCTTCGCCGCGCCGGCATTGGCCTCCACGAGCAGCAGCCGGGTCTTGAGCAACTGGATGGCGACTTGCTCGTCGCTGGGGGTGATGTGGGTGGGCTGGAAGGGCGCGTCGTGCATGGCGTGGATTGGAACTCACGCCGCGTACGAGTCAGCCAAACTCAGCGTTCAGTAAATCATCTGCTCTGGCATGACCAGTTTGGAGATGCCAAGCATGCCCTGCGCGTCGGCTTCGCTCATCTCCTGCCAGACGCGCGCGCCCGCGGGCACCGGTGTGCCGCCATAGGAAGGGAGGAACAACACCAGCTTGGGCACGACGACGAGCGCGCCGCCCAGGTTCGGCCTCACGTCGGTGGGCTGGACCAGGTAGTAGAAGTGGCGCTCCCCGGGCTTGGCCTCCAGCAGCGAGTCCACTTGGCCGTCTTTGCCCGAGCCTTTGGCCGTGGCGGTCAGCCGTCGCTGGCCCGGTCGCACCTGGACCGTCGTGTAGCCGTTGGCGGGCAGCCTGGCCACGGGTTGGCCGTCCAGCATCAGCTCGATGACGCCACCGTCGTGCGGAGCCCGCACGAGGTAGATGGCCGTGTGCTCGGGCAGTGCGTCTTGGAGCGCCACGGGCTGCGCGAATTCCAGCGGGCGATTGCCGGCGCAACCGGCCAGCATCGCGGCCAGCAGGGCCGCGCAGAGCGCGTGTCGGAGGTGGTTCATTTCACCGTCGCCCACTTCGCCTGCGGCGCGTCATTCGCCGAGTGCGGGATGGTCACGCCGGCCTTCATCGCCCACGGGCGGACCTGGTGGTGGATGGGGATGAAGAGGTATTCGTCCCGCGTGCGTTTCAAGGCTTCCTGCATCAGCGCCAGGCGCTTGGGCGCGTCGGTCTCGACCTTCATCTGCTGCACCAGCGCGTCCACCCGGGCGTCGCTGACGCGTGAGTAATTGCCCTTGCCGTCGGCGCCGCCGGTCTTGGTGTGGACGATATCCTGCAGCGTGTACTGCGCGTCGAAGGTGGTCACGCCCCAGCCGTACAGGTACAGCGGCAGCTCGTAGCGCTGCAGCGCGGCGGAGTGCTGCGTCATCGGCTGCGTCGTCAGCCGCGCCTTGATGCCGATGCGCGCCCACATCGAGACGACCGCCTGGCAGATTTCCTCGTCGTTGACGTAGCGGTCGTTGGGGCAGGCCAGCGGCACCTCGAAGCCGTCGGCGTAGCCCGCATCGGCCATCAGCAGTCTGGCGCGGGCGATGTCGGCCTTCGGCGCCGCGTCCAGCTCCTGCGACCAGCCGTAGGCCACCGGGGCCACCATGACGGCCGCGGGGATGGCCAGGCCGCGCATCAGGCTGCGCTTGATGGCCTCGCGGTCGATGGCGACCGACATGGCCTCGCGCACGCGCCTGTCCTTGAACGGGTTCCTGCCCTTCACGCTGGCGCCCTTGATCTCGTCGCTGCCCAGGTCCAGCGCGAAGAAGATGGTGCGGTTCTCGGGCCCTTCGATGACCTTCAGCCGCGGGTCGGCCTTGAGCTTGGCGACGTCCTGCGGCGGCAGGTCGGTCAGCAGGTCCAGGTCGCCCGACAGCAGCGCCGCCACGCGCGTCGCGTCGGACTTGATGGGCAGGTAGGTGACGGCGCTGATGTTGCCCTTGGGCTTGTCCCACCAGTCCTTGTTGGCGACCATGTTGAGGCGCTGGTCCGGCTGCCAGGCCACGACCTTGAATGGTCCCGTGCCCATCGCGTTGCGCGCGGCGAAGGTGTCCTCCTTGGCCTTGAAGTCCTGCGGGTTCTCGACCTTGTTCTTCTGCGCCCAGGCCTTGCTGACGACGCGCACGAAGGTCAGGTTGCGCAGCAGCACCGGGTTCGGGCCGTCCAGCAGCAGGTCGACGGTGAAGTCGTCGATCTTCTTCGCCTCCTTCACGCCCGACGCGTAGATGACCATGTTGCTTGCCGGATGGCGGATGCGCTGGAAGCTGAACACCACGTCGTCCGCCGTGAACGGCGTGCCGTCGTGGAACTTCACGCCGCGGCGCAGCTCGAAGCGCACCTGCGTGGGCGTCACGAAGGTCCACTTGGCCGCCAGCGCGGGTTCCACGTCGAAGGTCTCGGTGTAGCGCGTCAGCCCCTCGTAGACGTAGCCGGTGATCGTCGTCGTGGCCGAGTGGTTCTGCGAATGAGGGTCCAGCGTCTGGATGTCGTTCTGCGCGGCCCAGCGCAGGGTGTTGGCCGCAGCTGGCTGGGACGCCAGGCCGGCGGCCAGCAGCAGTGCGGCGGCGAGTGCGGTCGATGGCTTCATTTGAGGGTGGTGTAGCGGGCTTCGAAGTAGTCGTTGGAGCGGTGGATGGTGTCCACGTTCGGCTTCATCGCCCAGGGCCGGATCTGGTGGTGGATGGGGATGAACAGCGACTCGTCGCGGATGCGCAGCAGCGCCTCCCTGATGAGCGCATTGCGCTTGGGCACGTCGGGCTCGAACTTGATCTGCTGGATCAGCCCGTCCAGCGTCGCGTCGCTGACCTTGCCGAAGTTGAAGTTGCCGTCGGCGCCCGTCGTGCGCGTGTGGCCCCAGGCCTGCATGGCGTACAGCGCGTCGTAGGTGGAGACGCCCCAGCCCAGCATGTAGAACGGCGACTCGCCGCGCTGGAAGGTCTGGCTGTGCGTGGAGAAGGGCGCAGCGATGAGGCGTGCCTTCACGCCGATCTTGGCGAACATCGACACCGCCGCCTGGCAGACCTGCTCGTCGTTCACGTAGCGGTTGTTGGGGCAATGCAGCGGCACCTCGAAGCCCTGCGGGTAGCCGGCCTCGGCGAGCAGCTTGCGGGCCTTGTCGAGGTCGGGCTTGACGGGCTTGTCGAGCGCGGCGTCATAGCCGTTCACGCCCGGCGGCACCATCAGCGCGGCGGGCACGGACAGGCCGCGCATGATGCTGCGCTTGATGGCCTCGCGGTCCAGCGCCAGGTTCATGGCCTCGCGCACTTTTCTGTCCTTGAACGGGTTCCTGCCCTTCACGCTGGACTCGCGCAGCTCGTCGCTGCCCTCGTCCATGACGAGGAAGATGGTGCGGATCTCGGCGCCCTCCAGCAGCTTGACCTTGCCGTCCTCCTTGAGCTTGAAGAAGTCCTGCGGCGGCAGGTCGGTGACGATGTCCACGTCGCCCGACAGCAGCGCGGCCACGCGCGTGGGGGCGCTCTTGATCGGTAGGTAGGTCAGCTCCGTGACGTTGCTGGTCGTCTTGTCCCACCAGTCCTTGTTGATGGTCATCTTGACGGCCTGGTCGGGCGTCCAGCTCACCAGCTTGTACGGGCCGGTGCCATTGGCGTTGCGCGACGCGTAGTTCTCTTCCTTGGCCTTGTAGTCCTGCGTGCTGGTGGTCTTGTTCTTCTCCGACCACGACTTGCTCATGATGGGGAAGCTGATGATGTTCTGCAGCAGCATGGGCGTCGGGGCTTCCAGGATCAGGTCGACCGTGTGGTCGTCGATCTTCTTCACCTCTTTGATGCCCGACACATAGGTCTGCTTGGTGCCCTGCGGCTGCGTGATGCGGCCGAAGCTGAAGACCACGTCGTCGGCCGTGAAAGGCGTGCCGTCGTGGAACTTGACGCCCTTGCGCAGGTCGAAGCGCACCTGCGTCTGCGACACATACGTCCACTTGGTGGCCAGCGACGGCTCGGGCCGGTAGTCGCGGCTCAGCCGCGTGAGGCCTTCGTAGATGTGCGTGCCGATGGTGTTGGACGTGTTGTGGTCCTGCGCATGCGGGTCCAGCGTCAGGATGTCGTTCTGCGCGGCCCAGCGCAGCGGCGCGGCGGTGGCGGCGCCCAGTGCCAAGGCCGCCAGCAGCGGCAGCAGACGGAGAACGGATTTCATGCGGCTTCCTCGGGACTGCAGAAGCCAAAAATCCTAGCCGCGCATCCCCGCATCTGCGCTAGGGCTTGCCCTCGGCTTCGAGTGAGCAATCGCAACCGGCGCCGGACGCGATCCAGCGCCGCACCAGCCAGCCGCGCAGTCCACGCGGTTGTGCCGTCAGCGCGCCGCACACGTAGCGCGCACCCTGCCAGCGCACCGCGACGCAGGCGCCCGTCGTGCGCCGGCTCAACAGCACGCCCAGCGGGCAGGGCTCCGCCAGGCAGCACACGCCGCAGCCGTTGCAGGCTTGCCCGACGGCCGGCTTGGGCGGCGCGTCAGGATGGATCTCGATCACTCGCGGTGGATTCACGGCGTGATCGTCGCAGGGCGGCCGCGCCCTCAGGTCTTGACGCCCAGCTCCCGCAGCCGCTCGTTCAGATACGCGTCCGCCGTGTAGCGGTCGCTCAGCACCACGTTGTCGCGCGGGTGCAGGAACAGCGGCAGCGACACACGGCTCTTCTTCGCGCCTTCGCCGGTCGGGTTGACGACGCGGTGCTGCGTGGACGGGTAGTAGCCCTCGGAGGCTTCCTGCAGCATGTCGCCGATGTTGATGGTCAGCGTGCCGAAGTCGCAGGGCACGTCGTGCCAGGCGCCATCGGTGCCCAGCACCTGCAGGCCCGGCTCGTTGGCGGCGGGCAGGATGGTCAGCAGGTTGATGTCGCCATGCGCCGCAGCGCGCAGCGAGCCTTCGGGCTCGTGGCCGGTCAGCGGCGGGTAGCGCAGCACGCGCAGCAGCGTCTTGCTGCTGCCCTGGATCATGTGGGACAGCGGCTCGCGGTACTTCGCGGCGATCTCGGGCGGCGTGTAGCGCTCGACCCAGCCCAGCAGTTCTTCGGCCAGCGCATTGGCCTCACGGTAGTAGGTGAGGGCGTCCTGCTTCAGCGGCTCGGGGATGCGGCCCCAGGGGTAGACGTGGAAGTATTCCTTGATGTCCTTCTGCGTGGAGCCCTTGGCGGTCTCCGAGATGGCCGTCGAGAAATAGCCGTCCTGCGTCTCCTTCGAGAACGCGAAGTCGTGCTTGGCCTCGCTGTTGAAGAAGGCCAGCCAGTCGGCGTAGATCTTCTCGACCAGCGCCTGGCGCACGGGATGGTTGGTCAGCACGCCGAAGCCGGTCTCGTGCAGGGAGCGGGTGAACTTTTCGGCCGCGTCTGCAGCGCGGTAGTCAACGACCTGGACTTGCATGTGGGATCTCCTGAATGTCCCTGGGGTGCAGCCATTCAATGTCGGGGCTGGCACGCGCGCAAGTTTACGGGGGTGTCAACTTTGTCGCGGCCCCGCCGCCTTGTCGGGCAAACCCGGAGTGCTAGAGTTCGCCCCCTGAGATTCAACCAATCCTTCCCGTCCCTTTCGCTGTTGTCACTGGCAACAGTGGAGGTGGGTCGCAATCCGCCAATCGGTCGAGCCGTGTCGCGGAAGGTTCTTCAACCAGCCAACTCCCTGGAAGCCGGGGCATGAGGTGAGCGAAAGATGATGCAGCAATACCAGGGCAACTCCTACCTGTTCGGCGGAAACGCGCCGTATGTGGAGGAAATGTACGAGGCCTACCTCGACAACCCCGGCTCCGTCCCCGACAACTGGCGCACCTACTTCGACGCGTTGCAGCATGTCCCGGCGGTCGATGGCAGCGAGGCCCGCGACGTGGCCCATGCCCCGGTAGTCGAATCCTTCGCCCAGCGCGCCAAGGCCAATGCCTTCGCCGCCAAGGCCTCCAGCGCCGACCTGGCCGTGGCCCGCAAGCAGGTGCACGTGCAGTCGCTGATCGCGGCCTATCGCTTCCTGGGCAACCGCTGGGCGGAGCTGGACCCCCTCAAGCGCGCCGAGCGCCCCAAGATTCCCGAGCTCGACCCGGCGTTCTATGACCTGACCGAGTCCGACATGGACATCTCGTTCAGCGCCGTGAACAGCTACTTCGGTGGCGAGACGATGACGCTGCGCCAGATCGTGCAGGCGCTGCGCGAGACCTACTGCGGCAGCATCGGCTCCGAGTTCATGCACGGCTCCGACCCCGGCGAAAAGCGCTGGTGGCAGGAGCGCCTGGAGAAGGCGCGCGGCAAGCCGACCTTCACGCCCGACGAGAAGAAGCACATCCTCGACCGCTTGACCGCGGCCGAAGGCCTGGAGCGCTACCTCCACACCAAGTACGTCGGCCAGAAGCGCTTCTCGCTGGAAGGCGGCGAGAGCTTCATCGCGGCGATGGACGAACTGATCCAGCGCGGCGGCGAGCGCGGCGTGCAGGAGATCGTCATCGGCATGGCCCACCGGGGTCGCCTGAACGTGCTGGTCAACACGCTGGGCAAGATGCCCGCCGACCTGTTCGCCGAGTTCGAGCACAAGGCCGCCGAAGACCTGCCGGCCGGCGACGTGAAGTACCACCAGGGCTTCAGCTCCGACGTGTCCACGCAGGGCGGTCCGGTCCACCTGAGCCTGGCGTTCAACCCGTCCCACCTGGAAATCGTCAACCCGGTCGTGGAAGGCAGCGTGCGCGCCCGCCAGGACCGCCGTGGCGACACCGTCGGCAGCCAGGTGCTGCCGGTGCTGGTGCACGGCGACGCGGCCTTCGGTGGCCAGGGCGTCGTGCAGGAAACGCTGGCCATGGCGCAGACGCGCGGCTACCGCACGGGTGGCACGGTGCACATCGTCATCAACAACCAGATCGGCTTCACTACCAGCGACCCGCGCGACCTGCGCTCCACCTGGTACTGCTCCGACGTCGTCAAGATGATCGAGGCCCCGGTGCTGCACGTGAACGGCGACGACGCCGAAGCCGTCGTGTGGGCCACGCAGCTGTGCATGGACTACCGCGCGGAGTTCAAGAAAGACGTCGTGCTGGACATCGTCTGCTTCCGCAAGCTGGGCCACAA
This sequence comes from Roseateles sp., assembly GCF_965229315.1. Taxonomy (GTDB): domain Bacteria; phylum Pseudomonadota; class Gammaproteobacteria; order Burkholderiales; family Burkholderiaceae_C; genus Pelomonas. The sequence continues at coordinate 890,957 of NZ_CBDDJA010000002.1, forward strand.
CGAGCAGGACACGCCGGCGCTGACGCAGCCGATGATGTACAAGAAGATCGCCGCCCACCCCGGCACGCGCAAGGTCTATGCCGACAAGCTGGTCGCGCAGAACGTGCTGCCGGCCGAAGGCCCGGACGACATGGTCAAGGCCTACCGCGCCGCGATGGACGAAGGCCGCCACACGGTCGACCCGGTGCTGACCAACTTCAAGAGCAAGTTCGCGACCGACTGGTCGCCCTTCCTCGGCAAGAAGTGGACGGACAGCTGCGACACGGCCATCCCGGTGGCCGAGTGGAAGCGCCTGGCCGAGAAGCTGACCACCATCCCCAAGGACTTTGCCGCGCACAACCTGGTGCAGAAGCTCTACGGCGACCGCGCCGCAATGGGCCGGGGCGAGGTCAACGTCGACTGGGGCATGGGCGAGAGCATGGCCTTTGCGTCGCTGGTGGCCAGCGGCTATCCGGTGCGCCTGTCCGGCGAGGACAGCGGCCGCGGCACGTTCACGCACCGCCACGCGGTGCTGCACGACCAGAACCGCAGCAGCTGGAATGACGGAATCTACATCCCGCTGCAGAACGTGGCCGAGGGCCAGGCGCCGTTCACGGTCATCGACTCCATCCTGTCGGAAGAGGCGGTGCTGGGCTTCGAGTACGGCTACGCTGCCGCCGAACCCAACACGCTGACCATCTGGGAAGCGCAGTTCGGCGATTTCGTCAATGGCGCCCAGGTCGTCATCGACCAGTTCATCGCCTCCGGCGAAGTGAAGTGGGGCCGGTCCAACGGCCTGACGATGATGCTGCCGCACGGCTACGAAGGCCAGGGCCCGGAGCACAGCTCCGCTCGCCTGGAGCGCTTCATGCAGCTGGCCGCGGACAACAACATGCAGATCGTGCAGCCCACCAACGCCGCGCAGATCTTCCACGTGCTGCGCCGCCAGATGCTGCGCATGTTCCGCAAGCCCTTGGTCATCATGACGCCCAAGAGCCTGCTGCGTGCCAAGGACGCGACGTCGCCGCTGGTCGAGTTCACCAAGGGCGAGTTCAAGACCGTCATCGGCGAGCAGGACGCCACGGTCCATGCCGAGAAGGTCAAGCGCGTCATCGTCTGCTCGGGCAAGGTGTATTACGACCTGGTCCGCACCCGTGCCGAGAAGAAGTCCGCCGACGTGGCCATCGTGCGCGTCGAGCAGCTCTACCCCTTCCCGCACAAGGCCTTCGCGGCCGAGCTGAAGAAGTACCCGCACGCGACCGACATCGTCTGGTGCCAGGACGAACCGCAGAACCAGGGCGCCTGGTTCTTCGTGCAGCACTATGTGCACGAGAACATGGTCGAAGGCCAGAAGCTCGGCTACGCAGGCCGCCCGGCCAGCGCCAGCCCGGCCTGCGGCTACGCCCACCTGCACCAGGAGCAGCAGAAAGCCTTGCTCGACCAGGCCTTCGCCAAGCTCAAGGGCTTCATCCTCACCAAATAAGACGGTTCAGCGCAGCGCCGGTTTCCTGGCGCTGCGCCTGTTCGCGCCTGCGCACCCCACACCCAAATAGAAGACACGGAGCCTCCCACCATGGCCATCGTTGACGTCCAGACCCCCCAGTTCTCCGAATCCGTTTCCGAAGGCACGCTGCTGACCTGGAAGAAGAAGCCCGGTGAAGCCGTTGCCATCGACGAGACCCTCGTCGAGATCGAGACCGACAAGGTCGTGCTCGAAGTGCCGGCACCCGCCGCCGGCGTGCTCGCCGAGATCCTGAAGGCCGACGGCAGCACCGTCGTCAGCCAGGAACTGCTTGCCAGGATCGACACCGAAGGCAAGGCCGGCGTCGCCGCGCCCGCCACGACCGCGTCCGTCGCCGCCCCGGCTGCGGCTGCGGCTGCCGCTCCTGCTGCTGCTCCCGCAGCCGGCGGCAGCAAGGGCGACGTGGCCATGCCGGCCGCCGCCAAGATCCTGGCCGAGAAGGGCTTGGCCGCCACTGACGTCGCCGGCTCCGGCAAGGACGGCCGCGTGACCAAGGGCGACGCCCTCGGCGCCGCCGCCAAGCCCGCTGCCGTGACTGCACCGCTGGTCGTGCCCGCCGCGCCTGCCGTCGCCAAGCCGCTGCCGGCCGTGGCCGCGCCGGCTCAGCAAAACCTCGGCGACCGCCCCGAACAGCGCGTGCCCATGACCCGCCTGCGCGCCCGCATCGCCGAGCGCCTGCTGCAGTCGCAGTCCACCAACGCCATCCTGACCACCTTCAACGAAGTCAACATGGCCCCGGTCATGGAGATGCGCAAGAAGTTCCAGGAGAAGTTCGAGAAGGAGCATGGCGTCAAGCTGGGCTTCATGAGCTTCTTCGTCAAGGCGGCCGTGGCGGCGCTGAAGAAGTACCCCATCATCAACGCGTCGGTCGACGGCAACGACATCGTCTACCACGGCTACTTCGACATCGGCATCGCGGTGGGTTCGCCGCGCGGCCTGGTTGTGCCGGTGCTGCGCAACGTCGACCAGATGAGCTTCGCCGACATCGAGAAGAAGATCGCCGAGTTCGGCGCCAAGGCCAAGGAAGGCAAGCTGTCCATCGATGACCTGACCGGTGGCACCTTCTCCATCTCCAACGGCGGCACCTTCGGCTCCATGCTGTCCACGCCCATCATCAACCCGCCGCAGTCGGCCATCCTGGGCGTGCACGCCACCAAGGACCGCGCGGTGGTGGAGAACGGCCAGATCGTCATCCGCCCCATCAACTACCTCGCCATGTCGTACGACCACCGCATCATCGACGGCCGCGAAGCCGTGCTGGGCCTGGTGACGATGAAGGAAGCCCTGGAAGACCCCGCCCGCCTGCTCTTCGACATTTGATGAGGGCTACTGCGCGGCTTCATGGCGGCGTTGCGGGGCCCGTCCTTGGCATCCTCACGTAGCGCTGCTACGTTCCGGTGCCGCGGCACCCGCGCCTTGCCCTGAAGCCGCTCGCTACGCCCCGATCCGTCGGGGTTTCGCGTAGACAAGGAATACACATGAGCACCAAGCAATTCGACGTCGTCGTCATCGGCGGTGGCCCGGGCGGCTACATCGCCGCCATCCGCGCGGCCCAGCTGGGCATGAACGTGGCCTGCATCGACGAGTGGAAGAACGACAAGGGCGGCCCCGCCCTGGGCGGCACCTGCACCAACGTCGGCTGCATCCCGTCCAAGGCGCTGCTGCAGTCCAGCGAGCACTACGAGCAGCTGAACCACCACTTCGCCGACCACGGCATCACGGCCGACAACGTCAAGATGGACGTCGCCAAGATGCTGGCCCGCAAGGACCAGGTCGTGAAGCAGAACAACGACGGCATCGTCTACCTGTTCAAGAAGAACAAGGTCGCGTTCTTCCACGGCCGCGGCTCGTTCGTCGCCGCCAAGGACGGCGGCTATGAGCTCAAGGCCGGCGAGGAAACCATCGCCGCCAAGCAGGTCATCATCGCCACCGGCTCCAATGCCCGCGCGCTGCCCGGCGTGCCGTTCGACGAAGAGCACATCCTGTCCAACGACGGCGCGCTGCGCGTCGGCGCGACGCCCAATAAGCTGGGCCTGATCGGTGCCGGCGTCATCGGCCTGGAGATGGGCTCCGTCTGGCGCCGCCTGGGCGCCGAAGTGACCGTGCTGGAAGGCCTGCCGGCCTTCCTCGGCGCGGTGGACGAGAGCGTCGCCAAGGAGGCCGCCAAGGTCTTCAAGAAGCAGGGCCTGGACATCCAGCTCGGCGTGAAGGTCGGCGAGGTCAAGTCGGGCAAGAAGGGTGTCAGCGTCGCCTACACCGACGCCAAGGGCGAGGCCAGGACGCTGGAGGTCGACAAGCTGATCGTCTCCATCGGCCGCGTGCCGAACACCATCGGCCTGGGCGCCGACGCGGTGGGCCTGAAGCTGGACGAGCGCGGCGCCATCGTCGTGGATGACGACTGCAAGACCAGCCTGCCCGGCGTCTGGGCCATCGGCGACGTCGTGCGCGGCCCCATGCTCGCGCACAAGGCCGAGGAGGAGGGCGTGGCGGTGGCCGAGCGCATCGCCGGCCAGCACGGGCACGTCAACTTCAACACCGTGCCCTGGGTCATCTACACCAGCCCCGAGATCGCCTGGGTCGGCAAGACCGAGCAGCAGTTGAAGGCCGAAGGCGTGGCCTACAAGGCCGGCCAGTTCCCCTTCCTGGCCAACGGCCGCGCCCGCGCGCTGGGCGACACGACCGGCTTCGTCAAGTTCCTGGCCGATGCCACCACCGATGAGATCCTGGGCGTGCACATCATCGGCCCGTTCGCATCGGAGCTGATCTCGGAAGCCGTCGTCGCGATGGAGTTCAAGGCCTCGGCCGAGGACATCGCGCGCATCTGCCACGCGCACCCGTCGCTGTCCGAGGCGACCAAGGAGGCGGCCCTGGCCGTGGACAAGCGCACGCTGAACTTCTGAATCAGCAGCGCGAACGAGAAGGGGCGGCCAGACAGTCGCCCCTTTTTTCTTCGATGACTTCAGTCACTGAGCTTTACCAGCAGACGCTCGCCGAGCGCGGTTACCAGGCCGACGAGGCGCAGCTGCGCGCGGTCGCCTCGTTGCAGCGCTGCCAGGACGAATGGGCCGCATACAAGGCCCGGCGCAGCAATGCGCTGACCAAGCTGCTGTCGCGCCCACCCATCCCGCGCGGCGTCTACATGTACGGCGGCGTGGGCCGCGGCAAGAGCTTCCTGATGGACTGTTTCTTCCAGGCCGTGCCGCTGACGCGCAAGACGCGGCTGCACTTCCACGAATTCATGCGCGAGGTGCACCGCGAGCTGCAGGAGTTGAAGGGCATCGCCGACCCGCTGGAAGAGCTGGGCAAGCGCATCGCGCGGCGCTTCCGGTTGATCTGCTTCGACGAGTTCCACGTCGCCGACGTGACCGACGCGATGATCCTGCACCGGTTGCTGGATGCGCTGTTCCGCAACCGCGTGTCCATCGTCACGACGTCCAATTTCCACCCCGACGAGCTGTATCCCAACGGCCTGCACCGCGACCGCATCCTGCCGGCCATCGCGCTGCTGAAGGCCAACCTGGAAGTCATCAACGTCGACGCCGGCACGGACTACCGCCAGCGCACGCTGGAGGACATGAACCTCTACCTGACGCCGTTGAACGACGCGAACGAGGCGGCGCTCACGAAGGCCTTCGAGTCGCTGGCCGAGGCGCAGGACGAGGACCGCAAGCTGATGATCGAGCACCGCGCGATCCTGGCGCGGCGGCGCGCGGGCGGCGTCGTCTGGTTCGACTTCCAGACGCTGTGCGGCGGCCCGCGCTCGCAGAACGACTACCTGGAGCTGGCCAGCCAGTTCCACACCGTCATCCTGTCCGACGTGCCGGAGATGCCGGTGCGCCTGGCCAGCGAGGCGCGTCGCTTCACGTGGCTGGTGGACGTGCTCTACGACCGCCGCGTCAAGCTCATCATCTCCGCAGCCGTGCCGGCCGAGCAGCTCTACACCGATGGGCCGCTCGCGCACGAGTTCCCGCGCACGGTGTCGCGCTTGCAGGAGATGCGTTCCGCCGAATACCTCGCGCTGGCCCGCCGCGAGGTCGATACTTCGCTGACATGAGCTTCTATCCGCTGATCCTGCTCGCCGCCGCAGCATCTGCGGCATCTGGTGCACCTCAGCCGGCCACGCGCGCCGAGGTGGCGGCCCAGCGTGCCGCCATCGAGCAACGCTTCGCCGTGGAGAAGGCGGCTTGCGAGCAGCGCTTCTCGGTGTCGGCCTGCATGGACGAGGTGCGACAGCGCCGCCACGGCGCGCTGGTACCGCTGGTCAGGCGCGAGCATGAGCTGGCCGAGCAGGAGCGCCATGAGCGAGCCGCCGAGCAGATCCGGCGCGTGAGCGAACGCGAGCAGGCCGCGGCGCAAGAGGGCGGGCAGCACCGCGAGCGGCTGCTCGCGGCGCCGCATGTCCCGGCGCCCGCGGCCTCGCCCGCCCGCCGCACGCCCCATCCGGAGGAGGCGGCGCGAGCGCGCCAACAGGCCGAGAAGCAGGCCGAGGCCGAAGCGGTCAGGCGCCGTGATCAGGCGCAGCAGCGCCAGCAGCGCATGCAGGCACGCATCGCCCAGCGCGAGGCCCACGAGAAGGCCAGGACCAAGCCGCTGGCGGCGCCGCTGCCCATGCCGGCCCTGCCCGCATCGTCCGCGTCGAAGCCGAACTGATCAGTCGAGGTTTTCAAGCTTGACGATGGCCAGCGACAGGTTGTCGCCGCCGCTGCGGGCCCGCTGGCGCGCCTTGCTCACCAGCAGTTCGGCGGCCTCGCGTGGCGGCAGGCTGTGCAGCACGCTGCCGAGTTCCTGCGCGGTGAAGTAGTGCCACAGCCCGTCGCTGCAGCACATCAGCGAGTCGCCCACCTCCAGGCCGTCGAAACGCTCCGAACTGGACGACGGCTCCTGCACCGTGCCCAGGCAGGCCGTCAGCAGGTTGCTCTGCGGGTGCGAGCTGGCCTCGGCCTCGGTGAGCTGGCCTTCGTCGACGAGGCGCTGCACGTAGGAATGGTCCATGGAGCGCTTCACCAGCCGCGCGCCGCGGAACCAGTAGATGCGCGAGTCACCGGAATGGATCCAGTGCGCGCAGCGGTCGCTGGTCACGACGAAGCCCGCCAAGGTGCTGTGCGGCTCCTCCTCGGCGGAGATGGCCGTCAGCTTGATCATCAGATGCGCCTCGGACACGATCTGGCTCAGCAGCTCGGCGGGCGATTCGTCCTCGGGCGAGTAGCGCTCGAACAGCTGCCGCGCCGTCAGGATGACCTGGTCGGCGGCCTTGCGCCCGCCGCTCTTGCCGCCCATGCCGTCGGCGACGATGCCCATCACGCAGCCCGCGATACGCGGGTGGCCGATGACGGCCACCTGGTCCTGCTGGTAGGCCCGGTCCCCGCGGTGAGTGCCTGTGGCAGCGGTGAGGCGAAATCCTGCGGCGGTGGGTGAGGGCATGTCGAAAACTATACTGGTCAGTGAGCTTTGGCCTTGCCGCGACCCGCCCTCGTAAACCCCGGATGGATGAAGAACTTCACTCGTTGCCGCGGCGGCTCATCGAGTTGCGCATGGCGCATGCGGACCTGGACGCGCTGATCGACGGGCTGGCCGGGCAGCCGCAGCCGGACGAACTGGCGCTGCGCCGGCTGAAGAAGCGCCGCCTGGCGCTGCGCGACCTGATCTCCCGGCTGCAAGCTGAAACCGAACCCGATGAACCTGCCTGACACGGCCCCGTTCCCCCAAGCCGTGGCCCCGGAACTCGACGACTGGCTGGACGCGCTGGACGGCGTGGAGCCGCCCGCTGGCGGCCTCGTCGCCGGCGAGCTGGAGCAGTCCGTCGCTGCGGCGTTCGACATGGACGGCCCCCTGGCGCGGCTGGACCCCGGCTACAAACCCCGCGAGCCGCAGTTGCAGATGAGCCGCGCCGTGGCGCAGGCCCTGTCACGCCGGCATGCCCTGGTCGTGGAGGCCGGCACGGGCGTGGGCAAGACGTTCGCCTACCTCGTGCCCACGTTGCTGGCCGGCAGCCGCGCGCTGATCAGCACCGCCACCAAGAGCCTGCAGGACCAGCTGTTCCTGCGCGACCTGCCGCGGCTCACGCAGGCGCTGAACATGCCCGTGCGCCTGGCGCTGCTCAAGGGCCGCGGCAGCTACCTGTGTCTGCACCGCATGAAGGAGGCGCGCGTGTCCGGCGAGTTCCCGGACCGGCGCACCGCCTTGTCGCTGGCGCGCATCGAGCGCTGGGCGCAGACGACCAAGAGCGGCGACTTCGCCGAGATGGATGGCCTGGACGAGCGTTCGCCCATCATCCCCATCGTCAGCTCCAGCCGCGAGAACTGCCTGGGCCAGGAGTGCCCGGACTGGCGCGCCTGCTTCGTCGTGAAGGCGCGGCGCGAGGCCATGGAGGCCGACGTGGTGGTCGTCAACCATCACCTCTTCTTTGCCGACCTGACGCTGCGCGACACCGGCGTGGCCGAGTTGCTGCCCAGCGTGGAGATCGCCATCTTCGACGAGGCCCACCAGCTCGCCGAGGCCGGTGTGCAGTTCCTCGGCACCGTGCTGGGCACGGCCTCCTTGATCGACTTCGCCCGTGACGCGCTGGCCCAGGGCCTGGCCCATGCGCGTGGCGTGCACGACTGGCAGGCGCTGCACGGTGGTGTCGAGAAGGCCGCCCGCGAACTGCGCCTGGCATCGGCCGGCGCGCTGGCCACGGCCGGGCGCGAACTGCGCGGCACGCTGAAGCTGGGCTGGCATGAGCGTGCGAGCCAGCCCGGCTTCGCTGCGGCGCTGGCCGGCGTGGAGCAGGCCGTCGCCCAGGCGCTCGAAGCGTTGACCGCCGTGCGCGACGCGGCGCCGGACTTCGCCCGCCTGTGCGAGCGCGCCACGGAGCTGCGCGAGCTGGCCCGGCAGTTCGCCGCCGAGCCTGACCCGGGCGACGTGCGCTGGATCGACATCAGCCCGCATTCGGCCCGGCTGGTCGAGTCGCCGCTGGACATCCGCGAGGCGATGCAGGCGCAGCTCCAGGGGCCGCCCAAGGCCTGGGTGTTCACGTCCGCGACGCTGGGCGATGACGAGCGCCTGACCTGGTTCACCGAGCCTGCGGGCCTGAACGACGCCGAGGTGCTGCGCGTGGGCAGCCCGTTCGACTACCCGGCCAACGCGCGGCTGTACGTGCCGCGCGGCTTCCCCAAGCCCAGCGAGCCGACGCACCCGGCCAGCGTCGCGCTGCTGGCCTCCCGGCTGGCGCGCGCCCTGGGCGGCCGCACCTTCGTGCTGACGACGACGCTGCGCAACCTGCAGACCGTGGCCGATGCGCTGCGCGAGCGCTTCGAGGAAGGCGGCGACGCGATTGCCGTGCTGCAGCAGGGCGCCGCGCCCAAGCGCGTGCTGCTGCAGCGCTTCATCGACAACCCGGCGTCCGTGCTCGTGGGGTCCGCGAGCTTCTGGGAAGGCATCGACGTGCCGGGCGACGCGCTGCAATGCGTGGTCATCGACAAGCTGCCGTTCCCGCCGCCCAACGACCCGCTCGTGGCGGCGCGCGTGCAGCGGCTGGAGGCGCAGGGGCGCAACGCGTTCTCGGACTATTTCATCGCCGAGGCGGCCATCGCGTTGAAGCAGGGCGCCGGGCGCCTGATCCGCACTGAGACCGACCGCGGGCTGCTGGTCGTGTGCGACCCCCGCATGGCGGGCATGAACTACGGCCGGCGACTGCGTGCGGCGCTGCCGCCGATGACGCCGGTGGCCAACGAGGCCGAGGCGCTGGCCTGGCTGGAAGAGCTCAGCGCCGCGCGGACCTGATCACCAGATCTTCCACCAGCGCTTCTGGCGCTGGCCGCCACCGCTGGCGTATTCGCTGTTCGGGAAGTTCTTGTCCAGCACGCGGCGCGCGTCGTCGCGCAGTTGCACCAGGCCGAGCTTGTCGTAGCTCTCGCCCATGATGAACAGCGCTTCCTCGATGCCCGGCGCGTTCTGGAACTCGGCCACGGCGGTCTGCGCGCGGTTGGCCGCGGCCACGTAGGCCTTGCGGTTGTAGTAGTAACGCGCCACGTGGATCTCGTACGCGGCCAGCGTGTTGGTGATGAAGTTGACGCGCATCTGCGCCTCGGCCGCGTACTTCGATTCGGGGTACTGCTCGACGAGCTGGCGGAACGACAGCAGCGCCTCGCGCGAGGCCTGCTGGTCGCGCTCGGCCACGTCCTGGTTGGCCAGGCGGCCGAACAGACCGAGGTCCTCGTTGAAGTTGACGATGCCCTTCATGTAGAGGGCGTAGTCCATCGCCGGGCTGGACGGGTTGAGCTTGATGAAGCGGTCCAGCGTCGTGATCGCCTGCGCGCGCTCGGCCGTCTTGTAGTAGGCCCACGCCAGGTCCAGCGTCGCCTGCTGGCCCATCGTCGTGCCCGCGGCGCGGCCCTCGATCTTCTCCAGGGACTTGATCGCGCGGTCGTAGCTGCCCGAGTTCAGGTCGTCCTTGGCGTCTGCATACAATTTGTCCAGTGCCTGCTGCGAGTTCGGATCCTCCTTGATCGAGGAGCCGCAGCCGCTCAAGCCAAGCGCGAGGGCCACCGTGAAGGCACCGAGAAGGGCGCTGAACGTCGCGCGGCCGGCTTGGGATTTCTCAACAAACATGTCTGAAGCTGGGGGCGGCTGCGCCGGCCCGGTCACACTGAACAATGGGCGCGAAGTATAGGGCGGGGGGTCTGGATGACCCGGAAGACGAATCTGGCGACGTCGCGGCGGACGATTCGCCGGAGCGGCGCATGGCCGATGTCGAGGAGCGCGAGCGTGGCGAGCGGCTGGACCGGTGGCTGACGCGGCTGGCGCCGGAGTTCTCGCGCAACCACCTGCAGTCGCTCATCGAGCGCGGCTGCGTGACGGTGGACGGCAGGCCGCAGGCCAAGGCCGCGCACAAGCTGCGCGCCGGCCAGCGGGTCGAGGTGGAGCTGCAGCCGACCGAGGAGAGCCAGGCCTTCAAGGCCGAGGCGATCGCGCTGGACATGGCCTTCGAGGACGAGCACCTGCTGGTCGTCAACAAGCCGGCCGGCCTGGTCGTGCACCCGGCTGCGGGCAACTGGTCCGGCACGCTGATGAACGGCCTGCTGGCCCACCACCCGGGCGCCGGGGCACTGCCGCGCGCCGGCATCGTGCATCGGCTGGACAAGGACACCAGCGGGCTGATGGTCGTCGGCAAGACGCTCGCGGCGGTGACGGCACTGGCGCGCCAGATCGCGGCGCGCGAGGTGCACCGCGAATACCTGGCGCTGGCCTGGGGCCGCGTGGAGTCCGCGTTCGTCGTCGAGCAGCCGCTGCGCCGCGACCCGGTGTCGCGCGTGAAGATGGCCATCGCGCCCGCCGGGCTGGGCAAGCCGGCGCGCACCGACGTCTTCCCACTGGGCGGCGGCGAGGTCCAGGGCCGGGCGGTCTGCGCGGTGCACTGCGTGCTGCACACGGGCCGCACGCACCAGATCCGCGTGCACCTCACCCACTCGGGCCACCCGCTGCTGGCCGACGCGCTGTACGGCGGTGCGCCGGCCCTCGGCCTGGCGCGCCAGGCCCTGCACGCGGCGCGGCTGAGCTTCACGCATCCCATCACCGGCGCCGCGTTGGCGCTGACCGCGCCGCTGCCGCAGGACCTGGCCCCTGCGTGGGCTGAAATCGGTGCCGCGGGACTGCCGCGCTGAGCGGGCTACAATGTGCCCTGGTTGTCGCGCCGAGCGTCCGGCCCCCACGAGCCGGGCAGTCATCACGGGATCGCAGTCCACTCCCGCAAGCCGCCAACCATCCTGCTGATGCAGCCAGCCTTTGAAGGCCAGGCGTTGCATCCGGTGCAAGACCCGCCCCAGCCGCCTGACGGATGCGCCATGAGCGCCCAGGCCGGGGCCCATGCCAGAGCTCTGCCCATTGAGGGTGCGAAGTTGAGTTCATGAACACACAGGATGCCAAGCGCGTCCTCGAAACCGCGCTGATCTGTGCCTCGCAGCCGCTGACGCTTCGCGAGATGCGCAGCCTGTTCGCCGACGAACTGGGCGCCGATTCGATGCGCAGTCTGCTCGACGAGCTCAGCCGTGACTGGGAAGGCAAGGGCGTGGAACTCGTCGCGCTGGCGTCCGGCTGGCGCTTCCAGAGCCGCCCCGAACTGCGCGAGTACCTGGACCGGCTGCATCCCGAGAAGCCGCCGCGCTACTCGCGCGCCGTGCTGGAGACGCTGGCCATCATTGCCTACCGCCAGCCGGTCACGCGCGGCGACATCGAGGACATCCGCGGCGTGGTGGTCGCGAGCCAGATCGTCAAGCAGCTCGAAGACCGCGGCTGGATCGAGGCCATCGGCCACCGCGAGACCCCGGGCCGTCCCGCGCTGTACGCGACGACCAAGGCCTTTCTCGACGACCTGGGCCTGGCCAGCCTGGCGCAGTTGCCGGCGCTGGACGTCGGCACCGCAGCGCCGGCTTTCGAGGCGCTGCAGGGCCAATTGCTCGACGCACCGGAAGAAGTCCCCGACCCCGTTGCGGCCGAGGCGCCTGCCGAATCCGCGGCTGAAACCGTGGTCGAGGCTGCCGCCGAAGTCGTTGCAGAGCTGCCCGCTGCGGCGCCTGCCGAGGCACCCGCGATGACGTCGAGCCTGTTCGGCGCCGACGGCACACCCGCACTCCCCGAATCCGATTTCCCGGACTCCTCCGATCCCTCCCATCCGCCCCCGCAACCCCAGCATTGACCCGCATGAACGACGCTGCCGATCAAGACAAGCCCCTGCCTTCCGCCGCTGACGCCGAGGCGCCTGCTGCGCCCAAGCGCCGCCGCACGACCGCCAAGGCGGCGGTCGACGCCGCGCCCGAAGCCGCGGAGCCCGCCGACGCCGCCGTGCCCGTGAAACGCCCCCGCCGCAAGGCCGAGGTGGTGTCGCAGGAGCGCGCCACGGCATCCGAGGCGGCAGCACCCGAGGCCGCTGCGGCCGAGGAGCCGCCTGCACCGGCCCGCAAACGCGCGCCGCGCAAGGCGGTGGCCGACGAGGCGGTGCAGGCCGTTGCCGCAGAGGCGCCGGTTCCGACCCCGGCCCAGGCGCCGCTCTTCACGCTCGGTGAAGAGGCGCCCGCCGCGGCGGGCGCGACGGGTGGCGATGGCGATGGGGACGGTGGTGATGACGCGCAGGGAGAGGGCGAGGAAGGGGGCGGCCGCAATCGCAACCGCCGCCGCAACCGCAAGGAGCGCGCCGAGCGCCAGGGCGGTGTGCAGCCGGCGGGCCGCGTCGAAGGTGAACTGGCAGCGCCGGCGCTGACGCCCGCGTTGGTGGAGGCCGCGGGGGCGCGCTTCGCCGACGTGCTGTCGGGCACGCTGGATGCCGAGTCCGAAGGGCCGGCCGGCGAGCCGCCGCAGCTGCGCCCCGAGCCGTCCGACGCCGAGGCCCCGGAGGGCGACGCGACCGAGGGCGAGGCCAAGCGCGTGCTGGCGCCGGACACCGATGCGCCCAAGCTGCAGAAGGTGCTGGCGCAGGCCGGCATCGGCTCGCGCCGCGACATCGAGGACTGGATCGCCGAAGGCAAGATCGAGGTCAATGGCGAGGTGGCCCACGTGGGCCAGCGCATCTCGTTCGGCGACCGCGTGCGCGTCAATGGCAAGGAGGTGCGCGTGCGCATCTCGCCACCCACCCCGCGCATCCTGGCCTATCACAAGCCCACCGGCGAGGTGTCCACGTTCAACGACCCCGAGGGCCGTCCGACCGTGTTCCGCTCGCTGCCGCGCGTGCAGGGCCAGAAATGGCAGTCCGTGGGTCGCCTGGACATCAACACCGAAGGCCTGCTGCTGTTCACGAACTCCGGCGAACTTGCCAACCAGCTCATGCACCCGCGCTTCGGCGTGGAGCGCGAGTACGCGGCGCGCGTGCTGGGCTCGCTCAGCGACGAACAGCGCGCCCGGCTGCTCGAAGGCGTCAACGTGGAAGGCCAGACGGCCTCCTTCAAGAGCATCGAGGAAGGCGGTGGCGAGGGCGCCAACCGCTGGTATCGCGTGGTCATCACCGAAGGCCGCAACCGCGAGGTGCGCAAGCTCTTCGAGGCGGTGGGCCTGGTGGTCAGCCGGCTGATCCGCATCCGTTATGGCACCGTGGTGCTGCCGCACGGCCTCAAGCGTGGCGTCTGGGTGGAGCTGGGTGACGACGATGTGCGCGTCATCCGCCGCCTGGCGGGCCACACGACGCACAGCGGCCAGGGTCAGCAAGGCCAGGGCCAGAGCCAGGATCAGGGCCCGCGCCAGAACCGCGACCAGAACCGGGGCGATCAGGGCCTGCAGCCCGGTCGCAAGGATCGCAACAAGCGCCGTGCCGATGAGCGCGGCCCGAACGCCGGTCCGCGCCCCAGCCGCCCGCCCGAGGCGCCCCAGCAGCGTCCGCCGCGCGAGGAGCGGGCGCCGCGCCGTGACGACGACGAGGAAGACGATGGCTTCATTCCGCATCACGTCAATCCGCTGGAGCAGACCTTCGACCGCCGTCATGCCACCAGCGGCAAGCGGGGGATTCCGCAGGGCTTTGGTGCCGGCGGCAGCCAGCAGGACCGGCAAGGCAAGGGCGCGGGCGGCAACAAGGGCAATGGCCCGCGCGAACCTGACCCGTTGCAGACCTCGGTGGGTTACATCGGCGGCGACGCCTTCCTGCGCCGGGGCGGCGGCGGCGGTGGTGGCCGCGGCGGCAAGGGCGGCGGCGGGGGCGGCGGTGGCCGTTCGGGTGGCGGCTACGGGGGACGTCGTTGAGCTTGTGGCTGGCGCGGCTGACAACCTGGGGTCATCCCTGACCGCTACAATCACAGGCTTTGTCCAATACAGCCCTTCAGGAGAATTCCATGGCGATCGAAACCACCCTGTCCATCATCAAGCCCGATGCCGTGGCGAAGAACGTCATCGGCCAGATCTACGCCCGCTTCGAAGGCGCCGGCCTGAAGATCGTCGCTGCCAAGCTGGTTCAGCTGTCGCGCGCCGATGCTGAAGCCTTCTACGCCGTGCACAAGGCTCGCCCGTTCTTCAACGACCTGGTGAACTTCATGATCTCCGGCCCGGTGATGATCCAGGCGCTGCAAGGCGAGGGCGCGATCCTGAAGAACCGTGACCTGATGGGCGCGACGGACCCGAAGAAGGCCGAGAAGGGCACCATCCGTGCCGACTTCGCCGACAGCATCGACGCCAACGCCGTGCACGGCTCCGACGCCGCCGAGACCGCCGCCGTCGAAGTGGCGTTCTTCTTCCCCGGCATGAACGTCTACGCTGCCAAGTAAACCCCAACGGGGTCGGTGACCCCGGCCCAGGAAGTTCGTATGGACGCGGTCAACCTGCTCGGTTTAACGAACCTGTTAGGTTTCGATCTGCCAGGCTTGGCCGCCTACTGCGAGCAACTGGGCGAAAAGAAATTCCGTGCGACCCAGCTGTTCCGCTGGATCCACCAGAAGGGCGCGGCGGACTTCGACCAGATGTCCGACCTCGCCAAGTCCCTGCGCGACAAGCTCAAGGGCCGTGCCCACATCACCGCGTTGCCGGTGATCTCGGAGCACGTGTCGACCGACGGCACGATCAAGTGGCTGTTCGACGTTGGTGCGGGCAATGCCGTCGAGGCCGTGTTCATTCCCGAATTCGGCGATGCCGGGCCGTCCCCAATCGGCGGAGCGCCCCCCCGGGGGGCCGCCGCCGCAGGCGGCCAGGGGCCGACAGTGCTCGACCGTGGCACGCTGTGCATCTCCAGCCAGGCCGGCTGCGCCGTCGGCTGCCGCTTCTGCTCCACCGGCCACCAGGGCTTCAGCCGCAACCTGACGACGGCCGAGATCACGGCCCAGCTCTGGTTCGCCGAGCACGCCCTGCGCAAGCGCCTGGGCACCACGGAGCGCGTCATCTCCAACGTCGTCATGATGGGCATGGGAGAGCCGCTGCAGAACTACGACCAGCTCGTGCCGTCGCTCAAGACCATGCTGGACGACCATGGCTACGGCCTCAGCCGCCGCCGCGTGACGGTGTCGACATCCGGCGTCGTGCCGATGATCGACCGGCTGCGCGAGGACTGCCCGGTCGCGCTTGCCGTCAGCCTGCACGCACCGACCGACCCGCTGCGCGACCAGCTCGTGCCGCTGAACAAGAAGTACCCCATCGCCGAGTTGCTGGCCGCCTGCAACCGCTACCTGGACAAGGCGCCGCGCGACTTCATCACCTTCGAGTACTGCATGCTGCAGGAGGTGAACGACGCGCCGGAGCAGGCGCATGAGCTTGTCCGCCTGCTGAAGAACAAGATCGGCTGCAAGATCAACCTGATCCCGTTCAACCCGTTCCCGGCGTCGGGCCTCATCCGCAGCACCCACCCGCGCGTGCAGGCGTTCGCCGAGGTGCTGATCCAGGCCGGCATCGTGACGACCGTGCGCAAGACGCGCGGCGACGACATTGACGCCGCCTGCGGGCAGTTGGCCGGCGAGGTGCAGGACCGCACCCGCGCGCATATCCGCATGGTCAGGGCCCCGGTTACCGTGGCCAAATCCGCGTGAATGACACGACCCCCATGCTCGCCATGCCCGCTCCCCCTGAGGGGCGGTCCATGGCGTCGCGCGGCCGGGCGCCGCTGATGTGCCTAACGCCGAGGATCCGATGAAGCGAACGCTGATCGTTCTGACCACCGCCTTGCTGGCCGCCTGCGCCGGCACGGCGCCTTCGGGTGATCGCGAGGTCAAGACCGACTCCGACCAGACCGACACCGACCGCCGCGCCGGCATCCGCCTCGAACTGGCGCAGGGCTACTTCTCGCGCGGCCAGTTCAACACCGCGCTGGACGAACTCAAGCTCGCGCTGCAGGCCAAGCCCGACATGCGCGAGGCCATGAACCTGCGCGGCCTCATCTACGGCGCCATGGGCGAGAACCAGCTCGCGGAAGAGGCCTTCCGCCGCGCGCTGACGGTCTATCCGAGCGACGCCGACACCATGCACAACTACGGCTGGCTCATGTGCCAGCAGCAGCGCTGGGCCACGGCCGATGCGATGTTCGACCAGGCGCTGGCCCAGTCCACCTACCGCGCGCCGGCCCGCACGCTGCTGGCCAAGGGCGTCTGCGAGGCGCGCTCGGGCCGCCTGCTGGTGGCCGAGAAGACGCTGGCGCGCGCCTTCGAGCTCGACCCGGCCAACCCGGCCATCTCGATCAACCTGTCGGAGGTGCTGTTCCGCAACGGCGAGCTGCAGCGCGCGCGCTTCTACGCCAAGCGCGTGAACGACCAGCCCGAGCAGGTCAACGGCCAGAGCCTGTGGCTGCAGCTTCGCATCGAGCGCAAGCTGGGCAACACGGGCCAAGTGGACGACCTGGCGCTGCAGATGCGCCGCAAGTACCCGCAGGCGCGTGAGACCCAGTCTCTGGACGCCGGCCGCTACGACGAATGAGCCGCAGCACGGCGCACGATCACAAGAACCAGACGATGGAACGCATGACCGAGGGATCTGCCAACACAGCGACCACCGCAGGCGCCTGGCTCAGGAATGCGCGCCAGCAGCGCGGCCTGCACATCGCCGCGCTGGCCGTGATGCTCAAGGTGCCGCAGGCCAAGCTGGAGGCGCTGGAATCCGACCGCATCGGCGATCTGCCCGATGCCACCTTCGCCCGCGCGCTGGCCACGGCCATGTGCCGCGCGCTGAAGGTGGACCCTGCGCCCGTGCTCGCGATGCTGCCGCGCACGAACGACCGCGAGTTCGACGTGCATCAGGGCCTGAACCAGCCGTTCCGCGAGCGCGGCCTGGGTGGCGGCATCGATGGCGGCGTGCTGGCGCTGGCCGTGCGGCCGGTGGTCTGGGCACCCGTCGTGCTGCTGTTGATCGCCGCGGCGATCTACTGGGTTCCGGCGGGCTGGCTGCCCGAGCGGGAGGCAGCGGCACCGGCGCCGGCCTTCCCGGCGTCTGCCGTGTCTGCTGCGGCGAGCGCGCCCGTGGACTTCGTGTCGGCGCCGGCCGCGTCGGAGCCGGTGTCGGTGCAGGCGGCCCTGCCGACGCCCGAGCCGGTGGCCTCGGCGCCGCTGCAGGTGCGTGACGTCGCGCCGCCGCCCGCGCTGGGCGCAGCGTCCGCGCCGCTGAAGGCCGCGGTGGCGGCGACGCCCGGGGGCGGCACGCTGCGGGTGACGGCCACGGCCGAGACCTGGGTCGAGGTGGCCGATGCGCAGGGCCAGGTGCTGCTGTCGCGCGTGCTGCGTGCGGGCGAGCAGCAGGAATACGGCGGTGCCGCCCCCTACAAGGTGCGCATCGGCAACGTGAGCGGCACCAAGGTCGAATGGCGGGGCGCCGCCGTGGACCTGGGTGCCCGCAGCAAGGACAACATCGCTCGCCTGGAGTTCAATTGATGAGCGAACACATCATTCCCTCGGCGTCGCCCGCAGCGCGCCGCAGCCGCCAGGCCCGGGTGGTCTGGGGCAACCGCATCGTCACCGTGGGCGGCGACGCCCCGGTGCGCGTGCAGTCCATGACCAACACCGACACGGTGGACGCCATCGGCACGGCCATCCAGGTCAAGGAACTGGCCATCGCCGGTTCGGAGATGGTGCGCATCACCGTCAACACGCCCGAGGCTGCTGAAGCAGTGCCCTACATCCGCGAGCAGCTGGACCGCATGGGCATCGACGTGCCGCTGGTGGGAGACTTCCACTACAACGGCCACCGCCTGCTCACCGAGCACCCGGCGATGGCGCAGGCGCTGTCCAAGTACCGCATCAACCCCGGCAACGTCGGCAAGGGCGACAAGAAGGACCGCCAGTTCGCGATGATGGTCGAGGCCGCCGCGAAGTACGACAAGGTCGTGCGCATCGGCGTCAACTGGGGCAGCCTGGACCAGGAGCTGCTGGCGCAGTTCATGGACGAGAACGCCCGCCGTGCCCAGCCCTGGGACGCCAAGCCGGTCATGTACCAGGCGCTGGTCGAGTCCGCGCTGACCTCCGCCGCCTACGCGGCCGAGCTGGGCCTGAACCCCGACAACATCATCATCAGCTGCAAGGTCAGCGGCGTGCAGGACCTGATCTCGGTCTACCGCGAACTGGCCCGCCGCTGCGACTACGCGCTGCACCTGGGCCTGACCGAGGCCGGCATGGGGACCAAGGGCACCGTGGCGTCCAGCGTCGCGCTCGGCATCCTGGCGCAGGAAGGCATCGGCGACACCATCCGCGTCAGCCTCACGCCGCAGCCGGGCGAGGCGCGCACGCAGGAAGTCGTCGTGGCGCTGGAGATCCTGCAGGCGCTGGGCCTGCGCCACTTCAACCCGAGCGTCACGGCCTGCCCGGGCTGCGGCCGCACCACCAGCACCACCTTCCAGGAGCTGGCCAAGCAGATCGACGATTTCCTGCGCCTGCAGATGCCGGTCTGGCGCAACAAATACCCGGGTGTGGAGGAGATGAAGGTGGCCGTCATGGGTTGCATCGTCAACGGCCCGGGCGAGAGCAAGCATGCCGACATCGGCATCAGCCTGCCCGGCACGGGTGAGGCACCGGCGGCGCCCGTCTTCATCGACGGCGTCAAGGCGTTGACACTGCGCGGCGACAACATCGCCAACGAGTTCCACGCGCTGGTCGAGAACTACATCGAGAAGCGCTTCGGCGCGACAGCTACTGCATGACTGAGAACAGGAAGCTCCAGCCGCTGCAGGCGGTGAAGGGCATGAACGACATCCTGCCGCCCGACTCGGCGCGCTGGGAGTGGCTGGAAGCGAAGATGCGCAGCGTGCTGCAGCGCTACGGCTACGCGAACGTGCGCACGCCCATCGTCGAGCCGACCGCCCTGTTCGTGCGCGGCATCGGCGAGGTGACCGACATCGTCGAGAAGGAGATGTACGCCTTCGAGGACAAGATGAACGGCGACCACCTGGCGCTGCGCCCCGAAGGCACGGCCGGCGTCGTGCGGGCCATGATCGAGCACAGCTACCTGCGCGACAGCCCGCGTCGGCTGTACTACTTCGGCTCCATGTTCCGCCACGAGCGCCCGCAGAAGGGCCGCTACCGCCAGTTCCACCAGATGGGCATCGAGGCGCTGGGCTTTGCCGGCCCGGATGTGGATGCCGAGGTCATCCTGCTGGCGCGCACGCTGTGGCGCGAGCTGGGTCTGGTCGAGGGCCAGGACGTGGTGCTGGAGCTGAACTGCCTGGGCCAGCCCGACGAGCGTGCTGCGCACCGCGCGGCGCTGATCCAGTACCTCGAAGGGCATCTCGACGTGCTCGACGAAGAAGCGAAGCGCCGGATGTACGCCAACCCGCTGCGCGTGCTGGACACCAAGAACCCGGCGATGCAGGCGATGGCCGAGCAGGCGCCCAAGCTGCTGGACTTCCTCGGCCCCGAGTCGCAGGCGCACTTCGACGGCGTGCGTGCACTGCTGGACTCGGTGGGCCTGGCCTACCGCATCAACCCGCGCCTGGTGCGCGGGCTGGATTACTACAACCTCACCGTCTTCGAGTGGGTGACCGACAAGCTGGGTGCCCAGGGCACGGTCTGCGCCGGTGGCCGCTATGACGGCCTGGTCGAGCAACTGGGCGGCAAGGCGACGCCGGCCGTGGGCTTCGGGATGGGCCTGGAGCGCGTGCTGCTGCTGCTGGACACGCTGGGCCTGGCCGCGCCCGTCAGCGCGCCGGATGTCTACGCCGTCGTGCCCGACCCGGCCGAGCTGCCGCGCGTGCTGCCCACGCTGGAGGCGCTGCGCGCCGCCGGCGTCGCCGTGCAGATGCATGCGGGCGGTGGCTCGTTCAAGTCGCAGTTCAAGAAGGCCGACGCCTGCGGCGCGCGCTTCGCGCTGGTGTTCGGCACCGATGAGCTGGCCCGCGGCGAGGTGGGCCTGAAGCCTTTGCGCGACGGTGGCGAACAGGTGGCCCGCGCGCTCGCCGACGTGGCCGCCTGGTCGGCCGAACTCCTCCCCGCATAATCCCGGGCTCGCCCAGAGCCCCTTTCTCGATTCCTTTTTGCCATGGCCGCCCATCTCGACCTCGAAGAACAAGAACAACTGGACCAGCTCAAAGCGTTCTGGAAGCGCTGGGGCAACCTCATCACCTGGCTGTTGACCGCCGTGCTCGCCGCCTTTGCCGCCTGGCAGGGCTGGAACTGGTACCAGCGCGACCAGGCCGCCAAGGCCGGTGCGATGTACGACGAGTTCGACCGCGCCGTCACGGCCCAGGACCTGGGCAAGGCCACGGCCGCTGCGGCCGACCTGAAGACCAATTTCCCGTCCACGGGCTACGCCGCGCAGTCCGCGCTGCAGATCGCCAAGCTGCAGGCCGACAAGGGCAAGGCCGACGACGCCAAGCAAAGCCTGGCCTGGGTCGCCGACAAGGGGTCCGAGCCGCCGTACCGCGACCTGGCCCGCCTGCGCCTGGCCGGCCTGCAGCTGGACGCCAAGGCCTACGACGAGGCCATCAAGACGCTGGACGCGATCAAGCTGCCCGAGTTCGCTGCGCTGGTGGCCGACCGCCGCGGTGACGTGCTGTTGCAGCAGGACAAGCGCGATGCGGCCAAGGCCGAATACCAGAAGGCGCTGGCCGGCATGGAAAAGACGCAGGACTACCGCCGCATCATCGAAGCCAAGCTCGCGACCCTGGGCGTGCCCACGGTCGTCGACGCCACGGGAGCTGCGCAGTGAAGCGCGCCGTCCTGATCTCGCTGCTGGCGGCGTCGCTGTCCGGCTGCTCCACCATCAGCTCGACGTGGAACTCCTGGTTCGGCGACGCCAAGAGCAAGCCCGCCGTGCTGGAGACGCTGTCGGGCCCCGCGACCGGCCGCGTCGTCTGGAGCGCCAAGGGCGACAACATCAACTTCCCGCTCAGCATCGCCACACCGGGTGACCGCTTCGTCGTCGCCAGCAGCGACGGCAGCGTCCGGGCGCTGTCGGCCGCCGACGGCCGCGAGCTGTGGCGCGGCGATGCCGGCGCCAAGCTGTCGGCTGGCATTGGCAGTGATGGCCGCTTCGCCGCCGTGGTGAACCGCGACAACGAGCTGATCGTGCTGGACAACGGCAAGGTCGCCTGGAAGAAGGCGCTGCCCACGCCCGTGGTGGCCGCGCCCTACGTGGCCGGCGAGCGCGTCTTCACGCTGACGCTGGACCGCCAGGTGCTGGCCTACGACGCGCTGGACGGCCGCAAGATCTGGGAGCTGAAGCGCCCCGGCGAGCCGTTGACGCTGGCCAAGGCCGGCGTGCTGGCCGCGTACAAGGACACGCTGATCGTGGGCCAGGGCCCGCGGCTGGCGGGGGTCGACCCCGTCAAGGGCCAGTTGCGCTGGGAAGCCAGCGTGGCGACGCCGCGCGGCACCAACGAGGTCGAGCGCCTGGCGGACCTGGTCGGCCCGGCCGTGCGCCAGGGCGAGCTGATCTGTGCCCGCGCCTTCCAGTCCTCCGTGGGCTGCGTGAACGCCGAACGCGGCAGCGCGGTGTGGAGCCGCCTGGTGGGCGGCGCCAACGGCATCGGTGGTGACGCGCAGCTCATCGTGGCGGGCGACGCATCGGACCGACTGTCGGCCTGGCGGCTGGCCAATGGCGACCTGGCCTGGTCGGCCGACCAGTTCCAGCTGCGCAAGCTGTCCGAACCGGTGGTGCTGGGCCAGCAGGTGCTGATCGGCGACTTCGAGGGTCAGGTGCATCTGCTGGACCGTGAGACGGGCAAGACGCGCTCGCGCATCGCGACCGACGGTTCGCCCATCGTGGCCACCGCGCTGCTGGGTGACACGGCGCTGTTCGCCACCAAGAGCGGCGGCCTGTTCGCGATCAAGGCCGAATGAAACCAGTCATCGCCCTGGTCGGCCGCCCCAACGTGGGCAAGTCGACGCTGTTCAACCGCCTGACCAAGTCGCGCGATGCCATCGTGGCCGACTTCGCCGGCCTGACGCGTGACCGCCACTACGGTGATGGCCGCCTGGGCGACCGCGAGTTCATCTGCATCGACACCGGCGGCTTCGAGCCCGACAGCAGCACCGGCATCGTCAAGGAGATGGCCAAGCAGACCAAGCAGGCCGTCGCCGAGGCCGACGCGGTCATCTTCGTCGTCGACATCCGTTTAGGCCTGTCGGCCCACGACAGCGACATCGCCCGCTACCTGCGCAGCGTCAACAAGCGCGTGCACCTGGCCGTCAACAAGGCCGAGGGCATGAGCGACTCGCCGCTGATGAACGAGTTTCACGAACTCGGCATGGGCGAGCCGCACCCGATCTCGTCGGCGCACGGCCAGGGCATCCGCAGCCTGCTGGACGCGGTGCTCGAGCCCTTCGAGGACGCCACCGAGGAGTTCGGCGCCGGGCCGCAGCAGGACGGCGTCATCCGACTGGCCGTTGCCGGCCGCCCCAACGTGGGCAAGAGCACGCTGATCAACACCTGGCTGGGCGAGGAGCGCCTCGTCGCGTTCGACATGCCAGGCACCACGCGCGACGCCATCGCGGTGGACTTCGAGCGCAACGGCCAGAAGTTCAAGCTCATCGACACCGCTGGCCTGCGCCGCAAGGGCAAGGTCTTCGAGGCCATCGAGAAGTTCTCGGTCGTCAAGACGCTGCAGGCCATTGCCGACGCGCACGTCGTGCTGCTGCTGCTGGACGCCACGCAGGGCGTGACCGACCAGGACGCGCACATCGCCGGCTACATCCTCGACAGCGGCCGCGCCGTCGTGCTGGCCTGCAACAAGTGGGACTCGGTGGACAGCTACCAGCGCGAGACGCTGCAGCGCCAGATCGAGACGCGCCTGGCGTTCCTGAAGTTCGCGCCCATGCACCACATCTCGGCACTCAAGCGCCAGGGCCTGTCGGCACTGTGGAACGCGATGGCCGATGCCTACGCCTCGGCCTACCGCAAGATGACGACGCCGGTCCTCACCCGCCTCGTCCAGGAGGCGGTGGAGCACCAGCAGCCCAAGCGCTCCGGCGTGTCGCGGCCCAAGCTGCGCTACGCCCACCAGGGCGGCCAGAACCCGCCCATCGTCGTCATCCACGGCAATGCGCTGGACGGCGTGACGGAGGTCTACAAGCGCTACCTGGAGGGCCGCATCCGTACCCACTACAAACTGGTGGGCACGCCGCTGAAGATTGAGCTACGTTCATCGAAGAATCCCTTCGATGAAAAGACCTAGGTAACAGCCGGGTGCGGCAAAACCCTGTGTTAAGGTCCAACCCGTAGTCCCAACCCCGATAACTCGGAGCATACCGATGAGCAACAAAGGCCAACTTTTGCAGGACCCCTTTTTGAACCTGCTTCGCAAAGAGCATGTGCCCGTCTCGATCTATCTGGTCAACGGCATCAAGCTCCAGGGCCACATTGAATCCTTCGACCAATACGTCGTGCTGCTGCGCAACACGGTGACGCAGATGGTCTACAAGCACGCGATCTCGACCGTCGTGCCGGGCCGTGCGGTCAACTTCCACGCCGGCGACACGCCCGCGGACGCCTGATCCCCGACCCTTGTCCTCGACTTCTGCCAACGCCGGTCTTCCAACTGCAGCGCCGCCCTCCGAGGCGGCGCGCGCCATTCTTGTGGGTGTCGATTTCGGTCGGCACTCTGCCAAGCAGGGCTTCGACGAAAGCCTGGACGAGCTGGCGCTGCTGGCCGAATCGGCCGGCGACACGCCCGTCGCCAAGGTCATCGCCCGGCGCCCGGCGCCTGACGCCGCGCTGTTCGTCGGCTCCGGCAAGGCCGACGAGATCAAGCTGCTCGTGCAGGCCCACCAGGCCCACACGGTGCTGTTTGACCAGGCCATCTCGCCCGCCCAGCAGCGCAACCTGGAGCGCGTCCTCGGCGTTCCGGTTGCGGACCGCACGGCGCTGATCCTCGAGATCTTCGCCGCCCGCGCGCAGAGCCACGAGGGCAAGCTGCAGGTCGAGCTGGCGCGGCTGCAATACCTGGCCACGCGCCTCGTGCGCCGCTGGAGCCACCTGGAACGCCAGAGCGGCGGCATCGGCATGCGCGGTGGCCCCGGCGAAGCGCAGATCGAGCTGGACCGTCGCATGATCGACGACCGCATCAAGAAGACCAAGGAGCGCCTGAAGCAGGTGCAGAAGCAGCGCAGCACGCAGCGCCGCTCCAGGGCGCGCAACGGCGTCTTCAAGGTCTCGCTGGTGGGCTACACGAACGCGGGCAAGAGCACGCTGTTCAACGCCCTCGTGAAGGCGCGTGCCTACGCGGCCAACCAGCTCTTCGCGACGCTGGACACCACCACCCGCTCGCTGTACCTGGAGCAGGCCGGCGCCAGTGTGTCGCTGTCCGACACCGTGGGGTTCATCCGCGACCTGCCGCACAAGCTCGTCGAGGCCTTCCGCGCCACGCTGCAGGAGGCGGCCGATGCCGACCTGCTGCTGCACGTCGTGGACGCCGCCAGCCCCGTGCTGGACGAGCAGATGGCCGGGGTGGACCGCGTGCTGCAGGAGATCGGCGCGGGCGACGTGCCGCAGCTGCTGGTCTACAACAAGCAGGACCTGCTGCCCGAGGACCGGCGCCCACGCGTGGCTGTGGACGCCATCCTGCGCGGCGGCGCGGCACGTCCGACGCCGCGCGTGTTCGTCAGCGCGGTGGACGGCACGGGCCTGGCCGAGCTGCGCGACCTCATCGCGCAGGCCGTGCAGGCCGCCCAGCTCGCCCAGCCGGTGGACGAACCCTTCGACGAGCGCTTCGACGAGCGCGACGGCGATCACTTGAATGACGGGCCTGTCCCCTCATCTGCGGACGACGATGCCGCACCCACTCACTGACTATGACTCAGGCATGAGCAGCACCCTCCACACCCCGCGCCGTGAGCCCTGGCACCGCCGTCTGCTGACGCCGGTGGCACGCGCTGCCGGCCGCTTGCTGAACAACGGCCGCAACGACGGCCCGCCGGACCTCGACGAGCTCTGGCGCGACTTCAACCGCAAGCTGTCCGGCATGTTCGGCGGCCGCCCGAACGGACCGACAGGCCCCGCCGGGTCGGGTGGTGGTTCCCCGGACATGAAGGGTGCGGGCATCGGTGCCGGCCTCATCGCCGGCGTCGTCGTGCTGGGTTGGCTGGGCAGCGGCTTCTTCATCGTGCAGGAAGGCCAGCAGGCCGTCGTCACCTTCTTCGGCAAGTACGACAAGACCGTGGAGGCCGGCTTCCAGTGGCGACTGCCCTATCCCTTCCAGGGCCACGAGACCGTCGCCGTGTCCAAGCTGCAGCAGGTGGACGTCGGCCGCAGCTCCGTCGTCGCGGCCACCGGCCTGCGCGATTCGTCGATGCTCACGCAGGACGAGAACATCGTCGACATCCGCTTCACCGTGCAATACGTGGTCAAGAACGCACGCGACTTCCTGTACGAGAACCGTGACCCCGAGCAGGCCGTGCTGCTGGCCGCGGAATCGGCCGTGCGCGAGATCGTCGGGAAAAGCAAGATGGACTCGGTGCTGTACGAGCAGCGCGACATGATCGCCGTGGACCTGGCCAAGTCGGTGCAGGCGCAGCTCGACCGGCTCAAGGCCGGCATCCAGGTCAAGAACGTCAACGTGCAGAGTGTGCAGCCGCCCGAGCAGGTGCAGGCGGCGTTCGAGGACGCGTTCAAGGCCAATGCCAACCGCGAGCAGCTGAAGAACGAGGCCCAGGCCTACGCCAACGACGTGATCCCGCGCGCCCAGGGCGATGCGGCCAAGTTGCGCGAGCAGTCCGAGGGCTACAAGGCCCGCGTCGTCGCGACCGCCGAAGGCGATGCGCAGCGCTTCAAGAGCGTGCTGGCCGAGTACCAGAAGGCGCCTCAGGTCACGCGCGACCGGCTCTACATCGATGCGATGCAGCAGATCTACAGCAGCGTCAGCAAGGTCATGGTGGACAGCCGCACCGGCTCCAACATGCTCTACCTGCCGCTGGACAAGCTGCTGCAGCAGGGCGGTGGCAGCGTGACCGTGTCGCCGCCGCAGCCCACCACGGTGCCCGAGCCGACGGCACTGCCCGGCAGCGACCTGCGCAGCCGTGACAACCAGCGCAGCCGCGACGGCCGCTGATCGAGGACCCATCGAATGAACCGTATTGCCGCCATCCTCGCCGGCGCACTCATCGTCCTGATGCTGCTGTCGTCGATGCTCTTCATCGTCGACCAGCGCCAGTTCGCCGTCGTCTATGCACTGGGCGAGATCAAGGAAGTCATCACCGAGCCGGGCCTGAAGTTCAAGGCACCGCCGCCGCTGCAGAACGTCGTCATGCTCGACCGCCGCGTGCAGACGTTGGACAGCCCGGAGTCGCGCCCCGTCTTCACGGCCGAGAAGAAGAGCATCGTCATCGACTGGCTCATCAAGTGGCGCATCTCGGACGCGCGCCAGTTCATCCGCAACAGCGGTGGCACCAACCTCGCCGACATGCGCAACGTCGACAGCCGCCTGTCGCCGGTCGTGCAGGCCGCGTTCAACGAGGAAGTGACCAAGCGCACCGTCATCGCGGTGCTGGCTACCGAGCGCGAGAAGGTCATGCAGGACGTGCGCAGGCGCCTGTCCGACGAGGCCAAGCAGTTCGGCATCGAGGTGGTGGACGTGCGCATCAAGCGCGTGGACTTCGCATCCGGCATCACGGATTCGGTCTACCGCCGCATGGAGTCCGAGCGCAAGCGCGTGGCCAACGAGGCGCGCGCCACCGGCGCGGCCGAGGGCGACAAGATCCGCGCCGATGCCGATCGCCAGCGCGAAATCATCGTCGCCGAGGCCTACCGTGACGCGCAGCTCGTGATGGGCGAGGGCGATGCCAAGGCATCGGCGATCTACGCCGAATCGTTCGGGCGCGATCCGTCGTTCGCGCAGTTCTACCGCTCGCTGAGCGCCTACCGTTCGAGCTTCAAGAGCAAGAGCGACGTGATGGTTGTCGACCCGAACAGCGACTTCTTCAAGGCCATGCGCGGCGCTGGTGCCGCACCCGCCGCCGCGCCCGCGCGCAAGTGAATGAGCTGCTGCTGGCGCTGGCGCTGATGATGGTGGTCGAGGGGGTGATGCCCCTCGTCAGCCCGCGTCGCTGGCGCGACGTCTTCAGCCGGCTGCTGGCGATGAGCGACGGCCAGATCCGCTTCATCGGCCTGGCCAGCATGGTGATGGGGTTGCTGGCCGTCCTCTTCTTGTTGCGCTGATCGAGTCATCGCGCACGCTGGCGCGGCAATGGGCACCGGTAGAATGCCGTTTTTAACCGCCCCCCGTGCGCCTCATGTCCTCTGCTTGGCTGCTGCCCGAGCACATCGCCGATGTGCTGCCTTCGCAGGCACGCCGCATCGAAGAGCTGCGTAGAGAGCTGCTCGACATGGCCCGCAGCTATGGCTGCGAGCTGGTCATCCCGCCGTTGCTGGAGCACCTGGAGTCGCTGTTGTCCGGCACCGGCATGGGCTCCGACATCAAGCTGTTCAAGCTGGTGGATCAACTCTCCGGCCGCTCGCTCGGCCTGCGCGCCGACACGACGCCGCAGGTGGCCCGCATCGATGCTCATCTGCTCAATCGCCGCGGCGTGACGCGCCTGTGCTACTGCGGCCCGGTGGCGCACACGCGGCCGGACGGGCTCAACACCAGCCGAGAGCCGCTGCAGTTCGGCGTCGAGATCTACGGTCATGCGGGCCTGGAAGCCGATCTTGAAGTGCATGACCTGGCGCTGGACGCGTTGCGCCGCGCCGGCCTGCGCAAGGTCATGCTCGACCTGGGCGACGCCCGGCTGCTGCAGGGCGTGCTTGAAGGCCACGGCGACGGCGTGAAGCTTGCGCCCGAAGCGCTGGTCGCGCTGACGGCAGCGCTCGCCGCGAAGGACATGGCCGTGCTCGCCGAATTGACGGCCGGCATGCCGGTCGTCACCCGCGACGCGCTGCTGGCACTGCCCAGCCTCTTCGGCGGGCGCGAGGTGCTGGACGAAGCCGCGCGCCGCCTGCCCGGCCATCCGCTGGTGAAAGCCGCGTTGGCCGACCTGGCCTGGCTGGCCGGGCACCTGGCTGCCGTGCACCCGGAGGTGAGCCTGGGCTTCGACCTGGCCGACCTTCAGGGCTATGCGTACTACACCGGCATCCGCTTCGCGGCGTATGCCGAAGGCTGTTCCGACGCGGTGCTGCGCGGCGGCCGCTACGACGAGGTGGGGGCGGTCTTCGGCCGCCGCCGCCCGGCCGTGGGCTTCAGCCTGGACCTGAAGACGCTGGTGGGCCTGGCGCCCGCCACACCGCTGCGCGCGGCCATCCGCGCCCCGTGGGGTGAGGACGCCTCGTTGCGCCAGGCCGTGCGCGAGTGGCGCGAGAAGGGCGAGACGGTGGTGTGCGTGCTGCCGGGCCATGAGGCCGAGGCCGATGAATTCGACTGTGACCGCGAACTGGTTCGCGGCCACACGGGATGGGCAGTCCGCTCGCTCTGAGCGGCGCCCGCAAACTCTTCTCCAAAATCAGGCAAACCAAATGCAAAGCCAAACCGCGCGTGGACGCAATGTGGTCGTCGTGGGCACCCAGTGGGGCGACGAGGGCAAGGGCAAGGTCGTGGACTGGATGACGGACCATGCCCATGGCGTGGCGCGCTTCCAGGGCGGCCACAACGCCGGCCACACGCTGGTCATCAAGGGCGTGAAGACGGCGCTGCAGCTCATCCCCAGCGGCATCATGCGCGACGGCGTGCCCTGCTACATCGGCAACGGCGTGGTGGTGGACCCGACCCACCTGCTCGCCGAGATCGAGCGCCTGGAGGCGGCCGGCGTCGAAGTGCGCTCGCGCCTGTTCATCAGCGAGAGCTGCCCGCTGATCCTGCCCTTCCACGTGGCCGTGGACAAGGCGCGCGAGCAGCTGCGCGAGAGCAGCGGCAGCGGCAAGATCGGCACCACCGGCAAGGGCATCGGCCCGGCCTATGAAGACAAGGTGGCCCGTCGCGCTCTGCGCGCCCAGGACCTGAAGCACCCCGAACGCTTCGCCAAGAAGCTGCGCGAGTTGCTGGAGTTGCACAACTTCGTGCTCAAGGGCTACCTGAAGGCCGAGGAACTGGCGTTCGAGCCCATCTTCGAGCAGGCCATGAAGATGGCCGAGGCCATCAAGCCCATGCTGGCGGATGTGGGCTACCTGATCCACAAGGCCCACCAGGCCGGCCAGAACATCCTGTTCGAAGGCGCCCAGGGCACGCTGCTGGACATCGATCACGGCACCTATCCCTACGTCACCTCCAGCAACTGCGTGGCTGGCAACGCCGCTGCCGGTGCCGGTGTGGGCCCGCAGCTGCTGCACTACATGCTGGGCATCACCAAGGCCTACACGACGCGCGTGGGCTCGGGCCCGTTCCCGACCGAACTCGACTGGGAAGTGCCCGGCACCGTCGGCTACCACCTCTCCACGGTCGGCCAGGAGCGCGGCACCGTGACCGGGCGCGCGCGCCGCTGCGGTTGGCTGGACGCCGCAGCGCTCAAGCGCTCCATCATCATCAACGGCATCACCGGCCTGTGCCTGACCAAGCTCGATGTGCTGGACGGTCTGGCAGAGATCAAGATGTGCGTGGGCTACGAGCTGAACGGCAAGACGCTGGACATCCTGCCGCTGGACGCCGACGAGATCGAGGCCTGCACGCCCATCTACGAGACGTTCCCGGGCTGGACCGAAACCACGTTCGGCGCGACGAGCCTTGACGCATTGCCGGCCGCGGCACGCAGCTACCTCAAGCGTGTCGAGGAAGTCATCGGTGCGCCCATCGACATGGTTTCGACCGGCCCCGACCGCGAGCACACCATCGTGCTGCGCCATCCCTATTCCGCCTAAAAATCCAACTTCTCACCTCACGGAGACGCCCCCACCATGCTGACCGACGACGGCAAACACCTCTACGTGTCCTGGGACGAGTACCACCTGCTGACCGAGCGTCTGGCGCTGAAGGTGCACGCCTCGGGCTGGCAGTTCGATCAGATCCTGTGCCTGGCCCGCGGCGGCATGCGCCCCGGCGACGTGCTGTCGCGCGTGTTCGACAAGCCGCTGGGCATCATGTCCACCAGCTCGTACCGCGCCGAGGCCGGCACCATCCAGGGCCGCCTGGACATGGCCAAGTACATCACCATGCCCAAGGGCGAACTGGCCGGCCGCGTGCTGCTGGTGGACGACCTGGCCGACTCGGGCGTCACGCTGAAGGCCGTGGTGGAGCGCCTGCGCGGCATGCCGGCCATCAGCGAGCTGCGCTCGGCGGTCATCTGGTCCAAGAAGGTGTCGGCTTACACGCCGGACTACTACTGCGAAATGCTGGAGACGTCGCCCTGGATCCATCAGCCGTTCGAGGAGTACGACGGCATGGGGCCGGAGGCGCTGGCGAAGAAATTCGTCGTTTGAGGGTGGGGCCTGTGGCGCGGATCGAAGAAGAAGCTCGGTTTGTGCCACCACTCGACGAAGGGCCCATCGAGGGCCCATCGCCGGGGACTCGGTCACGTCCCGCGACCCCGGCGGCCGGCTCCGCGCCACAGGCGCGAAGCCTTCGTCGAGGCGTCGGACAAGCCACTGGATTGGCTTCGGTCCTCGACGACACGCCTTTTCGAGTCCTCTCCTCTCTCCTGGGCGCCAAAGCAAAAAGGCCGATGCTTCCGCATCGGCCTTTTTGCTTTGTTTGGTGCCCAGGAGAGGACTCGAACCTCCACGGAGTTACCCGCTAGTACCTGAAACTAGTGCGTCTACCAATTCCGCCACCTGGGCAAGTTGCTCAAAACTTCTGACGAAGTCCCGGGCCGTTTCAGGAAAGCTAGGATCATATCATCAAAAACTTGAAGAACACAACCAACGCCCCGGCGAGTGACGGCGCCGGGCTCCTCGGCGAAGTCGAGGGCACGCTGCAAGGCCATCGTGACGGGCATGGATTCCTGATCCCCGACGACGGCTCGACGGACATCTACCTGTCGTCGCAGGAAACGCGTGCCGTCATGCATGGCGACCGCCTGCGCGTGCGCGTCGTGCGTTTCGACAAACGCGGCCGCCCCGAGGGGCGCGTGCTGGAGATCCTGGAACGCCGCAAGCGCCCCATCATCGGCCGGCTGCTGCTGGAGTCCGGCGTCTGGCTCGTGGCACCGGAGGACCGGCGCATGGGGCAGGACATCCTCATCCCCAAGAACGGCATCGCGAATGCGACCGCGGGGCAGGTGGTGGCCATCGAGCTGACCGAGCCGCCGTCGCTGTACTCGCAGCCGGTGGGCCGCGTCGTGGAGGTGCTGGGCGAGATCGACGACCCCGGCATGGAGATCGAGATCGCGGTGCGCAAGTACGACGTGCCGCACCGCTTCAGCCCCGAGACGCTGGCGCAGAGCGCCAAGCTGCCCGAGAGATTGCGCGCGGCCGACCTGAAGCAACGTGTCGACCTGCGCGACGTGCCGCTCGTCACCATCGACGGCGAGGATGCGCGCGACTTCGACGACGCCGTCTATTGCGAACCGTACAAGGCGGGCCGCGGCAAGAAGGCCGTCGAGGGCTGGCGCCTGCTCGTGGCCATCGCGGACGTGTCGCACTACGTGAAGCCCGGCGAGCCGCTGGACGCCGATGCGTACGAGCGCGCCACGTCCGTCTACTTCCCGCGCAGAGTCATCCCGATGCTGCCCGAGAAGCTGTCCAACGGCCTGTGCTCGCTGAACCCGTACGAGGACCGGCTCAGCATGGTCTGCGACATGCTCGTGTCCAGCGATGGCACGGTCAGCGCCTACCAGTTCTACCCGGCCGTCATCAGCTCGCACGCGCGCTTCACCTACACCGAGGTGGCGGCCATCCTCGGCAACACGCACGGCCCCGAGGCCGCCAAGCGGCGTGAGCTGGTGCCGCACCTCTTGCACCTGCACGAGGTCTATCGCGCGCTGCTGGCGGAGCGCAACCGACGCGGTGCCATCGACTTCGAGACGACCGAGACGCAGATCGTCTGCGACGACAACGGCCGCATCGAGAAAATCATCCCGCGTACGCGCAACGATGCGCACCGGCTCATCGAGGAGGCCATGCTGGCGGCCAACACCTGCTCGGCGGACTTCATCCAGTCGAACAAGCACCATTCGCTGTTCCGGGTGCACGAAGGCCCGACACCCGAGAAGCGCCAGACGCTGCAAGGCTACCTGCGCTCGCTGGGCATCGGCATCGGGCTTTCCGACGATCCGACGCCGCGCGAGTTCCAGCAGCTCGCCGCCGCCACCAAGGATCGCGCCGACGCGCAGCAGATCCACACCATGCTGCTGCGCTCCATGCAGCAGGCCATCTACACCGGCATCAACGCCGGCCACTTCGGCCTGGCCTACCCGGCGTACACGCACTTCACCAGCCCGATCCGCCGTTACCCGGATCTGCTGGTGCACCGCGTCATCAAGGCGTTGCTCGCCGGCAAGCGTTACGCGCTGGACGCGGCCAAGATGAACGTGCCGCAGGCGCCCAAGCGCCCCGGCCGCCCGCCGCCGCCCAACCCGGCCGACGCACGCAACGAGGCCGAACGCTGGGAGGTCGTCGGCGCGCACTGCAGCGCCAACGAACGCCGCGCCGACGAAGCCAGTCGCGACGTCGAGGCCTGGCTGAAGTGCCGCTACATGCGCGACCGCCTCGGCGAGGTGTTCGCGGGCACGGTGTCCGCCGTCACGAGCTTCGGATTGTTCGTGCAACTCGACGAGCTCTATGTGGAAGGCCTGGTGCACATCACCGAGCTGGGCGGCGAGTACTTCAAGTTCGACGACGTGCGGCAGGAACTGCGTGGCGAACGCACCGGCATGCGCTACGCCACTGGCGCGCGCGTGCAGGTGCAGGTCAGCCGCGTCGACCTGGACGGCCGCCGCATCGATTTCCGTCTCGTGCGCGACGACGACGAAGCCCGCTCGCTGCATCGCAGCGCCACGGGTCGCGCCGCCGGCAAACCGACCGCCAAGACCGCCGCCAAGGCGCCGGCCAGGAAGCGAGCGCCGAAGACGGCGGTGGAAACGCTGGACGACGTGCGCCAGGCCGACCGCGACGTGAAGAAGAGCCGCAAGGAAGTGATTGCCGGCCTGCACCCCGTCAAGGCGGCCCAGCAGGCGGCCAAGCGCGCGGCGAGCAAGGCATCCAAGAAGACCGCGGCGAAAGCGGCGACGCGCAAGCGTCGATAGCGGCGGCGCGCGCTGAACGCCGGTCAGCGCCGGTCAGCGCCTGTCAGCGCCGCGCTGCCAGCCGTTCGACGAGATCGGCCGCCCGCAGCACGCCCGCCACTTCGCCTGCGCGGCCATGGGCGTCAACGCCGGCGCAGGCGATGGTGTGCGCGCTGGCGTCGGGCTCTTGAGCCCACAGCCAGCCGGCCAGCACGTCGCCACTGCCGGCCGTCGCCAGCGCCGGGCCGCCACTCGCGCACAGGGCCGGCCGTTCGGCCGGGGAGGCGATGACGCTGCCCGAGCCTTTGAGCACGACGGTGCTGCCCAGTTGCCGTGCGAGGTCGCGCGCCGAGGCTAGCCGGTCGGCCTGCACGCTCGTGGTATCGCGGCCCAGCAATCGCGCGGCTTCGAGAGGATGTGGCGTCAGCAGCGTGCTGCCGGCCGGGCGGGTGCGCACAAGGGCTTGCAAAGCCGGGTCCGCGGCGATGGCGTTCAGCGCGTCGGCGTCCAGCACGACGCGCGGCAGGCTTTGCAGCAGCGCAGGCAGGGTGGCGGCAATGGCGCCTCCCGCGCCGCAGCCGATGACGCCCACCGCCTGCGGCACGTCGTCCAGGCGGCCGCGCATCAGCTCGGGCCGGCCTGGATCGGCGACCTCCGCGTCGGCGAGGCCCGGCAGGTCGACGTAGACCCGACCCGCGCCGCAGGCCAGCGCCGCGCGCGCCGCCAGCCGTGCGGCCCCCTGCATGCCCGGAGCGCCACCCACCACCAGCACCTGACCGTGGCTGCCCTTGTGGCTGGTGGGCCTGCGTTGCGGCGCGGCGGCGGGGCCGAGCAGGTCGGCCGTGGGCGCCTCGTCGGGTGCCACACCCAGGTCGTCGAACCAGAGGCGTCCCGCATGCGCGCGGCCTTCGCCGGTGAACAGGCCGGGCTTGAGCGTCAGCAGCGTCAGCGTGTGGTCCGCGCGCACGGCCCGCTCGCCGGCGGGCTGGCCGGTGTCGGCCAGCAGGCCGCTGGGCAGGTCCACGGCCAGGATGGGCGCGCCACAGGTGGCCATCGCGACGATGGGCGCCAGCAGCTCGGCCGACGGCGCCCGGTTCAGGCCCAGGCCGAGCAGCGCGTCGATGACAAGGGATGGGTGCTCGGGTGCGACATGCCCCACATGCACCGGCACGGCCGCTTCAAGAAGCCGCTGCGCGGCGACATGGCCGTCGCCGCCGTTGTTGCCCGGCCCGCACACGATCCAGACAGGTCCGGGCCCGCGGCGCAGCGCGAGTGCCAGCTTGGCGATGGCCAGGCCGGCCCGCGCCATCAGGTCCGGCGAATGCAGCAGTGCGCGGGCCTCGATGCGTCGGCTGGCGGCGACGTCGAAGAGGGGCAGGGTCGTGGTGGTCGGCAGCAGCGGGCGCATGCCCTCGAGCTTAGGCCAGGCGTTGCGGGCCGAGTGGGCCGATGTCCAGCGCAGGCGCCTGTGCCGCGATCTGCTGCGCCAGCACGTGGGCGGCACCGCAGGCGAGCCCCCAGCCGCCGTCGCCGGTCGAGAGATTCAGCCACAGGCCCGGGCGGCCGCTGGCGCCCATGATGGGCAGGCCATCGGCGGGCATCGCGCGGCGGCTCTGGCCTTGCTGGACCTGCTGGTGCAGCACGGAGCCCGGAAACCAGTGCTGCAACCCGCGGTGCAGCGCTTCGAAGTCCGGCGTGACCCTGGTGCGTGCCTGCGTCACCGTGGTGCCGCCGCTCACGCGCACGCGATGGCCGATGCGGGCGATGGACAGGCCGCGCGACGGGTCCACCCAGGCGGCGCCGGGGCCGAGGTCGGGATGGGCCTCCAGCATGCGCAGCGGCGCGGTGACCGACGCCTCGTGCAGCGCGGCCAGGGGCAGCCGCGGGTCGAGCAGCGTGGCGGCATCCAGACCGTTGCACAGCACGATGGCGTCGAAGCGCTCGTCCTGCGGGCCCGGGACCTGCGGATGGGTGTCGCCGGCGTCGCGGTCTGCGCCTGCCGTGCGCGTGGGTGCTTCCGCGGGCGGCGTGTACTCGTGGCGCAGCGTCAGGCCGGCGCCATCGGCGGCGATGGCGCGCACGGTGCTGTGGAAGCGGAACCCGGCGCCCAGGCGCTGGGCCTGCTGCCGCAGTTGCTGGGCGAACAGGCGGGCATTGCCGGCACCGCCGCCGGCGAAAACCAGCGCGCCCACCAGCGGTGCCTCGGTGTTCAGGCCGGGCTCCCGGAGCCGGGCGGCTTCGGCGTCGATCAGTTCGGCCTGCAGGCCCAGCGCCTTCCAGCCGTCCAGCCGCGCTTGGGCGGCCGCCATCCGGCGCGCGTCCACCAGCGCCACGAGCAGGCCTTCGGCGGACTCGTCTTCCAGGCCCAGCACGCGCCGCAACTCGGCCGTGCGGGCGAGGCTGAACTGGCTCAGCGCCGCCAGTGCCGAAGCCGCATCACCGCCGCGCCGGCCGGCCCGCCAGCGGCGCCAGCGCCAGGACAGCGGCGCCGGGCTGGTCGTGTCGTCCAGATGGGGCACGCAAGGCGAGAGCACGGCATTGCTGGCAAAGCTGGCCTGTTCGGCGACGCTGCCGCCGCGCTCGAAGACGTGCACCCGCAAGCCCTGTGCGGCCAGTTCGTAGGCGGTGGCCACGCCGGCCAGGCCCGCGCCCACCACCGCGACGCTGCGGCTCACCAGCGCACCTGGCGCACAGCCGCGGTGGGGGCGTCGGCGCGCACGGTGAGGCGCCGTCGGCTGAAGAAGGCCATGGTTTGTGTATACTCTGCGGGTTTTGCCGGGGGATGCAGCTGTCTGGGCTGCGCTCGACCCGGGAAAAACGGTTGTGAGGGGTGTGCTGCCAAGGAAATTGGCGCTGCTCGTTGCAACAAATCGCAAACCGGCCACGCAAAGGTGTTGCGGTCTGCGGCAGTCCGGGAACAGTCGTTTCCAGATGCTGCAACGCAATTCGGGCCGGATTTTAGACACAACCTTCGGAGTAAGACCCATGTCTGTCACGATGCGCGAGATGCTGGAAGCCGGCGTCCATTTCGGCCACCAAACCCGCTTCTGGAATCCCAAGATGGCCCCGTATATCTACGGCCATCGCAACAAGATCCACATCATCAACCTCGAGAAGACGCTGCCCGCGTTCAACGATGCGATGAAGTTCGTGCGCCAGCTCGCTGCCAAGCGCGGCACGATCCTGATGATCGGCACGAAGCGCCAGGCCCGTGAAGTGGTCGCCCAGGAAGCGCAGCGCGCCGGCATGCCCTACGTCGATGCCCGCTGGCTCGGCGGCATGATGACCAACTTCAAGACGGTCAAGACCTCGCTGAAGAACCTGAAGGACATGCAGGCCCAGGTGGATGCCGGCACGCAGCCCGCCATCAAGAAGGAAGCCCTGCTGTTCCAGCGCGACATCGCCAAGCTGGAAAAGAACATCGGCGGCATCCAGGACATGACCGCGCTGCCCGATGCCATCTTCGTCATCGACGTCGGCTATCACAAGATTGCCGTCGCCGAAGCCAAGAAGCTCGGCATCCCCGTCATCGGCATCGTGGACACCAACCACTCCCCGATCGGCATCGACTACGTCATCCCCGGCAACGACGACTCGGCCAAGGCCGTGGCGCTGTACGCCCGCGCCGTCGCTGACGCCGTGCTGGAAGGCAAGGCCAACGCCACGAACGAAGTGCTGGCCGCGGTTGCCCCGGCTGGTGACGAGTTCGTCGAGGTCTCCGAAGAGGCCTGAAGCCCTTCCGTCCTGTCTGAAAAGGGGCCGTCACGGCCCCTTTTTCCAACCAAATTCTGGAGAAGAGAAATGGCTGCTATCACTGCAAGCATGGTCGGCGAGCTGCGCGCCCGCACCGACGCGCCGATGATGGAATGCAAGAAGGCGTTGACCGAGGCCGATGGCGACCTGAGCCGCGCCGAAGAGATCCTGCGCGTCAAGCTGGGCAACAAGGCCGGCAAGGCCGCCTCGCGCATCACGGCCGAAGGCATCGTGGCCTCGGCCGTCGTGGGCGGCAATGGCGCGCTGATCGAAGTGAACTGCGAGACCGACTTCGTCTCGAAGAACGACGCCTTCCTGGCGTTCGTCGGTGCCCTGGCTGGCCTGGTGGCCGAGCACAACCCCGCCGACGTGGCCGCCCTGTCGGCGCTGCCGCTGTCGCAGGAGGGCTTCGGCCCGACGGTCGACGACGTGCGCAAGGGCCTGATCGGCAAGATCGGCGAGAACATGACGATCCGCCGCTTCCAGCGCTACACCGGCAGCAAGCTGGCGACCTACCTGCACGGCACCCGCATCGGCGTGGTCGTCGAGTTCGAAGGTGACGACGTCGCCACCAAGGACGTCGCCATGCACATCGCCGCGATGAAGCCCGCCGCGCTGTCCAGCGCCGACGTGCCGGCCGAGCTGGTGGAGAAGGAGCGCAAGATCGCCACCGAGAAGGCGGCCGAATCCGGCAAGCCGGCCGACATCGTCGCCAAGATGGTCGAAGGCTCGGTGCAGAAGTTCCTGAAGGAAGTCTCGCTGCTGGACCAGGTCTTCGTGAAGGCCGCCGACGGCAAGCAGACCGTGGGCGCCCACCTGAAGGCCGCCAACACGACGGTCAAGGGCTTCACGCTGTATGTCGTCGGTGAGGGCATCGAGAAGAAGGTCGATGACTTTGCGGCCGAAGTGGCGGCCCAGGTGGCAGCTGCAAAGGGTCAGTAAAGACTCTTGCTAAATGAAAGGGCGCCAAGTTGGCGCCCTTTAAACTTGCGGCCCACCAGCGGCCTGTCGAATTCCGAGGACACCATGCCCGCGTACAAGCGCATCCTGCTCAAACTCTCCGGCGAAGCCCTGATGGGCGACGACGCCTATGGCATCAACCGCGCGACCATCGTGCGCATGGTGCAGGAGATTCGCGAGGTGGCGCAGATGGGCGTCGAGGTCGCCGTCGTCATCGGTGGTGGCAACATCTTCCGTGGCGTGGCTGGCGGCGCGGTCGGCATGGACCGCGCCACGGCCGACTACATGGGCATGCTGGCGACGGTCATGAACTCGCTGGCGCTGGCCGACACGATGCGCCAGGAGGGCATGACGGCCCGCGTGATGTCGGCCATCGCCATCGAGCAGGTCGTCGAGCCCTACGTGCGGCCCAAGGCGCTGCAGTACCTCGAAGAGGGCAAATGCGTCATCTTTGCGGCCGGCACGGGCAACCCCTTCTTCACGACCGACACGGCCGCGGCGCTGCGTGGCGCCGAGATCGGTGCCGAGATCGTGCTGAAGGCCACCAAGGTCGACGGTGTCTACTCCGCCGACCCCAAGAAGGACCCCGACGCGACGCGCTACTCGCGCATCAGCTTCGACGAGGCCATCGCCCGCAACCTGCAGGTCATGGACGGCGCCGCCTTCGCGTTGTGCCGCGACCAGAAGCTGCCGATCAAGGTGTTCAGCATCTTCAAGCCCGGCGCGCTGCGGCGTGTCGTGCAGGGCGAGGACGAGGGCACGCTGGTCCACGTTTGATTCAGTCTTAGTCAGTTGGGGACAGCGCTGCTCGCTGACGCTCGGGTGGCCCGTCCCGCAAGGAAATCAAGATGAGCATTGCCGACATCAAGAAGAACGCCGAAGGCCGGATGGCCAAGTCCGTTGAATCGCTGAAGGGCGAACTGCACAAGATCCGTACCGGCCGCGCGCATCCGGGCCTGCTGGACCAGGTCAGCGTCGACTACTACGGCTCCCTGGTGCCCATCTCCCAGGTCGCCAATGTGACGCTGCTGGACGCCCGCACGATCTCCGTGCAGCCCTGGGAAAAGGGCATGGGCGCGAAGATCGAGAAGGCGATCCGCGAGTCGGACCTCGGCCTGAACCCCGCATCGCAGGGCGACCTGATCCGCGTGCCGATGCCGCCGCTGACCGAAGAGCGCCGCCGTGACCTGACCAAGGTCGTGCGCAACGCCGGCGAAGACGCCAAGGTGGCGGTGCGCAACCTGCGCCGCGACGCCAACGAGCAGGCCAAGAAGCTGCTCAAGGACAAGGAAATCGGCGAGGACGACGAGCGCCGCAGCCTGGACGAAGTGCAGAAGCTCACCGACCGCGTGATCGCCGAGATCGACAAGCTGGTCGCGGGCAAGGAAGCCGAGATCCTCGCGGTTTGAGCGCCCTGCCTGCCGTGATGCAAGAGCGCCTGGCGCCGCCGCGCCATGTGGCCATCGTCATGGATGGCAATGGCCGCTGGGCCAAGAAGCGCTTTCTGCCGCGCTTCTTCGGCCACAAGCAGGGCGTGGACGCGCTCGTCAAGATCGTGCAGGCCTGCATCGACCGTGACATCGAGTTCGTCACCGTCTTCGCGTTCTCCAGCGAGAACTGGAAGCGCCCCAGCGACGAAGTCTCCGGCCTGATGGGGCTGGTGCTGGCCGCGGTGAGCCGCTACCTCGCCAAGATGGGTGCGATGGGCGTGCGCATCCGCATCGTGGGCGACCGCGACGCGGTGTCCGACAAGCTGCGCAATGCCTGGAACGAGGCCGAGACCAGCACCGCCCACAACACCCGGTTGACGCTGAACGTCGCCTTCAACTACGGCGGCCGCTGGGACATCGTGCAGGCCTGCCGCAAGGCCATCGAGGCCGGGGTGCCGGTGCATGAGTTGACCGAGGCGAAGCTCTCGGAGTTCATGGCCATGAACTACGCGCCCGACCCCGACCTCTTCATCCGCACCGGGGGGGAGGTGCGCATCAGCAATTTCCTGCTCTGGCAGGCGGCCTACACCGAATTCGTGTTCTCGGACTGTCTGTGGCCCGAGTTCGGGGAGCGGGAGCTGGATGCGGCGATCGCCGCCTTCCACGAGCGCGACCGCCGCTTCGGCGGCGTCAAGGAGACGTCGTCCGCGGCCTGACGCCGCAGAGGACATGGCCATGCTCAAGACCCGCGTCATCACCGCCATCGTGCTGCTGGCCATCCTGCTGCCGGTGCTGTTCCAGGCCTCGCCCTGGCCCTTTGCCTGGGTTACCGTCGTCATGATCGGCGCGGCCGGCTGGGAATGGGCGCGGCTCAACGGTCTCCCCGGTACCGGCGCCATCGCGGCCGGCGTGGCGCTGGCGCTGGTGTGTGTGTGGACGCTGCTGCTGGGCGGCTTGAACGCGCCGCCGGCCTGGGTCTGGATGCTGGCCACCGCGGTGTGGGTGCTGGGCGGGGCGTATGCGCTGCGTGCCGGGCCTTCGGGCTGGCCTCAGATCGCGCGTGGCGGTCGGCTCGCCCTGGGCGCGTTGCTGCTGTGGGGCGCGTGGCTGGCCATCGTGCAGGCCAAGGTGCATGGCATCAACTTCATCCTCTCGGTGTTCTGCCTCGTCTGGATGGCGGACATCGCCGCCTACTTCTGCGGCCGCGCGTTCGGCAAGAGGAAGCTCGCGCCGGCCATCAGCCCCGGCAAGAGCTGGGAGGGCGTCTGGGGCGGCCTGGCCGGCGTCGTCCTGCTGGGCTTCCTCTGGGTGCATGTCATCGACGTGAAGCTGGCTGTCGACTCGCCCAGCCTGTTCACGCTGCTGGTGCAGCGCCATGGCATCGTCTCGCTGCTGGCGCTGGTGTTCCTCGGCGCGATGAGCGTGGTGGGTGACCTGTTCGAATCGCTCGTCAAGCGGGCTGCCGGTGCCAAGGACAGCAGCGGCCTGCTGCCCGGCCATGGCGGCGTGCTGGACCGCATCGACGCGCTGCTGCCGGTGTTCCCGCTGGCCCTCGCGCTGATCAGCCTCTGAATCCACCATGACCCGCCAACGCGTCTGCGTCCTCGGCTCGACCGGCTCCATTGGCGTCAACACGCTGGACGTCATCGCGCGCCATCCCGAACGCTACGAGATCGTCGCGTTGAGCGCCATGAGCCGTGTCGATGACCTGCTGCAGCAGTGCCTGGCGTGCAAGCCGCGCTTTGCCGTCATGCCCGAACGCGAGGCCGCCGCGAAGTTGCGTGAGCGTCTGCGCGAGGCCGGCAGCCCCACCCAGGTGCTGGACGGCGCGCAGGCGCTGGCCGACATCGCTGCCCACCCGGATGTCGACACCGTCATGGCGGCCATCGTCGGCGCCGCCGGCCTGGCGCCGGCCATCGCCGCGGCGCATGCCGGCAAGCGGCTGCTGCTCGCGAACAAGGAAGCCATCGTCGTCGGTGGTGCGCTGTTCATGCACGCGGTCGAGCAGGGCGGCGCGACGCTGCTGCCCATCGACAGCGAGCACTCGGCCATCTTCCAGTGCCTGCCCGAGGACCGCGCGGCCTGGGGCGAGCGCATCGACCACATCGTGTTGACGGCTTCTGGCGGGCCGTTCCGCTCTCGGGACCCGAAGACGCTGGCCGACGTGACGCCCGACCAGGCCTGTGCCCATCCCAACTGGGTCATGGGCCGCAAGATCTCGGTCGACTCGGCGACCATGATGAACAAGGCGCTGGAGGTCATCGAGGCGCGCTGGCTGTTCAACCTCACGCCGGATCAGATCCGCGTGGTGATCCACCCGCAAAGCATCATCCACTCCATGGTGGTGTGCCGCGACCAGTCCGTGCTGGCCCAGCTCGGCACGCCCGACATGCGCGTGCCCATCGCCTACGGCCTGTCCTTTCCCGAACGCATCACCTCGGGCGCCAGCCGGCTGGACCTGCTGACCACGCCCAGCCTGTCGTTCGAAGAGGCCGATGCCGTGCGCTTCCCGGGCCTGCACCTGTCGTGGCAGGCCCTGCGCGCGGCCGAGGGCAGCACGACGGTGCTGAATGCGGCCAACGAAATTGCCGTCGACGCCTTCCTGAACGGCCGGCTGCGCTTCGACCGCATCCACGCGATCAACGCCCAGTGCCTGGCCGACGTTCAACCCGGCGATTGCGCCAGCATCGAGGCGCTGCTCGACCTCGATGCCCGCACCCGCGCTCACGCCCGCCAATTGCTGTGACGACGATCCTCGCCTTTCTCGCCGCACTGGGCCTGCTGATCGCGGTCCACGAGTGGGGGCACTACCGTGTCGCCCGCGCCTGTGGCGTGAAGGTGCTGCGCTTCTCCATCGGCTTCGGCCGTGTCATCTGGCGCCGGGTCGGCCGGGATGGCACCGAGTTCACGCTGAGCGCGCTGCCGCTGGGCGGCTACGTGCGCATGCTGGACGAGCGCGACGGCGCCGTCGCCCCGCACGAGCGCGAGCAGGCGTTCAACCAGCGCCCGCTCCGGCAGCGCGCGGCCATCGTCGCGGCGGGGCCGGCCGCCAACTGGGTGCTGGCCATCGCGCTGTTCGCAGCCGTGGCCTGGCTGGGCAGCGAGCAACCCAAGGCGCTGATGGGGACGCCGCCGGCCGGTTCGCTGGCCGAGCAGGCCGGCCTGCGCGCGGGTGACTGGGTGCGGCAGGTGTCTGCGGACGGCCAGGGCTGGGAGGACGTCGATGCGCTGCCCGATCTGCAGTCGGCGGTCGCACGCGCACTGGCGCTGGGCGAGCCCCTGCACCTGTCGGTGACCGATGCGCAAGGTCATGCCTTGCGCAACCTGCGGCTGGAGATGGAACGCCTGGCCGGCCGCGCGCCCGACGCGCAACTCTTCAACGACATCGGCCTGGTGCCGTTTGGCGAACCGCTGATCACCAAGGTGACGGCCGGCGGCCCTGGTGCGGATGCGGGGTTGCAGGCGGGGGACCGTGTGCTGTCCATCGACGGTCAGGCCGTGGCGGATGCCGGTTTCCTGCGTGAGGCCATCCGCGGTGCCCACGACGGCGATCAACCGCGCACGATGGCGTGGCGGGTGGAGCGCGGCGGTCAGGTCGTGGCATTGCAGCCCACGCCCCGGCTCGCGGACGATGCGGGCCGCCGGGTCGCGCGGCTGGAGATCGGCCTGGGCTCGGCGCCGGAACGCGTGATGGTCAGCTACGGTCCGGTCGATGGCCTGTGGCGCGGCGTGCAGCAGAGCTGGGACATGGCCGCGACGACCGTGCGGCTGATGGGCCGCATGCTGGTCGGTGAGGCTTCCCTGAAGAACCTCAGCGGGCCGGTGGCCATTGCCGACTATGCCGGCCAGTCGGCCCGCGCCGGCCTGGTGCCTTATCTCGAGTTCCTCGCGAAGATTTCGCTGAGCCTCGCCGTGCTGAACCTGCTGCCGCTGCCCATGCTTGACGGAGGGCACCTCATGTATCATCTTTTCGAGGGTCTGAGTGGCCGCCCCGTCTCCGAATGGTGGCAACGGCAACTGCAGCGAGCTGGTGCGCTGATCCTGATGCTGATGATGGCCTTGGCCCTTTCCAACGATGTTGTCACCCGTCTCACGGGCTGGCACTGAAACTCCCGTTCCCCATGTCCTTTTCTTTCAGTTCGGGAGCGAAACGTCGCCCCTTCCGCCTCGGCTTGCTGGCTCTGGCTGTCACGGGGATGTTCCAGTCGGGCCTGGCCTGGGCTGTCGACCCCTTCGTCCTGAAGGACATCCGCGTCGAAGGCCTGCAGCGTACCGACCCGGGTACCGTGTTCGCCTCGCTGCCGTTCCGCATCGGCGACACCTACAACGATGAAAAGGGCGCCGCCGCGCTGCGCGCGCTGTTCGCCACCGGCCTCTTCAAGGACGTGCGCATCAGCATCGACGGCACCGCCGTCGTCGTCATCATCGACGAGCGCCCCATCATCGCGAACGTGAACTTCATCGGCCTGAAGGAGTTCGACACCGAGGCGCTGAGCAAGTCGCTGAAGGATGTCGGCATCGGCGAAGGCAAGCCGTTCGACAAGGCGCTCGCCGACCGCGCCGAGCAGGAACTCAAGCGCCAGTACCTCACCCGCAGCCTGTACGGCGCCGAGGTCACGACGACGATCACCCCCATCGAACGCAACCGCGTCAACGTCAGCTTCACGGTGACCGAGGGCGAGCCGGCCAAGATCGCCGAGATCCGCATCCTGGGCAGCAAGGTCTTTTCCGAGAGCACGCTGCTCGGCCTGCTGGAGCAGACCAGCAGCGGCTGGCTGACCTGGTACACCAAGACCGACCGCTACTCGCGCGCCAAGCTCAACGCCGACCTGGAAACCATCCGCAGCTACTACCTGAACCGTGGCTACCTGGAGTTCAACGTCACCTCCACGCAGGTGACGATCTCGCCGGACAAGCAGAGCATCAGCATCGCCATCACGGTCAGCGAAGGCCAGCCGTACACCGTCAACGCCATCAAGCTCGAAGGCGACTTCGTCGGCCGTGAGGACGACTTCAAGTACCTCGTGTTCATGCGCCCCGGCCAGGCCTACAACGGCGAAGCCGTGGCCGCG
Organism: Roseateles sp.; assembly: GCF_965229315.1. Lineage (GTDB taxonomy): Bacteria > Pseudomonadota > Gammaproteobacteria > Burkholderiales > Burkholderiaceae_C > Pelomonas. Next base: position 935,598 of record NZ_CBDDJA010000002.1, read on the forward strand.
ACGACGCGGGCCTTCAGCGACCTGTACGGCACCTACGGCTACGCCTTCGCCCGCGTGGACAGCCGCCCCGAGATCAACCGCGAAACGGGCCAGGTGGCCGTCACCTTCGTGGGCGAGCCGCAGCGCCGCGTCTACGTGCGCAAGGTCATCATCTCGGGCAACTCGCGCACGCGGGACGAAGTCATCCGCCGTGAGTTCCGCCAGTTCGAGGCGGCCTGGTACGACGGCCAGAAGATCAAGGCCTCGCGCGACCGCGTCGAACGCCTGGGCTACTTCAAGGACAAGGAAGTCTCGATCGACACCCAGGAGGTGCCCGGCGCCCAGGACCAGGTCGACGTCATCCTGACCGTCACCGAGCGCCCCACCGGCGCCATCACCGTCGGTGCCGGCTACTCCAGCCAGACCAAGCTGTCCTTCACCGGCTCCATCCGGCAGGACAACGTGTTCGGCTCCGGCAACTACCTGGGCATCGATGTCGCGACGGCCCGCACCGGCCGCCAGTTGCAGGTCAGCACGGTGGACCCCTACTTCACCGTCGACGGCGTGTCGCGTTCGCTGGACGTGTTCTACCGCACCACGCGCCCGATCAACACGCTGGGCGAAGAGTACGAATACATCACCAAGGGCGGCTCCATCCGCTTTGGCGTGCCGTTCTCCGAACTCGACACCGTGTTCCTCGGCATCGGCTACGAGCAGACCGACATCACCACGTCCAAGGGTCTGCCCAACAGCTACCTGCTGTTCGTCAACCAGTTCGGCCAGCACAGCAACTCCATCCCGCTGACCGTCGGCTGGCAACGCGACAGCCGCGACAGCGTCATCACACCGATGCGTGGCAGGTACCAGCGTGTCAACGTCGAGCTCAGCGCCATCGGCGACGCCCAGTTCGCGCGCCTGAACCTGCAGTACCAGCAGTACTTCGACATCACCAACAAGATCACGCTGGGCATCAACAGCGAGCTCGGCTGGGGCGTGGGGCTGGGCGGCAAGCCTTATCCCATCTTCAAGAACTTCTACGGCGGCGGCCTGGGTTCGGTGCGCGTGTTCGAGGCCGGCTCGCTGGGCCCGGTGGACGTGACCGGCTCCTACACCGGCGGCAACCGCCGCTTCAACACCAATGCCGAGCTCTACCTGCCGGTGCCCGGCAGCGGCAACGACAAGAGCTTCCGCATCTTCGGTTTCGTGGACGCCGGCAACGTCTGGGGCGACCAGGAAAAGATCAAGGCCGACAGCATCCGCGTGTCGGCCGGCGTGGGCCTGTCCTGGATCTCGCCGATGGGCCCGCTGCGCCTGAGCTACGGCAAACCCATCCGCAAGCAACCCACGGATAGAATCGAGAAATTCCAATTCCAGATCGGGACTGCATTCTGATGATGAGCAAGCTCTTGCAATCGGTGGCCCTGGCCGCTTCGATGATGGTGGCCGCCACGGCGGTGCAAGCCCAGGAACTGAAGATCGGCTACGTCAACAGCGAGCGTGTGCTGCGCGAGGCCAACCTGTCCAAGGCCGCCCAGATCAAGCTGGAAGCCGAGTTCGGCAAGCGCGAGAAGGATCTGCGCGACCTGGAAACCAAGCTGCGCGGCGCGGCCGACAAGCTCGAGAAGGAAGCGCCCACGCTCTCCGAAGCCGAGCGCAACCGCCGTCAGCGCGACGTGGTCGAACAGGAACGTGACCTGCAGCGCAAGCGCCGCGAGTGGCAGGAAGACCTGACCCAGCGCAAGAACGAGGAACTGTCCGCCGTGGTCGAGAAGGCCAACCGCGTGATCAAGCAGATCTTCGACGCCGAGAAGTACGACCTGATCCTGCAGGATGCGATCCACTTCAGCGCCCGCGTGGACATCACCAAGAAGGTGATCGACGCGCTCAATGCGCAGAAGTAACTCGCCAGCCCCATGAGCTCGACGACCGTCGCGCTCTCCGAGTTGATCGCCGCCTTGGGCGGCGATTTGCTTGGTGGCGCCGACATCCGCATCACGGGCATCGCGCCGCTGGACGAGGCGGGCGAGGGCAGCATCGCCTTCCTCGCCAACCCGCGCTACCAGGCCCAGCTTGCGACGACGCGCGCCGCCTGTGTCATCGTCGCGCCGGCACTGGCCGACGCGGCCTCTGCCCGCGGCGCGGCCATCGTCACGCCCGACCCCTACCTGTACTTCGCCCGCCTCACGCAATGGTGGGCGGCGCGTAGCCGGCCGGCGGCGACTGAAGGTGTGCATCCCAGTGCCATCGTGTCGCCCGACGCGACGCTGGGGCAGGGCGTCGAGATCGGACCGCTGGCGGTCATCGAGGCGCATGCCGTCATCGGCGACCACGCCCGTATCGGCGCGCACTGCATCGTCGAGCGCGGCGCGGCGGTGGGCGAGCACACGCGCCTGGCGCCACGCGTGGTGCTGGGCCATGGCTGCCGCATCGGCGCGCGTGGCATCGTGCACAGCGGTGTCGTCATCGGCGCGGACGGCTTCGGCTTTGCACCGTCCAAGGACGGCTACGTGAAGATCGAGCAGCTCGGCGCCGTGACCATCGGCGACGACGTCGAGATCGGCGCCAACACCTGCATCGACCGCGGCGCGCTGAGCGACACGGTCATCGAGGACGGCGTGAAGCTGGACAACCTGATCCAGATCGCGCACAACGTCCACATCGGCCGCAACACGGCCATGGCGGGCTGCGCGGCGGTGGCCGGCTCCACGACGATAGGCGCCAACTGCACCATCGGCGGCGCGGCCAACATCATCGGCCACCTGACGCTGGCGGACGGCGTGCACATCTCGGCCGCCACCACCGTCACGCGCAGCATTCCCTTGCCGGGCGTCTACAGCGGCCCGCATCCCTTCGAAGAGAACTCGAGCTGGCAGAAGAACGCGGCCACGCTGCGCCAGCTCCACACCCTGCGCGACCGTGTGCGCGCGCTGGAGAAGAAATAAATGACCGAACCCACGACCCCGACATCGACCACGCCTGCGACGACGATGGACATCCACGAGATCCTCAAGCGCCTGCCGCACCGCTACCCCATCCTGCTGGTGGACCGCGTCGTGGAACTGGTCAAGGGCGAGCGCATCCGCGCGCTCAAGAACGTGTCGATCAACGAGCCCTTCTTCCTCGGCCACTTCCCGCACCGCCCGGTCATGCCGGGCGTGCTCATCCTCGAAGCGCTGGCCCAGGCTGCGACGCTGCTGGCCATCGAGAGCGTGGGCATCACGCTGGACGAGAAGTCGGTCGTCTACTTCGCCGGCATCGACGGTGCCCGCTTCAAGCGCCCGGTCGAGCCCGGTGACCAGCTCGTGCTGGAGGTGACGCTGGGCCGCGCCAAGGCCGGCATCTACAAGTTCAACGCGCGTGCGCTCGTGGGCGACCAGCTCGTCGCCGAAGCCGAGCTGATGTGCACCATGCGTCGTCTGCAAGACTGATGCGCATCCACCCGACCGCCATCGTCGACCCTGCCGCCGAGCTGGACCCGTCGGTCGAGGTCGGTGCGTATTCGCTGATCGGCCCGCACGTGAAGATCGCGGCCGGCACCAAGGTCGGCCCGCACGTCGTCATCGAAGGCCACACCACCATCGGGCGCGACAACACCTTCTTCCAGTTCGGCTCCATCGGCGCGGCCAACCAGGACAAGAAGTACGCCGGCGAGCCGACCACGCTGGTCATCGGCGACCGCAACACCGTTCGCGAGTTCTGCACGCTGAACGTCGGCACGGTGCAGGACCGCGGCGAGACCACGGTCGGCAACGACAACTGGATCATGGCGTACTGCCACCTGGCGCACGACGTCGTCATCGGCAACGACTGCGTGCTGGCCAACAACGCCACGCTGGCGGGCCATGTGCAGGTGGGCGACCACGTCACCATCGGCGGCCTGACCGGCGTGCTGCAACGCATGCGCATCGGCGACCACGCCATGATCGGCTTCCAGGCGCATGTGGCGCAGGACGTGCCGCCCTTCATGACGGTGGACGGCAACCCGCTGGCCGCGCGCGCGGTCAACATCGTGGGCCTGAAGCGCCGCGATTTCAGCGCCGAGCGCATCAGCGTCATCCGCCAGGTCTACAAGCTGCTCTACCGCAGCGGCCACACGCTGGACGAGGCCAAGACGGCGATTCAAGCGCTGCAGGGCACGGAAGGCGGCGCGGCCGACGGCGACATCGCCAACATGCTGGCCTTCCTCGCCGCCTCCACCCGCGGCATTGTCCGCTGATCGTGAAGCCCCTCGTCCAAGGCGTACCTTGGCCGGCCTTGCAGGCCGCGCTGCAGCATGAGCCGCAGCTCTTCGGCAGGCACATGCCGCCCACCGGGCGCCATGTGTCCGGCCGAAGCCCCCGCGGGGACGGCGATGCTTGCCGGCTCGACCGGCAAGCACATCGCCAGTGCGGGCCGGCTTGGGAGCGGCGCTGCGCACGGCCCGCTGGCTTCCTGTCTCGCTGGGAGAGCTGACGTGCAGACGGCGCCCCGCCTCGGCATGGTGGCCGGCGAGGCCAGCGGCGACCTGCTGGCCAGCCTGCTGCTGCAGGGCCTGCGTGCGCGCTGGCCCGGGCTGAGCAGCGAAGGCATCGGCGGCCCGAAGATGATCGCCCAGGGCTTCGAGACCTGGTGGCCGCACAGCAAGCTGTCCATCTTCGGCTACGTGGACGCGCTGATGAACCTGCGCGAGCTGCTGACCATCCGCAAGCAGCTCGGCAAGCGCCTCATCGCGGACCGCCCCGACGTCTTCATCGGCGTCGATGCGCCCGACTTCAACTTCGGGCTGGAGACGCGGCTGCGCCAGGCCGGCATCAAGACCGTTCACTTCGTCTGCCCGTCCATCTGGGCCTGGCGGCCGGAGCGTGTCGAGACCATCAGGCGCGCGGCCGACCACGTGCTGTGCCTGTTCCCGTTCGAGCCCGGGATCCTGCACAAGGCCGGCATTGGCGCCACCTACGTCGGCCACCCGCTCGCCGACACTATTTCGGCGGAGCCGCCGCGTGCAGCATCTCGCGAGGCGCTGGGCCTGCCCGAGGGCGACACGGTCATCGCGCTGCTGCCGGGCAGCCGCAGGAGCGAGATCCAGTACATCGCCCCGGCGCTGATCGGCGCGGCCCAGCGGCTGGCCCGGCCGGGCCGCCGTTTCGTCATGCCCGTCGTGCCGGGCCTGCGCGCGCTCGTGGAGCCGCTGCTGGGCGGCGTGGACATCCAGCTCATCGACGGCCAGTCCCATGCGGCGCTGGCCGCCTGCGACCTGACGCTGGTGGCCAGCGGCACGGCCACGCTGGAGGCCGCGCTGTTCAAGCGCCCCATGGTCATCGCCTACCGTATGAACGCGCTGAACTGGTGGCGCATGAAGGGCCGCGGCCTGCTGCCCTGGGTGGGGCTGCCCAACATCCTGGCGCGCGAGTTCCTGGTGCCCGAACTGATCCAGCACGACTGCACGCCCGAGAACCTGGCCCGCGAGGCCGAGGCCTGGCTGGCCGATGCACCCCGCCGTGCGGCCGTGCATGAGCGTTTCGTCCAACTCCACCAACTGCTGCGCCAGGACACTGCGCAGCGCGCCAGCGATGCGATCGCGAGCCTCCTGCGTGCCTGAACAGGTCAGCCTCGACTGGACGCCGCCCGGCCTCATCGCCGGCGTGGACGAGGCTGGCCGCGGGCCGCTGGCCGGCCCCGTGTTCGCCGCGGCCGTCATCCTCGACGAGCTGCAGCCCATCCCGGGCCTGGCCGACTCCAAGGTGCTGACCGCGGCCAAGCGCGCCAGGCTGTTCGATGAGATCCGCGCCAAGGCGCTGTGCTGCTGCATCGCGCAGGCCAGCACCGAGGAGATCGACCGCATCAACATCCTGCAGGCCACCATGCTGGCCATGCAGCGTGCGGTGACGGGGCTGCGCCTCAAGCCGGCGCTGGTGCGCGTGGACGGCAACCGCCTGCCGGTGCTGCAAGTGCCCGCCGAGGCCATCGTCAAGGGTGACGCCACCGTGCAGGCCATCTCGGCCGCCAGCATCCTGGCCAAGGTCGCGCGCGACCTGTTCTGCGAGCAGATGCACCAGAGCCATCCGCAGTACGGCTTCGCCACGCACAAGGGCTATGGCACGCGCGAGCATCTCGCCGCGCTGAAGGCCCACGGCGCCAGCCCCTGGCACCGCCGCAGCTTCGCGCCGGTGCGTGAGGTGTGCGTGACCGTGCGCATCGGCGCGGACCCGGCATGAAGCTCGACCACGTCACCTCGCGCGACAACCCGGCCCTGGTGAGGCTGCGCAAGATCGCGGCCGACCCCGGCGGCTACCGCAAGACCGGCAGCGTCTGGATCGAGGGCGACCACCTGCTGCGCGCGGCGCTGCAGCGTGGCTGGCGGCCGGCGCTCGTCGTCATCACCGAAGCCGCGATGCAGGACGCCGTGCTGGGCGCGCTGACCGAATCCGCGGCGCGCGTGCTCGTCGTGCCGGCGCCTCTGTTCAAGACGCTCAGCGGCCTGGAGTCGCCCGCGCAGATCGGCGCCGAGCTGACGCTGCCCGTGGCGCCGGCCATCGACGCCCAGGCCGCCAGCGTCGTGCTGGACCGCCTGCAGGATGCCGGCAACGTCGGCGCCATCCTGCGCAGCGCGGCAGCCTTCGGTGTGCGGCAGGTGCTGGCCCTCAAAGGCACGGCCGCGCTGTGGTCGTCCAAGGTCGTGCGGGCCGGGCAGGGCGCCCACTTCGGGCTGCGCCTCATCGAAGGGCTCGCGGCCGACGATCTCGGCGCGCTGACGGTGCCGCTGGTGGCCACCAGCTCGCACGACAGCCAGCCGCTGCACCGCGTGGCATTGCCGTCGCCCTGCGCCTGGGTCATGGGCCACGAAGGGCAGGGCGTGTCCGCCGATCTGATGGCCCGCTGCGCGCTGCGCGTGGGCATCCCGCAGCCGGGCGGCGAGGAGTCGCTGAACGTGGCCGCGGCCGCCGCGATCTGCCTTTACGAGAGCGAACGCCAGCGCGGCTGATCGCTGGCCATCACCATCGGCACCGCTGGGCTTGCAATCGAGAATGATTCTCATTACAGTGACGGCATGCCTGCCCACCTCAACCCGCCGAAACCGCTGGCAGCCCCACCGGCCTTGACCCCCGGCCCGGGCCAGGTCCGCCACATCGACAGCGGCTCGCTGCTCGGCCCGCGCGGCGAGGTGCTCATCGTCCACCAGCAGCAGGTCTACCGCCTGCGCGTCACGTCCCTGGGCAAGCTGATCCTGACCAAGTAAGTCCTTCCCGTTCCCATCCCCCGCGCCAGCCAGCCGCTGCCAGCCCGCGCCTCCCACCGGAGTCCCCGTGCTGAAGACCGCTGTTGCGCTGGCCGTTGCCTGCGCCTGTGCCTGCCTTGCCGATGCATCGCATGCCCAAACCCCACCTGACGCAGCGACCGAGCTGCCCGAACTGACCAACACCGCCACCCGCGGCGACCGCCGCGTGGACGAGGTGCCCGCCACGGTCAGCGTGTTCAAGCCCAACCCCGGCGTCCGCGACCTGCGCGAACTGCTGCGCGACGAGGTGGACCTCGCCGTGCGCGCGGCCAACCCGCGCTTCACGCTCGCCGGCAGCTCCATCGGCCGCGCCGGCAACGAGGGCATCAACATCCGTGGCCTGGAGGGCAACCAGGTGCTGATGCTGGTGGACGGCATCCGCATGCCGCAGGCCTTCAGCTTCGGCCCCTTCGCCACCGGCCGTGCGAGCCTGCTGAACCTGGAAGGCGCGCAGCAGCTCGACGTGCTGCGCGGCCCCGCGTCCACGCAGTTCGGCAGCGACGGCCTGGCCGGTGCGCTGGCCGTGCGCACGCTGCGCGCGAGCGACCTGCTCAAGCCCGGCCGCGACTTCGGCCTGCGCGCCCAGACCGCGGCCTACAGCGGCGACGACGGCGTGGGACTGAACCTCGCGGGCGCCTGGCGCAGGGGCGACTGGGACTGGCTGCTGCAGGGCGCCACGCGCCGCTCGCACGAGCTGGAGAACCAGGGCACGGTCGGCGGCAGCGGTGCCACGCGCACCCAGGCCGATCCGCTGGACCGTGAGCGCCACACGCTGCTCGGCAAGGCGGGCTACCGGCTGAATGCGCAGCAGCGCCTGGAGGCGACGGTGGAAGGCGTTCGCCAGCACGACACGTACGACGTGCTGTCGGCCCGCACCGCGACCACCGTGGACCTGAAGGCCGACGACAAGAGCCGCCGCAGCCGCGCGTCCCTCGCCTGGACGCTGGACGATCCCAACGCGCAGTGGCTGCAGCAGGCCAGCGTGCAGGTCTATCACCAGGACTCGCGCGTCGCGCAATACGCGTTCGAGGACCGCACCAGCACCGACCGCGTGCGCGACAACCGCTACGACGAGACGCTGACCGGCCTGTCCGCCACCGGCCAGATCGGCTGGGGCGCGCAGCGCATCACGCTCGGCCTGGACGCCAGCCGCAACACCGTGGCCGGCCTGCGCGACGGCGTCAATTTCTCGGCCGGCGACACGTTGCCCTCCAAGCCCTTCCCCGACACCGACTACCGCCTCGTCGGCGCCTTCGTGCAGGGCGAGTTCACGCAGGGCGACTGGCAGTTCGTGCCCGCGCTGCGCTACGAGCACTTCTCGCTGAAGCCCTCGGCCAGCGGCTACACCGGCGCGCTCGTCAACCTCGGCGACAGCGCCGTGACGCCGCGCCTGGGCGTGCTCTGGAAGGCCGCACCCGGCTTGACGCCCTATGCCCAGTGGGCCAAGGGCTTCAAGGCGCCCACGCCGTCGCAGGTCAACAGCGGCTTCAGCAACGTCGTGCAGGGCTACAAGTCCATCGGCAACCCGAACCTGAAGGCCGAGCGCGCCGACAGCCGCGAGATCGGCCTGCGCGGTGACGTGAGTGGCTGGCGCTGGCAGCTCACCGCCTTCGACAACCGCTACGACGACTTCATCCAGCAGGACACCGTCGCCGGCACCGGCACGACGACCGATCCGCTGGTGTTCCAGTCCGTCAACCTCGACGACGCCCGCATCCGCGGCGTGGAAGCGAAGGTCAGCGGCCAGATCGACAGGCAGTGGCGTCTGGGCTTGGCCTATGCGCGCACCCGTGGCGACTACGACCGCAAGGGCGTGCGCCACGCGCTGGACACCGTCGAGCCCGCCAAGGCCTCCGTCAGCCTGCGCCAGCAGCGCGCCGACTGGCACTGGGAAGCCACCGTGCTGCGCGCCCAGGCCAAGCCCGCCGGCCGCGTCGATGCGGTGAACCCCTTCCTGCCCAAGGGCTACACGGTGCTGGATCTCGCGGCCGGCTGGCAGATCACGCCGGTGTGGTCGCTGCAGGCGCGCATCGACAACGTGACCGACCGCACCTACTGGCGCTGGGCCGACGTGCGCGGCCTCGCCGCTACGAGCCCCGGCCTCGACTCGTACACCGCCACGGGCCGCCAGTTCGGCCTCGTGCTCCAAGCTGAACTTTGAAGGAGACCCGCATGGACCTGCGCCAGGCCTATCTCGACGCACGCGCCGCCGGCGCCACGCGCCACCGCGACATCGCCGCCTCGCTCGGCATCACCGAGGGCATGCTGATCGACGCCCACGTGGGCGCGCCGAGATCTGGACATGAGAGCGGCCTGCAGGCCCAGCGCCTGAAGCGCGACTTCCCGCGCCTGCTGTCCGAGCTGAGTCGCGCGGGCGAGCTGATGGCGCTGACGCGCAACCCGCACTGCGTGCACGAGCGCACCGGCATCTACGAGCACGTCAGCGCGCAGGGCGCGCCGGGCCGCGAGATGGGGCTGGTGCTGGGCGACGAGATCGACCTGCGCCTGTTCTACAGCCAGTGGGCGCACGGCTATGCGGTCAGGGAGGGGGAGCAGCAGAGCCTGCAGTTCTTCGACGCCCAGGGCGTGGCCGTGCACAAGGTCTTCACGCGGCCTGCCACGCGGCTGGCCGCCTGGCAGGCGCTGCGCGAGGACTGGGCGGACGGCGACGCACCCGCGCCGCAGTGGCAGCCGGCGCCCGAGCCGGCCCCCGCCGAACCGGTGGCGGTGGACGCCGCCGCCTTCCGTGCCGGCTGGGCCGCGCTGCGCGACACGCACGAGTTCTTCGGCCTGCTGCGCAGGCACGGCCTGCGCCGCGCCGACGCGATGCGGCTCGCGGCGCCCGAGTTCGCGCAGCCGGTGGACCTGCATGCGGCGCGCGTCGTGCTGCAGGGCGCCGCAGCCAACGGCACGCCCATCATGGTGTTCGTCGGCAACCCCGGCGTCATCCAGATCCACGGCGGCCCGGTGCAGCGCATCGCCGTCATGGGCCCGTGGCTCAACGTGCTGGACCCGCGCTTCAACCTGCACTTGCGCGAAGACGCCATCGCCCAGGCCTGGGCCGTGCGCAAGCCGACCGCCGACGGCCTCGTCAGCTCGCTGGAGCTGTACGCGCAGGATGGCGAACTCATCGCCCAGTTCTTCGGCCACCGCAAGCCCGGCCAGCCGGAACGCTGCGCCTGGCGCGAGTTGCTGGACGCGCAGGTCGACGACCCGGCCTGGAACGAAGCAACGGCGGGGTGCGCAGCATGAAGCGTCGCTCGCTGCTGAGCGCCGCGCTGCTGCCGGCTTTCGTCCATGCGCAGCCACAGCCGCGCATCGTCAGCGTCGGCGGGGCCGTCACGGAGACCGTCTTCGCGCTCGGCGCGCAGGGCCAGCTCGCGGGCGTCGACACCACGTCGCTGTTCCCCGTCGATGCGACAAAACTGCCCCAGGTCGGCTACGCCCGCACGCTGTCCGCCGAAGGTGTGCTGGCCCTGAAGCCGCAACTGCTGCTGGCCAGCGGCGAGGCCGGCCCGCCGCTGGTGCTGGCGCAGCTCAGGAGCGCCGGCGTGCGCGTGGAGGTGCTGGACGACCAGCACCGCTTCGACGGCGTGCTGGCGCGCACCCAGCGCATCGGCGCGCTGTGCGGCCGCGAGCGCGAGGCCGCACAGCTCGTCGCCCGCCTGCAGCAGGACTGGGCCGCCCGCCCCAAGCCGCCCGCAGGCGCCCCGCCGCGCGTGCTCTTCGTGCTGGCCCATGCCGCCGGCCAGCTGCGCGTGGCGGGCGAAGGCACCAGTGCCGACGCGATGCTGACGCTGGCCGGCGCCCGCAACGCCTTGGCCGGCGTGCAGGGTTACAAGCCGCTGACGGCCGAGGCTGCGCTGCAGGCCGCGCCCGACGTCGTCCTCTGCACGACCCAAGGCCTGGACGCGCAGGGCGGCGCCGACGGCCTGCTGAAGGCGCCGGGCCTGGCGCTGACGCCCGCCGGCCGCGCGCGCCGCGTGGCGAGCATGGAGGCGCTGCTGTTGCTGGGCTTCGGCCCGCGCCTGCCGCAGGCCGTGGCCGAGCTGACGGACCGGTTGCATGGACGCACTGCTTAAGGCCCCGCGCTGGCCCGCGCTGCCGGGCTGGCCGCTCGCAGTCGCGCTGCTGGCCGTGGCCGTCGTGTTGGCGGCCAACAGCGGCGCCATCCCGCTGGGCCTGGCCGATTGGCAGGCGCTGCTGGGCGGCGAGCAGACCCAAGGTGCCATGGTGCTGGCGCAGCTGCGTCTGCCGCGCGTGGCCTTTGCCGTCGTCGTGGGCGCGGCGCTGGGCCTGGCGGGGGCGCTGTCGCAAGGCGTGTTCCGCAACCCGCTGGCCGAACCGACGCTGCTGGGCATCCCCAGCGGTGCCGTCTGCGCGGTGGCGCTGATGCTGACCGTGCTGTCCGCCTGGGCCGGTGGCCTGCCGGCGGCGTGGCGGCCGTTCGCGGTGCCGTTCGCGGTGCCGGTGGCGGCGCTGGGCGGCGCCTGGGTCATGTGCGGGCTGCTGCAGGGCGTGGCGCGGCTGCTGGTGCCCGGCGCCGTGGCCGGGCTGCTGCTGGCGGGGCTGGCGCTGAACGCGCTGGCCATGGCGGTCGTGGGCCTGTGCACCTACCTGGCGACGGACGAGCAACTGCGCAATCTCACCTTCTGGCAGCTCGGCTCGCTGGCGCTGGCGAGCTGGCCCGTCGTCGCGGTGCTGGGCGTGGCGGTGGCCGGCGCGCTCGTCATGTCGCGCCGCTGGGGCCAAGCGCTCAACGCGCTGGCGCTGGGCGAGGCCGTGGCCGCGCAGGTGGGCGTGCCGGTGGTGCGCATGCGGCGCATGCTGGTGCTGACGCTGGCCGTCCTCAGCGGCCTGGCCGTGGCCTGGTGCGGCCTGATCGGCTTCATCGGCCTGCTGGCGCCGCATGCGGCGCGCGGGCTGGTCGGCGCGGATGCGCGGCGCGTGCTGCCGGTGGCCGCGTGGTTCGGCGCCGTGCTGCTGCTGCTGGCCGACACCGCGGCGCGCACCGTCGTCGTGCCGGCCGAGCTGCCGGTGGGCATCCTCACCGCGCTGTTTGGCGCGCCGGTGCTGTTCGTGCTGCTCAAGCGGGCGCAGCGCGAGATCGGAGGCGGCTGGTGACGCATCACATGCTGTTGCTCGAAGAGGCCATGCTCACGCGCCACGGCCAGCGCTTCGGCGGCTTCGACCTGCGCGTTGACCCGGGCGAGCGCGTGGCGCTGCTGGGGCCCAGCGGCGCGGGCAAGTCCACGCTGCTGAAGCTGATGTCCGGCGACATCGTGCCCACGTCGGGCCGCGTGCTGCTCGACGGCCAGCCCGTTGCCGCCATGGACCCACTCCAGCGCGCCCGCCGCCGCGCGGTGCTGCCGCAGTCGCACCAGGTGGCTTTCGGGCTGCCGGTGGAGCTGGTCGTCAGCCTGGGCCGCTGGGCCGGTGACGATGGCGGCCGCTGGGTGCGCCAGGCGCTGTCCTGGGCCAGCGCCGGCCATCTGCTGGGGCGGCGCTACGACCAGCTCTCCGGCGGCGAGCAGGCGCGCGTGCAACTGGCCCGCGTGCTGGCGCAACTCGCCGACGTCGAACGCGGCCTGCTGCTGGTGGACGAGCCGCTGGCGTCGCTGGACCCCGGCCTGCAGCTCGAACTGCTGGACACGCTGTCCCGCTTCTGCCGCGAGCGCGGCCACGCGCTGGTGGCCGTGCTGCACGACCTCCAGCAGGCGCTCGGCGGTTTCGAGCGCCTGCTGCTCGTGCGCCGTGGCCAGGTGCAGGCCGATGTGCCGGCCGGCACCGCCGCGCTGCCGGCGCTGGAAGCGCTGTTCGGCCTGCGTCTGCAGGCCTTGCAGGTGCCCGACGGCGGCTGGGCCTTGTGCGCACGCCGGCCGGAGACGGCGGCGTGAGAAGCGCGCCGCTGCTGGCCGTGGCCGCGCTGCATGGCGCGGTGCTGGTGGCGCTTTGGCCCGGGCTGCAGCGCGCCAGCGCGCCGGCCGCACGGCGGGAGCTGGCGGTGCGGTTGCTGCCCGCTGCGGCGGCGCCCGCCATGCCCGTGCCGCGTGCCGCGCAGCCCGTGTTGACGATGCCAGCCGTGGCGCCCGTCGCGCCGCCCGGCTTCGATGTGCAGGCCGACGCCCGCCCCGTGCCCGCCACCGGGGTTGCGGCCACGGCGGCGCCGCTTGCGGTCGACTACGTCGCGCCGCCCGCGCCGCGCGCGCCGAGCGGCGAACGCACTGCCGACGCGCCGCCGCTGCAATCCGCCCGCCGCGCCGCCTGCCCGCCCGCGCCGCACCCGCTCGCGCTGCGCGAGCGCGGCATCGAAGGCGTCGTGCGCCTGCGCGTCTGGGTGGACGAGCTGGGCCGCGCGGGCCAGGTCTTGCTGGCTGCCAGCAGCGGCTGGCGTCTCTTCGACGACGCGGCCGTGGCGCAAGCCCGCCGCTGCCCTTTCCAGCCGGCATTGCGGGGTGAGCAGCCCGTCGGCAGCTGGGTGGAGTTCCCCGTCCGCTTTGCCTTGGAGACCTCATCAAATGGCTGAAGCCTGTTGCGCCGCTCATGCCGCCTCGCCGCTCCTCAACGGTTCACGGCGCCGCCGCCTGTGGGAGCTGGGCAGCCACGCGCATTGCCCCGTCGTCGGCGTCTGCGTGCCGCTGGCGCGCGTGCGCGTGCTGGCGAAGAAGCTGCTGGTGCTGCAGGGCGATGAAGACGACTACACGCTGCACTGCAGCCTCGTCACCGCGGCAGCGCGCCGCAACGCGGTGGCCGAGGCGCTGCAGAAGGACCTGGAGCAGCGCTTCGTGATCGACGTGCGCGCGGCCGCCCAGGCCAAGTGCCGCGACACGCTGATGACGTGGTGGCGACACCGCGCGGCCCGCGGCGAGATCGCGGGCGCGCTGTGGGCCACGCTGACGCACGCGCGCTGCGACGAGTGGCTGGAGATGCGCGTGCTGGGCCAGGTGCACATGCTGCAGCACCAGGTGGGTGCCGCGCAGCGCGTGGACCTGGCTCGCCACCGCGAGCTGGCCGCGGAGCACCAGGCGCTGGCACGCGAGTACGGCGAGGTGCAGCGGCGCGTCACGGCCTGGAGCCTGGAGCGCGCCCGCGAGCAGCAGGCCTGGGAGCAGGAGCGCATGCAGCTGCGCGCCGCGCAGATCGGCCTGCAGACGCAGCTGGGCCAGGCGCAGGAGCAGCTGCAGCGCGCCCAGGCCGAGCGGCCCGGCCTGCCCGAGCGCGAGGCGCTGCAGCAGCGCCTGGCCGAGCAGGTCGAGCGCAACCAGGCCTTGCAGCGCGAGATCAACCGGCTGACCTCGCGCACGCCAGCCAGTGCCGAGGCCGCGCTGCCGGCTGTGGAAGAACCGGCCGTCGTGGCGCCAGCCGAACCGGTGCGGCTGGAACGCCGCGTCGTGCTGTGCGTGGGCGGGCGCGGCGGCAGCGTGCCGCACTACCGCCAGGCCGTGGAGGGCTGCGGGGCGCAGTTCCTGCACCACGACGGCGGCAGCGAGCACAAGCCGGCGCAGCTGGAGCCCCAACTGGCCGCGGCCGACCTCGTCATCTGCCAGGCCGGCTGCATCAGCCACGACGCCTACTGGCGCGTGAAGGACCACTGCAAGCGCCACCACAAGCGCTGCGTTTTCGTCGAGACGCCCAGCCGCAGCGCCTTCGAGCGTGCGCTCGCCCAGGCCGCGGTCGCCGAAGGGACAAACGCGCAGGCCTGAGGGGAAGCCCCCACCAAGGGGGCAAACTTGCTGCCGCAAACTGCACCCGTTTGCAGTGGAGACCGCCATGCCCCCCGCCGTTGCCTCGCCCCATCAGCTCGCGCGCCGCGCCATCGCCCTCGTGCTGGCCGGCGGCCGCGGCTCGCGGCTCAAGCAGCTGACCGACACGCGGGCCAAGCCGGCGGTCTACTTCGGCGGCAAGTTCCGCATCATCGACTTCGCGCTCAGCAACTGCGTCAACTCGGGCATCCGGCGCATCGGCGTCGTCACGCAGTACAAGAGCCATTCGCTGCTGCGTCATATCCAGCGCGGCTGGAGTTTCCTGCGCGCCGAGCTGAACGAGACGGTGGACCTGATGCCCGCGCAGCAGCGCGTGGACGAAGAGAGCTGGTACCGCGGCACGGCCGACGCGGTGTTCCAGAACCTGGACATCATCCAGAGCACCGGCGCCGACTACATCGTCGTGCTGGCCGGCGACCACGTCTACAAGATGGACTACTCCAGCATGCTGGTGGACCATGTCGCCAGCGGCGTGGGCTGCACGGTGGGCTGCATCGAGGTGGGCAAGGCCGAGGCCAGCGCGTTCGGCGTGATGGCGGTGGACGGCGAGCGCCGCATCACATCCTTCCAGGAGAAGCCCGCCGACCCGCCCGCCATGCCCGGCCGCGAGGGGGTGTGTCTGGCCAGCATGGGCATCTACGTCTTCGATGCGGCCTACCTGTACCGCCTGCTCGCCGAGGACCTGGCCGACCCCGGCTCCAGCCACGATTTCGGCAAGGACGTGATCCCCAAGGTCGTGGCCGAGGGCCAGGCCGCGGCCCACCCGTTCGCCATGAGCTGCATCCTCAACCCCAATGGCGCGCCGCCGTACTGGCGCGACGTGGGCACGCTGGACGCCTTCTGGGCCGCCAACCTGGACCTCGCCTCCATCAGCCCCGAGCTGGACATCTACGACACCGACTGGCCGATCTGGACCTACCAGCGCCAGCTGCCGCCGGCCAAGTTCATCCCCGACCACAACGGCATGCACGGCATGACGGTGAACACCATCGTCAGCGCCGGCTGCATCGTGTCGGGATCGCACGTCGTGCAGTCGGTGCTGTTCAACAACGTGCGCATCCGTTCGTTCTGCAACATCCACCAGAGCGTGCTGCTGCCCGGCGTGGCGATAGGCCGCAACTGCCGGCTGACCAAGGTGATCGCCGACCGCGCCTGCGACATCCCCGACGGCCTGGTCGTCGGCGAGGACCCGAAGCTGGACGCGGCCCGCTTCGAACGCACCGACAACGGCGTCGTGCTCATCACCAAGCAGATGCTGGCCAGACTGTGAAGCCCCTCGTCCAACGAGCCTTGGCCCGGCTGCGGCGCGGCCCGGCGCTCGGCCCGCCAATGGCACATCGCGCGAAGGACCGCTGAGATGCGTGTCCTGCAAGTCAGCGCGGAGCTGTACCCGCTGCTCAAGACCGGCGGCCTGGCCGACGTGGCCGGTGCGCTGCCCGGCGCGCTCGACCAGGCGGGCGCGGATGTGCGGCTGCTGCTGCCCGGCTTCCCGGCGTTGCGCGAATCGCTGGTGAAGGAATGCGCGGTCGCGCCGCTGGCGCTGCCCTGGGGCGAGGGCCGGGCGGCGCTGCTGCGCGGGCAGCTGGCCGGGCTCGGCGACGCCACCGTCTACCTGCTGGACGCGCCGGGCCTGTTCGAGCGTCCCGGCAACCCCTATGCCGACGAGGCCGGCGTGCCCTATGCCGACAACCACCGCCGCTTCGCGCTGCTGGGCCTGGCCGCCGCGCGGCTGGCCGAGGGCATCGACGCGTCCTGGCTGCCGCAGCTCGTGCACGCCCACGACTGGCATGCGGCACTCGCCTGCGCCCACCTGGCCGCCAGCCGCGCGCGGCTGCGCTCCCGTGCCCGCAGCGTCTACACCGTGCACAACCTGGCCTACCAGGGGCTGTTCCCCGCGCCGCTCTTCTGCGAACTGGGCCTGCCACCGGATCAGTACGCCATGGACGGCCTGGAGTTCTACGGCCAGGTGAGCTTCATGAAGGCCGGCCTGCACTTCGCCGACGCCATCACCACCGTCAGCCCGAGTTACGCGCGGGAGATCCAGACGCCCGAGCAGGGCTGCGGCCTGGACGGCCTGCTGCGCCACCGCGCTGGCGACCTGCACGGCATCCTCAACGGCGTGGACTACGCCGTCTGGTCGCCCGCCCACGACCGCAGCATTGCGCAGGCCTACAGCCTGGACCGCCCCGAAGGCAAGGCCGATTGCAAGGCCGCGCTGCAGCGCGACTGCGGGCTGGCCGTGAAGCCCGACGCGCTGCTCTTCGGGGTGGTGAGCCGGCTGACCGAGCAGAAGGGCCTGCCGCTGGTGCTGCAGGCGCTGCCCGACCTGCTCGACGCCGGCGGCCAGCTCGTCGTGCTCGGCAGTGGCGACGCCCGGCTGGACCAGGCCTTTGCCGAAGCCGCCGCCCGGCATCCCGGCCAGGTGGCACGCCGCACCGGCATGGACGAGGGCCTGGCCCATCGCATCTACGCCGGCAGCGACGTGGTGCTGGTGCCCAGCCGCTTCGAACCCTGCGGCCTGACGCAGCTCTACGGCCTGAGCTATGGCACGTTGCCGCTGGTGCACCGCGTGGGCGGGCTGGCGGACACGGTGGTGGACTGCACGGTGGAGGACCTGGCCGCCGGCCTGGCGACGGGCTTCGTCTTCGACGCCTTCACGGTGGAGACCTACCGGCGCGCGCTGCGGCGGGCGTTCGTGCTGTGGAGCCGCCCCGAAGACTGGGCCGGCGTGCGCCGCACCGCGATGCAGCAGCACTTCGGCTGGGATGACGCGGCGCGGCGCTATGTCGAGGTCTACCGCGGCGTGCTGTGCGGCTGAGTGACCTGTGGCTGATCCCGCGGCATGGGTGGACACTGCGCGGTTTTCACACCGCCCTGCCGCCATGAGTCCACGCCGCCATCCACTGACCCGCCGCCTCGCTGCGGCCGCACTGCTGGCCCTTGCGCCCGTCTGGTGCCACGCCTGGGGCCAGGAAGGCCATGCCATCGTGGCCGAGATCGCGCAGCGCCGCCTGACCCCGGCCGCTGCCGCCGCTGTGGCCAAGTTGCAGCCCGGCGCCAGCCTGGCCTCGGTGGCGAGCTGGCCCGACAACATCCGAGGCGAGCGCAAGGACACCTTCAACTGGCATTTCGTCGACATCCCGCGCGGCCATCACGAGTACGACGAAAAGGTCCACTGCGCGCCCTCCGACAAGGGCGACTGCATCGTCAACGCGCTGCGCCGCGCCCAGCAGGACCTGCGCTGCGCGCCGACCGAGCTGGTGCGCCAGGAGGCGCTGCGCTTCGTCGTGCACTTCGTGGGCGACCTGCACCAGCCGCTGCATGCCACCGGCGATCTGGAGGGCGGCAACGGTTTCAAGGTGCATGGCAGCCTGCACGGCCAGACCTGCAAGGGCGCCTGCGCGCTGGAGAGCGGCAACCTGCATTCGCTGTGGGACTCGGGCCTGATCCGCCGCACCGTCTGGGACTGGGGCGCCTACGTCGACCGACTGGAGAAGACGCTGCTGGCCACGCAGGATTTCGACCTCAAGAGCGGCGGCGACCAGCCCGCCGACTGGGCCATCCAGTCCCATGCCGTGGGCGAGCTGGTCTGGAACGACACGCTGATCCCCGCCGACGGCACCATCACCGACGCCTACTACGCCGCCGTGCTGCCGGTGCTGGACCAGCAGCTGGCGCTGGGCGGCCTGCGCCTGGCACGGCTGCTGAACGAGACCTTCGCCGCGCCGTCATGCAGTGCGCCCGTCGAGACCACCCCCTGGCCCAGCGCCGAGAAGGGGCTGAAGCCGGCGGCCAACCTGGGCGAGCTGAAGGCGCAGTTCCAGGCCTACCAGCACCGCCCGGCCGGGGGCGGACCGAGCGGCTACGAGCGTGACCAGGCCCAGCCTGCCGAGGCCGCCACCGCCTACGTGACGGCCCGCGCCAGGCAGGTGCCCAAGCCGGCGCTGGTGCTGGACATCGACGAGACCTCGCTGGACAACGGGGCGCAGATGGCCCAGAACGACTTCGGCTACATCATCAACGGCGACTGCACGCCGGTGCCCGGCACTGCCTGTGGTGCGCTGGCCTGGGACGCACAAGGCCGCGCCCCCGCCATCGCGGCGACGCTCAAGCTCTACCGGGCCGCCCGCGCCGCCGGCGTGGCGGTGTTCTTCATCACCGGCCGCAAGGAAGCCGAGCGTGCCGCCACCGAAGCCAACCTGCGCTCGGCCGGCTACGACGGCTGGGCCGGGCTGGTGCTGCGCCCGGACAGCTCGCACAGCGTCTATTCGGCCGCCAGCTTCAAGGCCGGGGAGCGGGCCCGCATCGTCATGCAGGGCTACCAGATCCTCGCCACGGTGGGCGACCAGCCCAGCGACCTGTCGGGCGGCTACGCGGAGAAGGCCTTTCTGATGCCCAACCCGTTCTATCGGATTCCCTGATACCTGCGCAGACGATGGCCGCACGTCGGACGACCTTCTTCGAGAAGGTGGGCGACGCCGATGGCGGCGTGGGCTACAGGCTTTGCCGACGGCACGGCCGGAACATCTGCTTCCTGGGCGGCATCAGCGATGACGTGAGGTGGGGTGCGGCCGTGGGGGAACTGAGCGCCACGGCAGGATCACAGTGCGAGCGCGGCCACACCTGCGCCGATCAGCGCCGCACCGGCAAGCCGCCAGCCGCGCTCCCCTTCCCCCAGCAACTGCCCGCCCAGCAACGCCGCGAACAGCATGGACACCTCGCGCGCCGGCGCCACGCGCGACAGCGGCGCCTCGCGCACGGCCAGCAGCACGAGGATGTAGGCCAGCGGGCTCAGCGCCGCGACGGCCAGCACGCCTTTCCAGGTGCGGCGCAGCTCCGGCATGAAGCCCTGGGGGTCGCGCAGCAGCACGGGCAACTGCAGCGGCACGCGCAGCACGTTGCCGAAGTAGTCCAGCAGCAGCGGCGACACGGCCAGCACCTTGACGGCGTAGCCGTCGACGACGGTGTAGCCGGCGATCAGCGTGCCGGTGGCCGCGCCCCAGTACAGGCCGTGGCGCCGGCGTGTGGCCGCGGTGGCGTCCTGCGGCACCCCGCGGCCGATGAGGCGTGGCCCCATCGTGATGAGCAGGATGCCGCCGACGACGCCCGCCAGCCCCAGCGTGCCGGCGGTGCCCAGGTGCTCGCCCAGCAGCAGCACGGCGGCCACGGCCGACAGCAGCGGGCCGCTGCCGCGTGCGATGGGGTAGACGACGGTCAGGTCGCTGGCGCGGTAGCCGGCCAGCAGGCAGTTGAAGTAGGCCAGGTGCATGGCCGCGCTGGCCACGAGGCAGAGCCATGCGGCGCCGGGCCATTGCGGCAGCTCGGCCACGCCGACCCACAGCACCGCAGGCAGCCACAGCACGGAGACGCCGGCCGAGCAGGCGAGCACGAAGTGCGGCCCGCCGCCCCACGTCTTGGCGGCGAGGTTCCAGACGGCGTGCAGGAGCGCGGCACAGAGGACGAGCGCCAGGGCGTGGGCCGGCATCGGACGGATCAGTACATCAGGCGGTCCGGCCGGATGTCGCGCAGGATGGTCGTCGCGATTTCCTCGATGGACTTGTGCGTGGAGGACAGCCACGAGATGCCCTCGCGCTTCATCATGGCCTCGGCCTCGTTGACCTCGTAGCGGCAGTTCAGCGAGTCGGCGTACTTGCTGCCGGGGCGGCGCTCGTTGCGGATGGACGCCAGGCGCTCGGGGTCGATGGTCAGGCCGAAGCACTTGCGGCGGTGCGGCATCAGCGACGGCGGCAGCTTGCGGCGCTCGAAGTCCTCGGGGATCAGCGGGTAGTTGGCCGCCTTGATGCCGTGCTGCATGGCCAGGTACAGCGACGTGGGCGTCTTGCCCGAGCGCGACACGCCCACCAGGATGACGTCGGCCACGTCGAGGTTCTTGCTGCTCTGGCCGTCGTCGTGCGCCAACGAGAAGTTGATGGCCTCGATGCGGTCGTGGTACTCCTGGCTCTGCGCCACGTCCGAGAACCGCCCCACGCGGTGGTTGCTCTTGATGCCGAACTCCTCTTCGAGCGGCTCGATGAAGGTGCCGAACATGTCCATCACGCGGCCCAGGCAGTGCTCGCGGACGATCTTCAGCACCTCGCGGTCCACGAGCGTGGCGAAGACGATGGGCCGCTCGCCCTCGCGCTCGCCCCATTCGTTGATCTCGGCGACGACGGCGTGGGCCTTGTCGGGCGAGTCGATGAACGGCCGGCGCACGTGGCGGGGCTTGATGGCGAACTGCGCGAGGATGGAGTTGCCGAAGGTCTCGGCGGTGATGCCGGTGCCGTCAGAGACGAAGAAAACGGTTCTGGCGGTCATGGCGGCTCGCGGTAGTCGATGCTCGGCCATGATAGCCAGCGGCTCCGACCAGCAGCCCCGGCCCGCCACCTCAATCGACGGCTTCCGGCTGGGCCTTGAGGCGGCCGATGAGTTCGCGCATCACGTCGCTTTCCGCGGCCGGCAGCTGCCCGGCGCGCAGCAGCGACTCGCGCTGGAGTTCGCGGATCCGCCACTCCAGCTCGCCCACCACCGTCAGCAGCTCCACCTGCAGCTCGGCGTCGAGCTGCTCGGACAGCACGGCCGAAAGCGCCTCGGGGTCGTGCGCGTCCAGGCCGGTGCTGGAGAAGGCGGTCTGGATGCGCAGCAGGCGCTGCAGGCCGGCCTCCAGCACGGCGCGCAGCGCGGGTCGGGCGGTGGCGATGTGGGCCTCGATCCAGGGCCGTGCCTCGCGAAAGCGCTGCAGCGTGGCGGCGATGCCGATGACGCGGGGGATGGCTTCCTCCACCGGTGCGGGCACCGACGCACGGGCCGCCGCGGTGGGCAGGGCGCCGGCGGCCGCGGCGGCGATGGCTTCGGTCAGCTCGCGGCTGAACTCGCCGGGGATGAGCTTGGTGGCCACGCTGGCGCGCGTCATCGGCGTCATGCCGTTCTCGATTAGCGCCATCAGCCACTCGGCGGCGGCCAGGATCTGGCCATTCGCCGGAAAGTCCGCGCCGCGCACGCCGCGCGGGTAGCCGAAGCCGTCCAGCCGCTCGTGGTGCAGCAGCACGGCATTGGCCACGTCCTTGCCGGCGCCCGGCATGTTGCGCAGCACGCGCTCGCCGATGACCGGGTGCGACGCGACGTGGCGCCACTGCGCCGGCCCCAGCGGCGTGCCCGGGCGCATGTACTGGGGGTCGATGTAGAGCTCGCCGACATCGTGCAGCAGGCCGGCCAGCGCCAGCATGCGGTGGCGCTCGGGCTCGCCCGGCAGCAGGCGCCGCGAAAGCGCCAGCGCCAGCATCGCGACGCCGGCCGTGTGCTTGAGACGATCGCCCTGGTGCTCGGCGTAGACGGTCAGCAGCGACTGCACCGGCCCGCTGAGCCTGAGCGTGGCCAGCGTCTTGGGCGCGCTGGGATAGAGGTCGTGCGAGCAGACGGCCTTCAGCAGCGGGTGCTGGTCGAACAGCGCTTCGCCGATGGGCCCGAAGGCCTCGGGCATGACGCCGTCGACGACCTGGATGCAGTCCTCCAGCGGCTTGCGCAGCTTGTGCATGAGCAACCGGTCGCGCACCTTGTCGCTGATCTGCGCGCCTTTGGCCAACAGCTTGATGCCGTTCTGGCCGATGATGTCCTCGCTGGCCTGCACGGGCCGCGACTCGGACACGTGCAGGACATGGTCCAGGTAATGGGGGTTGACGTCCTGGGACGCATTAGTGGCGTTCACCCGGTCATTGTGCACAGCGCCCGGAGTTACGCCGAGGTACGCAGCGCCTAGAATCCGGCGCAATTCCTCGCGATCACGCCCCATGCGCCGCCCCATCCTCCGAGAAGAATCCAGAAATGGGTGGAGCGCCGCCTGCCTTGAGCCCATGGGCTCGGCAGCAACGGTCATGGACGGCCCGGACGACGCGACGGCCCCGGTTTTTCAACCTCCCGGAGTTTCCCCATGTCCACCCTGTTCGAGGCGACCGCCCTGGTCGTACCGTTTGAGAACCTGAGGATGACCGACGTCGAGGCAGTCGGCGGTAAGAACGCCAGCCTCGGCGAAATGATCTCGCAGCTCGCCGCCAGTGGCGTGCGCGTCCCCGGAGGGTTCGCCACCACGGCGCATGCCTTCCGGCAGTTCCTCAAGCACGAGGGTCTGGACGCGCGCATCGCGGCGCGGCTGGCCACGCTCAACACCGACGACGTCCGTGCGCTGGCCCAGGCCGGCGCCGAGATCCGCGGCTGGATCGAGGCTCAACCCTTCCCGGCCGATCTGGAGGCCGCCGTGCGCGCGTCGTTCGCGCAGCTCACCGCCGACAACCCGGGTGTCAGCTTCGCCGTGCGCTCGTCCGCCACGGCCGAAGACCTGCCCGACGCGTCCTTCGCCGGCCAGCAGGAAACCTTCCTGAACGTCGTCGGCATCGAGGACGTGCTGCACAAGATGCGCGAGGTGTTCGCGTCGCTCTACAACGACCGCGCCATCAGCTACCGCGTACACAAGGGCTTCGCCCACAACGACGTGGCGCTGTCCGCCGGCGTGCAGCGCATGGTGCGCAGCGACCTCGGCTCGGCCGGCGTCATGTTCACCATCGACACCGAGAGCGGCTTCCAGGAGGTCGTCTTCATCACCTCCAGCTACGGCCTGGGCGAGACGGTGGTGCAGGGCGCCGTGAACCCGGACGAGTTCTACGTGCACAAGCCCGCGCTGAAGGCCGGCAAGCTGGCCATCATCCGCCGCAACCTGGGCTCCAAGCTGCTGCGCATGGAGTTCGCGTCACCCGAAGAGAAGGCCGCGTCCGGCAAGCTGGTGAAGACGGTGGACACGGTGCCCGAGCACCGCAACCGCTACTCGCTGAACGATGCCGAGGTCACCGAACTGGCGAAGTACGCCCTCATCATCGAGCAGCACTACGGCCGCGCGATGGACATCGAGTGGGGCCGTGACGGCGTGGACGGCAAGATCTACATCCTGCAGGCCCGCCCGGAGACGGTGAAGAGCCAGTCGGCCGGCCAGGTCGAGCTGGCCTACAAGCTCAAGGCCCACAGCGCGGTGCTGGCCGAGGGCCGCGCCATCGGCCAGAAGATCGGCACCGGCCCCGTGCGGCTGGTGGACAGCGTGGCCGAGATGGAACGCGTGCAGCCGGGTGACGTGCTGGTCACCGACATGACCGACCCGAACTGGGAGCCGGTCATGAAGCGCGCCTCGGCCATCGTCACCAACCGTGGTGGCCGCACCTGCCACGCGGCCATCATTGCCCGTGAGCTGGGCATCCCGGCGGTGGTCGGCTGCGGCGACGCGACCGAGACGCTGAAGGACGGCCAGCTCGTCACGGTGGCTTGCTCCGAGGGGGACACCGGCTACATCTACGACGGCCTGCTGGAGACCGAGGTCAGCGAGGTGCACCGGGGCGAACTGCCGTACTGCCCCATCAAGATCATGATGAACGTCGGCAACCCGCAGCTGGCGTTCAACTTCGCGCAGATGCCGTCGGGTGGCGTGGGCCTGGCGCGGCTCGAGTTCATCATCAACAACAACATCGGCGTCCACCCCAAGGCCATCCTGGACTATCCCAACATCGACGCCGACCTGAAGAAGGCCGTCGAGTCGGTCGCTCGGGGCCACGCGTCGCCGCGCGCGTTCTACGTCGACAAGCTGGCCGAGGGCATCGCCACCATCGCGGCGGCGTTCTTCCCGCGCCCGGTCATCGTTCGCCTCTCGGACTTCAAGAGCAACGAGTACCGCAAGCTCATCGGCGGCACGCGCTACGAGCCGGACGAAGAGAACCCGATGCTGGGCTTCCGCGGCGCCAGCCGCTACATCAGCGGCGAGTTTCAGGACGCCTTCGCGATGGAGTGCGAGGCGCTCAAGCGCGTCCGCAAGGACATGGGCCTGACCAACATCGAGATCATGGTGCCGTTCGTGCGCACCGTGAAGCAGGCCTCGCGCGTGGTCGACATGCTGGCCGAGCGCGGCCTCAAGCGCGGCGTGGACGGCCTGCGCATCATCATGATGTGCGAGGTGCCCAGCAACGCCATCCTCGCCGAGCAGTTCCTGGAGCATTTCGACGGCATGTCCATCGGCTCCAACGACCTGACGCAGCTCACGCTGGGCCTGGACCGCGACTCGGGCCTGGAGCAACTGGCCGGCGACTTCGACGAGCGCGACCCGGCCGTCAAGGCCATGATCTCGCGCGCCATCCGAGCCTGCCGCGCCACCGGCAAGTACATCGGCATCTGCGGCCAGGGCCCCAGCGACCACCCGGACTTCGCCGAGTGGCTGGCGGAGGAGGGCATCGTGTCGATCTCGCTGAACCCGGATTCGGTCATCGACACCTGGCAGCGCCTGGCCGCCAAGTAAACGGGCGTTGTCTCGATGGCCCGGGTTCTTCTTGAGGGAACCCGGGCTTTTTATTGCGCATCATCGCGACCGTGTCCCGCTCGCCGCACCGCCACCTCCACCGCCGCTACGCGCTGTTCACGCTGAGCTTCGTGGGCCTCGTCCTGGGCCTGGGGCTGGCGGAGCAGCGCGGCATGCCCAAGGCGTGGATCGGTTACAGCTTCCTGATCGCCACGGTGGCGATCTATGCCGTCATCGGCATCCTGTGCCGCACGACCGATCCGGCGGAGTACTTCGTCGCCGGGCGGCGCGTGCCACCGCTGTACAACGGCATGGCCGCCGGCGCGGACTGGATGAGTGCCGCCACCTTCATCGGTCTGGCCGGCACGCTGTACGCGAGCGGCTACGCGGGCCTGGCCTATGTGCTGGGCTGGACGGGCGGCTTCGTGCTGGTGGCGTTGTGCATCGCGCCCTACCTGCGCCAGTTCGGGCAGTTCACCCTCGGCGACTTCCTCGCCGAGCGCTTCGACAGCCGGGCGCTGCGGCTGGTGGGCGCGAGCGCGGCCATCCTGGTGTCGTTCGTCTACCTCGTGGCGCAGATCTACGGCGTGGGCCTCATCACGACGCGGCTCACGGGCCTGGGGTTCGAGGTGGGCGTGTTCGTGGGCCTGGGCGGTGTGCTGGTGTGCTCGTTCCTGGGCGGCATGCGCGCGGTCACGTGGACCCAGGTGGCGCAGTACCTCATCATGATCGTGGCTTACCTGGTGCCGGTCATCTGGCTCAGCGTCAAGCAGACGGGCTGGCCGCTGCCGCAGCTCGTCTACGGCCAGCAACTGCACCAGCTGGCCGAGCGCGAGCGCGAGTTGATCAGCGACCCCGGCGAGCTGCAGGTGCGCGCCATCCACCAGCAGCGCGCCGATGCGGCCGCAGCCAAGCTGACCGACGTGCCCAGGGCGCTGGCCGACGAGCAGGGCCGGGCGGCCGCGAGCGTGGCCGCGCTGAAGGCCAAGGATGCGCCGCTCTCGCAGATCCAGGCGGCCGAGAAGCAGCGTGCCGCGCTGCCCAGCACGCCCGCCGAGGCCGAGGAGCGCTGGCGGCGCGAACAGGTCGGCGAAGCCCGGCTCGCGCAGCCGCTGTCGGGGCTGGCACCCCACACGCAACCCTTCGCCGGCAACCCCGACGGCAGCCCGCTGGAGCGTGACCAGGCCAGCCAGTCGCGGCGCAACTTCATCGCGCTGGTGCTGTGCCTGATGGTGGGCACTGCCGGCCTGCCGCACCTGCTGACGCGCTACTACACGACCAGCTCCGTCGCCACGGCGCGCGAGTCGGTCGCCTGGTCGCTGGTGTTCATCTGCCTGCTTTACCTGACGGCGCCTGCGCTGGCCGTGATGGTCAAGACGGAGGTGTTCAACAGCCTCGTGGGCACGAGCTTCGACCAGCTCCCGGCGTGGATACGACAGTGGCAGCGTGTGGACCCGACGCTGCTGTCGGCGGTGGACCTGAACGGCGACGGCCGCCTGCAGCTCGGCGAGTTGCGCCTGCACCCCGACCTCGTCATGCTGGTGATGCCGGAGCTGGGCGGCTTGCCCTACGTGGTCTCCGGCATGGTGGCGGCCGGCGGGCTGGCTGCGGCGCTGTCCACCGCGGACGGCCTGCTGCTGGCCATCTCCAGTGCGCTGTCGCACGACCTTTACTACAAGGCCATCAACCCCGAGGCGTCGCGCACGCGGCGGGTCACGCTGTCCAAGGCGCTGCTGCTGGCCGCGGCGCTGGCAGCGGCGGCCATGGCGGCCAGCCGGCCGGCCGACATCCTGGCCGTAGTCACGGCCGCGTTCTCCATCGCCGGGTCCACGTTCTTCCCGGCGCTGGTGGCGGGCGTGTTCTGGCGCCGCGCCAACCGCCAGGGTGCGCTGGCCGGCATGCTGGTCGGGCTGGCCGTGTGCCTGGCCTACCTCGTCATCGCCCATTCCGGCGCCCGGGCGATGGTGGGACTGGCGGGGCCCGTGCAGCTCTGGTGGGGCATACAGCCGGCGTCGGCCGGCGTCTTCGGCATCCCGGCCGGCGTGGTCGCGCTGGTGCTCGTGAGCCTGATGACCGCCGCGCCCACGCAGCGCGACCGCGATTTCGTCAGCGCCTTGCGCAGCAGGCCGGCGCGCTGACGCGTCTTGCCCCGAGACGGCGATTTGGGCATTCGCGGCTTCCAGGCTAGAATCTTTGGTTCCCCCTTGCCGTGCCACGTGTCGACGCCGTGGGGCGGCTTCCGCAGCCTGGCAGTCAATGTCGACAGCGCCAGGCTGGAATCCACAAGGAGTACGAATGCGTCACTACGAAATCATCTTGCTGATCCATCCGGATCAAAGCGAACAGGTTCCGGCCATGCTGGAGCGCTACAAGGGCCTGATCACCACCGGTGGTGGTGTGGTGCACCGGGTGGAAGATTGGGGCCGCCGTCAACTGGCGTACCAGATCCAGAAGCTCGCCAAGGCCCACTACCTGTGCCTGAACATCGAAGTCAGCAAGGAAACCCTTGTCGAGCTCGAGACCGGCTTCCGCTTCAACGACGCCGTGCTGCGCCACCTCACCGTGGTCCAGGACAAGGCCATCACGACCCCCTCGGTCATGATGAAGGCCGTCGAGCGCGAAGAAGCCCGCAAGGCGCCGCAGCAAGAAGCGGCCTGAGCCCAGGTCATCGCTAACGAACCAGGTTTTTCATACAGCGTGTCTTTGGCGTGAATCAACTTCACCTGAAGGCGCAGATCCAGCAACTCGGACAAGTTCGCTACACCCCCGCCGGGCTGATGGCCCTGGACGCAAGCCTCAAGGCAGAGTCCGAAGTCATCGAAGCCGGCAAGCCGCGCAAGGTCTCCCTGGAGATCAAGGCGGTCGCGGTGGGCGAAGTGGCCAAGCAGTTGCAGGCGCTGGGAGTCGGTGGCCAAGCGGTGTTCCGCGGCTTCCTGACCCACCAGCGCAACGGCCGGGGCTTCATCGCCCACGTGACCGTGATCGAACCCGCTGCTGCAGAACCCGGAAGTATTTGAATCCGGATAGATTTAACAGAGGTCCACTATGCCCCCGCCCCGTGGTAAAGGTCGTTTCTCCAAGGACAAGCGACCCAAGCGCAACCAGCAATCGCTGCTGTTCCGCCGCAAGCGTTTCTGCCGCTTCACCGTCGCCGGTGTCGAGAAGATCGACTACAAGGACATCGACACGCTGCGCGACTTCGTCGCCGAGAACGGCAAGATCACGCCCGCTCGCCTGACCGGCACGCGTGCGTTCTTCCAGCGTCAACTGACGGTCGCCATCAAGCGCGCGCGCTTCCTGGCCTTCCTGCCGTACAGCGACCAGCACAAGGTCTAAGGAGCTGACGACATGCAAGTGATCCTGCTCGAAAAAGTGTCCAACCTTGGCAACCTTGGCGACGTCGTCAAGGTCAAGGACGGCTACGCCCGCAACTTCCTGATCCCGACCAAGGCCGCCCGTCGTGCCACGGAATCGGCGATCAAGGAATTCGAAGTCAAGCGCGCCGAACTTGAGAAGGCTGCGGCCGCCAAGCTGGCCGAAGCCCAGAAGCTGGGCGAAGCCATCGCCGGCAAGACCGTCCGCATCGCCCAGAAGGCCGGTGTGGATGGCCGCCTGTTCGGTTCCGTCACCAACGCCGACATCGCCGACGCGCTGACCAAGCTGGGTTCGCCCATCGCCAAGTCGCAAGTGCGTCTGCCGAACGGCCCGCTGAAGACCGTGGGCGAGTTCCCGGTCGGCGTTGCCGCTCACACCGACGTCGTTGTCGAAATCACCGTCCAGGTGGTTGCCGAAGCCGAGTAATCTGGCTTCCCCCGATGGCGCGGCGCTACAAGGCGCTGCACCATCTCAAAGAAGGCCGAGGCCCCTTGGGGGTTTCGGCCTTCGGTCTTTCCGGGGTAAGTTGTCCCGCTCGGCCCACCGGCTGTTCCCAGCTCGTCCACAGCGTTATCCACAAGCGATGTCAGCGATCTTCCCCACCTTCTCCTCCGCCGCGCCGCAAGACGATGAGGTCGCGCGGCTGCGCGTGCCGCCGCATTCGGTCGAGGCCGAGCAGAGCGTGCTTGGCGGCCTGCTGATCGACAACTCCGCCTGGGACAAGGCGGCGGATCTGCTGACCGACAGCGACTTCTACCGCTTCGAGCACAAGCACGTCTACACAGCCATCGGCAAGCTCATCAACGCGGGCAAGCCGGCGGACGTGGTCACCGTGTTCGACGAACTCACGTCCGTGGGCCGCGCCGAGGAGTGCGGCGGCCTGGCCTACCTGAACGCGCTCGCGCAGAGCGTGCCCAGCGCCGCCAATCTGCGGCGTTATGCCGAGATCGTCCGCGAGCGCGCCATCCTGCGCAAGCTGGTCGCCACCAGCGATGAGATCGCCACCGCCGCGATGAACCCGCAGGGCCGGGCGGTGACGCAGATCCTGGACGAGGCCGAAGGCAAGATCTTCCGCATCGGCGAGGAAGGCTCGCGCAGCCGCCAGGGCTTCCAGAGCATGGACCAGCTCGTCGTGCAGCTCATCGACCGCGTCAATGAACTGGCCGAAAGCGGCGCGCAGGACGTGACCGGCGTGCGCACCGGCTTCTACGACCTGGACCGCCAGACCGCCGGCCTGCAGGGCGGCGACCTCATCGTGCTGGCGGCGCGCCCGTCCATGGGCAAGACGGCGTTTGCCGTCAACATCGCCGAGAACGTGGCCATCAACGAAGGCCTGCCGGTCGTCATCTACTCGATGGAAATGGGCGCCTCGCAGCTCGCGCTGCGGATGGTCGGCTCCATCGGCCGCATCGACCAGAGCCACCTGCGCACCGGCCAGCTCAAGGACGACGAGTGGGGTCGGCTGTCTGAAGCGGTGGACAAGCTCGGCAAGGCCAGCATCTTCATCGACGAGAGCCCGGGCCTGAGCCCGTCCGAGGTACGCGCCCGCGCGCGACGCCAGGCGCGTATCTGCGGCCAACTGGGCCTGATCGTCATCGACTACCTGCAGCTGATGAGCGGCAACGGCGGCGGCAGCGACGAAAACCGCGCCACCGTGCTGGGCGAGATCTCGCGGGGCCTGAAGGCGCTGGCCAAGGAGCTGAAATGCCCCGTCATTGCGCTGTCGCAGCTCAACCGCTCGGTGGAGCAGCGCCCCGACAAGCGGCCCATGATGTCCGACCTGCGCGAGTCCGGCGCCATCGAGCAGGATGCCGACATCATCATGTTCATCTACCGCGACGAGTACTACACCAAGGACGAGTGCAAGGAGCCGGGTGTGGCCGAGATCATCATCGCCAAGCAGCGTAACGGCCCGGTGGGCACGGTGAAGCTGATGTTCCAGCGCATGCACACCAAGTTCGAGAACCTCGCGCCCGGCTACGTGGGCGCGGAGCGCGACGAGTACTGAACGCGGCGCAGCGCCAGGCCTGCGTTGCAGCGAGCGAGGTGACGGAGTTGCCGCCAAACGCAAATCGTTCGCGCATCGACGGGTTTGAGTGCGTCTTGCACCGCGGCACGGCGGAGTAGAGTCGAAAGCACGCTTCGGAGTGCGCAAAACAAGGCAGTCACTCGCCCATGCAGTACTTGGCATCCAGTTATTCCCCGTGGGTCGTGGCCGCGTCGCTGCTGATTGCCAGCTTCGCGTCCTATGTGGCGCTCGACCTCGCCAAGCGTGTGCGCACGCGCGAGCGCGGCGTGGCGCTGAGCTGGTGGATAGGCGGCTCGCTGGCGATGGGCACGGGCATCTGGTGCATGCACTTCGTGGGCATGCTGGCGTTCTCGCTGCCCATCGCGCTGGGCTACACGGTCGCGCTGACCGTCGCCTCGTGGGTGGCCGGCGTGGCCGTTTCGGCCGTCGCCCTCTACGTGGCCAGCCATGGCGAGCTGACCTGGCGCAGCCTGGCCGGCGGGGCGCTGGCGATGGGGCTGGGCATCTGCGCAATGCACTACACCGGCATGGCCGCGCTGGACATGTCGCCCGGCATCGTCTGGAACCTGCGCGTGGTGGCCGCGTCGGCGCTGATCGCCGTGGGGGCTTCGGCCGCGGCGCTGCTGATCTTCTTCTGGATGCGCACGCTGGCCGAACGCCGTGCGGTGATCTTCCAGCCGCTGGCCGCCCTGGTGATGGGCATGGCCATCTGCGGCATGCACTACACCGGCATGGCGGCGGCGAGCTTTCCTGAGGGCACGGTGTGCCTGAGCGCGGACGCGCTGGGCGGGCCGCAACTCGGCATGATGGTGTCGGTGTCGTCGATCGCGCTGCTGACGATGACGCTCTTCACCTCCATGCTGGACGCGCGCATGCGCAGCTCGCTCAAGGTCGCCAACGTGAAACTGGCATCCGCCAACGAGGAGCTGCGCCGCCGCGCCTTCCAGGACCCGCTCACCGGGCTGCCCAACCGCATGCTGTTCGAGGATCGCCTGGCCCATGCGCTGCAGCGCCAGGCGCGTGCCGCCGAGCAGATCTCCGAGCGCAACGCCAGCAAGGTGGCGGTGCTGTTCATCGACCTGGACGGCTTCAAGCCGGTCAACGATTCGATGGGCCATGCCGCCGGCGACGTGGTGCTGCGGGAGGCCGCCGCCCGCGTGAAGGCCGCGGCGCGCGACGCGGACACGGTGGCCCGCATCGGCGGGGATGAATTCGTGCTGCTGATGGAAGACGTCACCAGCGTGGCGGATTGCGTGGGCCTGGCCCGCCGGGTCATCGCCTCGCTGACGGCGCCCCTGGAGATTGGTGGGCGGCGTGTGGCGCTGTCGGGCTCCATCGGCATCGCCGCGTGCCCCGACCATGGCGACAGTGACAACCTCGTCATGCGTGCCGACGCCGCCATGTACACCGCCAAGCGTGCCGGTGGGGGCACCTACGCGCTGTACGAGGCCCACATGGACGACGGGACGCAGGAGCAGCTCAACCTGCAGAACGACCTGCGCCATGCCATCGACAACGGCGAGTTGCAGCTGCACTACCAGCCCAAGATCGACGGCCAGCATGGCCAGATCCGCGGCGTGGAAGCGCTGCTGCGCTGGAACCACCCGGAGCGCGGCCTGTTGACCGCGGGGCTGTTCATCCCCATCGCCGAGCGCTTCGGCCTCATCGGCTCACTGGGCAACTGGGTCATCGACGAGGCCTGCCGGCAGATGCGTGCCTGGGCCGACATGGGCTTGCACATGCGCGTGGCGATCAATCTCTCGGTGCACCAGTTGCGCGAGGAAGACCTGGCGGCGCGCATCGGGGCGGCGCTGGACAGGAACCTGCTCGACCCGGCGCAACTGCTGTGCGAGATCACCGAGTCGGTGGCGATGGAAGACCTCAAGAGCACCCAGCGCGCCTTCGAGGCGCTGGAGCGCATCGGCGTGTTCCTGTCCATCGACGACTTCGGCACCGGTTATTCCAGCCTCAGCTACCTGCGCCAGCTGCCCGCCCGCCAGCTCAAGATCGACCAAAGCTTCGTCGCGGACGTGGAGGGCAGCGCCGACGCGCGCGCCATCGTCAGCGCGGTCATCCAGCTGGCCCACGAGCTGGGCCTGCGCGTGGTCGCGGAAGGCGTGGAAACCAAGGCCCAGCGCGACATCCTGCTGGGCCTGCACTGCGATGAACTGCAGGGCTACTACCTGGCCCGGCCGATGTCGGCCGAGACGCTGGAGGCCTGGACGGCAGGCCGCAAGCCGGCCGGCGCGGCAGACTTCTCGCCGTCGGTGCTGGGCGAGCAGCTGCAGTAAGCCGGTGGGGTCCACGCCGGGCTGACCCTGCCGGGTGCGCACGCGGGCGCATCCGACCTCAGAGAAACCGCGCCAGTTGCTCCACGTCTTCTTGAAAAAGCTGGCCTGCTTCGGCCGCCGCGACGCGCCCGTTGCGGCCCCGCACGACCGTGACGGGCAGCCCTTGCGGCTTGGGCAGCACCGCCTCGATGGCGGGTGTGATCCAGCCGCTGGGGAAGTCGTAGCCGCGCTTGTCCAGATAGGCTTTGGCGGTGGCCGCATCCTTGTCGATGGACAGGCCCAGCACCTGGAGCCCACGGTCCCGGTGGGCGCGCCACAGCGTCTGGATGTGCGGCGTGACCTGTGCGCAGAACGGGCACCAGCTCGCCCACCAGTAGACAACGGTGACGCGGCCATCGGCCTGCGCCGCTGTGAACACGCGGCCGTCCAGCAGCGTCAGGTCGGGCAACTGCAGCAGCGCGCCGATGGCGGGCATGTGCTTCAGGCGCTCTGCCGCGAAGGCGGCCGGGGCCAGCAGCCCCAGCCCCGCGCCGGCGCACCAGGTGCGGCGGTCCATCAGCGCATGCCGGCGACGAGCAGGCGTTCCTCGGCGGGCACGGCCTCGTCGCCGTCGAGCTCGACCGCCAGTTGCGTGCACACGGCACGGCACAGCATCGCGACCTTCTCGCTCTGCAGCCGGTAGTAGATCTGTGTGCCCTCGCGGCGCTTGCCCAGGATGCCCGCCCGGTACAGCGTGGACAGGTGCTGGGACATGTTGGGCTGCGTCGTCTCGATCTGCGCGAGCAGCTCCGACACGTTGCGCTCGCCATTGCAGACCGCGCTGATGATCTTCAGCCGGATCGGCGTGGCCAGCACGCCGAACAACTCGGCGGCAGATGCGAACACGCGGTCTTCCTCGTTGGGGATGGTGGCGTCGGTCATCACAGCGGCGGGCGTGGAACTTCGGAAAATCACTGTATCAGCAAGCGCCGATGTGTCGCCTGGCCCATGGAGAATGTGGCTGCCCCTTGACCTGCCTCAAACTGACCGACATGGACGAATCCGCGCTGCCCGCCCTCATGCACCAGATCCTCTGGGCGGCGTTCGGCCTGGCTGTGCTGTTCGGCGCGCTGAGCCAGCGCACGCGCTTCTGCACGATGGGCGCGATCTCGGACATCTACGCGATGGGCGACTGGCGCCGCGCGCGCATGTGGATGGTGGCCAGCCTCGTGGCCGTGCTGGGCTTCAACGGCATGGCGGCGCTGGGCGTCATCGACCCGGGCGCCAGCATCTACACCGGCCCGCGGCTGCTGTGGCTGTCGGCCGTCGTGGGCGGCCTGCTGTTCGGCTTCGGCATGGTGCTCGGCTCGGGCTGCATCAGCCGCAACCTCGTGCGGCTGGGTGCGGGCAACCTGAAGTCGCTGGTGGTGCTGGTGGTGGCGGCCATCGCGGCGGGGGCGACGCTGCGCGGCATCACCGCGGTCGCGCGGGTGGCGAGCGTGGAGAAGGTGTTCATGGAACTGCCCGGGGGGCAGGCGCTGCCGGCGCTGCTGAACGTGTCGCCCGTCGCCGTGGCCGCCGTGCTGGCCCTCGCGCTGGCGGCCTGGGTGCTGCTGTCGCGTGACGGCCGATCGGCGGACGTGTGGCTGGCGGGCGTGGGCGCGGGCGCGCTGGTCTCGGCGCTGTGGTGGGTGTCCGGCCACCTGGGTTTCCTGCCGGAAGACCCGCGCACGCTGGAGCCCGTCTACCTGGCGACCAACTCGCGGCACATGGAGTCGCTGAGCACCATCGCCCCCATCGCCTACGCGCTGGACTGGGTACAGATGTTCAGCGACCAGAGCAAGACGCTCACGCTCGGCATCGTCAGCGTGTTCGGCCTCGTGGCCGGCTCGGCGCTGATGGCCTGGCGCGAGCGCAGCTTTCGCTGGGAGGGCTTCGCCAACGTGGGCGACCTGGGCGTGCACCTGGCCGGCGCCGTGTGCATGGGCGTGGGCGGCATCGTCGCGATGGGCTGCACCATCGGCCACGGCATCACGGGCATCTCGACGCTGTCGCTGGGCAGCTTCATCGCGCTGGCCGCGATGGTGGCCGGCGCGCTGCTGGGGCTGAGGTTCCAGGAGTGGCGGCTGGACCACGCCTGAGCGGCGCCGTCAACGCGCGCGCGAGCGCTTCAGCAGCTCGCGCAGGTCATCGTCCGCCATCTCGCCGGGGATGCATCGCGGCCCCTTGGGTGGCTCGCCCAGCCAGCACGTCATCGGCACGACCTTGCGCGGCGTGAGTTGCGCGCGCAGGCCGCAGAAGTCCAGGATGACGGGGAAGCCGTAGCCGCGCCGCTCGACAATGCGGCGCACTGCGTCGGCCTGGTCATCGACGGCGATGGCGATCACGGCGGCGCCGGGCTCGGCGCGCAGCAACCGGTCCAGCCGCTCGTTGTGGCGCTGGCAGAAGGCGCAGTCGGTCGACCAGAACACCGCGAGCACCGGGCCGCCTTGCCAGAACGACGGCGAGATGGGCCGGTCGCGCACATCGCGCGCAGGCAGGCCGGCCGGGCAGTCGGCAAACAGTGCCTGCGCACCGGGTGTGGCCTGCGCGGTGCCCACCAGCAGCGCGGCGGCGATCCAGGCCAGCACCTTCATGGCGGGCTGCGCTCCATCAGCAGGTAGGTGTTGTAGGCGTTCATGCGGTTGGCTGCGCCGAACAGGGGCAGGCCTGCGAACGCCGACCAGTCGGTGCGCGCATAGGCGTCGTCGAACGGCTCCATGTCGGCCGCCGCGCGGCCCATGGTGTCGCGCAGGTATTGCAGGTAGTCGCGTGTCAGGCGCAGGTCGGCCAGCGTGGACACCGGGCCGTGGCCCGGCACGATGGCCGCGGGCGCCGTGTCGATGAGGCGGGCCAGCGCCGCGATCCAGCCGCGGCTGTCGGCCTGGCCGACAAAGGGAATGCGGCCACGAAAGGCCAGGTCGCCCGCGAACAGCACGCGTGAGCTTTCGACGAACACGGTCAGGTCTTCCGGCGTGTGGGCCGGGCCGACATGGCGGATCAGCAGCCGCTCGCCGCCCAGTTCCAGCGTCGTGTCGGCGCTGATCCAGCGGTCGGCCGGCACGAGGCGGGTCTGCGCGTCTATCCACGGCGCGAGCGTCTCGCGGCTGGCCTGCAGGCGCAGCCGGGCGGTGTCGGACTGCAAATACTCGCGTCCGGCCTCGTGCGCCATGACAGTGGCGCCGAGGTCCTTGAACACCTGCAGGCCGTACACATGATCCGCGTGGTAGTGCGTCAGGATCACGTAGCGCACCGGCTGCGGCGTGACGGCCTTGATGGCGGCCAGCAGCGATTCGGCCAGCGCGGGCGAGCCCAGCGCGTCGATGACGACGACGCCGGCCGGCGTGACCACCACGCCGGCGTTGGAGATGAAGTTGCGGTTCTGCGGCGAGCCCAGCGCGGCCTCGCCCTGGGCCAGCCAGACGTTGGGCGCGACCGGCTGCAGCGTCAGCGGCTCAGCCGCGATGGCCGCGCTCCACAGCAGCGCGCAGGCGAGCCCGAGCCAGCGCCGCATCAGTCGACGGCGGGGTATGTCGGGCCGAGCGCCGTGCCGTCCATCTCAGGGCTTGATGTACGCATAGCCCTGCTTCTGCAGCTTGGCGATGCGCACGACGCCGGACGGCGTGAAGTCGGCGTCCATGACGAACTGCTCCTTCTTCAGGCCGCGGTTCTTCAGCGTGATCTCGCAGACCTCGAAGCGCACGCCGCGGGCCTTCAGCGCCGAGATCAGCGGCGCGTACTCGGTGTCGTTGGTGGCGGCCCTGGCGCCTTCCATCAGCATGTCCACGCCTTCGGCGTGTGCGACAGCGGTGATCTGCGCGGTGGGGTCGCTGTCCAGGTGGTTGCGGATGTTGCGCAAGCCCTTGAGGCCTTGCGTGGCGGCGTTGTCGAAGTGGTAGACGACGAGGTCACCGGCCCAGGCGAGCGGGGTGGCGAGGATCATCGCGAAGAGGGCGAGCAGAACGCGTTTGCGCATGGGGGTCTCCTGGAAGGGGTCAATGGCCAAGCTCGATGCTATCGGCCACTGCCCGCACGCCGGCCAGCGCGCAGGCGTCGTCGGCCTCGCCGCCCGGCGCGCCGGACACGCCGATGGCGCCCGCCACCGTGCCCGAGGCTTCGATGACCTGGCCACCCGCGATGGCCATCACGCGCGGTGCCTGGCGGATGCCGCTCATGGGCTTGCCGGCCTGCGTCTCGGCGGCGAGCGCAGCGGTGGACATGCGAAAGCTCGCGGCCGTCCAGGCCTTCTGCGGCGCGATGTCCAGCGTGTGCGCGCCGGCGAAGCGGTCGCGCAGCAGCACCTGCACGTTGCCTGCGCGGTCCACGACAGCGACCGTGACCTGGTGGCCTGCGGCGCGGCAATGCGCCAGCGCGGCGCGCGCCGCGACCAGCGCCGTCTCGGGCGTGAGCTGCGGCACGTTGAACACGGGCGGTGCGTCGGCGGCGTGGGCCGCGCCGGCAAGCAGGGACAGGGCAGCGAGCAAGGTCTTCATGTCGAGGTCAGCCCCGGGTTGCCCTGCATCGCGACGAGGCGGGGCGTGTTGATCTTGCGCGGCTTCACGCGGCCATGCTGGTGGGCCAGCCAGGTCTCGACGTGCTCCCACACGGGCTTCACGCCGGGCGCGTTTTTCGCTTCTTCGGCGACCGGCGCCCAGCCGGCGACCTTGTAGCGCTTGTCGGCCTCGACGGGCCTGCCGTTCAGGCGCATGTCGGTCACGCGCCGGCCCATGGCCTCGGTCGGCGTCATCGTGTAGGTCAGGCCGCCCACGCGCACCATGTCGCCCCCCTGCTGGTAGTAGGGGTCGGGGTTGAAGAGGTTGTCGGCCACGTCCTCCAGCACCGTCTTGATGGTGGTGCCGGTCATCTCGGTCAGCGTGGCGTAGGGGTAGGTGATGGCGAGCTG
Source organism: Roseateles sp. (assembly GCF_965229315.1). Taxonomy (GTDB): domain Bacteria; phylum Pseudomonadota; class Gammaproteobacteria; order Burkholderiales; family Burkholderiaceae_C; genus Pelomonas. The sequence goes on from NZ_CBDDJA010000002.1 coordinate 973,532, forward strand.
GTCCATCAGCAGCTCGCGCGTGATGGGGGCGCCGGGCAGCAGGCTGGTGCCCCAGCGGAAGCCCGGCGAGAACGCGATCTCGGCCCCCTGCGTGTCCATCAGCGCGTCGCAGATGAGCTGGTCCCAGCTGCCGTTGAAGTTGCCGCGTCGGTAGAGCAGGCCGTCGGTCACGGCGAGCTGCTCGTTGAGCTTGGCCAGGTGCGGCGCGCGGATTTTGTCGATCAGCGCCTGCATGTCCGGGTCGGCGCGCAGCTGGTTGGCGAACACCGGCAGCAGCCGGTAGCGGAAGTCGGACACCCGGCCGTCTTTCACATCGAAGTCCATCACGCCGAGGAACTTGCCGTTGCTGCCGGCGTTGGTCACCAGCGTGGTGCCGCCGGCGTTCTTCACCGGCACGGCCACCGGCACGCCGTCGTGCGTGTGGCCGCCGAAGATGGCGTCGATGCCGCGCACGCGCGTGGCCATCTTCAGGTCCACGTCCATGCCGTTGTGCGACAGCACGCAGACGAGCTGGGCGCCAGCAGCGCGGGCCTCGTCCACCATCTTCTGCATGTTGGCGTCCTGGATGCCGAACTCCCAGTCCGCCACCAGGTAGCGCGGGTTGGCGATGGGCGTGTACGGGAAGGCCTGGCCGATGATGGCGACCTGCACGCCGTTGATGACCTTGAGCGTGTAGGGCTTGAACACCGGGTCGCCGAAGTCGGCCGTCTTCACGTTCTGGGCGACGAAGTCCACGCGGCCCTTGAAGTCGGTCTCGATGACTTCCTTGACGCGCGCCATGCCGTAGGTGAACTCCCAATGGCCGGTCATCACGTCCACGCCCAGCAGCTTGCAGGCGTCCACCATGTCCTGCGCGTTCGTCCACAGCGACGTGGCCGAGCCCTGCCAGGTGTCGCCACCGTCCAGCAGCAGCGCGCCGGGGCGGCTGGCCTTCAGGCGCTTCACCAGCGTGGCCAGGTGCGCGAAGCCGCCCACGCGGCCGTAGCGCCGCGCGGCGGTCTCGAAGTCCAGGCAGGTGAACGCATGCGCGCTCGCCGTGCCCGGCCGCAGGCCCGTGGCCTTCAGCAGGTGCTCGCCCACCAGGTGCGGCAGCTGCCCCTGCATGCCGCCCACGCCCAGGTTCACGCTGGGCTCGCGGAAGTACACGGGATTGAGCTGCGCATGGCAGTCGGTCATGTGCAGCAGCGACACGTTGCCGAACGGCGGCAGGTCATAGAGCTGCTCCTCGGCCCGGGCCGTGGCCGCCTCGGCGTGGCGGCCCAGCGGCATGCCGGCCACGGCCGCGCAGGACAGCACCTGCAGGAAATCTCGCTTGGACAGGGACATCGCGGCCTTACTGGTTCACCGGGGACTTGGGGTCCAGCAGCAGCGCCATCAGGTCGCGAATCTGCGCTTCGGTCAGCAGCTCGGCGTGGCCGAAGCGCGGCATCGTCGAGCAGGCCGAGTAGGCCTTGCTGTTCCACAGCTTGCCCCAGGTGTACTTCACGATGGCCGCGGAGGCCGGGTCCGCCGGGTCGGTGACGCCGCGCAGCTTGCCGTAGTTCCAGAGGCTGGGGCCGATGGTGCCGAAGGAGATCTCCTTCTTGTCCACCTGATGGCAGTTGTAGCACATGGCGCCGTTCTTGCCGGCCGCGGCGCTGGCGTCCGTCCAGGTCATGCCGCGGCCGTTCTGCGCCAGCTTCTCGCCTTCCTTCCAGTCACCGATGTACTGGCCGTCGGCAGGCCATTTGACGCTGGCGAGCTGCGCGGCCTCGATCTTCTTCGTGACGGCGGCCGATGGCGGCTTGGCCTGCGAGCAGGCCTTCTGCGCATCGTCCTGCGCGATGCGGTCCATCTTGGCGATGCCCTGCTCGCGGAACGAGGCCTGCATCATGGCGGCGGTCTGCTGGTCGAGCTGCTTGGCCGACTGCGCGTGCGCGGCGGCGGTGGCCAGCAGCGCGAGGGCGGTGAGGTATCGGATCTTCATCTGCTGTCTCCTCATGTGTTCATTGCGGGTCGCGACCTGCGGGCCGAGCGCGGGGCCGCCCCAAGCCGGCCCGTCGGGCGGTGTGCTTGCCGGTCGATCCGGCCAGCATCGCCGTCCCCACGGGGGACCGACTGGACTGGCCTGCGTTCAGCAGGGCCAGGTCAGGCGAGGGGCTCACCACCGTTCAACGCTTGAGTGCGGGTGCGATGGACTCGGCGCCCTTGGCGTTGACGCCCATGTAGACGCCCAGCGCCACGGTCACGTCGGACGCGAAGCCAGGGTAGGGGAAGCGCTGCTGGCGGAAGCAGTCGTTGAGCCGCCGCTGCATGCCCCACAGCTCGCCGCTGGAGACGCGGTACGCCGGCCAGGCCGCGAAGCCGATGCCGTTGCCGGGATTCCTGGTCAGGTCGGGCAGGTCCTGCAGCCGGATGCGCTTGCCCGGCTCGCCGTGGCAGCTCGCGCAGGCGAAGTCCATCGGCCCGCCGCGGTAGAAGAAGGCGCGCTTGCCGAGCTCGTAGAAGCGCTTCTCCTCGGCGTGCTTCTGCGGCAGCGCCATCTTCATGCCGCGCGACATGGACGACACCCAGGCGGCCAGCGCCGTGACCGAGGCCTGCTCGCCCTTGTCGAACGGTGTCTTCGCGATCTCGTCGGCGTCGAAGCCCTGCAGCGTCTGCATGCAGGTCAGCAGGCGCGACTCCAGGTCCTGCACCTTCTTCGTGTCGGGGAAGTAACGCGGCATCTGCACCCACGCGCCCTTGACGACGCCGGCACCCAGGCCCAGGTCGCATTGCTCCAGGCTCGCGTTCTTCGGGCCGCGCGGCGTCTTCCAGAGGTCTTCGCCCTTGGCCTCGAACAGCTCGGCCGGGTTGCCGTCCTCCAGCATCTTGCGGTACTCGGCGATGCCGTCGGACGCCGACTTGGATTCCTGGGCCAGCAGGGGCACGGTGGCCGCGGTGGCTGCGAGCGCCGCTGCAATGGCGGCGATGTTTCTTGTACGCATGTCTCCTCCGGTGGAGTGAAGGGTCAGGACACGGTGGCTTCGTCGGTGCGGGTCTCGCCCTTGTTGTCGCGCCAGGTCACGGCGATCTTGTCGCCGGCCTTGGCACCCTTCACGACGAACTGCAAAAACGGGTTCTTGGACACGGACGGGCCCCACTCGGCGGTGAAGACGGGCTTGCCGTTCAACTGGGCCGTCACCTCCTGGATGAACCAGGCGGGAATGGTCTTGCCGGCGGCGTCCTTGCGGAGGCCGGTCTCCATCTCGTGGCTCATCAGCACGCGGACGGTGGTCTTGTCGCCGGCCGCCTGGGCCCGGATGCGCATTGGATCTGGCATGGTGTTCTCCTGTTCAGTAGCTATTCAGTGGTCCTGCGGGCCGAGCGCCGGGCCGCTCCCAAGCCGGCCCGCGCTGGCGATGTGCTTGCGGCTCGATGCCGCGTGCATCGCCGTCCCCGCGAGGGGCGTCATCTCAGCCGCCGCAGCCGCCCAGGGTGACTTTCACTTCCTTCTGCGCGAACAGCACCTTGCCGTCGTTCATCAGGGCCACCGCGATCACGTTGGACGACTGACCCATCTTCACGCGCGTCGTGAAGGCGGGGTCGACGAATTCGCTGACGTCGAACGCGGCGGACAGCACGCTCGGGTTCTTCTCGACGAGGATGAGCAGCCGCTTCACGCCGGCCAGCGTGGTGGACGCGCCCACCGGCACGACGGCGCCGTTCTCGGCGATGTCGGGCGCCGTGATGGTGACGTCCTTGCTCTCGACGGGCGCGCCGGCGCCCAGCGTCTTCAGCAGGTCGGCCATGGACTTGGCCTCGAAGGCTGCGCCCGAGTAGGCGGCCTGGGCGGCCCTGGGCAGTGCGCTCAAGGCTCCCAGCATCAGGGCCACCTGCGCGGAGCGGGCAAGTGCGGTTCGACGGGTCAGCATGTGGGGGTCTCCTTGGGGTGAGGTTTCATCGGCTGGCTGCGCCGGTGGCGAGCCAGGTGGCGAGCGTTTTCAGGTCGGCATCCGGCAGCGGCTGGGCAGGCATGGGGATGGGCCCCCAGACACCTTGGCCGCCAGCCTTGATCTTGCCGGCAAGATGGTCCTGCGCGTCGCCGCGGCCGGCGTATTTGGCGGCGATCTGCTTGAAGCCGGGGCCGACCAGCTTCTGCTCCATGCCGTGGCAGGCCGTGCACGAGTATTTCTTCAGCAGTGCCAGAGCCGGGGCCGCGCCGCTGGCGGCCGGCGCCTGTGATGGCGTCGCGGCCACCGTGATCGGGCCCTCGCGGCGCGCACCGGGCGGACGCGTCGTGTCCACGCCGCGCTGCGGGCCGACGAGGCGCTGCTGCTCGGCCAGGTTGCCGTTGTTGTTGCGCGCGAAGTCGGGCAGCAGCGACGCGACCTTGGGCTCGGTGTCGCAGTCGTGCATGCAGGCGGTGGCCTTCACGTCCGGCGGGCTGGCCTTGCCCAGGCTCTTGCCGGGCCACATCGCATGTGCCGTGGTGACGCCGTTGCGGTTGGGCAGGCGCTTCTGCACGTCGGCGATGTTGGCGTCGCTCATCGTGAAGTCGTCCGGCACGATGCCGCCCAGGCTCAGCAGGTAGGCCGTGACGGCGTAGACCTCGTCGGTCTTCAGCGACTTGGGTGCGTTCCACGGCATCGCGCGGTTGATGTAGTCCCACAGCGTGGAGACGGTGGACACCTTCATCAGCGTCGTGCGGCCGGGGAAGGTGGCGTCGTTCAGGCGCGCGACGCGGCCGGTCTTGATGTCCTCGGCAGTCGTGCCGCCCACCAGCGGCATGAAGACCTCGTTGCTCTCGCCGAAGACGCCGTGGCAGGACGCGCACTTGGCCTCCCAGACCTCCTGGCCCTGGCCCACGGAGCCCGAGCCCTTGGGCAGGCCCTTGAAGTCGGGGCGCACGTCGATGTCCCACGCGGCGACCTCGGCCTTGGTGGCGGGGCGGCCGATGCCGGGGTAGGTCTGCGCGGCTGCCGAGCCCAGCGCCATCACCCCCACCAGCGCGGCGATGCATTCACGCCAGCTGCACATTGCGCACCTCGCCGCTTTCCTCCACCAGCCAGGACTGGATGGCGTTGTTGTGATAGATCGAGCGCGTGCCGCGCACGGCCCGCAACTGCCGCGCGCTGGGTTGCACGTAGCCGGTGTCGTCGCTGGCGCGGCTCTGCAGGACAGCGGGCTTGCCGTCCCACTGCCAGTCCAGCGTGAAACGTGTCAGGCACTTGCTCATCACCGGGTCCTGCAGCCGGGCTGTGCGCCAGTTGCGGCCGCCATCGGTCGTCACATCCACGCGCTTGACCTTGCCGCGGCCGGACCAGGCCAGGCCGCTGATCTGGTAGTAGCCCTTGTCCAGCAGCACCTGGCCGCCGGACGGCGTCGTGACCACGCTCTTGCACTCCTGCGTGCTGGTGTACTGGCGGTGCAGGCCGCCGGGCATCAGGTCGATGTAGTGGATGGTCTCGTCCTTCGTGCCGTAGGGCTGGTCGCCCACTTCCAGGCGGCGCAGGTACTTGACCCAGCTCACGCCCTGCACGCCGGGCACCACCAGGCGCAGCGGATAGCCCTGCTCGGGGCGCAGCATCTCGCCGTTCTGGCCGTAGGCGACGAGGACCTCGCCGCTCTCCACCAGTTCCATCGGCACGGTACGCGTCATGCTGGAGCCGTCGGCACCTTCGGCCAGCACGTAGCGGGCGCGCTTGTAGTCGACGCCGGCCAGGTCGAACAGCACGCGCAGCGGCACGCCGGTGAACTCGCTGCAGCTCAGCATGCCATGCGTGTACTGGCAGGTGGGCACGGCCACGTTGCCCCATTCCATGCCGGTGTTGGCGCCGCACTCGATGAAGTGGAAGCGGCTGACGCTGGGCAGGCGCATCAGCTCGTCCATCGTGAACACCATGGGGCGCTTGAGCAGCTTGTCGTCGCTGCCGTTGACCATCAGGCGGTGCCTGGACGGGTCGATGTCCCACCAGCCCTGGTGGTGGCGCTCGAAGTGCAGGCCGCTGGGCGTGACGACGCCGAACAGCGACTGCAGCGGCGCGAAGGACACCGAGGCCTGGGTCGTCTGCGTGAGGCCGGGGCTCTGCCGGCGCTGCACGTTGGCTTCGTACTTCGACGGCTTGCCGTAGCCATCCGTCACGACGGCCTGGCCCAGCCCCTTGCTGTGCTCGGGCAGCGTCAGGATGTTGGCGTCGCCCTCAGCGGATGCTGCGGACGCCGCCGTCGCCTGCGCCGTGGCGCTGCCGGCGACAGCGCCCGTCAGTGCCGCCGCGAACGCGCCGCGCACGAAGTCGCGCCGGCCCTGCTTGGCCTCGGCGAAGACGGTGCGTACACCGTCTGGTGTCAGGAAGCTCTCCGGTGCCTTGCGCAGGCGGCCGGAAGGCGAAGGGATGTCGGGGGTCGCGCTCAAGGCAGCTCCACGGTGGCTGGGTGGCGAGGCAGGGGTGACGAAGGGCGGGCGCCGCCGGCGCGCATGGCGAGGCGCTTCGGCGGACGTGACACGTCCTTGCGCATCGACGCCCGTATGCGGCCGGGCGCCAAGTACGCCGTGAGTTCGGTGCACGACATGGGTGTCTTGTCTCCTGTGAACGGGACTCGCGACCCGCCGGCCTTGCATCGGCGGCCTGCGCCAGACGGGCCGCTGATGTCGCCGTTTATTTATCAGTGATTGTTTATATTAACAACGACGGATCTTTTGTCGGCTGGTGAGAACCCTAGGGTGATGGCACCGGCAGCCGTTCAGCAGGCACGCCGATTGCCATTGACGCAGACCCCATCACGGAGCACCACCATGAGCATCCATCCCACCATTTCTTCGTCCAAGGTCGAAGGCACCAGCGTCTACAACCTGGCCGGCGAGAAGCTGGGCGCCATCGACGACCTGATCATCGACAAGCGCAACGGCCACGTGCGCTACGCCTCGCTGGCCTTCGGCGGCTTCCTGGGCATGGGCACGGACCGCTATCCGCTGCCGTGGAGCCTGCTGACCTACGACGTCGAGAAGGACGGCTATGTCGTCAACCTCGACATGGCGCAGCTCAAGGATGCGCCGCACCACGCGAAGGAGCAGGCGCCGGCCTACTCCGACGATTACGGTCGCGGCGTCTACGCCCACTACGGCACGCCCTGGCCCGTCTGAGCGCTCGCCGGGCGCGGGCTCCCTGGGCTCCCCCGGGCTACTTCTCGACCAGATGGGCCACCAGCAGGATGAGCTCGCCCACGTCGAACGGCTTGGACAGGTGGGCCTGGAAGCCGGCCATCAGTGACCGCTTGCGGTCTTCCGCGCGGGCGAATGCGGTGAGTGCCAGCGCGGGGACGCGCGCGCCCGGCGACTCGGCGGCGCGCAGCGCACGCATCATCTCGTAGCCGTCCATCAGCGGCATGCCCACGTCGCTGACGATGACGGCGGGCCGGGACGTCTGCACGGCCTGCAGCAGTGCCTCGGCCGACGCGAACGAGACGACATGGGCGCCCTGGTCTTGCAGCACGCGCTGCACCAGGCTGCGGGCGTCGGGCTCGTCGTCCACGACGAAGGCATGCACGCCGTCGAGCCGGGGCAGCGCGAAGTGTTCCGCGGTGCCGCTGTCTGCATGCGGGTGCTCGCGCGACTGCTCGTCGGCCTTCTGCAGGATGGACAGCGGCAAGGTGACGACGAAGCTCGCCCCCTGGCCCGGGCCGGCGCTCTCGGCATGGATGGTGCCGCCGTGCTGCTCGACGAGGTGCTTGCAGATCGCCAGGCCCAGGCCCAGCCCGCCGTGCGAGCGCGAGGCCGAACCGTCCTGCTGCGAGAACCGGTCGAAGACCTGCGGCAGGAACGAGGCCGGGATGCCGATGCCGTTGTCGCTGACGCTGAACTCGATGTGCGAGTTCACGCGCTGCAGCAGCACCTGCACCTTGCCGCCGGCCGGCGTGAACTTGATGGCGTTGTTCAGCAGGTTCCACGCCACCTGCTGCAGCCGCGCCGCGTCGCCGTTGGCCGTGGCGCGGCCCGGGTCCAGCAGCACCTGCAGCGTGATGCCCTTGGCGGCCGCCGCCGGCGTGACGGACTCCACCGCCGCCTGGATGACGTCGGCCACGGCCACCTGCTGCAGGTCCAGCCGCAGCTTGCCGGCCGTGATGCGGTTCAGGTCCAGCAGGTCGTCGATGAGCTGGACCTGCGCGCGCGCATTGCGGTCGATGACCTCGATGGCGCGCCGCATGTCGACCCGCTCGTCGCCGGGCCGCGCGCGCAGCAGCACCTGCGTCCAGCCGAGGATCGCCGTCAGCGGCGTGCGCAGCTCGTGCGACAGCGTGGCGAGGAACTCGTCCTTCAGCCGCGTGGCGCGCTGCGCCGCGATGCGCGCCTGCCGCTCGGCGGCGAGCACCTCCTCGTGCTGCCGGCTGCTCTGCTCCATCGCCTCGATGCGCAGGGTCTCGGTCATGTCGCGCGTCAGCTTGGCAAAGCCCACCAGTTGCCCGCTGCCGTCACGCAGCGCCGTGATCGTGACCTGCGCCCAGAAGGTGGTGCCGTTCTGGCGCAGCCGCCAACCGGTGTCGGTGAAGCTGCCGACCTCCTGGGCCTGCTGCAGTTCATGCGCCGGCCAGCCGCTGTCGCGCACGTCGGCGGGATAGAAGATGGAGAAGTGCTGGCCCAGGATCTCGCGGGCCGCATAGCCCTTGATGCGCTGTGCGCCCACGTTCCACGAGGCCACGCGGCCGTTCACGTCGAGCATGAAGATGGCATGGCCGCTCACCCCCTCGATCAGCAGCCGCAAGCGCTCCTCGCTGCGCCGCAGCGCTTCCTCGTGGTTGCGGCGCTGCGTCAGGTCGCGCGTGACCTTGGCGAAGCCCACCAGCCGGCCCGTGTCGTCGCGCATCGCCGTGATGACGACATTGGCCCAGAACAGCGAGCCGTCCTTGCGCATGCGCCAGCCTTCGTCCTCGAACGCGCCGTCACGGCCGGCCATCTCCAGCTCGTGCGCCGGCAGGCCGCGCGCCAGCGCATCCGGTGGGTAGAAACGCGAGAAATGCTGGCCGATGATCTCGTGCGCCTGGTAGCCCTTGAAGCGCTCGGCGCCGGCATTCCACGTCAGCACCTGTCCGGCGGGGTCGAGCATGAAAATCGCGTAGTCGCGCACGCTGTCCACCAGCAGCCGGAAGCGTTCCTCGCTCTGGCCCAGCGTCTCGGCGCTCGTGTTCATGTGCGTGTTCCCCGTCATCCCTGTGGCGCCCCGGGTGCCGCCTGTTGCCAGGCGCTGGCCAGATCCTCGCGTGAATGCTGCCACAGCGAAGGCGAGCGGCGCCGCCTTTTGACGGCTGATCACGGCCGATCACGGGTGCCGGCCGGCACCGGGCCGTGCAGGGGCAGGTTGGCAGGCGCTGCGGGCTCAGCGCCGCGCCATGGCGGCGCCGCCCCCGCGTCATGCCCGGGCCACCGAGGGCGCGGCCGGCAGCGGTCGATCTGCTGTGACCCGCCAGCGCTCCGCCGGGCCGGCGGGCGTGGGCTCGTGGGCGCCTGCGAGGGCTTGAGCCAGCAGCCGGTGCACGGTGTCGGCCGTGCCGGTCCACGAGTGCCGGGCGACCCGCCGCGCCATCTCCGCGAGCCGGGCGCAGCGTGCCAGCGTGCCTTCGGCCAGCACGGCTTCGCAGGCGCGCACAAAGCCTTGCGAAGACGCGATGGTGACAGCGGGGAAGTACAGCGCCTGCACGTCGTGCAAGGCCGTGCTGACGACGGGCAGGCCCGCGGCCATGAACTCCAGCGTCTGCGTCGGGCTCGTGAAGCGGGTGGGCGCGTTCAGGGCGAAAGGCATCAGCGCCAGGTCCCAGCCTGCCAGCAGGTGGGGCAGCAGGTCATAGGACTGCGAACCCAGCCAGTGGATGTTGGGGCGCTGCGGCAGGCGGGCCGGGTCCAGCCCGGTGACGGGGCCGGCCATGATGATGGACCACGCCGGATGGCGCTCGGCCAGCGCCGCGATGAGCCCCATGTCCAGGCGCTCGTCGATGACGCCGGCAAATCCCAGCCGGGCGCGCGGCAGGGCGGACTGCAGCGTGCGGGCCTGCTGCGCCAGCGGGCCGCGGATGTCCAGGGTGGCGGGCGAGAAGTGGCCCGGGTCGACGGCGCTGGGCAGGCAGTGGATGTTGTCGTGCAGGTGGCGGCGCACGTTGAACTGCGACGGCCCGGCCGTGAGCACCAGGGCTGCCTGTCGCATCAGCGCCAGGTCGCGGGCCTGCAGTTGCGGGCAGGCGCCATCGGCGGGCGACAGCTCCTCCATGCAGTCGTAGACCAGGCAGTCCGCACCCAGCGCGTTGGCCAGCGGCAGCGCCATCGGCGTGCACAGCCAGGCCACGGCCACGTGCAGCCGCCGCGCATCGATGTGCTGGCGCAGCAGTCGCTGCAGCGGGCCGTGCTGGCTGTCGTGGAACCCCGTGGCGCGCAGCGGCGTGCGGGGCGTCAGCACCGTGAGGTGCGGCGCAACCTCGGCCACGTCCAGGCGCGGGGCGCCGCGGTCGTGCTGCGGGGTCTCCACGAACAGCACCTGCCAGCGCTCGGCCAGCCGTGCCAGCAGATGTTGCGGGCGCCGGCCGGAGAGGCTCCAGCGCAGTGGCGAGACAACGAGCAGCACAGGCAGTGACATGGGGGCAGCGGCGGGTGGGCTTCCGCACATCCCGGCAAGCGCCGTTCCCGGTGGCCGGCATGCCAGCGCTTGGACATGACAGGCCTGGCTAAGCGTCCTGCAGCATTTGCAGGCTGGGCCGCAAACCGCCGCGCTGGACCGTCAGCCCGAGCGGAACCTGCCGGGTGACAGATGCTGCGGCTCGACGCCGGCGTCGGCCACGTCCTGCGGCAGCGCACGGCCCAACGCCAGCGCCGCGGCGGCGCGGCCCAGCGCGGGCGAGGTCTGGATGCCGTAGCCCCCCTGGCCCGCACACCAGAAGAAGCCTTGCGCCGAGGGCTCGAAGCCCACGACCGGCGAGCGGTCCGGGCTGAACACGCGCAGGCCGGCCCAGCGGTGGCGCACGCGCCGCACCGGCTGGCCGGTCAGCGTCTCGAAGCGGTCCACGGCGATGGCCACGTCCAGTTCCTCGGGCTGCGCGTCGCAGGGCGGGCTGGGCGTCTCGTCGGCGGCGGAGATCAGCAGCAGGCCGGCGTCCGGCTTGAAGTAGTGGCTCTCGTCGATGGCCACCACGGCGGGCCACAGCGCGGCGTCCATGCCGTCGGGCAGCTCGATGAGCACGGCGGTGCGGCGCAGCGGCTGCAGCGGCACCGGCGCAATGCCCGCCAGCGCGGCCACGGCGTCGGCCCAGGCACCCGCCGCATTGATGACCGTGGCGGCGCGAAAGCTGCCCGTGGCGGTGTGGGCCAGCCAGTTGTCGCCGTCGCGCTCCAGCGCCTGCAGCCCGGTGCCCAGGTGCAGTTGCGCCCCCAGCGCGCGGGCCTGGCGCAGGAAGCCCTGGTGCAGCAGGTCCACGTCGATGTCCGCAGACGTGGCGTCCAGCAGCGCGCCGGCCACGCGGTCGCGCTGCAGCAGCGGGATGCGCGCCAGCACGTCGGCCGCGCTCAGCGCCGTCGTGCAGTGGCGGATGTGCGCGTCGGCGATGAAGTCTTCGGCCAGCGGCTCCTGCCCGGGGCCGATGAGGAACAGCGTGTCGCGCTGGCGCAGCACGGCCTGCTTGCTCATGCCGTGCGGTGGTGCGACGAAATCGCCGAGGCTGGCGCGGGTCAGTGCCCGGATCGTGGCGTTGCCGTACAGGGTGGAATACAGCGCCGCAGAACGGCCGGTGGCGTGGTAACCCGCATGGGTTTCGGCCTCAAGCACGGCCACACTGCCCGCGCTCGCGAGTGACGCGGCCACGGAGGCGCCGGCGATGCCGGCACCGATGACGATGAAATCCACGTTCGTCGTTGTCGTTTGGCCCACGTCGCTTGCATGTAGTTTCCAAAATGGAAAATAAATGTACCATTACGAAAAACATTGGGCAATGCCGATTCGCGCGCCGATCCTGTTCATCGTGCGCCGTGACCAGGCTTAGAGGAGATCGTTGTGGACGCTTCCCTGCAACCCCGCGCCCCGGCGCAGTGGTTCGGCCAGCCGCGTGGCCTGGTGGTGCTGTTCCTGACCGAGGCGTGGGAGAAGTTCTCCTTCTACGGGATGAAGGCGCTGCTGATCTATTACATGATCCGGCACCTGCAGATCCCGCAGGCCGACGCGTCGCTGATCTACGGTGCCTATGCCGGCGGCGTGTACCTGACACCGATCTTCGGCGGGGTCATCGCCGACCGCTGGCTGGGCCGGCGCCGGGCCATCCTGATCGGCGGCGCGCTGATGGCGCTGGGGCATTTCACGCTGGTGTGGGAGTCGCTGTTCTTCCCCGCGCTGGTGCTCATTGCCCTGGGCAACGGGCTGTTCCTGCCCAACCTGCCCAGCCAGGTCGGTGACCTCTACGGCGAGAAGGACCCGCGCCGCGGCGGTGCCTACAACGTCTACTACGCGGGCGTGAACCTGGGCGGCATGCTGGCGCCACTGGTCTGCGGCACGCTGGGCGAGCTGTATGGCTGGCACGTGGGCTTCGGCGCCGCGGGCATCGGCATGTGCCTGGGGCTGGTCATCTACCTGCTGGGCTCGCGCCACCTGCCGCCGGACCGGCCGCGCTCGACCGAACCGGCGGCCAGCGCACCCGTGGGCACCGCGACCGGCAGCTTCGTGCCGCTGCTGCTGGTGGCGCTGGCCGTCGTCGTGTTCCGCAGCGCCTACGAGCAGAGCGGCAACACGATGGCGGTGTGGGTCGAGAGCGGTGTGGACCGCTCGCTGTGGGGCTTCACGGTGCCGATGACGTGGGTGCAGTCGCTGAACTCGCTGTTCGTGCTGGCGCTCACGCCGTTCGTCATCGCTGGCTGGCGACGTGCGGCGGCACGCGGACGCGAGCCGTCATCGCTGGCCAAGATGGCGCTGGGCGCGGCCGGCGTGGCGCTGTCTTACCTGGCGCTGGCGCTGCTGGTGGCCACGCATGGCGGCGCGCCGGTGCACATGCTGTGGGTGGTGGCCTTCTTCGTGATCTACACGCTGGGCGAGCTGTACATCCTGCCGGTGGGCCTGGGCCTGTTTGCCAAGCTGGCACCGCGCGGCATGGGCGCCACGGTCATCGCTGCCTGGTTCCTCGCGTCGTTCGGCGGCAACCTGCTGTCGGGCGTGGTGGGCCGGGCCTGGACGACGCTGGGGCCGACGAGCTTCTTCGTGGCGCTGGCCGGCATCGCGGGGCTGGCGGCGGCGGCGTTGCTGTCGCTGGCGCCGATGCTGCGGCGCGTGGAGGCCGCGCGGGCCGCGCAGTGACGTTCAGCGGCGCGTCGCCTTCGCCTTCGGCCTGGCGGTGCGTGCCGCCTTGGCCGCCGCCGGCGGCGCCGGTGCGGCCAGGCGTTGCGACGCTTCCACGAAGTGCTGCGTCATCTGGTCGTTGTGGCCGTTGCGCGGCGCGCAGGTGGCCACCAGGCGGCAGGTGCCCTCAGCCGCCTTCAGGTAGGCGTGGCCCATCTCGCTGTCGAAGAAGATGGAGTCGCCCACCTTCAGGATGACCGGTGCGTACAGCTCCGAATGGAAGGCGACCTCGCCGTCGATCACGTAGGCGAACTCTTCGCCAGGGTGGCGGATCAGGTCGCCGAACTCGGCCTTGAACTCCTCCAGTGTGCGCGCACGCACCTCGGCGATCAGCGGCGTGAAGCGCTTGTTCAGCAGCTCGGACGCGAGATAGGTCTGCTTGTAGCTCTGCGTGTCGACGACCTGGCCGTCGCCGGCGCGGTGCACCACGCGCCGGCCGCCGCCGCTGGCCGCCGGGCGCGCGCCCTGCGTGTCGTGCAGCAGCTCGGCCATGTCCACGCCCAGCCCCTTGCTGAGCAGCATCAGCTTGTCGTACGACAGCGAGACGTTGCCTTTTTCCAATTTGGACAACGTGGACACCGCCAAGCCGGTGCGCTCGCCGACCTGGGCCAGCGTCAGCCCGAGGCGCTTGCGCACGCTGCGGATGTGGTCGCCGGGAGAGGTGGTGGGGGAGGCCATGGGGATGCTGACGGTGTCGATTCATCTTAGGCCATGCCCGCGCGGGAGCAGTCCCCCTGCTTGCCCTGACACGAATCTGCTTTTCATATAAGGTTTACACCGATTGGAAATAGTTTTCCAAATTGGAAACTTTGTCCATCAAACAACCTTCTGACTCAGGAGATGCTCATGAGCCGGCCCATCCGCCTTGCCCGCCCTGGCATGCCGCATCAACGCCACAAGCTCGTGGCCCTTCTGACGACCCTGGTGCTGCCCTGCCTTGCGGCACTGTGTGCACCCGCAGCCTGGGCGCAGGCCGCGCCGGCCGCTGGCGATGCCCCTGCCGACAAGGACAGCCGTGACGTCGAGAAGCTGGATGTCGTGACCGTCACGGCCACGCGCCGTCGCGAGCCGGTGCGCGACGTGCCGCTGCGCGTCGAGACGCTGGGCGCACAGGCGCTGGACCGCGCCGGCGCTTCGTCGCTGAGCGACTACGTCGGCACGCTGCCCGGCGTGGATGTGAAGACTTCCGGCGGCCCGGGCCGCGGCGCCGTCACCATGCGGGGGGTGAGCGTCGGCGAGCAGCAGATCGCCACCGTGGGCATGTACGTCGACGAGGTGGCGTTCGGCTCCAGCAGTGCCTTCGTGGGCGGCGCCAACACGGCGCTGGACCTGTCGCTGCTGGACCTGCGCCACATCGAGGTGCTGCGCGGGCCGCAGGGCACGCTGTACGGCGCCGGCGCCATGGGCGGGCTGCTGAAGTACGTGACGAACGAGCCCGACAGCACGCAGTTCTCCGGCAAGGTGGGCGTGGGCATGCGCAGTGCACGCAGCGGTGCGCTGGGCCACACCGAGAACCTGGTGCTGAACGTGCCGCTGAGCCAGGACGTGGCCGCGCTGCGGGTGGCGGCCTTCAACGACCATGACGGCGGCTACATCAGGGCGGTGGGCAAGGCGGCGGGCGACCATGTCAACGACGGCAACACGCGCGGCGCCCGCGTCTCGGTCCTGATCGAGCCGACGGCCCGGATGAAGGTACGCCTGGCCGCCACGCAGCAGGACATCCAGCGCAACGGGCTGAACGTCGTCGAGTACGACGCCGCCAAGGGCCAGCCGGTCTACGGCGACCTGACGCGCCATCTCGACGTGGGCGAGGCCTACAAGACCCGGGTGCGCCTCACGTCGGCGGACGTCGAGTACGACTTCGGGTGGGCCAGGCTCAACGCCATCGCATCCACGCAGCGCTTCGACAGCGGCACCGGCCAGGACGCCACCGCGCTGCTGGGCAACAACCCGGCGTTCGATTTCGTGTCGCTCAACAACACGGTGGGCCTGCGCAAGCAGACGCAGGAGCTGCGCCTCACGTCACCGCGCGGCACCGTGGAGTGGCTGCTCGGCTACTACCGCGACAAGGAGGTCGGCCACGTCGGCCAGCGCCTGTGGGCGCAGGTGGCGGGCGGCGGCGGCGAGATGACCCTGACCACCACCGGCCAGCCATCCGAGTACCGCGAGCGCGCCTTCTATGGCGACGTGACGTGGAACGTCGACCCCGTGTGGTCGCTGACGCTGGGCGCCCGCGTGGCGAAGAACGACCAGGTCTACACCGTCTACGTCAACGAGGCGCTCAATTCCTCGGCACCGAGCGAAGACACCTCGCGCACTTACCTGGGCACCGTGCGCTACGCGCTGGACAAGCAGAGCAACCTGTACTTCCGCGCGGCCAGCGGCTACCGCCCCGGCGGCCCCAACTCGCCGGCCATCGACGCCAACGGCCAGGTCATCCCCGGCACGCCGACGATGTTCAGCCACGACACGCTGTGGAGCTACGAGCTGGGCTACAAGGCCGACCTGCTGGACAAGCGCCTGAACGTCGAGGCCGCGTTGTTCGACATCCGCTGGAAGGACTTGCAGCAGCCCAAGGCCGTGGGCGCCAGCACCATCGTCGTCAACGCGGGCCGTGCGCGCGTGCGCGGCCTGGAGCTGGCGGCGCGCTACCAGCTGGACGCGCACTGGAATCTGGACGCCAGCCTGGCCTGGACCGATCCCAAGCTGACCGAAGACGCGCCGGCCCTGGGCCCGGCCGGCTCGCGCATGCCCAACACCGCCAAGCTCGCCTACACGCTGGGCCTGCGCTATGTGTTCGACCTGTCCAACCACCCGTCCTATGCGGGGCTGAACATGCGCCGCGTGGGCCAGCGCAATGCCGGCTTCGACGCCGCCGGCAGCTCGGTGCCCAACTTCAGCCAGCCGGCCTACACGCTGGTGGATGCGCAATGGGGCATGGCGTTCGGCGCCTGGCAACTCGCCACCTTCGTGCGCAACCTGACCGACAAGCGCGCCATCCTCGGCGCGGACACGGCGCTGACGGCGTTCGGCCTGCCGCTCAACGTCACGAACGCAGCCCCGCGCACGGTGGGTGCGACCCTGACCTTCAACTTCTGATGTTGGATGCAAGCATGACGACCTTTTCCACCCGCCTGCGCGTGCTGGCGCTGGCACTGATCGGCGCCGCCGCGGCGCCCGCCTGGGCACAGACCGGGCCCGCCCCGGTCGCCTTGCCACCTGCGGCCGTCGCGCCGCCCGAGACCGGCGCCGCCGCCCCCGTGCCTGCGCGCAAGACCGGCGTGGCGCTCACCGCCACCGATGCCGAAGCCTGGCTCGACGGCCTGATGCCCAGCGCCCTGCGCGGCGCGCGCGTGCCCGGTGCGGTGGTCGTCCTCGTCAAGGACGGCCAGCCGCTGGTGCAGAAGGGCTACGGCCTCGCGGACTGGGACAAGAACATCCCGGTCGATCCGCACAAGACGCTGTTCCGCCCCGGCTCGGTCTCCAAGCTGTTCACGTGGACGGCCGTCATGCAGCTGGTGGAGCAAGGCAAGCTGGACCTGGACGCCGACCTGAACCAGTACCTAGACTTCAAGATCCCGTCGCGCAACGGCAAGGCGCTGACGCTGCGCCATGTGATGACGCACACGACGGGCTTCGAGGAGGTGGCGCGCGACCTGCTCACCTACGACACCGGCACCCCCGACCTCGGCAAGGTGCTCAAGCGCTACATCCCGCCCTACGTCTACGACCCCGGCAGCACGCCGGGCTATTCCAACTACGCGACCGCGCTGGCCGGCTACATCGTCGAGCGCGTCAGCGGCCAGCCCTTCGACGACTACATCGAGCAGCACGTGCTGTGGCCGCTGGGCATGCGCAACTCGACTTTCCGCCAGCCGCTGCCCGACGCGCTGAAGGCCCAGATGTCGCAGGGCTACATGAGCCAGGACGAGAAGCCCAAGGGCTTCGAGATCATCAGCATGCCGCCGGCTGGCAGCCTGTCGTCCACCGGCGCGGACATGGGCCGCTTCATGCTGGCCTACCTGGCGCAGGGCCGCCTGGGCGACGCGCAGATCCTGAGGCCGGAAACGGTCAAGCGGATGCACGGCCAGATCACGCGGCCGCTGCCGGACCTGCTGGGCATCGGCCTGGGCTTCTACGAGCAGAACATCAACGGCCGCCGCGTGCTCGCGCACGGTGGCGACACGGTGCTGTTCCACAGCGACCTGCTGCTGTTCGTGGATGAAGGCATCGGCCTGTATGTGTCCGTCAACTCGCCCGGCACCGGCGAGGGCAAATGGCTGCGCGACCGGCTGTTCGAGTCGTTCGCCGATCGCTACCTGCCCGACGCCCGCCCGGCCACCCGGCCCGAGGTGGACGAGGCCACCGCCAAGGCGCACGCCCGGCAGATGGCCGGCGCCTACCGCAACACGCGGCGCGAGGACTCGACCTGGCTGTCGGTGCTGCAGCTGCTCAGCCCGCTGAAGGTGCAGGCGCTGGACGACGGCCGCATCGCCGTCGACCTGGGCGGCGCGCGCAGCGTGTTCCGCGAGGTGAAGCCCTATTTCTGGGAAGAGGAGCACGGCAAGCGCCGGCTGCAGGCCGTGGTGGAGAACGGCAAGGTGAAGCACTGGGGCCTGGAGCCGTTCGTGTTCGCCTTCATCTTCGAGCCCGTGCCGTTCATGGCCAGCCCGGCGGTGCTGCTGCTGCTGGGCGCGGCCGTCGTCGTGCTGCTGCTGACGGCACTGCTGTGGCCCGTGGCCGCCGTGCTGCGCCGCCGGCACCGCGTGGCGGTGTCGCCGCCCCGGCCGGTGACCTGGGTGCGCATCGCCAGCGTGGGCGCGCTGGTGGCGCTGGGCCTGTGGGGCTGGCTGGTGGCGGTGCTGGAAGCCCTGGGCGACACCACGCTGCTGCTGCCGCTGGCGCAGGCCGCGCTGGCCGTGGCCGCGTTCGGCGGCCTGCTGGCGGCGCTGTGGCATGCGCGCACCGTGCTCAAGGCGGGCGACATGTCAGCCAAGGCGATGGCGGTCGTGTGGCTGCTGTCCTTCGCCGTGCTGACGGTGGTGGGCCTGTACCACCACATGATCGGCTTCAACCCGTACTACTGAGCGGATTCTTCCCCATGCGCAATGCCATGCGGCTCTTTCTGGGCGGGTTGGTGCACGAGTCCAGCAGCTTCTCGCCGCTGCCCACCAGCGTGCAGTCATTCCGCGAGGGCGTGCTGATCCACCGCACCGAGCCGCAGGCGCTGCAGCAGGTGGTGGCCCAGCCGACGCTGACCGGCGTCATCGCCGCCGCCACGCGGCAGGGCGACACGCTGCTGCCGGGGCTTTACGCCGAGGCGCAGCCGTCCGGGCCGCTGTCGCGTGCCGACTACGAGACGCTGCGCGACGAGCTGCTGGCCGACCTGCGCGCGTCGCTGCCGGTGGACGCGGTGCTGCTGGCGCTGCACGGCGCCATGCTGGCCGACGGCTACCCCGACTGCGAGGGCGACCTGCTGCAGCGCGTGCGCGAGGTGGTCGGCCCGGCCGTGCCGGTGGGCGCGCTGCTGGACCTGCACTGCAACCTCAGCCCGGCCATGCTGGACAGCGGCGCGGCGCTTGTCGCCTGCAAGGAGTACCCGCACATCGACTACGCGGCGCGCGGCGAGGAGCTGCACGCGATGCTGGCCGCGATGGTGCGCGGCGAGCTGGCGGTGAAGGCGCACGGGCGCCGCGTGCCCATGCTGGGCATCTTCGGCACCACGCTGCCGCCGATGAGCGATTTCGTCAGCCGGCTCAAGGCCAGCGAGGCGCTGCCGGGCATCGTCTCCGTGTCGGCGCTGCACGGCTTCCCCTGGGCGGACACGCCGCACACCAGCGCCGCCGTGATGGTGCTGGCGCATGACACGCCCGCCGGTGCGGACGCCGCCGGCCGGCTGCTGGACGAGCTGGCCGAGGCCTTCTATGCGCTGCGCGAGCCGGCCAGCGCGCGCCGCCTGCCGCTGGACGCCGCGCTCGACGAGGCCGTCGCCGCGATGGCGCAGGCCGGTGCGGGCCGCCCCGTCGTGCTCGCCGACACGGCCGACAACGCGGGCGGCGGCGCCGCCGGCGACAGCACCTTCGTGCTGCGCGAGCTGCTCAGGCGCGGCGTGCGCGACGTGGCGCTGGGCATGGTCTGGGACCCGCAGGCCGTGGCCATCGCGACGGCCGCCGGGGTGGGCGCGCGGCTGCCGCTGCGCATCGGCGGCAAGGTCGGGCCCATGTCCGGCGACCCGGTGGACCTGAACGTGGAGGTGCTGGCCTGCCGCAGCGACGCGCGCCAGCGCAGCCTCACGCCTGGCGGCAGCGACCCGCTCGGCCCGGCCGTGGCGGTGCGCGCGCAGGGCATGGCCATCGTGCTCAACAGCATCCGCCAGCAGGTGTTCTCGCCCGCCTGCTTCACGGAGCTGGGCATCGACCCGGCGGCGATGCGGCTGGTGGTCGTGAAGTCCACGCAGCACTTCCGCTCGGGCTTCGACGCGATGGCCTCGGCCGTGGTGTACGCCGACTCGCCGGGCAGCCTGCAGGCCAACCTGCACGAGCTGCCCTACCAGCACCTGCCGCGCCCGGTGTGGCCCGTGGACTGACCCACGCTACTGCGCCACCAGCTCCACGCGCCGGTTCTTCGCCCGCCCGGCGTCTGCCGTGTTGGCGGCCACCGGCGCGAAGCTGGCCACGCCGCGGGCGGACAGGCGCCGGGCGTCCACGTGGTGCTCCTGCACCAGCGCGTTGACGACGGCCTCGGCGCGCTGCTGCGACAGCGTCAGGTTGCCGGGCACCGTGCCCTGGTTGTCGGTGTGGCCGACGATGTGAACCTTCAGCGACGGCTGCGCCTGCAGCAGCCGGGCCATCTCGGCGAGCTGCGGCCGGGACTCGGGCTTGAGCACCGCCTTGCCCGTGTCGAAGTAGATGCCGTACAGCGCGACGCGGCCGTCCGCGCCCAGCGCCTTCTGCAGCGCGTCGGTGTTGACCAGCACCTGGCCACCCTCCATGGGCGCGGGCTCCACGACCAGCTGCACCACGGCCGGCGCACCCCAGATGGAATTGGGCTCGGCGACGAACAGCAACACGTGGCTGTCCTGCCCGGCGCGGCCGAGCTTCGCGCTGATGAAGCGCACGTCGCGGTCGATGGAGCCGGCCGGCGCCACGCCCTGGGCCTGCCACTTGCGCGGCCCCACGGCCTCGTTCGCGAAGCGGCCCTTGATGCCGGCCTTGTCGCAGGCCGCCATCTCGCAGGTGTACAGCGTCGTGAAGCCGGCCTGGGTCAGCGCGGCCTGGTAGTTGCGGAACACCTCCAGTGCGCTGCGGCCCTTGGGGGCGATGTAGAAGTAGCCGTTGACGCGGCCTTCCACGACCTGCGCCTGGTCCAGCGCCGCCGAGACCGGCACCTTCAGCGCGGCGAAGTTCTCCTGCGCCGCGTCCTGCAGCACGGCACCGGCGTAGCGCGACACCAGCGGGTGGTCGCTGGCGCCGCGCAGTTCGGTCGGCGCCTTCTGCGCATGGGCCGCGACGGCGGCGGCCAGCAGCAGCGGCACCGCGGCCCGGTTGCGGCCGCTCATGAGCCCGCCGCGCAGGTGTCGGCCAGCCGCGTCCAGCGCTCGGTCAGGCGGGTCGTCGTGGTGGCCGGGCCACCACCACCTTGCGCCGCCTTCAGCGCCGCGAGCTGCTGCCGCGCGGCGGCGGCTTCCTCGGGCTTGCCGGTGCGGATGGTCTCCTCGATCTGCGCATAGACCGGCGCCATCGCGTCGGCCGTGGCGTTGGGCGCGGGCAGCTCGGCGCGGGCCTTGGCCACGTCGGCCGGCGACAGGCCGCGCTGCGCCATCGCGATGGCCGCGGACGGGTCGTTGCCCGCCGCGCCGGCCGTGGCCTTGAACGTCATCTGCCGCTCCCAGGTGCGCGCGTCGAGCTGCTTCCACTGCTCCTGCATGCGGCCGGCCCGGCAGTCGGCCTGCAGGCTGGCGCCGCCGGCCTGCGGCCACCAGCGCGTGTCGCAACGCCCGGCTGGATTGGCCGGCGGCGTGGACACGGCCGGCACGCACCAGGTGACCGGGCCGCTGCCCGGATAGGTCTGCTGGCCGGCCGGCGTGCCGGGCGGGCCGGCGTGGGTGATGACGGTGCGTTTGCCTGTGGTGCCGTCCACGCGCTCGATGCGCTCCGACGTGGCGGGCCCGCTGCCGCTGCGCACGCTGGATTCGGCGTCGATGCGGTAGTGGCCGGGGGGCGGCGTTGCCGGTGCGGCTTGGGCCGCACCCAGCCAGAGCAGGGCGGCCAGGCATCCGAGGGGCGTCTTCGTCATCTTCGGGAAATCCTCCACATCAGGGTGCGGGCCAGTCTAGCGGCGGCCCCGGCGAAACCCTCTCCCATGAATACACATTGCAATACTTTTGAAATCGTCGCGCTTACACCTCGTAACCCCATGGTTTACCTGTCGTAACGGTTTACTCTGAACTAGGGGAGTGACGTTTTTCACGCCGATTGCCTAGACTGGCGCCGTCAGTTGATTGAGATATTCGTCACGCCAAGGCGTGTCAATCATCGCGGGAGCCATCGTCCATGTCGAATCATTCAATGAGGCTCGGTGCCTCATCCATGCGCGGCCAAGGCATGATGGAATACATCATCATCGTCGCATTGATCGCCGTGGCGGCCATCGCGGTGTATTCGGCATTCGGCAAGACGGCGCGCAACCAGAGTTCCGGTCTCGCCAAGGAACTCGCCGGCCAGAAGGCCGATACCGGTCTGGCGGCGGAATCGGCCAATGCCGCCGCGGGGCGTGCCAACGACCCCAACAAGGCTGGCATGGGAAATTACAACTACGCCAACGATGCCAAGTAGCGTGAGCCCTTCGTAATTTCAAGCCAGGTATCACGGCCACTGTTTTTTAAGTATTGACGGGCCCGCAGCAGCGGGCCGGTCGATGGGCGGCTTCGTCCGCATTCCTTGTCCGCTACGGTCTTTTCAGAGGAGCTTTCCCATGACCATCCGTTCGCAACGTTCGTCCAAGCGCAAGACCCTGGGCCAGGGGATGATGGAATACATCATCATCGTGGCCTTGATCGCCGTGGCCGCCATCGGCGTCTACAGCATGTTCGGCAAAACCGTCCGCAACCAGAGCGCCGGTCTGGCGAAGGAGTTGTCCGGCAACAAGGCCGATACCGCCATCGCGAATGCCAATACTTCGTCGGGCGATGCGCAGACGCGTGCCGACACGACCAAGGGCCTGGCCGAGTACAACAAGGACAACGACGCCAAGTAATCTGGCGGAGCTGACCATGGGGCTGATTTGTTCACATGCTTCAATGGTGCCGGTGGCGTCATGACGGATCAACATTCACGTGTTTTCCGCCAGGCGCCCACTGCGGCATCATGTCGCATGCGAGGGCAGGCCCTGATATTCGGCCTGGTATTCCTCAGCTGCGCGGGGCTGGTCGTCATCATGCTGTTCAACGGCAGTATGCTGGCGATCACGAAAAGCCAGTTGCAGAATGCCGCCGACGCCGGCGCCTACAGCGCCGCAGTATTGCAGGCCCGGGATGCGAATTTCTCGGCCTATACCAACCGGGCCATGATCGCCAACCAGGTGGCGGTGGCCCAGTTCGTCAGCATGAAGTCCTATTTCGAGGACGCGGCGCAGACCAAGCGGCGTGCCAACAGCACGCTGGAAGACACCGTCTACCGGGCATTCCCGTCGGCTGCGCCGGCCTGGGACATCGGCAAGAGGGCGCCGGTGGACACCGCCTACTCGGCCGTCAACTCGATGGCCGGCCCGGCCGTGAAGGCGCTGGACCTGCTCATCGGCGCCATGGACGAGGCCCAGCAGATCCACCACCTCGGCACGATGGCCGAGATGATGTTCGTTGCCGACGAGGTCGTGAAGAAGAACGACCCGCAGGCCCGCGTCACCACCAGCGCTTTCATGCTGGGCGACGCCGCCCTGCGCGTGAAGAACTGGGGCAACGACCAGACCCGGCGCCACAGCGCCAACGACGCGTCCAAGGAGGCTGACCGATTCGCGGACGCCGTCGTCAGCCGCGACAGCGAAGACCTGTTCATCCGCAACCGCGGCTCCATCCCCGTGCCGATGTGGGCCAGCACGGTCAAGCCCTACCTGTGCCCGCTGGCCGTCAGCACGTTCACGACCTTCGGCTTCACGCACTTCGGCGGCACCCTCCTGAGCAGCAACAAGAAGCGCTGGCTGGGGCTGGATGCGACGCAGGGCGGCGGCATGGTCACCTGCACGTGGATGGTGCCGTGCATCACCGGCCTGTGCCCGTTCACCATCACCATTCCGTTCCCGGACATCGGCACCACGGCGCCGTACCTCGGCGGCCATGGCGGCGCGGTGGCCGGCAAGGGCGGCGCCTACGGCGACGCCAACGGCTACAAGAACAACGCCACCGAAAGCATGCTGTACGGCTTTGCGCTGACGTCGCCGGCCGTCGTGCCCGCCAACTACCGCTATTGGGCCAAGGGCCCCGGCACGACGCTGGACAGCGGCGGCGGCCTGCAGGACCACTACCGCGACATGGCCAGCCCGCTGACGGCCAAGCCGGCCAACCAGACGGCGCTGGAGAACGGCGGCAAGTTCCCCATCACCCTCGAGGTGGAACGCACGCAGGACACCATCCGCGAGTCCACCGTCATCATGCCGGGCGCCGACAAGCTGAAGCTGGAAGACGCGATGAAGGGCAAGACCCTGCGCGCGCTGGCCTCGGCCCATGCCTTCTTCTACCGCCCGCGGTTGGACGACCTGAAGCAGTTCACCCGCAACGGCTGGAAGCGCGGCGACAGCAAGACCGAGTACCAGAGCCTGTTCAGCCCCTACTGGCAGGCGCGCCTGGCGCCCACCACCGTTGCCGAGGAGGCCGCCGCGGCGGCAGCCCAATGAGGTCGCTCCACCGTTCCCACCGGGTGCGCGGCGCGGCGCTCGTCGAGTTCATCGTCATCGCCATCTTCGTGCTGGTGCCCCTGTACCTGGCCACGCAGGCCATCGCCAAGCTGGGCGACGTGCGCGCTGGCGCCCAGGCCGTGGCGCGGTATGCGACCTGGGAGCGCACCGTCTGGTACGACGACACCACGTCCGTCTACGCCAGCAAGAACGCACCCAACCAGAAGAGCGCCGCCGCCATCCGCCAGGAGGCCCTGGTGCGCGTGTTCAACGACCGCACGAGCGGCTTCAAGTACAGCGCCAACGACAAGAACACCACGGGCCTGGCCCATGGCACCGACCCGATGTGGCGCGACACCGCCGGCAAGGCCCTCGTGACCGACCCGGCCGGCCTGCACCTCACCGCGACCGACCAGAAGCCGGCCAAGGACTTGCTGGCCACCGCCATCGGCCTCATCAACAAGATCACCGTGCCGAGCGTGACCGGCACGCTGGCGCCGCCGGTGCCCACGCAAACGCTGGCCGTGGTGGACTTCAAGCTCGACAAGGTGGGCAAGGACAGCGACGTCTACAAGCGCCTGTGGTCCAAGAAGGCCGGCCTGGAGGCCGACTGGGACGGCCTGGACTACGCCGCCAGCGGCGCCATCCTGAGCAACACCTGGGCCGCCAATGCCTCCAGCGGCACCAAGGGCATGGTGTCGGCGTCCGTGCCGACGGCCAACGGCCTGGGCACCGCACTGACGGTCGCCACGGGCGCCGCGCTGGCGGCCTGGGACCCCACCGAGATTCCGCGCATCGACATGGGCCGCATCGCGGTCGACGTCGTCCCGCCGGACCGACTGAAATGAAACCCCTCGCCCAGTCTCGCCCCGCTGAACGCGGGCAAGCCCAGTCGGTCCCCCAGGGGGACGGCGATGCTTGCCGGCTTGACCGGCAAGCACATCGCCAGTGCGGGCCGGCTTGGGAGCGGCCCGGCGCTCAGCCCGCAAGACTCGCGCGTCGTGGTTGCAGCGAACGCGGGATGCGCAACTGATGAACAACACGATGACGGACCGCGATGACGATGCGAGCGTTGCTCCGACCCCTGGCCGGCCTGGTGCTGGTGGCTGCCGTGGCCTGCGAGGCGTGTCCGCAGGATGTGCCTTCGGGCCTGAAGGGTGAGCCCGTGGGCCAGGAACTCGTCGTCAACGGGCTGCCCATGACGGTGCGCCAGGTGCAGGGCCGCGGCGCGTCGGCCGAGTTGCTGGAGCGGCTCACCAAGGAATGGGAGCAGGCCGGCTACGAGGTCAAGCGCAGCCGCGCCGGCCACTGGGACGTGCTGGCCGCGCGCAGCGAGCAGTGCCTGACGACGCTGCAGCTCATCGACCGTGACGGCATGTTCGGCTACTTCGGCGTCAGCCGGCCGCAGAAGACGCAGGCTTGGCTGCCCAAGGATTTGGGCGTGGCGCTGCCCGGCGGCGTGCAGCTCAACTCCGTCGTCAGCGGGCTGGACGGCGGGCGGCGTGGCCACACCATCGGCTTCTCGTCGCCGCGCGGCATCGACGACCTGGACCAGTTCTTCCTGCGCCAGCTCGGCAGCAAGGGCTGGCAGGGCGTGTCGTCGCACGAGGTGCGCAGCGGCGCCGCGCAGCGCGCACGCATCGTCTCGGCACAGAAGGCCGGGGCCGAGTTCTCGCTGGTGCTGTGGGAGGAAGACCGCAGCAGCCGCGCCCTGCTCAACCTGTCGGAGCCGCCATGACCCCCCGCCCACGCACCGCCCGGACCCGGCCCAGCCGCTGCCGCGGCCAGGCCATCGCCGAATACACCGTGGTGCTGATGCTGACCACGCTGGTACTGGTCGTCGCCGCGGCCGAGCCCGCCGTCATCGACGAGATCCTCGACGCGGTGAAGAGCTTCTTCAAGGCCTTCTCGTACGCCCTGTCCATCCCCGCCCAGCACGGCATCTGAGTCACCAGAGCAACCCATGTCCGTCAGCCTCGCACGTCTCAAGAACCCCTGGGTGCTGCTGCTCTTCGCAGCGGGCCTGGCAGCCCTCGTGGCCTACATCGCCTACGTCTACCTGCAGCAGCGCGAGCAGCGCATCAAGGACGAGGTGGCCGCGCGTGCCTCGCGCAGCCAGACGCCGCGCGTGGCCGTCGTCGTGCCGCGCACGGACGCGCCCGTGGGCACCGGGCTGGATCAGGGCCTGTTCGTCGCCCGCGACATCGAGCAGGACCTGGTCTACCCCGACACCGTCATGGCGCGCGACTTCGACAGCGTGCGCGGCCAGCGCCTGGCCCGCCCGGTGCTCAAGGGCCGGCCGCTGCGGCTGACCGACCTGCAGGCGCCCGAGGTGAACGATGTCGCCAGCCTGCTGCCGGCGGGCACGCGCGCCGTCACCATCGAGATCGACAGCGTCAACTCCATCGCGCAGACGCTGCGCCCGGGGCACCGCGTCGACGTGTTCCTGATGTCCAAGGTTGACAAGGCCAAGGACAGCGAGATCGCCGAGATGCGCCTGAACCAGGCCACGCTCTTCATGCAGAACCTGACCGTGCTGGCCACCGGGCAGGAGTTCCAGGATGTGGCCGGCGGCGACGCCGAGCGGCTGTCCAAGATGGTCCGGCCCGGCGAGGTGCAGGGCGCGCGCGAGAAGGGCTTCGACACCATCACCGTGCTCGTCACCCCCAAGGAGGCCGCGCGCCTGCTGGTGGCGCAGAAGATGGGGAGCTTCCGCGTGGCGCTGCGCGGCCGCAAGGACGAGGATGCCGTCGCGATGCGGGCCACCACCGGCACCGACGTGCTGCCGGTGTCCGCCGGCCGCGGCGAGGGCGTGGAGTTCATCGTCGGCGGCAAGGGCAGCAGCGGCGCCGCGCTGGCGTCCAGCCTCGTGCCCGTGGGCCTGCCCGACCGGCCCGGCTCGGCGCGCGTGACCGACAGCAGGGCCGACATGAAGGCCGCCGTGCTGCAGGCCATCAACGACATCGCCCAGCCGCGCGGCCGTGACGAGGCCAGCCGCTCATCTATGCCGCCTTCGTCCTCCTCCGACCACAGCCCCGCCACGATGCGCTGAAGCGCCACCCCACCATGACGCTCAACGCCCCCGGATTCATCGCCACCCTCTGCGCCACCCTGCTGCTGGCGGCGCCCGCCCTGGCCGCCGACGTGCCGCCGCCCAAGGCCGTCCCTGCACCAGTCAACCCGCCGGTCGCCACACCGGTCGCCACACCGGTCGCCACACCGGTCGCGGCGCCGGTCATTGCGACGCCCACCGCGCTGCCCGTCACCCGGGCGGCGCCCGCCGTCCGCGCCGCGCCCGTCGCCACCGCGGCCCCTGCCGTGCGCGCCGAAGCGCTGCCCATCGCCGACGTGAACCTCGCGCTGGGCGAGATCCGCATGCTGCCGGTGCAGGGCAAGGTGCGCCGCATCGCCGTCGGCAACGGCGCACAGGTCAGCGCCACGACGGTGGACGACAGCCTGATGCTGATCGGCGAGCAGGTCGGCACGACGATGCTGATGGTGTGGTCCGACCGTCAGGTGCAGACCTTCCGCGTGAAGGTCGTGGCCAGCGACTTCGCCGCCACGCGCCGCCTCATCGAGAACGTGCTGCGCGACGAGAAGGGCGTGAGCCTCGACGAGTACGACGCCAAGCTGGTCGTGTCCGGCACGGTGCACAAGGAAACGCTGGCGCAGCTTTCCGAGGCCGTGAAGAACGTGCCCGGCGTGGTGCTGAACCTGAAGACCGACCCCGGCAGCCCGCTGGTGCGGTCGGTGCTGTTCCGGCTGCACTTCGTGGAGGTCAACAAGGCGCTGCTGGAGAAGGTCGGCATCCAGTGGAGCAGGGATGCCAACGGCCCGGTGATCGCGGCCCAGACCGCGCCGATCAAGGAGAAGGTCTACCGCAACCTGCCGCCCGCCAAGGAGGGCGACAACCTGCTGGACCCGGTGCCGCCGTTCGTCACGCGCAACGGCCACACGACGGGGCTGTTCTTCGGGCTGGCCACGTCCATCGCGTCGCGGCTGAACCTGAGCGTGGCCGATGGCGACGCGCGCGTGCTGGCCTCGCCCGAGCTGACGGCCAAGAGCGGCGGCAAGGCACGGCTGCAGGTGGGCGGCGAGATCCCCATCCCGCTGGCCGGCGCGTTCGGCACGCAGACGGTGGAGTTCAAGCCCTACGGCATCATCTTCTCCATCGAGCCCACCATCGACGCGGGCGACGTCATCACCGCCAAGCTCTCCACCGAGCTGTCGCAGATCGACCCGGCCATCTCGGTGGCGGGCATCCCGGCCTTCCTGACGCGTTCCACGTCCACCGAGATCAGCGTGAAGCCGGGCGAGATGGTGGCGCTGTCCGGCCTCATCAACGGCGAGCTGTCCAACGCCATCGACAAGGTGCCGGGGCTGGGCAACATCCCCATCCTGGGCCGGCTGTTCCGCTCGGACGATTTCCGCAGCAAGAAGACCGATCTGGTCGTGCTGCTGGAGCCCGAGATCATCACGGCCGGCCAGGGCATGGCCGAGGACGTGCGCCGCCGCGGCGCCGACAACAAGGCCGAGTTCGAACGCCGCGCGGGCGGGCCGCTGGCGCCGCCGCCCAACCCGCCGGTTTCCCAGGGCGTGCCCGCGGGCGACGCCAACAACTGAGGGCCGCGCGATGTTCAGAGTCCAGGTGTTCAAGGGAGAGGCCGTCGTCGGCGATGCACAGAGCGACACGCCGAGCTGCTTCATCGGCAAGGACGCCGGCGCGCTGATCGCGCTGAAGGGCTGGCGCGTGGGCCGCCGCCAGGTGCAGTTCAACCTGCGCGAGGGCACGCTGTTCCTGAAGGATGGCGGCGGCCTCGTGCCCATCAAGGTCAACGGCAACGTCGTGCACGAGCACGGGCCGCTGGCGAGCAACGACGTCATCGAGGTGGGCGACTACACGCTGCGCGTGAGCCTGGCCGACGCGAGCGCACGCAAGGTGCTGCCGCTGCCCACCAAGCCCGCCGCGCCGGCCGATACCGAGGCCCGGCCGGCCGTCGTGGGCAAGCCCGTGCCGGGCGAGAAGAGCCCGCTGGAAAACGAGCGCGGCATGGAGCTGCGCGGCCTGCTGCACCGCCGCCTCATCGAGGCGATGGACCTGCGCCGCGTGAACGTCTCGCGCATGGGCGACGCCGAGCTGCGCGCCGCGGTGCACAAGCTCATCGACGAACTGATCGAGACCGACCCGTCCTTCGTCGACCTGCTGGGCCATCGTGAGCAGCTGCGCAACGTGGTGCTCAACGAGGTGGTGGGCCTGGGGCCGCTGGAGTCGCTGATCGCCGACGAGACGGTCACCGAGATCATGGTGAACCGCCACGCCGAGATCTTCGTCGAGCGCAACGGCCGCCTGACGCGCTCGGAGATCTCGTTCTCCAACGACGCGGCCGTGCTGGCAGCCATCGAGCGCATCGTCTCGCCGCTGGGCCGGCGCATCGACGAGGCCTCGCCCATGGTGGACGCGCGGCTCAAGGACGGCTCGCGCGTGAACGCGGTCATCCCGCCGCTGGCGATCAAGGGCCCCAGCCTCACGATCCGCAAGTTCTCCAAGCGCAAGCTGACGTCGGACGACCTGATCCGCTTCGGCTCGGCCAACCGGGAAATGATCGAGTTCCTGCGCGTGGCCGTGGAGCGGCGCGCCAACATCGTCATCTCCGGCGGCACGGGCTCGGGCAAGACGACGCTGCTGAACGTGCTGTCCAACTTCATCCCCGACGACGAGCGCATCGTCACCGTGGAAGACGCCGCCGAGCTGCAGCTCACCCAGCCCAACCTGGTGTCGCTGGAGGCACGGCCGGCCAACATCGAAGGCCGCGGGCAGATCGCCATCCGCGACCTGGTGAAGAACTGCCTGCGCATGCGGCCGGACCGCATCGTCGTCGGCGAGTGCCGTGGCGGCGAGGCGCTGGACATGCTGCAGGCCATGAACACCGGCCACGACGGCTCGCTGACAACGGCCCACGCCAACACGCCGCGCGACTGCCTGTCGCGGCTGGAGGTGATGACGCTGATGAGCGGCCTGGACATCCCGGTGCAGGCCATCCGCGAGCAGATCTGCTCCGCTGTGAACATCATCGTGCAGCAGACGCGCTTCTCCTGTGGCACGCGGCACGTCACCTACATCACCGAGGTGACCGGCATGGAGCGCGACGTGGTGCAGATGCAGGACATCTTCGCCTTCAAGCAGGCGGGCTTCAGCGCGGACGGCAAGATCCGCGGCGAGTTCGTCGCCACCGGCCACATCCCGCAGCTCTACCAGGACCTGATCCAGCGCGGCATCGACGTGGACATGAGCATCTTCCGCCAGGGCGAGGTGCTGGAGTTCGGGCCCGCGCGGCGCGGCAGCGGTGCCTGAGGACAGGCCATGGACGACCTCCTCATCGCCATCGTCGTGATCTTCATGCTCGGCCTCGGGCTGATCTGGGCGGCGCTGCATTTCGGCGGCCGCTGGATGCGCCAGCGCCAGACACGCGACGCGAGCGCCGCGGCGATGGCGCTGGAGGAGATGTTCATCTTCACCGGCGCGCAGCGCCTGCAGGTCATCAACCTCGTCGTGCTGATCCTGTCGCCGGTGGTGGCCTGGTTCGCCACCGGCAACATGGTCATCGTCGCCCTCTGCGTGGTCGCGGCCTTCGTGTCGCCGCGCTGGGTGGTGCGCTGGCTGGCGCGGCGGCGGCTGCACCAGTTCGAGCAGCAGCTGCCCGACGCGCTGCTGATGGTGACGGGGGCGCTGCACGCCGGCGCCAGCCTGACCATCGCGCTGGAGAGCGTGGCCAGCGAGGGCAAGCCGCCCATCTCCCAGGAGTTCGAGCTGCTGCTGCGCGAGCTGCGCCTGGGCGTGGACTTCAGCGTGGCGCTGCGCAACATGGAGCGGCGCGTGCCGCTGCAGGACTTGTCCATGGTGACGGCCGGCATGGCGCTGTCGCGCGAGGTGGGCGCCAACCTGGCCGAGACGCTGGAGTCCATCGCCAAGACCATCCGCGCCAAGCTGCAGATGGAGGGCAAGATCCGCAGCCTCACCGCGCAGGGAAAGATGCAGGGCATCGTCATGGCCTGCCTGCCGCTGTTCCTCATCCTGGTGCTCAAGACCATGGAGCCCGAGGCGATGGCGCCGCTGTTCACCACCTGGTACGGCTGGGTGGTGTCGGGCGTCATCCTGGTGGCCGATTTGATCGGCTACTTCTTCATCCGCCGCATCACGGCCATTGACGTCTAGAGAATGAAGCCCCTCGTCCAAAGAGTACTTTGGCCGGTCTTGCAGACCGCACTGCGGCAGGTGCCGCAGCTCTTCGGCAGGCACATGGCGCCCACTGGGCGCCATGTGTCCGGCCTCAGCCCCCGAGGGGACGGCGATGCTCGCGGCATCAAGCCGCGAGCACATCGCCATACCGGGCCGGCTAGGGAGCGGCCCGGCGCTCGGCCCGCAGGATGCGCGCGCGGCTATCGCCGCAAATGTGGAACAGGACGCTGACATGGAACAGATCCTCGTTGCATTGCTGGTGGGTATCGCCTTCGTCGTCTTCGCTGCGGCGGTGGTGTTCAGCGCCAGCCGGCTCAAGTCCGAGGTGCCCGACGAGGACCGCGAGTTCCTCGACCCGCTGCCGCGCGCGTTGCGCATGCTGTGGCCGCTGGTGCGCTTCATGGACTACCACGTCAGCCAGCGCATCCCGGACAAGCTGGTGTCCGGCCCGGCCGAGGCGCTGCGGCTGTCGGGCCTGCTGTACCTGATGAGCCCGCGCCAGTTCATCTCGCTGTGCCTCATCAGCCTGCTGGGCTTCGCGGCCATCACGGGCGTGCTGTCGTCGGCCGTGGACATGTTCAGCTGGTTGTACGTGGGCATCGCAGCGGCCTTCGGCTACGTGTACCCGCGCATCTGGCTGCGCGATTCGCTGAAGAACCGTCAGAAGCTCATCGTCCGCGCGCTGCCCACCTACCTGGACTTCCTGACCATGGGCGTGGAGGCGGGCCTGAACATGGCGGGCGCCATCTCGCAGGCCGTGGCCAAGGGGCCGGCCGGGCCGATGAAGAGCGAGCTGAGCCTGGTGCTGCGCGACCTGCGCTCGGGCCTGACGCGCAGCGAGGCGCTGCGCCGCATGGACGAGCGCGTGCGCGTGCCGCAGGTGTCCAGCTTCGTCAGCGCCGTCGTGCAGGCCGAGCGCATGGGCGCGAGCCTGGGGTCGACGTTCCGCTTCCAGGCCGAGCAGCGCCGCGTGGAGCGCTTCCAGCGCGCCGAGAAGCTGGCGATGGAGGCCCCGGTCAAGCTCATCTTCCCGCTGGTCGTGTTCATCTTCCCGATCACGTTCGTCGTGCTGATGTTCCCCATCGCGGTCAAGTTCCTGCAGTCCGGGATCACCGTCTGATGCTGAAGCAAACCATGAGCAGCGAGGACATGGCCGGCCGCGCGCTGCCGCTGGAGCTGCGCCGCACCGAGACCATGCTGGAGCGCATGCGCGGCCTGCTGGGCCGCCCGCCGCTCAGGCATGGCCAGGCGCTGCTGATCGACGGCTGCAACATGGTGCACACGGTGGGCATGGGCTACGCCATCGACGTGGTCTTCGTGGACCGCGCGGGCGTCATCCAGCGCGTGTGCCCGGCCGTGGCGCCGTGGCGTGCGCGCAGTTGCCTGCGGGCGCGGCGCGTCATCGAGCTGGCCGCGGGCGAGGCCACGCGGCGCGGCTGGCAGCGCGGCATGCGGCTCGCGTTCGCGGCGGACGGGTCATGAGGCGGCCGGGGCGGCGGTTGTGGAAGCAGGGCGGCCAGTCGGCCACCGAGTTCCTCGTCGTCTTCCCGATGCTGATCTTCCTGGTGCTGGGCGTCATCCAGTGGGGCCTGCTGTACCAGGCGCGCGCGGTGCTGAACCACGCCAGCCTGCTGACCGCGCGTGCCGGCGCCGTGCACAACGGCAACAAGGGCGAGATGAAGAAGGCGCTGGCCGCGGGCCTGACGCCGCTGTTCGCCAGCGAAGCCTCCATGACCGGCTTCGCCACGGCGCGCGCGAAGGCCTTCACGGAGATCTCGGTGGCCAACCTGGCCAGCATCGACGTGCTGAACCCGACGGCGCAGGCCTTCAGCGACTTCGGTCAGGTGCGGCTGGACGGCGCGGCCGGCGGCGACCGTGAGATCCCCAACGACACGCTGAACTTCCGCAACCCCACCCCGGGCACGGCGTCGGGCATCTCGGTGCAGGACGCCAACATCCTGCATGTGCGCGTGAGCTACTGCTACCGCCTCATCGTGCCGGTGGTGGGCCGCATGATCCACGCGGCCGTCAACGCGCTGCCGCTCAGCCACACGCTGCAGGCCAACGGCATGAGCGACCCCTTCAGCGTCGGCGACGGGCCGCTGGTGGACTCGTGCACACGCCCGCTGGTCAGCGGCCCGCGCATCCGTATCCAGAGCGAGGCGGTCGTGCGCATGCAAAGCCCGTTCTACAGGAGCAATCTGTGAAAGTCTGGTCCACCCTGCTGCTCGCCACCTGCACGGCCCATGCGGCGCTGGCGCAGACCCTGGAGGCGCGGCGCTACCGCACGTCCGACGGCGTCGAGGTGCTGACCAGCCGGCCGGCGCCGGTGTCCGCCGCAGCGTCGGTGCCGATGGCCGCGATGGCGGCGCCTGCGCCGTTGCCCGCCGCGCCGGCGCAGCCCGCGCAGGCACAGCGCGTGCCGGCCGGCGCGCAGATCGACCGGGACCGCGAGCGCTTCAGCATCCTCAATGCCGAGCTGATGACGGAGGCCAAGGCGTTGTCCGCCAAGCGTCAGGCGCTGGCCTCGCCGCGCGCGAGCCTGGATCTGACGAGCGAGCAGCTGCAGGCGCTGCGCGACAACATCGCCCGGCACGAGGAGAACATCCATGCGATCAACCGCGAGATCCGCCGCCTGCCGGCATCCGCCGTGAGCGGCCCGATGGCCGGCCTGCAGTCGGCCGCCTTCAAGCGCCTGGCCGCCGCCGACGAGGCGATCAAGGCGCGCTGAGCGACGGCGGTGCGGGCGGGTGGCTCGGCCGGCCATCACGGCTGGCCTGCGCGCCAAAGACTGTATATATTGACAGTATGTCGCCAGCCCCCATCCGCATCGCCGCCGCCCAGTCCGTCCTCGTCCCCGTCGACTCGATCAAGGGACGCGGCAGCGCCACGGCCATGCCGCACCGCTTCGAGCAGCGCCAGCGCGAGCGCTACGACGACGGCTGGGGCACGCTGGACCAGGATGCCGCCGAGGAGCACCTGCCCGTCGCCACGCAAGTCATCGAGGAGCACGCCAAGACCATCGTCTCCAGCAACCAGTCGCCGGACATCTCCTTCGACTACTCCATCAACCCGTACCGCGGCTGCGAGCACGGCTGCATCTACTGCTTCGCGCGGCCCACGCACAGCTACCTGAACCTGTCGCCGGGGCTGGACTTCGAGACTCGCATCGTCGCCAAGGTCAATGCCGCCGAGCGGCTGCGCGAGACGCTGGCGTCGCCGCGCTACCAGCCGCGCTCGCTGGTGCTGGGCACGGCGACCGACGCCTACCAGCCCGTCGAGCGCAGGCTGGGCATCACCCGGCGCATCGTCGAGGTACTGGCCGAATGCGGCCACCCGTTCTCGGTCGTCACCAAGAGCAGCGGCATCGAGCGCGAGCTGGACCTGATCGCGCCGATGGCCGCGCAGGGGCTGGTGTCGGTCTACCTGTCCATCACGACGCTGGACAACGACCTGGCCCGCATCCTGGAGCCGCGCGCCGCGTCCCCCGCGCGGCGGCTGCGGGCCATTCGGGCGCTGGCCGATGCCGGCGTGCCGGTGGGCGTCAGTGTGTCGCCCGTCATCCCGTTCATCAACGAGCCCGAACTGGAGCAGATCGTCGACGCCGCGGTCGCGGCCGGCGCCAGCAGCGCCTTCAGCATCCCGGTGCGCCTGCCGTGGGAGGTGAACCCGCTGTTCCAGGACTGGCTGGCCCGCCACTTCCCCGACCGCGCCGAGCGCGTGATGGCCCGCATCCGCGACATGCGCGGCGGCAAGGACAACGACGCCCGTTTCGGCAGCCGCTTCACGGGGGAGGGCGTGTGGGCCGAGCTGCTGCGCGCCCGGCTGCGCCGCGTGGCGTGCAAGCACGGGCTGCGCATGGAGCGCCGGCCGGTGGCGCTGGGCCTGTTCCGCCGGCCGGTGAAGCCGTCGGCGCAGGGCAGCCTGTTCTAGCGCGCGGGGCCGGGCCCGCCCGGTCAAGGCGTCAGCGCCGGCAACCCGCGAGCAGGTCCCACTCGGGCTTGTAGACATCGGCCCGTGCGCCCACCCAGCCCATGGCCGTGTGGAACAGGTTGTCGTGCGAGGCCGGCTGGTCGCGCAGGCCGTCCAGGCAGCCGGGCTTGAGCGACGCGGCCAGGGCGCCGGCCTCGGGCAGCCACAGGATCATGGGCACCTGCGTCTGCTCCACGGGCGCCATCGCGTAGGGCATGCCGTGCAGGTACAACCCGTTCTCGCCCAGCGACTCGCCGTGGTCGGAGATGTAGAGCATGCCGACATCGAAGGCCTGCTGCGTCTGCAGCCAGGCGACGGCGCGTGCCAGCAGCCGGTCGGTCGTGGCAATGGTGTTGTCGTAGCCGTTGACGACCTGCTGGCGCTCGCACTGCTGCAGCGCGTTGCTGCGGCATTCGGGCTGGAAGGGCTTGAGGTCGGCGGGCGAACGCTTGAAGTACGCCGGGCCGTGGCTGCCCATCTGGTGCATGACGAGCACCAGGCCGCGCTTGACGCGTTCGGGGTCGAGCGCGGCGATGCGCTGGTCCAGCCCATGCAGCAGCGACTCGTCGAAGCATTCCTGGTCGCCCAGTTCGTCCTTGCTGCACAGGCCGGCCGGCAGCGGTGCGGCACCGTCGGGTAATCGGGAGGTGGGGCTGTTGGGCACGCGGTCGCACAGGCCCTTGCAGCCGCTCTGGTTGTCCAGCCACAGCACGGCCAGGCCCGCGCGCTGCAGCACGTCCAGCAGGTTCTCCTGCGTGCCCTTCAGGTCGACGAAGGCACTGCGGCCCAGCGGCGAGAACATGCAGGGCAGCGAGGCGGCCGTGGCCGTGCCGCAGGACGTGACCTGGCGCAGGCTCACGAGGCTGGTGGCGGGCAGCTTGGCCAGCTCGGGGTTGGTGGTGCGGGCGTAGCCGTTCAGGCTGAAGTTCATCGCCCGCGCGGTTTCACCGACGACCAGCAGCAGCAGCGGCGGCCTGGTGCCCTCGGCACGAGGCAGCAGGTGCGCGTCCGCGCCGATGACGGCCGGCGGGCCGCTGGGCGTGGCCTGGCGGCGCAGCAGCGCGGCGCTGACCGAGTAGACGCCGTTCAGCGGCGTGACCATGTAGCGCAGGGTCTTGTAGTTGCGCATCGTCGACGACAGGTCCGCGAACACGCTCAGCGCCAGCAGCACCATGGCCGCGAGCGCGAGGCCGAACGAGGCGATGTTGCCGCCCAGCCGCTGGGCGACCGCCTGCGCGGGTGCCGTGGGCCGGCGCAGCAGCCACCAGGCGGGCAGGGCGCCCAGCAGGAGCAGGCTCACGAGCAGCCGCCAGCTCAGCAGGTCGCGCGTCTCGCGGGCGTCGGTCTGCAGCATGTTGGTGACCATCGTCGGGTCGAACACGATGCCGTAGCTGCCGATGAAGTAGGCCAGCGCGCCGGCCGACAGCAGCAGCACGACGAGCACCACCTGGATGAGACGCGGCCAGGCCAGCAGGCTCAGCAGCGCGCCGGTGGCGGCGATGACCATGCTGGCGAACGCGACCATGAACACGCCGCTGACGTCGGCCATGGCGTGCAGCTGGGTCCACAGCGGCCAGTTCGCCAGCAGCCCCATCCACAGGGCGGCCAGCCAGGCCTGGGTCAGGGGACGCGAGGTGTCGGGGCGGAACCAGGCCAGGAGGCGCTTGGGCAGGGACATGGAGAGTCGGCGGGAGCGAAGAAGAAGGCCGCGGCATTCTCGCGGCTGTCCGGACCGTGCGCCGTCGGGTGTTTCGCCGGGCTTGTCAGGCCTGTGCCGGGACCCACCGCGGGGAAGCCGCGGCCCGGCCGGTGGCCCGCCAGGTAACAAAAAACCGCAGGCCCCGCCGGCGATGGCGGGGGCACTGCGGCCATGCCGGCGGCGGGCCGGGCTTACTTGAACAAGTCCTTGACGCGGTCGGTCCAGCTCTTGGCGTTGGGCGAGTGCTTCTCGCCGCCCTTCTTCAGCGACTCGTCGAGCTCCTTGAGCAGCTTCTTCTGGTGCTCGGTGAGCTTGACGGGCGTCTCGACGGCGATGTGGCAGTACAGGTCGCCCGGGTAGCTGGAGCGCACGCCCTTGATGCCCTTGCCGCGCAACCGGAAGGTCTTGCCGTGCTGCGTGCCCTCGGGCAGCTCGATCTCGGCCTTGCCGCCCAGCGTGGGCACCTCGATGCCGCCGCCCAGCGCCGCGGTGATCATGGACACGGGCATCGTGCAGTGCAGGTCGTCGCCGTCGCGCTCGAAGATCTCGTGCTGCTTGATGCGGATCTCGATGTAGAGGTCGCCGCTCGGGCCGCCGTTCACGCCGGGCTCGCCATTGCCCGCGGAGCGGATGCGCATGCCTTCGTTGATGCCGGCCGGGATCTTCACTTCCAGCGTCTTCTGCTTCTTCACCTTGCCCTGGCCGTTGCAGGCCGTGCAGGGGTCAGGAATGATCTTGCCGCTGCCGTGGCAATGCGGGCAGGTCTGCTGGATGCTGAAGAAGCCCTGGCGCATGTGCACCGTGCCCGAGCCCTGGCAGGAGCCGCAGGTCTTGGCGCTGGTGCCGGGCTTGGCGCCGCTGCCGCCGCAGGTCTCGCAGTTCTCCCAGCTCGGGATGCGGATCTGCGTTTCCTTGCCGCGTGCGGCCTCCTCCAGCGTGATCTCCATCGCGTAGCTGAGGTCGCTGCCGCGGTAGACCTGCTGGCCGCCACCGCCGGGTCGCCGGCCGCCCTGGCCGCCGAAGATGTCGCCGAAGATGTCGCCGAAGGCCTCGGCAAAGCCGCCGAAGCCCTCCGCACCCGGGCCGCCGCGGCCGGCCCCCATGTTGGGGTCCACGCCGGCGTGGCCGTACTGGTCGTAGGCCGCGCGCTTTTGCGCATCGGACAGCATCTCGTAGGCCTCCTTGGCCTCCTTGAAACTCTCCTCGGCCTTCTTCGCCCCGTCGCCCTGGTTGCGGTCGGGGTGGAACTTCATGGCCAGCTTGCGGTAGGCCTTCTTGATGTCCTCGTCAGTCGCGTTCTTGGCGACGCCGAGGATTTCGTAGTAATCGCGCTTGGAAGCCATGCTTGCCGCGTCTCTCTTCAAGGGAAAAAGCCCGAGGGCGCTTCTGAGCGCTCCCGGGCCGTGAAGTCATCGAAGGACTACTTGCTGTCCTTGACTTCCTTGAACTCGGCGTCCACGACGTTGTCGTCCGCCGCGTGCTTGGCTTCCGACTGCGGCGCCGCCTGGGGCTGCTCGCCCGCACCGGCCGCCGCGGCGGCTGCCGCCTGTGCGCCCTGCTGGTCGGCGTAGATCTTCTCGCCCAGCTTCTGGCTCGCGGTCATCAGCGCTTCGGTCTTGGCCTCGATGTCGGCCTTGTCCTCGCCCTTGATGGCTTCTTCCAGGTCCTTGGCGGCGGCCTCGATCTTCTCCTTCTCGGCCGCGTCCAGCTTGTCGCCATGCTCGGAGAGCGACTTGCGCACGCTGTGCACCATGCCGTCGGCCTGGTTGCGGGCAGTGACGAGTTCGACCTTCTTCTTGTCCTCGGCCGCGTTGGCTTCGGCATCCTTCACCATCTTCTCGATCTCGGCCTCGGACAGGCCCGAGTTCGCCTTGATGGTGATCTTGTTTTCCTTGCCGGTGCCCTTGTCCTTGGCGCCGACGTGCAGGATGCCGTTGGCGTCGATGTCGAAGCTGACCTCGATCTGCGGCGTGCCGCGCGGTGCCGGCGGGATGCCTTCGAGGTTGAACTCGCCCAGCGACTTGTTGGCCTGGGCCAGCTCGCGCTCGCCCTGGTAGACCTTGATGGTCACGGCCGGCTGGTTGTCGTCGGCGGTGGAGAAGGTCTGCGAGAACTTCGTCGGGATGGTCGTGTTCTTCTTGATCATCTTCGTCATCACGCCACCCAGGGTCTCGATGCCCAGGCTCAGCGGGGTGACGTCCAGCAGCAGCACGTCCTTGCGCTCGCCGCCCAGGACCTGGCCCTGGATGGCGGCGCCGACGGCCACGGCCTCGTCGGGGTTCACGTCACGGCGCGGTTCCTTGCCGAAGAACTCCTTGACCTTGTCCTGCACCTTGGGCATGCGGGTCATGCCGCCGACCAGGATCACGTCGTCGATGTCGGCCAGCGCCACGCCAGCGTCCTTCACCGCGGTGCGGCAGGGGGCGATGGTGCGCTCGATCAGTTCGTCCACCAGCGACTCCAGCTTGGCGCGGGTCAGCTTGACGTTCAGGTGCTTGGGGCCGGACGCGTCGGCCGTGATGTAGGGCAGGTTGACGTCGGTCTGCGACGAGTTGGACAGCTCGATCTTGGCCTTCTCGGCGGCTTCCTTCAGGCGCTGCAGGGCCAGCACGTCCTTGGTCAGGTCGACGCCTTGTTCCTTTTTGAACTCGGTGACGATGTAGTCGATGATGCGCTGGTCGAAGTCCTCGCCGCCCAGGAAGGTGTCGCCGTTGGTGGACAGCACCTCGAACTGCATCTCGCCGTCCACGTCGGCGATCTCGATGATGGACACGTCAAAGGTGCCGCCGCCGAGGTCATAGACGGCGATCTTGCGGTCGCCCTTGCCGTGCTTGTCCAGGCCGAAGGCCAGGGCCGCGGCGGTGGGCTCGTTGATGATGCGCTTGACGTCCAGACCGGCGATGCGGCCGGCGTCCTTGGTCGCCTGGCGCTGGGCGTCGTTGAAGTAGGCCGGCACCGTGATGACGGCCTCGGTCACTTCCTCGCCGAGGTAGTCCTCGGCCGTCTTCTTCATCTTGCGCAGCACTTCGGCGCTGACCTGCGGGGGCGCGAACTTCTTGCCGCGCACTTCCACCCAGGCGTCGCCGTTGTCGGCGGCGGCGATGGTGTAGGGCATCAGGTCGATGTCCTTCTGCACTTCCTTCTCGGCGAACTTGCGGCCGATCAGGCGCTTCACCGCGTACAGCGTGTTCTTCGGGTTGGTGACCGACTGGCGCTTGGCCGAGGCGCCGACGAGGATCTCGCCGTCTTCCTGGTAGGCAATGATGGACGGCGTCGTGCGCGCGCCTTCCGCGTTCTCGATCACGCGGGTGGTGTTGCCTTCCATGACCGCCACGCACGAATTGGTCGTGCCGAGGTCAATGCCGATGATCTTTCCCATGGGTAACTCCTGAAGAATTTGTTGGATGTAGCCGAGTTGTGGATAACTCGCGCCGTTTCAAGTGACGGCGGGTTGTGAATATCAGCGCGGCGCCGCCACCGTGACGAGCGCGGGACGGAGCACGCGGTCGGCGATCAGGAAGCCTTTTTGCAGCACGGTGACCACCGTGTTGGCGTCCTGCTCGGCCGGCACCACGGAGATGGCCTGGTGCTGGTGCGGGTCGAACTTGGTGCCGGCGGCCGGGTTGATCTCGACGACCTTGTTGCGCTCCAGCGCGCTGGCCAGCTGGCGGCGGGTGGCGTGCACGCCCTCCAGCACGGTCTCGACCTTGGCGTCGGGGGTGGCCGTGTACGACACGATGGCGGCCTCCATGCTGTCCATGACCGGCAGCATGGCTTCGGCGAAGGCTTCGACGGCGAACTTGCGGGCCTTGGCGACATCCTCGTCCGCGCGGCGGCGGGCGTTCTCGGTCTCGGCCTTGGCGCGCAGGTAGGCGTCGCTCATCTCGGCCAGGCGGCCTTCGAGCTCGGCGATCTTGATCTCGGGGTTGAGTTCGGCGGCCGTGGGCTCGCCGGCGGCAGCGGCATGGGCCGCGTCTTCGGGCAGTGGGGTGTCGGGCTTCATGGCAGCAAAGAGGGAACCGCGTCCACATGAGGCGCGATGCCCTGGTTTCAAGAGGGGAATTGCAGGCGAATTATCCGGGTCAACCCGGACTGTCCGGCGCGTCGGCGTCATCGAGCGAGGCCGACCAGCGGTCCCAGTCCGCCAGGCGGCGGCGGTCCTGCTTGGTGGGGCGGCCCTGCTGGATGGTGTCGGCCGGCTCTGGCGCCAGCCGGCGCGCTTCGGCGGCGGCCTCGCGGGCCGTGATGCTGGCGGCGGTTTCGGCGTACAAGGCCTGCGCCTGCGGTGCCGGGCCGCGCTGTTGGGACAAGCCCTTGACCTCCACCTCGCGCGTCAGCGTGCCGATGCGGATGCTGAGCACGTCGCCGGCCTTCACGTCCCGGGCCGGCTTGACCGGCTGGCCGGCCACGCGCACCCGGCCGAGGTTGATCTCGTCGACGGCCAGCGCTCGGGTCTTGTAGAAGCGCGCCGCCCAGAGCCACTTGTCCAGGCGCATGCTCGGCGGCGCTTCGCTCACTCCCGCGCTCCGGCAGCCAGCGCGCGCTGGCGTTGCAGGGCCAGCGTGTCGGGGTGGGGCGGCGTCGTCGGCCAGCCCTGCAGGTGCTGCTCGGCCACGCTGGCGAGCGCCCGCATGCCGGCTGGGTGGTCGTTCAGGCACGGGATGTAGCTGAAGCGCTGGCCGCCGGCCGCCAGGAAGGCGGCGCGCGCCTCCTGGTTGATCTCTTCCAGCGTCTCCAGGCAGTCCGCCGAGAAGCCGGGGCAGATGACGTCGACCGACTTCAGGCCGCCCTGGGCCAGCGTGATGAGGGTGGGTTCGGTATAGGGCTCCAGCCACTTGGCCTTGCCGAAGCGGCTCTGGAAGGTCACCTGCCACTCGCCGGCCTGCAGCCCCAGCGCCTCGGCCGCAGCCGGCCGGTCTTCAGGCATTCGCAGTGGTAGGGGTCGCCCAGGTGCAGCGTGCGTTCGGGCATGCCGTGAAAGCTCATGACGAGCTTGTCGCCACGGCCCTCGCGCTGCCAGTGCTCCCGCACGGTCTGCGCCAGCGCACCGATGTACCCGGCGTCGTCGTGGTAGCGGTTCACGAAGCGCAGCTCGGGCAGGTGGCGGGTCGTGAGCGTCCAGCGGGCCACGTCGTCGATGACGCTGGCCGTCGTGGCGCCGGAGTACTGCGGGTAGGCAGGCAGCACGAGCACGCGGCGCACGCCGTCGCGCTTGAGGGCGTCCAGCGTGGCGGCGATGGCCGGCTCGCCGTAGCGCATGGCGAACACCACGCGCACGCGCAAGCCGTGTTCGCCGAGCAGTCCTTGCAGCAGCTTGGCCTGCTTGTCCGTCCAGACCTTCAGCGGCGAACCCTCGGGCGTCCAGACGGTGGCGTACTTGGCCGCGGACTTGGCGGGCCGCACGCGCAGGATGATGCCGTGCAGGATGGCCAACCAGATCAGCCGGGGGATCTCGACGACGCGCGGGTCGGCGAGGAACTGGGCCAGGTAACGGCGCAGTGCCGGCGCCGTCGGCGCGTCAGGTGTGCCGAGGTTGCACAGCAGGACGGCCGTGTCCGGGCCGGTGGCGTCACCGTGGCGCCGCGGCGGTTCGGGGAGGAAGGGCATTTTTTTGTTGTGCCGCCATCAGCGGTGAATGAATGTGGCGTGCCGAACGCCTGTTGGCCGCGGCCTCATCGTCTCGAACGCGGGCCGCCAAACGGCTGGGGTTCCGTGTCGTAGAAGTGCAGCACCTCGAAGCGCACGCAGGGCGACAGCTCGTCGGCCGGCGGGCCGCCCAGGCCGATGACGCCGCTGCCGTGCAGCGTGCACGAGCCGCGCTTGAGGCTGAGCAGTTCGCCCGAGTCGCCGAAGCGCACGTAGGTGCCGTTGTAGGAGAGGTCGGTCAGCTCGAAGCTGCTGCCCTGCCAGTCGATGCGGGCGTGCGAGCGCGACACGCGCGCGTCGGTGATGCAGTAGGTGGCCTGCACGCTGCGGCCCAGCACGATGGGCATGGCGCCGATGTCGAAGACGCGGTCCAGATCCTGCCAGATCAGGCGCATGCCGTCGGGTTCGACGGAGCGCATGGGTTCGCCGAACTGCGTGGCGGCGGAGTCGGCGCCCGGCAGCGTGGCGTTGTCCATGCGGTAGACGTGTACCGGCTCCACACGACCGCGCACGGAGATGCGGTCCAGGCTGCGGAAGCGACCCTTGGACGCATGGTGCAGCCCGGCCAACACCTCGGTGGTGATGAGGATTTCGCCGTCGCCGGCATGGTCGATGAGCCGCGCGGCGACGTTGACCGCGTCGCCGAAGCAGTCACCGTTCAGTTCCACGACCTCGCCGCGCGCCAGCGCGACCTGCAGGCGCAGTGCGAGCAGGGCAGGGTTGCTCTGGCGGCGTGCGCGCTGCACGGTCTTCTCGAGCAGCTCCTGCATGCGCTGGGCCGCGCGGACGCCGTCGCGCGGCGTCTCGAAGGCGGCCATCAGGCCGTCGCCCAGCGTCTTGATGAGCTGGCCGCCGCTCTCCAGCACCGCACCGCTGATCTGCCCCACGGTCTGCGTGACCATGCCGCTGGCCTCGGCGTTGCCGAGGGATTCGTACAGCCCTGTGCTGCCGCGCAGGTCGGCAAAGAGGACGGTGCGCTCGCGGATCGCGGTCATGGGCAGGATTATCGGACGTAGAAAAGGCCGGACGAGCCGGCCTTGATGATTCGCGCTCGGCTTGTGCCATGCCTCGCTGCGCGAGTCATGGCGCAAGCTCCGTGGGGTTCGCTGCGCGAGCCCCACCGCCTGGCGGCGGTCACGTCTCTCTCCAACCTTTACAGGTTGTCGAGATACGTACGGAGCTTGTCCGAGCGGCTGGGGTGCTTGAGCTTGCGGATGGCCTTGGCCTCGATCTGGCGGATGCGCTCGCGCGTGACGTCGAACTGCTTGCCGACTTCTTCCAGCGTGTGGTCGCTCTGCATCTCGATGCCGAAGCGCATGCGCAGCACCTTGGCTTCGCGGGGCGTCAGGCTGTCCAGGATGTCCTTCACCACGTCGCGCAGGCCGGCCTGCATCGCGGCCTCGATGGGCGCCGTGTTGTTGGTGTCCTCGATGAAGTCGCCCAGGTGGCTGTCGTCGTCGTCGCCGATCGGCGTCTCCATGGAGATCGGCTCCTTGGCGATCTTCATGATCTTGCGGATCTTGTCTTCCGGGATCTCCATCTTCTCGGCCAGCGTCGGGGCGTCGGGCTCGAAGCCGAACTCCTGCAAGTGCTGGCGCGAGATGCGGTTCATCTTGTTGATCGTCTCGATCATGTGAACCGGGATGCGGATGGTGCGGGCCTGGTCGGCAATGCTCCTCGTGATGGCCTGGCGGATCCACCACGTCGCGTACGTCGAGAACTTGTAGCCGCGGCGGTATTCGAACTTGTCCACCGCCTTCATCAGGCCGATGTTGCCTTCCTGGATCAGGTCCAGGAACTGCAGGCCGCGGTTGGTGTACTTCTTGGCGATGGAGATCACGAGGCGCAGGTTGGCCTCGATCATTTCCTTCTTCGCGTCACGAGAGGCCTTCTCGCCCTCGTTCATCTTCTTGTTGATGTCCTTCAGGTCGTCCAGCGGCACGACGGCCTTGGCCTGGA
Source organism: Roseateles sp. (assembly GCF_965229315.1). GTDB lineage: Bacteria > Pseudomonadota > Gammaproteobacteria > Burkholderiales > Burkholderiaceae_C > Pelomonas. The sequence goes on from NZ_CBDDJA010000002.1 coordinate 1,018,245, forward strand.
TGTCCGTCAGCTTCTGCTGCAGCTCCTGCACCGGCGGCAGGTTGCGCGCCAGGATGGTGCTGTAGGGCTTGCCCGCCGCCACTTCCTTCTCGGCCCACTTGAGATTGAGGATGTTGGGCGGGAAGGTCTTGATGAAGTGCTCTTGCGGCATGCCGCACTTGTCGACCACGATCTTGCGCAGTTCGCGCTCGTAGCGGCGCACGTCGTCGACCTGGCTGCGCAGGATGTCGCACAGCTTTTCAATCGTCTTGACCGTGAACCGGATGGTCATCAGCTCGGCGCTGATGGCCTGCTGGGCCTTGTTGTACGAGGCCGACTTGTAGCCTTCCTTCTCGAAGGCCTTGCGCATCTTGTCGAAGGCCGTCGACATGGAGTCCAGCTTCACCAGCGCGGCGTTCTTCAGCTCTTCGAGCTTCTTGGTCAGCGCCTTGGAGCCGCCGTTGCCGTCGTCGTCGTCTTCCTCGTCGAACTCGTCGAAGTCTTCTTCGGCCACATAGTCGTCGGCCTCGTCGGCGGCGACGAAGCCGTCCACCACCTCGGAGATCTGCATCTCGCCGGCGCGGATCTTGGTCGCGAATTCGAGGATGTGGGCGATGGTCGTCGGCGACGCCGAGATCGCCAGCATCATGGCCTGCAGGCCGCCTTCGATGCGCTTGGCGATCTCGATTTCGCCTTCACGGGTCAGCAGCTCGACCGTGCCCATCTCGCGCATGTACATGCGCACCGGGTCGGTGGTGCGGCCGAACTCGGAGTCCACCGTCGACAGCGCGGCTTCGGCGGCTTCTTCGGCTTCCTCTTCGGTCGACGTGGCCGTCGTGTTGCCCTGGATCAGCAGCGTGGCGGCGTCGGGCGCCTGCTCGTAGACCGCGATGCCCATGTCGTTGAGCATGGACACGATGGCTTCGAGGATTTCCTCGCTGACCAGCTTCTCGGGCAGGTGGTCGTTGATTTCCTGGTGCGTCAGGAAACCCCGCGTCTTGCCCATCTTGATGAGGGTCTTCAGCTCGCTGCGGCGCTTGAGGGCTTCCTCTTCGGTCAGCGCGGTCTCTTCCAGGCCGAACTCGCGCATCAGCGCGCGCTCCTTGGCGCGGCTGACCTTCATGCGCAAAGGCTTGGCCTTGGGCGTGTCTTCCGCGACGACGGCGGCGGTCTCCTCGACTTCGGGCTCTTCGCCCTCCAGTTCGGCATCGACGTCGGACAGGTCCACGTCTTCCTCGACGACCTTCTTGCCGCCGGCCTTCTTGGACTCGGTTTCCGCCTTGGGCTTGCGACCGCGCTTGGGCTTGTCCTCTTCCGTCGCGGCAGTCTTGGCCGCCTTCGCGGCCGGCTTGACTGCTGCAGCCGCCTTGGCGGTCTTGGCGGGCGCCTCGGCGGCAGCCTTCACCGCCGTCTTCTTCTTGGGCTCTTCGGCGGGGGCGGGGCTGGCCTTGGGCGCGGTCTTCTTGGCGGTCATGCAGGTCCTTCGGGTTTGCGCGGTCAAATCAAAAATGCAGCAGCCACCGCTGCCTGCCCGGGCACGGACTGAAACCGGCGGGGCAGGGGGCGGTGGCTTTCGTCGCCAGGTATCACCCGATGATCGGGCGAGGGACCCAGGCGTGGCGCGAACAAGCTGGCGTGATCGTTTGGTATGCAGAGCTGGCGGATGTGTTGGCCATCAAAACCCTCAATGGGTTGCCCAGTGTCGCTGGGTGGCCGGGTCCGGCAAGTCTCTGCCGTCACTCTTGTTGACGCGCGCGGAAAACGTCAGATTATCTGCGAAATTCATCGACAGGTCAAAAAGGGCGGCCTCAGCTGCGCGTCACCCCGTGATGGGCACGCAAGGTGGCCATCAGTTCGAGCGCGCGGCGCCGGTCCTCGTCCGTGGCGCTGCCGCCCGCCGTCGCGGCCAAGGCTTGCTGGCGTTGCCGGCGCAGCTGCCCGATGGCGATCTCCAGGTCGCCCGCCGGGTTCTGCTCCTCCACGCCCAGCTCGCGGCTGGGGCGCGACAGCCTGGCCGCGGCGGCCGACAGCCCATCGGCCAGCAGCCCGGCTTCGATGACGGCCCACGGGCTGGCGCCGTGGTGGGTGAGGTGCCGCTCCAGCCACTGGATCAGCTCGCCGTGGATGCCCGGCAGATCGTGCATCAGCGCGCGGTCCTCGTCGGCCAGCGCATCCCACAGTTCGCTGTGCAGCAGCAGCAGGCGCGTCGCGCTGTCGGCGTGCGTGGCGGGGGCCGCGCGCGGGCCGGCAGGGCGGATTTCTTCGCCGCGCTGCCGGTTCTTCCAGTCGCCCTTGGGCTTCCACTCGCCCTTGGGCTGCCAGCGCGGGCGCTCGGCAGGGCCCGCCGGCGCTGCCGCGGCGGCGGCAGGGGCCACCGCTTCGCCCAGCCACAGCGCTTGCAGTTCGCGCTCCGGCATCTGGCCCTGGCGGGCGATCTCGCCCAGCAACTGGCGGCGCAGCAGGCCGTCCGGCAGCAGGTTCCACAGCGGACGGGCCTGGTTGAGCATGCGGGCCCGGCCTTCGGGCGTGCCCAGGTCGCAGCCGTCGCCGGCCACGGTGATGAGCTGGCGCGACAGCGGCACCGCGCCTTCCACGCAGCGCTCGAACGCCTCGGCGCCCAGCTCTCGGACGTAGGAGTCGGGGTCGTGCTCGGTGGGCAGGAACAGGAACTTGACGGTGTGCGTCTCGGTCGCGTGGGGCAGGGCGGCCTCCAGCGCCCGCACGGCGGCGCGGCGGCCGGCGGCGTCGCCGTCGAAGCTGAAGACCACCATGTCCGTGTGACGGAAGAGCTTGTGCACGTGCTCGGCCGTGCAGGCCGTGCCCAGCGTCGCGACGGCATTGCCGATGCCGTACTGGGCGAGTGCCACGACGTCCATGTAGCCTTCCACGACCAGCGCATAGCCGCGCTGGCGCATCGCCTGGCGGCCCTCGAACAGGCCGTAAAGCTCCTTGCCCTTGCTGAAGACCGGTGTTTCCGGCGAATTCAGGTACTTGGGCTCGCCCTTGTCCAGCACGCGGCCGCCGAAGCCGATGACCTCGCCCTGCACATTGCGGATGGGAAACATGATGCGGTCGCGGAAGCGGTCGTAGCGCTTCGCGTCCTCGCCCGGCTCGACCTCGGGCGAGATGACCAGCCCGGACTCGACGAGCTGCGGGTCGTCGTACGACGGGAATCCGCTGGCCAGCGCGCGCCAGCCCTCGGGGGCGTAGCCCAGTTCAAAGCGCTTGGCGATCTGCCCGGTCAGTCCGCGCCCCTTCAGGTAGGCCACGGCGCGGGGCGACTTGCGCAACTGGGCCTGGTAGTGGCCCGACGCGCGGGCCAGCACGTCGGTGAGGCTGTGCTGCCGGGCTTTCTCGGCCTTGGCGCGCTCGATCTGCTCCGGGCTGCGGTCCTCCTGCGGCACCACCATGCCGACCTGCTGGGCCAGGTCCTCCACCGCTTCCACGAAGGTGGCGGCGGTGTGCTCCATCAGAAAGCCGATGGCGTTGCCGTGCACGCCGCAGCCGAAGCAGTGGTAGGTCTGGCGGCTGGGGCTGACGATGAAGCTGGGGCTTTTCTCGCCGTGGAAAGGGCACAGGCCCTTGTGGTTGATGCCGGCTTTCTTCAGATCGACGTGGCGGCCCACGACCTCGACGATGTCGACGCGGGACAGCAGGTCCTGGATGAAGCCTTGGGGAATCACCCCCGCAGTTTAAGGAGGCGCCTGGGACGAGGCCGTGGGCGTGCGCAATTGCCCGGCCCAGTCGCCGTTGCCGAACGCCTCCATCCAGCCCGGCAGTGCCATGGGGTGCATGGCGACGGCGATGCCATTGCCCTGGCCCAGGCGGCAGCCCAGGCGCAGCAGCTCGCGGGCGTGGGCGCGGCTCTCCACGCCCTTGGCCAGCACGGCGCAGCCGATGTTGCGGGCCAGGCCGATGACGCTTTCCACCAGCGACAAGTCCTGCGCGTCGCCCAGCATGCCCTGCACGAAGCTGCGGTCGAGCTTGAGCGTGTCCACCGGCAGGCGTTTCAGTGACGACAGGCGCGAGTAGCCCGCGCCGAAGTCGTCCAGCGCGATGCCCACGCCCAGGCCCAGGCAGCGCTGGATCAGCGCCTGTGTGGCGGCCGTCTCGGCCAGTGCGTCGGCCTCCAGCACGTCCAGGTGCAGCAGTGCGGCCGCCTCGGGGGGCTGGCGCTGCACGAGTTCCTGCAGCCGCTGCGGGAAGTCGTGGCGGCGCAGTTGCCTGGCGCCGACGTTCACGCTGACCGGCAGCCCCTTGCCGCCGTTGACGCCGGCACGCGCCCAGGCGCCGGTCTGCGCCAGCGCCTGCTCGATGACCCAGTCGTCGATCTGCACGGCCAGGCCGGTCGCCTCCACCAGCGGCAGGAAATGTGCCGGTGCCAGCAGCCCGCGCTCGGGGTGCTGCCAGCGCAGCAGCGCCTCCACGCCCATCACCTGGCCAGTGCGCAGGTCGATCTGCGGCTGGTAGTGCAGCAGCAGCTCATTGGCGTCCAGCGCGCGCTGCAGGCGGGCGACGGCCAGCAGGCCGGCCTCGTCGCGCTGGTCCAGCGTGGGGTCGTGGAACTGGATGCCGCCGCGGCCGGCGCGCTTGGCGCGGTACAGCGCATGGCCGGCGTGGCGCAGCAGCGTCTCCGGGTCGGCATCGTCCAGCGGGTAGAGCGTGGCGCCCATGCTGGCGCCGATTTCGAGCGCCAGGCCGTTGCCGACATGGCTTTCGCGGATGGCGACGGGCAGCGACAGCACACCCAGCAGCCGCTCCATCGCGCGCTGCGCCTCCTCGGGCGTCTGGATGCGGATCAGCAGCGCGAATTCGTCGCCATGCAGGCGGGCCAGCTGGTCGGCCGTGTCCGCTGCGGCGGCACCGCGCGTGCCGCGCAGCGTCGCCTTCAGCCTTGCGCTGAGCTGCAGCAGCACGGCGTCGGCGACGAGCTGGCCGTGCTCGGCGTTGACGCGGGCGAAGTCGTCCAGGTCGATGATGCAGACGACCAGCTTGAAGCCGTCCCGCAGCGCCGTGGCCATGGATGGCTGCAGCAGCCGCACGAATTCGTCCCGGTTGGGCAGGCCGGTGGCGATGTCGAAGCGCCGGCTGCGGCGCAGCAACTCCTGCTGGTGCAGGCGCTCACCCAGGTCGGTCAGGCTCAGCAGCCGCCAGCGCGGGCCGACGCCCTCGGGCTCCGGCACGGGACTGAGCCTGGCGGCGAAGGTGCAGTGGCCGCCGTCGTCCAGCGTGGCGCGCAGTTGGCCGCTCCAGGTGCGGCCGGCATTCAGCTCGGCCTGCAGCGCGCCCGGGTCGTGGCCGCTGCGCTGCAGGTTGGCCACGCTCAGCGGCGCGGCCAGGCGGCCGATCAGCGCCTCGCGCCGTGCATGCAGGATGTCGCAGTAAGCCGGGTTGACCTCGACGATGCGCCACTGCGTATCGACGATGGCCAGGCCCTCGCCGGCTTGCTGGAAGAGCGTGGCGGACAGGCGCTCGCGTTCCTCGGCCGTGTGGCGCCAGCTCATGTCGGCCAGCGTGACGATGAGGCTGCGCGCATGGCCGCGGCGGTCGCGCTGCGCGACGTGGGCCTGCAACTCGTGCCAACGCCAGTCGCCGCCGTCGGCCGCCAGGCGCAGCGACAGGCTGAGCCGTGCGCTGTCCGCCAGCTTGAGCAGGTCGCGCAGCATGCGGCGCACGCGCTCGCGGTCATGGGGGTGGGCCAGCCGCACCCAGTCCAGCGGGCCGCTGGCGGTGGGGGCGTCCGCCGAGGTCGTCAGCGCCAGCCAGCGGGCGGACGCATGGCGGCGGCCTTGCGGCAGCCGCCATTCGGCCAGCGCCAGGCCTTGCGCGTCCAGCGCGCTGCGCCAGCCGTCGTCGTCGCGGCGCTGGTGCTGACCCAGCGCAATCAGGCTCAGTGGCAACACGGCCAGCGCGGCGCCGAGCGCGAACGCCGCGGGCGTGGCCGGCGCGCACAGTGCCCACAGCGCCAGCAGGCCGGTACCCAGGAGCGCATTGGCCCTTGGCGAGGCCTGCAGGGCATGCAGGCACAGCAGCAGATGGGGCAGCAGCCAGGCAGCGCCGGCTTCAGGCATCCAGGCCAGGCCGAGCTGCGCGGCGACGGCTGCCGCCGCCAGCACGCGGCCCGTCCAGCGCCCGCCCGGGCGGGGCCGTTGCATGCTGGCCTGCAGCACCGTGCCCATGCTCAGCAGCGCGAGCATCCAGGCGCCGGTCAACGCCAGCGCGTCGGCAAGCGCCCCGCTGCCGGTGATGCCGTCCGCCAGCAACGCGCCGAACGCGAAGGCGCCCGCCAGCAACGGTGCCGCCACGCCCGCCAGCGTGCCGAAGAGGCCGACATCGCGCCAGCCGTTCAGCCTCCCGCTCAGCCGCAGCCGGCGCAGCAGCGTGCGATTCAGCGCAACGGCCAGCAGCGGCAGGGCCAGCGCACTGAGCACGGGCGCGCTGACCAGCAGGTCCAGTGCGCCCAGCCGGCTGCCGGCCGGGGGCTTGAACAACAGCGGCAGGCCGCCGCCCAGCAGCATGCCCGCCATCACCAGCGGCAGCACCCAGACGCTGAGGCGCCAAAGCGCCAGCAGACCGAGCGCCGCCAGCAGCATCGGCACGAACCCGTCGTGGGCGGGCATTGCACCCGCAGGCTGGGGCAGCCGCAAGAACGCCGGGAGCACGTCACTCGCGAGGCTCCACGCGGTGACGAGCCCGCCGCCCAGGCCGGCCAGCGCGGCCCAGCCGACACGGCGCAACCTGCGCCAGCCGCGCCGGTCATGGATGCGGCGCGGGCCGGCCGGCGATGCCGTGGGGGGCGGTTGGCCGGCACCCAGGCCTGGCGCGCCTGCGCCGGGTTCGGTGATGCCGGCACGCAGGTCCATCACTCAAGCCGCCGCCATGCCCGGGGCCTGCAGACCGCAGGCGTCAAAAAGGCATTTGTTTGGGTGAGGGTGGGCAAACATGGGCTGAATCTCGCTGGGCCAGATCCTGCGTGATCTCAGGCAAAACCCTGATGATTGCCGGGGGCATCATGACGAAAGGCACCTGCGTCAGTTTAGAGGTGCACGCACCGGCAATGAAAAGGGCCATCCCGAGGATGGCCCTGATTCACGGGGGTGCCCGTCTTGAAGCTGAGTGGGAGGTTTCGTCAAACCATGGCGAACCGCACCCCAATCATATTGGCAGGCCGTCAAAACGCCATCAAAGGGCGTTCCGAAGGCCTGCAAACCCTGCTTAGACCGAGAAATCGGTCAGCTTGGCGCCGCCGGCGACTGCCGCTTTCAGCCATTTGGGCTGAAGGCCGCGGCCGCTCCAGGTTTCGCCGGTCGCCTGGTTGCGATACTTGGCCGCCACCTTGGAGACCTTGGCCGGCTTGGGCACGCGCATGCTCAGATCTGCGACCGACAGGCCATATTCGCTCATCAGGGACTTGACCTTGGCCACCGCCTCGCTGCGCTCGCGATCCTTGGTTTGGCTGATCTGGGCGTCGAGCGCTTCGCGCTGGGCCAGGAGTTCTTTCAGAGTGGACATGCTGCTATTCCTCGTGCGATTTCAGCGTGGAGACTCTCGACATCGGTGCCGAGGCCTCGGAGGTGCCGGGCCAGGTGTCAATCCGTGGCCGTAGCGATTATCTCCGCGTCGGAATTAAATCGCGTGTCGGGAATTCAGGCAAGGGGTTTTGTCGGCTGGTGGCGACGGGTTTGGATTCCACGGTTCGAATTCGACCGGCCCCGGGAGTTTGAATGCGCGCCGCTGAATGCCGCCGGCATGCGGGCCGCGTGTGTGCATGGCCCGGCATCCGTGATATTGCCACCGCGTTGCAAATGGTGATGGCGGTTGCCTGGATTTTCTGCCGTCCGGCGCCGAGTCATCGCGGGACGCGTCGCCAGCCGCGCGTTTGCAGGCCCTTGCTCAGTTTGTCGGCGGCACGTAGCCGGCCACCGTTTCGGCGCCTGCACCAAAGAAAAACTGCTCGGCCTGGCGCATCAGGTATTGACGCGCACGCAGGTCGGCGAGGTTCAGCCGGTTTTCGTTGACCAGCATGGTCTGGTGCTTCATCCAGGCCGCCCAGGCTTCCTTGCTGATGTTTTCCCAGACCCGCTTGCCGAGTTCCGTGTGGGCGGGATAGGGCGGGAAGTCCAGCCCTTCGGCTTCCTTCTTCAGATAGGCGCATTGGACGGTGCGGGGCATGGCAGCTCTCCTGGGATAACAAAAAGCGAAAACGGCCGGCACTTTAGCGCGCCGGCCATTTGAGGAAGGGACCAGGGCTTAGTTGAATCTCTTGACCAGCACCAGCGAGCGGCGATCCCAGTTGTATTTGCGCTTGCGTTCCTCCGGCAGCCATTCGGGGTCGACCTGCTGGAAGCCGCGCTTGATGAACCAGTGCATCGTGCGCGTCGTCAGCACGAAGATGCTGTCCAGCCCCATGGCCTTGGCGCGCTGCTCGATGCGCTTGAGCAGCCGGTCGCCGTCGCCCTGGCCCTGCACCTCGCCGGAGACGGTCAGTGCCGCCATTTCGGCCGTGTGGGCTTCGACGTAGGGGTACAGCGCCGCGCAGCCGAAGATGACGCCGTCGTGCTCGATGACGGTGTAGGCCTCGATGTCGCGTTCGATCTCGGTGCGGCTGCGCTTGACCAGCGTGCCGTCGCGCTCGAAGGGCTCGATGAGCTGGATGATGCCGGCCACGTCGTCGGACGTCGCCTCGCGCAGGCTTTCGAGCTTCTCGTCCACGACCATGGTGCCGATGCCGTCATGGGTGTACACCTCCTGCAGCAGCGCGCCGTCCACCGCGAACGGGATGATGTGCGAACGCTCGACACCGGCGCGGCAGGCGGCGGCGCAGTGGCGCAGGTAGAAGGCGGCATCCGTCGGTGCCGGATAGGGCGCGACCTTGGACAGCATGCGCTCGGCGTCGGCCAGGGCCAGTTCGGTGTCGATGGGGCTGTCGGGATCGGCCGGGTTCTCCGGCACGCCGGCCGATTCGCAGACGAACAGCAGCTTGTCGGCCTGCAGCGCGATGGCGGTGGACGTCGCGACGTCCTCCATGCTCAGGTTGAACGCCTCACCCGTGGGCGAGAAGCCGAAGGGCGACAGCAGCACGATGGCGCCGATGTCGATGGCGCGCTGGATGGCCGCAGCGTCCACCTTGCGCACCAGGCCCGAGTGCTGGAAGTCCACGCCGTCCACGATGCCGACGGGGCGTGCGGTCAGGAAATTGCCGGAGAAGACGCGCACGGTCGCGTTGGCCATCGGCGTGTTGGGCAGGCCCTGGCTGAAGGCGGCCTCGATCTCGAAGCGCAACTGCCCGGCCGCCTCCTGGGCGCAGTCCAGCGCCACGGCGTCGGTGATGCGCATGCCGTGGCTGAAGCGCGGCGACTGGCCCTTGGCGATCAACTGCTCGTTGACCTGGGGCCTGAAGCCGTGCACCAGCACGATCTTGATGCCCATCGCATGCAGGATCGCCAGGTCCTGCACGAAGGCATTGAGCTTGCCGGCGGCGATCAGCTCGCCGGGCATGCCGACAACGAAGGTCTCGCCACGGTAGGCGTGGATGTAGGGTGCCACGGCACGGAACCAGGGCACGAAGGTGTGGGGAAAGACAAGACCGGTCATGCCGCGAATTGTGGCCCGGACGCGGCGCGCGGGCGGGTCGCTTCCTGCACTTGACGCCGTCATGTTCGCCACTGAGGATGACCGCTCCACCCACCCGGAGACCGCGATGAAGGACTACAACGACGTCTACACGACCCCTGGCGCCTTCAGCTGGACCGAGCTGTCCAGCAGCGACGCCAAGGCCGCCTGCGATTTCTACGGCAGCCTGTTCGGCTGGACCTACGACACGATGAACCTGGGCGAGGGCGACTATCACGTCATCAAGGCCGGCGAGGTCGCCATCGGCGGCATCATGAAGCAGCAGCAGCCCGGCCCGGCCGTCTGGGGCTCGTACGTGACGGTCGAGTCCTGCGACGCCACCGTCGAGAAGGCCCGGGGCCTGGGCGCCCACGTGCTGGCCGGCCCCTTCGACATCCCCACCATCGGCCGCATGGCCGTGCTGCAGGACCCGCAGGGCGCCGTCATCCAGGTCATCAGCTACGCCCCGATGCCGACTTGAGCGGGTGCGGGACAATCCCGCCGCAATGAATCCTGAACGATCCGAGAGCCGGTTGCCTCAACCGGCTCTTTCCATTTCCTTCCCTGAATCGCTGCCCGTCTCGGCCCGCCGAGACGAAATCGCGCAGGCGCTTGATCAGCACCAGGTCGTCATCGTCTGCGGCGAGACCGGCTCGGGCAAGACGACCCAGCTCCCGAAAATCGCGCTGGCGATGGGCCGTGGGCGGCTCAACGGCGGCGGGCTGATCGGCCACACGCAGCCGCGGCGCATCGCCGCCAGCAGCGTGGCCAAGCGCATTGCCGAGGAGCTGAAGACGCCGCTGGGCGATGTGGTGGGCTACAAGGTCCGCTTCCAGGACCGGCTGGCCAAGACCGCGTCGGTCAAGCTGATGACGGACGGCATCCTGCTGGCGGAGACGCAGAGCGACCCGCTCTTGCGGGCCTACGACACCCTCATCATCGACGAGGCCCACGAGCGCAGCCTCAACATCGATTTCCTGCTGGGCTACCTGCGCGAGCTGCTGCCGCGCCGGCCGGACCTGAAGATCGTCGTCACGTCCGCCACCATCGACGCGGACCGGTTCGCCAACCATTTCGCGTCCAGCAAAGGCCCGGCGCCGGTGCTGACCGTGTCGGGGCGCCTCTTCCCGGTCGAGCAGCGTTACCGGCCATTCGAGGAAAGCCGCGAATACGACCTGAACAACGCCATCACCGACGCCGTGGACGAGCTGTGGCGCGAGGGCGGCGGCGACGTGCTCGTCTTCCTGCCCGGCGAGCGCGAGATCCGCGAGGCGGCCGAGGCGCTGCGCAAGCACCACCCGCCTGGCGTGGAGATCCTGCCGCTGTTCGCCCGGCTGTCGCAGGCCGAGCAGGACAAGGTGTTCGAACCGCATGGCCAGCGCCGCATCGTGCTGGCGACCAACGTGGCCGAGACCTCGCTGACGGTGCCGGGCATCCGCTACGTCATCGACCCGGGTCTCGCGCGCGTGAAGCGCTACAGCTACCGCAACAAGGTGGAGCAACTGCTGATCGAGCCGGTCAGCCAGGCCGCAAGCAACCAGCGCGCGGGCCGCTGCGGGCGCGTGGCCAACGGCATCTGCATTCGCCTGTATAGCGAGAAGGAATTCAACGAGCGGCCCAAGTTCACCGACCCGGAAATCCTGCGGTCGTCACTGGCGGGCGTCATCCTGCGCATGAAGGCGCTGCACCTGGGCGAGGTGGAGCGCTTCCCGTTCCTGGAGCCGCCGCGGCCCAAGGCGATTGCGGACGGCTACCAGCTGCTGGCGGAACTCGGCGCGACGGACGACAACAACGAGCTGACGCCGCTCGGCAAAGAGCTCTCGCGCCTGCCGCTGGACCCACGCGTGGGACGCATGATCCTGGAGGCCCGCACGCGCGACGCGCTGACCGAGGTGCTGGTGATCGCCTCGGCGCTGAGCGGCCAGGACGTGCGAGACCGGCCGATGGAAGCGGCCCAGGCCGCCGACGAGAAGCACAAGAAATTCGACGACGAGAAGTCGGAGTTCATGGGCTACCTGAAGCTGTGGAAGTGGCTGGGTGAAAGCCGAGGTGGCGACGGCGAACACAAGCTGTCCGCCCGCAAGCACGAGCAGCTGTTGCGCGAGAACTTCGTCAGCCCACGCCGCGTGCGCGAGTGGCGCGATGTGCATTCGCAGTTGCACACGGTCGTCGCCGAGCTGGGCTGGCGGCTGAACCAGAGCGACGCGACCTACGAGCAGGTGCACTTGTCGATGCTGGCCGGGCTGCTGGGCAACATCGGCCAGAAGAGCGACGACGAGGACTGGTACCTCGGCGCGCGCGGCATCAAGTTCTACCGCCACCCGGGCGCGCACCTCTCGAAGAAGCCGGGCCGCTGGATCGTGGCGGCCGAGCTGGTGGACACGTCGCGCCTGTACGGCCGCGGCATCGCCAACATCGAGCCGCAATGGCTGCCGCCCATTGCCGGCCACCTGATCAAGACGCAGCTGCTGGAGCCGCACTGGGAGAAGAAGGCCGCCGAGGTCGTGGCGCTCGAACGCGCGACGCTGTACGGCATCGTGCTGTACAGCAACAAGCGCGTGAACTTCGGCCGCGTGGACCCGAAGGCGGCGCGCGAGATCTTCATCCGCGAGGGGCTGGTCAACGACGACCTGCCGGATGAGCTGGTGCGGCAGTTGCCCTTCCTGGGCCACAACCGCCGCCAGATCGCCAAGGTCGAAGCGCTGGAGCACAAGTCGCGCCGCCAGGACGTGCTGGTGGACGACGAGCTGATCTACGCCTTCTACGACGACAAGCTGCCCGCCCACGTGTTCTCCGGCGCGACGCTGTTGAAGTGGTGGCGCGAGGCCAGCAAGAGCAACGACAAGCTGCTGCAGCTCAGCCAGGACGAGCTGATGCGCCACGAGGCCGCGGGCGTCACCAGCGAGGCCTTCCCCAAGGTCATCCGCCTGGGCGGCGTGGACTGCGCGGCGACCTACCTGCACGAGCCCGGCGACGCGCGCGATGGCCTGACGGTCACCGTGCCCATCTTTGCGCTGAACCAGGTCAGCGAGGAACGTGCCGAGTGGCTGGTGCCCGGCATGCTGGCGCAGAAGGTGACGGCGCTGCTGAAGAGCCTGCACCAGAAGCCGCGGGCCCGGCTCACGCCGCTGCCGGACTTCGTGGCCGAGTTCATCGCGCTGAATGGCTTCGGCCAGGGCGGCCTGCTGGACGTGCTGTTGAAGGCGGTGAAAGAGCGCACCCAGCTCGCCGTGCAGCGTAATGACTTCAAGCTGGAGCAACTGCCCGCTCACCTGTTCATGAACTTCCGTGTCGTGGACGAGCATGGCCGCCAGCTGGGCCAGGGCCGCCAGCTCGCCGCGCTGAAGGCAGAGCTGGGCGGGCAGGCGCGGTCGGCCTTCCAGGCGCTGGCGGCGCTGAAACTGCCCGCGGCCGCCGAGGCGCCCAAGCCGGCGCCAGCGCCGGTGACGGGCAAGGGCATCCGTGCCGAGATCGTCACGAAGAAGCCCGAGGCGGCGCGCGACGTCAGCCAGGCCTACACGGACTGGACCTTCGGCGAGCTGCCCGAGCTGCTGGAGGTCCGCAAGGGCGGCCAGACGCTGATCGGCTTCCCGGCGCTGATCGACAAGGGCGCGCACGTCGAGATCGAGGTCTTCGACGAGCCCGAGGTCGCCGCCGCCAAGCACCGCGCCGGCCTGCGCCGGCTCATCGCGCTGCAGCTCAAGGAGCCGCTTCGTTTTTTGGAGAAGAACATCCCCGACCTGCAGCGCATGTCCGTGCTCTACATGGGCCTGGGCACGGCCGAGGACTTGCGCGACCAGGTCATCGGCGTGGCGCTGGACCGCGCCTTCCTGGCCGACCCGCTGCCCGCCGATCAACTCGCTTTCAGGAAGCGCATCGACGAAGGCCGCAGCCGCCTGAACCTGATCGCGCAGGAGGTGGCCCGCGCCGTGCATGCCGTGCTGCAGGAACTGGCCAACGCGACCCGCAAGCTCAAGGACTCGCGGCCGGCGAAGGACGTGGCTGACGACATCACTGTGCAGCTGCAGCGCCTGGTGCCCAAGCGCTTCGCGCTGGACACGCCCTGGGCGCAGCTGCAGCATTTGCCGCGCTACCTGAAGGCCATCACCGCCCGGCTGGACAAGCTGCGCGCCGACGCCGCCCGCGACGCCAAGCTGATGAGCGAGGTCAGGCCGCTGGAGCAGCGCTACACGCGCCGTCTGGCGGAGCTCAAGGGTGTGCGCGATGCCCGGCTCGACGACTTCCGCTGGCAGCTGGAGGAGCTGCGCGTCAGCCTGTTTGCCCAGGAACTCAGGACACCCCAGCCCGTCAGCGTGAAGCGGCTGGACAAGGTTTGGGCGCAGCTGTGCGGTTGAGCGTGCACTGGGTCCGGTGGTTGGGCCGATGATCGGGGCGTGAGCTGCTGCACGCAGGGCTGGGATTGCCGCCGAAAACCGGGGCATTTCGACGCCTGCTTGCAAGCTAGCCCGCACCGGCCTGGAGTCCAATGCGCCCTATCTCCGTGACAGCTTCGCTGCCTTCTTCCTCATCGTGCCCGAAACCAGTCCCGCCGCACCGCCGCTGAAAAGCCTTGGCCGCTTCGAGCTGCGCGCGCTGCTGTCCAAGAGCGCGCGCAGCATGGTCTGGCTGGTGCACGACCCGCGCCATGGCCAGGAGCTGATGCTGTGCATGCCGCGCGAGCAGCCCAACAGCCTGGCCGCCATGGAGCACTGGCTGCGCATGGCGCAGGCCGGCGGGCGCGTGCAGCACCCCAACGTGGCGCCGGTGTTCGAGGTCGGCCAGGTCGAAAGCCGGCCCTATGTGGCCTACGAGCGCACGCTCGGCGAGACGCTGGAGGAGCGCCTTGCGCGCCAATCCGCGCCGCTGCCGCTGGAAGCGGCCGGGTGGGTGGCGCAGTTGCTCGAAGGCCTGGCCTTCGCGCACGAGTCCGGCCATGCGCACCGCGACATCCAGACGGCCAGCCTGGTCATCGATGCGAACGACAAGGTGCGCCTGATCGGCCTGGAAGTGGCCCAGGAGGTGTTCCCCGCCCACGTCGACTTCAACACCGTCACCCGCCGCGCCGTGCGCGAGTCTGCCGAGGAAGACGTGCTGTGCGTGGGCCTGCTGCTGCACCGCACGCTCAGCGGCAAGCCGGTGCTGGATCAGCGCGACCTGCAGGCCGTCGTGCAGCAGATGCAGCCGTCTTCCGGCTATCCGGGCCGCGAGATCGTGCGCCTGGGGTGGGAGACGCCGCACCCCATCCCCGACCCGCTGCGCGCCATCTGCAACCGCGCGACGGACCGCCAGGCCCGCCAGCGCTACCACCTGGCGCGCAGCTTCTGGCGCGCGCTGGACGGCTGGCGCCAGTCCGCCGCCCACGATGACGGCGGCCCCATCGTGCTGCTGCTGGACAAGCTGCAGCGCATCGGCCACCTGCCGACGACGACCACCGGCGTGCACCGCTTCACGGCCGGCTCGGGCCTGGAGGCCCAGCATGCCAGCGCGCTGTCGGAACTCGTGCTCAAGGACATGGCGCTGACGCTGGAACTGGTGCGTCGCGTCAACCATGCACTGAGGCAGGGTGGCCACCAGGGCGAGGCCATCCTGAACATGCAGCGCGCGATCCAGATGATCGGCCTGGACGGCCTGCAGGTCGCCGCCAACGCGCTCAAGCCCTGGCCGGGGCCGCTGCAGCCGGTGGCGGCCGAGATGCTGCGCCAGGTCATGGCCCGCGTCGTCAAGGCCGGTGAGGTCGCGCAGGCACTGCGCCCGGCGGGCTACGACGCGGAGGTGGTCTACCTCATCACCGTCATGCAGAACCTTGGCCGGCTGCTGCTTCAGTACCACTTCCCGGACGACGCGCAGCAGATCCGCCAGCTCATGCAGCCGCCCGAGCCAACCGAGGAACTGCTCAACCCGCCGAGCTTGAGCGAGCAGGCCGCCGCCTATGCCGTGCTCGGCTGCGACCTGGACGTGCTCGGCATCGCCGTCGCCCGTCATTGGGGCCTGGGCGACGAGCTGTTGCAGATGGTCCGCCGCCAGCCGCTGGATGCGCCGGTGCATGCCGCGCGCAGCGATGCCGACACCATCCGCCTGACCTGCAGCTTCGCCAACGAGCTGGTCGATGCGTTGGGCCAGCCCGAGCACAAGCGCCGCGCGGCGGTCGAAGCGGCGACACGCCGCTATGCGAAGCCACTGGGTATCGGCCTGCGCGAGGTCATGGCGGCGCTGAATCCCGCCGCGCAGCAGCCCTCGGCGCGTGCCGCCGCCAGCGCGGCGCCGGTGCAGCAAGCGCCGGCAGCGTCGTCGCTGCGAGAGCGCCTCACCCAACGCGGCGGCTCGTGACCGGCCCGCACCGTGGCTGAAGACCTGCCCCAGCTTGGCCGCTTCCGGCTGCTGCAGCGCCTGGGCGAGGGCGGGCAGGCCACGGTCTGGCTGGCGCATGACCCGCTGCTGGACCGCGAGGTCGCCGTCAAGCTGCTCAAGCCGGCTGCGGAACCCGGCAGCGTGGACGAATGGCTGCACGAGGCCCGCGCCGTCAGCCGGCTCACCCACCCCAGCATCGTGCCGGTCTTCGAGGCCGACACGCAGGGCGGCCAGTCCTACCTCGTCTTCGAGTACGTGGCGGGCGGCACGCTGAGCCAGCGCTTGCGTGCCGGCCCCAGGCCCGGCGCGGCCGAGGCGGTGACGATGATGCTGGCCGTGCTGGACGGCCTCGTGGCGGCGCACGCCGCCGGCCTCGTGCACCGCGACCTCAAGCCCAGCAACATCCTGCTCGACGCGCGCGGCCGGCCGCGGGTGATGGACTTCGGCATCGCGGCGCGCGTGTCCACCGACACGCGGCTGCAGGCCCGCATCGTCGGCACGCCGGGCTACATCTCGCCGGAGGCCGCGCGCGGCGCGCCGCCGCAGCCGCAGATGGACGTGTTCGCCGCCGCCGTCATGCTGGCCGAGATGCTGAGCGGCCAGCGCCTGAACCAGGACCCCGACCCCTGGCGTGCCATCCAGCGCGTGCAGACGACCGACCTGCACCTGCCCTCGGGCCTGGCCAGCGACGTGGACGACGCGCTGCGCGCCATCGTGCAGCGTGGCCTGGCGCGTGACCCTTCGGCGCGCTGGCCCAGCGCCATGCTGCTGCGCGACGCGTTGGCGGCCTGGCTGCGGCCGGTGGCGGAACCCGATGCCGACACCCACGAGGCGCCGGTGCTGGACTTCCTGCTGCGCCGCATGCGGCACAAGAGCGACTTCCCCGCGCTGTCCGACGCCATCAGCCGCATCCAGCGGCTCACGCAGTCCGAGAACGAGAGCCTGGCCAGCCTGTCCAACGAGATCCTGAAGGACGTGGCCCTGACGCAGAAGCTGCTGCGCCTGGTCAACACGGCTCAATACCAGCACGCGGGTGGCGGCGGCATCAGCACGGTGTCGCGCGCGGTGGCGCTGATCGGCTTCGCCGGCATCCGCAACCTGGCGCTGTCGCTGGTGCTGCTGGAGCGCATGGAGAACAAGGGCCATGCGCAGCGCCTGCGCGAGGACTTCCTGCGCTCACTCATGGCCGCATCGCTCGCGCGCGAGCTGTGCGCCAGCCCGCGCGAGGCCGAGGAGGCTTTCCTCGGCGCCATGCTGCACCACCTGGGCCGCACGCTGACGGAGTTCTATTTCCCGGAAGAGGCCGACGCGGTGCGCCGCCTCGCCGGCGCGGCCGAGGAGGGCCAGCCGCCGCTCAGTGAGGCCGCGGCCTCGACGCAGGTGCTGGGCATGAGCTACGAGGGCCTGGGCCTGGGCGTGGCCCGGCAATGGGGGCTGCCCGTGAGCCTGCAACGCTCGATGCGCCGCCCCGGCGGCGATGCGCCGGCCAAGCTCATCGAGGACAGCGCCGAGCGCCAGCGCTGGCTGGCCCGCGCCAGCAACGACATGGCGGACCTCATCCTCAACACGCCCCCCGAGCAGGCCCATGCCAGGCTGCGGGCGCTGGCGCAGCGCCATGCACGGGCGCTGGGCGTGAGTGCCGAGGCCTTCGAGCAGGCGGCGGACACGGCGCGCCAGCACCTTGCGCAGATGACCGAGGCGCTGGAGTTGCGGCTGCCGCGCGAGTCCCATGCGCAGCGTCTGCTCGCGCCGCTGGCCCCATCGCCGCATGACTCGCTGACGGCGCATGAACTCGCGCCCACGCTGGTGCTGGAGCGCACGGCTGTTGGCGCACCGGCAGACGCCGCCCACGCGAGCGAACTGCTGGCCGCCGGCATCCAGGAGATCACCGACGCCATGGTCGACAGCGCGCAGCTCAACGCAGTGCTGCGCATGATCATGGAGACCATGTACCGCGCCCTGGGCCTGCGCCGCGTCATCTTCTGCCTGCGCGATGGGCGCGGCCAGACGCTGACCGGGCGCCTGGGCGTGGGTGCCGACATCGAACGCCTGGCGCCGCTGCTGCGTGTAGACCTCACCGCGCAGCCGCCGGACCTGCTGGGCGCGATCTGCCTGAAGGGCGTCGACACACTGATCCAGGACGCGCGTGCCGCGAACATCGCGTCGCGACTGCCCGCGTGGTTCAACAGCGAGTTCGGCGCGCAGAGCTTCCTGCTGCTGCCGCTGATGCTCAAGGGCGCGCCGTTGGGCCTGATCTATGCCGACCATGCGCGGGCCGGCGCCGTGCAGGTCAGCGACAAGGAGCTGTCCCTGCTGCGCACGCTTCGCAACCAGGCCGTGATGGCCTTCCGGCAGGCGGCCGGCTGACGGCTGCATCCGCACCGGGGCTGTAAGGCCAGTCCCACAAATCTTGGCGCGACCCGCTGACGGTTGGCGCGCCGCTCCTGGCGAATACTGAATTGGCAATGTCGGCACCCCGCTGACACCGGCCACCGAGATGCCTTGGCGGCCGGCGCGATCAAAACCGCAGGAGTCCGCAATGAAATTCAATTCGACGCACGGCCAAGGTGTCCTCGCCCTGGCTCTCGCCCTGGCGCTGGCCGCCTGTGCCTCGGCGCCGCCGCCCAAGGAGCAACTGGCCGTCGCCAATGCCGCGGTGGACCAGGCCTCCAGCAATTCCGCCGATGCGCCGGCAGAACTCGCCTCGGCGCGCGACAAGTTGACCCGCGCCAACGCCGCGATGGCGGCCAAGGACTATGTCGCCGCGCGCCAACTGGCCGAGCAGGCGTCCGCCGACGCCGCACTGGCCCAGGCCAAGGCCCGTTCCGCACGCTCCGACCGGGCGCTGATCGAACTGCGCGAAAGCATCCAGCAGCTGCAGGCTCAGATCAACCGCTCGTGATCCGCACCAACGAACAACAAGGAACCCACACCATGAAGCCATTTGCCACCGCCCTGACCGCACTGGCCGCCGCGGCCCTCTTCGCCGGCTGCGCGAGCGCCCCGACCGTCACGCCCCAGCTCGAGCAGGCCCGCACGACGGTGTCGCGCGCGTCCGCCGACCCGGCCGTGTCCAAGTACGCCGCGCTGGAGCTGAAGAAGGCCACCGATTCGCTGCGCCGCGCCGATGAACTCAGCGCCAAGCGCGAGGCGCCCGCCGACATCGATTCCGCCGCCTACGTCGCCATGCAGCAGGCGCGCACGGCGATGACGCAGGCCAAGGCCGCGTCCGATGAAGACGCGATCAAGTCCGCCGAGGCCGACCGCGAGCGTGTGCGTGCCGATGCGAATGGCGCTGCTGCCCAGCGTGCGCGTGCCCAGGCCGCTGACGCCAATGCCCAGGCGGCCAATGCCAACGCGCAGGCCGCGATGGCCAGCGCCGATGCCAACAGCGCACGCGCCCAGGCGGCGGCCGCCCAGGCCAGTGCCGCGCAGGCCCAGCAGCAGGCTGCCGCGCTGCAGCAGGAACTGAACGACCTGCAGGCCAAGCAGACCGACCGCGGCATGCTGGTGACGCTGGGCGACGTGCTGTTCGAGTTCGGCCGCGCCGAAATCAAGCCGGGCGCGCAAGGGGCCATCACCAAGCTGGCCACGTTCCTGAGCCAGCATCCCGAGCGCCGCATCCTGATCGAAGGCTTCACCGACAGCGTGGGCAGCGACGAGGCCAATCAGGTGTTGTCGGAGCGCCGCTCGCGTGCCGTGGCCGACGCGTTGCAACGCGCCGGCGTCGACGCCAGCCGCATCGACACCCGCGGCTACGGCGAGCGCTACCCGGTGGCCAGCAACAGCAGCAACACCGACCGTGCGATGAACCGCCGCGTCGAGGTCTACATCTCGGACAACGACCGCCCGGTCCGCGCCCGCGGCTGAGTCATCGACATTCCTTTGCTCTTCACATCGACGGAGGTCGCATGAAGCACCCGATCCGAACCCTCGGCCTGGCACCCCTGACCGCCGTGCTCTCGCTGGCCCTGATGGGCGGCGCGGCGCAGGCCGCGCCCAAGGCGCCGTCGAATGTCGACAGCGCACAACTGAAGTACGAGCGCGAGAAGGCCGACTGCACGATGGGCCGCAGCAGCCAGCCCCGCAGCGTCTGCCTGAAGGAAGCCGGTGCGGCCTACGCCGAGGCCCGCCGTGGCCGGCTGACGTCCCCCGGCGATGACGCGTCGATTTACGCCGCCAACGCCGCCAAACGCTGCGAGGTGCAGAAGGGCGACATGCGCGACCTGTGCCTGCGCCGGGTGGCGGGCGAGGGTACCGTCAGCGGCTCCGTGGCCAAGGGCGGCAAGCTGGAGGAACTGAGCGTCATCACGACGGAACCGCCGGCTGCCGGGCCGGCCAAGCAGCCGCCCAAATGACCTCAAAGGTCGGCACTGTTGAAAGGCGGGTGGGTCACTCCACCCGCTTTTTTCATGGGCGGCTGCCGCGGGGGCAGCAAGGGGAGGGTGACGAGCCTGACCCCGGCACTGGTTGCAACGCTTAGGGCTGCTTGGTTCCCCACCTGACCCGGTTGGGCGCGCTTCCATGCGGGGAGGCCCGTCACTTCGCATTCTACCGGTCCCGGGCGACGTCCACGCTCAACCCGGCAGGAATTGCCGGTTGATGGACAAGTCCATCGCCAGCGCGAGCAGCGCGAGGGCGGTCAGGTAGCCCAGCAGGTGCAGGCGGGCTTGACTTATCGCCCAGTGGCCGCAGATCAGGTAGCCCACCAGCGCGATCAGCTTCAAGCCCAGCCACCAGTGGCGCATCGGGTTGTAGCCGATGCTGCCCCACAGGCTCAGGCCCGTGACGACGAGGCAGGCGTTGACGCCGAACACCAGCACCAGCAGCCGGGCGTCCTTGGCGATGGCCTGCAGCTTCGGCGTGCCGAACTGGAACAGCAGGCCGCGCAGGAAGAAGAGGCCGGCGCTGCACCAGGCGAGCAGCACATGCCACTGCACCATTTGCGAGTAGAACCACGGCACGAGCGGTCTGGCGCGGTTCAGCGCAGGTGCAGGTCGTCTTCGCTGAAGCGGATGCCCAGCGGCTCGATCAGCAATTGCTTCTCGCCCGCCTCGACCCTGCCGGCCACCCAGGCCTCGATGCCGCAGTCGCGTGCGACCTGCGCGGTGCGCTCGGCATCCTCGGCAGCCACGAAGATCGCGAAGCCCGCGCCCATGTTCAGCGTGGAATAGGCCTCGCGGTCATCCTGCCCGGCTTCCTTCTGGATGAAGGCCAGTACCGGCGTCTTGGGCGGCACGGTGTGGATGCGGTAGGTCAGCGCGCTCGGGTGGCGCAGCAGCTTGCGCCAGCCGTGGCCGGTGATGTTGGCGCAGTAGTGCGGCGCGATGCCGGCCTTCCACAGCGCCTCGGTGACGGGCGAGTACAGCGCGGTGGGCGCCAGCAGCGCTTCGCCGTAGGTCAGGCCTGGCTCGATCTCGGTCAGGTAGCCGTCGGGCAGCCGCTCCGCCAGCTTGCGCGCCAGGCTCAGGCCGTTGGCATGGATGCCGCTGGAGGCCAGCAGCACGATGGCGTCGCCCGCGCCCAGCTTGTCGCCGACGGACAGGCGTTCCTTGGGGTTGATGAGGCCGGTACACGACGCAGCCAGGTCGATGCGGCCGTCCTCGACGATGCCGGCCAGCGCCGGCGTCTCGCCGCCGCCCCAGGCGACCTGGCAGGTGTCGCAGGCCGCCTTCCAGCCGGCCACCAGCGCCTGCGCGCGCTGGGCGTCGCCGAACCAGTCGCTGCCGCCGGCGGCCCAGTAGGCCTGCACGACCAGCGGCGTGGCGCCGACGGTGATGAGGTCGTTGACGGCCATCGCGATCGTGTCCTGCGCAATCCCGGCGAAGAAGCTCTTGCCCGTCAGCTTCGCCATCTCGTCGGCCACCAGCGTTTTGGTGCCCAGGCATTCGACGATGGAGGCCATGTAGAACGGCCCCACGTCCACGACGTAGGCGGACTCTCCGCGCGATGCCTTCACCTCGCTGAAGCCGTGGCCGGCGAGGTGGGTGGCGGTGGCCGCGGCGGCGCGCTGCGCGGTGATCTTGAGCGGGTCGATCAGGTCGTAGTTGACACCGGCCTGGTCGTAGGTGAGGGGGGCTTGCGAGGTCATGGGGGCGGATTATCCGCGGTGCCTCGCTCGGCTCGGGCGCGCCTGGCGCCTCCTAGAATCCGGCCCCATGAGTTACCAGGTCCTGGCCCGCAAATACCGTCCGCAGAGTTTCGAGCAGCTCGTCGGGCAGGAGCATGTCGTGCAGGCGCTGGCCAATGCGCTGACGCAGGGCCGGCTGCACCATGCCTACCTGTTCACCGGCACGCGCGGCGTCGGCAAGACGACGGTCTCGCGCATCCTCGCCAAGAGCCTGAATTGCACCGGGCCGGACGGCACCGGCGGCATCACGGCGCGACCCTGCGGCGTGTGCCCGGCCTGCCGCGACATCGACGCCGGCCGCTTCGTGGACTACGTGGAGCTGGACGCGGCCTCCAACCGCGGCGTGGAGGAAATCTCGCAGCTGCTGGACCAGGCCGTCTACAAGCCGGTGGTCGGGCGCTTCAAGGTCTACATGATCGACGAAGTGCACATGCTGTCGAACACCGCGTTCAACGCGATGCTGAAGACGCTGGAGGAGCCGCCGGACTACCTGAAGTTCGTGCTCGCCACGACCGACCCGCAGAAGGTGCCGGTCACCGTGCTGTCGCGCTGCCTGCAGTTCAACCTGCGGCCCATGGCGGCGGCGGACGTGCAGATGCACCTCACCAACGTGCTGGGCGCCGAGAGCGTGCCGGCCGAGCCCGGCGCGCTGCGGCTGCTGTCGCGCGCGGCGCGCGGCTCCATGCGCGACGCGCTGTCGCTGACGGACCAGGCCATCGCCTTCGGCGCCGGGTCCTTGAGCGAGGATGGCGTGCGCCAGATGCTGGGCAGCGTGGACCGCGGGCACATCGTGGCCATCGTCGACGCGCTGGCCGCGGCGAGCGGCGAGGCCGTCGTGGCGCAGGCGGACGCGCTGCGCGCTGCCGGCTTGTCGGCGGCCGGCACGCTGGAGGACCTGGCCACGCTGTTCCAGCAGATGGCGCTGGCCCAGGCTGCACCGACGGCGCTGGACGACACGGACAACGAGACGGCGGAAATCCGGCGCCTCGCGGCGGCGCTGCCGGCCGACGAGATCCAGCTGATGTACAGCATGGCCCTGCACGGCCGCGCGGAACTGCACCTGGCGCCCGACGAGTACGCCGGCCTGCTGATGGTGCTGCTGCGCATGCTGGCCTTCCGGCCCGCGGGCACGCAGCCCCGGCCGGTCAAGGCTGCGGCGCTGGTGCGCCCGGCGGCCGTGGCCAAGGCCGTCGTGGCCGTGCCGCTGCCCAGGGCGGTGCCGCCCGTTGCGCCAGCCGTGTCATTGGCTATTGCTGTTTCTGCTGCTCCTGTGGCTGCCGCGGTGACGGCGCCCGTTGCCGCGCCCCCGGCCCTCGCACCGGCGCCTGCCGTCGCGCCTGCCAAGGTGGCCGAGCCTGCAGCGCCCAGCTTCAGCGACCGGCTGCGGCCCAAGCCCGTCGAACGCGAGGTCGTTGCCGAAGAGCTCATGGACTTCGACGGCCCGCCGCCCGACGACGCGCCGCCGCCGTGGATGGACGCGGACGACCTGCCGGCCATCGCCATCGCCGCCCCGCGCGGCGAACCCGAGGCGCCGCGCCGCGCCGTGCTGCGCGAGACGCCCGAAGGCGCCCGCTGGGCCGAACGCATCGCGGCGCTGAGCCTGCCGGGCATGACCGGCGAACTCGCCCGCCAGGCCCAGGCGCTGGCCTGCCGCACCGTGGACGGCCGCGAGGTCTGGACGCTGCGCCTGGAGCGTGAGTCGCTGCGCCAGCCCGCGCTGGTCGCCAAGCTCGAAGCGGCGCTGGACGCCAGGCTCGACATCGAAGCTGGCGTGGCCGAAGACTCCATCGCGCTGCGCACCATCGCGCGCGCCGAAGCGCAGCAGCGCGCGGCCGAAGATCTGGCCGCCGATCACCCGATGACGCGCACACTGCTGTCCCAATTCCCTTCAGCGCGCATCCTGCCGGGCTCCGTGCAGCCGCTGACCCCCACCCCCTGACCAGGAAAAGACCATGATGAAAGGCCAACTCGCCGGCTTGATGAAGCAAGCCCAGGCGATGCAGGACAACCTGAAGAAGGCGCAGGACGAACTCGCCCACATCGAGGTCGAAGGCCAGAGCGGCGCCGGCCTCGTGAAGGTCGTCATGACCTGCAAGAACGAGGTCCGCCGCGTGACCATCGACCCCAGCCTGCTGGCCGACGACAAGGACATGCTGGAAGACCTCGTGGCCGCCGCCTTCAACGACGCGGTGCGCCGCGCCGAGGCCACCAGCGCCGAGAAGATGGGCAAGCTGACCGCCGGCATGCCTCTCCCGCCCGGGATGAAATTCCCGTTTTGACCGCCCTTGATGCGCTCGTCGAGGCGCTCAAGCGCCTGCCCGGCGTGGGCCAGAAGTCGGCGCAGCGCATGGCCTACCACCTGCTGCAGCACGACCGGCTGGCGATGCCGCGCCTGGCCGACGCGTTGACCGCGGCGGGCGAGCACATCAAGCACTGCGAGCGCTGCCACACGTTCAGCGAGACGCCCATCTGCAGCGTCTGCGCGGACGCGCAGCGCGATGCGGCGCTGCTGTGCGTCGTCGAGACGCCGGCCGACCAGGCCGCGCTGGAGCGCACCGGGTCCTACCGCGGCTACTACTTCGTGCTGCTGGGGCGGCTGAGCCCGCTGGACGGCGTCGGCACGCGCCAGATCGGCGCCGCTGAGCTGCTGGCCCGCGCGAGCGAAGCCGGCGTGGCGGAGGTCATCCTCGCCACGAGTTTCACCGCCGAGGGCGAGGCCACGGCCCATGTGCTGGCCGAGGCGCTGCGCGTGCGCGGCATCACCTCCACGCGGCTGGCGCGCGGCGTGCCGGTGGGCAGCGAACTCGAATACGTGGACCTGGGCACCATCGCCCATGCGCTGACCGACAGAAGATGAGCCCAACCCCTACCGGCTTCGCCGGCCCCCTCAAGGGGGCGCTGCCAGTGGCCTGGCCAAGCCAGTTCCACGGCAGCCGCTTGGGCATACACCACGCCATTCAGGAGCCTTCATGACTGTTGCCCAACTCTGCCTGCTCGTCGCTTGCGTGCTGCCCATCGCCTGCGCGGGGCTGGCCAAGTCCAAGGGCTTCGGCAAGCGGCGCCGCGACGGTGGCTTCGACAACCACCAGCCGCGCGCGTGGCTGGCCCGGCTCGACGGCTGGCAGGCGCGTGCGAACGCGGCGCAGGCCAACAGCTGGGAGGCGCTGCCGGTGTTCATCGCCGGCCTGTTCGTCGCCTCGCAGCACCAGGCCGCGCAGGGCACGGTGGACCTGCTGGCGCTGGGCTTCGTGGTGTCGCGCCTGCTCTTCATCGCGCTCTACCTGGCCGACCAGGCCTCGTTGCGCTCGCTGCTCTGGATGGCTGGCCTGGGGGCCTGCGTGGCGCTGTTCTTCGTGCGCTGAACGCCGCCGGCGACCGTCAGGGCGCCGCGGCCGCCATCACGTTGCGGCCGTTGCCGGCCGCCTTGACCGTCTTTGCGGCCTTGGCAGCAGGCTGCTTGGCTGCCACCCGCACGACCTTGGCAGGGGCCGCCTTGGCCATCGAGGCCTTCGCCACCGGCCGGGTCTTGATGGCAGGTTCGCTCCTTTTGGCCGGCGTGTTCGCGGTGTAGACGACGATGGACTGGCCCGGCTTGAAGCGCGCGCCATTGCCCACCTTGTTCCACTGCGCGACCTGCTCGGCCTTGACCTTGTAGCGGGCTGCCACGGCGGCGACGGTGTCGGCCTTGCCGGCCTTGAGCGTGAGGCGGCGCAGCGGCGGCGCGTCGGGCGCGAGGTTCAGCGCCGCGGTGTCGGCCAGCCGCTCGGACACGTCCGCGTGCACATGCTCGCCGCGCGGCACCAGCAGCGTGGAGCCGGCCTTGACCAGCATCTTGGGCGGGATCTTGTTGATCTCGCGCAGCAGCACTTCGCTCGTGCCGTTGCGCTTGGCGGCCTCGCCCGGGCTCATGGTCTTGGGCACGACCCAGGCCGTCCAGCTCGCCATCGGGCCGGTGTGGCGGGCCAGGCTCTCGGCGAATGCGCTGGCCTGGTCGTAGGGCAGCAGCACCTGCTGCGTGGCGGCGGCCAGGATGACCGGCTTGTTCATCTGCGGGTTGAACTGCTGGAAGGTCTCCAGCGAGATGCCGGCGAACTGCGCGGCCAGCGACACGTCGATGTCGCGCTCGATCTTCACGCTCAGGAAGTAGGGGTGGTTGGCCACCGGCGGCAGCGTCAGCGCGTAGCGGTCGGGCGCGAAGACGATGTTCTTCACGGCCTGCAGCTTGGGCACGTAGTAGCGCGTCTCGTCGGGGATCTTCAGGCTGGCGTAGTCGGTGGGCAGGCCCAGGCGCTGGTTGCGGGCCACGGCCTTCTGCACGTTGCCCGGGCCCCAGTTGTAGGCGGCCAGCGCGAGGTGCCAGTCGCCGAACATCTTGTAGAGGCGGCCGAGGTAGTCCAGCGCGGCGCGCGTGGAGGCGAGCACGTCGCGGCGGTCGTCGCGGAAGATGTTCTGCTTCAGGTCGAAATCGCGGCCCGTGGCGGGCATGAACTGCCACATGCCGGTCGCCTTGGCCGTGGACACGGCATGCGTGACGAAGGCACTCTCGATGAAGGGCAGCAGCGCCAGCTCGCTGGGCATGCCGCGCTTCTCGACCTCTTCCAGGATGTGGAACAGGTAGCGGCTGCCGCGCGTGGTCATGCGCTCGACGTAGTCGGGCCGGGCGCTGTACCAGGCCTCGGCCTTGCGCACCCAGTCGTCGTCCAGGTCGGGCAGCTGGAAGCCGCCGCGCACGCGCACCCACAGGTCGGCGCTGGCGTCGGGCGCGTCCAGGTCGATCTTCTCGCCGGGGCGCAGGTTGTCTTCCAGCAGGCCGGCCACGACGTCGCGCGTGGGCGGCGGTGCCACCACGGGCGGCGGTGCCAGTGCCGCCTGCACGACGGCGGCGGTCTGTTCGGGGGTGGGGGCGGGGTTGGCGGCCTCGTTGACCGGGGCGGTGGTGGCCGCGCAGGCGGCCAGCAGCGTGGCCAGGGCGAGCGGTGTGAGGCGGTGGATCAGGGTCATCGGAATCCGTTCTTCCATTCGCGCAGCGTCGCGAACACATCGACCGGGCTGGGCGCGGCCGGCAGTTTGACAGGGGCATGGCGCCGCGCGGCGTCACGCAGCGCGGGTTCGGTGCAGCGAAGGAATGGGTTGATCTGGGTCTCGGTGCCCAGCCGCGCCGGCAGCGTGGGGCGGCCGGCGGCGCGTTGGGCCTCGCACCAGGCGGCGTAGGCCGCGAGGGCGGTGTTGGCGGGGTCCACCTCGCGCGCGAAGCGCAGGTTGGACAGCGTGTATTCGTGGGCGCAGCAGACGCGTGTTTCAGCGGGCAGCGCGGCCAGCGACTGCAGCGACGCGTGCATCTGCGCCGGCGTGCCTTCGAACAGCCGGCCGCAGCCGGCGCTGAACAAGGTGTCGCCGCAGAACAGCAGCGGATCGCTGCCGGGCACGTCGGTCGCGAAATAGGCGATGTGGCCGGCCGTGTGGCCCGGCACGTCCATGACGGCGAAGCGCAGGCCCAGCAACTCGACGGTGTCGCCACCCTGCACACGTTCGACGGGCTCGGGCATCTTCTCGCCGGCCGGTGCGTAGACGGGCCCTTGCAGCCGCGGTCGCAGCGCGTTGACGCCGCCGACGTGATCGCCGTGGTGATGCGTCAATAGAATGCCTGTCAGCGTCAGCCCCCGAGCGTCCAGCGCCGCGGCAACCGGTGCGGCATCACCTGGATCGACGACGATGGCCTCGCGGCCGTCATCCAGCAGCCAGAGATAGTTGTCGTCGAAGGCGGGGAGGGGCGTCAGTGTCAGCGCCGAGGACGCAGACTGCGAGCTGATGATGGGTTGCCCCTGTTTCATGCCGCCAAATCACCCATGACAGATAAAAGTCCGAGTATAGATTTGGCAGCCTGGCTGCAAACCCCTCCGGGGCGCTATCTGCTGGCCTGGGAGCAGGCACAGGTGGACGCGGCGGTCATCGACCTGTTCGGTTACCACGCGTTGCAATTGGGCCTGCCCGAACTGGACGGTCTGCAGACCAACCGCATGCCCCACCGCTGGCTCGTCGGGCGCGACCTGCACTGTGAGTTCGATGCGCTGCCCTTCGAGAGCGCCAGCCTGGACCTGGTGTTGCTGCCCCATTCCCTGGAGCTGGCCTGCGACGCCCACGCCGTGCTGCGCGAGGTGGACCGTGTGCTGCGGCCCGAGGGCCGGCTCATCGTCTTCGGGCTGAACCCGGCGAGCCTGTGGGGCCTGCGCCAGAACCTGGGCCGGCTCAAGCGCCGCGGCGAGCCCTACCTGCCTCGCGACGGCGAGTTCATCGGCTACTGGCGCCTGCGCGACTGGCTCAAGCTGCTGAGCTTCGACGTCGAGGCGGCACGCTTCGGCGGCTACCGCCCGCCGCTGCGCAGCCAGGCCTGGCTGGACCGCTGGCAGTGGGTGGAAGGCGTGGGCTCGCGCTGGTGGCCGGTGCTGGGCGCGGTGTATTTCATCCAGGCGGTCAAGCGCGTGCACGGCATGCGCATGATCGGCCTGGCCAAGAACGGGCGCGCGGCTGCCAAGAAGGCACCGGCCGTTGCGCTGAACAACCATCAGAACAAAAAATGACCGAATCCACGCCACCTGTCCTGGCCATCAAGCGCCCGCAGGTCACGATCTACACCGACGGCGCCTGCAAGGGCAACCCGGGCCCT
Source organism: Roseateles sp. (assembly GCF_965229315.1). Classification (GTDB taxonomy): domain Bacteria; phylum Pseudomonadota; class Gammaproteobacteria; order Burkholderiales; family Burkholderiaceae_C; genus Pelomonas. The sequence goes on from NZ_CBDDJA010000002.1 coordinate 1,046,978, forward strand.
GGCGGCTGGGGCGCCTGGCTGTCCAGCGGCGGCCACGACAAGGAACTCTTCGGCGGCGAACCCGGCACGACCAACAACCGCATGGAGCTGACGGCGCCCATCGAGGCGCTGGCGTCGCTCAAGCGCAGCTGCGACGTGGTCGTGTATCTGGACAGCGAGTACGTGCGCAAGGGCATCACCGAATGGATCGTCAACTGGCAGCGCCGCGGCTGGAAGACGGCCGACGGCAAGCCGGTGAAGAACGCGGACCTGTGGCAGCGGCTGGACGCACTGCGCAAGCTGCACAGCGTGGAATGGCGCTGGGTCAAGGGCCATGCCGGCGACCCGGGCAACGAGCGCGCCGACATGCTGGCCAACAAGGGCGTCGCGTCTCTCGGCCGGGCCCGCCCGTAAAGTCCGCGCGAACCCAGGTTCACGGAGATCCGTCGAATGAAGCTGCTGTCACTCCTGCTTGCCACGGCGCTGGCCGCTGCCACGGCCCATGCTGAGGCCCAGACCTACACGGTGCTGTGCATGAAGACGGCTTGCGGCCAGCTGAAGCTGGTCGAGTCGCCTGGCCGCATGGTGGTGGACTACAGCTACCGCAACAACGGCCGCGGGCCCGACCAGAAGGAGCTGCTGGAGTTCGCACCCGACGGCACCTGGACGGCCTACCGCAACGAAGGCGTGGCCACGTACGGCGCGCGCATCGATGAGCGCTTCGAGCGTCAGGCCGATGGCCGCGTCGTGTGGCGCTCGCCGGTGGACCAGGGCGACAAGCCGGGCGTCGCGCGTGAGGCGGTGTTCCTGCCGGTGGAGTCCAGCCCGGCGTGGGCCGCGCGGCTGGCGCAGGCGCTGCTGGCGCGGCCCGACCAGCGTGCGCCGGGCCTGCCGGTGGGGCAGGTCGCCATCGCGCGCGTGCAGGCGCTGAAGGCCGGCGGCGTGGACGTGGGGCTCTACGCGATCACGGGCCTGGACCTCGCGCCCAGCTACCTGTGGCTGCGCGAGGACAACCGCGCGCTGTTCGCTCGCGTGTCTCCGGGCTGGGGCGCGACAGTGCTGCAGGGCTTCGAGGGCGAGGTGGACCAACTCGCCAGCGCGCAAAAGGCTGCCGAACTGGTGCGACTGCAGCGCGTGGCGCGCGAGCTGCCCCAGCCGTTGCCGGGCCTGACCGTCATCGAAGGCGTGCGCTGGTTCGACGCCCAGGCCGCGGTGCTGCGCGGCCCGTCGGACGTCTATCTGTTCGAAGGCCGCATCGCCGCCATCGCCAGGCCCGGCAGCCTGGCGAATGCGCAGCCGGCCCAGCGCATCAGCGGCAAGGGCCGCACGCTGCTGCCCGGCTTCATCGACATGCATGCCCACGTGGACGAGAGCGACCTGCTGCTGGATCTGGCCGCCGGCGTGACGGCCGTGCGCGACGTGGGCAACAGCAACGCCGACCTGGCGCTGCTGCGTGGCCGCGTGATGCGTGGCGAGCTGCTGGGGCCACGCATCACGGCCAACGGCTTCATCGAGGGCAAGAGCCCGTTCTCGTCGCAGGCCGACTTCGTGCCGGACAACCTCCCCGACGCGCTCGCCGCCATCGACTGGTATGCCGCGCGCGGCTACCGCCAGCTCAAGCTCTACAACTCCATCCGCCCCGAGTGGGTGAAGCCCATGGTGGCGCACGCGCGGTCGCTGGGGCTGCGCACCGGCGGCCATGTACCGGCCTTCATGACGGCGCGCCAGGCCGTGGAGGCGGGGTTCGACGAGCTGCACCACATCAACCAGGTGACGCTGAACTTCCTCGTCGGCAAGGACGACGACACGCGCACGCTGCTGCGCTTCAACCTGGTGGGCGACAAGGCGGCGGACCTCAAGCTCAACGACGCGCGCACCCGCGACTTCATCGCGCTGCTGAAGAAGCGCGGCACGGTGGTGGACCCGACGATGACCGCCTTCGAGGCGCAGTTCACGCAGCGCCAGGGCCAGCCCAACCCCAGCTACGCGATGGTGGCGGCCAACCTGCCGGCGGTGGTGCAGCGCAGCTTCCTGTCGGCCGAGGTGGACATGGACGACGCCAAGGCCCGGCGCTGGCGCGCGAGCTGGCAGGTCATGACCGACCTGCTGCGCCGCCTGCATGCGGCCGGCATACCGCTCGTGGCGGGCACCGATGCGACAGCCGGCTTCGCGCTGCAGCGCGAGCTGGAGCTGTATGTGCAGTCCGGCATCCCGGCCGCGCAGGCCCTGAAGATCGCGACGTGGAACGGCGCCAAGTACAGCGACCGGCTGGCCGACATCGGCAGCATCGAGGTGGCCAAGCAGGCCGACCTGGTGCTGGTGGACGGCGACCCGGTGGCCGACATCCGCGCCATCCGCCGCGTGGCCCTCGTCCTGCAGGGCCTGAACGGCCAGACGCGCGCGCTGTCGCCGTCGGCCCTGTATCAATCGATGGGTATCCTGCCCTTCGTGCCCACCGCCGAGATCCTGAAGTGATGCGACTTGCCGCCACCCTGCTGCTGGCGCTGCCCCTGTGGGCCGGTGCGGACACCACGCTGCGCTTCTGCGCCGCCGGCAGCCCCAAGACCTTCGACCCGGCGATGACCGACAGCGGCATCGACCACGTCGCTCACATGCCCATCTTCGGCACGCTCGTCGAGGTCAGGCGCGGCGCGGACGAGCTCATCCCGGGCCTGGCCGCGAGCTGGCGCGTCAGCCCCGACGGCCTGGCCTACACCTTCGAGCTGCGCCGCGGCGTGGCCTGGCACACGACTGACGAGTTCAAGCCCACGCGCGAGTTCAACGCCGACGACGTGCTGTTCACGTTCGGCCGCGTGCTCAGCCGCGACAGTGCCTTCGCCAAGGCCTTCCCCAACGTGTCGCCCTACGTGGTGTCCATGGGCTGGGAGAAGCTGATCCGCCAGGTCGAGAAGACCGGCGAGCACCAGGTGCGCATCACGCTGGCCGAGCGCGACGCCTCCTTCCTGGCGGCGCTGACGTTCGCTTTCGCGGGCATGCAGTCCGCCGAATTCGGCGCGCAGCTGCTGAAGGCCGGCACGCCGCAGCGCATCGCACAGTGGCCGGTGGGCACGGGGCCTTTCCAGCTGAAGAGCTTCCGCAAGGACGCCGTCATCCGCTACACCAAACATCCTGGCTGGTGGCGCCGTGACGAGAAGCCGCGCGCCGACCAGCTCGTCTACGCGATCACGCCTGACGCCACCGTGCGCTCGCAGCGCCTGAAGCGCGACGAGTGCGACATCGCCGCGCCGGTCGGCCCGGCCGAGCTGGCCGAGCTGAAGAAGGACCCCGCCATCCGCATCGCCACCGCGCCTGGGCTCAACGTCGGCATCCTGGCGTACAACACCCGCAAGCCCGCGCTCGCGAAGCTGGCGGTGCGCCAGGCGCTGGACATGGCCATCGACAAGGCGGCGATCCTGCGCACGGTCTACGGCGACGCCGGCACGGCCGCCACCACCGTCATCCCGGCCGCCAACTGGGCGCACGATGCCAGCCTCAAGGCCGCGCCCTACGACCCCGCGAAGGCCAAGGCGCTGCTGCAGAAGGCCGGCGTGCTGCCGCTGGACCTGCAGCTCTGGGCCATGCCCGTGGTGCGCGCCTACAACCCCAACGGCCAGTTGATGGCGCAGATGATCCAGTCCGACTGGGCCAAGGTGGGCGTCAAGGCGCGCATCGTCACCTACGAGTGGGGCGAGTACCTGCGCCGCATCGACGCCGGCGAGCACGACGTGGCGCTGAGCGGCTGGAACGGCGACACCGAGCCGGCCAGTACGGCGGCGCAACTGGCCTGCGGGTCCAACAGCGGCACGTTCTGGTGCGACCCGGCCTACGACAAGCTGCTGGCCGAGGCGCGCCAGGCGCTGAAGCAGGAGGACCGCAAGCTGCTGTATGGCAAGACGCAGAAGATCGCGCTGGAGCAACTGCCGTGGACGCCCATGGGCTACGGCAAGCTCGCGGTGCCGCAGCGCGCGGCGGTCAAGGGCTTCATCCTGGACCTGGACGGGAGCATCTACTTCGACGGCGTCCTGCCGCGTTGAATTGCCGCGCTGAATTGCCGCGCTGAATTGCCGCGTTATGGCGGGCCGAGCGCCAGGCCGCTCCCAAGCCGGCCCGCGCTGGCGATGCTTGCGGCTCGATGCCGCAAGCATCGCCGTCCCCTCGGGGGACCGATCAGATGCGCCCGCGTTCAGCGCGGCGTGGCTGAGCGAGGGATGCTTCAGATCTTGATTTCCCAGCGCAGCTGCCACTGCGTGTAGCTGGGCCCGCCGCTGCGCGCCGTGATGACGGCCTTGTCGGTGGTGATGACGCTGCCGGTGAAGTAATCCAGCGGCGCCAGGTTGGCGGCCGACAGGCGCACGGCCAGCGAGGGGCTGAAGGTCCACAGCGCGAAGGCGTCGGCGACGCGCTTCTTGTCCAGGTTGGTCAGCTGCAGCTCGGTCTGCTGGATCTCGTAGGCCGGCGTGTAGTTGACGTTGGCGCCCAGCGTCAGCGGCAGGCTGCGCAGGCGGTAGTCGAAGCCGAGGTTGGCGGTGCCGCGCGGCTGCTGGTCCAGCGTGTTGTGCGGCCCGGGGATCTGTTCGACGCGTGAGCGGAACAGGCTCAGGTTGGAGCGGATGTTGACGGGCCACGCGTCCGTGAGGAACTGATCCAGGCGGAACTTGGCTTCCAGTTCGACGCCGTAGGTCGTCGCGTCGCCGATGTTGCGCGGCCGCGCCACCCAGCGCGGCACGCTGGCCCAGGACACAGTCTCCAGCTCGGGCTCGACGCGGATCAGGTCCTGGATGCGGCGGTAGAACGCGTTGACGCTGACGATGCCGCCCAGGCTCAGGTAGTTCTCGTAGGCCAGCTCCAGCCCGCGTGCCACCTCGGGCTTCAGGTCGGGGTTGCCCATGCGGTCGGGGTAGTTGATGACGTTGGCGCCGCACAGCGCGTTGTCGGGGCAGGCGTACTGCGAGTTGATGCTGGGCCGCGCGATCAGGTCCGACAGGTTGGGGCTGCGGTAGGAGCGGGTCAGGCTGGCGCGCACCTGGTCGCGGCTGTTCTCGCCGACCTTCCAGACGGCATGCAGCAGCGGCGTCCAGACCGAGGAGCGGTTGCTGACGGGGTTGCCGGCGCTGCTGCTGCCGGTGGTGATGGTCTCGCCGCGCAGGCCGGCGTAGAAGCTCCATTGCTTGCCCACGCTCCACTCGTCCTGCGCGTAGTACGCGAAGCGCTTGGTGGACGCCGAGAGGTTGTCGCCAAAGTCCTGCAGCGCCGGCAGCGGCAGGCCGTTCTGCAGCGTCACGCGCGTCTGGTCCAGGTTCTGCCCCTCGGCCTCCAGGCCGCCCACGAGGCTGTGCTCGCTGGCCATCTGGTGCGACAGCTTGGCCGTCATGCTCCAGGAGCCGTGGCGGCTGTCGGTGGTGTCGTCCTGCGTGCGGAAGAGCGCGCCGCCGCGGCGCTCCTCGCGGTCGCTCGTGCCGTGGGCGGTCATGCTGCCGAAAGCGCCGCGCACCTCCAGTCGCGTGTCGTCGCCCAGCTTGTGCTGCCATTGCCCGTGCAGGCGGCCCATCGTCGAGCGGTTGCGGCTCTCGGTGTCGGCGTGGTCGTAGTTCAGGCAGCGGATCTGGCTGGTCGGGTCGGCGCTGCACAGGCTCTGCGTCTGGTCGAAGGCGTTGCTGCCCGAGCTGCGGTTGACGACGATGAAGGGCTGCAGCGCGAAGCTGTCGCCGTTGGCCTCGCGCCACTGCACGCGGCCGTTGACATTGAGCGATTCGTTGCCCGAGTTGCTGCGGCCGCGGTTGACGATGGTGCTGTCCTGGCCGCTGCCCAGCAGGTGCGTCGTGCTGGTGCTGTTGTAGTCGTCGATGCGCTCGTTGCGCGTCGCGTTCAACGTGATGTTGTAGGCACCCGTCTGGCCGAACTTGTCGTTGCGCGTCCAGCCGAGGTTGGGCCGCAGCTTGCCGCGCTCCTCGGACAGCTGCAGGCGCAGGTCGTTGACGCGCTTTTGCAGCGCCTCGCGCAGCACGATGTTGATGGTGCCGGCGATGGCGCGCGCACCGTACTCGGCGGTGGGCGCGCGAAGCACCTCGATGCGCTCGATCTGGTCGGGCGGCAGCTGGTCCACCGAGAAGCCGGGCGGCATGCGCTCGCCGTTGACGAGGATCTGCGTGTAGCCGCCGCCCATGCCACGCATGCGGATGTCGCCGCCGCGGCCCGGGCGCCCGCCCGTGGTCACGCCCGGCAGGCGCTTGATGACCTCGCCGATGGTCGAATCGCCGTAGCGCTCGATCTCCTCGCGCGTGATGACGATCTTGCTGGCGGTGGATGCGCGGCGCACGGACTCGTCGCTGGCCCGGCCTTCGACCTCGACACGGTCCAGCTGCGCCTTGCCCTGGTCGTCGGCCGGCCTTGTCGCGGGGCGTGTCGCGGGCCGGCGTGGCTGGGCTGGCGCGGAGGCAGCGCCGTCAGGAGGGGTGGGTTGGGTCTGCGCTTCGGCAGCGCCCAGGCTGCAGCAGGCGGCCAGCGCGACAGCCGCGGGAACACGGTGGAGTTGCATGGGGCGCGAGCTTGCCACGCGGCCGATGCGAGCCTGTGGCGCGCCGGTGAAGGAAAGACTTCTTTACCCAGCCTGCGCAAGCGCGTCAGTACGCGACCTGCGCCGACAGGTAGCCGCCGGTCTGGCGCCTGGGCTGCACGGCCGGCGCGATGCGGCCGAGGTCCACCCACGCGGCCGTCAGCGAGAAGTGCTTGCTGGGCGCCCAGGCGACGAACACGTCCTTCCAGTCGTCTTCCTTCAGTGCACCGGCGCCGAGCACGGACTGGTTCAGGTTGTCGGGCTTGGCGCGGAACTCCACGCCCACGGCCAGGTCCTTGGCGAGCAACTTGGCCAGCGACAGCTCGGGCTGCAGCTGGTAGCCGCTGCCCTGCGCGCCGCCGAAGCCCAGCAGCCCGTTCTGGTTGGCCTGGGTGGCGCGCAGCGTCAGGTTGACCAGCACGCCGGGGGCGAGGAACAGCTTGGTGGCGCTGACGTAGACGTCGGTGCCCGAGGCCTTGGCGCCCAGCGGGCCGAAGAGCGTGGGGCCGAGCGCACCGACGTGGGCCTTCTTGTGCTCCAGGCCGATGGCGAGCTGCGGCATCAGCGTATCGCTGTCCAGCACGGCGTCGCCGGCCACGCGCAGCTTCACGCCGAAGATGTCCTGCTTCAGGTGCAGGCCGTCCAGGCCCAGCGGCGCGAGGTTGCTCTGGGTGTCGAAATCCTGCCTGGCCAGCGAGATCTCGACGCGGTCCCTGATGCCGAGCGCGGCGCCATAGGTCCACAGGCCGTAGTTGCCGGTCTTGGCGCGGGTGACGAAGGCGGTGGCGCCCACCTCGCTGGTGGACGCATAGCTGCCGGTGATCGCCCACGGCGTCAGCCCGCCACCGGCTGCGCCGTCGATGCTGGAGACGCCGCCGGTGAGCAGCAGCTTGCCCGCGGCCTGGGCGAGGGCAGGGGCGCTGACGAGGGCGGCGGCCAGCCCGATGGCGGGCGCAAAGGCGGTGCGGCGCATGAAGAAATCTCCGGTTTCCTTGCAGACCCGGGCACTCTACGCACAAACCCTGTTGGCCGGACGCCAAAGAGCCGGCAGCTAGACTGCGCAGCCCGTTTCAGTGAACTCTTCCCGCCCATGAACGCGATTTCCGAAGCCCAGCTGCAACCCCTGCTGCAAGCGGTGGTCGACTCCGGCAGCAGCCGCACGCTGGGCGACGCCAGGGCGCTGAAGTCCGTCAAGGTCGATGGTGGCGATGTGGTCATCGACGTCGAGCTGGGCTACCCCGCGGCCAGCCAGCATGCGGCGCTGCGCACCGCCTTGGTGGCGGCGGCCAGGCAACTGCCGGGTGTCGGCAACATCAGCGTCAGCATCACCACCCGCATCGTGGCCCACGCCGTGCAGCGTGGCGTTCAGCTGCTGCCGGGTGTGAAGAACATCATCGCCGTGGCCTCCGGCAAGGGCGGCGTGGGCAAGAGCACCACCGCCGCCAATCTGGCACTGGCGCTGGCCGCCGAAGGTGCCCGCGTGGGCATGCTGGACGCCGACATCTACGGGCCCAGCCAGCCGCTGATGCTGGGCGCCAGCGGCCGGCCGGAGACGCTGGACGGCCAGACCATGGAGCCGCACATCGCGCACGGCCTGCAGGTCAACTCCATCGGCTTCCTCGTCGACGACGACCAGGCCATGATCTGGCGCGGCCCCATGGCCACCCAGGCGCTGGAGCAACTGCTGCGCCAGACGCGCTGGCAGGAGCTGGACTACCTCATCGTCGACATGCCGCCGGGCACCGGCGACATCCAGCTCACGCTGTCGCAGCGCGTGCCGGTCACGGGCGCCGTCATCGTGACGACGCCGCAGGACATCGCGCTGATCGACGCCAAGAAGGGCCTGAAGATGTTCGAGAAGGTGGGCGTGCCCATCCTCGGCATCGTCGAGAACATGGCCCTGCATGTCTGCGCCAACTGCGGCCATGTGGAGCACATCTTCGGCGCCGAGGGCGGCGCGAAGATGGCTGCGCAGTACGGCACGGAACTGCTCGGCTCGCTGCCGCTGGCGATGAGCATCCGCGCCCAGGCCGACTCGGGCACGCCCACCGTCGCCGCCGAGCCGGACGGCGAAGTGGCCGGCATCTACAAGGCGCTGGCCCGCAAGGTGTCCGCCAAGATCGCCGCGCAGGGCAAGGACTACTCGGCCAAGTTCCCGAGCATTTCGATCTCCAAGACCACATGAGCCCGTGGCTGACCCGGTGCTGACACGGGCGGATATCCGAGCGTCTTGGTCGCCCTGGAATGCACCGTCTGGACAAGGGCGCGCCTTTGTGACGCAATCACCCGGTCGGTTGCCGCGTGCGGACCCGCTTTCTGTTCGCAATGAAGCGGGCGTGCGGCCCGCAGGAGACAAGCCGTGATGGACATGGACCGGAGGCAATTCTTCCGGGTGAGCGGTGCCGGGCTGGCAGCATCCAGCCTCGTGGCCTTGGGGTTCTCGCCGACGGCGGCCCTGGCCGAGGCGCGCAATTTCAAGCTCACCCGCGCAACCGAGACCCGCAACACCTGCCCCTACTGCTCGGTGGGCTGCGGCGTCATCATGTATTCCTTGGGCGACAAGGCAAAGAACGTCACGTCGTCCATCATCCACATCGAAGGCGACCCGGACCACCCGGTCAACCGCGGCACGCTGTGCCCCAAGGGCGCCGGCCTGCTGGACTTCGTGCACAGCCCCAACCGGCTGAAGTTCCCCGAGATCCGCGAGCCCGGCAGCACCGAGTGGAAGCGCGTCAGCTGGGATGACGCGATGACGCGCCTGGTCAAGCTGATGAAGGCGGACCGCGACGCCAACTTCCAGGCGACCAACGCCGACGGCAAGACGGTGAACCGCTGGCTGACCACCGGCATGCTGTGTGCCTCCGCATCCTCCAACGAATCGGGCTACATCACCCACAAGGCGATGCGCTCGATGGGGATGCTGGTCTTCGACAACCAGGCGCGCGTTTGACACGCCCCGACGGTGGCCAGTCTGGCCCCGACGTTTGGGCGCGGTGCGATGACCAACCACTGGGTGGACATCAAGAACGCCGACCTCGTGCTCATCATGGGCGGCAATGCCGCCGAGGCCCACCCGTGCGGCTTCAAGTGGGTCATCGAGGCCAAGCACCACAACAAGGCCAAGCTCATCGTCGTGGACCCGCGCTTCACGCGCTCGGCCGCCATGAGCGACTATTACGCGCCCATCCGGGCGGGGGCTGACATCGCCTTCCTGGGCGGCGTCATCAACTACCTGCTGAGCAACAACAAGATCCAGCACGACTACGTCAAGGCCTACACCAACGCCAGCTTCATCGTCGGTGAGGACTACCAGTTCAACGACGGCATCTTCAGCGGCTATGACGAGGCCAAGCGCCGCTACGACCCCAAGAGCTGGGGCTACGAGCTGGACGACAAGGGCTTTGCCAAGGTCGACCCGACGCTGGAGCACCCGCGCTGCGTGCTGAACGTGATGAAGGCGCATTACTCGCGCTACACGCCCGAGCAGGTCAGCAAGATCACCGGCACACCCAAGGACAAGTTCCTGAAGGTCTGCGAAATGATCGCGGAGACGTCCAGGCCCGACAAGGTCATGACCATCATGTACGCCTTGGGCTGGACGCAGCACAGCCAGGGTTCGCAGATGATCCGCACCGGTGCCATCATGCAGCTGCTGCTGGGCAACATCGGCCTGCCCGGCGGCGGCATGAACGCGCTGCGCGGCCACTCCAACATCCAGGGCCTGACGGACCTGGGTCTGCTGTCCACGTCGCTGACCGGCTACATGAGCCTGGCCCGCGACAGCGAGCAGGACCTGCAGACCTACTACAAGACCCGCGCCCTCAAGCCGCTGCGGCCGGGCCAGATGAGCTTCTGGCAGAACTACCCCAAGTTCTTCGTCAGCCAGCAAAAGGCCTGGTGGGGCAAGGCCGCGACTGCCGAGAACGAGTGGGCCTTCCACTACCTGCCCAAGTACGACAAGGCCTACGACGTGCTGCAGGCCTTCGAGCTGATGGGCCAGGGCAAGCTCAACGGCTACATCTGCCAGGGCTTCAACCCGGTGGGCTCCTTCCCCAACAAGAAGAAGATCATCGGCGGGCTGTCCAAGCTGAAGTTCCTCGTCATCATCGACCCGCTCAACACCGAGACCGCCGAGTTCTGGAAGAACCATGGCGAGCACAACGACGTGAAGAGCGAGGAAATCCAGACGACGGTGTTCCGCTTCCCCAGCACCTGCTTCGCTGAGGAAGACGGCTCGCTCACCAACTCCGGCCGCTGGCTGCAGTGGCACTGGAAGGGCGCCGAGCCTCCCGGCGAGGCGCGTGGCGACCCGGAGATCGTCGCCGAGATCTTCACGCGCATGAAGGCCGCGTACGCGAAGGAAGGCGGGGCCTACGCCGACCCCATCCTGAACCTGACCTGGCCCTACCTGCAGCCCACCAAGCCCTCGTCGGAGGAACTGGCCAAGGAGTACAACGGCAAGGCGCTGGCCGACCTGCCCGACCCCAAGGACCCGACCAAGATGCTGGCCAAGGCCGGCGAGCAGCTCAGCGGCTTCGGCCTGCTGCGCGACGACGGCAGCACGTCGTCCGGCTGCTGGATCTATGCCGGCGCCTGGACGCAGGCGGGCAACCAGATGGCCCGGCGCGACAACAGCGACCCCTACGGCATCGGCCAGACGCTGAACTGGGCCTGGGCCTGGCCGGCCAACCGGCGCGTGCTCTACAACGCGGCGTCGTGCGACCCGACCGGCAAGCCGTGGAACGCCAGGCGCAAGCTGGTGGCCTGGTCCGGTGACAAGTGGTCCGGTTCGGACGTCCCGGACATCCGCCCCGACGCCAACCCGACGGACGAGGATGCCGTGCGGCCCTTCATCATGACCGCCGAGGGCGTGGCGCGCCTGTTCGCGCCCACCGGCATGGTGGACGGCCCGTTGCCCGAGCACTACGAGCCCTTCGAGACGCCGCTGGCCGCCAACCCCATGCACCCGGGCAACGCCAAGGCCAAGTCCAACCCGGCGGCGCGCGTGTTCAAGGGCGACATGGAGGCCTTCGGCACGCCCAAGGATTTCCCGTACGTGGCGACGAGCTACCGGCTGACCGAGCACTTCCACTACTGGACCAAGAACGTGCAGACCTCGGCCGTCATCCAGCCGCAGCAGTTCGTCGAGATCGGCGAGGAGCTGGCCAAGGAGAAAGGGGTGGCCAACGGCGACTGGGTCAAGGTGAGCAGCAACCGCGGCTTCATCAAGGCGGTGGCCGTGGTCACCAAGCGCATCGCCTCGCTGGACGTGGACGGCAAGCGCGTGCACACGGTGGGCCTGCCCAACCACTGGGGCTTCGTCGGCGTGGCCAAACCCGGCTATCTGGTGAACACGCTGACCCCCTTCGTGGGCGACGCGAACACGCAGACGCCGGAGTTCAAGAGCTTCACCGTCAATCTTGAGAAGGCATAAGGAGCGCACATGTCTTCACTCCAATCCCTCGACATCGCCAAGCGCTCCGCGACGACGACGCCCTCCACGCAGGCCCGTACCCACGTCGCCGAAGTCGCCAAGCTCATCGACGTGTCCTCCTGCATCGGCTGCAAGGCCTGCCAGGTGGCCTGCATGCAGTGGAACGACCTGCGCGACGACGTCGGCGACAACATCGGCACCTACGACAACCCGCGCGACCTGACGCCGCAGAGCTGGACGGTCATGCGCTTCTCCGAAGTGGAGGTCGAAAAAGACAAGCTGGAATGGCTGATCCGCAAGGACGGCTGCATGCACTGCGAGGACCCGGGCTGCCTGAAGAGCTGCCCGGCGCCCGGCGCCATCGTGAAGTACACGAACGGCATCGTCGACTTCATCTCCGAGCACTGCATCGGCTGCGGCAATTGCGTGACCGGCTGCCCGTTCGACGTGCCGCGCATCAGCAAGGTCGACAGCAAGGCCTACAAGTGCTCGCTGTGCTCCGACCGCGTCGGTGTGGGCCTGGAGCCGGCCTGCGCCAAGGCCTGCCCGACCGGCGCCATCCGCTTCGGCACCAAGGAAGACATGCTGGACTACGGCGCCGAGCGCATCGTCGACCTGAAGGAGCGCGGCTACGCCAACGCGGGCGTGTACGACCCGCCGGGCGTGGGTGGCACGCACGTCGTCTACGTGCTGCAGCACGCCGACAAGCCCGAGCTCTACCACGGCCTGCCCAAGGACCCGAAGATCAGCCCGCTGGTGTCTCTGTGGAAGGGGGCCGCCAAGCCGCTGGCCGTGGCGGCCATGATCGGCGCGGCGATCGCCGGCTTCTTCCACTACACGCGCGTCGGGCCCATCGAGGACCCGGACGACCCCGAGGCGGACCGCAACCTCGCCCGCAGCCCCGACCCGGATGGCATTGACCGCCATCCGCACGTCTGAAGGAGCGCACCATGGCCACCCGCTTTCTGCAGCGCTACAGCGCCGGTGATCGCACCAACCACTGGTTGATCGTGCTGTTGTTCTTCTGCGCCGGGCTGTCGGGCCTGGCGTTCTTCCACCCCAGCCTGTTCTTCCTGTCCGCGCTGTTCGGCGGCGGCACCTGGGCGCGCATCCTGCATCCCTTCATGGGGCTGCTGATGGCGTTGTGCTTCGTCTTCATGTTCGTGCGGCTGTGGCGTCACAACGTCTGGCAGGACGTGGACACGCAGTGGCTCAAGCACAGCGGCGACATGCTGCGCGGCGACAAGAGCCACATGCCGCCCGTGGGCCGCTACAACGCCGGCCAGAAGGCGGTGTTCTGGCTGATGGTCGTCTGCCTGGTCGTGCTGGTCGTCACCGGGGTCATGTTCTGGCAGCCCTGGTTCGCCAACAGCTTCCCCATCACGCTGCGGCGCATCGCCGTCGTGCTGCATGCGCTGTCGGCCACGGGCCTCATCCTGACCGTCATCGTGCACATCTACGCGGCCATCTGGGTCAAGGGCACGGTGCGCGCAATGACCCGCGGCAGTGTCACCGAGGGCTGGGCGCGTCAGAATCACCCGCTGTGGCATCGCGAGATGACAGGCAAGCAATGATCCTGAACACGGCCGTTGGCCGCATGCCCGCCGGTCTGGCTCTGCGTGCCGCTGGCGGCGTTGCTCCTTCTTGCGGGCATGAGCCCGCGGCGTCGTCGCTCCTTGCCAGCGACCCGCTTCGCCAGCCCTCAGTGCATGGCCAACTGCCGTCTCCAGGATGACCTCCAGCGCCCACCAGAAGATCCTCAGCCCGGAAGAGATCGCCGTCCGGGCCGGCGAGCAGCAGACCTTCCTGCACCTGCCCGAGCCCGGCGTGTTCGCCGAGCGCGCACTGCGCCTGCGTGCGCTGGCCGAGGGGCATGCGATGCGCGACTTCCTGGGCTTCGTCGCCGAACTGGCCGACGCCCAGCACCGCGCGCTGTCGAAAAACGTGGCCGTGCCGCTGCCCACGCCCGAGCAGATCGAGGCCGCCGCCCGCAGCGGCCGGCCGCTGCTGCCGGCGCCGACCTGGCAGCGCGCGCCGGTGTGGCGCGAGTCGCTGCGCGCGCTGCTGCTCGACCTCGCCCGCCACCTGCCCGCAGGCCCGGCCAAGGCCACCGCGCTGCACCTGGCCGAGGCGCCCGACGAGCACCTGGAGACTCAGGCCGGCCGGCTGCTGTCCGGCGTCATGCTGGGGCTGGACCTGGCCGCCGCGCCACTGGTCGCTGCGGCGCTGCAACTCCACTTCGTGCGCCTCGTGCAGCAGACGGCCGCCGCCCACGCGGGCGCCGCGCTGCCGCCTTTCGGCCGCATCGACGACCCCACGCTGTGCCCCTGCTGCGGCTCGCGTCCGGTGGCGTCGGTCGAGCGCCTGGGCGCCGAAGGTGCGCGCTACCTGGCCTGCGGCCTGTGTGCCACGCAGTGGCATTACGTGCGCATCAAGTGCACGCATTGCCAGAGCACCAAGGGCATCTCGCTGCAAAGCCTGGTGGCGTCCGATGACGCCGGCGCGACGACCACCGGCGCGGTCGTGCAGGCCGAGTGCTGCAGCGAGTGCGGCCACTACCTGAAGCTGATGCACCCGGCGCGCGACAACGGCGTCGAGCCGCTGGCCGACGACCTCGCCACGCTGACGCTGGACCTGCTGGTCAGCGGTGAAGGCGACGGCGGCGGCCTGGAGCGCCACGGCGTGAACCTGCTGCTGCTGTTCGGCGAGCCCGAAGAAGCGCCACCACCCGGCCGGGGCCACTGATGGCCGCGCCCGAAGAATCCGTGGTTCACGGTTCCAAGGCCCAAGACCCAGCGGCCCCCAAAGACCTGCCGGCGCTGGACAAGCTCTTGCGCGACTGCGCGCCGCTCGTCGCCGAGCACGGCCACACGCTGGTGGCCCGCGAGGCACGCGTGCTGCTCGACACGCTGCGCACGCGCGCCGTGGCGGGCGGCCTGCCGCGCAGCGACATCGACGCATTGCCGCAGACGCTGGCCGCCCAGGTGCACGACCGCCTGCAGCCCAAGCTGCGCGCGGTGCTCAACCTCACCGGCACCGTCATCCACACCAACCTCGGCCGCTCGCTGCTGGCCGACGCCGCGCTGCAGCAGGTGCTGGCGCTGATGGTCTCGCCCAACAACCTGGAGTTCGACCTGCAGGCCGGCGGGCGTGGCGACCGTGACGACCTCATCGAGAGCCTGCTCTGCGAGCTGACCGGCGCCGAAGCCGCCACCGTCGTCAACAACAACGCGGCGGCCGTGCTGCTGGGCATCGCGGCGCTGGCCGGCGGCAAGGAGGCCATCGTGTCGCGTGGCGAGCTGGTGGAGATCGGCGGCGCCTTCCGCATGCCCGACGTGATGGCCGCGGCCGGTGCCACGCTGGTGGAGGTGGGCACCACCAACCGCACCCACCCGCGCGACTACGAAGGCGCCATCACGCCGCGCACCGGCCTCATCGTCAAGGTGCACACCAGCAACTACCAGGTGCAGGGCTTCACGGCGGCGGTGGACGAAGCCACGCTCGCGCCCATCGCCCACGCGGCGAACCTGCCGCTGATGACGGACCTCGGCAGCGGCGCGCTGGTGGACCTGTCCCAGTGGGGCCTGCCGGCCGAGCCGCTGCCGCAGGCCATGCTCGCGGCCGGTTGCGACGTCGTCACCTTCAGCGGCGACAAGCTGCTGGGCGGCCCGCAGGCCGGCCTCATCGTCGGCAGCAAGGCCGCCGTCGGCCGCATCCGCAAGTTTCCGATGAAGCGCGCGCTGCGCCTGTCCAAGCTGCCCTTCGCCGCGCTGGAGGCCACGCTGCGGCTGTACCTGCGCCCCGAGCGGCTGGTGCAAGACCTGCCGACGCTCAGGCACCTGACGCGCAGCCAGGCGCACATCGCCGAGCTGGCGCAGCGCCTGTTGCCCGCCGTGGCCGCCGCCGTCGCGCCGCGCTACACCGTCGAGACTGTCGCGCTGCAAAGCCAGATCGGCTCCGGCTCGCTGCCCGTGGAGCGACTGCCCTCGGCAGGCCTCGCCATCAGCGCCGCCGACGGTCGCGGCCGCACGCTGGAGGCGCTGGCCGTGGCGCTGCGCGGGCTGCCGCGCCCGGTCATCGGCCGCGTCAACGACAACCGCCTGCTGCTGGACCTGCGCTGCCTGGACGAGCCCGCGCTGCTGACCGGCCAGTTGGCCGCATTGACGGAGGCACTGGCTTGATCGTCGGAACCGCCGGCCACATCGACCACGGCAAGACCACGCTGGTGCGCGCACTGACCGGCGTGGACACCGACCGCCTGCCCGAGGAGAAGGCGCGCGGCATCAGCATCGAGCTGGGCTATGCCTATCTGGATGTTCCAGGCCACGCCGAACGCATTGGCTTCATCGACGTGCCCGGCCACGAGAAGCTGGTGCACACCATGCTGGCCGGCGCCAGCGGCATCGACTTCGCGCTGCTGCTCGTCGCGGCCGACGACGGCGTCATGCCGCAGACGCGCGAACACCTGGCCGTGCTGAGCCTGCTGGGCTTGACGCGCGGTGCCGTCGCGATCACCAAGATCGACCGCGCCGAGCCCGGCCGCGTCGAGGCGCTGCGCGACGAGGTGAGGTCGCTGCTGGCCGGCACGGGCCTGCGCGATGCGCCCCTCGTCGCCGTCTCCGCGCACACGGGCGAGGGCGTGGCCGCCTTGCGCGAGCTGCTGTTCGACGCCGCCCGCCACACGCCGCCGCGCGCGACGCAAGACCTGGCCCCGCGCCTGGCCGTGGATCGCGCCTTCAGCCTCGACGGCGTCGGCACCGTCGTCACCGGCACGCTGCATGCGGGCGAGATCGCCGTGGGGGACGAACTCGTCATCCAGGACCAGCGTGCCCGCGTGCGCAGCCTGCATGCGCAGAACCGCGCCGTCGAGCGCGCGCAGGCCGGCCAGCGCTGCGCCGTCGCACTCGCCGGCCTGGCCAAGGAACAGGCGCCGCGCGGCCAGTGGCTCACGGCGCCTGCGGTGGCGCTGGCCACCGACCGCTTCGACGCCCGCCTGACGCTGTGGCCCGGCGAGGCCCGGCCGCTGCGCTCCGGCACGCGCGTGCACCTGCACCTGGGCGCGCAGTCGGTGACGGCCAGCATCGCCGTGCTGGATGGGGATGCCATCGACCCTGGCGCGTCGGCCCGTGTGCAGCTGGTCTGCCACGCACCCGTGGGCGCCTGGCGCGGCGACCGGCTGGTGCTGCGCGATGCCGGCGCCGCGCGCACCCTCGCCGGCGGTGTCGTGCTGGACCCGTTCGCGCCGACGCGCTACCGCCGCACGCCCGAGCGCCTCGCCGAGCTGGCGGCCTGCGAGCTGCCCACCGTGCCCGAGCGCCGCGAGCGGCTGCTGGCGCTGTCGGCGCTGGGCCTGGACCTGGCGCGTTTTGCGCAGGCCGAGGGCCTGGCCGAGCCGCTGGCCGGCTGGGCGCTGGGTGACGAGGCCCGCGCCGCGCTGACCGCCAAACTGCTCGCCGCGCTCGCCGGCTTCCACGCCGCCTCGCCCGACGAGCTGGGCCCTGACGCGGCGCGGCTGCGCCGCCTGGTGGCGCCGCGCATCGCCGAGCCGCTGTGGCGCCAGCTGCTGGCCGAGCTGCGCGCGGCCGGCCGCGTGGCGCTGCGCGGCGCCTTCGTGCACCTGCCCGAGCACGGCGTGCAGCTCTCGGCCGCCGAGCAGCGCATCGCGCAGAAGGCCGCGCCTCGCCTGGCCGCCGCCGGTGCCGAAGGCGCGTGGGCGCGCGACCTCGCCAAGGACTGTGCCGAGCCCGAGCCGCTGATGCGCGCCACGCTGGCGCGCCTGGCACAGCAGGGCGAGCTGCACCAGGTGGTGAAAGACCTCTACTGCGACACCGCGACGATGGCCAGACTCGCGGCCATCGCGCGGGCGCTGGGTGCGGAGCACGGTAACGTCACGGCCGCCGCGTTTCGCGACGCGACGGGCCTGGGCCGCAAGCGTGCCATCCAGCATCTGGAACACTTCGACCGCGTCGGGCTGCTGCGCCGCGTGGGCGACGAACACCGCCTGCGTACGGACAGCGCGCTGTTTTCGCAGGCGACGAACTGATCATGGAAAGAGAACGACACCGGTGTGTCGGCCGGGCTTCAAACCCGGTGGGTGGCGCCACGCGCCGCTGGGTGGGTTCGACTCCCTCCTCTTTCCGCCGTTGGGCATTCATTCGGCTGCTGCGCGGCCCGATCTTGCGCCTGCGATGCTCGCCGTACCTGAGTACGGCTGCGCTTCTCGACGCAACCTCGGGCCGCTCGCGACGCCGACTGAACGCCCAACACGGCGTTGGGACTGTTCTGGGAACCCACGCGGATGACTGAGATGGCCATGCCCCCGGGCTTGTGGCTCTGGGCCGAGGACCAGACCTGGGCCCAGCTGCTGCCCGATGGCCATGTGCGCGTGGGCATCACGGCGCTGGGCTTGCGGGCGTCGGGCGAGGTCTACATGTGCCGGCCCAAGTCGGCGGGCAGCGTCGTCGAGCAGGGGCGCTCCATCGGCGTCGTGGAGCTGGCCAAGTCCATCGTGGCGGTGAAGTCGCCGTTGTCCGGCACGGTCGTGCGCGTCAATGGCGCGCTGGAGGACCGGCCGGAGCGGGTGCATCAATCGCCCTACGGCGACGGCTGGTTGGTGGAGCTGGCGCCGTCGGCGCTGGACGACGAGAAGGCCCGGCTCGCCATTGGCGAGCACGCCGTCCGCGAAGCCCTGCAGCACTGGGCCTGGCTCAACAAGATCGACACGCCATGAAGACCGGCCTGGCCATCCTGCTGTGGGCCGCGGACCCCGATGCGCCCGGGCGGCTGGCCACGCCGTTCGCGCACGCCTCGGCCGCCGGGGCGATGGAGATGCCGGTGGAGGTGTACTTCTCGGCGCGCGCCGTGCTGCTGCTCAAGCCGGGCGTGGCCGAGGGGCTGCGCGCGTCGGCGTACTTCGACAAGACGATTGCGGCCTGGATGCAGGATGCCCTGGGCCATGGTGCGCGCTTCTTCGCCTGCTCGGACGCGCTGGCCGCGCAAGGGCTGACGATGGCCGAGCTGATGCCCGCCGCGCGGCACCACGGCGGTGCCGTGCAGTTCGTGGCCCGCGCCGCCGACCCGGCCTGGGCCACGCTGGTGTTCTGACGCCGCGCGCTTGCCGCACACTGCGCGCATGACGACGCAACACACCGCACTGCGGGCCCTGCTGGGCCGCTATTCGGTCGGCCCCAAGCACCTGGTCGAGCCGGGCCCGAACGACGACCAACTGGCCTGCATGACCCAGGCCGCGCTGCGCGCCCCTGACCACGCCGAGTTGGTGCCCTATCGCTTCAAGCTGGTGCGCGGTGCCGCAAGGGAGGGCATGGCCGCCCTGTTTGCCGACGCGGCACGGGCGGCCGGCAAGGGCGAGGCCGGCGCGGCGCTGGACGCCGAGCGCGCACTGCGCCCGCCCATGACGGTGGCCGTCGTCGCGCGCATCGACCTGGGGCACCCGCAGGTGCCGGCGCACGAGCAGTGGGCGGCGGTGGGCGGCGCCATCGCCAACTTCCTGGCGGCGGCCCACCTGCTGGGCTTTGGCGGCAAGATGCTCAGCGGCGCGAAGGTGCGCAACCCGGCCATCGCGGCGGCGTTCTGCGAGGCGGGCGAGACGCTGCTGGGCTGGATCGCGCTGGGCACGCCGGCTCGCCAACCCGCCGGCCCGGCCCGCAAACCCGCACCTGCCGAGGTGTTGCAGGATTGGCATCCGCCTTGCAAGCCTTGACACCATGCAACTCAAGCCCCCAGTCCGGCCCGCGCCTCGCGGCCGCCCGGGCTGACCCAAAAGAATCGAGCCCAGCGCGATGGAACTGACGCCCAGAGAGAAGGACAAGCTGCTGCTCTTCACCGCCGCGCTGCTGGCCGAGCGCCGCCGTGCGCGAGGCCTGAAGCTCAACTACCCCGAGGCCGTGGCCTTCATCAGCGCGGCCATCCTCGAAGGCGCACGTGACGGCAAGACGGTCGCGCAGCTGATGAGCGAAGGCCGCGAGATCCTGACCCGTGCGGACGTCATGGACGGCATCGCCGAGATGATCCCGGAGATCCAGGTCGAGGCCACCTTCCCCGACGGCACCAAGCTCGTCACCGTCCACCAACCCATTGCCTGAGACCGCCATGCGCAAGCTGCTTCTGCTGATGCCCCTGATCGGGGCTTTCTGTGTGTCGGCCCTGGCGCACGAGGGCCACGGCGCGCCGGCCGCCCACCTGCATGGCTGGGACGGCGCCGGCGCGATGGCGCTGGTGGCCGCGGCCGGCGTGGCCGTCTGGTGGCTGGTCAAAGGGCGCAAGTGATGATCCCCGGCGAGCTGATCACCGCCGACGGCGAGCATGAACTGAACCCCGGCCGGCGCACGCTGACGTTGAAGGTCTCCAACACCGGCGAGCGGCCCATCCAGGTCGGCTCGCACTACCACTTCGCCGAGACCAACGCGGCCCTGGGCTTCGACCGCGAGGCCGCGCGCGGCATGCGGCTGAACATCTGCAGCGGCACGGCGGTGCGCTTCGAGCCCGGGCAGTCGCGTACTGTCGAGCTGGTGGACCTGGGCGGCGATCGGCAGGTCTGGGGCTTCCGCGGCCTCGTGCAAGGCAAGCTATGAAGATCAGTCGACGCGCCTACGCCGAGATGCTCGGCCCCACCGTCGGCGACAAGCTGCGCCTGGCCGACACCGCCCTCGTCATCGAGATCGAGCAGGACTACACCCTGGCCGCCGGCGGCTACGGCGAGGAGGTCAAGTTCGGCGGCGGCAAGACCGTGCGCGATGGCATGGGCCAGTCCCAGCGCGTCAACGGCCCCGGCCCCGGTGACGCGGTGGACACCGTCATCACCAACGCGGTGATCCTGGACCACTGGGGCATCGTCAAGGCCGACATCGGCCTGCGCGGCTGCCGCATCGCGGCAATAGGCAAGGCCGGCAACCCCGACGTGCAGCCCGGCGTGGACATCGTCATCGGCCCCGGCACCGAGGTCATCGCGGGCGAGGGCTTCATCGTCACGCCCGGCGCCATCGACACCCACATCCACTTCATCTGCCCGCAGCAGATCGAAGAGGCCTTGATGAGCGGCGTCACCACCATGATCGGCGGCGGCACCGGCCCCGCCACCGGCACGCTGGCCACCACCTGCACGCCCGGGCCTCACCACATCGCGACGATGCTGAAGGCGGCCGAAGCCTTCCCGATGAACCTGGGCTTCATGGG
Source organism: Roseateles sp. (assembly GCF_965229315.1). GTDB lineage: Bacteria > Pseudomonadota > Gammaproteobacteria > Burkholderiales > Burkholderiaceae_C > Pelomonas. The sequence goes on from NZ_CBDDJA010000002.1 coordinate 1,068,136, forward strand.
CAAGGGCAACGCCAGCCGGCCCGAGGCGCTGATGCAGCAGATCGACGCCGGCGCCATCGGCCTGAAGCTGCACGAGGACTGGGGCACCACGCCCGCGGCCATCGACAACTGCCTGAACGTGGCCGAGCTGACCGACACCCAGGTCGCCATCCACACCGACACGCTCAACGAGAGCGGCTTCGTCGAAGACACGATTGCCGCCTTCAAGGGCCGCACCATCCACAGCTTCCACACCGAAGGCGCGGGCGGCGGCCATGCGCCGGACATCATGCGCGTGGTGGGCGAAGCCAATGTGCTGCCCAGCTCCACCAACCCGACGCGCCCGTTCACCGTCAACACGCTGGACGAGCACCTGGACATGCTGATGGTCTGTCATCACCTGGACGCGGGCATCGCCGAAGACCTGGCCTTTGCCGAAAGCCGCATCCGCCGCGAGACCATCGCCGCCGAAGACATCCTGCACGACCTCGGCGCCATCAGCATGTTCTCGTCCGACTCGCAGGCCATGGGCCGCGTGGGCGAGGTCTCCCTGCGCTGCTGGCAGACGGCGCACAAGATGAAGGTGCAGCGTGGCGCCCTGCCGGGCGACGGCGCCGGCAACGACAACGCCCGCGTGAAGCGCTATCTCGCCAAGCTCGCCATCAACCCCGCGCTGGCGCATGGCATCAGCCACGAGGTGGGGTCAATCGAGGTGGGCAAGTGGGCGGACCTGGTGCTGTGGAAGCCCGCCTTCTTCGGCGTGAAGCCGTCGCTGATCCTGAAAGGCGGCTTCATCGCCGCCGCCGCGATGGGCGACGCGAATGCGTCCATCCCGACGCCGCAGCCGGTGCACTACCGGCCGATGTTTGGGTCGTTTGGCGGTGCCTTGTCGCAGGGCTCGCTGACGTTTGTGAGCCAGGCGGGCCAGGCCAACGTCGAGAAGCTGGGCCTGGCCAAGACCCTGGTGCCGGTGCACGGTTGCCGCTCGGTCAAGAAGGCCGACATGCGGCTCAACAACTACCTGCCGGTCATGGAGATCGATGCGCAGACCTACGAGGTGCGAGCGGATGGCGTGCTGCTGACCTGCGAGCCGGCCAAGGAGTTGCCGATGGCGCAGAGGTATTTCTTGTTTTGAGCGTCGGGCGCGCCGGACAGTATTTCGGTAGGTTGGGGTGAGCATCGCGAACCCCAACGTTCGCGTCGTCGGGGCTTGTTGGGGTTCTCTGCGTTCACCCCCAACCTACGGGCTATTGACAGTACGTTCCCCGCATCCATAGCGCCCCCTCATTCGCGCCGTTCGAGCGCATGTTGCCATGGCGTCTTTGGGTTCGCTTCTTGGTGGGCCAGAATCGGCTCACAACGGGAGGAGACCATGGGCGGGATGCAACGTGTAATTCTTGTGCTTGGTGCGGCTGCGATTGCAAGCGAGCTGGCATCGTGTAGCAAGACGGAGAATGGCGCGCCTCAGGCCGCTGTTGCCAGCGACCCTGTCGCTGCACTCAAGGCGGTCATGGCGAAGGCCAAGGCATCCGTTGACGCCGAGCCTGATTGGACCGTGCCCCCGGGCGGCTTCCAAACCAAGTGGTCTCGCTCGAAGGCTACGCTGGCTGAAACCTATGCGATGGATGTGCAGAAGACGCAGTCGCTGGTCTCCCCTTACGTCGGCTCTGTGGAATTCTCATGTAACGAGCGCTTGAACGAGGCTGAGTCGGAAGGCGACGCGAAGTCGCAGCCTCTGACAATCGAGAACAGCTACGCCTGCCGCGCGGCGCTCGCGCATCAAGACGGCAAGTGGGTGTTCAAGGAAATGAAGTGCGCGGGCGGAACTCCCGCTGCCGACTGGATATTCATCCCGTCAGGTGATGGCGGTGCGCATGGGCGATGCCGCAGGGCTATCGAGTCTGCGACCCAACTCGTTAGGTTGGGATAAGCCCGTAGGTTGGGGTAAGCCTGCGCACCCCAACATCTGGGTCGCTGGGATTCGCCGCGCTCACCGCACCTCTCTAGCTTCGCGACGGGTGTGCCTGTTCGGGCCGCGTCAGGCTAGCTTCCGTACGGCGTCCAGCGTCTTGGCCTTCATCGCTTTGGTCAGCTTGTGGAAGACCAGCAGGAACTCGGCCGTCGTGTCATCGGCCTCGTAGAAATAAGAGGCCGGCACACCCAGCACGGCGCCAACGCGCTCCATCAGTTCCAACGACGGCGCCCGGGCGCCCGTTTCGTAGCGGTTCATCCGGGTGCTGGCCGACTCCGCCTCCAACCCTGCGTCGAGCCCCAACTTTTCCTGCGAGAGGCCTGCGCGCAGCCTGGCCTCCTTCAATCGCTTCCCGATCACTGACATGCGCGCCCGTGCAGCAAAAGCGCGAATCCTGTCTGTGCCGCTTGCGCAAAATACTACCGTCTTGGTAGTATGTTGCCAAAACGGTAGTCGCAGTTCGACTCGCTTAGGTCGGAGGTTGCGATCAATCTGGCCAGTGCAGCGCGAAGGCGCGGTTCTCATCTGTTCGCATGCTCGTCAGCAAGACGGCATCGAACGCTTGTCAGGAGCTTGACGTGAACGACACCAGCATCCCATCAACGCCCAGTGCTTCCACGGGTATGAATCGCCCCGGGTTTCGAGGAGGCTCAACACTCTGAGAGGATTGAGCCATGAGCAAGTCGAACAAGTTCTCGCCCGAGGTGCGTGAGCGCGCGGTGAGGATGGTGCAGGAGCACCGAGGGGGGTACCCGTCGCTGTGGGCAGCCATCGAGTCCATCGCGCCCAAGATCGGCTGCGTGCCGCAGACGCTGAACGAATGGGTCAAGCGTTCGGAGGTCGATGCTGGCGTTCGCGAGGGCGTGACGACCAGCGAGGCCCAACGCGTGAAGGAGCTCGAGCGCGCGGTGCGTGAACTGCGCAAGGCCAACGAGATTCTGAAGCTGGCCAGCGCGTTTTTCGCCCAGGCGGAGCTCGACCGCCGCATCAAGTCCTGAAGGCCTTCGTCGACCAGCATCGCCAGGAGTTCGGGGTCGAGTCGATCTGCAGCGTCTTGCAGATCGCCCCGTCGGCGTATTGGCGCCATGCGGCTCGTCGGCGCAACCCGGTGCTGTGCTCGCGTCGCGCGCAGCGCGATGCGAGCTTGGCGCCTCAAGTCCGGCGCGTCTGGCAGGCCAACATGCAGGTCTACGGCGCCGACAAGGTCTGGCGTCAGCTCAACCGCGAAGGCGTGGTGGTGGCGCGCTGCACCGTCGAGCGGTTGATGCGCCAGCAGGGCCTGCAGGGCGTGCGCCGTGGCAAGGCGGTGCGCACCACCGTCCCCGATCCCAAGGCGCCGTGCCCGCTGGACCGTGTCAACCGGCAGTTCCGTGCCGAGCGGCCCAACCAGCTCTGGGTCTCGGACTTCACCTACGTCTCAACTTGGCAGGGCTGGGTCTACGTGGCGTTCGTGGTGGACGTGTTCAGTCGGCGCATCGTGGGCTGGCGCCAGAGCAGCTCAATGCACACCGAGTTCGTTCTCGACGCGCTGGAACAGGCCTTGTACGACCGCAAGCCCGGCCAAGCGCAAGGCCTGGTACATCACTCGGATCGCGGGTCGCAATACCTGTCTATCCGCTACAGCGAGCGCCTGGCGGAGGCCGGCATCGAATCCTCAGTGGGCTCCAAGGGCGACAGTTACGACAACGCCCTGGCCGAGACCATCAACGGGCTCTACAAGGCGGAGGTCATCCATCGTCGCGGACCGTGGAAGACCAAGCAGGCAGTGGAACTGGCAACGCTGGAGTGGGTGGCTTGGTTCAACCACCACCGATTGATGGAGCCGCTGGGCTACGTCCCGTCGGCCGAGTTCGAGGCCAACTACCATCGACAACGCGCTGGTCAGGCCGCGACCGTCTGACTTAAACCGAAAGGCCTCCGCGATTCCCGGGGCGGTTCAGTATGTCCGCCGGCCTAGTGACTGCGGCGGATGACACCGACCCTGGCGTCGAGCCCGTGGCGGTCAGTTCGTCCAACGCGGGCGACAGCGGCTCCCCGCCTGACACATCTCATTCCGCCTGGGCGGTGCTCGATGACGCCTGGCTGGTGCTGAAGCGCGCCGAGTCCGTTGTGTTGCTGATGGGGCAGGGGCCGGACCTGCCGGAGCAGCACGTCTATGCCGCCGAGGTGGCGTGCGAGCTGCTTGAGAGGTTGAAGGACCAGTTGCGCACGGCTCAGGAATTGGTGCGGCCAGCTCGTAGGTTGGGGTGAGCCCGCAACCCCAACGTTTGACGTCCGAGTTTGTTGGGGTTCACTCCGTTCACCCCAACCTACCGAACCAAATGCGGGATCGGGTTTAGTTCGTAGGTTGGAGTGAGCGCGAACCCCAACGTTTGACCATCCGAACGCGTTGGGGTTCACTGCGTTCACCCCAACCTACGCAAGACGCCATGCGCTACCGCCGCGCTGACACGCCGGGCGCCACTTACTTCTTCACGTTGAATGCGGCGGACCGCAGCGGTCAATTGCTGACGGACCACATTGATGCATTGCGGGCCAGCTTCCGCGCCGTTCGTCGCTCACGCCCTTTCGTCTTGGACGCGATCTGCGTGCTGCCCGACCACCTGCACCTGCTGATGACGCTGCCGCCCGACGACGCGGATTTCGCCACGCGCATCATGCTCATCAAGCAGGGCTTTTCGCGGCGGGTGCCCCAAGGTGAGCGGATCAGCGCGAGCCGGGCAGCCAAGGGCGAGCGAGGGCTTTGGCAGCGGCGCTATTGGGAGCACCTGATTCGCGACGATGCCGACTTCGAACGGCATGTGAACTACATCCACTTCAACCCGGTGAAGCATGGCTGGGTAGAGCAGGCGGTCGATTGGCCGCATTCGAGCATTCATCGGTTCATCCGCGAGGGTGCGATTGACGCCTCGTGGGCGGGTGTTCGGGGTGAGGCCATGGAGGCGGGGGAGTGAGGCGTTGGGGAGCGATGCCGGGAGTGAGGCGCTGGGGTTCGCAGGCTCACCCCAACCTACGGCGGTGATCACGGCTGCGAACGCATCAAGACAAAGGGCCTGCATCGCAGGCCCTTCGTCGTTCAGCAGCGCCCGAGCGCCGCCGCATTCATCACCAGATGACCACCCGCTTGTCCTCGGGCCGCACCATCGCGTCACCCGCCTTGCAGCTGTAGGCCTTGGCGAAGGCCGGCATGTTGGATGGGGCCGCGTTGGTGCGAAAGCCCGCCGGGGCGTGGGTGTCGGTGTTCAGGCGCACCAGCTGCGCCTCGGGGCGGATGTTGCCGGCCCAGACCTTGGCCCAGTTCATGAAGAAGCGCTGGTCGCGGCTCAGGCCGTCGAGCTTGGGGTCGGGCTGGCCGGCCGTGGCCTTGACCATCGCGTCATAGGCCATGTTCAGGCCGCCGAGGTCGCCGATGTTTTCGCCCAGCGTCAGGCGGCCGTTGGCGTGCTTGTCGGGGTACTGCGGCAAGGGCGCGTAGGCGTCGGCCTGGGCCACGAGTTTGTTGGCGCGGGCCTCGAAGCGTTGGCGGTCCTCGGCCGTCCACCAGTTGGCGTTGTTGCCTTCGCCGTCGAACTGGCTGCCCTGGTCGTCGAAGCCGTGGCCGGCCTCGTGGCCGATGACGGCGCCGATGCCGCCGTAGTTGATGGCGTCGTCACCGGTGGCGTAGAAGAAGGGCGGCTGCAGGATGGCGGCGGGGAAGTTGATGGTGTTGGTGGAGGGGCTGTAGTAGGCGTTGACGGTCTGCGGCGTCATGTTCCACTCGTAGCGATCGGTGGCCTTGCCGATCTTGGCCAGGTTGTAGCGCTGGTTGAACTGGCGGGCGGCGCGCAGGTTGGCGTAGTGGCTGTCGGGCTTGACGGTGAGGCCGCTCCAGTCGCGCCACGTGTCCGGGTAGCCGATCTTGGGCAGGAAGGTCTGCCACTTGGCGATGGCCTTGGCCTTGGTCTCGGGGCTCATCCAGTCGAGGTTCTCGATGCGCGCCTTCAGGGCGTTGCGCACGTTGTCCACCAGCTGTTGCGCGCGCACCTTGGCGTCGGGCGTGAAGTACTCCTTCACGTAGAGCTGGCCCAGCGCCTGGCCCATGCTGGCGTTGACGGCGCCGAGTGCGCGCTTCCAGCGCAGCTCCTGCTCGGGCGTGCCGTTGAGGGTCTTGCCGTAGAACGCGAAGTTCTCCTCCTGGAAAGCCTTGGACAGCGCGGGCGAGGCGCCGTCGAGGGTGTGGAAGGCGAAGTAGGCCTGCCATTGCGCCACCGGGGCCTCGGCCAGCAGCTGGTCGAGGGCGGCGAAGAACCTGGGCTGCGACAGCGAGAAGCCACCGGCGGCGTTGACGCCGGCGTCGACCTGCATGACCTTGAAGTACTGGCCCCAGTCCCAGTGCGGGGTGACCTTGTTGGCCTGCTCGACGGTGACGAAGTTGTACTGGTTCTCGGGCTTGCGCAGTTCCACGCGCTGCAGCGACGCGGCGGCCAGTTGGGTCTCCAGCGCCATCACGAGGGCGGCGCGCGACTGCGCCTCTTCGGCCGGGCTGCCGGTCAGCTCGAACAGCCTGGCGATGTGGGCCACATAGGCGGCGCGCAGCTTGGCGTATTCGTCCTTGCTGTAGTACTCGGGGCCGGGCAGGCCCAGGCCGCCCTGGCCGGCAAAGGCGATCTGGCGCTTGGCGTTCTTGTAGTCGGCACTGACGCCGAAGCCGAAGGCGCGCCCCTCGGCGCGGGCATGGGCCTGCTGCAGCCAGGTGACGATGTCGGCGCGCGTCTTCAGCGCATCGATGGCCGCAAGCGCCGGCTGGACGGGCGTGAAGCCGGCGCGCTCGATGGCGGCCTCGTCCATCGCGGCGCGGTAGAGGAAGCCGATCTTCTGCTCGATGGAGCCGGCGGCGGCGCGGTCAGCGTTCTTGGCCGCGTTCTCGACGATGCCGCGCTGCGCGTTCAGGCTCTTGTCGGCCAGCGCGTCGAAGCTGCCCCACCGGCTCTTGTCCGACGGGATGGGGTTGGCCTGGATCCAGCGGTTGTTGGCCCAGGCATTGAAGTCGGTGCAGGCCGACTGGGTGTCGTCCACATCGGGCACGAAATCGGGGACGGCGGCGGCGTGGGCAAGGCCGGCGCAGCACAGGGTGGCAGCCAGGGAGATAGCGCGAAAGGTCAAGAGAGAACTCCGTACGGGGCACAAAACGCAAAGCGTGCACCATAGCCGCGCGCGCGCCGTGCGGGCCATACCGGAAGTCATCGAGCCGTTTGAAAAGTGCGCGGGCCCCGGCTGTGCCGCCCGGGCTGGCCCACCGGTCGGCAGGCGCCAGAAAGCGAAATGCCCGCCGAGGCGGGCACCGCTCAGGCCGGCGCCGGCATCAGCCTCGGCGGCGTGCCCGCCACAAGCCGAGCCCGGCCAGCCCGGCCAAGGCCAGGACCGCGCTCGCCGGCTCCGGCACGGCCGTGACGGCACCGACGCCGATGCCGGCGCCCGTGTTGTCGTAGGCGTAGCCGATGATGGCACGGGCCGGGTCATTGAAGGCCGTGCCGATGGACAGGCGCATCCAGCCGTAGTTCGTCGCGCCGGTGGCCTCGTTGAGGAACGAGAAGCCGATGTAGTTGTTCGTGCTGTTCAGCAGGAAAGCCGTGGCGCCCGTCTCCGTCTGCAGGCCGCCGGGAGACAGTGACGTGCCCAGGCTGGCATTGACCAGCGTGCCCAGCGCCAGGTTGTCGGCCGCCGAGGTCGAGGCGCCCAGGCCGGTCACCACGCCACCGCCCGTGTTGCCCCAGGCGAACAGGCTGCCGCTGCCCCACAGGTTCAGGTCCCACCCCGGCGTGGCGCTCGACGAGGTGCCGGTGGCACCCGTGACCACGTTCAGGTAGATGCCTGCCGTGGAGACGGGGATCGCGATGCTGGTGGTGCCGCTGTACACCACGTCGGCGTGCGCCTGCATCGACGCGACCGATCCGGCGACCAGGGCAAGGGCGGCTGCCACGCCCTTGAGCGTTGAGAGATGGATGACGGGACGGGTCATGGTGAAGGGTTCTCCTGGCAAATGGGTGCGCTGAGTGTGCGAGATGCAGCCGCAGCCGGATGTCCCCCGCATGGATGACATTCCGAGCAAGTTTGATGAGAGGGTTTTCACCTGCACCTGCACCTGCACCTGCACCTGCACCTGCACCTGCACCGGCATCGACATTCAGCCGCAGCAAGGTGGTGGGTCGGGGTGAGCGTAGCGAGCCCCAACGCCCCTTTTCCCGTGTCGGCCGCCATGCCACTGACGTCTGCCAACAAGGCGGTGATGTTGGGGTTCGCAGGCTTACCCCAACCCACGGGGCCCATCGACCCCGGACTTTCCCGGTGTCACTTCGGATACGGCTGGCGCCGTTCGCGACACTCTGGGGCCCGGTCCTTCCATCCCTGCCGCCATGAAACGTCTGCCCCTTCCCCGCACCCTCGTGCTCTGCCTTGGCCTTGCCCTCGGCGGCCACGCCGCCCACGCCCAGCCGCTGCCCACCGTCTGGAACCTCGCCCCCCTCTACGCCAGCGACAGCGACTGGGAATCCGCCCGCAAGGCCCTGCTGGCCGACCTGCCCAAGCTGGCGGCGCTGAAGGGCACGCTGGGCAAGAGCGCGCAGAGCCTGCGCGCCGGGCTGGACGCCATCAGCGCGGCCAACCTGCGTGTCGAACGCCTGCGCGTGTACGCCAGCATGAAGCAGTCCACCGACAACCGGGACACCCAGAACCAGGAGCGCAGCAACCTGGCGGCGCAGCTGGGCGGTGAGTACAGCAGCACCATCGCGTGGCTGGAGCCCGAGATCCAGTCGCTGGGCGAGGCCAAGGTCGCGGCGTTCGTGAAGGCCGAGCCGGGGCTGAAGAAGCATGCCGAGCACCTGCGCAACAGCCTGCGCCAGGCCAGGCACACGCTGAGCGCCGAGAGCGAAGCCGTGATCGCGGCGCTGGGCCCGGTGCGCGAAGCCACGGGCGAGGTGCGCACCTTGCTGTTCAACGCCAACACCCAGTGGCCCGAGCTGACGGTCAACGGCAAGACCGAGCGCGTGACCGACACCAAGTACGGCCTGCTGCGGCAGAACCCCGACCGCGCGGTGCGCAAGCAGGTGTTCGACGCCTTCTTCGGCGCGATAGCCCAGTACGAGGACACCTACGGCGTGACGCTGGGCAACGTGGTGCAGGACGACACCATCATGGCCAGGCTGCGCCGCTACCCCAGCGCCGTGGCCATGAGCCTGGGCGCCGAGGAAATCCCCGAGGCCGTGTACCGCACGCTGGTGGCCGAGGTGCACAAGGGCCTGCCCACGCTGCACCGCTACTTCAAGCTGCGCCAGAAGATGCTGGGACTGCCGGACCTGCACTACTACGACATCTACCCGGCCCTGGTCACGCAGAACAAGCAATACAGCCTGGACGATGCCGCCGCGCTGACGCTGGCCGCCACCCAGCCGCTGGGCGACGACTACCAGGCCCTGCTGGCGAAGGCCTTCAAGGGCAACACCATGCACGCCATGCCGGCGCCCGGCAAACGCGGCGGGGCCTACCAGGACGGCGTGTACGGCGCGCCGCCCTTCGTGTTCCTGAACCACCAGGGCGAGTTCGAGTCGGTCAGCACGTTCGCGCACGAGTGGGGCCACGCCATGCACACGGCCATGGCCAACCGCGCGCAGCCGTACGAGACGGCGAACTATTCGCTGTTCATCGCCGAGATCGCCTCCACCGCCAACGAGGTGCTGCTGAGCCACTACATGCGCGGGCAGGCCACCAGCAAGGAAGAAAAGCTCTACCAGCTGGGCTATGCGCTGGAGCGCCTGCGCGGCACGTTCTTCCGCCAGGCCATGTTCGGCGAGTTCGAGCTGAACACGCACGACGCCGCCGCCAGGGGCGAGGCGCTGAACGGCAAGCGCATGACGGAGATCTACTGCAAGCTGTTGAAGGACTACCACGGCGACGCCGCCGGGGTGATGAAGATCGACCCGGCGTACTGCCAGGAATGGGCCTTCATCCCGCACTTCTACCGGCCGTTCTACGTGTACCAGTACGCCACGTCGATCACCGCGGCGCTGCACTTCGCCGAAGACATCCTGGCCGCCAAGCCCGGCGCCCGCGACAACTACCTGAGGCTGCTGGCCGGCGGTGGCTCGGTGGCGCCCTACCAGGCGCTGAAGAACGCAGGCTTGGACATGGCGACCCCCGCGCCCTACCAGGCCGTCATCAAGCGCATGGACAGCATCATGGACGAGATGGAGGCGCTGTTGGCGGCCCAGTGACGAGCCAGTGCGACCCGGCGCCAGCCCCCCATCACTGGTCGTACCGCACCGCCTTGACCTGAAGCTGCGGCGCCTGCCAGGCGTAGCTCGGGCTGAGGACATCCAGCTCGGACGCCTGGCCTCGCCACTGCAGGCCCATCAACGACGCCAGTGTCCAGCCGGCCCAGTCGGCTCGGAACGGCCGACTCGTGATGGCTGCGTCGAACGGTGCGGCGCTGCGCCAAAGAAGCGCGGGGATGCGATAGCCCGCTGCGGTGGAAGGGCTGTGCCCTGCGAAGACCCGTTCGTGGCCGACTTCCTGGCCGTGATCTGACAGAAACATCCAGGAAGCGTGCCCGCCGCCTGGCGTGTGATGGCGGGACAGCCGCAAGGTCTCGGCAACGACGGAGTCGTGGTAGCGGATGGCCGTGTCATACGAGCGCCGCGCCGCGCGCAGCCAAGCCGGCTTGCCGCGGCGCATCATGTCGCGCTCGACGCCGTCCGTCTCTTCTGCAAAGGGCGTGAAGTCTGCGGGTGCGCGAAGGCGGTAGTGCGGGTGCGCGCCCAGCAGGTGAACGATGATCAGTTTGCGGGGTGCGGGATCGATCAACGCTTCTTTCAGGCAGTCCAGCAACTCACCGTCGAGCATGGCGGTGGAACGGCCGGGCTCCCGGTTGATCATCTCGAGGCTGTCGGCGAGCCGCGCATGCTGCTGCTCGATCGCGACATCGTCGTGGTTGCTCATCCACCAGACCCGATAGCCCGCCGCGCGCGCCAGCGCCAGCAGGTGATGGGTCTTGTTGACAGGGTCGTCCTCGTCCCGCGCGCCGAAGCTGAACAGGCCGCTCAACGAGGCCAGCGTGCTGGGCTGCACGGACCAGGCATGCTGCAGTTTCAGGAACTGCCCCCGTTCGGCAGCGGCGAGCTGGGCCAGGTGCGGCGTGGTGTCGCGCGAGTAGCCGTACAGACCCATGTTGTCGCGGTTGATGCTGTCGGTCAGCACGAGGACAACGGTCGAAGGCCCTGTCATCGACGTTCGGGCACCTGCCGCAAGGGCATTCGCGAGCAGCTTGGCACGCTCGTTTTCCTGATTCGACCAGGCCGAACGCAGCTCGCCCACGGACGCCACCCAGTTCGGCCAGAACAACACCGGGTGATGGCGGCGCCAGGGTTTGCTCAGCAGCCCGGCAAGACACAGCGCCATCAGCACGGCGAACACCCATCGAGAACGCAAGCGGAGGGGCTCGCTGCGGCGATTGGCCGCGCCGACGAGCGCTGCCACCAGCCACAGCGAAGCGATCAATGCCGCCCCGCCGCCCGCCAGCGTGAGTGCTTGCGAGGACGCGTATTCGAGCGCCTCGCGAGGCGTCGTGTTGGCCACGGCTGCCAGCACCAGCGAGCTTTCCGGAGAAGCCTGGTAGTGCATGCGCATGAAGGCGCGGACGGCACCGTCGATGAGGAACAGGCCGATCAGCAGGCCAGCCACCGCGAACCGCAACGAGCGCCACCGGGTGGACTTGAGGGGCCACAGCAGCCACAGCACGGCCGGCAGCGCGAGCACGACGACCTGGGCCACCCGACGCCCTTCGTAGCCGGCGACCGCGGCGAGCGTGACGAGCGCGAGCAGCGACAGCGAAGCCACCGGCACTGACAACCGCTTGGGAAGATGGAAACGGAACATGCTTCAGGAATCAGGGGGAGTGGGCGAGAGGTTCGTGCCAGGCAAGTGACAGGGGACTCAGCGTGTCGTGATCATGCGCACGCCCAGGCCGATGAACACCGTCCCCGCCAGCCGATCCAGCAATTTTCCCAGGCTGGGCCGGCGGTTCAGCCAGGCGCCGATGCCACCGGAGAAGTAGCCCAGCAGCCCGAAGAGCACCGCCGCCTGCGCGGTGAACAGCACGCCCAGCAGCCCCAGTTGCCACGCCACCTGGCCCTGCTGCGCGACGACGAACTGCGGCAGGAAGGACAGGAAGAACAGCACCACCTTGGGGTTGATCGCGTTGGCAACCAGCCCCTTCACGAACAGCTGGCGCAGCGGCGTCTCCGCCAGTGCCTCCCCGCCCACGCGCACGGCGCCGGCATGCCGCCAGGCCTGCACGCCCATCCACAGCAGGTAGGCGCCGCCGGCCGCCTTCAACGCCGTGAACGCGACGGGCGATGCCGCCACCAGCGCGCTGACGCCCACCACGGCGAGCAACGTGTGGCTGAGGCAACCCAGAGCGCAGCCCAGGCCGAAGGCCATGCCCGCCCGCCGGCCGCGCGACATGCCCATGCTGAGCACCATCAGGTTGTCCGGCCCGGGCGTCGCGGTGAGCATGATGGCGGTGGCGAGGAAGGCGAGGGCTTGGGCGGCGGTCAGCATGGGCGGATGCTAAGCGGGCCCAACCGGTGGGCCATGTGCTCCTGCGCAGGGCACAGAATGCCGGCATGCAGGTCCGCCACCGAAGACTCCTCATCCTCACGCGCCGCCACCCCTCGGCCATCCTGCTGGTCGTGCAGCTCGCCGGCCTGCTGCTCTACCCGCTGCTGGAAACGACGCGCGCCGGCCCCTTGGCGCTGAGCGCCTTCGGCATCGCGGTGCTGATCTTCACCACCGGCATGGTGCGACGCACGCCGGGTCTCACGTGGCTGAGCGTGTGCCTGGCGCTGCCGGCCATCGTCCTGCTGGTGCTCCAGGGGGTGTGGCAGATGCACTGGCTGCTGCCCTGGTCCGCCGCGCTGGAGGCGCTGTTCTATTTCTACGCGGCCGGCAGCCTCGTCGCCTACATGCTGGGCGACATGCGCGCGACGACGGACGAGCTGTTCGCGGCCGGCGCCACCTTCACGCTGCTGGCCTGGGGCTTTGCCTACAGCTTCGAGGTGCTGCAGGCCGTGCAGCCGGGCAGTTTCATGGCGGCGGTCAACGCCGAGCAGCCGCGCACCTGGTCGGAGCTGATGTTCCTGAGCTTCGCGTTGCTGTCCAGCACAGGCATCGGCGACGTCATCCCGGTGCGGCCTCTGGCGCGTGCGGTGGCGAGCCTGGAGATGTTCGTCGGCGTGATGTACCTGGCCGCGGTGGTGTCGCGGCTGATCGGGCTGACGCTGCTGCGGCGCTGATCCGCGCCAGCCCGGCATCCACGTCGCCACGCAACGCCCCCCGGCTTGACACCCGCTGCCGCACCAGGACACTCGCATCTGCCCGCCCGCCGCCAGCCCATGTCGCCCACGCTCACCTTGCGCCACTACGGCCCGTCCCGCGGCAGCCATGCGCACGACCATGCCCAGGTGCTGTGGACGCTGGACGGTGCGCTGGAACTGGAAATGGACGGCCGCGGCCAGCGGCTGGCGGCGGGGCAGGGCCTGCTGATCCCGCCCGGTGCGCTGCACGACTTCGAGGCGCCGCAGGGCAGCCAGTGCCTGGTGCTGGACACAGCCGACCCCGCCTGGGCCGCCCGCGCGCCCGCGCCTGAGCACGCGCAGCCGGTGGACCATTTGGTGCGCTTCCTGGCCGCGTCGCTGCAGCAGGGCCTGCCGGTGTCGCAGGCGCTGGCCGTGCAGTTGCTGGCCCAGGCCTGGGGGCCGGGCGAGGTGCGCGCGGTGCTGCGCAGCGGCCGGGCCATCGACTGGGCCGGCCTGCGGCGCTGGCTGCAGACGCGCCTGGCCGCGCCGCTGACCGTGGCCGACCTGGCCGCCCGGGCGGGCCTGGCCGAGAGCCAGTTCCGCGCCCGTTGCCTGGCGGCCACCGGGCTCACGCCCATGCAGTGGCTGCGCGCGCAGCGGCTGGCGCGGGCCCGCGAGCTGCGCGCCGCCGGCCTGCCCGTGGCGCTGGTGGCGCAGCGCGTGGGCTACGACTCGCCCTCGGCGCTGACGGCGGCGCTGCGGCGCGGCGCCGGCCCCGCCGCCTGACGGCGACCGCTGGCGCGCGACGACCGCCCGGCGTTGCGCGACGACGCAGCGCCGAGACTGGCCGGCATGCTGAACAAAGCCGACCGAGCTGATCTCCTGGCCCTCGCGGCCATCCTGATGTGGGCCTCGCTCGCCACACTGGGCGTCTCGCTCGCGCATGTGCCGCCCTTCCTGCTGACGGGCCTGGGGCTGCTGGTGGGCAGCGCGCTGGCGCTGCCGCTGTCACGCTGGCGGTGGCAGGCCTGGGTGCTGCCGTGGCGCACGCTGGCGCTGGGGGTCTACGGCCTGTTCGGCTTTCACCTGCTGTTGTTCATGGCGCTGCGCACCGCGCCGGCGCTGCAGGCCAACCTCATCAACTACCTGTGGCCGCTGGGCATGGTGGTGCTGGCACCCGTGCTGCTGCCGGGCCTGCGCTGGCGCGCGGCGCAGGTGGGCGCGGCGCTGCTGGGCTTTGCGGGTGCGGCGGTGGTCATCCTCGGCCGGGCTGGGGGCGAAGCGAGTGGCGGCTGGCATGCGGGCTATGCGCTGGCGCTGGGCTCGGCGCTGGTGTGGAGCAGCTACTCGCTGCTGACGCGCCGCGTGCCGGCCTTCCCGACCAGCGCGGTGGGCAGCTTCGCGGCCGTGTCGGGCCTGCTGTCGCTGGCCTGCCATGCGCTGTGGGAGCCTGCGGTGGACCTGAGCGCACGCGATGCCCTGCTGATCGTCGCGCTGGGCCTGGGGCCGCTGGGCGGTGCGTTCTTCCTGTGGGACGCGGCGCTGAAGGCCGGCGACCCGCGCCGCATCGGGCTGCTGGCCTTCCTCACGCCGCTGCTGTCCACGGCGGTGGTGCTGGTCGCCACGGGCCAGGCGCTGACGGCGTCGCTGGCGCTGGGCGGGCTGATGATCGTCGGCGCCGCCGTGTGGGGCAGCCGCGAGGCGGGCTGAGCCTCAGTCGCGGAACGATGGCGCGGCGCCCTTGCCGGCCATCATGGCCTGGGTCAGGTCCTCGCTCATCAGCATCGCGGCGTTCCAGGTGGCGATGTAGTTCAGGCCGTCGGGCACCGAGTGGTCGCGGGCGTAGTTCAGCATCTCCTTGGTGCCGCGGATGGACAGCGGCGACTTGGCGGCGATGCTCGCGGCGATGTCGCGCACGCCAGCCTGCAGCGCCTCGCGGCTGTCGAACACGCGGTTGACGAGGCCCACCTCGCGCGCTTCGGCGGCGTCCATGCGCCGGCCGGTGTAGGCCAGCTCGCGCACCAGGCCCTGCGAGCCGACGATCTTGGGCAGGCGCTGCAGCGTGCCCACGTCGGCCACCATGCCGATGTCGATCTCCTTGATGGAGAAGTAGGCGTCTGCCGAGCAGTAGCGCATGTCGGCGCAGGTGATGAGGTCGATGCCGCCGCCCACGCAGGCGCCGTGGATGGCCGCGAGCACGGGCTTGCGGCAGCGCTCCAGGCTGGTCAGCGTGTCCTGCATGTCCAGGATGACGCGGCGCAGGCCTTCGCGGGTGCGGCCGTCGCAGGGGTCCTGGATCTGCGGCGCGATGCCCATCATCATCTGCAGGTCGATGCCGGCGGTGAAGTGTTTGCCTTCGCCTTCCAGCACCGCCACCCGGGCCTCGGGCTGGCCGTCGATCCAGTCGAACGCGCGGCGGATGTCCTGCCACATGACGGCGTTCATCGCGTTGGCCTTGTCGGGCCGGTTCAGGCGGACGGTGGCGATATGGTCCTGGATGGAGACGATGAGGGTGTCGAGTTGCATGGTGATCGGGTCAGCGTGGGGCGGTGTGCTCGCGCAGCCATTGCGCCAGCGCGGCTTCGTCGGTGTCGCCGGCGGCGACGGAGAGCATGGTCAACGTGGCGTCAGCCTGCGAAGCGGTCAGCCACCAGCCATTGAGGAACAGGAACAGGCCGATGGACAGGAAGGCCGCGCGCTTGTTGCCGTCAACGAAGGGGTGGTTCTTCGCGAGGCCCACGCCGTAGCTGGCTGCGAGGTCGAAGACGTCCGGCGAGCCGTAGTGAGCGAGGTTGGGCGGCCGCGCGAAGGCAGATTCCAGGAGGCCTTCGTCACGTAACCCGGCCGTGCCGCCGTGCTCGCGCAGGCTCTCGCCGTGCAGCAGTTCCAGCGCGCGGCGATCAATCCAGATCCAGCTCATTTAGCGAGCTGGTGAAAGGTGTCCTTGAACTCTCGCATGAACTCACGGCCCGCTTCGATCTGGGCTTCGATGCCCGGGTCGTAGGGCGTCAGCGTGACGCCGTTGGCCGCCTCGGTCAGATACAAGGTGTCTCCCTTCTCCACCTTCAACCTTGCCAGCACCTCCTTGGGCAGGATGACGCCGACCGAGTTGCCGATTTGCGTGAGCTTGAGTGCACTCATGGATTGACTCCGTTATAACGTTTGTAATACTAGCCGGCGTTTCTGCCCATCACAAGCCCGAGGCCCCGCCATGAAACGCCGCAACTTCCTCAGCGCCGCGCCGGCGCTGTCAGCCGCGACGGCCGCCACCGCCGCCGCCGGACCCGCCGCCTTGACCGCTTCCGCCGCCGCGCCCCCCGATTTCCGCTGGACCGAGCTGACCGCCGCCGAGGCGAGCCGGCAGATGGCCGATGGCAGGCTCACCTCGTTGGCGCTGACGCAGGCCTACCTCGCGCGCATCGCCGCCGTGGACCGCGCCGGCCCGAAGCTGAACAGCGTCATCGAGCTGAACCCGGACGCTGAAAGCCTGGCCGCCGCGCTGGACGCCGAGCGCGCCGCCGGCAAGCTGCGCGGCCCGCTGCACGGGCTGCCGGTGCTGCTCAAGGACAACATCGCCACACACGATCGCATGTCCAACACGGGCGGTTCCATCGCGCTGGCCGGCGTGGCCGTGCCCAGGGACGCGACGCTGGTGGCGCGGCTGCGCGAGGCCGGCGCGGTCATCCTGGGCAAGACGAATCTCTCCGAGTGGGCCAACTTCCGCGGCAAGGCCTCGGTCAGTGGCTGGAGCAGCCGCGGCGGCCAGACCGTCAACCCCTATGCGCTGGACCGCTCGCCCAGCGGCTCGTCGTCCGGCACCGGCGCCGCGCTGGCCGCCAACCTGGCGCTGCTGGGCGTGGGCACGGAGACGGACGGCTCGGTCACGTCGCCGTGCTCGCTGCAGGCGCTGGTGGGCGTGAAGCCCACGGTGGGCCTGGTGTCGCGGCACGGTGTGATCCCCATCGCGTTCTCGCAGGACACCGCCGGCCCGATGTGCCGCAGCGTGGCCGACGCCGCGCTGCTGCTGTGGGCCATGGCCGGTGTGGACCCGGCCGACCCGGTGACGAAGACGCAGCAGGGCCGCTTCGACCGCGACGCGCTGCTGCAGCTGCCGCCCGGGGCGCTCAAGGGCAAGCGCCTGGGCGTGGCGGTCAACCTGGCGGAAGGCCATGGCCGCGCGACGGTGGCGCTGTTCGAGGCCGCGCTGCAGGCACTGGAGGCGGCCGGCGCGACGCTGGTGCGCGAGCCGCTGCCACAGCTCCCGGCCATGGGCGCGGGCGAGCTGGACGTGCTGGTGTACGAGATGGCGCCCGCGATGGCCGACTACCTGCGCGAGTTCGCGCCGGGCGGCCCGTTCAAGACCATCGCCGACCTCGTGGCCTTCAACCAGTCGCACCCCGAAACGCTGGCACTGTTCGGCCAGGAGTGGTTCGAGGCCTCGGCAGCATCTGCCATGGCCGGTGGCATCAAAGCGCCCAAGTACCTGAAGTCGCTCGCCACCGGCCAGCGCGCGGCGCGGGCGCAGGGCATCGACGCGATGCTGAAGAAGCACAGGCTCGACGCCATCGTCGCGCCCACGTCCGGCCCGGCCTGGCTGATCGACCCCGTCAAGGGCGACCAGGACGGGACGCCCTCGGCCACGACGCCTGCCGCCGTCGCCGGCTATCCCCACGTGACTGTGCCCATGGGCCAGGTCAGCGGCCTGCCAGTGGGGCTGTCCTTCTTCGGCACGGCCTGGGCGGACGCCAAGCTGCTGGCGCTGGCCGCCGACTACGAGCAGCGCACCCAGTTGCGCCGCGAACCCCTGTTCAAGCCCACGGCATCCGCCTGAAGGCACACTGGCGACCATGATCCACGCTTCCAAACGCATCGCCGGCGGCAACGGCCTCGCCCCCGTGCTCGTCAAGCGCGCTGCCACGCTCGAACTCGACTGGGACACGCGCAGCAAGAGCCGCTTCGCCGCCACCGACTCCAGCGGCCGCGAGATCGGTGTCGTGCTGCCGCGCGGCACCACGCTGCGCGGCGGTGATGTGCTGGTGGCCGAGGACGGCACGCTGGTGCGCGTCATCGCCGCCGCCCAGCCGGTGCTGCAGGTGCGCCACTGCACCGAGCACGGCAGCCCGTTCGACCTGCTGCGCGCCGCTTACCACCTGGGCAACCGCCATGTGCCGCTGGAACTGCAGCCCACCCTGCTGCAGTTCGAACCCGACCCCGTGCTGGCCGACATGCTGCGCCGCCAGCACCTCATCGTCACCGAAGCGCAGGCCGCGTTCGAGCCCGAAGGGGGCGCGTATGGCGAAGGCGCGGGGCATGGCCACCACCATGGGCACGACCACGGTCATGACCACGCGCACCACGGGCATTCACACGACGACCACACGCACGCCGCCGCACCGGCGCCCGTGCGCAAGCCGCTGGCGATTCCCGTCAAGGCGCATGACGACGGCCATGTGCATGGCCCGGGCTGCGGCCACGACCACGGGCATGACCACAAGCACTGAGGCATCACTGCTGCAGCTGCTCTGGCTCGCCTCGCCCGCGTTGCCGGTGGGCGGCTTCAGCTATTCCGAGGGCCTGGAGGCCACGGTCGATGCGGGTGTGGTGCACGACGAAGCCAGTGCCGGCGACTGGCTGCTGAACCAGCTCGAACTCGTGCAGGCGCGCGCCGAGTTGCCGGTGGCCGCGGCGGCGCATGCCGCCACGCTGGCACTGGATGGCGCGCGGCTCGCCGAGTTGAACGCCTGGGTGCTGCAGACGCGCGAGACCAGCGAGAGCCTGCAGCAGGCCCAGCAGATGGGCCGCAGCCTGCTGGTGTGGATGCAAGGCCTGGTGGCCGATGTGCCCGTGCTGCCGTTGCTGCAGCAGCTCAGGCCGGCGCCCACGTGGCCCGTCGTCATGGGCGCGGTGGCTGCCTCGCGGGGTGCGGCACTGGAGCCTGCGCTGACGGCCATCGCCTTCGGCTGGGCCGAGAACCTGATGCAGGCCGCCGTGCGCTGCGTGCCGCTGGGCCAGACGTCGGGCCAGCGCCTGCTGGCACGTCTCGTGCAAGCCATCCCCCAAGCCGTGGCGACCGCACGGGCTGCTCCCGAGCCGATGGCGTTCGCGCCGCTGCTGGGCGTTCACGGCGCCCGCCACGAAACCCAATATTCACGCCTGTTCCGCTCATGACATCTGCGCCTCTGCACGCCATCCCGAATCGCACCAAGAAGCTGCCGCCGCTGCGCGTGGGCGTGGGCGGCCCCGTGGGCTCCGGCAAGACCACGCTCGTCGAGATGCTGTGCAAGACCATGCGCGAGCGCTGGGATCTCGTCGTCGTCACGAACGACATCTACACCAAGGAAGACCAGCGCCTGCTGACCGTGGCTGGCGCGCTGGCGCCCGAGCGCATCATGGGCGTGGAGACCGGCGGCTGCCCGCACACCGCCATCCGCGAGGACTGCTCCATCAACCTCGAAGCCGTGGACCGCATGCTGGAGAAGTTCCCCGACGCGGACATCGTCTTCGTCGAGAGCGGCGGCGACAACCTAGCGGCCACGTTCAGCCCCGAACTGAGCGACCTGACCATCTACGTCATCGACGTGGCCGCCGGCGAGAAGATCCCGCGCAAGGGCGGCCCCGGCATCACGAAGAGCGACCTCTTCGTCATCAACAAGACCGACCTGGCGCCGCATGTGGGTGCCGACCTGGACGTCATGCGCAGCGACACCGCCCGCATGCGGCCGGTGAAGCCCTGGGTCATGACCAACCTCAAGACGCGCGACGGGCTGGCCGAGGTGGTGGCCTTCATCGAGAAGAAGGGCCTCCTTGTCGGCTGAGGTGGTCCGCTGGCCGGCGACATTGGCGCTGAGCGCGACGCAGGACGGCGCTGCTACGCGCGTCCACGCGCGCCACGACGGCCCGCTGCGGCTGCTGAAGACGCTGTACCCCGAAGGCCAGCTCATCGCCCACGCGGTGCTGGTGCATCCGCCTGGCGGCTTGGTGGGCGGCGACCGGCTCGACATCGACATCGACGTTCAGCCCGGCGCACACCTGCTGGTCACGACGCCGGCGGCGACGCGCTTCTACCGCTCCGTCGCCGGCGAAGCTGTGCAGGCCGTGACGGCCCGTGTGGCCGCTGGCGCACGGCTGGAATGGCTGCCGCAGGAAACCATCGCCTACAGCGGCTGCGAGGGCCGCAACGAGGTGCGGCTGCAGCTCGACGAAGGCGCCAGCCTCATCGCCGGCGAGGTGCTGGTGCTGGGCCTGCCCGCGGCCGGCCTGGCCTTCGAGCGCGGCCGCATGCTGCAGCACCTGGCGCTACCGGGCCGCTGGCTGGACCGTGGCTGGCTGCGCGCCGGCGACGCGGCGCTGCTGGACGGCCCCTGCGGCCTGGCCGGCCACCGCGTGCTGGGCACGCTGGCGTTTGCGCAGACCGCGCCGCTGGCTGACGTCGAGACCTTGCTGACCGACAGCCGCGCCTGCCTGGACGGCGTGCCGCTGTCGGGCGTCACGCACCTGGCCGGACCGCAGGGCCCGCTGCTGCTGGCGCGCGTCGTCGGCGACGAGGTCGAGGCGATGACGCTGGCGCTGCGCCGCGTCCGCGCGCTATGGCGCGAGCGGCTGTGGGGCCTGCCCGGGGGGGACCCGCGCATATGGGCGACCTGACGCCGCGTCAGCGCGGGCCGGCTTGCCAGGCGCGCAGCAGCCGGTAGAGCTCGGCCGGCGTCGTCTTGAGGCCGCGCAGCACCAGCGGCGGCACGTCGGGCGCCCGGTGGAGGGCGACGACGGTGCCCTCCAGCAGTTGCTGCGGGTCGTCCTCGACGCTGATGTCCCGCACGCTGGCGCGTGTGATCGAAATCTGCCGGAACGGCCAGCCGACTTCCAGGCTCTCTGGCCGCAGTCGCAGCAGCGAGGGCGTCGTCGCGAAGTCCCACGCGCCAAGCACGAGGAAGAAGGCCGCGCCGCCGTAGGCCGTCCATGGCTTGTCGTCCTGCAGCCACAGGCACAGTGCCGCCATGCCGGCCGCGCCGGCCAGCCTCAGCGCGCGTGACGACCAGGGCTGGCGAACCACGCCGTCGGGCGGCATGGCGAAGGGCGGCAGCACCGCCCGCTCCAGCACGCGCATGCGCAGCCGCGAGAAGTCAGTCAGCACGCATTCCAGCGACGCACGGACGTGGCCGGCGGCGTCCAGCAGTTCCAGCCGCTTCAGCAGCGGCCAGTCGCGCAGCGCTGTGATGTGGGTCCATGGCACCAGGCCTGCTGCCTTGCCGTCGCGCGTGGCCCACAGCCCGTCGCCGTCCACCGACGTCGCGGTTCGGCCGACGCGACGCGCCGGGCCCAGCAGTGCCAGCGTCAGCAGCCCGAAGGCGCCGCCGCCGAGCACCGCCACCCAGGCCAGCAGCGCGCTGTTGTCGTGGCAGGACTGCGGGTCGTCGGCCGCGGTGAACGGCAGCATGGCCAGGAAGACCGCTGTGCCGGCCGTCATCCACGGCGCGAGCCAGTACAGCCAGCGCATCACGCGCGGCATCTCGAAATGCTCGGCAGCGACGGGCCACGGCGGCATTGAACTCACGGTTCAGTCGGCCACGACCCGCGCCAGGCTGTGCACCGCGGTGGGGATGTGATCGAGCCGCACCAGCGGCTGGGCCGTGGCGGGCAGGCAGGCGGCAAACGCCAGGGCAATGAGCCAGCGTGTCACGACGTCTCCCATGTGGGGGCGCGGCGGCGGTTCAGCCCCGCGCCGGTGGCAGGGTCATGCGCGGTGGCGCCAGGCGGTCGGCACGGCGGCTGCATGGCCGCCGATCTTCGCCGATCGGCGCGGTCTCACGCCTCGTCGCCGCCCGGCATCTGCTGGCGCAGCTTGACCTTGGTCGCCGAGTTCTTGCGCATCTTGATGTTCATCATCTCGACACCCAGCGAGAACGCCATCGCGAAGTAGATGTAGCCCTTGGGCACGTGGTGGCCGAAGCCTTCCGCCACCAGCACCACGCCCACGACGACGAGGAAACTGAGCGCCAGCATCTTGATCGTCGGGTGGTTGGACACGAAGCGGCCGATGGGACCGGCGAACAGCATCATCATCGCGACCGAGCAGACCACGGCGGCGATCATGATGCGCACGTCGTCCACCATGCCGACGGCCGTGATGATGGAGTCCAGCGAGAACACCAGGTCGATCAGCATGATCTGCACGATGACCGCGCCGAACGCGGCCTTGGCCTTGCCGGCCGTCGTGCCGTGGGCGTCGTCCTCGCCTTCCAGCGAGCCGTGGATTTCGCCGGTGCTCTTCCAGATCAGGAACAGGCCGCCGGCAATGAGGATGAGGTCGCGGCCGGAGATGCCCTTGTCGAGGACGGGCAGCGTGAACAGCGGCTCCACCATGCCGACGATCCACGCCAGCATCATCAGCAGGCCGATGCGCATGAACATGGCCATGAACAGGCCCAGGCGGCGCGCGAATTCCTGGCGCGCCTTGGGCAGCTTGTCCACCAGGATGCTGATGAAGATGATGTTGTCGATGCCCAGCACCAGCTCCAGCGCGGTCAGCGTGGCGAGGGCGATCCAGGTCTGCGGGTTGGACAGCAGTTCGAGCATGGGCAGGGATGGTATGGCGAGCCCGTGATTTTCGTCAGCCGCCGCCCGGGCCGCACGCAGTGGCGGACTGACGGACAGTTCGGTTTTCCGGGGGTTATGGGCGCCGCGGGACTTCGGCTACGCCTGCTGCGCCGGGCGCCGGGCGCCCGAGGGCGAACCCGGCCAGCCGGCGGCCGCCCAGGCGCGACGCAACTGCAGCTCGGAGCTGAAGCCGGCCGCATCGCTGGCCGCTGCCACGCTGGCGCCGGCCGCCAGTGCCCGTTTCGCGACGGCCAGCCGCACGCCGCGCAGGTAGGCCTGCGGGCTGGTGCCGGCGTGCTGCGCGAACAGCCGGCTCAGCGTGCGCGGCGTCGTGGCGGCCAGGCCGGCCATGCGCGCCAGCGGCCAGTCCTCGCCCGGCGCCCGGCTCAATGCATCCTGCACGCGGTGCAGCCGTGCGTTCAGGTGCTGGCGGTGCGCCAGCAGCGGCGACAGCTCCGGGTCGCCCGGGCCGCGGCGCAGCGCCACGGCCATCTGCTCGGCCACACGGGCGGCCACCAGTTCGCCGGCATGCTCGGCAATCAGGTGCAGCGCGAGGTCGATGCCGGCCGTCACGCCGGCGCTGGTGAACAGCTCGCCGTCGCGCACGAAGACGCGGTCCTGCAGCACGGTGCAGCGCGGCGCGAGGCGGGCGAGGTCGTCCAGGTGATGGTGGTGCGTCGTGGCGCGACGGCCGTCCAGCAGGCCGGCCTGGGCGGCGAGCAGCGCGCCGGAGCAGACCGTCACGAGGCGCAGGCCCGCGCGGCCCGGTGCGAGGTGGGCCAGCCACGCGAGCAGCTCGCGCCTGGCGGAGGGTGCGCGCGCCTCGGCGGCGGAGGTGCGGCCGACCAGCACCACCCAGCTCCCGTCGGGCAACGTGTCCGGCAGCGGCTCCAGCGCCTGCAGTCGTATGCCCACCGAGCCGGTGGCCTCGGCCCGCGGGCCGGCGAAGCGCAAGTCGAGTGCCGGCACGTCCAGCTTCAGCGCGGTGACCTCCAGGCTGGCCAGGCGCAAGGCCTCGGCCGGGCCGGCCCAGTCGAGCACGAGGCTGTCGTCCTGCAGCACGAACAGGACCTGCTTGGGCTCAGGCAACGGCGGCTTCCCGGGCAGTGACCACCTGCAGCGCGGCCTCGGTGTCCAGCACGCGGGCGAAGCGGCCGTCCAGCACGGCGGCCGTGCGGGCGCGGAGCTGCGCGGGCGTCAGCGGGCTGCCGTCGGGGTGCTGCATCGTGAACGTGAGCGTCGCTTCGGGCACGTAGATGACATCCCAGCCCAGGTCGCTGGCGTGCCGCGTGGTTGTCTCGCAGCATTGCTCGGTGCGGATGCCGCTGATGACGAGCTGGCGGATGCCGTGCCGCGTCAGCCACACGTCCAGGCCGCTGCCGACCAGCGCGCTGTGGCGGGCCTTGTGCACGGTGAGGTCGGCCGTGAAGTCGCGCAAGCCGTCCAGCGGCCGCACGTGGCCGCTCAGCAGGCTGAAGGGGTCGGTGCCGCTTGCATCGGGCTGCACGTGGAACACGCGGACGATGGGCAGGCCTGCGGCCTGGAAGCCTTCGATGAGGCGGTTCTGCGCGGCAAGGTAGGCGGGCAGGTCCTCGGTTTCGAACGTGGGGCGCTGGGTGAAGGAGTGCTGGACGTCGATGACGATCAGGGCGGTGGTCATGGCGGGCCTCGGGGCGTGGATGGAGGCGGCCAGTGTTCCTCTGCCGGGCAGGCGCCGCCACGCACGGCCAGACGGAGATCGATCAATTCAGGACAAACCGAGTGCGCGCAGCAGCTCGGCCGGTGCGTAGGGCTGGCGGCGCCGGGGCCAGGCCGTCACGAGGTCGCGCATGCGAGCGTTCAGCGGCGCGCTGCGGCCCAGGCTGCGCGCCAGGCGCACCACCTCGCCGCACAGCGCGTCGATCTCCGTGACGCGGTCGTGCGCCAGGTCGTCGGCCATGCTGGAGCGCGCCTGGGCGTCGATGCGCAGCATGCGCGCCGCCGCCAGCCGGAACACGAACGTGGGCATGCGCAGCAGCACCAGCAGCCGGCGCGGCGGCAGCGGCGTGAGCTGCGCGACCGGGCAGCGGGCGGCGTCCAGCAGGTCGAGCGCCTCCTGCTGCAGCGCGGCGAACGCGCGCCGGTAGCCGCGCTGCAGCAGCTCGTCACGCAGCGGCCGGCCTGACAAGGCATTGACCGGGTTGTTCAGGTTCAGCAGCAGCTTGCCCCACTGCACCGGCGCAAGGTCGGCATGCAGGTCCAGCCGCATGCCCACGCGGGCCAGCGCGGTCTGCCAGGCGCCCAGCGCCACGTCGGCCGGGCCGCCCTCGGCGGCCAGCGCGCCGCCCGTGCCGCGGTGGTAGTGCCCGGGGCCGATCTCGGCGATGTTGTACGGCACCATGCCGGCGTGCCAATGCAGTTGCGGCACGGCCTGGCGCGCGGCATCGGCGTTGGCTATGCCGTTCTGCAGGCTGACGACCGGTGTGCCCAGCGGCAGCGTCAGGCCCAGCGCCGTGGCGGCCTCCACCGTGGCGCCGGACTTCACGCACAGCAGCACGAGGTCGGGCTTCAGGCCGGCGGGCGGCTCCTCGTGCAGGCGCAGTTGCAGCGGCGGGATGTGGCGGTCCAGGCCGTCCTGGTCGGTCAGCCGCAGGCCGTGCTTTCGCAGCGCCGCCAGCACGCGTGGGCGGCCCACGAAGTGCACCGGCACGCCGGCCAACTGGGTCAGGCCGCCGACGAAGCAGCCGACGGAGCCGGCGCCCATGACGAGAACGCCGGTCATCGGGTCAGCGAACCACGAGGAGGTTAGCGGGCCGAGCGCCTGGCCGCTCCCAAGCTGGCCCGCGCCAGCGATGCGCGAGCGGCTCAATGCCGTGAGCATCGCCGTCCCGTCGGGGGACCGGCCAAGGTAAGCCTTGGACGAGGGGCGTCAAGGATGGGCCAGGTCGCGCAGGTGCGTCGGGCCGACGCGGCGTTCGATCTCGGCCAGCAGCGGGCGCCCCCAGCCGAGCATGAACATCGCCTCGCCGACGACGAACATCGGGCCGACGAGCAGGCCCACGAGGTCGTCGACGAACGCCGGCTTCTTGCCCTCGTAGTAATGGCCGATGAACTGGAACACCCAGCCGACGACGAAGCTGCCGACGCCCACGGTCAGCCAGCCGGCCGTCGAGCCCTGGGCCATGGGCATGGCCAGCGCGGTCAGCACGCCGTTGACGATGGCCGTCGCGGCGCCCAGCACGAGGTTGCCGCGCGTCAGATACCACAGCGCCGTCACGGCCCACAGCACGATGGCCGCGTTCATGGGCGCATCGGTCACGGTGAACTCGGCGCGCGACAGCAGCACGCTGATGGCGAAGACGATGAGGGGGATGCCGATGAAGTGCGTCGCGATGTTGCGGCGGTCGCGGTGGTAGGCGGCGTACTGCGTCATCAGGTCGAGAGCGGGGCGGAACAGGCTGGCCATCGTTGCGGCTCCATGCAGGAGGATGGGGGCTATGCTAGTCCAGCCTGGCGCGGGCGTGCCCTGCCGGGCCTGACAAATCCCCAGCAAAGTGCCCGACTTGAGCTTGCAAACGACATTCACGCGGCGACTCTCGCTGGCTGTGGCGCTGGCTGCGCTGGCGGGCTGCGCCGGTGCGCCGCCGGGCTCGGCGCCTGCGGTCGCGGCCTTCGAAGGCAACGACTTGCGGGTGCTGGTGTTCCGTGGTGGCGCGGCGGCTCGCCTGGGCCACAACCACGTGCTGCGGGCGGGCGACCTGCGCGTGGACTGGCCGGCCGCGGGCCCGGTGCTGCGCCTGCGGCTGGATGCGCTGGAGGTCGACCCGCCCGCGCTGCGCGCGACCCTGGGCCCGGGCTTTGCCAGCGCGATGGACGACACGGACCGCGCCGGCACGCGCACCAACCTGTTGAAGGCGTTGGACGGGGCAGCCCATCCGGAGGTCGTCGTGCGCACGCTGCAGCAGGTGGGGGAGGGCGGCCTGCGCGCCGTGGAGGCGGAGATCACGCTGCACGGCGCCACGCGCCGTCAGTGGTTCGTCGCCCACGTGGACGGCCGGCGGGCGCTGGGCGAGGTCGTCATCCGGCAGAGCGACTTCGGCATCCAGCCGTTCACGGTGATGGGCGGGCTGCTGGCCGTGAAGGACGAACTGGTGATCCAGTTCGAGCTAGTCCAGCCTTAGGCGCATCAGGTCCTTGCCCAGGCTGCGGCCATCGGGCAGGCGTATCGCATCCGACAGCGTGCCGTAGCGCTCGAAGCCCAGGGTTTCGTACAGGCCGATGGCGGCGCGGTTGGTCGCCGTCACGCTCAGCGTGACCTGGGCCAGACCGGGCGTGGCGCGCAGCTTGTCGAGAGCGGCGGCCAGCAGCGCCCGGCCGATGCCGCGGCCGCGGTGGGTGTCGGCCACCATCATGCCGATCAGGTGGGCGATGTGCTGCACCTTGCGCCGGGGCTCGCGCTCGCAGGTCAGCGCGCCGACGAGGCGGGTGCCTTCCAGCGCGACGAGCGTGAACAGTGTGGCGCCGTTCGCGCCGCCGGTGAGCCGGCTGCGGTAGCTGGCCAGGTCGCGCCGGCTTTCGGTCTCGGCGTCCGACGTGAAGGCGTCAGGGTGGCGGGTCAGCATCGCGTCGCGCAGCGCCTTGTAGGCCGGCAGGTCCGGCTCCAGCATCGCCCGGATGTTGACGGTGTCAGTCACGCTGCGCCTCCAGTTCGGCCGCCGTATTGAGGTTGGCGAAGGCCGCTTCGTCGTCGAACTGCGCGACGCCGTGCGGCTGAGCGGTCATCCAGCGCAGCACGGCCCGGCCGCCGCCGTCCAGGTAGGCGGCCAGCGGCGCGCGCAGGCGGGCGTGCAGCAACGCGTGCGTCGGGTGGTCGCGGGCCGCGTGCGCGAATGCCAGGCCGTGCGGCTCGGCGGCGGCCCGCAGGCGGGCGGCCAGGTCGTGCGGCAGGCGAGGGCCGTCGCAGGGCGCGGTCAGCAGCCAGGCGTCGTCGGGGATCGCGCGCAGGCCGGCCAGCATGCCGGCCAGCGGCCCGGCGAATTCGAGGCCGGGCGGGTCTGCCAGCACGCCGTGGCCAAGCGCGGCGTAGCGGTCGGCGTTGCGGTTGGCGCTGATGAGCACGCGGCAGGCCTGTGCCGTCAGGCGGGCGACGACGTGGGCGGCGAGCGGCCGGCCGTCCAGCAGTTGCAAGCCCTTGTCCACGCCCCCCATGCGGCTGCCTCGGCCGCCAGCGAGGACGAGGGCGTGGATGTCAGCCACCGATGTAGTGCATCTCGACGCGGCGCTCGCCCTCGGCGGGCATGGCGCCGCCCTGGCCGCGCAGCTGCGAGTAGCGGTCGGCGCGACCCGACCACACGCTGGCCACTGCGGCGGCGATCTGCTCGTCTTCCACCGGCTCGATGCCGCGCAGCAGGCCGCGCAAGTCGTGCCCGCGGGTGGCGAACAGGCAGGTGTAGAGCCGCCCTTCGGTGGACAGCCGCGCGCGGTTGCAGTCGCCGCAGAAGGCCTGCGTGACCGACGAGATGAAGCCGATCTCGCCGCCGCCGTCGGCGTAGGCCCAGCGCTCGGCGGTTTCGCCCGGCGCGCTGTGCGACAGCGGCGTCAGCGCGAACTCGGCGGCGATGCGGCGCTGCACCTCCGCGCTGGGCAGCACTTGGTCCATGCGCCAGCCGTTGGTGGCGCCGACGTCCATGTACTCGATGAAGCGCAGCACGACGCCGCTGTGCCTGAAATGGCGCGCCATCGCCAGGATCTGGTCGTCGTTGACGCCGCGCTGCACGACCATGTTGACCTTGATCGGCCCCAGGCCCGCGGCCTGCGCGGCGCGGATGCCGTCCAGCACGTCGGACACGGGGAAACCCACGTCGTTCATGCGCTGGAAGACGGCGTCGTCCAGCCCGTCCAGGCTGACGGTGAGGCGCTTCAGTCCGGCGGCCTTCAGCGCCGCGGCCTTGCGCGTGAGCAGCGAGCCGTTGGTGGTCAGCGTCAGGTCCAGCTCGCGGCCGTCGGGCGTGCGCAGTTGCGCGAGCTGGCCGATGAGCGTCTCCAGGTGGCGGCGCAGCAGCGGCTCGCCACCGGTGATGCGCAGCTTCTCGACGCCCAGGCCGGCGAAGACGCGGGCCAGCCGCGTGATCTCCTCGAAGCTGAGGAGATCGGCGTGGGGCAGGAACTGGTGGTGTTTGTCGAACACCTGCTTGGGCATGCAGTAGCTGCAGCGGAAGTTGCAGCGGTCCGTCACCGAGATGCGCAGGTCGTGCAGCGGGCGGCCCAGCGTGTCGGCCAGCGGCACACCAGGCGACATGGGTTGCAGCGGCGGCGGCGTGAGGCTCACCAGGCGGGCGTCGTGCAGGGGGATCACGCGGGCGGGCATGCAGCGATTGTGTCAGCGCGGCGATATCCGAGGGGCTTGCGGTGGCTGGCGCTAAGGGGTCGAATCGCCGCAGATGGTTCACATTCTGCATTCCGACCTGCCGCATTTCATTGCTTTCGGCGAGGCGTTGACCGACCTGATCCGCATCGGCCCGGACCGCTGGCGCAGCACCTGCGGCGGCTCGCCCTGGAACGTGGCCGTGGCGATGTCGGCGCTGGGCCGCTTGAGCGCCTTCGCCGGCGCCATCAGCCAGGACCCGTTCGGCGAAGAGATCTGGCGCTGCAGCCAGGAGGCGCACCTGGACATGCGCTTCATCCAGCAACTGGCGCGGCCGCCGCTGCTGGCCATCGTGCACGAGGTGGACCCGCCGCGCTACTTCTTCATCGGCCAGGACAGCGCGGACCTGCACTTCCGCCCCGAGGGCCTGCCCATGGGCTGGACGCGCTCGCTGCGCTGGGCGCATTTCGGCAGCCTGGGCCTGGTGCGCGAGCCGCTGGCGGGCCGGCTGCTGGCGCTGGCCGAGGCCCTCAAGTCCGAAGGCCGGCTCATCAGCTACGACCCCAACTTCCGCGCGCCGCCGATGGACGCCAGCTACGACGACACGCTGGAACAGATGTGCCGGCTGGCCGACGTCATCAAGGTGTCCGACGAGGACTTGCGGGGCCTGTTCCGCGTGAAGGACCACCGCACCGGGCTGGCGCAGATCGCCGCCTGGAACCCCCGTGCCTGGCTGCTGCTGACACGCGGCGCCGAGGGTGCGACGCTGTACCACGGCGTTCAGGAGTGCACGGCGCTGCCGCCGCGGGTCGATGTGGTCGATACCGTCGGCGCTGGCGATTCGGCGCTCGCCGGCCTGCTGGACAGCCTGCTGCGCGATGCCGGCGCACCGGTCGAGCAGCACCTGCGCTGGGCGCTGGCGGCCGGCGCGGCCGCCTGCACCGCGCCGGGCTTCGCGCCGCCGCAGCCCGGCCAGGTGGCGGCGCTGGCGGAGGCCGTCGAGATCATCGAAAACTAGGGTTTTCTCGGGTCCCACTTGATCCCAATCACAGGGAGTCCTACGATTAACCGACCGGTCGGTAGAGAAATCCCATGTCCGAACAAATGATCCAGATCGAACAGCACGGCGGCGTCTGCCTGCTGCGCCTGAATCGCCCCGAGGCGCTGAATGCGTTCACGTCGGCCCTGCTGGTCCAGCTCCGCCAGGCGCTGGAAGCCGCCGCGATTGACGCGCAGACGCGCTGCGTGCTGCTCACCGGCGCCGGCCGCGCCTTCAGCGCCGGCCAGGACCTGGCCGACCCGCATGTGGCGCCCAGCCGCGACCCGGGCGCGGCTCCCAAGGACATCGGCCACATGCTGGACCAGTACTACATCCCGCTGGCGCTGCGGCTGCGCAGCATGCCGGTGCCGGTGGTGGCCGCCGTCAACGGCGTGGCCGCGGGCGCGGGCGCCAACATGGCGCTGGGCTGCGACATCGTGCTGGCGGCGGAGGGAGCCAGTTTCATCCAGGCGTTTTCCCGGATCGGGCTGCTGCCCGACTGCGGCGGCACCTGGCTGCTGCCGCGCCTCGTGGGCCGCGCCAAGGCGCTGGAGCTGGCGCTGCTGGGCGACAAGCTCAAGGCCGTGGACGCCCAGGCGCTCGGTCTGATCGCGCGTGTCGTGCCCGACGCCGAACTGCAGGGCGCCGCGATGGCGCTGGCGCAGAAGCTGGCCGGCATGCCCACCCGCGCGCTGGTCGAGACGCGCCGCGCGATCGACGAGGCTTTGAAGCTCGACTACGAGACCGCGCTGAAGCGCGAGGCGGCGCTGCAGAGCCAGTTGGGCTTTGCGCACGACTACCTGGAAGGCGTGGCCGCGTTCATGGACAAGCGCCAGCCTGAGTTCAAGGACCGCTGATGGACGCGCAAGCCATTGCCGAGAAGGTCCGCGACGTGATGTTCGCGGACGACGCCGCCAGCCGCATGCTGGGGCTGCAGATCACCGAGGTCTCGCCCGGCCGCGCGGTGGCGACGATGACGGTGCGTGCCGACATGCTGAACGGCTTCGCGATCTGCCATGGCGGGTTGATCGCCACGCTGGCCGACTCGGCGTTCGCGTTCGCCTGCAACAGCCGCAACGCGCTGACGGTGGCGTCGGGCTTCGGCATCGACATCCTGAAGAGCGCCCAATTGAATGACGTCTTGACGGCGACGGCGGAGGAGACATCCCTGGCCGGCCGCACGGGGCTGTACGACATCACGGTGAAGAACCAGAACGGCGACCTGATCGCCATGTTCCGTGGCCGTTCGTACCGTCTGGGTGAAAGAAAGGTGTTTGAAGCATGACCGTGAAAGCCCCCCGCCCCGGTGACCTCGACCCCATCGAGACCGCCAGCCGCGACGAACTGCAGGCGCTGCAACTGGAGCGCCTGCGCTGGAGCCTGCAGCACGCCTACGACCACGTGCCGCACTACAAGGCGACGTTCGACGCGAAGGGCGTGCACCCGTCGGACCTGAAGACGCTGGCCGATCTCGCCAAGTTCCCGTTCACGACCAAGCACGACCTGCGCGCGAACTACCCGTTCGGCATGTTCGCGATGCCGCGCGAGAAGATGGCGCGCATCCATGCGTCGTCCGGCACCACGGGCAAGCCGACCGTCGTCGGCTACACGCTCAAGGACATCGACCACTGGGCCAACCTCGTCGCGCGTTCCATCCGCGCCGCGGGCGGCCGTGCGGGCGACCTGGTGCACGTGGCCTACGGCTACGGCCTGTTCACCGGCGGCCTGGGCGCGCACTACGGCGCCGAGCGGCTGGGCTGCACCGTCATCCCGATGAGCGGCGGCCAGACTGAGAAGCAGGTGCAGCTCATCACCGACTTCAAGCCCGACATCATCATGGTGACGCCCAGCTACATGCAGGTGCTGGTGGAGGAGTTCACGCGCCAGGGGCTGGATGCGCGCGAGTCGTCGCTGAAGGTCGGCATCTTCGGCGCCGAGCCGTGGACTGAGGCGATGCGCCGTGACATCGAGGCCAGCGCCGGCATCGACGCGGTGGACATCTACGGGCTGTCCGAAGTGATGGGCCCGGGTGTCGCCAGCGAATGCGTGGAGAGCAAGGACGGCCCGGTCATCTGGGAAGACCATTTCTACCCGGAGATCATCGACCCCGAGACCGGCGAGGTGCTGCCGGACGGTTCGGAGGGCGAACTGGTGTTCACGTCGCTGTCCAAGGAAGCGATGCCCGTCGTCCGCTACCGCACGCGTGACCTGACGCGCCTGCTGCCGCCCACCTCACGCGCCATGCGCCGCATGGGCAAGATCGTCGGCCGCAGCGACGACATGCTCATCATCCGCGGCGTCAACCTGTTCCCGACGCAGGTCGAGGAGCTGGTGCTGCAGGAAAAGGGCCTCGGCGGCCAGTACCAGCTGGTGGTCAGCCGCGACGGCCACATGGACGAACTGGTCATCCGCTGCGAGCTGGCGCTGGGCGCGACCGACGACGGCATCGCCAAGCGCCTGTCCGAGCGCATCAAGAACCTGATCGGCGTGACGGCGCGCATCAGCGTCGAGCCCAACGAATCCATCGAGCGCACGCTGGTCGGCAAGGCCCGCCGCGTCGTGGATCAACGCAAAAAATGAGACCACCCCCTACGCGCTTCGCGCGCCCCCTTCGAGGGGGCACCACCAGCAGCCCGGCAAAGCCGGTTCTGCGGTGGTCGCTCGGTCAATGCATTTAGGAGCCTGCACATGTATACGCAAGCAATGGATTTGATGGCCCGCGAGGCCAAGCCGAAAGTGGTCAAGAGCGCCGAGGACCTGCAGCGCGAGGAGGCCTTCGAAGCCCGCATAGCCGCCGGCGAGTTCATCGAGGCCAAGGACTGGATGCCCGAGCACTACCGCAAGACGCTGGTGCGCCAGATCAGCCAGCATGCGCACAGCGAGATCGTCGGCATGCTGCCCGAGGGCAACTGGATCACGCGCGCGCCGACACTCAAGCGCAAGGCGATTCTTCTCGCCAAGGTGCAGGACGAGGGCGGTCACGGCCTGTACCTCTACGCCGCCGCCGAGACGCTGGGCACCAGCCGTGACGAGATGACCGAGGCGCTGCTGTCGGGCAAGGCCAAGTACAGCTCCATCTTCAACTACCCGACGCTGACCTGGGCCGACATCGGCGTCATCGGCTGGCTGGTGGATGGCGCGGCCATCATGAACCAGGTGCCGCTGTGCCGCTGCTCGTATGCGCCGTATGCGCGGGCCATGATCCGCGTCTGCCGCGAAGAGAGCTTCCACCAGCGCCAGGGCTATGAGAGCCTGCTGACGATGATGACCCACGGCATCGCGGCGCAGAAGGCCATGGTGCAGGACGCCGTGAACCGCTGGTGGTGGCCGTCGCTGATGATGTTCGGCCCGGCGGACAAAGATTCGCCCAACTCCGAGCAGAGCATGCGCTGGGGCATCAAGCGCGTGACCAACGACCAGCTGCGCCAGAAGTTCGTCGACGCGACCATTCCGCAGGCCGACATCCTCGGCGTGACGGTGCCGGACCCGGCGCTGAAGTGGAACGCCGAGCGCGATGCGTACGACTTCGGCGAGATCGACTGGCGCGAGTTCTGGGCCGTGGTGGGCGGCGAGGGCCCCTGCAACCGCGAGCGCCTGGCCGCCCGCAACAAGGCCTGGGACGACGGCGCCTGGGTGCGCGATGCGGCGCTGGCCCACGCACGCAAGCAAGCCACCAGGGCCCAAGCGGCCTGAGGAAGAACAAGATGAGCAATCCGAAGAACGAATGGCCGCTGTGGGAAGTGTTCGTGCGCAGCAAGGCGGGGCTGGACCACAAGCACTGCGGCAGCCTGCACGCGGCCGATTCGGCCATGGCCATCCAGATGGCGCGCGACGTCTACACGCGCCGCCAGGAAGGCACCAGCATCTGGGTCGTGCGCTCCGAGCAGATCGTCGCCAGCGACCCGGCCGAAAAGGGCAGCCTGTTCGACCCGGCCGACGACAAGGTGTATCGCCATCCGACGTTCTATGAACTGCCGGACGAACTGAACCACATGTAAGGACGGACCACCCCCTACTCGCTTCGCGAGCCCCCTCAAGGGGGCGACTCCAACAGCCCGGCAAAGCCGGTTCTGTGGAGTCCGCTGAGTCAGACACCACTTGCCGCGAGTTGAACTGCGAACCCCATATGGCCGATCCCAAATTTGTTTATGTCTTGCGTTTGGCGGACACCTGCCTCATCCACAGCCAGCGGCTGTCCGAATGGGCCGGCCACGCGCCGGTGCTGGAAGAAGACCTGGCGCTGTCCAACATCGCGCTGGACCTGCTGGGCCAGGCGCGGGCGCTGCTGACCCACGCCGGCCAGCTCGAAGGCGCCGGTCGTGATGAAGACCAGCTCGCCTTCCTGCGCGAGGAGCGGGACTACCGCAACGTCGTGCTCGTGGAGCTGCCCAACGCGGCGTCCAGCCCGAGCGACGGCGGCGGCGGGCGCGACTTCGCGCTGACGACGCTGCGCAACGCGGCGATGGCGAGCTGGCTGGAACTGCTGTACGAGCGCCTGCAGACCAGCGCCGACGCCGAGCTGGCCGGCATCGCTGCCAAGTCGCTGAAGGAAGTGCGCTACCACCGCCAGCACAGCAGCGACTGGGTCGTGCGGCTGGGCGACGGCACCGAGGAATCCCAGCGGCGCATGCAGGCGGCCCTGCACCTGCTGTGGCCGTACTTCAACGAGTTGTTCGCGGCTGAAGGCGTGGACGGCGTCGGCCCCGCGTGGCGCGAGCTGGAGCCCGAATGGCGCGCCCGCTGGGCCACGCTGATGCAGCAGGCCACCCTCACGCTGCCGCGCGACAGCGCCATGCAGCCGCGCGGCATCGACGGCATCCACAGCGAGCACATGGGCCACATGCTGGGCACCATGCAGCACCTGCAGCGCACCTATCCCGCAGGCGTGTGGTGAATCTGGACAGCGCCCGAGCCAAGCTCGCCACCGTGCCCGACCCCGAGATCCCGGCGGTCAGCCTGGTGGAGCTGGGCATCGTGCGCGAGCTGCGCGCGACGGCCTCGGGCGTCGAGGTGGTGCTGACGCCCACCTACAGCGGCTGCCCCGCCACCGAACTGATCGCCGACGACGTGCGCGCCGCGCTGGCCGAATTCGGCGATGTGACAGTGACGATGCAGCGCGCGCCCGCGTGGAGCACCGACTGGATCACGCCCGAGGGCCGCGAAAAGCTGCAGCAGTACGGCATCGTGCCGCCGCAATGCAGCGGCGAGCAGGCCATCCGCGTCGTGCCGCGCCTACGCTGCCCGCGTTGCGACAGCAGCAGCACGCAGCAGCTGTCCCGCTTTGGTTCCACCGCCTGCAAGTCCACGTGGCGCTGCATCGAGTGCCTAGAACCTTTCGAATACTTCAAGCCGATTTGAGCCCGACGATGGCCCTCCACTTCCACCCTCTGCGCGTCACTTCCGTCGAGCGCGACACCGAAGACGCCATGGTCGTCGGCTTCGAGCCGCCCGCCGACGGCTTCGGCTTCGAGCCCGGGCAGTACCTGACGCTGCGCGCCAATGTCGGCGGCCAGGAACTGCGCCGCAGCTATTCGATCTGCTCGGACCGTCGCCTGCAGGTCGGCATCCGCCGCGTCGACGGCGGCGCGTTCTCCAACTGGGTGCATGGCGAGCTGAAGGTCGGCGACATCATCGAGTCCTACCCGCCGCAAGGCCGCTTCGTCATGCCGGCCGCGCAGGCCGACGGTCGCCATGTGCTGTTCATCGCCGGTGGCTCGGGCATCACGCCCATCATCGCCATCCTGACAGCGCTGCTGGCGCGCGAGCCCACCGCCCGCGCGACGCTGATCTACGCCAACCGCCGCACCGCGTCGACGATGTTCAAGGAAGAACTCGAAGACCTGAAGAACCGCTTCATGACGCGGCTGTCGCTGCACCTCATCTTCAGCCGTGAAGTCGTGGACGCGCCGCTGTACGGCGGCCGGCTGGACGCCGGCAAGCTCAGTGCCTTCCTGGCCGGCCCGGTGCCGGCGGGCAGCGTGGACGAGGTGTTCGTCTGCGGCCCGTTCGAGATGAACGACCAGGCCGAGGCCGCGCTGC
Organism: Roseateles sp.; assembly: GCF_965229315.1. Taxonomy (GTDB): domain Bacteria; phylum Pseudomonadota; class Gammaproteobacteria; order Burkholderiales; family Burkholderiaceae_C; genus Pelomonas. Next base: position 1,104,429 of record NZ_CBDDJA010000002.1, read on the forward strand.
TGGGTGCCGGCATCCCGGCCGGGCGCATCCACATCGAGCGCTTCGGCACGCCCGAGACGATGGCGGGCAAGCCCGTGCCGCACGAGGTCAAGGCCGGTGACGCGCCCGAGGCGCGCGTGACCGTCATCCGCGACGGGCTGTCGCGCGAGATCGAATTCCTGTCCAGCGACCCCAGCCTGCTCGACGCCGCGGCGCGTGAAGGCATGGACGTGCCGTTCTCCTGCAAGAGCGGCGTGTGCTCCACCTGCCGCTGCAAGCTGGTGGCGGGCCGGGTGCGCATGGACAAGAACTTCGCGCTCGACAAGGACGAAGTCGCCGCCGGCTTCATCCTCAGCTGCCAGGCGCATCCGCTGACCGAGCGGGTCGTCATCTCTTTCGACGAACGCTGAGAATGAAGCCCCTCGTCCAAGGATTACCTTGGCCGGTCCCCCGAGGGGACGGCGATGTTTGCGGCATTGAGCCGCAAACACATCGCCGGCGCGTGCCGGCTCGGGAGCGGCCCGGCGCTCGGCACGCAAAAGATCACCACTGACATGGCCAGAAAACGCGCGCCCGGTTTCGAAGCCCAACGCGAGGACATCCTCGCCGCCGCCGCACGGCTGTTCGCCGAGCAGGGCTTCAGTGCCACGTCCATGAACCAGGTCGCCGAGGCCTGCGGCGTGGCCAAGCCCACGCTGTACCACTACGTCCAGGACAAGCAGGCGCTGCTGGCGCAGATCTGCGACGGCCACGTGCATGCGCTGCTGACGCTGGTGGAGGAGACGAAGGCGCTGCAGCTCGCGCCCGACGAGCAACTGCGCACGCTGATCGAGCGCTTCACGCGCGCCTATGCCGATGCGCAGGACCAGCACCGCGTGCTGACCAGCGAGATCAAGTTCCTCGACATGGCCGAGCGTGAGCGGCTGCTGGACGTGGAGCGCCGCGTGGTGGCCGAGTTCGCTGCGGCGCTGTGCGGCGTGCGGCCCGAGCTGCGCGACGCCGGGCTTCACAAGCCGCTGACCATGCTGCTGTTTGGCATGATCAACTGGACCTTCACCTGGCTGCGGCCGGGGGGCGAGCTGTCCCACGATGCCCTCGCAGCCCTGGTCAGCGATCTGTTCTTTGGCGGTCTGGGTGCGGTGCAGTTGCGCCAGCCCGCCCTCGTTCCATAACCCCAACGGAGACCACCACGATGAAACTGTTCAAGCACCTCGCCCTTGCCGCCGCCGCCAGCCTGGCCCTGGGCGCCCAGGCCGACATCAACGTCGGCGTGACCGTCTCTGCCACCGGCCCGGCCGCGTCGCTGGGCATCCCCGAGAAGAACACCATCGCGTTGATGCCGACGACCATCGGCGGCCAGAAGGTCAACTACATCGTCCTGGACGACGCCTCCGACACGACGACAGCCGTCGCCAACACGCGCAAGTTCATCACCGAGAACAAGGTTGACGTCGTCATCGGCTCGACCGTCACGCCCAACTCGCTGGCCATGATCGACGCCGTGTCCGAGAGCGGCACGCCGATGATCTCGATGGCCGCCTCGGCGCGCATCGTCGAGCCCATGGACGCGAAGAAGAAGTGGGTCTTCAAGACACCGCAGAACGACATCATGATGACGCTGGCCATCATGACCCACATGGCCGACAACGGCGTCAAGACCGTGGGCTTCATCGGTTTTGCCGATGCCTACGGTGAAGGCTGGTGGGGCGAGTTCCAGAAGATCGCCGCGACCAAGAAGCTCAACGTCGTCGCGAGCGAACGTTACAACCGCACGGACACGTCCGTCACCGGCCAGGTGCTCAAGCTCGTGGCTGCCAAGCCCGACGCCATCCTCATCGCCGGCTCCGGCACGCCCGCCGCGCTGCCGCAGAAGGCGCTCAAGGAGCGCGGCTACACCGGCAAGATCTACCAGACGCATGGCGTCGCCAACAACGACTTCCTGCGCGTGGGCGGCAAGGACGTGGAAGGCACGCTGCTGCCTTCGGGCCCGGTGCTGGTCGCCGCCCAGCTGCCGGCCGACCACCCGGTGAAGAAGAGCGCGTTGGACTACATCGCCAAGTACGAAGCCGCGAACGGCAAGGGCAGCGTGTCCACCTTCGGCGGCCATGCCTGGGACGCCGGCCTGCTGCTGGCCGCCGCCGCGCCCGAAGCGCTGAAGAAGGCCCAGCCCGGCACGCCGGCCTTCCGCGCGGCGCTGCGTGATGCGCTGGAGAACGTGAAGAACGTGGCCGGCGCGCACGGCGTGTTCAACATGTCGCCGCAGGACCACCTGGGCCTGGACCAGCGCGCCCGCGTGATGGTCACCATCAAGGACGGCGCCTGGGTGTTGATCAAGTAAGCGCTGGGCCGCGGCGCCCGCCGCGGCCCCCAGCCGCCCCGTGCCGGGGCGGCTTGTCGAACGGCCGGCCTGGTGCGCGGCCCTGAGGATTTCAGATGGCAGTTTCCACACTCCAGAGCTACATCGCCGGCCGCTGGGTCGGCGAGCGAGCGGCCAAGCCGCTGGCCAGCGCAATCAACGGCCGCGTCGTCGCCTACACGCACGAGGAGGGCCTGGACTTCGCCGAGGCCATGAGCTTCGCGCGCGGCACCGCGCTGCCCCGCCTGCTGCGCACGCACTTCCAGGACCGCGCCCGCGTGCTGAAGGCGCTGGCCACCTACCTGATGGAGCGCAAGGAGCAGCTCTACGCGATCAGCGCCCACACCGGCTCCACGCGCAGCGACTCGTGGATCGACATCGAAGGCGGCATCGGCACCTTGTTCGCGTACGCCTCCATCGGCGGCAAGGACCTGCCCAGCAGCAACGTGCTGCATGAGGGCCCGACCATGCGGCTGGGCGCCAACAACCACTTCATCGGCAGCCATGTGATGGTGCCCAAGCGCGGCGTCGCGCTGCACATCAACGCCTTCAACTTCCCCATGTGGGGCATGCTGGAGAAGTTCGCGCCCAGCTTCCTGGCCGGCATGCCTTGCCTGGTCAAGCCCGCCACGGCGACGAGTTATGTGGCCGAGGCTTGCGTGCGGCTCATCGTCGAGTCCGGCTTGGTGCCGGTCGGCGCGCTGCAGCTCATCGTCGGCGGCACGGGCGACCTGTTTGAGCGGCTGGATGAATCCGATGTCGTCACCTTCACCGGCAGTGCCGACACCGCGCTGATGCTGAAGGCTCACCCCAACCTGCTCAAGAAGAGCATCCCCTTCAACGCGGAAGCGGACAGCCTGAACTGCGCCATCCTCGCGCCCGACGTGACGCCGGACGATCCGGAATTCGACCTCTTCGTCAAGGAAGTGGCCCGCGAGATGACGGCCAAGGCCGGCCAGAAATGCACGGCCATCCGCCGCACCATCGTGCCGGCCAACCTCGTCGATGCCGTCGCCACGGCGCTGAAGGCGCGACTGTCCAAGACGGTGGTGGGCGACCCCGCCGTCGAGGGCGTGCGCATGGGCGCGCTGGCCAGCAAGGCGCAGCAGGCCGATGTGGCCGAGCGCGTCGCGCAACTGGCACAGAACTGCGAGCTGCTGTTCAGCGAGCGTGATGGCTTCGCGCCCAAGGGCGAGGGCGTCGGCGACGGCGCCTTCTTTGCGCCCACGCTGCTGCTGGCGCGCGACTCCGCCACCAGCGACGCCCATCACCTGGAAGCCTTCGGCCCGGTGACGACGCTGCTGCCCTACGGTGATTTCGACGAGGCGCTGCACCTGGCGACGCTCGGCCGCGGCAGCCTGGTCGGCACCATTTGCACGAAGACCCCGGCGCTGGCCGCGCAGGCCGTGCCGACCTTCGCGGCCTGGCATGGCCGCATGCTGGTGCTGGACCGCGAGGCGGCGCTGGAGAACACCGGCCACGGCTCGCCTCTCCCGAAGCTCAAGCATGGCGGCCCCGGCCGCGCGGGCGGCGGCGAAGAACTGGGCGGCCTGCGTGCCGTCAAGCACTACCTGCAGCGCTGCGCGGTGCAGGGCTCGCCGACGATGATCTCGGCCATCACCGGCGAGTACCAGCGCGGCGGCGTCGTCACCGAGAGCGACATCCACCCGTTCCGCCGCTACTTCGAGGACGTCGAGGTCGGCATGAGCCTGCTGACGCACCGCCGCACGGTGGGCGAGGCCGACATCGTCGCGTTCGGCGGCCTGTCGGGCGACTACTTCTACATGCACTTCGACGACGTGGCGGCCAAGGCCTCGCCCTTCGGCCAGCGCATCGCCCACGGCTACTTCGTGCTGTCGGCCGCCGCTGGCCTGTTCGTCAGCCCGGCGCCGGGCCCGGTGCTCGCGAACTACGGCCTGGAGAACCTGCGCTTCGTGACGCCGGTCGCCATCGGCGACACCATCCAGGCGCGCCTGACCGCCAAACGCAAGATCGACCGCCCGCCGCGCGACGACCAGCCAGCCCAGGGTGTCATCGGCTGGGACGTGGCCGTGACCAACCAGCGCGGCGAGCTGTGCGCGAGCTACGAGATCCTGACGCTGGTGGCCAAGCGGGTGGCGGGCTGATGGATGCCGGCAAGGCCCGCGAACTCGCGCTGGCCTTGCCCGGTGCGGTCGAGACACCGCACCACGACCTGACCTCGTTCCGACTGCCTGGCGCAAAAGCTGGAACGACGGGCCGCATCTTCGCCACGATGACGCCGGACGGTGCCGAGCTGCGCGTGTTCATCCGGAACGACGATGCCCGCGACGCATGGATTGCCCGCGAGGCGGGTGTGGTCGAGCCGTTGTTCTGGGGCGCCAAGCGCTGCGGCGTGAAGCTGCGACTGGCGAAGGCCAGGCCCGGCTGGGTCGCTGAACTGCTGGCCGAAGCCTGGCGCGACCTGGGTGGCCGCTGAAGCTCAGCGCGCCAGCGTGCCTTCGCCGCCCGCTGTGGCCTCGGCCTTCAGGTCCGCACGGCGGGCGCCGGTGAAGCGCTTGGACCAGTACGAATCGCGCATGTCCTCCACGCGCACGGCGCTGCCGGTGCGGGGGGCGTGGATGAACTTGCCCTCGCCGACGTAGATGCCCACGTGGCTGAATGTGGCGCGCATGGTGTTGAAGAACACCAGGTCGCCGGGCTTGAGCTCGTCCTTGCGGATGGGCAGCAGCGTGCTGGACTTGGCCTGTTCATCGGCGCGGCGCGGCAGCACCAGGCCCACGCTCATCTCGAAGATATGGCGCGTGAAGCCGCTGCAGTCGAAGCCGTTCTCCACCGAGTTGCCGCCGCGCGTGTAGCGCACGCCCAGGAAGTTCATCGCCGACAGCACGAGGTCGGACGCCGTGTCGCGCACGCTGCTCAGCAGCCGCGACGGGCCGCTGGGCTCGGCGGCGTTCAACAGGCCGCGCTCGCTGAGGAAGCGGCTGACGGCGTCCTGCGTCGGCGCCTGCTGGACCGGCGCGGGCTGGGCCGTCGTCTTTGCGGAGGCCTTTGCTTCGGCGCTGGCCTGCTGCTGCAGGCTCTGGCCATAGGCGCCCATCATCGTGCCGGGCGGCGGGTTCACGGCAGCCTGGGCCACGCCCTGCGCATGCGCGGCGCAACCGGCGGCCAGGAGGCACACGGCGGCGATGCGATTCAGCAGGGCGACGGGGGAAACCAGGTGCATTCGGGAGAACGGGGACCGGGACCAGGAGCGAGCCGCAAGCGGTCGCGATAGCGGAGGTGGGACAGCGGCACGCAGGGTATTTGGGGGACCTGGCACCGTCAATCGAAGCGGGCGTAAAGCATGTAATTATCAGGGCAAACCCCGGCATGACCGACGAAGAAGTCCGCGTAAACCCTGAATTGCATCACGTCGCCCGGGTCAGATCGCAGTCAGTGCCCCTGCTCACACTTCCCTCATGACGCAGACCTACGCCGATTTCCACCGCCGCTCCTTGACCGACCGCGACGCCTTCTGGGCCGAGCAGGCCGCACGCATCGACTGGCAGACGCCGCCGCAGCAGATCTGCGATGCGAGCCGGCCGCCGTTTGCGCGCTGGTTCGTGGGCGGCACCACCAACCTGTGCCACAACGCCGTGGACCGGCACGCCGCCGCGCGGCCCGAGGACCGCGCGCTGGTGTGGGTCTCCACCGAGGTGGGCCAGGAGCGGGTGTACAGCTTCGCCGAGTTGCTGGCCGAGGTCGAGGCCTTTGCCGCCATCCTCGCCGCGCAGGGCGTGGTGCAGGGCGACCGCGTGCTGATCTACATGCCCATGATCCCCGAGGCGGCGTTTGCCATGCTGGCCTGTGCGCGCATCGGCGCCATCCATTCGGTCGTGTTCGGCGGCTTCGCGTCGGTGAGCCTGGCCAGCCGCATCGACGATGCCGGCCCGAAGCTGATCGTCAGCGCCGATGCCGGCAGCCGCGGCGGCAAGCGCATCGCCTACAAGCCACTGCTCGACGAGGCCATCGCGCTGTCCACGCACCATCCCGCCGCCGTGCTGATGGTGGACCGCGGCCTCGTGGCGTTCGAGCGTGTGGCCGGGCGCGACCTGGACTATGCCGACCTGCGCCGCCGGTACTGGGGCCAGCGCGTGCCCTGCGCCTGGCTGGAGTCCAACACGCCGAGCTACACGCTCTACACCAGCGGCACGACCGGCAAGCCCAAGGGCGTGCAGCGCGACGTGGGCGGGTACGCGGTGGCGCTGGCCACGAGCATGGACTGGATCTTCGGCGGCAAGCCCGGCGAGACCTATTTCTCCACCAGCGACATCGGCTGGGTCGTGGGGCACAGCTACATCGTCTACGGCCCGCTCATCCACGGCATGGCGACGCTGATGTTCGAGGGCACGCCGGTCAACCCTGACGCCGCGGTGCTGTGGCGCCTGGTCGAGAAGTACCGGGTCACGGTGATGTTCAGCGCGCCCACCGCCGTGCGCGTGCTGAAGAAGCACGACGCGGCGCTGCTCAAGCGCCATGACCTGTCTTCCTTGCGCGCGCTGTTCCTGGCCGGCGAGCCGCTGGACGAGCCCACCGTGCGCTGGATCGCGGAGGCCTTGGGCGTGCCCATCATCGACAACTACTGGCAGACCGAGACCGGCTGGCCGCTGCTGACGGTGGCGCATCACATCCCCGGCGTGCAGGCCGTGCCCACGCGCTTCGGCTCGCCCGGCGTGCCCATGTATGGCTACGACGTGAAGTTGCTGGACGAGATCAGCGGCGCCGAGCTGACAGAGCCCGACCAGAAGGGCGTGCTGGTCATCGAGCATCCGCTGCCGCCGGGCGCGCTGCAGACGGTGTGGCGCGACGACGCACGCTTCGTCGACACCTACTGGAAGAGCGTGCCGGGGCGTGACCAGGCCCCGGTCTACTCCACCTTCGACTGGGCCACGCGCGATGCGGACGGCTACACCTTCATCCTCGGCCGCACGGATGACGTCATCAACGTGGCCGGCCACCGCCTGGGCACGCGCGAGATCGAGGAAAGCATCTCCAGCCATGCGGCCGTGGCCGAGGTCGCCGTGGTGGGCGTGGCCGACGCGCTCAAGGGCCAGGTCGCCGTCGCCTTCGCCGTGTTGCGCGACCCCGGCCAGGCCTCGCTGGCGCTGGAGGGCGAGGTCATGAAGCATGTCGACGCGCAACTGGGCGCCGTGGCGCGGCCGGCGCGGGTGCACTTCGTGACGCTGTTGCCCAAGACCCGCTCCGGCAAGCTGCTGCGCCGCGCGCTGCAGGCCGTGGCCGAGGGCCGCGACCCCGGCGACCTGACGACGCTGGACGACCCGACCGCGCTGGCGCAGGTCAAGGCGCTGCTGGGCATGGCGAACGGCTGAGCGGCATTCGCACGCCAGAATCGCGCCCTTCCCACAAGGAGACGCGATGAAACCCGTCCTGACCCCGTTGGCCGTGCTGGCCCTGACCTTCGCTGCCGCGACCGCACAGGCGCAGCCCAAGCTGCCCGCTCCCAACTTCCCGACCTTCGGCGCCGTGGCCGATGTCGACACCGCCTGCGATACCGGGCTGAAAGGTGCGAAACAGCGCGTGCAGGCGCTGGAGAAGCGCCGCGTCGACGCCGGCTGGCTGGCTGCCTACGACGACCTGACGGTCTACCTCGAAGACCACCAGGGCCCGACCGACTTCGTCCTCAACGTGCATCCGGACAAGGCCGTGCGCGACGCCGCGCAGGCCTGCTCGCTGCGCTGGGCCGACTTCGCCTCCAGCCTGGGCCAGAACGAGAAGCTCTACCGCGCGCTGCGCAAGGCGCCCAAGAAGGACGGCATCGACGCCGAGTTCGTGCGTCTGGCCTCGGGCCAGTTCGAAGACAGCGGCGTGGCGCTGCCTGCGCCTAAGCGTGCGCGCGCCAAGCAGATCCTGGACAAGCTGACCGAACTGGACCAGCAGTTCAACAAGAACATCCGTGACGCCGGCACGCGCGTCGCCTTCACCGAGGCCGAACTCAAGGGCGTGCCCGCCGGCGTCTGGGAAACCGCCAAGCGCGACGACCAGGGCCGCATCCTGCTGGGCGTGGACTACCCGAGCTACGTGCCCGTCATGCGCAGCGCCGAGAGCGGCGAGGCGCGCCAGCGCATGTGGCTGGCCAAGACCAACGAGGGCGGCCAGCCCAACCTGGACCTGCTGGCGCAGATCGCGACGCTGCGCGGCGAGTACGCCAGGCTGTTCGGCTACGACAACTACGTGGACTTCAACCTGCGCCGCCAGATGGCCAGGGACGGTGCGACGGCGACCCGCTTCCTCGACTCCGTGACCGGCGCCGTGAATGCCCGCGAGAAGGCCGAGCTGCGGGAGCTGCGCGCCGCCAAGGCCCAGCATCTCGGCACGCAGCTGGAGCTGACCCAGGTGGAGCGCTGGGACGCCACGTTCTACGGCGAGCGCGTGAAGCTGCAGAAGTTCAGCGTCGACCAGAACGCCTTCCGTCCCTACTTCCCGCCGCAGGCCAGCCTGCAGTTCGCGATGCACATCATCGAGAAGCTGATGGGCGTGAAGTACGAGCGCGTCACCAACCCGCTCTGGCACGACGAAGCCCAGACCTATGTCGTCAGCGACGTGGCCACGGGCAAGGCCATCGCGCAGATGTACGTGGACCTGTACCCGCGCGACGGCAAGTACAACCACGCGGCGGTCTGGCCGCTGCGCGGCAGCGCCACGCGCGTCGCCCGCACGCCGGTGGCGGCGCTGGTCGTCAACTTCGACCGCGACGGGCTGACGCTGGACGAGGTGGAGACGCTGCTGCACGAGCTGGGCCATGCGGTGCACGTGAACCTGTCCAAGACCCGCTACGCGGCCACGTCGGGCACGACGGTCATGCACGACTTCGTCGAGGCGCCGTCGCAGATGCTGGAGGACTGGGTCTACGACAAGAACGTGCTCAAGCTGATGCAGGAGGTCTGCCCCACCTGCAAGCCCGTGCCCGACGAGATGGTGGACCAGGCGCTCGCCGCCAAGCACTACGGCAAGGGCGGCCAGTTCGGCCGCCAGCACCTGTACGCGAGCTACGACCTGGCGCTGCACCAAAGCGCCAAGCCCGAGCCGCTGCCGCTGTGGGCCCGCATGGAAGGCACGACACCGCTGGGCTACGTGCCCGGCACGATGTTCCCCGCCGGCTTCGCCCACATCGCCGGCGGCTACGGCGCGGGCTATTACGGCTACCTGTGGAGCCTGGTGGTCGCCATGGACCTGCGCACCGCGTTTGCGGCCGACAAGCTCAGCCCGGAGGTGGGCAAGCGCTACCGCGACCTGGTGCTGGGGCAGGGCGCGCAGAAGCCGGCGCCGTTGCTGGTCAAGGACTTCCTGGGTCGTGAATCGAACTCGCAGGCGTTCTTTGACTATCTGAAGAAGTAATTTGTTGGGTGGGGTGGGGCGCAGGAGGTCGGGTGGGCCTGATGCTCCATGTCCCCCGGCCGCTGCGCGGCCTCCTCCTTTACTTGCGCATCAGGCCCACCCGCCCTCCTGCTTGCGCGGCGTCCGGTTTCTAGGACGAGGCCGTCCGGTAGATGGCCGGGTTGCGGGGGTGTGCAATTGCGCAGGTCAAGGAGGAGGGCCGGCTTGCCGGCCCGGGGGACACGGAGCAATTGCACACCGCCGCGGGCCGACCCAGCCGAATCGTGGCGTCAGCTTGCGCAGCTACCCGACCCGCAACTTTGGCTGGCGCCCTCGGCCGCTACCTCGCGGCACTCGCCGGTCGCCGGGTCGAAACCGCGCTGCGCCATCGTGAACACCAGGGCTGCGTCCATCATCTCGGCATGCTGCGGAAACCACCCGGCCAGCTCCGTGCGCAGGATGTTCAGCGGCTCGCGGTCGTTCAGCTCGTTGGCATAGCGCAGCGCCTCGCGCATCACGTTCAGCACCATCGCGTGCTGGCTGGCGTGGCAGTTCTGCGGCTCGAAGCCGCAGCGGGCCATCCAGTCCTCCTCCATCGCGAAGTGCGCCTCGGTGTGGGCCAGCAGCGCCTGGTAGGCGGGCAGGGCGTCGCCGCCGCCATCCAGCGCGGCGCCGAAGGCGTTCAGCAGGTCGACGAACTCGTGGTGGGTGGTGTCCAGCGTGGGCTGGTTCAACGTGAGGGAATCGGTCCAGGCGAGCGTGGTCATGGCGCAATGCTAGGCAGGCGGTGATGCAGGTGTCTTGACAGGGCTCAAGCCAGGCGAGCGCGGTGGCGTTCGACTTGGGCTCGCACCTGCGCCGGCGCGGTGCCGCCCAGCACATTGCGGGCGTTCAGTGAACCTTCGAGTGACAGCACGTCGAACACATCCGCCTCGACGCGCGCGTCGAACGCCTTCAGTTCGTCCAGCGACAACGCCGCCAGGTCCACGCCCTGGGCCGTCGCCGTCTTCACCGCATGCGCAACGACCTCATGCGCGTCGCGGAAGGCGACACCCTTCTTGACAAGGTAGTCGGCCAGATCGGTCGCGGTCGCGTGGCCCTTCAGCGCGGCAGCGCGCATGGCGTCGGGCTTGACGGTCAGGCCGGCCAGCATGTCGGCAAAGATGCGCAGCGTGTCCTTCAAGGTGTCGACCGTGTCGAACAAGGGTTCCTTGTCCTCCTGGTTGTCCTTGTTGTAGGCCAGCGGCTGGCCCTTCATCAAGGTCACCAGACCCATCAGATGGCCCACGACGCGGCCCGTCTTGCCGCGCGCCAGCTCGGGCACGTCCGGGTTCTTCTTCTGCGGCATGATGCTTGATCCGGTGCAGAACGCATCGGGCAGCGCGATGAAGCCGAAGTTCTGGCTCATCCACAGGATCAGCTCCTCCGACAGCCGCGAGATGTGCAGCATGACCAGCGTGGCGGCTGCACTGAATTCGATGGCGAAGTCCCGGTCGCTGACGGCGTCCAGGCTGTTCTGGCATACGCCCTCCATGCCCAGCGTCCTGGCGACGCGCTCGCGGTCCAGCGGGTAGCTGGTGCCGGCCAGTGCGGCCGCGCCCAGCGGCAGGCGGTTCACGCGCTTGCGGGTGTCAGCCATGCGCTCGGCATCGCGGGCGAACATCTCCACATAGGCCAGCAGGTGGTGGCCGAAGCTGACCGGCTGCGCCACCTGCAGATGCGTGAAGCCGGGGAGGATCACGTCCGCATGCTCGCTGGCCTTCTCGACCATCACGCTTTGCAGCGCCTTGAGCAGCGCGCCGATCTCGTCGATCTCGCCGCGCAGCCACAGCCGCACGTCGGTGGCCACCTGGTCGTTGCGGCTGCGGCCGGTGTGCAGGCGCTTGCCGGCGATACCCACGCGCTCGGTCAGCCGTGCCTCGATGTTCAGGTGCACGTCCTCCAGGTCCAGCTTCCACTCAAACTGGCCGGCCTCGATCTCGGCGGCGATCTCGTTCAGGCCGCGCTGGATGGCGGCATGGTCCTCGGCGCTGAGGATGCCCTGCGCGGCCAGCATCTCCGCGTGGGCCAGGCTGCCGGCGATGTCGGCCCGCCACAGGCGCTGGTCGAAGTCGACGCTGGCCGTGTAGCGCTTGACCAGATCGCTCATCGGCTCGGAAAACAGCGCGGACCAGGCTTGGGATTTGTTGGCGAGTTGGTTGTCGGACATGGGAAGAATCACGGCAGGAGACGCGCAAAATGCGGCGCAGCCCCCGATTATCGGACGCGACCCAGCCCCATGCCCTTCTTCAAGCGCCGCGCCGAGCCCCGACACAGCGTCTGGCAAGACTCCATCCAGGTCAGCCAGTGGCTGGGCTTCGCGCCGACCGAACTGCCCGCGCTGCCGGCGCTGAGCACCGTGCCGCTGCTGGACCCGACCCGCGCCTTCGACGTCTGCCACGTGGGCCTGGTGCTGCGGGCCGTGCTGGGCGTGCAGATGCTGCTGGCGCTGGGCGCGGCGCTGATCGCGCGCGACGCCGGGCAGTGGGTCACGCTGACCGCCAACGGCACGGTCGTGACGATGTTCGCCGTGCTGTCCTGGCTGCTGGTCGTCTGCGCGGCCAAGCGGCTTTGGCCGCGGCTGCCCGAGCCCGCGCAATGGCTGGCGCTGCCCGGGCTGGGGGCGGTCGCCGCGCTGCTGGGTTTCGGGCTGTTGAGCCTGACGAGCGACGAGCCGCCCGGCGCCTGGCGGCTGTTCAGCATCGCCGCGGCCGGCGCCAGCGGTGCGGCCATGCTGCTGGCCTGGCTGAAGCTGCGCGAACACACGCAGCGCCCGGCCGACGCGTTGGCCCAGCTCGTGGAACTGCAGTCGCGCATCCGGCCGCATTTCCTGTTCAACACGTTGAACAGCGCCATCGCGCTGGTGCAGATCGACCCGGCACGCGCCGAGGGCGTGCTGGAGGACCTGGCCGAGCTGTTCCGCGTCGCGCTGGCCGACGCGGCCGAGTCCGTCACGCTGGCCGAGGAGGTGGAGCTGGCCAAGCGCTACCTCGCCATCGAGCAAATCCGCTTCGGCAGGCGGCTGCGTGTCGTCTGGCACCTGGACCCCGAGGCCGATGGCGCGCGCGTGCCGCCGCTGCTGCTGCAGCCGCTGGTGGAGAACGCCGTGCGCCACGGCGTGGAGCCCAATGACGAGGGGGGCGAACTGGAGGTGACCACCGTGCGGCGCGGGGCCGAGGTCGAGATCCGCATCATCAACACCGTCGGTGCGCCGGCACGCACCACCGGCCATGGCCTGGCACTGCGCAACGTGCGGCAGCGGCTGAAGCTGATGCACGACGTCGCGGCGCGTTTTGACATCGACGCCAGTGACAGCCGCTTTTTCTTGCGCATACTCGTGCCGTTATGACCTCGCTGCGCGTTTTCATCGTCGACGACGAACCTCTGGCCAGGCTGCGGCTGCGCGGCCTCATCGACGCCATCCAGGAGCCGCGCTGCGAGGTCGTCGCCGAGGCCGCCACCGGCTCCCAGGCTGCCACCTGGCTGCGCGAGCATGGCTGCGACGTCGTGCTGCTGGACGTGCAGATGCCTGGCGCCGACGGCCTGCAGTTCGCCGACGGCCTGGCCCAGCGCCCGCCGGGCGTGCCGGCGCCGCTGATCATCTTCGTGACGGCGCATGCCATGCACGCGGTGCGCGCCTTCGAGCTGGAGGCGCTGGACTACCTCACCAAGCCCGTGCGCCGCGAGCGCCTGCAAGCCGCGCTGGCGCGCGCGGCGCAGCGCCTGGCCGAGCGCGCTGCGGCCCAGGCGCAGCAGCCGGCCGACCAGCCGGTGGCCTCGGACGCCGCCGCGGACTTCATCGCGCTGAGCGACCGCGGCCGCGTGCTGCGCGTGCCGCTGGCCGAGGTGCTGTACTTCAAGGCCGAGCTGAAGTACCTGACGCTGCGCACGGCGGGCGAGACGCATGTGATGGACGGCGCGCTGTCGGACCTGGAGCAGCGCTTCGGCGAGCGCTTCCTGCGCGTGCACCGCAATGCGCTGGTGGCCCGCTGGGCCGTGCGCGAGCTGCAGCGGCATGCGCCGACGAACTTCGGCGAGCTGGACGGCGGCGATGGCGAGGCGGCCGACAGTTGGGCCGTGCGCGTCGTGCACGTCGACGAATGGCTGGCCGTGTCGCGGCGCCAGGTGGCCGCGGTGCGCGAGGCGTTGGCGGGGCAGGGGCGGTGACCGCATGACGCTGCGGATCCGTTCATGAGGCGCGCCGTACGCTGGGCGGTCGCCGGAGCGGCGGTGCTGGTGGCCGGGGCGCTGGCGTGGTGGCTGATGCCGCGCGAGACGCCGCTGGCGCCCGTTGCGCCAATGCCTGCCGTCGTTGCGGCACCGCTGCCGATGCCGCCCGCCAGTGCGCCCAGTGCGGTCGTCGCCGTGGCGGCCGTCGTGCCGCCGGTGCGTGCCGCTGCGCCGCCGGACAAGGAATTCGTCGAGGTCTGCGGCATTGGCAAGGTGAGGCGCAGCGAGCTGGGGCCGCCCGAGGGCGAGCCCACGCCGGCATGGATGCAGGCCATGGACAAGCGGGTCCAGCAGGGCTTGTCCGATCTGGCTCGACGGCTGGATGCCGGCACACAGGCCCAGCGCGTGGCCGCCGCCGTGTTGCGGGACGACGTGCAGCAGGCGGCTCTGCTGGCGGTTTCGGGCAGCGATGCCGATGCCTATCGGATCGCGCTGCGCGCCTGCCGCAAGAACGCGAACCTGCGCCAAGCTTTGCCCATGCTGCGCAAGTATCGCGATGCTGCTGCGGTCAGCGGTGGCGAGATGGCGCCGTTGCCCGAGTCCGGGCCCGAGCCCACGGCCTGCGACTCGTTGAGCCTCGGCAGGCTGGAAGCCCTGGATGACAACGACGCCTGGCCCTGGCTGGTGCGGCTGAATGAAAGCATGGGGCGCAAGGATGCGCAGGGTGCCGCCGAAGCGTTGCACCAGCTGGGCCGGCGCGACTGGCGCCCGGTGCGCACGGCGCTGGTAGGCGCGGTGACAGCGCCCATGTTCGGCGACGAACCGACCCCGGACGATGCCATGGTGATGACGATGGTGATGGGCTTCGACGCCGGCCTGAGCGACGGCGAGTCGGCCGACATCGAGCAGGCCTGCAGGGCCGACATGTTGAAGGATGCCAACCGTCGTCAGCTGTGCGAGCAGGCCGCGCGTCGCATGCCGGGCATGACATTCGCGCCGGATGATGCGAGAAAGCTGCATGTGCTGGAGGAGCGACTGGGCCTGCCCCACAGTCCCCAGGCCATCTCGGACGAGGAATTGAACCGCGTCAGGGCGGTGCTCGAAGCCGCGATGCTCGGCATGGTGCAGGAGCCCACCTGCGCGAATGTCCAGCGCATGGGCCAGCACTATCTGAAACTGGTACGCCATGGCGTGCGTGCGTACACCACCGAGGCGAAAAGAGAGGCCGCAGCCTTCGCACCCCGCTGAACCGCACGCTGTAGGCCCGCGCCTACCCCCACGCCTCCCTGGAACCGATAGCTGCCGTCACACGCCCGGCCTAGGCTGTGCGCCATCCCTATAACGGAGTGCGCCATGAAGCCCTCGATGCATCTTTCCGCCACCCTCATGGCCTGCCTGCTGGCGGCCGTGCCGCCGTTCCTGGCCGACGCCGCGTCAGCCCAGGGCAGCCGCCAGACGGCCCCCGCGCCGCTGCGCGTGACGGGCTTCGACGTGGAGCAGGTGGACCGGCTGGAGCCGGGCGTCGACCTCAACTTCACCGTCTGGGGCACGGCGGGTGCGACGGTGCTGGTGCAGATCGACGGCGGCCGCCGCACGGTGCAGCTGGCCGAGACGACGCCGGGCCGCTACCAGGGCAGCTACACGGTGAGCCGCCAGGATCGCATCGGGCCGGAGTCGCGCGTGCACGCCAACCTGCGGCGCGACAACCGTGTCGCCACGGCCGTGCTGGGCGAGGCCTTGCAGGCGGGCTGGCCCAGCCAGGCGGCGGCCGCGCAGGCGCCGGCCATCCAGTCGGTCGCCGTCTCGCGCGAGCCGGGCCGTGTGGAGGCGTTGCGCTACACGGTGCGTGGCACGCCGGGCGGCCAGGCGTCGGTGCAACTGCAGGGCAGCCAGTCGCGCAACATCGTGCTGGACGAGGTGCGCCCGGGCGAGTACTCCGGCACCTACGTGCTGCCGCAGGGCGCCTGGGTGGACACCGAGCAGCCGCTCGTCGCGCAACTGCGCGTGGGCAACAACACCGTGCGCTCGACGATGGCGAACGCCTATGAGCGCGTGAACGTCAGTTCCCGCCGCGGCCCGCCGCCGTGCCCGGACTGCGCTGTCGTGCAGTCGGTCAATGCGGTGACGGTGGACGGTGACGGCCGCGTGCTGGGCACGGTGGCCGGTGGCGTGCTGGGCGCCGTGGTGGGCAGCCAGTTCGGCAAGGGCGATGGCCGCACGGCCGCCGGCGTGGCCGGCGCGGTGGGCGGTGCGCTGCTGGGCCGAGAGATCCAGAAGCGCAACAGCCAGCGCACGCAGTACGAGGTGCTGGTGCGCATGAACGACGGCACGCAGCGCACCGTGGTGTATGCGGATCCGCCGCCGTTCCGCAACGGCGATGCCGTGCGGGTGGTCGGCGACGCGTTGGAGCGTCGCTGAACTGTTAGCCCCTCGTCCAACGGGTACGTTGGTCGGTCCCCCGAGGGGACGGCGATGCTTGCCGGTTCGACCGGCAAGCACATCGCCAGCGCGGGCCGGCTAGGGAGCGGCCCGTCGCTCGGCCCGCCAATCAATGTCCGGTCAGCCTGTATTGCGCAGGCCCGCCGCAATGCCGTTGATCGACAGGTGGATGCCGCGCTGCACGCGCTCCATCGCCGGGTCGTCGTCGGCGATGCGGCGGTAGCGGCGCATCAGCTCCACCTGCAGGTGGTTCAGCGGGTCGATGTACGGGAAGCGGTGCTCGATGGAGCGCGCCAGCGACGGGTTGGCGGCCAGGCGGGTGTCTTCGCCGGTGATGAGGCTGAGCGCGGCCTGCGTGCGGTCGAACTCGGCGCGGATCGCCGCGAAGATGCGCTTGCCCAGCTTCTTGTCTTCCACCAGCTCCACGTAGCGCTCGGCCAGCGTCAGGTCCGTCTTGGCCAGCACCATGTCGAGGTTGGACAGCACCGCGCGGAAGAACGGCCAGTCCTTGAGCATGCGCTTGAGCAGCTTCAGGTGCTTGGCGCGCTGCGCGGGCTCGTCGCCGAGGAAGGTCTCGATGCCCGAGCCGAAGCCGCACCAGCCGGGCAGCGCCACGCGCGCCTGGCCCCAGGAGAAGCCCCAGGGGATGGCGCGCAGGTCTTCGATGGCGCGCGTGGCCTTGCGTGACGCGGGCCGCGAGCCGATGTTGAGTTCCGCGATCTCGCGGATGGGTGTGCTGGCGAAGAAGTAGTCGGCAAAGCCCGGCGTGTCGTAGACGAGGCCGCGGTAGGCTGCGAAGCTCGCGTCCGATAGCGCCTGCGCGGCCTGCAGGAAGCTCTTGGGCGCGCTCTGCGTCGGGTGCAGCAGCGTGGCCTCCAGCGTGGCGGCCACCAGCGTCTCCAGGTTGCGCCGGCCGATCTCCGGGTGGGCGTACTTGGAGGCGATAACCTCGCCCTGCTCGGTCAGGCGGATCTGGCCGTTCACGGTGCCCGGGGGCTGGGCCAGGATGGCCTGGTAGCTGGGGCCGCCGCCGCGGCCCACGGTGCCGCCGCGGCCATGGAACAGGCGCAACGTCAGCGGCCCCTGCTCGCGCAGTCGGTCGAACAGCTCGACGAGGGCGATCTCGGCGCGGTACAGCTCCCAGGACGACGTGAACATGCCGCCGTCCTTGTTGCTGTCCGAGTAGCCCAGCATGATGTCCTGCTCGGCGCCGCTGCGGTCGATCAGGCCGCGCACGCCGGGCAGCGCGTAGAACTCGCCCATGATCTCAGGCGCGATGCGCAGGTCGCCGATGGTCTCGAACAGCGGCACGATGATGAGGTCGCTGATGGCTTGTTCGGAGAGCACCCCGCGCAGCAAGCCGGTCTCTTTGAGCAGCAGCGCCACCTCTAGCAGGTCCGACACCGACTCCGTGTGGCTGATGATGTAGTGCCGCAGCGCCTGCCGGCCGAAGCGGGCCAGCGCCTCGCGGGCGGCTTCGAAGGTGGCGATCTCGAACAGCGTCTTGTCCGAATAGCTCGCGCCGATGACGCGCAGCGGGCGCGCGTCGTTCAGCAGGCCCAGCAGCAGCGTGCGCTTGGCCGCCTCGTCCAGTGCCGAGTAGTCGGCCTCGATGCGCGCCGTGGCCAGCAGTTCGGCGATGACCGCCTCGTGCTGGTCGCTGCTCTGGCGCAGGTCCAGCGTCGCGAGGTGGAAGCCGAACACCTGCACCGCGCGGATCAGCGGCCCCAGGCGCGGCGCGACCAGCGCCTCGGCGTGGTGGCCCTTCAGCGACGCCTCGATGGTGCGCAGGTCCGCTAGCAGTTCGCCCGAATCGCGGTAGGGGTCCTGCGGTGCGACGGCATGGCGCAGCGCCTCGGTGCCGGTCAGCTCGTGCAGCGTGGCGGCCAGGCGGGCGTACATGCCGGTCAGCGCGCGGCGGTAGGGCTCGTCCAGGCGGTGCACGTTCTGGTCGGGGCTGCGCTCGGCCAGGGTCTGCATGTCGGGCGACACACCGGTCAGCCGCAGCGAGATGGACAGGTCCGCACCCAGCTCGTGCAGCTCGGTCAGGTAGTGGCGCAGCGCCACCTCGGATTGGCGCTTCATCGCCTGGCGCAGCGTCGCGGCGCCGACGTTGGGGTTGCCGTCGCGGTCGCCGCCTATCCAGTTGCCCATGCGCAGGAAGGCCGGCAGCGTCGCGCCGGGCAGGTGCTCTTCCAGCTCGGCGTAGAGCTTGGGGATCTGGCGCAGGAAGGTGGACTGGTAGTACGACAGTGCATTCTCGATCTCGTCGGCCACCGTCAGCTTGGAGTAGCGCAGCATGCGGGTCTGCCACAGCTGCGTGATGCGGGCGCGCAGCAGCGCCTCGGTGTCGCGCAGCTCGCGCTCCGTGCCGGCGCGGTCGCGCGATTCCAGCAGGCCGGCAATGGCGCGCTCGGCGTCCAGGATGCTCTTGCGCTGCACCTCGGTCGGGTGGGCCGTCAGCACCGGCGAGATGAAGCCGCGCTGCAGCACCTCGGCGATCTCGGCCGGGCGGATGCCGGCGTCGTGCAGGTGGTCCAGGCAGTAGGCCAGCGAGCCGGGCTGCACGCTGCCGGCGCGCTCGTGCACCTCGCGGCGGCGGACGTGGTGGCGGTCCTCGGCGATGTTGGCCAGGTGCGAGAAATAGCTGAACGCACGGATGACGCTGACGGCCTGCTCGCCGGACAGGCCCTTGAGCAGCTTGTCGAAGCGCTTGCCGGCCTCCTTGTCATGCTTGTGCCGGTAGGCCACCGACAGCTGGCGGATGCGCTCGACCAGCTCGTAGGCCTCGCGCCCCTCCTGTTCGCGGATCACCTCGCCGAGGATGCGGCCGAGCAGCCGGATGTCGGCCAGCAGCGGCTCGTTCTTGTCGACTTTCGCTTCGACGGCTGGGCGGCGGGCAGGGGCGGCTCGTGAGGGCATGGCGGGTCGTCCAAGGAGGGGATTTGCGGCGGGTTAGGTAACTGAGTTACCAGAATCTGACTCTAGCAGTTTCTTCCTCCGGGCTCACTTCCGGCAACCCCTTGCAACACGGTTCATGAACGGCGCTGCACTCGGCGGCGGCAACGTGCTTCGACCGCCGCGAAGCGCACGTTGCGAAAGTACGGCGCCGTGCGTTCGCCTGCAGCAACTGTGGAGGCGGCCTCCACAGTTGGGCGGCAAGATGCGCGCATGCGCTTCGTCCACCAGCTCTCGCTGCTCCTCATCGCCACCGCGCTGGCGTCCGTCGCGGCCGTGGCCGGGCTGGTCGGCTGGAATCTGCGTGAGGGCTTCTCGGACTACCTGCAGGCCCAGGACGGCGAGCGCCTGGTGCGGCTGGCCGAGGCTGCCGAGCGCGACCTGTCGCGGCGCGACGCCCCGCCGCAGGACTGGCGGCCGGTGTTGCGTGAATGGCTGGAGGCCTCGCGCATGTCGGCGCGCGGCGTGTCGCTGGACGAGCCGCCACCGCCCGAACTGCACCGCGATGGGCCACCGCCACCGCGGCGCGACCCGGCCAACTTCGGTGCGCGCGTGATGGTGCTGTCCGCGGACGGGGCGGCGCTGCTGGCGGGACGGCGCGACATGCTGGGCCGTGCCAGCCAGGCGCGCGACGTCAAGGTCGACGGCCGGACGGTGGCGGTGCTGCGCGTGGCCGAGCGCGCGGGGCCGGCGGAGGGCGTGGACGCGAACTTCCTGCGCCGGCAGTACCTGGGCCTGGCCGTGGTGGCGGGCGGCGTGCTCGTCGTGGCGCTGGTGGTGGCGCGGCTGCTGGCGGTGCGCTGGTCGCGGCCGCTGGCCCAGGCGCAGGCCGCGGCCCGGCGCATCGCGGCCGGCGAGCTGGACGTGCGCCTGCCGCGCCCGCGCGACGGCGGCGGTGCCAGCGAGATCGTCGGGCTGCAGGCGGACATCAACGTGATGGCCGAGTCGCTGCAGCGGCTGGAGACCAGCCGGCGGCGCTGGATCGCCGAGCTGTCCCACGAGCTGCGCACGCCGCTGGCCGTGCTGCGCGGCGAGGTGGAGGCGATGGTGGACGGCATCCGGCCGCTGGATGGCGCGGCGCTGGCGTCGCTGCAGGAGGAGATCAAGCGGCTGTCGCGCCTGGTGGAGGACTTCCACCAGCTCGCCACGTCGGAGCTGCGCGCGCTGCCGCATGACTTCGACCCGGTCGCGCCGGCGGCCTTGCTGCAGGCGGCTATCGAGCGCGTGGCGCCGCGCGCCCGGGCCGCCGGGTTGGTCATCACCGTCGACGTGCCGCCGTCGCTGCCCACCGCCTGCTGGGACGCCACGCGTATCTCGCAACTGCTCGCCAACCTGCTGGAGAACAGCCTGCGCTACACCGCGGTGCCCGGCCGGATGCAGGTGGCGGCGCGCTCGCTGGGCGAGGCCATCGAGATCCGCCTGGACGACACGCCGCCCGGCGTGCCCGAGGCCGACCTGGACCGGCTGTTCGACCCCCTGTACCGCGCCGACCCGTCGCGCAGCCGGGCCTTCGGCGGCTCGGGCCTGGGCCTGGCGATCGCGCGGGCCATCGCGCAGGCGCATGGCGGTCGGTTGCAGGCCGAGGCCTCGCCGCTGGGCGGCGTGGCCATGGTGCTCACACTGCCGCTGCAACAGGAAGGACACCGCTGATGGGCGACCTCATCCTCATCGTCGAAGACGAGCCCAAGCTCGCCGCGCTGGTGCGCGACTACCTGCAGGCCGGTGGCTACCGCACCGAGTGGCTGGCGGACGGTCGCGAGGCGCTGCACCGGCTCAAGGCCGACCCCATGCCGTCCGCCGTGCTGCTGGACGTGATGCTGCCGGGCATGGACGGCCTGGAGGTCTGCCGCGCGGTGCGTGCCTTCAGCGACGTGCCCATCGTCATCTGCAGCGCCCGCGTGGAAGAACTGGACCGGCTGCTGGGGTTGGAGCTGGGCGCGGACGACTACGTCTGCAAGCCGTTCAGCCCGCGCGAGCTGGTGGCGCGCGTGAAGTCGCTGCTGCGCCGCGCGCAGGGCCGGCTCGCGCCCGCGACGCTGTTGCCGGCGGCCGGCGGCTTCGCCATCGACGAGGCGGGGCAGCGCATCGTCTGGCAGGACCAGGTGCTGTCGCTGACGCCGGTGGAGTTCCGCCTGCTGCGCCACCTGCTGCAGCACCCGGGCCGCGTGTTCGAGCGCGCGCAGCTGCTGGACCTGATCCACGAGGATTTCCGCGACGTGTCCGACCGCGTCGTCGACAGCCACGTGAAGAACATCCGCCGCAAGCTCGCCGCGCTGGACCCGCCGCAGGAATGCATCACGGCGGTCTACGGCGTGGGGTACCGGCTGGACGCATGAGTGCTGCGTCCCGGCGGTGCATCGTGCGGCGGGCCTAATAATCGGGGGCATGACCACCCCCATCACCATTGCCACGCGTGAAAGCCGCCTCGCCCTGTGGCAGGCCGAGCATGTGCAGGCCCGGCTGCGCGACGAACTCGGGCTGCGGGCCGAACTGCTCGGCATGACGACGCGTGGCGACCAGATCCTTGACCGGGCGCTGTCCAAGGTTGGCGGCAAGGGCTTGTTCGTGAAGGAGCTCGAAGCGGCACTCGCCGAAGGCCGGGCCCAGCTCGCCGTGCATTCGCTGAAGGACGTGCCGATGGAGCTGCCCGAGGGCTTCGTGCTCGCGGCGGTGCTGGAGCGCGAGGACCCGCGCGATGCCTTCGTGTCCGGCGACTACGCGTCCGTCGCCGAGCTGCCCGAAGGTGCGGTGATCGGCAGCTCCAGCCTGCGCCGCGTGACGCAGCTGCTGAGCCTGCGCCCGGATCTGCGCGTGGAGCCGTTGCGCGGCAACCTCGACACGCGGCTGCGCAAGCTCGACGAGGGCGGTTACCACGCCATCGTGCTCGCGGCGGCCGGCCTGAAGCGCCTGGGCATGGCGGGCCGCGTGCGCAGCCTTTTCGCCGTGGACCAGATGCTGCCCTGCGCCGGCCAGGGCGCGCTGGGCATCGAGATCCGTGCCGACGACGAGGCGCTCGCCGCCTCGCTGGCGCGCCTCACGCACCTGCCCACGCTGCTGGCCTGCGAGGCCGAGCGCGCCGTGTCCCGCGCGTTGGGCGGCAGCTGCAGCCTGCCGCTGGCGGCGCATGCGCACTGGCAGGGCGCGACGCTGTGCCTGGATGCCGCACTGGGCCATGCCGAGATCCACACGTCGCCGCTGCTGCGCGCCAGCGTGGCGGCCGACCTGCCTGTCAAGGCGGGGGGCGTGGCCGCGGCCCGGGCGCTGGGGCAGCAGGCCGCCGAGCGGCTGCGCGAGCTGGGCGCGGGCTCGTACCTGCCCGGATGACCGCCGCTCGGCCGCCCGAAGGGGCTCGTCGGACCCTGCTGGTCACGCGCCCGCGGCCGCAGTGCGCGGCCTGGCTGGCGCGGCTGGCGGCGCTGGGCGTGCCAGCCGCGGCCTTGCCGCTCATCGAGATCCTGCCGGCCCGCGACCGCGGTGCCGTGGCCGCGGCCTGGGCGGCGCTGCCCGCGGCTGACCTGGCGGTCTTCGTCAGTCCGAACGCGGTGGAGCAGTTCTTTGCGCAGGCCGGCGCCGCGCCGTGGCCCGCCGACACGCTGGCGGCCTGCGTCGGCCCGGGCAGCGCGCAGGCGCTCGTGGCGCACGGCGTGCCGCTGGCGCAGGTCGTGCAGCCGGCCGCCGATGCGGCCAGCCTGGATTCCGAGCACCTGTGGTCGCAACTGGCGCCCCGGCGCGACTGGGCGGGCGCGCGCGTGCTGCTGCTGCGCGGCGACGGCGGGCGCGAATGGCTGGCCGAACGGCTGGCCGAGTCTGGTGCGCATGTCGATGCGGTGACGGTCTATCACCGCGCCGCACCTGGCTTCGAGCCGGCCGAGGCCGCCTTGCTGGCCGATGTGCTCGCCGCGCCGTCCCGCTATGCGTGGCTGTTCAGCAGCGCGGAGGCCATCGGCCACCTGCGCGGGCTGGCCCTGGCCGGCCAGTGCGGCATCGCCACGCACCCCCGCATTGCCGAGGCCGCGCGGTCTGCGGGTTTCGATCCTGTGGTTTTGGCGCGACCGGACCCCGAAGCGGTGGCTCGGGCGCTGAAAGCCCTCTGACAGAATCAAGCGCTGTGAGTGAGCCGCTATCCCCCGTCCCGGCGCCGGCCCCAGCGGCCGAACCTGTCGCCACCCCGCCGTCCCCATCCGCTGCCGCCGCCTTGCCGGCCTGGTTGCCCTGGCTGCTTGCGCTGCTGGGCGCTGCCGTGCTGCTGGGCGTGGTCCTGGCCTGGCAAAGCCTGTCGCGCCAGCAGTCGCTGGAGCAGGAGCTGGTGCGTCGCCAGGAGGCCAGCCAGGCCCAGTCCACCGAGGCGCGCCTCGCGGCCAAGCAGTCGGGCGACCTCGTGCGCGATACCGCCGCCAAGGTGTCGCTGCTGGAAGCGCGCCTGGCCGAGGTCGCGCTGCAACGCGGCCAGCTGGAAGACCTGATCCAGTCCATGTCCCGCTCGCGCGACGAGAACGTCGTGGGCGACATCGAGGCGGCGCTGCGCGTGGCGCTGCAGCAGACGCAGATCACCGGCAGCGCCGAACCGCTGGTGGCCGCGCTGAAGCAGGCCGACGAGCGCCTGCAGCGTTACAAGCAGCCGCGCATGGAAGGCGTGCGCCGCGCCGTCGTGCGCGACCTGGACCGCGTCCGCGCGGTGGCCGTGGTGGATGTGTCCACGCTGACCATCAAGCTCGACGAGGTCGTGCGCATGGCCGACGAGCTGCCGCTGGTGTCGGGCAGCGAAGCCGCACCCAAGCCGCGCGACGAGCGCAACGGCGATGCCGCCAAGGAGCGCGAGCGCGCGCTGAAACTGCAGCGCGAGCAGGCAGCCGCGGCGGTGGATGGCAAGCTGTCGCTGTGGTGGTGGCAGGCCTCGCAGCAGTTGTCGGCGTGGACCGGCATCATCTGGGGCGAGGCCAAGACGCTGCTGCGTGTGACGCGCATCGACCACCCGGAAGCCGCGCTGATCTCGCCCGACCAGAGCTTCTTCCTGCGCGAGAACCTGAAGCTGCGCCTGCTGAACGCCCGCCTGGCGCTGCTGAGCCGCCAGTTCGACACCGCCCAGTCCGACCTGCGCGACAGCCAGGAGATGCTGAACCGCTACTTTGACACGCGCTCGCGCAAGGTGACCGGTGCGGCGGAGCTGCTGCGCCAGGTGGCCGGCCAGGCCCGCCAGGTCAGCGTGCCGCGGCCCGATGACACGCTGGCGGCGCTGACGGCGGCCGCTGCGGGACGTTGAGCATGCGTCTGGTCATCTGGCTGGTCCTGTTGTTCGTCGCCGCTGTCGTCGCGGCTTTGTATTTGGGTTCCAACGACGGTCTCGTCAGCTTCTACGCGGGCAATTGGCGGCTCGACCTTTCGCTGAACCTGTTCCTGTTGCTGCTCGTCGCGAGCTGCTTCGCGCTCGTCACCGCCATCCAGGCAGTGGAGGCGCTGACGACGCTGCCCCGGCGCGCCCGCGAATGGCGGCTGGCCCAGCGCGAGCGTAGCGCCCAGCTGGCGCTGCGCGAGGCGCTGGTCGAGCTGTTCGGCGCCCGCTTCAGCCGGGCGCAGAAGGCGGCGCAGAAGGCGCTCGCCATCCAGTCGGCCACGCCCGAACTGGCGGCCGACCAGTCCTTCATGGCGCTGGCCCATCTGCTGGCGGCCGCCAGCGCGCACCGCCTGCAGGACCGCCGCCACCGCGACGAGCAACTGGCCCGCGCGCTCGACCTGGCCCGCCGCACCGGTGGCGCACGCGCCCAGGAAGACGGCGCCCGGCTGCTGGCCGCCGAATGGGCGCTGGACGACCGCGATGCGACGCGCGCGCTGAGCCTGCTGAGCGAACTGGCCCCCGGCGTCGCCCGCCGCACCCAGGCGTTGCGGCTGCGCCTGCAGGCCTCGCGACTGGCCCAGCAGCCGCTGGACGCGCTGCGCACGGCCCGCCTGCTGGCCAAGCACCAGGCCTTCTCCAAGGTGGCGGCCCAGGGCCTGCTGCGCTCGCTCGCCTTCGAGGCGTTGGACGGCGCACGCGACGTGGACCAGCTCCGCTCGGCCTGGCAGCAGCTCGACCCCGCCGACCGCCGCGACGCGATGGTGGCGGCGCGCGCCGCGCAATGCGCCGGGCAACTCGGTGCGCCGGACGACGGCCGCGGCTGGCTGCGGCCCTTCTTCGACGATCTCGCCGAACTGCAGTCCGACGACCGTGCTGCGCTGGCCACCGCACTGGTGCCGGTGCTGGCCGGTTGCGGCCCTGACTGGCTGCAGCGGCTGGAGTCGGCGCAGGCCCGCTTCCCGCGTGAACGCGCACTGGCCTACGCGCTGGGCCACGCGCTGGCCGAGCGGCAGTTGTGGGGCAAGGCGCGGCTGATGCTGGAGGCCGCGGCCGACGACGCGGCCATGCCCAGTCCGATGCGCCGCCGCAGTTGGCTGGCCCTGGCCGCGCTGGCGGAACAGGAGGGCGACGATGTCCGCCGCGCACGCTGTTTCGAAGCCGCTGCCCGCGTGCCGTGAAGCCGTGTTCACGCATCGCCGCAAGTATTTTCAAAAAAAGCAGGCAACTCTTGATGCGACCGTAAAAATCTGGCTATACTGTGAGGCTTCAGCGGCTGTAGCTCAGTTGGATAGAGTACTTGGCTACGAACCAAGGGGTCGTGGGTTCGAATCCTGCCAGCCGCACCAGAAAAACAAGAAATGAATCAACAGCCTAGCGGCTCCAACCCGCTAGGCTGTTTTTCTTTGCGCAACCTCAATTCGGATTCAGGAGTCCACTGAGGGGTCCACTGACAGAGGGCTTCCCTGAGCGGGCCGAGACGTCTCCCTGCAAACTGCCTTGCGCGTTGCCGCGTGGCGGGTCAACGTTGTCGCGCTAAGCGTCGCGCCACCGGCATGGGTCCAGCCGCGGCTGGTAGGCTTCATCCTTCTCGCATTTCGGTCAGACTAGCGGCGCCGGTGCGCATGCTGAGGCGGTCCTGTCCGATCTGGTTGGCAGAGGCTTCGGTCCAAGCTGGAGTTGACGTGTTGACACTCGCGGTCGACTGACCCGTGCTGCTCGTTCAATACTGACCCACCCCTGAAGGCTACCCGAGGGAGCCTGTGTCTGTGGATATCTCTGAGTTCTTGGGGTCTCCTTTCTTGCGTTGAGTGGGTCGAGCACGTGCCGCCGCGACGGTCGTGCTGCTGTGCTTGAAGCGCCAGGACTCGTGCCGGTCTCGACGATGTGGCAGTGATGCGTGAGCCGATCTAGCAAGGCCGTGGTCATCTTGGCGTCGCCGAAGACGCTGGCCCAATCGCCGAAGCTCAGGTTGGTGGTGATGATCACGCTGGTGTGCTCGTAGAGCTTGCTCAGCAGATGGAACAGCAGCGCCCCGCCGGCTTGGCTGAACGGGAGGTACCGTCTGCGTTTCGGTGATGTGCACCTTGACAGCTTGCTTTGCTGCTGCGACGTCGACACCACGTTCGATCTCGCCACGATCCTTTCGGGCTTGATCGCGTGCCGCCTTGAGCGATAGTTCCGGATAGCGGCTCAGGACCTTCTCCCTTGGCCGGCCGTTGAACCGGAAGCGAAGGATCCAGGACGCCTTCCCCTTGCTTGCTGAGGACGCGCTGGCGACGAAGGTGAGCCCTTCGCCGATGCTGCGGTCGGTCTGGCCCGCAGCCAGCCAGGCCCTAAGCTCACGATCTGTGAGTGGTCTTCGTTGCTGTGTTTCCATGTCCCATCTGCTCCATGAGGCTGTGGGGTTTTTTGTCGGCAAAAGCGCCTCGACGCGGCGCACCCTGAAAAACCCCACAATAAACCCCACAGGCTGCGTGCGCTTCACTGCGACGCCCTGGGACGGTCTGGGACAAGAAAATCCTTATAGATCAGTCAGTTATTGAGATTTTTTGGACGTCCTGGGACGCCCCCGAAAACCTACTCAATGTTCTGCACCTGCTCCCGCATCTGCTCGATGGCGACCTTCATCTCGACGGAAATGTTGGTGAGTTCCAGCGCGGCAGATTTGGAGCCCAGCGTGTTGGCCTCGCGGTGCAGTTCCTGGATCAGGAAGTCCAGCCGCTTGCCCAACTCGCCGCCCTTCTTCAGCAGGCGGCTCAGTTCCTCGAGGTGGGCGCGCAGGCGGGCCAGTTCCTCGGCCACGTCGATGCGGATGGCGAACGCGGCGGCCTCGTTGAGGGCGCGTTCCTGCAGCGCGTCCTGCGGCACGCTGGACGCGGCACCGGTGGTCGCCAGCGCCTCCTGCCAGCGTTCCAGAAAACGCTGCTGCTGACGCTTGACGACCGCGGGCAGCAGGGGCTCGGCTTCGTCGGCCAGCACGCGCAGCCGGGCGATGCGCTCCGCCAGGATGGCCACCAGCTTCTCGCCTTCGCGCTCACGGGATTCCGCCAGACCGTCGACACAGGCCTTGGCGGCTTCCAGCGTCGCGCTGTCGAGTTGCGCGGGCGCGCCGCCGCCGCTCTTGCACCAGTTCATGGCCTCGTGCACGGACAGCGGCGCGGCTTGCGGCAGCCATGCGCGCACCTTGGCCTCCAGGTTGGCCAGGCGGTTGAGCTGTTCCGGCTGCGGTTGAGGCCAGCCGCTGTCGGTGTCGCGCTGGGTGTTGATGCGCAGCTCGATCTTGCCGCGCTTGAAGCGCGCGGCGATCAGATCGCGCAGCTGCGGTTCCAGGCCGCGCAGCTCTTCCGGCATGCGCATGGACAGGTCCAGGAAGCGGCCGTTGACCGACCGCAATTCGACGCTGACCGAGGCTTGGACAGTGGGGCTGCCATCCTCGGCTTTAGGGGGCTGCGCCAGGGAATTGGCGTACCCGGTCATGCTGTAGACTGGCATTTCGCACTCGCAAAACAGACGTTAACTAAGAGACTTAACGCGATTATGTCCAAGCCGAAGCCGGCGCCCTTGCCCGCAGGCACGGTGGTTGGGGGCTACCAGATCATCAAGCGTCTGGCAGCAGGCGGTTTCGGCGTCGTCTACCTCGCCGAGGATCCCGACCATCACCTGGTGGCGCTGAAGGAGTACCTGCCTTCGTCGCTGGCCGAGCGCTCGCCGGGCGAGTTGACGCCCCGCGTCAAGCCCGAGAAGCAGCCGTTGTACCGGCTGGGCTTGAAGAGCTTCTTCGAAGAAGGCCGCTCGCTGGCGCAGATCTCGCACCCCAGCGTCGTCTCTGTGCTGAACTTCCTGCGCGAGAACGAGACCGTCTACATGGTCATGAACTACCTGCAGGGCGACACGCTGCAGGACTTCATCGTCACCGCGCGCGACATGAAGCGCGACAAGGTGTTCCGCGAGTCCACCATCCGCAGCCTGTTCGACGAGATCCTGCGCGGCCTGCGCATCGTGCACCAGCACAAGATGCTGCACCTGGACATCAAGCCGGCCAACATCTTCATCACGAACGACAACAAGGCCGTGCTGCTGGACTTCGGCGCCGCGCGCGAGGTGCTGAGCAAGGAAGGCAACTTCATCCGCCCCATGTACACGCCGGGCTTTGCCGCGCCCGAGATGTACCGGCGCGACGGCTCGCTGGGCCCCTGGACCGACATCTACGCCATCGGCGCCTGCATCTACGCCTGCATGCAGGGCTATCCGCCCAACGACGCACCGCAGCGGCTGGAGAAGGACCGCCTGTCCCTGAGCCTGTCGCGGCTGCGCAATGTCTACTCCGACAACCTGCTCGAAGTGACCGAGTGGTGCATGTCGCTCGACGCGCTGTCGCGCCCGCAGAGCGTTTTTGCGCTGCAGAAGGAACTGGCCCGCGAGACCGAGCGGCGCTACACCAAGCTGTCGTTCAGCGAGCGGCTCAAGCTCCAGCTCGAAAACCTCAAGTCCGGGGCGAAGGCTTGAGGTTCGACGTCTTCCAGGTCAGCCGCCGCGGCGGGCGCGAGACCAACGAAGACCGCATGGGCTATTGCTTCACGCGGGAAGCCGGCCTGTTCGCGCTGGCCGACGGCATGGGCGGGCATCCGGAAGGCGAGGTCGCCGCGCAGATCGCGCTGCAGACGCTGGCCGCGCTGTTCCAGCAGGAAGCCCGCCCGGTGCTGGAAGACCCGCAGCGTTTCCTGCAGGAAACCATCCTCATCGCGCACCAGCAGTTGCTGCGTTATGCGGAGGGCAAAGGTTTGTCCGACACCCCGCGCACGACCGTCGTGGCCTGCATCCTGCAGGGCAACCAGGCCTGGTGGGCGCATTGCGGCGACTCCCGGCTGTATCTCGTGCGTTCGGCCAAGCTGATCGCCCGCACGCGTGACCACTCCTACTCCGAGCTGCAGGAGGCACTGGGCCGCGTGGGGCGCGGCGCGGACGCCTTCAACCGCAACGTGCTGTTCACCTGCCTGGGCAGCCCCGGCAAGCCCATGGTGGACTGCCAGGGCCCGCTGGTCATGGAGCCGTCGGACCGCCTGCTGCTGTGCTCGGACGGCCTGTGGGGCAGCATCGAGGATCACGAGATCGTCCAGCACATCGCTGACAAGACGATCTCCGAGGCCGTGCCCGATCTGGTCGAGCAGGCCTTGCGCCGTGGTGGCGCGCGCTGCGACAACGTCACCGTGCTCGCCGTCGAATGGGAAGGCGAGGGCGAGCCCAGCGGCGACACCACGCAGAACCTGGGCAACTCCGGGTTCGCCTCCACCATCCAGGGCGCGCTGGACGCCGACCTCGTCGCAGCCATGGATGACGAAGAGATCGAGCGCGCGGTGCGCGAGATCAACGAGGCCATTCGCCAGTCCGGCCGCGGCGCCAGGCGCTGAGCGGCCAAGGCCGGAGACAATCCGGCTTTTGCTGGGGCGGATCAACCGTCCTGGCATCCAACCCGCCAGAACCGCATGACCAAGACCTTCACGCGCAGCGCCGACCGCGCCGCCCACCAGCTGCGCCCGGTGCGCATCACCCGCGGTTTCACCGCCCACGCCGAGGGTTCGGTGCTGATCGAGTTCGGCGGCACGCGCGTGCTGTGCACGGCGTCCGTCGAGGAGCGCGTGCCGCCGCACAAGCGCGGCTCGGGCGAAGGCTGGGTGACGGCCGAGTACGGCATGCTGCCGCGCGCCACGCACACCCGCAGCGACCGCGAGGCGGCCAAGGGCAAGCAAAGCGGCCGCACGCAGGAGATCCAGCGCCTCATCGGCCGCTCGCTGCGCGCCGTGTTCGACCTGGCCGCGCTGGGTGAACGCACCATCACGCTGGACTGCGACGTGCTGCAGGCCGACGGCGGCACGCGCACGGCCGCCATCACCGGCGCGTTCGTCGCCGCGCAGGACGCGGTCAACCGGCTGCTGGCCGACAGCAAGCTGTCGCGCTCGCCGATCAAGGAGGCTGTGGCCGCAATCTCGGTGGGCATCGTCGACGGTGTGCCGCTGCTGGACCTGGAGTATGTCGAAGACGCCGCCTGCGACACCGACATGAACGTCGTCATGACCGCCTCCGGCGGCTTCGTCGAGCTGCAGGGCACGGCCGAAGGCGTCGTCTTCACGCGCACCGAGATGAACGCGCTGCTGGACCTGGCCGAGAAGGGCATCGCCGAGCTGCTGGCGGCCCAGCAGGCTGCGTTGAAGGCCTGAGCATGAAGCTCGTCCTCGCTTCCAACAACGCCAAGAAGCTCGTCGAGCTGCAGGCGCTGTTCACGCCGCTGGGCATCGCCCTCGTGAACCAGGGCAGTCTGGGCATCCCCGAGGCCGAGGAGCCGTTCGACACCTTCGTCGAGAACGCCCTCGTCAAGGCCCGCCACGCGGCGAAGTTGAGCGGCCTGTCGGCGCTGGCGGACGACTCCGGCCTGAGCGTCGATGCGCTGGGCGGCGCGCCGGGCGTGCGCTCGGCCCGCTACGCGCTGGACGCCGGTGGCGAGAAGAGCGACGCGGCGAACAACCAGCGCCTGCTGCGCGAGCTGGCCGGTGTGGCCGACCGCCGTGGGCGTTTCGTCTGCGCGCTGGTCGCGGTGCGCCGTGCCGACGACCCCGAGCCGCTGATCGCGATGGGCCGTTGGGACGGCGAGATCCTGGCCGCGCCGCGCGGGGCAGGGGGCTTCGGCTATGACCCGCTGATGCACATCCCCGCGCTGGGCGAGACGGTGGCCGGCCTGGCGGCCGAGGTGAAGAACCGCCACAGCCACCGTGCGTTGGCCGCCGCGCAACTGATTGCTCAGTTCCGCGAGGTCTGGCAGCTCGGTTGACCGCATGGCTGATCTCGTCCACCTGATGCGCCCGGGCACGCTGCAACTGCCCGCGCTGCCGCCGCTCGCGCTGTACGTGCACCTGCCCTGGTGCCTGCGCAAATGCCCGTACTGCGACTTCAACTCGCACGAAGTCCAGGCCGGCGGGCTCACGGCCGACACGGCCGAGGCCTACCTGGCCGCGCTGCGCGCCGACCTGGAGGCCGCGCTGCCGCTGATCTGGGGCCGGCCGGTGGTCAGCATCTTCATCGGCGGCGGCACGCCCAGCCTGTTCAACCCCGCGCAGATCGCGCAGCTGATCTCGGACATCCGCGCCCGCCTGCCGCTGGAGGCCGGCTGCGAGATCACGCTGGAGGCCAACCCGGGCACGTTCGAGCGCGAGCGCTTCAAGGGCTTCCGCGCAGCGGGCGTCACGCGGCTGTCGGTCGGCGTGCAGAGCTTCGATGACGCGCAGCTGAAGCAGCTGGGCCGCATGCACAGCGCCAGTCAGGCCCGCGAGGCACTGGCCGAGGCGGCGGAGGCCTTCGAGACCTTCAACCTCGACCTGATGTATGCGCTGCCCGGCCAGACGCTGGACGACCTGTCGCAGGAGCTCGACACGGCGCTGAGCTTCAAGCCGCCGCACCTGTCCATCTACCACCTGACCATCGAGCCCAACACGGTGTTCGCGACGCGCACGCCGGCCGGCCTGCCGGACCCGGACCTCGCCAGTGACATGCTGGACCTGATCACCGGCAAGACCGCAGGCGCGGGCCTGTCGCGCTACGAGGTCTCGGCTTTTGCGCGCGACGGCCACCGCTGCACGCACAACCTGAACTACTGGCAGTTCGGCGACTACCTGGGCATCGGCGCCGGCGCGCACAGCAAGCTGAGCTTCCCGAACCGCGTGCTGCGCCAGGTGCGCTGGCGCGAGCCGGCGGCGTTCGTGGCGCAGGCCAACAAGGTCAGCAACGAGCACGAGGTGGCGCGCAAGGCGCTGCCGTTCGAGTTCATGTTGAACGCGCTGCGCCTGAAGGAGGGCGTCACGCTGACGCAGTTCCTGGAGCGCACCGGCTTGCCGGTGTCGGCCATCGCCACCGCCCTGGCGACAGCGCGCGGCCGCGGCCTGCTGACCGCCGACCCGACCCGCATCCAGCCCACGGAGCGTGGGTTCGACTTCCTCAGCGATCTGCAGCAGCTGTTCCTCTGAGGCCGCGCGGCGCGGTGAACGCCGCCGGCTGCCGCGCCGAGGGTCAGACCCGGTTCAGCGAGATGCCGGACGTGGCGCGCAGCCGCTCCAGCACCTTGGCGGCGATCTGGTTCAGCGGCAGCACCTCGTCCGCCGCGCCGGCCGCGATGGCTTCGCGCGGCATGCCGAAGACGACGCAACTGGCTTCGTCTTGGCAGTAGTTGTAGGCGCCGGCGTCTTTCATGACCTTCATCGCGCGGGCGCCGTCTGCGCCCATGCCGGTCAGCATGATGCCGATGGCGTTGGGGCCGACGACCTTGGCGGCCGACAGGAACAGCGCCTCGACCGACGGCTTGTGGCGGTTGACGGGCTCGCCGTCCTGCACGCGGGCGATGTAGTTCGCGCCGCTGCGTTCCACGGTCAGGTGCAGGCCGCCGGGCGCGATGTAGCCATGGCCGGGCAGGATGCGCTCGCCGTCCTGGGCTTCCTTCACACGGATCTTGCACAGCCCGTCCAGCCGCGCGGCATAGCTCTTCGTGAAGCCGGGTGGCATGTGCTGCGTGATGACCACCGCCGGGCTGTCAGCCGGCAGGTTGACGATCACGTCCTTGGTCGCCTCGGTGCCGCCGGTGGAGGCGCCGATGAAGATGATCTTCTCGGTCGAGGCCCGGCCGAGGCTGGCCATGGTCACGGCCTTGACCGGTGCCGGCGCAGCCGTGCCCGGGGCGGCAGGCGCCGGCGCGCGGCGGATGTGCGCCTTGGCGGCGATGCGGATCTTGTCGGTGATGTCCTGGGCCAGCAGCTTGATGCCGTCGGCCACGCCGATCTTGGGCTTGGCGACGAAGTCCACGGCGCCCAGCTCCAGCGCCTTGAGCGTCACCTCCGCGCCGCGCTCGGTCAGCGTGGACACCATCACCACCGGCATGGGTCGCAGCCTCATCAGGCGCGACAGGAAGTCGAGCCCGTCCATGCGCGGCATCTCGACATCCAGCGTGATGACGTCGGGGTTCAGGTTGCGGATCATCTCGCGCGCAACCAGCGGGTCCGACGCCGCGCCTATGCATTCCATGTCGGGCTGGCGGTTGATGATCTCGGTCAGGATCGACCGCACCAATGCGGAATCGTCCACCACCACGACCTTGGTTTTGGCCATTGGTGTCTCCTCAGAACAGGTCGATGGAGCCGCCGCTGCTCGCGACCGGCTGCACCTTCTGGATGGCGGCCCGGTCCTGCTGGACCAGCGCGTCGGTATTCGTCGGCGCCAGGCGCTTGACCATGGCCTTGCCACTCGCGGGCAGGAAGCAGACCTTGCGCGGGTACACGTCCATCACGTCCTTGGAGACGATGGGGATGCGCTCCAGCTTCAGGTAGTCGATGACGAAGTTGGTGTTGCGTTCGCCCACGTTGAGCGAGTTCATGCCCGAGATGACGGCGCCGCCGCCGAAGATCTTGGCTTCCATGCGGCTCTTGCTGGCGCCGCGCTTCATCATCTCGTTGATCAGCAACTCCATCGCGAACGACCCGTAGCGGCCCGAGTCGCCGTTGCCCTCGGGCAGCATGAAGTGGTTCATGCCGCCGACCTTGGCGACGCGGTCCCACAGGCAGGCGGCGATGCAGGAGCCCAGCGTCGTCATGACGAGCAGGTCCTCGGTGTCGACGAAGTACTCGCCCGGCAGGATCTTGACGGCGGCGTTCTTGAAGTGCGCGTCGTAGAAGAAGAACGAGGCCTCGCCCTGCTTGCGGGGCGCGGCCTTGAGCTGGGCGACGCGAGCCGCCGCGGCCGGGTTGCCGAAGGTCGATGCAGAGGCGAGAGGCGTGCTCATGGATCAGACCCGTTCGTAGATCGTCTTGCCGCGCAGCTTGAACAGGTCGCGGGATTCGGTGAAGTTCTCGGAATGGCCCACGAAAAGCAGGCCGCCCGGTCGCATCACGCGGTGGATGCGCTCCAGCACCTTGCGCTGCGTGGGGGCATCGAAATAGATCATCACATTGCGGCAGAACACCATGTGGAAGGGGTCGCCCAGCTGCCATTGCGCGTCCATCAGGTTCAGCGGCCGGAAGTCCACCCAGCGCTGCAACTCGGGCTTCACGCGGATCTTGCCGGCGTTCGCACCGGTGCCGCGCATGAAGAAGTGCTTCAGCCGCGCCGCGTCCAGCCCGCGCGCGTCGGCGTTGTAGACGCCGCGCTTGGCGGTGGCCAGCACGTTGGTGTCGATGTCGCTGGCGACCAGTTGCACCGAGGCGCTGGGCCCCAGGGCTTCGCTGCAGGTCATCAGGATGGAGTAGGGTTCCTCGCCGGTGGACGCGGCGCAGCACCACACGCGGAGCTGCTTGCCGACATAGGGCTTCAGGTCCTCCTTCATCGCGTGGAAGTGGTGGTCCTCGCGGAAGAACGAAGTCAGGTTGGTCGTCAGGCAGTTGACGAACTCCTGCCATTCGACCGCGCTGGCCGGGCCCGTCGAGGCCTCCAGCCACTGCAGGTAGCTCGCGAAGCTCTTGTGCCCGGTCTCGCGCAGCCGGCGCGACAACCGGCTGTAGACCATCGCATGCTTGCCGTCATGCAGGCTGATGCCCGCATGCTTGTAGATCAGCTCGCGGACCCGGTCGAAGTCGGCCTTGCTGAAGCTGAACTCATGGTCTAGCGAGTCGTTGCCGTGGGCGAGGTCGGGTGCGGGCATGTCGAGGTGTGATTTGTGGGTGCTCGCAGCAGTTCTGGCGTTGGCGCGCCGATTCTGCACCGCAGGGCCGTTGTGCGGCTCTTGTGCGATTCAGCATAGTGCAAACAGGTCGCAGGAACGTGCCTGTTTCACGACCTGACAGGGGAACGGCCGCTGCTAGACTGCCTCGCCACCACAATTCGGCCAACCGCTTTTCTGGCTTTGCCTTTGGAACACCGATTGCCAGCCGCTGCCTTGATCGACGCCCATGCGCTTGATCTCGATCTGGCCCTGCAACTGCTGCAGCAGGCTGGAGCGCTGTTGCCGGACGAGGCACCCTACAGCGCCGCCTGGCTGCAGGCCGTGTTGAACGCCTTGTGCGACCTCTCCAGCCGGGATGCGTTGACCGGCCTCGTCAACCGGCGCAGTTTCGAGATGGCGCTGGCCCGCGAGGTGGACCGCGTGGCCCGTTCCGGCGAGGCGGCGCTGCTGCTGATGCTGGACATCGACCACTTCAAGGCGGTCAACGACACGCATGGCCATGGTGCCGGCGACCAGGTCATCTGCGCCGTCGCTCGCGCCGTCGAGCAGAGCGTGCGGCCCATGGACCTCGTGGCCCGGGTGGGCGGTGAAGAGTTCGCCATCATCCTGCCCAACTGCGCGACGCACGTGGGCCTGGTCGTCGCGCAGCGCGTGCGCGAGCGCGTGTCCGGGCTGGACATCGAGATCGCACCCGGGCAGATGCTCAACGTGACGGTCAGCCTGGGCGGCGCCTTCGCCCCGCAGTGGGTGCGTTCGTCGCCGCTGCTGTGGATGGAACGTGCGGACCGCCAGCTCTACCGTGCCAAGGCGGAAGGCCGCAACCGCGCCTGCCTCGAACCCCAGATCGACTCCCTGGTCAGCGCCGAAGAAAAGGGCATGTTGTTTGCCTCCCTGAATCTCGAAACGCAACAGGACATGCCATGAGCACGACCTCCGATCCTGCTGCCCCCGCAACATCGCCGCCGCGCCCGCCGCGTGCCGGTGCGCGCACACTTGCCGTCACCAGCGGCAAGGGCGGCGTCGGCAAGACTTTCGTCACCGCCAACCTCGCGGCGGCGCTGGCCGCCCACGGCCTGAAGGTGCTGGTGCTGGATGCCGACCTGGGCCTTGCCAACCTCGACGTGGTGCTGAACCTGCACCCCAAGCTGACGCTGCACGACGTCTTCACCGACAAGTGCACGCTGGAACAGGCCATCCTGCCCGCGCCGGGGGGCTTTTCCGTGCTGCTGGCCGGCTCCGGCATGGTGGAGTACTCGCGCCTCACACCGGAGGTGCGCGACAAGCTGCTGCACATCATCGACCTGGTCAAGCCGCGCTTCGACTGGGTGCTGCTGGACACCGGCGCCGGCATCTCCGACGTGGTGCTCTACGCCGTCTCGCTGGCGCAGGACGTGCTCGTCGTCGCGACACCCGAGCCCACGTCGCTGACCGACGCCTACGCCACCATCAAGGTGCTCGCCACGCAGCAGGAGCGCCGCCACGTGGGCCTGCTCGTCAACCAGGCCAACCGGGTCGGCGAAGGCAAGCTGATCTGCGGCCAGTTGCAGCAGGTGCTGCAGCGCTTCATCGGCCCGATGCCGGGCCAGGGTTTCAAGCTCGAACTGCTGGGCGAGGTGAAGGCCGACCAGGCGGTGCGCCAGGCGGTGCTGAAGCGCCAACTGGTGCTGGAGCACTACCCGGGCTGCGATGCCGCCCAGGCCATCCGGGCGCTGGCGAGCAAGCTGCTCGGCTGAAGGCCGCCCTGCCGGCTCCACGAGGCCCTTCGGCAAACGCGACACCGCATGTCTTCAGAGCAGACGCCGGCAACGGCCTTCGAATGGGTGGGCGGCGAAGCGCGCGTGCGCGAGCTGGTCGACCGCTTCTACGACCTGATGGACCTGGAGCCGGCCTATGCACGGCTGCGCGCCGCCCATGGCACCGGCCTGGATGACGCCCGCGACAAGCTGTTCTGGTTCCTGTGCGGCTGGCTCGGCGGGCCGGACCACTACACCAGCCGCTTCGGCCACCCGCGGCTGCGGGCGCGGCACCTGCCGTTTCGCATCGGCGTTGCCGAGCGCGACCAGTGGTTGGCCTGCATGGGCCAGGCCATGCAGGAGACCGGCGTGGACCCGGCCCTGCAGGCGCGGCTGGCCGAATCGTTTGCCGGCACGGCAGACTGGATGCGCAACGTCGGTGCGTGACCGCACACGGCGGATGTAACAGTCCGCTCGGGGTGTCTGCTTCGGCGCCTGGCGCCGACTGGGCGCGATAGCATTCCGACGGCATGACGGGCGCGGCCTGCGCCGGTGTGCGAGGTGGCGAATCCCTTGCCGCTGCTCCGATGCGCACGGCCTGTCATGCGTGTCGTTTCGGGACAGGAACTTCGATTGATGTTGCCGACTTCTTCGCCAACGCGAACTGCTGAGGGTGTCTGGGCCGCGTTGTGCGCAGCGGCGCGCCGGGAGCACCACAAGCCCCGCGCAGCGGCGGCGCTGCATCCGCTGGCCGGGTCGCCGTCGCCATGAGCCTGCCGCAGATGCCCACCGCGGCCGACGCCGCCGATTGCGCCAGCGAACCCATCCGCGTGCCGGGCGCCATCCAGCCCCACGGCTGGCTGCTGTGCGTGGATGCCGCGGATGGCAGCGTGGTGGCGTGGAGCGACAACTGGGCCGGGCTGCTAGGCGGCGACCCACGGGACGGCCTCGCCACGTTCGCGGCGTCGATGCGCGAGCAGACGGCCCGGCTCGTCGATGGCGAAGGCGCCCTGTCCCTGGGCCTGTGCGTGCTGGCGGGCCGGACCTTGCACGTGTCCGCCCACCGATTGGGTGCGCTGGTGTATCTGGAGCTGGAGCTGTCTTCAGCGGAGCCGGGCGCGCGGGCGCCCATCTACGGGCTGGCCCGGCACGTCGTGCCGCTGATGCAGCGCACGGCGTCCGTGCACGAGGTGTGCGCCGTCGCCACGGTCGAGATGAAGCGGCTGACGGGCTTCGGCCGCTGCCTCATCTACCGCTTCGACCCCGACGGGCACGGGGAAGTGCTGACCGAGGCCTGCGACGAGGGTTACGACGCCTACCAGGCGCACCACTTTCCGGCCACGGACATCCCGGCGCAGGCGCGCGAGCTGTACCTGCTGAACCACCTGCGGCTGATCCCGGACGCCCACTACACGCCGGTGCCCGTGCGCTTCGCGGACGGCCGCAGCGCCGCGCTGTCGCTGGACCTGTCGCAGACGCAGTTGCGCAGCGTCTCGCCCGTGCACCTGGAGTACATGCGCAACATGGGGACGCTGGCGTCCATGTCGGTGTCCCTCATCGTGCGCGGCGAGCTGTGGGGGCTGGTGTCCTGCCACGACCATGCGCCCCGGCTGCTCCCCTACCAGACCCGCATGGCCTGCGAACACCTCGGCCAGCTGCTGTCGCTGCAGATCGAGGCCAAGGAAGAGAACGAGCAGGTGACCGAGCAGCTGCGCCTGCGCCAGCTGACGCTGGCGATGGTGGCCCACCTGGCGGACAGCGATGCGACGCTGCAGCGCCTCGTCGACGAACCCGGGCCGCTGCTGCGCCTGGGGCGCGCAGCCGGTGCGGCGGTCATCCTCAACGACCAGTGCTGGTGCGTCGGCGACACGCCCGCCCGGGAGACCGTGCTGCGCATCGGCGAATGGCTGGCCCACCACATCGAGGAGGTCGCGCACACGGACCGGCTCGCGCAGGACGCACCGGCGTTCGCCGCCGACATGGACACCGCCGCCGGCCTGCTGGCCATCTCCATCTCGCGGCTGCACCGTCACTACGTCGTCTGGTTCAGGCCGGAGATCGTGCAGACCATCACCTGGGCCGGCGACCCGCGCAAGCAGGCGCTGCCGGGCGGCGCGCTGCATCCGCGCCGCAGCTTTGCGAGCTGGGTGGAGGACGTGCGGGGCCGTTGCACGCCGTGGCGGCCCGCGGAGGTGCACGCGGTGCTGGAGTTGCGGCACGCGCTGATCGGCATCGTGCTGCGCCGCGCGCAGGAAATGGCCGAGGTCGCCGCCGAACTGGGCCGCGTGAACAAGGAACTGGAGGCCTTCTCGTACACCGTGTCGCACGACCTGCGCGCGCCGATGCGCCACATCGCCGGCTTCGTGGACCTGGTGCTGGAACTGGAAGGCCAGGGCATCAGCGACCGCGGGCGGCGCTATCTGCTGCATGTGAAGGAGGCGTCGGCGCACGCCGGGCTGCTGGTCGATGCGCTGCTGGACTTCTCGCGCATGGGCCGCTCGGCGTTGAAGCGCACGTGGATCAACACCGACGTGCTGGTCGACGACCTCGTGGCCGAGCAGGCCTCGGCGGCGCGTGGCGGACGCATCGAGTGGGTCGTGCAGCACCCGTTGCCGCGGCTGTGGGCCGACCCCGTGCTGATCCAGGTCGCACTGCGCAACCTGATCAGCAATGCCGTGAAGTACAGCCGCACCCGCGATGTTGCCCGCATCGAGATCGCCCCCATCCGCGACGAACGCGGCGCGGGGCTGTCGATCAGTGACAACGGCGTCGGCTTCCAGATGAAGTACGTCGACAAGCTGTTCGGCGTGTTCCAGCGCCTGCACCGCAGCGAGGCCTTCGAGGGCACGGGCATCGGCCTGGCCAGCGTGCGCCGCATCGTGGAGCGCCACGACGGCAGCGTGCAGGCCTTCGGCGAGGTCGACCGCGGCGCGCGCTTTTCCTTCGTCCTGCCGGTGCCGGCGCAATGACCCCTGAACCCCTGCAGAGTCAACACATGCTCAAACCCATCCTGCTCGTCGAGGACGATCCGCGCGACCTGGAGCTGACGCTCGTCGCGCTGGAGAAGAGCCAGCTCGCCAACGAAGTCATCATCGTGCGCGACGGCGCCGAGGCGCTGGACTACCTGAACCGCGAAGGCATCCATGCCGGCCGCAGCGAGGGCAATCCGGCCGTCGTGCTGCTGGACCTGAAGCTGCCCAAGGTCAATGGCCTGGAGGTGCTGGGCAGCGTGCGCAGCACCGCGGCGCTGAAGAGCATCCCGGTCGTCATGCTGACGTCGTCGCAGGCCGAGTCGGACGTCGTGCAGAGCTACGAGCTGGGCGTGAACGCGTATGTCGTCAAGCCGGTGGAGTTCAACCAGTTCGTCGCGGCGATTGCCGATCTGGGCATGTTCTGGGCCGTGTTGAACGAGCCGCCGCCGGGGTCGTTGCGCACCGCACGCCGCTATGAATGACGCCGCGGACGGCAAGCGGACAGCGCCGCGCGTGCCGGGCCTGAACATCTTGCTGCTGGAGGACTCGGCGTTCGATGCCGAACTGCTGGAGGCGGCGCTGCAGGCCGCCTATCCGGGCATGCGCCTGCTCTGGGTGAAGGACGAGACGGGCTTCAAGCAGGCCTTGGCCGGGCAGCATTTCGACCTGATCCTGTCGGACTACCAGCTGCCCGAATTCAATGGCGCCGACGCGCTGGACCACGCGCAGGCGGTGGCGCCGCTGACGCCCTTCGTCTTTGTGTCCGGCGTCATCGGCGAAGAGAACACGGTCGAGCTGCTCAAGCGTGGTGCGACCGACTACATCATGAAGGGGCGCCTGACGCGGCTGCCCATCGTCATCGAGCGCGCCTTGCGCGAGGTGGCGCAGCGCGAGAAGCAGCAGCGCACGCAGGCGCAGCTGCGTGAGGCGGATGCGTTGTATGCACGCGTGGTCGACTCGCTGCAGGACTACGCCGTCATCCTGCTGGATCGCGGCGGCCTGATCCGCGACTGGAACCGCGCTGCCGCCAGCATCTTCGGCATGTCGCTGGACGAGGCGCGCGGCCTGCCGGCCGAGGTGCTGTTCTCGCCCGAGGACCGGGCCGCCGACGTGCTGGAGCGCGAGATGGCTGCAGCGCTCGCCGATGGGTCGGCGCGTGACGACCGCTGGCTGATGCGCAAGGACGGCACGCGCCTGCGCGCGGAAGGCGTGCTGACACCGCTGTACAGCGCGGCCGGCGAGCACACCGGCTTCTCCAAGATCGTGCGCGACGTGACGCCGGCCTACCGGGCCTCGGAGCAGCTGCGCCAGGCCAAGGACGAAGCCGAGCACAGCAACGAACTCAAGGACCAGTTCCTCGCCGTGCTGTCGCACGAGCTGCGCTCGCCGCTCAGTGCCATCCGGGGCTGGGCCGACATCCTGGAGCGGCGCGGCAGCGGCGACGAACTGCTCGCCAAGGCGGCGCTCGTGATCCGGCGCAATGCCGAGTTGCAGGCCCGCATGATCAACGACCTGCTCGACATGAGCGCCGTGGCGGCCGGCAAGCTCGCGCTGCAGCGGGAAACGCTGGACCTGTCGGCGCTGGCGGCGGAATCGCTGCTGTCGCACCTGCATGTCGCGCAGGCCCGCAACATCGTGCTGGACTTCGAGGGCAGCGTCGTGCTGTGGGTACACGGGGATGCCCAGCGGCTCATGCAGGTGATCTCCAACCTCGTGGGCAATGCGTTGAAGTTCAGCGCCGACGCCGGTCGCATCGTCGTCAGGCTGGGCGTGGAGGACGGCATGGGGCTGTTGTCCGTGAAGGACTCGGGCAGCGGCATTTCGCCGGAGTTCCTGCCGCATGTGTTCGACCGCCTGCGCCAGGAGGACGGTTCGCGCACGCGCAAGGCCGGCGGCCTGGGGCTCGGGCTGGCCATTGCCCGCGCCATCGTCGATCTGCACGGTGGCCGCATCAGTGCGCACAGCGAGGGGACGGATCGCGGGGCGCGCTTCGACGTGCGCCTGCCGTTGGCCGAAGCGCCGGCCAGCCAGCCCGCGGCGCCGCTGGCCGTGGCGTCGGCGGACAACCTGCCGCGCCTGGACGGCGTGCGGCTGCTGCTGGTCGACGACGAGGAGGATGCGCGCGACGTCGGCCAGGCCGCACTGCGGGAGCTGGGCGCCGACGTGACCACGGCGACGGGGGCTCGCGAGGCGCTGGCGTTGCTGGAGCGCGAGCGCTTTGATGTGCTGGTGTCGGACATCGGCATGCCCGGAATGGATGGCTTGTCGCTGATGCGCGCGGCGCGCGCGCGCCCGGCCACGGCGGACCTGCCCGCCGTCGCATTGACGGCCTTCGCTATGCTGCCGGACCGCCAGGCCGGCCTCGCCGCGGGGTTTCAGCGCTACGTTGCCAAACCCATCGATGTCCGCAACCTCGGCAGCGCGATCCGCGACGTGCTGCGCGTGGCCGCGCCCGCGGAAAGTGCGCGTGAATGAACCCCCTGCACCCCGCCGAGCCCGTCACGCTGGACAACTGCGAGCGCGAGCCCATCCACATCCCCGGCTCCATCCAGCCGCACGGCGCCTTACTGGCGTTCGATCGCCTGGGCCGGCTGGTGTCGGTGAGCGCCAATGCGCAGGCGCTGCTTGGCCTGAGCCTGACGCTGGGCCGCGCGCCGCGCGCCGCCGAGCTGGGCGTGGATGCCGACGTCTACCGCGTCATCCAGCAGGGCGTCGCCAACCTGAGCCTGGGCGAGTCCATGCCGGATTCGCGCGAGCTGGTGCTGAATGGCCGCAGCTTCGACCTCGTCGTGCATGCCGACGGCGGCCTGTGCCTGTGCGAGTTCGAGCAGCGCGACGACAACGCCGACCGGCTCAGTGCCTTTGCGCAGAGGGCCTACCGGTCGATGGAGAAACTCAAGCGCCAGCACAGCATCGACAAGCTGCTGGAGGTGGCGGTGTCCGAGGTGCAGGCCATGACCGGGTTCGACCGCGTGATGGCCTATCGCTTTCGCCACGACGACAGCGGCGAGGTGGTGGCCGAGGCCTGCCGCCATGACCTGGAGCCCTACCTCGGCCGGCGCTACCCGGCCAGCGACATCCCCGCGCAGGCGCGGCGGCTGTACGTGCTCAACACGCTGCGGCTGATCGCCGATGTGGGCTACCAGTCCGTGCCGCTGCTGGTCGAGGCGGGGCACACCGCGCCGCTGGACCTCAGCCACAGCGTGCTGCGCAGCGTCTCGCCCATCCACGTCGAGTACCTGACCAACATGGGCGTGGGCGCGTCGATGAGCGTGTCCATCGTCGTCGCCGGGCGGCTGTGGGGCATGCTGGCCTGCCACCACATGGCGCCGTTGCGCGTGCCCTACGCCATCCGCATGGCCAGCGATGTCATCGCGCAGTTGATCGCCGCGTCGGTGCAGTCGCTGTGCGCGCGCGACCGCGAGGCGGCGATGGCCCGGGCGGCGCTGCTGCGCACCGACATCACGGGCCAGATCGCGCAGGGCCACGAGGCAGCCGACGTGCTGACCCGCGAGGCACTGGCCCTGTGCGCGAGCCTGGACTGCGATGCCATCTTCGTCGGCATCGACGGTCGCGTACGCAGCCATGGCGCGGTGGACGAGCGCTGGGCCGCCCGGTTGATCGACTGGCTGCAGGCGCGCGAACAGCCGCTGGTGCATGTCGACCGCTGCGACGAGCTGCCTGCCGCCACGGGTGGCGACCGCTATTGCGGCGTGCTGGCGCTGCGCTTCGATGCGCCGCGCCACGGCTGGCTGGTGGCGCTGCGGCGCGAGCAGATCGAGACCATCCGCTGGGGCGGCAAGCCCGAGAAGGAGGTTGCGCATGGCCCGATGGGCCCGCGGCTGACGCCGCGCGGCTCCTTTGCAGAATGGCGCGAGACGGTGCGGGACACGGCGGTGCCGTGGTCCGACGTGGTGCTGGAGAGCGCGCGGCTGCTGCACGACGCCGTCAGCCGCGTCAACGTGGACCGCGTGCTCGAGATGGACCGCCTGCGCTCGCAGCTGTGGGCCGTGCTGGGCCACGATCTGCGTGACCCGCTGCACATGCTGAGCATGGCCTCGGTCGTGCTGGACCGGCAGTCGTCATCGGACCGCGTCGCCTCGGTGATCCGCAACTCCACGAACCGCATGCAGCGGCTGCTTCGCGACCTGCAGGACATCACCCGCATCCAGAACGGCCTGGCGCTGTCGATCGAGTACGAGGACACCGACGTGGCCGCGCTGCTCGGCCAGTTGCTGGATGACCAGCGCAGCGCCTACCCCGACGTGGCCGTCGACGCCACGCTGCCCGCGGCGATGGTGGCGCGCGTCGACCCGATGCGCTACCTGCAGATGACGGCCAACCTGCTGAGCAATGCGCGCCACCACGGCAAGGGGCGCATCGCGCTGCAGCTGCTTGCGCGGGACGGGCACGCCGAGCTGAGCATCCGCAACCCGGCCGACCCCATCGCCGCAGAACTGGTGGAGGGCTTGTTCGACCCGTTCAAGCGACGGTCGCTGAACAACGCCGGCAACCCCGGCAGCATGGGCCTGGGCCTGTACATCGTGCACCAGGTGGCCACGGCGCATGGCGGCACCATCCGCTACGAGCCGGGTGACGGCGAGGTGGCCTTCGTGCTGCGGCTGCCGCTGCAGCCGCCGGTTGCCTAAGGCGTGTTGGCACTACGGGAGCGAGGCTGCAGCAGGCCGGCCAGGTGCAGCTGCTCGATGATCCGGTCGGCCGCGCGGTCGGCTGACATGGATGACGTGTCGACGCGCACCTCGGGGCTGGCGGGCGCCTCGTAGGGCGACGAGATGCCGGTGAAGTTCGGCAACTGGCCGGCCCGCGCACGCCGGTACA
Organism: Roseateles sp.; assembly: GCF_965229315.1. Classification (GTDB taxonomy): domain Bacteria; phylum Pseudomonadota; class Gammaproteobacteria; order Burkholderiales; family Burkholderiaceae_C; genus Pelomonas. The sequence goes on from NZ_CBDDJA010000002.1 coordinate 1,149,292, forward strand.
GGCCCTTGGGATCGCGCGCCTCGGCCACGGACAGCGGCGCGTCGATGAACACCTCCAGGAAGCGTCCCTCGGGCAGCCGGGCCCGGGCGGCGGCGCGGTCGCGTGCGAACGGGGAGATGAAGGTCGCGACGACGATCAGCCCGGCGTCGAACATCAGCCGGGCCACTTCGGCGGCGCGGCGGATGTTTTCCTGGCGGTCGGCATCGCCGAAGCCCAGGTCGGCGCACAGGCCGGCGCGCAGGTGGTCGCCGTCCAGCAGTGTGGCGTGCAGTGCCCGCGCGTTCAGGCGCTGCAACACCAGGTTGCCGATGGTCGACTTGCCCGCGCCGGACAACCCGGTGAGCCAGAGTACGAAGGGTTGGGCGGCGAGGCTGTGGGTCATCCGGTCAATCGAGCCTGAAGGCGAATTCCTGTTCGAACAGGGCGTCGCCGGCGCACTGGTAGCCGGCGAGCGCCGTTTCCACCGAGCGTTGCAGTGCCCGGCGCGATTTGGCGTCCAGCGCGCCCTGCGTGACGCGGATGTCGCTGCCCACGACGCGGCCGCCGCGCACCGTGGCCACGGCATGCAGTACCGCCTGGCCGCTCCAGCCCAGCATCGGCAGCTCGGGCCGCGGCATCACGCTGCAGACGGCACCGGGCGCGCGCACGGCCGCAGGCTCCTGCGCAGTCGCGAGCGGCGCCGCGCCGGTGCCGCCGCTGGTCGGCACCGGCGTGCCCTCGCTGCGCAGCGGCGCGGCCGTGACGGTCGGTGCCTCGGTCTGCCAGTCTGGGATGGGCACGTCGGGCACGGGCACGCGGGGCAGGTCGGGCCGCGCCGCCTTCACCACCGGTGGCGGCTCGCGGGGCGTGTCGGGTGTGTCCAGGGGCGGCGGCAGCAGCACGATGGGCGCCTGCTTGGGCTGGGCCGCAGGCGGCATGAATGCGAGGCTCAACGCCGTGATCGCGACGACGTGCACCCCGATGACAAGGCCCAGGCCCGTGTAGCGGGCGGGCGCGGGGGCGTGGCGGGACAGTTCCATGGGCTCTTCTCCTGGTGGTGGGTGGGAAACCGGGTGTCGCGCGCAGGCTGCGGCTTTGAACCCAGGCTACCCCGGCAGCAGGAGGCCGGTCAACGGTGGCGTCAGCACGTGTCGGCCGCGCGACGGCGGCCGGCGTGTCGACGCGTCGTCAGCGCCGCGTCAGGGCGTGCCGGCCAGCAGCACCATCAGCGCACCGGCCCCACCATCGCTGGCGCGCGCCTGCACGAAGGCCAGCACCTCGCTCTTCTGCACCAGCCAGCGCCGCACGCGGCCCTTGAGCACCGGCTCGCGCCCCGGCGAGCCGTGGCCTTTGCCGTGGATGACGCGCACGCAGCGCAGGCCGCGCCGCGCGCTGTCGTGGATGAACAGGCCCAGCGCCTCGCGCGCGCCGTCGCGGCGCAGGCCGTGCAGGTCCAGCTGCGCCTGCAGCGACCAGTGGCCGCGGCGCAGCTTGCGCACCACTTCCAGCGAGATGCCCTCGCGTCGGAAGGACAGTGTCTCGTCGGTCTCCAGCAGCGAGTCGATGTCGATCTCGTCCGACAGCGCCTGCAGCAGCACCGCGCGTTCGTCGGCCTGCCGTTGGCGCGGTTCGGGCTCGGGCGGCTCGCGGTCATGGATGACGCGCGCCACGCGGCGCATCGGCGTCACCGGGCCGACCGTCAGCTCGAAGACGCGCCGCTCCTGTTCGGCCAGCCGCATGGCCGCCGCCAGCCGTTCGCGCTCCACCTCGGCTGCCAGCCGCGCCGCGGCCAGCTCGCGGGCCAGCGGCTTCAGGTCGGCCAGGCTGCGCACGGTGAGCGGCTTGCTCACAGCAAGCCCCGCTCGGCAAAAGAGACGACCCCGGTCGCACCGACGACGAGGTGGTCCACCACGCGCACGTCCACCAGTGCCAGTGCCTGCGTCAACTGGCGGGTCAACTGCTCGTCCGCCCTGGAGGGCTCGGCGTGGCCACTGGGGTGGTTGTGCGCCAGGATGGCCGCGCCGGCGCCCAGCGCCAGCGCGCGCTTGACCACCTCGCGCGGGTGCACCGTCGTGTGTGACAGCGAGCCCTGGAACAGCGTCTCCATCGCGATCAGCTTGAGCTGCGCATCCAGGAACAGCACGGCGAAGACTTCGTGCCCCAGGCCGCCCAGGTGCAGGCGCAGGTAGGTCTTGACCGTGTCGACGTCGGTCATCGCCGACTTCTCGGCCAGGCGCTGGTTCAGCGAGCGCCGTGCGATCTCCAGCACCGCGGCAATCTCCGCGCGCTTGGCCGGCCCCAGGCCCTTGACCTTGCCCAGGTCCTGCACGTTGGCGGCCAGCAGCCCGGCCCAGCCGCCGAAACGGTCCAGCAGGCTCTGCGCCAGTTGCAGCACGGGCATGCCCTTGAGCCCCGTGCGCAGCAGCAGCGCCAGCAGTTCGGCGTCCGCCAACGCCTGCGGGCCGCGTGCGAGCAGCTTCTCGCGCGGGCGGGCGTCCGGAGGCAGGTGGGTCAGCGACATAAAATCGCCCGCAGTCTAGCCAAGCAGCTTCTGCCGCCCCCATGAACCCCATCCAGGCCGGGTCCTTCCTGACCTTGCATTACCGGCTCTCAGGCCCGGACGGTGCCGACCTCGTCAACACCTTCGGCGACAAGCCGGCCACGTTGTCGATTGGCGCCGGCCAGCTGTCGCCGGCCATCGAGGCCCGCCTCATCGGCCTGCCCGAGGGCGCGCGGGAGCGTTTCGAGCTGGCGCCCGGCGAGGCGTTCGGCGAGCGCAACCCCGAGCTGCTGCAGCGCGTGAAGCTGTCGCTGTTGCGCCAACTGGGCGACCCGGACGAAGCCTATTCGGTCGGCGACGTGGTGCAGTTTCCGGGCCCGGACGGGCAGGGGGGCTATGCCGGCGTCGTGCGCGAGGTGGCCGAGGAGGCGCTGCTGTTCGACTTCAACCATCCGCTCGCTGGCCAGCCGGTGAGCTTCGAAGTGCAAGTGATCGGGGTGTTGTGATGGAGGCGAAAGTGCAACCCCAGGAAGTGCTGTTGGCCGAGCCGCGCGGTTTCTGTGCCGGGGTGGACCGCGCCATCGAGATCGTCGAGCGTGCGCTGGTCAAGTTCGGCGCGCCCATCTACGTGCGCCACGAGATCGTGCACAACACCTACGTCGTCAACGACCTGAAGTCGCGCGGCGCGATCTTCATCGAGGACCTGGCCGACGTGCCGGCCGGCGCCACGCTGGTGTTCAGCGCCCACGGCGTCAGCCAGGAGGTGCGCCGCGAGGCGCAGGCGCGCGGCTTCCAGATCTTCGACGCGACCTGCCCGCTGGTGACCAAGGTGCACGTCGAGGTGGCCAAGCTGCACCGCGAGGGCTATGAGTTCATCATGATCGGCCACAAGGGGCACCCCGAGGTCGAGGGCACGATGGGCCAACTCAGCGAGGGGATCTTCCTTGTCGAGGACGTGCAGGACGTGGCAAAGGTGCAGGTCACCAACCCCGCCAGGCTCGCGGTCGTCACGCAGACCACACTCAGCGTGGACGACGCGGCCGAGATCCTCGCCGAGGTCAAGCGCGTGTTCCCGCAGGTGCGCGAACCGAAGAAGCAGGACATCTGCTACGCCACGCAGAACCGCCAGGACGCCGTGAAGCTGCTGGCGCCCAAGGTGGACGTGGTCATCGTCGTCGGCAGCCCCACCAGCTCCAACAGCAACCGGCTGCGCGAACTGGCCGAGCGGCTGGGCACGCCCGGCTACATGGTCGACGCGGCCGAGGACCTGAAGGCCGAATGGCTGACGGACCGCCCGCGCGTGGGCCTGACGGCCGGCGCCTCGGCACCCGACGTGCTGGTGCAGGCCGTCATCGACCGGCTGCGGGCGATGGGCGCGACGACGGTGCGCAGCCTGCCGGGCGTCGAGGAGCATGTGCGCTTCCCGCTGCCGATGGGCCTGGGTGACAAGTCCATGGCCGAGGCGAGTTCCTCGCGATCCTGACCCGGCGCCTCGCACACCCGGCGGCGCCTGACATCGGCGCCGCTTTTGCGTTTGAATGCATTCGAATCCTGAAAGACACCCATGCTCGACATCACCCAACTGCGCAAGGACCTCGATGCCGTCATCGAGCGCCTGAACGCGCGCAAGACCCCGCAAGCCTTCCTGGACGTTGACCGCTTCAAGGCGCTCGAAGGCGAACGCCGCCAGGTGCAGATGCGCACCGAGGAACTGCAGGCCCGCCGCAACAGCCTGTCCAAGCAGATCGGCATGGCCAAGGGCAAGGGCGAGGACGCCTCGGCGCTGATGGCCGAAGTCGGCAGCATCGCCGACGAGCTGAAGGCTGGTGCGGAGCGCCTGGAGGCCATCCAGGTCGAGCTCAACACGATGCTGATGAGCGTGCCCAACCTGCCCGACGCCAGCGTGCCCGTGGGTGCGGACGAGCACGGCAACGTCGAGGTGCGCCGTTGGGGCACGCCGCGCACATTCGACTTCGACGTGAAAGACCACGTGGACCTCGGTGCCCCGCTGGGCCTGGACTTCGAGACGGGCGCCAAGCTGTCGGGCTCGCGCTTCGCCTTCCTGAAAGGCCCGGTCGCCCGCCTGCACCGCGCGCTCGCGCAGTTCATGCTCGATGTGCAGACGACGGAGCATGGCTACACCGAGTGCTACACGCCCTACATCGTCAACCGCGAGATCCTCGAAGGCACGGGCCAACTGCCCAAGTTCAAGGAGGACATGTTCTGGGTGCTGCGCGGTGGCGACGAGGAGCAGGTCGAGCAGTACCTGATCTCGACCTCGGAAATCTCGCTGACCAACACCGTGCGCGAGAGCGTGCTCAAGCCCGAGGACCTGCCGGTCAAGCTGACGGCGCACAGCCCGTGCTTCCGCTCGGAAGCGGGCTCGGCGGGCCGTGACACACGCGGGCTGATCCGCCAGCACCAGTTCGACAAGGTCGAGATGGTGCGCATCGAGCAGCCCGAGCACAGCATGGCTGCGCTGGAGGAGATGACAGCCCACGCCGAAGCCGTGCTGCAGAAGCTCGGCCTGCCGTACCGCACCATGCTGCTGTGCACCGGCGACATGGGTTTCGGCTCGACCAAGACCTACGACCTCGAAGTCTGGCTGCCGGCGCAGAAGACCTTCCGCGAGATCAGCTCCTGCTCGAACATGGGCGCCTTCCAGGCCCGCCGCATGCAGGCGCGCTTCAAGAACGCCCAGGGCAGGAACGAGTTCGTGCACACGCTGAACGGTTCGGGCCTGGCCGTCGGGCGCACGCTGGTGGCGGTGCTGGAGAACTACCAGAACGCGGACGGCAGTGTCACGGTGCCGCCGGCGCTGCGCCCCTACATGGGGGGTGTCGACACGCTTCGCGGCTGATTTGCAACGAGTGACGAAAACCTGCCTATAATGGTGGGCTTCACTCGCACCGAACCAGGAGAGGTGGCAGAGTGGTCGAATGTACCTGACTCGAAATCAGGCGTACCGCAAGGTACCGTGGGTTCGAATCCCACCCTCTCCGCCAGTTGTCGCTCGTCGACATGCAAGAAGGCCAGTCCACCGGACTGGCCTTCTTGCATTTCAGCCATCGATCTTCAACGGGGCGTGACGCGCCACACCGTGTTGCCCACGTCATCCACCACCAGCAGCGCGCCGCGCGTGTCCATCGCCACGCCCACCGGCCGGCCCTGCGCCTTGCCGTCCTTGTTGACGAAGCCGGTCAGCACGTCGATGGGCAGGCCTTGCGGCTTGCCGTCCTTGAAGGGCAGGTACACGACCTTGTAGCCGGACAGCGGGTTGCGGTTCCACGAGCCGTGCAGGCCGATGAAGACGCCGCTGTCGCCCTGGCCTGCCGCCAGCGCTGCGGGCAGTTTGCCGTTTGCGGCTGTCAGGCCCAGTGCCGCCACGTGTGCGCCCAGTGCGTAATCCGGCGCCACCGCGCGCTGCACGAGGTCGGGCCGCTGCGGCTTCACGCGGTCGTCCACGTGCTGGCCGTACCAGCTGTAGGGCCAGCCGTAGAAGGCGCCATCGCGTACCGAGGTGAGGTAGTCGGGCACGAGGTCGCTGCCGAGTTCGTCGCGTTCGTTGGCGACCGTCCACAGCACCTGAGTTCCACCACTCGCCATCCAGGCCATGCCGTTGGGGTTGCGCAGGCCGGTGGCGAACAGCCGCTTGTTGCCCGTGGCGCGGTCGATTTCCCAGATGGCGGCGCGTCCTTCCTCGGCCGCGATGCCGTTCTCGGCCACATTGCTGTTGGAGCCCACGGTCGCGTAGAGCCTGCTGCCGTCCGGGCTGGCGATCAGCGACTTGGTCCAGTGGTGGTTGATGTCGCCTGCGGGCAGGTCGGTGAGCTTGCGGCCGCTGGCGGGGTCGATCTGGGTCTGGCCGGCCTTGTAGGGATAGGCGATCACGGCGTCGGTGTTGGCCACGTAGAAGGTGTCGCCCACCAGCGCCATGCCGAACGGCGAGTTCAGGCCGGACAGGAATACCTCGCGCACCTCGGGCCTGCCGTCGCCGTCGGCGTCGCGCAGCAGCGTGATGCGGTTGGCGCTGGCCGGCGCGGCACCGGCGCGCTTTTGCACCATCTTCATGGCGACGCCCTTGATGCCCTTGCCATCATCGGGGCGCGGTGGCGCGTTGGTCTCGGCCACCAGCACGTCGCCGTTGGGCAGCACGTGGACCCAGCGCGGGTGGTCCAGCCCCGTGGCGAACGCCGCCACCTGCGTGCCGGCCGCAGCGGTAGGCGCCTTGCCGTCGGCCCAGGGTTCGGCCGGTGCGATGTTCACTGTCGGCAGCAGCGACTTGACCGGCTTGACCAGCGTGGGATTGGGACCGACATCGCCGTTGAGTGGCAGCTTGCTCGTGTCGGCGTGCGCCGCGAGTGCCACCACCGTCAGTGCGAGAGCGGTGATGCCGGTAGGGGTTGCAAAACGGGGCATGGTGGGTGCTTTCAGCGGTGGCGATCCCGCTGTCTGGCAATCAGCATGCCCGTGGGCGGCGGCTCAGTGCCCGTGGTGGTCGTGCGGCTTGCGGATCTGCACGTCGGCGGCCCCTGGCTGCGGCGCGGCGCCGGGTGCGCCCGGCGCGGGCGGCGCATCGCCCACCTCCCGCGCCAGCGTGCCGGGCGGGTGCTGGAACCAGCCCGGGTCCGTGTAGTCGCCACGCGCCAGGCCGCGCCGCACCTTCAGCAGGCTGAACATGCCGCCCATGCCGATGGCGCCGAACGGGCCGTCGCCGGCCATCATGGGCGCCGTGTTGGCCGGCCCGGGCATCATCATCTCGGTCATCTCGTGCATGCCGCCCTGGCCCATGGCCATGTAGCCGGGCACGAGCTTGCGGATCTTGTCCTCCAGGTCGCTGGCGTCCACGCCCAGCATCGTCGGCACGCCGTGGCCCATCGCGTTCATCGTGTGGTGGGCCTTGTGGCAGTGCAGCGCCCAGTCGCCTTCCTCGTCGGCGACGAGTTCGATCTGGCGCATCTGGCCCACCGCCACGTCGGTCGTCACCTCGGGCCAGCGGGCCGTGCGCGGCACCGGGCCGCCGTCCGTGCCGGTGACGGTGAACTCGTGGCCGTGGATGTGGATGGGGTGGTTGGTCATCGTCAGGTTGCCGATGCGGATGCGCACCCGGTCGCCCTGGCGCGCCACCAGCGGCGCGATGCCCGGGAACACGCGGCTGTTCCAGCTCCACAGGTTGAAGTCCAGCATCGTCATGATCCGGGGTGTGGCGCTGCCGGGCTCGATGTCGTAGGCGTTCAGCAGGAAGGCGTAGTCGCGGTCCACCGCGTCGATCTGCGGGTGCTTGGCCTTCGGATGCGTGATCCACAGTCCCATCATGCCCATGGCCATCTGCACCATCTCGTCGGCATGGGGGTGGTACATGAACGTGCCGGGGCGGCGCGCGACGAACTCGTAGACCCAGGTCTTGCCCGGCGGGATGGCCGGCTGCGTCAGGCCGCTGACGCCGTCCATGCCGTTGGGCAGGCGCTGGCCGTGCCAGTGCATCGTCGTCGGCTCGGGCAGGCGGTTGGTCACGTAGATGCGCACGCGGTCGCCTTCGACGACCTCGATGGTCGGGCCCGGGCTCTGGCCGTTGTAGCCCCACAGGCGCGCCGTGAAGCCGGGCGCCATCTCGCGCATCACGGGCTCGGCGACGAGGTGGAACTCCTTGACCCCGGCGTTCATGCGCCACGGGCAGGTCCAGCCGTTCAGCGTGACCACGGGGTTGTAGGGTCGCCCGTTGGGCGGGACGAGCGGGCTTTGCGTGTCGGGCGAGGTTTGCGTGACGGGTTCGGGCACGGCCGCGAGGGCGACCTTGGAGACCGCGGCGAGCGAAACCAGGGAGGTGGCGGAAGCACCTGCGAGCAAGGAGCGTCGGTTGAGCATGGGGTCCTCGGGATTCAGTGGGCGGCCGCAGCGGCGGGAGCGGCCTGCGCGGCCGGGCCGGGCAGGGCCGGCGTGACGGGGCCGACAAGGGCCTGGTCGAGGTCGGCCTGGGCGAGCCAGAAGTCGCGCAGCGCGTCCTGCGCCGCGCTGGTGGCCGCGACCTGCGCACGCGCATCGGCCAGCAGCTCGAAGACGCCAATCAGCATCGCGTTGTAGCGCAGCAGCTGCTCCTTGGAGATGCGCCGGGCCAGCGGCAGCAGCTCGTCGCGGTGCTGGCGGGCGACGTCGAAACTGCTGCGGTACAGGCCGTAGGCCTCGCGCGCTTCCGAGCGCGCCTGGATGGCGGCGTCGGCCGCCGTGTGCGAGGCCTCGCGTGCGAGCGCCTGCGCCTTGGGCAGCGGGCCGGGGCCGAACAGCGGCAGCTCCAGCGCGACCTCCCAGCCGCGCTGTGTCGGCATCTCGTTGGACGCGTTGCGCACCGTGCCCAGCTCCAGCATCGATACCCAGCGCGTGGTGCTCGCCACGTCCAGTTGGCGCGCGGCGCGCTCCAGCGACAGGCGCGCGGCCTGCACGTCCAGCCGCTGGGTCAGCGCCAGCTGTTCGACATCGGCCTGCTCGCGCGGCGCGGTGGGCAACTCGGGCAGCCGTTCGGGCAGCCGCAGCGCGGTGCCGTTTTCCAGGCCCAGCAGCCGCACGAGGCGTTCGCGGGCTGCCAGGCGCTGCGCCTGGGCGCGCGCCAGCATCAGCCGCGCCTCGGACTCGAAGGCCTGCTCGCGGGCCCGCGCCAGCGTGTTGAAGTTGCCGGCGGCCTGCATGCGCCTGGCCAGCTCGGCGCCGGCCTCGGCGGCATCCAACACCTGGCGGCGAGATGTCAGCGCCTCTTCGGCGGCGACCGCGCGCACCCAGGCACGGCGCGTGTCGGCGGCCAGCGCCAGCACGTCGGCGGCGGCCTGGCGCTGCTCGGCCTGCAGCCGCTGCTGTTCGGCCACGCGCACCAGCGGCAGCGTCAGCAGCCGGGCCAGGTCGATGTGCCAGCCGCGCTCCAGCTCGACCTCGCTGCCGCGCGTCAGCCGGCTGAAGCGAAAGCCCGGGTTGGGCAGGCGGCCTGCCTCGGCCACGTCGGCGGCCGTCACGCCCAGTCGGGCGAGGCGGGCCTGCAATGCGCGGTTGTTCTGCAGCGCGAGTTGCACGGCGGCGTCCGCCGCGAGTGGCTCGCGCAGGGCCTCAGCGAGTTGCCCGGGCGAGGGCAGGGTGGCGGCCAGGGGTTGGCCGGTGTGCGGCTGCGTGAGTTGGGAGATGGGCGTCAGCGCATCGGGCGGCGTGGTGGCGCAGCCCGTCAGCGCGGCCAGCAGCGCGAGCCCGCTGGCGCGTGAGGGAAAACGGAAATGCATGCAGGCCTCTCGGGGCGGTGCGAAGACACACCCGCCGCGCACGTCAGGCGGCGGATATAGCGGCAGTGCGCAGGCTCAGGCCCTGGGGGGCGGGTCGGGCAGCGGCGGCACGATGCCGGCCCAGCGCTCGGCGGGTGCCTGGGCGACGCGTTCGGCCGGCGTGGCGGAGGGGGTGTTCAACACCAGCACCGGCGGTGGCGCGGCGGCCAGGCAGCAGGGCGCGCAGAGCTTGCACGGCTTGGCGCCGTGGTCGTGCACGTCGCCAGCCGGTGAGGCGTGGTGCGCGTGGCCCGCGTGCTGTTCCTGCACCGGCGGCATCGGCTCGCAACCCAGTTGCCCGGCCGCGAGCAGGCTGCGCAGCGGCAGCAGCACGAACAGCAGGCAGAGGACGACGCGGCGCATGGCGGGCACTGTACCCGGCCCCGGGGCGCTGGCGCGTGGGTCGCGGGTGGCCGTTGGGGCCGTGGTTAGACCAGGCCCTGCTTCGACGCCAGTACGGCGGCCTCGGCGCGGCTGGACACATTGAGCTTCTTGTAGATGCTCTTGATGTGGTCGTTGACGGTGAACCACTTGATGCCCATGAGGTTCGCGATCTCCTTGATCGTGAAGCCCTTGCTCAGGTAGGTCAGCACCTCGCTCTCGCGCGGCGTGAGGCGCTCCCATTCGGGCGGCGGGTCGAGCGCCACGCTGCGGCTGCTGGCGAACGGCGCGTGCGACGACGACAGCGAGCCGAAGCCGGAGTTCAGCGGCATGGTGCCGCTGTCGCTGGACGAGGCGGGGCGGAAGTGCGACAGCAGCCGGCGCGCGATGGCCGGCGACAGCGGCGGCTGGCCGCGCACGATGCGCTGCAGTTCTTCCACCAGCACCTCGAAGCGGTCTTCCTTCAACAGGTAGCCGTCGGCGCCGCATTGCAGGGCGGGAAACAGGTGGTCGTCGTCCGAGTACAGCGTCGTGACGATCTTGATCGCGGTCGAGCCGGTCAGCTCGGTCAGGAACTCCATGCCGTTGCCGTCCGGCAGCTCCAGGTCGACGAGGATGAGCTTGAAGCTGGCGTCGGGGCCGGTGCTGGCCATGCGGGCGACCTGGCGGCGCGCGTTCTCGAGGTCGCCGACCTCGGTGATCTCCATCGCATCACTGAAGCTCTCGCGCACCACGCGGCACAGGAAGCTGCGGGCGACGGGGTTGTCTTCGATGATGAGGACTTTGACGGTCATGGCGCGGGTGAAGCTTCGTCTGCGGATTCGACGGTCGAATGTAGCGCAGCCAACCCCCAGTTCGTGGGCATGCCCCCCGGGGCGAGGCCCCCGTTTCAGGCTTCAAGCGTTGGTAAGAACTACCTTTCCGACGACTTCACGTGCGGCCATGCGTGCAAACGCGTCGGGCAGTTGTTCCATGGCGAGCACGCGGTCCAGCACCGGCTTGACCTTGCCGGCGGCATACCACGTGGCCAGCTCGCCCAGCATCTTGGCGTTGCGCCCGGGCTCGCGCTTGGCGAATTCGCCCCAGAACACGCCCACCAGCGACGCGCCCTTGAGCAGCGCCAGGTTCAGCGGCAGCGCGGGAATGGCGCCCTGCGCGAAACCGATGACCAGGTAGCGGCCGCGCCAGGCGATGGAGCGGAAGGCGGCCTCGGCCAGGTCGCCGCCGACGGGGTCGTAGATGACATCCGGGCCTTTGCCTTCGGTCAGCATCTTCAACTCGTCGCGCAGGTTCTGCGTGGCGTAGTTGATGGTCGCATCGGCGCCCAGCGCCTTGCAGGCCACGCACTTGGCATCGCTGCCCGCGGCGGCGATGACGCGTGCGCCGGCCGCCTTGGCGATCTGGATCGCCGCCGTGCCCACGCCACCCGCCGCGCCAAGGATCAGGACGGTCTCACCGGGCTGCAGCGCGCCGCGGTCCATCAGTGCGTGGTGGCTGGTGGCATAGGTGCAGATGAACGCGGCGGCATCCTCGAAGCTGAACGCGTCCGGCAGCGGCATCGCCAGCATGGCGGGAATGCAGACCTCGGTGGCGAAGCTGCCGAGGCCGCCGAAGGCCGCGACGCGCTGGCCCACGGCAAAGCCCTTGACGCCTTCGCCCACCTCGGTGACGACGCCCGAGAACTCCGTGCCAGGGATGAAGGGCAGGGGCGGCTTCATCTGGTACTTGTTCTGCACGATGAGCAGGTCCGGGAAGTTCAGGCTGGCGGCCTTGATGTCCACGCGGATCTGGCCGGCCGCTAGTGCCGGCGCCGGCAGCTCGCGCCATTGCAGCGCCTCGACGCCCACCGGGTTCTCGCAGAGCCATGCCTTCATCGTCGTCTCCTGTTTGATTCAGCGCGCGATGATAGAAATCAAGGTGGTTACACCCGGTCCCGCAGGTGACGCGCTCCCTACAATTGGCACCCATGCGCATCCTCATTTCCAACGACGACGGCTATCTCGCTCCCGGCCTCGCGGCCCTCGTGAAAGCCTGTGAAGGCCTGGGCGAGATCGACGTCATCGCCCCCGAGCAGAACGCCAGCGGCACCTCCAACTCGCTGACGCTGGGCCGGCCGCTGAACGTCTACCGGGCCGCCAACGGCTTCCGCTACGTGAACGGCACGCCGTCTGACGGCGTGCACCTGGCGCTGACCGGCCTGCTGGGCTACCGGCCTGACCTGGTGGTCTCGGGCATCAACAACGGCGCCAACATGGGCGACGACACGCTGTATTCCGGCACCGTGGCCGCTGCGACCGAGGGCTACCTGTTCGGCATCCCGTCCATCGCGTTCTCGCAGGCCGAAAAAGGCTGGGGCGACCTGGACGCCGCCGCCCGCGTGGCGCGCAGCCTCGTCGAGCAGGTCATCGCCGGGGGCTTGAGCCAGGCCTTCCTGCTGAACGTCAACATCCCCAACCGGCCCGATGCCGACACGCTGCCGCGCAAGATCACGCGGCTGGGCCGCCGCCACTCCAGCGAGGGCATCATCGAGCAGCTCAGCCCGCGCGGCGAGACCATCTACTGGATCGGCCCGGCCGGTGATGCCCGCGAAGCCGGCGAGGGCACGGACTTCCACGCCACGGCCAACGGCCAGGTGTCGATCACGCCGCTGCAGGTGGATCTGACGGAGCATTCGTCGCTGGGCAGCTGGGCCCAGCGCCTGGGCCTCTGAGCATGTCGTCTGGCGCCAAGCGCTTCCCTGCGAGCCTGAAGGCGGCCACGTCGCCGCAGCGCGAGCTGCTGATGCCGCAGCGCCACCTGCACCAGGCCACGGTGGACGCGGCGCGGCTGGCCCGGCCGAACGGCAAGACGACGGGCACGGGGCTGGACTCCGGCGCCGTGCGCCAGCGCATGGTGGCCCGGCTGCGTGCCGAGGGCAAGTTCGACGAGCGCGTGCTGGCCGCGATGGCGGCGGCGCCCCGGCACGAGTTCGTCGACAGCGCACTGGCGGCCCAGGCTTATGAAGACACGGCCCTGCCCATCGGCCACGGCCAGACCATCTCCAAACCGTCCGTCGTGGCCCACATGCTGGGCCTTCTGATGGCCGGCGCAGGGGCGCGCCGGCACGGGTCCCTCGGCCGCGTGCTGGAGATCGGCACGGGCTGCGGCTACCAGGCCGCCGTGCTCGCGCTGCTGGCGCGGCAGGTCACGTCCATCGAGCGCCTGCAAGGCCTGCACGACAAGGCCAAGCTCAACCTGCAGCGCGTCGCCTTGCCGCGGGCGCCGCGCCTGGTCTGGGGCGATGGCCGCGTCGGCCATGCGGCCAGCGGGCCGTTCGACAGCATCGTCGCGGCCGCCGGCGGCGAGGACATTCCGCATGCCTGGATGGAGCAACTCGCGCCGGGCGGCCGGCTTGTGGCGCCGACCGCCGCAGCCGGCCGCGGCCAGGTGCTGGTGGTGCTGGACCACGTCGTCGAGGGCGGCGTCGGCCGCTGGGTTCGCAGTGAGCACGAGGCCGTGCTCTTCGTCCCTCTAAAATCCGGCGTCGTCTGACCGGGCCGCCGGCGCACCGCGCCACACAATCAGGTTGGCCTTCCACGTGCCGTCACCCCACGATGCCCAAAAGCTTGCGTCTTCACTTCGTTGTCGTCACCACCTCGCTGCTGCTGAGTGCCTGCGGTACTTCGCTGCATCACGCGCCGGTCGAGGACCGCAACCCGCAGCCAGCCAAGCCCGCGGCTTCGACGCCAGCGCCCGCCGCCTCCGAACCAACGCCCGAGGCCAAGTTGCCGCCAGGCGCGGAGAACGCCGGCAAGCCGGGCTATTACACCGTCAAGCCGGGTGACGCCTTGATCCGCATCGCGCTGGACTATGGCCAGAGCTGGCGCGACCTGGCCCGCTGGAACAGCCTCGACAACCCGAACCGCATCGAGGTCGGCCAGGTGCTGCGCGTCGTGCCGCCGTCGGCCGACGCGGGCGTGACCGCCAAGCCGATCACCAGTGCCGGCAAGGTCGAGCCCCGGCCTCTGGACGGCAAGCCGGACAGCAAGCCGCCCGTCGCGGCGGCGAGCGCGCCTGCGGCTGCGGCGTCGACTGCGGTGGCCGCAGCGCCCGCCGCGGTCACAGCGGACGAAGACACGCTGTCCTGGGGCTGGCCGGTGGCGCAGAGCGTCAGCGCCGGTTTCGACGAGCAGCGCAACAAGGGCCTGGACTTCGCCGGCAAACCGGGTGACCCGGTGCTGGCCGTCGCCGACGGGCGCGTCGTGTATGCCGGCTCGGGGTTGCGCGGCTACGGCAACTTGGTCATCATCAAGCACAACAACACCTACCTGACCGCTTACGCTCACAACCGGGCGATGCTGGTCGAGCAGGACCAAGTCGTCCGCAAGGGCCAGAGGATTGCCGAAATGGGTTCCACCGAGAGCGACACCGTGAAGCTGCACTTCGAGGTGCGCAAGCTGGGCAAGCCCGTCGATCCGGCCAAGCTGCTGCCGGCCCGCTGAGGACGGGCAACAGCCATCTACACCGGGCCAGCGACCACGTCATGAAACGCGCTGCGCCCAAGTCCAACGGCCATGACGGCGCGGTGCGGGCGCCCGGCGCCATGATGTCGGCGATGAATGGCGACGAGCCCGCGGCGGATCCGTCCAGCGGTGAGGACGAGGCCAAGGCGCTGCGCGGTGCGATCGCCGACGATGTCGAACTGGGCAATGCGCTGCAGGCCTACCTGCGTGACATCCGCCGCACGCCGCTGCTGACGCCGCAGCAGGAGTTCGACACGGCGCAGGCCGCGCGCGCGGGCGACTTCGACGCGCGGCAGGCCATGATCGAGCACAACCTGCGCCTGGTCGTCAGCATCGCCAAGAACTACCTGGGCCGCGGCCTGCCGATGAGTGACCTCATCGAGGAAGGCAACCTGGGTCTGATGCATGCCATCGGCAAGTTCGAGCCCGATCGGGGCTTCCGGTTCTCGACCTATTCGAGCTGGTGGATACGCCAGAGCATCGAGCGCGCGCTGATGCACCAGGCCCGCCTGGTGCGGCTGCCGGTGCACATCGTGCGTGAGCTCAACCAGGTGTTGAAGGCGCGTCGCGCGCTGGAGGCGCTGCAGAGCGCCCAGGGCACGGCCGGCCGTGTGCGCGCCGAAGACGTCGCGCAGGCGCTGGGTCGCCCGGTGGCTGAGGTGGCCGAGTTGCTGACCTATGCCGAGCTGCCGAGTTCGCTGGACTCGCCGGTGGACCGCGGCAGCGAGGGTGGCGAGTCCATGCTGGATCTCGTCGCTGACGAGCAGGCCGTCGACCCCATGGGCCTGCGCCTGTCGCATGAGGTCGAGGAACTGCTGCAGCACGGCCTGGCGAGCCTGAACGAGCGCGAACGCGAGGTGCTGTCGGGCCGCTACGGCCTGTCCGACCGCGAGCCCGAAACGCTGGACGTGCTGGCCATCCGCCTGAAGCTCACCCGTGAGCGCATCCGACAGATCCAGATCGAGGCGCTGGCGAAGTTGAAGCGCAACATGATGCGCCACGGTGTCGATCGGGACAGCCTCTTCTAGGCCGGCAGCGACTCCCCCGGATAATTGGGGGATGACTCAGACGACGGAATGGCTCAAGGTCGACTCGATCGAACTTGAAGCGCAAGGCGTGGCACACAACGCCGAGGGCAAGGTGGTGTTCATCGATGGCGCCTTGCCCGGTGAAATCGTGCAGGCGCAGATCTCGCGCCGCAAGAACAACTGGGAGCAGGGCACGCTCACCGCCATCAAGAAGGAAAGCCCGCTGCGCGTGACGCCGGGCTGCCCGCACTTCGGCCTGCATGCCGGCGCCTGCGGCGGCTGCAAGATGCAGCACCTGCACGCGGGCGCCCAGGTCGCGGTCAAGCAGCGGGTGGTGGAAGACCAGCTCTGGCATCTGGGCAAGGTCAAGCCCGAGGTGCTGCTGCGGCCCATCGAGGGCCCGGCCTGGGGCTACCGCTATCGCGCGCGCTTCTCGGTGCGCTACGTGCAGAAGAAGGGCGTGGTGCTGATCGGCTTTCACGAGCGCAAGAGCCGCTACGTGGCCGACATGCAGGTCTGCAAGGTCGTGCCCCAGGTCGTCAGCGACCTGTTGATGCCGATGCGTGCGCTGATCGCCGCCATGGCCGAGCGCGACCGCCTGCCGCAGATCGAACTGGCGATGGGCGACGAGGTCATCGCGCTGGTGCTGCGTCACCTCAACCCGCTGCCGGACGGCGACCTGGCGCTGCTGCGCGCATTCGCGGCCGAGCACGGCATCCAGTGGTGGCTGCAGGCCAAGGGGCCGGACACGGTGAAGCTGCTCGACGAAGGCGGGCCGGAGCTGGCCTACACGCTGCCGGAATTCGGCATCCGCATGCCGTTCAAGCCGACGGACTTCACGCAGGTGAACCCGCACATCAACGCGTCGCTGGTGGGCCGCGCGCTGCGCCTGCTGGCGGTGCAACCGGATGAGCGCGTCATCGACTGGTTCTGCGGCCTGGGCAACTTCACGCTGCCGCTGGCGCGCCAGGCGCGCGAGGTGCTGGGCATCGAGGGCAGCGAGACGCTGGTGCAGCGCTCGCGCGAGAACGCCCAGGCCAATGGCCTGGCGCACAAGACGAGCTTCGTGGCGCGCAACCTGTTCGAGATGACGCCAGAGTTGCTGGCGCTGGACGGCACGGCCGACCGCTGGCTGATCGACCCGCCGCGCGAGGGCGCCTTTGCGCTGGCCAAGGCGGTGGCCGACATCGCCCAGGACCCGTCGCTGGCGCCGGGGTGGGTGCCGCCGAAGCGCATCGTCTACGTGAGCTGCAACCCGGCGACGCTGGCGCGCGACGCGGGCCTGCTGGTCAACGTGGCCGGCTACCGGTGCACGGCGGCCAGTGCGGTGAACATGTTCCCGCACACCGCGCACGTCGAAAGCATTGCGGTGTTTGACCGCAATGCTTCGGAGTAGGCTCATATCGCATAGCGATGTGATGCCGGAACTGAAGCATCGCCGGCTTCGAGCGCGCACAAAAAAGGAGCCTGCGTCAGCAGGCTCCTTC
The DNA here is from genome assembly GCF_965229315.1 of Roseateles sp. Classification (GTDB taxonomy): domain Bacteria; phylum Pseudomonadota; class Gammaproteobacteria; order Burkholderiales; family Burkholderiaceae_C; genus Pelomonas. Next base: position 1,166,464 of record NZ_CBDDJA010000002.1, read on the forward strand.
ATCGAGCGACTGCCACGGAACCGGCTTTGCCGGGCCGTTGGCAGTGCCCCCTTGACGGGCAGGCGCGTCAGCGCCTTCAGGGGTGAGTCGTCAGTCGCGGTCGCCGCCGAAGATGCCCAGCAGCGACAGCAGGCTCTGGAACACGTTGTAGATGTCCAGGTAGATCGCCAGCGTGGCGCTGATGTAGTTGGTCTCGCCGCCGTCGATGACGCGCTTGATGTCGTACAGCATGAAGGCAGAGAACACGGCCAGCACCAGCACCAGGATCGTCAGCATCAGCGCCGACGACTGCAGGAAGACGTTGGCGATGCCGGCCACCATGAGGATGACCGCGCCGACCATCAGGAACTTGCCCATGGACGACAGGTCGCGCTTGATGACGGTGGCCAGCGTTGCCATCGTGAAGAAGATCGCGGCGGTGCCGCCGAAAGCCGTCATGACCAGCGACGTGCCGTTCCTGAAGCCAAGCACGTGCCCGACCAGGCGCGACAGCATCAAGCCCATGAAGAACGTGAAGGCGAGCAGCGCCACAACGCCGGTGGCGCTGTCCTTGGTCTTCTCGACGACGAACATGAGGCCGAACGCGCCGACGAAGAACACCAGCATGCTCATGCCGGGGCTCATCAGCTGGAACAGGCCGGTGGCGACGCCGATCCACGCGCCCAGCACGGTCGGCACGAGAGAAAGGGCCAGCAGCCAGTAGGTATTGCGCAGCACGCGCTGGCGGTCGGCCGCCAGGCCTGCGTTGGCATAACCGTATTGGGTTTGCACGGTGTCGTTCATTGACGAGCCTCCAGGAACAAAAAGTAAAGCAAGGTAAACCGAGCGCCATTCTATGGCGCTGCTTGGGGGCTACATTGAGGCCTTGACCCTGGAAATCAAGCCATGAAACAACAAGCTTTACTCGAACTCGACGACGTCAAACGCATCGCGGCGGCAGCCGAAGCCCATGCCCGCCAGCACGGCTGGGCCGTCACCATCGCCATCGCCGATGCCGGTGGCCACCTGCTGTGGCTGCAGCGCCTGGATGGTGCCGCCGCCATCTCCGCGCAGATCGCGCCGGCCAAGGCCCACACGGCCGCGCTGGGGCGGCGCGAGTCCAAGGTCTACGAGGACATCATCAACCAGGGGCGCACGTCGTTCCTGAGCGCGCCGGGCCTGCGAGGCATGCTCGAAGGCGGCGTGCCCATCCTGGTGGACGGCCAGTGCGTGGGTGCGGTGGGTGTCAGCGGCGTCAAGTCCACCGAGGACGCGGAGATCGCCCGCGCTGGCATCGCGGCGCTTTGAGGCCTCGCGCCGGGCTCACGAAGGCTCCGTACTAACCCTGGTCGGCTATACTCGATAGGTTTACCCGAATCCACCTGCTGCCCGGCGCGAACCCTCCTCGGTTTCCTCAAATTGGCCTGTCGTTGCCGACGGGCTGATGCTGGGCACGCGCCCCACTTGCGGAGACTTTCGTGCTGGCTGACCTGCTTCATCCCCCTCAAGCAATCTTGGCGTTGGCGGATGGGACGGTGTTCCGAGGCCAGTCCATCGGCGCCACGGGTCAGACCGTCGGCGAGGTGGTGTTCAACACCGCCTTGTCCGGCTATCAGGAAATCCTGACCGACCCCAGCTACTGCCGGCAGATCGTCACGCTGACGTATCCGCACATCGGCAGCTACGGCGTCAACGACGAAGACGTCGAAGCCTCCAAGGTGTTTGCGGCCGGCCTGGTCATCAAGGACCTGCCGCTGCGCGCGTCCAACTTCCGTTCCAGCCGCAGCCTTGACCAGTACCTGCGTGACGAGGGTACCGTGGCCATCGCGGGTCTCGACACGCGCCGCCTGACCCGACTGCTGCGCACGCACGGCGCGCAGAACGGCTGCATCCTGGCGCTGCCCGCAGGTGAAGCGCTGACGCAGGTGCATATCGACGCGGCCGTCGGTGCCGCCAAGGCTGCTCCTTCAATGTCCGGTCTCGATCTGGCCCAGGTCGTCAGCCGCTCCGACAGCGAGGTCTGGACGCAGACCGAATGGAACCTCGGCAGCGGCTACGGCACGCAGACCAGCCCGCGCTTTCACGTCGTCGCCTATGACTTCGGCGTCAAGCTCAACATCCTGCGCATGCTGGCCGAGCGCGGCTGCAAGGTCACGGTGGTGCCGGCGCAGACGCCCGCCAGCGCCGTGTTCGACCTGGAGCCGGACGGCGTGTTCCTGTCCAACGGCCCCGGCGACCCGGAGCCCTGCGACTACGCCATCAAGGCCACGGCCCAGCTCATCGAGTCCGGCATCCCGGTGTTCGGCATCTGCCTGGGCCACCAGATCCTCGCGCTGGCCTCGGGCGCGAAGACCTTCAAGATGAAGTTCGGCCATCACGGTGCCAACCACCCGGTGAAGGACCTGGACAACGGTCGGGTCTGCATCACGAGCCAGAACCACGGCTTTGCGGTCGACCCCGACACGCTGCCCGCCCACCTGCGCGCCACGCACGTGAGCCTGTTCGACGGCACGCTGCAGGGCATCGCCCGCACCGACAAGCCGGCCTTCAGCTTCCAGGGCCACCCGGAAGCCAGCCCCGGTCCGCACGACATCGCTTATCTGTTCGACCGTTTCGTGTCCCTGATGAACAAGTCCTGAAGGAGGCCTTCGCATGTTCGGCATCACCGACCTCGGCACCTTCCTCGCAGCGGCGGTCTTCATCATCCTGCTGCCCGGGCCCAACTCGATCTACGTGCTGTCCGTCGCGGCGCAGCGCGGCGTGCGCACGGGCTACGGCGCGGCGTGCGGCGTGTTCGTGGGCGACACGGTGCTGATGACGGCGGCGGCTGCCGGCGGCGCGTCGCTGCTGATGGCCAGCCCGCAGATCTTCTTCGTCGTGAAGATGGTGGGCGCGGCCTACCTCGGCTGGATCGGCCTGCAACTGCTGCGCGGCGCGGTGCGCACGTGGCGCGGCGAGGCCGGCACGAGCGAGGCGCCGCGCGTCGTCGATGCGAGCCAGCCGTTCAGGAAGGCACTGGTCGTCAGCCTGCTGAACCCCAAGGCCATCGCCTTCCTGCTGTCCTTCTTCATCCAGTTCGTCGACCCGGCCTACCCGCGCCCGGCGCTGACCTTCCTAATCCTGGGTTCCATCATCCAGGGCTTGAGCTTCATCTATCTGTCGACGCTGATCTTTGCCGGCGCCCGCCTGGCCGCCGCCTTTCGCGCGCGCCGCCGGCTGTCCAGCACGGCCAGCGCCAGCGTTGGCGCACTTTTTGTCGGGTTCGGGGCCAAGCTCGCAACCGCCACCCTTTAAGCAGAACCGCAGACCGCCATGCCGAAACGTACAGACCTCAAGACCATCCTCATCATCGGCGCGGGCCCGATCATCATCGGCCAGGCCTGCGAGTTCGACTACTCCGGCGCCCAGGCCTGCAAGGCGTTGCGCGAAGAGGGCTACAAGGTCGTCCTCGTCAACAGCAACCCGGCAACGATCATGACGGACCCGGACACCGCGGACGTCACCTACATCGAGCCCATCACCTGGCAGGTCGTCGAGAAGATCATCGCCAAAGAGCGGCCCGACGCGGTGCTGCCGACCATGGGCGGCCAGACCGCGCTGAACTGCGCGCTGGACCTGCACAAGCATGGCGTGCTGGCCAAGTACAACGTCGAGATGATCGGTGCCAACGAGCACGCCATCGAGAAGGCCGAGGACCGGCTGAAGTTCAAGGACGCGATGACCAAGATCGGCCTGGGATCGGCCCGGTCCGGCATCGCGCATTCGCTCGAAGAGGCCTGGGGGGTGCAGAAGCGCATCCACGCCGAGATCGGCGGCGCGGGCTTCCCCATGGTCATCCGCCCAAGCTTCACGCTGGGCGGCTCGGGCGGCGGCATCGCCTACAACCCGGAAGAATTCGAGACCATCTGCAAGCGCGGCCTGGACCTGTCGCCGACCAACGAACTGCTCATCGAGGAGAGCCTGATCGGCTGGAAGGAATACGAGATGGAGGTCGTCCGCGACAAGGCGGACAACTGCATCATCGTCTGCTCCATCGAGAACCTGGATCCGATGGGCATCCACACCGGTGACTCCATCACCGTCGCGCCGAGCCAGACGCTGTCCGACAAGGAATACCAGCTGCTGCGCAACGCCAGCATCGCCATCCTGCGCGAGATCGGCGTGGACACCGGCGGCTCCAACGTGCAGTTCTCCATCAACCCGAAGGACGGCCGCATGGTCGTCATCGAGATGAACCCGCGCGTGTCGCGCTCATCCGCCCTGGCCTCCAAGGCCACCGGCTTCCCCATCGCCAAGATCGCCGCCAAGCTGGCCGTGGGCTACACGCTGGACGAGCTGAAGAACGACATCACCGGTGGCATCACGCCAGCGTCCTTCGAGCCCAGCATCGACTACGTCGTCACCAAGATCCCGCGCTTCGCGTTCGAGAAGTTCCCGATGGCCGATTCGCGCCTGACGACGCAGATGAAGTCGGTCGGCGAGGTCATGGCCATGGGCCGCACCTTCCAGGAGTCGTTCCAGAAGGCGCTGCGCGGCCTGGAGACCGGCATCGACGGCCTGACCGAGCGTTCGACCGACCGCGAGGACATCGTGCAGGAGATCGGCGAGGCCGGCCCCGAGCGCATCCTGTTCGTGGCCGACGCGTTCCGCATCGGCATGAGCCTGGACGAGATCCACGAAGAGACCGCCATCGACCCGTGGTTCCTGGCGCAGATCGAGCAGCTGATCCAGATCGAACAGGCCATCCAGGGCCGTGCGGTCGAATCGCTCAGCGAGGCTGAACTGCGCCTGCTGAAGACCAAGGGCTTCTCCGACAAGCGCCTGGCCAAGCTGCTGGGCACCCACCAGCACGCGGTGCGCGAGCGCCGCCATGCGTTGAACGTGCGCCCCGTCTACAAGCGCGTGGACACCTGCGCGGCCGAGTTCGCCACGCAGACCGCCTACATGTACTCGACTTACGAGGGCGAGGGCGCCGAATGCGAGGCCGCGCCGACCGACAAGAAGAAGATCATGGTGCTGGGCGGTGGCCCCAACCGCATCGGCCAGGGCATCGAGTTCGACTACTGCTGCGTGCATGCCGCGCTCGCGATGCGCGAGGACGGCTACGAGACGCTGATGGTCAACTGCAATCCCGAGACCGTCTCGACCGACTACGACACGTCCGACCGCCTGTACTTCGAGCCCGTCACGCTGGAAGACGTGCTGGAGATCGTCGACAAGGAAAAGCCGGTCGGCGTCATCGTGCAGTACGGCGGCCAGACGCCGCTCAAGCTCGCGCTGGACCTGGAGCGTGCCGGCGTGCCCATCATCGGCACGACGCCCGACTCCATCGACATCGCCGAGGACCGCGAGCGTTTCCAGAAGCTGCTGCATGAACTCGGCCTGCGCCAGCCGCCCAACCGCACCGCGCGCACCGAAGAAGCGGCGGTGCAACTGGCCAACGAGATCGGCTACCCGCTGGTCGTGCGCCCGAGCTACGTGCTGGGCGGCCGTGCGATGGAGATCGTGCATGGCGACAAGGACCTGGAGCGCTACATGCGCGAGGCCGTGCGCGTCAGCGAGAAGTCACCGGTGCTGCTGGACCGCTTCCTGGAGGATGCTGTCGAGGTCGATGTGGACTGCATCGCCGACAGCACGGGCGACGTGATGATCGGCGGCATCATGGAACACATCGAGGCGGCCGGCATCCATTCCGGCGACTCGGCCTGCTCGCTGCCGCCCTACACGCTGGCTGCCGACCTGCAGGACGAGCTGCGCCGCCAGACGGCCGCGATGGCCAAGGCGCTGAAGGTCGTCGGCCTGATGAACGTGCAGTTTGCCATCCAGGGCGACGTGACGGCCGGCCTCGCCGCCTGCACGGTCTATGTGCTCGAAGTGAACCCGCGGGCGTCGCGCACCGTGCCCTATGTGTCCAAGGCCACCGGCCAGCAGCTCGCCAAGATCGCCGCGCGTTGCATGGCCGGCCAGAAGCTGGTGGACCAGCGCGACCGCAAGGGCCGCGTGCCGGCCGAGGTCATTCCGCCGTACTTCAGCGTCAAGGAAGCCGTCTTCCCGTTCAACAAGTTCCCGGGTGTGGACCCCATCCTCAGCCCCGAGATGCGCTCGACCGGCGAGGTCATGGGTTTCGCCAAGACCTTCGGCGAGGCGATGCTGAAGAGCCAGATCGGCGCCGGCTCGCGCCTGCCGCGTCAGGGCAATGTGCTGGTCACGGTGAAGAACAACGACAAGGCCCGCGCCATCGTCATCGCCAAGGATCTGCACGCGCTGGGCTTCGGCATCGTGGCCACCCGGGGCACGGCCGCGGCCATCACGGAAGCCGGGGTCCCCGTCAAGCTGATCAACAAGATCAAGGATGGCCGCCCTCACATCGTCGATGCCCTCAAGGGCGGCGACATCCAGCTCGTCTTCACGACGGTGGACGAGACCCGCACCGCCATTGCCGACAGCCGCTACATCCGCCAGGCGTCGTTGGCCAACCGCGTGACCTACTACACGACCATGGCCGGCTGCGAGGCGGCGGTGGAAGGCATGAAACATCGTGACGGGCTGACCGTGCAATCCCTGCAGGAACTGCACGCCGAGCTGACTTAAAATCTTTGCTCATTGATTCCGCCGCCGCAGCTCGGGAACGCCCGGGCCGCAGCGGCGGAACTCTTTTTGCCATCGAGTTTTGACATGACGACCATTCCCCTGACCAAGCGCGGCGCTGAGGCGCTCAAGGCCGAGCTGCACCGGCTCAAGACCGTCGAACGTCACGCCGTCGTCCAGGCGATCGCGGAGGCGCGCGCCCAGGGCGACCTGAGCGAGAACGCCGAGTACGACGCGGCCAAGGACAAGCAGGGCTTCATCGAAGGCCGCATCCTGGAGATCGAAGGCAAGCTGGCCGCCGCCCAGATCATCGATCCATCGACGCTGGACGCCGGTGGCCGCGTGGTCTTCGGCGCGACCGTGGACCTGGAAGAAGAAGCCAGCGGCACCGAGGTGACCTACCAGATCACCGGCGACGACGAGGCCGACATCAAGCAGGGCCGCATCTCCATCGGCTCGCCCATCGCGCGTGCGTTGATCGGCAAGGAAGCCGGCGACGTCGCCGAGGTGCAGGCGCCCGGCGGCATCAAGCGCTACGAGATTGTCGAAGTTCGCTACGAGTGATGTTCTCGCGCCTTCAGACGCTGCTGGCCGCCCTGTGGGGCGGCTTTTTGCTGTGTGTGGCCTTCGCGGCGGCGCCCAGCGCCTTCGCGGTCCTGGAGCGCGCCCAGGCGGGCCTGTTCGTCGGGCGGCTGTTCGCGGTGGAGGCGCAGGTCAGCCTGGCCGCCGCGCTGATCCTGATCCTGCTGGAGCGCCGCCTGGCGCGTGACGCGGCCGAGGCCGGCGCTGCCGGCCCCGTGTTCTCGGCGGCGTTGCTGCTGCCGGCCGTGGCACTGTTCTGCACCATCGCGGGCTATTACGGCCTGCAGCCGCTGATGGCGAATGCGCGGGCCGGTACCGGCGTGGCGTCTTTCGCGGCGCTGCACGGCGCCTCGCTGGTGTTCTTCGGCGTGAAGGGCCTGGCGGTCCTGGCCCTGGCCTGGATCAGTCAGCGGCGCGCTTCTTGACGCTGGTGGTCACCGCGCGCTTTTTCACGCGCTTGATCTCGCCGCCCTGGGTCACGCGCTCGTTGCCCATGACCTTGACCTTGTTGATCTGCGGGCGGCCGTTGCCGCTCTTGGAGAACTTGACGATCTTGACCACGCGCGGGCCGGGCATGACGCCTTCGCGCTCGGCCTTGGGCTTCTCCGGGATGGGGCGCCACAGCACCAGCAGCTTGCCGATGTGCTGGATGGGCGCCGCGTTCAGTTCGTCGCAGAGCTGGACGAACATCGCCTCGCGGGCCGCGCGATCATCGCCGAGCACGCGGACCTTGATGAGGCCGTGCGAATTCAGCGCCAGGTCGGTTTCCTTCACCACGGCGGGCGTCAGGCCCTCGCCACCGATCATCACGACCGGGTCGAGATGGTGGGCATCGGCACGCTTGTCCTTGCGCTGGGCGGGAGTCAAATTGATTTGAGGCATCCCCGTATTATCCCGTGGGCATGAAAACTCAAACCAAAAGCAAGAAGCTCAACAAGGCGTGGCTGAACAACCACGTCAGCGACCCCTATGTGCAGCAGGCGCAGAAGGACGGCTACCGCTCCCGCGCCGCCTACAAGCTCAAGGAAATCGACGAGGAACTGAAGCTGATCCGCCCAGGCCAGGTGGTGGTCGACCTGGGGGCCACGCCGGGCGCCTGGAGCCAGTACCTGCGCCGCCGGTTCGCGCCGAAGGAAGCGGGTCAGGGCGGTGCGGCGGTGGGTCAGCTCAATGGCACCATCATTGCGCTGGACCTGCTGGATTTCGAGCCCATCGAGGGCGTGCAGTTCATCCAGGGGGACTTCCAGGATGAAGCGGTCTACGCCCAGCTGGAGGCCACGCTGGCGGGGCGGCCGGTGGACGTGGTGGTGTCCGACATGGCACCGAATATGTCGGGCATTGCCGCCACCGATGCCGCCCGCATCTCCAACCTGGTTGAGCTGGCGGTGGATTTCGCTGGCCAGCACCTCAAACCCGAAGGCGCGCTGGTGGCCAAAGTCTTTCATGGCAGCGGCTACAACGAGCTGGTGGCGTTGTTCCGGGCCCGTTTCAAGGCGGTCAAAGCCGTCAAACCCAAGGCCTCCCGCATCCGCTCTTCCGAGAATTTCTTGGTCGGAATCGGTTTGAAACCCCGCTGATGTCAGGGGCCACCCTCTTGCGTCAACTAAAATCGCCCCCACTGTCCTGAGCCTGAACGTGGCTATCGGGGCCAAGGAGTCGTTGTGAACAATCAGTGGTTTTCGAAATTCGCCGTCTGGATCGTGATCGCCCTGGTGCTGTTCACGGTCGTCAAACAGTTCGGCGGAGCGACGGCACCCGGCAAGCAGATCGGTTATTCCGAGTTCCTTGACCAGGTCCAGGCGCGGCGCATCAAGCAGGTCACGCTGACCGAAGGCGGCGCCAGCGGCGCCGAGATCCTCGCCGAGACCACCGACGGCGACAAGCTGCGCGTCACGGCCACCTACCTGGACCGCGGCCTGATCGGCGACCTGCGCAACAACGGCATCAAGTTCGATGTGAAGCCGCGCGAGGAGCAGAGCTTCCTGCTCAGCATGCTGATCAACTGGGCGCCCATGCTGCTGCTTATCGGCGTTTGGGTCTACTTCATGCGTCAGATGCAGGGCGGCGGCAAGGGCGGGGCGTTCAGCTTCGGCAAGTCCAAGGCGCGCATGCTGGACGAAGCCAGCAACACCGTGACCTTCGCGGACGTCGCCGGCTGCGACGAGGCCAAGGAAGAGGTCAAGGAGCTGGTCGACTTCCTGAAGGACCCGCAGAAGTTCCAGAAGCTGGGCGGCCGCATCCCGCGTGGCGTGCTGCTGGTCGGCCCTCCCGGTACCGGCAAGACGCTGTTGGCCAAGTCCATCGCCGGCGAGGCCAAGGTGCCGTTCTTCACGATCTCGGGCTCCGATTTCGTCGAGATGTTCGTCGGCGTCGGCGCGGCCCGTGTGCGCGACATGTTCGAGCAGGCCAAGAAGAGCGCGCCCTGCATCATCTTCATCGACGAAATCGATGCGGTCGGCCGTCATCGTGGCGCGGGCCTGGGCGGCGGCAACGACGAGCGCGAGCAGACGCTGAACCAGATGCTGGTCGAGATGGACGGCTTCGAGACCAACCTCGGCGTCATCGTCATCGCGGCCACCAACCGGCCGGACATCCTGGACCCGGCGCTGCTGCGCCCGGGCCGCTTCGACCGCCAGGTCTACGTGACGCTGCCGGACATCCGCGGCCGCGAGCAGATCCTGAACGTGCACATGCGCAAGGTGCCCATTGGCCAGGACGTCAACGCGTCCATCCTGGCCCGCGGCACGCCCGGCATGAGCGGCGCGGACCTGGCCAACCTCGTCAACGAGGCGGCGCTGTTCGCGGCGCGGCGCGGCGGTCGCCTTGTCGAGATGATCGACTTCGAGCGTGCCAAGGACAAGCTCTACATGGGCCCCGAGCGCAAGAGCATGGTCATGACCGAGGACGAGAAGCGAGCCACCGCGTATCACGAGTCCGGCCATGCCGTCGTGGCCGAGTTGCTGCCGGGCACCGACCCGGTCCACAAGGTCACCATCATGCCGCGCGGCCGTGCGCTGGGCGTGACCTGGCAGTTGCCCGAACGTGACCAGCACAGCCTGTACTTCAAGCAGATGCTCAACAGCATCAGCATCATGTTCGGTGGCCGCATTGCCGAGGACTTGTTCGTCCACGACATCTCCACGGGTGCCTCCAACGACTACGAGCGTGCCACCCGCATGGCGCGCGACATGGTCACGCGCTACGGCATGAGCGACCTGCTGGGCCCGATGGTCTATGCCGAGAACGAGGGCGAAGTGTTCCTCGGCCGCAGCATGACCAAGACGACCAACATCAGCGAGAGCACGCAGCAGAAGGTCGACGGCGAAATCCGCCGCATCCTCGACGAGCAGTACGCCGTGGCGCAGAAGATCCTGGAAGACAACCGCGACAAGGTCGAGACCATGACCGCGGCGCTGATGAAGTGGGAAACCATCGACCGCGACCAGATCCTGGACATCATGGCCGGCCGCCCGCCGCGCGAGCCGGGTGGCACGACGCCGCCGACGCCCAGCAACGGCCCGTCCGGCGGCACGCCCGCAGTCAGCACCGATGGCGCCCCCGCCGCGGCCTGATCCCACGACACCACGACCGTCACGAAACGGGCCCGCTGACACCGGGCCCGTTTTTCATTTGAAGCACCCATGCACTGGCAGACCCGCCGTTTCCGCATCGACCTGAGCCGCCCGCGCGTGATGGGCATCGTCAACGTGACGCCGGACTCCTTCTCGGACGGCGGCCGGCACGACGACACCCGCGCAGGCATCGCGCACTGCGAGCGCCTGGTGGCCGAGGGCGCCGACCTGCTGGACATCGGCGGCGAATCGACGCGCCCCGGCGCACCGCGCGTGGACGCCACGTCCGAGTGGACCCGCATCGCTGACGTGCTGGCGGCCGCGTTGACGCTGGGCGTGCCGGTGTCGGTGGACACCTACAAGCCCGAGGTCATGCGCCGTGCGCTCGATGCCGGCGCCGACATCGTCAACGACGTGCAGGCCTTGCAGTTGCCGGGCGCCCTGCAGGCCGTGGCCGGCAGCGGCGCGGGCGTGTGCCTGATGCACATGCGCGGCGAGCCGGCGTCGATGATGGACCTGGCGCAGTACGACGACGTCGTGGCCGACGTGGCGGCGTTTCTGCGCGGGCGTGCCGATGCCGCGCGGGCTGCCGGCATCCCGGCGGAGTGCATCGCGCTGGACCCGGGCTATGGCTTCGCGAAGACCGCGCAGCACAACCTTAGGCTGCTGGCCGGGCAGCGGGCGCTGGCGGCGCTGGGCCGTCCGCTGCTGGTCGGCTGGTCGCGCAAGCGCACGCTGGGCGAGATCACCGGGCGCGCCGTGGGCGAGCGCCTGCCGGCCAGCCTGGCGGCGGCGCTGAGGGCCGTGAGCGCCGGTGCGCACGTGCTGCGCGTGCACGATGTCGCGGCAACGGTGGACGCGCTCAAGGTGTGGGCCGCGGTCGATGCGGCGACAATCCGGCACTAGGGTTTTCAATGATCTGTGGAGGAAGCGCTCGATGAGCCGCAAGCATTTCGGAACCGACGGCATTCGAGGCACCGTGGGCCAGGCCCCGATCACGCCCGACTTCATGCTGCGCCTGGGCCATGCGGTCGGCCGCGTGCTGCGCAAGACGACCCAGCGCCCGACGGTGCTGATCGGCAAGGACACGCGCATCTCCGGCTACATGATCGAGTCGGCGCTGGAAGCCGGCTTCGCCTCCGCGGGTGTCAACGTGCTGCTGACCGGGCCGCTGCCCACGCCGGGCGTCGCCTACCTGACCCGCGCGTTGCGGCTGGACCTGGGCGTCGTCATCAGCGCCTCGCACAACGCCTTCCAGGACAACGGCATCAAGTTCTTCTCGGCCAAGGGCGAGAAGCTGCCGGACGCCTGGGAGCTGGCCGTCGAGGCCGCGCTGGACGAGGCGCCGCAGTGGGTGGACTCGGCGAGCCTGGGCCGCGCCAAGCGGCTGGAGGACGCGCGCGGCCGCTACATCGAGTTCTGCAAGAACAGCTTCGGCTCGGACCTGACGCTCAAGGGCCTGAAGATCGTCGTCGATGCCGCGCACGGTGCGGCCTACCACGTGGCGCCGGACGTCTTCCATGAGCTGGGCGCCGAGGTCATTTCCATCGGCTGCAAGCCGGACGGCTTCAACATCAACGCCGGCTTCGGCGCGACGGCGCCCGGCGCGCTGGTCGAGGCCGTCAAGGCCAACGGCGCCGACTATGGCGTCGCGCTGGACGGCGACGCCGACCGGCTGCAACTGGTCGACGCCCAGGGGCGCCTGTACAACGGCGACGAGCTGCTCTACGTGATGGTGGCCGACCGCCTGGCGCAAGGCCTGCGCGTGCCCGGCGCCGTGGGCACGCTGATGACCAACATGGCGGTCGAGCTGGCGCTGCGCTCGCGGGACGTCGAGTTCGTGCGCGCCAAGGTCGGCGACCGCTACGTGCTCGAAGAGCTGGCCGCGCGCGGCTGGCAGCTCGGCGGCGAGGGCTCGGGCCACCTGTTGGCGCTGGACAAGCACACCACCGGCGACGGCATCGTCAGCGCGCTGCTGGTGCTGCAGGCCGTCTGCCGCAGCGGTCGCAGCCTGGCGGAGCAGCTCCACGGCGTGGACCTGTTCCCGCAGACGCTCATCAACGTCCGGCTGCAGGCCGGCCAGGACTGGAAGACCAGCACTCGGCTGGCCGAGGAACAGGTGGCCGTGACGGCCGAGCTGGGCGACCGCGGCCGCGTGCTGATCCGTGCGTCGGGCACCGAGCCGCTGCTGCGCGTGATGGTGGAGGCGTCGGATGCCGCGCTGGCGCAGCGCTGCGCGCAGCGGCTGGTGGATGCCGTGGCCGTCTGACGTTTCGCTGGCCGGTGCAAAAGGCCGCCCTCGGGCGGCCTTCGCTTTTGGTGCCGCAGCGGCTTACTTCTTGGGCGGCATCAGCACGCGGTCGACGACGTGCGCCACGCCGTTCGTCGCCAGGATGTCGGTTTGCTGCACGACGGCGTCGTCCACGGTGACGAAGCTGCCCGCCTTGGCCAGCGCCACGCTGGCGCCCTGGCGGGTCTTGGCGGCGCCCGGCTTCACGTCGGCGGCGGTCACCTGGCCTTCGACGATGTGATACCCCAGCACGGCCTTGAGCTGGGCCGGGTCGGCCACCAGCGCCTCCATCGTCTTGGCAGGCACGGCCTTGAAGGCGTCGTCGCTGGGGGCGAAGACGGTGAACGGGCCGGCGGCGCGCAGCGTGTCGGTCAGGCCGGCCTGGGCCACCAGGCGGTTGAAGGTGCTCAGTTGCGGCTCGCGAGCGAGCGTCTCGGCCAGCGGAGCCGGGGTGGGCGTGGTGGCGCAGGCGGCGAGCAGGGCGCTGGCGGCCAGTGCGATCAGGGAAGTGCGGCGGATCATTCGAGGGCTCCGGTTGGGGTCAGAAACAACTGGCCGGCACTGTAGGAGCGCCATATGACGATCGCGTGAAGCTCAAATGACGTTGTCATAAAGTGCCCCGGGTGGCTTCACACGGGCCAGTTCGCGCGCTCCAATGCGACGGTGATCCCCAAGGGAGTCACCGAGCCGTCACATTCGATCCCTAGGATGCCGGACATCGTCAAAACCGCTCTGCGGAAGGTACACAGATGAACTTTGTCCACGTCAGCAAGTCGCTCGCGATCGTCGCCACCCTTTCCGGTGCCCATGTGGCCTTTGCCCAGGACGTGACCGGTGCTGGCGCCACCTTCCCCGCGCCGATCTACGCCAAGTGGGCCGATGCCTACAACAAGGCCACCGGCGCCCGCATCAACTACCAGTCGGTCGGCTCCGGCGCCGGCATCCGCCAGATCAAGGCCAAGACGGTCGACTTCGGCGCGTCGGACATGCCGCTGAAGGACGACGAGCTGGCCAAGGACGGCCTGGTGCAGTTCCCGACCGTCATCGGCGGCGTCGTGCCCGTCGTCAACATCAAGGGCATCGCCCCGGGGCAGATCAAGCTGACCGGCACCGTGCTGGCCGACATCTACCTGGGCAAGATCACGAAGTGGAATGACGCGGCCCTGACCGCGCTGAACCCCGGCGTGCCGCTGCCTGACGCCGCCATCGCCCCCGTCGCCCGCGCAGACGGCTCCGGCACGACGTTCATCTTCACGAACTACCTGTCCAAGGTCAGCGAGTCGTGGAAGACCCAGGTCGGCGAAGGCACGACGGTCAAGTGGCTGGCCGGCACGGCCGGCAAGGGCAACGAGGGCGTCGCCGCCTTCGTGCAGCGCCTGCCCAACTCCATCGGCTACGTCGAGTACGCCTATGTGAAGCAGAACAAGATGACGTACGTGCAGCTGAAGAACAAGGATGGCCAGTGGGTCAACCCGAGCGACGACGCCTTCAAGGCCGCCGCGGCCGGTGCCGACTGGAACAAGACCTTCTACCAGATCACGACCGACCAGCCGGGCAAGGCCGCGTGGCCGCTGACCAACCCGACCTACATCCTGATGTTCAAGTCGCAGGACAAGGCCGCCAACGCGTCCGCCGCGCTGAAGTTCTTCGAGTGGGCCTACGCCAACGGCGACAAGATGGCCGACGAGTTGGACTACGTGCCGCTGCCCGCCGCCGTCAAGGACCTGGTGCGCAAGCAGTGGGGCGAGATCAAGGACACGTCCGGCAAGGCCATCGCGTTCAAGTGACGCGAAGGTGCTGAGCAGGCCCGGCGCAGCCGGGCTTTGCCGTATCCAACGCACGGTTCATCTTTCAGACTTCCGGAGGTTACTTGGCCGCCATCCTTCCCGCCGACGACGCGAACCGCGTTGATCGAAGCGAACCTGAGCCCAACGCCATGAAGCCGCCGCCGCCGCGCCGCCGTGTCGCTCCGTGGGCTGACGGGTTGTTCGCCGCCCTGTCGCAGGGCGCCGCCTGGCTGACGCTGGCCTTGATGGTCGGCATCATCGGCTCGCTCATCATCGGCGCCGCGCCCGCGCTGAAGGCCTTCGGCCTGGGCTTCCTGACGAGTGCGGAGTGGGACCCGGTGCAGGAGAAGTTCGGCGGCCTGGTGATGATCTACGGCACGCTGGCCAGCTCGTTCATCGCGCTGATCATCGCCGTGCCGGTCAGCTTCGGCATCGCCATCTTCCTGACCGAACTGTCGCCCAGCTGGCTCAAGCGGCCGCTCGGCATTGCCGTCGAGCTGCTGGCCGCCGTGCCCTCCATCGTCTACGGCATGTGGGGCCTGCTGGTGTTCGGCCCCATCCTGGCCACGTTCGTGCAGCAGCCGCTGCAGGCCGTGTTCGCCGGCGTGCCCTACATCGGCGCGTTGTTCTCCGGACCGCCGGTCGGCATCGGCATCCTGTCGGCCGGCATCATCCTGGCCATCATGATCATCCCGTTCATCGCCTCGGTGATGCGGGACGTGTTCGAGGTCACGCCGCCGATGCTGAAGGAAAGCGCCTACGGCCTGGGTGCGACGACCTGGGAGGTCGTCTCCCGCGTCGTGCTGCCGTACACCAAGACCGGCGTGGTGGGCGGCATCATGCTGGGCCTGGGCCGCGCTTTGGGCGAGACGATGGCGGTCACCTTCGTCATCGGCAACATGAACCAGCTCAATTCGCTGTCCGTCTTCGAGGCGGCCAACAGCATCACCTCCACGCTGGCCAACGAGTTCGCCGAAGCCGGCGAGGGCTTGCACCAGGCCTCGCTGATGTACCTCGGCCTGGTGCTCTTCCTCATCACCTTCGTCGTGCTGACGATCTCCAAGCTGCTGCTGGCACGCCTGAAGAAGAACGAAGGAGCGCGCTCATGAGCACCCCGCTGGCTGCTCGCCGCCTGGCGATGCACAACAAACGCAAGCGCGTTAATTTCGTCGCGCTGGCCTTGTCGCTGGGGGCCATGGCCTTCGGCGTGTTCTGGCTGATCTGGATCCTGTTCGAGACCATCTACCTCGGCATCGGTGGCCTGAGCCTGGCCACGTTCACCGAGATGACGCCGCCGCCGCAGGCAGAGGGCGGCGGCCTGGCGAATGCCATCTTCGGCAGCTTCGTCATGGTGGGCCTGGCCACACTGGTGGGCACACCCATCGGCATCCTGGCCGGCGTGTACCTGGCCGAGTACGGGCAGAAGACCTGGCTGGGCAGCGCGGTGCGCTTCATCAATGACATCCTGCTGTCGGCCCCGTCCATCGTCGTGGGCCTGTTCGTCTACGCCGTGGTCGTGGCCAAGCTGAAGAGCTTCTCCGGCCTGGCCGGGGCGCTGGCGCTGGCGCTGCTGGTCATTCCCGTCGTCATCCGCACGACCGAGAACATGCTCAGCCTCGTGCCCAACGCGCTGCGCGAAGCCGCCTACGCCCTCGGCACGCCGAAGTGGAAGGTCATCCTCGCGATCACGCTGAAGGCCGCCCGCGCGGGCGTCATCACCGGCATCCTGCTGGCGCTGGCCCGCGTGTCCGGCGAGACGGCGCCACTGCTGTTCACGGCACTGTCCAACCAGTTCTGGACCAGTGATGTCAGCGCACCGATGGCCAGCCTGCCGGTCACGATCTTCAAGTTCGCGATGAGCCCCTACGAGAACTGGCAGAAGCTGGCCTGGGCCGGCGTCTTCCTGATCACCATGGGCGTGCTGCTGCTGAACATCCTCGCCCGCGTGCTCTTCAAGAACAAACACTAAGGACTCACCATGGACGTCAAAGTCGATATGCCCGTGGGCGAGCGCGCCAAGCTCTCGGTGCGCAACCTGAACTTCTATTACGGCAACTTCCACGCGCTGAAGAACATCAACCTCGACATCCCCGAGAAGAAGGTCACCGCCTTCATCGGCCCGTCGGGCTGCGGCAAGAGCACGCTGCTGCGCACGCTCAACCGCATGTTCGAGCTCTACCCCGAGCAGCGCGCCGAAGGCGAGATCCTGCTGGACGGCGAGAACATCCTCGCGAGCAAGGACGACGTCTCGCTGATCCGCGCCAAGGTCGGCATGGTCTTTCAGAAGCCCACGCCGTTCCCCATGTCCATCTACGACAACATCGCCTTCGGCGTGCGCCTGTTCGAGACGCTGCCGCGCGTGGAGATGGACGAGCGCGTGGAGTGGGCGCTCAAAAAAGCGGCCCTGTGGACCGAGGTGAAGGACAAGCTCAACCAGAGCGGCTCGGGCCTGTCCGGCGGCCAGCAGCAGCGCCTGTGCATCGCCCGCGGCATCGCCATCAAGCCCGAGGTGCTGCTGCTGGATGAGCCCTGCTCGGCGCTGGACCCGATCTCCACCGGCAAGATCGAAGAGCTGATCCACGAACTGAAGAGCGATTACACCGTCGCCATCGTGACCCACAACATGCAGCAGGCCGCGCGCTGTTCGGACTACACGGCCTACATGTACCTGGGCGACCTGATCGAGTTCGGCCCCACGGCCGAGCTGTTCATGAAGCCCAAGCGCAAGGACACGGAAGACTACATCACCGGCCGCTTCGGCTGACCGGCCGGTCCCCGAGTCCGGCCCAGCGCCAAGAACAACAGGAGTTCATATGGTTGACAAGCATCTTTCGACCCAGTTCGATACCGAGCTCAGCGGCATCTCCACGCGCGTGCTGGAGATGGGCGGCCTCGTCGAAGCCCAGGTCGCCCAGGCCGTGCAGGCGCTGGTGGACTTCAGCGCGGAGTCGGCCGACGACGTGCTGGCCAAGGAAGGCCGCGTGAATGCGATGGAAGTCGAGATCGACCGCGATCTCTCCACCATCATCGCGCGCCGCCAGCCCACGGCGCGCGACCTGCGCCTGCTGATCGCGATCAGCAAGAGCATCGCCAACCTCGAACGCGTGGGCGACGAGGCCGCGCGCATCGCACGCACCGTGCAGCGCCTGGTGTCCAGCGGCGTCTCCAGCCGCATGCGCCTGCCGATGTCCGACCTGGCCTACGAGGCCGAGCTGGCGACCAGCCAGCTGCGCAAGGCGCTGGACGCCTTCGCCCGGCTGGACGTCGAGCGTGCGCTGGACGTGCTCAAGCATGACGACGAGATCGACAAGGAGTTCGACGGCCTGCTGCGCAAGCTCATCACCTACATGATGGAAGACCCGCGCACCATCTCCTCGTCCATCGACCTGGTGTTCGTCGCCAAGGCCATCGAGCGTGTGGGCGACCACGCCAAGAACCTGGCCGAAGTCATCATCTACGTGGTCAAGGGGCAGGACGTGCGGCACAACTCCGTCGAAGCCGTCGAGACCATGGTCCGGTGAAGGAGTCGATCACATGAGCCGAATCCTTGTGGTGGAAGACGAATCGGCGATTGCCGAGCTGATCTCCATCAACCTTCGCCATGCAGGCTTCGAGGTGACCATCGCCGGCAGTTCGGCGGCGGCGCAGTACGAGGTGGACCGCGTGCTGCCGGACCTGGTCGTGCTGGACTGGATGTTGCCGGGGCAGAGCGGCGTGGCACTGGCTCGCCAGTGGCGCGGCGCAGCGCGAACGAAGGAGCTGCCCGTCATCATGCTGACGGCGCGTGCCGACGAGAGCGACAAGATCTCGGGCCTGGATGCCGGCGCCGACGACTACATCACCAAGCCGTTCTCGACGAACGAATTGCTCGCCCGCATCCGCGCCGTGCTGCGCCGCAAGGCGCCCGAGGCGCTGGACAGCGCGGTCGAGGTGGGCCCGCTGCTGCTGGACCCGGGCACGCGCCGTGTCAGCCGCGAAGGCATCGAGGTCAAGCTCGGCCCCACCGAGTTCCGCCTGCTGCACTTTTTGATGACGCACCCCGAGCGCGTGCACAGCCGCTCGCAGCTGCTGGACCGTGTCTGGGGCGACCACGTCTTCATCGAGGAGCGCACCATCGACGTCCACGTCAAGCGGCTGCGCGAGGCGCTGGAGCGCGTGCAGTGCGCCCGCATGATCGAGACCGTGCGCGGCGCCGGTTACCGGTTGACGCAGCACAGCAGCGCGCTGTCCGCCTGAGGCTTTTCCCGACTTCATGGCCTGGTTGCTGCCCCGATTGCTGCTGGCTTGCCTGGCAGCGCTGTTCGGCTTCGTCATCGGTGTGGCCGTGCGTGCGGCGACGGGCCTGGACAGCCTCGCGCTCGGGCTGGGGTCGGCCACCGGCGTCAGCCTGCTGCTGATCGTCGATGCGGTGCGCGGCAACCGGCTGCTGAACTGGCTGCGCGGCACCCAGCAGGACAGCGCACCGCGCGACACCGGCCTGTGGGGCGAACTGGGCTACCGGGTCGAGCGCGCGATGCGCGACCGTGATCGTGCACTGGCGCGGGGCCGGCTGGAGCTGGAGCAGTTCCTGTCCGCCATCGAAGCCTCGCCCAACGGCGTGCTGATGCTGGACATCAAGGAGCACATCGTCTGGTGCAACCATGCGGCGGCCGACCATTTCGCGCTGGACCCGAAGCGCGACCTGCACCAGCGCATCACCAACCTCGTGCGGGCGCCGGCCTTCGTGGCCTACCTGCAGGCCGGCCGCTACAGCGAGCCGCTGGTGCTGGGCAACGGGCGCGGGCCGGGCACGCTGTCCATCGTCGTGCGCGAATATGGCGACGGCATGCGCCTGGTGCTGTCGCTGGACATCACCGAGCGCGTGCGCAACGAGGCGATGCGGCGCGACTTCGTCGCCAACGTGTCGCACGAGATCCGCACGCCGCTGACCGTGCTGTCGGGTTTCATCGAAACGCAGCAGAACCTGCCGCTGACGACCGCGGAGCGTGACCGCGTGCTCGTGCTGATGACCCAGCAGACGCAGCGCATGCAGACCCTGGTGGCCGACCTGCTCACGCTGGCGCAGCTCGAAGGCAGCCCGCGCCCGGGGCCGGACCGCTGGGTCGGACTGGACGGTCTGCTGCTGCGCGTGGCGGCCGATGCCGAGGCGTTGTCGGCCCACCGGCACACGCTGCGGCTCAAGCCCGCAACCGGCGTCGAGCTGGCGGGCATCGAGAGCGAGCTGCTCAGCGCCATCGCCAACCTCGTCACCAACGCCGTGCGCTACACGCCGGACGGCGGCGAGATCGAAGTCACCTGGCGGGTGCTGGAAGGCGGCAGCGGCGAGCTGGCCGTCGTCGACACCGGCCTGGGCATCGCGCGCGAACACATCCCGCGGCTGACCGAGCGTTTCTACCGCGTGGACGGTAGCCGCTCGCGCGAGACCGGCGGCACCGGCCTGGGGCTGTCCATCGTCAAGCATGTCATGCAGCGCCATGGCGGCGAGCTGCTGATCCAGAGCGAGGTGGGCAAGGGCTCGCGGTTCCGCCTCGTGTTCCCGGCGGCCCGCGTGCGACATGCCAACGACACGCCGCTGGGCGACGAGGCCGCGTTCAGCGGCGGGGCCATTTCAGCGGACCACTGAGCCGATCACTGACGCTGCAACAGCACCAGGCCGGCCGTGCCGCTGCGGTCCGTCGGGCGCTTGACCTGGGCGACGACCTGCCAGCCGCGAGGCGTCGGCTGCCCGGCGCTGATGACGGCATGCCGGCAGGTCGATGCCTCCAGCGCGCCGCGGCCCTGGACCTGCCAGCCGCCATGCCACTCCAGCGCCGCCAGCGTGGCGAGGTTCTGGCCGGGCGCGGCCAGGCACTGGGCGCTGGCCGGCATGCGGGCCTTCAGCCGCGCCACCAGCGGCGCCAGGCTGCGGGCGTAGTCCAGCGGCGGCAGCAGCAGGCTCATGACCAGCAGCCAGCCCAGAGCGACACCTCCCGCGGGCAGTGCCAGGCTCTTCCACAGCGCATGCCGGTGGCGCGCCGTGCGCCAGCGCACCAGGGCCAGCCAGGCGGCCGTCGCCGCGATGGCCAGCAGCAGCGCGACGGCGCTGAACTCCGGCTCGAAGCCCTCGGCCAGCCGGCGCAGGTTGGCCAGCGGGCGTGGCGGCCAGCCCGTGTGCATGGACAGGTAGTAGAGCCAGAAGAACAGCGCCGCCGCGCTGAAGAAGAACACGGAGAACCAGTCTACGGCCGCGGAGAACCCGCGGCTCAGCGTCGGCAGCGCGAAGGCGGCGAGGATGGCCAGCGACGGCAGGGCGAGCAGCAGCGCGCGCTCCGAGCCATCCATGGCGATGCAGGCGGCCAGTGGCACCAGCAGCGCGATGGCCGGCACCGTGATGTGCCGGCGCAGGCCATGCCTGCGCCAGCGCCACAGCGTCCACAGTGCCAGCGGCCCGGCGGGCCAGCAGAACCACGCCAGCAGGCTGAGCAGCGAGCCCACCTGCACGTCGTGCCGCACGCGCCAGGCCCAGCCGTCGAACGCCCAGGCTGCCAGCACGGCCAGCGCCAGCGCACCGATCAGCCAGATGCGCTGCGTCTTGGCCTCGTCGTAGCTGGAGCGGTGGTTCAGCAGCACGCCCAGCAGGCCCAGCATGCAGGCCACCGCGGGCGCTCCGCTGGCGGCCAGCACGGGCAGCGACAGGATCACCGCGGCCCGCGAGCGCCCACGGCGATAGGGCGCCGCCGCCAGCCCGTACAGGTAGACCGACACGGCCAGCAGCTGCACCAGCTCCGGCGTCGTCTCGTGACCCAGTTGCAGCAGGCCCAGCGATGCCATCAGCGCCAGCAGCGCGCCATCGGCCAGCGCACGGGCGTAGTCGACGGCCTGGGCTTCGCCGCCGAAAGCGAAGGCCACCGGCTGCGCGGCGTCGGTGCGCGCGAGGTGAAGGCAGGTGTACCAGACGGCCACCAGCACGCCCACCAGCACCAGTGCATACGGCAGCCGGGCTGCGATCGGGGCGTCCAGAAAAGGCAGCGCCTTGATCGCGAGCGCGCCCAGCCAGTAGGGCAGGGGGCCGCCTTCGGCCGGGATGCCGGCGATGGCCGGCTGCCACCACGGGGCGCGGCCCTCGGCAATGCTGGCCATGAAGCCGAAGGACGTCAGGTCGGCATTGCGCCACGGGTCGCGGCCGAAGATGCCGGGCAGCACGTAGGCCGCGCACAGCAGCAGCAGGGCCAGGCGGGGCAGGCGCTCGACGCCGCGCTCGGCGACGATGGCGGGAGTGGGGAGGTTCACGCGCGAAAGTTCGATGGAACGGCCGGCATGATGCCGTCAAACGGCGTCACGCATGAAAAATGGGCCCAAAAGCAAAAGGGCAGCGAATGCTGCCCTTTGACGTTGGTGCGGCGGAACAGCCGCAACCCATCACTTCTTGAGGTGAGCGAACTTGTTGCGGAACTTCTCGACGCGACCACCGAGGTTGTCGATGCTCTTTTGCGTGCCCGTGTAGAAGGGGTGCGACTCGCTGGTGGTTTCCAGCTTCACCAGCGGCAGCTTCTTGCCGTCGATCTCGATGGAGTCCTTCGTCTGCAGCGTGGAGCGCGTGACGAACTGGAAACCGTTGGACTGGTCGACGAACACGACGTCGCGATAGTTGGGGTGAATGCCTTCTTTCATGGGAACCTCTTGGCCGCTGGGGCTTGTTTGTCGGGAGCCACGCCAACGATGTGAATCGCTTGGTCGGCGCACTTTCCGAAGGTGTCTGGGGCGGAAAACCCGCGATTGTAGCGGGCTTCCTGGCGGTTTGGCTAGCCGGGCTGAAGTTACCCGCCGCGCCGCATCATGTCGAAGAAGTCCAGGTTGTTCTTCGACGCCTTCATCTTGTCGAGGATGAACTCCATCGCCTCGATCTCGTCCATGTTGTAGAGCAGCTTGCGCAGGATCCAGCTCTTTTGCAGGATCTCGGGCTTGAGCAGCAACTCCTCGCGGCGCGTGCTGGACTTGTTGATGAGGATGGACGGGTAGACGCGCTTTTCGGCCATGCGGCGATCCAGATGGATTTCGCAGTTGCCCGTGCCCTTGAATTCCTCGTAGATCACCTGGTCCATCAGCGAGCCGGTGTCGACCAGCGCCGTGCCGATGATGGTCAGCGAGCCGCCTTCCTCGATGTTGCGCGCCGCGCCGAAGAAGCGCTTGGGGCGCTGCAGCGCGTTGGAGTCCAGGCCGCCCGACATGACCTTGCCCGATGACGGCAGCACGTTGTTGTACGCGCGGGCCAGGCGGGTGATCGAGTCCAGCAGGATGATCACGTCCTTCTTCAGCTCCACCAGGCGCTTGGCGCGCTCGATGACCATCTCGGCCACCTGCACGTGGCGGGCGGCGGGCTCGTCGAAGGTCGAGCTGATGACCTCGCCGCGCACCGTGCGGATCATCTCGGTCACTTCTTCCGGGCGCTCGTCGACGAGCAGCACGATGAGGTGGCAGTCCGGCGCGTTGGCGACGAGGGCATGCGCGATGCTCTTCATCATCTCGGTCTTGCCGGTCTTGGGCTGGGCGACGATCAGCGCGCGCTGGCCTTTGCCCAGAGGCGCCACCAGGTCGACGATGCGGCCGGTGATGTTCTCTTCGCCCTTGAACCCTTCACGCTCGAGCTTGAACTGCTCCTTGGGGAACAAGGGCGTCAGGTTCTCGAACATGATCTTGTTCTTGCTCTCCTCCGGCGTCTGGTTGTTGACGCGGTCGACCTTGACCAGCGCGAAGTAGCGTTCGCCGTCCTTGGGCACGCGCACCTCGCCTTCCACCAGGTCACCGGTGTGCAGGTTGAAGCGGCGGATCTGGCTGGGCGACAGGTAGATGTCGTCCGTGGAGGCCATGTAGCTGGCCTCGATCGAGCGCAGGAAGCCGAAGCCGTCAGGCAGGACTTCAAGCACGCCATCGCCAAAGACCTGCTCGCCGGCCTTGGCGCGCTTCTTCATGATGGCGAACATCAGCTCCTGCTTGCGCAGGCGGCTGACGTTGTCGATCTCCAGTTCCTCGCCCATCGTGATGAGGGCGGAAACGTGGAGCGCTTTGAGTTCGGAAAGATGCATGGGTGAACACCCGTCAGGGGCCGCAGCGCCAGCCAAGGCGCAACGGCGAATCCACGGCCGCCCCTGGAATGACCGAAAGGCTACCGTTCAGACATCGAACGGCGCGACTTCAGACGACATGCGTTGGGGAGGGGGAGCCGAGGCCACGCTGGCTGGGCTCCCGATCCAAGATCGAGAAGCCCGGGGCGTGGTGGCTTTGGCTGCTGCAGCGGGGCGCCGGGAGGCGCAGCGTGCGCTGCAGCAGTTGGACGCGATTATAGGTTCGCGTCGAGGAATGCGGTCAACTGGGCCTTGGAAAGGGCGCCGACCTTGGTGGCGGCGAGCTGGCCGTCCTTGAACAGCATCAGTGTCGGGATGCCACGGATGCCGAACTTGGCGGGCACTTCACGGTTCTCGTCGACGTTCATCTTGGCGACTTGCAGCTTGTCGCCGTAGCCGGTAGCCACTTCGTCGAGGATGGGGGCGATCATCTTGCACGGGCCGCACCACTCGGCCCAGTAGTCCACCAGGACCGGCTTGCCGGACTTGATCACGTCGTTGTCGAACGACGCGTCGGAAACATGTTTGATCAGTTCGCTGCTCATGGAGTGGGTCCTTGGCCTGAAAGGGAGTGGCGGCCGCCGTGTTGGCGCTGTCCACAAAGGCAAAATGATTTTGACACAGCGCCTTTGTCCGGACAGCCGCAAGGTTGGGCGGCGAAGGCGGAAGACTTGAGGGCGGGAGGCCTGGATTGCAAGCCTTGGATCTCGGCCTCGCGGCCGGTGAAGACATCGACACCTTCTGGCGCCGCGTCGCCAGCACCTGCGCCGGCTGGCTGGCTGCGCAGGGCGCGAGCCCGCGTGACGCGGTGCTGCTGCTGCCGTTCGCCCAGCAACTCGCCCCGGCCCGTCGTGCCTGGCTGGCCCGTGGCGGCTGGCAGCCGCTGCTCGCGACCACGCGCAGCCTCGCA
This sequence comes from Roseateles sp., assembly GCF_965229315.1. Classification (GTDB taxonomy): domain Bacteria; phylum Pseudomonadota; class Gammaproteobacteria; order Burkholderiales; family Burkholderiaceae_C; genus Pelomonas. The sequence goes on from NZ_CBDDJA010000002.1 coordinate 1,191,273, forward strand.
TCCGCCCTTGGCCCCACACCGCTGCCGATGCCGGAGCAGATCAGCGGCGACGCGCCGGTCGACGCGCTCGCCGCCGACAGGCTGCTGAGCGAGCAGACCTGGGCGCAGGCGCTCAAGCACGACGAGCCGCGCGCCTACCGGCTGGCGCTGGCCCGCCTGGTCGAGACGGCGCATGCCTTCCAGCGCGCCGCCGGCCAGCGCGACCCGGCCGCGCGCTCTGCCTGGTTCGACGCGGCCCGCCAGCACCTGGTGGCGGACGCCGTCGGCGGGACCGAGCGCGCGCTGACCTGGGTGGCGCTGGAGTGGGCCGCGGCCGACGACCGCGTGCCGGCCACCGATGCGCTGTTCCGCCACCGCCCCAGCGCCTGGATCGCGCTGCAGGCCGGCGGCCCCGACCCGCTCGCGCAGGCCCTGCTCGCGCAAGCCGCCGTCCCGGCGTTGTGGCTGAACGCCGACCTCGACCTGGACCAACTCGCCGAGCCCGCTGCCCGCGTCGAGGAAGCCTTGTGCGCCGACTTCGAATCCCTGGCCCAGGCCAGCGCCGTCGCCGTGTTGCAGCACCTGGCGGCCGGCCGAGCGCCGGTTGCGGTGATCGCGCAGGACCGCGTCGTGGTGCGCCGCGTGCGGGCGTTGCTCGGGCGCCAGGGCGTGCCGCTGCATGACGAGACCGGCTGGACGCTGGCGACCACACCCGCCGCCTCCACGCTGATGGCCCTGCTGCGCGCGGCGCTGTGCGGTGGCGCGGTGGACGACTGGCTCGCCTGGCTCAAGCTCAGCGCGGAGCCGTCCGCCGCGCTGGATGCGCTGGATGCGCTCGAAGCGCTGTGCCGGCGCCACCGCATCCGCCGCGCCGAGTCGCTGGACGCATGGGACAAGCTGCCCGCCAAGGCGCTGTGGCAGGCCAGGCGTCAGGCGCTCGCGCCGCTCGGCAGCGGCGGCCGGCGTCCGCTGGTTCAGTGGCTCTTCGACCTCAAGCGCGCGCTCGGCGCCGAGCCGCTGGCCGGGCTGGAGGGCAGCGCCGGCGTGCTGGACGCGCTCTGGCTGTCCCGCAACCCCTGGCCGGGCAGCGCGCATGAGGACGTGCTGAAAAGCGCCCGGCTGGACGGCAGTGGGTTCCTCGCCTGGGTGAGCGACGTGCTCGAAGCCGGGCAGTTCACCCCGGAAGACGCCGGCCATGCCCCGGTCGTCATCACGCCGCTGGTGCGGGCCATGCTGCGGCCCTTCGGGGCCCTCGTGCTGCCCGGTGCCGATGCCGACACGCTGGGCCGCCCGGGCCGGTCACTGAGCCTGCTCAGCGACGCCGATGCCGCCGCGCTGGGCCTGCCCACGCAGGCCCGGCAGCGCGAAGCCGAGGCGCAGGCCTTTTCGCAGGCGCTGCGTGCGCCGGCGCTGACGCTGCTGCGCTGCACGCGGGCCGGCGCCGAGCCACTGTCGCCCAGCCCGTTGATCGAGCGCCTGGTCGCTGCCGCCCGCCGCGCCGGGCGCGAGTCGCCGCTGCAGCCCTGGGTGGACGAGCGCCAGCCGGTGCTGATCGCGCCCCAGCCTGTGCTGCGCGCCCGGGCACTGGGGGCGCCGCTGCCGGCCACGCTCAGCGCCAGCGCGGTGGAGGCGCTGCGCCGCTGCCCCTACCAGTTCTTCAGCCGCCATGTGCTGGGCCTCCAGGACGCTGACGAACTGGAGGCCGAGGTGCAGAAGCGCGACTACGGCACCTGGCTGCACGCCGTGCTGCACCGCTTCCACACGCAGCGCGAGCCGGGGGATGTGACGCCTCAATTGCGCGCCGCGGCGCAGGCGGAGAGCCTCGGCCTGGACGAGGCCGACTTCCTGCCCTGGCACGCCAGCTTCGAGCGCCTGCTGCCGCGCTACGTGCTGTGGCTGGGCCATGCCGAACTCCATGGGCTCACGTTTGCCGACGGCGAGCTGGACCGCCAATGCAAGCCCTTCGATGGCGCGCTGGCTGACCTCGTGCTGCGTGGCCGCATCGACCGCATCGACACCACGGCCGAGGGCCAGCGTGTGCTGCTGGACTACAAGACCGGCAGCGTCACCAGCCTGAAGAGCCGCGTGGCCGAGCCGCTGGAGGACACGCAGATGGCCGTCTACGCGCTGCTGATGGACGCCGCACCCGACCTGTCCGCGGCCTACCTGGCGCTGGATGACCCCGGCGGCGTGGTGACCGTGGAGCACCCTGACGTGACCGCCACGGCCGAAGTGCTGCGCGAGGGCCTGCAGTCCGACCTGCTGCAGCTGCTTCGAGGCGAGCCCATGGTGGCGCTCGGTGAAGGCAGCGCCTGCGAACACTGTGAAGCGCGTGGCCTGTGCCGCCGTGACGATTGGGCGGCCGCATGAGCTACGCCTACTACGCCGACGGCGCGCTGGTCCGCCGGGAGCGCTTCTACACGCTGGCTTGCGACCCGACGCGCAGCGCCGTCGTCGAAGCCTGCGCCGGCGCCGGCAAGACCTGGATGCTGGTGTCGCGCATCCTGCGCGCGCTGCTGGCCGGCGCGCAGCCGCAGGAGATCGTCGCCATCACCTTCACCCGCAAGGCCGCGGGCGAGATGCGCGAACGGCTGCTGGAGTGGCTGGCGGAATTCGCCTCGGCCGACGAGCCACGACGCGTGGCCGAACTGATGGCTCGCGGCATGAGCGAAGCCGAGGCCCGCGCCGCCGCACCCCGATTGGCCGCGCTGCAGGACGAGCTGCTGCGGGGTGGCCGGCCGGTGGAGATCCGCACCTTCCACGGCTGGTTCTCGCAGCTGCTGCGTGCGGCGCCACTGGCGGTGCTGCAGGCCGAGGGCTTGTCCGCCGAGCTGCAGCTCATCGAGGACGAAGCCGAGCTGATGCCGCAACTGTGGCGGCGCTTCCATGCCCGCGTGCTGGCAGGCGAAGAACTGGCCGCCGCCTTCCAGGCGCTGACCGATACGCGCGGCCGGCACAACCTGCGCGAATGGCTGCTGGCCGCCTTCGGCAAGCGCGTGGAGCTGCGGCTGGCGTCGCGTGCCGGCGTGCTGGCCGGCAGCCTGCCGGACGTGGCCGAGCCCCTGGCCGCGCTCGCGCCGCTTCGACCTCATCTGGCCGCGTTGGCGGTGCAGCTCGGCGGCGCCAAAGGTGTCAAGGCGAAGGACGCGGCGACCGGCATCGAGCAGGCCTTGGCGCTGTCCGACGAAGCCGCCTTCCCGGCGCTCTGGGCCGCGCTCTTCACCAAGACCGGCACCGCGAAGAAAGGCCTGGGCGACTCGCCCGCGCAGCTGCACGCCTGCGCCGCGCTGGAGGCCATCGCCTCGGATATCGCGCAGCACGAGGCGGCCGTCGAGCACGCGCGCATGGCGCAGCTGGCCGAGGTGATGGTGGCCGAGTTCGAGGCGCTGAAGCGCGAGCGCGGCCTCGTCGACATGAACGACCTGGAGCGCGGCGCGCTGGCGCTGCTGTCCAGGCCCGAGCTGGCCGGCTGGGTGCAGCAGCGGCTGGATGCGCGCGTGCGCCACCTGCTCATCGACGAGTTCCAGGACACCAGCCCGCTGCAGTGGCAGGCGCTGCACGGCTGGCTCAGCGCCTACGCCGGCGCGGGCGGCGGGCAAATCTCGGTGTTCATCGTCGGCGACCCCAAGCAGAGCATCTACCGCTTCCGCCGCGCCGAGCCGCGCGTGTTCGCCGCCGCAGGCGACTTCGTGCGCGAGGGCCTGGCCGGCGTGAGCCTGGCCTGCGACCACACGCGGCGCAACGCGCCCGAGGTGCTGGCGGCGGTGAACGCGGTCTTCGAGGGGCAGATGTCGGGGTTCAGGCCGCACACGACGGAGCAGGACGCTGACGACGCGGCAGGGCTGTTCTCGCTGGATGGCGAAGCGGCCGCCGCGGCCGACGCCGATGTTGACCCCGACCGCTGGCGCCCCAGCCTGACCGAGCCGCGCGTGGAGGCCGAGGTGGCGCGGCGTGCGCCGGAGTGCGAGCGCGTGGCCCACGCCATCCGCGCGCTGCTGGCCGAAGGCCTGCGGCCCAAGGACATCTTCGTGCTGGCCCGCAAGCGCGCGCCGCTGCGCCAGATGGCCGAGGCGCTGCTGGCCGCCGGCATCCCGCACGCCGCGCCCGAGGACAACCGGCTGGCCGACCTGCCCGACGCGCAAGACCTGATCGCGCTGCTGGACGCGCTGGCGTCGCCCGGCCATGCGCTGTCGCTGGCGCGCGCGCTGCGCAGCCCGCTGTTCGGCGTCGACGAGGCGGACCTGCTGCAGTTGGCGGCCGCCGCCGGCACGGCCGCCTGGCTGGGCGCCGCGCCGCGTGACCGCCGCAGCTGGTGGACGGCGCTGGCGGAGCTGGGCGACACCAGCCCCGCGCTCGCTCGCGCCCGCCGGCTGCTGCTGGCCTGGCGCGAGGCCGCCACTCGCTGCACGCCGCACGAGCTGCTGGACCGCATCGTCCACGAGGGCGAGTTGATCCCACGCGTGCTGGCCACGGCGCCGCCGTCGGAAGCACCGCAGCGCCTGCGCACCATCAACGCGCTGCTGCAGGCCGCACTGGAACTGGACGGTGGGCGCTTTGCCGAGCTGTACGGCTTCGTGCGGGCGCTCAAGAGCCGCAGCCCCAAGCTGCTGCCCGCGCCGGCCGACGACGCTGTGCAGCTGCTGACCGTGCACGGCGCCAAGGGTCTGGAGGCCGAGGTCGTCATCCTGCTGGATGCCGATGCCGCGCCGCCGCGCGCCGAGACGCTGTCGCTGGCCTGCGACTGGCCCGTCGAGTCGCCGGCACCGGCGCGGCTGGCCTTCCTGGTGTCCGAACGCCGCCCACCGCCGGCGCTGGCCCAGCTCGTCGAGGATGAGCGCATGCTGCGGGAGCGCGAGGAGCTGAACGCGCTCTATGTGGCGATGACGCGGGCGCGGCGGCGGCTCATCGTCAGCCGCACACCGCCTCGGCGAGGCACCCCCGATGCAAGTTGGTGGGCACGGTTGTCACCGCTGGCCCGGCCGCTGGCGGTGACGGCCGGTGATGACGCGCCGTTGGACCTGCCCGCACCCTGGCATTGGCCGCTGCCCGTCTGGGCCGCGCCGCCCGCGCCGGTGGCCACGGGCGAGGCGCGCGATGCGGCGCAGGCCAACCTCGGCGAGGCGCTGCACCGCGTGCTGGAGTGGGCGAGCGCTGCGGGCCAGACACAGCCGCTAGGCGCGCTGATCGCTGCATCCGGCCAGGCCTTTGCGCTGGATGCCGCGGCCCGCGAGCGCCTGGCCACGGCGGCCGACGCCATCCTGCAAAGCGCCGACTGCCGACCGTTCTTCGACCCGGCCCGCCTGCGCTGGGCGGGCAACGAGGTTGCCGTCAACGCCGCCGGCGAGGAGCGCCGCATCGACCGGCTGGTGCTGCTGGACGATGGCGTCTGGTGGGTGCTGGACTACAAGCTCGGCGCCACGCCCGAGCACGAGCCGACGTACCTGGCACAGATGTGCAGCTATGTCGCGGCGGTGCAAAACCTGCAGCCGGGCGAGCCTGTGCGCGCCGCTTTGATCAGCGGCACCGGCCGCTTCGTTCCGGTGGGCTAGAATCATTGGCTTGATCGGGGCGTAGCGCAGCCTGGTAGCGCATCTGCTTTGGGAGCAGAGGGTCGCGAGTTCGAATCCCGCCGCCCCGACCAAACCTTTTCCACAACCCGCCGCTGGCCCTGTGCCTCGGCGGGTTTGTCTTTTGTGAGTCCCCCGTCTTCCGGGTGATGTCCCCTGGGGCATCCCTATGCCCGACCGAGCGGTCGGCCAGGACAATCCCTGGCTTTTGCTCCCAAACCCGGCGCGGCCAGAAGCTGCGCCCGAGACCCATGGCAATCCAAAACCTGACCGACGAGCAGATCGCCACCTGGACACGCGCCCAGAAGGACGAGTGGTGGTTCAAGAACGTGTACCGCGGCGACATGGCCCAGCTCACGCTGCGCTCCGGGCTGACCGGTTTCCTGCTCGGCGGCATCCTGTCGGCCACCGGCCTGTACATCGGCGCCAAGACGGGCCTGTCGCTGGGCGTGGGCCTCACGTCGGTGATCCTCGCATTCGCGCTGTTCCGCTCCATGGCGGCGGCGGGGCTGGCCAAGGACTACACCATCCTCGAGAACAACTGCACCCAGTCCATCGCCACGGCGGCGGGCTACGTGGTGTCGCCGTTGATCTCCAGCCTGCCGGCCTACATGCTGGTCACGGGCGTCATCCCGCCGTGGTGGCAGATGGCGATCTGGATGTTCGTCATCGCGCTGGTGGGCGTGCTGCTGGCCTTCCCGCTGAAGCGACGCTTCATCAATGAAGACCAGGCCCCTTTCCCGGAAGGCCGTGCCTGCGGCGTCGTCATGGATTCGCTGTACGACGGCCGGGGCGACGAAGGCGTGTTCAAGGCCAAGCTGCTGGGCGGCGTCAGCCTGTTCGCGGCGCTGTACCAGGCCATCATCAGCGACGGCTGGATGAAGCTGGTGCAGTTCAAGATCCTCATGATGGACAAGTGGGCCGGCATGGTCGAGCCCTGGTACCTGCATGAGCGGCTGGACGACTACTACTACGCCTGGGCCGCCAAGGCCGATGGCTTCATCCCGCACATCCTGGGCACGACGTTCAAGACGCTGGGCCTGCGCCTGACGCTGGACGTGGCCGTCATCGGCGTGGGCGGCCTGATGGGCCTGGCGATCGCGGGCAGCTGCTTCCTGGGCGCCTTCATCAACTTCGTCATCCTGGCGCCGCTGATGATCCAGATGGGCGACATCGCGCCGCGCCTGGGCGTCAATGGCCAGCTCGTGCCGCTGAGCCGCGTGGAGATCGTCAACCAGTGGTCGCTGTGGTGGGGCGTGACGATGATGGTCGTGGGCGCGCTGGTGTCGCTGCTGGCCAAGCCCGAGATCTTCAAGGGCCTGTTCAAGAAGCGTGCGCCCAAGGTCGCCGACAACGGCGTCGACCTGCTCAAGGACATCGAGGTGCCGCTGTGGATCAGCTATGTCGGCATTCCCGTCGTCGGCCTGCTGGGCAGCTATGTCACGCACCTGTTCTTCGGCGTGCCGCTGTGGATGGCCATCGTGTCGCTGCCGCTGATCTTCGTGCTGAGCATCATCTGCACGAACTCGATGGCGCTGACGTCCTGGACGCCCACCGGTGCGCTGTCCAAGATCACGCAGTTCACGATGGGCGCGCTGGATCGCAGCAACCCGGCGTCCAACCTGTTGCCTGCCGGCATGACCGCCGAGATCGCCGCCAACTCGGCCAACCTGTTGTCCGACATCAAGCCCGGCTACATGCTGGGCGGCAAGCCGCGCCACCAGGCCATCGGCCACGTCATCGGCAACCTGGCCGGCGTGCTGGTCTGCTCGCCGCTGTTCATGCTGCTGTTCCTGCGGCCCGATGCCAACGGCAATCTGAGCACCGCCAGCATGGTGTCGGACTCCTTCGGCTTCCCCGCCGCGCTGCAGTGGAAGGGCGTGGCCGACATCATCGCCCGCGGGCTGACGAGCCTGCCGTCGTCGGTGCTCGTGTCCATGGCCGTCGCGGCCGTGGCCGCCATCGCGATGGAAGTGGCCCGCATCAAGACCAAGGGCAAGTTCCAGCTGTCCGCCGTGGCCACCGGTCTGGGCGTGGTGTTGCCGCCGGAATCCGTGATCGGCATGTTCGCCGGCGCGCTGATGTTCTGGGTGATGAACCGCAAGTACAGCAAGCGCCAGGGCAGCACCGGCCACCGCGTCTGGGTCGAAGGCATGGAGCCGATCTGCGCCGGCCTGATCTCCGGTGCCGCGCTGATGGGCATCGGCAACGCGATCCTCAACGTGGTCATCTGATAATCACGTGTTCCGTCTGCCCATAGCTCAACTGGATAGAGCACCAGCCTTCTAAGCTGGGGGTTCCAAGTTCGATTCTTGGTGGGCAGGCCATCACTGCGGTGGCTGCAGGCGATGGCGTGATTCGCGCCTGCGGTGTCTGTCCTGCACTGGGGCTGGGGCCGCAGCGCTCAGGCGTAGGCGTTCACGTGCCGCCCCACCGAGCCCTCGGTCGCCAGCGCCGGCTGCTGCGGCAGCGCGCCGAGCAGGGCGAGCGCGCCGTCCGCCTGGATGTCGATGGCCTTGCGCAGCACCAGCAGGTTCACCGCGTCGGCCGTGTCTCCCTGGGCATACCTCGACGCGAGGTTGACGCTGGTGGCGTTGGCGATGTCCATCCTGGGCATATCGGCACACCCGCCCGTGACCTTGAGGTCCGCCAACGTAAAGCCTTGGTCGATGCGGCGCCGTCCTACGCAGCCGACAAGCAATCCGGCCGACCCTACGCATGCCTGCTCCTCCCTCCCTGAGCAGGCGCCCGCCGGCAAGTGCGGGTGTTCTCCCCGGCCCCCGTGCCGGGGTTCTTTTTTGTGCGGTGGCTATCCCCCTTTGGAGGGATGCGGCGGGGGATACGTCGGCCAGCCCCCCCTGCGGCCCACCCCTGATGCCCCCCTAAGAGCGATAGCTCCGCTGCGGACCGCCGTCGAGACTGGCGTCATCGACATCGGAGCCCCGCATGCAAACCCAACTCGCCGCCCTTGCCCAGTCTTCCGTCTTGCAGTTGCGGGAGGCCATCCGCCGTGTGACGCTCGTGCACGTCGCCGCCGCGCAGCAGCGGGATGAACAGGAACTGCTGGCCGGCGTGGAGGTCAGCGAGTCGACCTGGCGCGAATGGGAAGAGACCACCATCGACGTCCACCAGATCAAGGCCTGATGTGATGGAAGCCTCTCGCTACACCGCAGCCCAGGTCAGCCAGTGGGCGTTCGATCCTGAAACGGCCCGCATCAGCGCGTTCGACGCCGAGGGCCGCGTGTTGATGGTCATCGCCACGAACCCGCTGTTCGGCGCCCGGCTGGCCGCCGCCTTCGGCACGCCGGCCGCCAGCACGCTGCAACCGGCCGCGCCTGGCTCGTGGGGCGCCGTGGTGGAGCTGGCCAGGAGCTGGCGCAACACCACGGCGGCGAGCCCGCTGGACGCCGCGGCCTGACGGGCATCAACCGGTCTGCCTTGTTGCAGACTCCGGGCATGCAGATCACCCACCGGATTGCGGTCGACGGTGCCGCGCTGGCCGTCGAGTACCGTCCCCACGACGATGGCCGTCCGCCGCTCGTGTTCCTGCATGCCGGTGTCACCGACGGCCGGCTGTGGGACGGCGCCATGGCAGCCGCTGCCGGCCGCCGCTCGGCGCTGCGCATGGACCGGCGTGGTTTCGGCCAGACCCGCATCGAGGCCGCCCGGCCGCATGCGTGGATTGCCGATCTGCGGGCCATGCTGGACGCGCTGGGCCTGGCTTGTGTGGAGCTGGTCGGCTGCTCGCAGGGCGGCCGCATCGCCATCGACTTCGCGCTCGCCTGGCCCTAGCGGGTCGCGGGGCTGACGCTGGTGGCGCCGTCCGTCAGCGGCGCGCCAGCGCCCGCGCTGGACGCCGCCAGCCAGGCGCTCGTGGATGCCATCGGCGCCGCCGAGGCGGCCGGGGATGCCGACGAGGTCAACCGGCTCGAAGCGCGGCTGTGGCTGGACGGGCCTGCGCAACCGGAGGGCCGCGTCGGCGGCGCGGCGCGGGGGCTGTTCCTGGCGATGAACGGCGCCGCGCTGCGCTCGCCATCGCCCGGCGAACCCGAGGCGCCGGCACCGGCCTGGCTACGGCTGGAGGCATTGCGATCGCCGCTGCGGCTGGTGTGGGGCGACCTCGATCTGCCGCATCTCGTCGAGCGCTGCCGCACGATGGCAGCGCGGCTGCCGGCTGCGCGCTGCTGGCCGCTGGCCGGCGTGGCCCACCTGCCACCGCTGGAGGCGCCACAGGTCTTCAACGCCGTGCTGCGCGAGGCCGGCCTGCTCGAGAGCTGAAATGGTGGCCGACCGGCGGCGAGGCAGGCGCGGCCGCCACCCTCGCACCTCCACGCATGACAGCCCCGCGCGCTCCTGCTAGTCTGCCCCGCGCCACACATGGCGCAACGGAGCAGCAGACATGGCGGAGTTGACGGTCAACGGCAAGCGGGTGCAGTACGAGGCGGAAGCCGACACGCCGCTGCTGTGGGTGCTGCGCGAGCAGCTCGGGCTCACCGGCACCAAGTACGGCTGCGGGGTCGCGCAGTGCGGCGCCTGCACGGTGCACATCGACGGTGCGCCGGTGCGCAGCTGCGTGATGCCGGCTTCCGCGCTGACGGCGGCGCAGAAGATCACCACCATCGAGGGCCTGTCGCCTGACCCGAAACAGCCGGCCAGCCACCCGCTGCAGAAGGCCTGGGACGCGCTCGACGTGCCGCAGTGCGGCTTCTGCCAGAGCGGCATGCTGATGGCCGCGGCGGCGCTGCTGAAAAGCAAGCCCAAGCCCACCGACGCCGACATCGACGAGGCCATGACCAACATCTGCCGCTGCGGCACCTACAACCGCGTGCGTGCGGCCATCCACCTGGCGGCCGGCCAGGTGCAGCGCAAGCAGATCCCCATCGTCATCGAAGGAGGCCAGGCATGAGCGCCACCCTCTCGCGCAGGTCGTTCCTGCATGCCACCTCGGCCGCGGCCGGCGGCCTGATGGTGGGCTTCCACGTGCCGGGCCTGGCCCAGCAGCCCGCCGGCGCGCCGCCCGAGCTGAATGCCTGGGTGCAGATCCTGCCGGACGACACCACTGTCATCCGCATCGCCCGCTCGGAGATGGGGCAGGGCACGCTGACCGGCCTGGCCCAGCTCGTCGCCGAGGAGCTGGAATGCGACTGGCGCAAGGTGAAGACCGAATACCCCACGCCGGGCCAGAACCTGGCGCGCAACCGCGCCTGGGGCAGCATGAGCACGGGCGGCAGCCGCGGCGTGCGCGAGTCGCACGAGTACGTGCGCAAGGGCGGCGCGCTGGCGCGCGCGCTGCTGATCCAGGCGGCGGCCAACCAGTGGAACGTGGCGGTGGTGGAGTGCGCCACGGCGTCCGGCTGGGTCACGCACGCGGGCAAGCGCCTGAGCTACGGTCAGCTCGCCGCCGAGGCCGCCAAGCTGGCAGCGCCGGCCGACATCCAGCTCAAGGCCGCCAAGGACTGGACGCTCGCCGGCCGGCCCCTGAAGCGGCTGGACACGGCCGCGAAGCTGGACGGCTCGCAGGTCTACGGCATGGACCTGAGGCTGCCCGGCATGCTGAACGCGGCCATCAAGGATTGCCCGGTGTTCGGCGGCAAGCTCAAGAGCTTCGACGCTGCCGCGGTGATGAGCCGCCCCGGCGTGAAGAAGGTCGTGCAGGTGGGCGACTCGGCCGTGGCCGTCGTGGCCGACACCTGGTGGCGGGCCAAGACGGCGCTGGACGCGCTGCCCATCGTCTGGGACGAGGGCCCGAATGCGACGCTGAGCAGCGCCGATGTGGCCGCCACGCTGAAGGCCGGCCTGGATGCGCCGCAGGCTGCGGTGGGCAGCTCGCAAGGCGACGTGGCCGCGACGCTGGCGGGCGCCGCGAAGACGGTGCAGGCCGTCTACGGCACGCCGCACCAGAACCACGCCACGATGGAGGTGATGAACGCCACCGCGTTGTTCACGCCTGCCGCGGTGGGAACGCCGGAGCGCTGCGAGGTCTGGACACCGACGCAGAACGGCGAAGCTGCGCTCGCTGCGGCGGCCGAGGCGTCAGGGCTGCCGCCATCGGCCTGCGAGGTCTACAAGCTGCACCTGGGCGGCGGCTTTGGCCGGCGCGGTGCCGTGCACGACTGGGTGCGGCAGGCGGTCATCATCGCGAAGGAACTGCCCGGCACGCCGGTCAAGCTGCTCTGGACGCGCGAGGAGGACATGACGCATGGCCGCTACCACCCCGTCACGCAGTGCAAGCTGACGGCCGGCCTGGATGCGGCCGGCAAGCTCACCGCGCTGCACATGCGCATCTCGGGCCAGAGCATCGTCGCGGGCATCTTTCCGCAGAACATCAAGGACGGCAAAGACCCGGCCGTGTTCCAGGGGCTGAATGCCGGCGGTGCGGAGGGCGCGTTCGGCTACTCGGTGCCCCACCTGCTGATTGACCACGCGATGCGCAACCCGCCGGTGCCGCCGGGCTTCTGGCGCGGCGTGAACCTGAACCAGAACGCGATCTACCTGGAGTGCTTCATCGACGAGGTGGCGCTGGCGGCCCAGCGCGACCCGCTGGCGCTGCGCCGCGAGCTGCTGGCCAGTTCGCCCAAGCACCTGGCCGTGCTGAACGCGGTGGCCGAGAAGGCCGGCTGGGCCCGGCGTGCGGCCGGCGAGAAGAAGGGCCGCTACCTGGGCCTGGCGCAGATCATGGGCTTCGGCAGCTACGTGGCAGCCTGCGCCGAGGTGTCGGTCAGCAAGAAGGGCGAGCTGAAGATCCACCGCATCGTCGCGGCGACCGACCCCGGCCACGCCGTCAACCCGCAGCAGATCGCCGCGCAGATCGAGGGCAGCTTCGTCTACGGGCTGTCGGCAGCGCTGTACGGCGAGATCACGATCAAGGACGGCCGTGTCGAGCAGCAGAACTTCGACACCTACCCGGTCATGAAGATGGCCGACATGCCGCAGGTGGAGTCCATCGTCATGCCCTCGGGCGGCTTCTGGGGCGGCGTGGGCGAGCCGACCATCGCCGTGGCGGCGCCGGCGGTGCTGAACGCGATCTTCGCGGCGACCGGCAAGCGCATCCGCGACCTGCCGCTGCGCAAGCATTCGCTGGCCTGATGCGCCTGATGCGCCTGATGCACTGGGTGCTGGCTGCCCCGCTGCTCGCGGCCGGCGCGCATGCGGAGCCTGGCGATGCGGCGCGCGGCCGGCTGCTGGTGGCCGACCGCACGCAGAGCCTGTGCCTGCTGTGCCATGCGCTGACGGCCGCGGGCGATGCCAACCAGGGCAACCTCGCACCGCCGCTGGCCGGTGTGGCCGCGCGTCTCAGTGCCAAGGGCCTGCGCGACCGCATCGCCGACATGCGGCGCTTCAACCCGGCCACCGTCATGCCGCCGTTCCGCTCGACCGAGGGTCTGCGCGACGTGGCACCTGCGTGGCAGGGCAAGCCGGCGATGACCGAACAGCAGCTCGACGACATCGTGGCCTACCTGGCCACGCTGGCGCCATGAAGCGGCGCGAGTTCGTGCTGGCCGCGGCGGCGTTGGCGGCGCTGCCCGAGGCGCGTGCCACGGACGACGCGCTGCGCGCGGCCATCCGCGCCTGGGCCGGGCGCGACCCCGAGGCCGGCGCGCTGAAGATCGAGATCGCCGAGCTGGTGGAGAACGGCAACGCGGTGCCGGTGCGCATCGCCGCCAGCGAGCCTGTCAGCGGCCTGACGCTGTTCACGCCGCTGAACCCCGAGCCCGAGGTCGTCCACGCGAGTTTCGGCGCGGCCATCGCCCGGCCCGAGTTCAGCACCCGCATGCGGCTGGCCCGCAGCCAGCGCATCGTGGCCGTCGCGCGCGCCGCGGACGGCCGCTGCTGGCAGGCGGGCGTGGACGTCATCGTGACGCTGGCCGCCTGCGTGGAGCCCTGATGGCGACGCGGGCCGTCATCACGCTGCCTGTGGCCATCAAGGCCGGCGAGCCGTTCGAGGTGCGCGCCACCGTGGCCCATGCGATGGAGACCGGCTACCGCAGCGGCGACGACGGCGCTCGGCTGCCGCGCGACCTGGTGCGGCGCTTCGAGTGCCGTCTGGACGGCGAGCTGGTGTTCGCCGCCGACCTGTTCGCGGCGATCTCGGCCAACCCGTATCTGTCGTTCTGGCTGCGCGCCGACAAGCCGGCCGAGCTGAGCTTCAGCTGGCGCGGCGACAACGGTTTCAGCCACGAAGAGACGCGGCGGCTGAACGTCGCATGAAGGCCGGGCTGCTGCTGCCGTTGCTGCTCTTGCTGGCGCTGGCCGCGCAGGCCGCCGAGCCCGACGCGCGCCGCTCCGGCCGTGACACGATGAGCGGCGCGCTGCGCACGCTGCAGGCCGACGACGCGCAGCACCCCGCGCAGCTCGCGCTGGCGTTGGGCCAGGAGCTGTGGATGCAGGGCGCCAAGTCCTGCGCGAGCTGCCACGGCGAACCCGCGGCGCTGCGCGGTGTGGCGGCGCGCTATCCCGCCTGGGATCAAGGCCTCATCGACCTGCCCGGCCGCATCCAGCGCTGCCGCGTGCGCCACCAGCAGCAGCCCGCGTGGGCGCCGGAGTCCGAGCCGCTGCTGGCGCTGTCGGCGCTCGTCGCCCAGCAGTCGCGCGGGCTGCCGCTGGCGCCGCCGCACGGCGCCGAGCTGGACGCCGCCGCCGCACGCGGCCAGCGGCTGTACACGACCCGTATCGGCGCGCTGAACCTGTCGTGCGCGCATTGCCACGACGAGCGCGCCGGCCTGCGCCTGGGCGGCAGCCTGATCCCGCAGGCCCAGGTGGATGACTACCCCGTCTACCGGCTGGAGTGGCAGTCGCTGGGCAGCCTGCAGCGCCGCCTGCGCGGCTGCCTGAGCGGCGTGCGCGCCAAGGTGTGGGACTGGGACAGCGCCGAGCTGCTGGCGCTGGAGGTCTATCTGGCGCGGCGCTCGGCCGGCATGGCCATGCAGCCGCCCGGCGTGCGGCCTTGAGCTGAAGCGGACACTGGCGGTGTCGCCTGCTCCGGCTTCGGCGCGCAGGCCCGCCGGGCTCTAAAGTCGGGCGTCATGCCTGCCTACCTCGCCCCCGGCGTCTACATCGAGGAAACGAGCCTGCGCGCCAAGGCGATCGAGGGCGTCGAGACCTCGACCGCCGGCTTCGTCGGCCCGTGCCGCTCGGGGCCGGTGGCCGGTGTGCCGGCGCTGCTGACCAGCCTCGGCGACTTCGAACGCCTGTATGGCGACGGCCAGCCGCTGGCGCTGGCCGCCGACGGCACCGCCGCGGCGCGCCCCAACTTCCTGTGGCATGCCGCACGCAGCTTCTTCGACAACGGCGGGCGGCGCCTGCATGTGAGCCGGGTGTTCCAGCCGCTGGCTGCGACGGCACCGGATGCGCCGCTGTGTGCCGATGGGCGTGCGCGCGGCCGCGCGGGCGAGGCGCCCGTGGCGGCCCGTCATCCGGGGGCCGCCGGCAACCTGCGCGTGCGGCTGGGGCTGAAGCTGGGTGCGGCGCTGGCCTCCTGGGCCGCGCTGGCGGAGGGCGACGTGGTGTGGGTCACGCCGACCGCTGCGGCATCGGCCGTGCGGCATGCGCAGGACCTGCCGCTGGGCAGTGCCACGCTCGGCAGCGATGGCCGCTGGCAGGTCAACGGCGCCACGCCCGTGCCGGCCGCCGTGCAACTGCTGACGGTGAGCGTCGAGACGCTGGCCGCCGATGGCCGCGTGGCGTCGGCGTGGCGTGGCATGTGGCCCAACGGCGCGCGCGCAGCGCAGAGCCTGCAGGCCAGCGTCGGTGCGCAGGCCGGGGACGGCGTGCCGGTCGTGGTGCCGGGCGACGCCTTCGCCGACGGCCTCGCCTGGGTGCAGGCGCTGGCCTCGGGCCTCAGCTGGCAGCTCCCGCCGGCCGACGTGACGGCGGCGGGCGGCGACGAGCGGCTGGCCTGGCGACGCAGGTTCGAGGCAGGCGTGACGCTGACGGTGCAACTGGCCGGCGGCAACGACGGGCAGCTGCCCGGCAGTGCCGCCTACGAAGGTCGTGCCGATCCGGCGACGGGGTTGGCGGCGCTGGCCGCCGTGGACGACGTGGCCCTGGTGGCTGCGCCCGGCAGCACCTGGCACGCCGTGCAGCGCCCGAGCGAGGTCTCGGCCATCACGGCGGCGCTGATCGCGCATGCCGAGCGCCTGCGCTACCGCCTCGCGCTGCTGGATTCGCCCGAGGCCCTGACGGTGAGCGAGGTGCGCGACCTGCGTCGACGCCTGGACAGCCGGCATGCCGCGCTGTACTACCCCTGGGTGACGGTGGCGGACCCGCTCGCCGGCCAGCCGCTGAACCTGCCGCCATCCGGCTTCGTGACCGGCATCTGCGCGCGTGTGGACCAGGAGCGGGGCGTCTGGAAGGCGCCTGCCAACGAGGTGGTGGTGGGCGCCCTCGGTTTCGAGCGGGCCGTCACCGCCGCCGAGCAGGACGTGCTGAACCCCGAGGGCATCAACTGCCTGCGCGCGTTCGCGGGCCGGGGCCTGAGGGTGTGGGGCGCCCGCACGATCAGCTCGGACCCTGAATGGAAGTACGTCAGCCAGCGTCGCTACTTCGCGTACCTGGAGCACTCCATGGACCTCGGGACGCAATGGGCGGTGTTCGAGCCCAACGGCGAAGCGCTGTGGGCCCGGGTGCGCCAGGCCATCGGCGACTTCCTGTCCGGCGAATGGACACGCGGCGCGCTGCTGGGCCAGAAGCCGGAGCAGGCCTTTTTCGTGCGCTGCGACCGCACGACGATGACGCAGAACGATCTCGACAATGGCCGGCTCGTGGTGATGGTGGGCGTGGCGATGGTCAAGCCGGCGGAGTTCGTCGTCTTGCGCATCGGCCAGCAGACCGCCGGCGCCGGGCCCTGACAGACCCTATCGCTGCAGCACCTGCCGCTGTCCGAACAGCGCCTCGCGCGCCCTGTCGTCCGTGAGCGGTTTGCGCGCGCCCGCCAGCACCTGCACGCCGCGCTGCACGGCAGGCCGCTTGGCGATCTCGTCGAACCAACCCTTGAGGTGCGGATAGTCGGCCATCTCCACGCCCTGGGTCTTCCAGGCGCGCAGCCACGGGAAGACGGCGATGTCGGCGATGGAGTAGTCGGGGCCGCCGAGGTAGGTCGCGTGTGCCAGCCGCTTGTTGATGACGCCGTAGAGCCGCTGGGCCTCGCGGGTGTAGCGCTCAATGGCGTAGGGCAGTTTCTCGGGTGCGTAGACGCGGAAGTGGTGCGCTTGGCCCAGCATGGGGCCGACGCTGGCGATCTGGAACATCAGCCACTGCAGCACCTCGTATCGGCCGCGCACATCGGCCGGCAGCAACCGACCCGTCTTGCCGGCCAGGTACAGCAGGATGGCGCCGCTTTCGAACATCGACATCGGCGTGCCATCGGGGCCGTCGGGGTCGGTGATTGCGGGAATCTTGTTGTTCGGGCTGATGGCGAGGAATGGTGGGGCAAATTGCTCGCCGGAACCGATGTCCACGGGATGCACCCGGTACGCGAGGCCGCACTCCTCCAGCATGATGTGCACCTTGTGGCCGTTGGGCGTGGGCCATGAATACACTTCGATCATCCGTCGCCTCCGTCCCAGGGCAACAGGCCCTACAACCAGCCCGATTCTCACGACTCATGGTGGTAAAGCAAGTCAAGCACTGGCTCGTGACCCGCGCCAACGCCGCGCGCTGGCGTCCGATCCAGGACTGGGCCGAGGCGCGCAACGCCAGTTTCACGCAGACCCGCGACGGGCTGGGCTTCCTCATCGAGGCGCCCAAGGCCTTGCCCGGGCCGCTGCGCGTGGAGTGGGGCGTGTCGCAGCGCAGCTACCTGCCCGGCACCGAACTGCGCATGCGCTGCGAGATGGGCCTGCACCCCGACCTGCAGCTCATGGTGCTGTGCCGCTCGCTGATGGAGAACCTGGAGCGCGCGGTCTTCGAGGCCTACACCGACACGCTCAAGACGCGGGTGGACACCGACACGCCCGAGGAGATGCGCTGGCTGGTGATGTTCCCGAAGTTCAACAACACGTCGCAGCTGGTGCGCCAGCGCTACGGCGTCGTCGGCGTCACCAAGGACCTGACCGGTGCTTGGATGGAGGGCGAGCTCAGCGACGCGCTCGTGCAGGCGAGCCAGGACCTGCTGCCCGACGGCCATCCGTTCGTGCTGATGTGCATGCGCGGCAACATCTACCTGCGCACCGAGATGGCGGAGCCCGACATCGCCAAGGTGCAGGCGCTGGTGCGGCTGCTGGAGTGCGCGGCGCGCGAGGCGCTGCGCGTGAATGGCCGGCTGTCGGACAGCGGCGCGTGGCCGACCACCACGTCCATCGCCTTCACACCGTCCACGCGGCCCGGCGACGTGGCCTGAACGCTGTCAGGCCGTCGTGCTCAGGCCTTCTGCGCGAAGCGCCAGGCCAGCTGCGACAGCGGCCCGGCGCTCTTGGCCGTCTCCCGGGCCTGCGCGCTTGACGCGGTGCCGTCCACCACGCGCTTGGCGATGCCCTGCACGATGGCCGCGATGCGGAACAGGTTGTAGGCCATGTAGAAGTTCCAGTCGGCCATGACGGCATCGACGTCGGCGCGGCCGGTGCGTTCGCAGTAGCGCTGCACGTAGTCGCGTTCTGACGGGATGCCCAGCGCGGCCAGGTCCTGGCCGCCCAGGCCACGCGCCGCGCCCGAGGTCTGGATGTGCCAGCTCATGCAGTGGTAGCTGAAGTCCGCCAGCGGGTGGCCCAGCGTGGACAGCTCCCAGTCCAGCACGGCGATGATGCGCGGCTCGGTGGGATGGAAGACGACATTGTCCATGCGGTAGTCGCCGTGCACGATGCCGACTTCGCGCTCGTCGCGCGCAGAAGCCGGGATGTGCGCCGGCAGCCAGGCCAGCAACGCGTCCATCGCCGGGTTGGGTTCGGTGACGGAGGCCAGGTACTGCTTGCTCCAGCGGCCGATCTGGCGCTCGAAGTAGTTGCCGGGCTTGCCGTACGCTGCCAGCCCCACGGCGTTGACATCGACCTTGTGCAGCGCCGCGATGACGCGGTTCATCTCGTCGTAGTGCGCGGCGCGCTCGGCGTTGCCCATGCCGGGCAGGCTCTGGTCCCACAGCACGCGGCCGGGCATGAAGGACATGATGTAGAAAGCCCGGCCGATGACGGCTTCGTCGTCGCACAGCGCATGCATGGCCGGCACGGGCACGTCGGTGGACGCCAGCGCACCCATGACCTGGAACTCGCGCTCGATGGCGTGCGCCGACGGCAGCAGCTTGGCGACGGGGGCCGGCTTGCTGCGCATGACGTACTTCGCGCCGGGCGTCGTCAGCAGGTAGGTCGGGTTGGACTGCCCGCCCTTGAACTGCTCGATCGTCAGCGGCCCGGTGAAGCCGTCCACGTGGGCGGACAGCCAGCCTTCGAGGGCCGCGGTGTCCAGCGGTTGGGCAAGGGGGCGGGTGCCGGTGAATGCGTCCATGGAGGTCGGGTTCGAGAAGGCCAATCGCCGATTCTGCGAGGCGAGGGCGGCGCGCCGTGTCGCCTCGGCGGCAGCCTCAGCGGGCGGCGGCGGCCAGCAGCTTGTCGCGGTTGAGCACGACGAGCCGCGTCGGCTCCACGCGCACCGCGCCTTCGCGCTCGAAGGCCTTGAGCTCCTGGTTCACGCGCTGGCGTGACGCGCCGAGCAGCTGCGCCAGGTCTTCCTGCGCCAGCTGCAGGCCGATGCGGATCTCGTCGCCCTCGTGCACGCCGTAGGAGCGCGCCAGCAGCAGCACCTGTTTGGCCAGGCGTGCGGCCAGCGGGCGGGTGTTGAGGTCCTCGATCATGTCGAACATCAGGCGCAGGCGGCGGCAGTTCAGCCGCAACAGCGCGTCGTACAGCTCGCTGTGCGCTGCCAGCAGCGCGCGGAAGTCGGCCTTGCGCACGCACAGCAGTGTCGTCTCACCGTGCGCGTAGGCGTCATGCGTGCGGGGCAGGCCGTCGAAGAGGGCGATGTCGCCGAACCAAGTGCCGGGCTCGACGTAGGTCAGCGAGATCTGCTTGCCGGCCAGCGACACCGAGCTGACGCGCACGGCGCCCTTGGCGACGGCCGACCATTCCTCGGCGGGCTCGCCGCGGTGGGACAGCATGGTCTCGTCGGCCAGACGGCGCACGAAGGCGCGCTGCAGGATGTCGTTGCGCAGCGGTTCGGACAGTCTGGAGAACCAGACGCCCTGGTCGATCTGCTGGCGTTCGGCGGGAGTGAGGCTGAGTGCGTTCATGGCTGACGGGCATTGTGCCGCCCGCGCGCACCCGGGCCGGCGCCGGGCTGCATGCTAGAGTGGTCCGAGCAGCTGTTACACCTCTTATCAACTTCACCGCAAGCCACTGCCGTCAATGCCCCTCACGGCCCTGCGCCCGACGTTGCTGGGTGCCCTTGCGCCCACCTTGGCTCTGCTGACCAGCCTGACGCCTTCCGGCGTGCAGGCGCTCGGGCTCGGGCGGCCGCAGGTGCATTCGACGCTGGGCCAGCCGCTGGATGTCAGCGTGCCGCTGACGTTGGCTGAGGGCGAACGGCTGGGGGATTCCTGCCTGCGAGCGGAGGTGTCTGCCGGCGACGCGCGCGTGCCGGCCGGGTTGTTGCAACTGCGCGTCGAAGGCGAGCCGGGGCAGCAACGGCTGCGGCTGCAGAGCCTGGTGCGCGTCGAGGAGCCCGCGTTGCGCATCACGCTGGCGCTGGGCTGCCCGTTGCGGCTCACGCGGGAGTTCAACGCCTTCATCGACCCGCCGGCCACGTCGGCCGCCACCGCCGCGCTGCCGCTGCCCGCACCGACGCCGCCGCCTGCGGTGACGCCGCCGGCCGCCGAGCCCGTCGCACGCACTGCGGGGGATGCACCGCCCGCGCCGGCCGTCAAACCAGGGCCGCGCCCGAAGCCGCCTCGCCAGACCGGCCCGCGCCTGGTGCTGGAGCGGCCCGAGGTGCTGGTGGGCCAGGCGCCGCGTCCGGCCAGGGCCGTTGCCAGCGCACCCGAGGTGGAACTCACGCCCGAGCTCGAAGCGCAGATCGCCCAACTGGAGCAGACGGTGGCCCAACTGCGTGCCGAGTTGCAGGCGCGCCAGGCGGCTGCCGCATCCGCGGCCCAGACAGCCGCCGCTGCGCCGCCGGAGCCAGCTTCGGCGCCTGCATCCGTGGCTGCGTCGGTACCAGCCTCTGCACCCGCAGCGGCTCCCGATCCAGCGCCAGCGCCCGTGCGCGGCGTGCGCCCCTCGCCCTACAGCGATCCGATGACGTGGCTGCTGACGCTGGGCCTGAGCCTGCTGGCGGGTGCCGTGGCCTTCTACGGCAGCCGCTGGCTCGACGAGCGGCGGCGCCGCGAGCGTGCCTACTGGCGCGCGCTGCACTCGGCGGAGGGCGGCCGCCGGTCAACGCCAGCGGCGCCGGCCTCCGGCATCGCACCCGCTGTTGCAGGCGGTGCTGCGGCGCTGCCCGACGAGGGGCAGCACACGATCACGAAGCCCCAGCCGCGCCCGATGGCCTGGCCACCGGTCACGCCGGAGCCGCCGCAAGTGGACGACGCGCTCACGGCCTCGCAGGCCATGCGCACCCAGCCCATGCCTTCGCAGGCTGTGGCGTCAGCGCCCCTGCTGTCCGAGGAGTTGCCGGCCGAGCTGACCATCGCCGACGAGCTGCTGGACCTGCAGCAGCAGGTCGATTTCCTGCAACTGCTGGGCCAGCACGAGGCCGCGGCTGACCTGCTGGCCGCGCGGCTGCCCCGCGGCAACGCGGGGGCGATGCCCTACCTGATGCTGATGGAGTTGTGCCAGCACCGCGGCCAGCCCGAGGTGTTCGCGCAACGGGCGATGCAGTTCGAGCAGCGTTTCGGGGCGGCGCCGCCGCAGTGGGCACAGAGCCTGGCGCGAGGCCGCAGCCTGGATGCCTGCCCCAGCGTCATCGCGCACCTGCAGGTGGTGTGGGCCGATCCGGCCGGCGCGATGAAGATGCTGCAGGAACTGCTCGCGCGCGGTGGCGGCCCGGGCGTCAGCAACTTCGATCTGCCGGCCTACCGCGACCTGCTGCTGCTCTACAGCGTTGCGCGCGACCTGTTCGAAGCGGGCCTGCGCGGCGAGGGTGTGGACCTGATGCTGCCGCTGGACTCCAGCTTCGGCAGCGAGACCTGAGCGCTACAGGCCGAAATCCGTCGCGTCGCCGTTCATCGCCTTCTCGATGAGCTTGCGGCTCAGCCGTTCGGACAGCAGCTCGGCAAAGCTGTACACGTAGTTGCGCAGGTAGGCGCCGCGCTTGAAGGCCACGCGCGTGACGTTGCTGCCCAGCAGCGTGCCCAGCGGCCGCGCGACGAGGTCGCTGTTGGCGGGTTCCTCGCGCATGGCCATCTCGGCCACGATGCCCACGCCCATGCCCAGGCGCACATAGGTCTTGATGACGTCGGCGTCGATGGCTTCCAGCACGACGTTGGGCGTCAGGTGGCGGGCCGCGAAGGCCTTGTCGACGCGGGTGCGGCCCGTGAAGCTGGGGTGGTAGGACACCAGTGGCTCCGCGGCCAGTTGTTCCAGGCTGATGCGCTCGACCGAGGCGAGCGGGTGGTCGCGGGGCACCACCATCACATGCTGCCATTCGTAGCAGGGCAGGGTGACCAGCTCCGGGTACTGCGTCAGCGACTCGGTCGCCAGCCCCAGGTCGGCGGACTCGTCCAGCAGCATCCTGGCGACCTGGTCGGGGCTGCCCTGGTGCAGGCTGACGCGCAGCAGCGGTAACTGCTTGCGCAACTGTGCGACCGGCGCGGGCAGCACGTAGCGGGCCTGCGTGTGGGTGGTGGCGATGGAGAAGGTGCCGCTGTCCTGGCGCGAGTACTCCTCGCCGATGCGCTTGAGGTTGCCCACTTCGCGCAGGATGATCTCGATGCAGGCCAGCACCTGCTGGCCCGGCTCGGTGATGCGGCGCAGCCGCTTGCCGTGGCGCGAGAAGATGTCCACGCCCAGCTCTTCCTCCAGCTCCAGGATGGCCTTGGACACGCCGGGCTGCGACGTGAACAGCGCCTTGGCCGTCTCGGTCAGGTTGAGGTTGCGGCGGGCGGCTTCCTGGACGAAGCGGAATTGGTGCAGGTTCATGTCAGTGGCGCGCGGCCGCTCCTGAGCTGCTGACGCGGGGGTGTTTCATTCGAGTGTGCCGAGGCAGGCGTCGCACATGGCTTGAAGTACGGCGTCGTGCTCGCCGAGCGCAGGGTGCAACCGCCATTCAACGGCGTGGCCGTGGCGTGCGCGCAGATGATCCAGCAGCGGCGGGATGTCGCGCCGCACATGGCCGCCGGTGCCGAGGAACAGGGGCAGTACGTGCACGCGTGTGCAGCCGGCGGCTACGAGCGTCTCGGCGGCCGCCTCGACGCCGGGCGACATGAATTCCAGGTAGGCCAGTGCGAGCGGGGTGTCGGGCCTTGCGGCGCGCAAGCGCGCGGCGACGAGCTCGAAGGGCTTCGCCCAGGCCGCGTCCCGGGCACCATGGGCAAACAGCAGCAGGCCGTCCATCAGCGGTAGCGCACGAGCCATGTGAACGCGGCCATCGACAAGCCGAGGTAGAGCAGGCTGGGCGTCGCAGCCACGACCCACGGTGTCCAGTTCTTCAGCAGGCCCAGGTGGCCAGCCACGTTGTTCAGCAGCACGAAGCTGATGCCCAGCATGATGCCGCCGAACACCTTGATGCTGATGCCGCCCGAGCGGCCATGCAGGTAGGCGAACGGCAGCGCCAGCGCCACCATGACGAAGCAGGCGAAGGGGTAGAACGCCTTGCGCCAGAACTGGATGTTGTGGGCCTGGGCCGACTGCTCCTGCGCCGACAGATGCTTGATGTAGCGGTACAGCTCCAGCGTGGACATCGACATAGCCGGCAGCACGGCGGCGGCGATGACGCCGGCATGCAGCGAGCTCTTCCAGTCCAACTGGTCGAGCTGCTGCTCGCTGACGACCACATCGCCCACCGGGCTGGCCGACGCCGATGTGCCGGGGTTCCAAAGGGTGCGCTTGACGGCCTGCAGATGCCACAGGCCCTGCGCGTTCACGTCGACCTTCTCGGCCTCGGTGCGCGACATCAGCCGGCCTTCGGCGTCGAACTCGTAGATGCGCACGTCCTCCAGCTGTCCCCCGGAGCCCACGCGCCCGACCTTGACCGAGTAGCTTCGGTCCTGTCCATCGACCTTCTGGTGGTCCTTCAGCCAGGCGCCACGACTGACGGGATTGGCGTCGTGGCTGAAGCGGGCGCGCATGTCATCGCCCTCGCGTTCGAACTGCGGCGCGACGTAATCACCTACGACGAAGGTCAGCACCGCGAATACGGCCGCGAGGCCGGCCAGCAGCGTGAGCGCGCGCGCCGGGCCGAGACCGCCGGTGCGCAGGATGGTGAACTCGCTGCTCTGCGCGAGGCGCGCCAGCGCGACGATGGCGCCGATCAGCACGGCGATGGGAAACAGCTCGTAGAAATGGCCGGGCAGTTCCATCAACGCCAGCACCGCGGCCTTGCCGCCACCGGCGCCGACGCGGGCCATGCGTTCAAGCTCGTCGACGAAGTCGATGAAGAAGAACAGCGACAGGAAGGCCACGGCGACCAGCAGCACGGAGCCGGTGATGTCCTTGTAGAGCAGGCGGCGCACGGTCCTCATGTGGCGGCCTTCTTCTGCAGCCGCCGCCGCAGGCAGAAGCGGTTGCCGTTGTCGCGCAGCCAGATGACGGACAGGGCCAGCACGAAAGCCGTGCCATGCACGCCGAGCAGCGCCTGCGGCAGCCCGGCGCGGCCGTTGCCCACCCAGGACTGCGACAGGTTGATGAGGTTGAAGTAGACGATGAAGGCCAGCAGCGCGAACAGCAGGTTCCAGTTGCTGGCGCGGCGCGGGTTGGACGCCGACAGGCCCACGCCCAGCAGCGCCATGTTGATGCCGCCCAGGATCATGCCGAAGCGCCATGTCAGCTCGCCCTGGTTCTTGGGTGTGGGCAGGCGCAGCAGGTCCAGCGTGGCCATGGCCTTGGGCGGCAACTGGCTGGCGTTGGCCAGCACCTGCGTGTCGGTCATGACGTGGTACTGCTCGAACCGGGCCAGGCTCTTGTCTCCGGTCTTGAGCTGGGTCTCGTTGCGCTGGCCATGGTCCAGCACCAGGAAGCGGTCATCGCCTTCCATCTCCAGCCGGCCGCGCGCGGAGGTGGTGATGGATTCGCGCTCGTTCTGGTTGGCCAGGATGAAGACGTTGCGGCCCGTGGCGGCGTTGTCGCCATCGCGCTCGATGAAGAACACGCGGCTGCCATCACGTGAGCTCTGGAACTGGCCCGGCGCGACGCGCGACAGGTCGCTGCGCTTCTGGTAGCGGTCGCGCAGCTCGGCGCTGTTCTGGTTGCCCCAGGGCCAGACCAGCAGTTCCAGCACGACCACGGCCAGCAGCACGGGCCAAGCCATGCGCAGCACCGGCCGCACGAAGCGCGCCAGCGGGATGCCGCTGGCAAACCAGATCGTCATCTCGGACTCGCGGTACAACCGGCCCAGCGTGATGACGACGGCGACGAACAGCGACAGGATCAGCATCGTCGCCAGGTGGGAGATGGTTGCGTATCCCATCAGGAGCAGCACGTCCTGCGGCGCCACGTTGCCGCCAGCGGCCTGGCCCAGCGTGCGGATCAGCGTCGACGTGAGCATGATGGTCAGGATGACCACGAGCGTGACGCCGAAGCTCTTGGCCAGCTCGGACCGCGTCGATGAATCGAATAACATCAAATCACTCTATCTACTTCTGGTCATTATGGACTTCAAGATTCAAACCGCAGAGCTCGATGGGCTCGCGGGCGCGGGCGCTGATGCGCTCGTCGTCGTGATCGGTGGCGAGGCGTTGCCCCAGGGTCTGGATGCCGTCGTCGCCAAGCATGTGCAAGCCGCGATCAAGCTCGGCGATTTCGCATTGAAAGCTGGCCAGGCCTTGACGCTGACCCATGCGGAAGGCATCAAGGCGCCGCGCCTTGTGCTGGCCGCCAGTGGCAAGTCGACGCTGGCTGCGGCACGCAGCGCGCTGGCTGCGGGCCTGGCGCAGATCAAGTCGCGCGGCGCCGTCAGCGCGGCCGTGGCCTTCGCCGGTTTTGGTGATGACCTCGCCGAATCCCTCGCCGAGCAGACGGCGCTGGCGGGCATGGAAGCCGTCTACGTCTACCGCCATACCAAGCCCAGCGCGCCTGCTGCACCCAAGCTGGCCAAGGTGGCGCTGCTGGTGGGCAAGGCCGGCTTGAAGGCCGCCAAGGCCGGCCTGCTGCGTGGCCAGGCCATCGCTGCCGGTGTGGAGCTGGCGCGCGAGTGCGCGAACCGCCCGGCCAACTACGCGACGCCGACCTACCTCGGTCAGGTCGTGCAAGGCCTGGGCAAGAGCCATGGCTTGAAGGTCGAGGTGCTGGACCGCAAGGCCGTCGAGAAGCTGGGCATGGGCAGCTTCCTGTCCGTCGCGCAGGGTTCGGATGAGCCGCTGCGCTTCATCGTCGCCCGCTACGACGGGGCGGCCAAGACGGTGGCGCCGGTCGTGCTGGTCGGCAAGGGCATCACGTTCGACACCGGCGGCATTTCGTTGAAGCCGGGCGCCGAGATGGACGAGATGAAGTTCGACATGGGCGGCGCGGCCAGCGTCATCGGCACGCTGCGCGCGGTGGCCGAGCTCCGCCCCAAGCTGAACCTCGTCATGATCGTGGCGGCTTGCGAGAACATGCCCAGCGGTCATGCGGTCAAGCCGGGCGACGTGGTGACGTCGATGTCGGGCCAGACCATCGAGATCCTGAACACCGATGCCGAAGGTCGCCTGATCCTGTGCGACGCGCTGACTTATGCCGAGCGCTTCAAGCCCGCGGTCGTGGTGGACGTGGCGACGCTGACCGGCGCCTGCGTCATCGCGCTGGGCGGCGTGCGCAGCGGCATGTACGCGAGCGACGACGAACTGGCGGCCTCGCTGACGGCGGCTGGCGACGCGGCGCTGGACCCGTGCTGGCGCATGCCGCTGGATGAAGACTACGCCGAAGGCCTGAAGAGCAACTTCGCCGATGTCGCCAACATCGCCGGCCGCGCGGGCGGGTCGATCACGGCCGCGAAGTTCCTGCAGCGCTTCGCCGGCAAGTACCGGTGGGGCCACCTGGACATCGCCGGCACGGCCTGGAAGGGCGGCGCGGCCAAGGGCTCGACGGGCCGCCCCGTGGGCCTGCTGACGCACTTCGTGCTGGGCTACGCGAAGTAAGTGGTGGGAATTCCTCAGCGGGCCGAGCGCCGGGCCGCCCCAAGCCGGCCCGCCATCCCCTCGGGGGATCGCCAGGCGTATCCGACGGCCGAGGGGCGGACATGACGCAGGTCAGCTTCTACAGTGACGCGGCCGACCCGTTGCACTACGCCTGCCGTCTGATCCGGCGCGCTCTCGCGTCGGGCAAGCCGGTCGGCGTGTGCATCCCAGCGACACAGGCGGCGCGCCTGGACGGGTTGCTGTGGAGCTTCGACGCGACGGAGTTCATCCCGCATCGGCGTTGGGACGGCCAGGACTCGCACAGACCGCCCGCACCGGGCGAGGTGCTGCTCGTGGACGACGCGGCGCAGTTGCCGCACCGCGGGCTGTTGCTGAACCTGGGCGACGAGATGCCGTCCGAGGCGCTGCACTTCGAGCGCGTGCTCGAAGTGGTCGGCACTGATCCCCAGCAGGTTCAGGCGGGGCGGGTGCGCTATCGCCACTACAAGCAGTCCGGCGCCAAGCTCGATCACTTCTCGGCGGCCGGTTGACCACTTGGCGTCCACGCTTTCCCGAATGAGGCCCCCCCGGATTTGGGGTATGTTCAATCGGTTGAAAACTCAGCAGTCGATAGCTGTTTTGTTGTTGTTCCTCTCTTTTCCAAACCGGAGTTGATCCATGCAAGTCAAGTTGAATTTGGTGGTGGGTGCCGTCGCCGCGCTGCTCAGCGGTGCCGCGATGTCCCAGGAGCTGGTCGTCAAGATCGGTCACGTTGCACCGACCAGCGGCGCGATTGCCCACCTGGGCAAGGACAACGAACTGGGTGCCCGTCTGGCCATTGAAGAACTGAACGCCAAGGGCGTCATGATCGGCGGCAAGAAGGCCAAGTTCGAACTGCTGGCCGAAGACGACGCCGGCGACCCGAAGCAAGGCACGGCTGCTGCCCAGAAGCTGGTGGACTCCAAGGTCAACGGCGTTGTGGGCCACCTGAACTCCGGCACGTCCATCCCGGCCTCCAAGGTGTACAGCGACGCGGGCATCCCGCAGATCTCGCCGTCGGCCACGAACCCGAAGTTCACCCGCAACGGCTACAAGACCACCTTCCGAGTCGTCGCTGACGACGTGCACCTGGGTGGCACGCTGGGCAAGTACTCGGTCGCGCAGCTCAAGGGCAAGTCCATCGCCGTCATCGACGACCGTACCGCCTACGGCCAGGGCGTCGCCGACGAGTTCGAGAAGGGCGTCAAGGGCGCTGGCGGCAAGGTCGTCGGTCGCGAGTTCACGAACGACAAGGCCACGGACTTCACCGCCATCCTGACCTCCCTGAAGGGCAAGAAGCCCGATGTGGTCTTCTTCGGCGGCATGGACGCCGTGGCCGGCCCGATGTTGCGCCAGATGAAGCAGCTCGGCATCGAAGCCAAGTTCATGGGCGGCGACGGCATCTGCACGGGCGAACTGCCCAAGCTGGCCGCTGGCACGATGGCTGACGGCCAGGTCGTCTGCGCCGAGGCCGGCGGTGTCGAAGGCGAAGCCAAGAAGGGAATGGACGACTTCCGCACCAAGTTCAAGTCCAAGTTCAACGTGGACGTGCAGATCTACGCGCCCTACGTCTATGACGCAGTGAACGTGCTGGCCGCGGCGATGGTCAAGGCTGGCTCTTCCGATCCGGCCAAGTACCTGCCTGTGCTGGCCAAGACGTCCGGCTACAAGGGCGTGACCGGCGTGATCTCCTTCGACGACAAGGGTGACATCAAGAACGGCGCCCTGACGCTCTACACCTACAAGGGCGGCGCTCGCGAGCAGCTCGCTGTGGTGCGCTGAGTTTTCGCTGCGACCCGGAATGCCCACTTCGGTGGGCATTTTTATTTTCTGAGAACCTGCCCGAGGCAGGTTCTATGCATTTGGGGCTTGATCGGGCGAAACACGGCTCCCGGTAACGTAAGCGTTATTTGACCCTCTGCTTTCGCGCCGCCGTGAATATTGCCGATGACAGGCGATACGTATCAATCGCCCAGCGTTTGGCGCTTTGGGAATCGCGCCGGCGGCTGTTCGGGCGCCCAAATCGAGACAGCTCTATCCCAAACAAATGGTTGTGCGTTTCGCACGTTTTGCGATGCCCGATGCAAGGTGCGTGGTGTCGCCGCGATGGACTTTCGGGTCTACTGCCGCCGGAGGCAAAACGCGCGAAACATCAGGTGAGCGCCGCCACCGCCACCCGACCCGAATTCAAGGGGCGGGCACCCTCCAAACGGGGGGCTTTCAAGGTGGGGTGGCGAAGGCATGATGCCGGCGCGATCAAGGTTGGTTCGCATGTCTGATGGGCGTCAAGCCACTGGCATCCACTGGCATCCACGGGCCAGCCGGACGGTCTCCTAGATAGCCTGCAGCAGTTGGGCACGCAAGTTGATGCTGTGGACGGCCAGTGCGCCGGGATGAATGGAAATCGATACTGTTTCGAATTTCGTTGATCGACTTGCACAGGCTTGGATACCGGCGATAGGGATCGGGAATGCAGATGATTCGGATATTCAACCACTACTTGCACAGGCAAACGTTGCTCCAGGTCTTTTTCGACCTCGGCCTGATTGTGTTTGCCGTCATCGCGGTGGTGCTCAGCCAAGGTGAAGCCGCACAAACGGCTCTGCCCTTCGCGGCTTCTCATGGCTTGTCGCTGGCTGGTTGCATGTTCGTCATCAATTCGGCGACGGGCTTCTACCAGCACGTTCACAACCGCTCGATCACTGAATCCTGCGCCCGGGCGCTGTTCGGCTTGTTGTTCGGGCTGCCGCTGGCTTATGCGATCTTCAGCCTGGTGCCTTCGGGTACCAGCCACCGTGACATGCTGACTCTGGTGGCCATGGCGGCGGTCGCGGCGGTCATGGTTCATCGCGTCTACGCAGCGCATTCCGGTACCCAGGCCCGCCTGCGCAGTCGCATCCTGATCTTCGGCACAGGTGCCGCGGCGCGCGCCGTCAGCAACACGCTGCGGGCGTCCGACCCTCATGCCCAGATCGTGGGCTACTACGCCGGTCCCAACGAGGACAAGCCGGAGGTCCCGCATGCCGAGATCATCAATGGCAGTGCCAACCTGACCGAGGCTGCGCTGCGGCATAACGTGGACGAGATCGTGGTCGCCTTGAGTGAACGCCGTGGTGGCAGCATGCCGCTGCGCCAGTTGCTCGACTGCAAGCTGTCCGGCGTGCGGGTGGTGGACATCGCGACGCATTTCGAGAAGACGCTGGCCCAGATCAACATCAAGCACGTCAATGCCGGCTGGCTGATTTTCGGCGATGGTTTCAGCCAGGGCATGCTGCGTGCAGCGATCAAGCGCGTTTGTGATGTCGTCTTTGCCGCTTTGATTTTGGCGGTGGCCTGGCCCATTATGCTGGCCACCGCGGTGATCATTCGTCTCGAGTCGCGAGGCCCGGTGCTGTACCGTCAAGAACGTGTGGGCCTGAACGGCGTACCCTTCAACGTCATCAAGTTCCGCAGCATGCGCACGGATGCCGAGAAGGACGGCAGGCCCCGTTGGGCGACCAAGAACGACGACCGCGTCACGCGTGTGGGGCGCTTCATCCGCAAGGTGCGCATCGACGAATTGCCACAGTTGTTCAACGTGCTCTGGGGCGAGATGAGCATGGTCGGACCGCGTCCGGAGCGTCAGTTTTTTGTCGACGAACTGGTCGGCAAGATTCCCTACTACGCTGTTCGGCACAGCGTGAAGCCGGGCGTCACCGGCTGGGCCCAGGTGCGCTATGAGTACGGCTCCACGATCGAAGATTCGGTGGAGAAGCTGCAGTACGACCTGTACTACGTGAAGAACCATTCGCTCTTCCTGGATCTTCTGATCATGCTGGAGACGGTTGCCGTCGTGCTGACCGGCAAGGGCGCCCGCTGACCGCTTGCCGAGCCCGGCGCCAGCGTCGATGCGTGAGGCGGCCTGGGCATGCTTGAATCTCGCATGCCATTCGCAGCTGAACTGGAATCTGCTCCTGGTGCCTGGGTCGGGGTGCTGTCCGCGCTCTCATCGTTGAGCAGCGTCGGCGATCTGGTCTGCTGCCTGGCCTATGGTCTGTTCGCCCTTCATTTCGCCGTCCGGCTGAGGCAGGGTCGACAGCCGGTGACGTCGCTGGCGCTGGTGTTCCTTGCGGCGCTGGCCGTGAGTTCGCTTTGGGCCGGCGTTGCGCTGGTCGATGCGCTCAGGCATTGGTCTGATCGACTGCCGGGATGGGTCGTGCCGGGGCTGGACCTGCTGCGTTTCAGCCTGTGGTTCGCGTTCATGCTGATGTTGTTGCCGCCCTCCCGGCGCAGCGGCGGCCTGGGCTGGATCCGTCCGTTTGCCATCGGCATCCTGCTGCTGCAGCTGGCCCTCATCGTTGTGGGCGAGTACCTCATGCCGGACAACCTGAGCCGGCCGCATGCCTTGCTGTCGCTTGCACTGGCGGTGCTCGGCCTGGTGCTGGTCGAGCAGATGCTGCGCAATTCGACAGCCGATGCACGCTGGAATGCCAAGCCCGTGTGCCTGGGGCTGGGCGCGATCTTCTTCTTCGACCTTTTCATCAACTCGCAGGCTGCGCTGTTCCAGCGTTTCGATGGCGATGCGGTCAGCGTGCGTTCGCTGGTTCATGCGGCGGCTGTTCCGCTGCTGTACGTGGCTTCCCGCCGGCACGCGAACTGGCTGGGCAAGCTGCATGTTTCCCGCGCGGCGGTCTTTCATTCAGCGACGCTCCTGCTCGTCGGTGCCTACCTGCTGGTGGTGGCCGGCGTCGGCTATTACGTGCGCTACACCGGCGGTCACTGGGGCAGGGCCTTGTCGGTGGCGCTGGTCTTCGTCGCGCTGGTTGCGCTCGCCCTGCTCGTGGCGTCCGGCTCCATGCGTTCGCGGCTGCGCGTCTACATCAGCAAGAATTTCTTCAGCTACCGCTACGACTATCGTGAGGAGTGGTTGCGATTCACCCAACTGCTGTCGGGCAGTGCTGAGACGCAGAACACCTCGGAGACCGTCGTGCGTGCGTTGGCCAATCTGGTCGAGAGCCCCAGCGGCATGCTTTGGATGCAACGCTCGGCAGGCGGCGACTTCATCCAGGCCGCACATTGGAATCTCCCCTCCGTGCAGGGTGGCGAGCCACGTGACGCATCGCTCGCGACCTTCTGGCGCGAGCGGGCCTGGATCGTGGATGTGGACGAATGGCGTGCACGGCGCGAAGCCTACCCAGGCTTGGAGCTGCCGGGCTGGCTCGCCGAAGAGTCGCGCTGCTGGCTGCTCCTGCCATTGCTCGTTCGCGAGTCGCTGATCGGGTTCATCGTGTTGGGCCGCCCGCGCGCCGTTGTCGAGCTGAATTGGGAGGTGCGCGACCTGCTGCGCACCGCCGCCAGCCAGGCTTCGGGCTACCTGGACCAGGCGCAGGTGACCGAGGCACTCCTGGAAGCTCGCAAGTTCGACGCCTTCAATCGCATGTCCGCGTTTGTCGTGCATGACCTGAAGAACATCGTCACGCAACTCTCGCTGATGATGAAGAACGCCAAGCGCTTGCGCGACAACCCGGAGTTCCAGCAGGACATGCTGGATACGGTGGAGAACTCGCTGGAGAAAATGCGTCAGCTCATGCTGCAGCTTCGCGAAGGCGACAAGCCGCACGGCGTGACCAGCGGTGTCGATCTTGAGCAGATCGCCAAGCGGCTGGCGGCAGCGGCGACCAGCAAGGGCCGCACGCTGGAGCTGCGTTTGCAACCCGGTGTCAGCACGCGCGGCCACGTGGAGCGCGTGGAGCGCGTGCTGGGCCACGTGGTGCAGAACGCCTTTGACGCCACACCGCTGAGCGGCTACGTCCGCTTGAGCCTGGACGCCGAAGGCAGCCAGGCTCGCGTTTGCGTGGAGGACAGTGGTTGCGGCATGAGCGAGGATTTCATTCAGAATCGCCTCTTCAAGCCGTTCCAGACCACCAAGGCCAGCGGTATGGGCATCGGCGCCCACGAGAGCTATCAATACGTACAGGAACTGGGAGGCAAGATCAGCGTGCAAAGCGAATTGAACCGGGGCACCACCGTGACCCTGCTGCTTCCCCTGTTCCACGCGCAGGCTGATGCTCCGCTGGCGGCCCTGGACGCTCGATGAGCACACCGCGCCACGCCCCGCTGTTGATCGTCGAGGACGATCTCGCGCTGCAGAAGCAACTCAAATGGTCGCTGGACCGCTTCGAATCCGTCACGGCCGACGACGTCGCCAGCGCGGTGCTGCAGTTCCGCCGGCACAACCCCGCGGTTGTCACGATGGACCTGGGCCTGCCGCCGGACCGTGACTCGGTCTCCGAAGGGTTCAGATGCCTGGAGAAGCTGCTGGAGCTGGACCCTGCGGCCAAGGTCATCGTGCTGACCGGCCAGAACGACCAGGACAACGCGCTGCGCGCCATCCGCATGGGCGCTTACGACTTCCTGGCCAAGCCGGTCGACCCCGACGTGCTCAGCCTGACCGTCGAGCGTGCGTACCGCCTCTACGAGCTGCAGCAGGAAAATCGTCGTTTGCAGATGCGCCAGAGCAGCGACGTGTTCTCGGGCCTCATCACGCGCGACCCGGGCATGCAGCGGGTGTGCCGCATGATCGAGAAGGTGGCGCCCAGCGACGCGACGGTGCTGCTGCTCGGCGAGAGCGGCACCGGCAAGGAGGTGCTGGCCCAGGGGCTGCACGACGCCTCCAAGCGCAAGGGTCGCTTCGTCGCCATCAACTGCGCGGCCATTCCCGAGACGCTGCTGGAGAGCGAGCTTTTCGGCTACGAGAAGGGCGCTTTCACGGGCGCGACCAAATCCACGCTGGGCAAGATCGAAACAGCCAACGGCGGCACGTTGATGCTCGACGAAATCGGCGATCTGCCCATGCCGCTGCAGGCGAAGCTGCTGCGCTTTCTGCAGGAACGCGTCATCGAGCGCGTGGGTGGCCGGCAAGAGATCCCGATCGACGTGCGCGTCGTCGGTGCCACCCACCAGGATCTCAAGGCACGCATCGCCGACGGTCGCTTCCGCGAAGACTTGTACTACCGACTGGCCGAGATCGTCGTCGAGATCCCGCCGCTGCGTGATCGTGTCGGCGATCCCGTGCTGCTTGCGCATGCGATTTCGCGCCGGTTTGCCACCGAGATGCGCCGCTCGGCGCCGACGCTCTCCGATGATGCAGTGAGGTCCTTGGAGGCCCATCGCTGGCCCGGCAACGTGCGTGAGTTGCAGAACATACTCAAGCGCGCCGTCATCATGTGCGAAGACGACCGCATCACGGCCGTGGACCTCGGCCTGCGCGCGGGGCCCCAGTCATCCGAAGACAGTGGGCTGCTGGACCTTCGTACCGTTCGCGAGAACGCCGAGCGTCAGGCCGTCATCACCGCGCTGGCGCGCACCGATGGCAACATCGTTCGCGCGGCGGAGCTTCTCGGCATCAGCCGACCGACCCTTTACGACATGATGAACCGGTTGCAGATCAAATGAAGAACGACAAGGTGCGCTTCGTCCCCGTCCGCCTGCTCGGTGTCGTGCTCGCGGCCTCCGTGCTGCTGGTGGGCTGCGGAGGGCAGTCCGCCACGCAGCTCGTTGAATCGGGCAAGGCGCGCATGCAGAAGAAGGAGTACAAGGCGGCGTCGATCGAGTTCAAGAACGCCCTGCAGAAGGACAGCTCCCTCGTCGAGGCGCGTTTCCTGCTCGGCAAGGCCCTGCTGGAGAGCGGCGACCCCCAGGGCGCGTGGGTGGAGCTGTCCAAGGCCCGCGAGGCGGGCTACAGCAACGACGAGCTGGTGCCGCCGATGGCCGCGACCCTGATCCTGCGCGGCCAGGTCGACAAGTTCGTCTCGGAGTACGCAGACGTCGAGCTGACCGTGCCCAAGCGCCAGGCTGAGCTGAAGGCCGCGCTGGCGACGGCCTACGGCGCCCAGGGCAAGTACGCGCTGGCCCGCACCGCAGCCGATGCCGCCCTGCAGGCCGACCCGAACAACGTCGTGGCCCAGCTCGCCGTCGCGCGGCTGCTGCTGATCAGCGGCGACAAGGCGGGCGCGCTGGCCCAGATCGAGCAGGCTCGCAAGGCGCAGCCCGATTCCGCCAGCCCCTGGCTCGCCAGGGCCGAGACGCTGCAGTTGTCCGGTGCGGATACCGCCGAAGTGATGGCGGCCTATCACGAGACGCTCAAGCGCGAGCCCACCAACCTGCAGGCCCACATCGCCATCTTCAGCCTGCTGTCGAAGCAGCGCGACCTGGCGGGGATGGACCAGCAACTGGCCGACCTGAAGAAGGCCGTGCCCGGGACGCCCTACATCAACTACTTCGGTGCCACGCTGGCGCTGGAGCGCAAGGACCTGAAGACGGCGCTGGAGAACGCCCAGCAGTTGCTGAAGATGGCGCCGGACAGCCCGCGCTTCCTGCACCTGGCGGGCGTGATCGAGTATGAGCGCGGCGCCTATCAGCAAGCAGCGGCCCACCTCGGCAAGGCCGTGTCCGTCGGGCCGCTGTCGCCCGTCGCGACCCGCACGCTGCTGGCGCGGTCGCTGCTGCGCGCTGGCGACCCGCGCAAGGCGCTGACGGCCGTGCAGCCGCTGCTCGACGCCAAGACGCCGCTGCCGGCCGACGTGTATTCGGTCGCCGCGGACGTCTACCTGCAGCTCGGCAATGGCGAGGCGGCCAAGAAGATGTATGCGAGCGCCGTCAAGGCCAATCCGGGCGACGCGCGCGGGCGCACCGCGCTCGCGCTCGCCGAAATCAGCGAAGGCCGCACCGAGCGGGCGATGACCGAGCTGAAGTCGATTGCTGCGTCGGCCGATGGCGCCAACGAAGCCGAGATCGTCATGGTCATGGCCCATATCCGCAGCGGCCGCTTCAACGACGCGCTCACGGTGCTCGACGCGATGGAGCGCAAACAGCCGGGCAAGCCGCAGGCACCGTTCTTCCGAGGCCGTATCGAGCAGTCGCTCGGGCACCGTGACAAGGCGCGCGAGCTGTACGAGCAGTCGATCAGCCGCCAGCCCTCCTACCTGCCTGCGACCATGGCGGTGGCGGCCCTCGACCAGGAGGATGGCAAGCCTGCCGTCGTGGTGAGCCGCTTTGAAAAGCTGGTTGCTGCCGATCCGCTGTCGGCCAATGCCTTGATGGCGCTGATTTCCGCACGGGCCCGAGCCGGCGCGAAGGCCGACGATATCCAGGCGCAGCTGGAGGCCGCCGTCAAGCGCTTCCCCGATGCCGACTCGCCGCGCCTGGCGTTGGTGGCCAACCTGCTGGAGCGTGGCGAGCCCAAGGCGGCGCTGCAGGCCGCCACCGAAGGTGTGGCGCGCTTTCCTGAAGATCCGAAGTTCGTGGAGGTCCAAGGCCTGGCCGAACTGGCTGCGGGCGACTTGAATCAGGCGGCGCAGTCGTTCAGCAAGATGGCGGCTCTGCAACCGAATTCGGTGGGGCCGCTGATGCGCATGGTCGACGTGCACGCCGCGCGCAAGGACGTGCCGGCGGCGATCAGCCAGTTGCGCAAGGTGTTGGTCGTCAAGCCCGACTACCTGCCGGCTCAGGTCCGCCTGGTCACGCTGCTCTCGCGCTCCAACAAGATGGATGAAGCGCTGGCGCTGGCAAAGGGTATCCAGGCCCAGTCCCCTGGTGAGCCGCAGGGTTGGACCTTCGAGGGCGACCTGCAAGCCTCCAAAGGCAACGGTGCGGCGGCCATCTCGGCCTTCAAGACCAGTTTCGCCAAGCGTCCGGCGGAGGAAACGGTGCTCAAGCTGCACCGCGCGCTGATTGTTGCCGGGCAGACCGCCGAGGCAGACAAGCTCGAGGCGGACTGGCTGTCCAAGCATCCTGATGCGTCGATGTTCAGCCTCTACCTCGGTGACCAGGCCATGTCCCGCAAGGACTTTGCCCGCGCCGAGCCACATTACCGCAGGGTGCTTGCGATCCAGCCTGCCAACGTGATCGCCCTCAACAACCTCGCCTGGCTGCTGCACCGTTCGGGCAAGCCGGGTGCGCTGGAGATGAGCGAGAAGGCCTTGGCTTTGGCCCCCAATTCCGATGCTGTCCTCGATACCGTCGCAGAGATTCAAGCGGCCGCGGGACACCTCGACAAGGCCCTGACGATGCAGAGGCGCGCCATCCAGCTCGCGCCCGAGCAGCCCATGCATCGCCTGCATCTGGCGCAGTACCTGGTGACAAATGGCCAGAAGGCGCAAGCCAAGCAGGAGTTGCAGGCACTGGCCGAACTGGGCACAAGCTTCCCGCGCCAGGATGAGGTCCAAAAGCTCCTGGCCTCGCTGTAGCCCCATGATGCCTAACGGACCGTTTGTCCTCCTCCTCCCGTAGGATCGATCCGGCATGCAGATCAAGCAAGCAAGTTTCAGGAAGCGCCTGCATCAGTTGATGCGGCGGGCCTTCGCACGCCTGCCGCGAGACACGCGGCATGGCATCTATCGCAGCATGATCGATTGCGACCCGGCACCCGACCCGCGGCTGGAACTCAAGGTTGCCGAGACCCGCGAGGAACTGGAGGACTGCTTTCGCATCCTGCATGACGCCTACGTCGCCAGCGGCTTCATGAAACCGTCGCCATCGGGCCTGCGCGTGACCATGTATCACGCGCTGCCGACGACGACGACGCTGTGCGCCAAGTACGAGGGCCGCGTCGTTGGCACGATGTCGATGATCCGTGAAGGCGTGTTTGGTTTCCCGTTGCAGTCGGTCTTCGACCTCAGCAAATTGCGCGCCAAGCAGGGGCAGATCGCCGAGATCTCGGCGCTCGCCGTGCACCCGGATTTCCGCAAGACGGGCGGTGCCATCCTGTTCCCGCTGATGAAGTTCATGTACGAGTACTGCACCGAGTACTTCGACACGCGCCACCTCGTGATCGCCGTCAACCCGGACAAGATCGAGCTCTACGAGTCGCTGCTGTTCTTCGAGCGCCTGCAGGAGAACGTCGTCGACAAGTACGACTTTGCCAACGGCGCACCGGCGGTTGGTGCAACGCTGGACCTGCCGGTCGCCAAGGAGATATTCCGGCGCGTCTACGGCAAGCGCAAGGACCGCAAGAACCTGCACCGCTACTTCGTCACGCTGCGCTTGGCGAACATCAAGCTGCCCAAGCGCCGCTACTTCACGACCAACGACCCGGTGCTGACGCCCGCCATCCTCGATCATTTCTTCAATCAGCGCAGCAAGGTCTTCGAGGAGCTCGACGACCGCCGCAAGGCGCTGCTGTGGTCGATCTACGACCAGCCCGAGTTCCGCGCCGTGCTGCCGATGATGAGCGGCTCGGCGACGGGATTCCATCCGATGCGGCGCCATCAACGCTTCTCGCTGCGCTGCCCGGCCGAGTTGCGCCTGCGCGTCGAGGGCGGCGAGCGCGCCATCGTGATGACGGTCATCGAGATTTCGCTGTCGGGCTTCCAGGCCCAGTCCAGGCTGGACATCCCCGTCGGGGCAGAGGGCTTGGTCAGGGTTGAACTGGGCAGCCAGGACAAGGCGACGCTCGATGTGACGGTGATGCGCCACCACCATACCGACACTGGCGAGTTCTATGGTTTCAAGCTCGAAGAGCCCGACGAGGTCTGGCGCCGCGCGGTCAGCGCGCTGGAAACCGAGCATGTCGCGGGCGACCTGTGAGGGCTGAGCGCCGGCGTCTGCTGGGCTTGGGGGCCGCTGCACTGGCCTGCATGAGTGCTGGCGTTCGCGCCGGCACGCTGCCTGACCTGGTGGCGCGCGCCAAGCGCTCCGTCGTCCTCGTCGGCAGCTACGGGTTGATGGACAACCCTCGCTTCGGCTTCCGCGGCACCGGCTTCGTCGTGGCCGGCGGGCTTCATGTGCTGACCAACGCGCACGTGATTCCCGAGGAAACGCCAGGCAGGATTGATCGCAGCATCGCCGTCCAGGTCTGGACGCCCGAACTGCAATGGGTGATGCGCGCGGCCAAGCTGGTCAGCAAAGACATCGCCCATGATCTGGCGCTGCTGCAGATCGACGGGCCGCCGGTGCCGGCGCTGCGCCTGGCCGTGACAGAAGCGCCCGAAGGCACGGCCATCGCCCTGATCGGTTTCCCCATCGGCGGTGCTTTGGGCTATTCCCACGTGACCCATCGGGGCATCGTGTCCGCCCGCACGGCCATCGTGCCCCCCGCTACCGGTCCGCAGGGCCTCAGCGAGCGGGCGGTGAGGCAATTGCGGCAGGGTGCCTTCGAAGTCGTGCAGCTCGACGCCACGGCTTACCCGGGCAACAGTGGTGGCCCGGTCATCGACGTCGAGACAGGTGACGTCGTGGGCGTCGTCAGCATGGTGCTGGTCAAAGGCACCAAGGAGTCCGCGCTCAGCGCGCCGAGCGGCATCAGCTATGCCGTTCCCGTGCGGGATGCCGCGGCGATGCTCGCCGTTGTGGAGGCGCGCTGATTTCAGTGGGCCGTCGGTCACTGCAATCCAGGCAGCGAAAGCGGCGAGGCTTCAAGCGTGAGGCAGGCTCATTTCTGGTCGGTGTCCTGACCGCTTGCGCGCTGAGGGGCTGTCTAAGCCCGTCACGGATCACATACAGAGAGCCAATAAAAAACCCCGCCGAAGCGGGGTTTGTGCGATCAGCGAAGCGAGGTCGCCGCTGATTACTTGGCTTGGCGACGGCGGCTGACGAAGCCCACGCCAGCCAGGGCCAGACCGACCAGCGCGACGGACGTCGGCTCGGGCAGCGCGGTTGCTTCGATGGTGGCAGACCAGGTGTTGTTGCCCAGTGCGCCGCCGCCCAGGATCGTGGCCGCAATCTCGGCAACGGTCGTGTTGGTGAACTGTGCGCTGAAAATGCCCGTCCACTTGGTGATGTCATCACCAGCGTTGCAAGTGCCGCTCAGGTTCAGGTCATCGCAGGCGGTGCCGTAGATCGTCATCGTGACGCCCACGTTGGTGCCTTGCTGCGTCAGCACGAAGGGCGAAATGCCCAGGTAGCCGGGGACCAGGTAGGTCGCGTCGAAAATCCAGTTCGGCTGAGCAGCGAACGTCAGGAAATTGTGGACATTCGTCACCGTGCCGAGCGGGAATGCGTTGCCGGTGTCACCAGGCAGGATGGCCGGATCGGCCATGTCGCGGATGGTGCCGAGGGACAGTTGCGGCGTGCCGGTCAGGAAGGAGCCCGTGCGCGTGTTGATGACGCGGAAATCGCCGGTCGTGATGTTGGCGCCGTTCGGGGGGGGATCGATGTTGGTCGGATCGTTGTTCCAGTCCACACTGCCGTTGCGCACGATGACCTGACCGATGGTCAGGTTGGCGATGCCGACGATAGGCGTGGCGGAAGCGAGCGTCGTCGCTGCGAGGGCGGCGGCAGCAAACAGCGTCTTCAGGGTCTTGCTCATTTGAATCTCCTTGATTCACTTGCTAGAAGTTGGGGCGCTGCCCCGGACGATGTGTACTAAGCAGGGAGCGTGCCAGTTTCTTGAGCGGCGCATTTTGTCTTTTAAAAACAATGTGTTGGCGAGCTGCTCCATGATGCGCCGCCGCTGCTTTGTGGTGATCGAGGCGGTCGCTGTAAAGTCCACCGACAGTGACAGGGGGGCGCGGAAATGAGGGTGATGTGGAGCAGTCTTTGAATCTGCATCGCGCGGCGCGGCGCGACACGGGCAATGTCACAGGTTGTGATCGGGGCGAACTGGAGTGCTGGCGACCGACGTCGGTGGGCGACGTGCAGGCCTGTGTGGAGCGCGCCCGGCGGGAGTCGCGGCCGCTCTATCCCGTCTCCACCGGCCTGAACTGGGGCTACGGCTCTGCCACGCCACCCCAGCCGGGGGCGGTGCTGCTGGACTTGAGCGGCATGAACCGCATCCGCAATGCGTCCGAGATTTCCACGACCCAGCCTGTTGCCGTCATAGAGCCGGGGGTGACCCAGCGTCAGTTGCAGGAGTTCCTGCGCGAGTTCCACCCCGGCCTGAGTTTCAATGTGACCGGCTCGTCCATGGATACCAGCATCCTGGGCAATGCCCTGGACCGCGGTGTCGGCTACCTCGGCCCACGTCGCGAAGACGTTTTCGGCTTGGAGATCGTCACCGGCCTGGGCGATCTGCTGAAAACCGGCTTTCGCCGCCTGGGTGAGGATTCGCCACTCGCACACACCCACCCCTACGGCCTGGGGCCGATGATGGACGGGCTGTTTTTCCAGGGCAATTTCGGCATCGTGACCAGTGCCTGCCTGAAGCTCTTGCCGCGCCCCGCGCGATCCGTCGCCGTCTCTCTGGCCCTGCGCGACGCTTCGAAACTGGCGCAGTTCCTCGATGGGCAGGCGCTGCTCAAGCGCCTCGGGGTCATGAGTGGCGTGACCCACGTGGGCAACCAGGCCCGCACGCGGGCCAGCATGATGTCGGGCATCAGCGACTATCTGAGTGCATCCTGCGGGTTGTCGGGCGCGGCCCTGGTGGCCGAGGCGGACCGGGCGCTCGCGACCGTGGCGCCGTATGAGTGGACGAGCCTGGGCGGTGTGGCGGGCAGCCCGGCCCAGGTCAAGGCGGCCGTCGCGGAGGTGAAGCGGGTGCTGGGCGGCATTGCCCGGCTGACCGTGGTGGACGACGCAAAGTTGGCGGGCGGATTCCGGCTGCTGCATCCTTTGCGCCGCATCTGGCCGTGGGCGCGGGCCAATGCTGCCGCGATCGCTGCCATTCGGCCCCTGCACGGCCTGGCCGACGGTCGCCCCACGGATGCGGCCATTGCCAATCTGCTGTGGCGATTCGGCCAGTCGCAGACGGCCGCGCGAAACCTGGATGACTCCCGCTGCGGCCTGATATTCATCAACCCAGCGCTCCCGATGGATGGCGCAGCGGTGGTGGGCGTCGTCGATGGCATGAAATCCGTGGCGGCGGGATTCGGCCACGAGTTGTATGTGACGCTGAATATTGAAACCACGACATCGCTGGTTGCCGTGGCCAATCTCCTGTTCGACCGCAGCGACGCCGTGGCGGTGGGGAATGCCCGGGCCTGTGCGAAAGCGGTGTGGGAATATTTACGCTCGCGTGGTCTGGAGGTGTATCGAGCGCGGGCGGACATGATGGAAGACATCGTCGATTCGCGAGATCCTTTCTGGCGCACTGTCTGGGGGCTCAAGTCGGTCTTCGATCCTGACAATCTGATCGCGCCCGGTCGGTACAACCTCGCCGACGCGCCGCAGACGCCAGGCGCAGCGGGCGTGTGAAAGTCCGCGTTG
This sequence comes from Roseateles sp., assembly GCF_965229315.1. Classification (GTDB taxonomy): domain Bacteria; phylum Pseudomonadota; class Gammaproteobacteria; order Burkholderiales; family Burkholderiaceae_C; genus Pelomonas. The sequence goes on from NZ_CBDDJA010000002.1 coordinate 1,233,144, forward strand.
TACGCGCCGCGCCCCCGGTTTAGGTTGCCAGGCAAGGCGAGGCGCTATGGCATGATTCCAAGGCTTCAGCCTGGGACGCTGGCGACATGCTCGCCGTGATCCTGGCCCTCGATGAACAGACCCACAGAGGACTCGTCTTGAACACCATTCATGCTTCGAATGACAGCGGTGCGCAGTGGATGCCGGTTGGTAACGCGGCGAGTCGCCCCGGCCGGACTGGCCGGTTTTTTTCGGTGCAGTCTTTGGCTGGATTGGCGCTCGTGTTGTTGTCGGGTTGCGCCAGCACCAGCCATCCGGCAGCGCCCGTGACCGTTGCGAACGACGACTACAGCTACATCATTGGTGCTGGCGACAACCTCAACATCCAGGTCTGGCGCAACCCCGAGTTGTCCATGTCGGTGCCGGTCCGCCCTGACGGCAAGATCGCGGCGCCGCTGGTCGACGAGATGGTGGTCCAGGGCAAGACCTCCGTGCAGGTGGCGCGCGAGGTCGAGAAGCAGTTGGGCAAGTACGTGCGCGACCCGATCGTGACCGTCATCGTCACGGGTTTCATCGGCCCCTACAGCGAACAGATTCGTGTGGTCGGCGAGGCTGCAAAGCCGCAGTTCCTGCCGTACAAGCAAAAGATGACGGTGCTCGACGTGATGATCGCGGTCGGCGGTCTGACCGATTTCGCCGCCGGCAACAGCGCGACCATCCTGCGTACCGCTGAAGGCAACAAGCAGTATTCCGTGCGCTTGAAGGACCTCATCAAGCGCGGGGATGTGTCTGCCAATGTCGAGATGCGCCCGGGGGACATCCTCATCATTCCTCAGAGCCTGTTCTGAATGGTGGTGGCGGTCGGCCGATCGCTCGTTCGTCCCTGCGATAGATTTAACCGAGACTGTTCCCGATGGAATTGCTGATTGCTCAGCTGCTGATGATTGCCCGGCGGATGTGGAAATACCGCTGGGTCGGCCTGGGCGTGGCCTGGGTCGCGGGACTCATCGGTGCCGTGGTGGTGTTCGTCTTGCCCGACCGTTATGAAGCCAGCGCGCGGATCTATGTGGACACGCAGTCCATCCTGAAGCCGCTGATGTCGGGCCTGGCGATCCAGCCCAACGTCGAGCAGCAGGTGACGATGCTGAGTCGCACGTTGATCAGCCGCCCGAATGTCGAGAAGCTGGTCCGCATGGCGGACCTCGACCTGAAGAACCAGTCCAAGGCCCAGCAGGAGGCCACCATCGAGACGGTGACGAGCAACTTGTCCATCCAGAGCAGCGGGCGCGACAACCTCTACATCCTCGGCTACCGTGACAGCGACCCCGAGACCGCCAAGCGCGTGGTGCAGGCGCTGGTGTCCATCTTCGTCGAGTCCAGTCTCGGCCAGACTCGCCAGGGCACGTCGACGGCGACAACGTTCATCAATGAGCAGATCAAGGCCTACGAAACCAAGCTGGAAGAGGCGGAGACCCGCCTGAAGGAATTCCGGCTGAAGAATCTGTCCAGTGGCGCGGGCGACGGCAAGGATTCCGCCTCCCGCATCGCCGAGCTCTCGACCCAGCTCGAGCGCGCCAGGCTCGAATATCGCGAGGCGGTGAATGCCCGTGACGCGGCCAAGACGCAGCTGGAAGCGGAAAAAAACCGCGGCGGCGCGCAGACGACGGTGCAGAGCCTGATTCAGGAATCCACGGCCAACGTCAGCACGCCCGAGATCGATGCGCGCCTGGCCGACCAGCGCCGCAACCTGGACGCATTGCTGCAGCGCTACACGGACCAACATCCGGACATCGTCGCGACGCGCAAGCTCATCAAAGACCTGGAAGAGCAGCGCAAGCGCGAAGTCGCTGAACTGCGCAAGCAGGCGATGAACATGCCGACAGTGGCAGCCGCTCAGGGCGGCGGGAGTCTTGCCGTGCAAGAGATGGTGCGCCTGCTGGCGACGGCAGAGGTGCAGGTCGCGGCGCTGAGGGCGCGTGTCGACGAGTATTCGTCCCGTTATGCGCTGGCCATGTCAAGCATGAAGACGGCGCCGCAGGTTGAGGCGGAGGCGGCGCAGCTCAATCGCGATTACGCCATCCAGAAGCGCAACTATGAGGACCTCGTGCAGCGCCGCGAGCAGGCGTCGATTTCCGGAGAACTGGATGTCGCCTCCGGCGTTGCCGACTTCCGCGTCATCGACCCGCCACGCGCCAATCCCAAGCCTGTGGCGCCCAACCGTTTGCTGCTGCTCGCCGGCGCGATGGCCGGCGCGCTGGGCATCGGCATCTTCACGACGTTTGCGTCGAGTCAACTGCGACCGGTGTTTCATGACGTGAACGACCTGCGCGCCCGCGTTGAACTGCCCATCCTGGGCGTTGTGACGCGGTTGGTCACGGACGCTGACCGTGCGCGTCAGCGTGTGGATCTGGTCCGCTTTTCGGCAGGAGCCGGAGGTCTGTTGGTGATGTTCGCCATCGCGCTGACGGTGTTGGCCGTCCAACTGAGTCGGCAGGTGGTTTGAGATGACGAGCCTGATCGAACAAGCAGCCCAGCGACTGGAACAACTGCGTCAAGCCGGCGTTGTCCTGCCGGGCGACGAGCAGACGCTGCCTGGCTCCGCACCAGCGCGCTTGCCTGCGGTCGAAACGCCCGCCCCCTCCTCGACGGCCGTCGCACCGGCCGCAGAGGCGCCGCGCGCCAATGTCGGCATTTCGGTGCTTGACGATGGGTTGAGCCCATCTTCCAAGCGAGTCGAACTGGATGTCGTCGCCCTTGCGGCCCAGGGTTTCCTGATGCCGCACACGCCGCGCTCCCAGACGGGTGACCAATATCGCGTCATCAAGCGGCCGCTGATCAAGAACGCGATGAGCAAAGGTGCCGCGACGATCAACCATGCCAACCTGCTGATGGTGACGAGTGCACTGGCCGGAGAGGGCAAGAGCTTCACGTCCATCAACCTGGCCCTGAGCATTGCGGCGGAACTGGACAACACCGTCATGCTCGTGGATGCGGACGTGGCGCGCCCGTCGGTGCTGCGCATGCTGGGCTTGCCGCAGGGGCCGGGGCTGTTGGACGTGCTCGAAGAGCGCGTTGAGATGGCCGAGGTGCTTTTGCGGACCAACGTCGAGAAGCTCACCATCCTTCCCAGCGGCACACCGCATCCGCGCGCGACCGAATTGCTCGCCAGCGACGCGATGAGCCATCTGCTGGAAGACATGGCCAAACGCTACCCGGATCGCATCATCATCTTCGACTCGCCGCCGCTGCTGCTGACGACGGAGTCCCGCGTGCTGGCGACGCACATGGGGCAGATCGTCATCGTCGTGCACGCCGAAAAGACACCTCAGAGCGCCATTCAGCAAGCGCTGGCGACCATCGAGAATTGCCCGGTGAAGATGATGCTGCTCAATCAGGCCAGTCCCAACGCTGCCGGCGGATACGGCTATGGGCAGGGCTATGGGTACGGTTATGGTTACGGCTATGGCTATGGCAGCAATGACTCGGCTCAGTCCTGAGTCGCGCCATCTGCTCCTGGCCCTTGCCATCTTTGCGGTGGCGGCCCACGCCCAGCAGGACAGCGCTACTGGCGCCGGTCAGTCGGGCGGCTCGTCGATCCGGCCGCGGATCGGCGTCTCTCTGACCTGGACCGACAACCTCAAGCTCAGCGAAACCGAAAAGGATGCAGCGCTGATCACCACGGTATCGCCGGGGCTCAGCATGGTGAGCAACAGCGGCTCCGTGCGTGGCTCCTTGGACTACTCGCTCAACGGCATCGCCTATCTGAAGTCCAGCCAGGGCTCGCAACTGCAGAACTCGCTGACGGCGAACGGCCAGGCCGAGATCATCCCGGGCACTTTCTATGTCGATGCGCAGGCCAACATCGGCCAGCAGAGCCAGTCCGCCTTCGGCCTGCAGGCCACGCCGACGCTGGGATCGCAGGGTGCCGTGGCCACGCTGGGCAACCCCAATCAGCACGAAAGCGGCACGCTCAATGCGTCCCCCTCGCTGCGCGGCCAATTGGGGGGATTCGCCAGCTTCGATCTGCGTGGCAACTTCTCGATCACCGAAGTCCGCGGCAGCAGCCTGGGTGACAGTCGAGGTACGGGCGCAACGCTGCGTGTCGCGCAACTCGCCCCCGGGGCGCTGGGCTGGTACGCAACGGCCAGCACCCAGCGGGTGCGGCCCGACGCAGCGCCATCCAACAGCAGCAGTTCAATGATTGCGGGCCTCAACTACCGGCCGGACCCTGACTGGTCGTTCTCGGGCAATGCGGGTCGTGAACGCAATGATTACCTCAGCGGCGGAGGCAACTCTCAGCAGGGCTTCACGGGCGGTGTTTCCGCCCAGTGGACGCCCACGCCGCGCACCCGCGTGAACGCGGACTGGCAGCGCCACCAGTACGGCAACAGCCACGGCCTGACGCTGGAGCACCGCATGGCCCATGCGGTGGTGAGCTTGTCGGATATGCGCAATGTCATGCTGGGCAATACCGGCGCGACTGGCGGGGTGCGCACCGTCTACGACCTGTACTTCCTGATGTATGCATCCGTGGAGCCTGACCCGATCAAGCGGGACGCGCTGGTGCGCGCGCTGCTGCTGTCGCAGGGCCTGTCACCCGATGCGCCGTTGTCGCTCGGCTTCCTGTCCAGCGGACCGAGTGAATTGCGCAACCAGATGCTCAGCTTTGCATTGCAGGGCGTGCGCACCAATCTGACGGCCACGGTGGCCCGGGCGGTCACCACCCGCCTGGGCGACAACCTGAACCAGGGCGACCTGGCCACCAATGCCCGCATCGAGCAGCGGTCGTACACCTTGTCGGGCAGCTACCAGCTCACGCCCGTGTCCAGCCTGTCGCTGACGGGGTCACGGCAGCAGAGCATCGGTGATCCGGGCACCCCTGGCGCCCAAATCACCAGTCTGGCGCTGAACTGGACCGGCCGTCTCGGCGCCCGCATCAGCTTGCAGCTCGGCTCGCGCCACAGCCGCTTCGAAGGCGTCACGTCCTACGCCGAGAATGCGGTGTACGCCAACCTGACCCAACAGTTCTGACATGAAAAAACCCTCGCGTTCACGCCATTCGCACCTTCGGCAAGGTGCGCGGGTGTGCTTGCGGGCGGCCGGGCCTCACTGACATGTACGAAGCCTTCTACGGCCTGAGCAGCAAGCCCTTCCAGCTCAGCCCGGACCCCAACTTCTACTACGGCAGCAAGCAGCATCGCCGGGCGAAGGCGTACCTGGACTACGGCGTGCTGCGCAACGACGGCTTCATCGTCATCACCGGCGAGATCGGTGCCGGCAAGACGACGCTGCTGCGCGGCCTGCTGGACAGCCTGAACCGCAGCAACGTCGTCATCGGCAACGTCGTGACCACCCAACTGGATGCGGAAGACACCTTGCGCATGGTGGGGGCCGCGTTCGGTGTGCGGGTGAAGGACGCGCCCAAGTCCGAGCTGCTGATGACGCTGGAGGCGTTCTTCGTCAACCAGGTCACCCAGGGCAAGCGCTGCCTGCTGATCGTCGACGAGGCGCAGAACCTGACGGCGCGCGCGGTCGAGGAACTGCGCATGCTGTCCAACTTCCAGTTCAGCAACCAGTCGCTGCTGCAGACCTTTCTCGTCGGCCAGCCCGAGTTCCGCGGCATCCTGCAGCGGCCCGAGATGGAGCAGTTCCGTCAGCGCGTCGCAGCCACTTGCCACATCGGCCCGATGGACGAGGACGAGACGCAACGCTACATGGAGCACCGCCTGAAGTGCGCGGGTTCCACCGGCAAGCCCACCTTCGACCACGACGCCTTCCCGGCCATCCACAAGGCCAGCAACGGCATCCCGCGACGCATCAACCGGCTGTGCGACCGCCTGCTGCTGCTGGGTTTCATGCAAGGCCGTACGCACCTGACGCTGGCCGATGTGAAGGAAGTGCTGCGCGACATCGCTCAAGAGAGCGAAACGCCCAGGCACAGCGATGTCAGCCCGCTGGACAGCGTGCCGGCCAGGCTGCCTGACAGCCGGCCCGGCGCCCTCGACGGCGCAGCCAGCGTGCCGGGCTCGCTGGATATCGCGAAGCTGAAGATGAGCGTCGCCGACGTCGACGGGCTGTCGTCCGAGATCGCGGCGCTCAGTGCCGACCACCAGACGGACCGCCTGCAGCGCCTGGAGCGCAGCATGATGCGGCTGGAGCGCATCAACCTGCAGACGCTGGCGCTGCTGCAGAAGCTCGTCGACGCTGTCAAGCAGCATTGATATCGAGGTTGCCATGTTGATGCCCACCAAGACTCCCGCCCTGCGCAATGCCATGAGCATCGACGTGGAGGACTACTTCCAGGTCTCGGCCTTTGCGCCCTACATCCGCCGCGATGACTGGGAAGGCCTTGAGTGCCGCGTGGAGCGCAACATCGAGCGCATCCTGGCGCTGCTGGCCGAGAAGCAGGTCAGGGCGACGTTCTTCACGCTGGGCTGGATTGCCCAGCGCTACCCGCAGATCGTCAAGGCCATCGTCGCCGGCGGCCATGAGCTGGCCAGCCACGGCCATGGCCATGAGCGTGCCAGCGACTTGAGTCCCGCGGCCTTCCTGCAGGACATCAGCAGCGCCAAGAAGCTGCTGGAAGATCTCGGCGGCGTGCCCGTCGTCGGCTACCGCGCGCCGAGCTTTTCCATCGGCAAACGCAACCTGTGGGCCTTCGACGTGCTGCGCGACGCCGGCTACCGCTACTCCAGCAGCGTCTATCCCATCGCCCACGACCACTACGGCATGCCGGACTCGCCGCGCTTTGCCTACCCGGTGCGCGACGGCCTGCTGGAGATCCCGGTGACGACGTTGCGCATGGGCTCGCGCAACCTGCCCAGCAGCGGCGGCGGCTACTTCCGGCTGCTGCCGTACGCGCTGTCGCGCTGGATGATCCGCCGCGTCAACGAGATCGACGGTGAACCCGCGGTCTTCTACTTCCACCCCTGGGAGATCGACGCCGGGCAGCCACGCGTTGCCGGCATCGATGCCAAGACGCGCTTTCGCCACTACGTCAACATCCCGCGCACGCATGGCCGCATCGCGCGGCTGCTGGAAGACTTCCGCTGGGGACGCATGGACGAGATCTTCCTGGGCCGCGAGGCCAGCCCGCGTGCTTCGGCACCCTCGCTGAGCCGGGCCTGAATGAGCTCTCCCCTCCGCATTGCGCGCCTGGCCGCGCAAGACCAGGCCTTGTCCGCGCGCTGGGACGCATTCGTCTTCGCCCATCCACAGGCCACGTTCTTCCACCGCAGCGGTTGGCTGCGCGTCATCGAGAAGAGCTTTGGTCACCGCGGCTTCTTCCTCTACGCCGAGCGTGACGGCGTCATCGAGGGCGTGCTGCCGCTCGCCGAGGTCAAGAGCCGGCTGTTCGGCCATGCCGTGACCAGCCTCCCGTTCGCCGTCTACGGCGGCGTCGCGGCGCTGAACGACGAGGCCGCGGCGGCGCTCGAAGCCGAAGCCGAGAAGATCGCCCGAGGGCAGGGCGCCGAGCACCTCGAATACCGCAACCTCGGCGTCACGCGCCATGCCGACTGGCCGCGGCAGGACCTCTACGTGACCTTTCGCAAGGCCATCCTGCCCGACGAGGAGGCCAACATGCTGGCCATCCCGCGCAAGCAGCGGGCGATGGTGCGCAAGGGGATCAAGAACGAACTCAAGGCCGAGGTCGATGCCAGCGTCGAGCGCTTCTTCGACCTGTATGCGGACAACGTGCATCGCCATGGCACGCCGGCCATGCCGAAGAAGTACTTTCAGGCACTGCTGGACGAGTTCGGCCCGGATGCCGAGGTGCTGACCGTCACGGCCCCCGACGGCCGGCCGCTGTCCGCCGTGCTGAGCTTCTACTTCCGCGACGAGGTGCTGCCCTACTACGCAGGCGACGACGAGGCCGCGCGCGACCTCGCCGCCAACGACTTCAAGTACTGGGAGCTGATGCGCCGGGCCTGCGCGCGTGGCCTCAAGGTCTTCGACTACGGCCGCAGCAAGCATGGCACCGGCTCGTTCTCGTTCAAGAAGAACTGGGGCTTCGAGCCGCAGCCGCTGTCCTACGAGTACCGGCTGTTCAAGCGCGAGGCGATTCCGCAGAACAACCCGAACAACCCGAAGTACCAGTTGCTGATCAAGGCCTGGCGCAGGCTGCCCATCGGCGTCGCGAACTGGCTCGGGCCCTTCATCGTGAAGAACCTGGGCTGAGATGAGCATGCGGCCACGTGCACGTCACGCATTGCACCCGGAGGGCGCGCAGCCGCGTTATCCGACGGCCGGGCGGCGCTGACCTTGAAGATCCTCTTCCTGGTCCATCGCCTGCCTTACCCGCCCAACAAGGGCGACAAGGTGCGCTCCTACCATGTGCTCAAGCACCTGGCGGCGCGGCACGAGGTCCATCTCGGCACCTTCATCGACGACCCCGACGACGAGCAGCACCTGCCCCGCGTTCGCGAGATGTGCGCCAGCCTGCACGCCGCGCGACTGAACCCACGTACCGCCAAGCTGTTGAGCCTGCGCGGCCTGCTGACCGGCGAAGCGCTGAGCCTGCCCTACTACCGCGACGCCGGCCTGCAGGCCTGGGTGGACGGCACGGCGGCACGCGTCGGCTTCGATGCCATCGTCGTGTTCAGCGGCGTGATGGCGCAATACACGCGAGGCCTGGCCGGCGTGAAGACGCTGGTGGACTTCGTCGACGTCGACTCCGCCAAGTGGCGCGACTACGCGCCCGAGCATGCCTGGCCGATGTCCTGGCTGTACCGCCGCGAGTTCGCCAGGCTGCTGGGCTTCGAGCAGCGCGTGGCCGAGGCCGCCGACTGCAGCTTCTTCGTCACCGACAACGAGGTCGCGTTGTTCCGCGAGCTCAGCCCCGGCCGCACCCTGCGTCTGGCGCCTTTGGGCAACGGTGTCGATGCCGACTTCTTCACGCCGGACGCATCCCGGGCCACGCCGTTCGTGGCCGATGAGCTGCCGCTGGTGTTTACTGGTGCGATGGACTATTGGCCCAACGTCGATGCGGTGACCTGGTTCGCCAGCGACATCCTGCCGGCGCTGCGCGAACGCTTTCCGGCATTGCGTTTACACATCGTCGGCCGCAGCCCGGCGCCGGCCGTGCAGGCGCTGGCGGGCGAGGCCGTCAACGTGACCGGCACCGTGCCGGACGTGCGCCCCTACCTTCAGCACGCCGCGGCCGTCGTCGCGCCGCTGCGGCTGGCGCGCGGCATCCAGAACAAGGTACTGGAGGCCATGGCCATGGCGCGGCCGGTGGTGGCCGCCGGCAGCTGCGTGCGCGCCATCACGGCGGACGTCGGGGTCGGGCTACTGCCGGCCGACACCGAGAGCGAGTATGTCGAACGTGTCGGCACGCTGCTGGCCGACCCGGCAGCCGCCGACGCCGCGGGTCGCGCTGCGCGCGAATTCGTGCTGGACGCCTACAGCTGGGACGCGCACCTGGCCGGGCTGGACCGCCACCTGGAGGCCGCATGATCCACCTGCCCAAGCCCTGGCGACTGCCGCTGCTGGGCCTGGTCCTGTCGTGGGTGTTTCTCACGGCGCTGTACTTCTCGACCGGCGCGGCCATGGTCGAGATCTGGAACCGCTCGGAGACCTTTGCCCACGCCTGGGTCGTGCCGCCCATCTCGACCTGGCTGGTCTGGCGCCGCCGTGCTGAACTCGCGTCCGTCACGCCGCAGCCCGCGCCTGTGTGGCTGCTGTGGCTGCTGCCGCTGGGCGTGCTCTGGCTGCTGGGTGACCTGGCTGCCGCCAACGCGGCGACGCAGTTCGCACTGGTGGGCATGGGCGTGACCCTGGTGCCGGCTTTCATTGGCAAGCAGGCCGCCGGCCGCATCGCCTTCCCGCTGGGGTTCCTGTTCTTCGCCGTGCCCTTCGGCGACTTCCTGACGCCCTGGCTGATGGAGCGCACGGCGGACTTCACGGTCGTCGCGCTGCGCGCCACCGGTGTACCGGTGTTCCGCGAGGGGCTGGAGTTCGTCATCCCGACGGGAAGTTGGTCCGTCGTGCAGGCCTGCAGCGGCATCCGCTACCTGATGGCCTCGGTGATGGTGGGCACGCTGTTCGCGTACCTGAACTACCGCGGCAACCGCAAGCGCTGGGCCTTCGTCGGGGTGGCGATCGTCACGCCGCTGGTGGCCAACTGGCTGCGCGCCTACATGATCGTCATGCTGGGGCACCTGTCCGGCAACAAGCTCGCCGTGGGGGTGGACCACATCATCTACGGCTGGGTGTTCTTCGGCCTCATCATGCTGGCGATGTTCATGATCGGGGCGCGCTGGTCGGACCCTGATCCCGAGCCCGTGTTGGCGTCGCCAGGCGAAGCCCGTCCGGCCGCCTCGCGCAGCCGACTTGCCATGGTGACCGTGGCGGCCATGCTGCTGTTGGTGCAGCCGATCGGCTTGCGCGTCCAGGCGATGCAGGCCGGGCCGCACGGCAAGCCGGAGCTGACGGCACCGTCATTGCCTGGCTTGACCTGGTCTGCCGAGCCCTTGAGCAGTTGGAAGCCCAATTTCAAGAATGCGGCGGCGTCGCTGCATGGGCGCTTTGAGCCTGCCGCAGCGAGTAGTGCTCCTGTCGGCGTCTTCATCGGGTACTACCGGGACCAGCGCTACGGTCGCCAACTGGTCACGTCGACCAACCAGCTGGTGGGCGGTGAGGAAGCCAAGGACTGGTCGCAAACGTCCGCGGGCCGCACCGAAGTTGATGGGCAGGCATGGCGCACTGCCGAGCTGCGCGGCCAGGCGCTCAACCAGGTCAGCGGTGGTGGCGCCACGGCGCCGCGTCTGCGTGTCTGGCACATCTACTGGATCAACGGCAAGCCGTTCACCAGCGACTGGCAGGCCAAGCTCTACGGCGCCTGGCAGGGCATGCTCGGTCAGGGTGACGATGCCGCCGTTGTCGTCATCTATGCCGACAAGGCGGCTGCGGGCTCGGACGACGAGCTCTTGCGCGGCTTCCTTGACGCGCACTGGGTCTCGCTGGACATCGCTCTGCGGGTCATTCGGGACCGCAACCCACACGCCGGGTGACAATCTTTCTTTCCAAAAATCACATCCAAGAGAAACGATTCATGAACACGCTCGCAGTCATCGGCCTCGGCTACGTGGGCCTGCCCCTGGTGGTGGAATTCGGCAAACAGGTCCGCACCATCGGTTTCGACATCGCCACCCACAAGGTTGAAGCGTGCCGCAACGGCACCGACCCCAGCCGCGAGCTGACCGACGAAGAGGTCAGGGCCGCCAAGCACGCCGTCTACACCGACGATCCGACCCTGCTGTCTGAAGCTGATGTCATCATCGTCGCCGTGCCCACGCCGGTGGACGAGGCCCACATCCCCGACTTCCGCCCGCTGATCGGCTCCTCCACGAGCGTGGGCCGCCACATGAAGAAGGGCGCCATCGTCGTCTACGAGAGCACGGTCTACCCCGGCGCGACCGAGGAGGTCTGCATCCCGGTGCTGGAGCGCGAGTCCGGCATGAAGTGGAAGCAGGACTTCTTCGTCGGCTACAGCCCCGAGCGCATCAACCCGGGCGACAAGGAACACACGCTGACCAAGATCCTGAAGATCGTCTCCGGGGACACTCCCGAGACGCTGGAGAAGGTCGCCCAGGTCTACGAGAAGATCATCCTGCCCGGCGTTCACCGCGCGTCCAGCATCAAGACCGCCGAGGCGGCCAAGGTCATCGAGAACACGCAGCGCGACCTCAACATCGCGCTGATGAACGAGTTGTCCATCATCTTCGACAAACTGGGCATCGACACCTCCGAGGTGCTGGAAGCCGCCGGCACGAAATGGAACTTCCTGAAGTTCAAGCCGGGCCTGGTGGGCGGCCATTGCATCGGCGTGGACCCCTACTACCTGACCCACAAGGCCGACATGCTGGGCTACCACCCGCAGGTCATCCTGGCGGGGCGGCGCATCAACGACGGCATGGGCAAGTTCATCGCCGAGCAGACCATCAAGCAGATGATCGCCAGCGGCAGCCCGATCAAGGGCGCGCGAGTCAACGTGCTGGGGCTGACCTTCAAGGAGAACTGCGGCGACCTGCGCAACTCCAAGGTCATCGACATCATCAACGAGCTCAAGACCTATGGCGTCGAGATCTTCGTGACCGACGCGCAGGCCGAGGTTGAAGAAGCCATGCACGAGTACGGCGTGCGCCTGATGACGTGGGACGACCTGCCGCAAGCCGACGCCATCGTGGCCGCCGTCTCGCACCGCGAGTACGCCAGCCTGTCGATGGAGGACATCGGCAGGAAGCTCGTCAAGGGCGGTGCGTTCATCGACGTGAAGGCAGCGTTCGATGCCAAGGCGCTGGCGGGCGCGGGCTACAGCGTGTGGCGGTTGTAAGTCGCGAGTCGGCCGTGTCGGCGCAGCCGCTGGTCTCGATCTGCATTCCGACCTACAAGGGCGGCGCCTATCTGGCCGCGGCCATCGACTCGGTGCTGTCGCAGACCCTGACGGATTTCGAACTCGTCGTCGTGGACGACAACTCGCCCGATGACACGGCGGATATCGTTGCGGGATTCGACGATGCACGGCTGGTCTACGAACGCAATCCTGCCAACCTGGGCCCCCAGGGAAACTGGAACCGTTGCCTGCAACTTGCGCGGGGCCGCTACTTCAAACTCCTGCCGCACGATGACCTGCTGATGCCAGCCTGCCTTGAACAGCAGGTTGCCATTCTTGAGGCCGACGCTCGCCATGAACTGGCCCTCGTGTTCGGTGCCCGGGACGTGATCGGCCCGGATGGGCGTGTGCTGACCTCCAGGCATTACGGGAGCGCGGGCAGCCAACGGCTGACGGCGCAGGCGGTGCGCGCGCAATGCGCTCGTCGCGGCACCAATGTGCTTGGCGAGCCAGGCAGCGTGATGTTCCGTCGCGAGCTGGCTCGGCGCATTGGGCCATTCGACGCGCGCCATCCCTACGTCATCGACATGGACTACTGGTTGCGTCTGCTCGATCACGGCGATGCCTATTACTGCGATCAAATACTCTCGGCCTTCCGTGTCTCGCGCGAGCAGTGGAGTGTGCGGCTGGGGCAGCAGCAGGCAGACGATTTTCGTCAGTGCATGCGGCAGCATCTTGACCGCACCGGTTCTCGCCTCCATCCCCTGGATCGTGGCATCGGCTGGGTCACGCCGGTGCTCAACAACTGGGGCCGACGCCTCTTCTATCGGTTTTATCTGTGATGAATAACGTCGCACCCGCGCCCTCCGAGGGCTTCGGCGAAGTCTACGCAGAAGAACAGTTGCGCCGCAGCCGCCACCCGCTGCGGCGCTTCATCAAGGGCTTCTACTTGCGCAGCGTCCTTGAACATGTGCAAGGGCCGACGATCGATTTTGGTTGTGGCGCCGGACAGCTGCTGGAGCGACTACCGCCCGGTTCCACCGGCCTGGAACTCAATCCCTTCCTCATCCGGAACCTGACCGGTCGTGGCCTGGACGCCCGGGCGTCCACCGCCGACGAGGCCGCTTTTGATCTGCAAAGCCTGGAGCCCGGACGCTACCGTACGCTGGTGATCTCGCACGTGCTCGAGCATTTGCCGGATCCGACCGCCATGTTTGGTCGTCTGCTGCGCGCCTGCCGCCGTCTGGGCCTGCAGCGTGTCATCGTGATCGTGCCTGGAGCCAAGGGCTATGCATCGGATGCCACACACCGGTGCTTCATCGACTGGAACTACGCCCAGAGCCATGGCTGGCAGCAACTCGAAGGCTTCCAGCTCAGCCGCCGGCGCTTCTTCCCCTGGCCTCAAGAGACGGGAGGCAACTGGTTTGTCTACAACGAGATGCAAATGGTCTTTGACGACATGACGCCGTTGCGATGACGGTGATGAAAGGCATTTTCCGCCTGGAGTTGCTGCGGTTCATCCTGGTGGGTTGTGTCAACACGGCGTTCAGCTATTCGCTGTATGCCTTGTTTCTATGGTGCGGACTTCATTTCGCGTCCGCGAACCTTCTCGCCTTCGTCATCAGCCTGTTGTTCAGTTTCTGGATGCAGGGCCGCTGGGTGTTCAGGCATCTCGCCTGGCAACGCCTGTGGCGATTCGTGCTGGCATGGTGCGCCATCTATCTTGTCAACATCGGATTGATTGCGCTCATTATTTCTGCAGGGCTTACCCCCTATGAAGCGGGTGCCTTGGCATTGGTGCCAGTCACGCTGATGTCTTATGTCATACAAAAGCTGATAGTGTTCCGTCGATCAGAAATTCAGCGCTCTATTTGACAGGAAAGTACAGATGGGTATTCGACTGAGCATTGTGGTGCCTTGCTACAACGAAGAGGCAGTGCTTCCCGAGACGGCCCGTCGTTTGCGGCTGCTGCTGGATCGCATCTACGCCAGCGGGTTGATCACGGGCGACAGCGCGGTGTATTTCGTCGACGACGGCAGTCGCGATGCCACCTGGACCACCATCACCACGCTCAATGGCCAGGATCCGCGCCTGCGGGGTATCAAGCTGTCACGCAATCAAGGCCATCAGGCCGCGTTGCTGGCGGGTCTGTTGACGGTCGAGGGGGATGCCGTCGTCAGCATCGATGCGGATCTGCAGGACGACATCAGCGTGATCGAGGCCATGGTGAAAGAGCATGTCGCCGGTGCCGAGGTCGTCTATGGCGTCCGTGATTCGAGAGCGACCGACACGGCTTTCAAGCGTCGGACAGCGTTGTTGTACTACCAGTTGATGCGGCGCTTTGGCGTGGAACTGGTGCACAACCATGCGGACTTTCGCTTGCTGAGTCGCAGGGCCGTCGAGGCCCTGCGGCAGTATGGCGAAGTCAATATTTTTCTGCGCGGCATCATCCCGATGATCGGCTATCGCGCGGCCACGGTGAAATACGACAGGGCCGAGCGATTTGCCGGCGTTTCAAAATATCCCCTGCGCAAGATGCTCGCCTTCGCTTTGGAAGGCGTCACGTCGTTGAGCGTGGTGCCTTTGAGAATCATCACGCTGCTGGGGTTCCTGGTGTCGATGTTCAGTTTCTTCATGATCATCTTCGTCCTCTATGGGACCCTGGTTGTGAAGGCTGTCATTCCCGGCTGGGCTTCATCGGTGGTGCCGATCTACTTTCTGGGCGGTATCCAGCTGCTCGCGATCGGCATCCTCGGTGAGTACATCGGCAAGATCTATCTCGAATCCAAGGCCAGGCCCAGGTTCTTCATCGAGTCCACCTTGTGACTGCCGTGTTCGCGCTTCGGTCAGAAGACGTGAACTGGCGCCGCCTGGGCATCTGCGCCGCCATCGCGTTGATGACGCTGCTGGCGTTGGCGCTGGCTGTTCGCAACGAACTCGGTGACCGCCTTGATCTCCCGCTCCAGTGGGACGAACTGTTCTTCTTGACCTGCACGGCACGCGAGCAGGTGGAGGGCGGCATGCCATGGGCAGGGTGTCATGACAACAAGGGCCCGCTGATCTATGTGTTGTATGCCCTGCTGCTGAATCCGGAGCAGCTTTATGACATGGCGCGGCTGAAGTACGCCGCGTTCGGCTTCAGCGCAGCGATCCTGGCGGCCGGCAGCGCTCTTGCGTGGCGCGCAGGCGGTCGCTGGGCGGCCTTCATCTTCCTTTCTTTGCTTGGCTTGCATTGGGCATCGTCGCCGGTGTTGATGGCATTGAAGACCGAACAACTCGGCATGTTGCTGATGCTGCTTGGGCTTGTCGTGCTGCCGACCCTGATCGGGGCATCAGGGCGCGACAGGCCGCTGTTGGCTGGCGTGCTGTTCGGGCTGTCCTTGTTGGCCAAGCAGGTGTTCGTCATTCCGCTGGTCGTGTTGGTGATCGGGCTTTGGGCAACGGCGGCAGCGCAACGCGTCAAGCTGAGCGTGTGGATGCTGGCAGGTGTCTGCCTGCCTTTTGTGTTCAGCCTGGCCTATTTCTGGCAAGCCGGCCGGCTCGAGGATCATCTGGCCAGCCTGGTGTTGCACGTCACGATGTACGCCAGCCCTGACCCGGCCACGTTCATCCAGCGGTGGTCCTGGCGCTTCGGTGGCTTGGCCGTCGCGCTGACAAGTTATCCCGTGTTCGGCTCATTGCTGGCGCTGCTCGCCGCAGGGCTTGCGCTGCGCTGGCGCTGGATGTGCAGCCTGGCCCCTGCGGGGCTGCTGTTCCTGGTGCTGGGCCTGTTGCTGATCGGGCTGTTGACGCCGATGCTGATGGCTCAACATTTGGCCCCCTTTTTCGTGGAGTCGGCCGTGCTCGCGGGAGTGGTCGCAGGCCGCTACCTCACCGAGCACGGCACCACGCCCGCGGCCGATGCGCTCGGCATGGGCTGGGCGATCTGCGGCTTGGCCGTCGTGCTCACGGTCTGGTTCGGCCCCGCCGGACGGGCGGAGACGGGCCGGGCGTTCTACCGCTTCGAGAAACTGCCCGCCGCACAGACCCGCTACGCTTACGTGGCCGGCATATGGCCTGAGCTGTTTGTGACCAATGGGTTGTTGCCGGCGTCCGACGTCATGTATCCCACCGCCTTGCCGGGAGCGCCCAATTCGTGGTTCTTCACGCGGCCCGATCCGGCCACGCTCAAAGGGCGGATCGCGATCAAGAACTTTGAACGCAACGCGATATCGCTGATGGCAGACTTCAAGCGGACGCCGCCGTCTTACATCTATGTGTCGAACGACATGGCCCGCTCCCCGGGCCAGGCCAGGCCGACGGACATCCCGGTGCTGGCCGACTACATCGACAGCCACTGCAGCTATTTGCGGGAGATCGTTGGCGTCAAGCAGCATGCGGGTGTGATCTACCGTTGCCATCCCTGATGCCGACAGACGTTGCTGGCTCGTCCGCGGACAACCGTCCCCTGGTCGTTCACCTGTTGCACCGCTTCGATACCGGCGGGCTGGAGAACGGTGTCGTCAACCTCATCAACCACCTGCCGGCCTTCCGGCATGCGGTGGTGGCGGTCACCGAGATCACCGCGTTCAAGGAGCGCGTGCAGGCACCGGGCACGCAGTTCATCGCGCTCCACAAGCCGCCGGGGCAGGGCTTCTGGCTTTACCCGCGCGTCTACCGGCTGTTGCGCGAACTGCGCCCGGCCGTCGTGCACACGCGCAACCTCGGTGCGATGGAATTCCAGCTGCCCGCCTGGGCCGCGCGCGTGCCGCTGCGGGTGCACAGCGAGCATGGCTGGGAAGTGAGCGACCTCGGCGGTATCAACCGTGCCAACCAACGTCTGCGCCGGCTCTATGGCCCTGGCGTGCATCGTTTCGTGGCCTTGTCCCGGGCCATCGAGACCTACCTGACCGGCCCCGTCGGCTTCGCGGGCGAGCGCGTGACGCGCATCTGCAATGGCGTGGACACGCAGCGGTTCACGCCTTCCGCCAGCGCGCCCGCCGCATGGCCCTATCGCCGGGGCGAGCATCTGGTGATCGGCGCCGTCGGTCGCATGCAGGCGGTGAAGGATCCGCTCAACCTCGTCGACGCCTTCCTGCGCCTGCGCGAGCACTGCCCGGCCGACTGGCCGAGGCTGCGGCTGGTGATGCTGGGCGGCGGCCCGCTGCTGGACGTCGCGCGGGCCCGGCTGGCGCAGGGCGGCGCCGACGGGCAGGCCTGGCTGCCGGGTGACCGCAGCGATGTGGCCGCCTTGCTGCCCCACTTCGACATCTTCGCGCTGCCCTCGCAGGCCGAGGGCATCAGCAACACGCTGCTGGAGGCCATGGCCTGCGGCTGTGCGCCGGTGGCGACCGATGTGGGTGGCAATCCGGAACTGGTGGATGACCGCGCCAATGGCCTGCTCGTGCCCGCGCAGGACGATTCGGCGCTCACGAATGCCTTGGCGCTGCTGGTGCATGACACGGACTTGCGCACACGACTGGCTGCCGCATCGCTGGCACGGGCGCGCGAGCAGTTCAGTCTGGCGGGGATGGTCCAGGCCTACGGGCGTCTGTATGGCAGCCACCTCCCCCGGACAGGGGGATAGGCGTGCGGCACGTCACGCCCGGCCAGCAGAACGCCGGGCGGCGTCGCCAAGCTCGGTAAGAATCCGCCTTTGCCCGCGCTGCATCGGCGCGGCTTCTCCATCGATTGGTTGAACCAGGTCCAACCCATGTGCGGCATCACCGGTCTGTTCGATACCCGCGGCCAACGCCTCCCCGAGCGCGAGCGCCTGCACCGGATGAACGAGTCCCAGCACCACCGCGGGCCGGACGAGGGTGACCTGCACATCGAGCCCGGCGTGGGCTTCGGCCACCGGCGGCTGTCGGTCATCGACATCGCGACCGGCCAGCAGCCCATCTTCAACGACGACAAGTCGGTGGCCCTGGTCTTCAACGGCGAGGTCTACAACTACCTGGAGCTGATGGACGAGTTGCGCGGCCACGGCTACGTGTTCCGCACCAAGAGCGACTCCGAGGCCATCGTGCGCGCGTGGGAGCACTGGGGCGAGGACTGTGTGCATCACCTGCGCGGCATGTTCGCCTTCATGATCCACGACCGAAAGCGCGACTGCCTGTTCATGGCCCGCGACCGCCTGGGCGTGAAGCCGCTGCACTACGCGCTGACCGAGGACGGCTGGCTGCTGTTCGGCTCCGAGCTGAAAAGCCTGATGGCCCACGGCGGCCTGCGCCAGGAGATCGACCCGCGCGCCGTCGAGGCCTATTTCGCGCTGGGCTACGTGCCCGACCCGGCCACCATCTACAAGCACGCCAAGAAGCTCGCGCCCGGGCATCGACTGCTCGTCAGGCGCGGCCAGGCGCTGGGCACGCCGCAGCGCTACTGGGACGTCAACTTCACGCTGGACGCGAAGATCGGCGAGGACGAGGCCGCCGAGGAACTGCGGCGGCGCCTCTCGGAGGCGGTCAAGCTGCGCTTGAAGGCCGAGGTGCCGCTCGGTGCCTTCCTGTCCGGCGGCGTGGATTCCAGCGCCGTCGTGGCCGCCATGGCGCAACTGGATGACCAGCCGGTCAACACCTGCTCCATCGGCTTCGACGACCCCAAGTTCAACGAGACGCAGTTCGCGCAGCAGGTGGCGGACCGCTACCGCACCAACCATCGCGTCGAGACGGTCAGCAGTGACGATTTCGGCCTCGTGGACCTGCTGGCCCACCTGTACGACGAGCCCTATGCGGACTCGTCCGCCATCCCGACCTACCGCGTCTGCGAACTGGCGCGCAAGCATGTGACGGTGGCGCTGTCCGGGGACGGCGGCGACGAGAGCCTGGGCGGCTACCGCCGCTACAAGATGCACATGATGGAAGAGCGCATGCGCAGCGCCTTCCCCTTGGCGCTGCGCCGCGGTGTGTTCGGCCCGCTGGCCAGGCTGTACCCCAAGGCCGACTGGGCGCCGCGCGTGTTCCGCGCCAAGACCACCTTCCAGGCCATCGCGCGCAACTCGGTCGACGCCTACTTCAACACCATGGGTCTGGTGCGCGACCCGATGCGCACGGTGCTCTTCAGCGAGGGTTTCAAGCGGGACCTGCAGGGCTGGCACGCCAGCGAGATCTTCCACGAGCACGCGCAGCGTGCGAACACGGACGACCCGCTGGCGCTGATCCAGTACCTGGACATCCACACCTACCTGCCCGGCGACATCAACACCAAGGTGGACCGCGCCAGCATGGCGCACAGCCTGGAGGTGCGCGAGCCGCTGATGGACCACAAGCTGGTCGAATGGGTGGCGACACTGCCGTCCGCGCTGAAGCTGCGCGGCCAGGAGGGCAAGTACATCTTCAAGAAGGCACTGGAGCCCATGCTGCCGCACGACGTGCTGTACCGGCCCAAGATGGGCTTCTCGGTGCCGCTGGCGCGCTGGCTGCGCGGCCCGTTGCGCGAACAGACCCGCCAGGCGCTGCAGAACGGCGCCCTGGCGCAGACCGGCTGGTTCAATGCCGGCGTCATCGCACGCCTGCTCGACCAGCACGAGCGCGGCCAGCTCGACCACTCGCAGCCGTTGTGGGTGCTGCTGATGTTCGACGCCTTCCTGCGCAACGCCGGCCTCGGCCAGGCTCGGGTGAGCGCGGCTGCATGAGAGTGCTCTACCACCACCGCACCGCGTCCAAGGACGGCCAGGCGGTCCATATCGAAGAGATGATCACGGCGCTGCGCGAGCAGGGCCACGAGGTGCGTGTCGTCGCGCCCGGTGGCAGCGACGAGCCCAGCGGCCAGATGGGCGCCGAGGTCGGCTGGGTGGCGCGGTTGCGTGCACGCCTGCCCAAGGCCGCCTACGAACTGCTGGAGCTGGCCTACACCCTCGTGGCCTACCGGCGCCTTGCGGCGGCGGCGCGCGAGTTCAAGCCCGACGTCATCTACGAGCGCTACAACCTCTTCCTGCTGGCGGGGCTGATGCTGAAGCGCCGCACGGGGCTGCCGTTGCTGCTGGAGGTGAATGCGCCGCTGGCGGAGGAGCGCGGCAAGTTCGGCGGCCTGGGCCTGCCGCGGCTGGCGCGCTGGGCGGAGGCCAAGGCCTGGCGCGGTGCCGACTTCGTGCTGCCCGTCACCGACGTGCTGGCTGACCACGTGCGCGCCGTGGGCGTGCCGGACGAGCGCATCGTTGTCGTGCCCAACGGCATCAACGAGGCGCACTTCGCCGCCGCGCCGGACGCTGCCGCCGCCAAGGCTGGCCTGGGCTGGCCGGATGCGCTGGTGCTGGGCTTCACCGGTTTCGTGCGCGACTGGCACGGCATGGATCGCGTCATCCGCTGGATGGCCGGCGGTGATGCGCCGGCCAACGCCCGTCTTCTCATCGTTGGCGATGGCCCGGCGCGGCCCGACCTGGAGCAACTGGCTGCCGAGCTGCAACTGGGCGACCGGGTGCGCTTCACCGGGGTCATCCACCGCGACCGCGTGCCGGCCCTGGTGGCCGCCTTCGATGTCGCGCTGCAGCCCGCCGTCGTGGCCTACGCGTCGCCGCTCAAGCTCATCGAGTACCTCGCGCTGGGCAAGGCCATCGTGGCGCCCAACCAGCCCAACATCGCCGAGGTGCTGGACGATGGCGTCAATGCGCTGCTGTTCGAACCCGACGACGTGACGGGGCTGGAGCGCTCCCTGGCCCGTCTGGCCCACGAGCCCGCGCTGCGCCAGCGGCTGGGGCAGGGCGCCCACGACACCATCGCCCGGCTGCAGCTGACCTGGGCCGGCAACGCCCGCAAGGCAGTCGGCCTGGCGGCCCGTGCCGGAGCGCCCGCGTGACGTTGCGCATCCTGACGTTCTCGACGCTGTTCCCCAGCAGCGTGCGGCCCACGCACGGCATCTTCGTGGAGACGCGGCTGCGCGAGCTGCTCAAGAGCGGCCAGGTCGAGTCCCGCGTCGTCGCGCCGGTGCCCTGGTTCCCGTCGACGGCGCCGCGCTGGGGTGAGTACGCCAAGTTCGCCGCGACGCCGGTTCGCGAGCAGCGCAACGGCCTGGACGTGCAGCATCCGCGCTACCTGCTGCTGCCCAAGGTCGGCATGACTTCCGCACCGTTGACGATGGCGCTGGGCGCGCGATCGGCCGTGCAGAGACTTCTCGACGAGGGCTTCGACTTCGACCTCATCGACGCCCATTACTACTATCCCGATGGCGTGGCTGCCGCATTGCTGGCCCAGTGGTTCGACAGGCCGCTGACCATCACCGCCCGAGGCACCGACCTGAACCTGATCCCGCAGCACAGGCTGCCCAGACGCATGATCGAGTGGGCCGCCGCGCGCGCCGCCGGCTCCATCGGCGTCTGCGCCGCGCTGATGGGCGTGCTGCGCAACTGGGGTCACGACCCAGCCAAGCTGCACACCCTGCGCAATGGCGTGGATCTGGAGCGCTTCCGGCCGTTGCCGCAGGCAGCGGTGCGCACCGAGCTGGGCATTGGCGGCGAGCCGTTGCTGCTGTCGGTGGGTCATCTGATTGAGCGCAAGGGTCATCACATTGCCATCGAGGCGCTGGCCCTGCTCGTCGCGCAGCGGCCGGGCGCCCGCCTCGTCGTCGTCGGCGAGGGCGAAGAGCGCGCCGCGCTGACGGCGTTGGCGGCGCGCCTGGGCGTGGCCGACCAGGTTCGCTTCACGGGCGCGCTGCCCAACACCGAGCTGCTGAAGTGGTACAGCGCCGCCGATGTGCTGCTGCTGTGCTCCAGCCGCGAAGGCTGGGCCAACGTCCTGCTGGAATCCATGGCCTGCGGCACCCCCGTCGTCGCGACTGACATCTGGGGCACGCCCGAGGTCGTCCAGGGGGCGGCTGCGGGCCGCCTGGTGCCCAGCCGGGACGGCCCCGCTTTTGCTGCCGCCGTGACGGCCCTGCTCGCCGCAGGCGTTGATCGCTCAGCCACCCGCCGCTATGCCGAGGGCTTCGGATGGCAAGCGACGACGGATGGGCAACTGGCCTTGTTCAACGACATCAAGGCCAGGACACAGCATGCGTGACCTCACACTGCTCGTCATCATCGGCTGGTGCTTCCTGCAGGCGTTCCGCCGTCCCTGGGTCGGCATCATGTGCTGGACCTGGCTCAGCATCATGAATCCGCACCAGCTCTCCTGGTCGCTGCGCACCATGCCTTTCGCGGCGGCGATCGGCGGCGCGACGCTCATCGGGCTGTTCATCACGCAGGACAAGCGCGACTACTCGCTCAATCGCGAGAACACGACGCTCATCCTGTTCATGGTCTGGATGTGCATCACGCTGCCCTTCTCGATGCTCTTTGCCGAGAGTTTCGAGCTGTGGAAGCGCGTCATGAAGATCGACTTGATGATCCTCGTGGCTGCCGTGCTGCTGCACAGCAAGCGCCACATGATGCTGTTGACCTGGATCCTGGTCATCTCCATCGGTTTTTATGGCGTCAAGGGCGGCGCGTTCACCCTCGCCACAGGTGGCAACTACCGGGTGTGGGGCCCCGACGACACTTACGTCAACGGCAACAACGAGATTGCGCTGGCCATCGTGATGGTCATTCCGTTGATGCGCTTTCTGCAGATGCAGTTGCAGGCCAGGTGGGCGAAGACGGCAATGACTGTCTGCATGATGTTGATGGCCGCCGCAGCGCTGGGCAGCCATTCGCGCGGCGCTTTGCTTGCCATCGGGGCAATGGCCCTGGTGCTGTGGTGGCGGGGCAAGAACAAGTTCGGCATGGCGATTGGCATGCTCGTGGTTGGTGCGGCGCTGCTGTCGCTGATGCCCGCCGAATGGTGGGAGCGCATGAACACCATCAAGACCTACCAGGAAGATGCATCCGCCCTCGGGCGCATCAATGCATGGTGGATGGCCTGGAATCTCGCCAAGGCGAACTTCTTTGGCGGCGGCTTCATGATCTGGACCGGCTCGATCTTCGCCATCTATGCCCCTGACCCGCTGGACCCGCATGCGTCGCACAGCATCTACTTCATGGTGCTCGGCGAGCAGGGCTTCATCGGTCTGTTCTTGTTCCTGACGCTCTTCGGGTTCGTCTGGGGGTCGGCGGGACAGCTTCGGACCCGCGCGGCCAACAAGCCAGAGACCCAATGGATTTCCGACCTCGGTGGCATGCTGCAGGTGAGCCTGGTTGGCTACGCGGTGGGTGGCGCGTTCCTCAGCCTGGCCTACTGGGACTTGCCGTACAACCTCATGGTGCTGGCCGTCGTGGGCCGGCGCTGGCTGAGCAGAAAGGCTTGGCTGACGGAGCGGCCGGAGCCCGTGATCGTGCTGCCCAACTTCTTGCAGCATTGGCTCAAATCCATGAAGCGGCGGGCATCATGAAACCCCTGTTCAGCCTGCTGTCGCCGGCCGGTGCGCGCGCGCGCCTGACCGTGCTGATCTTCCACCGCGTGCTGCGCGAGCCGGACCCGCTGTTCCCAGACGAAGTCGACGCGGCCCGTTTCGACGAGCTGCTGGGCTGGGCGAAATCCTGGTTCAACGTGCTGCCGCTGGACACTGCGATCCGCCAGCTGCACGAGGGCAACCTGCCCGCGCGTGCAGCGGCGCTGAGCTTCGATGACGGCTACGCCGACAACCATGACGTCGCGCTGCCGCTGCTGCAAAAGCACGGCTTGCCGTGCAGCTTCTTCGTCGCCACCGGCTTCCTCGACGGCGGCCGCATGTGGAACGACACGCTGATCGAGGCGGTGCGTCTCAGCACGCTGCCGACGCTGGATCTGCGCGGCTTGAGCGATGGCGAAGGTGAGGACCTCGGCCTGCACACGCTTGGCGACACCGGCAACCGCCGCGCGGCGCTGAGCCGGCTCATCGAGCGGGTGAAGTACCTGCCACCCGAGCCTCGGCTGGCCTGCGTGGACGCCATCGCGGCGCGTGCCGAAGTGAATCCGCCGGGCGACCTGATGATGACCAGCGAGCAGGTCAAGGCGCTGCACCGCGCCGGCATGCAGGTCGGCGCGCACACCGTCAGTCACCCCATCCTCGCCACGCTGGACGCGAACCGCGCCGCCGACGAGATCGCTCGCAGCCGGGACATGCTGCAGTCGCTGCTGGGCGCGACCGTGGGTCTGTTCGCCTATCCCAACGGCAAGCCTGGCACCGACTACCTGCCCGACGTGCATCCGGCCCTCGTGCGCGAGCTCGGATTCGACGCCGCCGTGTCGACGCGCTGGGCGGCGGCGCGCCGCGCGGACGACGTGTTCCAGATTCCGCGCTTCACACCCTGGGATCGTGCAGGGCTGAAGTTCGGGTTGAGGCTGGTGCGCAACTTGTTCAACTGACCCCGCGGGGCCGCAGGCCGCAACCGGCGCGCGCCGAGCCGGTTGACGCGCACCGCGACCTG
Organism: Roseateles sp.; assembly: GCF_965229315.1. GTDB lineage: Bacteria > Pseudomonadota > Gammaproteobacteria > Burkholderiales > Burkholderiaceae_C > Pelomonas. The sequence goes on from NZ_CBDDJA010000002.1 coordinate 1,257,753, forward strand.
GGCCACGCCAGGCAGGATGAGCCTGCCGCCGTGGGTGAACCGGAACCTGCGTCAGCGGTCAGTGGCCGATCAGCAGCTTGGCGCCGGCCAGTGCCGACTTGCCCCGCAGACCGAGCCTGAAGGCACGTCCGTACAGCGCCAGCGCCTGCCGCATGTCTGTGCGCCGATAGGCGTAGCCGGCGTGGAAGTTCGCCATGGCGCAGGCCTTGCGAATTGCATCGCGATGCGGGCTGTCTGCTGGCGCAATGCTCAGTAGCGTGTCGAAGACCTTGGCGTTCCAGCCGGCCTTGTCCGGCGCCAAGCTCATGGATGCGCTGTGCACGAAGTACTTGGCGGCCAGCGTCGGGTTGTAGACGATGTGCAGGTCGCCGCCCAATGAAGCTTCCAGGCTGAAGAGCCAGTCCGCGCTCTTCTTCAGCGTGCCGCGGAAGCCGTACCGTTGCAGCAAGGCGCGGCTGAAGAGGGTGTTGGCGCCGTTGAAGTAGATCTGCCCATCGAGGACGGCGCGAAAGAGGTCGCCCGTGAGGTGCTGTTCGTTGCCGACCTGGCTCACCCGACGCAGGCAGGCCGGTGACAGCACGGGCTTGTCGACCGGCGGGTGGTCAGGCTCAGAGACGTGCAGTGCAGTCAGGTAGAGGTCCACATGCTGGCCTTGCAGCGCTGCAAGGGAGGCAAGCGCCCGGGCATAGAAGTCCGCTTCGACGCCATCGTCGTCGTCCAGGAAGTGAATGAACTGGCCGCGAGACTGGGTCAGGCCGAAGTTCCTGCAATTGAACAAGCCACGGTCGCCATCGTTCTCGGCTATGCGCACGCCAGGCAGATGCTGGGTTGCCTCTTGGAGAAAGGCCCGGGTGCCGTCGGTGCAGTGGTCCAACGCATACAGCAGTTCGAGGCCGGCCTGCAGTTGTGGCTTCAGGGCCTCGAGGTGCGTGCGCACGAAGTCCAGCCGGTTGTGCGTGCAGCAGACGATGGAGATCAGCGGTTCTGGCGTCATGCGAGCATCTTCATGCAGGGATTCAGGATCGGCGGCGTACGCGCCGGAGCAGGGTCCGCAGCGCAGCCACGGCGCGGAGATAGACAGGGTCGCTGGCCACGGGATGGCCCCACCAGCGCAGCGCCAGCAGCCAAAGTGGGGGCACTGCGGCTGCAGTTCCCAGGAACAACGCCAAGGGCATCGGCTGCTGTCGCCCCCAACCCCAGGCCAGGGAGACTGCAAGCGCCGGCACCAAGCAGGTCGCCGTGACGGCCAGGCTGCGCAGCGTGACCTCGCGCATCCCGCGCAGGTCGATGGGCACGCAGCGATGCTTGTAGTACAGAAACACCAGCGGAGACACGGCGTAGGCCGCCAGGAAGGCGATCGAGACGTACATGAGGTCGCGTGACAGCAAGGCCGTGGCCACCACCACCAGAACCCGCATGCCGGCGTAGATGATGTCCGCTGCCGCCGCCAATTCCACGCGGCCTGCGGCGATGAGCAACGTCGGGATCAGCGTGTTGACGGACAGAAAGGCGCCCGCAACGGCGAAGACGCCGACCATGGGCAGGGCTGCATCCCATTGCGGGCCGGCAAGCAGACGCAGACTCTCCAGCGGGAAGAGACCGACAAAGCCGTAGTAGGGCAGGCTGCAGGCGAGGACTGCCGCATAGCTGTGCAGGAACAGTGGCTCCAGGGGGTGCCCCTCCCGGTGCGCCTTGGCGAAGGCCGGGAGGGCAACGTTTCGCGCGGCCTGCATCAGGTCGCGCTGCCACATGTTCATCAAGCCCATGGCCCGGCTGAGCAGCGCGACGGGCGCCAAGCCGAGCAGCCGGCCGATGACGAGGTCGTTGATGTCCACGGCAACAGTGGTCACGACAGCGGCTGCGGTGCCTGAACGGCCGAAATGCATGAGTTCCCGCCAATGGCGCCATCGCGGCCGGTGCGGCCTTTGATCCGCAGGCAGGCCGTTCCAGCAGATGGCCGCGATCACCAGGTTCGTGGCCACGCTGCCCCATGCCAGGCTGGCCGGACCCGTGCCATGGAAGGCCAGGCCGAGCGTCGCGATGAAGCCGAAGACGCCGCCCGCGACGCTGCTGTGCAGCAAGCTGTCAAAGCGCAAGGCGCGTCGCAGCAGCGACTGTCCGATCGAGCACAGCGGCAGCAGCAGGAAGTTGAGCGCTGCGACGCGCAGCACGTTGCTGACCTCGGCGTCGCCATAGAAATCCGCTGCCCAGGGGCTGGCAACCCAGGATGCGATGAAGGCCATGAGCCCCAGGCCCAGCGACACGCCGAGGGCGCTGTCCAGGCGCTCCTGGGTCAAGTCCTTTGTTTGGATGAGATAGTTGCCGATGCCGAATTCGCGCAGCACCTGCAAGATGCCGATGAGCGCGGCGGCCACAGAGTACAGACCGATCTCGTGCGGCGTCAGCAGCCGGGCGATGATGACGTACGAGATGAGGTTCAGTGCGATGAGTGCAAAGCGCTCGATGACACTGAGACCCAGAGCGCGGCGGACGCTGGTCATGGTGTGGTGCTGGCGTGCGCGGCGGTCAGGTGCGGACGGCCCAGTCCGGCGCGTGCCTGCGCAGCCACTGCTCCAGCATCATCAGGATCCACACCATCTCGCCGTAATAGCCGGCGTGTTCCTTGAGGCGGTGGTTCAGCAGGCTGTCGACGAACTCGGCGCGCACGATGCCACGCGCGGCCACGCTGCGCAGCGATTCGGTGGCGAGCGCGTTCAGCGCCGCGTCCTTGACGGCCCAGGGACCGAAGGGCAGGCCGAAGCCGTGCTTCTTCTTCGTCAGGATTTCGTCCGGCAGCAGGCCGCGCAGCGCCTCCTTGAAGAACCAGCGCAGCTTCAGACCCCTGAGCTTGTAGCTCGTCGGCAGCTTCAGCGAGAAGTCCAGCAACCGGGTGTCCAGCAGCGGAAAGCTGACGTCGATGCCGGCCAGGCCGGTCGTGCCGACGACCTTGGGCAGGTCGTTCTCGGCCAGCGTGTAGCGCCAGTCGAAGGCCAGCATCTGGTTGACCAGGCTGGCGCCCTGCGGGCCGGCGGTCCACGTCGCGCGCTGGTGCTCGCGCGGCGCGCCCGTGTCGACGACGGCCAGGAAGCGCGGCGTCAACACATCGGCCAGGCCCAGGCGGTCCAGCAGGTTGTAGCTCTGCATGCGATCCGGCATGGGCACGCGAGCCTGGCGGATGTAGCTCGTGCCCTTCTTCAGCAGCGGGATGTTGCCCGCGACCGGGTTGGCGAACAGCGGGTCGACCACGCCGGCGCGCAGCGGCGACGGGATCTGGCTGTAGACGTGGAAGACGCGCTCCTTGGCGTAGCGCACGTTGCCACCGAAGAGCTCGTCGCCGCCATCACCGGCCAACAGGCGGGTGTAGCCGTCGTCATGCGCCTTGCGCGCGCAGTAGAAGGCCGGCACGGCGGAGGAGTTGCCGAAGGGCTGGTCGTAGTGGGCCGCGACGTCGGGAATGGCGGCGACGAGGTCGGCGGGCGTCACGTAGTACTCGTGGTGCTCGGCGCCATAGGCCTTGGCGGCGATGCGCGCGTAGGCCATCTCGTCATAGCCCTCGGCCTCGAAGCCGATGGAGTAGCCCGCCGGCGCCTTGCCGGTGGCCTCGCCGAGCAGGCCGCAGACGGTGGAGCTGTCGGTGCCGCCGCTGAGGAAGCAGGCGGTCCTGCCGTCAGCACTCAGGCGATCACGCACGGCGCTGCGCAGGATGCTGCGGAACTCGTCGCGCAGCGCGTCGAAGTCCGGCCGGGGCTGCTCGTCGAAGCGCGGTGTCCAGTAGGGCGCGACGCTCAGCCGGCCGTTCTCGAACAGCGCGTAGTGGGCCGGCGGCAGGCGCAGGATGCCGGTGTAGATCGTCCGCGGCGACGGGATGCAGTGATGGAAGAGGTAGTCGAAGACGGCCTGCGGGTCGATCTCGGTGATGCCGAGCCGGCGCGCCAGCACGTCAGCGCGCGTGGCGTAGTGCAGGCGCCCGTCGCGCACCGCGTAGCAGACGCTGTGCACCGCGAAGCGGTCGACGGCGAGGTAGGTGGCGTTGCCCGGCAGGTCCAGCGCGACGGCGAACTCGCCGCCCACGTCGGCCGCGCACGCGGGGCCCCGCGCGGCATGGGCCTGTCGCCAGGCGGCCAGCGCGTCGGTCGCGGGCGCGGCAAAGCGCGGGGCACCACAGGCGAACGGCGTGTCGGGCGGCAGGGCTTGGGCTTGCATCGGGCGTGTCGTCGTCATCAGGCGGGAGGATTGTCTGCGGGCAGGGGAGGTCTGGCGCGCAGCCGGCGCGATGCTTGCCTGGCAACCTGGCGCGCGAGGCCCAGCAGGCCTTGCAGTGTCAACGGGTCGTAGGCGACCAGTCCGAAGCGTTCGCGCCGCTGGCTCATCCATGCGGCCTTGTAGGCGTCATCTCCGATCAGGTAGTCGATCTCGCGCACCTGGTCGACGTCGATGGCGTGCTCCATCATCAGCGCCGTCAGCAGCGTGCCGGGGGCGAGCGCCTTCTGGGCCTCGTCGTAGGCGAGCTTGTAGATGTCGGCGCGGCCGTTGGCGACGATCCAGATCTGTGCGGCCACCGGCGTATCGCCCAACCACGCCAAGCCCAGGCGCAGCCAGCCGCGCCGGGCGCACAGGCGGATGAGGCCCGGCACGAAATCGATGAACGGCTCGGGCACCTTCCAGCTCCGGGCGTAGACGGCCTGGTAGGCCGACAGGCCGGCCTCCAGATGGTCGCCACCCTGCACGATCTCCAGCCGGCCGCCTTCGGCGGCGAACTTCTTGGCGTTGCGCTTGATCGTGCTGCGCACCTGGCCGCTGCGTTCCTTCAGGTAGTCGGCCCAGTTCTTCTGCACCGGCTCATGCCAGTTGCCGAAGGCGAAATAGCTGTGCGTGCTCAGGCCCGCCAGGCCCAGCGCGCGCTTGAGCAGCGCGAACTCGCGCGAGGCCGGGTCCATGGGCGAGAATCGGTAGGCTGCCGCGCGCGCACCGCTGCGCCGCAGGGCGCGCGTCAGCGGCAGCAGGTCCTCGGCCTGGATGCCTTCCGCCAGCGCCGGGGCATAGAGGGCCGTGTAGAAGTTGGACAGCGCGCTGACTTCGCGCCCGAGCGCGCCGTTATGGGCGACGGTGGGCAGCACGGCCAGCACGCGGCCCTGGCGGCGCAGCACGTGAAAGCGCACCTCGTGCGCCTGTGGCTCGCGCGCATGGACGTTGTCGATGAGGTTGGCGTACCAGTCGGCGCCGAACTCGATGTGCTGCTGCTCGGCCCGGCTCAGCAGCGCCAGCGCATCGGCCGGCAGGTCGCGCACGTGCGCGTACGTGTCGACGTCGGCGCCGATGCGGTTGCTCATGACCTTGGGTTCCATCGGTTCGTCACCGCGCCGCAGCAGGCTGCCGAGGGCTCATGGACACTTGGGCGACTTGCAAATACACGGCTTGGTGCTTTTGCCAACTCTGCTGCCAACTGAAGCCTTGTGCCCAGGATCGCGCTTCGCTGGCCTTCTCGGCGCGCGCATTGAGCGGCAACGTCGCCGCGCCGTGCAAGGCAGCCGCCCAGGCCGCGAGGTCATCCGCAGGCGCCAGCGTGGCCAGCGGGCCGACCAGTTCCGCCAGGCTGCCGAGCGGGCTGAAGATGACGGGCGTGCCGGCGGCCTGGGCCTCGATGGCCGGGAAGCCGAAGCCCTCATAGAGCGTCGGGTACAGCACGGCAACGGCGCCACGGTAGAGGGCCAGTAGCTCGGCGTCGGACAGGAACTCGGCGAACAGCACGCGGCCCTGCAGCCCGTGCGGCAACGCGTTGCGGGCAGCCTCACGTGCGTCTGCACCGAAGCCGCAGGCCACGAGCATGAGTGTGGGGTCCGGCTGTGCAGCCAGTGTCTGCACGGCCCAGTCGAACCGCTTGCGCTTCATGGGCCCGCCGAGGTACACGGCGTAGCGGGCACCGCCCAGCGCGTGGCTCAGCGCAGCCGGTAGCGCACACTGCGGCGGCTCGAAGTAGGCGGCCTCGATGCCGTGCGGGATGACGGTGAGCTTGGGTTCAAGCGCGGGCCAGCGCGCCAGGATGTCGCGCTTGGACGATTCGCTGATCGTGATGACCGCGGCGCTGCGCCGGAAGGCGGCCGGCATCAGTGTGTGCCAGTACCAGTGCTGCCAGCGGTCCGTCGTCTCCATCTCCCAAGGCAGGGTGTCGTGGATGGTGACGACGGCCGGGCAGGGCTGCCACCAGGCCATGGTGTTCTCGGCCCAGTGGAGAACGTCCAGCCCATGGCGCCGGATGCGCCGCGGAAGACCGACCTGTTCCCAGAGTGCGAAGCGGTCGCCCGGATGGTCGAAGACATCCGTGACCACCTGCTGGTGGCGTGGCAGGTGCATGCGTTGGCGCGCATCCTGCGCGAACAGCGTCCACGCCACGCCGTCCTCGGGCCGAGCCTGGCTGCACATCTCCAGCAGGTACTTGCCCATGCCGCGCAGGTGAGGGGTGTTCAGGCTGGTCGCACTGACGCCGACCCTAATCATTCGGCACCCAGCGGCGGAACAGCGACTTGCCCAGCTTCGTCAACGTGCGCCCCCTGTAAGGGCCTCGGCCGAGGAGGTGAGCAAACGTCCTGAGGCCCAGACCCAGGTCTCCCCTGGCGGTGTGGGCATCGGCGAAATTGCACCAGCCGCGATGTTGGAAGTCGCGCAGCCGCTGCGGGTCCACCTCATGGCCCGGCGGCATGCTCATGCCGAAGCGCCGGATGAGGTCGGCACGCATCAGCTCCGTCGTGTTGGTGGCGGGGATGCGGCGCGACAGCGACACCGGGTGCTGGCGATACAGCACCAGCGGCTCGGCCAGCCGCACGAAGCGGTGCTGGGTGCTGGCCCGCACGAGGTATTCCCAGTCGTCGGTCTGCTGGTTGTCGGTGAGGAAGCCGCCCAGCCTGTTCCAGGCACTGCGGCGCCAGACGACCGAGGAGGGCAGCGCATGGTTGTCGAGAATGAGGTGCGGATAGATCCAGCCGGACAAGGCCTCGTCGACGCTGCCGCTGCGCGGTTGTCGGGCAAAGTCCGGCCGTGGCTCGCCGTGCCAGACATCGAAAGCCGTGTAGCAGAAATCGTGGTCCGGACGGCTTTGCAGCGCGTCGAGCTGCAGGCGCAGCTTCTCGGGGTGCCATAGGTCGTCGGCGTCGAGCAGCGCGACGAATTCCGAGTCCGTCTCCGCGATGCCGCGGTTGCGCGAGCGCGACATGCCGCGGTTCTGTTGCGAGATGACGCGCACGCGCGCATCACCCAGCGCGGCACGCTCGGCCGTGGCGTCCGTGGAGCCATCGTCGATGACCGTGACCTGCAGGTCGGCAAAGGTCTGGCTCAGCGCGGAGCGGACCGTCTCGGCGACGAAGGCTTCGGCGTTGTAGGCAGGGACGACGATGTTGACGCGAGGCATGGCGTGCGAACTTCAGGGCGAGGTCTGCGATGCGGCCGACGCCGCCGCTTCGGGCGCCGACGCTCCGGCAGCGGGCTCAGGCTCTCTCCAGCGTCCGACGGACTGCAGCCGGTCGCGCAGTTCCGTCCGCGTCATGCCCATGGCCATGACCCGATGGGCCTGGGCCAGTGCGCGGTCATAGTCCTTCAGGTCGAAAAAAAGCATCCCGGCGTTGAAGTGGGTCAGCGGGTTGTCGCCGGCCTGCTCGACGACGTAGTCGAGGAAGCGCCGCGCGTCCTCCAGGCGATTGCGTCGCGTCAGGTAGCTGACGTAGAACATGCGGAAGACGAGATCGTCCGGTGCATACGCCATTCCGCGGCCGTAGTAGCACTCCAGCGTCATCCCAGCGCCCTTGGGCGGGTCCGATTTCTCCTTCTCCACCAGGCGCTCCATCGACATGATGGCGCGCGGATGGTTGGGGAAGACGGCCAGCGTGTAGTCGATATCGCTTGCGAAAGCTCCGGTTGAACCCCTGGTCAGCGTTTCAACGCCATGCGTAAAGTGCGTGTTTTCCACGATGGAGCGTTGCGAGGGGTGTGCCGTCCGGTAGTCGAACGGGCCATAGCTGTTCAGCGTCTCGCCGCAGCCCGGGGGCGACGGTGCCGGCCGATGCGGCTGTGCCAGGGCGGGCATGGCCGCCAGCGCCAGCGCCAGCCAGGTGGCACGCAGGTCCGTGACAGGGTTCAGCTTGCTAGGCATCGTGTCCTCAACCAGTCCAAAAAGATGTGGCATTGGGCGTCCTGATCCGGGAGGGCCGAGAACGTGTGGTCGGCCGCCGGCATTTCGTGCAGGTGCAGCGTCGGCCGGGACAGCAGGCCTTGCCATGCGGGCGAGGTCTGCGCATGCAGACCAAATTCGCGCGCAGTGTAGTCATCGCCACTCAGGATCAGCAGCGTTGGCCCGGCGAAGCCGCGCAGCCCGGCGGCCATGCGCTCCTGGTAGCTGCGGGCATCGGGCCGGTCCTTGCCGGCACCGCGGGCCAGGCGCACATTGCTGCCCAGCGTGCGCAACGCCGTCAGGCCCACGCCACCGCGCAGCAGCTTCAACCAGAACTCCTTCTGGCGCAGTCGCCGCCAGTAGTAGTGCCTGACATGGGTCTGGGCCAGCGTCTGGGCCGAGCGGGCCCAGGGGTTCAGCAGGGCGACACCGGCGACGCGGGGATCACGGGTCGAGTCGAGGTAGAGCAACGCGGCCGAGGCGGCGTCGCACAGCCCCCACAGCACCACGCGCCGCAGCGCCGGGCGGGCAGCCAGCAGCGCATCGATGGCGGCAGCGATGTCGGCGTCCACGCCCAGGAAGTCACGCGTCTCGCCCGCGCTGTCACCCATGCTGCGGTAATCGAAGCGCAGCGCTGCGAAGCCGTTGGTGGCCAGGTGGCGCGCCAGCAGCGTGAACTGGCGATGGCTGCCGGCGCGGTACTGCGGGCCGCCGACGATGATGAGCACGCCCACGTCGGCCGGCGTGCCGTCGGGCTCGGCCAGGATGCCGACCAGCGGCTGGCCTTCGCAGGTGAAGCTCAGGACCGATTCCTTCACGACAGCGCCTCCACGGTGCGGCTGATCAGCGCGGGCGCGAGCTCGATCTCGCTCGTGGCCCAGAAACCCGGGCCCGGCGCGATCTGCGGGCGCACGGCCCAGCCGGCGTCCTGCCAGTCCTTGACGGCCTGCTCGCTGACCGGCGTCAGCGCTGCGTCCTCACGCGAGTTGACTTCCAGCCATTCGACGCGGCCCGGTGCGCCCAGGGGCGCCAGCCTGGCGGCGTCGAGGCCGCCGGCCAGCGCGGCGCCGAGGCGGTAGCCGGCGATCTCGACCGGACTGCCGGCGGCCAGCTCGGCCTTCATCTGTTCCATCAGGCCCTTGCTGGCGCCGCTGGCCATCTCGGCGGCCAGCTTCAGTCGCAGGAACTGCTGCAGCGCCAGCTTGCCGCTGGTCATCGGCTGCCAGAACAGGTGGTTCACCGGCCGGCCCCAGTCGGCGGCCGTCAGCAGGCACCCGGCACGCAGGCCCCACAGCCACAGCGGTGCATCGGGGGCGTGGCCGTCCAGCCAGGCCATGCCCCGTCGCACGTCGTCCTGCCAGTCGGTCCAGCTCGCATCGCCGAAGTCGGCCGACGAGTCGCCGCAGCCGCGCAGGTCGATCTGCAGCACGGCGTGCCCAGCATCGGCCAGCGCGCGGCAGGCGAGGGCGGCCATGCGGCGCGACTTATTCATCTCCTCGGCGAACGGGTGAAGGTAGAGCACGCGGCTGCGCGGCACACCGGCCGGCGCGTGAAACAGGCACAACCGCTGCTCGCCGCCGGCGGGCAGGAAGAAGACGTCGGGCGAGGTGTTCAAGCGGCCGGCGCTTTGGTACGGGCCAGCCGGTCCAGCGCCGCCCTGAGCCAGGCCCAGCGGTAGGCGGTGATGTGAACGAGCGGGCGGGATTTCTCGGTCCAGCGGGTGTGCCACTCCATCACGCGGCCGAAGAACTCGATCCGCTTGAAACGACCTTCGTCGAACAGCGCGCGGAACTCCTCGGCGCGCATCAGCGTCGATGGCGATACCGCCTGGTGCGCCTGCTGGTAGGCCGTCTTCAGGATCACAAGGCAGTCACCCTGGTGCACGCACAGGTCCATGGCCACCACCTCGTCGCCGAACCAGTAGCGGTAGATGCGGGCCTGGCCGGCCTGGGCCGCCTGCTCCAACGCCTGCTGGTAGAAGCGCCCCTGCGCGCCGTCGGTCGAGATGGCGGTGCCGATTTCGGCCTTCCAGCCGCTGGCTTCCAGCAAGCCGTACTGGGCGATGGCCTCGGCCACCTGTGCGGGCGCTTCGATCAGGTCCATGCGCGGCGTCGAGCCGGTGGCCTCGACCTTTTTCAGCTGCTTGCGCGTGTTCTGCCGCAGATTCTTGCCGCGGCCTTCCCAGTAGGTGTCGAAGCTGGTGTCGACGTCGACCCAGGCGGTGTCGATGTAGTGCAGCTGGCGCAGCTGAGGGCTGTCGAACCTGCCGGGGTAGGCGAGCGAGTCGAGCTGCGTCAGCCCGAGTGCCAGGCCGAAGCCGGGCAAGGCGCCCAGCAAAGACTGCATTGAGGCTTCCAAGCCATCGGCCGGCAGCATCACCGGGCCGAGGGGCAACTGGGACGGCTGGAAGCTGTTCCAGCGGCCCTTGCCTTGCGGCTGGAGCAACAGCGCGGCGTCCCAGCCCGAAGCGCCCTGGCGGTAGGCGAGCCATTCATCGCCCTGGCCGAATTGCTCCAGCAGGCAAAGAAGGAAGCTGCTGCGCATGAACGCATGCGGCAGGCTGCGTTCCTGCAGCCCGTCCCAGTGCGAGGCCAGCGCCTTGAGCTGCTTGGCCGGAACGAGGCTCCAGCCGTTATTGTGTGTCGTCTTCAAGGTCGTCAACCCGTGCAGTGGGAGAGTAAAGAGCCGATCACCCAGTCGCGGTCTTGGTCGCTCATGTCCTGGTGGCAGTGAAGCTGAAGCACGTGGAGCGACCAGGACTTGCCATGGTCCCCCGGCATGTCTGGCACGCCCGGCCACAGCCAATCCCAGCGGGACACCGGAACGCCGGATTCCCTCAGCAACTGGTAGGTCGGGTCCGGCCGGTCGACCCACAGCGGGAAGACATAAGGCGCGCATCGCTCGGGCAGGGCAGCGAATAAGGGCCGCATACCGGCCCGGCCTGCGAAGGCGGTGGCCATGGCGGCGTAGTGCTGGCGGCGCTGGGCGATGACGCGCTCGCGCGACGAGTGCAGGGCTGCACGCACAGTGGCGCGCGTGGGCTGACGGTGGCTCAAGGCCATGTCGATGCGCGCGTAGTCGCCCTCGGGCACGAACCCGGCAGGCGTGGGCTGCGTGGCGGCGGTGGTAGGGCTGCTCCGCAGCAACTGCTTGACCCCGAGCAACGGTTCAGCCCAGACGCGCCAGCGGCCCAGCCGGCCAAAGCGCGCACTGATCTCCAGCGTGTCGAACCCCGACTTCAGCTCGGCCTTTGCACCCGCAGGCGTAAGCGGCGGCAGGGGCCTGGCAGGGCGTGCGACCTTCAGCAGGCCGCCGTCCTGCGTCGCGAAGAACTTGGGCAGGCTGGCGATGACCACATCGCCCAGCGCGCCGACGGCGCCGTGCGGCGCCTCTCCGAACATCGCGTGGGCGCAGTCTTCCAGCAATAGCACGCCACGCTGCTGGCACCAAGCGCGCACGGGGCGTAAGTCCAGCGGCAGCCCGAAGAAATGGGCCACGCACAGCACTCGCGTGTCCGCCGGGGCGTGCTGTTCGAGCCACGCCAGACTGGGGCGGCCATCGGCGTCAATGGGATAGAAGGCCACTTGGTGGCCTAGGGCCAGCACCGGCGACACCATGGTCGGGCAGTGGTAGCTCGGCACGAGCACGCGGTCCGCGGGAGACAACGCCAGCGCTTCCAGCCCGAGCAAGATGGCTGCGCGCCCGCTGGTGGTGAACAGGGTGCCCGGCTGGTCGAGCAGGCAGTGCAGGGTCGGCGCCCCGCAAGCGCCCTGCCAGTTGTGCGGCCCGGGCACGGGATGGCGCGGCACCACGCGCGATGGGCCGAGGGAGGGCGTCACTTGATGGCCGGAGGTGGTCAAAGCCGGGCGGCGACGAAGTCCGCCAGCGAGCCCACGGTGGCGAAGGTGTCCCCATCGATGTCGTCGTCATCGACGACCAGGCCCAGTTGCTCCTCCAGTGCCGTGATCAGGCCGACCACGGCCATGGAGTCCAGCTCGGGCAGGGCGCCCAGCAGTTGCGTGTTGCGGTCGAAGGTCTGGGCGCGGCCGTCCAGGCTCAGCACGTCGTCGAGAAGCCTCAGCACATGGCCGAGCACTTGGGCGTTGTCCATCGGTCTAGCGTCCAAAAATTCAGCTGTGCAGTTTAGCGGTCCGCCCCCTTGCACCCGGGGGCTCCCACCCCTGCTCCTCGGGGGCGCGTGAGATACTTTTTTCACTCTTTATGCGCACTTCTTCGCTCGCGCCCCCATGCCCGAATCAACCTTGCTGAACGAGTTGGTGGCCGTTGCCGCCGAGCGCACACCCGATGCCCCGGCGCTGACCGCCGGTGCCGCCACGCTGAGCTATGCCGAGTTGGACGCCGCCGTTCGTGGCTTCGCCGGCGGCCTGATGCAGTTGGGCCTGGCCCGCGGCGAGCGTGTGGCGATCTACCTGGAGAAGCGCTTCGAGACCGTCGTCGCCAGCTTCGGCGCGCCGGCCGCGGGTGGCGTGTTCGTGCCACTGAACCCGCTGCTCAAGCCCGAGCAGGTGGGCTTCATCCTGCGCGACTGCGACGTGCGCGTGCTGGTCACGTCGCCCGAGCGGCTGGCGCAGCTGGGCGATGTGCTGACGCAGTGCCCCGCGCTGCGCCATGTGGTGCTGACCAGCGGCGAGGGCGCCGCGCCGGTGCCCGTGCATGACTGGCCGGCGCTGCTGGCCGCGCCGGCCCGCGCCGGCCATCGCGTCATCGACACCGACATGACGGCCATCCTGTACACGTCGGGCTCGACGGGCCGGCCCAAAGGCGTCGTGCTGTCCCACCGCAACATGGTGGCCGGCGGCAAGAGCGTCGCCAGCTACCTGGAGAACCGCGCCAGCGACACGCTGCTGGCCGCGCTGCCGCTGTCGTTCGACGCCGGCTTCAGCCAGCTCACGACCGCCTTCCACAGCGGCGCGCGCGTCGTGCTGCTGAACTACCTGATGCCGCGCGACGTGCTCAAGGCGATGGAGCGCGAGCAGGTCACGGGCCTGACCGCCGTGCCGCCGCTGTACATCCAGCTCACCCAGCTCGAATGGCCTGCTGCCATCGACCAGCACCTGCGCTACTTCGCCAACACGGGCGGGCGCATGCCGCGCGCGACGCTGGACCTGCTGCGCGCCAAGGCGCCGTCGGCGAAGCCCTTCCTGATGTACGGCCTGACCGAAGCCTTCCGCTCGACCTTCCTGCCGCCCGACGAGGTGGACCGCCGCCCGGACTCCATCGGCAAGGCCATCCCGAACGCCGAGATCCTGGTGCTGCGCGAGGACGGCAGCGAGTGCGGCCCGGACGAGCCGGGCGAGCTGGTACACCGCGGCGCGCTGGTGGGCCTGGGCTACTGGAACGATGCCGAGAAGACGGCCGAGCGCTACAAGCCGCTGCCCGTCGTGGGTTCAGGCGTGGGCGGCCGCGAGGCGGGCCTGCAGTTGCCCGAGATCGCCGTGTTCTCGGGCGACACGGTGAAGCGCGACGCGGAAGGCTTCCTGTACTTCGTGGGCCGCCGCGACGAGATGATGAAGACTTCGGGCTACCGCGTCAGCCCCACGGAGGTGGAGGAGGTCCTGTACGCGACCGGCCTGGTGGGCGAATGCGTGGCCTTCGGCGTGGACCACGACGCGCTGGGTCATGCCATCCAGGTCATCGCCACGCCGCCCGAAGGCCAGCCCGCGCTGGATAAGACCGCGCTGCTGGCGGCCTGCAAGGCCCGCATGCCCGCCTACATGGTGCCCCACGGCTTCGAAGAACGCGCGGGCCCGCTGCCGCGCAACCCCAACGGCAAGATCGATCGCAAGACGCTGTCGACCGACTGGAACGAGCGCCACGCGGCATGAGCGACATCACCCCATCGAAGCGCGCGCCGGCGCACGCCCCCGTCCTCTTCCCGCGTGACGCCCAGGGCGAGCTGCTCGTGGGCGGCCAGCGGCTGTCCGTGCTTGCCGAGCGCGTGGGCCAGACGCCGTTCTACGCCTATGACCGCGCGCTGCTGAAGGCCCGTGTTGCCGAGCTGCGCGCCGCGCTGCCGGCCGGCATCGAGCTGCATTACGCGATGAAGGCCAACCCGATGCCGGCGCTGGTGCAGCTGATGGCCGCCCTGGTGGACGGCATCGACGTCGCGTCGGCCGGCGAGTTGCAGGTCGCGTTGAACGCGGGCGCCGACCCGCACGAGGTCAGCTTCGCCGGCCCCGGCAAGCGTGACGTCGAACTGGCCCAGGCCGTGGCGGCGGGTGTGCTCGTCAACGTCGAATCAGCGCGAGAACTGGCCCCGCTGGCGCGCGCGTCGCAGCGCCTCGGGCTGCCGGCGCGCGTGGCGCTGCGCGTGAACCCGGACTTCGAGCTCAAGGGCTCGGGCATGCGCATGAGCGGTGGTCCCAAGCAGTTCGGCATCGACGCCGAGGCGCTGCCAGGCGTTCTGGCCGAGGTCGGCCGGCTGGCGGGTGACGGCGTCGCCTTCGAAGGCTTCCACCTGTTCGCCGGCTCGCAGAACCTGAAGGCGGACGCCATTTGCGAGGCTCAGCTCAAGAGCTACGAGCTGGCGCTGCGGCTGGCCGAGTCCGCGCCGGCGCCGGTGAAGTTCCTCAACCTGGGCGGCGGCTTCGGCATCCCGTATTTCCCCGGTGAAACGCGGCTGGACCTGGCGCCCATCGCGGCCAACCTGGCCGAACTGCAGGCGCGGGCGAAGGCCGACCTGCCGCAGACCAAGCTGGTCATCGAGCTGGGCCGCTACTTCGTCGGCGAGGCCGGCGTCTACGTGAGTCGCATCGTGGACCGCAAGGTCTCGCGCGGCCAGGTGTTTCTCGTCGCAGACGGCGGCCTGCACCACCACCTGTCGGCCTCGGGCAACTTCGGCCAGGTGCTGCGCAAGAACTACCCCGCCTCCGTCGAGCCGCAGGGCCGCACCGAGCCGCAGACGGAGGCCGCCAGCGTCGTCGGCCCGCTGTGCACGCCGCTGGACCTGCTGGCCGACCGCATGGACATGGCCAAGGGCGAGATCGGCGACCTGGCGGTCGTCTACCAGAGCGGCGCCTACGGTCGCAGCGCCAGCCCCGAGGGCTTCCTGGGGCATCCGGCCTGCGTCGAGGTGCTGGTCTAGGCGGCGTCTTCCCAGTTCCCGTTCTTCAGGATCTGGTGCGGCCTGAACCCCGCCTTGTAGGCCATCTTGGGGCTCTCCTCGATCCAGTAGCCCAGGTAGACATGGCTCAGCTTGAGGTCGCGGGCCTGCTGGATCTGCCACATGACGCCGTAGGTGCCGAGGCTGCCGGGCACGTCCGGGTCGTAGAAGGTGTAGACCGCCGACAGGCCGTCGTTGAGGATGTCCAGGATGGACACCATGCGCAATGGCGCGCTGCCGTCGGGCATGGGCTCGCGGAACTCCACGAGGCGTGAGTTGATGCGCGACTGCAGCAGGAACTGCGTGTACTGGTCGACGCTGTCGTGGTCCATGCCGCCGCCGCTGTGCCGGCCGGCCTGGTAGCGCAGGTACAGCGCGTAGTGCTCGGGCGAGTAGCCCAGGCGCATGACCTTGGCCTGCAGGTGTCGGTGGCGTTGCAGCGCCCGGCTCTGGCTGCGTGTCGGCTCGAAGCGCACCACCGGCACGCGCAGCGCGATGCAGGCGCGGCACTGGTCGCAGTAGGGGCGGTAGGTGAACAGCCCGCTGCGGCGAAACCCCGCAGCGACGAGGTTGGAATAGGCGTCGGCGTGGATCAGGTGGCTGGGCGTGGCGACCTGCGAACGCGCCTGGCGGCCCGGCACGTAGCTGCACGGGTAGGCGGCCGTGGCGTAGAACTGGATCTGCGCGAGGGGCAGTTCTTTGGGGTGAGTCACGTGGAGGTCAGCAACCGGTGCCAGTGCTGCGGATGATAGGTCCACGGCCCCGGCGTCGCGTCGCCCACATGGGCGGCCAGGTGGGCTTCGAACACGTTTCGCGGCACTTCATGCGCGCCCAGCGACGCCAGGTGGCCGGTGTTCTGCTGGCAGTCGATCCACGGGATGTCGAAGGCGCGGCACAGGCAGACCAGCGCGCACAGCGCGATCTTGGAGGCATCGGTGCGGCGCATGAACATCGATTCGCCGTAGAACATGCGGCCCAGGTTGACGCCGTACAGCCCGCCGACCAGTTCACCGTCCATCCAGGTCTCGACGCTGTGCATGGCCGGCCAGGCCAGGTAGGCCGCCTGCAGTTCCGGCACGATCCAGGTGCCGTTCTGGCCTTCGCGCGGCGCGCTGGCGCAGGCGTGCAGCACGGCGGCGCGGTCAAAGTCCACGCGGATCTCGCAGCCCGGCGTGGCCGCGAAGCGCTGCACCGTCTTGCGCAGCGAGCGCGACAGCTTGAAGTGCCGCGTCTGCAGCACCATGCGCGGGTCGGGCGCCCACCACAGCGGTGGCTGGCCGGGCCCGTACCAGGGAAAGATGCCGCGGCGGTAGGCCGCCTGCAGCCGCTCGGGCGTCAGCGTGCCGCCCGCGGCGAGCAGGCCCGGTGCGTCGGTCTGCGCGCCCAGCGCGCGATGGCTGGGCGGGAAGTCCAGGGAAGCCTCGTCCAGCCAGTCGATCATGCGGGCATGGTACGGTCATGGCCATGATCACCGTTTACGGCATTCCCAACTGCGACACCGTCAAGCGCGCCCGCGCCTGGCTGGCCGAACAAGGCCTGGCCACGACGTTCCACGACTTCAAGAAGCAGGGTGTTCCTGCGGCCGACCTGCCGGCCTGGTTGCAGGCCTTCGGCCGCGACAAGCTCGTCAACCGCGCCGGCACGACCTGGCGCAAGCTGGACGACGCGGCCAAGGCCGGCGTCGTCGACGACGCGTCGGCCACCGCGCTGATGCTGGCCGAGCCCAGCGTCATCAAGCGCCCCGTCGTGCGCTGGGCAAACGGCAGCCTGACGCTGGGCTTCACGCCCGAGGCGTTCGCCACGAAGCAGGGAGCCTTCTGATGTTCACCGGCATCGTCCAGGGCGTGGCGCGCGTGCAGGCCATCGAGGCGCGCGAGGGCCTGCACACGCTGCACCTGCAGTTCCCCGACGGCTTCGACGACGAACTGGCCATCGGCGCCAGCGTCTCGTGCGATGGGGTGTGCCTGACGGTCACCGAGCGCACGGCGCCGGGTGTGGCCACGTTCGACGTGATGGCGCAGACGCTGAACCTCACGACGCTGGGCGGCTTGCAAGTCGGCGCCGGCTTGAACGTGGAGCGCGCCGCCCGGGAGGGCGTCGAGATCGGCGGCCATCCGCTGTCCGGCCATGTGGACGTGTCGGCGCGCATCGCCGAGATCCGCCGGCCCGACAACAACCACGTCATCCGCTTCGCGCTGCCGGCGCCTTGGATGCGCTACGTCTTCGCCAAGGGCTACATCGGCGTCAACGGCTGCAGCCTGACCGTGGCCGAGGCCCGGCGCGAGCGCGACGGCTCGGGCTGGTTCGAGGTCTGGCTGATCCCCGAGACGCTGCGCATGACGACCTTCGGCGACAAGCAGGTCGGCGACGCGGTGCACATCGAGATCGAGCGCAGCACGCAGGTCGTCGTCGACACCGTGCGCGACGCGCTGGACGAGAAGCTGGGGCCGCTGCTGCCCGTGCTGGAGGCCATCGCCAGGGAACGCGGCATCGAGCTGACGCAGCTCGCGCTGAAGTAGCCCTCAGCGCTGGCGCATCTTCTCCAGCTCGCTGCGCGAGCGCGAGATGACGCCGTCGATGCGATCGATCACCGAGATCCAGCGGCTGCCCTGGCCGACCGCGAAGTGCAGCGGCGTGACCGCCAGCGGCACCGGCACCAGCACCAGACCACGCCGGCGCGACTCGGCCAATGCCGGGTGGCGGGCCGCCTGCTTCGCGTCGTCCGTCTCCAGCGTGATGAGCGCCGCGCGGCAGCGCCCGGCCGCCACCATGCGCAGCGCGCCGTCGTCGTCGCCGGCCTCGCGCGCATCCATGCGGCCCAGGCCCGCGTGCGTGAACAGCTCGCCGTAGCTGGAGCCGCGTGCCCAGCAGACGACCTGGCCGTCCAGGTCGGCATACCGGGTGATGCCGGCCTGCTGGCCGTCGCGCACGACGGCCCAGGTGTGGTTGGTCCAGACCGGCAGGCTGAAGCGCAGCAGCTTGTCGCGCTGCGGTGTGCGCGTGAGGCCGAACATCACGCCGTCGCCCGCGGCGGTCAGCTTCTGCGCCCGCAGCCAGGGTGTCGGGCGATAGTCCCAGGTGATGTTCATCCGGCGTGCCACCCAGGCCAGCATCCTGGGCGTCTGGTCCGACGGTGCGCCGGTGCCCACGAACAGCGGCACCAGCGACTCGGCGCGCACGGGCAGGCCGAGCGCGGGGCCCAAGGCCAGCGCCAGCATCTGGCGGCGGCGCGCCTGGGTCGTCCGGGTGGTCGGGGCCATGCGCTCATTCTAGGAAGCGCCCGCGCTGCGATCTTGATGCTTTCTTGATGCCGCCCGCTGCGATCTTGTCGGCGGTTTGACGGCCGGATTTCCAGAATGCCTTCCATCAAAGGAGGTGTCATGGACATCGTTTATCTGGGCCTGGGCATGGCCCTGGCTCTTGTCACCGCGCTGGCGGCCTGGGGTTGCGAGCGCCTGCGCGGCGCCGGCCGCGGAGGTCGCCCATGAGCGCGCTCGAGTGGGTGGCGGCCGCGCTGGTGGCCTTTCTGGTGGTGTACCTGTTCTGGGCGCTGCTGTTTCCGGAGGACCTGACATGAGCACGTCGGCCTGGATTCAACTCGTCGCTTTTCTCGCCGTGCTGCTTGCGCTGGCCTGGCCGCTCGCGCATTGGATCCATGCGGCCATGGAAGGCCGCATCGCCTGGCTGCGCCGCGTGGAGCGGGGCCTGCTGAAGCTGGCCGGCGTCGATGCCGACGCCGAGCAGGGCTGGCTGCGCTACGCGCTCGGCCTGGTGATCTTCAATGCGCTGGGCGTCGTCGCCGTGTATGCGTTGCAGCGGCTGCAGGTCTGGCTGCCGCTGAACCCGCAGGGGCTGGCTGCGGTCACGCCGGACTCGGCCTTCAACACCGCGGTCAGCTTCGTCACCAACACCAACTGGCAGGGCTACGGCGGCGAGTCGACGATGAGCTACCTGACGCAGATGCTCGCGCTGACAGTGCAGAACTTCCTGTCCGCGGCCACCGGCATCGCCGTGGTCGTGGCCCTCGTGCGCGGCTTTGCGCGCCACGCCGGCACGGCCATCGGCAACGTCTGGGCCGACCTGACCCGCGCCACGCTGTGGGTGCTGCTGCCGCTGTCGGTGGTGTTCGCGCTGGTGCTGGCCGGCCTGGGCGTCGTGCAGACGCTCAAGCCCTACCAGGACGTGACGACCGTGGAGGTGCAGCACTGGCAGGAGCCCCGGCTCGATGCCCAAGGCCAGCCCCTCAAGGGTGCCGACGGCCAGCCCGTCATGGTGGACAAGAGCGGCCAGAGCCAGAGCATCGCCGTCGGCCCGGTCGCGTCGCAGCTCGCCATCAAGATGCTGGGCACCAACGGCGGCGGCTTCTTCAATGCCAACTCGGCCCACCCGTTCGAGAACCCGAGCGCGGCGACGAACGCGCTGCAGATGCTGTCCATCTTTTTGATCCCGGCGGCGCTGTGCTTCGTGCTGGGCCGCCAGGTGGGCGACATGCGCCAGGGCTGGGCGCTGCTGGGCGCGATGACGGCGATGTTCGTCGTCGCCGTCGTCATCGCCACCGGCGCCGAGCAGGCCGGCAACCCGCACCTGGCGGCGCTGGGTGTCGACGCGGCCAACAGCGCCACGCAGTCGGGCGGCAACATGGAGGGCAAGGAAGTGCGCTTCGGCATCGACGCGTCCGCGCTGTTCGCCGTCATCACGACGGCTGCGAGCTGCGGCGCGGTCAACGCCATGCACGACAGCTTCACGCCGCTGGGCGGGCTGGTGCCCATGGTCATGATGCAGCTCGGCGAGGTGGTGTTCGGCGGTGTCGGCGCGGGCCTGTACGGCATGCTGGTGTTCGCCGTGCTGGCCGTCTTCGTCGCGGGCCTGATGATCGGCCGCACGCCCGAGTACCTCGGCAAGAAGATCGAGGCGCACGAGATGAAGATGGTGTCGCTGGCCATCCTGCTGACGCCGCTGGCCGTGCTGGTCGGCACGGCGGTGGCGGTCGTCGCGGAGCCCGGCAGGGCCGGCATCGCCGCACCCGGCGCGCACGGCTTCAGCGAGGTGTTGTACGCGCTCTCGTCGGCCGGCAACAACAACGGCAGCGCGTTCGCAGGGCTGTCCGCCAACACGCCGTTCTACAACCTGCTGCTGGGCCTGGTGATGTGGATAGGCCGCTTCGGCGTCATCGTGCCGGTGCTGGCCATGGCCGGCTCGCTGGTGGCCAAGAAGCGCCTCGCACCCGGCGAAGGCACGCTGCCCACGCACGGCCCGCTGTTCGTCGTGCTGCTGATCGGCGCCGTCCTTCTCGTCGGCCTTCTGAACTACGTGCCGGCGCTGGCCCTGGGGCCGGTCGTCGAGCACCTGATCCTGTGGAGCACGCAACCATGAGTCGCGCTGGTTTTTCCCTGTTGGACCCGGCGCTGACGCGCATCGCGCTCGTCGATGCGCTGCGCAAGCTGGACCCGCGCACGCAGCTGCGCAACCCGGTGATGTTCGTCGTCTACCTCGGCAGCGCGCTGACGACGGCGCTGGCCGTCGCGAAACCCGATGGCTTCGTCATCGCCGTGACCGTGTGGCTGTGGTTCACGGTGCTGTTCGCCAATTTCGCCGAGGCGCTGGCCGAGGGCCGCAGCAAGGCGCAGGCCGCGTCGCTGCGCGGCCTGAAGAAGGAAACCTGGGCCAAGGTCGCCGATGGCTGGAAGCCCGGCACGCCGCGCGAGGCGCTGAAGTGGCACCCGCGCGAGGCCGGCACGCTGCGCCGTGGCGAGGTCGTGCTGATCGAGGCCGGCGACGTGGTGCCGGCCGACGCCGAGGTCGTGGCGGGCGTGGCGTCGGTGGACGAGAGCGCCATCACCGGCGAGTCCGCACCGGTCATCCGCGAGAGCGGCGGCGACTTCTCGGCGCTGACCGGCGGCACCCGCGTGTTGTCGGACTGGGTCGTGGCCCGCGTGGCCGTGAACCCCGGCGAGACCTTCGTGGACCGCATGATCGCGATGGTGGAGGGCGCGCAGCGCAAGCGCACGCCCAACGAGATCGCGCTGACCATCCTGCTGGTCGCGCTGACGCTGGTGTTCCTGGGCGTGTGCGCCACGCTGCTGCCGTTTTCGACCTTCAGCGTGGCGGTGGCCGGCGCGGGCCAGCCGGTCGGCATCGTCGTGCTCGTCGCCCTGCTGGTGTGCCTGATCCCGACGACCATCGCCGGCCTGCTGTCGGCCGTGGGCGTGGCGGGCATGAGCCGCATGCTGCAGGCCAATGTCATCGCCACCTCGGGCCGTGCCGTGGAGGCTGCCGGCGACGTGGACGTGCTGCTGCTGGACAAGACCGGCACCATCACGCTGGGCAACCGCCAGGCCGATGCCTTCTGGCCGGTGGACGGTGCCAGCGAGGCGCAGCTCGCCGAGGCCGCGCGCCTGGCGTCGCTGGCCGACGAGACGCCCGAGGGCCGCAGCATCGTGGCGCTGGCCGAGCGCAGGTTCGGCCTGAAGGGCGCCGGCGGGCAGGGCGTCTTCGTGCCGTTCACGGCGCAGACGCGCATGAGCGGCGTGGACCTCGGCTCGCGGCTGATCCGCAAGGGTGCCGGCAGCGCCGTGCGCGCCCATGTCGAGGCCTTGCACGGCCGCTGGCCCGCCAGCGTGCAGGCGGCGGTGGACGAGGCCGCGCGCCGCGGCAGCACGCCGCTCGTCGTGGCCGACGGCACGCAGGTGCTGGGCGTCGTCGAGCTGAAGGACATCGTCAAGCCCGGCATCAAGGACAGGTTCGCGCAGCTGCGCCGCATGGGCATCAAGACCATCATGGTCACGGGCGACAACCGCTTGACGGCTGCGGCCATCGCGGCCGAGGCCGGCGTGGACGACTTCCTCGCCGAAGCCACACCCGAGGCCAAGCTCGCGCTGATCCGCGAGCACCAGGCCCAGGGCCGGCTGGTCGCCATGACCGGTGACGGCACCAACGATGCGCCCGCGCTGGCCCAGGCCGACGTGGCCGTGGCCATGAACACCGGCACCCAGGCCGCCAAGGAAGCCGGCAACATGGTCGACCTGGACAGCAACCCCACCAAGCTCATCGAGGTGGTGGAGACCGGTAAGCAGATGCTGATGACGCGCGGGTCGCTGACGACCTTCAGCATCGCCAACGACCTGGCCAAGTACTTCGCCGTGCTGCCGGCGGCCTTTGTGTCGACCTATCCGCAGCTGGCCGCGCTGAACGTCATGCACCTGGCCAGCCCCAACTCGGCCATCCTGAGCGCCGTCATCTTCAACGCGCTGATCATCGTCGTGCTGATCCCGCTGGCGCTCAGGGGCGTGCGCTATCGCGCCATCGGCGCCGCCGCGCTGCTGCGCCGCAACCTGCTGGTCTACGGCCTGGGCGGCGTCATCGTCCCCTTCATCGGCATCAAGGCCATCGACCTCGTCCTCGTTGCGCTCGGCCTCGCCTGAGCGCCACTCAACCCCGCATCCCGACCATGAAATCTCTCGTTTCCCTGCTGGTGCTCGCCGCCACCGTTCCCGCCTTCGCCGACGATCCGGCACCGGCCGCCGATCCGCTGTCGTTCAACATCGGCGCCGTCAGCGACTACCGCTACCGCGGCATCTCCCAGACCCGCCTGAAGCCCGCGCTGCAAGGCGGCATCGACTACGCCGCGGCCAACGGCTTCTACGTCGGCACCTGGGCCTCCACGATCAAGTGGATCAAGGATGCCGGTGGCGACGGCCAGGTCGAGCTGGACCTGTACGGCGGCTACAAGACCGAGGTGGCCCAGGGCCTGACGCTGGACGTGGGGGTGCTGCAGTACCTGTACCCCAGCAACAAGCTCAACCCGAGCGCCAACACGCTGGAGGTCTATGGCGCCCTGAGCTACGGGCCCTTCACGGCCAAGTATTCGCACAGCGCGACCAACCTGTTCGGCTTCCCGTCCAGCAAGAACTCCGGCTACCTCGACGTGTCGGCCAACGTCGACCTCGGCGACGGCCTGACGCTGACGCCGCACGTGGGCCACCAGACGGTCAAGCACAACTCGGCGGCCTCGTACACCGACTACTCGCTGACGCTGGCCAAGGGCTTCGCCGGGCTCGTGGTCAGTGGCGCCATCGTCGGCACCGATGCGAATAAGACGGCCTATGCCAACCCGGTGACGGCCCGGTTCATGGGCAAGACCACGCTCGTCGTCGGCCTGAAGAAGACCTTCTGAACCGGAGTGCCACCATGACCACGCCCCTTTCTCCCACCGCCATCGCCGCAACGGCCCCGGTGCCGCTGTGGCGCCCCGCGCTGACGCTGTTCGTCGTGCTCAGCCTCGTCACCGGCCTGGCCTACCCGCTGGTCGTCACCGGTGTGGCGCAGACCGTGTTCCCGCGCGAAGCCAACGGCAGCCTCGTCCAGCAGGGCGGCCAGCCGGTCGGCTCCGCGCTGATCGGCCAGGCCTTTGCCGACCCCGGGCACTTCTGGAGCCGCCCGTCCGCCACCGGGCCCATGCCCTACAACGCGGCCAATTCCGGCGGCTCCAACCTGGCGCCCACGGCGCCGGCGCTGACCGACGCGGTCAAGGCGCGCCTCGAGGCCTTGCGCGCGGCCGACCCCGGCAACACCGCGCCCGTGCCGGTGGACCTGGTCACCACTTCCGCCAGCGGGCTGGACCCGCACATCAGCCGCGCCGCCGCCGACTACCAGGTGGCCCGCGTCGCCCGGGCGCGCGGCCTGCCGGTCGAGCAGGTGAAGGCGCTGGTGGCCCGGCAGACCGAGGGCCGCTGGCTGGGCTTCATCGGCGAGCCGCGCGTCAACGTGCTGGCACTGAACCTGGCGCTGCAGGCCTTGCCCAAGTGAGCCGCGCGCGCGGGCCGTGCGAGGATGGCCCGGTGTTCAAGAAGAAGCTGCCGCCATGCTGATCAACAGCGCCTTGTACGACGATGGGCGAGTCGTGGCCGAGCCGGGCCTGGAGGGGGTCTCCGAAGCGCTGGAGCGCCAGTCCGGCTTCGTGTGGATCGCGCTGCGCGACCCCACCGACGAGGAGCTCAACCTGCTGCAGCGCGAGCTGAACCTGCCGCCGCTGGCGGTGGAGGACGCCCGCAAGGGCCACCAGCGGCCCAAGCTGGAGGAATACGGCGAGATCCTGTTCGCCGCGATGCATCTGCTGGAGCCCGGCCCGGACGGGCTGCAGATCGGCGAGGTGCACGTCTTCGTCGGGCCGCGCTTCATCGTCTCGGTGCGGCACAACAGCCAGCAGGGCTTCCTCGGCGTGCGCGGCCGTGCGGAGCGCGAGCCGCACCTGCTGCGCCAGGGGCCGGGCTTCGTCTTCTACGCGCTGATGGACGCGGTCGTGGATCGCTACTTCCCGCTGATCGACGAAGTCGAGGCCGAGCTGGAGCAGCTCGAAGAGACGATGTTCCAGCCGCACCAGGACCGCCAGGCCGTCGTGCAGCGCCTGTTCGCGCTGAAGCAGCGCCTGGGCACGCAGCGGCATGCCGTCACGCCGCTGCTGGAGGTGACCTCCAAGCTGCACGGCGGCCGCGTGCCGGTCGTGTGCGAGGCGCTGCAGGACTACTTCCGCGACGTCTACGACCACCTGCTGCGCATCCAGGCCAGCATCGACGCGGCACGCGAAACCATCATCGCCGCCACGCAGGTCAACCTCACGCTGGTGACCATCGACGAATCCCTGGTCACCAAGCGGCTGGCCGCCTGGGCCGCCATCTTCGCCGCGTCCACCGCGCTGGCCGGCATCTGGGGCATGAACTTCGAGCGCATGCCCGAGCTGAAATGGGCCTTCGGCTATCCGATGGCGCTGGGCGCGATCGTGCTCGTCAGCGGCGCGCTGTACTGGCGCTTCAAGCGCGCCGGCTGGCTCTGACCGGCGATGACCGACGAGCGCCCCGACCCCGATGCGCTGCTGGCGCAGGTGCAGCGCGACGAAGCCGCGGCGCAGCGCGGGCGGCTGAAGATCTTCTTCGGCGCCAACGCCGGCGTCGGCAAGACCTACGCGATGCTGGCCGCCGCGCACGCGGCGCGTGCCCAGGGCCGCGCGGTGCTGGTGGGCGTCGTCGAGACCCACGGCCGGGCCGACACCGAGGCCGTGTCGCGCGACCTGCCGCGGCTGGCGTTGAAGGACATCGCCCACCAGGGGCGGACGCTGCGCGAGTTCGACCTCGACGCCGCGCTCGCCTGGGGCCACGCCCAGCCGGACGGCGTGCTGCTGCTGGATGAGCTGGCCCACAGCAACGCGCCCGGTTCGCGCCATCCCAAACGCTGGCAGGACGTGCACGAGCTGCTGGCCGCCGGCGTGGAGGTGTGGAGCACGCTGAACGTGCAGCACCTCGAGAGCCTGAACGACGTGGTCGGCGGCATCACCGGCATCCGCGTGGCCGAGACCTTGCCGGACAAGGTGTTCGACGAGGCCGACGAGGTGGTCGTCGTGGACCTGCCGCCCGACGAGCTGCTGCAGCGGCTCAAGGAGGGCAAGGTCTACCTGCCGGCCCAGGCCGAGCGTGCGGCGAAGCACTTCTTCCGCAAGGGCAACCTGCTCGCGCTGCGGGAGCTGGCGCTGCGCCGCACGGCCGACCGCGTGGACGACCAGATGCAGGCCTACCGCCGCGAGCGCGTCGACCAGGGGCAGGGCGCGGTGTGGCCCAACCGCGAGTCGCTGCTGGCCTGCATCGGCAGCGCGGCGGCCGGCGACAAGGTCGTGCGCAGCGCGGCGCGGCTGGCGGGGCAGCTCGGCGTCGTGTGGCATGCCGTCCACGTGGAGACGGCACGGCAGACCGACGACGCGACGCGCACCCGCGTGCAGCGCCTGCTGGAGCTGGCGCAGAGCCTGGGCGCGCGCACGGCGGTGCTGTCCGCGCCCGCGGTGGCGCCGGCGCTCATCGGCTACGCGCGCGAGCACAACCTGGCCCGGCTGGTGGTGGGCCGGCGCGACCAGGCCTGGCGCTGGCCCGGGCGGCCGTCGCTGTCCGAAGCGCTGAACCTGCTGGGCGACGAACTGGACGTGCTGCAGGTGGCACTGCCCGCCACGACGCGGGCGCCGCAGCCCGCCGCACCGCAGGCGCCGCGCCACGCGCTGCTCACGCCGCAGCAACTGCGCGGCTACGCCGCTGCGGTGCTCGCCTGCGGCCTGGCGACGGCCGTGGCGATGCCGCTGCTGCCGTTCATCGCGCCCACCAACATCGCGATGCTGTACCTGCTCAACGTCGTCGGCGTGGCGCTGAAGTTCGGCCGTGCGCCGGCGGCGCTCGCGGCGCTGCTGGGGGTGGGCGCGTTCGATTTCGCCTTCGTGGAGCCCCGCTGGTCGTTCGCGGTGGGCGATGCCCAATACCTGGTCACGTTCGCCGTGCTGCTGATCGTGGGCCTGGTCATCGGCCAGCTCGCGGCCGGCCTGCAGGCGCAGGCCCGGGCGGCGCGCGAGCGCGAGCGGCGGGTGCGTGGCCTGTACGCGATGTCGCGCGACCTGGGCGGCGCGCTGCTGGCCGAGCAGGTGGCGCAGATCGGCGCGCAGTTCCTCAGCGCCGAGTTCGGTGTCGCGTCCGCCGTGCTGGCCCCCGAGCCCGCGGCGCAGGCCGGCCGCGAGGTGCTGGCCGTGCTGCCCGGGGCGACGGCCGCGCCCGACCTCGGCGTGGCGCAGTGGGCCTACGACAGGGGGCAGCCGGCGGGGCTGGGCACCGACACGCTGCCCGCCAGCGCCTGCCTGATGCTGCCGCTGTCCGCGCCGATGCGCGTGCGCGGCGTGCTCGCGGTGGCGCCGCGGGGCGACGCCGGCGCCCGGCGCTGGTCGCCCGAGGAGCGCCAGGTGCTGGACACCTGCGCCGCGCTGCTGGCCATCTCGCTGGAGCGCATCCACTACATCGAGGTGGCGCAGGGCAGCACGCTGCAGATCGAGACCGAGCGTCTGCGCAACTCGCTGCTGACGGCCGTCTCGCACGACCTGCGCACGCCGCTGGCCGCGCTCGTGGGTCTGGCGGATGCGCTCAAGCTGACGCCGCTGAGCGCCGCGCAGGCCGACGTGGCCGACGCGATGCGCCGCTCGGCGCTGCGCATGAGCGCGCTGGTGGCCAACTTGCTGGACATGGCGCGGCTGCAGGCCGGCGGCGTGCAGCTCAACCTGCAGTGGCTGCCGCTGCAGGAGGTCGTCGGCAGCGCGCTGGCCAGCCTCGACGAGACGCTGGCCGGCCGCGACGTGGCGGTGGAGCTGGCGCCCGACCTGCCGCTGCTGCATCTGGACGCGGTGCTCATCGAGCGCGTGCTGGTGAACCTGCTGGAGAACGCGGCCAAGTACACGCCGGCGGGCAGCCCCGTCACGATCAAGGCCGGCGCGCAGGCGCGGGCGGCGGGGCCGGGCGTGGAGATCGACATCATCGACACCGGCGCCGGCCTGCCCGCGGGTCGCGAGGGCCAGCTCTTCGACAAGTTCGAACGCGGCGAACGCGAAAGCGCCACGCCCGGCGTCGGCCTGGGCCTGGCCATCTGCAAGGCCATCGTGCAGGCGCATGGCGGCAGCATCAGCGCTCACAATCGCGCCGCGGGCGGCGCATGCTTTCGCATCGAGCTGCCACTGGGCCAACCCCCCGCCTGACGAGGAGAAAAAGTCTTGGGTGCTGCGCGCGTGCTGATGATCGAGGACGAGCCGGAGATCCGCCGCTTCGTGCGCATGGCGCTGCACAGCGAGGGCCTGGAGGTGTTCGAGGCCGCCACGCTGCAGCGCGGCCTCATCGACGCGGCCACGCGCCGGCCCGAGCTGGTGGTGCTGGACCTGGGCCTGCCGGACGGCGACGGGCTGGACTTCATCCGCGAGTTCCGCGGCTGGTCGCAGGCGCCGGTGCTGGTGCTGTCGGCCCGCGAGGGCGAGGAGCGCAAGGTGCAGGCGCTGGACGCCGGTGCCGACGACTACCTCGTCAAGCCCTTCGGCGTGGCGGAGCTGCTGGCGCGCGTGCGCGTGCAGCTGCGCCGTGCCACCCGCGGTGGTGGCGATGCCGACCCGGTGCTGCGCTTCGGTGACGTGGCCGTGGACCGCGCGCTGCGCACCGTCACGCGCGGCGGCCAGGAGCTGCACCTCACGCCCATCGAGTACCGGCTGCTGCAGGAGCTGTGCAGCGCACCCGGCCGCGTGCTGACGCACCAGCACCTGTTGAAGGCCGTGTGGGGGCCGGGCCATGCCGAGGACGTGCACTACGTGCGCGTGCACATGGCCAACCTGCGCAAGAAGGTCGAGGCCGACGCCAACCGCCCGCAGTGGCTGTTGACCGAAGCCGGCGTGGGCTACCGCCTCAAGACCTGAGCGAGGGCGATGCGGCTGTAGGCAATTTGCCTACGGCAAGTGCCGCGATCCACGCGCAAGGGCGTCAGGCGTCGCCGGCTCGCCGCCTGAAGCCCGCTTTCGGAAGATGACGGTCATCAAACGTTGATGCATCTCCAAGGGAGCGGTGACCATGAACTTCTGGAACAACCTGTCGGTGAAGACCAAGCTGATCGGCGCCTTCGGCCTGCTGATCCTGATGATCGTGGCCATCTCGGCCGCGGCGCTGGGGTCCATCAAGCAGGACGGCGACCAGTTCGCCGATTACGTGCAGGGTGTCGAGGCGCGCGCCGCCATGGCCAATCAGGTGCGCCTGGCGGTGGACCGCCGCGCCATCGCGGCCCGCAACCTGGTGCTGGTGACCAAGGCCGAGGATGCGGCCGTCGAGAAGGCCGCCGTGCTGGCCGCCGTCGAGGACGTGCGCAAGTCGCTGGATGCGCTGCAGGCGCTGTCCAACAAGGCCGGCGTGCCGTCGGAGGTGCGCAGCCGCGTCGAGGAGATCGCCCGCATCGAGGGGCAGTATTCCGCCGTGGCCGAAGCCATCGTGGGCCTGGCGCTGGCCGGCGACCGCGAGGCCGCCATCGGCCGCATGAACGAGCGCTGCCGCCCGCTGCTGGCCGCCCTCGTGAAGGCCACGGACGACTACATCCGCTTCACCGCCGAGACCTCCAGCCGCCTCATCGCCGAAACCGACCAGGTGCATGGCCAGCGCATCGCCGTGCTGGCCGCGGCCTGCGCGGCGGTCGTCGTGCTGTCGCTGCTCGCGGCGCTCGCCATCACCCGCTCCATCGTCAAGCCGCTGCAGACCGCCGTCACCCTCATCAACGACGTGGCCGAGGGCAACCTGGACACCGAAGTCCAGGTCCAGACGCGGGACGAATTCGGCCATCTGCTGCAGGCCATCGCCGCGATGCAGGGCGGCCTGCGTGAACTGGTGACCAGCGTGCGCCATGGCGCCGACAGCCTGTCGCTGGCCAGCGCCGAGATCGCCCAGGGCAACCACAGCCTGTCGTCGCGCACCGAAACCCAGGCCAGCGCGCTGCAGCAGACCGCGTCGTCCATGGAGCAGTTGAGCGTCACCGTGCGCCAGAACGCCGACAACGCCAGCCAGGCCAACCGCCTGGCCGAGGCCGCCAGCACCGTCGCCCAGCAGGGCGGCCAGGTCGTGGCCCAGGCCGTGGACACGATGCGGGGCATCAGCGAATCCAGCAAGCGCATCGCCGACATCACCTCCGTCATCGACGGCATCGCCTTCCAGACCAACATCTTGGCGCTGAACGCCGCCGTGGAAGCCGCACGGGCCGGCGAACAGGGCCGCGGCTTCGCGGTGGTCGCCAGCGAGGTGCGGGCGCTGGCCCAGCGCAGCGGCGAGGCGGCCAAGGAGATCAGGCAGCTCATCACCGACAGCGTCGGCCGCGTCGAGGTGGGCGTCACGCAGGTCAGCCAGGCCGGCCGCACGATGCAGGAAGTCGTCGCCAGCATCGGCCGCGTGACCGCCATCATGGGCGAGATCAGCACCGCCAGCGCCGAGCAGAGCGAGGGCGTGGGCCAGGTCGGCGGTGCCGTGTCCAGCATGGACCGCACGACCCAGCAGAACGCCGCCCTGGTCGAGGAAATGGCTGCCGCCGCCTCCAGCCTGAAGGGCCAGGCGCTGGAGCTGGTGCGTGCCGTGGGCATGTTCAAGCTGTCGCACTGAGTTCCCGGGTCTCCACCCCCGCGCGGCCACCCGGTCGCGCTTGCCCGACGCGCCGCAGGCCGTCGGGCCTTCCTGCATCCGGGGCTGGCACACTGCCGCCATGACCCCCGACGACCTGCTCAAGCTCGAGAAGACGGCGATGCCCTTCGGCAAGCACCAGGGTACGCTGATCGCCGACCTGCCGGGCAACTACCTGGGCTGGTTCGCGCGCGAAGGCTTTCCCAAGGGCGAGATCGGGCGGCTGCTGGCGCTGATGTACGAGATGGACCACAACGGCCTGCGCGACCTGCTGAAGCCGCTGCGGGGCCGGGGCTAGCGTGATGGGGCGCGTGCTGTCGGCGATCTGTGTCGCGGCGGCCTTGGCCGGCGGCGGGGCGCGGGCGGCCGACGAGCTGTTCACCGTCGTCCGCGTCGACGTCGCGAAGCAGGACCTGCGCCTGTTCTGGCGCGACGACCGCGGCCAGCCGTGGCGGCGCCTGGATCGGTTGGCCGACGGCCTGAAGGCGCGGGGCAGGACGCTCACCTTCGGCATGAACGCCGGCATGTTCCACGCCGACGCGAGCCCCGTGGGCCTGCTGGTGATCGACGGGCAGGAGCTGGCACCGCTGAACCTCGCCGGCGGCGAAGGCAACTTCTTCCTGAAGCCCAACGGCGTGTTCCTGATCGGGCCGCAGGGCGCGCGCGTGGTGGACGCCGTGGACTACCCGCAGTGGCGCGACGGCGTGCGCCAGGCCACGCAGTCCGGGCCGCTGCTGCTCAAGGGCGGCGAGATCCACCCGGCCCTGCGCCCGAACTCGGCGTCGCGCTACGTCAGGAACGGCGTCTGCGTGCTGGGCTCGCAGGCCGTCTTCGTCATCAGCCGGCGGGCGGTCACCTTCCATGAGTTCGCAGTCTTCTTCCGCGACGAGCTGCACTGCCGCGACGCGCTGTACCTCGACGGCGCCGTGTCCAGCCTGTACTCGCCCGCGCTGGGGCGCAACGACCGCTGGAGCGCGCTGGGCCCGATGTTCGGCGTCGTGCAGGACGTGACGCAGCCCTGACCCCGCGCCGGCCCAGGCCGCGGTTTTGCCGGCCTGGCCCACGCGGCCTGCGGCCTGTCGGAACGGCGTTCGAATTGCTGTGGCCGGTCCCTAACCTGCAGGTCATCGCAAGCTCGGAGGTGGTCATGCTGCACATCGACAACGTCGTCAAGACCTTTGGAAAAATCAACGCCGTCGATGGCGTGACGCTGCATCTGCAGCCCGGCGTCGTGGGCCTGATCGGCCACAACGGCGCCGGCAAGAGCACGCTGATGCAGATGCTCGCCACGCTGACCCGGCCCACGCGGGGCCGCATCCTGCTGGACGGGCAGGACATCGTCGCCCGGCCCGAGCTGATGCGCCGCCGCCTGGGCTACCTGCCGCAGGACTTCGGCGTCTACCCGCACCTCACGGCGCTGGAGTTCCTGCAGTACTTCGCCGCGCTCAAGGGGGTGCGCGGCCGGCAGCGGCTGCAGGAGCTGCTGGAACTGGTGAACCTGCACGAGCAGGCGCACCGGCCCGCGGCCGGCTTCTCGGGCGGCATGCGCCAGCGGCTGGGCATCGCGCAGGCGCTGCTGAACGACCCGGACGTGCTCATCGTCGACGAGCCCACCGCCGGGCTGGACCCCGAGGAGCGGCTGCGCTTTCGCCACCTGTTGGGCGACCTGGGCCGCAAGCGGCTGGTCATCGTCTCCACGCACATCGTGTCGGACGTGGAGAACATGGCCTCGCACCTGGCCATCCTGCGCCAGGGCCGGCTGGTGGCGTTCGAGACACCGGACGCCGTGCTGGCGCGCGCAGCCGGGCAGGTGTGGACGGCGCTGCTGGTGCCCGCGGCCTACGAGGCGCTGCGCGAGCGGGTGCACGTGCTGCAGGCTCAGCCGATCGGGTCGCGGGTGCAGGTGCGCATGGTGCATCCGTCGCTGCCTTGCGACGGGGCCGAGCCGGCGCATGCCAGCCTGGAAGAGGCGCTGATGGCGCAGCGCTATGCCGACGCGCGGGTGGCGGCATGACGGCCGCGCACCTGCCGCTCGGTGCGCTGCCTGCCGCGGCGCCGATGAGCTCGTCGCTGTACAGGGCGCTGGTGGTGAACGAATGGCGGCTGCGCAGCCGGCGCCTCTCCAGCCTGGTCATCCTGCTGGCCGTCGTGGCCGTGAGCTGGCTGATGGTGCTGGACCCGAAGAGCGGCTACGCGATGATGGTGGTGCACCACCAGCGCGTGGCCTACGAGAGCCCGGCGCTGGCCTTCGCCACGACGCTGATCGCCTCGCTGCTGTTCGGCCTGGCGGGCTTCTATCTCGCGCGCGGGCGCAGCCAGGAGGACCTGCGCTGCGGCACCGCCCACGTGCTGGCCGCCACGCCGGTCAGCAACGCGCAGTTGCTGGGCGCCCGCTGGCTGGGCGCGTTCGGGTTCCTGCTGTCGCTGGGCACGGTGGCGATGCTGACGAGCTGGGTGTTGCAACTGGTGCGCGGCGAAGGCCCGCTGCAGCCCGGGCCTTACCTGCAGATGCTGGTGCTCGGGCTGGCGCCTGGGCTGATGCTGTGCGCCAGTCTCGCCGTGCTGGCCGACGCCTGGGCGCCGCTGATGGGCAAGCGCGGCGACGCGCTGTACTGGCTGTTCTGGATCGCGCAGTTCGCCTTCCTGCCCGCCACGCTGGGCAACGGCCCGGCGCGGCTGACCGGCTGGCAGGTGTTCGACATCAACGGCATGTCGCCGCTGCTGGTGGGCGTGAGCCGGCTGATGGACGTCAGCCACATCAGTGTGGGCGGCAGCCGGTACGACGCCTCGCTGCCCATGCTGCACATGCCCGCCGGGCTGTGGACGTCCGAGCTGGTCGCGCTGCGGGTGGGTGCCATGGTGCTGGCGCTGCTGCCGCTGGTGCCGGCCGTCCTGGCCTTCCACCGCTACGCGCCGGACCGCGTGAAGCTGCGCAGCGCGTCCGGCCGCTGGCGCATCGTGCGGCTGGCGCAGTGGCTGCTGCGCCCGCTGATGCGGCCCTTCACCGCGGCGCTGGGCGGGCTGCTGCGTGCCAGTGCCCGGCTGCCCGGCCTGGCGGGCCGCTGGCTGGCCGACGTGAGCCTGCTGCTGCTGAGCCAGCCGCTGCTGGCGCTGGCGATGCTGGGCACCGCCGCCGCATGCGCGTTCGTCCCGGCCGAGGTGCTGCCGCGGCTGCTGGCCGTCACGCTGGGCGCCTGGGGCATCGCGGTGGCCGATGTGAGTTCGCGCGACCTGCAGAGCGGCACGCTGGCGCTCGCCACGGCCGTGCCGGGCGGCGCGCGGGAGCGCGGCTGGCGCCAGGCGCTGGCGGCCTTCGGCCTGGGCGTGCTCGTGGCGATGCCGGCGCTGTGCCGCTGGGCCATGGCCGCGCCGCTGCAGGCGGCGGCCTGCGCCGCCGGGCTGCTGTTCCTCAGCGTGGCCGCCACGGGCCTCGGCCGGCTGACGCAGGGCTCGCGCACCTTCCTGGCGCTGTTCCTGTTCGGGCTGTACCTCAACCTGCAGGCGACCGGCCTCGCGGCACTGGACATGCTGGGCCTGGGCGGCGCGGCGCAAGCGGGCAGCGTGGCGGGGTATGGGCTGGCCGGGCTGCTGGGTCTGGCCGCGCTGGCCGCACCGCTGCCGATGCGGCGCCATTGACGGTCCCCTGCGCGGCGTTGGCCTACACGCCGCGCGGGTCGCAGGCGCAAGATGTCATCACCATGCATGTGAGTCCCCTTCGCCCACCTTGTGCCGCTGCACTGAGCCTGTGCGGGCTGCTGCTCGTGCCACCCGGCGCACAGGCCGAAGACCTGCCGAAGTCCCCCGCCTGCCGCACGGCGCTGCAGGCGTTGACCGAGGCCGAGGACGCGCTGGCGGATACGGCGGCGGCGTCCTCTGCCGCTGCCACCGAGCGCCGGCGTGCCGTCGCGGTGCAGTTGCAGCCGTTGCGTCGGCGCGTGGCGGATGCCTGTCTGGGCGGTCTCACCACGTCGCCGCCGCCGTCACAGCACACGCTGGTCGTGCCCGCGCCGCCTGCGCGGCCCGCCACCGCCGCGCCGCGCCCGCTGACCCCGGCGATGCCACCGGTCGTCGTCACGGTGCCGCGCCCCGACGTGCCGGTCACGGTCACGACCTGCAATGCGGCGACCTGCCTGGGCAGCGACGGCTCCACGCTGACGCGCGTGGGCCCCAACCTCATCGGGCCGCGCGGGGCGTGCACGGTGCAAGGGATCTTTGTGCGCTGCCCCTGACGCGCGGACCCGGGCGTCGCTAGGATGCGGCACCCCAACGCATCCCGGTGCCCCATGGCTTTCAAGATCGCTCTCGCGGTGTTCGCCGCGACCGTCGCGGCCGCTTCGGTCTGCGCGCAGACGCCAGCGCCCGCCGACCCCGTGGCCACGCTCGTGGACCATCTCGCGCTCGACAACTACAAGGCCACCATCCAGGGCCTGACGCAGTTCGGCGACCGACGCCAGGGCACCGAGCGCAACCGGCAGGCGCTGGACTGGATCGAGGCGCAGCTGAAGCGCTACGGCTGCACGAACACCGAACGGCTGCGCTACGAGTTCACCGAGCCCGCCCGGCGCGGCCCGGTGCAACTGCAGCCGCTGCGCGCGGGCGGCCCGGCGGCGCAGGGCGGCGGCACGCTGTTCGGCCGGCGTGCGCCCATCGGCGTGAACACCGACCCGATGGCGCAGCCCGACGAGCGGCTGCGCGCGCTGAACGCGGAGCCCACGCCGCCGGGCACGACGCCGCGCGAGAGCGTCTACTGCACCAAGGTCGGTTCGACGCGGCCGGACGAGATGTACATCGTCTCCGCGCACATGGACGGCATCGGCTTCGGCGAGGCCGCCAACGACGACGGCTCGGGCACGGCGCTGGTCATGGAGCTGGCGCGCATCTTCAGCCTGCCCGGCGTGACGACGGAGCGCTCCATCCGCTTCATCCTGTGGAACAACGAGGAGACCGGCCTGAACGGCGCCTACGCCTATGTGGCGCAGCGCAAGGACCTGCAGGGCATCGAGTCGCCCAAGGGCTCGGGCCGGTACCCGGAGCCGACCTGGCTGGGCCTGATCCAGCACGACATGCTGCTGTTCGACCACGGCATGCCCGTGCCCAAGCTGGACGCCGCGGGCAAGCCGGTGCTGGACGCCCGTGGCCAGCCGGTCTACGTCGCGCCGAAGGAGCAGCGCGCCGAGGCCGACGTGAACGTGGAGTTCCAGGTGAACTCCAGACAGGCGGAGGGCTCGGCCAGGCTGGCCTGGCAGCTGCGCGCGGCCAACGAGAAGTACGCGACCGACTATCCGGCCGCCGTCGGCAACCGCATGACCAACACCGACTCCACGCCGTTCATGGACCTGGTGCCCGCCATCTCCGTGCGCGAGAACGAGCGCGGCATGCAGATCGGTGCGGGCTGGAACCCGCACTGGCACCAGCCCACCGACCTGTTCTCCACTTACTCGGACAAGGATTTCCTGCTGGGCCTGAACGCCGCGCAGACGACGTTGGCGGCCGTCGCGCAGCTGGCCGGCGCCAAGGTCGGGCGCTGACGCATCAGGCCTGACGCGTCACACCGTTATGGCGCTGGGCGTCGCGGCCGCTTGCCGTTTCGCCAGCCGGTCGCGCAGCCGCAGGCAAGGGCGCTCCACCCCGTGGTGCAGCGCGGCGCCCACGGCCAGGATCGCCACCGCATGGAGGGCGAACAGCGCCACGCCCTGCAGCGGCAGCGGCAGCGCCGGCGCCAGCCACGCGTGCATGACGAGCTTGTGGCTCAGGTACAGGCTGTACGACGCCGCCGCCACCCAGCCCGCGCCGGGTACGGCCCTGCGGCCCAGCAGCCCTTGCGGCGAGCTGGCCGACAGCACCAGCAGCCCGAAGCCTAGCGACAGGATGGGCCAGCCGATGGCGTTGGCCAGCAGGCCCGTGCGGTCGCGGAACAGCCAGAGGGCCAGCGCCGCCACCGCGAAACCGCACAGCATCAGCGGCGTCGAACGCGCCAGCAGCTTTTCCCACCAGAGCGGCCGGTACACGCGCAGCGCCGCCAGCATGACGCCGACCAGCAGGCCGTCCAGCCGCATCCATGTCGGGTAGTAGAGGTCCTCGATGAACCAGGGGCGCGGCGGCTGCGTGGCGTCGTCGTGGAGCCAGACGCCGGTACGCAGCGCGATGCCCGCCAGCACGAGGCCGAGGCACAGCGCCGCGAAGCGAGCCGCTGACGCACGGCGCGTGGCCCACCAGGCCAGCAGCGGGAACAGCAGGTAGAAGTGCTCCTCCACGCACAGCGACCAGGCATGCGAGAACGCGGGGTTGCGGCCGTAGTCGATCAACAGGTTCAGCGTGAAGGTCGCGAACTTCCACCACGCGTCCAGCCCCGGTGCCTCGCGCAGCACCGGGAAGGCCACGTACACCGCCAGCACGACGGCGAACGCCGGCAGGATGCGCCAGGCGCGCCGCCCGTAGAAGCTGCCCAGCCGCAGCGGCTCGCCGCGCTGCAGCGTGCGCAGCAGTTGCGAGCCGATCAGGAAGCCGCTGAGCACGAAGAAGATGTCCACGCCGGCCCAGCCGAATCGGGACAGCCACTCGAAGCGCGGCCCCAGGCCATCGACAAGGAAGGAGTGGAAGAGCATCACCCAGACGATGGCGATGCTGCGCAGCAGGTCGAGACCAGGCAGATGTGGCATGGAGGGCGTAGTGAATGGGTCTTCGGGCCGAGCGCCGGGCCGCTCCCAAGCCGTCCCCTCGGGGGACCCGATCAGGCCCGCCCGCGTTCAGCGGAAGCGGGACTGGGCGAGGGGCATCAGCTCAGGCAGCGAGGAGCTGTCTGAGTACAAAAGGCAGGATGCCGCCGTGGAAGTAGTAGTCCACCTCGATGGCGGTGTCGATGCGCAGCGTCAGCTTCACGGCCACCTGGCTGCCGTCCGCCCGTGTGATGGTCATCACCGCGTCGCCCTGCGGCTTGATGTCGTCCGCCAGCGTGATGTCGATGGTCTCGGCGCCGGTCAGGCCCAGGCTCTCCCAGGAGTCGCCGGCCTTGAACTGCAGCGGCAGCACGCCCATGCCGATCAGGTTGGAACGGTGGATGCGCTCGAAGCTCTTGGCGATGACGGCCTTGATGCCCAGCAGTTGCGTGCCCTTGGCGGCCCAGTCGCGACTCGACCCGGTGCCGTACTCCTCGCCCGCGAAGATGACGGTCGGCGTGCCCTCCGCGATGTAGTCCATCGCGGCGTCGTAGATGGCCATCTTGTGGCCGCCCTTGAGCGTGTAGCCGCCTTCCTCGCGCGAGCCGTCGGGGTGGGCGGGCAGCATCAGGTTCTTCACGCGCACGTTGGCGAAGGTGCCGCGCATCATGACGTCGTGGTTGCCGCGGCGCGCGCCGTAGGAGTTGAAGTCGGCCTTCTGCACGCCGTGCTCGACGAGGAACTTGCCGGCCGGCGTCGTTTCCTTGAACGAGCCGGCAGGGCTGATGTGGTCGGTGGTGATGGAGTCGCCGAACAGTGCCATGACGCGGGCGCCCTTGACGCCGGACACCAGCGTCTTGGGCTGCATCGTGAAGCCCGAGAAGAACGGCGGCTGCGCGATGTAGGTGCTCTTGGGCCAGTTGTAGACCTGGCCCTTGACGCCCTTGATCGCGTCCCAGAGCTTGCCGGGCTTGCTGGCGACCTGCTCGTAGTTGGCCCTGAACGCCTTGGCGTTCATCGCGTACTTCATCAGCGCGTAGATCTCGTCGCTGCTGGGCCAGATGTCGCCCAGGTAGACCGGCTTGCCGTTCTTGCCGTGGCCCACGGGCTGGGTCATCAGGTCCGTGGTGACGTTGCCGGCAATCGCGTAGGCGACGACCAGCGGCGGGCTGGCGAGGAAGTTGGCCTTCAGGTTGGGGTGGATGCGCGCCTCGAAGTTGCGGTTGCCCGACAGCACGGCCGCGCAGACGAGGTCGTTGTCCTGGATGAGCCGGTTCAGCTCCGGCGTCAGGTCGCCCGCGTTGCCGATGCAGGTCGTGCAGCCGTAGGCGGCGACGTTGAAGCCCAGCTTCTCCAGATAGGGCAGCAGGCCGGCCTTCTCCAGGTACTCGGTGACGATGCGCGAGCCGGGCGCCAGCGACGTCTTGATGTGCGGCTGCACCGTCAGCCCCGCCTCCACGGCCTTCTTGGCCAGCAGCCCGGCGGCCAGCAGCACGCCGGGGTTGCTGGTGTTGGTGCATGACGTGATGGCAGCGATCAGCACGTCGCCGTTGCGGATCTCCAGGCCCGAGTCGGTCTTGAACGGCTGCGTGAGCTTTTCGGCCGGCTGGTTGAAGCCGTTCTCGGCCGTGGACTTGCTGAACAGCTCGGCGAACTGGGTCGCGAGGTGCGTGATCTCGATGCGGTCCTGCGGGCGCTTGGGGCCGGCGAGGCTGGGTGCCACGGTGCCGAGGTCCAGCGAGACGACGGAGGTGTAGTCCAGCTCGCCCTTTTTCGGGATGCCGTACATGCCCTGCGCCTTCCAGTAGGCCTCGAAGGCCTCGATCTCGGCCTTGGTGCGGCCGGTGCCCTTGAAGTAGTCGACGGTCTTGTCGTCCACCGGGAAGAAGCCCATCGTCGCGCCGTACTCCGGCGCCATGTTGGCGATGGTGGCCCGGTCGGGCAGCGCCAGGCTGGCCGTGCCCTCGCCGAAGAACTCGACGAACTTGCCCACCACCTTGTGCTTGCGCAGGATCTCGGTGACGGTCAGCACCAGGTCGGTCGCCGTGACGCCCTCGCGCAGCTGTCCGGTCAGCTCGAAGCCGACGACGTCCGGCGTCAGCATGTACACCGGCTGGCCCAGCATGCCGGCCTCGGCCTCGATGCCGCCCACGCCCCAGCCGACGACGCCGATGCCGTTGATCATGGTGGTGTGGCTGTCGGTGCCGACCAGGCTGTCGGGGTAGTAGACGCCGGCCTTGGTCTTGTGCACGCCGCGCGCCAGGTATTCCAGGTTCACCTGGTGCACGATGCCGAAGCCCGGGGGCACGACGCCGAAGGTGTCGAAGGCCTGCATGCCCCACTTCATGAACTCGTAGCGCTCGCGGTTGCGCTCGAACTCCAGCTTCATGTTCAGGTCCAGCGCCTGCTGGGTGCCGTAGTAGTCGATCATGACGCTGTGGTCCACCACCAGATCCACCGGCACCAGCGGTTCGATGGCCTTGGGGTCGTGCCCCAGGTCGGCCGCCACGTTGCGCATCGCGGCCAGGTCGGCCAGCAGCGGCACGCCGGTGAAGTCCTGCAGCACGACGCGGGCGACGACGAACGGGATCTCGTCCACGCGTTCGGCGACGGGCTTCCAGTTCGCCAACTGCGTCACATGCTCCGCCGTCACCTTCTTGCCATCGCAGTTGCGCAGCACGCTCTCCAGCACGATGCGCATGGACACCGGCATGCGGCTCACGTTCGGGAAGGCCTCGGCCAGCTTGGGCAGCGAGAAGAACTGGCCGGCCTTGCCGGACGCGGTCTTGAAGCTGGCCTGGGTGTCGGCGAACGCGTGCGAGGAGGCTGCGGACTTGGGTTTCACCATGGTTACTCCATTACGATTTCGGGCCATTGTGGCGAGCTTGCCGTGACTTGTGTGAATCCCGCCTTTCGCGCTCGGCCATGACGGCCGTTGCCGCTCGCCCCCGTCTCTTTGCGCTGACCTGGCCGCTGCTGCTGGAGCTGCTGCTGGGCATCGGCATCGGCGTCATCGGCACGGCGCTGGCGGCGCGGCTGTCGGATGACAGCGGCGCCGCGTTCGGCCTGGCCAACCAGGTCTTTGCAACACTTTTCATCCTGTTCCGCATCATCGGCGCGGGCGTCAGCGTGGCCATCACGCAGGCGCTGGGCGCGGGGCGGCGCGACCAGGCCGACGCGGTGGCCCGCGCGGTGGTGGGCGCCAGCACCTGGCTGGGGCTGACGGGCGCGGCCGTGGCCCTCATTGCGGCCGGCCCGCTGCTGGGCGTCGTCAACGCGCCGCCCGAGGTCGCGCCGCTGGCCGGCACGCTGCTGCAAGCCCTGGCCCCCGCGCTGCTGATGGACGCCTGGAACGCCAGCATGGCCAGTGTCATGCGCGCCCACCTGCGCAGCCGCGACGCGCTGGCCGTGGTCATCGCCATCCAGCTCGTCACGCTGCTCGTCGCGTTGGCGGCCATGCCGCACCTGGGCCTCGTGGGCTATGCGCTGGCCTGCACCTGCGGGCGCGCCGTGGGCCTGGCGCTGCACATCCTGCTGTGGCGCGCGCGGCTGGGCCTGCGACTGCGCCCGGCCGACTGGTGGCGCCTGGTGCGCGCGCCGCTGGCCACCGTGCTGCACATCGGCATCCCGGGCGCGGCGGAGAACATCGCCTGGCGCCTGGCGTTCATGACGAGCCTCGCGGCGGTGGCGCAACTGGGCGCGCACTCGCTGGCCACGCACGCCTACACGATGCAGTTTCTCTACGTGATCCTGATGTTCAGCCTGGCCATCGGTTTCGCGGTCGAGATCCTCGTGGGCCACCTCGTCGGGGCGGGCGAGCTGCATGCGGCACACCGGCTGGTGCGCCGCGCGCTGGCGCTGGGCTTCGTCGTGGCCTTGCTGGTGGCGGGCGCCTTCGCGCTGGCCGGGCCCTGGCTGCTGGCCCGCTTCACGTCCGACCCCGAGATCATCGCGCTGGGCGCCACGCTGCTGTGGTGGACGGTGCTGCTGGAGCCGGGCCGCACGTTCAACCTGGTCGTCATCAACGCGCTGCGCGCCACGGGCGACGCGCGCTACCCCGTCATGGCTGGCGCGGCGTCCATGGTCGTCGTGCTGGCCGGCGGCAGCTGGTTCCTGGGCGTGTACCTGGGCTGGGGGCTCGTGGGCGTGTGGATCGCCTACGCGGCGGATGAGTGGATTCGCGGGCTGCTGATGTGGCGGCGATGGGCGACACTGGGGTGGTTGCCCCACGCCCGTGCGGCTCACAGGCGGCTGCGAAGCCGTACCAGCTCCTGACTGGCTCCAGCGATGTCTGGCTTCCAGACCGCCATGAGATACAGACCAGAAATCGACGGCCTTCGCGCGTTCGCGGTTCTGCCCGTGATCTTCTTTCATGCCGGCGTTGCTGGGTTTGAAGGCGGCTTTGTCGGCGTCGATATCTTCTTTGTGATCAGTGGATTCCTGATCACGTCAATCCTGGTGTCGGAACTCGAGACAGGCAAGTTCTCGATTGTTTCATTTTATGAGCGACGTGCCAGAAGGATTCTTCCGGCGCTGTTTTTCATGATGCTGTTGTGCCTGCCTCTGGCATGGCTGTTCCTGCTGCCGGCTGATCTCGAAGATTTCTCACGCAGCATGGTGGCCGTCGTGGCCTTTGTTTCTAATATATTTTTCTGGTGGACGAGCGACTATTTTGCCGCCGCCGCAGAGTTGAAGCCTTTGCTGCACACCTGGAGCCTGGCGGTTGAAGAGCAGTATTACCTGTTCTATC
This sequence comes from Roseateles sp., assembly GCF_965229315.1. Classification (GTDB taxonomy): domain Bacteria; phylum Pseudomonadota; class Gammaproteobacteria; order Burkholderiales; family Burkholderiaceae_C; genus Pelomonas. The sequence continues at coordinate 1,299,418 of NZ_CBDDJA010000002.1, forward strand.
CGGTCTTGCTGCTTTCTCTGTGGCGTTGCGGGCGACGCAGCGTGTTTTGGGTGCTGGCTGTTGCCAGTGTTGCGAGCCTGGTGACGGCCCAGATCGGCATTGCCACGAAACCAGTGGCGGCCTTTTATCTGTTGCCAACACGGGCCTGGGAGCTGTTGTTAGGCAGTCTGGTGGTTTTCGTTGTGCCCAAGATTGATGCGCTTCTGAACAATCAAGTGGTTGCCGAGATTGCAGCGGCGCTCGGGCTGATGTTGATTTCTTACGCCATCCTGTGGTTTGACAAATCGACGCCGTTTCCCGGAGCGTGGGCGTTGGTGCCTACCGTCGGGACGGTACTCATCCTCGCCTTTGCTCGACCGGCGACGCGGGTTGGCCGGCTGCTCGGCTGGGGGCCGTTCGTCAAGATGGGGCTCATCAGCTACAGCGCCTACCTGTGGCACCAACCGCTGATCGCTTTCGTTCGCCATGAAGCGGTCAGCGCACCCGGACCTGGCCTTCTTGCCGCCGTGATCGCGACGTCCCTGGTGTTGGCTCACGTCAGTTGGCGTTATGTCGAGAGCCCATTCAGGGCCAGGGGTGTGTTTTCCCGTCGCCAGATTTTCGTTTTCAGCGCGGTTGGATTGCTGTTCTTCGGTGGCGTGGGCGTTGTCGGCGCTGTTAACAAGGGCTTCGCCGACAGGTTGCCAACTGCCTCGAGGGGAGCTGATGCGGACATGGCGAGATCGGACAGCGGCTGGTGTTTTTACAGTATCGACGCCAATGCGGCGTTGAAGGTGGGTTCTGCGGGCACCACGTGCTGGCTGGGGGAGCGTGCCGCTCATACCAAAGCATTGCTCGTTGGCGATTCTTTCGCTGGGCAGTACGAGCCGCTGTGGGATGTGGTGGGCCGCAGGTCCGGCTTCGCCGTCAACTCCATCACCACGAACTGGTGTTTTCCGGCCTTGGGCGATGAATTCATCGGCCCGAAAACCAGCATGGCGTACAGGCAATGCCAATTCAATCGTGCCTTCGTCGGCAGCGAGATTGGACGGTATGATTTTGTCGTTGTTGCTGGCCATTGGATGAAAGTGGCCAACTTGGATCAGCTGAAGGCAACGATGGAATTCATCGACTGGCTCAGTGCACGGGTCCGATTTGTCGTTGTGATGCCCAGCCCACGGCTCTACGATGCCGACATCGCCGCATACTATAAGAAGTCTCATATTCGAGGTTCGGCCTTTGATCCTCGAAAGGTGGGTGTCGAACGGGACAGGCAAGCCGAAGCGGCAAACCGCGCGTTGAGCGCGAGAGTTGCCGGTTGGGGCAATGTATTGATGCTCGACCGTGCAGACTTGTTCTCGATCGATGGGCATGTTTCCGATGTGACGGAGGCGGGCGTTCCCTTCAGCTTGGAGGGCACGCACATCAGCGTGGCGGGCGCCCAGGCGGCCGCAGCGGGGTTCATGCGGTCCGGTGCCTATGTTCGCTTCGAGCAATTGTTGAGAGGCGATGCACTTCCGCGTTGAGTAGGCGGCGCAGCGTGAGTTGTGGCTCGGTGCGGAGCTGATCGTCTATGCTGCGGATGGGCCCGCTGAGCGGCGTTGCGGTGTGCCGGCGCGGGGCGCTTCATGGCCAGTTGTCGAGGACCTCTACAGGGCTTTCGCTGGTTCAGCCCAGTTCAATCCCGTCCCACGGCTCCGTATTTTCCTGGTTAGTAAATATTGAGGGTAGCTGCCTACAATGCACGCCTTTCGCCTGGCCTCTCCTGTGCCCATGAAAACTGTTCTGCGTCTCTCCGCTCTTGTCCTGTCGCTTGCGTCGGCCCTGGCCCAGGCCCAGCAGCCCGCAGTGATCTTCGACATGGGCGGCAAGTTCGACAAATCCTTCAACCAGGCCGGCTACCAGGGGGCTGAGCAGTGGAAGAAGGAGACCGGCAAGGCCTATCTCGAATTCGAGATCAGCAACGACACCCAGCGCGTGCAGGCCATCCGCCGCATGGCCGAGCGCGGCGCCAGCCCCATCATCAGCATCGGCTTCGCCCAGGCGTCGGCGCTGCAGCAGGTGGCCAAGGACTTCCCCAAGACCCAGTTCGCCATCATCGATGCCAAGGTGGACCTGCCCAACGTTCAGTCGCTGCTGTTCAAGGAGCATGAAGGCAGCTACCTGGTCGGCGCGATGGCGGCCATGGTCAGCAAGACCGGCAAGGTCGGCTTCGTGGGCGGCATGGACATCCCGCTGATCCGCAAGTTCCAGTGCGGCTACGAGCAGGGTGCGAAGGCGACCAACGCCAAGATCGAGGTGTTCTCCAACATGACGGGCACCACGTCCTCGTCGTGGAACGACCCGACCCGCGGTGGCGAGCTGGCCAAGGCGCAGTTCGCCAAGGGCTCGGACGTCGTCTTCGCCGCGGCCGGCGGCACCGGCGTGGGCGTCTACCAGGCGGCCAAGGACGCCGGCAAGCTGGCCATCGGCGTGGACAGCAACCAGAACCACCTGCAGCCCGGCACCATGCTGACCTCCATGGTCAAGCGTGTGGACGTGGCCGTCTACAACGTGCTGAAGGCCTGGAAGCCCGGCGTCAGCGTGCTGGGCCTGAAGGAAGGCGGCGTGGACTATGCCGTCGACGACAACAACGCCAAGCTGCTGAACCCGGCGCTGAAGGCCAAGGTCGATGCCGTGAAGGCCGACATCATCGCCGGCAAGGTGAAGGTGGCGGACTACATGGCGGACAACGCCTGCAAGTACTGATGGCTCTGCGGGACGGGCCTGCAGCCGACTCAGCCGTCGGCGACCCGTCCTCAACTGACTAGAGAGCGTTCTCGCCCCGACATGCCAGAGCAAGCCACTCCCGTAGCCGTCCGTCTGCGGGCGATCTCCAAGCGCTTCGGCGCCGTGCAGGCCAACCGCGAGGTGTCGTTCGACATCGCCGCGGGCAGCGTGCATGGCCTCGTCGGCGAGAACGGCGCCGGCAAGAGCACGTTGATGGCCATCCTGTATGGCTATTACCACGCCGACGCCGGCAGCATCGAGATCGACGGCCAGCCCGCCCACATCGCCAACTCGCAGCAGGCGATTGCGCTGGGCATCGGCATGGTCCACCAGCACTTCATGCTGGTCGACACGCTGACCTGCCTGGAAAACATCATGCTGGGCGCGGAGGGCGGCTTCTTCCTGGCGCCGTCCAAGGCCAAGGTGCGCGCCAGGCTGGACACGCTGATGGCCGAGACCGGCCTGCAGGTGCACCTGGACGCTCTCGTCGGCGACCTGCCCGTCGGCGAGCTGCAGCGGCTGGAGATCCTGAAGGCGCTGTACCGCGGCGCCAAGATCCTGATCCTGGACGAACCCACCGCGGTGCTGACGCCTCAGGAGACCGACCAGCTGTTCGTCACGCTGCGCCGGTTGAAGGAGCGCGGCACGACGCTTATCCTCATCACGCACAAGCTCAAGGAAGTGATGAGCCTGTGCGGCGCCGTCACGGTGATGCGCCAGGGCCAGGTTGTCGAGACACGGCACATCGCGGCCTGGAGCGAAGAGGCGCTGGCCGAATCCATGGTGGGCCGCAAGGTCACGCTGGGCCGGCCTGAATCGGAACCTGGCCTGGAAGTTCATGTGGGCGAGGTGCGCCTGCAGGCGTCCGGCCTGAGCCTGAAGCACGCCAATGGCGTGCCGGCGCTCAAGGACGTGAGCCTCACGCTCAAGGCCGGCGAGATCGTCGGCGTGGCCGGCGTGTCGGGCAACGGCCAGAGCGAGCTGCTGGAAGTGCTGTCCGGCCTGCGCGCGCCAGAGGGCGGCCGGCTCGAATTGGGCGGGAGGTCGTTCGCGCCCGGCGCCTGGCTGGACACGGCCCAGGCCCGCCCGCTGCGGCTGGCGCACGTGCCGGAAGACCGGCATGCGGTGGGTCTGGTCATGAGCTTCCCAGCCTGGGAGTCCGCCGTGCTGGGCTACCAGAACCTGCCGAAGTACCGCAAGGGCGCGTCCATGAACCACGCCGCGATGCGCGAGGCGACACGGCAGATGCAGGCCCGTTTCGACGTGCGCCCGCGCGACGAGAACCTGGGCTCCAGCAAGTTCTCCGGCGGCAACCAGCAGAAGCTCATCCTGGCGCGCGAGATCGGCGAGCAGCCGACCGTGCTGCTGGTGGGCCAGCCCACGCGTGGCGTGGACATCGGCGCCATCGAATTCATCCACCACCAGCTGCGCGCGCTGCGCGACGCCGGCTGCGCCGTGCTGCTGGTCAGCAGCGAGCTGGACGAGATCCTGGCGCTGGCCGACCGCGTGATCGTCATGAACGCCGGCCGCATCACCGGCGAGCTGGCCATCGAAGACTGCGACGAACGTCGCCTCGGCCTGCTGATGGCCGCACAAGAAGAACGAGCGGCCGCATGAGCCAACCCCTGACCCTTCCCCGCTGGATCGACATCGGCCTGCTGCCGCTGTGGAACCTCGCCATCGCGCTGGTCGTGGCGGGTCTCGTCGTCATGGTCATCGGCCACAGCCCCTGGCAGGCGCTGACGGTGCTGCTCAACGGCGCGCTGGGCAGCGTGCGCGGCCTGGGCTATTCGCTGTACTACGCGACGACCTTCATCTTCACCGGCCTGGCGGTCGCGGTCGCCATTCACGCCGGGCTGTTCAACATCGGCGGCGAAGGCCAGGCGACGCTGGGCGGCGTGGGCGTCGCGCTGGTGGCGCTGTGGCTGGGCGCCAAGCTGCCGGCCGTCGTCATGCTGCCGCTGCTGGTCGTCGCCGCCGCGCTGTTCGGCATGCTGTGGGCGGCGCTGCCGGCCTATCTGCAGGCCTGGCGCGGCAGCCACATCGTCATCACGACCATCATGTTCAATTTCCTCGGCGCGGCGCTCAACGCCTACCTGCTGGTGAACTGGCTGCGGCCGGCCGGCAGCATGTCGGTCGAGTCAGCGGAGTTCGCCGACAGCGCCCGCATGCCGGCGTTGCACCAGATGGCTGCTGCGCTGGGCTATGAACTGCCGTCGTCGCCGCTGAACTTCAGCCTCGTCATCGCGCTGCTGGCCTGCGTGGCCGTCGGCTGGTTCCTGTGGAAGAGCGCGGCGGGCTACGCGGTGCGTGCCGTCGGCAGCGCGCCGCGTGCCGCGCACTACGCGGGCATCCACCCGCGCGCGCAGGTGCTGCTGGCCATGGCCATCTCCGGCGCGCTGGCCGGCATGGTGGGCATCAACGAGATCTCTGGCGTGCAGGGCAAGCTGACGCTGGACTTCGTGGCCGGTGCCGGCTTCACGGGCATTGCCGTGTCGCTGATGGGTCGCAACCATCCTGTGGGCATCATCCTCGCGTCGCTGCTGTTCGGCGTGCTGTACCAGGGCGGCGTCGAGGTGAGCTTCGAGCTGCAGGGCTTCAGCCGCGAGATGGTGGTCACGGCGCAGGGCCTGATCGTGCTGTTCTCCGGCGCGATGGCCACCGTCAGCGCGCCGCTGTTCGCGCGTGTCTATGCCGCCGTGAAGGGAGGCCGCCGTGGATGAAGTCCTGATCGCCTCGGTGATCGCCTCCACGCTGCGCGTGAGCGCGCCGTTGCTGCTGTGCGCGATGGCGGGCGTGCTGTCCGAGCGCGCCGGCGTCGTCGACCTGGGGCTGGAAGGCAAGATGCTGTTCGCCGCCTTCGCCGCCGCGGCGACGGCTTCGGTCACGCATTCCACCGGGCTGGGGCTGCTGGCCGCTGTCGCGGTGGCCTGCGCGGCCTCGCTGCTGCACGGCTTTGCCTGCGTGACGCACCGCGGCGACCAGGTCGTCTCGGGCGTCGCGCTGAACATGATCGCGGCCGGCCTCACGGTGGTGCTGGGCATCGCCTGGTTCCAGCAGGGCGGGCAGACGCCGCCCATCGAACCCGACGTGCGCCTGACCGCGCTCGCCAAGGGCTTCGCCGAGCCGCAGCCGGGCCACTGGTTCGCGTCCGTGTTCGGCCACGGCTTCCTCAGCCACAACGTGCTGGTCTACATCGCCTTCCTGATGGTCGCGGCAGTGTGGTTCTTCCTGGAGCGCACGCGCCCGGGCCTGAGGCTGCGCGCCGTCGGCGAGAACCCGGCCATGGTGGAAGCCGCCGGCATGTCCGTGCAAGGCCTGCGCTACCAGGCGCTGCTGATGAACGGCGTGCTGTGCGGCCTGGCGGGCTCCTACCTGACGCTGGCGCAGAACGCGTCCTTCTCGCCCAACATGACCGCCGGCCGCGGCTTCATCGCGCTGGCCGCGATGATCTTCGGCAAGTGGAAGCCGCTGCCCACGATGGCTGCCTGCCTGCTGTTCGGCTTCCTGGACGCCATCGCCATCCGCATGCAGGGCGTGCAGCTGCCAGCGAGCCTGGGCGGGGGCGAGGTGCCGGTGCAGCTGATCCAGGCGTTGCCCTACATCCTGACCGTCGTGCTGCTGGCCGGCTTCATTGGTTCGGCCATCGCACCCAAGGCCCTGGGTCGTCCGTACGTGAAGGAACGCTGATGGACCTCTCCCAAGACCTGCTGGACCGCCTGCTGGCCGAGTCGCTGCGTGCGCGCGACCTGGCCCACGCGCCGTACTCCAGATACCGTGTCGGCGTGGCCCTGCTCGACGAGCAGGGCCGCATCCACGTCGGCGCCAACATGGAGAACGCGTCCTACCCGCAGGGCTGGTGCGCCGAGCCGTCGGCGCTGACGGCGATGCGCATGGCCGGCGGCAAACAGGCCAGGGCGGTGCTGGTGACGGGGCCCGGCCCGGACATCATCACCCCCTGCGGCGGCTGCCGCCAGAAGCTCCGGGAGTTTTCCGTGCCCGACGAGCTCGTCATCATTGCCGGCGACCCGGGCGGCATCCGCCAACGCTGGACCCTGGCCGAACTGCTGCCCCACAGCTTCGGGCCGGATCATTTGAAGTTCTGAGGTTTCCCATGATCGACAACAAAACCCTCGACGTCGCCATCACCGCGAGCGTCGAGAAGCTGCAATCCTTGTTCGGCAACGCGCCCGGGGTGGCCGTCGTGCTCGGCTCCGGCTGGGCCGGTGCGGTCAGCCATGTGCAGGACGCACAGAGCCTGCCCTACACCGAGCTGCCGGCTTTCCCGCAACCCAAGGTCGAAGGCCATGTCAACGAGGTCGTCGTCGGCCGCCTGGGCGAGCAGCGCGTCATCATGCTGCGCGGCCGCGCCCACACCTACGAGAGCGGCGACTGCACCGGCATGGCGGGTGCGCTGCGCACGCTCAAGCGCTGGGGCGTCAAGCTGCTGCTGCAGACCAACGCCTCCGGTTCGCTGCGCAGCCACATGCCGCCCGGCAGCCTGATGCTGATCGCCGACCACATCAACGCACCGCAGCGCAGCCCGCTGGTGGGCGAGCCCGGCAGCCACCGCTTCGTCGACATGAGCGCGGCCTACGACCCCGAGCTGCGCCGCCACGCGCTGGCGCTGGCCAAGCGCGAGAACCTGATGCTGGGCGAAGGCACCTACTGCTGGGCGCTGGGCCCGCAGTTCGAGACGCCGGCCGAGATCCGCATGTTCGCCGCCTGGGGCGCCGACGCCGTGGGCATGAGCACCGTGCCCGAGACCATCCTGGCCCGCCACGCCGGCCTGAAGGTCATGGGCCTGGCGCTGATCACCAACATGGCCGCCGGCCTGTCCGCCGAGGCGTTGACGCATGACCTGACGCTCAAGCAGGCGCAGATGTCCGGCGAGCGCGCGTCCGCCTTCCTGGCCGCGCTGGTGGGCAGCTTCGCGGGCACCGCGCTGTGACCACCGACGGCCATGCCGCTTTGCGGGCCGCGGCCCGCACGGCGCTGGCCTGCCTGGACCTGACCAGCCTGAACGACGCCGACACCGCGGCCGAAATCGAGGCGCTGTGCCGGCGCGCGCAGACGCCGCACGGCCCCGTGGCGGCCGTGTGCGTCTGGCCGCGTTTCGTGGCGCAGGCGCGGGCGGCGCTGCCGGCGTCGATCAAGGTCGCGGCCGTCGCCAATTTCCCGGACGGCCGGCTGGACCTGCCGCGCGCACTCGCCGACGTCCAGGCCATCGCCCAGGCCGGCGGTGACGAGGTCGACGTCGTGCTGCCGTACCGCGCGCTGCTGGCGGGCAAGACGACCGACGTGGCCGAGTTCCTGTCCGAAGTCCGCTTCGCGAGCCGCCCGCTGACGCTCAAGGTCATCATCGAATCCGGTGAGCTGGGGTCGTCGGACCGCATCGCGCAGGCCACGCGCCTGGCGCTGGCCGCCGACGCCGACTTCGTCAAGACCAGCACCGGCAAGACCGCCGTGGGTGCCACCCCCGCTGCAGCCGCGACCATGCTCAAGGAAATTGCCGCCAGCGGCCTGTCCGCGGCTGGCTTCAAGGCCTCGGGCGGCGTGCGCTCGGTGGCGGATGCCGCCGGCTACATCGCCCAGGTCGAGGCTGCGCTCGGTGCTGCCGCGGTGAATCCGCAGCGCCTGCGCTTTGGCGCCAGCGGCCTGCTCACCGATATCGAATCCGTTCTTTCCGGCGCGGAATCCGTCGCCACGACCTCGGCCTACTGACTCGGCCCACTGCCCCATGCTTGCTCAAGAAATCATCCGCGCCAAGCGCGACGGCCAGGCGCTCAACGAAGCGCAGATCAACCACTTCGTCCGCGGCCTCGTCGACAACTCCTGGAGCGAGGGCCAGGTGGCGGCGCTGGGCATGGCCGTGTTCCTCAAGGGCATGGGCCGCGACGAAGCCGTGCTGCTGACGCGGGCGATGATGAACTCCGGCCGCGTCATGCGCTGGCCCGACATGCCCGGCCCGGTGCTGGACAAGCACAGCAGCGGCGGCGTGGGCGACAAGGTCAGCCTGATGCTGGCGCCCATGGTCGCCGCCTGCGGCGGTTATGTGCCCATGATCGCCGGCCGCGGCCTGGGCCACACCGGCGGCACGGTGGACAAGCTCGAAGCCATCCCCGGCTACACGACCACGCCCGAGCCGGCGCGCTTCGACCAGATCGTGCGTTCGCTGGGCTGCGCCATCATCGGCCAGACCGCCGACCTCGCACCCGCCGACAAGCGCTTCTACGCCACGCGTGACGTGACGGCCACGGTCGAGAGCGTGCCGCTGATCACCGCCAGCATCCTGTCCAAGAAGCTGGCTGCCGGCCTCGAAGGCCTGGCCATGGACATCAAGTGCGGCAACGGCGCGTTCGCGTCCACGCCCGAGTTCGCCAAGGAGCTGGCCGAGAGCATCGTCGCCGTGGCCGGCGGCGCGGGCCTGAAGACGCGCGCGCTGATCACCGACATGAACCAGATCCTGGGCAGCGATGTCGGCAACTCGCTGGAAGTCATCGAGACGATTCGCTACCTGACCGGCGAGCACCGCGAGCCGCGCCTGCACGAGGTGACGCTGGCGCTGTGCGCCGAGATGCTGGTGCTGGGGGGGCTGGCTGCCAGCACTGCCGGTGCGCGCGTGAAGCTGCAGGCTGCACTGGACTCCGGCGCTGCCGCCGAGAAGTTCGCCCAGATGGTCGTGGCCCTGGGCGGCCCGGCCGACCTGATGGAGCGTCCCGACGCCTACCTGGCCGCCGCGCCGGTCGTGAAGCCCGTCGCCGCGCCGCATGCCGGCGTCATCACCACCATGTCGACCCGCGACCTCGGCGTGGCCATCGTCGAGCTGGGCGGCGGCCGCCGCAAGGCGGGCGACGCCATCGACATGCGCGTGGGCTTCTCCGACGTGCGCCCCATCGGCACGCGCGTCGCCGCCGGCGAGCCGCTGGCCCTGATCCATGCGGCGGATGACGCCGCCGCCGACCGCGCCATCGCGTCCTATCTCGCCGCCGTCGCGCTGGGTGATGCCGACGTGGCTGCGACACCCATGGTCATGGCCGAGGTGGGCTGATGTCCGACGAGCAAGGCCAGCCGCCGCAGGACCCGCCGCGCCGCGCGATCAAGAGCTTCGTCACGCGCGCCGGCCGCATGGGCACGGGCCAGATCAAGGCGCTGGCCGAGCTGGGCCCGAAATTCGTGCTGCCCTACGAGCCCGAACGCATCGACCCTGAACAAGTCTTCGGCCGGAAGGCCCCGTTGGTGCTCGAGATCGGTTTCGGCATGGGCGGCGCCACCGCCGAGATCGCGGCCACGCTGCCGGACCACGACTTCATCGGCTGCGAGGTGCACGAGCCCGGCGTCGGCGCGCTGCTCAAGCTCATCGACGAGAAGCAGCTCGCCAACATCCGCATCGTCCAGCACGACGCCGTCGAGGTGCTGCGCGACATGATCGGCCCCGACCTGCTGGCCGGCGTGCACATCTTCTTCCCCGACCCCTGGCACAAGAAGCGCCACCACAAGCGCCGCCTGATCCAGCCCGAGTTCGTCGCCAAGCTGGTGGCACACATCGCCCCCGGCGGCTACCTGCACTGCGCGACCGACTGGCAGCCCTATGCCGAGCAGATGCTCGACGTGCTGACGGCCGAGCCCCACCTCCTGAACACCGCGGCCAGCTATGCTGACAAGCCCGCCTACCGCCCCCTGACCAAGTTCGAGAACCGCGGCATCAAGCTCGGACATGGCGTGTGGGACCTGGTGTTCAGGAAGCGCTGATGACGTCACCCCTTTACGGCAAACACATCCTCCTGGCGATGAGCGGCGGCATCGCCGGCTACAAGATCGCCGAGCTGACGCGGCTGTTCGTGAAGGGCGGCGCGACGGTGCAGGTCATGATGACCGAGGCGGCCGAGCAGTTCATCACCGCGGTGACGATGCAGGCGCTGTCCGGGCGCCCGGTCTATACCAGCCAGTGGGATGCGCGGCCCGACAACAACATGGCTCACATCAACCTCAGCCGCGAGGCCGACGTGATGCTGGTCGCACCCGCCAGCGCCGACGCCATCGCCGCGCTGGCGCAGGGCAGGGCGGACGACCTCGTCAGCCTGACCGCGCTGGCGCGCCGCATTCACGAATGCCCGCTGCTGGTGGTGCCGGCGATGAACCGCGAGATGTGGGCCCACCCGGCCACGCAGCGCAACGTCGCGCAGATCATGGCCGACGGCGCGACCGTCATTGGCCCGGCCAGCGGCGACCAGGCCTGCGGCGAGATCGGCGACGGCCGCATGCTGGAGGCGCAGGAGATCTTCGACGATGTCGAGGCCTTCCTGGCGCCCAAATCCCTGCGCGGCAGGAAGCTGTTGATCACCGCCGGGCCGACCTTCGAGCCCATCGACCCGGTGCGCGGCATCACCAACCACAGCAGCGGCAAGATGGGCTTCGCCATCGCCCGCGCGGCGGCCGAGGCGGGTGCCGAGGTCGCGCTGGTGGCCGGCCCGGTGCACCTGCCCACGCCGCGCGGCGTGCAGCGCATCGACGTGCAGACCGCGCAGCAGATGTTCGACGCCGTGCTGCCGCTGGCGGCGCATCAGCATGCCTTCATCGCCGCCGCAGCCGTCGCCGACTGGCGGCCGGCGCAGACGCATGAGCACAAGCTGAAGAAGACCGAAGGCGGCGCAACGGCGCCGACCCTCGCGATGGCCGAGAACCCCGACATCCTGGCGGCCGTGGCCAGACTACCCAAGCCGCCTTACTGCGTCGGCTTCGCGGCCGAGAGCGAAAAGCTCGCCGAGCACGCCGACGCCAAGCGCCGCCGCAAGGGCATCCCGCTGATCGTCGCCAACCTCGGCCCGGCCACGTTCGGCCGCGACGACAACGCGCTGCTCCTCATCGACGAGCAGGGCCAGCGCGAGCTGCCTGAAATGGGAGGGCGGGCCGACAAGCTCAGCCTCGCGCGCGAGCTGATCGCTGAACTCTCGGAACGACTCTGATGACCCCGATTGACCTGCAAGTGCTCGACGCCCGCATGGCCGAGCAGATCCCCGCCTACGCCACGCCTGGCAGCGCCGGCCTGGACCTGCGCGCCTGCCTGGACACCGCCATCACACTGGCCCCGGGCCAGACGACGCTCATCCCCACGGGCCTGGCCATCCACATTGCCGACCCGGGCCTGGCCGCCCTCATCCTGCCGCGCTCGGGCCTGGGCCACAAGCACGGCATCGTGCTGGGCAACCTGGTCGGCCTGATCGACAGCGACTACCAGGGCCAGCTGATGGTCAGCTGCTGGAACCGCGGCCAGACCGAGTTCACCGTCCAGCCGTTCGAGCGCATCGCGCAACTCGTCATCGTGCCGGTCGTGCAGGCGCAGTTCCGTCGCGTGGACAGCTTCGATGCCTCATCCCGAGGCGCGGGTGGCTTCGGGTCTACCGGCAAGCGCTGAGTTTCTGGACCAGTTGGGGACAGAGCTTGCCGCTGCGCGGCGGCGGTCTGTCCCGCAATCAGTGAAGCTGCTCGTCCGGCGGCGCGCCGGTCTGCACCATGAAGATGGGTTCGCCCACCGAGCCCGCTTCCACCTCGGCTTCGGTGGCCGCACGCACATCCAGCAGCGTCAGGTGCATGCGCAGGCCGATGCCGGCCAGCGGGTGGTTGCCGTCCAGCACCACATGCTCCGGATAGACCTCGGTGACGGTGTAGACCGCGTCCGGCATGCCTTCGGTGGCGGCACCTTCGGGCAGGCCTTCGAACTGCATGCCCGGCTCCACGTCCGACGGGAACAGGGCCTTGGCTTCGAAGCAGACGAGGTTGGAGTCGTAGTCGCCGAATGCTTCCTCGGGCTGCAGCGCGAGCGCCGTTTCGAAGCCGACCTCCTGGCCGTCCAGCGCTTCCTCGACCTTGGCGAACAAGTCGTCACCGCCAAGCAGGAATTCCATGGGTTCGGTCAGCTCGTCGATCAACTGGCCTTGGGCATCTTCGAGTCTCCAGCGCAGGGAGACGACACAGGGGCGGGTCACTTGCATCGCTGAATTTTCCCACACCGCATCGGCACAATGGCCCCATGCAGACCGCCCTCCCAACTCCCCTGCTCGCCGGCCTGAGCCCGGCGCAGTTCATGCGCAAGCACTGGCAGAAGAAGCCGCTGCTGGTGCGCCAGGCCTTCGATCCCGTCGCGCCGCCGGCTTCCCTCAAGGACCTGGCCGCGCTGGCCGCGCGCGACGATGTCGAGTCGCGCCTCGTGACCGCCTTCGACGGCGACTGGCAGCTCCGGCAAGGGCCCATTGCCCGGCTGCCGGCCATGAGCAAGCCCGGCTGGACGCTGCTCGTTCAGGGGCTGGACCAGCACCTGGCCGCGGCGCGCGAACTGCTGGACCTGTTCCGCTTCGTGCCCGATGCGCGGCTGGACGACTTGATGGTGTCCGTGGCCAGCGATGGCGGTGGCGTCGGGCCGCACTTCGACTCCTACGACGTGTTCCTCATCCAACTGGCCGGCCGGCGCCACTGGCGCATCGGCGCCCAGCGCGACGCGGTGCTGCGCGACGATGTGCCGCTGAAGATCATCGCGAATTTCAAGCCCGAGCAGGAGTTCGTGCTGGAGCCGGGCGACATGCTCTACCTGCCGCCCGGCTGGGCGCATGACGGCGTGGCCGTCGGCCCGGGTTGCATGACGGGCTCGGTGGGCTTTCGGGCGTCCACGGCCGACGGCCTGGCGGCCGAGCTGCTGCCGCGGCTGCTGGACGAGGCGGACGGCAGCGGCAAGCGCTACGGCGACCCGCGCCAGGAGGCCGCCACCGAGCCGGCACGCATGCCCGCGGCGCTGCTGGACTTTGCGCGCCGCGCCGTCGAGGCCGCCGTGCAGCGCCCGCGTGCACTGGAGCGGGCGCTGGGCGAGGCGCTGACCGAGCCCAAGGCCAATGTGTGGTTCGACGCAGCCGACGTGCTGGCACCGGGATCGGGCGCCCGGCTGGACCGCCGCAGCCGCATGCTGTACGACGAGGTCCACATCTTCCTGAACGGCGAGAGCTTTCGCGCCGGCGGCCGGGACGCCGTGCTGATGCGCCGCCTGGCGGATGACCGCGAGCTGGGTGCGGCGGAGGTCGGTCGGCTGTCGGCCGAGGCGCGTGAGCTGCTGGACCAATGGGCCGAGGACGGTTGGGTGCAGCCGCTGGCGCGATGAACGCGCAAGGCTTCGCCGGCCGCGCCGGCTTCCAGCGCGTGCTCGGGGACACGCTGGCCTGGGCCAGCGCGCAGGGCTGCCGCGAGCTGCAGGCCTGGGACGCGAGCTTCGTGGACTGGCCGCTGTCGGATGCGAACGTGCTGGCCGCGCTGACCGCCTGGGCGCGACCCGCCCGCCAGTTGCATCTGCTGGCGCTGCAGTACGACGACGTCGCACGCCGCCACCCGCGCTTCGTGCGCTGGCGGCGCGATTACGCGCATTGCGTCACCGCCCGCGCCGTCGAGCCGGAGGTGCGGCTGGAGGCCGCGCCGCAAAGCCTGCTGCTGGCCGTCAGCGCCGACTTGAAACTGACCCTTCGCCTCTTCGACCGCCATTTGTGGCGCGGCGAGCTGAGCTTGGACGCCACCGAGCATCAACGCGGCCTGGAATGGTTTGATGCCTTGACGCAACGGTCCAGCGATTCATTTGCGCCCACGACCTTGGGGCTATGAGGTTCTGTGACAGGGGAAGCCCTATACTTGTTGGCTAGGCGAGGGAAGCGCTCGAGGTTTTCCGCGTCTTGTTCTTTCGGGGTCGGCAGTTGGTGTGAAATATGCACTGGTGCACGACCCCAAAGTTATGGTGTGCACCATCGTTTAAACGTTTGAGGACAAGTATGAATAAGTCGATCCTGTTGGCTTCCCTGCTGGCTGCTGCTGCCCTGACCGCTTGCAGCAAGAAGGAAGAACCCAAGGTTGAGGCCCCCGTGATCGTGGCTCCGGCCCCGGCTCCGGAAGCTTCTGCTGCCGCCAGCGCTGCTGACGCTGCCGCCTCGGCTGCCGCGGTTGCCGTGGACGCTGCTGCTTCGGCCGCTTCGAAGTAATCACTTCGTCCCCGCGGAAAGAGCCGCCGCTGCGCAAGCAGCGACGGCTTTTTTCCTTTTTGCGACAGTGACGTCGAGGTTTCGAGTCCTGTTACAAAACTTTGCGAGCGACTTGAACTCGCTGCCGCCAAGTCGCCGATTCAGTTCAGCGCCAGCCATTCCACACCCAGTTTGGGATGTGCGACCTGGATGTCCGAGGCGTTGCAACCCAGCGTCTGAGCCAGCGCCGCCTGCGCCAGTGCCGGGCTGTTGTTGTGCTCGCTGAGGTGCGCCGCCACCACCGTGTTCAGCGTGGCATGCCGGCATCGCGCCAGCAGGTCGGCCGCCGCTTCGTTGGACAGATGGCCGTGCGTACCGGCGATGCGCCGCTGCAGTGACGGCGGATACGGCCCGGCGCGCAGCATGGCCTCGTCGTGGTTGCTTTCCAGCAGCAGCGCCTGGCAGCCCGCCAGTGCCTCGGCCACATCGTGAGGTGCGTATCCGAGGTCGGTGACCACACCCAGGCGCATCGCGCCGTCCCCCAGTGTCAGCTGCAGCGGCTCGTTGGCGTCGTGGGGCACCGCGAAGGGGCGCACCTGCATGTCGCCCAGCGCGATGGGTTCTGCGCCCCGCGCCAGGCGCAGCAGCGTGGGGTCGAAGTCGGCGTTGCCGACCGCCCGCCAGGTGCCGCGGCTCATGAGGAGCGGGCGCCGGTACTTCGCGGCAAAGGTCAGCGCACAGCCGACATGGTCGCCATGCTCGTGCGTGATGAAGACCGCGTCGACATCCTCGGGCGCGCAGCCGGCACGCGCCAGCCGCTTGACGAGTTCGCGCAAGCTGAAACCGGCATCGATGAGCAGCCGCGTGCTCGTGATGCCCTGGCTGGCCTCGACCAGCGTCGAATTGCCGCCGCTGCCGCTGCCGAGGCTGCAAAAGCGCATCACGGCGGCGGTCCCTGGTTCTGCAGAAGCCTGATTACTTCAGGTCGTCCATCAGCAGGCTGAGGATGCGCTTGGCGTTGTCGTCCGTGACCGCCTGGCTGCGGTCATCCAGGATGCGCACCGTGCTCTTGTCGCCATCGGCCTTGACCGAGACGCGGTAGCGCGCGGGGGTGGGGGCCTTGGCGCCGAACAGCTTCTGGAAGAAGTTGGGCTCTTCCTTGCCTGCCTGCTCGGGGTCGGCGTAACGCAGGTAGAACAGGCCGGCCGCGCGGTCGCGGTCTTCGATGGTGAAGCCATGGCGGTCCAGCGACAGGCCGACCCGGCGCCACGCCCGGTCGAAGCCGTCGGCGACGGTCAAGCTGTCAGGCACTTCGGACAGCGGACGGCGTGCCACGCGCTGGCCTTCGCCGCCGACCTTGGTCACACTGGTGGCCGGTGCCGGCTTGCCGGCTTCGGCGACGACGGTCTTGGCCGCGTCTTCCTTGCCGCCCAGCTTGAGCATCAGGCGCGACAGCATCTCGGCTTCCAGATACGGGTCGCTCGGGCGGTTCTGCCACGCGGTCGAGTCGCGGGCCTGGGTCGTGTAGACCTCCTGCATGCCGCGGTGGCTGATGAAGATGTCCGTGCCGCTGGCGCTGCGTTCGATGCGGGTGCGGTACATGTCGCGCTCACCGGTCGAGTACAGGCCGTCGAAGACCTTGCCGATGGTCGAGCGGACGAAATCCTGCGGCAGCTTGGCGCGGTTCTCGGCCCAGTTGGTCTCCATGGTGCCGACTTCGGGCTGCTCCTTGACGAGCTCCAGGCCGCGCTCCTGCCAGAACGCGCGCAGCTGCGGCCAGATTTGCTCCGGCGTGGCCGAGGTGTGCAGCCAGCGGTCGGTGCCGCTGCGTTCCAGGCGCACGTCGCCGGCCGCGTTGAGCGCCACGGTGCCCGAGGCCGTCGTCGACGTCTGGACGCCAGCCGGCGTGGCCGGCTTGACGGCGGACAGGGCCGACGCGGTGATGGAGCCACCCTGCACCTGGGCGCGGTTGTCCTTGGCGAGCTGGCTCAGGTCGGGCGGGACTTCCAGGCCCTGGGTCTGGCGTGCCGCGGCGCCGCGGTAGTCGACCTTGTCACTCGAGAACAGGCTGTCGAAAGTGCTGCAGCCGGCGAGCGACAGGACGAAGGCCGTGCAGGCCAGGCGGGTCGCCGTGGGGCGGAGCGAGGAAACAGACATCACGCTGGAAATCTCCGGGGAACAAAGACGCCGGACTTGGCCGGCGCAGCCGCGCATTAGACCAGAGGCGGCCGCACGTTTCAGAGCAGGCCGGCCTCGACCATCGCCTGGCCCACGCTGGCCTGGCCGGCGGTCGTCATCGGCGTGATCGGCAGGCGCAGCGCGGCGCCGCACCGGCCCAGGCGGGACAGCGCCCACTTGGCCGGGCCGGGGCTGGGCTCGCAGAACAGTTGCTTGTGCAGGCCCAGCAGCTTCATGTGGACCTTGCGCGCCTCGACGGCATTGCCTTCGAGGGCCAGCCGGCACAGCTCGGCCATCTGGCGCGGTGCCACATTGGCCGTCACGCTGACGTTGCCGTGGCCGCCCAGCAGCATCAGCGCGACCGCCGTGCCGTCGTCGCCGGAGTAGATGTGAAAGCCGGCCGGCGCGTGCTTGATGAGATAGGCCGCGCGCTCGATGTTGCCAGTGGCCTCCTTGACGCCGAAGACGCCGGGCAGCGTGGCGCAGCGCAGTGCCGTCTCGGGCGCCATATCGGCCACGGTCCGGCCGGGCACGTTGTAGAGCATCATGGGGATGTCCACGGCCTCGGCGATCGCCTTGAAGTGCTGGTAGATGCCTTCCTGCGAGGGCTTGTTGTAGTAGGGCACGACCGACAGCGTGCAGTCCGCGCCGACTTCCTTGGCGTAGCGGCTCAGCTCGATGGCCTCGGCCGTGGAATTGGCGCCGGTGCCGGCCAGGATGGGGATGCGTCCCTTGGCGTGCTCGACCGCGACGCGGATGATCTCGCGGTTCTCTTCCATGCTGACCGTGGGCGACTCGCCCGTGGTGCCGACGACGCCCACGCAGGCCGTGCCTTCCTCGACATGCCAGTCGATCAGGCGGCGCAGGGCGGGGTAGTCGATGCTGCCGTCCTCGTTCATGGGCGTGACGAGGGCGACGATGCTGCCGAGGATGGGCTTCATGGTGAGGCTGTCTTTGGGAATCCGGGGATTTTAGGCGGCCGCGGGCGGTGAATCTGTCGGCCGGATGGCGACCACGCGCTGGACGAAGCGTGGCGAGGTTTTGGCATCAGCGCCGTGCTCGAACAGGTCTTCGTAAGCCACGATGCGCCAGCCCTCGCAGACGCGCAGCAGTTCGCCACGCTGCAGCAGAAAATCGGCGCGCGATGGCCGGCCGATGGTTTGCTGGCCGTCGGCGAAGGTCTCCCAGACCAGCCAACCGCCGGGCTTCAAGGCGGACTTGACGGTATCGAACAGCGGACGCCACAGGTAGTTGCAGACGACGACCAGGTCGAATGCGCGGTCCTGCAGCGGCCACGGGCTGTTCTCGATGTCGGCATCGACGATCTCGGCGATGGAGCGCAGCGGCGCCGTGGCCGCCGTGTCGCGGTCCACGCCCGTGACCCGCCAGCCCGCATCCGCCAGCCAGCGCAGGTTGCGGCCCGAGCCGCAAGCCACGTCCAGCGCCAAACCTGGCACCTCGGGCGCAAAGCGCTGCAGCCACGCGGACGGCGCGGGCGTCATCCGAAGCAGGCCCAGATCTGTTCGCTGAGCTGCACCATCACCGCAGGGTGCAGGTAGGCCAGCGCCGTTGCGCTCAGCACCGCCGCGGCCGCGAGGCCGATCAGCACATGGCGCGTCCGCTGCCTCATGCCGCCTGCAATCGCTGGATGGGCGTTTCTCGCACCGGCAGGTTGGCCAGCATCGCCATCACGCCCAGTGCGATGGACAGCCACCAGACCACGTCGTAGCTGCCGGTCGCGTCGTAGAGCTTGCCGCCCAGCCACACGCCCAGGAAGCTGCCGACCTGGTGGCTCAGGAACACGAAGCCGCCCAGCATCGACAGATGCTGCGCGCCGAAGATCTGCGCGACGACCGCGTTCGTCGGCGGCACCGTGGACAGCCACAGGAAGCCGATGACGGCGGCGAAGAGGTAGACGCTGATCGGCGTCAGCGGCGTCGTGATGAAGATGGCGATGGCGACGGCCCGCAAGCCGTAGATGGCAGACAGCAGGTAGGTCTTCGGGAAGCGCTGGCCCAGCAGTCCGGCGGTGTAGGTGCCGAAGATGTTGAACAGGCCGATCAGCATCAGCGCGCCGGTGGACACCTCGATGCCGAGGCCGTGGTCCTTCAGGTAGCTCGGCAGGTGCACGCCGATGAAGACGACCTGGAAGCCGCAGACGAAGTAGCCCAGCATCAGCAACTGGAAGCTGCGGTAGCCGAAGGCCTCGCGCAGCGCCTGGCCGATGCTCTGGTGGGCGCCGCTGAAGGCGGTCACGCTGCGCTCGCGCACGCCCAGCGCCAGCGGCACGATCAGCAGCGCGGCGCCGGCCAGCAGGTAGAGCGCCCCTTGCCAGCCGAGGTGGCTGATCAGCCAGGTCTCGATGGGGATCATGACGAACTGGCCGAAGGAGCCTGCCGCCGCCGCGACGCCGAAGGCCCAGGAACGCTTGTCGGCCGACACGGTGCGACCCAGCACACCGTAGATGACGGCATAGGTCGAGCCCGACTGCGCGATGCCGATCAGCATGCCGGCACTGAGCGTGAACGTCAGCGGGTGGGACGACACGGCCATCAGCACCAGGCCCAGCGCGTACATCAGCCCGCCGGCGATGAGCACCTTCCAGGCGCCGAAACGGTCCGCCAGCATGCCGGCCACCGGACCGGCGATGCCCCAGGACAGGTTCTGCACCGCGAGCGCGAACGAGAAGGTCTCGCGCGTCCAGCCCCGTTCGGTGATGACGGGCTGCAGCCAGAACCCGAAGCCGTGGCGTATGCCCATGGACATCGTGACGATGAGCGCGCCGCACATCAGCACCTGCCGGACGGACAGTGCGGGCGGGGCGGCGGTGTGGGCAGCGTTCATTCGCGCACTGTAATCAGCGCGCCTTCGTCTTGCTTGCCGCTTTGCCCTGGGCCTTGCCCTTGGGCGGTTTTTTCTTCGCCCTGGCCTTGGGCGCATCGGCCGTGGAGGTGACGGCCTGCGAGCTGGCGGCGGCGACGTCGGCCAGCCGGGTCAGCAGCCGGCCCTGCTTGACACGCAGCATGGGCATGTCGACCTGGGCCAGGTCGGCCAGCGGGTCGTCGCCCAGCACGAGGAAGCTGGCTTCGCAGCCGGGCTCGAAACAGCCCAGCTTGCGGCCGGGGAACAGCGCCCGCGGCGTGTCCTGCGTGGCCAGGCGCAGCAGCGTCGCGCGTTCCAGCCCCAGCGCGTCCAGCGCATGCAGCTCCATGCGCGACGTGCCGATGAAGACGTCCGAGCCGATCAGCAACTGCACGCCCGCCGCCTGGAGCCGGGCGAGGTTGGTGCGCTGCACCTCGCGCAGCGCAGCCAGCGCGGCGGGCTCCAGCTTGAACAGGCCGGTGGCGGCCGTCGTCGTGATGACGGCGGTGCGCTGGCGCGCCGCCTGGGCGGCCGCAGCCTCGCTGATGGCGAAGACCTCGGGCGCCTCGTCCAGCGTGTTGGCATAGCCGGGCAGGTGGCCGATGACGTCCACGCCCGCGGCCAGCGCGGCGTCGAAATCCGCGGCCGTCTCGACGTGCGCCACCACGCGCCGGCCATCGGCATGGGCCAGGCGGGTCAGCGTGGCCGCCGTGTCGGGGCGCAGCCCCAGGCGGCCGAACATCTGCGTTTGGCGGTGCAGTTCGGGTCGTTCGCTGTGGGCCAGCACCAGGCGCAGCCACTGGCCGCCGCGCGCCTTGATCGCGGGCCATTGCGCGTTGGCCTGTTCAGGGCTGTCCACCAGCACCAGTTGCTTCTGCGCCGCGGCTGTCTCGGGGCTGGGCTGGGGGAGCACCGTGGCCAGCGGGTAGCCGTCCGGCGAGGTGATGCAGGCCGTCACGAAGCTCATGTCCGGCGCGGCGGGCGCGGCGGCCAGCGGGCGCACCTCGGCCACGCCGTCCGGGTCGCCGCACAGCATGGCGGCGTACAGCACGCCGTGGTCGATGTAGTTGTCGGCGTACTGGCCCCAACCCCAGGCGGTCTGCAGGTTGTGGTTGTGTGCCTCGGCGAGCGGGTTGATCAGCACCTGGCCGCGCATGTCCATCTTGCGGTTGACCTTGGCCGGCTTCTTCGCGACGAAGACGCCGTTCTCGACATACAGGTTGCCGCGCTGGATCTTCTGGCCGTCGAACCAGCGGGCGTTCTTCAACTCCCACGAGAGCGGCGCGCTGGCCTGGTAGGGCTGGGCCAGGCAGGTGGCGGCGCACAGCAAGGTGGCCAGCGCAACGAGGAAACGGGACAGGGGCATGAGCGGGCAGTGTCGCCGCCACGGCGGCGGTCGGCAGGGCGGGGCATCCTAGCGAATGCACGGCCGACCTCACGGCAGACGCTTGTCAGACTTTGTGTCCTGTCACCGCCTTCATTCACTGCACCTGGAAGCGCCAGCGCACCGTCATCGTGCCGCCGTCCTAATTGGCGCCGCTGAGTTTGCGGGTCTGCACGCCGCTCTGGCTGCGCCGGCCTGCCAGAGACCCCCTGCATAGAATCCCGCCCCTATGTCCAGCCGACCGTCGTCCTCTCCCGCCACTGCATCCGCCGCTGCCGCCTACGGCGAAGCCTCCATCCGCGTCCTGAAAGGCCTGGAGCCCGTCAAGCAGCGGCCGGGCATGTACACCCGCACCGAGAACCCGCTGCACTGCATCCAGGAGGTCATCGACAACGCCGCCGACGAGGCGCTGGGCGGGTTCGGCAAACGCATCGACGTGACGGTGCATGCCGACGGCTCGGTGTCCGTCGCCGACGATGGCCGCGGCATCCCGTTCGGCCTGCACCCCGAGGAAGGCGTGCCGGTCGTCGAGATCGTCTTCACGCGGCTGCATGCCGGGGGCAAGTTCGACAAGGGCTCGGGCGGCGCCTACAGCTTCTCGGGCGGCCTGCATGGCGTGGGCGTGTCCGTGACCAACGCGCTGGCCAGGCGGCTGGAAGTGGCCGTCTGGCGGGACAAGCAGGTGGCCGGCATCGCCTTCGAGCATGGCGACGTGGTGCAGCAGGTCGTCACCCGCCCCGCCACGAGCGGCGACCGCAAGCAGGGCACGACGGTGCGCGTCTGGCCCGAGGCCAAGTATTTCGAGAGCGCCGAGTTGCCCAGGCATGAGCTGGTGCACCTGCTGCGGTCGAAAGCCGTGCTGATGCCGGGCGTGACCGTCACGCTGAAGTTCGAGAAGACCGGTGAGACGATCACCTGGCTCTACAAGGCCGGCCTGCGCGACTACCTGGCGCAGTCGCTGCACGCCGACCCGCTGATCCCGCTGTTCGAGGGCGAGGGCTTCGCCACCGCCGGCGAGAGCGAGAACTTCGCCGAAGGCGAGGGCGCGGCCTGGTGCGTGGCCTTCACGGAGGACGGCGCGCCGCTGCGCGAGAGCTATGTGAACCTGATCCCGACAGTCGCCGGCGGCACGCATGAGTCGGGGCTGAAGGACGGCCTGTTCGGCGCCGTCAAGGGCTTCATCGAGATGCATTCGCTGCTGCCCAAAGGCGTCAAGCTGATGCCCGACGACGTGTTCTCGCGCGCCAGCTTCGTGCTGTCCGCCAAGGTGCTGGACCCGCAGTTCCAGGGCCAGACCAAGGAGCGCCTGAACTCGCGCGACGCGCTGCGGCTGGTGTCGGCCTACGTGAAGCCGGCGCTGGAGCTGTGGCTGAACCATCACGTGGACCACGGCAAGAAACTGGCCGAGCTGGTCATCAAGCAGGCGCAGACGCGGCAGCGCGCCAGCCAGAAGGTGGAAAAGCGCAAGGGCTCCGGCGTGGCCGTGCTGCCGGGCAAGCTGACCGACTGCGAAAGCCGCGACCTGCTGCACAACGAGGTCTTCCTCGTCGAGGGCGACTCGGCCGGCGGCAGCGCCAAGATGGGCCGCGACAAGGAGACGCAGGCCATCCTGCCGCTGCGCGGCAAGGTGCTGAACTCCTGGGAGGTCGAGCGCGACCTGCTGTTCAAGAACAACGAGATCCACGACATCTCGGTGGCGCTCGGCGTGGACCCGCACGGCCCGAACGACACGCCGGACCTGTCCGGCCTGCGCTACGGCAAGGTCTGCATCCTGAGCGACGCCGACGTGGACGGCTCGCACATCCAGGTGCTGCTGCTCACACTCTTCTTCCGCCACTTTCCCAAGCTGGTCGAGACCGGCCATGTCTTCGTCGCCCGCCCGCCGCTGTACCGCATCGACGCACCGGCCCGTGGCAAGAAGCCTGCCGCCAAGCTCTACGCGCTGGACGACGGCGAGCTGACCGCCACGCTGGACAAGCTGCGCAAGGAAGGCGCGCGCGAAGGCTCGTGGAGCATCAGCCGCTTCAAGGGCCTGGGCGAGATGAACGCCGAGCAGCTCTGGGACACGACGCTGAACCCCGAGACGCGCCGCCTGTCGCGCGTCGAGTACGGGCAGCTGGACTTCGGCGCCACGGTGGAGGCCTTCAACAAGCTGATGGGCAAGGGCGAGGCCGCGTCGCGCCGCGAGCTGATGGAACTGCACGGCGACGCCGTGGAGATCGACATCTGATGCAGACGGTCTACAACGCGGTGCACGCGGCCCATGCGGCGACGCATGAGTTCTTCCGTGGGCGGCTGGTGCCGGCGTTCGAGGTGCCGTCGCGGGCCGACTACATCCTGCAGGCCGTGCAGGCGGCCAGGCTGGGCGACGTGCTGGCCCCGGTCGACCACGGCCTTGCGCCGTTGGCGCGCGTGCATGCCGCGCGTTATCTGAACTTCATCGAGGGCGCGCACGCCGAGTGGCTGGCCACGGGCGGCGAGGGCGATGCCTTCCCGGCCGTCTGGCCCGTGCGCACGCTGCGCAGCGATGTCGAGCCGGCGAGCTTCGCGGCCCGCATGGGCCTGTACTCGATGGACAGCGGCACGCCGCTGACGGCTGGCAGCTGGACGGCGGCCTATGCCGGTGCGCAGGCGTCGCTGACGGCGCTGGACCTGGTGCTGGCCGGCCAGCGCGCGGCCTACTGCCTGACCCGCCCGCCGGGCCACCATGCCGGCGCGGACTTCTTCGGCGGCTACTGCTTCATCAACCACGCCGCCGTGGCCGCGCAGGCCGCACGCGATGCCGGTCTGGCGCGCGTGGCCATCCTGGACGTGGACTACCACCACGGCAACGGCACGCAGGCCATCTTCTACGACCGCGCCGATGTGTTCTACGCCAGCGTGCACGGCGACCCGCGCACCGAGTTCCCGTTCTTCCTCGGCCATGCCGACGAGACCGGTGCGGGCGAGGGCGCGGGCTGCAACGCCAACTTCCCGCTGCCGCCGGGCGTGGCCAACGACGACTGGTTCGCCGCGCTGGCGCAGGCCTTGGCGCGGCTGACGGCGTTCAGGCCCGACCTGCTCATCGTCTCGCTGGGCGTGGACACCTACGGCGGCGACCCGATCTCCCACTTCAAGCTCGACGAGCCCGAGTTCCGCCGCATGGGCCGGCGCATCGCCGCCTTCGGCGCGCCGACGCTGTTCGTGCAGGAGGGCGGCTACGCGACCGAGGCCATCGGCCGCAACGTGGTCGCGGTGCTGGCCGGTTTCGAGGCGCCATGAGCGTGCGCCTGCGCCCCACGATGCTGTCCGACCTGGACTGGGTCGTCTCGCTGGAACGGGACGGCGCCAACCTGCCGTTCATCACGCCGTGGGAGCGCACGCAGCATGAAGGCGCCATCCGCTTCCCCGACTCGCGCCACTTCATTCTTGAAGAGGGTGACGAACTTGAACGTATCGGCTTCGTGATCCTGCAGGGCTGCCGCAACCCCAATGGCTCGGTCGAGCTCAAGCGCCTGGTGCTGCAGCCCAAGGGCCGCGGCCTGGGCCGGGCGGCGGTGCGTCAGTTGAAGGCGATGGCGTTCACGCAGCTCAAGGCGCACCGCTTCTGGCTGGACGTGAAGGCGCTGAACATGCGCGCGTTCGAGCTGTACCGCAGCGAAGGCTTCGTCGAGGAAGGCCGGCTGCGCGAGAGCGTGCGCGTCACGACCGATGGCGCCGACGGCTACGACTCGCTGATCGTCATGTCGCTGCTGGACCGCGAATACCAGGCGCGTGTCGCGCTGGGGCAGGAGGCCGCATGACGCGCTGGTTGTGCCTGCTCCTGCTCGCGTACGGGCTGCCCGCCAGGGCTGACCTCTGGGGCTTCGTGGACGCGGCCGGCGTGGCGCACTTCGCATCCAGCCGGCTTGACGCGCGTTTCAACCCCGTGCTCGGCGGTCCGCTGACGCAGCGCGTGCCCGGCAAGACCGACGCCGGCACCGCCCTGCTGACCTGGCTGGACATCGCCCCCGAGGTCAAGGCCGTGCAGCCCTGGGTGCGTGAGGCGGCCGAGAAGCATGGCGTGGACGCCGAACTGTTGAAGGCCGTCATCGCCGTGGAGTCCGGCTACCAGAAGGGCGCCGTGTCGCCACGCGGCGCGCTGGGCCTGATGCAGATCACGCCGGACACCGCCTCGCGCTATGCGTCGCCCGCCGACGCGGCACGGCTCATCGAGCCCCGCATCAACATCCACACCGGCGCCCGCATGCTGGCCGACCTGATCCGCCGTTTCGGCCGCATCGACGCGGCGCTGGCGGCCTGGAATGCCGGCGAGGGCGCCGTGCGACGCGCTGGCAACCGCGTGCCCGACATCGACGAAACCCAGGCCCATGTGCATCTCGTGCTCGAGTTGTACTGGGCTTTGCTGCAGCAGGGCCAGCCGGCCCGCGCGCAGCGACTGACCCTGCACCCATGAGTTCCCAGACCCCCATCGACTTCAGCTCGCCCGCCGACGGCGGCCCCCATGGCGACGACAGCAACGCGCTGACGCTGGCCGCCTACGCCCAGCAGGCCTATCTCGAATACGCGCTCAGCGTCGTCAAGGGCCGTGCGCTGCCGACCTATTCCGACGGCCAGAAGCCCGTGCAGCGCCGCATCCTGCACGTGATGCAGTTGCTGGGCCTGGGTTGGACCGGCAACTCCGGTGCCAAGCCCGTGAAGGGCGCCAAGGTCGTGGGCGATGTGCTCGGCGACTTCCATCCGCACGGCGACCAGTCGGTCTACGACGCGCTGGTGCGCATGGCGCAGGACTTCTCGCTGCGCTACCCCCTCATCGACGGCCACGGCAACTTCGGCAGCCGTGACGGCGACGGCGCCGCGGCGATGCGCTACACGGAAGCGCGGCTGGCACCCATCGCCCGCCTGATGCTCGACGAGATCGACGAAGGCACGGTGGACTTCCGCACCAACTACGACGGCCGGTTGCAGGAGCCCGTCGAGCTGCCGGCCCGCCTGCCGTTCGTGCTGCTCAACGGCGCCAGCGGCATCGCCGTGGGCCTGGCGACCGAAATCCCCAGCCACAACCTGCGCGAAGTGGCTGAAGCGGCCGTGTTGCTGCTCAAGAACGACAAGGCGAGCGACGACGAGTTGTTCGAGAAGATCCCCGGCCCGGACTTCCCCGGCGGCGGCCAGCTCATCAGCGCGTCCGACGACATCCGGTCGGCGTACACCTCGGGGCGTGGCAGCCTCAAGGTGCGCGCGCGCTGGAAGATCGAGGACCTGGCCCGCGGCCAGTGGCAGCTCGTCGTCACCGAGCTGCCGCACGGCACCAGTGCGCAGAAGGTGCTGGAGGAGATCGAGGAGCTGTCCAACCCCAAGGTCAAGGCCGGCAAGAAGACGCTGTCGGCCGAGCAGCTGCAGCTCAAGGCCGGCCTGCTGGCCGTGCTGGACGGCGTGCGCGACGAGTCCAGCAAGGACGCTGCCGTGCGCATCGTCTTCGAGCCCAAGAGCCGCACCGTCGAACAGCAGGACCTCATCAACACGCTGCTGGCGCACACCAGCCTGGAGAGCAGCGTGTCGGTCAACCTGACCATGATTGGCGACGACGGCCGCCCCACGCAGAAGAGCCTGCGCGAGGTGCTGGTCGAGTGGGTGGGTTTCCGCCAGACGACGGTGCGCCGCCGCACGGAGCACCGCCTGGCGCACGTCAACGACCGCATCCACGTGCTGGAAGGCCGGCAACTGGTGTTGCTGAACATCGACGAGGTCATCCGCATCATCCGCGAGTCGGACGAGCCCAAGCCGGCCCTGATCGAACACTTCAAGCTCAGCGACCGCCAGGCCGAGGACATCCTCGAGATCCGCCTGCGCCAGCTGGCGCGCCTGGAGGCCATCAAGATCGAGCAGGAGCTGGCCAAGCTGCGCGACGAGCGCGCCAAGCTGGAAGACATCCTCGGCTCCACCACCGCGCTGCGGCGCACCGTCATCAAGGAAATCGAGGCCGACGCCAAGCAATACGATGACGACCGCCGCACCTTGATCCAGGCCGAGAAGCGTGTCACCGCCGAGGTCCGGATCGTCGACGAGCCGGTCACGGTCATCGTCAGCCAGAAGGGCTGGGTAAGGGCACTGAAGGGCCACGAGGTGGACATCGCGGCGCAGACCTTCAAGGCCGGCGACGCGCTGTGGGGCGCGTTCCGCTGCCGCAGCGTGGACCCGCTCATCGTCATGGGCAGCAACGGCCGTGTGTATTCGGCGCCGGTGTCGGCGCTGCCGGGTGGCCGCGGCGACGGCCAGCCGATCACGACGCTGATCGAGCTGGAGCCCGGCTCGCAGATCGCGCATTACGTGGCCGGCGCGCCGACGCAGCGTCTGGTCATGGCCGGCACGACCGGCTACGGCTTCATCGCCCAACTGGGCGACCTGGTGGGCCGCCAAAAGGCAGGCAAGACCTTCCTCGCACTGGACGCCGGCGAGGCGCCGCTGCTCGCGGCCGTGCCGGGCGACGCCGTCGCGCTGCAACTCGGCGTGCTCAGCGCGCAGGGCCGGCTGCTGACGTTCCCGCTGGACGAGCTCAAGCACCAGCCCAAGGGCGGCAAGGGCCTGATGCTGATGGACCTGGAGGCCAAGGACAGCGTTGTGTCCGTCGCCTGCTTCACGACGCAGTTGCGCGTGCTGGGCAGCGGCCGCGGCGGCAAGCCGCGCGAGGAGCTGCTGAAGAACCAGTCGCTCGCGGCCCACGCGGGCAAGCGCGCCCGCAAGGGCAAGGCGGTGGATGGCCTGCAGAAGGTGGCGCAGCTCTCGGCCACGTGACGGGCGTCGCAACACCGCGTCATAAAACACCCCATCCAGGTGCAGAACTGACAGGGTGAGCGCCGGGTTAACACCCCGCTACAAGATGGGCCGGCGGCCTCCCTAGCACGAAGGGTGGCGAGGCCTGTTCTTCAATTTGCTGCGCCGCACAATGACTTCGGCGGTTGATCTTGACCGTCGTGTCAGGAGCCATGCCATGAAGTTGAAAACCATCACCGCCGCCTCTTTGGTCGCATTGACCACACTGGGCAGCCAGGCTGCGGACCTCGGCTGGGGCGAGCATTCGCTGCTCGAAAGCGCCTTTGGCGTCACCGCGGGGGGCGTCATCTTCGACACCTACTCGTTCTCGTTGGGCGTGCAGTCGGACGTCGCCAGCAGCGTGAGCTCGCTGGGCGCCATCAGCTCGGGCACCTACAGCCTGTTCGGCGTGGGCCTGGACGGCCAGGTCGGCACGGCGGACGACGTCGGCCTGGGCGCCTGGACCTACGGCGGCGCACCCACGGTGAACTCGCTGTCACTGGCCGCGGGCGACTACTACTACTCGGTGTTCGGTTTCGCCACCGGCGCGGCGGCGTATTCGCTCAACTCGGCCGCTACGGCGACGCCGGTCCCCGAGCCCGAGTCCTACGCGCTGCTGGCCGCCGGCCTGGGCGTCATCGGTGTCGTCGTGTCTCGCCGCCGCCGGCCATCCTGAACTGCGGGTGCCGGCGAGGTCGCCTCAGTCGTCCAGACCCGGGAAGCGCCGGTCTCGGAACACCATGCTCTGCGAGGTGCGCAGCACGACGCCGTCCTTGAAGTGCACGTTGAAGCGCAGGCCGTAGCTGCCGGGCTGGTCGGGCTCGATGGTCCAGTCCCAGACGTCCTCGCCGCTGTTGCGGTAGAGCACGCGGCTGCGTTCGGTGCCGAGGAGGCGGCTGACCTGCTCGGGCGTCATGCCGGACACGATGCGGGCGCGGGCGGCCGGGGTCAGCGTGTCCTCCACGCTCACCAGCCGGCCGTCGCCCGACAGCCGCACCATGTAGCAGTGCTTGCCCATCGGCTGGCTGGAGTATTCCAGCGTCCGCCCGCCGTCGGTCTCGGGCCAGATGCGCCGGGGCTGGCCGTACAAGGCCATCACGTCGGCCTCGCGGCTGGCGCCGGCGGTCAGCCGGGCGTCACGGTCGGGCGTGGCACAGCCGGCGAGGCAGGCGGTGCAAAGAAGCAGGGCGGCGAGGCGCATGGCGGTTCTCCAGGGGCTGCGGCAGGTGCATCGGCGGCGGCAATCGGGCTGCCTGCGCGGCGCGATGCCCGTGGCGCCGGCGGGCGCGGCGTCAGCGCCGGGCCAGGGCCCGCGCGCAGTCGCTGACCAGGGCCGGGCCCTTGTAGATGAGGCCGGTGTAGACCTGCACCAGGTCGGCGCCGGCCGCGATCTTCGCGCGCGCGTCCTCGCCGCTCAACACGCCGCCCACGCCGATGATGGGATAGCCGGCGGGCAGCGCCGCGCGCAGCAGGCGGATGACGCGGTTGCTCGCCTCGAACACCGGCGCGCCCGACAAGCCGCCGGTTTCGTTGGCGTGCGCAAGGCCTTGCACGGCGTCGCGCGCGATGGTGGTGTTGGTGGCGACCACGCCCGCGATGCCGTTGGCCGTCAGCGTGCGGGCGATGACGGCGACCTGGTCTTCTTCCAGGTCCGGCGCGATCTTCACGAACATCGGCACGCGCCGGCCGCTCTGCGCGTCCAGCTGCTGCTTGCGCTGCTGCAGCGCGCCCAGCAGCGCGTCCAGCGCGGCATCGCTCTGCAGCGCGCGCAGGTTCTTGGTGTTGGGGCTGGAGATGTTGACGGTGATGTAGTCGGCATGCGGGTGCACACCCTCCAGCCCCAGCAGGTAGTCGTCGGCCGCCTGCTCGATGGGCGTGGCGGCGTTCTTGCCGATGTTCAGCCCCAGGATGCCGCCGGCCTTGCGAAAGCTGTGCGCACGCTTCACGTTGGCGATGAAGCTCTGCAGCCCCTCGTTGTTGAAGCCCAGCCGGTTGATCAGCGCATTGGCCTCGGGCAGGCGGAACATGCGCGGCTTGTCGTTGCCGGGCTGCCCCTTGGGCGTCACGGTGCCCACCTCGATGAAGCCGAAGCCCATCGCGCCCAGGCCGTCGATGCAGCGGCCGTTCTTGTCCAGCCCGGCGGCCAGGCCCATGCGGTTGGGGAATCGCAGGCCGGCGATCGTGACCGGGTCGCTGATGCGCTCCCCACACCACAGCGCCTGCGCGGGCGTGTTCTGCAGCCGGGCGATGCCGTTCAGCGTCAGCTCGTGCGCGTGCTCGGGGTCCAGGCCGAACAGGAAGGGGCGGGTGAGGGCGTAGGGGATCAACGGCATAGCCGGCAATTCTCTCAGGCGACCTCGTCACGATCCCACGGCGGCACCTCGCCCATCTTCTCCAGCATGAAGTCGATCAGCGCGCGCACCTTGGGCGCCGCATGCCGGTTGGGCAGGTAGACGGCGTACAGCGTGTCGGCGTCTGCCAGGCCGCCCACCGGCTGCCAGTCGGGCAGCACGGCGCGCAGCCTGCCGGCACGCAGGTCGGCGCCGATGGCGTACGTTGGCAGCACGGCCAGGCCCATGCCGGCCAGCGCGGCCACGCGCAGCGACTCGCTGCTGTTGGCCGTCAGGCCGCTCTCGAAGCGCAGCGCGCCGCGCGTCTCGACCTCCGCCTCGCCCAGCGCCGCGTGCTTGAAGCGCCAGCGGTCCGGCGACTGCAGGTAGCCGAAGCGCAGGCAGCGGTGGCCGCCGATGTCCGGGACGGCCTGCGGTTCACCCTGCGCGGCGAGATAGGCCGGCGACGCGCACAGCACGAAGCGGATGGCCGCCAGGCGCCGCGCCACCAGCCCGTCCGACGGCTTGTTCGTCAGCCGCAGCACCACGTCGAAGCCTTCCTCGGCCAGGTCCACGTAGCGGTCGTTCAGCCCCAGCACCACGTCCAGCTGCGGGTGGCGGGCGCAGAACTCGGCCATCAGCGCCGTGAACTGCAGGTTGCCGAAGGCGGTGGACACCGACATGCGCAGCACGCCGCGCGGCTCGTAGCGGCGACCGGCCAGCTCGGTCTCCAGCGCCAGCGCCTCGTCCAGCAGCCGCAGCGCGCGGTCGTAGACGGCGCGGCCTTCGGCCGTGGGGCTGACGCTGCGCGTCGTGCGGTGCAGCAGCCGCGTGCCGAGTTGGTCTTCCAGCCGCACGACCTGCTTGCTGACGGCGGATTTGGTGGTGCCCAGCAGCCGGGCCGCGCCGGAAAAGCCGCGCGCGTCGACGACGCGGGCAAAGGCTTGCAGGTCTTCGAGGCGGCCCATACGTTGTGCTCCGTTTGGAAACTCTGAATCGACTTTTGACTGGATTGTGTCTTGATTGGTTGATTTCTAGAGTGGCGGCCTGCCTGTTCAAGGAGTTGCCATGTCCACCTTGTCGTCGCCCTGTCTGCCGGCGCGGTCCTTCCAGCCCAGCGTGTTCGAGCGGCTGCTGGCCACCGCGGCCGCGTCCAGCCTGCCGCTGGTCTTCATCGTGCTGTGGAGCAGCGGCTACGTGGCCGGCAAGCTGGCGTTGCCGCACACCGGGCCGCTGACGCTGCTGACGCTGCGCTTCGGCCTGGCCGCTGTCGTGCTGCTGGCCGTGGCGCTGGCCACCGGCGCGCCGTGGCCGCGCAAACGCGCGGACTGGGGGCATCTGGCCGCCGTGGGCGGGCTGATGCAGGTGCTGCATTTCTCCTGCATCTACTTCGCGCTGCAGTGGGGGCTGAGCGCCGGCATCGCCGGCCTGCTGATCGGCCTGATGCCGCTGGCGACGGCGCTGGGCGCGCACCTGTGGCTGGCCGAGCGCCTGACGCTGCGCCAGGGCGCGGGGCTGCTGGGCGGCCTGGCCGGTGTGGCGCTGGTGGTCGCCGACAAGCCGCTCGGTGGCGCCTGGCCCGCCTATGCGGCCGCGGGCACAGGCCTGCTGGGCCTGGTGGCCGGCACGCTGTACCAGAAGCGCTTTTGCGCCCACATGGACCTGCGCAGCGGCGCCGGCATCCAGATGGCCGTCTCTGCGCTGGCGGTCGCGGCGGTGGCCGGGCCGACCGAGCACTTCGCCATCGCCTGGGGGCCGGAGCTGATCGGCGCGTGGCTGTGGCTGGGCCTGGTGAACTCCATCGGCGCGTTCAGCCTGATGTTCATCATGATCCGCCGCGGCCAGGCGGGCCGGGTGGCGAGCCTGTTCTTCCTCATCCCGGGCGTGTCGGCGCTGATGGGTTTCGTGGTGCTGGGCGAGCGGCTGGCGCCGCTGGCGCTGGCGGGATTCGGGCTCTCTGCGCTGGCCGTGTGCGCGGCCGTGGCCAAGCGGTGAAAATAGCGGGCTTGCCTGGAGCCCTGCGATGAAACCTTTGGACGCCCCCCACCACGCCCGCCTGTTGGATCACGAAAGCGGCTCCCGCGACGCCACCCACGACATCACGCGCACCGACGACACCCGCATCGGTGCCGTGCGCGCGCTGATCAGCCCGGCGCTGCTGTTCGAGGAACTGCCCGTGCCCGACGCCGCGCTGGAACTGGTCGAGCAGTCGCGCCAGCAGATCAGCGACGTGCTGCACGGCCGCGACGACCGGCTGCTGGTCATCGTCGGCCCCTGCTCCATCCACGACCATGACCAGGCGATGGACTATGCCCGCCTGCTCAAGGTCGCCCGCGATGAACTCAAGCGCGATCTGCTGATCGTCATGCGCGTGTATTTCGAGAAGCCGCGCACGACGGTGGGCTGGAAGGGCTACATCAACGACCCGCGCCTGGACGGCAGCTTCCACATGAACGAAGGCCTGCGCCTGGCGCGCCAGCTGCTGCTGGACATCAGCAGCCTGGGCCTGCCGGCCGGCACGGAGTTCCTGGACCTGCTGTCGCCGCAGTACATCTCCGACCTGATCGCCTGGGGCGCCATCGGCGCGCGCACGACCGAGAGCCAGAGCCACCGCCAGCTCGCCTCAGGCCTGTCCTGCCCGGTCGGGTTCAAGAACGGCACCGACGGCGGCGTCAAGGTCGCCAGCGACGCCGTGCTGGCCGCGCGTTCGGCACACGCCTTCATGGGCATGACCAAGATGGGCACGGCCGCGATCTTCGAGACGCGCGGCAACGAGGACTGCCACGTCATCCTGCGTGGCGGCAAGGCGCCCAACTACGACGCGGCCTCGGTCAACGCGGCCTGCGAATCGCTGAAGGCCTCGGGCCTGCGCGAGCAGGTCATGATCGACTTCTCGCACGCCAACTCCAGCAAGAAGTACGAGCGTCAGGTCGACGTGGGCCGCGACGTGGCCGCGCAGATCGCCAGTGGCGACCGCCGCGTCACCGGCGTCATGATCGAAAGCCACCTGCAGCCCGGCCGCCAGGACTTGGCCGAAGGGCAGACCCGCGCCGACCTGAAGCCCGGCGTGTCCATCACCGACGCCTGCCTGGGCTGGGCGCAGACGGAGCCGCTGCTGCGCGAGCTGGCGGCCGCCGTCCAGAAGCGCCGCGGTTGACGGCTGCGGTTGCGGGCCGGCGGGCCCGGCAACCGTTCTCCCCCCTAGTTCATCGGTAGCGGCTTGGCGGTGACCGAGGGCAGCCCACATTGACAGCGTGCCGGGGCGGTCCTATGGTCCGCCCGGCACTGAAAGCGCTTTCAGAAAGCGCTTTCAGTGCCGGGCGACCGGCTTGCAGTTCGTCGTCGCCTGGTGCCGGGACACAGATCCCTTCCAAAACCAAAGGAGACGACATGCTGACCCTGAAGGCGACCTTCGCCACCCTTGCGCTCGCGGGTCTCACCGGGCTTGCCGGTGCGGACACCACCAACGGCATTGCCAACGGCGGCTTCGAAACCGCCGCGACCGACCCCGCCTACTTCGCCGCGGGCTGGCTGGCGGCGCCCACCGGCAGCCCGGCGCTGCTGTCCAACGTCGCCCACACCGGCGCGCATTCGGCGCTGCTGACCGTGCCTGCCGGCTTCGGTGCCTCCACGCTGTTCCAGGACTCGTCGGCGCACGGCGGCCTGCCGCAGCTCACCGCGGCCAACGTGGGCGACACGCCGATGCTGAGCTTCTGGGCCATGGGCGACGTCGGCACCACGGGCAACATCCTGTTCGCACTGCGCTATGTCGGCCCCGGCGGCATCCTGGCGGACAGCGGCAACCAGTTCTTCCAGGGCGCGATCAACGCCAGCGGCTGGACGCAGATCAGCTTCCAGGCCGGCGCCATTCCCGCCGGTGCGACGTCGGTGTTCCTGGAGATGAGCACGGCCGTGGGCCCGCTGCTCGACGGCCGCGCCAACGCCGTCTACATCGACGACATCCAGCTCACGCTGACCACGGCCGTGCCCGAACCGGCCAGCGTCGCGATGCTGATCGCCGGCCTGGGCGCGCTGGCTGTCCTCGCCCGCCGCCGCCGCGCCTGAGCGCCGGCCGACCCGCTTCTTTGCCACCTTTCGCACGCATGCGCCGGCCCGGCCAGGGCGGCGCATCCATGGAGACATCCGCATGAATTTCCACCCCCAACGACTGATGACCCTGCCCGCGCTGCTGCTGTGCGGGCTGACCGCCCACGTGCACGCGCAGACCGTGGTGCTCGACTCCTTCGGCCCGGGCGACGCCGTGGACGGCTGGCCGTCGCTGCTTTACCAGAGCGCCTCGGGCCGCCAGGACGTGGCCATCCCGTTCACGCTCAGCAGCGCCACGACCATCCAGTCCATCCTCACGTCCATCGACGGCCTGGGCGGCGTGACGCTGGGCATCCTGGCCCGCCAGGGCGCCGTGCCCACGGGTGCTGCCTGGCTGTACAGCAGCCACCTCGCCAACCCGACGGCCAACTCGCTGCTCACGCCCACCGGCTGGACGCTGGCGGCCGGCACCTACTGGCTGGCGGCCGTGGCCGACAACGGCTTCTCCGGCTCCTGGCAGAGCGGCACCGACGACTACACGGCCAACTGGGCCTACACCAACAGCGCCGGCGCCTGGCAGGAGGTGACGACCCAGTTCACCGGCCTGCCGGCCGCGCGCATCACCGTCACCGCCGTGCCGGAGCCGGCCAGCTTCGGCCTGCTGGGCGCGGGCGTGCTGCTTGTCGCCGCCGCCAGCCGCCGCAAGACCGCCCAGCAAGCCAACGCCAGCCAGCAAGGATGAACGCCATGCGTCAACAACCCACTTCCCCGCGCGCCTGGATGCGCGCCGTCGTCGGCGGCCTGCTGGCCGCGTGCAGCCTGGCCGCCTCGGCCAGCGTGACCAGCCCGGTCATCGGCCGGCTGCTGTGGTCCGAGGAGTTCAACGGCGCGAGCCTGGACACCAGCCTGTGGACCGCCATGGACGGCAACGGCTGCCAGATCGGCCTGTGCGGCTACGGCAACCAGGAGCTGCAGTACTACCGACCGGGCAACGTCGGCATCGCCAGCGTGCCCTTCGAGCCCGGCACGCGGGCGCTGGCCATCACGGCGCGGCGCGAGACCGTGGGCAGCAACGCCTTCACGTCCGGGCGCATCAACTCGTCCGGCAAGGTGCAGGTCAAGTACGGCATGGTCGAGATGCGCATCGCCACGCCGCAGGTCGGCATCGGCCTGTGGCCGGCCGCATGGCTGCTGGGCACCAGCCCGCAGTCGTGGCCGCGCAACGGCGAGATCGACATGATGGAAATGGGCGGCCGCCAGCCGGCGGGCATGCCCGCGGTTTCGCCCGACCAGTTCGTCGGCGCCAACGTCATCACGTTCCAGCAGGACGCCTGCGTGCCCGGCAACGAAAGCTGCGCCGGCTCCACCGCCTGGCAGAACAAGAACTGGTACACGCCCAGCCGCTCGCTGGCGAACCGCTTCGTGCTGTACCGCCTGTACTGGACCGACACGCAGATGCGCTTCACCGTCGTCGACAACGGCCGCGAGGTGGACATGTACAAGGCGCCGCTCGCGGTCAACTCGCCCGCGCTGAAGGAGCCCTTCTACCTGCTGCTGAACCTGGCGGTGGGCGGCAACTTCACGCCTGCAGCCACGCCGGCGCAGATCACCGCACCGCTGCCAGCCACCATGTACGTGGACTACGTGCGCATCTACGAGCTCGACGGCCTGGGCGAGGTCAAGCTGGGCGTGGGCACGCAGCCCGAGGTCGGCAAGTTCGGTGTCTTCACCGACCTGACGCCGGTCAACAACGGGCAGGTGCCGGGTGTATCCGCAGACGTCTTCATCTGGAACCAGGGCTCCATGACCGCCGGCGACATCGCGCCGTTCGAGGGCACGAATGTGCTGGCCTTCCGCTACTTCGCGCCGGGCCAGTGGTTCGGCGGCAGCATCCAGTCGCGCCAGGTGCACGACATGAGCGGCTTCCGCAACGGCCACATCAAGCTGAAGATCAAGGCACCCGCCAACGTCGCGTTCAAGATCGGCATCTACGACACCTACACCAACCAAAGCGCGGTGACCTTCCCGGCCAACACCACCGCCTACGGCCTGGTGCGCAACGGCGACTGGGGCACGGCGACCATCCCCGTGGCCGAGATCGCCGGCCCGCTGATCGCGCTGCAGTCCATGCTGGACCTGTTCCAGTTCTTCAGCGTGGACGGCGCGCTGCCGGGTGCGGAGTTCCAGATCGCCTTCGACGACATCATCTGGGACTCGGGCACGGGCAGCACGCTGAAGGTGCGCGCGCCCGTCACGGAAGTCGCCAAGGCGGCGGCCGCAATCACCGCGACCACGCAGACCGGCGCCAGCACGCTGGAGTTCGCGGCCACGTCCGCCGGCTGGGCCGACGTGCACTACAGCGTCAACGGCGGCGACACGCAGACCGTGCGCCTGCGCCAGGACGGCGCCAGCAGCCGCTACGCCGTCGGCGGGCTCAAGCGAGGCGACGTGGTCGAGGTCCGCTTCACGACCTGGGACGCCCAGCGCCGGATCGCCGTGGATTCGGCGGCCAGCCGGGTGGTCATGAAATGAGCGCGGCGGGTCGGCGCGGGCCCGCCCGCTCCGATCCCGCAAAATTGCGGCCATGAACCAAGACCAGCTCAAGCACCTCGTCGGCCGCGCGGCCCTGGACTACGTCCCCGCCGGCCAGATCATCGGCGTCGGCACCGGCTCCACGGTGGACTGCTTCATCGATGCGCTCGCGGCGCGGATCGCAGAGACGGGATTGGCCGTGGCCGGCGCCGTGTCCAGCTCCGAGCGCTCCACGCAGCGGCTGCAACGGCATGGCATCCACGTGCTGGACGCGGGCGAGGTGACGGGCCTGGGTGTCTACATCGACGGCGCCGACGAGATCGACGGCCAGGGCTGCATGGTCAAGGGCGGCGGCGCGGCGCTGACGCGCGAGAAGATCGTCGCCGACCTGGCCGAGCGCTTCGTCTGCATCGCCGACGAATCCAAGCTGGTGCAGACGCTGGGTGCCTTCCCGCTGCCGGTCGAGATCATCCCGATGGCCGCCGCGCAGCTTACGCGGCGCTTCGCGGCGCTGGGCGGCCAGGCAACGCTGCGCGCCGGCGTGCTCACCGACAACGGCGGCCACATCCTCGATGTGCGCGGCCTGTCCATCACCGACCCGCTGGCCTTCGAGACCGAGGTCAACCAATGGCCCGGCGTCGTCACGGTGGGCGTGTTCGCGCGCCACAGGGCGAAGGTCTGCCTTCTGGGCGAAATGAGGGGCGGCGCCGGCGGCGTCAGGACGTTGACGTTCTGAGGCGGCTCCGCATCACAAAAAGGGGCGCCATCGGCGCCCCTTGTCCTTGCCCTTGCGGCGGGCCGGGTCAGTTCACGCCCACCGCCGTCCAGGCCGCGGCGACCTTGCTGGAATAGTCGGTGCCCAGCGTCGCGGCCAGTTCCTGCGCGGCCGTGATCGTCGCCTTGCGGGCGGCGGCGTAGGTCGTGCTCGTCGTGAACTTGGTCGTCAGCGCGCGGTACCAGATCTTGGCCGCCGCGGCGCGGCCGATGCCGGTCAGCGTGCCCGAGCCCGTGGCCACGCGCGTGTTGCCGGACACGCACGTCGGGCTGGTGCCGTAGCTGCTGCTGGTGCCTTCGGCCAGTAGGAAGAAGAAGTGGTTGGCCACGCCCGAGCTGTAGTGCACGTCCAGGTTCTTCAGCGTGGTGTACCAGCAGTCCGCCGAGCCGCCGTCGCTGCTGGGCTTGACCATGCTGCGCAGCGCGCCGCCGCCCACCATGATCTTCTCGCCGATCAGGTAGTCGCCCGGGTCGCTGCCGTTGGCCGCGTAGAACTCGACCATGGTGCCGAAGATGTCCGACGTGGCCTCGTTCAGGCCGCCCGACTCGCCCGAGTAGATCAGGCCGGCGGTACGGCTCGTGACGCCGTGCGTCATCTCGTGGCCGGCCACGTCCAGCGCCACCAGCGGCTTCATCGACGTGCCGTCGCCGTCGCCATAGGTCATGCAGAAGCAGGAGTCCGACCAGTACGCGTTGTTGTAGCGGGTGCTGTAGTGCACGCGGTTGTAGGCGCCGGTGCCGTTGTTGGCGATGCCGTTGCGGCCGTGCACGTTCTTGTAGTAGTCCCAGGTCACGGCGGTGCCGTACTGGGCGTCGGCGGCGGCGCTGTTGGTGTCGCTCGTCGCGTTGTTGCCCCAGACGTTGTCGGCATCGGTCGCAATGCTGCCGCCGCTGGTGGCGTTGCGCAGGTTGATCGTGTAGGTGTTGCCGCGCGTCGGGTCGCGCAGCTCGTAGCCGCCGCTGATGCTGTTGGTGGTCAGCGTGACGTTGCCGCTGTACAGCGTCTTGCCGGTGCCATTGGCCGCCGCCGTGTGGATGTCGTCCCAGACGTCGAGCTGCCGGCCGTTGTCGGCGTCGATGATGACGTGCTTCTCGTACGGCGTGCCGTCGGCGGCCTCGCCGCTGACGCGCACTTCCCAGGCGATGCGCGGCTGGTCCTCGCGGGCCCAGACCACGCGCTCCACGCCCTTGCCGACCACACCGCCGGGGAAGGCGTCCGCCACCGCCTTCATCGCGGCCAGCGAACTGAGGGCCGTGCGCGCGGACGTCGCCAGCGCGGGCAGCAGCGCGACGCTGCGGTGCATGGTCGCGAGGTTGCCGAAACGGTCGGTCTGCACGATCAGGTCGGCGCCGATGGCGCGCAGGCCGCCGATGCGACGGTCCAGGTGCACGTGCGCGGCGCCGTCGTCGTCGACGACGATGTCGCGCACCTCGTAGCTGTGATCCTGGGCGTCGAGGCTGAGACCCGGGAACTGTTTCACGTAGCCTTGCGCGGCGGCGCGCAATTGCGCCTCGCGGGCGGCGTCCTGCGCCTGTGCCGCCGAGGTGAGGGCGGCCAGGGCGAGGAGGGTCAGCTGGTGGCTGGTTCGGAACATGGTGGGAACTCCGGTCGTTGGTGATGGCTGCTGGAGTACTGCGGCAGCGGCCCGCGGTGCGGCGCCGGGGCGCGACTATGCGTGTCACCTCACCGTGCAGCCAGCAGTGCCGCCCTGTCGCTCCGCTTGGGGACGGGAAGCCCCGGGTTCACAACCGGGCGCCGAAAAGCGCAGAGCCGGGCGAACCCGGCTCTGGCGTGCTGATGCGGTCGCGGCGCGAGGCCGCCAGCGTCAGAAGGTTTCCCAGTCGCCGTCGTCTGCGGGCGCCGGTGCTGCGGCCTTGCGTGCCGGTGCCGGTGCCGCGGCAGCCTGAGGCGCAGGGGCGGGCACGGCGGCGGGCCGCTTGATGGTGCTGGCGGCCGGGCGGGTGACGTGCGCTGCCGCTTTCTGCACTGCCGGCTTGTGCACCGCGGGTTTTTGCACGGCGGGCTTTGGCGCCGCCGCGGCCTTGGCTGGGGCGGCGCGCCGCGCGCCGCCGGCGAGCCTGAACACGCCGATGACCTCCGCCATGCGGGCCGACTGCTCGCGCAGGCTCTCGGCGGCGGCGGCGGACTCCTCCACCAGCGCCGCGTTCTGCTGCGTCATCTGGTCGAGCTGCACGACGGAGCCGTTGACGACGGCGATGCCCTCGCTCTGCTCGCGCGCCGCGGCGCTGATCTCGCCGATGATGTCCGTCACGCGCTGCACGCTGGCGACGATCTCTCCCATCGTCGTGCCGGCGGCCTGCACCTGCTGCGTGCCGGAGTCGACGCGCTCGACGCTGGCACCGATCAGCGTCTTGATCTCCTTGGCCGCGCCGGCCGAGCGCTGGGCCAGCGACCGCACCTCGGCCGCGACGACTGCGAACCCGCGGCCCTGTTCTCCGGCGCGGGCGGCTTCCACGGCCGCGTTCAGCGCCAGGATGTTGGTCTGGAACGCGATGCCGTCGATGACGCCGATGATGTCGTTGATCTTGCGCGAGCTCTGGCTGATCTCGTCCATCGTCGCCACCACCTGCGACACCACCTCGCCGCCACGGCGGGCGACGCTGGCGGCCGAGCTGGCGAGCTGGTTGGCCGTCATCGCCGCGTCGGCCGTCTGCTTGACGGTGCCGGTCAGCTCCGCCATCGACGAGGCCGCGTTCTGCAGGTTGCTGGCCGTCTGCTCGGTGCGCTGGCTGAGGTCCAGGTTGCCGGTGGCGATCTCCGCGCTGGCCGTGCCGATGCTGTCGGCCGCGCCGCGCACCTCGCCGATGAGCTTCTGCAAGGCCTGCTGCGTGTCGTCCAGGGCGCCCAGCAGGCGGCCCACCTCGCCGCTGCCGCCACGCGGGATGGCGTGGGTCAGGTCGAACCGGGCGAGCGCCTGCGCGGCCTCGGTCGCGGTCGTCAGGTCGCCACCACTGCCGGCGGTCAGCCATGCGAAGAGGCCGGCCCCCCAGGCCACGGCCAGGCTCAGGCCCAGCCAGGCCTTGGCCGCGCCGGCGTCGGCGCCCAGGCCCGCGAACGCCACCGCCGCGCCCACGCTCGTCACCACCAGCGCCACGCCCAATGCCGTGGCCAGGCGCTGTGCACCGCTGGCCGTACCGAACAAACCGCTCATGCGTCGTCTCCAACTGGAAAAAGAAACGCCGGCAGGCCGGCACCGCGGCGCAGTGTGCCGCCGCAGGCCGCTGGCGGACGGCCGGCCGGCGCGGCAAAGCGGCAATAGTTGCCGCGCTCAGCGACCGGCGTGCGCCGGGCGGCGCGCGCGGCGCACCGAAAAGCGCAGCGGGTCCACGGCATCCAGCAGGTCGGCCTCCAGTGGCCGGGGAGAGCCCAGGGCCAGCGCGGCCGTGAGGCGACCGCACAGCGCCGCCCAGGTGATGCCGCGCGACGCGAACGCCGTGCAGACCACCAGGCCGGGTCGGCGCGGACGCAGCCGCAGTTGATCGGCGTCGGCACCGGGGCCGTCGGCCGCCAGGCCGCCGACCAGCGGCAGGCGGTCCGGCGCGATGAGGCGCCAGGCCACGCGGCCCGAAAGCGGCGCCTGCGGCGGCGCGGCCAGGCCGGCCAGGCGTGCATAGCGCGCGAGGTTGTCGGCCTGGTCGGCGTCGCGCAGCGCGGGGGCCAGGTCGCCGTCGTGCGTGGTCGCGCCGCACCACACGCCGCCGTGGCCGTCGGCGATCGCATAGCCTTCGCCGGCCACGGGCACGGCGGGGCACCATGGCGCGTCCGGCAGGTGGCTGAGCTGGCCGCGCTGCACGACCAGCCCGGCGCCGGCCGTCCCCAGCAAGGGCAGCTGCCGGTGGCCGCCGGCCAGCACGACGAGCGGCGCGCGGGCGATGACCTGGCCGGCGTCGTCCAGCAGGCACCAGCCGCCGCCGTCCTCGCGCAGCGCGGCCACGGGGCGGTGCAGCCGCAGCGCGGCGCCACTGGCCTGCAGCATCGCCCGCGTGTAGGCGGCCGGATCGAGCGCGCCGCCGCCGGGGTAGAACCAGGCCGGATGCGCCAGCGGCGCGCCCGCGCGGGCGGACGCCTCGGCGGCGCCCAGCGCATCGACATAGCCCGGCACGGCCTGCATGCGTGACGGGTCCAGGCGAGTTTCCAGCCGCAGCAGGCCGCGCTGGTGCGGCAGCGCCAGGTCGGCCAGCAGCGCCTGCGTGGCCAGTGCCGCGGCGCGGTTGAAGCGGGCGTGCGGGCCGTCGTCGGGGTTCAGCGTGCCGTGGAACAGGCCCGCCGGGTTGCCGGAACTGGCCTGGGCGGGCGCGGCCAGCGCGTCGACGACGGTGCAGGCCACGCCCTCGCGCGACAGCGCCAGCGCGCAGGCCGCACCGGCCAGGCCGGCACCGACGATGACGGCGTGCGTCGCGCCCGGCGCCAGCGCTTCGCGGCCGGCCGGGCGCTGCGGCGTGTGGCGCGGCGCGAAGCGGGCGACGGTCATCTCGGGCTTGTTGGCAAAACCCGGCGCCAGCCCGACCTCGAAGCCCAGCGCGGCCAGCGACCTGCGCATCGGTCGGTGGATGCTCCACGTCGCGGCCGTCGTGCCGGGCACGGCGTGGCGGGCCAGGCTCTTCAGCAGCCACTCGTCCCACAGCGCCGGGTTGCGCTGTGGCGCGAAGCCATCAAGATAGAGCGCATCGGCGTCCAGCACCAGCTCACGCAGAAACTCGCGCGCGTCGCCCAGGCCCAGCAGCAGCGCCACCCGGCCGCCCTCGAAGCTCAGCGTGTGCAGGCCGGCCGTCAGCGGTGGCCAGCGGTCCA
This sequence comes from Roseateles sp., assembly GCF_965229315.1. Taxonomy (GTDB): domain Bacteria; phylum Pseudomonadota; class Gammaproteobacteria; order Burkholderiales; family Burkholderiaceae_C; genus Pelomonas. The sequence goes on from NZ_CBDDJA010000002.1 coordinate 1,341,862, forward strand.
GCAACTGGGTGGCCAGCTCGGGCAGCGGGCTGGCGGCGTGCGCGCGGGCCAGGTCGTCGCGGTGCAGCGGGTGCTTCTCGACGCTGGCGAACACCAGCCGCCCGCAGCGTGCCGGGTCTTGCCGCCAGGCATCCCAGGTGGCGAGGAAGTTGTGGCCCAGGCCGAAGCCCGTTTCCAGCACGACGAAGCGCTCGCGCCCCTGCCAGCGGCCGGGCAGGCCGTTGCCGGCGACGAACACGTGGCGGGCCTGCGCGAGCGCGCCGGCGCGCGAGTGGTAGACATCGCCGAAGAGCGGCGAGGCCGGCGCCTGCGGGTCGGAGAAGTCGACCTCGGCGGGTGCTACCGCCACCGTGCGTGCCGCCGGCTTCATGCGCCCAGCTGCTGCATCTCGCCGGACTCGATGACGCGAACGGCCGGGCCGGGAGCGTCCAGCGCCAGCCGCATGGCGCGCGCGATGCGCCGCGGCGAGATCGGCCGCCACGCGGCGGGGATCAGCCCGGCGAGCGGCCGCGCGAGCTTCAGCGTCCAGGCCTCGGCGCTGCGGCGGGGCTGGTCCAGCGTCGCGCGCTCGCCATCCAGCAGCGAGGGCCGGGCGATGACCAGGCGCTCGAAGCCGAGCGCGACCAGCGCGTCCTCGGCTTCGCCCTTGACCTGGTTGTAGAAGACCGCCGAGCGCGTGCTGGCGCCCAGCGCGGAGACCAGGCCGCAGTGCGTCGCGCCGGCCTCGCGCGCGGCGCGGGCGACGGTCACGACGGCGTCGAGATCGGCGGCGCGGAAGGCCGCGCGCGAACCGGCCTGCGCCATCGTCGTGCCCAGCGCGATGAACACGCGGGTGGGGGCGGGCAGGGCGGCGAAGGACCCGGGCTGCGTGTAGTCCACGCGGGCCGTCTGCAGGCCTGCGGTGGCAGGCAGCCCGCTCGCCGGCCGGCGCAGCAGGGCCAGCACGGGCTGGCCCGCCAGTTCGGCCAGCAGCGCGCGGCCCACCAGGCCGCTGGCGCCGGCGACCCAGTTCAATTCAGCGGTGTGCGGCATGGGCGGGATTGTCGCGGTGCCGTGCGGCCCGCGCGGCGATCAGGCGTCGATGCGCGTCAGGGCTGACCCGCCAGCGCATCCGCCTCGCGGAGCAGCGCCTCGCAGGCGTGCGCGAGCAGCGTGCCGAGCTGCAGCTGCACCTGCGGCGGCTTGCCCTGCAAGGCCTGGCCCCAGGCCTGTGCGGCGATCAGGGCTTGCAGCCTGGCCGCCGGCAGCTTCAGGCCGATCTGCGCCTGCCAGACCTCCAGCACCTCGCCGACCAGCAGCGGCGCGGCGTCCGTCAGCTCGATGTGCAGCGAGGCCGTGCGCCGGCCCTGGCGCCGGTTCAGCCACTCCGTGAGGCCGCTGCCCGCCACGCCGCCCACCACCGCGCCCAGCAGCGCGCCGGCGCCCAGCGTCAGGCCACCGGCGGCGAGGTCCGCCCCCAGGCCCGTGGCCGCACCGCCGATCGCGCCGCCCAGCATCGAATGGCGCGCGACCGGCCGGGGGCGCACCACCTGGTGCGGCCAGCGGTCCGCGGCGGACGGCGCCATGTCGGCGGCGGCCTCCTGGCCGTAGAGCTCGCGCAGGCGATCCGCCAGCACCTGCAGCTGCTGCGCCACGGCCTTGCTCAGCTGCGCCTGCGGGTCGGCGCCTTCGGGCAGGTGCAGCGGCTGCAGGCACAGCGTGGCCAGCGCCTGGGCCATGAGCTGCCGGGCCTGGCCCTCGCACTCGCGCACCGGTGCCTCCCAGGCTTGCAGCAGGCGCTGCCAGGCCGCTTGCCGGTGCGGTGGCCACAGTGGGCCCAGGGCGAGCAGTTGGCGGCGCTGCGACGGCCACCCTGGCTGCACGACGGGCAGGTCGTCGGCCGCGATGCGGGCATCGAACGCCGGGGCCGCCACGGGCACGGCGCTCAGCCGCGCCAGCGCGCGGGCGTGCCAGGCGACGGGCAGGATGGCGGGGGCGGCATCGGCCCGCGCCACCAGCAACCGGTCGCCCTGCGGGCTGCTCAGCCGCTCGCCGGCCTCGCCCAGCAGGCTGCCTGCCAGCACGCGCCGCGGGTCGATCACCAGCAGGCGCAGGTCGGCGGGGCCGCTGCCCACCCGCAGCGGCAGCGCCCGCGCCAGCCGCCAGCTGCGCTGGCCGGCGTGCAGCACCAGCAGCAGGCGCGGCAGTGCCACGAGCGCCACCGTCGCGGCCAGCAGATGCAGCCAGTCCGCCGCCAGCGCCTGCGGGCCTTGCAGCGCGCCGTGGCGCAGCGGGCCGACGTCCGGCACCGCCAGGCCGGTCAGCCAGGCGGCCGGGGCCAGCAGCACGTCGGCCAGGCGCTGCACCTGGGTGGCGTCGAGGTAGGTGCTTTCCCAGCCGATCAGGATCTCCAGCCCCAGCGCCCGCAGGTACAGGCCGGCGATCAGGCCCAGGCTCATGCCCAGCAGCGCGAGATGCCACAGCAGCGCACACCGCGCCGCCTGCAGCGGCAGGCTGAGCCGCCACCAATGCGCCAGCGCCTGGCCCGCGCGCCCGCGGGCACCGGGCGTCAGCAGGCGCCGCCACAGGCGCATGACCCAGCCGTCGTCGGTCAGTGGGCGGGGCCCCTTGAACGCCAGCGCCAGCAGCACACCGTAGGCCAGCAATTGCAGGCCGAGGAAGGTCCACAGCGGCAGCGCCAGCAGGTTCAGCTGCTGCCCGCCCAGCCGGTCCATGCCGATGCCCAGGGCCAGGCCTGCCGCTGCCGCCACCAACGCCCAGCGCAGCGACCACAGGCGCCGCGCCAGCATCTGCGACAGCCGGTCGTCGCGCTCGCCCAGGCGCTGCGCGGCATGGCGCGCACGCGCCAGCCGGAAGTCGGCGGCGCCCTCGGCCCGTGCCTGCTGCGTGGCCCAGCGGGCGTCATCGGCCGACCACAGCGCGCCCACGTCATGGCTCTCGGCCCAGTCCAGCAGCGCCACGCGCCGCGCAGCGGCCTCGGGCGCGACGACGTCGGGTTCGGGTCGCAAGGGTCAGTCCTCCAGCAGGGCCGCCAGCGCCTGCGCGTCCAGCGGGCCGGCCTGCTCATGGCCTTCCAGCATGCCCTCGGCCAGGCCGCGTTTGTCGCGGTGCAGCTCGATGATGCGTTCTTCCACCGAGCCGGCCGTCACCAGCCGGTAGACGGTCACCGGCCGCTGCTGGCCCATGCGGTGGGCGCGGCCGCTGGCCTGGTCCTCGGCGGCGGGGTTCCACCATGGGTCGACGATGAGCACGTAGTCGGCCATCGTCAGGTTCAGGCCGAAGCCGCCGGCCTTCAGGCTGATGAGGAACACGTCGCCGCCGTCCGCGCCGCCGCGCTGGAAGGCCGCGACGCGCTTGGTGCGCTCGGCCTGGGGCGTGCTGCCGTCCAGGCGCTGGTGCGGCACGGCCATCTGCGTGAGGCGCTCGCCGAGCAGGTCAAGGTAGTCGGTGAACTGGCTGAAGACCAGCGCCTTGTGCCCGCCGTCGACCAGCTCGCGCACGATGCGCTCGAACTCCGCCATCTTGCTGCCGATCAGGCCCAGCTCGGGCGACACCAGGCGCGGGTCGCAGGCGGCGCGGCGCAGCCGCATCAGCTCGGCCAGCACCTGCATGGGCGCGGCGCGCTCGTTGCCGGCCGCGGCGGCGGCCACGGCGGCCTGGGCGTCGCGGCGCAGCGCTTCCAGGAAGTGGCGCTCGGGCTCGCTGGGCTGCACGCGGTGGACGATCTCGGTGCGGGCGGGCAGGTCCTGCAGCACCTGCGCCTTGGTCCGGCGCAGCAGAAAGGGCGCGACCAGGCGGCGCAGCCGCGCGCGCGCCGGCGCGTCCTGCTGGCGCTCGATGGGGCCGGCGAAGCGCTCGTTGAACTGCTGCGGCGAGCCCAGCAGCCCGGGGTTGATCAGGTTCATGATGGACCACAGGTCCGCCAGCCGGTTTTCCACCGGCGTGCCCGAGAGGGCCAGGCGGAAGTCGGCATCGAATTCGGCGACGGACTTGGCCCGCTTGGTGGCGGCGTTCTTCAGCGCCTGCGCCTCGTCCAGCACCAGCGTGGCCCAGCGGCGGCCGGCGAAGGCCTCGGCGTCGATCTGCGCCAGCGCGTAGCTGGCGACGATGACGTCGCCCGGCCCGGCGCGCTGCAGCAGCGCGGCGCGGTCGCCGGCCTCGCCGTAGACGTGGCAGCTCAGCGCGGGCGCGAACGTGGCGCACTCGGCCTGCCAGTTGCCGCAGACCGACGTGGGGGCCAGCACCAGCGCCGGGCCGCCGGCCGACCGGTCCAGGAGCAGGGCCAGTGCCTGGAGGGTCTTGCCCAGGCCCATGTCGTCGGCCAGGCAGGCGCCGAAGCCGGCCGCGGCCAGGCGGCTCATCCAGGCATGGCCCTCGGCCTGGTAGCCGCGCAGCTCGGCCTTCAGGCCCGCCGGCACCCGGGGCTGCAGCGCGGCGGCGGCGCCGAGCTGGGCCAGGCGCTCGCGCCAGGGCTTGTCGCCGCCGAGTTGGGTGCCGGCCAGGCCGTGCTCCAGCCAGGCGGCGCCGGCCTGGGGCAGTTGCAGCTCGCCTTTCTTGAGCTGGGCCAGCGCGTCCAGGTCGCGCAACTGCTGGCGCAGTTGTTCGGAGAGCGCCAGGTAGTGGCCCTCGGCCAGGCGCACGAAGCGGCTGCGGCTGCTGCGGCTCAAGGCCAGCAGCTCCTGCAGGCCCAGCACGCGGCCTTCGTCGACGCGTGCCTCGCCGGTCAGCCCCAGCCAGTCGCGCCCGCTGCTCACCTGGATCTGCACGGCGTCGCTGTCCAGCGGCTTGACCCGTACCGGCTTGCCCTTGGGCCAGTCCAGCGCGGCGATGCCGGGCAGGCCGGGCAGGCGCTCCACGGCGGCGAGGGCCTGCTCGGCGTCGTCCAGCAGCCAGGGCTGGTCGCCGGGCTGTTCGGGGTCGAGGAAGGGCAGGGCGTCGATCACGTCGGCGCGGTGCCGGGTTTCGGCGGCAAGGTCGCGCTCGGTGGTGAGGCTCACGCCCTCGTGCAGGCACATCAGCCGCGCACGGCCCTGGCCGGGCGTGACGACCGGGCCGAAGTCGCCGAACGGCTGGGCCACCAGCAGCAGCGAGAGGCCGTCGCCCTGGGGCGTGAGGCGGGCGCGCAGGCGGCTGTCGCCGCGCACGGGTTCGCCGGCTTCGGCGTCGCTGTGCAGCTGGAAATGACCGGTCAGCACCTGCAGCGCCGCGCCCAGCTCGGCCGTGGCCTGCGCCGGCACGCGCCAGCCCTGCGCCACCAGCTCGGCCACGCGGCGCTGCGTGGGCGTGATGCGGATGAGGCGCGCGCGCCCCGGGCCTTCGCGCAGCACGCGCTGGGCATCGCGGCGCTCTCGCTCGGCCTCGGCCTGGGCGCCGAAGCGCGCGCCGGCGTGGGCCGGCTCGCCGGTGACCAGCGGCGGATGCAGGTGGAACTCGAAGGCTTCCTCGGCGCCCTGGCCCACGCGCCTGACCTCCAGCTCGGGCTGGCCCTCGCCCAGCTCCACCCACTGCCCGGGCGCGTCGGCAAACATCAGGTGCGGGTGGCCGATCAGCGCCAGGAGGGCCTGGCTCACGTCCAGGCGCAGGTCGTGCACGCCGGCCCAGGCGTCGCGCTCGATGTGGCGCAGCACCAGGTTGTCGCGGCTGCGCTGCGCGCCCTGCTTCTTCAGCCGGGCCAGCGTCACGGGCTTGAACTTGAGGCCGCCGCGGGCGCCGGTGTGCATCTCCAGCGGCTCCAGCGTGTGCACGCGGCCGGCGGCGTCCAGGCTGAGCTGCCAGGCCAGCTCGGGCTTGGCGGCGCTGGCGGCGGGCTTGCCGTCGTCGCTGAGGGCGACGATGGCGGCCAGCGCGTCCTGCCAGGCCTGGCGCGGCTGGCCGAGGAAGTTGGCGACGCGCGTGGGTTCGGCGCCGCCCAGCTCCAGGCGTTTCAGGGCCGGGCGCAGGTACTCGGCCAGCAAGGTCTCGTCGGGGCCGAGGCCGGCGAGCAGGTCCTGCGCCAGTTCGGGCGTCCAGCCCGGCGCCGGCTTGCCCAGCCAGGCGGCGAGCAGCAGGCGGTCCACCGGCGCGGCGTCGCCCGGCGCGTGGGGATGAAAGGCGGCTTCGAGAAAGCTGTCCTCGCCCAGCTTGACACCGATGCCATGCGCCCACAGCCCCCAGCCCTCATAGGCCGTGGGGCTGCGGCTGCCAGACTCGGCGACCGCGTACTTGCGCGCCTGCGCCCAGGCCTTGGGGTCGTCCTGGGCCAGCAGGCCGAGCAGGTACAGGCGGGCGGTGTCCAGCGACAGCGCGTTGCGGCGGCTGCGGCTGGCCGAGTGGATGGCCTTGATGGCGGCCCCGAAGCCGGCACTGGCCTCGGCCCAACGGCCTTCGACGAGGGCGCGCGTGGCGGCCAGCAGCGTGACGCCGGGGCCTTCGAGGCCGCGCAGATGCTGCGCCGCACGGTCCAGTTCCAGGGCCAGCATGTCGGCCTCGGCCAGACGCGCGCGCATCGGGATGCTGAGGGCCTGGGTGCCGGCCTGCAGCCAGGCGCGCAGCTCGGCGCGAATGGGGTGGCCGGCGGGCAGCACGTCCAGCAACCGGCCCAGCAGGTCGTCGCGCAGCTCGGGGTCGATCTGGCCCAGCAGCCTGGGGCACCAGGGGTCGATCAGCGCCTGCATGGCCAGCATCGGCGGGCTCAGCTCCTGCAGGCGCGTGTTGATCAGCTCGCGGTACTCGGCCGCCGGCATGCCCGAGAAGATCATCAGGCGCAGCACGGTGCGCATGTCCTCGGCGTTGCGGAAGTTGACCCAGGCGATGGGGTCCTGCCAGTCGCCCCGGCCGGAGCCCAGCAGCCACAGGCGCTGGCGCCAGTAGCGCTCGTGGCCGGGTGCGGCCAGCAGTGTCTGCAGGCGCTTGGCATGGTCGGCCAGCGAGACGCGCGTGCCCTTGCCGTACAGCCCCTCGGCGCGGCGCTGGGCGACCAGCGCCTGCAGGCCGTCGCGCGTGGCGTAGTGGTCGAAGGCCTCGCCATGGGCGCGCTCGCGGCCCGTCAGCGACAGCCATTGCAGGACGGCATTGATGCTGGCCGTGCCGCCCAGCAGCAGCAGGGCGTCGAGCAGGGTCTGCAGGTCGGCCTCGGGCAGCGCGTCGGGCGCGGCGCGCTGCTGCGTGCGCTCGGCCGCCTTGGCCTCCTGGATCTTGCGCAGCATCTCCTGGGCGGTGACGACGGTGCCGTCGGGCAGGTTGAACTTGAGCGAGTTGTCGAGCGGGGGGCGGGCCATGGGGCGGGATTAGATCAGCGCACCGGCAAAAAAACGGCCCGCACAGGGCGGGCCGCTTGGCAATGCGCGGGAGGCTCAGCGTTTGGGCTGGGTCAGGCGCGGGCCGTTGTTGTGGCGGGGTGCGCCGCCGTTGCTGCCGCGGGCGGGCTGGGCGCCAGCCGCGCGCGGTGCATGCTCGGCATGCGGCTTGGGCGCGGTCTTGGCACCGCCCACGCCGGTGTGGCCGCCAGGCTTGCCGCCCGGGCGGCCCTGGCCTTCACGGCCGCCGTCGCGCGAGCCGCCACGGCCAGCACCACCACCGCCGCCAGGGCGGCCGCCACGGCCACCGCCATTGCCGCGGCCTCCGCTGCCGTTGGCCCCGGCCGGCGGGTTGGGGTTGCGGCCCCGGCTGCCGTTGGGGTTCAGCACGGTGCGGCCCAGCACGATGGGCTCGGCCCGCTCGTTGGGGTCAGGGGCGAAGCCGGGCACGACTTCCTTCGGGATCTCGCGCTTGATGAGGCGCTCGATGTCCTTGAGGAAGCCGTTCTCATCGATGCAGACCAGGCTGACCGCCTCGCCCTGCGCGCCGGCGCGGCCGGTGCGGCCGATGCGGTGGACATAGTCCTCCGCGACATTGGGCAGCTCGAAGTTGACGACGTGGGGCAGCTGGTCGATGTCGATGCCGCGGGCGGCGATGTCGGTGGCCACCAGGCAGGTCAGGTCACCGGCCTTGAAGTCGGCCAGCGCCTTGGTGCGCGCACCCTGGCTCTTGTTGCCGTGGATGGCCATGGCGCTGATGCCCTGGTCGTTCAGGTAGTCGGTCAGGCGGTTGGCACCGTGCTTCATGCGCGTGAAGATGAGCACCTGGTGCCAGGGCTCGCCACCGTGGCCGCCCTTGATGAGGTGGGCCAGCAGTTCCTTCTTGCGCTCGCGGCCGACCGGGTGGACCTTCTGCGCGATGGCGTCGTTGGTCTGGTTGCGGCGGGCCACCTCGATCAGCGCCGGGGCGTTGAGCAGGCGGTCGGCGAGGTTCTTGATCTCGTCGCTGAAGGTGGCGCTGAACAGCAGCGACTGCTTCTTGGCGGGCAGCAGCGCGAGCACCTTCTTGATGTCGTGCACGAAGCCCATGTCGAGCATGCGGTCGGCTTCGTCCAGCACCAGGATCTGCACCTGCGACAGGTCCAGCGTGCCTTGCTGCGCGTGGTCCAGCAGGCGGCCGGGCGTGGCCACGAGGATGTCGACGCCGTCGCGCAGCTTGTTGATCTGCGGCTGCATGCCGACGCCGCCGAACATGACCATGCTCTTGAGCGGCAGGTACTTGCCGTAGGTCTGCACGCTTTCCTCGACCTGGGCGGCCAGTTCGCGGGTGGGCGTCAGCACGAGGGCGCGGATGGCGACCTTGCCGCGCTTGTTGAGCAGCTTCTCGCCGGTGGACAGGCGGTGCAGCATGGGCAGCGTGAAGCCGGCGGTCTTGCCGGTGCCGGTCTGCGCGCCGGCCAGCAGGTCGCCACCGTTCAAGACAGCGGGAATGGCCTGGGCCTGGATGGGGGTGGGGGTGGTGTAGCCAGCGTCAGCAATGGCCTTGAGCAGCGGAGCCGCCAGGCCGAGGGAATCGAAACTCATCGAGAAAGGGAGTGAGCACGCCTGGTCGCATCGCCTGCCGCGCCGCGGAGAGCGGCGCCAGTCTTCGGGCAGGGCGGGCAGCGTGCAGGGGCTGAAAAAGAGAACGCCGCGCAAGACTGAGAAGCGCGGCGATCGGCTCATTCTAGCCGTTGGTCTATTTCCCGACCGTGACCCAGTCCATGCTGGCCCAGTTGTTGGGCGAATGCGGCAGGGCCACGTCCTTGCGCATCGCCCACGGGATGACCTGGCGGTGCAGCGGAATGATGTTGACCTGGTCGCGAAAGCCCTGCAGCGCGGCCTTCACGAGCGCTTCGCGCTTGTGCGGGTCGGTCTCGACGGTGGAGGCGGCCGCGAGCGCGTCGGCCTCGTTGTTGATGGAGCCGCCGTAGTTGGACACGCCCACGCCCTGCTCGCCGCGATTGCGCAGCACGGGGGTGAGCATGACGTCGGCGTCCGTCGAGCCGCCGCCCCAGCCGGCGAGGTACAGGCTGGTATCGAACTTCTCGACCTTGGGGAAGAACAGCGTGCGCGGCATCGCGTTGACCTTGACCTTCACCTTGATCTGCGCCCACATGCTGGCCAGCGCGATGCAGATGCGCTCGTCGTTGACATAGCGGTTGTTGGGGCAGTCCATCGTCACCTCGAAACCCTCGGCGTAGCCGGCCTCGGCCATGAGCTTCCTCGCAGCCGCCACGTCGTAGGGCAGGCGGGTTTCCAGCCTGGGATCGCCGTAGGCGCCGCGTGGCGACGAGGTCAGGCCGCCGGTGGGCTGGGCGTAGCCGTTCATCAGCTTGGTGCGGATGGCCTCGATGTCGATGGCGTGATACAGCGCGCGCCGCACGCGCAAGTCCTTGAACGGATTCCTGCCACCGGGCACCTCGCCGTACAGCAGCCGGTCGCGCGCCTGGTCCATGCCGATGAAGACGAGCCGGTTCTCCTCGCCGTCCAGCACCTTGAGCCCGGGCTGCGTGCGCAGGCGGGCGACGTCGCGCGGCGGCGGGTCCAGCACGAAGTCGACCTCGCCCGTGATCAGCGCGGCGGTGCGCGTGGCGTCGTTGGCGATGGGCAGGTAGGTGAAGGCCTGCAGGTTGCCTTCGAACGTGCCCCACCAGGCGGGGTTGCGCCGGAACACCGTCTTCACGCCCGGCTGGCGGCTGACGAGGATGAAGGGCCCCGTGCCGTTGGCGTTCTGGCTGGCATACGACTCCTCCTGCTTCTTGAAGTCCAGCGGCCGCGTCACGCGGTGCTGCTCGCACCAGCGCCGGCTCATGATGAAGAGGTTGGCCATCAGCTCGGGCACGACGGGGTTGGGCTTGTCCAGCGTGAAGACGACGGTCAGCGGGTCCACGGCCTTCGGGATGCCCACCGCGTTGGCGAACACGCGCTGCGGCGCGTTGGCGTCGCGCAGGCGCTGCATCGAGAACACGACGTCGTCGGCCGTGAACGGCGTGCCGTCGTGGAACCTGACGCCGGCGCGCAGCTTGAAGCGCCAGCTGGTGGGCGAGAGCTGCGTCCATTCGGTGGCCAGCGACGGCCCCATGGTCATGTCCTTCATGCGCCGCGTCAGGCCCTCGTAGACCTGGCTGTTCAGGCTGTTGGTCATGAGCTCGTTCTGCGAGTGCGGGTCGGTGGTCTGCATGTCGCCCTGGCTGGACCAGCGCAGGGTCTGGGCCTGGCACAGGGCCGCGAGCACGGTCATGACGGCGGTAGCAAGCAGTCGGCGCATGGTCGTCCTTCCTGGAAGAGGCCCCAGTCTGCGTGCAACGCCTGTGCGCCGTCTCAGCAGGAACCCGCGTGACCAGGGCGCCGGCCAGCCTCTGCGACAATCACGCGCATTGCGGGCCTGGTGCGTTGGCGCCAGGGCCCGCGTTCGCTTTTCCGATTCCCAGAACCACGCGAGCACCATGGCCCAGTACGTCTTCTCGATGAACCGTGTGAACAAGACGGTTCCCCCCAAGCGCCACATCCTCAAGGACATCTCGCTGAGCTTCTTCCCCGGCGCCAAGATCGGCGTGCTGGGCGTGAACGGCTCCGGCAAGTCGACCATCCTGAAGATCATGGCTGGTGTCGACAAGGAGTACGAGGGCGAGGCGATCCCGATGCCCGGCATCAAGATCGGCTACCTCGAGCAGGAGCCGCGCCTGAACCCCGAGCAGACCGTGCGCGAGGCGGTGGAAGAAGGCATCGGCGGCGTGCTGGCGGCCAAGAAGCGGCTGGACGAGGTCTATGCCGCCTATGCCGAGCCTGACGCCGACTTCGACGCGCTGGCCGCCGAGCAGGGCGAGCTGGAGGCGATCATCGCCGCCGCCGGCTCGGAGAACACCGACCTGCAGCTGGAGCTGGCCGCCGACGCGCTGAACCTGCCGCCCTGGGACGCCGTCATCGGCGTGCTGTCCGGCGGCGAGAAGCGCCGTGTGGCGCTGTGCCGCCTGCTGCTGTCCAAGCCCGACATGCTGCTGCTGGACGAGCCCACCAACCACTTGGACGCCGAGTCGGTCGAGTGGCTGGAGCAGTTCCTGCAGCGTTTCCCCGGCACCGTGGTGGCCATCACCCATGATCGCTACTTCCTGGACAACGCCGCCGAGTGGATTCTGGAACTCGACCGTGGCCACGGCATCCCGTGGAAGGGCAACTACTCCGACTGGCTGGACCAGAAGGAAAAGCGCCTGGAGCAGGAGCAGAAGTCCGAGGACGCCCGCGCCAAGGCGATGAAGGAGGAACTGAAGTGGGTCCGCTCCAACGCCAAGGGCCGCCAGGCCAAGAGCAAGGCGCGCCTGGCCCGCTTCGAGGAACTCTCGGACGTCGAGTACCAGCAGCGCAATGTCACCAACGAAATCTTCATTCCCGTGGCCGAGCGCCTGGGCAATGAGGTCATCGAGTTCGAGAACGTCAGCAAGAGCTTCGGCGACCGCGTGCTGATCGACAACCTGTCGTTCAAGGTGCCGGCCGGCGCCATCGTCGGCATCATCGGCCCCAACGGCGCCGGCAAGTCGACGCTGTTCCGCATGCTGCAGGGCGTGGAGCAGCCGGACAGCGGCACGGTCAAGATCGGCAAGACGGCCAAGATGGCTTTCGTGGACCAGAGCCGCGAGAGCATGGAAGCCGACAAGACGGTGTGGCAGGACGTCTCCGGCGGCCTGGACAACATCATCGTCGGCAAGTTCATCATGCCCAGCCGTGCCTACCTCGGCCGCTTCAACTTCAAGGGCAACGACCAGCAGAAGCTCGTCGGCGCGCTGTCCGGCGGCGAGCGTGGCCGCCTGCATCTGGCCAAGACGCTGGCCCAGGGCGGCAACGTGCTGATGCTGGACGAACCGTCCAACGACCTGGACGTGGAAACCCTGCGCGCGCTGGAAGAGGCGCTGCTGGAGTTCGCCGGCTCGGCCATGGTCATCAGCCATGACCGCTGGTTCCTGGACCGCATCTGCACGCACATCCTGGCCTGCGAAGGCAACTCGCAGTGGTTCTTCTTCGACGGCAACTTCCACGAGTACGAAGCCGACAAGAAGAAGCGACTGGGCGAGGAAGGCGCGCGCCCGAAGCGCATGCGCTTCAAGCCGATCAAGTGAGCGGCATAGAGCGTCCGCGCGACGGGCGGCAGCCCGCTCGGGCGGGCACCGCGCCGCTGCGCGCCAGAGGGCTTTCCCGCTGGTGTCCGTCTGGTGAAGACAACGGGACACAGTTCTTTACCGTGGTCCCATAGATGCCACACAGGGGGGTTAGAAGATGACTTCACCCCACTCTTCAAGGAGCCCCCTGATGACGATCTCCCGACTCCAGACCCTGTTGCGCACCGGTGCCGTCGCCGTGGCGCTGGTCATCGGCGGCGCCGCCGCGCACGCCCAGCCCGGCCCGGGCGGCCACCGCGGCGGCCCGGACATGATGGCCCCCGGCGGCCTGTTCGGCGGCCATCTGGACCATGTGCTCGAACTGGTCAACGCGACCGACGCGCAGCGCAGCCAGATCGACGCGATCTTCAAGGCGGCGCGTACCGACCTCGCGGCCCAGCGCAGCGCCGGCAGGCAGTTGCACGACCAGCAACTGGCGCTGTACACGGCCACCAACATCGACGCCGCCGCCATCGAAGCGCTGCGCGTGCAGATCAGTGCCCAGCACGAGGCGGCCTCCAAGCGCCTGAGCCAGGCCAGCATCGATGCCGCGCGCGTGCTGACGCCCGACCAGCGCACCAAGATCGCCGACCTGATGAAGAAGCGTCAGGCCCGCATGGCCAATCGGCCAGCCAACTGATTGCTTCAGGGCGAGGAGTTCTGCGATGCTTGAGCTTCGTACCCCCGGCGCGGAAACGCGCCGTCCCCTGTTCCTTTCGCAGGCCCCGCTGATGAGTGCCCGACTGCTGTTGATTGACGATGACGCCCGCCTGACCGGCATGGTGGGCGACTACCTGCGCGCCGCCGGCTTCGAGGTCAGCACGGCCGGCACCCTGGCGCAGGCGCGCGAGGCGCTGGCCCAGGGCCGCTTCGAGCTGATCGTGCTGGACATCATGCTGCCCGACGGCGACGGCCTGGACTTCTGCCGCTGGCTGCGTGGCGACGCGCGCTGGCGCCACCAGCCGGTGCTGATGCTGTCGGCCCGCGGCGAGCCCATGGACCGCATTCTGGGCCTGGAGCTGGGCGCAGACGATTACCTCGCCAAGCCCTTCGAGCCGCGCGAGCTGCAGGCCCGCGTCAAGGCGCTGCTGCGCCGGCTGGAGCCCAAGCTCGACGGCGATGAGGTGTTGCGCTTCGGCCGCCTGGAGATCGACCTGGCCGCCCGTGTGGCGCGCCTGGACGGCAAGATCTGCGACCTGACCAGCCACCAGTTCGACCTGCTCGTCGTGCTGGCGCAGAGCCCGGGTCGCGTGCTGAGCCGTGACCAGATCATGGACGCGCTCAAGGGCCATCCGCTGGAGGCCTTCGACCGCTCCATCGACGTGCACATCTCGCGCATCCGCGCCGTCATCGAGGAAGACGCCAAGAACCCGCGCCGCGTGCTGACCGTGCGTGGCGCAGGCTATGTCTTCGCCCGCAAGCAGGATGCCGACGCGGATTGAGATGCAGCCCTTCGTCCGGCCTTGCGTCGCTGAACGCGAGCGAGTGCTGTCCGTCCGCCTGATGGACGGCGATGCTTGCGGCACTGAGCCGCAGGCTCGTCGCCAGTGCGGGCCGGTTTGGCAGGAGCGGCCCGGCGCTCGGCCCGCAACAGTCGTGCGCCCCAGATGAAAAGCCTCTACGTTCGTATCTACCTGACGCTGGTGGCGCTGCTGCTGGCGTTCGCCTTCGGCTCGGCCTGGCTGTTCCAGCGCCACATCGAGCAGGAGCGCGGCAGCGTCGAGACCGCGGCGGGCGAGCGGCTCAATGCAATGGCGGCGTTGCTCAAGCTGGCGATGCCGCCTGCCACCGCGCCGCGCGAGGAGCAGGCCGCGGCGTTCGCCGACTGGGGCCAGCGCCTGCGCATGGCGATCGCGCTGGAGGATGCGGATGGCAAGCGCATCGCCACGACGCAGATGTTCCAGCGCCGCGTGGACGAACCCGGCGCCATCGTCGTCAGCACCGGCCTGGGGGATGGCCGCAGCCTGGAGATGGTGCGCAGCGTGCGCCCGCCGGGCCAGCCCGATTCGCGCATGGCCGGGCAGATGGGTCCGGGCGCGGCCAGCCCGCCGTGGCCGGGCGCGAGCCGCCCGCCGCGCCTGGACGACGGCCCCTGGGCGGGGCCTTGGCTGCACCGGCCCGTGTCGCCCGGTGCGCCGGCGGTGTCCACGCTGGCCATCGTGCTGCTGCTGCTGTTCATCGGCGTGGCGGTGGGTGCCTACCCGGTCGTGCGCCGGCTCACGCGGCGGCTGGAAGCGCTCAAGCGCGGCGTCGAGCAGTTCGGTGCCGGCCAGCTGGCCCATCGTGTGGACGACAGCGGTCGCGATGAAGTGGCTGCCGTGGCCGCCAGCTTCAACCTTGCCGCCGGCCGCATCGAGACGCTGCTGCGTTCGCACCAGACATTGCTGGCCAACGCCAGCCATGAGCTGCGCTCGCCGCTGGCGCGGCTGAAGATGGCCTTTGCGATGCTGGATGGCGCCGGGTCCGCCCAGCGCGAGAAGCTGGCGCGCGAGATCGACGTGAACATCGCCGAGCTCGATGCGCTCGTCGAGGAAGTGCTGCTGGCGAGCCGGCTCGAGGCCGGCAGCGCGCTGGGCGAGACGCACACGGTGGACCTGCTGGCGCTGGGTGCGGAGGAGGCGGCCCGCGCCGAGGTGGCCTTCGAGCCCGAGACCGATTCGGCCCGCATCCAGGGTCAGGAGCGCCTGCTGCGCCGGGCGCTGCGCAACCTGCTGGACAACGCGCGCCGCTACGGCGGGCCGGATGTCGAACTGGTGCTGCGGCCCGTGGCCGGCGGCCACGAGTTCGTCGTGGCCGACCGCGGCCCAGGCGTTCCCGCCGAGCTGCGCGAGCGCATCTTCGAGGCGTTCTACCGCCTGCCCGGGCATGCCGAGATGGCGGGCGGCGTGGGCCTGGGGCTGAGCCTGGTCAAGCAGATTGCCGAGCGCCATGGCGGCAGCGTGCGCTGCCTGCCGCGGGACGGCGGCGGCAGCCGCTTCGTGATCTTCCTGCCGGCGCGCTGAGTCAGCGGTTCTCGTCGAACACGCGCCTGAGCAGCAGGCCCAGCAGCAGCGCGGCCATCAGCAGGCCGGCCGTCGCGGCCTGCCAGAAACCCACGGCACCGGCCGCAGTGTTGCCGAAGGCCAGCACATAGCCGCCGCCGATGCCCAGGCCCCACAGCGCGACGACGTAGATGACCATGGGCAGCGTCGCGACCTGGTAGGCCCGCAGCACGTAGGCGGCGACGGTCTGCAGCGCATCGCCCAGGTGGAAGAACCACACCCACACCAGCAGCGGCAGCGCTGCCGCCGCGGCCTCCGGGCTGGACGTGTAGAGCGCGACGATGGGCTCGCGCGCCCAGGCGACGACCGCACCCACGCCTGCGGCCACCAGCGCGGCCAGCGTCATCGCATGGCGGCCGACGATGCGGGCCTCGCGCGTCTGCGCGGCACCCAGGTGCTGGGCGACCAGCGTGCCGGCGGCGGTGGCCAGCGCCAGCGCGATCATGAACATCATCGCGACGAGGTTCACGGCGATCTGGTGCCCGGCCACCGGCGTCGCGCCCAGCCGCGCGATGAAGAAGGCCATGAAGGTGAAGCCCGTCACCTCCACGAGGATGGAGCCCCCCATGGGCAGGCCCAGGCGCACCAGGCCCCACAGGTCTGCCCAGCGCGGCCGCGTCTGCCACAGGTGCGGGATCAGGAAGGGCTGGTAGAACGCATCGCGCCTGAGCATCACCTGCGCGGCCAGCAACTGCGCCGTCATCGCGATGGCCGTGGCCCAGCCGCAGCCGGCCACGCCCATGGCCGGGATGGGGCCCCAGCCGAACACCAGCACCGCGTTCAGCGGCACCTTGGCCGCCAGGCCCGTGAGCTGCATGGCCATGACGGCCTTGGGCCGGCTCACCGCCGTGGAGAAGCCGCGGAACGCTGCGAACAGCAGCCCCGCCGGCAGCGCGAAGGCCTCGGGCCGCGTGTACGCGCGCACCTTGTCCGCCTGTGCGGCGTCGAGCTGCGCGAGCCAGATGAACGGGTCGGGGAACCACAGCGCCAGGCTGCCCGGCACGCACAGCAAAAGCGCCAACCACTGCGCCTGCACGAAGCTGCGGCCCGAGCCGGGCAGGTCGCCGGCGCCGAACTGCCGGCCCGCGATGGGGCCGACCGCGAGCACGATGCCCATCAGGCCGACGAAGATGGACACGTAGGCCGCCGAACCCACGGCCAGGCCGGCCAGGTCCTGCGGGCCGACGCGGCCCATCATCAGTGTGTCCACCGTGCTGAACATCATCACGGCCAGTTGGCCCACGAGCACCGGCCAGGCCTGCGGCACCAGGCGGCGCACGCTGTCGATGAAGCGGATGCGGGTCACTTCGGCACCCGTTCGGCATAGCGGTTGAACCGCCAGGCCGTGCCTTCGTGCGTGATGCGCTGCCACACGAGGCGCTTCTCGAACGGGTCCAGCCCCGGCCACTGCTGCACCTCGTCGAAGCTGCGGCCGCAGCCCTTGCAGACCGGGTCGCCTTGCGCGGTGGAGCAGATGGCGATGCAGGGGGAGTCGGGCGTGGTTTCGTACCAGGCCAGCCAGGCTCCCAGTGCCTTGTCGCTCAGCGCGTCGACGTCCAGTTCGCTGTCACGTTGCCAGGCCAGCAGCGCATAGGCCTCGGCCAGCGCGCGCACCTCGGGCGCGGCGCTGATGCCGTCGGGCGACGGCGAACGCTCACGCCACCAGTTGATGGCGGCTTCGAGGTCGGTGACATGGATGATCTCGACGCTCAAGCCACCAGCCCCATGGCCGCACGCACCTCGCGCAGCGTCTTGCGCGCCACGGCGCGGGCGCGTTCGGTGCCCACTTCCAGCGTCCACTGCACCTGCTGTGGGTCCAGTGCCGCGGCGCGTTCGCGCCAGGGCGCCTGCTCCTGCTGGATGGCTTCGATCAGCGGTTGCTTGCAGTCCAGGCAGCCGATGCTGGCGGTGCGGCAGCCGGTGTCGCAGGCCGCACGCGTGGCGTCGTCGGTGTAGATCTGGTGCAGCGGCCAGACCGGGCAGCGGGTCGGGTCGCCGGCATCGGTGCGGCGCACGCGCTGCGGGTCGGTGGGCATGGTGCGGATCTTGACGGCGGTGACTTCGGGTTCGTCGCGCATCGCGATGGCGTTGTCCAGGCTCTTGCTCATCTTCTGGCCGTCCAGGCCGGGCACGCGGGCGGTCTCGGTCAGCAGCGCCTGCGGCTCGACGAAGATGGGCGCGTTCCCGGCGTAGAGCCGGTTGAAGCGCCGCGCGACCTCGCGGGTCACCTCGACATGGGCCGCCTGGTCCTCGCCCACCGGCACACCGGCCGGCTTGTAGAGCAGGATGTCGGCCGCCTGCAGCAGCGGGTAGCCGAGGAAGCCATAGGTCGCCAGCTCGGGGTCGGCGGCCACCTGGTCCTTGTAGCTGGGCATGCGCGCGAGCCAGCTCGACGGCGTGCACATCGCCAGCAGCGTGAACAGCTCGGCGTGTTCGGGCATGCGGCTCTGCAGGAACAGCGTGCAGCGCTCGGGGTCGATGCCGGCGGCGAGCCAGTCGGTGACCATCTCGTAGACGTGGCGCGTCAGCGTCTCGCCGCTGGGGCGCTGCGTGGTCAGCGCGTGCCAGTCGGCGACGAAGAAGAAGCCCTCGTGGCTGTCCTGCAGCCGCACCCAGTTCTTGATGGCGCCGTGGTAGTGGCCGAGGTGCAGGGCGCCGGTGGGGCGCATGCCGGAGAGCACGCGCGGGCGGGTGGGGGCGGGGAGGGACATGGGGCGCGGATTGTCGTTCAAGGCCGTTGTCCTGCCGGTGGCCATGGCCGACAGTCCTAAACTGCCGCCCCATGAAAAGGCTGGTGATTCTGATTTCCGGGCGTGGTTCCAACATGCAGGCCATCGTCAAGGCGTGCCAGGCCGAGGGCTGGCCGGCCGAGGTGGCGGCCGTCATCAGCAACCGGCCCGACGCGGGCGGTCTGCCGTTCGCCGCGTCGCACGGCATCGCGACGGCGGTCGTGGACCACAAGGCCTTTGCCAGCCGTGAAGACTTCGACGCCGAGCTGGCCCGCGTCATCGACGGCTTCTCGCCCGACCTCGTCGTGCTGGCGGGCTTCATGCGCATCCTGACGCCCGCCTTCACGGCACGGTACGCGCGCCGCATGCTGAACATCCACCCGTCGCTGCTGCCCGCCTTCACGGGCCTGCACACGCATGAGCGTGCCATCGCGATGGGCTGCAAGGTGGCCGGCGTGACGGTGCACTTCGTGACCGCCGAACTGGACCACGGCGCCATCGTCATGCAGGCCGCCGTGCCGGTGCTGCCGGGCGACGACGCGAAGGCGCTGTCGGCGCGCGTGCTGGCGGCCGAGCACCGCATCTATCCGCAGTCGGTGCGCTGGTTCATCGAGGGTGCGCTGGTGTGGAACGGCGAGGTGGTCAGCCACCGCGACGGCGCTGCGCAACAGCTTTTGCTTGCCTAGGCCTCACGCGGCCGTCGTGTCTTCAATCGGGCCGAGCGCTGGGCCGCTCCCGAGCCGGCCCGTCGGGCGAGGGGCTAGCTGATCAGCCCGGCCAGGATATTGATCGACAGCGCCAGCACGCCGGTGTTGAACACGAAGGACAGCAGCGCCTGCAGCAGCACCAGCCGGCGCATGGGCCGCGAGCTGACGGCGATGTCCGAGGTCTGCGACGTGGCTGCGACGGTGATCGAGAAGTACAGGAAGTCGCCGTAATCCGGCGGGCCGTCGTCGCAGGGGAACTCCAGGCCGTGCGCCTTCTGGCCGCGCCGGTGGTAGAGGCTCGCGTAGGCCAGGCCGAACTCCACCGGCAGAAGCAGCCAGGAGCCGGTCACCGTGGCCAGTGCCAGCCCGATGTAGCGCGTGTCGTGCGCCTGCTTGGCGGCCTGCAACTCCAGCGTGATGGCCGCCATGCTGGCCAGCGCGCCCAGTGCCGCCAGCAGCAGCATGGCCGGGATGCCCTCGCTCAGGTCCCGCGCCTTGCGCTGCACGTCGATGCGGTCGCCACGGGCCAGCATCATCCACAGCACCAGGGGCAGGTAGATCCAGATCACCAGGTTCCAGCCCAGCAGCGCGCGGGTGACGGCGGACAGCGGTGTGGGCCAGGCCCAGGCGATGATGCTGCCGACCAGCAGGGCCGTCAGCAGCCGGGGGCGCAGCCGCAACTGCTTCAGCAGATTCATGTGAGGTGGCGCGAAGGGCCTTGGGATAATGGGGCGATGCATCCTAATGCCCTGCTGGAGCTGTGCGGCGAGTTGATCGCCGCCGTCAACAAGCTCGACGCGCCCGCCGACGCCACCGTCTCGGCCTTCTTCCGTCAACACAAGAACCTGGGCCAGCGCGAGCGTGCCAGCCTGGCTGAAACCGTCTACGCGCTGCTGCGCGAGCGGCTCAAGTTCCAGAACCTGGCCCAAAGCGGCAGCGGCCCGCTGAACCGCCGCCTCGCCATGCTCGCCTGGCGTGGCAGCGACACGTTCCTGCGGGGCGCACTGAGCCCGGCCGAGCAGCAGTGGCTGGCTCAGGTGCAGGCCATCTCGCCGGCCAGCCTGCCACCCAAGCTACGCCACAACATGCCTGACTGGCTGGCGGAGCCGTTGCTGGCCCGGCTGGGCGAAGAGGAGTTCTGGCAACTCGCCGCGTCGCTGAACGAGGCGGCACCGCTGGACCTGCGCGTCAACACGCTGAAGCTCAAGCGCGAGGAGGCGCAGGCCCAGCTCGCCGCGGCCGGCATCGAGGCGGTCCCCACGCCTTATTCGCCGCTGGGCCTGCGCGTGGATGGCAAGCCGGCGTTGAACAAGCTGGCGCTGTTCACCAGCGGCGCCATCGAGGTGCAGGACGAGGGCAGCCAGTTGCTGGCCCTGCTGCTGGCGCCCAAGCGCGGCGAGATGGTGGTGGACTTCTGCGCCGGCGCCGGCGGCAAGACGCTGGCGCTGGGCGCGGCGATGCGCAACACCGGCCGGCTCTACGCCTTTGACGTGTCGGGCCATCGGCTGGATGCGCTCAAGCCACGCCTGGCGCGCAGCGGCCTGTCCAATGTCTATCCCGCCCAGATTGCCCACGAGCGCGACGAACGCATCAAGCGGCTCGCGGGCAAGATCGACCGCGTGCTGGTCGATGCGCCGTGCTCGGGACTGGGCACGCTGCGCCGCAACCCGGACCTGAAGTGGCGCCAGTCGCCCCAGGCGGTGGTGGAGCTGCAGGCCAAGCAGCGCGCCATCCTCGCCAGCGCGGCGTGCCTGGTGAAGCCGGGCGGGCGCCTGGTCTACGCGACCTGCAGCCTGCTGGACGCCGAGAACGAGGTCATCGCGGCCGAATTCGCGGCCGCCCACCCCGACTTCAAGCCCGTGGCCGCGGACGAGGCGCTGGCCAAGTCGCAAGTGGAGCGTGCGGGCGAACTGGTGGAAAACGGTGCCCTCCGGCTGTGGCCTCACCGGCATGCGATGGACGGCTTCTTCGCCGTCGCCTGGGAGCGTGCGGCCTGAAATCGGCTTGATCGCGGTCAACAAAGCGTCGATTCACACGCCGACCGCCCGTTTGAGGTGCATCAAACCCCTTGAAATTGGGGGGAGGCCTCTACAATCGAGGTTCCTTTGCATGGCCGGCTTGGCCGAGGTCCTGGACGCATGAACGACATCCTGAACGCACTGCTGAACTGGCTGGCCAATGGCTTGGCCGACTTCAGTGCCTGGCAACTGGTGGTCTACACCCTGGTGGTGACCCACATCACGATTGCTGCCGTCACGATCTTCCTGCATCGTGCCCAAGCCCACCGTGCGCTTGACCTGGGACCCATCCCGTCGCATTTCTTCCGCTTCTGGCTGTGGCTGACCACAGGCATGGTCACCCGCGAGTGGGTCGCCATCCACCGCAAGCACCACGCCAAGTGTGAGACCGAGGAAGACCCCCACAGCCCGCAGACCCGCGGCCTGAAGAAGGTGCTGGCCGAGGGTGCCGAGCTCTACCGCGCCGAGGCCAAGAACGCCGAGACCATCGCCAAGTACAGCCGCGGCACGCCCGAGGACTGGATCGAGCGCAACCTCTACACCCGCTACAGCTGGCAGGGCGTGGCGTTGATGCTCATCATCAACATGGCCTTGTTCGGCGCCATCGGCGCCTCGATCTGGGCCGTGCAGATGATCTGGATTCCGATCTGGGCCGCTGGCGTCATCAATGGCATCGGCCACTACTGGGGCTACCGCAACTTCGAAGCGCCCGACGCGTCCACCAACCTGACGCCGTGGACGCTGATCGTGGGTGGTGAGGAACTGCACAACAACCACCACACCTATCCGACCTCGGCCAAGTTCTCGGTCAAGCCGTACGAATTCGACATCGGCTGGATGTACATCCGTGGCCTGGAGATGCTGGGCATGGCCAAGGTGCGCAAGACGGCGCCCAAGCTGAGCCTGGGCGAGATCAAGCCGGCCGATGCGCGCACGCTGGAGGCGCTGATCGCCAATCGCTATGAGGTCATGGCCCACTATGCCCGTGAGCTGAAGGCCGCCTGCGCCGCCGAGCTGGCCAAGGTGAAGGCCGAAGGGGGCAAGCACAGCGAGCGCTTCACGCAGTTCAAGCAGGCCAAGCGTTGGCTGCACCGCGACGAGGACCGCATCCCCGCTTCCGTGCATGGTGATCTCGCCCATGTCCGCGCGGCCAGCCCTGTCATCGACAAGCTGGTGACCATGCGCGAAGAGCTGCGCCAGATGTGGACGCGCACGAACGTGTCGGCCGAGCAACTGGTTACCGACTTGCAAGCCTGGTGCCGCCGGGCCGAGGAGAGCGGCATTGCCGAGTTGCAGGCGTTTTCGATGCGCCTGCGTGCCGCGCACGCCTGATTGCGTCACACGGATGTAAAAGGGCGCCCCTTGGGGCGCCCTTTTTTCTTGACTGGCCTAGACTCAAAGAAGCAAGCTGCTGAATCCTAGGAGGCATGCCATGAAGTACCGCTGGATCGCTCTGGCCCTTTTTCCCCTGGTTGTCGTCGCTCACGCAGACGTGAAGGTGGATTTCGTCAACCCAGAGAAGTTCTCTGACATCCGCGACAACACGGGGTTCACCAACAAGGCCGTACTCAAAGATATCGAGGCCTATCTGGTGACCCAGTTCGGCAAGCGGATGCCCGGCAAGGAGGTGCACATCTCGGTGACCGACGTGAACCTGGCTGGGGAAATCGAGCCAGTTGGCGGGATGGCACAGTGGTTGCGCGTCATGCGCACCGTGACGTCGCCATCGATGGAGCTGACATACGAGATCCGCGACGGCGACAAGGTGGTGCAGCAGGGTACGGCGAAGCTCCGGGACATCGATTACCAGAACAGCTTCAACTCCATGTCGAGCAGTGATCCGCTGCGCTACGAGAAGCACATGATGGACCGCTGGATGGATCGCGAATTCGGCCGTGCCGTTGCGGCTGGTTCGCCGGAAGGGCGATGACACTGCCGAGAAGCCACTGGGTCGAATTTGGTTTCCAAGCCCGCTAGGCAGAGGTGTTTTGCCCGCTTTGTCTGTCGGATGAGCTTGCTTCGAGGCGAGGCACTTCTGTTGTTCAAGTCTTCGCCACCGGGCATGTTTTCGAACCGGTTCCAACCTGAGACAGGCAACAAAAAACCCGCCTAGGCGGGTTTTCTGCTTTGGGCTCCAAGCCTTACTTCAGCTTGATTTCCTTGTACAAGACGTGCTTGCGCGCCTTGGGGTCGAACTTCATGAATTCGAGCTTTTCGGGCGTCGTCTTCTTGTTCTTGTTGGTCGTGTAGAAGTGGCCGGTGCCCGCGGTGGACTCCAGCTTGATCTTTTCGCGTCCGCCTTTGGATGCCATGGTCGTGTTCCTTCAGTAGGTCAGTGGGCGTCGATCAGAGCGCGCCCTTGGCGCGCAGATCGGCGATGACTTGGTCGATGCCGACCTTGTCAATCAAACGCAGAGCGGCGTTGGTGATGCGCAGACGCACCCAACGGTTCTCGGACTCCACCCAGAAACGGCGGTATTGCAGGTTCGGCAGGAACCGGCGCTTGGTTTTGTTGTTGGCATGGGAAACATTGTTCCCGACCATGGGCTTCTTGCCCGTGACTTGACAGACGCGTGCCATGACGCTTCTCCACTCTGATGTTTGACCAGTCACCCAAGCTCCTCGGGCAACCCTATGACCGCAATACCTGCCAAACCCGGCCCGACGAAACGGGCCAAGCGCGGTCTATCCAGCAGGCAAGCCGACGAGTATAGCGGAAAACCCGTGAGGCCGTGAGGGGCTTGGCGGCGTCGTCCGCTCAGCCGTTCTCCTGCTCCAGGAAGCGCTGCGCATCCAGCGCGGCCATGCAGCCAGTGCCGGCGCTCGTGATGGCCTGGCGGTAGACATGGTCCTGCACGTCGCCTGCAGCGAAGACGCCCGGCACGCTGGTCATCGTGGCGAAGCCAGCCAGCCCGCTCTTCGTGATGATGTAGCCGTCCTTCATCTCCAACTGGCCCTGGAAGATGTCGGTGTTGGGGTGGTGGCCGATGGCGATGAAGCAGCCGTGCAGCGGGATGTCGGACGTGCTGTCGTCCAGCGTGCTGCGGATGCGCACGCCGGTGACGCCCGATGCGTCGCCCAGCACCTCGTCGAGTTGCTGGAAGAAGTGCAGCACGATCTTGCCGGCGTCCGCCTTCTCCTTCAGCTTGTCGATCAGGATGGGCTCGGCGCGGAACTTGTCGCGGCGGTGGATCAGGTGCACGGTGCTGGCGATGTTGGACAGGTACAGCGCCTCTTCGACGGCCGTGTTGCCGCCGCCCACGACGCAGACCTCCTGGCCCCGGTAGAAGAAGCCGTCGCAGGTCGCGCAGCCGCTGACGCCGCGGCCCATGAAGGCCTGCTCGGACTCCAGGCCCAGGTACTTGGCCGAGGCACCGGTGGCGATGATCAGCGCGTCGCAGGTGTAGGTGCCGCTGTCGCCGACCAGCGCGAACGGCCGCTTGGAGAAGTCGACCTGGTTGATGTGGTCGAACACGATCTGCGTCTGGAAGCGCTCGGCATGCTGCTGGAAGCGCTGCATCAGCTCCGGCCCCTGCACGCCCATCACGTCGGCGGGCCAGTTGTCGACCTCGGTGGTCGTCATCAGCTGGCCGCCCTGGGCCATGCCGGTGATCAGCGTGGGCTTCAGATTGGCACGTGCGGCGTAGATGGCGGCGGTGTAGCCGGCCGGGCCGGAACCGAGGATGAGCAGGCCGTGGTGTTGGATGGATGCGGTCATGGCTGGGGAAATGAGGGCAGTGGACGGGCTTGCAAGTTGGTTCCGCGGTGAAAACCCCGACCCCAACCATTGAGGCAAGCCCTGCCGGGTGTGCACAATGCACGCCATTTTAGGCAGGCGACTTTTCGTGCGCCGGCTTGGGCCTCAAAACTGGAGAATGCATATGGCGATGATTTCCAACCTGGACCTGATCCGCCGGGTTCCGCTGTTCTCGATGCTGACCACCGACCAGGCCCAGTCCATCGCCGACAGCGTCGTCAAGCGCCGCTTCAAGCGTGGCGAGCTGATCGTCGAGCAAGGCACGAAGTCCAACGCGCTGTTCATCCTGCTCAACGGCCGCGCCCGGGTCTTGACGGCCGACCACCGGGGCCGGGAGGTCATCCTGGCCGTGCTGCAGTCCGGCGACTACGTCGGCGAGATGAGCCTCATCGACAACGAGCCGCATTCGGCCACCGTGCGCGCCGAGGTGCAGACCGACATGCTGGTGCTCGGTCGCCTGGAGTTCGCGCGCTGCCTGCCCGAGAGCAGCAGCCTGTCCTACGGCATCCTGCGCGGCCTCGTGGCGCGGCTGCGCAATGCCGATCGCCAGATCGAGTCGCTCGCGCTGCTGGACGTCTACGGCCGCGTCGCGCGCACGCTGCTGGACATGTCCGAGGACGAGAAAGGCATCAAGCTCATCCGCGGCAAGGTCTCGCGCCAGGACATGGCCAAGGTCGTCGGCGCGTCGCGCGAGATGGTCAGCCGCGTCATGAAGGACCTGGAGGAGCGTGGCGTCATCGAGACGCTGGAGAACGGCTCCGTGGTCATCAAAGAGCGCCTGACGCACGACTGAAGTCGGCTGAAGCTCGCCTGATTCGGCGACAGGTATCCAGGAGAGGCCGGGGCACAATGCCGGCATGAGTTTTCCCCTGGGTTCCCTGCTGGGCGGCGACGCGGCCGCCAGCGAAGCCGCCACTCCCGCCAAGCCCACCCGCCGCAGCGCGCCCAAGCGCGAGGCCAGCCCGCCGTCGACGACATCGCGGTTGCTGCGCACACCGCTGTGGCTGGCGTTGACCGCCTTTGCGCTCGCGCTGCTCGTGCTGTCGCTGGCCACGCACGATCTGCGCGACGCCGCCTTCAGCACCAGCGGGCAGCGTGATCTCGTGGGCAACCGCGTCGGCGCCTTTGGCGCCTGGGCGTCGGACGGCCTGCTGTTCCTGTTCGGTTTTTCGGCCTGGTGGCTGCCGTTGCTGGCGCTGCGCGGCTGGTTGACGAGCCTCGCAGGCCTGCTGCGCCACGACGTGGCGCCCGTGCTGCGCTGGAGCCAGCGGGTGCGCTGGTGGGCGGGCATCGTGCTGCTCATCGGCGCGAGCTGCGCGCTGGAATGGAGCCGCCTGTACGCGCTGGAGCCGCGCCTGCCCGGCCACGCCGGCGGCCTGCTCGGCTACACGCTTGGGCCCTTGGGCATGAAGGGGCTGGGCTTCGCGGGCTCCGGCGTCGTCTGGATCGTGCTGCTGCTGACCGGCATGTCCTGGGCGCTGCGCTTCTCCTGGGGGCACCTGGCGGAGCGCATCGGCGAACGTCTGGAGCAACTGCGCGAGCAGCACATCGAGAAGCGCGAGATCAAGGCCGACCAGAAGGCCGGCGAGCAGGCGGTCAAGGAACGCGAGCACGAGGTCGAGGTCGAACGCCAGATCGAAAGGCAGGTCGAGGCCGAGCACGCGCCGCTGGTCATCGAGGCCCCGGTGGTCGAGGTGCCGCAGTCCACACGCGTCGCCAAGGAGCGCCAGCAGACGCTGTTCGTCGACGCGGGTGACGCCAAGCTGCCGCAGGTCGACTTGCTGGACGCCGCCCCCGGCCGCCAGGAGACGGTGACGCCCGAGTCGCTGGAGATGACCAGCCGTCTCATCGAGAAGAAGTTGCGTGACTTCGGCGTCGAGGTGCACGTCGTGGCTGCGTCGCCGGGCCCGGTCATCACGCGTTACGAGATCGAACCGGCCACCGGCGTGAAGGGCTCGCAGATCGTCGGCCTGGCCAAGGACCTGGCGCGCAGCTTGAGCCTGGTGTCCATCCGCGTCGTCGAGACGATCCCCGGCAAGAACTACATGGCGCTGGAGCTGCCCAACGCGCGCCGCCAGACCATCCGCCTGTCCGAGATCCTGGGTTCGCAGGTCTATGCCGACGCGGCCTCGCAGCTGACCATGGGCCTGGGCAAGGACATCGTGGGCCTGCCCATCGTCGCCGACCTCGCCAAGATGCCGCACTGCCTGGTGGCCGGCACGACTGGTTCCGGCAAGTCGGTGGGCATCAACGCGATGATCCTCAGCCTGCTCTACAAGGCCGAGGCGCGCGACGTGCGGCTCATCCTCATCGACCCCAAGATGCTGGAGATGAGCGTCTACGAGGGCATCCCGCACCTGCTGGCGCCGGTCGTGACCGACATGAAGCAGGCCAGCAACGCGCTGAACTGGTGTGTCGGCGAGATGGAGCGGCGCTACAAGCTCATGTCCAAGATGGGCGTGCGCAACCTGGCCGGCTACAACAAGAAGATCGACGAGGCCAAGGCCAACGGCATCAGCATCCCGAACCCGTTCGCGCTGAACAACGACGAACCCGAGCCACTGGAGCGCCTGCCCTTCATCGTCGTCGTCATCGACGAACTGGCCGATCTGATGATGGTCGTCGGCAAGAAGATCGAGGAGCTGATCGCGCGCCTCGCGCAGAAGGCGCGCGCGGCCGGCATCCACCTGATCCTGGCCACGCAGCGGCCGTCGGTGGACGTCATCACCGGCCTCATCAAGGCCAACATCCCGACGCGCTTGTCCTTCCAGGTCAGCTCCAAGATCGACAGCCGCACCATCCTCGACCAGATGGGCGCCGAGGCGCTGCTGGGCATGGGCGACATGCTCTACATGCCCTCTGGCACCGGCCTGCCCATCCGCGTGCACGGCGCCTTTGTCAGCGATGACGAGGTGCACCGCGTGGTGCAGTACATCAAGTCGCAGGGCGAGCCGAACTACATCGAAGGCATCCTCGAAGGTGGCGTGCTCGACGGCATCGACGGCGAAGCGCCCGCGCCGGGCGAGGCTGCGGGCGAGACCGACCCCATGTACGACCAGGCAGTGGCCATCGTCCTACAGCACCGCAAGGCGTCCATCTCGCTGGTGCAGCGCCACCTGCGCATAGGCTACAACCGCGCCGCGCGGCTGCTGGAGCAGATGGAGAAGTCCGGCCTCGTGGGCGCTCTGGCGTCCAACGGCAGCCGTGAATTGATCATCCCCAAACGCGACGAATAAGCGACACGCATGAAGCAGATCCTCATCGCCCTGACCCTGTGCGCGGCCGGCCTGGTGCACGCCGACGCCGTCGACGCGCTGCGCGATTTCGGCCGCGACGTGAAGAGCGGCAAGGCCAACTTCACGCAGACGGTCACGTCGCCTGACGGCAAGCGCAAGAAGGTGTCTTCCGGCAGCTTCGAGTTCCAGCGCCCCAACCAGTTCCGCTTCGCCTATGCCAAGCCGTTCGAGCAGGTCATCGTGGCCGATGGCAGCAAGGTGTGGATCTATGACGCCGACCTGAACCAGGCCAGCTCGCGCAAGCTGTCCGATGCGCTGGGCGCCACGCCGGCCTCGCTGCTGGCGGGCAACAACCTGGAGCGTGACTTCACGCTGAAGGCCTTGCCCGGTGAAGGCGGGCTGGACTGGGTGCAGGCCGTGGCCCGGCAGTCCGAATCGACGCTGCAGTCGCTCAAGCTCGGCTTCAAGGGCAGGGAGCTGGCGGCCATGGAGATCGTCGACGGCTTCGGCCAGCGTTCGCGGCTGGACTTCACCGCCGTGCAGGCCAACGCCGCCGTGCCGGCCGAGCGCTTCCAGTTCAAGCTGCCGGCCGGCGCGGACCTGATCGAGCAGTGACCCGGCCGTGAGCAACGCGTCGCTCTTCGACGCCGACCCGGCCGCGCTGGGCGGCGTGCCGCTGGCGGAGCGCCTGCGGCCCAGGACGCTGGACGAGGTCATCGGCCAGCGCCACCTGCTGGGCCCCGGCATGCCGCTGCGCGCGGCCTTCGATGCCGGCCGCCTGCAGAGCATGATCCTGTGGGGCCCGCCGGGTGTCGGCAAGACGACGCTGGCGCGGCTGATGGCCGGCGCCTTCGACGCGCAGTTCATCCCGATCAGCGCCGTGCTGGGCGGCGTGAAGGACATCCGCGAGGCGGTCGACCGCGCGCAGATCGCCGCGCAGCAGGGCCGTCGCACGGTCGTCTTCGTGGACGAAGTGCACCGCTTCAACAAGGCGCAGCAGGATGCCTTCCTGCCGCACGTCGAATCGGGCCTGTTCACCTTCATCGGTGCGACGACCGAGAACCCGAGCTTCGAGGTGAACTCGGCGCTGCTGTCGCGCGCGCAGGTGCAGGTGCTCAAGAGCCTGGACGCGCAGGCGCTGGGCCAGCTCATCGCACGTGGTGCGCAGGAGCTGGGCATCCAGCCGCCCACACAGGAGGCGGCCGACCGCCTCACCGGCTATGCCGACGGCGATGCGCGGCGGCTGCTGAACGCGCTGGAGTCTGCTGCGGCGCTGGCCAATGGCCAGCTCATCGACGAAGCGCTGCTGGAGCGCACGCTCGGCGAGCAACTGCGCCGCTACGACAAGGGCGGGGACCAGTTCTACGACGTCATCAGCGCGCTGCACAAGTCCGTGCGCGGCAGCCACCCGGACGGCGCGCTGTACTGGTTTGCGCGCATGCTGGATGGCGGCGTCGATGCGCGCTACATCGCGCGCCGCCTGATCCGCATGGCCAGCGAGGACATCGGCCTGGCCGACCCGCGCGCGCTGCGCATCACGCTGGACGCCGCCGAGGCCTACGAGCGCCTGGGCTCGCCCGAAGGCGAGCTGGCGCTGGCCGAGGCGGTCGTCTTCCTGGCCGTGGCGCCCAAGTCCAACGCGGTCTACAAGGCGTTCAACGCCGTCAAGGCCTTCATCAAGCAGGACCAGTCCCGCCCCGTGCCCGAGCACCTGCGCAACGCGCCCACGCGGCTGATGAAGGACCTCGGCTACGGCAAGGCCTACCGCTATGCGCACGACGAGCCCGGCGGCTATGCGGCCGGCGAGCAATACCTGCCGGACGGGCTGGACGGCCAGCGCTGGTACGAGCCGGTGCCGCGCGGCCTGGAACAGCGCATCGGCGACAAGTTGGCCGAACTGCGCCGGCTGGACGATGAAGCGGCTGCCCAGGGCTAGCGCCGCGCTGCTGGCGCTGTGGCTGGGCTTCATTGCCGCGCACGCCGCGCACGCCGCCGATGGCCCGACGCTCGCCCGCGTGAAGAGCACCGGTGTCATCGTCATCGGCTACCGGCCGGCGTCGCTGCCGTTTTCGTACCTGGACGCGCAACTGCGCCCCACCGGCTACACCGTCGAGCTGTGCGACCGCATCGTCGCCGCCGTGCGCAGCAAGCTGCAGCTGCCGGACCTGGAGGTGCGCCGCGTGGAGGTGGCCTCCGCCACGCGCATGCCGCTCGTCATCAACG
Source organism: Roseateles sp. (assembly GCF_965229315.1). GTDB lineage: Bacteria > Pseudomonadota > Gammaproteobacteria > Burkholderiales > Burkholderiaceae_C > Pelomonas. The sequence continues at coordinate 1,372,039 of NZ_CBDDJA010000002.1, forward strand.
GCACGCTGGACCTGGAGTGCGGCATCACGACGAACACCGCCGAGCGTGCGCGCCACCAGGCCTTCTCGCTGACCATCTTCGTCGCCGAGACGCGGCTGATGACGCGCTCCAGAGAGCGGGTGCAGGGCCTCGCCGACCTGCGCGGCCAGACCGTGGCCACGACCATCGGCACCACCAGCATCCAGCACCTCGCGAAGGTCAACGAGCAGCAGGCCCTGGGCATCCGCATCCTTGGTGGCCTGGACGACCCCGAGGGCTTCCAGATGCTGCGCAGTGGCCGCGCGTCGGCCTTCCTGATGGACGACGTGCTGCTGCGCAGCCTGCTCGCGCAGCAGGGGCCGGGCGCGGACGATTACCGCATCTCCGACCAGGCGCTGACGGTGGAGCCCTACGCCATCGGCCTGCGCAAGAACGACCCGCAATTCAAGGCGCTGGTCGACGAGGTGCTGGCGGGCCTGTACCGCAGCGGCGAGATCCACGCCATCTACCGCCGCTGGTTCGAGTCACCGCTGCCGTCGCAGGGCCTGAACCTCAAGCTGCCGATGAGCGCGGCCTTCCGCCGCGTGATCGCGAACCCGACGGATTCGCCCGACCCCGAGAAGTACCGCTAGCGAAAGTCGTCCAGCACGATGCCGTGCCGGTTCAGCTTGTCGTACAACGTCTTGCGCGGCGTGCCCAGCAGCTCCATCGCGGCAGGCACCTTGCCCTGGCAGCGGCGCAGCGCCTGCTCGATCAACGTCTTCTCGATGAGGTCCATCTGCCGCGCCAGGTTCAGCGCGGGCAGGGCCTGCAGCGCGGCCTGCGGGTCCAGATCGTCCAGCGCCAGTACGAAGCGGTCCGCTGCGTTGCGGATCTCGCGCACGTTGCCGGGCCAGTCATGCGCCATCAGCTCGCGCAGCTTCTCGGGCGTCAGCTCCGGCGCCGCGCGCTCGTAGCGGGCGCAGGCCTGGGCGACGAAGTGCTCGAACAGCAGCGGGATGTCCTCGCGGCGCTCGCGCAGCGGCGGGATGAGCAGCGTCGCGATGTTGAGGCGGTAGTAGAGGTCGCTGCGGAACTCGCCTTTGGCCGACTGCTCCTTCAGGTCGGACTTGCTGGCGGCGATGAAGCGCACGTTGACCGGCAGTTCCTCGTTGGAGCCCAGCCGCTCGATGCGGCGCTCCTGCAGCACGCGCAGCAGCTTGATCTGCAGCGCGATGGGCATGGTCTCGATCTCGTCCAGCAGCAGCGTGCCGCCGTTGGCGTGCTCGATCTTGCCGATGCGCCGCTTGGCGGCCGACGTGAAGGAGCCCGGTTCGTGGCCGAACAGCTCGCTCTCGAACAGCGCCTCCGGCAGGCCGCCGCAGTTGATGGCGACGAAGTGGCGGTCGCGGCGCCGGCTCTGGTCGTGCAGGCAGCGGGCCACGAGCTCCTTGCCGGTGCCGGTCTCGCCGACGATGAGCACGTCGGCCGATGTGCCGGCCAGGTTCAGCACCTGGCGGCGCAGGTGCTGCATGGCCGGTGACTGCCCCAGCAGCGCGGCCTCGATGCCGCTGGCGCGCTGCAGCTGCACGCGCAGTTCGTCGGCCGAATGGCGCAGCGTGCGCAGGTCCAGCGCACGGCGCGCCACGTCCACCAGCCGCTCGGGGGCGAAGGGCTTCTCGATGAAGTCGTAAGCGCCAGCGCGCATGGCCTGCACGGCCATGGTCACGTCGCCGTGGGCGGTGATGAGGATGGTGGGAATGCCCGGGTCCGTGGCCTGCACGTGCGCCAGCAGCGCGCGGCCGTCCATGCCGGGCAGGCGCACGTCGGTGACGACGACGACGGGCGCGCCGGGCTGGATGTGGGGCAGGGCGTCCTCGGCGCTGCGGCAGGGCACGACGGCCAGGCCTTCCAGCTCCAGCGTCTGCGTGAGGCTGACCCGCACCGGCAGGTCGTCCTCGACGAACACGACCTTGTAACCTTCAAACATCGTGGCTCTCCGCTGTCGTCGCCCAAGTCTCGACGGTGAGGTCGAACTCGAAACTCATGCCTCGTTCGTCGCCTGGCAGGCGCTGGGCGCGCAGCGTGCCACCGAACTCGTGCACGATCTTGGCCGAGATCACGAGGCCCAGCCCCAACCCTTCGCCGGCCGGCTTGGTCGTGAAGAAGGGCTCGAAGAGGTGGGACATCTCGGCCTCGCTGACACCCGCGCCGCTGTCCTGCACCTTGACGAGCACGCGCCGGCCCTCCTCCTGCGGCAGGGCCTGCACGCGCAACCGCCGCGTGGCCTCGTGCTGCATCGCATCCAGCGCGTTGCCGATGAGGTTGACGAGCACCTGCTCCAGCCGGTTGGCCTCGGCGCGCACGCGCAGGCCCGGCGCGATGTCCACATCGGCCTGCACACCCAGCGCGCGGCTGCGGTGCTCCAGCAGCAGCAGCGCGTTGCGCACGCTGTCCAGCAGCGACTGGCTGCCGGTGACCTGCTCGTCGGCCTTGCGCGCGAAGCTCTTCAGCTGGCGCGTGATCTGGCTCATGCGCTCCACCATGTCGTCCATGATCTGCAGGTTGGCGGCCACGGCGTCCTGGCGGCCGGCCTCCAGCAGGCGCATCGAGTTGCGCGCCAGCGCCCGCAGCGCGGTGAGCGGCTGGTTGACCTCGTGCGACAGGCCCGCCGACATCTGGCCCAGCACGGCCAGCTTGCTGGCCTGCAGCAGCTCGCCCTCGGTCTGCAGGCGCTGGGCGATCTGCAGCTTCAGCGCCTCGTTGGTCTGGCGCAGCTCGGCCGTGCGGCTGTCCACGAGCTGCTCCAGCTGCCCGTGCGCCTGCTGCAGCGCGGTCTGGGCGTTGGTGAGCTGGCGCAGTGCGCGCCGGCGCGACGACAGGTACAGCACCAGCAGCCCGACGCTGGCGCCAAAGGCCGCACCGCCCCACGCGGCGAGCTGGGCACGCTGCCGCACCTCGGTCAGGTCGGACAGCGCCACCAGCCGCAGCCCCAGCGGCACGAGCTGGCGTTGCTGCGCCAGCATGGGCCTGGCCCCGGCGGCATGGGGCAGCGGCAGCCTCACCTGCTGGCCCTGGTGCACCTCCAGCGACGCCGGCAGGTCCAGGTCCGGCCCGATGGCCTGCGGGTAGCGCGCGCTGGCCTGCAAAGCCTGGCGGCGCGACGGATCGGCGTGGTCCAGCACCGCGTACTTCCAGGCCTGCACCGAGCTCATGATGACGACATCCTGGTCGTCGGCGACGAGGATGCGTTCGCCTTGCGACCGCAGGCCCATGTCCACCCAGGTGGCCTCCAGCGGCGCGAGGTTGAAGCGCACGACGATGACACCCAGCAACGCCTGGGCCTGGCGCAGCGGGTGCAGCAGGTAGAAGTCCGTGCTGCCGGTGGCCGGGTCGGCGGCGAAGAAGTGGCTGCGGCCCTGGGCCAGCGCCTCGCGCAGCCGTGCCGGCGGCGCCAGTGGCTCGCTGGCCGACAAGACCTGACCCTGGGCATCGGCCACGAAGATCTGGTGCGTGCCAGCGCGCACGTTAACGCGGGCCAGCATCTGGCTCACGGCGTTGCGGCGGCTTTCGTCCTGCGGCGCCTGCAGCAGCGACTGCAGCGTGGGGTCGATGGCCAGCAGGCTGGGCAGCGAGGCATGCCGGCCCAGTTCGGCCGCGAGGTTGGTGGCATAGAGCTCCAGCCGCTCGGTGCTCAGCGCCGACAGCTGCTCGCGGCCGCTGCGTTCACTCAGGCGGTGCGCGAGCGCGAAGCCCAGCACCATCAGCAGGCCCGTGAGGAACAGATGGAATCCGGGCCGGCCCAGCAACAGGAACAAGCGCACCGCGGAGGAGCGCGTGCGTGACGGAAGCGGCGAAGAGGAATGCACAAACATGGCGAACGGGCCGCGTAGTTTGCCCATGGCGTGCGGCGCTGCGCAGGCCGGACCGCTGTTTTTTCGGTGGTGGCGAAGAACCGCCCGGCGCGCGGTGCGGTTTGTGCGGATTTCCGCCCAGTCCGGCGGGCGCCAAACTGGCATCCTGCGGCCCCGATGAGCCAGGTCGGGGGGTTCTGGCAGTCAACGGCTCGCTACCGTCGGTGAATACCCTTGAAACCCGGCTGCATATGCAGTTTTGGCACGAGGGTTGCGATTTAACGCAGGTCGCATGGCGCATGCTGTGCCCAACAAAGCTAAAGAGGGCCCCTCATGGAGACTCTGATTCAACAGATCATCAACGGCTTGGTGCTGGGGAGCATGTATGCCCTCGTCGCACTGGGCTACACGATGGTCTACGGCATCATCAACCTCATCAATTTCGCGCACGGCGAGATCCTGATGGTCGGCGCGATGGTGAGCTGGACGGTGGTGTCGGCGCTGGCCGATTCGGGCCTGCCGGGCTGGGCGCTGATGCTCGTGGGCCTGGCCTGCGCGGTGGTCGTCTGCGCGGTGCTGAACTACTCGGTCGAGAAGATCGCCTACCGGCCGCTGCGCAACGCGCCGCGGCTGGCGCCGCTGATCACCGCCATGGGCATGTCGCTGCTGCTGCAGGTGCTGGCGATGATCATCTGGAAGCCCAACCCCAAGCCCTTCCCATTGCTGCTGCCGACGACGCCCATCGACCTGGGCGGGCCGGTCATCACGGTCACGCAGTGCCTGATCCTGGGCCTGACCGTCTGCATCCTCGCGGCGCTGATGTACCTGGTGAACTACACGCGGCTGGGCCGCGCGATGCGCGCCACCGCCGAGAACCCGCGCGTGGCCGGCCTGATGGGCGTGAAGCCGGACTTCATCATCTCCACCACCTTCGTCATCGGCGCCGCGCTGGCCGCGGTGGCCGGCCTGATGTGGGCCGCCAACTACGGCACCGTGCAGCACACGATGGGCTTCATGCCCGGGCTGAAGGCCTTCACGGCGGCCGTGCTGGGCGGCATCGGCAACCTGGCCGGCGCGGTGGTGGGCGGCGTGCTGCTGGGCCTCATCGAGGCCATCGGCGCAGGCTACCTGGGCGACCTGACCGGCGGCGTGCTGGGCAGCCACTACGCCGACATCTTCGCCTTCGTGGCGCTCATCCTCGTGCTGACGCTGCGGCCTTCGGGCCTGCTTGGCGAACGTGTGGCAGACCGCGCCTGAGGAGACAAGACATGCAAGCCAAGAAACTCATCACCTTCCTCGCCTGCGCCATCGGTCTACTGGTCGTGCCGCTGTTCGCGCAGCAGCTCGGCAACGGCCCCGTGCGCATCATCGACCTGGCGCTGCTGTACGTGCTGCTGGCGCTGGGCCTGAACATCGTCGTGGGCTATGCCGGCCTGCTGGACCTGGGCTACGTGGCCTTCTACGCGGTCGGCGCCTACATGTTCGCGCTGCTGGCCAGCCCGCACCTGAGCGAGAACTTCGAGGCCTTCCAGGCCGCGTTCCCCACGGGCCTGCACTCGCCGCTCTGGCTGGTCATCCCGGCGGCGGCGCTGCTGGCGGCGTTCTTCGGCGTGATGCTGGGCGCGCCAACGCTGAAGCTGCGCGGCGACTACCTCGCCATCGTCACGCTGGGCTTCGGCGAAATCATCCGCGTGTTCCTGAACAACCTGGAATACCCGCTCAACATCACCAACGGCCCGCGCGGCATCGGCCAGATCGACTCGTTCCGCATCTTCGGCGTGGACCTCGGCAAGTCGCTGCAGATCGGCGACTACACGCTGCCGTCGGTGACGCTGTACTACTACCTGTTCCTCGCGCTCGTGGTGGCGGGCGTGGTGATCTGCTATCGCCTGGAGAACTCCCGCATCGGCCGCGCCTGGATGGCCATTCGCGAGGACGAGATCGCCGCCAAGGCCATGGGCATCAACACCCGCAACCTGAAGCTGCTGGCCTTCGGCATGGGCGCCACCTTCGGCGGTGTGTCGGGCGCAATGTTCGCGAGCTTCCAGGGCTTCGTGTCCCCCGAGTCCTTCAGCCTGCAGGAGTCGGTCATGATCGTCGCGATGGTCGTGCTGGGCGGCATCGGCCACATCCCGGGCGTCATCCTGGGCGCGCTGATGCTGTCGGCCCTGCCCGAGGTGCTGCGCTACGTCGCCGGCCCGCTGCAGCAGATGACTGACGGCCGCCTGGACGCCTCCATCCTGCGCCAGCTGCTGGTGGCGCTGGCCATGATCGGCATCATGCTGGCCCGCCCGCGCGGCCTGTGGCCCGCGCCCGAGCACGGCAAGTCGGCTCCGGCAGCCAAGTGAGGGAAGGCACACCATGACCACTCACGACAACATCGTTCTCAACGTCAGCGGCGCGTCCAAGCGCTTCGGCGGCGTGCAGGCCCTGTCCGACGTCGGCATCCAGATCCAGCGCGGCCAGGTCTACGGCCTGATCGGCCCCAACGGCGCCGGCAAGACGACCTTCTTCAACGTCATCACCGGGCTTTACGTGCCGGACGGCGGCAGCTTTGCGCTGGGCGGCACGCCCTACGCGCCGCAGGCGGTGCATCAGGTCGCCAAGGCCGGCATCGCGCGCACCTTCCAGAACATCCGCCTGTTCGCCGACATGACGGCGCTGGAGAACGTCATGGTGGGGCGACACGTCCGCACCAAGTCCGGCCTGTTCGGCGCCGTGTTCCGCACGCCCAAGTTCAAGGCCGAGGAGGCCGCCATCAAGGCGCGCGCCCAGGAACTGCTGGACTACGTCGGCATCGGCAAGTACGCCGAGTTCAAGGCCCGCACGCTGAGCTACGGCGACCAGCGCCGGCTGGAGATTGCGCGGGCGCTGGCGACCGACCCTCAGCTCATCGCGCTGGACGAGCCCGCCGCCGGCATGAACGCGACCGAGAAGGTCGTGCTGCGCGAGCTGATCGACCGCATCCGCAAGGACGGCCGCACCATCCTGCTCATCGAGCACGACGTGAAGCTGGTCATGGGCCTGTGCGACCGTGTGACGGTGCTGGACTACGGCAAGCAGATCGCCGAGGGCACGCCGGCCGAGGTGCAGAACAACGAGAAGGTCATCGAGGCCTACCTGGGCGCTGGCCACAAGCCCCACTGAGAGGGAAGAAGAACATGGCACAACCAAATCAAACCCTGCTCAAGGTCAGCGACCTGAAGGTCGCCTACGGCGGCATCCAGGCCGTCAAGGGCGTCAGCTTCGAGGTGCGCGAGGGCGAACTGGTGTCGCTGATCGGCGCCAACGGCGCCGGCAAGACGACGACGCTGAAGGCCATCACCGGCCTGCAGCCGGTGGCCGCCGGCAGCGTCGAGTACCTGGGCAAGGCCATCAAGGGCCAGGGCGCCTGGGACCTGGCCAAGCAAGGCCTGGTGATGGTGCCCGAGGGCCGCGGCACGTTCACGCGCATGACCATCATCGAGAACCTGCAGATGGGCGCCTACAACCGCAAGGACGGCGAGATCCAGGCCGACATGGACAAGGTCTTCGGCCTGTTCCCGCGGCTGAAGGAGCGCGCCAAGCAGCTCGCCGGCACGATGTCCGGCGGTGAGCAGCAGATGCTGGCCATGGGCCGCGCGCTGATGGCGCGCCCCAAGGTGCTGCTGCTGGACGAGCCGTCCATGGGGCTGTCGCCCATCATGGTGGACAAGATCTTCGAGGTCGTGAACGACATCCACAAGCAGGGCGTGACCGTGCTGCTCGTCGAGCAGAACGCCAGCCGCGCGCTGCAGCTCGCCAACCGCGGCTACGTGATGGAGTCCGGCGAGGTGACGATGGAGGGCGAGGGCAGCGCGTTGCTGAACGACCCCAAGGTTCGCGCCGCATATCTGGGCGAATAAGCGCGCGAGCGCCCATAAAAAACGCCCGGCGGTGCCGGGCGTTTTGCTTTGGAGTCGCAAGAGGTTCAACCCAGGCGAACGAGCTTGGAACGCGCCCAGTCGTCAGCCACGCGGGCCGGCGTGGAATCGGCCGTCTGCACGCGCTGCAGCAGCTCGTCGACCCGCTCGGCGATCTTGCTGACTTCGGCCATCACCTTGGCCTCTTCGCCCTCGCCGCGATACTCGCGGGCCACGCTGATGATGCCGCCGGCATTCACGAGGTAGTCCGGCAGGTAGCAGATGCCGCGGCGCTGCAGCGCGTCGCCGTCGCCAGCGGTGGCGAGTTGGTTGTTGGCGGCGCCGGCAATCAGCTTGGCGCGCACGGTGGGCACGGTCTGCTCGTTCAGCGAGGCGCCCAGCGCGCAGGGCGCCAGCACGTCGACGTCGGCCGCCAGGATCTCCGCGACGTTCGCGGGCACCGCACCGAACTGCGCGATGGCGCGTTCGACCTTGGCCTGGTCTACGTCGGCCACCACCAGCCTGGCGCCGGCCTGGTGCAGGAACTCGGCCAGGTGCCAGCCCACGGCGCCCAGGCCCTGCAGCGCGACGCGCACGCCGTCCAGCGAGGTGCGGCCCAGCACGAGGCGCGCGCCGGCCTGGATGGCCACGAACACGCCCCAGGCCGTCTTCGGGCTGGGGTCGCCGCCGAAAGCGCCTTCGCGCGGGATGCCGCTGACGAAGGACGTCTCGGCCTGCATGCCGCGCATGTCGGCGGTGGTGGTGCCCACGTCCTCGGCGGTGATGTAGGCGCCGTTCAACGACTGCACGGCGCGGCCGAAGGCGGCGAACAGCGCAGCGCGGTCGAACTGGCCTTGCGGCTTCAAGATCACGGCCTTACCGCCGCCGAAGGGCAGGTCGGCCAGCGCGTTCTTCAGGCTCATGCCTTGCGACAGGCGCAGCGCGTCGTTCAGCGCGGCGCCTTCGGATTCGTAATGCCACAGCCGGCAGCCGCCGAAGGCGGGGCCGCGTGCGGTGCTGTGCACGGCCAGGATGGCCTTGAGGCCGGTGGCCGGGTCGGTGGCGAGCAGCACGCGCTCGTGGGCGGCTTGCTCGGGCAGGCCGAAGAGGGAAGTCGGGTTCATGTCGGTCAGGCGCTTGTGGCGCGGCAGTGAAAGAGAAACGGCCGCGCTTGTGGCGCGGCCGTTCGGGATTCTACGGAGCCGCGTCAGGGGCCCTGGAAGCCGCCGCTTCGCAAGGTGATGACCAAGGTATCGCGCCAGCCGCGCTCGCCGCTGGCCAGCGGCTGGATGGGCGTGGTTTCGTGGATGACGCGCTCGTCGTCCAGCAGCAGCGTGGTCCACGGCAGGGTCATCGTGAAGCGCTGGCCCGCCGGGCCATGCGCGTCGAACACGCGGGACTCGCCGCCCTTGATGCCGTGCCGGCCCACGAACAGCACAGCCACGAGGTCCACGCCGTCGCGGTGCGCACCCTCGGGCGTGGGGCGGCCGATGCCGTCGCTGGTGTCGATGCGGAAGGGGTGGGCCTCGATGAACCAGCGCTGCTCACCCTTCAGGGCCGACGCGACCCGGGCCAGACCCAGCAGCAGCGCCTTCCAAGCGGGCGACTCGCTCATCTCCGGCGCCAGCGGCACGAACCAGCGCTGGATGCCGCCGTGCAGTGCGTTGTAGTCCAGGGGCTGCCAGTGGGCGCGGTGGGCGCTGAGCGTCAGCGTGTCGCCGTCTGCCACGAAGCAGCCGTGGCGGCGGAAGCGGTAGCGGCCGCCATCGCGCAGGTAGCCGTCGGGCGGCAGGTCGTTCCAGCAGGACTTGAGCGCGTCGAGTTCGGCCGCCGACACGCCCAGCACGCCCAGCGAGGTCGGCGCCACCACGGCCTCGCCATCGCGCCTGAGCGCATCGACGATCTCGGTGGGCGCGGTCCAGGGGGGTTCGAACATCTCAGGTGTCCATTCCGCAGTTGGTGTTGACGGGCCGAGCGCCGGGCCGCTCCCAAGCCGGCCCGCCATGGCGATGTGCTCGCGGCTCAAAGCCGCGGGCATCGCCGTCCCCTCGGGGGACCGACCAGACACGCCCGCGTTCAGCGAAGCGAGCCTGGGCGAGGGGTCGACGCTTCATGCGTGCTTGTCGGCTTCGGACGTGAACGCGTCGGCGTAGAACTCTTCGGCCGGCAGGTTGCACTGCGACACGAAATCGCGCTGCGCCGACTCGACCATGATGGGTGCGCCGCAGGCATAGACCTGATGGCCCGCCATGCCGGGCAGGTCTTCCATGACCGCGCGGTGGACGAAGCCGGTGCGACCCGTCCAGCCCTCGTCGGGCTCGGACAGCACGGGCACGTAGGTCAGCTGCGGCCACTCGGCAGCGACCTGCGCGGCCCAGCCGTTCAGGTACAGGTCGGCCTGTTTGCGAGCGCCCCAGTACAACACCATGGGGCGCGTGGCGCCGATGTGGCGGGCGCGCTCGATGATGGCCTTGATGGGCGCGAAGCCGGTACCGCTGGCCAGCAGCACGATGGGTTTGTCGCTGTCCTCGCGCAGGAAGAAGCTGCCGAACGGGCCTTCCATGCGCAGGATGTCCTTCTCCTTGAGCGCGCCGAACACATGGTCGGTGAACTTGCCGCCGGGCATGTGGCGGATGTGCAGTTCGATCTGGCCGGGCAGCGCGTGCGGCGCGTTGGCCATCGAGTAGCTGCGGCGCACGCCGTCGCGCAGGATGAACTCGACGTACTGGCCGGCGCGGAACTGGAAGTTCTGGTTGGCCGCGAGCTGCATCGTCAGCACGGCGACATCGGAGGCCGGCCGGGCGATGGCGGCCACGCGCGTCGGCAGCTTCAGCACCGGGAACTCGCCGGCGCCGGGCACCGTGCGCGCCTCGACGACGCAGTCCGTCTGCGGTCGCGCGCAGCAGGTCAGCACGTAGCCGGCGGCTTCCTCTTCGGTGGACAGTGCCTTGGGCTGGTGGCTGCCGTGCACGACCGTGCCTTCGAGCAGCTTGCTCTTGCAGGAGCCACAGGCGCCGTCCTTGCAGCCGTAGGGCAGGCCCACGCCGTTGCGGATGGCGGCGGCGAGCAGGGTGTCGTCGCCCTCGGTCGTGTAGACGCGGCCGGCGGGCTGGATGGTGATCTGATGACTCATGCGCTCAAAAAGCAAGCGGCCCCGCTGCAGAGTCCGGGGCCGTAGACTGGCCGCCATTTTGCCCGACCATGACATCACCCCCACGATTGCTGATCATCGGCTGCGGCGACGTCGGCCTGCGTGTGCTGAAGCTGCTGGCCGGGCGCTGGCGCGTGTTCGCGCTGACCTCGTCGCCTGCGCGGGCCTCGGCGCTGCGGCAGGCGGGCGCCGTGCCGCTGCTGGGCAACCTGGACCAGCCCGCGACGCTGGGCCGCCTGGCCGGGCTGGCTGACCTGGTGCTGCACCTCGCCCCGCCAGCCTTGGCGGGCGCCACGGACGAGCGCACGCGGCACCTGCTGGCGGCGCTCGCCCGCCACCCGCCCACGGCGCTGGTCTACGTGAGCACCACCGGCGTCTACGGCGACTGCGGCGGTGACCGCATCGACGAGACGCGTGCGGTGAACCCTGCGACGGACCGGGCGCGCCGCCGTGTCCATGCCGAGTCGCAGCTGCGCACCTTCGGCCGCCGCCACGGCGTGCGCGCGGGCATCCTGCGCGTGCCCGGCATCTACGCGAGCGACCGCGAGGGCGGCCACCCGCGCGAGCGGCTGGCGCGCGGCACGCCCGTGCTGCGCCGCGAGGACGATGTGTTCACCAACCACATCCACGCGGACGACCTGGCGCAAGCCTGCCTGCTCGCCTTGCTGCGCGGCCGGCCGCAGCGCGTCGTGAATGCCTGCGATGACAGCGAGTTGCTGATGGGCGACTACTTCGACCTGGCGGCCGACCTGGCCGGGCTGCCGCGGCCCGAGCGCATCACGCGCGCCCAGGCCGCCGAGCGCATGAGCCCGATGCAGCTGAGCTTCTGGAGCGAATCGCGCCGGCTGGCCAACAAGCGGCTCAGGCGCGAGCTGCGGCTGAGCCTGCGCTACCCGACGCCGCGAGAAGGGCTGTAGCGGCCCGCGCCGCGCCCCGCGCGACGAGGCGCTTGCCATCGGCCACGCGTTCCAAGCGGCAGCCCGCCCACAGCGGCGGCAGCGCAAAGGCCTCGGCCTGGGCCAGCGCCTCGGGCCACAAGCCGTCGAACTCCAGCGTGCCGCCACCGACGACCAGGCGGCCCGGGTTCAGCACGTTGATGAGCCAGGCCAGCGCCCAGCCCAGCCCAGGTGACGGCCCGCGTCGCGCACGGCGGCATGGGCGTTCGCGTCGCCGGCCGCCAGCGCGGCGGCCAGGTCGGCGGCTTCGAGGCCGGTGCGGGCCAGCAGCGCGCGGCCACCGGCCAGGTCGTTCAGCAGGCGCGGGCCGTCGGGCGTCGGCACGGGCGCGTGGCCCAACTCGCCGGCAAAACCGCCCGCACCCTGCAGCCGCCGGCCCTGGGTCACGAACGCCGCGCCCAGACAACTGCCGACCATGACCATGCCGGCCGTTTCAAACTCGCCCGTGGCGGGCAGTGCTTCGGCGAGTGCCGCGTCCACGTCGTTGAGCAGCGTGACCGGCACGCCGAACGACGGCAGCCAGCCGTTGAGCCCGGGCAGCACGTGGGACAGCACGACGCGGTGCCCGTCCACCAGGCCCGGCACGGCGATGCCGAGGGCGCGCACGGGCGTTGCCTGGCGGTCGATGAAGCTGCGGATCAGCCGTTGTGCGTTGTCAGCATTGAAGGCCAGGCCGGTCGCCGCGGATTGCTCGCCGTCAGCGCTGAGCAGGTGGATGCCGGTGCCGCCGATGTCGACGCCGATGACGCCGGGCGTCATCAGGCGGTCAGCCGCGACGGCGCGGCGAGCGCCAGTGGCGGATCAGTAGCCACGCGCCCAGCATGCCGCCCAGGTGGGCGAAATGGGCCACGCCGCTGCCGCCATTGAAGCCCAGGATCAGCTCCAGGCCACCGTAGATGGCGACGAAGACCTTGGCCTTCATCGGGATGGGCGGGATCAGCGGCACGATGATGCGGTTGGGGAACAGCATGCCGAAGGACAGCAGCAGGCCGAACAGCGCCCCGGAGGCGCCGACCGTCGGCGAGTTGGAGCCGATCACGAACGTGAACGCCAGTTGCACGGCCGCGGCGCTCAGCGTGCTGGCCAGCAGCATCTGCGTGTAGCGCCGCGGGCCCCAGACCCGTTCCAGCTCGCCGCCGAACATCCACAGGCCCAGCATGTTGAACAGCAGGTGCGTGAAGTTGGCGTGCAGGAAGGCGTAGCTCAGCAACTGCCACGGCAGGAACGCGCCAGATTGCACCGGCCACAGCTCGAACCAGAAGGCCAGCGCGGGGAACAGTTCGAAGAAACAGAAGGCACCAACGCAAGCCAGCAGGAAGGCTCTGGTGACGGGAGGCAACGGGGGCATGTGGCGCGGCTGTGCGCCCGGCGAGGGCGTCTGCACCGGAGGGGCCGATGCTTGCCAATCGAGTGTATGCCAGGGGTTTGCCATTGCGCCCGTTGCCCGACTTGGGCTTGGCACGTTCGGCTTTTTCTCGGCCCTTCAGTCTTGACCGGGTGTCCAGAACGCCCGGCGACAGGGTTCAGGGTTTTGCTTCGCAGCTGTGCATCAACCACAGTTCTGTCGGGCTGGTTTTGCCATCTTCGCGCTGAACCAGTTTCGCGGTGAGGGTCGGCAGAGGGCAGCCCAGTTTGGCAAACGTGTCCTGGGCAATGCTTGCGACCTTGGCCGCGGCCGCACGTTCGAAGTCCGTGTTGGCGAAATAGCGGACCTCGTTGGTTTGATTCTTGTTGATACGCTGGGCGCCCGGCGCATTGAAGCCGCTGGCGTTGAGGGCCTGCAGCAGTGGCTTGATGGTCGCGTCCCGGTTCAACGATCCCGCAAACTGCACAAAGACAATCGGCTTGGACGCTTGCGTCAGCTCATCCTTGAGGGCTTGCTTGCCCTTGCCAGGCGCCGCAGGCGACAGTTGCTGAGAGCCGTCGTTGATGTGTCTGACGGTCGTCTGCAATCGAGAGTATTCGTCCGCCAGAAGCGCCTTGCGCGCATCGAGATCAGTGAGCTCCTTCTGCTTCTCTTCGATCTCTGCCGATCGTCTATGGAGCTCAGTCGTCTGCATGGCCAGTTTGTTGGCCTGATCGGTGAGTTCGGCGTTCTTCGCGACCAGCTTCTCGCGCGTGTCGATCAGATCGAGCTGCGCCTTGATCGCCCCGCTACCCACTGCCCAGGACGCGGCGACGATCCCCAGCACAGCGACCGACAGCTTGGCCAGAGACTCGAAGGTCAGGCCTCGCAGCTGGCGGATTTCGCGCTGCAGCTTCTCACGCTGGAGCTCCTTGATCTGATCGTCCAGCGATTTTGCGGGATCGTTCGGCGAAGTCTCTACACCCACACAGCCTCCACGAGCGGCACGTCTGCCAGAGTACGAGGCCGCGTTTTAGGTTCTCTCAGGGTGGCGCGCATCCCTACTATTGCGGTTGAGTCTGCGCTCGTGAGCTCTGAAACGACCGCCGGCAAGGTTATGCGGCGCCTGTCGTGTCGGCAGCCAAGTTATGCCAACGAGGTGCCAGGCTAGCTGTGGTTCTGCCCCCGCTTCGGCTCATGCATGCCTATGTAGATTGGGCGAGCTCGACCTGCGCTCGCAGCGGCATGAACGGAGGACAGGTAAGCCTTTCTACCGGCGCCGCCCGTCGAACTGCACGGCCTTCAACACCAAGAAAAACGCCGGCGATGGTTGGCGCCGGCTCGGGTAGTAGAGGTGGTAGCCGGCGAACGGAGGGCACCAATCCTCGACACGCGCACGAGGCGCCCCTCGTCGATCTGTGAACCCAGTTCGTCCTCCGGCAACAGGGCAACACCGGCACCAGCCAGCGCGGCATCGACCTGAGGCGGGGCGGTATTGAAGATCAAGGGACCGTCCACGCGGACATTGACCTGCTTGCCCTTCTTGGCGAAGTCCCAGACGTACAGCCCGCCTGACGTGGGCATGCGCTGGTTGATGCAGCGATGCATCATCAGGTCGTGCGGAGTCTTCGGGACTGGGTTCACTGCGAAGTAGCCTGGCGAGGCTACGACAGCCATGCGCAGTGGCGGCCCAATGGGCACGGCGATCATGTCCTTGTCGATGGTGTTGCCGAGGCGAACGCCAGCATCAAAGCGGTCAGCCAGCTGCGTTGGATCGGGCCCGACAAGGGCGCCATGCACCTGGCCACCGGCGCGGTGGTGAACGCCGTGTGGGACCTTTGGGCCAAGTCGGTCGGCAAGCCCTTATGGCGCCTGGTGGCTGATATGAGCCCGGCGGAACTGGTGCGTTGCATCGACTTCCGTTACATCACCGACTGCATCACGCCCGAACAGGCGCTGGCCCTGCTGCGCAAGCGCGCTGAAGGCAAGGCTGCGTGTGCGCAGACATTGCTGACCGAAGGCTACCCCTGCTACACGACGTCGGTGGGCTGTGACGACGAGAAGCTGCGCCACCTGTGCCAAGAGGCGGTAGACGCAGGCTTCAACCACATCAAGCTCAAGGTCGGCCGGGACCGGGCCGACGACGTCCGCCGCCTGCGCATCGCACGCGAGGTGCTGGGTCCCGATCGACAACTGATGATCGATGCAAAACCAGGTGTGAGAAGTCTGAAGGGGCTTGGACGTACATCTCGGCGCACG
Source organism: Roseateles sp. (assembly GCF_965229315.1). Lineage (GTDB taxonomy): Bacteria > Pseudomonadota > Gammaproteobacteria > Burkholderiales > Burkholderiaceae_C > Pelomonas. The sequence goes on from NZ_CBDDJA010000002.1 coordinate 1,387,443, forward strand.
AACTTGGATATGGAGTTGGACATCCCATCTGAGTTGACCGCGCCAAAAAGAAAAGTCCTTGAAGATCAAGGCCTTAGGGCACGTTTGGTGGAGAGGAGGAGGATCGAACTCCCGACCTCCGCATTGCGAACGCGGCGCTCTCCCAGCTGAGCTACCCCCCCACTTGCGCTGGAAGTATAGGCCGGCATCGGTGTGGGTTGCAGACCGGGTCAAACCCTGCTGGCATGCTGCTCCATGAGCTCGCGAGCAACCAGCCGGACGCACGCTGGCGAACCGTTGGCAAGCGTCAGCTCGCGGGCGTGCGCGAGCGCCGGGAAATATCCCCGCAGTGATCGTTCGTAACCTGGGTCGTAGTGCTCGCGCATCAGCTCGGCGAACACGCCGGCCCAGTCGCCCGCATGGGCGCGGGACTGCCAGTCGGTCACGCGCGCACGGCCGCGCAGTTCGATGAGGCCGTCCAGCGCGCGGCAGAAGCCGTCGGGGTCGGCGCTGAAGTGGGCATAGTCCTGCAGCAGCAGCGCCACGCGTTCGGCCTCGGGCATGGCGATCCAGATGCAGTCGCCGTGGCTGCGCATTGCGCCCAGCAGCGCTTCGGTCACGGTGATGCGGCCGATCTTGCGGCTCTCGCTCTCGACGAACACCGGCCGCGCGGTGTCCAGCGCGCGCAGCGCGGCCCACAGCGCGCTGTCGAAGGACTTCTGGGTGGGCTGAGCGGAGCCGGGCAGGGCGCCGAGCACGGAGCCGCGGTGGGCAGCCAGTGCTTCGAGGTCCAGCACCTGGGCGCCTTCGGCGGCCAAGGCGTGCAGCAGCCGCGTCTTGCCGCTGCCGGTGCGGCCGCACAGCACCTGCCAGTTGAAACGCGCGGGCCAGGCGTCGAGGTCGTCGCGCACCTGCGTGCGGTAGGCCTTGTAGCCGCCCACGAGCTGGCGTGATCGAAAGCCGATCTGGCCGAGAAACCAGTGCAGCGACAGCGACCGCTGCCCGCCGCGCCAGCAGTAGACGAGTGGGCGCCAGGTCTTGCCCTTGTCGCCGGTGCGCTCGTCCAGCAGCCGCGACACGTTGCGCGCAACGAGCGATGCGCCCAGTCGCCGCGCGGCCAGCGGGTCTTGCGCGTAGAGCGTGCCGACGATGCGGCGCTCGTCGTCGTCCAGCACCGGCCAGTTCTCGGCGCCGGGGATGTGGTCTTCGGCGAATTCCGCAGGCGAGCGCACGTCGAGGATGGCGTCGAAGCGGCCCAACTGGGCGCTCGCGTCCGCGATGCCGATGGTGTAGTTCATGCGCGCGCCCCTGTCTGCCGTGCGGCGATCATGCGGGCAGCGACACCGCGTCCAGCAGCTCGCTCTCGATCTGCAACTGCGCCTTGTTCTGCTGCAGCGCCGGGCCGTCGAGCAGGAAGGTGTCTTCCACGCGCTCGCCCAGCGTCGAGATCTTGGCGAGCTGCAGGTTGATGCCGTGGCGCGCCAGCACGCGGGCGATGGCGTAGAGCAGGCCGGCGCGGTCGCTGGTGGAGATGGTCAGCAGCCAGGCGGTGGCGCGCTCGTCGGGGCGCAGCGAGATCCGTGGCGAATAGGGGAAGCTCTTGACGCGGCGCGACAGGCGCCCGCGCCTGGGCTCAGGCAGCGGGCCGTCGGCCTGCAGCGCGATGGACAGTTTCTGCTCCACCAGCGGCACCAGGTCGCGGTGGTGCACGTCGGCCTCCGGGCGGATGACCTGGAAGGTGTCGAGCGCGTAGCCGTCGCGCGTGGTGTGGACCTTGGCGTCCAGGATGCTGAAGCCCGCGCCGTCGAAGTAGCCGCAGATGCGGGCGAACAGGTCGGGCTGGTCGGGCGCGTAGACCAGCACCTGCAGCCCCTCGCCGATGGGCGAGGGGCGGGCGCGCACGACGGGCACCGGGCTCTCGACATGGCGCCACAGCGAGCGCGCGTGCCAGGCGAGTTCGGCGCCGTCGTGCCGCGCGAAGTAGCTCAGCGCCAGCTTCTTCCACAGCGGCTCCTCGGTGCCGGGCAGCTGCGAGTGCAGGGCCAGGTCTTGCCGGGCCTCCTGCTTGCGCGCCTCGATCTCGGCGTCGACGTTGATCTTGGCGCCACCCAGCGCCCGCAGCGTGATGCGGTACAGATCCTCCAGCAGCTTGCCCTTCCAGGCGTTCCAGACCTTGGGGCTGGTGCCGCGGATGTCGGCCACCGTCAGCAGGTACAGCGCCGTGAGGTGGCGCACGTCCCCCACCTTGGCGGCGAAGGCGGCGATGACGTCGGGGTCGGACAGGTCCTCCTTCTGCGCCACGCGGGACATCGTCAGGTGGTGTTCCACGAGGAAGACGCACATGGCCGTGTCGGCGGCATTCATCCCGTGCTGGCGGCAGAAGCGCCGCACCTCGGTGGCGCCCAGTTCGGAGTGGTCGCCGCCGCGGCCCTTGGCCACGTCGTGGAACAGGGCGGCGATGTAGAGCAGCTCGGGCTGCGCCCACTGCGAGGCGAGCTGCGAGCAGAACGGGTACTCGTGCGCGTGCTCCGGCACGAAGAAGCGGCGCACGTTGCGCAGCACCATCAGGATGTGCTGGTCCACCGTGTAGACGTGGAACAGGTCATGCTGCATCTGCCCGACGATGGCGCGGAACACCCACAGGTAGCGGCCCAGCACGGACGTCTGGTTCATGAGCCGGAACGCATGCGTCTGACCTTCCGGCGCACGCAGCATGGTCATGAAGGTGGCGCGGTTGACCGGGTCGCGCCGCCAGGCCGTGTCCATCAGGCCGCGCGCGTTGTACAGCGCCCGCAGCGTGCGCGCCGAAAAGCCCTTGATGCCGGGCGTCTGCTGGTAGATGAGGAAGGTGCGCAGGATGGCGTGCGGGTCGCGCTGGTAAAGGTCGTCGCTGGCGACCTCCAGCATGCGGCCGCGGTCCAGGAAGTCCGGCTGGCCTTCGATCTCGCGCAGCAGGTTCTGCTGCGAGCCGTTGATCTGCTCCTCCAGGTTCAGCAGCAGGATCTGGTGCAGCTGCGTGACGGCCTTGGCAGCCCAGTAGTAGCGCCGCATCAGCACCTCGGACGCGCGCTGGGCGACGGTGCTCTTGAAGCCGAAGCTCTGCGCCACCGCCGTCTGCAGGTCGAACACCAGCCGGTCTTCGCGCCGGCCGGCGATCGCATGCAGCCGCGCGCGGATCAGCCGCAGCTGCCCCTCGTTGCGCTGCAGCTGGCGGCTCTCGAACGGGGTGATGAGGCCGCGCGCGCTCAAGGCCTTCCAGGTCTTGCCCAGGCCCGCCGCGCGCGCGATCCAGATCAGCATCTGCAGGTCGCGCAGGCCGCCGGGGCTTTCCTTGCAGTTGGGCTCCAGCGCATAGGGCGTGTCATCGAACTTGGTGTGGCGCTGCAGCATCTCCAGCGTCTTGGCGCGGAAGAAGGCCTTGGCGTCCATGGCCTGCATGAAGCGCCTGGCCATCAGCTTGAACAGCTTCGCGTCGCCGGCCAGCGGGCGCGCTTCGAGCAGCGCGGTCTGTACCGTCACGTCGCCCTGCGATTCGGACAGGCATTCGCCCAGCGTGCGCACCGAGGAGCCGATCTCCAGCCCGACATCCCAGCAGGACGTGATGAAGCCCTCGATGGCCGTCTTGACGGCGCCAGGCACATGGGCCTCGACGCCGTCGGGCAGCAGCACGAGGACGTCCACGTCGGAGTGCGGGTAAAGCTCGCCGCGGCCGTAGCCGCCCACGGCCGCCAGGCACGCGCCCGCAGGCATGCCGTTCTGCTCTGCCTGCACCCAAAGGCCGCGCAGCGTGTCGTCGACATGGCGGGCGAGCCGGCGCAGCAGCGTCAGCGCGCCGGCCTGCGTGGGCCGCGCGGCGAGGAAGTCGTCGATGAGCGTCTGCTTGCCGGCCTTGAACTGCTGGCGGAGCTCGGCGAGCGTTGCCACGGCCTCAGGCCGCAGTGGTGGCAGGGGCCGCCGCCGTCTGCGTGATGAACGCCGGCGGCGGCGGGCTGCCGGCCGACAGCGTCATCACCTCGTAGCCGGTGTCGGTGACGAGGATGGTGTGCTCCCACTGCGCGGACAGCGACCGGTCCTTGGTGACGATGGTCCAGCCATCGCCCAGCTCCTTGATCTCGCGCCGGCCGGCGTTGATCATGGGCTCGATGGTGAACATCATGCCGGGCACCAGTTCGTCCAGCGTGCCGGGGCGGCCGTAGTGCAGCACCTGCGGCTCCTCGTGGAAGACCTGGCCGATGCCGTGGCCGCAGAACTCGCGCACGATGGAAAAGCCCGCGTTCTCGGCGAAGGTCTGGATGGCGTGGCCGATGTCGCCCAGGCGCGCGCCTGGCCTGACCTTGGCGATGCCCTTCCACATGGCTTCGTACGTGAACGCGCACAGCCGCCTGGCGGCGATGGAGCCCTCGCCGACGACGAACATGCGGCTGGTGTCGCCGTGCCAGCCGTCCTTGATGACGGTGACGTCGATGTTGACGATGTCGCCGTTCTTCAGCGGCTTGTCGTTCGGGATGCCGTGGCAGACCTGCGCGTTGACCGACGTGCAGATCGACTTGGGGTAGGGGATGTAGCCCGGCGGGCAGTAGTTCAGCGGTGCGGGGATGGCCTGCTGCACGTGGACGATGTGGTCGTGCGCGAGCCGGTCCAGCTCGTTGGTGGTGACGCCCGGCTTGACGTGCGCCGTGAGCATGTCCAGGACTTCGGACGCCAGGCGTCCGGCGATGCGCATACCCTCGACATCGGCTGCGGTCTTGATCGTGATGGCCATGCCCGAATTATCTCAGTCCGCCCAGATGACCGTACCCGTCGCCCAGGTGATGAGCACGACGATGCCGAAGGCGATGCGGTACCAGGCGAACGGCACGAAGGTGTGGCTGGACACGTAGCGCAGCAGCCAGCGCACGCACGCCCAGGCGGCCAGGAAGCTGACGACGAAGCCGACGATGAACATCGGCGCATCGGCCATGGACAGGGCGTGGCGCTCCTTCCACATGCTGTAGCCGCCGGCCGCCACCAGCGTCGGGATGGCCAGGAAGAAGGAGAAGTCGGTCGCCGCCTTGCGCGACAGGCCCAGCAGCATGCCGCCGATGATGGTGGCGCCCGAGCGGCTGGTGCCGGGGATCATGCCCAGGCACTGCACCAGGCCGACCTTGAGCGCGTCCAGCGGGCTCATGTCGTCCACGCTCTGCACGCGGGGCACCGGCTGGGAGCGCTTCTCGGCCCACAGGATGATGAGCGCGCCGACGATGAAGGCGCCGGCCACCACCGGCGCGTTGAACAGATGCGCCTTGATCATCTTGTAGACCGTCAGGCCCACGAGCGCGGCCGGCAGGAAGCCGATGAACACGTTCGCCACGAAGCGGCGCTGCTTCTCGCTGTGGCCGATGCCCATCAGCGCCTCGCGCAGGCGGGCCCAGTAGACGATGAAGACGGCGAGGATCGCGCCGCTCTGGATGGCGATGTCGAACACCTTGGACTTGGCGTCGGTCAGGCCCAGCAGGCTGCCGGTGAGGATGAGATGGCCGGTCGACGAGATCGGCAGGAACTCGGTCAGCCCCTCGACGATGCCCATGATGGCGGCTTTGATCAGCAGGATGACATCCACGAAACGACTCCGGCGCAAACGAGAAAAATGGCGGCGCAGTGTAGCCAGCGGGGTGGGCGCGCGACTTGCGGGGCGCTGGCCGGCCCCGGTACATTACTGACCCTTCGGTCATTAACTTCGCTCCCTTGGCCACCGCCACCCCCCGCCAACGCCGCAAGGACGCCCGCCCGCAGGAGCTGCTGGACGCCGCGCTGGCGCTGTTCGTCGAGAAAGGCTTCGCCGCCACGCGCAGCGAGGAGGTCGCCGCGCGCGCCGGTGTCGCCAAGGGCACGCTGTACCGCTACTACCCGAGCAAGGAAGAGCTGCTCAAGGCCGTCGTGCACGAGAACCTGGGCGTGCACATCGCCGAGTCGGCCGCGCAGGCGGCACAGCACGAAGGCGCCATTGCGTGCCTGCTGCGCGAGATGATGCAGGCCTGGTGGGCCAAGGTCGGCCACGGCAACGCCGGTGTGGTCTGCAAGATCATGATGATCGAGGCGCGTCACTTCCCGGACCTGGCGCAGTTCTACCTGGACGAGGTCGTCACGCCGTCGCAGAACCTGATCGGCGGCCTCATCGAGCGTGGCATCCGCAGCGGCGAATTCCGGGCCGTGCCCGTCGAGGCGACCGTGCACCTGCTGATCGCGCCCATGCTGCACATGCTGCTGCACGAGCACTCGTTCGGCGAGCACGACCTCTGCCACCACAGCATGAGTGCCGAGGAACTGCTGGACGCCCAGATGTCGCTGCTGTTGCACGGCCTGCTCGCCAACCCGGCCTGACCTCCTAGAATTTTGGTTTTTCAGCCTGCCGCACCGCGCCCCCGGAGAACAAGATGAACCTCGAACAAGCCCGCTTCAACATGATCGAGCAGCAGATCCGCCCCTGGGACGTGCTCGACGCCAGCGTGCTGGAGTTGCTGCACGTCGTCCACCGCGAGGATTTCGTGCCCGAGGCGCACCGCATCCAGGCCTTCGTCGACACCGAACTGCCGTTGACGGCCACGCGCCGCATGCTGGCGCCCCGCGTCGAGGCGCGGCTGCTGCAGGAGCTGAAGCTGCAGCGCCACGAGACGGTGCTGGAGATCGGCGCCGCCACCGGCCACCTGGCCGCGCTGCTGGGCCACAAGGCGCAGCGCGTCATCGCGCTGGAGGCCGATGCGGGCCTGGCCGCGCAGGCGCAAGCCAACCTCAAGCGCGCCGGCGTGCTGAACGTGACCGTGCTGAACCAGGATGGCGCTGCCGGCCTGTCGTCCGAGGCGCCGTTCGACGCCATCCTGCTGTCCGGCTCCGTCGCGTTCGTGCCGCAGGTGCTGCTGGACCAGTTGAAGGTGGGCGGCCGCCTGCTGGGCATCGTCGGCGACGAACCGGTGATGCGTGCCGTGCTGGTCACGCGCGTCGGCGCCAGCGATTTCCAGTCCGTCGAGCTGTTCGACACGGTGGCCGGCCGGCTGCCGGGGTTTGCGGAGTCCCCGGCGTTCAGCTTCTGAAGCAGCCCATCGCCTCAAAACGCCGTTTGCCACCGCCCGGCGTGCAGGTCGTCACATGGCTTCAGTCATCGGGGTGCTTTGCCTCTATAACCTCGGCCGCTGCCTAACTCTCCATTCCAGCCAAGGAATTCCATGCCCTTCGTCACAGCCCCTCGCCTGATCCTGCAACCGCTGGCCGCCGCGGCCTGCCTTCTGCTCGCCGGCGTGGTCCAGGCCCAGAGCCTGCAAGAGCTCTATGACGCCGCCCGGGGCTATGACGCCACCTACCTGGCCACCCGCGCCGCCGCGGACGCGGCCGCCGCCCGCGCCGCGCAGGCCGAAGCGCTGGTGCGCCCCACGCTGGGCCTGTCGGCGTCCGGCACGGCGACGCAGTACGACCCGGCCGCGACCGGCAACTACAACACCCGCGTGCTGTCCGCCGGCCTGCAAGGCAGTTACTCGGTCTTCAACGCGACCAACGGCCCCACCATCGACAAGGCCCGGCGCGGCTATGCCGTCGCGCAGGCGGACCTGGAAACCGCCGAGCAGGACCTCATCGTCCGCCTGGCCACGGCCTATTTCGACGTGCTGTCCGCCAAGGACACGCTGACCACCTCGCAGGCCAACAAGGCGGCCATCTCCGAGCAGCTCGCGTCCGCCAAGCGCAACTTCGAAGTCGGCACCGCCACCATCACCGACACGCGTGAAGCGCAGGCCCGCTATGACCTGGCCGTGGCGCAGGAACTGGCCGCCGACAACGACCTGCGCGTCAAGCGCGTGACGCTGGACCAGTTCGTCGGTCGCGTGGGCGTGGAGCCCAAGAGCCTGGCCGTGCCTGTCGCGCTGCCGGCGCTGCCCAGCGACAACGTGGACACCTGGGTCGCCACCGCCGATGACCAGCACCCCAGCGTGCGCAAGGCCCGCCTGGGCCTGGAAGTGGCGCAGCTGGACACGCAGATCGCGCGCGCCAGCGCGCTGCCCACGGTCAGCGCCAACGCCACGCTGGGGGGGCAGAACCAGCAGAACAGCCTGGGCGGCGCTGCGGCCATCGCGGCCGGTGCCGGCACGGCCAAGACCGCCAGCGTGGGCCTGACGCTGAGCTACCCGATCTACACCGGCGGCCTGACGCAGAACCGCATCAAGGAAACGCTGGTGCTGGAAGACAAGGCCCGCAACGACCTCGACTACGCGCGCCGCAGCGTCGCCGAGGCCACGCGCCGCGCCTTCTTCGGCGTGCAGTCGCTGAAGGCGCAGGTCAACGCCTACGAGGCCGCCGAGTCGTCCACCAAGCTCGCGCTGGAAGCCACGCAGCTCGGCTACAAGGTCGGCGTGCGCGTGAACCTGGACGTGCTGAACGCGCAGACGCAGCTCTACACGACCCAGCGCGACCTGGCCAAGGCCCGCTATGACGTGGTCGTCAACGGCCTGCGGCTGCGCCAGGCTTCGGGCCAGTTGCGCCCGGAGGACGTGGCTGCCGCCAACGCGCTTCTGACGCGCTGAGCCGGCGTCGCGCGCCCCCAGGCCCCCATGCCCCGCTTCGGCGGGGTTTCTTTTTTGGGAGCGCTGCTTGGGGACGCTACAGCGCGTTGATCGGGATGCGAAGGTAGGCCACGCCGTTGCTGTCTGCGGGCGGCAGCTGGCCGGCGCGGATGTTCACCTGCAGCGACGGCAGCATCAGCGCCGGCACGGCCAGCGTGGCGTCGCGCGTGCGGCGCATCGCGACGAACTCGGCCTCGCCGACGCCGTCGCGGACGTGGATGTTGGCGGCGCGCTGCTCGGCCACCGTCGTCTGCCAGCGGGCCTCGCGGCCCACGGGATAGTCGTGGCAGACGAACAGGCGAGTCTCGGGTGGCAGCGCCAGCAGCCGGTGCATGGAGCGGTAGAGCTGGGCCGCGTCGCCGCCGGGGAAGTCGCAGCGGGCACTGCCCAGGTCGGGCATGAAGAGGGTGTCGCCGACGAAGACGGCATCCTCGATGCGGTACGCCATGTCGGCGGGTGTGTGGCCGGGAACGAGCAGGGCGGTGGCCTCGATGCCGCCGATGCGAAAGCGCTCGCCGTCGCCCAGCAGCCGGTCGAAGCCGTCGTCTTGCACCGGCTGGTTGTAGAGCCGGCCAAAGGCGGCCTGCACCTCGCGGATGTGCGCGCCGATCGCGATCAGGCCACCGGCCTGCCGCTGCAGGTGGTGCGCGGCGGAGAGGTGGTCCGCATGGGCATGGGTTTCCAGGATCCACTGCAGCGTGAGGCCCAGCGCCTGCAGGTGGGCCAGCAGCGCATCGGCGCTGCGCGTGGCCGTGCGGCCCGAGGCGAGGTCGAAGTCCAGCACGGGGTCGATGACCGCGGCCTGGCGCGTGGCGGGGTCGTGCACGACGTAGCTGACGGTGCCCGTCACCGGGTCATGGAAGCCTTGGATGGCGATGGGCATGGCGTCGCTGGGTCGATGGGGTGCAGTCATTATATTGATCAATATAATGAGCCCATGTCCCAGCCGCCCGCCCTCGACATCCACACGCTGCGCGAAGCGGCCGGGGAGGCCGTGGCCGCGCTGAAGGCGCTGGCCAACACGGAGCGGCTGTTGCTGCTGTGCCAGATGTCGCAGGGCGAGGTCAGCGTCGGCGAACTGGAAGAGGCGCTCGGCATCCACCAGCCGACGCTCTCGCAGCAGCTCGGCGTGCTGCGCCGCGAGGGCCTGGTCGACACGCGGCGCGACGGCAAGCGCGTCATCTACCGCGTGGCGGACCCGCGGCTGCTGGCGCTGCTGCGTACGCTCTACACCTTGTACTGCCCGACGGAGGACGCATGACGGTGGACTGGCAAGCCTTCACGCCCGCGCCGGCGCTGGCCGGCGGGTTGCTGATCGGCATCGCGGTGGCGATGCTGCTGCTGCTGGGTGGCCGCATCGCCGGCATCAGCGGCATCCTGGGCGGCCTGCTGCGCGCGGGAGACAGGCGCTGGCGGCTGGCCTTCATCGGCGGGCTGCTGGCGTCGCCGTGGGTGCTGGCGCTGGTGAGCCCGGCCGCGCGTGCGTCCATCGACGCCGACTGGGTCACGCTGATCGCGGCCGGCCTGCTCGTGGGCGTCGGCACGCGATACGGGGCCGGCTGCACCAGCGGCCACGGTGTCTGCGGCCTGTCGCGGCTGTCGCCGCGCTCGGCGGTGGCGACGCTGGCCTTCATGGCCGCCGGCTTTGCGACCGTCTTCGTCGTCCGCCATCTGCTGTGAAGGAGGCGCGCATGGCTGCCTGGATCGCCTTCGCCTCGGGCCTGCTGTTCGGCCTGGGCCTCATCGTCTCGGGCATGGTGGCGCCGGCCAAGGTGCTGGGCTTCCTGGATGTCACTGGCGCCTGGGACCCATCGCTGGCCCTGGTGATGGCCGGCGCCATCGCCGTGGCGCTGCCGGCCTTCACGCTGGCGCGGCAGCGGCGTGCATCCCTCGCCGGCCTGCCCATGCAGTGGCCCAAGCAGATCGGCATCGACCGCCGGCTCATCGGCGGCAGCCTGCTGTTTGGCATCGGCTGGGGGCTGGCCGGCCTGTGCCCCGGCCCGGCGCTGGTGGTGCTGGGCATGGGCAGCGTCAAGGCGCTGGGCTTCGTGTTGGCGATGGGCGCCGGCATGGCCCTGCATGCAGGCCTGGAGCGACGCGCCGCCGCAGCTTGAGCCTGGGCCAAAATCCGCGCCCATGCTGTTCCTGCTCTCGCCCGCCAAGTCGCTCGACTACGACACGCCCACGCCACCCGAACTGGCGCCGGCGCTGACCCGCCCGCAGTTCCTCGATGACACGGCTGCGCTCATCGACATCCTGCGCACCAAGACCGTGGCCGACGTGCGCGCGCTGATGGACCTGTCCGAGCCGCTGGCGCAGCTCAACGTGGACCGCTATGCGGCGTACCGCCCGCGCTTCACCGAGCACAACAGCAAGCCGGCCGTGCTGGCCTTCAACGGCGACGTCTACGACGGGCTGGACGCGAAGACGCTGTCGGCCGACGACCTGGCCTGGGCGCAGCAGCGCGTGCGCATGCTGTCGGGCCTGTACGGTCTGCTGCGTCCGCTGGACCGCATGCAGCCCTACCGCCTGGAGATGGGCACGCGGCTGGCCACGCCGGCCGGCGCCAGCCTCTACGACTGGTGGGGCGACCGCCTGGCGCTGCACCTGAACAAGCTGGCCCGTGGCGAGCAGGCGCCGGTCATCGTCAACCTGGCCTCGCAGGAGTACTTCCGCGCGGCGGACCGCCGGGCCCTCAAGCCGCGCGTCGTCGACTGCCAGTTCGAGGACTGGAAGAACGGCGAGTACAAGATCATCAGCTTCTTCGCCAAGCGCGCCCGCGGCCTGATGGCGCGCTACGCCATCCAGCAGCGGCTGGAGGCGCCGGAGAGCCTGAAGGGCTTCGACCTGGACGGCTATCGTTTCGCTCCCGCCGCGTCGTCCGCCGACACCTTCGTCTTCCGTCGCCAAGCATCAGCATGAGCCAGCAAGTCATCACGCCCGAACTCTGTGAATGGATTTCCGAGCAGTCGCGTGCCGGGCATCCGGCCGACAGCATCCTCGCCGCCATGCTGGGCAGCGGCTGGAACGACACCATCGCCCGTCAGGCGCTGGCGCGCGTGCTGGGCCCGTCCGCCGCGCCGACGTCGTCCCCCGGATCGGCGCCTGGCACCACGGCCGGCCTGCCCGAGCCCGACCTGAGTCGCTTCGCGCCCGTCATCGACGCGGGTGACCGCCAGGTCCAGGTGGTGATGGCGCTGCGCCAGCCGCGCGTGGTGGTGTTCGGCAACCTGCTGTCGGACGAGGAATGCGACGGCATCACCGCGCTCGCCGGCCGCCGCCTGGCGCGCTCCGAGACGGTGGCCACCGGCAGCGAGGGCAGCGAGGTGAACGCCGCGCGCACCAGCGACGGCATGTTCTTCGAGCGCGGCGAGACCGACCTGATCCGCCGCATCGAGTCGCGCATCGCGACGCTGCTGCGCTGGCCGCTGGACCACGGCGAAGGCCTGCAGGTGCTGCGCTACCGCCCGGGCGCCGAGTACCAGCCGCACTACGACTACTTCGAGCCCGCCCATGCCAGCACGCCGGGCATCCTCAAGCGTGGCGGCCAGCGTGTCGCCACGCTGGTCATGTACCTGAACACGCCGGTGGCGGGCGGCTCCACCATCTTCCCGGACATCGGCCTGGACGTCGCGCCCGTCAAGGGCAATGCGGTGTTCTTCAGCTACGACCGCCCGCACCCGTCCACGCAGACGCTGCATGGCGGCTCGCCCGTGCTGGACGGCGAGAAGTGGGTCGCCACCAAGTGGCTGCGCCAGGGCGTGTTCACCTGATCAGGCCGCGGTGATGGCGCTGGCGGCGATGCCGGCCGCCAGCAGCGCCAGCCCCAGGCTCAGCAACAGCAGGTAGGCCAGGCTGAGCAGGACGCCGCGCCAGATCGCCGCCCACCAGCCCAGCCCGTAGACGTTGCGCATCGCCAGCAGGCCCTGGCAGAAAACGGCGAGCTGCATCTGGCCGACGGCGTCGGTTGCCAGGGCCAGCAGCAGCGCCAGGAACCACAGGCTGTGGCAGTGCAGCGAAAACACGAAATGCTCGGCATAGCGCCGGCCGCTGCCGGCGAACATGAGCAGCAGCAGGGCCGCGAACACCGGCTGCATGGCCAGCATGCCGTACGGCGCCAGCGCGGTCAGCCGCCCGGTCCACTGCGCGCGGCTCATGGCATTGGCGGCGTGGACGAGGCGGGACAGGAAGGCCTCGGCCGGGCTGCAGTCGGCGCGAGGCGGTGATGCGGCGCAGCGCTCGACCGACTGGTCGAAACTGCGGCGCTCGCCCACCGCTGGCGCGCCGGTCGCGCCTGACGCGGCCGGCTCCGGCTTGTCGAGCTGCACGATGGGTGCGTCACCCATGCTGCCCTCCCAGGGCGAATGCGGCAGCAGATGCGAGCCGACGAAGAACACGAAGCTGGCGCTCAGGTAGACCCGCAGCGGCAGCACGTAGCGGCGCCGCTGGCCGCGGAAGTAGGCATTCGTCAGGTGGCCGGGCAGGCAGACCAGTGCCCACAGCGTGCGCCACAGCGGGCCGTCGAAGGCGACGTAGTGGCCGACGTACTCGGTGAACATCTCGCGCACCGACGGCGGATGCAGGTCGGTCTCCTGGCCGCAATGGCCGCAGTGGACCGGGCGCGGTGTCGCCAGCGTGTAGTGGCAGTTGCGGCAGTAGGGCAGCTCGGGGGCGTGATGGGAACTCATGCGCTCAGCAATTTATGGATCAGTTCGGGCGTGCTGCCCGCCTGGTATTTCTTCATCAGCCGGCCCCGGTAGATGTCCACCGTGCGCGGGCTCACGCCCAGGTTGCGGCCGATCAGCTTGCTGGTCTGGCCCTCGACGAGCAGTGCGGCGATCTCGCGCTCGCGCGGGGTCAGTTCGGCGGTGATCTGCCGGCGCGCCGACAAGTCCTCGAAGCTCCAGATGCCGCGCGCATGCGGGTCGGCCGGATCCAGCGCGCGCCCGGTCACGTGGCACCAGAACAGTTCGCCGCTGCCCAGCCGACGCATGACGCGGTCGTCGGCGTAATTTGCCATGGGGCCTTCCGCGTCCAGGCGGGCGACGATGCGCGCGCCGGTGCGTTCGAACTCCACGGCGCTGGGGTACATGACGGCAAAGCTCTGGCCGACGAGTTGCTCGCGCGTGGCCGAGAACATCTGCAACACCCGCTCGTTGCAGTCCACGATCTGGCGCCGGGCCGACAGCACCAGGCCGATGGGAGCGAGCTGGAAGGCGCTGCGGTAATCGGGGGCGGCAGGGTCCACTTAGGCGAATTCGCGTAATCGACTTCGGAAGGCGCGCGATAGTACCCTTCGCACTTCACCCGAAAAGGCAGGAGACGGCATGAACAAGGTGTACCCGAGCGCTGACGAGGCGCTGCGCGGCGTCGTGAAGGACGGGCAGTTGCTGGCCGTGGGCGGCTTCGGCCTGTGCGGCATTCCGGAGGCGCTGATCGCAGCCCTTCGCGACAGCGGCGTCAAGGACCTGACGGTCATCTCCAACAACGCCGGCGTCGATGGCTTCGGCCTGGGCCAGTTGCTGGAGACGCGCCAGATCAGGAAGATGATTTCCAGCTACGTGGGCGAGAACAAGGAGTTCGAGCGGCAGTACCTGGCCAAGGAGCTGGAGCTGGAGTTCACGCCGCAGGGCACGCTGGCCGAGAAGCTGCGTGCCGGTGGCGCCGGCATTCCGGCGTTTTTCGTGCGCACCGGCGTGGGCACACTGATCGCCGAGGGCAAGGAGGTCCGCGAGTTCGACGGCGAGACCTACATCCTGGAAAAGGCCCTGGTGCCCGACGTGTCCCTGGTCAAGGCCTACAAGGCCGACAAGAGCGGCAACCTGGTGTTCCGCCGCACCGCGCGCAACTTCAACCCGGCCGTGGCGATGGCCGGCAAGCTGACGGTGGTGGAGGTGGAGCAGATCGTCGAGACCGGCGAGATCGACCCCGACGACGTGCACCTGCCCGGCATCTACGTGCACCGCATCGTGCTCAATGCGAACCCCGAGAAGCGCATCGAGAAGAAGACCCTCAGCCCGAAGAAGGAGGCCTGAGCCATGGCCTGGACGCAAGACCAAATGGCCGCGCGCGCGGCCCAGGAGCTGGAAGACGGCTTCTACGTGAACCTCGGCATCGGCATCCCGACGCTGGTGGCCAACCATGTGCCGGCGACGAAGGAAGTCTGGCTGCAGAGCGAGAACGGCATGCTGGGCATCGGCCCGTTCCCGACCGAGGACGAGGTGGACGCCGACCTCATCAACGCTGGCAAGCAGACCGTCACCACCTTGCCGGGCAGCAGCATCTTCGGCAGCCACGACAGCTTCGCGATGATCCGTGCCGGCAAGATCAACCTGTCCATCCTGGGCGCCATGCAGGTCAGCGGCGGCGGCGACCTGGCGAACTGGATGATCCCCGGCAAGATGGTCAAGGGCATGGGCGGGGCCATGGACCTGGTGGCGGGCGTCAAGCGCGTCATCGTGCTGATGGAACACGTGGCCCGCAAGAAGGACGGCACCGAGGACCTGAAGATCATCCCCGCATGCACGCTGCCGCTGACGGGCGTGGGCGTGGTGGACCGCATCATCACGGACCTGGGCGTTTTCGACGTGGTGCCGGAAGGCCTGAAGCTCGTCGAGCTGGCCGAGGGCGTGACGCGCGAATTCGCGCAGAGCAAGACGGGCGTGCCGCTGCTCTGACGGCCCGCGGCAGGCGCCGCCCGGCGCATCGATCAAGGAGCCCCGCAGTGCGGGGCTTTTTCGTTGGGCCGCAGGCGCTGGCTGTCGCTGGGCTTGCGGTCAGCCGTCCAAGCATGTTTCTGCTGGTAAGCGCCAGGGCGTTTGTCACGACTCCGTTGTGACAGCCGCGCCAGCAGGGCCGGGGTTGGCCATCATTCGCGCCGCACCTCACGGACGCCGCCCATGCCCGCTCTTTCCGCTCTGCCCGCTCTTTCCGAACTGCCCGAGTTGTTCAGGGCGCCGTCGCCGCCGCTCCCCGAGCCCGCCGACGCGCTTGCGGCCGGCCTGCCTGCCGCACTGACGCCAGCCGCCGCCGCGCTCTCTTCGGCAGCGCTTCTGAGCGCCTGCGGGGGCGGGGGCGGGGGCAGCAGCGACACCACGCCGGCCTCGCCGCCGCCCGCGCCAACCCCGCCGCCCACGCCAACCGCGGCGCCCACCGACGCCCAGGCCGCGCGCTTCTTGGCACAGGCGGGCTTCGCCGCGCTGCCGGCCGACATCGCCAGCGTCAAGGCCAATGGCTATGCGGCCTGGCTGGACGCCCAGCTGGCCATGCCCGTCACCGACGGCCACTACGACTGGATGGTGGCCAAAGGCTACGCGGTCGAGGCCAACCGCAACAGCTTCGCGGGGCTGGACAACACGCTGTGGCGCAAGCTCATGACCGCGCCTGACACGCTGCGCCAGCGCGTGGTGCTGGCGCTGTCGGAGATCTTCGTCATCTCGATGAACGGGCTGCCGGTGCAATGGCCGGGCTTCGTCGGCGCCGCCTACCTGGACATGCTGGAGCAGAACGCCTTCGGCACCTACCGCGCGCTGCTGGAGGGGGTGACGCTGTCGACCGGCATGGGGGTGTACCTCAACATGCGTGGCAACCAGAAGGAAGACACCAAGACCGGCCGGGTGCCCGACGAGAACTACGCGCGCGAGGTCATGCAGCTGATGTCCATCGGCCTGGTGCAACTGAACGCCGACGGCAGCGCCAAGGTCGGCAGCGACGGCAAGCCGCTGGAGACCTACACGCAGACGCAGATCACCGACCTGGCGCGTGTCTTCACCGGCTGGGACTACGGCGCCGCCACCAGCACCACCGACCCGGCCTATGTCAGGAAGCCCATGGCCAACATCGCCGCGCGCTTCTCCACCGGCGCCAAGCGCGTGCTGGATGTGGACATCCCCGCCAGCGCGGACGGACCGGCTGCGATGAAGACGGCGCTGGACACGCTGGCCAGCCATGCCAACGTCGGCCCGTTCCTCGGCCGGCAGCTCATCCAGCGGCTGGTGACGTCCAACCCCAGCGCCGCCTACGTGGCGCGCGTGTCGGCCGTGTGGGCGAACAACGGCGCGGGCGTGCGCGGCGACCTGAAGGCGGTCATCCGCGCGGTGCTGCTGGACACCGAGGCCCGCAGCGCCGCGACGACGCCGTCCAGCGGCAAGCTGCGCGAGCCCGTGCAGCGGCTGCTGCAGTGGGGACGCAGCTTTGGCGTCACGTCGGCCACCGAGGCCTGGAACATCGGCGATACCAGCAACCCGGCCACGCGGCTGGGCCAGAGCCCGCTGCGCAGCGGGTCGGTGTTCAACTTCTTCCGCCCCGGCTACGTGCCGCCGGGCTCCGCGCTCGGCAGCAGCGGCATCACGGCGCCCGAGTTCCAGCTCTGCAACGAGAGCACGGTGGCGGGCTATCTCAACTTCCTGCAGACGGCCATCGCCAGCGGCATCGGCGAGGTCAAGGCCGACTACACCGCCGAACTGGCCCTGGCCACCGATGCGCCCGCGCTGGTGGCCAGCCTGGCCCTGCGGCTGGGCGGCGGCGGCGTCTCGGCCATCACCGAGAACACCGTGGCGACAGCCATTGCCACCATGAGCGCGAGCACCGATGCCGGCAAGCTCAACCGCGTGCAGGCCGCCATCCTGATGCTGATGGCCTGCCCCGAGTACCTCATCCAGAAGTGACGACGCCATGAAGCTCAACAAGCTCCCCCAACTGCAGCGTCGCGAGTTCCTGCGCCGCGCCAGTGCGCTCGGCGTTGCCGGCACGGCCGCGCCCTGGGCGCTGTCGCTGGCCGGCATCGGCGAGGCGGCTGCGGCCACCGCGCCGGGCGACTACAAGGCGCTGGTGTGCGTGTTCCTGTACGGCGGCAACGACTACGGCAACACGCTGATCCCGTACGACTCGGCCAGCTACACCGCCTATGCCGGCATCCGCCAGTCGCTGGCCATCTCGCGTGACGCATTGGCCGCCACCGCGCTGCCCGTCGCGGCCGGCGGCCGGCAGATGGCGCTGGCACCGCAGCTCGGCAAGCTCAAGGGCCTGTGGGACGCCGGCACGCTGGCCGTGCAGCTCAACGTCGGCACGCTGGTGCAGCCCACCACGCTGGCCCAGTACAAGGCCCAGAGCGTGCCGCTGCCGCCCAAGCTGTTCTCGCACAACGACCAGCAGTCGACCTGGCAGGCCAGCTCGCCCGAGGGGGCCACGTCCGGCTGGGGCGGGCGCATCGGCGACCTGTTCCTGAACAGCAACGCCACGTCCAGCTTCACCTGCATCAACGTGTCCGGCAACGCCGTGTTCATGGCGGGCCGGCAGGCGGCGCAGTACCAGGTGTCCACCAACGGCGCGGTGGCCGTCAACGGCATCACCAAGCCGCTGTTCGGCTCGCAGGCCTGCGCCACCGCGCTGCGCTCGCTGATCACCGCGGACCGCAGCCACTGGATGGAAGCAGAGCTGAACCGCGTCGTGCGCCGCTCGGTGGACGCGCAGGTCACGCTGGGCGCGGCGCTGGCCGGGCTGCCGGCAATGGGCACCGCGTTCGGCACGGCCTCGTTGTCCGCCCAACTGCAGATGGTGGCCAAGCTCATCGCCGCACGGCAGAGCCTGGGCGCGACACGGCAGGTGTACTTCGTCTCCATCGGCGGCTTCGACCTGCACGACCTGCTCGTCGCCCAGCACCCGCTGCTGCTGACGCAGGTCAACGATGCGCTGGCCAGCTTCCACGCCGCCACCGTGGAGCTGGGCGTGGCGCAGCAGGTCACGACCTTCACCGCCAGCGACTTCGGCCGCACGCTGACCAGCAACGGCGACGGCAGCGACCACGGCTGGGGCAGCCATCACTTCGTCATGGGCGGCGCCGTCAAGGGCGGGCGTTTCTACGGCACGCTGCCGTCGGTCAGCGTCAACGGGCCGGACGACGTGGGCCAGGGCCGGCTGCTGCCCACCACCTCGGTGGACCAGCTCGCGGCGACACTTGCGACCTGGATGGGCGTGCCGGCGACCGATTTGCCGACGGTGCTGCCCCAGATCGGCAACTACACGACCCGAGACCTCGGCTACTTCACATGACCTTGCGGCTGCTTCCCGTTGCGCTTTTGTTCGCCCTTCAGGTGCCGTCGGCCGGGGCGGTCGAGCAACCGGAAGCGGCCACCACCCGCACCGCCAAGCAGGGCAGCCTGACAGCGCCGGCCCGGCGCTTCGCCGTGACGGCGGCCAACCCGCTGGCGGTGGACGCCGGCGTCGAGATGCTGAAGGCGGGCGGCTCGGCCTTGGACGCGGCCGTGGCCGTGCAGGCCGTGCTGGGGCTGGTCGAGCCGCAGTCCAGCGGCATCGCCGGTGGCGCCTTCCTGATGCACTGGGACGGCCGGCAGGTGCAGTCCTTCGATGGGCGCGAGACGGCGCCCGCCGCCGCCACGCCGCAGATGTTCCTGAAGCCCGACGGCAAGCCGCTGCCGATGCGCGAGGCCGTCATGAGCGGCCTGTCCACCGGCACGCCCGGCGTGCTGGCCATGCTGGCCGAAGGCCACCGCCAGCACGGCCGGCTGCCGTGGGCGCGGCTGTTCGAGCCCGCCATCCGGCTGGCCGAGCGGGGCTTCGCGATCAGCCCGCGGCTGTTCGAGCTGTTCAGCGCCGAACCCGCGCTGCGCCACGACCCGCAGGCCGCCCCGTACTTCTTCGACGCCGCCGGCCAGCCCAAGCCGGTGGGCACCGTGCTGAAGAACCCGGCCTACGCCGCCGTGCTGCGCGGTATCGCCAGACAGGGCGCCAAGGGCTTCTACGAGGGCCCGGTGGCCGAGGACATCGTGCGCCGCGTGCAGGGCCATGTGCGACCGGGGCTGCTGACGGTCGCCGACCTCGCGGGCTACAAGCCCGTCGTGCGCCCGCCGCTGTGCAACGACTGGCGCAGTTGGCGCGTCTGCGGCTTCGGCCCACCGACGTCCGGGCACCTGACGCTGATGCAGATCCTCGGCCTGCTGGACACCCAGCCCGCCGCCGTCGCCGCCCAGGGGATCACGGCGGACTGGATGCACGCCTATGCCGAGTCCGCCAAGCTCGCATTCGCCGACCGCGCCCAGTTCATCGGCGACCCGGCCTTCGTCACCGCGCCGGGCGGGGACTGGCAGAGCCTGCTTGCACCGGCCTACCTGAAGCAGCGGGGCGCGTTGATCGGCCCCACGGCGATGGGCACGGCCACGGCCGGCCAGCCGGGTGACGTGAAGCAGGCGTGGGCGCCGCAGGCCGCGCAGCTCGAGGCGGGCACCAGCCAGGTCAGCGTCGTCGACGCCCAGGGCCACGCGGTGTCCATGACCACCAGCGTCGAGTCCGCCTTCGGCAACCGCGTCATGAGCGACGGCGGCACGGGCCTGGCCGGCGGCTTCATGCTGAACAACCAGCTCACCGACTTCTCGCTGAACCCGGTGGGCGCCGACGGCAAACCGGTGGCCAACCGCGTCGAGGCGGGCAAGCGGCCGCGCTCCAGCATGGCGCCCACGCTGGTGTTCGACCGCGCCGGCCAGCTCGTGCTGGTGGCCGGCTCACCGGGCGGGCCGGTCATCATCCATTACGTGGCCAAGGTCATCACCGGCGCGCTGGCCTGGGGGCTGCCGGTGCAGCAGGCGGTGGACCTGCCCAACTTCGGCCACTTCAACTCGGGCGTGCTCATCGTCGAGCACGGCACGCTGACGGACGCGCAGCTCGCGGACCTGCGCGGCCGCGGCCACCAGGTCAGCGAGACCGACCTGACGAGCGGCCTGCAGGTGCTGATGCGGGTGAAGGGCGGCTGGGTCGGCGGCGCCGACCCGCGGCGCGAGGGCGTCGTCAAGGGCGAGTAGCCCGCGCGAACCCGGCGGCCGCGGTAACGGTCGAGGCGTCCGGCGCCGCGACGGCACGCTGTCCGACACGGGCTGCGGGGGTGGACCGCCTAGGCTGCATCACCACCAGCTCGGAGCTTTGCCATGGATGATGGGCGGACCAGTCTTTCCCGTCGTGACGTGCTGATCGCCAGCGCGGGCACGGCCACGATCATGGCGGCCGATGCCGCACCACCCGCCGCAACGGCGGCGTCCCGCATGAAGGACAGTGCCATGGGCCCCGTGAGCCTCGAGGTCAACGGCCAGCCGCACACGCTGGACCTGGACACCCGCACCACGCTGCTGGACGCCTTGCGCGAACACCTGCGGCTGACCGGCACCAAGAAGGGATGCGACCACGGCCAGTGCGGTGCGTGCACCGTGCTGCTGGACGGGCGGCGTGTCAACAGCTGCCTGACCTTCGTCGTCATGCTCGACGGTGCCAAGGTCACCACCATCGAGGGCCTGGGCACACCGCAGCGCATGCACCCGCTGCAGGCGGCTTTCGTCGCCCAAGACGGCTACCAGTGCGGCTACTGCACGCCGGGCCAGATCTGTTCGGCCGCGGGCATGCTGGACGAGCTCCTGCGCGGCGTGCCCAGCCACGTGACGGCCGACCTGACCGCCAGGCCGCTGCTGTCCGCCGAAGAGCTGCGCGAGCGCATGAGCGGCAACCTGTGCCGCTGTGGTGCCTACTCCAACATCGCCGACGCGATCACCAGCGTCGGCGTGAACGGCGGTGCCGCATGAAGGCCTTCACCTACGAGCGCGCCCGCACACCGGCCGAAGCGGCCGATGCGGTCGCACGCCGGCCGGACGCCAAGTTCATCGCCGGCGGCACCAACCTCATCGACCTGATGAAGCTGCAGATCGAGGCGCCCGCGCACCTGGTGGACGTCAACGCGCTGGGGCTGGACCGCATCGAGCCCGTGGCATCGAGCGAAGGTGGCGGCCTGCGCGTGGGCGCGCTGGTGCGCAACACCGACCTCGCCGCCGATGCCCGCGTGCGCAAGGACTACGCCGTGCTGTCGCGCGCGCTGCTGTCCGGCGCCTCCGCGCAGTTGCGCAACCGCGCCACCACGGCGGGGAACCTGCTGCAGCGCACGCGCTGCCCCTACTTCTACGACACGCAGCAGCCCTGCAACAAGCGCCAGCCCGGCAGTGGCTGCAGCGCGGTGGGCGGCGTGGCTCGCTCGCTGGCCGTCATCGGCGCCAGCACCGCCTGCATCGCCACGCACCCGAGCGACATGGCCGTGGCGATGCGCGTGCTGGACGCGCAGGTCGAGACCGTGCAGCCCGACGGGCACACGCGCCGCATCCCGATCGCGGACTTCCACCGCCTGCCGGGCGACACGCCGCATGTGGAGAACGCGCTGGCGCAGGGCGAGCTGGTCACGTCGGTCTGGCTGCCGCCGCCGGTGGGCGGCGAGCACGTCTACCGCAAGGTGCGCGACCGCGCGTCGTATGCGTTCGCGCTGGTGTCCGTCGCTGCCATCCGCCAGCGCGACGGCAGCGCACGCGTGGCTTTCGGCGGCGTGGCGCCCCGGCCCTGGCGCGTCGAGGCCGCCGAATCGCAACTCGCCAAGGGCGTGCACACCTTCTTCGCCCAGGCCTTCGCAGGCGCCGCGCCGCAGCACGACAACGCGTTCAAGCTGCAGCTGGCCGAGCGCCTGCTGGGCGACGTCCTCCACCCTGCCCGCAGCTGAAAGGACGGCCGACCATGCGATTCGACAAGCCCGCCACCACCAACCCCATCGACCAGGGCAAGGCCATCGGCCGCGCCACGCCGCGCATCGACGGCCCGATGAAGACCACCGGCACGGCGCCCTACGCCTACGAGCACCACGACGCCACGCCCACGCCCGCGGTGGGCTTCATCGTCGGCGCCGGCATCGCCAAGGGCCGGGTCAAGTCCCTGGACCTGCGCGCGGCCCGCGCGGCACCCGGCGTGATCGCCATCGTCACCGCGCAGAATGCCGGCAAGCTGGGCAAGGGCAGCAAGAACACCGCGCCGCTGCTGGGCGGCCCGCAGGTGGACCACTACCACCAGGCGCTGGCCGTCGTGGTGGCCGAGAGCTTCGAGCAGGCGCGCGCCGCGGCGCAGCTCGTCGAGATCCGCTACGACGCGGCGCCCGGCCGCTTCGACCTGGCCGCCGAGCAGCCGCATGCGCCCCTGGCCAAGGGCGACGGCATGGGCGGCAAGTCGGAAACGCGCGTCGGCCAGTTCGAGACCGCGTTCGCCGCAGCTCCTGTGCAGCTCGATGCCCGCTACACCACCCCCGACCAGAGCCACGCGATGATGGAGCCGCACGCCACCATCGCCGCCTGGGAGGGGCGCAAGCTGACGGTGTGGACGTCCAACCAGATGATCGACTGGGCCGTGACGGACCTGGCCAAGACGCTGGGCATCCCGAAGCAGGACGTGCACGTGAAGTCGCCCTACATCGGCGGCGGCTTCGGCGGCAAGCTGTTCCTGCGCGCCGATGTGGTGCTGGCCGCGCTGGGCGCCAAGGCCGCCGGCCGGCCGGTGAAGATCGCACTGCCGCGCCCCTTCATCTTCAACAACACGACGCACCGGCCTGCCACCCTGCAGCGTGTGCGCCTGGGCGCGGACCGCGACGGGCGCATCACGGCCATCGGCCACGAGAGCTGGTCCGGCGACCTGCCCGGCGGCGGGCCCGAGACGGCGGTGGCGCAGACGCGGTTGCTGTACGCCGGCGAGCACCGCTACACCGCGATGCGCCTGGCCGTGCTGGACCTGCCCGAGGGCAACGCGATGCGTGCGCCGGGCGAGGCCCCGGGCCTGATGGCGCTGGAGATCGCGATGGACGAGATGGCCGAGAAGCTGGGCCTGGACCCCATCGAGTTCCGCCTGCGCAACGACACGCAGGTGGACCCCGAGAAGCCGCAGCGCCCGTTCTCGCAGCGCCGCCTGGCCGAGTGCCTGAAGACCGGCGCCGAGCGCTTCGGCTGGCAGCGCCGCAATGCCAGGCCGGCCCAGGTGCGCGACGGCCGCTGGCTGGTGGGCATGGGCGTGGCGGCGGCGTTTCGCAACAACATGCTGATGAAGTCCAGGGCGCGCGTGCGGCTGGACGCGCAGGGCCGCGTCACCGTCGAGACGGACATGACGGACATCGGCACCGGCACCTACACCATCCTCGCGCAGACGGCGGCCGAGACGATGGGCGTGCCGCTGGCGCAGGTCATCGTGCGGCTGGGCGATTCGGCGTTCCCCGTCTCCTGCGGTTCGGGCGGGCAGTGGGGCGCCAACAACTCGACGTCGGGCGTCTATGCGGCCTGCATGAAGCTGCGCGGCCTGGTGGTCCAACAGGCTGGCCTGGGCGATGACGCGGCGTTCGCCGACGGCCAGGTGCGTGGCGGCGGCAAGGCCGTGCCGTTGTCGTCCTTCGCGGGCCTGGTGGCCGAGGACGGCATCGAGTACGGCGACCTCGACAAGCGTTACCAGCAGTCCACCTTCGGCGGGCATTTCGTCGAGGTGGCCGTGGACGCGGTGAGCGGCGAGATCCGCGTGCGGCGCATGCTGGCGGTCTGCGCGGCGGGGCGCATCCTGAACCCCATGTCGGCGCGCAGCCAGATCATCGGCGCGATGACGATGGGCGTGGGCGCGGCGCTGATGGAAGCGCTGCATGTCGATGTGCGGCGCGGGTTCTTCGTGAACCACGACCTCGCGGGCTACGAGGTGCCAGTGCACGCGGACATCCCGCACCAGGACGTGGTGTTCCTGGACGAGACCGACCCCATCTCCTCGCCGATGAAGGCCAAGGGCGTGGGCGAGCTGGGCATCTGCGGCGCGGCGGCGGCGGTCGCGAACGCGGTCTACAACGCCACGGGGGTGCGGGTGCGGGACTACCCGCTGACGCTGGACAAGCTGTTGAAGGGGTTGCCGGCGGTGGTTTGAGCCACGCTTGGTGGATGGTGAGTGGGGTGCCCTGCGCTGCTCGAACAGCGAGGCCCGCGTGCAACTCGCGCCGCTGCGCTCTGCTCAAACAGTCGCGCGGAGTCAGATGTTGAAGTGCGCTGCACGCACGCCTCGCTGTTCTGCGCTGCTCGGCGGTTTTTAAGGGGAGTTTCTTACCAGCCCAACAGACAAACCCGGAAGCCGGCTGGCGCCGGCTGTTCCTGGGTCCCCCTAGTAGTCCGCCGAGCAGCGGAAGGTCTTGAGGCCGCGAGCGAAGCTCGCTTCAAGAACTGACTTCGCGAAGATGTTTGAGCAGAGCGTAGCGGCGCGAGTTCTTCGCGGGGCCTCAAGACCTGAGCAGCGCAGGGCAGCCCGCTGCGAAGCAAAGGGCCGGGCGGATCGGGGGCGCTTTCTTTGCCTACTTTCGTGTGCGTACAAGAAAGTAGGTCGCCCGCCGGGGCGAACTCCCGGCACCACAGCAGGCGCCAGGCAGGAGTCAATCAAACCACCGTGTCCTCAGCGCTTGCCGAGAACAACAAGCCCAGCCGCGCCAATCGCCACGAACAGCAGCCCGCTCCAGACCTCATACGGCAACCCGATCAACCGGTAAGCCGCAGCTTCCGCGCAGTTCGCCGTGATCATGAACACCGACGGCCATAGCTCCTCCAGGTTCAGCGCCGTGACGATCTGGTCCGCCAGGCCCATCGCACAGGTGGCCGTCTGCGATGCCACCTCATGCTGGAAGACGGCGGCCGCCACGCCCGCCACGCACAGCAGCAGCACGGCGACCACGGCCGACTGACGCAGCGCGCGCGTGGCTTGCACCAGCCAGCCCAGCAGCGAGAACGCCCCGATCAACAGGAAGATGCCCCGCTGCAGCACGCACCACGGGCAGGGTTTCACGCCGAACTGGTGCTGGGCGATGAGGGCGATGCCGACGGCGGCGAAGCTCGCCGCGGCCATGCCTGCCAGCGCGCGGGCCGGCAGCTTGGAAGGCCGCCTGAACATCAGTCGCTGACTTCCGCGATCAACTCGATCTCGACGCAGGCGCCCATCGGGATCTGCGCCACGCCGAACGCGCTGCGTGCATGCTTGCCCGCGTCGCCCAGCACGGCGGCCAGCAGCTCGGAGCAGCCGTTGGTGACGAGATGCTGCTCGGTGAAGTCCGGCGTGCTGTTGACCAGGCTCATGACCTTGACGATGCGCACCACCTTGCCCAGGTCGCCCGTGGCGGCCTGCAGCGTGCCGAGCAGGTCGATGGCGATGGCGCGCGCGGCCTGCTGGCCGGTCGCGGTGTCGGTGTCCTTGCCGAGCTGGCCGACCCAGGCCTTGCCGTCCTTCTTGGCGATGTGGCCCGAGACGAACAGCAGGTTGCCGGTGCGCACGAACGGCTGGTAGGCCGCGGCGGGCACGGCGAGCGGGGGCAGGGTGATGCCGAGCTCGGCGAGCTTGGCCTGGATGGCGGATGAGTTCATGGGAAGGTCTCGGGCTCTGCCCGCCGGGTTCGCCCTGGGGCGGCCCGGCGGGCGCATGCGGGGTCGCGCGGTGGCGCGGGAACAAAACGGCGGCATGCTACACCCCGAGACCCGACCGGATCGGGCAGGGAGGCAAGGTGGCGAAGCGGCCCTGGGGCATGCGCGAGCTGGTGGCGATGGGCCTGGCCTGGCTGGCCGGGCTGGCGCTCGTGCAGCGCTGCGAGCGGCTACCGACGGGGGCCGAATACGCGGCCCTGGCGCTGGCCTTCCTGCTGCTGTGGCTGTGGCGCCGCCGGCACTGGCTGGCGTTGGCCGGCGGCGTGGCGGTGCTGGCCTTCATGCAGACGGCCGTACGGGCCGACCTGCGGCTGATGCCCGAGCTGCATCCGGCCTGGGAAGGCCGCGACCTCGTGTTGACCGGCCGCGTCGATTCGCTGCCCGTGGCGCTGACGGGGCAGGGCGGCGTGCCGGGCTGGCGGTTCGAATTCGCCGTCGAGGGCGTGGGCCCGACCGGCACCGCGCTGCCGCCCGAGGTGCCCGCGCGGCTGATGCTGCTGTCGTACCAGGGCCTGCAGGGGACCCAGCAAACCAGGGACGCACCTTCCATCACGGCCGGCGAGCGCTGGCGCTTCACGGCGCGGCTCAAGCGGGCGCACGGGCTGGCGAACCCGGGCGGCTTCGACGCGGAGCTGTGGCTGTTCGAACAGGGCTTGCGCGCCAGTGGCGTGGTGCGCGCAGCTGAACGGCTGCAGGCCGCGCCGTGGTGGTCCATCGACGCGGCCCGGCAGCGGCTGCGCACGGCCATCCGCGAGCACGTGGCCGACCCCGGCATGGCCGGTGTGCTGGCCGCGCTGACGCTGGGCGACCAGAACGCCATCACCCATACCGACTGGGCGCTGTTCCGTGATACGGCGGTGGCGCATCTGTTGTCGGTCAGCGGCCTGCACGTGACGCTGTTCGCCTGGCTCGCCGCCGCGCTCGTCGCGCCGCTGTGGCGTCGCAGCACGCGGCTGTGCCTGCGTGTGCCGGGGCCGCTGGCCGCGCGCTGGATCGGCGTGGCTGCGGCGCTGGGCTATGCGCTGTTCTCGGGCTGGGGCGTGCCGGCGCAGCGCACGGTGGTCATGCTGGCGGCCGTGGCCGGGCTGCAGACGCTGGGCCTGCGCTGGCCCTGGCCGCTGGTGCTGCTGGGCGCGGCGGTCGTCGTCACGGCCGTGGACCCGTGGGCGCTGATGCAGCCGGGGTTCTGGCTGTCGTTCGGTGCGGTGGGCCTGCTGATGGCCGGTGGTGGCGAGACGGGGCCGACGTGGCGGGCGCGGCTGAAGGCGGCGCTGCACACCCAGGCCATCGCGACGGTCGGACTCGCGCCGCTGGGCCTGATCTGCTTTGCGCAGCTGTCGGCGGTGGGCCTGCTGGCCAACCTCGTCGCCATCCCGCTCATCAGCTTCGTCGTCACGCCGTTGGCGCTGCTGGGCGGCGTGTTCGCGCCGCTGTGGACGCTCGCGGCCTGGCTGATGCACGCCCTGATGGCTTGGCTCAGGCTGCTGGCCTCGCTGCCTGGCGCCGTCTGGTGGCCGCCGGCCGCGCCGCTGTGGGCGCAGGGGCTGGCGTTGCTCGGGGCTGTGCTGATGATCCTGCGGCTGCCGTGGCGCCTGCGCCTGGCGGGCCTCGCGATGGCGCTGCCGTTGCTGTGGCCGGCCGTGACGCGGCCGCCCGCCGGCGAGTTCGAGCTGATCGCGCCCGACATCGGCCAGGGCAACGCGGTGCTGGTGCGCACGCGCGACCATGCGCTGCTGTTCGACAGCGGCCCGGCGTACGCGCCCGGTGCGGATGCCGGCGAGCGCGTGCTGTTGCCACTGCTGCGTCGCCTGGGCGTGCACCGGCTGGACATGCTGGTGCTGAGCCACCGCGATGGCGACCACGTTGGCGGCGCCGTGACGCTGATGCAGGCGCTGCCGGTGGGCGAGTTGCGCAGCTCGCTCGAAGACAGCCACCCGCTGCGACGCGCCGGCCCGCCGGCCCTGCGCTGCGAAGCCGGCCAGGCCTGGGCCTGGGACGGCGTGCGCTTCGAGCTGCTGCACCCGACGCCGGCACACTACGACGCCGCGCTCAAGTCCAACGACATGTCGTGCGTGCTGCGCATCACGTCGAGCGCGGGCCGGCGTGCGCTGCTGGCCGGTGACCTGGAGGCCGAGCAGGAGCGGCGCCTCGTGCGCCGTGAGCCCGATCTGCGCGCCGATGTGCTGCTGGTGCCGCACCATGGCAGCAAGACGTCGTCCAGCGCCGAGTTCCTGGCCGCCGTGCAGCCCCGGGTCGGCCTGGTGCAGGCCGGCTACCGCAGCCGTTTCGGCCACCCGGCGCCGCCGGTGCTGGCGCGCTACCAGGCGGCCGGCGTGCCGGTCGTGGCGAGCCCCGCGTGCGGCGCGTGGCGCTGGCAGAGCGACGCGCCGTTGTCGGCCGCCACCTGCGAGCGCGAGCTGAGTCGCCGCTATTGGAGCGACCGCGTCGCGCCGCCGCTGCCGCAGGCGGAGGTCGCCGGACCCGAGTGGCCGGGCGAAGAGGGCTGGTAGGCGTCGTCGCCGACGGGATCAGCGCTGCGCCTGCAGCCGCCG
This sequence comes from Roseateles sp., assembly GCF_965229315.1. Lineage (GTDB taxonomy): Bacteria > Pseudomonadota > Gammaproteobacteria > Burkholderiales > Burkholderiaceae_C > Pelomonas. The sequence continues at coordinate 1,415,841 of NZ_CBDDJA010000002.1, forward strand.
CGCCCGCACGGCCTGGCCCAGTTCGATGACGGCCAGCGCGTAGTAGGCCGACCAGTTGTAGCGCGTGACGACCCAGAAGTTCTGCGTGCCCAGCAGCACGGTGGTCGGCTTCTTCGGGCCATTCTGCAGCTCGATGACGGCCATGGGACCGTCGTGGTCGCGTGCCGCCTCGGACGGCTGGGCGCCGGCAGTGGTGAGTTCGGCGGCGGTGAAGGTCGGCTTGATGTCGGGTGCCAGCAGCCGCGCGCGCTGCAGCCGGTCCGCCGGCAGGGTCACGCTGTAGTGCGTGGCCTCGCCGGGCTTCCAGCCGTACTCGGACAGGTAATGCGCCACGCTGCCGATGGCGTCCACCGGGCTGGCGATCAGGTCGACGCGGCCGTCGCCGTCGAAGTCCACCGCGTGCCTGCGCCAACTGCCCGGCATGAACTGCGGCCAGCCCAGCGCGCCCGCATAGCTGCCACGCACGTCGGCGGCGTCCAGCCCGTTCTCGCGGCACAGCTTCAGGAACTCGGCCAGTTCATCGCGGAAGAACGCCTGCCGGTCCGCGGCCCGCGGATGCTCGGCGGGGAAGTCGAACGCCAGCGTCGCCAGCGCGTCCAGCACCTTGAAGCCGCCGGTGATGCGGCCGTAGAAGGTCTCCACGCCGATGATGCCGACGATGACCTCGGCGGGTACGCCGTACTGGCTCTCGGCCCGCGTGAGTGCGGCTTCGTGCTCGTTCCAGAACGCGACGCCGGCCTCCAGCCGCCTGGGCTCGATGAAGCGGTCGCGGTAGGCCGTCCAGTTCTTGGCCGTGCCGGTGGCGGCCGGCAGGATCAGCTGCTTCACGCGCGGCAGGTCCAGCGCCTGCGAGAGCTGCTCACGCAGCGCGGCGGCGTCCCAGTTCTGGGCGGCAGCGAGGTCGTCGGCGAAGGTGATGACGGCGGGGCGAGAGCCCAGCGGCTGGGGCGGCGCAGTTGGCTGCGCGGCAGGCTTCGACACGGCCGCATGCCGTTTGGGAGACGCCGCGTGTGATGCTTGGGTGAGCAGCAGGCCGGCGATGACGAGCGCCGGGATCCGGCTGTAACGGTTCATCTGTAGTCGAACTGGAACTCTTGGTGGAACAGATGGTCGCCTGCGCAACGGTAGGTGCCCAGTGTCCGGTACACCGCAGCGCGGAAGAACATGGCGACCTCCGGGGGGACGGCCGGCCTGCTGCTCAACACCGTGATCGCAGCGGCGACGGGCACGCTGTCCTGAACTTCGGCCACCACCTTGAACAACACATTGCCCGACCACTCCAGCGCGCCGATGGCGCCCACATCCGGCCTGGGCATTTGCGCGCAGGTCATGGATTCGCGACTCGCTGCGGCGGGCGGCTGCTCGCGTGGCGGGGTCGGCTTTCGTTCGGGGAACTGCGGTTGGTCAGGCAACTGGCGTGGCGGCCGGGGCTTGGGCAGGTCCTGGATTTCCTTGAGGAAGGCCTGCAGTCGCGGATTGCTGTCGGCCATCAGCGTGTCAAGGAGGTCTTCCGATGCGGCGATCTTCGCGGTCAGCGCAGGATCGCGCCCCGGGCACTGTTCAAGCCAGTAGCGCTTGGCCTCGTCCAGGTCGGGCTTGGCCCCGGCAGACGCCAGCGCCGTGCGAATGCGGTCAAACGGCAGCGGCGACTGTTGCGCGAAGTACGAGATGCGACGCAGGTTGGCGCCCCACAAGCCGACAGCCTCGCGGATCAGCACCTGCGGGTGGCATGCCGCTAGCGTCAGAGGGCGTGCGAACTGGGCCGCCATCCAAGCCGAGAGGCCATCATGGGCTTTCGCGTCGATCGCTCCCTTGACGCTGGCGTCCAACAGCAATGCGTCGACCACCTGCGCATAACCCCGCAAGGCGGCGCGGATCAGCGGTGTCTGTCCTTGTGGGTCGGCAGCGGTCAGTTCTTGCGCATGGGGCGTGGCCACGATCAATTCGCGAATCTTGCGTGCCACATCGGCCTCGGCCTGCCGTTGTGCGGTCCAGTCGTCGGTTGCTCCGGCCTGCGTGGCTGCGCCCAATGAGTCGATGAGCTGGGCAACTGAAGCGGCTTGTGTCTGCGCATGAGACGCCGCGCTGCCAAAAGCCAGCGCTGCCGCCAGCAGGGACGCTTGCGTGAGCCGTGTGTTGATCGTCAATTTCATGACCCGGAAGCTGGTGGAGGAGTGGCGATGCTAACGGTCCGGCGCGAGTGGGCGTGCTGACCGCCGCAGCTCGGCCAGCAGCCGGCGATGCCGGCCTTGATGGCGCTGATGATCCGGCTTGGCGTAGCGGATCTGTTCGAGCCGGTGGAGCACGGCAACCAGGTCTGCGGCGCGAGGGCCGAAGCGCTGTTCAGCCAGCCGCGCCCAGGTCAACGGTGCCTGTGCGGAGGTGGCTGGCAGCCCGATGCGCTGCAACTCCTCGACCGCCGCCAGGCGCAGCCGGCTCCACGCATCACGCGGCCGGCTGCTCCAGCGTATCCACGCCCCGCCCGCCAGCGCCAGTGCCAGGATCACACCCGCCAGCGCCTGCCCCAGCCCCGTCCAGTCGGCGCGTTCGAAGCCCAGGCGCTTGAGCAGGTCGAACTGGTTCTGGCGCGAATAGTTCAGCACCAGTTGCTGCCAGCGGTTGTTGACGGTCTCCCAGCCGTTGCGCATGGCGCGCCACAAGGTCGGGTTGAACTGGCCCAGCACGCCCGGCTGTGGCCGCAGCGCCTGGCCCTGGATGACACGGTTGGGCGCGACGGCCGAGGTGGGGTCGCTGCGCACCCAGCCGCGGCCTTCGACCCAGTACTCGGCCCAAGCGTGCGCGTTGGCGTTGCGCACCACGTAGTAGCCGTCCTGCGGTTCGGCGTCCCAGCCCTGGAAGCCGGTGACGATGCGGGCGGGCACGTCCATGGCGCGCATCAGCACGACGAAGGCGGAGGCGAAGTGCTCGCAGAAGCCCAGGCGGCGGTCCAGCCAGAACTCGTCGATGACGTGGGGCGACTCCACGCCGTAGCGGCCCGGGGTGAGGGTGTAGGTGAAGTCCTGGGTGCGGATGTGCTCCAGCAGCGCGGCCGCCAGGGCTTGCGCGCGCGGCCCTGGGGCCAGGTCGGCAAAGCGCGGCTCGGCGGCCAGCCGGGTGGCCCAGGCGAGCGTGCGCGGGTTGGCGCTGGGCGGCAGGTCGACATCCAGCGCCAGCTGCAGGCGGTTGCGCCGCTCGCCGGCCTGCCAGGCCAGGTGGGCGCTGGTGTTGAAGCGCAGCCGCTCGGTGATGGGCCGCGGCGACAGCCACTGCAGCTCCGTGCCGCGCACGAGCACGAGGTCGGTCAGCGGCAGTTCGCTGCCAACCCTGCCGGGGCTCATCTCCAGCAGCGGCAGCACCGAGATGCGCAGCGGCTCCAGCGTCACCTCGTAGCGCAGCGCGGGTCCGGTGGTGACGAGCTCGTCGCGGCCGAGCAGCCAGCTCTGGCTGGGGCGCGGGTCGGGCGCGCGCCAGGTCTTGCCGTCGAAGCGCGTCAGCACGGGGCCACGGAAGTAGCGCTGGTCGGGCGGCGGCGGCGGGCCGTCGAACTTCAGCCGCATCGCGATGCTGTCGTCGTTGGCGATCTCGTTCATCGCGCCGAATTCGAGCTGGTTGGACAGGCCCGTCTTGCCGATGGCCTCGGTCGGCACGCCCCACAGCGGCGCGATACGCGGGAACAGCACGAACAGCAGCACCATCACCGGCAGGCCCAGCGCTGTCGTGCCCGCGGCGTGTCGGGCGGCGACAGCGATGCTGGGCACGCCCTGGGCTTCGGTGGACGGCATCTGCGCCAGCACCACGGCCGCCAGCAGCCCCCACAACGCGATGAGCGACCACGCGGCCGTCAGCAGCGACTGCGAGTACAGGAACTGCGTCAGCACCAGGAAGAAGCCGAGGAAGAACACGACGAAGGCATCGCGGCGGGCGCGCAGCTCCATCGTCTTCAGCGCCATCAGCATGACGAGCAGCGTGATGCCCGCCTCGCGGCCGACCAGCGTGCGGTAGCTGAGCCAGGTGAGCGCCGTGTACGGCACGACGATGGCGAGCAGCCACCAGCGGCTGGGCAGCGGCCGCTGGCGCCAGGCCAGCAGGCCGCGCCAGCCGAGCACGAGCAGGGTCAGCGCGCTGCTCCACCACGGCAGATGGTCGGCATGCGGGGCGATGACGGCGGCGATGACGCCGAGCAGGAAGAGGCTGTCGCGGGTGTCGCGCGGCAGGCGGCGCCAGCCGTCACCGACGCGGCTCATGCGCCGAACCCCGCGAGCTGCTCCAGGCAGCTTCGGGCATGGGCCGGGCCGAGTGCGGGTGCGGTGTCGCGGCCGCCCAGGCGCAGTCCATAGGGCTGGCCCAGCCGCTCGGCGGCCAGCACCCAGGCGGTCAGCCGGGACAGGCGCGCCTCCACGTCGCGCCCCTGGGTGTCGCGCCAGTCCAGCCACAAATCCCGGGCCATCGGCGCGTCGGTCTCGCGCACCCAGGGCGGCAGGCCCTGGTCCAGCGCGAGCACCGACTTGCGCCACAGGATCTGCTTCATGGCGTCGCCGCGCCGGTAGCTGCGCACGCCCGAGAAGTCCGTGCCGCTGCGCGACTGGCGCGTCGAGACGGCCTCGCCGGCGCCGGCATCCGCCTGCACCGGAAACGGGGCTGTCACGGCCTCGGGCCGGGGATAGATCCAGATGCGGCTGGCGGGCCGCCAGTAGCTCCAGGCGCGGAAGAAGCCGAGCGGGAAGCGCGTCGTGATGACCAGGCGGCGCAGGTCGCGCAGCCCGCGCCGCTCGGCGGGCAGGCGCAGCTTGAGGATGGCATGCCCGAGGGCGGGCACGTCCACCCAGGCGGGCTCGGTCGTGCCGCCGTCCAGCTGGGCGCTGACGGCGATGCCGAAGCGCGCGCGGGCGCTGTTGTGCAGGCGCAGCTCCAGCGTGTAGTCGTCACCCGCATGCACGCCGTCGGGCACGCGCAAATCCATCTGCAGGCCGCGCAGGTTGGCGTGCGTGGTGTGCATGGAGGCCAGGCCGGCGCCGGTCAGCGCGAAGGTGAGGGCGTAGCCCAGGCTCAACTGCTCATTGATGCTGGCCAGCAGCAGCACGCCCAGCGTGCCGCAGAAGGCCAGGCCGGCCAGCGTGGGCACGATGTAGACGTTGCGCTGCGTGGTCTGGTGCGTGTCGGCCTGCGGCTGGCGGCCTTGCCACCAGCGCTGCCAGCGACGTTGGAGGGCAATCATCGGTGCGTGGTGTCAGGGCAGCGGGATGGCCTCGACCATGGCGCGCACCTGCTCGCGCGCGCCCCGGCCCGCACCGGCGCGCGGCTGCAGCCGGTGCGCGATGGTCTGCGGCAGGATGGCCTGCACGTCGTCGGGCGACACGTAGTCGCGCCCCTGCAGCAGCGCCCGGGCGCGTGACGCGCGCAGCACGGCCAGGCCGGCACGCGGCGACAGGCCCTCGACGAACCACTGGCCCGAGCGGGTGGCAGCGATCAGCGCCTGCAGGTAGTCCAGCAGGGGCGGCGCGGCGTGGATCTGGCGCAGCGCGTCGCGGGCCTGCAGCAGTTCGGCCGGCGTCATGACCGGCTGCAGCGCGCGCAGCAGCGCGCGGCTGTCCTCGCCCATCAGCAGCTCGCGCTCCGCGGCGGCATCGGGGTAGCCCAGCGAGATGCACATCAGGAAGCGGTCCAGCTGCGACTCGGGCAGCGGGAAGGTGCCCAACTGCTCGCTCGGGTTCTGCGTGGCGATGACGAAGAACGGCGCCGGCAGCGGGTGGCTGATGCCCTCGATGCTGACCTGATGCTCCTCCATCGCCTCCAGCAGCGCGCTCTGCGTCTTGGGGCCGGCGCGGTTGATCTCGTCGGCCAGCAGCACCTGCGCGAACACCGGCCCGGGATGGAAGGCGAAACCGTTCCTCTCGCGTTCATAGACCGACACGCCCAGCAGGTCGCTGGGCAGCAGGTCGGCCGTGAACTGCAGGCGCGAGAACTTCAGCCCCAGCGAGATCGCCAGCGCGTGCGCGAGCGTCGTCTTGCCGACGCCGGGCAGGTCTTCGATGAGCAGGTGGCCGCCGGCCACCAGGCAGGCCAGGGAATCGGCGATCTGGTCCGGCTTGCCCTTGATGACCGTGCTAATCTGGTTTTGCAGCGCCAGCAGTTGCGCCGCCAGCGTTCGTGATTGGGCTTGCGTCATGAGGCTGGACCATAGCAAGAGACAGACCGCCCTTCATGCCAACCGCGTATTTCAATCCCCCCGAATGCCGCCGCCACGACATGGGCGAGGGCCACCCCGAATGCCCCGCGCGGCTGGCCGCCATCGATGACTGGCTGATCGCCTCCGGCCTGGATCAGGCGCTGGCGCATGTCGATGCCGGCCCCGTGGACATGAAGGACGTGGAGCTGGCGCACACGCACGGCTACGTCGCCGAAATCGGCGCCCGGCTGCGCGACTGCGCCGAGACCGGCGAGCGCTGCGCCATCGACCCCGACACGTCGGCCAATGCGTACACCTGGGCTGCCGCGCTGCATGCGGCCGGTGCCGCGGTGAAGGCGACCGACCTCGTCATCGATGGCGGTGCCGACAACGCGTTCTGCGCCGTGCGCCCGCCGGGCCACCATGCCACGCGCGACCAGAGCATGGGCTTCTGTTTCTTCAACAACGTCGCCATTGCCGCGCGCCACGCGCTGGACGTGCGCGGCAAGGCCGCCGGGATTGAGCGCGTGGCCATCGTCGACTTCGACGTCCACCACGGCAACGGCACCGAGGACATCATCGCCGGCGACGACCGCGTGCTGATGGTCAGCCTGTTCCAGCACCCGCTGTATCCCTACAGCGGCGCCGTGCCCAAGGGGCCGAACATGGTCAACGTGCCGCTGCCGGCCTACACGCGCGGCGGCGAGGTGCGCGAGATCGTCGAAGCCATGTGGCTGCCGGCGCTGGAGCGCTTCAAGCCGCAGATGATCTTCATCTCGGCCGGCTTCGACGCGCACCGTGACGACGAGCTGGGGCAGCTCGGCCTGGTGGAGGCCGACTACGAGTGGATCACGCTCAAGATCAAGGCCGTGGCGGAGCGCCATGCCCAGGGGCGCATCGTCTCGGTGCTGGAGGGCGGCTACGACTTGCGCGCGCTGTCGCGCAGCGTCGCGGTGCACCTGCGGGCCCTGGCGGACGTGTGATCGTTTTTGCCTGAACAATCGGGCCGCCTCCCCTCACGGCCCGCACACAGGGCTGGACAACCGATCTGACACATGCATGAACCTTTGAGCCTGAATGAACTGCAGGCCTTGCTGGGCCGCGCCTTCAGCACCAACGCCTGGGGCGAATGGGCGGTGCTGCTGGGCTGCCTGCTGCTGGCCGCGCTGGTCAGCCTGGGGCTGTCGCGCACGGCGCAGCAGCGGCGCTTCAGCGTGCTGTTCGGCCGGCGCGTCGTCGATGGCGCGCTGTTCCCGCTGCTGGCGGTGGCGTTCGCCTTCGCGGCGCGGCGGCTGCTGCCGCTGTGGGGCATCGCGCCCGCCGTGTTCAAGCTCGTGCTGCCGCTCTTGGTGTCGCTGGCCGCCATCCGGCTGGTGGCGCGGGTGCTGGCGGCGGCGTGGCCCGAGTCGGCCGTCATCAAGGCGGTCGAGCGCATCGGCTCGTGGCTGATCTGGATCGGTGCGGTGCTGTGGATCATGGGCCTGCTGCCGCTGATGCTGGACGGCATGGACGACATCGGCTGGAAGGTCGGCAACGTCCACATGACGCTGCGCAACCTCGTCGAAGGCGGGCTGACGGCCGTGCTGGTGCTGGTGCTGGCGTTGTGGCTGTCCTCCGCCATCGAGGCGCAGTTGCTGCGGCGCGAGTCGCTGGACATGTCCATGCGCAAGATCGCCGCCAACGCGGTGCGCGCGCTGCTGCTGTTCATCGGCCTGCTGTTCGCGCTGTCGGCCGCAGGCATCGACCTGACCGCCCTGGGCGTGCTGGGCGGCGCGCTCGGCGTGGGCCTGGGCTTCGGCCTGCAGAAGCTCGCGGCCAACTACGTCAGCGGCTTCGTCATCCTGGCCGAGCGTTCGCTGCGCATCGGCGACATGGTCAAGGTCGACGGCTTCGAGGGCCGCGTGACGGACATCAAGACGCGCTACACGGTGATCCGCTCGCTGGGCGGCAAGGAAGCCATCGTGCCGAACGAGATGCTGATCACGCAGCGGGTCGAGAACTCCTCGCTGGCCGACCCGCGCGTGCTGTTGTCGACCCTCGTGCAGGTGGATTACGACTGCGATGTCGAGGCGGTCATGAAGGCGCTGGCCGAAGCGCTCGCCGCGGTGCCGCGCGTGTTGAGCGATCCGGGCCCGTCCGTGCAACTGAGCAGGTTCGCCGACAGCGGCCTGGAGCTGACGGTGTATTTCTGGATCATGGACCCGGAGAACGGCAGCGGTGGCGTGCGCTCGGAGGCCAACCTCGCCATCTGGCGCACGCTCAAGCACCTGGGGGTGGACATTCCCTATCCGCAGCAGGTGCAGCGCCAGCCCAAATCGGCGCTTACCGCCCAGGAGAGCCCGCCAGCGTTGTGAACCGGGGCGACGCCGGCCCCTGTGGCTGAGGCGTTGCCGGCAAGTGCAAGTGTCCGGTGCGCCGCAAAATTTTCCCGTTTCCCGTCGTCCACTCGGTGGCGAAGTCAGCATGGTTCTCAGTCAACACCCCTAGCATCCGCCGACTTGGTGTCCTAAGGGGGCGGTGATGGGTTTCATGCGGCGGGTGATGTTGACTCAACTGGTGCCGGCGGGCCTTGTGGCCGTGCTGGGAATCTTCGTGCTGGTGGGGACATCGAGCATGGAGTCGCAACTGGCCAACTACTTCAACAAGCAGGATGCGCTGGCCACCCAGGTGGCGGAGATGTACGCCCAGGGGCTGCAGATGGGCCAGGCACTGCGCAACGTGGTGCTGGACCCGGCCAACAAGAAGGCCTACGAGAACCTCGAGAACGCAGGCACGGACTACGACAAGGCGGCCCGGGCAGCAGCCGAGGCCGCGGACTCCGCCGAGGAGAAGAAACGGCTCGACGCGATGGGCCCCATGCGGGCCAAGCTGGCCCAGGTGCAGGCCGAGGTCGTGAAGCTGACCGCGCAGGACGGTGCGGCGGCCGTACAGCTGCTCAACAAACAGGAAACGCCGGCCTGGCGCGAACTGCGCGGCGCGCTGCTGGAGCTGAAGAAGAGCAGCATCGCCGACAAGGAGGTCGCACGCACCGAGGCGGGTGCGGCCATGGCCAAGGCCCGTTGGTGGGTGATCGGCCTGGTGGCCGTCTGTCTCGTCGTCTGCGCCGTGCTGCTGCAGCGGTTGCGCGTCGTGCTGCGGCGCGAACTGGGGGGTGACCCGGCCGTTGCGCGCAAGGTGTTGCAGCGCGTGGCCGAGGGCGACCTCCTGGCCGAGGTGCCCCTCGCGCCGGGCGACCAGCACAGCATGATGGCGGCGCTGGTGCGCACGCAGGCAGCGTTGCGGGCGCTGGTGGCCGACGTGGGCCAGAGCGCGCAGGCCATCACCGGCGCGACGGGTGAGATCGCGGCGGGCAACCAGGATTTGTCCAATCGCACCGAGCAGCAGGCCGGCAGCCTGCAGCAGACGGCGTCGTCGATGGAGCAGCTGGCCTCGACCGTGCGGTTGAACGCCGACACCGCCGCCGAGGCCAACAAGGTGGCCCAGCAGGCCAGCAGCCTGGCCACCGCCGGCGGCACGGTCGTGCAGCAGGTGGTGCAGACCATGGAAGCCATCAGCGGTCAGGGCCGCAAGATCGCCGACATCACGTCGGTCATCGACGGCATCGCCTTCCAGACCAATATCCTCGCCTTGAACGCAGCCGTCGAGGCGGCTCGGGCGGGCGAGCAGGGGCGTGGTTTTGCCGTCGTCGCCAGCGAGGTGCGGTCGCTGGCGCAGCGCAGCGCCACGGCGGCGCGTGAGATCAAGCAACTGATCGCTGAAAACATCGAGAAGATTTCCGGCGGCAGCCAGCAGGTCGAGCAGGCGGGCCAGACCATGGCCGACCTGGTCCGTCACGTGCAGCGTGTCGGCGGCCTCATCGGCGAGATCTCGACGGCCACGCGCGAACAGAGCGGCGGCATCGGCGAGGTCAGCGACGCCATGGGCCGCCTGGATGAAGTGACCCAGCAGAACGCCGCGCTGGTGGAAGAGAGCACCGCTGCGGCCATGAGCCTGAACGAGCAGGCGGCACGGCTGGAGGGCCTGGTTGGCGTGTTCCGGGTGCGCTGATCAGAAGTCCGCGTCCAGCACCACGCGGTAGCGCGCGCGGCCGCTGCGCAGGTGGTCCAGCGCGTCGTTGACGCGGCTCATCGGGAAGCGCTCCACCTGCGGCAGGATCTGGTGGCGGGCCGCGAACTGCAGCATCGTCGCCAGCACCGACGGCGGCGGCGTGGGCGAGGCCGACAAGCCCTTCTGCCAGCTCAGCAGGCCGCCGCTCTTCAGGCTCAGCGCGTCGGTCACGACGCCCACCAGGTGCATGCGGCCCTTGGGCGCCAGCGTGCCCAGCAGCGCGTCCCAGTTCAGCGCGGCACCGACCGTGATGAGCAGGAAGTCCAGGCTGCCCGCTGCCGCCTTCAGCTCGGCCTTGTCGACGCTGGACACGGTCTTGTGCGCGCCCAGCGCCAGCGCCTCGTCGCGCTTGGACGGCGACGACGTGAACGCCGTCACCTCGCAGCCCCAGGCGCGCGCGAACTTGACGGCCAGGTGGCCCAGGCCGCCGATGCCGACGACGCCGACGCGGTCGGTCGGTTTGACGGCGTGCAGCACGAAGGGCAGGAACACCGTGCCGCCGCCGCACATCAGCGGGCCGGCGGCGGCCGGGTCCAGCGCGTCGGGCAGCGGGATGGCCCAGCTCCAGTGCGCACGCAGCCGGTCGGCAAAGCCGCCGTGGCGGCCGATCAGCGTCGGCTGGCGCTGGCCGCACAGGTGCTGCTCGCCGCCGACGCAGAAGTTGCAATGCGTGCAGCTGCCGGCATGCCAGCCCACGCCCACGCGCTGGCCGATCTGTCGGCCCTTGGCGTGCGGGCCCAGCGCCGTGATGCGGCCCACCACCTCATGGCCGGGCACGACCGGGTAGCTGGCCGGGAACCACTCGCTGTCGATCATGGCGAGGTCGGAGTGGCAGATGCCGCAGTGCTCGACGGCGATCTCGACATCCTCGCTGCCCAGCGGGCCGGGGTCGAAGTCGAAGGCTTGCAGCGGGCCGCCAGCGGTGTGGGCGGCGTAGGCGCGGATGTTGGACATGCGGGTCTCCTGAGGTGTTCGAGCTACTGCAGCGGGTGGGCCTTGAAGAACTGCCAGGCCGTCTCGGCCGCGTCGACCTCGGTGCGTGGCCAGATGTGGCCCATGCCGTCGATGCGCAGCAGCCGCACCTCGGTGCCGGCGCTGCAGCCCGCGTAGCGGAGCATCTGCAGCGGCCCGGGGCGCGCTTCCTGCACCAGCTTGGGCTGGCAATGGTTGTGCGAGGCCCAGCCGGCCAGCGCCTCCGGCACGCTCTCGACCCATTCGGCACCGCGGTCGGCATGGCCTTCGTAGGGGTTGGTCGTGTCGGCCAGGCCGTGGATGGTGAGCACAGGCACGGCGCGACCCGGGCACGGGCCGCTCCAGCGCAGCCCGCCCACCGGCGCGATGGCTGCGATGCGGTGGTTCAGCCGGCAGCCCAGCAGCGACGACATGCGCCCGCCGCCCGAGAAGCCGGTGGCGTAGACGCGCGCCGGGTCGATGCAGACGCGGGCGGCCACGTGGTCGATGACGTCGGACACGTACTGCACGTCGTCGGCGCGGCCGCTCACGACCGGTACGTTCCAGCGTGCGTCCTCGCCCTGCAGCGTGGCGACCGCGAAGCCCTCGCGCGCGGCCAGCGCCTCGAAGCCGCTCTTGCCGGCGCGGCCGGCGGCGTCGCCGCCCGTGCCATGCAGGTCGAAGACCAGCGGCAGCGCCGTGCTGCCGGCAGCGGCCGGTGGCACGAAGAGCCGGTAGGTGCGCGTGCGGCCGCCCGAGGTCAGTTCGCGCATCTCGCCGGCGACCGGCGCGAGCGAGCAGGCGCTGGCCGGCGTCTGTGCCTGGGTGAGCGGCGACAGGGTGCACAGCAGCGACAGCAGGGCGAGGGCAGGGAACAGGCGCACGAGGGTCCTCCAAGGGGCCGCCAGCTTACCGCCGCCGTGCCGGCCATCGCGGCGTCAACCGACGTCGTGCGCGTAGACGATGAAGCCGAAGTGCCGCGCAACCTGGTCGTACAGCGCCCGCGCGGTGGCGTTGCCTTCCTGCGTGTGCCAGTAGACACGCCGCGAGCCGGCGGCCAGCGCGGCGGTGTAGACGGCCTCGATCAGCGCCCGACCCACGCCGCGGCCGCGCGCGGCCGGCGCAGTGAACAAGTCCTGCAGGTAGCAGACCGGTTCGATGCGGTTGGTGCTGCGGTGGAAGACGTGGTGCACCAGGCCCAGCAGCGTGCCGGCCTCATCGACCGCGACGAGCGCATGCAGGGGCTCGTTCGCGTCGAGGAAACGCGCCCAGGTCGTGTCGGTGATCTCGGCCGGCAGCGCGGTGGCGCCCTCGCGGCCGTAGAAGGCGTTGTAGCCGTCCCAGAGCGCTTGCCAGGCGGCGCGGTCGGTGGGCTGGAGGGGGCGGACTTGGATCATGTCGGGGGGGCGGTTGGACCCCCCGATTGTGGCGACCCGCTCGTGCAGTCAGGCCGTGGCAACCGGAATGCCGATGGCCTTGCCCGAGGCGATGCGCTGCTTCCACTCGGCCGGGCCGGTGATGTGCGCGCTGGTGCCGCTGGCGTCCACGGCGACCGTCACTGGCATGTCCACCACGTCGAACTCGTAGATGGCTTCCATGCCCAGGTCCTCGAAGCCCACGACCTTGGCGCCCTTGATGGCCTTGCTGACCAGGTAGGCGGAGCCGCCCACGGCCATCAGGTAGGCGCTCTTGTGGTTCTTGATGGACTCGATGGCCAACGGGCCGCGTTCGGCCTTGCCGACCATCGCGATGAGGCCGGTTTGGCTGAGCATCATGTCGGTGAACTTGTCCATGCGCGTGGCGGTGGTCGGGCCGGCCGGGCCGACGACTTCGTCGCGCACCGGGTCCACCGGGCCGACGTAATAGATGACGCGGTTGGTGAAGTCCACCGGCAGCTTCTCGCCCTTGGCCAGCATGTCCTGGATGCGCTTGTGCGCGGCGTCGCGGCCGGTGAGCATCTTGCCGTTCAGCAGCAGCGTGTCGCCGGGCTTCCAGGTCGCCACCTCGGCCGGCGTCAGCGCGTTCAGGTCGACGCGACGGCTCTTGTTGTAGTCGGGCGCCCAGTGCACGTCGGGCCACAGGTCCAGGCTGGGCGCCTCCAGATAGGTCGGGCCGCTGCCGTCCAGCACGAAGTGCGCATGGCGCGTGGCCGCGCAGTTGGGGATCATCGCGATGGGCTTGCTGGCCGCGTGCGTGGGGAAGGTCTTGATCTTCACGTCCAGCACGGTGGTCAGGCCACCCAGGCCCTGTGCGCCGATGCCCAGGGCGTTGACCTTCTCGTACAGCTCGATGCGCATCTCCTCGAGCTTGTTTTGCGGGCCGCGCTGCAGCAGCTCGTACATGTCGATGTCTTCCATCAGCGCCTGCTTGGCCAGCAGCGCGGCCTTCTCTGCCGTGCCGCCGACGCCGATGCCCAGCATGCCGGGCGGGCACCAGCCGGCGCCCATCGTGGGCACGGTCTTGAGCACCCAGTCGACGATGTCGTCGCTGGGGTTGAGCATGTAGACCTTGCTCTTGTTCTCGCTGCCGCCGCCCTTGGCCGCGACGATGACGTCCACCGTGTTGCCGGGCACGAGGTCCATCTGCACCACGGCAGGCGTGTTGTCCTTGGTGTTCTTGCGCGCAAAGATGGGGTCGTCCAGCACGGACGCGCGCAGCTTGTTGTCGGGGTTCAGGTAGCCCTGGCGCACGCCTTCGTTGACGGCGTCCTCGATGCTGCCGGCAAAGCCCTCCCAGCGCACGTCCATGCCGATCTTGAGGAACACGTTGACGATGCCGGTGTCCTGGCAGATGGGCCGCTTGCCTTCGGCGCACATGCGGCTGTTGGTGAGGATCTGCGCGATCGCGTCCTTGGCGGCGGGCGAGGCCTCGCTCTCGTAGGCGCGGGCCAGGTGGGCGATGTAGTCGGCCGGGTGGTAGTACGAGATGTACTGCAGGGCGGCGCTAACGCTGTCGATGAGGTCTTGCTGGCGTATGGTGGTCATGTGGCGAAGCGGGACGAGATTCGGGCGGCGGGAATTATCGGTGGCCGCACGGATGAGAAGGGTTCTCGCGCTGGCTATGCTGAAAGCCAACCCGACCTTCGTGAGAACCGTCATGAGCAGCACCCGCATCGAACGCGACACCTTCGGCCCCATCGAGGTGCCGGCCGACAAGCTGTGGGGGGCGCAGACGCAGCGCTCGCTGCAGAACTTCGACATCTCCGGAGAGCGCCAGGCGCCCGAGTTGATCCGCGCGCTGGCTCGGGTCAAGCGGGCATCGGCGGTGGTCAACCACGCGCTGGGCCTGCAGGATGCGAAGAAGACGGACGCCATCGTGGCTGCGGCCGACGAGGTCATCAGCGGCCTGCACGTGGACGAGTTCCCGCTGGTGGTCTGGCAGACGGGTTCGGGCACGCAGACCAACATGAACGTCAACGAGGTGCTGGCCAACCGCGCCAGCGAGCTGCTGGGTGGCGAGCGCGGCGAGGGCCGCCTGGTGCACCCCAACGACGACGTGAACCGCAGCCAGAGCAGCAACGACGTCTTCCCGACCGCCATGCATGTGGCTGCGGTGCAGGGCCTGGTGGAGCGGCTGCTGCCGCCGCTGCGCGCGCTGCGCACGACGCTGCAGCAGAAGGCCGAGGCCTATGACGACATCGTCAAGATCGGCCGCACGCACCTGCAGGATGCGACGCCGCTGACGCTGGGGCAGGAGATCTCGGGCTGGGTCGCCCAGCTCAACCACGGCGAGCGCCATGTGCTGGCCGCGCTGCCGCATCTGTACGAACTGGCGCTGGGCGGCACGGCGGTCGGCACGGGGCTGAATGCGCCCAAGGGCTATGCCGAGCAGGTCGCCGCGGAGCTGGCCCGGCTGACGGACCAGCCGTTCGTGACGGCACCGAACAAGTTCGAGGCGATGGCGGCCTGCGACGCCCTCGTGCACGCCCACGGCGCGCTGAAGACGCTGGCCGCCAGCATGAACAAGATCGCCAACGACGTGCGCTGGCTGGCCAGCGGCCCGCGCAGCGGCCTCGGCGAGATTCGCATCCCGGAGAACGAGCCGGGCTCGTCCATCATGCCGGGCAAGGTCAACCCGACGCAGAGCGAGGCGGTGACCATGCTGGCCGCCCAGGTCATGGGCAACGACGTGGCCATCAACATCGGCGGCGCGTCGGGCAACTTCGAGCTGAACGTGTTCCGCCCCATGGTCATCCACAACTTCCTGCAGAGCGTGCGGCTGCTGGCAGACGGCATGGCCAGCTTCAACCGCCATTGCGCGGTGGGCATCGAGCCCAACGAGGCGCGCATCGCCGAGCTGGTGTCGCGTTCACTGATGCTGGTGACGGCGCTGAACCCCCACATCGGCTACGACAAGGCCGCGCAGATCGCCAAGAAGGCCCACAAGGACGGCAGCAGCCTGCGCGAGGCGGCGCTGGCGCTGGGCCACGTGACGGCCGAGCAGTTCGACGCGTGGGTGGTGCCGGGCCAGATGGTCGGGCGCTGACGCCGCGCCGTCAGTGGTGCTGTGCCGACTCCGCCACCAGCTTGTCGGTGTACGCGATGGCCATCGCCGACGCCAGGAAGGCGACGTGGATGATGGTTTGCCACATCAGCGTCTTTTCCTCGTAGTTGGCCGCGTTGATGAAGGTCTTCAGCAGATGGATGGAGCTGATGCCGATGATGGACAGGCCCAGCTTCACCTTCAGCACCGACGCATTCACGTGGCCCAGCCACTCGGGCTGGTCCGGGTGGCGGTCCAGGTTCATGCGCGACACGAAGGTCTCGTAGCCGCCGACGATGACCATGATCAGCAGGTTGGAGATCATGACCACGTCGATGAGACCCAGCACGACCAGCATCAGCACCGTCTCGTTCAGCGACGTGGGTGCGTTCTCGCTCTTGTAGCCGACGTTCTTGACCAGGATCTCCAGTGCATGCGAATTGCCGAAGGCTGCCTCAATGAGATGCACAAGCTCGGTCCAGAAGCTCCAGACGTAGATGGCCTGGGCCAGGATCAGCCCCATGTACAACGGTAGTTGCAGCCAGCGGCTGGCGAAGATCAGGCGGGGCAGGGGGCGGAGCTGGGGATCGTTGGGCATGGCGGCGGGGCGAGCAGAATTGGCGGAAATTCTAGGTGTCGCCAGTGACACCCCGTCGTCAGGGCATCGTCAGACGGCCACAGCACAGTCCGCGCCAAGCAACATCAGGAGACAAGCCATGAGCACGCTGAACACCTACCCGCCCACCGCCGAATGGCTGGCCCACGCGCATGTGAAGGGCGAAGCCGGCTATGCCGCGCTGGTGGCCGAGGCCGAGAAGGACTACGCAGGCTACTGGTCGCGTCTGGCCCGCGAGCTGCTGAGCTGGCAAACCCCGTTCACGAAGACGCTCAACGACAGCGACGCGCCGTTCTTCAAATGGTTCGAGGACGGCAGGCTGAACGTCTCCTACAACTGCCTGGACCGGCATGTGGAGGCCGGCAAGGGCGACAAGGTCGCGCTGATCTTCGAGGCCGACGACGGCACGGTGACCCGCGTGACCTACGCCGAGCTGCTCGCCAAGGTCAGCCAGCTCGCCAACGCGCTCAAGGGCCGCGGCATCCAGAAGGGCGACCGCGTCGTCATCTACATGCCGATGTCCGTCGAGGGCGTCGTGGCGATGCAGGCCTGCGCGCGCATCGGCGCGACGCATTCGGTCGTGTTCGGTGGCTTCTCGGCGCAGTCGCTGCGCGACCGCATCCAGGACGCCGGCGCCGTGGCGCTGATCTGCGCCGACGAACAGATGCGTGGCGGCAAGGCGCTGGCGCTGAAGGCTATCGTCGACGAGGCGCTGGAAGGCGGCGCCTGCCCGACGCTGAAGGACGTCATCGTCTACAAGCGCACCGGCGGCAAGGTCAGCTGGATGGACGGCCGCGACGTGTGGCTGCACGACCTGATGTCGGCAGAGTCCACGAACTGCACGCCCGAGTGGGTGGAGGCCGAACACCCGCTGTTCCTGCTCTACACCTCGGGCTCCACCGGCAAGCCCAAGGGCGTGCAGCACAGCAGCGGCGGCTACCTGCTGCATGCGGCGCTGACGACGAAGTGGACGTTCGACCTGAAGGACGACGACATCTTCTGGTGCACGGCCGACATCGGCTGGGTCACCGGCCACACCTACATCACCTACGGCCCGCTGGCGCTGGGTGGCACCGAGATCGTCTTCGAGGGCGTGCCGACCTACCCGGACGCCGGCCGCTTCTGGCAGACGATCCAGAAGCACAAGGTCAGCATCTTCTACACGGCGCCCACGGCCATCCGCTCGCTGATCAAGGCGGCCGAGACCAACGCTGCGGTGCACCCGAAGAACTACGACCTGTCCAGCCTGCGCCTGCTCGGCTCGGTTGGCGAGCCCATCAACCCGGCCGCCTGGGAGTGGTACTACGAGCATGTGGGCGGCAAGCGCTGCCCCATCGTCGACACGTTCTGGCAGACCGAGACCGGCGGCCACATGATCACGCCGCTGCCCGGCGTGACGACGCTGGTGCCGGGCTCCTGCACGCTGCCCTTCCCGGGCATCACGGCGGCCATCGTCGACGAGACGGGCAACGACGTGCCCAACGGCCAGGGCGGCATCCTGGTCGTCAAGAAGCCCTGGCCGAGCATGATCCGCACGATCTATGGCGACCCCGAGCGGTTCAAGAAGAGCTACTACCCGCCGGAGCTCAAGGGCTACTACCTGGCGGGCGACGGCGCCATCCGCGACGCGGAAACGGGCTACTTCACCATCACCGGCCGCATCGACGACGTGCTGAACGTGTCCGGCCACCGCATGGGCACGATGGAGATCGAATCGGCGCTGGTCAGCTGCACGGAGTTGGTGGCCGAAGCCGCGGTCGTCGGCCGCCCTGACGACACCACGGGCGAGGCCATCTGCGCCTTCGTCGTGCTGAAGCGCCCGCGCCCCAGCGGTGACGAGGCCAAGGCCATCGCCAAGCAGCTGCGCGACCACGTCGCCAAGGAGATCGGCCCGATCGCCAAGCCCAAGGACATCCGTTTCGGCGACAACCTGCCCAAGACCCGCTCGGGCAAGATCATGCGTCGCTTGCTCAGGTCGGTGGCCAAGGGCGAGTCGGTCACCCAGGACACCTCGACGCTGGAAAATCCCGCCATCCTTGAGCAATTGGGTCAGGCTTACTGACCCTGTTGCTCAAGCCGCGCGCAGGGCGGAGGAGGCGAAGCCGACAGCGGGATTTGGGGCGTGCTCATATCGCTTGCGATGTGAGCGAGCACCAGAATCCGGCCATCCTTGAGCAATTGGGTCAGGCGTACTGACCCGCACCTCCCGCCCCAACGAAAAAGGCCCGCTTGCGCGGGCCTTGTCACATCCGGCGGTGCCGGCGCGGCGTCACTTGACCGTCAGCACCCACTTGGCCAGCGTTTCGGCCTCTGCGGGGCTGACTTGGGCATTGGCCGGCATCGGCACCGGGCCCCAGACGCCGGAGCCGCCCTTGACGATCTTCTCGGCCAGCTTCTTGTAGGCGTCCTTGTCCTTGGCGTACTTGGCGGCCACTTCCTTGTAGGCCGGGCCGACGAGCTTCTTGTCGACCGCATGGCAGGCCATGCAGTTCTTCTTCTGTGCCAGCTCCTGGTTGGCGAAGGCGGCCGGGGCGACCAGGACGAGGGCGAGGATCAGGGCTTTCATGCGTACCTTTCAAAGGCGGTGGACTACAGTGATGATAAAGATACCTGAAGGAGAGCCCGGATGGGTTTCGTGTTGATCGGCGTGCTGTGCGTCGTTCTGAAGCTGGGCGGCTGGGTCCAGTTCCACAAGGACGATTTCTGGGCCTGGGTCATCGTGCTCTCGCCCTTCGCGCTGGCCATGGTCTGGTGGGCCTGGGCGGATGCCAGCGGCTTCACGCAGCGCAAGGTGATGCAGTCGCAGGATGCCCGCAAGGCGGCGCGTCGCGAGCAGCAGATGGAGGCCCTGGGCCACATCAAGCCCGGCACAAAAAAGCGTCGCTGATCAGGGCATTCGACTGCTCGTCAGGCCATGCCTGAAGTCACGCCGGGCAAACCCGGGTTTCTGTGAACGTTGCTGCCGCGTTGAGGTTTCACACTTCAGGAACCTGTTGCATGAACTTTCGCCTGCTCCCTCTTGCCCTGGCCCTGCTGGCCAGCGCTGCTCTGGCCGACGTGCTCAAGGACCCGCAGTGGCAGGCCTGGCTCGACACCGGCAAGACCGCGGAGCTCACGCGCGCCGCACGCGCCAAGGGTGACGACGAGCAGGCCACCCTCGCGCTGGCCATGGCGGCCATCGATGACAACGACGCCGCGCGGCTTGAGGCCAGCGTCGCGCCGCTGCAGGCCTGTGTCGACAGGCGTCCCGCGTCGGCGAGTTCGCCCGCCTGCCATTACGCACTCGGGCGTGTCTACGGCCAGCAGGCCATGACCGCCAGCGTCTTCAAGATGCCCGGCCTGGCGGCCAAGACCAAGGAGCAGTTCGTCAAGGCCGTGGCGCTGGACCCGCAGTTCTTCGAGCCGCGCATGGGGCTGGCCCAGTTCTACCTGATCGCGCCCGGCTTTGCCGGCGGCAGCACGAGCAAGGCCAGGGAACTGGCGGCCGACGCGCAGGCGCACCAGCCCGAGCACGCCAAGCTGCTGCGCTTCCTCGTGGCGGCTCAGGCCGACGACCTGGCCGGCGCCGAGCGGGAGTTGGCCAGCGTGAAGCCGGGCGACGACCGCGCACTGCAGCGCGAGCTGCGCAACGGCTGGATGCGCCTGGGCGCGGAGTTCATCGATCAGAAGGCCTTTCCCAAGGCGCGCAGCCTGTTCGAGACCGTGCAGCGCGACAACCCGCAGCATGCGGCCGGACCGTACGGCCTGGCCCGCGTGGCGCTGGAGACTGCCCAGCCCGACGAAGCCGTGCGCCTGCTGGAACGCGCCCGCACGCTGGAAGGCGCCGAGCGCTACCCCATCGACCAGCGCCTGGGACAGGCCTTGGCCGCCAAGGGCGACAAGCCCGGCGCCAGGGCGGCGCTGGAGCGCTTCCTGCAGAACAGGCGTGCCAACCCGCGCAACATCGAGGATGCCCGCAAGCTGCTGGCCAGCCTGGCCTGAGGGCCTGAGCGCGTGAGGGCCTGAGGGTCCGACACCCGGCGCACCCGGGCAGGGCAGGGGCGCTGGCTATGATGCGCGCCGCTTCCGCTTCTCTGCCCGAGACATGCTGGTCCACCCGCAGTTCGACCCCATCGCCCTCCGTCTCGGCCCGCTGGCCGTGCACTGGTACGGCATCACCTACCTGATCGCCTTCGGCCTCTTCATGTGGCTGGCGTCGCGGCGCGCGCGCATGCCGCAGCACGCCGCCGTGGGCTGGACCAGGACCGACGTCGACGACGTGCTGTTCTACGGCGTGCTGGGCGTCGTGCTCGGCGGCCGGCTGGGGTACTGCCTCTTCTACAAGCCGGATTACTACCTTCACAACTTGGCCGAGGTGTTGGCGGTCTGGAAGGGCGGCATGTCCTTCCATGGCGGGCTGCTGGGCGTGCTGTTCGCGCTGTGGTTCTTCGGCCGGCGCCGCGGCCGCGGCTTCTTCGAGGTGTCGGACCTGATCGCCCCCTGCGTGCCCACCGGCATCGCGGCCGTGCGCCTGGGCAACTTCATCAACGGCGAGCTGTGGGGCCGCCAGGCACCGGCCGACCTGCCGTGGGCGATGGTCTTCCCGCAGGCCGGGGACCCCGCCGGCTTCGCGCGCCATCCTTCGCAGCTCTACCAGGCGGCGGGCGAGGGCCTGCTGCTGTTCATCGTGCTGTGGATGTACGCGCGCCGGCCGCGCGCCACCGGCCAGATCTCGGGCGTCTTCATGATGGGCTACGGCGTGCTGCGCTTTGCCGCGGAGTACTTCCGCGAGCCCGACGACTTCCTGAAGGACTTCGCCCTCCGCACCGGTCTGAGCATGGGGCAGTGGCTGTGCGTGCCGATGATCCTGGGTGGACTGGCCATCTTCGTCTGGGCCACGCGGCGCAACGAGCGACCGGCGGGCTGAGCATGCGGCAGATCTTCTTCGACACCGAAACCACCGGCCTGGAGGCCGACAAGGGCGACCGCATCATCGAGGTCGGCTGCGTGGAGATGGTCAACCGCCAGCTCACCGGCAACAACCTGCATCTCTACATCAACCCCGAGCGCGCCAGCCATGAGGACGCGCTGCGGGTGCACGGGCTGACCGAGGCCTTCCTGTCGGACAAGCCCAAGTTCGCCGAGATCGTCGACCAGTTGCTGGCCTTCCTGGCCGGCGCGGAGCTGGTCATCCACAACGCGCCTTTCGATATCGGCTTCATCAACGCCGAGCTCAAGCGCCTGAAGCGCGGCGTGCTGACCGACCATGTCGGCGGTGTGCGCGACACGCTGCTGATGGCGCGCGACCTCTTCCCCGGCAAGGCCAACTCGCTGGACGCGCTGTGCCGCCGCCTGGAGGTGGACAACACCAAGCGCGTGCTGCACGGCGCGCTGCTGGATGCGGAGCTGCTGGCCGACGTCTACATCCGCCTCACGCGCGGCCAGGACGCGCTGCTGATGGACGAGCACGGCGACGCGGCGGGTGGTGACGCGCATGCGCTCGTCGAGGCCGTCGACCTGAGCCGTTTCGAGCTGCCCGTGCTGCGGGCCGACGACGCCGAGGCCGCCGCCCACGCCCGGATGCTGGCCGACCTCGACAAGGCGTCCGGTGGCGCGTGCAAATGGCGTTCTCTGGAGCCACCGCAAGCCGTGGCATAATCGCGGGCTTCCCGGAAACGGGGACGTTTTCAGGGCGGTTAGCTCAGCGGTAGAGCACTGCCTTCACACGGCAGGGGTCGCAGGTTCGAACCCTGCACCGCCCACCAACGACAGGCTTTGAACCAGAGGCTTGCGTTGTCCTTGAAACGTTGCACTGACCGGCCGGCCTCAAGCAGGCCAAGACGGGTCCGAACCCGGTAAAAAATCGGGCGGTTAGCTCAGGGGTAGAGCACGTCCTTCACACGGACGGGGTCGGGGGTTCGAAACCCTCACCGCCCACCAGACACCCACGCAGACCCGGCCTTGTGCCGGGTTTGTCGTTTGCGGGATCGCCTCTCTCTGGCGCTGCGGCCTGCCTTGCTGGACGTTGTTGCCGCGCCTGGCCTGCCCTTGGCACATCGTCTGCGTTCGCTGGCGCACAGACGCCTTGTCGGCCGCTGCCGCAGGCTGTGCCTCGGCAATGGGCCGACTCCAAGGACAACGGTATGACTTCCTCACGACGTGGCATCCACAGGATGCTGTTGGCAACGGCAGCGACGCTCGTGCTCGGCAGCTTCGCCGGCCAGGCGCTGGCGGCGACGGCCGAGGACCTCGCCAAGGACTCCGCACAGGCGCTGCAGGCGCTGTACAAGGTCAACCCCACGGCCGAACTCGTTTCGAAGAAGGCCAAGGCCATCCTCGTCTTCCCCCGGGTGGTGAAGGCGGGTCTCGTGTTCGGTGGCAGCTACGGCGAAGGCGTGCTGATGCGCGGGACCAAGGTCACCGAGTACTTCAACACCGTTTCCGCGTCATGGGGCTGGCAGGCGGGTGCGGAGAGCTACGCCTATGTCGTCTTCCTGATGAGCGACAAGGCCGTCAACTACCTGGCCAAGTCCAAGGGCTGGGAATTCGGTGTCGGCCCGACGGTGGTGGCGGTCAACGAAGGCCTGGCCAAGAACCTGTCGACCTCCACGCTGAAGGACGACGCCTACGCCTTCATCACCGATCAGCAAGGCCTGATGGCGAGCTTGAGCCTGGAAGGCACCAAGATCAGCCGCATCAAGCGCTGAGGGCACGGTCGCGGTCGCCACGAGGAAGGCAGGCGCTGAGAGGCGCCCCGTTCGCGACCCGTTTCATGCCTGTTCATGCGGCGCAACGGGCGCCAGGCTCACCAATGCAGCCAGGCGCCCACGCCCAGCACGACGCCGATGCCGCCGGCGGCGATCGTGGCCCATTCCATCCAGCGCCGCTTGGTCAGCAACGCGATGGCAGCCAGTGCGATGGAGACCTGCAGCGCCGTCGTGGCCTGGGCCCAGCGGTGGTGCATGTGCAGTTGCTCGGCGCTCTGTTCGTCGAAGTGCTTGGACTCCGCCTCCAGCTTCTCCGCCGCAAGCTTGATGTCGGCCTTTTCCTTCTCATAGCGGGCGATCTTGTCCCGGTACTTGGTCTTCTGCTCCTCGCTGGCCGTGAGGTCCAGCGCCAGCTCGGCCAGGTTCTGCTTGCCGCTCTTGGCCTGGTAGTAGTTCCATTGGTTGCCGGCCTCGGTTTTCCTGATGGCCGCGTCGTTCTTCAGGATGCCCGCGTTGGCCTGCGTGGCGCCGCCCATGTACGAGAAGAAGGCACCGACCGTCGCGAGGATGGCGGTGATGACGGCGAGTTTGCCGGCGAAGCCTTTCGGCTCGTGCTGGGCGGCGTGCTCCAGCTCGTGCTCGTGCGGGCCGTGGACGTGGAAGCCGCGGGATGACATGGTGGTTAGTCCTTGCGTAGGTAGTCGACGAAGTCGAAGCGCAGGCCGTTGGCGCTGGTGTGCGCCTCGCGGCGCGCTTCGATGAATTGGTGGCGCGGCCAGGCCGGGAAATGGCGGTCGGCATCTGGGAAGACGACATCCACTTCCGTGAGCGCCAGCCGGTCAGCCTGCGGCAAGGCGAGCGCGTAGATGTCGCTGCCGCCGATGACGCAGATCTCAGGCGCCTGCGCGCAGGCGGTCAGCGCAGCGTCCAGGCTCGGGAACACGTCGGCGCCGTGCAGCTTGCTCAGGCTGCGGCTGACGACGAGGTTGCGCCGCCCGGGCAGTGGCCGGAACCTGGCCGGCAGCGAGTCCCACGTGCGCCGGCCCATCACCACCGGCTTGCCCGCCGTCAGCGCCTTGAAGCGCGCCATGTCCTCGGGCAGGTGCCACAGCAGCGCGTTGTCGCGGCCGATGGCGCCATCGCGGGCCACCGCCGCCACCAGCGTGACGACGCTCATACCGCCACCGGTGCCTTGATGGCCGGATGCGGGTCGTAGCCGCCCAGCTCGAAGTCCTCGAACGCGTAGTCGAAGATCGACGCCGGGCGGCGCTTGATCGTCATGGTGGGATAGGGCCGCGGTTCGCGGGCGAGTTGCGTCTGCACCTGTTCGACGTGGTTGTCGTAGATGTGGCAGTCGCCCCCGGTCCAGACGAAGTCACCCAGGTCCAGGTCGCACTGCTGGGCCAGCATCATGGTCAGCAGCGCGTATGACGCGATGTTGAAGGGCACGCCCAGGAAGATGTCGGCGCTGCGCTGGTAGAGCTGGCAGCTCAGCTTGCCGTCCGCGACATAGAACTGGAAGAACGCGTGGCAGGGCATCAGGGCCATCTTGGGCAGGTCGGCCACGTTCCAGGCGCTGACGATGATGCGGCGCGAGTCCGGGTTGGACTTCAGCGTCTTGACCACGTCGGCGATCTGGTCGATGTGCCCGCCGTCCGGCGTGGGCCAGGAGCGCCATTGCACGCCGTAGACGGGGCCCAGGTCGCCGTCCGGCCGCGCCCATTCGTCCCAGATCGTCACGCCGCGCTCCTGCAGCCAGCGCACGTTGCCGTCGCCGCGCAGGAACCACAGCAGCTCCAGCACGATGGACTTCAGGTGCACCTTCTTGGTCGTCACCAGCGGGAAGCCGGCCGCCAGGTCGAAGCGCATCTGGTGCCCGAACACGCTGCGCGTGCCGGTGCCGGTGCGGTCGCTTTTCTGGACGCCATGCTCGAACACATGGCGCATGAAGTCTTCGTATTGCTGCGGAGGGCGGGGCGGCGTGCTCATGCGCCCCATTGTCCGACAGCCGCCGAGTGCCTCAGGGCGCCAGCAGCACCCTCAGCATGCGCCGCATGACGGGCGCCATCGCCGGCACCTGCTGCGACAGCGCGGGCTGGCGCACGCTCAGCGCTGTCAGGCCGTTGAACAGGGCGGCCAGCAGCAGGGCGCGGCCCTGGATCTCACCCGCTGGCAGCGCGTCCGCCGCGGCGCCCAGACTCTGGCGGACCAGGTCCTGCGCCTTCTGGTTCACCAGTGCTTCGGCCTGGTGCACGACGGCCGCCAGCCTGGGGTTGCGGCTGGCCTCGGCCAGCACCTCCAGCTCCAGTGCTGCGTCCGCCACCTGGGCGGACTCGTCGATGGCCCGCTCCGTCTCGCCCAGCATCTTGTTCAGCACGTCGTCCTCCTGCTGCAGTTCGGCGATGCGGCCCAGCAGGTCCACGCAGTCCCGCTCGACGATGGCCGCAATGATGTCGTCCTTGTTCTCGAACAGGTTGTAGATGTGGCCGGGGCTCATGCCCGCCGTCTTGGCGATCTCGGCCATGCTGGCGGCGTGGAAGCCGCGGCGGCGGAACGCTTCGGCGGCGGCGTCCAGCACCTGCTGGCGGCGCGCGAGGGCGCGGTCTGAAGGATTGGCGGAGAGAGTCACGATGCGGATTGTGTCGCCCGTGCGCCCGTGCCCGAAGCGTCGCCCGGCGCTGGCGCCCCACCGCCCAGCGCCTTGTACAGCGTCACGCGGTTGACCTGTTGCGCCAGCCGCGCGTTGATGAGGCCCTGCTGGGCGCCGTACAGCGAGCGCTGCGAGTCGAGCGTGGCCAGGCGGTCGTCCACGCCTTGCCGGAAACGTGCCTCGGCCAGCCGCAGCGCGTCCTGCGTCTGGGCGACGAGCCGCTGCTGCGACGCCACCTGCTGGCCAATGGTGGCGCGCTGCGCCAGCGCATCGGCCACATCGCGGAACGCAGACTGGATGGCCTTGTCGTACTGCGCCACCGCGATGTCGCGGTCCACCTCGGCCACCTTCAGGTTGGCCTGGTTGCGGCCGGCGTCGAAGATCGGCAGTGTCAGCTGCGGCACGAAGCTCCATGTGCCGCTGCCGGCGCGGAACAGGTCGCCCAGTGCGGGGCTGGCGCTGCCGGCGCTGGCCGTGAGGCTGATGCGCGGGAAGAACGCCGCGCGCGCCGCGCCGATGTTGGCGTTGGCGGCCTGCAGCGTGCGCTCGGCCTGTTGCACATCGGGACGGGTCAGCAGCACGTCGCTGGGCAGGCCGGCCGACAGCTCGGTGAGTTGGCTGACGGGTGCATCGGTGCCGGCCGTGGGCCATTGCGCCGCGGTCAGCGGCTGCCCCACCAGCAGCTCCAGCGCGTTGCGGTCCTGCGCGACCTGGGCCGTCAGGCTGGCCAGATCGGTCTGTGCGGTCTCGGCCGAAATCTCGGCCTGGCGCAGGTCCAGCGTGGACGACACGCCCGCCTGCTGCAGCCGTTGCGTGAGCCGCAGGCCGTCCTGGCGTGCCAGCAGCGTCTGCTCGGCCAGCCGCAGGCGCTCCTGGTCTGCGGCCAGTGTCAGGTAGCTGCCCGCCACCTGAGCGATGAGGCTGATCTGCGCGCTGCGGCGGGCGTCCTCGGTGCCGAGGTATTGCGACAGTGCGGCGTCGCTGAGGCTCCTCACGCGGCCGAACAGGTCCAGCTCGTAGGCGCTGATGCCCAGCGTGGCGGTGTACTGGCGGCTGATGGCGGGCTGGCCCGTCGTGCTCAGCGCGCCGGGCAGGCGCTGCGCGCTCTGGCCGACGCCGGCGTTCACCGACGGCAACTGGTCGGCCCGCTGCACGCGGTACTGCGCCTGCGCGCGCTCCACGTTCAGCACGGCCACGCGCAGGTCGCGGTTGTTGGCCAGCGCCTGCTCGATGAGCTGCTGCAGCTTCGGGTCGGTGAAGAACTCGCGCCAGCCGATGTCGGCGGCCTTTGTCTGCGGCGTGGCCGACTGCGGCACGGGCCACTGGGCAGCGACCGGCGCGGCGGGGCGCTCGTAGGTGGGCGCCAGGCTGGCGCAGCCGCCCAGCGCGAGGCTGGCCGCCAGCACGGTGGGAAGGAAGAACTTGGTCATGTCAGTGGCCCTCCAGGGCTTGGGGCGCGACCGGGACGGCGGGCGCCGGTGACGGCTTCTTGCCCGGGAACCAGCGGCGCACGACGACGAAGAACACGGGCACGAAGAACAGGCCCAGCACGGTCGCGCTCAGCATGCCGCCCAGCACGCCGGTGCCGATGGCGTTCTGGCTGCCCGAGCCCGCGCCGGTCGCGATGGCCAGCGGCAGCACACCCAGGGCGAAGGCCAGCGATGTCATCAGGATGGGCCGCAGCCGCAGGCGCACGGCGGCCAGCGTGGCGCTGATGGCGTCCTTGCCGGCTTCCATCTGCTCCTTGGCGAACTCGACGATCAGGATCGCGTTCTTCGCCGACAGGCCGATGGTGGTCAGCAGGCCGACCTGGAAGTACACGTCGTTGGACAGCCCGCGCAGCGTGGCGGCCAGCAGCGCGCCGATGACGCCCAGCGGCACCACCAGCATCACCGAGAACGGGATGCTCCAGCTCTCGTACAGCGCGGCCAGGCACAGGAACACCACCAGCAGCGAGATCGCGTACAGCATGGGCGCCTGGTCGCCGGTCAGCCGCTCCTGGTAGGACAGGCCGGTCCAGCTCAGGCCCACGCCACCCGGCAGCTTGGCCGCGATCTCCTCCACCGCATCCATCGCCACGCCCGAGCTCTTGCCCGGGGCGGCGCCGCCCAGCACTTCCACGGCGGGCAGGCCGTTGTAGCGCTCCAGGCGGGCCGGGCCCTGCTCCCAGCTGGCGGTGCCGAAGGCCGAGAACGGCACCATCTGGCCCGACGCGCTGCGCACGCGCCAGCTGTTCAGGTCGTCCGGCTGCATGCGGAACTTGGCGTCGGCCTGCAGGTAGACCTTCTTGACGCGGCCGCGGTCGATGAAGTCGTTCACGTAACTGCCGCCCCAGGCGGTGGACAGCAGGCTGTTGATGTCAGCCACCGACACGCCCAAAGCGCCGGCCTTGGCCGTGTCCACGTCCAGGCGCAGCTGCGCGGCGTCCTCCAGGCCGTTGGGGCGCACCGCGGACAGGCGCGGGTCCTTGGCGGCGGCGCCGAGGAACTGGTTGCGCGCGGCCATCAGCGCGTCACGGCCTGTGCCGGACTGGTCCTGCAGGTAGGCGTCGAAGCCGCTGGACGAGCCCAGGCCCGGCACCGACGGCGGCGCGAAGGCGAAGGCCGAGGCGTCCCGGTACTGCATGAACGCGCCCATCGCGCGGCCGGCCACGGCGGTCACGCCCTGGTCCTTGCCCTTGCGCACGCTCCAGTCCTTGAGCTTGACGAAGCCCATGGCCATGTTCTCGCCACGGCCCGCGAAGCTGAAGCCGGTGACGGCGAAGATGGACTCGACGTTGTCCTTCTCGTTCGTCAGGAAATGGTCCTCGACGCGCTTGAGCACGTCCAGCGTGCGGCCCTGCGTGGCGCCGGCGGGCAGTTGCACCTGCGTGAACAAAATACCTTGGTCTTCATCGGGCAGGAAAGACGTGGGCAGGCGCAGGAACAGCCAGGCCATGCCAACGACCAGCGCGCCGTAGACGACCAGGTAGCGGCCCCAGCGGTGCACCATGCGGCCGACGAGGCCCTGGTAGCCGTTGGCCGTGGCGTCGAAGCGGCGGTTGAACGCGCCGAAGAAGCCGCGCGTGGCCGGGGCGCCATGGTCGGGCTTGAGCAGCGTGGCGCACAGCGCCGGCGTCAGCACCAGCGCGACGAACACCGACAGCACCATGGCCGACACGATGGTGATGGAGAACTGGCGGTAGATGACGCCGGTGGAGCCGCCGAAGAAGGCCATGGGCACGAACACGGCCGACAGCACCAGCGCGATGCCCACCAACGCGCCGGTGATCTGGCTCATGGACTTGCGCGTGGCCTCGACGGGCGACAAGCCCTCCTCGGTCATCACGCGCTCGACGTTCTCCACCACGACGATGGCGTCGTCCACCAGCAGGCCGATGGCCAGCACCAGGCCGAACATCGTCAGCGTGTTGATGGAAAAGCCCGCCACGGCCATGACGCCGAACGTGCCCAGCAGCACCACCGGCACGGCGATCGTCGGGATCAGCGTGGCGCGGAAGTTCTGCAGGAACAGGTACATGACGAGGAACACCAGCACGATGGCCTCGATCAGCGTCTTGACGACCTCGTGGATGGACACCTCGACGAACGGCGTGCTGTCGTAGGCGACGACGGCCTTCACGCCGGCGGGCATGAACGGCGCCATGCGCTTCAGGTCGGCCTCCACGGCCTTGGCCGTGGCCAGCGCGTTGGCACCGGTGGCCAGCTTCACGGCGATGCCGGCAGCGGGCTTGCCGTTGTAGCGCGACACCGTGGCGTAGCTCTCCGCGCCCAGTTCCACGCGGGCCACGTCGCGCAGGTGTACGGTGGCGCCGTCCGTGCCGGTCTTCAGCACGATGTTGCGGAACTGCTCGGGTGTCTGCAGCCGGCTCTGCGCCGTCACGGTGGCGTTGATCTGCTGGCCCACGTTGGCCGGCGCGGCGCCGAGCTGCCCGGCCGAGACCTGCGCGTTCTGCGCCTGGATGGCGGTGGACACGTCGGCCGGCGTCAGGCTGTACTGCGCCAACTGGCTGGGGTTCAGCCAGATGCGCATCGCGTACTGCGCGCCGAACAGCTGCACCTCGCCCACGCCTTCGACGCGGCTCAGCGGGTCCAGCACGTTGGTGGACACGTAGTCCGACAAGTCGACCTGCGACTGCGAGCCGTCCTCGGAGACGAAGCCCACCACCATCAGGAAGTTGCTGGTGGACTTGACCACCTGCACGCCCTGGCGCTGCACCTCCTGCGGCAGCAGCGGCGTGGCCGACTGCAGCTTGTTCTGCACCTGCACCTGGGCGGTGTCGGGGTCGGTGCTGGCGGTGAAGGTCAGCGTGATGCTGGCGTTGCCCTGCGAGTCCGACGTGGACGACATGTAGGTCATGCCGTCGATGCCCTTGAGCTTCTGCTCGATGACCTGGGTGACGGTGTCCTCCAGCGTCTTGGCGGACGCGCCGGGGTAGCTCGCGTTGATGGACACCTGCGGCGGCGCGATGCTGGGGTATTGCGAGATGGGCAGCGTGTTGATAGACAACGCGCCGGCCAGCATGATGACGATGGCCAGCACCCACGCGAAGATGGGGCGGTCGATGAAGAAGCGGGACATGGCGGGGGTCTCCGATCAGCGCGCGGCGGCTGATGCTGCCGAAGCTGCCGGCGCGGCTTGCACCGGGCTGCCGGGGCGCAGGCGCTGCAGGCCGTCGACGATGAGCTGGTCGCCCGCGGCCAGGCCCGACGTCACCAGCCACTGGCCGTTGATGGCCGGACCGGTCTGCAGCGTGCGGCTCTCGGCCTTGCCGTCCTTGCCGATGACCATCGCCGTCGCGTTGCCCTTGGCGTCGCGCTGCACGGCCGCCTGCGGCGCCAGGATGGCCTGGGCCTGCACGCCGCTTTGCACCTGGGCGCGCACATACATGCCCGGCAGCAGCTGGCGCCTGGGGTTGGGGAACTGCGCACGCAGCGTGACGCTGCCGCTGGCGGGGTCGACCTGCAGCTCCGAGAACTGCAGCCTGCCTTCCAGCGCGTAGGTGCTGCCGTCTTCCAGCAGCAGCTTCACGCGCGCCTGGCCGCTGGCGTCGCGCTGCAGCCGGCCTTCGGCGAGGTCGCGCTGCAGGCGCAGCAGCTCGGCGCTGGTCTGGGTGACGTCCACGTAGATCGGGTCCAGCTGCTGCAGTGTGGCCATCGCGGCGGCCTGGTTGGCCGTCACCAGCGCGCCGGGCGTGACCGCCGAGCGGCCGATGCGGCCGGCGATGGGCGCGCTGACACGCGTGCGGTCCAGGTCGATCTGCGCGGCGCGCACGGCGGCGGTGGCCGAGGCCACGTCGGCCTGCGCCTGCTTCAGCGCGGCCTGCGTGTCGTCGCGCAATTGCTTGCTGACGGCGTCGATGCCGGCCAGCTCGTCATAGCGGCCGGCCTTCAGCTTGGCCGTCGTCGCACTGGCCTCGGCCTTGGCGAGGGCCGCCTTGGCACTGTCCAGCGCGGCCTGGTAGCTGGCGGGGTCGATCTGGTACAGCAACTGGCCGGCCTTGACGTCGCTGCCTTCGGTGAAGGCGCGCGTCTTGACGATACCGTTGACCTGCGGGCGCACTTCGGCGGTCTGGAAGGCCACGGTGCGCCCGGCCAGCTCGGCGCTGAGCTCCACGCGCTGCGGCTGCAGCGTCACCACGCCCACTTGCGCTGCGACTGGGGCGGCGCCAGGCTTGGCGCCGCCCGGCGTGTCGGCCTTGCCGCAGGCGGTCAGGAAGAGGGCGGCGGCGACGGCGACCACCACGGTCAGCGTGGCGAACGCCGGCATGCTGAGGGAGGGGCGTTGGGACTTGTTGGGCATGGGGCGAACCTCGGCGGGCGGGTGGCCGGGCGGTTCGCAAGCCCGCTGGACTGCATCGCGCTCAACCAGTTGCAAATACTGAATGATCGTTCATTCTATTTGATGGCAGACTGAGGGCAAGAGAAAAGTGAATGACCATTCACTCGTTAGGGGGCATTCGGTCTCGCACGAGGGCGGTCGGCCGGCGACGCGGCACGCACCCTCACCAATCCAATGCGGTCCTCAATGAGCCGTGGGTCGCCCTCGTGGCGAGGCACCTATCGGGAGCTGCAGCCCTTTGCCCGCCGGGCCACGGCCTGCCAGCCGGCGAGCGTCATGCCCAGCAGCAGCCAGACCGGCGGCTCCGGCACCGGGGACGCGGAGAAGGCGACGTTGTCGATCGTGACCGGGTTGAACAACTGCGTCGACGTGTTGATGAACCTGATCTCCGCGCTCTGCCCGGCATACGCGGTGACATCGACGCCGTAGGCGCTGCCGCCCAGCGAAACCAGGGCGCCCGCCGTGCCGTTGATGGTGATGCCGAGCGGGCCGCTGGCGAGCAGTGTCAGCGCCCGGGCATCCGACGGCAGCAGGCCGGTCTGCGACACATGGGCGTTGACCCACTGCGATCCGCTTGCATTGCTGCTGTCGTAGCCGCTGGCAAAGCTCAGCGAATAGGCGCCGGCCAATGGGCCGGCGGGGACCGTTGCGGCATCGGTCAGCAGGAACCACTGCGTCACGCCGACATGCGTGCCGCCGTAGTACACGGCGGACGTGTCCGCGCCGGCGCTGTGGCTCCAGCCCGGAGCCGCCGCGCTCCAATCAATGAAGCTGATGCCGTTGGGCGGCTGGGTGACGGTCGCGGCCTCGAAGTCGAGGTTGGTGAACGCCTGGCCGTGCGCCGAGGTCGAAGCGGCGGTGATCAGGAGCAGCGCGGGAATGAGCTTCATGATCAAGGTCTCCCTTGTGAAAACGGTGAGGTGGCGTTTGTGACCTGACAAGGCGTTTTCCGGCAAATGACCACGCCGGCTAACCGTCGTTTTGTGCGGCATCGAGCGCGTGCAGGAACCAGCGCGCACCCACGCGACTCTGCCAGCCGTGCGAATCCGTTGCAACGGCGGGTTTCACCGGTCAAACGGGCAGTCAGGCCGCATACGGGTGCGACGGATCGGCTTGCGAGCGATGTCCTGAGATTCAAGACGGCGGCGCCGGCAGCGCGAGGCTGTCGCCAACCGCCTTCACGTGCGCCATGGCGTGCAGGCCAAACGCTTCGAATTCGGCGTAGCCCTGGAACGCTCGCGCCGGGATCACCAGCAGCGCTCCGGAACCGAAGCTCATGAACAGGCGCTGGCTGTCGTTCTCGACGGTGACGTCCGGCGTCCAGTAGAGCAGCGTCTTGGCAGAGTCGGTCGTCATCAGCACACCTTCGGCTGTCAGCTCGTAGATCGCGGTGGCCAGGCCTGTCGGCCCCAGCCTGTGTCGCTCGCCGAACTTGTCCTGCAGGAACGACCACAAGAACATCGTGGCGAAGAACGCAATGCCTGCGGGCGCCACCCACTTCACGGTGGTGGCAGGGGCGGGGCTGGAGAAGAGAAACGTCGACAACACGAGGCACCAACTGCCCAACGACAGCGCCCCCATGAGGACGGCGCCGATGGTGAGGATCAGCGCCCGGACGCCGACCGGGCTGTGGCGCGCTGCGACGATGGCCTCGGCCAATTGCACGTCGTCCATGTTGTGCGGCACTGAAATCTTCATGAGCCCTGACGTTGGTCGTCCAGATGGGCCGGCGGGGCGTGCAGACGGTGCCCGGGCGTGTACCGTAGCGCCCAACGGCGGGCCTCGCGTCCAATCCGCCGCGTCAACTCAAAAGTCTGCCATGTCCAGCTACGTCGATGAAGTGCTCGTGCCCGGTGAACGCGTCGTCCACCTGGGCCGCACCAGCCTGTGGTCGGTGTGGCACTGGCTGGCGCTCGGCTTGATCTTGCTGCCGGCGTTCGGGCTGGGGCTGGTCTTCTGGGCGATGGCCTATGTGCGCATCAAGTCCACCGAACTGGCCGTGACGACCAAGCGGGTGATCGTCAAGCATGGGTTCATCCGACGCAGCACCATCGAGATCAACATCAGCAAGGTGGAGAGCATCCAGGTGAACCAGTCCTTGCTGGGCCGGATGCTCGACTTCGGCACGCTGGTCATTGCCGGCACGGGCGCGTCGCATGCGCCCATAGCCGGCATTGCGGAGCCGCTCGCGTTCCGCCGCGCATTCGTCGAAGCGCAGGACGCCGTACAGGCCGGCGCGAACTGACGGCGCCGCCCGCGGGCGCTGAACCCTGCGCCGGCATGGATGTCTGCTAGCGTGCCGGCATGAACACGCCGCTGCCTTCCTTCCGCTACCACCCCGACCCATTGGCCACGGGCGCCATCGAGGCACGCGCCATCGAATGCGCCTGCTGCGGCCAGCAGCGCGGTTTCGTCTACGTGCAGCCGGTCTATGCCACCTGCGACCTGGACGAGCGGCTGTGCCCCTGGTGCATCGCCGACGGCTCCGCGGCCAGCAAGCTGGGCGCGAGCTTTTCGGACCCGCAGCCGCTGCAGAAGGCCGGTGTCGCCCAGGAGGTCACCGAGGAGGTGAGCCTGCGCACACCCGGCTATTCCTGCTGGCAGCAGGAGGCCTGGCTGTCGCACTGCAACGATGCCTGCGAGTTCCACGGCGACGCGCTGGAAGACGACATCGAGGACGCCAGCGACGCCACGAAGGCCGACTGGCGCCAGCACTACGGGCTGACCGAGAAGGACTGGGCCCGTGCCACGAAGGACTACGAGCCCGCCGGCGACAACGCCTTCTACAAGTTCGTCTGCCGGCACTGCGGCGTGGTGCGGCTGGGCTGGGACCACGCCTGACGCACCAGCGCCGAGGGCCTGCCTGCAGACCCTCGGTGACTGCGCAGCGGCGCGGTCTCAGCGCGGGTTGCGGCGGCGCTGCAGCGCCAGGCCGAAGAGGCTCAGCGCGCCGATCGCCATCAGCGTGGCGCTGGCCGGCTCCGGCACCGGCGCCATGGCCGACAGCACGATCAGCTGCGACGCGGCATTGGCGGGGGCGGTGCCGTCCTGGATCTGCTCGGCCACGAGGTAGATCGTGCCGTTCTCGTCGATGGTCACGCCCTCGATGCCGTTGTGCGCCAGCACGTTGGACAGGTCGAAGCGGCTGATGACGTTGCCGCTGCGGTCGGCCTCCACCAGCATGCGCGAGCCCAGGCTCAGGAAGAGCAGGTGATCGGCGGCGGCCGTGCCGGCCAGCGAGTCCACCGTGGACAGCACGGCCACGTCCGAGAGCGTCGCCAGGCCCAGGCGGGCCGGGTCGAACAGCGTCGTCATCGTCGACGTGCCGCCCAGGCTGGCGGCGAAGCTCAGCGTGCCGGCGCGCACGTCCTCCGGCACGTCCTGCTTGACCGAGACGAAGCTGCCACCGTTGCGCGGGTCGTAGGCCAGGCCTTCCAGGCCGTCGTTGCCGACGTTGTCGTTGCTGATCGACACGCCCGCGTTCGCCAGCCGGGCGCTGCCGCCGTTGCCGTAGGTGAACTTGTAGGCGTCGTACAGCCGCTCCTCGCCGACGACCAGCTGGCCGTTGCCCAGGTAGGCCAGGCTTTCGGTGTCGTGCTTGGTGCTGCCGGTGCCGCTCCAGTCGAAGGCCATGGTGCCGAGCGTGCGGCCGGTCAGCGAAATCTCGATGACGCCCGTGCCCT
This sequence comes from Roseateles sp., assembly GCF_965229315.1. GTDB lineage: Bacteria > Pseudomonadota > Gammaproteobacteria > Burkholderiales > Burkholderiaceae_C > Pelomonas. The sequence continues at coordinate 1,451,023 of NZ_CBDDJA010000002.1, forward strand.
CGTCGCCGACGTAGAACAGCGAATTGCGGTCGCGGGCGTAGGTGACGGCCGAGGCCTCCAGGCCGGAGACGCCGAGGCTGCCGGGGTTGATGTCCAGCGCATACGTGGCCGTGACGCTGTAGTTGCCCAGGTTCAGTGCGGTGCCTGCGGCCTGTGCGGCGCCGCAGCTCGCGGCGGCGGCCAGCGCGATCAGCAACGGCCGGGCGAAGAAGGAGGTGAGCTTGCGCATCGCGGGTCAGGCCTTGCCGTTGGCGCGGCGGCGCGCGACGAGGCCGAGGGCCGACAGGCCGCCGAGCAGCAGCGCGCAGCTGGCCGGTTCCGGCACGGCGGCGATGGCGCCGGGCGAGCCGATCATGGCGCCGTCCGGCGACGCGAACGCGCCGTTCATGCCGACGTTGCTGAGCAGGCTGAGGGTGACGTTGTCCAGGCCTTGCGCGTTGTCGAAGGTCTGCAGCGGCGCGGTGGCGTCGGACGCGCCGAACGACACCTTCGCCTGCAGCACGCCCGCGGCGTTGAACACGGCCACGCCGTCGCCGGAGGTGCTCAGGCCCACGCCGGCGCCGCTGTAGGTGCCGATCTGCAGGCCGGCCGGCAGGACGCCGCCAAACCAGGCGCTGACGAAGTTGGTGACCTCGGTCGAGCCGCCTTCCAGGAAGATCACCGACTCGCCGGCGGCGATGGTCGTGATGCCGCTCAGCGCCACGGCGGAACCGAAGGCGAAGGAGTTGTCGTCCATCTTCCAGCCGCTGAGGGTGAGCGCGCTGCTGCCGGTGTTGGTCAGCTCGAACCAGTCGGCACCGACGCTGGAGCCGCTGCTCCACGGCGCCACTTCTGTGATGCGGACCTGCGCCTGGGTGGCGGTGCTGCCGGCCGTCAGGAGCAGGGCGGCGAGGGCGCCGAGCCAGGTCTTGTGCGTCGTCGAGATCTTCATGGCTTGCCTTTGCGTGCGGTTGCTACCGTCGAATCAGTCGGCGAACGCCGGTGCACCATGCCCCGCCCCGTTCAGCCCGCCGGCAGGTTAGGGATGCAACAAGACGAACTCATGACAAGGGCGTCGCGTCGCTCGCAGGCCGTGCCCGCATTCGAGGGGGGGGCGGCGGCGCCGCGGGCGCGGGCTACCGATGACCGAGACTGCGGCAAGACCGCGACTCACCATCCTTCATGAAATTCGCCATCGCTGTTCATTTCGACGGCGCGCAAGCGCAGGCCGCCGCCGTCGCGTTCGACGCCTGGGACTCGCCGGAAGCGGCCAAGACCTATCTGTCGCACATCGCCCACGTCGAGAAGCCCGCACGCGGAGAACTCGACCTGCGCGCACTGCCTTGCGTGATGCAGCTGCTGCGCGAGCACCAGCTGGCACCCGAGCTCATCCTCATCGACGGCTTCGTCCATCTCGATGCGGACGAAACGCCGGGCCTGGGCCGGCACCTGTTTCACGCCCTGGGCAGCCTCACGCCGGTCATCGGCGTCGCCAAGACGCGCCCACCCGGCCTGTCGGCGCAGTTCGAGGTGATGCGCGAAGAGGAGACCCCGCCGCTGATCGTGACCTGCGCGGGCGTCGACATTGGCGCGGCCAAGGCCCGCGTGCGCGCCATGCACGGCCGCAAGCGCGTGCCCACGCTGTTGAAGCTGGTGGCCCGCCTGGCGAAGGGGGCGGGTTGAACAGAGTGTTTTGTCGGGGTTCGCATGCTCACCCCAACCTACCAGGCCGGCCGCGCGGGGCCGGGCGTGCGAAGTGGCGATGTTTACGCCACGGCGTCCGCGTCCGTCACCAACCCGAACTGCATCGCCGCGAGCTTGGCGTACAGCCCGCCGCGCGCGACCAGTTCGTCGTGGCGGCCGATGTCGACGATGCGCCCGGCGTCCAGCACGACGATGCGGTCGGCTTTCTGGATGGTCGCCAGCCGGTGCGCGATGACCAGCGTCGTGCGGTGCTGCATGGCGGCTTCGAGAGCCGCCTGCACGACGCGTTCGCTCTCGGCGTCCAGCGCACTGGTGGCTTCGTCCAGCAGCAGCAGCGGCGGGTTCTTGAGCATCGCGCGGGCGATGCTGATGCGCTGTCGCTGGCCGCCCGAGAGGCGCACGCCGCGCTCGCCCAGGAAGCTGGCGTAGCCCTCGGGCAACGCGCGGATGAAGTCGTCCGCGAAGGCGGCCTTGGCCGCGGCGATGACTTCGTCGTCCGTGGCCGTGGGGCGGCCGTAGCGGATGTTCTCCATCGCGGTGGTGGAGAAGATGACGCTGTCCTGCGGCACCAGGCCCACGTTGGCGCGCAGGTCGGCCAGGCTGAGCTGCTGCGTCGGCACGCCGTTCAGGCGGATCTGGCCGGACTGCGGGTCGTAGAAGCGCAGCAGCAGCTGGAACACGGTCGTCTTGCCCGCGCCGCTGGGCCCCACGAGGGCCACCGTCTCGCCGGGTTGCACGGTCAGCGACAGGCCGTCCAGCGCCGCCGTCAGCGGGCGTGACGGGTAGTGGAAGCCGATGTGGTCGAACTCGACGCGGCTGCCGCCCGTCGTGGCCGACAGGGCCTGCGGCGCGGCCGGGTCGGCCACCGGTGAGCGCGCCTCCATCAGCTCGATGAGCCGCTCGGTGGCGCCGGCCGCGCGCAGCACATCGCCCCACACCTCGGCCAGCACGGCCACGCTGCTGACCAGCAGCGTCACGTAGACCACCGTCTGGCCCAGGTGGCCGGCGCTGATCTTGCCGGCGACGACGGCCTGCGTGCCCTGGTACAGCCCCCACAGCATGGCGCCGAAGACGGCCGTGATGATGAAGGCCACCAGGAAGGAGCGCACGCGGGTGCGGCTGATGGCGGTGTCGAACGCGGCCTCGCTGGCGGCGGAGAAGCGCCGGCTCTCCGCCGCCTCCTGCGTGTAGCTCTGCACCACCGTCACCGCGTTCAGCACCTCGGCGGCGATGGCCGAGGTGTCGGCCACGCGGTCCTGGCTGGCGCGCGAGAGCTTGCGCACGCGCCGCCCGAAGTACAGCGCCGGGGCGACGACGATGACCAGGATGCCCAGCACCTGGCCCATCACGTAGGGGTTGGTCACCACCAGCATCACCAGCGCGCCCACGCCCATCACCACGTTGCGCAGGCCCATGGACAGGCTGGAGCCGACGACGGTCTGCACGACGGTGGTGTCCGTCGTGATACGGGAGAGCACCTCGCCGGTCTGCGTCGTCTCGAAGAACTCGGGGCTCTGGCGCAGCACGTGCCTGTAGACGGCGTTGCGCAGGTCGGCCGTGACGCGCTCGCCCAGCCAGGTGACCATGTAGAAGCGCGAGGCCGAGAAGATGCCTAAAGCGATGCCCACCCCGAACATCGCGAGGAAGTGCTCGCGCAGCGCCATCAGCCGCTCGCCGGGGTTGCTGGCGCTGAAGCCGGCATCGATGAGGCCGCGCAGCGCCAGCGGGAACGCCAGCGTGGCCAGCGCGGCCATCACCAGCGTCAGCAGCGCCAGCGCGATGCGGCCGCGGTAGGGGCGCAGGAAGGGCGCCAGGCCGCTCAGCGAGCGGGCGTGCTTGGACGCGGGGCGTTCGGTGGTGGAGCTCATCGGGTCGGTGTCTGTGTCGGCGTCGCGCAAGCGGGGGGCATCGGGCGCGGATTGTGAGCTACGCGAGCGGCGCCCGGCCGGCATAGCCGGTCAGCTCCAGGTAACCCGCCCCCAGCGGCCGCTGCCCGGCATCGAACAGCCGCGCCACGCCTTCCCAGTAGACGAGGCCGCTGGCCTGGCGCGCGTCGATCTCCTGCGCGTCGAAGGCGGCGGCCAGCCGCATCTCGCCGGCGGGGCTCTTCAGCCGCCATTCCACGGGCCAGCGCGCGTTCGTGGCCGGGCTGGTCCAGTGCCGCGTGGGCGTCATGGCGACCTCGTCCGGCCCGAAGCTGCGGTCGGGCGCGCCCGGCGTGCGCAGGCTGCCGCCGGCCCAGTGCCGCGTGCCGTCCTGGCGGCGCAGCTGGAACAGGGTCAGTGCGCGGCCGTCGTCCAGGTTGATGCCCAGCCAGTCCCAGCCCACGGCGTCGCCCAGCAGGCTGTCGCTCCATTCATGGTCCAGCCAGGCGCGGCCGGTGAGCGACTGGCGGCGGCCGTCGAGCGTCAGCGTGGCCTGCGTCGCGAGCTGCGGGCGCGTGTAGTAGCGGCTGAACTGCGCAGCGGCCGGGCCTTTGCGCGACATGCCGGCATCGCCCTGCAGCAGCGGTGCGTCCGGCGAGGCGAGCTGCAGCGCCAGCGTGAAGCCGGGGCCGCTGAACGCGGCCTGGTAGCCGTCGGTGCCGCCGGCTGCGCGGCGCTGCAGCGTCCAGTCGCGCAGCCTGACATTGCAGTCGCCCACCGCGGCCTCGACGGCGCCCGGCAGCGTGCGCATCAGGCGCTGCGTGTGGCGCTGGGTGCGCGCGCCCAGGTCCGACAGCGCCACGTGCCCCAGCAGCAGTTGCCGGGCCGCCAGGCCGCTCGGGTGGTCGGCCGGCGCGGGGCCGGGCAGCTGGAAGAACGTCAGCTGGTAGCCGAAGCGCGGCGGCCCGCCGGCGTCGCCCAGCAGGCCCGTCAGGTACCACCACTCGATGCCCTGGCCCGGATGGGCGCCGAAGTCGTGCGGGAAGCGCAGCGCGGCCTGCGCTTGCCGCGGCAGCGGCAGGGCAGCGAGCAGCAGCGCGCGGCGTTGGACCATCAGGCGTCCTCCCGCACCGCGCGCACGGCGTCCGGGCCCAGAGCGCGCCGGCCGGCCAGCAGCGAGGCGCCCACGGCCGCCGCGAAGGCCAGGCCCACCAGCGCGGACAGCCGGGCCACGGGCAGGCTCATGTCCATGCTCCAGTGAAAGCTCTGCGGGTTGACGACGTAGACCAGCACGGCGCTCAGGCCCACGCCCAGCGCCAGCCCCGCCAGCGCGCCCGCGCCGCCCTGCAGGCTGGCCTCGAGCAGCAGCAGCCGCATCAGCTGCCGCCGCGACAGCCCCAGGTGGCGCAGCAGCCCGAACTCGCGCTTGCGCGCCAGTGCCTGCGCCGACTGGCTGGCGATGACGCCGAACAGCCCGACCGCCAGCGCCACGGCCTGCAGCCACACGGTGATGGTGAAGCTGCGGTCGAAGAGGCTCAGCGACAGCGTGCGCAGCTCGCCCGCCGCGGCCATCTCGATGTCGTCGGCATCGGGCGCGGCGGCGCGCACGGCGGCGCGGGCCGCGTCCAGCGCCTGGCCCGGCGCCAGCCACAACGCGACCTCGGTGGCTGCTCGGTCGCCGCTGACGCGGCGGTAGTCGGCCAGGGCCATCCACACGGCGCCGCTCTGACGCGAGTAGTCGCGCCAGACGCCGTGCACCTGCAGCCGCACCGGCCGACCGCTGTCCACCAGTTCGGCCGTGAAGACATGCCCCGGCGCCAGGCCATCGCGGTCGCGTGCCGATTCGTTGACCCACACCGGCAGCGCGTCGGCCGCCACCGCGCCGGTCCAGCGTTCGACCAGCGGCAGCGTGCCGGCGGCCAGCGTGCGGGCGGTCAGCGCCAGCGGGTCGGCGCCCGGCGCCAGGCGCAGCCGCGTGCTGCGCTGCGGCGCGCTGCGGGCGATGGCGGGCAGGTGGTGCAGGGCGTCCGGCAGTGCCGGCGCCAGCGGCGCGGGCAGGCCGTCGGCGCCGCGCAGCGTGGAGCGCAGGTAGAGGTCCGCCGGCAGCGCCTGGTCCAGCCAGCGCTCCAGCGAGTCGCGGAAGCTGCCGATCATCACCGTCATCGCCACGGCCAGTGCCAGCGCGACCAGCACGCCGGCCAGCGCGCGGCGGGCCTCGGTGGCCTGGTCGCGGCTGCGTTCGCGCGCCAGCAGCAGCAGCGGCCCGGCAGGCCAGCGCGACAGCAGCGCCGTCAGCCCGCGCACCAGCGCCGGCACCAAGGCCAGCCCGCCCAGCAGCAGGCACAGCATGGACAGGTAGGCGGCAATGGGCACGTCACCCGCCAGCGGCGGCAGCGCCGCCAGCGCGGTGCCCAGCACGAGCAGGCCCAGCCCGGCAGCCGCCGGCAGCGCGCGGCCCGCCGGCAGGCCCAGGCCCTTGAGCACCAGGGCCGGGGCGATGCGCCGCACCGTCAGCGCCGGCACCAGCGCGGCCACCAGCGCCGCCGTCAGCCCCAGCGCCGCATACACCGCCGCGGGCAGCAGCAGCGGCTGGTTGAACAGCAGCGCCACCGACGACCCGCTGGCGCCGTGCAGGCCCAGGTCGCTGCCCATCAGCGTCAACGCGGCGGCGGCCAGGCCGGTGCCCAGCGCCAGGCCCAGCGCGGTGCCCAGGGCGCCGATGGCCAGCCCTTCGAGCAGCATCAGCCGCCAGCGCATGGCGGCGGACACGCCCAGCACGCCCACCAGCGCCCACTGCGGCAGGCGCTGCGCGGTGGCCAGCGACAGCACCGCGTAGACGAGGAAGCTGCCGGTGAACAGCGCCATCAGCGCCAGCAGGCCCAGGTTGATGCGGTAGGCGCGCGTCAGGTCGGCCAGCCGCGCGGCCTCGTCCTGCGGCGGTGCGGCCTGCAGCCGTGCGGGCAGCGTGGCGGCCCAGGCGGCGGCATCGGTGCCGGCGGCGAGCTGCACATCGAGGCGGTCCAGCGCACCCAGCCGGCCGGACAGCCGCTGCGCCTCGGCGATGTCCAGCACGCCCAGCGGCGCGTTGCCGGCGGCGATGCGGCCGCCGACGGCCAGCGTCACGTCCAGCGGCGCTGCGCCGTCGGGCCGGGGCAGGCGCAGCCTGACCGTCGTCGCACCGGGCGCGAGATGGGCGCGGGCGGCGGCATTGAGGTGCACGGTGCCGGCCGCCAGCAGGCCTTGCCAGCCGCCTTCGACCTGCGGGATCAGGTCGGGCGCCAGCGGGCGGGCGTCGCCGGCGGAGGCCAGCAGCGCGAGCGGGTCGATGCCGACCAGGCGCAGGCTCAGCGTGTGGCCCTGGGCCGCCTGGCCGGGCCACAGCGCCTGGGCCTCCAGGACCGGGCTGGCGATGGCGACGGCCGGGTCGTTCAGCAGCGCGGCGAGGTCGGCGTCGCCGAGTGGGCCCGAGCGGGCCCGCACCACGAGGTCGGGCTGGCCGTCGATGCTGCGCGCGGCGCGCGCGAACTCGGTGAGGGCGGCGCCGTTGAGCAGGTGCACGCCGAAGGCGAGGGCGACGCCGAGCATGACGGCGACGATGGCGAGCAGCACGCGGCCGGGCTGGTCGCGCCAGGTGGGCCAGGTGAGGTGGCGCCAGAGGGTCAGCATGGTCGCGGGGGGCGCGTCGCTTGATGCGGCGCCCGTTCTTTGCCGGAAGTGGTGCCGGGACTTCGCACGGGCGGGCGACCTGCTTGCTTGTGCGCACAAGACCGTTCCACGCTCGCCACTGACCCGCAGCAGCCACTCATGCCGTGTGCAGTCCCGCCACATCCAGCCGCAAGCGCCGGTCGGCGGACTGCGCCGCCACCTCCGAGTGCGTGACGAGCAAACACGCCGCGCCCACCTCCCGCGTGCATCGCCTCAGCAGCGCCAGCACCTCGCCGGCATGGCGCGCGTCCAGGTTGCCCGTCGGCTCATCCGCCAGCACCAGCGTCGGCCGATGCACCAGCGCACGAGCGATCGCGACCCGCTGCAACTGCCCGCCGGACAGCTGCCGCGGCATGCGTGCGGCCAGCGCGGCCAGGTCCACGGCGGCCAGCATCTGTGCCACGCGGCCGTCGTCCCGCTGCCCCAGCAGCCGCAACGGCAAGGCCACGTTGTCCGCCACGCTCAGGTGCGGCAGCAGGTGGAAGGCCTGGAAGACGAACCCCAGCGCCTCGCGCCGCAACGCCGACCGCGCCTCGTCGCCCATCGGCCGCAGGTCGTGACCTGCCAGCGTGATCGAGCCGGCATCGGCTTCGTCCAGCCCCGCCAGGCAGTTCAGCAGCGTGGACTTGCCGCTGCCCGACTCGCCCAGCAACGCGACGATCTCGCCGGGCGCGAGGTCCAGGTCGATGTTGGCGAACACCGGGGTGTCGCCATAGCGCTTGGCGAGGCCGCGCGCGCTCAGGACGGTCATGCGTTCAGCAGTCTCTGCAGACCCGCCAGCAACTCGGGCACGGGCTGCGGCCCGTCGCAGGCGATGACGCGGCGCTTCGGCATGCCACGCAGCCAGGTGACCTGCCGCTTGGCGAGCTGGCGCGTGGCGGCGATGCCGCGCTCGCGCAGGTCGGAGAAGTCATTGGCGTCCAGCGCCTCCCAGACCTGCCGGTAGCCCACGCAGCGCATGGACGGCAGCGCCAGGCTCAGGTCGCCACGGGCGCGCAAGGCCTTCACCTCGTCGACCAGGCCGTCGGCCAGCATCGCGTCGAAGCGTTGCGCCAGCCGCGCGTGCAGCCAGGCCCGGTCGTCGGGTTCCAGCGAGAACAGCGGCCAGTCCACGCCCTCCATGCCATCCTCGCGCGACGCGGCGTGCAGCACGCTCAGGGGCTGGCCGCTCAGGCGGATGACTTCCAGCGCGCGCTGGATGCGCTGGCTGTCGTTGGGCGCGAGGCGCGCGGCGGTCTCGGGGTCCAGCCGCGCCAGTTCGGCGTGCATCGTCGGCCAGCCGCGCTTGGCCGCCTCGGCGTCGATCGCCGCGCGCAGCCCGGCATCGGCCTGCGGCAGCGTGGACAGGCCGTCGAACAGCGCCTTGAAGTACAGCATCGTGCCGCCCACCAGGAGCGGCAGGCGGCCACGCCCGGCGATCTCGGCGGCCAGGCGCTTGGCGTCGCGCACGAACTCGGCGGCCGAGTAGCTCTGCAGCGGGTCGAGGATGTCGATCAGGTGATGCGGCGCGGCGGCCCGTTCGGCGGCGGTGGGCTTGGCGGTGCCGATGTCCATGCCGCGGTAGACCAGCGCCGAGTCGACGCTGATGATCTCCACCGGCAGCACCGCCGCGATGGCCAGCGCCGCGGCCGTCTTGCCGCAGCCCGTAGGGCCGGCCAAGCAGATCGGCGTGTTCAGAACTTTTCCCAAGGTGCGAGGTAGCGCCACTGGCCGACCGGCAGGTGGCCCAGCGGGATGCGGCCGATGCGCACGCGCTTCAGGCCCACCACCTTCAGGCCCACCAGCTCGCACATGCGGCGGATCTGGCGCTTCTTGCCCTCGCGCAGCACGAAGCGCAGCTGGTGCTCGTTCTGCCAGCTGACCTTGGCGGGCTTGAGCGCCTCGCCGTCCAGTTCCAGGCCATGGTTCAGCAGCGCCAGCTTGTTGTGGGACAGCGCCGCGTTGGGCAGCGTGCCCTCGGGCACGGGGTCGCCGCCGGGCAGGCCGACGAACTCGACGCGCACGAGGTATTCCTTCTCCACGTCGGAGTCCTCGCCGATCAGCACGCGGGCGATGCGGCCGTCCTGCGTCAGCACGAGCAGGCCGGTGGAGTCGATGTCCAGGCGGCCGGCGGGTGCCAGGTTGCGGTGGTGGCCGGCGTTGGGCTGGATGCCGGAGGCGTCCTCGGCCCAGCGGTTCGCCGGCTGGAACAGCACGGCCGCCGGCTCGTAGCCGTCCTCGGCCTGGCCGGACACGTAGCCGATGGGCTTGTGCAGCAGCACGGTGACGAGCGAGGCCTGCTGCTGGCGGGCGGCGGGGTCGATGGTGATCTCGACATCCGGGCCGACGCGCTGGCCCAGCACGGCCACCTTGCCGTTCACGCGCACCCAGCCGGCGGCGATCCAGTCGTCGGCCTCGCGGCGCGACGCGAGCTTCAACTCGCCCATGCGCTTGGACAGGCGCTCGCCGTCTTCCGGCGCGACCTCGCGGGCCGGGTTGCGGCGCTGCTGTGGCCGCTGCGGCGGCTCGAAGTGGGGGCCGCGGTGGGCCACGCGGCGCTGGTCCACGCGCGGCGGCCGGTCGTCGCGCGGCCGGTCGCCCGGGCGTTCGTCACGGTGCTCGTTGCGGCGGACCGGCTCACCCCGCTGCGGCGGGCGATCGGGGCTGAAACCGCCCGGACGCGGTCCCGGGCGGCCCTGCCGTTCGTCGCGCGGGCGGTCGGCAGCGTCGGGGCGGCGGAAGGGCTCGCCGCGTTCGCTGCGGTCACCGCGCTGCGGTGGCCGCTCCTGCCTGAAGCCGCCGGCCTCGCGGACCGGGCGGTCGTCGCGCCGCGGCGCGGGCCGTTCCTTGCGCTGCTGCTGCGCCTGCTGGAACTGTTCCTCCCGCTCGGCACGTTCGGCCTTGGCCTTGGCGAGCGTGGTGCGGGGCTTGGAGACGCCCCGGCCGCGCACGGGGGCGCGTTTCTCGCCCTCCGCGTTGCGGGTCTTGGCAGCGGGTTTCTTGTTCTTGAGTGTGAGCGTGGCCATGTCAGCGTCCGCGTAGGAAAAGGGCATCCAGCTCGCGCATGTCGAGCTGGCGCCAGGTGGGGCGGCCGTGGTTGCACTGGTCGGCGCGCTCGGTGGCTTCCATGTCGCGCAGCAGCGCGTTCATTTCGTCCAGCGTGAGCTGCCGGTTGGCGCGCACGGCGCCGTGGCAGGCCATGGTGGCGAGGATTTCGTGCTGGGCGCGTTCCAGCACCGAGCTGGCGTCGAACTGCGCCATCTCGGCCAGCAGCTCGCGGGTCAGCGCGACGAGGTCGCTGGCGGCCAGCAGCGCCGGGCGCGAGCGCACGGCCAGCGTGCGGCTGGACAGCGGCGACACGTCCAGGCCGAGCCTGCTCAGCGTGTCGGCATGCTGTTCGGCGGCGGCCACCTCTTCGGCGGTCGCGGCGAAGCTGACCGGGATCAGCAGCGGCTGGCTCTCGATGGTCGTCGAGCCCAGGCGGGCCTTGAGCCGCTCGTAGACGACGCGTTCGTGCGCCGCGTGCATGTCGACGATGACCAGGCCGTGCCGGTTCTCGGCCAGCACATACACGCCCTGGATCTGCGCGATGGCGCGGCCCAGCGGCCAGTCCTCGTCGGGCAGCGGCACATGCAAGGCAGCGGTCGCCGTGCCCGTGGTGACGGCGGGCGCTGCAGGCGCGGCCTCCCACAGCGTCTCGTGCTGCACCAGCGACAGCCGCACCTGCTCGGCCGTGGCCGGCACGGGGGGTGTGAAGGAGGGCGTGTAGGCCGGACGCGGCTCGGCCACGTAGAGCGTGGCCGGCATGGTCGCCTCGAACGACAGCGGCGCCATGGCCGAGTCGATGCCGGCGGCCTCGGCGCTGCGCGAGGCGGCCAGCGCGTCGATGAAGGCGCGGCGCACGCTCTGGTGGATGGCGCGGCCGTCGCGGAAGCGCACCTCGATCTTGGTCGGGTGCACGTTCACGTCCACCAGCTCGGGCGCGATCTCGATGAAGAGCACGTAGCTGGGCTGGCGCTGGCCGTGCAGCACGTCCTCGTAGGCCGAGCGGATGGCGTGGCTGATGAGCTTGTCGCGCACGTAGCGGCCGTTGACCCACACGTACTGCTGGTCGGCCCGCGAGCGGGCCGCCTCGGGCAGGCCGGCGCGGCCGGTCAGCGCCAGCGGCCCGGCGCTGTATTCGAACGGGCGGCTCTCGGCGGTGAAGTCTTCGCCCAGCACGTCGGCAATGCGCTGCTCGCCGGACGCGGCGCGCCACTGGTCCACCAGCTTGCCTTCGTGCCAGATGGCGAAGCCCACGTCCGGCCGCGCCAGCGCGTGGCGGCGCACGGCCTCCACGCAGTGGGCCAGCTCGGTGGCGTCGGTCTTCAGGAACTTGCGGCGCGCCGGCGTGGCGAAGAACAGCTCGCGCACCTCCACGCTGGTGCCGCGCGAGCGGGCGGCGGCGGTCAGCTCGCCGCTGCGGGCGTCGATGCGGTGGGCGTGCGTGGCGTCGGCGGTGCGGCTGGCGATGGCCATCTCCGACACCGAGGCGATGGCAGCCAGCGCCTCGCCGCGAAACCCCATGGTCGCGACCGACTCCAGCTCGTTCAGCGACGCGATCTTGCTGGTGGCATGGCGCTTGAGCGCCAGCGGCAGCTGCGCGACGGGGATGCCGCTGCCGTCGTCCTCGACGACGATGCCGCGCACGCCACCGGCCATCAGCTTGACCAGCACGTTCTTCGCGCCGGCATCCAGCGCGTTGTCCACCAGCTCGCGCACGACCGACGCCGGGCGCTCCACCACCTCGCCCGCGGCGATCTGGCTGATCAGCTCGTCGGGCAGCTCGCGGATGGCGCGGGGGGCGGGGACGTCGGGCAGGGGCAACTCCATCCCGGGGATTATCGTTTCCCCCAGCCCGTCACGAAGTCGTCCGGATAATGCGCCCCCCATGGACCTGCTGCATTTCCTTCTCGACTTCATCCTGCACGTGGACCAGCACCTGGCCACGTTCGTCCAGGCCTACGGCGCCTGGGTCTATGCGCTGCTGTTCGTCATCATCTTCGTCGAGACGGGCGTCGTCGTCATGCCCTTCCTGCCGGGCGATTCGCTGCTGTTCGTCGTCGGCGCGATGTGCGGCGTCGGGCTGATGGACCTGGGCCTGTCGATGGGCCTGCTGACGGTGGCGGCGATTCTGGGCAACCAGAGCAATTACGCCATCGGCCGCCATTTCGGGCCGCGCGTGTTCCAGTGGGAGAACTCGCGCTTCTTCAACAAGGACGCCTTCATGAAGGCGCACGAGTTCTACGAGAAGTACGGCGGCATCACCATCGTGGCGGCGCGCTTCATGCCCTTTTTGCGCACCTTCGCGCCCTTCGTGGCCGGCGTGGCGCAGATGACGCGCCGCAAGTTCACGTTCTACGACGTGGGCGGCGGCGTGCTGTGGGTGTGCGGCATCACGCTGATCGGCTACATGTTCGGCAACGTGCCCTGGGTGAAGCACAACCTGGACAAGATCATCTGGGCCATGATCCTGATCCCCGGCCTGGTCATCATCGGCGGCGCGTTGCGCAGCCGGTTCAAGGGCAAGGCGGCCTGACTCAGTCGGTCCACTTCGCCAGGTAGGCGTCGTAGTTGCGCCGCCAGTCGGCCGAGCCGGCATTGCCCTTGCTCTGGTGCGTGATGGCGATGGGCCAGGTCGTCAGCCGCAGCCCGGCCTGGCGGGCGCTGCGGCAGAAGTCCATGTCGTAGAAGTGGAAGTCGAAGCGCTCGTCGAAGCGCAGCTGCTTCTCGCGCAGCAGGTCGCGCCGCGCGGCGAGCAGCACGCCGTCCAGCAGTTCGCAGGGCGCGGGCGTCGGGCCGAAGTGCGCCAGCGTGCCGAACGGGTGCTGCGCATGGCCCACCGTGCCGCTGAGGTGGGCGCTGTCGTCCCATTCCAGGCGCGGGGTCGGGAACGCCCAGGACGGCTGCCCCGGCACGCGGCGGCGGTTGCCGGCCACGCCGATGACATCGGCCGCCTCCAGCGCGGCGGTCGTGTGTTCGACGAAGAAATGGTCGTCCAGCCAGACGTCGTCATGGATGAACATCAGCAGCGGCTCGGCGTCCGGTGCGGCAATGCGCTCGTTGTAGACCGCCGGCAGGCCGCGCCGGTTCTCGAAGGCGATTTGCGGTTTCAGGCGGTGGTCGTACGCCAGGCGCCGCAGCGACTGGCCCAGCGCCGAGCGGGTCCAGAAGTCGTGGGCGGTGAGGCGGGTCGCGCAGATCAGATCCAGCATGGCTGCGGCAGTCTAGGGCTCCCGGCGACCGGGCCTGCGGTGACCTTCGTGACCGCGCCGCCCAGCCGATACAGTGCGGGCCTTTCCTATTGCTGCGAACGGAGTTTCCTGTGAGCCGATGCCGTCCTGTCTTCGCGCTGGCGAGCCTTTGGGTCGCGACCAGCCTGGCCTACGCCCAGCCCACGCTGATGCTGCGCCAGCCGGCCGTCTCCAAGGACCACCTGGCCTTCGTCTATGCCGGTGACCTGTGGCTGGCCGACCGCAGCGGCGGCAACGCGCGCCGCCTGACCAGCCACGCGGCCAGCGAATTCGCGCCGCGCTTCTCGCCGGACGGCCAGCGCATCGCGTTCTCGGCCAGCTACGACGGCAACACCGATGTCTACGTGATCGGCCTGGACGGCGGCCAGCCGAAGCGCCTGACCTGGCACCCCAGCGCCGACGTCGTCAGCGGCTGGAGCCCGGACGGCCGGCGCGTGCTGTTCGCGTCGCCGCGCGAGGTGCTGAACAACCGCAGCAACCAGCTCTACGAAGTCAGCGTGGACGGCGGCTACGAGAAGCAGGTCATGAAGGCCGTGGCCTACGAGGGCGCCTGGTCGGCCGACGGCAGGCAGCTCGCCTACCGCCCGTACAACGCCGCGAATGCGGGCGCCAGCGGCTGGCGCCAGAGCCGCGGCGGCAGCACGCCGCCGGTGTGGATCATGGACATGGCCTCGCAGCGCTGGCAGGAGATCCCGCACGTCAACGCGACGGACTCCGCGCCGGTGTGGGCCGGCGGCGAGGTGGTGTTCATCTCCGACCGCGATGGCGAAACGAAGGGCACCGCCAACCTGTTCGCGTTCAACCCGGCCACCCAGGCGCTGCGCCAACTGACGAAGGAGACGCAGTGGGACGTGCGCAGCGTCGATGCGTTCGGCACGACGCTGGTGTACGAGAGCGGTGGGCGCATCAAGCAGATCGAGCTGTCGGGCGGCGCGCCGGTGGCGCTGGACATCCAGCTCGCCAGCATCGCGCCGCAGGCCCGCACGCAGTGGAAGGACGCGAGCAAGTCCATCACGCAGGCGCGCCTGTCGGCGACCGGCAAGCGCGTGGTGGTGAGCGCCCGCGGTGAGGTGTTCACCGTGCCGGTCAAGGACGGCAGCGTGCGCAACCTGACCGAGACGGCCGGCGTGCGCGAGAAGGACGCGCTGTGGAGCACTGACGGCCAGCGCATCGCCTACATCTCCGACGCACCGGGCATGCGCCATGAGCTGGTGCTGCAGCCGCAGAACGGCCTGGGCGCCAAGGAGCGCATCCTGCTGCCCAAGGACGGCTACTTCACGCTGATGGACTGGTCGCCCGACGGCAACACCGTGCTGCTGCAGGACAACCACCTGAACCTCTACAAGCTGGGCTTGAAGGCCGACGCGCAGCGCGGCCAGCTCGTCAAGGTGGCCAACGATGTGCGCCGCCTGGGCGCCTCCGGCTTCGAGGTGTCCTTCTCGCCCGACAGCCGCTGGCTGGCCTACACGACCTCGGGCGACAACTATTTCGGCCGCCTCTGGCTGCACGACCTCGCCACCGGCAAGAACCACGCGGTGACGGACGGCATGGCCCACGCCAGCGGCCCGGTGTTCTCGCCCAAGGGCGACTACCTGTACTTCCTGGCCTCCATCAACGCCGGCCCCAGCCAGGTGGGGCTGGACCTGTCCACGCAGGAGCGCCCGCGCCGCGCCGGCCTCTATGTGGCCGTGCTGGCCGCCGACGGCAAGTCGCCGCTGGCGCCCAAGGCCGGTGACGAAGATGGCAAGAAGGACGACAAGAAGGACGACAAGAAGGACGAGAAGAAAGACGACGCCAGGAAGGACGACAAGAAGTCGGACGGCAACAAGGACGAGCCCAAGAAGGACGAGAAGGCCAAGCCGACCCGCATCGATCTGGACGGCCTGGCCGAGCGCATCGTGGCGCTGCCGGTGGCCGAGCGCAATTACGACAGCCTGGCCGTGGCGTCGGACGGCGCGCTGTACTACCTGCAGCGGCCGCAGCCCGGCGTCAGCAACGAGCTGCCGCAGGCCGAGCGCCGCGCGACGGCCGAGCTGTGGCGCTTCGACTTCGAGGAGCGCAAACCCAAGCTGCTGCGCAGCGGCATCGCCGACTACTCGCTCAGCGAGGACCACAAGAAGCTGCTGGTGACGGTGGCCGGCGGCAAGCTGGAGGTGGGCGACGCCAACGACAAGGCCGACAGCAAGCCGCTGGACACGGCCGGCCTGCGCGCCCGTGTGGACCCCAAGGCCGAGTGGAAGCAGATCTTCGACGACACCTGGTGGATGGAGAAGGAGTTCTTCTACGACCCGGCGCTGCACGGCCTGAACTGGCAGGCCGTCTACGACCGCTACCTGCCGCAACTGGCCTTCGTGCAGCGCCGCGAGGACCTGAACGACCTGCTGGTGCAGATGATCGGCGAGCTGCAGGTGGGCCACAACCGCCTGGGCGGCGGCGACGTGCACCAGGAGACGCCGGTGGCCGTGGGCCTGCTGGGCGCGGACTTCACCGTCGAGGGCGGCCGCTACAGGATCGCGAAGCTGTACGCGGGTGACCGCCTCAGCCCGGGTGTGCGCTCGCCGCTGTCGGTGCCAGGCCTGGGCGTGAAGGAGGGCGACTTCATCCTCGCCATCGGCGGCCATGAGCTGGATGGCAAGACCAACCTCTACGCGCTGCTGGAGAACACCGTCGGCAAGCAGGTGACCGTGGCCGTCGCGCAGGACGCCACGGGCAAGGGCCGCCGCGACATCGTCGTGGAGCCCATCGCCAACGAGCTGCTGCTGCGCCGCTGGGCGTGGATCGACGGCAACCGCAGGAAGGTCGAGCAAAAGAGCGGCGGCAAGGTGGCCTATGTCTACATGCCGGACACGGCGGGCCAGGGCTACGAGCACTTCAACCGCATGTTCTTCGCGCAGGTGGACAAGCCCGCGCTGATCGTCGACGACCGCAAGAACGGCGGCGGCCAGGCGGCCAACTACGTGACCGAGCTGCTGGCGCGGCCGTATCTCGGCAGCTGGAAGGACCGCGACGGACTGGTGTTCGACACACCGGGCGGCGCCATCTACGGCCCCAAGGCCATGCTGATCGACCAGGACGCCGGCTCCGGCGGCGACTTCATGCCCTACGCCTTCAAGCGCGTGGGCCTGGGGCCGCTGATCGGCAAGCGCACCTGGGGCGGGCTGATCGGCATCTCGGTGAATCCGCCGCTGATCGACGGCGGCTTCCTGACCGTGCCGTATTTCCGCTTCTACACGCCGGACGGCGAGTGGCGCATCGAGAACGAGGGCGTGTCGCCGGACATCGACGTGGACCTGGACCCCGCCGCCGTCAACCGCGGTGAGGACACGCAGCTGGACGCGGCGATTGCCGACGTGATGAAGCGGCTGGGCGACTGGAAGCCCGTGCAGCGCAAGACGGCGCCGCCGGCGGCGACGCTGGGCCGCTGATGAAGGCCCGCCGCGTCCTTGCGCTCGCCCTCAACGCGGGGGCGGCGAGCGGGGGGGCGTTCGCCTTCAAGCCGGCGGCGCCGCAGATCATCCAGTGCCCGGGCTCCGATGAAGTCCGCAAGGTCGAACGCATGGCGTCGGGCAACACGTTTGGGCGCCGGCTCTGGACGGATGGTTTCGTGCTGGCGCCGATGCTGCCGTCCTATCCCCGCATCAGCCGATGCGCTGGCAATGGCCCGATGTTCTGGGTCGAGGACCGGGAGCGGCTGGGCGAGCTGCCATTCTGGCCGGAGGACTCTCCACCGGTGCCGCAATCCTGGCGGGTTGCCGAGGCCGTGCGGGCGCTGACCGAGGCCGAACTGCTGGACGCGATTGACCAGCAGATGGGAACGACGCGGGCGCGCCTGCTGCACCTGCGGCAGCAAGCTTGGTGGCTGGCGAACGACAGCGACCGCCGGGTGCGATCCGGCCAGACCGTCGAGCATGTCAGCCGCGTGGACGCCGACCCGCGCGCGAGGGCGAACCTGGAGGCGCTGGTGCTGATGTTCGACGAGTCGGACCGCGCCGAACCGCTGATGAAGGTCGAAGCCTTGCGCGAGCTGGGCCGCCGCGCCGAGGCGTTGGCGCTGGCGGAACGCCTGCACCCCGAGCAACCGGTGTTCGTCGACTGGCTCAACCGTCTGAAAGCCGTCCTTGCCACCGATGACCGGCGCGTGGCCGAAGTGATTGATCGACCGAAGCCGTGAAAAGGGTCGAGCTGTCGCTGCGCGGCCGCTTCCTGCTGCTGGCCCTGCTGCCGCTGCTGGCCTCGCTGCTGCTGATCGCCTTCGCCGTGCGCCAGCAGGAGCGCGACCTCGCCACGCGCGAGCATGCCCTCGTGCGCGCCAGCTACATGGACGCGCGGCGCACCGAGCTGAAGCACTACGTCGACCTCGCCGTCAGCACCGTCAAGCCGCTGCTGGGCCGCCCCGGCGGGGAGCGGCAGGCCTTGCAGCTGCTGTCGTCGCTGGACTACGGCCCCGACGGCTATTTCTTCGTCTACGACCTGCAGGGCCACGTGCTGATGCACTCGCGCCAGCCCGAGCTGATCGGCCAGAACCTATGGGAGCTGCGCGACCCGCAGGGCAGGCCGTCCATCCAGCACCTCATTGCCCAGGCCAAGGCCGGTGGCGGCTATGTGGACTACATGTGGCGCAAGCCCTCCAGCAGCCTGCTGGCGCCCAAGCTGGGCTATGTCGTCGCGATTCCCGAGTGGCACTGGATGATGGGCACGGGGCTGTACCTGGACGGCATCGAGGCGACGATGGCCGAGCTGGAGCGCGGCGCCAGCAAGAACATCACGGCCACCCTGCTGTGGGTGGGCGGCGTGGCGGTGTTCGGCATCGCGCTGATCAGCGCCGGCGCGCTGGCGCTCAACCTCAGCGAGCACCGCACGGCCGAGGCCAAGCTGCGGGCGCTGGCGCGCCAGGTCGTGCGCAGCCAGGAGGACGAGCGCGCCCGGCTGGCCCGCGAGCTGCATGACGGCGTCAGCCAGGCGCTGGTGTCCACCAAGCTGCTGATCGAATCGGCGCAGTCGGACCAGGCTTCAGCCGCGCGCCTGCAGGCGCTGGCGTTGCAGCGCCTGAACGGCACGCTGGCCGAGGTGCGGCACATCTCGCACGCACTGCGCCCGGCGCTGCTGGACACGCTGGGCCTGCCGGCTGCGCTGCAGCACCTGGCGCGTGAGTTCGACGCGGCGGGCGGTACGCATTTCGAGGCGGCGGTGCTGGGCGAGGAGGTCGGGCTGCCTGATGCCGTGAACACGGCGTTGTTTCGCATCTCGCAGGAGGCACTGAACAACGCCGCCCGCCATGCGAAGGCCGCGACGGTGCGGCTGACGCTGCGCTTCGAGCGCGCTGGCGGGCTGAGCCTGGACGTGGCCGACGATGGCAGCGGCTTCGATGCCGACGCCGTGCAGGCCGTGGCGGAGCAGGGGCTGGGCCTGCGCAGCATGCGCGAGCGGGCCGACGCCCTGGGCGCGCGCCTGCGCATGACGACCGCGCCGGGCGAAGGCTGTCGGCTCGCGGTCACACTGTCGGCCTCGGCACTGGCTGCCGCTGCATGACCGATCCCGCATGACCGCTCCCATCCGCATCCTGCTCGTCGACGACCATCCCATGGTCCGGGAAGGCCTGGTCGCGCGGCTGCAGTCCGTGCCGCGCTTCGAGGTGGTCGGCGAGGCCGGCCACCGCTGCGAGGCGCTGGATCAGCTCGCCCGCACGGCACCCGATGTCGTGCTGATGGACGTGGGCCTGAAAGACGTCAATGGCATTGCGCTGGGCGCGGAGATGCTGGCCGCGCAGCCGGCCATCAAGCTGCTGATGTTCAGCATGTACGACAACCCGGAGTACGTGCAGCGCGCCTTGCAGGCCGGCGCGCGCGGCTACGTGCTGAAGGATGCGCCGGCGACCGAGATCGTGTCCGCCATCGACGCCGTCGCGGCGGGCGGCACCTTCCTCAGTGCGGCCGTGTCGGGCCGGCTGTTCCGTGGCCAGAGCCCGAAGCCGGTGCTGACGCCGCGCGAGAGCGAGATCCTGGCGAAGCTGGGGCAGGGCGCGTCCAGCAAGCAGATCGCGCGCGACCTGGATTTGAGCGTGCGCACGGTGGAGGCCCACCGGCAGAGCATCAAGCGCAAGCTGGAACTGGAGGGTCAGGCGGAGCTGATCCGCTATGCCGTGGAGCACGCCAGGGATCAGTGAAACGGGCGGCCGTGGCCGCCCGTTCAGGTTCAGCGCCCGCGGCGCGGGCCCTCGTCGCGATCCCAGCCGTCGCGGCGATCGTGATCGCGGTCACGGCGCCAGTGGCCGCGGTCGTCCCAGCGCGGGCTGCGGTAGGCCGTCTCGTAGACCACGCGCGGCGGCGGGGGCGGGGCGTAGTAGACGTCGCGCGGGTAGTAGCGCGGCGCGGGCACGTAGACCACCGGCGGCGGGGGTGGGGCGTAATACACCGGCGCCGGCTCGGCGTAGTAGCCGCCGTTGGACACCACCACGCCCGGCAGCGGCACATTGATGCCGATGGACCAGTGCGTGCCGGCATGGGCGGCGGTGGCGCCCAGCAACGCGGCGGTGGCGACGGTGGCGGCAAGGATGGAACGAAGCATGGTGAACCTCCTGGGGAGCCCAGCATGGCGCTGGGAATGTCTGAACAACGGCTTGCTGCGGCCGGCGTTGACGAAGCGTGCAGTCCAGAGGTAAGCGGGTGTGAACCCGCCGGGGGCTGCTCATGCGAGGCCGTCCAGCACCGCCAGCGCGTCCGCGGGCAGCTTGAGGCTGGCGCTGGCCAGGTTCTGCCGTAGGTGGGCGAGGGACGAGGTGCCCGGGATCAGCAGGATGTTCGGCGAGCGCTGCAGCAGCCAGGCCAGCGCCACCTGCATGGGCGTGGCGCCCAGGCTTGCGGCCACGCCGTTCAGCGCGCCGGACTGCAGCGGCGTGAAGCCGCCCAGCGGGAAGAACGGCACGTAGGCGATGCGCTGGGCGGCGAGGTCGTCGATCAGTGCGTCGTCGCCCCGGTGCACCAGGTTGTACTGGTTCTGCACGCAGGCGATGCGGGTGATGGACTGGCCCTGGCGCACTTGCGCGGGCGTCGCGTTGCTCAGGCCGATGTGGCGCACCAGGCCGCGCTGCTGCAGTTCCGCCAGCGCGGTCAGCGGCGCCTCGATGTCGCCCTCAGCCGGGCCGTGCACGTCGAACATCAGGCGCAGGTTGACGACGTCCAGCACGTCCAGGTCCAGATGGCGCAGGTTGTCGTGCACGGCGGTGGTCAGCTCGGCGGGCGTGAATGCCGCGTCCCACGAGCCCCCGGGGCCGCGTTTGGCGCCGATCTTGGTGACCAGCGTCAGGTCGTCCCGGTAGGGGTGCAGCGCCTCGCGGATGAGCTGGTTGGTGATGTGCGGGCCGTAGAAATCGCTGGTGTCGATGTGGTTGACGCCCGCCTCGACGGCGTCGCGCAGCACGGCGAGGGCGCCTTCACGGTCCTTGGGCGGGCCGAATACGCCGGGGCCGGCGAGCTGCATGGCGCCGTAGCCCATGCGGTTGACGGTCCTGGTGCCGAGCTGGAAGCTGCCTGCGTGATTGAGATCGGTCATGGCCTGACTCCGTTGGAAAGTGGATGGCGCCACTGTAGGAATTCGACCGGCGCTTGATAATCCGGCGCAATCAACACGGGTCGTGCGGAATTCAGAACAATGGCGGATCTCGAAGACTTGGCGGCGTTCGCCGCGGTGGCGCGCGCTGGCGGCTTTCGCGGCGCGGCGCGAGCCACCGGCACCAGCGCGTCACGCCTGAGCGAAGCACTGCGCCGGCTGGAAACCAAGCTCGGCGTTCGGCTGCTGCACCGCACGACGCGCAACGTCGCACCCACGGATGCCGGCGCGCGGTTGCTGGAGCGGCTGCAGCCGGCCCTGGCCGAGGTCGAGTTGGCGCTTGACGTGGTCAATGGCTTCCGCGAGCGGCCCGCGGGCCGGCTGCGGCTGAACGTGCCCGTCAGCGCCGCGCGGCTGGTGCTGCCCCACATCGTGCCGCCATTCCTGGCTGCGTATCCGGACATCTGCCTGGAGGTGACGGCGGAGGAGCGCTTCGTGGACCTGGTCGCGGAGGGCTACGACGCCGGCATCCGTTACGAAGAGCGGCTGGAGCAGGACATGGTGGCCATTCCCATCGGCCCGCGCCGGCAGCGCTTCGCGACGGCGGCGTCGCCCGACTACCTCGCGCGCCGGGGCCGCCCCGAGCACCCGCGCGACCTGCTGGGCCATGCCTGCATGCGCGGCCGCTTTGCGAACCGGGCCATCAGCGCGTGGGAGTTCGAACGTGACGGCGAGACCGTCAAGGTGGAGCCGGGCGGGCCGCTGATCGTGGGCCTGGGCACGGCGACCGACTTGGCCGTGGATGTCGCGTTGGCGGGTGGCGGCATCGTCTACCTGTTCGAGGACTGGCTGCGCCCCCACCTGGACCGCGGCGAGCTGCTGCCCGTGCTGGAGCCGTGGTGGCCGGGCTTCTCCGGGCCGTTCCTGTATTACGCGGGCCGGCGCCTGTTGCCGGCGCCGCTGAGGGCCTTCGTCGACTTTGTGCGCCGGTGTCCCGGCACCGGCTACGCCGTCCTGATCGGCAGGATGCCTTTCAGCTGGCCATCCGCGGCGCGCGAGATGATCAGCGGGGCGGTGCATCGCGGGTGCGAAGGACAGATGGGTCCGGCGACGATGTTCGTGGACCGATCCATCGCATGGCCGTACCAGTGGTCGATGCCGGCGCGCAGGGCGCTCCAGTCGCCGCGCGCACAGGCTCGACGCGTCCTCAATGCAGCGCGGCGATGCGGGTTGACCCTTAAGTGATGCCGCGCACCTGCGCTGCGTGGCTTGACCGATGCCGGGGCCGGCCTGTTTCCCGAAACTGCCCGCACGGTAGCGCCGCCTCTTTCGACGTGCGCGCCGCGAATCGGAGACAAGCCTCATGAATCTGCGCCGCCACCTCGTGTGGGCGGGCGTCGCGATCCTGGGCGCTGCATCCCTCGCCACCGTGGCCCTGAGCCGCGGCGAGACGATCAGCGCGCTGTGGATCGTCGCCGCCGCCTTGTGCACCTACCTCATCGCCTACCGCTACTACAGCCTGTTCATCGCCGACCAGGTGCTGGGGCTGGACGCGCGTCGCCAGACGCCCGCGTGGAAGTACAACGACGGCCTCGACTACGTGCCCACCAACAAGCACGTGCTGTACGGCCACCACTTCGCGGCCATCGCCGGTGCCGGGCCGCTGGTCGGGCCGGTGCTCGCCGCGCAGATGGGCTACCTGCCCGGTCTGCTGTGGATCCTGGCCGGCGTGGTCTTTGCCGGCGCGGTGCAGGACTTCATCGTCCTCTTCATCTCCACGCGCCGCGATGGCCGCTCGCTGGGCGACCTGATCAAGCAGGAGATGGGCACGGTGCCCGGGCTGATCGCGCTGTTCGGCGCGTTCATGATCATGATCATCATCCTGGCGGTGCTGGCGTTGATCGTCGTCAAGGCGCTGGCGGATTCGCCCTGGGGCACGTTCACCGTGGCCGCCACCATCCCGGTGGCGCTGTTCATGGGCGTGTACCTGCGCTTCATCCGCCCGGGGCGCATCGGCGAGGTGTCGGTGATCGGCTTCGCGCTGCTGATGGCGGCCATCTTCGGCGGCCAGTGGGTCAGCGAGCATCCCACGCTGTCGCACGCCTTCACCTTCACGCCCGTGCAACTGGTCTGGGCGCTGATTGCGTACGGCTTCGTCGCCGCCTGCATCCCGGTGTGGCTGCTGCTGGCGCCGCGCGACTACCTCAGCACCTTCCTGAAGATCGGCACCATCATCGCGCTGGCCATCGGCATCGTCGTCGTCGCGCCGCCGCTGAAGATGCCGGCGTTGACGCAGTTCGCCGCCGGCGGTGGCCCGGTGTGGGCGGGCAGCCTGTTCCCCTTCCTGTTCATCACCATCGCCTGCGGCGCGGTGTCGGGCTTCCACGCGTTGATCTCTTCGGGCACCAGCCCGAAGCTGCTGGAGAACGAGACGCATGCCCGCTACATCGGCTACGGCGGCATGCTGGCCGAGAGCTTCGTCGCGGTGATGGCGCTGGTGGCGGCCTCGTGCATCGAGCCGGGCGTGTACTTCGCGATGAACAGCCCGGCCGCGGTCGTCGGCAAGGATGCCGCCACGGTCGCGCAGACGCTGTCCACCTGGGGCTTCGTCGTCACGCCCGAGATGCTGACGCAGGCCGCCAGCGATGTGGGCGAGAAGACCATCCTGGCGCGTGCCGGCGGCGCGCCGACACTGGCCGTGGGCATGGCCGAGATCCTGCACCAGGTCATCGGCGGCAAGGCCATGATGGCCTTCTGGTACCACTTCGCCATCCTGTTCGAGGCGCTCTTCATCCTGACCGCCGTGGACGCCGGCACGCGCGCCGGCCGCTTCATGCTGCAGGACCTGCTGGGCAGCTTCGTGCCGTCGCTCAAGCGCACCGAGAGCTGGGTGGCCAACTTCATCGCCACCGGCCTGTGCGTGGCGGCCTGGGGCTACTTCCTGTACCAGGGCGTCGTCGATCCGCTGGGCGGCATCAACACGCTGTGGCCGCTGTTCGGCATCGCCAACCAGATGCTGGCTGCCGTCGCGCTGCTGCTGGGCACCGTCGTCATCTTCAAGATGAAGAAGGACCGCTATGCCTGGGTGACCGCGCTGCCGGCGGCCTGGCTGCTGGCCTGCACGATGACGGCCGGCTGGCTGAAGATCTTCTCGCCCGACCCCAAGCTCGGCTTCCTGGCCCATGCCGACAAGTACGCCGCGGCGATCGCCGAAGGCAGCGTGCTGGCGCCGGCCAAGTCGCTGGCGGCGATGGAGCGCGTCGTCTTCAACGACCGGCTGGACGCCGCGTTGTGCGCGTTGTTCATGTTCGTCGTCATCAGCGTGGCGGTCTACAGCGTGAAGGCCATCCTCGCCGCTCGCCGGTCCACCAAGGCCACGGCGCAGGAAACGGCCTTCGTGCCGCTGCCGGCGGGCCAGCATGCTTGAGCGCGGCGACCTGGCGAAAGCCGGTCGCTACCTCACGCAGGGCCTGCGGCTGATGGTGGGCGTGCCGGACTACGGCAGCTACCTGGCCCACCACCAGGCCACGCACCCGGAGCGCGCGGCGATGACCTACGAAGAGTTCTTCAGGGAGCGGCAGGCGGCGCGCTACAGCGCGCGCGTCGGGAAATGCTGCTGATCCAGTGGTAGAACGCCGGCCATGCCGGCTTTCCACGACGATGCCCTCCCTGAAGGCTTCCGCCTGCTGCCGGGCCTGTTGGCGCCGGAACAGCGGCAGTCACTGATCGCTGAACTCTCGACGCTGCCCCCCGGTGCGGCCGGTCAGCGCGAATTGCTGGATCAGCCGTGGTGCCAGAGGCTGGCGCGCTGGCTGAAGGGCCTGCCTCAACTGCAGCCCTATCTGCCGCACGATAGCGTGGCCGTGCAGTGCACGCTGTTCGAGAAATCTCCGGACCGCAACTGGCTGGTCGCGCCGCACCAAGACCTGGCCATTCCGGTGCGTGACCGGGTCGATCACGCCGCGCTGAGCAGCTGGTCCGTCAAGTCGGGCCGGCAGTTCGTGCTGGCGCCAGCGGAACTGCTTCGTCGCATGCTGGCCTTGCGGCTGCATCTGGACGACGCGACCCAAGCCGATGGCGGGCTGCGCTTCGTGCCTGGCTCGCACCGTGACGGCGTACTCGACGAAGCCAGCGCGTGGCAATGGCGCGAGCACTTCGGCGACGTGGCGGCGGATGCGCGGGCCGGCGATGCGCTGCTGATGCGCCCGCTCGTGCTGCACGCGTCATCCAAGGCGACGGCGGCGACGGGTCGCCGTCGAGTGCTGCATGTCCTTTTCGGGCCGAGTGAGTTGCCGTACGGGCTGGGCTGGCGGTGGAAGTTCTAGCGTGAGGCGCAGCGCTCAATGGCGACCGGAATGCGGCGACGTGGTCGCCGGCCTGGCATGCGTCTGGGTCTTGGCAGGCGCCGTCTACTTCGGACTCTGGTCCTGCGGCAATCATGCGTGGAAGTCGGACCTTTTCCGCCTCATGGCCTGCGCGCTCACGTTGGCGGCCGTGGCCTGGCCGGGGCGCCGGCCGAGTACTTTGTCGCGCAGGCTGCTGTTTCCGCTGATTCTTTGGGCGGCGTATGTGCTTCTCGAATCGGCTGTTGCGCCTTTCTATCCAGCCATGCCCGTCAGTTGGCAGGACTACGTCGAGACGTTCAGGGCCGTGTTGGGTGCTGGCCCCTGTCGTTGACGCCCAAGCTTCACAGCGTCGTGCTGCGCTTTCTCGCCATCGGTGGATTTTTGGCAAAGTACTTCGCGATGCCCGACGCCAGCGCGTCCACCAGCTGGTCCTGGTAGGCCGGGTCGCGCAGCTTGCTCTCTTCCTCCGGGTTGGAGATGAAGGCGGTCTCGACGAGGATGCTGGGGATGTCCGGTGCCTTCAGCACGGCGAAGCCGGCCTGCTCGACGCGTGGCTTGTGCAGCTTGCCGACGCGGCCGATCTGCCCCAGCACCTCGCCGCCGAGCCTGAGGCTGTCCTTGATCTGTGCCGTGGTGCTCATGTCCAGCAGCGCGCGCAGCACGTGGGCGTCCTTGGTGGCCGCGCCGACGTTGATGCCGCCGACGAGGTCGGCCGCGTTTTCCTTGTCGGCCATCCAGCGCGCGGCGGCGCTGGTGGCGGCGCCGTCGGACAGCGCGAACACCGAGGCGCCGCGCGCCTGGCGGTTGATGAAGGCGTCGGCGTGGATGGAGACGAACAGGTCGGCCTGCACGCGCCGCGCCTTGCGCACGCGCTCGTGCAGCGGCACGAAGAAGTCGGCGTCGCGCGTCATCAGCACGCGGATGTTGGCGTTGGCCTGCAGCCGTTCGCGCAGCTTCAGCGCGACGGCCAGCACGACGTCCTTCTCGCGCAGGCCCGAGGGGCCGACGGCGCCGGGGTCTTCGCCGCCGTGGCCGGGGTCCAGCGCGATGACGATGAGGCTATCGACCTTGGGCTCGGGCTTTGGCGCTGGCGGCGGCGCGGGCCTGGGCGCCGCCGCGACGGCCACGGGCGCGGAAGCCGGAGGTGCAGGCGGTGTAGGCGGTGTAGGCGGTGTAGGCGGGCGTTCGATCTTCTGGATCAGCTCGCCCAGCGCGTCGTTGACGGCACTGGCCGCGGCCTCGGCGTTCTTCGCGGGGGACGGCGCCGTGGCGGCGGGCGGCTTGTCGCGCTCGTTGACCAGCGCCACCAGCGGGTCGGCCTGGAACTTGGGGTAGAGGTCGAAGACGAGCCGGTGCTTGTACGCGGCCACCGGCGCCAGCGTGAAGATCTGCGGTGCCACGGGTTGGCGCAGGTCCAGCACGATGCGCACGACGGTGGGCGTGTTCTGGCCTACGCGCACGCCGGTGATGTAGGGGTCGTCGGGCTTGACCTTGCCGATCAGCTCGCGCAGGCCCGGGCTCAGCGTCAGCCCGTCGATGTCGATGACCAGGCGGTGCGGCGACTCGACGAGGAAATGCTTGGCCGCCAGCGGCTTGTCGGACTCCAGCGTGACGCGCGTGTACTCCTGCGCCGGCCACACGCGCACGGCGACGATGCTGGCCTCGCCCGCCGACGTGGGCGCGGCCAGCGTGTCGGGGGCCTTCAGCAGCAGCGCGAGCAGGCCCAGCGAGGTGCGGCGCCGCACCGTCATGCCAGCGCCTGCACGAGCCGGCGGGCGCCGACGGCGCGCACGCGGCGGCGGTCATCGGGCATCAGCTCGATGAAAAGCTGCAGATCGGCCGGCGGCAACTGGCCGGCCGCCTTCTCGGGCCACTCGCAGAGCTTGAGGCCGGGCGCGGCGAAGACGTCGCGAAAGCCGGCGTCCTCCCACTCGCGCGGGTCGCCGAAGCGATAGAAGTCGAAGTGGCTGGCCACGCCACCGCCCGAAGCTGCCGGCAGGTCGTAGACCTCCATCACCGCATAGCTCGGGCTCTTGATGCGGCCCTCGACCCCCAGCGCGCGCAGCAGCAGCCGCACGAAGGTCGTCTTGCCGGCGCCAAGCGGGCCGTGCAGTTCGACGACGGCGTTGGGGGAGGGGAGCAATGCCGCCGCCAGACGTTGGGCGGTGGCCTGTGCCGAGGACTCATCCGTCCAGAGCAGTTCGGTTTCTAGAATCGCAGCCAAATGCAAGAGGTCCCGTTCACTGTCGATGCCGCCCTGCTGATGAAGCGTTTGCGCGGCTGGGCTCGTGAGCTGGGATTCTCACAGATCGCCGTGGCCGACGTGGACCTGAGCAGCGCCGAGCCGGGACTGCAGGCCTGGCTGGACGCCGGCCACCACGGCCGCATGCACTACATGGCCGCGCACGGCCTCAAGCGTGCCCGGCCGGCCGAGCTGGTGCCCGGCACGCTGCGCGTCCTCACGGCACGCATGGACTACCTGCCGCGTGACACCCAACCCGGCACCGAGCCCGGCTGGCAGGCCGTCGAGTGGGCCGGGCTGGCTCAGCCGTCGCAAGCGCAGATCTCCCTCTATGCCCGCGGCCGCGACTATCACAAGGTGTTGCGCAACCGTTTGCAAAAACTGGCCGACCGGCTGGCGCAGGAGGTCGGGCCGTTCGGCCACCGCGTGTTCACCGACTCCGCGCCGGTGCTGGAGGTGGAGCTGGCGGCCCGCTCCGGCCTCGGCTGGCGCGGCAAGCACACGTTGACGCTGAGCCGCGACGCGGGGTCGATGTTCTTCCTCGGCGAAATCTTCGTCGACCTCGACCTGCCACTGACCGCGCCCGTCACCGCCCACTGCGGCGAGTGCAGTGCCTGCATCGACATCTGCCCCACGGCGGCCATCACGGCACCCTACCGCGTCGATGCGCGCCGCTGCATCTCCTACCTGACCATCGAGCACGACGGCCCCATCCCGCTGGAATTGCGCCCGGCGCTGGGCAACCGCATCTACGGCTGCGACGACTGCCAGCTCGCCTGCCCGTGGAACAAGTTCGCACAACCGGCGGTGCTGGCGGACTTCGACGCGCGCCCGGGCATGGCGGGAACGCCGATTGCTGTATTGCTGGCTTGGGACGAGACCGAGTTCCTGCGCCGCACCGAAGGCTCGGCCATCCGCCGCATCGGCTTCGCGCGCTGGCGGCGCAACCTGGCCGTGGCTGCCGGCAATGCGCTGCGGCTGCGCGACGACGCCGCGCTGCGCGCCGCGCTGCAGCGGGCCGCGCCGGGTGCCGACGCGTTGGTGGCCGAGCACATCGCCTGGGCCTTGTCCGCGCCGATGCGGCCTGCCGCGTTATCTTCCGAACCGCCTTCCGTTGGAGCCTTCGAATGACCTTGTCCCTGAGTCGCCGCGTCGCCGCCCTCGCCCTGGCCGGTGCCGCCTGCCTGCCTGCCCATGCCGTGCGCTATGAAGGCCAGGAGTTCCCCGACACGCTGCAGCTGGAGGGCGCCACGCTGCAGCTCAACGGCGCCGGCAAGCGGCAGGTGGCCGTGTATCCGCTGTATCTCGCCGCGTTGTACCTGCCGCAGAAGTCCGCATCGCCCGACGCCATCTATGCCCAGGCTGGGCCGAAGCGGCTGGAACTGCGCATCGTCATCCCGCTCGTGAAGGACGTGTCGACGCAGGAGTTTGTCAAGGCCATCGACAAGGGCGTGCAGCGCAACTGCACCGAGGCCGAGAAGGCCGCCTTGGCCGAGCGGGTGCGCCAGTTCAACACCGCCGTCGGCGATGTCGGCCGCGTGAAGAAGGGCGACCTGCTGCGCATCGACTACCTGCCCGAGCAGGGCGGCACCGTGCTCACCGTCAATGGCAAGACCTGGGGCAAACCCGTGGAGGGGCAGGACTTCTACACGGCGTTCCTGAAGGTGTTCCTGGGCGACCGCAACAGCGATGCGCGGCTGCGTTCGGGGCTGCTGGGACAGTCATCCTGAACTAGCATCGGCCTCACAACCACGGAGACCGACCCCATGCAACGCCGTTCCCTGATCCAAGCCGCTGCACTGACCGGGCTGAGCCCGCTCGCCTGGGCCGATGGCTACCCGGCCAAGCCGGTGCGCCTCATCGTGCCGTTCGCGCCCGGTGGCACGACGGACATCATTGCCCGCATCGTCTCGGAACGCATGACCAGCCTGCTGGGCCAGACCATGATCGTGGACAACAAGGCCGGCGGCGGCGGCACGGTGGGCGCCACCGAGATCGTGCGCTCGGCGCCGGACGGCTACACGCTGGGCGTGGCGACCGTGTCCACCACGGCGTCCAACCCCGCGATCAACCCCAAGATCGCCTACAACCCGCTGACCGACTTCACGCCCATCATCAACGTCGCGGCGACGCCCAACATCATCGCCGTGCACCCGAGCTTCCCGGCGCGCGACTACGCGGGCTTCGTCGCCGAGCTCAAGAAGAACCCGGCCAAGCACAGCTACGCGACGTCCGGCACCGGCGGCATCGGCCACATGCAGATGGAGTTGTACAAGTCGCTGGCCGGCGTGTTCGTGCTGCACATCCCGTACCGCGGCGCCGGCCCGGCGCTGAACGACACGGTGGCCGGCCAGGTGCCCATGATCTTCGACAACCTGCCGTCGGCGCTGCCGTTCATCAAGGACGGCCGGCTCATCCCCATCGTCATCGCCGCCCCGCAGCGGCTGGCCGTGCTGCCCAACGTGCCGACGTTCAAGGAAGTGGGCCTGGAGCCCGTCAACCGCATGGCCTACTACGGCATCCAGGGCCCCAAGGGGTTGTCGCGCGAGGTCGTCGACAAGGTGCACAACGCGATGAAGAAGGCGATCGAGATCCCCGAGGTGAAGAAGCGCATCGAGGACACCGGCTCGCTGATCGTGGCCAACACGCCGGAGCAGTTCGCCGCGCAGATCGCGGCGGAGTTCGAGGTCTACAAGCGGGTCGTCGCGACGCAGAAGCTGAAGCTTGATTGATGTGAAGCCCCTCGCCCAAGGATTGCCTTGGCCGGTCCCCCGAGGGGACGGCGATGCTTGCCGGATTGACCGGCAAGCACATCGCCAAAGCGGGCCGGCCTGGGAGCGGTCCGGTGCCCGGCCCGAACTGCAAATGCCGCATGGGCGGTAAAGCCCTTGATCCAGCGATCGAGTCCTTCATCGAGGCGCTCTGGCTGGAAGACGGCCTGAGCGCCAACACGCAGGCGGCCTACCGGCGCGACCTGACCGCGCTGGCGGCGTGGCTGGCGCCTCAGGCGCTGGATGACTGCACCGAAGCCCGGCTCTTCGAGTACGCCGTCGCCAGGCCCGGCGGCAAGGCGACGAGCGCGAACCGGCGGCTGTCGGTGTTCAAGCGCTACTTCCGCTGGGCGCTGCGCGAGGGCCGCATTCATGCCGACCCGACGCTCAAGCTGACGGCTGCCAGGCAGCCGCTGCGCGTGCCCAAGCTGCTCAGCGAGGCCCAGGTCTCGGCGCTGCTCGCCGCGCCCGACGTGGACACCGCGCTGGGCCTGCGCGACCGCGCCATGCTGGAGCTGATGTACGCCAGCGGCCTGCGGGTCACGGAGCTGGTGACGCTCAAGAGCGCCCACGTCGCGTTCAAGGACATGGTGCTGCACGTCACCGGCAAAGGCAGCAAGTCGCGCATCGTGCCATTCGGCGAGCATGCGCGCGACTGGCTGGTTCGCTACGTGCGCGAGGCCCGCGCGGACATCCTGGCGGGGCAGGGGAGCGACGACCTCTTCGTCACCGCGCGCGGCGCGGGCATGACGCGGCAGATGTTCTGGACGCTGGTCAAGCGGCATGCGCTGGTGGCCGGCATCACGGCGCCGCTGTCGCCGCACACGCTGCGCCACGCCTTCGCGACGCATCTGCTCAACCATGGTGCGGACCTGCGGGCCGTGCAACTCCTTTTGGGGCATGCCGACCTGTCCACGACGCAGATCTACACCCATGTGGCGCGTGAGCGCCTGAAGGCCTTGCACGCCCAGCATCACCCTCGGGGCTGACCCCTGTGAGCGGCGCACAACAGACGGTGCTCAGGGGGGGCGGGCGCGGCGGGATCGCGCGCAAACTCCCGCGGCATTGCAAAACCCTCGGAGTTGTCATGTCCGCTTCCCGCCTGCTGCCCATTGCCGCTGCCGCGCTCGGCCTGTTCGGCGCCGCCGCCGTCACGGCCCAGGAGGCCAGCAGCCTGGAACGCGTCACGGTTGTCGGCTCGCGCAAGACGCTGCCCGCTGCGTCGGCCACCGACACGCTGGTGCCGGTGGACATCTACTCGATGGGCAAGGCGGCCGAAGGCGGCGGCCAGTTCGACCTGGCGCAGACGCTGCAGTACCTGTCGCCGTCGTTCAACTCCACGCGCCAGACCGGCGCGGACGGCGCCGACCTGATCGACTCCGCCGCGTTGCGCGGCCTGGGCTCCGACCAGACGCTGGTGCTGGTCAACGGCAAGCGCCGCCACACGGTGGCACTCGTGAACCTGTTCGGCGCGCGCAACCGCGGATCGACGGGCACGGACATGAACTCGCTGCCGCTGCTGGCCATCGACAACGTGCAGGTGCTGCGCGACGGCGCGGCGGCGCAGTACGGCTCGGACGCGATCGCCGGGGTCATCAACATCCAGCTGAAGAAGCGCGTCGGCTGCGAGGCGGTGGCGGGTTTCGGCCAGTACTCGGCAGGTGATGGCAAGAGCTACCTCGCGTCGGCCTACTGCGGCGTGAAGCTGGGGGGCGGCACGCTGGGCATCACGGCCGAGTACCAGGACCGCGGCCGCTCCAGCCGCTCGCGCCCGGAGGACCTGCCGCGCATCATCGGCGACACCCAGGTCGAGAACCAGACGGTCTACCTGAACGGCGAGTTCCCGGTGGCCGGCGACAACAAGGTCTACGTGACGGCGGGCGCGCAGAACCGCGACGCGTCCTCGGCCGCGTTCGCCCGGGGCGGCATCGGCTCCGACGACATCCCGTCGCGCAACTCCGCCGCGATGTACCCGGACGGCTTCGTCCCCTTCATCAACGGCAAGATCGAGGACCGCTACCTCACCGTCGGCTGGAAGTCGGCCATCGCAGGCTGGGACACCGACCTGTCGCAGACCTACGGCGCCAACAAGCTGCGCTACAACATCAGCCACACGCTGAACGCCTCCATCGCCAACAAGGACCTGCTGGCCGGCGGCAAGGGCCTCAGCGCCAGCAGCTTCGACGCCGGCGGCTTCGGCTTCGACCAGTACACCACCAACTTCGACGTCAGCCGCTTCTTCCCTGAGCTGCTGGGCGGCAGCAACATCGCCTTCGGTGCCGAGTACCGCCGCGAGAAGTACAACATCGTCGCTGGCGAGCTGGGCTCCTACAACGACGCCGACGGCGTGGGCTTCGGCGGCAACGCCGGCAGCCAGGGCTTTCCGGGCTTCCAGCCATCGGACGCGACCCGCCGCGCCCGCACCAGCCAGGCGCTGTACGCCGACTGGGAGGCCACGCTGACGCCGTCGCTGACCACGGACGCGGCGATCCGCACCGAGCACTACAGCGACTTCGGCTCCGAGACCACGGCCAAGCTCGCCGGCAGCTACAAGCTGGCGCCCGCGCTGCTGCTGCGCGGCGCGGCCAGCACGGGCTTTCGCGCACCCAGCCTGCAGCAGCTCTACTTCTCGTCCACCTTCACCGACTTCATCAGCGGCAAGGCGCTGGACGTGGTGCTCGCCCCCAACGGCAGCAAGATCGCCAACGCCGCCGGCGTGCCCGCGCTGAAGCAGGAGAAGTCGAAGAACTTCACGCTGGGCATCACCGCCAAGCCCAGCGCCGACACCTCGTTCACGGCCGACCTGTACGAGATCAAGATCAAGGACCGCATCGTGCTGTCCGGCCGCTTCGACGCCGACAACTACCCGGCGCTCGGTGCCATCCTGCAGGGTCTCGGCGTGGGCCAGGCCCAGTTCTTCGTCAACTCGGTCAACACGCGCACCCGCGGGCTGGACCTGACGGCCTCCGCGCGCAACAAGCTGGGCAGCGGTGTGCTGAACACCTTCCTCGCGCTGAACATCAGCCGGACCAAGGTGACCGGCGTCAACGCGCCGGCCTCGCTGAAGGGTTTCGAGGATGTGCTGCTGAGCGAACGCGAGCGCCTCTTCATCGAGCAGGGCGGGCCGCGCGCCAAGGGCACGCTGGGCTTCGAGTACAGCGAAGGCGCCTGGACCGGCGAGGCCAAGTTCATCCACTTCGGTGCCCAGACGCTGGGCACTTTCTCGGGCACCGCGGCTGGCGTGCCGAACGCGTACTACAAGCCCAAGTCCTCGATGGACCTCGGCCTGTCGTGGCAAGCCACGCCGGCGCTCAAGCTCAGCGTGGGCGGCAACAACGTCTTCAACGTGAAGCCCACCAAGCAGGACCCGAACGAGACCGACAACGGCTTCATCTACGACAGCGTGCAGTTCGGCCTGAACGGCGCGTCGTATTTCGCACGGGCCTACTACAAGTTCTGAACCGTGCATCGTGCCCGGCGCGATTCGCACGGGCACGGCTGACGGTCCGCGTAGCGCTGGGACAATGTGGCGATGGACCACAGCTTTCTCTCCGCCCTGATCCTGCTGCTGCTGGTGCTGGACCCGCTCGGCAGCCTGCCCATCTTCATCCCCATCATGCGCGCGGTGCCCAAGGAGCGGCGCACGCGCGTGGCGGTGCGCGAGGTGGGCATCGCGTTCTGCGTGCTGTTCGCCTTCATGTTCGTCGGCGACAGCTTCCTGCAGGTGATGCACCTGTCCGAGCGTTCGCTGGAGGTGGCGGGCGGCGTCATCCTGATGATCATCGCCATCCGCATGATCTTCGGCAGCTCGGGCGATTCGGCCTACGGCCTGGAGTCGGGGCGCGAGCCGCTGATCTTCCCGCTCGCCGTGCCGCTGCTGGCGGGCCCGTCGGCAATGGCGACGGTGCTGCTGCTGGCCTCGCGCCAACCCGACCGAATCTATGAGTGGATCGGAGCCTTGAGTGCCGCGATGCTGATCTCGGGCGTGACGCTGGTGATGGCCGACCGCATCCGCAAGCTGCTGGGTGATTCGGTGGTGTCCGCCATCGAGAAGCTGATGGGCCTGGTGCTGACCGCGATCGCGGTCGAGATGGTGCTGGCCGGCCTGAAGCGCTACTTCGTCGGCGGGCTGTGAGCCCGGCCTGAAGGCCGGCGGCATGCAGGCCGCACGGCATGAATCCGTGGCTGGCCAGCGGCCGGTCTCACTTGCCCTTGAGCTTGGCTTCCTTGCCCTTGGGCAGCACGGCCGTCATCGGCGGGACCGGGCGATCCGAGCCCGCGGCCTTGGCGGGCGCCGTGTCTTTCTTGGGTTTCTTGGCCATCTTGTTGCCGCGCTGCTCTGTGTTCGCCATGGGTGCTCCGTACAAGGGGTTTGAAGAAGGCGTGACTATGCCTCAGCCTCGTACCGCGTCCGTGCCGCGCTGACGGCCCATTGCGCCGCTGTGAGGTCGTAGCGAGCGCAATCCATGTCATACCAGCGGCCGGTGCCGGTGAACGTCATGCCCAGGCGCTGCATGACGGTGGAGGAGGGCGTGTTCTCGGGCTGGCAGACCGCGCAGATCAGCCCGGGCTTCAGGGTTCGGAATGCCCAGCCGACCATGTGGCGCGCGGCTTCGCTGGCGAAGCCCTGGCCCCAGGCGTCCTGGCGCAGCCGCCAGCCGGTTTCCAGCGGACCGCCGGGGTCGCGGTTCAGGTGCTGGATGCAGCCGCTGCCGATCAACTGCCCGTCGTCCTGGCGAATGAAAGCCCACCACGAGTAGCCCAACTCGGCCCAGCGCGCCTTGACGCGGTCGATCATGCGCTGCGTGTCCTCGGGCGTGTCCGGGCGGCCGGTGATGTGGCGCATGACGACCGGGTCGCGGTTCAGCTCATGCAGGCCTTGGAAATGATGGTCATCCAGCGGTTCGAGGCGCAGCCGAGGAGTGAGCAGGACAGACATGGGCTGGAGGTGGGAGTGCCGAGTGGCGGGCATTCTCAGCCGAAGCGCTCTCACGATTCGGAAGTCACTTTTCAAATCATGAAATGGCGCCGTGTTGCAGTGCCGCAATATTTCTCATTATGGTGAATTGAGTTTTGCGATTTGAAAAATTCTCTTTAAGTCATTGTTTTTAAATGACAAAGATTTTTGTCTTGTAGAAGACTGGATGCTGCGCAAACGGCGCGCAGGCCTTAGGCTTGAGCCATCGGTTTTCGATGTCCAGCAAGGAGCTTTTCCATGACCCGCCTCACCCGTGACCAACAGATCGCCGCCCTCGAAAAAGACTGGGCGGAGAACCCGCGCTGGAAAGGCATCAAGCGCGGCTACAGCGCCGCCGACGTCGTGCGCCTGCGCGGCTCCGTCGAGATCGAGCACACGCTGGCCAAGCGCGGTGCCGAGAAGCTGTGGGGCCTGGTCAACAGCGAGCCCTTCGTCAATGCGCTGGGTGCGTTGACCGGCAACCAGGCCATGCAGCAGGTCAAGGCCGGCCTGAAGGCCATCTACCTGTCCGGCTGGCAGGTGGCGGGCGACGCCAACAGCAACGGCGAGATGTACCCCGACCAGTCCCTGTACTCGGTGGACTCGGTGCCCAAGGTCGTCAAGAAGATCAACGCCACCTTCAAGCGGGCCGACGAGATCCAGTGGAGCGAAGGCAAGGACGACATCGACTATTTCGCCCCCATCGTCGCCGACGCGGAAGCCGGCTTCGGCGGCGTGCTGAACGCCTTCGAGCTGATGAAGGCCATGATCGAAGCCGGCGCCTCGGGTGTTCACTTCGAAGACCAGCTGGCCAGCGCCAAGAAGTGCGGCCACATGGGCGGCAAGGTGCTCGTGCCCACGCGTGAAGCCGTCGCCAAGCTGGTCGCCGCCCGGCTGGCGGCCGACACCATGGGTGTGCCCACACTGCTGGTGGCCCGCACCGATGCCGAAGCCGGCGACCTCGTCACCGCCGACATCGACGACAACGACAAGCCTTTCTGCACCGGCGAGCGCACCGTCGAAGGCTTCTACCGCACCCGCAACGGCCTGGACCAGGCCATCAGCCGCGGCCTGGCCTATGCGCCCTATGCCGACCTGATCTGGTGCGAGACCGGCAAGCCCGACCTGGCCTTCGCCAAGGCCTTCGCCGACGCCATCCACGCCAAGTTCCCCGGCAAGCTGCTGGCTTACAACTGCTCGCCCAGCTTCAACTGGAAGAAGAACCTGGACGACGCGACCATCGCCAAGTTCCAGCGCGAGCTGGGCGCTTTGGGCTACAAGTTCCAGTTCATCACGCTGGCGGGCTTCCACAGCCTGAACTACTCGATGTTCGAGCTGGCCCACGGCTACGCCCGCAACCAGATGAGTGCCTTCGTCGAACTGCAGGAGAAGGAATTCGCCGCCGCCGAGAAGGGCTTCACCGCCGTGAAGCACCAGCGCGAGGTGGGCACCGGCTACTTCGATGCCGTGACGACCACCATCGAAGCCAACGCGTCGACCGCCGCGCTGAAGGGCTCGACGGAAGACGAGCAGTTCTTCGACGCCAAGCACGGCTGATTGCCAAGGTCAGACCCTCGATGTTCACGGCCCGCTTCTGGCGGGCCTTTTTTCGTCGGCCGCCGCTGCAGCCGGGCCTGATCAGCGTCGCGCGACCTGGAAGGTGCCGACCGCGCTCGCCAGCGTCCGTGCCTGGTCGCGCAGGCTTTCGGCCGCTGCGGTCGACTGCTCCACCAGCGCGGCGTTCTGCTGCGTGACCTGGTCGAGCTGCGTGATGGCGATGTTGACCTGGCCAATGCCGTCGGACTGCTCGGCCGCCGCGGTCGTGATCTCGCCCATGATGTCCTTGACCCGCTGCACGGCCCCCACGAGCTCTTGCATCGTGCGGCCGGCCTCGGCCACCAGCCGCGAGCCGGCGTCCACGCGCTCGACGCTGCTGCCGATCAGGCTCTTGATCTCCTTGGCGGCGTCCGCGCTGCGGCCGGCCAGCGAGCGCACTTCGCTGGCGACGACCGCGAAGCCGCGGCCCTGCTCGCCGGCACGGGCCGCTTCCACCGCCGCGTTCAGCGCCAGGATGTTGGTCTGGAACGCGATGCCGTCGATGACGCCGATGATGTCGGCGATCCGGCGCGAGCTGGCGTTGATCTCGTCCATCGTCGAGACGACCTGCGCCACCACCTCGCCGCCGCGCTGGGCCACGCTGGCGGCGGATGTGGCCAGCGTGTTCGCCTGGCCGGCGGACGCGGCCGAGTGCTGCACCGTGCCGGTCAGTTCCTCCATCGCGCTGGCGGTCTCCTCCAGGCTGGACGCCGCCTTCTCGGTGCGCGCGCTCAGGTCCTGGTTGCCGCTGGCAATCTCGGCCGACGCGGTGTTGATCGACTCCGCCACGTCGCGGATGCCGCCGATGGTCTCCGCCAGCGTCTCGCGCATGCGCCGCAGCGTCGTCTGCAACCGGCCGATCTCGTCGTCGGTCGCGGCCATGCCCTGGCCCGACCGCATCAGGTTGCCGTCCGCCACGCGCTCGGCGAGTTCGTTCGCGGCGGCCAGCCGCGCGGTGATGTTGCGCGTGATGCGCCACGCCGCCACCACGCCCAGTGCCAGCATCACCACGCCCAGCGCCGCCAGCAGCACGCGGCCGCTGCTGTTGGCCGCGTCGATCTCCTGGCCGGTCTTGTCGATGCTGGCGCGCTGGTGGTCCAGGAAGTCCTGCATCCTGGCCAGATACACCTTGGAGCCCGGCACGAACACTTCGGTCAGCTGCCTGTCCGCGGCTTCGGCCTGGCCGTCCTTCTTCAGCTTGACGATCTCCTCGCGAGAGTCGATGTAGACCTTGCGCGCCTTGGCGACCTCGTCGAACAGCGCGCGCTCTTCGGGCGAGCGGATCAGCGCCTCGATGCGCTTCTGCAGTTCGGAGGATGACTTGGTCGATTGCGCCTGGTCCTCGGCGAACAACTGCACCAGCGACGTGTCGGCACTCTTGGCGATCGCGATCGTGCGGCGCACGCCAGCGTTGATGTTGCGGTTCCAGTCCGAGAGCAGCCGTTCCTTCGTCAACGGCTCGTCCATCATCTGCCGCGT
Source organism: Roseateles sp. (assembly GCF_965229315.1). GTDB lineage: Bacteria > Pseudomonadota > Gammaproteobacteria > Burkholderiales > Burkholderiaceae_C > Pelomonas. The sequence continues at coordinate 1,489,484 of NZ_CBDDJA010000002.1, forward strand.
CGCTGCGGCCGTGGAGGCCAGCCGCCATGACGCCAGCGCGATCACGCACGCGGCCAGGGCCAGCACCAGTGCAAAGCCGGCGGCCAGCCGTTTGCCGATGGATAGCTTGATCATGGGAGATCTCCTCGTTGTCTCTCGCTCGTGGTCATCCCGCCCGCCATGGGTGTCGGGCAGCGAACGATGCTAGTGCCGAGGTGTGCCGGCCGTCACCGCAAAACAGGGACTTCGATCACGCTCCAGCGCGAAAAAATCAACGGCGCCCGGCGTCGGTGGGTCTCAGCGCGACGCCGCCAGCATCGCCCGGTAGTCGTCGGCGCTGGCCACGCGCGGGTTGGTCTTGTGGCAATGGTCGAGCAGCGCGTGCGTGACGATGCGTTCGTCCAGATCCGGCCCGGCGCCCATCGCCGCCAGGCCCGCGGGCAGCCCCAGGCGGGCACTCATCGCGCTGATCGCATCGGCCACATCGCCCGCCTGCGTACCGGCCAGGCCCATGGCCTGCGACAGCCGCGCGATGCGGTGTTCGCGCTTCACGCTGTCGGCCTCGGCATTGAAGCGGATGACGGCGGGCAGGAACACCGCGTTCAGCGTGCCGTGGTGCAGCCGCGGGTTGATGCCGCCCAGCGCATGGCTCAGCGAATGCACGGCGCCCAGGCCCTTCTGGAACGCCATGGCGCCGTGCACGCTGGCGCACATCATGTCCAGCCGCGCGTCGCGGTCGCTGCCGTCCCGCGTGGCGCGCTCGATGGCACCCCAGCCGCGGCGCAGGCCCTCCAGCGCGATGCCGTCGGCCGGCGGGTTGAAGGCCGGTGCGAGGAAGGTCTCGATGCAGTGCGCGATCGCGTCCATGCCGGTCGCCGCCGTCAGCGCGGGGGGCAGCTTCAGCGTCAGCGCGGGGTCGCAGATGGCGGCCTTGGGCAGCAGCTCCCAGTTGTGAAAGCCCAGCTTGCGGCCGTCGTCGACGATGAGGATGGCGCCGCGCGCCACCTCGCTGCCGGTGCCCGAGGTCGTCGGCACGGCGATCAGCGGCAGCACCTTGGACGTGATGCGGGTCGAGCCGCCTTCGATGGTGGCGTAGGTGGTGAGCGGGCCGTCATGCGTCGCGGCGATGGCCACGCCCTTGGCCAGGTCCATGCTGGAGCCGCCACCGATGGCGATCAGGCCGTCGCAGTCCGCATCCCTGCACATCTGCACGGCCAGGCGCACGGCGGCCTCCGTCGGATTGGACGGCGTCTGGTCGAACACCGGCGGCTTCACGTCGAAGGCGGCCAGCGCCTCGTCCAGCACGCCGGCCGCGCGCACGCCGGCGTCCGTGATGACCAGCGGGCGCCGCATGCCGACGCGCTCGCATTCGCCCGGCAGCAGGCGGCTCGCGCCGAACTCGATCTCGATGCGGGTCAGGTAGAGGATCTGGGCCATGGGTCGGTCTCCGAGCTGTCTTTGTTTCATCGTAGTGCGCCGCACGCCGCGCCGCCGTCAAGCGCGCGACGTCGGGCCTGGACTTCGGGCCTGTAGACAATGCGGTCCCGATGACCGACAAGAACCCACCGCTCACGCCCCGCATGGCCGAGCTGCTGACGCGCATCCAGCGCGCCAAGCGGCCGCCGTTCCATTCGCTGACACCGCGGGACGCGCGCATCGCCTACCGCATGGGCGCCGAGATCCTGGACCTGCCGCGCGCGCCGCTGCCGCGCGTCGAAGACCTGGTGGTCGCCGGTCGCCCCGCCCGGCTGTATGCGCCCAGCGCCGCCAGGCTGCCGGTCATGCTGTACCTGCACGGCGGCGGCTTCACCATCGGCGACCTGGAGACGCACGACAGCCTGTGCCGCCAGCTCAGCAGCCGCAGCGGCGCGGCCGTGCTGGCGCTGGACTACCGCCTCGCGCCCGAGCACCGCTTCCCGGCGGCCGTGGACGACGCCTGGGCCGCGCTCGACTGGCTGCACGCGCAGGCCGATGCTGCGCTGGGCCTGGACGGTACGCGCCTGGCCGTGGGCGGTGACAGCGCCGGTGGCACGCTCTCCGCGGGCTGCGCCTTCCATGCCCGCGACCGCGGCCTGCCGCTGGCGCTGCAGTTGCTCATCACGCCCGGCACTGCCGCGCAGGCGAGCCACGACTCGCACCGCCGCTTTGCCGAGGGCTACCTGCTCGATGCCAAAGGCATCGAGTGGTTCTTCAGCCACTACATCGACGCGGCCGAGCGCACCGACTGGCGCTTCGCGCCGTTGGAAGCGCAGGACCACAGCGGCCTTGCGCCCGCCGCCGTGCTGCTGGCCGAGGCCGACCCGCTCGTCGACGAGGGCCTGGCCTATGCCGACACGCTGCGCGCGGCCGGCGTGCCGGTGCAGCTCGAACTGACGCGTGGCGTCACGCACGACTTCATCAAGATGGGCCGCAGCCTGCCCGAGGCCCTGACGGCGCTGGACTTCTGTGCCAGCGCCATCAAAGACCATTTCAGGGAACCACCACCACCATGAAACGCCAGGACTTCCACCACCTCGAACCGCTGCGCGTGCGCTGGGCCGAGATCGATGCCCAGGGCATCGTCTTCAACGGCCACTACCTGGCCTATGTGGACACCGCCATCAGCGGCTATTGGCGCGCGCTGGCGCTGCCCTATGCGGACACGATGAAGCACCTCGGCGGCGACCTGTTCGTGCGCCGCGCCGCGCTGGACTACCTGGGCTCGGCCCGCTACGACGACCGGCTGGACATCGGCATCCGCTGCCGCGAGTTCGGCAACAGCTCGATGAAGGTGGACGGCGCGGTGTTCCGCGGCGACCAGTTGCTGGTGCAGGCCGACATGGTCTACGTGTTCGCCGACCCGGTGGCGCAGACGCCGCTGCGCCTGCCGGACGCGCTGCGCGACGTCATGCACGGCTTCGAAGCCGGGCAGTCCGTGGTCAATGTGGAGTTGGGCCCGTGGCGCGAACTGGGCGACGCCGCTGCGGCGATCCGCCAGGAGGTCTTCATCCACGAACAGCGCATCCCCGCGGAGATGGAATGGGATGCCGCCGATGCGGGCTGCCTGCATGCGCTGGCACGCAACCGCCTGGGCGTGCCGCTGGCGACGGGCCGGCTGCTGGAGCATGTGCCCGGCGTCGCCAAGATCGGCCGCATGGCCGTGCGCCGCTCCCTGCGCGGCGGCCAGATCGGCCGCCAGGTGCTGGATGCGCTGATGGCCGAGGCGAAGCAGCAGGGCTACCGCGAGGTGCTGCTGCATGCGCAGCTCGCGGCGGAGAACTTCTACCTGCGGGCGGGCTTCCAGCGGCGGGGCGAGCCGTTCGAGGAGGCGGGGATCGGGCACGTGGAGATGGTGCGCTCGATCTAACCCAGCATCTAACCCAGCATCTCGAAGCGTTCGACTTTGCGCTCGCTGGCGAGGAAATCCTTCATCGCCGCGGCGACCTGCGGCTCGCGGTGTGTCCAGCCGGGCGGGTAGATCTCCATCCACGTCCACTCGCCCTCGGCGCTGGGCTCGGGCCGCTGCAGCAGCTCGATGGGCGCCTCGACACGCGCCTTGCGAAAGGCGATGAGGGCGTCATCGACCTGCGCGGCCGCGACGCGGTAGTAGACGTAGAGCTGCGTGCTCATTCCTGCGGCGGGATCTCGTAGGGCAGGGCGCGCGGCTGCAGTGCGGCGCCCGTGGCGCTGCCCAGGTGCAGGCTGGGGCCGTCCAGCGCCGCAAGCTTGATCTCGGCGGCAATCACCGTGCGGCCGTCGCGCGTGCCGCTGCCAGCCACGACGCCCGCAGGCTGCTCGGGGTCGGCGCTGCTGAAGATCTCCTGCCCGACCGTCGCGGCGCCGTCGCTCTCGAAGACCTGCAGGCGGCGCTTGAGCGTGCCGCGGTACTGGCTGCGCGCGACGATCTCCTGGCCGGGGTAGCAGCCCTTCTTGAAGCTCACACCGCCCAGCACCTCGAAGTTGATCATCTGCGGCACGAAGGCCTCAACAGTGGCGCCGCGCACCCAGGCGATGCCGGCCTGCGCCTCGGCGCCGGCCCAGTCTTCGGGCGTGATCGCCGCACCCGCCGGCGCAGGTGCATCGGCGGCCTGCACGCGCAGCGCGCGGCCCAGCCCAGGGGCCGCGGGCAGGGCAATCTGCACGGCGTCGCCGTCGCGCACCAGCGTCCACGCCTCGGCGGCCGGCACGCCCAGCAGGCCGTAGACGGCGAACTCGGCGCTCGCGTCGGTCAGCTTGCACTTGGCCCGCATCACGAACATCGACAGCCGTTTCAGCGTGGCCGGCAGCGTCTCGGCCGGCAGCGCCAGCAGGAGGTCGTCGTCGCCCTGCTTCCAGCCCACCATCGTGGCCAGCAGCCGGCCCTTGGCGGTGCAGAAACCCGCCAGGCGCGCGTGGTCGCGGTCCAGCCCTGCGAAGTCCTGCGTGAGCTGGCCGTGCAGGAAGCTGGCGGCGTCGGTGCCCTGGGCGCGGATGACGCCCCAGTCGGTCAGGCGGTGCTGGGTGGGGAGTTGGGTCGGTTCGGACATGGCGGGAATTATCATCGGCGCCCTTTTGACGGAGCCTGGGCAAGGGCATGAAGTGGTTGCTGCGGGCGGTGCTCGCCTTGTTGTTGATCGCCGCGCTGGCCGCGGGCGCTGTGTGGCAGTGGCTGCGCAGCCCGCTGAGCCTGGCCGCGCCGTCCGTGGAACTGTCCATCGAGCCCGGCACCACCCCGGCCGAGGTGGCGCGTGCCTGGGTGGCGGCCGGCGTGCAGACGGATGCTCGTTATCTCTATCAGTGGTTCAAGTGGTCGGGCCGCGCCAAGCAGATCCGCGCCGGCAGCTACGAGGTGCATGCCGGCATCACACCGCGCGAACTGCTGGACAAGATGGTGCGCGGTGACGAGGTGCTGGAGCAGTTGCGCCTGATCGAAGGCTGGAACTGGCGCCAGGTGCGCGCCGCGCTGGCCACGGCGCCGGCGCTGAAGGCGAAGACGGCGCAGATGAGCGATGCCGAGGTGATGGCCGCGCTGGGCGAACCCGACCTGCTGCCGGAGGGCCGCTTCTTTCCCGACACCTACGCCTACAGCCGCGGCGTCAGCGACCTGACCGTGCTCAAGCGCGCCCGCGCCGCGATGCAGCGCCGCCTGATGGCCGCGTGGACGGCGCGTGCGCCGGAGCTGCCGCTGAAGTCGCCCGAAGAGGCACTGATCCTCGCGTCCATCGTCGAGAAGGAAACCGGCACCGCGTCGGACCGCAGCAAGGTCGCCGCCGTGTTCGTCAACCGGCTGCGCGCGGGCATGCCGCTGCAGACCGACCCGACCGTCATCTACGGCCTGGGCGAGGCCTTCGACGGCAACCTGCGCAAGCGCGACCTGACCACCGACACGCCCTTCAACACCTACACCCGCGGCGGCCTGCCGCCCACGCCCATCGCGATGCCGGGCCAGGCCTCGCTGCAGGCGGCGCTGCACCCGGCAGCGGTGAAGTCGCTGTACTTCGTGTCGCGCGGCGACGGCAGCAGCGAGTTCAGCGAAGACCTCGCCGCGCACAATCGCGCGGTCAACAAATACATCCGCGGCAAGTGACGGGACGATTCATCAGCTTCGAGGGCATCGACGGTGCCGGCAAGTCCACCCACATCCAGGCCGTGGCCGACTGGTTCCGTGCGCGCGGCGCCGACGTGCAGCTCAGCCGCGAGCCCGGCGGCACGCCGCTGGCCGAGACGCTGCGCGACATCGTGTTGAACCAGCCCATGGGCTCGCTGACTGAGCTGTTGCTGATGTTCGCCGGCCGCCGCGACCATGTGGAGACCGTCATCAAGCCCGCGCTCGCCGCCGGCCGCACCCTGCTGTGCGACCGCTTCACGGACGCCAGCTTCGCCTACCAGGGCGGAGGCCGCGGCCTGCCGCTGAGCGTGCTGGAGCCTCTGGCCGACTGGGTGCAGGAGGGCACCGAGCCCGAGCTGACGCTGTGGTTCGACCTGCCCGCCGAACAGGCCGCCGCGCGCCGCGCGGGTGCGCGGGAGGCCGATCGCATCGAGCAGCTGGACCTGGCCTTCTTCGAGCGCGTGCGCGCCGCCTACGCGGCCCGTGCGGTGCAGGCCCCCCAGCGCATCGTGCGCATCGACGCGAGCGGCACGCTGGCGCAGGTCGGCGCGCAGGTGCTGGCCGTGCTGCCGCAGCGCTATCCATGCTGAACGCCGATCTTCCCTGGCTGCAGCAGCCGCTGGCCGACGCGCTGGCCCGCGCTCGCTCCCACGCGCTGCTGGTGCAAGGCCCGGCGGGGGTGGGGCAGTTGGAGCTCGCCGTCAAGCTCGCGCAGAGCTGGCTGTGCGAGGCCACCGCATCCGACGAACCCGCGTGCGGCCACTGCGCGAGCTGCAAGCTGTTCGCCAGCGGCACGCACCCCGACTTCCAGTTGCTGCTGCCGGAGGCGCTTGAAGCGCCGTCGCGCGAGGCGCTGGGCCTGCCTTATGAGGAGCCCGACGCCAAGGCCGGCAAGGCCAAGCCCAGCCGCGAGATCAAGGTCGAAGCGGTGCGCGGGCTGCTGGCGTTCGCGCAGGCCACGTCGGCGCGCGGCAAGGCCAAGGTCGCCGTCATCTTCCCGGCCGAGGCGCTGAATGGCGTGGCGGCGAACGCGCTGCTGAAGACGCTGGAGGAGCCGTCTGGGCTGCTGCGCTTCGCGCTGGCGAGCTTCGATGCCGCGGGCCTGCTGCCGACCATCCGCAGCCGCTGCCAGCCGGTGCCGCTCGCGTTGCCGCCGCATGACGAGGCGCTGGCCTGGCTGGCGTCCAAGGGGGTGGACGGTGCCGAGGGGCTGCTGGCCGCCACGGGCGGCCGGCCGCAGCAGGCGCTCGACTGGTTCAACGCCGGGCTGACCGATGCGGCCTGGCAGGCGATCCCCAAGCGCGTCGCGCGCGGCGAGGTGGCCACGTTCGCGGACTGGGCGCCGGCGCGTGTCATCGACGCGCTGCAGCGCCTGTGCCACGACCTGCTGCGCCGCCGCCACGGCCAGGCTGGGCAGTTCTTCGCCGCGGCCGCCCTGCCGTCGCCCAAGCGCGCCGCGCCGCTGCTGGCCTGGGAGGCCGAGCTGCGCCGCGCGGCGCGCCACGCCGAACATCCGCTGAACGCAGGGCTGTGGATCGAGGCGCTGGTGGCGCAGACCCAGGCGGCCGTGTCGGCCGCGCTGCGCTGACTACACTGGGCCCATGAGCGACGCCCACTCGAAGTCCGGCCCGAACAGCTTCCAGCCCAGCCAGCTCGGCGGCGCGCTGCCGCTGCCGACCGTCACCGGCGCGGCAGGCTCGGGAGCGCGGCCCAGCGTCATCCAGCTGGTCTTTCGGGAGCGTTCGGCGCTGTACGCGGCCTACATCCCGGCCTTCAGCGAAGGCGGCCTCTTCGTGCCGACCACCCGCGACTACCGGCTCGGCGAAGACATCTACCTGCTGCTGGCGCTGCCCGAGGACAACCAGCGCTACCCGGTGGCCGGCAAGATCGCCTGGCTGACGCCTCCCAACGCGTCGGGTGGCCGCACGCAGGGCGTGGGCGTGCGCTTCCCGGGCGACGAGAAGACCCGGGCCATCCGCATCAGGATCGAGGAAATCCTGGGTACGGCGCTGTCGTCCAGCAAGCCCACGCAAACCCTCTGAGCTCCTGCACCGTTCGATGTTCGTCGATTCCCACTGCCACCTCAGCTTCCCGGAGCTGAAGGCCAGGCTCCCCGACATCCTGGCCGACATGTGCAGCGCGCAGGTGGACCAGGCCATCTGCATCTGCACGCAGATGGAGGAATTCGAGGCCGTGCACGCACTGGCGCTGGAGAACGCGCAGCTCTGGGCCACCGTGGGCGTGCACCCGGATACCGAGGACATGCGCGAGCCCGATGTGGCCGAACTGGTGCGGCTGGCCGCGCTGCCGCGCGTCGTCGCCATCGGCGAGACGGGGCTGGACTACTACCGCCTGAACGGCCGCAGCATCGACGACATGGAATGGCAGCGCGAGCGCTTCCGCACGCACATCCGCGCCGCCAGGCAGGCCGCCAAGCCGCTGGTCATCCACACCCGCGCCAGCGCGGCCGACACGCTGCGCGTGCTGGACGAGGAGGGCGGCGAGCGGGCCGGCGGCGTCTTCCATTGCTTCACCGAGACCGCCGAGGTGGCGCTGGCGGCCGTGGAGCGCGGCTACTACATCTCGTTCTCCGGCATCGTCAGTTTCAAGAACGCACAGGACCTGCGCGACCTCGTGAAGCTGCTGCCGCTGGACCGCGTGCTGATCGAGACCGACAGCCCCTATCTCGCGCCCATGCCGTTCCGCGGCAAGACCAATTCACCGGCCTACGTGCCCTATGTGGCAAAGGCGGTGGCCGACGCCCTGGGCCTGCCCGTGCCGGAGCTGGCGGCGCGCACGACCGCCAACACGCGGCGGCTCTTTGGCCTGCCGGAGGTGGCGGCATGAAGCGCTGGCTTGCCGGCGCGCTGCTGTCGGCGGCGGTCGCCGCCCATGCGGCGCCCATCGACGACTTCGTCATGGCCGTCGAAATGAATGACCCCCGCGTCGTGCTGAGCCTGCTGCTCAAGGGCGTGGACCCCAACCAGCCCGATGCGCGCGGCCGCAAGGCCATCTTCGTCGCCGTGCGCGAGGAGTCGCTGCGCGCGCTGGACAGCCTGCTCGCCTCGCCGCTGCTCAAGGCCGACGAGCCCAACGCCCAGGGCGAGACGCCGCTGATGATCGCGGCCATCAAGGGCTCGCTGCCGGCCGTCAAGGCGCTGGCCAAGCGCGGCGCGGCCATCAACCGCGAGGGCTGGACGCCGCTGCACTACGCCTGCAGCGGGCCAGACCACGGCGTGGCGGCGTGGCTCATCGAGCAGGGCGCGGTGATCAATGCGCGCTCGGAGAACGGCACCACGCCGCTGATGATGGCGGCCCGCTATGGCAACGCCGACCTCATTTCCATGCTCATCAAGGCCGGCGCCGAGCCGCGCGCGGCCAACGAGCAGGAGATGACGGCGGCCGACTTCGCGCAGCGCGGCGGCCGCGACGTGATCGCCAAGGAACTGCGCCGCATCATCCAGGAGCGCCAGCGTGCGGCCGATGCGGCCAAGCCGGCCCGATAAGCGCGACAAAGTTCTCGGGCCAGCGGCCGTGTAGGGAAAAGTCTTACAGCACCTCGCGCGCTGAACCGACTGTTGCGGCAAGACGAGGCTGCCTACAGTGAGTCCATCGACTTTCAACCGAGGCTCACCATGCTGTCCAACACGCCCAATCTGGCCGACCCGTTCGCGATGCTGATCGCGCCCGAGCAGGTGATGCAGGCCGTCGAGCGTTCCGACCGTCTGGCGCGCCTGCAGCGCCGCGTCTACCGCCCGCTGGACCGGCCCTGGATTCCGATGAAGGGCATGGCGGCCGATTTCGACAGCGAGATCGACGCCGAGCCCGATGTGCCGGACCTGTCCGATCTCGAATAAGCCGACCCATAAAAAACGCCCGCTGCTGCGGGCGTTTTCACTTCGAGCTTCGCCGGCGTCTCAGACGCGCTTGCGGTACTCGTGCGTGCGGGTGTCGATTTCGATCTTGTCGCCGTTCTCGACGAACGCCGGCACGGAGATTTCAAAGCCCGTGCCCTTCAGGCGGGCGGGCTTCATGACCTTGCCGGAGGTGTCACCCTTGGCGGCCGGCTCCGTCTCGATCTCGCGCACGACGCTGGTGGGCAGCTCGACCGAAATGGCCTTGCCGTCGTAGAAGGTCACTTCCACGGCCATGCCGTCTTCCAGGTAGGAGATGGCGTCACCCATGTTCTCGGACTCGACTTCGTACTGGTTGTACTCGGTGTCCATGAACACATACATCGGGTCGGCGAAGTAGGTGTACGTGCAGTCCTTCTTGTCGAGGATGATCTGCTCCATCTTGTCGTCGGCCTTGAAGACCAGCTCAGCGCCGGCGCCGTTCAGCAGGTTCTTCATCTTGATGCGCACGGTGGCGGCGCCACGGCCGCCGCGGCTGTATTCGGTCTTCAGGACGACCATCGGGTCCTTGCCCTGCATGATCACGTTGCCTGCGCGGATTTCTTGAGCGAGTTTCATGGTGTATTGCGGGATGAAAGGCCGGGGATTCCGGCTGGCGGCGCACCAGACTCCAAAAGACTCCGTCTTGGTTTGGCGCGGCAAAGCCGGCTATTCTAGCTGGGAAACCCCTAGGAATTGCTGCAGCCGCGTCAGCAGGTCGGGCTGGGCCGCCAACTGCGCACGCCAGCCGACGGCATGCAGAGCGGCTGCATCCAGCGCTGGCAACGCCGGCAGCGACTCGCTCATCCCGTTCCAGCCCCGCCAGACCGAACGCCAGGCGGCAGGCAGGTCGGCGCGGGCCATGAAGGCCTCCAGCTTGGCGTGGTGGGCGTCGTCGTGCTGCGGGTAGATGTGCCAGACAAAGGGTTTGCCGGCCCATTGCGCGCGCACGAACGAGTCCTCGCCGCGGACGAAGTTCAGGTCGCAGGCCCACAGCAGATGGTCGTAGTCGTCCTGTGGCAGGTAGGGCAGCGCGACGTGGCGCAGCCGCGGGCGGTCGGCGATCTGCCCCTGCAGCGGGCCGGGACAGGCCAGCACCAGCGTCGGTTGATCTGCCAGCGCATCCAGCAGCGCCGGCAGGCGCGGGTTGTCGTAGGCGAACAGGCTGACGACCCGCTCGCCGGGCCGCGGCGCCCAGCCACGGCCGGCCAGCCAGGCACGGCCATCGAAGGCAGCCCTGCGCGCCAGCAATCCGGGCTCGCGCAGCAGCCCACCGGTGCGCGGCGTGAAGCCCGGGTAGAAGAAGTGCTTGCTCAACCCCGCGGCCGGGCCGTGGAATTGCGGTGACGCGAGGCCGTGGCTGCGTTCGACATAGTCCTCGGCGCTGAGGTATTCGAGGTTGATCCAGTGCGGCGCAGGCACGTGCGCGGCCATGCGGGCGACGAAGGCCGGGGGAAGTTCGCAGCCGAAGGACTCGATGACGACGTCGCCGGGCCGCACGTCCACATCAGCGTGCGGCCACACGCGGACGTTGATGCCGGGCGGCCGCTGCGGCGCCATCCAGCGCAGCGCCGAGGCGTCGTCCACCCACAGCCTGACCGCCTGGCCTCTTGCGGCCAGATCGCGGGCCAGACGCCAGCAGACACCGAGGTCGCCGTGGTTGTCGATGACCCGGCAAAAGATGTCCCAAAGCGTCGGCGAACTCATGGGTCGATTGTCCCAGGCCAAAATCCGCCGCCATGTCGACCCCGACTCCGATCCCGACCCTGTCCCCCCCCGACCCCGGCGAGCCGCCCCGCGCCGAGATGGAGGCCGCGGCGCGCGAGACGCGCGAGAAGCTGCTGGCCGAGGTCGGCGCGCTGCCGGCCATGCCCGGTGTCTACCGCTACTTCGACGCCAAGGGCGACGTGCTCTATGTCGGCAAGGCGCGTGAGCTGAAGAAGCGCGTCTCCAGCTATTTCCAGAAAAACCACGGTGGCACGCGCATCGGCCTGATGGTCTCGCGCATCGCGCGCATGGAAACGACGGTGGTGCGCACCGAGGCCGAGGCGCTGCTGCTTGAGAACAACCTCATCAAGACGCTGAACCCTCGGTTCAACATCCTGTTCCGGGACGACAAGAGCTACCCCTACCTGAAGATCACCTCGCACGCCTACCCGCGCATGGCCTACTACCGCGGCGCGGTGGACAAGCGGCACCAGTACTTCGGCCCCTTCCCGAGTGCCTGGGCGGTGAAGGAATCCATCCAGCTGATGCAGAAGGTGTTCAAGCTGCGCACTTGCGAGGACAGCGTCTTCAACAACCGCAGCCGGCCCTGCCTGCTGCACCAGATCAAGCGCTGCTCCGGACCCTGCGTGCCGGCGGGCCAGGGCGGCGACTACGCGCTCAACGTCGCCAGCGCCGAGCGCTTCCTGCGCGGCGAGACGGACGAGGTCATGGCCGCGCTGCAGGCGCAGATGATGGCCTACGCGCAAGCTCAGCAGTACGAACTGGCCGCTGAGGTGCGCAACCAGATCCAGGCGCTGTCCAAGGTGTTGCAGCAGCAGGTCATCGAAGAGAGCAGCGCCACCGGCGGCGAACGCGACGTGGACATCCTGGCGGTGAAGGTGCAGGGCGGCCGCGCCTGCGTGAACCTGGCGATGGTGCGCGGCGGCCGCCACCTGGGTGACCGCGCGTTTTTCCCCAAGCACGTGGACGAAGCGACCGCGGTGCGGCTGGACGAAGACGAGGTGCTGTCGCCGGAGCGGCAGGTGCTGGAGGCTTTCATGGCGCAGCACTACCTGGCGTCGCCGGTGCCGGGGCTGGTCGTCGTCAGCGACGCGGTGGACGCGGGCCTGGCCGATGCGCTGGGTGTGCAGAACGGCGGCCGCGTGACAGTGCAAGCCCAGCCGCGCGGCCAGCGGCGCATCTGGCTGGAGATGTGCGTCAAGGGCGCCGAACTGGCGCTGGCCCGCCTGCTGGCGGAAGAGGGCTCGCAGCAGGCGCGCACGCGGGCGCTGGTGGACGCGCTGGACCTGTCCGTCGCCGAGATCGACAGCTTCCGCGTCGAGTGTTTCGACATCAGCCACACGGCGGGCGAGGCGACGATGGCGAGCTGCGTCGTCTTCGAGGGCCACCAGATGCAGAGCAGCCAGTACCGGCGCTACACCATCGAGGGCATCACCGGCGGCGACGACTACGCTGCCATGCGCCAGGTGCTGACGCGCCGCTACAGCAAGATGGCCGAAGCGGCCCAGCTCGGCACCGGACGGCTGCCCGACCTCGTGCTCGTGGACGGTGGCCGTGGCCAGGTGTCGATGGCGCGCGAGGTGTTCGAGGAGCTGGGACTGGACCTGGGGCTGATCGCCGGCGTCGAGAAGGGGGAGGGGCGCAAGGTCGGGCTGGAGGAGCTGGTGTTCGCCGATGGCCGCGAGAAGGTCTACCTGGGCCGTGACTCCGCGGCGCTGATGCTCGTGGCCCAGATCCGCGACGAGGCGCACCGCTTCGCGATCACCGGCATGCGCGCCAAGCGCGCCGCGGCGCGCACGGGCGGGTCGCGGCTGGAGGATGTGCCTGGCGTCGGGCCCAAGAAGCGCTCGCAGTTGCTGCAGCGCTTCGGTGGCGTGCGCGGCGTGGCCGGTGCCAGCGTTGACGAGCTGTGCAGCGTGAAGGGCATTTCGCGCGAGCTCGCAGAAGACATCTACCGCGCGCTGCACTGACGTGCAGAGCACGCGAGCTCGCAGAAGGCATCTGCCGCGCGCTGCACTGACAGCGCTGGCCGGAGATGGCGCGGACAATGCATGCAGGAGGAGATTCAACATGTCCATCGTCGACGGTTGCAAGCGCGCTGCGCACTGGGTGATCACACCGCTGCTGGCCGCCTGTGGCGCCGCGCCTCGCGCGCCCGCGCCGGCCCCAACGCCCAGGCCTGCGCCGGCACCCGCCGTGGCTGCGGCACCGGCGTCCACGTTGGCGCCGGACGCGAGCGCCGCGCTGCCCAAGGCGCAGGGCATGCCGGCGCCCAAGCCCGTGCGCACGCATGATGAGCTGCGCCGCCAGGCCGCCGAACGGCTGGTCATGGCCAACCCCGAGCGCAGCTACATGACGCCGGCGCCCGCGCACCTGCTGACCGTCGTCGTGCTGGACATCGAGGTCAAGGCGGACGGCAGCGTGCGCAAGATCAACGTCGTGCGCCCGCCCAAGTTCGGCCCCGAGACCCTGCAGATGGCGGTTGACGCGGTGAACCGCGCCGCACCGTTCGGCGACGTGCGGCGCATGCCCGAACCGTGGCGGTTCACCGAGACCTTCCTGTTCGACGAGGACCGGCGCTTCAAGCCGCGCAGCCTGGACTGATTCAACCTATCTGCCACAGTCGTGGCCCACCCGCCGGTGCGGCTTATCGGCTTGGGCACAATCCCCGCATGTTCCTGACGCTGCCGACTCTGCTGACCTGGGCCCGCATCGTGGCCATCCCGCTGATCGTCGGGGTGTTCTACCTGGACCTGACGACTGCCCACCAGAACCTGTTCGCGACCGCGCTGTTCATCGTCGTCGCGCTGACCGACTGGCTGGACGGCTACCTGGCCCGCAAGCTCAACCAGACCTCGTCCTTCGGCGCCTTCCTGGACCCCGTGGCCGACAAACTGATGGTCTGCTCGGCCTTGCTGGTGTTGCTGAAGCTGGGGCGCGTCGACGCCTTCGTCGCGCTCGTCATCATTGGCCGCGAGATCACCATCTCGGCGCTGCGCGAGTGGATGGCGCAGATCGGCGCGGCACGCAGCGTGGCCGTGCACATGGTCGGCAAGCTCAAGACGATGGCGCAGATGGTGGCCATCCCCTTCCTGCTGTACGACGGCCAGTTGTTCGGCCTGATCCCGACGCATGCGTGGGGAACCTGGCTGGTCTACGCGGCCGTCGTGCTGACGATCTGGTCCATGGTCTATTACCTGCAGAAAGCCGTGCCGGAGATTCGCGCCAAGGCGCGCTGAAGTCGTGCCGCCGTGACTTGCGGCGGCGATCCGGACACCGAGTTGTATCCGGACTTTTCCCGCCCCGCCGTGGCCTGGGCGCGCGTCTAGAATCCGGTTCCCCGTGCACGCCCTGGGCGCCGTTCAGGCGGCCATTTTCAGGATGAACCGTACGGGACCGACATCCGTTCGCAGTTCTGCGCTATAGCTGTGGGCGCAGGGCACAACAGTCTGTTGAGGGGGCACGAGTGAACAAGTCCGAATTGATCGAGCACATTGCCAAGCAGGCCGACATTTCCAAGGCCGCCGCAGGTCGTGCGCTCGAAGCCGTCATCGGCGGTGTCAAGACGACGCTGAAGAAGAACGGCACGGTATCGCTGGTAGGCTTCGGCACGTTCAGCATCACCAAGCGGGCCGCCCGTGCCGGTCGCAATCCGCGCACCGGCGATACGATCAAGATCAAGTCGGCCAAGGTGCCCAAGTTCAAACCCGGCAAGGCGTTGAAAGACGCTGTCAACTGAGCTCGCTCAGTTCGGGTCCCGGTTTTCCCGGGCGCTTAGCTCAGTTGGTAGAGCACCTCCCTTACACGGAGATTGTCGGCGGTTCGAGCCCGTCAGCGCCCACCACCCGCTCCGCCGGACGGCAGTTGGCCGTCTCGCACTTAGAATGCGGCTCCCCTCGAAGGCGAACCCCGGTTCGCCTTCGTCGCGTTTGATCCGTCGCGTCTGATCCTCAAGGCTTTTCGAGATGTTTGAATTCGTCCGCGCTCACATGCGCCTGTTCCAGGGCATTTTGTTGCTGCTGATCCTGCCGTCCTTCGCCTTCGTCGGCATGCAGGGCTACACCAGCATGATGGGCGGCGCCAACGCGGGCGTGGCCACCGTCGATGGCCGCAAGATCACGCAGGCCGAATGGGACAACGCCTTGCGCGAGCAGACCAACCGCGTCCGCACCCAGAACCCGACCATCGATCCCAAGATGCTGGATACGCCCGAGGTCAAGCAGCAGGCGCTGGAAACCCTGGTCACCGAGCGCACGCTGCAGGCTGCGGCTGCGCATCAGCACTTCACGCCGAGCCCCGAGGCCGTCACGGCGAGGTTCTGGAATGATCCTCAGTTCGCCTTCCTGCGCAACCCGGATGGCACCGTCAACAAGGGAATGCTGGCCGCACAAGGCATGTCGCCTTCGATGTTCCTGGAGCGTCTGCGCCAGGACTATGGGCTTCGCCAGGTGCTGACGCCCGTGGAGTCGTCCACCGTGGCCGGCGCTGTCAACGCCAAGCTCGCGTTCGACGCGTTGCTGCAGCAGCGCGAGGTGCAACTGCAGCACTTCGACATCAAGGACTTCGCCGCCAAGATCAACCCCAGTGACGCCGACATCGAGGCGTTCTACAAGCTGCCGGCGAACGAACCCAAGTTCCAGTTGCCCGAGTCCGCCCAGATCCAGTACGTCGTGCTGGACCTCGAAGCGCTGAAGAAGGACGTCAGCTTCACCGAAGAAGACCTGCGCAAGTATTACGACGAGAACGCCTCGCGCTACGGTGTGCCCGAAGAGCGCCGTGCCAGCCACATCCTCATCAAGGTGGACCGCAGCGCCCCCGCCGCGGAACGCGCCAAGGCCAAGGCCAAGGCCGAGGAACTGCTGGCCCAGGTGCGCAAGAACCCGGCCTCGTTCGCTGAAGTCGCCAAGAAGAACTCGCAGGACGAGGGCTCGGCCGTCAACGGCGGCGATCTCGACTTCTTCGGCCGCGGTGCGATGGTCAAGGAGTTCGACGCCGCGGTCTACGCGATGAAGAAGGGCGAGATCAGCAACCTGGTCGAGACCGATTTCGGTTACCACATCATCGAGCTGACTGGCACCCGCGGCGGCGAGAAGAAGCCCCTGGAAGCCGTGCGGGCCGAGGTCGAGGCCGAGGTGCGCAAGCAACTGGCGCAGCGCCGCTACTCCGAGGCTGCCGAGCAGTTCGGCAACCTCGTCTACGAGCAGTCCGACAGCCTGCAGCCCGCCGCCGACAAGCTCAAGCTGCAGCTTCAGACGGCCAACGTGCAACGCCGAGCCCAGCCCGGTGCCGCCGGCCCCCTGGCGTCGCCCAAGCTGCTGGACGCCGTCTTCAGCGCCGAGGCGCTGCGCAACAAGCGCAACACGGAAGCCGTCGAAACCGGCCCCAACCAGCTCGTTTCGGCCCGCGTGGTGCAATACAGCCCGGCCCGCGTGCCGCCTCTGGCCGACGTGAAGGACAAGGTGCGCGAGCAGCTCATCCTCAAGCTCGCCTCCGAGCAGGCCAGGAAGGCTGGCGAAGCGCGCCTGGCCGCGTTGAAGGCCAATCCGGCCGACACCGCCGGCCTGGACGTCGCAACGACCGTGTCGCGTGCCAAGCCGCTGGGGTTGACGCGTGGCCAACTGGAAGCCGTGCTCGGCGCCGATGCCGCCAAGCTGCCTGCCGTGGTCGGCGTCGCCGCTGATGACGGCAGCTACATCGTTGCGCGCATCAACCAGCTCAAGCCGCGCGACGTGGCAGTCATCGACGACGCGCGTGCCGCTCAGCAGTACAACGGTGCCTGGGCCCGTGCCGAAGGCCAGGCCTACCTTGCAGCGCTGAAGTCCCAGTACAAGGCCGTCGTGAAGGTCGCCGCGCCGGCCTCTGCCGCCAGCGCACCCTGATTTCTGGGTTATACTTTTCGGCTCAGTGGTGGTTGTAGCTCAGTTGGTAGAGTCCAGGATTGTGATTCCTGTTGTCGTGGGTTCGAGTCCCATCAGCCACCCCAGAAATACACCTCATGGCACGCCATGAAGAATCAAAAGCCCCAGGCGCATCAAGCACCTGGGGCTTTTTTCTTGTCAGTTCTCATCACGACCACGCGAGTTACGCGTTCACCGTGCGCGCGAGCTTGATTCACGCTTGCGTGGATGCCGCATTGACAATCACCCTGCGGTCACTTTGACCTGCACCGCTGTTTCGATCCAGAAAATCCTCGACGGAAAACCGTGTCGTGCCTGACTTCCTGATGGGCATGCGTGCCTCCTGGATGTGCGTGTTCAGCGTTCGTCGCAGGTCAAGCTCACCACAGCAGCATCGGCAACCCGTGCACGGGTGCGCCGACCGGCGCGCTTCAGCCAGGTGCCGGCGTGATTGGAGCCACGCGCGGCCGCCCTGGCCAGCCGACGCTTGCGCAGCGTCACGCACAGGCTCAGCAGCGCCGCTCCCACCAGGGCCGGCGCGTCCGGCTCTGGCAGATCTTTGGCCATGAGGGGGGTCACTGTTTCGCCGCTGAATCGGCGGTAGACCGTGCTGGACAGGTCCGAGCCTTCCCAGCCGCCGACCACGGCGACCGTGCCGCCGGCATCGGTGAGGCCGGTGGCGAAGATGAAGTCGATCCAGGGCTGGTCCGCACCGTTGGCGGCCCAGGCCAGCGAATTGCCAATGCCCCACATGTCGATGTGCCAGGCGATGTTGTTGCCATCGGCCGAGTCGTAATGCCGGCTCAGGCCCTGGCTGCCGGCGGTGGTCTGGATGTCGAAGTCGCCGCAAACGCCCCAGGTCTGCTGGTCCACGTTCCACTGGCTCGCGTCGAAGGTGAACCAGCCGCTGGCCGTGCCGCCATCGTTGAAGGTGACGTTGTTCATCGTCCAGGTCACGGGATCGGCCTGGGCGACCAGGGCAGTCAGCGCAAAGCCGGCGGCGGCGATGGATGTGCTGAGCAGCGATGTCATGGGTGAGTCTCGGATGAAGCGCGTTCGCGGAAGCGGTGCACGGATGGCTTGGGAGGCCTGTCGCATGTCGAGGGCGGCCCCGGTGCGGCGGCAGTCTAGGAATGGCGGGTGCTAATCGGCGCTAATCGCCGGCCGCTGCGTCGCCACCCCCGCGAGTGAGGGGCGATGGCGTGGCTTAGGATGCCGGGCCCCAGCCATGACCGACCTGAATCCAGCCACTCGCGTTGCCGATGCGTCCGCCGACGAGGCCGGCTTTGCGCTGCGCTGCGGCGACATCGAGATCGACCGGGCGACGCGGCGGCTGCGCCGGCAAGGCCAGGCGCTGACGCTGGGGTCGCGAGCCATCGACTTGCTGCTGGCGTTGATCGACGGCCGGGCGCAGGTGCAGACGGCCGATGCACTGCGGGCCGCCGTCTGGCCCGATCGCGCGGTGGGCGACAACAACCTGCGTGTACAGATGACGCATCTGCGCCGGCTGCTCGGCGAGCATGCCATCTTGTACCGGTCCGGGCGCGGCTACCAGTTGCTGGCGGCGGTGCACGACGTGGCGCCTCAGCAGGCCGCGCCAGACCTGCGGCCCGGCAACCTGCCCGAGGCCCTGTGGCCAGTGCTCGGCCGCGATGGCTTGCTTGCCGAACTGGCGTTGCGCTTGCGACCGGGCGAGCGTCCGACGCTGGCGGGGCCGGGTGGCGCGGGCAAGACGGCGCTGGCCCTGGCCGCGGCGGCGCACGCAGCAGCGGCCTTTGCCGACGGCACGTGGTGGGTGGACCTCGCCGCGCTGCGTGACAGCAGCCAACTGCCCCACGCCGTGGCCAGCGCCTTGCAGCGGCCGCTGGCCCGCGAGAATGCGATGGAGCACCTGGCCAACGGGCTGGCCGGCCAGTGCCTGCTGCTGGTGCTGGACAACTGCGAGCACCTGCTGGCAGCCGCGGCAGCGCTGTCCGACCGCCTGTTGCACACGGCGCCCACCGTCGCGCTGCTGGCCACCAGCCGCCTGCCGCTGCGCAGCGCCGGCGAGCGGGTGATCGGAGTGCCGCCGCTGTCGCTGCCGCTTGAAGGCGACACCGATGCCGAGTCCGCGCGCGCCAGCGGCGCCGTGGCGGTGTTCGAGGCCAGGGCCCGTGCTGGCGACCCGCGCTTTCGTGTCACGCCGACCAACGCCGGCACGGTGGTGGAGGTGTGTCGCCGTCTTGACGGCCATGCGTTGGCCATCACGCTGGCTGCTGCGCTGGTGCCGGTGCTGGGGCTGAACGCCGTGCGCGACGGGCTGGCCGAGCGGCTGCGCTGGATGCAGCGTGCCGCGCCGGGCAGCGCGGCGCCGCAGCACCTGTCCCTGCAAGGCACGCTGGACTGGAGCTACGAACTGCTGAACCCCGCCGAACAGCGGCTGCTGCGCTGCCTGGGCGTGTTCACGGGCCGCTTTTCACTCGATGCCGTGGCTGCGGTGGCCGGCACCGACGCTGCCGCCTTGGCGAGGCCGCTGGAGTCGCTGATGGTGCACGGCCTGGTGAGCATCGACAGCGCTGGCCTGCTGGGCACGGACGAGGCGGTCGCGCTGCACACCATGCACGAGTCGGCGCGGCTGTATGCCCATCAATGCCTGGTGTCGGCGGGCGAGGCCGATGCTGCACGTGGTGCATTGGGCCGGCACCTGGTGACTCGGTTGCACCAGCCGTTGGCGCACCGGTCGGCCACGCCCACCCATGCCACGAAGACCTTGATGCGCCTGCTGCCCGACGCGCAGGCGCTGGTGGAATGGGCCACCGTTGCCGACCCGCCTCTCGCTGCGCACTTGTGCAGCCGGGGGGCCGACCTGTGGCGGCAGGTCGGCCAGCATGCGCTGGTGCGCCGGCTGGCCGCACCGCTGCTGGCGCGGCCGGTGACCGAGGCTGAGAGGGGCTTGCGCATCGAGCTGCTGCTCAGTCTGTGCCTCGTGGACTTCGAGCTCGAGGACAGGAATGCCGTGTTGGTCGGTGCGGCCGAAGTTCTGACGTTGGTCGGTGCTGCCGATGAAGTTGCCGATCCTGCGCGGCTGACGCAGCGCGGCATGGCGCTGGCCTGGCAGGCCAATCTGCATGCCACCAGCCGCCAGCCGGCGCTGAGCGAAGCGCTGTATGAAGAGTCGCTGGCGCTGTTCCGCCGTGCCGGCAATGCCCGGCGCGTTCGCGAGATGCTGAGCAACCTGGGCTGGGTGCTGCAAGCCCAGGGCAAGTTCGATGCGGCGCGGCAGGTGCTGAACGAGGCGCTGGATCTGGCCGTGGCTGATGGCGACGATTGGGGCCAGATGGTCTGCCACGAAAACCTGGGCGAGCTGGAGCTCGCCTTGCGCAGCCATGCCGCGGCGGCGGCGCATTTCGAGCGTGAGGCCGTGCTGGCGCGGCGCCGGCCGGACATGTTCCGCCTGGCTTACGCCCAGGCCTATCTCGGGTTGGCCTGCGCCGGCAGCGGCGACGGCGCCCGCGCGCTGGCCGCGCTGCACGAGGCGCTGCAGATTGCCACGCGCCACGGCTTTGCGCGCATGCAGGTTGAGGCCTGCTCCGCGCTGGCCGTGGCCTTCATGGGCCTGGGCGAGCCGGCAAAAGGCTATGCCGCGCTGTGTGCGGCACGACGCTGGCGTGCGCGCCACGGCGCAGCGACGAATGAGCTGTTCGATGCGCTGGAGCGCGACGTCGAGCAGCGCGCCCGCCATGACCTGAGCGACGCGGATTGCCGCCGCGCCCAGGCGCAGGGTGAGCTGCTGACGCCGGACGAGGCGACGGCCTGGGCCGCCGAAGGCGGCGGCACGGCGCCGCCCCTCAAGCCGCCTGCACGTAGCCCAGCGGCAGCGCCGTCGTCAACTTGAGTTCCTCCATCGCGAAGCTGGAGCTGACGTCGTGCAGCTGGGTGCCTGAGATCAGGCGCTTGTAGACCTTGTCATAGGCGGCGATGTCCGGCACGACGACGCGCAGCAGGTAGTCCACGTCGCCGCTCATGCGGTAGAACTCGACGACCTCGGGGATGGCCTGTACCGTGGCCTTGAAGGTCTCGAACCAGTCCTGCGTGTGCACGCTGGTGCGCACCGAGACGAACACCGTGACGCCGACGTTCACCTTGCGGGCGTCGACCAGCGCCACCTGGCGCGTGATGACGCCGGCCGCCTTCAGTCGCTGGATGCGCCGCCAGCACGGCGTGGTCGACAGGCCGACCTGCTCGGCAATCTGCGCGACCTGCTGTTCCGCATCATGCTGGAGGATTTCCAGAATCCGAACATCCAAGGCATCCAGTTTCATCATGTCGATTTTTGTGGGAATCTGGTTCCCATTTTGCGCGCCCTTGGCGCCGTGAACGCAAGCCTGTTCTCCACGCCCGTGAGCAGAATTGCCCCTGTCGGCGCCGGTGGTGCCTCATGCCCTACTTTTCACGACCGCCCCATGGAAATCTATCTCGACGCCAATGCCACGACGCCCGTGCTGCCCCAGGCCCGCGAGGCCGCGCTGGCCGCGATGGCCGAGGATTTCGGCAACCCCAGCAGCATCCACAGCACCGGCCTGAAGGCCAGGGCGATGATGGACGGCGTGCGCGCGCGCGCGCGGCGCGTGCTGGGTGCGGGCGGCGGCCGGCTGCTGTTCGTCAGCGGCGCGACCGAGGGCATACAGACAGCCGTGCTGTCGGCCCTGAGCGCGCTGCGCGATGCGGTGCTGAAGCCCGAGCTGCTGCTCTACGGCGCGACCGAGCACAAGGCCGTGCCAGAGGCCATCAAGCACTGGAATGCGCTGCTGGGCCTGAACCTGCCCGTGCTGGCCATCCCCGTGGGCCGCGACGGCCGCCACGACCTCGCCTGGCTGCGCGAGCACGCGCCGCGCGCGGGCCTGGTCTGCACGATGGCGGCGAACAACGAGACCGGCGTCATCAGCGACCTGGACGGCATCGCTGCGGCGCTGGCAGGCAGCCCGGCACTGTGGCTGGTGGACGGCGTGCAGGCGCTGGGCAAGCTGCCGCTGCGCCTGGCCGAGCGCCGCATCGCCTACGCGCCGTTCTCCGGCCACAAGCTCTACGCCCCCAAGGGCATCGGCCTGCTGTACGTGCGCGACGGTGCGCCGTTCACGCCGCTGCTGGCCGGCGGCGGCCAGGAGGGCGCGCTGCGTTCGGGCACCGAGAACATGTCGGGCATCGCCGCGCTGGGC
Source organism: Roseateles sp. (assembly GCF_965229315.1). Taxonomy (GTDB): domain Bacteria; phylum Pseudomonadota; class Gammaproteobacteria; order Burkholderiales; family Burkholderiaceae_C; genus Pelomonas. The sequence continues at coordinate 1,511,742 of NZ_CBDDJA010000002.1, forward strand.
GCCGTGCTGGCGGCGCTGGAGGACGGCCACAGCTTCCGCAGCCACGCCACGCTCGTCGCCTACCGGGACCGGCTGGCCGGCGCGCTGCAGCAGGCCTTCCCCGGCCTCGTGTTCAACGCGGAGCCCGACTTGTGCCTGCCGACGACGCTGAACTTCGCCGTGCCGGGCGTCAGCGCCAAGCTGCTGCTGGACCTGTTCGATGCGGCGGAGCTGCGTGTCAGCGGCGGTTCGGCCTGCAGTGCCGCCAAGGCCCAGCCCAGCTACGTGCTCGAAGCCATGGGCCTGCCGGCGTGGCAGACCGCGTCGGCCGTGCGCCTGTCGTTCGGCCCGGTGGCGGACGACGCCTTCATCGACGAGGCCTGTGCGCGCATCCGCGTTTGCGGCGAGTCGCTGCGCGAAAGCTGCCTGGACCCGAGCGCGCCCGGCCAGGCGCTGCCGGCCGACGGGCTGACCCGCTTCGTCGTCGATGGCGCCTGCTGCTACCTGCTGGCCGACGCCGTCAGCCGGCGCGCCGTCGTCATCGACCCGCTGCCCGAGCTGACGGAGCGCCTCGGCCAGTGGCTGAGCTGCCAGGACTACCAGCTCGCCGCAGTGCTGGACACGCACAGCCATGGCGACCACGCCTCCTCGGCGCATGAGCTGCTGGCCGCCGTGCAGCAGCCGCGCGGCGACGTGGACGGCCTGGGCTGGCCCAGCGGCGCGGACGTGATCGAGCTGGGCGCGCGGACGCTGACCCGCATCGCCATCCCCGGCCACACGCAGGACTCGACGGCCTATCTGCTGCATGACGAGGACGGCTTGCGCCTGGCCTTCGTCGGCGACACCGTGATGCCCGGCGCGCTGGGCCGCAGCGATTTCGAGCAGAGCGCGCCGCAGGCCTATGGCGCGTCGCTGCGTCGCCTGGAACAGGCCGTGGGCCCGCACACGCTGCTGCTGCCGGGGCACGACTACGACGACCGCTTCGCCAGCACGCTGGCCGTCGAGTGCATCGCGCAGCCGCTGCTGGCCGACGTGCTCGGCGGCCGCGTGGACGACGCCGGCTTCGCCGCCGCCAAGGCGCAGCTGGAGCAAGGCCTGGCGCTGACCGAGTACCAGACGGTGGCCTGCGGCGCGCGCATCGACAGCGGCTGCCCGCTGGCGTCCAGCGAACTGGCGCTGGACACGCTGCGCGGCATGATGCAAGAACACCCGGGCCTCGTGCTCGTGGACGTGCGCGAACCTTACGAACAGCGCCTGGGCCAGGCGCCGGAGCTGGGCGCGCAGGTGCGCCGGGAGGCGGTCGCGTTGTCCGGCCTGCCCAACGCGCTGGCGCGCTGGCTGGCCTTGCCGGCCGAGACGCCGGTGGTCTTCTTCTGCCGCAGCGGCAACCGCAGCGGGCAGGCGGCGCAGGCGCTGCGCCGGCTGGGGCACGGGCAGGCCTGGAGCCTGAGCGGCGGCCTGGCGCTGTGGCCGCGCATCGCCACGGCGGCGGACGCGGCGTTCGCCATCTGAGCCCCGGACCCCATCGAACCAACCCCCGCTACGGCGGGTTTTGCGTTTGCGGCGCTTGCAAGACGTCGTGCGTCGCGCCTACAATTAATTAGATATCTAATGATTAGCCAAAGAACAAGTAGCAGGCGAACCCATGGCTTCCACCGACGAGCGCTTTTCCATGGCGCTGCACAACACCGCCCGCATCTGGCGCCAGGCGATTGATCGCCGCCTGAAGGACCTGGGCGTGGGGCAGGCCGGCTGGATGGCCATCGCCAAGATCGCCAAGTCCAGCAGCATGCTGTCGCAGATCGAGCTGGCGAACCAGCTGGGTGTCGAGGGCCCGACGGTCGTCAGCCTCGTGGACCGCCTCGTGAAGGCCGACCTGGTCAGCCGCGTGCCGTCCGAGACCGACCGGCGCATCAAGCACATCGTGCTGACCGAGGCTGGCCAGGCGCTCTATGCCGAGGTCAAGACGGTGGCCGACGCCTACCGCAAGGAGATGTTCGCCGGCATCGACAAGGCGCGGCTGCTGGCCGCCACCGAACTGCTGGAAGAGCTGCAGGCCAAGGTCGAGGCCAGCCTGTGACGACCGCTGCCATGCCGCGTGCCGCAGCGTCGGCGCCCGAACTCAACCGCGTCATGATCACCGCGTCGATCATGCTCGCGACCATCATCCAGGCGCTGGACGGCACCATCGCCAACGTCGCGCTGCCGCACATGCAGGGCAACCTGTCCGCCTCGCAGGACCAGATCACCTGGGTGCTGACGTCCTTCATCGTCGCCTCGGCCATCACCATGCCGCTGACCGGCTGGCTGTGCGACCGCTTCGGCCAGAAGACCATCTTCCTCGTCTCCATCGCCGGCTTCACGGTCGCGTCCGTGCTGTGCGGCATGGCGGGCAACCTGACCGAGATCGTGCTCGCCCGCTTCATCCAGGGCGTGTTCGGCGCGGCGCTGGTGCCGCTGTCGCAGGCCGTGCTGCTGGACATCAACCCGCGCGAGAAGCACGGCCAGGCCATGGCCGTGTGGGGCATGGGCGTCATGATCGGCCCCATCCTCGGGCCGACGCTGGGCGGCTGGCTGACCGACGCCTACAACTGGCGCTGGGTGTTCTTCATCAACGTGCCGGTCGGCGCGCTGGCGCTGTACGGCGTGTGGAAGTACATCCCGGGCCTGCGCGCGGCACGCAAGATGCGCTTCGACGCGTTCGGCTTCGCCACACTCAGCATTGCCATCGGCGCGCTGCAGATGCTGCTGGACCGCGGCGAGCAGAACGACTGGTTCGCGTCCACCGAGACCTGGGTGGAGGCCATCCTGCTGGCCATCAGCTTCGCCTACTTCGTTGCGCACACGGCCCTGCGGCCTGCGGGGCAGTCGTTCTTCGACTACCGGCTGCTCAGGAACGGCAACTACGTCACCGGCCTGTTGTTCATCGCCATCGTCGGCATGGTGCTGTTCGCCACGCGCGCGCTGACGCCGTCGATGCTGCAGGGCCTGATGGGCTACCCGGCCGCGCTCGCCGGCCTCGTCACGGCGCCCAGCGGCCTGGGCACCATGCTGGCCATGCTGGTGGTCGGCAAGCTGGTGGGCAAGGTGGACGTGCGCCTGCTGCTGACGGCCGGCTTCGCGCTGACGGCGTTCTCGCTGTGGCAGATGAGCCAGTACACGCTGGTGCTGTCCCGCAGCGACATCGTCTGGCCCGGCATCATCCAGGGCATCGGCCTCGGGCTCGTGTTCGTGCCGCTGAGCACCGCCACCTTCGCCACGCTCGCGCCCGACATGCGGGCCGACGGCACGGCCATCTACAGCCTGGTGCGCAACATCGGCAGCAGCGTGGGCATCGCGCTGGTGCAGGCCTTCCTGACGCGCAACGTGCAGGTGGCCCACGCATCCCTCACCGAGCACGTCAACATCGCCAACCCCATGCTGCAGGACCCGACCGTGACGGCGGTCTACGGCTCCGGCGGCGTCGCGGGCGCCGCGCTGCTGAATGCCGAGATCACGCGGCAGGCCTCGATGCTGGCCTACATCGACGACTTCTGGATGATGTTCCTCGTCACGTTGGCGGTCATCCCGCTGCTGCTGCTGATCCGCCCGCCCAAGGCCCCACCCGATCCGTCCGCCGCGCATGCGGCGATGGAGTGATGTGCATGCTGTCCCGACTCAATCCCCTCAACCACACCTTCGCCTTGACGGTGGTGATGGCCGCGCTGTCGGCCGTGCTGCTGTGCTCCTGCGTCAGCATCCCGCCCGAGCCGCACGCGGTGGCCGTGCCTGATGCGGCCACGGCCGGGCTGCCCGCCGACATCCGCCTGAACGGCGCGAGCGCCTGGCCCGATGACCGCTGGTGGACGCGCTACGGCGACGCCCAGCTCGACGCGCTCGTGGACCGTGCGCTGCAGGCCAGCCCCACGCTGGAAGCCGCCGCCGCGCGCGTCAACGCCGCGCAGTCGGCCCTGGTCGTCAGCCGCGCCGCCGCGGGCGCCGAAGCCGGCGTGACGGCCGACGCCAACCGCCAGCGCTACTCCGCCAACGGTCTGTTCCCGTCGCCCATCGGCGGCGCCACGGTCAACGACTTCAACGTCAAGCTGCAGGGCCGCTACGACTTCGACCTCTGGGGCCGCAACCGCGCCGAGGTCGCCGCGGCGGCCGGCGAGGAATTCGCCCGCCGGGCCGAGGCTGCGCAGGTGCGCCAGGCGCTGGCCGGCTCGGTCGCCGCCAGCTACTTCGAGCTGCAGAGCCTGTGGGCGCTGGCGGCCAACCTGCGCGAGCAGGCGACGGCGCAGCAGGCCCTGTTGGACGACCAGGCGCGCCGCGTCGCGCATGGCCTGGCCTCGGCCGACGCGCCGCGTGCCGAATCGGCGCGACTGGCCGAGCTGCGCGCCCGCATCGCCGAGGCGGACGCCAGCGCCATCGGCCAGCGCGAGGCCTTGCGCGCGCTGCTGGGCCACGGCGACGACGCGCTCGCCAGCCTGCAGCCCCGTCCGCTGCCCACGGGCCAGGCCGCGCTGCCCCCGCAGCTGGGCTACGAGCTGCTGGCGCGCCGGTCGGACCTGCAGGCGGCACGCTGGCATGTGCAGGCATCGATGAGCCGCGTGGAGGCTGCCCAGGCGGCGTTCTATCCGCAGATCAGCCTGAGCGGCTCGCTCGGCCTGGACGCGCTCACGCTGCCGCGCCTGCTGGAGACGGCCAGCCGCACGTTCTTCCTCGGCCCGTCGCTGGCGCTGCCGCTGTTCAGCACCGGCACGCTGAAAGGCCAGCTGGGCGGCGCCCGCAGCGCCCGCGACGAGTTGATCGCCACCTACGATCAGCGCGTGCTGGACGCCGTGCGCGATGTGGCCCAGGCCGCCGCCGCGCTGCAAGGCCTGGACGCGCAAGCCCGCCAGCAGCACGAGGCCGCCGTGCAGACCGAGGCGCTGCAGCGCAGCGCGCAGGCCCGCCTGCGACAAGGCCTCGCGGACCACGCCAGCACGTTGCAGGCCGACCTGGCCGTGCTGCTTGAGCGCCAGGCCGGGCTGCAGCTGGATCGCCAGCGCCTGCAGACCGAAGTGGCGCTGACGCAGTCGCTGGGCGGCGGCTTCCATGCCGACGCCACGGCCCAGGCCCCAGCCCCCACCCAGATGTCCCGGAACTGAACCATGTCCACGACCGACCCCATCCCGCAACCCCCGCTCGAACGCAAGCGCCGCTGGGCGCTCATCGGCATCACGGCGCTGTTCGTCATCGCCGGCGCGCTGTACGCCGTCTATGCGGCGCTGGTGCTGTCCAAGCGCGAGACCACCGACAACGCCTACGTGGCCGGCAACCTGGTGACGCTGTCGGCCCAGGTGACCGGCAACGTCGCGGAGATCCGCGCGGACGAGACGCAGCTCGTCAACGCCGGCGCCGAGCTGGTGAAGCTGGACCCGGTGGATGCCGAGGTGACGCTGGCCCAGGCCGAGGCGCGCCTGGGCAACGCCGTGCGCCAGCTGCGCGAGCGCTATGCCGGCGTGCCGCAGGTCGAGGCCAGCGTGGAGCTGCGCCGGCAAGACCTGAAGCGTGCCCAGGACGACCTGGCCCGCCGCGCGCCGCTGGCGGCCGACAACACGCTGCCGGCCGAAGAAATCGCCCATGCGCAGCAGGCCGTCAAATCCGCGCAGGCCGCGCTGGATGTGGCGCTGCGCCAGGTGGACGCGGCCCGTGCCGGCGTGCAGGGCGTGTCGCTGGCGCAGCACCCGGCCGTGCTCGCCGCGCGCGCCGACTACATGCAGGCCTGGCTGGCCGTGCGCCGCAACGCGGTGGTGTCGCCCGTGACCGGCTACGTCGGCAAGCGCAGCGTGCAGGTGGGCAGCCGCGTCATCCCGGGCACGGCGCTGATGTCCATCGTGCCGCTGGACCAGCTGTGGGTGGACGCGAACTTCAAGGAGTCCGAGCTGCGCAACATCCGCGTCGGCCAGTCGGCCCTGCTTTCGGCCGACACCTACGGCGGCAAGGTCGAGTACCACGGCAAGGTGCTGGGCCTGTCGCCGGGCACGGGCAGCGCCTTCTCGCTGCTGCCCGCGCAGAACGCGACGGGCAACTGGATCAAGGTCGTGCAGCGCGTGCCGGTGCGCATTGCCTTGGATGCGGCCGAGCTTCGCGCACACCCGCTGCGCATCGGCCTGTCCATGGACGTGACCGTGGACACGCACGACACCGGCGGCCCCATCCTCGGCGCGCCGGCACCGGCCACGCCGGCCTACAGCACGCAGGCGCTGAGCCAGCCGCTGCAGCAGGCGGAGCAGGCGGCGGACGCCATCATCGCGAAGCAGGCCGCCAAGGGTTAGCGGCCGCTCAGGCGGCCGGGCGACGGCGCTTCAGCGCACCGATCGCCGCCAGGCCGCCGAGCATCAGCGCCCAGGTCGTGGGCTCCGGCACGGGCGTGAGCAGGTAGGCGTGCTCGACGCCGTTGAACTTGGCGGTGCCGATGATGAGGCCTTCGTTGGTGATGCCCAGCGCCGCCGCGCTGGTGGTGGTGGTGAAGTTCCAGCCGGCTTCGTTGACGATGACGTCGCCGATCAGGTAGGTCGTGCCGTCTGCGTACAGGAAGGGGTTGGCGTACTGGCCGCCCGAATTGCCCACGGCCCATCCCAGGTCGTTGACGGCGCGCACGCTGCCGTTGCTGCTGATGCCGGGCAGCGGCACGGACACCATGCCCCCGGCCTGCGACCAGATGAAGGCCTGGGAGCCGTTGCCACTGCTGCCGCCTACATAGCCGTTCTCGCTGATGGCGAAGGCCAGCGACGAATTGAACCCGGCGTAGGGCAGGGGGGCGATCTCGGTCATCGCGCCGGTCACGCTGTTGTACGACAGGATGACGTTGCGGCTGTCCGTGCTCACGCCGGTGCCCACGACGATGCCGGCGTCGTTGATCGCCAGCGCCGTCTGCATGAACGAGCCTTGCGACGACAGCGCCGAGATCACCGTCGCGGTGCCGGTGTTGGTGTTGTAGATCGTGGCGATCTCGGACACGCCGGAACCCACCGAGCCCACGGCGATGCCGCCGTTGTTGATGTCGTTGGCGCGGCCGGCGGCCTGGCCGCTGGGCAGCGCCAGCTGGCTGACGGCGCCGTTCTGCCAGACGACCGGCAGCGGCGCGCTGCCAAAGCTCGTGGTGGACGACGTGCCGACGATGGTGCCGACGTTGTTCACCGCATTGGCGACGGCGAAGTTGCGGCTCGCGAGGTTGGGCAGCGCCGTCATGCCGGTACTGGCCGACCACGAGAAGGCCTTGTACTGCGTGCCGGCCGCGCGGCCGACGACGGTGTCGCCGTCGGGCGAGATGCCGAAGCCTTGAGAGGCGGTCGTGCCGCTGAGGACGCCGAGGTCCACGATGCTGTATTGCGGTGCATCGGCCCAGGCGGGCAGGGCGACGGAGGCGGCCAGCAGGCCGGCGACGGTGAGAGCGGACAGTTTCATGCGAGGGGCTCCTGAAAGCGGGACGGGAACAACGGTGCCGCCACCTTAGGCCCGGCGGCCGCGCGGCCACCCAGGGTTACCGCGCAGGCGCGCGCATGTCGCCGTTCCTGGAGCCGGTGTGCCGTTTGCGGGCCATCCCGAAGCGGCTCAGCGGCGCCTGAAGCTGTCCGCGGGCCGCTCGCCGAAGCGCTGCTGGTAGGCCTGGCTGAACTTGCTGGCGTTCTGGAAGCCCCAGCGCAGCGCCACCTCGCGGACCGTGCCGGCGCTGCCCCGCTGCAGTTCCTCGCGTGCCCGGTCCAGCCGCACCTGGCGCAGGAAGGCGCCTGGCGACTGGCCGAGGTGCGCCTGGAACTGGCGCAGCAGTGCGCTCGTGCTGATGCTGGCGGCCTCGGCGATGTCGGCCAGCTCGATGGGGCGGTGCGCGCTGGCGTCGATGAAATCCAGCGCCCGGCGCAGCCGCGCCGGTGGTGCAGCCGCCTCCAGTTGCCTGGCAGGCGAGTTCGCGGGGGCGTGCTCGTCCAGCAGGGTGAGGCCGATCATCTCGGTCCAGCGCCGCAGCAGCACCTGGCCGCTGCGGGCGTCGCGGCCGGCGTGCAGGGCGCTGCCGGCCAGCGCGGCCATGCCGAGCAGGCGCTGCACCAGCGCGGCCGGCAGCAGCGGCGCGAAGCGCGGCGCACCGTCCAGGTCGCCGGGCCGCAGCTCCGCGCTGAGGCTCAGCAGGTTGTGCTTGGGCAGCTGGAACTCGACGATGTGCGAGCCGGCCGTCAGCAGCGTGCGCTCGACGCGCGCCGTGTCGATGATGACGCCCTCGCCAGGCCCGGCAACGAACCGGCCGCCGGGCAGGTCCACGGCCATGCTGCCGCTGAGCACCAGGCCCACCGAGTAGGGCGCGGCCGGGTCGGTGGACGGCTGCCCGCGCACCTCCAGGTCGAAGCTGGTTTCGGCCTCGCCCATGAAGACCTGCCGGTCGCCGGGTGGTGCGACGGCGGCGACGCGCAGGCTGGCCGCCGCGTCGCGGCCCCAGCTCAGGATGCGTCGCTCCGCCAGCGGCATGGCCTCGTTGAGCCGCTGCACGTAGCCTTCGATGAGGTCGCGCGACTCGAAGCGGCTCGCCGGCACCGCGAGCTGGCGGCGGCGGTCGGGCGGGGCAGGGAGCTGGCGCGAAGTCACGGTCGCAGTCTGCCGCATCTCAGGCGCATGCAGCCATCCCGTCGACCATCTTGCCGGCGACATGCTCGGCCAGCGCCAGCGAGGCCGTCAGCCCCGGCGACTCGATGCCGAACAGGCTGACGAGGCCCGGCTGCACGTCGATGCGGAAGTCCGCCGCTTCTTCACCCGGGCCGGTGAGTTTGGGGCGGATGCCGGCGTAGGCCGGTGCCAGTGCGCCCGGCGGCAGGCCCGGCCAGTAGCCGCGCACCTCGGCCTCGAAAGCGGGCGCCAGGGCCGCGTCGACCGCGTAGCTCAGCGCGGCCGGGTCGGTGCCCGCCAGCCATTGCACGTCCGGCCCGAAGCGCGCCTGGCCGCCCAGGTCCAGCGTCAGGTGCACGCCCAGGCCGCCGTCCACCGGCAGCGGGTAGACGAGGTGCGTGAACGGCGCGCGGCCGGCCAGCGCGAAGTAGTGGCCGCGGGCGAAGCGCAGCGGCGGTGCGGGCACGCCCAGCGAGGCGGCCACCTGCGCCGCGAACAGCCCGGCCGCGTTGACGACGCAGCGCGCGCCCAGCTCGAAGTCGCCGACCTGCAGCCGCCAGCCGTCGCCCTGGCGCGCGCCACCGGTCACCGGGCTGGCGAGTGCGAGCGTCGCCCCGGCGTTCTCCGCATCGCCCAGCAGCGCCGTCATCAGCCCGTGGCTGTCGACGATGCCGCTGGAGGGCGACAGCAGCGCGCCGACGCAGTGCAGTGCCGGCTCCAGCGCCAGGGCCTCGGCGCGGTCCAGCAGCCGCAGGTCGGCCACGCCGTTGGCGGCGCCCTGCGCGGCCAGGCGCGCGAGCCGGGGCAGGTCGCCCTCGCGCGTGGCGACGACCAGCTTGCCGCAGCGCCGGTGCGCCACGCCGCGCGCCTGGCAGTAGTCGTACAGCAGCGCCTTGCCGTGCACGCACAGCCGCGCCTTCAGGCTGCCTGCGGCGTAGTACAGGCCGGCGTGGATGACCTCGCTGTTGCGCGAGGAGATGCCGGTGCCGATGGCGCCAGCGGCCTCGATGACGACCACCTCGCGCCCCCGCCGCGCCAGCGCCCGCGCGACGGCGAGCCCCACGACACCGGCGCCGATGACGGCCACGTCGATCTGATCCATGCCGCAAGCCTAATGGCACAGGCGCCTGCCTAGAATGCGGGCCTTGCCGCACCGTGCGGCACGTCCCTGCCGAGGGGTGCTGCGACGAAGGCCACGGGCCTTCGCCACGCTCGGTGGTGGCGATGGAGAAAGGGCGCCCTCTGTGAAGAACGCCCCTCATGCATTCAACGTCAACGTCCGCGTCCATACGCACCATCCTGCCTTTGGCCTTCGTCACGGGCGTCAGCATGGCGGCGATGGACTTGTATCTGCCGGCCGTGCCGGCGCTGCAGCTGGGCCTGGGCATCAGCGTGCCGCTGGCGCAGGCCACGGTCGCCGTCTACCTCGCCGGGCTGGCCGGCGCGCAGCTGCTGTGGGGCGAATTGCTGAACCGCCTCGGCCCGCGGCGCTGCATGGAGGTGGGGTTGGCGCTGCTGGCCCTCACCAGCCTGGGCTGCGCGCTGGCGCCGGGCATCGAGGTGCTGCTGGTGCTGCGCCTGCTGCAAGGCGTCGCCGCGGCGGCGGCCACGGTGGTGGCACCCACCGTCGCGCGCGCCACGCTGGGCGAGGCCGACGTGGTGCGCGGCATCGCCGCCATCTCCATGGTGGAGGCCATCGTGCCCGCCGCCGGCCCGGTGATAGGCGCGCTGCTGCTGCAGGTGACCGACTGGCGCGGCACCTTCTGGGTGCTGGCGCTGCTGTCGCTGCTGGTGCTGCCCTGGGTCGTGAAGATCGCGCCGCGCCGCCTGCCCGGGCTGGACATGGCGCACGACGCCGGCTACCTGGGCGTGCTGCGCAACCGCGTGTTCGTGAGGCTGGCGGCGTCGCACGCGCTGTGCATCGGCGCGCTGCTGACCTTTCTGGCCAGCGCGCCGCAGCTGCTGCAGCACACGCTGGGGCGGGGGACGGCGGCGTTCGCGCTGCTGCAGGTGCTGGGCGTGAGCGCCTTCATGCTGGGCGCCACGCAGTCGGGCCGGCTGGCCGCGCGGCTGGGGCATGCGCGCGTGGTGCAGTGGGGCTGCGGGGTGCAGTTGGCGGTGGCCGCCATCGCGCTGGGCGTGGCGCTGCTCGGTCAGCCGCCGTTTGCCATCGTGGCTGGCTACTGGGTCTGCTTCTGCGGCGCGCTGGCCGTCCGCGGGCCGGCCACGTTCGGCGATGCGCTGGCCGTGCCGCCCGCGCAGATGGGCCGGGCGACGGCGCTGCTGGTGTTGGCGCTGCTGGCGGCCGGTGCGCTGGGCACGCAGCTCGTCGCACCGTTCATGGGCTCTGCGGGCAGCGCCGCGCCGCTGTTCGGCAGCGTGCTGCTGATGCTGCTGGGCAGCGCGGCGCTGGTGTGGCGCTACCCGGCGGTGCCGCGTCCGGGTACGGAGGGCACAGCGGGCGAAGCGACCTAGGCACGCGCCCGATGGCGCGGGCAGGCGGCAGGCCCTAGGCTGGTGGCTCCGTCTTGCGGAGCCCGCGCATGCCCCAGCCTGTTTCCGGTCCTACCCCGTGGCGGTTGAGCCTCGTGCTGCTGTCCGTGCTCGCGTCCTGCTCGGGGCTGCCGTTGCAGGTGGACCGCAGCGCCCGCGCGCCACGGCTGCAGGGCTACGGCAGCGTCGACCTCTCGTTGACGACGCGCTCCGACGAGGCCCGTCGCCTGTTCGGCCAGGGCATGGCGCAGGCCTACGCCTTCAACGAGGACGAGGCGGTGCGCAGCTTCAAGGCCGCGCTGGCGGCCGACCCCGACTGCGCGCTGTGCGCCTGGGGCGTGGCGTGGCAGCTGGGCCCCAACATCAACGCGCCGGACCGTGGCGACCTGGCCGACGCCAGGCGCTACGTGGACCTGGCCGTGCGGCTGCGTGCCCAGGCCACGCCGCGTGAACGCGAGCTGATCGATGCGATGGCGCTGCGCTACGCACACGAGAGCCAGCGCACCGAGGTGGCCTTGGCGACCGCGCCCGTGTGTGGACAAAAAGGCAGCGAGCGCGCCGACCCGCTGGACGTGGCCTATGCCGACCGCCTGCACGCGCTGGCTGACCAGGCGCCGGACGATCCAGACCTGCTATCGCTGTACGCCGAGGCCGAGATGGTCGCCATGCGCGGCGACTGGTGGAACGACGACACCGGCCAGGCGCAGGGCCGCATGGGCGACCTGGCCACGCGGCTGGAGGCTGCAGCGGCGCGCCACCCGCAGCACACCGGCGTGAACCACTACCTGATCCACGCCGTCGACACGCCCACGCAGGCGCGCCGCGCGGTGGGTGCGGCCGAGCGCCTGGGCGGCCTGGCGCCGCAGTCGCCGCACCTGGTGCACATGCCGTCGCACACCTTCGGCCTGCTGGGGCGCTACGCCGATGCCGCCCGCGTCAACGAACAGGCGCTGGCGCTGGACGACGCGCGAGAGGCCGAGCTGGCCCGCCAGGGATTCTCCAAGGGCAAGGACTGGCGCGCCCACAACGGGGCCTACCTGTGGTTCGCGTCGCTGATGCAGGGCCGCGGCGAGACGGCGCTGGCCGCGTCTCGGGCCGGCGCCACGCGCGCCGCGAAGTGGGACAACGAGTACGGCGAGTACGTGCGCAGCCTGCCGCTGCTGACGCTGATGCGCCTGGAGCGCTGGGAGGCCGTGCTGGCCGAGCCGCTGCCGTCCGGCAACCACGGCATGGCCACGGTGCTGGGCCAGCAGGCGCGCGGCGTGGCGCTGGCGCGCACCGGCCGCCTGGCCGAGGCGCGGCAGGCGCTGGCGCTGCTGTCGCCCGCGGCGGACCAACTGGTCGCCAAGCACACCGGTGACGACGACATGGCCAAGGGCGCGCGCAGCCTGGCCCAGGTCGCCAAGGGCCGGCTGGGCGCCGAGGTGGCGCTGGCCGAAGGGCGCGTGGACGCGGCGCTGCAACTGCAGGCGGAGTCCGTCAAGGCGGCGAGGTTCGTGGACCGCACGGAGCCGCCGATGCTGGCCGCCGGTTCGCGGCTGGCGCTGGGCGACATGCAGCTCAAGGCCGCACGCTGGACCGACGCGGAGCAGAGCTTTCGCACCGACCTGGCCGAGCATCCCACCAGCGGCTGGGCGTTGCGCGGGCTGCTGCAGTCGCTGCAGGCGCAGCGCAAGCCCGCGGCGGAACTGGCCGGTCTGAAGACGCAACTGGCCGCCAGCTTCGCGGCGGCCGACCCGGCGTTGAAGCCGGTGCCGTGACCGTCAGGCGGCCAGCGGCTCGGTCCGCTTCAGCAGCCAGGCCAGGGCCGGGCCGCTGACCTTGGGCCGCAGGCGCTCGCGCACCGTCGCGTGATAGCGGTTCAGCCAGGCGATCTCGTCGGCGCGCATCAGGGTCAGGTCGATGGCGTGCATGTCGATGGGGCACAGCGTCAGCGTCTCGAAGCCCAGCATCTCGCCGAAGGCGCCCCCCTCGGGCGTGTCCACGACGATGTTCAGCACCAGGTTCTCGATGCGCACGCCCCAGCGGCCGGGCCGGTACAGGCCCGGCTCGATGGACGTGACCATGCCGGGCTCCATCGCCATGGCGGGCTCGGCGACGGCCTTGGAGATGCTCTGCGGGCCCTCGTGCACGTTCAGGAAGTAGCCCACGCCGTGGCCGGTGCCGTGGCCATAGTCCATGCCGGCGGCCCACAGCGGCGCGCGGGCAATGCTGTCCAGCATCGGGCTGGCCGTGCCGCGCGGGAACAGCTGCATGGACAGCGCGATGGTGCCCTTGAGCACGCGTGTGTAGTCGCGACGGTGCTCGGCCGTGATCTGGCCGATGGGCCAGACACGGGTGATGTCGGTGGTGCCGCCCAGGTACTGGCCGCCGGAGTCGATCAGCAGCAGGCCGCTGCCCTCGATCTGCGCGAACGACTCGGGCGTGGCGCGGTAGTGGGGCAGGGCGCCGTTGGCCTGCCAGCCGGCGATGGTGGAGAACGACAGGCCCACGAAGCCGGGGCGCCTGGCGCGCGCGGCGGACAGGCGGGTGTCCACGTCCAGTTCGCTCCAGCGCTCGCCGCGGGCCAGCGACGCCTCGAACTCGGCGTAGAACTCGCACATGGCGGCCCCGTCCTCGGCCATGGCCTCGCGGATGAAGGCCGCCTCGGCCGAGGTCTTGCGGCTCTTCAGCAGCGTGCTGGGGTTGATCTGCTCGACGATGGCCACGCCGGCCGGTGCGGCTTCACGCAGGCCCAGCGTGACGCGGCGCGGGTCGATGAGCAGCTTGGCGGCGTCGGGCAGTGCGGCGAGCGCCTGGGCGGCCTGGTCGTAGGGTGCCAGCCGGATGCCGTCGGCCGCCAGCCGGGCCGCCACGTCGGCCGGCACCTTGCCGTCGCCGATGAAGAGTTGACCGCCGCTCGCGTCCAGCAGCAGGTGGGCGATGAAGACGGGGTTGCACTCCACGTCGGCGCCGCGCAGGTTCAGCAGCCAGGCCACGTCGTCCACGGTGGACACGAGGTGGTGCGTGGCTTTGACGGTGGCCATCGCGGCACGCACGCGCGCGAGCTTGTCGGCGCGGCTGACGGCGGCCTGCGGCGGCAGGTGCTCGTAGACGGCTGCGGTCGGCAGGCCGGGGCGGTCGTCCCAGGCGGCCTGGACCAGGTCCAGGTCGGTGCGCAGCGTGACGCCGGATCGCGCCAGCGACGTGCGCAGCAGGTGGGCCAGCGCCAGGCCCAGTACCTGGCCGTCCACGGCCAGCACCTGGCCGGGTTGCAGATGCTGGGCGATCCAGTCGATGTACTGCGTGGACGCGCCCGAGTTCATCTTCTCGAGCCGGATGCTGCTGCCGGCGAGCTGCGCCTCGGCCTGCGCCCAGTAGCGGCTGTCGGCGAACAACGCGGCGTGGTCGCGCGTGACGACCAGGCTGCCTACCGAGCCGGTGAAGCCTGACAGGTACTGGCGGCCCTGCCAGCGCTCGGGCAGGTATTCGGACAGGTGGGGGTCGGCGGACGGCACCAGCACCGCGTGCACGCCCGAGGCAGTCAGCGCGTCGCGGATGCGCTCGATGCGCAGGCGGGTTTCGGAGGTGCGGGTGTCCATGGCCAGGACCTTTTCTGAAGCGTCTGAAGCGAAGCCCCGAGTTTAGGTTCCTGCGCCTGTCCTGCCTTGTCAGGGCGAATTGCGCTCAGGCCGGTGCCAGCGCGGCCGGGGTCAGCAGCCGCTCCAGCAGCTCGCGCACGCTGCGGATCTGGTTGCCGAAGGGCAGGCTGCCCGCGCCGCGGAAGAACAGGCCCTTGCGCACATCGCCGCGCAGCGCCGCGGCGAGCTGGTTGTCGATGCAGAACTGGCCCCAGTCCTTCAGGCCGTCGCGCAGGCCGCACTGGGCCAGGCAGTCGAAGGCCTGGGTGCACTGCGCCCGCACGTGGGCCACGGTCTGCAGCCGGGGTGCCAGCTTCAGGTAGGTCTTCAGCCAGGGCGTGGCGACGGCCCGCGCGGGCAGGCCGGCGACGCTGGTGAACTCGACCAGGTCTTCTTCGCGCGCCTCGGCCAGCACGCGCTTGAACTCGGCGTGCGCGTCGCACTCCGCCGTCACGGCGAACGGCGTGCCGAGCTGCACGGCGTCGGCGCCCAGGTCCTGCAGGCGCTGGATGTCCTCGAAGCTGCGCACGCCGCCTGCGGCGATCAGCGGGATGTCGCGCTCCAGGCCGGCCTGGCGGAAGAACGCGCGGCAGGCGGGCAGCACCTGGTCGAAGTCGAAGCGTGGGTCGCCCAGGTCCGCGATGCGCGACGCCCCCAGGTGGCCGCCGGCCAGGCGCGGGTGCTCGATGACGATGGCGTCGGGCAGGCGCCGCTTGCGCTCCCATTTCTTCACCACGAGCTGCACGCCGCGCGCGTCGCTGAGGATGGGGATGAGCAGCGCCTTCGGGTGGTCCTGCGCCAGGTCGGGCAGGTCCAGCGGCAGGCCGGCGCCGACGACGATGGCGTCCACGCCCGCGGCCAACCCGCGCTTCACCGACGCCGCGTACTCGCCCACGGCCCGCATCACGTTCAGCGCGACGAGGCCGCGGCCCTGCGCGCGCTCGCGCGCCCCGGCGATCTCGCGGTCCAGGGCTTCGAGGTTGGCGGCATCGATGTGCGCCTTCGCATCGGCGCGATCCTCGCAGCCGCGCGTGGCGGCCATCAGGTCGGGATGATGGCGGCGCAGATCCACGGAACTGATCGTGCCCATCCCGCCCTCCGCTGCCACCGCGCCGGCCAGCCGCTGCGCACTGACGCCGACGCCCATGCCGCCCTGCACGATGGGCAACAGCTCCCGGCCGCCGAGGCGCAGCGGTTTCAGGCCGGTGCGGGCGAGCAGGGCGGCGAGGTCGGGCGAGATGTGGCGGGACGAGGGCATGGCGGCGTCAAGGTGAGCGGACGCCGGAGGTTAGGGAGCTCAGGACCTTCCTGCCTTGATGCAGGTCAGGTTCCGCCTGATCTGCAGACCTCGTCTATCGAGCGATCTTCACGACCTGCACCGGGCCTTCGTAGTCGCCGACGAATCCTTCGGCAAACTCGATGACCTCTGCAAGCGAGTCGTTCGGATGGGACGACGTCAGGATGAAGTGGCGCTCTGGAGATCCCGCGGCGACTGCAGCGTTGTCGACCGTGTCTTCGATCTCGCGGCATGACGGACCGACGATCGCAACCATCTTGACGCCATCGGCCACGAATTGCTGCGCGAGTTCTTCCATGGCGGCCGGGATGCCGTTGGGGCAGTGCAGCACGAGTTTGGGCGCGAAAGGCATGCGTTCCGCCGTGTGACTCACAGCTCCGTCCGCAACGCCCACAACTCCGGGAACAGCACCACGTCCAGCATCTTGCGCAGGTAGCTGACGCCGCCCGTGCCGCCGGTGCCGCGCTTGAAGCCGATGACGCGTTCGACCGTCGTCACGTGGCGGAAGCGCCAGAGGCGGAAGGCGTCCTCCAGGTCCACCAGCTCTTCGCCCATCTGGTAGAGGTCCCAGTGGGCCTGAGGCTCGCGGTAGACGGTCAGCCAGGCCTGCTTGACGCCTTCATCGACGACGTGCGGCTGCGTCCAGTCGCGGTCCAGGTGGGCCGCAGGCACCGGGATGCCACGCCGGGCCAGCAGCTTCAGCGCCTCGTCGTACAGCGACGGCGCCTCGTAGGCCTGCTGCACCTGCGCGAGCAGGTCGGGGCGGTGCTCGTGCGGCTTGAGCATGGCGGCGTTCTTGTTGCCCAGCATGAACTCGATGCGTCGGTACTGCGCGCTCTGGAAGCCGCTGCTCCTGGCGAGATACGGCCGGATGGCGCTGTATTCGGGCGGCGTCATCGTCGCCAGCACGTCCCAGGCGTGCACGAGCTGCTCCATGATGCGCGACACGCGGGCCAGCATCTTGAAGGCCTCGGGCAGCCGGTCGGCGGCGACATGGACGACGGCCGCCTGCAACTCGTGCAGCATCAGCTTCATCCACAGCTCCGACGTCTGGTGCTGCACGATGAACAGCATCTCGTTGTGGTCGGGCGAGAGCGGTGTCTGCGCGCTCAGGATGGCGTCGAGCTGCAGGTAGTCGCCGTAGCTCATGTCCCGGGAGAAGTCGAGCTGGGCGCCGTGGTGCTGGATGGGATCGGTCATCAGGTCACCGCACTGCGTTTCTGGAATTCGGGTGCGCGCCAGGATTCGGCCGCGAGCACATCGACCAGGATGCCCACCGCATCCACCACGTCCACGAAGCGCGTGTACAGCGGCGTCAAGCCGAAGCGCAGCAGCGCGGGCTCGCCGGCGCGGAAGTCGCCGATGACGCCGCGGGCGATCAGCGCCTGCATGACGGCGTAGCCGTCCACGTCCGCCGGCAGCGAGATGGACACCTGCGAACCGCGCAGTGACGCGTCGCGCGGCGTCGCCACGTTGGCGGTGGGCACGCGCGCGTCGATCTCGGCGATGAAGGCGTCCGTCAGCGCCAGCGACTTCCTGCGCAGCGCGGCCATGCCGCCGAGCTTGTGCGCCTCGTCGAACACATCCAGCGACGTGTCCAGCCCCGTCATCGCCAGCACGGGCGGTGTGCCGCACTGGTACTGCTGGATTCCGGCCGCGGGGCGGTACTCGGCGCTGAACTCGAACGGTGCCGCATGACCCAGCCAGCCCGTCAGCGGCTGCCACACCTGGCCCTGGTGGCGGGGGTGCATCCACACGAAGGCGGGGGCGCCGGGGCCGCCGTTGAGGTACTTGTAGCCGCAGCCGATGGCGAAGTCCGCCGCCGCGCCCAGCAGGTCCACCGGCACGGCGCCGGCGCTGTGCGCCAGGTCCCACACGGCCAGCGCGCCGGCCTGGTGGGCCCAGCGCGTCAGCAGCGCCATGTCGTGCATGCGGCCGCTGCGGTAGTTCACATGCGTCAGCATCAGCACCGCGCAGCGCTCGTCCAGCAGCGGCGGGATGTCCTCGGGCGTGTCAACCAGCACCAGTTCGCCGCCATGCGCCCGCACCACGCTCTGCGCGATGTAGTTGTCGGTCGGGAAGTTGCTGCGCTCGCTGACGACGAGCTTGCGCTTGCCCTGCTGCAGCTGCAGCGCGGCGTGCAGCACCTTGTAGAGGTTGACGGAGGTGGAGTCCGCCACCAGCACCTCGCCCGGCCGCGCGCCGATCCAGGGCGCCAGCCGGTCGCCGAGCGTCCTCGGCAGCGCGATCCAGCCGGCGTTGTTCCAGCTCGCGATCAGGCCCTGACCCCATTCCTGTTCGACCGCCCTGGCGATGCGCGCTGGCGTGGCCTTGGGCAAGGCGCCCAGCGAGTTGCCGTCCAGGTAGATGACGCCGGGCGGCAGCGTGAAATGCTCGCGCAGGGCGCTGAGCGGGTCTTGCGCATCGAGTGCGAGGGCTTCTTCTCGGGTCATGGCAGTTCTCGGAGGATGGCGCGCACGGGGGAGGCGCAGGCGCCTTGCAATTTCAGGGGCAGGGCGATCAGCTCGTAGTCACCCGCGGGCACGTCGTCCAGCACCAGGTTCTCCAGCACGCGCAGGTCGTGGCGGCGCAGTTGCTGGTGGCTGTCCAGCACCTTGGAGTCGGCGGGGTCCACGCTGGGCGTGTCGATGCCGATCAGCCTCACGCCGCGTGCCGCCAGCCACTCGATGGCTTCGGGCGCGTAGGCGGTGAAGGCGGGGTTCCAGGTGGTGTCGGCGCGTTGGCAGACGCGCACCAGCACGCGCGGTGGCAGCTCGTGTTCGGCATGGCGCAGGTGCTCGACCGTGATCAGCGGCGCGGTGCCGAGGGCGTGGATGACGCGGCAACGGCCGAGGTAGGTGTCCAGCGGCACGTCGGCTATTGCCCGCCCGTCGTTGGCGTAGTGCAGCGGCGCATCGGCATGCGCGCCCACGTGGGGGCTCATCGTGAGGGCGCTGAGGTTGACGGGGCAGCCGGGCGAGAGCTGCGCCGTCCAGCGCAGGCTGTAGGGCTCGTCGCCCGGGAAGATGGGCGAATCGGGCGCGACGGTGGGGGAGATGTCCCAGAGGCGGGGCGTCTGCGCGTGGGAAGGGGCGGTGGAACGGCTCATGGCGGCGGCACCATAGCGTCGGGCTGGGAGCCGTGGTGTCGGTTAATTCCAACTGTCTGTCAATCTCCAGCCGCCCGGCGCAAGGGAGCGCATCGCGGCTTGCCGGCGTCAAGGCGGGTACGGCCATCAGCAGTCAATTCACAATCGGCCACACGCCGATTCCCGCATGGACATGCCAGCCGCTCGCCCCAACCTCCCTTCGCCGCCGGCCTTTCTCCTCGGGGGCGGTGAAATGGGCGCCCTGATGCGCAGCCACGACTGGGCCAGCTCGTCCATCGGCCCGCCGCAGACCTGGCCGCAGCCGCTGCGCACGATGGTGCGGCTGATGCTGAACACGGGGCACCCGATGTACATCTGGTGGGGACCGGATGGCGCCTGCCTCTATAACGATGCCTACCGCGAGTCCATCGGCCCGGAGCGCCACCCGGGCTCGCTGGGCCGGCCGGCGCGTGAGGTGTGGGAAGAGATCTGGCCCATCATCGGCCCACAGATCGAGCAGGTGCGCGAAGGCCGCGGCGCGACATGGCACGTGAACCAGTTGGTGCCGATCACACGCCACGGCCGGCGCGAAGACGTGTACTGGACCTACAGCTACAGCCCCATTGACGACGAGGACGCGCCCAACGGCATCGGTGGCGTGCTGGTGGTGTGCACCGAGACGACCGCGCAGGTGCTGGCGAACCAGCGCATGACCGCGGAGCGCGACCAGCTGGGGCAGCTCTTCGAGCAGGCGCCGACCTTCATGACGCTGCTCAGTGGCCCCCAGCACCGGTTCGAGATCGCCAACCCCAGCTACCTGAAGCTGGTGAACCGCCAGGTGGTCGGCAAGACGCTGGCCGAAGCGATGCCGGACGCCGTGGCGCAGGGTTACGGCGCGCTGCTGGACCGCGTGTACGAGACGGGCGAGGCCTACATCGCCCGCGGCGCGAAGTTCATTTCGCAGGCACGCCCGGGCTTGCCCATGACGGAGCGCTACGTGGACTTCGTGTACCAGCCGATCAAAGGTGCCGATGGCCACGTGACAGGCATCTTCGTGGAGGGCGCCGATGTGACGGACCGCGAGGTGGCCGATGCCGCGCTGCGGGCGAACGAGGCGAGGTACCGCGAGCTGTCGCATGCGCTGGCCGCGTCCAACCGCGCCAAGGACGAGTTCCTGGCCACGCTGGCGCACGAGCTGCGCAACCCGCTGGCGGCCATCCGCAACGCGCTGGCGCTGCAGCGCCACGGCAGGCACGATGAGCGCATCCTGGCATCCAGCCGCGACATCATCGATCGCCAGGTCGTGCAGATGGTGCGGCTCATTGACGACCTGCTGGACCTGTCCCGGCTGACGCGCGGCATCGTCGAACTCAAGCGCATGCCGCTGTCGTTGATCGGCGTCGTGCAGCAGTCGCTGGAGACGAGCCGGCCGGTGGTGGAACAGGCGGGTCAGCGGCTGACCGCGCATCTGCCCGATCACGACTGCATCGTCGATGCCGATGAAACGCGGCTCATCCAGGTGCTGTCCAACCTGATCAGCAATGCGGCCAAGTTCACGCCGCGCGGCGGCCATGTTGCGGTGACTCTGCGGTGCGAGGGCGCGATGGCCGCGCTGTCGGTGCGCGACGACGGCATCGGCATCCCGGGGGACATGCTGGACCGCGTGTTCGACATGTTCACCCAGGTGCAGCGCTCGCATGCGCACGTGGGCGGCGGACTGGGCATCGGCCTCACGCTGGTGCGGCAGTTGGTGGAGCGGCACGGCGGCAGCGTCGAGGCCCGCAGCGAGGGCGTGGGGCAGGGCAGCGAGTTCGTCGTGCGGTTGCCGCTGGCCGAGCTGGCGCTGCCGTCACCGGCCGTGGCACAGGCGGGGCCTGCCGCGCTCGCGGCCTCGGGCCTGCGCGTGCTGGTGGCCGACGACAACGCGGACGCCGCCGCCAGCCTGGGGTTGCTGCTCGAGCTCAGCCACCACCAGGTTCGCACGGCGATGAACGGCGCCGAGGCATGGGTGATCGCGCAGGCGTTCGAGCCGCAGGTGATGCTGGTGGACATCGCCATGCCGGGCCTCGACGGCCACGCGCTGTGCCGCCAGGTGCGTGAGGCGGCGTGGGGGCGTGGCGTGCTGATGATCGCGACCAGCGGATGGGGCCGGGCCGAGGACCGGCGCCTGTCCGCCGAGGCGGGCTTTGACCATCACCTCGTGAAGCCGGTGGCGTACGAGGCGGTGGATGCGCTGCTGGCGGCGTGGGACCGCGGCGGTCATTGAGGCGCGGTCGGTCCAGGCCAGGCGTCGGGCTGCGCATTGACGCCGGATCAGGCCACGCGGCGACGGTCACCCCGCGGGCCGGGCCGCCAGGAAGCTGTGCCTGAGCACGCCCGCCGAGCCGCTTTTCCACGTCGCGAACACGGCCGAATCGGCGATTCGCTCGGCCAGAGGCCTGAACATCGCGCCCTGGACGCCCGCGCGCTCGAACGCCGCCGGCACGATGGACACGCCCAGCCCCTGCGCCACCAGCGACACGACCGACAGCCAGTGCCGGCCCTCGTGCTGCAGCCGCGGGTAGAAGCCGTGTTCTCGGCAGATCTCGACGATGCGGGCGTGGTAGTCCGGCGAGCCCTTGCGGGAGAAGAGGATGAAGGGTTGGTCGCTCAGGCTCGCGAGCGGGATGGCTTGCAACGCCGCGAGCGGATGGCTGGCCGGCAGGCAGGCGACGAAGGGTTCGCTGTAGAGCGGCACCGACACCAGGGCCGGCGGCAGGCGGTCGGTGTGGATGAGGCCGAGGTCCAGTTCCTCGCCGATCAGTGCGTCGATCTGGTCCTGCGAGTTCAGCTCCACGACGACCACCTCGACCTTGGGGTGGCCGGCCTGGAAGGCCTGCAGCCAGCCCGAGAGCCCGTTGAACAGCGTGGAGCCGACGAAACCCAGCCTGAGGCGTCCCACCTCGCCGGCCTGCACCTCGCGGGCCAGCGCGCAGGCGTCCTCGGCGCGGTCCAGCAGGCCCTGGGCGCTGGCGCGAAACGCGGCACCCGCGGGCGTGAGGCGCACGCCCTTGCTGTCGCGGTCGAACAGCCGGGCGCCGACGCTGGCCTCCAACTGCTGGATGGCCACCGACAGAGGGGGCTGCGACATGGCCAGGCGCTGTGCGGCCCGGCCGTAGTGCAGTTCCTCGGCCAGCGCGAGGAAGTAGCGCAGGTGGCGGAACTCCATCGCTGCACGGGTGGTTTCGATAGGCATGGCGAATCGTCGAAGTCGTTTCTTGAATTGGACACGAATCGGCAGGCGGTGCAACACTCGTGGTCATCCGCGCCCGTCGCTTCCTGCCGGGCGCTTGCGCATTCAGGAGACACCATGGCCCACAAGGCGAGCTTTCACTGGGATGACCCGCTGCTGCTCAACGAGCAGCTCGGCGACGACGAGCGCATGGTGCGCGACGCGGCGGCGGCCTACTGCAACGACCGGCTGCGCCCGCGCGTGCTGGAGGCGTTCCGCCACGAGCAGACCGACGCGACGATCTTCCGCGAGATGGGCGAGCTGGGGCTGCTGGGGCCGACCATCCCGGCCGAGTACGGCGGCGCCGGCCTGAACTACGTCAGCTACGGGCTGATTGCCCGCGAGGTGGAGCGCGTGGACTCCGGCTACCGCTCGATGATGAGCGTGCAGTCGTCGCTCGTCATGGTGCCGATCTTCGAGTTCGGCAACGAGGCGACGAAGCAGAAGTACCTGCCCAAGCTGGCCAGCGGCGAGTGGATCGGCTGCTTCGGCCTGACCGAACCCAACCACGGCTCCGACCCGGGTTCCATGATCACCCGCGCCCGCAAGGTGGCGGGCGGCTACGAGCTGACGGGCAGCAAGATGTGGATCACCAACAGCCCCATCGCCGACGTGTTCGTCGTCTGGGCCAAGGACGACGACGGCGCCATCCGCGGCTTCGTGCTGGAGAAGGGCGCCGTCGGCCTGGGCGCGCCGGCCATCCACGGCAAGGTGGGACTGCGCGCGTCCATCACCGGCGAGATCGTCATGGACAAGGTGTTCTGCCCGGAGGAGAACGCCTTCCCCGACGTGCGTGGCCTGAAGGGTCCGTTCACCTGCTTGAATTCAGCCCGCTACGGCATCGCCTGGGGCGCTTTGGGCGCGGCCGAAGACTGTTGGCACACGGCCCGCCAGTATGTGCTGGACCGCCAGCAGTTCGGCAAGCCGCTGGCGGCCAACCAGCTCGTGCAAAAGAAGCTGGCCGACATGCAGACCGAGATCACGCTGGGCCTGCAGGGCTGCCTGCGCCTGGGCCGCATGAAGGACGAGGGCACGGCGGCCGTCGAGATCACGTCCATCATGAAGCGCAACTCCTGCGGCAAGAGCCTGGACATCGCCCGCACGGCGCGCGACATGCTGGGCGGCAACGGCATCTCGGACGAGTTCGGCATCGCCCGCCACCTCGTCAACCTGGAAGTGGTGAACACCTACGAGGGCACGCACGACATCCATGCGCTGATCCTGGGCCGGGCGCAGACGGGCATCGCGGCGTTCTGACGACCCGGTGACTTGTGGCAAGGCCGGGGCGGCCCGGCATGCTGGCGGTCTCGCCACAGGAGACCGTCATGACCACGCGCCGCCACGCCTTGCTTGCCGCCGCCAGCCTGCCCGCTGCGGCGCATGCGTCTGCCGAGAGCTGGCCGGCGGAGGATGACATCAACCGCCGAGTCTCTGAGGTCACGGCCATCGAGATGGCGTTCGCGGCGCGCATGAAGCA
This sequence comes from Roseateles sp., assembly GCF_965229315.1. Taxonomy (GTDB): domain Bacteria; phylum Pseudomonadota; class Gammaproteobacteria; order Burkholderiales; family Burkholderiaceae_C; genus Pelomonas. The sequence goes on from NZ_CBDDJA010000002.1 coordinate 1,535,586, forward strand.
TCGCGACGCGACGGGGTTCAAGCGCTTTCTCGCGCGCGACGCGATTTTCATCAACGGCAAGACGCTGCTGCGCGGGCCGGACGCGGTGATGGCCGCGTGGCAGAAGTTCTTCGACGGCCCGAAAGCGCCGTTCGCGTGGGCGCCGGACCTCGTCGTCGTGCTGCCCAGCGGCGACCTCGCGCAGAGCAGCGGGCCGGTGACCGACGCCGACGGCAAGCTCGTCGCGCGCTTCCAGTCCGTGTGGCGGCGCAAGCCGGCCGGCGGCTGGGAGATCGTGTTCGACCAGGGCTCGGACGTGTGCCGCTGAGCGGCCGAGGCCTCAGCCCAGGCCCAGCAGCGGCGGCACGGCCGCCTCCAGCAGCTCGACCAGCGCCGGGTCCATGAAGCGGTAGTCGTCCGGGATGTCGAGCACATGCAGTGGCTTGCCCGCCAGCGCCCCGGCATGGTCCTGCAGCAGACGCGCCTTGTGCCGGTTTTCCATCGCGATGACGACATCGGCCCAGGCCAGGTCGGCCTCGCCCACGCGGCGCCTTGCGCTGGCACTGGTGCCGGCCGAACGCACGGCAAGCGCCGGGTGGCGGCGGAACACCTGCTCGGCCGTCGGGCTGCGCCACTGGTTGCGGCTGCAGACGAACAGCACGCGCAGCTTCTCGCCCGCCCGCCGCGTCACCGGCTGTGCGAGGTCAGCCGCGACAGCGGCGAGGCCAGGCTGATGCCGGGCGCCGCCGTGCGGGCGCCGCGTGCGGGCTTGGCGTCTTCGTCGTCCACGGCGGCGACCACGCTCAGCGCGGCGACGCTCTCGGGGTTGCGCCGCATGGCGATGCCCACGGCCAGGATGTCGATGACCAGCAGCGCCAGGATGCGGCTGACCATGGGCAGGTGGGTGGCCACGTCCTCGATGTGGTCGACGATCAGCGCGGCGTCGGCCTTCTTGGCCAGCGGGCTCTGGCTGGCGGTGATGGCGATGACCTTGGCGCCGCGCTCCTGGGCCTTTTCCACCACCTGCAGCAGCTCGGGCAGCCGGCCGCCGCTGCTGATGACGACCGCGACGTCGCCCGCGCGCAGCACGTCGGCCGCCAGCAGCTGCAGGCGCGGGTCGGTGTAGGCGCCGCACGGCATGCCGAAGCGCAGAAACTTGAACTGCGCGTCCAGCGCGACGACGCTGTAGTGGCCCAGCGCGAAGAACTCCACCCGGCCGGCGGCGATCAGCATCTCGACGGCGCGGGCGATGGTGTCGCGGTTCAGGTGGCTGCGCACCTGCAGGATGGCGCTGGCCGTGTTGCCCAGCACCTTCGCACCCAGCTCCAGCATGGAGTCGTTCGTCGTCACCTGCGTGTGCGTGATGGGCACCGTGCCGGTCAGGCCCGACGCCAGGCGCAGCTTGAAGTCCGACAGGCCCTCGCAGCCCAGCGACCGGCAGAAGCGGATGACCGTGGGCTGGCTGACGCCGGCCGCGCGCGCGATCTCGACGATGGGGTCGTTCAGCACCGAGCGCGGCTGCGCCAGCACCAGGTCGGCCACGCGCAGCTCGGCGGGCGACAGCTCGCTGCGCGCACGGCGGATCTGGCCCAGGATGGCCGAGCCGGGCGAGGCCTGCAGGTTGCGCAGCTGGTTCTCGAGGATGGACGAGGCGCCCTTGAAGGTGGCGTGCTCGGCCGTGATGACGAAGGTGGGGATGGCCGAGACGTAGTCGCTGAAGCGCCCCTTGTCCTCGAAGCGCGCGCGAAAAGGGCTGCGGTCGAAGTACTCGCCCAGGCGCGGCACGATGCCGCCGCCGATGTAGATGCCGCCCAGCGACCCCAGCGTCACGGCCAGGTTGGCGGCGGTGGTGCCCAGCAGGCCGCAGAAGACGTCCAGCGTCTCCAGGCAAAGCGGGTCGCCATCGTCCAGCGCACGCTGGGTGATGGCGGGCGCCAGCAGCGGCGTGACCTGCATGCCGTGGCGGTCGGCGAGCGCGCGGTAGATCAGCTCCAGCCCGGGGCCCGACACCAGGCGCTCGTAGGAGACGTGGTCCAGGCTCTTCCAGGCGTAGCGCAGCAGGTCCAGCTCGCGTTCGTCGCGCGGGCCGAAGTTGGTGTGGCCGCCCTCGGTGCCCAGCGCGATCCAGCCTTCGCCGGCCGGGATCAGCCCCGACACGCCCAGGCCCGTGCCGGCGCCCAGCAGGCCGATGACGCTGGGCCGGCGCGCCTGGCCGCCGCCGACCTGGCGCACGTCGGCCTCGGCCAGGCGGGGCAGGGCCATCGCCAGCGCGGTGAAGTCATTGACGACGACCAGCGTATCCAGCCCCAGGCGCTGGCGCATTTCGTCGATGGAGAACTGCCAGTGGTAGTTGGTCATGCGCACCTGGTCGCCCTCGACCGGGTTGGCGATGGCGATGGCCGCGTGGGCGATCTGCTGCGCGCCACCGTCCTGCCAGGTCAGCCCCTGCAGGTAGGCCTGCACGGCGGCGTGGAAGTCGGCATGGTCGGCGCAGCGCAGCGAGGCCATCTGCGTGAACTCGCCGGGGCCGGTCTCCAGCGCGAAGCGGGCGTAGGTACCGCCGATGTCGGCAAGCAGGCGGGGGCTGTCGAAGCGGGGCATGGGCAATGAACCAGGCGGCAGGATGGACGAGGATTATCGGCAGGCACGGAGCCACAGAACGCCAGTGGGACGAGCCGGCCGGGTGTAGCTTCACTACACCCCTGCGATCACCGGTTTTCTGCAGAGAAAATGGCGGCGTTGGCGCGGCTGGCTGGCCGGCAGCTGACGGTCCGGGTGAGCGTCTATTGTCGGGGGGGTGTAGTTTTGCTACCGTCCGCCGCGACCGAAATTTCACCTGCCCAGCCCGTGCCTGTCTTTGCCTGCCTTCTGTCCTTTTGCGTGCTCCTGCCCACCGTTGCGGGAGTGGGGGCATGAGCGCCGCCTATCCCTGGCTGGTGGCCGACATCGGCGGCACCAATGCCCGTTTCGGCACGGTGGCCGGCCCCGGCGCGCCGGTGGCGGATGTGCGCGTGCTGCCGGTGGCCGGGCATGCCGGCCCGGCGGCTGCGGTGAAGGCCTACCTGACCGGTCAGGACCCGGCGCATCCGGCGCCGAAGAGCGCAGCCTTCGCGCTGGCCACGGCGCTGGATGGCGACCAGATCGAACTGACCAACGGCGCATGGAACTTCTCGCGTGCCCGCACGCAGGCCGAACTGGGCCTGCAGACGCTGCTGTGCCTGAATGACTTCGAGGCGCTGGCCTTGTCGCTGCCGCGCTTGAGCGGCGCGCAACTGCGCCCCTGGGCCGCGGCGCCCGACCTCGGCGGCCCCGTGCCGACAGGGACCGTGCTGGCCGTCATCGGCCCGGGCACGGGGCTGGGCGTGGCCGGTGTCGTGCGTGCGGGCGACCGCTGGCTGGCGCTGCCGGGCGAGGGCGGGCACATGACGCTGGCGCCGGCCGACGACTTCGAGAGCGCCGTGCTGGGCGAGGCGCGCCAGGCCTTCCCGCATGTATCGGCCGAGCGTTTCCTGTCGGGCATCGGCCTGCCGGTGATGTGCCGCGCCGTCGCAGCCGTCATGGGGCAGGGCGAAGACGTGTCGGCCCTGTCGACCGAGCAGATCGTGGCGCGCGGCCTCGGCGGCGAATCGCCGGCCTGCGTGCGCACGCTGGACCTGTTCTGCGCGCTGCTGGGCGGCTTTGCCGGCAACGTGGCGCTGACCCTGGGTGCGCGTGGTGGCGTGTTCATCGGCGGCGGCATCGTGCCGCGGCTGGGGGAGCGCTTCTTCCAGTCGGCGTTCCGCCGCCGCTTCGAGGCCAAGGGGCGCTTCCAGTCCTATCTGGCCGGCATCCCCACGGCCCTCATCACCGACACGCTGGCCGCCCTGGCCGGCGCGGCCCAGGCGCTGGACCAGGCCGACGCCTGACGCGCGGCGGGCTGCGGCCCGCGCCATGCCCGCTGAACCTTGCTCAGCCCCGCCTCCCGGCGGAGGGCGCAGCCTTGCCCATCGCGCATTCGGTCATCGGATCGGGAAGCCGGCGCATTGATGTGTAGTTGAGCTACAAATTGGCGGTGTTTTGTAGTGTCGATAGCGACGCTCCGGCGCCTTGATGTCGGTTAAATACTGGCAAACCCTTGGTATTGGCCTGAAACCAGGTCGCTTTGCTGCAACGTCTAGGGTTTACGCAGGGATGCTGATAAATCTAGTTTTGATACAAACACCTCTGAGACGTTGGGTTCTAGCCCCTGAGACGAGCGCCAACAACGCTGGCGACCGGCTTGAGGGCAGGCCGTTTTCCAATGAGACAGAGGAGACAAACATGACCATGAACAAGGGCAAGCGCGCCGCTGCGCGCGAGTTCCGCATCAGCCCGGTGGCGGTGGGCTGCACGCTGCTGATCGTGTCTGCGGGCGCGCTGGCGCAACAGGCGCAACAGGCGCAGCAACTCGAGACGGTGACCGTCACCGGCATCCGCAAGGGCATCGAGGCCGCGATCTCGGTGAAGAAGAACAGCGACTCCATCGTCGAGGCGATCTCGGCGGAGGACATCGGCAAGCTGCCTGACGCCAGCGTGGCGGAGTCCGTGTCGCGCCTGCCCGGCGTGGCCATCCAGTTGAGCCCCGTCACCGGCCGTGCCCAGCAGGTCAGCGTGCGCGGCATGTCGCCGGACTTCAACGGCGGCCTGCTGAATGGCCGCGAGCAAGCGTCCACCGGCACCGGCCGCGGCGTCGAGTTCGACCAGTACCCGGCAGAACTGCTGGGCGGCATCGTCATCTACAAGACGCCGGACGCGTCGCTGGTGGGCCAGGGCCTGTCTTCGACCATCGACCTGCAGATGGTGCGGCCGCTGAACTTCGCCACGCGCACGATGGCGGTGAACTACCGCAAGGAACACAACACCAAGGCCGAGAACCTGCCGGGCTTCACGACGGGCAGCGGCGACCGCGCGGCGTTCTCGTACGTCGACCAGTTCGCCGACCGCACCTTCGGCGTGGCGCTGGGCATCACCAAACACAAGTCCAACGGCGGCGGCCGTCCGAACTTCAACACCTGGGGCGGCTGGGTGGCGGACGTGCCCTACAACGGCGGCACCGTGAAGACGCCCGGCGGCTTCACGACGGACATCGAGACGACCGACTTCGACCGCAAGGGCGCGATGGCGGTGCTGCAGTTCCGGCCGAACAAGGACTTCGAGTCCATCGCCGACATCTTCTATTCCAAGGGCGACTTCTCGGTCAAGAAGCGCGGCCTCGAAGGCCCGCTGGGCGGCCTGTCCGCCGGCGCGAACGACCAGGGCGGCACACTGATCAACGCGACGGTGTCCAACGGCATCGCGACGTCGGGCACGTTCACGAACTGGAAGGGCGTCATCCGCAACCACAACGAGGACTACACCGACGAACTGAAGTCCATCGGCTGGAACAACCGGCTGAATGCGGGCGCCTGGACGCTGAAGGCTGACCTGTCGTACTCGGGCGTCGACAAGCACTCGGTGCGCTACGAGACGACGGCCGGCCTGCCGGGCAACACGGTCAACAACGCGGACACGATCAGCTTCTCCGGCTTCGACGGCTCCAACCTGGCCGACGTGAAGTACACCAGCGGCCTGAACTACGCCGACCCCAAGCTCATCAAGCTGACCGACGTGCAGGGCTGGGCCGGTGCCACGGGCGTGCAGGATGGCTTCTACGCCAACCCCACGACCAAGGACAAGATCAAGGCCGCGCGCCTGTCGGGCAAGACCGACGTGTCCTGGGGGCCGGTGGCGGCCGTCGAGGTGGGCGGCAACTTCACCCGCCGCACGAAGGACCGCGTGGCCGTCGAAGGCGCGCTGGCCGTCAAGAGCGCACTGAATGCCGACGGGACGTTGAAGGACCGCCTGGCCTTTGCCGACATCCCCAACCCGACCGTGGGCGTGGGCGGCCTGACCGGCATTCCGACGCTGAACTGGAACCCGGCCGGCTCGCTCGGCTCCGTCTACACGCTGATCCCGTGGACCGTGCTGGACATTGCCAGCAAGAGCTGGGGCGTGTCCGAGAAGGTGGGCACCGCCTACATCAAGGGCGACATCGACGGCAAGATCGCGGGCCTGGACGTGCGCGGCAACATTGGCCTGCAGATCCAGCACACGCAGCAACGGTCGACAGGCTTTCGCGTCGACCAGGCCACCTGCGTGGAGGCCACCAAGAGCTGCTCCTACATCGGCATGGCCGACGGCCACAGCTACAACGACTTCCTGCCCAACCTGAACCTGACCACGCAGCTGACCAACGACAGCCTGCTGCGTTTCGGCCTGGGCCGCGTGCTGGCCCGGCCGAACATGGAAGACATGAAGACGTCGCTGGAGCTGTCGCTGAAGACGGACATCAGCCCGCAGCGACTGAACGCCACCGGCGGCAACCCGAAGCTGGAGCCGTTCCGCGCCGATGCGCTGGACCTGTCCTATGAGAAGTACTTCGGCAACAAGGGCTACCTCAGCGCTGCCGGCTTCTACAAGAACCTGAAGACCTACATCCTGAACGTGGGCCAGCCGTTCGACTTCAAGCCCTACGTGACGCCCAGCACGACGCTGCCGCCGGGCGGCAGCACCGTGGGCGTGTTCACGCAGCCGGTGAACGGCTCGGGCGGCTCCATCCGTGGCGCGGAGCTGGCGGTGAACGTGCCGCTGTCGCTGGCCACGAACTGGCTGGACGGCTTCGGCGTGGCGGTGAACTACTCCTACACCGACAGCGCGGTCGAGCTGGACGCCTCGGGCTTCGCGACGCAGAACGTCAAGACGACCAAGATCCCGCTGCCCGGCCTGTCCAAGCAGGTCACCAACCTGCGCTTCTACTACGAGAAGTACGGCTTCCAGATCGCCGTCGCCGCGCGCAAGCGTTCGGACTACCTGGGCTCGATCAACGACTACCAGGACCGCAACCAGCTCGTCTACATCAAGGGCTCGACCGGCGTCGACTTCCAGACGTCCTACGAGTTCAGCAGCGGCTGGCTCAAGGGCCTGTCGCTGATGGCCCAGGGCAGCAACATGACCAACCCCTGGTTCTCGTACTACGACGCGTCCAACGGCCAGACCACGGACCGCAAGAAGTTCGGCAAGTCGTACCTGCTGGGCCTGAGCTACAAGCTCTGAGTCCATCCCCGGCACCCGGGGCTCGTGAAGCCTCGGGTGCCCTGTCTTCCCGCCCCCCAACGTATCTCTACCGCAGCGCGGATGAGCCGCGCAGCCGTTCTCTCGTCAACCCAACCGACAGGAGCTGGACATGGATCTGAGCGTTTTCAATCTCTCGCGGCGCACGCCCGCAAGCTGGGGCCGTGTGCTGGCCCTGAGTTCCTGCATCGCCTTCGCGCTGGCGCAGCCGGCCGACGCGGTCACGGCCAGCGGTGCGCTGGGGCCGGTGACGCCCAAGGACGTGGTCTACCAGATCATCACCGACCGCTTTGCCGACGGTGACACCAGCAACAACGTGCCCAGCGGCTTCGACCCGACGCTGTACGACGGCACCGGCGCCGACCTGAAGCTCTACCAGGGCGGCGACTGGCAGGGCATCATCGACAAGATCCCCTACCTGAAGAACATGGGTGTCACGGCGGTCTGGATCTCCGCGCCTTACGCCAACCGCGACACGGCCATCCTGGACTACCAGCCCGGCGGCGGCATCGACCGCTGGACGAGCTTCCACGGCTACCACGTCCGCAACTACTTCGCGACCAACAAGCACTTCGGCAACCTCGCCAAGTTCAAGGCCTTGCGGGATGCGCTGCATGCCCAGGGCATGAAGCTGGTCATCGACTTCGTCACCAACCACACCAGCCGCTGGCAGAACCCGACGGCCGGCTTCGTCGCCGAGGACGGCAAGCTCTACGAGCCCGACAAGGACGGCAGCGGCAACTACTGCTTCGACGCGGGCGGCGAGCCCTACAACTGCTCCGGCTCGTCGGCGGTCGAGAACCTGCTGGCCGACCCGAACAACGACGTCAACGGCTGGTTCCACGGCCTGGGCGACCGCGGCAGCGACAGCAGCCGCTTCGGTTTCCGCCACAAGGAACTGGGCTCGCTGGCCGACTTCTCGCAGGAGAACACCAACGTCGTCGCGCACCTGGAGAAGGCCGCCGCGTTCTGGAAGGCGCTGGGCGTGGACGGTTTCCGCCATGACGCGACGCTGCACATGAACCCGGCCTTCGTCAAAGGCCTGAAGGACGCCATCGACTCGGCGGCGGGCGGCCCGCTGGCCCACTTCGGCGAGTTCTTCATCGGCCGGCCCGACCCCAAGTACGACGAGTACCGCACCTTCCCCGACCGCACCGGCGTCAACAACCTGGACTTCGAGTACTACCGCGCCAGCACCAACGCCTTCGGCAACTTCAGCGAGACCATGACCCAGTTCGGCAACATGATGTTGCAGACCTCGGCGGACTACATCTACGAGAACCAGGCCGTCACCTTCCTGGACAACCACGACGTCACGCGCTTTCGCTACGTCCAGCCGAACGACAAGCCCTTCCACGCCGCCATCGCCACGCTGATGACGGCGCGCGGCACGCCCAACATCTACTACGGCACCGAGCAGTACATGTCGTCGGTCAACGCCAGCGACATCGCCGGGCGCGGCTTCATGCAGGTGGCGGCACCCGCCTTCAGCCAGACGACGACGGCCTACCAGACCATCAAGAAGCTCGCCGCGCTGCGTGCGTCCAACGAGGCGCTGGCCTATGGCGAAACGTCGGTGCTGTACTCCAACAACGACGTGCTGGTCTTCTCGCGCAAGTTCTATGACAAGCAGGTCGTCGTCGCGGTCAACCGGCATCCGAGCACCAGCTACACGGTGCCGGTGCTGGCCACGACGCTGCCCGGCGGCAGCTACAGCGACGTGCTGACCGGCACGCTGTCCGGCGGCACGGCCACCGTCAGCGGCGGGCAGATCGCCAGCTTCGTGCTGGGCGGCGGTGCCGTCAGCGTCTGGTCCTACAACCCGTCGCTGGGCACCACCCTCCCGCGCATCGGCGACGTCGCCTCCACCTCGGGCCGTGCCGGCAACACGGTCTATGTCTACGGCACCGGCCTGGGCGGCACGCCCACCGTGAAGTTCGGCACCGCAACGGCCAGCGTCGTGTCGGCGAGCGACACGCTCATCGAGACCACCGTGCCCGCGACCGCCGTGCCCGGCGTGTTGAACATCACCGTGCAGAAGGGTGCCAACACCAGCAACACCTTCCGCTACGAGGTGCTGTCGGGCGACCAGGTCCAGGTCATCTTCAAGGTCAATGCGGCGACGACCGTGGGGCAGAACGTCTACGTCGTCGGCAGCATCCCCGAACTCGGTTCGTGGGACCCGGCCAAGGCCTCCGAGGTGATGATGAACCCGAACTATCCGCAGTGGTTCCTGCCCGTCAGCGTCCCCAAGGCCACGCAGTTCGAGTTCAAGTTCATCAAGAAGGACGCCAACGGCACGGTGGTGTGGGAAGGCGGCAGCAACCGCGTCTTCACCTCGCCGTCGAGTTCGACGGGCACCGCCGACACGGCGGTCTACAACTGGCAATAATCGCCGCCGAGGCCGGCAGGGCACCCTGCCGGCCGCTCGCATGACCATCCGCTGACGGACCCCATCCTGTGCACGCCTCGCCCCTGAACAACGTGACCATCGTCGGTGGCGGCACCGCAGGCTGGATGACGGCGGCGGCCCTGGCCACCGTGCTGAAGGGCCGCTACCGCATCAGCGTCGTCGAGTCGGACGAGATCGGCACCGTGGGCGTCGGCGAGGCGACGATCCCGATGATCCAGCGCTTCAACCAGCTGCTGGGCATCGACGAGGACGAGTTCCTGCGCGAGACGCATGGCAGCTTCAAGCTCGGCATCGAGTTCGTGAACTGGGGCCGCCTGGGCGACCGCTACATGCACGGGTTCGGTCGCATCGGCCGCGAGCTGTGGCCGGTGGGCTTCGAGCAGTACTGGCTGCGCATGCGCGCGCTGGGCCGCGCCGCGCCGCTGGAGGCCTACTCCATCGCGCGCATGGCGGGCAAGGCCAACCGCTTCATGCCGCCGCGCCACGACATCGAGGATTCGCCGCTCGGCGAGATCACCTACGCCTACCACTTCGACGCCAGCCTCTATGCCCGCTATCTGCGCCGGCGCAGCGAAGCGCTGGGTGTCGTGCGCGTCGAGGGGCGCATCATCGACACCGTGCTGCGCGCCGAAGGGCCGCAGGCCGGCCATGTCGAGGCCGTCGTGCTCGACGGCGGGCAACGCATCGACGGCGACCTGTTCATCGACTGCTCGGGTTTTCGCGGCCTGCTGATCGAGCAGGCGCTGCAGACCGGCTACGAGGACTGGACGCACTGGCTGCCCTGCGACCGGGCGTGGGCCGTGCCCTGCGAATCCGCCGGGCCGCTGACGCCCTACACGCGCTCGACCGCGCACCGCGCGGGCTGGCAGTGGCGCATCCCGCTGCAGCACCGCACCGGCAACGGCCACGTCTACAGCAGCGCCCACATGAGCGACGACGAGGCAGCGGCTGTGCTGATGGCCAACCTCGACGGCGCCGCACTGGCGGAGCCGCGCATGATCCGGTTCAAGACCGGCATGCGCCGCCTGGCCTGGAACCGCAACGTGGTGGCCATCGGCCTGTCCAGCGGCTTCCTGGAACCGCTGGAATCGACCAGCATCCACCTGATCCAGTCCGCCATCCAGCAGCTGATCGACTTCTTCCCCGACCGCGGCTTCGAGCCCGCGGACATCGACGAGTTCAACCGCCAGGCGCGTTTCAACGTCGAAAGCGTGCGCGACTTCGTCATCCTGCACTACCACCTGAACCAGCGCGAGGATTCCGAGTTCTGGCGGCAGTGCGCGCACATGGACGTGCCGGCCACGCTGGCGGAGAAGATCCGGCTGTTCCAGAGCCACGGCCGCATCGTGCGCTTCAACAACGAGCTGTTCAGCGAAGTCGGCTGGCTGCAGGTCATGGAAGGCCAGAACCTGCGCCCGAGGCGCTGGCATCCCATGGTCGAGCTGCAGTCCGACGACGCCACGCAGGCCTACCTCGAAAGCGTGCGCGAGGTCATCGCGAAATGTGTCGCCGTCATGCCAGACCACGCCGCCTACATCGCCCAGCACTGCCGCTCGACCTGAGGGCCGGGCGCGGCGCCGCTTCCGCCACTGCGCGGCAACCGACTTTCCACAGGCCCTCCCATGCGCTTGCCGTTGCGACGCCGCACCCTGCTGGCCGCCACCTCGTCGCTGGCCTTGCCCGCCATGAGCTTCGCCGCCGACATGCCCCACACGTCCTGGAGCCGCCAGGCCGTCCTCTACCAGGTCAACGTGCGCCAGTTCTCGGCCGAAGGCACGCTCAAGGCCGTGCAGGCGCAACTGCCGCGGCTGCGCCGCATGGGCGTGGACATCCTGTGGCTGATGCCCATCCAGCCCATCGGCCGGCTCAACCGCAAGGGCACGCTGGGCAGCTACTACTCGATCAGCGACTACACGGCCGTCAACCCCGAGTTCGGCACGCTGGCCGACGCCCGGGCCTTGGTGGCCGAGGCGCACCGGCTGGGTTTCAAGGTCATCCTCGACTGGGTGGCCAACCACACGGCCTGGGACCATCCCTGGGCCACGGCGCACAAGGACTGGTACAAGCTCAACGCCCGGGGCGAGGTCTATGCCGTGACGTTCAACGAAGGCCAGCCCGGCGAGGAGCACTGGGACGACGTCGTCGCGCTGGACTACAAGAGCGACGCGCTGCGCACCGCGATGATCGACGCGATGGCGTTCTGGGTGCGCGAGGTGGGCCTGGACGGCTTTCGCTGTGACGTGGCCCGCCTGGTGCCCACCGACTTCTGGGTGCGCGCCCGCCAGGCGCTGGACGCGGTCAAGCCCCTGTTCATGCTGGCCGAGTCCGACGCCATCGAACTGCACACCAGCGGCGCGTTCGACATGACCTACTCGTGGGACCTGGCGGACCAGGTCTTCAAGAAGATCGGCAAGGGCGAGCCGGGTGCGCCGTTGCTCAAGGCCTGGCTCGCCAAGCAGCCGGCCGGCTACCCGCCGCAGGCCTACCGCATGCGCTTCACGGCCAACCACGATTTCAACTCCTGGCACGGCACCGATGCCGAGCTGTACGGCGATGCCTACCAGGCCCTGGCCGTGCTGACGTTCACGCTGCCCGGCATGCCGCTGATCTACAACGGCCAGGAGTCGCGGCTGACGCAGCGGCTGGCGTTCTTCGAGAAGGACCCCATCGCCTGGAAGACCCACGAGCTGGCCGACTTCTACGCCGGCCTCGCGGCGCTCAAGCACAGTCACCCGGCGCTGGCCGCGGGCCAGTACGGCGCGCCGGTCACGCTGCTGGACGGCCCCGCCGACGTGGTCGCCTTCGAGCGCCGGCTCGGGCCCGACGTGGTGCGCGTGGCGGTCAACCTGTCCGCAGTCGCGCAGACCTGGCAGGGCCGGGTGCTCAAGCCCTGGGGCTGGCAGGTGCTGGCAAGCGCGGCGGCATGAAGATCCTCATCACCGGCCTGAACGGCACGCTGGCGCCCCGGCTGGCCGAGGCCGCGCGGTCGGCGGGCCACACCGTCATCGGCTGGGATCGCCACGCGGTGGACCCGGACGACGAGGGCGTGTCGGCCGCGTGGCTGTCCGCGCAGTCGGTGGACGCCGTCGCCCACCTGGGCATGGGGTCGGCGCGCTTCGCCGGCTGGCTGGCATCGCGTTGCCCCAACTTCCTGTTCACCAGCACGGCGATGGTGTTCGACGCCGCGCCGGGCGGCCCGCACGACGTGGCCGACGCGCGCACGGCCCGCGACGACTACGGCCGCTACAAGATCGACTGCGAAGACGCGGTGCTGCTGGCCAGCGAGCGGCCCGTCATCGCCCGCATCGGCTGGCAGATCGACCCGAGCCGGCCGGGCAACAACATGCTGATGGCGCTGGACGACCAGCAGCGGCGCGACGGCCGCGTGGCAGCGAGCCGCGCGTGGACGCCGGCCTGCTCGTTCATGACCGACACGGCCGCGGCGCTGCTGACGCTCATCGAGCGGCCTTTGCCCGGCGTGCACCACCTGGACAGCAATGCCGGCGAGGCCTGGCGCTTCGATGAGGTGGCCCGTGCGTTGGCAAGCGAGTTCGGACGCGACTGGCGCGTCGACACGAACGACGATTACCGCCACGACCAGCGCCTGGTGGGCGGCGCGAGCGGCATGCCGCCGCTGTCGGCCCGGTTGCCCGGCCTCACCCGCGCCTGACGGCAGGCCGCCTCGCCGACAATGGCGGCATGAAAGCACCCGCGCGCCTGCAGGCATTGATGGACGAAGGCCTGATCGACAGCGTCGTGCGGCAGCTCAAGAGCGGCAAGGAGGCCGACGTCTACGTCGTGCGCGTGGGCGACGACACCTGCGCTGCCAAGGTCTACAAGGAGGCCAACAAGCGGGGCTTCCGCCAGGCGGTGGACTACACCGAGAACCGCAAGGTCCGCAACAGCCGTCAGGCGCGCGCGATGACCAAGCGCACCGCCTACGGCCGCCAGCAGCAGGAGGCGGCGTGGCAGAGCGCCGAGGTCGATGCGCTGTACCGCCTGGCCGCGGCCGGCGTGCGCGTGCCGCGGCCCGACAACTTCCATGAAGGCGTGCTGCTGATGGAGCTGGTGGCCGACGCCCATGGCGACGCCGCACCGCGCCTGAACGACCTGAGCTTCACCGAGGCCGAGGCGCGCCAGCACCACGCGACGTTGATCGGCGAGGTGGTGCGCATGCTTTGCGCCGGCGTCATCCACGGCGACCTGTCCGAGTTCAACGTGCTGCTGGCGGCGGACGGCCCGGTCATCATCGATCTGCCGCAGGCCGTGGACGCTGCCGGCAACAACCACGCGCCGCGCATGCTGCTGCGCGACGTGGACAACCTGCGCAACTTCTTCGGCCAGTACGCGCCGGCCCTGCGGTCCACGCAGTACGGGCCGGAGATCTGGTCGCTGTACGCGGCCGGCCTGCTGGTGCCGGACATGCCGCTGACCGGCCGCTACGAGCACAAGCCCGGTGCGGTGGACTTGTCCGGCGTGCTGCGCGAGATCGAGGACGCGCGGCTGGAGGAAGCCGCGCGCGTGCTGCGCATGGGCTGACCGCCGGCGGGGGTGGCGCCACCCTGGCGCGATCAGGGCGTGACGAGCACGCGGCCGAACAAGGCGGGCACGGTCAGCCGGATCCTGCCGTCGCGCACGGCCACGGCCTGGCCGCCCAGCGCATCGCGCAGGTGCTTCGCCGCGAACGGCAGCCGCACGGTGACCGTGCGCGCCTTGGTGCTGTTGTTGGTCGCTGTGATGGCCCAGGTCTTGCCGTCCTGGCGGGCCAGCACGACGACGTGCTCGTCCACCAGCAGCGGGGCGCTCAGGCTGCCGTGGCGCAGCACGGGCAGGTCGTGGCGCAGCTGGGTCAGCCGCTTGAAGTCCGCCAGCAGCGTGCGGTCGGGTTGACCGCCTTCGTCGGCCCAGGGGTAGGGCGCGCGGTTGTAGGGGTCGTCGCCGCCACCCAGTCCCACCTCGTCGCCGTAGTAGATGGTCGGCGAGCCGGGGTAGGTCATCTGGAAGAACACGGCCAGGCGCAGGCGCTGCTTGGCGAGCTTGAGCGCGTCGGCGTCGCCATCGTCCTGGGCCGCGCCGGGCCGCCCCAAGCTGCCCGGCTCCCCTCGGGGGACGGACGCCGCATCGCGGCGGCCCAGGGGCTCCGTGTAGCCGAAGTGGAAGAGGGCGCGGGCCTGGTCGTGCGTGGACAGCAGGTTCATCAGCGCGTAGAGCGCCTGCGGCGGGTAGGCCTCGCGCAGCAGCTCCAGGTTGGCGTAGGTCTGCTGCGCGGACTTGCCGGCCGCGTAGTCCAGCACCGCGTTGCGGAAGATGTAGTTCATCGTGCTGTCGAACATGTCGCCCAGCAGGAACTTGGAGGCGTCGAACCAGGTCTCGGCCACCGTCAGCGCGTCAGGCTTCTTCGCCTTCACGGCCTGGCGCCATTCGCGCCAGAAGTCGTCGGGCACCCAGGGCGCCACGTCCATGCGCCAGCCGGCCGCGCCGCGGTCCAGCCAGTAGTGGGTCACCGAGTCGGGGTCGCGGTAGGCGTAGGCGCGAAAGGACGGGCTGTCCTTGTCGATCTCGGGCAGGTCCTTCACGCCCACCCAGCCCTGGTACTGCTTGTCCGGATCGGTCTCGTCAGGCTTGAACTTGAACCAGTTGGCGTAGGGCGAGGCGGGGTTGATCTTGCCGTTGTCGAACGCGCCACCCGCTGGGAAATTGCCGAAGCGGTTGAAGTAGGGCGAGTCCGAGCCGACGTGGTTCAGCGAGGTGTCGGGGATCACGCGGATGCCCAGCTTCGCGGCCTCGGCGCACAGCCGCACGAAGTCCTCGTTGCTGCCGAAGGCCGGGTCGATCTGCTTGTAGTCGGCCGCGTCGTACTTGTGGTTGCTGGGCGCGCGGAACACCGGCGTCAGGTAGATCGCGTTGGCGCCCAGGTTCTTGATGTAGCCCAACTTCTCGATGAGGCCGGCGAGGTCGCCACCGAAGAAGTCGTTGTTGTAGAGGGCGTCGGAGCCGTCGCCGGTGCCCGGCTTGAACGGCTGCTCGTTCCAGGTCGCATGGCGCTCCACGTCGCGGTCCTGGTAGCGGTCCTGCGGCCGGCCGCCGCCGGGGCGCGGGTCGTTGGTCTTGTCGCCGTTGCGAAAGCGCTCCGGGAAGACGTAGTAGTACACGACGTCGCGCGCCCAGTCGGGCACGGTGAAGCCGGGCGCGTAGACCGTCTGGCGGTAGCGGCGCACGCGGCTCAGGTCGCCGGGCAGGCGCTCGATGCTGGCTGCGCCCATCGAGCCCTTCTCGCGCGTCCAGTAGACCGTGTCCTTGTTGTTCTGCAGCGCATAGCGGCCGCTGGCGGTCTCCAGCTCGAACCAGTAGCCGTAGACGCCGATGTCGTCGAAGCGGTACGTGGCCGAGAAGCCGCCCCCCTGGCCGCGTGGTGCGGGTGTCATCGCGACGCGGGCCAGCGGCTCGTAGGCCAGTTGCTCCTGGTTGCCCGTCAGGCGGCGGCGCTCGATGACCAGCGTGGCGCGTTGCAGGCCGGGCACGTCGCTGCCGATGCGGAAGGTGAATTCGCGGCCGGCCGGCTGGGCGCCGAAGGGGGACTTGAAGGCGCTGCTGCGCGAGTCGAAGCGAGCTGCGAGTGCCGCGCGGTCGGTGATGGGCTGCACCGGCGTGGGCGAGAAGCTTTTGGGCCCGACCTCCAGTTGCGGTGGGCCGGCCGCGTCGAAGCTCAGGCGCAGCGTGTGCTCGCCGCTGAAGTCGCGCTTCAGGTTGCCGTTCGCGCCGCGCGTCAACCGGCCCTGCGCGTCGGCGCCGAAGGTGAGGTGGGCGGTCCAGGACTCGTCGGCCAGCTTGAACTCCTGGGCACCCTGGGCGCTGAGGTTCAGGTAGTAGGCGTCGCAGCGGTATTCGAAGGCCTGTTCGTCCTGCGCCACCCATTGGTTGAGGTTGCCGCGCAGGTAGAGCGTGGCGTCGCCCAGCGGCGCGGGCTGGCAGTCGGCGGCCTGGCTCATCGGGGCGAATGGAAGCAGCGCTGCGCACAGCGCGAGGGATCTGAGCATGTGAACCTCAACCTTTCACACCGCCCGCCGTCAGGCCGGACACGATCCAGCGCTGGGCGAACAGGAAGACCGCCGTGATCGGCAGGCCGGACAGCACGGCCGCGGCGGCGAAATCGCCCCACAGGAAGCGCTGGTCGTGCAGGAAGTATTTGGAGCCCACGGCCAGCGTGAGGTTGCCTTCCTCGCGCAGCAGGATGGAGGCGACCGGGTACTCGATGATGGTGCCGATGAAGGCCAGCACGAACACCACCATCAGGATGGGAATGGCCATGGGCAGCAGCACGCGGGAGAAGGCCTGCCAGTGCGTCGCGCCATCGACCTTGGCGTTCTCCTCGATCTCGACGGGGATGGTCTCGAAGTAGCCCTTGATGGTCCACACATGGGTGGCGATGCCGCCCAGGTAGGCCAGTACCAGGCCGGCGTGGGTCTCGATGCCCAGCGCCGGCACATAGCTGCCGATGGTCTCGAAGATCGCATAGATGGCCACCAGCGCCAGCACCGGCGGGAACATCTGCAGCAGCAGCATGCCGTTCAGGATGGGCTTGTCGAAGCGGAACTTGAGGCGCGCGAATGCGTAGGCAGCGGTCGTGGAGATGCCGACGATGAGGAACGCCGAGATGGTGGCGATCTTGATGGAGTTCCACAGCCAGCTCAGCACGGGGAAGGGCGGCTGCACGAGGCTGCCATCCGCGGCCTGGTAGGGGATGCCCAGCGCCAGCTTCCAGTGCTCCAGGCTGATCTCGGTCGGGATCAGGCTGCCGGTGGCGAAGTTGCCGGGCCGCAGCGAGATGGACACGACCGCCAGCAGCGGGAAGAGGGTGATGGCGATGAACACCCACATCACGGCGTGGCCGGCGAGGGTGCGCCAGCGGGCTTGTTTGCCGAGGACGATGGCCATTTCTATGAACTCCGAATGCTTGGTTGGGAGGGGATCAGGCCGGGTGGGCGGTCTGCTCCGTGTCCCTTCTTTGCCTGCCCTGAACGGGCGGCAAATTCATTCCTTTACCTGCGCAGCCCACCCACCCGGCCTGATCCGGCCAGCGCTGTTCTGCTTGTCGCGAAAACGCAGTGGCACCCGTTGGTGAGCGAGGTGGCCGAGGGGCGAAGGTAAAGGAGGAGACCGCGCAGCAGGCGGGGGACACGAAGCCCCTCGGCTGCCGCGCTTGCCAACGCCCACGCGTGGTCCCCGTCATTTCTGTGCCTTCGCGGACAACCGCAGATTGACCAGCGAAAGCGCCGCCACCAGGAAGAAGATCAGCGTCGAGATCGCCGCGGCCAGGCCGAAGTCGGAGCCCGAGTCCTTGAACGCGATGCGGTAGGTGTAGCTGACGAGGATGTCCGTCTGGCCCGCGGGGAGCTTGGTGGACAGGAAGTCCGGCCGGCCGTCGGTCAGCAGCGCGATCAGCACGAAGTTGTTGAAGTTGAATGCGAAGGCGCTGACCAACAGCGGCGCCAGCGGCTTGATGATGAGTGGCGCGGTGATCTTGAAGAAGTTGGTGAACGGGCCGGCGCCGGCCAGCGCGGAGGCTTCGTACAGGTCTGCCGGGATGGACTTCAGCAGCCCCGAGCACAGGATCATCACGTAGGGGTAGCCCAGCCAGACGTTGACGATGACCAGCATGGTCTTGGCCAGCAGCGGGTCGGCGAACCACGCGGGCTTGACGCCGAACAGCGCGTCCAGGATGGCGTTGATCTCGCCGAAGTTCTGGTTGAACAAGCCCTTGAAGACGAGGATGGAGATGAAGCCCGGCACCGCGTAAGGCAGGAACAGCAGCGTGCGGTAGGTGGTGCGGTACTTCATGCCCTCCCAGTTCAGCAGCACGGCGAACAGCATGCCGATGCCGGTGGAGAACAGCACGGTCAGCGCCGAGAACACCACCGTCCACGAGAAGATGGCCAGGAACGGCCCGCGGAACTCGGCGTCGAACAGCATGCGGGTGTAGTTGCCCACGCCGATGAAGGCCTTGAAGCCGGGTTGCAGCACTTCGCCGCTGGCCGACTCGAAGAAGCCGGTCTCGCGGTTGGCCTTGAAGACGGCGCCGTCCGCGGCGCGGGTCAGGCTGGCGTCGGCATTGGCGGTCCACGTCGGCTTGATGGGGCCGAACTCGCGCAGGCCGAGGTAGTGCAGCTCGGTCTTGTCCGGCAGCACGAGCAGCAGCTGGGCGAGTGCGTCGCGGTGCTTGATCAATTCGGGCAAGGGCAGCGCGGCCTGCAGTGGCGCGGTGAGGGGCAGGCGCTCCGCGTCGGTGGTGCTCAGGTCCACGCGCAGCTCGCGGCTGACGCTGCGCAGCGCCAGCGGCGGCGACACCCAGCGCGGGCTGGCCTCGCCGTCGGCGCGCAAGGCGAGGCGGAACTCGGCGCCGTCGGCATGCAGGCTGTAGGCCAGCACTTTGTCTTCCACCGCGTCGTGCTGCTCCAGCAGGTACTCGCGCACACGGCTTTCGCTGAGCAGGTGGGTGCTGGAGTAGTTCGTGAAGCCGATCTGCGCCGTGTAGACCAGCGGGAAGGCGATGAACACCAGCATGCCGGCCAGGCCGGGGAAGAGGTAGCGCCAGGCCACGCCGCTGCGGCTCAGGTAGATGTAGAAGCCGGCCGTGAACAGCACCAGCAGCCCCGCCGCCCAGGCGGCCTGGCCCGTCGTGTAGACGGCGAAGACGAGGGACAGCGCCGCGAGGATGGCGGCAGCGGCCAGCGGCCAGCGCAACCAGGCCGCCAGCTTGGCGAGCAGGGTGGGTGGCAGCGTCGTGTAGGCGCCCTGGCCCAGGGATGAGGACAACGTGTTCATTTGTTCAGCAGCATCCGTGCGGCCGCGCCGTCCAGCGCGGCCTTGGGCGACTGCAGGCCGTTCGTGATGGCTTCCAGCGCCGCGTCCATCGCGGTCCAGAAGCGGCCCACCTCGGGGATGTTGGGGATGGGCGCACCGTTGCGCGCATTGGTCATGCTGGCGGCGATCAGCGGGTTGACGGACAGCTCGGCGTAGAAGGCCTTGTTGGCGGGCACGCCCAGGGCCACGTCGGCGTCCAGCACCTTCAGCGCCTCGGGGCGCATCAGGTGGTTTTCGATGAACTCCTTGGCGAGGTCCTTGTGCTTGCTGGGTGCCGAGATCATGCAGCCCAGCACGCCGACGAAGCTCTTGCTGGGCTTGCCGGCGATGACGGCCGGGATGGCGGCCACGCCGAAGTCGATCCCGGCTCGCCTGGCGTTGTCCCAGGCCCAGGGGCCGGAAATCATCATGGCCACCTCGCCACGGGCGAACGCCGATTCCATCTCCGCGTAGCGTGCGCCCCGGGGCATGTGGCCGTCCTTGATGAGGCGCTCGATCATCTGCGCGCCGGCCAGTGCACCGGCGTTGTTGACGTCCACCTGCTTCGCGTCGAAATCGCCCTGCGCATCGCGGCCGAAGATGACACCGCCGGCGCCGGCCAGCATCGGCCAGCTGAAGAAGCTCTTGTTGTAGTCCCACAGCACGGCGCGCTTGCCCTGGGCCTGCAGCTTCCTGTCGATGGCGATCAGCTCGTCCCAGGTCGCCGGCGGCGTGGGCACCAGCGCCTTGTTGTAGATGAGGCCGGTGGTCTCGATGGCCAGCGGGTACCCCCAGATGCGGCCGCGGTAGCTCATGGCCGCCCAGGCCTGGTCTTCGACCTCGGCCTTGAGCCGGGCGGATGGGCGCAACGGCGTCAGCAGGCCGGCCTTGGCCCATTCGCCGACGCGGTCGTGCGGCCAGCAGAAGATGTCCGGGCCCTTGCCGGCACCGGCCGCCTGCTGGAACTTGTCGGTCGCGTCCACCGGGTGCTCCACGACGACCTTGACGCCCGACGCCTTCTCGAAGATGTCGCCGACCTTCTGCAGGCCGTTGTAGGCCTTGTCGCTGTTGATCCAGACCAGCAGCTTGGGCGAGTCGGCCAGCGCGGGCGCTGTGACCAGGGCCACCACCAGGGGCAACCACCTCATGCCGAGAGCTCCGGCGCGGCCAGCCGGCGCAAGGCCTTGCCGCTCACGTCGAACACATACAGCGCCTCGGCCGGCAGGTGCAGGGTCAGCGCCTGGCCGCTGCGCAGCCGGTCGGCGCCGTTGCGCCCCTCGAACTGGCAGGTCAGCGCCTCCTCGACGCCGGGGTAGGGGCAGTACGCGAAGGTCACGCCCCCCAGCGACTCGACGAAGGCCACCGTGCTGTGCAGCTGGTTGCCGGGGCCGTCGGTGCGGATGTGCTCCGGCCGCACGCCCAGCGTGACCTTGTCGCCCACCCGGGCCGCGCTGCCGTCCACGCGCGCGCGCAGCACCACGGCGCCGCCGGCGAGCTTCACGTCGACGTGGCCGGGTTCGATGGCGGCCAGCTCGCCCTCGATGAAGTTCATCTTCGGGCTGCCGATGAAGCCTGCCACGAACAGGTTGCGCGGATGCTCGTACAGCTCCAGCGGCGAGCCGACCTGCTCGATCCGGCCGGCCGACAGCACCGCGATGCGGTCGGCCAGCGTCATGGCCTCCACCTGGTCGTGGGTCACGTAGACCATGGTGGTCTTGAGGTCCTCGTGCAGCTTGGCGAACTCGTAGCGCATGCGCACGCGCAGGGCGGCGTCCAGATTGGACAGCGGCTCGTCGAACAGGAAGACCTCGGGCTTGCGCACGATGGCGCGGCCGATGGCCACGCGCTGGCGCTGGCCGCCGGACAAGTCCTTGGGCTTGCGGTCCAGAAGATGTTCGATGTGCAGGATCTTGGCAGCGGCCCGCACGGCCGTCTCGATCTCGGCCTTGGGCACCTTGGCCAGCTTCAACCCGAACGCCATGTTGTCGAACAGGTTCATGTGCGGGTACAGCGCATACGACTGGAACACCATCGCGATGCCGCGTTCGCTGGGCGGCACGTCGTTGACGACGCGCCCGCCGATCTTCAGCTCGCCGCCGGTGATCTCTTCCAGGCCGGCGATGGAGCGCAGCAGCGTGGACTTGCCGCAGCCCGAGGGCCCCACGAACACCATGAACTCGCCGTCGCGGATCTCCAGGTCGATGCCGTGCAGGATGCGGACGTCGCCATAGGCCTTCTCCACGCCGGTCAAGCTCACGTCTGCCACATCGAACCTTTCAGCGCCGGCGGCGCAGCGCGGCCGGCTTGTCTCGCAGTTATCAAGAGCGCAAGTTCCTGCCCTGCGCCTGTTTCTGTAGACAATATACAGCTCTGAACCGTACAGAACAACAGGATTGGCCCGATGTGGATTCCATGAATTCCATGTGAATCAACGGGTTGGCTGCAAAACCGGGTTTTCCCGATGTAGTCAAACTACACAATGCCGTCCCGCTGCCCGATACTTTGGCCCGCGCTGCCGCTCGGGTAGCATTCTTGCCCTCGTCGCCGGGGGCTGGCACTGATGAACACCCCAACCCTTCTCGGCTCCGCGCAGTCTCGCTCCCGCAAATCCAAGGCCGCCGCGATGAAGCCCTCCGCAGTCACTCCCGAAGTCCAGGCGCTGCGCGCTGCTTTCGAAGCCGCCTATGAGCGCGAGCTGTCGCAATCCAGCCAGGGCGCGACGCCGCAGGCCGCGCTGCATGCCGCGGCCATCGCCTGCCGCGAGACGCTGGCGCGCCGCTGGGCCGCCACGCAGGCGGCCGACGCGAAGCGCGGCGAGGCCGCGCCGGTGCGCCGCGTGCACTACCTGTCGATGGAATTCCTGATGGGCCGCGCGCTGTCGAATGCGCTGGCGGCGCTGGGCCTGGTCGAGCCGCTGCAGGCCAAGCTGGCCCAGCACGACCTGGCCCTGGGTGACGTGCTGGAGCGCGAGCCCGACGCGGCGCTGGGCAACGGCGGCCTGGGCCGCCTGGCGGCCTGCTTCCTGGACAGCTTCGCCGAACTGGAGCTGCCGTCCTTCGGTTACGGCCTGCGCTACCGCTACGGCACCTTCGCGCAGGTCATCAGCCAAGGCCGCCAGATGGAGCAGCCCGACGACTGGACGCGCGACACGCCCGCGTGGGAGCTGTCGCGCCACGACCTGCGCTACGCGGTGGGCTTCGGTGGCCGCGTGGAGGTGGACGACGCCGGCGTGCGCCGCTGGATGCCCGCCGAGCGCATCGAGGCGCAGGCCTTCGATTTCATCGTGCCAGCCCACCACAGCGAGCGCGTCTCCACGTTGCGCCAGTGGCAGGCCACCGCGGCGCCCATCGCCTTCAAGCCGTTTTGCGAGGGTGACTACCCCCGCGCCGCACGGCACCAGGTGCTGGCCGACGCGATCAACTGGGTGCTGTACCCGGACGACTCCACCGAGCAGGGCCGCGAGCTGCGGCTGAAGCAGGAGGCCTTCCTCGTCAGCGCGTCGCTGCAGGACCTGATCGCGCGTCACCTGCGCGAGTTCGGCAGCCTGCACAACCTGGGCCGAACCAACGCCATTCACCTGAACGACACGCACCCGGCGCTGGCGCCCGCCGAGCTGATGCGCCTGCTGCTGGACGAGCACGGCCTGGGTTGGGACGAGGCCTGGAAGATCACGCGCCAGGCCGTGGCCTACACCAACCACACGCTGATGCCCGAGGCGCTCGAGACCTGGCCCGTTCGCATGTTCGAGAACCTGCTGCCGCGCCATCTCGAACTCATCTACGAGATCAACCAGCGCTTCCTGAACGAACTGAAGGCCCGCTTCCCCGGTGACGACGGTCTCGCGGCGCGCGTGTCGCTGATCGACGAGGGCGCCCATGGCGGCGAGCGCCGCGTGCGCATGGCGTCGCTGGCGCTGGTGGCGTCGCACCGCGTCAACGGCGTGGCCGCGCTGCATTCCGAGCTGATGGTGCAGACCATCTTTGCGGACTACGCGCGCATCTGGCCGGACCGCTTCCACAACGTCACCAACGGCGTCACGCCGCGGCGCTGGCTGCAGCAGGCCAACCCGCAGCTGTCCGGCCTGCTGGATGCGCACATCGGCGACGGCTGGCGCCAGGACCTGTCTGAGCTGACAAAGCTCAAGCCGCTGGCCGCCGACCCGGCGCTGGGCCAGCAGTTCCTGGCCGTCAAGCGCGCCAACAAGGAGCGCCTTGCCGCGCTGATCCGCCGTGAACTGGGCATCGCGGTCGGCGTGGACAGCCTGTTCGACATCCAGATCAAGCGCATCCACGAGTACAAGCGCCAGCTGCTGAACCTGCTGCACGTCATCAGCCGCTACCAGGCCATCTGCGAGAACCCTGGCGCTGACTGGGTGCCGCGAACGGTCGTCATCGCCGGCAAGGCGGCGTCGGCCTACCAGATGGCCAAGAGCATCGTGCGCCTGGCGCACGACGTGGGTCGCGTCATCAACAGCGACCCGCGCGTGGGCGACAAGCTCAAGCTCGTCTTCCTGCCCAACTACGGCGTCACGCTGGCCGAGACCATCATCCCGGCCGCCGACCTGTCCGAGCAGATTTCGACGGCCGGCACCGAGGCGTCCGGCACCGGCAACATGAAGTTCGGCATGAACGGCGCGCTCACCATCGGCACCTGGGACGGCGCCAACATCGAGATGGCCGAGGCCATGGGGCCGCAGAACATGTTCGTGTTCGGCCTGCGTGCCGACGCGGTGGCCAAGATCAAGCAACTGGGCTACGACCCCAGGCTCTACGTCGAAGAGAATCGCCAGCTCAAGCGTGTCGTCGAGCTGATCGCATCCGGCGCGTTCAGCAACGGCGACACCGACCGCTACCGAAGCCTCGTGGACAGCCTGCTGAGCCGCGACACCTACCTGCTGATGGCCGACTTCGCCGACTACGTGGCCACGCAGGCGAAGGTGGATGCGCTCTTTGCCGACCGCGCGGCCTGGGCCGAGCGCGCGCTGCTGAACATCGCGGGCATGGGCCCGTTCTCGTCCGACCGCACCATTGCGGAATACGTCGATCGCGTCTGGTCCACCCAAAGCCTGAAGAACTGACACCCTCCCGATGATCCAGGACGCCGACGTCGACGCATTGCTGGCCGGTCGCCACAGCGACCCCTTTTCGCGCCTGGGCCTGCATGCGGACGACGCCGGCAAGCTGTGGGTGCGGGTGCTGCTGCCGGGTGCGGACGCGGTCGTGCTGCACGATGCCGCCAGCGGCAGGCAGATCGTCGAGCTGGCACATCGCCGCGGCGGCTTCTTCGAGGCGGCCGTGCCGCGCCGCAAGCACCGCTTCGACTACCGGCTGGCCGTGCGCTGGAGCGGCGGCGGGGAGGGCGTCTACGCCGACCCCTACAACTACTACCCGCAGCTCGGTGACGACGAACTGCAGGCGCTGGCCGAGGGCCGGCACCCGCGCCCCTATCTGAGCCTGGGCGCGCACGTCGTGCAGCATGGCGACATCAGCGGCGTGCGCTTCGCCGTCTGGGCCCCCAACGCACGTCGCGTCAGCGTGGTCGGCAGCTTCAACAACTGGGACGGCCGCCGCCACGCGATGCGGCTGCGCCATGTGGCCGGCGTGTGGGAGATCTTCGTGCCGCATGCGGCACTCGGCGACCTGTACAAGTTCGAGATCATCTCGGGCAGCGGCGCGCTGCTGCCGCTGAAGGCCGACCCCTACGCACGGCGTGCGCAGTTGCGGCCCGACAACGCCAGCATCGTCGCGGCCCTGCCCGAGCCCACGCCGCTGCCGCGCCAGCGCGAGCGCGCCAACCGGCGCGAGTCGGCCATCAGCGTCTACGAGGTGCATGCCGGCTCGTGGCGGCGCGGCGCGGACGGCGGCTTCATGACCTGGGACGAGCTGGCCGCGCAATTGCCTGCCTATGCCGCCGACCTGGGCTTCACGCACCTGCAGCTGATGCCCGTCAGCGAGCATCCGTTCGACGGCTCCTGGGGTTACCAGACGCTGGGCCTGTACGCCCCCAGCGCCCGCTTCGGCCCGCCCGAGGGCTTCGGCCGCTTCGTCAAGGCCTGCCACGACCAGGGCCTGGGCCTGCTGCTGGACTGGGTGCCGGCGCATTTCCCGGTCGACGCCTTCGGCCTGGCCGAGTTCGACGGCACGCATCTCTACGAGTACGCCGACCCCAAGGAAGGCTTCCACCGCGACTGGAACACGCTGATCTACAACTTCGGCCGCACCGAGGTGCGCCAGTTCCTGGTCGGCAACGCGCTGTACTGGGTGGAGCGCTGGGGCGTGGACGGCCTGCGCGTGGACGCCGTGGCCAGCATGCTCTACCGCGACTACTCGCGGCCCGAAGGCCAGTGGATTCCCAACGCCCGCGGCGGCCGCGAGAACCTGGAAGCCATCTCGCTGCTGCGCGAGATGAACGAGCGCGTCGGCGAGGTGGAGGGCGCCATCACCGTGGCCGAGGAGAGCACCAGCTTCCCCGGCGTCTCCGCACCCACCTACGCCGGCGGCCTGGGCTTCCACTACAAATGGAACATGGGCTGGATGAACGACACCTTGCGCTACATGGCCGAGGACCCGATCAACCGCCGCTGGCATCACGACAAGATGACCTTCGGGCTGATCTATGCGTTCAGCGAGAACTTCATGCTGCCCATCTCGCACGACGAGGTCGTGCACGGCAAGGGCAGCATGCTGGCCAAGATGCCGGGCGACCCGAATGATCCGAACTTGTGGCAGAAGTTCGCCAACCTGCGCGCCTACTACGGCTTCATGTGGGGCCACCCGGGCAAGAAGCTGCTGTTCATGGGCCAGGAGTTCGCGCAGGGCCACGAGTGGCGGCAGGACGAGAGCCTGCCCTGGGGCCTGCTGCACGACGAGCGCCACGCCGGCGTGCAGCGCCTGGTGCGCGACCTCAACCGCCTGTACCGCGACCGCCCCGAGCTGCATCGGCTGGACAGCGAGTCCGGCGGCTTCGAGTGGATCAGCGCGCATGACGCCGAGCATTCCATCTTCGCTTGGGTGCGCCGCGATGGCAGCGGCCGCATGGTGATCGTCGTCTGCAACATGACGCCGGTGCCGCGCGAAGGCTATGTGCTGGGCGTGCCCGACGGCGTGACTGCCTGGCGCGAGGCGCTGAACACCGATTCGGTCTATTACGGCGGCAGCAACCTCGGCAACGGCATGGCTGCTGCCGGCCTGCCTGTGCAGGACCGTCCGGCGCATGGCCGGCGGCTGTCGATCACGCTGACGTTGCCGCCGCTGGCGACGGTCTTTTTGGTGCCTATCTGAACCGTTCGATGGCTCACCTCCCCGACCTGCAACCCGGCTGGCACGAGCCCTTGGGCGCGCTCGCCCGCGACGGC
Organism: Roseateles sp.; assembly: GCF_965229315.1. Lineage (GTDB taxonomy): Bacteria > Pseudomonadota > Gammaproteobacteria > Burkholderiales > Burkholderiaceae_C > Pelomonas. Next base: position 1,562,300 of record NZ_CBDDJA010000002.1, read on the forward strand.
GGCGTCAATTTCGCCGTCTTCAGCGAGAACGCGACGCGCATCGAGCTGTGCGTGTTCGACGGCGAAGGCCAGCGCGAGCTGCGCCGCTACACGCTGGACGGCCCGCACGACGGCGTCTTCCATGGCTTCCTGCCCGGCGTTGGCCCCGGCCTCGTCTACGGGCTGCGCGCCCACGGCCCCTACGCGCCGGAGCGGGGCCACCGCTTCAACCCGCACAAGCTGCTGCTGGACCCGTATGCGCGTGAGATCGTGGGCCACTTCGGCTGGCGTGCCGAGCACCACGGCTACGAACTGGGCCACCCCGACGGCCCGCGCTCGCAGGACACGCGCGACAACGCGACGCAGGCGCTGAAGGCCAGGGTGGCGCCGCCACCCGAACCGGGTGTTCGCCTGCACCATGCCCGCCGCGCGCCGGCCGACGTGGTGTTGTACGAGGTCCACGTGAAGGGCTTCTCGAAGCTGCTGCCCGGTGTGCCCGAGGCGCTGCGCGGCACCTACGCCGGCCTGGCCCATCCGGCGTCCATCGCGCACTTCAAGCGGCTGGGCGTGACGACGCTGTCGCTGCTGCCGGTGCAGTACTGCATCGACGAACCACACCTCGCCGAGCGCCGCCTGCGCAACTACTGGGGCTACAACACGCTGGGCTTCTTCTGCCCCGACCCGCGGCTGACTCAAGGCCAGCACCGCGGCGACCCGAGCGCCGTGACGGCGGAATTCCGCGCGATGGTGGACGCGCTGCACGCGGCCGGCCTGGAGGTGGTGCTGGACGTCGTCTACAACCACACGCCCGAGGGCAACGAATTCGGCCCGACGCTGAGCTGGCGCGGCCTGGACAACAAGACCTGGTACCGCCTCGTCAGCGGCGACTGGAGCCGCTACGAGAACCTGACCGGCTGCGGCAACACCGTGCACTGCTCGCACCCTCGCGTCACGCAGTTCGTGCTGGATTCGCTGCGCTACTGGGTCGGCGAGCTGGGCGTGGACGGCTTCCGCTTCGACCTGGCGCCGGTGCTGGGTCGCAGCTCGCACGGCTTCGACCCCAACGCCGCGTTCTTCACGGCGCTGCGGCAGGACCCGGTGCTGGCCGGCGTGCATCTGATCGCCGAGCCCTGGGACGCGGCCTACGACGGCTACCAAGTGGGGCGCTTCCCGGGCCGCTTCCTGGAGTGGAACGACAAGTTCCGCGACGCGGTGCGCGGCTACTGGCTGCGCGCCGGCGCGCACGGCGTGGGCCGCGGCGAGCTGGCGCGGCGCTTCATGGCGTCCAGCGACGTGTTCCACCACGGCCAGCGCCTGCCGAACGCATCGATCAACTTCGTGGCCGTGCATGACGGATTCACGCTGGCCGACCTGACCAGCTACTCGGCCAAGCACAACCAGGCCAACGGCGAGGACAACCGCGACGGCCGCGACGGCGAGCTGTGCGCGAACTTCGGCGCCGAGGGGCCGGCCGACGACGCTGCCATCAACGCCACCCGCGACCGCGTGCGCCGGGCGCTGCTGGCCACGACGCTGCTGGCGCAGGGCACGCCCATGCTGTGCGCCGGCGACGAGATCGCCCACAGCCAGGGCGGCAACAACAACGCCTATTGCCAGGACAACGCGACGACCTGGCTGAACTGGGACCGCGCCGATGGCGGCCTGACCGAGCTGGTCGCCCAGCTGCTGGCGCTGCGCGCCGCCGAGCCGCTGCTGCGTCACCCCCGCTGGTTCGCAGCGGGCGCCGGCATGGCGGGTGACGCAGGCATCGGCTGGTACGCCCCGAGCGGCCACGAGATGAGCCCCAACGACTGGCACGACGCCGGCCAGCACGCCTTCGGCGCACAACTGCGCGAGGCCGGTGCCAGCAGGCCGAGGCTGATGATCGTCTTCAACCCCGATGCCACGCCGCTCCCGTTCCTGTTGTGCAACGGGCCGTGGCAACTGGTGCTGGACAGCAGCGGCGAGTCCGCGCTGGACTTCGTGCCCGCCGGCCAGCCGCTCGGCGTGCCGGCCCGATCCCTCCTTGTGTTGCGACAAGCCTCGCCATGAACCTGAATCAACGCGCCTCCGGTGTGCTGCTGCACATCACCTCGCTGCCCGGCCCGCACGGCATGGGCGACTTCGGGCCCGACGCCTACCGCTTCGTCGACTGGCTGCAGGCCGCCGGCCAGTCCATCTGGCAACTGCTGCCCACCACGCCCATCGGCCCCGGTGACAGCCCTTACCAGGGCGTGTCGGCCTTTGCCGGCAGCCCCTGGATGGTGGCGCTGGAGCCGCTGGTCGCCAAGGGCTGGCTGCAGCAGCCCGATGTGCCGGCCTTCGACGGCGCGCTGGTCGACTACGGCGCGGTCACGCCCTGGCGCGAGCAGCAGCTGCGCGCCGCCGCCGCCGGCTTCTTCGCCCGAGCGACGGCCGACGACCGCGCTGCCTTCGCTGCCTGGTGCGTGGCCCAGCAGAGCTGGCTGGACGACTACGCGCTGTTCATGGCCATCCGCTCGCCGCTGAACGGCCAGCCGTGGTGGACCTGGGAGGACGGCCTGAAAAAGCGCAAGCCCAAGGCGCTGGCCGAGGCGCGCAAGACCTACGCTGACGAAATCGCCTTCTGGCAGTTCGTGCAGTGGCAGTTCGACGTGCAGGTTGGCGCGCTGAAAAGCTATGCCAACGCGCGCGGCGTGCACCTCATGGGCGACCTGCCCATCTTTGTCGCGCACGACAGCGCCGACTGCTGGTCGCGCCCCGACCTGTACCACCTCGACAAGGACTTCCAGACCACGGTCGTCGCCGGCGTGCCGCCCGACGACCTCGGCCCGATGGGCCAGCGCTGGGGCAATCCGCTGTACCGCTGGGACAGGATGGCCGCCGAAAACTACGCCTGGTGGACCGCGCGCGTGCAGCGGGCACTGAGCCAGGCCGACGTGTTCCGCATCGACCATTTCCGCGGGTTTGCCGGCTACTACGAGATCCCCGCCAGCAGCCCGGACGCGAAGCAGGGCCGCTGGGTCGCCGGCCCGGGCATCGCCCTGTTCGACGCCATCAAGCAGGCGCTGGGGCCGCTGCCCATCGTGGCCGAGGACCTGGGCTTCATCACCGACGACGTGCACGCGCTGCGCGACGGCTGCGGCTTCCCCGGCATGAAGATCCTGCAGTTCGGCTTCGGCGCCGAGGCCGACCACGAGTTCCTGCCGCACAACTGGTCCCGCACCGCCGTGGCCTACACGGGCACGCACGACAACGACACCGTGCGCGGCTGGTGGGACCGGGCCTTGCCGCGCGAGCGCCAGTTCGCCGGCTCCTACCTGCCGTGCAACGAGCAGGACGTGCACTGGGCCATGATCCGCGCCTGCGCCAACTCGGTGGCCAACATGGCCGTCTACCCGCTGCAGGACGTGCTGGGGCTGGGCAGCGAACACCGCATGAACGTGCCCGGCGTGCTGGGCGGCAACTGGGGCTGGCGCTTCCAGTGGGATTGGCTGGGCGCCGAGCCGACCCGCGTGCTGGGGCTGATCACGGCGGCGGCCGGGCGGGGGCCGTTCGAGCTGTTGAAGCTGCCGGGCTGAGCCGCCGGTCGGCGGGGAGGGTTGCGAACCCTGGCGCCCACCGCACCGCGGCGGCGGCCGCGGCCGCCAAACGCACCCCCCACCTGTTCGCCGCCGGCAAGCGGCTCAGAGCGCGTCGAGCGGGCTGCGCACCGCACCGCCACCGAGCTTGAGCACGTGGGTGTAGATCATCGTGGTGGCCACATCGGCATGGCCGAGCAGGTCCTGCACCGTGCGGATGTCGCTGCCGGCCTGCAGCAGATGCGTCGCAAAGCAGTGGCGCAGGGTGTGCGGCGTCGCGGCCTTGGCGATGCCGGCCGCGTGCACCGCACGCTTGAAGGCTCGCTGAAAGGTCTGGTCGTACAGGTGGTGGCGGCGCACGACGCCGCTGCGCGGATCGGTGGCGTGGTGATCCTGCGGAAAGACCCAGAACCAGGGCCACGAGGCCCCGGCGCGCGGGTATTTGGCATCCAGCGCGTGCGGCATCTCGACCCCGCCTCGGCCGCCGGCCTGGTCGGCCAGCCACAGGTCGTGCGAGCGCGCGAGCTGCTCGCGCAGCCCGCAGACGAGTGCCTGGGGCAGCATCACGATGCGGTCCTTGCCGCCTTTGCCCTCCCGCACCACGATGGCGCTGTGGGCGAAATCCACGTCCTTCACCCGCAGCTGCAGCCCTTCGCTGATCCGCAGCCCGGTGCCATACAGCAGCTGCGCAAACAGCCGATGCACGCCGTCGAGTTGACGCAACACGGCCGACACCTCGCCGTGGCTGAGCACCACGGGCAGACGCTTTTTCACCCGGGGGCGGCCAATGTCCTGCATCCACGGCAGGTTCACGCCCAGCACCTTGGCGTAGAGAAACAGCAGGGCCGACAGCGCCTGCTTGTGCGAAGCCGGCGCAAGCTGCCGCTCGCCGGCCAGCCAGGTCAGGAACGCCTCGACCTGCGGCCCTCCCAGGTCCTTGGGATGCTGGCAGCCATGAAATCGGATGAAGGCCTTGCACCAGTGCACATAGGCGTCCTCCGTGCTGCGGCTGTAGTGCAGCAGCCGGATGCGCTCGCGCAACTGATCGAGAAGCCGGGGTGCCTGGAGCGGCGGTAGAGTCGGTGGCGCTGCTGGCGGCGATTGCCGCCGTGAGCCCGAACCACCCACCGGCTGCGCGGTGCTCAGCGGCATTGCCATGCACACCTCCAAACTCGGGTTAACCCTTGTCTTCTCCGGCTGCGACACGTGCTGCTTTTGTCGGATGGATAAGACTGTATGAAAAAACAGTCTATGCGTCGGCAGGCCAGGCTTCAAGCGCCCGCGATGGCCACGGTCCCCTCAGAGTTATGGAGACCGGGGCCGGCAAAACCGGCAAAACTGTCGCCCCATATCAATAGTTAGGCCGCACATGTCGAGCGCCGCCCTGCCGTCGTCAGTTGCCCAGGATCTTGGCGCCCTCGTATCTAAGCTGGAGGCGCGGGGCGCTTTCCCAGTTCGCTGCGAGCAATCGGATTCCTTTGGCAACTTCGAGGTCACCTTTGCTTGCAAGTCGTTCACCTTCTCTGTCGTCCGCGACCGCGGTCAGTTTCACACTGGTCAAACCGATCGTGAGCTTCTCGAGGCTGCAGGGCTCTGGCGCAGCTTCAGCGGCGTTCAGTCGCTGGTCGGTCCACTATGCGCATGGGTTGAGTCGCAGAATGCGGCCTAACCAGTCGCTCGAGCCGACTCGCGTCGGCAAGCCGCCGCTCGCGGCTCAGCTTCAACGTTGGGCGGCATAGAGATGCTTAGAACCGCTTTAGCAAGTCTGGCCCTTTTAGCCGCGGTGTCGGCCCAGGCAGTTGAGCTTTCGGTCGTCACAACGAAAGGGTACGTCGCGTTAGCGGTACCGGACGATTGGCGCGTGCTCTCCACCCAGACCAGGCCACCCATCTCGGCGATGGCCTTTCAAATTTTCAACGCCGCCGATGAAGGGACGCAGCACTCTACAAACGTCGCGGTCTCCTTTTTCCACGTCGACTTTGATCGAGGCAGGCAGGCCGCCGAGGCGCCGGTACGTGCCTACGGCGAAAGAGAACCTACCGTGGAAGCTGTGGGTGGCTGGACAACCTACTCACAGGAGGCGACGCAGGGCGGCGTGAAGTACGTGATAGTTGACGCAAGGCGTCCTTTCGCGGACGTAGTAGCGGCGGTGCGCATTGCGTGGCCAAAATTGGCGGGGAACCCACCGGACTACGACGTGCGCATGCGCTCCGCGTTCGACACGCTTCTCAGGTCTGTGTCGGGCGGCCTTGGTCCATTGCCTCAAAAGGAAGGCCAAGTCATACGTAGGCCGGTCCAATGACGCCCAACCCTTCGCTGCAGCGGACGGCTCCGCAGCCCGCTGAACTAAGACGTTAGGCCGCAGGAAATTTAGCTCATGTACGACGAACGCTGGACTACCGGAACTGTGGCAGTAGTGATCTCCGCCAACGAGCTGCCACGCTTCTACTCGATTCAGGAGGACCTGCATTCAGAATTACTGCTGAATGGTGAGGCGTTTACAGATTCGGGCTCAGGAGATTGGCTAGGGTTCTATGACTGGTTAAGAACGAAAAGTGATGAAGTTATTGGCGTGAGGATCTGGGTAGATAAACCAAACCGCCATTTGAGCAATGCCGCGCGTTGTCTTAACGTGGCTTCTGCGAAGAATAACTTTCCCTTTGTTATTTATTTCAGCAGCGATCGCGAATTCGAGGACATCAAATCTTGTGATCAGGAATTTGGTTCTAATATGTTATTTCTCAGTTCTGAAAAATTTGCGTTCACGTTTAGTTCTCCCCGCACATCATGAGCATTTCAATTGAACTGGCGGTGAAGGCTCGGGAACTGCGGCCTAACCGGTCTACAGGGACTTCCCGGTTAATCAACCGTTTCGGTATTAGCTGCTTTCGATACGTGCCTTTGCTGTTTTCCCTCAAGACCTGAGTTCTGGTTCGATGCGGCTTCGCAGAGAACAGACTGCACATCTACAGGCGGCCTTGTTGCACTCGGGTTTCGGTGCGGGCCCAGATACCAACCGCTCAGCAGGGCTCCATTCACTCGCCGCCGTCGCCACCATGGGCGCAGCACAGGGTTAGTCGAGCTTGCCTGCTGCCGGTCTGACCTGTGTGAGTTCACGGCCGCGCTCAGGCCTTGACGGCCCAGCTCAATGCTCGAACTCCAGGATCAACGGCCCGCGCGGCGGCACGGTCAGCCGGTCCGCCAGCGTGAACGCCTGGCCGCTGAGCACGTCGCGCGCGCGCGTGCCGGCGGCCACGCGCTCCGGGAACCGGGAGAGCGGCAACGCTACCGTCTTGTCCGTCTTGTTCAGCACCACCATCACCGAGCGCCCCACGTCGTAGCGGAAGAACACATAGCAGCCACCCACCGGCGCGTACTGCATCAGCGCGCCGTCGTGGATGACGGTCGTGCGCTTGCGCCAGGTGAACAGCCGCCGCACCCAGTCCTGCATGTCGCGCTGCTGGGCCGTCAGGCCCGCGCCGGTGAAGGCGCTGACGGCATCGCCGGACCAGCCGCCCGGCATGTCAGCCCGGACGCGGCCGTCGTCGCGTTCCACGGGGCTCTGCATCAGGATCTCGGTGCCGTAGAACACCTGCGGGATGCGCCGCGTCGTGGCCAGATAGGCCAGCGCGATCTTGGTCAGGCCTACGTCGTTCTTCAACAGCGAGAACAGCCGAGGCGTGTCGTGGTTGCCTTCGAACAGCACGAGGTTGGCCGGGTCGGCGTAGACGAAGTCGTGGGCCAGCCCTTCGTACAGCCGCGTGATGCCGGAGAACGGGCCGTCGTCCTCGGTCAGCGCGGCCAGCAGGTGGGATTGCAGGGGGAAGTCCATCAGGCTGGGTGTGTGGGACACGTAGCCGTCGTGGTTGCGCTTGCCGCGCTGCCAGTAGGCGACGACGGCCGGGTGCGGGCTCCATTCCTCGCCGACGATGTTGAGCTTCGGGTACTCCTGCATGACGCGGGCCGACCAGCGGGTCAGGAACTCGCGGTCGGAATAGCTGTAGGTGTCGGTGCGCAGGCCCGACAGCCCGGCGCTTTCTATCCACCACAGCGTCATCTGCGTCAGGTAGGTGGCCAGCTCCGGGCGGCGCTGGTTCAGGTCCGGCATGCCGGGGGTGAACCAGCCGTCGGTGAAGCGCTTGCGGTCGCTGGGTGCGGCGTAGGGGTCCTGCAGCGTCATGCGCGCGTGGTGGGTCTCGGTGTAGCCCTGGGGCCACTGGTTGAGCCAGTCGGGCGCGGGCAGGTCGGCCATCCACCAGTGGTCGCTGCCGATGTGGTTGAGCACGATGTCCTGGATGATGCCCACGCCCAGCGCTTTCGCTTCGGCGGCGAAGGCGCGGAAGTCGTCGTTCGTGCCGAAGCGCGGGTCCACCTGGTAGAAGTCGGTGGCCGCGTAGCCGTGGTAGCTGTAGGTCGCGCTGTCGTTCTCGACCAGTGGCGTGGGCCAGACCTGCGTGAAACCCAGGCCGGCGATGTAGCCCAGGTGCCGGCGCAGGCCGGCCAGGTCGCCGCCATGGCGGCCACCGGGGTCGGCGCGGTTGACGCCTTGCTTCATGCCGCCTTGCCGGCCGCTGCCACCCTGCGCGAAGCGGTCGGGCACGACGAGGTAGATCGCGTCCCTGGGGCCGAAGCCCTGGCGCTCGGCCGAGCCCGGCGCGCGGGCCTGCAGCGGGTAGCGCAGCGTGGTGCCGGCCACCGTCAGCACCAGCTCGCCCGGTTGCGCGTCGGCGCCGATGTCCAGGTCCACGAACAGGTAGTTGGCGCTGTCCGCGCGGTGGCTGGCAACGAGCCTGACGCCGGTGTAGGGCGCCAGCTCGGGCGTCGCATCGGCGATGCCGGGCGCGTGCAGCATCAGCTGCAGCGAGGTGTTGCGCATGCCCACCCACCAGTTCGGCGGTTCGACATGCTGAAGGCCGGCGGCCATCGTGTTCAGGCTCATCAGAAGGCTGGTGACAAGGGTGATCAGGGGCTTCATCGCGCGTCCAGGCGGTACACGCGCAGCGACAGCGGCGGCAGCGTGAGGCGTGCACCGCCGGCGGCATCGGCCTTCAGTGCGGTGCCCCCGGCGGGATAGGCCGCCTTGGCGCGCGCCGCGGGCGGCAGGCCGGCCAGGGTGACGGTGGCCGGCTGGTCGCCGTAGTTGATGGCGACGACGCTGCGCTCGCTGCCCTGCACGCGCTGGAAGCTCCACACCGGGCCGTCGACCTGGCCGGCCTCGTAGCGGCCCAGGGCCAGCGAGGGCTGCGAGCGGCGCAGCTGGATGAGCGTGCGGTAGAAGTTGAACAGCGAGCCGGCGTCGCGCATCTGGCTGGCGGCGTTGTGGCTGGTGCGGTTGGGCGACAGCGGCCGGAAGGGCGCGTCGCTGGTGGTGAACCCGCCGGCCGGCGTCCAGCTCATGGGCGCGCGCAGCGGCTCATCGCCTGCGCCGTCGATGCCGGCCTGGCCGATTTCCTCGCCGTAGTAGACGAAGGGCGTGCCGGGCAGCAGCAGGTAGCTGGCCGCCGCGAGCCGGTAACGCGCCTCGTCGCCAGCCAGTTGGTCCCACAGGCGTCGGCCGGTGAAGATGTCGTGGTTGTGCAGGAAGGTTGCCATCGTCGGCGACATGGTCTGGTAGTAATCCGCCACCTTCTGCACCGCCGCCGCGTCGCCCTGCGCGGCCTTGACCATCTCGTAGTTCAGGTTGAACGCGAACGCGCCGCCGCACAGCGCCGGGTCGCCGTAGGCGATGGGTTCGGCCGTGGCCTCGCAGACGACGTAGCGGTTGGGATAGCTCTTGATGAGGTCCTGGAACTGCTTGGTCAGCCGGCGGCTTTCGGGCTGGTCGTTCCAGTCGCGGGCGTTGTTCTCGATCAGGTGCGGCACGGCGTCCAGCCGGTAGCCGTCCAGCCCGCGGTTGAGCCAGAAGCGCAGCGAATCCTCGTGGTACTGCACGACGGCCGGGTTGCGCAGGTTGAAGTCGGGCATGTGCGGCCCGAAGGTGCCGAAGAAGGTGTCGGGCGTGCCCGGCTTGGGCGGGGCCAGGTCTTTCAGCTCGCCCGTGTAAGTCCAGGGCGCGGTCGCGGCGTCGTACCAGGGGTACTTGCCCCAGATGTCCCATCCCGGGCCGGGGTCGGCGTTCCAGACGAACCAGTCGCGCCAGGGGCTGCCGCGGTCCTTCAGCGCCGCCTGGAAGGCCGGGAAACGGTACGACGCATGGTTGACGACGTAGTCCATGACGATGCCGATGCCGCGCTTGTGGGCCTCGCGGACCAGCGCGTCGAAGTCGGCCAGCGTGCCGTACTGCGGCTCGATGGCGCGGAAGTCGGTCGTCGCGTAGCCGTGGTCGTGGTCGGCACTGGCCGTGATGGGCATCAGCCACAGGCCGCTGACGCCCAGCTTTTGCAGGTAGTCCAGCCTGCGCGTGAGCCCGCGCAGGTCGCCGATGCCGTCGCCATCACTGTCCTGGTAGCCGCGCACGAAGATTTCCATGAACACGCCGTGCTGCCAGTCCGCTGGCAACGTGCTCGGTCGCGGTTGCGCGGGCACCGGGCGCGTGTCGACCTGCGCCTGTGCGGTGAGCGCTGCGGCGAGCAGCAAGCGGGTCAGCAGCTTGGGTGTGTTCATGTATTCAAACTACTTTGCCTTGGGTGAAGAAGCATATCGGCATGGTCGAATCGGTCGCCATAGGAGGTTTCGATAAATGTAGTTTTGCTACTATTTGATGAACAAGACAGGAGATTGCTATGCCCGCTCGCCATGCGCTGCTCGCGCTGCTGGGCCTGATGCTGGCGGCCGGCGAGGTCCGCGCCGGCGATCTGGACGATTGCAACGCCCCGGTGCCGATGCCAGCGCCTGCGGCAAGGCCGGCGGCCGAGGCGTACTGGCTGAGCGCCGGCACGCTGCAATGGCCGGGGCTGACCCTGCAGCCGGGCGAGCGTGTGCGGCTGCACCATGCGCGCGATGCGGGCATGCGTGCCACTGCAGGTGGGCCGGTGGCGGGTGCGGACGGTGCGGTCGATTTGCTGCCGAGCGCGGCGGCGCTGCCGCCGAACTTCCGCTTCATCGGCGACGGCCCGCGCTTTGCCATCGCCGGCGCCGACGTGAAGGCGCTGCTGCGCGAGCAACTGCTGCTGGTTCACGAGGCCGCGGACGGTCGGGTCATCGCGGCCACGGGCGTCCAGTTGCCGGGCGCGCTGGACGATCTCTACGCCGCCGCCGAGCGGGTGGCCGACCTCGGTGCGCACCCGGCCAACGCGCAGACGGTCTTCGCCGTCTGGGCGCCGACCGCGCAGCGCGTGCTGCTGTGCCGCTACGCGGGGCCGGAGTCGCCCGCCATCGCCGCCGATGCGATGCAGCTCGACCCGTCCACCGGTGTCTGGCGTGCCGGGTCGCCTGGCAACCTGAGCGGTCAGGCCTACCGCTACCTGGTCGACGTCGTGACGCCCACGCATGGCCGGGTGCGCAACCTCGTGACGGACCCGTACTCGGTGGCGCTGACGGCCGACTCGCAGCGCAGCCTCGTCGCCGACCTGGCGGCCCCGGCGCTGAAGCCGCGCGGGTGGGACGCCGCACGGCGGCCCACCCGGGTGAAGGTGGCGACGGACCAGGTCATCTATGAACTGCACGTGCGCGACTTCTCCATCAACGACGCGACGGTTCGCCCGGCCTGGCGCGGCAAATACCTGGCCTTCACCGAGGGCGGCTCCAACGGCATGAAGCACCTGAAGGCGCTGTCGAAAGCCGGGCTGACCGACGTGCACCTGCTGCCGGTCTTCGACCTCGCCAGCGTGCCTGAGCGCGGCTGCAAGACGCCCGTGGTGCCTGCCGCGCCGGCCGACAGCGACGCCCAGCAGGCGGCCGTGATGGCCGTTGCCGCGGACGACTGCTTCAACTGGGGCTACGACCCCTGGCACTTCAATGCGCCGGAAGGCAGCTATGCGACCGATCCGCTCAAGCGCGTGGTGGAGTTCCGCCAGATGGTCATGGCCCTGCACGCCGCCGGCCTGCGCGTGGGCATGGACATGGTCTACAACCACACGACCGCGGCCGGCCAGCATCCGAAGTCGGTGCTGGATCGCCTCGTGCCGGGCTACTACCAGCGGCTCAACGCCAGGGGCGAGGTGGAGCGCTCGACCTGCTGCGACAACACGGCCACCGAGCACCGCATGATGGCCAAGCTGATGATCGACTCGGCGGCGCTGTGGGTGCGCGAGTACAAGATCGATTCGATGCGCTTCGACCTGATGGGCCACCAGCCGCGCGAAGCGATGCAGCGGCTGCAGGCGCGCGTCGATGCCGAGGCGGGCCGGCCGGTGCAGTTGCTGGGCGAGGGCTGGAACTTCGGCGAGGTGGCCGACGGCGCGCGCTTCGTGCAGGCGTCGCAGCTGTCGTTGAACGGCAGTGGCATCGGGTCGTTCAGCGACCGGGGCCGGGACGCGGCGCGCGGCGGCGCGGCGGGCGAGCGCGGCGACGACAGCGTGCGCCGCCAGGGCTGGCTCAACGGGCTGGTCTACGCGCCCAACGCGCTGGCCAATCCAAAGCCGGAAGAGCTGCTGGCGGCTGCCGACATGATCCGCGTCGCCCTGGCCGGCTCGCAGCGCGACGTCGAGCTGACGACCTGGCGCGGCGAGACGCGGCGGCTCGACCAGATCGCCTACGGCGACCAGCCGGCGGGCTTCGCGTCGCAGCCGTCAGAGGTCGTCAACTATGTCGAGAACCATGACAACCAGACGCTGTTCGACGTCAATGCGCTGAAACTGCCGCTGGCCACCAGCCGCGCCGACCGTGCGCGCGTGCAGATGCTGGGCGCCGCGCTGGTCGCGTTCAGCCAGGGCATCGCCTACTTCCATGCCGGCCAGGACATCCTGCGCAGCAAGAGCCTGGACCGCAACAGCTACGACTCCGGCGACTGGTTCAACCGGCTGGACTGGACGTATCGCAGCAACCATTTCGGCACCGGCCTGCCGCCGAAGCAGGACAACTTCGGCCAGGACGGTCGCGACTGGGCGCTGGCGCGCGAGCGGCTGGCCGACCCTGGCATCGCACCCGGCCCGGCCGAGATCGCATGGGCGCGCGACGTGTTCCGCGACCTGCTGAAGATCCGTGCGAGCACGCCGCTGTTCCGGCTGGCGAGCGCGGCCGAGGTGAAGGCGCGCGTGAGCTTTCCCGGCAGCGGCGCGGGCCAGAACGCGGTGCTGGTGGGCGTGCGCATCGACGGCCGGGGTCTGCCAGGCGCCGGGTTCGAGGCCGTGCTGGCGCTGATCAACGTCGCGCCGACCGCGCAAGTGCTGGCGCTGCCCGAAGAAGCCGGCACGCGCTGGACGCTGCATCCCGTGCACCAGCGCGGCGCCGACGAGCGCGTGAGCCGCGAGGCGCGAGCCGAGGCGGGCCGCTTCGAGGTGCCGGCGCGCAGCGCGGTGGTGTTCGTCGTGGATCAGCGCAGGTCTTCAAGCCTGACCTTCAGGCCATAGCGCTTGAACAGCCGTTCGATGCTGCCGTCGGCCAGCATCGCGTCGTGTGCCTCGTTCAGCCGTGCCACTTCCGCGTCGGTGATGCCGCCCTGGGCGGCCAGCCAGACGTCGGCGGATTCCAGCGCCAGGCCCGCCTGCAGCTTCGCCGGGTCGCGGCCGGCGCGCCGCCAGGCATCGGTGTGGATGATCTCGCTGCCGTACACCGCATCGACCAGGCCGCGTTCCAGCGCGCGGTGCATATCGGAGATGCTGGTGGCCGGGTAGATGCGGTCGGCAAGGATGCCCTGCTGCTGCAGCTTGCCGAGGTTGGAAGAGCCACGCAGCCCGCTGACGCGCAGCGTGCGCAGCTGCGCGGCGTTCTCCACCCGCGGTTTGCCGGCCAGCGTCAGGAAGACGAAGTGCTGCGCATACAACTTCACCAGCCACTGGAACCTGCCCTCGCGGTCCGGCGTGCGGTTCAGCGGCAGGATGAGGGTGCGCGGCTTCTCGGCGGCCAGCAGCATCGCCCGCGCCCAAGGGTAGAACTCCACCTGCGCCGCCAGCTCGCCCCGCTTGAGCATGGCCTCGACCAGGTCGACCAGCACGCCGCGCTGGCCGGGTTCGCCGGGCATCGCCATCGGCGGCAGCTCGCCAGTCACCAGCCGCAGCGGCGGGGAGGGGGTCTGGGCCTGCGGGCCGGTCGATGGCCAGAGCAGGGCGGGCAGCGTGGTGAGGGCGAGTCGTCGACTTGGTTGCACCGCAGCATCGTCTCAGCCCTCGGCGCCGGCTGCAAGCATGGTTCTCGCCACTTTCAAGGGTGCTATTCACGACCAGCGGTTTCGCCCTCGAGGCCGCACCTGGCGACACGGCCCATGTCGCTACTTCAGTGGGCGTACTGGAGTTTTGCTCCGGGAAATTACTAGATTTATGTGTAGTTTTACTTCATAAGATCAGGTCAAACATCCCCGCGACGACGGGGCGCATGACGGAGACACCATGCAGACCTTGCGAAACAGCTTCTGGACCCTTGCTCTGGTCGTGGCCCTGACGGCGTGCGGCGGCGGTGGCGGCAGTCAGCCGTTGAGTGAGGCCATGCCGCTCGCTGCGGCACCGGAGGCGGGCATCGGCAACGAGGCGGCCTTCCAGAAGATCCTGTCAGCGCAACCCGCGAGCCCTGCGGCGGACGTGCCGGCGACGACGTTGACCATCCACTACCGGCGAACTGCTGGCGACTACGCCGGCTGGCAGCTGCACCATTGGGGCGCTGCGGCCGGCGTCGACTGGAACGCCGGGCGCAATGCCGACGGCAGCGACGCCTTCGGCGTCTACTACAACGTGCCGCTGGCCGCGCAGACCGGCACGGTGGGCTATCTCTTCCACAAGGGCGACGACAAGGACCATGGCGGTGCCGACCAGAGCTATGTGCTGAAGGCCGGCAAGAACGAGATCTGGCGCATCCAGGGCGACGGCACCACCTACGCGAGCAACCCGCTCGGCAACCCGGCGCCCGACATCACGACGGTGCGCGTGCACTACAGGCGCTTCGACGGTAACTTCGCCGCCTGGGGACTGCATCTGTGGAGCGGCAGCGGCCTGGACGCCGGCCGCGTACCGGCCGGCGTCGCCATCGGCGAATGGGGCAACCCGGTGGCCTTCAACAAGATGCCCAACGACGCAGCGGCCAGCGCCGGCGAGGTCGTCTTCGACCTGCCCGTGCTCAACCCCAGGGACGACGCGTCACGCAAGTCGCTGGAGTTCATCATCCACGGCATGCCGCCCAACCAGGACAACAAGGACGGCCGCCCCGACAACATCCGCGTGGACTACGGCGCGTTGACCCTCCAGAACCAGGTCGGCGAGGTGTGGATCGTGCAGGGCGACGCGCAGGTCTACGTCGCGCCACCGGACACCCGCAGCGTGTCCACGACCGATGCCAGGGCTTACTGGCTGACGAAGCAGCTCATCCAGTGGCCGCAAGTCGACTCTGGCGGCGTCTTCAAGCTCTACCACTCGGCCAACGCGCAGATCACCGCCGTCAGGGACGGCAAGGTCGCCGGTGCCGACGGTGCTCTCGTGCTGGACCGTTTTGCCGGCAGCGTGCCGGCGGCGGCGGCCCTGCGCTTCAAGTTCATCGGCAGTGGCGTCGTGCTGGCCGTGAAGGACGCCGATCTCGCCCAGTTGGGCGAACTGCACAAGAAGCAGTTGCTGCTCGTGCAGGAAGACGCCGGCGGCAACGTGCAGAACGCGACCAGCGCACAGGCACCCGGTGCGCTGGACGACCTCTACGCTGCCGGCGCCAATGTCAACGACCTGGGCGTCAAGGTGGCCGACGGCCGGACCACCTTCAAGCTGTGGGCACCCACGGCGCAGCGCGTGCTGCTGTTCACCTACGACAGCGGCACGGCCGATGCCGAGGGGTTCGATGCGATGAGCTTCGATGCCGCCACCGGCGTGTGGAGCGTGGCGAAGCGGGGCGACCTGTCCGGCAAGTACTACCGCTTCGCCGTCGAGGTGTTCGTGCGCGGCGTGGGCATCGTGCGCAACCTCGTCACCGACCCCTACTCGGTCAGCCTGACGACCGACTCCAAGCGCAGCTACATCGCCGACCTCGGCGCCGCCGGCCTCAAGCCGGCCGGCTGGGACAGCGCGCCGATCTCGTCCAAGGTCGCCGCGCCCACCGACATGGCCATCTACGAGCTGCACGTGCGCGACTTCTCGGCCAACGACATGAGTGTCAGCGCCGCCAACCGCGGCAAGTACCTCGCCTTCACGGAGGCCGGCTCCAACGGCATGAAGCACCTGAAGGCGCTGGCCGACGCCGGCCTGACCGACGTGCACCTGCTGCCGGTGTTCGACATCGCCAGCGTGCCCGAGAGCGGCTGCACGACGCCGTCGCCCGCCGGCGCGCCGGACGGCGAGACGCAGCAGGCTGCCGTGGCGGCGACGGCGGCCGGCGACTGCTTCAACTGGGGTTATGACCCCTGGCACTACAACGCGCCGGAAGGCAGCTACGCCAGCTCGGCCGCCGACGGCGCACGGCGCATCGTCGAGTTCCGCCAGATGGTGCTGGGCCTGAAGAACGCCGGCCTGCGCGTGGGCATGGACGTGGTCTACAACCACACCACCGCCTCGGGTCAGAACGAGAAGTCGGTGCTGGACCGCATCGTGCCCGGCTACTACCACCGGCTGGACGCGGCCGGCAAGGTCACCAACTCGACCTGCTGCGACAACACCGCCACCGAGAACCTCATGATGGCCAAGCTCATGAGCGACTCGGTGCTGCAGTGGGCGCGGGACTACAAGATCGACTCCTTCCGCTTCGACATCATGGGCCACCAGCCCCGCGCGGTCATGGAGGCGATGAAGGCGCGGCTGAAGACCACGCTGGGCCGCGACATCCAGCTCATCGGCGAAGGCTGGAACTTCGGCGAGGTGGCCGACGGCGCCCGCTTCGTGCAGGCCACGCTGTACAGCCTCAACGGCTCGGGCATCGGCAGCTTCAACCCCATCATCCGCGACGCCGTGCGCGGCGGCGGCTGCTGCGACAACGGCACGGCGCTGGTCAGCAACCAGGGCTGGGTCAGCGGGCTGTACTACGACCCCAACGAGCTGGGCGGTGGCCGCTCCCGCACCGAGCTGATGTGGCTGGGCGACCAGATCAAGGCGTCGCTCGCCGGCAGCCTCAGGAGCTACCAGTTCACCACCCACTGGGACGAGCTGCGCACGGCCGAGAGCCTGGGCAACTTCATCGGCTGGAGCACCCAGCCGGACGAAGTCGTCAACTACGTCGAGAACCACGACAACCTGACGCTGTTCGACACGCTGGCGCTGCGCCTGCCGACGGCCACCAGCCGCGAGGACCGCGCCCGCGTGCAACTGCTGGCCAATGCGCTGAACGCCTTCAGCCAGGGGGTGGCCTACTTCCACGCCGGCACCGACTTGCTGCGCAGCAAGAGCCTGGACCGCAACAGCTACGACAGCGGCGACTGGTTCAACCGGCTGGACTGGCGCTACGAGGACAACGGCTTCGGCGCCGGCCTGCCGCCGCAGGGCGAGAACGGGGCCAACTGGTCGCTGATCCAGCCCTTCCTGGCCAACGCGTCCATCAAGCCCGCGCCGGGCGACATCGCCTGGATGCGCGATGCCTTCCGCGACCTGCTGAAGATCCGCGCCAGCTCCACGTTGTTCCGCCTGCGCACGGCTGACGACATCCAGGCGCGGCTGAAGTTCCTGAACACCGGCTCGGCCCAGAACCCGGTTGTCATCGCCGCGGCGCTGGACGGCGCGGGCTATGCAGGCGCCGGCTTCAGGCGCGTGGTCTACCTCGTCAACACCGACAAGGCCGAGCAGACGCTGACGGCACCCAGCGAGATGGGGCTGGCGCTGGAGCTGCACCCGGTGCACCGGGCCGCAGGCGCGGCCGACCAGCGGGTGGCCACCGGCGCGCGCTTCGACAGCGCGGCGGGCCGCTTCACGCTGCCGGCGCGCTCGGCGGCCGTTTTCGTGCAACGCTGAAATCCCGGGGGCATGACCGGCGATATCCCGGCGCAGGCGCACTAAGCTTGGGACGAGGAGGCAACCCGCCATGACCCTTCGCTCCTTGCTCGCCATCGTCGGTTTCGCCGGCCTTGCCGGCTGCGCCACGGCACCGCCAGGCGCCATGCCGTCGCGCGACGGCCTGTTCCAGGATTCGGCCTTCAAGCCGCCCACCGTGCGCATCGTGCCCGGCGATGCGATCGCCATGAGCCCGGAAATGCAGCGGTTCGCGGATGGTCAGGCGCGCAGCGAGATCCACCAGAAGGGTCTGCGTGATGGCCTGATCAGCGCGCTGTACAGCAAGGGCCAGTTGCAGCTCGAGTACGACAGCGCCCGCACGCGCAACGCCGCCGAGGCGTTCGATGCCAAGCGCGGCAACTGCATGTCGCTGGTGCTGATGACGGCGGCGTTCGCGCGCTACTACAGCCTGCCGATGACCTTCAACAGTGTGTACATCGAGGAGATGTGGACGCGCTCAGGCGGCCTGTATTTCGTCGCCGGGCATGTGAACGTCACGCTGGCGCGCATCGCCACGCCGACCAACAGCTTCGTGTGGGGCAGCGACAACCTGCTGACCATCGACTTCCTGCCTCCCGGCATCATGCGCGGCCAGCGCAGCCGCCCGGTGGAGGAGGCCACCATCATCGCCATGTACCTGAACAACCGCGCGGCCGAGGCGCTGACGGAAGGCGACATCGACAACGCCTACTGGTGGGCGCGTGCCGCCATCGAGACCGACCCGCGCTGGCTGGCCGCCTACAACACGCTGGCCGTGCTGTACCGGCGCAAGGGCCTGGGCGACCACGCCGAGTCCACGCTGCGCATGGTGCTGGAGCGCGAGCCGCTGAACGTGCAGTCGCTGTCCAACCTGGCGCTGGTGCTGAACGACGCGGGCCGGCACGCCGAGGCCCAGGTCTTCACGGAGCGGCTGGCGCAGATCCAGCCGATACCGCCGTATCAGTTCTTCGACCAGGGCCTGGCGGCGCTGCGGGCCGGCGACTTCGCCGCCGCCCGCGAGCTGTTCCGCAAGGAGATCGCCCGCGATGCCTATGTGTCCGAGTTCCACTTCTGGCTGGGCGTGGCCAGCTATCGCATGGGTGACGTGTCCGCCGCGAAGGGCGAGATCACGCGCGCGCTGCAGAACAGCGCGACCGTGAAGGACAAGGCGCTGTACGGCGCGAAGCTGGCGTGGTTGAACGAACAGCGCCGGCAGAGTGTGCTGGAGCGCCGGTAGCGGGCGGGCCGGTCAGATCGGCGCCAGCCCGTGCCGGGCGCGGGCCCGCGCGCAGGCGTCGTCGCCCAACCCCATCGGCGCCCGTTCGCCAAACTCGCGGCAGGGCGAGGGCCGCCATTCATGGATGCCGCAACTCGCCTTCTCGCCAATCCGGCCGCTGAGTGCCGCGCAGCGCGGTGGCGCATGGTCGGTGCCACGCATGCGCACGAGGCTTGCGGTGAGTTCCACCGCCAGTCCGTCCGGCACGCGGCCGCCTTCGCTCTGCAGCTCGCTGCGGTCGAAATCGACGCGAAAGCAGGCGCAGCAGGCGCCGCAGGTCAGACAGGGGTTGTCGCTCATCGCGCCAGTCTAAGCAGTCTCAGTGCGCCCTGCGGCGCCCGCGATGACCAGGCTGCCACCGGTCACGCCGCGGGCTGGCGCACCACGGTGACCGTGCAGTCCGACTCGGCCACCACCTGGCCCGACACGCTGCCGAGATACCGCCGCAGCGCCGACGCACCGCGCGCGCCCATGACGATGTGGTCCACGCCGTTGCGGTGGGCGAAGTCGATGAGGGCGCCGGCCGCGTCGGGTGCCTCCAGCACGTGGAAGGTCAGCCGGCCGTCGGCCAGGTCCAGCGCCTTGCTGATCGGGTGCGCCCAGTGCTTGAGCGCGATGAGCTGCTTCACGTGCAGGCTCTGGCCGTGCTTGTCGGTCAGCTCGTCGATGCCGATGCGGTTCACGCGCATGACGGACACGCAGGCCAGCCGGGCGCCGGCCTCGGTCTGCACGATGCGCCGTGCCGTCTCCTGCAACTGGTTCAGCAGCTCGGGCGTCGCGTGGTCCACATCCACCGCGGCCATGACGATGGGGCTGCGCGCGAGCTGCTCGCCGCCTGGTGGCACGGGCGTGGGCTCGGCGCCGAGCGCGAAGAACCAGCGCTTGAGCCGGCGCATGACGCCGCTGACCTGCAGCTTCTCGGCGCGCGACGTCAGCGGCACGCCCTCGGGCTCGCGCAGGTCCAGCGCGAGCTGTGCGGCACTCTGGTAGCGCCGCTCAGGTCGCACCTCCAGGCAGTGCAGGATGACCTCCTGCAGCCATTTCGGCAGCTCGGGACGGAGGGCGCGCGGCGGCACGGGCTCCACGTACAGCCGCCGCCGCAGGCCGCGCACCGAGTCCGGCTGGCCGAACGGCCGCTCGCCGGTGGCCAGGTGGTAGAGCATGACGCCCAGCGCGAACAGGTCGCTGCGCGGATCGTTGCGCACGAACTGCACCTGCTCGGGGCTCATGTAGGGCCCCGTGCCCATGGGCAGCGTGAACTCCTCTTCCAGCAGGTCGGGCAGCTGCTCGTGGCGGCTCAGGCCGAAGTCCACCAGCACCGCGGTGCCGTCGGGGCGGAACATGATGTTGCTGGGCTTGATGTCCAGGTGCACGACGTGCTGGCGGTGCAGCGCGGCCAGCGCCGTGGCCACGCGGGCGCCGATGTCGGCCACCTCTTCGGGCGGCAGCGGCGCGTCGTCCAGCCGCGGGCGCAGCGTGTCGCCCGGGATGTGCTCCATGACGATGTAGGCCTGGCGCGTCCAGTCGCCGCGCGCGATGTAGCGCGGCACATGCGGGCCGCTGAGCTGCGGCATCAGCATCTGCTCGACCTCGTAGCCGACGATGGTGGCCGGGTCCTCGCCGCCCTTGATGCGCGGCACCTTCATCAGCAGTTCGCAGCCGTCGTCCGTCCCGTCGGTGCGGCTGACACGCCAGAGGTTGGCCATGCCGCCCTGGTGCAGGCGCGCCTCCAGCCGGAAGCCGTCCAGCACCTGGCCGGCCTGCAGCGGCGCAGCAGGCGCGGGTGGCGACGCGGCGGCCATCATCACTGCCCCAGTGTCAGCCGGCGCGCCAGGCGTTCGGCGATCTGCGGCGGCAGGTCGCTGGCGCGCAGGGCCGCGCTCGCGGCCTCCACGTCATAGGCCACGCGCCGGAACGTGACGCGGGCATCGTCGTGCTCGGCGGCACCGGGCTCCAGCAGCGCGTAGCAGGCCGCGGGGTTGCCGTCGCGCGGCTGCCCGCAGGACCCGGGGATGATGAGCCACTGCCGGTGCTCGGGCAGCGGCATGGGCACGTCGGCCACCGGTTGGAAGTCTCCGGCCTTGCCGGTGCCCGACAGGTGGAACAGCATGGGGTCGTGCATGTGGCCGCAGGCCTGGATGCGCGCCGGGTGGGCGTGCAGGCTCTTCACCGCCTCGGCGCGGCCCTGCACGTAGTCCCAACCGGGCGGGTCGAAAGCGTTGGCATGCACGAACAGGCAATGTCCTGGCTCGCCCTGCGCCTGCAGCGGCAGCCGGCTCAGGAAGCGCAGCTGGTGCTCGTCGAGCTGGGCGCGCGTCCAGTCGATGACCGCGCGTGCATCCGGGTGCATGGACGGCGAGCCGCCGCCGGCCACGGCCTCGTCGTGGTTGCCCTGCACGGCCAAAGCGCCGTCCGCCACCAGCGCCATGACCTGGTCGACCACCCAGGCCGGGTCGGCGCCGTAGCCGACGAAGTCGCCCAGCAGCGCATGGCGCGTGGCGCCTTGCGCGCGGGCGTCGGCCAGCACGGCCTCGAAGGCCTGCCGGTTGGCATGGATGTCGGTGATCAGGGCCCAGCGCATGACGGCAGCTTGCCACGACGGACTGACACCGGGCCAACAGCGTCCGGCTGTTAACCCTAGTTGTGCGTGGGGCGGATGCGGGCGAGCGCGTCGAGCAGCTCGCGCGCCGCGGCCGGGTCGCTGGGGGCCAGGGCTTGCGCCAGGCGGCGCAGCGGCTCGGCGGCGGGCTGGAAGTCGGGGCTCTGGCGCAGCACGGCCAGCAGCGGCGCGCCGACGCGGGCCAGCATCACCGCGGGGTCGGCGCTGGGCGTGGTGCGGCGGCCCAGGTCCAGGTAACTGCGGCGAGCTTCGGCATAGGCCGTTACGCGCGCAGCCAGCGCGGCATCGGGCGTGACGAGCAGCGCCGAAGCGTCGAGGTGAAGTTCACCCAGCAGCGCCAGCAACCGGTCGCGCGGCGCGGAGTCCGGCGCGTAGGTGATGCGCGGCGCGCGGTAGGCCACCCAGGGGCGGTCGTCGCTGTTCAGCGGCGCACCGGCCGCAAAGCGTCGCAGCGCGCTCGCGTCGGCAATGAAGCTGCCCAGGCGGGCCATCTCATCGGCGAGGCCGAAGCGCGCGGCCAGTTCGGGCGCCGGCCGCCCCGGCTGGAATCGCGTGCCGCCCGCGCGTGCGACCAGGCCCACGGTGGGCGTGTCCAGGCTGTTGCTGGCCAGCACGGCCGCGCCGTCCGGAAAGGCCGCCAGGAACGCGGCCGTGATGCTGCGCAGCGTGTCCCGGTCCAGTTGGTGCAGCGGCAGCCATTGGCAGAACAGGCCCTGCGCTGCCAGCCGTTCGCGCACGGCACGGAAATGCTCCACCGTGTAGAGCGCACCCGAGCCGCTGCGCGCCGGGTGGAAGTTGTCGGACACGATGACGTCGTAGCGCTGTGCGGTGGTGCGCACGTAGCGGCGCGCGTCGGCGGCATGCAGGGCGGGCGCTGGCCCGTCACCCAGCGCGGGGCGAAACAGCGCGGAGGCCGAGATCACGTCGGGCAGCAGCTCCACCGCATCGACCTGCAGACCCGGCAGCCGCGCCGCGACGCCGGCCGTGATGCCCGAGCCCACGCCGAGGAACAGCGCGCGGTGCGGTGCCGGGTGCAGCAGCAGCGGCAGCAGTGCCTGGCGTCCGTCGACCAGCAGCGTCGCGCTGCTGCCTTCCTGCTGGCGGTTGTTGATGCGCAGCCGGGCCACGCCTTGCACGTCCTCGACGACGCTGACAGCGGCCATCACGCCGTCGCGGTAGCTCAGCAGGTGGCTGCCCTCGGGCACGTCGATGAAGGCCAGAGGCGGCGCGAACATGGCGATCACCGCCGCCGCGCCGGCCGGCAACCACCAGCCGGCACTGCGCCAGGCCGACGTCAGCAGCAGGTAGCCGGCCAGCACCGCCAGCAGCGCGAACTTCGGCCCCAGCAGCGGCGCCAGGCCCACGCCGAAGACGGGCGCCGCCAGCATCGCACCCAGCGTGTTGACGCCCAGCGCACGGCCGAGGGGCTGGCCGGCCTGCGCCGCTTCCGCGCAGAGCTGGCAGAACAGGGCGCCCATGACGAAGGTCGGCAGCGCGAATGCGGCCACGGCCAGCAGCGCCTCGACGGCCAATGCACTGGCCAGCGTCGCGGGCAGTGCGGCCAGCAGCGCTTGCTTGATCGCCTCCGCGCCCCACAGCGCCGCCAGGCTGGGCAGCAGGCTGAGGGCAAGTGCCTGCAGAAGCCGTGGCCTGCCCCGCAGGCGTCGCCAGCGCACGTAGGCCGCCGCGCCCAGTGCGCTGCCGCCCAGGTAGACGGCCAGCAGCAGCGCGAAGCTGTAGACCGTGTCTTCCATCACCTGGCTCAGCACGCGCACCACCAGCACCTCGTAGCCGACGCCCAGCAGGCCGGTCGCCGCCAGCAACGCGAGCGGCCGTGCCGACGTGGGCCGTGTCGGCGGCTGCGCCGGCTGCGCGCGCAGGGCCATGCCCGCCAGCAGCGCGCAGCCGAGGTTGAGTGCGACGCACAGGCCGGCGCTGCGCGTGAGCCCCCAATCCGGGATCAGCCACAAGGCCGTGACCAGCACGCCGACGACCGCGCCCAGCGTGTTGGCGGCGTACAGCGGCGCGACGCGGGCCGTGCCCAGCCGCGCCATGGCCGGCAGCGTCGCGCCCATGGCGGCCGTGGCGGGCAGCAGCAGCATGAGGCTCGCGCCGAAGGCCACGCCCCATTGCCGCGCCGGGGTCGCGTCCGGCCCCATCAGTGCCAGCGCCGTGCCGCTGGCCGCCGGCATCGTGGCGATCAGCACCAGGCCCCAGCTGCCGATCACCGCCTCGCAGCCGGCGTACCAGCGCAGCGGCCGGTCGCTGGCGGCGATGCGCCGACCCAGCGCCAGCGCGCCCAGCGACAGCCCGCCGAAGAACGCCGCCACGACGGCCAGCACCGCCGCCGACTCGTGGCCCAGCACCAGGCCCAGCTGCTGCGTCCAGACGATCTGGTAGCCCAGCCCGGCAAAGCCGGACGCGGCCATCAGCACCAGGGCCAAGGCCCTCAAGCGTTGAAGCTCAGTGTGTAGCCCCAGCTCTCCAGCCGCGTCGGGATCGCGTTGAAGGCCAGCGAGATGCGCCGCCCGCCAGCGTTGGGCGGCACGGCGTGCATCAGGTAGCTGGGGAACAGGACGAGGTCACCGGGACTGGGCGCGGGGCTGACCCACTTCTCGGCGTTGTAGGGGCCGGTGGTCACGCCGGCATGGTCGTTCTTCAGCGCGAAGTCATGGCCGCCGGGCGACTTCATGAAGACCGTGCGGGCCGAATCGTCGGTGCCTGTCAGGTAGACCACGCCGGACGCGAAGCTGTTGGCGTGGTTGTGCATGGCCTGGCGGCCGCCGGTGTCCAGCACGTTGACCCACATTTCCTTGATCGCCCAGCCCAGCGGTTCGCCGAACAGCAACTGGCCGAACTGGACGATCCTGGGCGTTAGCAGCGCCGCGGCCTGCACCAGCAGCGGGCTGTCGGTCGGCTGCAGCATGCGGGTGTGCGACAACGCGTCGGAGCTGTTGTTGGCCTCCAGCGCACGCGTCGTGAAGTGGTCCACCAGCGCGTTGACGAGCGGCAGCGGCAAGGCACCCGGCGCGCGCAGCAGCGGCGTCGGAAAAAGGCCGATCACTTCATCAGCGGCTGCCATCAGGGCACCAGTGCCGCGATGCGCAGCCACGACCAGTACGCCGCCACGCTGCCGATCAGGTACAGCAGCACCGTGCGCAGCCGCTGTGCGGCTGGCCAGCGGGCGCTGACGCGCCACAGGCACCAGCACACGCCCACCGTCATCAGCTGGCCGACCTCCACGCCGACGTTGAAGGTCAGCAGCGCGACGAACAGGTGGTTGTCCGGCAGGCCGATCTCTTTCAGCGCGCCGGCAAAGCCCAGGCCGTGGACCAGGCCGAACAGGAAGGCCACCAGGGCCGGCCAGCGGCGCGCCAGGGTTTCGCGCTTGTGCAGCGCCTCGCCGGCCACCAGCACGATGGACAGCGCGATGGTGGCCTCCACCGGCGGCGGGCGCAGCACCAGCCAGCCCAGCGCGCTGCTGGCCAGCGTCAGGCTGTGCGCGGCGGTGAAGGCGGTGATGGTCCAGATCAACCGTTTGTTGAAGCCGACCAGGAACAGCAGCCCGATGACGAACAGCAGGTGGTCGATGCCGCTCAGGATGTGCTCCACGCCCAGCAGCGCGTAGGCGCTGGCGATCTCGCCCATGCCGCGTGGGTCGTCGGCCGCACCGTAGAGCTGCACGATGGGCTGTCCGGAGGTCAGCGTGTAGACGCGCGTCTGCCCGTCGAGCCAGAACACCTTGACGAGCACGGCCGAGTAGCGCTCGCCGACGCCCTTGATGGACAGGTTGCCGGAGAGGCCGTGCTCGCCGCAGCGCAGCACGTTGGACTCCGTCGTGCAGCCTGCGGGCCAGACGGGCGTCAGGTCTTGTGCGGCCGGGCGTTTCTCGGTGGCCATCCACTGCCACGTGAACTCGCCGCGCTGCATCTCGCGCAACTGCATCTCGGCCATGCTCATCTCGTGGGCGCGCGAGGGCAGGGCGTTCAGCGCCAGCGCGATCAGCAGGGCCGCACGCAGCCAGAGGGCCAGGCGCGTCATTGCGCGGGCACCTTGATGACGTACTTCTTGGCGAGCGCCGCGACGGCAGCGCTGCGCTGCTCGGCCATGGTCGCGTCCGTCCAGTCCTGCAGCACCACGCCGCGCAGCACTTCGAAGTTGCCGGGCCTGGGTGGCGTGGCGGCGTCCAGCCGCACGGCGCGCCAGCCTTCGCGGCTTTGCAGCGCCAGCCACTGGCCGGGCGTGGCGCTTTCAAGCGCCCTGGCGAAGTCGGCGCCGTAGCTCTGCAGCAGGTTGCTGTGCGGGCGGCCCTTGAAGACGCGCAGGCCGGCCTTGGCGTCGCCCGGTGCGCCGGCGTTCAGCGCGTCGACGAAGGCGCGCACGGCCGCCTCGCCGGTCTCACCCGACAGCACGGCCTCCTGGAAGTCGAAGCGCGCGGGTTCGTCGTACTTCTCGCGGTGCGTCTCGAACCAGCCGCGCAGCAGCGTGTCGTCCACCGGCGGCAGCTTGGTGCCGGTGTCGACGACGCTGAGCGCCTTGAAGATGACGCGTTCGCGGATGGCGGTGTCGCCCTTGTCCAGCTGCAGCGCCAGGCCTTCGCGGTACAGCACCTCGTTGTCCAGCCAGACCTTGCGCAGTGCGGTCAGTTCCTCGGCATTGGGGTCGCGGTTGCGCGTGGCCTTGAAGAGCTGGCGGGCCTCTTCGTCCACCTCGGTGCCGATGACGATTTCGTTGGCATCGCTGCTGCCGCGGTTGGCGACGTGGTCGATGCCGAACAGCAGCGCGCCCAGCAGCAGGAAGTGCAGCAGCGGCTCGCGCGTCCAGGCAGGCAGTGGCTTGGCGGGCGGTGCTTGGGTGGACGAGGTCAAGGGCAGTGGGGCGGACATGGATCAGGCGGGACACGGGGACAGGCGGCGGATGCTATCGACGCTGCAAGACAGAATGACGACAAGCCGCGGGGCGGCGGCGAGCGGGGCTGAGCCGGCCCGGCGCGTCATCGTGGCCGCGCCGCGCGAAACAAAAAGGGGCGCCACGTGGCCGTGGCGCCCCCTTCAACCCGGCAGCGCGGTTTACTTGACGCCGGCGACGGCGACCGAGTTGGCCACTTCGACGTAGATCGGGTTGCTGTAGAACCACAGGTCCGACCAGGCGGCCACGTCGTAGGCGACGTACTTCTGGCCGGACACCGTGGGCAGGTGGGCCGGGCAGCCGTTGATGGCGTCACCGGTGAGCACCGTGCCGACGGTGTTGCAGGGGATGCGCAGCATGGTCGTGTCGTTGGCGTTCGTGAAGATGTCGGCCAGCGGGTTGCCGCTCGCGTCGGTCTCGAACGGCACGGCCGGCGGCAGGTTGCTGCCGCGCAGGCGCACGTATTGCGAGGCCTGCACCGCGGGGATGCGCAAGCTCATCTTCAGGAACTTGGTGTTGTCCACGCCGGACTGCACCGTGACCCAGGGCGTGGCGCCGTTGCCGTTGAAGGTCTTGATGACGGCGGCCGTCGTGTTCTTCGCGGCGGCGGGCACCACGGAGAGGTCGGCGGTGGTGCCGTCGGCCCTCAGCCAGGCCGTGTTGCGCGGCCATTCGCCCGAGTAATCGGCCGCGCCCGGGGCCTTGTAGCCGCTGACCAGGCCGCGCACGACGTCCACGTGGTCCAGCACCGGCTTGTTGATCGGCTGGGTGATGCCGACCTGGGCCAGCGACGGGTTGGGGAAGGTGTAGGGCGAGTAGTTCGCGCCTTCCGGGTCACGCAGCGCGACGGCCACGACGATCTCGGCGCCGGCCCGCACCTGCAGCTTCTCGCCCATTGTGGCGCAGCCGGTGGTGTCGATGTCCGTGCCCTTGGTGGCGGCAGCCACGGCGATGGCTTCGACGGCGGCGTTGGTGCGCGCGCTCGGGCCGGGATAGGACACGCAGGCGACGAAGGCCAGGCGGTCGATCAGCTGGCCCGTGGTGGACCAGGCGTTGCCGCTGCGCAGGCCGTCGACGATGGCCTGCGGGCGCAGCTTGTCGGTGCCATTGCGGGCCAGGATGTAGGTGCGCTGGTATTCGCCGGGGTAGAAGTCCTGCGTGGAGCGGCGGTCGTCCGGGCCGAACATGCCGCGGTTGTGCCAGTCGGAGCTGGCGAAGAACCACCAGTTGCGGCCTTCGCCCAGCAGCGCGTCCCACACGCCGCCCACCTGGCCGGCGTAGACGCCCGTGCCGCCGTAAGTGGTGCCGCCGACGGAGTCGGTCAGCACGCCGGCGATGCTGTTGCGCTTGACCTGGTATTCGCCGCGGTTGCTGGATGCGCCGTGGCCGGGCTGCGACTCGAAGCCGAAGGCGACGTTGGGCGCCGCGTTGTTGAAGTTGCGCAGGTGCTCGATGTTGAAGCCGTTGTTGCCGTCGGGGTTGAACGGGCCGGCGCGCTCCAGGTGGGCGGGCACGTAGTAGCTGGCGTTGGGGTGGAACTTGGCCATCCACTTCAGCGCCTCGACGGTCTTCAGGTGACCCTTGCTGCCGGTGCCGGTGCCGCCGGGCTGCATCAGCTTCTTGGCCGCGTCGGTCCAGCCCAGCGTGGCGGACGTGGAGTCGGCGCTGTCGGGGTTGGCGCAGTTCCAGTTGTTGCCCACCGTGGAGCCGGTGGTGTTGCCGCGGCTGGTGTCGGTGTCGCCGCGGTCGAAGCAGTAGGACCACTGGGCCAGCGCGTTGGCATTGCCCAGCGCCGTGTAGCCGGGCGTGGTGGGCAGCGTGGCGTTGTCCATGGACGCGGGCATCTGGCCCGTGATGACGGACATCGACGTGTGCTCGTGGCCGGCCACGACGGACTCCATGCCGATGAACAGCGGCACGTTCTTGTACGCCGCCAGGTATTCCAGCTGCGGGTACTGGTACTCCTGGATGGACTGCCAGCGCCACATGTTGCCGTTGCCGCCCACGCCGCCGTTCAGGCCCTTGAGGTTGGCGGCACCGATGCTCTGTGCCCAGGTCGTGGCCGGGCCGGCGTATTGCGAGGGCGATTGCCCGGTGCCGGTGTTGAAGGGCGTGTTGCCGCTCAGGTAGGGGTAGGCGGGCGTGGCCAGCGTGGCGTCTTCGGCCAGCGTGCAGTTGCGGTTGCCGTTGCCGCCGTGGCCGGCTTGCACGAACCAGTCCAGGCCCCAGGGCGTGTCGACCTTGTCGGTGGCCTTCTTGACCAGCTTCTGCATGGAGATCGCGCCGTCCGAGCAGGTGGTGTGGTTGTGGAAGTCGCCGGCGACGTATTTGCCGGCGGTCTTGCCGGCGGCGGTCGCGAAATTGGGCGCGATGACCGCGGCAGCGCCAAGCGCCGCGACGGCGGCCAGGGCGATCTGGCTCTTGCTGAAGATGTGGTTCATGAAGGCTGCTCCAGGGGTGTGTGGGCGGGGCTGAAAACGGGCGGATGCTAGGAAGCGGGCGTGACCTTGGCGTGACGGCTCTGTGGCGGTTTGGCGCGGGTGTTGTTCAGCGCAGACCGGCGAAGTCCACGTTGAGCTGCGCGTTGACCGCATCGCCCGACGCGAACAGCAGGCGCAGCGGAAAACTGCGGCCGATCTGCAGCGGCTGCTGCAGGTCCAGCAACTCGATGTGCAGGCCGTCTTCGGTGAGGGTCAGCTCCTGCCCCTCGCGGATCAGCAGGTCCACGCCCTTCACCTGCGCATCTGTCTTGGGGCCGGCCAGGCGTGCGCCGCCGCACACGGGAGACTCGACGCCGATCAGGCGGTCGGTCTTCTGCACCTCGTCGAATCTCATGCACAGCGTGGCGGTGTCGGCGTCCACGCGCGTCGCGCGCGTCCATGGGTGCCAGATGCGCAGGCGCGAGCTGAAGAAGTCACAGGCCTGCGCGGAGCGTGACCAGCCGGTGAGGCCGGCGGCAGCGGCGGTGGCGGCGACCAGCAGGCGGCGGCGGGGCAGGGGGGTGGAATGCATGCGGGCCTCGGCGGAAAAGCCCGGACCATCACCGCCGCGCGTGACAGCGCCATGAAACGGCGACCGGTGGCGGGAGACATGGCGCTGCCTTATTTGCGTCACGCCGCTGTCGTCTTTGCCGACCACACTGCGCCCCGAAATCAGACGCAGCGGCTGCGGCCGCCCCATCCTTCCTGCCCTGGAGTTCTGCCCATGAAGCTCGCCACCCTCGCCCTGGCCCTCGGCCTGTCCGCACCGGCCTTCGCATCCACCACCTTCACGGTGGACTTCGAGAAGAGCTGGGACTACGGCCAGATGGTCGACGCCAGCTACGCCGCCAGCGGCGTGACGTTCACCAACGTGATGGGCCTGTCCAACGGCGACGGCCTGGGCAGCCTGCCTGACGGGGCCTACTACGCCGGCGCACCGTCGCCGCAGGGCGTGGGCTTCGTGCAACTGGACGGCGTCGTCAACACGGCCGCCTACATGAACGTGGCCGGCGGCGTCGAAGGCGGCCTGCGCTTCTTCTACTCGTCGCCCAGCGACGTGAGCTTCGCCATCAGCGCCTACTCCGGCCTGAACGGCACCGGCACGCTGCTGGGCACGATCAACCTGACCGCCAACTCGGCCGACTACACGACCTGGACCCAGGCCGTGCTGACGTTCGGCGGTGTCGCGCAGTCGTTCGACCTGACCGGTGCGGCCAACGTCGTCGGCCTGGACAACATCTCGGCCGTGCCGGAACCCAGCAGCGTCGCGATGCTGCTGGCTGGCGCGACGCTGCTGCTGGCCCGCCGTCGCCGCGGCTGATCGGCAAACGCACATAGAAAAAGCCGGCGGTGAGGCCGGCTTTTTTCTGCAGAGGTGGCGGTCAGCCGATCCGGCCGAGCAAAAGGTACTCCATGAGTGCCTTTTGCACGTGCATGCGATTCTCCGCCTCGTCCCACACGACGGACTGCGGCCCGTCGATGACGTCGGCCGCCACCTCCTCGCCGCGGTGCGCCGGCAGGCAGTGCATGAAGAGCGCGTCCGGCTTGGCGCGCGCCATCATGTCCCGGTCCACGCACCAGTCGGCGAACGCCGCCTTGCGGGCCTCGTTCTCGGCCTCGTAGCCCATGCTGGTCCAGACGTCCGTCGTCACCAGGTCGGCGCCGACGCAGGCCTCGCGCGGGTCCTTGAACACGCGGTAGCAGTTCGCGTCCTGGATGCCGGCCACGGCCGGATCGATCTCGTAGCCGCCGGGTGTGCTGACGTGCACGGTGAAGCCGAGGATCTCCGCCGCCTGCAGCCAGGTGTTGGCCATGTTGTTGCCGTCACCCACCCAGGCCACGACGCGGCCCTTCAGGCAGTCCATGTCGATGGCGCCGCGGCGGTCCATGCAGCGGTTCTCGATGAAGGTGAACAGGTCGGCCAGGATCTGGCAGGGGTGGTACTCGTTCGTCAGGCCGTTGATGACCGGCACGCGCGAATGCGCCGCGAACGCTTCGATCTTGCTCTGTTCGAACGTGCGGATCATGACGATGTCGACCATGCGGCTGATGACGCGCGCCGAGTCTTCCACCGGCTCGGCGCGGCCGAGCTGGCTGTCGCCGGTGGTCAGGTGCACGACCGAGCCGCCCATCTGGTACATGCCCGCCTCGAAGCTGACGCGCGTGCGGGTGGACGCCTTCTCGAAGATCATCGCCAGCGTGCGGTCCTGCAGCGGCTGGTAGCGCTCGTAGTTCTTGAAGCGCCGCTTGATGATGGCGGCGCGGTCGAACAGGTGGGCGTATTCCTCGGCGCGCAGGTCCTTGAACTGGAGGTAGTGGCGCATCAGAGCATCCCCCGGCTTCATGGCTTGGGCTGGGCCAGCAACGCCTTCACCAGCGGCACCAGGCGGTGGGCGATCTCGCGGGCCTCGTCGTGCGTGAGGATCAGCGGCGGCACCAGGCGGATGACGCGTTCGGCCGTCACGCTGAACAGCACGCCGGCATCGATGCCCTGGGCCAGCAGCGCGCCGCAGGCGCGGTCCAGCTCGATGCCCAGCATCAGGCCCTGGCCGCGGATCTCGACGACGCCGTCGACGCCCGCCAGCCCTTCGGCCAGCGCCTGGCGCAGCGTCTCGCCGACGGCCGCGGCGTTGGCGAGCAGGCCGTCTTCTTCCATGATCTTCAGCGTCTCGACGCCGGCACGCATGGCCAGCGGGTTGCCGCCGAAGGTGGTGCCATGGTTGCCGGCCTGCAGCACGCCCGCCGCGCGCGGGCCGCAGACGACGGCGCCCACCGGCACGCCCGAGCCCAGGCCCTTGGCCAGCGGCATGACGTCAGGGGTGATGCCGGCCCACTGGTGGGCGAACCACTTGCCGGTGCGGCCGATGCCGCACTGCACCTCGTCCAGCATCAGCAGCAGGTCGCGCTCGTCGCAGATGCGGCGCAGCGCCTGCAGGAAGTCGATGCGGGCTGGGTTGATGCCCCCCTCGCCCTGGATGGTCTCCAGGAAGATGGCCGTGATGTGGGGGTGGGCGTCCAGCGCGGCCTCGACGGCGGCGGTGTCGTTGAGCTTCACGCGCACGAAGCCGGGCACCAGCGGCGCGAAGCCGGCCTGGATCTTGGGGTTGGCCGTGGCCGACAGGGTGGCGAGCGAGCGGCCGTGGAAGGCGCCCTCGAACACCATCACGGCGGGGTTGGTGTTGCCGCGGTCATGGCCGAACTTGCGGGCGATCTTCAGCGCCGCCTCGTTCGCTTCGAGGCCGCTGTTGCAGAAGAAGACGTTGGCCAGCCCCGAGATCTCGCAGAGCTTGGCGGCGAGCTGCTCCTGCAGCGGCACGTGGTAGTAGTTGCTCGTGTGGATGAGCCGGCTGACCTGCTCCTGAAGCGCCGGCACCAGGCGCGGGTGGTTGTGACCCAGCGTGTTGACCGCGATGCCGGCCAGCCCGTCCAGGAATCGTCGGCCCTGCGTGTCCCAGACCCAGCAGCCCTGGCCGTGCGAGAGCGCAACGGGCAGGCGGCCGTAGGTCGGCATCACATGGGGCTCGGACGAGGAGGGCACAGCGTTCATCGGGTCTCCAAAGGTTCCTGGAAAGGTTGAGGAAAAGTGGGCTTTTGATTCTAGGGTTGATGCGAAGACATTTGTTGCGCCGCAGCAGATAAGCGCCTGCCGAGGCACAATAGGGGTCTTTGTCAGCGGCGCTCCGCTGTACCGCAAAACGCCCGTTTCATGACCGTTGCCCCCCCGCCGCGCGAAGTCTTCATCCAAGGTGTGACCCTGGATGGAAAAACCTTCCGCCCGAGTGACTGGGCGGAGCGGCTGGCAGGCGCCATGTCGTGTTTTCGCCCGGGCGGCGTGCGCCCCGGCATCGGCGCCCACATCGGCTACTCGCCGCTGTGCGTGCCCACCGTCATCAACGGGGTGAAGTGCGTCATCGTCAACGAGGAGCTCAGGCGCCTGGAGCCGATGGCCTGGGACTTCGTCATGAACTTTGCCCGCGACAACAACCTGCAGGTCGCCGAAGCCTGCCTGCTGCCGGATGGCAAGCCGGCCGCCTGAAGCGGCACGCCTATCGACATCCCCATGGCACATGGCCTGGGGCCACCGGTATCCTTTGCAACGTTGGGCCATGTGTCGATGACTACCCCTGCTGCATCACTCCCGGTTGACTTGCCGCGCACGGCACTGCCCGAGTCTGCGCGCGCGTTGACGCCGACCTGGGTGTTGCTGCGCGGGCTGTCGCGGGAGAGCGGGCATTGGGGCGTCTTCCCGGACCACCTGCTGCGCGAACTGCGGGGGCTCCAGCCGGCGTCGCGGCTGCTGATGCAGGACCTGCCCGGCACCGGCACGATGCGCCGCCAGGCCAGCCCCACGCAGGTGTCGGCCATCGTCGAAGCCTGTCGGGCCGATCTGCGGCAGCGCGGCATCCAGGGGCCGGTGTCGCTGGTGGGCATGTCGCTCGGCGCGGCGGTGCTGACGGACTGGGCCAACCGCTACCCGGACGAGATCGAGGCCGGCGTGCTGATCAATCCCAGCCTGCGGCCGTTCAGCGAGTTGTTCCGCAAGCCGCGGCCGCTGAACTACCTCGGTCTGCTGCTGCTGTCGCTGAGCCGCTTCAGCGCCCGCATGCGCGAGGAGCGCGTGCTGAGCCTGACGACACGGCTGACCCCCCCGCACGCCGTCATTGATCGCTGGCTGGAGTTGCAGCGCCAGCATCCGCTCGGCGTGCGCAACACGGCGCGCCAGCTGCTGGCCAGCATTCGCTACCGTGCCAGCCGCACACGCCCCGCTGCACCGATGCTGCTGCTGTGCAGCAAGGCCGATGGCCTGGTGGACTGGCGCTGCTCGCAGGCGATCAGCCGTGCCTGGGGGGCGCCGCTGCGGCTGCACACCAGGGCCGGCCACGACTTGCCGCTGGATGACCCGCAATGGGTGGCCCGTGTCGTCGCCGAGTGGCTGCGCGATCGCAGCATCCAGGGCGTGGTGCCGGGCGAGTGGCATTGAAAATCCCGTCCTGGAATGCAAAAGGCCCGCTAGAGCGGGCCTTTTGCTTGCACCAGAGCTGGATTTGAATCAGGCCGCGAGAGCCTTGATCTTGGCGGACAGGCGGCTCTTGTGACGAGCAGCCTTGTTCTTGTGGAAGATGCCCTTGTCGGCGACAGAGTCGATGACGGCTTGGGCGCTCTTGAACAGGTCGGCGGCCTTGGCCTTGTCGCCGGCCGTCACAGCCTTTTGCACGTTCTTGACGACCGTGCGGAATTTGGAGCGCAGCGCGGTGTTCGCGGCGTTGAGCTTGACGTCCTGGCGGGCGCGTTTGCGACCCGACGCCAGGCGAACCGTCTTCTTCTTGGCTTTGGAGCTGGTTGCCATGCTGTTTGTATACCCAGTTGGTGCAAAGACCATGAGTCTAGCATGACAACAGGGTTTCAGCCAAGTATCCCGCCAGAGTTCTGGAAAAGCCTCCCGAAGGCGGCACAGATAATCCTGCGCATGAATCTGCTGCGCGCTGCGTCGACCATCTCCCTGCTGACCCTGACCTCGCGCATCACCGGCCTCGTTCGTGAACAGATGGTGGCCGGCCTGTTCGGCGCCACGGCGATGACCGATGCCTTCCTGGTGGCGTTTCGCATTCCCAACCTGCTGCGCCGGCTGTTTGCCGAGGGTGCCTTCTCGCAGGCCTTCGTGCCGCTGCTGGCCGGCACCCGGGCGAAGGAGGGCGAGGAGGCCACGCACCGCCTGATCGACGCCGTCGCGACGGTGCTGCTGTGGGCGCTTGTGGCGACGTCCGTGGTGGGCATCGCCGCGGCGCCGGTGCTGGTCTGGCTGCTGGGGTCGGGCCTGTCGACCGGGGCGTTCGACGCCTCCGTCGTCATGACGCGCTTCATGTTCCCCTACATCGGCTGCATGTCGCTGGTCGCGCTGTCGGCGGGCATCCTGAACACCTGGCGGCGCTTCGTCGTGCCGGCGGCCACGCCGGTGCTGCTGAACCTGAGCGTCGTCGCCGTCGGCTGGGCGCTGGCCGGGCCGTTGCAGCGCGCCGGCTACCCGGGGATCTATGCGATGGCTTTCGGCGTCATGCTGGGCGGCGTGCTGCAGTTGCTGGTGCAGTGGCCGGCGCTGCGGGCCATCGGTGCGATGCCGCGCCTGAGCCTGAGCTGGCGTGGCTTCAAGGCCTCGCGTGCCCACCCCGGCGTGGGCCGGCTGCTGCTGAACATGGGGCCGGCGCTGCTGGGCGTGGGCGTGTCGCAGCTGTCGCTGATGATCAACACGCAGATCTCCAGCCACCTGGCTGAAGGGGCGACGTCCTGGCTGAACTATGCGGACCGGCTGATGGAGTTCCCCATCGGTCTGCTGGGCGTGGCGCTCAGCGCGGTGCTCACGCCGCAGCTCTCCGCAGCGCAGGCCTCGGGGGAATCCGGCCGCTACAGCCGGCTGCTGGATTGGGGCCTGCGCATGGTGATGCTGCTGGCGCTGCCCTGCGCCGTCGCGCTGCTGGTGTTCGCCGAGCCGCTGACGGCGGTGCTGTACCACCGCGGCGCCTTTCGCGCCTCCGACGTCGCGCACACCGCGCAGTCGGTGATGGGGTGGGGCGTGGGCCTGCTGGGCCTCATCGCCATCAAGGTGCTCGCCCCCGGGTTCTATGCGCGCCAGGACACCGGCACGCCGGCCAGGATCGCCGTCGCCGTGCTGGTGCTGACCCAGTGCTTCAACCTCGTCTTCGTGCCCTGGATCGGCGTGGCCGGCCTGGCGCTGTCCATCGGCCTCGGTGCGCTCGTCAACGCGACCTGGCTGCTGGTCGGCCTGAAGAAGCTGGGCAGCTATCGCCCGGAGCCCGGGTGGGCTGCCTACGTCCTGCGCGTGGGCCTGGGCTGCGTGGCGATGGGCCTGCTGCAGTGGCAGCTCGCCGCCCGGCTGGACTGGATTGCACTGGGTGCCCACGAAATGCAACGCGCGCTGTTCATGGCCGCGAGCCTGGCCGGCAGCGCCATCGTCTACTTCGCGGTGCTGATGCTGGCCGGCATGAGGCTCCGGGCGCTGGCGCGCCCGACCTGAGGTGCACCCGACCATGCAGTACGCCGTACCCACCCCGCTGGACTACTTCGCCACGCTGGTGGCGCAGGACCAGGGCTTGAACCTGCTCGAAGCGGCCGTCAGCCTGGCGCAGGACGAGCACCCACGGCTCGACGTGCAGGCCGTGCTGGCCGGCGTCGATGGCCTGGCGCGCCGGCTGCGCGAGCGCACGGCGATGGACGCCTCGCCCGCCCACAAGCTGAGCGTGCTGACGCGTTTCTTCCACGGCGACCTGGGGTTCGCCGGCAACCTGAACAACTACTACGCCGCCGACAACAGCTTCATCCACCGCGTGCTGGAAACGCGCCGCGGCCTGCCGATCTCGCTGGCCGTGCTGATGCTGGAGCTGGCCGAGCACATCGGCCTGCGCGCGTCGGGCGTCGCATTCCCGGGCCACTTCCTCGTCAAGTGCAGGGTCGGCCTGGGTGACGCCGTCATCGACCCGTTCACGGGCGAGTCGCTGTCGCTCGCGCGGCTGGACGAGCGGCTGGCGCTGTACCGCCAGGGCAGCGGCCTGCCCGACGACCTGGAACTGCCGCTGGAATTCTTCCTGCGCGCCGCAACGCCCCGGCAGATCCTGGCCCGCATGCTGCGCAACCTGAAGGAAATGCACCGCGCCGAGCAGGATTGGCCGCGGCTGCTGGCGGTGCAGCAGCGTCTGGTCGTGCTGCTGCCCGACGACCCGACCGAGCGCCGCGACCGCGGCCTGGTGCTGGATGCGCTGGGGGCTGGCGCCGCGGCGGCCGACGATCTGGCCGCCTACCTGGCCGAGTGCGGTGACGCGCCCGACGCGCCCGCGCTGCGCGCCCGCCTGAGCATGCTGCTGGACCGCGGCCGGCCGCCGCTTCAGTGACAATCCCGCGCCCATTGCCCGACAACTGCGCCGATGATCACACTCAGCAAGCACCAACGCATCGGCCTGGCCTGGGCCGGCGTTGCCGCTGCGCTGGGCCTGCTGCTGTGGCTGCTGGCGCCGGTGCTGGCGCCCTTCATCATGGCCACGGTGCTCGCCTATGCGCTGGCACCGGCTGTGCAGGCACTGGCGGATCGGCGCGTGCCGCGCATCGTGGCCGTGCTGGTCGTCGAGTTGCTGTTCGTGATGGCTGTGCTGGCGCTGCTGCTGCTGGTGCTGCCCATCCTGAACCAGGAGATTCCGGCACTGCGCGAGCAGGTTCCGGCGCTGGCCACTGCGGCCAACCAGAAGTTAGTCCCTTGGCTGTCGGCACACGGCATCCACCTTCAACTGGACCCGGCCAGCATCAAGGCCTTCATGCTGAAGTACCTCGACGCCAACCTCGAGGACTGGCTCAGCACGGTGCTGAGCTCGGCCCGCATCGGCGGCAGTTTCCTGCTGGCGCTCATCGGCAACGCGGTGCTGCTGCCCGTCGTGCTGTTCTACCTGCTCCACGACTGGCCGCAGTTGCGCATGCGCGCGTGGGCACTCGTGCCGCCGGCGGCGCGCGGGCCTGTGGGCAGCTTCCTGACCGAATGCGACGCCATGCTGGGGCAATACCTGCGCGGCCAGTTGCTCGTCATGCTGGTGCTGGCGGCGTACTACAGCGCAGGGCTGTCACTCGCCGGCTTTGACCTCGCGCTGCCCATCGGCGTGTTCACAGGCCTGGCCGTCTTCATTCCCTACCTGGGCTTCGGCCTGGGCCTGCTGCTGGCGCTGCTGGCCGGGCTGCTGCAGTTCGCCAGCGTCTACGGCGTCGTCGCCGTCGCCGTCGTGTTTGGCGTCGGTCAGTTGCTGGAGGGCTTCGTGCTGACGCCGCGCTTCGTCGGCGAACGCATCGGCCTGAGCCCGCTGATGGTCATCTTCGCGCTGCTGGCCTTCGGCCATCTGCTGGGTTTCATCGGCGTGCTGATCGCGTTGCCGCTGTCGGCGCTGGCCGCCGTCGCGGTGGGCCGACTGCGTCGCGCCTACCTGGCGAGTGCGCTGTTCCGCTGAGTTCACCATGTCCCCACGTTCATTCCGTTCACTGGCCCCTCAGGGGGCGTCCCAGGGCCCTCGGGCGGCCGCGCAGCGCTGACGATGAGGCAGATCCCGCTTGCGCTGCTGGCGCCGCCGACGCACAG
This sequence comes from Roseateles sp., assembly GCF_965229315.1. GTDB lineage: Bacteria > Pseudomonadota > Gammaproteobacteria > Burkholderiales > Burkholderiaceae_C > Pelomonas. The sequence continues at coordinate 1,600,208 of NZ_CBDDJA010000002.1, forward strand.
CTTCGACAACTTCCTGCCCGGCGCCAATGCCGAGGCCTTGGCCTATCTGCAGGCGCTCACGCCTGGCGGCCCACCGGTGCTGCTGTGGGGCCCGGCCGGCTCGGGCAAGACCCATCTGCTGCATGCGCTGGCCGAGCGCTGGCAGGCCGCAGGCCACCGCGTGGCGTGGTACGACGCCGACACCGCCTTGCCCTGGGAGCTGCCGGCGCACGAGAGCCTGCTGCTGCTGGACGACTGCCAGCGCTTCGACGCCGGCCAGCAGCACGCCGCTTTCGCGCTGTTCGTCGCGTCGGCCGGGCAGGGCTACACCGTCGTGGCGACGGCCGATGCGCCGGCCATCGACCTGGCGTTGCGCGAGGACTTGCGCACCCGGCTCGGATGGGGCCCCAGCTTTGCGCTCGGGCCGCTGCGCGAAGCCGAGATGCGCGCGGTGCTGCGCCGCGAGGCGGACCGCCGCGGGCTGCTGCTGGGCGAGGACGTGCTGTCCTACCTGCTGACCCGCTTCGAGCGCAACCTCAAGGGGCTGATGGCGTTGCTGGAGCGGCTGGACGAGTTCGCGATGGCCAGCAAACGCGCGCTGACGCTGCCGCTGCTCAAGGCCATGCTGGCCGACGAGGCGGGCGAGCCCGGCGAAGGCGGCAAAGAGACAAATGACCCTGACCCCATTTTATGAATCTGACCTTGTTTGACCTCGACGGGACGTTGATCCCGGTGGACTCCGACCATGCCTTCGGCAGCTTCATGGTCGAGGTGGGCTGGGTGGACGGTGCGGCGTGGGGGTCGCGCAACGACGAGTTCTTCGCCCAGTACAACGCCGGCACGCTGGACCTGGCGGCCTACATCGATTTCGCGACGTCGGCCTGGCGGTCGCGGCCGCTGGACGAGGCGCTGGCGATGCGCGAGCGTTTCATGGCCGAAGTGATGCGGCCGGCGCTGCGGCCCGAGGCGGTGGCGCTGGTGGAGCAGCACCGCGCGGCCGGCGACCTGATCGCGGTGGTCACGGCCACCAACGCCTTCGTCACCGCGCCCATCGCGCAGGCCTTCGGTGTGGAGCACCTGATCGCCGTCAACCTGCAGCGCGACGCCGAGGGGCGTTACACGGGCGCCATCGACGGCATCCCGAGCTTTCGCGAGGGCAAGATCGCCCGCGTGGAAAGCTGGCTGCGGGGCCTCGGGGCACAATGGCACGATTTCGAGCGCGTGCATTTCTACAGCGACTCGACCAACGATCTCCCGCTGCTCGAGCGCGTCAGCCACCCGGTGGTGACCAATCCCAGCCCGGCGCTCGCCCTCATCGCCGCGGAACGCGGCTGGCCCCAGATCCAACTCTTCGCATGATCAAGAAGTTCATCGACAAGCTGTTCAGCAAGACCGCGGCGCCCGCCTCCAAGAAGACACCGCTGGGCAAGCGCGTCGAAATCCCGGCCGAGGTGCACGGCATCGACCCCGACCTGCTCGACGAGCGGGCCGTCAAGGTGGTCAAGACGCTGACCGACGGCGGCTTCGAGGCCTACATCGTCGGCGGCGCCGTGCGCGACCTGCTGCTGGGCATGCGGCCCAAGGACTTCGACGTCGCCACCAACGCGACGCCCGAGCAGGTCAAGGGCCTGTTCCGCCGCGCCTTCATCATCGGCCGGCGCTTTCGCATCGTGCACGTCGTCTACGGCCGCGGGCGCGAGCACGAGGTCATCGAGGTCTCGACCTTCCGCGCGCTGCCCACGGACGCCGAAGCCGCTGGCGCCGTGTCGGGCAACGAGAAGACGTCCAAGAGCGAACTGGAAGGCAAGTCCCACGCGGTGGATGCCAGCGGCCGCGTGCTGCGCGACAACGTCTGGGGCCCGCAGATCGAGGACGCCGCGCGCCGCGACTTCACCGTCAACGCGATGTACTACGACCCGCAGCGCCGCCTCATCGTGGATTACCACGGCGGCCTCGCCGACGCCAAGGCCAAGCTGCTGCGCATGATCGGCGACCCCGACACGCGCTACCACGAGGACCCGGTGCGCATCGTGCGTGCCGTTCGCTTCGCCGCCAAGCTGGGTTTCGAGCTGGAGAAGAAGACGCTCGCCCCCGTGCAGGCCTGCATCCCGCTGCTGGCGAATGTGCCGGCCTCGCGCCTGTTCGACGAGATGATCAAGCTGCTGCAGACCGGCCACTCGCTGGCCAGCCTCGCGCAGTTGAAGAAGCTGGGCCTGGTGGGGCAGGGCGGCAAGGTGTTCGCCGTGCTGGACGCGATGCTGACCGACGCGGGCGACCTTCACGACGGCGTGCGCGGCAACTTCGTGCGCCAGGCGTTCGAGGATACCGACCGCCGCGTCAACGACGGCCGCGGCGTCAGCCCCAGCTTCATGCTGGCCTGCATGCTGTGGCACGAGGTGCTGGACCGCTGGACCAAGATCCGCAACGGCGGCGAGCCGCCCGTGCCGGCGCTGGCCCAGGCCATCGACGCCGTCTTCGACGCGCGCATCGGCGACATCTCCGGCCGCGGCAAGCTGGCGGGCGACATGCGCGAGATCTGGATGATGCAGACCCGCTTCGAACGCCGCAGCGGCTCGGGCGTGTTCAGCCTCATCGAGCAGCCGCGCTACCGCGCCGGCTTCGATTTCCTGCGCCTGCGCGCCGACGTGGGCGAGGTCGACCCGGCGCTGGCTGACTGGTGGGAGGACTTCGCGCTCGGCAGCGACGACGACCGGCAGGCCCTGCTGGCCGACGTGCGCGCCTCGCAGCAGAAGGCACCGCGCGTCGTGCGCGCCCCTCGCGCCGACGCGCAGGCGCCGGCCGGCGATGAGGCCGATGAAGACCATGCCGTCGCCGAGCACGGCTCGGATGCGCCGGCCAAGAAGCGCCGCCGTCGCCGCCGCAAGCCTGCGGGCGCAGGCGGTCCGACGGGCAGCGAAGGCACTTCGGCAACCCCATCCAGCGACGCGTGATTTCGCGCGCCTACGTTGGCCTCGGTGCCAATCTCGGCGCCGACCTGTCCGCCACGCTGACGCAGGCGGCGCTCAGCCTTGAGGCCTTGCCGGGCGTGCGCATGGTGGCGCGGTCCAGCGTGTGGCGCAGCGCACCCGTGGACGCTGGCGGCCCGGATTTCCTCAACGCCGTCGTGGCGCTGGACACGACGCTCGCGCCGCTCGAACTGCTGGATGCGCTGCAGGCCGTCGAATCGGCCCATGGCCGCGAGCGACCCTACCGCCATGCGCCGCGCACGCTGGACCTGGACCTGCTGCTCTACGCCGATCTTGTGCTCGACGCGCCGCGCCTGACGCTGCCCCACCCGCGCCTGCATGAGCGCGCTTTCGTGTTGAAGCCGCTGCTGGAGATCGCGCCGGCACTGGCCCACTTGGCGCATGGTGAAGGCTGGCAATCCCAGCGCATCGAGCGCCTGGGCCCGCTTTCACGCGGACCCGCAGAGCATGTGAAGTCAACCCCGGACGGCTCTGACGCATGGCCATGAAGTTCCTGCTGCAACGTGCATGGCGTGGCTTGCGCCACGACCGTTTTTTCCAATTGCTGCTCGCCGTTCTGGTGGTGCTCAGCCTGCTCGCGCCTGCGCGCATCCCCACCTATGCGTCGCTGGTTGACTGGTCGACGATTGCCGCGCTTGCCGGCCTGCTGCTGCTGACCAAGGGGCTGGAGCTCAGCGGGGCATTGCATCGCCTGGGCCGCGTGTTGGTGATGTCGATGCGCACCGAACGTGCCGCCGCGCTGTGCCTGGTGTCGGCCGCAGCCCTGCTGTCCACCGTGCTGACCAATGACGTGGCCTTGTTCGTGGTGGTGCCCCTGACGCTGGGCGTGTGCCGGCTCACGCAGATGCCGGCGACCCGGCTCATCGTGTTCGAGGCGTTGGCGGTGAACGTCGGCTCGGCGCTGACGCCGATCGGCAACCCGCAGAACCTGTTCATCTGGCATCTCTCGAACGTGTCGTTCGGCGAGTTCGTGTGGCACCTGCTGCCGTTGGTGGGCATCCTCATGGCCGCACTGCTTGCGCTGACGGCGGCGGTGTTCGGCAATCGGCCTGTCCAGGTGCGTGACGAAGGTCCGTTGCCGCTCGACCGGGTGCTGCTCGGCGTATCGCTCGCGCTGTATGCCCCGTTCCTGATCGCGACCGACCTGCACCACGCCGGTTGGGCCGCGGTCGCTGCCATGGCGGTCTTTCTGCTTGTCCGCCCGGCCGCACTCGCGCAGCTCGATTGGGGGCTGCTGCTCGTCTTCGTGCTCATGTTCATCGACCTGCGCCTGCTCGCGGGGCTGGACGCGGTGCGCCACGTGATGCTGGGTCTCGGACTCGATCAACCGGTGAACCTGTATTTCGCGGGCATCGGCGCCAGCCAGATCGTCAGCAACGTGCCGGCAGCGATTGCATTGGCGGAGTACTCCAAGGACTGGCGGGTGATCTCCTACAGCGTGAACGTCGGCGGCTTCGGCGTGATGGTCGGCTCGCTGGCCAATCTCATCGCGCTGCGCATGACCGGGGACGCCAACGCGTGGCGGAGTTTTCATGCCTACGCGATACCGGCGCTGTTCGTGGCCACCGCTGTGGGGTATGCGCTGCTGTTCATGGCCTGAGCGCGGGGCTTCGCCCGGTACGGGACCGCTCGGTCCGTCCGGGTGGCTACTTCATCTTCCCGTCGGCCTGATGACGAATCCATGACGGCGGCCGGTAAACTGCGCGCCTTCCAAGAAATCCAAGGACGCCCATGCTGTTTGGCAAGCTGCTGCCCCGCGAGGGCAATTTTTTTGAGCTCTTCAATGAGCACGGCGGCTTTATCGCGGAAGGCGCGCGCGCCTTCCTGAAGATGATCGAGAACTACGCCGACCCGGCGCTGCGCCAGCAGTACGCGGACGACGTCGACAAGGCCGAGCACGCCGCCGACCGTGTCACGGCCGAGGTGAACCGGATGCTGCACCGCACCTTCATCACCCCCATCGACCGCGAGCAGATCCACAGCCTGATCAACGCGATGGACGACATCGTCGACCTGCTGCAGGACTCCTCCGAGACGCTGCAGTTGTACGACGTGCGGGCGGTGCCCGAGCAGGTGCTGCAGCTCGCCACGCTGTCCGTGCGCTGCTGCGAGCGCGTGCAGCACGCCGTCACGCTGCTGCCCAACCTCAGCAAGCCGGCCACCACCGAGGCCGCGCTGAAGACCTGCGAGGAGATTGATCGCCTCGAATCCGATGCCGACCGCGTCATGCGCTCGGCGATGTCGCGCCTGTTCCGCGAGGAGGCCGACGTGCGCGAGCTGATCAAGCTCAAGGCGATCTACGAACAGCTGGAGTCCATCTCGGACCGTTGCGAGGACGTGGCCAATCTGATCGAGGGCATCGTCCTCGAGAACTCCTGATCCCCGGAGCGACCATGCCTCACGCAGAAATCGCCTTCTGGGTGGTGGCGCTGCTCGTCGTGCTGGCGTTGCTGTTCGATTTCATGAACGGCTTCCACGACGCGGCCAACTCCATCGCCACGGTCGTCTCCACCGGCGTGCTCAAGCCCCAGCAGGCCGTGCTGTTCGCCGCCTTCTTCAACGTCCTGGCCGTGCTGGTGTTCCAGCTGCACGTGGCGGCCACGATAGGCAAGGGCATCGTCGAGCCCGGGGTGGTCGACCACCATGTCATCTTCGGCGCGCTGATGGGCGCCATCGCCTGGAACTTCATCACCTGGTACTGGGGCATCCCGTCCAGCTCGTCGCATGCGCTGATCGGCGGCATTGCCGGTGCGGTCGTCGCCAAGGCCGGCCCGCAGGCCCTGATCGCCGGCGGCATCTGGAAGACCGTGGCCTTCATCGTCATCTCGCCGCTGCTGGGGTTCGTGTTGGGCTCGCTGATGATGGTGATCGTGGCCTGGGTGTGCCGGCACAAGTCGCCGCTGCGCATCGACCGCTGGTTCCGCCGCCTTCAGCTCGTGTCGGCCGGCCTGTACAGCCTCGGGCATGGGGGCAACGATGCGCAGAAGACCATCGGCCTGATCTGGATGCTGCTGATCGCAGCCGGCATGGTCGGCGTCGGCGAGCATTCGCCACCGACCTGGGTCATCGTCTCCTGCTACATCGCCATCGGCATGGGCACCATGTTCGGCGGCTGGCGCATCGTGCAGACCATGGGGCAGCGCATCACCAAGCTCAAGCCCGTGGGCGGCTTCTGTGCGGAGACGGGCGGCGCGATCACGCTGTTCGTCGCCACGGCGCTGGGCGTGCCGGTGTCGACGACGCACACCATCACCGGCGCCATCGTCGGCGTGGGATCGGTGCAACGGGCCTCGGCGGTGCGCTGGGGCGTGGCCGGCAGCATCGTCTGGGCGTGGATCTTCACGATTCCCGCCGCAGCGCTGATGTCCGGCGTCTGCTACTGGATCAGCTTCGCCATTTATTGACGCGCCCCTTATGGCCTGACGGTCGCCCCCCCGCAACGGGGTCACGCCCGACGGCCCGGCAAAGCCGGATCGATGGGCGTCGCTGGAGGGGCCGCCGCGCTGCGTGCGCGGCGAATTCAGGGCGTGTCGGCGACCTGCGATTCGAAATATCGTTGGGCGCTGAAGGCGATCGTCGCCATCAGCGTCGTGCCACCGATCAGCAGGCACAGCACGACGCCGATGATGGCGGGCCAGCCGCCTGCTGACGCGGGGCGGCCGGCGTTGAAGCGGGCGTTCCAGCGCTCGTCCGGCGTCAGCCCGTAGATGATGCCGCTCAGCAGCGCAGCGACGAGGCTCACGCCCAGCAGCGGGATCAGCGCCCAGGCCAGGCGGTCATCCTGGCCCAGATGTTCCATGCGCTGCAGGCCGATGAAGCCCAGCAGCGTCGGCAGCGGGAACAACCAGCCCCAGCGGTCCTTCAGCCCGTGCAGGTAGAAGCGGTGGACGCCGAACACGCCCACCAGCAAGGCCAGCCACGTCGCGACGGCCTTGTGCTTGATGTCGTGGTTCATTCGCTGGCCGCCGCGCTGTCGCCCAGGCCGAGCGTGCGCTGCATCAGCACGACGTCCAGCCAGCGACCGAATTTCCAGCCGGCGCTTTTCAGCACGCCGTTGTGCTCGAAGCCCAGCGCGGTGTGCACGCCGATGGAGCCGGCGTTCGCGGCATCACCGATGACGGCCAGCATCTGGCGCGCACCGGCCGCCTCGCAGCGCGCCATCAACTCGGCCAGCAGCAGCCGGCCCAGGCCCTGGCCCTGCGCGGCTGGCGACAGGTAGATCGAGTCCTCGACGCAGAAGCGGTAGGCCAGGCGAGGGCGGAAGTAGTTCGCATAGGCGTAGCCCAGCACCACGCCGCCCCGCTCGGCGACCAGCCACGGCAGGTGGCGGCCCAGCACCTCCTGGCGACGGCGGCCCATTTCCTCGACGCCGGGCACTTCGGTTTCGAAAGTGCCGGTGCCTTTGAGCACCGCCTGGCCGTAGATGGCCTGGATCGCGGGCACGTCGGCGTCGGTGCTCGGGCGTATCGTCAAAGGGGCGTTGGCAGAGGGCTGTGACATTTGCTGTGGGGGAACGACTTGAACTGGTTCGCGTCCAGTTTATAATGCTGGGTTTGGCGCTGGTCGCTGCTCTTTCAAACAGGGCTGCGGCGTATCTACAGTGTCTCCCTTGGCAGAGGGTTCCTGCTACTCGACTTGCTCGCCCTGAGTGTCTCCTCGTGCGGTGGTCACCCAATTTTTAGGAAACATCATGGTTGTGATTCGTTTGGCCCGCGGCGGCTCCAAGAAGCGTCCGTTCTACAACATCGTCGTGTCGAACAGCCGCCAACGTCGTGACGGCCGCTTCATCGAGCGCGTCGGCTTCTACAACCCCATCGCTTCCGGCGCCGCCGAGAAGCTGCGCGTCGCGCAAGACCGCATCAGCTACTGGACCGGTGTCGGCGCCCAGCTGTCGCCCACCGTCGCCCGTCTGGTCGACGACGCGAAGACGGCTGCTGTCGCTGCCGCCTAAGCACGCGTGGCAGGCAACAAGCCTCAGCAAGACGGCGCTTCGGCGCCGTCTTTTGCTTCCTGGCCCGAAGATCTGCTGCCGGTAGGGCGCATCCTGGATGCCTGGGGCATCAAGGGCGGCCTCAAGGTGCAGGCCTACTCGACCGATGCGGACGCGCTGTTCAGCGCCAAGCGCTGGTACCTGGTGTCCACCGGCCCCAAACCGGCGCAGTCCGTGCTGGTCGTACGCTCCGTGCGCGAGCAGGGCGAAGGCATCGTCGCCACGGCCGAGGGTGTGGACGACCGCAATGCCGCCGAGGCGCTGCGCGGCCATGAGATCCACATCCCGCGCAGCGATTTCCCACGCACGCCCGACGGCGAGTACTACTGGGTGGACTTGATCGGCCTCGATGTCCTCAACCGCGAGTCGCAGCCGCTGGGCCGCGTCATCGGCCTCATCGACACCGGCCCGCACGCGGTGTTGCGCATCCTGCCGCCCGGCGTGCAAGAGCCGGCCAAGCCGGACCAGGAACGCTTGATTCCCTTCGTCGCGGCGTTCGTCGATGACGTGAGCCTGGAAGCCAAGCAGATCCGCGTCGACTGGGGCCTCGACTTCTGAGGCTGGCGCCGTGCGCTTCGACGTCCTGACGATCTTCCCGGAGCTGTTCGCGCCGCACCTGGCGCACGGCGTCACGCGGCGCGCCTTCGAGAGCCGGCAGGTCGACGTGCGGCTGTGGCCGCTGCGCGATTTCGCGGACGACAACTACCGCCGCGTCGACGACCGAACCTATGGCGGCGGACCGGGCATGGTCATGCTGGCCGAGCCGCTGGAGAAGGCGCTGGCGGCCGCGAAGGCCGAACGCATGGCGGAGCACGGCGAGGCCGAGCCCGCCGTCATCCACTTCACGCCCACCGGTGCGCGCATCGACCAGGCGCGCGTGCAGCAACTGGCTGCCGGCCCCGGCGCCATCCTGCTGTGCGGCCGCTACGAAGGCATCGACCAGCGCGTGCTGGACCGCCATGTCACGCTGGAACTGAGCCTGGGCGACTTCGTGCTGTCCGGCGGCGAACTGCCGGCGCTGGCACTGCTGGATGCCGTCGCGCGCCTGCAGGACGGCGTGCTGGGCGATGCGCAGTCCCATCTGCAGGACAGCTTTTCGGACGGCTTGCTGGACTGCCCGCACTACAGCCGGCCGGAGCTGCTGGCAGATGGCCGCGCGGTGCCGCCCGTGTTGTTGTCCGGGCATCACGCCGACATCCGGCGTTGGCGCCGCGAGAAGTCCCTGGCGCTGACCTTCGCGCGCCGGCCCGATCTGATCGCCGCCGCGCGTGCTGCCGGCCTGCTCAGCAAGGCCGATGAGGCCTTTCTGGCCGGGCTCTAGGCGAAAACCGCGGTCCGCGCTACACTAGCGGGCTGTCCGATCCTCTGGCGGGTCGAGTGGCTGGTGTTCACGATGAAAGAAGCGTGAAGGCCAGTTGCAAACATCCCGATAAATAGCGGCACCGCCAAGATCCCAGGAGTACAGATGAACCTGATCCAAACCCTTGAGCAAGAAGAAATTGCTCGCCTGAACAAGGCCATCCCGGCTTTCGCCCCCGGCGACACCGTGATCGTCAGCGTCAACGTCGTTGAAGGCACCCGCAAGCGCGTGCAGGCCTACGAAGGCGTCGTCATCGCCAAGCGCAACCGCGGCCTGAACAGCAGCTTCATCGTCCGCAAGATCTCCAGCGGCGAAGGCGTCGAGCGCACGTTCCAGCTCTACAGCCCGCTGATCGCGACCATCGAAGTCAAGCGCCGCGGTGACGTCCGCCGCGCCAAGCTGTACTACCTGCGCCAGCGTTCGGGCAAGTCGGCACGTATCAAGGAGAAGCTGGCTTAATCAGCCTGCTTTCGGCACGCAAGCCGCCCGGAGCCTACGCTCTCGGCGGCTTTTGTCTTTTCGCATGAAACGCCCCGCCATCACCCAACCCCAGCTCGCACCGGTCATCGGCGTCGACAGCCACCTGCCGGCTGTGCCCGCCGCGGCCTTGCTGCCCCAGGCGATTCGCGCACGGCTGCAGGCGCAGCACGACTGGACCCCTGAGTTCGCCGGTGATGGCGGCCTGTTCGCCGACCGCGCGCCCGCGGGCGCCGCCGTGCTGGTGCCCCTGGTGCGGCGCGAGGCCGGTCTGAGCCTGCTGCTGACCCGCCGCACCGACCACCTGCGCGACCACGCCGGCCAGATCAGCTTTCCGGGTGGACGCGTCGAGCCCGAAGACGATGGGCCCGTGGCGACCGCGCTGCGCGAGACCGAGGAAGAGATCGGCCTGGCGCGCCGCTACATCGACGTCATCGGCCAGTTGCCCATCTACTCGACGGTGACGGCCTTCCAGGTGACGCCCGTCGTGGCGCTGGTGGAGCCCGGCTTCACGCTGCAGCTCGACCCGGTCGAGGTCGCCGAGGCCTTCGAGGTGCCGCTGGCCTTCCTGATGGACCCGGCCCACCACCAGCACCACCGCTTCGAGTTCGCCGGCACCGAGCGGCGCTTCCTGTCCATGCCATGGCAGGGGCCGCAGCGGGAGTACTTCATCTGGGGCGCGACGGCAGCGATGTTGCGCAACCTCTACCGATTGCTCGCCACTGCCTGAGCGAGGCGCGTGGCGCCACTATCATCCCGGCCCATGAATTTCTTTGCGGTGCTGCTGGCCCTGTTGTGTGAACAACTCAAGCCCCTGAGGCATGGCAACCGCGTGCACCAGTCGGTCATCGGCTGGGTGCGGTGGACGGGGCGCAACTTCGATGCCGGCGACGAGCACCATGCGGTCGTCGTGTGGGCCATCACGGTGCTCGTGCCAGGCCTGGCCATCGCGCTGCTGTACTGGGCGCTGCGCCACTTCAGCGTGCTGCTGGCGCTGGCGCTGGATGTGCTCATCCTGTACCTGACGCTGGGTTTCCGGCAGTTCAGCCATTACTTCACCGACATCCGCGACGCGCTGGAGCGCGGCGACGACACGACCGCGCGCGGCCTGCTGGCGGAGTGGCGCCACCTCGACGCGAGCGAGCTGCCGCGCACCGAGCTGATCCGCCACGTCATCGAGCATTCGCTGCTGGCCGCGCACCGCCATGTGTTCGGCGTGTTCTTCTGGTTCATCGTCTGCTCGACGATAGGCCTGGGCCCGGCCGGTGCGGTGCTGTACCGCATGGCGGAGTTCGCCAGCCGCTACTGGGCCTTCAAGAGCCGCACGCTGGATGCGCCCACCAACCCACGCCTGCTGGCGCTGGCGCGACAGGCCTTCGTCCTCATCGACCATGTGCCCGCGCGTCTGACGGCCACAGGCTTTGCCATCGTCGGCAACTTCGAGGAGGCCGTGAACGGCTGGCGTCGCGATGCCAGCCTGTGGCTGCATCCCAACGAAGGCATCATCCTCGCGTCCGCCGCGGGCGCCGTGGGCTTGCAGCTGGGCGGCGCCGCCGCGCCCGGCATCACGCCGGACCGCAGCAAGACCTTCGACGCCGGCTCCGAGCCCGAGGCCACCGGTGCGGCGGGCTCCACGGCCGGTGCACTGCCGCAACTGGGCCATCTGCAGAGCGTTGTGGGCCTGGTCTGGCGCTCGGTTGTGCTGTGGATGCTGCTGCTGGCCCTGCTGACGCTGGCCAACCTGGTTGGCTGATCTCTTCGCCATGAACTTTCCCGACCTGCCGGCGCTGGCCGAGCCTGACCTCGCCGTGCAAGTGCAGCACGCGCTGGATCACAAGACCAAGCCGTTGGGCGCGCTGGGCCGCATCGAGGCGCTGGCGTTGCAGCTGGCGTTGATCCAGGGCGTCGAGCGGCCTTCCTTGCGGCAGCCGCAGCTCGTCGTCTATGCGGCCGACCATGGCCTGTCCCGGCGCGGCGTGTCGGCCTACCCGCGCGAGGTCACGCCGCAGATGGTCGCCAACATGCTGGCCGGCGGCGCGGCCGTGTCGGTGCTGGCGCGTCAGCAGGGCCTGGCGCTGACGGTCGCGGACTGCGGCGTCGATGCGCCGCTCGCTGCGGGCGCCGCCGACCTGCGCATCGCGGCCGGCACGGCCGACGCCAGCGCCGGCCCCGCGATGACGATGGCGCAGGCCGAACAGGCGCTGCGCAAGGGCATGGTGCTGGTCGAGCGGCTGCCGGGCAATGCGCTGCTGCTGGGCGAGATGGGCATCGGCAACACGTCGTCCGCGAGTCTGCTGATGCAACGCCTCACGGGCCAGCCTCTCGCCGATTGCGTGGGCCGCGGCACAGGATTGGACGATGCCGGCCTCGCGCGCAAGCTCGCGGTGCTGGGCGAGGCGCTGGCGGCAAACGCCGCGGCGCAGACGCCGCTGGAGATCGCCGCGGCGCTGGGTGGCTTCGAGATCGTCACGATGGCCGGCAGCGTCATGGCGGCCGCAGCGCAGCGGCGTGTCGTCGTCGTCGACGGCTTCATCACGACGGCTGCCGTGGCGCTGGCCGACGCGCTGCGGCCCGGCGTGCTGGCCGCCTGCGTGTTCGCGCACCGCTCGGCCGAGGGCCCGCATGCGCGCTGGCTGCAGCAGTTGGGCGTGCGCCCGCTGCTGGACCTGGATCTGCGTCTGGGCGAGGGCAGCGGTGCCGCGCTGGCTTGGCCGCTGCTGACGGCCGCCTGCGCGCTGCTGGCCGACATGGCGAGCTTCGAGAGCGCCGGCGTCAGCAACCGGGACTGACGCGGTGCGGCTGTTCCTCGTTGCGCTGCAGTTCCTGACCCGGCTGCCGGTGCGGCTCAACCGCTTCGAGCCGGCGTGGCTGAACGACTGCGTGCGCCACTTTCCGCTGGTCGGCGCGCTGGTCGGCGCGGTGGGCGCTGCCGTGTTGATCGGCGCGACGCAGCTCTGGCCCCCTGCGGTCGCGGCCGTGCTGGCGTTGACGGTGACGGTGGCCTTGACGGGGGGCTTCCACGAAGACGGCCTGGCCGACACCTTCGATGCGCTGGGCGGCGTCGTCGGCCGCGACAAGGCGCTGGCGATCATGAAGGACTCGCGCATCGGCAGCTACGGCGCGCTGGCGCTGGGGCTGACGCTGCTGCTGCGCGCCGCGTTGCTCGGGGTGCTGGCGTCACGCCCGCTGTGGGTGCCGGTTGCGGCGCTGGTCGCCAGCCATGCCTTCGCGCGCGCGGCGGCCGTGGGCGTCATGGTCAGCCTGCCGTATGGCGGTGACGTCGAGCACGCCAAGGCCAAGCCGCTGGCGCTGGCCGTGGCGCCGCGCAACTTCTTCATCGCATTGGCCTGGTGCGGGCTGATCATGGGCGCGTTGCTGGCGCTGGGTGCCTACCTGCCGCGCCTGATCGCAGCGCTCGCTGCCGCGACGCTGGCCGCGCTGCTGATGCGCCAGTGGCTGAAGCGCCGCCTGGGCGGCTACACCGGCGATGGCCTGGGCGCCACGGAGCAACTGGCCGAGATCGCCGTGCTGCTGGCGTTCGCGGCAGCGCTCTGATGCCAGCCTTCACGATCTGGCGCCACCCCAAGCCGCAGGGGGCGGCGGGGCGCTGCATCGGTGCGCGCACCGATCTGCCCGTGGACCGGCGCAAGGCCAAGCGCCTCGCGCACCGCATCCGCGCGCATGCCCGCCGCCATGGCTTGCCGCGGGAGGTCGTCACGTCGCCGCTGGCCCGCGCCGCCGATGTGGGCCGTTGGCTGAAGCGCTGGGGCTTTTGCTGGCGGGCCGATGCGGCGCTGGCCGAAATCGACTTCGGCGCCTGGGACGGCCGGCGCTGGGCCGACATCCCGCAAGCCGGGTTCGACCGCTGGATGGCGGACTTCGCCGCTTTCGATTTCGAGGGCGGTGAGTCCCTGAACGGTCTGCTCGGGCGCGTGACCGCCTGGCAGCCCAGCTGCGCGCTCGCCGTGGGGCACGGCGGCTGGATCAACGCTCGCCTGTGGCGGCAGCAGTGCGCCGGCGAGCGGCCGGCGCCCGCCACCTGGCCAGCGCCACCGGCCTATGGGCGGGCTACTTCAATACCGTCTGCTGCATGAACAGCACGGTGGCGTAGAACTGGTAGTCCTGGTTTTCCTTCTTCTGGAAACCATGGCCCTCGTTCTCGGCGCGCAGGTACCAGACCGGCGTGCCGCCCTCGCGCACCTTGGCGACGATCTGCTCGGCCTCGGTGTAGGGCACGCGCGGGTCGTTCTTGCCCTGGATGACGAACAGCGGCTTCCTGATCTTCGCGGCGTTGGTCAGCGGCGAGATCTTCTCCAGGTGCTCGCGCATGGCCGGGTCCCGCTCGTCGCCGTACTCGACGCGGCGCAGGTCGCGGCGGTAGCTCTCGGTGTTCTTCAGGAAGGTCACGAAGTGCGAGATGCCGACCACGTCGATGGCGCCGGCGATGCGGTCCGCGTAGTTCGTCGACACGGCCAGCGTCATGTAGCCGCCGTAGCTGCCGCCGGTGACGAGCACGCGCGACGCGTCCAGGTCGGGCTGCGTGGCGATCCAGTCCAGCAGCGCGCCGATGTCCTTGACCGAGTCCTCGCGCTTGAAGCCGTTGTCCATCGCCAGGAAGCTCTTGCCGTAGCCGGCGGAGCCGCGCACGTTGGGCTGGATCAGCGCCATGCCCAGTTCCTGCACGAAGTAGGCGCTGCGCCCCAGGAAGCCGAACGTGGCCTGGCCCTCGGGGCCGCCGTGGATGGAGATCAGCACGGGCCGCTTGCCGGAGAACTTGGCCGCCGGCGGCTTGGTCATCAGGCCGGAGATGGCCGTGCCGTCGAAGCTCTTCCAGCGCACGATCTGCTGCTCGGCGAACGTTGACGTGTCCAGCCCCGCGGGTGCGGCGGCGCGCGTCCACTGCTGCACGCGGCCATCGGTGCCCAGCGAGTAGATCTGGCTGGGCCCCTGGGCGTTGCTGATCGAGAAGGCCAGTTCACCGCGCGACGTGTTGTAGCGGGCCGTGCCGACGTTGCCGTTGGGCAGCACGGCGGGCGCGGGCAACTCCTGGCCCGTGGCGGGGTCGAAGAAGCGGATCTCGTCGCGGCCGTCGACGTTGAACTGCGCGGCCATGCGGCTGCCGTCCTCGGTCATCGTCACGCCGCTGACGTCCCACGGGATGTGGCTGCTGACGCGGTCGATGCGGCTGCTGGCGAGGTCCAGCTTCATCAGCTCGCGGAACTCGCCGGCGCGGTCGCTGGCGATCCACAGCGTGCGGCCGTCCGGCGACCAGCCGGCGGGTGCGTAGCTGGCCTTGGGTTCCTGGCTGCCCACGGCCGGCACGACCTGCCTGGCCACGCCGCTGGCGGCGTCCATCATCCAGATCTGCGATTCGTTGGCCGACAGGTAGCGCGTCAGCGGGATCTGCCGCTCGTCGGGCGACGGCCGGCCCGTACCCCAGCCGCCGCCGTCCAGCTCGGCGAGCTTGCGCCGCGCCTCGGGCTTCTCCGGGTCCATCAGCCACAGCGTCGTCGCGATCTTCGCGCGTGAGCCGCCTTCGGCCGTGCGGTCGATGGGCACCGACGAGTAGATCAGCTGGCCGCTCTTGCGCAGCCAGGTGTTCACCGCGTGGCGCTCGTTGGGGCTGGTCAGCAGCACGGGCAGGGCGCCGGGCTGGCCCAGCGCCAGGCGGTAGATCTGCGCGACCTCGTTGCCGCCGGTGGCGCGCTCGAAGACGATGTAGCGGCCCTCGCGCGGCTCGTAGCTGGCGCGCACGACGGGGTCGATGCCGTCCGTCAGCTGCTCGCCTTCAGCCAAGGGGGAGGTCACGCGGAACAGCTGCGCCGTGTCGGCCCCCGCCTTGCGGTGGCTGACCAGCATCTCGCGCTTCGTCGGGTGCCAGTCGGTGAAGCTGTGGCCGCGGAAGTCGTTGTAGCGGCCGACCGTGTCGGCCAGGCTCTGCGGCACGGGCGGGATGCCCTGCACGACGAGGTTGGCGTTGGGCTGGACGACCGGTGCCGGTGCCGGCGTGGACGCGCAGGCGGCCAGCAATGCGGTGGCCAGGGCGCAGACGGAGAAGCGCAGCGGAGTGAGATGGATCATGGGGCCTCAAAAGGAAATGGGCGCTCGAAGAGGCGCCCATTCTCATGCGGGCCGGACTCAGGTCCAACCCGGTGTGTCGTCGGTCATGCCGTCTGCTGGATGCCGGCGATCAGCCAGCCTTCACCCGATTTGGCCAGGTGCCAGACCTCGTCGAAGTCCTGCGCGGCCAGGTCGCTCGCCTCGCGCACCAGGCCCGAGAAGCGCACGGAGACGATCTGCTCGCCGTTCTCGGTGGCGACGTCCACGACGTTGGCGTCCAGCTGCAGCACTTCGGTGCGTTGCACCTGCGTGCCGCGCTCCAGCAGGTCGTGCTGGATGCTGGCGTACATCTGCGGCGTCGTGAAGCGGCGCAGGTCGGCCTGGTCACCGGCATCGTTGGCCGCCTGCAGGCGGATGAACACCTGCTTGGCGATCTTCTCGAAGCCGGCGGCGTCGAAGTCGGCGGGCAGGGCCGAAGCGAGCGGCGCCGCGACGGCCGCAGCCGTTGCGGCGGTGCCGGTGGCGGGTTGCGCGTTCCAGGCCGGCTGCTGCGGCTGCGCGTCGAAGTTCATGCCATTGGCAGCGGCCAGTTGCGGCGACTTCGGCGCCGCGAAGCGGCGCATGACGAAGCGGATGACGAAGAACGCCGCCAGGGCCAGCAGCACCATGGTCATCAGGTTGGCCAACTCACCGCCGAGACCGAAGTGGCTGGCCAGCGCGGCCAGGCCCAGACCGGCGGCCAGGCCGGCCAGCGGGCCCATCCACGAGCGCTTGGGCGCGGCAGCGGCAGCCGGTGCCGCGGCGGCCTGCTTGCCCGGCGCGGCCTGTTGCGGCGCGGCGGGTTGCTGGGCCGGCGGCGTGTTCGGCGTGGTTTGCGCAGGCACGCTGCGCTTCATGCCGCCGCTGCCCAGGCGCTTGGCCTCGGCATCGTGGGCGGGCAGGGCGAAGGCCAGCAGGGCGGCCAGGCTCACAGCGAGGATGCGGTTCACGTGAAGTCTCCAGAAAGTGTGGGAGCGGACCCATAGATGGCGCTCGACGCGTGATTTTCAAGCATCCCGGATGTCCGAGACGATGGTTTTTCCGAAGTCTGGCCGCATGAGAAACCGAACAATGGCGGCGGCAGTCTCGTCCGCCGTCTGCAGCTGGCCGCCGTCCTTGAGACCCTGGAAGCGCGCCTGCTCCGGGAAGCTCTTCGGGTCGGTGCCGCGCAACTGCACCTGCATGTCGGTGTCGATGACGCCGGGCGCCAGCGACACGATACCCACGCCCGGCTCCTCCAGCGCGAGTGCGCGGCTGAGGTGGTCCAGCCCGGCCTTGACGGCGCAGTACGACGCCGCACCGGCCATCGCGCGCCGGCCCAGGCCGGACGAGATGTTCAGGATGCGCCGGGTCGGGACGCCCGCGGTCCCGGCGAGAAAGACGCGGCTCAGCAGCGTGGGCGCCTCCAGGCCGACGCGCAGCGCCGCCGACAGGCTGTCGAGGTCGGTGGCGGCCAGCGGGCCGGGCGCGCTGAGCAGCGCGGCGTTGTTGATCAATGTGGCGCTGTCCCAGCCGCGGTTCGCGTCACGGTGGGCGTGCAGCCAGGCCTGCAGCCGCTGGGCGGCAGGCAGTGGATCGGCCAGGTCCAGCGTCCACTGCTCGGCCTGCAGCGCCGGATTCTCGCGGCGCGCGATGCCGATGACGGTGTGCTCGGGCGCCGTGAGCTGCTGCACGAGCGCGGCGCCCAGGCCGCGGGAACTGCCGGTGACGATGTAGAGATGCATGGCTTGCGCGCTGGGCCGTCCCGAGCGCGAGGGCGCCCCCTCGGGGGGCAGCGAGTGAAGCGAGCGTGGGGGTTGCATGTCTAGAAGTCCGGTGGGCAGAAGAAATGATGCCCGGCCACGTGCAGCTCGCTGGCATGCAGCAGCAGGCGCGGGCTGGCGGCGGCGATGTCTGGCGCAGCGTACAGCGTGTCGCCGAGGATGGCATGCCCGAGTGAAGCCAGATGCACGCGTAATTGGTGCGTGCGGCCGGTCAATGGTTCGAGCGCGACGCGCGTGTGGGGGCCCTCGCGGGCCAGCACGCGCCAGCGCGTCTGCGAGGGCTTGCCCAGGTCGACGCTGACCTGTTGGCGCGGCCGGTTCGGCCAGTCGGCCGCCAAGGGCAGGTCGATCAGGCCTTCGCCGTCGAGCGTGCCGCCGACGATGGCGATGTACGCCTTGCCCACGCGTCGCGCAGCGAACTCGGCGCTCAGGTCGCGCTGGGCTTGCGCGCCGCGCGCGAACAGCAGCAGGCCGGACGTGGCCTGGTCCAGGCGGTGCACGACGAGGGCGTCCGGGTACAGCGTCTGCACACGGGCGCTGGCGCAGTCCGCTTCGATGCGGCCCGGCACGCTGAGCAGGCCGGCGGGTTTGTCGATGACGACCAGCCGGTCGTCGGCGTGCAGCACGCGGATGTTCATCGCCGTTCCCACGGGGACGGACCGGACTTGCCAGCGTTCAGCGAGGCAAGTTTGGGCGAGTGGCTCACCATCTCATCGCGACGACACGACGATGCCCGCCACGATCAGCGCGAAGGCCACGCCGTGGTACCAGGCCGGCGCGATGCCCAGCAGCGCGGCAGAGATTAGGGCGGCGAACACCGGCGTCAGGTTGACGAAGAAGCCGGCCACCGCCGGCCCGGCCTCCGCCACGCCCAGGCCCCAGCAGCGGTAGGCGATCAGCGACGGCCCGATGGCCACGTAGACCAGCGCCGCGACGAGCGCCGGGCTCCACTGGATGGCCGTCGGCACCACGACCTGTTCTGCGCCCGCCGCGACGGCTGAGAACACGACACCGAACATCAGTTGCGACATCAGCGACTCGGCCCAGTTCCAATCCGGCGTCTCGCCGGGCCGCAGCCCCCTCATCGGCCGGGCCAGCATCCACGAATACACCGCCCAGGTGAAGATGGCCAGCAGCATCAGCAGGTCGCCCGGCACGAAGCGCACCGCCAGCAGCGCGCCAGGTTCGCCGCGTGCGATGACCAGCGCCACGCCCAGCAGCGACAGCCCGGCGCCCGCCGCCTGGCGGCGCGTCGGCTTCACGCCGTAGGCCAGCGCACCTACGCCCAGCATCCACACCGGCATGCTGGCGGTGATCAGCGTCACGTTCAGCGGCGACGAGGTGTGCAGCGCCAGGTACTGCAGCGCGTTGTAGCAACCCATGCCGAGAAAGCCCAGCCAGGCCAGGCTGCGCCAGCGCTTGAGCGCCTCCCGCGGGTCGGCCAGCAGGCGGCGCGCCAACGGCGCGAGCAGCATCGAGGCGAGCAGCCAGCGCAGCGCGTTCAGCGTCATCGGTGGGATGGCGTCGCGCACTGCTCGGCCGACGACGGCGTTGCCGGCCCACAGCAGGGGCGGCAGCGTCAGCAGCAGAGCAAGTCGTGGGGTCAGCTTCATCACCGGTCGCGCGGCGGGCAAAGGGCTGGCACGATAGCCGACAACTCAACCAGGAGATGCGTGATGACTGAAAAGGCCGTGGTGATCGAAGCCCCGGGCGGCCCGGAGCAGTTGAAGCTGGTGGCGGTGGACGTCGGCGAGCCCGGCCCCGGTGAAATCCGCATCCGCCACCAGGCCTGCGGGCTGAACTACATCGACGTCTACCACCGCGACGGCACCTACCCGATGCCGCTGCCCGCGCGCCTGGGCATGGAGGGCGCGGGCGTCGTGGAGGCCGTGGGTGAGGGTGTTACGCACCTCAAGGCCGGTGACCGTGCCGCCTACGCCAGCCAGCCGCCGGGCGCCTACGCCACGGCGCGCGTGATGCCGGCCAAGGCCGTGCTGAGGCTGCCCGACGACATCGCGTTCGACACCGCGGCCGGGATGATGCTCAAGGGCCTGACCGTGCAATACCTGCTGCGCCGCACGCTGCCGCAGGATGGCCTGAAGGCGGGCGATTTCGTCGTCTTCCACGCAGCGGCCGGCGGCGTCGGCCTCATCGCCTGTCAGTGGGCCAGGGCGCTGGGCCTGCAGTTGATCGCGACCGCGGGCAGCGACGAGAAGTGCCAGCTCGCGCTGGACCAGGGTGCCGCACACGCCATCAACTACCGGCGCGAGATGGATTTTGCGGCGAGGGTGCGCGAGATCACGGGCGGGCGCGGCGTCAAGGTGGTCTACGACTCGGTCGG
This sequence comes from Roseateles sp., assembly GCF_965229315.1. Lineage (GTDB taxonomy): Bacteria > Pseudomonadota > Gammaproteobacteria > Burkholderiales > Burkholderiaceae_C > Pelomonas. Next base: position 1,620,204 of record NZ_CBDDJA010000002.1, read on the forward strand.
TGCCGACACCTGGGAGGGCTCGCTGAACTGCCTGGCGCCGTTCGGCCTGATGGTCAGCTTCGGCGGCGCCTCCGGGCCGGTGCCGCCGTTCAGCGTCGCGACGCTGGCGGCCAAGGGGTCGATCTACGTGACCCGGCCGACGCTGTTCACGCACATCGCCACGCGCGGGGCGGCGCAGGCGATGGGCGACGAGCTGTTCGCGATGGTATCCAGCGGACAGGTCAAGATCCGCATCGACAAGCGCTACGCGCTGGCCGACGCGGCCGAGTCGCATCGCGACCTGCAGGCGCGCCGCCTGCTGGGCAGCGCCGTGTTGCTGCCCTGAAAACGACAAGGCCGGCGCAGTGGCCGGCCTGGTTTGGAGCGGGGTCCGTTCAGCGCGCGTTGCTGCGGCGGCGGGCGATGGCGCCGATGGCGGCCAGGCCGGCGAGCATCAGCGCATAGCTTTCGGGCTCCGGCACCGGCTGCGCCTGGATGTTGAGCGAGCCGGTGAAGCCGACCGAGCCGCCGATCAGGTTGCCGGTGACGACCAGCGTGTGCAGCGTGGGCGTCAGGCTGGTGGCCGCATAGGTCCACACATCGACGCCGATGCCGCCGGGGAACGAGGTGTTGACGTCGGCGCTGAACGGGTTGCCGTCAAAGGTCACGCCCGTCACGTCGAAGCCGCTGCCGGCCGCGAAGTTGGCGGTGATGACGGCGTTCAGGTTGATGCTGGTCAGCGCGGCCAGGCTGCTCAGGTCCAGCGTGAACGTGTTGGCGCCACTGACGGCGGCCGAGAAACTGCCCGACCACTGGTTGGGGCCCGTGGTGGTCAGCGTGATGGGCGTCGACGCGGACGCGATGGTGCTGGCGAGCAGCAGACCGGCGGAGATCAGAGCGGGCTTGAGCATCATGGTCGGACTCGTTGGCGGAAATAGGTTATGGCCTTGAGTATGGCATCCCTAGGATGACAGCTGAACGACACGCCTCGCAACACATCCCGCAGCTGCGGGTGGTGAAAACCCGGTGGTGCTCAGGCGATACGGCGCAGCACGACCTCGAAGCTGAACGAGGAACCGACCCCGGGCTCGCTTTCGACGGCGATGCTGCCGCCCATCAAGGCGATGAGGCGCTGCACGATGGTCAGCCCCAGGCCCGTGCCGCCGTAGCGGCGCGTGATGCTGCCGTCGGCCTGGGTGAAGGGGTCGAAGATCTGCCCGATCTGGTCCCGCGTCATGCCGATGCCCGTGTCGCTGACGGCCATGCGCAGCCGCAGCCGCTGCGGCGGATCGTTGTCATGGGCGTCGGCCAGCGCGATCTCGACCCGCACCTCGCCGTGCTCGGTGAACTTCAGCGCGTTGCCGACTAGGTTGATCAGCACTTGGCGCAGCCTCAGCGCATCGCCCACCAGCCAAGACGGCACGCCGGCCTGGACTGTGGTGTTGAGCTGGATGCCCTTGTCGTGCGCCTGCAGCAGCAGCGGCTGCATCGATTCGCCCAGGCAGTCGTGCAGGCTGAACGGGTGCGCGTCGATGACGATCTTGCCGGCTTCGATCTTCGCCACGTCGAGCAGGTCGTTGATGATGGTCATCAGTCCCTTGGCGGAGTCGTGGGCCATCTCGATGAAGCGGCGCTGGCGCGCGTTCAGCTCGGTCTGCAGCACCAGTTCGGTCAAGCCCAGTACGCCGTTCATGGGCGTGCGGATCTCGTGGCTCATGTTGGCGAGGAAGGCGCTTTTGGCGTGGCTGGCCGATTCCGCCGCCTCGCGTGCGGCCACGAGTTCGGCCTGGCTGGCCTTCAGGTCGGCGATGTCACGGGCATTGAAGAGCATGACGGTGTCGCCCGTGACCGGGTCGCGCATGGGGCGGGCGTCCAGCGCATGCCAACGCCGGCCGTCCAGTGTCTGCAGTTCGACGTCCTGGCGGCAGGTGTCGCCACGCAGCACGCGGCAGAGGATGCTGTCGGCATCGGCGCCATGGGCGAACAGGCTGCCGAACTCGGTCTGGCCGGCGGCCGGTGGCGTGTCGCCGAAGGTCAATGCGGCGGCCGGGTTGCGCATCAGCAGATCGCCGCGCTGCAGGCCGAAGACGGCGATGCGCACCGAGGTGTGCTGCAGCGCCTCGACGCCACGCAGCATCGACAGGTCGGCATCGCCGCCCAGGGAATCGGCCGCGAACAGCATGACCTGGCGGCGATCCGGCGTGCGCATGCCGCGCGAGACCAGCATCACCGTGGTGGGCTCGCCCTTGGGGTACAGGGTCCACTGCTCGCGCACGATCCTGCCCTGGGCGTGGTCGGCGGCCGTGACGGCCAGGCGTTCGCGCACGGCATCGCCATGCTCGGAGAAGTCGCGCGAGAGGAATTCTTCGGCGCTGTCGGCGTGCCAGAAGCGAAGGGCCGCAGCGTTGGCCCAGAGGTTGCGCTGTTGTTCGGGGTCGAAGACCCACAGCGGGACATCGAGCCAGTCGTAGTGGCTCAGGCTGGCAAAGTCGAGAAGCATCGGCGGCGGGGAATCAACCCCGCATTGTCGGCGACGCTTCAGGCGCGACGGCGGCGCAGCAGTGCGAAAAGACCGATACCTGCCAGCGCCAGCACGCCCGTCGCCGGTTCCGGCACGGGCGAGGCGAGGTTGGCGACCTGGCTGGCGGTGAGCGCCGTGTCGTAGATGCGCAGGTAGTCGATGCTGCCGGCGCTGGCCTCGCCGCTCACCGCGTTGTCATCGCGGAAGAAGTAGGCGATCTGGTTGGCGCCGCTGAACTGCGACAGGCCAGCCGTGTCGTTGAACTGGAACTGCAGCACGCCGTTGACGTAGCCGGTCAGCAGGCCGGCAGCGTCGCGGGTCAGTGTGACGCGGGCGTCCGTGGCGATGGCGAACACGCTGTCCGGGCCGGTGGCCTCGTTGTAGAACTTCAGCTGGCTGCTGTAGTTGTACAGGCCGGTGTCGGAAGTCAACGCCTTGAAGTCGATCAGGCGGCGATAGCCACTCACCAGGTCGAAATTGAAGACGAAGTCAATCGTGTAGACGCTGGCATTGACGGCGTTTTCGAGCGAGAGGCCCTGGTTGGCGCCAAAGCTGTAGCGGCCGGCCTGGGTGGTGAAGTCACCGCCCAGCGTCGTCAACGCGGGGCCGCCGAGCAGGTCGCTGGCGTCGTTCATCAGGTACACGTGGCTGGCGGTCTGGGCCTGGGCCAGTGCAGCGGCGGACAGGGCGAGGGTGGCAACGAACAGGCGCATGGCAGCAGTCTCCGGAGTTGACCGGCAGCGTAGCCGAGGGGTGCACCGGGCGCCTCCCCCCAAGGCAAGGGAGGTGCAGGTGTCCGGTTGCCTGTTCGGCCGGCGCTCAGCCGCGGCGTACGCGGCGCAGTTCGTCCAGGATGAGCAGCACGGCGCCGACCGTGATCGCGCTGTCGGCCACGTTGAACGCCGGGAAGTACCAGCCGCCGGCATGCACCTGGATGAAGTCGACGACGTAGCCGTGGATGGCGCGGTCGATGACGTTGCCCAGCGCGCCGCCCAGGATCAGCGTCAGCGCCCAGGCGAACAGCCGCTGCTGGCCGTGCCGGCGCAGCATCCAGACGATGACGGCGGCGGCAACCACGCCCAGCGCCAGGAAGAACCAGCGCTGCCAGCCCGAGGCGCCGTGCAGGAAGCTGAAGGCAGCGCCGTAGTTGTGCGCGCGCACCAGGTTGAAGAAGCCGGTGACGGGGCGCACGTCGCCGAGCTGGAAGGCGCCCAGCACCAGGATCTTGGTGAACTGGTCGGCCAGGATGATGAGGGCGGCGATGAGCAGCCACTGGGCGAGGCCGGGCGCGGCGGAGGAGTGCTTGGGCATGGTCGGCGAGGCCGGAGCGGGGTGATCAGGCAGAGGGGCGCAAATGTACCCGGGCCGCGCGCGACGGCGCGCGGCCCGCCGGGCGGTGGGGCGCTCAGGCGACGGTACGGGTTTCGCCCGTGCCGTGCAGGTTGCTGTCGCAGCGGCCGCAGATCGTCGGATGGGCCGGGTTCTGGCCGACATCGGCGCGGTAGTGCCAGCAGCGTTCGCACTTGGCGTGGCTGCTGGGCGTGACGAGCACGCCCAGTTCGCCTGCCGATGCGAGGCGCACCGACGACGTGATGAACACGAAGCGCAGGTCGTCGCCCAGGCTGGCGAGCAGCATCTGGTCCTGCTCGTTCACCTGGAGTACCAGCTCCGCCTGCAGCGACGCGCCGACGGCGCCGGTCACGCGCACGGCTTCGATGGCCTTGTTGACCTCGTCGCGGATCTCGTGGATGCGGTGCCACTTGGCCAGCAGCGCGGCGTCCGTAATGCCGAAGTCCCAGTAGGTTTCGGTGAAGATGCTGTCGCTCTTGCCGAACAGGGCCCAGGCTTCCTCGGCCGTGAAGCTGAGGAAGGGCGCCATCCAGCGCAGCATGGCGTGCGTGATCTGCCACAGCGCCGTCTGCGCCGAGCGGCGCGCCAGGCTCTTGGGCGCGGTCGTGTAGAGGCGGTCCTTCAGCACGTCCAGGTAGAACGCGCCCAGGTCCTCGGAGCAGTAGACCTGCAGCTTGGCGACGACCGGGTGGAACTCGTAGCGCTCGAAGTGGGCCAGGATATCGGCCTGCAGCTCGGCGGCGCGGGCCAGCGCGTAGCGGTCCACTTCCAGCAGGTCCTCGGGCGCGACAGTGTCCGTCGCCGGGTCGAAGTCGCTGACGTTGGCGAGCAGGAAGCGCAGCGTGTTGCGGATGCGGCGGTAGCCGTCGACGACGCGGTCCAGGATCTTCTTGTCCCCGGCGATGTCGCCGGAATAGTCCGAGGCCGCCACCCACAGGCGGATGATCTCGGCGCCCAGCTTCTCGCTGACCTCCTGCGGCTGGATGCCGTTGTTCAGCGACTTGCTCATCTTGCGGCCCTGGCTGTCCACGGTGAAGCCGTGGGTCAGCAGGCCGCGGTAGGGCGCGCGACCCTGCAGCGCGCAACTCAGCAGCAGCGAGCTGTGGAACCAGCCGCGGTGCTGGTCATGGCCTTCCAGATAGAGGTCGGCCTCGGGGCCGGTCTCATGCGCCGCGCCCTTGTGGCTGCCCTTGAGCACGTGCTGGAAGGTGGAGCCGGAGTCGAACCAGACGTCCAGGATGTCATTGCCCTTGGTGTACTGCGCGGCCTCGTCACCGAGCCAGTCGCGCGCGTCGAGTTGCGACCACGCCTCCACGCCGCCCTGCTCGACGATCTGCGCGGCACGCTCGATGAACTCCAGCGTGTTCGGGTGCGCGTCGCCCGTGTCCTTGTGCAGGAACACCGGCAGCGGCACGCCCCAGGAGCGCTGGCGCGAGATGCACCAGTCGGGCCGGCCCGCGATCATGTCGTGCAGCCGGGCGCGGCCGTTTTCCGGGTAGAACTTGGTGGCCGCGATGGCGGCCAGCGCGGTGTTGCGCAGGGTCTCGGGCGCTTTGTCGGTCGTGAAGACGCCGTCGCCCTCGTCCATGCGCACGAACCACTGCGCGGCGGCGCGGTAGATGACCGGCGACTTGTGGCGCCAGCAGTGCGGATAGCTGTGCGTCAGCTTGCTTTGCGCCATCAGACGGCCGTTGTCGAGCAGCGTCTGCGCGATAACGGGGTTGGCCTTCCAGATGTGCTGGCCGCCGAACAGCGGCAGGTCGGCCGCGTAGGTGCCGTTGCCTTGCACGGGGTTGAGGATGTCGTCGAAGGCCAGGCCGTGCGCGACGCAGGAGTTGAAGTCGTCCAGGCCGTAGGCGGGCGCGGAGTGGACCACGCCGGTGCCGTCGTCGGCGGTGGCGTAGTCGGCCAGGTAGACCGGGCTCTCGCGGTCGTAGCCCGGATGCACTGCGCTAAGCGGATGCTTGAACTTCAGCAGCGCCAGCGCGCGGCCGGGCACGACGGCGACGACGCTGCCTTCCAGTTGCCAGCGCGCCAGGCACTTCTCGACCAGCGCCTCGGCGACGACGAAATAGCCCTTGGGCGTGTCGACCAGCGCGTAGGGCAGCTCGGGGTTCAGGTTCAGCGCCTGGTTGGCCGGGATGGTCCAGGGCGTCGTCGTCCAGATGACGGTGAATGCCTCCTTGGCCAGCGGTGCGACGCCGAAGGCGGCGGCGAGCTTCTCGGGCTCGGCGCTCAGGAAGGCCACGTCGACGGCGGGCGAGTGCTTGTCAGCGTACTCGATCTCGAACTCGGCCAGCGACGAGCCACAGTCGAAGCACCAGTACACGGGTTTGAGGCCGCGGTAGACGAAGCCACGCTCGAACAGCCGCTTCAGCACGCGGATCTCGCCGGCCTCGTTGACGAAGTCCATCGTCTTGTACGGGTGGTCCCAGTCGCCCAGCACGCCCAGGCGCTTGAAGTCCACGCGCTGCTGGTTGATCTGCTCGGTGGCGTAGGCGCGGCTCTTGGCCTGCACCTCGTCGCGCGGCAGGCCGCGGCCGAAGGTCTTCTCGATCTGGTTCTCGATGGGCAGGCCGTGGCAGTCCCAGCCGGGGATGTAGGCCGCGTCGAAGCCCGCCAGCTGGCGCGCCTTGACGATCATGTCCTTCAGGATCTTGTTGACCGCATGACCCATATGGATCTGGCCGTTCGCGTACGGCGGGCCGTCGTGCAGCACGAACTTGCGAGCGCCGCAGCGGGCGTCGCGCAGGCGCTTGTACAGGCCTTGCTCGTCCCAGGCCTTGACCCAGCCCGGCTCGCGCTTGGGCAGGTCGCCGCGCATGGGGAAGGGCGTGTCGGGCAGGTTGAGCGTGGAGCGGTAGTCCGGGGTGGTCATGGCGTGCGGCCAGGCGGCGGGCCTGGCGGTCAGAAGGCGAAGGAGGCGGAGCGAAGAGCGGCGGGGAGCCGCTTCAAATTCGGTCGCGCGTGGTCTGGCGGCTGACCTGGGCGTGCAGCGAAGCGTGGGTGGCCAGGAAGGCGCGGGCTGCCTCGGTGTCGGCCGCGATGGCGGCCGTGAGCGCCGCCAGCCCGTCGTAGCGGGCTTCGTCGCGGAGTTTGTGCAGCAGTTCCACGCGGGCGAGTTTACCGTAGCCCCCCTCCACGCCGAGCGGCCATCGCAGGCAATGCACTTCCAGCAGCACGCGGCCGGCATCTTCCACGGTCGGCCGGCGGCCCAGGCTGGCGACGCCGGGCAGCGGCTCGGGTGCGAGGCCATGGACGAGCACCGCAAAGATGCCCTGCGCAGCGGGCTTGTCGTGCGTGAAGCGCAGGTTGAGCGTGCGAAAGCCGTCGGCGGCGCCTGGGGTCGATTCGCCGAGCTGGCGACCGAGCTTGCGGCCGTGCGTGACGTGCCCGGAGATCGCGTAGGGCCGGCCCAGCAGCGAGGCTGCGGCACTCATGTCGCCCGCCGCGAGCGCCTGTCGCACGGCCGAACTGCTGACGCGCAGGCCGTGCACCTCATAGCTCATCATGCGGGCGACGTCGAAGCCGCGCGCCTTGCCCGCGGCATCCAGCGTCGCGTAGTCGCCCTGGCGCTTGGCGCCGAAGCGGAAATCGTCGCCCACCAACACGTAGCGCGCACCCAGGCCGTCGCCGAGCACCTGGCGGATGAAGTCCTGCGCCGGCAGCGAGGCGAGGGCTTCGTCGAAACGCAGGATGACGACTTGATCGACACCGCACCGTTCCAGCTCGACGAGCTTGTCGCGCAGGTTCGCGATGCGCGCCGGTGCCAGCTCGGGCTTGGCCGATTTGGCCGCGAAGAAGTCGCGCGGATGCGGCTCGAAGGTCAGCACGCAACTCGGCAGGCCCCGGTGGCGGGCCTCGGACCGCAGCAGCGCCAGCATGGCCTGGTGGCCGCGGTGCACGCCGTCGAAGTTGCCGATGGTCAGCGCGCAGGCGGGCGCAATGCCGGGATGGTGGAAGCCTCTGAACACTCGCATCGGGTTCATTGTCCCCGCTGCGTCATTGGCCCCAGACCTCCGCGGGGCTGGCAACCCAGCGCCATTCGCCCGGCTTGAGCTCGGCGGGCAGCGTCAGTGCACCGAACTGCGGCCGGTGCAGGGCTTCGACCCGGTTGCCCACGGCGGCCACCATGCGTTTGACCTGGTGGTACCTGCCCTCCAGCAGCGTGAGGCGCAGCAGCGTCTCGTCGACGATTTCGGCACCGTATGCCCGCGTCATTTCAGGCGGGCGCTGGAACTTGGCTGGCGGCTTGGTCTCCGGCTCGCGAAGTTCGACGCCCGCCAGCAATTGCCCGACCATCTCGGCCGTCAGCGGATGCTTGCAACGCGCCTCGTAGACCTTGGGCACATGGTGCTTGGGCGAGGTCAGCTTGTGGATCAGCGCGCCGTCGTCGGTCAGCAGCAGCAGGCCGGTGGTGTCTTCGTCCAGCCGGCCGATGGGCTGCACGCCCCGTTCGCGCAGCGGCGCGGGCAGCAGGCTCAGCACGCTGGGGTGGTGCTTGGGCTTTTGCGAGCACTCGTAGCCTGCCGGCTTGTTCAGCAGGACCAGCGCCTTGTCGACGACAGGCCACTCGCGGCCATCGACGGTGAAGCGCAGGCCCTCCGTCTCGAACAGCGTGTCCGGCTCCTCGACGACCTGCCCGTTGACCGTGACCTCACCGTGCCACACCAGCCCCGCGCACAGGCGACGCGTGCCAAAGCCCTGGCTGAACAGGATCTGCGAGAGCTTCTGCTTCACTTGGCCAGGGACTTCATCGGCTGGATGTCGCCGCAGTCGGCCCCGAGCCAGCGGCCTTCACCGCTGACCTTGGTCGTTTCCGTCTTGCCCTGGCGCTGGTGGCGGATGGTGACGTCGTTGCTGAACGCGTCGTTGCCGCGCAGCGTGACCGTCGCATCGCCTTCGGACGCCGGGTCGGTGCAGACGAAATGCGTCTGGATGACGCTGCCGCTGCGCTTGACGTCCTGGGTGCAGTTGCCGTGCTGCGCGACGGGCGCCATGTTGCGCTCGGCCTGTTCCTTGGTGATGCAGGCCTTGATCGTGATCGAGCCGCCCGCCATGTTCACGTTGACGCCCTTCTGGGCCATCATCTGCTCGATCATGGCGCGTCGCTCGGGCGGCATGCTTTCCATGGCCTTCTGCGCTTGTGCCATCTGGGCCTGGCGGGCGGGATCGAGCTGGGGCGTCTGTTTGAACTCCCACAGTCCGGGCTTCATGGTCTGGGCGTGGGCAGCGCCAGCGGCGAGGCCGGCGAGCAGCAGAGCGGCGGTGAACTTCATCGGGCGACCTCCGGGGTCAGGCAAACACCCCCGCAGTGTCCTGCATCCTGGCGCTGACCTCGCCGAGGTGGTGCATCGTGTCGCCCCATTGCATCTCCATGACGGTCAGCCGTTTGAAGTAGTGGCTGCCGGCGTACTCGTCCGTGACGCCGATGCCGCCGTGCAGTTGCGTGCACTGCTGGCCGACGAAGCGCATGGCGTTGCCGAGTTGCACCTTGGCCTGCGACACCGCGCGGCGACGCACGGCGGGCGTGTCGGCCAGGCGCAGCGTGGCGAAGTAACTCATCGAGCGGGCCAGTTCGAGCTGCATCTTCACGTCGGCGATGCGGTGGCGCAGCGCCTGGAACGTGGAGATGGCGACGCCGAACTGCTTGCGCGTGTTCATGTATTCGACGGTCAGCGCCAAGTATTTCTCCATGACACCCACGGCTTCGGCCGCCTGCGCGGCGATGCCGATGTCCGCGGCCAGTTCCAGCAGCGCCAGCCCCTGGTCGGGGCCGGCGATGAGCTGGCCGGGCGTGCCGTCGAAGTGCACTTCGGCGGCGCGTGAGCCGTCGTGCAGCGAATAGGCCCGCGTGTGCACGCCGGCTGCGCTGCGCTCGACGAGGTAGAGGGCAATCCCATCCGCCGCGTCGTCCGCACCGGCCACGCGGGCGGGCACGATGAAGGCGTCTGCGATGTCCCCGACCGGCACGAGGCTCTTCACGCCGGTCAGCTTGCCGTCCACGGCACGCGTCGTCACACGGTTGAGGCGGTAGCGCGACTTGGCTTCCTGGTGAGCCAGCACGACCAGCGCTTCGCCACCCGCGATGCGCGGCAACCAGGCCGATTGCAATTCGTCTGACGCGTGGCCCAGCAGCGCCGGTGCGATCAGCGCAGCCTGGGCCACGGGCTCCAGCACCAGGCCACGGCCGAGTTCTTCCATGACCACCATGGCTTCCACGGCGCCGAAACCCAGGCCGCCATGAGCCTCGGGCACGGCCAGCGCCGTGAGGCCCAGGCCCGCCAGGCCGTCCCAGGCACTGCGGTCGAAACCGCCAGCGCGCTCGATCCGCGTGCGGCGCTCGAAGCCGTAGTCCTTGTCGACGAAGCGGCGCACGGCGTCGCGCAGGGCTTGCTGGTCTTCAGTGAAATCGAAATCCATCTTGTCTGTCTCCTCGCCGCTTCAGCCCAGCACCGTCTGCGCGACGATGTTGCGTTGCACTTCGTTGGACCCGCCGTAGATCGTCGTCTTGCGCACGTTCAGGTAGGAGCCGGTGACCGGAATCGCGTAGTCCGCGCCGCCCATCCAGGCGCCACCCAGCCACTGGTCCCCCTGCCAGCCGGCCTCCATGGCCTCGTGCACATGAGGCAGTGCCAGCGGGCCACCGGCCAGCATCATCAGCTCGGTGTAGCGCTGCTGCAGTTCGCTGCCGCGGATCTTCAGGAGGCCTGCGACGTCCAGCGGCTGCTTGCCGGTGCGTTCACCGGACAGCACGCGCAGCACCATCATCTCCAGCGCGACGACATCCACCTCGCACAGCGCGATCTGGTCGCGGAAGCGCTGGTCGTCCATGAGGCCTTCGGCCTTGGCGATGCGCTTGAGGCGCTCCAGCTCGCGCTTGGCACGGTTCACATCGGCGATGTTGGTGCGTTCGTGCGACAGCAGGTGCTTGGCGTAGGTCCAGCCCTTGTTCTCCTCGCCGATGAGGTTCTCGGCCGGCACCTCGACGTTGTCGAACCAGACCTCGTTCACCTCGTGTTCGCCGTCCAGCATGATGATGGGCTTGACGCTGACGCCGGGCGACTTCATGTCGATCAAGAGGAAGGAAATGCCGGTCTGCGGCTTGCCTTCGCTGGAGGTGCGCACCAGACAGAAGATCCAGTCGCCGTACTGGCCCAGCGTCGTCCAGGTCTTCTGGCCGTTGACGATGTATTTGTCGCCCTTGCGTTCGGCGCGGCACTTCAGCGAGGCCAGGTCGGAGCCCGAGCCGGGTTCGCTGTAGCCCTGGCTCCACCAGACCTCGCCGCTCATGATGCCGGGCAGGAAGCGCTGCTGCTGCTCCGGCGTGCCGAAGGCCATGATGACCGGCGCCACCATGACGGGACCGAAGGGCACGATGCGTGGCGCGCAGGCGAGGGCGCATTCCTCTTCGAACAGGTGGCGCTGCACCGCGTTCCAGCCCGGGCCGCCGAACTGCTTGGGCCAGGCCCAGCCATGCCAGCCCTTGGCGCCGAGGATCTTGGCCCAGCGTTGCAGGTCGTCCTTGTGCAGGCGCTGCGCATGGCGCACCTTGTGGGCGATGTCGGCGGGCAGGTTGGCGCGCACCCATTCGCGCACCTCGGTGCGGAAGGCCAGCTCCGCATCGGTGAAATTGAGGTCCATGTCTCGCTGTGTGCTGATTGGAATGCCAGGCGTTTTAGCACGGTCGTTCGCTTCTTGGCTGTCCGGCCAGAGACAGGCAAACAGGCCGCGGCGCCAAAAAACAAAAGGCGCCCATTGGGCGCCTTCAGACGGCATCAGATGACCCGCGACGAAGCTACTCAGGCAACCTTGGCCTTGCGACGGCGCAGGCCAAACATGCCCAGCAATGCAACGCTGGTCAGTGCCAACGAGGCCGGTTCCGGCACGCCAGCGCGGCCCACGTCGCAGGTGCCGCTGGAGGTGACGTTGCCCGAGCACTTCGTGCCTTGCACGCCAAGCAGCTTGAAGTAGTCGTTGCCGTTGTCAACGTTGGCCGCGCCACTGACACCTGCCAAGCCTGAGTTGTAGGCCGTGATCAGCCACCAGCTCGACGTCTTGCCCGCCGCATTGATGACGTTCTTGTCATAGGTCGGCGCCGCGTCGGTGCGGGCATCGCCGAGGACGCTCACGAGCTCCCAGCCCGACATCGTGCCGGCAGCCGTGCCTGTCAGCGTAGGCGCCGCCGTGCCTGTCCAGCGATACACCGCCAGATCGACCGTCACGGTGGCTGCGGCCGTGTCAGCCTTGTAGCAGCTCGAGTCGGTTGAAACTACGCAATTGCTCGTGGTGCCGTTGGACGTGAAGCCCAGGCCGATGCTGGTCAGCGTCACCTTGGAGCTGCCGAAGTTCAACAACACGCCTTCCGTGTTCTGGCTGTTGTCCACCGCATGGTAGGGCGAACCATTGTCCGAACCGGTGTACATGCCGATGCCGTAGGCGCCGTTGCTCGTCACGCCGTAGCTGGAGTTTGCGTTGCCGGACGTGCCGACATTGCCGGCAGAAGAGGCCCAGTTGCCGGAGGCCACGCCGGTGCTGGCGTTGTTGGCGACGTAGAAACCGGTCAGCGACACCGTGGGGTCGCCAGCGGTGGAGCCGTTGTAGGTGTACGTGCTGCTGTTGCCGGTCGAATCGAAGGTCCACGCTGCTTGAGCGCTCGTCGTCGCCAGCGCGGCGGCGGCACCCAGGGCCATCAAGCTCCAGCGGACATTGCGAATGTTCATTGTTGTTCCTCGATTTACACGCCAACAGGGCGTCAAGTATTTGCAAATCGTTGAGCAAGCTTTATGCCAATTGGCGAAAAACCTTGCAATTCAATGACTTGGCAAATGTTGCTTCTATCCGTCCGATAAATTGTAAGAAACCCTGACAGCGTGCCAAGGGGTGTCGCCCCCTCAGTTAAGGGTGGAAAGGAGCTGCTTGGCTTCGCCGGCCGTGGCAAATGTCGCGTTGGCGCGTAGCGCGGCGTTCAGTTCGTCCTTGGCTTCGCCCTTGCGGCCGGCTGCGGCGAGCACCGCCGCGAGGTGATAGCGGACATCCGGGTTGTCCGGTGCCCGCAGCCGTGCCTCACGCATCAACTGCAGAGCGCGGTCGGTCTTGCCTGCACGATGGTTGGCCCATCCCGCCGTGTCCAGCAGCGTCGGGTTGCTGTTGTCGGCCTTGAGGCCGCGCTCAGCCACCTCGACGGCGGCCGGATCCTTGAGCTCGATCAGCACGTTGGCGAGGTTGTTGAGCACGCCCGCGTCGGACGGCGCGGTCTTCAGGATGGCTTCATATTGCTTGCGCGCGGCCGCGTAGTCTTTCGAGCGCACGTGCAGTTCGGCGAGGGCATTGCGCACGCCGTTGTCTGCCGGGTTCTTCCTGAGCCAGGTGTCCGCCAGTTCGACAGCCCGCTTCTGCTCGCCCTGGACGGCCAGCGTACGCACCAGCCGCGTCAACGTCAGGGAAGACTTTTCAATGTCGTAGGCCTTGCGCAGTGCGTCCAAGGCGACGGCGTGTTGGCCGCGGCGCATGGCGACCTCGGCCAGCAGGTTGTAGCCCAGCGCTGACTTGGGCGCCGCTTCGATGATCTGCCGCGCCCGTTGCTCGGCTTGTGCGTGGTTGCCCTGGGCGAGTTCGACGCTCGACAGCATGGCGATGGCCGCAGGATCGTTGGGCGTGCCGCTGAGCGCCTTCTCCAGCGTGTAGGCCGCCCCCTTCAGGTCCTGGGCAGATACCTGCTGGCGTGCGACCTCGACAAGGCGCGGCGTGTCGAAGGCGGCACGCCGTGCGGCATTGGTCAGCGTGGCGCGGGCGCCGGCAGCGTCGCCGTTGGCCAACTGGGCCGCCGCATAGGCCTGCAGGGCTTCAACATCTTCGGGGAGTTTGGCCAGCAGCACCTTGGCCGCATCCACGGCCGCCGCAGGTGAGCCTTTGCGCAGATGCCAGGCGACGAGCGCGAAGTTGGCCCGCGTCTCGCGAGGTCCGCTGGCGGAAACCGTGCTGTCCAGCCACTTCAGCGCCTCGTCGTTCTTGCCCCAGAGCTCGTTGAGCAGGGCGAGCTCGAACAGGATGTCAGGGTTGCGCTCGTCTTCCTTGAGCGCGGCCCTCAGGCGCTTGTCGGCGGCCGCGAAATTCCCGGTGACGGTGTCGATGCGCGCGAGGCCGACCTTGGCTTCGGTCTGGCGAGGAGCGAGTCGAAGCACCTTCTCGTAACCCGCCCGCCCGCCGGCATAGTCGCGTGCCTGGGTTTTGGCATAGGCCTGCACCATCAGCACGGTGGCGTTGCTCGGGTTGGCCCGAGCCAGCGTTTCGGCAACGTCCAAAGCCTTGGCGGTCTGCTTGTCGCGCAGATAGATGGTGACGAGGGCGAGGCCGGCATAGGTCTGCTTCGGGTCCGCCTTGTACGCCCTGGACAGCTGGTCTTCCGCCATGGAGGCCTGTCCCGACTGCAGCAACGACAGCCCGAGCGCCGTGCGGTACTCCGCCGAGTCCTTGGCCTTCAAGGCATCCTGCATCAATTGCACGGCGCGCGCATGACGGCCTTGCCTCATATGGGCCGAGGCCAGCATCAGCAGGGCCTGACCGTCGCCCGGGCGGGCCTTCACGTAGCCTTCCAGCAGTTCGATGGCCCGGCTCACATTGGGTTCCGCCAGCGCAATCTGGGCCAGCAGCTTGACCAAGGGGCTGCCCGGCTGCTGGCGCGCGGCCAGTTCGAGGTAGGGCTTGGATTTCTCCAGTTCGCCGAGGCCGTAGTGAGCCAGGCCATTGAGCATCAGGAACTGCGTGCGGTAGCGGATGTACTCGATGGGGACGGGATCCAGCAAATCGGTGATCTGCTTCAGGGCGGTCTTGGCGCCCGCAGTGTCCTTGGCGCGCTCCGACAGCAGCGATCGCAGGTAGGCGCCGCGGGGGTCCTTGGGCTTGATCTGCTGCAACTCGTTGATGGCCGCCAGCGCGTCTGCATCCCGGTTCAAGTCGACGAGCAGGCCGGCACGTGCCAGATGCGATTCGGCGTGCCTGGGGTCTGCCTTGAGTGCCCGTTCGTAGCCGGTGAGGGCCTGGGCGACCTGTCCGCTGGCGTGGTAGACCGATGCTTTCTGATAGAGCGCCTCGGCATTGTCGGGAGCGAGCTTGACGGCCTGATCGGCGGCCGCCATGGCCTCGGTGAACTGGTTGGCGCGAACGCGCAGCGGGACCTCTGCGAGCCAACTGCCGGCATCGGCCGGATTGAGGGTGCGGGCGGCTTGCACCGAGGCCATCGCCGCCTTGCCGTCACCGATGTCCGATTGGGCCGATGCACGTTCCAGGATCAACTGCTGCTGGATGCCCGGCGGCAGGCCGGCGGGCTGCAGGCGCGGGTCGTCCAGCATTTGCGGTTGCTTGCCTTGGGCACTGAAAGCCGCGGCGAGCGGCACGGCCACCTCCGCGCGGTTGACGCCCAGGCGAATGGCCTCGCCGAACTCGAACTCCGCGGCCGCCGGCTCGCTGTTGGCCAACAAGGCCTTGCCCAGCAGCACGTGAACCGGCAACTGGCTCTTGTCCGCCTGCAGTGCGTTCTTCAGCTGGATGATGGCGCCGGGAATGTCCCGGTTCTCGTAGCGCTTGAGCGCGTCCTCGTAGAACTTGGCGGCCTTCGCCGAATCCTGCGCAAAGCCTGCGACACAGGCGCAACTCAGCAGGGCGGCAAGCAGGACGGGGCGCAGGGCGATACGGAATGTCATCAAGAGCGAGCCAGCGGAAAGGACGCCAATTCTTGCAGACAGGGCGCTCGTTCCCCGCGTGCGAACTGCGCATCAGTGGCGCAATTCGAGCGTCATCTGGTCGGTATCGCGCTTCATCAGGAAGCGGTTCAGGAAGCTGTTGCCCAGCAGCACATGGCTCATGGGGCCGGGGATGACGATGGCCTCCACGTCGCGGATCTCGACCTCGCCGATGCGCAGGCTGGCCAGTTCGATCACGTAGGCCGGCACGACGCCGTTGGCCGTCTGCGTGACGATGCGCTTGCCGTAGAGGTAGCGCAGGCCGAGCTTCTCGGCATCGACCTGGCTGATGGAGACGCTGGTCGCACCGGTGTCCACGAGCAGACTGGCCGGCTGGCCGTTGATCATGCCGATGGTCGTGAAATGCCCGCCCGGCCCGATGGGCAGCACGATCTGGCGCGGCGGCAGCTTGGCGGCGTTGCTGACGATGCGGCCGGGCTGCGCGCCCAGGGTCAGCGTCTGCCGGCGCCCACCGAACTCGACGACGGCGCGGCCATCCTCCAGCGCGATGAGGCGCACGCCCTTGGCGGTGGCGCCGATCTCGACGGTGCGCGGTTCGCCGTCGATGAGCAGCAGCGCGGCCTTGCTGCCCAGCGTCCCGTTGAGCTGGACCTGGGCGGGCGGCGCGGGCTGGGCCAGCGCCGCCGTGCCGGCAGCCAGGAGCGGCAGCAGCCAGTGGCGCATGCTCAATCGCGGAAGTTGTTGTAGGTCAGCGGCGTGTCGCTGAAGCTCTTCTTCAGGTGGGCAATCGCCGTCTGCAGGTCGTCGCGGTTCTTGCCCGTCACGCGCACCGCGTCGCCCTGGATGCTGGCCTGCACCTTGAGCTTGCTCTCCTTGAGCGAGTTGACGATCTTCTTGGCCAGCGTCGCCTCGATGCCTTCCTTGATCTTGTAGACCTGGCGCACCTTGTCGCCACCGAGCTTCTCGATCTTGTCGACCTTGTCGAGGAAGCTGATGACGACGTCCTGCTTGGTCAGCTTGCCGTAGAGCACGGCCTCGATCTGTTCGAGCTGGAAGTCGCTGTCGCCGGTGGCGTGGATTTCCTTGTCCTTGAGCTCGACCTTGGCGCCCGTGCCCTTGAAGTCGAAGCGGGTGCCGATCTCCTTGATGCTGTTGTCCACGCCGTTGCGGATCTTGACGTGGTCGGGTTCGAGAACGGTGTCGAAGCTGGGCATATGCGGTCCGGGAGAGGTGTCTGCGAAAATTTTGCTGCCTGCGCGCCGCGCAAGGCGTCCAAAAGTGTCCCATGCCTGCCACGCTCCCGACCCCCTCGAACGAAGTTTGCGGTCTCCACATCGAGACCGACGTCAATCTCAAGCCCTACAACACCTTCGCGCTCCCGGCGGTCGCGCGCCGCCTGGTGCGCATCCGCGAGGCGGCCGATGTGCGCCGGGTCGTGGACCATGCCGAGCTGGGCCGGGCGCCCAAGTTCGTGCTGGGCGGCGGCAGCAACCTGGTGTTGACCCGCGATGTCGAGGCCGTCGTGCTGAAGGTGGAAATCCCCGGCATGCGGCTGCTGGAGGAGCGGGCCGACGCCTGGATCGTCGAGGCCGGCGCCGGCGTCGTCTGGCATGAACTGGTGAGCTGGGCGCTGGACCATGGCTATCCGGGCCTCGAGAACATGGCGCTGATCCCCGGCACCGTGGGGGCGGCGCCCGTGCAGAACATCGGCGCCTACGGCATCGAGGTGAAGGACCGGCTGGAGGCGGTGGAGGTGATGGACCTCGTCACCGGCCGGCCGGCGCTGCTGCCCGCCGAAGTCTGCAGGTTCGGCTACCGCGACAGCGTGTTCAAGCAGAGCGACTTCGGCGGCCTGGCGGGCAAGAGCGTGATCACCCGCGTCCGCTTCCGGCTGCCCAAGCCGTGGCAGCCGGTGCTGGGCTACCTGGAACTGGAGCGCAAGAGGGCCGAGACGGGCATCACGGCGCCAGACGCGCGGCAGATCTTCGACTGGATCGTCGCGGTGCGCCGCGCCAAGCTGCCCGACCCGGCCGTCATCGGCAACGCGGGCAGCTTCTTCAAGAACCCGGTCGTCACGGCCGAGCAGTGCCGCGACATCATCGGCCGCGACCCCGGCATCGTTCACTATCCCATGCCTGATGGAAGCGTGAAGCTGGCGGCCGGGTGGATGATCGACGCCTGCGGCTGGAAGGGGAAGACGGTGGGTGGAGCGGCGGTCTACGAGAAGCAGGCCCTGGTGCTGGTCAACAAGGCGGACGCGCGCGGCGCCGAGGTCGTCACGCTGGCGCGGGCCATCCAGGAGAGCGTCTACGGGCGTTTCGGCATCCGGCTGGAACCGGAACCGGTGGTGGTGTGATGCTGACCCGGCGCGCGCTGCTGGCCCTGCTCGGTTCGACCGGGCTGCCGGCTGCGGCGCTGGAGCCGCTGCTGGCGCGCCATGCGCCGGCCGGCCTTGACCCGACGCCTTATCTGGTCAGCGAGAAGCTGGACGGCGTGCGGGCCTTGTGGGACGGGCAGGTGCTGCGGTTTCGCAGCGGGCGCGCGGTGGCGGCACCGGCCTGGTTCCTGGCCGCGTTGCCCGCGGTGCCGCTGGATGGCGAGCTGTGGCTGTCCCGGCGCAGCTTTGATGCGTTGTCGGCCACCGTGCGGCGGGCTGAGCCCGTCGACGCCGAGTGGCGCCGCGTGCGCTATTGCGTGTTCGAGCTGCCGTCAAGCGAGGGCCCGTTCGAGCAGCGCGCCGCGAAGCTGCAGGCGCTGGCAGGCCCTGTCGTCATGCCGGTCGAGCAGTGGCGGCTGGCGTCTCATGCCGCGCTGCGCGACAAGCTCAAGGCCGTCGTCGCAGCCGGCGGCGAGGGCCTGATGCTGCACCGCGCCGACGCGCCGATTGCGTCAGGCCGCAGCGACCTGTTGCTCAAGCTCAAGCCGCTGGCCGATGCCGAAGCCCTCGTCATCGGCCACGAGCCCGGCAAGGGGCGCCTTGCTGGGCAGATGGGTGCATTGCACCTGCAGACGCCGGACGGCGTGCGCTTCAAGCTGGGCACGGGCTTCAGCGACGCCCAGCGGCGCGATCCACCGCCTGTCGGCGCCACCGTGACCTACCGCTACCGCGACATCACACCTGGCGGCAAGCCGCGTTTTGCGAGCTTCGTGCGGGTGGCCGAGGACTTCTGACCACCCGGCCCTGCGGCGCTCAAAGCCAGCTCAACAGTCGCCGAACCCACTGGGGCAGCGGGCGGCCGGGGATGTAGTTCTGGCGGTAGGGGCTGTGCATGTCAGGTTCCTCAGATTGAATACTGTGAATTTATACAGTATTCAATCTGTCCTGGCCAGCGACCTCGGGAAAGTGCTTATTCGAGCCGCGGCAGTCCGCCGCCTGCAAGCAGACCCACGTCGGTGTAGACGCCCAGCTTGGCGCGCGTGTCGCTGATGTCCAGATTGCGCATCGTCAACTGGCCGATGCGGTCGGCCGGGCTGAAGGCGCCTTCCACCTTCTCCATGCTCAGGCGTTCGGGCGCGTAGGTCAGGTTGGGGCTGCGGGTATCCAGCAGCGAGTAGTCATTGCCGCGGCGCAGCTCGATGGCGACCTCGCCGGTGATCGCCCGCGCCACCCAGCGCTGCGCGGTCTCGCGCAGCATGATGGCCTGCGGGTCGAACCAGCGGCCCTGGTACAGCAGGCGGCCGAGCTTGCGGCCGTTGCTGCGGTACAGCTCGATGGTGTCCTCGTTGTGGATACCGGTGACCAGGCGCTCGTAGGCGATGTGCAGCAGTGCCAGGCCCGGGGCCTCGTAGATGCCGCGGCTCTTGGCCTCGATGATGCGGTTCTCGATCTGGTCGCTCATGCCCAGGCCGTGGCGGCCGCCGATGACGTTGGCCTCGGCCAGCAGGGCCACCGGGTCGCGGTACTCGACGCCGTTCAGCGCGACCGGCATGCCTTCCTCGAAGCGCACCGTGACGGCTTCGGTCTTGACGGCCACGTCATCGCGCCAGAACGCCACGCCCATGATGGGGTTGACGATCTTGATGCCGCTGTTCAGGTGCTCCAGGTCCTTGGCCTCGTGCGTGGCGCCCAGCATGTTGGAGTCGGTGGAGTACGCCTTCTCCGCGCTCATCTTGTAGGCGAAGCCCTTTTCGGTCATGAAGGCCGACATCTCGGCGCGGCCGCCCAGCTCGTCGATGAAGGTCTGGTCCAGCCAGGGCTTGTAGATGCGCAGCGACGGGTTGGTCAGCAGGCCGTAGCGGTAGAAGCGCTCGATGTCGTTGCCCTTGTAGGTCGAGCCATCGCCCCAGATGTTGACGCCATCGGCCTGCATCGCGGCGACCAGCATCGTGCCGGTCACGGCGCGGCCGATGGGCGTGGTGTTGAAGTAGGTCACGCCCGCCGTGCTGATGTGGAAGGCGCCGGCCTGCAGCGCGGCGATGCCCTCATGAACGAGCTGCGCGCGGCAGTCCACGAGGACGGCTTTCTCGGCCCCGTACAGCATGGCCTTGCGCGGGATCTCGTCGTAGTCCGGCTCGTCGGGCTGGCCCAGGTTGGCCGTGTAGGCGTAGGGCAGGGCACCCTTCAACTTCATCCAGTGCAGCGCGGCCGAGGTGTCGAGGCCGCCGGAGAAGGCGATGCCGACCTTTTGGCCGACGGGGACGGATTGCAGGATCGTGGACATGCTGGTGTGGGCTCTTGACTTAGGCGACGAGGTTCTGCCACTCGGGGTGGCGCTGGATGTAGAGGTGAACGTAGCTGCAGGCAGGCACGACCTTCAGGCCCTGGTCGCGGGCCCAGGCGAGGCCGGCCTCGACGAGCCGGGCGGCCAGGCCCTGGCCTTGAAACGCGTCCGGCACGCCGGTGTGCGTGAAGACGACGCGGCCACCGCTCAGCTCGTAGTCGAGCACGCTGATGGGCGTCGTCGCGAGCGTGAAGCGCCGGGCCTGGCTGTCGTGCTCGGGGGTCATGCGGTGGCCACTTTCAAGGCGACCGGTTGGATCTCGACCGACGCGTTGGCGGTCGACACGTAGATGCTGCCGTCCTGGATGCTGACCTGCAGCTGCATGCTGCGCTCGGCCAGTGCCGCCAAGGCCTGCGACTGCTCGGCCGGAATCTGCCAGACCGCCAGGCGCGGCGCGCGTGTCAGCTTGGTCTCGATGCCGCTCCACCACACTGGCGTGCTGGATGCGAAGCTGTAGACGCTGACGCGGCGCGCGCGGCCGTGGGCCTTCATCAGGCGGCGCTCGTCGGGCTGGCCGAGGTCGATCCAGTGCTGCACCTCGCCGGTCAGGTCGAGCTGCCAGAGGTCGGGCTCGTCCACGTCGGACAGGCCCTTGGTGAACTCGAGCCGGCCGTTGAGGTCGTCGGCCGTCACGTTCAGCGCGTAGGCCAGCACGCGGATCATCATGCGTTCGTCGGTCTCGCTCGGGTGGCGGGCAATCGTGAGCGCATGGTCGCCGTACACATGGCGGTCCATGTCGGCGATCTGGAGCTGGGCTTTGTGGATGGTGGCTTTGAGCGCCATGCAGGGGAGTGCCTGTAACGAAGAGCAGCCTTGGATTATCGCGGCGAAGGCTCGTGGCATCATTGCCGACTTCCGTTTTGAACCTTCGCAACCCTTGTTGCGCGCCAGACATGAAACGCATCCTTCTCCCGCTGACCCTGGTCCTCGCCGTCGCCGCCCAGGCGCAAGTCACGACCAACCCCAAGGCCAAGGTCGACCCGAAGAACAACAAGGTGTCCAACCCGGTCGTCGAGAAGCCCAAGCCCAAGCTGATGACGCGCGACGAACTGCGCGCCTGTCTCGACCTGCAGGAGGCCAACACCAAGGAAGCCGAGGCGATCAAAGTCGAGCAGGCTGCCTACAAGGCCAACGCCGAGAAACTCAAGACTGAGAAGCCAGCGCTGGAGGCAGGCGAAGTCGAGTTGGGCAAGCAGGTCGATTCGATCAAGGCCGAGAAGGAGTCCATCCTGAAGGATCACGAAGCATTGACCGCTGAGGCGCCCAAACTGAGCAAGGCTGACCTGAAGGCTCGCAACGAGGCCTATACGGCCCGCGCTGAGGCCTTTGGCACGAAGGTCGACGCGCTCAAGGCCGCCGACGTCGAACAAGGTGCCAAGCGCAAGGCGTTCTCGGAGAACATCGACGCGCTGGACGCTCAGTTCAAGGGCATTGAAGAGCGCATGGAGAAGCACTATGACGCCACGGACAAGTGGAAGGCCCAGTGCACCAACAAGTCGTACGACGAGAACGACGAGAAGGCCATCCGCAAGGAAAAGGCCGCCGCAGCTGGCAAGTGATCGGCCGCCCCCTTTGAACCCGCGACGGGCCGCCTCCGGCAGGAAGCGGCCCTTTTTGTTTGCCAGGACTTCCTCATGAGCAACCCCTTGCTTCAGGACTGGGACGGCCCGCACGGCCTGCCGCCTTTTGCTGCCGTCAGCCCCGCGCACTTCCAGCCCGCCTTCGAGGCGGCGCTGGCGCAGCACCGCGCCGAGGTGGACGCCATCGCCGCGCAGGCCGAGGCGCCCAGCTTTGCCAACACCATCGCGGCGTTCGACGCCAGCGGCCGCCAGTTGACGAAGCTGGAACACCTGTTCTACACGGTCGCCGCTTCGGCCACGTCGCCTGAGCTGCAGGCCGTGCAGCGGGCGATGGCCGCGCCGCTGGCCGAGCACGGCAGCGCCGTCTACATGCACCAGGGGCTGTTCGGCCGTGTCGAGGCCTTGTTCGAGCAGCGCGAGCAACTGGGCTTGGGCGCTGAGCCCCTTCGCCTGCTGGAGCGCATGCACCTGGACTTCGTGCGCGCCGGCGCGCGGTTGGCGCCCCAGGCGCGGGAGCGTTACGCCGCCGTCATGGCGCGGCTGGCAGAGCTGAACACGCGCTTTGCCCAGAACGTGCTGGCCGCGGAAAACGGTTACCAGCTACGACTCAGCACCGACGCCGAACTGGCCGGGCTTCCCGCCTTCGTGCGTGCCGCCGCGCGCCAGGCCGCCATCGACCGGGGCCTCGATGAAGGCGTCCACGTCATCACGCTGTCGCGCTCGCTGATCGTGCCCTTCCTGTCCTTCAGCGCCCGCCGCGACCTGCGCGAGCAGGCCTGGCGCGCCTGGGTCGGCCGCGGCGATGGTCAAGGGGACGACG
This sequence comes from Roseateles sp., assembly GCF_965229315.1. Lineage (GTDB taxonomy): Bacteria > Pseudomonadota > Gammaproteobacteria > Burkholderiales > Burkholderiaceae_C > Pelomonas. Next base: position 1,642,877 of record NZ_CBDDJA010000002.1, read on the forward strand.
GCGGCGCGACCGACAACCGCAGCATCTGCCGTGAGATCCTCGAACTGCGCGCCGAAGCCGCGCGGCTGCACGGCCACGCCTGCTACGCCGATTTCGCGCTGGAGGACACCATGGCACGCAGCCAGGGCGCCGTCATGGACCTGCTGGAGCGCGTCTGGCACCCGGCGCTGGCCGCACAGGCGCGCGAGCGCGAGGCCGTGCTGGGCGCGATGGCTGCTGCGGGCGCCACCCATGCGCTGGAGCCCTGGGACTGGCGCTTCTACGCCGAGCACGCCCGGCGTGCCCGCTTCGAGCTGGACGAAGCCGAGGTCAAGCCCTACTTCTCGCTGGACCGCATGGTGGCGGCGATGTTCGACTGCGCCAGCCGCCTGTTCGGCCTGCAGTTCAAGGCGCGACCCGACATCGCCGGCTACCACCCCGACGTGCGTGCGTACGACGTCTTCGATGCCGACGGTCGCCTGAGCGGCCTGTTCCTGCAGGACAACTTCGCGCGGCCCGCCAAGCGCAGCGGCGCCTGGATGAACGCGCTGCGCAACCAGAGCCGCGCGCTGGGCGCCACGCCCATCATCCTGAACAACAACAACTTCGCCCGTGGCCAAGAACGCCCCCACGGCCGGGCGGTGCCCGGCCTGCCCCCCGAGGGGGACCAGGCAACTTGGGGCGGCCCGGCGTTGCCTGAGGCCGGCGAGCCCACGCTGCTGAGCTTCGACGACGTGCGCACGCTGTTCCACGAGTTCGGCCACGGCCTGCACGGGCTGCTCTCCAACGTGGAGCACGAGCGACTGGCCGGCACGCAGGTGCTGCGCGATTTCGTGGAGTTGCCGTCGCAGCTGTACGAGCACTGGATGGCCGAGCCCGAGGTGCTGAAGACCTTCGCCCGCCACTGGCAGACCGATGAACCGCTGCCCGACGCGCTGCTGGCCAAGCTGCAGGCCGCGCGCCAGTTTGGCCAGGGCTACGAGACGCTGCGCTACACGGCCAGCGCGCTGGTCGACATGGCGGCGCACGCGTTGCCCACGGCACCGGCCGACGTCGTCGCCTTCGAGCGCGACACGATGGCGCAGTGGCGCCTGCCGCACGAGGTGGGCATGAACCACCGTCTGACGCATTTCCAGCATCTGTTCAGCAGCGCCGGCTATGCCGCAGGCTATTACGTCTACCTGTGGGCGGAGGTGCTGGACTGCGACGCGTTCGACGCCTTCGTCGAGGCGGGCGACCCCTTCGACCCGGCCGTCGCCGCGCGGCTGCGCGAATGCATCCTGTCGGCCGGCAACAGCCGCGAGCCGGGCGAGGCCTTCCGCGCCTTCCGCGGCCGCGACCCGGTCGTGGAGCCGATGCTGAAGGACCGCGGGCTGCTGACCACCTAGGCCTCAGGCCGGCGCCACAGCCAGATCGCGACGCCGGCCATCACGGCCGGCACGCCGATCTTGACGGCCATGGGAGCGGGCGACAGCGCCAGCATCACGGCGCTGCCGGTCATCATGACCGTGGCCAGCCATTTGGCCCGGCGCGGCACCGCGCCGCGCTCGCGCCAGCGGCGGATGCCGGGGCCGAGGTGCGCGTGGTTCAGCAGCCAGTGCTCCAGCGCCGGCCAGCCCTTGCCGCCGGCCCATGCGGCCAGGATCAGGAAGGGCACGGTGGGCAGCACCGGCAGCACCGCACCCAGCGCGGCCAGCACCAGCGCCAGCACCGCCAACGCACGCCACGCCAGCCGGGCGGCCTGTCTCACGGGCTACTTCAACCCGCCGCTGAGGAACTGCTGCAGCCGCTCGCATTGCGGGCGCAGCAGCATCTCCTTCGGATTGCCTTCTTCCTCGACCTTGCCCTGGTGCAGGAACAGGCAGTGGTTGGACACCTCGCGCGCAAAGCCCATCTCGTGCGTGACGACCACCATCGTGCGGCCCTCGGCCGCCAGATCGCGCATCACCTTCAGCACCTCGCCCACCAGCTCCGGGTCCAGCGCTGAGGTGGGCTCGTCGAACAGCATGACCTCCGGGTCCACCGCCAGCGCGCGGGCGATGGCCACGCGCTGCTGCTCGCCGCCCGACAGCTGCGCCGGGTAGACATGCGCGCGGTGAGACACGCCGACGCGCGCCAGCAGGGCCTGCGCGCGCTCGACAGCCTCCGCCCTGGGCTTGCGCAGCACGTGGATGGGCGCCTCGATGACGTTCTGCAGCACCGTCATGTGGGCCCAGAGGTTGAAGTTCTGGAACACCATCGCCAGCCGCGCGCGCCAGCGCTGGAGCTGCGGCGCATCGGCGGCCTTCAGGCTGCCGTCGCGGTCGCGCACGAGCTTGAGCGCTTCGCCGCCCAGGCTCAGCGCGCCCTCGTTCGGCTGCTCCAGCAGGTTCAGGCAGCGCAGGAAGGTGCTTTTGCCCGAGCCCGACGAGCCGATCAGCGTGACCACGTCGCCGCGGCTGGCGGCAAGCGAGACGCCCTTGAGCACCTCGCGCTCGCCGAAGCGCTTGTGGATGTTGGCGGCCTGCAGCTGGAAGTCGCTCATCGGGCGCCCAGCAGTTTGCCCGTTCGCAGCGCTTCGCGGCCGGCGACCTTGGCCACGCGCATGCCCGCGTTGGCGAAGCGCAGGAAGTCGCGCGCGAAGAACAGGCCGTCCACGGGGCTTGTCAGCTCGGTGACCTGCGCCGTGATGGGGTCGATGACATGGGCCAGCACGTCGCCCGTCTTCACGTCGGCGCCGACGTCCTTCAGGAAGGTCAGCACGCCGGCCACGGGCGACTTGATCGGCATGCTGCCGGCCAGCGGGCGGGCATCGCCGACCGCCTCGGGCACGGCCGGCCTGTCGCCGCCAATGAGGCCGCGCCAGCGCAGGAAGTCGACGATGTGCTTGGCGTCGGCCGCGGCCAGCTCGTGCGACACGTCGGTCGCGCCGCGCAGCTCGACCGTGACCGACAGGCAGGCCTGCGGGATGGGGAATCGTGCGCCCTGGCCGTTGAAATGCCGGTCCCACTTCCACCAGACCTGCGAGCAGGCCTCGTCGAAGGGGTTGTCGCCCGAGTCCTGGGCCAGCAGCGTCAGCCGCGCGCCGAGGAAGCGCGCCAGCGGGTCGCAATCGGGCCAGCAGGGTGTCTCGGTGTAGAGATGCATGACCGCCTGCGCGTCGCAGTGCAGGTCCAGCACGATGTCCGCGTCGCAGGACAGGCCCATCAGCGTGCGGCGCTGCGACTGCAGCTCGGTGTCGACCGGTGCGGCCAGCACGGCGGCCTTCAGCGCGCGGCGCAGCGTGGTGACGTTGGCGGTGGCGTCGGCGCCCAGTTGCGGCTCGACCGCGGCGGCCACGGCGGCGATCTGGTCGGGGTAGTGGCGGTTGAAGTTCTCGCCCGTCATCAGCTCGAAGCGGCCGAGGTGGGCGTGCAGCACGAACTGGCTCAGGCCGATGGGGTTGGCCATGGGCACCAGCACGACCTCGCCGGTGATCTGGCCGGCCGCCTCCAGCGCGTCCAGTTGCAGGCGCAGGTGGTGGGCGACCAGCATGCCGGGCAGTTCGTCGCCGTGCAGCGAGGCCTGAATGTAGGCCTTGGGGCCGCCTGGCTGGCCGTAGTGCAGCGACACCAGCTCGCGCTGGGTGCCCGGGGCGGGGGAGAGCAGGGGGTGGTGGACAACTTGCATGGGTGGGCGTCTAGCGGCTCATCATCGGCTTGAGCCAGCGGTGCTCGGCCCAGCGGAACAGGCCCACGAGGGCCAGCGTCAGCACGAGGTAGAACGCGCCGGCCGTGAGGAAGGCCTCGAAGGGAAGGTAGTACTTGGCGTAGACCTGCTGGGCCGCGCCGGTCACGTCCAGCAGCGTCACCGTGCTGGCCAGCGACGTGCCGTGCAGCATGAAGATGGCCTCGTTGCCGTAGGCCGGCAGCGCGCGGCGCAGCGCGGCGGGCAGCACGATGCGGCGCAGCATCAGGCTGCGGCTCATGCCCAGCGCCTTGGCCGCCTCGATTTCGCCGGCCGGCAGCGCGCGGATGCTGCCGGCGATGATCTCGGTCGTGTAGGCGGCCGTGTTCAACGTGAAGGTCAGCCAGGCGCAGAACGTGGCCGACGACAGCCAGGGCCAGGCCCAGCTGTCACGCACGGCGTCGAACTGCGCGGCGCCGTAATAGATGAGGAACAGCTGCACCAGCATCGGCGTGCCGCGGAAGACGTAGGTGTAGACCCAGACCAGCCGCGACGGCCAGCCCAGCAGCACCGTGCGCACCACCGCCAGCGGCACGGCCAGCACCAGCCCGCCGGCCAGCGACAGCAGCAGCAGTTGCAGCGACATGACCAGCCCGGTCAGGTACAGCGGCAGGTTCTCGGCGACGGCGTCGAAGTTCACAGCTTGCCCGCCCGCGTGCCGATGGCCAGCCGGCGCTGCGCCCACGCAAAGAACAGCTCCGACACGCTGGTGAAAACGAGGTAGATCAGGCCCACGGCGAGGAAGAAGGTGAAGGGCTCGCGCGTGGTGCCGGCCGCCTGCTTGCCGCGCGTCATCAGGTCCGACAGGCCGATGACCGAGACGATGGCCGTGCTCTTGACCAGCACCAGCCAGTTGTTGGAGATGCCCGGCAGCGCGTGGCGCAGCATCTGCGGCAGCGTGATGCGCCACAACACCTGGCGCGGGCTCATGCCGAAGGCCAGGCCCGCCTCGCGCTGGCCCGGCGGCACGGCCAGGAAGGCGCCGCGAAAGGCCTCGGTCAGGTAGGCGCCGAAGATGAAGCCGATGGTCAGCACGCCGGCGACGAAGGGGTCGATGTCGATGTAGTCCTCGTACCCCAGCATGGGTGCGACCGAGTTGACGGCGAGCTGCCCGCCGTAGAAGACGAGCAGCATCAGCACCAGGTCGGGCACGCCGCGGATCAGCGTCGTGTACGTGCCGGCCACGCCGCGCGCCAGGCGCGAGCGCGACAGCTTGGCCAGCGCGCCCAGCAGGCCCAGCACGGCGGCGATGGCGAGCGACGACAGCGCCACGGCCAGCGTCACGGCTGAGCCCTGCAGCAGGCTGGGGAGGAATCCGTGCAACATGGGGTGTGCCGGTCAGCGCAGGCGGCGGGCGCCGTGGTCGTGGGCGCGAAAGGCTCCCGCGCCCGGGGCAGTTCGTCGGCAGGTCACTGCTTGGTGCGCGGCGCGATGTCGTAGTCGAAGTACTTGTCGGCCAGCTTCTTGAACGTGCCGTTGGCCTGCACGGCGTCGATGGCGGCGTTGAACTTCTTGCCCAGCGTCGCCTCGTCCGCACGGCGCATGCCCACGCCGGTGCCGACACCGAAGATCTTGTCGTCCAGGATGGGGCCGCCCGCGAAGGCGAAGCCCTTGCCCTCGGGCTTCTTCAGGAAGCCGAAGTCCGCCGCGGGCGAATCCATCAGCGTGGCGTCGATGCGGCCGGACTTCAGGTCCAGGAACACCTGGTCCTGGCTGCTGTAGCGCACGATCTCGCTCTGCTTGAACGTGGCGGCGGCGTAGGTCTCGTGCGTCGTGCCGCGCTGCACGCCGATCTTCCTGCCCTTCAGGCCCGCGGCCGTGGGTTCCAGCTTGGCGCCGGCCTTGGCGACGAGGCGTGCCGGCGTGTTGTAGTAGGGCTTGGAGAAGGCCACGACCTTCTGCCGCTCCTCGGTGATGGAGACGCTGGCGAAGATGGCGTCCACCTTGCGTGACTGCAGCGCGGGGATCAGGCCGTCGAAGTCCTGCTGCACCAGCGTGCACTGCGCCTTCATCTCGGCGCAATAGGCCTGCACCAGCTCGATCTCGAAGCCCTTGAGCTTGCCGTCCGCACCGATCTCGGAGAAGGGCGGGTAGGCGCCTTCGACGCCGATGCGGATCTTCTTCCACTCGGGCGCCTGGGCCTGCGCGAGCGGCGCGACCATCGAGGCGGCCAGCAGGGCCAGCGCAAGCAGGGAGCGTCTTTTCATGTCGGAACTCTGTTGGAGAAGCGGGTTCAGCGGGCGACCTGCGGCAGCCAGTCGCGCAAGGCCGCAAGCGTAGCAGCCGGGTCTTCCTCCTGAGGCACATGGCCCAGCTTCGGGAAAACCACCAAGCGGCTGTCGGGGATGGCCTTGTGGAACGCCTGGCCCCAGGCCGGCGGGATCAGCCGGTCCCTGCCACCCCACAGGATCAGCGTGGGCACCTTGATCTCGGGCAGCCGCTCGACCGGGCCGGGCGCGAGCTGCGCCAGGCGCTGCATCAGGGCGACGCGGTTGCCCTCGCGCAGCGTCAGCTCGTAGTAGCGGTCCACCAGCGCGGTGGTCACGCGGCCGGGGTCGCCGTAGACGTCGGTCACGCTGTCCTCGATGGCCCGGCGCGGCAGCACCCAGCGCATGCCTTCGCGCAGCACGGGCGTGCGGGCGATGCGAAAGCCCAGCGGCACGGATTCGGGCACGAAGTCGTGGCCGGCGGCGTCCACCAGCACCAGCCCGGCCACGAGCGCCGGATCGGTCAGCGCCAGTTGCCAGGCGATCTCGCCGCCCAGCGAGTTACCGGCCAGGATGGCGCGGCCCACGCCCAGCCGCGCCAGGAACTGGCGCACGAAGGCGATGTAGCGCGCATCGCTGTAGTCGCCGTCGGCGTTCGGCCCGGTCAGGCCGAAGCCGGGCAGGTCGAAGCTGATGACGCGGCGCGTGCGCGCCAGCTCGGCCGCCCAGCCTTCCCAGGTGTGCAGGCTGGCGCTGGTGCCGTGGATCAGCACCAGCGGCACGGGGTCGCTGCTCGGGCCCTGGTCGCGGTAGTGCACCAGCAGGCCGTCCAGGTCCAGGAAGTCCGACGGCGGCGGCGCCCAGCGCGGCACCAGGCTCTCCAGAGAACGGTCCGGCGCCTTGCTGACCGCAAAGCCCAGCGCCGCCAGCATCAGCAGGATGCCCAGCGCCTTCAACGAAAAATCGCCGAACTTCATTGGCATTGCGGGCCGAGCGCCGGGCCGCTCCCAAGCCGGCCCGTCAGGCGGTGTGCTCGCGGCTCGATGCCGCGAGCATCGCCGTCCCCTCGGGAGACCGACTGGGCGCGCGCGCGTTCAGCGTCGCGAGACTGGGCGAGGGGCAGATTCACGTCGGGCTCAGGTCGGCGTTGACGCCGCGACGGTCGTCGAAGACGAAGCAGTTGCCGTGGTAGTGCCTGCCGCCGGTGTCCTCGAAGTACTTCAGGATGCCGCCGTCCAGCTGCCAGGCGATGAGGCCCTGCTCCTGCAGCACCATGGCCGCCTTTTCGCAGCGGATGCCGCCGGTGCAGTAGCTGACGACCGTCTTGCCGGCGAGCGCGTCGCGGTGGGTGGCCAGTGCGTCCGGGAAGTCGCTGAACTTGTCGAGCCGCCAGTCGATGGCGCCGTCGAAGGCGCCCTGGTCGACCTCGAAGCCGTTGCGCGTGTCCAGCAGGATGACCTCGCGGCCGTCGTCGTCATGGCCCTGGTCCAGCCAGCGCTCCAGCGTGGCCGGCGCCAGCGCGGGCGCACGGGGCGCCTGGTCGGGGCGCACGGCGGGCCGGTTCATGCGGATGATCTCGGCCTTGACCTTGACCTTCAGGCGCTGGAAGGGCTGGACGTCGCTCCAGCTTTCCTTGGGCGTCAGCGTCTCGAACCGCACGTCGGCGCGCACCTCGGCGACCCAGGCGCGCACGGCCTCGGCGGGGCCGGCGAGGAACAGGTTGATGCCTTCCTCGGCGAGCAGCACGGTGCCTTTCAGGCCCAGGGCGTCGGCCCGCGCGTGCAGGCGGTCGCGCAGCGCCGCCGTGTCGGGCAGCGAGACGAACAGGTAGCAGGAGATGTTGAGGATGGTGCCGGACTGCATGAGGCCGCGGATTATCGGGCCGGCTGGATCGGCCCAGGCTGGCGTCGGGCGCATCGGCAACGTCCCACGCTTGGGGAAAGCCCCGGGACGGCCTCCGGCATGACGCCAAGGCCAGCGGTTATCCTGGCTCGCCATGCCGCTGATCCTCGTCGTCGACGACCAACCCGCCAACATCCACGCGCTCTACCAGTTGCTGGTGGAGGAGAGCGAGGTGTCGATGGCCACCAGCGGCGCGGAGGCGCTGGCCTTCTGCGCCCAGCAGCTGCCCGACCTGATCCTGCTCGACGTGCTGATGCCGGAGATGAGCGGCTACGAGGTCTGCGACCGGCTCAAGGCCGACCCGCGCACCCGCGGCATCCCCGTCATCTTCGTGACCGTGCAGGGCGGCCCGGCCGACGAGGCCGAAGGCTTCGCTCATGGCGCCGTGGACTACATTCCCAAGCCCTTCGTCGACGTCGTCGTGAAGGCGCGGGTGCGCACGCAGCTGGCGCTGAAGCTGGCGTCCGAGAGCTTTGCGCGCTCGCAGATCGAGCTCTTCCAGCGCGACAAGCTGGCCTCGGTGGGCCGCACCATCGCCGGCATCGCGCAGGAGCTGAGCTCGCCGCTGGGCAATGCGCTGATCTCGGCCTGCACGCTGCAAGATGACCTGGCCCAGCTGCGCGGCATCGTGCACGGCGGCACGCTCAAGCGCAGCGACCTGGACAAGCACCTGCGCGTCAGCGAGGAGAGCGTGGGCCTGGTGCTGTCCAACCTGCAGCGCACGCTGTCCATCGTCGACGCCTTCCTGCAGTCCACGGCCGACAACTTCGGCGACCAGCGCCGCAGCTTCTCGCTGCTGGAGCTGGTGCACGAGGTCGTCGCCGGGCTGGCGCCGGCGCTGGAGGCGCACCTGGTGCGCTGCGAGCTCGATGCCGACGACGACCTGCACCTGCTGAGCTTTCGCGGCGCGCTGGCCAAGGTGCTGACGACGCTGGTGCAGAACGCCATCAAGCATGCCTACCGCGAGGCCGGCGGCGAGGTCCACATCCGCCTGCGCCCGCTGGGCACGGACCAGCTCACGATCACCGTGCAGGACCACGGCGTGGGCATCCCGCCCGGCATGCTGGGCCGCGTGTTCGACCCGTTCTTCTCGACACGTTTCGGCCCCAACCGCAGCGAACCGGGCCTGTACATCGTGCGCAACCTCGTGACGTTTGCGCTGGGCGGGCAGATCCAGGTCGAATCGACGGCCGGCGTGGGCACCACGGTGCGCCTGACGCTGCCGATGATTTCTCCCGAGGCCCGCCGGGCCGGCTGAACCGATGCGGATGCCGGAGTTCCTGCGGGGCCGGCTCGCGCTGCTGGGCAGCCTGATCGTGCTGCTGGCGCTGGGGCTGGCGGCCTACGTCATGCAGCGGCCGGCCAGCGGCACGCCGCGCGCGCCCATCGTCATCGGCCTGCTGCAAGCCCTGACCGGATCGACGGCCAGGAGCGAGGCGCCGCTGGTGGCGGCCGTCAAGCTCGCCGTGGAGGAGATCAACGCCGGCGGCGGGCTGCTGGGCCAGCGCGTCGAGCTGAAGATTGCCGACACCGCGGGCAACCCGAGCCTGGCGGCCGACGGCGCCGAGCGACTCATCGAAAGCGACCGCGCGGCAGCGCTGTTCGGCTGCTGGTCGTCCACCTGCCGTCAGGTGGTGAAGGCCGTGGTCGAGGCGCGCCGGCACCTGCTGTTCTATCCGCTGGCCTACGAAGGCATGGAGCAGTCGCCCCACATCGTCTACACCGGCCCGACGCCCAACCAGCAGGTGCTGCCGGCCACCGACTGGCTGATGAACGGCTTCGGCAGGCGCATCTACCTGGTCGGCACGGACGGCGCGTACCAGCGCCGCGTGCACGCCGTGCTGCGCGACTTCATCGCGCTCGGCGGCGGCCAGGTGCTCGGTGAGCGCTACGTGCCGCTGGGCGGCGCGGACATGGGCGCCGTCATCGCCGACCTGCACAAGCTGCAGCCCGACGCCGTCATCAGCACCATCAGCGGCGAGAGCAACGGCGCCTTCTTCGATGCGCTGGTGACCCAGGGCGTGGCGCACCTGCCGCTGCTGTCCCTGCGCGCCGCCGAGCCCGAGATGCGCGCCTTCGGCGGCGGCCGGCTGGACCGCCACTTCACGGCCTGGAGCTATCTGCAGTCCTTGCCGGGGCCGGCGAACGAGGCGTTCCTGTCACGGCTGCGGCGCAGCCAGGGCGACGCAGCCCAGGCCAGCGACCCGGCCGTGTCGGCCTACGTCGCCGTGAAGCTCTGGGCTGCCGCGGTGCGCGAGGTGGGCAGCGCGCAGACCGACGTGGTCAACGCCAACGTGGTGGAGCAGGCCGTCACCGGGCCGCAGGGCTTCGTGGCGGTGGACGGCCCGTCGCGCAACCTGTGGCGGCCGCTGCGCATCGCCCAGGTCAGGCCCGACGGCGACTTGGGCGAAGTGCTGCTGCTGCCCCGCCACATCAAGCCCGAGCCCTGGCCGGCCTTCCGCTCCACCGAGCACTGGCTGACCGAACTCGCGCGCGCCGAGGTGACGCCATGAGCGCCGGGTGGCCGAAAAGGGTTCATCCGTGAGCGCCGATGTGCCGGCGGTGGAGTCGACGCGCATGGCCTGGCGCATCGGGCCGGCGCTGCTGCTGGGCTTCATCGTGCTGTCCATGCTGCCGCTGGGCCTGGTGGGCCTGTGGCAGCTCGCGAGCTTCGAGCGCAGCCTGCACGACACAGTGACCGACGGCCTCGTCGCGATCTCGCGCAAGAAGGTGCACGAGATCAACGAATACCTCGGCGAGGTGGAGATCGACGGCCGGCTGGTCGCGCAGTCATCCGACACGCGGGAACTGCTCGCGCAGCGCCGCGACTTGCTTGCGACGCGCGTCTCCCCCGCCAGCCGCGCGTTCTTCGAGCGGCTGTATGACACCGGCAAGTACCTGAACCTGCTGCTGGTGCAGCCCGATGGCCGCATCAGCTTCTCGATGAAGCCGCTGGCCGGCTTGGCACCGGCGCGGCTGGACGGCGCGGCCTTCGAGGGCAGCGAGCTGATGGCGCTGCACCGCCGCGCCCTCGGCCACCTGGACCCGCAGCTGAGTTCGACGCACAGGCACGGCGATGGCGGCCCGCCGACGTTGTTCCTGGCGCACCCCGTCGTCGATGGCGACCGGGTGCTGGGCACCGTGGTGCTGCAGCTGGATCTGTCGCGGCTGGTGCGCGTGGCGACCGAGCGCTCGGGCCTGGCGCTTACGGGCGAGACGGTGCTGGTGCAGCGCGACGGCGGCAAGGCCGTGTTCGTCAACGACGTCAAGCGCTCCCAGCGCCCGGCGTCGGCCCTGAGGGAGGACCTGGCTGCGCCCGAGCCCTCGCCGGCGCTGCGTGGCCTGCGCGGCGAGACTGGCCGTGGCCTGGCACGCGACGACGGCGGCGTGGAGGTGGTGTCGTCCTGGCACTACCTGCCGGCGCTGGACTGGGGCATCGCCGTCAACATCGATGCGGCCGAGGCCTTCGCACCGGCGCGAGCGCTGCGCGACCGGCTGCTGATCGCGCTGGGCCTGGCGCTGCTGCTGGCGCTCGGGCTGGGCCTGCTGATCGGGCGCCGCCTCGTCGAGCCGGTGCAGTTCCTGAGTCGCGCGGTGGCGCGCATCGCCGGTGGCAACCTGGGTGAGCGGGCGCCGGTCTGCGGCTTCAGCGAGCTGCGCGAGCTGGCCCGGGGCTTCAACCACATGACCGAGCAGTTGGTCGTCGAGAAGCAGTTGCTGGAGGCGCGCGTGGAGCAGCGCACGCGCGCGCTGAACGACAGCGAGCAGCGCTTTCGCGGCGTGTTCGAGCGTGCCCAGGTCGGCATCGCCCTGTGTGACGCGCAAGGGCTGATCCTCGACGCCAACACGTCGCTGACGGCCATGCTGTGCCGCGAGGTGGCGGATCTGCGCGGTGCCAAGCTGGCCGATCTGCCGGATTTCCGCCCGGGCCGTCTGGCCGGCGGCGAGCTGGCGCGACTGACCGCCGGGCGGCTGGACCATGTGCGCTTCGAGCGCGGTTTTGCGCTGCCTGGCGGCAGCGAGCTGTTCGTGGACGGCAGCGCCAGCGCCATCCGCGACCGCCGCGGGCGGCTCGTCAACATCGTGCAGATGCTGGTGGACGTGACGGAGCGCCACCGCGCCGAGGTCGAGCTGGTGCGCGCCCGCGTCGCGGCTGAGGCGGCCAGCCAGGCCAAGAGCGACTTCCTGGCCAACATGAGCCACGAGATCCGCACGCCCATGAGCGGTGCCCTGGGCATGCTGAACCTGCTGATGCGCACCGAGTTGCAACCCCGCCAGCACGACTACGCCAGCAAGGCGCGCACGGCGGCGCAGGCGCTGCTGGCCGTCATCAACGACATCCTGGACTTCTCCAAGGTTGAGGCCGGCAAGATGGAGCTGGATCCGCACCGCTTCGCGCTCAGCGACTTCATGCGCGAACTGGCCGTCATCCTGTCGGCCAACGTCGGCCAAAAGGACATCGAGGTGCTGTTCCGGCTGGACCCGCGGCTGCCGCCGGCGCTGGTGGGCGACGCCACGCGGCTGCGCCAGGTGCTGCTGAACCTGGCCGGCAATGCGCTGAAGTTCACCGAGCGCGGCGAGGTCGTGCTGGCGCTGACGATGCTCGGCGGGCCCGCGGGCGCGGCGCGCATCCGCTTCGAGGTCAGCGACACCGGCATCGGCATCGCGGCCGACAAGCTGGAGCACATCTTCGCCGGCTTCAGCCAGGCCGAGCAGTCCACGTCGCGGCGCTACGGCGGCACCGGCCTGGGCCTGGCGATCAGCCGCCGGCTCGTCGCGCTGATGGGCGGCGAGCTGCGCGTGGACAGCCGCCCGGGCGAGGGCAGCCGCTTCCACTTCGAGCTGAGCCTGCCGGCGGCGCCCGCCGAAGCGGACGCGCCGCAGCCGCTGCGGCCCGGCCTGAAGGTGCTCATCGTCGACGACAACCCGATGGCGCGCGAGGTGCTGCACGGCATCGGCGAGAGCCTGGGCTGGGACTGCGACGTGGCCAGCAGCGGCGAGCAGGCGCTGGCGCTGGTGCACGAGGTGGCCGTGCGCGGCGAGCGGCCCGATGTCGCCCCCCAGGGCCAGGCTGCGCCCAGCCCGCACCCCGGGGGGGTGCAGCCATCTCGGGGCGGCCCGTCGATGCCTTACGACCTCATCCTCATGGACTGGCGCATGCCGGGGCTGGACGGCTGGGAGACGTCGCGGCGCATCCGCGACAGCCACGAGTCCGACGCGCCGGTCATCATCATGGTGACGGCGCACGGCCGCGAGCTGCTGGCCGAGCGCAGCGAGCAGGACGTGCAGAGCCTGGGCGGCTATCTCGTCAAGCCGGTGACGGCCTCCATGCTGCACGACGCCGTCGCCGAGGCCACGCGCGGCGGGCCGCCGCTGCGCCGCGCCGAGGTCGGCGAGCCGCGGCTGCCGGGCATGCGGCTGCTGGTCGTCGAGGACAACGCCTTCAACCGCCAGGTGGCGCAGGAGCTGCTGGAGGGCGAGGGCGCCGTCGTCACGCTGGCCAGCGGCGGCGTGGAGGGCGTGCACCTGGCGCTGGTCGCCGAGCGGCCGTTCGATGCCATCCTGATGGACCTGCAGATGCCAGACATCGATGGCTTCGAGGCCACGCAGCGCATCCTGGCGCGCCGCCCGGACGCGCTCGTCATCGCCATGACCGCCAATGCGCTGGACGCCGACCGCCAGGCCTGCCTGGCCGCCGGCATGCGCGACCACATCGCCAAGCCGGTGGACCTGACGCAACTGGTCGACTGTCTGCGCCGCCACGTCGGCGAGGTGGCGGCCTCCGCCGCGCCCGCCGAGTCCGCCGCCACGCCAGCACCACAGGCCCCGCTGCTGGAGCGCGATGCCGCCGTGCAGCGCCTGGGCGGCCGGTTGGCGCTGTACGACAGACTGGTGCGGTCGTTCGCCGACGATGCGCCCGTCGAGATGGCGGCGTTGCGCCAGCACGCCGGCCAAGGCAGCGTGGCCGACACGGTCCGCGTACTGCACACGCTGCGCGGGCTGGCAGGCGCGGTCGGCGCGAGCGCGCTGGCGGCGCTGGCCGGGCACCAGGAGCAGGCCGTGCGCGCCAGCGGCGACCTGTCCGGGCTCGACATCGACGCGCTGCAGGGCCTGCTCGCGACCAGCCTGGCGGCGTTGGGCCAGGACCTGCCGGGCCAGCGCCCCGCGCCGGCCGAGCCCGAGGCGGGCAGCGCGCTGGACGGGCTGCGGCGGCTGCGCGTGCTGCTGGTGGAGCGCAACATGCGTTCGGTGACGGCCTGCGAGCAGATCGCGTCGGCCCATGGCGCCGCGCTGGGGGTGGAATTCGCCGCGTTGTCCGCCGCCGTTGCGCGGCTGGATTTCGCGAAGGCGCTGAAGGCCTGCGACCAGCTGCTGGACCGCCTCAATCCCCGCTGATCCGCACGTCGCTCGCGTCCACGAGGGTCCGCGCCGCGCGTACAATGAGAATCATTCTCATCAATCAAGCTCGATCCTTCGAGCGCCCCGTCATGCCCTTGTCGCCGTCGTCCAGCCTGGCTGCCGCCCCTGCCGGCCAGGCGCTGATCGTCCAGCGGGTCTGTGCCCCCGAGCACGCGCCGGAATGGGCGTCTTGGCTGTCGGACCTCGGCTTCCTGCCGGGCGAGGCCGTGCGCGTGCTGCGCCGCGGCGCCCGGCGCACGGGCAACCTGGTGGTGCGCGTGGGGCAGTCGACGTTCGCGTTGCGCCATGCCGAGGCCGAATGCATCGCCGTGACGCCGCGCACCCATGGCTGAGTCCGTCATCCACGTCCACCCCGGTGGCAAGCTGGTGGCGCTCGTCGGCAACCCGAACTGCGGCAAGACGGCGCTGTTCAACGGCCTGACGGGCAGCCACCAGAAGGTGGCCAACTACGCCGGCGTCACCGTGGAGCGCAAGGAGGGCCGGCTCGTCACCGCGGCCGGCAAGGTGCTGCGGCTGCTGGACCTGCCGGGCACCTACAGCCTGCACCCGCGCTCGCCCGACGAGCGCGTCACCTGCGACGTTCTGGCCGGCCGTGCCCGGGGCGAGAAGACCCCGGACCTGGTCGTCTGCGTGCTGGACGCCACCAACCTGCGCCGCAACCTGCGCCTGCTGCTGGCCGTGCGCCGCCTGGGCCTGCCGGTGGTCGTGGCGCTGAACATGGCCGACCTGGCCGCCCGGCGCGGCATCGTCATCGACCCCGCGGCGCTGGGCCGGGCGCTGGGCCTGACGGTGGTGCGCACCGTGGCCATCCACAAGGAAGGCCTGGACGAGTTGCGCGAGGTGCTGGACCGGCCCGAGGTGTGGGCCTCGGCACCGCTGGAAACGCCCGTGCAGGACGCCGACGACCATGTCGTCGTCAAGCAGCTGCTGACCGGGCTGAACCTGAACGAGGAGCTGCCGCAGCTGCCCAGCGACCGCGTGGACCGCGTGCTGCTGCACCCGGTCTACGGCAGCGTCATCCTGGCCGTGATGCTGTTCTTCCTGTTCCAGGCCGTGTTCTCGTGGGCCGAGGCGCCCAAGGCGTGGATCGAGGCCGGCATGGGCTGGCTGGGCGACATGGTGGGTCACTGGGTGCCCGAGGGCTGGTTCCACAGCCTCATCGTCGACGGCGTCATTGCCGGCGCCGGCGGCGTGCTGGCCTTCCTGCCGCAGATCCTGATCCTGTTCTTCTTCATCCTCATCCTGGAGGAGTCCGGCTACCTGCCGCGCGCCGCGCTGCTGCTGGACCGGCTGATGGGCAACGTGGGCCTGTCGGGCCGCAGCTTCATCCCGCTGCTGTCGAGCTTCGCCTGCGCCATCCCGGGCATCATGGCCACGCGCTCCATCGCCAACCCGCGCGACCGGCTCGTGACCATCATGATCGCGCCGCTGATGACGTGCTCGGCACGCCTGCCGGTGTACGCGCTGCTGATCGGGGCCTTCATCCCGCAGCGCGAGGTGGCCGGCCTGGAGCTGCAGGGGCTGGTGCTGTTCGCGCTGTACCTCGCGGGCATCCTCGGCGCGCTGGCCGTCGCGTGGGTCCTGAAACGCTTCACCGACGCCGGCCGCCTGGTGCGCCCGCTGATGATGGAGCTGCCGAGCTACCACTGGCCGCACCCGCGCAGCATCGCCATCGGCCTGTGGCAGCGCGCCATGATCTTCGTCAAGCGCGTGGGCGGCATCATCCTGGTCTTGACCATCGCGCTGTGGCTGCTGTCCAGCTTCCCCGGCCCGCCGGAAGGCGCCACGGGCGCGCCCATCCAATACAGCATCGCCGGCTGGCTGGGCGCGGGCCTGGCCAAGGTCTTCGCGCCCATCGGCTTCAACTGGCAGATCAGCCTCGCGCTGGTGCCGGGCCTGGCGGCGCGCGAGGTGGCCATCAGTGCGCTGGGCACGGTCTACGCGTTGTCGGCCACCGGTGACGACGCCGCGCAGGCGCTGTCGGGCCTGATCGCGCAGAGCTGGAGCCTGGCGACCGCGCTGTCGCTGCTGGCCTGGTACGTGTTCGCGCCGCAATGCCTGGCCACGCTGGCCGCGGTGAAGCGCGAAACCGGCGGCTACAAGATGCCGCTCATCATGGCCGGCTACCTGTTCGGCCTGGCCTACCTGGCGTCGTTCATCACCTACCGCGTCGCGCTGGCGCTGGGCGCGTGAGGCCGGCGCATTTCGGGCCGAGTGCTGGGCCGCTCCCGAGCCGGCCCGTCAGAGGCTGAGTGCGGCTCCATGCCGCAAACGGCCTCGTCCACGCGGGGGACCGGCTGCGCTCGCCCACGTTCAGCGGGAGCGAGACCGGACGAGGGGCTTCAGGGAATGGGCCGCGTCGGCACGCCCGCGCTGCAGATGTCGGTGTGCGCCGGGCTGTGCACGTACCAGCCGCCGCGGTAGCGGCGCGCGTCCAGCAACTGCTGCCAGGTCGCCGAGCCGGTCTTCAGCACCTGCAGCGCGGGGCGTTCCGCGGCCGGCACTTCGGCCAGCAGCCGCACCCGCTGGATGCCGGTGCGCTGTTCGGGCTTGTCGTAGAAGCCCATCGCCGTCGCGCCGCGGGGCAGG
Source organism: Roseateles sp. (assembly GCF_965229315.1). Taxonomy (GTDB): domain Bacteria; phylum Pseudomonadota; class Gammaproteobacteria; order Burkholderiales; family Burkholderiaceae_C; genus Pelomonas. The sequence continues at coordinate 1,659,679 of NZ_CBDDJA010000002.1, forward strand.
GCGGACAGCAGCTCCATGCCTTTGAGCACGCGCCCGACGACGGTGATGTTCAGGTCCAGCCCGCGCGGCGCATGGCCGATGACGACGTAGAGCTCGGTGCCGTTGCTGGAGTCCACCGCGTCGCCGCGCCCCGCACCCACCATGCCGTAGCAGTGCGCCAGCCAGGCCTTGCCGGTCTTGGGATCGGCCGCGACGGGCATGCCGTCGGCAAAACCGGCGCGCGGCGCCCAGCCGTCCACGTCGGGCAGCCGGACGAAGCCCGCCGTCTTGCCGACCTGGTCCAGCGGCACCGAGAACTCGGCGGGCAGCTTGGCATTCACGCCGGCCGGCAGCGGCCTGGCCTTGGCGGCGTCGTCACCGTCGGGGTCGCCCCACTGCGTGACGAAGTTGTCCTGCACGCGCAGGATGGCCAGCCCGTCCCAATAGCCGCCGCGGGCCAGCGCGCGGATGTTGGCCGCGTGCGCCGGCGCGAAGCGTGGTGCCAGCTCGATGACGACCTGGCCCGTGGCGAGCTCCATCAGCAGCGTGTTGTCCGGGTCCAGCGCGCGCCAGTCGCCGGCGGGGCTGTCCTTGAGCACGTCGGCGGCGGATTTGGCGGATTTGGCGGGTTTGGCGGCCTTGGCCGTCTTCGCGGGGGCAGCGTTGGCCGCGTGGGCGCCCAGGCTGAGGGCCAGCGCCGCGAGGCAGGCGAGCGGGGTGAGGGTCGGTGTCATGGCGGGGCAGCTTAGCCGGCTTCCTACAATGCCGCGATGCCTGTCTCCCCCGATACCGACCTGTCCGCACTGCCCTTCGTCCACCTGCGCATGCACACCGAGTTCTCGGTCGTGGACGGCACGCTGCGCACCGACGACGCCGCCGACGCGGCCGCATCGGACGGTCAGGTGGCAGCCGCCATCACCGACCTGGCCAACCTGTTCGGCGGCATCAAGTTCTACAGCGCGATGCGCAAGAAGGGCGTGCAGCCCATCCTCGGCGCGGACTGCTGGCTGGAGACGGACGCCACGGACAAGCCGCCCACCCGGCTGCTGCTGCTGGTGCAGAACAGCCAGGGCTACCTGAACCTCAGCGAGCTGCTGTCGCGCGCGTGGATTGACAACGTGCAGCGCAACCAGGCCTGTCTGAAGTGGGAATGGCTGGCGGAGCTGGGCGAGGGGCTGATCTGCCTGTCGGGCGCGCAGCATGGCGCGGTCGGCATCGCGCTGATGCAGGGCGACAAGGCACGGGCACGGGATGCCGCGCTGCGCTATGCCCAGACCTTCCCGGGGCGCTTCTACATCGAGCTGCAGCGCGCCGGCCTGCCCGGCCAGGAGGCGCTGGTGCAGGCCAGCGTGCCGCTCGCCGCCGAGCTGGGCCTGCCGGTGGTGGCCACGCACCCCATCCAGTTCCTCGCCGAGGAAGACTTCGAGGCGCACGAGGCGCGCGTCTGCGTGGCCGAGGGCGAGACGCTGGCCAACCCCAAGCGCATCAAGCGCTTCCTGCCCAGCCAGTATTTCAAGACGCAGGCGCAGATGCGCGAGCTGTTCAAGGACATCCCCAGCGCCATCCGGAACACGGTCGAGATCGCGCGGCGCTGTTCGCTGACGCTGGTGCTGGGCAAGCCGCAGCTGCCCAACTTCCCGACGCCGTTGATGGACGACGGCACGCCCATGCCCATGGACCGCTACTTCCGCGAGCTGAGCCACGAGGGGCTGGTGGGGCGGCTGGCGCACCTGTTCCCCAACGAAGCCGAGCGCGAGAAGGAGCGGCCACGCTATGTGGAACGGCTGGAGTTCGAGCTGAACACCATCATCAAGATGGGCTTCCCCGGCTACTTCCTCATCGTGTCGGACTTCATCCGCTGGGCCAAGGCCAATGGCTGCCCGGTGGGCCCGGGCCGGGGCTCGGGTGCGGGCTCGCTGGTGGCCTATGCGCTGCTCATCACGGACCTGGACCCGCTCAAGTACAACCTGCTGTTCGAGCGCTTCCTGAACCCGGAGCGGGTCTCCATGCCCGACTTCGACATCGATTTCTGCCAGGGCAACCGCGACCGCGTCATCGACTACGTCAAGGACAAGTACGGCCGGCCGGCGGTCAGCCAGATTGCGACGTTCGGCACCATGGCCGCAAAAGCGGCCTTGAGGGACATCGGCCGAGTTTTGGGCATGGGCTTCGGCCATGTGGACAGCATCGCCAAGCTGATCCCGGCGCCGCCGGGCAAGACGGTGACGCTGGCCAGGCTGCCGCCCAACTTCGACCCCGACAAGGCCAAGATGATCTACGCGCGCCACGAGGCGCCGGAGCTGGAGGAGCGCGAGAAGAGCGACGAAGAGGTGGCCGAGCTGCTGAAGCTGGCTGCCAAGGTCGAGGGCATGGTGCGCAACATCGGCATGCATGCCGGCGGCGTGCTGATCGCGCCGGGCAAGATCACCGACTTCTGCCCGCAATACCAGCAGCCCGGCTCCAACTCGGCCGTCAGCCAGTTCGACAAGGACGACGTGGAGGCCATCGGCCTGGTGAAGTTCGACTTCCTGGGCCTGGCCACGCTGACCATCCTGGAGCTGGCCAAGGACTTCATCGTCGCCCGCTACCCGGACCGCGCCGGCTTCGACTGGGCCAACGTGCCGCTGGTCGACAAGAAGGTGTTCGACCTGTTCGGCAAGGGCTTGTCCGAGAGCGTGTTCCAGTTCGAATCGCCCGGCATGCAGCGCCTGTTGAAGGACGCCAAGCCCTCGCGCTTCGAGGACCTGATCGCGCTGGTGTCGCTGTACCGCCCGGGCCCGATGGACCTGATCCCGTCGTTCGTCGCGCGCAAGCACGGCAAGGAAGTCATCGAGTACCCGCACCCGCTGCTGGGCCAGGTGCTGGAGGAGACCTACGGCGTCTTCGTCTACCAGGAGCAGGTGATGCAGGCGGCCCAGGTGCTGGGTGGCTACAGCCTGGGCGGCGCCGACATGCTGCGCCGCGCGATGGGCAAGAAGAAGGCCGAGGAGATGGCCATGCACCGCGAGATCTTCCGCAAGGGCGCCGCGGAGAAGGCCATCGACCAGGCCAAGGCCGACGAGGTCTTCGACCTGATGGAGAAGTTCGCAGGCTACGGCTTCAACAAGTCGCACGCCGCGGCGTACGCGCTGCTGAGCTACCACACGGCCTGGCTCAAGACGCACTTCACGGCCGAGTTCTACGCCGCGAACATGACCATCGAAATGGACGACACCGACAAGCTCAAGGTGTTGCTCAACGACGCCAAGATCTTCGGCATCGAGTTCCAGTCGCCCTGCGTCAACAAGGGCGTCTACCGCTTCGAGCCCATCACCAACCGCCTCGTCAACTACGGCCTGGGCGCCGTCAAGGGCACGGGCCGCGGCGCCATCGAGGCGATCATCGCGGCGCGCGAATCCGGCGGACCGTTCCTGAGCTTCTACGACTTCTGCCTGCGCGTGGACCGCAAGGCCGTCAACAAGCGGGCGGTAGAGGCGCTCATCAAGGCCGGCGCCTTCGACAGCATCAACCCCGAGCGCGCCAGGCTGCTGGCCAGCGTCGCGCGCGGCTACACGCATGCCGAGACGCAGGAGGCCAACGCCGACCAGGGCGGCCTGTTCGACTTCGGCGACTCGCATGCCGCTTCGCACGTCGAGCCCGACCTCGTCGACGCGCCGGTGTGGAGCATCAAGGAGCGGCTGTCGCTGGAGAAGACGGCCATCGGCTTCTACCTGTCGGGCCACCTGTTCGACCAGAGCGGTGCGGAGGTGCGGCGCATCGTCAAGCGCCAGGTCGCCGACCTCGTGGACAGCCGCGAGCCGACGCTGGTGGCCGGCATCGTGTCGGACCTGCGCGTCATCAACGGCCAGCGCGGCCGCGTGGCCATCTTCAAGATCGACGACAAGAGCGATGCCATCGAGGCCGTGGCCAACGAGGAGCTGCTGAACGCGAACAAGGAGCTGCTGGCCGAGGACGAACTCGTCATCGCCCAGGGGAAGGTGCAGAACGACCGCTTCTCCGGTGGGCTGCGCATGAACGTGCAGGCCCTGTGGAGCCTGCCCGCCGCGCGTGCCAAGTTCGGCCGGCATCTGCTGCTCGGCAACGCCGGTGCGGCGGGCCTGCTGCACGAGCTGGTGCAGCGCTTCCCGCCACGCCAGGTCCAGACCGAGGAAGGCCTGGCGCGGCCGCAAGGCCTGGCCGTGCGCGTCGCCCTGCGCGCCGAGCCCGAAGGCGAGCGCGTGGGCGCGCGCTGGGCCATGGACCTGGGCGAAGCCAGCCGCTTCTGGCCCGCGGACGAGGCGCTTGCCAAATTGGGCACGGCCGCTGAGGTCATCTACGAGGGCTGAAGCACGTCCGCATCGGCGATGATTTCGCCTTGATGCTGCAAGCCGTGCCCAAGCCTTCAATGCCGTTGACGGTATCGAACCGCGCGCCGCCCGTCACGGGACTGATCCTGACGGGCGGCGGCGCGCGTGCGGCCTACCAGGTGGGCGTGCTCGCGGCCATCGCGCAGTTGCGCCGCGACGCGGGTGCCACGCAGTCCAACCCCTTCCCCGTCATCAGCGGCACATCGGCCGGCGCGATCAATGCCGCCACGCTGGCCTGCCACGCCGACGACTTCGACGGTGCGGTGGACGGCCTGCTGCACCTGTGGCAAGGGCTGCACGTGGAGGACATCTACCGTGCCGATGCCTTCCAGGCCGTGAAGAGCGGCGCGCGCTGGCTCAGCATGCTGAGCCTGGGCTGGGCCCTCGCGCGCTGGACGCGCACCCGGCCGCGCAGCCTGCTGGACAACATGCCGCTGCGTGAGCTGCTGATGCGCTACCTGGACATGGGGCGCATCGACACCATGCTCGACGGCGCCCATCTGCGCGCGCTGGCGCTGACCGGTTCCAGCTACACCTCCGGCCAGCACGTCACGTTCTTCCAGACCCGCCACCACATCGTGCCCTGGCTGCGCGAGCAGCGCATGGCCGTGCAGACCCAGCTTACGCAGGCGCACCTGATGGCGTCGTCGGCGATCCCGTTCATCTTCCCGGCCGAGAAGCTGGATTTCGACGGCTCGCGTGAGTGGTTCGGTGACGGTTCCATGCGCCAGAGCGCGCCGATCTCGCCGGCGGTGCACCTGGGTGCCGAGCGCGTGCTGGTCATCGGCGCCGGTCGCATGAAGGAGCCCGAGGGCCGGCGGCTGGCGTCGGCGCAGGACCATCCCAGCATGGCGCAGATCGCCGGCCACGCGCTGTCCAACATCTTCCTGGACGCGCTGGCTGTGGACGTGGAGCGGCTGCGCCGCATCAACCGCACGCTGGCGCTGCTGCCGCGGGAAGCGCGGGCGGCGACGGCGCTGCGCCCCATCGACCTGCTCGTCATCGCGCCCAGCCGGCGGCTGGACGACCTGGCCGGCGAGCACCAGGCCAGCCTGCCGCCATCGGTGCGCGCGATGCTGCGCGCCGTCGGCGTCAGCGGCAAGGGCCAGGCCACCAGCGGCGCGGCGCTGGTGAGCTACCTGCTGTTCGAGCCCAGCTTCGTCGGCGAGCTGATCAACCTGGGCATGAGCGACACGCTGGCCAAGCGCGCCGAGGTGCAGCGCTTCTTCGGCTGGCCGGCCAAGGCGCCGCAGATCGACCCGGCCTTGCTGCGCAAGGGGCGCTCGGCGGGTTTCGCCGCCAGCGCGTGACGGGTCAGCGGGACTAGACGCCCGCCACCGGGAACGGCTGCGCGCCGACGCGCAGGCCGGCGGCCGACAGCTTGCGGGCCGTGGCGGCCTTCACGCCCGGCACGCGGCGCATCAGGTCGGCCCAGTCGCTGAACGGCCGCGCGGCCAGCAGGCGCTGCACCAGCGCCGGACCCAGGCCGGGCAAGGATTCGAGCTGCGCACGCGTGGCCGTGTTGGCGTCCACCTCGGCCTGCGCCTGGGCCAGTGCCAAGGCCGGCAGCGCCGCCCACAGCAGCCCCGCCCGCAGCCCATCCCGCCGTCGCATCAGCCTTCGCCCGCCTGTGCCCGCACCATGGCCGCGTAGGCGCCGTCACGCGCCAGCAGCTGCGCATGCGTGCCGGTCTCGACGAGCTTGCCGGCGCCCAGCACGTGGATGGCGTCGGCATCGCGGATGGTGGACAGGCGGTGCGCGATGACGATCAGCGTCTTGCGGCCCGTCCAGGCCTGCAGTGCCTGCTGCACGGCACGCTCGCTCTCGGTGTCCAGGGCCGAGGTGGCCTCGTCGAAGATCCAGATCGGCGCTTCCTTGTACAGCGCCCGCGCGATCGCCAGCCGCTGGCGCTGGCCGCCGGACAGCTTGCTGCCATTGGCGCCGACATGGGTCTGCACGCCCTCGGGCAGCGTCTGCACGAAGTCCCACAGGTGGGCGGCGCGCAGCGCCGCTTCGAGCCGTGCCTCGTCGCGCGGCTGGGAATAGGCGATGTTGTTGGCGACCGAGTCGTCGAACAGCACGATGTCCTGCGACACGACGGCGAACTGGCGGCGCAGCGACGCGCGTGTCAGCTCGTCGATGCTGACGCCGTCCAGTTCGATGCGTCCCGAGTCCGGGCGGCCGAAACCCAGCAGCAGGTGGATGATGGAACTCTTGCCGGCGCCCGAGGCGCCCACCAGCGCCGTCGTGCGGCCGGCGGGGAAGGCCAGGCTCAGGCCGTCCAGCGCCGGGACGGACGCGCCGGGATAGGTCAGGTGCACGTCGGCCATGACGATGTCGCCGCGCGCCGGGGCGCCGAGTTCGCGCGAGCCGGTGTCGACCTCCTTGGGCGCATCCATCAGCTCGAAGCAGCCGCGTGCGATGACGGCGGCGCGTGTCAGCGGCGCCGCCAGGTCGGTGAGGTGGCGCAGCCGCGACGTCAGCAGCAGCAGCGCGGTGACGAACTCGAAGAAGGCCTGCGCGCTGGTGCCCGTGGAGCGCGCCTGCCACAGCGCCACGCAGATGATGAAGGACAGCCCGACGCTGGCCACCAGCTGCGACAGCGGCTGCGCCAGCGCGCCGGCCGTGACGGACTTCAGCGTGTTGCGCCGCACCTCGTGCGACACCGCCTGGAAGCGCTCGCGCTCGTAGTCGCCCGCGCCGAACTGGCGCACGACGCGCCAGGCACGGGCGATGTCGTCCACCTTGTTGATCAGCACCAGCTGCGAGTCGTAGGAGCGCGAGGCCATCAGCCGCATGCGCTGGTTGACCTTCTTCATGACGAAGGCCATCAGCGGCGTGACGATGAGGCTGAGCAGCGTCAGCTGCCAGTTCAGGTAAAACAGGAAGAACAGCATCGCGATCGCCGGCAGGCCGTCGCGCAGCAGGCTGATGCCCACGTCGGCGACAAGCTGCAGGATCTGCTGCGGGTCGTTGACGATCTTGCTGACCGCGGTGCCGGTCTGCATGCGCGTGTGCACCTGCGCGTCCAGCCGCAGCAGTGCGTTCAGCAGCGCCGCGCGGAAGTCCATCACGCTGCGCGTCAGCGTCCAGTTGAACAGGTACTGGCCCGCGAACGAGAACACGCCGCGGATCAGGTACAGGCCGATCAGCACCACCGGGATCATCCACAGCGGGAAGGCGTCCTTCGTGAAACCCTCGCCGAAGGCGTAGCCGATCAGCTTGGGCAGCATGGGCTCCGTGGCCGCGGCACCGATGTAGGCCAGCACGGTCAGAACGACACCCCAGCGGTGCGGGTGAACGAAAGGGTAGAGCCGCTTCAGGGGCAGCGGCGCATTCGGGTCGGAAGACATGGGGCGTGATTGTCGTTCGTGTTTTCGGCGGTGCCTGCCGTGGTGCGGCCCGTCCCCGCGTCATGAGACATTGCGCTGCGACAGTGGCTGTTTTGAGGGCGGCCCGCAGGTGTCGCCACCCTAGAATTGCCGCCGCCAAAGCTTGCGCCGCCCGATGCCCCTGACACCGTTTTCGCCTGTGCCTGCGAGCCCCGTGCTGCAGACTGGAACGCCGCCCGGCACCGAGCCCTCCATGGGCGTGGACACGCGCCCGCGCACCGCAGTGATGCTTCAGTGGGTCGGCATGGGCGACCTGGTCTGGCACGTCCCGTACTTCCGGCGAGTGGCGCTGACCAGCTTCGGGGGGCAGGCCTCGCTGATTGCCTCGCCCACCGTCTTTGCGCAGCAACTGGTGGGTCATGAGCCCTGGGTCGGCGACATCATCGACTTCGACCGCCATCCGCGCCGCCACGAGGGCCGCCAGGGGCGCCACCGCGGCGTGCTGGGGCTGTTTCGCATGGGATTCGAGCTGCGCGAGAAACGGTTCGACCGCATCGTGCTGTTCACCAACTACACGAACCGCTCGCTGGTGGCCGTGGCCGCTCAGATTCCCGAGCGGCTGGGTTACGGCACCCGCTGGCTGCAGCGTCGGCTGCTGACGCACGGCCCGTGGATCGAGCGCTACACCGGCCCCGCCGTCGGCGCCTACGAAGACGCGACGATGTTCGCCATCGCCCACGGCTGGTGCGACGCCCCCATCGTGCCCAACCTCGTCGTGCGCGCGGAGGCGCTGGCGCGCGTGCGGGCGCGCGTGCAAGGCCTGCCGCAGCCGCTGCATGCGCTGTGCATCGGCTCGTCGGAACCGTACAAGCAGTGGGGCACCGGCAACTTCACGGCGCTGGCCGCCGAGCTGGCCCGCGCCGGCCATGGCGTGCTGCTGATCGCCGGCCCGGCGGAGCGCGAGATGGCCCAGGCCATCCTGCGGGGCGTGGAGCCGGCCTTGCGCGCGCGCATCCTCGACGCCACCGACGGCTCGGTGTCGGACACCGTGGCCGCGATGTCGCTGATGCGCACCTGCCTGGGCAACGACACGGGCGGTGTGCAGATCGCCGCTGCCGTCGGCACGCCGACCTGGGTCATGCTAGGCCCGCGCCCACGGCTGGAGCACGATCCCGGCAAGCTGCACATGCTGACGGCGCCCAGCCTCGCCGACATCCAGCCCGGCGACGTCGCCCGCATCGCACTCGCGCAGGCATGAGCGGCATCGACACCCGCCCGCTGACGGCGGTGCAGCTGCAGCTCAATGGGATGGGCGACCTCGTCTGGCATGCGCAGTACTTCCGCTGTGTGGCCGAGCACAGCCGCGACGGCCAGATCAGCCTCGTTGCCGCGCCGACGACGATGGCGCGCGAGCTGATCGGCCACGAGCCCTGGGTGCGCGAGGTCATCGATTTCGACCGCCGGCCGCGCCGCAGCGAGCGCCGCAAGGGCCGGCACAGCGGCCTGTTCGGCCTGCTGCGCTTTGGCGCGGAGCTGGCGCCCAAGCGCTTCGACCGCATGGTGCTGTTCTCCGACCACCCGGGCCGCGCCATCATCGTCTGCTGGCGTGCCGGCATCCGCACCATCCTCGGCTTTGGCGACACCTGGCTGCAGCGCCTGTTGCTGACCCAGTCGCCATGGATCAGCCGCTATCGTGGCCCCGCCGTGGCCGGCTACAAGGACGCGACCAACTTCGCCATCGCCCAAGGCTTCTGCAGCGCGCCCATCGTGCCGCGCCTGAGCGTGCGGCCCGACGCACTGGCGCGGATGCGTGAGCGCTTGGCACCGATGTCCCGGCCGCTGCACGCGTTGGCCATCGGCGCGTCCGAGCCGTACAAGCAGTGGGGCGAGAGCCATTTCGTCGAGCTGGCGAACCGGCTGACCGCGCGCGGCCACGGCGTGCTGCTGCTGGCCGGGCCGGCGGAGGCGGCGCTGGCGCAGGCCATCCAGTCGCGCGTTGAGCCGGCCTTGCGTGGGCAGGTGGCGGTGATGACGGACTGCACGGTGGCCGAGAGCGTCGCGGCACTGTCGCTGGTGCAATCCTGCATCGGCAACGACACCGGCGCCGTCCAGTTTGCTGCCGCGGTGGGCACGCCGACCTTCGTCGTGCTCGGCCCGCGCCCGCCGCTGGAGCACGACCCCGAGCACGTGCACCTGCTGCAGGCCGCCCAGCTGGCGGACATCAGCGCGGCAGACGTCGAGGCCCGCCTGTCAGCCGTGCTCGGCTAGCACTTCCCGCCACACCGCCAGCGTGCCGCGCGCAGTGGCTTCCCAGGTGCGCGTGCGGGCGTAGGCGAGGGCGGCCGTGCGTTGCGCTTGTGGCATGGAGACCGCAGCCGCGATGCCGGCGGCCAGCGCGTCCACGTCTTCCGGGTTGGCGATGACGGCATGGCCGGCGGCGGCCTCGGGGCAACTGCCGCGGTCGCTGGTGAGTACGGGCGTGCCGCTGGCCATCGCTTCGAGCACGGGCAGGCCGTAGCCTTCGTACAGCGAGGGGAACAGGTAAGCCGCGGCACCGGCGTACAGCGCGGGGAGGTCGGCGTCGCTCACGAACCCGATCGCAAGCACATGGGCGGATACGCCCAGCGAGGCGGCGTGTGCAGCCAGAGCAGCCTGCGCCTCAGGCGTGTGCTGGCCGCAGACGACCAGCGCAAAGTCCTGGCCGAACCGGCCTGCTGCGAAGGCCTGGACGACGCGCTCCAGGTTCTTGTTGGGCGTGGCGCCGATGAACAGCAGGTAAGGGCGTTCCAGGTTCAGCCGCAAGCGCACTGCGTCGATTTGGTCGGGGTCATGGGGCCGGAAGAGCGGCGACACGCCGGGATACACGACCGTGAACCGCGCAGGATCGCCGCCCACGAAGTGCAGGAAGTCCTGGCGCGTGTTCTCGCTGACGCAGATCAGCCGCGCGCAGGTGTCGCGCAGGTGCTCGTAGTGGCGCAGCTTGTGCAGGCGCTTCTTCTCGCTGGGCTGGTTGATGTCGAGCGCCGCGTAGAGGTCGTGCACGGTGGCGACGACGGGCACGCGCCAGGGCGGCTGGCGCTCGTCGGGCACGTGCATCAGCGCGCAGTCCGGCCGCGGCAGCGGCCACACCGGGCCCCACCAGCAGGCGCTGGACAGGCGGGGGCCGTGGGCCAGCCGCTCGCGCAGCGGCCAGCGCGACCGCTTGCACATCTGCAGCAGGTTGAACTCCTGCTCGGATGGCACGTCCAGCACCGACAAGGCCTCGATGAGCTGGCGCGTGTAGCGGCCGATGCCGGTGCTGCGCTCGTCGGTGAGGTTGGTGGCCTCGATGGCGAAGACGGGGGGGCGGGTCATGTCAGGCGATGCCCAGCGCGTCCAGCGCCTGTGGCAGGTCGGGGTGGTCCACCGGCGACGCGCCGGGCTGACCATTCTTCGCGAGCCGCAGGCACCGCCCCACGCCGGCGGCGCGGCCGGCTTCGATGTCCGACGCCTTGTCGCCGAACATCAGCGAGGCAGCGAGGTCGATGCCCAAGGCCCGGGCGCTGCGCAGGATCATGCCGGGCGCGGGTTTGCGGCAGTCGCAGTCCAGCGCGTAGCGGGGCAGCTGCGCGTCGGGCAGGTGAGGGCAGTACTCGATGGCGTCCAGCGTGACGCCCTGCCGGCGCAGGTGCTCGCGCAGCGCGTCGTGCAGGCGCTGCACCGCGGCTTCGTCGTAGTAGCCGCGCGCCACGCCAGACTGGTTGGTCACGATGACCAGCGCGTAGCCCGCGGCCTGCAGGCGGCGCAGCGCATCCACAGCACCGGGCACGAAGGCGAAGTCCTCCCAGCGCACCACATAGCCGTGGTCGATGTTGATGACGCCGTCGCGGTCCAGGAAGGCCGCCTTGCGCCCGGGGCTCTGCGTGTCGGCTGGCATGTTCAACCCGCCAGCGCGGCGCGCAGCGTCCGCGAGTAGCGCCATTGCGGGTGCTCCACCTGGGTCACGAAGTCCGCATCCGCCGGGATGGGCTGCCAGAACATGTCCCAGTGCCGCATGAACAGCCCATCGAACTTGCGCGAGCGCAGCATGCCGCGGCGCCGCTTCATCTCGGAATACCGGTCGCCCTTGAAGTCCTTCACGACCTGGGTGAAGGGCAGCACCAGCTCCGCGGGCTTGCCGTCGTGGGCCTGCCAGCGTCCGTCGCCGAATCGGGCCAACGCGTCGAACTGGTCTTCGCAGATCACCTGGATCGCGGTTTCCGGCATGGCGTGGAAGTCGCACCACAGCACCGTCCAGCCGCTGTCCAGCGAGCCGATGTAGCTGCGCAGGCGCGGCGACAGCACGAAGGCATCCGACTCGACGTGGATCAGCTTGGCCGCCCCCCGTGCGCGCGCCACCTTGACGGCATGCGTGAAACTGCGCCACCAGCCGAAGTAGGAGAACCGGCTCGCGCGCCCCAGCCGGCTGGCGAAGCGCAGCACCTGCGTCCGGTGCGTGGCCTGGGCCAGGCCATGCTCCGCGTCCAGGCAGGGCGGCAGACCAGGGGCCGACAGGCCGGGCGACGCGTCGTCGATGAGGAACAGCTGGCTGGCGCCCATGTCATGGCGCTGGTAGTGGTCCACCCAGCGCGCATAGCGGTCGGTCCAGTCCTGCGCGTCGCGGATGTAGCTGGTGCAGAACAGCAGCGACTTCATGCGCCCGGCGCCTCGTCGCGGATGCGCCTGACCAGCGCCGTCGTCGAGTAGCCGTCGACGAAGGGGATGGCCCGCGCGTCGCCGCCCCAGGAGCGCACCAGGCGGGTCTCTGCCAGCGTTTCCATGTCGTAGTCGCCGCCCTTCACGTAGAGGTCGGGCTTCACGCGCGCCAGCAGTTCGCAGGGGGTGCGCTCGGCGAAGAACGTGACCGCGTCGACGGCCGTCAGGCCGGCCAGCACCAGCGCGCGGTCGATGTCGCGGTTCAGCGGCCGGTCCGGGCCCTTGCCCAGGCCGCGCGCCGAGGCGTCGGTGTTGACGGCCACGATCAGGCTGGCGCCTTGCTGCCGCGCGGCGTGCAGGTAGGCGACATGGCCGCGGTGCAGCACGTCGAACACGCCGTTGGTGAACACCAGCGGGCGGGGCAGTGCGGCCAGCCGCGCGGCCAGCGCTGCGTCGTCCAGCGCGGCCGCGTCGAACAGCTTGTCGTCCAGCGAGGGCGCGCTCATGCGGCCAGTTCCTCGTAGCTGGCGGTTGCGGTGCCGAACTTGCCGACGACGATGCTGCCGGCCTTGTTGGCCAGGCGCATCGCGTCCGGCAGCGGCAGGCCGGCACCCAGCAGCGCGGCCAGCGTGGCGATGACCGTGTCGCCGGCACCGGTCACGTCGAACACCTCGCGCGCCCGCGCCGGCTCGTGCGTGACGCCGCTGTCGTCGAACAGCGTCATGCCTTCCTCGGAGCGCGTCAGCAGCACCGCGCCCACGCCGATGTCGGCCCGCAGCGCCTCGACCTTCTTCAGCAGGTCGGCCTCGCCGCGCCAGGCGCCCACGACCTGCGCCAGCTCGCTGCGGTTGGGCGTGATGACGCTGGCGCCGGCGTAGCGGCGGTAGTCGCTGCCTTTCGGGTCCACCAGCACCGGGCGGCCGGCGGCGCGGGCCATCTCGATCATGCGCGGGATGTGCGTGAGGCCGCCCTTGCCGTAGTCGGAGAACAGCACGACGTCGTGCTGCGGCAGCTGCTCGGCGAAGGCGTCCAGCATCTGCCCCAGCACCTCGTGATCGGGCTCGTTCTCGAAGTCGACGCGGATCAACTGCTGGGCGCGGCCGATGACGCGCAGCTTGACGATGGTGTGCAGCTGCTTGTCGTCCCGCAGCACCGTCTCGATGCCCTGCTGGTGCAGCAGCTCGCGCAGCCGGCGGGCGGGCTCGTCCTGGCCCACGACGGTCAGCAGCGTGGCGCGGGCGCCCAGCGTGCGCACGTTCAGCGCGACGTTGGCGGCGCCACCCAGGCGCTCTTCCTCGCGTTCCACGCGCACCACGGGCACGGGCGCTTCGGGCGAGATGCGGTCGACGGCGCCGTACCAGTAGCGGTCCAGCATCACGTCGCCCACCACCAGCACGCGGCGGGCGGCCAGCAGCTCGCGGGCAGGAAGCGCGGGCGTGGGCGTGCTCGTGCTCATCAGGCCAGGCCCAGTTCGTCCTCGATCAGCCCGCACAGCGTGTGGCCGATGAGGATGTGCGCTTCCTGGATGCGCGCCGTGACGCCGTGCGGCACGACGATGGCGTCGTCGCACAGGCCGGCGAGCTTGCCGCCGTCGCGGCCCAGCAGGCCCAGCGTGTAGATGCCCAGGGCCCGGGCCGCCTCGACGGCGCGCAGCACGTTGGCCGAGTTGCCGGAGGTGGAGATGGCCACCAGCCCGTCGCCGGCGCGGCCCAGGCCCTGGAGCTGGCGGGCGAACACGTCGTCGAAGCTGTAGTCGTTGGCGATGCAAGTCAGCGCCGAGCTGTCGGTACTCAGCGCCAGGCCTGCCAGCGGCCGGCGGTCCTTGATGAAGCGGCCGGTCAGCTCGGAGGCGAGGTGCTGGCTGTCGGCGGCCGAGCCGCCATTGCCGCAGAACATCAGCTTGCCGCCACTGCTCAGCACGCCGGCCAGGCGTTGACCCACGGCCAGCACCTGGCTCTCCAGCGCCGGCAGCAGCGCCATCAGCTGCTGGTGTTCATCGAGATTGCGCAAAAACAGGGAAGTCATGACAGGCCTCGGCAAGCGGCAAATGATCGGTGTCTAGACCAGCGGCCGGCCGGTGATGCGGCGCAGGATGCCCAGCGGGCTGGCCGCCGGGTCGCTCTGCGCCTCGGCGGGCAGGTGCAGCGTCTGCTCCATCATGAACTGGCCGGACATGACGGCGTGCGAGGCCTGGTCGGAGTAGCAGACCCAGGTGGAGCCGGGCGGGAAGGGCATCGTCACCTGCGGGCTGGTCTGCTGGTAGTCCAGGTCCGACTTCATGCCATCGTGCAGCTGCAGCATCAGGTGGTCGTACTCGGTGCGCAGCGACTTGGTGACGTGCAGCGCGCGCAAGACCTTCGCCTGCCAGGCCACGTAGGGCTTGGCGCGCGGCACGAAGCGGCGGGCGATGTCCTCGAAGGCCTCGCCGACGCGCCAGGTGCGCGCCTCGCCGTGGGGGTTGAGGTTGGTGAACACGCGCAGGATACGCTCGCCGCGGTTGGGGCGCGACGGGAAGGCATCCACGTGCAGGCGGCGGTCGTCGGCGCGCCAGGACTGCACGCGCGACTCGACCTGCGTGGGCCGGTAGCTGGTGGGCGCCAGGCGCAGCGCCGGCTTGTAGGCCGGTGCGATGGCGTCGATGAGCGAACAGGCCTGGGTGCGAAAGCGCCCGATCATCGCGGCCAGGCGCGCCTGCTCCTCGCCCTGCACGGCGGCGCCGGCCAGCACGCCGTCCAGGCGCAGGCTGATGTTGCGGGACTTCTCGTCGCGCACATCGGCGCGCAGCAGCAGGCGCTCCTCGGGCGACAGCGCGAAGCGCAGCTCCGGAAAGAACAGCACCTTGCCGGCTTCCAGCTCGGGCACCAGGCCCTGCAGCGGCTGCGACCAGTCGCGGCTGTCGACGATGACGATGCGCTCGCTCATGACCGGGTCCTCACTCACGCCAATGCTCGGCGATCCAGGGCGCAGGGCGGGCATGGCGCCAGTTGCCTTGCGAGCGGCCGACCAGCGCGTCCGGTGGGTTCATGACACCATGGAAGACCAGCACGCGCGCCCCCTCGGGGATGAAGGGGTCGCGCCAGTAGCTGGTGGGCCACAGCGGCAGGCAGTGGTACTTGTAGCTGGCGCACCAGTCTGCGGGCCAGTAGCCCAGCTTGCCCTGGTCGTGCAGGAAGTGACTGAGGTATTCCTGTTCGTTGCGGTACTTGGCCCGCACCTCGTCCTGGTGGGCGATGAAGTGCGCCAGCACGTCGGCATGCGCACCGATGCGAAAGCGGTAGACGGACGAGTTGCCGGTCACCCGCCAGGGGCGCTTCCAGTCCTTGATGATGAGGAAGTCGCCGGGCACGTCGAAGAACTCGGTCAGGTCGCCGACGATGACCACGTCCAGGTCCAGGAACAGCGCCGTGCCCTTCAGGCCGAACAGGTCCGCCTGGTAGGTGCCGAGCTTCCTCCAGCCGCCATCGCGCTTGCCGGGGCTGGCCTGCGTTTCGGGCAGCGGCAGGCATTCGACGTCCTCGCGGATGCCGTTCGTGTCATCCGTGAAGCAGACGAAGCGGAACGGGCCGCGCAGATGGCGCACCGCCATGCCGTACAGCCGGTTGACGTATTCGGGCCCGTACTTGGTGCCCCATTTCATGCAGATGACGAAGCGGTCTTCGCTCATCAATTGAGCTCCTCGATGGGTTGGGGCGGGTAGCTGTCCCAGTTCAGGCAGGCCGGGCATTGCCAGAAGTAGTGCGCGGCCTCGAAGCCGCAGGCCGCGCAGCGGTAGCGCTGCAGCGGCTTGGCCGCCTTTTCCAGCGCCTGGATGATGGGGCCGGCTTCGTCCGCGGGCAGGGCGGGCGCGTTGAGCTTGAGCAGGTCGGTCGCGGCCGACAGCACCGGCTGTTCGCGCAGATGGGTGGCCAGGCGCTCACGCTGCGGCCCCGGCTGCAGGCTGGCCAGCGCGCGCAGCAGGTGCATGCTGGGCGCGCGGTGGTATTGCTCGCCCAGCAGGGCGACGGCGCGTTCCGGCTGGCCCAGCAGCTTGGCCGCCGCTGCGCAATCGGCCGCGACGAGGTTGAAGGCGGGCGGGTTGACGGCCAGCAACGTCGTGAACGCCGCCAGCGCCGCTTCGGGCTGACCTGCCTTCAGCAGCATCTGGCCCTGCAGCACATGGGCGCGCGCGGCTTCGGGGGCGCGGCGCTGCGCCTGGCCCAGCAGCGCTTGCGCCAGGTCGGCATGCCCGAGGGACTGCGCCACCAGGGCCTGTTCGCACAGGTAGTGCGCGATGCGGACCGAGAAGGAGCCTGTGCCGGCCGTCTCCAGTTCGGTGGCGACTTCGGCGGCCTTGGCCCAGTCGCGCGAGCGCTCATACAGCGACAGCAGGGCCAGCCGCGCCTCGCGCTCGAAGGCGGTGCCACGCAGCTCGGCGTAGGCGGCTTCGGCGCGGTCGAACAGGCCGGCCTTGAAGAAGTCCTGCGCCAGCTCGTGCTGGGCGCGGTCGCGGTCGGTCTTGGGCAGGTCGCCGCGGCGCAGCAGGTGCTCGTGCACGCGCACGGCACGCTCGGTCTCGCCACGGCGGCGGAACAGGCTGCCGAGGGCGAAGTGCAGCTCGGAGGTGTCGGGGTCGTTCTGGACGGCTTCGATGAAGGCGTCGATGGCCTTGTCCTGCTGCTCGTTGAGCAACAGGTTCAGCCCCTTGAAGTAGGCCTTGGGCGATTCGCGCTGTTCGAGCTTCCATTGCCGCGAGTCGAGCTTGGAGGCCAGCCAGCCCAGCACGAAGACGACGGGCAGGACGAACAGCAGCCAGCGCGGATCAAACTCCATCTTGGTGGGCAGCGAAGGGAACAACGGGCGCATCGGGCGCCGGGGCAGGGGCGGCAGGCGGCGGCTCGGCCAGTTGCGCGGCGCGTCGGTGGCGCCACCAGGCCGGCACCATGGCCAGCACGCCGAAGGCCGCGCCGAGGCCGAAGGCCAGCAGCACGATGATGACCTGCGGCGCGCGCCACTCGTGGCCGAAGAACCAGCGCACGACGGCCTCGTGGCTGTTGTTCAGCGCGAACGCGAACAGCGTGAAGAAGAGCAGGGCCCGCAGGAGCCAGACGAGGGTGCGCATGGCCCCGGATTTTGCGTCAGGTCAGCTCAGGCGTCGGTGACGGGCAGATGCATGTCGACCGCTTCGCGCAGCGCCTTGCCGGGCTTGAAATGCGGCGCCAGCTTCTCGGGAATCATGACCTGCTCGCCGCTGCGCGGGTTGCGGCCCACGCGGGGCGGGCGGCGGCTGATGGAGAAGCTGCCGAAGCCGCGGATCTCGATGCGGTGGCCGCGCGCGAGCGCATCGCTCATCGCGTCGAGGATGGTCTTGACCGCGAACTCGGTGTCGCGCTGGGTCAACTGACCGAATCGTTCGGCGAGCACGGCGACGAGGTCGGAGCGGGTCATGGTGGCAGCTTCTGCAGAACTGGAAATTGAAACAGGCCCGCTGGCGAGGCCGGCGAGCCTGTGGGGAGCATACCCGGCCCCAGCGCTAGTTGCTGGAGGCCGGGCAGTCAACCGAGAGCTTAGTTGCCCTGGTTGTCCAGCTTGGCGCGCAGCAGGGCGCCCAGGCTGGTCGTGCCGGCGTTTTCGCGCTCGCTCGTCTGGCTCAGGCGCTGCATCGCTTCCTGCTGGTCGGCGTTGTCCTTGGCCTTGATCGACAGCTGGATGTTGCGGGTCTTGCGATCCACGTTGACGATGACGGCGGTGACTTCGTCGCCTTCCTTCAGCACGTTGCGGGCGTCTTCCACGCGGTCGCGGGAGATTTCCGAAGCGCGCAGGTAGGCCATCACGCCGTCAGTCAGCTCGATCTCGGCGCCGCGCGGGTCGACGGTCTTGACCTTGCCGGTCACCGAAGCGCCACGGTCGTTGATCGTGGTGAACGAGGTGAAGGGGTCGCTGTCCAGCTGCTTGATGCCCAGCGAGATGCGCTCGCGCTCGACGTCCACGGCCAGCACGACGGCTTCGACTTCCTGGCCCTTCTTGAAGTTGCGCACGGCGGTTTCGCCGGACTCGTCCCAAGACAGGTCGGACAGGTGCACCAGACCGTCGATGCCCTGGGCCAGGCCCACGAACACGCCGAAGTCGGTGATGGACTTGACCGGGCCCTTGACCTTGTCGCCGCGCTTGACGTTCTCGGCGAACTCTTCCCACGGGTTGGCCTTGCACTGCTTCATGCCCAGGCTGATGCGGCGCTTGTCTTCGTCGATTTCCAGGACCATGACTTCGACTTCGTCGCCCAGCGAGACCAGCTTGCTGGGGGCGATGTTCTTGTTGGTCCAGTCCATCTCGGAGACGTGCACCAGGCCTTCGATGCCCGGCTCGATCTCGACGAACGCGCCGTAGTCGGCGATGTTCGTGACCTTGCCGAACAGGCGCGTGCCGGTCGGGTAGCGGCGGGCCACGCCGAACCACGGGTCGTCGCCCAGCTGCTTGATGCCCAGCGAGACGCGGTTCTTCTCGGCGTCGAACTTCAGGACCTTGGCGGTCAGTTCCTGGCCGACCTGAACGACTTCGCTCGGGTGGCGGACACGGCGCCAGGCCATGTCGGTGATGTGCAGCAGGCCGTCGATGCCGCCCAGGTCCACGAACGCACCGTATTCGGTGATGTTCTTGACCACGCCGTTGACGATGGCGCCTTCGGACAGCGTTTCGAGCAGCTTGGCGCGCTCTTCACCCATCGAAGCCTCGACCACCGCGCGACGCGACAGCACAACGTTGTTGCGCTTGCGGTCGAGCTTGATGACCTTGAATTCCATGGTCTTGCCCTCGAACGGGCTCATGTCCTTCACCGGGCGCGTGTCCAGCAGCGAGCCGGGCAGGAAGGCGCGGATGCCGTTGACCAGCACGGTCAGGCCGCCCTTGACCTTGCCGGAGACGGTGCCGGTCACGAAGTCGCCGGACTCCAGGGCCGTTTCCAGGCTCAGCCACGAGGCCAGGCGCTTGGCCTTGTCGCGCGACAGGATGGTGTCGCCGTAGCCGTTTTCGATGGCGTCGATGGCCACCGACACGAAGTCGCCGACCTGGACTTCCAGTTCGCCCTGGTCGTTCTTGAACTCTTCGATGGGCACGTAGGCTTCGGACTTGAGGCCTGCGTTGACGACGACGAAGTTGTGTTCGACACGAACGACTTCAGCCGAGATCACTTCGCCGGCGCGCATGTCGGAGCGCTGCAGCGACTCCTCGAACATGGCGGCGAAGGAATCCATGCCGGAGGCTTGGGCGGTTTGGGTTTGGGACATGGTGATGGATCCTGTGCGCCAGGGAGCCCCGGCGCGGCGTGCAGACGAGCTGCGGGTTAAGTTGTTGAGATCGCCGCACTCGTGAACTGGCGTTCGGAGGGGAGTGCGGCGGCCACTGGCTTCTCAGGCCGGGGCCGAATCCATTCGTCGCGATGACGGGTCAGAACGGCCTGCGCGCCTGCCACCAATCCAGCAACTGTTCCACCGAGGCTTCGACGGTCAGCGCCGAGTTGTCGAGCAACCGCGCGTCCTGCGCGGGCTCCAGTGGCGACGCCGACCGGGATTTGTCCCGTTCGTCGCGCGCCTCCAGATCTTTGCGCAAGCCCTCGATATTAGCCGAAATTCCTTTGGAAATCAATTGCTTATACCGCCGCTCGGCGCGCGTCGCGGCACTGGCGGTGAGGAAGACCTTGAGCGTGGCGTCCGGGAAGATGGCGGTGCCCATGTCGCGGCCGTCGGCGACCAGGCCGGGCAGGCGGCGGAAATCCAGCTGCAGCTGGTGCAAGGCCGCGCGCACCTCGGGGTGGGCGGCAACCTGCGAGGCGAGCAGACCGGTCGCTTCGGCGCGCAGCCGGGCGCTGACGTCCTCCTGGCCGAGGAAGACATGGCCGTCGCTGAAGCGCAACTGCAGCGTCGGCACGATGGCCGCGACGGCCTGGCCGTCATCCAGGTCCAGGCCGGCGCGGCGTGCGGCCAGCCCGGTCACCCGGTACAGCGCGCCGGAGTCCAGCACGCCGAAACCCAGCGCCTTGGCCGTTTCGTCGGCCAGCGTGCCCTTGCCGGACGCGGTCGGGCCGTCGATGGTGATGACGGGGATGTCGGCGGCGCGCGCCGTCACGACGCCAAACAGCGTCTCGAAGTAGTCCGGGAAGGTCTTGGCGACGCAGTGCGGCTCCAGCATGCGCACCGGCACGGGCTCGTCGGTGACCAGGCCGTTGAAGGCCGCCAGCGAGAAGCACATCGCCACACGGTGGTCGTCGTAGGTATGGATGGCCGCGGCTTTCCAGTGGTGCAGCGGCTGCACGCGGATCCAGTCCGGGCCTTCATCGACAGTAGCGCCCAACTTGCGCAGCTCGGTCGCCATGGCGGCGATGCGGTCAGTTTCCTTGACGCGCCAGCTCGCGATGTTGGTCAACGTCGTCGGGCCGTCCGCGTACAGCGCCATGACGGTCAGCGTCATGGCGGCGTCGGGGATGTGGTTGCAGTCGAGCGTCAGGCCCTTGAGCGGCCAGTCGCCGCGGCGCACTTCCAGCCAGTTGGGACCGGCCTGCACCTGCGCGCCCATGGCGGCGGCAGCCTCGATGAAGCGCACATCGCCCTGCAGCGACTCGCTGCCGACGCCTTCGATGCGGATGGGCGCATCGGTCGCCGCGATGGCGCCCAGCGCGACGAAGTACGACGCCGATGACGCATCGCCCTCGACGAACACCTCGCCCGGCGAGCGGTAGCGGCTGCCGGCAGGAATGGTGAACGCCTGCCAGCCGTCGCGCCGCACGGCGATGCCGAAGCGCGCCAGCAGCGCCAGCGTGATCTCGATGTAGGGCTTGGAGATCAGCTCGCCGACGACTTCGATGCGGATGTCCCGCTCGGCCACCAGCGGCAGCGCCAGCAGCAAGGCGGTCAGGAACTGGCTGGACACGTCGCCGCGCACGCGCACCGGCGCGTCCAGTGCCAGTGTGGACGGGCCGCGCAGGCGCAGCGGCGGGAAGCCGGCGTGGCCCAGGTCGTCGATGGCGCAGCCCAGGCCGCGCAACGCATCGACGAGGTCGCCGATGGGCCGCTCGTGCATGCGCGGCACGCCCGAGACCTCGAAGCGGCCGCCTTGCGTGGCAGCCAGCAGGGCCAGCGCGGCGGTCAGCGGGCGCATCGCCGTGCCGGCGTTGCCGAGGAACAGTTGGGCCTGCTTCGCGTGCAACCTGCCGCCAAGGCCCACGATGCTGACAGTGTCGCCGTCCTGGGCGACGCCGCAACCCAGCGCGCGCAGCGCATCCAGCATGACGGCCGTGTCGTCCGAGGCCAGCAGGTCGCGCACGATGGTGCGGCCTTCGCTCAAGGCGGCCAGCAGCAGCACGCGGTTGGAAATGCTCTTGGAGCCGGGCAGGCGCACCGTGCCTGCGGCGCCGCGCAGCGGCGGCAGGTCGAGAAAGGGAATCTTGAACATCACTTAGCCGCAGGGCGGCCGGGAGGGACTGCAGGGGAGGACAGGTTCCACGCCGCGCGGCCTTCGGCGATGGGCCGCAGCGCGGCCTCCAGCGCCGCGGCGTCGCCGGCCTCGATCAGCGCTTCGAGCTGGTCCAGCATCGTGCGAAAGCGCTTGGACTGGGCCAGCACCTCGTGCTTGTTGGCCAGCAGGATGTCGCGCCAGACGGCTGGCTCGCCGGCGGCGATGCGCGTGAAGTCGCGGAAGCCCGGGCCGGCCAGGCTCAGGTAGTCGCGCGCAGCGGGCTGCTCGGCGATGGCCTGGAAATAGGCGAAGGCCAGCAGGTGAGGCAGGTGGCTGACAGCGGCGAAGGCGGCGTCATGGTTGTGCGGCCGCATCTTCAGCACGGTGGCGCCCAGCGCCGACCAGACGTCGGTCGCCCGCTGCACGAGCTGCGGGTTGGTGAACGGCTGCGGCGTCAGGATGACCTGGCGGCCCTCGAAGAGCGTGGCTTCGGCGTGCTGCACGCCGCCCGACTCCTTGCCGGCGATGGGGTGGCAGGGCACGAAGCTGGCCGCACGCTCCCCGAGCGCGCGGCGCGAGGCCTCGATGACGTCGCACTTGGTCGAGCCGACGTCCATGAACAAGACGCCCGGGTTCACCATGTGACGGATGGCCTTCAGCGTGCTTTCGGTGGCCGACACCGGCACCGCGATCAGCACGATGTCCGAGCCCGACACAGCCTGCAGCGCCGACTCGGCTGCCACGTCGATGACGCCCAGCTTTTTGGCCTGCTCGGTGGTGGAGGGCGACTTGCTGTAGCCGACGACGCGCTTGACGAGGCCGGCCTTCTTCATCGCCAGCGCAAAGCTGCCGCCCATGAGGCCGCATCCGATCACGCCAAGCTGCTGGAACATGGGTCGCGCCTAAGCCTTGACCGGGTAGGCGCCCAGCATCTTGAAGAAGGCGCAGGACTCGCGCAGTTCTGCGAGTGCGGCCGCGACGTTCGGCTGGCTGGGGTGGCCGTCCAGGTCGATGTAGAAGTAGTAGTCCCACTGGCCGGTGCGGGCCGGGCGGGACTCCAGGCGGGTCATGGACACGCCGTGCGTCTTCAGCGGCACGAGCAGGTCGTGCATGGCGCCGGGCCGGTTGGGCACGGAGACGACCAGGCTGGTGCAGTCGCGGCCGCTGGCCGGCGGCGTGGCCATGGTCTGTGGCAGGCAGATGACGGCGAAGCGCGTGCGGTTGTAGGCCTCGTCCTGGACGGCGTGGGCCGTGATGTGCAGGCCGAACAGTGTCGATGCGCGCTCGCTGCCCAGTGCCGCCCAGGCCGGGTTGGTGGCGGCCAGGCGCGACCCCTCGGCATTGCTGGAGACGGCGCGGCGCTCGACGTCGGGCAGATGCTTGTTCAGCCAGTTCTGGCATTGGGCCAGCGCCTGCGGATGCGCCAGCACGGCCTCGATGCCGTGCAGTCCCTGGCCCCCAGGCGCCGGCGTACCGGTGCCGCCCCCCGAGGGGGCTGGGCCAGCTTGGGAGCGGCCCGGCACTGGCCCCGGCTCCTTGCGCATCAGGTTGTGACGGATCAGCAGCGACACCTCGCCGACGACGTGGCAGGGCGTGTGCAGGAACAGGTCCAGCGAGCGCGTGACGACGCCCTCGGTCATGTTCTCCACGCCCACGACGCCGAACTGGGCGCTGCCGCTGGCGGTGGCGTGGAAGACCTCGTCGAAGTTGGCGCAGTAGGTCATGTCGGCCGCGCCGCCGAAGTACTCGAGGGCGGCCTGCTCGCAGAAGGTACCGACCGGGCCGAGCACGGCCACGCGCTGGGGTGACTCCAGCGCCAGGCAGGCGGACATGATCTCGCGCCAGATGGCCGCCACGTGCTCGCCTTTCAGCGGGCCGGGGTTGGCGGCGCGAATTTTCTCGATGACTTGTGCGACCCGGTCGGGGCGGAAAAAGGGCGTGCCTTCGGCGCGCTTGATCTCGCCGACCTGCTCGGCCACGTGCGCACGCTCGTTGAGCAGCGCCAGCAGCTGCTTGTCCAGCCCGTCGATCTGGTCGCGCAGCGCCAGCAGCGCCTGGGAGGCGACCGGATCAACCATGACGGGCCTCGAAATCCTGCATGAACGACACCAGCGCCTGCGCGCCTTCGAGCGGCATCGCGTTGTAGAGGGAGGCGCGCATGCCGCCCACCGACTTGTGCCCCTTGAGCTGCAGCAGCCCGGCGGCCTTCGCGTCGGCGAGGAAGCGGTCGTTGAGCGATTCGTCCTTCAGGAAGAAGGGCACGTTCATGCGCGAACGGCAACTGACGTCCACGCGGTTCTCGTACAGGGCGGACGAATCCAGCGCGGCGTAGAGCAGGGCGGCCTTGTCGATGTTGCGCTGCTCGATGGCCGCGAGGCCGCGCTTGCCCGCGTACTCGAAGCCCTTGAGCCACTGGAACACGAGGCCGGCGACATAGATCGCGAAGGTGGGCGGCGTGTTGTACATGGACTGCGCCGCGGCCACGGTGGCGTAGTTGAAGGCGGAGGGGCAGATGTCGAGCGCGTGGCCCAGCAGGTCGTCGCGCACGAACACCAGCGTGAGGCCAGCCGGGCCGATGTTCTTCTGCGCGCCGCCGAACGCCAGGCCGACACGCCGCCAGTCGATGGGTCGCGACAGCAGATGAGACGAGCAGTCGATCACCAGCGGCGCGTCGCTGCCCAGCGCGGCCAGGTCGGGCAACTCGTGGAACTCGACGCCGTCGATGGTCTCGTTGGTGCAGACGTGGACGTAGGCTGCATCGCCGCGCAGCTGCCAGCCCGGCGGGATGGCGCGACCGTTGCCTTCGGCGGCGATCTGCACGTCCGCATACCGGCGCGCCTCGGCCGCGCTCTTGCGTGACCAGGAACCGGTCACGACGACATCGACCTTGCCGCCGCGGCTCAGGTTCAGCGGCAGAAAAGCGTTCTCGCCCAGGCCGCCGCCCTGCATGAACAGGATGTGGAAGTTGGTCGGTACCGCGAGCAGTTCGCGGAGATCGGCCTCGGCCCGTTCGTAGATGGAGATGAATTCCCTGCCGCGGTGGCTCATCTCCATGACGCTCATGCCGCTGCCCTGCCAGTCCAGCATCTCGGCCGCCACCTGGCGCAACACGGGTTCGGGCAGTGTGGCGGGGCCGGCGGAGAAGTTGAACGGGCGGGGATCGGTCATCAAGGGTCAGGGCTGCTTCTTGGGCGCGGGTGCGGAACCAGCCGGCTTGGCTGCGGCCGCCGGCGCGGTGCCAGGGACCGGCAGGCCCAGTTGCTTGGCCAGGTTGGCCTGCAGCGTCTTGAGGCGGCCCTCCAGCGTCGGAGCGGCTTCGGCCATCACCTTTTGAGCGATGGCCTTTTGCAGCTCGACGCTGGCCATGCCGAACTTCTGGCTGACGGGCGATTCTGCCCAGGCCAGGACCTGCTTCAGTTCGTCCTCGTTGAAGCGTTCATCCAGCAGCGCCGAAGCCGTGCCGGGCACCGCCTTGGAAATCTTGTCCTTCAGGTAGGGCACGTTCTCCTCGACGAACTTCTTCACGTCGGCTTCCATGGCCTTGGCCGTGGCTTCGCGCTTTTCGGCGGGCACCTGCTGCAGTGCGGCGCGTCCGGCCTGCATCAACTGGCCCAGCGGTGCCTGCACGATGTTGGCGGACAGGCCTTCGGCCAGACCTTGCTGTTGCAGCGCGACGATCTTGTCGATCAGCGCCTTCTTGGCAGGCGACGGCTGCGCCATCGAGGTGCCAGCGGCCAGGGCCAGGGCGAGGGCCAGGCCCAGCTTGCGAGAGGTCATGTCAGTCCTTGGGGGCTTCAGGGTTGTCGGCGGCGTCGCCGGGTTCGGCGGCGCTGTCGGTTTCGTGGGCTTCATTGGCATCGTTCTCGACGATGCGTTGCAGGCCCGACAGCTTGCTGCCATCGTCCAGCGCGATCAGTGTGACACCCTGCGTCGCACGGCCGAGTTCGCGGATCTCGCTGACGCGGGTGCGCACGAGCACGCCCTTGTCGGTGATCAGCATGATTTCGTCTTCCGGGCGCACCAGCGTGGCGGCCACGACGCGGCCGTTGCGCTCGCTCTGCTGGATGGCGATCATGCCCTTGGTGCCGCGGCCGTGGCGCGTGTACTCGACGATGCTGGTGCGCTTGCCGTAGCCGTTCTCGGTGGCAGTCAGCACGCTCTGCGTCTCGTCCTCGGCCACCAGCATGGCGATCAGGCGCTGGTCGGGTTCGAGCATCATGCCGCGCACGCCGCGGGCGGTGCGGCCCATCGGGCGTACGTCGTCCTCGTCGAAGCGCACGGCCTTGCCGCCGTCGCTGAACAGCATGACGTCGTGGCGGCCATCCGTCAGCGCGGCACCGATCAGGTGGTCGCCTTCGTCCAGGTCGACGGAAATGATGCCGGCCTTGCGCGGGTTGCTGAAGTCCTTCAGCGAGGTCTTCTTCACCGTGCCCATGGCGGTCGCCATGAAGATGAAGTGATCTTCGGGGAAGCTGCGGAACTCGCCGGTCAGCGCCAGCACAACGGTGATCTTCTCGCCGGCCTGCAGCGGGAACATGTTGACGATGGGCTTGCCGCGCGAGTTGCGCGAGCCCTGCGGCACCTCCCACACCTTGAGCCAGTAGACGCGGCCGCGGTCTGAGAAGCACAGCAGCCAGTCATGCGTGTTGGCGATGAAGAGCTGGTCGACCCAATCGTCGTCCTTGGTCTGCGTGGCCTGCTTGCCGCGGCCGCCGCGTTTTTGCGCGCGGTATTCGCTCAGCGCCTGGCTCTTGATGTAGCCGGTGTGCGAGAGCGTGACGACCATGTCGGTCGGCGTGATCAGGTCCTCGGTGCCGAGTTCCTGCGCGTTGTGCTCGATGACGCTGCGGCGCGCGCCGAGCTTGGTCTGGCCGAACTCGGTCTTCAATTGCGTCAGCTCGTCGCTGATGATGCTGGTCACGCGGGCCGGCGTGGCCAGGATGTCCAGCAGGTCGGCGATCTGCGACATCACCTCCTTGTACTCGCCGACGATCTTGTCCTGCTCCAGCCCGGTCAGGCGTTGCAGGCGCATCTGCAGGATCTCGCTGGCCTGCGAGTCGGACAGGCGATACAGGCCGTCCGCCTGCATGCCGTACTCGGGTTCCAGGCCTTCCGGCCGGAAGGCGCTGCGGCCGCCGGGCGTCTGGCCTTCGGCGCGGGTCAGCATCTCCCGCACCAGCGACGAGTCCCAGCTCTTGGCCATCAGCGCCGCCTTGGCGACCGGCGGCGTGGGCGAGGTCTTGATGGTCTCGATGAACTCGTCGATGTTGGCCAGCGCCACGGCCAAGCCTTCCAGCACATGGCCGCGCTCGCGCGCCTTGCGCAACTCGAAGATCGTGCGGCGGGTCACCACCTCGCGGCGGTGCTCCAGGAACACGATGACCATGTCGCGCAGATTGCACAGCTTGGGCTGGCCGTCCACGAGCGCGACCATGTTCATGCCGAAGCTGTCCTGCAACTGGGTCTGCTTGTACAGGTTGTTCAGCACCACCTCGGGCACTTCACCGCGCTTGAGCTCGATGACCACCCGCATGCCCGACTTGTCGGACTCGTCCTGGATGTGGCTGATGCCCTCGATCTTCTTCTCGTGCACCAGCTCGGCGATGCGTTCGAGCAGCGTCTTCTTGTTGACCTGGTAGGGGATCTCGTCAACGATGATCGACTGGCGCGAGCCCTTGTCGATGTCCTCGAAATGCACCTTGGCGCGCATGACGACACGGCCGCGGCCGGTGCGATAGCCGTCGCGAACGCCCGCCAAGCCATAGATGATGCCGGCGGTCGGGAAGTCCGGCGCCGGGATGATTTCCATCAGCTCGTCGACCGTGCACGCCGGGTTCTTCAGCGCGAACAGGCAGGCGTCGACGACCTCGTTGAGGTTGTGCGGCGGGATGTTCGTGGCCATGCCGACGGCAATGCCCGACGAGCCGTTCACCAGCAACTGCGGCAGCCGGGTCGGCAGCACCAACGGTTCCTTGTGGCTGCCGTCGTAGTTGGGTCCGAAATCGACGGTTTCCTTGTCGATGTCGGCCAGCATCTCGTGGGCGATCTTGTCGAGGCGAATCTCGGTGTAGCGCATCGCCGCGGCGTTGTCGCCGTCGATCGAGCCGAAGTTGCCTTGCCCATCGATCAACATGTGGCGCAGGCTGAACGGCTGCGCCATGCGCACGATGGTGTCGTAGATGGCCGAGTCGCCGTGCGGGTGGTACTTACCCATGGTCTCACCCACCGCCTGCGCCGACTTGCGGTACTTGGCGTTGTAGGTGTTGCCCATCTCGTTCATCGCGTACAGCACGCGGCGATGCACGGGCTTCAGGCCGTCCCGCGCATCGGGCAGGGCCCGTCCGACGATCACGCTCATCGCGTAGTCGAGGTAGGAGCGGCGCATCTCCTCCTCAAGGCTGATCGGCAGGGTTTCCTTGGCGAACTGAGTCATGCAGGTTTGATCTCGCGTGCGCTACACGTGCGCGGCGTCGTCAGGATGTAGGTGAAAGGCGCAAATTCTAAGCGGCGCGCCCCATGTAGCAGCAGCGCAACATCGTCACCATGCCTACGAACGTAGGCCGCCACAATGCATCTGTCTCGGTGCCCCCATGGCACAATCGTCGAGTCCCTAGGAGAAACCCTAAAGTCTCTCCTAAGGTTTAGAGGTACGAGCACTGACTCTCGCAGGGCAACTGCGGCATTCCTTGAGAGGAGAATCATGAAGAAACTGAATCGCGTGGCGTCGCTGTTTGCGGTAGCCGCGGTCGCTGTTGCTGCGTCCGGCGCATCGGCACAGACCATCGACAACTGGCGCGCCACCGACGGCACGGTCTGGAAGAACGGCACCAACGAATACTGCTGGCGCGACAACTTCTGGACCCCGGCCACTGCTGCCAAGGGTTGCGACGGCGAAATCAAGCCGGCACCCAAGGTCGAGCCGCCGGCACCGGTCGCTCCGCCGCCCCCGGCGCCCGCTCCGGAAGCACCGAAGCCCGTGCCCCCGCCGCCCGCTCCGGTCAGCGAAAAGGTCACCTTCGCCGCTGATGCCTTCTTCGACTTCGACAAGTCGACGCTCAAGCCCGAAGCCACGGCCAAGCTGGACGACCTGGTCAGCAAGACCAAGGGCATCAATCTGGAAGTCATCATCGCCGTCGGCCATACCGACTCGGTCGGTAGCGATGCTTACAACCAGAAGCTGTCCGTGCGCCGCTCGGAAGCCGTCAAGGCCTACTTGGTGAGCAAGGGCGTCGAGCCGAACCGCGTCTACACCGAAGGCAAGGGCGAAAAGCAGCCTGTCGCCGACAACAAGACCGCCGAAGGCCGCGCCAAGAACCGCCGCACCGAGATCGAAGTCGTCGGTACGCGCAACAAGTAAGGTCCAGGCGCCTTCGGGCGCCCTGTGAAGCCTTCAAGCCCCGCACGGTCCGCCCGTCGGGGCTTTTCCTTTTCTGCATCCGTCATGATCAACGCCGACCCTCAAGAACTCGCCAAGTTCGGCGAGCTGGCCCACAGGTGGTGGGACCCCGAGAGCGACTTCAAGCCGCTGCACGAGATCAACCCCTTGCGCCTGGGCTGGATCCAGAGCCTTTGCCCGCTCGCAGGCAAGTGCGTGCTGGACGTGGGTTGCGGCGGGGGCATTCTCAGTGATTCCATGGCGCGCGCGGGCGCCCAGGTGCTGGGCATCGATTTGTCGACCAAGCCGTTGCGTGTGGCCGAACTGCACGCGATGGAGGCCGGCACCCCAGGTGTGGAATACCGCGAGATCGCCGTCGAGGCGCTGGCGGCCGAGCAGCCCGCCGGCTTCGATGCCGTTACCTGCATGGAAATGCTGGAGCACGTGCCCGATCCGGCCTCCGTCGTCCATGCCCTGGCCACGCTGGTCAAGCCGGGCGGCTGGGTGTTCCTGTCGACGCTGAACCGCAACGCCAAGGCCTTCGTGCTGGCCATCGTCGGTGCCGAATATGTGCTGAACATGCTGCCCAAGGGCACGCACGAGTACGCGCGTTTCCTGAAGCCTTCCGAATTGGCGCAGTTCTGCCGCGACGCCGGGTTGGAGCTGCAGGCCAGTCGTGGCCTGACCTACAACCCGCTGACGCAGCGTTACACGCTGGGCAGTGACACCGACGTGAACTACCTGCTGGCTTGCCGTCGCCCGTTGTGAAGCCGCTGGTGCCGCGCTGGTCGCATCTGCGGGCCGTGCTGTTCGACCTGGACGGCACGCTGATCGACAGCGCCGGGGATCTGGCCCGCGCGGCCAACGCGATGCGTCGGGATCGCGGGCTGCATGCGCTGCCCCTGGCGCAGTACCGTCCGCATGGCGGATCGGGCGCGCGCGGCATGCTGGCGCAGGCGTTCGGCGTCGCGCCGGGCGACCCGGCATACGACGGGCTCAAGCGCGAGTTCCTGGATCGCTACGAAACGCTGATGTTCGACAGCACCTCGCCTTTCGCCGGCGTCCAGGCAGAACTGGCCGGCTTGGCGCAGGCGGGGCTCGCCTGGGGCATCGTCACGAACAAGGCCGAACGATTCGCGCTGCCGCTGGTGGCCGCACTTCGGCTCGACGCTGCAGTGGTTGTGGGCGGAGACAGCACCGCTCACACCAAGCCGCATCCCGCGCCATTGCTCGAAGCGGCGCGCCGCCTGGGCTTCACGCCGCAAACCTGTCTCTATGTCGGCGACGATGAGCGGGACATCGTTGCCGGCCGGGCCGCAGGCATGTCCACCGCGGTGGCGGCCTGGGGATACCTGGGGCAAGACGCCGAATTTGCGCACTGGCAGGCTGATCTCGAACTGGGCAGCCCCGGTGAACTCTTGAAATCCCTGGGCTTGGCCTAAGATAGCGTTCTCTGGGGCCGACTTGGTTTCGACGTGGGTGCGGATCCGGAGTAGGGCATGCCGAGCACCAGTTCGCTCGTAAAACCACTGGAAACAAAGTAACTGCAAACGACTCTACGTTCGCACTCGCCGCTTAATTGCGGATGAGCTTCTCAACGGCAGGCCGATGGGCCGGGCTGAGTTCCGCAAGGAGCAAGGCTGAGAAGTCACTCACATCGGCTGGTCATTTGCTGGGTCACTCAGCAAGTGGCGAGATCAAGTGACTGGCGGGAAAGCTAGCGTGCCACTGCGCGAGTTGACCGTGAGATTCAAATCAGCCGGCTAAGCATGTAGATCTGCCCGGTGATGGCTTGCGGACGGGGGTTCAATTCCCCCCGGCTCCACCATCTCAGAGTTCAGTGAAGTCCGCTGAAATGCAAAAGGCCCAAGTCCACCAAGGACTTGGGCCTTTTTTCTTGTCCATTGCGGTCCGCTGAGGTCCGGGGAGTTCCTGCGTGGCTTGCAGGAACCGGCGCAGGAACCGCAGAATCCTCCTCAATCCACAAGGAGAGTTCCTGCATGTCGCGCAACCTCATTTCTGGCGACTTGGCATTGAAGGCCAAGCTGAAGGCCATGACCGGGGCCAACGCTACGCGAATCAGCGATGGCGATGGCCTGTACCTGCGCCCGTATGTCAAAGGCGGTTCGCATGGCTGGCGCTTCGACTACACCCGCCCAACGGGCAAGCGAAATACGCTGAGCCTGGGGACGTACCCCGATACGGGCCTAGCGCTGGCGCGACAAAAGGCCCAAGACGCTCGCGAGCTACTCGCGCAGGGCCTCGATCCTGCCGCAACACGAGAGGCGGCGCGGGCGATTCGCGCCGCTGCCGCGTTGGCCGCTGAGCGCGAGTCACAGGGGCTAGCGCCAGCCGGCTCATTTGAAACCGTGGCTCGGGAATGGCTAAGCACTGTCCATGCCGTCAAAGTCAGCCAAGGTCATCACGACAGGACGCGCATTCGTTTCGAGCAAGACGCGTTCCCTTGGATCGGCCGGCGCCCACTGGGGGAGATCGACGCGCCCGAACTGCTTGCAGTGCTGCGCCGTGTGGAGGCGAGAGGGGCTATCGAAACTGCGCACCGCATCAAAGATGCATGCGGGCAGGTGTTCCGGTATGGCATTGCCGCTGGCGCCTGCACTCGCAACCCTGCCGCTGATCTGCGCGACGCGTTGCGCCCCGTTCAGACTCGCCACCACTCGGCCATTACAGAGCCCGCTGAAGTAAGCAAGCTCATGCGCGCCGCCGTTGATTACGGTGGGCAGCCCGTCACCCGCGCTGCGCTGCTGCTGTCGCCGCTGCTGCTGCTTAGGCCGGGAGAACTGCGTCACATGGAGTGGGCTTGGGTGGACCTTGAAGGGGCTACGCTTACAGTGCCTGGCAGCGTCATGAAGCGCACAAAGGTAGACAAGGCAGATGGTCCGCCGCACGTCGTCCCGCTGGCTCGCCAGGCGGTCGAACTGCTGGCCGAGCTACAAACTCTGACCGGCGAAGGGCGCTTTGTATTCCCTGCCCTTACGTCGCGCCATCGCTGCATGAGCGAAAACACCGTTCGCAGTGCGTTGCGCAGGCTTGGCTATGGCAACGACGACATGACCGCTCACGGCTTTCGCGCAATGGCTCGCACCATGCTGGCGGAGCGCTTGAACACCGCACCTGAGGTCATCGAGGCTCAGCTTGCTCATGCAGTGTCGGACAGCTTGGGTCGGGCCTACAACCGGACCCAGTACCTTGAGCAGCGCCGCACGATGATGCAGTCGTGGGCTGACTATCTGGATCGCCTTCGGAAGGGTGCGGAAGTAGTTTCGTTGGGTAGCCGGATAGCTTAAAGATTGGCTCTTTGCGCATTAGATGTTGCTGGCTCGCCTAGTGAGCCAGCGGCCACGGAGACTGGCTGGGACGGCCTCGGTGGACGAGGCTCAAGGGGGCAGTCATGCGCAGTCGAAAGGTGGAGACGTTGCTGGCACAGGCGTCGAAGCTGACGCCGTCGCAGAAGCGACAACTGCTGTCGGTCCTTGGCGAGACCGACGAAGCGGCTCGGGTGGTGGAAATGCTGGAGTGCTATCCACACACAAAAAAAGTTCACAGGCAGGAGTGCTGCGCTTTAGGGGCACGGAAGGGACTCAAAGTCCTTGGCATTCGCTCGCGGTGGTCGTGGACGTCGCGGTGCACGACGCGCTCGCTGTCGAACTGGATCACCTCCGCATGTTGGTGCGCTGCCATGGTTCACCAGACGGTCTAGAACCGTCATCGGCTGCAGCGAAAGCGCCCGACGCTCGTTAAATATCAGTTCGCCACCGCCAAAGACCTGACGATGACGGACCACGGCCCGCCCATCGAGCAACGCGCCATAGTGATGACACTGTCGCAGGTTCAGCAGCAACAGAATGGACTGGCACTTCCCACACCGGGCTTCAGCCCAGCCGTCAGGATCCGATCTTTTTCTGGACGCTCTGGATCCACTTCTTGGTGCTGTCCTGCATCTTGTCGCCGGGCTTTCCCGAGCCATGCCCGGGAGCCTTCTCCTTTGCAAAACCGTTGTCGATCATCCACTGCACCATGTTCTTTCGTGTGGTCCTCTCGTTGCCGTCGCTCGCGATGCACTTCTTCTCGAGCTTCTTGAAGGAATCCTTGGCGTAGGTCTGCAGCACGCCGAGGTTCTCGCCAGCTATGTCTCTATCGCCCATGTCACTTCCTTGGAGGGGTTGATCGGAAGGCACCCATCTGGATGGATGCAAGGCAGGGTGCCACGCCATGGCGAGAAGCTCATCCCCAGCGTTGAGGGTGTCAGGCGCCATCACCGCCGCTCTCACCTTGGCATGCACGACGCGCCGGGGCGCGGACCATCGCCATCACTGCTTGAGCCTGTGCTCGGTGAGGGCCAGGTGGTTGCAGAACTGAGCCCTGAGGCGGCCCTGCGAGGTCAGCCGTCTCACACACACGACGCATGTGGCCGGGCTGCGCAGGTCCTTACCGGAAAAACGAAACCCGCCAGCGGCGGGTGTGGGGCTGACGGCAACGAGGGTTCAGATCAACGGCACTGCCATCGAGGTCGAAGCCACTGTCACGTCGCTCCGCGCGGCGCTGCGCCCTCCAATCACGACACGTGGCAGCTTCGCGATCACGGCCGCGTCCGCCCGCTTGCCGACCACGACTACTCGCTCCAGCTTCACGATCTCAGGTGCTGGTGCGGCTGTGCGGTTGGCCAGGCTCACCCCAATGGCAGCACAGGCAGCGACAGCGACGAGCGCGATGACGAAGGTGTTGGCAGCAGTATTCATGGTGGGCTCCGGCGGGTGCTTTGTGTCAGTGATTGCAGTGTCTGCAGGAGCTACTGCCGCTGCGAGCGCCGGGCGACGGATTGCTGGCAGGAGCGGATGACCTGCAGATTCACTGGACGAAAGGTGGCCGAGGGTGCGTGGTTGACCGCGCATCGCACCCTGGCGGCCCGTGCCGTCATGCTGGACCGGCCGGACGTGGCGCTGACCGCGCTGCTGCATTGCCTCGTGCAGCGGCTCTCGCGCGACACCTGCGGTGCGACGCCCTCCGCCGTTCGGTTGATCGCCAATGCGCCGGACGCGGGCTTGTTGCCCAAGGCCGGCAGCACGCTCGCCGAGGCCCGGGCAGCGGCTGTCAACGATAGCGCACGCGAACGCTGGGGCGAGCGTATCCCGGGCGACCCTGACCGGTTGTTGCCCTGGCTGGCCGGCCTGGCCGACGCCGAACGGATGGAACTGCTGACACTGTGTGTCGCGGTCAACCTCAATGATGTGCACGACGACGAGAAGGCCGGCCTGCTCGATCCGTTGTGCGCGATGCTGGGCCTGGACATGGCCGACTGGTGGGAAGCCAGCGAGAGGACCTACTTCCAGCGAGTGACCAAGGATCAGATCAGTCGGGCCATCTCGGAAGCGGCAGGGCCGGATGTGGCCGCGCGCTACAAGGGCGTGTCCAAGAGCGAACTGGCGCGCGTCGCTGAGCGCGACTTGAGTGGCAAGCGCTGGGTTCCGTCGCCACTGAGGGGCCAAGCTGCCAGCGCGGCCTGACGGGCCGGCACAACGGGGCCGCCTTGCTTAGGTCTTCTCGCGGTGTCCTTGGCGGTCCTGGTGCCCCCTTTTATGGGGGGCGTTTGACCTTTTGCGCCGGCGGCCCAAGCCGCCGGCTGAGCGGCCCTCCCGTGCACCGGGACCGCGGGCCCGATCCTTCGCGCCCGGCGCGAACGGCCCGCTTGGCGAACAGGCCGGTTCTGACGGACTGCGCTGCGCGCCATGCCGGCCAGATCGCCCCCTCGCGCACCCGCCACGCCCGGAGCCGGGCCGCTGTGGGGTGATCGCAGTGGCTCGCCCGTCGTGCCAGTCGCTGCGCTTGGTGTCACGCCGTCCGCGGGGCCGCCGCCGCTCATGGGATGGTGTGGGCATCCTTCGCTGCAGGCGCTGCGCCAGGCGAGCTGTCACATCGCCCGCTGACGCTGCGTCGCCCGTGAAGGGGCAGCCTGTGCGCCAGTCGTCCCACCGCGCTCCCCCCACAACCCCCGTCCCTGGGTGAGGGGGACTTGTGGGGGGATCTTCGTAGCGGTGGGCCGGGAAACCGGCGCACTGCTTCGGCTGCGAGGTCCAAACATCCATCCCCAACCCCTTCCCGCCGGAAGGGGCCATGCCCACCCCCCGCCCGCCCGTGGGCGGGAGCGAGGAAGTCCGAGCGAGAGGATCAGATTTCAGGGAACCCAGTCCGGGGCCCGGCTGACCTCTCACGCAAGGAGATTGGTCATGGCCAACGTTCAAGTCATCCAGCGCAATGCGCACCTCGCCGGTCCGGTCAAGCTCGAGTTCGTGTCGGGCCGCGAAGGTCGGATTGCCAAGGCGACGCTGACGGCGATCAGCAACAACGTGCGAGGTTCGGGCGAAGCGCGCGAGCAGCAATCCACGGCGATCCAGTGGACGCTGTGGGGCGCCCAGGCCGAAAACGCAGCCGAGTACCTCGGGCGCGGTTCGCACGTGAACATCGTCGGGCGCCTGCGCAACAACAACTATTTGAGGGACGAGGAGACGGTCTACGGCTGGGACTTCGCCGTTGAGGAGATCGACTACCTGGACAGCCGTGCCGAAGGCGAAGCACGCCGGGGCGCTGCGCAGGGTGCGGACGGGGCGGGCGCCAAGGCCGGCGCGACGCGGCGTCCTGCTCGCGCGCAAACCTGAACCCAGCCGGCGGTCGTGGCCGAGCAGGCCATGCCCGCTGTCGACCTCATCCAACGTTCGAAGGAGTCCATCATGCATGCCACCCATCCCACGCTCGCGGCTCGCTTTGCCGGCCGCACCACCCACGTCATCCGCAGCGACGAGCCGCTCGGAGAAGACCAGATGCGCGCGGCGGCACCGTCCATCTTTGCCGAGGGCAAGCACGCGAGCCGTTCCGACCGATACACCTACATCCCGACCATCGAGGTCCTGCGCGGGCTGCGCAAGGAGGGCTTCGAGCCCTTCATGGTGGCCCAGGGCTCCAGCCGTGTGGAGGGCAAGGCGGAGTTCACGAAACACATGATCCGCATGCGCCATCACCGCGACAGCAGCGGCCAGGTCCAGACCAAGCCCGAAGCCAACGAGATCATCCTCATCAACAGCCACGACGGTGCGAGCTCGTACCAGATGCTGGCCGGCGTGTTCCGCTTCGTCTGCTGCAACGGCCTGGTGGTTGGCGACGTGGTCGAAGACATCCGCATCCCGCACAAGGGCAACATCCAGGGCGAAGTGATCGAGGGCGCGTTCAGGGTGCTGGACGAGTTCGAGGCCGTGGGCGCGCATGCCGAGGCGATGAAGGCGCTGCAGCTTGACCCACGGGAGCAGATCGCGTTCGCGACATCGGCGCTGGCCCTGCGTTTCGGCGAACGCCGGGGGGAGGGGAGTGAACTTCGTCCAGCGCCCGTGACGGCTGAGCAGCTTGTGCAGGCGCGGCGGGTCGAAGACGCCGGGCACAGCCTGTGGTCCACGTTTCAGCGGGTCCAGGAGAACGTGATCCGGGGCGGCCAACCGGGCCGCAACGCGCAGGGCCGCCGCATGCACACGCGAGCGGTGCAGAGCATCGACCGGGGCGTGAGCCTCAACAGGGCGCTGTGGATGCTCGCCGAGGAGATGCGCAAGCTCAAGGCGTGAGCTCGCCGCGCGCTGGATTCGGTCCCGAATCCAGCGCTTCAGCGGGGCGCTGCCGGCCCGACGATCGACAGCAGCCGGTGACCGTTCCGCGCCATCCCATCAGGAGAACGCCATGGGTGCTTCGACCGTAGAAATCCTGGCCAGCCATGCCGGGCGTGCACAGCAGGCAACCGACGTGGGGGGTCAAGCCTTTGCGCGGCTGCTCAAACATGCCGAGAGCGGCGACAGCGGCCAGCAGCGCCGGGCCGCGTTGTTCATTGCCGCGACGTACAACGGCCGCGTTCATTCGTTTGACCTCTTCGAGTTGCGTGCCGTCGATGTCGACATCAGCGATGCGATGCTCAGCTGCTTGGACGCGCTGCGCTGGGGCCGCTCAGACCTCTATCGCCTCGTGCCCCACGGCGAGCAACGCGTGCGCGGCGTGATCCGTCAATGGGGCCTCGGTGCTGCGCGTGATTGAGACCCACGGATCACCGCCTGAACTCCCACCCGGGGCTGCCGCAAGCCATTGCATCGCAAATGCGCTACATTGGCGTCATGAAGACCGCCAACATTCCGTCTGTGCGCGTGGAGCCCGAGCTCCGCGCCGAAGTGGAGTCCATGCTCGACGAGGGCGAGACGCTTTCCGAGTTCGTCGAGGCGTCGATCCGCGCTCAGGTGGAACGCCGCCGGTTCCAGGCGGAGTTCCTCGCGCGCGGGCTGCGCTCGCGCGACGAGGCCCGCCGGACCGGCGAGTATGTGGATGCCGACGTCGTCCTCGCCAAGCTGGAACGCAAGCTGCAAGCAGCTCGCGCGCAGATGGCGGCGAAGCACAAGTGACCTTCAGGGTCCGGCTCACTCGGGATGCCGAGGCGGACATCGAGCGCCTGTTCGACTTCGTCCTTGAGCGCGAGCTCGCCCGAGATGGCGGCGACCTCTTGCTCGCGCAGGATGCCCTCTCGGCCATCCGCGCCGGCATCGCCACGCTGACGGTTTCGCCGTTCACCTGCCGCAAGGCGGGGCTCAGCCCCTTCCTGCGCGAGCTTGTCATCTCGTTCGGAAGGTCGGGCTATGTCGCGCTGTTCGAAGTCGAGGACGCTGCAAACGTCGTGATCGTTGCAGTGCGGCATCAGCGCGAGGACGATTACCACTGAGGACGGCCTTCAGCCGTCGTAAGGTT
The DNA here is from genome assembly GCF_965229315.1 of Roseateles sp. Lineage (GTDB taxonomy): Bacteria > Pseudomonadota > Gammaproteobacteria > Burkholderiales > Burkholderiaceae_C > Pelomonas. The sequence goes on from NZ_CBDDJA010000002.1 coordinate 1,697,592, forward strand.
CGCAGGCATCGCAGCGAGCTGTGGACCGCCACACCCTGGGCGCGCGTACAGGAGCCATGGTCGCTCGGCAATGGGGTGTCATGGCGCCCTGCCAGGATCGGGGCACGGTGCAGGCTGGCGCGCCGGTGGCCTGCACAACGCCGGCAGTGCGGCGAACGTCCATCTGATCGGCCCGCCCGTGGCCGGGAACGCGGGCCTGATGCTTCCCGCTGCGCGCGAAGGCCCCGCCTGGCAACCAGTCCGGTTCAGACATGCTGAGCTTCGCGCGTGCCCGGTCAGATTGCCACCCGGCCACCCGCCACGCCCGAAGCCGGGCCGCTCAACAGCCAACTGTCCTGACGAGCCTGCGGCTCGTGGCGAACGGCTCCGCTGGCTTGTGCGCAAAGCGGGTTGGAGCGCATGCCCGGATCTTCCGCCGGCGCTGGCCCGGTTCGGCGCGTGTGGTCGCTGCGCGACCACTCCGGGGCGTCCTGCGGACGCGCCAGGCTGGTAGCCGTCCGCCTTGTGGACCGCTGTCAAGGCCGGCTGATCGAGGAGGGGCTGGCGTCAAGGGACGTTCGGCGACTCAGAACGTCATGCTCGCCCAGGTGGCGATCGATGCGGCGGCGCAAGCTGCCAGATGCGACCCAAGGAGCGCCTTCCATGTCAGCGCGAGGCCGCCGGACCTATCCCGCGTCTGCTGCCGCAGCGTGGCCGCCAGCTCCTGCCTGAACACTGCTCGTGCCGCGGCAGACATCCGCACGACCTCCGCGTCCCTGGCATGTCGCATTGCCTGCGCGGCGTAGCCTGAGATGTGCTTGACGGCATGGCCCTTGGCGGCCTCAGAAAGTGCCAGGATGCGTTGTTCCGCGCCGTCAGCCTGCTCTCGCATCCGCTCGCTTGCAGCCTGTGCTGCGTCACCGGCTGCCTGTAGGGCCGGGACCGTCGCTTCCACGCGGTCCAGCATGCGTCCGAGTTCGCCGAGTGCCTCCGCGAGAAGGGCCTCGCGGGTCGACGCCGGGCCTGTCACAGCAGACCCCTCGCTTCGGCTGGCGGCGCTGGCTCCGTCAGTGCGAGCGCTGCGAAGCAGGCGTCGAGTTCCGGGATGACGCCTGTCGCCAATCGACGGATGGCGAGCCGCTGCGCCAGCGCGACCTTCTCAGTGGTGTCGGCGGCCTTCGCGATCAGCGCCTTGTAATCGGTCATGTCTGCCGCTAGGCCGGCCAGGTCGATGCTGAGCCCCTTGACCCTCTCGTAGACCTCGTTCACCCCGATTCGGCAGGCGAGGTCAGCCGTCGCCACCGGGCAACCTGCCAGGAATGCGAGGAGGGGGCTGAAGGCCTGGGCCGGTGGGACGTCGTCGTCCACCATGTTGAACACGACCCTGACCTTGTCCGCGGGCACACCGAGGTTTGACAGCTCGACGAGGGTGGCGATGGCTGGCGATCTCGGCCGCGCCGTCGAACACGCGCACACGCGCCTCGTCGGCCAGCACGGCCAAGGTGCGTCGCACATAGGTGTGCGGCACCGAGTAGTCATTGAGCTGAAAGCGCACGTAGGGCGTCTTGCCCACCTGCACGGCCGCGCGTTCGCCCAGCGGGTAGTCCTGCACGGGCAGTGCCAGCAGGCTGGCGCGCTCGACCTCGAACGCCTGGCGCACGCTCAAGAGCCCGTCCTCGGGCCAACGCCGGTCCGAGGCCAGGCCCTCGCACCACTGGCGCGCCTGAGCATTGAGGTCGCCCAGGTCGGTGAACTCGCGCGCGGCGAAGAAGCTCTCGCGCACATAGCGGATCGCCCGTTCCACGCGACCCTTCTCATTGCCGAGCGCCACCGCCACCGGGCGCGCCTCGAAGCGATGGTGGCAGGCGAACTTGATCAGCTCGGGATTGAACCGGATGGCGTCACCCACGCGCTCGAGCACAGCACTCTTGAGGTTGTCGCAGAGCAGGACGCGGGCACAGCTGACCTGCAACCCGTCATCCGTACCAAGGCAATAGAGAAGAATCCGCGCAACCGAGAGGAAGCGCGATGCGCAAGAGCAGATTCACAGACGAGCAAGTCATCGGGTTCATCAAGCAGGCCGACGCCGGCATGAGCGTGGCGGACCTGTGCCGCCGAGAGGGATTCAGCTCGGCCACGTTCTACAAGTGGCGGGCCAAGTTCGGCGGCATGGAGGCCAGCGACGCCAAGCGGCTGCGCGACGTCGAAGTCGAGAACAACCGGCTCAAGAAGCTGCTGGCCGAGGCCGTGCTGGACAACGAGGCGCTGAAGGTGGCCTTCGGCGTAAAGCGCTGAGCCCACCGGCGAAACGGCGCGCGGTGGGCACCATGTTGGAAGCGACCTCGATCAGTGAACGGCGCGCCTGCGCCTTGGTGGGCCTGTCGCGAGACAGCTGGCGCCACCCGCCCCAGCGGGCGCAGCACGACCAGACGACGAGCCAGCGCATCGTCGAGCTGGCGCACGAACGGCGGCGCTTCGGCTACCGGCGCATCGCCGACCTGCTGCGCGCCGCCGGCACCCAGATCAACGACAAGCGCGTGTACCGGCTCTACAAGCTGGCCGACCTGTCGGTGCGCAAGCGCCGCGGCAAGCAGCGCCTGAAGCTCGAACGCGTGCCGTTGCACGAATGCCAGACCGTCAACGAGGTGTGGAGCATGGACTTCGTCAGCGACAGCCTGGCCAGCGGTCGGCGCATCAAGTGCCTGACCGTGACCGACGACTTCAGCCACGAGTGCGTGGACATCGCCGTCGATCACGGCATCGGCGGCGAGTACGTCGTGCGGGTGCTGGATCAGGTGGCGCGGTTCCGCGGCTATGGGGGACACCTCGCCAGGCGAGGAAGAGAGAGGCGGACAAGCCGACCAGGCTGCCACCAACGATAAGGACGGGTGTGTGTTGCATGTTGACCTCGAAGCAGAACCAGAACGCGCTTCAAGCGCGCATGTAAACGCACGAGGTATCTGTCGATTGCAGCAAATCCCTAGGCAAGGACTGCGGACGCCAGCAACTTGCCGGCTCCCACCATCGAACAGAAAACGACGCACGTTCGCCTTCTGTCGTGGTCCGCGACCCTTTCGGGTTGGATTGAGGCTCAATGCCTTGCAGGCACAGAGCTGACCGGGGCTCACCGGAACCGGTCCACCATTTTCGACAAAGAAATTGTAGCCAAGTCGTCAGCGCCGCGGCGCGAAGTGCGGCGTGATGCCGGTGACGTGATGCGGCTCACCAAGCAGTCCGCCGCGCGTGTCGCAACAACTTGGCGCTTCAGCGTTGCATCGTGCCGCCGCTGACCGGCCGGCTTGCCGCGTGGCGGGGTGCCCACCGACCTGCCCAGCAGGGCGTCATGCGCAGACGTCCCCGCGTGAGCGTCAATTCGACGTTTGAGTAGCGTCAGCGGGCGAAGCCGCAATCTTGGCCTTGGGTGTGTTTTTGATGGGGGCCTTCTTTGCCGCAGCAGGCCTGGCAGCCTTCTTCGCGGGCGCTTTGCTGGCGGCTTTGGTGGCTTTCACCGCCTTCGCTGCAGCAGGTGCCTTGGTGGTCTTTGCCGCTTTCTTGCCAGCAGCGGTCTTCTTCGCGACCGCGCGCTTCTTTTGTGCTTTTGGTGCGACCTCTGCTGCCACGCGTGCCTTCTTGGCTGCCGGGCTGGCCTTCTTGGCGCCGACCAGGAAGTCGGCCAGGGATTGACCCGCGTTCAGAACATCGTGGATCCACTGCGGACGCTTGCCGATGCCATGCCAGGTGTTCCCCTGGCCATCGGCGTACTTCGCAGGCTTGGCGGCGCCAGCCGTCTTGGTGGCGCGCGTCTTGGTGACCTTCGAGGCTCTCTTTGTGCTGCTCGTGTCGCCGCTGTCACTCGCAGCACCGAACAGGTGCTCCGAGGTGAGCCCGTGCTGGGCGATTTCCCTTTTGATTCGCGCGATGACAGTGGACTGAATCGAGTGAGCTTCCTTCTGAAGCTTTGCGATCTGCTCGTTGATCTTCGCGAGGGACTTTGCCATTCGGTGACTCCGGGAGGGGGTGAAGGCAACAGTCTATCGATTGCGATCACGGTCTGGATGACGAGTCACGGTTCTTGGAGAGAATGATGGTGCGCTGGATTCTTCACGGACAAACACTGTCGATCTCGCCGTACCACCCGGCCACCTGTCGAAGGCGATTGCCGACCTGGATGAGCTGGTACAGGCGATGCTGTCATCCGTCCCGCAGGCCAAGCCCTGGCAACGGCAGCTTCGTGCTTGCCTCGCTCAGGTGGATCGCGAAGTCCAGATCTTTCGCATGACGATCAGTCTGCGTCGCGGCGAGCAGGAGCTGAGGGGTGCACGGGACTCGTTGCAGCGCTCGCTCCGCGCCATGAACGGCTACGTCGCTGTCGGCCGGGCAGACATGGGAACCCGGGCTGCTGTCCGATTGGCGCTCGAGTTGGGGCTGAAGTTGCACCAATTGTCGGCCGGCTGAGGCCGTTCGAACCGCAGGTCTGCCGGCAGCCAAACCGTGATGGGCGCCACGCGCCCAACGGACGCAGCGCCTTTGTGCTCCAAGTACCGTTCCATGTGTTGACACGCGCAGCCCGATAGCTCGGCTGCAGCTGGACAGGCCGCAAGCATTGGGTGAAGCGACGCCTGCCGTGGCGCTGCAGCCGAGCGGACGAAGTCTTGGCCCTGCGTGCGCCGCGGACTCAACGCCCCCGCAGGATCCGGAAACTGGATCCCGCGTTGCTGCGCTGCTTCGCCGCAGCGATCATGGCTGGAGTCGAAGCCGGTAGGCGGCAGGGGTCTCGGCGAATGTGCGACGGAACAGCGCGATGTAGGCGCTGGCCGTCGAGTAGCCCAGGTCGAGCGCAATCGCGGTCACCGGCATGCCAGCCGCGAGCATCTCAAGCGACCGCATCAGTTTCGCCCGCTGACGCCACGCAGTGAAATGGAAGCCGGTTTCCGCGACGAATCGCCGGCTCAGGGTGCGGGAGCTGACCGAGGCCCACGCGGCCCAGCGTTCCAGGTCACGGTCGTCGGCAGGGTTGGCGACCAGGGCCCTGGCGATCCGCTGCAGACGCGGCTCGCGCGGGAACGGTAGGCCCAGGGGCTCGACCGGGAGCGTCCGGATTTCATCGAGGATGACTTCGGCCACGTGCTGCATCTGCTTGTCGAACACGCCGGACGGCCACTGGCTCGCGCGCAGCACCGCCTCGCGAAGCAAACCCGAGGTGCGCACTGCGCAGGGATGCCGAGGCAAGTTGTCGCACGCGGACTCGGCAACGTAGGCACTCCAGCCATGGAACGGGCCGTTCGTTCTACCCCCGTGTCTGTGATGGGGCGGGATCCAGACGGCATGAATCGCTGGAACGATCCACACGCCTTCGTCGAGTTCCACGTTCAAGAGGCCCCGAAGAGAACCGAACAGTTGTCCGCGCGCGTGCTGATGCGGCTCGGTGGCGAGCTCCTCCTCGCCATGGCCAACCGCCACGAACACGGCGGGCCCATTCGAGCTGTCACGCGCATTCACGTCGAACTTCAAGTCGCCCATGGCGGGATTTTGATACTCATTGTCCTCGTCGCTGTACAGCTGCCAGGCCGTGATGCCTATCCTTCGCTGACCACCCGCGATACGCGTAGAGGAGATTGACCGATGACCGAGAACGTGACCCGCCAAGAGAGCCGCGGCGACCAGCGTCCAAACCTGGATGCGCTCTACGATCCGCCGGCGGAGAGAATCCAGAAAGCCGTGCTTGATCACCTCGTTGGCTTTCATGTCGAGTACCTGAAGGCGGCGACGTTCTTCTGCCTTGCGACCGGCAGCGAGCGCGGGTTCGACGCATCGCCGCGCGGCGGTCCGCCTGGGTTCGTCCGCGTGCTGGACAGCCGAACCTTGGTTTACGCCGACTGGCCTGGCAACAATCGCATCGAGTCACTGCGCAATCTTGAGAACGACGACCGCCTGGGCCTGCTGTTTCTGTTTCCGGGGCTGGAAATCTTCATGCGCATCAACGGGCGAGGCCGGATCTCGACGGATCCCTCGCTGCTGGCCACGTTGAAGGAAGGTGAACGGATCCCCAAGACGGCCACCGTCGTGAGCATCGATGAGGTGCTGCTGCATTGCGGCAAGGCCATCAACCGAGCAAAGCTCTGGGAGGAGCACTTCCGCATCGACCGCGATACCCTGCCGACGGTCGGCCAGATGCTGGCGGAGGTGGCTCGGTTAGGCGACGCGAAGGCCAGCATGAGCGAAGATCAGATTGCGCAAGTCAATGCGCATTACCAACATGGGGTGCGCAACGACCTCTATTGAGCCGGCGTGTCGGGGTCCTTTGCAACGAGGCTCACGCCGTGACGGGCAGACGCTCCAGGCGGAAATCGTGGCGCGCAGCACTGCGCATCTTCCCTGCGGAATTGCGAAGGAATGAACTCCTCGTGTCGTCGTCACAGCAACCCGTACAGCCGTGCAATCCGCGCGGCCGTCCGCCGGTCGGGTGCTTCCAGTTTTGCGCTCAGCCGCTGGAATCTGCAGTCGACGGTCTTGGGTTCGATGTGCAGCGCTGCGCCGATCATCTTGCTGGTGTGCCCGGCCTCTTCATGCCGAAGCAGATCGAGTTCAGCGGCCGTGATGCGCGACAGGGTCAGCAGCTCCTTGCGGATCGCCTGCAGCAGCCAGCGGTGCAGTTCCATCGCGAGTGCCTTGGCAATGACCCGAACCAGCCGGTAGCCCTCATCCTCGAAGAACCCCACGTTGTGCGACCCGAGGGTCAACACGCCGACGCGTGACGTGCCGGCGCAGCTCGGTGCTGGGGCGACCACCGCAGATGCGAAGCCAAGGCTTGCCGACGTGGTGACGAAGGCTTCCTCATCCGGTCGCACATCGAGCGCTGTGCCGAGGGTCGGCTCCTCGCTGCGCAAGGCGTGCCGAAGCCATGGGTCGCAGTCGTGCCAACCGTGCTTCACGTACTCGACGGCCCACAGCGGATCGCAAGCGAGCACCGAGCGGTAGGTCGTCCGCATGGCGTCGTCCCGAATGACGCTCTGAAACACGCCTGCGTCTGCGCCGATCAACTGGAGGGCGCGTTTGAACAGGCAGACCGCCGCCTCAGCGTCGGGTGCTTCGCTGATGCTTGGCAAGAACTCCAGAATCCTCGCGCCGTAGTCGGATGCCCTCGTCAGGTCAGCGAGGCTGGAGCACTCACCCGGCGCTGTTGAGGGCTTCATGGCCTTCGCGCCGTAGCTGGCGGTGCAGCAGGGGGTCACTGAACCGGACGGGCTCCAAATCGCACCATCGGTCAAACTCGACGGCGCTGTCGAACGCCATCGTCTGCACGGTTCGCTTTCCGCTCGATGCGTAGTGACTTCGCTCGACCATGAGGCCCGTCTTCGTCGGCAAGACGGTGAACGCCAGCGTCCCGTCTGCTGACGTGAAGACCTGTCCTCTGGGGCGGGCTGCGGAACCGGTCAGCCCTGCGCGCCAGACAGAGGTGAACTGCCGGTGCTTCTGCGAGAACAGCGCGGACCGCTTGGATCCCAGCGGTCGCGGCGGGCTGTCTGGCGGATCGAGCTTTCTGACGGCGTTCGGCCGGGGGCACTCTGCGGACGGCTGGTCTTCGCAGGCACGATTCTGATCGGCATCCATCCCTGCTCCTCAGGCTACGTATGCTGGCGACCCTCAGACGGCGGCTTCTCCACCAGCAAAATGAAGTGGCTGCCCCGAACGTATTGCGCACCGTTTTCGTTCGCACGTCTAGAGAGAGAACCGCGCCCGGGTTACCCGGGTTCCGCCACGCGCCGTCTGCGGACGTGGTCGACTGACCGCTGGAAACCCGAACGTTTTGAGCGATATGTCGTTCGAGATTCAGAGGTGGGTGGTTCTCTCGTCAGCCAGAGTTGAAGAAATTTCCCGGTCTCGAACGTCCATGTACTGGCTGGCTTGCTCGGCATGTGATTGCTCTTACAAACTGTTTCCATGCCGTACCTATGCGGCGTTAGCTCGTGGTTCCATTTCTGCTGTCATGGGCGTGCACGGCGCTTGGAAAGGGGGCCCTATGTTTGTCTTGATCGTGAGGGAAGCACGGCCGGACGCGCCAGGTTGGCCGGGACGACGGGCTCTTGCTCTCGTCGACGCCCTGGCCTGGCCCGTCGTGTGGGCCTTGCTGGCATGGCACGCGCCGATGCCAGGCGCGCTGATCTGGTTGGTCACAGCGTTTGCGGTGCTCATCGCGCCGCTCAGGGCCTATACCGCGCTGTTCGCAAATCATCGGTATTGGTTCACGACGTGGCTATGCGCGCGTGTTCTTGCCGTTTTGATGCTGGTTGCCACCGTGCTCAAGGTGGCGATGGCGCTCTAGGCAGAGGCAGAGACATCGCCAGCGGTACCTCAATGGGCTGTTCTTGGGCGCGCTGCCAGCCACGCGTCGATGTCTGCCTTGTGCCAGCCGACGGCGCGAGGAGCCAGTTGCACCGCGCTCGGGAAGAGTCCCTGCGACATCAGGCGATAGATGGTCGAGCGACCCAGCCCCGTGCGCTGTCGGACCTTGGGTAATCTCAGCGTGTCGGAAGGTTCTGCGTCGCCAGCTGCAACTGGGCTGTGAGGCAGCGGTGTTTGCATATCTCGGCTCCGGTGAACGATTGAAGAAATCTAGGTTGGCTTACGTAGAACGTGTCTGCTGGATTTGGGCCGTGATGCGGCTGCCTTCCGCAACGACTAGCTATTGCAGCACCGCTGGCCGCCACCAGCCTGACGCCACCTCCCTTGACGCGCTCGTCAGTCGTGTCCAGCAACCGCCTACGTCTCGTTGACGTGAAAGTTCCGCGCGCCTAGCCTCGCAAAGCCAAGCGTTTCCTGAGACTATTAGGCGGAGTCACGTCCATCTGTCGCGAAACCCGTGCGCTAGGGTCGGCCTGTTCGGTGTCGATCGTGCAGGGCGGGTGCTGTGGCGCGTCGTCGAAGGGAGCAAAACATGATTCCAGACGCGAAGGCTTTGCCGGTTGTGCTGTTCGTCGATGACGAACCCTCCATCCTCAGCGCGCTGCGTCGATTGTTCCGGCCCCAGGGCTATCGCGTCCTATTGGCCGAGAGTGGCAAGGCAGCCTTGGCGGTGTTTGAGACCGAGCCCGTCGACCTTGTCGTGTCCGACATGCGAATGCCGGAGATGGACGGTGCCAGCCTGCTGGAGCAGGTGCATCAACGGTGGCCGATGGTCGGACGCGTCCTGCTCACCGGTTATGCCGACATTGGCTCCACCGTAGCGGCGATCAACCGCGGCCAGATTCATCGCTACGTGTCGAAGCCCTGGGATGATCGCGAGTTGCTGATGTGCGTTCAGGATGCCTTGGAACGGCGCCGATTGGAACAGGAAAACCGGGAATTGCTGCAGCTCACCCGAACGCAGAACGAGGAGTTGCAGACACTAAACACCAACCTCGCTGCGCGGGTCAAGGCCCGGACCAGCGAGCTTGAGCAGGTCAACGCGATGCTTGAGACCTCCTTTGCCCAGCTGCAAGAGAACTTCCTGCTATCGATCAATGTGTTTTCTGGTCTCATTGAGTTGCGCGGCGGCGGCATGGCAGGCTATTCACGCGAGGTCGCGGATTTGGCGCGGCGCACGGCGCGCCGGCTCAATGTCGGCGCGCAGCTGGAGCAGGATGTCTATATCGCTGGGCTTCTGCACGAAGTGGGCAAGATCGGCTTCCCCGACGCGATGCTACGCAAGCCCCTGTCGGCCATGGCAGGCGACGAGCTGGCGCTGTATCGCCGCCACACGCTCAATGGCGAAGCCGCGCTGTTGCCGCTCCGCCAACTGCAGCGCGTCGCCCGCTTCGTGCGTTCGCACCATGAGCGCATCGACGGCAAGGGTTTCCCGGACGCGATCAGCGGCGACGAAGTGCCGCTCGGCGCGCAGATCCTCAGCGTCGCCAGCGACTACTACGCGGCCCAGTCGGGACGAATGTCCCTGAAACGCTACTCTGCCGCCGAGGCGCACTCGCTGATCCTCGGAGGAGCCGGCACGCGCTATGAGAAGTCGGTCGTGGAGGCTTTCGAGCTGGCCCTGAAGGATGAACCCACAGAGAAGCCGCGCGACCGCCAGTTGCAGGCGCATGAAGTGATGCCTGGCCTGGTGCTATCACGCGACCTGCTGTCGCCGCAGGGTACGCTGCTGCTGGCGGCGGGTTTCGTCTTCGACGTGCGCGTCGTCAAGCAGCTGCGCGAATTTGCAAGCCGCGAAGGTGTGAAGCTGACTGTCTTCGTGAAGCTGCCCGAAGGAGGTGCAGCATGAGCGAGCGCGTCCTGCTCGTCGACGATGAGCCCCACATCCTCAGCGCACTTCAGCGCCTGCTTCGCAAAGGGCTGAGGGACACGGCCGGGGTACGCTATGAGGTGGAGAGCTTCACGGACGCGTCGCAGGCGCTGGCATGCGCGCGCGAACGCGCTTTCGCCTTGGCCATTTCAGACCAGCGCATGCCAGGCATGTCGGGTGTTGAATTCCTGAGTGAACTGCGACAGGTGCAGCCGGACTGCGGCCGCATCATTCTGTCGGGCTACGCCGACCTCAGCGCGCTGGTGGCCGCCATCAACGAGGCAGAGATTGCGCGTTTCATCTCCAAGCCCTGGGTGGACTTCGACCTTCTCAGCGCCGTGCGCCAAGTGCTCCGCATCCGCGAGCTGACCCTAGAGAACCAACGGCTGGCTGACCAGGTGCGTCAGCAGACAGGCGTACTCAGTGCCCAAGAGGCTGAGCTTCGTCGCCTGGAGCGCCTTGAGCCCGGCATCACTCACGTCAAATGGGGTAGCGATGGCTCTTTCATCCTTGAGGACCCAGGCGAGGTGGAACGTTGATTTCGCTGGCAGCGGTTGCGGACTTTTGCAGGGCACTGCAGGCCGTGAGCGCGGCGACTTTGGTGCACGACGCAGGGCGTATCCTGTTCGCCAATGCAGCGATGGAGCGCCTGCTCGGTTATGACAAACAAGTGCTCCTGGGGATGACTCCGCATGGTTGGGCGGCCGAGGGGTTTTCCGACGAATTGCAGCGCTATGGTTTCCTTTGCCTCGCCGCAGACGGCGAACTGCCCTCGATCGAGGTTGAGGCCCTGACGGGCAGCGGCGCACGACGTGTGCTTGAGATCAAGGCCCAGCGGGTGATGCTCGATGGCCAGCCCTGCGCGGTGCTGACGGGGCAGGATCTCAGCGACATCCGCCACGTGCAGACCAGCCTGCTCGACGTTGGCCGCGTGCTTTACCAGATCGTCGAGAACAGCCCGGTACCCACCTTCGTCATCGACAAGTCCCACCGGATCACACATTGGAATGCAGCCTGCGCCCACCTGACTCAACGCGAAGCGGTCGACATGATGGGGCGAGATGACACCTGGCGCGCCTTCTATCCTGAGGCCCGACCGCTGCTGGCCGACCTGATCCTGGATGGCCGAGTCGATCAAGAAGGGGAACATTTGTATGGCAAGCGTTGCAACCCCTCTCCCCACGCAGCCCACGCGTACGAAGTTGAGGGCTACTTCCCGAATTTCGGTGCATACGGCTGCTGGCTCTACTTCACGGCGGCACCGCTCGTCGATTCACATGGCAGGGTCGTCGGTGCGATTGAGACGCTTCAAGACGTCACGCGCCGGCGCCAGGCAGAGGACGAACTGCGCCGCCACCGCACCGAACTAGAGAACATGATTGCCGACCGTACGGCTGAACTGCTGACTACGCACCACGAGCTGGAGGCCTTTCTGGAGAACGCATCGGTGGGCATCATCGCGACCGCCAATCAACGCATCCAACGTGGCAACAAGAAATTTGCGGAGATGTTCGAACTCGGAGATGCCTCACCCCACGGCCTGCAAACGCGTGATTTCTTCACATGCGAAGCGGACTTCGAAGCGCTGGGCCGCACCGCCTATCCAGTGCTGTCGCAGGGCGGGTCGCTGCTGCACGAAATGGAGATGTGCACGCGGGCAGGTCGCACGCTATGGGTTCAGCTCATCGCCTATGTGGCCAACCCGACCGAGCCGACGGCTGGCACGTGGTGGCTGCTGCAGGATCGCACCGAGGTCCGTCAAGCGCAGCGCGAACTGGAGCTGAACTATGAGCGCCTCAAGCTTACAAACAGCCGGTTGGAAGACGCTCAGAACCAACTACTGCAATCCGAGAAGATGGCGTCGATTGGTCAGCTCGCCGCTGGCGTGGCTCACGAGATCAACAATCCCATCGGCTTCGTCAGCTCCAATCTGGGCTCGCTGCGCGGCTATGTAGAGCCCATCTTCAGCCTGCTGGCTCTACTTAGGGAGACGCCGGGCGAGGATCTGCCGGATGCGGTGCGCAGCGAACTGGCGCGAATCGATGCCGCAGTTGATCTCACCTTCGTGCAGGAAGACCTGCCGCAGTTGCTCAACGAGAGCGAGGAAGGATTGTCACGGGTCAAGAAGATCGTGCAGGACCTGAAGGACTTCTCGCGTGTCGATCATGCCGATTGGCAGGACGCCGATCTCAATGCCGGGCTGGATTCGACGCTCAATGTCGTCATGAACGAGGTGAAGTACAGGGCTGACGTGCGCAAGGACTACGGCGCGCTGCCGCCGGTGCGCTGCATTGCCGCCCAGCTCAACCAGGTCTTCATGAACCTCATCGTGAATGCGGCGCACGCGATTGCCGAACGCGGCACGATCACGCTGGCCACACGCGTCGAGGATGACTGGATTTGCATCGAGGTCAGCGACACCGGCAGCGGCATGAGCGAGGAGGTCAAGCGGCGCATCTTCGAACCCTTCTTCACGACCAAGCCAGTCGGCAAGGGTACGGGTCTTGGGTTGTCGCTGTCGTTCTCAATCGTGCAAAAGCACGGCGGCCGCATAGAAGTGGACTCCGAGCTCGGTTCCGGGACGCGCTTTCGCGTCTGGATCCCGGTACGCGGCGCTCAAGCATAGTTGCCCGATCCCGATCGTCAGGTCGTCGCTGCCCGGCATGGCGCATGCGGATCATGTGCTTCGTGTACGCCGCCCAGCCCTTCATCCGGCTGGAGCCCTGGGCCACCGTGAAGGCTCGATACCCTCCCTGAGAAGGCCGCGCAAGACGTCGATGGTCGGGATGTAGGTGTGCCGCACCGGACGCCTGCAATGCTTGCCCGCCGCGAAGATGGTCGAACGCAGCCGAAGCAGTGCGCCGGTTCCGCGGCCCACGCTAGAAGATCTCCCGCAAGTCCCTCTCACCCAGGGGCGGGGTTGTGGGGGAGCACGGTGGGACGGCTGGCGCGACGGTCGAGCCGTTGCGATCACTTCAAGAGCGGGCCGGCTTCGGGTTTGGCGGGCACCTGGGGTGGCGATCTGGCCGGCCAAGCGCGAAGCGCAGCCGATCAGGACCGGCCAGTTCACCAATCAGTCCGTTCTCGCGCAGCGGGAAATGCAGGACTACGAGCCCCGGGTGCGTGAAGGGCCGCGATGTGTCGTTGACCCCAGACGCGCCATGCGCCTGCGCAGCAAGCTGTATCAGAGGTACGAAGAACAGTTCAGGCGCCGCCGACCAGTGACCAGAATGCTGTCTTGCGCCCGTGCTTGCTGCGCAGGTGCGCTACGAAGTTTCCGTGCGGCTGCAACGGTGCGAGGTCCTCTGACCCCAGCAACTCCAGGCTCTGCAGATACCGGGCCGCGTGGCCATAGGCGCGAGCGTTGGCTCGTTCCAGGATGTTGAGCAGCAGGGCCCTGTAGATGGCTGTAGCCCCCTTGCGACTTCCCTGTTCGGCCAGAGCCGTCGCCAGCGGTCGCAACGCAACATAGTCCGCGCCATCAATGGCTGCCGCCTTGTCGACGAGGACGGCTTCAGCGTCGGTCTTACGAAGAAGCTCGATCAGAAGTCGCGCTGTTGATTTCCTCCGAAACCTGACCCACCTCACACACTGATTTCCGTTCAAACCTGACCCACGTATCAACCTAGCCTGCCGCAATTTGCGGCAGGAGCACTGGAGTGATTGACGTGGCGACACTGAGTGTCATCAGGCGGTGGGCCCTGCGAGAGCAGCTGTCCATCCGCGAGATAGCCCGACGCACCGGCCTGTCTCGCAACACCATCAGGAAGTACCTGCGCAGCGGCGACCAAGAGCCGACCTACGCCAAGCGGGCCAGCAAGAGCCGGCTCGACCCGTTTGCCGAGAAGCTGGCCCACTGGCTCAAGACCGAGGCCGGCAAGACCCGCAAGCAGCGGCGCACCTTGAAGCAACTGCATGCCGAGCTGGTCACGCTCGGCTACGACGGCTCCTACAACCGCGTGGCGGCCTTCGCGCGCGACTGGGCCCAGAAGCGCCAGGAAGCCAAGCAGACGACGGGGCGCGGCACCTTCGTGCCGCTGGTCTTCGACGCCGGCGAGGCCTTCCAGTTCGACTGGAGCGAGGACTGGGCTGTGCTGGCCGGCGAGCGCACCAAGCTGCAGGTGGCGCACTTCAAGCTCAGCCACAGCCGGGCCTTCTACGTCCGGGCGTACCTGCTGCAGACCCACGAGATGCTGTTCGACGCGCACAACCACGCCTTCCGCGTGTTCGGCGGCGTGCCCAAGCGCGGCATCTACGACAACATGAAGACCGCCGTGGACAAGGTCCTGAGCGGCAAGGCGCGCGACGTCAACGCGCGCTTCGCCGCGATGGTCAGCCACTACCTCTTCGAGGTCGAGTTCTGCAACCCGGCCTCGGGCTGGGAGAAGGGGCAGATCGAGAAGAACGTACGCGATGCGCGGCATCGGCTGTGGCAACCGGTGCCGGCGTTCCCGAGCGTCGATGCGCTCAACGTCTGGCTGGAAGAGCGCTGCCTGGCGCTGTGGAAGGAGATCTCCCACGGCCAGCAGCCCGGGACCGTGTTCGACGTGTGGCAGTTGGAGAAGCCCACGCTGATGCAGCTACCGAGGCCCTTCGACGGCTTCGTCGAGCACACCAAGCGCGTCTCGCCGACGTGCCTGATCACCTTCGAGCGCCCACGCTACAGCGTGCCGGCGTCGTACGCCAACAGGCCGGTGAGCCTGCGCGTCTACGCCGACCGCCTCGTCGTCGCGGCCGAGGGCAACCTGATCTGCGAGCACAAGCGGGTCATCGACAGGCGCCACGACACCGGCATGGGCCAGACGATCTACGACTGGCGCCACTACCTGGCCGTGCTGCAACGCAAGCCGGGCGCCCTGCGCAACGGCGCGCCGTTCACCGAGCTGCCCGTGGCCTTCAAGAAGCTACAGGCCGAGCTGCTCAAGAAGCAAGGCGGCGACCGGGAGATGGTCGAGGTGTTGGCCCTGGTGCTGCACCACGAGGAGCAGGCGGTGCTCGCGGCCGTCGAGATGGCGCTGGAGGTCGGCGTGCCGACCAAGATGTACGTCATCAACGTGCTGCACCGACTGCTCGATGGCAAGGCCGATCCACCACCGGTGGACGCGCCACAGGCCTTGCGTCTGACGACCGAACCCCAAGCCAACGTGACGCGCTACGACGACCTGCGCAATGAAAGGAAGGTGCGCCATGCGTGACACCAAGATCAACGCGCTCGTCGTGGCACTGCGTGAGCTGAAGATGTTCGGCATGGCCCACGCGGTGGGCGAGCTGGCCGAGCAAGGTGCACCGGCCTTCGCGGCCGCACAGCCGCTGCTGGCGCAGTTGCTCAAGGCCGAGACCGCCGAGCGCGAGGTGCGTGCCGTGGCCTACCAGCTCAAGCAGGCGCGCTTCCCGGTCTACCGCGACCTGGCCGGCTTCGAGTTCGCGCACAGCGAGGTCAACGAAGCGCTGGTGAGGCAACTGCACCTGGGCGACTTCATGGACCGGGCTGAGAACGTCGTGCTCGTCGGCGGTCCAGGCACGGGCAAGACCCACCTGGCCACGGCCATCGGCGTGCAGGCGCTGGAGCATCACCGGCGGCGCGTGCGGTTCTTCTCCACGGTCGAGCTGGTCAACCAGCTCGAGCAGGAGAAGCTCTGCAACAAGACCGGCCAGATGGCGCACCGGCTGGCCCACATGGACATGGTCGTGCAGCGGCGATCGCGCCCGCCGCGACGCAGAACGAGAGTCCGAGCACGAGACCGTGTCGCGCAAAGCAGCCATGTCGCATTGCTTGCTCCCTGAGCTATTCGAGAACTTGCTGACACGCAAGACGCGCCGCCATCTACGTATGGCCATCGGCCGACAGCCATCTTCTGACGGCCTTGAAGGCTAGGCTCGCGCGCGCCAGAAGGCATCCTCAATGCGGATGAGGCTGCTAGCTGCAGTTTCTCAGGACGTTGTTCCCGTCGAAGCCGAGTCTGGAGGCGGGAGGATTGTGGGAGACGGCGGAGTGCGGGCGGCTGAAGTTGTAGTGCTGCATCCAGGGCTGCAACTCAGCGGCACGCACGTCTGAGCTGGGATACCGATAGGCATAAGCCCATTCGCGCAGAAGCGTCTGGATGAAGCGCTCAGCCTTGCCGTTGGTACGCGGCGTATAGGGCCGCGTGCGTTTGTGCTTGATGCCGAGCCTGCGCAACAGCTTGGCAAAGCGCCTGGACTTGTAGGCCGAGCCGTTGTCGGTCATGACGGCCTGGACCGGCACGCCGAGCTTGCAGTAGTAGCGCAGCGCCGCGATCAGGAAGTCGCAGGCGCTGCGGCTGGTCTCGTCGCTGAGAACCTGGCTGAAGCCGACCCGGGAGTGGTCATCAATGGCCACATGCAGCGCCTGCCAGCCCGCACGGGGCGTGTTGCGCGTGCGGTCGCCCGTCACGCGATGCCCGGGCTGCTCGAAGCAGCCCAGCTTCTTCATGTCCAAGTGCAGCAGCTCGCCGGGGCGGTCCTTCTCGTAGCGGCGCACGGGGACGCTGTCTTGCACCGACGGCAGCTTGGCCAGGCCGGCTTGCACGCAAACGCGTCCCACTGTGCTCTTGGACACGCCCACGCGTTCGGCGATCTGTGCGTAGCCCAGGCGCTGATGGCGGCGCAAGCCTTCGATCCGCTCGGTCTTGTCCGCGCTAATGCGCATAGGGCTACGGTGCGGACGAGAACTGCGATCCTGCAGACCGGCGACGCCTTCGAGCTGATGACGCCGCTTCCAGCGCGATGCGGTGCGCGCGCTGACGCCCGCAGCGTCGGCCGCCTTCCTGGTGCCCTGTGCGGCGATGTTTTTGACCAAGTTCTCGCGGCCACGCGGCGTTAATGAGGCATTCTTATGGCTGTTCATCCGAGGTTGTTTGGGTTGATGGTTTGGCTTGAGAACCTCCATCTTCCCCGACTACTTCGGGTGAACAACCTCTTGGGAAACGACAGCTAGCCCTCTCGGGAATACAGCCGAGGCGCCTTCCCCACGTGGCGGCTGAAGGCCGTGCTGAACGTGATCGTGGAGGCATAGCCGACGCGCTTATCGAACACCCGAGCTGGCTTATGAGGTCGGGTGCTCAGACCCAGTCACTGGTGTGACCATATGCTCGGAGCTATGTTTCCAGACGAGTTGGAGGCAGCCGCTTTGTGAACCATCGCTCCGCGAGGTGTGTGTTCAATGCATGGTTGTAGTCGGAGGGACAAGCCCGATGTCGCAGCGCATGAGCTCAGACCATCGTCGGATCGAACCTGATCTCGAGGCCCGTGAGCGACGCAGCGGATTGCGAACAAATCGCGCCGCCCTCGGCCTGGCACCGCAACATGTCTTCAAGCTCACCGGCCGGCACGCCGGGACTGAAAAGAAAGCCCTGCAGCAGATCACAGCCAATCTCACTGAGCACTTGCTGCTGGGCTTCCGTCTCCACGCCTTCCGCGACCACATGGAGCCGCAACGTTCGAGCCATCCGTGTGATGGCATGGGCAATTGCCCGATCGTCAGCGTCTTCGGCGATGCCGCGTACGAAGCTGCGATCGATCTTCAGTGTGTCTACCGGGAACGCGCGCAGTTGCGACAGCGAGGAATAGCCGGTACCGAAATCGTCCACGGCCAAACGTATGCCAAGCCGCTTCAGGTCGTAAAGCATTTCGACGGTGCGGGCTGCATCCTTCATCAACATGCTCTCGGTGATCTCCAGCTCAAGCATGTGGGGAGCGACGCCAGTCAGTGCCAACACATCCCCCACGTCTGCAAGCAGCCCGGGGTCGCGGAATTGGCCCGGTGACAGATTGATGGCCATGCTGATCGAGGGGAGGCCCTGGCGCTGCCATTCAGCCAGTTGCTCACACGCCTTTTTCATCACCCAACGGCCGAGGGGCA
This sequence comes from Roseateles sp., assembly GCF_965229315.1. Classification (GTDB taxonomy): domain Bacteria; phylum Pseudomonadota; class Gammaproteobacteria; order Burkholderiales; family Burkholderiaceae_C; genus Pelomonas. The sequence goes on from NZ_CBDDJA010000002.1 coordinate 1,715,723, forward strand.
CGATCAATCCCGTCTCTTCTGCGATAGGGATGAATTTCATCGGCGGGATGTTGCCCAGTCGCGGATGTCTCCAGCGCACGAGTGCTTCGACACCTTCGATCAATCCGGTTCTGGCCGAGACCTTGGGTTGGTAGTCAACCGCGAGCGATTCGGTCTCGATCGCCTGGCTCATTGCTGCTTCAAAAGCCAGCCGCTCAACGGAATGGTGGTTCAGCTCGTCACGGTAGATGGTGAACGTATCGCCACCTTCTTCCTTTGCGTGATGCAACGCGATGTCCGCATGGCGCATCAGCGTTTCCTCGTCGCCGCCGTCCTTGGGGAAGATCGCGACACCGATGCTGGCACTCATGCGCAGTTCATTTCCTCGGACGCGGCAGGGACTTCCCACGACGTCGATGAGCTTGCGAGCGATTGCACCCACAACCTGTGGATCGACTTGAATCATCAGCAAGGCGAATTCGTCGCCACCCAGTCGGACAACCACCTGATGCGTCCCCGCGGATGTCTTGAGTCGCTGGCCTATCATGGAGAGCAGTTCGTCACCTATCGAATGTCCGAGCGAATCGTTGACCTTGCGGAAGCGATCAAGTCCCAGCATCAACAGCGAAAAGCCACGCTCTGAATCTGCGGCAGCTTCAATCTCATGGGCGAGTAGGCGAGACAGCGAGGCACGGTTGGCTAGTCCTGTGACAGGGTCCGTGTAGGCAAGCCGCTCGACCTCCAGGGCTGCGGCCCTTGCAATCTCGCCCTCCCGCTGGAGTTCAGATGTCCTTTCCTGCAAGGCTTCGGCCATTGTGTTGAACGCAGCGCCCAGCGCTGCCACCTCGGCGGTGCCCGCTGGCACCAGACGTGTGTCCATTCGTCCACGCGCGAAGGACTCCACGCCGTGCTGCAGATTCTGAAGGGAGTCCGACAGTCGGTGCGTAAGCTGAATCCCTCGGATGGCGATGGCGAGGAGTATCGACATGCCGAATAGTGAAAGGGCATACAGGCACGATGTGCTCTCAGAGAACAACTGGTCTGACAGACGGCTGTACTCAAGTGCAAGCACTCCCTGGATGGCGGCCCCAGGCGCTGCCGAGGCGCGTATGGGTACAGCGACAAAGCGCGCCCCTTGCGGGTGCTGATTGCTGGTTTCAGTGAAGTTGCGGGGGATGCCATCGCGAAGCACCTGGTCGATCTCGATGGAATGGTCATTGACATAGACCGTGCCGACCTCGGCTGGCAGGATGCTTGAGAGGGTAAGCCTCCCCTGATCCAGGACGAAGATGTCGCGCTTGTCGACACCATGACTGCCCGGCAAGAAATGCAGAGTGTGGCTTGTAGACGCGGAAAGCGTCTGAGCCAATGACAGCGCGAGGTTGCGGGCTTCGATCTGGGCAGCGTCGTCGAGGGAACGCCATTGCAATGCCACCGCCGCGCCGGTGATCAACACCACGGCGGCGCAACCGGTGACAACCAACCCCATCAGCCGACGCTGTATCCCTCGCGGTTGACCAAACATCCGATGCAACAGTTGATGAGGAGCGCCCGAAGTGGCATGTCGTTCTTTTCGGAACGACGAGTGGTTCTGCATACGGAGTACGTCTTGCGGCATTGCGGCCTCATGGAAGCGAGCATCGATGCGATCGATTGTTGTGGCCCGACTCCGCGACGGCCAGCCACAAAACCTTGCAATGCCTGTAGGTAAATTGCCGACATGAACTCGCCACCCCTTCGCGCCACACATCAGCGGGCAGCGCGCATCCTCTCGCTCTCCACCAGACCGGCCGATAGGTCGCCCTGCACAAGTACGGGCGAGGTCGCCGTCTGCATGTGCTTCGGTCACCGGAAAGGGCTGGAGATGATGCGCGAGTGCGCTGCATCGATTTGTCAACAACTCCGGTGCCGGTGCGATTCAGTGCCTCCACTTGATCTGGGGCAGTTCTGATCAGCCAGGATCCTGTTCTCCAGCTCCAGGGCCTTCAGTCGTTTGAACTCAACCACTTCAAGCTGGCCGAAATGCTTGCGCCAGGCGTAGATCGTGGGCTCGCTGACCTGGTGCTTCTTGACCGCTAGCTCGCCAGATAGCCGCCCTCCAAAGGATGTAGGCACCGGTCCCGAACGTTTAGCGCCCGGGAGACAGCCTGCGACGCAGATCGTCGGCGGGCGTCAGTAGGACAACGTCATCTCGTCGATCACGTTGCGCACACCCGGTGTTCCCCAGGCCGAGTTGGTCGCGGTGGCGCGCTCGTCCCAGCTGTGGACCCAGCCCGACAGCGTGACATCGCTGCCATCGACCGCAACCGAGATCTTCTTGGCATCCGCAATCGATGTTCGCTTCAGCGCGGCTTCGATGTCCGACTTGACGGCAGTGGCCGTTACCGACGGCTTGATGCTGATCTGGTCGCTGACGCCCGTCACGCCCATCAGGAAGCGCACGCTGTCGGTCGCGGCTTGCCGCTGGTACTGCCAGTCGACGGCGCCGGTCAGCGTGACCCAGCCGCTCTCAACCATCACCTTGATGGCGCCGGCGGGCAGCGACGACGTCCACTCAAGCACGTTCTCGGCCGCTTCCGCGATGTCGGCGTCCGTGCGCTTGCTCAAGCTGGTGAGATGTACCTTCAGCTCGGTGGTCAAGGCCTTGACGCCGGTCACACGCAGGGCGGCGCGCTCGGCATTCCACTTTTCGGAATAGCTGTCGACCTGGCCGGCCAGCGTGACGACCCCATTCTTCGCCGCGACGCCGATTCGCGCGGCGTAAACCGAGGGTTCCCATTTGAGTTCTGCACTGACGTCCTGTTGCAGTTGGCTGTCGGTCTTCATGGTGGCTATTCCTGGCTGTCTGTGGGGAACGCCAGCTTGGCTTGCTGCGCGCAACGGGTCTGTGCGTCTGCGCACGCCCAACAGACCTGTTTGGGCGCGTGAACTCGCAGGTCAGCAGATGCCGGGGGTGTTGATGGCAGGCGATGACCTGCCTGTTCCGGGTATGGCTGCGGCCCGGGCGCCGGACACTGTTTTTGCCATGCCCCAGCCCAACGCCATCCCCACACCACCCAGCCAGCCCGCATGGGACATCACCGTCACGCTACTGACGCGTGCCCTGCGACCGCAAGTCGAGTCCTGTGCGTTCTATCTGGCTCGCCGCTTCCAGGCCATCGGCCTGGGTAGTGACGTGCAGGTCCAGCAAACGCCGCGCGGGCTGTCGACCTTCCTGGCCCTGGTGGGTCAACGGGGCTTGATCTGCATCGTCGACATGACGTTGGTCGATGGCATGGCGGTGGGCCAGGGGCCCTGCGCCTCGCTGGACATCCGCCTGCTCGACGCCTGTGGCGATGTGGCGGCGGAGGGTCTGGCCAGCGGCGTGCTCGGCCACGGCTGTCACGAGACTTCGGTCGCTGAGGTGCTCAGCCCGGAAAACTTGGATCATGCAGCGACTGCGGTCTATGTGGCGACACTGGCGCAGTTCGATCTGTTGCGGCAGGCGGCCCGGCATACCTGAATATGCAGCACAGCGTCGCCAGGCACTTGACCACTCGCGGGCCCCCTCTGGCCGCCGAGCCGACTCACTAGTCGCAAAAGTCGTTGCGGAGAATCCCGCGGTGCGGTGCTCTGGCAGGTGTTGAACGCTGAAGCTCAAGGTGCGATCTGCCCCAGGCGAGGTCATGGTGCTGCTGGCGCCGGCGGAGATCCGCGGCAGCGATGATCTTTCACGGAGATCTTCTCCATGCATTTGCAAGCGGCGGTGCTGCCCCAAGAGCGTTGAACTGGCTCATCCCTCACGAACTGAGTGGAACTCGCTGCTTGCAACCTGCGTCAGGCTGTTCACTGCTAGGGCAAGCGCCCAGCATGGCGGGCCAACTCGGCACGAAAGTCCGGATGTGTGATCGCGATCAACTCAGCCGCCCGTTGCCCGGCGGACTTGCCACGCAACCGGGCCACGCCGTACTCGGTGACGACGTAGTCGATGTCGTTCTTGCTCGTCGTGACGTGCGTGCCCGGCGACAGCACCGGCACGATGCGGGAGAGGGTGTCGCCTTTGGCCGTGGCGGGCAGGACGATGATGGCTTTGCCACCGCGCGACCGATTCGCAGCGCGCACGAAATCGGACTGCCCACCCGTGCCCGAGTAGGGCGCGGGGCCGAGGCTTTCGGATCCGCATTGCCCGAGCAGGTCGATCTGCAAGGTGGCGTTGATGGCGACGAGGTTGTCGTTCATCCCGGCCAGCGCCGGGTCGTTGGTGAAGTCGACTGGGTGCATCTCCAGCGCAGGGTTGCGGTCCATGAAGCGGTACAGCTTGTTGGAACCCAGCGCGAAGGTGGCCACCATCTTGCCTGGCAGGTAGTTCTTGCGCCGGTTCGTGACCGCGCCGCATTCCACGAGGGTCAGGATGCCATCGCCGATCATTTCGGTGTGGATGCCGAGGTCGCGCTTGCGGGTCAGCTGCATTACCACGGCGTCCGGAATGCCGCCGTAGCCGATCTGCAGCGTCGAGCCGTCGTCGATCAGCTCGGCAACATACTTGCCGATGGCTTCTTGCACCGGGCCTATCTTGGGCAACCCGACCTCGAACACTGGAGCATCGCTTTCGGTGAGTGCGGTCACCTGCGAGATGTGCACCCGGCAATTGCCGTAGGCAAAGGGCACGTTCGGGTTGACCTCGAGCACCACGGCGCGAGCCTTGGCGATGGCGGCCATCGTGTAGTCGGCCGCCAGGCTGATGGCGAAGTAGCCCTGCTCGTCCATCGGCGACGCCATCGAGAACACGACGTCGGCCGGGATCAGCCCGCGCTCAATCTGGCTGGGCAGCTCTGAGAAGCAGTTGGGGATGAAGTCGATCCAGCCCGCCTGACCGCCTGCGCGCGTGGCGCCGCCGTAGAAGAAGGCCACGTGGCGGACGTGCTCCACCGTTGCAGGGTCGATGTAGTCGTACTTGCGCACCGCCAGGATCTGCGCGACCTTCACGCCGAGCAGGTCGCGTCGCTTGTCCGACAGCGCCGTCAGAAGGCTCGGCGGCTCGCCCACCCCTGTGGGCACGATGATGAAATCGCCATCGCGCACCACCCCGATGGCGTCGGAGGCCGGCATTCGCTTGCTTCGGTACACGGCTTGGGTCGACATGGGGTCTCCGGGGTTGTCGCGCACAACAAGTTTGCGTTCGATGTATTGCTCAGATGGCACTGAACTCACCGTGCGCCGACGCACAGATGATCGGCTTGCTTGCTTGCTTGCTTGCGCAGACGCTTGACGGTATTGGCGCCACCGCACCGTCTGGGCTGAGCTCACCAGGGCACTCGCATGAAGATCATCTTGGCCGCCGACGACCCGCGCGTGCGGCCCATATGTTCCGCGCCACGGTTATTCAGGAGTATTACCTCGATGAGGCGAACAAGGTGATCGAGCCGGTCAGGACGTTCCTGGACCGGCACCCGATTCGTTATCGATGCGAGCGGGTTGTCGGCTCAGCAACAGCAGAAGTCGTTGGTTCCCGTCAGCGCGAGAAGGCCCAAATGATCCTGATGGGGACCCACGGGCGAGGCCTGCTCGTCCGGGTCGTGATGGGCAGCGTGGCGCAGCACATAGCGGCAGATTGCGATGTGCCGGTATTGCTGGTCAAGTGATGTGCCAGTGTGCCCGGGTGTAGGAGTCGTGCCGTTGAGACCTGAGACGGCTGGCAGTCGCGCCGATGTGCGCCGCCGAACAGACCGCTAGCCGCAGACAGGCCAGGCTGCTCGACATCAAATCAATCCGAGTTCAGGCATGCAGACGGACGCTCAATTGCACAAGGATGTCGCCGCCGTGGCGGACATGGCGTTCGCTCACGGAGCGGTTGCCGCGCCCAAGGACGGGGCTGACGTGGTTCTGCGCGACGGTACTCATGTTTTCGTGCGTTCTATCCATGCCGACGACGTCGAGCTCGAGCGGCGATTCATCGAGGGGCTCTCTCCAAGCTCTCGTCGCTTCCGATTTCTCGAAACCATGCGTTCGCCGAGCGATGCCCTGCTGAAGCAGATGACGGTCATCAACCCTTCCACCGATGCCGCCTATGTGGCACTTGTCGAAGAAGGAGGCGATGGTCAGCAACGCGCGGTTGGCGTGGCCCGCTTCAGCGCGCGCGCCGATGGGCACGACTGCGAGTTTGCCGTCACCGTCAGCGACGACTGGCAGAACAAGGGGCTGGGCAGCCTGCTGATGGCGCGTCTGATTGAGGTGGCACGGGCCAGAGGCATTGATGAGATGCATTCGAGCGACGCAGCAGACAACACCCGCATGCGTCAGTTTGCCGACTACCTGCACTTCCGGCACAAGACCGACCCCGATGATGCAACCTTGGTGCTGTATAGCGTGGACCTGAAGGCGAGTGCCGTGTCGAGCGAAGCGAAGGTCAGGCCGGCAACGATGGCAACATGAAGTCTATGCAAGCGGTAGCAGCGCGTAGCTTGTCCGAGCCTTGGGACCCTAGCCAGGCGCCTCACGCCGCTGGGTAGCTGATTGCGCGTGTCGGGTTTGGGCACAGACCTCGCTGTGCGAGGGCGATCAGGGCACAAAAAAGGGCTTGCGGCACGAGGCAGCAAGCCCAATGCCATCGGGTCAGTGGGACCCATGACAACTGCGGGGTGCGTGTGAATGCCAGCTCAGGCGGCCGTGGCCAGCTCCTGGTGTCTCAGCTGCAGCGAGCTGAGGCTGTCGTTCCGGCTGGCCATCGCCGCGTCGTGGTGAAGCCGTCGCGCGTTGGATAGCTCAAGCACCCGTGTCAGCTCGGGATGTGTAGCGATGCGGTGGCGCGCTTCGATGATGGCCGGTGCGAACTCGGGGCTGACCCGCATCTTGTGTGAGAGGTAGGCGTCGTGGCGTTCTGGGAGGACGGTCCACCAGGCCACGATGCTGTCGGGATCGCTGAGGTTCAGAAGCATGGCTGCGCTCCTTTGGTGTCGTGGCTGGCGAGGTGGGCCCGCTGTTTGACGGTGCGGAGGCTGTCGGTGCGTGCCGGCTCGTAAGGCTGGGTCGGTGCGCACCGGCGTCGGATCTCCTGGTCCGCCGCGGCGATGGGGCAGGCCCCGGGCGCGATGGCCAGCCAACGGCTGCCTGCGAGTTTGGCCTCGTCGTGAGAGTCGCAGTGGTCGCTCATGCCGAAGTGGGCCGTGAACACGTCCAGCCACTGGCTGGGGGTGTAGGCGTAGTGAGCCGCGGCGAGAACGTCGATGCTGGCAACACTCAACCGTTCGATGTCTTCAATCAAGGATTGGCGCGGTGGCTCTGCCTGGAGGGCAGCATCGACGGCTTGGTATGTGGCGATCGTCCAGTGCGTGATGGCCGGTGGATAGATGCCTTGCCAGTACGCCTGCAGCCCGCCGGCGTCCTCGAATGCGGCCTTGGCAGCCAGCACGCGGCAGGCGCCACCCAGCCGGCTGTCCAGCGCTGCGCGGGCCGCTTTCATGGCCTTCTCTGGCATGGCATCCCCATACGGGTTGATGGGGAAGTAGGCAACGTAGAAGCGGGCGTACATGTAGGGTCCCTATGCGAATGGCTGAGCCACCAGGCGTGGGGACGGATGTCGCCTGGTTGGCCGCGCACCGGATCGGCGGCGGCCGCGAAAAGCTGTTCATATATACAGCACCTCACCTGGCGCCTCCTGTCGAGGCGTTTAAAGCCTTCTGCTGACAAAGCCTGCGAGCGAGTCGGGACACATTGCGTCCCGAACGGGCGCTCTCGGTTCGCGCCTGGCGCTCGTCTGCGCAATACGCGGACTTGCTGCGCAGCCCTTCCGATCCCATCTCGTCGGCGCCTGGCGGCGCTGAAGTGCACCGCTGCGCGGTGAGGGTGCGCCGCTGGCTGCCGCGCAGTCCTGCGGCGCGCAGTCCTGCGGCGCGCGGCTGGCGTTGCTGCGGTTGGCGAGGGTAAACCCGTCCGTCTTGCTCCCGGTTGCGGGTCGGTGGTGGCCTGCTTCCTGGGCCGTCCCTTTCTCGACGGGTAGCGCAGTGCGCACCGAACGCAACGGTGCAGCTGCGCTCCTGGTCCGCCGAGACGGCTCCAGGAAGCGGGTTTTCCCACCACCAACGCAGAAAGGCGTGAACCATGAGCAAGACCGACACCCTCACCACCCGCAACGGCGGCAGCCTCGGGGCGGACGTTCCCTCCTCACCTCCCGAGACTCACCAGGAAGCAGACATTGCGCTGCGCGCGGGGTCAGATGAAGCAAACCTCCGACGCGAGAAGTTCCTCGAACACCACACCGCACGAGGGGCATGTTCCTGGCGCCGCTGTGTCTGACGGCTGCCGACTGTACTCACACTTCGGGCAATGGATGATCACGAGGCTCGCCCTAGTTTTTAGGGAATGTATCTCCGCCTTCTAGTTCTCAAACCCCTCGCTCTCGTGTTCGCGTAGGCTGTACGGATGGCCGGCATGGCAACGCGCGAAACCGACAGCCGCCGCCAAAACCTATGACCCTCTCTGAGGCCGTCAGGTTCGTGCGTCAGTTGGTGGGAAGCTGGGTTGAGTACGACCGGCCACGCCCGAAGCCGACGCAGTAACTTTTGCAGGAACTCATCGTCCAGCCTGCATAAATTCCAATGTTCATGCGGGTTGGCGGTTAGTTTTTGGGTGACCCCGGCCCATCTCAAACGAAAGCCCGATCTAAAACAGATTGGGCTTTTTCTTTTTTCGCCGGGAAATTTGTTCCCGCGTGTGAGATTCAGTTGAATCCCTGTCCACGAATCAATCCGACGGCGAGGCCTTCGATGGCGAAGCCGTCGCTGTTTTCGGTGACGAGAATCGGCTGGAATTCGGAATTCTCCGGCAGCAACTGAATGCCTTCGGGGCCACGCTTGAATCGCTTCACGGTCACTTCGTCACCCACGCGTGCGACGACGATCTGGCCGTTGCGTGCGTCCTTGGCTGATTGCACGGCCAGCAGGTCGCCGTCGAGGATGCCGATGTCCCGCATGCTCATGCCCTTGACGCGCAACAGGTAGTCCGGCTTCCTGGCGAACAGGCCGGGTTCGACGGCATAGCTTTGCTCGACATGCTCCTGCGCCAGGATGGGCGCACCGGCGGCGACGCGGCCGACCAGTGGCAGCGTCAGCTGGGCGAGGCTGGGAATGGGCAGGCTGAACTGGCGGGCGCGGTTGACGGCGCCCAGCACATCGGATTTCAGCCGGATGCCGCGCGAGGTGCCGCCGACGAGTTCCAGCATGCCTTTGCGCGCCAGCGCCTGCAGATGTTCCTCGGCAGCGTTGGCCGATTTGAAACCGAGTTCGGCGGCAATTTCGGCGCGGGTCGGTGGCGCGCCGGTGCTTTCGATCGCGTGGCGGACCAGCTCGAAAATCTGCTGCTGGCGGGCGGTAAGCTTGGGTCGGTCTTGCACGGGCGGCCTTTGTCGAGTGCGTATCGGTGGCTGGCGATTTGTCCAGCACCTGTATTTTCATCCAGGAAACCAGCAAATTGCAAACTGCAGCCGATCTGATCGTCATTCTGGGTACCGGCGGCACCATTGCCGGCACGGCCAAAACCGCCAGCGACGGTGTCGGCTACACGGCCGCGCAGCTGCGCGTCGAGGACCTGCTGGCCGCGGTGCCGGCGCTGGCCGGGCGTTCGTTGGAAGCGCTCCAGGTTGCTCAACTCGACAGCAAGGACATGGATTTCTCGACCTGGCAGCGGCTGGCGGCCGCGGTGCACGCGCAGCTGGCGCGGCCCGAGGTGCGCGGCGTGGTCATCACGCACGGCACGGACACGCTGGAGGAAACGGCCTACCTGCTGCACCGCGTGCTGGCGCCGGCCAAGCCGGTGGTGCTGACGGCCGCGATGCGGCCGGCCACCGCGCTGGCGCCCGATGGACCTCAGAACCTGTTCGATGCGGTGCAGGTGGCCGCGGCGCCGGGCGCGGCGGGCGTGGTGGTCGCGTTCGCGGGCCGCGTGCATGACGCGACGCAGGTGCGCAAGACGCACAGCTACCGCGTCGACGCCTTCGAGTCGGCCGACGGCGCACTGGTGGCTCGTGTGGAGGAGGGGGCCGTTCGCCTGCTGGGCCGCTGGCCGGCGGGCGAGGCGCTGGGGCTGGCGCGCATCGAGCGGCCGGCCGATGCGTGGCCGCGCGTGGAGATCGTCATGAACCACGCGGGCGCCGATGGCCGCCTGGTGCAGGCGCTGCAGACCCAAGGCGTCGACGGGTTGGTGGCCGCTGGCACCGGCAACGGCACGCTGAGCCGCGCGCTCGATGCCGCGTTGCGCGACGCCGAGGCGGCGGGCGTGAAGGTCTGGCGCAGCACGCGCTGCGATGCCGGGCCGGTCATGGACCTGCCTGGCCTGTTGCCCAGCGCGGGCGCGCTGAGCCCGGTCAAGGCCAGGATCGAGATGATCCTGGCCTTGCTCGGCGAAACGTCTTAGACGACCGTCAGCGACACGTCGACGTTGCCGCGTGTGGCGTTGGAGTACGGGCAGACCTCGTGGGCGGTCTTCACCAGTTCTTCCAACTGGGCGCGGTCCATGCCGGGGACCGAGATCTTCATGTCGACCTGGATGCCGAAGGCGCCCGGCTTGTTGGCGTGCGGGCCGATGGCGACGTCGCTCGTGATCGAGACCTCGGCGGGCAGGGCGATCTTCTGCTTGCCGGCGACGGCCTTCATCGCGCCGATGAAGCAGGCCGAGTAGCCGGCCGCGAACAGCTGCTCGGGGTTGGTGCCCGGGCCGCCCGCGCCACCCAGTTCCTTCGGGGTGGACAGCGTCACGTCGATGGCGCCGTCCGACGACTTGGCGGTACCGGCGCGGCCGCCGGTGGCAGTGGCGGTGGCGGTGTAGAGGGCTTTTTCGATGGCCATGGTGGGCTCCTTTGGGGTGGTCAGGGTGGTGGAACTGCGGGCGGCGGCGGTCAGTCGGCCGCCGTCGATGCGGCGGCCGAACTCAACTGGCCGCGCAACTGGTGAAGCCGCTGGGTTAGGGCGGTCAGTTCGTCCAGGTCGCAGGCGCTGGCGCAGGCGAGCTGGGCGGGAATGTCGAGGGCCTGCGCGCGCAGTGCGCGGCCGGCCGGGGTCAGCAGGATGTCAACGCGGCGCTCGTCGTCGCGGGCACGCACCCGCTCGATGTGGCCCAGTGCTTCCAGGCGCTTGAGCAGCGGGGTCAGCGTGCCCGAATCGAGGAACAGGCGCTGGCCAAGCTGCGACACACTTAGCCCGTCAGCCTCCCACAGCACCAGCATGACGAGGTACTGCGGATAAGTCAGCCCCAGCGGCGCGAGCAGCGGCTTGTAGATCTTGGTCATGGCCAGCGAACTGCTGTACAGCGCGAAGCACAGCTGCCGGTCCAGCCGGAGCCACTGCTCTCGGGGATCGCTCGCGGTGCTGGAGGACTTGCTGCGTGCCATGGCTGCAAATGTAGTTGGCAATTTAATTGCACACAAGTTAAATGGTCTTTTGCGCGACACGGCAGGCTAGGGCGATCTGAGACGATGCGCCACCCCTACCCACTACAACAACGAGGAGAGAAGCCATGCTGATGGTCGCAACCGTGCTGGCCGCGCTCGTGGCGCTGCTGCACCTGTACTTCCTGGTGCTGGAAATGTTCTTCTGGACGAAGCCCCTGGGCCGCAAGGCCTTCGGGCTGGACAAGGACTTCGCCGAGAAGAGCAAGGCACTGGCCGCCAACCAGGGGCTCTACAACGGCTTCCTGGTGGCGGGCCTTGCCTACGGGCTGATGCTGGGCGGCAGTGGCGCGGGCAAGCCGTGGTTGGTGTTCTTCCTCGGATGCGTCATCGTCGCCGGCGTGTTTGGCGCGGTGACGGTGTCGCGCAAGATCCTGTTCGTGCAGGCCGTCCCGGCACTGCTGGCGCTCGCGGCGCTGATGCTCATTTGAGAGGCGTACGCCGCCGGTCACCGACCGACGGGCATCGCCGACTCGCCGGCCGCGAACGCTACCCGCCTGCAAGGCGGGTGGCGCCTCCAGGCGGCCTGCCGGTGCCGTGCCCGGCTGTCGCAGATCCGGGATGCGCGACGCGGGCGGCTTACTTGCGGCTGAGCTTCATGGTCCGGCCGTCCTTCAACGTTGACTGCAGCGTCTTGCCGTCAACGAACTTGAGGGTCGCGGTCTCGTCAAAGCAGCCCTTCAAGACTTTCGCGCCCTGGATCGCAATGACCATCTCGGTCGCCGTCTGAGACTTCACGGAAACCGGAAGGTCCCGGTTCGCACACTGATCGATGGTGGTGTAGTTCACCTTCTGCTCGTATCGCATGGTGCCGCTGCCCTTCGCAATCGTCAGATCGACCTGAATGTCGCCCGCGCTGGGGCTCGTCGCCGGGCCACTCCACTTCCCATCAAATGTCGACTGCTGTGCAAACGCAGACGACGCGAAGAGCACCAGGAGCGAAGCCAATTTTGCTGAGGTACGCATGTGATCTCTCTTTGGTTGGTAGGAACACATCGCCAGGCTTGAATGCCCGACAACTGAGGACCCAAGCTTTCGACTTGGGCGTCTTCAGCGGAAGCGTCGAATGCGAGTTCGCCACCTACCGCCACCCGTTGGCCGCGACCGGCCGGAATGATGCGGATGTTGCTCTCTCGTTCAGACGCAGGCAAGGCTCACGCTTCCTTCGTCCGCCCGGCGTGTGCCGCCGTCAGGCGCACGGTATCGAAGGTGGCGCGCCTGCCCGGACGGACCCAAGGCCCGGCGCCGGTGTTCGGTGGGAATGGAAAAGCGCCCCGCGGGGCGCTTCCTGGGCTCGCCTCAGGCGCCCATCACCTCGATCTGCTCGCCCAGTTCAAGCCAGCGCATCTCGTCGGCTTCCAGCTGGTCGTGGATGGCCTTCAGCCGCTTGCCCATCTCGGCGATCGCCGACGCGGCCGCGCCCTCGGCGAGTTGAGCCTCGATGCCGGCGCGCTCCTCGGCCAGCGCGTGCATGCGCTTGTCGATGGCCTCCATCTCCTTGCGCAGGGGCCGCGTCTGCTCGGCCACCTTGGCGCGCGCCTGGCCCGAGGCTTTGCGGTCTGCAGGCGTTGCGGGTGCGGGCGCGGCCTTGGCCGCAGCCACTGGAGCGGGCGCCGCCGCCGGCTGCTTCTTGGCCGCCCGTGCGGCTTCCTTGCTCTGGTCGAGCAGCCAGCGCTGGTAGTCGTCCAGGTCGCCGTCGAAGGGCTTGACGACGCCATCGGCCACCAGCCAGAACTCGTCGCAGACCTCGCGCAGCAGCGCGCGGTCGTGGCTGACCAGCATGACCGTGCCTTCGAACTCGTTCAGCGCCATCGACAGCGCCTCGCGGGTGTTCAGGTCCAGGTGGTTGGTCGGCTCGTCCAGCAGCAGCAAATTGGGCCGCTGCCACACCAGCATCGCCAGCACCAGCCGCGCCTTCTCGCCGCCGCTCAGGCTGCCGACTGCCTGGTTGACCATGTCGCCGGTGAAGCGGAACTGGCCGAGGAAGTCGCGCAGCTCCTGCTCGCGGCCGGCCGGGCCGACCTCGCGCGCCAGCCGCACCATGTGCTCCAGCGGGCCTTCGTCCAGGCGCAGCACGTCCAGCTCCTGCTGCGCGAAGTAGCCGATGGACAGGCCCTTGCCCTGCGTCATCTTGCCGGCCAGCGCAGGCTGGGTGCCGGCAATGGTCTTCACGAGCGTGGACTTGCCCTGGCCGTTGGCGCCCAGGATGCCGATACGCTGACCGGCCAGCACGGAGCGGTCGATGTCGCGAACGATGGTGGTGGTGCCGTAGCCGGCCGACATTTCGTCGAACATCAGCATCGGGTTGGGCAGGTTCAGTGGCTCGCGGAACTCGAAGTTGAAGTCGGCCGACGCCAGCACCGGCGCCAGCCGCTCCATGCGCTCCAGCGCCTTCACGCGGCTTTGTGCCTGCTTGGCTTTGCTGGCCTTGGCCTTGAAGCGGTCGATGAACTTCTGCAGGTGGGCCACGCGGTCCTGCTGCTTCGCGAAGGCCGCCTGCTGCAGCACCATGCGCTCGGCGCGCTGGGTCTCGAAGCTGGTGTAGTTGCCGCCGTAGCGCACCAGCTTGCCCTCGTCCAGGTGCAGCGTGACCTTGGTGATCGCGTCGAGGAACTCGCGGTCGTGGCTGATGACGATCAGCGTGCCGTCGTAGCGCTGCAGCCAGGCTTCCAGCCAGACCAGCGCGTCCAGGTCCAGGTGGTTGGTGGGCTCGTCCAGCAGCATCAGCTCGGCCGGGCACATCAGCGCGCGGGCCAGCTGCAGGCGCATGCGCCAGCCGCCGGAAAAGCTGTTGACGGGCGCGTCGAGCTGCTCGGTCTTGAAGCCCAGGCCCATCAGCAGCGCCTGGGCGCGGGAGCGGGCGTCGAAGGCGCCCACGTCGGCCAGCAACGCATGCGCGTCGGCCATGGCATGGCCGTCGTTGGCCGCCTCGGCGGCCTCGAGCGCGGCGCGGGCCTCCATCAGCGGCAGGTCGCCTTCGAGCACGTAGTCGGTGGCGCCGTCCTCGGTTTCGGGCATGTTCTGCGCGACCTCGGAGCGGCGCCAGTGCTTGGGCACCTCGACCTCGCCGCGGTCGTTGCCCAGGCGGTGCGTCAGCAGCGCGAACAGGCTGGATTTGCCGGCGCCGTTGCGGCCGACGAGGCCGATCTTCTCGCCCGGTTGCAGCGTGGCGGACGCGTTGTCCAGCACCACCTTGACGCCGCGGCGCAGCGTGATGTCGCGCAGCGTGATCACAGCAGGTTCTCCTTGGTCACGAGCAGCACCTGATCGGCGCCGGACGAGGTTTCCAGCCAGACGACTTCGAGCGCCGGGAACGCGGCTTCGAAGTGCTCGCGCTCATTGCCGATCTCCAGCACCAGCACGCCTTCGTCGTTCAGCGCGGCGGGCGCGGCGCGCAGCAGCTCGCGGATGAAGTCCATGCCGTCGCTGCCGCCGGCCAGCGCCAACTCGGGCTCGGCGCGGTACTCGGCGGGCAGGGCGGCCATGCTGGCGCTGTTGACGTAGGGTGGGTTGCAGAGGATGAGGTCGTAGGCGCCTTCGGCCCCTGCAAGGCCGTCGCCCTGCAGCAGGCGCACGCGCAGCACCAGGTTGTGGCGCTCGATATTCAGCTTGGCGACGGCAAGCGCGTTCGTGTCGATGTCCAGTGCATCCACCGCCACGTCTGGCCACGCCATCGCCGCCAGCACGGCCAGGCTGCCGTTGCCGGTGCACAGGTCCAGCACGCGGCGGCTGTCCGGGCTCAGCCAGGGGTCGATGCTGGCGTCGGCGATGAGCTCGGCGATGAAGCTGCGCGGCACGATGGCGCGCTCGTCGATGGTGAAGGGCACGCCCTGCAGCCAGGCCTCGCCCGTCAGGTAGGCGGCCGGCTTGCGGCTGGTGATGCGCTCCTCGACCAGCGCTTCGGCGGCGGACTGCTCGGTCTCGGTCAGCTCGCGCTCGGCGTGCTCGTCCAGCGCGTCCAGCGGCAGTTGCAGGCTCCACAGCACCAGCCATGCGGCCTCGTCGAAGGCGTTGGTCGTGCCGTGGCCAAAAAACAAGCCCGCCTGGTCGAGGCGGGCAGCTTGGGTGTCAATGCAGGTGATCAGTTTCAAGGGCCGCGTACGTCCAGGGTGATTTCGGTGAAGCTGGCCTCGTCGCCGGCCTTCTCTTCCTTGCGCGGCGCGCTGCTGAGACGGGCGCCGGGCGCGTCGTTCTGCAGACGCCACAGCAGGTTGGTCGGCGAGTCGGCGAAGGTCAGGCCTTCCTCGCGGGTGATGGTGCCGTCGTTGATGAGCTTGGCGAAATGCTCTTCGTAGGTCTGCGAGCCCTCGGCGATGGATTTCTCCATCGCCTCCTTCACGCCGGCGAAGTCGCCGTTCTCGATCAGCTCGGACACCAGCTTGGTGTTCAGCAGGATCTCGATGACCGGTACGCGGCCGCCGGCAACGGCGCGAACCAGGCGCTGCGACACGATGGCCTTGAGGCCCGCCGCCAGGTCGTTCAGCAGCGCCGGGCGGGATTCCGGCGTGTAGAACGACAGGATGCGGTTGAGCGCGTGGTAGGTGTTGTTGCCATGCAGTGTGGCCAGCACCAGATGGCCCGACAGCGCGTAGCTGATGGCCGCCGTCATCGTGTCGCGGTCGCGGATCTCGCCGATCAGGATGCAGTCCGGCGCCTGTCGCAGCGCGTTCTTCAGCGCGATCTGCAGCGACGCCGTGTCACGGCCGATCTCGCGCTGGTTGACCACCGAGCGCTTGTTGCTGAACAGGTACTCGATCGGGTCCTCGATGGTCAGGATGTGCCCGGTCATCGTCTGGTTGCGCATCTCCAGCATGGACGCGAGCGTGGTGCTCTTGCCCGTGCCGGTGGCGCCCACCATCAGGATGAGGCCGCGCTTCTCCTTGATCATCTGGCCGAGCACCGGCGGCAGGTTCAGGCCTTCCAGCGACGGGATGCTGTGCGGGATGTGCCGGAACACGCCGGCGATGGAGCCCCGCTGGCGAAAGCCCGACAGGCGAAAGCTCCCCACGCCGCTGACCGACACGGCCATGTTCAGCTCGCCGGTGGCGTCCAGCTCGGCCAGGCTGCCGGGATCGATGACCTCGGCGATGAGCTGGCGCGGCTGCGGCGGCGTCAGGAGCTGGTCCGACAACTGCACCGTCTGGCCGTTGATGCGGATCAGCACCGGCATGTTGGCCGACAGGTAGCAGTCCGACGCGCCCTTGTCGGCCATCAGCCGCAGGATGCGCTCCATGTTGCCGCCACCGCTCATGGTCAGGCCCGCAGCAGTTCGTTGATGCTGGTCTTGGAGCGCGTCTGCGCGTCCACGCGCTTGACGATGATGGCGGCGTACAGGCTGTAGCGCCCCCCGTCCTTGGGCAGCGAGCCCGAGATGACGACGGAGCCGGCCGGGATGCGGCCGTAGCTCACCGTGTCGGTCGCGCGGTCGTAGATCGGCGTGCTCTGGCCGATGTAGACGCCCATCGAGATGACCGAGTTCTCCTCGACGATGACGCCCTCGACCACCTCGGAGCGCGCACCGATGAAGCAGTTGTCTTCGATGATGGTCGGGTTGGCCTGCAGCGGCTCCAGCACGCCGCCGATGCCCACGCCGCCCGACAGGTGCACGTTCTTGCCGATCTGTGCGCAGGAGCCCACGGTGGCCCAGGTGTCCACCATCGCGCCTTCGTCCACGTAGGCGCCGATGTTCACGTACGAGGGCATCAGCACGACGTTCTTGGCCTGGAAGCTGCCGCGGCGCGCGACGGCCGGCGGCACGACGCGCACGCCGCTGGCGCGCAGCTGCTCGTCGCTCCAGCCGGCGTACTTGGTCGGCACCTTGTCGAAGAAGGTCAGGTCCTTGTCGCCCATCAGGCGGTTGTCGTTCAGCCGGAACGACAGCAGCACGGCCTTCTTGACCCACTGGTGCACCGTCCATTGGCCCACGCCCTCGCGCGTGGCCACGCGCAGGCGGCCGGCATCCAGTTCGGCGATGACATGCTCCACCGCCTGCCGCAGCTCGGGGGCGTTGGTCGGGTCCAGGGCCGCGCGGTTGTCCCAGGCGAGGTCGATCAGGCTTTGCAGGTCAGCGGTGTTCATGGGAGAGATTCGTGAAGGAAACGATGCGGCGGGCGGCTTCGAGACATTCGGCCTCGTCGGCGACCAGCGCCAGCCGGATGCGGCCGGCGCCGGGGTTGACGCCGTGGGCCTCGCGGGCCAGCAGGCTGCCCGGCAGGACGGCGAGATTGTATTGAGCGAGCAACCCTTGAGCGAAGGCGATGTCGTGACCGCC
This sequence comes from Roseateles sp., assembly GCF_965229315.1. GTDB lineage: Bacteria > Pseudomonadota > Gammaproteobacteria > Burkholderiales > Burkholderiaceae_C > Pelomonas. Next base: position 1,733,389 of record NZ_CBDDJA010000002.1, read on the forward strand.
TGGTACAGCGGCCCACAGGTAGAAGCCGGCGTCGGGCAGCGCCACGTCCAGCACGTCCGCCAGCAGCGGCGTCACGTCGGCGAACTTTTGGCGGTAGCGCGCACGGTTCTCGACGACATGCGCCTCGTCCCCCCAGGCCGCGATGCTGGCGGCCTGCACCAGCGGGCTCATCGCGCTGCCGTGATAGGTGCGGTACAGCAGGAACTTCTTCAGCAGCGCGGCGTCGCCGGCCACGAAGCCCGAGCGCAGGCCCGGCACGTTGGAGCGCTTGGACAGTGACGTGAACGAGATCAGGTTGCGGAAGTCGCTGCGGCCCAGCTTGGCCGCGGCCTCCAGGCCGCCCAGCGGCGGCTCGTCGCGGAAGTAGATCTCCGAGTAGCACTCGTCGGACGCGATGACGAAGCCATGCCGGTCACTCAGCTCGAACAGCGCCTGCCATTCGGCCAGCGGCATCACCGCGCCGCTGGGGTTGCCGGGCGAGCAGACGTAGACCAGTTGCGTGCGCGCCCAGGTCGCGTCGTCGATCTGGCGCCAGTCCACGGCGAAATTGCGCGCCGGGTCGGCGTTCGCAAAGGCCACGCCGGCACCGGCCAGCAGCGCCGCGCCTTCGTAGATTTGATAGAAGGGGTTGGGGCAGACCACCGTGGCGCCAGGGCGGCTGGCGTCGACGACCGTCTGCGCGATGGCGAACAAGGCCTCGCGCGAGCCGTTGATGGGCAGCACCTGCGTCAGCGGGTCCAGCGAAAGACCGTAGCGGCGCGCCACCCACGCGGCCATGGCCTCGCGCAGCGCCGGCGTGCCGGCCGTGGCGGGATAGCTCGACAACCCTTTCATCGCGCCCTTGATGGCCTCCTCGACGAGGGCCGGTGCGGCATGGCGGGGCTCGCCCATGCCCAGCGAGATCGGCGCGTAGTCGGCATTCGGCGTGATGCCGGCGTTGAGCGTGCGCAGGCGCTCGAAGGGATAGGGCTGCAGCAGATCGAGCCGCGGATTGGCGAAAACACTCATGGCGGAATGATAGGTGGCGGGTGGGCTCCGGCGACTGCAACGGTGATGCCGGCAAGCTTCAGGAAGTCGTCAAACCGCGGGTCGGCCCGCCACGCGTCGAAGGCCGGGTCCACGCCCGCGCAGACGAGGTTGAAGTCGTGCAATTCGGCGGCGCATGCCAGCCAGTGCAGGCAGCCATCCACGTCGCCCAGCCGGGCGCTGACCATCGCAAGCTGGTAGGGCGGCGCGCGGCCTGCGTCGAAGTCGGCCCGCAGCGCGGTGAATGCCCGCATCGCCCCCGCGCGGTCGCCGGCCAGCGCCAGCGCCTGCGCCATGCCGCAGCGGCCGATGCTCAGCGCGGGCAGGCGCTCGGCCAGGTCGCGAAAGGCGGCCAGGCCCGCGTCGACGCGGCCGGCGTACAGATGCAGCGAGGCGGCCAGCGACTGGGCCACGAGCAGATGCGGCGACACGCTGAGCACGTCGTCGAAGACCCGGGCGGCGGCGGCGTAGCGGCGGGCGTACAGCTCGATCAGCCCTTCATGCGCGCGGTAGTGAAGCGACACCGGGTCCAGCGCGCGCGCCTCGGCATAGGCCGCCCGCGCGGCGTCGAAGCGGCCGCAGAACATCAGCATCCAGCCGTGTCGGGCATGCAGCCCGGCGGTGGGCGACAGTGCCAGCGCGCGCTGCACCTGGGCCAGCGCCTCGGGCCAGTGGCGGTCGTGGCTGAAGGCGATGGTGGCGAGCAGCCCGTGGGCCTCCGTCCGCTCGGCCAGAGCGAGCGACGGGTCCTTGAGCGCCGCATCGGCCGCCTCGCGGGCCGTCGGCATCACGCCCGGCGCGGGCAGCGCGGTCAGGCCGACGGAGAACACCAGGGCCGAGGCCTTCAGCACCAGCGCCGCGCCCAGCGCGGGCCGCAGCGCCAGCGCCTCGTCGGCCAGTTGCTGCGCGCGCTGGCTGCCGTCGACCGAACCCATGGCCAGCGCGGCCCGGCCCAGGCTGACCCGCTCCATGGCCGGCGCCCGGGCCGGGTCGGCCGGTGCGGCCCGCGGCTGCATCTGCAGCGCATAGCTGCCCACCGGCAGCGAGAACACCAGCTGCGCCTCGCGGCCTTCAGCCTCGTAGTAGGCCGCCAGCTTCTGCCGCAGCCGCCGCGCCTCCACGCGCACGATGGTGTCGCTGCGCGGGTCGAACAGGTCCGCGCGGCGGTGGAACACAGCCACGCCCAGCGCCATCTCGCGCTGGCCCGCCGTGTCGCCCGCCTGGGCCAGCTGGATCAGGTGGCGCAGGAAGCGCAGATGCCGCACGGCCCGCCGGAACGGGCCGCTGGCCGCGAGGCGTTGCAGCTCGCGCTCGATCAGCTCGGCGTCAACGGCGTGGGTCATGGCGGTCGGGAGTCGGCAGGCTTGGAGCATGCACCAAGCGGCCGGCTTGCGAACGCCGCCGGCGTCGGATCAGCCCAGCATGCCCGACTCGAACCCGTGGGCCGGCAGGTCCACGCGCGGCGCCGGCGTCCAGCCCGGCTTGCGGTGCTCGGCCACCACATTGGTGTAGATGCCGCCGCGCACGTACCACTTGGCCGTGATGCGGATGAAGCGCGGGTCGGTCACCTTGACGATGTCGTCGAGGATGGTGTTGGTGACCTTCTCGTGGAAGGCGCCCTCGTTGCGGTAGCTCCAGAAGTACATCTTCAGGCTCTTGAGCTCGACGCAGAGCTCATCCGCGATCATGTCGATCGTGAAGTGCGCGAAGTCGGGCTGGCCGGTCAGCGGGCAGTGGCAGGTGAACTCCGGCACCTGGAACTGGATGGTGTAGTCCCGCTCCGGGTTGGGGTTCGGGAACACCAGGATGTCCTTGCTGGGCTTGCTGGGCGGATTCGGGGGCATCTCGCGCATCTTGGGCTTCTTCTTGGGCGCGGGGGCGGCGGCGGACTTCTTGGTAGCCATGACGGCGAGCTTTCTGAAGCAATTTGACAGTAGGCGAATGCTATCATCCGGCCCCGTCAAAGCGCCATTGAAAGGCGCTTTTCTTTAGCCAAATCAAGGGCTTACGTCCAAGCTACATGCGGCTGAACTCGATCAAGCTCGCCGGCTTCAAATCCTTTGCAGAACCCACCACGTTCCAGTTGCCCGGGCAACTGGTCGGCGTCGTGGGGCCCAACGGCTGCGGCAAGTCCAACATCATGGACGCGGTGCGCTGGGTGCTGGGTGAGAGCAAGGCCAGCGAGCTGCGTGGCGAGTCCATGCAGGACGTCATCTTCAACGGCTCCGGCAACCGCAAGCCGGCCGGCCGCGCCAGCGTGGAACTGGTGTTCGACAACACCATCGCGCGCGCTGGCGGGCCTTGGAACCAGTTCACCGAGATCGCTGTCAAGCGCGTGCTGACGCGCGACGGCACCAGCAGCTACTTCATCAACAACCAGCCGGTGCGCCGCCGCGACGTGCAGGACGTGTTCCTCGGCACCGGCCTGGGGCCGCGCGCCTACGCCATCATCGGCCAGGGCACCATCTCGCGCATCATCGAGAGCAAGCCCGAAGAACTGCGCCTTTTTCTGGAAGAAGCGGCCGGCGTGTCCAAGTACAAGGAGCGCCGCCGCGAGACCGAGAACCGCCTCAAGGACACGCGCGAGAACCTGACCCGCGTCGACGACATCCTGCGCGAGCTCAACGCCAACCTGGAGAAGCTGGAGCGCCAGGCCGAGGTGGCGGCGAGCTATCGCAGCCTGCAGGACGCTGGCACGCTGAAGCTGCACCAGCTGTGGTTCCTGAAGGCGCGCGACGCCGGTACCGAAGCCGCGCGGGTCAAGGCGGCGCACGCTGAAGCCGTCAACGCGCTGGAGTCGCGCACGGCCGAATTGCGCGCCGTGGAGGCGACGCTCGAAGAGGTGCGCCAGGCGCACTACGCCGCGGGCGACGAGTTGCACAACAGCCAGGGCCGCTATGCCGAAGCCCAGCTCGAAGTGAGCCGGCTGGAGGAGCGCATCCGCTTCGTCGTCGAGAGCCGCACGCGTGCCCAGGCGCGGCTGGCCGAGCTGCACGCGCAGGACGGCCAGTGGCGCGAGCGCATCGAGCAGTCCACCGCCGAGCTGGAGGGCATCGCGGAGCAGATCGCCGGGGCCGACGAGCAGAGCGAGATCCTGAGCGCGCAGGCCGAGGAGCAGCAGGCGCAGCTGCCGCTGACGGAAGACGCCGTGCGCGCCGCGCAGGCGCGCGCCAACGAGCAGCGCACGCAGGTCACGCAGGTGCAGCAGCAGATCCAGGTGCTGGCCGCCGAGAGTCGCAGCGTGGACGAGCAGGCCAGGGCGCTGCGACAGCGCGAGGACCGGCTGACAGCCGAATCCCGCGCGCTGGGTGCGCCCGACCATGAGGCGCTGGAAGCGTTGAAAAGCCGCAGCGCCGAAGCCGACGAGGCGCGCGACCTGGCCGACGCCCGGCTGCAGGCGCTGGCCGAGCAACTGCCGCAGCTCGAAGACCAGCGCCGCACGCTGCAGCAGGACGCCAATGCGCAGCTCGCGAAGCAGTCCGACCTGACCGCCCGGCTGGAGGCGCTGAAGGCGCTGCAGGACAAGGTGCAGACCGAGGGCAAGCTCAAGCCCTGGCTGGCCAAGCATGGCCTCGATGGCCTGCAAGGCCTGTGGACCCGGCTGCACATTGCCCAGGGCTGGGAGAACGCGCTGGAAGCTGCGCTGCGCGAGCGCATGGGTGCGCTCAGCGTGGGCCGGCTGGACACGGTGCGGGCCTTCGAGTCCGACGCACCACCCGCGCGGCTGGCGTTCTATTCGACGCCGCCCGGCGCGATTGCGAACACGCACGAGACGCTGCCCAAGCTGTCCGCGCTGCTCAAGCTCGACGACGCCGGCCTGCTGGCGCTGCTGAACGACTGGCTGGAAGGCATCTACACCGCCGGCACGCTGGACGAGGCGCTGGCCGCGCGCGGCCGGCTGACCCACGGCGAGCTGATCCTGACGCCGGCGGGACATGCCGTCGGCCAGTTCTCGGTGACGTTCTACGCGCCGGACTCCGAGCAGGCCGGCCTGCTGGCGCGCGCGCAGGAGATCGAGCAGTTGACGCTGGCGCAGAAGGCGCAAGGCCTGATCGCGGAGGAAGCGCGGCTGGCGCTGGTCCGCATCGAGCACCAGTTCAACGACGCGAACGGGCGCCTGGCGACGCTGCGCCGCGAGGCCAGCGAGGCGCAGACGCGCGCGCACCAGATCCAGGTCGAACTGCTGCGCCTGACGCAACAGGCCGAGGCCAGCCAGCAGCGCCGCAGTGCACTGGATGCCGAGCTGGCCGAGATCGCCGGCCAGCAGGAGGCGCTGCAGGAGCGTCGCGCGGTCGGCGAGGCGCGCTTCGAGGAGCTGGACATCCAGCTCGGCGACGCGCAACAGCGCCATGCCGAGCTGGAAGACGGCACCATCGCCGCCGAGCGCAAGCTCAGCGATGCGCGCGAGCAGTTGCGCGCGCTGGAGCGGCGCGCGCAGGAAGCGCGCTTTGCGACGCAGGCACTGGCCGCCCGCCGCGGCGAACTGCAGCGCGGCATCGAGACGGCGCAGGCGCAGGTCACGCAGGTGGCCGCGTCGGCGGCCAGCCTGCAGACCGAGCTGGACACGCTGAACGACGCCGCCGCGCAGGCCGGCCTGCAGGACGCGCTGGCCTTGAAGGTCGAGCGCGAGCAGGCCTTGTCTGCCGTGCGCGCCAGCTACGACGACCTCTCGCTGCGCCTGCGCAAGGCCGATGAGCAGCGCATGACGTTCGAGCGCAGCCTGGACCCGCTGCGCGACGCCATCACCAAGCTGCAGCTCGAAGAGCAGGCCGCGCAGCTGGGCGGCGCGCAGTACCGCGAGCAGCTCGAAGCAGCCGCCGTGGACCTGGACGCGCTGGCGAAGTCGGTCGAGGAGAACAACGTCAAGCTCTACGGCCTGCAGGGCGAGATCGACCGCATCAACCGCGAGATCGCCGCACTCGGTGCGGTCAACCTGGCGGCGCTGGACGAACTGACGACGGCGCGCGAGCGCAAGACCTTCCTGGACTCGCAGTGCGCCGACCTGAACTCGGCCATCGGCACGCTGGAAGACGCGATCCACAAGATCGACCTGGAAACGCGCGACCTGCTGGGCGCGACGTTCAACCAGGTCAACAGCCACTTCGGCCGCATGTTCCCGGAGCTGTTCGGCGGCGGCGAGGCCCGGCTGGTCATGACCGGCGACGAGATCCTGGACGCCGGCGTGCAAGTCATGGCGCAGCCGCCGGGCAAGAAGAACAGCACCATCCACCTGCTCTCGGGCGGCGAGAAGGCGCTGACGGCGATTGCGCTGGTGTTCGCGATCTTCCAGCTCAACCCTGCGCCGTTCTGCCTGCTGGACGAGGTGGACGCGCCGCTGGACGATGCCAACACCGAGCGCTATGCCAAGCTGGTGTCGCAGATGAGCGCCGGCACGCAATTCCTCTTCATCTCGCACAACAAGATAGCGATGGAAATGGCTGAACAACTGATTGGCGTGACGATGCAGGAGCAGGGCGTGTCGCGCATCGTCGCGGTGGACATGGACAAGGCGCTGGCCCTGGCGGACGCCGCATGATGACCACCTCCCTGACCACGCTCCTGGCCATCGTCGGCGGCCTGGTGCTCGCCGTCATCATTGCGCACGGCGCCTGGACGGCGCGCAAGGCCGGCCCCAAGCGCGCGTTGCCGCCGCTGGAGGAGCCGCATTTCGATGCGCCGGCCACCGCCGAAACCGCGGCGGACGCCGACTCGCTGGAAGCGACGCTGCCCGCCGTCGGCCGCCCGATGCGCCGGCCTTCCGCCCGCATCGACGCGCTGATCGACGCCATCGCCACCATCACCGTCGAGCAGCCGGTCTCGGGCGAGTTGGCGCTGCAACACCAGCCCGGCAGCCGCCGCGCCGGCACCAAGCCGTTCCAGATCGAAGGGCTGAACGCCGCCACCGGCGACTGGGAGCTGCCCGCGCCGGGCGAGCGCTATGGCGAGTTCCAGGCCGGCCTGAAGATGGCCAACCGCAGCGGCGCGCTCAACGAGATCGAGTACTCGGAGTTCGTGCAGAAGATCCAGGCCTTTGCAGACGGCGTGGGCGGCTTCGTGCAGTTCCCGGACATGCTGGACGTCGTCGCCCGTGCGCGCGAGCTGGACCAGTTCGCCGCCGGCCACGATGCCCAGCTCGCGCTGCTGCTGCGCGCCCGGGGCGCCGCGTGGACGCCGGGCTTCGTGCAGCAGGCGGCCGGGCGCCATGGCTTCGTGGCCGGCGCGCTGCCGGGCCGGCTGGTGATGCCGTCGAGCGAGGAGGGCGCGCCGCCCGTGCTGACGCTGCAGTTCGACGCGCAGGCGGCGCTGGCCGAAGACCCCGAGGCCTTGTCGCTGCGCGAGCTGACGCTGGCGCTGGACGTGCCGCAGACACCGGCCGACGCCGAGCCGTTCGCCGCCTGGCAGGAAGCCGCGCGCGCGCTGGCCCGCGACCTGGAGGCCGAGGTCTGCGACGACCGCGGCCAGGTGCTGGGCCTGCACGCGTTCGCGGCCATCGACGTGGAGCTGAAGAAGCTCTACCAGGCGCTCGCCGAGCGCGACCTCGCAGCCGGCTCGCCCGCGGCCCGCCGCCTGTTCGATTGACATGGCGACGAGCCTGCTGCTGATCGGCCTGCTGATCCTGGGCAGTGCGTTCTTCTCGATGGCCGAGCTGTCGCTGGCCGCGTCGCGCCGGCTCAACCTGCAGCAGCGTGCCGACGCGGGTGACGCCCGCGCGGCCCGGGTGCTGGGCGTGCAGGCGCATCCGGGCGACTACTTCACCGTTGTGCAGATCGGCGTCAACACCGTCGCCATCCTGGCCGGCATCGTCGGCGAGGGCGCGTTCACGCCGCATTTCGAAGCCGCGCTGCGCCTGGTCGTGGCGCCCGAATTGGCGGCGACGCTGGGGTTCGCGGCGTCGTTCATCAGCATCACGTCGCTGTTCATCGTGCTGGCCGACCTGGTGCCCAAGCGCCTGTCGATGAGCGAGCCGGAGCGCGTCGCGATGGCGCTGGTGGGGCCGATGCTGCTGCTGTGCCGCCTGTTGCGGCCGCTGGCCTGGGCATTCAGCAGCCTCACCGAAGGCCTGATCCGCCTGCTGGGCCTGCCGGCCAAGCGCGACGAGACCATCAGCCACCGGGACATCCTGGCGCTGACCGAGGCGGGCTACCAGGCCGGCGTGGTGGCCGACGAGGAGCAGCAGGTCATCGCCAACGTGTTCGAGCTGGACACGCGCACCGTCGAGACGGTGATGACCCGCCGCGAGCGCATCGTGTTCTTCTCGCGTGACGACGACGACCCGCTGATCCGCACGCGCATCGCCGAGACGCCGCACTCCACCTACCTGGTGTGCGACGGCGAGATCGACCAGGTCGTGGGCTATGTGGACGCGACGGACCTGTTCCAGCGCGTGCTGCGCGACGAAGCCATCTCGCTGCGCGACCTCGCGCCGCTCGTGAAGAAGGTGCTCATCGTGCCGGACCGGTTGACGCTGTCCGAGATGCTGATGCAGTTCCGCGAGGCGCACGAGGACTTCGCCGTCATCGTCAACGAGTACAGCCGCGTCGTCGGCGTCGTCACGTTGAACGACGTGATGAACACCGTCATGGGCAGCCTGGTGGCCCCGAGCGACGAAGAGCAGATCGTGCGCCGCGAGGACGGCAGCTTCCTGGCCGACGGCATCACGCCCATCCCCGACGTGGAGCGCTCGCTGGGCATCGAGACCTGGCCGAACGCCGGCACCTACGACACGCTGGCCGGCTTCCTGATGGTCATGCTGCGCCGCATCCCGCGGCGCACCGACTGCGTGGAGTGGGAAGGCTGGCGCTTCGAGGTGGTGGACGTTGACAGCCACCGCGTCGACCAGGTCATGATCACACCGGTGGCGCCGCGGAATTGAGCGGCACCCGGGCCTGCTTCAGGCCCGCCTCAACCTGAACCTTGCGACGACCTCGGCCAGCGCTGCGGCCTGACTCTTCAGCGCCTCGGACGCGGCGGCGGATTCCTCCACCAGCGACGCGTTCTGCTGCGTCATCGTGTCGAGCTGCGTGACGGCCGTGTTGACTTCGGCCAGGCTCTGGGTCTGGTTCTGCACGCCGGCGCTGATCTCGGCGATGACCTGCGTCACGCGCTGCACCGCCGCCACCACCTCCTGCATGGTCGCGCCGGCATCCGCCACTTGGCGCGAGCCGGCCTCTACATGCGCGACCGAGCCGGAGATCAACGTCTTGATCTCGCGCGCCGCCTGGGCGCTGCGCTGCGCCAGCGTGCGCACTTCGGCGGCCACGACGGCGAAGCCGCGTCCCTGCTCGCCAGCACGGGCGGCCTCGACCGCCGCATTCAGCGCCAGGATGTTGGTCTGGAAGGCGATGCCGTCGATGACGCCGATGATGTCGGCGATCTTGCGCGAGGACTGCTGGATGGCGTCCATCGTGCGGATGACCTCGCCCACCGCCACCCCGCCGCGTGCGGCCACGCCGGAGGCGCCCGAGGCCAGGCGGTTGGCCTCGCCGGCCGAGCTGGCGTTGGCCTGAGCCGTGTCGGTGATGTGGTGCATGGCCGCGGCGGTCTGCTCCAGGCTGGCTGCCGCTTCCTCGGTGCGGGTGGACAAGTCCAGGCTGCCCGCCGAGACCTCGCCGCTGGCCGTGGCGATCGCGTCGGCGCTGCTGCGCACCGTGCTGATGGATTCGTGCAAGGCCTGCTGCATGCGGCCCAGGCCGCGCAGCAGGTCGCCGAGTTCATCGCCAAGGCTGCTGTGGACATCGGCCGTCAGGTCGCCACCGGCAATGCGCTCGGTCGCGGCGGCCGCTTGCTGCAGCGGCTGGGTGACGGAGCGCGTCATGCGCCAGGCCACCAGCGAGCCGAGAGCCAGCGCGACGGCCACCATGCTCCAGATGCCCCACAGCACCGCGCTGTAGCTGCCCATCGCGTCGGCGCGGGCCTGCCGGGCGCCGGCACCGTTGATGTCGATGAGCTTGTGCACTGCCTCGGTGCTGGCCCGGAACTGCTTGCGCGAGTCGCCGCGGATCACAGCCACGGCTTCGTCGGACTTGCCCGCGCTGACCAGCGCATTGATCTTGGCCTGGCCCGCCCTGTAGGCCTCCAGCGTGCCTTGAAAGGTCTGGAAGGGCAGCTTTTCATCCGCGCTCAGCAGCGCGCTGTAAGCCTTGAGCAGCGGCGCCAGCACCTCCCATTGCTGGGCGATGCGCTGCTGCTCGGCGGCCATCTCGTCGGCCGAACCGCCCAGCGCCAATTGCAGCTCCGCGCGGCGCATCTGGTTCAGCGCCTCGTTCATGCCCGCCAGTTGCTGGGTGCTGGCCAGCCAGTTGTCCGCCAGGTCCAGCACATTGGCCTGCACCCGGGCAACACGGCTGGTGGCAAAGCCGCCCATGAGCAGCATCAGCGCCAGCAGCACCCCGAAACCGACGGCCATGCGCGGCCCCACCCGAAGATTCGACAGCATCGCGCTCTCCCTTCGACCCGACCCAGGCCGCGAGCCATCATGGCAGCTGTGCCCTGACGAGACAATGCCGCTCATGAGCTCCGCACCAAAAGATCGCGCCGCCGAGCTGCGCGCCCAGCTGAACCACCACGCCCACCTGTACTACGTGCTCGATGCGCCCGAGCTGCCGGACGCGGAGTACGACAAGCTTTTTGCCGAGCTGCAGGCCATCGAGGCCGCTCACCCCGCGCTGCTGACGCCCGATTCGCCCACGCAGCGCGTCATCGGCGCCGTGCTGCCGGGCCTGACGCCGGTGCGTCACATCGTGCCCATGCTGTCCATCACGACCGAGACCGACACGACGGAAGGTGGCGCCATCGCCTTCGACGCCCGCGTGCGCCGTGAGCTGGGGCTGACCGAGGCCGACCCGCCGGTGGAGTACGCCGCCGAGCTGAAGTTCGATGGCCTGGCGATGAACCTGCGCTATGAGCACGGCGTGCTGGTGCAGGCCGCGACGCGCGGCGATGGCGAGACGGGCGAGGACGTCACGCAGAACGTGCGAACGATCGGCCAGATCCCGCTGCGGCTGAAGGGCGCCAACGAGGACACGCCCGCGGTGCTGGAAGTGCGCGGCGAGGTCTACATGCGCCGCGACGACTTCGAGAAGCTCAATGAGCGCCAGCGCGAGCGCGGCGACAAGACCTTCGTGAACCCGCGCAACACGGCGGCCGGCGCGATCCGCCAGCTCGACCCGGCGCTGGTGCGCCAGCGGCCGATGTCCTTCTACGCCTACGGCCTGGGCGAGGTGCAGGGCTGGGACATCCCCGCCACGCACGCCGGGCTGCTGGACGCGCTGGCCGCGTTCGGCCTGCCGGTCAACGCCGACCGTGTCGTGGCCCAGGGCGCGCGCGGCCTGGTCGAATTCCACCAGGCCATGGCCGCCAAGCGCGACCAATTGCCTTTCGACATCGACGGCGTCGTCTACAAGGTCAACTCGCGCGAGCTGCAGGCGCGGCTGGGGTTCAAGACCCGCGAGCCGCGCTGGGCCGTCGCGCACAAGTACCCCGCACAGGAGCAGGTCACCACGCTGCTGGCCATCGACATCCAGGTCGGCCGCACGGGCAAGCTGACGCCGGTGGCGCGGCTGGAGCCAGTGTTCGTGGGTGGCACCACCGTCAGCAACGCGACGCTGCATAACCTGTTCGAGATGCGCCGCAAAGGCGTTCGCGTGGGTGACCAAGTCGTCATCCGCCGCGCGGGCGACGTGATCCCGGAAGTGGTAGGCCGTGTGCCCGGCGAGCGCGCCCACTACGTGCCCAACTTCCGCATGCCGCGCGCCTGCCCCGTCTGCAAGAGCGCCGCGGTGCGCGAGCGCGGCGGCATGGACTACCGCTGCACGGGCGGCGTGTTCTGCCCGGCGCAGCGCAAGCAGGCCCTGCTGCACTTCGCCGGCCGCCGCGCGATGGACATCGAGGGCCTGGGCGACAAGCTGGTCGAGCAGCTCGTGGACGCGGGCATCGTGCAGAGCCTGCCGGGGCTGTACAAACTCGGCGTCGCCAAGCTCGCGGCGCTGGACCGCATGGCCGAGAAGAGCGCGCAGAACCTGGTCGATGCGCTGGAGAAGAGCAAGTCGCCCACGTTGGCCCGCTTCCTGTTCTCGCTGGGCATCCGCCAGGTCGGCGAGACGACGGCCAAGGACCTGGCCCGCCACTTCGGCACGCTGGACAAGCTGATGAGCGCCAGCGTGGAGCAGTTGCTGGAGGTGCCCGACGTGGGCCCCATCGTCGCGGCCAGCATCCACACCTTCTTTGCCCAGCCGCACAACGTCGAGGTCGTCGAGCAGTTGCTGGCCGCCGGCGTGGCGCCCAAGGAAAGCGAAGGCGAGGGCGACGACCGGCCGCGCCCGCTGCTGGGCAAGACGCTGGTGCTGACCGGCACGCTGCCCACGCTGTCCCGCGACGAGGCGCAGGCGCTCATCGAGGCCGCGGGCGGCAAGGTCAGCGGCTCGGTGTCCAAGAAGACGAGCTACGTCATTGCCGGCGAAGAGGCCGGCAGCAAGCTGGAGAAGGCCCGCACGCTCGGTGTTACCGTGCTGGACGAAGCGGGGCTGCGGACGCTGCTCCAGGATCAAGGCTGAGTCACGATCTCCAGGAGCGCCGACGATGAAGATGCCGCCGATCTGCCTGCCACGCTGGCCCCTGGCGCTGGTGCTGCTGCTGCCGCTGGCGGCGTGGGCGCAGGTCCAGACGCCGCCAGCGCCGGCGGTTGCCTGCAGGCAACTGGTGGCCTCCGGCAACCCGCAATACCCGCCCTACCTGTGGCGCAGCGCCGAGAACGAGAACCGGTTGGTCGGCGCCAATGCCGAGATGCTGGCCTGGCTGTCCAAGGAACTGGGGCTGGCCATCGAGTCGCGCTACGTGGGGCCCTGGGGCCGGGTGCAGGAGGAGATGCGCGCCGGCCGCATCGACCTGATCGCCGGTGCCTTCCTGACGATGGCGCGCACCGAGTACATGGATTACTTCTACCCTGCGCTGCGCGAGACGCGCTCGGTGGTGCTGGTGCGCGACGGCAGCCGCCTCGATTACCGGCGCTGGAGCGACCTGGCGTCGCTGCAGGGTGTCACCGTCATTGGCAACAGCTTCGGCGAGGACTTCGACCGCTACGCGCGCGACCACCTGAACATCTCCCAGGTGGCGAGCCTGGAGCGGGCGCTGCAGATGCTGCAGCGCTCGCGCGTCGACTACCTGGTCTACGAGGACAGCCCGGCCGCCGCCTACCAGGCGCGGTTGAACATCGACGGCATCAAGCCGCTGCAGGTTGCCGTGGCCAGCGAGCCGCTGTACCTGACGCTGTCGCACCGCTCGGCCTGCAACACGCCGGAGATGCGCGGCCGCATCGCCCGCGCCATGTTCACGCTGGCGCGCCAGGGGCTGATGAATGGCTGGGTGGAGAAAAGCATCCAGCTCTGGAAGCGGACGAGCCCCTGAGCGGCGCGCGTCGTCAGCCGCCGCGGCTTGCCGGCCGGGGCTGCAGCAGGTCGGACCGGGCCCAGTCGGGCTTGGTCTCGAACAGGTGGTCGATGAAGGCGCGTGTCTTGGCCGGCATCAGCCGGCGGCTGGCCGTCAGCAGGTGCACGGGCAGCGGTTCGTAGCGCCAGTCGGGCAGCACCGGCACCAGCGTGCCGGCCTCCAGGTCCGAGGCCACCATGCCGTACGGGAAGCTGCCGATGCCACCGCCGGCCCGCGTCAGCGCCAGCACCAGGCCGATGGAATTGGCCTCCAGCGGCCCGTTCAGTTCGATCTCGATGGTCTGGCTGCCGTTCTGCAGCCGGCGCTTGTGCGCGTCCTTGGCCTGCGTCATGACGACGAAATCGTGCCCGGCCAGGTCGGCCGGCGTCAGCGGCGCGGGCCGGGCCTGCAGGTACACGGGGCTGGCATACAGCCCGCGCTCCATCGTCATGAACTGTCGCGCCACCAGCTCCGGCTCGTCCACGGCGCCCATGCGCACGGCCACGTCGTAGGGCTCGTTGAAGAGGTCCACGCGGCGCGGCGTGGTGTCGACCTCCAGCGCCACCTTCGGGTAGCGGCGCACGAAGCGGGCGAAGCTCTCGGCCAGCAGCAGCATCGCGAACTCCGCGGGCACCGACACGCGCAGCCGGCCCTGTGGCGTGGTCTCGCGAGCGGCCAGCCAGTCGCGCGTCTCGGCGATGTCCTCGTCGTGGCGGCTGGCGCGCTCGGCGAGTTGTTCGCCCAGCTCCGTCAGCGTCATGCGGCTGGCGCCGGGCACGAACAGTCGCGCACCCACGGACGTCTCCAGCGCCGCCAGGCGCCGGCTCAACGTGGCCTTGGGCAGGTCAAGCTGGCGCGAGGCCGCGGACAGCGAGCCCGCGCGCCGGACCTGGGCCAGCAGGAGGAGGTCGTCGATCTTCATGGGTGGATGGTCGCGTTGGATGTCGTTTTATTCCGTTTCGTTTCCGGAACGGTGCGTTTGAATTTTGCGGCTATTCACCGGAAATGGAACTCTCTACAGTCGCGGCCATCATGTCAATGCCCCGTCTGCTCCAGCCGCAACGGCACCGCATCGGCGCCGGCTTCCAGGCCGAGGGCTGGCGCGAGCCGCTGGCGCTGCTCGACCCGTTCATCATGGTCGACCACTTCCGCATGAGCGAGGCGACGTTCGCGCCGCACCCGCACGCGGGCTTCTCGGCCGTGACCTACCTGTTCGACGACTCGGCCACCGGCCTGGTCAGCCGCGATTCCCTGGGGGGTGAACACGCCATCCCGCCTGGCGGCCTGCACTGGACGCTGGCTGGCCGCGGCCTCATGCACGACGAGTTCCCCGCCGAGACCGGCCGCGAGGCCCATGGGCTGCAGATCTTCGTGAACCTGCCGGCCGAGCAGAAGCTGCGTGCGCCCGCCGTCATGCACCTGGCGCCGCAGCAGATGCCGCGCCGCGTGGGCGACGGCTGGCAAGCCGTGCAGGTGTTCGGCGGCACTGCCGAGCTGGCGCTGCCCTGGCCCACGGCGCTGGCCATCGTCGATGTCGAGGCCGGTGCCACGTTCGACTTTGTCTTGCGCGATGGCGAGCAGGGCTTCGCCGTCGTCATCCACGGCAGCGGCGAGAGCGGCGGCCTGCCACTGTCCGGCGGCCGCGCATTGAGCCTGCCGCTGGCGGGCCGCGCGCCGATCGTCGCTGACGAGGCGCTGCGCCTGGCCTGCTTCGCCGGCCGGCCGCTGCAGGAGTCCATCGTGCGCCACGGCCCCTTCGTCATGAGCGACGAAGGGCAGGTCGTGGCCGCGCTCCAGCGCTTCCAGTCGGGCGGCATGGGCCGCCTCAGCCCCAGAACAATCCCAAGCACTCACAACAAGGACACCCTGTCATGAACGCTCCGCAACAGAACGCCGCGCCCAAGCCTGCTGACACCGGCAAGAAGAGCGGCCCGCCGCTGCCGCTGCTCGTCATCGGCGCCGTGCTGCTGATCGGCGGCATCGGCCTGGGCGGGCGCATGTGGTGGCGCAGCCAGCACTTCGTCGAGACCGACAACGCCTTCGTCTCCGGCCGCATCCACCCGGTCGCCACGCGCGTGGCCGGCGTCGTCACCGAGATGCGCATGCAGGACAACGCGGTCGTCAAGACCGGCGACGTGCTGCTGCGCCTGGACCCGGCGGACGCGGCCGTGCAGGTCGAGCGGCTGAAGGCGCAGATCGCGCAGGCGGACGCGGCCATCGCCACCAGCGCCGCGCAGATCGCCCAGGCCAGGGCCCAGGCTGCCGCGACCGGCTCGCAGGTCACGCAGGCCGAGGCCGTGCTGGCCCGCACCGAGCTGGAGGCCAAGCGCAGCCAGGCGCTGTTCGGCGCCGAACTGCGCGCGACCAGCAAGCAGGAACTGGATGCCTCGCTCGCCGCGCGCGACGTGGCCCGCGCCGACCTGGCCGCCCGCAAGGCCAGCTCCGCCGCGGCCCGGGAGGTCATCGTCGCCGCCGAGAGTACGCGCCAGTCCGCCAACGCGCAGAAGACGGCCGCGCAGGCGCAGCTGAAGGACGCGCAGAACCAGCTCGGTTACGTGGAGCTGCGCGCGTCCAGCGACGGCCGCATCGGCAAGCGCACGGTGGAGGTGGGCCAGCGCGTGCAGGCTGGCCAGCAGCTCGCGGCCATCGTCGAGCCCGAGGTCTGGATCACCGCCAACTTCAAGGAGACGCAACTCTCGCGCATGAAGCCGGGGCAGCGGGTGCACGTGAAGGTCGACGCCTTCCCGGGCCAGGACTTGATCGCCAAGGTCGACAGCTTTGCGCCGGCCTCGGGCGCCAGCTTCGCGCTGCTGCCGCCCGACAACGCCACCGGCAACTTCACCAAGATCGTGCAGCGCGTGCCGGTCAAGCTGGTGTTCGAGCCCGAGAGCCTGAAGGCGCTGGGCGAGCAGGCGTCGCGCATCGTGCCAGGCCTGTCGGTGCAGGTCGAAGTCGAGATCGCCGAATAACATGAATCGGCCCCCACGCTCTCTTCGTTCGCTGCCCCCCGAGGGGGCGTCAGCGGCTTCGGACGGCCGTGCGCCGCTTGCGCCATGAGTCCCGTTCAACTGCCCCCGCCGCCCGGGAGCAAGGTGCCCATGCGCACCTGGCTGGCCGTGCTGGCCAGCCTGCTCGGCGCCTTCATGGCGGTGCTGGACATCGCCATCACGAACTCGTCGCTCAGAGACATCCTCGGCGCGCTGTCCGCCACGCAGGAGGAGGGCTCCTGGATCTCCAGCGCCTACCTGGTGGCCGAGATCGTCGTCATCCCGCTGGCGGGTTTCCTCGCCACCGTGTTCTCCACGCGGCTGTACCTGACGGTCAACGTGCTGCTGTTCCTGATGTTCAGCACGCTGTGCGGCATGGCCTGGAGCCTGGAGAGCATGATCGTCTTCCGCGCGATGCAGGGCTTCACCGGCGGCGTCATGATCCCGATGGCGATGACGCTGGTCACGCGCAAGCTGCCGCTGAACAAGCGGCCCATCGGCCTGGCGCTGTTCGGCATGACCGCCACGCTGGCGCCCACGCTGGGCCCGACGGTGGGCGGCTACCTGACCGAGCTGTACGGCTGGCCCAGCATCTTCTACATCAACTGGGTGCCGGGCATCCTGCTGATCCTGGGCGTGAGCTGGGGCCTGGACAAGGAGCCGCTGCAGCTGGACCTGCTGAAGAAGGTCGACTGGCTGAGCGTCGCCGCCATGGCCATCGGCCTGGGCTCGCTCACCGCGATGCTGGAGGAGGGCAACTCCAAGGACTGGTTCCAGAGCTCCTTCATCATCACGGCCGCCGTGCTGGCGGTGGGCGGCATCTACGTCTGGGCCTGGCGTGGCCTGACGCGGTCCAACACCTTCATCGACCTGCACATCTTCGGCCGGCCCAGCTTCCTGATCGCGGCGGTCATCGCGTTCACGACCGGCATGGGCCTGTACGGCTCGGCGTTCATCCTGCCGCTGTACCTGGGCCAGATCGCCAACTACACGCCCATGCAGATCGGCCTGGTCATCATGTGGATGGGCCTGCCGCAGCTGTTCATCATGCCGTTCGCGGCCAAGCTGTCCACCAAGCTGGACAACCGCGTGATGATGAGCCTGGGCCTGGCGCTGTTCGCGGCGTCCTGCTTCATGAACACCCACATGAGCGCCGACACCGCCGGCCCGGAGCTGATCGCCGCGCAGATCGTGCGCGCACTGGGCCAGCCGCTCATCATGATCACGCTGACCAACTTCGCCATCAACGGCATCCCGCCGCAGCTGCTGCCCAGCGCGTCCGGCATGTTCAACATGATGCGCAACCTGGGCGGCTCGGTCGGCATCGCCACGCTGGCCACGCTGCTGACCAACCGCGAGCACCTGCACAGCAACCGCATCGGCGAGGCCGTCAGCCTGTACGACCCCGCCACGCAGGCGCGGCTGGACGCACTGGCGCAGAACTTCGCCGCCAAGGGGGCCGACCTGGCCGCCGCGCAGGACATGGCCTTGCGCGCGCTGGACGGCACCGTGCGCCGCGAGAGTTTCATCATGGCCTACAACGACGCCTTCCTGATCCTGGGCATCGCGCTGTTCGCCTGCGTGGGCATCGTGTGGCTCAGCAAGAAGGTCCTCGGCGGCGCGGGCGCGGCCGAAGCCGCCCATTGAATTCGGGAGATCGACAAATGATCCAACTCAAGACTGTCCTCACCCTCGTCGCCACGGCCGCATTGGCTGCCTGCACGACGCTGGGCCCCAACTACCAGGCGCCCGCCGCCAACGCGCCCGCCGCCTACCGCGCGGCCGCCGCGGTGGCCGGTGCCGAGCTGCAACGCGACTGGTGGCTGATGTTCGGCGACGCGCAGCTCAACGCGCTCCAAGCCCAGGCGCTGCAGGCCAGCCCCACGCTGGCCGCCGCGCTGGCGCGTGTGGAACGCGCCAAGGCCGTGTACGGCGCCACGCGGGCCGACGAGCTGCCGCGCCTGGACGTCACGGCCGGCGAGACCGGCCTGCGCACGTCGGCCAAGTCCGTCACCACGCCGGTGCTGGGCGGCCAGGCCATCACCTTCGAAGGCTGGCAGACCACGCTGCAGGCCAACCTGAGCTGGGAGATCGACCTCTGGGGCCGCGTCAAGCGCCAGGCCGAGTCCGCCCAGGCCCAGCTGGACGCGTCCACGCTGGACGCCGCCGCCGCCCGCGTCGCGCTGACGGCCGACGTGGCCGCCGCCTACTGGCAATGGCGCGCGCTGGCCGACGAAGCGGCGGCCCTGCAACGCCTGCGCGACAGCCGCGCCAAGGCCTTCAAGGTCGCGCAGACCCGCTTCGACGCGGGTTCGTCCACCACGCAGGACCTGGAGCGCGTGCGTGCCGAGCTGGCCTCGGCGGACGCCGACGTCGCCGACCTGCCGCGCCGCCAGGCGCTGGTGGCCAACCAGATCGCCGCGCTGACCGGCCAGGCCGCGGCCGAGCTGAAGCTGCAAGCGGTGCCCATGGCCGCCCCGCCCGCCATCCGCGCGGGCCTGCCGTCCGAGCTGCTGCAGCGCCGCCCGGACCTGGCCCAGAGCCTGGCGCAACTGCATGCTGCCACGGCGCAGGTCGGCATCGCCGAAGCGGCGTTCTACCCGTCCATCCGCCTGACCGGCAGCTTCGGCTACCAGAGCAAGGACCTGAGCGACCTGATCTCGGCCCCCGCGCGCCTGTACAACTTCGGCCCCGGCATCTCGCTGCCGATCTTCGAAGGCGGCAGGAACAAGGCCAACCTGGCCGGCGCCAAGGCGCAGGTCGACGAGTCGCTCGCCGCCTTCCGCGGCCGCATGCTGCAGGCGCTGCGCGAGGTGGACGACGCGCTCGCCGAACTGCAGGGCCGCGCGAATGTCGTGGACGCCCAGAACCGCACGCTGGCCTCCAGCGGCGAGGCGCTGAAGGTGGCCAAGAGCCGCTACGACCAGGGTGCCGTCAGCTACCTCGACGTGACCGAGGCCGAGCGCACGCCGCTGGCGACCGAGCGCGCGCTGGCTCAACTGCGCGGCGCGCAGTGGGCGGCCACGGCGCAGTTGGTGAAGGCGCTGGGGGGCGGGTGGACGGCCGTCAGCGGTGGTTGAGCGTCAGTGCGGTTTCGGCACGGCATGGCAGCGGGCTGCCAGCCACGCCGCAGCGGCCGATATGGAAGCCTCCAGCGAGATGCGTTCGTCAGGCACCAGCCGGCCTGTGTAGGTACGGCCGGCCGCATCGGCGAACCTGCTCGTCTCAAGCATCAGCGTGCTGCCGTCCCGCAATTTCACGGGTTTGTTGGCCGTCGTCAGGCCCGCTGTGGGCTGACCGAAGAATCGGACTCCGGGCACGGACTTCAGCGCGATGGCCACGGCCTCACCGGAACTGGCTGTGCTGGGACCAATGACCACGGCCACAGGAAGTTTGATGGCGCGCTGAGCGGTACGCAGAGGGAGCTTCATAGACTCACCGCCCGACGAAATGCGGTCACGATTCCGGATCCACGGCGTTGATTGGTCGACCCTGTCGATGAATTGGCCAATGGTGCCCTCGGGAAGCAATTCCGCCATGGCGGCCAGCATGGGCCACATGTTGCCGCCGGAGTTGAAGCGCAAATCGATGATCCAGCCGCATTGGGGCTTTGCGCGGCGCAACGCCTTGGCGCCGGCAGCCGCGTAAATGTTGGAATCGCTCTCGGTTGCCGAGCCGAATGGCGGCAATGCCAGCACCGAAACCTCGCGAGAGAGCGTGTGCAGTTCGGGCTGCGGAAATGATGCGACCGTCGGCCTGACCTCCGCTGCATCCCTTGGCGGCGCGGGCATGAAGGTGCTGTGCTGGTCGCCCAGGCGATGCAGCATCAGCTTGCCGATGGCACGGGCTTCGTTCGGATCATCGGAGTTGCGCTCCGGGCTCTGGCTGATGATTTCCTGCAGCATGGGCTCCGATGAGGGGGTGTAGCGCAGAGACTCCGCCTGAATCGCCGCCATGATTTCGGCGAGCAGGGGTGAAATCGGTGCCGCTGCCTGTGCTGCAGTCGCCTGCGGGAGTTCGAGCTGCATCTGCCCGGCCTCCACGGTTGCACTGCCCGAAATCAGCACGCCCACGCGCAACCGGACGGCATCGTTCGGGATGTAGAGGCTGATCTTGTGCTCGCGCCAGGGGCTGGTTGCGGTCACCCGGTGATCGGCCATGTTTTCCAATGAGAGGGTGTTGCCCTGCGCGTCATCTGCGCGAAGCCAAAGGCCTACGCTGTGCGGCTCGTCGCCAGTCACCTTCAGCCAGCCGTGCAATCGCATGACTTTGCCTCGGTAGTCCTGGGCATCCACGAACTGCAGAATGCCACCCAGGCCGCTGCGGTTGCGGACGATGGCTTTGGCAGGCATGCCTTCGGGCAGTTCCTCGTCGCTGCGAATGGCACTTGCAACCGCGGGATCGCCAAACAGCCGCCAGGGGGCGATGGATGCGCCAGAGGACGCGGAAAAATCATTGTTGCGAAGCCCCGCACCATGAGCCAGTGCCACCAGCACAGTGAAGGCAACTCCGGCCAGCAGGTGTCGATTCCGCATGACGCTCCTTGTGGGTATGCCTCAGCAGGCGAGCAATGCCTGGGCCATCCGCGCCGCCGCACCGCGATGCTCAGCGGAAAACTTGAGAGCACGTTGATTCATCGTCTGACGTATGAAGGCGCCGCCACACAGCACCACGCCCCTGGCGACGGCGTCTTGCATCGATGCACAGCGTTCCGCCGCGCCTGCCGCCACCGCCAGCTCCGTCGCCTCGGCGAAGTTGAACGTGTGCGGCCCCGCCAGCACCGGGCAGCCGCAGGCCGCCGCCTCGATGAGGTTCTGGCCGCCCAGCGGCGCGAAGCTGCCGCCGAGCAGGGCGACGCTGGCAAGGCCGTAGTACAGCGGCATCTCGCGCATGGAGTCGCCCAGCCAGACGTCGGCCGCGCACGCGGAGGCGGGCGGTTCGTCGGCCCAATCGCTGCGCCGCGCGAGCGTGAGGCCCGCGCCTTCGACCAGCGCGGCCACCTCGTCGAAGCGCTGCGGATGGCGCGGCACGAGGGCCAGCAGCGGGCGAGGAGCCGGCTGCTTCACCCATTCGGCCAGCAGTGCGGCTTCCTCGCCTTCGCGGCTGACGGCCAGCATCAGCACCGGCCGGCCGACCTGCGCCGCCCAGGCCTGGCCACGGGCGATCATCGCGGGGTCCACGGCGATGTCGTACTTCAGGTTGCCGGCCACCTCCACGCGCGTGGCGCCCATCGCGCGGATGCGGGCAGCGTCGGCCTCGGTCTGCGCCAGCACCAGGCGCATGCGGCGCGCGGCGGGGCGCATCAGCGCGGCCAGCCGCAGGCCTTGCCGCAGGCTCTTCTCCGACAACCGCGCGTTCGCCAGCACCATGGGCAGGCGGGCCAGTTCGGCCTCGCGCTGCAGCACCGGCCACACCTCGGTTTCCATCAGCACGCCGACGCGCGGCTGCCAATGGCGCAGGAAGCGTCGCACGGCACCAGGCGTGTCGTAGGGCAGCCAGGCCAGCGCGTCGCCCTGGCCCAGGCTTGGCAGCAGCGCCTGCGCCGCCTCGCGGCCGGTGGCGGTGGAGTGCGTCAGCAGGATGCGCAGCGACGGCTCGCGCTCGCGCAGCGCTTGGATGAGCGCACTGGCGGCGCGCGTCTCGCCCAGCGACACGGCATGGATCCACAGCCGACCGCGCGCCGGGCGGGGGCCGGCGTAATAGCCCAGCCGTTCGCGCAGCGCCTGGCGGTACAGCGGCTCCCTGTCGCCACGCCGCCACAGCCGCAGCAGGTAGAAAGGAGTCAGCAGCCACAGCGTGGCCGCGTACAGGGCCAGCGCCAGGCCTGCGGGCATCAGCCGTTCTTCCTCGCCAGTTGCTGCGCGGCGCGCAGGCGTCGCATGACGGGCTCGTTGAGCTGGCGGGCGGCCGGTGTCCACAGCCGCACCTGGCGGTCGATCTCGGTCTGCAGCCGGGCGGCCGTGGCAGCGTCGTCGATCGCCAGCGCCCACATCAGGTACTCGGCGTTGGCCTCGAAGCTGGCGTAGCGGCCCACCGCGGCCTCGAAGCTTTCACGCGCTTCGGCCGTGCGGCCGGTGCTGGCGTAGGCGCGGGCGAGCAGCAGCAGCACCTGGTCGGCCCGGAAGGTTGGCCGCTCGGCCTTCAGCATTTCCAGATGCGGCAGCGCGGCGTCGAAACGGCCGATCTCGACATAGGCACGCGCCGCGCCGAAGCGGATGTCCGGGTCGCTGGCGAACGGGCCCTGCAGCGCTGCCTCGTAGGCCTGTGCCGCCTCGGCGGCCTCGCCGGCGTTGAGCAGCGCCTCGGCCAGGCGCATCTGGTTCTGCGCCGACGGCGACACGTCGAAGGCGGCGCGTGCCTCGCGCACGTCGCGGCCCGGGTCCATCGCCCGAGCCGCCACCGTGACGGCCCGGCGCGCGCCGCGATCCAGCCGCGAGTTGGGCAGGTAGATGGCGAAGAAGTACACCACGCTGCCCAGCAGCGGGAACATGAACAGGATGAACAGCCAGTACAGTGGCTGGCCGCTGCGCACGACGTGGACCGCGCACAGCAGCGCGATCAGGATGTGCAGGCCTCCGATCAACGGCATGTCAGTTTCTCCGCATCGCTGATTTCGGGCCGAGCGCCGGGCCGCTCCCAAGCCGGCCCGCGCTGGCGATGTGCTTGCGGCTCGATGCCGCAAGCATCGTCGTCCCCTCGGGGGACCGGCCAAGGTACGCCTTGGACGAGGGGCTCATCAGTGCCCGGCGGCGAAGGTGGCGTCCGGCTTCACGCGCTTGAGCTGCGCCAGCACGTCGTGCTGAATGCGTTCCAGCGCCTCGGGCGTGTGGCCCTCGAAGCGCAGCACCAGCACCGGCGTGGTGTTGGACGGGCGGATCAGGCCGAAGCCGTCGGGGAACTCGATGCGCAGGCCGTCGATGGTGACGATCTCGCTGGCGCCGGGGAAGTCGGCCAGCGTGACCAGGGCCTTCAGGTTCTTCACGACCTCGTGGTGCTCGCCTTCGGCGCAGGGCACGTTGATCTCGGGCGTGTTGAAGCTGTTGGGCAGGGCCTTGAGCACGGCGCTCGGGTCCTTGGCCCGCGACAGGATCTCCAGCATGCGGCCGGCCGTGTACATCGCATCGTCGAAGCCGTACCAGCGCTCGTTGAAGAAGATGTGGCCCGACAGCTCGCCGGCCATGGGCGCGCCGGTCTCCTTCAGCTTGGCCTTGGCCAGCGAGTGCCCCGTCATCCACATCAGCGGCTTGCCGCCGTGCTTCTTGATCCACGGCGCCAGGCGCTGCGTGCACTTCACGTCGAAGATGATCTGCGCGCCCTTGCGGCGCTTCAGGATGTCGGCGGCCAGCAGCATGATCTGGCGGTCCGGCATGATCATCTCGCCGTCACGGGTGACGATGCCGAGGCGGTCGCCGTCGCCGTCGAAGGCCAGGCCCAGTTCGGCGCCGGTGGCGTGCACGATGCGCTTGAGGTCTTCCAGGTTCTCGGGGCGGCTGGGATCGGGATGGTGGTTGGGGAAGTCGCCATCCACCTTGGAGAAGATGTCGATGACGTCGCAGCCCAGCGCACGCAGGATGGCGGGCGCCGACGCACCGGGGATGCCGTTGCCGCTGTCCACGACGATCTTCATCGGCCGGGCCAGCTTGCAGTCGTTGACGACGCGGGCCGTGTACTCGGGCACCACGTCCATCTTGGCGACGCGGCCGCGGCCCTTGGCGTAGTCCTCGGCCTCGATGCGGCGCTGCAGGCCCTGGATCTGCTCGCCGTAGACGGCGGCGCCCTTCAGCACCATCTTGAAGCCGTTGTAGTCCTTGGGGTTGTGGCTGCCCGTGACCATGATGCCGGAGCTGCAGCCGTGCTGGCCGCGCGTGGCGGCGACGTAATAGAGCATGGGCGTGGTCACGGCGCCGATGTCGACGACGTCCAGCCCGGTGCTGCGCAGCCCGCGGATCAGCGCGGCGACCAGGGCAGGGCCCGACACGCGGCCGTCGCGGCCCACGGCCACGGCCTTCTCGCCCAGCGCCTTGGCCTCGGTGCCGAACGCGCGACCCAGATGTTCGGCAAGCGCCTCGTTCAAGGTCTGGCCGACGACGCCGCGGATGTCGTAAGCCTTGAAGATGGACGCGTGAACCTGCATGGATGCCTCGGTGGATAGGGTTTGAAAGCGCGCGGATTGTAGGCAAGCCGCCCGCAGCGCCATCCATCGCGCCGGCTGTCGATCCGTCGCTCGCCCCGGCGCCGGCCGCCGGCCCGTTTCTACACTCCCGCTTCATGACATTCACCGAGGAATTCGCCCAGGCGCTGCGCCACCAGCGCATGCTGATGAAGCACCGGCCCGACCGGCTGCGCGTGCGGGCGCTGATCTACCTGGTGTGGCTGGTCGGCTTCGGCTTCCTGTTCGCCATCATCAACGGCGTGCAGAGCGGCCGGCTCGGCTCGGCCAACTGGTGGCGGGGCGACCTGCCGGGCCACATGCTGGTCAGCCTGTGCGTCACGGTGTGCTTCTTCATCGGCTTCCGCGGCTTCGAGCGGCTGGCGCCGCAGCGATGGCTGGACATGATCACGGGCTGGCGCGACTGGCGCTCGGGCGCCTTCTTCTCGACGCTGTCCGTCACCTGCTCGCTCACCGGCGTCGTCATCGGCTTCGCCGCCGTCGACCGCATCTGGCAACAAGAGGGCATGCTCAGCCGGCTGCTGGCCAAGCCCGGCTTCTGGGCCCAGTTCCTGGCGATCTCCGTCATCGTCACGGTCATCATCGGCCTGCGCTACCGCGCGCGCTGGAAGCAGGAGATGCTGCAGGCCCGCGTCACCGAGGCGCAGCTCAAGCTGCTGCAGGGCCAGATCGAGCCGCACTTCCTGTTCAACACGCTGGCCAATGTGCAGAGCCTCATCGATTTCGACCCCGAGCGGGCCAAGCGGATGCTGGAGCGCTTCACCGACTACCTGCGCGCCAGCCTCGGCCAGTTGCGCGGCGAGTCGACGACGCTGGCCCAGGAGTTCGCGATGCTGGAGGCCTACCTGGCGCTGATGCAGTTGCGCATGGGCGAGCGGCTGCGCGTGCAGCTGATGCTGCCGCCGGAGCTGGCTGGCATCGAACTGCCGCCGCTGCTGGTGCAGCCGCTGGTCGAGAACGCCATCCACCACGGCCTGGAGCCCAAGATCGCCGGCGGCGAGGTCCGCGTCACCGCCTGCCGCGAAGGTGGTGCGCTGATCGTCGATGTCGAGGACGATGGCCAGGGGCTGGATGCGCCGAAGCGCCGCGCCGGCAACGGCATGGCCTTGGGCAACATCCGCGCGCGCCTGACGGCCCGCTGGGGCCCCACCGCCACGCTGGAACTGCAGCCCCGCGAAGGCGGCGGCACGCGTTCCCGCATCCGCATTCCCTCTGCTGCCTGACACCCATGACGACTGCCCTCATCGCTGACGACGAACCCCACCTGGCCCAATACCTGAAGGCCCAGCTCGCCCAGGCCTGGCCCGAGCTGCAGATCGTGAAGACCGCCGCCAACGGCGTCGAAGCCGCCGAGGCCATTGCCGAGCTCGAACCGGACCTGGCCTTCCTGGACATCCAGATGCCCGGCCTGACCGGCCTGGAGGTGGCCCAGGGCATCGAGGGCGGCACGCGCGTCGTCTTCGTGACGGCGTACGACCAGTACGCTGTCGAGGCCTTCGAGGCGCGCGCGGTGGACTACCTGCTCAAGCCGCTGAAGACCGAGCGCCTGGCCGCCTGCGTGGCCCGCCTGCGCGACGCCGCGCCCACGGTCGGTGACGACGGCGCGCTGGCCGAGACGCTGAAGCGCCTGCTGCCCACCGCCGGCGCGACGACGCAGCCGAAGTTGCGCTACATCCGCGCGGCGCAGGGCGAGCTGATGCACCAGATCGCCGTCGACGACGTGCTGTTCTTCCACGCCGACGACAAGTACACCATCGTGCAGACGGCCACCGCCGAGCACCTGATCCGCACGCCCATCTTCGAGCTGGCCAGCCAGCTGGACGGCGAGCGCTTCTGGCAGGTGCACCGATCCACCATCATCAACCTGGACCACCTCGCCGGCACGCGGCGCGACGAGCAGAGCCGGCTTTTCGTGCGCGTGAAGGGCCAGCCGCGCGAGCTGCCCGTCAGCCGCGCCTACGTGCACCTGTTCAAGGCCATGTAGCCTGCGCTGCCGGCCGACGCATCCCGCTCAGGACTGCAACGCCCTGTCGCCTGACAGCCTGAAGACGGAGACGGTCTCCACCAACTGGCGGGCCTGGCCCTTCAGGCTCTCGGCCGCTGCGGCGCTTTGCTCCACCAGCGCCGCGTTCTGCTGCGTGACCTGGTCCATCTGCATGACGGCTTGGCCCACCTGGCCGACACCGGCGCTCTGCTCACTGCTGGCGGTGCTGATCTCGCCCATGATGTCGGTCACGCGTCGGATCGAGGTCACGATCTCGCTCATGGTCACGCCGGCCTGGTCCACCAGCTGCGAGCCATGCGCCACGCGTTCCACGCTGGCGGAGATCAAGGTCTTGATCTCCTTGGCGGCCTGCGCGGACCGTTGCGCCAGGCTGCGCACCTCCGCCGCCACGACGGCGAAACCGCGGCCCTGTTCGCCGGCCCGGGCGGCTTCGACGGCGGCGTTCAAGGCCAGGATGTTGGTCTGGAAGGCGATGCCGTCGATGACGCTGATGATGTCGGTGATCTTCCTGGACGAGTCGTTGATGCCCTTCATGGTGTCCACGACCTGGCCCACCACCGTGCCGCCCTTGGCGGCCACCTCCGAGGCGCCCAGGGCCAGTTGGTTGGCCTGCCTGGCGTTGTCGGCGGTCTGGCGGACGGTGGAGCCCAGTTGCTCCATCGACGCCGCCGTTTCCTCCAGGCTGCTGGCCTGCTCCTCGGTGCGCTGGCTCAGGTCCAGGTTGCCCTGGGCGATCTCGGCGCTGGCGGTGGCGACCGACTCGGCGTTCTCTCGCACCGACTGCACCACCCGGGTTAGCGAGTCCTGCATGGCCGACATCGACTGCAGCAAGGGGCTGAACTCGTCCAGCACCGCGTCTTGCACCGCGACCGTGAAGTCGCCCCGCTGCACCCGGTCGGCCACCTGCTGCGACGCCAGCACGCGACCGCGCAGCGTGCGGGCGATGTACCAGGAGAACGCCAGCAGCGCCACCGCGACGGCGGCCACGAGCGCGCACAGGTAGACGCGGATGCTGTCGGCGGCGGCGCCGATGGCTTGCACCTTCTGGCTCAGCTCCTTGCCCTGGCCATTGCGTGCGGTGACCAGCCACGACTCCATGGCGGCATAGGCCGGGATGGTCTTGCCGATCAGCATGGCCAGCGCCGCGTCGCTCTTGCCCTCGCGGATCAGCTGGATGTTGGCCTCGGCGACCGGCCAGGTCACGGCCTGCAGCTGCAGCCAGTCGCGCTGGAATGCGTCCCGGCTTCCCGCAATCCCGCTGACTGCGGAAGTTCCGCATGGAGCGGGAACGTGCGGATTTCATGGGCGAGGTCGGCAGGCTGCAATACGAGATGGCGCTCTATAGCAAAACTTCTTGAGGCAAATTTCCTCATCCCATCAAAGGGTTAGGCCATTTTTTGGAGGAAATTTCCAGGATCCCGGCCAACCCTCATGAACGGCTGTGCCTCGACCGACGGCGCGTCCCTCTCGTTCGCGAAGCTGACCACGACATTCCCCGGCTCGCTGCGGCTCACGCCTCGCTCTTGCGTGCGCTGGCGCGGCGGCTGCGGCGGTTGCCCGTTGGCGGGGTCTTGCGCCGGCTGTGTGGGCGGCGCCGGGGCTTGGCCGGCGCGACGCGCAGCACCAGGTCCTTCTTGAGCGGCTCCACGTGCTCCGGCACCAGACCGCAATCGAACTCCTCGCCGGCGGGGTCGACCAGCAGCACGCTCTGGCCGGCCGGGGAACTGCACATCCAGACTTCACGGACCTCCTTCGACGACCATTGGCCGTTGGGCGACGCCCACGCCGGCATCATGCAGACGATCCCGAGGACAGTTTCAGGATCGAGCCCGCGCAGCACTTCGGCCAAGTCATAGTCCCAGGCGATGCAAATGGTCCGGCTCATGCTGCAGTCGAGCATCTCGGCGTCGAAGATCTCCACGGTCAAAAGGAACCACGGGGCATGCAAGGTCAGTTCGACCATGCGCCAGTGCTGGGAGCCGGGCTGCTCCAGGTCGGGCGGAAACGGGAATTCGTATTGCGGCTGGGACACGAACATTGGGTGCAGTGCCGCGAACAGCTAAGGGTTCAGCGGCCGGATTGTTGAACTCCAATCAATTGTTCGGATCACGCGGCCATATCAAAACTTTTGATATGGAATCGACTCAGCTACGGTGCGAGGCTGAGAACCATCGCGTCCATGTCCAAAGTCCTGCACAGCCGCCACAACAAGATCTTCCTGGACAAGCTTCGCAAGCTGAGAGAGTCCCGCCAGCTGCGGCAAGCCGACCTCTGCAAGATGCTCGGCCGCAGCCAGGGCTGGGTCAGCTACATCGAGTCCGGCCAAACCACCCTGCACATCATCGAGCTGCGGCAGTGGCTCGCCGCGCTGGGTGTCGAGTTCCTGGATTTCCTCAACGAGCTGGACGCCGAACTGCGTCTGCTCGAAGCCATTTGCCAGCGCGCCAAGCCGCCGCGGCGCCTGGCGCGCAACGCGCTCAGCCAACTCGTGCAGGCCGGCCTTTCCATGGACACGGTCTCGGTCGCGCCTGCCCAGGCCACCAAGCCCGCCAAACGACAGGTGCGCCGGTGACGACGCCCCACGAGAGGCGGCGCAACCTGATCTGGGGTCGGGAGGCGCTCGAAGAGCAGTCGGCCGATGCGACGCTGCCCCAGGAGTGGCGTGACAAGTCGGCCGAGCTCCTGAGCGGGTACCCGTCGCTGGCCTCGATCAGGGACAGCAGCGACCACGGCCTGGAGCCGCTCCAGATCCAGCACGCCACCGTGCTGGCGGCCATCAGGGACCTGTTCCAGCGCATGCGGGTCAGCCGGGCTATCACCGAACAGCGCAGGTACAGCCTGCTGGTGATCCTGCGGCACTTCTACTGAACGGTGCGCGCTTGCAGGCGCCGGCCAAACTCTTCGAGGGTCGATTTGCAGGCGAAGGCCCAGCGCTGCAGTTCCACCACGCCCACGCGGCGGGTGCCGGCTTCGCCGCGCGTCACGGCGCTTTCCTTGACACCCAGCCGCTCCGCCAATTCCAGCGGACTCAGTCCGGCACGAATGCGTAGCCCGACCAGCTCTTCAACGAATACAGCGTGGGCCAGCCCGGAATCGGCGGGGACAGTCATCGCGCAGGCCGGCGCCTGTCACGCCGGCCGAGGCTCAGGTCCTTGAACGATGCAATCTCATCCTTCACGCTGGCTATCAGGCGCTCCACTTCAGCCGGCGACCCCTTGTTGCAGAACGCCAGCGTCAGCAGCGTCAGAGGATGGGTGCCCATGAGCTGGGCCAACTGAACGATCTTCGAAAGCGACGGGTCGGCCCCGTTGTTTTCGAGCCGGCTGACGTAAGTGCGCCCCGAAACCTCGTAGAAGTCTTCCTGGGAGAGGTCGCGTTCCAGCCTCACGGCGCGCAGCGCCTTGCCGAAGTCGGGAGCGGAAGCCTTGGTACTCATTGCGGGCATCAATCGGCCCGCATTGGCTCATTACGCACCTTAAAGGACTACACCTTATAAGGTGCGTTCACAAGGCAGCGCCCGATCCACGAGCGACGCCTGTGGCTTGACCTGCTGCGACCCAAAAACTGCCGATCGGCATGCTGAAGCCGTACGCCTCGTACCGGCCGCAGGGCGTCAGCGGCACCGGGTTGCGCCGACGAGCCGCATGGCGCCAATACGCCGACGGGGCGATCTGCAAGACGCTGCAGATCGACTCGACCCCGAACTCCTGGCGATGCTGGTCGACGAAGGCCTTCAGGACTTGATGCGGCGGTCGAGCTCCGCCTGGGCGAAAAACGCGCTGGCCAGCTTCAGAATCTCGTTGGCCTTGCGCAGTTCACGCACCGCGCGCTCGAGCTCCTTCACGCGTTGGGCCTCGCTGGTCGTCACGCCCTCGCGAACGCCAGCATCGACCTCCGAACGCTTGACCCATTCGTTCAGCGTCTGCGGCACGCAGCCGATCTTGGGCGCGATGGACTCGATGGCTGCCCACAGCGACGGGTACCCCCCTCGGTGCTCCTGCACCATCCTCACCGCGCGCTCACGCACCTCGGGCGAGAACTTGTTCGACTTGCTCATGGCTCAATCCTCTCAGAGTGTTGAGCCTCCTCGAAACCCGGGGCGATTCAAGCCTGAATCGCGAGAGGACCTCGGCCAGCGTGCTCCCCCACACCTGGAACGCGCAGGTGCCTTTCACTAAATCGCTCTTTCTTTTGTCAGAGGACCGCCGTAGCCCTCACGACAGTTGCGCAAGGCCACGCTCAAATCAATAGGCCCCCGCAGTTGCCAGCACCCTACACAAACCCTATTAGCACAAACCCTCCTGGCAAGGTTGGCAGTGGTCGGATCGCTGCAATTTAACTACAAGACGCATCAGCAGCATCGCGCGAAGTACGCAACGCGACTATTTCGACTACTTCAAAGACAAACAATTTTAGGGACGGCAAATGCCAAAAATATCAATGCTTCCATTTCGGAATATCACTTCAAAACCGATTTTGACCCTTCTTAGGTCAGTTGCCTTTATGGGTTTGCTGTATGCCAGCAGCGCACAAGCAAGAATTCAAATATGCGGAGCTGCCGTGCCGGCAGGCAATTTTGTAGGAGACAACGGCGCCGTAGGTGTGGCTGGCACGCGCGATGTTTTTGGATTGAAGATGGATCAGGAGGCGGAAGTAGCAATTTCGGCGGACGAGAAGATCTAGGAGGGGCTTTGCAATCCCCCATTCCGCAAAGCAATAGCGGCATTATCCGGTGCGCGCCAGCAAGTCCTTCAACCGACTATCCAGTAGTAATTGCAACTGGAGAAAAATGGCTGCCGCAGCCGGACTTCGAATCTTACGGACTGAACGGCCTATCGTTCGGACGTACTTACCGCAGCATAGCGCGGTCCGGTTACAAATATATGTTTGGGCCTAACTGGCATTCATCGTATGACTACGGGAAACTGGATAAAACTTCAGGAGGTTGCACTACGGCTCCAGGCGAAACAGTATGCGTGCCGAAGACAGTAGTTATCAATGACCCCGACGGAACAAAGTATGTGTACAAGCGAAGCGGGTACACATATTATTATTTTGCGAATGGTGTGCGCTCAGACGTAGATTTCGTGTACTGGACCGCTGGAGATACCGCTGGACGTGGAAGTGCATCTCACGAAAAAACAAAATTGGTTCAGCGTCCTGTTCCAGGAGACCCTGACCCAAATACAGAATGGACCCGCGTAACCAAACGAACTACCACTGTTTATTCTCCTGGCGGATATCTGACCAGTATTGTCACCCAACCTTTGCAAGGTCCTCAGCGAACGATATTTGTGAATCGCGATGCGGCAGATGAGAGCAAGGTATTGTCGGTGACTTCTGGCGGTCAAACAATAGTTTTCACGTGGACAGGCAATCACGTAACAACCGTCCGCGAACCCGGCGGTCAGATTTGGACCTATGGATATGACGGCTCCAATCGCCTGCAGTCTGTAAAACCGCCCGGCGCATCAGCGCCGACAACTCTGTATGGTTACGATGCTAGTCTTTCAGTCGCGCTAACTAACGTTACCGTCGACGGTGTGCTTAAGGGGCAATTCCAATACTACTCAGATGGAAAAATAAAGGAAGTAAATTGGGGTTCTGGTGAAATCAGGGATCAATTTGTTTACGCCGTCGTAGATAGTTCTACCAGTACCACGACAGTCACGAACGCGGCCGGGTCCGCGACAACATATACGTTCAACCAGTCTCCAACCTTCGGCAAACAACTCGTGTCCACATCTCGCGCAAGCGGGGGAAGTTGCGAAGCTGCGGTGGCTAGCGCTCTATATGATCCCAATACGGGTTATCGCCTGTGGTCGAAAGATTGGAATGGAAATGTCACCAACTATGTGTTTGACAGCAGTGGTCGTTCGGGGACGACGGCAACTGCAGCTGGAACGGCTAATCAAGTGTCTACTACTGATACGTGGGATGCAGATGATTTAAAGCAGACCGAGTATAAGGATGCTAGTGGCGTAACCTACTTGCGCTATCAGCGTGGCTATTTCCCCGCCTCGAGCGGCAGCAAGGCATATCGCTTGCAATCGGAAACATGGACTGATTTACGCACCGGCCAAGTCAGAGGTGTCACGTATGACTATTTACTCGGCTCTACAAACACCATCACTGCTACGCGCGCCCTTCCAGGAACAACAGCGGTCAGCACTTCTGTCTACGATAGCGCGGGAAATCTAGCAAGCGCAACCAATGCACTGGGCCATGTTATTCAATTTCAAAATTACAATGGCCGTGGTCAACCCGCGATAGTCGTAGATGCCAATAATGTTGGTACAAATTACCAATATGATCCGCAAGGAAATCTTTACTCGACCACGACGGCTGGCCTTCAAACCGTTTACACATATGATAGCGACCGACGGATTACTCAGATCAATCAGCCGAGCGGCCAGATAACCAAGTACGCATATAGCGGAGCAGATCGAATGGCAGGAGTAGCCAACGGTCTAAACGAATGGATTTTATTTCCAAGAACTGTTTCCACGACGACGTCATCAAACACAGTTTCTCAGGCCTCTGATCGTTGGTTGCCGACGCAGAGCGGAAGCATTCCAAGCGGCTTTCAAAGCGGCCAGTTTAGTAAGACAACATGCCTCGACTGCCTCGGCCGAGCATCTGTGATTAAGGGCAATGCCGGACAATCCATCACTTATGTCTACGACGGCAACGGCAATCAGACGAGCGCCACCGATGCAATTGGGCGTCAGACGTTATGGTATTACGACGAACAGAATCGGATCAAACAGATGACGGCGCCTGACGGGGGGCAAACGTACTTCAGCTATGACGCCACAGGCAAACTGCACACGGTCACAGATCCGCGCGGAAACGTCACCACCTATACGCTGAATGGCTTTGGTGAGGCAACCGTCCTTACAAGCCCAGACACCGGAACGACCAATTTCACTGTTGATATAGGCGGACGAGTTCAGAGTGAAACTCGCGCCGACGGCACAACAATTAACTATGGTTGGGACAAATTGGATCGGCCGACATCTCGGTCAAGCGGCGGGGTAACTGAGACATTCGGTTACGATTCAGGAACAAATGGGAAAGGTCGACTGACCTCCATAACAGACGCTTCCGGAAACAGTAGTTTCTTGTATAACAGTTCCGGTCAACTTGCAACTCAGACAAACACCATAAGCGGTCAAACATTTACGACAACCTGGGGTTATGACGGACAAGGCCGTTTAGCCAGTATGAGCTACCCCCGCGATGGACTGGCGCTAGCCTATTCATATGGCGCAAACGGCCGACTGAGTTCGATTAGTGCTTCAATTAATGGAGGCTCAACGTTTTCTTTGGTGGATAGTATTCTTTACCAACCGGCTATTGAGCAGCCGTATGCTTGGCGCTTTGGCAATGGATCCAAGCGCCTCCTTTCTTTTGATACCGACAGCCGTCTGAACGACATTAATGGCACGATCGCTCAACACTTGTCTTACGAATGGACGGCCAATCTGAACAGTATCAAACAAATCACCGATGCGGTATATGGCGGAATGTCGGCGAGCTTCTTCTATGACGCCAACGATCGGCTTGGTAGTGCATCGCGATCCGGTGATAACGAACAAATCTATTGGGACACAGTTGGAAATCGCAAAACTATCGATCACGCGGGCGCCACTTCTACGTTCACCACCGCTACAGGCAGCAATCGATTAGCTTCTGTTTCTGGTGCAAATTGGCGTAATTTTGCGTACAACAACGTCGGCAGTGTCGCTAGCGAAAGTCGTTGGGATGGTAGTCGTACGTACTACTACGACTCGTTCGGACGAATGAACGGCGTTGACATAAATGGTGCGCGCGCAAATACATTCATGAATAATGCGCAAAATCGCCGAGCCATGAAAACGCAGAGCGACGTGTCGACTCGGTTCGTATATGACCGTAATGGTCAAATGCTAAGTGAAAGCGTAACTGGAGGTTCAGTAGCGAGCTCCACTTCCTATGTGTGGTTCGGCGGTGAACTTTTAGGTATGCTGCGAAATGGGCAATTTAACTATGTGCACAATGATCACGTCGGCCGACCAGATGTTCTGACAAATAGTGCCGGTGCAGTAGTATGGCGCGCGGAGAACTTTGCCTGGGGACATCGTAATGTAGTAATTGATACTATTGGCGGGCTCAACATTGGTCTTCCGGGCCAGTATTACGATAGTGCGACGGGCCTTTGGTACAACTGGCATCGGTATTATGATGAGCAGTTGGGGCGCTATCTGCAGTCTGACCCCATCGGGCTCGACGGCGGAATTAACACTTACGCATACGCGGGCGGAAGTCCTTTGAGCGATGTTGATTCTTCAGGTTTAGAAGTGAAAGGTGTTTTTGATCGAGCCGCAGGCACAGTGACGCTGACGGACGTTCAAACAAAACAGTCGGTGACGTTCTCAGCGTTCTCTGGAAACGGCTCATGGGCAAATGATCCAATGTCGCAATCTCTTACTGGTCGGGGGCCGTTGCCAAGCGGGGAATATCTAATTGGGAATGGTTATAGCAAGCCTGACCATCCTGGGGACAATTGGTGGTACAAGCTTTATGGCCCAGACGGATCCGGCGGCTATAGCTACGACGAAGTCGTCGCCACAGATCCAAAAACTGGGAAAGTGACAAAACGTGGCCAGTTCAATCTACATACCGGTCGTGAAAGCGATGGATGTATTACCGTGCGATCTGATGTTGCTCGAGGGCAAGAAAACTACCCGCACAGCACTGCTTTTGATGGCGCCAAGAAACTCTTGGACAAAACTCGGCCAATGATTTACAAAGGCTCAACCTACAGAGGCACCTTAATTGTTAAATAAGGCATTAATATTATTTTGTCTGTTCATTTTTCTTTTCAGCGAGACTGGCTTTGCGTCTGCTGAAAAAGTTGTAACTTTGAAACGCCTACATGATGTAAATGGCGAACTACTGAAGATTGCGGAACGACAAAAGCTACCTGACCAGCGTGACCACGCTCGCGATTATTCAGAAATAAAGCAAATACTCGCTAGCATTAACGAAGTTGAATTGCTTGAGCGTTTGGCAATTTCCAGTCGAAACAATAGATTTCCTGGTCGTGCAGAAGACAGTCAGGTGGACGATGTTATGGACGAAGCTTGGCGTTTGTGTATCAGCGAAATCGAACAAAGAGGAGGTCAAGCTGCAATCGAATCGCTTGAGAGGATTCAACGGCGAGAACACTTGGATGGGGCGGATTCGCTGCTCGTCAGACAAGGACTCAAGAAACTTAAGAGTAAGAAACACACGCGCTGAGCGGTCGAGTATGCCGTTCAGCCGTCCGTGTAAGTGAACTGCAGTTCCCACTGATTTGGCTATGGTTGCTTTGGAAGGCTTGGGCGTCGGTCAATGACTTTCCGATGCTGGAAGAGATTCACGAGAACGTTGCCGCCCTGAACTCACTCGGCGGAAAATTGGCTCCGGATGGCTAGCGACGCGGGGGCATCCGCAGAGTACGCGACCGCCCAAAAGAAACTCGCCAGGCTGGGCGATGTTGACAGCCTAAGAGAACTGGTGCGCGGCGTGACGCTGAGCTTCGGACTCGCATTCAGCGCGATGCTTGCCGCGATCTACGTGCCCGCCTTGCTGGTCCTGCGTGAGATGGTGGAATCGCGCCAACGCTCGCTTCCGGCCAACGAGCCGTCGGGCACTGAGTCCGTCGATCCCGTGACGAAGATCGGGGCCGTCGTTGCCACACTGAGCCCTTTGCTTGCTGGCCTGGTAACGAACGTACTGGCTTCGAAGTAGTGGCCGGCACGCGCAACGCATTCCGCTGCGCCCACCAATCGCTCAAAGCTCTGCCCGCCGACGCCTTCCGGGATCCGGAATGGCGGAAGATGCCCTCACGTAGCCAAGCCGCGAGGGGACTATGAAAGCGCGTCAAACAGAGCGTCTCGGCGTGGCCGCGCTCGCATCCTTCTTCGCCAAAGTGGAATGGGTGTTTCGCGAGCAGACCGTCCTGGACTACGGCATCGATGCCCACGTTGAGATCGTCGATGGCGATCGTCCAACGGGGAAACTGATTGCGCTGCAGATCAAGAGCGGACCTAGTTTCTTCAAAGAAGAGACTGACGCTGCGTTCATTTTTCGGTCGGACGACAAGCACATCGACTATTGGATCGGCCATTCGATGCCCGTCATCGTCGCGATCTACGACCCCGATAGCCGTCACGCCGGTGTACGGTGCGGTGGACGAAGACCCAGCCCAGCAAGCCTGGACGCTGCAGCTGCAGTCGGCCGACGTCTACGACCTGGACCGCGAGATGCGGCGGCGCGTGGGCCAGAAGGCCTGGGACCGTGTCCACGAACAGGGCTGGAACCTGTGCGTGGAGATGGGCTACGTGGCTCCGCTGAATGGAACGGTCCACTGACCATGGCGAATCGCAGTCAATCCGCATCGACAACCGAGTCGGTCGAACTCGACCCGGCGTCGTGGCCGGCCGCGTGGCGCGGCGACTGGGAGGTCAAGGAAGACGGCATGCAGGCGGCCCGGGCGTGGCATCGCAGCGGCCTGTGCTTCTTCTTCGAGTTCGAGCAGGTCGACGAACATGGCAGTTGGTCCTGGGTCGTCTACAACGACGACATCTCAGAGAGTCGCCTCTTCGAGTTGCAGGGGGAGATCGGCGAGGAAGCCTTCAACGCCTACTCCCTGCTGCTGGGCCGCCAGGCCAAGGTGCTCTGGCAGGAACTGGGCCATGTCGACTTCAGGCTGGGGCGTTGACCCTCAGGGCACCAGCGGCACCTGGGAGCCTTTGATCGCGGCGGCCAGGACTGCGTGAAGGTTGCCTGTGCCTGGCTCGGTCAGGCGCTCAGCCCAGACGGCGCGCATGCCGGCCAGGGCGTCATCGAAGATCGCGTAGCAGTCCATGTTGTGCTGCTGAGCCGAGCAGTAGACGACGCCGGCAAAGCCTTGGGCGTGAGCCTCGGCGGCCAGTTCTTGCGTGTGGCTGAGACGCAGCGACTGCAGCACTGGCCAACTGCTCGCATGCATGCGCAAGTCCAGCAGCACCAGGGGCTGGGTCGTCTGGACGCACAGCAATGTGCGCATCGCAGCCGCCTGCACCGAGACGGCCGTCGCCTCGCGCCGGCAGAGGGATTCGTAGACCGCTGTCTCCGGGGCTTCAGCGAAGTAGCCCACCGGGACGTCGGCGACGTCAAAGCGGCCGCTCAGCAGATGGGACGGCGGCAGCAGGATGCGCCCGACCCGCTGGGAGCCACGTCGTGCGCGGGCGCGCTGGATGCGATAGAGGACGGATGGGGCTGGGAGATCAAAGCTGGGAGCGAATTCAAGGTCGGCGAGCTTCATGCGGATCGATCAAGTGCCCTCCGCCGATGCAAGCTCGAGCACCCTTGACGTGTCGCCTTGTTCGATCGCCTGGCGAGGGGTCCTGCCGTTGAGGCCGCCGAGCGGCGTCTCCAGAAACGACAGCAGGGTCCAGCCTTCGCTGGTGCCCAAGGCCTTGGCGAGTTCGGGGATCGCGTCCCAAAGCCCGGGCTCGAACTGCCACTTCGGCAGCCGAAAGCCCCGGCGGGTCTGGGTGAGCCCAATGGCTCGACCCTTGGCGATCCAGGCGTTGATGGTCACGCGGGTAGTGCTTGCGAGCTCGGCGGCCTGCTCCGTGGTCACCATGTCGCCGGCCTGCAGCCGTTCCGTCCGGGCAGCGAGGCTGCCGGCAAGGAGGGAACGGGTCTGGGCTGCGGAGACATAGGGCGATGGGCGCTGGGGGGCACGGGTGGCGCGCGCCGAGCTTCGTGCGGAAGTGGGTGTGGTGGAGGCGGTCTTCATGGCTGATTGATCGACTGCTTCAGGGAGCGTTGCGCGCGTTGACCTTGGTCGCGCCAAAGAACCCCCGGAGTTCACGCACACGGCCGAGGGCCAGCTTGATCGATGGCCGCACGATCTCCTGAACGACGGGCGGCAGCACCGGCACCACGGGCAGCAAACGCATCAGCATCGGTTGCGCGCGCCTGAGCTGCATGTAGTCCTCATAGGCAGACGCCTTGCGGCGCGAGCCGATGATCACTCTGTCGAGAAGCGGCAGCGTGTGACACGTCTCCACGATGCCGCTGATCGCTTGGAGCGCGGCGAGCACCTGGTCTTGTGGGGCCTTCAGGACGATCATTCAATCCTCTCGTTTGGCAAGTTCGTTAAGTTCGATTATGCCAAAGCAGTCCGGCACGCGGCCTCTCAGCTGGCGGGACGGCAGGACGGCAATGCCTGGATTTCCATTCGTTGATGCAGTTTTCCCAAGTCAATGACTGCTTTTCCAGTCATTGCCGGGTAGCGTTTTCTGGGGTGAATGCGGCCTTGGCGCTAGCCTGCCGATCCTGCGCGGCCTCCATCATCAGCACATCTTCGGCGGGAGGTATTCCCGCTGACATGGCACGGCGGGCATTGGCATCATGGCCGCCCATGAACTACGTGTGCCTTACCTGTCTGACCGACGACTACCTGCGCCGCAACCTGGCGCATAGCCAAAACGCCTGCGACTTCTGCCAGGACCCGGGCCCCAGCGTCTTGCTGGACGAAGTCAGCAAAGCTTGCGAAGGTGTCCTCGCCAACCTCTTCTTTGTCGTCCATGAAACCTGGCCCAAGTCGCGCAAGCGCTGGCAGCCCAAGCTGGGCTTCTCGCTGACCGATGTCGTCCAAAAGCTGGACGCGGTGGGCCCGCAGGCCCTGCAGGCGCTCGGCGCCGCCACTCTCGAGCGTTGGGGCCAACGTGTGTCCAAGGGGCCTTACACCGACGAGAACCAGCCTTGGTTCCACATCCGCAATGACCTGCACGCACCCGTTAGCGTCGCCTGGACTGAGATGGAGCGCAGCTTGCGCGAGGAAGCTCGCTACCTGAACCCACACGCGCAGCGCGTATTGACCTCGGTGCTGGGCGGCATCCACCACGATCGCGACGAGAACGGCAAGCCCGTCGTCATCGAGGCAGGTCCCGGCTGTGAGATCCACCGGTTGGTGCGTGCCCGCGTTTTCGAGTCGCAAGAGGCCATCGCCGAGGCGCTCAGCCAGCCAGCCAAGTTTCTTGGCCCCCCGCCTCCTGGCAAGGGCAAGGCTGGCCGGATGAACGCCAAGGGCCAGCCTGCCTTCTACGGAGCCACCGACGCACGGGTGGCGCTGGCCGAAGTAAGGCCGCCCGTAGGGGCCTGGGTTGTGACGGCCGCGTTCGAGATCACCCGTAGGGTAAAGCTGCTCGACCTGCGCGGCCTGGCCGGCCTGGAGTACGCGTTCGGCAAGAGCCTGTTCGACCCGGCGACCCAGGAGGCTGCGCGCCGGCAGGCATTTCTGCGCATGCTGGCGCATCGCCTGATGCTGCCGGTCTTGCCCGAGTTCGAGGAGCGGGACTACTTCATCACCCAGGTGATCGCCGACTACTTGGCGATGCACGGCGACGAGCCCATCGACGGCATCGTCTACCCATCCGTCCAGGCGATCCAGGAGGGTGGGCCGCTGCCGCAGGGTGCACGGCCCACGACCGGCATCAACGTCGCCTTGTTCCCTAGGTCCACCAGGGTGGAGGGAGCGGACGGCGGGCCGATGTTCATCGTGGACGCCTGGGATGAGCAGGAGGGAGGCCGCTTCCTGATGCCGCTGTTGTCGCGCCTGCCGCCTGCGGAACTACCTGTGCAGGCGCCTGAACGAGCCGCCACGGCGACGACGCCCACCACGGGCGGTTGGAACGATAGGCCCTACACGTTGCGACTCGATGTCGAGGGGCTGCGGGCACACTGGATCCGTGGCGTCCAAGTCCACGACTTCACCGATGACCTGGTCATCATGCCTGCGGAATACGGCGGCTGGGAGCCCCCCTGACAAGACCGGCGCCGTAGCGGCCCGCGGCAGCACGGTGGCTCAAGTCGTCAAAGAGCAACAGCCAGTCTGAAACTACCGGGCGTAGATCTGCTCCTGCAGCCAGTCAGCAAGGATTTCTACCTGCTCAGTGGCCCGCAGCAGCTTGTCGCGGTCAACGTGCACCCAGTCGACCAGGAAGTTGTCGAGGCCGGAGGGCGCACTGTCCGGGCCGTCGGGCCGGGTGAAGAACGGTCGTGGGTACTTGGCGCGGGTCTTGGCGTCGTGCTCGACTGTGTTCGTGACGAGATTGCCGTTGTGCTGGGCGCTGTTCCGCGCAAGGACGACCTGCTCGATGACGTCGAGATCGGCCGGGCAGACCGGGGCTCCAAGTTGATCGGTGTAGTGCTCAACATAGGCCCGCACGAAACCCTTGGAGCCCATTGCCTTCTCGGCCGCCGGCGTGAGCGGCACCCACCGCTCCCACCCGTGGAGGTAGTGCTTGATGCTTTCAGACAGCATCGTGATGCACGCGCGGCCGACCAGTTCCAGCTCGACATCGGCCTGCAGCCATTCTTCGAGGTAGGCCGGCTCGCCGCTCTCGTCATAGGGCGGGTCATGAAACGGCGGCTCGACGGCCTCGATCAGGCGTCTAGTCTCGATGAAAGGCGCCGAGGCTGCGTCGTAGAAATGCCGGATCAGCGCTGTGCGCTCGCGGAGGAAGTAGGCCAGATCCATGGCAGAAGTGTGCGCCTTCGGTGCGGCGGATCGGGCTTGTCCGGATGCGCCGGCGCGGCGCGCTGCCTAGGCTGTGAGTAATAAAAACCTGAGGGAGGGACAGATGGCAGAAACGACACGCAGATTCTTCTTGCTGAGCTTGCTTGCGGCCGGGACGGTCGCAGCGGCGGACGCGCATGCCAAGGGCGGCCGATCTGGTCGACGAAGTGGCGGCAGTCGCGGCAAGCGTGGCAGCGGCGGTGGCGGATATGCCGGCAACGGTGGCGGCGACTCGGGCTGTGGTTCGCGAGGCGACCCCGGCGGACCCCGTGACGCCAACGGCAAGTGCCCTGGTTGGAAGAAGTGACTGCGGTCCCTTACACGGGCGGTTGAGGCCCTTGAGCCATCCTTTGACGATCCCGAACACGGGCGGCGGCTGATGCGTGCACTTCTGGTTGCGCTGAGCCTGGCCATCGCTGCGTCGTCGCCCGCTGACGCACTGCCCAGGTCTCCGCCGTGGCCGAGGCCATCGATCACCATGTGCTGCGCGCGCGCCTGTCCGACATCGCTTGGCTGGGGGCCAAACCCCGGAAGATCGCCGATGCACTGCGTGCCATCGACGCCTACACGGCGAGCCCGCCCGAAGGGGAAGACTGGGTCAATTCGATGCAGGGATGGGGCCGCGCCATCAGCCTGTGCCTGCAGCTGCGCAAGGGCGCCGACGATCGCCTGGACAAGATCGAGGCGGTGCTGGCGGGCATCGTCGCGACCTCCATCGGCGGCGAGGGTGGCCTGGGGCTGGCCGCGGCGCAGCTGTTGTTTGACCGGCACCTCTCTCACGACCGGAGCGCCACGCTCGCTGAACTGATCGCAGCCAGTGGCCAGGCCAAGCACGAAGCCGGCAACGACTTCTGGCGAGCGAGGTCGCACTTTGTCCTGGCCGGTGCTTGGTTCCAGCGCCGGGGCGATCTGGAACGCGCCGCTGACATGACGCTCAGCATCGCGGTTAGCTTCGAGGCGGAGGCAGAACACCGCATCGCCTTGGACGCGATGCAAGGACATCTGGTTGCGGCTTCGTTCTACGAGGACGCGATCCAAGCCTTGCGCAAGATCCCGAAGGCGCAGCGTCCGAACCGCGACATCGAAGCCCACCTTAAGCGGCTCCTGCACCTCGTCACCGAGTCAGGTGAAAAGGCGGTCAACGCCTTGCCGCTCATCGAGAGCGGAAGGACTGACATCACCGAGTTCGTGCGTGGGTCAGAGGAGGCTGTCACCGGCAAGCCGCTGTTGGAAGCGCTGCTCGTGTTGACGCACCTGCACTCGGGGGCCAGCGCTGCGAGCATGCGGAAGAACGCCGAGAAAACCCTTCGCGAGTTCCCGATCACAACGATGTTCGGTTCCACGCACATGAGCCTCGATGGCCGGACCATCGCCAAGACGCAAGGCGGGTCGCTCGACGGGGCCGAGGACGAGAACGAGGACAAGCTCTGGGAAATCATGATGCGCCACTACGGCATGGACATCGAGCTGGTCTGCAAGGCCCAGATCCTGCCTGCGCTGCACGTCATCGTGAGAGAGCACTGGGTGCGCAAGGCCGACCTGGCACATCTCATGTCCATGTCGCCGGTCGTGCCGCCCGATCGCTCCGAGCAGTTCGCCAAGGGCCTGTGGGAGGCGTTCGAGTACGACTTCGCGACCGCGACCTACTTGTTGGCGCCCCAGATCGAGCACCTGGTGCGCTGGCATCTGAAGCAGGCCAGCGTCAAGACGACCAACCTCGACAAGGAAGGCATTGAGAACGAGGTCGGGCTGAGCACGCTAGTCGAGTTGCCCGAGACCAAGGCGATTTTTGGCGAGGACCTGGCCTTCGAACTCAAGGCCTTGTTCTGCAACGCACTGGGGCCCAACCTGCGTAACGGCGTTGCGCATGGCCTGCTGGATGCCAACCACTGCCACTCGCCCGGCGCGATCTACGCCTGGTGGTGGGTCCTACGGCTGACCATCAGGAGTTTCTGGCAGGCCAGGCGCGCCGCGACTCAGGCGCCGCCGCCCAACCCGTCGGAGGCCTAGGCGCCTGGTTCGCGCAACGGCGGGCGGGCACGCGCGCGCAGGCCCAGCAAGCCCAAGCCGGCCAGCAGAGTCGCCAGCGCGGACGGGGCTCGGGCACGGCGGCAGTCGTCAACCAGACATGCCCGTAGCCAAGGTCGGCGAATTGCAGGAAGACACCGTCGTAGTAGTACTGGCCGCCCTGCAGCGCGGTCACCTCATAGCTGGTGTGGTACTGGGTGAAGGAGATGGCGCTGCCGGCGGCCAGGTAGCTGCCGATGAAAAGTGGGCCGATGTGGGCGGCGCCATCAGTCTGTGTGCCACGCGAGAAACCCATTACATGCTCGCCGGCGGCATTGAACAGGTCGAGCGTGGCGTTCACGATGGTGAAGTTGCTGCCGTTGGGCGGCGACAGCTCGTAGTCGGGATAGAGCCAGCCCGAAAAAAACTGCTGCCCACCGATGGACTCCATCGTCAGCACCTGGCCAGGCGCGAACCTCACCGTCATGTCACCCGGCCCGCCGATGCGGCCGGTTATGAGGCCTTCTATGGCTGCCCGGTTCGCTTCGGCAGCCTGAGGAATGCGCTGCACACGCAGCCGGCCTGGTGCGCCTTTGCCTTGCCCTGGGCCAACGGCGCGGCCACCCGGCTGTCGACGCAACTGCTGCGGCGAGAGGTCGAGCGGCTGGACGCCGGGCCTGCCATCGGCTTCAGCGTGGCGCGGTCCATCCGACGGCGGTTGCCCGACGTGGCGCTGCTGGGCCAATTGGCGGCTTCACTCAATCTGAGCGAACGCACGCTGCGCCGCCAACTCGCCCAGGCCGGTTTGAGCTATCGCCAACTGCTCGACGAGGGTCGAAAGGCGAGGGCCTTCGAACTGATGGCCGCCGGCCAACGCAGCCTGGGCGAGATCGCCGCTGCCGCGGGTTTCTCTGATGCCCGGGCGTTCACGCGAGCCTTCAGGCGCTGGACCGGCCATGCCCCGACGGGGGAGCGCGGACTTGCCGCCTCGGCCGTCCATCCCTGGGTACCCGGCCTGGATTGAGCGCCAGGAGGCACCGCGAGCCGCGCCGCCCATCGCAGGGGCATGTCCGAAAACTGCCAGGATCTGGCGATGCCGGCCCCTAGACTGGCCGCATGCCCTCCGCCGCCCTGCCACCCGACGCCGCGTACGCCGCGCTTGCCGCCCGTGATGCGCGCTTCGACGGGCGGCTGTTCGTCGGCGTCACGTCCACCGGCATCTACTGCCGGCCGGTGTGCCGCGTGCGCCTGCCCAAGCGCGAAAACTGCCTTTTCTTCTCGACGGCCGCCCAGGCCGAGGCGGCTGCCTTCCGGCCCTGCATGAAATGCCGGCCCGAACTGGCGCCGCGTGCGCTGGCCTGGACGACCATGGACGCGTCGCGCACGCTTGCAACCCAGGCCGCCGCCTGGCTGGACGCCTGTGACGACGCCGAGGCCAGCGTCGAGCAACTGGCCGCCCACCTGGGCATCACGAGCCGGCACCTGCGCCGCATCTTCCAGGCCGAGCATGGCGTGTCGCCGCTGCAATATCTGCAGACCCGGCGCCTGCTGCTGGCCAAGTCGCTGCTGACCGACAGCGCCCTGCCGGTGCAGGAGATCGCTTTTGCGGCGGGCTTCGCCAGCCTGCGCCGCTTCAACGCGGCGTTTGTGGAGCACTACCGCATGCAGCCGACGGCCTTGCGGCGAGAAGGGGGCAGCGGCCAAGCGCCGTCGCGGTTGCGGCTGGCCTATCGCGCGCCCTACGACGTGGCGGGCGTGCTGG
Organism: Roseateles sp.; assembly: GCF_965229315.1. GTDB lineage: Bacteria > Pseudomonadota > Gammaproteobacteria > Burkholderiales > Burkholderiaceae_C > Pelomonas. Next base: position 1,778,371 of record NZ_CBDDJA010000002.1, read on the forward strand.
CGTTCCTGGCGCCGCGGGCCGTGGCCGGCGTGGAGACGGTGGGGGAGGGCGTCATCACGCGCAGCCTGGCGCTGACGCATGCCGGTGTGCGCCGCGCCGGGTGGGTGCGGGTCGGTTTCGAGCGCGCCGGTGAGGTGAGCGTCGAGCTGGCGCCGTCGCTGTGGCCGGCGGTCGGCGTGCTGCTGCCGCTGCTGCGCGGGTGGCTGGACCTGGATGCCGACCCCGAGGTCATCGCCACGGCGCTTGGGCCGCACGCCGTGCCCGGGCAGCGCCTGCCCGGCTGCGTCGACCGCTTCGAGCTGGCCGTGCGGGCGGTGCTCGGCCAGCAGGTGACGGTGGCCGCCGCGCGCACGCTGGCGGGCCGCTTCGTCGAGCGTTTCGCAGAGGTGCTGGCGGACGCGCCCGAGGGCTGCGGCCGCCTGTTCCCGACACCCGAGCGCATCGCCCGTGCCACCCGCGACGACATCGCCTCGCTGGGCATCATCGCCCGCCGCGCGGACAGCCTCATCGCGCTGGCCCAGGCCTGGCCCACGCTCGCGTTCGCGCGCCGCGACGGCTCGCCCGAGGCTGCCCTTGACGAACTGCAACGCATCCCCGGCATCGGCCCCTGGACCGCCAGCTACATGCTGATGCGCGGCTGGAGCTGGCCCGACGCCTTTCCGCCCGGCGACGTCGTCCTGCGCCGCGCGCTCGGTGGCGCTGCGCCGCCGCTGAGCCCCAAGGCCTATCTCGAAGCCGCCGAGCGCTACCGGCCCTTCCGCAGCTACGCCGTCCTGCACCTCTGGAGACACGCATGAACCACCACATCCTGCAGCGCCGCATCGCCACGCCGCTGGGCCCGCTGACCGCCACCCGCAGTGCCCTGGGCCTGTCGGGCCTGTGGTTCGACGGCCAGAAGCACCATCCCGGTCCGCTCGCGCTGCCCGAGGACGATGGCAGCGATGCGGTGCTCGGCGCGGCCGAGACCGCGCTGGCGGACTATTTCGCCGGCCGGCCGTTCACGCGGCCGCCGCTGGACCCGGCCGGCACCGAGTTCCAGCGCCAGGTCTGGCAGGCGCTGCTGGCCATCACGCCCGGCGAGGCCACCAGCTATGGCGCGCTGGCCCGGCGCCTGGGCCGCGAGCGCGCGGTGCGCGCCCTGGGCGCGGCGGTGGGCCGCAACCCGATCTCGGTGCTCATTCCCTGCCACCGCGTGCTGGGCGCCGACGGCAGCCTCACCGGCTATGCCGGCGGGCTGGCGCGCAAGCGCGCCTTGCTGGCCCTGGAGGGGGCGCTGGCATGAAGGCCTTCGACCTGACGGAGCTGATCCTGCTGGCCGCGGTCTGGGGCGCGTCCTTCCTGTTCATGCGACTGGGTGCCGGCGAGTTCGGGCCGCTCGTGCTGGCCGCCGTGCGCGTCGGCCTGGCCAGCGTGCTGCTGATCCCGCTTCTGGCGTCGCAGGGCGGCCTCGGCGAGCTGCGCCGTCACTGGCGCGGCCTGCTGCTGGTGGGCGCGCTGAACAGCGCCATCCCCTTCGTGCTGTTCAGCTTCGCGGCGCTGTCCATCACGGCCGGCCTGTCCAGCATCGTCAACGCGACGACGCCGCTGTGGACGGCCATCGTCGCGTTCGTCTGGCTGCGCCAGGGTCTCACGCCGCTGCGCGTGGCCGGCCTCGTCATCGGCTTCGCCGGCGTGGCCTTCCTGGCCTGGGACAAGGCCAGCTTCAAGCCGGGGGCCGACCATGCGGGCTTCTGGGCCGTGGTGGCGTGCGCGGCGGCCACGCTCTGCTACGGCGTGGCGGCCAATGCGACCAAGCGCTTCCTCGCGGGGGTGTCGCCGCTGGTGGTGGCGACGGGCAGCCAGTTCGCCGCGGCGTTGCTGCTGGCGGCGCCGGCCGTGTGGCTGTGGCCCGCCACCATGCCGGGTGCCGTCGCGTGGGGCAGCGCGCTGGCGCTGGCCGCGCTGTGCACGGCGCTGGCCTACGTCCTGTACTTCCGGCTGATGAGCCGCGTGGGGCCGACGAACGCGGTGTCCGTGACCTTCCTGATCCCGCTGTTCGCCATGCTGTGGGGCGCGCTGTTCCTGCAGGAGGCCATCACGGCGCAGATGGTGGCGGGCGGCGCCGTCGTGCTGGTGGGCATCGCGCTGGCGCTGGGGCTGGTCGGCCGGCGCGGCTGAGGCCGTGCTTGGGACCGTGGGGCAGGCCGGCGTGGCCGGCTCGCGCCCTCAGGAGATGCCGGTGGCGGTGAAGGTGGCCGTGGCGGCCTTGCCGTCGAGCGATTGCGTCAGCGTGCAGGCCACGGTGTTGTTCGCCGTGATGGCGGCCTGCGTGATCGCATAGCCGGCCGGCAGCGCGGTGCCGGCATGCAGCTTCATCGTCTTGGCCACGTCGGCGCAGTCGGAGACGGCCACGCCCTGGGCTTCGTTCTCCTTGCGCAAGGCGTAGTTGATGGCGGAGCCGGAGCTCAGCGAACTGGCGATTTCCTTGAGCGCGGAGCCCCGGGACTCGGCATCGGCCCGGACGACCTTGGGCAGCACGACCGTGGCCAGCACGCCGATGACGACGACGACCATCGCCAGTTCGACCAGGGTGATGCCGATTTGCCGCGACTTGTTCATGGGTGCCTTCCCGCGCAGGGCGCTGTGATTCCGGGGTGGCATGACTATCTGCCGGCGCGGCGTGCGCACCCAGTGAAAAGCGCACGGTGCCCGCCCGGCCCGGCGCGCAGGCCGGGAATCCGTTGCATGCGTCACGCCTGCGACGCGGGTGGCCGCCGGCGCGGCCCGCTCAGGCGTTGCTGGTCGCGTGGACCTCGGAGATCGTCGTGACGCCTTGCAGCACCTTGACGATGCCGTCCTGGCGCAGCGAGCGCATGCCCTCGGCCAGCCCCGCGTGCTGCAGTTCCTCGGCACGGGCGCCGGTCTGGATCATGCGGCGCAGGTTCTTGGACACGCTCAGCAGCTCGTGCAGGCCGGCGCGGCCCTTGTAGCCGCTGTGGCCGCAGGTCGGGCAGCCCGGACTCGTGAACTTCATCAGCCGGCCGTTCCTGCCGTGCTGCTGCACCCATTCGGCCGCCAGCGCGAAGCGGTCCGGACGCGTGCCTTCCGGGAAGACATGCAGGTAGTCGTCCAGCAGTTCGTCGAGCTCGGCGTTGGTCAGCGGCTCGGACGTCTGGCAGGCCGTGCAGGCGCGCCGCACCAGGCGCTGGGCCAGCACGGCCAGCAGCGAGTCGGCGAAGTTGAACGGGTCCATGCCCATGTCCAGCAGCCGCGTGATCGTCTCGGGCGCGCTGTTGGTGTGCAGCGTGGACAGCACCAGGTGGCCCGTCAGCGAGGCTTCGACGGCGATCTCGGCGGTCTCCTGGTCGCGGATTTCACCGACCATGACGACGTCCGGGTCGGCGCGCAGGAAGGCGCGCAGCGCCTTGGCGAAGGTCCAGTCGATCTTGGCGTTGACCTGCACCTGGCGCAGCCCGGCCTGGGTGATTTCGACCGGGTCCTCGGCGGTCCAGATCTTGCGGTCCGGCGTGTTGATGTGGGCCAGCGCCGAGTGCAGCGTGGTCGTCTTGCCGGAGCCCGTGGGGCCGACGCACAGCACCATGCCGTACGGACGCGCGACGGCCGTCTGCAGCGCAGCGAGGTTGGCCGGCGACAGGCCGATGCGTTCCAGCGGGATGGGCTTGCTGGAGGCCAGCAGCCGCATGACCACGTCTTCGAGGCTGTTGTTGGTCGGGATGGTCGCCACGCGCAGCTCCAGCCGGTGCTGGGGCGAGTACTTGGCGAAGTTGATCTTGCCGTCCTGCGGCTTGCGGCGCTCGGAGATGTCGAGGTCGCACATGATCTTGATGCGCGCGATCATCGCGTTGCGGTAGGTGTGCGGCAGCTCCAGGTAGGGCTGCAGCACGCCGTCGCGGCGAAAGCGGATCTTGAGCTTTTCCTTGCCGGGGTAGGTCTCGATGTGGATGTCGGACACGCCCTGGGAATGCGCCTCGATGATCATCGTGTTGATGAGCCGCACGAGCGAGTTGTCGCTCTGCTCGATGGGCGCGTCGTCTTCCTTGGCCGAGCGCTCGCTGCTGTCGCGCTCCAGGCTCTCGATGAGCTTGTTGGAGGTGTCCAGCGGAAAGTCGGGCTGGAAGTCCGGCAGCGGCGAATCGGTGCGGGCGGCCGTCTCGGCGCCGTAGCGCTCGAAGGCCCGCGGAACGGCGAACTGCAGCGTGCCCAGCTTGGTCAGCGTCGGCACGACCTTGAGCTGCGTGATGAACTCGATCTCGTCAATGGCGTCGCGCCGCGTCGGGTCCTCCATCGCGACGACCAGGCGCCCCTCGCGCAACACCAGCGGCAGCACCTCCAGGCGCTTGGCGACCGCCATCGGCAGCTTGCGCACGGCGTCGGGCTCGACGGCGAAATGCTCCACGTCGACGACCGGATAGCCCATCTTGCGCGCCAGCGCCGACTGCAGCTGCGGCCGCGTGATGACGCCCTTGCGCACCAGCAGCTCGCCCAGCGGCACGGAGCGGTCCTCGCGCTGCTGCGCGAGCGCCTGGTCGAGCTGCGCGGCGGTGATCAGCTCCAGCGCCAGCAGCGCCTCGCCGATGCGCACCATCGGCATCTTGGCCTGCTGCTCGACGGCCTGCATGAGCTGATCGGTGGTGACGATCTGCTGGTCGACGAGGATGTCGCCGACACGCTTCTGGCGCAGCCCCGTCTGCTCGACGGCGGCGGCCGCCACCTGCTCCTGCGTGACCAGCTTGTCCTTCAGCAGCAGGTCGCCGATGCGCTCGCCGATCTCGAAATGCTGCAGCACCTCGCGCGGGATGAACACGCGGCGCACCGAGTCGTCGGTGGCGGACAGCGGCGGGAACAGGAACAGGCCGAGGTGGTCGTGGTGGTGGCCGATGGTCACGCCCTTGAGCTCGTCGCCGCCGTTGAAGACGATGCGGAACTCGGTGCGCGGGCGCTGGTCCACGCTCAGCGGCGAGTTCAGGTCGCTCTGGTCGCGCGGCGGCACGCTGAGCGGGCGCATCAGCTTGACGGCGCGGAACTGGCTGAACTTCAGCGGCATGCTGTTGCGTGCCGGCGGGACGTTGATCTGCGCGATGCGCTCCGCGGCATTCACCTGCAGCAACTGGCCCGCGCTGCGGCTGTTGTTCAGCCCGAGCAGTTCGCAGACTTCGGGCGCGCGTTGCGCCTGGGGTTGCGGGTAGGCCGCGTAGGGCGGGCTGGGCCACAGGAATCCCGACACCTGGGCGCCTGGCCCGGCCGCGGCGGTGGAGTCGGCGTCGCCGTGAGGCCAGGGCAGGGGCTGAGACGGGTCGGTCATGGGCTCAAGCAAGAAGGATTGCCGGCGATTATGGAGGCCGCCAGCCGCCCCATCTGTCTGGAATTACACGGTGTCGGCAGGCCTGATGGGTGCGTCCGCCCGCATGCGCGAGGCGGGTTCTGGAGAATGGCGGCCATGAATGTTCTGCTCACCGGCTTCGAGCCTTTCGGCGGCGACGGCATCAACCCGTCCTGGGAAGTGGCGCGTTCGCTGCACGGCCAGGTGATCGCCGGCGCCCTGGTGCAGTCGCGCTGCCTGCCCACGACGTTTGCCGAGGCGCCGCGGGCGCTGGCCGACGCGCTGGCCGTCGTGCGGCCCGGGCTGGTCATCGCACTGGGCCTGGCCAGCGGCCGCGCGGACATCTCCATCGAGCGGGTGGCCGTGAACCTGATCGACGCGCGCATCCCGGACAACGCGGGCGAGCAGCCGCGGGACGTGCCCGTGCGGGCCGACGCGCCGGCCGCCCACTTCTCGACGCTGCCGGTCAAGGCCATGCGCGACGGCCTGCGCGCGGCGGGCCACCCCGCCGGGCTGTCGCTGTCGGCCGGCGCCTTCGTCTGCAACCAGGTGTTCTACGAGCTGCAGCACCAGCTGGCCGGCCGGGGGCTGTGCAGCGGCTTCATCCACGTGCCGGCCCTGCCCGAGCAGGCGGCGCGCAGCCAGCCCGCGGTGCCGAGCATGGGCCTGGCAGCGCAGATCGACGCCATCAAGCTGGCCATCGCGATCGCGTTGTCGGGCGACGCGCCACTGGCGCCGCTGCCGGATGAAGGCGCGCCGGTCAGCTGATCACTCGCCGCTGTAGTGCCGCCAGCGCGCGCTGGCCTCGCGCATGAGCCGCACCTGCCGGGCAAAGCGGCGGCAGTTGCTGCAGACGCGGTGATGCAGGCGCAGCGACAGCCGCTCGCCCAGCGGCAGCGTGCGGTCCTCGGCCTGCAGCGTGATCTTCGTGGCATCTCGGCAGGTGATGCTCAGCTTCATCATCGGTTGGCGTCTCCAGCGTCCGGTGTGCCGAACCAGCCGGCCTGCAGGCACTCCCTGAGCCTGAGCCGGGCCCGGTGCAGCATGACCCAGAGGTTGGTCGGCGTGATGGCCAGCGCCTTACAGATCTCGTCGGACTCCAGTTCCAGCCACTCGCGCATCATGAACAGCCGCCCCTGCTGGCCGGGCAGTTTCTCGACGCAGGCCTCCAGCACTTTCATGAAGTCCAGTTGCCGCAGCACGGCCTCGGGGTCGCCCCAGTCGTGCGGCGACTCGCGCCAGTGGCCGTTGGCGGAGAACAGCAGGTCGTCCAGGTCCTCGCCGTCCTCGGTGCTGGCCGTGGTGGACAGCTCGCGGCTGTTCCTGCGGATCTGGTCGATGAGCTTGTGCTTGAGGATGCCGATGAGCCAGGTCTTGAGCTGGCTGGCGCCCGCGAAGGCCTGCGGCTTTTCAAGCGCCGCGAGCAGCGTGTCCGACACCGCGTCCTCGGCCCAGGCCGGGTTGCGCAACTGCAGCCGCGCGTACTTCAGCAACGCGGGGCGCAGGCCTTCGAGCTGGCGGGCGAAGTCGGGGGGAGCGGTCATGTCGTGGGCGAACTCGGCCGGCAGTGTAAGGATGGGCGCGGGGCTTGCGACAGCCACGGAGCCGCCGCATCATCGGCCGCCTTTGTTGTTTCAACCTTTTGGAGACCTTGCCATGAAGACCACCACCGTCGTGTCCACCGCCCTTGCCGCCGCCCTGTCGCTGGGCCTGGTTGCCCAGGCGCAGGCCCAGGCCGCCGCCAAGGAGAAGTGCTTCGGCATCGCCAAGGCCGGCAAGAACGACTGCGCCTCGGCCAACGGCAGCCACTCCTGCGCCGGCGAGGCCAAGACGGACAATGCGCCGACCGAATGGAAGTACGTCGCCAAGGGCACGTGCGAAAAGGAAGGCGGCATGACCAAGGCGCCCGCGAAGAAGTGATCCGTTGACATCGAACCCGGCCCCGTGCGTGGGCATCGGCTGGCGCCACGCCCATTACGAGAGCCTGCTCGAACAGCGGCCGGCGCTGGACTTCATCGAGGTCCATTCGGAGAACTTCTTCGCCGACGGCGGCATCACGCTCGCCGTGCTGGACGCCGGCCGCGCCGCCTATCCCGTCAGCCTGCACGGCGTGGGCCTGGGCCTGGGCTCGGCCGCCGGGCTGGACGAGCGGCACTTGGAGCGCCTCGCGCGCCTGGTGCAGCGCGTGCAGCCGGCATGGGTGTCTGACCATGCCTGCTTCGCACGCGTGGGCTCGGGCCTGCATGCGGCCGACCTGCTGCCCATTGCCTTCGACGACGAATCGCTGGCCGTGATGGCGCGGCACGTCGAGCAGGTGCAGTCTCGCCTGGGCCGCCCCATGCTGGTCGAGAACATCAGCGCCTACGTGGGCTGGGGCGGCGGCACCTGGGCCGAACCCGAGTTCTTCAACGCACTGACGCAGCGCAGCGGCTGCGGGCTGCTGCTGGACGTCAACAACCTCTTTGTCAATGCGCGCAACGACGGCCTGGCGCCAGACGCTGCCGTGCAGGCCGCGATGCGCTGGGTGGATGCCGTCCGCCCCGGCAGCGTCGGCGAGATCCACCTCGCCGGGCACTGTGAACGCGCGGACGGCCTGGTCATCGACGACCACGGCAGCCGCGTGCGCGAGGCCGTCTGGCAGGTGTACGCCCATACGATCCGCCGCCTGGGTCCGCTGCCGACGCTGATCGAATGGGACACGGACGTGCCCGCGCTGGACGTGCTGCTGGCCGAGGCCGGGCGGGCGAGGGCGGTGTGCACATGAAGGCCCGGCAACAAGCCCTCGTCGATGCCTTGCTGGGCCGCGGCGAGCCGCCGCCGGAACTGGCTGCCAGCGGGCGCGGCCTGGCTGCCTATCGCCACAACCTCCAGGCGCTGTCGGCCCGGGCGCTGGCCGAGACTTTCGAGCGCGTGCACGCGGCACTCGGCGAGGACGACTTCGCGTCGCTGGCCTGGACGTTCTGGCGCGCGTGCCCGCCCGTGCATGGCGACCTCGGCGAGTGGGGTGGCAAACTCGAAGCCTTCCTGATCGAACGCGCGGGCGAGGCGTCCGGCCTGCCGGACCTGGCGCGGCTGGACTGGGCGCTGCAGCGGGCGGAGCGGGCGGAAGACGTTGAGCTCGATGCCGAGTCGCTGAACCTCATGGGCACGACGCCACCCGAGGCGCTGTGGCTGCGACTACGACCCGGCGTGGCCTTGCTGGCGCAGCACAGCGGCCCGGTGCTGGTCTGGCGCCGTGGCTGGCGCGGTGAATCGCAGGGCCTGTCGGCCGGCGAGGCGGCATTCTTGGCGGCCGTGCTGGCCGGCGCGAGCCTCGCCGCGGCGCTCGAAGCCGCCGAAGTGAAAGGTTCTGCGCCCGAACCCGACTTCGACTTCGGCGCCTGGCTGCAAGCCGCGCTGCACAACGCCTGGCTGCATGCGGTCAGGTCAACGCCAACGCACGGGACCCCGACGCCATGAATGCCTTCCTCCGCGCCGCGCTGCGCACCTGCACCGACCCGGGCCTGCCGCCCACGCGCCTGCCGGCACCGCTGGACATGGCCGTCAGCCACCTGCAATCGCTGGCGCTGCTGGCCGCACGGTTGTACGTGGCCCACATCTTCTTCAAGTCGGGCCTGACCAAGCTGCACGACTGGTCGTCCACGCTGGCCTTGTTCAACGACGTCTACCAGGTGCCGCTGCTGCCGCCCACGCTGGCCGCCTACCTGGGCACGGCCGGCGAGCTGGTGCTGCCGGTGCTGCTGGTGCTGGGCCTGGCCGGGCGGTTTGCCGGCGCGGGCCTGTTCGTCGTCAACCTGATGGCGGCGCTGTCGCTGATGGCCGACGACTTCTCGCCCGCCGCCCAGGCGCAGCACACGCTGTGGGGCGTGCTGGCGCTGATGATCGCGCTGTGGGGTGCCGGCCGCTGGTCGGCCGACCGGTTCATTCGCGCGGTCTGAAGTTCAGGATGATGACCGGCGGCACGCGGCCGTCGGTGTCGCGCGGCAGCATCTCGGCCTTCTCGACGGCGCGCAGCACGGCGCGGTCCCAGTCGGCATCGCCGCTGGCCTTGATGACCTTGCTGCCGAGGATGCGGCCGTCAGGTGCCAGCGCCACCTGCACTTCCGCGGTCGGGTTGGCGGCGCCATCGTCCGAATAGATGATCAGCGGGCGGATCTTGCCCTTCACGCGGCCCACCCAGCCGGCCGACGGCGCGGCGCTCTGCGCGGCCGCGCCGGTCGAACCGGGCGTGCCGCCGGCCATGCCCTGGATGCGGCGCAGGTTCTCCTGGCGCTGCGCCTCGCGGCGGGCGTCGGCGTCCTTGGCTTCCTTCGCCTCTTTCGCATCCTTGGCCGCCTTGACCTTCTTGCGGTCCTGCTCTTCCTTGTCTGCCTTGTCTTTCGCGGCCTTGTCCCTGGCTTCTTTGTCCTTGGCCGCCTTTTCCCGTTCCTGCCGTTCCAGGCGCTCCTGCCGGGCGGCGTCTTCGCGGGCCTTGTCTTCCTTGCGCTTTTTTTCCTTGGCGATGGCGATGTCGGCCTCGCGCTGCTGCTGCTGCTGCTCGGCAGCGGCTTCTTCGGCGGCGCGCTGCTGGGCCTGCAGGTCGGGCTTGGGCGCCTCGGGCTGCGGCTCGGGCGGCGCTTCCTCGCGCGGCGCGGCCACCTGCGGCACGGACGACCACAGCTCGGCCTCGAAGGCCGGCGACGAGTCGCTGTGCCAGTTGACGCCGTAGCTGAGCGCGAGGAGCAGCAGGCCGTGGGCCAGCAACGCGAACGCCAGGCCGCGGCCCATGCTCGCGGCTTCTGGCGGGCGCAGCGTTGCCGTGCTCATCAGTTGCCGGAGGCGCCGCTCTTCACCGCCAGGCCCACGCGCTGGATGCCGGCGCGCTGCAGCACGTCCATGACTTGCACGACGGCCTCGTACTTGACGGCCTTGTCCGCCGAGATGACGACCGGGCTGGTCGCGTCCTTGCCCTGCGCCTTCTTGACGCGCTCGGCCAACCGGTTCGCCGGGATGGACTCGGGCTCCAGCTGGTCGACCTTGATCGTGAGCTTTTCGTCGGTGCCGACGATGACCTGAATGACGTGCTCGGGCTGCTGGCGGCTTTTGCCCACGCTGGGCAGGTCGACCATGCCGGTCGTGATCAGCGGTGCGCTGACCATGAAGATGATGAGCAGCACCAGCATGACGTCGATGAACGGCACCATGTTGATCTCGTTCATCGTGCGGCGCCGGCGGCCGCCACGGGAGGAGATGGCCGCCATCAGTGCTGCGTCGTCGCGTTGCGTTGCAAGATGTTGGAGAACTCCTCGATGAAGGTCTCCAGCGTGATCGCGCTGCGGTCGATCTGGCGGGCGAAGCGGTTGTAGGCCAGCACGGCCGGGATGGCCGCGAACAGGCCGATGGCGGTCGCGACCAGCGCTTCGGCGATGCCCGGCGCCACGGTGGCCAGCGTCACCTGGGTCAGGTTGGACAGGCCCACGAAGGCATGCATGATCCCCCAGATGGTGCCGAACAGGCCCACGTAGGGCGACACCGAGCCGACCGACGCGAGGAAGGACAGGTTGCTCTCCATCGCGTCCAGCTCGCGGTGGAAACTCGCACGCATCGCGCGGCGGGCGGCTTCGAGCAGCGCGCCGGCATCGGTCACGCGCTTGTCGCGCAGCTTCATGAACTCGCGCATGCCGGACGCGAAGATGCGCTCCAGCGGCGCGCCATCGGTGCGGTTGCCGACGGCCTGGTACAGGTCGTTGAGGTTCTTGCCGCTCCAGAACTCGGCCTCGAAGGCGTCGTTGCGGCGCTTGATCTGCCCCAGGCCGATGAGCTTGCCGAAGATGACGCTCCAGCTCGCCAGCGACACGAGCAGCAGCCCGGCGATGACGAGCTGCACCGCGAAGCTGGCATGCAGGATCAGGGAGACGATGGAGAGGTCTTGGTTCATGCGGTGATCGCTGCCACGACCGGGTCGGGCAGGCGTTGGGGTTTGAGGTCGTCGGCGCGCACGCAGCCGATGCGGATCTCGCCTTCGGCCAGCAGCGTGTCGCCCCGCAGCGCGCGCTGGCGCACGACGAGGCTGGCACGGCCGGCGGGTTGCGGCTCCACGGTGATGGTCAGCAGGTCGTCCAGCCGGGCCGGCGCAAGATAACGCAGGCTGGTGGCGGCGACGACGAACATGACACCGGTCTGCTCGCGCAACGCCTGCTGCTCCACGCCCGCCGCGCGCAGCCACTCGGTGCGGGCGCGCTCGAAGAACTTGAGGTAGTTGGCGTAGAAGACGATGCCGCCGGCGTCGGTGTCCTCCCAGTAGACGCGCACGGGGAATTCGAACGTGCTCATCCCAGCACCTCGCGCAGCCGGCGCACGGCTTCCTGCAGGTCGTCCATGGACGAGGCGAACGACAGGCGCATCCAGCGCTGCGGGTCGGCCAGGCCGAAGTCGCGGCCCGGTGTCAGCGCCACCTGCGCGCTTTCCAGCAGTTCGTGGGCGAAGGCCCAGCTGTCGGCGTGGTGGCGGCTCACGTCCATCCAGGCATAGAACGCGCCGTCGGGTGCGACCGGCACGGTCAGCCCGAGCTCGTTCAACGCCGGCACGATGAAGTCGCGGCGCTCGCGCAGCACGGCACGGCGGCGTTCGAACTCGGCGATGGATGCGGGCTCGAAGCAGGCCAGCGCCGCCTGCTGCGCGATGGTGGAGGCGCAGATGTAGTGGTTCTGCGCCAGCCGCTCGATGGCCGGCACCAGCTCGGGCGGCAGCACCAGCCAGCCCAGCCGCCAGCCGGTCATGCCGAAATACTTGGAGAAGCTGTTGACGGTGACGACGTCGTCGCCCAACCCGCCAGGCAACCCCAGCGCGCTGTGGCCGAAACGCTCGTCGTAGCTCAGCGGCAGGTAGATCTCGTCCACCACCGTCACGCCGCCGCGTTCCCGCACAAAGCCGGCGATGTCGCGCAGCGCCTCGGGCGCGATGGACGTGCCGGTGGGGTTGCTGGGGGAGGCCAGCAGCACGCCGCGCGAGGCGGGCGTCCACGCATCGCGCACCTGCTGGGGCGCCAGCTGGAAGCGCTCGGCCGCGCCGGTGGGCAGCAGGCGCGGCGTGGCATCGGCCGTCGTCACGAAATGGCGGTTGCAGGGGTAGCAGGGGTCCGGCATCAGCACCTCGTCGCCGCGCTCGAAGAGCGCCAGGCAGGCGAGCTGCAGGCCGGCCGACGCCCCCGCGGTGATGGCGATGCGCTCGGGCGCGATGGCCAGGCCGAAGCGCTGGGCATACCAGCGCGAGATCGCCTCGCGCAGCGCGGGCAGGCCCAGGGCCGGCGTGTACGGCGTGTTGACGAGGGCAGCCGCGGCGGCTTCGCGCACGCGCGGCGCGGCACCGAAGTCGGGCTCGCCGATGTTGAGCAGGATCATGCGCCGGCCGCCGCGGGCCGGATCGCACAGCGGACCGGCGGCGATGCGCTGCGCCGCCTTGCCCAGCTCCATCACGTAGAAGGGCTCGATGCGGTCGAGCCGCGCGGCCAGTTTCATCAGCGGTGCATCAGCGCTTAGCTGCGACCTCGGCGGGCCGCAAGTCGCCGGCCGCGCGGTCCAGCACGCCGTTGACGTACTTGTGGCCGTCGGTGCCGCCGAAGGACTTGGCCAGCTCGACAGCCTCGTTGATGGCGACGCGGTAGGGGATGTCCACGCAGTGCTTGAGCTCGTAGGCGCCGATCATCAGGATGGCGTGCTCGATGGGCGACAGCTCGGTGGTCTTGCGATCCACGTGGCGCGACAGGATGGCGTCCAGGTCAGCCGCCTCGTGCATGCAGCCGCCCAGCAGCGCGTCGTAGTGCTTGACGTCGAGCTTGGCGTAGCCGTCCTGCTCGCGGCCCAGCGCGACGATGGCGCCGATGTCCTCGCCGGTCAGCAGCCACTGGTAGAGGCCTTGCAGCGCGGCTTCGCGCGAGCGGCGGCGGGCCGACTTGGCGGGTGCCTTCTTGGCGGGCGGCTTGCCGGCAGGATGGGCGGCCGTCTTGGGTGCGGTCTTGGGGTCGTTCACTCGATCTCTTTCAACAGGTTGGCCATCTCGACCGCGACGCGGGCGGCGTCGCGGCCCTTGGGCTCGGCACGGGCCCAGGCCTGGGTCTCGTTCTCGACGGTGAGGATCGCATTGGCGATCGGGACGCCATGGTCCAGGCCGACGCGCGTGACGGCCGCACCGCTCTCGTTGGCGACCAGCTCGAAGTGGTAGGTCTCGCCGCGGATGACGCAGCCCAGCGCGATCAGCGCGTCGTAGTTGTTCGTCTCGGCCAGCGCCTGCAGCGCCAGCGGCACTTCGAGCGCGCCGGGCACGGTGACGTGGCGGATGGCCTCGGCCGGCACGCCCAGCACCGACAGCTCGGCCAGGCAGGCGCTGGCCAGCGCGGAGGTGATGGCGTCGTTGAAACGCGCCTGGACGAGCGCGACCGTCAGCTCGCGGCCGTCCAGAGCGCCCTCGAAGCCGGGCCGGCCTTGTTCGGAGTCTTGCATCGCGGGCCTCGGGGTGTCAGCAGTTGGGGGGAGCGAGAAAGCCGGTCACTTCCAGACCATAGCCGGTCATGCTCGGCATGCGGCGCGGGCTGCCCAGCAGCCGCATGCGGTTCACGCCCAGCGCCTTCAGGATCTGCGCGCCGACGCCATAGGTGCGCAGGTCCATGGCGCCCCTGCTCGTCGGCGCGGCCACGTTGTCGGGTTGCAGTCGGGCCAGCAGGCCGGCCGCGTCGTCGCCGCAGTTCAGCAGCACCGCCACGCCGGCCGGGCTGGCCTGGATGGCCGCCAGCGCCGCAGGCAGGCCCCAGGAATGGCCGCAGGAGCCGGCTTCGAGCAGGTCCATGACCGACAGCGGCTCGTGCACGCGCACCAGCACGTCGTCCGCCGTCGTCCACTGACCATGGCTGAGGGCCAGGTGGGTGCCGCCGGTGCGGTCGGTGAAGACCTGGCAATCGAACTCGCCCTGCGCCGTGTTCAACCGGCGCTGGATGACGCGGGTGATGAGGCTCTCGTGGCGGCTGCGGTACTCGATGAGGTCGGCGATGGTGCCGATCTTCAGGCCGTGCTCCTTGGCGAAGATCTCCAGGTCCGGCAGCCGGGCCATGGTGCCGTCGTCCTTCATGATCTCGCAGATCACCGACGTGGCCGACAGGCCGGCCATGCGGGCCAGGTCGCAGCCGGCCTCGGTGTGCCCGGCGCGCATCAGCACGCCGCCGTCCTGCGCCTGCAGCGGGAAGATGTGGCCCGGCTGGACGAGGTCGCTGGCCTTGGCGTCCGCGGCGACGGCGGCCTGCACGGTGCGGGCGCGGTCGGCGGCGGAGATGCCGGTCGTGACGCCGGTGGCCGCCTCGATGGACACGGTGAAGGCCGTGCCGTGCTGCGTGCCGTTGCGCCGGGTCATCGGCGGCAGCTGCAGGCGCTCGCAATGCTCGCGCGGCAGCGTCAGGCAGATCAGGCCACGGCCGTGCCTGGCCATGAAGTTGATGGCCTCCGGCGTGACCAGGTCGGCGGCGAAGACGAGATCGCCTTCGTTCTCGCGGTCCTCTTCGTCCACCAGGATGACCATGCGGCCTGCCGCCAGCTCGGCCACCAGCTCGGGAATGGGGGAAATGGGCATAGCCGTCGATTGTAGGTGGCGACCCTAGGTGGCCCGCAGCCGCAGGCGCAGATCAGGGCCAATCGGTGTGGCTTCCACAAGGCGCCAGCGCCGGGCTTCGCCCAGGTCCGCCAGCGGCGCCAGCGTGGCGAGCGGGCGGCCCGCGCCGACCAGCATCGGCGCCTGGTAGACCAGCAGTTCGTCGACCAGGCCGGCGTCCAGCAACGCGCCGGACAGCGTCGGGCCGGCTTCGACATGCAGCTCGTTGACGCCTTGCGCGCCGAGCTGGGCCAGCAGCGCGGGCAAGTCGGCGCGGCCCGGGCCGATGACGCGGGCGTCGCCGGGCGGCAGCAGGATGCGCGCCGAGGCGGGCATGCGGCCCTGCGGGTCCAGCACCAGGCGCAGCGGCTGCGTCGCCGTGGGCACGAGGCGCACGTCCAGACGTGGGTCGTCGGCCAGCACGGTGCCGATGCCGGTCAGCACGGCGCCGGCGCGGCGACGCCAGGCGTGGCCGTCCGCGCGGGCGGCTTCGCCGGTGATCCACTGGCTGCGACCGTCGGGCAGCGCGCTGCGGCCGTCCAGCGAGATGGCGGACTTCAGCCGCACGAACGGGCGGCCGCGCTGCATGCGCGAGAAGAAGCCGATGTTGAGCTCGCGCGCCGCATCGGCGATGGCGCCATCGGCCAGTTCGACCGCGATGCCCGCCGCCCGCAGGCGGGACAGGCCCCGGCCGGCGACTTGCGGGTTGGGGTCTTCAACGGCGACCACGACGCGGGCGATGCCAGCGGCGATCAGCGCGTCGCAGCAGGGCGGGGTGCGGCCATGGTGGGAGCAGGGCTCCAGCGTGACGATGGCCGTGGCGCCGCGCACGTCGTGCCCGCGCGCGGCGGCGTTGCGCAACGCCATGATTTCGGCATGCGCCTGGCCGGCGGCCTGCGTGTGGCCGGCGCCGAGTTCACGGCCGTCCGGCGCGAGGAGCACGCAGCCGACCCGAGGGTTGGGGTCGGTGTGGCCGATGGCCTGCTCGGCCAGGGCCAGGGCGCGTTGCAGCGCTGCGGGAATGTCGGGCATGCCGGCAGTCTAGCCAGCAGCAAGCCCCGAGGCTCACGGTGTGGGCTGGAGCTGCAACGTCGAGTAGTCGAGGAAGACGCCGGCGGCGGGGTCGACCGCGGGTGCTGCCGGGCAGGCCACGTCGCCGCGGACGACCAGGAAGTTCTGCCGCGTCAGTGAGTAGCTCACGCCGCGATAAATGTCTGGATGTTCCTCGTTGTCGATCTTGAACGTGGTCACGGTGCCGTTGACGATCTGCTGGTAGGTGTAGCCGTTGCCGTTGTAGTCCGCGCTGTATCGGCACACCTTGAACTGGGCCGCCGAGGTGCCGACATCCAGCCCGTTCAGCAGCACACGACCCCACCAGTTCCGCGGCGTCTGGCTGTTGGGATAGACGATGCAGTTGTAGTTGACGAAGGATTGCGTCGCGCTGGCGCTCAGCGGGGCGTCGCTGAAGCACTCGTAGGGCGGCGAGACCGAGTACGCGCCGCCGGGCGCCAGAACCAGGGCGCCGGATCGATCCCTGACCTTGAACTCGCTGGGCGTCAGTGCCATGTAGACACCCAGCGGCATGGCCATCGTGTCAGGCGCGCTGGGGTTGGCGGTGGCGCCGGTGGAAAAGCGCACCGTGCCGCTGATCAGGTATCCGACCGTGTTGTTGCTGCAGGAGTCGACGTCGGCCGCCGTGATCACCGTGTTCACCGGGATGGAGCACTTGCCGACAACGACACCGGTCAGGTTGTTGAACACCCACACCGTGCTGCCATTGGCGTCGGGCCGGAAGGCGCTGACCTTGCCGTCCAGGTCCTTGGCATTCATCGGCACGGCCGGATTGCGGTTACCCGGCGAGCGCAGGCCGTACACCGGTGGCGCGATGCCCAGCGCGCCGGAGAACGCCGGATCGATGCGTGCGATTACGCTGTTGAGCACCAGTTGCTCGGCCTGGCCTGTGCGATCCGTCCAGCGGACCGTGACCTGCACCGTCTGAGCCTTGGGTTCGGACTGATCCTTGACCAATGGCGTGACGGTTCTTTCCAGCGTGAACGTCGCATTGGTGTCCCGCAGCGTGAACGGCGAGGCGCTGAGATTGCTGATGTCCGTGTCGTAGTCTTGCACGCCGGGCGCGCTGCCGGCCGGCTTGGTGAGAAGCGAGAAGGCCCTCAGGTTGGCGAGGTCGGCCTGCGCGATGCGCATCGCGTCGCTGCGCTGCTTGGCGACGTCCGTGGTGCGCCGCAGGTTACTCATCAGCCCCACCAGCGCCACCATGCCGAAACTCATGACGAGCAAGGCGACGAGCGCTTCGATCAGCGTCACGCCGCGCTGGGCTTTCATGACGGGGCGGTGGTTGTGCTTCACGCTTGCAGCCTGTCGTCAGTATTGGCCGTCGATCCAGCCGCCGGGCGCCCGCACATAGCTGCCCATGCGGTTGCGCAGGTGATCCGCAATCTTCTGCTGGTAGGCAATGTGCATGAGGCCGTTGGTCCGCAGATCGCCGGTGACCAGCACGATGCCGTTGACCAGTGACGACAGGCCGCTGTTGTTGGCCCAGTCCAGGTCGCCGATGCTGACCAGCATGCCGTTGAGCTGGAAAGGCCCGGACAACTGCACCGCGCCGTTGGCGATGACCAGCATCGGGTCGTCCGGGTTGCCCAGGACCTTGTTGCTGCTGATGGTGAGAGTGCCGTCCACCCAGAGGATGCGCTTGCCGGCCTTGTAGGCGGCTTCAAGTGCGCCGGCGCAGTCGCCATTGCACTGGACCACCCGCAATGCGGGATGCTGCTTGTAGCGGGCAGCTGCTGCACCCATGAACATCTTGAATGCATCCGCATCCACCGCGGCCAGCGTGGGCTCATGGTCAATGCGCGCCTGTACCGACGGGGTGCCGGGCACGCTTTCCAGCAGGCTTTCGTTGAATGGCGTCGTCCAGGTCCCGCCGGCCACGACAAGCAGGCCGGCGGACTTGGCATCGGTGTTGTGCAGGCCCAGGCCTGTTCCCGTCATGCTGATGTTGCCCTTGACGGTCAGCGGTGCCGCCGGTGGCGTCCGCACCGCCCCTACCAGGCCGACGGTGGCGTAGTAGAAACTGCCGGCCAGCAAGTTCTGGCTGTTGCCTGCCTCGGTGGCTACTGCGGAGCATTTATCCACCACGCTGTCGTTGCAACCGCGGGAGGTGATCTTCAGTGTGCCAGGACGCTGGCCGCCGGCGATGACGATGCCGAAGCTGGGCACCAATCCTGCCCCGGCGATGGGGGCGGGCGGCACGCGCGCGGCCAAGGCAGCCGCTGCGGGGCAGCGACAGGTCCAACCGTCTATGGCTGTGTTTCGGGCGCAGTCCAATGCGATGCCCGACGGGGAAGCGCCGAGCGACCCGATGACGCGATCAGGCAACGAGAACTTCAGATATCGATCCGCGAAGCGTTCGCCGCCGTCATCGACGGGCTTGCAGGCGCCATCGATGGCCGTGCCGTTCAGTTGCGCCAGCGTCCAGTCGATGCCGGCTTCCGCGGCCTCCTGGGAGACACTGGCCCGGTAGTAACTGCCTGACAGCCGCTGCTCGAACATGAGGGAGCGGTTGGCATACGCGGCCAGCAGCGCCATCACGAGGAACAGCATCATCACGATGACGAGCGTCGCGGCACCGCGCTGTCGGTGGCGGCGCAAGAGGTGCAGCGCGGTCATGTCGGGCAGGCCCCGTCGATCTTGTCGGCACGCACCCGCTCAGTGCCCGTCAAGGTGCGCACGACGTTTCTGTCGTGGACGGCCTGCCCCCGGATCGTGAATCGGATCTCCCGCACCTGCAGCGTGGGGCAGGTGGTCAGTCCGACGCAGGAGCGATCGCAAAAATCCGCCAGGCTGATGTCCGGCTGCGCGAGCGACTCCACATCGAAGTTGATGATTTCAATCGTGGCCGGGTCCGTGATGGGCTGCCAATTCGGACTGCCATCCGCCTGGTAGCCCAGTTGAAGCCGCAGTTCCATCTTGTCCTTGCGCCACTGGACGCCAAAATTCTCGTTGCTTAAAGGCGAGGCGCCGGTATTGAACGAGCCATCTGGCTGGGTCTTTGCGTAGGCGTAAGCAATGACCCGGTCGATCGCGCCGTCGGACACCTGGAGTTGCCTGTAGGCATTGGGCGTTGAATCCGCGACCGCAGTTTCCTGAAGACTGCCGACGTTGGACGCCGGCGCCCACACACCGCGCTCCGCGTTGCCGCGGAAACCGGCGCGGCGCAGGTCTTGCTGGATCAGGTCGGCGGCAACGCGCAAATCCTGCTGGATCTGTGTCTCGAGCGTCAGGCGACGGTGCTCGTTGATCTGGCTCACGGCGACCATGGCAGCGCCTGCCGTCACGATCAGGCCGACCGTGATGCCCACCATCAACTCGATCAGGCTGAGGCCGCGCTGGGCCCTGATGGACGCACGCGTCAGCATGAGGGATACCCGCTCATGGAACCGCCGGGTGAGCAGGTCCGCACCCGCCCGGCATCGTTGTATTCCACCCGCAACCTCGCACCCGAGCGCGGCCCGACGACGGTGATCGCCACCCCCTTGATGTCCGAGAAAAACGTGTTCCTCCCGAAGGTCACCACATAGGTGTCGGCCATCCAGACATCGGCCGACGCATCGAAATACACCTGACCGGCGCCACGGGGCAGAAAGAACTGGCGCAGCAGCGGGCTGACACTTCCGGTTGCGCAGTTGTTGGTGGCATGTTCGTAGCATGTGCACGAATCAAAGTTCGTCCTCACGCTGAGGCTGGCACAGCTGACGCGCCCCGAGGGGTCGGGCTCCATGTGGAGGTTCAACTTGCCGTTGGTCGTGCCCACGGCATTGACTTCGGACTTGGCGTACATCATCAGGTTGGCGAGTTCCCCCGCGGCAGCAATCACCCGTCGCCGCTCCAGGAAGTCGGACATCGACGGTGCCGCCATGGCCAGGATGACGCCAAGGATGGCGACGCCCACCATCAGCTCGACCAGCGTCACGCCGCGGGTGACAGTGCGGCGCGTGGTGACGAGTTGATGCAGCCGGCTCATGCTCATCGCGGCCAGCACTTGGTCGACGTGTCCTGGTCGGCACTGCTCTTTGAGGAGTAGTCCAACTGGGCGCCCGCCAACGTGACGATCAACTGCCTGCAATCAGTGTCCTGCCGCTGAGGGCTGCCCTCCTTGGCCTCTGCTGTCGCGATGTAGCCGCTGACGAAACTCGGCGTTGCGCCGACGCCCGCCAGACTCAAGCGGTAGTGCGGGGTGATCTTGGTGTCGTCAATCTTCAATCCGTTGTCACCCAAGTCAGCGGCGTAGCTTCCGTTGTTGGAGCGATAGCGTTCCTGCGCCTGCACGACGGCCGTCAGCAGGGCGGTGGCATCTGCACGCCGGCTGCGCTGCAGGTGCGAGGTCATCGCCGGGTAGGCAACGGCGGCCAGGATGCCGACCACCGCCAACGCCACCATCAATTCAACGAGCGTGAATCCGTGGCTGCGTTTGACGAGAAAGTGGTGCATGGCGCCATTCTCGGCAGCGGCTCCGGACGGGCTGCTTGAGGGCCGACCGTTCATCCCTGCCTGGAGGCCGCCGGTCGGCAGTCCACCTGAATGAGGGAGGGGGCTCAGACGCACTTGGGCAGGCCGGCCACTCGCTGGTTGACATAGCAGCTGCGGGCGCGGCCGGTGACGGCGATCACCTGCCGGACGGTCGGACCATTGTCGAGGCTGAGGTCGATGCTGCCCGTCGGCGTGACCAGCCCCTGGCCACGCTGAAACTGCAGGGTCTCGACGTTGCTGCTGATCCGCACCGGCTGGCTCGCCGGCAACCAGCCGGCCTTGATGATCTGGCTGGACGACGTGCTGCACCGGGCCCGTCCGCCGCTGCAGTCGCAATCGTTCTTGGCGCCCGTGTGAAGCACGTAGCAGGCTTGTGCGCCTCGGCCGCTGACGCGCACGAACACGGCGCTGTTCAGCCGGACGGCTTCACCACGGGCGAAGCGAATGTCCGAAGCGAGGGACATGGCCTCGGCGCGAAGCTTCTGCTCCTGCTGCAGCTTGGTCATGGCCGGCACCGCCTGACCGAGCAACGCAGCGCCGATGCCAACGCTGGCGCACAGTTCGACCAAGGTGAAACCCAGCTGGGCACGGCGGGCAGAGGTGGTGCGGTTCATGACGCTTCCCTGGGTTCGTTGGGGATGAACGAACTTTAGGAAGCGGCCCCTGCGGCGTCTTTCCCCCTTAAGGCGGGGCGAAGAGGGGGGAGGGCGGCTGGCATCCCCCACGCATCCCTCCGAAGGGGGTGGGGTCAACCCGGATCAGATCTCGCGGATCAACTGCCGGAACTCGTCGACGTCCTCAAAACTGCGGTAGACGGACGCGAAGCGGACGTAGGCGACCTTGTCGATGCGCTTGAGCTCGCGCATGACAAGCTCCCCCAGCCGCGTGGAGGCAATCTCGCGCGCCCCGCTGCCGAGCAGCTTTTCCTCGATGCGGGTGATGGCCGCGTCGATCTGCTCGACGCTGACCGGTCGCTTGCGCAACGCCAGCTGCATGGAGGCCCGGAGCTTGGCAGGGTCGAAATCTGCCCGCCGCCCATCCTTCTTGACGACGGAGGGCATGGCGATGTCGGCCCGCTCGTAGGTCGTGAACCGCTTGTCGCACGACAGGCAGCGCCGCCGGCGCCGGACGACGTCGCCCTCGTCCGATTCCCGGGTCTCGGAGACCTGGGTTTCGGTGTGGGAGCAGAACGGGCAGCGCACGGCGGGGGCGGACTAACCGTCGATCAACTGCGGATCAGCCGCGGTAGACCGGGAAGGCGGCCGTCAGCGCGGCGACCTTCTCGCGCACCGCGGCCAGGTTGGCCTCGTCATGCGGCTTGTCCAGCACGTCGGCGATCAGGTGGGCCGTGGCGCGCACCTGCTCCTCCTTGAAACCGCGCGTCGTCATGGCCGGCGTGCCCAGGCGGATGCCGCTGGTGACCATGGGCTTTTGCGGGTCGTTGGGGATGCCGTTCTTGTTGCAGGTCATGTGGGCGGCGCCCAGGATGGCCTCGGCTTCCTTGCCGGTCAGGTTCTTGGGGCGCAGGTCCACGAGCATGACGTGGCTCTCGGTGCCGCCGGAGACGATGCGCAGGCCGCGCTCGATCAGCGTGTCGGCCAGCACCTTGGCGTTCTTCACCACTTGTTCCTGGTAGGCCTTGAACTCGGGCGTCAGCGCTTCCTTGAAGGCCACGGCCTTGCCGGCGATGACGTGCATCAGCGGGCCGCCCTGGATGCCGGGGAAGATGGCCGAGTTGATCTTCTTGGCGATGTCTTCCTTGTTCGTCAGGATGATGCCGCCGCGCGGGCCGCGCAGGCTTTTGTGCGTGGTGGACGTGACCACGTCGGCGTGCGGCAGCGGGTTGGGGTAGACGCCCGCGGCGATCAGGCCGGCGTAGTGGGCCATGTCCACCATGAAGTAGGCGCCGATCTCCTTGGCGATGCGGCCGAAGCGTTCGAAGTCGATGCGCAGCGAGTAGGCGGACGCGCCGGCGATGATGAGCTTGGGCTTCTTCTCGCGGGCGAGGGCCTCCATCGCGTCGTAGTCGATGGCTTCGTTCGCGTCCAGGCCGTAGCTGATGACGTTGAACCACTTGCCGCTCATGTTCAGCGGCATGCCGTGCGTCAGGTGGCCGCCTTCGGCCAGGCTCATGCCCATGATGGTGTCGCCGGGCTGCAGCAGCGCGAAGAACACGCCCTGGTTGGCCTGGGAGCCGGAGTTGGGCTGCACGTTGGCGTACTCGGCGCCGAAGAGCTGCTTCAGCCGGTCGATGGCGAGCTGCTCGACGACGTCCACGTACTCGCAGCCGCCGTAGTAGCGCTTGCCGGGGTAGCCCTCGGCGTACTTGTTCGTGAGCTGACTGCCCTGGGCCTGCATGACGGCCGGCGAGGTGTAGTTCTCGCTGGCGATCAGCTCGATGTGGTCTTCCTGGCGGCGGTTCTCGTTCTGGACGGCGGTCCAGAGATCGGGATCGACCAGGGCGAGGGTGGAGGTGGTGCGGTCAAACATGCGGATGTTCCGATGATCAGGCGATGAATCCCCGGCGCGCACGGCTGGCGTGGTGTCCGGGGCTGCCCAGGCGAACGGCTGGCAGCGGTTGCGCTGTCGATGCAGTGCAACCGCCTCACGCTCCCCGGTGGTGGCCCACCTCGGGTCAGCTCGTGACCCTGATCGCCAGTCGCGTGAACAGGCAGTGTAGTTCAGCGCAGCAGCGCGACCTGGGCGGATTCGCCGGACGGCGCCGATGCCGCCTCGCGCAACGGGCGCGCCGTCGCACCCGCGGGAACCACGCGGCCGGAGGCCACGGCCTTGAGCATTTCATGCTCCGCCATCACGCGCGCCGCGTAACCGGTGTCGTCGGCCAGGTTGGCGGCGCCCACGTAGTAGCGCAGCCCCTCTTCCAGGCCACCCGCCCGCTGGATGCACTCCTTGAGCACCTGCACGCCCACGCGCAGGTTGGTCACGGGGTCAAACGCGGCCAGCGTGCCCCCGAAGGCCTCGTACTTCTCGTCGTGGACACGGGTCATGACCTGCATCAGCCCCTGGGCGCCCACCGCACTCTGCGCGAACGGGTTGAATCGCGACTCGATGGCGATGATGGCCAGGATCAGCGTCGGCTCGACCTTGGCGCGCTGGCCCACGGCCCAGGACTCCTGCACCAGCCGGCTGACGGGCTCGGGCGCCACGCTGTAGCGGCGCGCCAGCCAATGTGCGACGGCGGCCTGCTGGCGGCTGAGTTCCTTGGGATCCGTGGCGGTGGCACGGCTGATGGCATCCGGCTCGGCGGAGGCCATCAAGGTGTTGCCCTCGGCCTCGGCGCGAGCCTCCTGGCGGGCGTGCAACCATCCCAGCGTGGCGGATTCCAGCTTCTCCCGCAGGCCCGCCTGGCTCGTGAACACCAGCAGCACCGACACCACCGTCAGCCCGACGAGGGCCAGCGTGTTGTGGCTGACCACGAGCAGGCCGTTGCCGATGTCCTGGACGAACAGCGACGCCGAATCCCGCGTGTGGCGAGCCAGGCTGATGAGGTCTTGACGTGTCGTCATGCGACTCCTGTGTGTCGCGGCCCGCCGCGGGCTGCCGGCAAGCGGCGGTCTGCGCGGGGCGACGGTGATAATTTCCCGGCTATTGCTCTGGGCCTGTGGCGCTTCTGCGCCCGGAGGACCCAGCCGAGGCGGGTTCAGTGGAAACCCGAAGCGGCGGATTTTACGGGGCAAAAATAACCCGTCAAGGCTGTTTTGCTACGTCCAAACTACTTTTGGTTATGAAATACAGAGATCTCCGCGACTTCATCGCCGGCCTTGAAGGCCTGGGCGAGCTCAAGCGCGTGCGTGAAAACGTCTCGCCGGTGCTGGAGATGACGGCGCTCAGCGACCGCGTGTTGCGGGCCGGCGGACCGGCGCTGCTGTTCGAGGCGCCGACCGGCTTTTCCACCCCTGCGTTGACGAATCTTTTCGGAACCACACGCCGCGTTGCATTGGGCATGGGCGCTGAGTCTCTGGCCGATTTGCGCGACGTGGGCCGGGTGCTGGCCAGCCTCAAGGAGCCCGATCCGCCCAAGGGCCTGAAGGACGCCGGCAAACTGTTGCAGATGGCCAAGGCGTTGTGGGACATGAAGCCCGCCGTGCAGCGGCGCGCGGCCAGCCAGGAGGAAGTGCTGCAGGGGGGCGACATCGACCTCGGCCGCCTGCCCATCCAGACCTGCTGGCCCGAGGACGCCGCCCCCCTGATCACATGGGGTCTCGTCATCACCCGGGGGCCGACACGCACCCGCCAGAACCTCGGCATCTACCGCCAGCAGGTCATCGCCCCTCGCCAAGTCATCATGCGCTGGCTGGCGCATCGTGGCGGGGCGCTGGACTTTCGCGACTTCGCACTGGCCCACCCGGGCGAGCCATTCCCCATCGCCGTGGCGCTGGGCGCCGACCCGGCCACCATCCTGGGCGCCGTGACGCCGGTGCCGGACTCGCTGTCGGAGTACCAGTTCGCCGGCCTGCTGCGCGGTTCGCGCACGGAGCTGGTCAACGCGGGCGTGGGCCACGGCCAGCCGCTGCAGGTACCGGCCTCGGCCGAGATCGTGCTGGAGGGCCACATCCCGCCCGCGGCACCCGGCTTCACCGGCGTCAGCGCGCACGGCGTGCCGCTGAAGGAAAAGGGCGGCTATCTGCATGCGCTGGAAGGCCCTTTCGGTGACCACACCGGCTATTACAACGAGCAGGACTGGTTCCCGGTCTTCGAGATCGCCCGCCAGACGCAGCGCAGGCAGCCGATCTACCACTCGACCTACACCGGCAAGCCGCCGGACGAACCGGCCATCCTGGGCGTGGCGCTGAACGAAGTGTTCGTGCCCATCCTGCAGAAGCAGTTCCCGGAGATCGTCGACTTCTACCTGCCGCCCGAGGGTTGCAGTTACCGCATGGCCATCGTTGCCATCAAGAAGTCGTACCCGGGCCACGCCAAGCGGCTGATGTTCGGCATCTGGAGCTTCCTGCGCCAGTTCATGTACACCAAGTTCATCGTCGTCGTCGACGACGACATCGACACGCGCAACTGGCAGGAGGTCATCTGGGCGATCACGACGCGAATGGACCCGGTGCGCGACACCACGCTGGTGGACAACACGCCCATCGACTACCTCGATTTCGCCTCGCCCGTCAGCGGGCTGGGCGGCAAGATGGGGCTGGACGCCACCAACAAGTGGCCCGGCGAGACCAGCCGCGAATGGGGCCGAGGCATCAGCCTGCCGCCAGAAGTCAAGACCCGTACCGAGACCTTGTTTGCGCAACTCTTCTTGAACAACCCCGGCGGCTCGCCTACTGTCTGAAGGCCTTTTGAGGCAAACCCTCTGGCGCAATCTTTGCGCGCCAGGAGCCCCTCGGCACATGGCCTTGGAGCCCCAAGGTGGCCTGGCCACCCGACCCCGCCCGGCCGTCAAGCCCGGCGGGGTTTCTCTATGGGGTCGCGCGGTTCAGCGGCCGGCCCACCAGGCCAGCGTTTCGTAGACGTGGTAGCGCACGCGCTCGAAGCCGTCGGTCGACGGACACCAGTCGCTGACGCTCGTGAGCCCGTCGTCCAACAGCCCGGTGGGCGCGGGCAGGATGCGCAGGCCCAGCGGTGCGGCCTCGGCCTCGAAAGCGCGCATCGCCCGCCGCATGTGGGCTTCGTGCGTGACCAGCACGATCTGCTTCACGCCGGCTGCGGCCAGCAGCGGCAGCGTGTGGGCCGCGTTTTCACGCGTGTCGCGCGAACTGCTTTCGGCCCAACGCAGCGGCAGGCCGTAGTCTTCAGCGGCCACGCGGGAGACGATCTCCGCCTCGGGCTGCCGCAGTTCGGTCGCCGTCCAGCCGATGCCGCCCGTGAAGGCCAGCGGCCAGCCGCTGCGCCGGGCGATCCACACGCCATAGGCCAGCCGCCGCGCCGTGATGCGGGTGGGCGCCCCGGCGCCGAACTCCGGAACATGCCGGTTCACGCCGCCGCCCAGCACCAGCACGGCACCGTCGCCGTGCCCCTTCAGGGCATCGACGGCCGCCGGGGACAGCAAGGGCGGTGGGCCGATCGAGCGGCTCAGCAGTTCGCCCACCGCCTCGGTCGCCGACAGCCAGGTGGCGAGCAAGGACACCCCCAGCACCCAGCCGCCCCAGCACCTGCCGCGCTTGAGCCGCCAGCCGCCCCAGGCCGCGAGCAACAGCATCGGCACGGGTGGCAATGCGATGACCAGCAGCAGGGATTTGAAACCGGAATAGTCGAGGGGCAGGCTCACGGCGGTCATCATCGCCGACAACAATAATGCGCACGCCTTGCGACGGCCTGCCTGCGCCCCCATGTCGGGACGTCAATCGTTGCTCATTGAAAGCCTTCCATGTCTGACACGAATCTCGAACGCATCACCCTGGCTGGCGGCTGCTTCTGGTGTCTGGAGGCGGTCTATGAGCGCGTGCGCGGCGTGCACCGCGTCGAGAACGGCTACAGCAACGGCCAGGGCCCCACGCCCACTTACGAAGCCGTCTGCGGCGGCAACACCGGCTTTGCCGAAGTGGTGCGGCTGGATTTCGATCCGGCCGAGGTGTCGCTGCGCGAACTGCTGGAAGTCTTCTTCACCATCCACGACCCCACGACGCTGAACCGCCAGGGCGCCGATGTCGGCACGCAGTACCGCTCCGGCATCTACTGGCATACCGAGGCGCAACGCCAACTGGCCGCCGAAGTGATCACCGAAGCCAACGCGGCCCACGGTGGCCGTGTCGTCACGGAACTGCAGCCCGAGGCCAACTACCACCCCGCCGAGGCCTATCACCAGCACTACTACGCCCGCAACCCCGAGCAGGGCTACTGCGCCTTCGTCGTCGCGGGCAAGGTGGACAAGTTCCTGGCCAGCTTCAAGCGCCTGGTCAAGTGATGCTGGCCTGGCACGGCCTGACCTACCGCTACGCCGACGCGCCTGAAGCGATCTCTTACGCCGACTTCGAACTCGCACCAGGGCAGCATCTGCTGCTGCGTGGGGCCTCGGGGTCGGGCAAGTCGACGTTGCTGGCCCTGCTGTCCGGCCTGCTGCGCGTGCAGCAGGGCACGCTGACGGTGGCGGGCATGTCGCTCGCCGCACTGAGCCCGCGCGCTTTGGACGCCTGGCGCGGCGCGACGCTGGGCGTGGTGCCGCAGCGCCTGCATCTGAGCGACGCGCTGACGGTGGCCGAGAACCTCGCGTTGCCGGCGCTGGCGGCCGGGCAGGGTGCCGATGAAGCCCGCGCCACGGCCCTGCTGATGGCGCTGGGCATTGCGCCACTTGCAAGCCGCAAGCCCCACCAGCTCAGCGTGGGCCAGGCGCAACGCGTCGCGCTGGCGCGTGCGCTGATGCGCCGACCGCGGTTGCTGCTGGCTGATGAACCCAGCGCGAGCCTTGACGATGCGCATACCGCGCAGATGCTTGCGCTGCTGCTGGACGCTGCGGCACGCGAGGGCTGCACGCTGGTCATCGCCAGCCATGACGGCCGTGTCATCGACGCGATGGCGCGGCAGACCAATGTGACCGAGGTGGTGCTGGGCGAGCCCGCCGCGGACCGGGCGACGCCAGCGCCGACCCAGGGGCGGACATGATCCGCCTGGCCTGGCGCTATCTGTGGTCCAACCCGCTGACGGCGGCGCTGAACCTGCTGCTGCTGACGCTGGGGTTCGCGGCCGTCACCTTCGTGCTGCGCACCAGTGCGCAGGTCGAAGCCGGGCTCAAGCGCGACCTCGCCAGCATCGACCTCGTCGTGGGCGCCAAGGGCAGCCCCATGCAGATCATGCTGGCCGGCGTCTTCCACCTGGACGCGCCGACAGGCAACATTCCGCTCAAGACGCTAGACCTGCTGAAGCAGCAGCCGCTCGTCGCGCAGGCCGTGCCGCTGTCACTGGGCGACTCCTTCCACGGCTACCGCATCGCCGGCACGACGCCGGACTACCTCGACCTCTACGGCGCCAAGCTCGGGCAGGGCTCGATGTGGGTCAAACCCATGCAGGCGGTGCTGGGCGCCGAGGTGGCGCGCACCAGCGGGCTCAAGGTCGGCGACCGTTTCGCCGGCAGCCACGGCCTGGCCGAGGGAGGGGGGGCGCATGGCGACCATCAGTTCCAGGTCGTCGGTGTGCTGGCCGATTCCGGCAGCGTGCTGGACCGTCTCGTGCTGGTCGACCTGGCGTCGGTGTGGGCCGTGCACGAAGACCACCATGCTGGCGAGCTGCATGACGAGGCGGACGAGACGCGTGAAATCACGCTGGCGCTGGTGCGCTACCGCAGCCCGCTGGCCGCCGTCATGCTGCCGCGCTGGGTGAATGCGCAGGACGGCCTGCAATCCGCCGCACCGGCGCTGGAAACCGCGCGGCTGATGCGGCTCGTCGGCGCCGGCACCGAGGTGCTGCGCGGCTTCGGCATCGTGCTGTTGGCCGCTGCCGGCTTGTCGGTGTGGGTGGCGCTGCTGCACGCGGTGCGCGCACGCCAGGGCGACCTGGCCATGCTGCGCATGCTGGGCGCGCCGGCCTCGCGCGTGGCCGCGCTGATCGCACTGGAGGCGCTGCTGCTGGCCGGCCTGGCCGCCGTGCTGGGGTTGGCCGCCGGCCACGGCCTTGTCGCGTTGCTGGAGCGGCTGCTCGCCGAGCGGCAGTCGCTGCGCCTGGGCCCGCTGGGTGTCAGCGACGCCGAATGGGGGGTGCCGCTGCTGGCCGGCGGCCTAGCATTGCTGTCGGCCGCCTGGCCGGCGTGGCGGGCCTACCGGCTCGACGTCACGACGCTGCTGCAGGCGCCGCGCTGACGTTGACGACCCAGATCACGCCGAACTTGTCCTTCAGCATGCCGTAGAGCGGCGCCCACGGCGCCGGTACAAGCGGCTGCAGGATGCTGGCGCCTGCGCTGAGCCTGGCCCAACGCGATGTCGCTTCGTCGGCGGTGCTGCAGCCGGCGCAGATGAAGTACGCGTGCTCGCCTGACTGCCAGGCGGTGTCGGTGGGCACGTCGTAGGCCATCACCTGGAAGCCGTCGGCCGCACGCACCTGACCCCACATGACGCGGTCGGCGTCCTGTGGGTCGCGCACGGCGTGGGCATCGCGGTAGGTCATCGCCGTGATTTCTCCGCCGAAGACGGATTGGTAGAACTGCAGGGCTTCGCGCGCCTGCCCGCGCAGGTTGATGTGGGGAACGACGGAAACGGTCATGAGTGGCTTTCTTGGAAGGGATGGAAGCGTCTTCATCGCCCCAGAGGAGGGCGCCCGGCGATGAGTTGACGGCTGCTACTCTAGGCAGCTCTCCTGCCAGTTTTCGGCAGCTGCCGCCCTGACCCATGTCGCGCCCAGAACGCCTGTTCCGCCTGCTCCAAGCCCTGCGCACCCTGCCGTCGCCCGTCACGGCGGCGCAACTGGCGCGCGAGACCGGGGTGTCGGTTCGCTCCATCTACCGCGACATCGAAAGCCTGCGCATGTCCGGCGCCGAGATCGGCGGCGAACGCGGCCTGGGCTATTGCCTCATCGAGGACGGCACGCTGCCGCCGCAGACCTTCACGCGGTTGGAGATCGAGGCGCTGGTGCTGGGCCTGGCCGAGGTGCGACACATCGGCGACCCGGCGTTGGCCAAGGCCGCGGCTTCGGTGCTGGCGAAGGTGGTGGCCACGCTGCCGTCGGTGGGCCAGCAGCACATCCAGCACGCGGTGTCGCAGGTGCACCGCTTCAGCGAGCGCCCGCCGCCTTCGGCAGACATCGAGCTGATCCGGGAAGCCTGCTGGCGCGAAGAGGCACTGGGCCTGCGCTACGTCGATCGCGACGGCGCGGCCACCGATCGCAAGATCTGGCCGCTGGGCCTCGTCTACATCGACCGGTTGCTGGTCTTGCTGGCCTGGTGCCGCCTGCGGCAGGGCTTTCGCATGTTCAGGCTGGAGCGCATGCAGCAGGTGGAGAACCTGGGCGAAACCTTCCGCCCGCGCCGCGCTGCGCTGCTGCGCCAGTACCTGCAGCAGCTCAAATCCCCGTCAGAGGCCTGAAATGCGGCGGCGTCACAATGACGCCCTTGCCGCCTGCACTGCCCCACCACCATGAAGTACTTCGCTGCCGCTGCTCTGCTCGCCACCACCGCCGTCTTCGCACAGACCGCGCCCGGCGTCGGCCAGGGTCCGGGCTATCACGACCCGCGCAGCCCGTTCAAGCCGCTGGAGGAACGCTCGGACATCGTGTCCTGGAAGCTGCTGTCTCAAGTGACGGCCAGGGCCGAGAAGAAGAAGATCATCCCGACCTTCCCCGCCGCCGTGCAGGCGCTGGACCGCAAGACGGTGAAGGTGCAGGGCTTCATGATGCCGCTGGAGGCGGGCGACAAGCAGCAGCATTTCCTGCTGTCGTCGGTGCCGACGACCTGTTCCTTCTGCGTGCCGGCCGGCCCCGAGGGCCTTGTCGAGGTGCGCACGAAGAAGCCGGTGCGCTACACGCTGGAGCCGGTCGTCGTCGAAGGCCAGCTGGCCGTGCTGAACGACGACCCGTACGGCCTGTACTACCGCGTCGAAGACGGCAGCGCCGTCAACTAGGGCGCCAGCCTTTCGCGCAGCCAGCCGCCGGCGTCGAGCCGGTAGCGCAGGCGGTCGTGCAGCCGCGAGCGGCGGCCCTGCCAGAACTCGAAGCGGTCCGGTACCAGCCGGAAGCCACCCCAGTGCGGTGGCCGTGGCGGATTCAGGCCATGCTGCACGGCCGCCTTCGCCGCATTCGCGACCAGCACCGCCCGCGAGCTGATGACGTGGCTCTGCGGCGAGGCCCAGGCGCCCAGGCGCGAGTCCAGCGGGCGGCTCTTGAAGTAGTCGTCCGATTCCTGCACCGAGGTCTTCTCGACGCGGCCTTCGATGCGCACGACACGCTCCATCTCTACCCAGTGGAACTGCAGCGCCGCAAAGGGGTTGATCGCCAGTTCCTCCCCCTTGCGGCTTTCGTAGTTGGTGAACCAGACCATGCCGGACTCGTCGCAGCCCTTGAGCAACACGACGCGTGTGGACGGCCGGCCGTCCGCGCCGACCGTCGCCACGGTCATCGCCGTGGGCTCGGACACGTCGTGTGCGATCGCCTCGTCCATCCAGCGCTGGAACAGCGCCAACGGCTGCGAGGTGGCTTCGGATTCGTCCAGCTCCCCCAGTTCATAACTTTTCCGGAATTCGCTCAGCTTGCTCATGGGCTGAAGTATGCAGACCTTCCCTTAAGTGAACGTCCCAGTTTCAAGCGGGTGGGCACTGGGCATGCTTGTGGCACCGCAGCAAACGGTGCCCGCCGTTGCGCGCAAGGGTTTGGACAAGGACGAAGAACAGATGACGAAACGACGCCCCGCCGTCGTCGTGCTGGCCGCCGGCCGCGGCTCGCGCTTTCGCGGCCCGGGCCACAAGCTGGAGCAGCACCTGGGCGGCCCCGCTGGCGCCGACACCTTGCTGGCCAGCAGCCTGCGCCACGCGCTGGCGACGCAGTTGCCCGTCGTCGTCGTCACCACGCCAGCGCTGGCGGCTGCCGCGCACCGGCTCATCGCCGCCCGGGACGTCGTCACGCTGACGGATCACGACGCCCAGGGCCGGCCGCAGCCCATCGGCATGGGGCACTCCATCGTGGCCGGCGTCAGCGCCACGGGCGATGCGGACGGCTGGCTCATCCTGCCCGCCGACATGCCGCTGGTGCAGCCCGCGACCATCCTGGCCGTCGCCGAAGGGCTGGAGCGGTTTCCCGTCTGCTACGCCCAATACCGCGGCATGCAAGGCCACCCGGTCGGCTTCGGCACCGAGTTGTACTCGGAGTTGATGGCGTTGCAGGGCGACGAGGGCGCGCGCCGCATCGTTGCGCGCTACGCGGCCCAGCCCATCGCGGTCGACGACCCGGGCATCCATGTGGACGTCGACACCGTGGAGGACCTCGCGCGGCTGCGCGAGCGACCCCGCGCCGTCTGACGCGACCGTGTCCCCTCCAGGGACAAGAAACCCCTCCCCCTCAAACGCGGGGGAGAGCGAGGTGTCCTACGAAACTTTTCCCTTATGTTCCGGCTAACCGCTTTTCCAAGCGGCGAAGCGGCATCGGGTGAGGGTGAAGGCTGCGAACACAGTTCCGCGGCGGCTGCCTTTGACGCTCGGAACGGCTTTGCTGGAGCGGTCTGAAAGTGTCGCAACCCTCACCTTCAAACACCCATGACCCACTCCATGCCCAAGACCCTCGAGCCCTCCTCGATCGCCGCTCGCCTCGGCCTGTGCGCCGCAGCGCTCGCTGGGACGGCCGCCACGGCCACCAACGCGAACGCCACGGTCATCACATCGACCACGCCGATCAGCATCCCGAACACGGTGGATGGCGTCTACATCAACTTCCTGACCGGGGGGACCGGTACCAGCTCGTTCAGCGGCTGGGACTTCAATCCCTACGCTGGCGGCAGCCTGCTGTTCTACTGGGGCGGCACCGGCTCGTCGAGCGGCGGCGTTGCCAGCACCACCACCGGCCCTTACATCGATCTGGGCGCCGGTTCGGTGATCTCCAGCGCTTCAATCTTCAGCCTGTCGGCGAACGGTGCCAACAATGAGACGGCAGCCTTCTTGAGTTCCGGGACCCACATCCTGGGCTTCAAGTTCTTGAACGAGGCGACTTCGACGATCAACTACGGTTACCTGTCGATCACGACGACCGGCACCACCGGCTTCCCGGCCGTCATCAATGGCTGGTCGTACGAAAACTCCGGCGGCGCGATCACCGTGTCTGCCGTGCCGGAACCCGAGACTGCCCTGATGTTCTCGCTGGGCGCGCTGGCGCTGGGCGCCGCCCACATGCGCCGCCTGCGCCGCGAGCGCAAGCAGCAGCTGAGCTGATCGCGGGCGCTCATCGCGCCTTGATCCGGGGGCCTGGGACGGCCCCTTTTTGCGTCCTGCTGCCGGCCGCGCCGCCGGCAGGGCGCAGTCCTCCCCCTCATGATTGACGCCTTGGCCGCTTTGCAGCCAAGGCTCCCTTTTCTCGCCCGACGCCGCCATGACCGAACCGCTCGCCCGAAAACTCCTGCTCGTGGGGTGGGATGCGGCCGACTGGCAGATGATGCATCCGCTCATCGACGCGGGCCGCATGCCGCACCTGAAGCGCCTCGTCGAGCACGGCACCATCGGCAACCTCGCCACGCTGCAGCCCATGCTGTCGCCGCTGCTGTGGACGTCCATCGCGACGGGCAAGCGTGCCTACCTCCACGGCGTGCACGGCTTCGTCGAGCCGACGCCCGACGGCACTGCGCTGCGCCCCACGGCGAGCACGACACGCCAGTGCAAGGCGCTGTGGAACATCCTGGCGCAATCGGGCAAGCGCTGCCAGGCGCTCGGCTGGTTCGCCAGCCACCCGGCCGAGAACATCAACGGCGCCTGCGTTTCCGAGCTGTTCCATGTCGCACCCGCGTCGGCCACGCCGGATGACTGGCCGCCGCAGCCCAACGCGGTATTCCCGGCGTCGCTCGCCGACGATCTCGCGGAGCTGCGCCTGCATCCCGCCGAGGTCACGGCGTCGATGCTGCTGCAGTTCATTCCCAAGGCTGCGCAGCTCGACCAACGCGACCCGGAGGTCCAGCGGCTGCTCTCCACGCTGGCCCGCCGTCTGGCGGAGTGCATCTCGCTGCACTCGCTGACCACCGCGCTGATGGAAGAGCAGCCCTGGGAGTTCTGCACGGCCTACTACGACATGATCGACCGTGTGGGCCATGACTTCATGGCCTTCCACCCCCCGCGCATGGCGAATGTGCGCCCCGATCTCTACGAGCCGCTCTGCGGCGTCATGAACGCGGTCTACGAGTTCCACGACCAGATGCTGGGCCGCTTGGTGGAGCTCGCCGGGCCGGACGCGCACGTGATGATCGTCTCCGATCACGGCTTCCTCAATGGGGCCTCCCGTCCGACCCAAACGATCAGCCCCGAGCAATGGCATCGCCCGTTCGGCACCTTGCTGCTGGCTGGCCCCGGCATCCGCAAGGACGCGACGCTGCCGGGCGCCACCTTGCTGGACATTGCGCCGACCGTGTTGACGCTGTTCGGGCTGCCGGTCGGGCGCGACATGGAAGGCCGCGTGCTGGTCAACGCCTTCGAGAAGCCGCCAGCCATCGAACGCATCGATTCCTGGGAGGCCGTGCCGGACCCGGTGTACGACGCACGCGTCCGCGAGGCCGCCGCCGAAGACCCGGCCGCTGCCGCGGCCTCGATGCGGCAGATGGTGGAGCTGGGCTACATCGAGGCGCCGGGCGAGGACGTCGAACGCGACATCGTGCGCGCCCGCGCCGCGCAGAAGTTCAATCTCGCCTGCACCTGCCTCGATGGCCGGCATGCGGGCCGTGCGCTGGCGCTCGCGCTGGAGCTCGCGGCGCAGTTCCCGCAGGAGCCGGCCTACCGTGTCTTCGCGGGCCAGGCGGCCATCGCCGCCGGTGACGGTGCCGCCTTGCTGGGCATCGCGGACGATCTGGAGCGCTTGCAGCCCGGCCACCCGCAACTGCCGATGTTCCGCGCCTTCCAGCACTGGATCGCAGGCGACGCCGCCACCGCCTTGCGCCACTTCGAGCAGGCCGCGCGGGACGGGCATGACAACGCATGGCTGCAATGCCGCATCGGTCGTGCCTGCCTGCGGCTGCGACAGTGGGCGCAGGCCGAGCAGGCCTTCAGGAGGGCTCTCGAACTGGACGCCAACAACGCCGAGGCGCACTACGGACTGAGCGTCGCGCTGCCGCGCCAAGGCCAGGTGGAAGAGGGCGTCCAGAGCGGCCTGCGCGCCATCGCGATCCAGCATGACGACCCGCTCGCGCATTTCCAGCTGGGCGCCGTGATGTCGCGGCTGGGCTGGTACGAACGCGCGCTGCAGGCCTTCGACATCAGCCTGACCATCCTGCCGAATTTCGCGATCGCGCATCGCTACGTCTCGCAGATCTGCCTTCGGCTGAAACAGTACGACCGGTCGCTGCGGCATCGCGAGATCGCCCGGCGCGTGCTGGCCGAAGGCCTGCCGCAACCCACCCTCGATTGAGCCCGTCATGGAACGCGACTTCGTCACCGTCGTCAGCGGCCTGCCCCGTTCGGGCACATCGCTGATGATGCAGATGCTGCATGCCGGCGGTCTGCCCACCGTCAGCGATGGCATCCGCCGGCCTGACGACAGCAACCCGCGCGGCTATTTCGAGGACGAGCGCGTCAAGCGCCTGCGCAGCGACCGCTCGTGGCTGCCGCAGGCGCGCGGGCGGGCTGTCAAGATCATCCACCTGCTGCTGCGCGAACTGCTGCTTGACGGCTCGCTGCACTACCGCATCGTCTTCATGGAGCGACCGCTCGATGAAGTGCTGGCGAGTCAGCGGTCCATGCTGTTGCGAGGCGGTGCGAAGCCCGCCGACGAAGCGCTGGTGCGCAAGGCGTTTGAGACCCAGCTGTCGCAGCTCCAGGCGTGGATGGCGACGCAACCGCTGCTGACCGTGCTGCGCATGCCCTATCACCAGGTGCTGCGTGAGCCGGGCGTCGCTGCGCAGGCGCTGGATGGCTTTCTCGGCGGCGGCCTCGACAGGGCCGCGATGGCTGGCGCCGTCGAGCCGGCCTTGCATCGTGAACGCACCGACGCCGCGAACGGCACTGGCTGACCGGGTCGTCCGGGCCGCCTGCGGACAGGGCAAGCGCCCCGAATCTGCGCGGGCGGGGTGGCTAGAGTGGCGCGCAAAGGCCGTGATGGGCCGCGAGGTGCACCTGACGCTCCAGTTCCGCGTCGCGGATGCCGTGCTCGCGCAGCCCCTGCACCGTGCGCAGCAGGTAGTCCAGCGTCGTGCCGTAGCGGCCGCTGGCATGGCGAAAGATGTGCACCAGCTCCGGCTCGTGCAGCGGCCCGGTCCAGTTGGGGCTCTGGCGCGACAGCGTGAACGCCAATGCGCGCAGCCGCCCGCTGGCGGTGTCGCAGTTCAGCCAGCGCGGCTCGTAGACGCCGTTGGGCATCTCGCGGGCCCACAGCACCGGCAGCACGTCTTCCCCGAGGGCGCGCGGGATGCGGTAGACCAGGCCGCGGCAACTGCCACCCGAGATCAGCGCCAGCACCAGGCCCGGCTGCTGCGCCGAGCCGCGGTTCACGCGGGAGCGCATGCGCAGCACGCGGTGAAAGCCCAGCACCTTGGCGGGCAGCGCCTCGACATACGCGAACTCGGGCCGCCAGATCAGCGATCCGTAGGCGAACAGCAGCAGGTCGTCCTCGCTGGCACGCCATTCGCCCAGCGTTCGCTGCAGCAGGTGGGCGCTGCGCGCCGGGCCATGGGGAATGTTCGATCCGTGTGAAGACATGGCTTGGCATCTTGGCATGTCGGTACCCGGCCCGTAACCCGCCGGCCGCATGCCGAAGTAATATGGTTACCTAAATTTCTAAAAGTTGGTTACGAACGCGGCCCACCGCGCCAGGATCGACTGCAGGAGAAACCGAATGAATTCCCAACTGATCGACGTCACCGAGCGCATCCGCGAACGCAGCGCCAAGCTGCGCGGCGACTACCTGGCCCGCCTGGCCAAGCTGGGCGGCCGCCAGCGTGGTTTCGAGCGCATGGGCTGCGCCAACGTGGCCCATGCGGTGGCCGCGCTGCCGTCCAACGACAAGCTGCGCATCGTGGCCGAGCGCGCACCGCACCTGGGTGTGGTCACGGCCTACAACGACATGCTGTCGGCCCACCAGCCCTACGAAACCTACCCCGACCAGATCCGCGCCGAAGCGCACCGCCTGGGCGCCACGGTGCAGGTGGCCGGCGGCGTGCCGGCCATGTGCGACGGCGTGACGCAGGGCCTGCCGGGCATGGAGCTGAGCTTGTTCTCGCGCGACACCATCGCGATGGCCACCGCCATCGCGCTGACGCATGACGTGTTCGACGCCGCGCTGCTGCTGGGCATCTGCGACAAGATCGTGCCGGGCCTGCTGATCGGCGCGCTGCACTTCGGCCATCTGCCCTGCGTGTTCGTGCCGGCAGGGCCGATGAGCTCGGGCATTTCCAACAGCGACAAGGCCAAGGTGCGCGAGCTGTATGCGCAGGGCAAGGTCGGCCGCGACGAACTGCTGAAAAGCGAGCAGGCCGCCTACCACGGCGCCGGCACCTGCACCTTCTACGGCACCGCCAACAGCAACCAGATGCTGCTGGAGGCCATGGGCCTGCACGTGCCCGGCAGCGCCTTCGTGCATCCGCATGACGACCTGCGCACCGCCCTGACCCGCGAGGCCGTCGGCACGGCACTGGACATCAGCGGCCGCGTGCAGGGCCGGCCCGCCAAGCCCATCGGCCAGCTCGTGGACGAGCGCTGCATCGTCAACGCGATGGTGGCGCTGCTGGCCACCGGCGGCTCCACCAACCACCTGATCCACTGGGTCGCCGTCGCGCGCTCGGCCGGCATCCTGATCGACTGGAGCGACTTCGCCGCGCTCTCGGCCATCGTGCCGCTGCTGGCCCGCGTCTACCCCAACGGCAGCGCCGACGTGAACCAGTTCCAGGCCGCAGGCGGACCGGGCTTCGTCATCCGCGAGCTGCTGGACGCCGGCCTGATGCATGAAGACGTGCTGAGCGTCGCCGGCGGCAGCCTGCGCCCCTACACCTTCACGCCGCAGGCGGTGGGGCAGGGCGGCCAGGTGCTGCGCGAGCCGCTGCCAGAAGGCAGCCGCGACGACGGCGTCGTGCGCACGGCCGCCGCTCCCTTCAGCGCCACCGGCGGCCTGAAGCTGCTGACCGGCAACCTGGGCCGCGCCGTCATCAAGGTCTCGGCCGTGCCGCAGGACCGCCACACCGTGCAGGCGCCGTGCCGCATCTTCACGACGCAGGAGGCCATGCTCGACGCGTTCAAGAACGGCGAGCTGGAGCGCGATGTCATCGTCGTCGTGCGCTTCCAGGGCCCGCACGCCAACGGCATGCCCGAGCTGCACAAGCTGACGCCGCCGCTGGCCGTGCTGCAGGGCAAGGGCTTCAAGGTGGCGCTCGTCACCGATGGGCGCATGAGCGGCGCGTCCGGCAAGGTGCCGGCCGCCATCCACGTCAGCCCCGAGGCGCTCGCCGGCGGCCCGCTGGCGCGGCTGCGCGACGGCGACATCGTCCGCGTCTGCGCGCAGCACGGCACGCTGCAGGCCCTGGTCGACGAGGCTGACTGGGCTGCCCGCGATCCGGCCACGCTCGACCCCGCCGAGGCCGACGTCAACGCCCACGGCCTGGGCCGAGACCTGTTCGCCGGCCTGCGCCGCAACGTCTTGAGCGCCGAAGAAGGCGCCATCACCTGGTTGTGACATGAGCCCCTCGCCCAGCCTGGCAGCGCTGGACGCGCGCCAACCTGGTCGGTCCCCCGAGGGGACGCGGCCGCCTGCGGCATCGAGCCCCCGGCGTCGCCAGGCAGCCCGGCCCGGGCGCTGCCCGGCGCCGGGCCCGAACACCTCGGTTTCATGGAGAACGAAATGATCGACACCCTCAGCCTGGCCAGCCACGGCCCCGTCATTCCCGTCATCGTCATCCAGCGCCTGGAAGACGCCGTGCCGCTGGCCGAGGCGCTGGTCGCCGGCGGCGTCAAGGTGCTCGAAGTGACGCTGCGCACACCGGTCGCGTTGCGGGCGATGGAAGCCATGGCCCAGGTGCCCGGCGCCATCGTCGGCGCCGGCACGCTGCGCAGCCCGCAGGATGTGGCCAACGCGAAGAATGCCGGCTGCCAGTTCGGCGTCAGCCCCGGCTTCACCGAGGCCATCGCCGAGGCTTGCCAGGCCCATGGCCTGCCGCTGCTGCCCGGCGTGTCCACGGCCTCGGAAGTCATGCGTGCCAACGCGGCTGGCTACGGTTTCCTGAAGCTGTTCCCGGCCGTCGCGGTGGGTGGCGTGACGCTGCTGAAGGCGCTGTCGGGGCCGTTCCCGGACGTGGCGTTCTGTCCCACCGGCGGCATCTCGCTGGAGACTGCGCCGCAGTTCCTGAAGCTGCCCAACGTCAAGGTCTGCGGCGGTTCATGGCTGACGCCTCAGGACGCCGTGGACGCCAGGGACTGGGCGCGCATCACCCGTCTGGCACGTGAGGCCGCAGCGCTGCGCGCGTAAGCCTCGTCAGGCAGCCAGGCGCTGCACCGGGTGGGCGGCGCGGCGCAGCGACTGGCCCACACCGCGCAGCGTGTCGAGCACCGGCCCCTGCCAGGGCAGCAGGTAGACGAGCGTGGCCAGCGTCGTGCGCCGGCGCGACGACAGCAGCGGCCTGTCCCGCTCATCCAGCAGCAGCACGTTGGAGCGCACGTTGAGCGGATCGGCCTGCACCACCGTGCCTTCGGCCATCTCGACCCAGTCCCACTCGATCCAGGCGCAGACATCGGCATAGCAGCGCTCCCAGCGCGTCGAGCCGCCGACCGGGTGCCCGTCGTGACGCACGCGATGCACGCGGGTCTGGGCATGCATCACATCCTGAGCAGCGCTCGACAGCGCGGCGGCGGGCCAGCAGACGCTGCCTTGCGGCAGTCGGATCAGGGTCGACATGAAGCACCTTTGAGGTCGTGTGATTTGGACGGGATCGCAGTCTCCGGTCACGACGGATGCCGAACAAGCTGGCAGACTTGACAGGTATGGGTGCGCCCGAAATCAACTATCAACAACTGATCGATGTCGGCCTGAGCGACGACTTCGCCGGCTTCGAGCGCCGCCTCGTGTCCACTGCGCAGGCGCTCGGCTTCCCGATCATTTCCGGCGTGCTGATGCGTGGCCGCCTGAACGACGCGGATGTCCAGATCACGTCGCTGGGCAACACCCCCGAGGGTTATCTGGAGGTGGCCAAGGACCTGGGCGAGGCGCGCCGCGACCCGGTGATGGCCAGGCTGATGGAGCAGTCCGTGCCGGTCGTCTACGACCAGAGCACCTACGTCGCGGCCAACGCCGGCGAGGTGTGGGAGGCCCAGGCGCCGTACGGCTACAAGACCGGCATCGCGGTGAAGCTGCACCTGCCGGGCGACAAGCATTTCCTGCTCGGCGTTGATCGCGACGAGCCGCTGCCCGGGTCGAGTGCGCAGCTGATGCAGATGGTCGCGGGGCTGCAGTTGCTGGCCGCGCATGCGATCACGGCCGCCGACCGGCTGCTGAGCGCGAAGATCACGCAGGGCAGCCTGCCCAAGCTGACCCGGCGCGAACTCGACGTGCTGAGCTGGACCTCACAGGGCAAGACGGCCTGGGAGGTCAGCGTCATCCTCGGCATGAGCGAGAAGACGGTGAACTTTCATCTGGGCAACGCGATGCGCAAACTGGAGGTGACGTCCAAGCACCAGGCCGTCCTCAAGTGCGTCGCTGCGGGCATCCTCTGACAGGGAAGTCCCCTGCAACCTGGAAGACTTGCTAGGTTCCTAGGGGGGCAAAAACCGACAAAGTTCGGTTCAACGGATTCCCGCCAACTTTTCCCAGGAGCCCCCATGAACTTCAGCCTCATCGACCTCATCTGCGAACTGCTTGCGCTGCCCAAGCTGGGCGGCTGACCTGCCACGGCGGGCACCCACACAGGGATGACGCTGCACGCAGCCGCCGACAAGAGCGACTCGCTGCGCACCACGGGCTTTGAAAGCCACCCCCTTTGCAGCCCACACCTCATCGCGGAACCCCCGTGTCCATCTCCGCCGAAACCTACAGCCGGTTGCTCAGCCTCGCCGATCAGGCGCCCATCGACTGTCTGCCGCTGACGTCGCGCACGTTGGCCCAGGCCAAGACACTGGGCTACAACCAGATCGGCCAGATCCGCAGCGCGCCCGCCGGCCGCCTGCTGGCCGACCTCGGCGCGGACCGTACCGAAGAATTCAAGCGGGCGCTCTATGACTTCGGCATGCGCCAGCCCGGCGCCGCCGAGGTGAATGACTGACTCGTTTGGGCGGCGTAATGCCACATTGCTGGCAGATCGCACCATGACCTTGGCCAGGCCGCGCATCAACGCATGTGCCCCCTGGCAACGGTCAAGATGGTGTGTCGCCCTGATGGACGATGTTGCCGGTGAGCCCATGGGGCGCCCGAGCGACTGATGGGTTGCGGCGCATGCGTGAGAGCATGCGGGCCGCAACCTCTCATTCCTCGACCTGCCGCGAGCGTGCCGACGCCGCGCCCAGCCCGCCATGCCCGACCGCGACATCCCCCTTGAATCCTGGCCACGCCGCGCGGCGCTGGTGCATTTCCGGACCATGGCGCAGCCGGCCTTCAGCGTCACCGCGCCGGTGGACGTGACCGGCCTGCGCGAGCGCGCCGCCCGGCACGGCGCCACGCCCTGGCTGGCCTACCACCACGCCGCGCTGGAGGCGGCCAACGACGTCGATGCGATGCGCCAGACCATGGTCGACGGCGGCCGTGGCGTGCACGAGTTCGCCGTCATCCACGCCAGCACCACGGTGCCGCGCGAGGACGGCAGCTTCGGCTTCCTGACGCTGCCGCGCGATGCGTCGCTGCAGCGTTTCGCCGAGCGCGGCAAGGCCCACCTGGCCCAGGTGCGCTGCTCTACCGGCGCGCTGTTCTCGGGCGACGACCCGGGCGACGTGCGCGAGGAAACGCTGGTGCACATGACCGCGCTGCCCTGGTTCGCGTTCACGGCCTTCACGCATGCGCGCAGCGCGGGCGACGACCGGCCCAAGGTCGCGTTCGGCCGCTTCAAGGAAGAACACGGCCGGCTGCTGATGCCGGTGGCGGTGGACGTGCACCACGCGCTGTGTGACGGCGTGCACGTGGGTCGCTTCTTCGAGCGGCTGCAGAGCCACCTGGACCAGATCTAGCGCGGGCGGCCTGCACGGCGCAGCAGCGCTTGCAGCCGTTGCTCGGCCGCCGACAGCCCGGCGCGCCGGGCAGGCGAACTGGCCCAGCGCTCCGCCGCCAACTGCGTGCGGCCCGCCTCGTCGCCCAGCCGGCCTACCAGCGCCAGCACGTCCGGATGGATGTAAGACTTGCGGCAAACCGCCGGTGTGTTGCCCAGGCGCCGGGCGGTGGCCTTCAGCACGTCCTGCACGCCGCAGCGCTCGGCGCCGGCACGGCAGGCCTGCAGCAGCCGCTCCAGCGCGCAGACGCTGCCATGCCAGGTGCGGAACACCTTGGCCGTGATGCCCGGGCCGGTTGCCTCGGCCAGCCAGGCGTTCACGTCGGTGGACGTGATGGCGTGGGGCTGGCCGTCCTCGCCGACGTACTGGAACAGCTCCTGGCCGGGTAGGTCCATGCAGCGCCGCACGATGCGCGCGACACGGCGGTCCGACAGCGTGCCCTGCTGCGGGATGCCGCCCTTGCCGATGAAGCTCAGCACCAGCTTGCCGCCCTGCAGCCGTGCATGCCGGTTGCGCAACGTGCTCAGTCCGTAGCTGCGGTTGCTGCGCGCGTAGGTGTCGTTGCCGATGCGCAGTTGCGTGGCGTCCAGCAGCCGCACCAGCGTGGCGATGACCGCATCGCGCCCCGGCGGCGTGCGCGCCCGCGCGGCGTCGTCCAGCACGCGCTGCACGCGACGGCGCAGCCGCGGCAGCGCCTGTGCGAAGGCCAGCAACTGGTCGAACTTGACGCTGCCACGATGAGCCTGCCACTGCGCGTGGTAGCGGTACTGCTTGCGGCCGCGTGCATCGCGGCCGGTTGCCTGGATGTGGCCGTGCGCATCGGGGCAGATCCACACGTCGGTCCAGGCCGGCGGGATGGCCAGTGCGCTCACGCGCTGCAGCTGGCCGGCATCGCGCACGCGCTTGCCCGCAGCATCCTGCACGGCGCGCCCGGCGGTGTAATGCCAGCCCGGCGCGCTGTCGTTCACCCAGCGCAGCCCGGCATCCGCCGCCTGCGCGGCGGCGTCGTTTTGTTCGATGCGTTCCTTGCCCATGGGGTGAATTGAACGACAGGGCGAAGGCCCGCGGCAGGCCTGAACGCGCGCTTGTGGCCGCGTCCTACAGGCCGATGCGGCGTCCTTCCGCGACCCGACCAGAGCACTGGCGTAGCTTTGCCACACACCAGGAGTTCCCATGGCCGCTTCCGCCCGTTCCATCGCATCGCTGACCCTGAGCTTCGGCCTCGTCAACGTGCCCGTGCGCCTGTATTCGGCTACCGAACCGGGCGCCGACATCCACTTCAACCTGCTGGCCAAGGACGGTTCGCGCCTGAAGCAGCAGTACGTCAGCGAGAGGACCAGGAAGGTCGTCGAGCGCAAAGACATGGTCAAGGGCTTCGAGGTGGAGGACAACCACTTCGTGCTGTTCGGCGCCGAGGAACTGAAGGCGCTGGAGGAGGGCAGCAGCCACACGATAGAGATCGTTAGCTTCGTGCCGCTGGCGTCCATCGACCCGCTGTACTACGACAAGAGCTACCTGCTGGCGCCCGACAAGCGCGGCGAGAAGCCGTACGCGCTGCTGGCCGAGGCGCTGCGCAAGTCCGGCCGCTGCGCGCTGGCCAAGTGGGCGTGGAAGGCCAAGCAGTACGTGGTG
The DNA here is from genome assembly GCF_965229315.1 of Roseateles sp. GTDB lineage: Bacteria > Pseudomonadota > Gammaproteobacteria > Burkholderiales > Burkholderiaceae_C > Pelomonas. The sequence continues at coordinate 1,822,225 of NZ_CBDDJA010000002.1, forward strand.
CAGATCCGCGCCAACGACGACGGCCTGGTGCTGCAGCAGCTGCGCTACGCGGCGGAGGTGCGCTCGCTGTCGGAGCTGGGCATCCCCAAGGCCCCGGTGTCCAAGCCGGAGCTGCAGCTTGCGCTGCAACTGGTGGACCAGATCGCGGCCGACAGCTTCGAGCCCGACCAGTTCCACGACGAGGAGAAGGCACGCGTGCTCGCAGCCATCGAGCAGAAGGTCAAGGGCAAGAAGGTCGTCGCGTCCTCGCGCGGCGACGAGCCAGGCCCTGTGGGCGGTGGACAGGTCATCGACCTGATGGACGCGCTGAAGGCGAGCCTGGGGAACAAGCAGCCGGCCAAGCCGTCGTCCAGGGCGGCCTCCAAGGCCACCTCGGCGAAGGTGACGCCCATCCGCCCGGGTCCAGCATCGTCGCGCAAGCCAGCTGCCAAGCGCGCCAGCGCCGCGCAGGCGGCCACGCCCAAGCCGCGCGCGCGGGCACAGCGCTGAACGCAAGGCATGGGCAAGTCCGCCAAGACGAAGCCGGCCGCGACGCGCGAGGCGCCGCTGGCGCGCTACAACGCCAAGCGCGACTTCAGCGCCACCACCGAGCCCGCGGGCGAAGTGGTCCGCGGCCGGGGCAAGGCGCTGGCCTTCGTCATCCAGAAGCACTGGGCCTCGCGGCTGCACTACGACTTCCGTCTGGAACTGGACGGCGTCATGCTGAGCTGGGCCGTGCCCAAGGGGCCCAGCCTGGACCCGGCCGTCAAGCGCATGGCCGTGCGCGTGGAAGACCACCCGGTCAGCTACAACCGGTTCGAGGGTGACATCCCCAAGGGCCACTACGGCGCCGGCCAGGTCATCGTCTGGGACCGCGGCAGCTGGACGCCCGTGGGCGACCCGCGCGACGGTCTGGCCCAGGGCAAGCTCATCTTCCAGCTGCACGGCGAGAAGCTGGCCGGCCTGTGGGAACTGGTGTGCATCGCCAAGCCCGGCGAGGCCAAGGCGCACTGGCTGTTGCTGAAGAAGCGCGGTGACGCCTGGGCGCGGTCCAGCCGCGACTACGACGTGCTGACCGCGCTGCCCGACAGCGCCGTCGACCAGCCACTGGGGCTGGCCGAGGACCGCGAACCGCAGGCCGCGACGACCGGCCCGGATCTGTCGTGGCGCCGCTGGCGCGCTACAACGCCAAGCGCGACTTCAGCGCCACCACCGAGCCCGCGGGCGAAGTGGTCCGCGGCCGGGGCAAGGCGCTGGCCTTCGTCATCCAGAAGCACTGGGCCTCGCGGCTGCACTACGACTTCCGTCTGGAACTGGACGGCGTCATGCTGAGCTGGGCCGTGCCCAAGGGGCCCAGCCTGGACCCGGCCGTCAAGCGCATGGCCGTGCGCGTGGAAGACCACCCGGTCAGCTACAACCGGTTCGAGGGTGACATCCCCAAGGGCCACTACGGCGCCGGCCAGGTCATCGTCTGGGACCGCGGCAGCTGGACGCCCGTGGGCGACCCGCGCGACGGTCTGGCCCAGGGCAAGCTCATCTTCCAGCTGCACGGCGAGAAGCTGGCCGGCCTGTGGGAACTGGTGTGCATCGCCAAGCCCGGCGAGGCCAAGGCGCACTGGCTGTTGCTGAAGAAGCGCGGTGACGCCTGGGCGCGGTCCAGCCGCGACTACGACGTGCTGACCGCGCTGCCCGACAGCGCCGTCGACCAGCCACTGGGGCTGGCCGAGGACCGCGAACCGCAGGCCGCGACGACCGGCCCGGATCTGTCGAAGGCTGTGCGGGCCGCGCTGCCCAAGACGCTGGCACCGCAGCTCGCCACGCTGGCCGCCGAGCCGCCAGCCGATGGCGACTGGGTCGTGGAGACCAAGTTCGACGGCTACCGCCTGCTGGTGCGCCTGGCCCGCGGCAAGGCGCAGCTGTTCACGCGCAACGGCCATGACTGGACCGCCAGGCTGCAGCCGCTGGCCGACGAGCTCGCGCAACTGGGCATCGCCCGCGCCTGGCTGGACGGCGAGATCGTCGTCATGAACGAGCGCGGCGTGCCGGACTTCAGCCGGCTGCAGGACGCCATCGACGGCGCGCGCAACCCCGACATCGTGCTCTACCTGTTCGACCTGCCGTTCCTGGGCGACCGCGACCTGCGCGCCGTGCCGCTGCGCAGCCGCCGCGCGGTGCTGCAGACGCTGCTGGCGGGCCACGCGCAGCCGCATGTGCGCTTCAGCGAGGCGCTGCCCGCGCCGCCATCCGAGGTGCTGGAGGCCGCCTGCCGCATCGGCCTGGAGGGCGTCATCCTCAAGCGCGCCGACGCGCCCTACGTCAGCCGTCGCAGCGACACCTGGCTGAAGCTCAAGTGCCAGCGCCGCCAGGAGTTCGTCGTCGTCGGCTTCACGGACCGAGCGAACGCGGACGACGAGGTCGGCGCGCTGCTGCTGGGCTACCACGGCGACGACGGCAAGCTGCGGCATGCCGGCTCGGTCGGCACCGGCTGGTCCAGGCGCCAGGGCCGCGAGCTGCATGCAAGGCTGGTGGCGCTGCAGACGAAGAAGCCAGCTGTCGACCCCATCGCTGCCACCTCGGGCCGCAGCGCCATCCGCTCGCGCGGCCGCGAGCGCTGGGTGAAGCCGCAACTCGTCGTCGAGGTCGCGTTCGCCGAATGGACGCCGGACGGGCGTGTGCGGCACGCGAGCTTCCAGGGCGTGCGCACCGACAAGGCCGCCAGGTCCATCGGCCGCGAGAAGGTCCGGGCTCCCGCGCCTGCGGCGAAGAAGGCAACGAGGACCAAAGCCGCGCCCGACATGCCGATCTCCAACCCGGACCGCGTCATCGACGCCGCCAGCGGCGTGAAGAAGATCGAGCTGGTGCGCTACTACGAGAGCGTGGCCGAGTGGATGCTGCCGCACCTGCGCCAACGGCCCGTGTCGCTGGTGCGCGCGCCGCAGGGTGTCGAGGGGCCACTGTTCTTCCAGCGCCATGCCGAGACCGCCATCCGCGGTGTGAAGGAACTGGACCCGGCGTTGTCGCCCGGCCACGCGGCGCTGCTGGTCGTCGACAGTGCGGAGGCCCTGCTGGCCGCCGCGCAGATGAACGTCGTCGAGTTCCACACCTGGAACGCCACCGCCAGGCACATCGGCAAGCCCGACCGCGTCATTTTCGACCTGGACCCGGGCGAGGGCGTCGGCTGGCGCGACATGCAGCAGGCTGCGCTGCTGGTGCGCACGGCGCTGGAAGAACTGGGCCTGCGCAGCTGGCTCAAGACCAGCGGCGGCAAGGGGCTGCACGTCGTCGTGCCGCTGGCCGCGCGACGCGACGATGCCGACGTGAAAGACTTCGCGCATGCGGTCAGCGCGCACATGGCCCGCGTGCTGCCGCAGTTGTTCGTGGCCAAGAGCGGCCCGGCCAACCGCGTCGGCAGGATCTTCATCGACTACCTGCGCAACGGCCACGGCCAGACCACGGTGGCGGCGTTCTCGGCCCGTGCGCGGCCCGGTCTGGGCGTGTCGATGCCGGTGTCGTGGGATCAGCTGAGCGAGCTGAAGAGCGGCGCGCAGTGGACGGTGCGGACGGCGCGGGAAGCCCTGTCGTTCCAGTCCGACGACCCGTGGGCCGGCTACTGGACATCGCGCCAGACGATCAGACACTGGCCACCGCCCGCGCACGCCTGACGCTGAGCGGGCGGATCGGGCCGGTCAGGTGACGGCCGTTGTCCCTCGTTCTACGGATGGCCGGGGTGCAGGCTTGGTGCAAGACTGCCGCCTCTTGTCACGAGGCTCACGGCATGTCCACACCGCGTCAACTGGTGCTCCTGTGCGATGGCACCAACAACAACCTGAGCGGGCGCCATTCCGACACCCATGTGGTGCTGCTGGCCGAGCTGATGCGGCTCTTCCCCGACCCGGACCGGCTCATCTACTACGACCCGGGCGTGGGCAATCCGGGCCAGCTGCCAGGGACGACGATCGTCGACAAGGTCCGCCGGGCGATGGACCGCATCGATGGCCTGGCCTTCGGCCGCGGCCTGTACGACAACGTTGCCGAGGGCTATCGCTTCCTGATGGCGAACTGGCGGCCGGGCGACCAGATCTTCCTGTTCGGCTTCTCGCGCGGCGCGTTCACGGCACGCTCCATCGGCGGCCTGGTCAATGCCTTCGGCATCATCGACGGCCACCAGGAAACGCTGGTCTCCAGCCTGGTGTCGACCTACTTCTCCAAGGCCTCCGCCGAGCGTGACGACATCACCGCGCAGGCCTCACGCCTCTTCGGCCAGGGTGGCACGCCCGCGGACTGGCCGCAGGTGCATTTCGTCGGTGTCTGGGACACGGTGGCCAGCGTGGGCCTGCCGCCGTTCGGCCTGAAGATCACCGCCAGGCCGACGCTGGCCGGCAAGCACTTCAGGCATGTGCGGCAAGCCCTGGCCCTGGACGAGCAGCGCGCCCAGTTCCTGCCGCGCGCCTATGCGCAGGACGACGGCGCCTTCCCCATGGCCAATGAGCGCGTTGGCGACATCCGGCAGTGCTGGTTCCGCGGGTCGCACTGCGACGTGGGCGGCGGCAACGTCTACCCGTACAGCGAGTTGTCGCGTGCGCCGTTCGCCTGGCTGGTGTCCGAGGCCATCCAGTGCGGCTTGCGGCTGCCCGCGCCCGCGGGGCAGGCGCCGCTCGTCAACGAGGCGGACGTGTTCCACGTCATGCCGCAGCTCGATCCGCCGACGCTGCAACGCATGGCGGCGCGCATCAACAGCGAAACCCATGTCACGCCGCTGTGGGCGCTGACGGGGCTGAAGGTGCGTGACACGGCGCATGCGCTGATCGACGGCGAGCCGCCTGTGCCCGTGACGATGCACGCGCATCCGACGGTGGCGCTGTGGACGCACGCCTTCCCCGCGGCGACGGCCTGGTCCGAGCGTCGCGGCTCGGGCGCCTGGGCCAAGCTGCTGCTGGCGCTGCTGCTGATGGCGGCGCTGGCGTTGTTGGCGGGATGGGCGCTGCTGGTGCACCAGGGACTGGTGCCGTCGCTGGAGCGCACGCGCGAGATTCTCGCTGCCGACCTGGCCTTCCAACGCTGGCAGTTGAGCCTGGCGTCCATGGGCGACTGGGCGGCGCAGGCCGGCGGCTTCGCCCGCCCGGGCCACGCGCTGCTGCTGGACACCGCGCTGATCGCGGCCTACGCCTGGGTGCTGTCTTTCTGGGTCTGCCGCGCGTTCGCCCGGCATGCCCGGCTGATCCGCGTCGGCACGACGCCGTCGCGCTGGCTGAACCGCGCGGGCTGGGTGCTGCCGGTGGCGGTGGGGGCCGACCTGGTCGAGAACGCGGCCTCGTGGCTGTCGCTGACCGCCGTGGACGGGGTCGCCATCGACTGGTGGGCCTGGCCGGCGCGTGGGGTGCTGCTCGCCGCCAGCGCCGTCAAGTGGGCCGCGCTCGCCGGCGTGGTGGTGCTGATCGCGACGTCGTTCCTGCGCCGCGGCCGGCGTTAGCCGTCGATGGTCACGATCACCGGCGCGTGGTCGCTGGGGCGCTCGTTCTTGCGCGGCAGCTTGTCGATCTCGCAGGCCGTCACGCGGCCCTTCAGCGCCTCGCTGACGAGGATGTGGTCGATGCGCAGGCCCTGGTTCTTGCGGAACGCGAGGTTGCGGTAGTCCCACCAGCTCCAGCTCTTGGCCGGCTGCTCGAAGAGGCGGAAGGCGTCGGTCAGGCCCAGTTGCAGGAGCTGCCGGAAGTGCTCGCGCTCCTCGGGCGTGCAGTGGATCTGGCCGGCCCAGGCGACGGGGTCGTACACGTCGCGGTCCTCGGGGGCGATGTTGAAGTCGCCCATCAGCACCAGTTGCGGATGCTGCTTCATCTCTTCCGCGAGCCAGTTGCGCAAGCCGGTCAGCCAGCTCATCTTGTAGGTGAACTTGTCGCTGTCCGGTGCCTGGCCGTTGGGAAAGTAGCCGCCGATGACGCGCACGCCGTCCACGGTGCCGGCGATGACGCGCGCCTGCTCGTCGGCAAAGCCGGTGATGTTCTTGACCACGTCGGTGGCCGGCGTGCGGCTGATGAGGGCCACGCCGTTGTAGGTCTTCTGGCCGAACCACTGCACCTGCCAGCCGGCGGCGCCCAGGTCGGCGGTGGGGAACTTGTCATCGGTCAGCTTGGTTTCCTGCAGCACCAGCGCGTCCACCGGGTGCTCGGCCAGCCAGGCCAGCACCTGCGGCAGCCGCACGGCCAGCGAATTGACGTTCCAGGTGGCGAACTTCTTCATGGGGGTGTCTCGGTAGGGCAGCGTTCGCTGCATTGTGACCGCCGCCCCGGGCGCGGCAGGCACCCTGCTTGCCCTGCTGCCGGGCACGGCGATTGCCAGTGGATTCAGCGCCGGGTTCAAAAACAGAGCCGACCCGGCGAGCCATGGTGCCCCCTGGGGGTGCATCATCGCGTCTGCGCGAGCGCAAGGGTGTGCTGGCAACCGGATGGAACCGGAGGCGCTGGAACAGGAGTGGCTATGGGAATGGACGAGGTGCGCGTCATCGTGGTGGACGACGCGCGCGACTTCGCGGAGGTGCTGGCCGAGACGCTGGAGATGGACGGCTACCAGGTCAAGGTCGCCCTCGACGGCAACGAGGCGCTGCGGCTGGCCGAGGAATTCGAGCCCATCTGCGCGCTGGTGGACATCCGCATGCCGCACCTGGACGGGCATGAGCTGTCGCGCCGGCTGCGTGCCAAGTACGGCGACGAAGTCGTGCTGATCGCGATGACGGGGGAGGGCACGCCCAACGACCGCGTCAGCGAGGCCTTCTCGCTGTTCGACTACTACCTGAGCAAGCCCGTCGACACCAAGGCGCTGCACAAGGTGCTGCCCCCCATCAACCCGCGGCGCGTCAGCGCGGACGTTCCGCCGCTGCAGAACTGACGGCTTGCGCTGCGTGGCGCCGGGCAGCGGGTGCCGCAGCAGAGGCACCCGAGGCTGCCGGGTCGAGGGTCAGCCGCAAGCCCATCTCCACCCAGTTGGCTTCCCCGGCCAGCGCGGTCTTCACGGCCCGCCAATGCAAAGCGGGCTGGTGCACCCACTGTCGATGTCGCACCACGCGTTCCAGCAGGTGCCTGGCTGCCTGCGGACGCAGCGTGGCTCTGCCATGAAGCCAGCGTCGCAGCGCCTGCAGTTCCCGTTCGTCCAAAGGGCCGCCAAGCCCGTGGGCCGGAGCCCGCCCCGCAGCAGCCCGGTGGGGCTCAGGGCGGGACGGGCTCCAGCGGCCCCTCTGCAGATGCGGGCTGGCTGCCCGCGCATGAGAGGGGGTGCCCATGTCAGAACTCCGCGGCGGCTGCGCTGGGCTCCCGCGTCTCCTTGGGCAGCTCAGCGACGGTGGCGTCGGTGGTCAGGATCAGGCCTGCGACGGACACGGCGTTCTGCAGCGCGGTTCGCGTGACCTTGGTGGGGTCGATCACACCCATGGCCAGCAGATCGCCGTACTCGCCGGTCGCGGCGTTGTAGCCATAGCTGCCCTGGCCCTGCGCCACCTTGTCGATGACGACCGAAGGTTCGTCGCCAGCATTGCTGCTGATCGCGCGCAGCGGCGCCTCCAGCGCGCGGCGCACGATGCCGATGCCCGCGTCCTGGTCCGTGTTGGCGCCACTCAGACCGTCCAGCGCACGGCGGGCGCGCAGCAGCGCGACGCCGCCGCCTGGCACGACGCCTTCCTCCACAGCGGCACGCGTTGCGTGCAGGGCATCGTCCACGCGGTCCTTCTTCTCCTTCATCTCGACCTCGGTCGCCGCGCCGACGCGGATCACGGCCACGCCGCCGGACAGCTTGGCCAGGCGCTCCTGGAGCTTCTCGCGGTCGTAGTCCGACGTGGCGTTGTCGATTTCGGCGCTGATGGTCTTGCGGCGCGCTTCGATGACGTCGGCCTGCCCTGCGCCATCGATGAGGGTGGTGACGTCCTTGTGGATGTCGACACGGCGGGCGCGGCCCAGGTCCGCCAGGGTGGCCTTCTCCAACTGCTTGCCGGTCTCTTCCGCGATCACGGTGCCACCGGTCAGCACGGCGATGTCCTGCAGCATGGCCTTGCGGCGGTCACCGAAGCCCGGCGCCTTGACCGCGGCCACCTTGAGCACGCCGCGCATGCTGTTGACGACCAGCGTGGCCAGCGCCTCGCCCTCGACGTCCTCCGCGATGATCAGCAGCGGCCGGCCCGCCTTGGCGACGTCCTCCAGCACCGGCAGCAGCTCGCGGATGTTGGAGATCTTCTTGTCGCACAGCAGGATGGCCGGGTCCTCCAGCACCGCGGTCTGCTTCTCGGGGTTGTTGATGAAGTAGGGCGACAGGTAGCCGCGGTCGAACTGCATGCCCTCGACCACGTCCAGCTCGCTGTCCAGCGACTTGCCGTCCTCGACCGTGATGACGCCGTGCTCGCCGACCTTGGCCATGGCCTCGGCGATGAGATCCCCGACCGCCTGATCGGCGTTGGCCGACAGCGCGCCCACCTGCGCGATCTCCTTGCTGGTGGCGCAAGGCCTGGACAGCGTCTTCAGCTCGGCGACGACGGCTTCGCAGGCCTTGTCGATGCCGCGCTTGAGGTCCATCGGATTCAAGCCGGCAGCCACCAGCTTCATGCCGTCCTGGACGATGGCCTGTGCGAGCACGGTGGCCGTGGTGGTGCCGTCGCCGGCCACGTCACCGGTCTTGGCGGCAACCTGCTTGATCATCTGCGCGCCCATGTTCTCGAGCTTGTCGCGCAGCTCGATCTCCTTGGCGACGGAGACGCCGTCCTTGGTGATCACGGGCGCACCGAAGCTGCGCTCCAGCACCACGTTGCGGCCTTTCGGGCCGAGGGTGACCTTGACGGCCTCGGCCAGGATGTTGACGCCCTTGACGATACGGGCACGGGCTTCGTCACGGAAATGAACTTCTTTCGCAGCCATGGCTGAACTCCTTCTCATTGCTCCTTGTGGATGTGGGGATGAATGCCGTCAGGCAACCTTGAGGGTCGCGGCGGTGGCGGTCTCTTCGATGACGCCCAGCACGTCCTCTTCGCGAAGCACGAGCAGTTCCTGCCCGTCGAGCTTCACGGTCTGCCCGGCGTACTTGCCGAACAGCACGCGTTGGCCGGGCTGCAGTTGCAGCGGCCGCACCGAGCCGTCCTGAAGCAGGCGGCCGTTGCCGACCGCCAGCACCTCGCCCTGCTCAGGCTTCTCTGCGGCGGTGTCGGGAATGACGATGCCGGATGCCGTTTGGCGCAGCGGATCGATCCGCTTGGCAATGATCCGGTCGTACAGGGGACGGATTTGCATCGTGGGTCTCCTAGTGATGACTGAAAGATTGACAAAAGATGGCCAGTCCCAGGTGCCCCATGAAGACGGGCACCGTCCTGGCCGACAGCGAAATAGGAGCAAGCGCCGCGCTTTCAAGAGGCCCGTGATCCCATCTCATTCCGGGCCGCTACAGCAGCAGGATGCGGTCAACGCGACCGAGCTGGTACCGGTGGCGCGAGTCCGAGCCGATGCTGCGCGGGTGGGGCTCGATCGGACAAGGCAGCTCGCGGCTCCCATCCGGCAAGAGACTGTCGTCTTCACCTGCGCTGCGCCACAACCCTTCGGCCACCGGGCGGAAGAGCCAGCGGATGTATCCCAGTCTCGCCGCGAGGTCGCGCATCTCGATGCGGTCTGGCGCTTCTGCGACGAGGTGGGTTTCATCGTCGGGCGCGAGTGGGTTGTCGCCGAACGCCTGCCGGCACTCCACCGCTTCGCGCATCGGGGCTCCGACCGTGTTGCAGCCACGCCGGTGCTCCCGTGTCATGTCCCAGGCACCCAGTTGCCAGGCGGCCTCCAGCATCTGGGCGTCCAACTGACCGATGCCGTCCCAGAGCTGGGTCAACTGCAGGGCGGAACTCGGCAGCGCAGCGCGCCGATGGACAGGAGGCCCCGACGGGTCTCGCGCGGGTGGCTGGGGCAGGAAGCCGTGCCAATGCAGCAGCAGCAGGAGAGGCGACGACTTGCGCGGAAGCGTTGCCAGGGACACGGCCGCCAGCGGCCTGCGCAAGGTCTCAACCTGCTCTCGAATGATGTCCAAGATCATGGCGGGCAAGGTGCGATGGCGAACGGCCAAATTTTTGCGAAGACCGCGCCTGATTTCAAGCGGTCAGGCGCCGTCGACCGCAGGCACCGCGACGAGGCCGCGGTCAGGCCACGCGACGGCCAGGCAGCGCAGAAAGCCGGCCCCGCGCGAACCGGGGCCGGCCCTCAGAGCGAACGCAGCGGGCCAACTGGCGTCACGTCAGGCAGCACGCACCTCGATGCGCCGATGGGCCTGCAACTCGCGGCGTGGCAACTCGATGCGCAGCACGCCTGCGTCATAGCTGGCCTTTGCACGCTCCACGTCAACCGGCACGGGCAACTGGATGTCGCGCCGGAACGTGCCGTAGGCGCATTGCACGAGCGCATAGAGGCTGCTGGCATGCGCCTTGTCGTGACGCTTGCGCCCCAGCACGCTCAGCGACTCCGGCGACCCCATCTCGATCTGGAAGTCCTCCCGTGCCATGCCAGGGGCTTCGATGCGCACCAGGATCTTGTCGTTCGAGGCATACACGTCCACCGCCATGAAAGCCCAGCGCGCTGGAGGCAGCCAGCGGTCTTCACGCGCTTCGCCCGCCGGCTTGTCCACGCTGGCCTGCGCCGATGACGCGTCATCGCCGCCAGGCCAGAAGCGAGTCAGGGCGCCGCTCGCGCGGGCCCCCAACTCGCGCCAGCCTTCTGCCAGCGACTCCCAGGCTTGGCCGGCGCCATGCTTCAACTGCTCAGCAAGATTCGCCATGGTTTCGGCCCCCCGTTCATCCGGCGTTCACGGTGATGCGCCTGGGTTGTGCGTGCACCTGCTTCGGAATGCGCAGGGTCAGCACGCCGTCCTTCAAGTTCGCATCGATCTTGGCGGTGTCCAGCTCGCGGCTGAGCGTGAAGCTGCGCCGGTAGCGCGGCACGCGAAGCTCCGCGTAGATCGCCTCCAGGCCAGCCGGCGTTTGCGGCTGGACACGCCCCTCGATGTGGAGCGAGTCGCCTTCGACCTGCAGGTCCAGGTGATCCCGCGACACGCCAGGCATGTCGGCGAGCAGCGTGATGCCGGTCTCGTCTTCCAGCACGTCGACGGCGGGCGTGGCGGCGCGTTCGTTGGCACGGTCGTTGCCGGCGTCCACAGCCGTCGCTTGCTTGTCGCTGGGTGTGATCTCCTTGCTCATGATGTCGACTCCTTTCGCGGCTCTTACTGGATGCTGATGCGCTTGGGTTGCGGCGTTTCGCGGCGAGCGATGCTCACCTGCAGCACGCCGTCGCGATAGGTCGCCGTGACCTGTTCGGGATCGATGTCGTCGGGCAGCGAAACGGATCGGTCGAACCGACCCGTGGCACGCTCCCGCGCGTAAACGCGCTGGCGCTCGTTGCCCGGGTTCGACGGCAAGCGCTCGCCGGCCAGGCGCAGCACGCCCCGGTCGAGCGTCACCTCGATCTTGCTGGCATCAAGGCCGGGTGCAAACGCGTACACCTCGACGCTGCGGGGTGTGCGACCCACGTTGATCTGCGGCAGCGTGCCCGTCGCAACCGATCGGATGCTGCTGGGCAGCGACGACAGGCCGAAGAACACGTCGTCGAGTTCGCGCTGGAGGCGGTCGAATTGTCCGAACAGGCTGTTCGGATGGTTCAGCAATGAATTGAACATGGCTTGGTCTCCGTTCAGTGGTGTCCACTGGCCGGGGCATCCGGCCAGTCAGGGCCGAATTAGGAACTGGCAAAAAATTTTCAAGGGGTCCGCCGTGGCCCAATGGCTGCACCGTCACAGGCCGGCCTTTTGGGGAGCGGCGGCCTCGCCATCTCCCCAGCCGTGCACGTCAGGCGCCGGCTTCGGCCGTGGTGTCGCAGTCCATGCAGCGCTCGATGGGCGGGGCCGGCAGGTGCAGGTCGCTGTGCAACTGGCGCAGTGCGGTGCGCAGGCCTTCTTCCACGACCGGGTGGTAGAACGGAAAGTCCAGCATCTGCCGCACCGTGTCGCCGCGTTGCACGCTCCAGGCCAGCAGGTGGCCGATGTGCTCGGCGGCCGGGCCGATCATCTCGGCGCCCAGCAGCCGGCCGGTGCCGCGCTCGGCATAGACATGCAGGCCGCCGCGGTTGACCCGCATGACGCGGCTGCGGCCCTGGTCCGCGAAGCTGACGCGGCCGGTGTCGAACGCGGTGCCCGCCGCCGTCAGCTCGGCATGGCTGGCGCCGGCCACGGCCATCTGCGGATCGCTGAAGACGATGCCCAGCGGCGTGCGGCGCGGGCGGTGGTGCACGTCGGGCCAGCGCGCGGCGTTGTCGCCGGCGATGCGGCCGCTGTCGGAGGCCTCGTGCAGCAGCGGCCGGTCGTCGGTGGCGTCGCCGGCCATGAAGACGGCACTGCGGCCCCATTGGCCGGTGTGGCGGTCCACCTGGGGCTGGCCCGCCGCGTCGCGCGGCAGGCCCAGCGTGTCCAGGCCGAGGCCGTCGAGCGCCGGTTCACGGCCCGCAGCGCACAGCAGCAGGTCGAAATGCTCGCCGCCCACCAGCACCTGGTCGTTGACCCGCACGGGGTCCAGTTCGCCGGCATTCAGCGTCAGCGGCAGTTCCTCGGCAAACAGCTCGGCCGCCAGTGCCTGAAGCGCCGGGTCGCTCAGCGGGCCGACGCGCGGGCCGCGCGCGAACAGCCGCACGCGCACGCCCAGCCGGTGCAGCGCCAGCGCCAGCTCCAGGCCGATGACGCCGGCACCGTACACCGCCACGGACGCTGGCAGGTCGGTCCAGTCGAACACGTCGTCGTTGACGATCAGCCGGTTGCCCAGCCGCTCGCGCCAGCCGGCCGGGAGGCGCGGGCGCGACCCGGTCGCGATGACGACGGCACGCGCCTCGACGCGCTGCCCGCCCACGTCCAGCGTGCCGGTGCCGGTGAAGCGCGCACGCCCGGACAGGCGCGTGGCGTCGGGCCAGCCGTGCACGGTGTCGACGACGAAACCGACGAAACGGTCCCGCTCGCTGCGCACGCGCTGCATGACGGCCACGCCGTCGATGCGCGGCGCTTCGGCCCGCACGCCGAAGCGATGCGCCTCGCGCACGCCATGCGCCGCGTCCGCCGCCGCGATCAGCAGCTTGCTGGGCATGCAGCCGACGCGCGCGCAGGTGGTGCCGTAGTGCGCCGCCTCGATGAGCAGCAGCCGGTCGGTGTGCACCTGGGCGGCGCGGTAGGCCGCCATGCCGGCCGTGCCGGCGCCGATGATGGCGACGTCGCAGGAGAGGGTCATGATGAAGGGGTCCTTCTGGGGGTCTGTGACGGCAGTTCGCCGAAGAGCTGGCGGTAGCGCGTGCCGAAATGGCCCAGGTGCTCGAAACCGGCATCCGCTGCGGCCTGGGACACGCGGGGATCACCCGCCGGCGTCGCGAGCAAGCGCTGGCGCACCGCGTTCAGCCGCAGGCTGCGCAGGTAGTGCACCGGCGTCATGTCCGCCACCTGGCGGAAGCCGTTCTGCAGGCTGCGCCGGCTCGTGCGCAGGCGCCGGCACAAGGTGTCGATGTCGGGCGGCTCCTGCCCGCTGGCGGCGACGAGCCGGTGGCTTTGCGCCACCAGGGCTGCCGCAGAGGCGCTGCCCACCCGCTGAACCGGGCCTGCGGCGGCTTCGAAGACCTCGGTCAGCGCCATGAAGAGAGCAGGCGCCGATGGCGGGCCGAGCAGCGCGCTGCGCAGGGCCCGCAGCGCCGCAGACGGTGCGCGCACGGCACCTCGCGCGAGCAGGGCATTCGCGCCGGCCCGCCAGGGCCGCGCGTCCAGCAGGCGGCGGAACAACTCGGCATCGAAGCTGCACGCCAGCAGCGCCATGCCGGGTGGCCGCTGCAGCATGAACTCCTGGCCGCCGCGCAGCACGGCCACCAGGCCGTCGTCGAGTTCCCGGCCCTGCATCCAGGGCTGGCCGGCGCCCGCGCCGTGCAGCAGCGCGAAGCACAGCTGCCCCGCGGGCAGGCAGCCCTGCTGGGCCACGCGCTCGCTCATCCATTTGCGGAACAGGTGCAGGCCGGGCGTGGCCGTCTCGACCAGCGCGCTGCGCATGCGGCCCGGCGACAGCTGCGTGTAGCGCTGCTGCCACTCGGGCGCCGAGGCGCCGTGCAGGTGGAAGTCGTCGAAAACGTGCTGGCGTATCGCCATGGGTTGCTGTGGGCTGTGCGGGCCGGGCAAGGATAGCCCGCGCGGATGCCCGGCGCTGCGCTCGCGTTTTGCCGATTCGGGCTAACGCCCATCGCCGGGCGCCGCCCATACTGCGCCGCGAAGGAGGGCCCCTGCGATGTGGACCCGACGCGCTGCGCTGGCCCTGGGTCTCGCAGCGCCAGACCTGAAAGTGCAAGCCATGACCCTGGACGACCTCAAGACCCAGCTGCTGGGCGACTGGCACAGCCTCGCGCCGGAACTGCGCCCCAGCAGCCTGAAGAACCCCGACGGCAGCCTCAAGCCGTTCCATCTGCGGCGCGAGTTCCGCTGCCTCGCCGGAGATTGCTTCGAGCTGGCCATCACCAACTTCGCCGACCCGCTGGGCCGCGTGCCGCTGGCGCGCATGCTGATCCGCGGCCACATGGCCTGGCGCGGCGACCATCCCATCGCCCCCGGCGCGCAGAAGGTGGACTTCGTCGCCGACCAGGCCTACGAGGTGACGCCCTTGCTGCAGGGCTTCGCCGATGTGCTGAACCAGGTCGCCGCCGCGGGCTATGCGCGCTGGGCGGTCGGCGGCACGCAGAGCGTCTTTGGCAAGACCTTCGCGCCGTTCGGCCTCGTCGAGGGCCGGCACTTCATGGAGCACGACCTCGTGCACCTGCGCCACGGCCTGCTGTTCTGGGGCGCCCGTCACATCGATGGGCGCGGCTTCGACAGCGAGGAGAACCGGCCGACGAACCTGCAGATCCCGTTGGCGCCGGCGCGACATTGAAGTCCGGCGGCCGCCGGGCGCCGGTGCGGCAGCGCACGGAAGCAGCGGCCGGGCGGCCCTAGAGTGGGCGACTTCTCAGCGAGGATCGCAGCCCATGACAGCCGTCGCCCCGCCCCCAGGGGATGCGGGCCGGCGGCTCGCGCCCGAGCCCTGCCTGCTGGCACTGAACAGTGGCTCGTCATCGCTCAAGTTCGGCCTGTACCGCATGCGGGCGGCCGGCGTCGAGTGCCTGCTGGCCGGCGAGACCGAGCGCATCGGCGACACGGATGCCCGCACGCAGGCCAGGGATGGCGCCGGCCGCACGCTGCTGGATGAAGCCGCCCCCGTGCCCGATCAACGGGCCGCGGTGGCGCGGCTGGCAGGATGGCTGGACGACGGGTGTTTCCCGCAGCCCCAGGCCATCGGCCACCGGATCGTGCATGGCGGGCCGCGGCTGAGCGAGCACTGCGTGATCGATGCCGCGGTGCTGGACGCACTGCACGCGGCGTCCGCGTTTGCGCCGCTGCACACAGGCCCGGCGCTGGCCGTGATCGCCTACTGCAGCGCGCACTTCCCGGCCGTGCCGCAGGCGGCCTGCCTGGACACGTGCTTTCACGCCCGCATGCCGGGCGTGGCCCGCACGCTGCCGCTGCCGCACGAACTGCGCGAGGCCGGCCTGCGGCGCTACGGCTTTCATGGCCTCTCGTGCGAATCGGTCGTGCGGCAACTCCCCGCTGCGCTGCCGCAGCGCCTCATCATCGCCCACCTCGGCAACGGCGCCAGCATCACCGCCGTGCGGGACGGCATCTCCATCGACACCAGCATGGGCCTGACACCGGCGGGCGGCGTGGTCATGGGCACGCGCAGCGGCGACCTAGACCCTGGCGTGCTCGTCTACCTGATGCGCGAAATGGCGTTTGATGGCGCAGCGGTCGAGGGGCTGGTCAACCATCGCAGCGGGCTGCTGGGCCTGTCGGGCCTCAGCGGGGACATGCGGGCCTTGCACGCGGCGGCCGCTGCCAGCGCCGATGCGCGGCTGGCCGTCGAGATGTTCTGCTACTCGGTGGCCAAAGCGGTGGGCGCGATGCGAACCGCGCTGGGCGGTGCCGACATGCTCGTCTTCACGGGCGGCATCGGCGAGCACGATGCGGCGGTGCGCGCCGGCATCTGCGCCCACCTGGGCTGCCACGGCGTGCGGCTCGACGAGGCTCGCAATCGCCGAGGGCAGGGCCTGGTCAGCGGCGACGCCGAAGGTTGCCAGGTGCTGGTGCTGGCGGCGCAGGAGGAGGCGCAGATTGCCCGCCACACCTGGGCGCTGTGCGGGCCGCGGCCGCCGGTCGTCTCATCGCCGCAGCCAACGGCGCGCCAGGGCTGACCACGGCGTCGCCAGGCGGCTGCGCAGGTAGGCGTCCGCGGCCTGGCGAATGCCTTCTCCCTGCGTGGGGTAGGCGTGCATGGCATTCGCCAGCGTGCCCAGGCCGATGCCGGCGGCCATCGCCAGCGAGATGCTGTTGATCATTTCACCGGCATGCCGGGCCACGATGGTGGCGCCGAGGATCTTGTCGGTGCCCTCGCGGACGTGGATCTTCACGAAGCCATCATCCTCGCCGTCGGCGATGGCGCGGTTCACGTCGTGCATCGGCACCGTGAAGGTCTTGACGGGAATGCGCCGCTGCCGGGCCTCCTTCACGTACAGGCCCACGTGCGCGACTTCGGGGTCGGTGTACGTGCACCACGGGATCGTCAGCGTGCTCATGCGCTGACGCCCGAAGAAGAGCGCATTGCGCACGACGATGCGCGCCGAGGCCTGCGCCGTGTTGGTGTACTGGTGCGCCAGGCACACATCACCCGCCGCATAGATGCGCGGGTTGCTGGTGCGCAGGAAGTCGTCGACATGGATGCCCGCCACGGCGTCGTACGCCACACCGGCCGCTTCGAGGTTCAAACCCAGCACGGCCGGCATGCGGCCGATGCCGGTCAGGATGTCGTCGACGCGGGTGGTCGCCGTGTTGCCGTCGCTCACCAGCTCGACGACCTTGTGGCCGCCCTCCATCCACACCTTGGTCACCGTGCTGTTGAGGTGGATCTCCACGCCATCTCGGGCCAGCGCGTCGGACACCATCTGCGCCGCATCGCGCTCCTCACGCGGCAGGAACAGCGGCTCGCTGTGCGAGATCAGCGTGCGCGAACCGAAGCGGGCGAACGCCTGGGCCAGCTCGCACCCCAACGGCCCGCCGCCGATGACGAGCAGGCTGTGGGGCAGCACCTGCAGGTCGAAGACCGTCTCGTTGGTCAGGAAGCCGGCCTCGGCCAGGCCCGGGATGTCGGGCAGCGCGGACCGCGAGCCCGTCGCGATGAGGGCCTTCCTGAAGCGAAGGGGCAAGCCGTCGACGTCCACGGTGTCGGCCCCGCTGAAGCGCGCCGTGCCGAAGAACAGGTGGATGCCCTCGCGTGCCAGGTTCATCGCCGAATCGGTGCGGCTGATGCGGGCCGTGATGCGGCGCATGCGCCGCATGGCCGCCGGGAAGTCGAAGCCGAACTCGGCCGGCGCCAGCGCGCCGAAGTTGACGGCGTTGCGCATGTCGGCCAGCAGCCGCCCGGTGCGGATCAACGACTTGGACGGGATGCAGCCGTCGTTCAGGCTGACGCCGCCCAGTTGATGGCGTTCGACCAAGGCCACGTGCACGCCCAGCGCCGCGGCGGCGCGTGCCGCCATCAGCCCCGCCGGCCCGGCGCCGATGACCAGCAGCTCATAGACCGGCCGCGGCGGCGGGCTGCGCCAGCCGGCAGGGCTGACGTTGTCCAGCCGCTCGGCATCGTCTGCTCCCCGCGGCGGCACCCTGGCGGGGAGGGCGGCCAACGAGGTCAGCGGCATGGGCGCCTGGACCGGCCTAGAGCCAGCCACCGCGAAAGCCTGCACGCTTGAGGCCGTCGCGCACGCAGGACATGCCGCGCGTCAGCCGCCACAGCAGGCCCGAGCGGAAGTTCTCGATCATCAGGACGATCATGCCCTGGTCCAGTCCGAACTCGCCCTCGGACATCCAGCCCGCGCCGCCGCCAGCAGCCACGCCGCCGCCGGCGGTGGCGTTGAAGCCGCTGGCATGCACCGCGCGGCCGCGGCCTCCCGCCGTCTGGCCGTACATCAGGCGCAATGCCGGCAGCGCGATGTCGGGCGCGAACACCAGCGACGCGACGACGGACGAGCCGGTGATCGTGCCGTCGTCGGGCCCCCAGGGAACGCCACGCGCGGCGTAGCCATAAAAGGTCTGCTGGCGGCCCGTCACGGCTTGCGGCTCGACGCTGGGGCCGTCGCCGGCAGACAGGCCCCAGCAGTCCTGGCCGTAGCCCTCAAAGCCGCGCGGGTTGCGGATCGCGTACTGCCGCTGCACCTGCGTGGCGCGCCGGCTGTTCTCGAAATAGTCGCTGCCTTTCTCGCGCATGAAACGGTCGCGTATGCCGCGCAAGTCCAGCCACGCGTGCGAGAACTCGTGCATGAACAGCGGGCCGGCCACCAGCAGGTCGATGTCGTAGAGGTTCTCCCACTGGTAGGTCAGGGTCCACGCCTGGAAGCTGGCGGCCGTCAGCGGGTGGGTGCGTGAACCCAGCCCCAGCACGTACAGCACCAGCGCCTCGTTGTAGCCCTGCCAGCCGTAGTTCAGGAAACCGCATTCGGGCTTCCAGCCCAGCGCCACGGCACCGGCATGCTCGGCCCAGTGCCAGTCCACGCGGTCGTACAAGGCCGTTGCCAGCCGCCGCAACTCGGCCTCGGCCGGCGTGGCACCGCTGAAGTAGGCCGCGGCCGTCAGCATGCCGATGACCAGCAGCGCGGTGTCGATGGACGACAGCTCCGACTGCCAGGTCCGCAACCCCGTCTGGACATCGAGGAAGTGGAAGTAGAAGCCGCGGTAGCCGGTGGACGCTGCGGTGCCGCTCTGGTCGCTGGCGGCGAAGAAGCGCAAGGTGGTCAGGCTGCGCTGAACGGCGTCGTCGCGCGCCAGCCAGCCGCGCTCCACCGCCACCGGGTACGCCGACAGCCCGAACCCCACGGCGGCGATGCTGACCGGTGAACCGCGCCGCGAGGTGTCCGCGACCAAGCCGTTGTGCGCCCGGGTCAGCTTCATGAAGTAGTCGAACGCGGTGCGCTGCAGGTCCTCCAGCATCCGGGCGTCGGCCGCAGTGACTCGCGCCAGGGCGCCGCGCCGGCCCTCAGCCGCCTGCATCGGCTGCCATCGGCCGCGGCTGCGCGATGTCGGGGTTCTGCCAGCCGCCGTCGGTGGCGATGAAGTGATTGGCAGCCGCCGGCCCCCAGCTGCCGGGCTCGTAGATGAGGGCCGGCGGGTGTTCGCGCAGCACCGGCTCCACGACCGCCCAGGCCGCCTCGATGGCGCTTTCGCGGCTGAAGAGGGCCCCGTCGCCGTTCATTGCGTCGGTCAGCAGACGTTCGTAAGGCGCGGGGTCGGCGGTGTTTTCTTCGAGCAGCGTGAACTCGCGCGGCTCGCCGACGAAGGCCTTGCCCGCCCGCTTGACCCGCACCTGCAGGGAAATGGCCGAATGCGGCGACAGGTGAAAGCGCAGGCAGTTCGCCTCGTCCCCGGGCGCGGCGTCTGCGAACAAGTCCTGCGGCGGCGGCTTGAAGCGCACCACCACTTCGCAGGCGCTGACAGGCAGGCACTTGCCGGACCGCAGATACCAGGGCACGCCGCCCCAGCGCCATGAATCGATGTGCAGGCGCAGCGCGCAATAGGTCTCGACGTCGGAGTGGTTGGCCACCTGCGGTTCGTCCCGGTAGCCCAGGTACTGGCCGCGCACGATGTCGTCGGGCGTCAGCGGGCGCATCGCCTCGAAGACGTCTTCCTTGTGGCGATGGACCGCCTCGAAATCGCGGCTGGCCGGCGGCTCCATCGCCAGCAGCGCGACGATCTGGAGCAGGTGGTTCTGCATCACGTCGCGCAGGCAGCCGGCGCTCTCGTAGAACGCCCCCCGGCCGGCGACGCCGAAGTCCTCGGCCAACGTGACCTGCACGCTGGCCACGTGCTCGCGGTTCCAGATCGGTTCGAGGAACGAGTTGGCGAAGCGGAAGTAGAGGATGTTCATGATCGCCTCCTTGCCCAGGAAGTGATCGATGCGAAAGATCGCGTCCTCGTCGAACGCCAGCCGCGCCACGCGATGCAGTTCGCGCGCGGAGGCCAGGTCGCGGCCGAAGGGCTTCTCGACGATGACGCGGGCCTGGGCGGCCAGACCGGCCCGGCCCAGGCCCTGCATGACGGCCGGGAACAGGTCCGGCGGGATGGCCAGGTAGTGCGCCGGGCGCTGTGCGGCGCCCAGCGCCAGCCTGAGCGCATCGAAGGTGGCGGCCGCCCGGTAGTCGCCGCTGACGTAGTGCAGGGAATCCAAGAGGCGCGTCAGCGCGGCCTGGTCACGGGCGGGCCGGCCGTGCTCGATGCTGTCGCGGGCGCGCGCCCGCAGGGCATCGAGGGTCAGCGGCGAGGATGCCATGCCGATCACCGGCACGTTCAGCGTGCCGCGCCGGCACATCGCATACAGCGCCGGGAAGATCTGCCGGCGCGCCAGATCGCCGGTGATGCCGAACACCACCAGCGCGTCAGACGGCAGTCGGGCATCGGTCGGGTTGCGTCGCATGGGGCAGGGGCACTCCGGGGCACTGTGCGTGCCGGGCGCCCCGGGCGTCTGTGCGCTGCCGCACGACGGCGGGGGCGGCCTCGCGCCAAGGCGCTAGGGCGCTGCGCTTCGCAGGTGTTCCGACAGCCGGCCCACGCTGAGTCGCTGCGCCTGCAGCAACTGGCCGAAGCCCGCCCCGGACAGCACCTGGAACTCGCGCACCCGGGCGGCGCTGAGCCCGTCTGCGGGCTGGGCCTCGCGGGCGGCGTGGCAGATGAGCAGCCCGCCATCGGGCAGGTCCTCGCACCAGCCCGGCAGCCGCTCGGCATAGGCTTGCGCCGTGCCCTGGAAGTCGTAGACGCCCAGCATGCCGCGGTTCTGCACGAACCCCATGTCGCCCGCGAGGCCGGCCAGGCGGGACGCCCCCAGCGCGGCGATCAGCCGATGCTTGAACGGCACGGCATGGCGCCTCTGCCCGGGCGGTGCCGTGTGGCGCAGCCAGGGCCGATATCCCGGGTAGCGCCGCAGCAGCTCGTCCAGCAACGCATCGCGCACCTGGGGCAGCTGGTGCACATGCTGGTGGCCGTCGACAAAGTCGGGCGCGCAGCCCAGTTCCTGCTCGAACGCATCCAACTGCGCCACGATCTCCGCGCGCAACTGGCGGGCCGGCAGGCCCACGCTGTACGCCGACAGGATCAGCCGGCCCAGCGGGCGCCGCCACTGACCCGGCGCAAACGCCTCGCTGAGGTTCAGGTGCAGGCCGACGTCGGCCCTGCCGCCGCCCTCGGACCTCAGGCGCCGCGCACCCGCCGGCCAGGCCCCGGCCGTGCTCAGGCAGGCCAGGGCGGACACGCGCCCCATTTCCAGCAACTGCATGGCGCCTTCGTTGACGGCCGGGTCCAGCCCGAAGTCGTCCACGCAGATGGCCACGCGGCGCCAGCGCTGCATCAACGGGGTGCCGCCCGCTCGGTGGCGGCGACTTGGCGGTCGGGCAGGGTCACGCGCAGCAGTTCGTCGTTGCCGTAGCGGCCGACCCGGGCCTGCATCTGCAGGCCGGCCGCCGCGAGGGCCGACGGGTCCTGGCCCTGCTCGACGACGAGATAGCCGCCCGTCGGGCCGAGGTGCGGCACGGCATCCTTGAGCTGCTTGAGCTGCAGCGCGCGGCCGCGGCTGTAGAACGCGGCCGAGAACGGCCGGCGCTCGACATACATGAGCGGCTGGTCGCCACTCGACTCGGCGGCATAGGCGTTGACCAGGCCCTTGGCGCTGCGTTCCTCCTGCCGCTTCTCCTGCGCCAGCCGCCCGAAGCCGATGCCCGCACCGGCCAGCGACACCAGCAGGCCCGCCGCCACCCAGGCCTCGGCGCGCACCGAGCGGCGCGCCAGCCAGTGCGCCATCAGCAGCGCCGCCGCTGGCAGCGAAGGCAGGGCGTAGGTCCAGATGATGTTGCGCGCGGCGGTGAAGAAGACCAGCGGCGTCAACAGCGACAGCAGCAGATACAGGCGCAGCGAGGGCTGCGTCTCGGGCGCCGCCGGTGTGCGCCGCCAGTGCCAGGCCGCCAGCGGCAGCAGCACGGACCAGGGCAGCAGCGCGCCCCAGGCAAAGCCCCAGATCGTGCCGCGAGCGAACTCGTGGGCGTGGCCGTAGAGATCGCCGGTCCAGCCCGGCGTGACGAAGCGGTGCCAATGCTCGCCGACCAGGAAATAGTTCAGGAACCCCGGCGTGCGCAGCTCGGCCAGCACATACCAGGGCGCGGCGATGGCCAGCGCCAGCAGGCTGCCGCGCAGCCAGGGCAGACCGCGCCAGGCCTGCTGCCAGCGCTTCTCGACGACGATCCACAGCAGGATGGGCAGGCCGCTGAGCACCACCGCCACCGGCCCCTTGGCCAGCAGGCCCAGGCCCTGCGCGACGAAGAACAGCCAGCCCATCCAGCGCCGCTCGGCGGCGTCCCGCGCGTCCAGCGAGAACCAGAAGGCGAACATGGCCAGCGTGGTGCACAGCACCAGGGCCGCGTCCGTCATCACGGCGCCGGCCGAGACGAAGAACAGCGTCGAGCCCAGCAGCACGCTGGTCGCCAGCAAGGCCTCGCGCTCGCCGGCACGGCGCCGTGCGAACTGCCACACCAGCGCGGCGATCAGCAGGCCGCACAGCAGGTGCGGCAGGCGCGCCGCGAACTCGTTGACGCCCAGCAGCCGCATGCTGGCCGCCGTGAGCCAGAACGACAGCGGCGGCTTGCCCCAGAAGGGCACGCCGGCGTCGTGCCAGGGCGTGACCCAGTCGCCCAGCTCGGCCATCTTGCGGCCGATCTCACCGTAGCGGGCCTCGGTCGTGTCCATCAGCGGCAGCCCGGCCATGGCGGCCAGCCGCGCCAGCAGCAGCAGGGCCAGCAGCACCAGGATCCAGCGGCGAGCGAGGTGGCCCGGGGTGGCAAGAGATTCAGTCGGCATCAGCGCTCCGAGACTTGGTGAAAGCGCGGCACGTAGGCGGTCGCCGGCTCGTAGGACTCGATCAGGAACAGCGGCCGGCGCTTGCTCTCCAGGCTCAGCCGCCCGATGTACTCGCCCAGCACGCCGATGGCCAGCATCTGCAGGCCGCCCAGCATCAGCACGACGACGATGAGCGTCGGGAAGCCAGGCACCGGGTCGCCGTAGGCCAGCGCGCGCACGAAGAAGTACAGCCCCAGGCCGAAGGACAGCAGCGCGCTGGCCAGGCCCACCTTGGTCGCCACCTTCAGCGGCGCGACCGAGAAGGCGGTGATGCCCTCGATGGCGAAGTGCCAGAGCTGGCGGAAGCGCCATTTGCTGTGGCCCGCGGCGCGTTCACCGCAGTCGAAGTCCAGCGTCACCTGGCGGTAGCCTATCCAGGCGAACAGGCCCTTCATGAAGCGGTTGCGCTCCTGCAGCTGGTTCAACGCATCGACGGCGCGCCGGCTGAACAGGCGGAAGTCGCCGACGTCCTCCGGGATGGGCATGTCGCTGAGCCGGTTGATCGCGCGGTAGAAGCCGCGCGCCGCCTGGCGCTTCAGCCAGGATTCATCGGCGCGGCTGCGCCGGCGCATGTTCACCACGTCGGCGCCGTCGCGCCAGGCCTGCAGCATCTCCGGGATCATCTCGGGCGGATGCTGCAGGTCGGCATCCATGACGATGACGGCCGCGCCGCTGGCGAACTGCAGGCCCGCCGTGACGGCCTGCTCCTTGCCGAAGTTGCGGCTGAAGCGCAGCACCGACACCATCGGGCAACTGGCATGCAGCTGCTTGAGCAGCTCGGGCGAGCCATCGCTGCTGCCATCGTCCACATAGACGATCTCGACGCCGCCGTCGACATCCGCCACCGCGGCCAGCAGGCGCCGGTGCAGCAGCGGCAGCACCGCCTCCTCGTTGAACAGCGGCAGCACGATGCTGAGCAGGCAGGTCTGTTCGGGCGTGGGCCGCCAGGTGCGCATGTTCATGAAAAGCTCCAGGTCCTGTTGAGCCGGAAACCGATCACCAGCACGGTGAGCGTCGCGATCACCTGGGCCAGCAGGTAGTGCAGGCCCAGCGCCACCGAGCCCAGCCAGACGATGGCGCCGTTCAGCGCCGCACCCAGCAGGGCGACCGTCGCAAAACGGGGCAGTGCCCGGCGGTGGCTCGCCGGGGAGCCGCCGAATGTGAAATGCCGGTTGCCGGCATAGGCCACGAGCGCGCCGCACAGCGCGCCGGCCATCGCGGCGGCCGGTGCCGCGGCGTGCAGGCCCTCCACCAGCGCGAACAGCACAAGGTAGTGCGCCGCGGTGGCCAGGCCGCCTGTCAATGCATAGCGCAGAAACTGCACGCTGTGACTCCAGAACTTCGCATGCCGCAACCGTAGCGCCGCAGCCGTTAAGGCCGCGTGAAGGCGGCCTGACGGCAGGCCGTCAGCCGGCCAGCCGGATGCTGAAGCGGCTGCCGCCTCCCGGCGGCGTTTCGTAGCGGATGTCCCAGCCCAGGTGCTCGACGATGCGCTTGACGATGGCCAGCCCCAGGCCCGAACCGCCATCGCCCAGGTGTTCGACGCCACGCACATAACGCTCGAACAACTGCGCACGCACGCTGGGCGGCAGGCCCGGGCCGCTGTCCTGCACTTCCACCAGCCCCGGCCGCAGCCGCAGCACCACCTCGCCCTGCTCGGTGTACAGGCAGGCGTTGCGCAGCAGGTTGCCCAGGATCATCTCGGCCAGTTCCGGCCGCACGAAGGCCCAGCAGGGCTCGCTGGCGTCCAGGCGCAACTGCACCGGCTTGCCTGACAGCAGCGGCTCGCAGCGCTCCACCTCGCGCTGCGCCAGCGGCAGCAGGTCGGTGCGCGGCGCGTCCAGCACCTCGGGTGCGCGCGACAACAGCAGCAGCGCCGACACGCGGTGCGCCGTGTTGCGCGCCGTGCGCTCGATGCGCTCGACGGCCGCCTGCAGTTCCGGATGCGCGCCGATGCGGGACTGCAGCACCTCGGCGGCGCCCAGGATCACCGCCAGCGGCGTGCGCAGTTCGTGGCTCACGTCGCCGGTGAACAGCCGCTCGCGGGTCAGCACCCGCTGCAACTCGTCGGTGCGCTCGGCAAAGGTGCGTGCCAGCTGGCCGATCTCGTCCTCGCGCGTGAGCAGCAGCTGCCCGGGGGCCAGCGAGCCTTGCCGCACCGCCTGCGCCAGGCCGGTCACCGGCGAGATCACCCGGCCCGCCGTGGCCCGCGCCAGCACGGCCGCGAGCACGGCGGCGGCGGCGATGCACAGGCCCAGGCCCACCATCAACTGCTTCTCGATGCGCTCGAAATCGCTGACCAGGTCGACCGCCACGTAGCGCTCGCCACCGGGCGTGCGGCCCACCAGCACGTCCAGCGTCTGCTCGTGGTCCTCGATCTCATGGAAGCCCGGCTGCAGTGACGCCAGCGAAGCCGGCATGGTGGGGCCGCGATAGAAGGCGATCTCGGGCGTCATCTCGGCGGCCATCGGCGTGTCGGCGCGGGCCAGCCGCCATTGCGCCACGGTCTCCAGACGGCGATGGACGACGTACTTCTCGATCTGCTGGCGCGCGAAGAACACCATCACCGCGAAGAACACGCACACCGCCACCGCCAGCAGCGCATAGGCCGCCACGATGCGGTTGCGCAGCGAGCTACCGAACATCGTCGCCATCGGGTGCGCCTTCGGCATCCAGCCGGTAACCCTGGCCCGCCTGCGTCTGCAGCAGCGAGGTGGCGAACGGCTTGTCGATGGCCTGGCGCAGCGCGTGGATGTGGGTGCGCAAGGCGTCGCTCTCGGGCGGCGAGTCGCCCCACAGCTCGTAGGTGAGCACCTCGCGGCTGACGAGATTGGGCGCCGCGAGCATCAACCGGGCCAGCAGCCGGTAGCCGCTGGGTGTCAGCTCGACGGTCCTGCCCGCACGCGAGACCTTCATCGCCCCGCGGTCGAAGCTGAGGTCACCCACCTGCAGCAGCACGCCGTCGTGCCCGTCGCGGCTGCGGCGCACCAGCGCCTTCAGCCGCACGTCGAGTTCGGCCATCGAGAACGGCTTGACGAGGTAGTCGTCGGCCCCGCTCTCGAAGCCGCTGACCTTGTCGGCAATCGTGTCGCGCGCCGTCAGCATCAGCACGGGCGTGCGGCAATGCCAGTCGCGGCGCAACCGCCGGCACAGCTCCAGCCCGCCCAGCCCGGGCAGCATCAGGTCCAGCACGATGGCGTCATGCACGCCGCGCGCGGCCGCGGCCAGCCCGGCATTGCCGTTGGCCTCGTAGTCCAGTCGATAGCCCAGCGGCTCCAGGTAGGCGTGGAGGTTGGCGACGATGTCGGGGTTGTCTTCGATGATCAGCAGACGCATGCGGGCAGCCGGTGCCTGAACACGCGGCACGATAGCTCAGGCTGGGCGTCTGCGTCGAACTCCCGCTGGGGCCTCTTCAAGCGCGTCAGCCCATGGCCTTGTCGGTCGCCTTGCGCAGGCGGGCCGTCGCGGCGCTGACATCCGCCTCGAACTCGCGCCAGCGCGCCGCGTCGGCCTGCTTCATCTCGGCCAGCCTGGTCTCGGCCGACTTCAGGTCCGACTGAAGGGCCGTGATCTCGACGTCGATGCGGGCCTTGGCATCGGCACCCGCCGCGCCCGCCTTCTTCTCGAGATTGGCGACCGCATTCCTGCCGTTGGCGATGTCCTTGTCCGCCGCAGCGACGAAGGCGTCGCGGTTGCCGGTGCTGACCGCGTACGTGAACTCGGGCATGCCCTTGATCATGGCCTTGGTGGCGCCAGGCATCACGAGCTTGCCGGCCTGATCCTTGATCTGCATGACCGGAATGGCCACGTCGTGCCGGCCGATGCCGACGAAGCCGCCCGCGCCGACGATGACGTAGGACACGCGCTTGTCGGGCGAGATGATGAGGTCTTCGACCTTGCCCACCTTGTCACCCGCGTCGTTGTAGAGGGTCTTGCCCATCAGCGTCTTCTTGACGCTCCAGCCCATCGCCAGTTGCGTCGATTCGGTGACGCTGACGTCGGCGGTGGTGGTCGCACCCGCGACCTGCGCCGCCGCGGGTTTGTTGCTGCAGAGTGCGCCGACGGCGATGAGCGCCGCGAAGGCTAGGCCGGAGAGTTGCTTCGTCATGGTCTGAACCTTTGGGAGTGGGCCATCAAGGCATTGATGGCGGATGTGGGGTCGGGCTCGTTGTAGGGCATGGCGCGCGGCCCGTCTGTGGGCCGGCGCACGCGGCGGCCCACAGACAGGCGCATGTCGGCGGCCTGGCTCAGCGCGTGACGCGGTTCATGGCGAACACTCGAACTTCAGCGCCGTGACCGCGCCGACGAAGTAGGGCCTGCGGGCACCGTCCCGCATCCAGGCCACTTCGCCGGTGCACGGCACCATCACACCGTCGTGCGCCTGGTAGTTCGACCAACTCCCCTCCCACGGGGCCATGACCATCTGCCGGCCCACCATGGCGCCGCGCGCCTCGGCCCGGAACGCGCTGATCAGCCCGGCGTCGTTGAAGCTGAACAGCAACGTCAAGCGGATCGGCCCGTCCGCCGCCGTGGCCCGCGCCGAGCGGTCATCGACGGCCTGCCATTGCGTGCCCTGGCTCGGCAGCAGGGCGGTCGGGTACCAGGCGGCTTCGGCGAACCAGCGCATGAATTCGCCGCGCGCCACCTCGCCGTCACCCTGCAGCGCCGCCATGCTGAACAGGCCCTGGACGGCAGCACGCAGCAAGCCGCGGCCGGCGATGTAGCTGTCGACCACGCGCACGGTCACGCCGGGCAACATCGAGATGCGCGCGTCCCACAGGAAGCCTGGCCGACGCGTGATGACCCGCTGCCGTGCCGCGAACGGCTTCCACTGCGCAGCGGTCGGCGACAGGCTGAACCTGCCCTCGGTGTCGATCCAGGCCGCGGTGATGATGGGTTGCCCGTCCTTGAGCACGGTGCGGAAGTAGCGCTGCACCGGCGCCGGCAGGCCATCGAGTTCGCGGGCGTCATAGCGTGTCGGCAGCGCCGTGGCGGCGGGCCCCGCGTCGACACGACCGGCTTCGAGCGTGCGCTGAAGGGCCAGCACCCTCGCGGCCCAGCGGCGTTGCCCGAAGGCCGTGATGCCCACCAGCGCCAGCACCAGCGCGCATGCGGTCGACACGAACCAGGGCAGCCAGGGCATGTGCAATCGCCGCGTGCGGGCCCGGTGCTTCAGGCCATGACCGACGCGACCGGCCGGCGCAGCGACGGTGGCAGCGTCGCCCCGTGGCCGAAGCGCACCACCAGGTCGGGCCGCTGGCCGGGGAGGTCGAGCGCCGCTGCGAACGCCGGGCGCATGGCGGCCACTTCCACCGGCTGGTTCAGGAAGGCGTTGCGCACGCCCAGCACCGTGGCCTGCAGCGCGAAGCGCTCGTAGGCGCGGCCCACTTCAATCCAGTGCGCCTTGTCTGCCGCCGCGCCGACGAACACGGCGATGCCCGCCGAACTGCGCACCTGGCGCGCGATCTTGTCGTTCTCGCCGCTGGCGGTGAACAGCCATTCGAACGCCAGCGCACCCAGCCAGGCGGGGAGGGCCGGGCTGCCTGAGCAGACGCTGAACAGCCCGTCACGGGTGCGCACGGCATCGGCGCCGTTGAAGCGGAGCCAGGACCTCAGCTCGGCGACGAAGGCCGCGTCCGACAACTGCGCGGCGTTGCCTTGCACCACGCACGCGAGCACGCGCTCCAGGGCCTGCCGGCCGGTCAACACATGCATCCGCACGCTGTCGGACGTGCCCGCACGTTCGAGCAGCTGCAGCGCCTGGCTGGACGGCGGCTGGCCGTCGTAGTCGCCGCGCGTGCATTGCCGCGCGGGGATCGCCTGGCACAACGGCGAGGTCTGGGCCGGCGTGGG
Organism: Roseateles sp.; assembly: GCF_965229315.1. GTDB lineage: Bacteria > Pseudomonadota > Gammaproteobacteria > Burkholderiales > Burkholderiaceae_C > Pelomonas. Next base: position 1,851,073 of record NZ_CBDDJA010000002.1, read on the forward strand.
CGTCAGCGTCACGCGCAGCATGTCGCGCCGGGCATCGAAGCGGGCTTCGGCATGCAGGCCTTGCGCCAGCGCTGCATGGGCCAGGTTCTCGGTGGCGCAGCCGAGGGAGACGAAGACATGGTGGTCGTCCGGGTCCACGGCGGGGCAGCGCCGCAGCAGGTCAGGCAGGATGGTGAGGACCTCGCCTGCCAGCGCGAAGCGCCAGCATTGCGTGTTGTGGCTGGACGGGGCCAGCGTGGCGAACCTGACCAGCTCCCGCAGCCGTTCGACGCCCAAAGTCGGCTCGGGAGGTGCGCCTTCGGGCACGAGCGGCAACGCCGGGCGCCGTATCCGTGCGGCGACGGTCTCGTAGGGCTCGGCATCGGGCGCCGCGGAGCAGGCCGACAGCGCGGCTGCGCCGCCCAGGGCCGCCGGCACGCCCAGCAGGAACGGCCTTCGCCCGAGAGCCCCGGGCACGGGTCGCGGCGCAGGCCCGCCGGGTCGGCCATGGCATGACCCTGGAAATCGTGGCGTCTCGTCCTTTGGCGTCATGGCGCAGTCTCCTGCCTGGGTCGGGCGGCATCTGTTCGTTGCCGCACCGCCGTCATGCCGTGGCGCGCAGCACCCACTTTCGAAGCTCGCTGAACCAGAACACACCGCTGGCCATCGCCACGCAACGCAGCCACTGCGGCGCCGACAGCGGCGCCGTGCCGAACGCCCGGTTCAGGAACGGGACGTGGACCACCGCCACCTGCAGCAACGAGGACGACACCACCCAGCCCCACAGTCGTGGTCAGCCTCGATGGTGGACATCATCTTGCGGTCCGACGTGAACGGGATCTCGCCCAGGCGCGTGAAGCGGTGACCACACGGACGATGGTCATCTCGGCGCGGGTCAGCGTGCCGGTCCTGTCGGTGGCAATGACGGTGGCCGAGCCCAGCGTCTCCACCGAGGCCAGCTTCTTCACGATGGCATGGCGCCGGGCCATGCGCTGAACGCCCAGCGCCAGTGCCAGCACCAGCGACAGGATGGCCGGCAGGCCCTCGGGCACGATCGCCACCGCAAGCGCCACGCCCAGCAGCACGCGCACGACATCGGCCGGGGCGCGCACGTCGCTGAGGGCCAGGATGGTCGCCGCGACGACCGCGGCGATGACCATCGCCGCGGTCCCGAGCACCCGCCCGACGTGGGCCACCTCCGTCTGCATCGGCGTGGGCTGGTCTTCGGTGGCATCGAGCAGCGTCGCGATCGCGCCCATCTCGGAGGTCATGCCAGCGGGTGGCGGAACTGGAACAGGACTCGCCGCCACGCGGAAACCCGGGCGGCACCGCGGAGTTCGTTCGCACCGTCGCGCAGCAGGCGCCGCGCCGTCATCGGCGTCGCAGCCTCGACTGCAGGCGCTCGATGTCGGCGAGCAGGTCCAGCACCAGCGCGACGCCGGACAGGCTCAGTTCGAGATCGCGCGCCAGCCGCAGCGCGCGGCGCGTGCGCCGCAGCGCGTCGCCGCCGAAGCGCCACTCGGACGGGCCGGGGCCCGCCGGCCGCAGCAGGTTCTCGCCCACCAGCGCATGAACCTGCTCAGCGCTGGCGCCACTGGCCCGGCAGAGCGTTGCCAGGGTGAACGACAACTGCTCTTCGACGACGACCGCCGCCAGCGTCACGACATGAAGATCAGCCATGGCCTTGGGCCTCCAGAGCGGCGCGCGGGTGGTAGTCGGCAAAGGCGCTGGCCAGGGCGGCGTAGGCCGCCTTGTCGGCGTCGCTGGCCGGTGTGGGCCATGCAATCGTCAGCACGGCGTAGAGGTCGCCCGGCACCTTGCCCGGCAGGCCCTTGCCTTTCAGGCGCAGCTTGCGGCCTTGCGACGAGCCCGGTGGCACGCCGAGCTGCACGCTGCCGTCGGGCGTGGGCGCGGTGACCGTGGCGCCGAGTGCGGCCTCCCAGGGCGCCACGGGCAGGTCGAAGAAGAGGTCGCCCCCGTCCAGCCGGAACACCGGGTGCGGCAGGATCTGGATCTCCAGGTAAAGGTCGCCCGCCGAAGCGCCCCCGTGGCCCGCGGCCCCCTGGCCCGCCAGCCGCAGATGCTGGCCTTCGCGGACCCCCTTGGGAATGCCGACCTGCAGCTGCCGCTCCTGCAGCACGGTGCGGCCCGTTGCATCCACCACAGGCATGCGCAGCGAGATCATCCGTTGCGCACCGCGGTAGGCGTCCTGCAGCTCGATGGCCACCTTGGCATGGTGGTCGCGCCCCGGCGCCGGCCCGCGCCCGGCGCCGGGGCGCGGCATGCCGTCGTCACCAGAGAAGCCACCGCGGCCGAACAGCGACTCGAAGAAGTCGCTGAAGTCCCGCGAGCCGCCCGCATCGGGTGGCATGCCGCCGCCACGGCCGCTGTACTCGAAGCCGCTGTCCCAGCCCGGGGGCGGCTCGAAGCCCTGGCCGCTGGCATGGCGCTGCGCGATGTCGTCGTAGGCGGCGCGGCGTTCGGCGTCGATCAAGGCCTCGTGCGCCTCGGCGATCTCCTTGAAGCGGGCCTCGGCGTCGGGCTCCTTGCTGACGTCGGGGTGGTACTTGCGCGCCAGCTTGCGGTAGGCGCGCTTGATCTCGTCGTGGGTCGCGGTGCGCTCGACGCCCAGCGTGGCGTAGTAGTCCTTGAAGTCCATTCGTCGCTTTCGCAAGTCTTGTCACCGGCCGCCGTCGCCCGCGGCTATTGCCAGCCGTAGCGCCGCACGTAGACCCGCTTCATCAGCGTGACCAGCGTGCAGTAGCCCAGCAGGATGGCCCCCAGCCAGGGGTAGTACGCCCACGGCAGGGCCTGCAGCTTGAAATAGCCTGCCAGCGGCCCGTTGGGCAGCCACAGGCCCACCGTGACGATGAGCAGCGTCATCGCCATCAGCGGTGCCGATGCGCGGCTTTGGATGAAAGGCAGCCGGGGGCTGCGCACCATGTGCACCACCAGCGTCTGGGTGAGCAGGCCCACCACGAACCAGCCGGACTGGAACAGCGTCTGCTCGGCGACGCTGTTGGCGCTGAACACCCACCACATCACGCCGAAGGTGACGAGGTCGAACAGCGAGCTGATGGGCCCGAAGAACAGCATGAAGCGGCCGATGTCGGACGGGTTCCAGGTCAGCGGCCTGGCCACCAGCTCGGGGTCGACGTTGTCGAAGGGAATGCCGGTCTGGCCGATGTCGTACAGCAGGTTCTGCACGAGCAGCTGCAGCGGCAGCATCGGCAGGAAGGGCAGGAAGGCGCTGGCGACCAGCACGCTCAGCACGTTGCCGAAGTTGCCGCTGGCCGTCATGCGGATGTACTTGAGCATGTTGCAGAAGGTCTTGCGGCCTTCGACGACACCCTCGTCCAGCACCAGCAGGCTTTTTTCGAGCAGGATGATGTCGGCCGCCTCCTTGGCGATGTCGACCGCGCTGTCCACCGAGATGCCGATGTCGGCCGCGCGCAGCGCCGGGGCGTCGTTGATGCCGTCCCCCATGAAGCCCACCACGTGGCCGCTGGCGCGCAGCGCGCGCACGATGCGCTCCTTGTGCAGCGGCGTGAGCTTGGCGAAGACGTTGTGAGCCTCGGCGGCGGCCTTCAACGCGTCGTCGCCCAAGGCCTCGACCTGCGCGCCCAGCAGGATGTCATCCGCCGGCAGGCCGACCTGGCGGCAGACCTGGGCCGTCACCAGGTCGTTGTCGCCGGTCAGCACCTTGACGGTGATGCCGTGCGCCGCCAGCGCCTGCAACGCCGGCGCGGCGGATTCCTTGGGCGGGTCCAGGAAGGCGACGTAGCCGATCAGCGTCAGGCCGGCTTCGTCGGCCACCGAGTAGGCCGCCTGGCCCGGCGGCAGCGTCTTGACGGCCACCGCCACCACACGCAGGCCCTCGGCGTTCAGGCCGGCCGTGACGGCCTGCGTGCGCGCCAGCAGCGCGGCGTCCAGCGGCTGCGTGGGCATCGCGCGTGCGCCGTCCAGGCTGGCATCGACCGGGTCCTGGGCGCGCACCTGCGTGCAGGCGGCCAGCACTTCTTCGACCGCGCCCTTGCAGATCAGCTCGTGGTGCTGATCCTGGCCACCCACCAGCGCGGCGACGACCACCGACATGCGCCGGCGCTCGAAGTCGAAGGGGATCTCGTCCACCTTGCGGTAGGCGTCCTTCAGCTGCAGCTCCACGGCCACGTCCACGCGCGCCAGCACCGCGCGGTCCAGCAGGTTCTTCAGCCCGGTCTGGTAGAAGCTGTTGAGGTAGGCGAAGTTCAACACCTCGGCGCTGTCCTGGCCCCAGGCATCGGCGTGGCGCGCCAGCGCGATCTGGTCCTGCGTCAGCGTGCCGGTCTTGTCGGTGCACAGGATGTCCATGGCGCCGAAGTTCTGGATCGCGTCCAGCCGCTTGACTACCACCTTCCTGCGCGACAGCAGCACCGCGCCCTTGGCCAGCGTGCTGGTGACGATCATCGGCAGCATCTCGGGCGTCAGGCCCACCGCCACCGAGAGCGCGAACAGGAAGGCCTGCAGCCAGTCGCCCTTGGTGGCGCCGTTGACCAGGAAGACGATGGGCACCATCACGGCCGCGAAGCGGATCAGCAGCCAGCTCACGCTGTTGACGCCGGCCTGGAACGCGTTGGGGGCGGTCTCGGTGGCGGTGGCATGGGCAGCGAGCGTGCCGAAATAGCTGCGTCCGCCCGTGGCCACCACCAGTGCGGTCGCCGTGCCAGAGACGACGCTGGTGCCCATGAAGGCCAGGTTGCGCTGGTCCAGGGCCGTCGCGGGGGCGCCTACCGCGCCCTGGGGGAACTTCTCCACCGGCAGCGACTCGCCGGTCATCGCCGCCTGGGCGACGAACAGGTCGCGGGCGCTCAGCACGCGGCAGTCGGCCGGGACCATGTCGCCCGCGGACAGCGTCACCACGTCTCCCGCCACCAGCTCGCGCACCGGCATCTCGCGCGGCTGCGGTGGTGCGACCCCAGCGGCCGAGGCCGGCGAAGCCGAGGCGCGGCGGATGACCGTGGCGGTGTTGGTCACCATCGCCCGCAGGCCCTCCGCCGCGCGGTGGGCGCGGCCTTCCTGCACGAAGCGGATGCCGGTGCTCAGCGCCACCATGACGCCGATCACGACCGTGGCCTTGCTGTCGGCGCTCATGAACGACAGCAGGGCCAGCGCCGTGAGCAGCAGGTTGAACGGGTTCAGGTAGCAGCGCCACAGCCGCAGCCAGCCCGGCAGCGGTGCCTCGTGCTGGATCTCGTTCGGCCCGTCACGGGCCAGGCGCCGGGCGGCCTCGGCGGCGTCCAGGCCGTCGGGCCGGGCGTCCAGCCGCGCCAGCGCCTGCGCGGGTTGGCCCGCGGCGGCGGCCAGCAGGCCCGCGTCCAGACTGGCCGCAGGCCGGCCGGGCTGCGCCGCCGTCAGCGCCTGCAACAGCGGCCGGCGCTCGAAATGCCGCTTCGCGCGCCGGCGGCGCAGGAAGGTGCTGAAGCTCTGGGTGAGTGCCTGGCGCATGCGCGTTCAACCGGTCAGGCGGCCATCGATCACCTCGATGGTCTTGTCGCAGCGCTCCGCCAGCGCGACGTTGTGGGTCACGAACAGCACCGTGGTGCCCCGCTCGGTGTTGAATTGCCGCAGCAGCGTGAACACCTCGTCGGCGCTTCGGGTGTCCAGGTTGCCGGTCGGCTCGTCGGCCAGCAGCAGCGCCGGCCCCATCGCGAGCGCGCGTGCGATGGCCACGCGCTGCTGCTGCCCGCCGCTGAGGTTGCCGGCCAGGTTGTCCTGCCAGGCCGTCAGGCCGACGCTGGCGATCAGCGCCAAGGCGCGCACGCGCATGGCCTCGTTGGCGAACTCGGCGGCGCCGAGCATGGGCATCATCACGTTCTCCAGCGCCGTGAACGCCGTGATCAGGTGGTGGTACTGGAAGACGAAGCCGATGCTGTGGCCGCGCAGCCGGGTCAGCGCGCGGTCGTCCAGCCGGGTGGTCTGTTCGCCGCACACCTCGAGCGTGCCCGCCGTGGGCCGGTCGAGCAGCCCGACGATGTTCAGCAGCGTGCTCTTGCCCGAACCCGAGGGGCCCACGACGGCGCAGAACTCGCCCTGCACCACGGTCAGGTCGATGCCGTGCAGCACCTCGGTCTCGATGGGCGTGCCGGGGTTGTAGGCCTTGCGCACGCCGCGCATCTGCACGACCACGGTGTCAGCCACGGATGGCCACCACGGGGTCCAGCCGCGCCGCGCTGCGTGCCGGCGCGAAGGCCGCCACCAGACCCGTCAGGGTGGCCAGCAGCAAGGCCGCGCCGAACAGCGCCGGGTCCATGACCAGCGGGAACAGCGGCGTGCCGTCGGCGTTCTTGGCCAGGCGCTGCCACAGCACCAGGCCCAGCGCGCCGATGCCACTGCCCAGCACTGCGCCACTCAGCGCCAGCAGGCCGCCCTGCAGCAGGAACAGGCGCAGGATCTGGGCACGCGAGATGCCCATGGCGCGCAGGATGCCGATCTCGCGCGACTTCTGCACCACCACCACCGCCAGCACGCTGGCGATGCCGAACGCGACCGACAGGCCGACGAAGAAGCGGATCGCGGTGTTGGCCGTGGTCTGCGCGCTGACGGCGGTGAAGAACTGCGCGTTGGTGGTGATCCAGCTGTCGGACTCCACGCCCGTGGCGGCGGTGATCTGCTGGGCCACGGTCTCGGCCGCATAGACGTCGCGCACCGTCACCTCCAGGCTGCTGGCGCCGCCGGGCAGGCCCAGCAGGCTTTGCGCGGTGCGCAGCGCGACGAAGGTGCTGCGCAGGTTGGCGCCCTTGTTGCCCAGGTCGAACACGCCGCAGATCGTCAGCGTGCTGGACACGGCGCTGTCGCCGGCGCCGGTGTTGACGCGGAGCTTGTCGCCCACGCCCACGCCGAGGTCGGTGGCCAGCTCGGTGCCGATCAGGATGTCGGTGCCCAGCAGCCGGGGCGTGCCGCGCACGACCTTGTCGGCCAGGTCGACGATGCGGAAATACAACCCGGGCTCGATGCCTGTCAGCGTGATGGCGCGCGTGGCGCTGCCCCGCACCGCCAGCGCCGAGCCTGCGGCGATGGGCGCCACCACCAGCACCTCGGGCATGGCCTGGATCAGCGTGGCAACGGCCTGCCACTGGTCGATGGATTTCAGGCGCTGCAAGGGCGCCTGCACGATGGCGCCCTCGGCCTCGCCGGGCAGGCCCTGCGCGCCGTTGCGCAGCGGTCGCGAGACCTGCTTGGGCGGCAGCAGCTCGATGTGAGCCGAGGCCGACAGCACCCGCCGGATGAAGTTGGACTGCAGGCCCGCCATCAGCGCCGACATGAAGACGATCACCGCCACGCCGATGGACACGCCGGCAATGATGAACGCCGTCTGCAGGCGACCCTCGCGCAGGAAGCGCAGCGCGACGATCCATTCGAAGGGCAGGCGGTTGCCGAACATCGCCATGCGCTCACTGCAGCGCCGACGCGGGCAGCGCTGGCGTCATTGCAACCGCGCGGATGCGCGCACCTGGCGCCAGCGTGGCCGGTGCCACCACGACGGCATCGCCCTCGGCGAGCCCGCTCGTCACTTCGGCCAGGCCGCCGCTGCGCAGCCCCAGTTGCACCGCCGTGCGCACGGCATGCCGGCGGTCGACGCGCAGCACCCAGGGCGCTGCGCTGTCGGCGTCGCGCACGGCGGCGACAGCGACGATCAAGGCCTGGGGCCGGCGCGCCACCTCGATGTCCACCGAGACCGTCATGTCTTGCTTCAGCACGGCCGGCGGGGTGGCGACGTCCAGCTTCACCTCGACCGCGCCGGTGGTCGCGTTGACGCCGGGATTGATGTAGGCCAGCCGTGCGGCGAAGCGCTGCGCGGGGTAGGCGTCGGCCGAGGCGAGCGCGCCCTGGCCCAGGGCCAGCAGCGCCAGGTTCTTCTCGTCGATCTGCACCACCAGCTGGGTGACGCCGCGTGGCGACAGCGTCATCAGCACCCGGCCCGGCTGGACCACATCGCCCACTTCCACATTGCGCGCGATCAGCGTGCCGGCCACGGGCGCCCGGATCGAGGCGTAGCCTGCCCGCGCCCTGGCCGCCTGCGCGCTGGCCTGTGCCCCGTTCAGGTCGGCCGCCGCCAGCGCGCGATCGCTGCCCGTGGCGCCGGTGGTCTCCAGCTGCTTCTGGGTCGAGCGCATCTGGGCGTCCGCCAGCTCGACGAGCTTGCTCGCGTCGTCCAGCGCGGCCTGGCCAATGAAGCCCTGGTCGAACAGTTCCTGGCTGCGCGTCAGCGCGGTGCGCGCACTGGCCAGGCTCGCCCGGGCCTGCCGCAAGGTCTGCGCGGCGACCGGCGCCTGCACTTCCTGCAACTGCCGCAGCTTCGCCTGGGCCTGCCCGACCGCCGCGTCGGCCTGGCGGGCGGCGGCGTTCAACTCTGACGCGTCGAGCGCCACCAGCGGGTCGCCGGCGCTGACGGCCTGGCCCTCGGCCACGGGCACCAGCAGGACCGTGCCCGTGATCAGCGCCCCGACGTCCAGGCGGTGCGGTGCCTCGACGTGGCCGCTGGCGACGACGGTCTGCACGAAGTCGCGCCGCAGCACGCCTTGTGTCGCCGCCTGCGGCCCTGCCCACCAGCGCGCCGCCAGGGCGGCCAGCACGACCAGGCCGGTCAAGGCGGCCATCGCCGCGCTGCGGTGCTGGCGCAGCCACGAGGGCTGGGCCGTCGCCGCCGGCACTGCCGCGGCCGCTGGAGCCGCCGGCGCGGCGGGCGCTCCGCCGGGCGGCACCGGAGCGGCGGGGTCGGGCGTCACACGCTCGCCGCGAGTTCGCGCATCGGCCGGGCGGCTGTGCGCGGCGCCTCACCGGCGGGGGGCTGGCCCTGCGCGGCCCGGATGACGGCGGCCAGGTCCAGGTCGATGACGTCCACCGCACGGCGGCCGTCCAGCCTGTCGTTCGCTGCGGCGAACCAGGACGCCAAGGCCCATCCCGTCCATTGCGGCGGCAGTTCGGCGCGCACGCGCTGGGCGCCCGCACGCGGCGACAGGTCAGCGGCATCGAACTGGAACATCGGCACCCACAGACCGGCACGCCAGGGGAAGGCGAACAACTGGCCGGTGCCGAGCAGCCTGGCCAGGTCGACCGCATGCCCCGGCCGATGCGCCTGCAGCAATGGGCCCAGGGCCTCGCCGGGCGCGGTGCCGCCTGTTGACCTGAATGCCTCCAGCAACGCGATGAAGCCTCGCCCGTCCGGCGCAGCGAAGGCCCCGGCCCCATGGCGGCCGGCTGGCCCCGTGACCCCGCAAGGTCCGGCGGGTGGGATCGGCCCCGCCAGCAGGGCCGGGGATGGGAGGTGTCGGGGCATGGAGCGCTCCAGTGAGTGAAGGCAGCCGGCGGGCCGGATCGGCCGCATCGGCACGACGAGCGTAGGCACAAGCCGCGCTCCAGACCGTGCGCCAGCGAACACGAAGGGCGTCTTCCGCCGCTGTCTGCTGTCGCACAGACTGCAGCGCCCGGACGTCTCACGCTGCCTCTTCCTCAACAACCAGGACCAGACCATGAAGACTGACGCGCAACTGCAGCAAGACGTGATGGCGGAGCTGACGTGGGAACCCTCGGTGCATGCCGCACAGATCGGCGTGCAGGTGAAGCACGGCGTCGTGACGCTGGCCGGCGAGGTCGGCAGCTACGTGGAGAAGTGGAATGCCGAACGGGCCGCCGAGCGCGTGCATGGCGTCAAGGCGCTGGCCATCGAGATGACGGTCGCGTTGCCAGAGTTCGGCAAGCGCAGCGATGCCGACATTGCGCAATCCGCCCAGAACATCCTGGGCTGGACGAGCTCCCTGCCCGCCGACGCCGTCAAGGTCATGGTGGAGGGCGGCTGGCTGACGCTGTCGGGCGACGTGGAGTGGCAGTTCCAGCGCCAGGACGCCGCCAACAGCCTGCGATACCTGTCGGGCGTCACGGGCATCAGCAACCAGATCGCCATCCGGCCGGCGCTGTCCGCGACCGTCGTCAAGTCGGACATCGAGGCCGCACTCAAGCGCCGCGCCGTCGCGGATGCGAAGGGCATCGTCGTGACCGTCAACGGCGCCGACATCACCTTGACGGGCGATGTGCACAGCTGGGCCGAACGCGACCTGGCCAAGCGCTCGGCGTGGGGCAGCGCGGGCGTGCGCAATGTCGTGGACCAGATGAGCCTGGTCTGCTGAATCGGCCCCGCCGCCGCGGCATCAGGCACGCCGGCCGCGCCGCGGTGGCCTGATGTTGGCGGGCGCACAGACCCGCCGGCCGCGCGCGCGCAGGCTGGTCGTCCCGCCACCCACAGGAGTCACTTTCATGAAAACCGACACCCAGTTGCAGCAGGACGTGAGCGATGAACTGATGTGGGAGCCCTCGGTGCACGGCGCACGGATAGGGGTCGAGGTGAAGGACGGCATCGTGACGCTTGCGGGCCAGGTGGACTCGTACGCGGAGAAGTGGAATGCCGAGCGGGCGGCGCAGCGCGTGTCGGGCGTCAAGGCCATGGCCACCGAGCTCGTCGTCCACCTCTCCGGCCTGAGCCAACGGTCCGACGCCGACATCGCCGCTGCGGTGCAGAACGCGCTGGAGTGGGCGTTCCCGCTGACGGTGGGCCGCCGCATCAAGGTGATGGTGGAGAACGGCAGCGTGACGCTCTCGGGCGACGTGGACTGGCAGTTCCAGAAGGAAGCGGCGGCTGACAACGTGCGGCCCATGATGGGGGTCACCGGCGTCAGCAACCAGATCAGCATCCAGCCGTCGCCGTCGGTGCTGCTGATTCAGTCCGACATCGAGTCCGCGCTGAAGCGGGCCGCGATCGATGCCAGCGGCATCGCCGTCGCCATCCATGGCAGCGACGTCACGCTCTCGGGAACGGTGAAGAACTGGGCCGAGCGCGAAACCGCGACCAACTCGGCCTGGAACACGCCGGGCGTGACCAACGTGGTCGACATGATGACTCTCGCGCATTGACGGCCCCGCAGCTCGAAAGCGTTGCGGGCCGGCGCCGTCCTGTCGCGAGGTAGCGGTTTCTGGCCGCGCATGCGTGCGCGGCGGCGCCCGGGATGCGACGCACAGGGTCAGGAGTGCTGCATCGGCCCCGCGGCGGCCCCGGCCGGCGGTGACGCCAGCCTCGGCTCGCGGCGTTGCACGCCAGCCAGCGCCCACAGGCCGGTCGCCGAAGCCCGCCGGCCGCCCAGCGCCGCAATGGTCATGTCCTGGAGCACCTCGGAACACTGCCGGGGCAGCCTGATGCGCGTGGTCCGTCCACCGGCTTCATCACAGGCGACTTCAACCGTCCCGCCCAGCAGGCTGCAGAGCCGCCCGACGATGGACAGGCCGATGCCTTCGCCTGCGACCAGGCCTGCCATCGCAGGCGCGACCGGGGGTGCAGGCGGCAGCGCGCGCGCGCCGCGGGGATGAGCGGTCGTTGCGTTGCCGACCTCGAAATACCAGGGCTCGGCCTCGTGGGCGCCGCTGGTGCCGCAGGTCAGCACCACGGTACCGGCAGGCGCGTACTGGATGGCGTTCAGCACGAGGTTCTGCGCGATGCGCGCCACCATCAGCGGGTCGCTTTCGGCGATGAGGCTGGCCGGGCCGCGGAAGTCGAGCTGAACACCCCGCGAGGCTGCGAGCACCCGCAGGTTCCTGCACGTGTCATCCAGTGCCGCCGCGACGTCGATCACGCGCAGCGCCGGGCGCTCGCGTCTGGCGTCGAGCCGGGCGAGCTCCGCCATGCCGTTCAGCAGGTCCCGCAAGCCGCACACGTTGCGCTCCAGCACGCCCAGCAACTCGGTCTGGCGCGGGTCGCGGCAGGTCGTCTGCAGCAGGGCCGTGACGTTGGTGACCACGCCGAGCTTGCCGCGCAGGTCGTGCACGGCTTGCCGCCACAGCGCACTCGCCTGTGCGGCGGCGTCCAGCGTCGAATCGTCGGGCGTTCCCGTCCGGCTGGCCGTGGGACTGCCGAACGACGTCGGCGCGCCGGGCCGCATCGCGGGCACGCAGAGGGGCACGCAGAGGGGCAGAGGGAGGGGCGCTGTCGTGCCGAAGGGCAGGTGTTGGGAGTTCATGGAGAGACCCGGAAGCATGGACAGCCCGAGCATCATCGAGCGTGGCGCGGGAGTCCGTCTGCTAGCGCACCTCAGGACCGACGCATGGACCTGTGCAGCGCGCCAAGGATCGGATGCTCGTCCTTCCAGGTCTTTGACGTGCGACCTCCTTCGCCATCAGAATGCCCCGTTAGATCGAAACCAGCAGCACCAACCCGGAGCACCGGATGCGACTCAGCCCATTGCGATGGAGATTGTCGCGCCGACCCTCGGCCCAGACGGCGACGGACGAAGCGCTGCGCGTGGCCGCGTCAGGCTCGAACCCGGATCGCGGCCACGCGTTCACGCATTGGGGGCTGCGAGGTGCGAGCGTACGGGCCAAGCTGCTGGGCATCGTCTTCGCCACTTGCGTCGTCGTGCTGGTGCTGACCGGTGCCTCCATCGCCGCGCTGCTGGACTCCATCGAGGGCGCCGCGCAGCTGGAAGCCCGCAATCTCGCCGCGTCGGTGGCGCTGGAGGCCGGCCATCGGCAAGGCGACCTGCAGGGCTACGTGGCCAGCCTGGACGAGCTTTACAAGCGCGACCTGTTCATCGTCGACGCCCAGCGCATCACCATCGGCGACATCGTCCCGACCGAACTGGGGACGCCCTACAGCGGCGACCGCCACAACGAGGTCGGTCTCACCTTGCAGGACGGGCAGCCACGGGCGTTCGTCGAGGTCAGCGACCAGCACCCCAACGGCGCCGAGCAGATGGTGGTGCCGATCTGGGCGGGTGCGGCCAGATCGGCGATCACGGGGGCCGTGGTGCTGGAATACACCAACATCTCGGCCCAGCTGTACCACGCCAACGCCTGGGCGCTCTACGCCATCGGCCTGGCCGGGATGACCGCCGCGGCCGTCATCGGGTGGGTTGGGCTGAAGGCGTCGCGCAGGCATGTCCGCAACATCCGGCAGATCCACGGCGGCGTGCACGCCTTCGCCACCGGCAATTCGTCGTTCCGCATCGAGCGGCTCGACGCCGACGAAGTGGGTGACCTGGCCATCGCCTTCAACCAGTTGGCCGACGAGTTGCAACGCCACCAGCAGGAGCTGGCTATGGAGATGGCGCTGGCCAGGGAGGCCGTGCAGCAGGCCGAGATCCTGGCCTACACGGACCGGCTCACCGGGCTGGCCAACCGGACGGACATGGCGCGGCTGATGGCACGGCTGCTGCCGCAGGCACAGGTCGATGCCAAGGTGCTGGGCGTGCTGTTCATCGATCTGGACCGCTTCAAGAACGTCAATGACACGCTGGGCCACGGCAGCGGCGACCAGTTGCTGAAGACGGTGGCCCAGCGGCTGGCACAGACCTGCGGCGACGACGCCCACGTGTGCCGGCTGGGCGGCGACGAGTTCGTGGTGCTCGCACCGGGACTGGATGCGCCGGCCTGGCTGGCGGGCCTGGCGCGCCGGATGCTCGTCGCCATCGCCCAGCCGATTCACCTCGAAGGCCAGGAGCTGCGCATCACGGCGAGCATCGGCATCAGCGTGTTCCCCCAGGACGGCCAGGACGAGCGCGTGCTCATGAAGCATGCCGACATCGCGCTCTACCAGGCCAAGGACAGCGGGCGCAACGACTTCGTGTTCTACACGCCCGCGCTCAATCGGCACTCGATCGAGCGGCTGGCCTTCGAGTCCGAGGTGCGTCGGGCGGTCGAGACGCGGCAGTTCAGCGTCCACTACCAGCCCAAGGTGGGGCTGTCGTCCGGCGAGGTGGAGGGCGTCGAGGCGCTGTTGAGATGGCAGCACCCGACCATGGGGTCCATCCCGCCGCTGCAGTTCATCCCGGTGGCGGAAGAGACCGGCTTGATCGTGGCGCTCGGCCTCTGGGTGCTGGAGCAGGCCTGCCGGCAGCAGGTGGCGTGGCTGGCCCAGGGTCTGCCTTCGATGAAGATGGCGGTGAACCTGTCCGCCCGGCAGTTTGCCGACGAGCACCTGATGCGCGACCTGCGGCGCGTGATCGCCGAGACCGGCATCGCGCCCGCCGCGCTTGAGCTGGAGATCACGGAAAGCATGCTGGCCCAGGACGAAAGACACTGCATCGCGCTGCTGGACGAGATGAAGTCCATGGGGCTGCGTGTCGCGCTGGACGATTTCGGCACCGGCTATTCATCGCTGGCCAGGCTCAAACAGTACCCGATCGACACCCTCAAGGTGGACCGTGCGTTTGTGCGTGACCTGGAGACCAACGTCGAAGACCAGTCCATCGCGCAAGCCATCATCACGCTCGGCAAGTCCATGGGCATGACCGTCGTGGCCGAGGGTGTCGAAACCGAGGCGCAGCTGGCCTTCCTGCGCGAGCGGGACTGCGACCTGATCCAGGGCTTCCTCTACAGCCGGGCGCTGCCTTCCGACCAGCTCGCCGAGTTCGCCAGGACGCGAAGCGCCCTTGTCCAGCACGGCCGCTAGCGTTTCGTCGCCGCCGGTCCGAGCCCGGTGCAGTCACGCCGGCAGCGCCTGGCCTTGCGACAGCACATCGGCGGCGGCATCGAACTGCAGGTTGTCGATCTGCTGCTGCAACTGCTCGAAGCGCGCGGCGCCCATCTGGCGCCGCAGCTGCGGCGCGACGCTGCGAAAGCGCTGCACCGCCGACAGGCTCTGGCTGCGCAGCAGCGCGACCAGCTCGTGCAGCGCGTCCGCCTCGAGCGGGCCGCCGCCGGATTGCCGGGACTGGGCCAGCGCCTCGGCCGCTGCGGTGGCCAGCGTGCCGGCGGCCTGTTCGCCCAGGCGCTGCAGTTGCACATCCAGGCGGGCGGCCAGCTGCAGCGCGCGCTCGCCATCGCGGGCGGCGCAGGCCTCCTCGGCCGAACCTGCGTCGCGCTGGATCGCCTTCGCGCCCAGCATGCCCGCAATGCCGCGCAGCTTGTGCATGCGCGCGCCGCGCACGGCCAGCGCGAGGGCCGACAAGTCCTGCGGCGCCGCCATCGTCACATCCGCAAACTCGCTGAGCAGGCGCTTGAGCATCGAGCGGAACAGCACGAAGTCGCTGCCGAAGCGCTGTCGCGCATCGTCCCCGTCGATGCCCTCGATCTCCTCCCATTGCGCCGAGGGTGTCGCTTCGGCCTGTCGCAAGGCGGCACCGGGCTCGCCCGGCCGCAGATGCCGCAGGATGCTGCGCACCAGCGACGGCGCGTCGAAGGGCTTGACGATGTAGTCGTCCATGCCGGCGTCGCTGGCCTTCAGGCGCTCGCTGCTCAGCGCGCCGGCGGTCAGCGCGATGACGGGCAGGTCTGCCAGCCCCAGTTCGCCACGGATGCGCCGGGTCGCATCGTGCCCGTCCAGCCCCGGCATCTGCACATCCATCAGCACGATGTCGAAGCCGGCCGGATGCCGGCGCAGCAGGTCGAGGGCGTCTTCACCACCGGCGGCCAGGCCGACGCTCGCCCCTTCGAGCTGCAGGATGCGCTGGGTCACTTCCAGGTTGATGTCGCTGTCGTCCACCACCAGCACGCGCACGCCGGCCAGCGATCCGTGGCCGACAGCCGGCGGCTCGACCTGCAAGCGGGTCAGGGCCTCTGCGGCGGCGCAGCCGAAGTCCAGCGTGACGGTGAATGTGCTGCCGGCACCCGGCTGGCTGTGCAGCCCGACCTCGCCGTTCATCAGCGTCACCAGGTGCTTGACGATGGACAGGCCCAGGCCGGTGCCGCCGAACCGCCGCGTGATCGAGGCGTCGGCCTGCACGAACGGGGCGAACAGCCGCGCCTGGACCTCGGCGGCGATGCCGATGCCGGTGTCCTCGACCTCGAAGCCCAGGCGCACCCGCGGCGGGGCGGCGTCCAGGCGGCGCACGCGCAAGCCGACATGGCCGCGGTCGGTGAACTTGATGGCGTTGGACAGCAGGTTGGTCAGCACCTGGCCCAGCCGCGTGACATCGCCCTCCAGCGCATCCGGTAGGCCGTCCTGCGCGTCGATGGCGAAGGCGATGCCCTTGGCCTGTGCGTGCATGGCCATGATGTCGCCCAGGTCCCGCAGCAGGTGCGCCAGGCTGAACGGCGCGTGGTCGACGATCAGCTCATGGGCTTCGATCTTGGACAGGTCGAGCACATTGTTCAGCACGCCCAGCAGCGACTTGCTGGCCAGGTCCACCTTGGCCAGCAGCTGGCGTTGCGGCTCGTCCAGCGCCGTCTGCCCGAGCAGGTAGGACAGGCCGATGACGGCGTTCATCGGCGTGCGGATCTCATGGCTGGTGTTGGCCAGGAAGTCGCTCTTGGCGCGGCTGGCCTCCTCGGCCCTGTGGATGGCTTCGCGCAGCGAGGCCTCGACCTGCTTGCGCTCGGTGATGTCGATGACGAAACACACGCCTTCGTCCGGGCTGTCCTCGAAGCTGGCCGCGCCCACCATCACCGGCACCAGGCTGCCGTCCTTGCGGATGTAGGCCTTCTCCATGGGCATGCACACGCCATGCCGGGCGATTTCTTCCAGGCCGCGGCGGTCGACCTCGGCGAACTCGGGCGGCGTCAGGCTCGCCCAGCCGATCTGGCCCGCCTCGAACTCCTCACGGCTGTAGCCGACGATGCGCAGGAAGGCATCGTTGGCCTGGGCGATCCGGCCCTCGCGGCTCCAGAACATCACGCCCTGGGCGTTGGAGTCCACCAGGCGGCGCAGCCGGGCGTCACCGCGCTTGCGCTCGGTGATGTCCTGCAGCACGCCGAAGATGCGGACGGTTCTGCCATCGAGCACCTCGACGGATCCGACCGTGCGCACCCACCGGGCGCGGCCGGCGGCGGTGACGAGCGGGAGTTCGAGGTCCCACAGCTTGCCCTCGGCCAGTGCCGCAGCGAGTGCCGCCCGCTTCATCTCGCGGGCCCCGGCCGGGAAGAACGACAAGTCCTCCTCCAGCGTCGGCGCCCGGGTCGGCGCCAGGTCGTGGAGGCGGTAGTTCTGCGCGGTCCAGGTCATCGTCTGCGTCTGCACCTCGTACTCCCAGCCGCCGACACCGGCGATCCGGCCGACGCGCTCCAGCAGCGCCTCGCTCGCCGCCATGCTGGCGGCATCCAGGCGCGCCGCGGTGACGTCGGTGCGGATCGAGACGTACTTCGTCGCCCGCCCGTCGGCGCCGACGAAGGGCACGATGATGCTGTCCACCCAGTACAGCGAACCCGCCTTGGTGCGGTTGCAGATCTCGCCGCGCCAGGGTCGACCCGCCGAGATGCTGCGCCACATGTCGGTCCAGAAGGCACGGTCCTGCACGCCGGAGTTCACGACGCGGTGGGTCTGGCCCAGCAGTTCGTCGCGGCGGTAGCCCGAGATCTCGCAGAAGCTGTCGTTCACCTCGACGATGCGGCCCGCGCGGTCGGTCACCGAGACGATGGAGTGCAGGTGGATGGTGCGCAGCAGCGCGTCCGTCTCGCGCTGGGCCTCGTCGGCCTGCCAGCGTGCGCTGTTGTCCGTGCCGATCAGCAGGTAGCCGATGATCGCCTGGGCTGCGTCGCGCAGCGGCGTGACCGACACCACGGCCGGGAAGCGCGTGCCGTCCTGGCGCACATAGGTCAGCTCGTAGATGTCGACGATGCCGCGGGAGGCCTTGAAGACCAGCGCTTCGAAGCCCGGGGCGATGGGGGTGTCGAATTCGAGGCTGAGCGCAACCGCGCGGGCGATCAGCTCCTGCGGGTCGGACATCTCGGCCGGCGTGATGCGGTTCATCACGTCGGCGGCGCCGTAGCCCAGCATGCGCTCGGCGCCGACGTTGAAGATCTGGATGACGCCCCGCGCGTCGGTGGCGATGCTGGAGAAGTTGGCGCTGTTGAAGATGGCGTTCTGCAGTGCGCTGGCCTGCCGCAGGGCCTCGTCGGCCCGCACGCGCGCGTCGATGACGTTGCCCGAGGGCACGAGATAGGTCACGCGGCCGCTGGCATCGCACACGGGGTTGAGCGAGAAATCGACCCACACGAGCGCCCCGCCGGCCACCTGCACCTGCACCTCGTAGCGGCAGGCCTCGCCGTTGGCGGCCCGGGTGATGGCCGCGCGCAGGCGTTCGCGCTCGGTGGCCGAGTAGGCCCACCAGTAGGTTTGGTCGAAGGGCTTGCCCAGCACGTCCTCGGGCTGGATGCCGGCGGCGGTGAGGGCGGGGCGGTTGGCCTCGATCACCGCGCCCTCGGTCGTCATCAGCCCCAGGAAGGTGTTCGGGCCCAGGCCGTCGATCACCTTGCGCAGCTTCTGCTCGCTGTCGCGCACGGCGGCCTCGCCGCGCTGGCGCTCGACTTCCAGTTGCCGCCGCGCCGTGTTGTCGGTGGCGATCAGCAGGTAGCCGGTGACCTCGCCCTGCGGGTCGCGCAGCGCCGCCACCGAAACCAGCGCCTGCACGCGGCTGCCGTCCTTGCGGATCAGCGTCGGCTCGTAGACATAGGCCATGCCGAGACCGGCCTTGTAGGTCAGGGTCTGCAGGCCGGGCGTGATGGGGATGCCGAACTCCTCGCTCATCGCCAGCGCCCTGGCGGCCATCTCCTGCGGGTCGGCCAGATCGGCAGGCGTCAGCTTGTGCTCGACATCCGCGGCGCTGTAGCCCAGCAGGTGTTCTGCGCCGACGTTGAAGATCTGGATGACGCCCTTCGCATCGGTGGCGATGCTGCAGAAATTGGCGCTGTCGAAGATGGCACTCTGCAGCGCCGCCGCGGTGCGCAGCGCATGGGCGGCCTGGCGGTGCTCCTGCATCGCCAGCACGGCGCGCTGGCGGGCGCGGTGCAGCGCCTCGTTCAGCACGCTGATCACGATGCCGGCCAGCGCCACGAAGAACAGCTGCCAACGGTCCACGACCGAGGCGATTGCGAGGCTGTGCAGGGGCGGCAGCAACCAGTAGGCGCTCATCAGGTAGGACGCCGCCGTGGCCGCCAGGCCGGCACGCAGGCCACCCAGGTAGGCGCTGACCATGATGGGCAGGGTGAAGATCACCAGCGTCGAATGGCTGTCCAGCGCGTCGTCCAGGGCCAGCCGCACGATCAGCGTGGCGGCCGTCACCACCACCGCAAACAGCAGCCCCGGCCAGGGTTTGAGCGCGGCGCGGTTCATGGGGTCGGCAACAGCCCGAGCGGGGTGCCGCCCGGCGTCCGGTCCGCGGCGCCGATGGCGTGGGCCAGATGGGGGAGGCCGGCGCGGGCGATGTCCAGCAGCCGCACCTGTGCGCGGCCGTCTCGCTTGGCGGCATACAGCGCCGCGTCCGCCGCCCGCAGCAGTTCGTCCGCGCCGCTGTGGCCTTCTGCCAGTTCGGCAAAACGCGAGTCCGCGGGTGCCGGTGTCCAGCAGGGGCTGAGCTCGTCGTAGCAGCTGATGCCGATGCTGACGCTGACCCGCCGCGCGGTGGCCGAGCCTTCATGCGCGATGCCCAGCGACGTGACCGCCTCCAGCAGCGTGTGGGCCATGTGCGTGGCGCCGTCGCGTGCGGTTTGGGGCAGCAGCACGACGAACTCCTCGCCACCGTAGCGCGCCAGCGCCTGCGCCACCGCGTGCAGGCAGACGTCGCCGGCGGGGTGGCCGTAGCGGTCGTTGAAGGCCTTGAAGTGATCGACGTCGATCATCAACAGCCCGATGGGTTCGGCGCTGCGCCAGGCGCGGCGCCACTCCCGCTGCAGCGACTCGTCGAACAGGCGCCGATTGGCCAGCCCCGTGAGGGCGTCGGTGGTGGCCATGCGGCGCAGCGCGTCGGCGCCATGCTTGAGCCGCAACTGGGTCTGCACGCGGGCCAGCACCAGCAGCGCGTTGACCGGCTTGAGGATGTAGTCGGCGGCGCCGAGATCGAAGCCCGACAGCTCGAAGGCGGGCTCGCTGTGGCCGGTGATGAAGATCACCGGCACGTCGGCCAGCACCGGGTCGGCCTTCAGCGCCTCGATGACTTCGAAGCCGCTCATGCCCGGCATCTCGGCATCGAGCAGGATCAGGTCGGGCGGCTCAGCCCGCGCCAGCCGCAGCGCGTCGGCGCCATTGGTGGCGAAGTGCAGTTGGCCGGCGCTGGCGAGGATGCTCGCCAGCAGCTGGATCGTGGCGGGGTCGTCGTCGACGAGCAGGATGTGGTCGCTCATGGTGCGCCGCCCGCCCGTGCCGGGGGCGACGCGGCGCGGGGCAGCACGATCGTGAAACAGCTGCCCTGGTGCGGTGTGCTTTGCAGCTGAAGGCGGCCGTGCATCGCCTCCACCAGCTGGCGGGTGATCACCAGGCCGAGGCCGACGCCGGCGGTCGACGTCGTTTGGCGGCCCAGCCGGTTGAAGGGCTCGAACAGATGGGCCTGCTGCGCCGGGTGGATGCCGATGCCGTTGTCGCTGACGCTGATCTCGACCTCGGGCCCGGCCGCGACCCGCACGCGCACCCAACCGCCGGGCCGGCCGTACTTGATGGCATTGCTCAGCAGGTTGACCAGGCATTGCTGCAGCCGGCCGCCGTCGGCCATGGCCCGGGCCGACGGCGCCAGGCCGTCGCTGGACAACAGGATGCCGGCCTGCGCGGCCTGAGGAGCGACGTCGGCCAGGGCGGCTTCCACGCAAGCCGCCACGTCGAGCGGCTGCAGGGCCACGGCCAGCGCGCCGCTGCCGGAGCGCCCGAGTTCGATCACGTCGCGCATCAGCTGCTGCAGGCTGTGCCCACTGGTCACGATGTGCTGCAGCCGCTGCGACTGCGCCGGCGGCAGCGGGTGGCTGAGGTCGGCGGCCATCAGCCCGGCCATGCCGAGCACGCCGTTCAGCGGGTTGCCCATCTCGTGGGCGATGCAGGCCATCATGGTCGACTTGGCCTGGTTGGCCGCCTCGGCCTGCAGGCGCGAGCGCGACTCGGCCTCGAAGCGCTCGCGATCGCTGATGTCGCTCAGCATCGCCGTCGTCAGCCGCTGCGCGCCTTCGCCGACACGGCTCACCGACATCTCGATGGGAAAGCGCGACCCGTCCGCTCGCGCCAGCGTCGTGCGCTCCACGCCCGGAAGCGCAGGCACTTCATGCGCCAGCGCCGCGCCGAGCAAGGCCTGCGCCGGTGTGCCCAGGACGCCTTGCTTCTCGACGCCGAACAGGCGGCATGCGGCGGCGTTGATCAGGACGATGCGCTCCCACGCGTCGTAGGTGACGATGGCGTCCGACGCGGCGGCCACGATGTCGGCAATGCGCGCGTCGCCGAGCTGCCGCCCTTGTTCCAGCACGGCGTGCAGTTCCTCATCGGTGCGCCGCTTCAGCTCCAGCAGGTTGCGCACGCGCGCCTGCAGCACGGCCGCCGAATAGGGCTTGGCGACGAAGTCGGCGGCGCCGAGGTCCAGCGCACGTGTTTCGTAGCGCGGGTCGGTGAAGCGGGTGACGAAGACGATGGGCACGTGCCTGAACGCCGGCTCGGCCTTCAGCGAGCGGCAGACGTCGAAGCCGTCCAGCCCCGGCATGTGCGCATCCAGCAGGATGAGGTCCGGCAGCAGCTCGCGGGCCAGTTGCTGGGCCTGCGCGCCGGTCTTGGCAAAGTACAGGCTGCCGATGTCGGCCAGCGTGTGGTGCAGCATGTGGATCGAGACCGTGTCGTCGTCGACGATGAGCAGCCGCGCCGGCCGCGCCGCCGGCCCGGGCTGGGTGACGGCGCCGGTCGCGAGCGGCGGCTGGTGCAGGCGCTCGATGTCGCGCGTGTTGCGCAGTTGCGCCCGCACACGCGCCGTGATCTGCGACGCCACCAGCGGCTTGGTCACGAAGTCGGCCGCGCCCTCCTGCAGCGCCGCCACCTGCAGTGCCGGCGTGTCATGGGCGGTGACGAAGATCACCGGCACGCGGGCCAGCGCGGGGTCCGCCTTCAGCGCCTTGCAGACCGCCAGGCCGCCGGTGCCCGGCATCTCGGCATCCAGCAGGATCAGGTCAGGCCGGGACTCCCGGGCGAGCCTGAGTGCGGCTTCGCCCGTCGTTGCGAAGCGTTGGTCGGGGTATTGCGCCAACATCCGACCCATGATCTGGATCGCCGCCGCGTCATCGTCAACGAGCAGCAGTCTGGCTTGGCTCGTGGGCATCGGGGCGCTTTCAAGGGGCAGGTCGCCGGACCAGTATGCGCTTTCGGTAAACCATGGCTGGCGGCGCGGTGACCCTGCGGCCGGCTCGCGAGCGCGGTTTGAAGACATTTGTCATGTGCAGCGCGCTCGCACGACACGAGAGCGGCATGCGCGGCCGCGAGTCTTCGGCTGCGGCGTCGACCGCAACCCGATGCCTGACAACCCCTCTTCATGACCATGCAGCGTCCTCTCGCCCTGGCGGGTCACGTTGGCGCACACGGCGTGGAGCGTACGCTTGCCGGATGGGCTGATGTGCTGCGCCCCGCGAGGCGGCGGCACAGCGCCTGGCAGCCGCGCACCCGCTCCCGCCCCGCACCCAGGGAACACCCCATGACCGACAGCAGCGCCGCCACCCCCATCGCTCGTTTGAAGCGCGGGTTGCGGCAACTCGGCCCCGGCCTGATCACCGGCGCCGCCGACGACGACCCGAGCGGCATCGCCACCTACTCGCAGGCCGGTGCCCAGTTCGGGCTGTCCATGCTCTGGGCCATGGTGTTCACGCTGCCGCTGATGGCGGCCATCCAGATCGTCAGCGCGCGCATCGGCTATGTCACGCGCCAGGGCCTGGCGGCCAACATCCGCACGGCCTTTCCACGCTGGGTGCTGCTGTCGGTGGTGGGCCTGCTGCTGGTGGCCAACACCTTCAACGTCGCGGCCGACATCGCCGCCATGGCCGAGGCGCTGCGCCTGCTGGTGGGCGGCTCTGCCCATGTCTATGCGGTGACCTTCGGCCTGCTGTGCCTGGTGCTGCAGGTCTTCCTGCCCTACCAGACCTATGTGCGCTGGCTGAAATGGCTGACGCTGGCGCTGCTGTCCTATGTGGCGGTGGCCTTCACGGTCAAGCTGGACTGGTGGCAGGTGGCGGTGTCCCTCGTGCGGCCGCAACTGGCGCTCAGTCACGACGCCATCCTGATGGTGGTGGCGGTGTTCGGCACCACCATCAGCCCCTATCTGTTCTTCTGGCAGGCGGCGCTGGAGATGGAGGACACCCGGGATTCGCCCCCTCACTCGGTGCGCGACGTGCACCGCCACCTGCGGCGCATCAAGGCCGACACGCTGGTCGGCATGGGCTTCTCCAACCTGATCGCCTTCTTCATCATCCTCAGCACGGCCGCCACGCTGCACGCGGCCGGCGTCACCGACATCCAGACGTCGGCCCAGGCCGCGCAGGCGCTGCGCCCCATCGCGGGGGAGTTCACCTACCTGCTGTTCAGCCTGGGCATCATCGGCACGGGCCTGCTGGCCGTGCCGGTGCTGGCGGGCTCGGCGGCCTACGCGGTGGCCGAGGCCGCGGGCTGGCCGGGCAGCATGAGCGCCCGGCTGGACCGGGGTGAGGGGCGCGGCTTCTACGGCGTGATCGCGGCCGCCACGGTGGGCGGCGTCATGCTGTGCTTCACGCCGGTCGACCCGGTCAGGGAGCTGTTCTGGTCGGCCGTGCTCAACGGCGTCATCGCCGTGCCCATCATGGCGGTCATGATGCTGCTGGCCTCGCGCCAGGCGACGATGGGCGAGCATGTGATCGGGCACCGGCTGCGCGCACTCGGCTGGATCGCCACGGCAGCGATGGCCGCCACGGTGCTGGGCATGCTGGCGACGTTCTAGCCATGCCGGCGCGCCGTCATCTGGATGTCCGCTGGCTCTATGGCCTCGCGGTCATTCCCTTGCTGACGGACCTGGCCGAGGCGGGGCGGCTGCCCGATTCGCCGCGCGCCTGGCTGACCGAACTGATCGGCGGCGTCGTCATTGCCGCGCTGGTGCGGCGCGTGCAGCGGGAGCGGCAGGCGGTGCTGACGCTGGCACGCACGGATGGGCTCACGGGCCTGTGGAACCGGCGCACCTTCACCGAGGTCGTGTCCGATGAGTGCGCGCGGGCGCGCCGCTCGAAGCAGCCCCTGTGCCTCATCTATGTCGACATCGACCACTTCAAGGCCGTGAACGACCGCCATGGCCACGGCCGGGGCGACGAGATCCTGCAGCAGGTCGGCGCCGCCATCGGCCAGGCGTGCAGGGCCAGGCTGGACCACGGCTTCAGGCTGGGCGGTGACGAGTTCGCGGTGCTGCTGCCCGGCAGCACCGGCGTGCAGGCCGAGGTCGTGGTGGCGCGGATCCGGGCCCTGTGCGAGCAGCTGGACGCGGCCTGGGTCGCCACGGACCTGGGGCTGAGCACGGGCATCGTCGCTTTCGACGGCGCCGAGACGCCGCAGGACTGGGTGAGGCGCGCGGACGCGGCCATGTACCAGCAGAAGGCGGCCAGGCGCACGGCACCTCCTCAAGCCCCCGACATTGCATTCGCCACGCGCACGGCACGGCGCTGACACACGAACGGCCACGCCAAGCCCGAGGCTGGCGCTACCGGCGCTCCCGTGACCCGCGAGCCCGCCAGCATGGCGGCAGGCGAGGGCGGTCGCCGCAGGAGCCCGTGATGCCTGACCGCCCTTCGTCGCCTGCCGACCTTCCCCGCTTCGATGCGCTGCACGCCGAATCGCGCGTGCGCGGCGCCGAGATGATCACCGCCTTCATCGAAGCCCCGTTGCCGCTGGTCTGCGCCACGGTGGAAATCCATGCCGAGGCATGCGGCTGCGTCATCGTGCGCCGCATGCGGCTGGAACCCGGCGCGCCGGATGCAGGCCACGCCCTGTGGGTCTACGACATCAGCAACACCCGGCTGCAGCGGGAGCTGCTGCTCGCCGACCCCGCCATGGCGCACGCGCTGCCTTGCCGGCTGGTACTGCACGACTTGTTCGGCGTGGTCACGGCCGTCACGCCCGCGCCCATGCAGGTGTGGGCACGCTGGTCGTTGATGCCGGAGGTCGGGCGCATCGCCGGTGAGATGCAAGCCCTGCTGCGCCAGCTGCTGCGGCACCTGCATCCCGCTCGCCACATGGGCGGCGCGCCGTGACCCGCACCGCCGCCCCGGGCCGCGCAGGTCAGTACAGCGTCTCCACGTCGCAGGCCAGCCGGTAGCCTTCGCCGCGCTCGGTCACGACCAGCGCGGGCTGGCCGGGGTCGGCCTCGATCTTCAGGCGCAGCCGCCGCACCTGCACGTCCATCGTGCGGTCGTAGACCTCGGCCTCGTGCAGCCGCGACATGGACAGCAGCTGGTCCCGCGACAGCACCCGCTGCGGCGCGCGGCACAGGGCGTTGAGCAGGCTGAACTCGCCGTTGGACAGCTCCACGGCTTGCCCCGCGGGCGACAGCAGCCGGCGTGTGCGCAGGTTCAGCTCCCAGCCCGCAAAGCGGAAGGCGCGCCGCGTGCCGTCGCGCTGCGGCAGCGTGGCCTGCACCTGGTAGCGGCGCAGCACGGCGCGCAGGCGCGCCAGCATCTCGCGCGGGCTGAAGGGCTTGGTGATGTAGTCGTCCGCGCCCAGTTCCAGCCCCATCACGCGGTCGGCCTCCTCCGCGCGCCCCGTCAGCAGCACGATGGGCACGGCCGCGCGCTCGCGCAGGGTTCGCGCCAGCTGCATGCCGTCCTCGCCCAGCAGCTTCAAGTCGAGCAGCACCAAGTCGATGGACTCGCGCTCGAAGGCGTCGAACATCTCGGCACCCGTGGCGCCGGCGCTGACGCGCATGTCGTTGTTGCGCAGGTACTCGACGACCATGTCGCGGATCAGCGGATCGTCGTCGATGACGAGGATGTGGGGCGCGGTGGCGACGGTCATCGGTGGTGGCGGGCCGGAGGTGTCGGCCACTGTAGCGCCCGGCAGCCGGTGCCCACCGGGTCTCAGCGGCGGGCGCGGTGGCCGATGACCTCGACGGCCTCGGTGGCGTTCACCACGTGACCGGTGGCATCCACGTCGACGTCGAACACCTCGCCGCGGTCGGCCGCGTCCGGCATCTCATAGGTGAGGGTGGTCACGCCCTCTTTGACGAAGTGGAACTGATGGAAGGGCTGGCCGATCAGCGCCTCGACCTGCGCCCGGCTCATGCCGGGCTGGATCAGCGAGACCTGGGACGGGTTGATCGCCTGTGCGCCGGCCGGAGCCAGCGCCAGGGCGATGGTGTTGAGCAGGGCAGGAACGAGGAGGCGGGTGAGGCGGGTGTGCATGTCAGGCTCCTGGGTGGGCAGGCCCTGGACCCCGATGATCCCGACCTGTGCCCTGACTGTGGCGGGCTGGCGCAAACGCTTGATGGCGAATCGTCAACGCCGTGTTGCAGATGTCATCGGCACCGGCTTGCCACGCGCCACGCGCAGCAGCCAGACTGCGCGCATGCACAGTCCCAGCAAGCCCGCTGCACCGGCCGCGGTGGCGGCGGTCGACCGGCCGGCGCCGCCCTCATCGTCCTGGCGTGTCTGGCTTGCGGTGGGGGCGGGCTGGCTGGTGCTGGCGCTCGCCGCGGCGGCAGTGCTCTGGCACCTGCGCAGCCAGGCGCTGACGGCCCAGCAGCGCGAACTCAGCCTGCTGTCCCAGGCGCTGACGGACGAGCTGGACCGCGGCATGCGCGGCGCCGAAGAAGGTCTGCAGGCCTTGCAGGGCGAGCTGCGCGAGGGGCGCCTGGCACGCGCCGGCTCCCTGGCGACGCGCGAACTGCGCACCCGCGCCGACCTGATGCCCATGGTGAAGGACTTGTGGCTGCTGGACGATCAGGGCCGCGCGACGGCCCAGTCCGGCGATCAGCGCCCCCCCGCGCTGGCGGGCTTCCTGCCCCGGCTGGAGCATCTGGAAGGCCGCGTCATCGCGGTGGGTCGGCCGTTTGTGCCGGCCGGCAGCAACCAGGCGATGGTCACGCTGGCCATGCATGGCCTGGATGAGCAGGGGCGCCTGTCGGGCTGGGTCGTCGGGACGGTGCCGGCCCCGGGCCTGCTCGGCGCGTTTCCGGCGGCAGTGCCGGCGCCGGACGCGCGCATGTATGTGTTTCGCCAGGATGGGGCGCTGCTGGCCAGCGCCAACGCGCCGCCGCTGCGCAGCGACGAAGCTGGCATCGCCGAAAGCCTCGCGCGGCATCCGGACCTGGAGCAACGCCACTTCACGGACGGCAGCGACAACCTGGTGGCCAAGCATGGCGTCGGCCAGTACGGTCTGGTGGTCGTGGTGTCGCGCAACCTCCGCCAGGTGCTGTCGGGCTGGCACGGGGCCATGCAGCTGACGCTGACCACGCTGGGCCTGCTGCTGCTGATCCTGCTGGGCGCGGTCCACCTCGTGATGCGGGCCGAGCAGCGGCGCCTGCAGACGCAGCGCAGCATGGATGCGCAGCAGTCGCGCGCCAGCAAGCTGCAGGCGCTGGGCACGCTCGCGGGCGGCGTCGCGCACGACTTCAACAACGTGCTGGCCGGCATCGTCGGCCACACCGAGATGGCCCAGGACGGCACCGAGCCCGGCAGCGCCCAGGCGCGCCATCTCGACAAGGTCATGCAGGCCGCGCTGCGCGGCAGATCGCTGGTGGAGCGCATCCTGTCGTTCAGCAAGGGCGGCGCGCGCAGCGCCAGCGTCTTCGCGCTGGAGCCGCTGATCGACGAGGTGCTGGCGCTCATGTCAGGCTCGCTGCGCCCCGGCATCGTGGTGGAGCGCGACCTGGCCGCGCCCGGCGCCAGGCTGCGCGGCGATTCGACGCAGGCTTTCGAGGCGCTGATGAACCTGTGCACCAACGCCATGCAGGCGATGCCGGACGGTGGCCGGCTGAGCGTGCGCCTGGACCGCTGGCAGGCCGGGTCGCCGCAGGTGCTGTCGCACAGCCGCCTGGTGCCCGGCGCCTATCTGCGCCTGAGCGTGGCCGACCAGGGCAGCGGCATCTCGGCGCCCGTGATGGAGCGGCTGTTCGAGCCCTTCTTCACCACGCGCGGTGCGCAGTCGGGCACGGGGCTGGGCCTGGCGGTGGTGCACGGCGTGGTGGCCGAGCTGGGTGGCGCCATCGACGTGCAGAGCGACCCGGGCCAGGGGGCCTGCTTCACGCTCTACCTGCCCGAGTGCACGCAGGACGAAGGCGGCGTGCCCACCGTGCCGCGCGCGCTGCCGCCGGGCCGCGGTCAGCGCGTCATGGTGGTGGACGACGAGGCCGAACTGGTCGGCATGAGCATGGAGATGCTGGCCGCGCTCGGCTACTCGCCGGATGGCTTCGTGGACCCCGCGGCAGCACTGGAAGTCCTGCTGGAGCGCGGCCACAGCTACGCGGCCGTCATCACCGACGAGGTCATGGGCAGCCTCAGCGGCACCCAGCTGACGGCCGAGGTGCGCCGGCACCTGCCCGACCTGCCGGTGCTGCTGGTCAGCGGCTACGGCGGCGCGCTGCTGGCCCAGCGGGCCGCCCACGCGGGCGTGACGCGGCTGCTGGCCAAGCCGCTGCAACGGGCCGAACTGGCCGAGGCCCTGGCGCAGGTCCTGCGTTGACCCGCGCGCAGCGCAGCGGCTGATTGCATCTGCAACGCAGCGCAGCCGGGCGCGTCACAGAACCCGCGAGCGGCATGCGCACAGTCACGCCACGGCATCCAGTTGATGCGGTCGAGCTTGAAGGAGCTGGGGTCATGACAGCGTGGCACCCGAAGTCCCTGGCCGCGACAACGGCCGCTGCCCCGGCCAACGTCGGCTTGCAATCCGGCGTCCGAGCTGCCACGCCACCATCCCTGTCCATCCTGTCCCAGCGCTGACCTGGCACCCGGAGTTCCCATGCAATCTCCCGCTTTCTCCATGCAAACGCGCGCCGATGACGGCAGCGAAACAACCCTGCCGAGTGTTCCCGATCTGGTCGGCCAGCTCTACGAGGACGCACCCATCGTCGAACGAGGCCAGTTGCTGGAGCAGCTGCTGCGTCCGCTGGGCATCCTGTCGCTGTTCGCGATCTCCAACGGCGTGTTCGCCAAGGCCAAGCTGCGCGGCGGCTGGCATGACCTGCATGTGAGGTTCGACGACATCGGCGCCATCCATGGCAGCGACGTGGCCGACCTGGCCGCCTTTGCCCAGCAGGTCAGCGCCGAGGCGATGGACGGCCTGGCCCGGTTCCTCACCGCGTCGCCCGTCCTGCTGGGGTCGGCAACCGCCGCGCTGCTGATCTCGGTGCTGGCGAGGCGCCGGCAGGAGAGGATGGACATCCCTGCGGAGCCTGTCTTCCTGCCCGGGCCGGCCGCGCCTGGACAAGGGGTCCAGCCGTGAGCATGCCTTTGGATGCCGACGCCGAACCCGCCGGAGATGGTCCAGCCGATGTCGGTGCGGGCGCAGCGGGCTATGCCGTGCTGCTGATCCACGCGAATGACATGCCCGCGGCGTCGGGCGTTGCCGGCTGGCTGCAGCAGCTCAAGGCCGAGTACCTGCCGTTGTCCGCTCCACAGGTCGTGCCGATGCTGGACCTGCTGGTGCAGGACCAGCACGGCCGTGTCGTCCAGCACCTCGAGTCCGCGCTGTCCGTCCACCGCCTGTCGCTGCCTGCCGGGTCGTATCTGGTCACGGCCCGCATGGGGAAGATGCGGCGCGGCTACTACCTCAGCCTGGCGCCGGGCAGCGAGTTCGACCTGTTCCTGAACCTGGGCGTGTGAACGCGGCGAACGCGCCGGACATCCTGGGTGGGGCAGGGCGCCGGATTGCAAAGGTCACAAAGCGGTGGCCGCCCCGCAACGGCGGCGACATGCAGGCCGAGCACGATGGTGTGGCGGCATCTTCCGCGCTGCCGGCCCCTGTGGCCTCGACATCATGAACAAGCTCTTCGTCCTGGGTCTGGGCCTTGCCGGCTGCATGGCAGGCCATGCAGCCGACCTGTCGGCCAGCGCCGACGTGGTTCGGTCGCGCGTGGCGGGCATCGCCTATGAGAACGGCGGCATCGGCCGCGAGGAAGTGGCCGAGATGGCCCGCAGCCGCGGCCGCTACGACCTGCACCTGAGCTTCTCGCAAGGCCCGCACGACGCCTATGTGGCCGGCGCCGAGCTGCGTGTCATCGGCCCGGCCGGCACACCGGTTTTCCAGCTCGCCCACGCCGGCCCGTTGACCGACCTGGCGTTGCCGGCCGGACACTACCGCGTGCTGGCCCGCTTCGGTGCCAGCGAGCGGATAGCCCACGTGGACGTCAGCCCGGGCCACCCGACCGCTGTGGCGCTGCACTGGGACCACGACGCCGGCTGAGTACCGGCCGTCACCGCCGGCCCGTGCGCCAAGGCGCCGTATTGGTTGCGACGTGGATGCCCCATGAGCAGCTCGCCGGGGGGTAAACAGATTTGGCGACAATGTGCATTATGTAAAATCAATAAAGCGGGAACCAATCGCTGGGCAACGGCACACAACTGCCATGCCTCGCTCCCGCCCGCCCGCGCCTGCGAGGCGCCGGGAGGCTTTCCAGCAACGCCACGCGCAGGACCGCCTACCGATGATTCCCAAGCTCGACGACCTCAAGGACCGCACCAAGTACAAGCGACTGCTCAAAACCGAGCTGCAGGCCGTGAAAGCCAACCCGGAGGTCTGGGTGCTGTTCGACAAGTTCCAGTTCAACGACAAGGTTGCGCCCCTGCTGCTGGTTGGCGACATGGCCAGCAAGGTGCCGTTCGACGCCGTCAAGGACACGGACGCGCCGATCAAGGGCAAGGGCAAATCCGTGACGATGCACAGCAGAAGGAAGACGGCGTCGTCCAATCTCTGGACGACATCGCCGCGAAGTTCGAGAAGGCCGCCGCGCTCGCGAAGCAGGTGCAGGAGCTGACGGAGGACATCAAGAAGACCGAAAACTCGAAGAATGTGCAAGACGGACGCAAAGGCAAGCAGGCGCAGCAGCGCGCCGCGGAACTGGGTGACAAGCTGAAGCAGCTGAAGCCGCAGCTCGTCACGCTGCAGAAGGAGCTCGACGAGGCCGCCAAGTCCAAGACCAGCGACCAGGCCAAGGTCCGCGAGCTGAACAAGCTGCTCAAGTCTGCCCACGACGCGCTGTCGCTGGGCGCGACGGTCCAGGCCACCGTCGGCAAGCTGGCCGACAACCCCGAGTTGCTGAAAGCGCAGCAGGACATCTCCGCCAAGGTCGGCAAGATGAGCGAGGCGGTGAAGTGGCAGCAGGATCAGGTCAAGAAGACCGAGAGCGGGGTCAACACCCACGGCACCGGCCGCCACGGCGCGCAGACCGGCCTGGCCAAGCAGGCGCAGCGCGTGTCCAGCGACGTCACGCCCGACCAGCCGCACAACGAGGGCGGCACGGCGCGCATCAAGGGCACCTGGAAGACGCACAAGATCGACATCGTGAAGACGTCGCAGGGCAAGGAGAAGCTCGAGAAGCCGGCCCAGCTGGTCACGGCCGTGATCGACGAGATGAGCCGCACCTTCGCCGCGTCGACGTCGTCGCTGTTCCTGAACCCGGTGCTGGAGAAGGAAGCGGTGGACCGCGCGCTGGCCATTGCCAACCAGGCCAAGGACTGGACGCAGTGGCAGGACGGCACCACGTGGAAGCCGCTGACCAGCCTGACGGTGGTCGTGCCGCCGCCGGCGACGGCCAAGGGCTACGGCCTGCAGGTCGGCCGCGCCGACGGCTTTGTCAAGAAGACCGCTGCCGCCGCTGCCGCGCTGGTCAAGGACTTCGACAACGGCAAGATCAAGACCGTCGACGAGCTGTTCAAGAAGCTCGACGTGCAGCTGGTGACCGACCGCACCGGCGTCGGCGCCGCGCTGGTGCCGCATGCGCGCGTCGTGCTGGAGCGCGCCAGCAGCGCCGCCGCATGGAGCAGCAAGACTTACTTTCCGACGTCCGACCCGGTGGGCTGGGAATGCGCCAAGGGTGTGGACCTCGCGAACAAGCAGGTGCGCGGCAACGGCATCGCAGCGCGCGTGGCGGGCAACTTCACGCGCTGACGGCTGGCCGCCGGCAACGTACTCGGCAGCCCGAGCGCCCTCCCCGTTGAGTCCCGACGGCCGGCGGGGCCTCGGCCTGCGCTGACAATGCGCGCTTCGCCCCGCACCTGGCCGCCCGAGCGCAGGATGCGGCCCGGTTTTCGCTCAGCGCCCGATTCATGTGCCAGATCAATGACTTCGCTTCACGCCGGACGGTCCCGCCGGGAGCCCGCCGGTGGCGTTGAAGCTCCTTATCGGCCTGGTCTGGCTGCTGAGCTGGCTGCCCTTTCGCGTCATTGCCGCGCTGGGCTGGCTGATCGGCCACGCGGTGGCCAGCGTGCCGTCGTCACGGCGGCGCATCGGCCGGCGTAACCTGGCACGCTGCCTGCCGGACTGGACGGCGGCCGAGCGCGGCCGGTTGCTGCGCCGGCATTTCGTCGCCATGGTGCAGATGCTGCTGGAGTACGGCTACTGCTGGTTCGCGTCTCCGGAGCGGCTGCGGCAGTTGATGAAGATCGAGGGGCTGGAGCACCTGAAGGCGCTCGACGGTCGGCCGGTCATCCTGATGATGCCGCACTTCACCGGGCTGGACATGGCGGGGCTACGGGTGTCGCTGGAGACGCCGCTGGTCAGCATCTATTCGCGCCAGAAGGACGCCTGGCTGGACGAGTTCTTCCGCACGCGGCGGCTGCGCCTGGGCACGGGCATCATCTTTTCGCGCCAGCAAGGCACGCGGTCGGTGATCCGCGCGCTGCGCGACGGCTATCGCCTCTACTACCTGCCCGACCAGGATTTCGGCCATCGCGACTCGGTGTTCGTGCCGTTCTTCGGCGTGCCGGCCGCGACCATCACGGGCCTGTCGCGCATGGCGGCGGTGGCCAACGCAGCGGTGCTGCCCTGCTACCCGCGCCGGGAAGCCAACGGCTACACGCTGGTCATCGAGCCGCCGCTGGCCGACTTCCCGAGTGCGGACGCCACCGCCGACGCCGCGCGCATGAACGCCGTCATCGAAGCCCAGGCGCGCCGACAATTGCACCAATACTTCTGGCTGCACAAGCGATTCAAGTCGCGCCCGCCCGGCGAAGCTGACTTCTACGCCTCATGACCCACGACATTCCCTACTTCAAGATCGCCATCGTCGCGGTCTTCGTCGCCAGCACGGTCTACGTGCATTTCCGCGGCCGCGTGCGCCTGCGCTTCTTCCGCCAGTTGACCGATCACTCGACCTTCATGGCGCCGATCAACTGCCTGATGTATTTGTTCTCCAGGCTGCCGGCCAAGCCCTATCTGCCGGTGTCGGGGTTCCCGGAGCTGCAACTGCTGCAGGACCACTGGCAGGACATCCGCGCGGAAGCCTTCAAGCTGGCCGAGGCCGGCGAGATCAAGAAGTCCGACAAGTACAACGACGCCGGCTTCAACAGCTTCTTCAAGACGGGCTGGACGCGTTTTCACCTGAAGTGGTATGGCGACGCGCATCCTTCGGCGCGCGAACTTTGCCCGGTGACGACCGGGCTGCTGCAACGCATCCCGACCGTGAAGGCGGCGATGTTCGCGGCGCTGCCGCCGGGTGGCCGGCTGGTCACGCACCGCGACCCCTTCGCCGGCTCGGTGCGCTACCACCTGGGCCTGGTCACGCCCAACAGCGACGACTGCTACATCTCGGTGGACGGCGAGCGCTACGCGTGGCGCGACGGCGAGGGCGTCATCTTCGACGAGACCTACCTGCATTACGCCGAGAACCAGTCGGACGTGATGCGCATCATCCTGTTCTGCGACGTCGAGAGGCCGCTGACCAACCCGGTGGCCCGCTGGTTCAACCACTTCATCAGCCACACGCTGATCCGCGCCGCAGCCGCACCCAACTCGGACACTGACAAGACCGGCGGCATCAACAAGGCCTTCGCCTACGTGCAGCAGGTGCGCCTGTTCGGCAAGCGCATCAAGGCGAAGAGCCGCTTCGCCTACTACGGCCTGCAGTGGCTGATCTTCGGCGGCCTGCTGGTGTGGTGGCTGTTCGGCTGAACCGCCACGGCGCCACGCTCCGTGGCAACCCTGAATGACGAACGGGACGCCCTCGCAGCGGGCGTTAACCTGATGCGTTTGCCCTGACGCCTTCAACCAAGACTGCCATGCATCGTCTGAAAGCCATCCCCGCCCTCCTCCTCGCCGCCGCGTTGTCGGCCCACGCGCAGGAGGCCACGCCGGCCAAGCCGCCGGCCTGGAACGTCAACACGCCGCCGGGTGTGGCCAAGACGGCCCACATCGACGTGAAGACCGGCACCTGGATGAGCGTGGACGTGAGCCCCGACGGCAAGACGGTCGTGTTCGACCTGCTGGGCGACCTCTACACGCTGCCCATCGGCGGCGGCGAGGCCAAGGCGCTGACGCACTCCATCGCCTGGGAGCAGCAGGCCCGCTTCTCGCCGGACGGCAAGCAGATCGCGTTCCTGTCCGACGCCGGCGGCGGCGACAACGTCTGGGTCATGAACGTGGACGGCAGCAACCCGCATGCCGTCACCAAGGAAGACTTCCGGCTGCTGAACAACCCGGTCTGGCACCCGAACGGCCGCTTCGTGCTGGCGCGCAAGCACTACACCGGCACCCGCAGCGCCGGCTCGGGCGAAATCTGGCTGTTCGCCGTGGACACGGCCGATGCCGCCAAGAACAAGGGCGTGCAGCTCAACGAGAAGCCGAGCTGGCAGAAGGACCTGGGCGAGCCAGCCCTCTCGGCGGACGGCAAGTACCTGTACTACAGCCAGGACACAACGCCCGGCCGCGTGTTTGAGTACAACAAGGACGGCACGGCGGGCATCTACACCATCTTCCGGCAGGACTTGACGGACGGTTCCGTCGAAGCATTTGTGCAAGGCCCCGGCGGCGCGGTGCGCCCGACGCCCTCCCCTGACGGCAAATACCTCGCCTTCGTGCGCCGCGTGCGCAACCAGAGCACGCTGTTCCTGAAGGACCTCGCCACCGGCGTCGAGCGCCCGGCCTGGGGCGGCCTGTCGCGCGACCTGCAGGAGATCTGGGCGATGTGGGGCGTCTACCCCAGCTTTGCGTGGATGCCCGACAGCAAGGAGCTGGTCGTCTGGGCCGAGGGCAAGATCTGGCGCATCGACCCGTTCAAGGGCACGGCGGCCGACATTCCCTTCCACGTCA
Source organism: Roseateles sp. (assembly GCF_965229315.1). Classification (GTDB taxonomy): domain Bacteria; phylum Pseudomonadota; class Gammaproteobacteria; order Burkholderiales; family Burkholderiaceae_C; genus Pelomonas. The sequence goes on from NZ_CBDDJA010000002.1 coordinate 1,885,985, forward strand.
AGGACACGCGCGAGTTGCGCGAGCCGATGCGCTTCGCGCAGGAGGTGGCGCCGGACCGGTTCGCCGTGCACCAGTTGCGCGGCGCGCAGGTGTCGCCGGACGGCAAGCGCGTCGTCTACTCGGCACTGGGCTCGCTGTATGTGAAGGACTTGCCGGACGGAGCGCCGCGCCGGCTGACGAAGCAGAACGACGCGATGGAGTTCGCGCCCCAATGGTCGCGCGACGGCAAGAGCCTGGTCTACGCGACCTGGCGCGACGACACCCAGGGCACCGTGCGCCGGCTGGATGTCGCCTCAGGCAAGGACACCGCCGTCACCAAGGAGCCCGGCAAGTACCTGGACCCGCGGCTGTCGCCGGACGGCAAGCTGGTCGTCTACCGCAAGGTCAAGGGCGGTGGCCTGACCAGCCCCTGGCACAGCCTGGAGCTGGGCCTGTACCTCGCCGCGGCCGACGGCACGGGCAAGCCCGAGCGCATCGCCAACGAAGGCAGCGGCGCGCAGTTCGGCGCGAAGAACGACGAGCTGTTCTTCACCAAGACCAGCAGCACCAGCGAGGTCGAGCAGCGCTTCTCGCTGATGCGCTTGAACCTGCGCGACCGCAGCGAGACGGAGGTCGCCCGCAGCGACCTGGCGACGGAGTACAGCGTGTCGCCCGACGGCCAGTGGCTGGGCTTCACGGAGCGCTTCCACACCTATGTGACACCGCTGCCCAACGTGCAGGGTCAGTCCGGCAAGGCCATCGTCGTCGGCTCCAAGATGCAGGCCCTGCCCGTGCGCCAGCTCGACGTGAACGCCGGCAACGCGCTGCACTGGAGCGGCGACAGCAAGAAGCTGCACTTCACGCTGGGCGACGAGCTGTTCACGGCCAACGCCGAAGGAAAAGACAAGGCCAGCGCGCAGAAGATCGGCTTCGAGCAGGCCGCCGACAAGCCCACCGGCAAGATCGCACTGACCGGCGCCCGCCTCGTGACGATGAAGGGCGACGAAGTGATCGAAGGCGGCACCGTGCTGGTGGACGGCAACCGCATCGTCGCCATCGGCAAAGACATCGCCATCCCGGCGGACGCGAAGCGCATCGACGCCAGCGGCAAGACCATCGTGCCCGGCTTCATCGACGCGCACTGGCACGGCGCGATGAACGACGCCGGCATCATCCCGCAGCAGAGCTGGGTCAACCTCGCCTCGCTGGCCTTCGGCGTGACGACGCTGCACGATCCCAGCAACCAGAGTTCAGCCGTGTTCACGCAGAGCGAGATGCAGCGCGCCGGTCTCGTCACCGCGCCGCGCATCTACTCCACCGGCACCATCCTCTACGGCGCCAGCACGCCGTTCTCCTCCGTCGTCAACAGCCTGGACGACGCGCTGACGCACCTGAACCGCCAGAAGGCCGAGGGCGCCATCAGCGTCAAGAGCTACCAGCAGCCCCGCCGCGACCAGCGCCAGCAGGTGCTGGAGGCCGCCCGCAAGACCGGCATGATGGTGGTGCCCGAGGGCGGCGCGCTGTTCCAGAACAACATGAGCATGGTGGTGGACGGCCACACGACGGTGGAGCACTCGCTGCCCATCGCCGAGGTGTGGGACGACGTGACGCAGCTGTGGAGCCAGCAGGCCACCGGCTACACGCCCACGCTGAACGTCGGCTACGGCGGCCTGGACGGCGAGCACTACTGGTATGCCCGCACGGAGGTCTGGAAGCATCCGCTGCTCAGCCGCTACGTGCCCCGCGCGGTGCTGGAGCCGCGTTCCATCCGCCGCGTCACGGCGCCGGAGGAAGACTTCAACATCCTGCGCGTGGCACGCACGGCCACCCAGCTGTCGCGTGCCGGCGTCAACACCTCCATCGGCGCCCATGGCCAACGCGAAGGCCTGGGCACGCACTGGGAGATGTGGATGTTCGTCATGGGCGGCATGACGCCCATGGAGGCGCTGCGCACCGCGACCATCAACCCGGCGCGCAACTTCGGTTTCGACAAGGACCTGGGCTCGCTGGAGCCCGGCAAGCTGGCCGACCTGGTCGTCATCGACGGCAACCCGCTGGCCGACATCCGCCAGAGCGACCGCATCTCGCAGGTGATGCAGAACGGCCGCCTGTTCGATGCCATGACGATGAACCAGCTCGCACCCGTCGCCAAGACGCGCAAGCCGCTGTTCTTCGAAGGCGCGGACGGCGGCACCATGCCGGTCGATGCCGAGGCGCTGGAATCGGGCCACATGGGCGATTGACGAATGACGCGGGGCGCGGTCCGCGCGAGCCCGGCGCAGCCTTGCGCCTTGCAGGGGCGAGAAGGCCAACGGCGGCGCTGACAGGCCCCATTCCCTACACTTCGCCCGCTCCGCATCCAACGCCGTCCACCGGCCTTTCGCGCCTTGTCCTCGCCCTCCTCTGCTGCGCCCGCCGTGCCGGCGTCCAGCATCTACCGGCACGCCGGCTTCACCCACTTCCTCGTCGCCCGGTTGCTGGCCGTGCTGGCCACGCAGATCCAGGCCGTGGTCGTCGCCTGGCAGGTCTACGACCTGACCCGCGAGCCCATCGCGCTGGCCTATGTGGGCCTGGCGCAGTTCATCCCCATGCTGTTGCTGCTGCTGCCGGCCGGCGACCTGATCGACCGTTTCAGCCGCAAGCCCATCCTGGCGGCGAGCTGGGCCGTCAGCACCGTCTGCTCCGCGTCGCTGTGGTGGCTGTCGGGGCACGGCTCGGCGGGCGTGACCGGCATCTACGCCGTGCTGGTGCTGTTCGGCTGCGCGCGGGCCTTTTCGGCTCCGGCGCTGCAGAGCCTCTTGCCGCAGATCGTGCCGCGCGAGCAGCTCGCCCAGGCGCTGGCAGCCAACAGCATGCTGCTGCGCGTGGCCAGCATCGGCGGCCCCTTCCTGGGCGGCCTGCTGTACGCGGCGGGCGGCGGCGCGCTGACGTATGGCGTGTGCTTCGCCAGCCTGGGACTGGGCACCGTGCTGCTGCTGCGTGTGCCGGTGGCACGCGCGGTGGCCGTTGCCGCCGGCGGCACGATCTGGCAGCGCTTCGGCGCCGGCATCCGCTTCATCCGCGGCCGGCCGATCATCCTGGGCACCATCTCGCTGGACCTGTTCGCGGTGCTGCTGGGCGGCGTCGTCGCGCTGCTGCCGGTGTACGCGCACGAGGTGCTGCATGTAGGCCCCGCCGGCCTCGGCGCGCTGCGCAGCGCCATGGCCGCCGGCGAGGTCGTGACGGGGCTGTACCTCGCCACGCGGCCGTTCGACCAGCACGTCGGCCGTCGCATGTTCTGGGCCGTGGCCGTGTTCGGCATGGCCAACCTGGTGTTCTCGCTGTCGCACTGGTTCTGGCTGTCGCTGCTGGCACTCGCCGTGGCCGGCGCGGCGGACATGGTCAGCATGTACATCCGTGGCGCGCTGGTGCAGTTCTCGACGCCCGACGACATGCGCGGCCGCGTCAACGCGGTGAACATGCTGTTCATCGGCTCGTCCAACGAGCTGGGCGAGTTCCGTGCGGGTACCGCGGCGCATGCGCTGGGCGCCGTGCCGGCGGCCGTCACGGGGGCGCTGTGCACACTGGGCATCGTCGCGCTGTGGAGCCGGCTGTTCCCGCGGTTGCGCGCCGTGGACAAGTTCGAGGAAGCCTCGGCCGGCTGATGGCTAGAATGCCACCTGTCAGGAGAGCGCTCCGGGATTGTTGGGGGCCGCCGAAGGCGCAGGGTCTTGGGACTCGAACGCTCAGGCAAAAGGACTGACACACGTCTTGAGTGAGCGCCGCCACTGGCAGACACTCATGGCGTTCCTCACTGGAGAGAGGCCGGCCAATCCTGGATTGCAGCCGGTCCACCGAAGGGGCAAGCTTGTGCGGGACCGCCAACCGCCTTGTCAATCTCTCAGGTACCCCGGACAGCGAGGACATCCAAACCCGAATTCCGTCGGAGCCCTTGATGTCCTCTTTGCTGCAAACGCCTCTTCACGCCCTCCACGTCGAACTCGGCGCCAAGATGGTGCCCTTCGCCGGCTACGACATGCCGGTGCAGTACCCGACCGGCGTGATGGCCGAGCACAAGCACACGCGCGCCGCCGCGGGCCTGTTCGACGTGTCGCACATGGGCCAGGTGCGCCTGGTGGGCGCCGATGCCGCCGCCGCGCTGGAAACGCTGGTGCCGGTCGACATCGTCGACCTGGGCGTCTTCAAGCAGCGCTATGCCCTCTTCACCAACGAGCAAGGCGGCCTGCTGGACGACCTGATGGTCTGCAAGCGCCCCGACGACTTGTTCGTGGTCGTGAACGCCGGTTGCAAGGAGCAGGACATCGCTCACATGCAAAAGCACATCGGCAGCCGCTGCGAGGTCATCCCTGTCCCTGAGCGCGCGCTGCTGGCGCTGCAAGGCCCGCAGGCGGTGGACGTGCTGAGCCGCCTGAACCCCGAGGTCGCCCAGCTGACCTTCATGACGGGTGGTTTCTTCAGCCTCGATGGCATTGACACCTTCCTGACCCGCTCGGGCTACACCGGCGAAGACGGCTACGAGATCTCCGTGCATCAGGATGACGCCGTGGCACTCGCCCGCAAGCTGCTGAGCCACGCCGAGGTCAAGCCGATTGGCCTGGGCGCACGCGACTCGCTGCGTCTGGAAGCGGGCCTGTGCCTGTACGGCCACGACATCACCGAGGCGACCACGCCGGTCGAGGCGGCCATCACCTGGGCCATCCAGAAGGTGCGCCGCGCCGGCGGCGCCCGTCACGGCGGCTACCCGGGCGCCGCCGTCATCGACGAACAGCTCGCCAACGGGCCGCTGCGCAAGCGCGTGGGCCTGGTCGGCCAGGAGCGCATGCCCGTGCGCGAGGGCGCCAGGATCGTGACCGCGGACGGCACCGAGATCGGCGTCGTCACCAGCGGCACGCTCGGCCCGACAGTCAACCAGCCGGTGGCATTGGCCTACCTGGCCAAAGAACACGCCGCCGTTGGCACCGAAGTCTTCGCCGTCGTGCGCGACAAGCGCACGCCCATGGTCGTCTCTTCCACCCCTTTCACCCCCAACCGCTACTACCGCGGCTAATCCACGGAGCCTTCAACGATGAGCATCAAGTACACCCCCGACCACGAATGGCTTGAAGTCCACGGCGACGGCACGGCCACGGTCGGCATCACCGTGCACGCGCAGGACGCACTGGGCGACGTGGTCTTCGTGGACCTGCCCGAAGTGGGCAAGACCTACGCCGAGAAGGACGTCGCCGGCGTCGTCGAATCCGTCAAGGCCGCCGCCGACGTCTACATGCCCGTGGACGGCGAAGTCGTCGAAGTGAACGAAGCCCTGCGCGACGACCCGGCGCTGGCCAACACCGACCCGCTCAAGGCTGGCTGGTTCTTCAAGGTCAAGCTGAGCAACCCCGCCCAGCTCGACGCGTTGATGGACTCGACCGCCTACGACGCCCTGCTCAAGACTCTTTGATTCAAAGCTGTAGACCACGCCATGCCGACGCCGCTCTCTCAACTCGAAGACGCTTCCGAATTCCACGCCCGCCACATCGGGCCGGATGCCGTCGATGAATCCCTGATGTGCGCCGCCGTCGGCGTGGCCAGTCGCACCGCGTTGATCGACGCGGTCGTGCCCAAGTCCATCCGCCGCGCGCAAGGCATGAAGCTGCCCGCGCCCATCACCGAGGCCGGCGCGCTGGCCGAGCTGAAGGCGATTGCGGGCAAGAACAAGGTCTACAAGAGCTTCATCGGCCAGGGCTACTACGGCACGCACACGCCGGGTGTCATCCTGCGCAACATCCTCGAGAACCCCGCCTGGTACACGGCCTACACGCCCTATCAGGCCGAGATCTCGCAGGGCCGCATGGAAGCCATCCTGAACTTCCAGACGATGGTGACCGACCTCACCGGCATGGACATCGCCAACGGCTCCATGCTGGACGAGGCCACCTCGGCCGCCGAGGCCGTGACGCTGGCCAAGCGCGGCGTGAAGAGCAAGAGCAACACGCTGATCGTGGCCGGCGACGTGCACCCGCAGACCATCGAAGTGATCCAGACGCGCTGCGCCCCGCTGGGGATCGAGGTGAAGGTCGGCATGGCGCCCGCGCTGATGGCCGAGAACGACTACTTCGCCGTCGTCTGCCAGTACCCCAGCACCACCGGCCTCATCCATGACCTGAAGGCCTTCGCCGACCAGGCCCACGCCAAGAGCGCCGCCTTCATCGTCTGCACCGACCTGCTCGCGCTGACGCTGCTGGTCTCGCCCGGCGAGTTCGGTGCCGACATCGTCGCCGGCAACAGCCAGCGCTTCGGCATGCCCATGGGCGCCGGCGGCCCGCACGCGGCCTTCCTGGCCTGCAAGGACGAGTTCAAGCGCTCCATGCCCGGCCGCCTGGTCGGCGTGAGCAAGGACGCGCAAGGCCACCCCGCCATGCGCCTGGCGCTGCAGACCCGCGAGCAGCACATCCGGCGCGAGAAGGCCACGTCCAACATCTGCACGGCCCAGGTGCTGCCGGCCGTCGTCGCCAGCATGTACGCCGTCTACCACGGCCCGCAAGGCCTGAAGCGCATCGCCGAGCGCGTGGCCAGCTACACGGCCATCCTGCATGCGGGCCTGAAGCGCATGGGGCACAAGGTCGTCACGCCGCACGTGTTCGACACGCTGTTGGTGGAATGCGAGCCGGCTGGCGTCATGGCCAAGGCAGTGGCGGCTCAGGCCAACCTGCGCAAGATCAGTGACCAGCATGTCGGCATCGCACTGGACGAGACCAGCTCACGTGCCGACATCGAAGCCATCTGGAGCTGGTTCGCTCCTGCGGGTGCCACGGTCCCGACGGTCACCGAATTCGCCGCGGGAGTCGAAAGCCTGATCCCCACGCAGCTGCGCCGCACGACCGCCTTCCTGACCCACCCGGTCTTCAACACCCACCACAGCGAAACCGAGATGCTGCGCTACATCCGCAGCCTGTCGGACAAGGACCTGGCACTGGACCGCAGCATGATCCCGCTGGGCTCGTGCACGATGAAGCTCAACGCCACGGCCGAGATGATCCCCATCACCTGGCCCGAGTTCGCGGACGTGCACCCCTTCGCGCCGCAGGACCAGCTCGCCGGCTACACCGAGCTGGACCAGCTGCTGCAGGCCTGGCTGACCGAATGCACCGGCTACGCCGGCATCAGCCTGCAGCCCAATGCAGGCTCGCAGGGCGAGTACGCGGGCCTGCTGGCCATCAAGGCCTGGCACGAGTCGCGAGGCGACCACCAGCGCAACGTCTGCCTGATCCCCGAGTCCGCCCACGGCACCAACCCGGCTTCCGCGCAGATGTGCGGCATGACGGTCGTCGTCACCAAGTGCGACAAGGAAGGCAACATCGACCTGGCCGACCTGAAGGCCAAGTGCGAGCAGCACGCTTCACGGTTGGCCGCGATCATGATCACCTACCCCTCCACCTACGGCGTGTTCGACACGCACGTGAAGGAGATCTGCGCGACGGTGAAGGCCCACGGCGGCCGCGTCTACGTGGACGGCGCCAACATGAACGCGCTGGTCGGCGTGGCCGCACCGGGCGAGTTCGGCGGTGACGTGAGCCACCTGAACCTGCACAAGACCTTCTGCATCCCGCACGGCGGCGGCGGCCCGGGCGTCGGCCCGGTCTGCGTGGTCGAAGACCTCGTGCCCTTCCTGCCGGCGCACCGCACGGCGGGCTTGGGGCTTGCGACGAACATCGGCGCCGTCTCCGCCGCGCCGCTGGGCAACGCGGCTGTGCTGCCGATCTCCTGGATGTACATCCGGATGATGGGCGCCGAGGGCCTGAAGAAGGCGACCGAAGTGGCCATCCTGTCCGCCAACTACGTCGCGGCCCGCCTGAGCGACCACTACGACATCCACTTCTCCGGCGGCATCGCCGGCGTCAAGGGCGGCGGCGTGGCCCACGAGTGCATCCTGGACCTGCGCCCGCTGAAGGACAGCTCCGGCATCAGCGCCGAGGACGTCGCCAAGCGCCTGATCGACTACGGCTTCCACGCGCCGACGTTGAGCTTCCCGGTGGCCGGCACGCTGATGGTGGAGCCGACCGAGAGCGAGTCGCGCGCCGAGCTGGACCGCTTCATCGACGCGATGATCCAGATCCGCCACGAGATCGCCGACGTCGAGGCCGGCAAGGTCAGCCGCGAGGACAACCCGCTGGTCAACGCGCCGCACACCTCGATGGTCGTCAGCGCCACCGAATGGACGCACGGCTACAGCCGCGAAGCCGCCGCATTCCCTCTGCCCTCGCTGCGCCGCCAGAAATACTGGTCGCCGGTGGGACGCGTGGACAACGTGTGGGGCGACCGGAACCTGTTCTGCAGTTGCGTGCCACTGAGCGAATACGAAGAGGCTTGACCCACCCCCTACCGGCTTCGCCGGCCCCCTCAAGGGGGCGCTGCCAGTGGCCTGGCAAAGCCAGTTCCACAGCACAGCCGCTGGATGAGTCGGGCGGCCACAAGCCGCCCTCTACTGAATCGAGGCAGATATGGCCGTTTCCGTTTTCGACCTCTTCAAGATCGGCATCGGCCCGAGCAGCTCGCACACCGTAGGCCCGATGCGCGCTGCGCGATTGTTCGGCCTGCGGCTGCAGCACGACGGCCTGCTCGGCCAGGTGGCGCGCGTGCAGGTCATCCTCTACGGCAGCCTGGGTGCCACGGGCAAGGGCCACGGCAGCGACAAGGCCGTGCTGCTGGGCCTGGCCGGGCATGAACCCGACTCGGTGGATGTCGAGGCCATTCCCGCGCTGATGGAAGCGATCCGAGCGGGCGACTTGAACCTGGTCGGCCAGCACAAGGTCGCCTTCGACGAAGCCAAGGACCTGATCTTCAGGCGCCGCGAGACGCTGCCCTTCCACGCCAACGGCATGCGCTGCATCGCCTTCGACGCGGAAGGTGCCGAGATCGCCAACCGCGTCTACTACTCGGTCGGCGGCGGTTTTGTCGTCAGCGACGAGGTGGCGGCCGACGGCAGCAAGCAGAAGGTGATCGCGCCCGACACCACCGTGCTGCCCTACCCCTTCAAGTCCGGCGACGAGTTGCTGGCGTTGACGAAGCGCCACGGCATCTCCATCGCCGAGCTGATGCGGCGCAACGAATGCCACTGGCGCACCGAGGCCGAGATCGATGCCGGCCTGATGAAGATCTGGGCCGTCATGCAGGCCTGCGTCACGCGCGGCTGCAAGACCGAGGGCATCCTGCCCGGCGGCTTCAAGGTCAAGCGCCGCGCCGCGCAACTGCATCGCGACCTGACGGCCAACCCCGAGGCGGCGCTGCGCGACCCGCTGATGGTGATGGACTGGGTCAACCTGTACGCGCTGGCCGTCAACGAGGAGAACGCCGCGGGCGGGCGCGTCGTCACGGCGCCCACCAACGGCGCGGCGGGCATCATCCCCGCGGTGCTGCACTACTACACACGCTTCGTGCATGGCAGCACGCAACAAGGCGTCGTCGACTTCCTGCTGACCGCCGCGGCCATCGGCATCCTCTACAAGGAAAACGCGTCCATCAGCGGTGCCGAGGTCGGCTGCCAGGGCGAGGTGGGCGTGGCCTGCTCGATGGCCGCCGCCGCCCTGTGCCAGGTCATGGGCGGCACGCCGGAGCAGGTCGAGAACGCGGCCGAGATCGGCATGGAGCACCACCTGGGCCTGACCTGCGACCCGGTCGGCGGCCTGGTGCAGATCCCGTGCATCGAGCGCAACGCCATCGCCTCGGTCAAGGCCATCAACGCGGCGCGCATGGCGCTGCGCGGCGACGGCACGCACTTCGTCAGCCTGGACAAGGTCATCAAGACCATGCGCGACACCGGCGCCGACATGATGACCAAGTACAAGGAAACGGCCCGCGGTGGCCTGGCGGTCAACATCGTCGAGTGCTGAAGCGCCCCGCTGAGCCATGTGTCTCGCCGCGTTCGCGCTGAACGCCCACCCGCGCTTTCCGCTGGTCATCGCCGCCAACCGTGACGAGTTCTTCGCCCGCGCGGCGGCACCGATGGCCTGGTGGACGGACCGGCCCGACATCCTCGCCGGCCGCGATCTGACGGCCGGCGGCACCTGGTTCGGCCTGTCGCGTGCCGGCCGGCTGGCACTGCTGACCAATGTGCGCGAACCCGGCCGGCACAATCCGGCCGCACCCTCGCGCGGCGCGCTCGTCGTCGACTGGCTCACCAGCGATCTCGATGCAAGGGCTTTCGAGGCTGCGCTCAAGCCCGGTTACAACGGTTTCAACCTCGTCGCCGCCGATCTGGCACGCAATGCCTGGCATTGCATGGGCAACCGCGCGTCGGCAGCCCAGCGGCTGACGGACGGCATCCACGGCGTGTCCAACGCCTCGCTGGACACGCCGTGGCCCAAGACGCTGGGCCTCAAGGCCGCGATGGCCGAGGCCCTGGCGGCGGCCGACACGGCGGAGCAGCTCGCCGGGCAGCTCTTCGGCGCCCTCGCCGACCGCACGCAGCCGCCCGATGCCGCCTTGCCGGACACGGGCGTCGGCCTGGATCGCGAACGCCTGCTGGCACCCCGCTTCGTGCGCATGCCCGATGCGTGCGACCCGCGGCTGGCCATCTATGGCACACGCTGCGCCACGGTGCTGGTGCGAGAAGCCACGGGCCGGACGCTGATCGTCGAGCGCAGCGTGGCTGCGGACGGCCACTGGACCGGCCAGGCGGCCCAGGCGCTGACCGCCTGGCCCTGAAGCCGTTGCGATGGCGGGCAACGCCCATTTGCCTGCCTGGGGGGTGAGCTGCTATACACGACGCTAACGCCGTCCCTCCACTGAACCGCTGCCCGAACCCCGCATGTCGACGCTGCCGCTACGTCGCCTGGCCCTGATGCACTGGACGGCCCAGGCCGCCCTGCTGATCGCCGCATTCACGGCAGCACGCTGGGTGTTCCAGTGGGAGTTCGCCAATTTCATCCCCGGCCTGCGCGACACCGGCATCGTCTCGGCGACGCTGCTGCTGGTGCTGGGCGCCGCGACGGGCGTCATGTCGCTGTGGCCCAGCGCCCACGCACCCAGCGAGCGGGCCGCACAGGCCATCCGGCTGGTGGCACTGGCGCTCGCCGTGATGCCCGTGCTGATGCTGTTCGAAGCCTTCAGCGGCATCTCGCTGGGCATCGACTTCGCGCGAGCGTCCACCCAGCCCACGGCCCTGCATCCCCATCCGGGGCGCATCTCGCCCAATGCCTGCGTGGCCTACCTGCTGCTGGCGGCCAGCCTGGCCGCGCTGGCGGGCCCGGTGACGAAGGCGGCCCTGCAGCGAAGCGCCCTGCTCATCGGCGCGGCCATGCTCATCACCACGCTCGGCCTGCTGGGCTACCTGCTGCACGTGGAGATGCTGTACCACTGGGGGGCGTTCAACCGGATGACGTTGCCGGTGGCCGTGGGTCTGGCGCTGATGTCGGTGGCACTGTGGCAGCAGCGCCAGGCCTGGAGCGGCGAGAGTCAGCGCGTGGACATGCACGAGCAGCGCATCACACGGCGTGCGATGGGCGTGCTCGCCGTCGTGGTCATCGCCGCAGGGGCGGGCGGATTCGCCGCGCTCGAATCGGATTTCGAGCGCGCGCGTGCCGAGGAAATCCACGCCACCACGGTCGTCGCCGGCGACGCCTTCACGGCCACGCTGGATGCCGGCATCTGGCTGGCTGAGACCATCTCGGCGCAGCCGCTCGTCGTCGATCAGCTGACCCGCATCGCCGCCAGCCCGGACGATGCCGCGCTGCGCGAGCGCCTGCGCGTCATGACCGACAGCCTGCTCACCGGCAGCCTGACTGCCGCGCGCTTCCTGGACCCGTCCGGCCGCACGCTGACCGAGGCGGGCCGCTTCGCCGAAACGCGCGAGACCCCCACGCTCGCGCTGTCCACCGGCTATGCGATCGCCACGCGGCTGTTCCTCGCGGACGGATTCGTGCTGCACACCGAGCGGCCCGTCGTCGAGCGCGGCGAGGTCGTGGGCCACTTCGTCAGCGAGCAGCGCCTGGTGCTGATGGACCGCCTGGTCCGGCGCATCCGCGACAGCGAGGCCTCGGCCGACGTGCTGATCTGCAACCGCGTCGCCGACGTCGCAGCCTGCCTGCCCTCCAAGCTCGAAGCCCGGCCGTTCACCGTGCCGATGTTCAACGCGGACGGCCGCATCAACCTGCCCATCAACCGGGCGTTGCTGGGCGAGTCGGGCGTCGTGCTGACGCCCGACCTGCGCGACGTGCCCGTCGTCGCGGCCTTCATGCCGCTGGAAAAGACCGGCCTCGCGCTGGTCACCAAGGCCGACATCGAGGACGTGTTCAGCGTCATCCGCCAGAGCCTGGCCGGTCTCGCCCTGCTGGTGGTGGCGCTCGTGACGGCCGGCACCTGGGCCATGCGGCGGCAGGTGCGCCCGCTCGTCAAGCAGCTCGCGGCCAGCGAGGAGCGCATGCGCGACGTCGCCAACGCCATCCCGGCCATCGTGGGTGCCTTCGACGCCGAGCAGCGCTGCGTTTTCGCCAACGACCTGGCGCTGAAGGTGCATGGCCTGCCCCGCGACCAGGCGCTGGGCCTGCCCCTGCGTACCGGCCTCGGCGAGGAGAGCTATGCGCTGCACCGCCCCTATGTGGAGGCCGTGCTGAAGGGGGAGCGCCAGTCCTTCGAAGGCGCGCTGCCCTGGCGCGGCGGCATGGGCTACTTCAAGATCAACCTCGTGCCCATGCGCGACCCGCAGACCGACGCCGTCAGTGGCTTCTACCTGATGACGTTCGACGTCACCGAACTGCGCCGCGCCCAGCTGGAGCAGGAGCGCAGCGAGCGCCGCCTGCGCTCCATCGCCGACAACCTGCCCGTGCTGATCTCCTATGTCGACCTTGAGCATCGCCTCACCTACGCCAACGAAACCTACAAGCACTGGATGGGGATGGACCCCGCGCTGGTGGTCGGCACGCACCTGAAGACGCTCATCGGCCCCGAGCTGTACGCGCAGCGGGAGCCCCACATCGCCCGGGCCCTGACCGGCGAGCGCTTGACGTTCGAGGTCGTGTCCCTGGCGCTCGGCGTCACGCGCCACCTGCACACCGTCTACATCCCCGACCGCCACAGTGATGGCAGCGTGCAAGGCCTCTATGCCTTGTCGACCGACATCACCGAGGCCAAGAAGGCCGAGCGCCTGCTGCAGGACCTGGCCCGCAACGACCCGCTGACCGGCCTGCCCAACCGGCGCGAGTTCGAAAGCCGGCTCACGCTGGCCCTCGCCCGTGCCCGGCGAGACCGGCGCGTGATGGCGCTGGTGTTCATGGACGTGGACCACTTCAAGGCCATCAACGACGGCCACGGCCATGCGGCGGGAGACGCCGTGCTGAAGGAGTTCGCGCATCGCATCCAGCATGCCGTGCGCGCCACCGACACGGCCGCCCGCCTGGCTGGCGACGAGTTCGTCGTCATCCTCGAAGGACTGCAGGACGCCGCCGAAGCCTCGGCCATCGCGGCCAAGCTCGTCGGCGTCATCCGCCTGCCCATCGGCATCCCGGGCGGGCGGGCGTTGAACGTGACCACCAGCATCGGCGTGGCCTGCTGGGGTGGCACGGGCGAAGGCGCCGACGACATCCTCGACCGCGCCGACCGGGCGCTCTACCGCGCCAAGGCGGCAGGCCGGGACAGCTTCGCCCAGACGACCTTCTGACAGCGCAAAAACCGGTGCCGCCACCGGTTGATTCCGTCCCAGCGCCAGCAACACGCCGGGACACAATCCGGCCGTCGTGACCGCCGTCGCCCTCTCCGCCCTTCCCCGCCGCGCGCCACTGCAGCCGAGCCAGATGCAGCGCTGCCTGCTGCTGGCCGTGCTGTTGCACGTCTGGCTGGTGCTGGTCTTCGGCAATGCGACCGGCACCGCCGCGCCGGGCCAGGGCGTGTGGGGCAGCCTGACCGTCAAGCTGCTGGGCCGCAGCGGTGGCGAACCCGGCGCACCGCCTGGCGACCCGGTGCGCGAGGCGCGCGACAACGGCGCGGCTGGTGAAAACGGCCAGCAGCGCCAGGGAGGGCAGGTACGCCCCACCCGGACCGCCACGGCCGCACCGGGCGCTGCCGAACTGGGCCGCTGGAACCCGCGCGAGGTGCCGCCCGAGGCCCATCGCACGGACGAGGTCTCACCGGCAGCGCCGAACACCTCGACATTGGAGCTGCCGGAAGGTTTCCGCCCGGTCGAACGGGAACGCCTCACCCTGCCGGCGCAAGCCCCGCCGCTGCAGATGCCCGCCGTGGAACTGCCCGCCGCCATCGGCAGGCTGGACGCCCGTCCCGACACGACCGCGCCCCCCCTGCCCTCACCCGCAAGCCTGCGGGCGAACCGCCGCGCCGCGCTGCCGCCCGTGACGGCGGACCTCCCGGCGCCGGTGCGCCGGCTCGAAGCCCCCACCGAGGCCGTTGCCGCGCCCGCGTTGCCCCGCCCCTCGGAACTGCGCAGCACCGCGCCAGCCTTGCCGTCGACGAGCGCCGCGCTGCCGGCACCCGTGCAACGGCTCGAAGCCCCGACTGCGGCCGATGGCAACGGCGTGGCACCGCTGACGCGTGCCAGCGGGCTGCGCACGCCAGGCGACGTGACCACCAGGCCGACGGCCATGCCCGATGCGCAGGATCTGCCCGCGCCGGTGCGGCGGCTGGAGGCAACCGACAACGTCGTGACACCGCTGCAGCCCGCCATCAACTCGCCCGCGCCGCTGGCGGCGCCCAGCGCCACGATGGTGACCGAGGTGTCCCAGGTCCTGCCGGGCCAGGTCGCGACGCCTGCCGACGCCGCGCATGGCGACCCGAGCGCCAACGCGTATGCGCCCAAGGCATCCGCCGGTTCGCCCGACGCGGGCTCGCGCCTCGGCCCGGACCTGGCCGTGCCCCCTTCGGCCTCCGCCAGCGCGCCGCGCGCGCCGCTGAACCTGTCGCTGCCCCGCAGCGGCGACATCGCGTCTCGCCGCGGCCCCGGCCTGGTCGAGCTGCTGCCGCAGCCGCCCGAGCGCAAGTCCAGGCTGGAACAATCCATCGAGGACGCCACCAACGCCGACTGCCGCAAGGCCTACGCCAACGCCGGCCTCCTCGCCGCCGTGCCGCTGGTCCTCGACGCGGCGCGCGGCAAGGGGTGCAAGTGGTGAACTCTTTGTCCCACCGAAACCCAGCCACACAGCTCACCTATGACACGCAAGAACCGCCTCCTCGCAATCGCCTTGCTCTCGGCCGCAGGCGCCGTGGCAGCCGCGCCAAGCTGCGTGATCTCGGAAAGCGACCTGCACGCCAACCAAGCCTTGACGTTCTCGGACTTCGACCAGGTCGGCAGCCTGCCAAGCACGGCACGCAAGCTCAGCGAGCGGGGGTGCTATGTCGAAGCAGCGACCGCCGGCGAGCACTACCTGCTGTTCGGTCCGTCACCGACGCTGCGCGAGCGCTCCATCATCGTCTGGCATCTCACGCAGAACCTGGCGATGGCCGGCAAGGAGCCCGAGGCCGCGCATCTCGCCGCCGCGGCGATCCGCGCCCACGACCCCAGCGACGATGCCGATGACTTCCAATGGAACGCCTATGTCCGCGGAACCTGGGCCTTCCTGACGAAACGGCGCCCGCTGTTGCTGGCCTCCATCCAGCGTTTGCGTTCAGCCGGCGGAGAGCGCAACCACATGAACGCCGGTGTGCTCGACAGGTTGGACCTTTGCTTCACGCGGTCTTATGCAGATGCGTATGCCAGCCCGGCCTGCCGCATCAAGCCCTGACGGCCGTCAGCACCTGCAATTGCCGCGCGTTCTGCAGCGCCGCACCCGCCGCGGTGTTGTCGAAGATGCACCAGGGCTGAACGCCCCCAGGCAGCGCCCGCAGTCGGCGGGCCTGGGCATCGAGCCAGGCGTCGTCATAGGACGACCAGTAGGTCCGCGGCGAGCCGTGCCATCGGAAGTAGGGCACGCCACCCCGCCAGCCGCCGGGCGCGTCGGCGCCGGGCCACTTGGCCGGGTCCACCGCCGCGCGCGACACCTGGTGGTCGCACATCAGTTGCTCGGCCTGCGCCGTGAACCAGCTCGCGTGTCGAGGTTCGCAGACCACGGCACCGTCGAAGACCGACCTCAGCTGTTCGAAGAACCGGCCCGCCACGCCGGCGTCGAACGCCAGTGACGGCGGCAGCTGCACCAGCAAGACCGCCCACTTCTCGCCCAGCGCGCCCGCCTCACCCACGAACCGCGCGAGCAACGCCTGCGAGTGCAGCAAGCGCTGCTCGTGCGAGATCTGCTTCGGCAGCTTCACCGCAAAACGGAAGCCCTCAGGTGTGCTGGCGGCCCATCGCGCGTAGGTCTGCGGCCGATGGCTGCGGTAGAACGACGAGTTGATCTCCACGCAGTTCATCACGGCCGCATAGCGCTGCAGTTGCGAACCCTCGGCTGCAAATGCATCCGCCTGCTCTGCCCGGATGGACCAGCCTGCGGTGCCGATGAAGACGGCTCGCTGCGTCATGCGGCCAGCGTAGAGGCTGGCCTGCGCACGGCGCGTCGGACAACGCCGAGTTCAGAACCCGTTCAGCACCAGCTTGCCGCGCATGCGGCCGCTCTCGATAAGCGCGTGTGCGCGCTTCAGGTTGGCGGCGTTGATCGGGCTCATCTGTTCGCTGACCGTCGTGCGCAGGTGGCCTTCGTCCACCAGCGCGGCCACGCGGGCCAGCAGCCGGCCCTGCTCGGCCATGTCGGCCGTGCCGAACAGGGAGCGCGTGAACATCAGTTCCCAGTGCAGCGAGAGGCTCTTGCGCTTGAGCGCCATCACGTCCAGCGGCTGCTCAGGGTCGTCGATCAGCGCGATGCGGCCCTGCGGTGCCGCCGCCTCGACGAGGGCGGCCCAGTGCTGGTCGGTGTTCGTGAGGCTGGCGGTGAACGCCACCTCCGCCACGCCGGCCGCGACGAGCTGCGGTCGCAATGGCTGGGCGTGGTCGACGACCAGGTGCGCGCCCATCTCCTTGGCCCAGGCCTGCGTCTCGGGCCGGCTGGCCGTGCCGATGACGCGCAGCTGCGTCAGCTGCCGCGCCAGCTGCACGAGGATGGAGCCCACGCCGCCCGCCGCGCCGACGACGAGCAGGCTCTGCCCCGCGCCGCCGCCCTCGGGCACGCCCAGGCGGTCGAACAGCAGCTCCCAGGCCGTGATGGCCGTCAGCGGCAGCGCGGCGGCTTCGGCGTCGGGCAGGCTCTGCGGCGCGCGGGCGGAGATGCGGTGGTCCACGAGCTGGAACTCCGCGTTCGAGCCGGGCCGGTTGATGGCGCCGGCGTACCAGACGCGGTCACCGACGGCGAAGCCCTGCACCGCGCTGCCCAGCGCATCCACGGTGCCGACGGCATCCCAGCCCAGCACTTCGGGCTTGCCGTCCTGCGGCGCCCGGCTGCGGCGGACCTTGGTGTCCACCGGGTTCACGGAGACGGCCTGCACCCGCACGCGCAGGTCGCGCGGGCCGGGTTCGGGCGCGGGCAGTTCCAGGTCCATGAGGGCCTGGGGGTGGTCGATGGGCAGGGATTGCAGGTAGCCGACGGCTTTCATGGGTGTCCTTTGAAGCAAAGCAACGAATGACCTGGATGGTGAGGCGTGCCATTGCATCCAGAAAGCCTAGGATCAGCAAATCAGTTTCACCACAAAAATGAAGATGGATCGCCTCGCGCCCTTGCAGCTCTTCGTCGCCGCCGCGGACGCCGGCAGCTTCTCCGCCGCAGCGCGCCGGCTGGACGTGGGCGCCGTGCAGGCCAGCGCCACCATCGCCCGGCTGGAGCGCGAGCTGGGCGTGCGGTTGTTCGAGCGCTCCACGCGCCGGCTGCGGCTGACCGACGCCGGCGAGCAGTGGCTGCCGCATGCCCGACAGACGCTGGCCGCCTGGGACGACGGCCAGGCCGCGCTGCGCAGCGCGGCCGGCGACGCGCAACCGTTGCAGGGGCGGCTGCGCATCAGCCTGCCCAGCGACCTGGGCCGGCAGCACCTGTGGCGCTGGATCGAGGAGTTCGCGGCCGGTGAAGCCGGCGCCGGGCTGCAGCTGGAGCTGCGCATCAGCGACCGCATCGCCGACCTCGTGCACGACCCGGTGGACTTCGGCGTGCGCTACGGCGAGCCGCCGGACTCCGGCCTCGTCGCGCTGCCACTGGCGCCCGACAACCGCCGCGTGCTGTGCGCCAGCCCCGCCTACGTCGCTCGGCACGGCCAGCCGCAGACGCCCGCCGACCTGGCCCGCCACGACTGCCTGCGTTTCGTGCTGGGCGACAGCCTGCACGGCCGCTGGCGCTTCACGTCGGCCGAGGGCGAAACGGTTGCCATCGAGACTGCCGGCCACCGCATTGCCGACGACGGCGGCCTGGTGCGCGAATGGGCGCTGGCCGGTTTGGGGCTGGCGTACAAGAGCCGGCTCGACGTGGCCGGCGACCTCGCCGCCGGCCGGCTGGTGCCTCTGCTGCCCGGCTGGCTGGGCGAGCCCGCGCCGCTGCACTGGATGGCCGTGGGCCGCCACCGCATGACACCGGCGCTGCGCCGGCTGGCGGCCGAGCTGCGCCGCCGCTGCGGCCAGCTCTGAGCTGGGTCACAGCCGCGCCAGCGCCTCCACCGGATCCAGCCGCGCCGCGTTGCGTGCCGGCAGGAAGCCGAAGACGACGCCGATCAGCGTGGACACGCCGAACGCCCCTGCGATGGCGACGAGCGAGATGCTCATCTGGAACTTGTCGCCCGCCACGTGGTTGAACAGTGCGGCACCGCCCACCGCCAGGCTCACGCCCAGCGCGCCGCCGATGACGCACACCAGCACCGCCTCGACGAGGAACTGGCGCAGGATGTCGGCCTGCCGCGCGCCCACCGCCATGCGCACACCGATCTCGCCGGTGCGTTCGGTCACGGACACCAACATGATGTTCATGACGCCGATGCCGCCCACCAGCAGCGAGATCAGCGCGATGGACGAGATCAGCAGCGTGATCGTGGCAGTCGTCTGCTCCACGGTCTGGCGGATGCTGTCGGTGTTCATCAGGAAGAAGTCCTCCTTGCCGTGGCGCTGCGTCAGCAGCTTGCGCACGCCCTGCTCCGCCACGCTGCTGGACACCTGGTCGCTGACGCGCACGGCGATGCTCTGCAGGTAGTCCTGGCCGTTCACGCGGTTCATGGCCGTGGTGTACGGGATCCACACGTTGATCGCGTCGTCGTTGCCGAAGGCGCTGCTCTTCTTGGCCGTCACGCCGACGATGCGCACCGGCAGCGCGCCCAGCAGGATGACCTCGCCCAGCGCGTTCTCGCCGTTGGGGAACAGCGTCTTGCGCGCGTTGTCGTCGATGACGGCCTGCTGCGCGCGCTGCTGCACGGCGGCAGCGTCGAAGCCCTGGCCGGTGGCGAACGTGTAGCCGCGCACGCGGAAGAACTGCTCGCCCACGCCGCTGACGCTGGCCGACACGTCCACGTTGCGGTAGCGCAGCCCGGCGCTGACACCCACGCTGGGCGTGACGCTGTCGACATAGTCGAGCTGCGCGAGCGCGTCCGCATCGCCCGCGCGCAGCGTGCGCACGGCTGCCGCGCGGCGGTCGCCGAAGCCGCTGCCGGGGCTGACGTTGATGGTGTTGGTGCCCATCGCGCTGATGTCGGCCAGGATGCGCTGGCGCGAGCCCTCGCCCAGCGCCACCACCGACACGACCGAGGCGATGCCGATGATGATGCCCAGCATGGTCAGCAGCGTGCGCAGGCGGTGGCTGACCATCGCCCGCCAGGCCATGCGCGCGGCCTCGCCCAGCCGCCCGGCCAGCCCGCCGAAGGCACTGCCGCTGCGGGCCGGCGCGGCGCGTTCGCGCTGCACCAGCGGCGGCGCGTCGGGCTGGCGGCGGTCGGCGACGATGACGCCGTCGCTGATCTCGATGACGCGCTGCGCGTGCGCCGCGACCTGCGCGTCGTGCGTGACGAGGATGATGGTGTGGCCGTCGGCGTGCAGCTCCGCCAGGATGCGCATGACCTCGCGGCCGCTGGCCTGGTCCAGCGCGCCGGTGGGCTCGTCGGCCAGGATCACGTCGCCGCCGTTCATCAGCGCCCGTGCGATGGACACGCGCTGCTGCTGCCCGCCCGAGAGCTGGCCGGGCCGGTGGTTCAGCCGCTCGGCCAGGCCCAGCCGCTCCAGCAACTGGCGCGAGCGCTGGTGGCGCGCGTCGGCCGGCGTGCCCGAGTAGATGGCCGGGATCTCGACGTTGCCCAGCGCGTTGAGGTCGCCCAGCAACTGGTAGCGCTGGAAGATGAAGCCGAAGTGCTCGCGGCGCAGGCGCGCGAGCGCATCGGGCGCCATCGCGCCGGTCTCCTGGCCGGCCACACGGTAGCTGCCGCGCGTGGGCCGGTCCAGGCAGCCGAGGATGTTCATCAGCGTGGACTTGCCCGAGCCGGACGGGCCCATGATGGCCACCATCTCGCCGGCCTCGATGTCCAGGTCGACGTCGCGCAGCACGGCCACCGTGCCCTCGCCGGCAGGGAATTCGCGGACCAGGCCGCGCAGTTCAAGCAGCGCCATCAATGAGCCCCTCGCCCAGCCCCGCCGCACTGCACGCGGGCGGCGCTGGTCGGTCCCCCGAGGGGACGGCGACGCCCGCGGCATCGAGCCGCGAGCACATCGCCCTGGCGGGCCGGCTTGGGAGCGGCCCGGCGCTCGGTCCGCAACACAGCAAGACAGGTCATGTTCAGAACGGCGGGCCGCCGCGGCGCTGGTTGCTGCCCGCGGCACCGGGCGGTGCGGCCTCGGTGGTGACGACCTGCTCGCCTTCCTTCAGGCCTTCCAGTACCTGGGCGCGCACGCGGTTGTTCAGGCCGATGCGCACGACGCGTTCGACGACGCGGCCATCCTCCAGCACGCGCACGCGGTAGCGGTCGGCGCCGGCCTTGGCGCCCAGCGCCGCGCTGGGCAGCGTCAGCGCCTTCTCGGCACGCGACAGCACGATGCTGGCCTGCGCCGTCATGTTGATGCGCAGCTTGTTCTCGGGGTTGGGCACGTCGAAGATGCCGTTGTAGTAGACGGCGCTGGCCGTGCTGGTGGACGTGCTGGCCGTCGTCGTCGAGTCGGTCGCGATGGTCGTGGGGCCGGGCTCCACGGCGCGCAGCTTGACCTCGTAGCGGCGATCCGGCTCGCCCAGCAGGTTGAAGTAGACCGGCATGCCGGGCTTCACGCGCGGCACATCGGCCTCCGAGATCTGCGCCTTGACCGTCATCACGTCCAGCTTGGCCAGCTTGATGATGGTGGGCGCGGACTGGTTGGCGTTCACCGTCTGGCCCTGCTCGGTGACGATGGCCACGACGACGCCGTCCATGGGCGCGGTGACGCGCGTGTAGCCGAGGTTGACCTGCGCGGTGTTGGCGGCCATCTGGGCCTGCACGATCTGCGCCTCCTGCGCGGCGATGTCGGCGCGGCTGGTGGTCAGTGTGGCCTCCGCCGCTTCGAGGTCGGCACGT
The DNA here is from genome assembly GCF_965229315.1 of Roseateles sp. Taxonomy (GTDB): domain Bacteria; phylum Pseudomonadota; class Gammaproteobacteria; order Burkholderiales; family Burkholderiaceae_C; genus Pelomonas. The sequence continues at coordinate 1,907,366 of NZ_CBDDJA010000002.1, forward strand.
GCGCCGGCGTCCACGGCCACCAGCTCGCGCAGCCGCACGGCCGCCAGTTCGGCCTGCTTGAACGCCGCCTGCTTGGCCTTCAGCAGCGCCTGCGCGCTCTGCAGCGCGGCCTCCGAATTGCGCAGGTTGTTCTGCTGCGTCATCGCATCGATCTCGGCGATGAGCTGGCCCTTCTCGACCTTGTCGCCCAAGGCGACCAGCAGCTTCTTCACCTCGCCGGTGACCTGCGCGCCGACGCTGACCTGCTTGAAGGCGCCGATGGTGCCGGTGGCCAGCACGCTGTCCTCGATGTCGGCCACCGTGACAGGCGCGGTCGCGACGGCCGGCGGTGGCGGCGACGTGAACCAGACGCGCTTGACGACAAGACCTGCCACCAGCAGCACCACGGCCAGGGCGACGAGCCGCCCCGGTTTCAACGATTGCTTCATCGTGTCATTCTTCATCAGGGGTTCCAGCCGCCACCCAGCACCTTGTAGAGCGCCAGCCGGTTGCCTTGTTCAGTCAGGCGCAGGTCGATCAGCGCCTGCTGCGCCGCGTACAGCGAGCGCTGCGCATCCAGCACTTCCAGCATGCCGGTGCTGCCGGCGCGATGCAGTGCATCGGCCAGCATCAGCTGACGCTCGGAGCTGGCCAGCAGCGCGCGCTGCGCGGCCAGGCGCTCGGCCAGCGTGGCGCGCTCGGACAGCGCGTCGGCCACCTCGCGGAAGGCCGTCTGGATGGCCTTGTCGTACTGCGCGATGGCGATGTCGCGGTCCAGCCGCGCGCTGTCCAGCGCTGCCGCGTTGGCGCCGCCGTCGAAGAGGGGCAGGCTCAGCGACGGGCCGAAACTCCAGCTGCCACTGCCCGACTTGAACAGGCCGGACAGTTCGTTGCTGGCCGTGCCGGCCGAGGCCGTCAGGCTGATGCGCGGGAAGAACGCCGCGCGCGCCACACCGATCTGGGCGACGCTGGCGCGCAGCTGGTGCTCGGCCTGCAACACGTCGGGGCGGCGCTGCAGCAGTTCCGCGGGCACGCCGGCCGGCAGCTCGACAAGACGGCCGGGCTCGCTCAGGTTCTGCTCGGAGGCCGGTGCCAGGTCGGCCGGCAGCGCGGCGCCCAGCAGCAGTTCCAGCGCGTTGCGGTCCTGCTCGACCTGCGTCGCATAACGCGCCACGTCCAGCCGTGCCGATTCCACCAGCGACTGCGACTGCGCCAGCGCCAGGCCGGTGATGGCGCCCAGCGCGTGGCGGCGCTGGTCCAGCGCGAGGCTGCTGCGGCGCGTCGCCATCGTCTGCGCGGCCAGGCGCTGGCGCTCCAGGTCGGCGGCCAGCGTCAGCCAGGCGTTTGCGACCTCGGCGACCAGGCTGATCTCGGCGCTGCGCCTGCCGGCGTCAGTCGCGAGGTAGCTCTGCAGTGCGGCCTCGCTGAGGTTGCTGACGCGGCCGAACAGGTCCAGCTCGAAGGCCGACAGGCCCACGCCGGCGGACAACGACGTGCCCAGGTTCGAGCGGCTGGCATTGGCCGTGGCGCTCACGCCAGGCAGCCGCGAGGCGTCCTGGATGCGGTACTGCGCCCGCGCGCGCCGCACGTTCAGCGTGCTCACGCGCAGGTCGCGGTTGTTCGCCAGCGCCAGCTCGACGGTGGCGCGCAGGCGGGGGTCAGTGAAGAAGTCCTGGCGGCGCACCTCGGCCGGGTTGTCGGCCGGCACGGCCACCCGCACGGGCTGGGGAATGGCCGGCACCGGCTGCTGGTGCAGCGGCGCCAGGTTCACGCAGCCCGACAGCAGGGCTGCGCCGATTGGCAAGGACAGAAGACGGATCATCGAAAGTGCAAAGGCCGAAGCTCCCATGTGCAGCATGCCGCCACTTTACAAAGCGAACTGGGCTTCGCCGAAGGTGCACAGGAAAAGAAAGATGTGCGCCAACCCCGGTCCTCGACACAAACGCACCGGGCCGCCAGCACCCGCGAAAAAAGGCCGGCCTCCGAGGAGACCGGCCGAGGCGAGCAAGCGCTCGAGGCGTTGATCTGGGCTCGCCCGCTGGGGTCAGTCCTTGTCTGCCGGCATCGCGCCGGGCATGCCATGCTGCGGCAGCGAGGAGGCACCAGCGTGAGCACCGGTGTCGGCGGCCGCCACGGGCTTCTTCTCGCGGGTCAGGTAGCTGTACAGCACCGGCACCACAACCAGCGTCAGCAGCGTCGACGTGATGACACCGCCGATGATGGCGCGGCCCATGGGCGCCTGGATCTCGCCACCGTCGTTCAGCGCGATGGCCATGGGCAGCATGCCGAACACCATGGCCGCCGTCGTCATGATGATGGGGCGCATGCGGGTCAGGCCGGCCTGGCGCAGCGCTTCCTGCACGGTGGCGCCGGCCTTGCGGGCGTGGTTGGCGAAGTCCACCAGAAGAATCGCGTTCTTCGTGACGAGGCCCATCAGCATGACCAGGCCAATCATGGAGAACACGTTCAGCGTCGAGCGCCACAGCAAGAGCGCCAGCATCACGCCGATGAGCGCCAGCGGCAGCGACGCCATGATGGCGATGGGCTGGATGAAGCTGCCGAACTGGCTGGCGAGCACGATGTAGATGAACACCACCGCCAGGCCCATGGCCGCGAGCAGGCCGTTGAAGGCTTCGGCCTGCTGCTTGCCGGCGCCGTCCACCTTGAAGCTGATGCCGGGCGGCAGTTGCGTGCTCTTGACCAGCTTCTGCACGTCGGCGTTCACGTCGCCGCTGGGGCGGCCCTGCACGCCAGCGAACACGGCCTCGCGGCGCTGCAGGTTCTCGCGGCGGATGACCTCTGGGTTGAACACGGGCTCGATGGTGGCCACCTGCTCCAGCAGGATGGAGGCGCCGTCCTTCGAGTAGGCGACCGGCAGCTTGCCCATCTGCTCGACACGTTCGCGCTGCTCACGCGGCAGGCGCAGCAGCACCTCGACCTGATTGCCGTCCGGCGTCGTCCAGTTCGTGGCGACCTCGCCGTTGACATAGGCGCGCAGCGAGGCCGCGATCTGCGGTGTCGTCAGGCCCAGCTCGCGAATGGCCGAGTCCTTCAGGCGCACGGCGAAGGCCGGCAGGCCGGGTTTGACGGTGGTGTCCACGTCCACGACGCCGGGGATCTGCTTGAGCTTGGCGGCGAAGTCGTTGGCGCTCTGCGTCAGCAGTTCGGAATCGGCACCCAGCAGCGTCACCCAGACGGGCTTGTTGTTGCCCACGCTGACCTCCACGCCGGGCAGGCGCGCGATGTCGCCGCGGATGGCGTCTTCGACTTCCTTCTGCGTGCGCTTGCGTTCGCTGCGGTCCACGAGGTTGATGTTCAGCGCGGCCTGGTTGCGGCCCGTGGCCATGCCGTCGCCGGTGCTGCCCACGACGGTGGAGACCGTCTTGATCTCGGGGTAGGCGCGCAGCAGTTCCTCCACCTGCAGCACCTTGGCGTTGCTGCGGTCCACGCTGGAGGCGTTGGGCAGCCGCAGGTTGATCTGCGTGAAGCCGTTGTCGGTCTCGGGCACGAACTCGCTGCCCACCAGCGGCGCCAGCATCAGCGCGGCGACGAAGCTGCTGGCGGCACCCCACATCACCAGGCCACGCGGCGTCAGCGTCGCGAAGCGCCACACCCGCCTGGCGGCCTTGATGCGCTTGCCGTCGGCGTCGAACGGGCGGCCATAGGCCGGCACGGGCGGCACGAAGACGCGGTAGCGGCGGCCGGAGAAGGTCCAGTCCATGAGGCGCTCGTAGCCGCCGTGCAGGCGGTCCATGCCCCAGTCGGTCGCGCGGATCATGTGGCCCAGCACGGGCCAGTGCTTGATGCGCGCGCTCGGCGGGTCGTGCCAGACCGAGGACATCATCGGGTCGAGCGTGAAGCTGACGAACAGGCTGATCAGCACCGCCACGACGACGGTGATGCCGAACGGAAAGAAGAAGCGGCCGATGATGCCGTTCATGAAGGCCACGGGCACGAACACCGCGCAGATCGCGAAGGTGGTGGCCATGACGGCCAGGCCGATCTCGTTGGTGCCGTCGGCCGCCGCCGTGTGGTGGTCCTTGCCCATGCCGACGTGACGCACGATGTTCTCGCGCACGACGATGGCGTCGTCGATCAGCAGCCCGATGCACAGCGACAGCGCCATCATCGTCATGAAGTTCAGCGTGAAGCCGAACGCGTACACGGCGATGAAGCTGGAGATGACGGCGATGGGCAGCGTCAGGCCCGTGATGATGGTTGAACGCCAGCTGTGCAGGAACAGGAACACGATGGCGACCGTCAGCAGCGCGCCTTCGATCAGCGTGTGCTTGAGGCCGCTCAGCGAGCTCTTGACCCAGTCGCTGTTGGAGTAGATCAGGCGCAGCTCCACGTCATTGGGCAACACCTTGCGCAGCTCCTCCACCGCACCCTTGACGGCGTCGCCAGTGGCGACGATGTTGGCGTCCTGCTGCTTGAAGATGTTGAAGCTGACGGCCGGCTGGCCGTTGATGCGGGCGATGCTGTCACGCTCGCGTTCTCGCTCCACCAGCGTCCCCAGGTCGCCCAGCGTCAGTGCCAGGCTGCCGCGTCGGGCGACGACGATCTGGCTGAAGGCTTTCGGATCCTTCACGCGGCCTTCGACGCGCAGCGTGGCGTCCGAGTACGCATCCGACAGCAGGCCCACGGGCTGGTCGGAGTTGGCGTCGGCCAGCGCCTTGGAGATCTCGGCCGGCGTCACGCCGTAGGCGCGCAGGCGCAGCGGGTCGAGGTCGATGCGCACCTCGCGTGTGACCATGCCGCCGATGTCCACCTTGGCCACGCCTTCCACGCGCGACAGGCGCTTGGAGACGATCAGGTCGGCCATCATGGACAGCTCGCGCGGACCGCGCGTGGGCGACAGCAGCGCCATGACGACGATGGGCTGCGCGTTGTCACCCTGGTAGCGGATGACCGTGGGCGGCTTGGCGTCCTTGGGGAACGCCGACTGCGCCTGCGACACGCGGTCGCGCAGGTCCTGCATCGCGCGGCCCATGTCGGCGTTCAGGCTGAACTCGACGTTGGACTGCACGCGGCCCTCGAAGCTGCGCGACTGGATGCGCTCGATGCCGGCGATGGTGTTCAGCGCCTCTTCAAGCGGCTTGGCAATCTCGCGCTCGACAGCCTCCGGGCTGGCGCCGGGATAGCGCACGTCGATGTAGGCGCCCGGCAGCGAGATGTCGGGCATCTGCTCGACACCGAGGCGGGCATAGGCGAACAGGCCCAGCACGCACAGTGCAACCATGACCATGGTTGCGAACACCGGGTTCTGGATGGAGACGCGGGTGATCCACATGGCGGCGCCCTCTTTCTTTTAGTTGTGGGTTACTGCGTCACCGTCGCCTGGCCGGCGGCCACGGCGATCTTGGATTTGGCGGACACGATGACGGCCTTGTCGCCCTCGCGCAGGTTCTCGAAGCGCGCTCCCAGCACCTGCGCGTCGGTCTTGATGCCGCCCAGGATCTCGACGCGGCCATCCCGCGCATCGCTGCGGCCGGTGGTGACGATGCGGCGCGCCAGCGTGCCGTTCTCGATCAGCCAGACCTGCTCCTGTCCGGAGTTGCGCGTGATGGCCGTGATCGGCAGCGTCAGGCGCTGCTTGTCGTCCTGCAGCACGGCGGTCGCGACCGCGTACTGGCCGGCGCGGTAGGCCTCCTTCGGGTTGTCCATCGTCAGCGTGACACCGATGGAGCGCGTGCCGGGTTCTGCGGCCGGCGCAATGCGCGCGATGCGTGCATCGACGGGCTGATCCATTCCTTCCACCTTGACCTTGACGGTCATGCCCGGCTGCAGCCGGCCGACCTCATGCGTGCCGACCAGGCCAGCCAGCTCCAGCTTGGCGAGGTCGACGATGGTCAGGATCTGCTGCTCGGCGGCGAGCTTCTCGCCGGGCAGCGCGTGGCGCTTGGCGACGATGCCGCTGATGGGCGCCACCAGCGCGGCCTGGCGCATCGTCACCTGCAGGGTTTCGAGCTGCGCGCGCGACGCCTGCCAGTTGGCGCGGGCGGCCTCGTAAGCAGCGCGGGAGGACTCCAGCGCCGTGGGCGCGATGAAGTGGTTGTCCGCCAGGCCGATGTTGGCCTTGTGCGTGCGTTCGGTCTGCTCCATCTGCGCGCGCATGGCCTCGACGCTGGCGTTGCGCTCGGCCACGCGGTGGCGCAGCTCTTCCAGGTCCACCTGGCCCAGCGTCTGGCCGGCGCGCACGCGGCTGCCCTCGCCCACGGCCAGGTCCAGCAGCGTGCCGTTGGACTTGGCGCGCACGATGGCCGTGCCCGGCGCCACCAGCGGGCCGCTGAACTCGATGACGGCGGGCATGGACACCAGCGTGGGCTTGACGACCTCGGCCGGCACGAACTCCAGCACCGTCTTGGCCTTGTCGTCGCCCGGCTTCTTCGGTGCGTCGCCCTTGCTCGCCATCACGGCGACGCCGGCACCACCCACCAACAGCACGACGGCAGCGACGCCACCCAACTTCCACGACTTGCGCATGACTCCCCCGGACGCTTCTCTGATACAGACGTTTGCAGTCTAGAAACGAGGGCGTGACAACGCAGCGACGTTGTGACGAAACGCGGTTTGCGAGGGCTGAGCTGCACCGGCCAGCGATCAGGCCGGGCCCTGCGCGGACAGGCCGCGGATCAGCGCGGACGCGCTGCAGGAATCGGGTCGACCGGCAGGCTCACGTCGCCGCACTGCGCCCTGTGACGAAGGGCATGGTCCATCAGCACCAGTGCCAGCATCGCCTCGGCGATGGGCGTGGCGCGGATGCCCACGCAGGGGTCGTGGCGGCCGAAGGTTTCCACCGTCGCCGGGTTGCCCGCGCGGTCGATGCTGGCCTTGGGCGAGCGGATGGAGCTGGTGGGCTTGATGGCGATGCTGGCGACGATGTCCTGGCCGGTGGAGATGCCGCCCAGCACGCCGCCGGCGTTGTTGCTGGCGAAGCCTTCGCGGCTCAGTTCGTCGCCATGCTCGCTGCCGCGCTGGGCGACGACGCCGAAGCCGGCGCCGATCTCCACGCCCTTGACGGCGTTGATGCCCATCAGCGCGTAGGCGATGTCGGCGTCCAGCTTGTCGAACAGCGGCTCGCCAAGGCCGACTGGCACATGGGTGGCTTCGACGCGTATGCGCGCGCCGACGGAGTCACCGGCGCGGCGCAGGTCATCCATGTAGGCCTCCAGCGCGGCGATGCTGCTGGCGTTGGCGGCGAAGAACGGGTTCTGGCCGACATGCTGCCAGCCCTCGAACGGGATTTCGATGTCGCCCAGTTGCGTCATGCAGCCGCGGAACTCCGTGCCGTAGGCGGCCTTCAGCCATTTGCGCGCCACCGCGCCGGCCCCCACCATGGGCGCCGTCAACCGCGCCGACGAGCGGCCGCCACCGCGCGGGTCGCGCACGCCGTACTTGCGCCAGTAGGTGTAGTCGGCGTGGCCGGGGCGGAAGGTGTCGAGGATGTTGCCGTAGTCCTTGCTGCGCTGGTCGGTGTTCTTGATGAGCAGGCAGATCGGCGTGCCGGTCGTGACGCCCTCGTAGACGCCGGACAGGATCTCCACGGCATCGGGCTCGTTGCGCTGGGTCACATGCCGGCTGGTGCCGGGGCGGCGGCGGTCCAGCTCGGGCTGGATGTCGGCCTCGCTGAGCGGCATGCCCGGCGGGCAGCCGTCGATGACGCAGCCGATGGCCGGGCCATGGCTCTCGCCGAAGTTGGAGACGCGAAACAGTTCGCCGAAGGTGCTGCCGGACATGCGCGATCCAGAGGTGAGCCCGGGGCTCGGGAAGGGGTGGCGATCTTAGTTCGCCGCGCCTGGCCCGCCCCGGGCGATCCCGCCAACGCTGCCGCCGCGAGCGGCGAAGGCAGGCCTTCTGAAATATCAGATAATGTTGTCTGCCATTTCATCTGGAACCTCCATGCCCGGCTTCATGGACCCCGATTTCCTGCTCGACACCCCGGTCGCGCGCCAGCTTTTCCACGAGGTGGCCGCCGGCCTGCCGGTCATCGACTACCACTCGCACCTGCAGCAGGGCGAGATCGCCGTGCGCAAGCGTTTTCGCAACCTGACGGAGCTGTGGCTGGGCGGCGACCACTACAAGTGGCGGCTGATGCGCAGCGCCGGCGTGGACGAGGCCTTCATCACCGGTGCGGCCAGCGACGAGGACAAGTTCCTGGCCTTCTGCCGCGTGCTGCCGCTGGCGGCCGGCAACCCCATCCACCACTGGAGCCACCTGGAGCTGCAGCGGCTGTTCGGCGTGCACCTGACCATCAACGCCGTCAACGCGCCGCGCATCTGGGCCGCGGCCAACGAGCGGCTGGCGGGCATGGACTGCTGGGACTTCCTGGCCCAGGCCAAGGTCGAGGTCGCCTGCACGACGGACGACCCGGTGGACGACCTGGCCCAGCACGACGAGATCGCGCGCTCGGCGCTCGCCACCCGCGTGCTGCCGGCCTACCGGCCCGACCAGGCGATGCGCATCAACCGTGCCGAACTGCCGGCCTACCTGGAGCGGCTGTCCGCGGTGTCGGGCGTGCTGGTCACGGGCTTCGCCGGCCTCGTCGACGCGCTGGCTGCGCGCGTCGCCTACTTCCACGCCCGCGGCGCGCGCATCTCCGATCACGCGATCGACACGCCGCTGCCCGCCGGCCCCATCACCGCCGCCGACTGCGAGGCGCTGCTCGCCAAGCGGCTGGCCGGCGCGCAGCTCAGCGAGGCCGAGCTGGGCGCCTTCCAGCGCGGCCTGTTGCAGGCGCTGGGCCGCGTCTATGCGGAGCACGGCTGGGCGATGTGCCTGCACATCGGCGCGCAGCGCAACAACAACACGCGCCGACTGCGCGAGCTGGGGCCGGACACCGGCTACGACGCCATCAGCGACTTCACCAGCAGCGCCGGCCTCGCCGCGCTGCTGGACGCGCTGGACGCCGAGGACCGCCTGCCCAAGACGCTGCTGTTCTGCCTGAACCCGGCCATGAACGAGGTGTTGAGCACGCTGATCGGCGCGTTCCAGGACGGCCAAGGCGGGAATCCGGCGGGCAAGCTGCAGTTCGGCCCGGCCTGGTGGTTCAACGACCACAAGGACGGCAACCTGCGCCAGCTGCAGACACTCGCCGCGCACGGCGTGCTGGGCACGTCGGTGGGCATGGTGACGGACTCGCGCAGCTTCGCGTCCTACCCGCGCCACGAGTACTTCCGCCGGCTGCTGTGCCGCCAGCTGGGCCAGTGGGTCGAGGCCGGCGAGTACCCGGACGACGCCGACGCGCTGCACAGGATCGTCCGCGGCGTCTGCTACGACAACGCCAAGACCTACTTCGGGCTCTGAACATGACGACCGCCCTGCTGCGCATCCACCCCGACGACGACATGCTGGTCGCGCTGCGCGACCTGGCCGATGGCGAGACGCTGACGCACGACGGCGACACCCTCACCACGGTCGGCCCCGTCGCGATGAAGCACAAGCTCGCGCTGCGCGACGCCGCGGCCGGCGACCTGCTGAAGCTCTACGGCGTGACGGTGGGCCGCGCGACGCAGCCCATCCGCCGCGGCGAGGCCGTGACGACGGCCAACCTCGAACATCACACGGCCGAAGTGCAGCTCGGCGAGACGGCCGCCTACGCCTGGCAAGCGCCCGACGTGAGCGGCTGGGCAGGCCAGACCTTCGACGGCATCGTCCGCGCCGATGGCCGCATCGGCACCGCCAACCACTGGCTGGTGTTCCCGCTCGTGTTCTGCGAGAACCGCAACATCGAGCAGCTGCGCCAGGCCGTGGAGCGGCCGCTGGGCTATGCCACCGACGAACTGGCCGACTTCACGCTGGGCCTGCTGGGCGAAGCGCTGAATGCGCCGCCGCGCACGCCGGCCCGGCCGTTCCCGAACGTGGACGGCGTGCGCTTCATCACCCACGCCGGCGGCTGCGGCGGCACACGCGCCGACGCGCGGCGCCTGTGCGCGCTGTTGGCGGCCTATGCGGACCATCCCAACGTGGCCGGCGTCACCGTGCTGAGCCTGGGCTGCCAGAACGCGCAGATCGCGATGTTCAAGGAGGCGCTGGCCGCGCAGAACCCGGCCTTCGACAAGCCCTGCCTCATCTACGAGCAGCAGCGCTGGTCCAGCGAGGCCGACATGATGAAGGCCGTGCTGCAGGACCTGCTCAAAGGCCTGGCCGAGGCCGACCAGGTGCGCCGCCAGCCGGTGCCGCTGTCGGCGCTGAAGATCGGCGTCAAGTGCGGCGGCTCGGACGGCTTCTCGGGCATCTCGGCCAACCCGGTGATGGGCCTGGTGTCCGACCTCGTCGTGGCGCTGGGCGGCGCCAGCGTGCTGGCCGAGTTCCCGGAGCTGTGCGGCGTGGAGGCCGAGTTGATCGCGCGCTGCGAGCGGCCCGAGGACCGGCGCCGCTTCGTGGACATGATGCGCGCCTTCGAGGCGCAGGCGCGCGCGGTCGGCACCAGCCTGGCCGAGAACCCCAGCCCCGGCAACATCCGCGATGGCCTCATCACCGACGCGATGAAGTCCGCGGGGGCGGCGCGCAAGGGCGGCGGCTCGCCCATCGTCGCCGTGCTGGACTACGGCGAGGCGGCGGCCAAGCCGGGGCTGTCGCTGCTGTGCACGCCGGGCAACGACGTGGAATCGGTCAGCGCGCTGGTCGGCTCGGGCGCCAACGTGGTGCTGTTCTCCACCGGCCTGGGCACGCCCACCGGCAACCCCATCGTGCCGGTGCTGAAGATCGCGAGCAACACGCCGCTGGCGCAACGGCTGCCGGACATGATCGACTTCGACTGCGGCCCCGTGCTGGCCGGTGAGCCCCCAGCGCGGCTGGCAGCGCAGTTGCTGGCGCTGGTGCAGCAGACCGCGGGCGGTCAGTACCCCGCGCGGGCCGAGCGGCTGCGCCAATACGACTTCCTGTTCTGGAAGCGGGACATCTCGCTGTGAGCGCGCGGCCCGTCAAGGTCCTGCAGTTCGGCCAGGGCGTGTTCCTGCGCGGCTTCGTCGACTGGATGCTGCAGGTGCTCAACGAGCGCCAGGGGCTCGATGCCGGCGTCGTCATCGTGCGGCCCACCAGCCGCTCCACCGCGCCGCTGATGACCGCACCCTTCCATGTGCTGCTGCGCGGCCTGGGTGACGATGGTCGGCCGGTGCGCCAATGGCAGCGCGTGGACTGCGTGCAGCGCGAGCTGGACCCGACGACGCACTGGGACGCGCTGCTGGCGCTGGCCGCCGAGCCGGCGCTGCGCTTCGTCGTGTCCAACACGACCGAGGCCGGCATCGCCGTCAACGACACGGACCGCTTCGACGACCGCCCGCCGACTGCCTTCCCGGCCAAGCTGTGCCGCTGGCTGCATGAGCGCTGGCGGCGCGGCGGGGCCGGCGTGGTGCTGCTGCCGTGCGAGCTGGTCGAGGCCAACGGCCCGGCGCTGCAACGCGCGGTGCATCACTTCGCCATGCGGTGGTCGCTGGAGGCAGGCTTCCTGGCCTGGCTGGCCAATGAATGCGTCTTCTGCTCGACGCTGGTGGACCGCATCGTCAGCGGCGCGCCGGGCGACGACGAGCGCGCCGCGCTGGAGGCCGAACTGGGCCGGCCCGATCCGTTCATGGTCTGCGCCGAGCCCTTCCACAGCTGGCTCATCGAAGGGCCGGCAAGCCTGGCCGACGAGCTGCGGCTGGACGGCGCCGGCCTGCATGTGGAACTCGTGCCGGACCTGCGGCCCTACCGCCAGCGCAAGGTGGGCCTGCTCAACGGCGCGCACACGCTGCTGGTCGCGCCGGGCCTGCTGATGGGGCTGGACAGCGTCGGCGACGCGATGCGTGACGACACGCTGGCCGGCTTCCTGCAGGCCGCGCTGGCGGACGAGATCATGCCCGCATTGCCGTTGCCGCGTGAACAGCTGCTGCCCTTCGCCGCGGCCACGCTGCAGCGCTTTCGCAACCCGTTCGTGCAGCACCGGCTGGCATCCATCGCGCTGAACAGCTGGCCCAAGTTCGTCACGCGGCTGCTGCCGCAACTGCTGCGCTACCGCGAGCTGACCGGCCGCTGGCCGCCGCGCCTGGTGCTGGGCCTCGCGGCGCTGATGCACCTGTACCGCGACCCGGCGCTGCGCGCCAGCGACTCGCCCGAACACCTCGCCTGGTTTGCCGAGCACGGCGCCCAACCCTGGCCCGGACTCGCGCGCGGCTGGCTCGCCAGGCGGGACCTGTGGGGTTGCGATCTCACAGAACTGGAGGCGCCGCTGACCGAGGCGCTGGCGCGCATCGCGCGCGACGGCATGAGGCAGGCGTTAACCTCCGCCGCCTGATGAAGCACGCCAAGCGCCCCTCCGCCGCCAGCCAGGTCCACGACGCGCTGCGCCAGCGCATCCTCGCGCTGGAGCTGGCGCCGGGGCAGCGCCTGAGCGAGCAGGACCTGGCCACCGAGTTCGCCCTGAGCCGCACCCCCGTGCACGAGGCCGTGCAGCGGCTGACGGACGAGGGGCTGGTGGAGGTGCGCCCGCGCTCGGGCACCTTCGTCGCGCGCATCCCGGTGCACGAGCTGGAAGAAGCCATGCTGGTGCGCACGGCGCTGGAGCTGGCGCTGCTGGAGCGCTGCGCCGCGGCGATGACGCCCGACGGCCTGGCGCGGCTGGACACGCTGCTCGACGAACAGCGCCGCTGCGCGCAGGCCGATGACCGGGCGGGCTTTCACCGGGCCGACGAGGGCTTCCACGCCACGCTGGCCGAACTGGCCGGCATGCCCGGCGTCTGGCGCACCATCGCCCAGGCCAAGACCCAGGTGGACCGCTTTCGCCGCCTGACGCTGCCCCTGCAGGGCCGCATGCAGGAGGTCATCCGCGAGCACGCCGCCGTCGTGGACGGGCTGCGCAACGCCAGCGCCGCGGACGCCACGGCCGCGATGCGCCGCCACCTGGACCATGTGCTGCCCGCCATCGCGATGACGCGGGCTTTGCAGCCCGACTACTTCGTCAACCAGCCCTGAAACGACAAGGCGGCCCGCAGGCCGCCTTGCGGGACCCAGAAGGCCTCAGGCCTTGGCGGCGTCATCCGTCGCGCTCTCCTCGACCGGCCAGTCGCGGATGTAGGCCTTGAGCATGCGGTTCTCGAAGTCCTGGCTGTCCACCACGGCCTTGGCCACGTCGTAGAACGAGATCACACCCATCAACGTGCGGCCGTTCATGACCGGCATGTAGCGCGCGTGCCGGCCCAGCATCATGCGGCGGATCTCGTCGATCTCGGTCTCGGGCGTGCAGGTCAGCGGGTGGTCGTCCATGACGGTGCGCACGATGGTCGAGCCGACCGCGCCGCCGTTCTTCACGACGGCCTGGATGACCTCGCGGAAGGTCAGCATGCCCACCAGTTCGCCGTGCTCCATGACGACCAGCGAACCGATGTCGCGTTCGGCCATCACATCGAGCGAATCCTTCAGGGGCTCGTCGGGCGAGACGGTGAACAGGGTGCCGCCTTTGACACGCAGGATATCGACGACTTTCATGGTTGTCTCCGAGACGAATATGCCCGGGCAACATAGCACACAATGCCCGCGCCTCCACCCAAAACAAACACCATGCCGGGCTTCGATACATTGGCTTTGCATGCCGGCGCCGCACCCGATCCGGCCACCGGCGCGCGGGCCACGCCGCTGCACCTCAGCACCTCCTTCGTCTTCGAGAGCAGCGAGCACGCCGCCTCGCTGTTCAACATGGAGCGCGCCGGCCACGTCTACAGCCGGCTGTCCAACCCGACGACGGCCGTGTTCGAGGAGCGCATGGCCGCGCTGGACGGCGGCGTCGGCGCCGTCGCCACGGCCAGCGGCCAGGCCGCGCTGCACCTGGCCATCTGCACGCTGATGGGCGCCGGCGGCCACGTCGTGGCGAGCACGGCGCTGTACGGCGGCAGCCACAACCTGTTGCATTACACGCTGCGCCGTTTCGGCATCGAGACGACCTTCGTCAATCCGCGCGACCTGGATGCCTGGCGCGCGGCCATCCGGCCCGAGACGCGGCTGCTGTTCGGCGAATCGCTGGGCAACCCCGGGCTGGACGTGCTGGACATTCCCGCCGTCAGCGCCCTGGCCCACGACGCTGGGCTGCCGCTGCTGGTGGACGCCACCTTCACGACGCCCTATCTGCAGCGCCCCGCGGAACTCGGCGCGGACCTGGTCTACCACTCGGCCACGAAGTTCCTTTGCGGCCACGGCACGGTGGTGGGCGGCGTGCTGGTGGACGCCGGCTCCTTCGACTGGGACACGGCCCACGCCGCCAGCGGCCGGTTCGCCACGCTGTGCGAGCCGTATGACGGCTTCCACGGCATGGTGTTCAGCGAGGAAAGCACCGTCGGCGCCTTCCTGCTGCGAGCGCGCCGCGAAGGCCTGCGCGACTTCGGCGCCTGCATGAGCCCGCACACCGCCTGGCTGATGCTGCAAGGGCTTGAGACCCTGCCGCTGCGCATGGCGCGGCACGTGGCCAATGCCCAGGCCGTGGCCGAGTTCCTGGCCGCGCAGCCGCTGGTCGAGAAGGTCAGCTACCCGGGCCTGCCCTCGCACCCCGACCACGCCCTCGCGCACAAGCTGCTGCCCAAGGGTGCCGGCGCCGTGTTCTCGTTCGACCTGAAGGCCAGCCGCGAGCAGGGCCGCGCCTTCATCGAGGCGCTCAAGCTGTTCTCGCACCTGGCCAACGTGGGCGACGCGAAGTCCCTCGTCATCCACCCGGCCAGCACGACGCACTTCCGCATGGACGACGCGGCGCTGAAGAGCGCCGGCATCGGCCCGGGCACCATCCGCCTGTCCATCGGCCTGGAAGACCCGGCCGACCTGATCGACGACCTCAAGCGCGCGCTGAAGGTGGCGGCGAAGGTGGCCGCATGAAGCTCGTCGTCGATGGCCAGGAGGCCTATGCGTACACCGGCGGCAAGCCGTTCGACCCCGCCCTGCCCTGCGTGGTCTTCATCCACGGCGCGCTGAACGACCACAGCGTCTGGACGCTGCTGGCCCGCTGGTGCGCCCACCATGGCCACGGTGTGCTGGCGGTGGACCTGCCCGGCCACGGCCGCAGCGGCGGTGCGCCACTGACCAGCGTCGAAGCCCTGGGCGCCTGGGTAAAGCGGCTGCTCGACGCGGCGGGTGTCGGCCAGGCCGCGCTGGTGGGCCACAGCATGGGCTCGCTGATCGCGCTGCAGGCGGCCGAGCGCGCCAGCACGCTGGTGATGGTGGGGACGGCCTACCCGATGAAGGTGTCCGAGGCGCTGCTGGCCACCGCGCGCGACCGGCCCGAAGACGCGATGGCCATGGTCAACGCGTTCTCGCATTCGCTGGCCAGCGCCAAGCCGGGCTACCCCGGCCCGGGCGCCTGGCTGCGGGGCGGCGCACTGGCGCTGATGCGCCGGCTGCAGGCGCGCCAGACGGCCGTCAACCTGTTCGAGAACGACTTCCAGGTCTGCGACCGCTACACCGGCGGCGAGGCCGCGGCCGCGCGCGTGGGCTGCCCCGTGCACTTCATCCTCGGCCAACTGGACCAGATGACCAGCCCCCGGCAGAACGCGGTGCTGGGCGCG
Source organism: Roseateles sp. (assembly GCF_965229315.1). Classification (GTDB taxonomy): domain Bacteria; phylum Pseudomonadota; class Gammaproteobacteria; order Burkholderiales; family Burkholderiaceae_C; genus Pelomonas. Next base: position 1,922,866 of record NZ_CBDDJA010000002.1, read on the forward strand.
CTGCTCAAGCCGCAGACCCACCTCGTGCCCGCCGGCCACGCGCTGATGGCCGAGGCCCCGGACGCCGTGCTGGCGGCGCTGCGGCGCTCGCTTCAGCCCAGCGCGTAGGCCGCGGGGTCGGGCCGGCGCACGGCCCGCACGTAGTCGCGCGTGAAGCCGGGCCAGATCGCGACGATGCGGCCGTTCTCGGCCCGGTACCAGGAGCGGCACTGGCTCCACACCGAGCCGGCCAGGCGCTGCTGTTGCGCGGCGTCCTGCGCGGCCGCCACGTCGGCCTTCACGGCGATCCAGCGCCGGCCTTCGCGCTGCACGCGCTGCATGCAGGCGATGGCGTGCTGCACCTGCGGCTCGATGTACAGCAGGGTGGAGGTGTGCCCGGTGGCCGTGTTGGGCCCCAGCATCAGGAAGAAGTTGGGGAAGCGCGGCACCGTGATGCCCAGGTAGGCGGCGGGACCGTCCCGCCATGCATCGGCCAGCCGTTGCCCGCCCAGCCCTTCGATGCGCGTCTCGGCCAGCGGGTGCGTGGTGTCGAACCCGGTGGCGCAGACCAGCGCGTCCAACGGGTGCTCGCGGCCGTCCGCCGTCAGCAGGCCGCGTGCGGTGGCGCGCTTGATGCCGGCTGTGACCAGTTCGGTCTGCGGCCGCGCCAGCGCCGGGTAGTAGTCGTTGGAGAAGATGATGCGTTTGCAGCCCAGCGGATACGGCGGCACCAGCGCTTCACGCAGCGTGGGGTCGGCAACCTGGCGCTTCAGGTGCGAGGCGGCTGCCGCCTGCATGAAGCGCCGGGTCCAGGTACCCTCGTCGAAGCCACGGCGGCTGCACTCCAGCACGCCGGCCCAGGCCCAGCGCGTGAAGCGCGCGTACGGTGCCCAGCCGGTCAGCCAGCGGTCGAGGCGGCCGTAGCGGCGGTCCACGCGCGGCATCACCCAGTTCGCCGTGCGCTGGAACACGCTCAGGTGCGCCACAGCGGGCGCCAGCGCCGGCACGAGCTGCGCGGCTGTCGAGCCGGTGCCGATGACGCCCACGCGCAGGCCGGCCAGGTTCGTGGCCGTCGGCCAGCGCGCGCTGTGCAGCAGCCGGCCCTGGAAGTCGGCCAGGCCCGGGATGTCGGGCCAGCGAGCCCGGTTCAACGCGCCCGTGCTGCAGACGAAGAAGCGCGCGCTGAGCCGCTCGCCGTTGTCCAGCAGCAGCCGCCAGCGGCCGGCCCCGGCGTCGAATCGGGCCTGGGTGATGGCGCGGCCCAGCCGCATCTGCGCGGGCAGGCCGTGCGCCTGCGCCAGGCGCTGCTGGTAGCGCTGGATCTCGGGCGCGTCGGCGAAGCGGTGCGTCCAGTCAGCGTTGGGCGCGAAGCTGAAGCTGTAGGCAGGCGCCGGCACGTCGACCTGGGCGCCGGGGTAGCGGTTGTCCCACCAGGTGCCGCCGATGCCGGCCGACTTCTCGACGATGACGAAGTCCATGAAGCCCGCTTTCTGCAACTGGATGGCCATGCACAGCCCTGACATGCCCGCGCCAAGGATGACGACGTCGAGCTCGGTGTGGGGTGCCGCAGGATCCATCGGCTGATTATTGCGAGGGCAAGCCCGCTTGCCGCCCGGCACCGAACCGCGCTTGAATCGAGCGCATGAGCACCGAACGCTTCTCCCGCTTCGCCGACTTCTACCCGTTCTACCTGGCCGAACACGCCAACCCGACCTGCCGGCGCCTGCACTTCGTCGGCTCGACGCTGGTGCTGGCCTGCCTGTGGCGGCTGCTGGCGACGGGCAACGTGGCCTGGCTGCTCTACGCGCTGCTGTGCGGCTACGGCTTCGCCTGGGTCGGGCATTTCTTCTTCGAGAAGAACCGGCCGGCGACGTTCAAGTACCCGCTGTACAGCTTCATGGGCGACTGGGTCATGTACGCCGACATCTGGCGCGGGCGCGTCAAGCTCTGACGCCCTGACGCGCGGCTAGTTCCGCCAGGCCAGGCCGATCGCGGCCCCCGTGCCCAGGCGCTTCTCGATCAGCGGGCTGCCGGCCACCGGCCCCATCAGGCGGCTCACGCCGGCCGAGCCGAACGTGAGCCAGTGCTTGTTGATCGGCCGGATGAAACTGACGCCGGCATGCACGTCGCGCAGCCCGGCGCCGGGCTCGTAGAACGGCTTGCCGCTCTCCGCCACCGCCGACTGCGGCACGCCGAAGTAGCTGCGCAGGTTCTGCGCGTTGGCGGCCGAGATGCCGGCGCCGCTGGTGATCTCCAGCGTCGGGCTGCGGTACAGCCGCCAGCCCAGGTCCAAGCCCAGCGTCATGCCGCCTTGCCGGCCCAGCAGGTCTTGCGACAGCGTCGCGCCGACGTTGAAGTCCTTGGTGAAGCTGTAGCTCGTGTACAGGCGCGCCCGCAGCGTGCGCCGCACATCGGGCAGGCCGCGCGTGGTGCTGGCGTCGCCGCTGCCGCGGCCGCTGTCCATGCGCAGCGCCACGCCCAGGCGCAGCTTGTCGGTGTCGATGAAGGCCGTGCTGGCACCGCCGCCGGCCTCTTCCTGGCCGAAACCCAGCAGCGAGCTGGCGCCCGATGTGCTGATGCGCACCCGCCCCAGCTTGAAGGCCCACAGCGGCTTGAGCTTGGTCACGCGGCCACTCGCACCGTCGTACTCCGGCTGGTTGGCGACGGAGGCGCCAATCAGGTAGCGCGCCGGCGCGCTGTCCGTGCCCTGCTGGGCTAGCGCGGGTGCGGTGCCGGCCGTGGCCAGCAGTGTGATCAACGCGGTTCTCATGCGCCCAGCGTAGCAGCCGTTGGCCGATGCGTCCGTTCAGTTCAGCTTCAGGCCGCCTTCAATTCGCGTGTCAGCTCGGTCAGCATGTCGTCCACCATGGCGTCCAGGTCGTACTTCAGCTGCCAGCCCCAGTCCGCCTGCGCGGCGCTGTCATCGATGCGCTGCGGCCAGCTCGCCGCGATGGCCTGGCGGAAGTCGGGCACGCAGTCCATCGTGAAGGCCGGCAGGCGGCGGCGGATGCTGGCCGCGATGCCTTCCGGCGTGAAGCTGACGCCCGCGAGGTTGTAGCTGCCGCGCTGCCTGATCGCTTCAGCCGGCGCGTTCATCAGCTCGATGGTCGCGCGCAGCGCATCGGGCATGTACATCATCGGCAGCGCCTGCTGGGCTTCGAGGAAGCAGGTGTAGCGGCCGTCCTTGATCGCCGAGTGGAAGATCTCGACGGCGTAGTCCGTCGTGCCGCCGCCGGGCGGCGTCTTCCAGCTGATGAGGCCGGGGTAGCGCAGGCTGCGCACGTCCACGCCATGCTTGGCGTGGTACCAGGCGCACCAGCGCTCGCCGGCGAGCTTGGAGATGCCGTAGATGGTGGTCGGGTCCATCACGGTGGTCTGCGGCGTGTCCACGGCCGGCGTGCTGGGGCCGAAGGCGGCGATGGAGCTGGGCCAGAAGATCTTGTCCAGCTTCTCATGGCGGGCCAGCTCCAGCACGTTGAGCAGGCCCTTCATGTTCAGGTCCCACGCCCACATCGGGTGCTTCTCGCCGTTGGCCGAGAGGGCTGCCGCCAGGTGGTAGATCTGCGTGATCTTGTGGCGCTTGACGACGGTTGCGAGCGCGCCGGCGTCCGTCACGTCCAGGGCTTCGTGCTGCAGGCTGGGCACGCGGCCCTTGGGCGCGAGGTCACTGGTGACGACGGCCTCGGGGCCATGCAGCCGGGCCAGCTCGGTGGCCAGTTCGGTGCCGATCTGGCCATTCGCGCCAATGATCAAGATCTTCATTTCACCAACCCCAGTTCACGGCCGGCCTGCGTGAATGCAGCGACGGCCTGCTCCAGGTGCTCGCGTTCGTGCACCGCCGAGATCTGCACGCGGATGCGCGCCTGGCCCTTGGGCACGACGGGGAAGAAGAAGCCCACCGCGTAGAGGCCCAGCTCCAGGATGCGGGCGCTCAAGCGCTGCGCCATCACCGCGTCGTAGACCATGATGGGCACGATGGGGTGGGTGCCGGGCTTGATCTCGAAGCCGGCGGCCTGGATGGCCTCGCGGAAGTAGGCGGTGTTGGCCTCCAGCTTGTCGCGCAGGGCCGTTGAGCCTTCCAGCAGGTCCAGCACGGCCAGCGAGGCGCCGGCGATGCTGGGGGCCAGCGTGTTGCTGAACAGATAGGGGCGCGAGCGCTGGCGCAGCAGCTCGACGACCTCCTTGCGCGCCGCCGTGAAGCCGCCCGACGCGCCGCCCAGCGCCTTGCCGAAGGTGCCGGTGATGATGTCGATCTTGCCGAACACGCCACAGTGCTCGGCGGTGCCGCGGCCCGTCTTGCCCATGAAGCCGCTGGCATGGCATTCGTCGATGCCCAGCAGCGCGTCGTAGCGGTCGCACAGCGCGCGGATCTTGTCGAGCTGGGCGATGGTGCCGTCCATGGAGAACACGCCGTCGGTGAACACCAGCGTGAAGCGTGCGCCCTTCTCTTTCGCTTCCTTCAGGCAGCGCTCCAGGTCATCGAGGTTGTTGTGCTCGTAGCGCCAGCGCTGCGCCTTGCACAACCGGATGCCGTCGATGATGGACGCGTGGTTCAGCGCGTCGCTGATGATGGCGTCCTGTTCGCCCAGCAGCGGCTCGAACAGGCCGCCGTTGGCGTCGAACGCGGCGGCGTAGAGGATGGCGTCCTCGCAGCCCACGAAACGGGCGATGCGCGCTTCAAGCTCCTTGTGCACGTCCTGCGTGCCGCAGATGAAGCGCACCGACGACAGCCCAAAGCCATGCGTGCGCAGCGCTTCATGTGCCGCCTCGATGACCTGCGGATGCGACGACAGGCCCAGGTAGTTGTTGGCGCACAGGTTGATGACCTCGCGGCCGTCGCTGGTGGTCACGACGGCGCCCTGCGGCGTCGTGATGATGCGCTCGGCCTTGAAGAGGCCGGCGGCACGGATGCCGTCCAGTTCGGTCTGCAGATGTTGATAGAAGGCTTGGCTCATGGTGCCGCTCCTGATGCACAATTCGGTCAATTGAACATGTTCGATATATCGAACTTTTGTGCAGTATCTGAAAATCGTCTATTCCCGTCAAGCATGAGCATGGACACCGAACCGCCCCGCGTCGGCGCCGCCTTGCAGGCGTTGCGCGCCAGCCGTGGCCTGTCGCTGGATGACCTGTCCAAGCGGGCCGGCGTCAGCAAGTCGATGTTGTCGCAGATCGAGCGCAACCAGGCCAACCCCACGGTGGCCGTGGTGTGGCGGCTGGCGAATGCGCTGGGCGTGGAGATGGGCGAACTGCTGGGTGCGGAGCGCGCGGCCACCCCCGCCATCGAGACCGTGCCGGCGCATGCGACGCCCGGCCTCACCAGCCCCGACGGCCTGTGCAAGCTGCGCATCCTGGGCCCCATCGAGCTGGCCGGGCAGTTCGAGTGGTACGAGCTGAGCATCCAGCCCGGCGGCGTGTTGGACAGCCAGGCGCACGAGCCCGGCTCGCGCGAGCACCTGAGCGTGTTGACCGGCACGCTCGAAGTGACGGCCCAGGGCGTGACCAGCAGGCTCAAGGCTGGCGAGACGGCCCGGTACGCAGTAGACGGGCCGCACGCGATCCGCAACGCGGCGAAGTCGGGCGCGACCGCGCTGCTGGTCGTGCTGCACCCCTGAACGCTTCTTAAACTGCAGCCTCCACCCAAGGAGGCATGCATGCAGATCACCCGTCGCGCGACCCTGGCCTCGCTGGCCGCCCTGCCCTTTGCCGCGTGGGCGCAGGACCGGCCGATCCGGCTGCTGGTGGGCTTCCCCGCGGGCGGCGGCACGGACGCCATCGCGCGGCTGCTGGGCGAGGCGCTGCAGGCGTCGCTCGGCACCACCGTTCTCGTCGACAACCGGCCGGGCGCCGGCGGCCAGATCGCCGCGCAGGCGCTGAAGACGGCCGCACCAGACGGCACGACCTTCTTCGTCACGCACGACCACACCATCTCCATCCTGCCGCTGGTGATGAAGCACCCGGGCTTCGACCCGGCCCACGACTTCGTGCCGGTGGCCGGCTTCGCCACCTTTGCGAACGCGCTGGCGCTGTCCGGCGGCACGCCCGCCCACACGCTGCCCGAGTACCTCGCGTGGGTGAAGAAGCAGGGCGGCCAGGGCAACGTGGGCATCCCCGCGCCGGCCTCGGTGCCGGAGTTCCTCGTCAAGCTGCTGGGCGAGAAGAACGGCCTGAACCTGCTCAGCGTGCCCTACCGCGGCAGCGCGCCCATGATCTCGGACATGCTGGGCAACCAGATCAGCGCCGGCGTGGGCTCGGTGCCCGACCTGATCGCCAACCACCAGCAGAAGAAGCTGCGCATCGTGGCCGTCATGGGCCAGCAGCGACAGAGCGTGCTGCCGGAGGTGCCGACCTTCGCCGAGCTGGGCATCGCCGGCTTCGAGGACCTGCCGTACTACGGCATCTTCGCGCCGGCCGGCACGCCGCCCGCCGTGCTGCAGCGCTTCGCCAACGCGGTGGCCGGGGTCATCGCGCAGCCCGGCGTGAAGGCGCGGTTGGCCGAGCTGGGTCTGTCGGTCGGCATGATGACGGGCGCCCAACTCGGCGCCCGCGAGCGCGCCTACTCCGCGGCGTGGGCGCGCCTCATCCGGGCGGGCGGCTTCCAGCCGCAGTGAGTCAGAGCCCGTCGAGCTTCAGCAGCGCGAACACCCCCATCGCGGCGAACATCGCCGCGGCGATGCCGTGCACCAGGCGCATCGGGATCTTCTTGGCGAACCGGTCGCCGACGAACACCGCCGGCACGTCCGCGATCAGCATGCCCAGCGTCGTGCCCACCACCACCAGGACGGGGTTGGGGTAGTGCGCCGCCATCGCGACGGTGGCGATCTGCGTCTTGTCGCCCATCTCGGCGAGGAAGAAGGCAATCAGCGTCGTGCCGAACACGCCCCAGCGGCCCTTGACCTGCGTGTCCTCGTCGTCGATCTTGTCGGGGATCAGCGTCCAGACGGCCATGCCCAGAAAGCCCAGGCCCACCACCCAGCGCAGCGTCGCCGGGCTGAGCACCGACGTGATCCACGCGCCCAGCGCACCGGCCATGCTGTGGTTGACGATGGTCGCGGCGAGGATGCCGAGGATGATGGGCACGGGCCGCTTGAAGCGGGCGGCCAGCACGAAGGCCAGCAGTTGCGTCTTGTCGCCGATCTCGGCCAGAGCCACCACGCCGGTGGACATCAGGAGTGCTTCCATTTTTCGGGGATTTCCTCGGCCGGGGGTGAAGACGGTTGACCACGCGCCTCCCCGGCCGAACCGGAGGCTGCATGGTCAAAGGTCTTGCCAAGTCGTGACCGCTGGCGCCATGGCCGCGAGGCCAAGTGTGTTGACGCGAGCCACCGATGTTGCGTCGGTGCGGCTACTCCCCAATGACGGCGCCAGTCTATCAGGCCGTCTTGCGGCCACCCGGGTGCGCGTGACCGACATGCGAGGCCCGCGGCGCCGGCGCGCTGCCGGTGCGGCTCGACAACTCGTTCAGGATGCCGCAGTGGGCCGCGTCCTGCGGCGCGCCGCACTGCTCCCGCAGCGATTTCAGTTCCGCGCGCAGGCTCTGCAGCTCCTGGATGCGCAGATCCACATGACCGATGTGGGCGTCCAGCAGCGCGTTGACCTCGGTGCAGCTGTCGGTGGGCGCATCCTTGAAACGCAGCAGCACGCGGATCTCGTCCAGGTTCATGTCCAGCGCCCGGCACTGGCGGATGAAGGACAAGCGCTCGACGTGACGGCGGCCGTAGATGCGGTAGTTGCCGGCGCTGCGCTCGGGTGCGGGCAGCAACCCCTCGCGCTCGTAGTAGCGGACGGTCTCGACCTGCGCGCCCGCGGCGCTCGCCAGTTCACCGATCTTCAAGGCAACTCCCGACTTGAGTGAGGCTGGGCAGTCTAGGCGCTTGACTCTGGGGTTGCTACAGGGTTTCAAATTGCCCCCATGGCTTCCCATTCGCATCCGCATCCGCACTCGCACGATCATCACCACGATGACGCCCACGATGACCACCACGGCCACGCGCACGGTCACGACCACTGCTGCGCGTCTCCCGCGCAGCCGCACGCCAGCGAAGCCGGCGTCACCGGCGCGGTCTTCCGCATCCCGACCATGGACTGCGCCGCCGAGGAAGGCGACATCCGCCGCGCGCTGGACGGGGTGAGCGGCGTGCGCGGCCTGCGCTTCCGGCTGGCCGAACGCACGCTCACCATCGACGCCGACGCGGCGGACCTGCCCGCCGCACTCGGCGCCATCCGCCAGGCCGGCTACGACCCGCAGCCGCTGCAAGCCGCAGACGCGCGCCGCGACCACGGCCTGGGCGTTGGCCTGCCGCGCCTGGGCGCTGCGCTGGCCCTGGCGCTGTGCGCGGAGGCGCTGTCCTATCTGATGCCCGACGCGCAGCCGGCGCGCTGGGCCGGCATGGCGCTGGCCGCGGTGGCCATCGGGCTGGCCGGCCTGGACATCTACAAGAAGGGCCTGGCGGCGCTGCGCGCGCTGCGGCTCAACATCAACGCCTTGATGACGGTCGCAGTCACGGGTGCCTTCGTGCTGGGCCAGTGGCCCGAGGCGGCCATGGTGATGGCGCTGTACGCCATCGCGGAGCTGATCGAGGCGCGCGCGGTGGACCGTGCGCGCAACGCGATCCAGGGGCTGATGTCGCTGGCACCGGAAACGGCCGAGGTGCGCCAGGCCGACGGTTCCTGGGCCACCGTCGCGAGCGCCCAGGTCGCCGTGGGCGCCGTCGTGCGCCTCAAGCCGGGCGAGCGCGTGCCGCTGGACGGCGTCGTGACCGAGGGCCGCAGCGCGGTCGACCAGTCGCCCGTCACCGGCGAAAGCATCCCGGTGGACAAGGCTGCGGGCGATGACCTCTACGCAGGCACCATCAACCAGGCCGGCGCGCTGGCGTTCCGGACCACCGCCACCGCGTCGGGCTCGACGCTGGCGCGCATCATGGAGGCGGTCGAGAAGGCGCAGGGCTCGCGGGCGCCGACGCAGCGCTTCGTCGATCGCTTCGCCGCCGTCTACACGCCGGCCGTGTTCGCCATCGCGCTGGCCGTGGCGCTGCTCGGGCCGTTCGCCTTCGGCTGGACCTGGGCGCTGGCGGTCTACAAGGCGCTGGTGCTGCTCGTCATCGCCTGCCCCTGCGCGCTGGTCATCTCCACGCCGGTCACGGTCGTCAGCGGTCTGGCCGCCGCGGCCCGCCAGGGCATCCTCATCAAGGGCGGTGCCTATCTCGAACAGGCGCGCGCGCTGCGCGTCGTCGCGCTGGACAAGACCGGCACCGTGACCGAGGGCAAGCCGCGCCTCGTGCACTGGGAGGCACTGTCGGCCACCGACCCGCAGGCCATCGCCGCCGCGCTGGCGGCGCGCTCCGACCATCCGGTGTCGCAGGCCATCGCCGCCGGCCTGGGGGCTGGCACCGGCACCGGTCAGGTCGATGCGTTCAGCGCGATGCCGGGGCATGGCGTGCAGGGCCGCATCGACGGGCAACTCCACATGCTGGCCAACCACCGCTTCATCCATGACCGCGGACTGTGCAGCCCGGCGCTGGAGGACAAGCTCGCCGCGCACGAGGCGCAGGGCCGCACGGTCACGCTGCTGGCGACGGACTCGCGCGTGCTGGGGCTGTTCGCCGTGGCCGACACGATCAAGCCGTCCTCGACCGAGGCCGTCGCCGCACTGCGCCGCCTGGGCGTGCGCGCCGTGATGCTGACGGGCGACAACGACGCGACGGCCCGCGCCATTGCCGCGCAGGCCGGCATCGCCGATGCCCGCGGCAACCTGCTGCCGCAGGAGAAGCAGGCGGCCGTGAAAGCCTTGCAGGATTCGGACGGGCCGACGGCGATGGTGGGCGACGGCATCAACGACGCGCCGTCGCTGGCGCAGGCCGACATCGGCTTCGCGATGGGCGGCGCGGGCACGCACGTGGCCGTCGAGGCGGCCGACGTGGTCGTCATGAACGACGACCTGCGCCGCATCGCCACGACCATCGCGCTGTCGCGCAAGACACACGCGGTGCTGTGGCAGAACATCTCGCTGGCGCTGGGCATCAAGGCGGTGTTCCTGCTGCTGGCCCTGGCCGGCAACGCGACGATGTGGATGGCCGTGTTCGCCGACATGGGCGCCAGCCTGCTGGTGGTGGCCAACGGGCTGCGGCTGCTGCGTGCATGACGATGCCGATGCAGCCGCGAACTTGACCTTGACCTGTCCACCGTCTTGACCCGGCCTTGCTGCGCCGCAACAATCAACACATCGCAACCTTGGAGCCCGTGCGTGGACAGTGCCAGTCATCGCAGTGAATCAGCGCGAGCCGTGATGGCCGCGGACTGCCTGGTCTCCTGACGCCCGCTCCGGGTGGCAGGCCGGGCGCCTGCCACCGTCGCCGACTCTTCTTGCTCAAGCGCTGATGCGCTGAATCGCTTCGCGCGGCCCGCCGCGCAGGCCAGACGCGTTCGTTCATGCGCGGCTTTCCCGACCCGGAGGAACGCCATGCGCAAGACCCGACCCCAACAACCGTTGCCGGCGATGGCGCCCGCAACAGCACCGGCACGCCCGCCGCAGGCCGCAGCGCCGCGTGACCTGCCCGACGTCGTCGCCGCCCTCGATCGCCTCACGCCCTGGCCCACGCTGCGCCTGCGCTGCGCATTGCTCCGCCGGGGCTGAGCCCACCCACTTTCAACCAGGAGTTGCCATGGACCCCGCCCCTCCTTGGCGCCAACGCGCGCCTGCCACTGCTTCGTTTTCATCTTTCGTTCCACCCCATCGGTCGGAACGCCGCGGAACCGCCCACGTCTAGTGGCTGAGGGGCCTGCGGCGTTGCGCCCCAGGAGAACCTCATGCTGTTCCTGCACCTCTTCCCCTCCCTGATCTCCACCGTCTCCCTGCTGCTGGCCCGCATGCGTCACCGCGCCGGCCGGCGCCCGCATGCGCCGCTGCAAGGGCTGCTCGTGCGGCTGGACTGAGTCGGCGCTGCCGGACACCTCGCCGACAGCCGTTTGACAACACGTTGACACGGCCGGTACGCACGCTGCCGGCCCAGTGCACAGCACCAGAACAAAGACCCGATTGGAGTTCCCGATGAGGATGAATGCCCGCTTCCCGCAAACCCTGCCTTGGCTGCTGATGTGTGCCTGGCTGGCCGGCTGTTCGCCCGCCGGCACCGATGCCGCAGCGATGCCCGACGCCCAGGCCGTCACGCACGAAGGCGCGCTGGTGGTCGTGCCGCCGGCGTCGCCGCTGCGCCGCACGCTGGCCGTCGCGCCGGCACAGTCCAGCGCCGTCGAGCAACCCATCCATGCGCCCGGCTCGGTGGAGGCTTTGCCGGACCACCTCGTGAAGATCACGTCGCCGGTGACCGGCCGCGTCGAGCGCATGCACCGCGCGCTGGGTGACGCGGTGCGGGCCGGCGACGCGCTGTTCACGCTGGACTCGGCCGACCTCAGCGCCGCCTATGGTGACGCCGCCAAGGCGCGCGCGGCGCTGCAGCAGGCCGGCCGCGACCTGGCAAGGCAGCAACTGCTGTTCGACGCCGACATCGCCGCCCGCAAGGACTACGAGGCCGCACAACTGGCCCAGCACCAGGCCGAGAGCGACGCGCAAGTCACGCAGGCGCGCCTGGCGCAGCTCGGTGCGGTCAACGCGGGCGCGCGGCGCCAGTTCGTGCTGCGCTCGCCCATCGCCGGCCGTGTCATCGACATGAGCGGCGCGCAAGGCGGCTACTGGAACGACATCACCGCGCCGCTGATGACGGTGGCCGACCTGTCCACCGTGTCCGTCACCGCCGCCGTCGCCGAGAAGGACCTGGCCTCGGTGTTCGTCGGCCAGAAGGCGCGCATCGTGCTGAACGCCTACCCCAACGACGCGCTGGAGGGCGAGGTGCGCTATGTCGGCGAGGTGCTCGACGCCGACACCCGCACCGTCAAGGTCCGCCTGCTGCTGGACAACCGCCAAGGACGCTTGCGCCCCGGCATGTTCGCCAAGGTCGTGTTCGCCGGGCCGCAGCACACGGCCGTGCTGGTGCCGTCCGGCGCCGTGCTGCAGAGCGGTCTGTACACCCGCGTCTTCGTCGAGAAGGCAGCGTTCAAGTTCGAACCGCGCCAGGTGAGCGTGGGCGCCACGGCGGGTGACCGCGTCGAGATCCTGTCGGGTCTTCAGGCCGGCGAGCGCATCGTCGTGAAGGAAGGGGTGGTGCTCAATGATTGAACGCCTCGTCACCCTGTGCTTCGAGCGGCGCGTCATCGTCTGGCTGGTCTTTGCCTTCGTGGCGCTGTACGGCTGGGCGAGCTGGCGGCAACTGCCCGTCGAAGCCTATCCCGACATCGCCGACGTGACCTCGCAGGTTGTCACGCAGGTGCCGGGGCTTGCCGCCGAGGAGGTGGAACAGCAGATCACCGTGCCGCTGGAGCGCGAGTTGCTGGGCACGCCGGGCCTGCACGTGCTGCGCTCCAAGAGCACCTTCGGCCTGTCGCTGATCACCATCGTCTTCAAGGACGGCGTGGAGGGCTACTGGTCGCGCCAGCGGCTGCAGGAGCGCATCAACGGCGTACAGCTGCCCTACGGCGCGCAGCCGGGGCTGGACGCCTACACCTCGCCCATCGGCGAGATCTACCGCTACACGCTGGAGTCCGGGAGCCGCGACCTGCGCGAGCTTTCGGAGCTGCAGTTCTGGACCGTCATCCCGCGGCTGAAGAAGGTGCCCGGCGTCATCGACGTCGCCAACTTCGGCGGCCTGACGACGCAGTTCATGCTGGAGCTGGACCCGGCCCGCCTGGTGCAGTACGGCCTGACGCTGCAGCAGATCAAGGACGCCATCAACGCCAACAACAGCAGCGCCGGCGGCAGCGTGATGAACCGCGGCGAGCAGGCCTACGTCATCCGCGGCGTGGGGCTGATCCGCTCGCTGGCGGACATGGGCAACGTCGTCGTCACGGCCAAGAACGGCACGCCCGTGCTGGTGCGCGACCTGGGCACCGTGGCCTATGGCAACGTGGAACGCCGCGGCATCCTCGGCAAGGACGACACCCCTGACACCCTGGAAGGCATCACGCTGCTGCTGAAGGACGAGCATGCGTCCGAGGTCATCAAGGGCGTGCACGAGGCGGTGCGCGACCTCAACGAGCACCTGCTGCCCAAGGACGTCAAGGTCGTGCCCTACCTGGACCGCAGCACGCTGATCGAAGCCACCACGCACACGGTCGGCCACACGCTGATCGAGGGCGTGACGCTGGTGACGCTGGTGCTGCTGCTGGCACTGGGCAGCTGGCGTGCGGCGCTGATCGTGGCGGTGACCATCCCGCTCGCGCTGCTGATCGCCTTCGTGTTCATGCGCCACCTGCAGATCCCGGCCAACCTGCTGTCGCTGGGCGCCATCGACTTCGGCATCCTGGTGGATGGCGCGGTCGTGCTGGTCGAGAACATCATGCGCCGCCGCGAGGAGCAGGAAGGCCGGCCCATCACGGCCGCCGACGCGATCGCGGCGACGCTGCAGGTCGCCCGGCCGATCTTCTTCGGCATGCTGGTCATCATCGCCGCCTACCTGCCGCTGTTCGCCTTCCAGCGCATCGAATACAAGCTGTTCTCGCCGATGGCCTTCGCCGTCGGCTCGGCGCTGGTGGGTGCGATGCTGGCGGCGCTGGCGCTGATCCCGGCGCTGGCCTGGCTCGCCTTCCGCAAGCCGCGGCGCGTGTTCCACAACCGGCCGATGCAGTGGCTGGTGGTGCGCTACCAGCGCTTCCTCGAGGCGGCCATCGGCGGGCGCCGCTGGGTGATGGCCAGTTGCGCCGCCGCACTGGCCGGCGTGGTGCTGCTGGGTGCCAGCATCGGCCGGGATTTCCTGCCCTACCTCGACGAAGGCTCGCTGTGGCTGCAGGTCACGCTGCCGCCCGGCATCACGCTGGACAAGGCCGGCACGATGGCCGGCGAGCTGCGCCGCGCGACGCGCGAATTCCCCGAGGTGTCCACCATCGTCACGCAGACCGGCCGCAACGACGATGGCACCGACCCCTGGACCGTCTCGCACATCGAGGCCAGCGTGGGCCTGCACCCGTACTCGACGTGGCAGTCCGGCCTGAGCAAGCAGGCCCTGATTGCCCAACTGGACGCACGCTACCGCCAGATCCCCGGCGTCAGCGTGGGCTTCATGCAGCCCATGATCGACGGCGTGCAGGACAAGCTCTCGGGCGCGCACACCGACCTGGTCGTGAAGATCTACGGCGACGACTTCGACGAGCTGCGCCGCATCGCTGCCGCGGTAGTGGCAGCGCTGGATACCGTGCCCGGCGCGGCCGACGTGGCCATCGACCAGGAGCCGCCGCTGCCCAACCTGAAGATCGACGTGGACCGTGCGGCAGCAGCGCGGTACGGCATCAACGCCAACGACATCAGCGACCTCATCACGACCGCCATCGGCGGCGCCACGATCGGCCAGGTCTTCGTCGGCGAGAAGAGCTACGGGTTGACCGTGCGCTTCCCGCAGGCCGTGCGCAACAACCCTGACGCCATCGCCGGGCTGACACTGTCGGCCCCGGGCGGCGCCAAGGTACCACTGGCCCAGGTGGCGGCCATCCACACCGTGTCGGGCGAGAGCACGATCACGCGTGAAGGCGCGCGCCGGCACCTGACGGTGAAGCTCAACCCGCGCGGCCGCGACCTGTCCGCCGTGCTGGCCGACGCGCGGACGGCGATCGCACGCGGCGTCACCTATGACGCGCAGCGCTACCAGCTCGTCTGGGGCGGTCAGTTCGAGAACCTGCAGCGCGCGCAGGCACGGCTGGCGCTGATCCTGCCGATGACGCTGGGGTTGATGTTCCTGCTGCTGTTCGCCGAGTTCGGCAACCTGCGTCAGCCGGCGCTGGTGCTGGGCGTGGTGCCGCTGGCCACGCTGGGGGGCCTGGCCGCGCTGCACCTGCGGGGCATGACGCTGAACGTGTCCAGCGCGGTCGGCTTCATCGCCTTCTTCGGCGTGGCCGTGCTGAATGGCGTGCTGATGATTTCGCAGATCAACCGGCTGCGCGCGCATGAGCACCGGCCGCTGCGCGAGGCCGTCATCGAAGGCGCACGCAGCCGCATCCGGCCCGTGCTCGTCACCGCCACCGTGGCGGCGCTGGGCCTCACGCCGGCGATGCTGGCACGCGGCCTGGGCAGCGACGTGCAGCGACCGCTGGCGACCGTGGTGGTCGGCGGCCTCGTCACCGCCACGCTGCTGACGCTGCTGCTGCTGCCGGCGCTGTACCAACTGATCGAAGCCCGCATCGAGGCCAGGGAGGCCGCATGAAGTTCACCCGACTGATGACGCCGATGCTGGCGCTGGCCGCGACGGCCGCGCACGCCCAGCACGTCCCGTTCACCGCCTACCTGGACGCCGTCGAGCAGCGCAGCCTGGAGCTGGCCGCACAGCGCGAGACCGTACGCGCGGCACGTGCGGGCGTGTCCATCGCCGCGCTGCCGCCCGACCCGTCGCTGAGCTGGGGCATGGGGCCGAAGGAGTTCAGCCGCGAGGTGACGCCGAAGCCGCCGCTGGGCCAGTCGCTGAGCCTGAGCTGGACGGTCGAGACCGCCGGCAAACGCGGTCGTCGCGTGCGCGCGGCCGAGAGCGGCGTGGCGCTGGCCCAGGCCAGCGTGGAAGGCTTCGCGCACACCCTCTACGGCAACGCCGCCGGCGCCTTCGCCGAGGCCTGCCGCAGCCGCGAGGCGCTGCTGCGCCAGGAGGCGACGCTGATGGCACTGTCCGATGTGGTGCGTGCCAACGAGGTGCGCCGCAAGGCCGGCGACCTGGGCGGGCTGGAGCTGCTGCAGTCGCGCACCGAGCGCGACCAGTACCAGGCCGCCGTCGTCAAGGCGCGGGCCGACGCCAATGTCGCGCGGCTGAACCTGGCCCTGCCGTTGAGCGGCACGCTGGAGTCCGTGTTCGGCGACCAGCCGCTGGCCTGCCAGTTCCAGCCCTTCGACGCCGGCGACGACATCGACCGCCTGGTGGAGCAGGCGTTGCAGCAACGCGACGACGTGCGCATCGCCCGGGCCACGCTGGCCAACGCCCGCGACGCCGCCGACCTGGCGCGCGCCAACCGCTACGTGGACCCCAGCATCAGCCTCAGCTACGCCTACGCACCGCATGGGCGCGACGGCGCGGAAGCCGACGGCAGCCCCATCGCCGGCGCATCGCGCACCAGCACGCTGAGTTTGTCGGTGTCGGTGCCCATCCCGCTGTCGCGGCTGCAGCGTGGCGAGCTGGTGCAGGCCGAGTCCGCCGTCTCGCAGGCACTGCTGCTGCAACGCCAGGCCGAACTGAAGGCCGAGGCCGATGTGCGCGGCACGCATGCGCAGTTCCTGGCGGCGCGAGAGAACCTGGCGCGCTACCGCGACACGGTGGTCGCCGATTCGCAGAAGGTGCTGGACGGCATGCGGCTGTCGTACCGCAACGGCGCGGCCTCCCTGCTGGAGCTGCTGAACGCGCAGCGCTCGGCGGACGACCTCTACCTGGCCTACCTGCAAGCGCAGGCCGACCTGGCGAATGCGACCGTGCAGTTGCAGCTCAGCCTGGGGCGGCGGCCGGCTCTGTAGCCCTCAATGGCTGTCGGCGGCGAGCAGCCGGTCCAGCATCAGCGTGGACCACTCGCCCTGCGTCCACAGGTTGGCCAGCAGCCCCTCGCGGTCGGCGAGGAACGCACTCAGCAGCGGCGCGGCCGGCGTGCGCTCCGGGGCGCACAGCAGCGTCAGGCGCTGCGCGCCCTCCTCTTCCAGCCGGCCTATCCAGTCCAGCACCAGCAGCCGGTCGAGGATGGGGCTGAGCTGCAGCGGGTCCACCTGCAGCGCACGGGCCAGCGCCAGGTGCGACAGGCCGCCCTGCCCGGCCTCGCGCACGCGCCACAGCTCGCGCAGCGCTTCCAGCGCCAGCGCGAACGGCTGGCCCGGCGTGTCGGCCCGCAGATGCAGTCGCCCCGTCAGGCTGGGCGTGTTGGCCGCGAGGATGGCGCCCAGCAGCACGACGACCCACCCGAGGTAGACCCAGACCAGGAACACCGGCACGGTGGCAAAGGCGCCGTACAGCGTCGAATACGTCGGCACCTGCTTCACGTACCAGGCCAGCAGCGCCTTGGCGAGCGAGAAGCCGATGGACACGAAGGCGCCGCCCAGCAGCGCATGGCGCCAGCGCACGTGCGTGTTGGGCACGTAGTGGAAGAGGCCCGCCATCGCCAGGCCGAACAGCAGCACGTCGGCGCTGCCCAGCGCCGTGGACATCGCCGCCGGCATCGCCGTCAGGTACCCCTGGCCGACGCTGATGGCATAGCTCGTCAGCGTGAGGCTGCCGCCCAGCAGCAGCGGGCCCAGCGTCAGCGCGGCCCAGTAGACGAGCACGCGCTGCGCGATGGGCCGCGGGCGCTGCACGCGCCAGATCGCATTCAGCGTGCGGTCGATGGTGAGCATCAGCGCCAGCGCCGTGACACCCAGCGCCACCAGGCCCACCGCGCCCAGCTTGTTGGCCTTGGCGGCGAACTGCGTCAGCGCGCCCAGCACCGGCTTGGCGATGTTGGGCGGGATCAGGCTCTTCAGGAAGTACTGCTCCAGCGCGGCCTGGAAGCTGGAGAAGATCGGGAATGCGGTGAACACGGCCAGCATCACCGTCAGCAGCGGCACCAGCGAGATCAGTGTCGTGAACGTGAGGCTGCCGGCGGTCAGGCCCAGCTTCTCTTCCTTGAAACGCTGGCGGAAGGTCTGCAGCGTCTGCAGCCAAGGCCAGCCCAGCAGCACGGCCAGGAAGTTGCTCGCGAAGGTGACGGGGTTGCGGGCGAGCGGCGCGTCGGCATCGCTATTGGCGTTGGCATTGGCGGGGGCGGCGGATGACACGGACCGGACGGGAATCGGGGACATGGCTTCTATGATGCCGCAGCTATGTCCCCTGCCCCCGAAAGAACCGAACCCAGCGCGGCCGAGCGCCTGTCGCGCAACCTCGCATTCGCCGCCATCACGGCGCTATTCCTGCTGTGCCTGATGTGGGAGCTGTGGCTCGCGCCAACGGGGCGAGGCACGCTCGCCGTCAAGGCGCTGCCACTGCTGCCGGCGCTGATGGGCCTGTGGCGCTACCGCCTCTACACCTTCCGCTGGGTGGCGCTGGGCGTGTGGCTGTACGTGCTGGAGGGCCTGGTGCGCAGCACCAGCGAGGGCGGGCTGGGGCAGTGGCTGGCGCTGGCCGAGGTGGTGCTGGGCGCCATCGCGTTCACCGCCTGCACCGCGCAGATCCGCCAGCGGCTGAAGGCCGCCAAGGCTGCCGCAGCGACCGGGGCCACGGAGCCGGCATGACGGCCTTCCTGGACGCGCTGCGCGCGCGGCTGGGAGACGCCGGGCTGCTCGTGGGTGGCGACCTCGCGGCCTACGAGCAGGACTGGCGCAAGCGCTACGCCGGCCGGGCGCTCGCGGTGGCGCGGCCGGCGTCCACGGACGAGGTCGCGGCGGTGCTGAAGCTGTGCCACGACCACCGGGTGCCGGTCGTACCGCAGGGCGGCAACACGGGTCTGGTCGGCGGCTCCACGCCGGACGACAGCGGGCGGCAACTGGTGCTGAGCCTGTCGCGCATGAAGCGCCTGCGCGGCGTGGACGTGGCGAACGCCAGCCTCACCGCCGAGGCCGGCTGTGTGCTGGCCGATGTGCAGGCGGCAGCACGCGCGGCCGGCCTGCTGTTCCCGCTGAGCCTGGCGGCCGAGGGCTCGTGCACGCTGGGCGGCAACCTGGCGACCAATGCCGGCGGCACGCAGGTGCTGCGCTACGGCAATGCGCGCGATCTGTGCCTGGGGCTGGAGGTCGTCACGGCGAGCGGCGAGGTGTGGCACGGGCTGTCGGGCCTGCGCAAGGACAACACCGGCTACGACCTGCGCGACCTGTTCATCGGCAGCGAGGGCACGCTGGGCGTCATCACCGCGGCGACGATGAAGCTGTACCCGGTGCCGAAGGAGCGCCTGACCGCGCTGGCGGCCTGCGCATCGCTGGACGATGCGGTGGCACTGCTGGGGCTGGCGCGCGAGCACGCGGGCGATGCGCTGACCGGCTTCGAGGTCATGAACGGTGCCTCGCTGGCGCTGGTCGCGCGGCAATTGCCGCAACTGCACCAGCCGCTGCCGCCCGTGGCGTGGACGGTGCTGCTGGAGCTGTCGGATGCCGAGAGCGCCACGCATGCCCATGGCGCGTTCGAGGGCCTGCTGGAGGCGGCCATGGCGCGCGGCTGCGTGCAGGACGCGGCCATCGCACAGAACCTGCAGCAGGCCAAGGCCTTCTGGCATCTGCGCGAGTCCATCCCGCTGGCGCAGGCGCAGGCCGGGCTGAACATCAAGCACGACATCGCGCTGCCGGTTTCCGCCATCTCCGGCTTCGTCGCCGAGATGGACGCCACGCTGGCGGCCTACCTGCCCGGTATCCACATCATCGACTTCGGGCACCTGGGCGACGGCAACCTGCACTACAACGTGCAGGCCCCGGCCACCGTGCCGCCGGCCGAGTTTCTCGCGGCCCACGAGGGGCCGATCAACGCGATGGTCTACGACGCCGTGGGCCGGCGCGGCGGCTCGATCTCGGCCGAGCACGGCATCGGGCGCCTCAAGCGCGAGGAACTGGCGGCCCGCAAGGACCCGACGGGGCTGGCGCTGATGCGGGCGATAAAAAAGGCCCTGGATCCCCGGGGCCTGATGAATCCCGACCGCCTGGTCTGAGCCTCACTCAGCCATGCGGGGCTGCATCGCCGGGTCGCGGCGGCCGCGACCGCGCCGGAACAGCGACTGCAATCCCCAGTAGATGAAGATGGTCAGCGTCAGGAACGCCACCACGACCAGCAGCACCTCGCCGACGGACAGGATGGCCGCGCCAACGACGGTCCAGCGCTGCCGCCGCGCCGCGAACTTGGTGCCCAGGTTGTCGCGGAAGATCTCGATGCTGTCGTAGAAGCTCGGCACCATCAGCAGCGTCAGGAAGGTGGACGTGATCGTGCCGCCGATGATGGCCACGGCCATCGGGCGGTAGAACTCGCCGCCCTCGCCCACGCCAATGGCCACCGGCAGCATGCCGGCGATCAGCGCGAAGGTCGTCATCAGGATGGGGCGGAAGCGCTTGCGGCCCGCGTGCATCAGCGCCTCTTCACGGGGCACGCCATTGGCCTCCTCCTGGCGTGCGGCGTCCAGCAGCAGGATGGCATTTTTCGCCACCAGGCCGGCCAGCATGATGATGCCGATGAAGCTCATCAGGTTCAGCGTGCCCTTGGTGAGCAGCAGCGCGAGGACGACACCGATCAGCGACAGCGGCTGCGACAGCATGACGCCCAGCGGTGCGGTGAACGAGTTGAACTGCATCACCAGGATCAGGTACATCAGGCCGATGCCGGACACCAGAGCCGTGCCCATCGCGCTGAACACCTCGGCCTGGTCCTTGGACGCACCGGCCAGCTTGATGCCGTAGCCGGGCGGGAAGCTCATGCTCTGGGCGAGCTTCTGCGCGTCGGCCGACACCTCGCCGGAGGAGCGGCCCTGCGCGTTGGCCGACACGGTGACGACGCGCTTGCCGTCCACGTGGCTGATGGTGGCCGGACCCTTGCCGGTGGTGACGGTGGCGATCTGCTCCAGCGGCACCATCATGCCGGTGCCGCTCACGGCGATCGGCAGGCGCTCGATGTTGCCGGCATCGACGCGGTCGTCGGGGTGCAGGCGCACCGAGACGTCGCGTGTCTGGCCGGTCGGGTCGATCCAGTCGCCGACCTGGATGCCGGCGAAGGCCACACGCAGCGCGTTGGCCGCGTCGCCGACCGAGATGCCCATGGCGTTGGCCATGCCGCGGTGCATCTC
This sequence comes from Roseateles sp., assembly GCF_965229315.1. Classification (GTDB taxonomy): domain Bacteria; phylum Pseudomonadota; class Gammaproteobacteria; order Burkholderiales; family Burkholderiaceae_C; genus Pelomonas. Next base: position 1,943,632 of record NZ_CBDDJA010000002.1, read on the forward strand.
GATACGCAGTTCGTCCTGCGTGTCCTGCTGCGACAGGCCCACGTCCACGGCACCCGGCACCTTGCGCAGCCGGGTCATGAAGTCTTCGGTCATCGCCATCAGCTGGCGCGTGTCGGTGCCGTAGAAACGGATCTGCACGGGCTTCTGGCCGCCGTTGTTCAGGTCGTCCAGCACGACGTACTCGGCGCCGGTCAGCACCTTGAGCCGCTCGCGCAGGTCCGCGCCGATCTGCTGGGCGCTGCGCTGGCGGGTGAAGCTCTTGCCGAGGTCGATGTAGAGCTTGCCGCCGGTGGTCTGCACGAAGCTGTCGGTGGCCTTGGTCTCGGGCAACTGCCGGGCGATGTCGGCGGCCGCGGCGAGCTTGCGGCGCGAGTATTCGAGGCTGGCGCTGGGCGGCGTGCGGATGTCCACGGCGATGGTGCCGAAGTCGGAGCTGGGCAGGAAGCTGCTGCCGCCGAGCGTGGCCTGCAGCCCGATGGCGGCGAAGAAGCTCAGCGTCGCGATGGTCGCCATCCAGCGGCGGTGGTGCAGTGCCCAGGCGATCACGCGGCCGTAGCGGTCGGCCTGGTGGTCGAACCAGACATTGAACTTCTCCAGGATCCTGGAGATGCCGGTCTTGGGCGCCTCGTGGTGCCCCGGGGGGTCGCCCCAGAAGGCCGACAGCATCGGGTCCAGCGTGAACGACACCAGCAGGCTGACGAGCACCGAGGCCACCACCGTCAGCGCGAACGGGCGGAACCATTCGCCGCCCACGCCCGGGATGAAGGCGACGGGCACGAACACGGCGACGATGGAGAAGGTGGTCGCCGCGACGGCCAGGCCGATCTCGGCCGTGCCGCGGAAGGCTGCGGTGCGCCGGTCGGCGCCGCGCTCCATGTGCCGGACGATGTTCTCGCGCACGACGATGGCGTCGTCGATCAGCACGCCGATGGCCAGCGACAGGCCCAGCAGGCTCATGAAGTTCAGCGTGAAGCCGAACAGCCAGACCGCGATGAAGGCGGCGATGACGGACGTGGGCAGCGACGTGGCCGTGATCAGCGTGGAGCGCCACGAGTTCAGGAAGGCGTAGACCACGAAGATGGTCAGGCCGGCGCCGAACACCAGCGCGTCGATGACGTTGCGCAGGCTGTTCTGGGCGTCCTTGCCGCTGTCCTGCGTGATCTCGAGCTTGGTGCCTTCGGGCAGGCTCTTGTTGCTCTCCTCGACGACCTTGCGCACCTCCTTGGCCACGCTGACCGTGGAGGCCTCGCGCGAGCGGGTGATGGACAGCCCGACGTTGTTGTTGCCGTTGCGCACGCTCAGCGTCGTGCGTTCGGCAAAGCCGTCCTGGATGGTGGCGACCTGGCCCAGCCGCACCAGCTCGCCGGCCGTGCGCTTGACGACGATGCGGTCGAAATCGGTCGGTGACTCGATGCGGCCGACCAGGCGGATGCTCTGGTCCTCATACTCGCCACGCACCTTGCCGACCGGGGCCGACATGTTCTGGTTGCGCAGCGCGTTGGTGACGTCGCTGACCGACACGTTGAACTCGCGCAGCTTCTGGCCGTGCAGCAGCACGGACAGTTCGCGGTTCAGCGAGCCGAACACGTCCACCTTGCCGACGCCGGGGATGGCGCGGAACTTGTCGGCGAGCTGGTCTTCGGCGATGCGCGACATCTCGGCATGCGTCAGCGTCTTGGACTCCAGCGACACCTGCATGACAGGCTGCGCGGACGGGTCGACGCGCTGCAGGATGGGCTCCCGCATCTCCTGCGGCAGGTTGTAGCGCACGGACGCAATCGCGTTGCGCACGTCGTCCGCGGCTTCGATCAGGTTCTTCTTGAAGTCGAACTGCAGCACGAAGGTGGCCTGACCCTCGCCGGCCGTGGAGCGCACCTCGGTCACGCCGGGCACGGCCAGCAGCGGCCGCTCGACGCGGTTGACGATCTCGCGCTCGCTGGTCTCCGGCGACGCGCCCGGGTAGGGGATGCTGACGACGAGGATGGGAATCTCGACGTCCGGGTTCTGGTTGACCTTGAGCTTGGTCAGGGCCAGCAGGCCCATGGCCATGATGCCGATGATGCAGACGATCGTGGCGATCGGCTTCTTGATGGCGAAATCGGAGATCAGCACCTCAGCCTCCTGCGCTCGCTGCGGACGCCGCCGGTGCCTCAGCGGCCGCGGGCTTGGCGCCTGCGGCCACCTGCTGCACGGGCGTGCCCTCCACCAGCGTGCGGCTGGGGTTGCGGATGATGATGTCGCCGGCGGCCAGGCCGCTCTTGACGACGAACTCGCCGCTGCGCTCGTCGCGCTCGCCCAGCACGATGGGCTGGCGGTGCAGCTTGGCGTCCTTGACGATCCAGGCGAACGCACGGTCGCCGTCGCGCTGCAGGTCGGCATCGCCCAGCATCAGCGCGACCACGGTGCTGGTGCGCACATGACCCTCGCCATACAGGCCGGAGACGACGGCCTGCTTGGCGTCGACGAAATCGACCAGCAGCGCGACCTGGCGGGTGACGGGGTCCGCGGCCACGTCGATGCGGCGGATGCGGCCTTCAGACTTCGGGTTGGCCGCGCCGTTGATGCGCAGGTCCACCGGCTGCCCGACCTTCAGGTCGGCGCGCCGGTCGGCGGACACATAGCCCTCGAACCGCATGCTGCTGGGGTCGATCACCTTCAGCAGCGCCTTGCCGACCTGCGCCGTGTCGCCGGAGGACACCTGGCGTTCGCTGACGACGCCATCGAACGGCGCGCGCACTTCGGTGCGGGCCAGTTGCTGGCGTGCCGCGACGAGGCGGGCATCGGACGCGACGCGTTCACTCATCGAAGCCGTGCGGCGGTTCTGCGCATCTTCCAGCGCCTGCAGCGACACCATGCCTTGCGCCTGCAACTGCTTCTGCCGCTGGTACTGGCGGTCAGCCTGCTCGAAGGCTTCCATCGCGGCGCGGGAGGCTTCCTGGGCCGATGCCAGGCTGTCACGGATGGACGTGGCGTCCAGGCGCACGAGCAGGTCGCCCTTGCGCACGACCTCGCCGTTTTCCTTGAACACCTGCTGCACGATGGCCGAGACCTCGGCACGCAGGTCTGCCCGGCGTTCGGGCTGCACGGAGCCGGTGATCAACGGGCCGGTGCTGTGGTCGCTCTGGCCCAGGATCATCCGGTCCTCGACCCTGAGCTGCAGCGGCGGCAGCGGCTTGGTCGCGTCGGTGTCGGTGCCGGGCTTCTTGCAGGCCGACACGGCCAACAGCGCCGCGAGCGCCGTGAGGGTGAGCAGGCCGCGCGCGCTTGCATGCAGCTGTGTGGGACGGTGAGTCATCCTGGAATCGTTCGTTGTTGTGGCCGGGAATCGGGGCCGCCCGCCTGGGGCGGTTGGCCGGAACGCCGCATGACCGCGGCGCCATCGTCTTCATGGTCGTACACAGTACGACACAAAGCCCGGCAAGCATACCGACGATGGCCGGGGGTGCCGGAAGTCGTGCGACGGACTGCGGATGGCGCCGGTGAAGCGCGCAATTCGGGTGACAGACCGGGGATGGGCGTGCCGGGCTGCGTCAGGCGCGCGCTGACCAGCTGAGCGGCCAGTCGCCCTGCTGCCAGCGCTGCAGCCACAGCAGACCGATCAGCGTCTTGGCATCGGTCAGCATGCCGCCCACGGCCAGCGCATCGAGTTCGGCGGGTGTGTGCGTGACGAGTTCCAGGAACTCGCCGGCATCGAGCTTTTGCTGGCCGCCCGTGAGGCCACGTGCGAAGAAGATGTGAATACCCTCGTCCGAGTAGGCGATGGCGTTGTGCAGCACGCCGGCATAGGCCCATTCGGCGGCGCTGTAGCCGGTTTCTTCGATCAGCTCGCGTTGCCCGCAGGCCAGCGGGTCTTCGCCGGCGTCGAGCTTGCCGGCCGGGAACTCCAGCATCACGCGTCCCATCGGGTAGCGGTACTGGCGCTCCATCAACAGCCGGCCGTCATCCAGCAGCGGCACGATCATCACCGCGCCGGGGTGACGGATGTACTCGCGCTGGGCTGTGCTGCCATCCGGCAGCGCGACGTGGTCCTTCCGGACGCGCAGGAAATGGCCCTCGTAGACGGAGCCGCCATCGAGGCGGCGCTCGACGAGGTGGTCGTCCTCAGTCCTGGCCACGGCGCCCACCACGGCGCAGGTAGCGCCAGACGAAACCGGGAAAGCCCAGCGTGATGAAGAGACACGCCGCTGACGCGTAGAACTCCCAGCCCTGCGCGTGGCGCTGGCCGATGCGGGTCTCCAGCAGCGTGCCGAGCCCGAAGGTCAGCACGGCCAGCAGCACCAGTTCCAGCAACCGCCACCAGACGGCCTTGGGTTGCTGGCGGGGGCCGACCAGCAGCAGCCGCTCGCTGAAGTACGGCAGGTTGGCGGCGACGAGGGCCGCTGCCAGAACCACCCAGACGGCGACGGTTTGATCCATCAGGTCCGGTCAGCCGGTCAGGTGGCCAGGGCCCGGACGATGGCCTTGGCGCACAAGTCCATCAGGCCGCCAGGCAGCAGGCCGAAGACCAGCACGGCAGCGCCGTTCAGCGACATGACGAACCGCACATCACCCGGCGCGGCGATGGGGGCCGTGTCGGTGGCTTCGTCGAAGAACATGACCTTGACGATGCGCAGGTAGTAGAACGCGCCGACCAGCGACACGACGACGGCAAACACCGCGAGGTACAGGTAGGCCTGCACGTTGGTGGACACCAGCGCCTGCAGCACCGACAGCTTGGCGTAGAAGCCCACCGTGGGCGGCAGCCCGGCCAGCGAGAACATGAAGATGCTCATGACCAGCGCGAACCAGGGGCTGCGCTTGGCGAGGCCCGCCAGGTCCTTGATCTCCTCGGCCTCATGACCCTGGCGCGACAGCAGGATGATCATGCCGAAGGTGCCCAGTGTCGTCAGCACGTAGGTCACGGCGTAGAACATCGCCGAGCTGTAGGCGTTGGCGGCGGACAGCGTGTTGTTGTTGACGACGCCCGACGTCATGCCCAGCAGCATGAAGCCCATGTTGGCGATGGTGGAGTACGCCAGCATGCGCTTGAGGTTGCTCTGCGCGATGGCTGCCAGGTTGCCGATCAGCAGCGACATGATGGACAGCACCATCAGCATCTGCTGCCAGTCCACGGCCAGGCCGATCATGCCCTCGACGAGCAGTCGCACCGTGATGGCGAATGCGGCGAGCTTGGGCGCCGCGCCGATCAGCAGCGTGACGGCGGTGGGGGCGCCCTGGTAGACGTCCGGCACCCACATGTGAAAGGGTGCGGCGCCCAGCTTGAAGGCCAGGCCGGCGACGACGAAGACGACGCCGAAGACCAGCACCGAACGGTTGGGCGCGCCCTGCGAGATGACGTCGAAGACCTGCGGGATGCTCAGCGAGCCGGTCGCACCGTACATCATCGACAGGCCGTACAGCAGGAAGCCGCTGGCCAGCGCGCCGAGCACGAAGTACTTCATCGCGGCTTCCGTCGCGATGGCGTTGTCGCGGCGCAGCGCGACGAGCGCGTACAGCGACAGGCTCATCAGTTCCAGGCCGAGGTAGATGACCAGGAAGTTGTTCGCCGACAGCATCACGCTGATGCCCAGCAGCGAGAACAGGCTGAGGATGAAGAGCTCGCCCTTGAGCATCTCGCGCGACGCCGCGTAGGGGCGCGCGTAGACCAGCGTGATCAGCGTCGCCAGGCAGGCGAAGCCGGCCAGCAGGTGGCCCATGGGGTCGGCGACGACCATGCCCTGCATGGCATAGGTGGTCAGGCCGGCGTCGAAGTCATAGAAATGCAGGCCGGCGACGACGACCAGCGTCAGCTGGGTCAGCCAGTAGGTCGGGCGGCGCTGCTCGTCGGTGACCCACAGGTCCGCGAGTGCGACGACGCAGCCCATGGCCAGCAGCAGGATTTCGGGATAGATCGCGAGCCAGTTCATGTCGTTCATTGTTGTGCCTCAGCTCGTCATCAACCCGGGATGAGCTTGCTCTGCGCGACGTGCTGCAGCAGCTCGACGACCGAGACGTGCATCACGTCGGTGAAGGGCTTGGGGTAGACGCCCATGTAGAGCGTGGCCACGGCCAGGACGGCCAGCATGACGAACTCGCGCCTGTTGATGTCGGTCAGCGCGCGCACCTTGTCGTTGGCGATGTCGCCAAAGTAGACGCGCTTGATCATCCACAGCGTGTACGCCGCACCGAACACCAGCGCCGTCGCGGCAATGCCACCCAGCCAGAAGTTGAACTGCACGGTGCCCAGGATCACCATCCACTCGCCGACGAAGCCGGCGGTGGCGGGCAGGCCGCAGTTGGCCATGCCGAAGAACACGGCGAAGGCTGCGAAGGTCGGCATGGTGTTGACGACACCGCCGTAGTCCGCGATCTCACGCGAATGCACGCGGTCGTAGAGCACGCCGATGCACAGGAACATGGCGCCCGACACGAAGCCGTGCGAGATCATCTGCACGAGGCCGCCGGCCACGCCCAGCTCGTTGAAGATGAAGAAGCCCAGCGTCACGAAGCCCATGTGGGCGATGGACGAATAGGCCACCAGCTTCTTCATGTCCTTCTGCACCAGCGCGACCAGGCCGATGTAGACGACGGCGATCAGCGACATCGCGATGATGAGCCAGGCCCATTCGCGCGCCGCGTCGGGGGCGATCGGCAGCGAGAAGCGCAGGAAGCCGTAGCAGCCCAGCTTGAGCATGATGGCCGCCAGCACGACCGAGCCACCGGTGGGCGCCTCGACGTGGGCGTCGGGCAGCCAGGTGTGCACCGGCCACATCGGCACCTTGACCGAGAACGCTGCCAGGAAGGCGAAGAACAGCCAGGTCTGCGCGCCGCCCGTCAGCGGCAGCTTGTGCCAGGTCTGGATGTCGAAGCTGCCGGCGGACTGGTAGTACAGGTACAGCAGCGCGACCAGCATCAGCAGCGAGCCGGCCAGCGTGTACAGGAAGAACTTGAAGGCCGCATAGACGCGGTTCGGACCGCCCCAGACACCGATGATGATGTACATCGGGATCAGCGTGGCCTCGAAGAACACGTAGAACAGCATGCCGTCCAGTGCGCTGAAGACGCCCACCATCAGGCCGGACAGGATGAGGAACGCGCCCATGTACTGGTTCACGCGCGTCTCGATGACCTCCCAGGCCGCGATGACGACGATGACCGTGATGAACGCGGTCAGCGGCACGAACCACATCGAGATGCCATCCACGCCCAGGTGGTAGTGGATGTTGAAGCGGGCGATCCAGGGTTGGTTCTCGACGAACTGCATCGCGGCGGTCGTCGTGTCGAACCCCGTGATCAGCGGGAGGGTGACGAGGAAGCTCGCCACGGCCGCCACCAGCGCCAGCCAGCGCACGGCTTTGACCTGTTCGTCGCGCCCGACCGCCAGCAGCAGCGCGCCGCAGGCGATGGGCAGAAAAATCGCAAGACTCAGCAACATTCTTGTTATCCGCCTCAGAGGGTGTGGAGAGGCTCGGTGTGGCCGAGCGGACCGCACAGGCGGCCCCAATCAAGGCGCAAAGCGGAGCCGTAGCTCTGCCTACGGCGAGCATTTGCAACGACGAGTGGGGTCGTCTGGGAGGGACGAGCGGTCATGTTGAGCTTCTTCATACCCTCTGCGCTCAGAACCCGAACAGGGCGCTGAACTGGGGCTTGATATAGGGCCAGAGCTGCCAGGTCATCAGTCCCGTGACACCGAGGATCATGACCAGGGCGTACCAGTACAGGTAGCCCGTCTGCAAGCGGCGCACCAGACCCGCGATGCCGCCGACCGAGCGGGCCGAGCCGTTGATGATCAGGCCGTCGATCAGCGCGCCGTCGCCGCCCTTCCACAACCCCGTGCCGATGAGGCGCGCAGCGCGAGCCAGGATGTTCTCGTTGATCCAGTCCATGAAGTACTTGTTCTCCAGGACGACGATCAGCGGGCGCAGCACCTTGGCCAGCGTGGCCGGGATGGCGGGCGCGACCATGTAGAACACGTAGGCGGTGACCACGCCGGCCAGCGCCAGCCAGAACGGCAGCGTGGTCAGGCCGTGCAAGGCCATCGCGGCGGCACCGTGGAAGCCTTCGGCCAGTTCCTCCATCGCCGGGTGGGCGTGGCCGTTGACGAAGATGGCGTCCTTGAAGAAGTCGCCGAACAGCATCGGCTGGATGGCCATGAAGCCGATGACGACGGACGGGATGGCCAGCAGCACCAGCGGCGCGGTGACGACCCAGGGCGACTCGTGCGGCACGTGGGCGTGGTGGTCGCCGTGGTCGTCATGGCCGTGCTGCTCGTCGTCTTCCGGCGGGAACGGCTTGTGGTGGAAGTGTTCCTTGCCGTGGAAGACGAGGAAATACATCCGGAACGAGTAGAAGGCGGTCACGAACACGCCGGCGATGACGGCGAAGTACGCGAAGCCCGCGCCAGGCAGGTGGCTGGCGTGCACGGCCTCGATGATCGAGTCCTTCGAGTAGAAGCCCGCGAACAGCGGCGTGCCGATCAGCGCCAGCGAGCCCAGCAGCGACGTGATCCAGGTGATGGGCATGTACTTGCGCAGGCCGCCCATGTTGCGGATGTCCTGGTCATGGTGCATGCCCATGATGACGGAGCCGGCACCGAGGAACAGCAGCGCCTTGAAGAAGGCGTGCGTCATCAGGTGGAACACGGCCACCGAGTAGGCCGATGCGCCCAGCGCCACGGTCATGTAGCCCAGCTGCGACAGCGTGGAGTAGGCGACGACGCGCTTGATGTCGTTCTGGATGATGCCGAGGAAGCCCATGAACAGCGCCGTGATCGCGCCGATCACCATGACGAAGTTCAGCGCCGTGTCGCTCAGCTCGAACAGCGGCGACATGCGCGCCACCATGAAGATGCCGGCCGTCACCATCGTGGCGGCGTGGATCAGCGCGGAGATGGGCGTCGGGCCTTCCATGGAGTCGGGCAGCCAGACGTGCAGCGGGAACTGTGCCGACTTGCCCATCGCGCCGATGAACAGGCAGATGCAGGCGACGGTCAGCATGGCCCAGTCGGTGCCAGGGAAGACCATCTTGGACAGCAGGTCCGCCTTGGCGAAGGTCTCGGCGTAGTTCAGCGAACCGCCGAAGGCCACCAGCAGGCCGATGCCGAGGATGAAGCCGAAGTCTCCCACCCGGTTCACCAGGAAGGCCTTCATGTTGGCGAAGATGGCCGACTGCTTCTTGTACCAGAAGCCGATCAGCAGGTACGACACCAGGCCCACCGCTTCCCAGCCGAAGAACAGCTGCAGCATGTTGTTGCTCATGACCAGCATCAGCATGCTGAACGTGAACAGCGAGATGTACGAGAAGAAGCGCTGGTAGCCGTCGTCCTCTTCCATGTAGCCGATGGTGTAGATGTGCACCATCAGCGACACGAAGGTCACGACGCACATCATCATGGCCGTCAGGCCGTCGACGAGGAAGCCGACTTCCATCTTCAGCGGGCCCAGGGTCATCCACTCGTAAATGGTGGCGTTGAAGCGCGCGCCGTCGACGGCCACGCTGTACAACGTCTGTGCCGACAGGATGAAGGCGATCAGCACGCCGAGGATGGTGACGATGTGCGAGCCACGGCGGCCCACCGTCTTGCCAAAGAAGCCGGCGACGATGGCGCCCACGAGCGGCGCCAGCGGCACCGCCAGCAGCAGGTTCTGGTTGAGTGTTGCAGACATCTTGTGTGTGTCCTCAGCCCTTGAGAGCGTCGAGTTCTTCGACGTTGATGCTGGCTCGGTTGCGGAACAGCACGACCAGGATGGCCAGGCCGATGGCCGACTCGGCCGCCGCGACGGTCAGGATGAAGAACACGAAGACCTGCCCGCCCATGTCGCCCAGGTAGTGCGAGAAGGCGACGAAGTTCAGGTTGACCGCCAGCAGCATCAGCTCGATGGCCATCAGCAGCACGATCAGGTTCTTGCGGTTCAGGAAGATGCCGATCACCGACAGCGCGAACAGCATCGCGCCCAGCGTCAGGAAATGGCCCAGGGTCAGTCCAGCGGCGCCGATCATGCTTTGCCTCCTTCGGTGGGTGCGGCAGCAGAGGTCGCGGCTTGCGCTGGCGCGGCGATGGTCGGCGCCATCTTCACGATCTTCAGGCGCTGCGCCTTGGTGACCTTGACCTGCTCGGAGGGGTCCATCGCGCGCGAGTCCTTGCGGCGGCGCAGCGTCAGCGCGATGGCCGCGACGATGGCGACCAGCAGCAGCACAGCCGCGATCTGCAGCGGATACAGGTAGGCGGTGTAGATCTCGATGCCCAGCAGCTTGGTGTTGCCCAGCTGCAGCTGCGCCGCGGTGGCGACCGGCGCATCGGCAAGCTGGAAGCCGCCCATCAGCACGATGCCCATCTCGAAGGCGATCAGCGCGCCGACGACGGCAGCAAGCGGCAGGTGCTTCCAGAAGCCCTCGCGCATGCTGTCGGTGTTCAGGTCCAGCATCATGACGACGAACAGGAACAGCACCATGACAGCACCGATGTAGACGAGCACCAGCGCGATCGCCAGGAACTCGGCCTTCAGCAGCATCCAGATGCAGGACGCCGTGAAGAACGACAGGATCAGGAACAGCGCCGCATGCACGGTGCTGCGCGCCGTGATGACACGGAACGAACTCACCAGCAGGATGCCGGAGAAGACGTAGAAAAGGATGGTCGTGATGTCCATATTTGCTCGGGCAAACACTGCTGACTTTGGATCCGGGGCGTCCGCCGGGCCGTCCCAAGGGCGATCCGGGCAGATGTGGACGAGGGCGTTGGCCTGAGTCCATCTGCGTCCCCTCGGGGGACCGGCCGGGTACTCCCGGACGCGGGGTGTCAACGATATTTGGCGTCAGCCTCCTTTTGGGCCGCGATTTCGGTCTCGTACTTGTCACCGACCGCCAGCAGCATGTCCTTGGTGAAGTACAGGTCGCCGCGCTTTTCGCCGTGGTATTCGAAGATGCTGGTCTCGACGATGGAGTCCACCGGGCAGCTTTCCTCGCAGAAGCCGCAGAAGATGCACTTGGTCAGGTCGATGTCGTAGCGCGTCGTGCGGCGGCTGCCGTCGGCGCGCACGTCGCTCTCGATGGTGATGGCCATCGCCGGGCAGACAGCCTCGCAGAGCTTGCAGGCGATGCAGCGCTCTTCGCCGTTCTCGTAGCGCCGCAGCGCATGCAGGCCGCGAAAGCGCGGGGACAGCGGCGTCTTTTCCTCGGGGAACTGGACGGTGATGTTGCGCGACAGGAAGTGCCGGCCGGTGAGCTTCATCCCCTTGAGCAGTTCCCAGAGGAAGAAGGTCTTCGCGAAATTCGTGATTGCAGTCATGGGCGCCGCCTCACTTCCAGATGTTGAACGGCGTCTGCATCCAGGCACCGACAACGACCAGCCAGATCAGCGTGATGGGAATGAAGATCTTCCAGCCCAGACGCATGATCTGGTCGTAGCGGAAGCGCGGGAACGTGGCGCGCACCCACAGGAACATCGTGACGACGAAGAAGGTCTTGCCGAACAGCCAGGCCCAGTTCCAGAACGCCATCGTGTGCTGGATGAAGGCCGGCGTCTCCATGCCGAACAGGCTCCAGGAGATCGGCGCGGTCCAGCCGCCCAGGAACATGACGACGGCCAGGGCCGACACCAGGATCATGTTGGCGTACTCGGCCAGGAAGAACATCGCGAACGACATGCCCGAGTACTCGATCATGTGGCCGGCGACGATTTCCGATTCGCCTTCGACGACGTCGAACGGGTGGCGGTTGGTTTCGGCCAGGCCCGAGATGAAATAGACGATGAAGATGGGGAACAGCGGCAGCCAGTTCCAGGACAGGAAGGTCAGGCCCATGTTCGCGAACACGCCCTTCTCCTGCACCTGCACGATGTCGGTCATGTTCAGGCTGCCGGTCACCATCAGCACGACGACCAGCGCGAAGCCCATCGAGATCTCGTAGGAGACCATCTGCGCCGAGGCACGCAGCGCGCCGAGGAAGGCGTACTTCGAGTTGGACGCCCAGCCGGCGATGATGACGCCGTACACCTCGAGCGACGTGATCGCCATCAGGAACAGCAGGCCGGCATTGACGTTGGCGACCGCCGCGTCCGGGCCGAAGGGCACGACGGCCCAGGCGGCCAGCGCCGGCATGATGGTCATGACCGGGCCGAGGAAGAACAGGCCCTTGCTCGCGGCGGCCGGCTTGATGATCTCCTTGAAGATCAGCTTGACCGCGTCGGCGATGGGCGTCAGCAGGCCGTAGGGGCCCACGCGGTTCGGGCCGGGGCGGATCTGCGACCAGCCGATGGCCTTGCGCTCCCACAGCGTCAGGTAGGCCACGCAGCCCAGCAGCGGCAGGATGACCGCGACGATCTTCAGCAGGCTCCAGACCAGGGGCCACAAGGCGCCCAGCAGCGACGCGCCGTTTTGGTAGAGAGAGTCGATCATTCTTGAGGCTCCCTCAGACCTTGCTCAACGTCAGCGTGCCGAAGGCGGCACCCAGCGCGGCGGTTTGTGCGAGGCCGGCGGGCACACGGGCGAGGCCTTCAGGCAGACCGGCTTCGAGGCGGGCGGGCAGTTGGGCCGCGCCGCCGTCTTGAACGATGCGGACGTAGTCGCCGTCGTGCAGAGCCAGCTGCTGCCACAGGCCAGTGGGCAGGCCCACCATTGCCGCTTCACGGCCATCGGCCGTCAGCTGCAGCGAGGTCGAGTTGCGCACCAGCGCGTCGGTCGCGTAGATAGGCAGGTTGCCGAAGCGTTCGACACCATCGGCCTTGGCAACGATTTGTGGCGTGGCAGAGGTGCCATTGCTGAGGCGGGCCGCGATATCACCTCCCAGCGCCTGCTCGCGCACCTGCTCGGAGCTGTCCTGGTCAAAGCCCGGCAGGCCCAGCAGGTTGCCCAGCACGCGCAGCACCTTCCAGCCCGGGCGCGTCTCGGCCAGCGGCCTGACGACGCCGACGAAGCTCTGCAGCCGGCCCTCGGCGTTGACGAAGCTGCCGGAGGTCTCGGTGAACGGCGCAATGGGCAGCAGCACATCGGCGTATTCGAGACCGCTCTTGAACGGACTCAGCACGACGACCATCTCGGCCGCGTCCAGCGCCTTGGCGGCGGCGCCCGTGTTGGCCGCATCCAGTACCGGGTCGGTGTTCAGCAGCAGCGCGGCCTTCAGCGGCGAGCCGGCCAGCATCTGCGCGGCGTTCAGGCCGTCGATCTGCGGTTGCGCCTTGACGAGCTGCGCGCCGACGGTGTTTGCCGCGGCGGTCAGGTAGCCGACGGTCGCGCCGGTCTGCTGGCCAATCCACTGGGCGAGTGCCAGCAGGCTGGCCGCTTGCGGATGTTCGGCCGCAGCGTTGCCCAGCAGGATGGCCTTGCGCTGGCCGGACGACAGGCTGGCGGCCATGGCCTGGGCTTCATCGGTCGCCGTGCCGGACAGCGGCGCACCGTCACCGATCGCGGCGGCCAAATCGGCCAGGGCTTGCACCCAGCCCGAGGGCGCCACGGATTGCGACGCGGCGAGCGGCAGCAGCCAATCGTCGCTGTTGATGCCAATGCGATGCACGGCCGCACCGCGGCGCGCCGCATGGCGCAGGCGCGCCGCGAACAGCGGGTGGTCCTTTCGCAGGTTGGAGCCGACGACCAGCGCCCGGTCCAGCTCGGACAGGCTGGCGATGCTGGTGCCCAGCCAGCGGGCCTGGCCGGCGGGTGCGGCGTTGCCGAAATCGCTGTGGCGCAGGCGGTGGTCGACGTTGTCACTGCCCAGGCCGCGCACCAGTTGCGCCAGCAAATGCAGTTCCTCGACGGTGCTGTGGGCCGAGCCCAACGCGCCGATGGCTGCCGCGCCGTGGTCAGCCTTGATGGACTTCAGGCCGTTGGCGACGTATTCCAGCGCCGTCGTCCAGTCGACCTGCTTCCAGGCACCGCCCTGCTTGATCATGGGCGCGGTCAGGCGCGCGTCGCTGTTCAGCGCTTCGTAGCTGAAGCGGTCGCGGTCGGCGATCCAGCATTCGTTGACGTCTTCGTTCTCCAGCGGCACGACGCGCAGGACCTGGTGGTTCTTGACCTGGACGATCAGGTTGGCGCCGGTGGAGTCGTGCGGGCTGACGCTCTTGCGGCGCGACAGCTCCCAGGTGCGGGCGCTGTAGCGGAAGGGCTTGCTGGTCAGCGCGCCGACCGGGCAGATGTCGATCATGTTGCCCGACAGCTCGGAGTCCACCGTGCGGCCGACGAAGGTCTGGATCTCGCTGTGCTCGCCACGGTGGGCCATGCCCAGCTCCATGACGCCGGCGATCTCCTGGCCGAAGCGCACGCAGCGGGTGCAGTGGATGCAGCGGCTCATCTCCTCCATCGAGATCAGCGGGCCCACGTTCTTGTGGAAGACGACGCGCTTTTCTTCGGCGTAGCGGCTCTTGCCCGCGCCGTAGCCCACGGCCAGATCCTGCAGCTGGCACTCGCCGCCCTGGTCGCAGATCGGGCAGTCCAGCGGGTGGTTGATCAGCAGGAATTCCATGACACCCTGCTGGGCCTTGAGCGCCTTGTCGCTCTTGGTGCGCACGATCATGCCCTGCGTGACCGGCGTGGCGCAGGCGGGCATGGGCTTGGGTGCCTTCTCCACGTCCACCAGGCACATGCGGCAGTTGGCCGCGATGCTGAGCTTCTTGTGGTAGCAGAAGTGCGGGATGTAGGTGCCGGCCTTTTCGGCGGCATGCATGACCATGCTGCCTTCCTGCACCGAGACCTTGTTGCCGTCGAGTTCGATTTCAACCATGGCTGTTCCTGGGACTGCTTAGACCGCCACCAGGGGCTTCTTGTGTTCGATCAGGTGCACGAACTCGTGCTTGAAGTGCTTGATCATGGCCCGCACCGGCATCGCCGCGGCATCGCCCAGCGCGCAGATGGTGCGGCCCTGGATGTTGTCGGCGACCGAATTCAGCAGGTCGAGATCGTCCGCCCTGCCCTGGCCGGCGTAGATGCGCTCGATGACGCGATGCATCCAGCCCGTGCCTTCGCGGCACGGCGTGCACTGGCCGCAGGACTCGTGCGTGTAGAAGTAGGACAGGCGCATCAGGCTCTTGACCATGCAGCGCGAGTCATCCATGACGATGACGGCACCCGAACCCAGCATGGAACCGGCCTTGGCGATGGAGTCGTAGTCCATCGTGCAATTCATCATGATCTCGGCGGGCAGCACCGGCGCGGATGAGCCACCGGGGATCACCGCCTTCAGCGTGCGGCCCTTGCGGACGCCACCTGCAAGCTCCAGCAGCTTGCTGAACGGCGTGCCCAGCGGGATCTCGTAGTTGCCCGGGCGCTCCACGTCGCCTGACACCGAGAACAGCTTCGTGCCGCCGTTGTTGGGCTTGCCGATCTCCAGGTAGGCCTGGCCGCCGTTGCGGATGATCCAGGGCACCGCCGCGAAGGTCTCGGTGTTGTTGATGGTGGTCGGCTTGCCGTACAGGCCGAAGCTGGCCGGGAACGGTGGCTTGAAGCGCGGCTGGCCCTTCTTGCCTTCCAGAGACTCCAGCAGCGCCGTCTCTTCGCCGCAGATGTAGGCGCCGAAGCCGTGGTGGGCGTGCAACTGGAAGCTGAAGTTGGAACCGAGGATCTTGTCGCCGAGGTAGCCGGCGTCGCGCGCCTCTTCCAGGGCCGCCTCGAAGCGCTCGTAGACCTCGAAGATCTCGCCGTGGATGTAGTTGTAGCCGACCGAGATGCCCATCGCGTAGGCGGCGATGGCCATGCCCTCGATGACCTGATGCGGGTTGAACATCAGCA
The DNA here is from genome assembly GCF_965229315.1 of Roseateles sp. Classification (GTDB taxonomy): domain Bacteria; phylum Pseudomonadota; class Gammaproteobacteria; order Burkholderiales; family Burkholderiaceae_C; genus Pelomonas. The sequence goes on from NZ_CBDDJA010000002.1 coordinate 1,959,330, forward strand.
GGTCGCGGTCCTTGCAGGTGCCCGGTTCGCCTTCGTCGGAATTGCAGACGAGGTACTTCGCACCCGGGAACTGGCGGGGCATGAAGCTCCACTTCAAGCCGGTCGGAAAGCCCGCACCGCCTCGGCCGCGCAGCGCCGAGGTCTTCACTTCGGCGATGACCTGGTCAGGCGTCATGCCGCCGTCAGCCGCGAGGATCTTCTTCAGCGCCTCGTAGCCGCCGCGCGCCTCATAGTCCTTGATGGACCAGTTCTTGCCGTTCAGGCCGTCGTAGATCTGCGGGGTGATGTGGCGGCCGTGGAAACAGGTCTCGGCGCCCGTGGATTGGAATTTGGTGAGGTCCAGCATGTCGTCCTCAGGCCTTCACTGCCGTGGTTGCAGCATTGGCACGCAGCACATCGACGAGTTCGTCGAGGCGCTCGGCCGTCATGAAGCTGCACATCTGGCGGTCGTTGACCAGCATCACCGGCGAGTCGGCGCAGGCGCCCAGGCACTCGCTCTTCTGCACGGTGAACAGGCCGTCGGCCGTCGTGCCGCCCTCTTCCACGCCCAGCTTGTGGCACAGGTGCTCCAGCGCCGTCTGGCCGTCGCGCAACTGGCAAGGCAGGTTGGTGCAGACGTTCAGCTTGAACTGGCCCAGCTTGCGCTGGTTGTACATGTTGTAGAAGGTCGTGACCTCGTACACGGCGATCGGCGCCATGCCCAGATGCGCGGCGATCACGTCCTCGGCCGCGCGGGACACGAAGCCCTCTTCCTGCTGCACGATGGCCAGGCAGGCCATCACGGCGGACTGGCGCAGCTCGTAGGGATACTTCGCGACCTCGCGGTCGAAGCGAGCGCGGGTGGCGTCAGAGAGTTGGTAGCTGCTCATCGATCAATCTCGCCGAACACGATGTCCATGGTGCCGATGATGGCGACGGCGTCCGCGATCATGTGGCCGCGGCCCATCTCGTCCAGCGCGGCCAGATGCGCGAAGCCAGGTGCGCGGATCTTCAGCCGATAGGGCTTGTTCGCGCCGTCGCTGACCATGTAGATGCCGAACTCACCCTTGGGGTGCTCGACAGCCGCATAGGCCTCGCCCTCGGGCACGTGGAAGCCTTCGGTGAAGAGCTTGAAGTGGTGGATCAGCTCTTCCATGTTGGACTTCATGTCCACGCGCGAAGGCGGTGCCACCTTGTGGTTGTCGGTGATGACGGGGCCCGGGTTGGCACGCAGCCAGGCCGAGCACTGCTGGATGATGCGGTTGGACTGGCGCATCTCTTCCACGCGCACGACATAGCGGTCGTAGGTGTCGCCATTGGTGCCGACCGGGATGTCGAAATCCATCTTGTCGTACACGTCGTAGGGCTGCGTCTTGCGCAGGTCCCAGGCGATGCCCGAACCGCGCAGCATGGCACCGGTGAAGCCGAGGTTCAACGCACGCTCGGGCGTCACGACGCCGATGCCGACCGTGCGCTGCTTCCAGATGCGGTTGTCGGTCAGCAGCGTCTCGTAGTCGTCGACGTTCTTCGGGAAACGCGCGCAGAAGTCGTCGATGAAGTCCAGCATCGAGCCCTGGCGGTTCTCGTTGAGCTGCGCGATGGCCTTGGCATTGCGGATCTTGCTGACCTTGTACTGCGGCATCACGTCCGGCAGGTCGCGGTAGACACCACCCGGACGGAAATACGCGGCGTGCATGCGAGCGCCCGACACGGCCTCGTACAGGTCGAACAAGTCCTCACGCTCTCGGAAGCAGTAGATGAGGATGTTCATCGCACCGCAGTCCAGGCCGTGGCACCCCAGCCAGAGCAGGTGGTTCAGCAGGCGCGTGATCTCGGCAAACATCACGCGGATGTACTGCGCGCGGATCGGCACCTCCAGACCCAGCATCTTCTCGATGGCCAGGCAGTAGGCATGCTCGTTGGCCATCATCGACACGTAGTCGAGACGGTCCATGTAGGGCAGCGACTGGATGTAGGTCTTGCTCTCGGCGAGCTTCTCGGTCGCGCGGTGCAGCAGGCCGATGTGCGGATCGGCGCGCTGGATGACTTCGCCGTCCAGTTCCAGCACCAGGCGCAGCACGCCGTGGGCAGCCGGATGCTGGGGACCGAAGTTCAGCGTGTAGTTCTTGATTTCTGCCATGACTGTTCGACTTACAGGCCGCCGTACTTGTCTTCGCGGATGATCCGCGGCGTGATCTCGCGGGGCTCGATGGTCACCGGCTGGTAGATGACGCGCTTTTGCTCGGCGTCGTAGCGCATCTCGACGTGGCCCGACACCGGGAAGTCCTTGCGCATCGGGTGGCCGATGAAGCCGTAGTCGGTCAGGATGCGGCGCAGGTCGTTGTGGCCGTCGAAGATGACGCCGAACATGTCGAAGGCTTCGCGCTCGAACCAGTTCGCCGAACTCCACACATCGGTGACCGAGGCCACGCAGGGAAAGTCGTCATCGGTGGCGAAGACCTTCAGGCGCAGGCGCCAGTTCTTGGTCACCGACAGCAGGTGGCTGACAATGGCGTAGCGCGGGCCTTCACGGCCCCCATTGCCAAAGTCGCTGTAGTCCACACCGCAAAGGTCGATCAACTGCTCGAGCTTCAGCTCGGGGTGGTCGCGCAGCGTGGTGGCCACGTCGTGGTAATCCACCGCGCGGACGGTCAGCGTCAACTCGCCCAGCGCGTTCTTCAACTCGACGACACGTTCGCCGAGGACGGCACCCACTTGCTGGGCCAGGGTTTCGAGGTTCATGCTCATGCCTTGGCGCTCAGCGGGCGATGGTGTTTTCGCGGCGGATCTTGGCCTGCAACTGCAGGATGCCGTACAGCAGCGCCTCGGCCGTCGGTGGGCAGCCGGGCACGTAGACATCCACCGGCACGATGCGGTCGCAGCCGCGCACGACGGAGTAGCTGTAGTGGTAGTAGCCGCCGCCGTTGGCGCAGGAGCCCATCGAGAGCACCCAGCGCGGCTCGGCCATCTGGTCGTAGACCTTGCGCAGCGCCGGCGCCATCTTGTTGCACAGCGTGCCGGCCACGATCATCAGGTCGGACTGGCGCGGGCTCGGGCGGAACAGCATGCCGAAGCGGTCGATGTCGTAGCGCGCGGCACCCGCGTGCATCATCTCGACAGCACAGCAGGCCAGGCCGAATGTCATCGGCCAGAGCGAGCCGGTCTTGGACCAGTTGATGAGCTTGTCGACCGACGTGGTGACAAAGCCCTCTTTCAGGACGCCTTCAATACCCATTTGAAATTCCCAGCTTGTGTCGGCCGCAGGCTTATTCCCAATCGAGGGCGCCTTTTTTCCACTCGTAGGCGAAGCCGACGACCAGAATGCCGAGGAAGATCATCATCGCCCAGAAGCCCGTCGCACCGATTTCCTTGAGCGCGACGGCCCAGGGAAACAGGAAGGCAATTTCCAGGTCGAAAAGAATGAACAGGATGGCGACGAGGTAGTAGCGCACATCGAATTTCATGCGCGCGTCTTCAAAGGCCTCAAAGCCGCATTCGTAGGGGGAGTTCTTGGCCGCGTCGGGCCGATTGGGGCCGAGCAGCCCGCCGAGCAACTGGGGTGCAATCCCGACCACTGCGCCGACCAAAATGAAGAGGATGACGGGCAGATATTGTTCGAGATTCATCTTGGCCTTCTCGGGTCGACTAAAACGTCTTCGTCAACATGGCCGCCGGTGAAGCAGGCCACAAAAGCAAACAGGCGCGCCACCAGCGAATCGAATGATCTCGCTCGCGGATCGCGCCCGCCTTGAACCTTGCGTCGATCAGCCCGGCGTCAAACCGGGCGACTTCAGCGACAGGCCGCTATGGCTGACCCCCGCATCAAAACTGCGGGAATCCTAGCCGATGTTCTGGTGCCGTCGGCGAGACTCGAACTCGCACAGCTTTCGCCACTACCCCCTCAAGATAGCGTGTCTACCAATTTCACCACGACGGCAGGTATTCAAATATGCCTGGCAACCGGGGAGGGTTTGCTTGCCAGACAGCCTCGCATTCTATACCGAAAGTGACAACCCTCCAGCGGAGGAAGCGAGGCTTTTAGTCGGGATTCAGTTCGCCGCGGACGAAGCGGAAACGGCCGGCGGCACGGTGGGTGCCACGACGGCGCCCGGGATTGCCGCGGCACCCGATGCGGCCGGCGCCGGCGCGACGACAGGCGAGCGATCCAGCACGTTGTCCGCGGCCGAACTGGCCGTGCGGCTGTTGGACAGGTAGGCCAGGCCCAGCGTGCAGCCGAAGAACACCGTGGCCGCAAATGCGGTGGTGCGCGACAGGAAATTGGCGCTGCCGGTGGCGCCGAACAGGCTGCCCGACGCTCCACTGCCAAAGGATGCGCCCATGTCGGCGCCCTTGCCGTGCTGCACCAGCACCAGACCGATGATCGCCAGGGCGGACAGCAACTGAACGATCAACACCAGATTTGCAAAGAACTGCATTCCAAACACTCCATCAAAACTCGTTGACGCCGCGCTCCAATGCGGGCGCCGGGAAAACTCAGTGGGCGGCCGCCAGGCAGATCGCCGCGAAATCAGCCACTTTCAGCGACGCGCCGCCAATCAGGCCGCCGTCGATGTCGGGTTGCGCGAACAGCTCGGCCGCGTTGTTGGCCTTGACGCTGCCTCCGTAGAGGATGCGCATCACGCCGGAACGATCAGTGGCAGCCTGCAGTTGCGCGCGCAGCACGGCATGCACGGCCTGTGCCTGGGCAGGCGTGGCCGTCAGCCCGGTGCCGATGGCCCAGACGGGCTCGTAGGCCACGACCATCTCGCCGCAGCAGTGGCCCAACGTGTGGATGACGGCGGCGAGCTGGCGCTTGACGACGGCGTCCGTCTGCCCGGCGTCGCGCTCGGCGAGCGTCTCGCCGACACAGACGATGGGGCACACGCCATGCGCGAGCGCAGCCTTGGCCTTGTCCGCCACCAGCTGGTCGCTCTCCGCGTGATACGCGCGGCGCTCCGAGTGGCCGACGATGGCGTAACGGCAACCCACGTCGGCCAGCATCGCACTCGACACCTCACCGGTGTAGGCGCCCTGCTCATGCGCAGAGCAGTCCTGCGCACCGTAGACCATGGCCGTGCCGGTCAGGGCCAGCGCAGTCTCGGCGAGATAGGGGAACGGCACGCAGACCGCCACATCGGCATTCCACGGCCCGCCCTCCTTCAGACCCGCCAGCAACTGCGCGTTGGCGGCGCGGCTGCCGTGCATCTTCCAGTTGCCGACGACGAGTTTTCTTCTCATCTCCACTCCATCACCAGTTCAGCACGATCTTGCCGATGTGCTGGTTGGACTCCATCAGCGCATGCGCCTCGGCCGCCTGGGCCGCGGGCAGTTCGCGATAGACGACCGGCCTGATGCGACCCGCCTCGATCAGCGGCCAGACCTTGGCGCGCAGCGAGCGCGCGAGCGCCGCCTTGAACGCCGCCGAGCGCGGGCGCAGCGTCGAGCCGGTGATCGTCAGCCGCTTGCGCAGCACCAGACCGGCATCGATCTGCGCGTTCACGCCGCCCTGCACCGCGATCAGCGCCAGGCGGCCGTCCTCGGCCAGCGCCTGCACGCCACGACCGATGTAGTCGCCGGCCACCATGTCCAGGATCACGTCGACGCCGCAGCCACCGGTGGCCGCCTTGGCTTCAGCCACGAAATCCTGTTCACGGTAGTTGATGGCGACGTCAGCACCCAGCGCCAGGCAGGCCGCCGCCTTGTCGGCACTGCCCACCGTCACCAGCACGCGGGCACCCAGCGCCACGGCCATCTGGATGGCCGTGACCCCGATGCCACTGCTGCCGCCGTGAATCAGCAGCGTTTCGCCCGGCTGCAGCGCAGCACGTTCGAACACGTTGGCCCAGACGGTGAAACAGGTCTCGGGCAGCGTCGCGGCCTGCGCCATCGACCAGCCCTGTGGCACCGGCAGGCACTGGGCCACAGGCGCCGCGCACAGCTCGGCATAACCGCCACCATTGACCAGCGCACAGACCTTGTCGCCGACCGCGAAGCCGGCTTCGGCCAGCGCCGCCGCGTCACCCGAGACGATCTCGCCCGCCACTTCCAGGCCGGGCAGATCGCTGGCGCCAGCGGGTGGCGGGTAGGCACCCTTGCGTTGCAGCACATCCGGCCGGTTGATGCCGGACGCCGCCACGCGGATCAGGCACTCGCCAGGCCCGGCGACCGGATCCGGCCGCGCGGCCAGTTCCAGCACCTCGGGCCCGCCGGGGCGGGTGATCTCAATGGCTTGCATCGCTCAGGCGCTCCGCCTTGCTTACTCAGCGGCGGCTTCAGGGGCCGGCGCAGCAACAGGCGCTGGCGCTGGCGCGGGCGCGGCGTCACGGTCGATCAATGCCTTCATGGACAGCTTGATGCGACCCTTCTCATCCGTCTCCAGCACCTTGACCTTGACGATCTGGCCTTCGCTCAGGAAGTCCGTGACCTTCTCGACGCGCTGGTGCGCGATCTGGCTGATGTGCAGCAGGCCATCCTTGCCGGGCAGCAGGTTCACAAGTGCACCGAAGTCCAGGATCTTGACGATGGGGCCTTCGTAGACCTTGCCGATTTCCACTTCGGCGGTGATCTCGGCGATGCGCTTCTTGGCCAGTTCGGCCTTCTCGCCGTCGGTCGAGGCGATGGTGATGGTGCCGTCTTCGCCGATGTCGATCGTGGTGCCGGTCTCTTCGGTCAGCGCGCGGATGGTGGCGCCGCCCTTGCCGATCACGTCACGGATCTTTTCCGGGTTGATCTTCATCGTGTACAGGCGCGGCGCGAAGTCGCTGACTTCGGTGTTCGCCGTGGCCATCGCGCCGACCATCACGCCCAGGATGTGCAGGCGGGCTTCCTTGGCTTGCGCCAGGGCGACCTGCATGATTTCCTTGGTGATGCCCTGGATCTTGATGTCCATCTGCAGCGCGGTGATGCCGGTCGTCGTGCCGGCCACCTTGAAGTCCATGTCGCCGAGGTGGTCCTCGTCACCCAGGATGTCGGTCAGCACGGCGAAGCGGTTGCCGTCCTTGATCAGGCCCATGGCGATGCCGGCCACGTGGGCCTTCATCGGCACACCGGCGTCCATCAGTGCCAGGCAGCCGCCGCACACCGAAGCCATCGACGAAGAGCCATTGGATTCGGTGATTTCCGAGACCAGGCGCACCGAGTACGGGAAGTCTTCCTTGCTCGGCAGTGCGGCGATCAACGCGCGCTTGGCGAGGCGGCCATGGCCGATTTCGCGGCGCTTGGGGCTGCCCACGCGACCCGTCTCGCCGGTGGCGAAGGGGGGCATGTTGTAGTGCATCATGAAGCTGTCGGTGAACTCGCCGGCCAGCGCGTCGATGCGCTGCGCGTCGCGGTCCGTGCCCAGCGTCGCGATGACCAGGGCCTGCGTCTCGCCACGGGTGAACAGCGCCGAGCCATGGGTGCGCGGCAGCACGCCGTTGCGGATCTCGATGGGGCGCACGGTGCGGGTGTCGCGACCGTCGATGCGCGGCTCGCCAGCCAGGATCTGGCCACGCACGATGCCGGCCTCGATCTCGAACAGCAGGCCCTCGACCTCGACCTTGTCGAACTCGACGCCATCGGCCTTCAGTGCGGCGAAGACGTTGGACGTCACGGTGCGGCAGGCTTGCGTGCGGGCCTGCTTGGAGCGGATCTGGTAGGCCGCCTTCAGGCCTTCTTCGGCCAGGCCCTTGACCTTGGCAATGAACGGCTCGTTCTTGGCCGGCGCGGTCCAGTTCCAGGCCGGCTTGGCGGCATCGCGCACGAGGTCGTTGATCGCGGCGATGGCGATGTTGCCCTGCTCGTGGCCGTAGACCACGGCGCCCAGCATGATTTCTTCCGACAGGCCGACGGCCTCGGACTCGACCATCAGCACGGCGGCTTGCGTGCCGGCGACGATCAGGTCCATCTGGCTGTTGGCCAGCTCGGTCTTGCCCGGGTTCAGGATGTATTCGCCGTTGACATAGCCCACGCGCGCGGCGCCGATGGGACCGTTGAACGGGATGCCGGAGATGGCCAGCGCGGCGGACGTGCCGATCATGGCGGCGATGTCGGCCTGCACTTCAGGGTTCAGGCTCAGCACGTGCACGACGACCTGGACTTCGTTGAAGAAGCCTTCCGGGAACAGCGGGCGGATCGGGCGGTCGATCAGGCGGCTGGTCAGCGTCTCCAGCTCGCTCGGGCGGCCTTCACGCTTGAAGAAGCTGCCAGGGATCTTGCCGGCGGCGTAGGTCTTCTCGATGTAGTCGACGGTCAGCGGAAAGAAATCCTGGCCGGCCTTGGCTTCCGTCTTCGCGACCACGGTGGCCAGCACCACGGTGCCTTCGATGCTCACCAGCACGGCGCCGGTTGACTGGCGGGCGATCTCGCCGGTCTCGAGCGTGACCTGGTGGTTGCCCCACTGGAAGCTCTTGGTGACCTTGTTGAACAAACTCATGCTCATCTCCTGGTTGATGGACGACGCTGTCACACGACGGCGGCGTCAGGGAAAACCGGGGAACGATGCTGGGTTTGGCTGCGATGCCATTCCAACGAGACTCGATCGAGTCGCCTTGGAATGACACATCGATGCCACGTCAGCCTGGCTCCGCGGTAGATGGACAAAGAGCCTGTACTGGGCTTGAGGACCAGACAGGCTCCATGTCGGATGGGGCGAATTACTTGCGCAGGCCGAGCTTGCCGATCAGCGCGACGTAGCGGCTGGAATCGATGCGCTTCAGGTAGGCGAGCAGGCTCTTGCGGGTGTTGACCATCTTCAGCAGGCCGCGACGGCCGTGATGGTCCTTGGCGTGCGTCTTGAAGTGGGGCGTCAGCGCGTTGATGCGGGCGGTCAGCAGGGCGACCTGGACTTCAGGGCTGCCGGTGTCATTGGCGCTGCGCGCGTTGGTCTTGACGATTTCGGCCTTGTTCAGATCGGCGACGGACATGTTGTTTTCCAAAAGGTTTCGGAAGTCCGGCCGGGCAAGACGCGTTCAAGGCGCTGCCGCAGACGGTTTCCGGGGTTGACTTGCGGACACGGGGGAAACCGCCCCGAGCCGTGCTGGTACCGCTCAACTCGCGCTGAGCGTTCTGTTCTGCGCCGTGAAGCGCAAAACCTGCGGATTCTAGCGCAAAGCCAGACCCGGCCCCAACCACAACGGGTCAGGCGTGCGGACATGCGGCCAGCCGCCCCGGCTTTCAAGAGCGCGAAGCGCCCTGCCCTGCGAATGCGTGACTTCTCTGCTCAGCGGCGGCAAAGGGTCTTGAAGCGCTGCGGCATCGCCACATCTGCCGGTCATCGGGTGCTGCTCCCGACCGGTTCAGCAGCGCAACCACTGGAGTTTCACCATGTTCTACCTGACCCATCCCCGCCATGTTGCCCGCGTCCTGCGCCAGTTCGATGCCGACACCAACACCGCCCGCACGCCGGCCCTGGACGTGAGCGAAGACGACAAGGCGTATCGCGTGACGGTCGACATGCCCGGCGTCGTCAAGGAAGCAGTCAAGGTGCGCATCGACGGCCGCCGCGTGAGCATCGAGACCGCCAGCGAGGAAGTCGTCGCACCGACCGACGGTTCCCGCGTGCTCTACCGCGAACGCCGGGCTGCCAGCTACGCCCGCAGCTTCTCACTGCCGGCCGAGATCGACCAGGGCCAGTCGCAAGCCCGCTTCGAGAACGGGGTGCTGACGCTCAACCTCACCAAGCGCATCGCCGAGAACGGCGGCCAGCTGACGGTCAACTAAGCCGCCCCAAGCTCCCAGCGCGGACGGACTTCAAAGCCGCCGTCCTGCCTGGGGTGGGCCATGCCGCGCTGCACACGCAGCGCGGCGGCCATCGCGATCATGGCGCCGTTGTCGGTGCACAGCGACAGCTCGGGATAGTGCACACGCACGCCCCGCTTCGCGCAGACGGCATTCAGCTGCTCGCGCAGCTTGGCGTTGGCGCCGACGCCACCCGCGACGACGAGGCGCTTCAAGCCCGTTTCCTTCAACGCCAGCAGCGACTTCTTGACGAGCACCTCGACGATGGCTGCCTGAGTCGATGCAGCCAGGTCAGCCCGGGTCTGCTCGCACGGCGAGTCACCCATCTTCTTCACCTGCGTCAGCACCGCCGTCTTCAGGCCGGCGAAGCTGAAATCCGGTCTGCCGCTGTGCAGCAGCGGGCGCGGCAGCGCGTACGCCTCGGGGTTGCCAAACTCCGCCATGCGCGCCAGGTGCGGGCCACCGGGATACGGCAGGCCCAGCAGCTTGGCGCTCTTGTCGAAGGCCTCGCCGGCGGCATCGTCGATGGTCTCGCCGAGGATGTCGTACGAGCCCACGTCGTCCACACGCATCAACTGCGTGTGCCCGCCGCTGACCAGCAGCGCGACGAACGGGAACTCCGGCGGGTCGGCCGACAGGAAGGGCGACAGCAGATGCCCCTCCAGGTGATGGATGGGCAGCGCCGGCACCGCCAGCGCAGCGGCCAGCGACACGGCCACGCCGGCGCCCACGAGCAACGCGCCCGCGAGTCCGGGGCCTTGTGTGTAGGCAATCAAGTCGATGTCATGCAGCGCCAAGCCGGCCTGCGTCAGCACCTCGCGCGTCAGCGGCAGCACACGGCGCACATGGTCGCGTGAGGCCAGCTCGGGCACGACGCCACCATAGGCCTGGTGCATGGCAATCTGGCTATGCAGCGCCTGCGCGAGCAGCTTCGGCGGTGCATCACCGTTCACCTCGACAAGCGCTACCCCGGTCTCGTCGCAAGAGGATTCGAAACCCAGGATGCGCGCGGCTTGGTTCACTGGCCTTCCTTGGCGTGGTTGATCGAGTACTTGGGGATTTCGACCGTGACATCCTGCTGGCGCAGCAGCGCCTGGCAGGACAGGCGCGAGTCCGGCTCCAGCCCCCAGGCGCGGTCGAGCATGTCTTCCTCGTCCTCTTCCATCTCGCTCAGCGAACGGCCGCCCTCGCGGACGATGACGTGGCAGGTCGTGCACGCGCAGACCTGGTCGCAGGCGTGCTCGATGGGGATGTCGTGGGCCAGCAGCGCTTCGCAGATCGACGTGCCAGGCTCGGCAGTGATGCTGGCGCCGTCGGGGCAGTACTCGGCGTGCGGGAGGATCTTGATGACGGGCATGTCTTTTGTTCTCTCAAAGGGCCGAGACGTTGCGGCCGGTCAGCGCGCGGGCGATGGAGCGGTTCATGCGCTCGGCGGCAAAGCCTTCGGTCGCTTGCGCCAGAGCCTTCACGGCGGCATCGATGGCGTCGGCATCGCCGTCCATCCTCGCCAGTGCCAGCAGCTGCGATTCGAGCGCCTCGCGCTCGGCTGGCGGCAGCAGGTCGCCATCGGCAGCCAGCGCACTGCGCGTGGCGAGCACCATGCGCTCGGCCTCGACCCGCGCCTCGCGCAGCTTGCGCGCGGCCATGTCGACCTCGGCGCTGGCAAAGCCGTCCTTCAGCATGCTGGCGATCTCGTCGTCGCCCAGGCCGTAGCTGGGCTTGACGGTGACGGCGGCCTGCACACCCGAGGTCAGCTCCTCGGCAGACACGTTGAGCAGCCCGTCGGCATCGACCTGGAAGCTGACGCGGATGCGCGCCGCACCGGCGGTCATCGGCGGGATGCCGCGCAGCTCGAAGCGCGCGAGGGAGCGGCATTCGCTGACCAGCTCGCGCTCGCCCTGCACGATGTGCACGGCCAACGCGGTCTGGCCGTCCTTGAAGGTCGTGAAGTCCTGCGCCTTGGCCACCGGGATGGTCGAGTTGCGCTCGATGACGCGCTCGACCAGTCCACCCATGGTCTCCAACCCCAGCGACAACGGGATCACGTCCAGCAGCAGGATCTCGCCGTCGGCCGCATTGCCGGCCAGCTGGTTCGCCTGGACGGCCGCGCCCAACGCGACGACTTCATCGGGGTTCAGGTTGGTCAGGACCCTGGACTGACCATCCGGGCCAAACAGTTCGCCAACGGCGCGGCGCACCACGGGCATGCGCGTGGAGCCGCCGACCATGACGGCGCCCTGCACGTCCGCGGCCTTGACCTTGGCGTCGCGCAGCACGCGCTTCACGGCGGACAGCGTCTTGGTGATCAGCGGTTGGGCGAGTTCTTCGAATTGAGCTCGCGTGACGGCCACGCGCAACTCGCCGCTGTCGAGCGCGGCGAACAGCTCGGTCGAGTCGGCATCCGACAGCGCTTCCTTGGCGGCGCGTGCGGCGACGAGGACAGCGCGCTTGTCGTGAGCCGATGCGACGGCGCGGCCGCCCAGCGCCCAGTCGGCCAGCGCGCGGTCGAAGTCGTCACCGCCCAGAGCCGCGTCGCCGCCGGTCGCGACGACTTCGAACACACCGCGCGTCAGGCGCAGCAGCGAGATGTCGAAGGTACCGCCACCCAGGTCGTAGACCGCGTAGAGACCTTCGCTGGCGTTGTCCAGGCCGTAGGCAATGGCCGCCGCCGTGGGCTCGTTGATGAGGCGCAACACCTTGAGACCGGCCAGCTCGGCGGCGTCCTTGGTCGCCTGGCGCTGCGCGTCGTCGAAGTAGGCCGGCACCGTGATGACGGCGCCGAACAAGTCGTCGGCAAAGCTGTCCTCGGCGCGGAAGCGCAACGTGGCGAGGATCTCGGCAGACACCTCGACGGGGCTCTTCACGCCGTCGCGCGTGGCGATGGCCAGCATGCCGGGGCGGTCTTCGAAGCGGTACGGCAGCTGGCCGCGGTGGGCCACGTCGGCCAGGCCACGGCCCATGAAGCGCTTGACCGAGACGATGGTGTTCTCGGGGTCTTCGGCCTGGGCGGCCAGCGCATCGGCGCCGATCTGGCGCCGGCCTTCAGGCAGGTAGCGCACGGCGGACGGCAGGATCACACGGCCTTGTTCGTCAGGCAGGCATTCGGCCACACCATGGCGGACGGCGGCGACGAGGGAATGGGTCGTGCCGAGGTCGATGCCGACGGCGATGCGGCGCTGGTGCGGGTCGGGCGAGGCGCCGGGTTCGGAGATCTGAAGCAGGGCCATGTTTTAGGCGTCTAGCGCGGCGAGGCGCTGGTCGATATCGGCACGGAAGCGCTGGATGAACATCAGCGCGCGGACCTGGGAGGCGGCAGCGGCAGCGTCGTTGGTTTCGTCGAGCAGATGCTGCACGGTGGTGAGTGCGGTGGCTTCGGCCTGGGCTGCCTCGTCGTCGAGCGTGGTCAGCGCGGCCTCGCCGTCGGCGTCGTCGAGGGCCTCACGCCATTGCATCTGCTGCATCAGAAAGGCCGCGGGCATCTGCGTGTTGTTTTCGGCCTGCACCGGCGCGCCACGCAGCTCACACAGGTAGGCCGCGCGCTTGAGTGGGTCGCGCAGGCGCTGGTGGGCTTCGTTCACCCGCATCGCCCACTGCATGGCAACGCGCTGGGCCGCGGCGCCTTCCGATGCGAAACGGTCGGGGTGGACTTCAGCCTGCAGCGACTTCCAGCGGGCGTCGACGTCCGCGCGCACCTGGGCCTGCTGTTCAGGCAGGCCGAAGAGCTGGAAGTCGTTGTCGGTGAGGCGCATGGCGGGTTGTAAAAGCAAAAGGCGCGGTTCACACCGCGCCTGTCATCGAGTCAGCGAGTTTCAGACACGGAAGGACTCGCCGCAGCCGCACTTGTCTTTCTCGCGCGGGTTGCGGAACTTGAAGCCTTCATTCAGGCCTTCGCGCACGAAGTCGAGTTCGGTGCCGTCGAGGTAGGGCAGGCTCTTGGGGTCGATGAGGATCTTCACCTCATGGCCTTCGAAGATCACGTCCTCGGGCGCCACGTCGTCGGCGTATTCGAGCTTGTAGGCCAGGCCCGAGCATCCCGTGGTTTTCACGCCCAGGCGCACGCCCACGCCCTTGCCGCGCTTGGCGATGTAGCGCTTGACGTGGCGGGCCGCGGCTTCGGTCAGCGTGACGGACATATCGCTTAGGCCGTGGTCGCTGCGTGCTTGGCGCGGTAATCGTCCACCGCGGCCTTGATGGCGTCTTCGGCCAGGATGGAGCAGTGGATCTTGACCGGCGGCAGCGCCAGCTCTTCGGCGATGTGCGTGTTCTTGATCGTCAGCGCCTCGTCCAGGCTCTTGCCCTTGACCCATTCGGTCACGAGCGAGCTGGAGGCGATGGCCGAGCCGCAGCCGTAGGTCTTGAACTTGGCGTCCTCGATGAGGCCGGTCGCCGGGTTCACCTTGATCTGCAGCTTCATCACGTCGCCGCAGGCCGGCGCGCCGACCATGCCGGTGCCGACGTCGTCATCGCCGTTGTCGAACTTGCCGACGTTGCGGGGGTTTTCGTAGTGGTCCACGACCTTGTCGCTGTATGCCATGTTGTTCTCCTGATCAGTGAGCAGCCCACTGAATGGTGCTGATGTCGACGCCGTCCTTGTACATGTCCCACAGCGGGGACAGCTCGCGCAGCTTGCCGACACGGTCGGTCAGCACGCTGATGGCGTAGTCGATTTCTTCTTCGGTCGTGAAGCGGCCGATGGTCATGCGCAGCGAGCTGTGGGCCAACTCGTCGCTGCGGCCCAAAGCGCGCAGCACATAGCTGGGCTCCAGGCTGGCCGACGTGCAGGCCGAGCCCGACGACACCGCCAGGCCCTTGACGCCCATGATCAGCGACTCGCCCTCGACATAGTTGAACGAGATGTTCAGGTTGTGCGGCACGCGGTGCTCAAGGTCGCCGTTGATGAAGGTCTGCTCGATGCCCGACAGCCCCTTCACGAGGCGGTTGTGCAGCGCACGGATGCGCTCGCTCTCCGCACCCATCTCTTCGCGGGCGATGCGGAAGGCCTCGCCCATGCCGACGATCTGGTGCACAGGCAGCGTGCCCGAGCGCATGCCGCGCTCATGCCCGCCACCGTGCATCTGCGCTTCCAGGCGCACACGCGGCTTGCGGCGCACGTACAGCGCACCGATGCCCTTGGGGCCGTAGGTCTTGTGCGAGGCCAGGCTCATCAGGTCGATGGGCAGTTGGGCCATGTCGATGGCGACCTTGCCCGTGGCCTGGGCCGCGTCGACGTGGAAGATGATGCCGCGCTCGCGGCACAGGTTGCCCAAAGCGACCACGTCCTGGATGACGCCGATCTCGTTGTTCACGTACATGACCGAGGCCAGGATGGTGTCCGGGCGCAGCGCGGCCTTGAAGGCTTCCAGGTCGACGAGACCGTTTTCCAGCACGTCGAGGTAGGTCACGTCGAAGCCCTGGCGCTCCAGCTCGCGCATGGTGTCGAGCACGGCCTTGTGCTCGGTCTTCACGGTGATGAGGTGCTTGCCGCGGGTCTTGTAGAACTGCGCGGCGCCCTTGAGCGCCAGGTTGTTGGACTCGGTCGCGCCGGAGGTCCAGACGATCTCGCGCGGGTCGGCACCGATCAGCTCGGCGACCTGAACGCGGGCCTTTTCAACAGCCTCTTCCGCCTCCCAGCCCCATGCGTGGCTGCGCGACGCCGGGTTGCCGAAATGCTCACGCAACCAGGGAATCATCGCGTCCACCACGCGGGGATCGCACGGCGTCGTCGCGCCGTAGTCGAGGTAGATCGGGAAGTGCGGGGTCATGTCCATGGAACGACTTCTCTTGGGTTCTTCTGACTTACTTGCTGAACGCGCCGCTGAGATTGCCACCCAGCGCGAACACCGAGTTGGGCGCCGTCACGCGGATGGGCTTGAGCACCGGCTGGCTGGAAATGGCGCGCTTGATGGGCGCCGCCTCGACCTCGAAGCCCTTGGCCAACTGCTCGTCGGCCAGCTTGCGCAGGGAGACCGAGTCGAGGTACTCGATCATCTTGGCGTTCAGGTTGGTCCACAGCTCATGCGTGATGCAGCGGCCGCTGTCCTCGCCCATGCAGTTTTCCTTGCCGCCGCAGCCGGTGGCGTCAAGCGCCTCGTCCACGGCGACGATGATGTCCGCCACGGTGATGTTCTCGGCCTTGCGACCCAGCGAGTAACCGCCGCCGGGGCCGCGCGTGCTTTCCACCAGTTCGTGGCGGCGCAGTTTGCCGAACAGCTGCTCCAGGTAGGACAGCGAAATCTGCTGCCGCTGGCTGATCGCCGCCAGGGCCACGGGGCCGGTGTTCTCGCGCAGCGCCAAGTCCAGCATCGCGGTGACTGCAAACCGGCCTTTGGTAGTGAGACGCATAAAAACTCCTTTGCGAGATGACACGACCAGGATTTGTCCTGGACAAACGATTTCGGGTTAACCCGGCACGCTTGGACAATAGCCGAGCGAATCATTTCCGATGATTTTACTCGACTACTGCAGCATTTCCTATGGGCCGCGGGTAGCCCTGGCCTCGTCCGGGTTTTTGCTGCGCCGCAGCAGCTTCAGCGTGGCGTGGCCGGCTTGCGGGCGCTGTCCAGCGGCACGATGTTGTCGTGCACGCGTGCGCCGAAGGCCTGCTCGCGCAGTTGCGCGAGTTGGTCGCGCAGGCGCGCCGCCTTCTCGAACTCCAGGTTGCGGGCGTGCTCCAGCATCTGCTTTTCCAGCTGGGCGATGCGTTTGGCCAGATCCTTTTCGGACAAGTCCTCTACCTGAGCCGCCGCCAGCAGCTTGGCGTCGTCGCGGCCGGACTCGGCTGAATACACGCCATCGATCAAGTCCTTGATGCGCTTGGTCACGCTGCGCGGCGTGATGCCGTTTTCCTCGTTGAAGGCGATCTGCTTGGCGCGCCGGCGCTCGGTTTCGCCGATGGCCTTGCGCATCGACTCGGTGATGCGGTCGCCATAGAGGATGGCCTTGCCGTTGAGGTTGCGCGCGGCGCGGCCGATGGTCTGGATCAGGCTGCGCTCGGCGCGCAGGAAGCCTTCCTTGTCGGCGTCCAGGATGGCGACCAGCGACACCTCGGGGATGTCCAGCCCCTCGCGCAGCAGGTTGATGCCCACCAGCACGTCGAAGGCGCCCAGGCGCAGGTCGCGCAGGATTTCCACGCGCTCCACCGTGTCCACGTCGGAGTGCAGGTAGCGCACCTTGACGCCGTTGTCGCTGAGGTAGTCGGTCAGCTGCTCGGCCATGCGCTTGGTCAGCGTCGTGATCAGCACGCGCTCCTGCATCTCGACGCGCAGGCGGATCTCCTGCAGCACGTCGTCCACCTGGTGCGTCGCGGGCCGCACCTCGACGAGCGGGTCCACCAGGCCAGTCGGCCGCACGACCTGCTCGACCACCTGGCCGGCGTTGTCCTGCTCGTACTGCGCCGGCGTGGCGGACACGAAGATGGCCTGGCGCATCTTGCGTTCGAACTCCGCGAACTTCAGCGGCCGGTTGTCCAGCGCCGACGGCAGCCGGAAGCCGTATTCGACCAGCGTCGTCTTGCGCGCGCGGTCGCCGTTGTACATGCCGCCGAACTGACCGATCAGCACATGGCTCTCGTCCAGGAACATCAGGGCGTCGGGCGGCAGGTAGTCCACCAGCGTCGGCGGCGGGTCGCCGGGCGCGGCGCCGGATAGGTGGCGCGTGTAGTTCTCGATGCCCTTGCAGTGGCCCACCTCCTGCAGCATCTCCAGGTCGAACCGGGTGCGCTGCTCGACGCGCTGGGCCTCGACGAGCTTGCCCTCCTTGACGAAGAAATCGACGCGCTCGCGCAGTTCCGCCTTGATCGCGTCCGTCGCCGCCAGCACGCGTTCGCGCGGCGTCACGTAATGGCTGCTGGGGTAGACGGTGAAGCGCGGGATCTTCTGGCGGATCTGCCCCGTCAGCGGGTCGAACAGCGACAGAACCTCGATCTCGTCGTCGAACAGCTCGATGCGGATGGCCAGCTCCGAGTGCTCCGCCGGGAACACGTCGATGGTGTCGCCGCGCACGCGGAAGTGGCCGCGGGTGAACTCCATCTCGTTGCGGGTGTATTGCATGCGGATGAGCTGCGCGATGACGTCGCGCTGGCCCATCTTGTCGCCCACGCGAAGCGTCATCACCATCTGGTGGTAGTCGCTCGGGTTGCCGATGCCGTAGATGGCCGAGACCGACGCGACGATGACCACGTCGCGCCGTTCCAGCAGGCTCTTGGTGCAGGACAGGCGCAACTGCTCGATGTGCTCGTTGATGGCGCTGTCCTTCTCGATGAACAGGTCGCGCTGCGGCACGTAGGCCTCGGGCTGGTAATAGTCGTAGTAGCTGACGAAATACTCGACGGCGTTGTTCGGAAAGAAATCGCGGAACTCGCTGTACAGCTGCGCGGCCAGCGTCTTGTTGGGCGCGAAGATGATGGCCGGGCGGCCCAGGCGGGCGATGACGTTGGCCATCGTGAAGGTCTTGCCGGAGCCGGTCACGCCCAGCAGCGTCTGGTAGCTGAGGCCGTCGTGGATGCCTTCGACGAGTTGGTTGATCGCCGCCGGCTGGTCGCCAGCGGGCGGGAACGGCTGGAACAGCTGGAACGGCGAGCCTTCGAAGCTGACGAATTCGCCCTTGCGCTCCTCGGTGTCACCCTCTGTGGCGGGCATGGCGTTCAAGGCTTCTTGCATGGGGAATTCCCTGGGTTCACGGGCAAAATTGCTGCGCTGCATTGCTGCAATGCAGAAACAGTCAGGTTAGCGCAGACCCTGATTCTTCAAGCCTCCCCTCCTGCCAACGTCCTTTCAGGAACCTCCCCCATGTCCCTCTTCGCCGAAGTCTCCCTGGCCCCCCGCGACCCCATCCTCGGCCTGAACGAGCAGTTCAACGCCGACACCCGCCCGGGCAAGGTCAACCTCGGCGTCGGCGTGTACTACGACGAGAACGGCAAGCTGCCGCTGCTGAAATGCGTGCAGGCCGCCGAAGCAGCGATGGCCGCGGCCCCCAAGCCGCGCGGCTACCTGCCCATCGACGGCATCGCCGCGTACGACAAGGCCGTGCAGAAGCTGGTCTTCGGCGGCGAGCTCAAGAACGTCGCGACCGTGCAGGCCCTGGGCGGCACCGGCGCGCTGAAGATCGGCGCCGACTTCCTGAAGCACCTCAGCCCCGGCGCCACCGTGCTGATCTCCGACCCCAGCTGGGAAAACCACCGCGCACTGTTCACGCAGGCAGGGTTCAAGGTTGAGACCTACCCCTACTACGATGCCGCCAACAAGGGCGTCAACTTCGACGGCATGCTGTCCGCGCTGAACGCCGCGCCGGCCGGCACGGTTGTCGTGCTGCACGCCTGCTGCCACAACCCCACCGGCTACGACATCACGGCGGCCCAGTGGGCACAGGTGGTCGCCGCAGTCAAGGCCAAGGGCCTGACGCCCTTCCTGGACATGGCCTACCAGGGCTTCGGCTTCGGGCTGAAGGAAGACGGCGAGGCGGTGCGCCAGTTCCAGGCCGCCGGCGTGGGCTTCTTCGTGTCCACCAGCTTCTCCAAGAGCTTCTCGCTGTACGGCGAGCGTGTCGGTGCGCTGAGCGTCGTCTGCACCAGCGACGAGGAAGCCGTGCGCGTGCTGTCGCAGCTCAAGATCATGATCCGCACCAACTACTCCAACCCGCCGACGCACGGCGCGCAGGTCGTCGCCCAGGTGCTGGCCGATGACCAGCTGCGCGGCCTGTGGGAGGAAGAACTGGCCGGCATGCGCGTGCGCATCAAGGCCATGCGCTCGGCGCTGGTGGCCGCACTGAAGGCGGCCGGCGTCACGCAGGACCTGGGCTTCGTGACCGAGCAACTGGGCATGTTCAGCTACTCCGGGCTGACTGCCGCCCAGATGCAGCGCCTGCGTGACGAGTTCGGCGTCTATGGCGTGGACTCGGGCCGCATCTGCGTGGCCGCGCTGAACGAAGGCAACCTGCCGACCGTGGCGGCGGCCATGGCGGCGGTCATCCAGGGCTGACGCAGCCCTGGGCGCACCGTCCAAGTGCGCAGGATTGGCGCTTTAGGGCGCCGATCCGATGTTGCAGCGCACAACCGCGAAAGCGTTTTCTGGCACCATTGGCGTTCCCAGTCCCCTCGTTCAAGGCCGGCAATGCTGTATCAGCTCTTCGAAACCCAGCGCGCGCTGATGAGTCCCTTCTCGGAATTCGCCGCCGCATCGGCCAAGCTTTACAGCCATCCGCTGTCGCCCTTGGCGCACACGCCGATGGCGCAGCGCATGTCGGCCGGCCTGGATCTGATGCACCGGCTGGCGAAGGACTACGAAAAACCCGAGTTCGAGATCAAGTCCGTCGAGGTCGATGGCGTGGACGTCGCCGTGCAGGAGCTGGTGGCGCTGGAAAAGCCCTTCTGCCGCCTGTTGCGCTTCAAGCGCTACACGGACGACCCGGCGGTGCTGGCCAAGATGAAGGATCAGCCCACGGTGCTGGTCGTGGCGCCGCTGTCGGGTCACCACGCCACGCTGCTGCGCGACACGGTCAAGCAACTGCTCAAGGACCACAAGGTCTACATCACCGACTGGACCGACGCGCGCATGGTGCCGCTGGACGTCGGCCCCTTCCACCTGGACGACTACATCCATTACGTGCAGGAGTTCATCCGCCACGCGGGCGGCGCGGACAGCCACGTCATCTCCGTCTGCCAGCCGACGGTGCCCGTGCTGGCCGCCATCTCGCTGATGGCCAGCGCCGGCGAGGCCACGCCGCGCAGCATGACCATGATGGGCGGCCCCATTGACGCCCGCAAGAGCCCGACCGCCGTCAACAACCTGGCGATGAACCGCAGCTACAGCTGGTTCGAGACCAACGTCATCTACCGCGTGCCGACCAACTTCCCAGGCGCCGGCCGCGCGGTCTACCCGGGCTTCCTGCAGCACACCGGCTTCGTCGCGATGAACCCGGACCGCCACCTGACCTCCCACTACGACTACTTCCTGGACCTGGTGCGCGGCGACGACGACAGCGCCGAGTCGCACCGCAAGTTCTACGACGAGTACAACGCCGTGCTGGACATGCCGGCCGAGTACTACCTCGACACCATCAAGACCGTGTTCCAGGACTTCGCGCTGGTCAACGGCACCTGGCAGGTCGATGGTGCGCTGGTGCGGCCGCAGGACATCAAGACCACCGCCGTGCTGACCATCGAAGGCGAACTCGACGACATTTCCGGCGCCGGCCAGACCCAGGCCGCCCTCGACCTGTGCGCGAACGTGCCCGGACAGCACAAGTACCACTACGAAGCCAAGGGCGCCGGCCACTACGGCATCTTCTCGGGCCGCCGCTGGCGCGACCACGTCTACCCGGAAGTGCTCGCCTTCATTGCCAAATACGACGCCAAGCCGCTGAACAAGGCCCCTGCGCCCGTGCCGGCCAAGCGCGCGCCGGCAGCCAAGCGCGCAGCCCGGAAAGCGTGACTCTCGCCGAGCGCATCGACGCGGCGCTGCCGCAGACTCAGTGCACCCGCTGCGGCTATACGGACTGCCGCAGCTACGCCGAAGCCATCGCCGCAGCTGAAGCCGACATCAACCAGTGCCCCCCCGGGGGTGCCGAGGGCGTCGCCCGCCTCGCGGCCATCACGGGGCGCCCGGCCCTGCCGCTGAACCCGGCCAACGGCATCGAAGCGACACGCGGCGTCGCCGTCATCGACGAAGCCTGGTGCATCGGCTGCACGCTGTGCATCAAGGCCTGCCCGGCGGACTGCATCGTCGGCGCGCCCAAGGCCATGCACGTCGTCGTCGCCGCACAGTGCACCGGCTGCGAGCTGTGCGTGCCGGCCTGCCCGGTGGACTGCATCACCCTGCCCGAGGTCACCACCACCACCGGCTGGGCCGCATGGAGCCAGCCGCAGGCCGACGAAGCCCGCGAGCGCTACCAGTTCAGGCAGTTCCGTCGGCACCGCGAAGCCGAAGAGAACGAGGCGCGCCTGATGACCAAGGCCGAGGCCAAGCTGGCCGACCTGCCGGCGGCCTCGGCCATCACCGACCCGGTCCAGCTGGACCGCAAGCGCGCCGCCATCGAAGCCGCGCTGGCGCGCGCTCGCGCCAGGCGCTCGCCATAAGGCGGCGGACAATGCCTGCATGAACGGTGCCCAAGTCGAACGTTTCTTCGCCACGCTGAAAGCCGCCAACCCGGCGCCGCAGACCGAGCTGGAGTTCTCCAGCGTCTTCGAGTTGCTGACGGCCGTGCTGCTGTCCGCGCAGGCCACCGACGTGGGCGTCAACAAGGCCACTCGGCGGCTGTTCGCCGTCGCCAACACGCCGGCACAGATCCTCGCGCTCGGCCATGAGGGGCTGGAATCCCACATCAAGACCATCGGCCTGTTCCGCAGCAAGGCCAAACACCTGCTGCAGACCTGCCGCATGCTCATCGCCTTGCACGGCGGCGAGGTGCCGCGCTCGCGCGAGGCGCTGGAGGCACTGCCCGGCGTGGGCCGCAAGACGGCCAACGTGGTGCTCAACGTCGCCTTCGGCGAGCCGACGATGGCGGTGGACACCCACATCTTCCGCGTCAGCAACCGCACGGGCCTGGCGCCGGGCAAGACGCCGCTGGCCGTCGAGCTGGGGCTGCTCCAGCGCATACCGGCTGCGTACAGGGTGGATGCGCACCACTGGCTGATCCTGCACGGCCGCTACGTCTGCCAGGCGCGCAAGCCGCTTTGCAGCGTCTGCGCCGTCATCGACACGTGCGACCACGGCCGCCAACTAAAATCCGTCTCCGCCTGACCCGAGCCCATCCATGGCCAGCCTGACCGATCTGACCGACCGCGTGGAGCGCCTGCTCCTTCGCCACGACGAAATCCTGCGCACCAACCTGCTGCTGCAGGTGCAGCTCACCGCCATCACCCAGGAGCGCGACAGCCTGCGCTCGCGCCTGAACGCGGCCCGCGCGCGCGTCGACGCGCTGCTGGAGAGGCTGCCTGGCGAAGCGCCAAGGGACGACGCATGAAGCAGATGGAAGTGACCATCATGGGCCAGAGCTACCTGCTCGGCTGCCCCGAAGGCGGTGAAGCCGCGCTGACCTCGGCCGTGGCGCAGGTGGACCGCGAGATGAGCACCATCCGTGACGCGGGCAAGGTCAAGGCACGCGAACGCATCGCCGTGCTGGCCGCGCTGAACCTGGCCTACCAGCTCGCCGGCACGGCGCCCAGCACGGTGGTGGCGGGACCCATCGCGTCGCCGGAACTGGACGCGCTCGTCAAGCGCCTGGACGATGCGCTCGGCCACGATGGCCAGTTGATCTGACAGCACCGCCGCGGCCGGTGCCCCGCCAAGGCGCAAGGCCCGCCACCGCGCAGGGCGACCTGCTTGAGTCGTAGAATTCACCCCGTCCATCGCTTTCCCCGGGGCTTTATTTCCTTCATCCGATGCTCTATGAGCAAGGGCTTGGAACATGCCGGACGGGCGTGATCGTCTCGCGTCAGATGAACCCGAAGTCCGGCTGACCTCGCCCACCTGATTACCCCTGGGTGTTCAGGATCTCGGCCCCCAGGATTGCGGTGGACACCCTTTTCTGCGTTGCCCGTTGGGTAGCATCGGCCGATGAACTACTGGCTGATGAAATCAGAACCCGACGAGGCCTCCATCCTCGACCTGGAACGCGCCGGCACCCTGCCCTGGACCGGCGTGCGCAACTACCAGGCGCGCAACTTCATGCGTGACGACATGCAGCTCGGCGACGGCGTGCTGTTCTATCACTCGTCCTGCCCGGAACCCGGCATCGCAGGCCTCGCCGAAGTCAGCAGCGCGCCCTACCCGGACGCGACGCAGTTCGATCCGGCCAGCCCCTACTTCGACCCCAAGTCCAAGCGCGACACGCCACGCTGGGTGCACGTGGACGTGCGCTGGCGCGAGACGACGCCCCTGCTGAGCCTGAAGGCCATGCGCGAGGCGCCTGAACTCGCCTCCATGCGCGTGCTGGAGCGCGGCAGCCGTCTGTCCATCACGCCGGTCACGCCGGACGAGTGGCGGGCGGTACTGAAGCGGTTGCGCGCCGCCTGAGCGCGGGTCAACCGAAGGCGATCGACGCCAGCACCACCTGGTTGCCGCCGCGGCGCTGCGCCTCGTGCACGGCGGCTTCGCTGGCGGCGGTCAGTTCATCCTGGCGCGAGGCGGTGTGCGGGAAACTGGAGACGCCCATCGAGATCGACAGGCCCAGATCCTCACCGTTGAGTACGACGATCTGCGCGACGCACTGGCGGCGCAACTGCTCCATGCGCGCATGCGCCGTCGCCAGGCCCACGCCGGACAGCAGCACCGCGAAGCGATGCGGCCCGATGCGGCAGGCCGAGTCCATCGCACGCGTGTTGGCCCGCAACATGCGCCCCATGCCTTCGAGCAGGCGCTGCTGGGCAGCTTCGCCCAGCGCCGTGACGGCTGGCGACGCGTCCAGCGCGATGACGACGAGCGCGAACTCGCGATGTTCGCGAGAAGACAGGTCGATCTCGCGCAGCAGTTGATCGTCGAACTGCGGCCGCATGTACAGGCCCGAGACATCGTCGCGGCCCGAGCCCTGCTGCAGCTCGCGGCGGATCTGCTCAAGGGCCACCTGCTGCTGCTCGATCTGCGCCAGCGCACGCTGCAGGTGCGACTCGCGATGGCGCTCCTCGGTGCGCTCGTGCCAGACGGCGAGCAGGAAGTCCTGGCCCACGGTCATGCGCGTCACGCTGAACTCGCGCCGACGGCCGTTGATCTCCAGCTTGTGCTCGCTGACGACCGGGTGGCGTTGCGCCATAACCGTCTGCTCGACACGGCGCAATGCCGTGGTCTCGTCGGGCTTGAGCAACTCCGCATCGGTGTGGCCGACGACCTGCTCGCGCTCGAACATCTGCGCCAGCCCGGTGGTCGCGAACACATAGCGGCCGTTGACGGCCGACTTGATCGCCGCCTGGCTGCCGAGCGGCTCGATCAGCGCCACGAGGCCCGCCAAGGCCTCGCCGCCCAGATCGGCATGACCCGCCAGCCAATGCGCCAAGCTGCCGGGTGGCGGCTGCATCGCGGTCGTGTCGGCAGTCATGTCCATGGAATCGTCTTGATGCGATCAGGCGCTCGCGGCAGGAGGCCGCTTTGCGTCGCGGGTGTCGAGGAATGTAGTGGGGGCAAACCGGCAGCAGCAAGGGCGGTCTACCCCACGAACCGGGACTCCCCCCTAGAAGACCCGCCCAGCACCACGGCCCGAATCGTAACGAGTTTCGCCTCGCTCACCCCCGACAATGCGACCCGATTCAGGGGGAGGTCATGCAGGGATTCGATGCGGTGGTGGTGGGCGCGGGCGCGGCAGGCCTGTTCTGTGCCGGGCTGGCCGGGCAGCGCGGGTTGAGGGTGCTGCTCGTCGACCATGCACCACGCCTGGCTGAAAAGATCCGCATTTCGGGTGGCGGACGTTGCAATTTCACCAACCGGGAGGCCGGCCCGGCGAATTTCCTGTCCGAGAACCCGGCGTTCTGTCGCTCGGCGCTGGCGCGCTACACGCCGCAGGACTTCATCAAGCTGGTGCAGCGTCACGGCATCGCCTTCCACGAGAAACACAAGGGCCAGCTGTTCTGCGACGACTCCAGCGAGCAGATCATCCGCATGCTGGTCGCGGAGTGCGAGACGGGGGGCGTGACACGCTGGCAGCCCTGTACCGTTGCCGACGTGCGCGCGCTGCCCGAAGGCGGCTTCGAACTGGACACCAGCCAGGGCGCGGTGCGTACGCCGCGCGTCGTCGTGGCAACGGGTGGCCTGCCGGTGCCCAAGATCGGCGCCAGCGACTGGGGACTGCGCCTGGCGGCGCGCTTCGGCCATGCCATCGTCGAGCCGCGCCCGGCCCTGGTGCCGCTGACATTCACGGCGGACGACTGGGCCCCGTTCGCGGCGCTGGCCGGGCTGTCGCTGCCGGTGCAGGTGAGCTGCGGCAGCGGCAAGGCGCGCATGCGCTTTCTGGAGGACCTGCTGTTCACGCACCGCGGCCTCAGCGGCCCCGCCATCCTGCAGATCTCCAGCTACCGCAAGGACGGCCAAGCCTTGCAGATCGACCTGGCGCCCGAGCTTCAATTGGACAAGGACCTGGTCGAAGCCAAGTCGGCGTCGCGCCGCCAGCTGGGCAACGAGCTCGCGGCCCGTCTGCCGCAACGGCTGGCCGCCGCATGGCTCGATCGCGCCGGCCTGGACGCCACCCGCCCGCTGGCCGAATGCCGCGATGCCGATCTGCAAGGCCTGGGCCGCAGCGTGCACGAGTGGCAGCTGATGCCCAGCGGCGACGAGGGCTGGCGCAAGGCGGAGGTCATGCGCGGCGGCGTCAGCACCAAGGAGTTGAGCTCTCAAAGCCTGGAGAGCAAACGCGTGCCGGGACTGCATTTCATCGGCGAGGTGGTCGACGTGACCGGGTGGCTGGGGGGCTACAACTTCCAGTGGGCCTGGGCCAGCGCAGCCGCCTGCGCACAGGCCATGGCGGCCGCCCCGGCCAGGCCTCAAAGCCCGCTTGATCGAATCTTGGCAAGTCGTTGATTTCCCCGCTACAATCCTCGGCTTTGCTGGCAAACCCGCGCGTCGATTCGCTTGCCTATCCCAGGCGACGCAGTCATCCGGAACCTGCTGCTGAGCCTCAGCCGCGAACACCGAGCGCAATCAAGGAAATACATGACCACCATCCGCGTCAAGGAAAACGAGCCGTTCGACGTCGCACTGCGTCGCTTCAAGCGCACCATCGAAAAGCTGGGCCTGCTGACTGATCTGCGCGCCCGCGAGTTCTATGAGAAGCCCACCGCTGAGCGCAAGCGCAAGAAGGCAGCCGCCGTCAAGCGCCACTACAAGCGCGTGCGCAGCATGCAGCTGCCCAAGAAGCTGTACTGATCGTTCCTGACGCGACCCGGAGCCCTCCCTCCGGCGTGACCCTGAAACCCGCCACAGGACGCTGTCGCGGGTTTTTGTCTTTTGAACCGGATGTCCCCATGAGCCTGAAAGACCGCATCACCGATGACATGAAGGCCGCGATGCGCGCCAAGGAAGCCGACCGGCTGCTGACCATCCGTGGCCTGCTGGCCGCCGTGAAGCAGAAGGAAGTGGACGAGCGCATCGTCGTGGACGATACCGCCCTGGTCGCCATCGTCGACAAGCTGATCAAGCAGCGCAAGGATTCCATCAGCCAGTTCGCCGCCGCCGGCCGTGACGATCTGGTCGCCAAGGAAACCGCCGAGCTGGCCGTGCTGCAGGCCTACCTGCCAGAGCGCCTGTCGGCCGAGGCGGTGGCCGAGAAGGTCGCAGCAATCGTGGCCGAGCTGGGCGCCAGCGGTCCTGCCGACATGGGCAAGGTCATGGCCGCCGCCAAGGCGCAGCTGGGCGGCGTGGCCGAGATGAGCACGGTTTCCGCTGCGGTCAAGGCCGCGCTGACGAAGTAAGGAATCGCAATGAGCCTGCCCCTGCAAGCACTGGCGCCCGACATCTGCGCATCACCGCAACTGCTGCCCGCCGCCATGGCCGAAGTGGCTGCGATGGGATTTCGCAGCGTCGTCAACAACCGGCCGGATTTCGAGCACGGCCCCGACCAGCCGACCTCGGCCGACATCGAGGCGGCGGCCGTCGCGGCGGGGCTGGAATACCGCCACCTGCCTGTCGCAGGCGGCTACCAGTCACCCGAGGAGGTCGAAGCGTTCGCCGTGCTGCTGGAGACGCTGCCGCGCCCGCTTCTGGTGTTCTGCCGCTCGGGTGCGCGATCCACGCGGCTGTACCTGCAGGCGCAGCAGCTGGGCTGATCGCCCGCGGGCCCGGGCCTCAGTGACCCAGGTACGCGGCCTGCACGCGCGGGTCGCCCAGCAGTTCCCGGCCACTGCCCTGCAGGGCGATGCGGCCGTTCTCCAGCACGTAGGCGCGCTGTGCCAGCTTCAGCGCCTGCTTCACGTTCTGCTCGACGAGGAAGATCGTCAGCCCTTCCGCGTTGATGCGCTGCAGCGTGCGGAAGATGTCCTGCACGATGAGGGGCGCCAGGCCCATGGACGGTTCGTCCAGCAGCAGCAGCCGCGGCTTGGCCATCAGCGCGCGGCCGATGGCCAGCATCTGCTGCTCGCCGCCCGACAGGCTGCCGGCCAGCTGCGTCGCGCGCTCGGCCAGCCTGGGGAACAAGCTGTAGATGTGGTCGATGCTGCGCGCCCGTTCGGCGGCGCCGTCGCGACGCGTGTAGGCACCCAGCTCCAGGTTCTCGCGCACGGTCAGCGTCGTCAGCGTGGCACGGCCTTCGGCCACCTGCACCAGGCCGCTGGCCACGATGCGGTGCGGCGCCGCGCTGGTGATGTCCTGGCCATCGAACTGCACACGGCCCGCGGCCTTCTTCACCAGTCCCGACAGCGCCATCAGCGTCGTCGACTTGCCGGCACCGTTGGCGCCGACCAGTGTCGTGATCTGCCCGGCTTCCAGCTCCAGGTCGATGCCGCGCAGCGCCTGGACGTGACCGTAGGCGACGGCCAGCCCGCGCACGCTCAACAGCGGTTGCGCACTCATGCCGCCACCTCTTCGTCGTCGTCGCGCCCCAGGTAGGCCTCGATGACCTGCGGATCGTTGCGCACCTGCGCCGGGCTGCCCTGCGCAATGATGCGGCCAAAGTTCAGCACGGCGATCTGCTCGCACAGGCCCATGACGAAATGCATGTCGTGCTCGATCATGAAGACGGTGTAGCCGCGCGCCTGGATGTTGCGGATCTCGCCCATCAACTCGGCCTTCTCGGCGCCGTTCATGCCGGCCACCGGCTCGTCCAGCAGCAGCAGTTTCGGCTCGGTGGCCAGCGCGCGGGCCAGCTCCAGCTTGCGCTGCTCGCCGTAGCTGAGGTTGTCGGCGATGTCGTCGGCCTTGTGGTCCAGCTTCATCCACGACAGTAACTCGCGCGCCCGCTCTCGCGCGGCGCGCTCGGCCGCACGGAAGCTGGGCAGGCGCAGCAGCAGCCCGGCCGGGCCGTAGGCCAGCCGGCCGTGCATGCCGACGATGACGTTCTCCAGCAGCGTCATTTCCTTGAACACGCGGATGTTCTGGAAGGTGCGCGCCACGCCGCTCGCGGTGATGCGGTGCGGCTTGCGGCCGACCAGGCTCGCGCCGTCGAACAGAATGTCGCCCGACGTCGGCGGCAGCAGGCCGGTGATGAGGTTGACCACGGTGGTCTTGCCGGCGCCGTTCGGCCCGATCAAGCCGAAGATGCCGCCGGCCGGCACGTCGAAGCTGACGCCCTGCAGCACTTTGAGGCCGCCGAAATGACGCGAGACGGATTGCAGCTTCAGCATGCTCAGCGCCTCCGGCCCAGCAAGGCGCGCACGCGTTGCGGGTCCCACAAGCCGCGCGGCAGGAACAGCACGATCACCACCAGGATGAGCCCGTTGAAGACGTTGCGGAAGTCCGTCAGGCCGCGCAGCAGTTCGGGCAGCAGCGTCAGGATGACGGCGCCGGAGATCGGGCCCATCAGGCCATTGATGCCGCCGAGGATGGTCATGGTCAGGATCTCGACGCCGCGGTCGAAGCCGTACTCGTTGGGGCCGATGAAGAAGGTCAGGTGCGCGTTCAGCGCGCCGGCCAGGCCGGCCAGCATCGCGCCCAGCACGAAGGCCAGCATCTTGTGCGCGTTGACGTTGATGCCCATCAGGCCGGCCGCGGTCTCGTCCAGCTTGATGGCCTCGAACGCGCGGCCGACCTTGGAGCGGCGCAGCAGCGCGAGCACCCCGCAGGCCAGCCCCAGCGCCAGCAGCACATGCCACCACTCGGTCGACGGCGGGATGCCGTTCAGCCCCAGCGCGCCACCGGTCCAGTCCTCGGTGTTCAGGATGAAGATGCGCACCACCTCGCCGAAGGCCAGCGTGGCCATCGCGAGATAGACGCCGGACAGCCGCAGCGTCGGGCCGCCCATCACCAGCGCCACCAGCGCCGGCGCGGCCATGCCGCCGGCCAGCGCGACCGCGAACGGCGCACCGGCGTTCATCGTCAGCAGCGCCGCGGCGTAGGCACCGATGCCCATGAAGGCGGCGTTCGCCATGGCCAGCATGCCGCAGGACAGCGTCAGGTAGATGGACAGCGCCAGCAGCGAGTTAGTGCCCAGCGTCAGCACCAGGTTGCTGTAGACGGCCCAGAAGTTGTCGAACGCTTCCATCGCTCAGACCTTGCGCTCGTTCGTGGTGCCGAACAGCCCCTTGGGCCGCAGCAGCAGCACGGCGAACAGCAGGCCGAAACCGACCGCGTCGCGCATGGTCGAGCCGATGTAGGCCACCGACAGCACCTCGGCGAAGCCCAGGAACAGCCCCGCCAGCATCGCGCCGCGGATGTCGCCCATGCCGCCCAGGATGATGACGGCGATGCCCTTGTGCAGGATGGGCTGGCCCATCAGCGGGAACAGCGCGTTGGAGTACAGCCCGATCAGCACGCCCGCCACGCCGCCCAGACCGGCGGCGAAGAAGCTGGTCAGCATGAACAAGCCGCCCACGTTGATGCCCAGCAGCGCCGCCGCCTTGGGACTTTCGGCGATGGCCCGCAGCGCGCGGCCCAGCTGCGTGCCGCGCAGCACCAGCAGCAGCACCGCCATCAACGCGAAGGACAGCGCGATGATGCCCAGCTCCAGCACGGTCACGTGCAGGCCGGCGAGGTTCAGCGTGTCGTGCGGCAGCACCTCGGCCGGGAAGCGCAGGTTCTCCGCACCGAACAGCCCCTGCGCCAGGCTGTTGATCGCGATGGCCAGGCCGATGGTGGCGATCATCGGGATCAGGTGCGGCGCATTGCGCGCGCGCAGCGGCCGCAGCACCAGCAGGTCGATGACGAGGCCCAGCAGCCCCGACGCGAGAAAGGCCACGGCCAGCGCACCGGCCAGCGGCACGTTCAGCTTGAGGACGGCCTGCAGCGCCGCGTAGGCGCCGACCATGAAGACGGCCCCATGCGACAGGTTGACGACGCCGAGCACGCCGAACACCAGCGTGAAGCCGAGCGCGAACAGCGCATAGACGCTGCCCAGCGAGAGGGCGTTGAAGAGTTGCTGTTCAAGCACGACGGAGACCCGGACAAAAGACAAGGCCCGCGACGCAAGCCGCGGGCCGCTGCGGCGAAGGCGCCTTACTTCTCGATGGCGTAGCGGCCGCCCTTGGTGACGCTGACGATGGCGGTCTGGTCGGCGTCGTAGCCCGCAGGCTTGCCGCCCTTGTCGACGGCACGGCGGAACGCGAAGCCGCCGGTCGCGCCGGTCCACTTCACGGCCGGCAACGCCTCGCGCAGCGCAGCGCGGTCCTTGGCGAGGTCGCCGCTGAGCTTGACCTTCTTCAGCGCCTGCGCGGTGATGTACATCGCGTCATAGGCCTGCGCTGCGAACTGGTCGGGCGCCGACTTGTGCTGCTTGGTGTAGGCGACG
Source organism: Roseateles sp. (assembly GCF_965229315.1). Classification (GTDB taxonomy): domain Bacteria; phylum Pseudomonadota; class Gammaproteobacteria; order Burkholderiales; family Burkholderiaceae_C; genus Pelomonas. The sequence goes on from NZ_CBDDJA010000002.1 coordinate 1,990,377, forward strand.
ATGAACGCGCCGTTCTCCTTGGTCTGGTTCTCGATGGACCAGGGCGAGCCGATCCACAGGCCGTCGGACGCGCCCTTGGCCAGCTCGAACACCTTGACCGAGTTCATGCCGTTGCCGCCGATGACGGGCACGTTCAGGCCGAGCTGGCGGGCCTGCACCATGATGGGCGCGCCCTCCGCGATCAGCGCGGACAGCACCAGCGCGTCCGGCGCGCTGGCCTTGATCTTGGTGAGCTGGGCCTTGAAGTCGACGTCGCCCTTGGCGAAGGTCTCGGTCGTCGTGACGGCGATCTTCTGCGCCTCCAGCGCCTTCTTGAAGTTGTCGTAGCCGCTCTTGGTGAAGACGTCGTCGTTGCCGTACAGCACGGCGACCTTCTTGATACCGAGCTTCTTGGCCGCGGTGGCGATGGTGACCGGCAGCACGTCGGCCTCGGTCACCGAGTTGCGGAACACATGGTCGCCGATGGACGTGATGCCGTCCGCCGTGTTGGACGTGCCGAACACCACCGTCTTGGCAGCCTGCGCGATCGGGTCGGCCGCCTGCGCGGAGTTGGACAGCGTGGGGCCGAAGAGCATCAGCACCTTGTCCTGGAAGATCAGCTTCTTGAAGGCGTTGATCGCCTCCTCCTTCTTGCCCTGCTCGTCTTCGACCACCAGCACCAGCTTGTTGCCGTTGATGCCACCGGCGGCGTTGATCTCGTCGGCCGCGAGTTGGAACCCGGCGCGGATGCTCTGGCCATACTGCGCCGCACCGCCCGACAAGGCCTCGGCGACACCGAGCTTGATGTCGGCGGCCTGCGCCGCGCCAGCCAGCGCTGCGAGTGCGGCAAATGCGGCAACGGCCAACGGCCTGAGGGTGCGAGTGATCATCTGCGGGTCTCCTGTTGTTGTGGGCGGGGTCGGTTTTTGATGATAGTCAGTTGCCGGCCAGCTTCATGCCCGTGACCAGGAGGGAGCCCACCGTCTTGGTGCCCATCGTGTACTCGTCGGACCCGATGCCGACGATGTTCTGCAGCATGTCCCTCAGGTTGCCGGCAATGGTCACTTCATGCACCGGGTAGGCGATCTCGCCGTTCTCGACCCAGTAGCCGCTGGCGCCGCGCGAGTAGTCGCCCGTCACGTAGTTGACACCCTGCCCCATCAGCTCGGTGACCAGCAGGCCGCGGCCGAGGCGGCGGATCATCGTCGCGAGGTCGTCGCCGGGCGCGGTGGCGCGGCTGGTCATGCGCAGGTTGTGCGAGCCGCCGGCATGGCCGGTGGTCTTCATGCCCAGCTTGCGGGCCGAGTAGCTGGACAGGAAGTAGCCCTGCAGCATGCCGCCCTGCACGACCTGGCGGGCCCGCGTGACGACGCCTTCGTCGTCGAACGGCGAGCTGCCCTTGCCCTTGGGCACATGCGGGTCCTCGCTGATGTCGATGTGCGGCGCCATGACGGATTTGCCGAGGCTGTCGAGCAGGAAGGTCGTGCGCCGGTATAACGCGCCGCCGCTGGTGGCCTGCACCAGCGCGCCCAGCAGGCCGATGGCCACCGTGCTTTCGAACAACACCGGCACCTCGGCCGTGGCGACCTTGCGCGCCTTCAGCCGCGACAGCGCCCGTTCCGACGCGTAGCGGCCCACGGCCTCGGCCGAGGCCAGTTCGGCCGCGTCGCGCATGGAGCTGTACCAGGCGTCGCGCTGCATGCCGGCACCGCGGCCGGCAATGGGCGCGACCGACAGCGAATGGCGCGAGCTGGCATAGCCGCCGCGAAAGCCGCGCGTGTTGCCCATCCAGAAATGCGACTGCTGGGCCGACACGGCCGCGCCTTCGCTGTTGGTGATGCGCTTGTCCACCGCCAGCGCCGCGGCCTCGCAGCGCAGGGCGATGTCGGCCGCCTGCGCGGCGTCGATGGCCCAGGGGTGGAAGAGGTCCAGCTCGGGCCGCAGCGATGCATCCAGCGCCAGGTCGGCCTCGTCGGGCAGGCCCGCGAACTCGTCCTCGGCCGTGAACCGGGCGATGTCGTAGGCGGCGCGTGCGGTGTCGCGGATGGCCTGCGGCGAGAAGTCCGACGTGCTGGCATTGCCGCGGCGCTGGCCGACGTAGACCGAGATGCCCAGCGACTTGTCGCGGTTGCGCTCGACGTTCTCCAGTTGGCCCAGCCGGGCCGACACCGACAGGCCGCAGCCCTCGGACACTTCGGCGCCGGCGTCGGTGGCGCCGAGCTTCTTCGCCTCGGCCAGGGCGTCCTCGATCCACTGCTGGAACTGCGCGGGGCTGTAGGCGAAACCTTCTTGGGCTTGGGACATGAACTGAGACGCCACGGGGGCCGGCGCCTGGAAATCGAGGTGGGCGACAATCATAGGACCCGAAGAACTTGGACCACCCCGTACGGCTTCCCCGGCCCCTCCATGGCCGCAGCCCGCGACAGGCAAGGCACCTCCCTGGCTTTGCGCTCCACCACGGGCACACAAGATGCAAGAAAACACCCCCGAATTCGATGACGACGACGGCTTCGACCGTCCCAGCAAGAGCCAGCTCAAGCGCGACATGACCGCGCTGCAGGGGCTCGGCGAAGACCTGCTGAACCTGCCGGAAAGCCGCTGGGAGCCGCTGGCGCTGCCCGAGATCCTGTACGACGCGCTGCGCCATGCGAAGAAGATCACCAACTTCGAGGGCAAGCGCCGCCAGATGCAGTACATCGGCAAGCTGATGCGCAAGATCGACCCGGAGCCCATCCGCGAGGCGGTCGCCGCGTTCAAGCTGGGCCATGCGCAGGACAGCCTGCGGCTGCACCAGTCCGAGCGCTGGCGCGAGCAACTGCTGGCCAACGATGCGGCGCTGCAGGAGTTCATCAACGAGCACGTGGACGTCGACATCCAGCAGCTGCGCAACCTCGTGCGCGCCGCGCGCAAGGACGCGGCGAACGAGCCCGAGAAGCGCAGCGGCCGGGCGTTCCGCGAACTGTTCCAGTTCATCAAGGCGTCTGAGCCCGCCGCTGATGCCGATGAGTGATCCGGTTCCTGAACTTGTACGCATTGGCATCGTCTCGGTCAGCGACCGCGCATCCAGCGGCGTCTACGAGGACAAGGGACTGCCCGCCCTGAAAGACTGGCTGACCGGCGCGCTGCTGAATCCCATCGAGTTCGTGCCGCGCCTGATCCCCGACGAGCAGGCCGGCATCTCGGCCGCGCTGGTCGAACTGGTCGACGACGAACGCTGCGACCTGGTGCTGACCACCGGCGGCACGGGGCCCGCGCCGCGCGACGTGACCCCCGAGGCCACGCTGGCCATCGCCGACCGCGAGATGCCAGGCTTCGGCGAGCAGATGCGCCAGATCTCGCTGCACTTCGTGCCGACGGCCATCCTGTCGCGCCAGGTGGCGGTCATCCGCGGCCGGGCGCTCATCATCAACCTGCCCGGCCAGCCCAAGGCCATTGCCGAGACGCTGGCAGGCCATGAGCAGGCCAGCGGCATCTTCGCGGCCGTGCCCTACTGCATCGACCTGATCGGCGGGCCCTACCTCGAGACGCGCGACGAGGTCTGCCAGGCCTTCAGGCCCAAGAGCGCGCGGCGTCCGTCGGCGGCCTGAGCCCGGCCGGCGCCATCGCCGCCAGCGCGGCCTTCACCCGGTCCAGCGGCTGGTTGCTGCTGATGCGCGGCCCCTGCTCATCGCCGCCGGACTGCAGCCCCACCCAGGCGTTGCGCCCCGAGTGCTTGGCGGCGTACAGCGCCTGGTCGGCCAGGTTGACGACCTGTTGCCAGGTCTTTCCCGATGGCCGCCCGGGCTCGTAGGGCATGCAGGCGAAGCCGATGGAGCAGGTCACGTTCAGCGGGCTGCCGTCATCCAGCACGAACGGCGTGGCGGCGATGGCCGTGCGCATGCGCTCGGCCAGTTCCTCGGCGCGGACCCGGTCCGTGTCGCGCGCCACGGCCAGGAACTCCTCGCCACCCCAGCGCACCAGGTAGTCCGACTCCCGCAGCACCGCGCGCAACCGGGCGCCGAACTGCGTCAGCACCGCGTCTCCGGCCGCATGGCCGTAGTAGTCGTTGACGCGCTTGAAGGCGTCGATGTCCAGCAGCAGGAAGACGCTGTCCGTGTCCAGCGGCTGGGAGCCGGCCGCCCGCACCTCCTGCGCGCGGCGCTGGCTGGCGGCCAGGTCCTGCTCGATGTGCTCGGCCAGGAAGCGGCGGTTGTGCAGGCCGGTCAGCGGGTCGGTCACGCTGCTCATCTCGAGCTGGGCCGACTTTTCCTCCAGCGCGCGGTGCAGCGCCTCCAGCTCCACCGTGCGCGCGCGCACCTTGCGTTCGAGCTCATGCTGGCGCGCCTTGAACATGCGCGTGCGCAGGCCCACCGCGGCGAACGTGAGCCCAGCCAGGGCTAGCACCAGGCCAGCACGGAACCACCACGTCTGGTGCCAGGCCGGCAGCACGCGGATGGGCAATGCCAGCTCGCCTTCGCCCCAGGCGCCGTCGCGGTTGGAGGCGCGCAGCAGCAGCCGGTAGTCGCCTGGCGGCAGGTTGGTGTAGGCCGCCAGCCGGTGTGCCGCGTCCGCAGACACCCAGTCGGCATCGAAGCCTTCCAGCTTGTGCGCATAGCGGTTGCGTTCCGGCGCCGAGAAGTCGGTCGACGAGAACTCGACGGCCAGGCTGTTGGCGTCGGGCAGCACCGTCAGCGCGGCGCTGCCGGGCGGCAACGGCCGGCCGCCCTGCTTGATGTCGGTGACGAGCACGCGCGGCCGGTAGTTCCAGTCCTGCAGCTTCTCCGGCCGCACGACGGTCATGCCGCCGGCGCCACCGAACAGCAGTTCGCCACGCTCGGTGCGGGCCGCCGCGGCCGTCCAGTAGGTCGGAAAGACGACGCCCTCGGCCCGACGCAGCGCACGCACGGTCAACTGCTGCGGGTCGATGCGGGCCAGGCCGTTGTCAGTGCTGGCCCAGACCTGGCCTTGCAGGTCCTGCAGCAACGCGTTGACCGTGCCGTCGGGCAGCCCCTGCGCCATGCCCAGGCGCTGCGGTGCGTCCGCCTCGCGACCCGGCACCGGCAGGATGTCGACGCCGCCGCCGTAGCTGCCCACCCACAGCCGGCCGGCGTCGTCGGTCAGCAAGGCCGTGATGAAGCCCGCCGACAAACGCCCGGCCTGCTGCGGCCCGGCAGGGAATTGCGTGACGGCGCCGCTGGCGACATCGACCCGGTTGAGCCCGTTGCGGGTGCCGACCCACAGGCCACGGCCGGGCGCCGGGGCGAGCACGGTCACGCGCTCGTCGCTCAGGCCGGGCGCGGCCAGCTTCACCGGCTCGGCGCGGCCACTGGCGACGTCCATGCGCCACAGCCCGTCGGCCTGGCCGCCGATCCACAACGTCGGCCCATCGGCCAGCAATGCCCAAACCGACGCTGCCGGGTCGCGGCCCTGGAGCTTGACGCGCGCCACGCGCCGCCCCGCCGCGTCCGCCCGGTACAGACCGCGCTTGGTGCCGATGAAGTAGTCGCCGTCCGGCGCGCGGGCCATCGCCAGCACGATGTCCTGCGGCAGCGCCGTCTCCGGCCGCGTCGCGTCGGGCTTCATCACCGCGACGCGCGTGCCGGCGGCGTCCAGGATGTCGATGCCGCTCTTGTGCGTGCCCAGCCACAGCCGGCCGTCCGGCATCGGCTGCACCCAGCTGATCTCGGTGCTGACGAAGCTGGCGTCCATCGCATCGCCAACGTCGGGGCCGGCGCCGAAGCGCGTCAGCACGGCGGTCTGGCGCGGGTCGTAGCGGCTCACACCGCGGCTGGACGCCACCCAGACGAGGCCGGCGCGGTCGCGGTAGATCTTGCGCAGCGCGTTGTCCGCCAGGCTCATGGGCCAGGCGGGCACATGGCGGATGCGGCGCGTATCGCCGCGGTCCAGGTCCACCGACACCAGGCCCTGACCCAGCGTCGCGATCCACATCTCGCCCGGCTGGATCTCCAGCAGGCTGGCGATCTGGCTGGTGCGCAGCAGGTCCTGCCCGTCCGGCGTCGCGGCCTCGCGCACGGCCCTGGCCGGCGCGGCGCCGTCGTCGCCCAGCACGAAGACGCCGTCGTGCAGCGTGCCCACCCAGATGCGGCCGGCCTGGTCCTGGGTCAGCATTTCCGGCTGCGCGGTGCTGCCCGCCTGCAGTGGCACGGGCGTCAGCGCGGCCGAGCCCGGCTCGCGCCTGAAAAGGCCCGCCGTGCTGCCCAGCCACACCGCGCCGCGCCGGTCGCGCATGACCACGCGCACCTGCGGCCCGGCCGCGGCGGCCCAGGCGCCGGACCGGCTGGCGTGCTCGACGTGGCCGGTGGCGGGGTCCAGGCGGTCCAGCCCGGCGTCCGTGACGACCCACAGGCCGCCGTCGCCATCGTCGGCGATCTGGCGCACGCTGACGTGGCTCAAGCCCCGCTCGCCGCCGCACGGATAGGCGACGAAGCGGTCCGTCGCCGGGTCATGGCGCAGCAGGCCGGCCGCGCTGGTGCCCACCCACAGGCGCCCGCGGGCATCGCCGTGCAGCGTCTGCACGTAGTTGTCCGGGAGCGCGCCGGGCCGCTGCGGGTCCGCCTGGTAGACGCGGAAGCGGTAGCCGTCCCAGCGCGACAGCCCGCCCAGGCTGCCCACCCACAGGAAGCCCTGGCCGTCCTCGGCGATGGCCGTGGCGATCGCATTGGGCAGGCCCTGGTCCTGCGTGACGTGCTGGAAGGCGATGTCCGCGAGCTTGGACCAGCGTTGACCCTCGGGCGCTGCCTCGGCCGGGTGGGCCAGGACCGCGCCAAGCATCAGGCCCAGCGCGAATCGCCAACCGTGGAAAAGCGTCGTTCGGAACTCGCGCAGCAGCAAAGCAGGTCGACACAGCGGGCCACCGGCCCTGAAGCGGCGATTCTGCGGCATGCCCATGGCCGTTGCGCGGCACCTCAACGCCGCGCAGGCGCCCCTATTTCACGAGCCGGTTCATCTCCGCGGCGTCGAACGCCTCGGCACGCTGGGCGTCCGCCGGCACGCAGTCGCCCGAGGGATGGCCCGTCTGCGCGGACAGCTTGCACATCGCCTCCCACAGCAGCGCGATCTGGTGGTCGTGGCCGGCGGCGCTGTCGATGAGCCCGCGCATGGCCATGGCCAGCGGATCATCGCCCTGGGTCAGGCCGTAGGCCGAGAAGCCCATCCTGGCGGCCGCCTGCTCGCGCGCCTGCTCGCTGGCCGCCTCGATGATGCGGGCCGGGTTGCCCACCGCCGTGGCCCCGGCCGGCACGGGCCGCGTCACCACCGCGCCGGAGCCGATGCGCGCGCCGGCTCCCACCGTGAAGCCGCCCAGCACGCAGGCGTTGGCGCCGACGATGACGCCCGGCCCCAGCGTCGGGTGCCGCTTGGCGCCCTTCAAGAGCGAGGTGCCGCCCAGCGTCACGCCCTGGTAGATGGTGCAGCCTTCGCCGACTTCGGCCATCTCGCCGATGACGATGCCCATGCCGTGGTCGATGAAGACCTTGCGGCCGATCTTGGCGCCGGGATGGATCTCGATGCCGGTCAGGAAGCGGTTCCAGTGCGACACCCAGCGGCCCAGCCACCGCAAGCCGTTCATCCAGAACCACTGCGCGCGGCGGTGCAGCCAGAGCGCATGCAGGCCCGGGTAGCAGGTCAGCACCTCCCACGCCGACCGCGCAGCCGGGTCGCGTTCAAGGATGAGGGCGATGTCTTCGCGCAGGCGCTGGAACATGGAACTGCCGCAGGGAAAAGGGCAGCGCAGTGTAGGTGCGGGGTCAAGAACCCGTCGGGCCGACGGTCTTGCTCATCTGGCGCGCCACGCCGCGCAGGATGTGCACCTCCTCCGTCGTGAGCGCTGCGCGGTTGAAGAGCTGGTTCAGGCGCGGCATCAGCTTCCTGGGCGCCGCGGGGTCGAGGTAGCCGATGTCGGTCAGCGCCGCCTGCAGGTGCTCCAGCAACCCTTGCACGGCGCGGGCGTCGGCCAGCTGCACGTCGGGCGTGCGCGGTTGCACGCCGAAGCCGCCCAGCGCCTGGCGCAGGTCGTAGGCCAGCAATTGCACCGCTTGCGCCAGGTTCAGCGAGCCGTAGCCGGGATCGGTCGGGATGCTGAGCACGGCGTGGCAGCGGTAGACGTCGTCGTTGCTCATGCCGTAGCGCTCGGAGCCGAACACCAGCGCCAGGCGCGGCGCGGCCTCGCGGGCGGCAAGCTCGGCGAACAGCGCCCGCGGCTCGCGCGTGGGCGGGCCGAAGTCGCGCGGCGTCATCGCCGTGGCGCAGGCGAAGTCCACACCGTCCAGCGCCTCGGCCAGCGTGGGCACGACGCGGGCGCGGGCCAGGATGTCCGCCGCGCCGCTGGCCATGGCCACGGCCTCCTCGTGGCAGAGCACATCGGGGAAGCGCGGCGCGACGAGCACCAGGTCGCGAAAGCCCATCACCTTCATCGCCCGCGCCGTCGCGCCGACGTTGCCGGCATGGCTGGTGTGGATGAGAACGAAGCGTGTGGATTCCACGGGTTTGTACTGGCGTCGAGCTAGAATCGCGCGATTATCCGGGCCGTGTCCGCCACGACCCGCCGCTCTTTCCTTCTGTCGCCCCTTCTTCCCAGCGAGTGCTACGCATGCTGCAAACGTCCCACCATCCCATGCTCAATGTCGCCATCAAGGCGGCGCGTGCGGCTGGCGCCCTCATCAACCGCGCGTCGCTGGACCTCGAAGCTCTGCGCATCAACACCAAGAGCCCGAACGACTTCGTCACCGAGGTCGACCACGCCGCAGAAGGGGTGATCATCGAGACGCTGCTGGGCGCGTATCCGGACCACGGCATCCTCGCCGAAGAGTCGGGCCGCACCCACGGCGCCAAGCATTCCGAGTACGTCTGGATCATCGATCCGCTGGACGGCACCACCAACTTCATCCACGGCCTGCCGATGTACTGCGTGTCCATCGCGCTGACGCACCGCGGCGTCGTGCAGCAGGCCGTCGTCTACGACCCGACCCGCAACGACCTGTTCTACGCCAGCAAGGGCCGCGGCGCCTTCCTGAACGACCGCCGCCTGCGCGTGTCCAAGCGCACCCGCATGAGCGACGCGCTGATCGGCACGGGCTTCCCGTTCCGCCGCGGCGACAACTTCAAGCGCTACGTGAAGATGTTCGAGGAGGTCATGCAGCACTGCGCCGGCCTGCGCCGCCCGGGCGCGGCCGCCCTCGACCTCTGCTACGTTGCCGCCGGCTACTACGACGCCTTCTTCGAGACCGGCCTGCAGCCCTGGGACGTGGCGGCCGGGTCGCTCATCATCACGGAGGCCGGCGGCCTGATCGGCAACTTCACCGGCGAAGCCGACTACCTGCACCAGCGCGAAGTCGTGGCCGGCAACCCCAAGATCTACGCGCAGCTCGTGACCATCCTGTCGCCCTACACCCGCGTCATCAAGGACGAAGAGCCGGCGGCGGCGGCTGCCCCCATGGCCGCGACCGAGGCCGCGACCGAGGCCGCCGCGCCTGTTGCCAAGAAGCGTGCGCCGGTGCGCATCAAGCGCGACGAGGGTGGCGACGCGCCGCTCTGAGCCCCCGCGGCGCTCGCCCTCGAAGCCCTCCTCGCGAGGGCTTTGTCGTTTTCGGGCGTGACGGATTTGGCGGCCTTCGCCATCGCGGATGCCACGGGCCGGGAAGGTGTGACTTGCGCACGGCCTGCCCCCTGGCTTGAGGGGGGCGGCTGGCCAAAATGCGTCCTGCAGCGCGGCCACACGCCGCAAGACCTGTTCAACAAGCCTGAAAGAGTCCCTGATGTTCGCCCGCTCCGCCATCGCCCTCGCCCTCGTCGCCGCCGCATCGCTGGCCCATGCCGATGCCAAGGTCCTGAAGAAGGTCGCCCCCGACTACCCCGGCGAAGCCGTCAAGAAGAACATCACCGCCGGCAGCGTGCGCGCCAAGATCGCCATCGCCGGTGACGGCAAGGTCTCGGGCGTGGACATCGTCGAAGCCGAACCCAAGCGCGTCTTCGACCGCGCCGCCGTCGACGCGCTGAGCCAGTGGAAGTTCGAAGGCACCGGCGCGCCGCAGACGCATGAGGTGAAGCTGGTGTTCAAGTCGGAAGACTGAAGCCAGGCGCCGTCCGGCCTGCAGGCCGCGATGCCCCCCCACAAGGCCCGCAGCGCGGGCCTTGTGCTTTTCCGGCGTCACTCGTCCCGGACGATCACCTCGGCCAACCCGGCCGGTCCGGTGCGGAACTGGTAGGACGCCACGCCATCGTCCGCCCCACCGGGCGGCTTGAACAGCGCCACCAGCAGCGCGCCGCCCTCCCGCCACCCCACACCCGAGCGACCCACGATGGCCAGCCACCACTGCCCCTGTACCAGCACGGGCAGCACGCGGGGATCGGCGTTGGAAAACACGGTCAACATCGGATCGAGCCACCGCTCGTCGGCCCCGAACACGGGAAAGGGCGGGTTGAAGACCTTGTCGGCGCGGGTCGCCGATTCGAACCTGCCGAACACCGCCAACGTGGCGGCGTCCGGTTGGCGCCCGCCGTTGAAGGCCTGCACATCGAGAGGTTGGCCACGGACCCGTGAGTCTTCGTAGCTCGCGGCCAGCCGCTGCGCTGTCGGCTGCGCGTTGTCGCAGACCTGCGCGCCAGGCAGGCAGAAGCGCTGTCCCAGCGACAGCGTCGTCTGCCGCCTGATCTCGATGCTGCAAAGCCCGGTCCATGCACGGCTGCTTCGGCCAGCGATGCGGTAGCGGATGTCCGGGCTGGTCATCGTCGGCGCCCCGCCCACGACCAACGCCGGATGTCCCAGCACTTGGGCGAAGCGGGCCGATTCGGTGACGCACAGGTTCATGCCGTCCAGTGTGAAAGGGGGCTGCAGCTCCCGTGCAGCCCGGCCTGGCAGCGCTTCCACCAGCACCAGCGTCTGGCAGTTTGCCGTGCCGCCGTACTCGCTCGCCATGTAGACCGGCAAGCCCGCTAGTTTTCGTACGTCGAGCGGTCGGTCATGGGGCGCGCCGACGGCCTCGCGCCAGCGCGGATCGCGGGCCACGGCGTCGACGATGGCGGACGGCGCTGCGGCCGCAGCGGGTCGAACCCAGGCGAACAGCGGATCGAGCCGGGACCAGGTGCTCGCCGGCGCACGCCGCGCCTCTTCGGCCAGACGCGTGCACAGCGACGGCTCGGCCAGCCCGGCCCGCGAGCCCATCACCAACGTCAGCGCCGCGCCGACCCGCAAGACCTTGTTCACCGTGCTCTCCCGGCGGAGCACTGGGGCACCCCGCTTAAACTGGTGCGCATTCTGAAGCCCTCCGCCGGGGGGCTTTGCTATTTGCCCCACGCCGATGAACCAGACCGCTGACTTCAGCGCGCACACGCCCATGATGCAGCAGTACCTGGGCCTGAAAGCCGACTTTCCGGACACGCTGCTGCTGTACCGGATGGGCGATTTCTACGAGGTCTTCTTTGATGACGCGCGCAAAGCCCATGCGCTGCTGGACATCACGCTGACCCAGCGCGGCCAGAGCGCCGGGCAGCCCGTGATCATGGCCGGCGTGCCGGTGCATGCGCTGGAGAGCTATCTCGCCAAGCTCATCAAGCTCGGTGAAGCGGTGGCCATCGCTGAACAGGTCGGTGAGGTCGGCGCGGGCAAGGGGCCGGTGGAGCGCAAGGTGGTGCGCGTCGTCACGCCGGGCACCATCACCGACACCGAGTTGCTGGCCGACAAGCAGGACGCGGTGCTGCTGGCCGTCTCCGGCCACGGCCGCCGGCACGGGCTGGCCTGGCTGTCGCTGACGCAGGGCGAGATCGGCCTGGCCGAATGCAGCGACGTGGAACTGCCGGGCTGGCTGGCGCTGCTGTCCCCGGCCGAGGTGCTGGTCAACCGCGAACAGCAGCCGGCCGGCGTCATGAAGGCGCGTTTCCCGGTGACGAACCGGCCAAGCTGGCAGTTCGACGGCGCCTTGGGCAACCGCAAGCTGTGCGAGCAATTGGCGGTCGCCAGCCTGCAGGGCTTCAACGCGCATGAAATGGTGCTGGCGCATGCGGCCGGCAGCGCGCTGCTGGCCTTTGCCGAACACACCCAGGGCCGCGCGCTGGCCCACGTGCGGTCGTTGCGCGTGCAGCGCGCCAGCGACCTGCTGGACCTGCCGCCGGCCACGCAGCGCAACCTGGAGCTGGTGCAGACGCTGCGCGGCGAGTCGTCGCCGACGCTGTTCTCGCTGCTGGACACCTGCAAGAGCGGCATGGGCAGCCGCACGCTGCGGCAGTGGCTGCTGCATCCCAAGCGCGACCGGGCGGAAGCGATCTCGCGTCACGACGCGATTGCGGCGCTGCATGCGGAAGGCTTCGAGCCGCTGCGCGAGGCGCTGAAGTCGGTCAGCGACGTGGAGCGCATCTCCGCCCGCATCGCGCTGCGCCAGGTGCGCCCGCGCGAGCTGACGGGCCTGCGCGCGACCTTGCAGGTGCTGCCGCAGCTGCGTGCAGTGACGCCGGCTGCCCTGCGTGATGCAGCGTTGACGCCGCCGACCGACATCCTGGATCTGCTGGAGCGCGCCATCGCGCTGGAGCCGGCCCTGCTGACGCGCGACGGCGGCGTCATGGCCGACGGTTTCGACGCCGAGCTGGACGAGCTGCGCGGCATCCAGCAGAACTGCGACGGCTTCCTGCTGGACCTGGAAACGCGCGAACGCGCCCGCACCGGCATCGCCAACCTGCGTGTGCAGTTCAACCGCGTGCACGGCTTCTACATCGAGGTGACGCAGGGCCAGGTCGACAAGGTGCCGATGGACTACCAGCGCCGCCAGACGCTGAAGAACGCCGAGCGCTACATCACGCCGGAGCTGAAGGCATTCGAAGACAAGGCACTGTCCGCCAACGAGCGGGCGCTGGCGCGCGAGAAGCTGCTGTACGAGCAGGTCATCGACGCGCTCATCACCCGCCTGGCGCCGCTGACCGCGCTGGGCCGCACGCTGGCCGGGCTGGATGCGCTGGCGGCGCTGGCCGAGCGTGCCATCACGCTGAACTGGTGTCGGCCGGAGTTCGTTCCACAGCCCTGCCTGGACATCGAGGCCGGCCGCCACCCGGTCGTGCAGGCCCGCCTGTACGAAACCGGCGGCACGGAGTTCATGCCCAACGACTGCAAGCTGGATGCGCGCACCAAGCTGCTGGTCATCACCGGCCCGAACATGGGCGGCAAGAGCACCTTCATGCGCCAGGTGGCGCTGATCGCGCTGCTGGCCGCCATCGGTTCCTACGTGCCGGCCACCCGTTGCCGCCTGGGCCCGATGGACGCCATCCACACGCGCATCGGCGCGGCGGACGACCTGGCCAACGCGCAGTCCACCTTCATGCTGGAGATGACCGAGGGCGCGGCCATCCTGCATTCGGCCACCGACCAGTCGCTGGTGCTGATGGACGAGATCGGCCGTGGCACCTCGACCTTCGACGGCCTGGCGCTGGCGTCGGCCATCGCCAGTCATCTGCACGACAAGACGCGCGCCTTCACGCTGTTCGCCACACACTACTTCGAGCTGACCGAGTTCCCGGCCAAGCACACGCTGGCGCAGAACTGGCACGTGTCGGCCGTGGAGAGCGGCGAGGACATCGTCTTCCTGCACGAACTGCAGCCCGGCCCTGCCAGCCGCAGCTACGGCGTGCAGGTCGCGAAGCTGGCCGGCATGCCGGCCAGCCTGGTGCGCCAGGCACGCGCGACGCTGGAAGCGCTGGAGACGCGCTCGAACGCGGCCGACGACCAGTTCGACCTGTTCGCCGCACCCCCTGCCCCACCGCCGCTGCCCGAGCCCAGCGCGCTGGTGGCCGCGCTCGCCGGCATCGACCCCGATGCACTGTCGCCGCGCGAGGCGCTCGACGCGCTGTACCAGCTCAAGAAGCTCGCCAAGGCATGAGCGCTGCCCGGCCGCCCGAAGGCTCTCGGCGCCAGCTCGCCGGGACAGCGCGCAGCGCGAAGGGTGCCCGGTGACCAAGACGCTCGTCTTCTCCCACGCCAACAGCTTTCCCGCCGGCTGCTACCGCGTGCTGTTCGAGCGCTGGCGCGCGGCCGGCTGGCGCGTCGAGGCGCTGGACCGCTTCGGCCACGATCCGCGCTTCCCCGTCACCGGCGACTGGCGCCGGCTGCGCGACCAGCTCATCCATTTCATCGAGCACGACGTGAGGCCCGACGGCCCCATCGCGCTGGTGGGCCATTCGCTGGGCGGCCTGCTGAGCCTGATGGCCGCGTGCCGCCGGCCCGACCTGGTCAATGGCCTGGTGATGCTGGATTCGCCCGTCATCGCCGGGCTCCGCGCCGCCGGCATCGCCGTGGCGAAGACGACCGGGCTGATCCACCGCTACGGCCCGTCCAAGATCGCCCGCGAGCGCAGGCAGAGCTGGCCCGACCGCGCGGCAGTCCACGCGCACTTCGCCGCCAAGAAGGCGTTCGCCCGCTGGGACCCGCGTGTACTGGCTGACTACGTCGAGGCAGGCTTCGAGGAGCTGGACGGCCAGGTGCGGCTGCGCTTTCATCGCGAGGTCGAAGCCCACATCTACCGCACGCTGCCTCACCACCTGCCGCTGCTGCTGCGCCTGCGCCCGCCACAGTGCCCGGTGAGCTTCGTCGGCGGCACGCGCTCGCGCGAGCTGCGCCAGGCCGGTGCCGCGGCGTCGCAGCGGCTGGCGGGCGAGCGCTGGCGCTGGATGGAGGGCTCGCACCTCTACCCGTTCGAACAGCCGGATTCGACGGCCGACCTGGTGCTGGCGCTGCTCGCCGACCAGGCCCGCTGACGGCCGGGCCCCGACGCCTCCCGTACAATCTGAATTTCCCACCACAGCAGCCTGTTCTGGGCTGCTGCAAGACATGACCAAATACGTCTTCGTCACTGGCGGCGTGGTGTCCTCGCTAGGCAAGGGCATCGCATCGGCCTCCCTGGCTGCCATCCTCGAATCCCGCGGCCTCAAGGTCACCCTGATCAAGCTGGACCCGTACATCAACGTCGACCCGGGCACGATGTCGCCGTTCCAGCACGGTGAGGTCTTCGTCACCGACGATGGCGCCGAAACCGACCTGGACCTCGGCCACTACGAGCGCTTCATCACGACGCGGATGAAGAAGGCCAACAACTTCACCACCGGCCAGATCTACATGTCCGTGCTGGAGAAGGAACGCCGCGGCGACTACCTCGGCAAGACGGTGCAGGTGATCCCGCACATCACCAACGAGATGCAGGAGTTCATCCGCCGCGGGGCCGGCCAGGGCACGCCCGAGGCGGTGGACGTGGCCATCGTCGAGATCGGCGGCACGGTGGGCGACATCGAGTCGCTGCCCTTCCTGGAAGCCGCGCGCCAGATGAGCCTGAAGGCCGGCCCGAACAACGTCGCCTTCGTACACCTGACCTACGTGCCGTGGATCGCCGCCGCCGGCGAACTCAAGACCAAGCCCACGCAGCACACGGTGCAGAAGCTGCGCGAGATCGGCATCCAGCCCGACGCGCTGCTGTGCCGCGCCGACCGCCGCATCCCCGACGACGAACGCGAGAAGATCTCGCTGTTCACGAACGTCGCGGAGTACGGCGTGATCTCGATGTGGGACGTGAACACCATCTACAAGGTGCCGCGCATGCTGCACGAGCAGGGCCTGGACCAGCTCATCTGCACCAAGCTGCAGCTCAACACCAAGAGCGCGGACCTCAAGCGCTGGGACAACCTCGTGTTCGAGGTCGAGAACCCCAAGGAGCAGCTCACCATCGCCATGTGCGGCAAGTACACCGACCTGTCGGACTCGTACAAGTCGCTCAACGAGGCGCTGCGCCACGCCGGCATCCACAACCATTCGGGCGTGAAGATCGAGTACGTCGACAGCGAGACGCTGACGCCCGAGACGGTCGGCAGCCTCAGCGCCTACGACGCCATCCTGGTGCCCGGCGGCTTCGGCAAGCGCGGCGTGGAGGGCAAGATCCTGGCTGCGCAATACGCCCGCGAGCACAAGGTGCCCTACCTTGGCATCTGCCTGGGCATGCAGGTCGCGACCATCGAGTACGCCCGCCACATGGCCGGCCTGGCAGGCGCCAACTCCACCGAGTTCGACCCGCAGACGCCGCATCCCGTCATCGCGCTGATCGACGAGTGGCAGGACGCCGACGGCAGCATCCAGAAGCGCGACGCCAACTCCGACCTCGGCGGCACGATGCGCCTGGGCGCGCAGAGCTCCGACGTCAAAGCCGGCACGCTGGCCCACGACATCTACGGCGACGTCGTCACCGAGCGCCACCGCCACCGCTTCGAAGCCAACGAGCACTACCTGGACCGCCTGCAGCAGGCTGGCTTGGTCATCTCGGCCATCACCCAGCGCGAGAAGCTGACCGAAATGGTCGAGCTGCCGCGCGAGGTGCACCCGTGGTTCGTCGGCGTGCAGTTCCACCCCGAGTTCAAGTCCACGCCCTGGGGCGGCCACCCGCTGTTCACGGCCTTCATCAAGGCCGCGCTGAACCACAAGCACCAAGCTCACTGACTCACTGACACCATGCCGAGCGCCTACATCTTTGCAAATGTCACGGTCACCGACCCGGCGCAGTACGAGGACTACCGCAAGTTCTCGTCGCAGGCGATGCAGGTGCATGGCGCCGAGGTCTGCGTGCGTGGCGGCGCAGTCAGCGTGCTGGAAGGCGACTGGGCGCCGGAGCGTGTCGTTCTGCTGAAGTTCCCATCGCGCGAAGCGGCGCAGGCGTTCTACGACTCGCCCGAGTACGGCCGCGCCCGGCAGGCCCGCGAGGGTGCGGCGGTGATGCGCATGGTGCTGATCGACGGCGTCTGAAGCACCGGCAAGAGATTGATGTGACGCGGTAACGCCCGCTTGGCACACTGCGCCCCGCCCCGAATTTTTCACTTCCTGGAGACACAAGAATGAGCGCCATCGTTGACATCGTCGGCCGAGAGATCCTCGACAGCCGCGGCAACCCCACCGTGGAGTGCGACGTGCTGCTGGAGTCCGGCGTCATGGGCCGTGCGGCCGTGCCGTCGGGCGCGTCCACCGGTTCGCGCGAAGCCATCGAGCTGCGCGACGGCGACAAGTCCCGCTACCTGGGCAAGGGCGTGCTGCGCGCCGTGGAGCACATCAACACCGAGATCTCTGAGGCCGTGCTGGGCCTGGACGCCGCCGAGCAGGCTTTCCTGGACAAGACGCTGATCGACCTGGACGGCACCGAGAACAAGAGCCGCCTGGGTGCGAACGCGATGCTGGCCGTGTCCATGGCCGTGGCCCGCGCCGCGGCCGAAGAGTCCGGCCTGCCGCTGTACCGTTACTTCGGCGGCATGAGCGCCAACCAGTTGCCCGTGCCGATGATGAACGTCATCAACGGCGGCGCGCATGCGAACAACTCGCTGGACCTGCAGGAGCTGATGATCATCCCCGTGGGCGCGCCGAGCTTCCGTGAAGCGCTGCGCTGGGGCGCCGAGGTCTTCCACGCGTTGAAGAAGATCCTCGAAGGCAAGCACATCTCCACCGCCGTCGGCGACGAAGGCGGCTTCGCGCCCAGCGTCGAGAGCCACGAGGCCGCGATCCAGCTGATCCTGGACGCCATCGCCAACGCCGGCTACACCGCCGGCGAACAGATCGCCATCGGCCTGGACTGCGCCGCCAGCGAGTTCTACAAGGACGGCAAGTACGTGCTGGAAGGCGAAGGCGGCATCCAGCTGACCGCGGCCCAATGGACCGACATGCTGGCCACCTGGGTCGACAAGTACCCCATCATCTCCATCGAGGACGGCATGGCCGAAGGCGACTGGGACGGCTGGAAGCTGTTGACCGACCGCCTGGGCAAGAACGTGCAGATCGTCGGCGACGACCTGTTCGTCACCAACACCAAGATCCTGCAGGAGGGCATCGACAAGGGCATCGCCAACTCGATCCTGATCAAGATCAACCAGATCGGCACGCTGACCGAGACCTTCGCCGCCATCGAGATGGCCAAGCGCGCGGGCTACACGGCCGTCATCTCGCACCGCTCGGGCGAGACCGAAGACAACACCATCGCCGACATCGCGGTGGGCACCAACGCCGGCCAGATCAAGACCGGCTCGCTGTCGCGCTCGGACCGCATGGCCAAGTACAACCAGCTGCTGCGCATCGAGGAAGACCTGGGCGACGTCGCGACCTACCCCGGCCGCGCCGCGTTCTACAACCTGCGCTGACCTCACTTGAAAGTCCTCGCCCTGGTCCTGGCCGCGTTCCTCGCGGCCATCCAGGCCCAGCTCTGGGTGGGCCGGGGCAGCATTCCGCACGTCGCCCAGCTGCGTGAGAAGCTGGCCGACGCGCAGGCCGAGAACGACGCGGCCCGGGCACGCAACAGCCAGCTGCAGGCGGAGTTGCGCGACCTGCGCGAGGGGCTGGAGATGGTCGAGGAGAAGGCCCGCTTCGAGCTGGGCATGATCAAGTCCGACGAAATCTTCGTGCCCGTCGCTTCGGCGGCGGCCTCGTCCGGCAGGCGCTGATGCTGGCGGCCTCGTGGGCGGCGCTGATCGCGCCGGCCTTCTCCGCGTTCGGCAGCCCCATCTCGTGGCTGGAGCTGGTGGCCTTCGTGCTGGCGATCTGGATGGTCGTGTGCAACATGCGCGTGCACCTGCTGGCCTGGCCGCTGGCGCTCATCAGCTCGCTGATGTACTTCGCGCTGTTCTGGGACGGCAAGCTCTACGGCGAGGCGGCGCTGCAACTGCTGTTCGCCGCGCTGGCGCTGTGGGGCTGGTGGCAGTGGCGCTTCGGCCGCACGCGCAGCGGCGAGGCGTTGACCGTGCGGCGCCTGGGCCTGCCAGGCCTCGCCAAGCCCGTGCTGCTGACGCTGGCCGCCTGGCCGCTGCTGGGCCTGTTCCTGTCCAGGCAGACCGACTCGCCGCTGCCCTACTGGGACGCCTTCCCCACCGTCGCCAGCCTGCTGGGCCAATGGCTGCTGGCGCGCAAGTACGAGGAGAACTGGCCGACCTGGATCGTCGTCAACGCGGTCAGCGTGGTGCTGTTCGGCCTCAAGGGCTACTGGCTCACCGTCATCCTGTATGCCGGCTTCATCCCGATGAGCGTGATCGGCTGGCGCGCGTGGAGGCGGGCTTGACGCTGGTGGCCCTGCTGGGCGCCGAGTGCACCGGCAAGTCCACGCTGGCCGAGGCACTGGCCACGCACTTCAACGCCGGCCTCGTGACCGAGTACCTGCGCGAATGGTGCGACACCCACGGCCGCACGCCGCAGAAGCATGAGCAGCCGCACATCGCCCAGGCCCAGGCCGCCCGCATCGAGGCCGCCGCCCGGCAGCATGCGCTGGTGTTCTGCGACACCACGCCGCTGATCACGGCCCTGTGCAGCCAGCATTACTTCGACGACGACTCGCTGCTGGCCGGCGCGGTGGCCTTCCAGCGCCGCTGCGACATGACGCTGCTGTGCGCTCCGGATTTGCCCTGGCAGTCCGATGGCATCCAGCGCGACGGGCCCGAGGTGCGGGCACGCTTCGACGCGCGCCTGCGCGCCGCGCTGGCGGCCGCGGCGCTGCCGTGGGTGGACATCGAAGGCAGCGACGCGGTGCGGCTGCAACGCGCGCTGCAGGCGCTGGCGCCCCGGCTCACAGCGCCCGCTGCGCGTAGCTGACGCCGTAGGCCGCCGGGCGCACCAGCAGCACCGGGTCGGCGGATGGCTTGATGCCGGCGGCGGCCAGGTCATCATGGATGGTTTCCTGCGCCTGAAGATCCCCTGCTACCAGCGCCGCAGGCCCGGCCCGCAGGGGTCAGACCGGACTGCGAACGTCCGTGCCGGGCACGCCGCTCATTGCAGCGTCGCGTCCCCGCCGACGGGCTGGTTGCCGAGGGCCGTGAACATGGCACCGACATCGACCGCGTCGAAGCGGTAGTGCTGGCCGCAGAAGTCGCAGCTGATCTCGATCTCGCCACGTTCGGCCAGCACGCTGTCCGCCTCGTCGCGGCCCAGACCGCGCAGCATCTGCGTGACGCGTTCCCGCGAGCAGGTGCAGGCGAAGTGCGGCGCCTGCGGCTCGAAGCGGGTCACGGTCTCTTCCCAGAACAGCCGGCGCAGCACCGTGTCGGCGTCCAGCGTCAGCAGTTCCTCGGCCGTCAGCGTGCCCGCGAGGATGCTGATGCGGTTGAAGGCGTCGGACAACCCGATGTCGTCCTCGTTGCTGGAGCGCTGGCTCCATGCCGGCAGCGCCGGGTGCTCCCCGGCGGGGCTTGGCGTGGGCGAGGCCGGCCCGGCGCCGCGCACCCCCTGCAGATTGCCTTCGCCCTCGACCGGCAGGCGCTGGATCAGCAGGCCCGCGGCGATGTCGCCATTGGCGGCCAGCACGAGCTTGGTGTCGAGCTGCTCGGACTGCAGCATGTAGTGCTCCAGCACCTCGGAGATCTTCTGCAGCGGTTCGCGCTGGTCGCCGTGCAGGGACACGACCCCCTGGTAGGGCTGCTGGCCGGGGAACTTGTCCTTGGGGTCCAGCGTGATCGCGCAACGCCCCTGGCCGTGCAGGTTGACCATGGCCTCCAGCGCCGCGCCCGGCGCCACCTCGCCCACACACTTGGCCGTGGCGCGGAACGCCAGGTCGGGCTGGGCCTCCGCGACGGCCAGCTTGACGGGGCCGTCACCGAAGATCTGCAGCACCAGCGCGCCGTTGAACTTGATGTTGGCCTGCATCAGCACGGCCGCGGCGCTCATTTGGCCCAGCAGGTCGCGCAGTTCCGGCGGGTATTCGCTGCCGGGCTCGCGGCGCGACAACAGCTCCTGCCAGGAACCGGTCAGCCGCACCAGCATGCCGCGCACGGGCAGGCCATCGAACAGGAACTTGTGCAATTCAGACATGCTGGCGCCCCTCGTCCGTCGAGGTCGCCGGCCGATCCCCCGAGGGGGTGCCTGTCCGGCTTGGGGCGGCCCGGCGCTCGGCCCGCTCGCCGGCCTTCACGTTCTTCATGTCTTATCCGATCCTCTTCAGGCCGCCCGCATAACGGCGGCCGTTGTTGACGTAATGGGCCGCGCTGGCCTTCAGACCGGCGATCTGCGCCTCGCTGAGTTCGCGCACGACCTTGGCCGGCGCGCCGACGATGAGGCTGCCGTCCGGGAATTCCTTGCCCTCGGTCACCAGCGCGCCGGCGCCGACGACGCAGTTGCGGCCGATGCGGGCGCCATTCAAGACCACGGCGCCGATACCGATGAGGCTGTCGTCACCCACCGTGCAGCCGTGCAACATGACCTGATGGCCCACCGTCACCCGCTCCCCGATGACGAGGGGGTAGCCGTGGTCTGCATGCAACACCGAACCATCCTGGATATTGCTACTGGCGCCGACCGTCAGATGCTCGCTGTCGCCGCGCAGCACGGCGTTGAACCAGATGCTCACATCCTCGGCCAGCGTGACGCGGCCGATCACCTCGGCGCTGCCGGCCACCCAGGCGGAACCGGCCACATCGGGGACGAAGTCATCCAGTTGGTAGATCGCCATCGCTCGCCGCCTGAGAGTGGCCGCTGGGGCCGGGAGCGGAATTTTAGGTGAGCACCCGGCGACGGCCTGCGAGCCGCGGCGGCCGTGGGTGCACGGCGTCGCGGCGCAACCCGGGTTAGTGCCCAGCGGGTTTTCACGCCCCTCAAGTCCGGTGCTTGCTGAAAGCTGTCGCCAACCTGATCATCGCCGCCACACCTGTGAATTCGTCACGGTTGACCGTTAGCTGTTTTTCCACATCGCGAGAAAGAACATATGAACGTCAAGAGCCTCCTCTCCAAGATCGCCACGGCCGCGGCGCTGACGGCCGCTGCTGCTGCCGCCCAAGCGGACACCTACCAATTCACCCTGACCGGCGCCTACAACGCCACCTGGCAGATGCAGTCGACCATCGAGCCGGATGATCCGTATGAAGGTCAGGGCTTCATCGTTTGGGATGTTGCCGGTACGTTTCCCGGCGCCAGCACGGGCTTGGTCGACCTGACCTTCTATCACGGCGACCTCGGCGGCGGCGTCCAGATCGACGACTTCTATGGCGATGCCACGCTGCTGATCGCCGACGGCCCGCAGCTGTACACCGGCTCCGAACTCAACCCGACCTTCAACCTCGGCACCTTCGCGCTGACCGAGTACCAAGGCACCGCCTCGTACACGCTGACGGTGACCAACCTCTCGGCCGTGCCGGAACCGGCTTCCATCGCCCTGCTGCTGGGCGGCCTGGGCCTGGTGGGCGCTGCCGCGGCACGCCGCCGCAAGACTGAAGAAGAAGCGCTGGAAGCCTGAGCTCCACACCCCTTCACAGCCGCCGCCGGCGCCCAGCGCCTGCGGCGGCTTTTTCATGGCCTCGCCGACCCTCGCCGACAATCGCGGGCATGGATCTCCGCTGCCGCGCTCTCGACATCCTTGCCATTGCCGCGCCGGACGCCAAGGTCGCCGCCACGCAGGCGCTGGCGCAGGCCGTCGCCGGGGGCGAGGCCACGCTCGACGAAACCACCACTCTCGTCCCCGGGCCTGCCGTGACCCTTCCCGGCCGCCCGCCGCTGCCCCGGCTGGTGGCCGCGGTCAAAGTGACCAAGCGCTCGCCTTTCACGCTCGAAGGCCGCGCCGCGCTGGTGCACGCCATCGCCCACATCGAGTTCAACGCGATCAACCTCGCGCTCGATGCCCTCTGGCGCTTCCCCGGCATGCCGCGGGCGTTCTACCTGGACTGGCTGAAGGTGGCCGCCGAGGAGGCGTTGCACTTCGACCTGCTCGCCGGGCACCTGCGCACGCTCGGCGCGAACTACGGCGACTTCGACGCCCACGATGGCCTGTGGACCATGGCCGAGCGCACGGCCGGCGACGTGCTCGCCCGCATGGCCCTGGTACCGCGCACGCTGGAGGCCCGCGGGCTGGACGCCACGCCGCCGCTGCAGGCCAAGTTCGCCAAGGCGGGCGACCCGCGTGCCGTGGACATCCTCGCCATCATCCTGCGCGACGAGGTGGGCCACGTGCAGATCGGCAACCGCTGGTACCGGTTCCTGTGCACACAGCGTGGGCTGGACCCGGTGGCGCTGTATCCCGACCTCGTCGAGCGCTTCCAGGCGCCGAAGCTGCGCGCGCCCTTCAACCTGGAGGCCCGCCGCGCCGCGGGCTTCGAGGACGCGGAACTCGCCGCGCTGACCCTCGCCCCCTGATGACCCGTCTCCAAGCCAACCTGCTGCTCACGGCCGTCGCGCTGATCTGGGGCTCCGCCTTCATCGCCCAGCGCCAGGGCATGGCCGACGTCGGCCCGCTGCTGTTCACCGGCGTGCGCTTCCTGATCGGCTCACTCGTGGTAATGCCGCTGGCCATGCTGGAGTGGCGCCGGCTCGGTCGTGAAGGAAAGCCCTTGACGCGGCTGGACGGCTGGCACATCGCCGGCCTGGGCGGGCTGATGACGCTGGGCGCCGTCATGCAGCAGATCGGCATCCAGTTCACCAGCGTCACCAACGCCGGCTTCCTGACCGCGATCTACGTGCCGCTGGTGCCTGTGCTGGCCTGGCTGCTGCTGCGCCAGGTCGCTCATGGGTCGGTGTGGCCCGCAGCCGTGGGATGCCTGGCCGGCGCATTCCTGCTGTCCGGCGCGCACGAGCTGAACGTGGGCGCGGGCGACCTGTGGGTGGCCGGCTCGGCCGTCCCCTGGGCGCTGCACGTGCTGATGGTGGGCCGCTGGGCCGACCGCATGGGCGCGCCCTTCCTCGTCGCCAGCGGCCAGTTCGCGGTGTGCGGCGTGCTGTCGCTCATCGCGGCCTTCGTCAACGAGCCGGTCCATGCGAGCGGCCTCGTGGCTGCCCTCTGGCCCATCGTCTACACCGGCGTGCTGTCGGTGGGCGTGGCCTTCACGGCCCAGGTCGTCGCGCAGCGCTACGCGCATGCAGCCGATGCCGCCATCATCCTGTCGTCCGAGACGCTGTTCGCGGCCGGCTTCGGCTACCTGCTGCTCGGCGAGCGCCTGAACACCGCCGGCCTGCTCGGCTGCGGCCTGATGCTGGGCTGCATCCTGTTCGTGCAACTGGCGCCGCTGGTGGCCAGACTCAGGCAACCCCTGAGTCCGCAAATCTGACCAACCAGTCAGAATCGAGCCAACCCCGTCATCTTTCCCGAGGAGCCCCGCATGAGCGCAGACGTTTCCAAACTCGACGCCTACTGGATGCCGTTCACGGCCAACCGCCAGTTCAAGCAGTCGCCCCGGCTGCTGACCGGCGCCGACGGCATGTTCTTCCGTGACGACAAGGGCCGCGAGGTGCTGGACGGCATCGCGGGCCTGTGGTGCGTCAACGCCGGCCACAACCGGCCCAAGATCGTCAAGGCCATCCAGGAGCAGGCCGCGGAGCTGGACTTCGCACCGCCCTTCCAGATGGCCCATCCCAAGGCCTTCGAGCTGGCCGATCGCCTCGCGCAGATCGCGCCCGCGGGCATGAACCGCGTGTTCTTCACCAACTCCGGCTCCGAGTCCGTCGAGACGGCGCTGAAGATGGCCATCGCCTACCACCGCGTGCGCGGCGAAGGCGCCCGCACCCGGCTCATCGGGCGCGAGCGCGGCTACCACGGCGTCAACTTCGGCGGCATCTCGGTCGGCGGCATGGTGGCCAACCGCAAGATGTTCGGCAGCCTGCTCTCGGGCGTGGACCACATCCGCCACACGCACGACCCGGCGCGCAACGCCTTCTCGGTGGGCGTGCCCGAACACGGCGCCGAACTGGCCGATGACCTGGAGCGCCTGGTCGCGCTGCACGACGCGTCGACCATCGCCGCCGTCATCGTCGAACCGGTGGCCGGCTCCACCGGCGTGCTGATCCCGCCGGCCGGCTACCTGCAGCGCCTGCGCGACATCTGCGACAAGCACGGCATCCTGCTGATCTTCGACGAGGTCATCACCGGCTTCGGCCGCACCGGCCAGCCGTTCGCCGCGCAGACCTTCGGCGTCACGCCGGACCTGATGACGGTGGCCAAGGGCATCACCAACGGCTGCGTGCCGATGGGCGCGGTGTTCGCGCAGCAGAAGATCCACGACGCTTTCATGACCGGGCCGGAGCACCTGATCGAGTTCTTCCACGGCTACACCTACTCGGCCCACCCGCTGGCCTGTGCCGCCGGACTCGCCACACTCGACACCTACGCCGATGGCAACCTGCTGACCCGCGCCGGCCAGATGCAGGCCGAGTTCGCCACCGCGCTGCACTCGCTGCGTGACGAACCCAACGTCATCGACGTGCGAAACATCGGCCTGGTCGGCGGCATCGAGCTGAAAGGCCTGCCGGGCGAGCCGGCCAAGCGCGCGTTCAACATCTTCCTGGACTGCTGGGACAAGGGCCTGCTGATCCGCACCACGGGCGACACCATCGCGCTGTCGCCGCCGCTCATCATCGAGAGCCAGCACATCGCCACCATCATCGACACGCTGCGCGGCGCGCTGCGGCGGGCCGCCTGAGCGACAACGGCCACAACACGGCGCGACTAGACTGCGCGCCGCCGCCCACGGAAATCCGATGAAGTCACTTGCCCGTTGCGCCGCGATCGCGGCCCTGTCCCTGATCGCCCTGCCCGGCGTCGCCCAGACGCTGAGCTACCTCGGCCAGCAGATCGTGCCGACGAGCGCGATGTTCCGCGGCGTGCCGGTGGGCGGCCTGTCCAGCATCGACTACGTGCCGGCGACGGGCCGTTATCTCGCCATCTGCGACGACCGCAGCGACCTGGCGCCAGCACGCTTCTACGAGCTCTCGCTGGACCTGAGCCAATTCCGCCGCAGCGCCACGCCCGGCGAGGCCGGCGTGTCGTGGGTCAACATGACCACCATCCTCGACCTGGACGGCAAGCCCTTCGCGCGCAACCGCGTGGACCCCGAGAGCCTGCGGCTGGACACGAAGCGCAACCTCATCTACTGGAGCAACGAAGGCGCGCGCACGTCCGGCGGCATGCAGAACCCGACCGTGCGCCGCATGCACCCGGACGGCCGCCCCGCGGGCGAGTTCCCGGTGCCGGCCTACTACAACCCCTCGGGCAGCGCCGGCGGCCTGGCTGCGGGCGACATGGGCGTCTACAACAACCTCGCCTTCGAGAGCATCGCGATCACGCCCGACAGCAAGACGCTGTGGACCATCGTCGAGAACGGCCTGGCGCAGGACAGCCCGCCCACGGCGGTCGGCCGCGGCAGCCGCACCCGCATGCTGGCCTTCGACCTGGACACCGGCAAGGCCGGCGCCGAGTACGTCTACGAGGTCGGTCCCGTGCCGTTCCCGCCGGCACGTGCCGGTGACTTCGCCACCAACGGCGTGCCCGACATGCTGGCGCTGTCGGACCATGAATTCATCCTCATCGAACGCGCCTATGCCGTCGGCGCAGCCACCCCCGGCGTGGCCGCGCTGACCAGGCAGCCCACCAGCAACACCATCAAGCTCTACCTTGTCGACACGCGCGGCGCCACCGACGTGGCCGGCTGGCCCACCCTCAAGGGCCGCGACGTGGTGCCCGTCAAGCGCACCCTGCTGCTGGACCTGTCCTCGCTGAAGAACGACGACGGCAGCGTGCTCGCGGTGGACAACATCGAGGGCCTGACCTTCGGCCCGATGTTTGAGGGCAAGCGCACGCTGATCCTGGCGTCCGACAACAACTTCAACCCGGCGCAGTTCACGCAATTCATTGCCCTGGTCATCGACGGCCCGCTGCCCTGATCGCGCGAACGGTCCGCGCCCATGCATCCCATCCCCTGGCGCGCCTACGCGCTGCTGGCGGCCAGCACCAGCCTGGTCGGCAGCTACGTGGGCCTGTCCAAGCTGCTGGTCGCCGTCTTCCCCGTCTTTTTGCTGGCCGGCCTGCGCTTCGGCTTCGCGGCAGTGCTGATGCTGCCCTGGCTGAAGAAGCCGGCCGACGAGGCGCCGCTGGACGGCCGCTCGCGCCTGCTGCTGTTCCTCGAATCCTTCCTGGGCAACTTCCTGTTCTCCATCTGCATGCTGTTCGGCCTGCGGCAAAGCTCGGCCGTGGTGGCCGGCGTCATCATGGCCGGCATCCCGGCCGCGGTGGCCCTGCTGAGCTGGGCGGTGCTGAGGGAGCGCCTGAGCGGGCGCGTGCTGGCCGGCATCGCCTGCGCGGTGGGCGGCATCGGCCTGGTGGCGCTGGGCAAGCACGACGGCGCCGAGACCACGCCGCTGGGCGCGCTGCTGCTGCTTGCCGCGGTGTTCTGCGAGGGCTGCTACGTCGTCATCGGCAAACAGTTGACGGCCAACCTGACGCCGCGGCGCATCAGCGCGCTGATCAACCTGTGGGGCCTGGTGCTCGTCACGCCGCTGGCCGTCTGGCAGGGCTTGAGCTTCGACTTCGGCATGCCGCGGCTGCTGGACTGGGCGCTGCTGGGCTACTACGCCGCCACCGCCAGCGTCGTCACCGTGTGGCTGTGGATGGCCGGGCTGCGCGGCCTGCCCGCGGCCAAGGCCGGCGTGTTCATGGTGTTCCTGCCCATCAGCACGGCGCTCGTCGGGCTGCTGCTGGGCGAGTCCCTGTCCGCCGCGCAGGCCCTGGCCTATGGCCTGGCCTTATTGGGTGTGCTGCTGGCGACATGGCCCGCGCCAACCACCGCTCGTTAGGATGCCGGGATGTTCTCCCTGGAAGACGACCTCGCGCGCTGGCGCGAGCACCTGACCCGCTTCGCGGCGCTGCTGGGCAGCCCGCCCGACCGCCACAACGCGCCCGCGACTGAACCCCGCGCCGCCCACTGCCTGGTCTTCGCGCCGCACCCGGACGACGAGTGCATCGTCGGTGCGCTGCCGCTGCGCCTGCAGCAGGAGGCCGGCTGGCGCATCAGCAACGTGGCCGTCACGCTGGGCAGCAGCCCCGAGCGCCGCGAATCGCGCTGGGCCGAGCTGGTGGACGCCTGCGGCGTGCTGGGCTTCGGCTGCATCCGCGTCGGCGACGATGGCCTGTCCGACGTGCGCCCCGACACCGCCGAGCGCGAGCCCGCGCTGTGGGCCGCCCACGTCGCCGCCCTCGCCGCGCTGCTGCACGAGCACCGCCCTGCCCTCGTGCTCGCGCCGCATGCGCTGGACGACAACCCCAGCCACCGCGGCGTGCACCGCCTCGTCGTCGGCGCGCTGGCCGCCGCGCGCAGCAGCACCGTGCTGGCGATGACCGAGTTCTGGTCCACGCAGGCCGACCCGAATGCGCTGGTGCAGACGAGCATCGCCGACACCGCCCGCCTGATCGCCGCGCTGGCGCGCCACACCGGCGAGATCGCGCGCAACCCGTATCACCTGCGCCTGCCCGCCTTCCTGGCGGACGCCGTGCGCCGCGGCGGCGAGTTGGTGCTGGGCGCGGGCGAGGCGCCGCCCGACTTCGCCTTCGCCACGCTCTACCGCCTCGTCGAATGCCGCGACGGCCAGCTCGCCGCCGACCTGCCGCGCCGCGTCTTCCCGGCCGACCAGGCCCTGACCTCTGCCCTGCTCAAGCCCTGACCTCCATGTCCAGCCAGCCCACCCACCTCCGCGTCCACCAGTTCGCCGGCCTGCAGCCCGGCCCGCGCTTTCTCGTGACCGGCGCGGTGCACGGCAACGAGGTGCACGGCACGAAGGCCATGGCGGAGATCATTCGCCAGCTCGACGCCGGTGAGCTGACGCTCAAGCGCGGCACGCTGACCTTCGTGCCCATCGTCAACCCGCTGGCCCACCAGCTCAACCGCCGCGAGGGCGACCGCAACCTGAACCGCAACCTGCGCCCACCGGCCGTGGTGCACGACTTCGAGGACCGCGTCGCGCGCGTGCTGTGTGCGCTGATCGCCGACCACGACGGCATCCTCGACCTGCACAGCTTCCAGGGCAACGGCCCGGCCTTCGCGATGATCGGCCCGCGCAACAACCACGGCGACCTGGAGCCCTTCACGCAGGAAGCCACCGAATCGGCGCTGGCCGCACGCCTGGGCGTGGGCCGCATCGTCGAGGGCTGGCTGTCCACCTACGCGCTGGGGCTGCAGCGCCGCCAGCAGCGCACCCACGACGGCTCGCGCCGCGCCACGCTGATCTCCGACCCGCACTACGGCGTCGGCACCACCGAGTACATGCGTTCCACGGGCGGCTGGGCCATCACGCTGGAATGCGGGCAACACCTGGACCCGAACGGCCCCGAGGTCGCTCGCCTGGCCATCCTGCGCGCGCTGGTGTTCCTGGGCATGCTGGACGACAGCGCCGTCGAGCCACACCGCCCGGCGCAGCCGCCCGAACTGCTGCAGCTCTACGACGTCATCGACCGCGACGACATGGGCGACACGTTCGAGCGCGAATGGGCCAGCTTCGACGCCATCGAGAAGGATCAGCGCATCGGCACCCGCGCCAACGGCGACGCCGTGCTGGCGCCCAGCGAAGGCCGCATCGTGTTCCCCAACGTCAAGTCGCAGCCGGGGACGGAATGGTTCTACCTGGCACGGCGGAGTGATCGGCAGCTGGGCTGAGTTGACACAAGATCGACGTCCGTGTTGACTGCGCTGGCAGTTCTCAGTTTGTTCGCTTGCGCACCGGCGATCGTCGTCTGGGTGGCCTACGGCGCAGGACGTTTGGAGCAGCACTTCAGCTACATGAGATTGCGCTGATCGCGGCTCTCGTGTGTTGCACCGTCGGCTGGCTCGTCACTGTGCAGTCATCAACTGCCTTGTCAAGCGGCCAGGTCCTCCGGTGGCTGGCGGTGACGCTTGCCGCCACGGCCTTGTCACTTTTCGCGCCGCTCTTGATTGGCTACGGACTGATACGTGGCCAGCCACGTACCACGGCAGTGCTGCTGTCTTTGCCCCTGGGATTGCTGGGATCTGGGCTTTTTGCGGTGCTCCATACGGCCTTCGCCTGTTTCATCGCTTTTTCTTGCTGAATCTCAACTGCGCGGAGAGCCTTCTCACGACCCTGACCCGCCAGGCCATGAGAATCAATGCCCCAGCCTGGTTACTGGCTCACCACGGATCCCTTCACTGACGTGTGCGGCAAAAGCCTTCAATGTAGGGGTTAGGTGGGTAAGTCCTCCTGCTGTCTGTGGCGCGAGCTGGTGACGATGTGGCTTGAATGAACGACGCCGGCTGCGTCTCCTGGGGTACTCCCGGCGAGGCCGCGCTGTCGCGATTCCTCAGCGCTGGGTGCCAGTCGGGTTGGCCCCATGCATACAGCCACAGACACATGACGGGGATGACTGATGAGTTCTTCGAATAGCAAAGTCCTTGCGGCAGCGACGCTTGCCGGCGCAATGGCGTTCGTCGGCGCGGGCTTCACCGATGCACAGGCCGCCACGGCCAACGCTCAGAAGACCCAGTATTGGTCTGTTTCCGGCGGCACCGTCGGGGTGCGTTGGAACCGGGAGCTGGTGGCCGATCTCGGGCTGGTGCTTGGACGGGCCGACGGCGCCAGGGTGATGCAGGCGGGCTCCGAGTTCGACACCTTCGATCTGGGTTCGACCGGCAGCCTTTATTTCGACGTGCGAAATGGCAACTTGCAGAATTTTGTGAGCGGCGCCCTGCAGGCGCGGGGCGGCTATGTGATCGGCTCATCGGGCGGGAGCCTGGACCTGAGCAACTTCACGCTGCGCCCGCGTCCCGGCAGTGCCGTCATTCTGGACGTCGTCGGCAACGACGGGCAGGCCTGGTTCTTCGTCGATCGCCTGATGTACGAGCTGATCGACAACAAGCAGCGCCTGGCCGTGCGCACCATGGATCTGCGCATCACGCCGGCCCTCGCGGCACGCATCGGCCAGCCCGTCGTGGCGGGCTGGACGGTTGCCGAACTGCAGATGACCACCGATGTGCTGCGCCAAGGGCCGGGCATGGAGACCTTGGTTGCCGACGCCAGATGGCACGGCACCCCCGTGACGGGCGTGCCGGGCGCGACCTACGAAGCTGACCTGTTCATGTCGGCGCTGAACTTCCAGTACAGCCGTTGCGACTCGTGCACCGGCGCGGGGGGCAATGGGCGGGCCGTGTTCACGCCGGCATCGACGCTGCGCAACAACGTCAACAACGGCACGGCGGCCCCCACCATTGCCGGCGACCCTCTGGGCACGAGCACCGCGCTGTATGCGGCCAACATCCCGTGGTATGCGAAGTTCTCCGGCAATTTCGCGCCGTACAACAACGACCAGCATCCCTTTCTGATCTGGAACCTCTATCGCTTCAACGCCGATGGCACGGTCGACCAGATCGGACGATCCGGCGTGAAACATGCGTTCCTGACGCTCAATACCGCTTGCATCGAAAACCCGGGCAACGACCACATCCTCGGCCGCGGCTGTTCCGACGTTTACAGCGTCAGCAACAACGACAGCAACTCCGCCCAGGGCCCGCGCTCGGAAATCATCCCGGCGACGAATGTGTGGGGGCGCTGCGGCTCCGTCTACGACACGAACTGCGACGGCGTCTCCAACACCAGCGGCCTTGGCAACTATGACCAGCGCCTGGTCGTGCGCGAATCGCAGTTCAGCGGTCCGGACCGGGCCGGCGCCACTTACCTGTTCGAGTCGTGGTATCTGGCGCGCGGCGACGTCAACGTCCTGAACTCCATGGCCACGACGCGCGCAACCTTCACACGTAGCGGCTCGGTCTGGGTGGTCGGCGGCAATGACCATTACAAGCTGGGCCCAGCCATCGACCGCTGGGTCGAGTCGACCTCGCGCGGCAACAGCGCGACCTCGTCGGACCTCAATACCGCTGAGGGCCGGATCAAGCTGGCAGCCAGAGCCACCGACCTCGGCGGTGGCCGCTGGCGCTACGACTATGCCGTGATGAATCTCGATTTCGCCCGCGCGCAGACGCAAGGGGCCGAGCCGAACCTGCGCGTGATCAGCAACGCTGGCATCAACAGCCTGAGCATTCCGGTGGGTTCGGCAACGCTGTCCGACATCGCCTTCAGCGATGGCGACCTCGATGCGACGAACGATTGGACCGCCAGCATCAGCAATGGCGTCATCACCTGGTCCGCGCCGAACGTGAATCCTCTCAACTGGGGCACCATGTTCCGCTTCTCGTTCATCACGGACAAAGGGCCCGGGGCTGTGCAGATCCAGGCCAGCCTGGGTATCGCCAACCCTGGTTCACCCCAATCCCTGAGCGTCTCGGGCGTGCTGTCGCCAATCACCGCGCGGGCGGCACGCTGAAGGGCTGGCCTGGCGTGCGGCATCCGCCGCGCGATGTCGGCCACACGCTTCACTCAAGCCTCGTACAACTCCAGCGGCAGGCCGTCCGGATCGACAAGGAACGCGAAGCGCCGGCCCGTGCACTCGTCGACGCGCACTGGCTCGACGGCCACCCCTTTCGCTTCCAGGTCGGCCTTGCACTGCGCGAGGTCATGGACCACGAAGGCTAGGTGACGCAGCCCTGCGCTTCCGGATAGGACGGGCGCGGCGGCGCATCCGGGAACGAGAACAGCTCCACCTGGCCGCCGTCGGGCAGCGCCAGGTTCAGCTTGTACGACCGCTGCGCCTCGCGGTGTTGTTCGGCACGCGCAGGCCCAGCACCTCCGTGTAGAAGCGCTTGGATGCCTCGTAGTTCGAGCAGATCACGGCGGCGTGGTGGATGCGGCGAAGCATCTCGACAGGCGGGGGGTCGCGGCCCTGAAGCCTAAGCCATCGTGCCGCGCGCCTGCATGGCCTCGCGCCACCGCCGCAGGTGCGGATGCTCGTCGCCCGGCTTGACCTTCACCGCGCGCGCGAAGTCCACGACGACGACGGCCGTGATGTCGGCGATGCTGAACTGCCCGGCGGCGATGAATTCGCGCTCGGCCAGGTGCTCGTTCAGCACCGCGAAGAAGTGCTGCACGCGCATCAGGCCGCGCAGCGCCAGGTCGGGGATCTGCGCGAAGTCCAGCGGCCCGGGCAGCGCCCGGTTGAGCATGGCCGGGCTGCTGTTGCGCAAAGCGTCGGCCACCGGCAGCAGGCCTTCGAACTCGACGCGCCACTGCCAGCTCGCGATCTCGGCCTTGTCCAGCGCGCTGCGGCCCAGCAGCGGCGGCTCGGGGTGGGTGGCCTCCAGGTAGGCGGCGATGGCGGCGTTGTCGGTCAGTACGGGGCCTTCCTCCGTCACCAGCGCGGGCACCGTGCATTGCGGGTTGATGCGGCGGTAGGCCTCGCCCATCTGCTCGCCGCTGCGCAGGTCCACCTGCACGCTGTGGTGCAGCACGCCTTTCTCGGCCAGCAGGATGCGCGCGCGGCGCGGGCTGGGGGCGGTGGCGCAGTCGTACAGGGTCAGCATGGCGCGGGGCTCCTCAAGGCGCGGGGGCAATCTTGTCCTGGGTCTTCGTGTCGAAGTCGCTCGCATCATGCCGCTCGTGCAGCTGGCTGGCCGGGTCGCCCTGCACGCGGTTGACCTTGCGGCCGCGCTGCACGGCCGGGCGCTTGGCAATCTCGTCGGCCCAGCGGATGACGTGCGTGTACTCGTGCACCGACAGGAACTCGCCCGCGCCGTAGACCTGGCCCTTGGCCAGCGCGCCGTACCAGGGCCACACGGCCATGTCGGCGATGGTGTAGGCGTCGCCCGCGATGAAGGGGTGCTCGGCCAGCTGGCGGTTGAGCACGTCCATCTGCCGCTTGACCTCCATCGCGTAGCGGTTGATGGGGTACTCCAGCTTCTCGGGCGCGTAGGCGTAGAAGTGGCCGAAGCCGCCGCCCAGGAAGGGCGTGCTGCCCATCTGCCAGAACAGCCAGCTCAAGGTTTGCGCGCGCTCGCGGCCGCTTTCAGGCAGGAAGGCGCCGAACTTCTCGGCCAGGTAGATCAGGATGGCGCCGGACTCGAACACGCGGATCGGCTCGACGTCAGGTCCACCGCTGCGGTCCACCAGCGCCGGGATCTTGGAGTTGGGGTTGACCTCGACGAAGCCGCTGCCGAACTGCTGGCCCTCGTTGATGCGGATCAGCCAGGCGTCGTACTCCGCGCCCGAGTGGCCGGCCGCCAGCAGTTCCTCCAGCATCACCGTCACCTTCACGCCGTTGGGCGTACCCAGCGAGTAGAGCTGCAGCGGGTGGCGGCCCACGGGCAGCACCTGCTCGTGCGTGGCGCCCGCCACCGGGCGGTTGATGTTGGCGAACTGGCCGCCGCTGGCCTCGTTCCAGGTCCAGACCTTGGGCGGGGTGTAGGCGGTGTCGGTCATGCAGTCATCTCCATTCGGGCAGGCCACGCAAGGTGGCGACGCGAGCTTGTACCCGCAGAGTGCATGGGCGTGCCGCGCCGGGGGCCTTGGCGCTTGCGCGGACAATCCGGCAGCCCGCAGTCAACCGCCCAAAACCATGCGCATTGATTTCATCTCCGACGTCGTCTGCCCCTGGTGCGCCATCGGCCTGTACTCGCTCGAAGCCGCCGCCGCCCGCATCCCCGGGCTCGAGCTGGACCTGCACTTCCACCCCTTCGAGCTGAACCCGCAGATGGGCCCGGCCGGGCAGGACATCGAGGAGCACCTGGCCGAGAAGTACGGCGCCAGCGCGGCCCAGCTCGAAGGCACCCGGGCGGCCATCCGCGAGCGCGGCGCGGCGCTGGGCTTCACGTTCAGCATGGCGGCGCGCAGCCGCATTTACAACACGCTGGACGCGCACCGCCTGCTGCACTGGGCCGGCGAAGTCGGCCCAGCCGTACAGCGCACGCTCAAGGGGGCGCTGCTGAAGGCCTATTTCACCGACGGGCTGGACGTGTCCAGCCACGACGTGCTGCTGACCGCCGCCACCGGCGCCGGCCTGCCCGAGGCCGAGGCGCGCGAGCTGCTGGCCGGCAAGCGCTTCGCCGCCGAGGTGCGCGCGTCGGAAGCCGAGGTGCAGCGGCAGAACATCCACGGCGTGCCGGCCATCATCGTCAACGAGCGCCACCTGATCCAGGGCGGCCAGCCGGTCGAGGTGTTCGAGAAACTGTTACGCCAGGCCATGGCCGAGCCCGCGACGGCCTGAGACAATCTCGCATCTGCTGAAGCCCGCCGCTGGCGGGCTTCTCGTTTTCTGAGGAGCCCCGTTTCCCGTGTTCAAGAATCTGATTGCCTATCGCATCGGCGAAGGCTGGGCCACCGATGCCAAGCAACTGGCCGAACAGCTCGCCAAGGAACCCTTCCTGCCCTGCGCCCCGACGCAACCCCTGACCGTGGGCTGGGCGCCGCCGCGCGGCGTCGAGCATGCACCGCTCGTCGAGGTCATCGACGGCCACTGGCTGGTCAAGCTCAAGCGCGAGCAGCGCCTGCTGCCCTCCTCCGTCGTGCAGGAGCGCGTGGACGAGCTGGCCGAGCACATCGAGGCGACGACCGGCCGCAAGCCCGGCAAGAAGGCCAAGAAGGAGCTGAAGGAGCAGGCCGCGCACGAGCTGCTGCCGCGCGCCTTCACCAAGACCTCGGCCACGCAGGTGTGGATCGCGCCGGCTCAGGGCCTGCTGTTCGTCGACGCCGGCTCCACCAGCCGCGCGGACGAGGTCGTCACGCTGCTGATCCAGGCCAGCCCGGGCCTGAGCCTGCAACTCGTGCAGACGGCCGAGAGCCCCGCCGCCTGCATGGCCGCGTGGCTGCTGGACGGCGTCACGCCCGAAGGTTTCCAGATCGAGCGCGAGTGCGAGCTCAAAGGCAGCGACGAGCAGAAGCCCGTCGTGCGCTATGCCCGCCACCCGCTGGACATCGACGAGGTGCGCGCCCACCTGACCAGCGGCAAGATGCCCACGCGGCTGGCGCTGAGCTGGCGCGACCGCGTCGCCTTCACGCTGACCGAAGGCCTGGCCATCAAGAAGATCAGCTTCCTGGAGCTGGCCTTCGAAGGCCGCGCCGAGGCCAGCGGCGACGAGGCCTTCGACGCCGACATGGCGCTGGCCACCGGCGAGTTGGTGCGGCTGGTGCCGGCGCTCATCGATGGCCTGGGCGGCGAGCACGACTTTGCCGCCGGCCCGTCCCCTGCACCCGCGGCCCGGCCCGCCGAAGCACCGGCTGAAGCGCCGGCCGAGGAAGCGGCCGCCGACGCCCCTCCCTGGTGATCGCCCAGGCCGGCGAGGGTCAGGCCTTGCGGCGGCGCAGCAGGGCGCCGGCGGCCAGGCCGAGCGCCAGCAGACCGGCAGGGGTGGGTTCCGGCACGGCGCTGATGCTCACGTTGTCCAGGCCGAGGATCTGGTCGGGCGAGGTCTGGCGGGCGTTGTCGTCCACCCAGCGCAGGTACAGCGTCTGGCCGTCGGCGACCGGGGTGGACAGCGTCACGAGCGTGGGCGCCAGCGTCGTCACGCCCACGGTGTTGGGCACCGTCGAGATCGTCGGGTTCAGGTCGGACAGGTTGGTCCAGTTGCTGCCATCCAGGCTGTAGAACAGCCAGTAGCCGGGCAGTTCGTTGTCCGTGGTGACTGACGTGAATCGCACGGTATCGAAGCCGATCGTCAGCGCGCTGAAGCTGGCACCGGTCGTGTTCGTCAGCGAAAGCTGCAGCGCAGTGCCGGTGACGGTGGTGGGTGACGTGGCGAGCACGCGGTCCGCGGTCGCGGCGGCGCTGAGCGCGGCGTTGAAGCCGTTGTTGTTGGTGCCGCTGGGCGCGGTCGTCACGGTGAGCGAGCCGCTGGTGGCGACCATGGACGCGACGCTGTTGGCGCCGTTGCCCGGGATGGTGTTCGTCCAGGTCGCGTTGGTGGTGCCGGCGTTGCCCGTCAGCACGCTCCAGCCGGCCGGGGGCGTCGTGCCGCTCGTGCCCATGGCGTCGAAATTCTGCTGGTAGCCGCCCACCGCCAGGTCGGCGGCATGGACGGCGGTGAAGGCCAGCGCCAGCAGCGGCAGCATGGCGAGGCGGTTGGGGCGCAGAGGGTTCATGGGTCGCGTCTCTTGGAGGGGTGGGGCCCGCGGCCCGCCGAGCAAGCGGGCGGGCGGGCGGGAGCACGGGAGTGGCAGACGCGATTGCAAGCAAGCGGGATGACCGCCACGTGTCGCAGGCACGAGCACCCCCCATTTGCGGGGCAGGCTCAGCGGGGTCAGGGCGCTCCCGCCGCCACACGCCGCAGCGGCGGGCGCAGCAGGTAGCCGCGCGTCGCCAGCCGCCAGGGCGCCAGCTCATGGGGGTTGACCGGGTGGCCGCCGGCGAGCTGGCCGGCCGCCCACGAGGTGTGCGCCCAGGCCCGCTCGCCCAGCGATTCGCGCCACGCCAGCAGCGCCGGCATCAACCCGGGCTGCAGCCACACGTCCCAGCACGGCGCCTCGGGCGCGAGACGCTTCAGGCCCCCATGCACCGCATCGGCGAGCAGGCGCAGCCGCGCCTGCGCGGACGCGCTGTCGCAGGCCGGCAGCAGGCCGCGCAGCAAGCGGTTGCGGGCCGTCGCCACGCCGCAGTTCAGCGTCAGCAACCGCTGCACCTGCTGCAGCGCGGTGCGCACGGACGTGGGCGGCAGCGGCGCGCACAGTGGCAGCGCCGGTACCTCCAAGGGCCGGGCGGCATGGGCCGGTCCCAGCATCAGCACGGCCAGGCGCAGCCATTCGACGGGCGCGAGGCCCGACGTGGCGTCGGCGTGCTGCGACAGCGCCAGCACCTCGTCGAAGCCGCGCGTGCCCTTGGCCCGGTTCACGCGCGAACTCATCATGGCCAGGTTGGACGCCGCATAGGCGCCGTCGTTGTTGAGCCGGTCCACGGAGGCATCGCTGCCCTGGCGGGTGGCGTGCGTCAGCGGCTCGCGCGTGACGGGGCAGTGGCTCACGTCCAGCCGGCGCAGCAGCTCGATGGTCACGTCGGGCGCGACGCTGCGGCCACGCGCGAGCGCACCCAGGCGCAGCTGCAGCCATTTGCGCACGAAGCGGTCGTCCTGGCGCGGGCGGCTGCCCTGCTGCGCGGCGGCGGCGGTGAAACCCTCGCGAACGGCGTCGGGCCAGTGCGGCTGCACGGGCAGGCGGCTGAGCCGGTGCAGGTCGTGGCCGAGCATGCGGCCCACCTCGACCGCGTCGATAGCGTCGATTGGCATCACGGTGTCATCCCCGAAAGGCCCGCGCGGGCGACGGCGTCGCGGCCGGCAGGCACGGTGCAAATCCCGCTGCGGCCACGGCCGCGAACGGGTCGGCGCGGCCGCGTGGCGCGGCCGTTCGGGTCAGCCGCGGGGCGGCGGTGAGTGGGGCCGGGGCTCTGCGTCGGCCCACGCCACCGCCGGCGCGGGCGGCCAGCGGCCGTTGGCAGCGCTGACCGGCAGCCGCAAGGCCTGGACCGGTGCCGCCAGCGTCAGCGTGGCGCTGCCCACCGTCGCCCCCGCCACCAGATCGGCCACGGCCGGGTCGGCGCTGGCCACGGTGTGCACGCTGCCGTCGCGGGCGTCGTGCCAGTGGCGCTGCACGCCGTGGTGCTCATGCTGGCGGCCTTGCGCATGCGCACTCGCATGCGCACCCGCATGCGCGCGTGCCTGCGCCTGTTCGCGCACTTGCTGCACCCGCTGCACCAGCCGCTGCACGACCTGCACCGCCGGCTGCAGCCAGTCGCCCGGCGCGGCCGCGGCGGGCGCCGAATGCCAGTGCGCCGGCCCGAGCAGCCGCAGGCTGGCACTGGATGCACCGAACACCGGTTGCGCCAGGATCAGCAGCCACAGCAGCATCGCGCGCATGGCGTTGAGCCCTTAGAAACCCACCTTCAGCGTGACGCGCACGGTGCGCGGCTCGGCGGGGTGCACGTGCCTGTCGGCCACCGGCGCGGCCTCGCCCGGCAGTTGCGACTCGTAGAAGTACTCGATGTCGTTGAGCTTGCGGTTCAGCACGTTGAACACATCGAACGTGATCTCGCTGGCTTTGCCGAACATCGCGCCCAGCTTGCGGCTGACGCGCAGGTTGGTGGTCAGCGACGACCTGGAGCGCACGCTGTTGTCTTCGATCAGCGCGCCCGAACCCAGGTAACGCCACTGCACGCTGGCCGACCAGGGGCCAATGTCGCGCACGGTGACGGCGATGGAACCCACCTTGTCGACCGCGTTCGGGATGCGGTTGCCGGCGGCGTCGGCGTCCGCGAAACGCGCATGCGTCCAGGCCAGGTCGGCGTCCACCAGCAGCCAGGGCAGTGGCACGTAGCGGTTGTTCCACTCCACGCCGTGGCGCTTGCTGGGCCGGTTGGCCTCGGTGGCGCCGGCGTCGCCCACGTAGACCAGCTCGGAGTCGAAGTCCAGTTGCCACAGCGCGACCGAACTCTGCAGCCCAGGCACCCACTCGGTCCGCGCGCCCAGCTCCATGCCGCGCGCCGCCACCAGCCCGGGCACTTTCTCGACCGGGTCGCCCGTCTTGGGGTCCACGGTGGCCGTGGTGCCGCGGGCGTCGTTGCTGTGAAAGCCGCGGCCGGCGTTGAAGAAGAACTCGGTCCTGGCCCAGGGGCCGGCGATCAGCGCGAACTTCGGGCTCAGCAGGTGGGCCGAGGCGCTGCCCGAGTTGGCGGCGTTCGTCAGCGCGTCCACCTTGAAGCGGGCCTGGTCGGCGCGCAGGCCCACGACGCCGCGCAGCCACGGCGCCAGCTCCACCGAGGTCTGGCCGTAGACGCCCAGCTGCGTCTGGCGCACCTCGTCGTCGCGCGTCGTGGCGGTGATGCGGCGCTCCACGGTGTCGAACAGGCCCACGCGGATGCGGTCGTGGCGCAACTGCAGGCCGACTTCGGTCCTGGCGGGCATGCCGGCGACGCGGTGCTCCACGCTGTGGGCGGCGTTCAGGCCGTAGACATCGCGCCGGTCCTGCTGCAGGAACTGATCGCCCTCCACCGGCCGCTCCATCGCGTAGGTGAAGTTGGAGAACAGCTGCAGCCGGTAGTTCATCGCATAGGCCGCGACGGTCGTGGCCTCGCTGCCCGTGTTGCGATGCCATTCGCCGGACAGGCTGGTGCGGCGCGTGTCGCCACCGTCGCTGGTGTCCACCGCATCGAAGCGGCCGAAGGGCTTGCCGTTGTAGCTGCCCGCGGCTATCAGCCGCTGGGGCACCTGGTCGGTCGAGTTCCAGGTCGCGTCGTAGCCCATCAGGCTGGCGCTCCAGCCCTCGGCCTGGGTCCCGGCGGACAGCGTGACGACGCCGTTGCTCTTGCGCAGGTGTTCCGGCAGCTGCCACGGGCCGTCGTTGTGCTGCACCTCGATGGCGCCGAGCAGGTTCATGCCGCCGCCGATGGCCGCGGAGCCCGCGCCGACGAAACGCTGGAACTGGCGCTGGCCCAGCGTCAGCGCCGCGAAGTTCTCGTCCAGCGTGTGGCGGTAGGCGATGTCGGCCGAACCGGCGGCCGAGAAGTCGCCGTTCCTGGCGAAGTACGGCCCCTTGCGGTAGTCGATGCGGTCCACCAGCTCCGGGATCAGGAAGTTCAGGTCCGAATAGCCCTGGCCGTGACCGTGCGTGGGCATGTTGACCGGCAAGCCGTTGACGGTGGTGGCGAAGTCGGTGCCATGGTCGAGGTTGAAGCCGCGCAGGAAGTACTGGTTGGCTTTGCCGTCGCCCGAGTGCTGCGTGACGATGAGGCCGGGCACGAACTCCAGCACCTCGCCCGGGCGCAGCGCGGGGCGACTCTTCAGCAGCTCGGCACGGATGCTGCCTTGCGACGCGGCGTCGGTGCTGCCGATGGCGTTGTCGTAATGGCGGCCGGTGACCTCCACGCGTTCCAGGGCTGACACGGCGACCGGCCCGGACTGGCCATGGGCGGTGGCCGCGGCCAGCAGGCTGGCGGCGAGCAGCGTCGGCTGCAGGCGCCGTGGGTGCAACGACGGATGTTCTTTTGGCATGGGCGTTCTCGGAAAGCAGTGACCGCTGCGGGCGTGCGCAGGCGCCGCCCGTCACGTCGGGACGGGCGGAAATCGGGGAACAGGCGCGATGGGCAGGCGCGGATGCGCCGGGGCGGTCAGCCGCGAGGCGGTGTCAGCAGCGGCACGACGACGCGGTCGCGCCAGTCCGGCGCGGCCGTGACGGGGCGGGCATCGCCCTCACCCGCCAGCATGGCCAGGCCCGTGGGCAGCCAGGCCAGGAAGGCCGTGGCGCCGCCATGCGAAGCATCCTCGGCCGAATCGCCAACGTCGAGCACGTCAGCGGTGTCATGCGAATGCTTGTGGAAGACGCCGCCATGCTGGTGCAGGCCGTTGGCCGGCCCGGTGCTCACCGTGAACCCCGCCACGAGCCGCGGGTCCTGCGCGGCGTGCAGATGGTCGAGCAGCGCACGCAGCGGCCGCGTCAGGCTCGCCAGCGCGGAACCCTGCGGCGCCAACGAACCGGTGTGCATGTGCCGGTGCCCCTGCACGCCCGCCACCAGCTGCGCCACGCTGTGCAACGGCAGCACGACGAGCAGCAGCACCAGGATGCCGACGCGCGTTCGTTGCAGCAGCGATGACAGGACAGGAGGCACGGGCGTGGTGATGGCGAAGCCGACCGGGGATGGAGAGCCGACGCCGCATTCTTGCGTGCGGTGATGGCCGGCATATGACAAGGCGTTCCCCTGTCATACGCAGGCCATGCACAAATGGATCACCTCAAACGTGGGAGCTCAAACGTGAAAGGCGCGCCGGCTCACCAGCCGGTGTACGGCGTCACCGCCAGGTTGGCGTTGACGTAGCGCGCGTCGCCGGTCACCTCCTCGCCCAGCCAGGGCGGGCGCGAGAAGGCCTGGTCCTCGGACTGCAGCTCGATCTCGGCGACCAGCAGGCCGGCGTTGGCACCCAGGAACTCGTCCACCTCCCAGGTCATGCCGTCGAACGCGCACAGGTGGCGGATCTTCTCGACGACCGGGCCGTCGCACAGCGCCAGCAGTTGCTGCGCGTCGGCCGGCGGCAGCTCGTACTCGAACTCGGCGCGTGTGGCGCCGCGCGTCGCGCCCTTGATGGTCAGGAACGCGCGCTCGCCGGCCAGGCGCACGCGCACGGTGCGCGCCGGGTCGCGGCTCAGGTAGCCCTGGCTGAAGCGCGTCTGGCGCGAGGCCGGCTGGCGCCAGCCCTCGCCGCTGACCAAGAACTTGCGTTCGATCTCAATGCCCATCGTCGGCCCCTGCTGCGGCGCGCGCTGCGGCCTCGCGCAGCTTGTCCTTCTTGCTCTTGCGCGTGGTGCTCTTGATGCCGCCGGCCGCCTGGGCCTCGCTGGCCACGGCCCCGGGCTCGAAGCCCGCCAGCCGTTCACGCGGCACGCGCCGGCCCTGGCGCTTCTCGATGAGGCGGAAATGGCTCTCGGCGTTCTCCGCACTGTCGGCGCAGATGAAGCTGACCGCCACGCCGGTGGCACCCGCGCGGCCGGTGCGGCCGATGCGGTGGGTGTAGTCGGCGGCCGAGCGCGGCAGCTCGTAGTTGACGACGGCGTCCAGCGCGTCCACGTGCAGGCCGCGCGCGGCCACGTCGGTGGCCACCAGCACCTGGACGCTGCCGTCCTTGAGCGCCGCCAGCACGTCGCGCCGCGCGCCCTGGCTCAGCTCGCCATGCAGCACGCCGGCCTTGAAGCCATGGGCGAAGAGCTTGTCCGACACCAGGTCGGCCGTGTAGCGGCTGGCGACAAACACCAGCGCGCGGCCCCAGCCCTCGTCGGTCAGCAGTTGCCGCAGCGCGGGCAGGCGCTGCGCGCGGTCGAGCTGGATGGCGCGCTGCGTGATCTGCGGCGGCGCCTCCTGGATGTCGATGCGCACCGGGTCGTGCAGCAGTTGCTCGGCCAGGCCTTGCACGGCCTGCGGGCAGGTGGCAGAGAACAGCAGCGTCTGGCGCCGCGCGGGCAGCAGCGCCAGCACGCGGTGCAGCTCGTCGGCAAAGCCGGCCGCCAGCAGGCGGTCGGCCTCGTCCAGCACCAGGCACGCCACGCCCGCGAGCGTCAGCCCGTTGTGGTCGATGAGGTCCAGCAGCCGGCCCGGCGTGGCCACCATCACGTCGCAGCCGCCGCGCAGCGCCATCAGCTGCGGGTTGATGGACACGCCACCGAACGCCAGCGCGACCTTGGGGCGGTGCAGCAGCAACGCGGCCACGTCGCGCAGCAGCTGCGCCGTCTGCGCGGCCAGCTCGCGCGTGGGTGCCAGCACCAGCACGCGCGGCCCCGGCCGCGGCGGCGACGCGACGAGGCGCTGCAGCAGCGGCAACACGAACGCGGCGGTCTTGCCGGAGCCGGTCTGGGCGAGCGCCAGCACATCGGCACCGGCCAGGATGGGCGGCAGCGCGGCCGTCTGCACGGCGGTCGGCGCGTGATAGCCCTGGTCGCGCACGGCGCGCAGCAGGGCGGGCGAGAGGCCCAGGGATGCAAAGGACATGCGCGATTAGAACAAGGCTTGCTGGTCGCCCGCCAACTGGCCGGCGGCCCGGGCCTCGATGAGCAGCAGCCGGCGCTTGGTGTCGATGCCGCCCGGTGCCGAAAAGCCGGTGGGCTCGCCCCCGGCGCCCATGACGCGGTGGCAGGGCAC
The DNA here is from genome assembly GCF_965229315.1 of Roseateles sp. Lineage (GTDB taxonomy): Bacteria > Pseudomonadota > Gammaproteobacteria > Burkholderiales > Burkholderiaceae_C > Pelomonas. The sequence goes on from NZ_CBDDJA010000002.1 coordinate 2,033,570, forward strand.
GATGGGCGCAAAGGGGTTGTCGCCTTCGGCCCGGCCGACGGCACGCGCCGCCCCGGGCTGGCCGAGGGCGGCGGCGATGTCGCCGTAGGTGCGCGTCTGGCCGGGCGGGATGGCGCGGGTCAGCGCGTGCACCTGGCGCCGGAACTCGGGGATGCCGCGCTCGTCGAGCACGACGTCGCGCAGGTCCGGCGTGCCGCCGGCCAGGAGCGCCTGCACCCCCCGGATGGCCGCGGCGATGGCCGCCGGCGGGCTGGCGACCTCCCGGGCGGCGGGGAAGCGCCGGCACAGGTCCTGCACGGTCACGTCGGGCAAGCGGGTGGCCACCACCCCTTGGGCACTCCAGACGATGCCGCAGCGCCCCAGCGCCGTGTCGAACACGCCGCAGCCCAGCGGCTCGTCCGCGGGACGCTCGGGGAGCGCGGCAGCCTCAGCCATCGGGCGTCCCGCAGGCGCTCGTCAAGCGGCCAGCGCCAGACCCGACAGCCGGGCAGCGGTGGCCTGCGCGGCCACCTCGCGCGGCGCCAGTGTCTTCAGGCGGTGGTCGCTCCACACCTGGCGCCAGCGGCGCGCACCGGGCGTGCCGTTCCACAGGCCCAGCGCATGGCGCATCGCGTACGACCAGGACCGGCCGCTGGCATGCACGCGTTCGAGGTAGCTCAGCCACTGGTCCTCGACCTGCTCGCGCCCAAGCGTCGAGTTCGGCGCAGGGTCGGGCTGGCCGAAGAAGCGCGAGTCCCATTGCACCAGGCTCCAGGGCTCGTGATAGGCCTCGCGGCCAATCATCACGCCATCCAGCACGGCCAGCTGCGCGGCGATCTCGTCGGGCGTCTTCAGGCCGCCGTTGACGGCGATGGTGAGCTGCGGGAAGTCGCGCTTCAACTGCGCCACCAGTTCGTAGCGCAACGGCGGGATCTCGCGGTTTTCCTTCGGGCTCAGGCCTTGCAGCCAGGCGTTGCGGGCATGGACGATGAAAACCTCGCAGCCGGCTTCGGCCACGGTGGCGACGAAGTCGCGCACGAAGCCGTAGCTCTCGTTTCTGTCGATGCCGATGCGGTGCTTGACCGTCACGGGCAGCGTCGTCGCGTCGCGCATGGCCTTCACGCAGTCGGCCACCAGCTGCGGCTCGGCCATCAGGCAGGCGCCGAACGCGCCCTTCTGCACGCGCTCGCTGGGGCAGCCGCAGTTCAGGTTGACCTCGTCGTAGCCCCAGCGCTCGGCCAGCTTCGCGCAGGCCGCCAGGTCGGCCGGCTCGCTGCCGCCGAGCTGCAGCGCCACGGGGTGCTCCTCGGCATTGAAGTCCAGGTGGCGCGGCTGGTCGCCATGCAGCAGCGCACCGGTCGTCACCATCTCGGTGTACAGCAGCGCGTGGCGCGTGAGCAGGCGGTGGAAGTAGCGGCAATGGCGGTCCGTCCAGTCCATCATGGGCGCAACGGACAGGCGCCAAGGGTTATAAGACGTTGATTTATCGGAAGAAACTGGCATTTCGACGGGTCAATCCGTAGCACGGATTTCCACAAATTTCCCCTGGCATACACTTTCCCAGTGCTACGGAAGTGCTACGGCCGCGACGCTCGCTTCGGCCCGTAGCAAATGGACCAGAGGGAGGACCAAAGAGCGATGCCATCAATTATCCCGTTGAACGGAAAGTGGCGTGCCCAGGTGCGCCGAAAAGGCGCACCGACGCAGACGAAGACCTTCGGGACGAAGGCGCTGGCCGAGGCCTGGGCCCGACAGGTGGAAACTGACGTGGAAGCGGGCCTGGCCGGCCTGGTGTCCCCCAAATCCAAGACGACGATTGGCGATCTGATCACGCGCTACACCGAGGAGGTGTCGAAGACGAAGCCCTTCGGCAAGAACAAGACGTGGGTGCTGAATCGGATGGCCGACAAGAAGACCGGCCTGGGAGCGGTCAAGGTGAACAACCTGACGGCGGAGCGCATCGTCCAGTACATCACTGAGGACCGCCGCGTGCAGGGCGTCACGGCGTCAATCGACCTGACCTACCTGGGCACCGTGCTGAAGATGGCCAGGTCGATCTGGCGCATCCACTCGCTGCGCAACGTCGTCGAGGACGCCCGCGAGGCCCTAAACCACATGGGCATGCTGGCGCGAAGCAATGAGCGCGACAGGCGGCCGACTCAGCCCGAGCTGGACGCGCTGCGGGCATGGTTCCGGCTGCACTCGCGCAGCCTCACCATGGACATCTTCGATTTCATCCTCGATAGCTGCTTTCGGCCGCCAAGCGAGATCTGTGGGCTGCGCTGGGAAGACCTGAATCGCGACGACAAGACGATCCTCATCCGCGACAGGAAGGACCCGCGCAAGAAGCTGGGGAACAACCAGTGCGTGCCTCTGCTCGGCCGCTGCATGGAGATCATCGAACGCCAGCCAAAGGACGGCGAACTCATCTTCCCGCTGAACGGCAAGAGCTGGAGCAGCGTGTTCCCTCGGGCTTGCGACAAGCTGGGCATTGAGGATCTGCAGCTCTACGACCTGCGGCACGAGGCGATCTCGCGCCTGGTCGAGTCGGGCAAGTACAGCATCCCCGAAATGATGCTCGTCACCGGCCACAAGGACCCGAAGCAACTCATGCGCTACACCCAACTACGGGCTGCGAATCTGCACCGCTGAAGATCCTCGGCTGAACCGCAGGCGCTGGCTAAGCCAGCGCGCGATAACGTAGGGTTTTCCCCGTTGAACATTGACTAGGCTGGAACGTCATAACGAGAGGACGGTGGCCTCCGGGCAAAAACTCCGGCCGGTAACATCGGCCCTGGCGCAAGCCCCTGCTTTTCCTCCCTGAGCAGGCCGTGTGAGTGAGCAACAAATACGGTTGACCCCGGGCGATGCCCGGGGTCTTTTGTTTGTCGCCACCAACGCATGAGATGCGCCAGTACGCATGCCGCGCAAAAAGCTAAAAAGGGACCTCTGACGGCTTGATGCGCAACGCCACCCACACACGATTGAACGTGACCCCGTCAGTCGCATCGTCTACGTGCACGACCAACCGCTGCCAGCGTGCGCCGCGAGGCGCGCCATGGGCCGCCCGCAGTTGGGGGTGGGTGCTGAACACGTAGCGCGCCGGCCTACCTGACTCGTCGACCAGTTGTGCCATGTCGAATGCATCAGCATCGAGTTCGCTCAACTGGGCCTCGGTGACATGGGTGTCGTCGTACTTCATCGGTAGCTCCAACGTTTTCAGGATCAGGCAGGCACCGTGCCTGGCTGAGCATTTCGTTTCTCCGCCTCGCGGCGCGCTCTGCCGCGAGTGGGCGGGAAACGCGCCTTTGCCACCGCCTCGGTGGCGTCGTAAGGCTCTCGAATGGGGTCGCACCACCAGACCTGGGGCACGGGCCTGACACTCTTGCGGCCGTCGCCGTGGTCTTCCCAGCCGAGCACCATGATCTGGCCGTCGCGCACCTTGACCCGCGCGTCGTCGAGCTGCCGAAACACGAGCTGGTCAGTCCCTCGAATACCCAGAAGCGATGCCGTCAACGGCCGGCCACCATCTGGATGCAGGCGCAGGACGGTGACCCAAAGCCGGCCGCGTAGCGGGACCATGTCTTCAAGGCTCTGCTGGGGGAGCTTCCTCCCTCGATGACGCAACTGGATGGCTTCGACCCACATACTGTGTATTTATACAGTATTGCCAACCGAGGGTGGAAGGGCGTCGCCGGGTTCGGCCCGGCGCCCATGAGCCCGTCGACCTGGCGACAAGATCTCGCAGCGGGCGAACTGGCCACGCGCTCGGCCCGTAGGGCTTGCGCAAAATCAGGGCGACCTCGGGAAGTTCCTAACCTCCCTAACCTGCCCGGCAATATCGCGAGATTCTTCAGTCACGACAGGCATTTACGGGACAAGCCAGAACCTAACCTTCTCCAAATCAAAACCTAATCAGGTTAGGAATTCATAACTTAACTTTTGCATCATAAAATCCCTTCCAAATCAACGACTTGTAGAGATATTAGGAAATTGGTTAGGAGAGATTAGGGGGCTAACCTAACCATAAATCCCCCAGTGTGACAACGACTTAGGCCCACTTTGTCGGCCTGGTTCAGAAGGTTAGGAACTTCCCGAGCGATCTCCGCAAACATTCAATCCGACGCGTTCACGGACGCAGCGCTCGCTCCCACCAGAGCGCCCCACAACTCTCGGTCATGCAGCACGAAGGCCGTCAGATCCCGTCAGCGTTTCCGCCCCGCCAATCGCCCGCCGGGCCGCTCCAGGCCTTGCAACGCATCCGGCCGGCATCGCCGTCAAAAGCGCCCTATTTAGCGCGCGGGCGGGGCGGGGTCCCGAGCGCGCGCCGCAATGCGTGGTCGCCCTCCCCTCTGGCGCGAGCGGGCGAAGTCCACCGTTGATACCCACAGGCTCACGGGCAACGCCTGGGCCTTTGTGACTAGCCAGTGACGGAGAATTGCACGCGGGGGAGCCCAGATTGAAAAAACCAACCAACGAGTTGTTCCGCAGGCAGCGGCGCATCAGCGCGCGACGGTCGCGCAAGCTTCGGCGTGAGCGCAGACGCTCCATCCTGGCGCGACGTGTACGCCACCGTCGGCCGCAGACCTTCGGCTCCATGTCCGTCGTCGTCCCGACCGACCTCCGATACCACGGCAGCGGGCGGACGCGGCAGATTTTTGACGACTTCATCCGGACGGTGACTGTCGGCTTGGCTTTGGGGCGTTCAGTGAAGCTGGACTTCTCCAAAACCGAGCGACTCTTTCCTTGTGGCCTGCTGCTCTTCCTCGGGCACCTCGATTGCTGGGTGGAGCTTCACAGGGCGAAGTTGTCCTGCACCTACCCGGAAAACGACGTTGTGGAGCAAATGCTGCAGTCAGCGAAGGTGTTCTCTCAGCTGGGCTTGCCGCCTCGCAAGGCCGTGGCAGCCCACGACGTTATCAAGTGGCACCAGTTCGAGGGTCACAACGCCGATGCCACGCCCATTGAGCCATTCCTTGAAGAGGTACGAACGGCGACGGGAGCAGATTGGCAACTTGGTTTGGGCTCATGCATCGCCGAGGCCTTGACCAACGTGAGAAAGCACGCATATCAGGACAAGGCCGCATCCCATTGGTGGATGTTCGCGACGGTCAACATGGAGTCAAAACGCATCTTCGTCGCGATGCATGATCGCGGCGACTCCATCCCGGCGACGCTGCTGGCCAAGCCCGAATGGATCGATCAAGTCACCTTCCGAAGGCTTCGCCGCGGTGGTGACTGCGAGCTAATTAGCGCCGCCGCTGGCGGCAGGACGCGAACACGCTTGTATTACCGAGGCAAGGGTTTACCCGAAATGGTAGAGTTCACTGAAAGGCACCGAGCGAACGCTCTTGCGATCTACAGCCGCCGTGGCTACTTTGTCATGGGGGATGGAGGTAGCTCGACGGCGACTGGTACGCTCAACAACCCGGTCGACGGCACGCTGTTGATCTGGACCCTCAACTACGGAGTTAAATCATGAATCGCTCGATTGTTGTAGCGCGTGACTTCTCCCGTAGCCCTGCAGGTCGGACCGTTGACGACGGGCCGAACTCGGGTGAGAGATTCCGCGAAGAATGGCTGTGGCCGGCCCTCAATGAGGGTGACGACGAAGTGGAGATCGACTTGCGCGGGGCGCTGACGTTTGGCTCGTCGTTCCTTGACGAGGCTTTTGGTGGCTTGGTGCGCAAGTACCGGTGCTCGCCCAAACTTCTGCGTCGCCGTCTGCTCATTCGATCCGATCTCGACCTTTACGTGACCAAGATCTGGAGCTACGTGGAGGATGCCGGTAAGCACGAGGGCGTGCACTGAGCGCGGTTGACGAGTTCGCCAAGTGGCTGCCGGCGTTTGGCTTCGCCGTCACCGCTGTAGGCTGGTTCATCTCCAGCGCTCAGGCAAACAGTCGCGAGGCTCGCAAGGAGAAGCGCTCAGAGGTCGACGCATGCTGCGACCTCGCTGCAGACATCCTTGAAAAATCGCGCTTGTACTACCTGAGAGAGCCGGACGAGAAGAGTCCCGGTGAAGCAGCTGATTTGTCGTTCAGCGTAATGCGCCTGCTCAAGCGGCTGCAGCGCCTAGAGCGGCAGCACAGGTCTTTCAAGGTCAGCGACGCGGGTGGCGACCTGTTCGAAACGGTGACGGGCGAGGATTTCGAGTCCAAGAACCGGGTGGCCAAGACCTTGAAGGACGACCACATCCGTCGCATCGAAGAGGCGGTTCACCGTGTGATCGATGACCTTGAATCTGGCTTCGAAACCGAGTTCAAGAGCCGCCGTCAAAAGATCAGGGAATGGCGCAAGGCCAGGAAGAGCTGGCGCCCGTAGAGCACCGACTGCTGCAATGTCGATTTCGACGGCACCCGGCGTCGTTCAACGGCGACGCCTTGCGGGATCACGCGGTACCTCTGTCACCCGGCACCGTCGCGATCACATACGGCTCAAACCGCACCACCTCTTCCCCCATCCACTCATTCAACGCCAGAAACCGCGCCTGCAGCGGCTCGATCTCATTGCGGGCGAACACCTGCGCCGCCGGCAGCACCGCGCCAAAGCCACCCGTGTTCCCCGGCACGATGCCCAGCAACTGCGGCGGGATGCGATGGGCCGCCAGCACGTCATCGCGGCTGACGCTTTTGATGTTGAAGAAGTCGTCCTTCGCTGCCACCTCGCTCACCGGAATGAGCTGCACCCCATCCTTCTTGCCGTTGGGCGAGTAGAGGAACAGGTTGCGAAAGTTGCCCGGCCCCTTGCTGCTCTTTAACGCCTCGCGGATCGAGTCGATGTCTTCCTGCTGCTGGGCCGGGTCGCTGATGTAGAGGATGAAGCCCGCGTGGCTGCCGTTGTTGTAGTACCGACGTCGGAACAGCGTGGCCGACTCATTCAGCCAGGCCGCCTGCAGGCTCGAAAGGTACTCCGGCAGGCCGTAGATCTCCTGGTTGATGTCCGCCTCGCGCATGTGAAAGATCGAGCCGCGCACGAACTCGTGCTCGTCCTTCCAGCCCCGCACGAAGAAGTAGCGGTCCAGCTCGGCCCCGCGCCGCACGTACTTTGCAAGCGGGTGCAAGAGCTGCAGGTTGCGCCCCGTCGCGCTGCGCGGCAGCTCCAGGTAGCCATTGCCGAACGTCAAAAAGTCCAGCACCAGCGCGCCGAACACCTCGGCGCTCAGCAGCCTGTGCGGCTTGAACGTGGACACCCGCCTGACGGCGGCGCAAGCCCGGGACAGCCACGCATGAGCGTCGCCCCGCTTACCGGCGTCGAGCTGCCGGACGGCCTGCTGCAGGACACCTGGGAGCGCATGCGCCAGGGCCGCGCCCACTGGCCGGCCGACTTCCAGCAATCCATGGCGCACCCGCTGGTGTCGCGCGTGGTGCGCATCAGAGCTGCGCTACGCGTCCGACGGCGGGCTGGCGTCTCGCAGTCCTCTCAGCCACCGCGCGCTGAGCGCCGCGCCCCGAGTTCCCCCGTCTCCACCAACCGCCCAGCCGTGGACCGCAAGCGCGCGGCTGCGGCCGACAACGACTGACCCTGAAGGAAGCAGCACATGCGCACATCCGCAGCGCGTCGCAATGACCGACGCGCCACCCCCCACAGCCATCCCGTCGCCATCGCCATGGCGACGAACCGCATGCGCAATCACCTGCGCACCGTTGGCATCGAGCTATTCATGACCAGCGACGGCGAGACGGCGCGCGGCCTTGTCAGCCACTTGGCCTGGATCGTCGGCATCGGCGCTGAGATCGCCGCCAACACCGCGCCCGGCAGCGACCTGGCGCGCCGCCAGCACGCGATGCTGCGCAACCTGGTGCAGATTGCCACCGAGGGCTGCGCCTGGCGCGCTGCCCTGGCCGAGCAGATCTGGACAGCGGCCCAGGAAGGCCACGACCTGATGGTCAGGCATCCGACCCTCGGCCTGGCCGTCCTCGCCGGCGCCGACCACCTGGCAGCGCGCGTCGCCGCCGGCGACGTGTGCATTTCCGATGTCGCCGGCGCCGAGATCTACCGGGAGGCCGCGCATTGAGCCCCTTCGACCCGAACTTCAAGAGCAGCCTGGTCGCCGAAATGCTCACACCGCGCGGCCGGCGCGCCGCAAGGGCCTCCCGCCAGGCCAGCGCCCGCATCGACGCCATGCGCGCCTCCGACGACCCCCTGCAGCGCGCCAATGCCTCGGGAACTATCCCCGGCCTGGGCCAGCAGCCCGACCACGCCAAAACCAGCCGCATCCTGAAGCCGGCAAAGCTCTAAGCATGCGTACCCAGTTCGCCCTTCTCCTACTGACCGACGGCCGGCCAACCATGACCCACGCCGAGTTCGCCAGGCTCCGCAGCAAGAGCCCCCGCACGATCCAAAACGAGATCTACGCCAAAAGGAACCCCGTACCCTTTTGGAAGGACGGCGGGGACTACATGTGCAGCGTGGCCGACGTAGCCACCTGGCTGGACGGCCAGCGCGACATCGCCATCAGCGAGCTACCGCACCTGGCGGTCTACTCCGACTAGCTGACAAATCGCCACGAAGCAAAGCGGCCCGCGATCAACGATCCGGGCCGCTTCGTTTTGGCAGCGTGATCAACAGGTTCCTGAGACTAGAGCCGCGCTGAGACCATATGCGCGTACGCGAGCAGCCACCCCAGCAATTGATCAAACTTCTCGACGTGCCAGTTGAAGCCGTCATCAGATGGCAGGAGCTGATGATCAAGCAAATGGATGGTGGTGTTCAGCCTGCCGTTCCCGAAATACTGGCCTACTAAGTCTCGAATCTCTTGAGTTGGCGCCGCCAGCCCGGCGTCCCTAGCGATGCCCTCCGCAAAGTCGTCCGCGCTTGATGCTTGCCCACGCCTGTGAACGATTAGATGCCGCATCCGTTCGACCAAGAAGAGCACCACTTTGAGGTCAACGGCGAGCGCATTGCGGGATTCGACTTGACTGATCCCAGGAAAGGCTCGCAAGCGACTCGCCGCAACGGTGGCCTTCATGCCGCGCAGGCCTCTGGCTTTCTCGATCCACCACGAGGTGGGCATCCCAGCATGCCCTCCAATCGACGTCAAATCCTTGCTGGACCAGATGGTCGAATCGATGGCGCCGGCGCACCCATATGCGTCAGTCATGAAGTCTTCAAAGTGCTCAAACACCTCAGCAAGCAGCCACTGATATTGCCTGTTGTGACTCACCACCAACGCACTCAACAATTCGTCGTGTGACTGCTCGCGATGGTCGTAGAAGACATGTTGAGAAGAGGTGTCTCGGAACGACAACGACAGCATGACTGCTGCGGCACGGATGCCGGCTTCATTGGCCCGGTTCCGCTGTTCAGTGCGATGCGCGAATTCGCGCAGGACAAGGCTTTTCACCTGCCTGCGCTCCTGCTCAATCTGTGCTGCTGCAGCCTTTAGGCGATCAAACGCAGCGGTTATCTCAGGCGATGGCATCCGCGAGGCCCCAAGGTGGAATCGTCAGCGCAATCGTCTCGCTTGCGCGTTGCACTGCTTGTATCAGTCCACGCGGGCAAAACCACAAAGCTGCACGAGAGCAAGATCCTCATGCCGGGCCGCGCCAATCGGTGACCAATGCCCGTCCTGCGCCATCGCAGCTGCTACGAGATTGCTACGACCGCCAGATAACCCGCATGAATAAAGGCCCCGCCGTCCAATCCATCATCGGCGCGACGGACAGGCGCCAGGGGCTGTGGCGCGCGGGATCGGCCACGCTCATGCCAGGTCGCGCAGCGGGTGCGACTCGGGCGTCCAGGGGCTGACGAAGAAGGCCGCGACCTCGGCCGGGTCGATGTCGGCCACCTGCGCCGGTTTCCAGCGGGGCTGGTGGTCCTTGTCCACGGCCAGCGCGCGGATGCCCTCCACCGTCTCGCTGCGCGCGGCGCCGCGCAGGTGGAAGCTGTGGTGCACCAGGTCGCGCTCCAGGCGCAGGTCGTCGGCCAGGCTGAGCTTGCGGCCGCGGCGCACCAGCTCCAGCGTGACAGCGGTCATCGTCGGCGAACGCTTCAGCAGCGCGGCGTGGGTCTGCTGGGCCCAGGGGTCGGGCGTGGCGGCGAGCGAGTCCAGGATGGCGGCCAGGGTCGGCAGGCCGAAGTGGCGGTCGATGCGCTCGGCCGCCGCCTTGGGATCGGACGCGGGCGCCAGGTCCACGCGCTCCATGACGGTCGCCACGACATGCTCGGCGCTGGGCTGGTGGCCGTGGCGCAGGTCGTCGACCATGCCGGGCCACTGCGCCGAGCGCACGAACACGTCGCCCAGGCCCCACTCGATGGCGTCGCCGGCCGCGATGGCGTGGCCGGTCAGCGCCAGCCATTCGCCGACGTGCCCCGGGCACTGCGCGAGAAAGTAGCCGCCGCCGACGTCCGGAAACAGGCCGATGCCGGTCTCGGGCATGGCGAGCTTGGAGTGTTCGCTGAGCACGCGCAGCTTGGCGCCCTGGCTGATGCCCATGCCGCCGCCCATCACCACGCCGTCCATCAACGCGATGTAGGGCTTGGGGTAGTGGTGGATCAGGTGGTTGAGACGGTATTCCTCGGTGAAGAAGTCTTCCAGCGCCGGGTCGCCCGCATGGGCCGCCTGGTGGAAGAAGCGGATGTCGCCGCCCGCGCAGAAGGCCGGTGCCTTGCCTTCGCGGCCGGCGCCCAGCACCGCCACGGCCTGGATCTCGGGGTGCGCGGCCCAGTGGCGCAGCAGCGTGGTCATGTCGCGCACCATGGCCAGCGACAGCGCGTTCAGCGCCTGCGGGCGGTTCAGCGTGATGAGGCCGAGGCAGCCATTGACCTCGGCCAGGATCTGGCCGTCGGATACCAGGGGCGGGATCAGGTCGTTCATGCGTTCTTCAAGGCAGGTTGGACGGAAGGAGGAGCAAGGGCTTCGTGGGCGATGAGCGCGGCCAGCACGAGGCCGCCGCCCACCAGCGCCGCACTGCCCGGATGTTCGCCTGCAAACAGCCAGGCCCACAACACGCCGAGCAGCGTTTCGCCCTGGCCGAGCAGCGCGATCTCGTGGCTGGGCAGCTCCCGCGCGATGCGCACCGCAACCAGGCAGGGTACGGCGAGCTGCAAGACCCCGAGCAGCGCCAGCAGATTCAGGTCGTGCGCGCCGGCCTGCAGCGGCCAGGCCAGCGGCAGCGTGACGGCCATGGAGATCAGCGCGCCGATCAGCACGGCGGGCAGCATGTCGGCGTTGGGCCCGATTTTCTGCAGCAGGCACCAGTTCGTCGCAGCCGCGAGCGGCACGCCCAGCGCCACGACCACACCGAGCAGCGGCCCGCCCAGCTGGCCGCCGAACATCCACGCAATGCCCGCGCCGGCCACGACGATGGCCGCCCAGGTGCGCGCGGGGATGGGCTGGCGCAGGAAGACGCGGGCGAACACGGCCGTGAACAGCGGCGACAGCGACATCGTGACCAGCACGTTGGCCACCGTCGTCAACGACAGCGCCACCATGAAGGCCGTGAACATGACGGCCCAGCACAGGCCCGACGCCCAGACCGCGCCGCCGCGCATGGCAGAGATCAGCGCCCTGCCCCGCATGACGCCCAGGATGGCCAGCAGTGCCAGCGCATTGAACGCGCTGCGCCAGAACGTGATCTCGAAACCCCGCGCCGCGTCCAGATGCCGCGTGACCACGCCCGCCGAACTCCACATCAGCGTGACCAGCAGCATCAGCAAGACGGCAGACCGGTGACTCATGAAAGAGCGCCCCTGAAAAGGGGCGCGGGCAATGCTCTGGCTAGAGCCCCCTCTCGGAGGGGGCCGGGGGGAGCTCAACGAGCCGCACGGCGCAAAGGCGCGAGCCTTTAGGCGCGCGACGCGCGCTTTCTTTCGTTCTCCGAAAGAAAGCGCTTGCGCAGGCGCACGCTCTTCGGCGTGATCTCGACCAGTTCGTCGTCCTCGATGAACTCGACACCGTACTCCAGCGTCAGGTCGATGGGCGGCGTGATCTTGATCGCGTCTTCCTTGCCGCTGACGCGGAAGTTGGTCAGCTGCTTGGTGCGCGTCGCGTTGACGACCAGGTCGTTGTCGCGGCTGTGGATGCCCACGATCATGCCCTCGTACACCGGGTCGTTGGGCTTGACGAACATGCGGCCGCGGTCGTCCAGCTTGCCCAGCGCATAGGTGAAGATCTCGCCAGCGTCCATGGAGATCAGCACGCCGTTCTTGCGGCTGGCGATGTCGCCCTTGTGCGGCTCGTAGCCGTCGAAGATGTTGCTGATCAGGCCCGAGCCGCGGGTCAGGTTCAGGAACTCGTTCGTGAAGCCGATCAGGCCCCGCGCCGGGATGCGGTACTCCAGGCGCACGCGGCCACGGCCGTCCGGCTCCATGTTGACCAGCTCGCCCTTGCGCTCGCCCAGCGCCTGCATGACGCCGCCCTGGTGGGTTTCTTCCACGTCGGCGGTGACCAGCTCGATGGGCTCGTGCTTCTCGCCGTCGATGGTGCGGAACACCACGCGCGGCTTGGAGACGGCCAGCTCGTAACCTTCGCGGCGCATGTTCTCCAGCAGGATGGTCAGGTGCAGTTCACCGCGGCCCATCACTTCGAAGATGCCGTCCTCGTCGGTTTCCGACACGCGCAGCGCGACGTTGCTCTGCAGTTCCTTCTGCAGGCGGTCCCAGATCTGGCGGCTGGTGACGTACTTGCCTTCGCGACCGGCCAGCGGGCTGGTGTTGACGCAGAAGTTCATCGTCAGCGTCGGCTCGTCGACCTTGAGCATGGGCAGCGGTGCCGGGTCGGTCAGGCTGGTGACGGTCACGCCGATGCTGATGTCGTCGATGCCGTTGATCAGCACGATGTCGCCCGGGCCGGCCGAGTTGGTCTGCACACGGTCCAGGCCTTGGAAGGTCAGCACATTGTTGACGCGGCCCTTGGTGGTCTTGCCGTCCGGGCCTTCCATGACGGCCACGTCCATGCCGGGCTTGAGCGTGCCCTGGCTGATGCGGCCCACGCCGATGCGGCCGACGAAGGTGGAGTAGTCCAGCGCCGAGATCTGCAGCTGCAGCGGCGCGGCCGGGTCACCCTTCTGGGCCGGCACGTGCTTCAGGATGGTGTTGAACAGGGCCGACATGTCGGGGCCCCACTGCTCACCGGGCGCGCCCTCTTCCAGCGACGTCCAGCCGTTGATGCCCGAAGCGTAGACGACCGGGAAGTCGAGCTGCTCGTCGTTGGCACCCAGCTTGTCGAACAGGTCGAACGCGGCGTTGATGACGGCGTCGGGCTTGGCGCCCGGCTTGTCGACCTTGTTGACGACGACGATGGGCTTGAGGCCCAGCGCCAGCGCCTTCTTGGTCACGAAGCGCGTCTGCGGCATCGGGCCTTCCTGCGCATCGATCAGCAGCACCACGCCGTCGACCATGGACAGCGCGCGCTCGACCTCGCCGCCGAAGTCCGCGTGGCCCGGGGTGTCGACGATGTTGATGTGCGTGCCTTCCCAGCTCACGGCGCAGTTCTTGGCCAGGATGGTGATGCCGCGCTCGCGTTCGATGGCGTTGCTGTCCATCACGGTGTCGACGACCTTCTCATGCTCGGCGAACGTGCCGCTCTGGCGCAGGAGCTGGTCCACCATGGTGGTTTTGCCGTGGTCGACGTGGGCAATGATGGCGATGTTGCGGATCGGGGTGGTCATGGTGATGCTTCTAGAAAAACCGGTTCAGGCGGCGAGGAGCGCCTGGACCTCCGGTGGGGTCAACAGGCGGTCGGCGATCAGTTCGCCAGAGGTGATGTGGGCGCTGCCGAGGAAGGCGCGCAGTTCGGGGCCGTAGACGCGCACACGCGGTGCGTCGGGCGCAGTCACGCGGCGGCGCAGGCCGGACAGGAAGCGCGCCGCTTCGGCGGCATCCAGTCGCAGTTCGGGCGCGTCCGCCAGCAGGCGGTCGGGCGAGGTCAGCAGCGCCGCGCGTTGCTCTTCCGGCAGCGCTTCCAGCGCGGTCAGCGTGATGCTGCCGTCCAGCGTCAGGCCGCCGGAGCCGGTGCGGCGCAGCGCGGCGAGCGAGGCACCGCAGCCGAGCGCAGTGCCGATGTCTTCGGCCAGCGTGCGGATGTAGGTGCCTTTGGTGCAGCGGACGTCGAGGGTCACGGTGCCAGCCTGCACGCTGACGATGTCGATGGCATGAATCGTCACGCGGCGGCTCTTGCGCTCGATCTCGATGCCGGCGCGCGCGTACTCGTACAGCGCGCGGCCCTCGTGCTTGAGCGCCGAATACATCGGCGGCATCTGGTCGATCTCGCCGGTGAAGGCGGCGCAGGCACTGGCGATCTGTACCGCGGTGATGCCGTCGGCGTCGCGGCGCTCCAGCACCTCGCCTTCGGCGTCGCCGGTGGTGGTGCGGATGCCCAGCGCCAGCGTGGCGAGGTAGCGCTTGTCGGCGTCCAGGCTGGCCTGGCTGAACTTGGTGGCGGCGCCGAAGCACAGCGGCAGCAGACCGGTGGCCAGCGGGTCCAGCGTGCCGGTGTGGCCGGCCTTCTCGGCGCGCAGCAGCCACTTGGCCTTCTGCAACGCGTCGTTGCTCGACAAGCCCAGCGGCTTGTCGAGCAACAACACGCCATGCAGCGCGCGGCGTTGCACCCGCACGCGGGGCGGGCGGCTTTCCTTCGGGGCCAGGGCCGGCGCGGCCAAGGCAGCGGCCTCAGTCATTCGGTTCCTCATCCTCCAACGCGCGACTCGCGTTGGCCTTGTTGATCAACGCACTCATCTCGGCGGCGCGCTCGATGGTGCGGTCGAACTGGAAATGCAGCGTCGGCACGGTGTGGATCTGCAGGCGCTTGAACAGGCCGTTGCGCAGGAAACCTGCGGCCTCGTTCAGGGCTTCCTGCGTCTCGGCCGGGTCGCCGACCAGCACCGAGAAGAACACCTTGGCGTGCGCATAGTCCGGCGTGACCTCGATCGCACTGATCGTGGCCATGCCGATGCGCGGATCCTTCAGCTCGCGGATCAGCTCCGCCAGATCGCGCTGGATCTGGTCGGCGACGCGGAAAGCTCGGTTGGGGATGGCGCGTTTGTGTCTCATGGCAGGTTTCCTGATCAGGCTGTTTGCATGGTTCACACGCGAACAGCCAACAAAGAACAAACCCCGCCCCTTTTGGGCGGGGTCTGCGGGGGTCAACCCTCAGGGGTAGGTATCAAAGCGTGCGGGCCACTTCCTTGATCTCGAAGAATTCCAGCTGATCGCCTTCCTTGATGTCGCTGTAGTTCTTGAGCTTGATACCGCACTCGAAGCCTTCCTTGACTTCGCGGACGTCGTCCTTCTCGCGGCGCACCGAGTCCACCTCGCCCGTGTAGACGACGGTGTTCTCGCGCAGCAGTCGGAAGCGAGCGCCACGGCGGACCAGGCCGCTGGTGACCATGGAGCCGGCCACCGTGCCGATCTTGGAGGCGACGAACACGACGCGGATCTCGGCCGTGCCCAGCGCTTCCTCGCGCTGCTCGGGCGCCAGCATGCCGGACATCGCCTTGGTCACGTCGTCCACAGCGTCGTAAATGATGCTGTAGTAACGCAGGTCGACCGCGTTGCCTTCGGCCAGCTTGCGCGCACCGGCGTCGGCGCGCACGTTGAAGCCGATGATGACGGCCTTGGACGCGATGGCGAGGTTGACGTCGCTCTCGCTGATGCCACCGACCGCCGCGTGGACGATCTGCACCTTGACCTCGGCGTTGCTGAGCTTGAGCAGCGAGGAGGCCAGCGCTTCCTGCGAACCCTGCACGTCGCTCTTGATGATCAGCGGCAGCGTCTGCACATCGCCGCCACCCATCTCGCCGAACATGTTCTCGAGCTTGGCGGCCTGCTGCTTGGCCAGCTTCACGTCGCGGTACTTGCCCGAACGGAAGGTGGCCACTTCGCGGGCACGGCGCTCGTCGCCCAGCACCATGAACTCGTCACCGGCTTGCGGCACTTCGGTCAGGCCCTGGATCTCGACCGGGATGGACGGGCCGGCCTCGGTGGTGGCCTTGCCGTCCTCGTCCAGCATGGCGCGCACGCGGCCGAAGGTGGAGCCGGCCAGCACGACGTCGCCGCGCTTGAGCGTGCCGCTCTGCACCAGCACCGTCGCGACCGGGCCGCGGCCCTTGTCCAGCTTGGCTTCGATGACGATGCCCTTGGCCATCGATTCGACCGGCGCCTTCAGCTCCAGCACTTCGGCCTGCAGCAGCACCTGCTCCAGCAGTTCGTCGATGCCCTGGCCGGTCTTGGACGACACGCCGATGAACGGGGCCTCGCCGCCGAATTCTTCCGGCACGACCTGCTCGGCCACGAGTTCGCTCTTCACGCGCTCGACGTTGGCATCCGGCTTGTCGATCTTGGTCATCGCGACCACGATGGGCACGCCTGCCGCCTTCGCATGGTGGATGGCTTCCTTGGTCTGCGGCATGACGCCGTCATCGGCCGCACAGACCAGGATGACGATGTCCGTCGCCTTCGCACCGCGAGCCCGCATGGCCGTGAAGGCCGCGTGACCCGGGGTGTCCAGGAAGGTGATCATGCCGCGCGGCGTGTTCACGTGATACGCACCGATGTGCTGCGTGATGCCGCCGGCTTCGCCCGCCGCCACGCGGGCGCGGCGGATGTAGTCCAGCAGCGAGGTCTTGCCGTGGTCGACGTGACCCATGACGGTGACGACCGGCGCGCGCGGCAGCGATTCGTGCTGCTGCTCGGCCGTGCCCTCTTCTTCCAGGAAGGCGTCCGGATCGTCCAGCTTGGCGGGGAAGGCCTTGTGGCCCATTTCCTCGACCAGGATCATGGCGGTTTCCTGATCCAGTTGCTGGTTGATGGTGACCATCTGGCCCAGCTTCATCAATTGCTTGATGACCTCGGCGGCCTTGACCGACATCTTGTGGGCGAGGTCGGCGACCGAGATGGTCTCCGGCACATGGACCTCTTGTGCCAGTTGCTCGACCGGCGCCTGGAAGTTGGACTGGCCATGAGCACCACGGTCACTGCCACCCCGGCGGCCGCCGGCACCACCGCGCGCCGGAGCGCGCCAGTTGCCGCCGCCACCCGGGCGGTTGGCGCCGGCCGGGCCGGAGCCGATGGTCTTGAGGCCGCGCTTCTTGGCGGCGTCATCGGCCCAGCTCGACGACAGCTTCTCGGACTTGACCGACTTCTTGTCGCCCGGCTTGGCCGTGGTGCTGCCCGGAGCCGCCGGTGCGCCAGGCGCGCCGACCTTCTTGTGGATGGTGCCCTTGATGCCTGCAGCCGGTTCGGCCGGCTTGGGCTCTTCCTTCTTCGGCGCGACCATCACCTTCTTGGGCGCGTTCATCATCGCGCGGATGGCGGCAGCCTCGGCCTCGGCGGCCTTGCGGCGGCGGATCAGGTCGTCCTGCTTCTGCTTCTCTTCGGCAGCAGCATCGACGGCCTTGACCACACGCAATGCCGGCTTCGCAGGCTCCACCGGCGCTGCAGCCACCACGGGGGCAGGCGCTTCCACCGGCGCGGCGGCGACGGGTTCAGGCGCAGGCGCGGGCGCCTCGACCGGTGCCGACTTGGCACGACGGCTGGCGGCAGCCTTGTTGATCGCGGCAGCCTCGGCCGACGCGGCAGCCGAGCTGCGCTGGCGAGCTTCGGCCACCTGCTCAGGCTTGGCAGCTTCGGCGGCCGCCTGCGCGGCGGCTTGTGCAGCAGCAGCGGCAGCCGCTTCAGCAGCCGCCTGCTCCTCGGCGCGACGCGCCTCGGCCGCTTCTCGAGCGGCGCGCTCGGCGTCCTCGCGGGCCTTGACCTTGGCGGCCAATTCCTCTTCCTGCTGACGCAGCGCGGCGGCGTGGGCTTGCGCCTCTTCCTCGCGGCGGGCCAGTTCGGCGTCGTCCTGAGCGCTGCCGGCCTCGTCCGCGGTGTCGTCACGCTTGACGAAGGTCCGCGTCTTCTTGACCTGCACCTGGATCGTGCGGGCCTTGCCACTGGCGTCGGCCTGCTTGATCTCGGTGTTGGACTTCTTGACGAGGGTGATCTTCTTGCGATCGGCACCGGCGGTGCCGTGCGAGGAGCGCAGGTGGTCGAGCAGGCGTTCCTTGTCGGACTCGCTCAGCGAGTCGTCAACGGAAGACTTCTTGACGCCCGCGGCTTGCAGCTGCTCCAGCAGCGTGCCCGCCGGCTTGCTCAGCTCGGCGGCGAATTGGGCGACGGTAGTCACGGCCATGTGGGGATCCTTCAAATTGCTTTCGGTGCGGCGCGGCGTGTGTTGATCGATCAGTCGTTGAACCAATGTTCGCGAGCCTTCATGATCAGCGCGCGCGCGGCGGCCTCGTCCTGCCCGGTCAGTTCGACCAGCTCGTCGACGGCCAGATCGGCCAGGTCGTCGCGGGTGTTGATGCCGCCCTCGGCCAGCTTGCTCAGCAGCTCGGGCGTCACGCCTTCGAGATCGCGCAGATCCTGCGAAACCTCTTCAACCTTCTCTTCGCGGGCGATCTCCATCGTCAACAGCGCATCCTTGGCCCGGGTGCGCAGCTCGTTGACGGTGTCCTCGTCGAAGGCCTCGATCTCGAGCATTTCCTGCATCGGGACGTAGGCCACTTCTTCGAGGCTGGTGAAGCCCTCGGCGATCAGGATGTCGGCGACTTCGGCATCGACGTCGAGCTTGTCGACGAAGAGCTTGCGCACCGTTTCGCTTTCCTGCTCGTGCTTGGCGGCCGATTCCTCGGCCGACATGATATTGATGCGCCAGCCGGTCAGCTCGGACGCCAGGCGCACGTTCTGGCCGCCGCGGCCGATGGCGATGGCGAGGTTTTCCTCGTCCACCACCACGTCCATCGCGTGACGCTCTTCATCCACGACGATGGATTGCACGTTGGCCGGGGCGAGCGCGCCGATGACGAACTGGGCCGGGTCTTCGCTCCACAGCACGATGTCCACGCGCTCGCCAGCCAGCTCGGTCGTCACGCCGTTGACGCGCGAACCGCGCACGCCGACGCAGGTGCCGATGGGGTCGACGCGCCGGTCATGGCTGACGACGGCGATCTTGGCGCGCGAACCGCTGTCGCGGGCACAGCTCTTGATCTCCAGCAGGCCTTGCTCGATCTCGGGCACTTCCTGAGCGAAGAGTTCCTTCATGAACTCCGGGCTGGAGCGCGACAGCATGATCTGCGGGCCGCGCTGCGTCGGGTCCACGCCCAGGATGACGGCGCGCACGCGGTCACCGGTGCGCAGGTTCTCTTTCGAGATCATCTCGCTGCGCTTCAGGCGCCCTTCGACGCGGCCGCTTTCGACAATGATGTCGCCCTTGTCCAGGCGCTTGACGGTGCCGACGAAGATCTTCTCGCCGCGCGACATGAAGTCGTTCAGCAACTGCTCGCGCTCGGCGTCACGAATCTTCTGCAGGATGACCTGCTTGGCGGCCTGGGCACCGATGCGGCCGATGGGCACGGACTCGACCGGCTCCTCGATGTGGTCGTCCACCTCGATGTCGCTGATCTGTTCCTGCGCCTCGAACAGCAGGATTTCGGCATCGGCGTTCTGCAGGCCGGCCTCGTTGGGCACGACATGCCAACGGCGGAAGGTTTCATAGTCGCCGGAGTCACGGTCCACGCTGACGCGGATGTCGGCCTCAGCGCCGTAAATCTTCTTGGTGGCCGAGGCCAGTGCGGCTTCGACCGCACCGAACACGACATCACGCTCCACGCTCTTCTCGCGCGAGATCGCGTCCACCAGCATCAACATTTCACGGTTCATTGCTTGAGACCTCCGTCAACCTTGTCTTGGCCGGGCGCCACCTCGGTGGGTTCGCCCGCTTGTTTCTGGGCCGCTGGCCCTTTGGGCGTCTTTTTCGGCTTGATCACGCCGCGCTGGCCGGGCTTTCGATCGGGCGCCGGCTCACCACCGCGCCCCTTGAAACTGAAAGACGGCACGACGCGCGCCTCGCGCACCTCGTCCAGCGTGAAATCGAGCGCCTGCTCGGCCTCGCCGTCGTCGAAGACCAGACGCCAGGCCTGGTCATCCGCCCCAGCAGGCTGCGCGCTGAGGACGCCGCGGTATTTCTTGCGCCCCTGGAAAGGCAGCTTCAGCGTGATGTCGATTTCCTGGCCGGCGAAGCGCGCGTAATGGGCGGCGTTCTTCAGCGGCCTGTCCAACCCCGGCGAGGACACCTCGAGCCGGGAATACTCCAAACCTTCGACTTCGAGCACATACTGCAGCTGGCGCGTGATTTTTTCGCAGTCGTCCACCGTGATCAACTCACCGGCAGCCGCTTCGGGCGCAAGCTTGTCGACCATCACGCGCAGCGTCCCACCGCTGGCACTGCGTTCGCAGTCCACGAGTTCGTAACCGAGTCCGGTCACGGTCGTTTCCACAGCGTCTTGCCAACTCATGCGTTCTGGGTATCGGGGCGAAAGAAAATCGAAAAAGCAAAAAAAATGGGCTGGATGAATCCGCCCACTCGTTCACCAAAATCCTGCGCCGGGGGATGTCGTCCGGGGCTCGTTGAAAAACCGCCTTGAAAGCAGCTTCTCATTTCCAGTGAAGCTCGGATTGTACTGTGCAAGTCCCGTGCCGGCAAGCTGCTGGCCACCACGCATGCCAGAATCATGGGCTGCTTCAGACCTCACAGGAGACAACCATGGGCTTTCTCGCCGGCAAGCGCCTGCTGATCACGGGCGTGCTGTCCAACCGCTCGATTGCGTATGGCATCGCCCGCGCCTGCCACCGCGAAGGCGCGGAACTGGCCTTCAGCTATCAGGGCGAGCGCTTCAAGGACCGCATCAGCGAGTTCGCTGCCGAATTCGGCTCCAGCCTGACTTATGACTGCGATGTGAGCAGCGACGCGCAGATGCAGGCGCTGTTCGACCAGTTGGGCGAGGTCTGGCCCGAATTCGACGGCTTCGTCCATTCCATCGGTTTCGCGCCCCGCGAGGCGATTGCCGGGGATTTTCTCGAGGGCATGACGCGCGAGAACTTCCGCATCGCCCATGACATCTCCGCCTACAGCTTCCCGGCCATGGCCAAGCTGGCCGCGCCACGACTGCGAGTCGGCTCGGCACTGCTGACGCTGAGCTACCTGGGCGCGCTGCGCGTGGTGCCCAACTACAACACCATGGGCCTGGCCAAGGCCAGTCTGGAAGCCAGCGTGCGCTACCTGGCGCAGGCGCTGGGCGCCAAGGGCGTGCGGGTCAACGGCATCTCGGCCGGCCCGATCAAGACGCTGGCGGCTTCAGGCATCAAGGACTTCGGCAAGCTGCTGGGCCAGTTCGCCGCGCAGGCGCCCATTCGCCGCAATGTGACCATTGACGACGTCGGCAACACGGCGGCCTTTCTGCTGTCGGACCTGGCCGCCGGCATCAGCGCCGAAATCACCTACGTGGACGGCGGCTTCAGCCACACGGCGATGGCCATGGAGTGAGCGGCCCGCGCGAGGCGCGGCGCGCCTCGCGGGATCGCCTGCGGCGTGATCAGGCCCGCACGCAGTCCACGTAGTAGTAGCCGCGGCTCGTTTCCTCGTCCACCTCATGCACGAGACCGTGCACGTCGGTCGCGAAACCTGGGAACTTGGCGTTGAAACTGCGCGTGAACTTCAGGTAGTCGACGATCTTCTTGTTGAAGCGCTCGCCGGGCACCAGCAGCGGGATGCCCGGCGGGTAAGGCGTCAGCAGAGAGGTCGTGATGCGGCCTTCCAGTTCGTCGATACCGACGCGCTCGGTGCGGCGCTGCGCGATGTGCGCGTAGGCGTCGCTGGGCGTCATGGCGGGCTGCAGGTTGGACAGGTACATGTCCGTCGTCAGCCGCGCGATGTCGCCCTCGGCATAGGCCTGGTGGATGCTCTGGCACAGGTCGCGCAGGCCCATGCGCTCGTACTTGGGGAACTGCGCGACGAACTCCGGCAGGATGCGCCACAGCGGCGCGTTCTTGTCGTAGTCGTCCTTGAACTGCTGCAGCGCGGTCAGCAGCGTGTTCCAGCGGCCCTTGGTGATGCCGATGGTGAACATGATGAAGAACGAGTACAGCCCCGTCTTCTCGACGACGACGCCGTGCTCGACGAGGAACTTCGTCACCACCGACGCCGGGATGCCGCTGCCGGCAAAGCGGCCTTCCATGTCCAGGCCGGGGGTGATGATGGTGGACTTGATCGGGTCCAGCATGTTGAAGCCTTCGGCGAGCCCGCCGAAGCCATGCCAGTCTTCATCGGCATGCAGCATCCAGTCGTCCGACACCGGCCGGCTGCCGTGATCGTCCTGCGCGCGCAGGAAGTCGGGGCCCCAGACCTTGAACCACCAGTCGTCGCCGTAGTCGCCTTCGACCTTGCGCATCGCGCGGCGGAAGTCCAGCGACTCGCGGATGCTTTCCTCCACCAAAGCCGTGCCGCCAGGCGGCTCCATCATGGCCGCGGCCACGTCGCAGCTCGCGATGATCGAATACTGCGGGCTGGTGCTGGTGTGCATCAGGTAGGCCTCGTTGAAGAGGTGCTTGTCGAGCTTGACGCTCTGCGAGTCCTGCACCAGCACCTGCGAAGCCTGCGAGATGCCGGCCAGCAGCTTGTGCGTGGACTGCGTCGCATACACCATGGCCTCCTTGGGGCGCGGGCGGTTCTTGCCCATCGCATGGAACTGGCCGTAGAAGTCGTGGAAGGCCGCATGCGGCAACCAGGCCTCATCGAAGTGCAGCGTCGGGATGTAGCCGTCGAGCTTCTTCTTGATGGTCTCGGTGTTGTAGAGCACGCCGTCGTAGGTGCTCTGCGTCAGCGTGACGATGGACGGCCTGACCGTCGCCGGATCGATGTGCGCCAGCAGCGGGTTGGCCGCAATCTTGGCGCGGATGGTCTCCGGGCTGAACTCGCTCTCGGGGATGGGGCCGATGATGCCGTAGTGGTTGCGCGTCGGCGTCATGAAGACGGGGATGGCACCGCACATGATGATGGCGTGCAGGTTGCTCTTGTGGCAGTTGCGGTCGATGACGACCACGTCACCCGGCGCCACGGTGTGGTGCCAGACCATCTTGTTGGACGTGGACGTGCCGTTGGTGACGAAGAAGCAGTGGTCGGCGTTGAAGATGCGAGCGGCGTTCTTCTCGCTCTGGGCGATAGGCCCGGTGTGGTCCAGCAGTTGACCGAGCTCCTCGACCGCGTTGCACACGTCGGCTCGCAGCATGTTCTCGCCAAAGAACTGGTGGAACATCTGCCCGACCGGGCTCTTCAGGAAGGCGACGCCGCCGGAGTGCCCCGGGCAGTGCCACGAATACGAGCCATCCTGCGCGTAATCCATCAGCGCCTTGAAGAACGGCGGCGCCAGGCCATCGAGGTAGCTCTTGGCCTCGCGGATGATGTGGCGGGCCACGAACTCCGGCGTGTCCTCGAACATGTGGATGAAGCCGTGCAGTTCACGCAGCACGTCGTTGGGCAGATGCTGGCTGGTGCGCGTCTCCCCGTAGACGTAGATGGGGATGTCCGGGTTGCGGTTGCGGATCTCCTGGATGAACTTGCGCAGGTTCAGCACGACGGGATCCATCTCCGGGCCCGCCGTGAACTCCTCGTCGTCGATGGACAGGATGAACGCCGACGCGCGGCTTTGCTGCTGGGCGAACTGCGACAGGTCGCCGTAGCTCGTGACCCCCAGCACCTCCATGCCCTCCTTCTGGATGGCCTCAGCCAGCGCGCGGATGCCCAGGCCCGAGGTGTTCTCGGAGCGGTAGTCCTCGTCAATGATGACGACGGGAAAATGAAAACGGATCATCGCGGCCTCCAGCGGGCGGGCATCAAAAAACGAAGCCGCGAAGTGTAGGGCCGCGATGTGTTCCGGCGGTGTCGGCGCAGTCTATAAACTGACCTGGCCACACTGAGATGGGAGACAAGATGGATTGGGATTGGAATTGGGCGACCGTCTGGTGGATCTCGGCCGGTTTGCTCGTCGCGGCGGAGTTGGCCAGCGGCACGTTCTATCTGCTGATGCTGGCCGTGGGTGCCGTTGCCGGCGCGCTGGCCGCCCATCTGGGCGCGAGCCTGACAGGCCAGGCGCTGACTGCCGCCTTCCTGGGTGGCGCGGCGGTGGTGGGCTGGCACCTGAAACGCAGCCGCAGGCCCGCACCGGCGCCTGCCGCGAGCAATCCTGACGTCAATCTCGACATCGGCCGACCCGTTCAGGTCGAAGCCTGGACTGCCGACGGCCTGGCCAGGGTGCAGTACCGCGGCGCGGCCTGGCAGGCGCGCTTCATTGGCAGTGCGCCGGCCCGCAGCGGCCTGCATGTGATTCGCGCGGTCGAAGGCAGTTGCCTGCTGCTCGACCGCTGAAGCTTCAAATCAACAACTCCCGGGAGGCCCCATGGGGTTCCAGATCGCATTCGTCATCCTCGTCATCGCCGCCATCTTTGTGGCGCGCTCGATCAAGGTCGTCCCGCAGCAGAACGCCTGGGTGGTGGAGCGCCTCGGCAAATACCACGCGACGCTCACCCCGGGCCTCAACTTCCTCGTGCCGTTTGTCGACCGGCTGGCCTACAAGCACTCGCTGAAGGAGATCGCACTCGACGTGCCGAGCCAGATCTGCATCACCAAGGACAACACCCAGCTGACCGTCGACGGCATCCTCTATTTCCAGGTCACCGATCCGATGCGCGCAAGCTATGGCGCCAGCAACTACGTCGTCGCCATCACCCAGCTTGCGCAGACGACGCTGCGCTCTGTCATCGGCCGCATGGAGCTGGACCGCACCTTCGAGGAACGCGCGGTCATCAACACCTCGGTGGTGGAGGCCCTCGACGAAGCCGCGCTGAACTGGGGCGTCAAGGTGCTGCGCTACGAGATCAAGGACCTGACGCCGCCGCCGGCCATCCTGCACTCCATGCAGGCGCAGATCACCGCAGAACGCGAGAAGCGCGCGCTGATTGCCGCATCGGAAGGCCGCCGCCAGGAGCAGATCAACATTGCGACCGGCGAACGAGAGGCCGCCATTGCGCGGTCTGAGGGCGAAAAGCAGGCCGAAATCAACCAGGCGCAAGGCCAGGCCGCGGCCATCACCGCCGTGGCGGACGCCACGTCCGACGCCATCCGCAAGATTGCAGCCGCCATCCAGCAGCCCGGCGGCGGGGAAGCGGTGCAACTCAAGGTCGCCGAAAAAGCAGTCGACGCCTACGCACAGCTGGCGCAGAAGAACAACACGATGATCGTGCCGGGCAACATGACTGAAGTGGCCGGCCTCATCGGCACGGCCATGGCGCTGATGAAATCGGGCAGCAAGCCCGTGATCCAGACAACCAAGTAGACGTAAACGCAAAAAAGCCCGCGAGGGCCCCTAAGGGCGGTCGCGGGCGTGAGGCCGTTCGGGGGGCACCGAACGAAAAGCTTCCGAAGTGCCGCTCTCGCTGGCGACCTCTTCAAATCAGCAGATCAACCGCCGGTGTAGGGCAGACCGAAGAAATCAGCAAAGAGCTTCCACATTTTTTACTCCATCTGGCCGGCAGGCCGTAATCGATGGATGTCAGTGTGGATGAGGAAGGGATACCAGGGAACTACAAACTCTGGTAGTCAAACAGCTCACAGAATGCCCAACTCCATGGCCTTGAGCACGGCATGGTTCTTGTTGGAAACGTCGAGAACCTTGAACAGTTGCTTCATGTGGTAGTTCACGGTGTTCTCGCTGATCCCCAGCAAGCTGCCAACGACCCAGGCACTCTTGCCCTCCATCGTCAACTTGAGAATTTCCAGTTGACGGGGCTGCAGCCGCACCGTCGGGACCTTGACATTGACCAGCAGACGCCCCGCCGCGTCCTGCGCATGCACTGCCAGCAGTTGAAGGTCCGCAATCATGCGACTGAGCTTGATGGGATCGCTGGGCAGCGGCGTATCCCGGTCAATGCCGAGCAAGAACCGCCGATAGCCGGGCATGTGCACACTGACGGCAACACCCGTTCGGTAACCAAACGGAGCCTGCGTCTCCCACAGATCGCCCGCACCCGCATCCGTGTAGAGCCGCTGGTCATAGATCAACGGTGCCGCGTTGCTCATCACATGGCGATGAACGGGATCCCGCTTGGCATTCTCGGGGTCGACCTGGGCCGCCAGGAACTCAGCGGGTGTATTGCCAATCGAGAAGTACTCGTTCTTCGCCTTAGGCCCGCGGTGCTCGACAGCGAGCACCCCTGCGACGAGGCCGAAGTCCAAGTCATTGGCGAAGTCGATCAGCCCCTGTCTAAAAGACGTGAGATCTGCCGCTTGACTGACTTGTTCGTACCTCTGGAGGTTCATGCGCTACTAGGGTTGGTAGGAGCCAGCGCGACTCAAGCAAACGCACACTGCCAACCATCCAAATGACGGGAGTTCCGAATGCAGATGGCAGCTTGGCAACTGATGGCCTGCGAGACGGTCGTCAAGACTGTAAACGAGTTTAAAAAGGTGACGCCTGCGTTGCGTCAAGTCGGCCGCAGCGTAAAAGTGCACGATGCACGGTCCGGACTTCGGTCCGGACAGGAAGTCTGGGGCACGGATGCCAACGGCGAGTCCATCCAGATCGCCTGGGAATGGACCGAGATCCAACCTGACGTCGTGGCGCTGTTCGACCCCATGAACATCCTCTGCAACGTGGCGTTGGTTGACGGCGAAGGCCATGAGCTCGCGCGTTCCAGGCGCATGCTCCACCTGAACAACATCGTCCATCAGCTTGGATGGCGCGATGCACTGGACGTGCCCTGCATAAATTGAGGCATCCGTCTCCTTGCATCGGCCTGCAATAGGCTATGATGTTGGGCTTGCAGGAGAGGTGGATGAGCGGTTTAAGTCGCACGCCTGGAAAGCGTGTGTGGGTTTATCCCCACCGCGGGTTCGAATCCCGCCCTCTCCGCCAGTACTAGATTCCCAGATGATCCGAGACCGTCCCAGAGACGGTCTTTTTTTGCCCGTTCCATAGAGGAAATAGGCCCGACACGGTGGATCACGGGTGCCAGAGCGTCCATCAATGTCCCATGCCTTCCCGGGCTTTTTTGTGGGTCACTTTGGGGGTAAGCTTTGTGGGTAGGAATTTCGAGCACTCGAAATTTTTGTGGGTAGACTTTCGGAGGATTTCCGATGCCCAAGAAGCCCGGCGCGCACGCCATTCATCGCCTCAGCGCTCTCGTCGTCAAGAACTCGAAGAAGCCCGGCTGCTTCGCGGACGGCGGCAATCTGTACCTGCAGATTTCACCAGGGGGCGCCAAAAGCTGGCTCTTCCGGTACCGACTTGGTGGCCGCTCCAGAGAGATGGGGTTGGGTCCATTGCACGCGGTCGACCTTGAGGCGGCTCGTGCGCTTGCCAAGATCCATCGAGGGGAATTGCTCGCGGATGTCGATCCGATAGAGGCGCGACAGGCTGCGCGCAGCGCCGACCTGGCGAACGAGGGTGCCAAGACAGAACGCAAGAGGTGGCAGTGGTGCTGCGAGACCTACGTGGCAGACGTCAAGATTCCTGAGCTGACGAACGCCAAGCACGCGGCCCAGTGGGGCACCACGCTTGAGACGTACACCTACGCCAAGCTCGGCGAGAAGTGGATCGACGAGATTGGGCTCAACGAGGTGTTCGACGTACTCAAGCCAATCTGGCTAGAGATCAACGAGACGGCGAGCCGCGTGCGCTCACGCATGGAAGCGGTGTTTGGCTGGGCCAAGGTGAAGGGATATCGCACGGGCGACAACCCTGCAGCGTGGAAATCCAACCTGCAGCATCTCCTGTCCTCCCCCGACAAAGTCCAGGAGGAGGCTCACCACCCTTCCCTGCCCTATGAAAAGGTGGGCGCCTTCATGGCGAAATTGCATGAGATTCAGGCCAACAACCTCAGGTATCGCCGATCCATCTCGCCCGCCATGGCGCTGGAGTTCGCGATCCTCACATGCATGCGCACGAATCCGGTCATCAGCGCGGATTGGAGTGAGATCGACGAGGGGAAGAAGGTCTGGACTTCATCTGCAGAGCACATGAAAGGCAAGTTCCCAATGCGCGTTGCGCTATCGCCGCGGGCCATGAAAATCCTTGAACTGATGAAGGCGCACCGCGTCGACGAATGTCCGCTGGTGTTCCAGTGGAACGGCGTAGGTCTGCACAATTCGTCGATGCTGAACGTCCTCGCCAATATGGACGAACATGAGCCCAGCACGTGGGTCGACCCGAAGATCGCTGGCCGGCGCGTGACCGTCCATGGGTTCCGATCAACCTTCACCGATTGGGCTGCCGAGACCACCGGCTTCGATTTCAAGGTTTACGACAAGGCTCTCGCTCACGCCGAGTCAAACCAGACAGTCGCAGCTTATCTCCGGGGGGACATGCTCGCCAAAAGGCGCCCGCTGATGGATGACTGGGCGTCCTTCTGCGACGGCGAAACTCGCCGCGTTTAGCCTGCCTTCAGGTTACGACCGCAGGTTGTATGGGGTGCAAGGGGTAGCGAGTTCGAATCCCGCCGTCCCGACCATTTTTTTCGTTGTAGATCAAGGACTTAGAAGCGAAAGCCTCTAAGTCCTTTCTCCTTTCGGAGTCCGATTTCCGACTTTAGGGGCAACCGTAGGGGCAACCGCGGAACGGGCTCGTATGGGACGTTTTGGGTTGCCTGGGCAACGTACCTTG
The DNA here is from genome assembly GCF_965229315.1 of Roseateles sp. Taxonomy (GTDB): domain Bacteria; phylum Pseudomonadota; class Gammaproteobacteria; order Burkholderiales; family Burkholderiaceae_C; genus Pelomonas. Next base: position 2,062,020 of record NZ_CBDDJA010000002.1, read on the forward strand.
AGACAGGGACCTGCTCACCCCGTCCTCGCCGATGACGGTACGTTGCGCCGCCCTCACGCCAGTGGCAGGGCGCTGCAGGCATGCCTCACTCGTCCGAACTCGCGGCCGCAGGACCAACCGGCTTGATCCGGTAGCCGCGGCGTCGTTCGAATTCCCGGTACTGTTCCGCGACCTGGGCGTCTTGATAGCTGCCGGCGATGGTGTCGGTCGCGCCTTGCCCATCGAGACCCGGCAGCCCGCCGATCATCCCGCCCCAGGTCTGGCGCTCCTTGCCCTCGCCAATGAAGGGGAGCAGATAGGCATCGAGGATGCCTCGATTGGGCGTCTCGATCTCGGCGCTGAGCGCGGCCAGATAGTCGCTCTTGTTCGTGCGGTGCCATTCGATGCAGAAGCCTGCCCGGTGACACAACTCGGTATGCACCACCAGCATCGTGCGCCCATTCCCATCCAGGAACGGATGACCGTACGCGAACATGCCCATCACAAAGCCCGGACGCTGGCGCAACTGTCGCTTGTCGCTAGCGATGCGCAGCCCCTCCTCCACCGCCAATCGCGCAGCCAGCGGGTGGGAGAACAAGGTCCCGGCCTTGGTGATCGAGAGATCCGGCGCGGTGATGGCTCGGTCCTGGCCAGCCCAGGGATAGAAGCCCTCGAACAGGATGCGATGAACAGCCATGAAGTCCGCGTAGCTCAACGAACCACGCCGCTTCGAGAGATGCGCGATCGCCTCGTCCAGGCTAGCCCGGAACATCTGGTGCTCCAGCTCCTGGACGATCTGCGGGTCTTTCTCGGCGAATTTGTTGCGCAGGTAGCCGGCCGTCTCGAAATCGCGGAACGGATCAAACACCCTGCTTGCGCTCCCGCAGGTAGTTCACGAGCAGCCTCGCCATGTCGTCCTTGCTCAGCTTGCCCGCGCGCTTGAGAGCAACCAGCAGATCCTGCACCGGGCCGGACCGAACTTCGTCGCCGGCCAGGCGGGTCACCGTCTCGGCCCAATGGTCGGCGGCCGTAGGCGAGTACCGGACCCCATGGAAACCAGCCAGCCAGCGCACGTAGTCCGCCACGTGGGTGGTTGGGAACGTCGCCGTGTCCCACCGCCGGCTTGCAAAGGTCGTGAAGGCCCGGCGACTGCGGTTGTTGACGTACTGCACGGCACTCCGGCCCAAGGCGAGCTTGCGGGAGACGCGGCGGTCGCCCGTGTCCAACACCAGCGCGCCCTCCACATCCTGGGTCACATGAGCCTTGAGCTTGAGAGCCAGCTCACGTCCCAGCGTCTCGACATCCACGACCGGCGTCACCTCATGGGTGGAAGCGTCGCGGCGGGCCTTGGCGTAAACGCCCGCGCCCAGGCGAAGCAACTCGCCGTCGCGCTGAAGCGCCTTCAGCGCCTCCGACACCTGCGATGCACTGCCCAGCGGCGCGAGTTCGGTCCGCAGCACGACATGGCCGGCGCGGCGTCGAATCGACTGGCGCATCCGGTCGGCGAGCTTCATGGAGAATCCCATGCGAAGATTTTAACACTTCAGATCTGACTTCTCCAGAAATCTCAATGGTGTCAATGTCTTACAGCCGCAAAACCTGCCGATGACCCGGTCATTCCTGCCGGACTTCGGTCTGCTCGTTCGGGCTCAGGCGGACGGTGCAGCGCAATGACTTTCTGATAACTTTGCTGCATGTCTTGGCTTGATCTCCTGCTTGCATGCGCGACGCTGGCGGTCGCCTTGACGACGGCCTCCCGCTCCGCGTCTCGGGGGGCAGGTCAGTGCCCAAAGCCGAAGTTCCGGATCCACGGCGATGGTCAGGACCGCAGGGACAGTAAGCCTTCTTCGACCTCGTATCGGCTAGGCGTCAAACGGCGCATTCCCCGAGAACGCATCGTCTGCCGCCGAGCCGTAGCTGCGCCGCAAGTCCTCCTTCAGTTGCGCGACCTCCCGTTCCAAACGTTCTATGCGATCAAGCGTATGGTCGAAGCTGGTGGACTCCATCGCTTGCAGGAAGGCCCAGATGGTCGCTAGGGCGCATCGGAATTTTCCTTGCTCCGGTCCCGGTTGGTTTGCTGTCGTTGCCATCAGAGGCTCCTCCGAGGGTGACGGCGAGGCTGACCCCATGCCGCCGGCGTGTCGAATTCAGAGCTGCGACCAACCGCCATCGACCGGAATCTCTAGGCCGGTCGTGAAAGTTGCGTCGAATGCCAGGAGGAGGACGGCCTTGGCGATTTCCTCCGAGGTCCCGAATCGCTTCATCGGGATGATGCCGAGCGTGTGCCCCCTGACATGGGTTCGCATCTCCTCCGTCGGAAACACCTTTTGGAGGATGCCCGTGTCGATGGGGCCGGGCGACACCGCGTTGACACGAATCTCCTGCGGAAGCAGCTCGGCAGCGAGTACGCGAGTGAATGACCGCAGCGCAGCCTTCGCGGCCCCGTATGTGGCTTGGCCGGCCAATCCCTTGACGTTGGCGACGGAGGTCGTGAAGACGACAGAGCCTCCACGGTTGATCAACGGCGCGAGCTTCTGAACCGCGAAAAACGGCCCTTTGGCGTTCAGGTTGAACATCTCGTCGTAGACGTCCTCGGTGACGCTCCCGAGAGGCGTTGGGATGCTGAAGCCGGCGTTGACGAAAAGCAGGTCGAAGGTGTCGAACTCGGCCTTCACCCGAGCGGCGAGGGTGTCGATGTCCGTCAGCGACCGCGCGTCGCTCGACACGACGGTGGCCCCGGCCCCAAGCTCTCGCTGCGCCGACTCCAGGCCGGGCGCTGAGCGTCCCGTCACGAGAACGCGCGCGCCCCCGTCGAGGAGCATCTTCGCCGTCGCGAGGCCCATGCCACTGGTGCCGCCGATGATGACCACCCGCTTCGATTCATACCGTTTCATGCGTTTTCTCCTTGCGACTGTCGGGTCGCATTGCTGTTTATGAACTGTTTGGTAACAAAATCGGCGTGACAATGTGCTCAAGGCACTTGTGAACACGTCATTTCAAAACCCGTGTGGCCGTGGGCGATCTAGTCGCTTCCCAATCGCCTTGTACTGGGCGCGGGGATCAGTGGCCGTGAACGGGCGCCCCGCAGCCGCCACCCTCAAGCCGTCGCAGGGGAAAATCAGGGACAGCGACCTTGATGACCGCCTCCCACGCTGCTTCTTGGTTTTCGTGATCGTAGAGATGCGGTTGGCGCTGCGCCTCAATCGGGCCTGCGAACTTCCCTTGAGCTGAGGCGAAGAACTGCCCTGAGACGTCGGTGCCGAACTTCGACGCCTGGATGTACCGACGGGCCGCGGTCTCTGGTGTTTGATTCATCCCGGGAATGTGGCTGACGATTGGGATCATCAGATATTTCACCAAGAGGCCGGCATTTCGCCCTACCTCGGTCGCGGTCGCCGCGCCGGGCGAGACGGCATACACCGCCATGCCGGCCGGCAGTCGGCGCGCCAGTGCCGCAGCCCACCAAGCGACGATGAGCTTCGCGTCGGCATAGGCGTTGTTGGCGTCGTACTTCACGTTCGGCCCATTGCGCAGCAGGGCTTCTACAGCGGCGGTTCGGTCGCCCTGGTGGTATTTGGCCGCAAAGGCTGGCAGGTCGGTGTACTTGAAGAGGGGGACCCCACCTCGGGCAGGTTCTGCGCCGGCGATAACGATGCGGGCGTTGGGGCTCAGCAGTCCGGCTTCGAGCAACCCGTCAGTCAGTTGATGGTGGCCGATGAGGGGGGCTTGAGAAGCCTCGACGCCAGTTGCCGAAATCACGCGCTTCTTGCCTGGGACCATCCCGGCATTGAGCAGCAGCAGATCAATCGGTTGACCTCGCTTGCTCAGCTCCGCGAGGGCCTTCCAGACGTTGGACGGGTCCTCCAGTTCCAACTCCAGCGGGGTGAAGATTTGCGATCTGGTCTCAGCTGCGAGCTGCGCGGCCGCCGTTCGTATCCGGCTCATGCTGCGCCCGGTGACGATGACCTGGCGGTAGCCCTCGCTGGCCAGCAAGCGAGCTGCCGCGTAGCCGACTCCGGAGGTGGCGCCTGTGACAAGTGCGATTGAATGTTTCATAGACTGTTTCGCGGAGAAGGTAGGGTCGAACCAATGCGTCCTGGGCTGCCGGGGTGGCTTGCCAATTTAGAACCGTTTGGTAATAATATCGACGCGTCTCTAGCTCAGTCAAGGATTTTCGAACTAAATGGTTCCAAACGCTGTCAGACCTCGCGGACGTCCGCGCAGCTTCGATGAGAGGGAGGCCTTGGAAAAGGCGATCCAGGTCTTCTGGTCGAAGAGCTACGACGGCGTCACGATTGAAGACCTGGTCACCGGGATGGGCGTACGAAAGCCGAGCCTGTATGCCGTCTTCGGGGACAAGAGGGAAATCTTCCTCCGGGCGCTCAAGACGTACGCAGAGGCCAAGGGGGCTCGCGCTGCGAAGGCTCTCTTTTCGCCGCCGACTCTTCGCGACGCGCTGGCCAGCTTCCTGAGACACGCCGTAGAAGCTGCAACCGAAGAAGGATCGGCACCAGGATGCCTCATGGTGTGCGTCGCGCCCCTTGTAGACGACCCTGAGGTGAGGCAGTTCCTGAAAGACGCCGTGGGTGGTGGCTTGGCGCTTGTGGAACGCCGTTTTCGCGACGGGATCAGCGCGGGAGAAATCCCCCCTGACTTTCCCGTGGCCGTGCGCGCCAGCCAGGTTGGTGACCTTGCCCGCGGTCTCACCATGCGGGCGCAGATGGGCACTCCGCGCCTGGCATTGCTCAGGGATGCCCAGGAAGCGGCTGATTTAGTCCTTCCGCCGCGCATCAGCAACGCAGGCCTAGAAGGTTGAGAAGACCGACAAGTCTGGTGACATGCAGATGGTGATCTGCGTGCTAGATGACCCATCGTTCTGGATGGACGCCCAGCCAGCCGAGCGGTCTCCCCCCGATCAATTTCGCCTTTGGGCACTTGACCTGCCCCCGCCCCCGGGACGCGAACCGGCAGGCCGTCGGCAGCTTGGTGCCCAAAGCAGAAGCTCTCCGAACCTCGGCAACAGGCTGGTGTGAGTCGTTCGTGGCGCAGGGCCCGAACGCCCGCTTGGGCTGGAACCAGTCACTGAGCGCAGGCGGCCCAGCCGGCATTCGCAAGGCCGTGTACTGCCCGCTGCAATCGCGCGCGTTCCTCGGTCTTCATGGGAGGCTCAAGTCCATGCCGAGCGTCCTGGCCAGTCCGAAGGCCAAGATCAGCAAGACGAGGAGCAACAGCACGAACACGGCGACGAACTTGGCGCCCATGCCTAGTAGCGCGCGCCGGTCCGCCCACTTCTTCTCTCGGTCGTAGTGCCACTTGATGGCGAAATACATGCCTGTGACAAATACCAGACCCTTGAATAGTACGAAGACGATGAGAACCCAATCCACCTGAGCATTCCTGGCTGTTGCTCGACACCATCCATCTTGACGGTAAACAAGAGCAGCGGACATTGGGCGTTTTAACTCACGGCCTGCGCGCAAACATGACGCAGCCGTCAAAGGCCTTCAAGTTCTAGTGGCCTCCCAACGGAGGCTGAACGTTGCGGGATCAAGCCCGTGGGACTGGCAGGTCTTGGCCGATAGCCGCCACGCTGGCACCGCAGCCGTACCGTCCCCAAGCGCTGCGGACCTACTGGTCGCTCTGGCTGTATCGGCACCAGGCCGGGTGCAGTCGCTTAAGCAAAGCGAAGTGACCGACGGCTTTCGATGCTGTGTTGACCTCCGACTCGCCGCGAGGGGCCAGCATCTCCGCGCTGTGGCCGCCCACTGCCCGCCCAGCGTCGCAAGGCCGCCCGCGGGGCTCGCCCGGTCCCGCTGCCAACACTTGCATCACCGCCCCCAAGCCCTAGACTGGCGGCGCGCCACCCCACCCAGCCGGCAGTCGACCGAGGCGCGGTGCCGACACCATGCGTGATCGCCCGTCCGCCGCCGCCGCGAAGTTCGAACAGCTGGCTCGTGAGCTCGAGCAACAGATCAGCGCTGGCGTGCTGCGGGCTGGTGATCGCCTGCCTTCGGTGCGCCAGACCTGTGCCAGTCGCGGCCTGAGCCCGAGCACGGTCTTCCAGGCCTATTACCTGCTCGAATCGCGCGGCCTGGTCCGTGCGGAGCCGCGCTCCGGCTACTTCGTCGCCGCCCGCGCGAGCGGCGTGCTGCTCGCCGAGCCCAAGACATCGGCACCGCAGTCCGGATCGCAGCCCGTCGAGGTCACCACTGCGCGCATTTGGTCTTCTTCGGGATCCGCAGCACTGCGCAGCAGTCCTCGCACGGCGAGGATGTGCGCCCGTTGAGACCAGGTGACCGGTCGGGCAAGTCGCGGCCCGACTCGCCCTGCATCCATCTCGGCAAGCCGCCGTCGGTGACCACGAAGAGCGCAGCCCAGCCCATGCGGGATCGGCTTGCAGTTCCGTGGGTTGCAGATGGCGCATCCATGCGCCGATGGTCGGCCCGGCAAGCCAGGCTTGAAGCGCTGGACTCGGTGTCGAATCCAGCGCAGCGCGAATCAGGCCTTGAGCTTGCGCATCTCCTCGGCCAGCATCCACAGCGCTCGGTTGAGGCTGACGCCCCGGTCGATGCTCTGGACGGGGCGTGTGTGGATGCGGCGGCCTTGCGCGTTACGGCCCGGCTGGCCGCCTCGAATCACGTTCTCCTGAACTTTCTGGAATGTGGCCCACAGGCTGTGCCCCGCGTCCTCGGCCCGGCGCGCCTGGACAAGCTGTTCGGCCGTCACGGGTGCCTGACCCAGCTCGCTCCCCTGCCCTTGGCGTTCGCCGAAACGCAGGGCCAGCGCCGAAGTCGCGAACGCGATCTGCTCTCGCGGGTCAAGCTGCAGCGCCTTCATCGCCTCGGCGTGTGCATCCACGGTTTCGAACGCTTGCAGGATGCGGGTGGCGCCCTCGATCACCTCGCCCTGGATGTCGCCACGATGGGGCACGCGGATGTCCTCCACCACATCGCCGACAACGAGGCCGTTGCAGCAGATGTAACGGAAAATCCCGCCCATCATCTGGTACGAGCTCGCACCGTCGTGGCTATTGATGAGGATGATTTCGTTGGCCTCGGGCTTGGTCTGGACCTGGCCAGCGTGGCGCATCCGGATCATGTGTTTCGTGAACTCGGCCTTGCCCTCGAAGCGGCTGGAACCCTGCGCGACCATGAATGGCTCGAAACCCTCCTTGCGCAGCCCGCGCAGGACCTCGATGGTCGGGATGTAGGTGTAGCGTTCGGAGCGGCTTGCGTGCTTGCCGGCGGCGAAGATGGACGGCGCCGCCGCGCGCATCTGGTCTTCGTCGAGCGGCTCGTTGCTGCGGATGACGCGGGTAGTACGGCCGGCAAAGCGGGCAGCGAGCGTGGGATGGGTGGATTGCATGATGGACTCCTTCGGTCAATGGATGAGTTCGAAGGCGGGCATGGCCTGCTCGGCGACGCCCGCCGGCTGGGTTCAGGCCTCCACGCGGGCAGGACGCTGCGTGGTTCTGCCCTTGGCGCCGGCCCCGTCCGCAACCTGGGCGGTGCTGCGGCGCGCTTCGCCTTCGGCACGGCTGTCCAGGTAGTCGATTTCCTCGACGGCGAAGTCCCAGCCGTAGACCGTCTCCTCGTCCCTCACATAGTTGTTATTGCGCAGGCGGCCGACGATATTCACGTGCGAACCGCGCCCGAGGTACTCGGCTGCGTTTTCAGCCTGTGCGCCCCACAACGTCCACTGGATCGCCGTGGATAGCTGTTCGCGCCCCTCGCCCGATCCGCGGACGTTGTTGCTGATCGCCGTCAGCGTCGCCTTGGCAATCAGCCCCTCGCGGCCCGAGACGAATTCGAGCTTGACCGCACCCGCCAGGTGCGCATTGCGTTGAATGACTTGAATGTTTGCCATGACAATCTCCTTCAAGAAGACCGGCCGGGCCCCGGACGGGTTGCCCTGAAAACTGATCCTCTTGCTCGGACTCCTCGCTCCCGCCCACGGGCGGGCGGGGGGTGGGCATGGCCCCTTCCCTCACGGGAAGGGGTTGGGGATGGGTGGGGTCGTCTTCAGGCAGCCAGGCAGTGCGCCGGTTTCCCGGCCCACCGCTGAAAAGATCCCCCCACCGTTCCCCCTCGCCCAAGCACGGGGGCGCGTGGGGGGATCGCGGTGGGACGACCGGCGCACGGCTGCCCTCCCCCCATCGGCGACGCAGCGTCGCAGGCGATGAGACAGCTCGCCTGGCGCAGCGCTTGCAGCGAAGGCGACGCAACGCCATGAGCAGCGGCGGCTCCGCGGCCGGCGTGACACAAAGCGAAGCGACTGGCGCGACGGTCGAGCCACTGCGATCACTTCAGCGCGGCCCGGCCTCGGGCTTGGCGGGTGCCCGGGGCGGCGATCTGGCCGGAACAGCGCGCAGCGCAGTCCATCAGGACCGGCCAGTTCGCCGAGCGGCTCTTTCACGCGCAGCGTGAAGGAAACAAGCCGCGATCCCCGGGTACGGGAGGGCCGCGCCTCATGCGTCCACACCCCGCGCAGAGACACGAACTGCCGTGCGACTCATCCTGCAGAACGGCATTCCATCCGGCCGCATCGGCAATCCGTCGCGCGCACCTCGCAGCGTCACGGGCCGTTGAAGACACTGCAATCACTGACACAGCCAACCCACCGGAGCCCACCATGACCACCGCCGCAAAGACCTTCGCCGTCGCCCTCGCCGCTGTCACCGCTGCTGCCGCCATCGGCGTCGGCCTGGCCAACAGCATGGCAGCGCCCGAACCGCAGGTCGTGAAGCTTGAGCGCGTCGTGGTCATCGGCAAGCGTGCCGATGCGGCAGTGGTCGCCAGACTCCCGCGCGTCGTCGTCGAAGGCCGCCGCGCAACGTCGCTGGAGACCACCGTGGCTTCCGCACAGACGGCTGTCCGGCCGATCTGAGACCACGCCGCTGTCAGCCCACACCCGCCGCTGGCGGGTTTTCTTTTGCCGCAACGCGGCGGCGCGGCCCGGCTGCGGGCATGGCGGGTGCGAGGGGTGGCGATCTGGCCGGACACGCGCGAAGCGCAGCCGATCAGGACCGGCCTGTTCGCCAAGCGGGCCCGTTCACGCGCAGCGTGAAGGAAACCGGCCCGCAGTCCCCGAGCACGGAAGGGCCGCGCCCCCAGCCCCGCGTGCGCAGCACGCCAAGCCGTCGCGCAGCGACGCCCAAGGGAGTGTTGCCCAGGCGGCCCAGGGGGAACGCCTGGAAGAGCCGCCCGCGCCGCACTCACCATGAACCCAGTATTGGCCTGATCCAAGGCCTTCAAGCCGCTGATTCAGGGCCCGAATCCAGCACGGCCAACGGCACGCCCAGCGCCGAATATGGGTCCAGGCGGGTCAAGGTGAATCGCCTCCGGGTCCAGACCGGGTCGAAGTGAATAGGAAGTGGGTCGAAAGCGGGTCAGAAATGAATCCAGGTGAATCGAACCCGAACCAAGCGAGCCGCGAACGCGTCCCGGATGCCATCGCTGGCCGCGCGGAAGAGTCTTCGTCGCCCGCCCGACTTCAGCCGAAGCAACCACCAGGTCAACGCTCGCGCAAGGCGCGGCGGTTCGGCGACGAGATACGGAGGCTCCTGATCAGGGCATCGACCCCATCGACCAGCGCAAAACCGAGCGCCGAGAAGCCGAACAGCGGCTGGCCGCAGCTCGGACCTTCAAGCAGTGCTCGGAAGAGTTTCACAAGAACAACGAGGCGTCCTGGAAGAACATCAAGCACGCCGCCCAGTTCTTAAGCACGCTCCAGACATACGCCTATCCGACGTTCGGCAACTGGCCGGTTTCGGACATCACCGCTGACGATGTGCTCAAGGCCGTGCTGCCGATCTGGGGCATCAAGCACGAAACCGCTACTCGCGTCCTGCAGCGCATCAAGAAGGTGCTCACCTGGTCGGCAGTCGCCCGCTACCGGGAGCCGTTGCGCTCGGATTTCTGGGACTACGTGCATGGCAAGCTGCCTGCCGTCAGCGTCGAAGAGAAGCACCACGAAGCCTGCCCCTACGACGAAGCTGGCGCGCTGCTGCTGCGCGTGCTGAACAGCAGCGCCAGCGATGTCGTCAAACTCGCATTCATGCTCACCGTGCTGACAGCGGCGCGTTCGGGGGAAACGCGAGGCGCGACATGGGACGAAATCAAACTCACCGAGAAGGTCTGGGAGGTTCCGGCATCCCGCATGAAGGCGGGGCGGCCTCATAGCGTCCCCCTGAGCGACGGCGCGCTGGCTGTGCTCGGCCGCGTCCGCGCACTGTCCGACAGTAAGACCCTCGTGTTTCCCAGCCCCCGTGGCGTCAAGCTCAGCGACATGGCGTTCACCCAGTTGCTGCGACGCCTTGAGGCGGGCTGCACCATGCACGGCTTCCGCTCGACGTTTCGAGATTGGGCGGCGGATCAGACGGACTATGCGGCGCAGACTTGCGAAGCCGCACTCGCTCACGTCAACGAAGACAAGGTAGAGGGTGCATACCTGCGATCCGACCTATTCAAGAAGCGCAGGGCGCTGATGGCCGACTGGGCCGCGTTTTTGGAATCGTCGGCCAAGGGATACGACATCGGGCATACCGTAGAGGCGGAGTAGCGCACCTAGATATCATGATGCCACCGGATCGGCTCGGCTCGGCTTCTTCTTCCCTGCGGGCGGCTACCATCCCTTGTAATCAGCAGTGAGGCTAGATGTCAAGACCCGCATGTTTATGCACCGCACGCTTGAACAATTCGGGCTTGCTGACCTGCCAGGACGGGAGCGTGGTGATCGAGTGAGCGCTGCGGGATGTGGTGGTTGTAGGTCTTGCAGTACGTCATCAGCGTGGCCTTCAACTCGGCACCCGACCTGAATGGGGTTTGCTGCACCACTTCGCTGATGCGCCCGTTGAAGCGCTCCACCAGGCCGTTGGTCTTCGGAAGGCGCTGCGGACACAGACGGTGCTCTATGCCCAGCGCACGGCAGCGCACATCGAAGTGATGCCGCCCCGAAAGTACCTGCTACGCGTCGTACGTACTCAGTGCCCTGACGAGCCAGAAGATTTTTCCGTTTGAACATTGTCGGCGAAACGAGGCTGCCCGCGTCTCAGCACCTATGCCGGTACTACAGTCGCGGTCTAACTTCAGAGTCGGTCGTGCATCGCCAAGATGGCGGCGCTGCGCAATGTAGTCACCGGTTTCAATAGAGATTGGCCCCTTTCAGGGCCTGCTCATTTTTCGCTTTCAGGCATGCGCTCATTGCTTGACGCCGTTGAGGAGCGGGTGCTGTCAAGCCGCCGGCTGAACCGTTGACTTGAGCTTGGCACTCGCGCATCGCCTTCGCTCGCTGAGACACTTCCGGAGCGCTAGAGACCTTGTCTGTGTCCTGAGCAACGACGCGGGCTGTGCCGATGGCGAGGAGCGCAGCGAAAAGAAGATCAGTGCGAATTTTCGTCAAGTTCATCCCCTAGGGGTTCTGCCGGGCTTCGAGCGAAGAGTGCTCCGCATCTTCTGAGTGTCGACGCAATTACTTCATCTGCTATCCCCAATACTGTGGAGCGTGACAATCTGTTGGTGAGTTAGGGTCTGGGCAGAATTCAATCGTTCAGGAGGTCCCGTGCCCCGTCAAAACTTGGCAATGATCATCGTCGCCGCCGCGCTTGGGGGACTCGCATCTTCGAGCGCGCTCGCGCTCGACGCAGTGCCGGGATCAGGCTGCACAGACGGGCATGGTCAGCCCATAGGATGTCCCGCATCAGGCGGCGGCGGCGGCGGCGGCGGCGGCGGTGGAAGCATAGGAGACGTTGGCGCAGTACCTACTTCAACTCTGGATCGAGTGACGGTCTACGGGAAGAGTCAAGCCCAGAAGAATTTCGACAGTTGGGCGCTGCGGTTGTTCTTCGATAACCGCATGCCACGCATTGAGAGAGAGCCTAGCCTGATACCAGAAGCGCGAGGACCGGTCCAGAACAAGGCAGGCTCCAATTCTGTTCCTGGCAAGGTGAACTGCACGGGCAGCGATGGCGACGCTCCAGAATCGACGACGTCGCAGCCAGTGATCATCTCAACGGGTGAAAAGATCTTGCCGCAACAAGACTTTGCGATTGGCGGAGCTGCAACCTTCGCGGTGTCGCGTACGTACAGAGCGACGCCTCTGACCTCTTCCTACGCGCCATCGTTCGGTGCGAATTGGGCATCCTCGTTGGACTTCGGGCGTCTGATTGCAAAGCGCGTGAAGTATCGCGGCTACTGGACCACGCCCGGGTCAGTCACGCTGGTGAGGGCCGACGGGTCGACTGTGCTCTTCTCCCGCGTGGGTACCGTGATGCCAGGAGATACCGACGGTGTTTACAAGGCTGCGGGTACTGATCGGTACGGGGAGATTTACTACGACTCCACTATCGACATGGGGCAGTGGTCGACACCGAATGCATACGCCGAGTTCTGGAATGAAGGCCGCATTCAGTACTACGGTACCAATGATGGCCGACTGACCATCGACTTCGGCTACAACACCGCTTTGCAGCTGTCGACTCTCACGCTCAATGGGAGTCGCACCATTTCGATCGGGTACAACGCCAGTGGTCTTGTGGCCCAGGTCACCTCGCCGACGAGCGGTAATTGGAACTATACGTACGACGGGTCGTCTCGGCTGACGACGGTCCAGAGCCCCAGTGCGGCTCAGACCATCACCTATCACTATGAGAACTCAGCATTACCCAATTCACTGACCGGTTTCAGCGTCAATGGGGTGCGCAAGACCCGCTACGACTACTACCCCGACGGCCGCGTCAGCAGCAGCGGCAGTAGCGACAACGAAAGTCGTGACAGCTTCACGTACGGCACGTCGAACACCGTCGTGACCAACGAATACGGTTTAGCCGTCACCTACAACTACACCACCGTCAGCGGCACCAAATTCCTCAGTTCCACAAATGCTCCTGCAGGCACAGGCTGCCCTGCGGCGAATGCGAGCTACACGTATGACGCCTACGGTCGGCTGCAGACGTCGACGAATTCCGAGGGCTCGACAACCACCTACACGTATAACGTCGACGGGTATGTCACACGCAAGGACGAGGCCACCGGCGGCGACAAGCGGTCTACCACGATGGTGTGGGACACGACAGGACGTTTGCGCGAGTACCGCGTACTCAACAGCGCCGGCACGGCAATCTACCTGCGCACGTATACGTACTACGCATCGGGCGTTGGTATAGGTCAGGTGCAGACGATGACCGAGCAGGATCTTGCCACGAGCTACACGAGGACGAACAACTATGCCTACACGTTGAGCGGCAGTCAGCGGCGCGACGATGTGACCCAAGTCGGTATCGGTACCGAATCGTTCACCTACAACGCTGCGGGCGACATGATCCAGACACAGGACACGCTCGGACGCATCACCACCTACTCCGGGCACAACGGATTTGGGCAAGTGGGCCTCGTGACCTATCCAAATGGCCTGTCCACCTCGTCGACTTACTACGCGAGTGGTGATCTTCAGACCCAGACTGTCAACACGCCAAGCGGCAATCGGACGTGGACGTATGGTTGGACTCCTGACGGAGCAATCAGTCAGATCGCCGAGCCAGGCGGCTTGGTGACCACGTACACGTACACGCCGTCGGCAGGGCGTTTGTCCGAGGTCAGCGACAACACGGGCAGCGTGGTCAACTACACCCGAACCGGCAGGCTGTATGGCACGTCTTCCACCCGGAGGGTTCCGGACCTGACCGGCAGCATCCCTGTGGCCGCAACCTCTGGCACTTTCGCTTCAAGTTATGACGTGAACTCACTGGGCGCCACTTGGAAGGTCTACGCCGCCGACGGCGTTTCCGTGAAACAGACGACTGATTACACGCCGGGCGGACGCCTACAAACGGTCACGGACGGCGCGGGCAAAACGCGAGGTGCAATCTACGATTTGCTTGGCCGCGTGATAAGCAGTTCCGCAACCGATGGCGGAACCATCTATTACTACTACGACCCTATGGATCAGCTGACGCAGGTCACCGACCCAAACGGGCGAGTCACGAGCTATACCGTCGACAAGCTGGGGCGTACCAGCAGCGTTAGCAGCCCGAGCACCGGGACCACATCGTTCGGTTCCGATGCGTGGGGTCGCGTGACCAGCGAGACGCGCCCAAATGGCGTTTCCCTCTCGTACACCTATGACGCTGGAAGTCGGCCTGCGACTCGATCCAGCGGCGGCGTCACCGAGACTTTCACGTACGACAGCTGCAGCAACGGCGTGGGAAAGCTGTGCTCGATGACCTATGCGGCTGGATCGACGGCTTATAGCTACGACAGCTCAGGCAACCTGACGCAGCAGACGCAAACCATCGGTGGGGTCAGCAACACGGTGAGCTGGGGTTATGACAGTCTGGGACGCGTGACGAGCTTGACGTATCCCAACGGCTTGGTGCTGACCTACCAATACGATGGCTACGGGCGACTCGCGCGAATCCTGTCCAACCAGTGGAGCACGGTAATCGACAATCTGCTGTACCAGGCGTCTGCATCCGGACCGTATGCATGGAAGTGGGGGAACGGAGACAAGCGCGGATTCACGCAGGATACGGACGCCAGGCTCTACAAGCTTGAGAGCTCAGGCACGCAGTCGCTGACCTTCGGCTACACCAGTAATGACTTGATCTCCTCCATCACCGACGGCATCAATCCAGCGCTTAACAGCGGGTTCACGTGGGATGGCAGTGGGCGTCTGAAGGTGCTCACGCGGAGCAACGGAGACAACCAGAACGTTGACTATGACAATTCCGGAAATCGGACAAGTCACATCCGCGCGGGCACTGGCAATACGTATTCCTATGCGACGTCCGGTAAAGACTGGTTGACCAATGTGGGAAGCAAGACCTACGGTTGGGATAACTACGGACAGATGACGTCGGACGGCGTGCGCAGTTATACGTGGGATCAGTTTGGCCGCATGGCGACGGGGGGCGGTGCCACGTTCAGCTACAACGCATTGAATCAGCGGGTACGCAAGGCCAGTGCCTCGGGCACCAACGACTTTGTCTACTCACCATCAGGGCAGTTGCTGTACGAATCGCTGACCGGGACCGCATATGTCTACCTTGGCTCCAATATCGTCGCGATGAGCCGGGGTGGACAGATGTACGCCATCCATACCGACCAAGTGGGTAGGCCAGAGGTCGTTACGAACAGCGCGAGGACTGTTGCATGGCGCGCGCAGAATGCAGCCTGGGACCGTCAGATCGCGCTTGACAGCATCGGAGGCCTCAATATTGGTTTCCCAGGTCAGTACTACGATTCGGAGACGGATTTGTGGCAGAACATGCATCGATATTACGAAGCATCCACTGGCCGATATGTTCAATCTGACCCTATTGGACTTGCCGGGGGCATCAATACCTATAGCTATGTCGAGGGCAACCCGGTCAGCCTTGTTGATCCTGATGGACTTGTCGGCGGCCCACCTGCGCGCGGTACGTATTACCCACGTGGCTCGGCGCCGAGTGGACCGCCTTCCATGTCAGAGAATGGAGGCGTCGGATCGACGCGATCCGTTATGAACCAGTTCACCAACCTGCCGAATCCTGCGCCCCAGATTCCTGGCGGGTACGTTGGCGTGAACTATCCATGGTCGATGCCTGAAATCAGGCGCTACTGTGCCGTCTGCGTACCAGATGGTGGATCCGGCTCAAATGGCAGTTCATGTCCACGAGTTGAGTTGCCAGCAGGTACGCCGAATGCGTCAGCGCCCGGCCAATCCCCAGCCTGCCGATGTGTGCAGTGGGCGATCTACTAGAAAAGTAGAAGTGCCATGAATGCAAGTAAAAACGCTCGGAGAGGCTTGTCTGTAGCCCTTGGGTTTGGGGTCGTTATTGCGGTGTCATTGCTGGTTGCCTACCTTGTTGGCAGCCAGCCATCACCTGAACAGGCTTGCACTCAGAAGTGCGCGGAATTCAATCGGCAAGGTCGTCTCGTCTACACAGGTCCTGCGACGCCAAAGGATCAATATAAAAAGGCGAACAGCGTGTGCGAATGCCAATGACTCGTAATGCGAAGTCATCGGGTGAGGCCACAGCCGTGGTCCGCCTCTGATGTAAAACCTCCTCGCAACCCTGTTGCGGCCCAGCAGGCCACTTGGCCTGCTGGGATGGAGGCAAAGCGCCGCTGACGGCCCTGCGCCGCTGCGCCTGCTCACCGACGACGGCTGGGTCGATCCGTCGCTGAGCGGCACGCCGCACGGCGTGCTCGCCGAGTTGGCCAAAACCCTCCACACCCGAGTCTGGCGCCTCGCCCTGAGCCGCTCGACACCGCGCCATCCGCGAGCGGTCTTGGCCGCTGCATGCGCGCTTGGCACTGCGGCACAGCCGCCATGCCCCCAGCCCGTCGCAGACTGATCCGTAAAGCCCAGCAGAGGCATTGCTGGCTTGCCTCAGGCTCGCTGCTGCTTGCTCTCCGATTCACTGTCAATCTGTCGCAAATTCACTGCAGATTCATCGCAGGGGTGCCGGAATCGACAAGGGCAGGATGCCAGGTAGATATCTTCGATAGCTACCCAGTCCTGGTCTTCTAGGTCCGCTGGCGCGCCCGTCGCAGACACTCAGGGCTGCGCCCCGAGACCCCGGGTGGGGGCGTGCGCCCCTCGATCTCCAAACTGTTGAATGTCAAATATATTTGACATTCAAGATTGAAAACCCGCTACGCTGTCGGCATGTATGCCCTCCACGAGCTGAGCCAGGCGGTGCGCACACGGCGCCAGGAGATCGGGCTGTCGCAGCACAGGCTGGCGCAGTTGGCGGGACTGTCGCGCGCGACGATCGTGCAACTGGAGCGGGGCACGCTCAAGGACTTGAGCTTCACGCGCACGGCGGCCGTGCTGGATGTGCTGGGCCTGGGGCTGACGATCGGAGCCGCACATCCGCGGCTGAAGCCCAGGCTGGTGGAGCCGACCCCGCCGCTGGAGTTGGCGGCGCGCACGGCGAGCACGAGCTACGCGCGGCGCTTGACGGCGGCGAAACTGGATGCGGCGCTGCGCACCGGCATCGTGCCGACGGGGTTCGAGCCGCACGTGCACACGCTGCTGGAAGAAGCGCCGGTCTCGCTGCTGGCGAAGCTCGTCGAGCAACTGCACGCCGAGGCAGGCGGGGCGCGCGAAGAAGTGTGGGCGAGCATGCGCAGTCTGGCGCGTGAACTCCAGGGCATGAGGGCGCTCTGGCTCGAGTAAATCAGGAAGATCAGGTTGAGAAGGAGATAAAAACCGTGGAGGCTTTGTACAAGCGTGAGCTGTATGGCGAGACGATGGCGCTGGCGATCGAAGCGAAGGGATCGACGGCCGTCAGCATCGCCAATCGCTGGGCCTTGGGCTGGCCGGATCGGGTGCGGGCCCTGCTGGCCGCCGGGGTCTACGGGGAATGCCTGGAGCGTCAAACCGAGACGGAGAAGGACGCGTTGGCCGAAACCTATGCGCCGCACCTCTCGACGATTGAAGTCCTGCAGCTCAACGAGGTCTCGCTGTATCCGCCGTTCCTGGGATAGGGATGTCTTGAGAAAGAGAAAAAGCCGCGCCCAACCCCTTAGCTGCTAAAGCTGGGGTGCGAGGGACGGCGGTGCGTCGTTCAGTGCTGAGCGTCGGACCCGTTCAGGGCTTCTTGTTCTTCTTGTCCTCGTGGGTCACGAAGCCGATGGGCCGCTTCGGCGGATCGGGCGGCGCCATGAGTTGGTTGACGGCATCGATGAGCTGGCGCAGCTGCGCCCGCGTGTTGCGGCTGAAGGTGTCGTGGGTCAGTGTCAGGCCCTCGGTCTTCTGCTCCAGTTCATCGAGCCGCTTGGCCAGGTCGGCATGTACGACGGCCAACTCGCGCATGCGCACAAAGGCCCGCACCACATAGATGCCCATCTCCACCGCCTGGGGCGAGGCCAGCACATTGGCGGCCTGGATCGCGCCGTGCTCGGTGAAGGCATAGGGCAGCACCTTGGAAAACTTCAGCTTGTGGAGGTGATCGCAATTTGCGACCACCTCGGCCTTCTCGGCGGCGTCGAGCTGGAACATGAAGTCGTCCGGGAAGCGGTCGCGGTTGCGCTTGACCTGCTCGTTCAGCCGCCGGGTCGGCACGCCGTAGAGCGAGGCCAGGTCGGCATCGATGATGACCTTCTGACCGCGCAGGACCAGGATGCGGCCCTCGATGCGCGGCAGCAGCGCCGGCACCGGCGCCGGCTTCTGGCTCGCGGCACTCATTGCGCGTCAGCCGTCTTGGCCGCGTCAGCCGTGCCAGGCTGACATCCGCTTCATCCAGGAAATGCTCGGGCACGCCAGCATCGAGACGACGGAGATTTACACGCACGTCTCCATCGACAAGCTGATTGCGGTGCACCGGGCCACGCATCCGAGCCGCCTGGCAAGGCGCTCAGAGCCGCGCAGAGACGCCGCACAGCTGGTGGCGGGGCCAAGTCTTGCCGAAGCGCGGGAAGCGCTTCAGCGGGCCATTGAGGCCGATGCCGACGGCATCGACGACGACACGATGAACGAATAAGACGGACGACCCACCATGCCACGCACCAGCAAGCGCATCACCCTCGATCTGCCGCCCGAGTTCATCGAGCTGTGCAAACAGGATGGCATCGAGCCCATCGTCGTGCTGCGCGGCTTCATCGCCGACCTGGCCGAGATCATCAACTGGGCGAGCAGCCCGCGAACCGACGGCTACAGCAGCAACGGCAGCGACGAGCGCCGCATGGCCATGGAGTATTACGAGCGGGTCGGCTACCCCTGGTTCAACAAGCCCTGACGGGGGCGATGCCGGCGGCCGGGGCCGCGCGGTGCATCGCTTGGCGGCTAAGAGGAATAACCCTCGCTCTGGTTGCCCGCGTGCGGGCGCACGGCCAGAATGCGCCTCTAAGGAAAAAATACAGACAGCAGGGAGCGCGTCTTCGTCATCCGTCCGCAAGCCCTTGAGGCGACTAGAAAAAATGCCTTGCCCTACGACGACTGGTCGTCGGGGGCAATCATTTATGCCTATGTGGGTGGGAACCCGCTGAAGTATGTGGATAGGACTGGGCTAAATCCGGCAGCTGGCGCGGTGCTCGGTGCAGAAATTGGAACAGCGGTATTCCCTGGAGTTGGGACGATTGTTGGTGCCGGCTTGGGAATTTTGGGCGGCTACTTGATTGCTGACAAATTAACCAATGTATTGCTGGCCAGCAAGCCGGGTTCAAAACCCAAAAACTGCCCAGCTGGAACAATTCCCATTGATCAAGCGAAAGGCCCGAGAGGTTGGGACAAAGAAGAACTTCACGGTATTAAAGATGGGGTTGGAGCTGGGCCGCCTGACTGGGTGGGGATAACGCCTGATGGGCGCGTTATTACGGGTGATAGCAACGGAAATGCAGTTGACAATGGACCTGCAAAGGACTATTTGCATTAAAAATGAACACTTTTAGCTACGAAATTTCATTTCGCGCGTTTGGAGTTTCTCTGAGCCCAGATGAACTGACTGACAAGCTTGGTCTTGCGCCAAAATGGAAAAGAAAAGCTGGCGAGCGACGAGTGAGTGCAGGAGGAGCGCTCTTGGAGGGCGTCTACGATAGTGGATATTGTTCGTTCCCTTTTCCTCATAAGGATGACGAAGACATCGAAGCTTTCTTAGATCAAACGCTATTGAATCTTGAAGCCCATGAAGAATTTTTTCTTAATTTAAAGAAAAGTGGTGTTCGCCTTGAATTGTTCGTTGGTTGGTATTCCGCTGGAAATACTGGAGCAATTTTTGAGAGTGAAGTTCTTAGCAAGCTGGGGAAGCTTGGAATTGACTTAGCAATGGACGTGTACGGTGAATCCGAGAAATTGGGGTCAGGTACTGCATGATTCAGCCCGGTAGGTTGGGGTCGTTGACCCCAACAGCAATCCTGTCGACGGTGGCAGGCCGAGTCGCGCAAATCGCTAAACCTCCGCGCCGACCTCGCCGCTGAAGACACCGTGCCAATCGTGTTTGTGATCGCCAAGTGCGCGGCGCCGGCCCAGCTCGTAGGTTGGGCTGCGAAGCCCAACGCCTTCACGAGGCGCTGAACGCTGCAAACCCCGATCCCGGCCGCCTGGCCGAGATCGAGGTCGAGCAGCGCAAATTGCGAAACCTCCGTGCTGACCTCGACCCCCGCGATGCTGCGCAAATCGAGTCCGTGATCGCCGAGCACGCGCCGCTGGCCAGGCGGCTTTATGCAGCCGCGTGAGCTGCGTGGCTCCACAGTCGCCTTCACCGCGTCAAAACCCTGCCGGCGGAACTCCCGGTACTTCTCAAGGTTGACCAGCCACTCCAGCTCAACGTGTTTGAGCTTGAACATCTCGCGGTCTTGTGACCGCCACGCGAGCGACGCAGGCCTGAACAGGCGGCGCAGCCCACCCGAGGTGGGTATTGCCCCGGCTGCCCAGGGGGAACACCTGGAAGAGCCACCCCGTGCCGACCGCTGCGGCCCTACCGCCCGGAAGAATCAGGCCACACCACGCGCCGCCTTCACACCGATTTCTTCTAGCAACCGAAGCCGAACGAACCTGTCATGGGATCCAGCGATCACGTGATTTTTTGTGGGTAGCTTTGTGGGTAGACGCCGTTGATGGCCTTGAAAGCCGCATCAATACTGGCCCGCCGGCGGACGCCCTCTCCGCCAGAATTGTTTGTAAGTCCTTGAATCGCAACAAGATTCTGTAAATCCAGGGTGTTCTCTCCCCTGGACTTTCACACAAGGGGCCTACACAACGGCACGAGCGCAAATCATGGTCGATCTGGATGCCTATACCTTGGCATCACGAACCATTCGACTATGCCCATCTTGCCCACCGGCCTTCAAGAAATCCTCAATTCCGCATCCGCATCGACGCCCTGACGCCCGACGTCATCGACTCGATTTGCCTGCACATCGAAGCCACCGCGTTGGCTGGTGATGAAGCACGGGTGATGGGCGATACCTACACGCCGGAGGAAATCGAGGGCTACCAAACCGGACACACCGAGGCAAATCGGTGCTCAAAGCCGCCCTCGTCCTCGGCAAGCAGGATGTGCTGCGCCCACCGCTGGAAGAGTTCCTACGCCTGTATCAGTACGAGCTGAACGCGCCGGAAGATGACATGCGCCGCCTGACGCTGGCCCACGGCCGCGCCCTCCTGCGCGTCAACGAGAAGCTTCTGAGCCGCTATAGCGGCAACGATGAACGCTGGACGAAGCCAGCAGCACGTAAAGCGGTGCGATCTCAGCGGGCTGGCCGAGTCGAAGTCGTCTCTACGAGAGCCAGGCATTGGCCATGAACTGATAAAGCGGTATTCCGAACAGAAGGTTGAACGGGAAAGTCAGGCCAAGGGACAAGCCGAAGTACAGCGCGGGCCGGGCCTCTGGCACTGCCGTACGCAACACCGCCGGGACCGCGATGCAGGACGCGCTGGCAGCCAGGACAGCGAGCAGCGTGGCGTCGGGAATCGAAAGACCTGCGACTCGCGCAAGCAGCAGCGCGAGCAGCGAGTGCGCGATCGGCCCGAGGACTCCGTAGGCCACCAGCGTCAGGGACAGTTTCTTCAAGCCATCGAAATGCCTGGCCGTCAGCAGCCCCATGTCCAGCAGGAAGAACGCCAGCAGGCCTTTGAAGAGGTCGACCGTGAACGGCTGCATCGCCTTGGCGCCCGACTCGCCGGTGGCCAAGCCCACCAAGAGCGCACCAAGGAGCAGCACGGTACCGCCGTCGGTCAGCGCTTCACGCGCCAGCTTTCCGAGTGCCAGTCCTGGGCGGCCTAGCGCGGCTGTGCCATCCCCTGCCAACACCACGGCGCCGCGACCGCGCATGGCACCCGCCACCCCTACGCCGAAAAGGATCGCAGGTGACTCCATGAGAGCCATGGCAGCGGCCAGGTGACCGCCGGCGGGTGTGCCTTGTTGCTCAAGCACGTGGGCTGCGGTGACGAAGGTGACTGCGCTGACACTCCCGTACGTTGCAGCGACGCCAAGAGCATCGAACGGTGGGAGCAGCCGCTTGAGGACGCCCCACCCCAGCAGGGGGACGACCACGGCCAGGCTGATGGCGCACGCCAGGGTCGCCAGTACCTCGCCCGTGAAGCCAGACTTCGCGAGCGCGAATCCGCCTTTGAGTCCAAGAGCCATCAGCAGGTAGAGCGAAAGGAACCTGGACAGCGCTGGCGGCACTTCGAGGTTTGATTTCATCAAGCCGGCGGTCACGCCCAGGACGAAAAACAGGATAGCGGGGTCTAGAAGATTGCTCATGCGTCGGCATGCTACGGAGAGAGCACCACGATGAAAAATCAATAGTTATGATGCCATCCATAGACTTATTTCTATGCAAGCAACTTTCCGCCAACTGAGGATGCTTGTAGCACTCGCAGATGCCGGCAGCATCACAGGCGCGGCCAAGGCGTGCCATGTCACTCAGCCGACGGTGTCCATGCAGTTGAAGGATCTGGCCGAGTCCGTGGGCCTGCCTCTGTATGAGCAGGTTGGAAAGCGCCTGCACTTGACAGAGGCGGGTGAAGCCCTGCTTCGCACCGCGAGGACCGTGCAGGCGGAGTGGGAATCCTTCGAACAGCAGGTGGCGGCCTTCAAAGGCCTTGAACAAGGCCGGCTGAAGCTTTCGGTGGCGAGCACTGCAAAGTACTTCGTGCCCCGGATGCTTGGCAAGTTCTGCGCTGAGCATCCACACATCGACATCTCACTGCAGGTCATCAACCGGGACGGCGTCGTCGAGCGATTGCGCGGCAATCTGGACGACCTGTACGTGCTGTCGATGCCGCCCGAGGATGTGCCTCATCACAAGGAGGCTCTGTTACCCAATCCTCTCGTTGTGATCGCTTCGCTGGAACACCCGCTGGGCTGCAGCAAGCGCATCCGTTGGCAACGCCTTCAAGACGAGGCCTTCATCTTGCGTGAGCCCGGATCAGGCACCCGCATGGCTGCGGACGCACACTTGGCCCGCCTCGGCCTCTCGCCGCGCGTGCGGTTGGAACTTGGCAGCAACGAGGCAGTCAAGCAGTCCGTCGCTGGCGGCATGGGCCTGGGCTTGATATCCCGTCACGCACTCGCGGCGGACCCACGCGACGACCATGTCGCGGTGTTGCCGGTGCAAGGCTTCCCTGCCCCATCGTCCTGGTGGCTCCTGTGGCCTCTCGGCAAGCGACTGTCACCCGTGGCGACCGAGTTCCGGGGCCATCTGCTCGCGCTGGCGAAGTCGTGGGAAGCGCACAACTAGCTTCGGGCTGAAGGACACTGCCGGTGCGAGACGCACGGTGCCCCTGACGTCAATAAACCGACGGGCAGTGGTTGAATGGATCGACTCGGCGCACTTCATCTTGAGCAGTGCGCCTTCGATGAGTTCAGTTCGCTTGGCCATGTTGGCTCCGCGGATCATGCCTAGTCACCGGGCCGAGCGGGCTCGCCAACCGACAGGGGTGCATAGAGGTCTTTGCGCGTCCCGAGCAGCGACGTTGCCACGCCAATCCGCGAGGCCGGAATCTGGTGGGTGCCGTTGCCGCGAGTTTCGAAATCCAGCGCACCGGCTGTCCGGCAGGCCCGCGAGGCGCATAGGTGGGCTCATCGTTATTCGAACTCGCGACTTTGACGCAGTGGCGACCGGTCCTTAAGAGTTGCTAACAGAACGCCGGCGGCGTGCGAACGCAGATGATGCAGCAGGCCAAGCTCAGTAGAGCCAGGTGAGTCTGAACACTGCGCTCGAAGCGGATGCGCAGTTTTCCGAAGGCCGCCAACCAGGCGTGCGTGCGCTCGACTACCCAGCGATGACGCAATGGGGTGCGGCATCGAACAGACGGCTGCGCGACGAGCGTCGAAGCTAGGTTCGAGTCTTCCTTCCCCCTTTGTCGGCGCAACCGCAACGATGACCCCTCAAGCAGCGCCCCCGGGCCGGTGCCACGCACTGGCGCATCTACGAAGCCCCGGATCAGCCAGCGCTGCCCGGGCGGCGGCAAGCCGTTCGCGCTCCCCCCGACGCCGATGACGCAGGCGGTCATCGTCTACGGTGTCGCCGTGGCCCTGGGCGTGCCGCTGGTCTGGAGCCCGCAGGCACTGCTGGGCGTGGTGGCGCTGGTGCTGCTCGGCGCCGCGCTGTTCTCGACCTTCTCGCTGATCATTGCCTGCATCGTCAAGACGCGCGAGCGCTTCATGGGCATAGGCCAGGTGCTGACGATGCCGCTGTTCTTCGCCAGCAACGCGATCTACCCGACCGACATCATGCCGCCGTGGCTGAAGGCGGTGGCTCACGCCAACCCGCTGAGCTATGTGGTGGACGGCTTGCGCTCGCTGATGCTGGTGGGTGGCACCAGCACGCTGGGCCTGGGCATGGATTTCGCCGTGCTGGCCGCAGGGCTTGCGGCACTGGTCTGGATCGGCGGCTGGATGTACCCCCGGTTGATCACTTGAACGCTGATTAAATGGAAACCCTGCTGTTTGCACCAACGGAGGTCCCGATGAACGACAGCCCTGCGCTTCGCCGATTGCTCAAACGCCATCGAATGGTGGCGTGGTCGCTCGCATGGGCAGTTGCGGCTGCTGCCGGCTGCTCATCGGCATCGGCCGCCGAACGAGCCATCGAGATTCCGACGGCAGGCCTTTCTTCGTCACCCAAGCCGCTCGTCGGCTACGTTTTCCAGCCTGCCGGTGCGGGCGAGCACCCTGCCGTCGTGATGATGCATGGCTGCGGCGGTGCCTACGCGAGCGACGGCGCTCTCAATGCGCGCCACCGGATGTGGGGCGAGTTGCTGGCCGCACATGGGTACGTCGCTCTGATGCTGGACAGCTTCACCTCGCGCGGCGTCAAGCAGCTCTGTACCCAGAAGTTCGACGAAAGGACACTGAAGGAACGCGACCGCATGGGCGACGCCAACGCAGCCCTGGCCTATCTGCGTGCTCAGCCCGAAGTGGCTCGAAGCCGCATCGCTGTGCTGGGCTGGTCGCACGGCGGCGGCAGCGTGCTCGCCACGGTGTCCCAGGCGACACGGGACGAGCCGGGCTTCGCGGCCGCCGTCGCGTTCTACCCGGGTTGCAGTGCACGCGCCAGGACGGCCGCATCCTTCCACCCATCCGCCCCGCTGCTGATCCTGATCGGCGAAGCCGATGACTGGACACCTGCCGCGGCCTGCGTCGCGCTCACGGCCAGCGCAGCAGCACGCGGCGAGCCGATGCGCATCGTGACCTACCCGGGCACGTTCCACGACTTCGACAACCCAGGCATCAAGACCCAGAAGACCCGCAAGGACGTGCCCAACGGCGTGCACCCCGGCCAGGGCGTGACCGTCGCCCCCAACGCGCAGGCACGCGAAGACGCCAAGCAGCAGGTGTTGCAGTTCTTGGCGGAGAACCTGCCGGGTTAGCCGGCATGACCACGCCGACCCAACTGCTGCGGAGGGCCGTTGCGGCGCATCCGCCCTCTCGTTGCAGCGGGCTTGGTGGGCTGCGGCAGCCGCCTGCGCGCGCCGCATTGCGCAATTGCACGCGCAGCGTGTGGTCGCCCACCTCAGGTGCAATCGACCAACCCCGAGACGCTGGTCAACAGGATCGCGTGGTGCTGGATGCCCGCAGTGGCCACGCCGGGCATCGGGCTGGCGATTGACATGATCGCCATCTTCAACCCCGAGTACCGCTGCGAGCAGCCAGCCGATGCGGTCGCTGCGGTCGTGTTCGGTATGCCCAGGCATCTTGCGCTCCGGGATGAGTCGCGGGCGTGGTTACGTCATCAGCGTTAGTGCCGGCCGCGCTGCAGGGACTTCGGACTGCCGCGGCTGCAGGTCAGGGTGGCCAAAGTTCGGCCAGGAGCTGTGCTTCACGATTGAACGCTCTGCGGAAGGTCAACATGTCCATCGACTTTCCCCATGGAGGAAGCCTACATGGCGGCATGTGCGCGACCTCGCGACACCAGCACGCACGGTCTCCCTCGCGTAGCCAACGAGGGTAGCGTCAAGCCATCAGGCGCAATGACCGCGATTTGATTGAATCCGGCGTCGGTTAAGGCTCAGGACCAGCGGCGCCGTTCCGGCGCCGCAACAAACCCAGGAGTAATGCCCTTCAACCCAGCGGATTCATCAAATCGATTGGTACGGATTCTGGGGCAGGTCAATTTGGGAAAGAACATCGGCCGCGTTTACCGGCGATGTACTGGAGTAGTCGGCATCGCGCAGCACGGCCCTCGCGCGATGCGATGATCGCGTCAAACACGTTCAGGATGCCCCGTGTTCGCATTGCTCAGTCCCTGACCACGTCAAACTGCACTGGCATCGCGTGGCTGGTCCGGAACATCAATTCGCTGTTCATCCCGTTGACACGGACCGCCAGGCCTTCGACCGGTCTGGCCAGCTTCCAGCGCCCGCGCAGTGTCACCACCGTGTGCATCGGCTGAGACGGCTGCTCCATCCAGGGCAGGCCGTAGACGATTCGCTCGCGGCGCGCACCCGAGGCGTCGTACTGCTCCGGATCCTTGCCTTGATAGAGGTTCAGGTCGGGGTTCACGAACGACCCCGACAGCTTGTCCTTCTCGCTGCGCAGCATCAGCATCGCGGGGCTGGACACCGCCTGCAGCAGCGCGTCGTTCTCCACGGCCCCAGGCTCAAACAAGGCGTAGGCGGTGAGCCCCGTGGCGCGGTCGTTCACGATGTGCGCACGGTTCGAACGGGAAAGGACGACATACGCAGCCTTGGCCGTGCCCTGCTCGCCGCACCTCTTGCGGCCGGCGTCGCCCGGCATGCCGATGAAGATGGCGTATTCGTAGCCGGCATTGACGGGTGCGATGCCGTGGTCGATCACGAGGCTGGCGAAATCCCCGCGCGTGGCGCCGCGGCCCGTCTCGTCCACCGAATCCTGCGGGCCGCGCTTGAATGCCACCGTCTGGCCCGACGCCAGGCACCAGCCGTTGCCCCGCTCGTCGCGGGCAAAGCGCGAACCATCCAGGCGCAGGCGGGTCTCGCTGGCGCTCCAGGGCGTGC
This sequence comes from Roseateles sp., assembly GCF_965229315.1. Classification (GTDB taxonomy): domain Bacteria; phylum Pseudomonadota; class Gammaproteobacteria; order Burkholderiales; family Burkholderiaceae_C; genus Pelomonas. The sequence continues at coordinate 2,088,906 of NZ_CBDDJA010000002.1, forward strand.
CGACGCCATCCATGTCCGCGCTGGCACCGCCCGGCAACAGCCGGTCCTGGAACAGCGTGGTCTGCACCGCAGACTCGCGGTCGCTGGCACCGATGCCCGAACCGACGGCAATGATGCGCTCGTCGAACATGAAGACCGACTTGCGCGCCACCAAGTCGTCACCGTACTTCGGGTGGCCCTGCAGCTTCATCGCGAACATCCCCTGCCGGCCGCGGAAGTCCAGCCCGCCGGCGTAGCTTTCCTCCGACAGCAGCATCTCCTCGACGCCGGCCGAGGGCTCGACGTTCAGCACCCTGGCTTCGAGGCGGGCCAGCGGCTGCTGGATCGCCGTGGTGCCAGGCCACCGATTCCAGTTCCATCCCTGCGCAGCAAAGCCGCGCCTGGCCCCTTCGGCGGGCATGACTTCAAGCGCGCCATAGTTGATGCTGCGTCCGTAGAGGTTCTTCCTGTCGTACGACTCGTTGCCCGCCAGGTAGCGGCTGTAGCCGCGCGCAGTCGCCAGCCAGCCATCGCGCCGGTGTAGGGCCATCGACGAGTAGTTCATCGTCCAGCTGCCTTGCGGGTCGGCCTCGGGCTTGACGCCCTTGGCAAGCAGCTCTCGCGCCAGCTTCCGGTCGATCTCGGTGGGCCCCCAGGCCTTCTTCCCCGCCCAGTCACCACGCACCAGGCGCAGATAGGCCGAAGCAAGTTCCGGATCCGCTGCCCCCCTCGCCTGCGCCAATGAGCGAAAGGGCGCGATCGCGATCGACTGCTGGCCATCCGGGTGGCGGCCGCTCAGGCTCATCGGGATCAGGCCGTCGCTGGAGTAGATGCGGGTGCGCAACACCGCGTCACGGATGCGCGCATAGGCCTGTGCGGTGACGGGGAATCGGCTCGCCTCCAGGTAGCGCAGGACCGCCGTCACGCCCGCCAGCCCGCCGTTGCCATAGGCCACGTAATGCTGGCCGTGATGGAAGACGCTGCCGTCGGGCTTGATCCCGCCGGCCAGCCCCTGCGACTTCAGCGTCGAGGCCGACAGCCATGCCGAGAGGTCGCCCAGCAAGGCGTCTCGTCGCGCCGCATCGGGCTCCATCAGGATGGCGTACAGCGCCGGCTGGATCAGCGTGTTCATCACGTCGACGTTGAACTCGACGATTGCGGACGTCGGCTCGTAGATGCGGCCCAGGCCCACGTAATAGCCCAGCGCCTGCAGGGTCTGGGCGCGCTGCTCGCCCAGTTCGCCGCGCATCAGGAACACCGCCTCGGCCCAGTCGCGCAGGATGTAGCCCTGGTGATGCATCAGCCCCTGGCCGCTGCCGCGCACCAGGCCCTGGTCGCCCAGGTGCGAGTTCAGCCGCAGGAACAGCTCGCGCAGCGGGCCGCGCGCCGCGGCGTCCTGGCTGCGACGGAAGGCCACGGCCAGCGCGCGCATCGCGGCGCCGAACTCCTTCCACGTGGCGGTGCTGGCGCGCAAGGCGGCCAGGGCTTTCTGGTCGACGCCGCTGGTGGCGTACATCTCCCACTGGTGGGAGGTTTCCGCCAACGCCTTGATCGCCCCGTCGGGCAGCAGCTGACGCCTGGCGATCTCCAGCGCATCGGCTGCTCCGACCTTGCCTTCCAGCAGGTCGGCATCGATCAGCGCGCTGATGGGTTCGGTCGCTCCTGCACCCCCTGCACCCAAGGCCTGGCGGGCCTGCGCCTCCTGCAGCCAGCGGTCGAAGTGGATCAGGGCGGTCCAGTGCCGGTTGGCTGAGCTGGGCGCGGTCTTGTTCAGATCCGGCAGCTGATAGTCGGCAGCCGGATGCCGCATGTCGATGCGCATGTCCAGCCCGAGCTGGTCGATCCAGGCGGTGCCGCTCGCCGCGCCGGCCGGGGGCGTGATCGTCAAGCGATCCATGCCCGCCAGCGGCTGGCCTTGCATGTCCACTTCGAACGCAACGACCGCAGCGCGCCAGCCCGTGAAGTTCGCGTTCATCACAAACGACGAAGCGGCCTGTTCTCCCTTGTGGAACTGGAAGCGGTATTGCCCTTCGAAAGGCCGCGCACTGTAGATCCACAACGTGATGCCGTCGCGCCGCTGATCGGCGCCGTTGGCCACGAAGGGACGGAATGCAAAAGGGTGCCGGATGACGAGGCTGTCGCCCTCACGCCAGTCCCACTGCAGCGAGTAGCTGCCGTCCTTGACATGCTCGCCCGACAGGCTGAGCCGGCCTTTCAGCGTCGAGACACCGGCCGGAACGCCGTCCTCGAAACGCTCCAGCCGCGCTGATGTGCGCTCGTCGACGCGAGCCGTCGGGGTGGCCGCCAGCAGGGGTTCGGCCAGCAGCATGGCGGCCAGCAGCAACGGAACTTTGGACACGACATCTCCAGTGGTACTTGTCATCTTGTGTTGGCGCGAGGCTTTGGCGCGGGCCTTGGCACAAGTCGGCGCCTGAAGCGGGCCCGAGCAGCGCACAGGCCCCGGGTCGGTACAAAAAGGGGCCCCTGGCGCAATGCCAGGGGCCGCAAGGTCTTCCCGGCCCGGCCCTCAAGGAGCGCGGACCAGGGACGGACCAGGAGACCGGTTGCTGGCGCCGCCTCAGCGTTCCGAGCCGGGCGTGGGCTTGGCGCGGGAGACCTTGACCGACCGCGAAGTCGTATCGAATTCGGCTGGCCGCCAGGGATCGCCGGTCTTCTCCAGCCAGGGCAGCAGTTCGCGCTCGATCAGCTCCTTCACGAGGGCCGGCTGCTGTGCCGCCACGTCGCGGGTCTGCAGGGGATCGGCGACGTTGTCGAAGAGCGTGTAGCGCAGGGCCTGCTTGTCGGCTCGCTGGACCACCAGCGTGTGGCCCTCGGTCCTGACCCCGCGCTTGCCGAACGACTGCGCGCCGTAGGGGACCGAGAGGTAGAGCTGTGAGCTGGCGCCGGCGCCCTTGCCCGTCAGCACCCGGGCCGACCAGTCGGAGCCTTCCACGGTGGCCGGAGTCTTGTCGGCCAGGCCCAGCAGCCCCAGCAGGGTGGGATACAGGTCGGGCAGCGACATCAGCGACGCATCCGTGCCCGCAGCAATCCGACCGGGCAGGCGGAACATCATCGGAATCCGCAGGGACTCCTCGAAGGGGTTGTTCTTGGTGGGCTCGCCATGGGCGCCCAGGCAGCAACCGTGGTCGGAGAAGAACACCACCAAGGTGTCGTCGCGCAAGCCGCATTCGTCCAAGGCATCGAGGATGCGCCCGAACTGCTCGTCCACGCCGCTGACCATGGCGAAATAGGACTTGGCATGCTCCGGGCCATAGCCCTCCTCGTACTTCTTGGCCCAGTCGACCGTCTCGCGCCGGTTGAGGTCGCGGCTGCTCAGGCCCTGGTAGCGGTCCAGGTATTTCTTCGGCACCTGGTCATAGGGCGAATGCGGCGGGTTCATCGACACCACCAGCGCAAAGGGCTTGGCGGGGTCGCGCAGCTTGCCGCCTTCGTTGCGCAGGTACTGGATGGCCACATCGGCCTCGTGCTCCGGCCCCCACTGCTTGACATGGATGGGATGGTCGCGGTCGCCCTCGTTCGTCCAGTACATGGGCGTCAGGTGCAGGTCGTAGGTGCCGTAGGAGTGCCAGAACTCGAAGCCGTGGCGGCGCTCCGGCGGCGTCCATTCGTTCCATTTCGTCCCGTTGACGGGGTTGTTGTAGCTGGGGACGTAGGGCTCGTGCGGCGCGTCCAGATGCCATTTGCCGACATAGCCCAGCGCATAGCCCTGGGCCTTCAGCACGTCTGACCAGCAGATCGCATGCCGGGAGAGGTCGATGCCGACCAGGGCCCCGTAGTCATGGCAGTTGCCGGTCATGCCATTTCGCAACGGGTACTGGCCGGTCATGATCATGCCGCGTGCCGGCGTGCACAGCGGGTAGTTGGAGACGGCCTGCGTCATCACGCGCGACTCCCGGGCGAAGCGGTCGACACGGGGCGTCAGCACCGGATCCGCGCGCATGAAACCCTGGGCCTGGGCCCGCATCTCGTCGGGGAACACCAGCAGCAGGTTCAGCGGCTTGGCGGTCGGCCCTGCCGTCGCGCAGGGCGCCGCGGCCTGGGACGCCTGGCCGGACAACAGCAGGCCGCCGCCGGTGGCCACCTGCTTGACGAAGTTGCGACGTGAACTGGGCATGGAACCTCCGAAAACTATGGCGCGATCGTGACGCTCAGGGCTGGGGCCGGGCGGCAGGAAGGATGAACTCGGCCGTGAAGCTGGCGCCCGCGGCGCCGGCGGTGTCCACGCGCAGGCGCAGCTTGGGCGCGGTGGCCAGCACTGTCACGCCGGCGCTCAGCGGCCCGACCGAGAGCACCGGCTGCTCGAACGTCAATTCCACAGCGGCCTCTTGCTGCGTCGGCTCTGCCACGGTCAGCGTCATCCGATCACCGCTGCGCTGGATGAGCAAGGCCGCCGGCGCCGAACTCGACACATAGGGCTTGCCGTCCTTGGCCGCCCTGCCCGCCCGCCAAAGATTGGCCGCGTAGACGCCCGCGCCCGGCACCTGGACCACCGCCGCCTGTTCATCATTGGCTTCGATGCGCAGCCCGGGATCGGCGGCCGCGGCGCGGGTTTCGGCCTCACCGGCCCCGGGCAGCAGCAGGTAGGCATAGGACGGGCTGCCATGCGGGATGGACAGCACCTGGAAGCTGTTCTTCAGGTCTTGCTTGCTGGCGTACTCGTGCAGATCGTGCCAGGCGCCGTGGCGTTCGCTGCGCTCGCTCACGAGGTCGGTACCCAGCGGGAAGACGTAGCCGATGCTGCTGCCCGCCCTGTCGTCCTGCAGGTGGGCCCAGTGCACGCCGCTGCGCTTGCCGTTGGGCAGCTCCTGGCCGTCGACCAGCAAGCGGGCGCCGGATGCATCGGAGAGCCGGCGGTTCTCGACGACGGTCTCTGCCGTGCCCGCCGCGGGCGTGATGCCCGAGCCCAGCGCGAGGATGCGGTCGCCGAGCAGGAACCAGGCCTTGCGGCCCTGCAGCGCCGAGCCCGTCACCTCGCGCATCGAGAAGGCCATGCCCAGCGCCGCGTAGCGCCCCAGCGCCACGCCGCCCACCCAGGCCTCGGGATTGGCATATTGCTTCCAGGCCTGGGGCCGGCCCGCACCCGAGCGGTCCGTGGTGGTGCCGGGCAGGCGCCGGATGTCCACCGTGGGCCAGTAGCCGTCGGCAAACTGCGCCAGGTCCGCGTCGTACAGCGCCAGCCTGCCCATGCCCGTCCACCAGCCCTTGAGGTTCTCGCCGTTGCCCATCTCGAAGGCGCCGGTGCGCGGCGACGTCAGGCTGAGCACGGCGGCAAAGCCGCTCCCTCTCAGCACGGCGCGGTCCATCGCAGGGTAGATGCGTGCGCCCGGTGCCGCGAGGACGGGCCGGATGCTGGCGTCGGCGGCGATGGCCTTGAGCAGGCTCAGCTCGTGCAAAGGCAGGCTGGCGTCACCGCCCTCGTCCGACAGCGTGGCCAGGAGCTCGCGATCCTGCGCCAGCCAGCCCTTGATGGCCGAGCGCAGCGCGGCCGCGTCCGCAGGCGGCGCCTGTTCGGCCAGCGAAGCCAGCGCGGCGATGACGGCGCGGCCCGCGCTGCGGTCGGTATGGCCGGGCTGGCTGAGCTTGCGGCCCCGGAAGGCGTCGGGCATGGCGGCATCGATCAGCAGCGGCACGAAGCTCTCCCGCGCGAACGCGTAGACATGCGCCACGCGCGCATCGGTGATGGGCCAGGCCGAGCCCTGCAGCAGGTACAGCAGCCGCGCATAGTCCTCCAGGGCCACGACGCCGTAGCTGCCGGCATAGGCGAAGTAGTGGTGCTGGATGAAGGAGCCGTCGCGGTAGAAGCCGTCGTCCGTGCTCACGTAGTCCAGCGTGCCGCCGATCGCGTCGCGGCCGGACGCGACACGGGCGCCGTCCTGGCCCAGCATGCCGCCGAGGATGGCCACCAGCGCCTTGTCGAGCAGGTTGGCACCGGTCTCATGGACCAGCGTCCCGTCGGCACGGCTCTTGGTCCGAGGATCGGGCACGTACCAGCGGATGGCTGCCAGGCAGCGTTCGCGCAGTTGCGCAGGCACGGTGTCTCCCGCCAACGTCAGCAGATCGAGCAGGCGCAGCGGCGTGCCGATCTGCCAGTGCCACCAGTTGCCCCACTCGGGACGGCCGGCGGTGTACTGCTCACGCAGCAGCCAGTCCAGGCCGGCAGCGAAGCCCTCGGCCAGGCGGACATCCCGATAGGCCGGGGATCCGGGCGTGCCGTAGGCCTGCGCCATCGTCAGCAGGCGCAGGGCATTGCTGGTCACCAGCGCCGACGCGGCCAGCGTGTCGGGGTTCTTGAAGTCGCCGATGTCGTCCCACAGCGCCTTGGCACCGGGCTCGCGGTGCATCTGCCGCAACGCTCGCAGTGCCGCGTCGGACTGGCGGCGCAGACGGCTCGCCACGAGAGCTTCCTGGCGGTCCAGCGATGCGGGGCCGACCAGCTTGAGCAGCCAGCGCTGGCGCAACGCGTCGAAGGCCTCGGCGGCTGGCGCATTGACGGCCACCGGCTGCATCGACGCCTCGGTCGCCGGCGCAGCCGGACATGCCGCGCTCAGCGCCGCGAGCAAGGCCAGCGAGGCGCGGCTCGCTGCGAAGGATGTGATGGCTTTCATGCGGATGCCCTTGCGATGATCTCCGGCCCGTTCCGGCCTGGCGCGATCGGGATCTCCCGCCCCTGCACCCACACCCGCTGAACCATGAGTTCGGCGTCGAGGGAGACCAAGTCTGACCAGGCGCCCACCTCGATGCGGCCTCGATCCGCGAGGCCCAGGTAGTCGGCGGGAAACCGTGACAGGCGGTTGGACGCGTCGGCCAGGTCCAGACCCAGCGAGACCAGGTTCCTCAGCGCCTGGTCCATGGTCAGCGCGCTGCCGGCCAGCGAGTCGCCCAGCGCGAGGCGCACACAGCCCATGCACTTGAAGACGCGCTGGGTGCCCAGCGTGTATTCGCCATCGGGCATACCCGTGGCCGGCGTGGCATCGGTGATGCCGTAGGCCTTGGGGATGGCACGCAGCGCGGCCAGGATGGCGCCCGGCTGCACGTGCTGCAGGTCCGGGATGATCTCGGCGAACTCGGCATGGGCCAGCGCGGCGCAGGCGATGCCGGGCTGGCGATGCGACATCTCGCTCATGCCGTTGAACAAATGGGTGAAGCCCGTGGCGCCCGCCTGCAAGGCCTTCACGCCGTCGTCGTAGCTGCCGGCCGTGTGCCCCAGCTGCACGCGCATGCCCTGGGCCACCAGCTCCGGGATCAGCGCCAGATGGCCTTCTATCTCGGGCGCCAGGGTCAGCGCGAGGATGGGCGCCAGCGCCTGCCAGCGCCGGATGCGCGCCATGTCGCCGCGCATGACCGCCGGCGGCTGGGCCCCCAGGCGCTGCTCGCTGATGAACGGGCCTTCCAGGTGCACGCCCAGGATGCGCGCGCCCTCCGGCACCAAGGCCTCCATGCTGCGCCGCACGCCGCGCAGCGCGCGCTCGATGTCGGCTTCGCACGCCGTCATGGTGGTGGCCAGCATCGCTGTGGTGCCGTGCCTGGCATGAAAGCGTGCGACTTCGAGCGCTGCATCGCCGCCCTGCATCACATCCCGCCCCACAGCGCCATGCACGTGCAGGTCGATGAAGCCGGGCAGCACGACCGGCAGCTCGGCAGGATCCAGGCCCGCCAGCTCGGGCACCGACAGCTCGCGGATGGTCACGATGCGCTGCGCCATGCTCACCTCGGCAAGCCGCCAGCCCTGGGGCGTGAGCACGCGCCCTGTGACCCTGTTCAACATGCGCGGGCGTCCTCGGCCCGGAGCAGGCTCAGGGCCAGCACGGCCGCGCCGCGGGTACCGCCGGCGTCGCCGAAGGCCGGCGGCAGGATGGGCGGCGAGATCAGGCCGCGCACCAGGTGGCGCGTCACCTGTTCCGGCAGCTCCTCATACAGATGGCTGAGCTTGGACAGCCCGCCGCCGAGCACGATGGCGCCGGGGTCCAGGTGCAGCACCAGGCTGGCCAGGCTGCTCGCCAGGATGTCCAGATGCACTGCCAGCGCCTGCCGCGCCGCCGAGTCGCCGGCGCAGGCCAGCGCCATGATGCCCTGCCCGTCCAGCTGGCTGTCGCTCAGATGCGTGTAGATCGCCCGCAGCCCCGAGCCCGACACATAGCGTTCCAGGCAGCCGCGCTGCCCGCAGGCGCACTCGAAGATGGGCAGGCCGTGCCCCTGCAGCACGGCCGCGGAGATGGGCGTGTGCCCGGTCTCGCCCAGCGCGCCGTTGCGGCCCTTGAGCAGCCGGCCGTTCACGCAGTAGCCGCCCGCGGCGCCGGTGCCGATGACCAGCCCGAACATGGAGTCGAAACGCGCCGCCGCGCCGCCGTTCGCCTCGGACAGCGCGAAGCAGTGGCAGTCGTTGGCAACGTTGACCGGCTGCTTCAGGCTCGCCTGCAGCATGCGGGCAACCCGGTGCCCGCGCAGGGCCGGGATGTTGGCGCTGACGTGGCAGCCGGTGCGCGGATCGACAAATCCCGGAATGCCGACCCCGACAGCCGTTGCCGCCCCCACACAATCATCCGCCTCCTCCACCAGGCCGACAACGGCCTCGATGAATTCCTGGATGCCCTGGGTCGGCGTGTCGATGCGGCGCCGGTGCAGCGGCGTCAGATCCTCGTCATGGCTGACGAGTTCGATCTTGGTGCCGCCCACGTCGATGCCGTGAATGATCCGGGTCATGCTCGGTGGCCGTCAGTGCACGGGATGGATGGTGACGCCCTGGACGACGCGGTTGACCGTGCCGCAGACGCTGGGGTTGTCGGGCGTCAGGCCCAGCGCCAGCGACTGCTGCAGCGCGAACCACTGCGCGAACAGGATGTACAGCGGCGCCAGCTCGACATCGGTGAGGCCTTGCGCGTCGGCCAGGTCCAGGGTGTCGCCATCCGCCATCAAGTCGTCGCCCAGCGCGCCCATGACCAGCACCTTGCCGGCTCGGCCATCGGCGCGCAGCTCGCGCAGCAGGTCGAGGTCGTACTTGCGGGTGTAGGGATCGGATGACAGGAAGATGACCACCAGCGTCGCGCCATTGACGATGGTCTTGGGGCCGTGGCGGAAGCCCAGCGGCGAATCGTGCAGGCTGACGATGCGGCCGTCGCTCAGCTCCAGCAGCTTGAGCGCGGCCTCGCGTGCCAGGCCCTTGAGCTCATTGGATCCGAGGTAGACGACGCGTTCGAAGCGGCCCACCCAAAGCGCACATTGCTGGGGCACCTGCGGCATCAAGCGGCGCGCGGCAGCCGTCAGCATGTCGGCATGCTGCGCGATGCCGAAGCACCGCGCCGCCACCAGCAGCATGGTGGTGAAGCTGGAGGTCATCGCGAAGCCGCGGTCGTGGGTGGCATCGGGCAGCACCACGGCGCGGCACTTGGTCTCGTCGCGCCGGGCCATCTCGCGCGCCAGTTCGCCGTTGGCATTGCAGGTGATGACCAGTTGACGGCAGTCCTTGACGAAGCGGTCGGCGAGCTGCACGGCCGCCACGCTCTCCGGGCTGTTGCCGGAGCGGGCGAAAGACACCAGCAGCGTCGGCACGTCCGCGGCCAGGCACAGGCCGGGGCCGCTGACGATGTCGGTGGTGGCGATGGCCTCGACGCGCAAGCCGGTGGCCGCGCCGATGGCGGGCGCCAGGCATTCGCCGATGAAGGCGGAGGTGCCCGCGCCGGTCAGGACGATGCGCAGATGAGGCGTGGCGAGCTGGGCGGCGATGAAGCGTTGCACGCCGACGTTGTCGCCCAGCGCCTGCAACGCCTCGGCCCAGACGGCCGGCTGGTGCATGATTTCGCGCACCGTCCAACGAGCGCCGCGCTGTTCGAGTTCGGCATCGGTCATGTCAGTAAGGGGCATGGTGTGCGCCTTCAATTCAGGTTCATGGGGTTGCATGCGAGGGCGTACTGCTGAAGCACGCGATGCACGCTCGAGTCGAGCAGGGCCGTCGCGCTGTTCTTCAGCCGTCCGGCGCGGATCTGCTCGTATTGCCAGGGCATGCACTGGCTGATCAGGGTCATGGGCAGGCCCGAGGGCGAGGCGCGGTCCAGCCTGTCCAGCAGTCGACGGGCGGCCTCGGCCACGCGCGGGTGGCTCCAGTAGTACCGGATGCGATCGCTGAGGCTGTACTGCAGGTCCAGCCTGACGCGGTCGCTGTCCTGGTAATACTTCTGCCAGTGGCCGGGCTGCTCCTGCATGACCGAGAGCACCGTCTGCCGCAGGTCGGGGGATGCGTCCGGCCCCAGCCATTCCTGCTCGATGTCAACGAGAGACCATAGCGCCTCGCGCAGCGCGAAGGTCAGGCCGGGGCCGACCTTCAGGATCGCGAAGTGGTCGCGGACGAGGGCCGAAAGCGCGTCGGAGGTCTGGTAGTCGGTCGAGTGCGCCTCGTACACCAGGCCGGGATGGCCGGCGATGGTGGCGCTCAGCTCGCGCGCCAGATCGGGCCGGTAGTCGATGACCTTGTCATGGTCGAACTCCACGCCGGGCTGCACCACCAGGCCGATCACCCGTGCCCAGGCTGCGCCCGCGCCGACGGCGGCGAAGGCCTCCTGATGCACGGCCAGCGTGCGCTGCGCGGCCGCCGGGCGGGTCACGGCCAGACTGTCGAGTTCTTCATGGGCGCCACCGGGAACAGGAACTTCGGTGCCCACGATGTAGACCGGCGCCTCGCCACCGGCGCGGGCCCAGGCCGCCTCGGCCACGCGGGCCAGCCGCGCCGCGCGCTCGGCCACCACTTCGTCGCTCAGCACGGCCGGGTCTGTGGCGCAGGGCATGGAGCAGTCCAGGTGGATCTTGCGAAAGCCTGCCTCGACGTACTGGGCGATCAGCACTTCCGAGCGGGCCATGGCCTCCTGCGGCGTTTCGGCCTGCCAGCAGTTAGGGCCCAGGTGGTCGCCGCCGAGGATGAGCCGCTCGCGGGGCAGCCCCACCTCGTCCGACAGCCGATGCACGAAGTCGCGGAAGTCGGCCGGCCGCATGCCGGTGTAGCCGCCGAACTGGTTCACCTGGTTGGATGTGGATTCGATCAGCAGCGGCTGTGCACCCGCCAGGGCATGCGTCATCGCGGCGCGCAGCACGTCCGGGTGAGCCGAGCACACCGAATAGATGCCCACGGCAGCGCCGCGGCGGTGGCGATCGACGAAGTCGAGCAAGACTTTCATGAGGTCAACGTGAGGAAGGGAGGGCGCCGGTCGGGCAGGGAAAGAGGCTGTCGGACGTGATGGGCCGCGGGCGGGGGGCCTGTCGGCCGCCCTGCCCGCGGCCAGCCCGCGTCAGAACTTCTGCGTGTACTCGACGTAGCCGTAGCGATCCGGCACCCCGAAGGCCGGGTTGAAGCTGCGGTCTGCGTTGACGACGAACGGCGGCTGCTTGTTGAAGACGTTGTTGACACCGAGCTTGACCCGGCTCTGCGACGTCGGCTGGTAGAAAGCGCTGACGTCGTGGAGCGTGTACGCCGGAATGCGGTTGGCACTGCCGCCCGCCAGGAAGGGCAGGTACTTGGCGGTGGCGGGGTTGCTCGGGTCCGTCTGGGATTGCACCGGCCCCAGGTCATTGCACAGGCCCACGACGCTGGTGCCGGTCAGCTTGCAGTTCTCCGTCTGGCTCGAGAAGTAGCGCGCACCCCAGCGAGCGCCCCAGGCCGCGCGGCTCCAGTTCACGCTGAGGTTGGACCGCAGGCGATAGTGGGCGCCGGAGGACAGCGTGCCGCTGGTCAGCACGCCGACCTTGTTGACAGGCGTGATCGGGGTGTCGATGACCTTCGTGAGGATGGCGTTGGTCATGTCGAAGCTGAATTTGCCGAAGCTCGTGGCCTTGGGGGCGTAGCGCCAGTTCAGATCGAAACCCTTGAAGCGCTCGCCGCCAGGGCCGTTGAGCGCACCGACGCGGACGAAGCTGATCGCACCACCGGCGTCACGCTGCATCCAGCCGTCCGGGCACATCCGGGGGTCGCCGGGGTTGGACAGGCAGTTGAGCGCCATCTGGTTCATGTTCGGCTTGACGATGCTGTCGCGGAAGGTGACATCCCAGTAGTCCAGCGTGAGCTCCAACCCGGGCACGTAGTGGGGGCTGTACACGAAGCCCATGGTGCGGAAGATGTCGCGCTCGGGGCCCAGCTGCGGGTTGGCCGTGTTCAGCTGCGTCGTCGGCCCCGCGAGCCGCGTGTCATAACCACCGACGGGAACACCGGCCGCACGACACTGCGCCTGCTGCTCGGCCGTGAGCTGTGTGTAGCGGTTGGAGGCAATGCTGCCGTTGGTGTTGGTGGTGAACGAGCAAGGGTCGGTCACGACGACCGTGGAGGTCACGGTGTTCTGGATGATGCCGGAGAGGTCCAGGCGATAGCCCGTGCTGAAGCTGCCGCGCAGCGCCAGGTCGTCCATGACCTTCCACTTCAGACCGAACTTCTTGTTGTTGACGTTGATGCCACCGCCGTAGGACGAATGCCGGCCGGCCACGCTGAGGTCCAGCTTCTGGATGCCCGGCAGCCGCTTGAGCAGCGGCACGTAGAACTCGCCGAAGACGTCGGTCGAGCCGTAGCCGCCACCGGTGACGCCGCGGGTGCGCGACAGCGCGTCGTTGTTGTCGAAGGCGATGAAGCGCCCCGTGTCGCCCCACACGGTGTGGCGCTCGATGCCGCCCGCGAAGCCCAGCGGGCCGGCCGGCAGCTTGACCAGGTCGGGGGAGCTGATCTGGGCGAAGTAGTCGTGGTCGTAGAAGTTGTTGGTCCAGCCCACGTCCTGGGGGTCGAGCTGGGCGTACTTCAGCATCTCCGACGTGATCGTGCCGCTGCCCAGCAGGTTCATGGGCACGCAGCCCGCGATCACATGGCCCGGCGTGCCGCAGACGATGTTGCCGCTGCTGTCCTTGAAGGACGGACCCAGGGCATTCGTCAGCCGGCTGATGCTGAAGTCATTGTTGAGATGCGTCACCTGGTGCGTCGAGCCATGCACCGCACCGAACTCCCAGTCGAAGCTGCGGCCCCACAGGTCGAAGTCGCCCGACAACGTGGGCGAGATGGCGCGGGTCTTGGTGTCGGCGGCCCGCTGCAGCGGGCCCGCTTCGACGGCCGCGCGCTGGACGCGTCCGACGGCGACGCCGAACGGGTTGTAGTAGCTCTGGGGCGAGATGAAGATGCCCGCGCCGCCTACCGAGCCGCCCGCGCCCAGGTTGAAGTCCTGCGGCGCGTCGGACGTCGCCGAGGCTTGCATGAACTGCCCGGTCACGCGCAGCTTGATGCGGTCGGTGATCTGGTAGGACATGTCTCCCACGACCGACTTCTGGGTGAGCGGAACGACCAGGCTGCTGACGCCGACGTTGTTGTAGCTGTCGGTCGGCTTGTCGTAGACGCGCCAGTCCGTGCCGGTCTTGCCCGGGTCGTAGGTGAAGAAATTGGTCTTGACGCCGTTCGGGTCGGCGAGCGTACCGGCGGCGCAACCACCCGAGGGCAGGACCGCGCTCTTACACAGCTTGAAGCTGCCGGCCGGCGTGAAGTCTGTGTAGTTGAAACTGCCCGAGCCATAGGGCGCGCGCTGGCGCGTCAGCTCGTAGTCGCTGAAGTGCAGACCCTCGCCCTGGTTGTACTGGAACGACAGGAGGCCGGAAAAGCGCTCGGTCGTGTGACCGACGGTCAGCTCAACCGTCTTCTGGGCGCCCTTGCCCTCCGAGTAGCTGCCGTAATAGGCACGCAGGTTGGCGCCGCTGAACCTGTCCTTGAGCACGACGTTGATCAAGCCGACCATGGCGTCCGCGCCGTACAGGACCGATCCGCCATCCTTGAGCACGTCGATGCGCTCGACGGATGCCAGCGGGATGGAGCTGAGGTCGGCCGTGCCGTTGAGGTCCGAGCTGCCGACCCAGCGATGGCCGTTCACCAGCACCAGCGTGCGGCCGAAGCCGATGCCGCGCAGGTTGGCGTAGGAGATCTGATCCGCTCCCGTCGTGCGGTTGCGGGCATCGCCGGAAATGGCCATCGACTGGAGCACCTCATCCAGCGTGGTGGCGCTGGTGGCCTCGATCTGCGCGCGTGTGATCGTCTGCACCGGCACCGAGGACTCGGCGTCGACGCCCTTGATCTTTGAGCCGGTGATCTCGACGCGATTGAGCGACGCCTTCTGCGCGTCGTCCGTGGACTGAGCCTGCGCCATGCAGACCGGGACCGAAACGGCCAGGGCAACGGCGGATGCCAGAGGGCTCATCCGATGGCTTGATGGAAATTGAACAGCCTTCACTCTTGTCTCCTCTCAGGGTTTGGTCAATGCGTTTGGGTGCGGTGGTTCTTTGCGGGGTTGCGGATCGCAGGCCTACCAATGGCCCTGCCAGCCACGGGTCGCGCGGGCGAGCGCTTCGAGATAGAAGTAGTCGCCCCACAGCGAGGCTTCATCGATGCCCTTGCCATGCGGCTTGCTGTAGACGCCGTGCAGCAGCAGCGCGTTGGAACCGGTGCCGGTGCCGTCGCAGTGCTGGGCAAGCCCGGCGAGGATGCGCAGCGCCTCAAGGCGGTAGTGCTCGCCCTCGCTCGCCGGCAGGTGCGAGGCCAGCTCGATCAGGCCGCACGCGGCGATGGCCGAGGCCGAGCTGTCCCAGGGTTCGCCGCTGCCGTCGCCGTAGGCGAGATCCCAGTAGGCGACGCCGTTGGCGGGCAGGCGGGCCAGGAAGTAGTCAGCCTGGCGACGGGCGACGGCAAGCAGCCCGAGGTCGGGCGCGAAACGGTGATTGAGCGCGAAGCCGTAGATGCCCCAGGCCTGGCCGCGCGCCCAGCAGGAGTCGTCCGCGGCGCCCTGGGCCGTGCTGCCGCGCAGCGGGGCGCCGGTCGCGACGTCGAAGTGGTAGGTGTGGAAGCTCGACGCGTCCTTGCGCACCAGGAAGTCGCGCGACTTCACCAGGTGGCTGCGCGCGGCTTCGCGGTAGGCCTCGTTGCCGCTGGCGTTGCTTGCCCAGAAGAGCAAGGGCAGGTTCAGCAGGCAGTCGATGATGATGCGGCCGCGCTGCTCGGGATCGGTCAGGTCGCCCCAGGCCTGGATGATGCCGGCCTGCGGCCAGTAGCGCTGCAGCAGCCAGTCGGCAGCATCCAGCGCGGCGCTGCGAGCCAGCGGGTCTGCCGTCAGCTTCCATGCGGCCACGCAAGAGGGCGTGTACAGGAAGCCCATGTCGTGGTGGTCGACGTTGACGCGGTCGCGGATGCGGGTGGCGAAGCTGCCCACGTGCTGCGCGGCAGAGGCCTTGCAGGCTGCGTCGTCGGCAAGCTCGAAGGCGACCCACAGCAGGCCCGTCCAGAAGCCGGTCGTCCAGCCAACGTTGGCGCCGGGCGGGAAGCCATACAGGTCGCGGTCCACGTAGCGGTTGTCCTGCGTCCAGCCGTGGGGGAAGCCTTCGGGGAACTCGTCTCGAAGGCGGCGCACCTGGGCCAGAGCTTGCGACAAAGGCTGGTCGAAGCAGGTGGTGGCGGTAGGCGTATCAGTGGTGATTGGCATGGTGATAAGGTAACGTTTCCATTACTTCTCGAAAAAATCGCCTCTGCACAGGCGTTTCGACGAGCTACTGTCGATCAATATAGGGTAACGTTTCCATATTGGGCCAAAGAATTCGTCGCGTGGTCAGCGCGCCAGCCATCCGCCGTCCACGGCGATCACCTGGCCGTGCACGTAGGCCGAGGCGTCGGACGCGAGGAAGACGGCCGCGCCCCCGATGTCCTGCGCCCGCCCCCAGCGGCCGGCGGGGATGCGCTCCAGGATCTGGCGCTGACGCTCCTCGTCGGCCCGCAGCGCGGCCGTGTTGGCCGTGTCGATGTAGCCCGGCGCGATGGCGTTGACGTTGACGCCCCGGCTCGCCCACTCGTTGGCGAGCGCGCGGGTCAGGCCCAGCACGGCGTGCTTGCTGGCCGTGTACGACGGCACACGGATGCCGCCCTGGAAACTCAGCAGCGAGGCGATGTTGATGATCTTGCCGTGCGCCTGATCGAGCATCTGGCGGCCGGCCTGCTGCGACAGCTGCCAGACGGCGTTCAGGTTGAGGTCCAGCACGTCGTCCCAGTTGGACTGGCTGTGCACGTCGGCGTCGGCGCGGCGGATGATGCCGGCACCATTGACAAGGATGTCCAGGCTGCCGAAGGCTTGCACCGTCGCTTCGACAGCGGCAGCCGCGGCGCCCGGCTCGGCCAGGTTGCCCTGCACGGCCAGGCCCTGGCTGCCCGCGGCCCGCACGGCCGCGAGGGTGTCGTCGGCGGGCTGGCGGTTGGCGGTGATGGCAACCCGCGCCCCGGCCTGCGCCAGCGCCACCGCAATCGCCTGGCCGATGCCGCTGGCGCCACCGGTCACCAATGCGCTGCGGCCCGCGAGAGAAAAGAGCTGTGCTGTCATGGTCGGTCGCTTTTGTTGCAGGGTCAGCCCAGGACCGCTTCGGGCGAGGGACCGCAGGAGTCGCGGATGACGAGCACGCTGGGCAATTCGATGGGCGCGTCGTCGGCCCCCTCCGCTGGCGACTGGCCGCGGATGCGCTGCAGGATCAGCCGCACGGCCTGCTCGCCGATGTCGGACAGCGGCTGGCGCACGGTCGTGAGGCGGGGGTAAACATGGTTGGATGCCGGGCTGTCGTCGAAGCCGACGACCGAGACGTCCCCGGGAATCTGCAGGCCCTTCTCCTTGAGCGCATCCATGGCGCCGATGGCCATCGCGTCGTTGGCGGCGAAGATGGCCGTCGGGCGCTTGGGCTGGGCCAGCAACTGCTGCGCGGCCTCGAAGCCGCCCGATTGCGTGAAGTCGCCCTGCACCACCAGGCTCTTGACGGGCCGGATGCCGGCCTGCTTCAGCGCGTCCTGGTAGCCGCGCTGGCGCTCCTGGCTCTGGCCGGTGTAGCTGGAGCCGGTGATGAAGGCGATGCGGCTGTGGCCCAGTCCGATCAGGTGCTCGACCGCCGCGCGCGAGCCCTCATAGTTGTCGCCGCGCACGGTGGGCAACCGGGTCTCGTTGCGCCAGTAGTTGATGAGCACCACCGGCACGCTGCTCGACTCGAACTCGGCCAGCAGGCCTTCCTGCGCCGTGGGCAGCACCAACAGGATGCCCTCGCAAAGCCCGCCCAGCACACGGTTGATGTCCTGCTGCTTGGGCGCACCCAGTTCGGTGCTGGCGTTGTAGATGATGAGGTCCAGCCCGGCCTGCTTGGCGGCCAGGCTGACGGCGCCGATGATCTCGTTGATCACACTGGACTGCAGGTTGCTGACCGCCAGGCCCAGCAGGTTGGGACGCCCACCCTTGAGGATCTTGGCCGACAGGTTGGGTGAATAGCCCAGCGCCTTCGCCGCCGCGACCACCTTCCTGCGCGTCTCGTCGGAGACGAAGCCGGTGCCGTTGAGCGCTCGAGACGCGGTCACCAGCGCAACGCCCGCCTGCTTGGCGACGTCGATCAGGGTGACGGAGTTCTTGGACATTCGCTTTCCTCTACTGGCTTGCTGACCGGCGGGATTGTGTTGTCACCCGCACGGCTGCACGCCGCCCTTGGAGCTGCTGCGACACCGGAGCAGGCCTCAGGGGATCCAGCCCGGCGTCGTTCGTTGGCCAAATGATAGGCGGATTTCAGGAAACGTTTCCCTACGTGTTTTCCCCAAAAATTCAGCAAATACCTCACTGCACACCGGGAGCGACGCCTGAGCAGCACCCGTGTAATCCCGGTAACGATGGCAAATAGGGAAACGTTACCCTATGCGGACCAGGCCATTACAGCGGCATGCTGCGCACGCCTGGCGCCACGGCGCAAGGCGCCAAGGACCGGAGCCATGCAGCCTCAAGCAGTACCCACGACACCTCTTCCCGCCGACCCCGACCGTCTCAAGCTGTCGGCGCGCCGCTGGCACCACGGCAGCCTCACCTACACCGCGGGCGGCCTGCTCGCACTTTTCATCTTCCTGCTGGTCGGCGACTTCGCCTGGAGCGTGAAGGAGCGCGCCGCCATCCCCGTCGCGCAGATCCTGCTCAAGCAGATGGAGGCGAGCAACCTGTTCGTCGCGCTGGTGGTCGGCTCGCTGCCCTGGGGCCTGAGCATGGTGCTTACGCCCTTCATCGCCGTGCGCTCCGATCGCCACCGCGGCCGCTGGGGCCGGCGCATTCCCTTCCTGCTGGCCCCCACGCCGCTGCTGATGCTGGGCCTGGTCGGCATGGCCTTCACGCCGGAGGGCGGTGCGCTCCTTCACGGGCTGCTTGGCGACGCTTCGCCAGGCCTGCGCATCTGCAAGCTGGCCTGGTTCAGCCTGATGTGGATCGCCTTCGAGGTCGGCTCGGTGATCGCGAATGCCGTTTTCGGCGGCCTGGTAGCCGACGTCGTGCCCAGCAAGTTGACGGGTCGCTTCTACGGCATGTTCCGCGCAGTCAGCTTGTTGGCGGGCATCATCTTCACCTACCAGATCGTGGGCCAGGCCGAGCGCTACTACGCCGAGATCTTCATCGGCATCGCGCTCGTCTACGGCCTGGGCTTCGCCGCGATGTGCTGGTTCGTGCGCGAGGGCAGCTATCCGCCGCAGCAGACGCTCGCGCCCCGGACCGGCGGCACCGAGTCGGAGATGCGCCGCTACATGCGCGAGTGCTTCAGCCATCGCTTCTACGTCGGCGTCTTCCTCGCGATGATGCTGGGGCTGATCTCCTTCAACCCCGTCAACAGCTTCGGCGTGTTCTATGCCAAGCAGATCGGCCTGGGGCTGGACGGCTACGGCAAGGCGCTGGCCCTGACCTATGCCTGCTCGCTGCTGCTGGCCCTGCCGATAGGCTGGCTGGCCGACCGCCTGCACCCCTTGCGCGTCGGGCTGGGCTGCATCGTGCTGTACGCCGCCGCCATGCTGCCGGCCGGCCTGCTGGTGCAGACGGCGACACAGTTCCAGGCCGCGTTCGTGCTGCACGGCGTGTTCTCGGGGCTGTTCGTGACCGGCACCGCGGCCATCGGTCAGTACCTGTACCCGCAGGAACGGTTCGCGCAGTTCCAGTCGGCGGCCAACATCCTGGCCGCCCTGGGCTACACGCTGGTGCCACCGCTGGTCGGTGTCTGGCTGGACCTGACCGGCCAGAACTACCGCCACACCTTCATCGCCAGCGGCTTGCTGGCCGCCGCCTCGGCGCTGATCTTCGCCTGGCTGCTGCGGCCGTTCAACGCGCTGGGCGGCGCCAGGAACTACCAGGCTCCGGGCTGAGTCCCGGCAGCGCCTCAGGCGCTTTCCTGAAGGCCCACCCGTTTCGAGAACCGCCGTTGAGAGGCAACGACATGACCGCCCCCATACCCTCGAGCCGCCGCTCGCTGGCTGGCCGCCTGCTGGCCTTCGTCGTCATCGCCGCGCTGCACGTCGGCGCGTCGGCGCAAGCGCACGCAACCGCCGCCGACGGATCGAAGGACAGGCAGTACTGGGCCACCACGCTGTACCGGATCGCGGCGCCGGTGCTGCTGAACCTGGCCGACGGCACTCTCAAGGCCAACATGCCTGTCGAGGTACCGCCCGGCCATGACGACGCCTTCTTCCGCCGCGTCACCCACCTGGAAGCCGTCGGCCGCACGATGGCGGGCCTGGCCCCCTGGCTGGCCCTGCCCGACGACGACACGGCCGAAGGCCGGCTGCGCCAGCAGCTGCGCAGCGCATTCCTGAAGGGCATCGCCAACGGCGTGAATCCCGCCCATCCCGACTACCTGAACTTCAGGACCGAGAAGCAGCCCATCGTCGACGCCGCCTACCTGGCGCAAGCCTTCATCCGCGCGCCCAAGGCCTTGTGGGAACCGCTGGACAAGACAACCCGGCAACGGCTGATCGACGAATTCAAGGCCTTGCGCAGCCGCACCGGCGCCTACAACAACTGGCTGCTGTTCGCCGGCATCAACGAGGCCTTTCTGCTGTCGGTCGGCGAGCCCGCCGACCCGGTTCGCATCGAGTTCGCCAAGCGCAAGATGGCCGAGTGGTATGTGGGCGACGGCTGGTACAGCGATGGTCCGAAGTTCAGCATGGACTACTACAACAGCTACGTCATCCATTCCATGCTGGTCGACTTCCTCGACATCCTCGTCGCCCACGGGATGGCAGAGCCCGCCGAGCAGCAGACCGCCGTGCGGCGCCTGGTCCGGTATGCGGAGTTCACCGAACGGCTGATCGCGCCGGACGGCAGCTACCCCGCGTTCGGGCGCTCCATCACCTACCGCACCGGGGCCTTCCAGGCCCTGTCCCATGCGGCGCTGATGCAGCAGCTGCCGCCCCATGTGGCGCCGGCGCAGGTGCGCGGCGCGCTCACCGCGGTGATGCGCCGCATGTTCGACGGCTGCGCCAACTTCGACGACAAGGGCTGGCTGGTGCTGGGCTTCTGCGGCCACCAGCCCGGCGTCGCCGACGTCTACACCTCGACGGGAAGCCTGTACATGGCCACCCTCGGCTTCCTGGCGCTGGGCCTGCCCGCCGACAACCGTTTCTGGACAGACCCGCCGGCCGACTGGACCGCGCGCAAGGCCTGGGCCGGCAAGCCGTTGCACAAGGACTACAAGGTCGACTACTGATCAACGACGGCCCTGAAGTGGCCTGCTGGCGTAAGCGCATCGAAAAGAACACGGCAAGCTTACGAACACGAATGACGCGTCAGCCCGAGCTCGGCAAGGGCAGGTGAGTCTGGTCGGTCGAAGCAGATGCGAAACCTTCCGATGGCTAACTTCCGCAGCCAAAAAGCAAAGATCAAGTACTGTTGGGACTCATGTGATCAGGTACCCGTTCGCAGCTGGGCCTTGTTCAAAGCCAAGGACATGCTGCGGGAGTTGATCCAAACCCTCAAGGCCCAGAAGTCGGTCGTCAAAGTCGCATGAGCCAAGTTCACACCCGAGCCCGCGCCACGCCACTGATCCGCACAGAGATTCGCGAGTCCGAGTTGGACGTGATGAAGCTGGCCGAGCGCTACAACATCAGCCGCGACACGGCCGCGAAGTGGAAGAACCGGGAGGACGTGCAGGACCGCTCACACCGTCCGCACAAGCTCAGCACCACGCTCAGTGAAGGACAAGAAGGCTGGTAGCTGACGTGCGCCGCCTGACGCTGATTCCGCTGGACGATCTCTTGGTGGTGGTGCGTGAATTCATCAACCCGGCCATCTCGCGTTCAGGGCTGGACCGATGCCTGCGACGCCATGGCGTGGGCAGCCTGCGCGCGTTGCAAGCCGCAGCCCTTGAGGCCGTTGGTGAGACACCGCCTGCCAAGACCTTCAAGGACTACGAGCCTGGCTTCGTTCACATCGACATCAAGTACCTGCCGCAGATGCCTGACGAGGCGGCCAGACGCTATCTGTTCGCGGCCATTGACCGGGGCGCGCGCTGGGTGTTCCTGCGCGTGTCTGCTGACCAAAGCGAGGCCAGCAGCGTGGACTTCCTGGAGCGGCTGCACAGGGCAGCGCCGATGAAGATCACCCAGGCGCTCACCGCCGCGCCATCCGCAGACCAACGACCTGATGGAGCGCTTCAACTGGCACCTCAGCGGGGTGGTGAAGCAAACCCGATTCAAGTCGGGCGCCGAGCTGGAGCGACCCTCACGGCGTACTGCAAGACCCACAACCACCACATCCCGCAACGCTCGCTCGACCACCGCTCACCCATGCAAGCCCTTCAGGCTTCGCAGGTCTCCAAGCCCTATTTGTTCAAGCGCGCCGCATGTAAGTAGGCGGGTCTCGACAAGTAACCATGCGGCTCACAAGGGCGTTTTCGATCCTCCTCTTACTCCTCGACTTCTCATCGCCTTAAACGAAGAAACCTTCTGAAGCTTGGGCGGCGGGCGCAGAGTGCTCTCGCGCCCTCTCCGCCAAGCCTATTCGGGCCCTTTGCACGCAGCCAGGCTGCAATTCGCGCCCCGGAAATCGCAGTTCGTCGCCTGATGCTGGCTCATCAGGCCGGCTTGCTGAATACTGCAAAGCGTGCCTCGCCGTCTGCGAGGCTGGGAGCCGGAGATGCTGCAAGACAAAAAGGGGTGGCTGAGCTTGAGCTTGGCGCTGGGCCTGGTGGCCGGCGGATTGCCGGCGCAGGCCAGCGAGGTGGTCAAGCTCGCACGTCTGGTCGTCAGCGGCAAGCGCAGCGTCAGCGAAGCACCACGCACCACGCCGCCCGAGCCGCGCCCGGCATCCACCAGCCCGCAGGCCCACGGCACTGGCGGCAGCGACGAAGCCGGCACAGCGCCCGCACTGCCACGCGGCGTTTCCTGAAGACCCAAAACAAAATGCGCCGAAACCACAAGGTTTCGGCGCATTGCTATGAGTGGCGGAGTGGACGGGGCTCGAACCCGCGACCCCCGGCGTGACAGGCCGGTATTCTAACCAACTGAACTACCACTCCGCGTGGTGATACTTTTTTCGAGTATCTCGCAATACTCGCAAGCTGCATCAAGCTTGGCGTCCCCTAGGGGATTCGAACCCCTGTAATCACCGTGAAAGGGTGGTGTCCTAGGCCTCTAGACGAAGGGGACTGACCTTTCAAAACTACTGCGAGCCACCCAATATCCAAAATGAACATCTGGTGGAGGTAAGCGGGATCGAACCGCTGACCTCTTGCATGCCATGCAAGCGCTCTCCCAGCTGAGCTATACCCCCGCCGATCAAAGCGGTCGCAAAAAGCAAACGGCCAATAAATTGGCCGTTCTTTATCGGGCGGACCCGATGGAATCCTTGGCGGAGTGGACGGGGCTCGAACCCGCGACCCCCGGCGTGACAGGCCGGTATTCTAACCAACTGAACTACCACTCCGCGTGGGATGAATTCGATATTGTATTTCAACAATACCCAAGCTCATCAAACTTGGCGTCCCCTAGGGGATTCGAACCCCTGTAATCACCGTGAAAGGGTGGTGTCCTAGGCCTCTAGACGAAGGGGACTAATCCTTCGCGACTTGAACTGCGCGCCACGCAAAACTCCCGAAGGATATTTGGTGGAGGTAAACGGGATCGAACCGATGACCTCTTGCATGCCATGCAAGCGCTCTCCCAGCTGAGCTATACCCCCGTGTTTTCGATTCAGCCTATCGACTTTCGTCGTCAGCCTCTTCGTTAACAGCGCTGTTCAAGCGAGACCAAGAGTATATGACGAATTTCAGACGCTTTGCAAGCGTTGGAGCACTTTTTTCTGATCGAAGTGCTCGAGCACGGCGTCCAGCGAAGGGGTTTGTGCACGGCCGCACACGACAACCCGAACCGGCACGGCGAGTTGCGGCATCTTCAAACCGGCGGCCGTCAGCGTTTCTTTCAAGGCCTGCTGGATAGCGCCCTTGTTCCACTCCGTCACAGCACCCAGGCGCTGCGACAAGGCGGCCAATGCGGGGCGCACCGCGTCGGTGATGTGCGCGGCGAGATCCTCGGCCGACGGGGTCACCGGCTTGAAGTACATCGCCAGCCAGTCGGCCAGCGCGGCCACAGTCGCGCAGCGGTCCTTGAACAGACCAACCTTGGGCTGGACCTGCTCGACCGTTGCGGCAATGCCCTTGGCCGCCAATTGCTCGACGACGAGGCTGGCCAGGCGCGCCTCGTCGATCTGCTTCACGTAGTGGCCGTTGACCCAGTCGAGCTTGGCCGGATCCCATTGCGCCGGACTCTTGGACAGGTGCGAGCCGTCAAACCAGCTCACCATCTGCGCGGCCGAGAACAACTCGTCGTCACCATGGCTCCAGCCCAGGCGGGCCAGGTAGTTCAGCATGCCTTCAGGCAAATAGCCGCTGGCCGCATAGTCCATCACGCTGACGGCGCCGCGGCGCTTGGAGAGCTTCAGTCCGTCGTCGCCCAGGATGATGGGCAGGTGCCCGAACTGCGGCAACGGCGCCCCCAGCGCGTTGAAGATGTTGATCTGCCAGGGCGTGTTGTTGACGTGCTCGTCACCACGGAAGACGTGGCTGATGCGCATGTCCCAGTCGTCCACGACGACGGCGAAGTTGTAGGTCGGCACACCGTCCTGGCGGGCGATGATGAGGTCGTCGATCTCGCGGTTGTTGATCGTGATCGGGCCCTTCACGACGTCGTGCCAGGTCACGTCGCCCTCGACCGGGTTGGCGAAACGCACGACGGGCTTCACGCCTTCGGGTGGCGTGGGCAGCGTCTTGCCGGGCTCGGGGCGCCAGCGGCGGTCGTACAGCGTCTTCTCGCCGCGGGCGCGCTGGGCCTCGCGCATGGCGTCGAGTTCCTCGGGCGTCGCATAGCAGCGGTAGGCGCGGCCTTCAGCGATCAACTGCTCGATGACCGCCGCGTAGCGGTCCAGGCGCTGCATCTGGTAGACCGGACCTTCGTCGTAGTCCAGACCCAGCCAGTTCATGGCGGCAATGATCTGGTCCACCGAGTCCTGCGTGGAGCGGGCCACGTCGGTGTCCTCGATGCGCAGCACGAACTCGCCACCGTGGTGGCGGGCGTAGGCCCAGGAGTACAGCGCGGTGCGGGCCGTGCCCAGGTGCAGGAAGCCGGTGGGCGACGGCGCGATGCGCGTGCGGACCTTGTCGAAAGTGGAAGTCATCGGGTCGTCAGAGTGGAAAGGCCGCGCAGCAGGTCGTCGGTGATGTCGTCGACATGCTCCAGGCCGACGGCCAGGCGGATCAGCCCCTGGCCGATGCCTGCGGCCTGCCGCTGCGCCTCGGTGAGGCGGCCATGCGAGGTCGTGGCGGGGTGGGTGATGATGGATTTCGTGTCGCCAAGGTTGGTGGCGATGGACAGCACGCGGGTGCTGTCGATGACGTGGAAGGCTCCGGCACGCGCCGCCTCGGGCGTGTCGGCCCGCAGGTCGAAGGACAGCACGGCGCCACCCTGCCCGCCCTGTTGGCGCATGGCGAGGTCATGTTGCGGATGAGACCCGAGCGATGGGTAGTACACCCGGTCGACCTCGGGCTGCGCCTCCAGCCAGCGTGCCACGGCAAGCGCTTGCTGGCTCTGAGCCTTCATGCGCAGCGACAGCGTCTCCAAACCCTTCATCACGACCCAGGCGTTGAACGGCGCAAGCGTCATGCCCACCGTGCGCAGGATGGGGCCGAAGACGTCGCGGATCAGCCTGTTGGGGCCGCACAGCGCGCCCGCCATCACACGGCCTTGCCCGTCCATGTACTTGGTGGCCGAGTGCATGACAACGTCTGCCCCCATCTCGGCAGGACGCTGCAGCGCCGGCGTCGAATAGGTGTTGTCAACGGCCAGCAGCGCGCCGGCGGCGTGAGCCAGGTCGGCCAGCGCGCGGATGTCGCAAACCTCGGTCAGCGGGTTGGTCGGCGTCTCGGCGAAGAACAGCTTCGTCGCTGGCCGGATGGCCGCCCGCCACTCGGCGAGGTCGGTCTGCGACACGAACGTCGTCTCGACGCCGAACTTGCCGAACTCCTTGGCGAACAGGTTGATCGTCGAGCCGAACACCGAGCGCGAGCAGATGACGTGGTCGCCGGCCTTCAGCACGCCCATGCCCAGCAGCAGGATGGCGCTCATGCCGGTGGACGTGGCGATGGCCGCTTCCGTGCCTTCCATGGCCGCCAGGCGCGCCTCCAGGCTGCGCACCGTCGGGTTGCTGGTGCGCGAGTAGGTGAAGTCGTCCGAGTTCGCAAAGCGCTGCGCCGAAGTCTCGGCATCGGGCTGCACGTAGGCGCTGGTCAGGAACAGTGCTTCGGAGTTTTCGCCGTGCTGGCTGGGCGCCAGCGCCGTGCGCACGGCTAGCGTCTCGGGCCGCAGGCCTGTGGGCAGCGTGGCACGCGCAATGCGGCGGGCTTCGTCACTCATGGCGCTCAACCCTCGCTGCCGCCCTGCAGCGCCAGGCGGCCACGGGCATCGGCGTCTTCGTCGCTGGGCTGGCTGGCGCGCTGGGCGCGCAGCGTGGCGAAGTCTTCCAGGCTGACATCGCCGGTCACGTAGTGGCCGTCGAAGCAGCTCGCCTCGAACCCGGCCAGGCCAGGCCGCAATGCGGCGACGACCCGCTTCATCGCGTCCACGTCCTGGTAGATCAGCGCGTCGGCGCCGATGTAGGCGCAGATCTCCTCGATGGAGCGGTTGTGCGCGATCAGCTCCTCGGCCGTCGGCATGTCGATGCCGTAGACGTTGGGGTAGCGCACCGGCGGCGCGGCGGACGCGAGGTAGACCTTGCGCGCGCCGGCCTCGCGGGCCATCTGGACGATCTCCTTGGAGGTGGTGCCGCGCACGATGGAGTCGTCCACCAGCAGCACGTTGCGGTCCTTGAACTCCACGCCGATGGCGTTGAGCTTCTGGCGCACGCTCTTCTTGCGCGCGCCCTGCCCCGGCATAATGAAGGTGCGGCCGACGTAGCGGTTCTTCACGAAGCCCTCGCGGTAAGGCTTGCCGATGCGGTGCGCCAGCTGCATCGCCGACGGGCGGCTGCTCTCCGGGATGGGAATGACCACGTCGATCTCGTTGGGCGGCATCGTCGAGATGACGCGCTGGGCCAGCGTCTCGCCCATGTTCAGCCGTGCCTGGTAGACCGAGATGCCGTCCATCACGGAGTCCGGGCGGGCCAGGTAGACGAACTCGAACATGCAGGGGTTCAGCGTCGGGTGGTCATTGCACTGTTCGGTATGCAGCCTGCCATCCATGTCCACGAACAGCGCCTCGCCGGGCGCCACGTCGCGCTCCAGTTGATGGCCCGTGCCTTCGAGCGCCACGCTCTCGCTGGCCACCATGAAGTCGCCGTTCGCCGAGCGGCCGAAGCACAGTGGGCGGATGCCGTACGGGTCGCGGAAGGCCAGCAGCCCTTGGCCGGCGATCAGCGCGATGACCGCGTAGCTGCCCTTGATGCGCTTTTGCACGGCGCGCACGGCGGTGAAGACCTCCTTGGGCGTCAGTGGCAGGTCGCGCCCTGCCATCTCCAGTTCGTGCGCCAGCACGTTGATCAGCACCTCGGTGTCGCTCTCGGTGTTGATGTGGCGGCGGTCGATGTCGAACAGCTCGTCCTTCAGCGCGTGCGCGTTCGTCAGGTTGCCGTTGTGCACCAGCACGATGCCGAACGGCGCGTTCACGTAGAAAGGCTGGGCCTCTTCCTCGCTGTAGGCGTTGCCGGCGGTCGGATAGCGCACCTGGCCCAGGCCGATGTTGCCGGGCAGCGCACGCATGTTGCGGGTGCGGAACACGTCGCGCACCATGCCACGCGCCTTGTGCATGAAGCACTTCTGGCCCTGCATGGTGACGATGCCGGCGGCGTCCTGGCCGCGGTGCTGCAGCAGCAGCAGCGCGTCGTAGAGCAACTGGTTGACGGGAGAGGCAGCGAGCGTGCCGACGATGCCGCACATGGCGAAATCCTTAGTCTGACGAATCCGTCTCAGATGGGGTCATCGAGCGGGAAACAAAGCGGGCCACAGGGTCAGGCAGCAGCGGCGTCAGGTCGCGCAGCACGCTGCACAACACCGGCGCCGCGCGCGAGGCCTGCCAGGTGGCCGACTGCGCGATGGGTGATGCGCCGATGACGAGCACCAGCAGCAGGGCCACGATGACGCCGCGCAGCGCGCCGAAGCCGGCACCACCGAGACGGTCCACGACCGACAGCGGCGTGGCATGGATCAGGGTCTTGACGAGCCGCGTGGCCAGGCCCCAGACGATCAGCACGAAGATGAAGGCCAGCACCAACGAGACCATGTGCACGACAGCCGGTCCGAACTTGCCCTCGGGCAGCAGTTGCTCGACCATCGGCGCCAGCGGCGCGGCTGCGAAATAGGCCACGACCCAGCCGGCCAGCGACATCACCTCGAACACGAGGCCACGCCACAGACCGATGCCGATGGACATGAGCAGCAGCGCCGCGAGCGCGAGATCGACCCAGCTCAGTTCCATGGCGCAGTGCTCACAGCGTCAGGATGGCGCCGGGCAGGCCTGCGCCCTTCAGCTTGGCGGCGGCTCGCTCGGCCTCGTCCCGGCTGGCAAACGGCCCCAGGCGCACACGCACGCGGCGGCCGTCCGCCGTGTCCACGGCCTGCGCATAAGTCTTGAGCCCCAGCTTCTCGACCTTGAGGCGCACGTCCTGGGCCGCCTTGTTTTCGCCGAACGCGCCCACCTGCACGATGAAGCGGGCGGCGGACGGTGTGCTGGCGGGCGCGGCCGCATGGCTCGTCGGCTCCTTGCCCTCCAGCAGCGCCTGGGCGCGGGCGCCATCGTTCGCCGCTGCCTTGGGCTTGTCGGCAACTTTGACGGGCGTCTTCTCCACCGGCTTTTCAGCGACAGCCTTCTCGACCACCGGCGGCTTCTCCACGGGCTTCTCGACAACGCGCTCGGCTGCCACCTGCGTGCTCGCGACGGCTGCAGGCGTGGGCGTGGATGCAGGCTCGGCCTGCGACAACGGCTCCCGCGTCGGCACGGCCAGCGGCGGCGCGGTGTCCTTGCGCGGGATGTCGATGGGCAGGTCCACCGGAATGGGCCGCGGCTGCGTCTCGAAGATCAGCGGAAAGCCCACCACGCCGGCCGCCACCAGCACGGCCGCGCCGATGAGGCGGCGGCGCGCGCGCACGCGCAACACCTGCACGTCGTCGGCTGCGGAGGCCCTGGCACCGGACTTGGCTGATTTCTTGGGCGCCGCCGCAGCAGCGTCATCGCGCTTGAGGAAGGAAAACAGGCCCATCGGCGGCGTCTGGCTCAGTGGAGGGTGGGAGGCTGGAGGGCGGGCGCCGCAGCAGCGCCGGCCATCACGCGGGGCAGGCCCTGCTGGAGCACTCCACCCACGGTGTAGAAGGAACCGAAGACCAGGATTCTATCGGCCGTGCTCGCACCGGCCGCCGCAGCGTGCAGGGCATCCAGGGGATGGGCGTGGGTGTGCGTCGCCACGTCGGGCGGCGTCGTCAGCCCGGCGGTTAGGAAGGCGGCTTCGAGTTGCTCGGCCGTGGCGGCGCGGGGAATGGGCAGACTGGTGAAGTGCCAGACGTCCACCAGTGGCGCCACCCGGGCCAGGATGCCCGCCAGGTCCTTGTCCGCCATGGCACCGAAGACGGCATGCGTGCGCGGGAAGAAGCCCATCTGGTCGAGGTTCTGCGCCAGCGCAGCGACGGCGTGCGGGTTGTGGGCCACGTCCAGCACGACGGCCGGCTGGCCGGCCAGCACCTGGAAGCGGCCGGGCAGCTCGACCAGCGCCAGACCGGTGCGCACGGCCTGGGCGCTGATGGGCAGCCGGTCGGCCAGCGCCTCGAAGGCGGCCAGCACGCCGGAGGCATTCAGCAACTGGTTCACGCCGCGCAGCGCCGGGTAGGCCATGCCGGAGAAACGCTTGGCTCGCCCGGCCCATTGCCACTGGGTGCGGTCGCCGCTGAACGTGAAGTCGCGGCCGAGCTGGCGCAGGTCGGCGCCCAGTTCGGCGGCACGCGCGGCCAGCGACGCCGGCGGCATGGGGTCGCTGACGACCACCGGACGGCCGGCGCGCATGATGCCGGCCTTTTCCCGGCCAACGCTCTCTCGGTCGTTACCGAGGAATTCGGTGTGGTCCAGGTCGATGCTGGTGATGACGGCGCAGTCGCCGTCAATGACGTTGACGGCATCCAGCCGGCCGCCCAGGCCCACTTCGAGGATGACGAGGTCCAGCGGCTCATGCTGCAGGCGCCGCATGATGGCCAGCGTCGTGAACTCGAAGTAGGTCAGCGTGATGTCGCCGCGCGCGGCCTCCACGGCCTCGAAGTGCGGCTCCAGCGACTCGGCCGCCACCGGCGCGCCGCCCACGCGGCAGCGCTCCTGGAAGTGCACGAGGTGGGGCTTGATGTACAGGCCCACGCGGTAGCCGGCATGCAGCGCGATGGACTCCAGCATCGCGCAGGTCGAGCCCTTGCCGTTGGTGCCGGCGACGACGGCCGTCGGGCACTCGAACGCGATGCCCAGCCGATCTTTCACGGCCCGGACGCGGTCCAGCGTCATGTCGATGGTCTTGGGGTGCAGGCGCTCGCAGTGGGCGAGCCATTCATCGAGCGTCATGGTCAAGCGTCATGGCGAATCAAAAAAGCAAAAGCCAGGCACGGGGCCTGGCTTGGCACTGTCGCAACGGGGTTCAGGCGACCGCGTCCGCGCTCTGGCGCTGCAGCATGGCGAGCTGGCGCGCGATGGTCTCGCGCAGTTGACGGCGGTCCACGATCATGTCCACGGCGCCCTTCTCCATCAGGAACTCGGCGCGCTGGAAGCCCGGGGGCAGCTTCTCGCGCACGGTGTTCTCGATGACGCGCGGGCCGGCAAAGCCGATCAGCGCCTTGGGCTCGGCCAGCACGATGTCGCCCACGAACGCGAACGAGGCCGACACACCGCCCATCGTCGGGTCGGTCAACACGCTGATGTAGGGCAGCTTGGCCTTGGCCAGGCGCGTCAGCGACGCGTTGGTCTTGGCCATCTGCATCAGGCTCAAGAGGCCTTCCTGCATGCGCGCGCCGCCGGTGGCGGTGAAGCAGATGAACGGCGTCTTCTGCTCGATGGCGGTCTCGACGCCGCGCACGAAGCGCTCGCCGACGACAGAGCCCATGGAGCCGCCCATGAAGTCGAACTCGAAGCAGGCTGCGACGACCGGCACGCTCATGACGGCGCCGCCGATGACGACCAGCGCGTCGGTCTCGCCGGTGCTTTCCAGCGCTTCCTTCAGACGGTCGGGGTACTTCTTGTTGTCCTTGAACTTCAGCGCGTCGACCGGCAGCACCTCCTGGCCGATCTCGTAGCGGCCTTCACCGTCCAGGAAGGCGTCCAGACGCGCGCGCGCGCCGATGCGGTGGTGGTGCGAGCACTTGGGGCAGACGTTGATGTTCTGCTCCAGGTCGGTCTTGTAGAGCACCGTCTCGCAGCTGGGGCACTTGATCCACAGACCCTCGGGCACGGTGCGGCGGTCGGCCGGGTCACCTTGCTGGATCTTGGGAGGAAGCAGTTTGTCGAGCCAACTCATGGGTCAGTCCTTGTGGGCTGTGTCGAGCGCGGCGCGGATCTCTCGGATGAAAGCCGCGCCAGTCAAGGCGACATTATCGGCTGGCTGGCGCTCCAGCAATTCGACCAGCTTGGAGCCGATGACGACCGCATCGGAAACGTCAGCCACCGCCCGCGCCGTGGCGCCGTCGCGGATGCCGAAACCCACGCCCACCGGCACGCTGACGTGCTGGCGGATGCGCGGCACGGCCTCGGCCACGGCCGCGGTGTTCAGGTGGCCGGCGCCGGTCACGCCCTTGAGCGACACGTAGTAGACATAGCCGCTGGCCAGCTTGCCGACCTGGGCCATGCGGGCCTCGGTGGACGTGGGCGCGAGCAGGAAGATGGCGTCCATGTCCACCGCCCGCAGCGCCGCGGCCAGCTCCTCGCACTCCTCGGGCGGGTAGTCCACGACCAGCACGCCGTCCACGCCCGCGGCCTTGGCGTCGGCCACGAAGGTCGGCTGGCCGTAACGCTCGATGGGATTGGCATAGCCCATCAGCACGATGGGCGTGGTGTCGTTGGTGACGCGGAACTCGCGCACATAGGACAGCACGTCACGCAGCGAAATGCCTTTTACCAGCGCCCGCTCGCCGGCCCGCTGGATGACGGGGCCATCGGCCATCGGGTCCGAGAACGGCACGCCCAGCTCGATGACGTCCGCGCCGGCCTCGGCCATCGCGAGCATCAGGCTCACGGTGGCCGACGGATGCGGGTCGCCCGCGGTGACGAAGGGGATCAGCGCTTTGCGGCGTTGGGCCTTCAGCCCCTCAAAAGTGGCAGCAATGCGGCTCATCGTGCGGCTCCCGGCAGCGCGACGACGACGTCGCCGCCCTTCACGGACTGCCCGCGGCAGGACGGCCGGCAGTAGAAATCGGCATGCGACAGGTCGGCCACGGTGCCGATGTCCTTGTCGCCGCGGCCGGAGAGGTTCACGAGCAACACCTGGTCCTTCGGCAGCGTTGGCGCGATCCTCATCGCGTGCGCCACCGCGTGGCTGGATTCCAGCGCCGGGATGATGCCCTCGGTGAGGCACAGGCGGTGGAAGGCCTGGATGGCCTCTGCATCCGTGACGCCCACGTACTCGGCGCGGCCGATGTCCTTCAGGTGGGCGTGCTCCGGGCCGACGCCGGGGTAGTCCAGGCCCGCGGAGATCGAGTGCGTCTCGGTGATCTGGCCGTTGGCGTCCTGCAGCAGGTAGGTGCGGTTGCCATGCAGCACGCCCGGCGTGCCAGCGGACAGCGTCGCGGCGTGCTTGCCGCTGGCGATGCCCTCGCCCGCCGCTTCGACGCCGATCAGGCGCGTGGCCTCGTGGGGGATGTAGGGGTAGAAGATGCCGATGGCATTGCTGCCACCGCCCACGCAGGCGATGACGGCGTCGGGCTGGCGGCCCACCATGCCGGGCATCTGCACCAGGCATTCGTCGCCGATGACGCGCTGGAAGTCGCGCACCATCATGGGGTAGGGGTGCGGGCCGGCCACGGTGCCGATGATGTAGAAGGTGTTCTCGACGTTGGTGACCCAGTCACGCATCGCCTCGTTGAGCGCGTCCTTCAGCGTCCTGCTGCCGCTGTCCACGGGCACCACGGTGGCGCCCAGCAACTTCATGCGGTAGACGTTGGGCGACTGGCGCTTCACGTCCTCGCTGCCCATGTAGACCACGCACTCCAGGCCGTAGCGCGCGCAGATGGTGGCCGTGGCCACGCCGTGCTGGCCGGCGCCGGTCTCGGCGATGACGCGCGGCTTGCCCATGCGCTTGGCCAAGAGGGCCTGGCCGATGACGTTGTTGATCTTGTGCGCGCCGGTGTGGTTGAGGTCTTCGCGCTTCAGGTATATCTGCGCGCCGCCCAGTTCGCGGGAGAGGCGCTCGGCGTGGTAGATCGGGCTCGGCCGGCCGACGAAGTGAGCCAGCTCCTTCTTGTACTCGGCGACGAACGCGGGGTCGTTGCGGTAGTGCGCGTAGGCGTCCTTGAGCTCGTCGAGCGCGTGGACGAGGGTTTCGGAGACGAAGCTGCCGCCGAAGGTGGCCGTGCCGGCATGGCGGAAATGCCCGGTGGCATCGGGCTGGTCGTACTGGAACATGGTCTTTCCCTACTGGGAGAGTGCTGCGTCCGCGCGGCGCACCGCGCGGCAGAACTCGTGGATCAGGTCGGCGCTCTTGATGCCCTTGGACACCTCGACGCCGGAACTCACATCAACGGCCCACGGCCGCACCTGGGCGATGCCATCGCCGACGTTTGCTGCATTCAACCCACCAGACAAAACGAGGTGAGAGCGAACGCTTGGTGGAATGAGTGACCAATCGAAGACCTTGCCGCCACCGCCATAGCCCTCGACAGGGGCGTCGAGCAGGATGGCCTGGGCGCTGGAAAAACGAGAACCGAAGTCTACCAAGTCGACGCCCGGGGCGACGGCGGCGGCACGCAGGTAAGGCCGCCTCACGCGGTCGCAGTCCGCCGGCGTCTCGTCGCCGTGGAACTGCAACAGCATGTTGGGCAACGCGGCCAGGCCCGCCTGCAACTCGGCGTCCGTTGCATTGACGAACAGGCCCACAGGTGTGACGAACGGCGGCAGCAGCCGCGCCAGCGCCCTCGCCCGCTGCGGCGTCACGGCGCGGGGGCTCCTGGCGTAGAAGACGAAGCCGATGGCATCGGCGCCGGCTTCAACGGCGGCCTCGACGTGGGCTTCTTGGGTCAAGCCGCAGATCTTGATTCGGGTCATGGGAGCCAATCCAAAGCCGCGACGTCGCGCGGAATGTCGAGTTCGGCATCGTAGGTCGGGCCGAGGAAGTACAGGCCGTCCGGGGCGAAGGTCGGTGCCGCCACCTTGCGGTCGCGCGCGGCGAGCACGTCCGACACCCAATCCGCCGAGCGCGTGCCGCTGCCCACGGCCAGCAGGCAGCCCATCAGGTTGCGCACCATGTGGTGCAGGAAGGCGCTGGCCTCGAACTCGAAGCGCCAATAGGCACCGCGGCGCTGCACCTTGATGTCGCGCAACGTCTTGACGGGCGATGCGGCCTGGCATTCGGACGAGCGGAAGGACGAGAAGTCGTGCTCACCGATCAAGCGCTCGGCAGCGGCTTCGAGCGCGCGCTGGTCGAGCGGGCGGAAGACCCAGCCACATTGCCCGGACTCGATGGCCGGTCGCACGGCGGACTCCAGCAGCAGGTAGGCGTAGCGCCGCCCCCGCGCGGCATTGCGCGCGTGGAAGGTGTCGCCCGGAAAGCGGCACCACTGGATGGCAATGTCGGGCGGCAGGTAGCGGTTGCTGCCACGCACCCAGGAGAACAGCTCCCGCTCGACCTCGGTGTCGAAGTGGACGACTTGGTTGATGCCGTGCACGCCCGCATCCGTGCGGCCGGCGCAGATCGTGCGGATGGGTTGGGCGGCAAACGCGGACAGCCCCTTCTCCAGCGCGTCCTGCACGGTGCGGCCGCCCGGCTGGCTCTGCCAGCCGTTGTAGCCGCCGCCGCGGTAACTCACGCCCAGTGCAACTCTCATCGGTCCTCGACAAAGAAAAACGCCCGGCCAGGCCGGGCGTCGAAGTATCGCGGCTGAGCGTCAGCGCAGCTCGTCGAGCATCGCCTGGGCGCGGTCGCGCAACGAACCACTGGCGCGTTGAACCACCTCCTGCAGCACCTCGCGGGCGCCTTGCGTGTCGCCGATCTGGCGGAACTCGTCGGCCAGTTCGAGCTGGCGCAGCAACGGGTCACCCTCCTCTTCGCCCTGCGCGTCCAGCGCCTCGGACAGCTTGTCGGGGTGGGTCTCGCCGGGGAGGGTGGGTTCTCCCAGGTCGAAGTCCAGGTCCATCGACGGCGCCGAAGACGCCGCGGGTGCAGGCGCAGGTGCGTTCGCCTGAACCAGGGGCAGGCCACCCATGCCGCTCAGGTCGAAGTTCAGGTCCGGTGCGGGCGGCGCGGTGCGCGTGCCGCGGCTGGAGATGTCGAAGTCCATCGTCATCGGCGCCTGCTCGACCGACGCCGGCAACACCTGCGTGGCCGCCATGGCGGTCGGCGAGACGGGCTCGGGCGCGTCGAGGTCCAGGTCCAGCGCCAGGTCGAAGCCGCTCACCGGGCCGGTGTCCGGGCCGCTACGCAAAGCGTCGGTATTCAAGTGCGATGCCGCAGCGGCCACGGCGCTGGCCGCCGGGGGCAGCGCCGTCTGCGGCAGCGTGCTGGCATTCATCGGCTCCGGCCGCATGTCGGCGCCGTCGTCGTGCAGCATGGGGGCGCCGCCAGGCTGGTAGAGCGGATTGTCCGGGTCGATGCCGCGGCCCAGCTCCTGCGCCTTGGCCCAGTCCTCGCCCGAGCCCTTGGTCTCGGCGAAGAGCTGCACGGCGAGCTGCTCGAAGCCCTTGGTGTCGCGGCGCTTGGCGTAGACCTCCAGCAGCTTCAGGCGGATGGCCAGCCGCGTCGGATTGGCACGCAAGGCTTCCTTCAGGATTTCCTCGGCCTGCAGGTCACGGCCGTAGGCCAGGTAGACATCGGCCTCGGCGACCGGGTCCACGTCGCCGATGGCGTCGAGCTGGCTGAGCGAATAGCTCATGGACGACTGGCCGCTGTTCTGCGCGTCGCGCGTGTCCACGCGCTGGCCGCCGGTGCCGCCGAAGAACGAATCCGGCTGCAGGCGGCTTTCATGGAAGCCGGTTTCCGACGCATGGGCCGGGCGGCGCGAACGCAGGCGGTACAGGCCCAGCCCCCCCAGCACCGCGACCAGGACACCCGCGAGGGGCAACACGATGGGGTTGTCCAGCAACTGCTCGATGAAGCTCGGCGGCTCGGCGGCCGGTGGCGGCGGCGCCAGCGGAGCGCTGGCACGCACCGCTGGCTTTGAAGCCGCATCGCTGGCTGCGGCCGCGACCACGGGCGCCGGCATGGACGCTGCGGCGGATGCAGCCTCGACGGCTGCCACGACCGGGGCAGGCAAGGCCGGCGTGGCCGGCGCGGGCGCCGGTGCGGCGGATGCCACGGTGGCCGCAGGCTTGGCGGCGCTGGAGAGCTTCTTCAGTTCCTCCACGTTGCGGGTCAGCTCGGCGACGCGGGCGGCGGCGTCCTTCTTCTCGGCCTCCTTCGACAGCTTGGCCTCGGTCGCGCTGGCGGCGGCGCCATTGGCCTTGCTGAGCGTGAGCTTGTCGGGTGTCGGCGCGGCAGCCGGCTTGCGGTCGTCCACCGCCGCCTGCACCTGGCCCTTGGACTGGCGCTCGCTCTCGTTGTTCTGCAGCGTCGGCGCGGCAGACGCGAGGCGCTGGCGGTAGGCGGAGAAGTCCGCGCTCTGGGCCAGGATGATCTGGCGCGCCTCGCCATGGGACACGGCGCCCAGCGCGTCGCTGCCCGGCACCTGCAGCGTGGAACCGGCCTTGAGCCGGTTCATGTTGCCGTCGATGAAGGCATCCGGGTTGTTGCGGAACAGGCCCACCAGCATTTGGTCCAGCGAGATGCCGCTGACCTGGCTGCGTCCGGCGATGCGGGACAGCGAGTCACCGGGGCGCACCGTGTATTCGGCGGCAGCCACCGCGGGCGGGCGGGCTGGCACCGGCGCAGGCGCGGGGGTCGGCGCACGAGCGATGGCAGGGGCAGGTGCCGGTGCGGCCGCCGGTGCAGAAGCGGGGCCATTGCGCGGCAGCGTCGTCGCGATGACGGGCGCGGGGGCTGGCACGGCTTCGCTGGACGCCGGCTGGGCCGGCAGCGGCGCAGGCGCGGCCGCCATGGCCGGTGGCGCGGTGATGACGGGTGCGGGCTTGGGCAGGCTGGGCGGGTCGAACAGCAGCGTGTATTCGCGCACCAGACGGCCGCTGGACCAGGTCAACTCCAGGATGACGTCGACGAAGGGCTCCTGCACGGCCCGGTCACTGCTGACCCTCAGCACGGTGCGGCCGTTGAGGCGCGCAATCTGCACCTGGGCCGACGCCAGCACCGGATTGAACTCGACGCCCGACGCACGGTAGGACTCCGGCGGCGCGACGCGCACCTTCAGCGTGGCGGCTTCCTCGGCCGTCAGGCTGGTCACGTCAATCTCGGCGCGCATCGTCTCGCCCAGGGCCGACTGCACATTCAGCTTGCCCAGGCCCAGCGCATGCGCGCCGCTGCTGCTGACGACCAGCAAGGCAGCGAGCGCCAGGTGGTGGCGCGCGAAGCCCGCCGGGCGGAGTCCCTCGAATGCGTCTCGGATGTGGTCTTTCAAGGCATTCCCCAAAGCAACAAGGCGGGGCTGTTGAGGGCCCCGCCTGTCTCGATCTTTCAGCACTCGCTGCGCGAACTTGGTCTGCACGCTGGTCGGCAGGATAGGGCCTGAGTCGAGTTTCGAATCAAAAACACAACGGCATCAAGCATATACGCTGAAATGCTCACGCGATACCTCATGTGTCGCGTGGTTTCAATATCGAGACCGGGGTGAACCCTAGGTCAAAGCGTAAAAGACCGTAAGCGAACTCAACGCTCGAGCAGGATGCGCAACATGCGGCGCAGCGGCTCCGCAGCACCCCACAGCAACTGGTCGCCGATGGTGAACGCGCCGAGGTATTCGGGGCCCATGGCCAGCTTGCGCAGGCGGCCCACGGGGATGGTCATCGTGCCGGTGACGGCGACCGGCGTCAGATCGCGAATGGTCGCCTCGCGGGTATTCGGCACGACCTTCACCCAGGCGTTGTCGGCGGCGATCATGGCCTCGATGTCGGCCAGCGGCACGTCCTTCTTCAGCTTGAAGGTCAGTGCCTGGCTGTGGCAGCGCATCGCACCGACACGCACGCAGAAGCCATCGACGGGGATGGCGCCGCTGCCGAGGATCTTGTTGGTCTCGGCCATGCCCTTCCACTCTTCCTTGGACATCCCATTGCCGAGATCCTTGTCGATCCAAGGGATCAGCGAGCCGCCCAGCGGCACGCCGAAGTTGGCGGTCTCATCAGCGGAGAGCGAGCGCTGCTTGGCGATGACCTGGCGGTCGATCTCCAGGATGGCGCTCTTGGGGTCGTCCAGCAGCGGCCTGACCGCGGCGTTCAGCGTGCCGTACTGCGTCAGCAGTTCGCGCATGTGCTGGGCGCCGCCGCCGGAAGCGGCCTGGTAGGTCTGCGTGGACATCCATTCCACGAGGCCGGCCTTGTACAGCGCGCCCACGCCCATCAGCATGCAGCTGACGGTGCAGTTGCCGCCTATCCAGTTCTTGCCACCGCTGGCCAGCGCCTGGTCGATGACCGGGCGGTTGACCGGATC
Organism: Roseateles sp.; assembly: GCF_965229315.1. Lineage (GTDB taxonomy): Bacteria > Pseudomonadota > Gammaproteobacteria > Burkholderiales > Burkholderiaceae_C > Pelomonas. Next base: position 2,126,951 of record NZ_CBDDJA010000002.1, read on the forward strand.
CAGCACGATGACGGCGTCGTCGGCCATGCGCAGCGTCGAGGCGGCGTCGATCCAGTGGCCGGCCCAGCCCGCGGCGCGCAGCTTGGGGTAGACCTCGGTCGTGTAGTCGCCGCCCTGGGCCGTGATGATGATGTCGCAGCGCTTGAGCTGGGCGATGTCGAACGCGTTCTGCAGCTTCGTCTCGCTCTTCGCCTGTAGGGGCGCATTGCCGCCGGCGTTGGACGTCGAGAAGAACAGCGGCTCGATCAGGTCGAAATCGCGCTCGGCGGTCATGCGCTCCATCAGGACCGAACCCACCATGCCGCGCCAGCCTACGAGGCCTACCAAGGTCGTCATCATCATTCCTTCAGTTCACCAAACCCCATCCACTTCGGGCCCCGGCTCGTTCGCCGGGTTTGGAGGGGCGAGACGAGACGGAGCTTTAGCTCTTGATGGTTTTCGTGGTCGTGATGGCTTTGGCGACAGCGTCGCCCATCTCGCGGGTCGTGACCTTCGAGGTGCCTTCACTCCAGATGTCGGCGGTGCGCAAGCCCTGCGCCAGCACCGACTGCACGGCCTGCTCGATACGAGCGGCAGCGTCGGCGTGGTTGAGGGAGAACTTGAGCATCATGGCAGCGGACAGGATTGTAGCCAGCGGGTTCGCGATGCCCTGGCCCGCGATGTCCGGCGCACTGCCGTGCGACGGTTCGTACAGGCCTTTGTTGTTCGCGTCCAACGAGGCAGACGGCAGCATGCCGATGGAGCCGGTCAGCATCGCGGCCTCATCCGAGAGGATGTCGCCGAACATGTTGCCGGTCACGACCACGTCGAACTTCTTCGGCGCCTTGACGAGCTGCATGGCGGCGTTGTCCACGTACATGTGGTCCAGCTCGACGTCGGGGTACTGGGCATGCACCTGGGTGACGATGTCCTTCCAGAACTGCGAGGTCTCCAGCACGTTGGCCTTGTCGACGCTGGTCAGGCGCTTGCTGCGCTTTTGCGCGGCCTGGAAGGCGACGTGGGCGATGCGCTCGATCTCGGGGCGCGAGTAGCGCATCGTGTCGAACGCTTCATCGGTCCCGGGGAAGTGGCCATCCACCGCTGTGCGGCGACCGCGCGGCTGGCCGAAGTAGATGTCGCCCGTCAGCTCGCGGATGATGAGGATGTCCAGGCCGGCGACCAGCTCGGGCTTGAGCGACGATGCGTGCGTCAGCTGCTCGTAGCAGACGGCCGGACGGAAGTTGGCAAACAGGCCCAGCGCCTTGCGCAGGCCCAGGATGGCCTGTTCCGGCCGCAGCGCGCGCTCCAGCTTGTCGTACTTCCAGTCGCCCACGGCACCGAACAGCACGGCGTCGGCATCCTGCGCCAGCTTCAGCGTGGCGGGAGGCAACGGGTGGCCGCTGGTCTCGTAGGCCTTGCCGCCCACATCGGCCCAGTCGAGTTGCAAGGGCAGGTCCAGCGCGCCCAGCACCTTGACCGCTTCGGCCATGATCTCCGGACCGATACCGTCGCCCGGCAGTACTGCAATCTTCTTCATCAAATCACTCGGTTGTTCAGCCAGGGCTTGGCGGCGATGCGCTGGGCCTCGTAGGCGCGGATCTTGTCGGTGTGCTGCAGCGTCAGGCCGATCTCGTCGAGGCCGCCGATCAGGCACTCCTTGCGGAAGGGCTCGATGTCGAACGGGATCTCGGCGCCATCGGGCTTGACGACGACCTGGCGCGGCAGGTCGACGACGAGCTGGTAGCCCGTGAAGGCCTTGACCTCGTCGAACAGCTGGTTCATCGCCGACGCCGGCAGCGCAATGGGCAGCAGGCCGTTCTTGAAGCAGTTGTTGAAGAAGATGTCGGCGAAGCTCGGTGCCAGGATGGCGCGGAAGCCGTACTGCTGCAGCGCCCAGGGCGCGTGCTCGCGGCTGGAGCCGCAGCCGAAATTGCTGCGCGCGATCAGCACGCTGGCGCCTTGATAGCGCGGCTGGTTCAGCACGAAGTCGGGGTTGGGCTTGCGGCTGGCCGGGTCCTGGCCGGGCTCGCCATGGTCCAGGTAGCGCCACTCGTCGAACAGGTTGGGGCCGAAGCCCGAGCGCTTGATCGACTTCAGGAACTGCTTGGGGATGATCGCGTCGGTGTCGACGTTGTCGCGGTCCATGGGCGCGACCAGGCCCTTGTGGAGGGTGAACTTGTCCATGTCAGGCCAGCGTCCTCACGTCAACGAAATGCCCGGTCATTGCCGCGGCGGCAGCCATCGCCGGGCTGACGAGATGGGTTCGCCCACCCGCACCCTGGCGGCCTTCGAAGTTGCGGTTGCTGGTGGAGGCGCAGCGCTCGCCCGGCTCCAGCCGGTCGGCGTTCATCGCCAGGCACATGGAGCAGCCCGGCTCGCGCCACTCGAAACCGGCGGCCTTGAAGACCTGGTCCAGCCCTTCGGCCTCGGCCTGCGCCTTCACGAGGCCGGAGCCCGGCACGACGAGGGCCAGCTTGATGTTCTTGGCCACGCGGCCGCCGACGCGGCGCACGACGCTTGCGGCCTCGCGCATGTCCTCGATGCGGCTGTTGGTGCAGGAGCCGATGAAGACCTTGTCGACGTGGATGTCGCCGATGGCCTTGTTGGGCTCCAGCGCCATGTAGGTCAGCGCGCGCTCGATGGCGCCGCGCTTGACGGCGTCGCGCTCCTTGTCCGGGTCGGGCACGCGGTCGTCGATGGCCAGCACCATCTCGGGCGACGTGCCCCAGGTGACCTGCGGACGGATCTGCGCGGCGTCCAGCTCGACGACCTTGTCGAAATGGGCGCCGGGGTCGGAATGCAGCGTGCGCCAGTAGGCGACGGCCTGCTCCCACTCCACGCCCTGCGGCGAGAACGGGCGGCCCTTGACGTAGGCGATGGTCGTGTCGTCCACGCCGATGAGGCCGGCACGGGCGCCGGCCTCGATGGCCATGTTGCAGACCGTCATGCGGCCTTCCATGGAGAGGGCCCGGATGGCCGAGCCGGCGAACTCGATGGTGTAGCCGTTGCCGCCCGCCGTGCCGATCTTGCCGATGATGGCCAGCACGACGTCCTTGGCGCCGCAGCCCTTGGGGAGTTGCCCTTCGACCTTGACGAGCAGGTTCCGTGCCTTCTTGGCTGACAGCGTCTGGGTCGCGAGCACATGCTCGACCTCGCTGGTGCCGATGCCGTGCGCCAGCGCGCCGAAGGCGCCGTGCGTGGAGGTGTGGCTGTCGCCGCAGACGACGGTCATGCCCGGCAGCGTCGCGCCCTGCTCCGGGCCGATGACGTGCACGATGCCCTGGCGCTTGTCGTTCATCTTGAACTGCGTGATGCCGACGCGGTCGCAGTTGGCGTCCAGCGTGTCGACCTGCAGCTTGGAGATCGGGTCCGAGATGCCGTGGCTGCGGTCGGTCGTCGGCACGTTGTGGTCACTGACGGCGAGATTCGCACTCAGGCGCCAGACCTTGCGGCCGGCCAGGTCGAGGCCTTCGAAGGCCTGCGGGCTGGTCACCTCGTGCACGAGGTGGCGGTCGATGTAGAGCAGCGCCGTGCCATCCGGCTCGGAGTGCACGACGTGCTCGTCCCAGAGCTTGTCGTAAAGCGTTCTTGAGGTCATTGCTTCTCTCGGGGAATCAGGGTGTCCACGAAACGTTGCACCACGGTGGGCAGGCGCTGCTGGCGCAGCACGCCCAGGACATAGTCGCGCTCGGCCCAAGGCTCTTCCAGCCGCAGGCAGCGCACGCCGAAGACGCGCGTGAAGCGCTCGGCCGGCTGCTCGGGCAGCACGGCCACGCCCAGGCCGGCTTCGACGAGCTGTGCGATGGCGTCGAAGCCGCGCACCTGCCAACGGGCGTTCAGCGTCTTGCCGCGCGCGGCGGCCTGTTCGCGCATCAGCTCCTGGGCGCTTGCGCCGGCGTGCAGGCCAATGAGGTCATAGGCCAGCAGGTCGTCGAAGGTGACTTCCTCGCGCTGCGCCAACGGATGCTTCAGCGGCACGAGTGCGGCGAGGCGCCCGTGCGCGAAGGTCCAGGTCTGCAGCCGGTTGTCCAGCAGCGGCGGCGAGAACACGCCGACGTCCGCGCGCCCTTCCGCCACCGCAGCCTGCGCCTCGGCGCTGGTCAGGTCTTCCAGGCTGATGCGGATCTGGCTGTGGGCCTGCGAAAAACCCACCAGATGCGGCGGCAGCGCCTCGGTGATGGCGCTGCTGTTGGCGGCGATGCGCAGATGCCCCTTGATGCCGCGCGAGAACTCCATGACCTCGGTTTCAAGGGCGTAGAGCGACGCGTGCAGCGAGCGGATGTGGCGCACCAGCGCGCGGCCGGCCTCGGTCGGCTCCACGCCCCGGGCGCGGCGCTCGAAGAGCTGCACGCCAAGGCGGCTTTCCAGGTCGGACAGGCGCTTGCTGGCCGCGGCCAGCGCCAGGTGCTCCTGGGCAGCGCCGCGCGTGATCGAGCGGGTCTGCTCGATGGCGAGCACGAGATTGAGGGTGGTGAGGTCGTGGCGCATGATGTTCGTCTGCCGTCAGCATAGCCTTCGCGGATCAGACAATTCTGCGCCAGAAAGCGACTTTGCTTTCGCCAATGACGAAATTCAACGCGGCGCGTTCACGTCCTTCAACAGGCCACGCAGCGCGTTGCGGCTGTGGGCGCCGAAATGGCCCAGCAGCTCGGCGATGGCCTGATGCAATTCGTCGCGCTGCCCCTGCAGATCGCGCGCCAGTTCAGGGCCGAGCGTGGCTTCGTTGGCTGCAAAGTCGAAATTGGGGTCAGAGACAAATTTCGCTGGCGCACCCACGACGACCGCCGCGTCCGTCGCCGGGCCGGCCGCAAAGGCTTCGGCGGCCACGACGGCGCGCACGTAGTTCGCGCTCCACGGCGGATAGCGCACATCACGTGCCGCGTCGCGCAGCGCCGTCTCCAGCGGGCCATCGCGGCGCTGGCGTGCGTTGTCGATGATCCAGCGCGTCTGGAACTGCTCCAGCACGAAATGCCGGTTGCTCTGCAGCACGACCAGCCCCTGCCGATCGGCCGGCGCGCCGAGCTGGGCCTTCAGGTTGACCCACATCATGTGGCCCAGCGTCGCACCCGGCGCGGCGCTGGCGTGGTAAGGCTGCGTCAGGTCCTCCACGTGGTGCAGCGCCAGGCCGGCGAAGCGCCAGCCCCAGTAGGCGTGGCCGGTCTGCCAGGCCAGGACCGCCAAACCGCCGTACTGCTGCACGCGCAGCTCGGTGAAGGTGCGCGCGAAGCTGGGCGCGAGCGTGTTGAAGATGGCGCCCTGGTGGAAGAAGCCCATGTGGAACGGCGCCTGCGAGCCGATGGCGACAGCCGGGTTGCCGAAGGGCTGGGGACCGAAGCCGTAACCCGGCTGGGGACTGCCGGCGTTGTCGTCGAACAGGTTGAGGTCGTGGCCGTAGTCGGGCTCGTCGCAGGCCGAAGCCAGCACGCCCAGCGCGGCGACGGTTTCGCCCGGCTGCAGCGCGACGAAACGCTGCGTGGCGCCCTTGCCGTTGGCGACGGCGCTCACCTCAGACGCATCCAGCGGCGGCCGCACGCTGTCGGGCTCGCGTGGGTCCACCTGGAGGTACAGCGCCAGCCTGGACTGCGGCGACAGCCGCAAGGCGCGCAGGAAGGCGGCGCGGCGCTCCGCATCGCTGCGCCGGGCGTCGGGCACGAAGCGCAGCGCGTCGGGTCGCGGCGCATGGCCTTTCAGGTGGCCGCGTGCCCATTGCTCCTGCGCCTCCAGCGCGCGGGCGATGGCGCCTTCCTGATCGCGCAGGAAGTCGACGAGCGGCTCCGCCCTCACCGGCGCGGCGTTCGCCACCTCCGGCATGCGCTCGAAGGCGCGGTAACACATGGGGGTGTGGTTGCCCCAGGCCAGCGCCAGGGCGGGAAGCAGCAAGGCTGGCAGGGCGATGAGGAGGCGCATCAGCTGGGGCGGCGTTGAACAGCCACGCATTCTGGCCCGCACGGAGCAAAGCCTTGCGACCGAACCCACGAAGCCGCTTGTGGCCGCCACGCCTCCCGGTGTGCGACGGGCTGGTCAGCCCCGGCGGCACGCGCAAGTTTTGCTGCGTGCAGGTTACGGGTGGGCAAGGTTTCGCAGAAGCGGTGATTCAGGAATCACCGCTTCGCAGCCAGCGAACCGCTTCGCGAAGCCGCAAGCCCGGCTTGCCACCGCCGGCCAGTGTGCGAGGATGGTCCATCTCCGCTGCCTGCCGGACCGATGCGACGACGACTCCTCACGGCTCGACTCGCCTTGCTCCCCACGACGCTGCTCCTCGCGTTCGCGACAGTGCCTGTGAGAGCCGGGAACTTCGTCATCGGCGTCGAGGACATCGACTACGCGCCCATCATGAGCACCGGGCCCGACGGCGAATTCCGTGGCTATGCGCGCGAGCTGCTGGACCTGTTCGGTCAGCGCCATGGCCACCGCTTCGACTACCGTCCCCTGCCGGCCAAGCGGCTGACGGCCGAGCATGCCGCGGGTCGCCTCGATGGTGTCTTCCCCGACAACCCGAACTGGGAGGGCGAGGCCAAGCGCGGCCTGGCGCTGACGTATTCACAACCGGCCGTGCCCTTCCAGGACGTGGTCCTGGTGCCGCGCGCGCGGCGCGATCAGCCGGTGCACGAACTGGGCGTCGTGCGGGGCTTCACGCCTAAGCGTTTCATGCCGCTGATCCAGTCCGGCGACCTGCACGTGACCGAGGCGGGCGACCCGTCGCGGCTGATCCGCATGGCGCTGGCCGGTCGCGTCGACGGCGTGCACGTCGCGCTGCCGGTCGCCCGCTACCAGCTCAAGCAACTGCGCCTGCCCGACGCCCTGGTGCCGTCCACGACGCTGCCGTCGGCGCCCTACGAGCATCACTACCGGCTGTCCAGCGCCAGGCACGCCGAGCTGGTCGTCCAGTTCGACCGCTTCCTGCGCGAGGAACAGGCCGCGCTGGCCACCCTGCAGCGCCGCTGGGGGCTGGGCGCAGGCTCCTAGCCCCGCCCCGTCGCCGCGATGACGCCGGGCGGCGCCTGCACGAGTTCGATCAGCACGCCCTCGCCGCCAAACGGGAACTGGTCGTTGCCCTTGGGATGCACGAAGCAGATGTCGTGGCCGGCGGCGCCTCGGCGGATGCCACCCGGTGCGAAGCGCAGGCCCTGCTGCTCCAGCCACTGCACGGCCGCGGGCAGGTCGTCCACCCACAGGCCGATGTGGTTCAGCGGCGTGGCGTGCACGGCCGGTTTCTTCTCGGGGTCGAGCGGCTGCATCAGGTCCACCTCCACGGCATGGGCGCCCTGCCCCAGCGTGCAGATGTCCTCGTCGACGTTCTCGCGCTCGCTCCTGAAGTGGCCGGTCACCGGCACGCCCAGCAGGTCCACCCACAGGTGGCGCAGCTTGCCCTTGTCCAAGCCGCCGATGGCGATCTGCTGCAGGCCGAGGACCTTGAAGGGACGCGTGGTGTTGTTCATGGTCGTCGTCACAGTTTGAGCCGCCCCCACAGCCAGCCGGTCTTGACGCCGGCCAGCGTGGCGATGGATTGTTGATGGATGTAGGGCAGCCGCCCACCCCAGCCGAAGAAGCGGTCGCGCAGCCAGGGCGCGACGACGGCGTGGGACTGGAACATCGGCGTCAGGCCCTTGCTGGCCTGGCCGTAGAAGCGCAGGTGCGCGCGGCGGCGGCGGGTGTAGCGGGCGAAGACGGCGCGCCAGTCCCCGCCGTCGGCCTCGGCCGCCAGTTCGTGCGCGTCGATCAATGCCATGTTGGCGCCCTGCCCCAGCTGCGGGCTCATGCCATGGGCGCAGTCGCCGATGGCCAGCACGCGGCCGTCGTGCCAGCGCGCCATCCACACGTCGGCATAGCGCGCCTCGCGCAGCTGCGCGGCCTCGTGCAGGCCGGCAAGCAGCGGCGCGACGCCGGGAAAGAGGTCGCACATCTGCCGCTTGAGCGCTGCCAGCGCGGTGCGGCCCGCCCAGCCCTCCAGCTCGGCGACCGGCAGGCTCCAGAACAGGTTGATGCCCTGCGCCGTGTCGCCCGCGGCGGCCTTGCCCACGGGCATCAGGCCCAGCATCTGCGACGCCGAACGGAAGCGCTGGCGCAGCTCGACTTGAGGAAAGCCCGCCGGCGCCGGCAGCACGGTCCACACGGCGCCCCACGCAAAGGGCCGCGCATGCTGGGCGACCTTCATGCGCTGCCGCAGCCGGGAAAAGCTGCCGTTGGCCAGGATCAGCGCGGCATGCCGGGCCGGCGCACGGCCGGCGACGCGCAGCGTCACACCGCCGGCATCCTGTTCGAAGTCCTCCACGGCTGCGCCGCAGTGCCAGGCGATGCCCAGCTCGCGCACGCGCTGCCACAGCAGGTCCATCAGCGCTCCGCGCTGGATGCCCAGGCCGTAGGCATCGGCGTGAAAGCGCCGGTAGCTCATGTCCAGCACGGCGCGCCCGCTGGGCGTGTCGCCGAACAGGCGGTCCACGCGCACACCCAGCGCCAGCGCCCCGTCCAGCAACCCCATGGCCGCCAGCACGCGCTGGCCGGTGGGCTGCAGCAGCAGGCCGGCACCAATCGGTCGCGGCTCGGGCACGGCTTCGTACAGGTCGACCGGCACGCCGCGCTCGGCCAGCCGGATGGCCGCCGCCGCGCCCGCCACACCCGCGCCGACGATGGCGACGGCGTCAGGCAAAGCGCAGGATGGGCTGGTCCACCGACAGGCTCTCGCCCGGCTTGGCCAGCACTTCGGCCACGGTCACGTCCTGCGTCGCGCTGAGGATGTTCTCCATCTTCATCGCCTCGATGACCGCCAGCCGCTCGCCGGCCTGCACGACCTGGCCCACCTGCGCCGCCAGGTGCACCAGCAGCCCGGGCATGGGCGACAGCAGCAGCTTGGACGTGTCGGGCGGGGCCTTGTACGGCATCAGCGCCTGCAACTCGGCCGCGCGCGGGCTCAGCACGGTCAACTCGACGGCGCGGCCGCCGTGCTGGATGCGGTAGGCCAAGGGGTTGCGCGCCGTGCCCCGCTCGGCCTGGGCCGTGAACGGGACGCCGTTGACCGTGCCGGTGATGCGCACGTCGTTCAGGCGCGAGCCGGAGACGATGCGGTAATCCTTGCCACCCACCTGCACGCGCGCCTCGCCCAGCGCACCGGCGAACTCGGAGATGTGCATGGCATGGCGTTCGGTCTGGCCACCGCCGAGGTTCACGACCGCGACGTAGTCATGCTCCACCTTCACCTCGTGGCCGCGCATCTGGCCGCTGATGCCGGCCTCGCGCTCGCGCGCCTTGCGGCGGATGAAGCCGGCCAGCGCGACGAGGAACAGCGGGTCGTCATGCGGCACGTCGTCGGACTTGAAGCCGCCGGCGTAATGCTGGGCGATGAAGCCGGTGTTGAAGTTGCCGGCCGCGAAGTCCGGGTGCGCCAGCAGCGCGGCCTGGAAAGGGATGTTGCTGGACACGCCGCGGATGACGAAGCCGTTGAGCGCCTCGCGCATCTTCGCGATCGCCTCCGTGCGGTCCTTGCCGTGCACGATGAGCTTGGCGATCATCGAGTCGTAGAACATCGGGATCTCGCCGCCCTCGTAGACGCCGGTGTCCACGCGCACGCCGAAGCGCTCGGGCTCGCCCTGCGCCATCGTCGTTTCCGGCGGCTGGTAGCGCACGAGGCGGCCGGTGCTGGGCAGGAAGTTGCGGAACGGGTCTTCCGCGTTGATGCGGCACTCGATGGCCCAGCCGTCGCGCTTGATCTGGTCCTGCGTGAACGACAGCGGCTCGCCGGCCGCGACGCGGATCATCTGCTCGACCAGGTCCAGCCCCGTGATGCACTCGGTGACCGGGTGTTCCACCTGCAGCCGCGTGTTCATCTCCAGGAAGTAGAAGCCCTGGTCCTTGCCGACGACGAACTCCACCGTGCCGGCGCTCTGGTAGTTGACGGCCTTGGCCAGCGCCACGGCCTGCTCGCCCATCGCGCGGCGCGTGGCCTCGCTGATGAAGGGCGACGGCGCCTCCTCGATGACCTTCTGGTGGCGGCGCTGGATGGAACACTCGCGCTCCCACAGGTAGACGACGTGGCCTTGCGCATCGCCCAGCACCTGGATCTCGATGTGGCGCGGCTCTTCGACGAACTTCTCGATGAAGACGCGGTCGTCGCCGAAGCTGTTGCGCGCCTCGTTGCGGCAGGACGTGAAGCCCTCGAAGGCCTCCTTGTCGTTGAAAGCCACGCGCAGGCCCTTGCCGCCGCCGCCGGCGCTGGCCTTGATCATGACCGGGTAGCCGATGCGCGCCGCGATGCCCACGGCTTCTTCGGCCGACAGGATGGGCTCGTTGTGGCCCGGGATGGTGTTGACACCGGCCGCGGTCGCCAGCTTCTTGGATGCGATCTTGTCGCCCATCGCGGCGATGCTCGCGTGCTTCGGGCCGATGAAGACCAGGCCTTCTTCCTCCACGCGGCGCGCGAAGTCCTCGTTCTCGCTGAGGAAGCCGTAGCCGGGGTGGATGGCCTGCGCGCCGGTCTGCCTGGCCGCGGCAATGATCTTGTCGGCCACCAGGTAGCTCTCTCGCGACGGCGCCGGGCCGAGCAGCACGGCTTCGTCGGCGAGGTCGACGTGGCGGGCATCCTTGTCGGCCTCGGAGTAGACGGCGACCGTCTTGATGCCCATCTTGCGGGCCGTTGCAATCACACGGCAGGCGATCTCGCCCCGGTTCGCAATGAGGATCTTGGTGAACATGGGAAGCCTCGTTATGTCGTTGTGCCGAGCAGCTTCTTGCGCTGCTCGGTGAAGTGCCACCACGGCTGGGCGGGCCCGCCGTTCATGAAGTCGTGCGCGGCCATGAAGGTGTCCAGCACGCAGGGGTCGTGGCGCTGGCCCATGGGGTCGCGCAACCGGTCATACGTTTCGTACGGGTCCATGGTCTTGACGTGCGCGGGCGTCGGCAACCCCAACCCCACGAGATCGGCGGCCATGGCCTTGCCGATGTTCGGGATGTCGGTGAGCGTGCGCGCTTCCGCGGCGCAGGTGGCCTTGCCCATCACGGCGCCTCGCCGTCGCGCAGCGGGTTGGGCAGGCCCAGCCGGTCACCGCAGTCGGTCTGCTCGCAAGCCAGCTGACCCAGCAGTTGCAGGTGCAGCCAGCCCGGCAGCACGGCGTCGGTGTCAGGCAGCCGGCCCAGCACACGCACGGCGATCACGCGGGCCCCGGGGGCCCACTGCGCCAGGCCGTCGCCCTCGATCAACGCACTGCCACCCTGGTAGCGATTGGCCGTGCCGCTCAGGCGCGCGCGCGTGGGGCTGATGACTTCGTCCAGCGAGGCGGTCGTCAGCACGACCTCGCCCTGGTAGCGAAACGGGTTGGTCGCCAGCACCGGCAGGCTCACCCAGACGGGTGCGCCGAACGGTTTGGCAAAGGCTTTCAGGCGCTGCACATTGGCTTGCCGCTGCGCGTCCCGCTCTTCGCGGGCCTGGCGCTGGCGCTGCTGGCTGGCGGCCTCGTTGCTGTATTGCTGGAAGTCCTTGCCGGGGTCCAGGAACATCGACGCCTCCGTGACGACACCCTTGGCGTTGCCGTAGCTGTCGGTCTCCAGCTCGGCCTGCGGCACCGCCCGCACGCGGACATGGGTGCGCTCGCCGCCGGGGCGGCCGCGTTCGCGCAAGCGGTCGTCGCCGCAGCGGCTCTTGAGCTTGTCCAGCGCCGAGCGCAGCAGTTGCTTGGCCACCTCGTCCTGCGCCAGCGCCGGGCCGTCGGCCTGCAGCACCCAGAGCGTGTCGGGCTTGCAGGGGTCGGCGAGGCGCGTCAGGTCGCCGGTGGCCTGCACCGCCAGCCGCGGGCTCATGCCTTGCAGCTGGGGCAGAGGGCCGAGATCGAACAACACGCTGTCCCTGGCCAGCGCGCGTGCACGCAAGCCGTCCGACGGCTCGGGCAGATAGACGCCCGCGCTGAACCGGCCGGCCCGTTCCTCGCGGTTCTGCGGTGACAGGCGCAGCGCCCAGATGGCGCGGCCCTGCCCTTGCGCCAGTCCGTCGCGGCAGGCGCCCTCGTAGCTGAACACGTAGTCATGGCTGGCCAGGTATTGCGGTGCCACGACGACGCAACCGCTGCTGGCGTCCCGGTGTTGAGCGGCCTGTGCGCTCGCGGCCAGCCCGGCCGCCAGCGCGATGCCGTACGTCCAGCGCCTCACAGCGGGATGTTGCCGTGCTTGCGCCACGGGTTCTCCAGCTTCTTGTCCTTCAACATCGACAGGCTGCGGCAGATGCGCTTGCGCGTCTCGTGCGGCTGGATGACGTCGTCGATGAAGCCGCGGCTGCCGGCGATGAAGGGGTTGGCGAAGCGGGCCTTGTACTCGGCCTCGCGGGCAGCCAGCTTGGCCGGGTCGCCCTTGTCCTCGCGGAAGATGATCTCCACCGCGCCCTTGGCGCCCATCACCGCGATCTCGGCATTGGGCCACGCAAAGTTGACGTCGCCGCGCAGGTGCTTGGAGGCCATCACGTCATACGCGCCACCGTAGGCCTTGCGCGTGATGACGGTGATCTTCGGGACCGTCGCCTCGGCGTAGGCGTACAGCAGCTTGGCCCCGTGCTTGATGATGCCGCCGTACTCCTGCGAGGTGCCGGGCATGAATCCGGGCACGTCAACGAAGGTGACGACCGGGATGTTGAACGCGTCGCAAAAGCGCACGAAGCGCGCGGCCTTGATGCTGCTCTTGATGTCCAGGCAGCCCGCCAAAACCAGCGGCTGGTTGGCGACGATGCCCACCGTCTGGCCTTCCATGCGCGCGAAGCCGGTGACGATGTTCTTCGCGTAGTCGGGCTGCAGTTCGAAGAAGTCGCCATCGTCCACGACCTTCAGGATCAGTTCCTTGATGTCGTACGGCTTGTTGGCGTTCTCGGGCACGAGCGTGTCCAGCGAGTAGTCCACGCGCGTAGCCGGGTCGCCGCTGGGACGGCACGGCGCCTTCTCGCGGTTGGACAGCGGCAGGTAGTTGAAGAACCGGCGCAGCATCAAGAGCGCCTCGACATCGTTCTCGAACGACAGGTCGGCCACGCCGCTGCGCGTGTTGTGCGTGGTGGCGCCGCCCAGCTCCTCGGCGGTCACCTCCTCGTGCGTCACGGTCTTCACCACTTCGGGGCCGGTGACGAACATGTAGCTGCTGTCCTTCACCATGAAGATGAAGTCGGTCATGGCCGGCGAGTACACGGCGCCGCCCGCGCAAGGGCCCATGATCATGCTGATCTGCGGCACGACGCCCGAGGCCATGACGTTGCGCTGGAACACGTCCGCGTAGCCGCCGAGGGACGCCACACCCTCCTGGATGCGCGCGCCGCCCGAGTCGTTCAGGCCGATGACCGGGGCGCCGACCTTCATCGCCTGGTCCATCACCTTGCAGATCTTCTCTGCATGCGCTTCGGACAGCGCGCCGCCGAAGACGGTGAAGTCCTGGCTGAACGCGAAGGCCAGGCGCCCGTTGATCATGCCGTAGCCGGTCACGACGCCGTCGCCGGGGACACGCAAGTCCTGCATGCCGAAGTCCACGCAGCGGTGCTCGACGAACATGTCCCATTCCTCGAAGCTGCCCTCATCGAACAGCAGCTCCAGCCGCTCGCGCGCGGTCAGCTTGCCCTTGGCGTGCTGGGCGGCGATGCGCTTCTCGCCACCGCCGAGCCGCGCGCGGGCGCGCTTGGCTTCGAGTGCTTGCAGGATGTCATGCATGGGTTTCAGCCCTCAAAAGGGAAATTGATCTCCACGCCGTTGCCGGCGGGGTCTTGCAGGAAGAACTGGTGCTGGCGCGTCGCTTCGGCGCGGGACTCGCGGAACGACACGCCGTGCAGCGCGAGCCGGGCCGCCGTCGCGACGGGATCAGAGCCGGCAAAGGCGGTGTGGTCGAAGGTGCTGGCGGCAGCCGGGTCGAACGGGCCGCGCGGCGGCTCCTGCGGCGACTGCTCGGACAGGTGCAGCACCGGATGGCCGCCCGCGTAGAGCCAGTAGCCGCGGCTGTTGAACGCGGGGCGCGGGCCGACGTCCAGGCCCAGCACGTCGCGGTAGAAGTCGCGCAGCCTGGCCAGCAAGTCGCCCGGCGCGCGCAGGTTGATGTGGTGCAGACCGGTGATCATGGGGTGCTCCTGAAGGCGGCCAGCAACTGGCGCGCGGCGGTGGAGGCGGGTGTGCGGCCGTCGCGCACGGCGGTGGTCGCCGCGTCGAGCTGGGCGTGCACCGCCGGGTTGGCGATGAAGGCCTGGCGCAGCCCGGCATGGATGCGTTCCCACATCCACGCCAGCGACTGCTCGCGGCGCTTGTGCGCCCACGCGCCGCTGGCTTCGCGCTCGGCGCGCAAGGCGGCGAGCGCCTCCCAGAGGGGCGCGATGCCATTGGCCTTCAGCGCGCTGACCTTCATGACGCGCTGCGTGGCGTGGGCGTGCGTGGGCAGCAGCCGCAGCGCGGAGGTGATCTGTGCCTGCGCGCGCGCGGCAGCCGCGTCGTCCAGGTCGGCCTTGTTGATGACGACCAGGTCGGCCAGTTCCATGACGCCCTTCTTGATGGCCTGCAGGTCGTCGCCCGCATTGGGCAGTTGCAGCAGCAGGTAGAGGTCGGTCATGCCGGCCACGGCGGTCTCGCTCTGGCCCACGCCCACGGTCTCGACGATGACGACGTCGTAGCCCGCGGCCTCGCACAGCAGCATGGCTTCGCGCGTCTTCTCGGCCACGCCGCCCAGCGTGCCGCTGCTGGGGCTGGGGCGGATGAAGGCACGCGTGTCCATGGACAGCCGCTCCATGCGCGTCTTGTCGCCCAGGATGGCGCCGCCGGACAGCGTGCTGGACGGGTCCACCGTCAGCACGGCGACGCGGTGGCCACGTTCGAGCAGGAACAGGCCGAAGGCTTCGATGAAGGTGCTCTTGCCCACGCCCGGCACGCCGGAGATGCCCAGCCGCAGCGCGCCGCCGTTGGCGGGCATCAGCTCGGTGAGCAGCGCGTCGGCCTGCTCGCGGTGGTCGGCCCGGGTGGACTCGACCCGCGTGATGGCTTTGGCCAGCGCGCGGCGGTCACCGGCCAGGAGCGCAGCGGCGAGGTTCAATGCGCCGCTCCCGGTGGTACCCAGCGGTACTCGATGTCAAAGTCGAGTTCCCTCACTTGCTCGAAGCCGTGGCGCAGGTAGAAGTCATTGGCCCGGCTGCCACGCAAGGCGCCCAGGGTGATGGCCTTGCCGGCTGCATGCGCCTGCTGCTTGATGTGCTCGATGACCCAGGCGCCGATGCCCTGGCCTTGCCAGCCCGGCTTCACATAGAGGTGTTGCAGGTGCAGCGTCCGTTCACACGGCATGAGGGTGAAGTAGCCGACCCGCTCCTCGGCAACGCACAGATGCCGCATGCACGCCGGCATGAACTGCGCCAGAAATCTGGCCCGGGACGCAGCGGGGTCGAAACGGCCCAGCCGCTCCAGGCTGTCGCGCAGCGCCTCCATGCGCAGGGCGAACATGGCCTCGAAGTCGGCGTCGGCGACGTTCGCCAGCGACATGCCCGGCTTGCTCACAGGATCTCGAACGCCCGGCCGTCGGCCAGGCGGTAGCGTGAGAAGTCGCGCACATCCATCGTCATGACCTGCGTGACGCCGGTTTCAGTCGCCAGCCACACCAGCGTGGCATCCGCAAAGTCCATCTCGGTGCGCGGCCATTCGGTGTAACGGGCCATCAGCTCGGCGATGTCGGGCAGATGCGACTCGTCGAACGGGAAGACCGCCACCGCGCCTGCGGCCACCCAGCTCAGCAGGCGCTGGTTGGCTGCAGGCTTCAGGAAATGGCTGGCTTCGACGATGCACGGCCACGTCGTGGTCAGCATCCAGCCTTGCGGCAACAGCCGCGCGTAGTGCTGATGGGCCACGCTCGCCGTGTCGAACAAGGCGATGAGCGGGCCGGCGTCGACGAGTGCTGCGTTCACGCGGCCGGGTCCTCGCTGGCGGGTGGCCAGGGTTCACCGCGCTGCTTGGCCTGCTGGAAGGCAAGCCAGTCCGCGGCCTCGGCAGCTTGCTTGTCTTGCAGCTTGGCGCGCAGCGGCCGTTCGGCCGTCGATGGGGCCGCTTCTGCGGCGCTGTACGCAGCGGCGTTCTCCATCACCTGCTGGTACAGCGCCGCGGGGTCCTTGCGACCCAGCGCGCGCTCCACCGCCTCGATGATGAACTGCGACTTGGTGACGCCGCGGCGCTTGGCAGCGAGCTCCAGCTCCTTCTCCATCAGCGGGTCCATGCGAACGGATACGGCCATAGCGACTCCTTGAATTACCGTATTACAGTATCACAAAGCCCTGCGGATTTGTTCGAGCACGTCCTTGGCGCTGGCCGGGATGGGGGTGCCCGGGCCGTAGATGCCCTTGACGCCCGCCGCGTACAGCATGTCGTAGTCCTGGGCGGGGATGACGCCGCCTACGAACACGATGATGTCGTCGGCACCCTGCTGCTTCAGTTCGGCAATGATGGCCGGCACCAGCGTCTTGTGGCCGGCCGCCAGCGTGGAGACACCCACCGCGTGCACGTCGTTCTCGATGGCCTGGCGGGCGCATTCCTCGGGCGTCTGGAACAGCGGGCCGATGTCGACGTCGAAGCCGAGGTCGGCAAACGCCGTGGCCACCACCTTGGCGCCGCGGTCGTGGCCGTCCTGGCCGAGCTTGGCGATCATCACGCGCGGGCGGCGGCCTTGTTCGTCACCGAAGGCGGCGATCTCGCCCTGCAGCCTGGCCCAGCCCTCGGCCGAGTCGTAGGCCGCCGCGTAGACGCCGCTGACCTTGTGCGTGTCGGCGCGGTGGCGGCCGAAGACGGCTTCCAGCGCGTCGGACACCTCGCCTACCGTCGCTCGCAGCCGCATGGCCTTGATGGACAGGTCCAGCAGGTTGCCTTCGCCGGTCTCGGCGGCTTGGGTGAGCGCGGCCAGCGCGGCCTGCACGGCGGCGGTGTCGCGAGTGGCCTTGATGCGGTTCAGCCGTTCGATCTGCCCATCACGCACCTTGACGTTGTCCACGTCGAGGATGTCGATGGCGTCCTCCTTGTCCAGCCTGTACTTGTTGACGCCCACGATGACGTCCTGGCCCGAATCGATGCGCGCCTGCTTCTCGGCGGCACTCGCCTCGATCTTCAGCTTCGCCCAGCCCGAGTCCACCGCCTTGATCATGCCGCCCTGGGCGTTGACCTCCTCGATGATCTCCCAGGCCTTGTCGGCCATGTCCTGGGTGAGCTTTTCCATCATGTAGCTGCCGGCCCAGGGGTCGACGACGCTGGTGATGTGGGTCTCTTCCTGGATGATGAGCTGGGTGTTGCGCGCGATGCGGCTGCTGAACTCGGTGGGCAGCGCGATGGCCTCGTCCAGCGAGTTGGTGTGCAGGCTCTGCGTGCCGCCGAACACGGCCGCCATCGCCTCGATGGTGGTGCGCACCACGTTGTTGTACGGGTCCTGCGCGGTCAGGCTCCAGCCCGAGGTCTGGCAGTGGGTGCGCAGCATCAGGCTCTTGGGACTGGTGGCGCCGAAGCCCTTCATGATGCGGCACCACAAGAGCCGGGCCGCACGCATCTTGGCGATCTCCAGATAGAAGTTCATGCCGATGGCCCAGAAGAAGGACAGGCGCGGCGCGAAGTCGTCCACGCTCAGGCCCTTGGCCATGGCCGTCTTCACGTACTCCTGGCCATCGGCCAGCGTGAACGCCAGTTCCAGCGCCTGGTTGGCACCGGCCTCCTGCATGTGATAGCCGGAGATGCTGATGGAGTTGAACTTGGGGCACTCCCGCGCCGTGTACTCGATGATGTCACCGACGATGCGCATCGACGGCTCCGGCGGGTAGATGTAGGTGTTGCGGACCATGAACTCCTTGAGGATGTCGTTCTGGATGGTCCCGGCCAGCTTGTCCTGCGACACGCCCTGCTCTTCCGCCGCCACGACGTAGCCGGCCAGCACCGGCAGCACGGCGCCGTTCATCGTCATGCTCACGCTGACCTTGTCCAGCGGGATGCCGTCGAACAGGATCTTCATGTCCTCCACCGAGTCGATGGCCACGCCGGCCTTGCCGACGTCGCCGGTGACGCGCGGGTGGTCGCTGTCGTAGCCGCGGTGAGTGGCCAGGTCGAACGCGACCGATACGCCCTGCCCGCCGGCCGCGAGCGCCTTTCTATAGAAGGCGTTGCTTTCCTCGGCGGTGGAGAAGCCCGCGTACTGGCGGATGGTCCAGGGCCGGGCGGCGTACATCGTCGCCTGCGGGCCGCGCAGGAAGGGTTCGAAGCCCGGCAGCGTGTCCGCATGCGGCAGGCTGGCCGTGTCGGCGGCCGTGTACAGCGGCTTGACCGTCAACCCCTCGGGCGTCACCCAGTTCAGTGCAGCCACGTCACCGCCGGGGGCGGATTTGGCAGCCGCCTTGTGCCATTGCTCCAGCGTGGCAGGCTTGAACTCCGGGGCGTCCCCCCTGCTGCTGCTATCCCGGCTGGCGTCCGACATCGAAACTCTCCTGTAACTGCGGCCGCATCTTAGCCGACGGATTATTCATAATTATGAATTCATATTGCCTCTACACTGCCCGGCATGTGCTCCCAGCCCGCGCTCGCGCCACGCGCCCTCTACCAGGAGGTGGCGGAGCTGCTGCGCCAGCGGATTTTCGCGCGCGAGTTGGAGCCGGGCAGCTGGATCGACGAGCTGAGGCTCTGCGCCGACTTCGGCATCAGCCGCACGCCCTTGCGCGAGGCGCTGAAGGTGCTGGCGGCCGAAGGCCTGGTGACGATGAAGGTGCGGCGCGGCGCTTACGTGACCGAGATGTCCGAACGCGATGTCCGGGAGGCCTACCAGTTGCTCGCCCTGCTGGAGAGTGACGCCGCCGCTCAAGTGGCAGCGCGGGCTGACGATAACGAGCTTCAGGAACTGCAGCAGTTGCACGATGTGCTGGAGTCGCAGGTCGGGCAGCGGGACGCGTTCTTCGCGGCCAACGAGCGCTTCCACATGCGGCTGCTGGAGATCGAGGGCAATCGCTGGCGGCTGCAGATCGTCACCGACCTGCGCCGCGTAATGAAGCTCAACCGCCACCATTCGCTGTTCAAGCAGGGCCGGCTGGCGGAATCGCTGGGCGAGCACCGCGCGCTGATGCAGGCGCTGCTGCAACGACAGCCCGAGGCCGCGGCTGCGCAATTGCGCATGCACTTCCAGAACGGCCTGGCGGCGGCCACGCCGCCCGAGTCGGCCGCCGCCTGACGGCATCGCGGGCGTGCGTTGGTCCACGGCCCGCGGCGTTCCGCGGCGAGGACGAGGCCAATGACCTCGCTTATGCGCCGATCACGAACTCACGGTTTTCCTAGCATTCGGCACGAAATGTCGAGGAGGCTCGGCTGCAAATTGCTTAAGTTTGTAAAGCCGCGTCCGAAAATCGACTGAGGGCTAAGGGGCCGCTCGAGTGCATTGAGGTCGCCTGCATGACGAATCGTCTTGCAGGCGTTCTGACAGATGCCTGTGCTCCCTCGGCACTTTGCACATAAATGATCCCGTTCCAGGAGCAGACGATGGCTTCACTGATTACCAATTCGACAACGGCACAGATCGCCTCTCTCTCGACCAGCGCCTTGTCGAGGCTGACCAGTGAAGATTGGCTCGCGTTCTCCACGGAGCAGTTCCAGGCGCTCACGACGTCGCAGTTCTCGTCACTGACGACACGGGCCGTGACAAATTTCACGACCGCACAGATGGGCGTGATCGAGAGCCAGGACTTGCGGGCGCTGAACACCAGCGCCATCCGCGGCCTGAGCACCGCCCAGCTTGAAGCCCTGGGTTCGGACCAGATCGCCGGTCTCGGCACCAACCAGGTCGCCTCGCTGAGCACCGCCCAGGTCGCAGGCCTGACGAGCGAGGACCTGAACGCGCTCGGCACCGCGCAGTTCCGCGCACTGTCCACTGCCCACATCGCAGCCCTGTCGACCAGCCAGGTCGCCGGGCTGGAGAGTGCGGACGTCGCCGCACTGAGCAGTGCTCAGATCAGCAACCTGAACTCCTCCCAGCTGGCCGCGCTCAGCACCGCCAACATCGCCGCGCTGGAAACCAACCAGGTCGCCGCGCTGAGTTCCCGTCAGGTGACCGCGCTGGGCACCGACCAGATTGCTGCTCTGGAGACCCAGGATCTGCGCGCGTTGAACACGGCCGCGCTGCGGGCGTTGAGCACGGCCCAGCTCGAAGCGCTGGGCTCGGCACAGATCGGCGCCCTGAGCACCAGCCAAGTCGCGTCGCTGACCACGCAACAGGTCAGCGGCCTCGTCAGCGAGGACCTGAACGCGCTGGACAGCAGCCAGATTCGCGCGCTGAACACCGCCCAGATCGCGGCCCTGTCCACGGCGCAGGTCGCCGCGATGGAGAGCGCCGACGTCGCCGCCTTCAGCACCGGCCAGCTCGCCGCGATGGGGTCAGCCCAGCTGGGCGCCCTGTCCACCGCCAACATCGCCGCGCTGGAGACCAACCAGTTCGCCGCGCTGAACTCGCGCCAGGTCGCCGGCCTGGGCACCGACCAGATCGCCGCCCTCGAGACGCAGGACCTGCGGGCGCTGAACACCGCCGCCATCCGGGCACTGACGACCGCCCAGGTCGAGGCGCTGGGCTCGGCCCAGATCGGCGCGCTGAGCACTCAGCAAGTCGCCTCGCTGACGACCCAGCAGGTCGCCGGCCTCGTCAGTGAAGACCTGAACGCGCTGGGCACCGACCAGGTCCGCGCGCTGGGCACGGCCCAGATCGCCGCGCTGTCCAGCGCGCAGGTGTCGACGATGGAGACAGCGGACGTCGCCGCGCTGAGCACGGCGCAGATCGGCGCCCTCGGCTCGGCCCAGTTCGGCGCCCTGAGCACGGCCAGCATCGCCGCGTTCGAAACCAACCAGTTCGCGGCGCTGAACACGCGCCAGGTGGCCGGCCTGAGCACCGACCAGGTCGCCGCCATCGAGACGCAGGACCTGCGAGCCCTCGGCACCGCGGCGCTGCGCTCGCTGAGCACGGCGCAGATCGACGCCCTGGGCTCGGCCCAGATCGGCGCGCTCTCCACCGGTCAGGTCGCGTCGCTGACGACGGCGCAGGTCGCCGGCCTCTCCACCGAGGACTTCACGGCCCTGAGCAGCGCCCAGATCCGCGCGATGGGCAGCGCCCAGATTGCCGCCCTGTCGACAGCGCAGATCGCCGGCATGGACACGGCCAGCGTCGCCGGCCTGAGCACCGGCCAGATCGGTGCGCTGACCTCGTCGCAGCTGGGCGCACTGAGCACGGCCAACGTCGCCGCACTCGAAACGACCCAGTTCGCGGCGCTGAACTCGCGCCAGATCGGTGGCCTGGGCACCGACCAGATCGCTGCGATCGAGACGCAGGACCTGCGCGCGCTGAACACCGCGTCGCTGCGCGCCTTGAGCACCGCGCAGGTGGAAGCGCTGGGCTCGGCCCAGATCGGTTCACTGTCCACGGCCCAAGTGGCGTCGCTGACCACGCAGCAGGTCGCCGGCCTTGTCAGCGAAGACCTGAACGCCCTCGGCACCGACCAGATCCGCGCACTGAACACCGCGCAGATCGCCGCCCTGTCCACCGGTCAGGTCTCCACGATGGACAGCGCCGACGTCGCGGCGCTGAGCACCGGCCAGATCAACTCGCTGAGCTCATCGCAGCTCGGCGCACTGTCCACCGCCAACATCGCCGCGCTGGACACCAACCAGGTCGCCGCACTGAGCTCACGCCAGGTCACGACGCTGGGCACCGACCAGGTCGCCGCGCTGGAAACGCAGGATCTGCGTGCATTGAACACCTCGGCGCTGCGCGCCCTGAGCACCGCCCAGATCGAAGCGCTGGGCTCGGCCCAGATCGGCGCGCTGAGCACCCAGCAGGTCGCGTCGCTGACGACGGCCCAGGTCGCCGGCCTGGTCAGCGAAGACCTGAACGCCCTCGGCACCGACCAGATCCGCGCGCTCAACACCGCGCAGATCGCGGCCCTGTCGTCCGCGCAGGTCTCGACGATGGAAAGCGCCGACATCACGGCGCTGACCACCGGCCAGTTCGCGTCCCTGGGCTCCGCGCAGCTCGGCTCGCTGAGCACGGCCAACATCGTTGCGCTGGAGACCAACCAGTTCGCCGCGCTGACGTCGCGCCAGGTCGCGGGCCTGGGCACCGACCAGATCGCCGCCATCGAGACGCAGGACCTGCGGGCCCTGGGCACCGCTGCGCTGCGCGCGCTCACCACGGCGCAAATCGAAGCGCTGGGCTCGGCCCAGATCGGCGCGCTGACGACCCAGCAGGTCGCCGCACTGAGCAGCCAGCCCCAGGTGGGCGGCCTGGTCAGTGAAGACCTGAACGCGCTGGGCAGCGCGCAGATCCGCGCGCTGAACACCGCGCAGATCGCCGCCCTGTCCACCGGCCAGATCTCGACGATGGAGAGCGCCGGCGTGGCCGCGCTGTCGACGGCCCAGATGGGTGCCTTGGGCTCGTCGCAGCTCGGCGCGCTGAGCACGGCCAACATCGCTGCGCTGGACACCAGCCAGGTCGCCTCGCTGAACTCGCGCCAGATCACCGGCCTGGGCACGGACCAGATCGCCGCCATCGAGACGCAGGACCTGCGGGCGCTGAACACGGCCGCCCTGCGCGCGCTGGGCACCGCCCAGCTCGAAGCGCTGGGCTCGGCCCAGATCGGCGCGCTGAGCACGGCCCAGGTGGCGGCGCTGACGACGGCCCAGGTGGCCGGCCTGGTCAGCGAGGACCTGAACGCGCTCGGCACCGACCAGATCCGCGCGCTGAACACCGCTCAGATCGCCGCCCTGTCCACCGGGCAGGTCTCGACGCTGGAAAGCGCCGACGTGGCGGCACTGAGCACGGCGCAGATCGCCTCGCTCGGCTCCGCCCAACTCGGCGCGCTGAGCACGGCCAACATCGTCGCGCTGGAAACCAACCAGGTGGCCTCGCTGACCTCCCGCCAGGTCTCGACGCTGGGCACCGACCAGATCGCTGCGCTTGAAACGCAGGACCTGCGCGCGCTGAACACTGCGTCGCTGCGCGCCCTCAGTACCGGCCAGCTGGAAGCACTGGGCTCTGCCCAGATCGGTGCGCTGAGCACGCAGCAAGTCGCGTCGCTGACCACCGGCCAGGTGGCCGGCCTTGTCAGCGAGGACCTGAACGCGCTCGGCACCGACCAGATCCGCGCACTCGGCACGGCGCAGATCACCGCGCTGTCGACCGGCCAGGTCTCCACGATGGAAAGCGCCGACGTGGCCGCGCTGAGCACCGGCCAGTTCGCCTCGCTGGGCTCTGCCCAGGTCGGTGCGCTGAGCACGGCCAACATCGCCGCGCTGGAAACCGCCCAGTTCGCTGCGATGAGTTCGCGCCAGGTCGCCGGCCTGGGCACGGACCAGATCGCCGCCATCGAGACGCAGGACTTGCGCGCCCTGGGTACGGCAGCGCTGCGCGCGCTGACCACGGCGCAGATCGAAGCCCTGGGTTCCGCCCAGATCGGCGCGCTGACGACGCAGCAGGTCGCCGCGCTGAGCAGCTCGCCGCAGGTGGGCGGCCTGGTCAGTGAAGACCTGAATGCCCTGAGCAGCGCACAGGTCCGCGCACTGAACACCGCCCAGATCGCGGCGCTGACCACCGGCCAGATCTCCACCATGGAAAGCGCCGGCGTCGTGGCGCTGTCCACGGCCCAGGTCAATGCGCTGAGCTCGGCGCAACTCGGCGCGCTGAGCACGGCCAACGTGGCCGCGCTGGACACCAACCAGGTCGCCACGCTGAGTTCGCGCCAGGTCGCGGGCCTGGGCACCGACCAGATGGCCGCGCTGGAGACGCAGGACCTGCGTGCCCTGAACACCAGCGCGCTGCGCAGCCTCAGCACGGCGCAGGTCGAAGCGCTGGGCTCGGCCCAGATCGGCGCGCTGTCCACCGCCCAGGTGGCGGCGCTGACGACGGCCCAGGTGGCCGGCCTGGTCAGCGAGGACCTGAACGCGCTCGGCACCGACCAGATCCGCGCGCTGAACACCGCTCAGATCGCCGCCCTGTCCACCGGCCAGGTGTCGACGATGGAAAGCGCCGACGTGGCGGCACTGAGCACCGCGCAGATCGCCTCGCTCGGCTCCGCCCAACTGGGCGCATTGAGCACCGCCAACATCGTCGCGCTGGAGACCAACCAGGTCGCCGCACTGAGCTCTCGCCAGGTGGCCGGCCTCGGTACCGACCAGATCGCCGCCATCGAGACGCAGGACCTGCGGGCGCTCAACACCGCCTCGCTGCGGGCGCTGAGCACGGCCCAGATCGAAGCATTGGGCTCCGCGCAGATCGGTGCGCTCAGCACCGGCCAGGTGGCATCGCTGACCACGCAACAGGTGGCCGGCCTCGTCAGCGAAGACTTGAACGCGCTCGGCACCGACCAGATTCGCGCGCTCAACACCGCCCAGGTCGCCGCCCTGTCCACCGGCCAGGTCTCGACGCTTGAAAGTGCGGATGTCGCTGCACTGAGCACCGCCCAGGTCAACGCACTCGGCTCCGCGCAGCTCGGCGCGCTGAGCACGGCGAACATCGTCGCGCTGGAGACCAACCAGGTCGCTGCACTGGGCTCGCGCCAGGTGACGGCGCTGGGCACCGACCAGATCGCCGCCATCGAGACGCAGGACCTGCGTGCCCTGGGCACGGCGGCGCTGCGTGCTCTCAGCACGGCCCAGATCGAAGCGCTGGGCTCGGCGCAGATCGGCGCGCTGTCCACGGCCCAGGTCGCGTCGCTGACGACGGTCCAAGTCGCCGGCCTCGTCAGCGAAGACCTGAACGCCCTCGGCACCGACCAGGTCCGCGCGCTGAACACCGCGCAGATCGCCGCCCTGTCCACGGGCCAGGTCTCCACGATGGAAAGCGCCGATGTCGCCGCGCTGACCACCGGCCAGATCAACGCGCTGAGCTCCTCGCAGCTCGGTGCGCTGAGCACCGCCAACATCGCGGCGCTGGAAACCAACCAGTTCGCCACACTGAGCTCGCGCCAGGTGACGGCGCTGGGCACCGACCAGATTGCCGCCATCGAAACGCAGGACCTGCGCGCCATGGGCACGGCTGCCCTGCGTGCCCTCAGCACGGCCCAGATCGAGGCGCTGGGCTCGGCGCAGATCGGCGCACTGTCCACGGCCCAGGTCGCGTCGCTGACGACCGTCCAAGTGGCCGGCCTGGTCAGCGAAGACCTGAACGCCCTCGGCACCGACCAGATCCGCGCGCTGAACACCGCGCAGATCACCGCCCTGTCCACCGGCCAGGTGTCGACGATGGACAGCGCCGATGTCGCCGCGCTGACCACCGGCCAGATCACGTCGCTGAGTTCCTCGCAGCTGGGCGCGCTGTCGACCGGGAACATCGCTGCACTGGAAACCAACCAGGTGGCCGCACTGAGCTCGCGTCAGGTCACGGCACTGGGCACGGACCAGATGGCCGCCCTCGAGACGCAGGACCTGCGGGCGCTGAACACCGCCTCGCTGCGCGCCTTGAGCACGGCCCAGATCGAAGCGCTGGGCTCGGCACAGATCGGCGCGCTGAGCACGCAGCAGGTCGCATCGCTGACGACGGCCCAAGTGGCCGGCCTGGTCAGTGAAGACCTGAACGCGCTCGCCACCGACCAGATCCGCGCGCTCGGCACGGCGCAGATCACCGCACTGTCGACCGGCCAGGTCTCCACGATGGAAAGCGCCGATGTGGCCGCGCTGACCACCGGCCAGATCAACGCGCTCGGCTCCGCGCAGCTCGGCGCGCTGAGCACGGCCAACATCGCGGCGCTGGAAACCAACCAGTTCGCGGCGCTGAACTCGCGCCAGGTCGCGGGCCTCACGACCGACCAGATCGCCGCCATCGAGACGCAGGACCTGCGCGCCCTCGGCACGGCCGCCTTGCGCGCGCTGACGACGGCCCAGGTCGAGGCCCTCGGCTCCGCCCAGATCGGCGCGCTGAGCACACAGCAGGTCGCCGCATTGACCAGCACGCCGCAGATCGTCGGCCTCGTCAGTGAAGACCTGAACGCGCTCACCAGCGCACAGGTCCGTGCGCTGACGACCGCCCAGATCTCCGTGCTGACGACGGCCCAGATCTCGACCATGGAAAGCGCCGCCGTCACGGTGATGTCCACGTCGCAGGTCGCGGCGCTGAACTCGTCGCAACTGGGTGCCCTGTCGACCGCCAACGTCGCCGCGCTGGACACCAGCCAGGTCGCCACGCTGAACTCGCGCCAGATCGCGGGCCTGGGCACCGACCAGATGGCCGCCCTCGAGACGCAGGATCTGCGTGCGCTGAACACCGCCTCGCTGCGCGCCCTGAGCACGGCCCAGGTCGAAGCGCTGGGCTCCGCCCAGATCGGCGCGCTGAGCACGCAGCAGGTCGCGTCGCTCACGACATCCCAAGTCGCCGGCCTCGTCAGCGAGGACCTGAACGCGCTCGGCACTGACCAGATCCGCGCGCTGGGCACCGGCCAGATCGCCGCGCTGTCCACCGCGCAGGTCTCGACGATGGAGAGCGCCGACGTGGCCGCGCTGACCACCGCCCAGATCGTCTCGCTCGGCTCGGCTCAGCTGGGCGCGCTGAGCACGGCCAACATCGTCGCGCTGGAAACCAACCAGGTCGCCGCGCTGAGTTCACGCCAGGTCACGGCGCTGGGCACCGACCAAGTCGCCGCACTGGAGACGCAAGACCTGCGCGCACTCAACACCGCGTCGCTGCGGGCGCTGAGCACCGCCCAGATCGAAGCGCTGGGCTCCGCCCAGATCGGTGCGCTGTCCACCGGCCAGGTTGCATCGCTCACGACGGTTCAGGTGGCAGGCCTCGTCAGCGAGGACCTGAACGCACTCGACACGGCACAGATCCGCGCCCTGGGCAGCGCGCAGATTGCTGCGCTGTCCACCGCGCAGGTCTCGACGATGGAAAGCGCCGACGTCGCCGCGCTGTCGACCGGCCAGATCACCGCGCTGGCGTCTTCGCAGCTCGGTGCGCTGAGCACGGCCAACATTGCCGCGCTGGAGACCAACCAGTTCGCCACGCTCAGCTCGCGCCAGGTCACCGGCCTCACGACGGACCAGGTCGCGGCCATCGAGACGCAGGACCTGCGTGCGTTGAACACCGCGTCGCTGCGCGCCCTGAGCACCGCCCAGCTGGAGGCGCTCGACTCGGCCCAGATCGGCGCGCTGAGCACCCAGCAGGTGACGTCGCTGACGACCCAGCAGGTCGCCGGCCTCGTCAGCGACGACTTGAACGCGTTCAGCAGCGCCCAGATCCGCGCACTCAACACGGCGCAGATCGCCGCCCTGTCCACCAACCAGCTCGCGACGATGGAAAGCGCCGACGTGTCGGCCCTGAGCACCGCGCAGATCACGGTGCTGGGTTCCTCGCAGCTCGGCGCGCTGTCCACCGACAACATCGTCGCGCTGGACACCAGCCAGTTCGCGTCGCTGAGCTCGCGTCAGGTCGTCGGCTTCTCGACCGACCAGATGGCCGCCATCGAGACGCAGGATCTGCGGGCGCTGAACACCTCGTCGCTGCGTGCGCTGAGCACGGCGCAGCTCGAGGCGCTGGACTCCGACCAGATCGGCGCGCTGTCCACGATGCAGGTGGTCTCGCTGACCACGCAGCAGATCAGCGGTCTCGTCAGCGATGACCTGAATGCCTTCGACACCTCGCAATTCCGTGCGCTGACGACCAGCCAGATCTCGTCGCTGACGACCGGCCAGATGTCGACGCTGGAAACCGCGGACATCCATGCGCTGACCACGATCCAGTTGCACACGCTGAACACGGCGCAGCTGCAATCGCTGAGCACGGAGAGCGTGCAGGCGCTTGACACGCAGCATTTCGCGGCGATGACGTCCAACCAGCTTGGCTCGCTGACGACGGCGCACATCCAGGCCATCGACACCCAGGACATCGCGGCCTTCACGACCGCGGCGATCGCGGGGCTGACGACGGCACAGATCCAGGCGTTCACGACGCAGCAGATCCAGGGCTTCGAAACCCAGGATCTGGCAGCGCTGAACATGAGCCAGTCGCTGTCCTTCACCTCTGAGCAAACCGCTGCGATGAGCACGGCGCAGTTCGAAGGGCTGACCTGGTCCACGCCATTGGTGCTGGATCTGAACGGCAACGGTATCGAGACGCTGAAGGCCGCCAGCGGCGTGCAGTTCGACCTGAACGGCAACGGCCACACCCAGCAATGGGGCTGGGTCGGCGGCGGCGACGGCCTGCTGGCGCTGGACCGCAACGGCGACGGCATCATCAACAACGGCTCCGAACTGTTCGGCTCGGGCTTCATCATGGCGGACGGCAAGCGCGCCGCCGACGGTTTCGCCGCGCTGGCCAGCCTGGACAGCAACCACGACCACAAGATCAACAGCGCCGATGCGCAGTTCAACCAGCTGAAGGTCTGGGTCGATGCCAACCACGACGGCAAGACCGACGCGGGCGAGCTCAAGAGCATGGCCGACCTGGGCATCGTCGAGTTCAGCCTCAATGTCAGCAAGACGCACGAGGTCAACAACGGCAACTTCGTCGGCCTGCTGTCCAGCTACACGACGGCGGACGGTGTGGTGCACCAGATCGGCGACGTGTGGTTCGCGAAGAACAAGGACGGCACGCCGGCCACCGACGTGAAGCTGGGCGACCTGCTGGCCCATCCGGAGACGCCACTGCTCGGCGGCAGCGCGGCCGGCGCCCCGGCCGTGCAGCCGACGACGGCGACGCCGGAGATGCTGCATCACCGCATCAAGCCGATCAGCGACGACGACGAGACCAAGTTCCCGTTGATCTGACCCCACGATCCCTTGCGGTCCGGCGGGACCGCCTGCGAGCAGCCAGCTCGCCCCGCAAGGGGCGTCTGGCTCTCTTTTTTCCAGGACGCGAAGACGTGCGACGGACAAGGGGCGACGAAAAAAAGAGGCTCCTCGGAGCCTCCTGCCTTGGGGTGGTGCGGGACTCAGCCCAGGCCGCGCTGGATCACATCGCGGATGTCGCGCTGGCGGATCAGGTCATAGCCACGCTGGGCGTAGACCGCCCGCGCAGCGTCATCGGCCACCAGCGCTTCGCAGGCGGCGCGGATCTCGGCCGTCTTGACGAACGTCAACGCGGCGCGCAGGTCGTCCTCGATCTCCAGCCCGTCGCTGTAGTCGCACACCACGGCCTTGGCGTTGGCCATCAGGTAGGACACGCGCACGATCTCGAAGATGGTGCCGCGCGAAAAGTTCACGACGACCTTGGCGCGCGCGATCAGCTCGTCGCGCTGCGAGCCCCAGACGTTGCACACCGTCATGACGGACAACCCCGTCAGGTCGGGCCGCAGGCCGGCCACCTGGTGCAGCGCCTCGAAGCGGTCGGGCGTGATGTTGCCGTAGTACAGCACGTCGATGTCCTGCGCCACGCCCTTGGCCACCTTCTCCAGGTTGGGCGCGTAGGCCGTCAGCGCGTGGTACGCCGGCACGCGCGGGTTCAGTGCGTTCCAGGCCGCGACGTTGGAGGCGCTGTAGTCCCAGATCCGGTACTTGCGCGCCACATGCTCGGCGGCCGTGCCGGCGAGGTCGCGGTGCGCGTAGCGCTCCATGTTGAAGAAGATGGTGTCGGCCGGGAAGCTGTCGATCAGCCCCAGCTGCAGCGGGATCTGGAAGCCGAACACGAGGTTCAGCGCCTCGGGATCGAAGAAGTTGATGCGGCGCTCGACCTGATGGCCCAAGGCAGCAAAGCCCCAGTGGTAGGACTCGACCACCTCGTTGTACGCATCGAGGATGCCGACCTTGGGGTGGAAGGGGTTGTACTGGACCAGGCAAATCTTCATGGGCGTGTTCAGGTTGGCATCTGGTCCAGCGGATGCGGTCGCACCAGATAGCGTTCGGCGCTCTGCACGAGCACGAGGCTGGCCTTCATGCTCTGGCAGTAGCGGAAGTCGATCATCGTGTTCCAGACGAAATGCACCTGGCCGAAGAAGGCCGCCAGCAGGTCCGAGAAGCCGATGTCGAAGGAATAGCTGTCGCCGAACACGACCACCGCCTCCTGGTAGGGCGCGGCCGGGTTCTGCAGCACGTAGTGGTTGCCGACGTGCGCGCCGGTGGTGGCCAGCAGCCGGTTGTCGTAGACCGGCGGCGCGCGCCGCGTGATGCTGATGACGCTCTCGTGGCAGACCTCGTCGATGTACTTCAGCAGCAGGTCGTGCCGCCACCAGGCGCGGCCCAGTGGCACGTGCGAGAAGTCGAAGTGGCGCTCGGGCCAGACAGCCTGCATCAACGCAGCGAAGCCGAACCACGTGCCGCTGGCGCACCAGTGGCTGTTGCCACGGAAGGCCAGTTCGGCGCGCCACGATTCGGCCCGCAGCTGCGCGAGTGGATAGACCAAGCCGCGCGGCACTGCGGCCATCAGCTGCTGCACCGGCCGTTCGCCGACGACCGGCAGGCCGTTGGGCCAGCGCGCTTCGGGAAAGATGGACTGCTTCTCCGGCACGACGAGATGGCCGAAGCGCGCGCCGATGGCGGCGGACGCAGCCAGCCGCCGCTCGAACACCTGCTGCCACTCGGCGATGGCCGGCGGCGCCAGGCGCAACTGGCCCAGGTACTGCTGCTCCCAGTGGTTGCTGCCGTTGCTGATGAACTGCCAGCCGTCGGCGCCGGTGATGGCCACCTGGTCCTTGGACAGCGTTTCGAACGGCCGGTCGTACAGCGCGGCCAGGCGCTGGTGGTTGGCCTCGGCCAGCGCGCGCTCGGCCTGAAGGAATTCGCTCAGCCGCTGGTTGCCGTCGTCCATGCTCACCCCAGTGCCGACAGCGGCTTGCGCGCCGCGGCACCGCTGTAGACGTGCCAGAGCGCGAGGAACTCGGCCTCGGCGCCGTCGCTGCCGGCGGCCAGCCCCGGCATCACGGCGCAAAGCGCCAGCATGTCGGCCTGCGTGCCGTAGCGCTCGACGATCAGCGGGCACAGCCGCGCCAGGTTGGCCTGCGCCGCGCCCGCGTCCAGCAGGCCCAGCCGGCGGCCCGACATCGTCAGCGCGATGTAGGCCAGGTGGGCCAGCTTCATCGGCCGGCCCATCGGGTCGGCCGAGTGCTGGACCGCGCTGGTGCGGAAGTAGCCCAGATGCTCGTTGATGTAGCCCAGCGGCGCGCGCGTCGCGGCCTTCAGGAAGGCGCCCAGGTCTTCCAGGCCGGTGAAGCAGATGCCGTCCAGGCTGGGGTCGTCCAGTAGCGGCGCCATGTCGGCATGGAAGGTCGCGTTGGAGAACTCGCCCAGCCAGTTGCCGCTGACACCGGCCGTGTGCGCGAACAGCAGCCTGGCGTCCAGCGCCAGCATGCGCTGCGGATGGGTGGCGACGGCGGGCGGCACCGGCAGGTCGCGCGTGGGCTGGCCGGACTCCAGGGCGGTCCAGCGGCGGCTCACCGCGCACTGCGGGCGGCCCTGCGTGTGCGCGGCCAGGTGGCGCTCGTAGAAGCTGGGATAGGGGATGTCGTCGTCCAGCAGCAGGTGGAAGAGCTCGGTGCGCCCGCCGTAGCGCTGCAGCAGCGCGCGGAAGTTGTCGTAGGCGCCGGTGCGCGGCCCGGGCACGACGTCCAGGTTCAGGTCGGGCACCGCCTGGCGCAGCGGCGTGCCGGCGGCCAGTGCAGCGACGAAGGCCTGGTCCGGGCTGTCGTCGGAAATGATGATGTGCGCGGGCTTGACGCTCTGGTGGCGCAGCGCCGCCAGCAGCTCGACCAGGTACTTGGGCTTGTAGGCCGGGACCAGCGTGGTGAACTGCATGTCAGGCCAGCACCTGGCGGATGACGGCCGCCACGCGCTGCACGTCGTCGCCGCCCATGTAGGGCGCGATGGGCAGACTCAGCACCTGATGCTGCAGCGCCTCGGCGATGGGCAGCGCCGGCCAGGTGTGGTCGGCATAGGCCTGCTGCTGGTGGCAGGCGATGGGGTAATGCACCAGGTGGCCGATGCCGGCCTCGGTCAGCGCGGCCTGCACGGCAACGCGCCGGTCGGTGGCGATGACGAACAGGTGCCAGACCGGCTCGGCGCCGTCGGCCACGGCGGGCAGTTGCAGCGGCAGACCCTGCAGCGCGTCGAGGTAGGCCGCGGCGACGCGGCGGCGCGCGGCGTTATCGGCATCCAGCGACGGCAGCTTGGCGCGCAGCACGGCGGCCTGCATCTCGTCCAGCCGCGAGTTGACCCCGGCCAGCTCATGCCGGTACTTGACGGTGGAGCCGTAGTTGCGCAGCAGGCGCAGCTTCGCGGCCAAGGCGTCGTCGTTCGTCGTGATGGCACCACCGTCGCCCATCGCACCGAGGTTCTTGCCGGGATAGAAGCTGAAGCCGGCCGCGTCGCCCAGGCTGCCGGCGCGTCGGCCTGCATAGCGCGCGCCATGCGCCTGCGCGGCGTCCTCGATGACCTTCAGGCCGTGCCGCCGCGCCACGTCCAGCAGCGGCGCCATGTCGGCCGGCTGGCCATACAGGTGCACCGGCATGATGGCGCGCGTCGCCGGCGTGATGGCGGCCTCCAGCCGCGCCGGGTCGATGTTGTGCGTGCGCGGGTCGGGCTCCACCGGCACCGGCGTCGCGCCGGCCTGGCTGACGGCCAGCCAGGTGGCGATGAAGGTGTTGGAGGGCACGAGCACCTCGTCGCCCTCGCCGACACCGTAGGCCTTCAGGATCAGCGCCAGCGCATCCAGGCCATCGGCCACGGCGATGCAGTGCTTCACCTCGCAGTAGGCCGCGAACTCGCGCTCGAAGGCGGCGACCTCTTCGCCCAGGATGTACCAGCCGGAGTCGATGACGCGTGCGATGCCGGCGCGGATGGCCTCGTCGTGCGCGGCGTTCAGGCGCTTCAGGTCGAGGAACGGGATCGCCACCGGCACGCTCACTTGCTCCACCTCGCGCGCATGAACTCGGCGTAGTCGCGGTAGTAGTCGTCCTCGCTGTAGCGGTTGGACGCCAGCACCATGCAGACGGCGCCCGACGAGAAGTTGTCCAGCTCGCGCCAGATCATGGGGCAGACGTACAGGCCGTGGTACGAGCGGTTCAGGTGCACGCGCTTCTTGTCCTTGCCGTCGTCGAGCACCACGTCGAAGCTGCCCGACATCGCGACGATGTACTGGTGCAGTGCCTTGTGCGCATGGCCGCCGCGCTCGGAGCCGCCGGGCACGTCGTACAGGTAGTAGACGCGCTGGATGTCGAACGGGACATGGACACCGCCTTCGATGAAGGTCAGGTTGCCACGCGGGTCCTGGATCTTGGGCAGGTCAAGGATCTTGCAACTGTCGATGGACATGGGGGGACATCCTCTAGATGCCGCCCATTGTGGGGCGAGCCACGTTCTATCCGCACCGGATTAACGCCGGTTCAACGCCGCATCTTCTTGAAACGCGCCGAGTAGATGGCCTGGTCCAGCATCTCGACCTTGGCCGGCACCTTGTACGCCGTCAGCCGGGCCAGGCAGGCCTTGCGGATGCGCAGGCGCAGGTCGGCCAGCGCCTCGGGCTCGTGCACGGCCACCTTGGCGACGACGATCTGCCCCAGCAGCGCATGCTTCTCGCCCACCACGACGACGTCGTCGATGTTGGGCAGCGCCAGGATCACGTCCTCCACCTCGGCGGGGTAGACCTTCTGGCCGCCCACGTTGATGAGGTCGGTCACGCGACCCAGGATGCGGAAGTAGTCGCCGTCCACCTCCACGCGGTCCTGCGTGTTGAACCAGCCGTCGGCGTCGAAGCCCGAGGGCGCGTTCAGGTAGCCCACCATGCGGTAGTCGGAGCGAATCCACAGGATGCCGTCGCGCACCTGCGTCTCGAAACCCGAGCCGCCGATGCGCACCCACAGCGAGCCGTCGGGCCGCGACTGCGAGCGCAGCACGCCCACTTCCGACAGGCCGTAGGTCTGCTGCAGCTCCACGCCGGGGAAGCGCGCACGGATGCGGTCCAGCGTCGCCTGCGGCATGGTCTCGGTGCCGTAGGTGATGCGCTTCAGCGACGACAGGTCGTAGCGCTGCGAAAGATCGGTCGCGGCCAGCAGCGTCAGGAACGACGGCGTGGTGGGCAGCAGCTCGACGCGGTGGTTCTGGATGGCCGCGCAGATGGTTGCGATGGCGCGGTCCTCCGCCGTCACGACCGTGCCCAGGCTGGCCGTGATGGCCAGGATGGTGTTGATGCCGCCGAAGTGGTCCAGCATCAGGAAGGGGATGGCCACGACCGGCGCGCGCTGCACGACAAACTTCTCCATCACGCGCTCGAAGTCGTGCAGCATGCCCTTGGGCTTGCCGGTCGACCCCGACGAGAACAGGACCAGCCCGGCCTTGCCCGTCGCACGGAACTCGTCCAGCATGGCGTTGCTGACGGGCACGGCATGCGCCTTCAGCGTCCAGCTCAGGCCGTCGGGTGCGAAGTCGATGGCGTGGTCGCAGCCGGAGATGGACAGCGCCTCGCCCTCCTCGATGACCGAGCCGCGCGTCATCGGCACCACCAGCGCCTTCAGCGAGGCCAGAGACAGGATCATGCAGTACACGTCCGGCGCGTAGTCGGCCAGCACGACGACGGTCTGCCCGGCCTGGATGCCGCGCTCACGCAGTTCGGCCGTGAACTCGGCGATGCGTGCCGACATCTGCCCGTAGGTGAAGACCTGGCCCTTGTGGACGAAGGCCTTCAGAGACGGGTCAGCCGCGGCGAAGCGGTCGAGCAACCATTGCATGGCTTCAACCAGTCAGCTGCTCGTCGAGAACCAGGCAGATCAGCTTGAACGACGTCGCGTTGCCGGCGTCCTCGTCGGGGATGGTCACGCCGAAGCTTTCCTCCAGCGCGAGCACCAGGTTCATCTGCTTGAGCGAGTCCCAGCCGTCCACGTTGTCCATGCTGGCGTCGTCACCGATCGCGGACTCGTCGACCTCCAGCACCGAGGCCATCACCTGCTTCACCAACGCCTTGTCAACCATTGCGCAACTCCACCCATGCACTGTCGGCGAGCTGCACGGTGGCCAGCTCGGCGGTATAGAAACGTGTGCCATCGGCTGCCTCGGAAGACAGGCTCAGGCCCAGTCGATCGTAGAAGTCTGCCACCTGGGCATTCTTGGCGGTCGGGCGATAAGCCGCCGTCAGGCGCAGCTTTCCGCGCGCCAGCGCGTCGGCCAGCACCGCCCGCCAGATGGCGAACTCGATGCCGCGGCCGATGACGCGGCAGCTCATCAGGAAGGAATGAACGACCGCGGCATCGCCCTCGTCCACGGTGATCAGCACGCCCGTCAGCCCATGCTCGGCCAGGCGGTCGCTGACGGAGAACGAGTAGACCGTCGCGTCCGGCCGTGCCATCAGCGCCGCCAGGTCGCCGGCCTGCAGCCGCTCGGTCGTCAGGTTGAACTGGTTGGACTTGGCCATCAACTCCGCGATGCGCGGCAACTGCGCAGCGTCGTCGCGCTTGAGCGTGACGGCCAGGCCCAGCGAGCGCAGGTAGTCGGCCTGGTTCGCGAAGCCGGCACGGGCCTCGGCGGCCTCGGCCAGCGCGCGGTACTGCTGCGTCTTGCCGCGGCTTTCGGCGCTGACACCACCGGCGGTGAACAGCGGCGCGATCTCGTCGCGCACCAGCGCCGGGTAGTCCTGCAGCGCCTTGGGCACCTGGAACAAGCGCACCTGCGGCAGCTGCTCGCGCACCGCCTCGATCTCGAAGGCCGAGTCGTCGATGAAGACGAAGCTGTCCAGGCCCAGGTTCAGCTCAGCGGCCAGCGCGCGCAGGTTGCTGGGCTTGTCGGTCCAGTTGACCTTCTTGGCCACCAGCTGCGCGTCGCGCAGCCCCATGTGCGGATGCCGGGTCAGCACCTCGTCCACGTCGGCCGGGTTGTTCTTGCTGTTCAGGCACAGCAGCACGCCTTGCGCCTCCAGCGCCTTGAACTGCTGCTGCACGGTCCAGAAGATATTGCCGGGGAAGCTGTAGCGGTCCAGCTGGATGCCGTCCAGCCCGTCCTCGCCGACGATGCCGCCCCACAGCGTGTTGTCGCAGTCCAGCACCAGCACCTTGTGGAACTGCGTGCCGAAGCGGCGCGTGGCGGCGGCGGCGGCCTGCGCGAGCTGGTCCACGAAGCCGGCCGTGTATGGCGCCTTGCCGCGGAAGTAGAAGCGCGCGTCGAAGGCGTGGCGGGCGCCGAAGCGGGCCAGCAGGCCGGCAGTCTCGACCACCCTCACCTGCGGATGCCGCGCGGCGACGTCGGCCAGGCCGGCGTTGAATGCATCCAGCGCCTGCTGCTGCGCGCTGTGCGCGGCAACGGCCGGGTTCATCAGGTGGCCGGCGAACAGCAACACCTGCGGCACGGCGTTGGCCGCTTGCAGCGCCAGCTCCAGGCGGTTCAGGTAGTCGGCCTGCGCTGCGGCGCGGGTGTCGGCGTCCAGCGTGTCGAGCTGTACCTCCCAGCCGGGCTGCAGGTTGTCGAAGAACGGCAGGATCACGAGCAGGTCGACGCCCGCGCTCGCATGGGCCTGCGCATCGCCGACGAGGTCGTCGTAGTGGCCCTTGGCGACCTGCAGACGCACACCGGCCGCGTAGGCATGGCGGCGCAGGTAGGTGCCCAGCAGGTCCACCGTGACGTTGGCGGCGATGCCGACCTTCAGCGTGCGGAACTCGGCCGTGCTGGCGTCCAGGCGTTTGAGCGCCTGCAGCACCTCCACCATCGGCGCATCGGCGCGGCCCAGGGTGGCGAGCGCGTCGGTGTCGCTCACCATGCCATCGAGCCCCCGCCGTTGACGCGCAGGTTCTGGCCGGTGATGTAGGCCGCCTGCGGCGACGCCAGGAAGGCCACCGCGCCGGCCGTGTCCTCGGGCTCGGCCAGGCGGCGCAGCGGCGTCTGGCGTGCGGCCATCAGTTGCTGCTTCTCGGACACGTTGGAAATGAAGGCGGTGTTGGTCATGCCCGGCGACACCAGGTTGACCGTGATGCCCTGCGGGCCCAGCTCGGCGGCCAGGTAGCGCGTCAGCGTGGACAGCGCGCCCTTGGCCAGCGCGTAGGCCGTCCAGCCGGACACCGGCACGCCGTCCCACGACTGCGAACCGATGGAGATGACGCGGCCGCCGCCGGCCGCGACCATGGCGGGCTTGCAGGCCTGGATCATCAGCAGCGCGCTCTTGAGCTGCACGTCCATCTGCTGCTGCACCTCGCTCCACGCGAGGTCGTCGACGCTGCGCGCGACGATGCGCGGCGACGCGGCGTTGACCAGCACCGTCACGCCGCCGAATCGCTTCTGCGCCTCGGCCACCAGCTTCGCGGCACCGGCCTCGTCGGACACGTCGGCCTGCACGGCCACCGCACGGCCGCCGGCCTCGGTGATGCGCGCCACCAGCGCCTGCGCCCGCTCGGCGCTGGCGTGGTAGTTGACGACGACGGCATGGCCATCGGCCGCCAGCGTCTCGCAGATGACGCGGCCGATGCCGCCAGCGCCGCCGGTGACGATGGCCACCTTCAATGCGGCCTGCGGCGCCTCGACCTTGGGCTTGGGCGGCTCCAGCAGCTTGACCTTGCCGCCGCCCGACAGCACGACCTGGCCATGCTGGTTGGTGATGCGCGTGTCCAGCTCCAGCAGGCGGTCGCGAGGGTGCTTCTTCAGCACCGTGCAGGTGACGGTGAGCGTGTCGCCCAGCCGCACCGGCAGGTTGAAGTCCATCGCCTGCGACACCCACAGCGCGCCGGGGCCGGGCAGCTTGGTGCCGATGACCGTCGAGATGAAGGACGCCCCCAGCATGCCGTGGACGACGATTTCCTTGAACGAGGTCTCGGCCGCGTAGTCGGCATCGACGTGCAGCGGGTTGTCGTCGCCCGTCAGCTCGACGAAGCGGCGGATGTCGGCCTCGGTGATGGTCTTGGTCAGCGACTCGGCATCGCCTTCCTTGACCGCGTCGAAATCGGCGAACACGCTCATCGTGCGGCTCCTAGTCCAGCGAAGCGGAGAAATCGGTGGTGCGCAGGGGGTTGGCCGGGCTGGCGGCTAGGCGCAGAGCGCAGCCAAGGCTGGACGCCTTGGCAAGCGCTGCAACGACGCAGCCGGCCCGGCCAACCCCCTGCCCGAAGGGTGAGCCCCTGGCCGACCCTCCCTTTGCGTTGCAAATGCTCGCCGGGTGTCCAACCCGGCTCCGCCTTGCGCCTTGATGGCGTATCGGCCAGGGACTCACGCACCATCGATTTCTCCGCTTCGCTGGACTAGCGTCCAGCGCCACACGCTGGCGGCAAAGTTGAAGCCGGCGCCCACACCGGCCAGCGCGACGAGGTCGCCGTTCCTGATCAGGCCCTGGCCCACCGCCTCGCTGAGCGCGATGGCCAGCGACGCCGAGCCGCTGTTGCCCACGGTCGCGACATTGGTGTAGGTCTTGTCCAGCCCCAGGCCCATCTTGCGCACGAGGTACTCGATGAGGCGCAGGTTGGCCTGGTGGAAGACCATGAAGTCCAGCGCCTTCACATCCACGCCGGACTTCTCGCAGGCGCGGCGGATGGTGGGCGGCAGGTGCGTGATGGCCTGCTTCCAGGTGGCGATGCCGTTCATCTCCATCAGGTCCACCGCGGCGTCGAAGGCGCGGCCGTTGTTGGCGTGGGCCGCACCGCCGCCGCGCAGGCGCACGGCCTCGTAGTTGGACGGGTCCGTGTGGAAGGCCGAGGCCTGGATGCCCTGCCCGGCGTCCACCGGCCCCAGCACCGCGGCACCGGCGCCGTCGCTGAGGTAGATGGCCGTGTTGGCATCGGTGCGGTCGATGTAGCGGCTGCAGAACTCCACGCCGATGACCAGCGCATAGCCCACCGTCGGGTCCACGCGCATGCGGTCCGACGCGGCGGTCAGCCCGGCGACGAAGCCCGAGCAGTTGGCCTGCAGGTCGTAGATCTGCGCGCTCCTGGCGCCGAGCTGCTGGGCGACCTTGGCCGACAGCGGCGGGAACTGGTAGTCGCCCGAGAACGTGCAGCAGATGATGAGGCCGACCTGCTCGGGCGTGACGCCAGCCATCTCCAGCGCCTGGCGCGCGGCGTTCACCGAGTAGCCCCAGGCCGTGTCGTCGGGCGCGGCGATGTAGCGGCGCTCGATGCCCGTCTTCTCGACGATCCACTCGGGCGTCACGTCGAGGTTGCGACACAGGCTCTCGTTGTCCTCGAACCGGGCCGGCAGGTGGTGGCCGACGCCGATGATGGAGACGGCAGGCAGGTGGGGATTCAGCATGGTCATGCGGGAACAGTCGCGGACATGAAGGCGCGAAGCTCTTCGTTGCCGGCGTGGATCTCGTCGATGGTGGCCGTACCGCCGTGCCCCGGCAGCACCAACGTGTCGCCCGGGATCCAGGCGAACAGGGCCTTCAGCGAGGCGCGCAGTTGGTCGTGGTCTTCGCCCGGCAGCTTGGACAGCGCCGTGCGGCGGGCATACAACGAATCGCCGGAGAACAGCAGGCCGTCGACGAGGATGCCCGCGCCGCCCGGCGTGTGGCCCGGCAGCGCGTGGAAGGTGAAATGGCGGCCAGCCAGCTCCAGGCTCGCGCCGTCGTCGGCCAGCAGCGTGAATTCCGGCAGCGTGATGCGCGCCTTGATCTTGAACGCGGCCATCAGGAAGTTGGACAGCTTGGCGGTCTTCTGGTCCTGGGCGCGCAGGTAGACCGGAACGCCGTAGCGCTGCTGCAGCCAGGCCGTGCCGCCGACATGGTCGAAGTGACCGTGCGTGCACAGCACGGCCACCGGCGTCCAGCCGCTGTCGGCGATCGCCCCTTCGACGCGCTCGCGGTCCAGCCCGGGATCGACGACGACGCAGGTGCCGGCCTGCTGCGGGTCGGCCAGCAGGTAGGTGTTCGAGTGCAGCTCGTGGTTGGTGATGCGACGCAGCGCACCACCCAGCAGGCTCTCGACCGCCGCCTTCGTCATGTCAATTCACTCCGCCCAGGAACACGGTCTGCGCGGTGACGTAGCCGCTTTGCTCGCTGGCGAAGAAGTCCACCACGTTGAAGATGTCGTCCGCCGTCGCGTAGCGCGGCAGCGGCAGTCCGGCGATGACGGCATCGACCTTGTCGCGCGGCAACTGGCCCAGCATGTCGGTCGCTATGGCGGTGATGCCCAGCGTGTTGCAGGTGATGTTCAGCGGCGCGAATTCCTTGGCCATCACGTTGGCCAGCGTCGCCACCGCCGCCTTGGTGGCGGCGTAGATGGAATCGCCGATGGGCTCCAGGCTGGCGGCCATGGAGCCGATGTTGATGATGCGGCCCCACTTGCCCTTGCGCATCAGCTTGGCCGCCTCGCGCGACACCAGGAAGGTGCCGAACAGGTTGGTCTCCAGCATGCCGCGGGCGGCGGCGGGCGGCATGATCATCGAGTACTGCGAGGTCAGCACCGCCGCGTTGTTGACGACGATGTCCACCCGGCCGAACGTCTTGCGCACCTGCTCGAAGCCGCGCGCGACCGACTCGGCGTCGCCCACGTCCACCGCGATGGCCGTGTAGCCCTCGGCCACGAGGTCGTCGTCGGCATGGCGGCTGAAGCCGATGACCCGGGCGCCTTCCTTCAGGAAATGCCCGGCCAGCAGCCGCCCCACGCCACGGCGCGCGCCGGTCACGAGGACGATCTTGCCGGCGTAGCGCATCAGGCGAGCAATTCCAGGATGTAGGTCTTCAGCGCCGTCACGTCGGTGAAGGGCACCGGGTCGCGGCTCATGGCCTTGTCGTCGGTCAGGCTGATGGGCTTGCCGAACTGGTCGGACACGGCGGTCTCCAGGTCGACGATGACGGACACCAGCGACAGCGAATCCAGCGCCGAGCCCTCGCCAAACAGGCAGGTGTCGGGGCCGATGGCGATCTGCTCGTCGGCGCCGCGCTCTTCGTTGAGCGTGCGCAGCGCCTGGTAGATCGCGTCCAGCACGGCGGCTTCTTGGGAGGCAGTCATCTCGTCAGTCCTTGGGTTTCAGCGCCGCGGCTCGGCGGCCGGCGGCAATCAGCGAATTCATGCGCGGCAGCGCCTGCGTGCGGTACTCGTCGGCCAGCATGCCCAGCCACACGGCATCCTGGAAATGGCCGTTGATGAAGTAATGGCGGCGCATGCGCCCCTCCTCCTTCATGCCCAGGAACTTCTGCCACTTGATCATCAGCACATTGTCGGCCGCCACGGTGCCGAAGATGCGCTGCAGGCCCAGCCGGTCGAACACCAGCTCGTAGACCAGCTTCATCGCCTCAACGGCGGCCGGGATGCCGCGCACCGCGGCCTCGTCGCCGATGAGGAAGCGCCCCGGCTCGCAGTGGCTGTGCTCCGTGTCGATGCCGGTGACCGACACCATGCCCACCTCGCGGCCGTCCTTGAGCCGGATGACGAAGTTGTACTCGGCCTCGGGCCGCCGGGCGATCCACGCCGCCTGCTGCTCGACGGTGGCCGCACCGCGGTTCAGGTTGGCAGCGCGCTGGCTCTGGCGCCAGCCGAAGGTCAACGCGGCATGAGCCGGCGTCAGCGGCACCAGATCGACGAACTCGCCGGTCAGCGTCAGCGCGGGCATGTCAGCGCTTGACCGTCAGCACCATCGCCAGCGCGCCGGGCACGGGCAGCCCCGGCTTGGCCGGCGCGTAGGCGTTGGCGAAGAAGCTGTGCTCCAGGTGCAGGCCGGCGGCCTCGACCTGGGCCACGACCTCCTCCGGCTTGCCGTAGAGGTAGATGTGGTCGGCATGCGCGGCGTTCAGCGCTGCAGTGACGAACAGGCGGCCGCCCGGCGCCGTGAGCTTCTTCAGGCCGACGAGGAAGGCGACCGGGTCTTCCAGGTGCTCCAGCACCTCCACGCAGACGACGGCGCGGTACTGCTGCGGGCTGCCTTCTTCCAGGATGTCCTGGCGGCGCAGCGTGTAGCGCGGGCCGAAACCGAAGCTGCCGACGTGGGCGCCGGTGAACTCCAGCGACAGCGGGCTGATGTCCAGCCCCGTGCCGCGCAGGTGGGGCAGCGCCTGCAGCGCCAGGCGCGAGTAGATGCCGGTGCCCACGCCCACCTCGGCGAACTCCTCCACGCCCTGGCGCTGCAGCCACGGCAGAAAGAAGCCCTTGAAGTATTCGATCTGCTGGTAGTGGTGCGTCCACAGGTAGTGGGACAGCAGCAGGCCGGGCAGGTACTGGCGACGCATGTAGTCGTCGTTGTAGTAGACCTCGGCGGCGGCTTCGGCGTAGGTCTTGGCCGGGTAGCTCAGTTCCTGCTCGAAGCGCTTCTGGCGCCGCATCGAGTCCATCACGAAGGCGGCATAGCCCTTCACCGCATCCTGCAGCGCGGCGTCGTCACCGTAGAAGTTGGCGAGCATGGCCGAGAAATCGGCGGCCCACACCGGTCCGAACTCGGCCTCGGCGCGACGGACGCTGTCGCGCGCGAAACGCGCCGAGCTCTCCATCATCGTCAGGAGCTTGGCAATCGGCGCCGGGGCTGTCGGGAACATTCGTGTCCTTTGCAGGGGGTGACCGGGTGCGAAGTATCGGGCCGGCTCAGCGCAGCGGCGTGATGACGCCGCGGCCCATGGACCACATCATCGCGACGACCTGCTGCGCGTCGAACAGCGCGTTCACGTGGGCGATGCGCATCGAGTAGTAGTCGCTCTCCGCGCCCATCACGTCGAACAGCGAACGGCGGCCGAGCTGCTGCCACTGCTGCAGCGTCGACGCGCGCACGCGGTCGCTGTTGCGCAGGATCTCGACGACGCGCCGTGCGCGGTCCAGCGATGAGTTGGCCGTTTCGTACATCTCCAGCAGCCGGTAGCGCTTGGCGTCGATGGTCTCGTCGCGTTGCAGTGCCGCGGCCTGCGAGCGGCGCGCCGCCGCGGTCAGCGAGGCGTCGGCGCCAGGCTGGTACAGCGGGATGTTGATGGCCACGCCGCCGATCCACTCCGTCGCCTTGCCCGTGCCGATGGTGGACGCGCCGTTCATCAGCAGGCTCACCGACGGCTTCTGGCCCGCCAGCACCGACTCCGCGTAGCTGCGCTGCGCCTTGGCCTGCGCCGTGGCCTGCGACACGTCGGCGGCCAGCAGGATGTCGGTCTGCATCTGCTCCAGCTCCGGCACCTGGGCCAGCACGGCGCTCATGCCGGCGCTGGGCGGCAGCGTGTCGCCCACCAGGCGGCGCAGGCGCACCTCGGTCTGGCGCAGCGCGCTCAGCGTCTGCTCGTAGGCCAGGTCGGCCTGCTGCAGGCTCTTCTGCGCCTGCACCAGCTCGCTGGAACGGCCGCGGTCGGACTTGGTGATGATCTCCAGCGCATCGACCAGGCAGGCCATCTTGCGCACGTACTGGGTGTAGACCTGGGCCTGCAGCACGTAGCGGCTGCGGTCCAGCGCCAGCGACACGGTCTGCAGCGCGAGCTGCTCCTCGGCGCTGCTCTGGCCGAACTTGGCGGCATCGGCCAGCTGGCTGCGCCATTCGGTCAGCTTGGTGATGCGGCCGGCGTCGTAGATCGGCGCGGTGACGTTGAGGCTGGCGCGGCCCTGCATGCCACGCGGCTGGTCGACGCCGGCCACGATGCTGCCGGCATAGCCGGCCGTCGTGGACAGCGACACCTGCGGCAGCCGCGAGGCCTGTGTCTCCTCCAGGTCGGCCTGTGCCGCCTGGGCCAACAGCCGGGCCACGCCGATGGGGCGGCTGCGCTGCAGTGCCATCTGCACCAGCTCCTGCAGCTGCGCGCGGGGATCGGCGCTGCTGCTCTCGATCATGCTGGCGTCGCGGCCCGTGCGCGACGGGCCGGCGTCTTCCTCCTGGCAGCGGCCCTGCGAGGGCGGCGGCTCGGCGACCGGCACGGCGGGGGCCACGGCCTTGGACGGGCGCGCCTGCGCCGGCGCGGCGGGACCCGGAAGCACCAGGGTGGCCGCGAGGCCGCAGATGAGGAGATGGCGGAACGGGTACGGCATGGCCCCGTCACTAGACCATCCCACCCCGGCCGGCAAAGGCCGGAAAAGCGGTGTGCCGGGACGGTATTAGCGTTCGCGCAGCGCTTCGCGTGACTTCATCATCGGCCGCAGCAGGTAGCTCAGCACCGAGCGGTCGCCGGTGCGGATCTCGACGGTGGCCTGCATGCCGGGGATCACCGGCAGCGGCTTGCCCTTGAAGCTCGTGTTGTTGCGGTCGGCCGAGACGACAGCGCGGTAATACGTGCTGTCGTTGTTCTTCTCGTTCTCGCCCATCGCGTCGGGGCTGATGTATT
Organism: Roseateles sp.; assembly: GCF_965229315.1. GTDB lineage: Bacteria > Pseudomonadota > Gammaproteobacteria > Burkholderiales > Burkholderiaceae_C > Pelomonas. Next base: position 2,170,985 of record NZ_CBDDJA010000002.1, read on the forward strand.
CGATCTTGCCCTCCAGGCCGCCATGCACGTTGAAGTCGTAGCCGGTCAGCTTGATCTCGGCCGTCTGGCCGACGCGGATGAAGCCGATGTCCTTCGGCTTGATCCGCGCCTCCACCAGCACGCGCGGGCCGATGGGCGAGATCTCCATGATGGGCGCACCCGTCGTGATGACGCCGCCCACGGTGTTGACGCGGATGTTCTTGACGACGCCGTGCACGGGCGACTTCAGCACCGTGCGCTGCATCGCGTCCTGGCGCACCACCATCTGCTCGTCGAGCTGGGCCATCTCGGTCTGGATGCGCACCAGCTCGCTGCTGGCCTCCTGGCGAAAGCGGCTGACGCGCTCCGTGCGCTGCTGCTGCAGCTCGTTGACCTGGCGGTTCAGCCGCATGACCTCGACATCGGACATCAGGCCCTTGGCCGCCATGTCCTGGGCGATGCGCTGCTCGCGCGCCAGCAGGCCGGCGCTGCGGCCGATGGCGCTGACGGCCTCGTCGAGCAGGCGGCGGCGCGCCTCGAAGGACTCGGTCTCGGCCTCGGCGATGCGTGGCACGGCCAGGACCTCGGGCGGGAACTTCAGCGCCCGGCCGTTGGCCTCGGCCTGCAGCCGGGCCACCTGGGCCTTCAGCGCCAGGCGCTTGGCCTGGCCCTCGTTCTGCGAGGCCTCGACACGGGTGGGGTCGAGCTGCGCCAGGTCCTGGCCGACCTGCACCTCCTGGCCTTCGTGCACATGCAGCTCGCGCAGGATGCCGCTGTCCAGGCTGGCGATCACCTGCTCGCGGCCATCGGGCACGACGCGCCCGTCGCTGCGCGTGACCTCATCGACATGCGCCAGCGACGACCAGGCGATGGCGGCCACGACGGCGGCCAGCAGCAGGTACAGCACCCACGTCGCCCGCGGCAGCGGCTCGTCCAGCTTGGCGCTGTCCAGGCCGGTGACGAACAGGCTCTCCTGCCGGCTCAGCGCCATCTTGTCGTTGCTGGCCATGGCGGCTTACACGGAAGCGGAACGCTGCACCGGCTGGGCCGACGGGTGCATGTGCAGGTTGCCGTTGCCCTCGGCGGCGGCCGCAGCGGCGGCAGCCTGCGGGTGCGCGGGGCGCACGCCCGACAAGGCGGCCAGCACCTGGTCGCGCGGGCCGTCCAGCACCATGCGGCCGCTGTCGACGACGATGATGCGCGACACGAGTTCCAGCACGGCCGGCCGGTGCGTGACGACGACCAGCGTGCAGCTGCCCGCCGCGTCGCGCAGCTGGCGCAGGAAGGCGGTCTCGCTCTGCGCGTCCATGGAGCTGGTCGGCTCGTCCATCAGCAGGATCTGCGGCTTGGTGACCAGGCTGCGCGCCAGCGCGACGAGCTGGCGCTGGCCGCCGGACAGCAGCGCGCCCATCTCACCCACCGGCAGGTCCCAGCCCTGCGGGTGGCCGGCGATGACGCGGTCCAGGCCGGTCAGCCGGGCGACCTCGACGAGCCGTGCCGCATCGATGTGCGCACGGCCCATCAGCACGTTGTCGCGCAGCGTGCCGTGGAACAGCCGCGGCTCCTGCGACACGAAGCCGATGTGGGCGCGGAACTCCGCCGGGTCGAGCTGGCGCAGGTCGATGCCGTCGACATCCACCATGCCTTCGCTCGGGAGGTACAGGCCTGCCAGCAGTCGCAGGATGGTCGACTTGCCGCTGCCGATGCGGCCCAGGATGGCGACACGCTCGCCCGGCTCCAGCTTCAGGCTGACGTTCTTCAGCACCTTGGGCGCGGCGGCGTCGCCAACGCCGGGGTAGCTGAAGCCCACGTCGTGCAGGCCCAGGCGGCCGCTGAACTGGTTCAGCGGCACGTAGTTGCGGCTGCTGTCGCGCTCGGTCGGCGCCTGCATCATGCGGTCCAGCGACAGCATGGCGGCGCGCGCGCCCTGGTAGCGCGTGGCCAGGCTGACGAGGCTGCCCAGCGGCATCAGCGCGCGGCTGGCGAACATGACGGAGCCGATCAGCGCGCCGGCCGTGATGAGGCCATCCTGGATCAGGTAGACGCCCCACACCAGCATGACGAGGTTGATGCTCTGCTGCATCGTCATCGAGATGTTGGAACTCCAGCTCGACATGTTGCGGGCCTTCAGCGCCGACTCGGCGGCGATGGCCGTGCTGGTCTCGTAGCGGCGCAGGAAGCGGCCTTCGGCGCCCGAGGTCTTCAGGTCTTCCAGGCCCTCGATGGCCTCGACCAGCGTGCCCTGCAGGTCGGCCATCTCGGTCATGTTGGTGCGCATGGCGCGGCGCAGATAGCCCTGGATGGCATACGTCATCACCAGGATGAACGGGATGGCGATGACCAGCACCCAGCCCAGCGGCCCGCCGATGATGAAGGTCATGCCGACGAACAGCAGCACGAAGGGCAGGTCCGTCAGCACCGACATGGTGGCCGACGCGAAGAACTCGCGCACGATCTCGATCTGCGCCAGGTGGTGGGCATAGGAGCCGGCCGATCCCGGCTTGTGCTCCATGCGCACGCCCAGCGTCTGGCGGAACAGCTTGGCGCCGATGATCATGTCGGCCTTGCGGCCAGCCAGGTCGATCAGGTGGGCACGCAGCTGGCGCGAGAACAGGTCGAACAGCAGCGCGATGCCGGCGCCGATGGCCAGCGCCCACAGCGTGACCAGCGCCTGGTGCGGGATGACCTTGTCGTAGATGACCGATGTGACCACGCCGGACACCAGCATCAGCACGTTGCTGAGCAGCGCCGCGATCATGGCCGAGCGGTAGTAGGGCACGAAGCGCTTGAGCGTGCCCCACAGCCAATGCTCGCCGGGCGGGCGCAGGATCTGCCCGTCCGCCGGGTTGCGGGTGTGCGCCTGGGACTGCTGCAGCGGCGACACGGCCAGCATGAAGCCGCTGTACTCGGGCTCCAGCTCGGCCGCCGCCGCCGGCACGGCCGCCGCCTCGGGGCCGGGGAAGACGACCTCGTAGCGCCCGTCACCCAGGCGGCGCACCAGCACGCAGGCGTCGCCGCCATGCAGCAGCAGCACCGCCGGCAGCAGCAGGTCGTTGATGTCGTCGATGGACTTGCGCAGCAGGCCGGCGTTGTAGCCCGCCTCGCGCATGATGCGGATGGCACCGTCCGGCGCCAGCGGCCCTTCGACCGGCGCGCCCGCGCGCAGCGACTCGGGCGAGCGCGGCTTGCCGTGGTGGCGCGTCAGCCAGGCCAGCGCCTGCAGCAGCGGGTCGCCCACCGGCTGGCTGGTGAGGTTCTCCAACGGGTCTGGCGCGGGCGGCGGCTCGCCGTTCGCGGCCAGGCGCAACCCCGGCGCCTGCGGCTGGCCGTCGAAGAAGGGGTCGTGCTGACGCGGCATTTAGGCCTTCTGCCTCGCATCGAGCGCCAACCGCTCGAATGCATGCTCTATATCGCGCACCGTGGCCGGGATGTCAAACAGCGGCGAGCTGTGTCCGTGCTCGGCCAGGTAGCGCTTGTAGGACGCGGCCCGGGCCGGCTGGTTGCCGATCTGCACCGCACGCTGCTCGTACTCCTCGAGGGTCGTCGTGATGAGGTCGGGCAGGCCAACCGCCGTCAGCAGGCTGCCGGCCATGCGGGAGATGTAGGTGCGGCCCGCGCGCGTCAGGATGGGCGTGCCCATCCACAGGCAGTCGCTGGCGGTCGTGCCGGCGTTGTAGGGGAAGGTGTCCAGGAACAGGTCGGCCAGCTGGAAGCGGGCCAGGTAGTCCGCCGGCTGGGCACGCGGCGCGAAGACCAGGCGCTCGGCGCTGATGCCCTCTTCCGCGGCCACGCGGGTCAGGTTGGCCTGCGCGAACGGGTTGTCCGCCAGCAGCCACAGCACGCTGCCAGGCACTTGGCGAAGGATGCGCATCCAGCAGCGCCAGACGGCCTCGCTCATCTTGTGATTGTTGTTGAACGCGCAGAAGACGAAACCGCCCTCCGGCAGGCCGGCCTCGGTGCGCGTGGGTGCCGCGTTGGCGGCCCGGCGGCGGTCGCTGACCTGGTAGCTGTTGGGCAGGTAGATGGGCTTTTCGGTGTGGTACGGCAGCACGTCGGGCGTCATCACGAAACGGTCCGCGATGATCCAGTCCACGCCCGGCAGCGCCGACGTGGCGGGCAGCCCCAGGTAGCTGACCTGCACCGGCGCCGGGCGCCGGGCCAGGATGCCGGGGCGCGCACCGCTGGTGAGGCCTTGCAGGTCCACCAGCACGTCGATGCCGGCCGCGGCGATCAGCTCGGCGGCCTGGGCGTCCGGCACGCCGGCCAGCGGCGTGAAGTGGTCCATCGCGGCCTTGATGCGCGCGCGCAGCGGCGTGCCGTCCTCGCGGCTCCAGCAGAAGGCGTGGACCTCGAACTTCTCCCGGTCGTGCAGTTCGTACAGCTCGGCCGTCAGCAGGCCCACGGCGTGCATGCACAGGTCGCCGGACAGGTAGCCGATCTTGATCTTGCCGTCGCGCACGCGGCCCCGGTGCAGCGGCGCCGCCGTGACCTTGGGCACCTTCTCGTGCACGAAGCGCTGCGCGGTCAGCAACTGCAGCGCGGGGTCGTCGCTCTCGTCCAGCATGCCCAGCAGCGATGTGCTCATCAGCAAGTGGTTGTGCGTGACGTCGGCAAAGGTCTCGTACACCGGCCAGGCGCACTGCTTCTGGCGGATGTGCACATAGTGCTGGGCGACATCGCTCTGGCGCGGGCTCAGCGCCAGCGAGCGGCGCATCAGTGCCTCCGACTCGTCGTAGCGCTTGAGCGACTCCAGCAGCCGCGCCGCGTTGTTGAGGGCGTGCAGCCGCAGGCTGAGCGGATCGGCGCCGAGGCTGGCGGGCGCTTCGTCCTCATAGACGGCGCGCCAGTGCTCCAGCGCCTCGCCAACACGCCCCTGGTGCTCGACCTGGTGCCCCAGGTTCAGCCGCGCTTGCGCGAAGTTGGGCGCCAGCGCCAGCGCCAGGCGGTAGGCCGTTTCGGCTTCAGCGTGACGGGTCAGGTCGCCCAGGATGGCGCCCCAGTTGAAGCAGGCCACGTGCCGAAACGGCGACGGCGTGGCGGCCACCCAGTTCTGGTACAGCAGCGCGGCGGCGGTCGCCACACCGGCCTGCTGAAGGCGCCCTGCGGCGTCCAGCAGCTCCGGCAGCGCCATCTGGCCGCTGCGCGCCGACGCAAGCCACTGCTCGACCTGGGCAAGGCCTTGGGACTGGGCAGGGGTGGGTGTGGACATGTCCATACGGCGTACGGCGGCAGAAAGCGGATCGTCGGCCGATTTTCAGGCCATGCCCACCCGGGAGGCCGGCCGAAAAGACTGCAGTTTGCGCAGCATTTCCCGACCGGGGGGCTTCAGCCGGCGCGTTCAGCCGCCCAGATAGTCGCTTTTGCCCAGCGGCACGCCCGCATGGCGCAGCAGCGCATAGGTCGTCGCGGCGTGGAAATAGAAGTTCGGCGTCGCGAAATGGCTGAGGTAGGTCAGGCCGTCGAAAGCCAGCGGATCGCCCGAGCGGCGCGGGATGCTGATCGCACGGCCCTCGCTGCCCTCGAACGCGGCGGCCGGGACGGACAGCACGTAGTCGCGCGTCTTCCTGATGCGCTCGGCCAGGTCGTCCAGCGTCGCCTCGTTGTCCTCGTACTTCGGGATCTCCTGGCCCGCCAGGCGCGCCACGCAACCCTTGGCGGCATCGCTGGCGATCTGGATCTGCTTCGGGAAGGGCAGCATGTCGGGCGCCAGCCGCAGCGTCAGGTAGACGTCGGGCGAGAACTTCTTCGCCTCGGCGTGGGCCTTGGCGGCGTCAATCCAGTTCAGCATGTTGCCCAGCATCCTGGCAAACACAGGGGCGCTGGCCGCGTGCATTGAAATCGTCGTCATCGGGTGGTCTCCTTGAGGGAAACCGATGGTAGCGATCCCGGCCGTCGCGCCACGGCGACCGGGGCACAATCCCCTCCGCCTATGAACGTGATCATTCTGGACGACTACCAAGATGCCGTGCGCAAACTGCGCTGTGCGTCCAAGCTGGAGCCGCTGAACGCCAAGGTGTTCACCAACACGGTCAAGGGCATCGGCCAGCTGTCGGTGCGGCTGCGCGACGCCGAGGTGCTGGTGCTGATCCGCGAACGCACCGCCTTCCCGCGGCAACTGCTCGAAAAGCTGCCCAAGCTCAAGCTCATCTCGCAGACCGGGCGCGTCGGCAGCCACATCGACGTCGAGGCCTGCACGCGGCTGGGCATTGCGGTGGCGGAGGGCGTGGGCAGCCCGGTCGCGCCGGCCGAGCTGACCTGGGCGCTCATCATGGCCTCGATGCGCCGTCTGCCGCAGTACATCGGCAACCTCAAGCATGGTGCCTGGCAGCAGGCCGGGCTGAAGGCCGCGTCCATGCCGGCCAACTTCGGTGTCGGCATGACGCTGCGCGGCAAGACGCTGGGCATCTGGGGCTACGGCAAGATCGGCCAGCTCGTGGCCGGCTACGGCCACGCCTTCGGCATGCAGGTCACGGTGTGGGGCAGCGAGGCCTCGCGGCTGCGGGCCGAGGCCGATGGCTACCAGGCCTCGCCCAGCCGCGAGCGCTTCTTTGCCGAGGCGGACGTGCTGTCGGTGCACCTGCGCCTGTGCGACGCCACGCGCGGCATGGTCACGCCGGACGACCTGGCCCGCATGAAGCCCACCGCGCTGTTCGTCAACACGTCGCGCGCGGAACTGGTGGCCGAAGGCGCGCTGGTGTCGGCCCTGAACCGCGGCCGCCCCGGCATGGCGGCCATCGACGTGTTCGAGAGCGAGCCCATCCTGCAGGGCCACCCGCTGCTGCGGCTGGAGAACGCGGTGTGCACGCCGCACATCGGCTACGTGGAGCAGGACAGCTACGAAATCTACTTCGACGCCGCCTTCGACAACGTGCTGAACTTCATCCAGTCGCAGCCGACCCACATCGTCAACCCCGAGGCCTTGAAGGTCCTGCGTTGAGCCGGCCGGCCTCGCTCAGCCAGCTCTTCCTCGCGTTCTCGCGGCTGGCGCTGCAGGGCTTCGGCGGCGTGCTGGCCGTCGCGCAGCGCGAGCTGGTCGAGCGGCTGGGCTGGATGACCAAGGAAGAATTCGTCGAGACGCTGGCCATCGCGCAGGTGCTGCCCGGGCCCAACATCGTCAACCTGTCGATGATGATCGGCGACCGCTTCTTCGGCCTGCGCGGCGCGGTCGTGGCGCTGACAGGCATGCTGGGCGTGCCGTCCATCGTCGTGCTGGGCCTGGCGGCGGCCTACGGGCAGTTGTCAGCCCATCCCATCGTCGTCAACGCGCTGCGCGGCATGGGCGCGGTGGCGGCCGGCCTCATCCTGGCCACCGGCATCAAGCTGCTGCCGGCGTTGAAGTCCAGCCCGCTGGGCCGGCCGCTGGCGCTGGGCCTGGCGCTGCTCGCTTTCGTGGCCATCGGGCTGCTGCGCTGGCCGCTGGTCCACGTGCTGGCCGTGCTGGGCGGCGGCGGCATGGCCGTCGCGTGGTGGAGGCTCAGGCGGCCATGACACCCCCGGTCGACCTGCTGAGCCTGTTCCTGCACTTCCTGACGCTGTCGCTGCTGGCCATCGGCGGCGGCATCACGACGGTGCCGGAGATGCACCGCTACCTGGTCGACCAGACCGGCTGGCTGACGGACACGGCCTTCACCTCGTCCATCGCGCTCGCCCAGGCCGCGCCAGGCCCCAACATCCTGTTCGTCGCGGTGCTGGGCTACAACATCGCCGGACTGCCCGGCGCGGCGGCGTCCATGGCCGGCATGATGCTGCCGTCCTCGGTGCTGACGCTGACCGCCACGCGCTGGGCGCGCAAGAACCGCGAGCACGTCAACCTGCGCGCCTTCTCGGCGGGCATGACGCCGCTGACGCTGGGCCTCGTCATCGCCACGGGCTGGCTGCTCGCCCTGCCCTTCCTGAAGGCCGAGGACCACCGCTGGGGCACCGTGGCGCTGATGGCCGTGACCGTGCTGCTGGTGCTGAAGACCCGCCTGGGCCTCGTGTGGATGGTCTTGGCGGGCGGCGTGCTGGGGGCAATCGGCATCGTCTGACCCGACGCATGGGATTTGCGGGCCGAGCGCCGGGCCGCTCCCAATCCGGCCCGCCTGGAGCGATGTGCTTGCGGTTCCATGCCGCAAGCATCACCGCCCCCTCGGGTGGCCGACCAGCTTCGCCCGCGTCCAGCGCGGCGAAGCTGGCCGGGGGCCTCAATTCGTGCCGAAGATCTTGTCCCCCGCGTCGCCCAGGCCCGGGATGATGTAGCCGATGTCGTTCAGGTGGCTGTCGATGGCCGCCGTCCAGCAGCGCACATCGGGGTGGGCCGTCTCCAGGGCCTTCACGCCTTCGGGCGCGGCCACCAGCACCAGCGCGCGCACGTCCTTGCAGCCGCGAGCCTTCAGCAGGTCGACGGTGGCGATCATGCTGCCGGCCGTGGCCAGCATCGGGTCGATGATGAGCGCGGTGCGTGCTTCGAGGTTGCCGACGAACTTGTCGAAGTAGTTCACCGGTTTCAGCGTCTCATGGTCACGCGCCAGGCCCACGACGGACACCTTGGCGTTGGGCAGGATGTCCAGCACGCCGTCCAGCATGCCCAGGCCCGCGCGCAGGATGGGCACCACGGTGACCTTCTTGCCGGCGATCTGGTCCACCTCGGCGGGGCCGCTCCAGCACTCGATGGTCACCTTCTCGGTCACGAAGTCGGCCGTCGCCTCGTAGGCCAGCAGGCGGGCGATCTCACCAGTCAGCTCGCGGAACTTCTTCGTCGAGATCTCGGCCTCGCGCATCAGGCCGATCTTGTGTTTGACGAGGGGGTGCTTGACTTCGATGACGGGCATGGCGGCCTTCCTGTTTTTCTGGGTAGTCAGAATTATCGACTGCCGGCCTTGGCGCGCTGGCGCAGCACCTCGTACAGGCACACGCCCGAGGCCACCGACACGTTCAGGCTCTCCACCGCACCGGCCATCGGGATGCGCACCAGTTCATCGCAGGTCTTGGCCGTCAATTGCCGCATGCCCTCGCCCTCGGCGCCCAGCACGAAGGCGATGGGGCGGGTCAGGTCCAGGTCGTAGATGGAGCGCTCGGCCTGGTCGGACGTGCCGACCACCCAGATGTCGCGCTCCTTCAGCTCGTTCAGCGTGCGCGCCAGGTTGGTGACCATCAGGTAGGGCACGGTCTCGGCGGCGCCGCTGGCCACCTTGGCCACCGTGGCGTTCAGGCCCACGGCGCGGTCCTTGGGGGCGACGACGGCATGCGCGCCGGCGCCATCGGCCACGCGCAGGCAGGCGCCGAGGTTGTGCGGGTCGGTCACACCGTCCAGCACCAGCACCATGGGCGGGCCCTCGACGGCGTCGAGCACGTCGTCCAGCGAGTGCAGCTGAGCGATGGCGGCCACGCGGGCGACGACGCCTTGGTGGCGAGGGCTGCCGGCAATCTGGCTCAGCCGCTCGTCAGTGCTTTCCACCACCTTGGCGCCGGCTTCCTTGGCACGCTCGACGAAGGCACGCATGCGCTGGTCGCGCCGGGCGGGGTCGACATGCACTTCGGCGACGGAGGCCGGATGGGTCTTGAGGCGGACGGTGACGGCGTGAAAGCCGAACAGGACGGGCTTGGGCGAACTCATGGCCGCATTGTCGTCGGGCCGGTCAGCGTGCGCCCTGCTTCTGCCTCACGTAGGCCATCACATGGACGAAGCTGTCGGTCCAGAAACGGTCCTTGTGCTGGGCGAGGTGGTCCAGCAGCGCGTCGTGAGCAGACCGGCTCACATCCAGGTATTCGCCGCCGACACCGTGGAAGACGATGGCCACCAGGGCATGCGCCGCCGCAGCCTGTTCGACCAGCGCAATCAGTTGCTCGCCGCTCCAGCCCTCCACCGAGTAGACCGGCACGTTGTACGGGTCCACCGTGGCCGGGTCGGCCAGCAGCGCCGAGGCCGCGCGGAAGGCGACGAAGTGCTCGCGCAGCGGGCCGAGGTAGTCCTGCCCGCTGGCCAGGCGGTCCAGGCAGGGCAGCGTGTAGGTGCGGCACGTCTGGCCGTCCAACGCCTGCAGCCAGGTGTTGGCGACGATGACCTGCTCCTGCACCTGCGCCGGCTGCGTGGTCTCCAGGTCGCGGTGCGGCTGCACCCAGTCGCGGCCCGGCGGCTTGCTGGAGCAGGCATGGAACAGGCTGTGGTTGCCCAGCTCATGCCCGGCCACGGCGGCGGCGCGCCAGTCGTTCTGGCGGCGCGGCAGCGTCGGGCTGTTGATAGGCACATAGAAGCTGGCCTTCAGCCCGCGCTGGTTCAGCGCCGGCACGACGTGGTCCAGATGGCTGTCCAGCCCGTCGTCATAGCCCAGGCTGACGGCCGCCTGCTGGCCTTGCGGCCACGCGAAGGGCGCGGCCTGAGCCGCCACCGCGGCCAGGAGTCCGAGAACGACAAGCAGGCTTCGCATCACAGCTCTTCAACGCAGCAGTTGTACGGCCATCAGCGCGCAGATGAGCACGGGCTGGTGGACCATGTAGAAACTCAGCGACCAGCGCCCCAGCACCGCGAGCGGCCGCGGCGCGCCACCCGCCCACAGGCGCGGCCAGCCACGGGTGACGACGAAGCCCAGCAGCATGACGCCCAGCCACGGCAGCACCGGCACGTAGTCTTCCGTGACCGGCTTGTGCGTGACCAGGCCGACCCAGTTCGTCCAGCGTGTGTCGAAGAACGGTGACGGCACCAACCGCGGCGCAGCGATGGCCAGCACCGCCAGCGCCAGCAACGCGAGGCTGGGCAGCCGCGCCAGGCCCAGCCGCAGCAGCAACAGCATCACGGCGATGCCGTGCAGCACGCCGAAGCTGATCCAGCTGTCGGGGAACATGACCCACGAGCCCAGCGACACCGCCAGCGCGCAGGTGGCCACCTGGCCCCAGCGCTGCCAGAACCGGCCGGCGCCCAGCCCTGCCAGCACGGCGAACGCCTGCCCGCCGCCGGCGCAGAACAGGAACAGGCTGACGATGGCCGTGCGCTGCCACGTCCACACCGGATCACGGTAGAAATCCTGCCGTATCCAGCCGAAGTGGTTCAGGTCGAAGCTGAAGTGGAATGCCGCCATCCAGACGATGGCCAGGCCGCGCAAGGCGTCGAGGCGCTCGGAGCGGGGGGTGGTGTCGGCGACGGCCGTGGGCATGAAGCGCGTGGAGAAATCAGGAGTTCGGCGTGAGCGCCGGATTCTGGCCTCTCTGCGGGTTCTGCAGGTTCTGCTGCTGGCGTTGCCGCTGGCGCTCTTCGGCCAGGCGGCGGCGGGCGATGCGGTCGCCCTCGTCGGGGTCGGCGGCGCTGTGCATGGCCTCGGCGCGCTCGCGCGCGTTGCGCCGCTCGCGGTCGCTGATGCGGGACTGCGCCGCCTGCGCCTGGCGGCTGACGGCCCAGTCCGCGTCGTCGTAGCGCCCCTGGCCCTTGCGGCACTGCCAGGCGCGGCGCACCTCGTCCTGCAGGAACTGCCGCTCCGCGTCCCCCAGCGTGGTGGAGCCGGCGCTGGTTTCCATGCCGCGGATCTCGCTGTCGCCGGGGCAGGTGTTGGCGGCCCGCTGCCCCGGCGGCGGCGGCGGCGCGACCGCCGGTGCCGAGGGCGTGGCGACGGCCGCACGCGCCACCCCGGGCTTCATGCCATCGGCCACGTTGGGCTGCAGGCTGCGCTCGGTCAGCGGCTTGCCGCTGTCCTGGCAGGGCCTGTCGCTGTAGCGCACCTGGCCCGCCACCTCGCATTTCCAGACCGGCTGCGCGCAGGCGCCCCACGCCGCCAGGCCCAAGCCCAGCCCCACCATCCAACCCATCCGCTTCATCGCTGCAACCTTCCCTGCATGGACAGCCCGGCTCAACGCTGCGGCGGCCCGCCACGCCGACACGCGCGGCGCACTGCCACCAAAATGGGCGACAACGTCTTCCGCCTCACCGCCACCGACATGTCCAAGCGCCTGCTGATCCCCATCTTCGCCGCATCGCTCGTTGCCATCACCGCCGCCACCAGCGGACAGGCCCAACCCCAGCCGCGCGGCCCGGCCCAGCCCCGCACCGTCACCCCGCGCGCCGCGCTGGGCGCCGAGGAGCTGAACAACATCGGCGTCTTCAAGCGCGTGTCGCCGTCGGTCGTGCACATCACCACGCTGGCCGTGCAGCGCGACTTCTTCTCGCTGCGCACCAGCGAGCAGCCCAGCGGCACGGGCACCGGCTTCGTCTGGGACGAGGCCGGCCACATCGTCACCAACTTCCACGTCATCCAGGGCGGCGACCGTGCCACCGTCACGCTGGCCGACCAGAGCAGCTACCCGGCCCGGCTGGTGGGCGCCTTCCCCGACCGCGACCTCGCCGTGCTGCGCATCGAGGCGCCGCGCGACAAGCTGCCGGCCATCTCAATCGGCGCCAGCCGCGACCTGCAGGTGGGCCAGAAGGTCTACGCCATCGGCAACCCCTTCGGCCTGGACCAGACGCTGACCACCGGCATAGTCTCCGCGCTGAACCGCGAGATCGAGTCCGTCACGCGGCGCACCATCAAGGGCGCGATCCAGACCGACGCAGCCATCAACCCGGGCAACTCGGGCGGGCCGCTGCTGGACTCGGCGGGGCGGCTGATCGGCGTCAACACCGCCATCTACAGCCCGAGCGGGGCGAGCGCGGGGATCGGGTTTGCGATTCCCGTCGACGAGGTGAACCGCATCGTGCCGAGGTTGATTCGCGATGGGCGCTTCATCCGCCCGGCGCTCGGCGTCACGTCAGGCCCGCCGCAACTGACGCAGGCGCTGGGTGCGCCCAAGGGTGTGCTGCTGGTCAACGTGGCGCCCAACAGCCCGGCGGCGGCGGCCGGCTTGCAGCCCTATGGCCGCGACCGGTCGGGGCGCATCGTGCAGGGGGATGTCATCACGGCGGTCGATGGACAGGCGGTGTCGGACCTGGACGACTTGCTGTCGTTGATCGAGGCGCGGCAGATCGGGGAGAAGGTGACGCTGGCGGTTTGGCGCGGCGGGCAGACGCGGAAGGTCACGGCCACGTTGGGCAGCTCGGACTGAAGCGGGAGCTCGGCGGCCCACGCCAGCTCTTACAGTAACGCCCATTGGCATGCGCCGCACAGCGGCAGGCTCAATCAACATCGACAGGACACAGCCCATGGGCGCGCAATGGAAAGCCAAACACAAAGACATCGCCGCCAATGCCAAGGGCCGGCTGTTCGGCAAGCTGGCCAAGGACATCATGATCGCGGCGCGCAGCGGCGCTGACCCCAAGGACAACGCCCGGCTGCGGCTGGTGGTGGAGCAGGCGCGCAAGGTGTCCATGCCCAAGGAGACGCTGGACCGCGCCATCAAGAAGGGCGCCGGTCTGACCGGCGAGATCATCCATTTCGAACACGCCATCTACGAAGGCTTCGCGCCGCACCGCGTGCCGGTGATGGTGGAGGTGCTGACCGACAACGTGAACCGCGCCGCGTCGGACATGCGCGTGTTGTTCCGCAAGGGGCAGCTCGGCGGTGCCGGCTCCGTGGGCTGGGACTTCGAGCATCTCGGCATGGTCGAGGCCGAGCCCGCCGCGCCCGGCGCCGACGCCGACACGGCGGCCATCGAGGCCGGCGCGCAGGACCTGCTGCCGGCGGACGAGGACGGCGTCACCGTTTTCCTGACCGACCCGGCCGACCTCGACCTGGTCAGCCGTGCGCTACCCGGCCAGGGCTTCACGGTGCTGAGCGCCAAGCTCGGCTACCGCCCCAAGAACCCCATCGCCCCGGAGAGCCTGACGGCCGAGCAATTGGACGAGGTGGAGAGCTTCCTGGCCGCGCTGGACGACAACGACGACGTGCAGCACGTGTACGCCGGGCTGGCGGGTTAAGGGCCGGTGGCTGGCGCCGCGCACTGCGCCAACAGCCACTGCTCGAACGCCTTCACCGCCGGCCGCGCCTTGGCTGCCGGGTCGACGATGAGCCGGTAGGCCCGCGCCGACGCGATGCCGGCGTCGAAGGGCGTGACGAGCTGGCCGCTGGCGAGCAGGCCGTCCACCAGCGGCCGCCGGCCCAGGGCCACGCCCTGCCCTGCCACGGCAGCGGCAATTGCTTCCGAATAGCTGGAAAAACTCAGCCGCGCCGCCGGCCGCAGGTCGGTCAGCCCCCATGCGTTCAGCCAGGGCTCCCATTCGGCCGGCATGCCGGCGCTGTCGCCGTCCATCGCCAGGTGCAGCAGCGTGTGCCGCGCCAGGTCGGCCGGCTCGCGCAGCGGCAGGTTCAGCTCGCCCACCAGCCGCGGGCTGCAGACGGGCAGCATGGACTCGGCGAACAGTTGCCGGCCCTGGGCCGCGCCGATGGGGCTGTAGCGGATGGCGAGATCGAACCCCTCGCTGGCCAGATTGCGGTTGCCCAGGCCCGCGTCCAGCCGCACGTCGATGCCGGGGTGGGCGCGCGTGAAGGCCGTCAGCCTCGGGATCAGCCACAGCGACGCGAAACCGGGCGTCGTCGTCAGCGCCAGCACCTGCCGCTGGTGCGGCTCGCGCACGGTGCGCACGGCCACGCGCAGCGTGTTCAGCGCCGTCGCGCAGGCGGCGTGCAGGCGCTGGCCGTCCTCGGTCAGCGCCAGCGCGCGGTGGCGGCGCTCGAACAGCGCCACACCCAGGTCGTCCTCCAGCGCGCGCATCTGCCGGCTCATGGCGGACTGCGTGACGAAGCGCTCCTCGGCCGCCGCCGTGAAGCTCAGGTGCCGCGCCGCCGCCTCGAAAGCGGCGAGCAACTGCAGCGGCGGGAGGTGGTCCAGGGGTTTGGTTGGCATGCGTTGGCGGAATGCGAAGCCTTCCGAATCATCGTTTGTCGGCCTGGCGTGCGGCGCTCACTATCCGCGCCAGACGGCCCCGGCGCAAGCATGTCAACCCGGCATGCATCCGCAGCCCGGCCGCCCGAGGAGCACCGCATGCCGACCGACACCGCCACCACTGCCCGCACCCGGCTGCTGCTGCAGCGCGGCCAGATCTCCCGCCTGCCCGAGGCCCGCGCCACCCACCTGTGCAGCGCAGCCGGCACGCTGTGGATCACCATCGACCACGACAGCCGCGACATCGTGCTGGAGCCGGGCCAGTGCTACACCGTGCAGAGCCACGAGGCCGTCACGGTCAGCGCGCTGAGCGGCCCGGCCGTGCTGGACCTGCGGCCGGCGGCCGCCGGGGCGCTGGCATGAACACGCGGGTCGAGCGGCCAGCGCTGCCCGCCGGGCCGGCCGTGGACGCATGGCCCGTCTGGCCCTTGCCGGGCGACCGCGCCGTGCGGCTGCGGCCGGTTGCCGCGGCCGATGCGGGCGCCGAGCAGGCATTCTTCCGCGGCCTGTCGCTGGGCTCGCGCCACCAGCGCTTCCACATCGGCTTGCGCGAGCTGAGCCCGTCCCTGCTGAAACTGCTGACGGACATGGACCAACGCTCGCACCTCGCCTGGGTCGCGGAGTCG
The DNA here is from genome assembly GCF_965229315.1 of Roseateles sp. GTDB lineage: Bacteria > Pseudomonadota > Gammaproteobacteria > Burkholderiales > Burkholderiaceae_C > Pelomonas. The sequence continues at coordinate 2,186,371 of NZ_CBDDJA010000002.1, forward strand.
CTGGCGCCGGGCATGCCGGTCGTGGCGGATGCGCGCTACGTGCACGACGCCAGCTCGCCCGGCAGCGCCGAGTTCGCTCTCGCCGTGGCCGACGACTGGCATGGGCTTGGCCTGGGTCGCCGGCTGATGGCGCATCTGGCGGCGCATGCCCGGCAGCGTGGCTTGCACGCGCTGCACGGTGACGTGCTGGCCGACAACCGCCGCATGCTGGCGCTGCTGCGCGACCGGGGCGCCCGCCTGCTGCCGCACCCGGACGGCGCACAACTCGTGCGCGCGGTGCTCGACCTCGCCGCCTGACGCTCCGGCAGCGGCGATCATGCCGCCATGCGCCGCCGCCTCACCGCCAGCCTGCTGCTGTTGATCGCCGCCCTGCTCGGCTTGAGCCTGGTCGCTGGCGAGCTGCTGACGCGCCCCGCGCGCGCGGCCATCGGCCCGCCACCCGACGGGCTGGCCGCGGAACAGGTGCGCATCCCCTATGGCGACGGCCAGCAGGTCGGCGGCTGGTTCGTGCCCGGCCGCGCCGGCGAAGGCGCCGTGCTGCTGCTGCACGGCGTACGCGGCAACCGGCTGCAGATGCTGGACCGCGCCCGCTGGCTGCAGCGCGAGGGCATTGCCAGTCTGCTGATCGACCTGCCGGCGCATGGCGAGAGCAGCGGCGAGCGCATCACCTTCGGCCACGGCGAGGCGCCGGGCGTGGACGCCGCGCTGGCCTGGCTGCGCGCGCGGGCTCCGGGCGAGCGGGTCGCCGCCATCGGCGTGTCGCTGGGCGGCGCGTCGCTGCTGTTCGCCCAGCGCCGGCCGGCGCTGGATGCGCTGGTGCTGGAGTCGGTCTACCCCACCATCGACGACGCCGTGCAGGACCGGCTGGCCATGCGGTTGGGACCCACGGCCAGCCGGCTGGTCGCGCCGCTGCTGCTGATGCAACTGCCGCTACGGCTGGACCTGAGCGCGGCGCAGCTGCGGCCCGTTGCGGCGATCGGGTCAGTGGGTGCGCCGCTGCTGGTCGCGTCCGGCACCGAGGACCAGCACACGCGCTGGAGGGAGACCGAACGCCTGTTCGCCGCCGCGCCGGGCCCCAAGTCGCTCTGGCCCGTCGAGGGCGCGACCCACGTGGACCTGCACGACTTCGATGCTGCAGCCTACGAGGCGCGGCTGCTGCCCTGGCTGCAATCCCATCTGCGCAAGGCCCCGCGCTGACGAGGCCAAGCCCGCGGCGGCAAGATGGCGGCATGTCTGCCCTGCCCCCGCTCTCCATCCTCGACCTGGCGCCCGTCGTCGAGGGCGCCACCACGCGCGATGCGCTGCTCAACAGCCTGGACCTCGTCCGCCTGGCCGATGAACTCGGCTACACGCGCTACTGGGTGGCCGAACACCACAACATGGAAGGCGTGGCCAGTTCGGCCACGGCCGTGCTGATCGGCCAGCTCGCGGCCACGTCCCGCCGCATCCGCGTGGGCTCCGGCGGCATCATGCTGCCCAACCATGCGCCGCTGACCATCGCCGAGCAGTTCGGCACGCTGGCCGAGCTGTTCCCCGGCCGCATCGACCTGGGCCTGGGCCGCGCGCCGGGCACGGACCGGCCGACGATGCGCGCGCTGCGCCGCAGCCTGGAAAGCACCGGCGAGGACGCCTTCCCGAACGACGTGCTGGAGCTGCAGGGCTATCTCGCACCGGCAAGCGCAGACGCCGTCGTGCGCGCGGTGCCCGGCCAGGGCACGGAGGTGCCGATCTGGCTGCTGGGCTCCAGCCTCTACGGCGCGCAGTTGGCGGCCTACCTCGGCCTGCCGTTCGCGTTCGCGTCGCACTTTGCGCCCGACCTGCTGATGCAGGCGCTGCAGATCTACCGCGCCACCTACAAGCCCAGCGCGCGCCACCCCAGGCCGCATGCGATGGTGGGGCTGAACGTGGTCGTCGCGCCGACCGACGAGGAAGCGCGTGTGCTGTTCACGTCGTCGCAGCAGCGTTTCCTGGGCATGGTGCGCGGCCAGCGTGGCAAGCTGCCGCCGCCGGTGGCGAGCATGGAGGCGCTGTGGACGCCGGCCGAGGCGCTGCAGGTGCAGCGCATGCTCAGCGAATCCATCGTGGGCTCGCCCGAGACCGTGCGCGCCGGCCTGGCAGCCACCTGGGCACGCACGCAGGCCGATGAATTCATCGTCGCCTGCGCGGTGCATGACCATGGTCTGAGGCGGCGGTCCTATGAGTTGCTGGCCGGCATTTGAGCGGACCGCTTCTGCGCGCCGCGACAGACGCATGTCGACCCAGGAGCGGTGCCCAGCTTCGGAACACACGAGCACGTGTCGACGGTCACTGCCCCTTGCGCAAAAGAAGCCAGCGACCGGCCAGAGCCGCCCAGACCGGATACGTCGAGCAACCCATCAATGTGCCGACGGCAAGCGCGAGGTGGACGATCTCGTTCGCCCTCTGCGTCCCGGGCGGGGTCGGATCATCATCCGAGATCGGACCGTGAAAGATCGCGGCATCGACGAACAGCGCGTAGCCGATGGGAAAGAGGCTGATCAGCAGGAGACCGGCGCCTGCCACGACACCCAGTCTGCGCAACCCTGTCGGTAGGCCGTTGGCAGCCTGCCGGCCTACGACGATGAGCCATGCTCCAACCGCACCTTGGGGGATCATGTAGAGCGCGTCCGCGACGACTTTGGCGAAGCTCAGCGACATCAGGACAACGACCAGGGTGAGAAAGGCAACCGCCGCGACGGCGATCATCCGGTTCGATCCGAGCGAATGCCGGCGAGCGATGGCGTCGAGCGCAACGGCGAACGGAATCAGGCAGAGCGATTGCAAGATGACCCCGGCGTCATGGCTCCTGAGCAGGAGATGAGCGACCCGCGGGTCTGCAGGTCTCATCACCAGGAACACGATCAGGCATGCGAACGCCATGATTCCGAAGGCGCCACTGAGGAGCGCCAGCCGACCTGCAAGTTGATCTCCGGATAGGGGCGTTGCGGTGGACGATTGCATGGTCATTGGGGATCAATGTGTGCACCGCGAGCCTACGCGAAAGCCATCGTCGCGACCGACATCTCCTGGCCGCGAGGGTGAAGCCAGGCAGTGTCCCGGGAGCGGGCGTCGCGCGCGATGTCCCGGAACACTCTGCCTGAGGGCCCGCTGCTGCGTCAGACGCCCGCCGTGACGAGGTGGCAGGTCTCCAGGCGCGGCGTCGCCCTGCCGCTCAGGCCTTCACTTCGACCACCTGTTCGAAGCCACCGAAGATCATGCGTTTGCCGTCGAAGGGCATGGGCGGATTGCCGGGCGTGGACGGATCCATGCGCGGGTCTTCCATCATTTTCTTCATGCCTGCGTCGCGCGTGGCCTTGTCCGGCCATTCGACCCACGAGAACGCCACCGTCTCCTCCGCCGTGGCCTGGACTGCACGGCGGAAGTCGGTGACCTTGCCGTCGGGGACGTCGTTGCCCCAAGCTTCGATCACACGGATTGCACCCAGCTCGATGAACATCGCGTCGAAATGGCGCGCGTGTTCAATGAACTTCTGCTTGTTGGCGGTGGGGACCGCGATCACAAAACCATCGATGTATGACATGTCTTCACTCCTGTTGAGTTGACCGGCCAGCGCGCACACCTGCGAGCACCGGGCATGCATCGACGAACGACGCCCGGTCAAATCGACACGCGTGCGTCGCAGGATGACATGTGCAACCCCGGCACTGCCTGCAACGGTGCCCGCGCCTGGCCGCAAGCATGCACCGCAAAGCCGGCCGTGAAACGCCCCCCCAGTGGATTCGTCCGTGTGGCCGATGACTCGGGCGCCAACCCGGGTCACGGCGTTCACTTGATGCGCTGCTTCTCCAGCTTGCGCGCCAGCGTGCGCCGGTGCATGCCCAGGCGCCGGGCGGTCTCGCTGATGTTGAAGTCGGTCTCGGCCAGCACCTCGTGGATGCGCTCCCATTCCAGCGTCTTGATGGACGCCGTCTGGCGCTCGGTCAGTTCCACGTCGGCGTCGCCCTGCTTGCGGGCGAATGCCGCTTCGATGTCGTCGGTGTTGGCCGGCTTGGCGAGGTAGTGGCAGGCCCCCAGCTTGATGGCCTCCACGGCGGTGGCGATGCTGGCGTAGCCGGTCAGCACGACGATCAGCACCTCCGGGTCCCAGCCGTGCAGGCATTGCACGCAGGCCAGGCCCGAAGAGCCGCCGGCGAGCTTGAGGTCCACGACGGCGTGGCCCAGTTCCTCGTCCTCGGGCAGCGCCTCCAGCAGCGTCTTCATGTCGTCCAGGCCGGTGGCGCGCACGACGCGCCAGCCGCGGCGCTCGAAGGAGCGGCTCAACGTGCGCGCGAAGCTGTCGTCGTCCTCGACGATGAGCAGCAGGCGGTCGTCTTCAGTCACGGCGGGCATCGGGGGCCGATTCTCGGGGCTGCAGCGAAGACAGCGGCAGCGTGAGGGTGACGGCTGCGCCGCCATCCTCCCGGTTGCGCGCCTCCAGCCGGCCGCCCAGCGTGCGCGCCACGTTGACCGACAGGAACAGCCCCATGCCGCGGCCGGGCTGGCCCTTGCTGCTCTGGTAGGGCTCGCCGAAGTGCCTAAGGCGCTCGGCATCGAAACCCGGGCCCTCGTCGAGCACGCTCAGGCTCAGCGTGTCGCCGCCCGGGCAGCTGGCGATGAGGGCGAGCGGCCGGCCGGGCGCGGCCTCGGCGGCGTTGTCCAGCAGGTTGGCGATGACCTGCTGCAGCGCGCTGTCCGCGATGATGCCGGCGTCGGGCAGGCGATCGCAGCGCACTGCCAGCCCGGCGTGCGGGTGGGCGGCACGCCAGCCGTCGGCCAGGCCGTCGATGAAGGCCTGCAGCGTGGTCAGCCGCGGGGCCTCGCCACGCATCTCGCCGGCCGACATCAGGATGCCGGTGACGATGGCCTTGCAGCGCAGGATCTGGCGCTGCATCTCCTCGATCTCCTCGCGCAGCTCGGGTTCGGCGGCGAACGGCGCCATGTGCGCCCAGTCACCCAGGATGACGCTGAGCGTGGCCAGCGGCGTGCCCAGCTCATGCGCAGCGCCGCTGGCCAGCAGCCCCATGCGCACGATGTGCACCTCTTCCGCCGCGCGTTGCTGCGCCTGCGCCAGCGCGGCGTCACGCTGGCGCAGGTTGCGGTTGATGCGCACGATGAACACGCTGAGCAGCCCCACGTTCAGCAGGAAACACAGCAGCACACCGCCCAGGTAATTGGTCGACAGCAGCGTGGGTGACTGCGGGTCCAGCAGCAGCGGGCGGTGCCACTGCATCAGCATGACGAAGCCGACCACCGCGCTCAGCACCACGGCCCACAGGTAGGCCGGCCGCAGCAGCACGGAGGCCACGGCCACCTGCAGCAGGTAGAGGTAGATGAAGGGGTTGTCGCTGCCACCGGCCAGGTAGAGCTGCCCCGTCAGCACAGCCACGTCCACGAGCAGCCCGACGCACAGCTCCAGCTGCGACACCGGCCGCGCCAGGCGGTTGCGCCACAGGCTGAACAGGTTGAACACGACGAGCACACCCAGCAGCGTCAGCATCTCCGCCCACGGCAGCGTGATGCCCAGCACGGCGTGCACCACCAGCACGGTCGCGAGTTGCCCGCCCACGGCCAGCCAGCGAAGCTCGATGAGCTGGCGCAGGTTGGCCCGGCCGGCACGCTGCTCAGGCGCGGCGACGACGGGTTCGGCGGTGGGCGCGGGGAGGAGGTTCAAGGCGTGACGCGCCGGCGCTCTTCGCGGACCAGGTAGCCCGCCGCTGCGGCGGCCATCACCGCGAGCGCCAGCCAGGTGGCGGCGTAGACGGCGTGGTTGTTGGCGAAGTGCAGCACGGTCAGGCCCGGTCGCGGATAGCGGCGCGGCTTCGCGGGGTCGGCGGACTCGTCGACGAAGAACGGGGCGACCGGGCCGGTGAGCGCGAGCTGGGCGGCAATGCCGGCCACATCGCGCGAATACCAGCGGCCTTCACCCGGCACGTTCTGCCGCAGCGGGCCGCCGCCGGTCTCGGTCAGGCGCAGCAGGCCGACCAGCTCGACCAGGCCCGTGGGCGCCGCGTGCCGTTCGGGCGCGCGCTGCTCGGGCGGCACGAAACCGCGGTTGACCAGGATGGCACTGCCGTCGTCCAGCCGCAGCGGCGCCAGCACCCAGTGGCCGCCGCCCAGCTCGGTCGTGGCCTGCACGAGCGCTTCGCGCGGCTCGAACCGGCCCTTCAGGCGCACGCGGCGGTATTCGTCGGCCTTGCCAACGGCTGCCCACGCGGCAGGCAACGGCAGTGGCACGGGATCGGCCCGGACCTGGGCATCGATGCGGGCCATGAGGTCCTGCTTCCAGCCCAGGCGCTGAACCTGCCAGGCGGCCAGCGCGAGGAAACCCAGGCTGGCGAGCGCCGCGGTGACGATCAGCGCAACGCGCGCAGCCCGGTTCATGCGATGCCCGTCAGGGCATGTTCCTCATCGCAGCCGGGTCCGGGGTCGGCATCATGTTGGTGTTCATGTGATACATGACCCAGACCGAACCGGCCAGCATGATGACGACCAGGGCCGCCGTGAACACCAGGGCCAGCAGCGACCAGCCCTGCTCGACCTTGGCGTTCATGTGCAGGAAATAGACCATGTGCACCACCATCTGCACGGCCGCGAAGCCGAGGATGACGAAGCCGGTCATCTTGGGGCTGGGCAGCACCTTGGCCATGACCAGCCAGAACGGGATGGCCGTCAGGATGACCGACAGAATGAAGCCCGTGGCGTAGCCCTTGTAGCTGACGTGGAAGTCCGCTTCGCCGTCAAGGTGGTCGTCACCGTGGTGACCGTGATCGTGGTTGGCCGCCATCACAGCACTCCCATCAGGTAGACGAAGGTGAAGACGCCGATCCAGACGACGTCCAGGAAGTGCCAGAACATCGACAGGCACATCAGGCGGCGCCGGTTGGCGGGCGTGAGGCCCAGCTTCTGCACCTGGAACATGAGCGTGACCAGCCAGATGCAGCCGAAGGTGACGTGCAGGCCGTGCGTGCCGACCAGCGTGAAGAAGCTGGACAGGAAGGCGCTGCGGCCGGGGCCGGCGCCCTCGTGGATGAGGTGGTGGAACTCGTACAGCTCGATGCCGAGGAACCCCAGGCCCAACAGGCCCGTGATGGCCAGCCAGGCCAGCACCTGACCCTTCTTGCGGGCCTGCATCGCGATCATCGCGAAGCCGTAGGTGATGGACGAGAACAGCAGCAGCGCGGTATTGGCGGCCACCAGCGGCAGGTCGAACAGGTCGGCGCCCGACGGGCCGGCCGCGTAGGAGCGGCCCAGCACGGCGTAGACGGCGAAAAGCACCGCGAAGATGAGGCAATCGCTCATCAGGTACAGCCAGAAGCCCAGCATGGTGCTGTTGGGCGGGTGGTGCTCGCCGCTGTGGTCGTAATAGACCGGCGTGCCGTTCAAGTGCGTGGCCACGGTTGCAGTCATGTCAGGGTCTTCCGGTCAGGCGGCGGCGCCGGCAGCAGCGGCCGCGGCCAGGGCACGGGTGCGCTCGTCCTCGCTGCGGGTCACGGCGTCGGCCGCGATGTGGTAGTCGCGGTCGTAGTTGAAGGTATGCACGATGGCGGCGATGACGGTGGCCGCCAGGCCCAGCGCCGCCAGGATGTACATGTGCCAGATCAGCGCGAAGCCCATGGCCGTGGCCAGCATGGCGATGACGAAGCCGGCACCGGTGTTCTTGGGCATGTGGATGGCCACGAAGCCCTTGACCGGACGCTCGGCGCCGCGCTGCTTCATGTCGTACCAGGCATCCATCTCGTGGGCGACGGGCGTGAAGGCGAAGTTGTAGTCGGGCGGCGGCGAGGACGTGGACCACTCCAGCGTGCGCCCGCCCCAGATGTCACCGGTGGTGTCGCGCAGGGCCTTGCGGCGCTTGATGCTGACGGCGATCTGGACCAGGAAGGCCGCGATGCCCAGCGCCACGACGCCCGCACCGATGGCGGCGATGACGAACCAGATCTGCAGCGACGGGTCGTCGAAGTGGCTGACGCGGCGCGTGACGCCCATCAGGCCCAGCACGTACAGCGGCGCGAAGGCCAGCCAGAAGCCGACGAACCAGCACCAGAACGACACCTTGCCCCAGAAGGCATCCAGCCGGAAGCCGAAGGCCTTGGGGAACCAGTAGTTGATGCCGGCGAACGCGCCGAACACCACGCCGCCGATGATGACGTTGTGGAAGTGGGCGATGAGGAACAGGCTGTTGTGCAGCACGAAGTCCGCCGCCGGCACGGCCAGCAGCACGCCGGTCATGCCGCCGATGGTGAAGGTGACCATGAAGCCCATGGTCCACAGCATCGGCACCTCGAACTTGATGCGGCCGCGGTACATCGTGAACAGCCAGTTGAAGATCTTCGCACCCGTCGGGATCGAGATGATCATCGTCGTGATGCCGAAGAAGCTGTTCACGCTGGCGCCCGAGCCCATCGTGAAGAAGTGGTGCAGCCACACCAGGTAGGACAGGATGGTGATGACGACCGTGGCGTAGACCATGGACGCATAGCCGAACAGCTTCTTGCGGCTGAAGGTGGACACCACCTCCGAGAAGATGCCGAACACCGGCAGCACCAGGATGTAGACCTCGGGGTGGCCCCAGATCCAGATCAGGTTCACGTAGAGCATGGCGTTGCCGCCCAGGTCGTTCGTGAAGAAGTTGGTGCCGAGATACCGGTCGGCCGTCAACAGCGCGAGCGTGGCGGCCAGCACGGGGAAGGTCGCGACGATGAGCACGTTGGTGCACAGCGACGTCCACGTGAAGACGGGCATCTTCATCATCGTCATGCCGGGCGCCCGCATCTTGATGATGGTGGCGATCAGGTTGATGCCCGACAACGTCGTGCCCACCCCCGCGATCTGCAGCGCCCAGAGGTAGTAGTCCACCCCCACGTCGGGGCTCGCCAGGATGCCCGACAGCGGCGGGTAGGCCAGCCAGCCGGTCTTGGCGAACTCGCCGATGAACAGCGAGATCATCACCAGGATGGCGCCGCCGGCGGTCATCCAGAAGCTGAAGTTGTTCAGGAACGGGAAGGCCACGTCACGCGCGCCGATCTGCAGCGGCACGACGTAGTTCATGAACCCGGTCACGAAGGGCATCGCGACGAAGAAGATCATGATGACGCCGTGCGCCGTGAACACCTGGTCGTAGTGGTGCGGCGGCAGGAAGCCGGCGTTGTCGGCGAAAGACATGGCCTGGTGGGCCCGCATCATCAGCGCGTCCGCGAAGCCGCGCAGCAGCATCACGACGCCCAGGATGATGTACATGATGCCGATCTTCTTGTGGTCGATGCTGGTGACCCAGTCGCGCCACAGGTGGCCCCAGAGGCGGAACTTGGTGACCAGCGCGAACATCAGCAGGCCGCCCAGGGCGACCGCCGCGAAGGTGGCGACGAGGATGGGCTCGTGCAGGGGCAGCGAGTCCCAGCCCAGCCGGCCGAGGATGGGATGGAGCTGATCGGCAGCCTGGTGCTGCGCAACAACGGGATTGGACATCGGTCGGGCTCAGTTCTTCGGCGCGGTGGCCGATGCGTCAGCGGTCTCGAGGGGCAGGCCCAGCGGATTGGTCGGCGTGCACAGCGCGGCGACGACGATGCGCTCGCGCCGGTTGCCATCCACGTCGCGCCAGCCGCTGCGCATCGTGCTGGCGAGGCCGCCCTTGCCGGCACCGCCGGCGGCGTCGATGGCCATCATCTGGCTGGCGCACATCTTCTTGCCGTCGACGCAGCGGTCGATGATGGCGCTCCACAGGCCGTCCTCCACGCTGGCGAAGCGGCGGATGGGTTCCTTGGTGCTGGGCTGTTCGAGCTGCAGGTAGGCGGCGCGGGTCAGTTCGGCGCCACCGGCCTTGTTGGTCTGGACCCAGCGCGCGAACTCCTCGTCCGTCAGGCCGTGGAACTTGAAGCGCATGTCGGAGAAGCCGGCGCCGCTGTACTGCGCCGAGATGCCGTCGTACACGCCCGGCTTGTTGATGACCGCATGCAGTTGCGTTTGCATGCCCGGCATCGCGTAGATCATGCCGGCCAGCGCCGGCACGTAGAACGTGTTCATCACCGACGTGGACGTGAAGCGGAAGTGGATGGGGCGGTCCACCGGCGCCGCCATCTCGTTGACGAGGGCGATGCCCTGCTCCGGGTAGATGAACAGCCACTTCCAGTCCATGGCCACCACATGCACCTCCAGCGGCCTCACGTCGGCGGCCAGCGGCTTGTCCTCGGCGATGCGGTCCAGCGGGCGGAACGGGTCCAACTTGTGGGTGCTGATCCAGGTGATCGCGCCCAGCGCGATGATGATCAGCAGCGGCGCTCCCCAGATGACCAGTTCCAGCCGGGTGGAATGGTCCCAGTCAGGCGCATAAGTGGCCCCGCTGTTGGACTGGCGGTAACGGTATGCAAAGAACAGCGTCAGCACGATCACCGGCACGATGATCAGCAGCATGAGCAGCGTGGAGGTGACGATCAGGTTGGCCTGCTGCTTGGCGATGTCACCATGCGGCTTCATCACGAGCAGGTTGCAACCGCTCAGTGCGATGCTGGCCGCCAGGGCAGTGCCCCAGGTCAAGACGCGAGACGGGAGTGATAGGGTGTGGTACATCCGGAGTAACGCGCGCGAGGGTTAACGATCTTGCACGAGCTGCTGAAATGTAAGTTGATTGACCCAAATCAACGATTGGACATTTTGTCCTAGCAAGTACGGAGACAGACGGCGATGGCCAGCATGAGCAGTACCTTGAATCCCCCCGAAACCAGCCAGGGCCGACCCGGCGCGAGGACCGACGAAGAACTGGCCCCCGGTGACATCGCCGTCGGCGTGATCATCGGCCGGGCGTCCGAATACTTCGACTTTTTCGTGTTCGGCATCGCCTCGGTGCTGGTGTTCCCGCACATCTTCTTCCCATTTGCAGACGCTGTCACGGGCACGCTGTACGCCTTCCTGGTGTTCGCGCTGGCCTTCGTCGTGCGCCCGGTCGGCACGCTGATCGGCATGTCCATCCAGCGCCACTTCGGCCGCTCGGCCAAGCTGACTGTCGCCCTCTTCCTGCTGGGCTGCTCCACGGTCGGCATGGGGCTGCTGCCCAACTATGCGGATGCGGGCATCACCGCCATCGTGCTGCTGGCGCTGTGCCGCATCGGCCAAGGCCTGGCGCTGGGCGGCTCGTGGGACGGCCTGCCCTCGCTGCTGGCGCTGAACGCACCGCCGCACCGCCGCGGCTGGTACGCGATGCTGGGCCAGCTCGGCGCACCGCTGGGCTTCTTCGTCGCGTCAGGCGTGTTCCTGTACGTCTTCACCAGCCTGGACAGCAAGGACTTTCTCTCCTGGGGCTGGCGCTTCCCGTTCTTCACCGCCTTCGCGATCAACGTCGTGGCCCTGTTCGCGCGGCTGCGCCTGGTCGTCACGCACGAGTACGAGAAGCGCATGGAGGAGCATGAGCTGGACCCGGCCTACCTGCGCGAGCTGCTGCCGGCGCAAGGCCACCACATCGTCATCGGCGCCTTCACCGCGCTGGCCAGCTACGCCCTCTTCCACCTCGTGACGGTGTTCCCGCTGTCCTGGGTGGCGCTGTACGGCGAGAACGGCGGTGTGGCGGACTTCATGAAGATGGAGCTGCTCGGCGCTGCGTTCGCCGCGGCCGCGATGCCGATGTCGGGCCTGATCGCCGACAGCGTCGGCCGCCGCAGCTTCCTGGGCACGCTGGCCGTGGCCATCGGCATCTTCGCGCTGTTCACGCCGCTGATGCTGGGCGGCGGCAAGCCGGGCCTCGCGGCCTTCATCCTGATCGGCTTCGTGCTGCTGGGGCTGTCCTACGGCCAGTCGGCGGGCTCGGTGACGTCCAACTTCCTGCCGCACTTCCGCTACACCGGCGCGGCGTTGTCGGCCGACATGGCCTGGCTGCTGGGCGCCGCGTTCGCGCCGGTGGTGGCGCTGTTCCTGTCGTCGCGCTTCGGCCTGGTGTCGGTGAGCCTGTACCTGCTGTCCGGCGTGGTCTGCACGCTGCTGGCGCTGCGGGTGAACAAGCGGCTGCAGTCGGCCGCGGTGGTGCAGGACTGACCGGCCCCACCCCATGCAAAAGGCGGGCCCGAGGCCCGCCTTTTTCGTTCAGCGCCGGGTTCAGCCCAGCGTCTTGCGCGCGTTCTGGAACATGCGCAGCCACGGGCTGTGCAATGAGCGGTCGCCCGAGGTCCAGCTCATCTGCACGTTGCGGAACACGCGCTCCGGGTGCGGCATCAACGCCGTGAAGCGGCCATCCGGCGTCGTCACCGAGGTCAGGCCGCCGGGGCTGCCGTTGGGGTTGAACGGGTAGGCCTCGGTCGGCTGGCCGTGGTGGTCCACGAAACGCATGGCAGGGATGACCTTGGCCGCATCGCCCTGGCGCGCGAAGTTGGCAAACCCCTCGCCGTGCGCGACCGCGATGGGCAGCCGGCTGCCCGCCATGCCCTTGAAAAACACGCTGGGTGAATCGAGCACCTCGACCAGCGACAACCGCGCCTCGAACTGCTCGCTCTGGTTGCGCGTGAAGCGTGGCCAGGCGTCGGCGCCCGGAATGATGGGCGCCAGCGCCGCCAGCATCTGGCAGCCGTTGCAGACACCCAGCGCCAGCGTGTCCGGCCGTGCAAAGAAGGCGCGGAACTGTCCGGCCAGCACGGGGTTGAACATGATGCTGCGCGCCCAGCCTTCACCCGCCCCCAGCGTGTCGCCATAGCTGAAGCCGCCGCAGGCGACAAACGCCGCAAAGCCGTCCAGCTTGACCGCGCCGGACTGCAGGTCGCTCATATGCACGTCGAAGCTGTCGAAGCCGCCCAGCGCCATCGCGTAGGCCATCTCGATGTGCGAGTTGACGCCCTGCTCACGCAGGATGGCCACCTTGGGTTTCGCGCCGGTAGCGACGAAGGGTGCCTCGGGTGCGAAGGTGAGGTGCACATGCAGCCCCGGGTCGTTGGCCTGGCCAGCCGCCGCATGCTCGGCGTCGGCACAGGCCGGGTTGTCGCGCAACTGGGCGATGCGCCATGACACCTCGTCCCAGGCCTGCTGCAGTGCCGTCAGGTCGACGCCGAACACCTTCTTCGCATCGCGCCAGACCTCGACCTGGCGCGTCTTGTTCGGCTTGGCGACAACGTGCGAGTGCCTGGACAGGCCGTGCGCGCGCAGCACCTGCATCACGGCGTCGCGGTCCGCGGCGCGCACCTGGATCAGCGCGCCAAGCTCTTCGTTGAACAGCGCCTTCAGCGTCAATTCCTCGCGACGGGCGCCGACTTGCGACGCCCAGTTCTTGGAATCGCCCATGTCAGCGCGACTGTCGCTGATGCCGTCGCCTTCGGTGACCAGCAGGTCCACGTTCAGGCTCAGGCCGGTCTGGCCGGCAAAGGCCATCTCGCAGGCCGCTGCCCACAGGCCGCCGTCCGACCGGTCGTGGTAGGCCAGCAGCCGGCCAGCGGCGCGCAGTTCGTTGATGGCGTTGACCAGCGAGACCAGCAGCTGCGGGTCATCCAGGTCCGGTACATCGCTGCCGAACTGGTTCAGTGTCTGCGCCAGGATGGAGCCCGCCATGCGGTGTCGGCCCCGACCGAGGTCGATGAGGATCAGCGCCGAGTCTTCGCGCTGCCATTCGGGCGTCAGCGTGCCGCGCACGTCGGCGATGCTGGCGAAGGCGGTGACGATCAGCGACACCGGCGCGGTGACCTGGTTGGCGTCCCACTTGGTCCGCATCGACAAGGAGTCCTTGCCGACCGGGACGGAGATGCCCAGCGCCGGACACAGCTCCATGCCGACGGCCTTGACGGTGTCGAACAGCGCCGCGTCTTCGCCCGGCTCGCCGCAGGCGGCCATCCAGTTGGCGCTGAGCTTCACGCGCGGCAGCTCGATGGGCGCGGCCAGCAGGTTGGTGATGGCCTCGGCCACGGCCATGCGGCCCGAGGCCGGGGCGTTCACGGACGCCAGCGGCGTGCGCTCGCCCATGCTCATGGCCTCGCCGGCAAAGCCGTTGAAGTCGGCCAGCGTGACGGCGCAGTCGGCCACCGGCACCTGCCAGGGGCCGACCATCTGGTCGCGGTGGTTCAGTCCGCCCACGGTGCGGTCGCCGATGGTGACGAGGAAGCGCTTGGCTGCAACGGTCGGGTGGCGCAGCACGTCGAAGGCGGCCTGCTCCAGCTTGACGCCCGACAGGTCCAGCGCGCCGCCGTCGCGCGCCACGCGGGTCACGTCACGCTGCATCTTGGGCGGCTTGCCAAGCAGCACGTCCATCGGCATGTCGATGGGGTGGTCGCTGGTGTGGCCGATAACTTCGGTGTCGCCGTCCACCAGCTTCAGGTCGCGCTCCTCGGTGACGACGCCGACGACCGCGAACGGGCAGCGCTCACGCGCGCACATCGCGGCGAAGCGCTCCAGGCTCTCGGGCGCGATGGCCAGCACGTAGCGCTCCTGGCTCTCGTTGCACCAGATTTCCTTGGGCGCCAGGCCGGACTCTTCCAGCGGCACCTTGCGCAGGTCGAAGCGCGCACCGCGGCCGGCGTCGTTGACCAGTTCGGGGAAGGCATTCGAGATGCCGCCCGCACCCACGTCGTGGATGGCCAGCACCGGGTTCTCCTGCCCCAGCCCCCAGCAGTGGTTGATGACCTCCTGCGCGCGCCGCTCGATCTCTGGATTGCCGCGCTGCACCGAGTCGAAGTCCAGGTCCGCCGTGTTCGTGCCCGCCGCCATCGAGCTGGCCGCGCTGCCGCCCATGCCGATGCGCATGCCCGGGCCGCCCAGCTGGATCAGCAGGCTGCCCGCGGGGAACTCGATCTTCTGGGTCAGGTCGGACCGGATCTGCCCCAAGCCGCCCGCGATCATGATGGGCTTGTGATAGCCGCGGCGCACGCCGTCCACGGTCTGCTCGAAGACGCGGAAATAGCCGGCCAGGTTGGGCCGCCCGAACTCGTTGTTGAACGCCGCGCCGCCCAGCGGGCCTTCGATCATGATCTGCAGCGCCGACGCGATGTGCGCGGGCTTGCCCACCGGATCGCGCTCCCAAGGCTCGGCCAGGCCCGGCAAATGCAGGTTGGAGACCGAGAAGCCCGTCAGGCCAGCCTTGGGCTTCGATCCCCGCCCCGTCGCACCTTCGTCACGAATTTCGCCGCCCGCACCGGTGGACGCGCCCGGGAACGGCGAGATGGCCGTCGGGTGGTTGTGCGTCTCCACCTTCATCAGCACCTGCGCCTGCTCGGCGCGGGCCGTGTAGGCAGAACCTGGCGCGTCGGCCGCCATCCAGCGCTGGATGGCATGGCCTTCCATCACCGCGGCGTTGTCCGAGTACGCGATGACCGTGTGCTGCGGGTTCAGCTTCTCGGTGTTGCGGATCATGCCGAACAGGGACAGCGGCTGCGCCTGGCCATCCACCGTGAAGCTCGCGTTGAAGATCTTGTGCCGGCAGTGCTCGCTGTTGGCCTGCGCGAACATCATCAGCTCGACATCGCTGGGGTTGCGACCGAGCTTCTTGAAATTGGCGTCGAGGTAGTCGATCTCGTCGGCAGACAGCGCCAGGCCGAACTGGACGTTGGCCTTCTCCAGCGCGGCGCGGCCGGCGCCCAGCACGTCGACATGCGCCAGCGGCTCGGCCGTGCGCTCGTCGAACAGGTGGGCCGTGTCGTCGCGGCTGAAGCAGACCGACTCGGTCATGCGGTCGTGCAGCAGTTCGGCGCAGGCCTGCAATTCCGCCTCACTCAGGTGTTTGGTGCCGCCAAGCAGGCCGGACTTCAGTACGACGCGGTACTCGACGACGCGCTCGACACGCTTGAGCGACAGGCCGCAGTTGCGCGCAATGTCGGTCGCCTTGGACGCCCATGGGCTGACGGTGCCGAAGCGCGGCGCGACGACGACCAGGTCGCCCGTCGCGGCCGTGTCTGCCGGTTCGCCGTAGGTCAGCAAGGCCTCGAAGCGCTCACGCGCGGCGCCGGCCATCGCCTCGTCGGTCCAGACCCAGTGCACCGCCCGGGCGCTGACACCGCTGATGCGCTCGTTGACCTGTTGCAGCCGCGCCAGCAAGGCCTGGGCGCGGAACGTGGACAAGGCGTTGCCGCCCTCGAAACATTGCAGGTGCAGGGTGCGGGTCATGGGCGTCGGGAGGCTGTTGCCGCAGGCCTGCGGCAAGGGAAAACCAGCATTCTAGGAGGGCAATGCGGCCCTCCCGACTTTGACCATTCAGGAAGTTTTCAGGCGCCGGACTTCATGCGCTCGACCACCTCGCGCACCTCGCCCAGCAGCGCCGGCACGTCGATGGTGGTCGGCTCGCGCTCGCGCAGCACCTGGCGGCCGCCCACCCAGACGTTGCTGACCTGCTCTCGACCCGCCACGTAGACCAGCTGCGCGGCGGCGTTGTAGACCGGCTGGCACTCGACGCTGTCCAGCGACACGGCCACGCAGTCGGCCAGCTTACCCACTTCCAGCGAGCCCAGGTCGTCGGCGCGGCCCATGGCCTTGGCGGCGCGCAGGGTCGCCATCTCCAGCGCCGTGCGTGCCGAGGCCACGGTCGGGTCGCCGGTGATGCCCTTGGCCAGCAGCGCAGCCGAGCGGATCTCGCCGAACATGTCCAGCCGGTTGTTGGACGCCGCGCCGTCGGTGCCAAGGATGGTGTTGACGCCGGCCGCTTCCAGCGCCTTGAGCGGCATCACGCCGGAGGCGAGCTTGAGGTTGGAGTTGGGGTTGTGCACCAGGTGCACGCCCTTGGCCGCCATCAGCTCGATCTCGGCATCGCTGAGGTGCACCATGTGCACGGCGATCATGCGCTCGTTGAACAGGCCCAGCTTGTCCAGCCGCGCGATCGGTCGCACGCCGTGCGCCTTGAGGCCGTCCTCGACCTCGCCGGACGTCTCGTGGATGTGGCAGTGCATCTGGATGTCGAGCTTCTCGGCCAGGTCGCGCAGCTTGACGAAGGTCTCGTCGGACACGGTGTACGGCGCGTGCGGCGCGCTGGTCCAGTCGAGCAGCTTCTCGCCCTTGTACTGCTCGTAGGCCGCGATGCCCTTGGCGATGTAGTCGTCCGGGCCGGACGCATAGCCCGTCGGGAAGTCGATGACGTTCATCGACACGGCGGCGCGCACGCCCGAGTCCACGGCGGCACGGGCCATCGCGGTCGGGAAGAAGTACATGTCGTTGATGTAGGTCGTGCCGCTGCGCAGGCCTTCGGCGGCGGCGAGCCTGGAGCCCAGGTAGGTCCAGGCCTCGCTGACCCATTTCTTCTCCAGCGGCCAGATGTGGTTCTGCAGCCAGTCCATCAGCGGCACATCGTCGGCGACGCCGCGCAGCAGCGTCATGGCCGAATGCGCGTGGCCGTTGATGAGGCCGGGGATGAGGACTTGCTCGGGCAGCTCGACGCGCTCGGCTTGCGGGTACTGCGCCAGCAGCGTCTCGCGCGGGCCGATGGCGGCGATGCGCTCGCCGTCGATCAGCAGGGCGTGGTGTTCCAGCGTGTCTTCGCCGGGCTTCATCGTCAGCAGCCAGCGGGGCAGCAGCAGGGTCTGGGTCATCTCTTGTTCTCCGTACAGATCAGGTTCTGAGCAGTTGCTCGACTTCATCGCGGCGCGGCATCGCGTCCTGCACGCCGGGGCGCGACACGGCCAGCGACGCCGCGGCCTGCGCAAACGCCAATGCCTGCTCGACGGGCTGGCCCTCGGCCAGCGCCGTGACGAGGGCGCCGACCAGCGTGTCGCCCGCACCCACCGTGTCCACGGCCGTCACGGGCCGCGCCGGCACGCGGCGGCAGCCCTGGTCGTCGACCCAGCACAGGCCGTCTGCGCCCAGCGAGATCAGCACGGCCGACGGCCCCTTGGCGCGCAGCGCACGGGCCAGCACCTCGTGGGAGACCTCTTCGTGTGGCTGACCGACGGCCTGCAGCACGAGGGCGCGGGCTTCGAGTTCGTTGACGACCAGCAGGTCCACCAGCGGCAGCAGCGTCTCGCCGCCAGCGCGAAACGGGGCCGCATTCAGCACCGTCCGCACGCCGGCCGCGCGGGCACGCTCGAAGGCGCGCGCGATGCTCTCCAGCGGCAGCTCCTGCTGCGCGACCAGCCAGCGCAGGCCGGTCATGTCCAGCGCCTCCACCTGCGCCAGCGGCAGCGTGCCGTTGGAGCCGGCGACGGTGACGATCTGGTTCTCGGCATCGGCCGCGCCGACGACGATCAAGGCGACGCCGGGCACCTCGTCGGCGGGCTGGGCGATGGCACGCGTGTCCACCCCCTCACCGGCCAGTTGCCGCACCATCGCCGCGCCGTCCTCCCGCAGGCCCACGCGCGCGGCCAGCGCCACGCGGGCGCCCAGGCGGGCTGCCGCGACGGCCTGGTTGGCACCCTTGCCGCCCAGGCACGAGCCGAACCGTTGGCCGCGCAGTGTCTCGCCGGGCAGCGGCAGGCGCGGCGCATGCACGATGAGGTCACGGTTGACGCTGCCGAGGACGAGGATCTCAGGGGCGGTGGTCATGGACAGTGGCCGTCTCCAAATGAAAGAACCCCTCGGGGGGCCGAGGGGTTCGCGGTGAGGTGCGTGGCGCCCTCACGCATCAGCGCTGGCCGATGGGCTTGACGTCGCGCGGCGTGGCGCCGACGAAGAGCTGGCGCGGGCGGCCGATCTTGTACTCGGGGTCGCTGATCATCTCATTGAGCTGGGCGATCCAGCCGACCGTGCGGGCCAGCGCGAAGATGGCCGTGAACAGCGGCACCGGGATGCCGATGGCGCGCTGCACGATGCCCGAGTAGAAGTCGACGTTCGGGTAGAGCTTGCGGGCGACGAAGTACTCGTCCTCAAGCGCGATCTTTTCCAGCTTCATCGCCAGCTCGAACAGCGGGTCGTTCTGCAGGCCCAGCTCGTTCAGCACTTCGTGGCAGGTCTCGCGCATCAGCTTGGCGCGCGGGTCGTAGTTCTTGTAGACGCGGTGGCCGAAGCCCATCAGCTTGACGCCGGAGTTCTTGTCCTTGACCTTGCTGACGAACTCGCCGATGCGGGCCACGCCGCCCTGCTTCTGGATGTCGCCCAGCATGTTCAGCGCCGCCTCGTTGGCGCCGCCGTGCGCGGGGCCCCACAGACAGGCCACGCCCGCCGCGATGGCCGCGAACGGGTTGGTACCCGACGAGCCGCACAGGCGCACCGTCGAGGTCGACGCGTTCTGCTCGTGGTCGGCGTGCAGCGTGAAGATGCGGTCCATCGCGCGCACCAGCACGTCGTTGGGCTTGTACTCCTCGCAAGGCGTGGCGAACATCATGCGCATGAAGTTGCCGGCGTAGCTGAGGTCGTTCTTCGGGTAGATGTAGGGCTGGCCGATGGTGTACTTGTAGGCCATGGCCACGAGCGTGGGCATCTTGGCGATCAGGCGGATCGCCGCGATCTCGCGGTGCTCGGGGTTATTGATGTCGGTGCTGTCGTGATAGAAGGCCGACATCGCACCCACCAGGCCCGTCATGACGGCCATCGGGTGGGCGTCACGGCGGAAGCCGCGCAGGAAGAACTGCATCTGCTCGTTCACCATCGTGTGATGGGTGACCTTGTCCTCGAACTCGGCCTTCTGGCTTTCGTTCGGCAACTCTCCGTACAGCAGCAGGTAGCAGGTCTCGAGGTAGTCGCAGTTCACCGCGAGCTGGTCGATGGGGTAGCCGCGGTACAGCAGCTCGCCCTTGTCGCCGTCGATGTAGGTGATGGTGGAGTTGCACGACGCCGTCGACAGGAAGCCGGGGTCGTAGGTGAACTTGCCGGTCTGACCGTAGAGCTTGCGGATGTCGATGACATCCGGGCCGATCGTGCCCTTGTACAGGGGCAGGTCCATCGAGGGGCTGCCGTCAGAGAACGACAGGGTGGCTTTCACGTCGGACGGGGTCATGGTTCAGTCCTTAAAGTTTTTCAAAAGCATCAGGTGCGCAGGTCGGCGAGAACCTCGCGCACGGCAGCGGTGTCGATTTCACCACTGGGTTCCTTGCGGCGCAGTAACAGGTCGAGAAGGTCGTTGTCGGCCAGGTCCATCAGCATCGTCAGGCCCTCGGCTTGCGTCACGCTGATGCCCGACGCGGCCGTGCGCGTAAAGAATCGTTCGATGAAGAGGTCGTTCTCCAGCAGGCCCCTGCGGCAACGCCAGCGCAGCTTGGACAGCGCGCGTTCGTCGATCAGGGCCGTGGCGATCTCGGTCATCGTCGTCAGGCTCAGACCGCGCGGCGGACCATCAGTTCCTTGATCTTGCCGATGGCCTTCGTGGGGTTCAGGCCCTTGGGGCAGACGTCCACGCAGTTCATGATGGTGTGGCAACGGAACAGGCGGTACGGGTCTTCCAGGTTGTCCAGGCGCTCGGCCGTGGCTTCGTCGCGGCTGTCGGCGATGAAGCGGTAGGCCTGCAGCAGGCCGGCCGGGCCGACGAACTTATCCGGGTTCCACCAGAAGCTCGGGCAGCTCGTGGAGCAGCTCGCGCACAGGATGCACTCGTACAGGCCGTTGAGCTCGTCGCGCTCCTCGGGCGACTGCAGCCGCTCGGTCTCGGGCGGGATGTTGTCGTTGACGAGATAGGGCTTGATCGAGTGGTACTGCTTGAAGAACTGCGTCATGTCGACGATGAGGTCGCGCACGACGGGCAGGCCCGGCAGGGGCTTGAGCACGATGGTGCCCGGCAGCGTGCGCATGTTCGTCAGGCACGCCAGGCCGTTCTTGCCGTTGATGTTCATCGCGTCCGAACCGCACACGCCTTCGCGGCAGGAGCGCCGGAACGACAGGCTGGGGTCGACCGCCTTGAGCTTGTTCAGGGCGTCCAGCAGCATGCGCTCGGTGCCGTCCAGCTCGACCTCAAGGGTCTGCATGTAGGGCTTGGCATCCTTGTCCGGGTCGTAGCGGTAAATCTGGAAGGTGCGCTTCATAGATCAGTTCCTAGTCAGTTGGGGACAGAGCGACTCGCTTCGCGAGGGCGGTCTGTCCCGCAAGGTCATCAGAATGTGCGGACCTTCGGAGGAATCGAGTCCACGGTCAGCGGCTTGAGGTTGACCGGCTTGTAGTCCAGCCGGTTGCCCTCGGAGTACCACAGCGTGTGCTTCATCCACTGCTCGTCGTTGCGGCCGTTGGGGTGGGCCGGTGTGTCGCCGTAGTCGTTCACGGTGTGGGCGCCGCGGCTCTCGGTGCGGGCCGCTGCCGACACGATGGTGGCCTGCGCCGCCTCGATCAGGTTCTCAACTTCCAGCGCCTCGATGCGCGCCGTGTTGAAGACCTTGGACTTGTCCTTCAGCGTGATGTTCTTGACCCGCTCGGCAATCGCGGCGATCTGGGTCACGCCTTCGTTCAGCATGGCCTGGGTGCGGAACACGCCGGCATGCTGCTGCATCGCGGCGCGCAGGTCGTTGGCCACGTCCTGGGCGTACTCGCCGCTGGTGCTGTTGTCCAGGCGCGCCAGGCGCGCCAGCGAGCGGTCCGCCGCGTCGGCGGGCAGCGCCTTGTGCGCCTGCTTGCCCAGGTCGGCCGCCACCAGGTGGTTGCCGGCCGCGCGGCCGAACACCAGCAGGTCCAGCAGCGAGTTGGTGCCCAGGCGGTTGGCGCCGTGCACGCTGACGCAGGCGCATTCGCCCACGGCGTACAGGCCCTTGACGATCTCGTTGGGCTTGCCATCCTTGGGCACCACCACCTGGCCGTGGATGTTGGTGGGGATGCCACCCATCTGGTAGTGGATGGTCGGCACCACGGGAATCGGTTCCTTCGTGATGTCGACGTTGGCGAAGTTGTGGCCGATCTCCAGCACCGAGGGCAGGCGCTTGGCGATGGTGTCCGCACCCAGGTGGGTCATGTCGAGGTTGATGTAGTCCTTGTTCGGACCGCAGCCGCGACCTTCCTTGATCTCCTGGTCCATGCAGCGCGACACGAAGTCGCGCGGTGCCAGGTCCTTCAGCGTGGGCGCATAGCGCTCCATGAAGCGCTCGCCATCGGCGTTGCGCAGGATGGCGCCTTCGCCACGGCAGCCTTCGGTCAGCAGCACGCCGGCGTTGTGCACGCCGGTCGGGTGGAACTGCCAGAACTCCATGTCTTCCAGCGGGATGCCGGCGCGCGCCGCCATGCCCAGGCCGTCGCCGGTGTTGATGAAGGCATTGGTGGAGGCCGCGAAGATGCGCCCGGCGCCGCCGGTGGCCAGCAGCACCGTCTTGCCCTGCAGGATGTGAACCTCGCCGGTCTCCATCTCCAACGCCGTCACGCCGACCACGTCGCCCTCGGCATCACGGATCAGGTCCAGCGCCATCCATTCGACGAAGAACTGCGTGCGTGCCTTGACGTTCTGCTGGTACAGCGTGTGCAGCATCGCGTGGCCGGTGCGGTCGGCCGCGGCGCAGGCGCGCTGCACGGGCTTCTCGCCGTAGTTGGCGGTGTGGCCGCCGAAGGGGCGCTGGTAGATGGTGCCATCGGCATTGCGGTCGAACGGCATGCCGAAATGCTCAAGCTCGTAGACGACCTTGGGCGCCTCGCGGCACATGAACTCGATGGCGTCCTGGTCGCCCAGCCAGTCCGAACCCTTGACGGTGTCGAAGAAGTGGTAGTGCCAGTTGTCCTCGCTCATGTTGCCCAGCGACGCACCGATGCCGCCCTGGGCGGCGACGGTGTGCGAGCGGGTCGGGAAGACCTTGGACAGCACGGCCACGTTCAGGCCGGCCAGCGCCAGCTGCAGCGAAGCGCGCATGCCGGAGCCACCAGCCCCGACGATGACCACGTCGAACTTGCGGGTCGAAATCTTTGCCGTCGTCATCACAGTCTCCACAGCACCTGGATCGCCCAGCCGGCACAGCCAAGCAACCACACGATCGAAAACACTTGCAGGGCCAGTCGCAGGCCGACCGGCTTCACGTAGTCCATCCAGATGTCACGCACGCCGACCCAGGCGTGATACGCCAGCGCCAGGATGGTCACGAAGGTCAGGACCTTCATCCACTGCTGGGAGAAGATCGCCGCCCAGCGGTCGTAACCCAGTTCACCGGGCATCAGCACCTGCACGAGCAGGACCACGGTGAACAAGGCCATCAGCACGGCCGTGATGCGCTGCGCGAGCCAGTCGCGCAGGCCGTAATGCGCGCCCACGACGATGCGCTTGGAGCCGAAAGTGCTCATTCTTGTTGTCCCTCGGTTGGGGTTCAGCGGGGTTTCAGTAGAGGCCGAACAGCTTCGCGCCCAGCGCCAGCGTCAGCAGCGTGCTGAGGACCAGCGTGACGAGGGCCGAGCTGTGGCCCTGCGCCTTGCTGACGCTGTGCGTCGCGTCCATCCACAGGTGGCGCACGCCGGCGATGAAGTGGAACAGGTAGCCCCAGATCAGCCCCAGCGTCACGAGCTTCACGAACCAGCCCGGAATGCCCGCCACGCCCGCCACGAACACGTTGGTGAACGCGCCGAAGGTGATTTCCGAGCTGAGGCTGTTGTCCAGCATCCAGACCACGAAGGGCAGCAGCAGGAACATCAGCAGACCGCTGATGCGATGCAGGATGGAGACGATGCCGGCTGGCGGAAGGCGGTAGCTGACGATCTGGGTGACGTGGATGTTGCGGTATTGCGGTCTTGCCTTGGCGCTGTCCGTCATGATCGAGCCTGGGTAATCAATGTGAAACCGAAAGATTCTAGGGCCAAGCGTTAACCCGGGTGGCCGACTTGCTGCACTGCGCCATCGTCAGCTTCAGTTCAAGTCATTGCGGTAGTGATCCGCTTCGGTGCGGTACAGACCCCGGCGCAATTCGACCGGCCGGTCGCCATAGGTGTAGGCCACGCGCTCCACACTGAGCAGCGGCACGCCGGCCGGTACGTGCAGCAGTGCGGCCGCATCGGCACTGGCCGCAACGGCGCGCAGCTTTTCCTCGGCCTTCACCATGTGCACGCCGAACCGGGCTTCGAAGAGCGCGTACAGCGTGCCCGGATAGGCGTCGATCACCTCACCCGTCAGCCCTTCGAAATGGCGTTCCGGCAGCCACAGGTCGTCCAGCACCACCGCCTGACCGCGGCGCAACAGCAGCCGCCGGACCTCGACGACGGGCGCCGAGGTGCGCAATTGCAGCGCCCGCGCCGTCTCCGCGTTGGCACGCGCGCGGCGGCAATGCACCAGCTCGCGGGTGAAACCGGCCGTTCCGTCATCCGCCACCAGCCGCAGGAAGCGGTAGGCGTCACGCGGCGCCGTGTGCGTCGCGACGAACGTGCCACGCCCCTGGCGGCGTTCCACCACGTGCTCGGCCGTCAATTCGTCCAGCGCGCGCCGCACGGTGCCCGGACTGGCCCGGAAGCGCTCGGCCAGCGACGCTTCGCTGGGCAGCGCGTCGCCGGGCCGCCACTCGCCGGCCGCGAGTGCGGCAACGATCAACTGCCGGATCTGGGCATACAGCGGCGCGGACGGCCTGGGCTTGATTGGGGGCATGGGCGCATTGCAGCACAGGGTATGCCCGTACACTGCTGCGCCTTCAGGCGAAGCGCGCGGCGCCGCCTCGACATGAGCTTCATCAACTGTCCTCGGAGATCTCCATGAGCAAGACACCCGTTCGCGTCGCCGTCACCGGCGCAGCTGGCCAGATCGGCTACGCCCTGCTGTTCCGCATCGCCTCCGGCGAGATGCTGGGCAAGGACCAGCCCGTCATCCTGCAACTGCTGGAAATCCCCGACGAGAAGGCCCAGAACGCGCTGAAGGGCGTGATCATGGAACTCGAGGACTGCGCCTTCCCGCTGCTGGCCGGCATCGAGGCCCACAGCGACCCGATGACCGCCTTCAAGGACACCGACTACGCGCTGCTCGTCGGCTCGCGTCCGCGTGGCCCCGGCATGGAACGCGCCGAGCTGCTGTCGATCAACGGCGCCATCTTCACGACGCAGGGCAAGGCGCTCAACGCCGTGGCCTCGCGCAACGTCAAGGTGCTGGTGGTGGGCAACCCGGCCAACACCAACGCCTACATCGCGATGAAGTCGGCGCCCGACCTGCCGGCCAAGAACTTCACCGCCATGCTGCGCCTGGACCACAACCGCGCCGCGTCGCAACTGGCCGCCAAGACGGGCAAGCCCGTGGCCTCCATCGAGAAGCTGGCCGTGTGGGGCAACCATTCGCCGACGATGTACGCCGACTACCGCAACGCCACCATCGCCGGCCAGTCGGTGAAGGCGCTGATCAACGACGAGCAGTGGAACCGTGAAGTGTTCCTGCCCACCGTCGGCAAGCGCGGCGCCGCCATCATTGCCGCCCGCGGCCTGTCGTCGGCGGCCTCGGCGGCGAACGCCGCCATCGACCACATGCGCGACTGGGCCCTGGGCACCAACGGCAAGTGGGTCACGATGGGCATCCCGTCGGGCGGCGAATACGGCATTCCCAAGGAAGTCATGTTCGGCTACCCCGTCACCTGTGAAGGCGGCGAGTACAAGATCGTCGAGGGCATCGCCATCGACGAGTTCTCGCAGGAGTGCATCAACAAGACGCTGAAGGAACTGACGGACGAGCAGGACGGCGTCAAGCACCTGCTGTAAACCCGCCACCCCGGAGCGCGCGTGAAGGACTGGAACCCGGACCTCTACCGCCGCTTCGAGGACGAGCGCACCCGCCCTGCGCGCGACCTGCTGGCGCGGGTGCCGCTCACATCCCCGCGGCGGATCGTCGACCTCGGGTGCGGCCCGGGCAACTCGACCGAGCTGCTGGTCGAGCGCTTCCCCGACGCCGCGGTCCTCGGCATCGACAACTCCGCCGCCATGCTGGACAGCGCCCGCGAGCGCCTGCCCGGCTGCCGCTTCGAGCGGGCCGACATCGGCGACTGGGCGCCCGACGGCGCCTTCGACCTGATCTACGCGAACGCGTCGCTGCAATGGGTGGGCGACCATGAGCGCCTGCTGCCGCGCCTGCTGGGCCACCTGGCCCCGGGCGGCGTGCTGGCCGTGCAGATGCCGGACAACCGCGACGAGCCCACGCACCGCGCGATGCGCGAGCTGGCGGCACAGTTGCCCTACGCCGCGCTGATCGGCGACGCGAGCCGGCTGCGCACCGACCTGCTGGGGCTGCACGGCTACTACGACCTGCTCGCGCCGCTCGGCGAACTGGACCTCTGGCGCACCGCCTACCAGCACCCGATGGCATCGCCCGCCCGCATCGTCGAGTGGGTGCGCGGCACCGGCCTCAAGCCCTTCGTCGACCCGCTGCCCGAGGCCGAGCGCGCGCAGTTCCTGGTGGCCTACGAGCAGCGCATCGCCGACAGTTACCCGCCGCGCGCGGATGGCCAGTTGCTGCTGGCGTTCCCGCGCCTCTTTTTCGTCGCACGCCGTCCATGATTCCTGACGCCCCCGTCCATCCTCGCGACGCCCTGTTCGAGGACAGCACGACCGCCCCGCGCCTGCTGCCCGTTGTCGACCACTACTGCGGCGTCGAGGCGCGCATGCGCAAGAGCCTGGCGCTGCAGGCCGAACTGGGCCCGGTGTTCGACATCACGCTGGACGCCGAGGACGGCGCACCCGTGGGCGGCGAGGCCGAGCACGCGCTGCTGATCGCGGAGCTGGCGACCAGCGCCGCCAACCGCTTCGGCCGCGTCGGCGCGCGCGTGCACCCCTGGGGCCACGCTGCGTTCGACGCCGACGTGGACACGCTCGTCGGCCGCGCCGGCGCACACCTGGCCTACCTGATGCTTCCCAAGCCAGAGAGCGCCGACGACGTGGACCGCGCCGTCGCCGCCATCGACGCGGCCTGCGCCCGCCACGGCGCGCCCAAGCTGCCGCTGCAGGTGCTCATCGAGACGCACGGCGCCTTGCGCGACGTGTTCCGCATTGCCGCGCACCCGCGCATCGAATCGCTGTCGTTCGGGCTGATGGACTTCGTCTCCGCGCACGGCGGCGCGATCCCGAAGACGGCGATGGAGCTGCCGGGGCAGTTCGAGCATCCGCTGGTCGTGCGCGCCAAGCTGGAGATCGCCGCGGCGGCGCACGCGTTCGGCAAGGTGCCTTCGCACTGCGTCGTGACCGAGTTCCGCGACCGCGAGCGGCTGACGTCGGCCGCCACGCGCGCTGCGCGCGAGTTCGGCTACACGCGCATGTGGAGCATCCATCCGGACCAGATCCGCCCCATCGTCGAGGCCTTCGCGCCGGCCGCCGACGAGATCGCCGAAGCCGCCGAACTGCTGCTGGCGGCGCAACGCCAGCAGTGGGCGCCGGTCTCGTTCCGTGACCGATTGCACGACCGTGCCAGCTACCGCTATTTCTGGACCGTGCTGGAGCGTGCCGAGCGCACCGGCCGCGCGCTGCCGGCCGAGGCGCGCCGGGCGTTTTTCCCAGCAGCCATCGGGTAAAGCACGGGCCTGAGCACCCACGACCACCCCCGAAAATCGCTCACATCTACTCACCGCGGCCCTGCCGCTTCGCGGCCATCATGCGCGGCCGTTTTTCCACCCCTCCCCCTTTTCCCCTCCCCCTCAGATGCTGTTTCCCCCGCTCCGCAGCAGCGCCGCTGCCCTGATCCTCTGCGCCGCCCTGCCCGCCCTGGCCCAGAACGCACCGGCCAAGCCCAATGCCAAGCCGGCCACCAAGGCTGCCGCGGCCAAGCCAGCCAAGGCCGCCCCCGCCAAGAAGGCGCCGCCGCCGCCCGAACCCGTGCTGGCCGATGCCGACGAAGCGCAGCTCGCCGCCGCCGAGCGCGCCTACCTCGGCGACTACGTCTGCGAGTTCAAGGAAACCGTGCACATCGAGAAGCACCCCAAGACGGCGGGCTACATCGACATCCGCTGGCAGAAGTACCGCTTCACGATGAAGCCGGTGCTGTCGTCCACCGGCGCGCTGCGCCTGGAGGATGTGACGGGCCGCACGCTGATGATCCAGATCGCCAACAAGTCCATGCTGCTGGACACCAAGATCGGGCAGCGCATCCTGGACGACTGCGTCCACCCGGAGCAGGCCCGGCTGATGGTCGAGGCGCGCGCCGCCGCGGCGTCCGACCCCGAGGCCGCCAAGGCCAACTCCATTGGCATCACGCCGGGCAAATGACACGCCAGCGGCACGGTTCACGGCTTGAAACCACCCACGCCGGTATGTAAAATGAATGCATACTTTCTGATGCATACCTGAGTGGCTGCACCCCGCGGCGGCTCAGCTGCTGGAGGCGCCATGGAAGCCACTGTTGCCGAACGCGGGCAGATCACGC
This sequence comes from Roseateles sp., assembly GCF_965229315.1. GTDB lineage: Bacteria > Pseudomonadota > Gammaproteobacteria > Burkholderiales > Burkholderiaceae_C > Pelomonas. The sequence goes on from NZ_CBDDJA010000002.1 coordinate 2,214,458, forward strand.
TGCCCAAAGCCGTCAGGGACGCCCTCGGCCTGACCAAGGGCACCACCCTCAAGGTCGAGCTGGACGGTGGCCGCATCATCCTGCGCAAGGATGTCGGCGACGCGCTGTCCAAGATGCGCGGCCGCATCAAGCTGCCGGCCGGCACGACCACCGACGACGTGATGCGCGAGCTGCGTGGCCGGGCGCCCGGCGATCCCTACCCCGCGCCGGACGACCACGAGTGATCGCTGTCGACACCTCCATCCTCGTCGACTACATCGGCGACGGCCCATCCGCAGACGAGGCCGAGCAATTGCTGCGCAGCGCGCTGTCCAATGGCCCGGTGGTGGCCTGCGAGGTGGTCGTCAGCGAGGTGGTGGCGGGCCTGGGCCACAGCGATATCGTGCTGGAAACGCTCGAAGCCATCGGCATCGGCTTCTCGCCGCTCGAACTGCGCTCGGCGCTGCGCGCCGGCGAGATGCAGCGCCGCTACCGCCAACGCCTGCCGGCGGCATCCAAGCCGCAGGACACCAAACGCACCGTCCCCGACTTCCTCATCGGCGCGCATGCCCTGCTGCAATGCCAGGGCCTGATCACCCGCGACGCCGGTTTCTTCCGCGACTACTTCAAGGGCTTGCGCGTCATCGCGCCCAAGTCCTGACTTCTTCCGCCCCCCCGTTTCAGGAGTTTTCTCATGCTCACCGCCTATCGCCAACACGTCGCCGAACGCGCCGCCCTCGGCATCCCGCCCCTGGCCCTGGATGCCAGGCAGGTCGCCGACCTGATCGAGCTGATCAAGTCCCCACCCGCCGGTGAAGACACCTTCCTGCTGGACCTGCTGACCCACCGCGTGCCCCCGGGCGTGGACGACGCGGCCAAGGTCAAGGCGTCCTTCCTGGCCGCCGTCGCCCACGGCGACCTGAAGGTCGGGCTGATCTCCAAGGCCAAGGCGACCGAGCTGCTGGGCACCATGGTGGGCGGCTACAACGTGCACCCGCTGATCGAGCTGCTGGACGACGCCGAGGTGGCCGAAGTCGCTGCCGCAGGCCTGAAGAAGACGCTGCTGATGTTCGACTACTTCAACGACGTGGCCGACAAGGCCAAGGCGGGCAACGCATACGCCAAGGCCGTCATGCAGAGCTGGGCCGACGCCGAGTGGTTCACGTCGCGCCCCGAGGTCGAGAAGAAGATCACCGTCACCGTCTTCAAGGTGCCTGGCGAGACCAACACCGACGACCTGTCGCCCGCGCCTGACGCGTGGAGCCGTCCGGACATCCCGCTGCACTACCTGGCGATGCTGAAGAACACCCGCGGTGACTTTGGAGCTCCAGGCGGTGCCGCCTTCAAGCCCGAGGAAGACGGCAAGCGCGGTCCGATGCAGTTCATCGAGGACCTGAAGAAGAAGGGCCACCTGGTCGCCTACGTGGGCGACGTGGTGGGCACCGGCTCCTCGCGCAAGTCCGCGACCAACAGCGTCATCTGGGCCACCGGCCAGGACATCCCCTTCGTGCCGAACAAGCGCTTCGGCGGCGTCACGCTGGGCGGCAAGATCGCGCCGATCTTCTTCAACACGCAGGAAGACTCGGGCTCGCTGCCCATCGAGGTGGACGTGTCCAGGCTGGAGATGGGCGACGTCATCGACGTGCTGCCGTACGAAGGCAAGCTGGTGAAGGGCACCGAGACCGTCGCCGAGTTCAAGCTCAAGAGCGATGTGCTGTTCGACGAAGTACGCGCTGGCGGCCGCATCAACCTGATCATTGGCCGCTCGCTGACCGCCAAGGCGCGCGAGTTCCTGGGCCTGCCCGCCTCCACGCTGTTCCGCCTGCCTTCCGCGCCCGCCGAAACCAAGGCCGGCTTCACGCTGGCGCAGAAGATGGTCGGCCGCGCCGTGGGCCTTCCGGAAGGCCAAGGCGTGCGCCCGGGCACCTACTGCGAACCCAAGATGACGACCGTCGGCTCGCAGGACACCACCGGCCCCATGACCCGCGACGAGCTGAAAGACCTGGCCTGCCTGGGCTTCTCGGCCGACCTGGTCATGCAGTCCTTCTGCCACACGGCGGCCTATCCCAAGCCCGTGGACGTGAAGACCCACCGCGAGCTCCCCGCCTTCATCAGCAACCGGGGTGGTGTGTCGCTGCGCCCGGGCGACGGCGTCATCCACAGCTGGCTGAACCGCCTGCTGCTGCCCGACACGGTCGGCACCGGTGGCGATTCGCACACCCGGTTCCCGATCGGCATCTCGTTCCCGGCCGGCTCCGGCCTCGTCGCCTTCGGTGCCGCCACCGGCGTGATGCCGCTGGACATGCCCGAATCCGTGCTGGTGCGCTTCAAGGGCGAGATGCAGCCAGGCGTGACGCTGCGCGACCTCGTGCATGCCATCCCGCTGTACGCCATCAAGGCCGGCCTGCTGACCGTCGCCAAGGCCGGCAAGAAGAACGCCTTCTCGGGTCGCATCCTGGAAATCGAAGGCCTGCCGGACCTCAAGGTCGAGCAAGCCTTTGAACTCTCCGACGCCTCCGCCGAGCGCTCGGCCGCCGGCTGCACGATCAAGCTCAACCCCGAGCCGATCAAGGAGTACCTCACCAGCAACGTCGTGCTGATGAAGAACATGATCGCCGACGGCTACGCCGACGCGAAGACGCTGCAGCGCCGCATCGAGAAGGTCGAGGCTTGGCTGGCCAACCCCGAGCTGCTGGAAGCCGACAAAGACGCCGAGTACGCCCACGTCATCGAGATCGACCTGGCCGACATCAAGGAACCCATCCTGTGCTGCCCGAACGACCCGGACGACGCCAAGTTCCTGTCCGAAGTCGCCGGCACCCAGATCGATGAAGCCTTCATCGGCTCGTGCATGACCAACATCGGCCACTTCCGCGCCGCGGCTAAGCTGCTGGGCGGCCAGCGCGACATCCCGGTCAAGCTGTGGGTGGCCCCGCCCACCAAGATGGACCAGAGCGAGCTGATCAAGGAAGGCCACTACGCCGCCTTCGGCACGGCCGGCGCGCGCACCGAGATGCCGGGCTGCAGCCTGTGCATGGGCAACCAGGCCCAGGTGCGCGAAGGCGCGACCGTCGTGTCCACGTCGACCCGCAACTTCCCGAACCGCCTGGGCAAGAACACCAACGTGTTCCTGGCCTCGGCCGAACTGGCGGCGATCGCGTCCAAGCTGGGCCACATCCCGACGGTGCAGGAGTACCACGAGGCGATGGGCATCGTGAACAAGGACGGCGCGTCGATCTACAAGTACCTGAACTTCGACCAGATCGAGGAGTACGCCGAGACGGCCAAGGCCGTTGCCCCGGCCTGCTGAGCCTGACCCGGCGTCAACGCCGCAAGCCCGCCGTGCGCCAAGCCGGCGGGCTTTTTCGTGGCCCAATGACAAAGCGGCCCGACGGGCCGCTTGACTGAGGAGGGCGGGCCGCTCAGGCCTTGATGTCGAGCAGCGCGCCCGTCGTGTTGATCTGCGTCTGCAGCACCTTCAGGTTGGCGACGAAGGCATAGGCCGCCGACTGCTGCTCCACGACCTCATTGGCCGGGTTGATCTCGCGCTGCGGCACCTTGTCCACGTTGGTCGGCTCCGCCCTGGGGCGGGCCTGGTTGGTGGCGGCCAGGTTGGCGATGTTGGACGCGGACGCCCGCAACCGCTCGTTGGCAGACGAGATGCCGGACAGGGCGGTGGACAGCGGGACGTTCATCGGAGTTTCAGCTTTCAGGCGCGCTGGCCGTTACATCGGCCGGGCTGAAGCGAACTTTAGAACAATTGGCGAGAAAACCCGCTTTTCCCCGGATCGCCGCGCCGCCGGGCGTGACATCGGTCCGTCAGCCGGCCAGTTCCTCGTACCCGCCGGTGGACACGAACACCCGCACGCTGTCGCCGCCCGCCGCCTTGGCCTCGGTGCAGGCCAGCGCGCCGGCGCCCAGCACGGCGTCCACGGTGGCCAGCGAGGGCTGGATCTGCACGACGCCCACCGACGCCTTCACGCGCGTGCGGTGCATGCCCCAGCGCAGCCGGTAGGCGGCGATGGCCGAGCGGATCTTCTCGGCAATGATCTGGGCGTAGTGCTGGTCGCAGTCGGGCAGCAGGATGGCGAAGTGGTCGTCCTCCAGCCTGGCCACGAGGTCGGACGCCCGCACCTTGCTGATCAGCATCTGGCCCAGGCCGTACAGGAAATGGTCGCCCACCTCGGCCCCCATGGCCTTGACGACGTCACTGAACTTGTCCACGTCCACCCACAGCGCCGAGACCGGCTCGCTGCGGCGGCTGCCCACGTGCTCGGCGAGCCGGCGCTCGAACTCGCGGCGGTTGGCCAGTTCGGTCACGGCGTCATGCTTGGCCGTCCACGTCGGCTGCAGCCGCAGCGCGCGGGCGGCGCTCACGTCCTCGACGATCCACAGCACCTCGCTGGCCGGGTCGTCCCATTGCAGCGGCGAGGCCTGCAGCCGGCCCCAGAAGCGGTGGCCGTCGCGCTTCACGTACTCGATCTCTTCGTCCAGCGGCTGGCCTGCGGCGAAGGCGGCGGTGGCACGCTCGCGCAGCGCGGCATGGGCCACATCGGTGGTGTGCACCGCACGCGTGTTCTGGCCCGTCAGGTCGCTCTCGTCACCAAAGCCGAACAAGTGGTTGAACTCCTCGCTGACGACCTCGAAGCGCTCGCCCGACACGAACGCCACGGCCGTCGGCGCGCGCACCAGCAAGGCCTTCAGGCGGGCGGTGTTGAAGTCGTCGGCTATTGACGGGGCGTGGACGTTGCTCATGGGAATCTCCTGGTCGGTCTTCCGACGCCGACTATCGCAGGACTCGGCGCTTTCAGCCATGACGCAGATCACGCTCCCCTTCGGGGTTGCATCTGATTCGCGAGCCGGCGATGGGCCCTAAAGTCCGGCACTTCGCCGCGGTGCGGCGCCACGACAAGACGCCCCGATGCGCTCACTTCCCGCTTGTCTGCTGGCCCTGGTGGCCGCATCCGCCCTGTCTTATGCCCAGGCCCAGCAACTCAGCGAAAGCCCCCAGGGGCTGCGCGATGCCACGCCGCGCTGGCATGCGCTGACCGGCGCCCGGCTCGTGCTGGCGCCGGGCCAGGTGGTCGACAACGGCACGCTGGTGATGAAGGACGGCGTCATCGTGGCGGCAGGCGCCCACGTGAAGCCGCCCGCCGGCGCCAAGGTCTGGCCGCTCGCGGGCCGCACGGTCTACGCCGGCTTCATCGACGCCGCCAGCAGCCTGGGCCAGGGCCGCGGCGAGCCGCCCAAGCTGAAGTCGCCCACACCGGGCCAGCGCTGGGTGCGCGCCGAGTTCCGCCAGGCCGCCGCGCTGGAGATCAAGGCCGACGACGTGCGCGCCGCGCGCGAGCAGGGTTTCACGGCGGCGCTGTCGCTGCCGCCCGCCGGCGCGGTGTTCCGCGGTCAGAGCACGCTGATCAGCCTGCGCGACGGCGGCGACGCGCGCAGCCTGGTGCTCGCGGCCGATGTGGCCCAGCACCTGGCCCATGAGTACACGACCTTCGATTTCGAAGGCGGCGGCAGGCCGGCCCACCTCAGCTACCCGACCTCGCTGATGGGCAGCATCGCGCTGGAGCGACAGACGCTGCTGAACGCACGCTGGGCCGCGTCGCCCACATCACCACCATCGACCGGCGATCGGCGCGAGTTCAACGCCAGCCTGGCCGCGCTCGCGCCGGCGCTGGGCGGCCGCCAGCCCGTCATCCACGAGGCGCTGGACGACGAGGACCTGGCCCGCCTCGCCAAGCTGCGCGACGAATTCGGCCTGCAGCTCATCGTCCAGGGCACCGGCCATGAATACCGCAAGGCGGCGCAGCTCAAGGCCTGGGGCCTGCCCGTCATCTTGCCGCTGGCCTACCCCGCCGCACCAGAGGTGGAGCAGCCCGAAAGCGCGCTGGACGTGCTGCTGCACCAGTTGCAGCACTGGGAGCGCGCGCCCGGCAACGCGGCGGCGCTGCAGGCGGCAGGCGTGCTGTTCGCCATCTCCACGCAAGGCCTGAAGGACGTGAAGAAGGAGTTCTGGCCGCGGCTGCGCCAGGCCGTGCAACGCGGCCTCACACCTGACGCCGCGCTGGCCGCGCTGACCACCACGCCGGCCCGGCTGCTCAACCAGCCGCGCCTGGGCCGCCTGGCGCCGGGCCAGCTCGCCCACATCGTCGTCGCCAGTGGCGACCTGTTCACCGCCGAGCAGGCCGAGGTGGAGCTGGCCTTCGTCGACGGCCAACCCCTGCCGACCGAGGCCTGGGAGCGCTTCGACGCGCGCGGCCAATGGGCCGTGACTCCCGCCGGCGCCACTGCGTTGACCTGGCAGATCGCCGGCACGCGCGCCCGGCCGACGCTGCAGGTGGACGGCAAGGCCTGCGAGCTGCAGCAGCGCGGCCGCGAACTGCTGCTGCGCTGGCCCTGCGACGGTGGCGCCAGGGAGAGCCTGCGGCTGGAAGGCCGCGACGCGACGCTGACCGGCGCGCTGACGCTGGCCGATGGCCGCACGCAACGCTGGACGGCGACACGCACCGCGCCGTTCGAGCCGCCGGCGCCCAAGCCTGCCGTCGTCGCGACGCCCTCGCCCGCCACGTTCCCGGCCGGCGTCTTCGGCCGCACCGCACCGCCCGAGCGGCCCGCGGCCGTCCTCGTGCGCAACGCGACCGTCTGGACCAGCGCCGCCGCCGGCACGCTGGCCGCCACCGACCTGCTGGTGCGCGACGGCCGCATCGCCGCCATCGGCCCGGGCCTGGCCGCGCCGGCTGGCGCGGTCGTCCTCGACGCGACGGGCCGCCACCTGACGCCCGGCCTCATCGACGCGCACTCGCACACCGCCATCAACCGCGGCATCAACGAGTTCGCGCACTCCGTGACGGCCGAGGTGCGCGTGGCCGACGTTGTCGACGCGACCGACATCAGCATCTACCGCCAGTTGGCCGGCGGCGTGACCAGCGCCAACCTGCTGCACGGCTCGGCCAACGCCATCGGCGGGCAGAACCAGGTCATCAAGATGCGCTGGGGGCTGGACGCGGACGCGCTGAAGTTCGAGGGCGCGCGGCCCGGCATCAAGTTCGCGCTGGGCGAGAACGTCAAGCGCGCCAACTTCCCCGCCGTCGAAGGCGACGCGCGCTACCCAACCACGCGCATGGGCGTGGAGCAGGTCATGCGCGACGCCTTCCTCGCGGCGCAGCGCTACCGCGAGCAGCGCCGGGCCGACCCGAACGCCCGCCGCGACCTGCAGATGGACACGCTGGTGGAGCTGCTGGAGAGAAAGCGCGTCATCCACATCCACAGCTACCGCGCCGACGAGATCCTGATGTTCGTCGCGCTCGCCAAGGCGTTCGGCCTGGAGGTCGCCACCTTCCAGCACGTGCTGGAGGCCTACAAGGTCGCTCCCGAGATCGCCTCGCTCGGCGCCGGCACCTCGGGCTTCTCGGACTGGTGGGGCTACAAGGTCGAGGTGCAGGACGCCATCCCGTACAACGGCGCGATGACGCAGAAGGCCGGCGTGCTGACGAGCTTCAACTCCGACAGCGACGAACTCGCCCGGCGCCTGAACACCGAAGCCGCCAAGGCGCTGCGCTACGGCGGCAAGGCCTGGGGCATGACCGAGGCGGACGCGCTGAAGTTCGTGACGATCAACGCCGCCAGGCAACTGCGCATCGACGGCCGCGTCGGCTCGCTGGAAGTGGGCAAGGACGCCGACTTCGTCCTGTGGAGCGCGAACCCGCTGTCCAGCGCGGCCAAGGCCGAGCAGACCTGGATCGACGGTCGGCGCTACTTCGACCTGGCCGAGGACGCACAACTGCGTGAACGCGACCGCGCCGAGCGCGCGCGCCTCGTCGCGCTGGCCCTGCCCGAGCGCGCCAAGGCCGCCGCGCCACCGGAGGGCCGGCCGGCGTCGCCCGTGACCGCCGCCCTCGACCAGCTCGACCTGCAGCGCTGGCTGCACGCCATGAACCGCGACCGCCACAGCTATTTCGGCGGCGATGCCTGGCATGAATGCACCCTGGACGCGTACTGACATGAAGGCCGCCCTCATCGCCCCGCTGCTGGCCGCCGCCCTCACGGCCCAGGCCACGCCCAACACGCCGCCCCCGCCGCAACGCGAGCCGCTGCTGCTGCGCAACGCCACACTGCACCCGGTCAGCGGCCCGGTCATCGCCAACGGCAGCCTGCGCATCGAGGCCGGCAAGGTGCGCGCCATCGGTGGCGCCGAGTTGGCCGCGCCGCCCGGCACGAAGGTCGTGGACCTCGGCGGGCGCCACGTCTACCCCGGCATGGTGGCGGCCAACACCAGCCTGGGCCTGGCCGAGATCCGCGCCGTCAATGCGTCCAACGACAGCACCGAGACCGGCCCGCTGAACCCGAACGCGCGCGCGCTGGTGGCCTTCAACGCCGACAGCGAGCTGCTGCCCGTCACCCGCGCCGGTGGCGTGCTGGCCGCGCTGTCGGTGCCCGAGGCCGGCCGCACGGGCCTGATCGCGGGCACGTCGGCGCTGCTGCAGCTCGAAGGCTGGAACTGGCAGGACATGGCGCTGCGGCCCGAGGTGGCCCTGCACATCGCCGTGCCGCGCCTGCGCCTGAACAGCGCCCTCTTCCCCACCCAGACCGAGGCGCGCCTGGCCGAGATCCGCCGCTCGACCGAGGCCCGGCTGAAGCTGCTCGACGAGGCCTTCGACTCGGCCAAGGCCTACGCGCTGGCCCGCGCCGCCGACCCGGCCACGCCCATCGACACGCGCTGGGAGGCCATGCGCCCCGTGCTGCCCGCCGCGCCCGGCGCCGTGCCGGAACGCGCCGTCTTCATGCATGCCGACGACCTCGCGCAGATCCGCTTCGCGCTGGACTTCGCGGCCCGGCATGGCCTGAAGCTGGTCATCGTCGGCGGCGCAGACTCCTGGCGCGTGGCCGACACGCTGCGTGAGCGCAACGTCCCCGTCATCATCGGCGGCCTGCTGCGCCTGCCCATGCGGCGCGACGACCCGCCGGACGCCCTCTTCACGCTGCCCGCCCAGCTCGCCGCGGCCGGCGTGCGCTACTGCATCGCCGATGGCGGGCGCGACGCCACCAACGAGCGCAACCTGCCCTTCGAAGCCGCCCACGCCCGCGCCTTCGGCTTGAGCGACGACGAGGCCCTGAAGGCCGTGACGCTGTATCCGGCGCAGATCCTGGGCATCGCCGACCAGTTGGGCTCCCTCGAGGTCGGCAAGCTGGCCAACCTGTTCGTGTCGGACGGCGACCCGCTGGAACCATCGACGCGCATCGAACGCGTCTTCATCCAGGGGCGGGAGATCGAGCTGAGCGACCGGCAGACGGCGTTGCGGGACAAGTATCTGAAGCGGCCGGGCCCATGAATCTCAGCGTGTCCGAGCGTGACGACTGGCTCCATTGGGTCCGAGTTACCAGTATTCCCCTCGTCCATTTAGGCGATGGCGATAGCGTCCTTAACGTCGGTTCCGGGATGATGCTGGACCATGCAGGATGTCGCTTTCTCATTGCGGCCAAACACGTAGTTAAGCCGGATGCAGTCGGATGGGCCGCAGTCGTGCGGCAGGATGGACGTGGTCGACTGGAGTACTACCGCCCGAACTTCTTTACCTACGTAGGAGAAGTGAAACCAAGTAAGGGTGAGGTACGCCAACTCGATTTGTGTGCCGCTCAGGTGTCATCAGACTTGGAGACCTGGTACGAGTACCGCACTCCGCAAGGGCTCTTCGACAAGCTGCCGCACCACGTTTTCGATAGTCGGGACTTCTGCGAACCCAAGTCTGAGCAGATTTACGGCTTCTCAGGACGAGTTAAGACAGAACGGCACGGCGCTGACGCCCTTGTCTCTGAGATGGTGGTCTACCCTGGGCTCACGTACTCGCATACTGAAGATGAGGTTCATCACTTCAAACTCCCAGTGACGCATCCCGGACACGAAGCATTTCACGGCTGCAGTGGCTCACCGATAGTGGACGTCAACCGCAAAGTCGTCGGCCTCGTAGTCGGTGGTGACATTCCAAGCGACTCCATCCAGGTGGTCGCAATCGAACGGGTGCTGCCGAACCTCGCATTCCTCGCTTCGCGCTTCGGCTGACTGCCTCAGGGTGAATCGCCCCGGGTTTCGAGGAGGCTCAACACTCTGAGAGGATTGAGCCATGAGCAAGTCGAACAAGTTCTCGCCCGAGGTGCGTGAGCGCGCGGTGAGGATGGTGCAGGAGCACCGAGGGGGGTACCCGTCGCTGTGGGCAGCCATCGAGTCCATCGCGCCCAAGATCGGCTGCGTGCCGCAGACGCTGAACGAATGGGTCAAGCGTTCGGAGGTCGATGCTGGCGTTCGCGAGGGCGTGACGACCAGCGAGGCCCAACGCGTGAAGGAGCTCGAGCGCGCGGTGCGTGAACTGCGCAAGGCCAACGAGATTCTGAAGCTGGCCAGCGCGTTTTTCGCCCAGGCGGAGCTCGACCGCCGCATCAAGTCCTGAAGGCCTTCGTCGACCAGCATCGCCAGGAGTTCGGGGTCGAGTCGATCTGCAGCGTCTTGCAGATCGCCCCGTCGGCGTATTGGCGCCATGCGGCTCGTCGGCGCAACCCGGTGCTGTGCTCGCGTCGCGCGCAGCGCGATGCGAGCTTGGCGCCTCAAGTCCGGCGCGTCTGGCAGGCCAACATGCAGGTCTACGGCGCCGACAAGGTCTGGCGTCAGCTCAACCGCGAAGGCGTGGTGGTGGCGCGCTGCACCGTCGAGCGGTTGATGCGCCAGCAGGGCCTGCAGGGCGTGCGCCGTGGCAAGGCGGTGCGCACCACCGTCCCCGATCCCAAGGCGCCGTGCCCGCTGGACCGTGTCAACCGGCAGTTCCGTGCCGAGCGGCCCAACCAGCTCTGGGTCTCGGACTTCACCTACGTCTCAACTTGGCAGGGCTGGGTCTACGTGGCGTTCGTGGTGGACGTGTTCAGTCGGCGCATCGTGGGCTGGCGCCAGAGCAGCTCAATGCACACCGAGTTCGTTCTCGACGCGCTGGAACAGGCCTTGTACGACCGCAAGCCCGGCCAAGCGCAAGGCCTGGTACATCACTCGGATCGCGGGTCGCAATACCTGTCTATCCGCTACAGCGAGCGCCTGGCGGAGGCCGGCATCGAATCCTCAGTGGGCTCCAAGGGCGACAGTTACGACAACGCCCTGGCCGAGACCATCAACGGGCTCTACAAGGCGGAGGTCATCCATCGTCGCGGACCGTGGAAGACCAAGCAGGCAGTGGAACTGGCAACGCTGGAGTGGGTGGCTTGGTTCAACCACCACCGATTGATGGAGCCGCTGGGCTACGTCCCGCCGGCCGAGTTCGAGGCCAACTACCATCGACAACGCGCTGGTCAGGCCGCGACCGTCTGACTTAAACCGAAAGGCCTCCGCGATTCCCGGGGCGGTTCAGGGTGCGATCTGCTCCGCGTAGTCGTACAGCGCCGACAAGATGCCCTCACCCCGCTCGTCCGCCGTCTCGCCGAGCTGGTCGATGCGTTCCATGAAGGCCGCCAGCGTCTGCGCGCCGCCCTCGCCGTCGTGCAGCCGCGCGGCCAGGTGCGCCTGCCAGCGTTCGGCTTCTTCGACCGACAGGCTGGCAGGAAAGTTGCGCGCGCGCCAGCGGAAGACGAGTTCGTCCAGCCGCGCGTCCTGGAAGGCCAGCTTGCCCTGGGCCGCGCGTTCGGCGAGTTGCTCGGGCGGCGTGGTGCGCACGCGGTTCAGCGCGCGGCGGTCCTCGTTGCCGATGAAGCCGCCGTAGAGGTCCTCGTCAACGTCGGCGGCAGGGAACGGCTCGCGCTGGAACACGTCGGCCCACAGGCCGTCGAGCCGCCGGCCCTGCTCGGCCAGCAGCCGCGCGTGGGCGAGCTGCGCGTCCACGTCATGCCCCCAGCGCTGGGCCATCGCCGGGCTGAGCGTCTTCAGGTTGCCGATGACGACGGGGCTCTTGTTGACATGGATGGTCTTGATGGGCAGCCGCGTGACGCCGTCGGGCAGCGCCTCCTGCTTGACGAACAGGCGCGCGCGGATGGCCTCGGCGCTCAGCGTCAGCAGCTCGGCCGGGTCCACGGCGCAGTCCCAGACGATCAGCTCGTTCTTGTTGGTCGGGTGCGGCGCCAGCGGCCAGACCAGGGCGACGCAGCCACGCTCGGGGCCGTACATGCCGGAGATGTGCAGGAAGGGCTTGCCCTGGGACTGGGCCGTCGCGATCTCGTCCCACACCGCCTGCTTGGTGCGCAGCTTCAGGCAGAAGTCCCACAACCGGGGCTGGGCCTGGCGCAGCTTGCGCGCCAGCGCCACGGTGGCGCGCACGTCGGACAGCGCGTCGTGCGCCGCCTCATGCGCCAGGCCGTTGGCGGCGGTCAGGTGTTCGAGCTTGAAGCTGGGGCGGCCGTCCTCGTGCCTGGGCCATTCAATGCCGTCGGGCCGCAGCGCGTAGGCGCAGCGCACGACGTCCAGCAGGTCCCAGCGGCCGCAGCCGTTTTGCCACTCGCGGCCGTAGGGGTCGATGAGGCTGCGCCAGAACAGGTGGCGCGTCACCTCGTCGTCGAAGCGGATGGAGTTGTAGCCGACGCCGACGGTGCCGGGCAGCGCCATGACGGTCTCGATGCTGGCGGCGAACTCGTGCTCCGGCACGCCGTGCTGCAGGCAGTGCTGCGGCAGGATGCCGGTCAGCAGGCAGGACTCGGGGTCCGGCAGGTAGTCGGGCGCCGGCTGGCAGTACAGCATCAGCGGCTCGCCGATCTCGTTGAGTTCGGCATCGGTGCGCAGGCCGGCGAACTGGGCGGGCCGGTCACGGCGCGGCACGCGCCCGAAGGTCTCGTAGTCGTGCCAGTAGAAGGTCAGGTCGCTCATGCCGGCACGATAGCCGATGGGGCGGGCGCGCGCGACCGCGCGCCTACCAGCGCGCACGGCCTACAGTGCCGACGATCCACTCCAGGTGCCACGCCATGAAAGCCCCGCTCCTTGCCCTGCTGCTGTGCGCCTGCGCGGCGGCCCGCGCCGACGACGCCGCGCCCGAGTACAAGCTGACGGCGGGCCACTACCGCTACAGCGACGGCACCACCGGCCAGGACGTGAACCTGCGCCGCCGCGCCGGCGACACCAACCTGTGGCTGGGCTATTACCGCGACGGCGTCTTCGGCCGCCAGGCCCGCACCGGCTTCGACACGTCCATCGCGCTGGCCGACGATCTGGCGCTGCAGCCCTCGCTGCAGGCCGCGTCGCGCGGCTTCTTCGGCGGCAGCGCCAACCTGCAATGGGGCACGACCTGGTTCGCGCTGCTCGGCTGGGGCCGCACCAACCTCAAGCCCTACTACAACCTGAACTGGGACCCCAACGACGCCGTCACCGTCGGCGCCGGCTGGCGTGGCGACGGCGGGCGCACGCTGTCGGTCACGCTGATCGCCGACGACCGCCTGGGCACGGGCCAGCGTCACCTGCACCTGTTCGGCCGCTGGCCGCTTGCCGACGACCTGCGGCTGACGCTGGACCTTCTGCACAAGACCGGCCAGGGCGGGGACGACAACGTCAGCCAGGTGCGCGCCTGGGGCTGGAGCGCCGCGCTGGACTGGCCCACCTGGTTCGTGCGGCTGGCGCACGACCCCAAGCAGAACTTCTCGGCGCAGGACGCGAACCGGCTGTCAGTCGGGCTGCGCTTCTGAGGCGGCGCCGCCCTTGGGCTTGAACCACGCCACGTACAGCGTCGGCAGCACCACCAGCGTCAGCAGCGTGGCCGTGACCAGCCCGCCGATGACGACGACGGCCAGCGGCCGCTGGGTCTCGGCACCGATGTCGTGCGACAGCGCCATCGGCAGCAGCCCCAGCGCCGCCAGCATCGCCGTCATCAGCACCGTGCGCAGCCGCTGCATGGAACCCTCGCGCACCGCATCGCGCACGCTGTGGCCGGCGTTGCGCAACTGCTGGAACACGCTGAGCATGACCACGCCGTTGAGCACCGCCTGGCCCGACAGCGCGATGAAGCCGATGGCCGCCGACACCGACAGCGGGATGTCCAGCACGAACAGCGCCACGAAGCCGCCGATCAGCGCCAGCGGCACGTTCAGCAGGATCAGCGCCGCCATGCGGAAGTCGTTGAAGGCGTTGAACAGCAGCACGAAGATCAGCAGCAGCGAGATCGGCACGACGACCGACAGCCGCTTCATCGCCCGCTCCTGGTTCTCGAACTCGCCGGACCACTTCAGCGCATAGCCCTCGGGCACGGTCACGCCCTGTGCGATGCGCGCCTTCATGTCGGCGACGATGGAGCCCATGTCGCGGCCCTTGATGAACACGCCGATGGCCATCGTGCGCCGGCCGGCCTCGCGGGCGATGTTCATCGCGCCCGTGGTTTCGCGGATGGTGGTCACCTCGGACAGCGGCACCGTGCCGCCGCCCGGCGTGGAGATCAGCGTGCGCGGCAGCTCGGCGATGGCGCGCTTGGCCTCGGGCAGCCGCACGGCGACGGCGACCTTGCGCTCGCCCTCCCACAGCCAGGTGGCGGCCTTGCCGGCGAGCGCGGCCTCGATGACGTCCTGCACGTCGCCCACGTTCAGCCCCAGCCGCGCGGCGCGGGCGCGGTCGATGTCCACCACCAGTTGCGGCAGCTCGCCCTCGCGGTCGATCTCGGCGAGGTACACGCCCTCCACCTGCTTGACCTCGCGCTGGATGGCGCGCGTCAGGTTGCCCAGCTGCTGCAGGTCGTCGCCCGAGGCCTTGATGACAATCTGGCCGTCGATCTGCGAGATGGACTCCAGCACGTTGTCGCGGATGGGCTGCGAGAACGACGGCTCCATGCCCGGCACGGCCGACACGGCGGTGTCCATCTCGGCGATCAGGTCGGCCTTGGTCTTGCCCGCACGCCATTGCTCCGCCGGCTTCAGGTCCACGAAGATCTCGGCCATGCTGATGGTCTTGGGGTCGGTGCCGTCCTCCGGCTGGCCGGTCTTGGAGACCACCGTGTTGACCTCGGGCACCGTGTGCAGTGCCTCGCGCACCTGGCGCAGCACACGCGTGGCCTCCTGCGTCGACACGCTGGACGGCAGCCGCAGGTTGACCCAGATGGTGCCCTCGTCCAGTTCAGGCAGGAACTCCGAGCCCAGCCGTGAGGCCGCACCCAGCGCCAGCACGAAGACGACGCCGGCCACTGCCATGACGGCGCGCGGCCGGGCCAGCGCCCAGTCCAGCACCGGCGCGTAGACGCCCTTGGCGCCGCGCACCAGGCGGTTGTCGCCATGCGGCAGGCGCCGGCGCAGCATCCAGTAGGCCAGCAGCGGCACCAGCGTCAGCGAGAACACCAGCGAGCCCAGCAGCGCCATGCTGACCGACAGTGCCATCGGCTGGAAGATGCGGCCCTCGTGGCGCTGCAGCGCAAAGATGGGGATGTGCGCCGCGATGATGATGAGCATGGAGAACAGCGTCGGCCGGCCCACCTCGTCGGTCGCGCTGGCGATGAGGTGCATGCGCTTCTTCAGGTCCAGCCCTTCGCCGCGCTCGGCCAGGCGGTGCATGATGTTCTCGACGACGATGACCGCGCCGTCCACGATGATGCCGAAGTCCATCGCACCCAGGCTCAGCAGGTTGGCCGGCACGCCCAGGATCTTCAGCCCCAGGAAGGTCGCCAGCAGCGCCAGCGGAATGACCGCCACGACGGCCAGGCTGGCGCGCAGGTTGGACAGGAACAGGTACAGCACCAGCGACACCAGCAGCGCGCCCTCCACGAGGTTGCGGAACACGGTGGACAGGGTCTTGGCCATCAGCCACGTGCGGTCGTAGAACGGCACGATCTGCACGCCCGGCGGCAGGCCGCGCTCGTTGAGTTCAGCCAGCTTGTCCTTCACGCCCTTGAGCACCACGCTGGCGTTCTCGCCCTTGCGCATGACGACGATGCCGGTGACGACGTCGTCGTCATCGTCCTGCCCCACCACGCCCAGCCGCGGCACGGCGCCCACCTCGACGCTGGCGATGTCGCGCACCAGCACCGGCGTGCCGCCGCGCGCGGTGACGACGATCTGGCCGATGTCGTCCGCCGAGCGCAGCAGGCCGATGCCGCGGATCGCGTACTGCTGCGCGCCCTGCGCCACATAGCTGCCGCCCGCGTTGGCATTGCCGCGGCCCAGCGCGTCCAGCAGGTTCTGGAAGGTCAGCCCGTAGGCGCGCAGCTTGTCCAGGTCGGGCTGCACCTCGTACTGCTTGATGTAGCCGCCCATGGCCACCACGTCGGCCACGCCCGGCACCTGGCGCAGGCCGCGTTCGACCACCCAGTCCTCGATGGAGCGCAGCTCCGTCGTGCTCTTGCCGTCGCCCTTGAGCCGGTAGCGCATGATCTCGCCCACCGGCGTCGCGTTGGGCGCGATGTCGGCCGTCACGCCGGGCGGCAGGTCCACGCCGCGCAGCCGCTCGCCCACTTCCTGGCGCACCGCCTGCACCGTCGCCGCATCGTCATACGTGATGACCGTGTACGACAGCCCGAACTGCGTGTGCGAGAACACGCGGATGGCATTCGGCAGGCCCGACAGCGCCACCTCGATGGGCAGCGTGATCTGCTTTTCCACCTCCTCGGCCGCGTGGCCCGGGTACAGCGCGATGACGGTGACCTGCGTGTCGGTCACGTCCGGGAAGGCCTCGACCGACAGATTCAGGAACGCCACCACGCCCGCGCCGGCGAACAGCAGCACCGCGAGCACCACCAATACCGGCTGGCCCAGCGCCAGCATGACGAGCCGCCTCATGGCTGGGCCGCCTTGGCCGTGGCCTCGGCCGCGCGCATCTGCCGGTCCAGCAGCAGCGCGTTCTCCACCACCACCTGCTCACCCGCCGCCAGGCCCCGCTGCAGCACCACCTGCTGCGCACCCATCGTGCCCGTCTGCACCTCGCGCGGCTCGAACACGCCAGGCCGGGGCGACACAAACACCCAGTGCTTCTCGCCGCGCAGCAGCACGGCGCCGGCCGGCACGACGACACCTTCGCCGGTGCCGCGCTGCAGGTGCGCCGTGGCCAGCATCTCGGCCTTCAGCAGCCGCTCGGCATTGGCCACCACGCCGCGCACCTTGATCGTGCGCGACGCCGGGTCGATGACGTCGGCCAGCGCCGTCACCCGGCCCTGGAAGCGCCGGCCCGGGTAGGCCGCCAGCTCCAGCTCGAAGGCGCTGCCGGGCTGCAGCGCGGCCACCTCGGTGTCGCGCGCGTCGATCTGGACCCACAGCGTGCCGGGGTCGCTGATGACGAACAGCGCCGGCACGCCGGGGCCGCTCTGGTCGGGGCGCAGCTCCTGGCCGGGATTGAGGTTGCGCTCGACGACGACGCCGGCGATGCCGGCACGCAGCGCGATCTGCTGGTTGACCGGCATGCCGCTGCCGCCGCCGTACATGCGCACGCGCGCCCTCGCCCGCGCCAGCTCGGCCTCGGTGCGGGCGGCGTCGGCCTCGGCCTGCTCGAAGTCGCGCTGCGCGACGATGCCGGCGGCCAGCAGCTCGCGCTGGCGCTGCAGCTGCTTGTGCGTCAGCGCCTGGTCGGCCTCGGCACGCGCCATGTCGGCCTGGGCAGCGCCGAAGTCCGGCGACGCCAGTTCTGCCAGCGCCTGCCCGGGCTTGACCGTGCGACCGATGTCGGCGGCGATGTGCTCCACGCGCCCCGCGAAGGCCGGGTAGACGCGCTGCGTGCGGTCCTCGTTCCACACCAGCTTGGCACTCAGCGGCACGTCCACGCTGCTGCCCGGGCGCGCGGCGTCCAGCTTCAGCAGGCGCAGCTGCGGGTGGCCGGCCGGGAAGATCAGCTGCTGGCCCTGCACGATGGCTTCGGCCGGCGCCGGCGCGGCGCCGGATTCGCGGTTGCAGGCCGTAAGCCCGGCGGTCAGCGCGGCGGCAGCGGCCACCAGCAGGGTCAGGCGCAAGATCGGGCGCAGGGGACGGGTGTGGGCATTCATGGCTGTTTCGCGAATTCGGGGTCGGTGAGCAGCGCCCAGGCGCCGGTGGCGCGGGCGTGGTCGGCGCGGGCGGCGAGCGCGTCCAGCACGGCGGTGCGCAGGCTGCGGCGCGCGTCGACGAGATCGGTCAGCGACATCGCGCCCTTGCGGTAGGCCAGCTCGGCCTGGGCCAGCACCTGGCGCGCCTTGGGCAACAGCTCGGTCTCGTGCACGGCCAGCGTGCGGGCGCTGGCCTGCAGGTCCAGCGCCGCCTGGTTCAGGTCGGCCTCGGCCATCAGCCGCGTGCGGTCGGCCAGGTCGCGCGCCTGCTGCAGCTGCGCGCGGGCGCGGCCGGTCTCGCCCTGCTGGGCATAGCCGATCTGCAGCGGCATCTGCAGGCGCAGCTCGACGAGGCGGTTGGACGTGCCGGGGTAATGGTCCACCGACACACCCCAGGTCACGTCCGACTTGCGTGCCGCGAGCGTGCCGTCCAGCACCGCCTGCGCGGCCTGGATGCGCGCCTCGGCCGCCTGCACGTCGGCACGGCGGGCCACGAGCACCGCGCGCTGCGCGTCGTCCAGCGGCGGCGCGTCGGTGGGCGCCGGCCAGGCGGACGCATCGATGGCGATGTCGTCGCCACCGCGGCCGATCAGCCGGGCCAGCGCCAGGCTCGCGCGGCGCCGGTCGGCGCCCGCGCTGGCCAGGTCGATGCCGGCGCGCGAGGCCTCGATCTCGGCGCGCGCCAGGTCCTGGGCCGAGATGTCGCCCGCACGGTGGCGGGCGCGCATCGCGGCGATCAGCTCGTCCGCGCCGCGCTTGAGCGCCGCCACCTCCTCGACGCGCTGCTGCGCGGCGGCCAGGTCCACGCTGGCACCCAGCGCCAGCCCGAGCTGCTGGCGGCGCACGTCGGCCATGTCGCCGGCCGCGGCTTCAGCAGCGGCGCGGGCGGCCGCCGTGCGCAGCGCGCGCTTGTCACCGCGTTCCCAGGTCCAGTCCACGCCGACGGACTTGTCGATGCGCTTGTCGGCGAACAGGTTGCCGGGGCCCAGGCCGTGCTGCAGGTCCATCTGGCTGGACTTCAGCGTCAGCTGCGGCAGCGGCGCGTGGTCGGCGGCGAGGATGTCGGCGCGGGCCGCGTCCAGGCCGGACCGTGCAACGGCCACGTCGAAATTGCTGCCGGCCAGGCGCAGCACGTCGGCCAGGCCTAGCGGTGGCGGCGGCAGCGGCGGTGCACCGGGCGTGTCGGCGTGTGCACCGGCCGCAGCCAGCGCGGTGGCGAGCACAAAGGCGGAAAACTTCATGACCGCGGTTGTCGCGTGAGCGGCCTGACCAGAACCTGACCTGGGCCGACACCGTGCAGACAGCCCCGTGCGCTAACTTCTCGTCATGCGCATCCTTCTCGTCGAAGACGACGCCACGCTGAGCCGCGTGGTGAGCCGCAGCCTGTGCGACCAAGGCCATCACGTGGATCATGCCGACAGCGTCGACGCCGCGCGCTACCTGTGGCGCATCCAGAACCATGACGCCGTGCTGCTGGACCTGACGCTGCCCGACGGCAACGGCCTGCAGCTGCTGCGCGAGGCCCGCGCCCGCGGCGACCGCACGCCCGTGCTCGTGCTGACGGCCCGCAACCGCACCGAGGAACGCATCGCCGGGCTGGATGCCGGCGCCGACGACTACCTGGGCAAGCCCTTCGACCTGGCGGAGGTGGAGGCGCGGCTGCGTGCCGTCGTGCGCCGCCGGCTGGACCTGGACGACCGCGTCAGCATCGGCGCGCTGGCGCTGGACCGCCGCACGCAGCGCCTGTACCTGGACGACACCCCGCTGCAGCTGCCGGCCCGCGAGTTCGCCGTGCTGTGCGAGCTGCTGACGCCGCCCGGCCGCGTCGTCAGCAAGGCCGCGCTGGCCGACAAGCTGTCGGGCTTCGACGACCTGCTGGCCGCCAACGCGCTGGAGGCCTTCATCTCCCGCCTGCGCAAGAAGCTGCAGGGCAGCGGCGCCGAGATCCGCACGCTGCGCGGCCTGGGCTACCTGATCGAGGCGGCGTGACGGCCACGGACACCCAGGCGCCGCGCCTGTCGCTGCGCACGCGGCTGGTGCGGCACGTGACGCTGCCGCTGCTCATCACCTGGGCGCTGGGCACGGCGATGGCGCTGGGCATCGCGTCCTACTTCACGCAGCGGGCCTACGACCGCGCGATGCTGGACGATGCCTACCTGCTGGCCACGCACGTCGTGCAGCGCAACGGCCAGCTGGCGCTCAACATGAGCTCCGACGACATCCACACGGTGCTGTTCGACCAGACGGAGCAGGTGTACTTCGCCATCCTGGACCGCGGCGGGCGGCTGGTGGCCGGCCACCCCGGGCTGCACGCGCCCGAGCCCGATGGCGGCGGCGACTGGCGCTACGTGAACCTGCACTACCAGGGCCAGGACCTGCGCGCCGTCGTGCTGGACCGCAGCGCCTCGCCCGTGCAGGTCATCGTCGCGCTGACCACCCACAGCCGCCACGAGCTGCTGCAACAGCTCGCGCTGTTCTCCGTCGCGCCGCAGGTGCCCCTGCTGATGGGCCTGGTGCTGTGGCTGCGCCGCGTGGTGAGCCGCGACCTGCAACCGCTGTCGCGGCTGCAGCAACTGGTGGAGTCGCGCGACGCCGCCGACCTGTCCCCCCTGCCCGCCGGCCTGATGGCGCAGGCCGCCTCGCGCGACGTGCACGGCCTGGCGACGTCCATCGACGACCTGCTGGGGCGCGTGGCACGCGGCGTGGCCGCGCAGCGCGAGTTTGCCGGCAACGTGGCGCACGAACTGCGCACGCCGCTGGCGGGCATCCGGGCGCTGGCGGAGTACGGCCTGTCGCAGCGCGACCCGCAGCAGTGGCGCGACCAGTTGCAGGCCGTGCTGCACAGCCAGCGGCGCGCCAGCCGGCTGGTGAACCAGCTGCTGGCCATCGCACTGGCCGAGGAAGCCGGCGCCGCCGTGCAGCTCAAGCCCACCGACCTGGCCGACCTCGCGCGCGAGCAGTTGCTGCAGATGCTGCCCGAGGCCGACCGCGCCGGCGTGGAGCTGGAGGCCATCGGCCTGGAAACACCGGCCTGGGTGATGGCAGACACGGCGCTGCTGGAAGGCCTGCTCGGCAACCTGCTGGACAACGCGCTGCGCTATGGCCGCCCGCCGGGCGAACCCGGCCGCGTCTGGATCGAGCTGCGGCGCACGGCCGGCCGCACGCTGCTGAGCGTCTGCGACCAGGGGCCGGGCATGGGGCCCGAACGGCGCCAGGCCCTGAAGGCCCGTTGGCGCCAGGGCGCCGACGGCGCCGCGCTGGGCGTGGGCGCCGGCCTGGGGCTGTCCATCGTGCAGCGCTACGCCGAGGTGATGCAAGCTGACCTGGAGCTGGCTGAAGGTGATGGCGGCGTGGGTTTGCGCGCCAGCGTCTCATTCCGGTCATCCGACGGGCCGACACTCGCGGCCCCATGACACGACACCTGCTGTGCGCCGCGCTGGCGCTGATCCCGCTGGCCGGCCATGCGCAGGACGAGGCCCCGGCCACCGAACGCTGGTCCCTGCACGGCCAGTTCACGACCGTGCTGCAGCGCCATGGCCGCTTCGCCTCGCCCTACGAGGGCGAGAACAGCCTGAAGGCGGCCGAAGGCACGAAGACGACGATGGACGCGACGGCCTTCCTGGGCCTGCGCCTGTGGCGCGGCGCCGAGCTCTACCTGAACCCCGAGTTCGACCGCGGCTTCGGCCTCAGCGACACGCTGGGCGTGGCCGGTTTCCCCAGCGGCGAGGCCTACAAGGTGGGCCACCATTCGGCCTATGGGCGGCTGCAGCGGGCTTTCGTGCGCCAGGTCGTGGCGCTGGACGATGCGTCCGGCGCGATGCAGGAGTCGGCCGCCAACCAGTTGGCCGGCCCGCGCCCCGCGGACAACCTGACGCTGACCGTCGGCAAGTTCTCGGTGGTCGACGTGTTCGACAACAACGGCTACGCCCACGACCCGCGGGCCGACTTCCTGAACTGGTCGGTCATCGACGCCGGTGCCTTCGACTACGCGGCCGACTCCTGGGGCTACAGCCTGGGCGCGGCGGCCGAGTGGACGCAGGGCCCTTGGACCGCCCGCACGGGCCTGTTCGCGCTGTCCCGCGAGCCCAACGGCACGACGCTGGATGCGAGCTTCGCCCAGCACCAGTGGGTGGCCGAGGTGGAGCACCGGCACGACCTGGGCGGGCGGCCCGGCAAGGTCCGGCTGCTGGCGTATGCCTCGCATGCCCGCATGGGCCGCTACGACGACGCGGTGGCGCTGGGCTCGCCGGCCGACACGGCGCAGGTGCGGCGCATGGCGGGCAAGCAGGGCTTTGCCGTCACCGCCGAGCAGGCGCTGGCGGCCAACCTGGGCGCCTTCGCGCGCTACAGCCGCAACGACGGCCGCACCGAGGCCTTCGACTTCACGGACATCAACCGCTCGCTGAGCGCAGGCCTGGTCGTCGACGGCGCGGCCTGGTCGCAACCCGGGCACACGCTGGGCGTGGCGCTGGCGGTGAATTCGCTGTCGGGCCCGGCGCGGCGCTACTTCGCGGCCGCCGGCCTGGGCCTCCTGATCGGCGACGGCCGGCTGGACCGCTACGCCAGCGAGCAGATCGCCGAGGCCTACTACGCCGTGCGCTTCGCGCCGGGCCTGAGCGCGACGCTGGACCTGCAGCACCTGCGCCACCCGGCCTACAACGCGGCACGCGGGCCGGTCAGCGTGGCCGGCGCGCGGCTGCACGCCGAGTTCTGAGTCAGCGTTTCCTGACGACCACGCTGCCGATGGAGTAGCCGGCGCCGAACGAGCAGATGACGCCCGTCTCGCCGGCCTTGAGGTCCGCGCGGTGGTGGTGGAAGGCGATGACGGAGCCGGCCGACGCGGTGTTGGCGTACTCGTTCAGGATCAGCGGTGCGATGTCGCCGCCAGCGTCCGCACCCACCAGCTTCTTGATGACCAGCTGGTTCATGCCCTGGTTGGCCTGGTGCAGCCAGAAGCGGCGCATCTGCGTGGGCTCCAGGCCCAGCTTGGCGAGGTGGCCCTCGATGTGCGCGGCGGCCAGCGGCACCACTTCCTTGAAGACCTTGCGGCCCTCCTGGTAGAAGGTCAGGTCGCGGTCGTTCGGGTCGCGGTCCTCGGCGCGGTTCATGAAGCCGAAGTTGTTGCGGATGTTGCTGCTGAACTGCGTGGCGAGCTGGGTGCCGAGGATCTCCCACTGGTCCGCACCCGTGGCGTCTTCCGCGCGCTCGACGATGAGGGCCGTGCAGACGTCGCCGAAGATGAAATGGCAGTCGCGGTCCCGCCATTCCAGGTGGGCCGACGTGATCTCGGGGTTCACCACCAGCACGCACTTGGACGCGCCCGAGCGCACCGCGTTGAAGGCCTGCTCCAGCGCGAAGGTGGCCGACGAACAGGCCACGTTCATGTCGAAGCCGTAGCCGCCGGCCCCGAGCGCCTGCTGGATCTCGACGGCCATGGCCGGGTAGGCGCGCTGCATGTTGGCACTCGAGCACAGCACGGCGTCCACGTCCGCGCCGGTCTTGCCGGCCTGTTCCAGCGCCTGCCTGGCCGCCGCGACGGCGATCTCGGCCATCAGCGACAGCTGGTCGTCGCCGCGCGGCGCGAAGCGCGGGTACATGCGGGTCGGGTCCAGCACGCCGTCCTTCTCGATGACGTAACGCTGCTTGATGCCCGAAGCCTTCTCGATGAACTCGACGCTGGAATGCGTCAGCGCGGCACGCTCGCCCGTCGCAATGGCCGTCGCGTGCTCGGCGTTGTGCAGGTCGGCGTAGCGGTTGAAGGCTTCGACGAGCTCGGCGTTGGTGATGACGTGCGGCGGCCGGTAGAGGCCGGTGCCGCTGATGACCACGGCCGGGAATGAAGCTTGCATAAGGTAGACGGAAGCCGCCGCTGCTGATGGACGAAGCCTGAAATTTTACTGAGCCATCATGGTGCCTCGTCTAGGCACTAGCCTGGGGACCTATGCACGAAGACAGTTTGTTGCCGCCTGACGATGGCCTGCGCCTGGCGCTGCACAACGAGGTGCACGCCCGCCCGCCGGCGCGCATCCGTCTGCCCGCCGTGATCGTGCACGTGGCCGTGCTCAACGACGGCGTCAGCCGCGCCGAAGAGCATGCGCACCTGAAGCAGTTGCCCGGCCAGCACGCGCTGCCCGCGGAGGCACTGAACGCCAACTTCCTGCGGCTGCGCTGCGGCGAGTTTTCGCTGAAGTGGGAGCGACACGCGGAATTCACGCGCTACGCGGTGGTGCAGCCGCTGCCGGCCGGCGCCGAACCCGGTGCACAGACGCTGGACTGCCTCGCATTGCGCGTGGCCGGCGACTGGCTGGGGCGCATCCCGGGGCGCACCGTGGCCGCCATCAAGCTCGTCATGATCGAGCGTCCGCTGACGTTCGCCCCCAGCGCGCTGGCCGAAGCGCGGGCCTGGTTCGGCGCGCACGCGGTGGTGGCGTCCACGATGGGCGGGCATTCGCTGGTGGTGACCGACTTCTGCCTGCGCGCCAGCGGATTCGAGCACATCGTCGTGCTGGCCGAGCCCGGCACCCCCGAGACCCGCGCCGGCCGCATCTGCCAGCGCCTGCTGGAGCTGGAGACCTACCGGCTGATGGCCTTGCGCGGCCTGCCGGCGGCCAAGGCGCTGGGCACGACGCTGGCCGACGTGGAGGCGGCGCTGGCCGACATCACGGCGCGGCTGGAGCGGCGCGATGCGTCCGAGGCCGAACTGCTGGACGACCTGATCTCCACCGCCGCGCGCGTGGAGCACGCCACGGCCGAGCACCAGTACCGCTTCGCGGCCACCGAGGCCTACCACGCCATCGTCGCGGCGCGGCTGAGCGAGCTGCACGAGGGCAAGGTGGCCGGCACGCAGACGCTGGGCGAGTTCATGCAGCGCCGCCTGTCGCCGGCCATCGCCACCGTCAGCGCGACGGCGCAGCGGCTGGCCGCGCTGTCGCAGCGCATCGAACGCGCCAGCGCCCTGCTGCGCACGCGCGTGGACATCGCCACCGAGGCGCAGAACCAGCAACTGCTGGCCCAGCTCGGCCACGGCCAGCAGACCCAGTTGCGCATGCAGGCCACCGTGGAAGGCTTGTCGCTGGCGGCCATCACCTACTACGTCGTCAGCCTGCTGCTGTATGCCTTCAAGGCGCTGAAGGCCGAGGGCTGGCTGCCCATCAGCCCGGAGCTGGCCGCAGGGGCGGCGATCCCGCTGGTGCTGGCCGGCGTGTGGTGGACGACGCGGCGGATTCACAGACGCTTCCTGGGCCATTGACGCCAGCCGCGTAGAATCAATCACCGGGCCCAAATTTTGTCTTCGGCCCGGCGCGCCGCGCCTTGATTTCGCAAGCGAAGTCAGCCTGCGACGCGACGGCCTCACCGCCGTCGAGGGCGCCCTGCCCTCATGCCGAAGCAAGTCAAGCGCTCGCAGCCCAGGTCGCGCACTGCCAAACGCGCGCCGCAACTGTGAACTCGAGCGATGGAAATCTTCGACTACGACAACATCCTGCTGCTGCCGCGCAAATGCCGCGTGGAGAGCCGTTCGGACTGCGACACCAGCGTGCAGTTCGGCCCGCACCGCTTCAAGCTGCCGGTCATGCCGGCCAACATGAAGACGGTGGTGGACGAGCCCATCACCGAGATGCTGGCCCGCGAAGGCTACTTCTACGTGATGCACCGCTTCGATCTGGACAGCCTCGCCTACGCCAAGGGCATGCGCGACAAGGGCCTGCTGGTGAGCCTGAGCGTGGGCGTGAAGCCGGCGGACTACGACCTGGTCGACCGGCTCGCCGCCGAGGGCGTCGGCGCCGACTACCTGACCATCGACATCGCCCACGGCCATGCCGAGAGCGTGCAGCGCATGATCGCCCACATCAAGCGCAGGCTGCCCGATGCCTTCGTCATCGCCGGCAACGTCGGCACGCCCGAGGGCGTCATCGACCTGGAGAACTGGGGCGCGGACGCGACCAAGGTCGGCGTGGGCCCGGGCAAGGTCTGCATCACGCGGCTGAAGACCGGCTTCGGCACGGGCGGCTGGCAGCTGTCGGCGCTGAAGTGGTGCGCCCGCGTCGCCACCAAGCCCATCGTGGCCGACGGCGGCATCCGCCACCACGGCGACATCGCCAAGAGCGTGCGCTTCGGCGCGTCCATGGTGATGATCGGGTCGCTCTTCGCCGGCCACGAGGACTCGCCCGGCAAGACGGTGGAGGTCGATGGCAAGCTGTTCAAGGAGTACTACGGCTCGGCCAGCGACTTCAACAAGGGCGAGTACCGCCATGTCGAAGGCAAGCGCATCCTGGAGCCGGTCAAGGGCAGGCTCAGCGACACGCTGCGCGAGATGCAGGAAGACCTGCAGAGCTCGATCTCCTACGCGGGCGGCACGCAGCTGGCGGACCTGAAGAAAGTGAACTACGTGATCCTGGGTGGAGAAAACGCGGGGGAACACTTGTTCATGTGATCGCCGCAGGCGAGCACCGAGCGCGAAGCGCGAAGCCCGCGTTTCGGCTCAGCCCAAACGCGGGGGAACACTTGTTCATGTGATCGCCGCAGGCGCGCACCGAGCGCGAAGCGCGAAGCCCGCGTTTCGGTGGCGCAGCCAAAACGCCGGGAAACCTCTGTTCATGTGAGCGCTCAGCGCAATGTCACCGAGGCCTCGAAGCCCGGCTCGGCATTGCGCAGTTCCAGCCGGCTGCCGTGCGCCTCGGCCACCAGCCGGCACAGGCAAAGCCCCAGGCCCACGCCGCCTTCGTGGCGCGTACGTGCGGCATCGGGCCGGTAGAACGGCTGCCCCAGGTGCGCCAGCGCCTCCGGCGGCACGCCGGGGCCGAAGTCGCGCACCGTCATGCGCACGCCGCTACCGGCGCGCGCCAGCGTCAGTTGCACGGCGCCGCGCGCTGCGTCGTTGTGGCGCAGCGCGTTGTGCACGAGATTGCGCAGCAGCAGTTGCATACGCAGGCGATCCAGCTTCAGCAGCGGCAGGGCGGGCTCGATCAGCAGTTCCACGCCAGGCTGGGCTTGCTCGCGCGCCAGTTCGGCCAGGTCGCAATCCGCCACCTGCAGCGCGCTGTGCCCCGAGCCCAGGCGCTCGCTTTCCAGCAGCGCCGTGATGAGGTCACGCATCTGCGCCAGCTCGTCCAGCAGCCCGTCGCGCGACGGGCCTTCGCTCACCAGCTCGGCGTGCAGCCGCGCGCGCGTCAGCGGGCTGCGCAGTTCGTGGCTCATGGCCAGCAGCAGCGCGCGCTTGCCGTCCAGCATGGCCTGGATGTCGGACGCCATCTGGTTGAACCGCATCGCGAGGTCGCCGATCTCATCGTCGTGGATGACCGGCACGCGGTGCCCGAACTCGCCGCGCCCGAAGGCCTCCGCACCCAGGGCGAGCGCATGCATCGGCCGCACCATGTGCCGGATCACGCCAAAGGCCAGGCCGGTGACCAGCAGCAGCGCCGGTGCCGCCCACAGCAGCCCGTAGCCCGCCCCGGTGGCGCACCACCACAGGATGGCGCTGCTGGCGAGCGCGAGCACCAGGAAGACCGCGATCAGCCGCGCGCCCAGCGAATGCTTGAACCGGGCATGCTGGTGGTGCCAACGCTGGTGCCAGCGGTGGCGGGCACGCCAGTGCCACTGCCAGTCACGCCCGATGGCCCGCTCCAGCTTGCGCATCTTGCGGCGCTTGCGCTCGCGCCAGTGGTGGTCGTAGGGGTGATGCGGCCTCACGAGGACTTCTCCGGCAGCGCGAAGCAGTAGCCCGCATTGCGCAGCGTCTTCAGCGCGGCCAGCGGCTCCAGCTTGCGGCGCAGCCGGCTGACGAGGATGTCCACGGCGCGCGTGTACAGCTCGGCCTCCTGGCCGCGCAGCCGGTTCAGGATGTCGTCGCGCGAGAACACGCGGCCGGGCTCGCGGGCCAGCATCAGCAGCAGCTCGTACTCGGTGCCGGTCAACTCGACGAGGCCGTGCGCGACACGCACCTCGCGGCGCGGGGCGTCGATCTGCAGGCCGTCGAAGCACAGCGTGGCCGCTGGCTGCGCTGCGCCGGGCGTTGGCGTCAAGCGCGTGCGGCGCAGGATGGTCTGAAGCCGCGCGGCCAGCTCACGGGGCTCGAAGGGCTTGGGCAGGTAGTCATCCGCGCCCAATTCCAGCCCGACGACGCGGTCCGTCAGGTCGCCGCGGGCGGTCAGCATCAGCACGGGAATGTCGCGCCAGGCGTCGCTGCCGGCACGCAGCCGCCTGCAGAACTCGAAGCCGTCCATCTCGGGCAGCATGCCGTCCAGGATGAGCGCGTCGAAACGCTCGCCCGCCAGCCGCGCCAGCGCGGCACTGGGGCGGGTGACGGCTTCCAGCTGCAGGTCGAAACGGGCCAGGTATTGCGTCAGCGGCCCGGCCAGGGCCTCGTCGTCGTCGATCAGCAGCAGTCGGTGCATGGGGCGATTATTCGTGCCTGGCGCGCACCAGCGTGATGGCGCGCTCCGGGCAGGCGCTGACGCAATGGCCGCAGCCTTCGCAGGCGGCGGCGTTGGGCGTGAAGGCCTGCTGCCAGTCGTGCGCCCAGCCCTTGAGCTGCCCGACCAGGCTCAGCGAGCGACGCTCGAACAGGTCCAGCGTGCCGAGGGTGAAGACGCCGTAGGGGCAGACGGCCACGCAGTCGCCCTTGCCCTCGCAGCGGTTGCGGTCGATGTGCGGCGCAAAGCGGCCGGCAGGCGGCGCGCCGCAGTGCGCGTCCATCATGCGGCGTGGCGCCCGTGACGCTCGTGGTGAGCGTGGCGGTCGCGGCCGATGCGCCGCATCAGGAAGCGCAAGACCTGGCGCTGTTCGGCGTCCAGCGCGTCGAAGAAGTCGGCAAACGCGCCGACTGCACCCGGGCCGGCCGCGCGCAGCGCATCCAGCCTGGCGTCCAGCAGTTGCTGCGCCGATTCGCGCGGGAACTGCTCGCCGGCCATCAGCCCGGCCAGTTCGGGCCCGCGCGCCAAGCCGCTCAAGGCTTCGCGCTGGGTCTGCAAGTGCCCGAACCAGGCGCCCAGCAGGCGTTGCTGCTCGTCATCCAGGTCCAGCTTGGCAGCGATTCGTGCGAGGACATGGTCTGCGAAGCCTCCAGCGTGAGCGTGGCGGCCGAAAGGATGGCCGTGATGGCCGTGATGGCCGTGGCCCAGGTGGTGGCGAAATTCATGGTGCGCGTGCCAGCGACGAAAGAAGTTCATGGTGTGCTCCGTGGGCGCTCGAGGCCCGGGGTTGGGATGGTTCTCATCATTGCGGGCCGGCCTCCTCAGCGCATCTCGGCGCGGTATCGCCGGGTTTCGTTTTGTATCGACGACGGCCCATAAAATCGCCGGCTCCCCTCCAGACGACCCCGCTCCGTGCGCACGGAGCCAGCCGAGACCGCCCCGTGACCGAACTCGCCAAGTCCTTCGAACCCGCCGCCCTGGAAGCCCACTGGGGCCCCACCTGGGAAGCCGCCGGCCTGTACGAGCCGACGCTGGACCCGGCCAAGCCGTCGTTCTCCATCCAGTTGCCGCCGCCGAATGTGACGGGCACGCTGCACATGGGCCATGCCTTCAACCAGACGGTGATGGACTCGCTGACGCGCTACCACCGCATGAAGGGCGACAACACGCTGTGGGTGCCGGGCACCGACCATGCCGGCATCGCGACGCAGATCGTCGTCGAGCGCCAGTTGCAGGCCGCGGGCCAGAGCCGCCACGACCTCGGCCGCAAGAACTTCGTCGCCCGCGTGTGGGACTGGAAGCAGGAGTCCGGCAACACCATCACCGGCCAGATGCGCCGCCTGGGCGACTCGGTCAGCTGGAAGCACGAGTACTTCACGATGGACGAGAAGCTCTCGACCGTGGTCGTCGAGACCTTCGTGCGCCTGTTCGAGGAAGGGCTGATCTACCGCGGCAAGCGCCTGGTGAGCTGGGACCCGGTGCTGCAGTCCGCCGTGTCGGACCTGGAAGTCAGCTCCGAGGAGGAAGACGGCTCGCTGTGGCACATCCGCTATCCGCTGGCGGACGGTTCGGGCTCGGTCGTCGTGGCCACCACACGCCCCGAGACCATGCTGGGCGACGTGGCCGTCATGGTCCATCCCGAGGACGAGCGCTACACCGCGCTGATCGGCAGACAAGTCAAGCTGCCGCTGACGGACCGCGAGATCCCCGTCATTGCGGACGACTACGTGGACCGCGAGTTCGGCACCGGCGTCGTCAAGGTCACGCCGGCCCATGACACCAACGACTACGCCGTCGGCCAGCGCCACGGCCTGGACATGATCTCGGTGCTGGACCTGCAGGCCAGGATCAACGACAACGCACCCGAGACCTACCGCGGCCTGGACCGTTTCGTGGCACGCAAGCGCATCGTGGCGGACCTGGACGCGCAGGGCCTGCTGGTCGAAGTGAAGAAGCACAAGCTGCAGGTGCCGCGCTGCGAGCGCACGGGCCAGGTGGTCGAGCCGATGCTGACGGACCAGTGGTTCGTCGCCGTCACCAAGCCGAGCGCGGACGGCAAGAGCATGGCCACCAAGGCGATCGAGGCCGTCGAGACCGGTGCCGTGAAGTTCCACCCCGAGCAGTGGGTCAACACCTACAACCACTGGATGGGCAACCTGCAGGACTGGTGCATCTCGCGCCAGCTGTGGTGGGGCCACCAGATCCCGGCCTGGTACGGCACGGGCGGCGAGCTGTTCGTCGCACGCAGCGAGGACGAAGCCCACGCGCGCGCCAAGGCGGCCGGCTACCTCGGCGAGCTGACGCGTGACCCCGACGTGCTGGACACCTGGTACTCGTCGGCGCTGGTGCCGTTCTCCACGCTGGGCTGGCCGGAGAAGACGCTGGAGCAGCAGCTGTTCCTGCCCTCGTCCGTGCTCGTGACGGGCTACGACATCATCTTCTTCTGGGTCGCCCGGATGATCATGATGACGACGCACTTCACCGGGCAGGTGCCGTTCAAGGACGTCTACATCCATGGCCTGGTGCGCGACTCGCAGGGCCAGAAGATGAGCAAGAGCGAGGGCAACGTGCTGGACCCGGTGGACCTGATCCAGGGTGTGGACCTCGACACGCTGATCCAGAAATCCACCCAGGGCCTGCGCAAGCCCGAGACCGCGCCCAAGGTGGCGGCCCGCGTGAAGAAGGAGTTCCCCGAAGGCATGCCGGCCTACGGCGCCGACGCGCTGCGCTTCACGATGGCGTCGTATGCGAGCCTGGGTCGCAACATCAACTTCGACACCAAGCGCTGCGAGGGCTACCGCAACTTCTGCAACAAGCTCTGGAACGCGACCCGCTTCGTGCTGATGAACTGCGAAGGCCAGGACTGCGGCCTGGCACACGACCAGGGCGCCTGCCCGCCCGGCTACAACACCTTCAGCCAGGCGGACCGCTGGATCACCAGCGAGCTGCAGCGCGTCGAAGCGGCTGCCGCGCAAGGCTTTGCCGAGTACCGCCTCGACAACGTCGCTAACGCCGTCTACAGCTTCGTCTGGGACGAATACTGCGACTGGTACCTGGAGATCGCCAAGGTGCAGATCCAGACCGGTGACGAGTCCGAGCAACGCGCCACCCGCCGCACGCTGATCCGCGTGCTGGAGACCACACTGCGGCTGCTGCATCCCATTGCGCCCTTCATCACCGAGGAGCTGTGGCAGACCGTGGCGCCCGTGGCAGGCCGCAAGGGGACCGACTTCATCGGCCAGGCGCCCTACCCCGTCAGCCAGCCCGAGCGCGTCGACGCCGAGGCCGACGCGTGGATGACCCAGCTCAAGGCCGTCGTCGGCACCACGCGCAGCCTGCGCAGCGAGATGGCGCTGAGCCCCGCCGAACGCGTGCCGCTGCTTGTGGGCGGCGACCTGGGCTTCCTGAACGAAGCGGCCGCGGTGCTGAAGGTGCTGGCCAAGCTCAGCGCCGTGGAGCTGATCGCGGACGACGCCGAGTTCGCGAAGCAGAGCGCCACGTCGCCGGTGCTCGTCCACGGCGCAAGCCGGCTGGCACTGAAGGTCGAGATCGACGTCGAGGCCGAACGCGCACGGCTGACCAAGGAAGCCACGCGCCTGGAGGGCGAGATCACCAAGGCCGAGGCCAAGCTCTCCAACGAGAGCTTCGTGGCCCGTGCGCCGGCTGCCGTCGTGGAGCAGGAGCGCGCCCGCGTGGCCGGTTTCAAGGAAACGGTGCTGCGCCTGCGCGAGCAGCTCGCGCGGCTGCCGCAGTCGGCTCAGTAGTAGCCGGCGACCTTCGCTTTCGCCTCGCCGCCGCGGCCCTTCGGGGCTTGCGGCGTCAGCAGCTCGTCGATGCCGCGCGCCACGGCCCAGGCGGCGCGCACACGCGACTCGCGCGTGGTGCCCGCCAGCCGCGGCGTCACCTGCAGCGTGCCGATGCCGTGCAGCGGCCGGCCGGGCTCGAGCCGGCCCGGCTCCATGCCGTCGAACCAAGCCGCGCGCAGCTTGCCGCTGCGCAGCGCGTGCGCGAGCGCCGTCTCGTCGACCAGGCTGGAATGCCCGAGGTTGACGAGCACCTGCCCGGCGCGGGCGCCGCCCAGCTGACGCTCGCCGATGACGCCGCGGTAGCGCTCGAAATAAGGCAGCAGCAGCACCAGGCCGTCGCTCTGCTCCATCAGCTCGCCCTGGCCCACGGCCTCGATGCCCCAGCGCGTCCAGGTGCCGTCGCTCGGGTGAACGGCCGGGTCGTAGCCGACGACGCGCGAACCGAAGGCCTGCAGCAGCTGCGTCAACACACGCGCCGTGGGCGTCAGGCCCAGCACGCCGATGGTCGCGCAGCCCAGCTCGCGGCCGACCTTGAGGCCGTCGCTGCCCTCCACGGGCAGGCGACGCAGCAAGGCCAGCAGCGCGCCGACGGCGAACTCCGCCTCCGCAGCAGCGGTGGACGACTGGGAGCGCACGACCTCCACGTCGGCCCGGCGGCAGGCTTCGAGGTCGATGTTCTCGTTGCCGCCGCTGGCGCGGCCGATGGCGCACAGCGTGGGCGCGCCGCGCAGCAGCTCGGCGTCGATGCGGACCTCGGGCGGGGCGATGAGCGCGCGCGAACCCTGCAGCGCGTCGAGCAGGCCGTCGAGATCGCCCACCAGTTCCGGTGCAAAGCGCGCGTCATGGCGCTCGGCCAGCCATTGCACGACCTCGGCGTCCAGCGGTTCCAGGATCAGGACGGACATGTTGATGAAATGGTCACGAGTCCTACGCGTTGCGTCATGACCCCCATGACAGAATCCTCGCGCCTCTTCCATCGAGTTTAAGTTCATGGCCTCTTCGACCCAATCGCCGATCACCAAAGCCATCTTCCCGGTTGCCGGCCTCGGCACGCGCTTCCTGCCCGCCACCAAGGCGCAGCCCAAGGAGATGCTGCCCGTCGTCGACAAGCCGCTGATCCAGTACGCCGTGGAGGAGGCCTACGCTGCCGGGGTGCGCGAGATGATCTTCGTGACCGGGCGCCACAAGCGCCCCATCGAAGACCATTTCGACATGACCTTCGAGCTGGAGGTGGCGCTGGAGAACGCCGGCAAGCAGGAGCTGCTGGACGTCGTGCGCAGCGTCAAGCCCGACGACATGGAGTGCATCTACGTGCGCCAGGCGCAGGCGCTGGGCCTGGGCCACGCCGTGCTGTGCGGCCAGCGCCTGGTGGGCAACGAGCCCTTCGCCGTGCTGCTGGCCGACGACCTGATGGTCGGCCCCGTCGGAGGCCAATCCATCCTGAAGCAGATGGTGGAGCAGTTCCGCGAGTGGCGCGCGTCCATCCTCGCCGTGCAGGAAGTGCCGGCCGAGCACACGCGCCGCTATGGCATCGTCGCTGGCACGCACGTGAACGACCACGTGATGGACGTGAACCGCATCGTCGAGAAGCCCGCGCCCGAAGTCGCGCCGTCACGCCTGGGCGTGGCCGGCCGCTACATCCTGACGCCCGGTGTCTTCCACGAGATCGCCAACCAGCCGCGCGGCGTGGGCGGCGAGATCCAGCTCACCGACGGCATCGCCGGCCTGCTGCGCCGCGAGAAGGTGTTCGCCTACCGCTACGAGGGCAAGCGCTACGACTGCGGCAGCAAGGAGGGGTTCCTGCAGGCCAACGTCGAGCTGGCCCTGGCCCACCCGGACCTCGGCCCGGGCTTCCGTGAGTTCCTGAAAGGCCTTGAGCTCTGAGGCCTGGCGTTCAGCGCCGGCGCAGGATGTGGGTGAACTCGTCGCCCGACGAGTTCTGCTCCACCAGCTCGTTGCCGGTCTGGCGCGCGAAGGCCTGGAAGTCGCGCGTGGACCCCGGATCGGTCGCCACCACGCGCAGCAGCTCGCCGCTGGCCATCTCGGCCAAGGCCTTCTTGGCCTTCAGGATCGGCAGGGGGCAGTTCAGGCCCCGGGTGTCCAGTTCTCGCTGTACGTCCATCTTTGCGCTCATTCGGTCAGTCTCGTTTGATGTCCATCCATTGCGGCTCCAGGCCTTTCGAGCGCAGCCAGGTGGCCAGCGCCTGGCCGGTGCCCTGCGGCCAGCAGCGCACCGCTTCGGGCGCGATCAGCTTGTACTCCGCCAGCTCGGGCGACAGGCGGATGTCGCCGTGCGCCGCCGCATGGTAGGCAATGATGATCTGGTTCATGCGCTGGAAGTCCCACACGCCCAGCAGGTCCAGGGACTGGACTTGCAGCGACGTCTCCTCCGCGATCTCGCGGCGGATGCCCTCCTCGGGCGATTCGCCGGCTTCCATGAAGCCCGTGATCAACCCGAAGAAGCGCCCGGGCCAGGCGGCATTGCGCGCCAGCAGCACGCGGCCCTCACGGTCCGTGCACTCGATGACGGCCGCCAGCACCGGCGTCGGGTTGTTCCAGTGCGTGAAGTCGCAGGCCGGGCAGCGCAGCCGGAGCTTGTCGCCGCCGTCCTCCGCCGCGGTGATCAGCGCCAGTTCGCTCGCGCAGGCCGGGCAGAACCTGAACTGGCCCGTCATGCGGGAAAGACCCCCGTCGACAGGTAGCGGTCGCCGCGGTCGCAGACGATGAAGACGATGGTGGCGTTCTCCACCGTCTTCGCCATCTGCAGTGCCACCCAGCAGGCGCCCGCCGCCGAGATGCCTGCGAACAGCCCTTCCTCGCGGGCCAGGCGCCGCGCCATGTCCTCGGCATCGTCCTGGCTCACCAGCACCAGTTCGTCCACACCGCTGGGGTCGTAGATCTTGGGCAGGTAGGCCTCGGGCCACTTGCGGATACCCG
This sequence comes from Roseateles sp., assembly GCF_965229315.1. Taxonomy (GTDB): domain Bacteria; phylum Pseudomonadota; class Gammaproteobacteria; order Burkholderiales; family Burkholderiaceae_C; genus Pelomonas. The sequence continues at coordinate 2,249,528 of NZ_CBDDJA010000002.1, forward strand.
GAATGCGCGAACCCTCGGCCGGCTGCGCACCGACGATGCGCACGCCCGCGTGCTGCTCCTTCAGGTAGCGCGACACGCCGGTGATGGTGCCCGTCGTGCCCATCGCGCTGACGAAGTGCGTGACGCGCCCGCCCGTGTCGCGCCAGATCTCGGGGCCGGTGGTCTCGTAGTGCACGCGCGGGTTGTCGCCATTGGCGAACTGGTCCAGCACGCGGCCCTTGCCGTCGCCCGCCATCTGCTCGGCCAGGTCGCGGGCGTACTCCATGCCGCCGGTGCGCGGGGTCAGGATGAGTTCGGCGCCAAACGCCTTCATCGTCTGCGCGCGCTCGATGGACAGGTCCTCCGGCATGATGAGCACCATGCGGTAGCCGCGGATGGCCGCCGCCATGGCCAGCGCGATGCCGGTGTTGCCCGAAGTCGCCTCGATCAGCGTGTCGCCCGGCTTGATCTCGCCGCGCTCCTCGGCCCGCTTGATCATGCTGATGGCCGGGCGGTCCTTCACCGAGCCGGCCGGGTTGTTGCCCTCCAGCTTGGCCAGGATCACGTTGCCGCGCGCATCGGGCCCCGGCAGCCGCTGCAGGCGCACCATGGGCGTCGCGCCGATGACGTCTTCGAGGGTCGGATAGCTCATGGACACGGATTGTGGCAGCGGGATCCAAACCCGCGCCTTGTCGAGTGCATAATCCGCCCCTCGCGTGACAAGCGCGATGCTGTTTCCGACGGGCCCGGGTGGCGAAATCGGTAGACGCAGGGGACTCAAAATCCCCCGCCGCAAGGTGTGCCGGTTCGAGTCCGGCCCCGGGCACCAGAAGAGACAGCTGTTGGTGTATCGCGCTTGCCGCCGTGTCTGGCAAGCAACCGCTGGGCCGAGACGGCATCCAGGCAGCTCCGTCCGACCCGATGCGGCGACGCGCGCATCGAACACCGCCCAGGCGTGTCGGCCACCCCCCGCGGCATCTCGCTCAGCGCCCCGGAGGTTCAGCGGCGGCAGTGTCCGACGCGCCGAAGGCCCCGTCGGGCGACGACTCCCACATCTGCAGCGTGAACTGCACCAGCGTGCCGCTTTGCGAGGACCGGGCGCTGGCCGTGCCGCCATGCATCTTCGCGATGGCCGCGACGATGGCCAGGCCGAGACCGTGATTGCGGTCCGCGTTGGTGCGCGAGGGGTCGATGCGATAGAAGCGGTCGAACAGCCGCGGCAGGTGGGCCGCGGCGATGACCGGCCCGCGGTTGTGGACGCCGATGGACACGTGGCGGGGGTCCGCGCGGCCGATCCGCACCTCGACCCGCGAGCCCTGCAGCGCGTAGCGCGCCGCGTTGCCGAGCAGGTTGGAGACCGCCCGCCGCACCAGCCCGGTGTCGACCGCCGCCTGCGCGTCACCCAGTACCCGCACCGTCAGCTGCGACTCCGCCAGCACGGCGTCGTGGTAGTCGACCACCTCGGCGACCAACCGGGCCATGCTGGCGGGCGGGGCCCGGCGTGCCGACGCGCCCCGCTCCGCGTTGGACAGGAACAGCATGTCCGCGACGATGACGGCGATGCGCCGCAGCTCCTCCAGGTTGGAGCTCAGCACCTCGTGCAGTTCCGCCGCCGACCGGGGCCGGCGCAGCGCCACGTCGCAGCTGCCGATCAGGATGGACAGCGGGTTGTTCAACTCGTGCGCCACGTCGGCGTTGAAGGCCTCCATGTGCTGGTACGCGACCTGCAGCCGGTCCAGCAAGGCATTGAACTGCACCAGCAGCGGCTGGATTTCCTCGGACTGGCCGGCCAGGTCCAGGCGCTGGTCCAGATGACGCGCATCCAGCGTGGCGGTCTGGCGCGCCAGCGCATTCAGCGGCGCCAGCCCCTTCTTCACCAGCACGAAGCCCGAGGCCGACACCGCCAGCGTGCCGACCAGCGCCGTGGTCAGCAGCGTCCAGAACAGCCGGCTGAGCAGTTGCTCGTCGTTGCTCGTGTCGTAACCCAGCTCGACCCACCCCGGCCCGCCCACCGCGGCGGACAGCGTCACCGGGAAGCCGACGCCTTTGTGCAGGGGCGCCATGCGCCGGCCCACGTTCCTCTCGAACACCGGCGCCCGCCCGGGCTGGCGCACGGCCAGGGACAGCTCGTCGTGCCCGGCCATGAAGTCGCTCAGCAGGTGGCGGATGCTGGCCAGGTCGTGCACGGCACCGCCCTCGTTGAGCAGCCGCTCGACGGCCACGCGCTTGTGCGCCAGCAGCTCGTCCTGCCGGTGGGCCAGCGTCAGGGCGATGACGACGTAGACCACCGCGCACACCCCCCCCAGGCCCACCATGGTCTGCAGCGCGAAGAGGCGCGACAGCCGGCCGCGCAGGCTCGTGGCGCCCAGTGCGCCGGGCGCGGGCGACGGGGGCGTCATGGCGCGCGGTCCTCCAGCACATAGCCCATGCCGCGCACCGTGTGCAGCAGCGGGCGCTCGAACGGCTGGTCCAGCTTGGCGCGCAGCCGGCGGATGGCGACCTCGACGACGTTGGTCTCGCTGTCGAAATTCATGTCCCAGACCTGCTCGGCGATCTCGGTGCGCGACAGCACATGGCCTTGCCGGCGCAGCAGCAGCGCCAGCAGGCTGAACTCCTTGGGCGAGAGATCAAGCCGCTGGCCGGCCCGCATCGCCTTGCGGCGAACGGTGTCGACCTCCAGGTCCGCGACCTTGAACTGCGTCGTCTCGGCCACCGTGCGCGCACCGCTGGCGCGGCGCAGCAGCACCTGGATGCGCGCGACCAGCTCCGAGAAGGCGAAGGGCTTGACCAGGTAGTCGTCGGCGCCGCCCTGCAGGCCGCGCACCCGGTCGTCGATCTGGCCGCGCGCCGTCAGCATCAGCACCGGCACCGCGCGGGTCTGGCGCAGCGCCGCGAGCAGCGCCAGACCATCGATGCCGGGCAGCATCCAGTCCAGCACGATCAGGTCGTAGTCGTGCACGGACGCCATGTGCAGGCCGTCCACACCGTTGTGGGCCACCTCGACCTGGTAGCCCTCCTCGGTCAGCCCCTTGCGCAGGTAGGCGGCCGCCTTGGCTTCATCTTCGACGACCAGCAGCTTCAAGCGCCCTCCGGTGCGGCAGTGTCCTCGGGCGCCGCTCCTGCTCCGGGCGCCGGTTCGTTCTCGCGCCGGTGCACCAGGCGGTACAGCGCAGGCAGCACGAGCAAGGTCAGCGCCGTGGACGACAGGATGCCACCGATGACCACGGTGGCCAGCGGGCGCTGCACCTCCGCGCCCGTGCCGGTCGCGATCGCCATGGGCACGAAGCCGAGGGACGCCACCAGCGCCGTCATCAGCACCGGCCGCAGCCGGGTCACCGCGCCCTCGAAGATCGCCTCGTCCAGCCCCTTGCCGGACTCGCGCAGGTTGCGGATGAACGAGATCATCACCAGCCCGTTGAGCACGGCCACGCCGGACAGCGCGATGAAGCCGACCGCCGCCGAGATCGACAGCGGGATGCCGCGCAGCCACAGCGACACGATGCCGCCGGTCAGCGCGAACGGGATGCCGGTGAACACCAGCAGGCCGTCCTTGACATTGCCGAACATGACGAACAGCAGCGTGAAGACCAGCAGCAGCGACACCGGCACGACGACCTTGAGCCGCTCGGTCGCGGACTGCAGGTTCTCGAACTGGCCGCCCCAGGTCATCCAGTAGCCGGTGGGCAGCTGGACCTGCTGCTGGATGGCGGCCTCCGCCTCGGCGACGAACGAGCCCATGTCGCGCCCGCGCACGTTGGCGCTGACGACCACGCGGCGCTTGCCGTTCTCGCGGCTGACCTGGTTGGGGCCGGGCGCCAGCGTCAGGTCGGCCACCTCGCTGAGCGGGATGAAGCGCCGCGCACCGTTGCCGTCGCCGCGGGTCGGCAGCGGCACCGGCAGCCGCTTGATGGCCTCCAGGTCGGAGCGGACCGACTCGGGCACGCGCACCAGGATGTCGAAGCGGCGGTCGCCCTCGAACATCGTGCCCGCCTCGCGCCCGCCCACCGCCGTCGCCAGCGTGTCCTGCACGTCCTGCACGTTCAGGCCGTAGCGCGCGGTCTTCTCGCGGTCGATCTGCACGGTCAGCATGGGCAGGCCGGTGGTCTGCTCGATGTTGACCTCGGTGGCGCCGGCGATGCCCTTGAGCGTGGCCGCGATGCGCTGCGCCGAGCCGTCCAGCACCGCCATGTCGTCGCCGAACACCTTGACGGCCACATCCGCGCGCACGCCCGAGATCAGCTCGTTGAACCGCAGCTGGATGGGCTGGGAGAACTCGTAGTTCTGCCCCGGCAGCTTCTCCACCTCGGCCTTCACCGCCGCCGCCAGCTCGTCGCGGGTGCGCCGGGGCTGCGGCCAGTCGGCCACCGGCTTGAGCATGATGTAGGCGTCCGAGATGTTGGGCGGCATCGGGTCCGACGCGATCTCGGCCGTGCCGGTGCGCGCGAAGATCCGCTCGATCTCGGGGAACCTGGCCTTCAGCGTCGCCTCCAGTTGCTGCTGCATCGCCACCGACTGCGACAGGCTGGTGCCGGGGATGCGCAAGGTCTGGATGGAGAGGTCGCCTTCGTTCAGGCTGGGCACGAACTCGCTGCCCATGCGCGTGGCCAGCAGCCCCGACAGACCCACGATGACCAGCGCCAGCGTGATGACCAGCGGCTTGGCGTCCATGACGCGCCTGAGCATCGGCTCGTAGGCGCGGCGTGCCCAGCCCATCAGCAGGTTCTCCTTCTCGGCCACCTTGTCGCCGATGAACAGCGCCACGGCGGCCGGCACGAAGGTCATCGACAGGATCATGGCGCCCACCAGCGCGATCACGACCGTGAACGCCATCGGGTGGAACATCTTCCCCTCGACGCCCGCCAGCGCAAAGATCGGCAGGTAGACGATCATGATGATGAGCTGGCCGAACAGCAGCGGGCGGCGCGCCTCCTGGGAGGCCAGGAACACCTCCTGGAACCGCTCGGCGCGGGTCAGCGGGCTGCCCTTGCGGGCCTGCGCATGCGCCAGGCGCCGCACGCAGTTCTCCACGATGACCACGGCGCCGTCGATGATGATGCCGAAGTCCAGCGCGCCCAGGCTCATCAGGTTGGCGCTGACCCGCTGCTGCACCATGCCCGTGAAGGTGAACAGCATCGCCAGCGGGATCACCATCGCCGTCAGCAGCGCGGCGCGGATGTTGCCCAGGAACAGGAACAGGATCGCGATCACCAGCACCGCGCCTTCGAGCAGGTTCTTCTTGACGGTGCCGATGGCCTTGTCCACCAGCGTCGTGCGGTCGTAGACCGTCACCGCGTGCACGCCGGCCGGCAGGTTCTCGTTGATCTGCGCCATCTTCTTGTCGACCGCCTGCGACACGGTGCGGCTGTTCTCGCCGATCAGCATGAAGACGGTGCCCAGCACCACCTCCCTGCCGTTGTCCGTGGCCGCGCCGGTGCGCAGTTCCTTGCCGATCTCCACGGTGGCTACGTCGCGGATGCGCACCGGCACGCTGCCCTCGTTGCGCAGCACCACGTTGCCGATGTCGGCGATGGAGCGCACCTGCCCCGGCGCGCGGATCAGGTACTGCTCGCCGCGCCGCTCGATGTAGCCGGCACCGACGTTGGCGTTGTTGCGCTCCAGCGCGTTGACGACGTCGGCCAGCGTGATGCCGTAGGACGCCAGCCGGCTGGGGTCGGGCGCGACGTGATACTCCTTGGCGAAGCCGCCGATGGAGTTGATCTCGGTGACACCTGCGACGTTGCGCAGCTGCGGCTTGATGACCCAGTCCTGGATCTCGCGCAGGTCGGTCGGCGTGTAGGGCCCGCCGTCGGGCTTCCTGGCGTCAGGCTGCGCCTCCACCGTCCACAGGTAGATCTCGCCCAGGCCGGTGGAGATCGGCCCGATGTCGGGGTCCACGCCGGACGGCAGCTGGCCGCGCGCGCTCAGGATGCGCTCGTTCACCAGCTGGCGGGCGAAGTAGATGTCGGTGCCGTCCTTGAAGATGACGGTGACCTGGGACAGCCCATAGCGCGACAGCGAGCGCGTCTGCTCCAGCCCGGGCAGGCCGGCCATGACGGTCTCGATGGGATAGGTGACGCGCTGCTCGGTCTCCAGCGGCGAGTAGCCGGGCGCCTTGGTGTTGATCTGGACCTGGACGTTGGTGATGTCCGGCACGGCGTCGATGGGCAGCTTCTGGTAGCTGAAGATGCCGAGCGCGGCCATGCCCAGCACGGCCAGCATGACCAGCCAGCGGTGCTCGATGGCGAAACGGATGATGCGTTCAAACATGGGCGTCCCGATCAGTGCGCGTGGCTGGCCGAGGCCTTGCCCGCTTCGGACTTGATGACGAAGCTGCCGGCCGCGGCGTAGGGCCTGCCGGCACGCAGCCCCGACGTCACCTCCACCCGCTTGCCGTCGCTGCGGCCGAGTTCGACCGGCACGGGCGCGAAGCCGTTCGCCGTGCGCACGAAGACGACGGACTTGCCGTCCACGCTCTGCACGGCATCGGCCAAGACCGCCACGGCGGCGGCCGCCTCACCGGCCGCGACCTCGACGTTCACGAACAGGCCCGGACGCCAGGCGTTGCCGGGGTTCTCCAGCACCACGCGCGCCTGCGCGGTGCGGGTCTGCTCACCGATCAGCGCGCCCACATAGGCCACCTGGCCGGTGACGCTCTGGTCGAACGCGCTGGCGCGGATGGTCACGCGCTCGCCGATGCGCACCTGCGTCAGGTCGCGCGCCGGCACGCTGATCTGCGCCCACACCGAGCGCAGGTCGGACACGGTGAACACCTTGGCGTCGTCGCGCACCTGCTCGCCCAGCGCGATGTGCTTCTCGACGATGACGCCGTTGAACGGCGCACGCAGCTCGAAGCGGTTCAGCGCCGACGACTCGGGCGATGCCCCGAGCGCCTGGAGCTTCTGGCGCGCATTGGCCACGGCGATCTCGGCCTCGCGCCAGGCCTGCTCAGCCTGCTGCACATCCTGCTGCGGCGAGATGCGCTGCTCGAACAGCTGCTGCTCGCGTTCGTGGGTGGTGCGGGCCAGCTGCAGGCGCTTCTGGGCGGCCTGCAGTTCGGCGCGCTGGTCCGACACGGTGGGGCTGCTGATCACGGCGAGCAACTGGCCGCGCGTGACCTGCTGGCCCAGCGCGACCGGCACGGCTTCGACGACGCCGCCCACGCGCGGCACCACATGCGCCGTGCGGTCTTCGTTGAAGGCGATCTCGCCGGGCAGCGTCAGCGTCGAGCGCACCGTGGCCGGCCCGGCCGTCTCGATGACGATGCCCGCCGCCTTGATCTGCTCGGCAGACAGGCGCACTTCGCCCGTCTCTTCGTGGCCTTCGTCGGCGCCATGGCCTTCGCCCTCGGCATGCGGCTTGTGGCCCTGGACCTCGCCGTGGTGCTCGTCATCGTCGTGGCCACCGGCCTCGGCGTGCCCGGCGTCCGCGGGAGCGCCCGCGCCCATGCGCAGGATGGCAGCCGCTCCCGCGCCGCCCAGCAGCAGCACAACGGCGATGGCGATCAGTTGCTTCCTGCCGAGCGCCGCGCGCAGCCTGGCCAGGGGTTGGTGGGTGTTGTTCATCGTCGCTCTCAAGGTTGGGTGCCCATCGCGGGGCGGTCGTTCGGGGTGCCGAGCTGCCGGTCGATCTCCGCGGCGTGGCGGTGGACCTGCGCCAGGGCGGCGTAGTACTGGCAGCGCACCTGCAGCCAGGTGCGCTGCGCGTCGAGGGCGTCCAGGAAGCTGAACTTGCCCAGCTCGAAGCCGGTGCGGGCCGCCTCGTAGGCGCTCTGCGCACCGGGCAGCACCTCGCGGCGCAGCGCGTCGACCTCGTCGCGGCGCGCCTGCAGCAGGTCGGCCAGCTGCAGCACCTCGGAGCGCACGCGCAGCGCCTCTGCCTGCGCCCGGGCCTGGGCGGCGTCCTTGCGCCGCAGCGCTTCGAGCTGCGCGCCCTGGTTGCGGTCGAAGAACGGCAGCGGGACGGACACGCTGATGACGGCCTGCGTGCGGCCCAGCTCCTGGGCGCGCTTGGCGCCCACGCCCACGGTCAGGTCGGGCACGCCCTGCGCACGGGCCAGCGTGTAGCCGGCGTCGGCCCGCTGGATCTCCATCTGCGCGCGGCGCACGCTGGGCGCATCCGCCAGCCGGGCCACGATGTCCACGGCCGACGGCGCCGGCGGCAGCACGTCGACCGGGCCGTCGAGCTGCTGAATGGCGCCTTCCTGCAGCCCCATCACCGCGGTCAGGCCGTGCAGCGCGGCCGAGCGTTCGGCCTGCGCCTGGCGCAGCTCGATGCGCGCGCTGGCCGCGGCGACGCGGGCGCGCGTCTCCTCGGTGGGCGACACCTTGCCGGCCGTGACCCGGCGCGCGGCGGCGTCGGCGCCGCTGGCGGCGATGCGCAGCGACTCCTCGGCCACCTTGACCCGCTCCTGGGCGGTGAGCGCGTTGAAGAACGCCTGGATGGCGTCCGCACGCACGTCGGCGCGGCGGGCGGCCAGGTCCAGCGCCGCGATGTCCTGGCCGCGCTGCGCCAGTTCGACCCGCGCCGCGCGCTTGCCGCCCAGCTCCAGCGTCTGGCTCAGTTGAACGGTGGTGGTGCGCGTGGCCGAGCGGGTGTCTTCCTGCTCCACGCCCAGCACCGGGTTGGGCAGCAGGCCGGCCTGGCGCACGCTGCCGTCGCTGGCCGCCAGGTCGGCCGTGGCCGCCCGCAGCTGCGGATTGAGCTGCAGCGCCGTCTGCACGGCGGCCTCCAGCGTGACCGAGCCCGTGGGTGGCGCCGGGGTGGCCGGCGAGGCGACGCGGGCGTCAACGGCCGGCGCCTGGGGGGACGCCGGCGTCTGGGCCTGGGCGACGGATGTGATGAGTGCCGCGCATGCAAGCGGCACGAAGGTTCTGCGCATCGAAAACTCCAGGGTTGCGGAAACAACTCGAAGAATTCGGCGAGGGCGGCGCGGTCAGGGCCGCGACAGGGAATGAGGGAGGAACCGCTGCGCTCGCCGAATCAGGCGATGCGCCACTTGGGCCGTTCATGGCGGTCGGGGCCGCGCGACTGGAAGGCCAGCAGGGGCCCGAAGTCGATGAAGACGTGCGCGGCCAGCGGGAGCTGCCCGGCCACCGGGACCATGGACTTGGCAACGCTCAGGTGGCAGTAGCCGCAGTCGTTGTCCGCGACGAGCTTGCCGCCCTTGGCGGCCGCCGCCTTGCCGGCGTGCTTCCCTGCGGTGCCGGCCTGCGCGTCACCCGGCTTGGCCTCGTGCTCGTGGGCATGGTGGCCGATGTGGGTCTTGGCCGCAGCCGCCTCATGCTGGCAATACGCCGCCGCTGCCGCCCAGCAGAACTGGACCGGCAGCATGAACAGCAGAAAGAGGGTCAGCCAGCGACGCATGGACCGCATTGTCTATGGAACCTGTGAAGCCGGGGTGACGCCGCCGCGCCGCGCGTCGCGACAGGCGGTCGTCTTGCCTGCCGAGGCTGGCGACGTGCCCCGGGAGGGCGACTGGCCGCGGCGATGGCATCGCGCTCGTCGCGGCCCGGCCCGGGCGATCAGCCGCGCTCGGCTTCGCTGCGGGAGACGTAGACCACGAAGGGCTGGTCGATGAAGCCGGCCGGGGCGATGGTGCGCAGGTCGACGGCGCGGTGGTTGGCCGAGTCGAACTTCCAGACGAAGGTCTTGCCGCCCTTCTGGAAGGCCACGGTCTCGCCGCAGTTCACGTTCGACGCCTTCTCGGTGTCGACGTTGATGACGCGCCCGGGCTGGCCCGCAGCGACGGCGGCGACGTCAGCGGCAAGGCCGTGCTGCGACCGGCCGTTGACCATGCGGTCGGCACCCGCGGCCGCCTGGGCGGCGCCCACGGCGACCAGCAGGCTGACGAGCAGGGAAGACTTGGACATGACGCGGTTCATGGGGACTCCTTCAATGAACGGGCGACTCGATGGAGCCACCTGCTGCGTTCACCATGGGCACCAATGTAGAAAGCCGACGCCGACGGGAGCCCTGCCTTCAAAATGACAAATTGGTCATCTGGGGCGGGCCGGCAGTGCGAGCCGGCAGCGCGAGCCGGCAGCAGAGTCGCTCCGTCGACTTGGCCCTGGCCGTGAACGCCCCAGGCTAAGGCAACAGCCCGCCGTCGGCCTTCCGCGGACGCTCGGCCCATGGCACGGTCGAATCCCGATGCTCGATCAAGGGCCGGGGTTCAAACCGTCGCTCGGTGAGGCCGGGCCTGGCCAGCGGCCAGCCGCCTGCGTCCGCGTCGTCCACCAGCAGCACGTGGGTGTCCTGCACGAACTGGTCCGCCAATCGTTCCGCCTCGGCGCGGGTGGGCGCCGTCGTCATCACGTAGCCGATGCGGTCGGCGTTCTCGATCGGCGGGCGCACGCGCTGGCCGGGGCGCTTGAGCAGTTCGACGCAGCGCAGCCCGGCATGCCGGTGGGGCGGCAGCACCACGCGCGCCAGGGTCCCGGGCCTGGGCGCCACGATCCAGCGCGTCGCCGCCACCCCGGATTCCGCCCGGCGCGGCCGTGGCGCGGGCTGGCGCCCCAGGTGGACATCGATCAGGTCGGCATGCACGGAGCGGCCCAGCGCATAGTCCAGCAGCCGCGGGATCTTGGCGCCCACCAGCCGGGCATTGACCTCGATCAGGCGCGGCCCGTCCGCGGTCAGCATGACCTCGGTGTGCGTGGCGCCGCAATCGAACCCGACCGCGTCCAGCACCGCGAAGACGTAGCGCCGGATCGTGTCGAAGGCCGGCGTGTCGGCCTGGAAGCAGCCCCCCGAGATGGCGAGCGACGGCAGCTCGAAGCACTGTTTTTCATTCACGCCCAGCAGGCGGTGTTCGCCTTTGACGGTGAGCGTGTCGCAGCCGACCACCACACCGTGCATGTACCGCTCCACCAGCAGGCGGTCATTGGCGTGCACGCCCAGCCCGTAGTCGGCGCGGCAGGGCAGGAGGCCGTCCAGCGGGCTGAGCAGCGGGTCCAGGTCGGTCGCGTGCCGCAGCACGACGATGTTCTGCGAGCCATAGCCGTCGGCCGGCTTGATGAGTACCGGCAGCCCGAGTCGATCGACCGCGGCGCGGATGGCCGGGTTGGTCTCGGCCAGCGCGAAGTCCGGTTGCGCCATGCCATGGGCCGCCAGCCGCTGGCGCACGCTGAACTTGTCGCGCAGCAGCGCGGCGGTCTGCGGCGAGATGTGCGCCAGCCCCAGGCGCTGCGCCAGCCGCGCCGCCTCGACCAGCCGGATGTCGATCAGGCAGATCACCGCGTCGATGGCGCGGCGCTCGTGCTGCCGCAGGACGGCCGCCTCGACGGCGGCGTCATCGAAGCCCGGCACTTCGATGACGGCATCCGCGAGCGTCAGGGCGACCCCGGCAACGGGCTGCGAGTCGTACATCGCACGGGACTCGCACAGGAACGTGAAAGCGTGCCCTTGTTCGAGCGCCGCGCTCAGGATGTCGGTGTCGTTGCCGCCCGGCAGTTCGATGACGAGGAGATGGGCCATGGAGGTGCTGCCTTTGTGCGTGTTCAGGAGATCTCGGCGAGCCGCAGGCCCATCACGCAAGTGGCCGAGCGGGGGTGGTGGCCGTGGATCTGGCGACGCCTGCGCGATGCGCCTGGGTATCGCGCAACCGCTCGCCGTCGAGGCCGGCGATGGGGCCGAGATGGCGCACGGCGCTCAGGCGGTCAGGTTGATGATCGTGCCCTGTCCAGCCGGCGCGGGTGCCGGCGCGGCGGGGACGCCCGCCGTCACGGGCTGTGCGCCATGGTGCCCGTGAAGATGGCCGCTGCGCTGGGCCTGCAAGGCCTGACCGGCCTGCTGTGCCGCGCTGAGATCACCGCTCTGCAGCGCCTGGCCCAACTGGGACAGGGGGCTGTCCGCGCCGAGGGCCTTGCCGGCAGTCAGGTTGGCGAAGGCCTTCTGCGCGCTCGCGAGGTCGCCGGATTTCAGCGACGAGAACAGGTCCTTGAAATCCTGTTGACGCTGCTGCATGGTGGCCACGCCCGATGTCAGGCTGGTTGAGGCCGCTGAGGAACCATTGATGCGCATGCCCATGGGGTACTCCAGTTGGGGTGGTGTCCGCCGGGCTTGAAGATGCCCGGCGTGGACAAGGGAATGCTGAGCTTGTGCGGCGGGATGGATGGGCCGATATGGCGCACGTCCGGCGCGCAGTTCGCCGCGGAGAAACCCCGTCGATACAAGCGTTCACGATGCTTCACCGAGTAAAGGTTTCTCCCCTCGTGTCAGCTCCGCCGCGCGGCGGTCGAAAACGGGAACGTGGCTCGGCACACCTGATCAATCCTCGTTCAGGACCGCGGCCCAGGAGAAGCACCATGGGTATGAAAATTTCCGCCGGTCAGAGCTCAGCCGCGCAAGGCGGTGCACAGGCCTGGCAGCAACGGCAGCAGCAATTCAAGGCGCTGTCACAGGCCTTGCAGTCCAACGACATCGATGCCGCGAAGGCGGCCTATGCATCGATGACGGCAGGTGCGCCCGCAAGCGCATCCGCCAATGCCAACAGCCCTCTGGCGCAGATTGGCAAGTCCTTGCAGAGCGGCGACCTGGGCGGCGCCCAGCAGGCCTTCGCGGCGCTGCGCTCCCATCGTCGCGGCGGCGACAACCCGCCTGCAAGCGCCGCACCCAACGCGGCGCCGCCCACGTCCACGACGGGCGGCCTGCTCAACGTGGTGGCTTAGGGCCAGGGCACGTCGACACGGCGCTTCGTCGGCCCTTGCCGGAGGTGTAAAGCCCTTTCAGGCCAGACGCCCTCTGACGAAAACAACGTACTGGGGTCGGGTCGGCCCAATCCGGCGCCCACCCGGCACCCCAGCACCCTGCGCCACTGGAATCACCATGTCTGCCATCAGCCCCATGTCCCAAGCCCGTACCCCTGCCGTGACCCAGCAGGCCGCACGGCCCGCGAAGCCAGTGGACGCAGACGGCGACCACGATGGCACCAAGGCTGCGGCTCCTCGCCACGCACCAGCGCTGGCAACGGGCGGCACGCTCGGCACCCGACTCAACACCAAGGCCTGATCGCGGCGGGGCACCGGCGGCGCCGTCCGGTCCGCCTTGTTCCCGCCCGGTGCCCGCAAGACGAAGCGTTTCGCCTGCGCGGGGCCGGGATCAGGGCATCAGATCGCCGTCTCGTGCAAGGCGGCCCCGGCCCAGTAGCCGCTGCGGCCATGGTGGCGGTACAGGTCGGCCTCCTGGTCGCGGCGCCAGTCGGTCGACGCGTCGTAGGCGGGCGCGCTCTGGATCACCTCACGGCTGAGGTCGACATGCACGGCCCGTTCGGACCAGTCCACACGCTTGATCCAGGCCGGCGCGACCAGCACCTTGTGGCCCATCCACCAGTTGCTGGTGTCGATGACGAGGTAACGGATGGCCCAGGTCTCGTCGTCCACCAGGAAGCCCGACACATGGCCGATGTCGCCGTCGGTGGCATGGATGTCGTAGCCCGTGACGGCGTTGCTGCTGCGCAGGTGCGGGTCATCATTGCGGTGGCGAGCCCGTTCGTCGCGCAGGTAGGCCTCCAGCTCCCGCTCGCGCTCGACCCGGTCCACGGCGAAGCCCGCGTAACCCGGCACCATCGCATACGGATACAGGCCGTTGCCCCACAGGCCGACGCCATCCCAGTAGGACGGATAGCCGTAGTAGCCCAGGTACTGCACTTCGTTCTGCCGCGACACCGGCTGGTCGGTGTCGAAGCCCGGGCTGTTCCTGACCTGCTCCTTCGTGATCGACACCGTCAGCGTGTGCGCCAGCCAGTCCGGGCGGTGGACTGAGATCGGCGAGATCAACACCTTGCGGCTGGACAGCCAGGTCCCGGCCTCGACCACGAAGTAGCGGATCACCCAGGCGTCGTCCTCGAAATAGAAGTCCTTGACGTGTCCGATCGCGCCATCGGTCGCGCTGATCTTGTAGTGCTCGAGGTCTTTCAGGTTGCGCAGCATGACGGGTGTCCTTTGAAGGTGCCGGCGGGCCGGCGGCTGGAGCGCTGACTTCATCGCCGAACGGCTCGGGCCATGAGGTGACGACGACACACTGTGCCGGCTGGGCCCCAGGCACGTCTGTTCGCTGCCGCACGACGCTGCACACGCCCGGTGGCAGCCCCCGGCAGGCCGGCCGCCGTCAGGACGCGGGCACCGCCCATGTTCAGCAACGCACAGACCGAGCTTGCAGGGCCGCCTAGGTTCCGGGTCTAGGCGACAACCCAGGAGCGCGCAGTGATGGCAGACACCCACCCCGACCAGGGGGCGCAAACGCAACTGCGCTGGCTCGCGTTGTCGAGATGGGCCAACGAAGGGGGTGCAAGCCCGTCGCGTCCGGTGGCAGAAACGACCGGCGCGACGCCCGAGCGCCCCGCCGACGACACACCACCACCGCCCCAGGCGCCACGGCACGCGGCGAGCCCCGCCCCATGAAGACCCAAACCCTCTCGCCCGACCAGCTCTACCGGATCGACGCGTACTGGCGCGCCGCCAACTACCTGTCCGTGGGCCAGCTCTACCTGTACGACAACCCGCTGTTGCGCGAGCCGCTGACCCTGGACCACGTCAAGCCGCTGGTGGTCGGCCACTGGGGCACGGTGCCGGGGCAGAACTTCATCTATGCACACCTGAACCGCGCCATCCAGAAGTACGACCTGAACATGTTCTACGTCGCCGGCCCGGGGCACGGCGGCGCGGCCCTGGTGGCCAACGTCTACCTCGAAGGCACCTGGAGCGAGTTCTATCCCGGCGTCTCGCAGGACCTGGCCGGCATGAAGCAGCTGTTCACGCAGTTCTCGTTCCCGGGCGGCATCTCCAGCCACGTGGCACCGACGACGCCGGGCTCCATCCACGAAGGCGGCGAGCTCGGCTACTCGCTCAGCCATGCGTTCGGCGCGGCTTTCGACAACCCCGGCCTGATCGTCGCCTGCGTGGTCGGCGACGGCGAGGCCGAGACCGGGCCGCTGGCCGCCGCCTGGCACGCCAACAAGCTGCTGAACCCGGTCAGCGATGGCGCGGTGCTGCCCATCCTGCACCTGAACGGGTTCAAGATCAGCAACCCCGGCCTGCTGGCCCGCATCGGCCACGAGGAACTGGCGCAGTTCTTCACCGGCTGCGGCTGGACGCCGATCTTCGTGGAGGGCGACGACCCCATGGCGATGCACCAGCGGATGGCCGCCGCGACCGACCGCGCCATCGAGCACATCCAGCAGATCCAGGACGACGCGCGCCATCGCAACGTCAAGGAACGGCCGCGCTGGCCGCTGATCGTGCTGCGCTCGCCCAAGGGCTGGACCGGACCGCAGGCCGTGGACGGCGTGCAGATCGAGAACACCTTCCGCTCGCACCAGGTGCCGCTGCTGGTCAGCCCGGAGTTCCCGGAGCACGTCGAACTGCTCGAGACCTGGATGAAGCGCTACCAACCAGACCAGTTGTTCGACAAGGCGGGCCGGCTGCTGCCCGAACTCGCGGCCCTGGCACCGAGGGGCGAGCAACGCATGGGCGCGAACCCGCATGCCAACGGCGGCCTGCTGCTGCGTGAACTGCAGCTGCCCGACTTCAGCGACTACGCCGTGCCGGTCACCGCGCCGGGCGGCGCGCAGGCGCAGGACACGCTGGTGCTGGGCGCCTTCCTGCGCGACGTGCTCAGGCTCAACCGCAACGCGCGCAACTTCCGCCTCTTCGGGCCCGACGAGACGGTGTCCAACCTGCTGGGCGCCGTCTTCGAAGCGACGAGCCGCCAGTGGGACGCCGAGCTCCTCGCCAACGACGAATTCCTCGCGCCCGATGGCCAGGTGCTGGACTCGATGCTCAGCGAGCACCAGTGCCAGGGCTGGCTGGAAGGCTACCTGTTGACCGGCCGCCACGGCCTGTTCAACAGCTACGAGGCCTTCATCCGCATCGTCGACTCGATGGTGAGCCAGCACGCCAAGTGGCTCAAGGTGACGCGCGAGCTGCCCTGGCGCCGGCCCATCGCGTCGCTGAACTACCTGCTCGCTTCGCACGTCTGGCAGCAGGACCACAACGGCTTCACGCACCAGGACCCGGGCTTCATCGACCACGTCGTCAACAAGAAGGCCGACATCGTGCGCGTGTACCTGCCGCCGGACGCCAACTGCCTGCTGTCTGTGGCCGACCACTGCCTGCGCAGCCGCAACTACGTCAACGTCATCATCGCCGGCAAGCACGCCTTGCCGCAGTGGCTGACGATGGCCCAGGCCGCGGTGCACTGCGCCGAGGGCATCGCCATCTGGCCCTGGGCCAGCAACGATCACGGCAGCGAACCCGATCTCGTCATGGCCTGCTGCGGCGACACACCGACGCTGGAGATCCTGGCCGCCACGTCCATCCTGCGCCAGCACCTGCCGGCCCTGAAGCTGCGCGTCGTCAACGTCGTGGACCTGATGAAGCTGCAGTCGGCCAGCGAGCACCCGCACGGGCTGAGCGAGGCCGATTTCGACGCGCTCTTCACGCGGGACAGGCACGTGGTCTTCGGCTTCCACGGCTACCCGTCGCTGGTGCACCAGCTGACCTACCGCCGCACCAACCGCCACCTGCACGTGCACGGCTACAAGGAGGAAGGCACCATCACCACCGCCTTCGACATGCGGGTGCAGAACGAGCTGGACCGCTTCCACCTCGTGCAGAAGGCGCTGGACTGCCTGCCCGACCTGGGCAGCCCGGCGGACTACCTGCGGCAGATGTGCCGGGACAAGCTGATCGAACACAAGCTCTACATCGACCGGCACGGCCAGGACCTGCCCGAGATCCGCGACTGGCTGTGGGCCGCACCGCGATGACTGCGATGACCGCGATCACGCTGCCGGCGCTGGCCGAGACCGCAGGCCTGCTGGCCGCCACCGGCAAAGGCCTGCTGGCCATGGACGAGAGCACCGGCACCTGCAACCGCCGCTTCGCCGCCGCCGGCATCGCGCAGACGCTGGCGATGCGCCACGCCTACCGCGAACTGCTGCTGACCGCGCCGGGGCTGGGCGAGTGCATCAGCGGCGTGATCCTGGTCGACGAAACGGTCCGACAGGCGCAGGCAGACGGCACGCCATTCGTCCAGATCGCGCAGGAGGCCGGCCTGCTGGTCGGCATCAAGGTGGACACCGGCGCCCAGGATCTCGCTGCTCACCCGGGCGAAAAGATCACGGAAGGCCTGGACGGCCTGCGCGAGCGCCTGCAGGGCTACGCGGCGCTGGGCGCGCGCTTTGCCAAGTGGCGTGGCGTCTTCGCGGTGGACGGCAGGCGCCTGCCCTCCCCCGCCTGCATCGACGCCAATGCCCACGCGCTGGCGCGCTACGCGGCGCTGTGCCAGGAGGCCGGGCTGGTGCCCATCGTCGAGCCGGAGGTGCTGATGGACGGCGCCCACACGCAACAGCGCTGCCAGCAGGTCACCGAAGCCGTGCTGCGCGGCGTCTTCGCGCAGTTGGCGCGCCAGGACGTGCGGCTGGAGGCGCTGATCCTGAAGCCCAACATGGTCATCGCCGGCCTGGCCTGCCCCACGCAGCACAGCGACGCCGAGGTGGCCGAGGCCACGCTGCAGTGCCTGCGCCGCGTGGTGCCGGCGGCGGTGCCCGGCATCATGTTCCTGTCGGGCGGGCAATCAGGCCGCGACGCCAGCATGCGGCTCAACGCGCTGCACCAGCGGCCCGGGTCGCCCTGGCCGCTGTCGTTCTCGTTCGCGCGCGCGCTGCAGCATCCGGCGCTGGACATCTGGGCAGGCCAGGACGCGAACCGTGCCGCCGCCCAGGCGGCCCTGGTGCACCGGGCCCGGTGCAACCGTGCCGCCCTTTCCGGCGAGTACGACACCGCGATGGAGACGCGATGACCGCGCCGCTGCAGGTCTACTTCATCCGCCATGGCGAAACCGCCTGGTCGCTGTCCGGCCAGCACACCGGCCGCACCGACCTGCCGCTGACCCCGCACGGCGAGGCCATGGCCCGAGCCCTCGCCCCGGCGCTGCAGGGCATCGCGTTCTCGCGGGTGCTGACCAGCCCCCGTCTGCGCGCGCGCGCCACCTGCGAGCTGGCCGGCCTGGGCATCCTGGCGCAGACCGACGCCCGGCTGGCCGAATGGGACTACGGCGACTACGAGGGTCTGCGCACCGCCGAGATCCGCCAGCGGCACCCCGCCTGGGACGTCTGGGAGAACGGCTGCCCCGGCGGCGAGATGCCGGCGCAGGCCAGCGCCCGCGCCGACCAGCTCATCGCCACGCTTGCGGCCCTCACCGGCCATGTGGCGCTGTTCTCGCACGGCCAGTTCGGCCGCGTGCTGGCGGCACGCTGGATCGGCCTGCCCGTGGCGCAGGGCCAGCACTTCGCCGTCGCCCCGGCCTCTATCGGCATGCTGGGCTTCGACGTCGATCACCCGCAACGGCGGGTCATCACACTGTGGAACGCAAGCGCGGGCGGCAGCCTGCGCGCCCGGTGACAGCGCCTGCCGTTCAAGAGGCCGGCCGGCGGCCGTGTGCTCACGCGGTGGCGCAGCGCCTGCGGCGGAAGCAGCCCATCGCGAACAGGCCCAGGCCCATCAGCGCCCAGGTCGACGACTCGGGCACCGGCGCGGCGCCATAGGTGCCGACGGTGAAGCCGTTCCACTGCTCGTCGGCCAGGCTGGTCCAGCGAATCGTCGTGACGGGGTCGACAAAGCGGATCACGCCATGCGGCTCACCCGATCCCGTGAGCCGGTACTTGCCGTCGGCGGTGATCTGTTTGCTGAAACTGCCGCTGCCCAGGTGGCCAGGTCCGCTGCTTTCGATGGTGAAGTCCTGGTCGAACTCGTAGCCCACGGCGTTCAGGCCGATGAGCGCGAAGAAGACATTGCCCACGCTTTGAGAAAACGTCAGCGTGCGCGTACCCAGGCGCGACAGCGCCACCATGCCGCTGTCGCCGGGGCCGTTGTCGACGGCGGCACTGGTGTAGGTGCCGCCGCCGTCCTGCCAGAAGGAATTGCTGCCGGGGGCATCCCAGAAGGCGAGCTGCCCGCTGTAGCTCACGCTGATGGAACTGCCGTCGTCGGCGACCATCTGGCCGAACGCGCGGCCGTTGTTACCGGCCACGGCCGAGGTCCATTGGGTCCAGCTCACCTCGGCGGCGCTGGCGCTGCCGGGTGAGCCCAGGGTGCCCAGCACCGCGGCGGCGATGGCGGACAGGGCGGTCTTGGTGGTGAGGTTCATGGGCGCAGTCAGGTCTGTGGTTGAAGGGACCGCCATGATCTGCACGCCGACCCCACGCGCCCAGGCCTCTAAAAGAGCCCCCGCCCCCCCAGCTCGCGGGCCGGGCGAGGACGCTGTCCGCCACTCACAGCCCGTTGGACAGCCGGATCTCGCGCAGCACCATGCGCGTGTAGGTCTCGCGCACGCCGCCCTGCTTGCGCAGTGTTTCGGTCACCTGCATCAACTCCGTGCGGTCGGTGCAGGCCACGCGGAGCGCGTAGTCGAAAGACCCCGTCATCAGCGTCGCGGCGACGATCTGCGGGATGTGGCGCAGCGAGGCCTCGAACTCGAGCGCCGCGGTGTCGGCATTCAGCTTCACCTCGATCTGCGCCTCGAAGCTGCGGCCCAGCGCGGCCGGATCGAGCAACGCGCGCACGCCGACGATGGTGCCGTTGTCGCGCAGGCGCCGGTAGCGTTCTGCGACGGCATTGGCGCTCAGGTGCACCGCATCGGCGAGCTCACGGAAGCTGAGCCGGCCGTCGCGCACCAGGAGACTGAGGATTTCCCTGTCGATCTTGTCCATGGCTCAGAAACCCACGCGGATGTCGCGCTTGCAGTGTGCCATCGCAGTGCACCCGCCAACTTCGCGCCCGCGGCGGCTTGGCGCCGGGCACGCCGCGCGGGCGGCGACGGGATTGCACGCGCAGTCCAACGGCGGCGTTCTGCGTGTCGGCCACCGCATGAATCGCCCCCTCGCCATGCCGCTGCCGACGCGGGCTTGCAGGGTTTCGCAGCCCGTCTATTTCTTTTCGACGGCAGAGTCAGGCAGGTAGATGACGGCCACTTTGTCGATGAATTTCTGCGGCGAAGCGCCGCACGACGGTGCGAGACCAGCGCGCCTGGGTGGACCGGCAGCCGCGGCCAGGAACCGACCCGAAGAGCTGCCCCGCCGAGCGCGCGCACCGCATCAAGGGCCGGACTTCTCTTCGATGCGCGCGAGCATGGCATGCCATGACGTGGCGAAGGCGTCCACGCCGTCGCGCTGCAGCCGTTCGGCCAGCGCGGCGTCGTCCACCCCCTCGCGGCGGAACTCTTCCAGCACCGCATCTGCATAGCCGCCGTCGGCCGGCAGCGCCGTGCCGGGGCGGCCATGGTCGGCAAAGGCCAGCAGCGTCGTCTCCGGCAGCGTGATGACGGTGTCCGGCGCCGCCAGGGCCTGCACGTACAGCGTGTCGGGCGCCGCGAGGTCCCGGGTGCCGGTGCTGGCCCACAGCAGGCGCTGTGGCCGGGCGCCCGCCGCCGCCAGGCGCTGCCAGCGGTCGGTGGCCAGCAGTTCGCGGTGCGCCCGGTAGGTTCGCATCGCCATCGCGATGCCCAGCCGGTTGTGGAACGGCGAGGAGATCT
Organism: Roseateles sp.; assembly: GCF_965229315.1. Classification (GTDB taxonomy): domain Bacteria; phylum Pseudomonadota; class Gammaproteobacteria; order Burkholderiales; family Burkholderiaceae_C; genus Pelomonas. The sequence continues at coordinate 2,270,036 of NZ_CBDDJA010000002.1, forward strand.
CCGCCTGCACCGCCACGTCCCAACGGCCGACGGACAGCGAGGCCACCGAGGCGACGTCGAGGCTGAGGCCGGCAGCCAGGCGCCGCTCGATGCCGCGCAGGTAGGCCTCGGCCGCCGCCAGGTAGTGCTCGCGCGAGAACAGCAGCGTCACGTTGACCGGCACGCCGTCGACGATCACCTCCTCGACGGCGCGCAGGCCTTCCGGCGTGCCCGGGATCTTGATGAACAGGTTGGCCTTGGCGGCGCGCTGGAACAGCCGGGACGCGGCCTGGATGGTGTGCGCCGTGTTGTCGGCCAGCAGCGGCGACACCTGCAGCGACACCCAGCCGTCGGTGCCGCCGGTGGCCTCGAAGGCCGGGCGGAACAGGTCGGCCGCCTGGGTCAGGTCTTCCATGGCGAGCTCGAGGAACAACGCTTCGCCGGCCAGGCCGGCGGCCGCCAGCACGCGGATGACGTCGTCGTAGTCGCCCTGGCTGACGGCCCGCTCGAACAGCGTCGGGTTGGACGTGAGGCCCGTGATGCCGAACTCGACGATGTAGCGCTGCAGCGCGCCGCGGCGCAGCAGGGGCCGGCCGATGCCGTCCAGCCAGAGCCGCTGGCCCAGGTCGCGCCGCTGTCGTGTCTGTTCGTTCATCGCGGGTCTCGGTGGGTTCAGCCCGCCGCCGCGACGCGGTCCGCACGCGCCGCCTCCAGCACCTCGGGCAGGCGCAAGGGCAGACATTCGATCGGCATCTGGCCGGCCAGGCTGTCGCAGGGATGGACGAACCACTGGGCCAGCGCCCAGCCGTCGAAGCCGCGCCCCAGCTCCGCCACGACGCGCCGCGGCCCGGCAGCCACGCTGCCCACCGGGACGGCCGACGTGTCGAACTGGAACAACGGTATCCACAGGTCGTCATGCCAGCGGAAGCCGAACACGGCGCCCGTGTCCACCAGGCCCCCGGCATCCGCCACGCGACCACAAGCCAGGCCGCGCAGCCGTGACAGCCCGCCATGCGGCCGGTAGGCGTTCTGCAGCGCGATGAAGGCCCGGTCCAGCGCCGTCGGCGGGCCGGCACCGATGCCGGTGACAGACCCCGCACACACCGCCGTGGCCTGCACGCGATTCATGGCGGAGCGTGGTCCGTGCAGCATGGCGGCGGTGGGCGGGGTGTCGAATGCATGGCGTGGTTCCAGGCACCAAGCATGCGTTGCGGCGGGGCACCCGTCTGTTCGACGCCGTACGCCGTGCCTCAGGCCACCGCGCCGAACAGCGCGCCGGCGCCCGCCGTGACGGCCATCGCCACCGCCCCCCAGAACGCAACGCGCCAGGTGCCGCTCCACACCGGCGCGCCACCCACCCGGGCCGACAGCGCGCCCAGCCCGGCCAGGAACGCCAGCGCCGACAGCGCCACCCAAACGATCAGCTGCCCAGGCGACACCATGGCGACCACGGCGATCGGCAGCGCCGCGCCGACCGAGAAACTCGCCGCCGACGCCAAGGCCGCCTGCATGGGACGCGCGGCGGTCGTGTCCGACAGCCCCAGTTCGTCGCGGGCATGCGCACCCAGCGCGTCGTGGGCCATCAACTGGCTGGCCACCTGGGCGGCCAGCGCGGTGTCCAGCCCCCGGCCGACGTAGATGCCGGCCAGCTCGCGGTGCTCGCCCGCCGGGTCGTGCGTCAACTCGGCACGCTCCCGCGCCAGGTCGGCCGCCTCGGTGTCCGCCTGCGAGTGCACCGACACGAATTCACCGGCCGCCATCGACATGGCCCCGGCGATCAGGCCCGACACGCTGGTCAGCAGCAGCGTGCGGGGCTCCGCGCCCGCCGCGGCCACGCCGAGCACCAGGCTGGCCGTGGACACGATGCCATCGTTGGCACCCAGCACGGCAGCGCGCAGCCAGCCAATGCGGTCGCTGCGGTGCCGCTCCGCATGGCGGCCGGCCTTGCCGAAACGCCGCTGGCGTGAGGTGCCGCGGCCGGGTGCCTGGGCGGCGGCGGTGGGGCTGGGGTCGGGCGTGGAGGCGGTCGTCATGGCAGCACGGCTTGCTTCGGTACGTCAGTGAAGTGCCGCGGGTGCGGCACCCGGCAGCGGCCCTGGGCCGCCATCAACACCGCATGGCCGCCTTCGCCCCCACGTTACCCCGTTCCATGCCGGCGACCAGGCCGTCCTCGAGGCGGGCGGGCGCCGCGCGACGCGGGGCGCCATCGCCAGGCCCAGGCGGGGGCAGCAGCCTGAACTGCCCGGTCAGCACGTTGCCAACTCGGTCAATGTGCTCATCACGGCGCAGGCCCGTCCAGCCGGTCCATGTCATGGACATTGCGCTCGAACGTCGGCAGTCCGTCCAGCACGATGGTCCTGCGGGCGCCGTCATAGTCGGCGATGACGAAGCGCCGCTGCGGCAGATGGCCGTGGGCCGACGGGAACAGCGCGAACACCTGGGCGCCGGCATTCAGCGCATCCACGGCATCGCCCACGGGCGCCACGACCTCGGCACTCGCCCAGTCGTTGCGACCCGTGTCCACCTCGCCCCACAGCACGGCCGTGATGCGGCCCCCATCGTCCAGGCGGACCCTGGACACCGCGAACGTCGTCATGCCGGCCGCCTGCCGCGGCGGCACCGCCACGGGTCTGATCGGGCAAGTCGTGCAGTGCGGGTCGGCGATGTCATGAGGCAGTGTGGCCTGGCGCCCCCTGCCCTTCCGTTCGTTGCCGCACCCAGCGAGACGCGTGGCCGCTGGCCGTTGCCACGCGGCGTGTTTGCCGCCGCACAGACCCGCCGGCCCACGCGGCACACGCTGTGTCCTCCTCAACGAACCGGACCAAGACCATGAAGACTGATTCACAACTGCAGCAGGACGTGATGGCTGAATTGAAGTGGGAGCCCGCCGTGCATGCCGCGCAGATCGGCGTCGAGGTGAAGAACGGCGTCGTGACGCTGGCCGGCGAGGTGGGCAGCTACGTCGAGAAGTGGAACGCCGAACGCGCCGCCCAGCGCGTCAACGGGGTCAAGGCACTGGCCATCGACATGAAGGTGAAGCTGTCGCAACTGGGCAAGCGCACCGATGCCGACATCGCCGAGTCGGCCAGGAACATCCTGGCCTGGACGAGTGCGCTGCCGCAGGACGCCATCCAGGTGCTCGTCGAAGGCGGCTGGCTGACGCTGTCCGGCGACGTTCAGTGGCAGTACCAGCGCCAGGCCGCTGCCGACAGCGTGCGCTACCTGCTGGGCGTCACGGGGGTCGACAACCAGATCGCCGTGAAGCCGTCGCTGTCCGCGGCGGTCGTGAAGTCGGACATCGAAGCCGCATTGAAGCGCCGCGCCACCGCCGATGCGAAGGCCATCGCCGTCGACGTCAAGGGCGCCGACGTGACCTTGTCGGGCACCGTGCACAGCTGGGCTGAACGTGACCTGGCCAAGCACTCGGCCTGGGGCACGGCCGGCGTGCGCAACGTCGTGGACAACATGACCCTCGTCTATTGAACCCGGGCAGATCATGAGCGATCCCGACACCGCCTTCTTCGTCTTCGACAACCACGATGTGGCCGAGGACGCCATCCGCACGCTGGGCCAGGCGGGCCTGGACATGAAGCAGCTGTCCCTGGTGGGCAGGGGCTGCCACAGCGAAGAGCAGCCGGTGGGCTTCTACACCGTCGGCGACCGCATCAAGGCCTGGGGCAGCACCGGGGCCTTCTGGGGCGGCATCTGGGGTTTGCTGCTGGCGCCGGCCGTGTTCGTCCTCCCCGGGCTCGGCGTGGTCGGCATGGCCGGGCCCATCGTGGCCGCGCTCGTCGGCGCGCTGGAGGGCGCGGTCGTCGTGGGCGGCCTGACGGCGCTCGGCGCGGCGCTGACGCGCATCGGCGTTCCCAAGGACCAGGTCATCAAGTACGAGACGGCCTTGAAGGTCGACAAGTACCTGCTGGTCGTGCACGGCAGCGCCGAAGACCAGCAGACGGCCCGCCGCGTGCTGGCTGCCGTGAAGACGACCGCCCTGGCCTGAGAGGCCGAGGCTTGCTGCCGCAGCACCGAGGCATCCGCAAGGGTGTCGCGGTGCTGCGCTTCCTGAACCCCATCGGGTGCTGAGCCCAAGAGGACAGGTCATGGATTTCACGACACGCCGCGCACGCATCACCGGACCGGTTTCCTACCTGTCCGGCAGTGGCCGCAAGCAGAACATTCCCATCGGCCCCTGTCTCGTCGAGAGCCTGGGCGGGCGCGTGATCGACATCGTCTGGGGCGCCCGCGGGCAGAGTTCCGTCGCGCTGCCCGTCGAAGAGATCGAGGCAGCCCGGGACCATGGGCATCTGGTGCTGCTGGACTGAGGGCGGCGCACGCCGCTTGTGCCACGCGGCCGTGTTCACCGCTCCTTGCGCGGCGGGCCTTCCGGTTGCGGCCGTTGCGGCCCGGCGCCCGGCCCGCGGTGCGGCTCACCCTGCGGCGGCCGGGCACCGGGGGCATGTGGCGCTTCGGGCCGCATCGGCGGCGCCGCCCGCATGTGCTCCACGCGCGGCGCGGTGAACTCCGAAGGCCGGGGCGTGGCCGCCACCTGCGGAACCCCGTGCGGCCCCGTCGCGCGTTGCGTGGGCATCGCGCGCGCGGCGGCCTCGTGCGCCAGCTGTTCGTCCTTGGGGCCGGGGTGCCCGCCGGAAAGGAACTGCCGCTCGCCGGCCGATGGCCGCGCCGCAGCGCCCGCATGGCCGCCATTGAAGCTGACGCGGTTGCCGCTGCGCGGGTTGACGGGCGGCGCGCTGTAGACGTTGCGAACGACGCGCTGGCCCACGTTGCTGACGGCCCGGTTGTAGCGGAACCCGCCGTGGTCCCAGCGCCCGCCCTGGTAGCCTGAGCCGAAGTAGCCGAAGCCGTAGTTGATGCCGCCATAGAACCCCACGCGCGAGCCCCAGTAGCCCAGGTGCCAGACGTAGCCCGCGCCCTCAAGGCCCCAGTAGCCGGGCGTCCACAGGTCGCCGTTGTCGGGCGGCAGCACCCAGGTGCCGGGCACCCAGTAGTAGCCGGCATCCGCATCGTCCCAGGCCCAGTAGCCGGGCATCCAGATGTAGCCCTCGCCCGGCACGGGCGGCTGCGCGTACAGGGGCAGCGGCGGCGGCGCGATGCTGACGGACAACGACACCTGCGACACGGCAGCCGGCGGCAGCAGCAGCGCCACGGCAAGGGTGAGACATGCGAGCAGGGGTGACTTCATGGCGGCGCCTTCGACGGCAGAACGATGGCGTCGACTCTGCGCGCCACCTCCGGGTGTGTCTGTGCGCCGTCATACGCAGGCTGGATGGCCCGTTCGCAAGCGCACAGACCGGCTCGCCGTACACGCCCACGCTCAACCCCCCACTCATCGGAGAACACCATGACGGAATTGCCCCACACGCCGCGGGCCCGGCCGATGCGCCGCCTATCGGGCGCGACTTTGCTGGCGGGCGCTGCCCTGGCGCTGCCGGCCTGCACGTCCCTCGGCACCGGCAGCGGCACCGTCGAGCCCGGCGATGCGCCGGTGATCTTCTCCTGGACCAGCAAGGACGCCGGCAACAGCGGCACGCTATCCGCCGTCATCGGCGCCAGCGGCGCGTCCGGCCCGGCAGGCGTGGCCTTCAGCGGCCCTTTCCTGCAGGTCACCAGCAGCGCCCGGGCCGAGACCTTCGAGCCGATGTGGCGCGGCTGGCGGCGCGGCTGGAACGACTGGGGCTACTGGGGCATGTACCCGGCGGAGGCCTTCACCACGCACTACTCAGGCAAGGTCGTCGCCAACCTGGCGGGCCCGACCGGCCAGTCGATGCGCTGCCGCTTCCACCTCAACACGCCGTCCGCCGGCATGCAGGGCGGCGGCCAGGGCGAATGCCAGTTCAGCGGTGGACGCACGGTGGACGCGGTGTTCCCGCGCTCCTGAGCGAATCGGCGGGCCTGCGCTGGCCACCCCCTCTCCACGAACGAAAGTCCATGCCATGAGCCTGTATCACGCCGTTGCCTTCGTCGATCACCACGCCGCAGAAATCCTGCAGTTCGGGTCCGACGCCGTGGTTGAACGCAAGGTCCACGAGCACCGCAAGCTCACGCGCCAGCATCACAGCGGCGTGCGCACCGAACATGAGTTCTTCGGGCACGTGTGCGACGCGCTCGACGGCATTGCCGAAGTGCTGGTCGCGGGCGGGCACATGGGGCTGGCGGATTTCCGTCACTACGTGGACCAGCACCGGCCGATGCTGGCGCCCCGCATCGTCGGCTACGAGGTGGTGGACCACCCGAGCGAGAACCAGCTGGTCGCTCTGGCGCGCAAGCACTTCGTCAAGTACGACCAGTTCGTCGGCATGCCCGCCCGCCACTGAGCCGAGCGTCCGCCGGGCGGCGGAACCCGCACGACGCCGTCAGCGGTGAGCGCGGCCCACGAGCCTGCCCTCTTCGGCCGGCAAAGCCTGCATTGCCTGGCCCCAAGGAGTCGCCATGAACCTGAACCATCTGCGCGTCGGAACCCGCCTCGGGGCGGGTTTCGCGCTGATCCTGCTGCTGTTGACCTTGATGCTGGGGGTCAGCGTCGGGCGGCTCAAGGGCGCCTCGGCCGCCATGCAGATGATGATGGACGCACCGCTGGCCAAGGAGCGGCTGCTGGAGGAGCAGTTGCGCGCGGTCGCCGTGGGCGTGACCCGCGGCAAGGCCATCGCCAAGAGCGCCGACGCCGGGCTGGAGGCGCTGTTCCGGGATGAAGCGATGGCCTCCACGGCACGCGGCAACGACATCATCAAGGCGCTGGCGGCCCTGCCCAGGCAGGCCGACGAGCAGCCGCTGATGGACAAGTTCAACGACGCCCGCGCGGCCTATCTCAGCGCCCGCGACCGCATGATGGCGGCCAAGCGTGCCGACAGGGCGGACGAGGCCAACCGGATCTATGAGGCCGACTTCGTCGTCGCCGCGCCGGCCTATGTCACCGCCCTCAAGGCGGTGCTGGAGCACCAGCGCCAGCTGATCGACGACACGAACGCGGCCATTGCCGCCGATACCGCCAGTGCTGAGCTCAGCCTGATGCTGCTCGGCGGCGCGGCCCTCGTGGTGGGCACCGTGCTGGCGCTGCTGCTGACGCGCTCGATCGTCCGGCCGCTTGCCGAAGCGGCCCGGCAGATCAACGCCGTGGCGCAGGGCGATCTGTCGCAGCAGATCCGCATGGACGGCAGCGACGAGATCGCCCAGTTGATCGGTTCGCTGGATCGCATGAGCACGGGGCTGCAACAGATGGTCGCCCAGGTCAGGCAGTCGGCTGAAGGCATCGAGACCGCCAGCGACGAAGTGGCCCTGGGCAACCTGGACTTGAGCGCGCGCACCGAACAGCAGGCCAGCGCGCTGCAAGAAACCGCCTCGTCGATGGAGGAACTGAACTCGGCCGTCAAGCAGAACGCCGACAGCGCCGGCCAGGCCAACCTGCTGGCGCAGAGCGCGTCCACCGTCGCGGTCCAGGGCGGCGAGGTGGTGCGCCAGGTGGTGCAGACCATGAAGGGCATCAACGACTCGTCGAGAAGGATCTCCGACATCATCAGCGTCATCGACGGCATCGCGTTCCAGACCAACATCCTGGCCTTGAACGCGGCGGTGGAAGCCGCCCGCGCCGGGGAGCAGGGCCGCGGCTTTGCGGTGGTGGCCGCTGAAGTGCGCTCGCTGGCGGGCCGGTCGGCCGATGCCGCGAAACAGATCAAGGCCCTCATCACCACGAGTGTGGAGCGCGTCGAACTGGGCACGGCGATGGTCGACCAGGCCGGCGCGACGATGGCCGAGGTGGTCGGCAGCATCCGCCGCGTGACCGACATCATGGGCGAGATCAGCGTGGCCAGCCGCGAGCAGTCCAGTGGCGTCGCCCAGGTCGGCGAGGCCGTCGCCCACATCGATCACGCCACGCAGCAGAATGCCGCGCTGGTCGAGGAAATGGCCGCAGCCGCCAGCGGCCTGAAGGCGCAGGCGCGACAACTGGTGCAGGTGGTGGCGACCTTCAAGCTGGCAAGCCATTGACGGCCTTGCACAGACGCCCGTCTGACGTGGCGTCGCGCGCGCTGCGAGGCCGGTCGCGGGCGAGCTGGGCCGCAGAACCTCACGGCACCAGCACCGCCGCACCTTCGAAGCGGCCCGCGCGCAGGTCGGCCAGCGCCTCGTTGGCCCGCTGCAGCGGATAGCGCGTGGTTCGCGTCACGAGGCCCATCTGCGGCGCCTGGCGCAGGAAGTCCAGTCCGTCCTGGCGCGTGAGGTTGGCCACCGACAGCAGCTCGCGCTCCTCCCACAGCAGGCGGTAGGGGAAGGCCGGGATGTCGCTCATGTGGATGCCGGCGCACACCACCCGGCCGCCCTTGCGCACGGCCTTCAGCGCCAGCGGCACCAGGTCGCCCACGGTCGCGAAGAGGATGGCGGCGTCCAGCGGCTGTGGCGGCAGCTCGTCGGAGCCGCCTGCCCACTGGGCGCCCAGGCTGCGCGCGAATGCCTGCGTCGCCAAGTCCCCCGGGCGGGTGAAGGCGAACACGGCCCGGCCCTGCCAGCGCGCCACCTGCGCGAGGATGTGGGCGGCCGCGCCGAAGCCGTACAGGCCGAGCGCCTTGGCCTCGCCCGCGATGCCCAGCGCCCGCCAGCCGATCAGGCCGGCGCACAGCAAGGGCGCGAGCGATTCGTCGCTGCCGGCTTCACCCAGCGCAAACGCGAAACGCGCGTCCGCCACGGCGGCCGTCGCAAAGCCGCCGTCCCGCGTGTAGCCCGTGAACCGCGGGCGGTCGCACAGGTTCTCGCGCTGCATCCGGCAGTAGGGGCAGTCACCGCAGGTGTGGCCCAGCCAGGGAATGCCCACCCGCTGGCCGAGCCTCAAGCCCTCGACGCCCGCCCCGACCGCATCGATGCGCCCGACGATCTCGTGGCCCGGGATGATTGGGAATTGCGGGTGCGGCAGTTCGCCGTCCACGACATGCAGGTCGGTGCGGCAGACGCCGCAGGCCGCCACCGCAACGCGGACCTCGCCCGGCCCGGGTTGCGGGTCGGGCAGCTCGGTCCACGCCAGCGGCGCGCCGAGCCGCGTCAACACCATCGCGTGCATCGCCCGCCTTCAGTGCGCGTCGGTGAAGCCGGACGCGACATGCGCGCCATCGCAGAACGGCTTGTTGGCCGAGGCCCCGCAGCGGCACGGTGCGACCCGGTTGCGAACCTCGTACGCGCCGCCGTCCGCGCCGACGACTTCGACACCGCCGCGCACCCACAACGGCCCGCTGACCCCCTTGGCGGTGTCCTGCACCAGGCCGATGGACGGCTCGTAGTGCGGCTCAAGGTGCGTCGCGACGGCGTCGTCCCTGCCCGCCTGCGCCGCCGCGCGCCGGCGGGCGCGCAGCCGCCCGCCGGGGCAGTCGCCGTCATGAGGAACCTTCGCGGGCGTCGGTTGACAGCGCCGCCCGGTGGCGCGACGTCGCCTCCCGGGCCAGGCGGCGGAAGACGGCGGGCAGGCGGTCCGGCAGGTCCTCGGCCAGCAGGCCCGGGCCGAAGTGGTCGGCGGCGGCACCGTGCAGCCACACGGCCGCCGCAGCCGCGCCCAGCGGCGCCATGCCCTGCGCCAGCAGGCCCAGCACCAAGCCGGCCAGCACGTCGCCCGCACCGGCGGTCGCGAGCGTCGGCGGTGCGTTGGCATTGATGAAGGCCCGGCCGTCAGGCGCGGCGATGACGGTGTCGCTGCCCTTGAGCACGACGATGGCGCCGCTGGCGCGGGCCGCCGCGCGGGCGCGGGCCAGCTTGTCGCTGCGCAGGTCCACCATGCCGTCGAACAGCCGGGCGAACTCGCCTTCGTGCGGCGTCAACACGCAGTCGCCGAGGAGGGCGCCGAACAGCGATTGCGGGTCTTCCTTGAAGGTCGAGAGCGCGTCGGCATCAAGCACCGCCGCCCTGCCCGTCTTCAGCATGGCCAGCACGCGCGCCCGGGTGGCTGTCCCGGCGCCCGCGCCCGGGCCGATCAACAACCCGCTGTAGCGGATGTCGGCCAGCAACGCGGCGAGGTCTTCGTTACGGGATACCGGGCTGACCATCACGCTGGTCAGCGCAGCGGCATAGACCGGCAGCGCCACCTCGGGCACGGCGACCGTGACCAGGCCCGCGCCCACCCGGGCCGCCGCCCGCGCGGCCAGACGCGCCGCGCCCGTCGTGGGCCAGCCGCCCCAGACCAGCGCGTGGCCGCGGCCGTACTTGTTGCCGTCGGCCTGCAGCACGGGCAAATCGCGGGCCCACAGCGAGGGATCGTTCTCGAACGTGTCGGGCCTGACCTGCTCGAACACGGCAGCGGGCGTGCCGATGTCGGCCACGACCACCTCGCCGCACAGGCGCCGGCCCGGCTGCAGCAGATGGCCGGGCTTTTTTCGAAAGCAGGTGACCGTCAGCACCGCCGGTGCGGCGCCCAGGTCGACGCCGGTGTCGCCCATCAGGCCGCTGGGCACGTCGACGGCGATGACCGTCAGGCGCCGCACCGCCGATTCAGCCAGCGTCTGCGCCGCCGCGCCGTCCAGCGCCCGGCTCAGGCCCGCGCCGAAGATCGCATCGACGACCAGCGCCGCCCCGTCGAGCGCGGCAGGCGTCAGGGGCTCGACCGGCCCGCGCCACAGCGCGGCGTGGTGGGCTGCGGCGCCGCGCAGCGTCTCGCGCGGCACCAGCAGCGCCACGCGCACGGGCCAGCCGGCCTCGGCCAGACGCCGCGCGGCGACGAAGCCGTCGCCGCCGTTGCTGCCCGGCCCGCACAGCACCAGCACCGGGCGCGGCGACCAGCGCGCCTGGATGGCCTGGGCCACGGGGCGCCCTGCGTTCTCCATCAAGGCTGCGGCGCTGATGCCGGACGCGAGGGTCAGCGCATCCGCCTGCGCCATCTGCGCGGCGGTCAGCAGGGCCGTGCGGCAGTCCAGCATGGCCTCGACCTGGCTCAACGCGCGAAGTCCAGCACCACGCGCGACGGCACCTCGCCCTTGGCGAGCCGCTCGAACACGCGGTTGATGGCCGACAGCGGCTGCAGTTCGATGTCCGCCTTGACCTTGCCGTCGGCCGCGAACGCCAGCGCCTCGGCCATGTCGCGCCGGTTGCCGACGAAGGAGCCGCGGATGGTGATGCAGTTCGCGACGACATCGAACAGCGGCGTCGGGAACTCGCCTGGCGGAATGCCCACCAGCACGCAGGTGCCGTGCTTGCGCGTCATGCCGATGCCCTGCCTGAAGGCCGGCAGCGACGGCGCCGTGATCAGCACGCCGTGCGCACCGCTACCGGTGGCCTTGACCACGGCGGCCACCGGGTCGCCGTGCCGCGCGTTGACGACGGCGTCAGCGCCCAGGCGCCGCGCGTGTTCGAGCTTGCCGTCATCGATGTCCACCGCGCAGACGTGCAGCCCCATGGCCCTGGCGTACTGCACGCCCAGGTGGCCCAGGCCGCCGATGCCCGAGATCACCACCCACTCGCCAGGCCGGGCCTGCGTCTCCTTGAGGCCCTTGTACGCCGTGATGCCGGCGCAGATCAGCGGCGCCGCATCGCGTGCAGCCAGGCCCGCCGGGATGTGCGCGACGTAGTTCGGGTCGGCGACGATGAACTCGGCAAAGCCGCCGTTCCTCGTGTAGCCGCCGAACTGCGCCTGGGCGCACACCGGCTCCTGCGCCGCCAGGCAGAACTCGCAGTGGCCGCAGGCCGAATACAACCAGGGCACGCCGACCCGGTCGCCGGCCTTCACCGCGGTGACGCCCGCCCCGAGCGCCGTGACGATGCCGATGCCCTCATGGCCCGGCGTGAACGGCAGCGCGGGCTTCAGCGGCCAGTCGCCACCCGCGGCATGCAGGTCGGTGTGGCAGACGCCGCAGGCCTCCGTCTGCACGAGGATCTGCCCCGGGCCCGGCGTGGGGATGTCGAGCTCCTTGAGCACCAGCGGCTGGCCAAACTGCTCGACCTGCGCGGCCTGCATCTTGCGCGTCATGCCGCCACCTTCGGGAAGTCAGCGGCTCGGGCCACGGCCTCACCGGCCGTGAACGCGACCCGCAACTCGTCGAGCTTGGCCATCGCGCCGTCGAAGGCGTTGTTGCCCAGCAGCAGGTGGTGCGGCGGCTTGCCCGAGGCCACCGCGTTGACGATGGCCTGGGCCGCACGCACGGGGTCGCCCGGCTGCTTGCCGGAGGAATCGCGCACCTGGATGCGCACGTGGCCGGCGGTGGCCATGTAGTCGTCGATCTGGTGCACGCTCTCGTGCGCCGAACGGCCGGCCCAGTCGGTGCGAAAGCCGCTGGGCTCCACCACCATCACCCGGATGCCCAGCGGCTGGACCTCCTGGCGCAAGGCCTCGGACAAGCCCTCGACGGCAAACTTGGTGGCGCAGTACTGGCCCAGCGCCGGCATGGCGCGCAGGCCGCCGAGCGACGCCACATTGACGATGCAGCCGCTGCGGCGCCGGCGCATGCCCGGCAGCACGGCCTGCGTCATGCGCGTCAGGCCGAACACGTTCACGTCGAACATCCGGCGCACCTCGGCTTCTTCGCCTTCCTCGATGGCGGCGAAGTAGCCGATACCGGCGTTGTTGACCAGCACGTCGATGCCGCCGAAACGTGCCTCCACGGCCTGGAGAGCCGCCGCCACCTGGCCCGGCTGCGTGACGTCGAGTTCAAGCACCAGGACGTTGTCGGTTGCGCCGAAACCCTCCAGCCTGGAAGGATCGCGGGCGGTCATCACGGTGCGGTAGCCGCGTTCGATGGCCTGCTTGGCAAGCGCCAGGCCGAAGCCGGTGGAGCAGCCGGTGATGAACCAGACAGGCGGCTGGGTGGCCACGGGGTGGCTGACTTGGGCGTTCATGGGGGGCTCCTGCCACTCAGACCGGCGCGGCGATGTGGCCGGTGCGGACGAGCTTCTTGTTGACGAATTCCTGGATGCCCATCGCGCCGAGTTCGCGGCCGTAGCCCGAGTGCTTGACGCCGCCGAACGGCAGCGCGGCGTCGGCCCAGTCGAGGTTGTTGACGAACATCATCCCGGTGTCGACGCGGCTGGCCACGCGCTGGCCGCGCGCGTCGTCGCGCGTCCACACCGAGCCGCCCAGGCCGAAGTCGCTGTCGTTGGCCAGGGCGATGGCCTCGTCTTCGGTCTTCACGCGGTAGAACGACGCCACCGGGCCGAAGAACTCGTCGCGATAGGCCGGGTTGCCGGGTTCGATGTCGGTGAGGATCGTGGCCTGCATGAAGACGCCCGCGCGGGCCATGCGCTGGCCGCCCATCAGCACCCGGGCGCCGCCCTTCACGGCAGCGTCCACCTGCGCGAGCAGCTGGACCAGCGCGGCCTCGGTGGACAAGGGGCCGTGCGTGGTCGCCTCCAGCATCGGGTCGCCCGGCACCAACGCGGCCAGCGCGGCCTGGAACCTGGCCAGGAACTGGTCGGCGACAGCCTCCTGCACGATGAAGCGCTTGGCGGCGCAGCAGGTCTGGCCGGCGTTGTACATGCGGCCCCACACGGCCCAGGGGATGGCGCGGTCCAGGTCGGCGTCGTCGAGCACGATGAAGGCGTCGCTGCCGCCCAGCTCCATCGTCGACTTCTTTAGGGCCTGCCCGGCGCGCGCCGCGACCTTGCGGCCCGCCGCCACGCTGCCGGTCAGCGCCACGCCTCGGATGCGCGGGTCGTCGATGACGCGGTCGGACTGTTCGTAGGAGATGCGCAGGTTGGTGTAGGCGCCGGCCGGCGCACCGGCGTCGAGCAGCAGCTTCTCGAACGCCATGGCGCATTGCGGCAGGCAGCCGGCATGCTTGACCACCAGCACGTTGCCGGCCATGAGCTGCGGGCCGGCCACGCGGGCGAGCTGGTAGTACGGGAAGTTCCAGGGCTCGACGCAGAACAGCGCGCCGGTGGGCGAGCTTTCGATGTGCGCGTGCCCATGCCTGGGGTGGAGTTCGGCGGGCGCCAGGAAGGCCTCGCCATGCTCGGCGTAGTAGGCCAGGATGTCGGCGCTGAACTGCACCTCGGCGCGCGCCTCGCTGATGCGCTTGCCCATCTCCAGCGTCGCCAGCCGGGCGAAGTCGTCCACGTGGGCGCGCAGCAGCGAGGCGGCCTTGTGCAGCACGACGGCACGCTCGGCGTGACGCTTGTGCTTCCAGGTCTGGAAACAGGTTTCGGCGGTCGCCAATGCGTGGTCGAGTTGGGCGGCGCTCATGTGCTCGAAGCTCTTGAGCAGCTTGCCGTCGTTGGGGTTGATGCTTTGGTAGGTCATGGCGTTGTGTCCTCGCGGTCTGTGGATCAGTCCGTCAGGGAAGGATGGTTGCGCGCGGTGCGCGGCAGGTCTGTTCGATGCCGTACCTCCCGTCGCACGGCCCCGCCGCGCCGTTCGATGCCGAACCACAGACAGCGTGCCGACAACGCAAGAGACGGTCCTTGACCCAGATCAACGGCGCGGGCCTGTGTTGTTCACCGCACCGACCGTGATGGGGGCTTCACCTAGTTTGGGCACCGCGCTCACAACCGGCATACCGCATGAACTCGACACGCAAGGCCTGCTTCATCGGCGGGGGCATAGGCTCGCTGGTGGGTGCCGCCTCAGAGCTGCTGCAGGAGCTGTGCGGTCATCTGCGCTTGGACCTGCAGACGGTAGCGACCGCCAACTGCATCCCCTGCCGCATGCCCTACATCACCAGCATGTTCATGCCGCGCGAGCCGGGCGACCGGCCGCCGCCGGTGCCGCCGAACACGCAGAACTTCGCCTTCATCGGCCAGTTCGTCGAGATTGCGCTGGACATGGTCTTCACGGTGGAGTTCTCGGTGCGGGCGGCGCAGATGGCGGTGTACCAGTTGCTGGGCCTCACGCTGCCGATCCCGCCGGTGACCCGCCACGACCAGTCGCTGCACGCGCAGTTCGACGCGCTGGTCAAGACGCTGAAGTGACCCGTCCGTCAACCCCACCCGAGAGCACCCCCCCATGCCGCAAAGCGCCACCGTCAACCGCCGCATCCTGCTCAACGCGAGGCCTCGCGGCGCGCCGACTGCGGCGGATTTGCGCATCGAGCGCGGCCCCGTGCCCGAACCCGGGGCCGGCCAGGTGCTGCTGCGCACGCTCTACCTGTCGCTGGACCCCTACATGCGCGGCCGCATGAGCGATGGCCCGTCTTATGCGGCGCCGGTCGCCCTGGGCGACAAGGCCGCAACTTCGGCAAGCTCGTCATCCAGGTGGCCCACGAATGAGCACCTGTGCCAGGCCATGAGCGCTCTGCGCAGCGGGCTGGCTACGGCGGCCTGCGATCCGTGCGGAACACGCGGTCCCAGAAGACGCTGCTGACGCCGTAGTAGCCCTCTTTCGCGGGCGCAGGCGTGCGGCCCGGGGCTGCCCTGGCGACGCGCCGGTGGTGCAGGCCATGCCAGCGGCGCCGTCGCATCAGCCAGCGCCGGACTATCCACGTCGGCTTGGCCCCCGCGCTGACCCCATGGATGGCATGGTGGGTCAGCCCGTAGGCGAGGTAGCCGTTCAACAGGCCGAAGCTCAACGCCGCCGCTGGCCAGACACCCAGCCACCAGACGGCAGGCAACAGCAGCAGCGTCGTGAAGAGGAGCGCCGTCAACAGCGTGGGCGCCGCGATCAGCGCCGTCGGGCGGCGGTGGTGCTCGGCGTGCCAGCGCTTGAACGGCGGCAGCCCGTGCAGCACGAAGCGGTGCAGCAGGTATTCCAGCAGCGTCCAGCCCAGCGCACCCGCCGCAGCCCAGCCCAGCAGTCGCACGTCCTGCGGCCCCGCCAGCAGCGCGGCCCCCAGCGCCACGGACACCGTGCCGTAGATGAAGAAATCGGCCCGGTAGGCACCGACGCTGTGTTCGAAGGCCAGCCAGCGCATGGGCATCGCGGGGCGGGCTCAGGCGCTGCCGTGCTGAACCTGGGCGGCCGTGCGGCGCACCGGCCGTGCTGGGAGACGGGCACGAGGCCACAGGACGTGAGGGAGACGGGGGCGCATGGGGTTTCCTGGGGATGGGGCGCGCGCTTGGACAGCGCCAGACAGACGTTCAGCCTGACGACCCCGCGCCGCGCTGTCCGTTCGACAGCGCACTGACGGCCAGCCCCTGTGCACCCAGGCACGGCATCGCAGACCGCCCGGCGCAAGGCAGCGCCGCGTATGTTCGCTACCGAACACACAGAAGCCGGTCGACTGGCTAGAGTGGTCCCTTCGCCGTGCGCCACAAAGGACTTGATGTCTGCTCCGTCCGATGCCCTGTCACCCCGCAGCAACCTCCTGTTGGCCGCCCTGCCGCCGGAGGAGTGGGCGCGGTGGTCGAGCCTGGTCGAACCCGCGCCGCTGCAGCTCGGCCAGGTGCTGTACGAGTCCGGCCGGCCGCAAAGCCACGTGTACTTCCCGACCACGGCCATCGTGTCGCTGCTGTACGTGCTGGAAGACGGCGGCTCGGCCGAGATCGCCGTGGTGGGCTACGAGGGGGTCGTCGGCGTGTCGCTGTTCATGGGCGGCGAAACCACGCCGAGCCGTGCCGTCGTGCAGAGCGCCGGCGGATGCTTCCGGCTCAGTGCGGCCACCATCAAGGCAGAGTTCAACCGCTACGGCGTGGGCATGCACCTGCTGCTGCGCTATACCCAGGCGCTGCTGACGCAGATGGCGCAGACGGCCGTCTGCAACCGCCACCACGTGCTGGAGCAGCAGCTGTGCCGCTGGCTGCTGCTGAGCCTGGACCGCATTGCCGGCGACGAGCTGGTGATGACGCAGGAGCTGATCGCCAACATGCTGGGCGTGCGCCGCGAGGGCGTCACCGAGGCGGCGCTGAAGCTGCAGAAGCTCGGGCTGATCAACTATGCGCGCGGCCACATCACCGTGCTCGACCGCCCCGGTCTGGAGAAGCGCAGCTGCGAGTGCTACAGCGTCGTCAAGGAAGAGTACGACCGGCTGCTGAACCGGCCGCTGCCGGCGGTTCGTTAAGACCCGCCAGGGTGCGTTGGCGCACAGCGCGCGCGCACCTTGTGCCCCAGACTGGCCCATGAACACCAACCAGTTGCTCGACCACCTGCCCGCGGCCGAGCAGCGACGTCTGCTGAAGCACAGTGTCCAGGTGTTGCTGCAAAGCGGCCAGCGGATTGCCGTGCAGGACGACCCCGCGCAGACGCTGCTGTTCCCGGTGCAGGGCTGCGTGTCACTCGTCACGCCGCTGGACGCCCACCCCTTGCTGCAGGTCGGCATGGTGGGCCGCGAAGGGGTGCTGGGTGCACAACTGCTGCTCGGCGTCGCGGCCAGCCCGGTGACCGTGGTGGTGCAGCAGGACGGCCAGGCCTGGGGCATGCCGGCCGCCGTGCTGCGCCAGCAACTGCCCACCAGCCCCGGCCTGCGCCGGCTGCTGATGCGTTACGTGATGGTGCAGCTGCGGCAGTCGGCCACGGCGGCCGCCTGTCTGCACTTCCATGCGCTGCAGGCCCGCCTGGCACGCTGGCTGCTGATGGGGCAGGACCGGGCCCGCAGCGACAGCTTCGCGGTCACGCAGGAAAGCATGTCCCACCTGCTGGGCGTGCGGC
Organism: Roseateles sp.; assembly: GCF_965229315.1. Classification (GTDB taxonomy): domain Bacteria; phylum Pseudomonadota; class Gammaproteobacteria; order Burkholderiales; family Burkholderiaceae_C; genus Pelomonas. The sequence goes on from NZ_CBDDJA010000002.1 coordinate 2,287,506, forward strand.
GCGTCGGCGTGACGGTGGCGGCAGGCAGCCTGCAGGCAGCCGGGTTGATCCATTACCACCGAGGTTGGATCACCGTCAGCGACCGCGCGGGGCTGGAGGGCGCGGCCTGCACCTGCTATGCGCAGGACCGGGCGAGCTACCGCCTGGTCATGAAGTTCGCGCCGGACGCAACGTCCTGAGCCCGGCGCGTGGCGGCGGTCAGCCCGCCGGCATCAGCACCGTGTCGATCACATGGATCACGCCGTTGACGGCCTGCAGGTCGCTCTCGACGATGCGGGCCTTGTTCACTCGCAGGCCCTCGGCCGCGGTCATGGTCAGATCCTCGCCCTGCAAGGACTTCAGCGCCGACGGCGCATCGCCCGCTGCGGCCGCCTTCACGCGGCGAGGCACCAGGTGCAGCCTCAGGACGGCCGTCAGCCGCGCCTTGTTCTCGGGCGCGAACAACTCGGTCAGCACCCCCTTGGCGAGCTTGCTGAACGCGAAGTCGTTGGGTGCGAACACGGTGTAGGGACCCGCCGCATTGAACGGGCTGGCCAGGCCGGTGGCCTTGATGGCTGCCATCAGGTGCTTGAAGTGGCCAGTCCGGTGCAGCGTCTCCATCAGGTTGTCGAGTGGCGCGGTGGCGCTGGGCCCCGGCGCGGCCGCGGGTGTGACGGTGGCCGGGGGTGTGGTGTCGTCTGGGGCGGTGACTGGAGCGGCGGTCATGGGCACTTTCAAGGAGGTCTCCTTGGGCCCGGGCGGTGCCAGGACGGAAGAAGTCGATGCCGATGCTGCACGCCCGGTGCCCTGCGGTCTGTGCGGCGGCGCACGGCCGCCGCGCGCCCAGGGGTGCGCTGGCGCACAGACCCACGGCAGGCCGGCGCGCAACCTCGCGGCATGGATGTCCAGGCGCATCAATCGCAGACCGCCGCGGCCACGACCAGCGACGAGCAGTTGGCCTGCATGGCGCTGACGGCGTTGACCTGGCGCCTTGCGCTGCCGCCCGGCGCCGTGAAAGCCAGCGCCGCCGCCGGCTGGCTGACCTTGTCGGGCGAGGTGCGCTGGCACTACCAGCAACAGGACGCCGCCGAGTGCGTGCGCCACCTGCCGGGGCTTGCCGGCATCAACAACCAGATCACGCGCTCGCGGCCCTAGCGCTCGCGGGGACGGATGGGCGTGCGTCAGCGGCCATCGGTTCGGTCGCATACCCACCGAAGTGGCGCTGAAACGGCCGTCGTCCCGGGCTGCTTTTGAGCCGAAAATCGAGCCCCACCCTTCCATTGGACAAAGGACGCGTCGATGCACGCCGCCGAGCATGTGACATTGAGCGCCTACCTGACGCGACGGCGTGGCGCCATCCTGCAGGCCTGGCGCACCGCCGTGACCTCCGACCCGACGCTCACCACCGGCGCAGCCCTGCCGCGCGCGCAGTTGCACGATCACATCCCTGCCTTGCTCGCCGATTTCGAGCGCACGCTGGCCCAGGGCGGCCTGCAGACGAATCCCGGTGACCAGGAAGCCCACCAGGGCGACGCGGCCGCCCACGGCCTGCACCGCTGGCAGCAGGGCTTCGACCTGGCCGAGGTGACGCGTGAACTGGGCCGCCTCAACGAATGCGTCGTCGTGGAGCTGGAGGCCTACGCGATCACGCACCCGGTGCCAGACGCGGCGGCGATGGCCGAGGCGCGCAGGATCTGGGCGCAGCAGTGCGGCGACGCCGTCAGCGCCAGCGTGTCACAGTATTTCCAGCTGCAGCAGATCGAGGCGGGCAGCCATGTCCGCGATCTCGAGCAGGCCCTGCAGTCGCTGCGCGAGCTGGAGCAGGAGCGCGCCCGGCTGTGGCAAGAGGCGGCGCATGACCTGCGCGGCAACCTCGGTGTCGTGGCCACGGCCACGGCAGGCCTGGCCTCGCCGCAGGCCTCCGACATGATGCGCGGCAGCTTCCTGAAACTGCTGGACCGCAATGTCGGCTCGCTGAGCCATCTGCTGAACGACGTGACCAGCCTGGCGCGCCTGCAGGGCGGCCTGGAGCACCGCAGCCTGGCGGCCATCGACGTCGTCGAACTGCTCGGCACGCTGTGCGAGGACCTGCAACCGCATGCGCAGGAACGCGGCCTGTACCTGCGGTTCGACGGGCCGGCCGCGTTGCCCGTGGAAGGCGATGCGGTCAAGACCCGGCGCATCGCCCAGAACCTGGTCATCAACGCGATCAAGTACACCCGCACCGGCGGCGTCACGGTCACTTGCGGCGACTGTGCGTCCAGCGACCTGGACCGCTGGTTCTTCGAGGTGCGGGACACCGGGCCGGGATTCCATGCGGGCCCGGGTTCGCAGCTGGCGGGCGCCATCGAGGAGGCGACCGATCAGGCCAGGCAGGTGGCGACCGACCATGCCACCGGCGGCGTGACGCACGTCACCGTGGACCTCGCCGAGACCTACCCGTCGCCCAAGGACGTGCGCCCGGTCCGGCAGCAGGTCGGCGAGGGCATCGGGCTGTCCATCGTCAAGCGGCTGTGCGACCTGCTGGACGCCACCACCGAGCTCGAATCCGTGATCGGCGTCGGCACGGCCTTCCGCATCCTGCTGCCGCGCAGCTACGGCCAGGCGCCGGCCACGCACGCATGCGTGCGCCGCTGAGGTCCGGCGCGGGGTTGCAGCGCCGGGTCACGCGACTGACCGGATCAGCCGCCCCGCGGCTCACCGTTCGTGAAGGGCAGGATGCCCTCGATGGCGTGGTGCGCGGCCTCGGTGGCGTAGGTGAGCGCTTCGGCCTCGGTCGCCCAGCGGTTGTCCGTGGTGGGGCGGTAGCTGTCGTCGCTGCCGCCTTGCGCGCGCTGCCCGTGGTCGGGCAGCGTGAAACGGCCTTCGAACAACTCGCCGCAGGGAATCGCCTCGACCTGGAAACGCACGCCAAGGTGCACGTCAAGGACAGGTCCGGCAGGGAGCGTGGGCGGCTCCCCCTGCGTCTGCCGGTCGTCTGGCGCATGCGCAGGCTGTGGATGAGGTGCGCCGGTGGACGCTTCCGGGCGGGCCGTCTGGCCGACGTGGGACAGGGGGTTGGTCATTCAGGGCGTCTCCTTCGGTGCTGGCCGCACAGGCGCGGCGCAGGCAACCGGCAAGGCGCGTGCCGGCCCCGGTACCGCCGGCTTCACACCTAGGCGCCCGTCGGCTGCCTGCCCAGTGCCTGCCGCATCAGCGCAGCCAGGCTGAGCGTCGGCCGCCCGATCAGCGCGCTGAGCTGCCGGCTGCCATCGAACAGGCCACCCTTGGCGGCGCCTGCATCCGAGTCCGCGAGCATCGCAGCCAGCGGCTGGGGCAAGCCGGCGCCCACCAGGGCCGCGGCGTAGTCGGCTTCGCTGAGGTTCACATAAGGCACCGCCTTGCCGGACAGGCGGCTCAGCTCCGCGGCAAATTCGCTCAGCGTGTAGGGCTCGTCACCAGCCAGCTCGTAGACCTTGCCGGCCTGGTCGGGCTGCGTCAGCGCGGCGACCGCGGCGTCGGCATAGTCGGCACGGCCAGCCGACGAGATGCGCCCGTCGCCCGCCGCGCCGATGTAGGCGCCATGCTGCAGCGCTGGCGCCACGCTGGCCAGGTAGTTCTCGGTGTACCAGCCGTTGCGCAGCACCACATGGGGGACGCCCGAGGCTTTCAGGTGGGCTTCCGTGGCCAGGTGCTCGGCTGCCAGGCCCAGCGGCGATGTGTCGGCGTGCAGGAGGCTGGTGTAGGCGATCAGCTTGACCCCGGCGCGCTGCGCGGCGTCAATGACGTTGCGATGCTGGGCCGTGCGCTGGCCCACCTCGCTCGACGAAATGAGCAGCAGCTTCTCCGCACCCTGGAAGGCGGCGTCCAGCGTGGCCGGCTGGGCATAGTCGGCTTGACGGACCTGCACACCCTGCGCGGCCAGCGCAGCCGCCTTGGCCGGTTGGCGCACCGCGGCAGCGATCTGCGAGGCCGGCAGCTTGTTCAACAAGGACTGGATGACGAGTTGGCCCAACTGGCCGGTGGCGCCTGTGATGACGATCATTTCATGGACTCCTGGGTTCGCAGGTTCGCGGGAGGCCATGATCACACCCAAGCTAACTAAAAACCAGTACCCACCAAAAGGTAAGCTAGAGTTGCGACCTCGGAAGGAGGCCACGCCGCAATGTCCAGCAAGTTGTCCGAACGCCTCAGGCGAGGCGATGTGTTCGAACCCGACTGCCCGTCGCGCACGATCCTGCGCAACGTCACCAGCCGCTGGGGCGTGCTGGTGCTCGTGGCGCTGCGCACGCAGACACACCGCTTCAGCGAGCTCAGGCGCAAGATCGCCGGGGTGAGTGAAAAGATGCTGGCGCAGACGCTGCAGGCGCTGGAGGCCGATGGATTCGTGCGCCGCGAGGCGCTGCCGGTGATCCCGCCGCATGTCGAGTACTCGCTGACGCCGGCGGGACACGAGGTGAGCCGGCGCGTGGAAGAGCTGGCCGACTGGATCGAACAGAGCCTGCCGTCGATCCTGCAGGCCCGCAAGGCCGTCCGCAGCTGAGGCCGTAGTCGGCCCAAGGGTCGTCAGGCGCCGTCAGGCCGCGTCAGCCCTCCCCCGTCGGGGCCGGAGAAAAAGGAATAGCGGCTGCCGCCCGAGCGCTTGCTGCGGTACATCGCCTGGTCCGCGCAGTCGACCAATTGCTCGATGTGGTCGGCGTCGTCGGGATAGACGCTGATGCCGATGCTGGCGGCCACCGAGACCGCCACGTCGCCCGCATGGGTGAGCTGGGCCAGCGCGTCCATCAGCTTCTGCGCGACCAGACCGGCGTCGGCCGCACCCGTGATCTCGGGCAGCAGCACGACGAACTCGTCGCCGCCCATGCGACACACGGTGTCGATCTGCCGCACGAAGCCGACGAGGCACCGGCCGACGGCGCGCAGCACCTCGTCGCCGACGTGGTGGCCCAGCAGGTCGTTGATCTGCTTGAAGCCGTCGAGGTCCACGAACAGCAGCGCCAGCCGCCCGTTATGGCGCTTGGCGTGGGTCAGACCCTGCGAGAAGCGGTCGATCAGCAGCAGGCGGTTCGGCAGGTTGGTCAGCGCGTCGATTCCACTGGCCCGGGTCAGCTCGGCCACCCGCTGCGCAGTGGACTCCGCCGCGTGGCGCAAGCGAAGGGCGTCCAGCACGAGTTGCTCGTTCGCCTGCAGCAACTGGCGTATGTGGTGGCGGCCCAGTTGCTCGTGCGCATGCGCCAGGTCGGCACGCACGCTGGCCAGTTCTGCTCGCGCCTCGGCGGTCTGCGCCAACAGCGCGGCAAGCTCCGTCTGCAGCACGGCTGCGACCGGTGCGTCAAGCGGGTCAGGCACGTGAACCATGTCATCTCCCTGCGACTTCGCGCTGCCAGGGACGGCAGCGCACGGGCTGGCTCCGTCAGGCGGCGGCGCCTTCGCGTCGGGTGGTCGGGCGGCCGCCCAGCAGGCCCTCCTGATCGGCAAGCATCGTGCCGATGTGGATGCCGTCGTCGTCGATGCGGTACTCGCGCAACTGGTCCGAGTGGCCGCTGTCCCGCACCTTCACCACGGCCAGCACGCGCCGCAGCCGGCTGTCGACCTCGATGTACCGCTGCACGACGATCGCATCGGTCATGAAGGCCGTGCCGTAGGGGCTGAAGCGCAGGTCGGTGTAACGGTCCTCCAGTTCCGACGTCATCAGCACCGTGACGCCCAGCCCGGTCAGCGACGTGACCAGCCGCAGCAGCGATTCGCGGAAGTCGTCCTTGAACGACGGCCCGAGCGCCAGTTCGAAGCCCGACAGCGAATCGATGACGACGCGGGTGGCGCCCAGCCGGCGGATCTCGTGGGCCAGCAGTTGCATGACCTCCTCGATGGAGAGGTCCGTCGCGTGGCTCTCGACCAGGCTGATGCGGCCGTCGTCGATCGCCTTGGCCAGCGCCTTGTTGCTGTGCATGCGGCCGGGCCGCCGTTCGAACGCGGCGATGACGCCCGTCTCGCCATTGAGCACACCGGCGTTGAGAAAGGCCGCCGCCAGGATGCTCTTGCCCGACCCCGAAGGCCCGGCCACCAGCAGCGAGTAGCCACGCGGCAGGCCGCCATCCATCATGTCGTCCAGCCCAGGCACGCCCATCGACGCGCGGCCAGACCCGGGGCCACCCAAGGCCTGCGGCGCGGCCACGGGCGCGGGCACGAAGATCTGCACGCCGTCACCGCTGATGCGAAACGCGTGCAACCCCGGCAGCGAGGGCTGGCCGCGCATCTTCATGACCTCCATCTTGCGCACCATGGCATTGCGCTGCACGCTCTGGCGCAACCAGATGAGGCCGTCCGCGACGGTGAACACCGGGTTGGCATCGGTGTCGGTGAAGTACTCGCCGATCAGGAAGGTGGTGGCCTGCCAGCTCGTCATCAGCATGCCGAGCTGCTGCATGAAGCGCTGCAGTTGGTTGTGCGCGTGGCCGCCGGCGTCCGTGGCCAGCACGACGGAGCGGAAGGAGTCGACGAAGACCAGCGACGGCTCGTGCGCGGCCACCTCTTCGGTGATGCGCGCCAGCACATGGTCGAGGTCGCCGGCCATCGCCTCTTCACTGAGGTTGATGAAGCGCACGCGGCGGTTGATGGCCGCAGGATCGAAGAAGGCGAACTGCTGCTGGTAGCGCAGCATCTTCAGCGGCGGCTCGCCCAGCACGGTGAAGTACAGCGCCGGGCGGGCTTCGCTGGCCAGCGCGAACATGATCTGGTGCGCCAGCGTCGTCTTGCCGCTGCCGGGCTGGCCGGCGATGAGGTTGAACGAGAACTCGGGCAGGCCGCCGCCGAGCAACTCGTCCAGCCCGGGCACCCCCGTGGGCAGGCTGTTGATCGTCACTTTGGATGTCATGGCGTGGGGTCCTGCGCCGGGGGAGCGCTTGAAGAGGTCGACCAGGCGGTCTGCAGCAGCTGTTCGCTCAGCCGGGCGCCGATCAGGGAGCTGATCAGCTCGCGAAACGTCATGAACAATGAACTGCCCGCCTCCATGACGATCGCCGGCCGCTGCGAGGCGAACAGCTCGGTCAGCTCGGCCAGGTCGGCCTTGCCGTCGACAGTGCCGCCGTTGAGCGGCGCCAGCCAGGGGTAACGCAAGGTGGTGAGATGCAGCGTGCGCTTGAACAGCGCCGCCACACCACGGCGGCCCAGCACCGGCTGCAAGGCGGCATCGATGTCCGACCACATGGCGCCAATGGCGTCGGCGATCTGGCGCGCGTCTGCATCCTCCGCCACACGCTGTGTAAGAGGAGCAGTGAACCGGCTGCTCTCTCGGCTGTCCATGGGCGAAGGGGCGGGAGGTGAAGTCATGTGCAGTGTAGGCGTCCGGGACCACCGCACCGGCTTAAGTTACACGCCATCTAGGGGGCACGGCGCACCGCCTTCGCTTCAGCGCTGCAGGAAGAAGCGCAGCATCTCCGCGCTCGCATCCGGACCGCGCGCATCGGCATACGAGCCCGCCGGGTCGCCGCCCGACCAGGCATGGCCGGCACCGTGCACACGCCACTGCTCCATCACCACCCGGCCCTGCGCGTCCTTGTGCAGGCGCCGCGTGCAACTGCGTGAACCGACCTCCAGGCCGCGCTGCTCCTCGACGCTGACGGCGGTGCCGCCGTGCGCCTGGCACACGCGCTCGCCGTTGCTGGGGTGGACGGTGGTGTCGGCATCGCCATGGAACACGATCATGGGCACGCTCGACCTGGGCCGCGGTCCGGCGCCGTCCGCGCCCTGCCCCTGCATGGCAGCCAGCGCGCCCGGCAGATCGCGTGCCGCGCCGGCGGGCAGCCCGGAATGGACGCCCGCCGCGGCAAAGACGTCCGGATGGGTGGCCGCCAGGATCGCCGCCATCGCGCCACCCGCCGACAGGCCGGCCACGTAGATGTGCGCGGGGTCGACACCATGGCTCGCCGCGATGTGCCTGGCCATGTCGGCCAGCAGCGCGGGTTCGCCGCGTTCGCGCCCCTGGTGGTTGTGCTTGAACCAGTTCCAGCAGCCCTGCGCATTGGCCTGGCGCGTTTGCGCCGGGTACAGCACCAGCGCGTGGTGCTCGGCGCCCAGCGCGTTCATGCGCGTGCCCGTGGCGAAGTCATCCGGGTTCTGCGTGCAGCCATGCAGCATGACGATCAGTGCCCGCGGCGGCTCGGCGCGTGTCGCGGGGATGAACAGGCGGTAGTCGCGCGCACCGGCGCGATGGTCGTAGCGGCCGGACACGAACTGCGCCACGCCGTCGGCCGCAGGGCGCATTGCCGGCATGGGCGCGTCGTCCTCGACCACGCGGGCCACCACGTCGATGACGTCCAGGACGCCGTCCGTGGCCTGCTGCGAAGGCGCAGCCGACGCGGGGCCGCGATGGAGCGCGGTGGCGATGGCGTCCATGGCGCCGGTGAGATCACCGGCGCGAGTCAGCGCGGTGGCCTGGGCCATCAACTGGCCGAACTGGGGGTGCATGGTGGCTTTCTGGAGTCGCCAGGCGCTACAGCAGCCGCCCGACGAGGGCCGTCTTCACGGCGGGACTTGCCTGGAGGGCGCCGAGCACGGTCAGCGACTCGATGGTTTCGAGGGCCAACGCTGGCGTGACGTCCGGCGCAATGACGGCCAGGCCCAGCACACGGATCTGCAGCTTCTCGCCGGCGGCACGCGCCTGCTCTAGGTCCGCCGCGCTGAATTGCTGGATGCCCAGCACGATGCGCTTGCGCGTGACGACCTGGCGGACCACATCCGCGTGAGTGGCGAGCTGGTTCCTGATAGCCGTGCGGATCAGGTCGCTGCGATTGGCATAGAAGCCCTCCTGCACCAGCAGGTCGATCTGGCCCAGGTCGACGCAGCCGACGTTGAGCGTCAGCTTTTCGTCCTGGGGCTTGCCTGTCTTGGGCGAGAGGTGAGGCGCGGCGGGCATGCAATGCAGTATGCCATCCACTTGGATTCCAAGAAGATGTATTTGTGCGCTTCAAGCCAAAAAAAGGCGCCACGGTCTGCACCGTGGCGCCTGTCGGCCGGAGTGATGCTGGCGGGGCTCAGCGCAGCGTGTATCCGCGCCCGTCCATGCAGGCTTCCACGGCCCGCTGGAACACGCCGGCATCGGCCATGGCGGCCTGCTGCGTGGTCGCCCAGCGGTTGCACTCGCGGTTGTCGGACTCCAGCTGGGCGTTGCTTTGCCCCTGGCGCGGATAGATGACCGGCGCGGGGCGGCTCGGCGCGTATGCCGGCTGCGGTGCATAGACAACTTGCGGCGGCGGCAGCGGGGCTGGCGCGGGCACGTAGACCACGTCGGGAGAGCGGTCCGCCTGGTTGGCCAGCGCGATGAGCGGCAACGCCACGGCCAGGCCCAGCACGAGGCCCCCGATGCCCACCCCGCCGTGGGAGTAGTGGCGCGGCGGCGGGCCGTAGTAGCGCGGGCCGGCGCTCGCCAAGCCCGTGGCGGCGATGAGGGACGAGACGACCAGAACGCGGAAAACTGTCTTCATGGCGAACTCACTGAAATGCTGCGTTTTCAACGCCGGGGTTGCTGCGCCGGTTTACAGGCACCGGCGTAGCGATGTGTAAAGGTCGACGCCACTTGCGGCGTCGCTCACACCACACAGCATAGGGCGCCATGCGCTGACAAGTTTTGCTGACGCGCGCCGTGTAGGTAACTCGCCTACGCGGACTCACGGCAATGTCGCCGCCGTACTGCCTGCATTGCCCGCTGCCCGAGAAACGCAGGCGATTCGAAGATGGCGGTCATTGAGAGCACGACAGCCCTCACCGCTTCACGCCACCTCTTCACACCTGCCCGGAGCCATGACGATGAACTCGACGATCCGCCAATCCCTGCTCCTCGTGCTGCTGGCGCCCATGCTGGCGCAGGCCGGCACGGCCAGCAACACCTTCCAGGTGCAGGCCACCGTCATCAGCTCCTGCCAGGTGTCGGGCACGTCGCTGAACTTCGGCAACAGCATCGACCCGCTGGCCACCGCCACGCCGCTGGACGCGACGTCCACGCTGAGCGTGGTGTGCACCAACACCACGCCCTACACGGTGGCGCTGAACGCCGGCGCCAATGCCGGCGGTGCCTCCAACTTCGGCTCCCGCACGATGAAGAGCGGCACCCGCACGCTGGGCTACCAGCTCTACCTGGACACCGGCCGCTCCACCGTCTGGGGCGACGGCACCGCCAGCAGCAGCACCTCCGCCGGCACCGGCACGGGCAGCACGCAGACGCTGACCATCTACGGCCGCCTGCCATCGCTGGCCAATGTCGTGCCGGGCGCCTACACCGACACCGTGACCGTCACCGTGTCCTACTGATCCATCAGGGCGCCCCATTGAAACCGCGCTGCTGCCAACGCGCCGACAGGGTGCCGCCTACGTCCGGATGCGGCGTTATTCACGTTCAACCAAAGCCGCGCGTGGCATAGATTTGAGCCGGTGCCAGCCATGTCCATCGGTGAGCGTCACGGGACCGGCCAACCATGGCTCGGCGCTGACACGTCAAGCCCGTGTCGGTGCCCGTCGGCACACTCGAACAGCAAAACATAACTTGCTGGACAAATGGAGCCCCCTTGTTGAAAGATCGGTGCGTATGAACTCACCCCTCGCAGCAGCGGCAGCAGGCATCGCGGGCATCCCCGCGTCCGCCATCGGCATGAAGCCCTCATTGCATCGCATCCTGAGTGCGATCCGGCAGCACATGGGCATGGACGTCGCCTTCGTCTCGGAATTCCTGAGCGGCAGACGCGTCTTTCGCCACGTCGACGCCGACGACTCGCGACCAACGCCCATCGCCGTGGGCGGCTCGGACCCGGCCGAGGAAAGCTATTGCCTTCGCGTCGTGGACGGCAGGCTCCCGGAGCTGATTCCCGATGCCTGTCTCAATGCGGAAGCGTTGACGCTGCAGGCGACGCTGGCCCTGCCTGTGGGCGCGCACATGAGCGTCCCCATCCGGCTCGCGGATGGCCACGTGTACGGCACGTTCTGCTGCTTCAGCTACACGCCCGACGCCACGCTCACGGCGCGCGACCTCGGCGTCATGCGCGTGTTCGCCGACATGGTGGGCCAACAGATCCAGGACGAACTGGATGAACGCGAGGCCAAGCGCCTGGTCGACCACCGCATCGACGCCGTGCTGAATGACGACGGCCTGCGCATCGTCTACCAGCCCATCTTCGATGTCGGTACGCATCGCGTCGTCGGCTTCGAGGCGCTCTCCCGGTTCGCCGCCGAACCGTACCGCGCGCCCGACATCTGGTTCGCGGAAGCGGCGCTTGCGGGACGCGCCATCGAGCTCGAGACGCGGGCGATCCGCTTGGCCGTCTCGGCGCTCGCGGAGTTGCCGCCCAGCGTCTACGTCGCGGTGAATGCCTCGCCCGAGACCATCGTCAGCGGGCGCCTCGCCGAGCTCCTGCACGGCCTGCCGCTGGACCGCATCGTCCTGGAGGTCACCGAGCACCAGGCGATCGAACACTACGAGGACATCGCCGAAGTGGTGGAACCGCTGCGAGAGCGGGGCCTGTGCATCGCCATCGATGATGCCGGCGCCGGATACGCGAGCTTCAGGCACATCCTCAACCTCCATCCCCATGTCGTGAAGCTGGACATCAGCATCACACGCGCGATCGACACCGACCGCTCGCGGCGCGCGCTGGCCGCGGCGCTGTGCGGCTTCGCCTCCGAGACCGGCTGCAAGATCGTGGCCGAAGGCGTGGAGACCGAAGGCGAGCTCGAAGTCATCAGGGCGCTGGGCATCAGCAGGGCGCAGGGATTCTTCCTCGGGCGGCCCATGTCGGTGGACGACGGCAAGGCACTGGCGGCTTCTCGGTGAAGCCGCTGGCCCGGCGCCGTTGAGCCGGCGGCGCGCCGCCCAGTTCTCCGGAGACACCGCGCCTAACAGATCGGTCCCGCCCACCTCGCCCCATCGCGCCGCCTGTTCACGGGGTTTGAGCTGAGACGGCAACCGGTCTACGCTGTACCCAAGGGAGCCGAGAACAACCAGAACGAAGCGTCCGAGGGGAACCCATGCTGATTGATCCCACGCCATTGACGGCAGAGACCTTTAACGCGCTCATCGAGGCACAGCATTGTTTCGTGGCCTCGCTCATCGCCGTGTTGCCCCGAGCCCAGCGACAAGTGCTGGCCCAGGAGCTGACCGCACAGGCCAACCGCGTGGGGCACTACAGCCACCCGGTGGCCCCGCACCTGCTCACCGAATGGGCGCAACGGGCACGGCAACAGGGAGAACAGCTGCGGGAGCGGTAGAGCCCGCCACGACCCGGATGCGCAGGCGGCATCCCGGTCGTCTACGAGGGCGCGTCATTGGCGCCCTCATCAACGCGCCTGCGGCTTTTCCGGGCTGCCTGCGGCGACGGCAGGCGTTGGTTGATGACCAGGTGGCCGTTGGTCAGCACGCTGTAGAGAAACGGCCAGTCGTGCGGCAGCAGCCGCACCGGCATGCCGGGCCTGAGCGCCACGGGCCCGGGCTCGCCCACGGGCGTGGCGGGCTTGTCGCGCGAAGCCATCGTCCGCGCAAGCCGGGGTTCAGATGTTGAGCTGCGCGAGCGCCGCCTGCAGCCCGGCGACGCCGCCCACGCGCTGGTCGTTGATGAAGACCTGCGGCATGGATCGCACCGAGGGGCCGCACTTCTCGTAGAAGGCCTTGCGCTGCTCCTCGTCGTCGATCATGACCTCCTCGAACGCGAGGTGTCGTGCCTTGAGCAGGCTTTTGACGGTGTCGCACTGGGGGCAGGCGGACTTCGAGTAGACGGCGATCTTGAGCTGCATGCCCGCAGTTTAGAGGCGCGGAACGGGGCCGTGCGGGCGACGTCGACGACTTGGCTCGCGGCCGGGTCCTACACCGCTGGTCAGCGCTTGCGGCGAGAGTCGCTCAGGCGATGCGCAGACACCATCCGGCCGATTCGCAGCGAGCCCACCCCCGCCCAACACAAGGAAATGACCATGAGTCTCGGTACCATTCTGCTTGTCGTGCTGATCCTTCTGCTGGTCGGCGCGCTGCCCACCTGGCCGCACAGCCGCAGTTGGGGGTATGCGCCCACGGGCGGCCTCGGCCTCGTCCTGCTGATCGTCCTGGTGCTGTTGCTGATGGGTCGGTTGTAGCCCGCCCAGGCGCTACGCCTGCCATACCGCGTAGCCCGCTTCGCGCAGCCCGATGGCGAGCTCCACCTCCATGTCACGCGCCGCGTCGTAAGGCATGGGGTTGTAGACCTCGTAGAGCTCGGGCACCAGGCGCACGCCGTACTTCAGCACGAAGCGGTTGGCCTGCACGCCGGCCATGTGCCGGTCAAAGCGCAGGTCCGGGTCCAGCCCCGTCATCCCCACGTACAGGCAGGGCTTGACGATGTCGTGTCCCGGATTGGCCTTGCGGAACGCTGGCTCGTTCCACACGCGCTCGGACAGCAGCACGACATAGACGTGGTGGTGATCGTGGGGCTGTCGGCGCGGCATGGCCGTTCGATTGTGCGATGCAGGCAATCTGCCTACAGGCCATTGCGGCATCGCTGCCCCCGCGTTGCTCGACATCGCCCGATTTCGCACGCGCCCCCGCTGCGCGACGATCTGTCCCATGGACGTTTTACTTGTCGAAGATTCCGTCGCCATCCGGCGGTTGGTCGCCCGCCGCATCGGCTTGCTGCCCGGCCTGCGCGTGACCGGCGAGGCCAGCGGCGAAGCCGAAGCCTTGGCACTGTTCCGCAGCATTGAGCCGGACATCGTCGTGACGGACTTGTCACTGGCCGACGGCTCGGGGCTGTCTCTGACCGCGGCGCTGCGCCGCTGCGGGTTCACCGGCCACATTGCCATCATGACCGCGCGGGACGTGGCTCCCTATCAGCGCGCCAGCAGGACGGCGGGCGCCAACGCGCTCTACGACAAGGGCGGCGGTCTCGAGACGCTCTTCAACGACCTGGCAGACATCGGTCGCGACGAGACCGAGGACGCCGCGGCCTGCACCTGATTCAGCGACCGGGGCGGCAGGCCACCGCGGTCTCTAGAATGCGCCCCCTTTTTGCCCCCGCGCCCCGCAGGCCGTCGCCATGGACATCGTCGTCAACGAAGAACTCAAGGCCTACATCGACCCGTTGACGCCGGATGAGCACGAGGCGCTGGAACGCAGCATCCTGGCCGAAGGCTGCCGCGACGCGCTGGTGCTGTGGGGCGACGTGCTGGTGGACGGGCACAACCGTTACGGCATCTGCCGCAAGCACGGGCTGCCGTTCCAGACGGTGCAGAACGCGCGCTTCCAGTCCATCGAGGACGTGCACCTGTGGATGATCGACCAGCACCTGGGCCGGCGCAGCATCTCGGACTTCCAGCGCGGCGTGCTGGCGCTGCGCAAGCGGGAGATCGTCGCCGAGCGGCGCGCGCGCGGCGCGGCCGTGGCGGCGTCATTGCCGGCGGCCGAGGAGGCAGCCCGGGCCATGGCGGCTGCCGCAGCGAGTGCGGCAGCGCCTGCACCCGATGATCAGGACGCGCTGGCCACGCGCGACGCCCTGGCCAAGGCCGCGCGCCTGAGCAGCAGCCAGGTGGTGCTGATCGAGAAGATCCAGCGCCAAGGCGCGCCCGAACTGGTGGCTGCCGTGAAGGCGGGCGCCATCTCCATCAATGCCGCCGCCGCCGTGGCCACGCTGCCGGCGCAGGAACAGGCGGTGGCCGCGGCCGGCGGCGCCGAGGAGCTCAGGCAGGCGGCCAAGCGCGTGCGCGAGGCCAGGCGCAAGCCGCCCACCGACAGCCCGCCGCCCGAGGCGAGCGACACGGCGGTCGACGCGGCCATCGACCCGGCAGCCCACACGGTGGACGCGCTGCGCCAGCGTGTCGCCGAACTGGAGGCCGAGAACGCGCAACTGCGGCAAGAAGCGGCGGCACTGCGATCACGACTGCAGTCACCGCAGGGTCATTGACAGCCTGCGGGCCGGCCAGGCGACGGCCAGGCAACGGTCAGGCGCTCATCGACGCCCGGCGACGCCGTCGTGCAGACGGTCACGAAGCCAGGCCAGGTCGGGCGGCGCGGGCGCGAACAGCAGCCGGTAGATGACGGGCGCGACGATCCCGTCCATCAGCGCGTCCACGGTAGGCAGGCCCGGCTCGCCGCGCTGGCGTGCGCGGGCCAGGATCACGTCGATCTGCGCCGCGGTGAATTCGAAGCAGCGGCAGGGCACCGGCTGCCCGTCCATTTGCCCGGTGCCCGCGAGCACGTCACGCACCATGGCCCGGCCCACGTCGGACGACATTTCGTCCAGGTACTGCTCGCTCCAGGCCTGCAGGTCGCCGGCCAGGCTGCCCGTATCGGGCGGCTCCATGTCGGGTCGCATGCGCTCGACGGCCACGTCGGCCAGCAGGTCCGCCAGATCGCCCCAACGGCGGTAGATGGTGGACGGCGTGACGCCCGCGCGAGCGGCGACCATCGGGACCGTCAGCGCCGCACGGCCGCTTTCACGCTGCAACTCGTTGACGGCCGCATGCACGGCGGCCTGCACGCGCGCGCTGCGCCCGCCAGGCCGGGGCCCTGATTTGCCAGAGGTCAACGTCACCATGGCAGCATGTTAAAGCAAAGGATTTGCTTTAGTTGTCAAAACGACCCAGAATATCTAACGCAAATTATTTGCTTTTGACAGTTTGGCCATGACCACCACCCCCGCCGTCTCCAGCCCAGCGATGGCTTCGCCTCCCCTGCCCGGCCGGCTGCCGGCCCGGTACGGCTTCCTGCTGCTGGCCTCCATCGTCATGAGCCTGCTCGCGGCGTCCACGGCGCCGTCGCCGCTGTACGGCCTGTACCGCGAGGCCTGGGGCTTCTCGGCACTGATGCTGACCTTCGTGTTCGCCATCTACGCGTTTGCGCTGCTGGGCGGGCTGCTGGTGTTCGGCGCGCTGTCGGACCACATCGGCCGCCGGCCGGTGCTGCTGGTGGCGCTGGCGCTGGAACTGGGCTCCCTGGTGCTGTTCTGGTGGGCCGACAGCGTGGGCTGGCTGGTGGCCGCGCGGCTGCTGCAAGGCCTGGCCACCGGCATCGCCACCGCGACGCTGAGCGCGGCACTGCTGGACCTGCAGCGCGAGCGCGGTGCGCTGGTCAACAGCGTGGCCCCCATGCTGGGCATGGCCGTGGGTGCCCTGGGCGCCAGCGCGCTGGTGCAGTTCGTGCCGCAGCCGGCGCACCGGGTGTTCGAGGCGCTGGGCGTGCTGCTGCTGTTGCAGACGCTGGCGGCCTGCTGCCTGGCCGAAACCGTGCCGCGCCGCGCCGGCGCGTGGGCGTCCCTGCGGCCGCGGCTGTCGATCCCGAAGCCGGCGCTGTCCACGCTGCTGCTGATCCTGCCCATGAACACCGCCCAGTGGGCGCTGGGCGGCTTCTACACGTCGCTGGGGCCGACGCTCGCGCGCCACGTCAGCGGCCTGAACCTGCCCCTGATCGGCGGCGGCCTCATCGCCACGCTGGTGCTCAGCGGCGCGGTGGGCATCCTGTGGCTGCGCAACCGCCCCGCCCGCCGCGTGCTGGCCGGCTCGTCGGCGATGCTGATCACCGGGCTGGCGGTGACGCTGTGGGGCATCCACGCGCACGCGGTGCTGACGCTCTTCGCGGGCAGCGCCATCGCCGGCACCGGCTTCGGCGCGGGCTTCAACGCGTCGGTGCGCAGCCTCGTGCCGCTGGCGCCTGCAGAGCAGCGCGGCGCCATGATGGCCAGCTTCTTCGTGTTGAGCTACCTCGCCTTCAGCGTGCCGGCACTGGCCGCGGGCCTGGCGGTCGGGCTGTTCGGGCTGGAGGCCACGGCGCTGGGCTACGGCGCGGTGCTGATCGTGCTGTGCGGCTGGGCGGGCCTCAAGCTGGTGGCGCGCGAGGCCTGAACCGCCGCCGACCGTCGGTCAGGTCGTGGCTCAGCGGGGTGCCCGTTCGCCCGCCACCTGCTTCACAAGCCGCCAGGCGACCTCGGCCAGCGGCGTCAACTCCCGGTTGCGCCGGCGCACCAGCATGATGGTCCGGTCCACGCGGGGCACCAGCGGCAGCGCCACCAGGTCGCCGAGCGCCGGCGGCGTCACGGCCAGTTCCGGCACGACGGTGATGCCCAGCCCCGCGTCGAGCATGCGGAAGATGGTGGTCGGATGCCCCACCTCGTGGCGCACCGTGGCGGACACCCCCTGCGCGCGGAAGGCCTCGTCGATGAGGCGCCGGCTGCCGGACGCATAGTCCAGCAACACCAGGGGCTCGCCGCTGAGCGACGCCCACCTGACGCGCCGCTTGGCGGCGAGCGGGTGCGACCGTGGCGCCACGAGGCAGAACGGCTCCGAGAGCACGGGTTCGCAATGCAGGTCCTCGCTGAGTTCCGGGTCGATCACGACGCCGAAGTCGACCTCCCCGGACAGCACGCCGGCCAGCGCATCGTGCTGTATCCGGTCCAGCAGCAGCAGCTCGATGCCCGGGAACGCCTGCTGGCAGCGCGCGATGCAGCCGGGCATCAGGTTGGCCGACAACGTCGGGCTGCTCGCCACGCGCACCCGGCCGCGCCGCGTCGTGGCCAGGTCGTGCACGTCGGCCAGCACCGCATCCAGCTCGTCCAGCACGCGCTCAAGCCGGGCCGCCAGGCCGCGGCCGGCCTCGGTCAAGGCCACCTCGCGTGTCGTCCGGTCCAGCAGCTTGACGCCCATCTGCTGCTCCAGCTCCGTCACGCAGCGGCTCACGGCCGGCTGGCTGAGCCCGACCTGGCTTCCCGCGCGGGTGAAGTTGCGCGTCGCCGCG
This sequence comes from Roseateles sp., assembly GCF_965229315.1. Classification (GTDB taxonomy): domain Bacteria; phylum Pseudomonadota; class Gammaproteobacteria; order Burkholderiales; family Burkholderiaceae_C; genus Pelomonas. The sequence goes on from NZ_CBDDJA010000002.1 coordinate 2,305,195, forward strand.
ACGACCTGGAACACGCGCAACTGCCTGAGGCTCACATTCATGCGTCAATGATATGAATTCATCAGATAAATCCATTTCCCATTGGATCATGATCCGGGTGCAATCGCCGTCATCCTGTAAATCGCCTGAACCGCCATGGCCCGCCTGAACCTGATTCCCGACCGCTTCACGGTGCTGCTGCTGGGCGTGGTCACGCTCGCGAGCTTCCTGCCCGCCTCCGGCCGCACGGCGGACGTGCTGAGCTCGATGACGACGCTGGCCGTCGCGGCGCTGTTCTTCCTGCACGGCGCCAAGCTCTCGCGCGAAGCCATCTGGGCCGGCGTCACGCACTGGCGGCTTCACCTGCTGGTGGCGCTGTGCACCTTCGCGGTGTTCCCGCTCGTGGGGTTCGCGTTGCGGCCGCTGCTGGAGCCGCTGGTGACGCCCAACCTGTACCTGGGCCTCCTGTTCCTGTGCACGCTGCCCGCGACGGTCCAGTCCGCCATCGCCTTCACCTCCATGGCCCGGGGCAATGTGGCGGCGGCGGTCTGCAGTGCGTCCGCGTCGACGCTGCTGGGCATCCTGGTGACGCCGCTGCTCGTCAGCCTGCTGCTCGCCAAGGGCGGCGCCACCAGCAACCCATGGGAGGCGGCCGGCCGCATCGCGGTTCAGCTGCTGCTGCCCTTCATCGCCGGCCACCTGCTGCGCCCGCTCATCGGCGGCGTCCTGCAGCGCCGCGCCGTGGCGCTGAAGGTGGTCGACCAGGGCTCCATCCTGCTCGTCGTCTACGTCGCCTTCAGCCATGCCGTGACCGAGGGGCTCTGGCAGGACATCCCCACCTCCGCGCTCGCCGGCCTGCTGTTCGCCTGCACCGTGCTGCTGGCCGCCGTGCTCACCATCGCCACCTGGAGCAGCCGCAAGCTGGGCTTCAGCAAGGAGGACGAGATCACCATCGTGTTCTGCGGCTCCAAGAAAAGCCTGATGAACGGCGTGCCCATGGCCAGCGTGCTCTTCGCCCCCCATGTGGCCGGCGCCATCGTGCTGCCGCTGATGCTCTTCCACCAGCTGCAGTTGATGGTCTGCGCGGTGCTCGCCCGGCGCTATGCGCATCGCGCGCCGCCGGCAGCGGCAACAGCCTGAGCGCCGGACGCTGCCGGCCGCCCGGTGCGGCCCGTCAACTGCGATTCAGGCATGAGGTCCCTCGGAATCATCATTTGCTGCACCGCAACAGCACCGATATCGTGCAGACTTTCCGCTTGTCTCCTCCACCCCCATTGGGTGGCTTCAACCCCTCAGCCCAACCGGCTGAGGGGTTTTTTTCTGCCATGGGCCGGCAGGAAGGTCGTTCCGCCTACACCGGCGCCGCACACCGTTCCCTACGATGAGTGAATGAGCCCACCGCACGGCGGGCACCCACGGCTGGACACGATGAAGACCTTCTGCTGCGAGCGCTGTGAAGCGCGTGTGTTTTTCGAGAACGACCTGTGCGGCGCCTGTGGCGCCCAGCTGGGCTACGTGCCCGCGGAGGTTGCCATGGCCTCGTTCGAGATCGATGCCTCGGGCGCCATGGCGCGCCTGTCGCCACAGCACGGCGCTCCCCTGCGGCGGTGCGCCAACCATGCGCCGCCCGTCACCTGCAACTGGATGGTCGACGCCGACGACGCCAACGACCTGTGCCTGTCGTGCCGCACCACCCACACGCACCCGGCTCTCGGCAAGCCCGAGAACGGCACCTACTGGGCCAGCATCGAGGTCGCCAAGCGGCGACTGGCATACAGCCTGCTGTCCTGGGGCCTGCCGCTGCCGCCAAAGACCGAAGACCCGGTGAACGGCGTCTCCTTCGAGTTCCTGGAGCAGATCGACCCGGCGAAGAAGGTGCTGACGGGCCACGACGAGGGCGTCATCACGCTGAATGTCGCCGAGGCCGACGATGCGCGCCGCGAGCAGGTGCGCGCCCAGATGCACGAGCCCTACCGCACGCTGCTCGGCCACATGCGCCACGAGATCGGCCACTACTACTGGGACCGGCTGATCCGCGGCACGGCCTGGACCGACCGCTTCCGCGAACTGTTCGGCGATGAACGCATGGGCTACGCCCAGGCGCTGCAGCAGCACTACACGTCGCCGTTGGCGGATTGGCAGCAGCGTTTCGTCAGCGCCTACGCCAGCTCGCATCCCTGGGAAGACTGGGCGGAGTGCTGGGCGCATTACATGCACCTGCGGGACGGCCTGGAGACGGCCGCTTCGTGGGGGCTGCAGCTGGATCACGCGGTGCCCGGCACGGCGCCGGTGCGCGCCGAGGCCATCGCCGCCGACGACGCCACGCTGCAGGCACAGGTCATCAACACCTGGCTGCCGGTGTCGCAGTTCATCAATGCCATGTCCCGCAGCCTGGGCAACCGCGACAGTTACCCCTTCGTCATGCCCGACGCGGTGCTCGAGAAGATCGCCTTCATCCACCAGGTCATCGGTGCCGGCGTGCGCGGCGAGGTGGCGATGAATTTCGGCACCGTCCAGGCCGCACCGGCACCCGCACCGGCGGCAGCGCCTGCCGAGGGCGTGACGGCATGATCCGCTTCGACCTGCACGTGCAGCTGAAGTACGAGGTCAGCGCACCGGGCGCGGACTTCATCTTCAACATCCATCCGGCCTTCACGCCCTGCCAGACCGTCTCGACCGAGCGGCTGGTGGTGAGTCAGGACATCCCGTGGGAGATCCAGACGGACACCCGCACCGGCAACCGCCACCTGCGCCTGCAGGCCCGGCCCGGCGCGCTGGACGTGTCCCTCGACGCCACGGTCGAGCTGATCCACCGCCGGGACCGTCCGGCAGACCTGATGGAGGTGCCGGTGCACCTGCTGCCGCTGGACGTGCTGCAGTACATCTACCCCAGCCGCTACTGCCAGTCGGACCGGCTCATCAAGCTCGCGACGGCGGAGTTCGGTGGCATCGCGCCGGGCTACGGCCGCGTGCAGGCCATCGCGGACTGGATACAGAGCCACGTTTCGTTCACATCGAACAGCACCAACTCGACGACCTCCGCCGTGGACACGCTGATCGAGCGCACCGGCGTCTGCCGCGATTTCACCCACCTGATGGTGGCGCTGTGCCGCGCGTTGAACATCCCGGCGCGCTTCACGACCGGCACCGACTACGGCGCCGACCCGGCCCTGGGCCCGCCGGACTTCCATGCCTATGCGGAGGTCTATCTCGGCGGGCGCTGGTACATCTTCGACGCCTCGGGCACGGCGATCCCGATGGGGTTCGTGCGCTTCGGCACCGGCCGCGATGCGGCCGATGTGGCGTTCGCCACCATCTTCGGCACCGTCAGCTCCTGGGCGCCGCTGATCAGCACCATCGCCCAGGAGGACCGCGGCGCCGGCATCGTGCTGCCGCACCACAGCGACATGGCGCTGTCCACGGACGCCAGCGCCGGCTGATCGGGCCGGCGGGCGCTGTCGCGCCGCACTTGGGCCTGTTAGCGCAGCAACGACTCCAGGTCGGGCCGCCCGATGGGCTTGGCCCGGTGCCGGTCGAAGCCGGCGGCCAGCGCGCGCCCCCGGTCCTCCGTCGTGCCATAGCCCGTCAGCGCCACCAGCTGCAGCGCGCGGGTGTCGTCGCGCTCCCGCAGCCGGCGCGCGACCTCGTAGCCGTCGATGTCGGGCAGGCCGATGTCCACGAGCACGAGGTCGGGCTGCAGCGCCGCCGCCTTCTCGACGCCCAGCAGGCCCAGGCCGGTCCACTCGACCTTGTGCCCGAGCAGTTCGAGCAACGCCACTAGGCTCTCGCCCGCATCGGCGTTGTCCTCGATGACGAGCACCCGCCGCGCCGCGTGGGCCATACCGGCGGCGGGCGCTGCAAGCACAGCCGCCGGGGCGTCGATGGCGGGCAGGTAGAGCGTGAACGTCGAGCCCTGTCCAGGCCCGGCGCTTTCGGCGGTGATGCGGCCGCGGTGCAGCTGGGCCAGGCGCTGCGCCAGCGTCAGGCCGATGCCCAGGCCGCCGCTTTCGCGGGACAACGCGCGGTCGCCCTGCACGAACAGGTCGAACGCGCTGCGCGCCAGCTCGGGCGTCATGCCCTGCCCCGCGTCGCGCACGACCAGCGCGGCGTCGCTGCCATCGCGCCGCACGCTGACGTCGATGCGGCCGCCGGGGGGCGTGTACTTGACGGCGTTGTCCAGCAGGTTGGAGACGATCTGCTCCAGCCGCGTGCCGTCGGCCTCGACCCAGACGGGCTGCAAGCGCACGTCCACCGGGTGGTGGGCCAGCCGGCCATTGGCTTCGAAGGCCGCCAGCGTCTGCCGCACGGCCTCGGCCAGGTCCAGTTCGGTGGGCACCAGCGCGATCTTGCCGGCCGTCACGCGGCCGACTTCCAGCAGGTCGTCGACGAGACGGCTCATCTGGTGCACCTGGCGGCCCAGCACGCCGGCCACCTTGGGCACCAGCTCCGGCCGCGCCGCGGCGTGCTGCAGCAGCTCGGCCGCGTTCGACACGGAGCTCAGCGGGTTGCGCAATTCATGGCCCAGCATCGCCAGGAACTCGTCCTTGGCCCGGTTGGCCGCGCGCAGCGCCGACTCGGCCACGGCGCGGTCCGCGTCGCGCTGCTGCAGCATCGCAGCGGCCTGCTGCATCGCCAGATAAAGGCGGCGCACCTCCTCGATGGAACCCGCGTCGGGCAAGCCAAGCGCCCGGCCCTGGCCCAGCGCGGGCGCGGCCTCGGCCAGCGCAGCGATGGGCCGCGTGACGCCCTTGGCGAGCCACCAGGCCCACAGCAGGCTCACGGCCAGCGTCAGGCCGAAGCCCATCCACAGCAGTTGCACGTAGCGCAGGCTTTCCTCGACGGTGGCCTTGGGGACGCCGACCGACACCGCCCAATCGGACGTGGTCGAACGCTGGATGGTGCGATAGATCTTCTGCCCGTCCATCAGCGTGCCCTCGGCCCACCCGGGCGACGGCGCCTTGAGCGCGCGGCGCAGCGATTCACCGATGGGCGGGTCGCCCGCGACTTCGGGCTTGCGCGCGATCAGCCGCAGGTTGCCATCGACGACGGCCACCGCCCATTCCGGCGGGAAGCGCTGGGCCTCCACCAGCCGCACGATCAACGCGGGGTCGATGGCGGCGGACAGGACGTAGTCGGCCGGGCCGTCGTCGAACACCACCGGCACGCGCACGGCAAACACCCGGCGATGCACCGTGTCGCCGACGATGAGCTGGCTGACCGTCGGTTGGCGCGACTGCGCGGCCCGCAGCACGGAGTCGGGGTCCGCGGAGGTGGGCGGTGGCGGCGCTGCGCCGGGCGCCGCGCGCAGGTCCAGCAGCAGCTCGGCGGTGCGGGCGTCGGAGACGAACAGGTTCAGCCAGCGGCCGCCGCGGCTGTGCAGCGCGCGGTCGGCCTCGGCGCGGAAGGCCTGCAGGTCCCTGGCGCGCAGCTGGGGCGACCCGGCCAGCAGCTGCAGCGCCGCGATGCTGGTGCGGAACTCGGCGTCGATGGCGGTGGTCAGCGCTCGCGTGCGGCCCCAGGTGCCGGCCTGCACCGCGTCGATCTCGCGGTTCACGAGCAGCCAGGTACCGATCACGCCGACGCCGACCACGGGCAGCAGGGTCACCAGGATGAGGATGCGGAGACGGGTCTTCAGGTACACCTGAGCAGCCGGGAACGTGGTTGAGCCGCCCCGAGCGGGCTTGCAGCGTTGCGCCGCATCGTAGCGTTGGGCTCAGCGCTTCAGGCTCTTGCAGGGGTCTTCACGGTCGGCGCGCGGGGTCTCCACGATTTCGTCATAGCGGCCGCTGCCGGGCTGCCCGGTTTCCAGATAGCCCACCGCCCGGATGCGCTGCGGCGCGATGCCCGCGGCCTGCAGGTAGAGCGGCACGCCCAGCCTGCGGTCCACATGGCCGTTGCCGGCGATGAGCACGACGCGCTCGGCCCCCGCCGCGCGCGCCGCGAGCAGTGCCTGCGCCAGCGACGCATCGCGGGCGCGCTGGGCACGCGCCATGGGCTCGTGCATCGCCGCCGGCAGCGCGCCGCAATGGCCTTCGTCGATGGCCTCGACCTGCGCCTGCTGCTGCGCGTCGCTCCACGGCGTACGCCGGGCGAGCGCCAGCAACTCGGGCGGCCAGGCGGTGTCGCCTTCACGCATGATCCGGCGCAGCGACTCCCGCTCAAGGTTGCCGCCCTGCACGCGCGCACCGCCCGCGAGGCTGGCCTCGAACAGCGGCTGGTGCAGCGGCCATTGCCAGCCACGGCGGTCGAACTGCCCGGCGTCGACCAGCGCCTGCAGGTCGCGCGGTGCCGCCCGCTGCTGCGCATCGAGGGCGGCATTGCGGGACGCCGGCAACTGCTCGAACACGACCGTGGTCGGCTTGCCGTCGGCCAGCAGCGCCGCCAGGCGCTGAGCGCGCAGGCGGTGCTGATCGGCGTTGTCATGCACCTCGCCGAGCAGCAGGAAGTCCGGCCCGGCGGCGGGCGGCGTGGGCGCGTTCGCGCAACCGGCGAGCGAGATCGCCAGGGCGGCCATCCAGGCGTGCCGCCTTTTAATACAAATGGGAATCATTCTCATTACAATAACACCCCATCCCTTCCACATCAGCGCCGCCGCCCGATGCCCATGACGACCACCGCCGCCCGGCACCGCGCCTGACACGATGCCACGCCACTTCAGCGCTCCGTCAGGCCACATCGACGACATCCACGCATCCGGCCTCAAGGCCACCACGCCGCGCATCAAGATCCTGCGCATCTTCCAGCAGCGCGGGCAGCGTCACTGGAGCGCCGAAGAGGTGTACCACGCGCTGATGGCCGAGGGTGCCGACATCGGTCTGGCCACGGTCTACCGCGTGCTGATGCAGTTCGAGCAGGCGGGCCTGCTGTCACGCCGGCATTTCGAGACGGGCAAGTCGGTGTTCGAGCTCAACGAGGGCGACCACCACGACCACCTTGTCTGCCTGCGCTGCGGCCGCGTGGAGGAGTTCTGCGACCCGCAGATCGAGGCGCGCCAGGAACTCATCGCCGAGGAACGGGGCTTCCGGCTGCAGGCCCATGCGCTGGCGCTGTACGGCTTGTGCCCGGGCTGTGCAGGCGCTGCCAAGCGATGAGGGCTCTGCCTGGCGATGCCGGACGCACCCATGAAAACGCCCGCCGAGCGCAAGGCTTCGGCAGGCGTGTGGCGCGTCAAGCGCGCTGCGGGCGGCTGAGGCGCCGCCGGGCCGGGGCCGATCAGCGACCGATGTTCAGCGGTGCCATCGACATGCAGGCGCGCGACTGGCTGGCGATGCGGCGCTCCAGGTCCACGTGATCGACGGCATCGGCCAGGTAGCGCTCGTCGGTTTCCGTCTGGGTTTCCAGCGTCAGCACGTTGCGCAGGGAGGAGAACAGGTTGTGGATCAGTTCCATTTGGGGTTCAAGGCTTGTGGCCGGTTGGCATTCTAGGGTAAACCCTATTTTAGGGTAAACACTAGAAATTGCAACGGGCTCGGGCCCTGAAACCTCACACCGCTTCCAACGCCAGCCCGGCCCGTGTCCAAGCCTCGATGCCGCCGCGCAGCACGCGGGCGTGGCGGCCCTGCTGCTTCAGCCACCGGGCAGCGCGCACGGCCGAGGCGTCGTCGGGGCAGGCGCAATAGGTGATGAACTCGGCCGACACCGGCCAGCCGGCCAGTGCGTCGCCGCCCGGCCGGCTCAGCAGGCCCAGGTCCAGGTGGCGCGCGCCGGGGATGCGGCTTGCGAGCGGCATGTCGGGCGACGTGGCGCGCACGTCGACGAAGACGACGCCGCTGCGCCCGTCCACCAGCGCCGCCGCGTCGGCCGGCGCCACGCGCTCGAACAGCCGCAGTTCGCGCTTGACGACGGCACGCCGCCACAGCCGCCAGCCGAGGTAGGCCAGCACCGCCAACGCCGCCAGCATGAGGGCCAGGCTGCCCAGCTTGCCGAGCGCCCGCAGCAACGCGTCGATCTGCTCATGGAAGACGCGGCCGATGGCGATGGCCGTACCCGCCCACAGCGCCGAGCCAAGCAGGTTCCAGCCCAGGAAACGGCGCACCGGCATGCCCAAAGCGCCGGCCAGGGGCGGCGCCAGGATGGACAGGCCCGGCACGAACTTGGCGATCACCAGCGTCAGCACGCCGCGCCGCACGAAGCTGGCCTCGTTCTGGCGCACGCAGGTGTCTGGCGAGATGGAGATGACGCACAGCGCCGCCAGCACCCGCCGCCCCAGGCGCCGGCCGGCCCAGAACCACAGCCCGTTGGCCACCGTGGCCGCCAGCGTCGCCGCAACGAAGGCGCGCACCGCGAAGCCGTCGCGCACGGCCGACTCCACGCCCGCCAGCAACAGCACCGGCGTGGACGGCAGCGGCGCGCCCAACTGCTCCAGCAGCACGGCCAGCGCCACGGCGACGACGCCGTGGCGCGAGAAGAGGTCGGTCAGCAGGTCCATGTCAGCGCCCCAGCATAGCCCTGCGCCGGGCTCCGCCATCACCCATTCCTCGTGATGTAGTTGATTACATTACGCACCATGACCGCCGATCTCTGGAGCCAGTTCGACGCCGCGCCGCTGGCGCTGACGCTGCGCGTGGCCGTGTTCGCGACCGCGCTGGCGCTGGTGCTCGGCGTGGCGCTGGGCTGGGTGTTCGCGCGCACCCGCCTGCCCGGCCGCGGCGTGCTGGAGGCCGTCTGCATGCTGCCGCTGGTGCTGCCGCCCACGGTGCTGGGCTACGGCATCCTGGTGCTGATGGGCCGGCGCAGCGCCCTGGGCGGCTGGCTGCGCGAGCACTTCGACTACACCGTCATCTTCAACTGGCACGGCGCGGTCATCGCGTCGGCGCTGGTCGCGCTGCCGCTGGTGCTCAAGGGTGCCAGCAGCGCCTTCGCGCAGGTGGACCGCCACCTGGAGGCCGCCTCACGCACGCTGCGCCAGTCGCGCTGGAGCACCTTCGTGCGCGTGACGCTGCCGCTGGCCTGGCCCGGGATCCTGGCCGGCACGCTGCTGGCCTTCGCCCGGGCCATGGGCGAGTTCGGCGCCTCGCTGATGGTGGCCGGCTCCATCCCGGGCCAGACGCAGACCGCGTCCATGGCCATCTACGACGCCGTGCAGGCCGGCCGCGACGACCTCGCGCTGATGCTGGCCCTCGTCATCTCGGCCGTCTCGGTCGCCATCCTCGTCCTGTCCAACCGCTACCTGCAACGCTCGCCCCCCTGATGAAACGCCTGCTCCTCGCCCTGTCCCTCGCCTTGCCGCTGCTCGCGTCCGCCCAGCAGCTCACCGTGTCGGCCGCCGCCAGCCTGACGGATGCCTTCAAGGAACTCGCCCCCAAATTCGAGGCCACCCAACCCGGCGTGACGCTGCGCTTCAACTTCGCCGCGTCCGGCGTGCTGCTGCAGCAGATCGCCCAGGGCGCACCGGTGGACGTGTTCGCCAGCGCCGACCAGGAGACGATGAACCGCGGCGCGGACCAGAAACTCATCGCCGCCGACACCCGGCGCGACTTCGCCGCCAACTCGCTGGTGCTGATCACGCCCGTCCAAGGGTCGCCCGCCATCGCAGCGCTGGCCGACCTTGGCAAGCCCGACGTCAAGCGCATCGCGGTCGGCAAGGTGGCCTCCGTGCCGGTCGGCCGCTACACGCAGCAGGCGCTGGAAGGCGCGCAGCTGTGGGCCGGCCTGCAACCCAAGCTGGTCTTCGCCGACAACGTGCGTCAGGTGCTGGACTACGTGTCACGCGGCGAGGCCGAAGCCGGCTTCGTCTACCGCACCGACGCCGAGCTGCTGAAGGACAAGGTGCGCATCGCGATGACCGTGGGCGGCCACGCGCCGGTGACCTACCCGGCCGCCGTCGTCGCCGACAGCAGGCAGGCCGCGCTGGCCAGGGACTTCGTCGCCTTCCTCGGCGGCGCCGAGGCGCAGGCCATCCTGGCGAAGTACGGCTTCGGAAAACCTTGATCGACGTTCGCCTGCAACTGTCGGTCGCCGACACCCGCCGCCGCTTCGACCTGGACATCGCCTTCGCGACCGACGCACCCTTCGTGGCGCTGTACGGTCCGTCGGGCGCCGGCAAGTCGCTGACGCTGCAGGCCATGGCGGGGCTGCTGCCCGTGCGCGCCGGCCACGTGCGCCTGAACGGCCGTGCGCTGCTGGACACCACGGCGGGCGTCTGCCTGCCGCCCGAGGCGCGCGGCGTGGGCTACCTGTTCCAGGACTACGCCCTCTTCCCGCACCTCAGCGTGCGCGACAACATCGCCTTCGGCCTGACAAGCTGGCGCAGGCGCCTGAAGGCGGACGACGCGGCCCGCGTGGACGAGCTGATCGAGTCCTTCGGCCTGGCGGCGATGGCGCGCAGCCGGCCGGCCACGCTGTCCGGCGGCCAGCAGCAGCGCGTGGCGCTGGCGCGGGCGCTGGCCTGCAACCCGCAGGTGCTGCTGCTGGACGAGCCCTTCGCCGCGCTGCACCCCATGCTGCGCGAGCAGCTGCGCGACGAGCTGCGCGCGGTGCGGGCGCGCTGGGGCATCCCGGCCATCATGATCACGCATGACCTCGACGACGTGGCCGCCCTCGCCCACCGCGCCTACCTCGTCGACGGCGGGCGTGTCACGCGCGAGGTGGACCTGGACGGCGGCCGGGGTCGTGCGCTGTTGGACGCCGCGCCGGTCGACCCGGAGCTCGACCAGCGCCGCGCGCTGCTGAAAACCCAACTGGCATGAATCCCATGAAGACGCTGTTCGCCCTCTTCATCGCCCTGCTCTGCACGGCCGCCCAGGCGCAGTTGCAGGTGCAGCGGCTGGACGGCACCACCGCCGCGCTGGACGCCGCCCGGCTCGCCGCGCTGCCGCACGAACCGGTGAAGGCCGAGGCGCACGGCCACAAGGTGGACGTGAGCGGCATCGACCTGCGCGACGTGCTGCGCGCGGCCGGCGTCGAGCCGCCGCAGCAGGTCCGCGGCGCGGCGCTGCGTCAGGTGCTGCTGGCAAGCGCGAAGGACGGCTACGTCGCCGCGTTCTCCTGGGCCGAGCTGGACCCGGCGCTGGGCGGACGACGCGTTTTCGTCGTCACCGAAGGTCTGACACCCGATGAAGGCCCGCTGCGCCTCGTCGTGCCGGCGGACGCGCGGCCCGCACGTTGGGTGCGACAGTTGCAAGCCCTCCGCCTGATCTCGCCGCCTTGAGCTCCAAGCCCACACGCCGCCCGAGCGACCACCCGCTGCTGCACGCCGAGCTGCACCTGGCCGGCCGGCTCGACGATCGCTTCTTCGACCTGCTGGCGGCGCTGGCGCTGACCGGCTCGCTGCAGAAGGCGGCGCGCGCCGCCGGCTACAGCTACAAGGGCGCCTGGCTGGTGCTGGATGCGGCCGGCGCACTGACGCACGCGCCGCTGGTCGATACCGCCACCGGCGGCCACGGCGGCGGCGGCACGCGGCTGACGCAAGAGGGTCAGGCCTTGCTGGCCGCCTGGCGGGGCCTGCAACTGCGCCTGGACCGCTTCCTGACCGACCAGGAAGCCTGGCTGAACGACCAACCGGGCCTCGCCGCCCTGCTGAAAAGGATGAGCATGAAAACCAGCGCCCGCAACCAGTTCGTCGGCCAGATCGCCGACGTGCACGAAGGCCCGGCCACGACGACCGTGCGGCTGGCACTGGCCGGCGGCCAGCAGATCACCGCATCACTGACCACGCAGGCCGCGCAGGACCTGGGCGTCAAGACCGGCCAGGAGGCGCTCGCGCTGGTGAAGAGCAGCGAGGTGGTGCTGGTGACCGACTTCGGCGGCTACAAGCTGTCGGCCCGCAACCAGTTGGCCGGCACCGTGTCGCGCGTGTCACCGGGCGCGGTGTCGACGCTGGTGGGCGTCACGCTGCCGGGCGGCACGGTGGTGACCGCCAGCGTCACCCACGACGCGGCGGATGCGCTGGGGCTGGCGGTCGGCCAGCACGCCACAGCGGTGTTCAAGGCCTATGCGGTGATGCTGGCCGTCCGCGGCTAGCACGGCCAGGACGCGCCTGACGCCTCAACCGACAGCGGTCGCCCGCGTCGTCTGCACCTGCACGTCACCCACGCCCTCGAACACGTGACGTGACTGCTGGCCGATGCGGATGTCGTGCACGCCGGTGATCATGCCGGTCGAGATGACGTCGCCGGCCCGCAGGATCTCGCCCTGCTGCGCGCGCTTGTTCAAGGTGAACGCCAGCGCGCCCAGCGGGCCGGGCTTGATGGCGACCTGGCCGCGGCCGACGGACTGGCCGTCGATGAAGGTCTCGACGGCGATGGTCTCCAGCTCGCGCCAGTTCACGATCTCCGGGCCGACGACGACGCCCCAGTTGTTGCCGAAGTCGGAAATGATGGCGCCGGGGCCGATGTCGTTCAGCGTCGCCAGCGGGCTGCTCGCCACCTCGACGCCGATGTGCATGGACTGCACGAGCGAGGCGGCAGTCTCGGCCGTCCAGTCCGCCTTGCCCGCCGGCGCATCCGCCGCCACGACGATGACGACCTCCGCCTCCACCGCAGCGAAACCGCCGTCGAAGACCGGGCATTGCGCAAGGCCGCCCGGCCCGACGTGATGCACGTTGCGGGCGAACGCCGGCCCGATCATGCGTTCCTCGGGGAACTGCGCTGCGAACGCGGGGGCTACGCGCGCGACCTTCCATCCCTTGACGGCATCGGGCCAGCGGGCGATCGCGGCGGCCTGCACGGCGTAGGCCGCGGCCAGCGTCGCGGGTGGCGTGCCCGGAAATGTGCCGAGCGCGCGGCCGGCAGCGCGCGCGTTGGTGAAGGCTTCGGCGATGAGTTCTGGATCGGTGGGGTCCGGGGTGTCGTGTGCGGCTGTCAAGGCTGTTCCTGTGCGCCGACCGGCGCCTGATGCGAGCGGGCCGCAATGTACCGCGAAGCGCCGCGGTTCAGGTCACGTTCATGCCGGCGGCGATCCCCCGCAACGCCTGCGCCGGATATCGCATATGAAAATAAGAAAACTGTTGTTCCTCGAATAAGGAACTTTGGGCACTCTCGCGGCTTTCGTGACAAACAGAAACGCCGCGACATGCCCTCCTTCCTGTCTTCCCGCCGCGCTGCCCTGGCGCTGATCGCCTCGGCCGCCGCCCTGCCCGCGTTCGCGGCCGACCCCGCGCTGCTGAACGTCTCCTATGACGTGGCGCGCGAGCTCTACAAGCAGATCAACCCGGCCTTCGTCGCCGCGCAGAAGGCCAAGGGCCAGGCCGTCTCGGTCAACCAGAGCCATGGCGGCTCCAGCAAGCAGATCGGCGCCGTCATCGGCGGCCTGGAGGCCGACGTCGTGACGATGAACCAGGCCACGGACGTGGACCAGCTCGCCGAGAAGGGCTTCACGCCGGCCGACTGGCGCACCCGCTTCCCCAACGGCGCGGCACCCTACTCGTCGACCATGCTGTTCCTGGTGCGCAAGGGCAACCCCAAGGGCATCAAGGACTGGAGCGACCTGGCCCGCCCCGGCGTGCAGGTCATCATCCCCAACCCCAAGGTGACCGGCAACGGCCGCTACGGCTACCTGGCCGCCTGGGGCAGCGTCATCGCCACCGGCGGCAGCGAGGCCCAGGCCAAGGAGCTGGTGACCAAGATCTTCACCAACGTGCCGGTGCTGGACGGCGGCGGCCGCGGCGCCACCACCACGTTCACGCAACGGGGCATCGGCGACGTGCTGGTCACGTTCGAGGGCGAGGTCGAGCTGATCGAGAACGAGTTCGGCAAGGGCCAGTTCGAACAGGTCACGCCCAGCATCTCCATCGAGACCGAGGCGCCCGTGGCCCTCGTCGACAAGGTCGCTGCCAAGCACGGCACGACCGCGCTGGCCAAGGCCTACCTGGACTTCCACTGGAGCCCGGAAGGCCAGGAGATCATCGCGAAGAACAACTTCCGCCCGCGCGACCCGGCCATCTTCAAGAAGCATGCGCAGCGCTTCGCCACGCTGAAGCTGTTCACCGTCGACCAGACGCTGGGCGGCTGGGCCAAGGTCAGCAAGACGCACTTCGCAGACGGCGGCACCTACGATCAAGTCATGGCTGGTATCAAACGCTGATGTCGAGTTCCGCAGGGACCAACCCGGCCACGCTGGCGGCTGCCGCGCCCACCGCAACACCGGGCAGCGCGCGGCCGGGCAAGCCCTTCATCCGGCGTCGCGTGCTGCCCGGCTTCGCGCCCACGATGGGCTTCACGCTGTTTTACCTTTCGCTGCTGGTGCTGATCCCGCTGGCCGCGGTGTTCCTCAAGTCGGCCGACCATGGTTTCGAGGCCTTCTGGGCCGCCGCCACGTCGCCGCGCGTCATCGCGTCGTACAAGCTCAGCTTCGGCGCCTCGCTGCTGGCCGCCAGCATCAACCTCGTGTTCGGGCTGATGCTGGCCTGGTGCCTGGTGCGCTACGACTTCCCCGGCCGCAAGCTGGTGGACGCGCTGATCGACCTGCCGTTCGCGCTGCCCACCGCCGTGGCCGGCATCGCGTTGACCGCGCTGTACGCGCCCAACGGCTGGATCGGTTCGCTGTTCGCCCCCGGCGGCCTGCTCGCGCCGCTGTTCGGCCCCGAAGGCACGCGCATCGCCTTCACGCCGCTGGGCGTGCTGCTGGCACTCATCTTCATCGGCCTGCCGTTCATCGTGCGCACGGTGCAACCGGTGCTGGAAGACATGGAGACGGAGCTGGAGGAAGCCGCCGCATCACTCGGCGCGCAGCGCTGGACGACCTTCCGCTTCGTCGTGCTGCCCACGCTGCTGCCGGCACTGCTGACCGGCTTCGCGCTGGCGTTCGCGCGGGCCGTGGGCGAATACGGCTCGGTCATCTTCATCGCCGGCAACATCCCGCTGGTCAGCGAGATCACGCCGCTGATGATCATCTCCAAGCTGGAACAGTACGACTACGTCGGCGCCACCGCCATCGCCGTCGTCATGCTGGTGTTCAGCTTCGTGCTGCTGCTGGCCATCAACCTGCTGCAGGCGTGGAGCTCGAAGCGGGGAGCCCGATGACGAGCCCCTCGTCCAACGCGTACGTTGGCCGGTCCCCCGAGGGGACGGCGATGCTCGCGGCGTCGAGCCGCGAGCACATCGCCGGCGCGGGCCGGCTTGGGAGCGGCCCGGCGCTCGGCCCGCAGACCCCAATGCGGGATAAAGAACTGACATGAGCACTGCACTCTCCGTCTCGCGCAACCGCCCCGACTACCAGGCCAACCCCGCCACGCGCGAGTCGCCCTGGGTGCGGCGCCTGCTGCTCACGCTGGCGCTGACGTTCTTCGCGCTGTTCCTGCTGCTGCCGCTGGTCGCCGTCTTCACCGAGGCCCTGCGCAAGGGCTGGTCGGCCTACTTTGCGGCGCTGGCCGACGAGGAGACGTTCTCCGCCATCAAGCTGACGCTGCTGGCGGCGGCCTTCGCCGTGCCCTTGAACCTCGTGTTCGGCGTCTGCGCGGCCTGGGCCATCGCCAAGCACGACTTCCGCGGCAAGCAGATCCTCATCACCCTCATCGACCTGCCGTTCTCGGTGTCCCCGGTGGTCGCGGGCCTGATGTACGTGCTGCTGTTCGGCGCGCAGGGCTGGCTGGGGCCGTGGCTGCAGGCGCACGACATCCGCATCGTGTTCGCCGTGCCGGGCATCATCCTGGCCACGGTGTTCGTCACCTTCCCGTTCGTGGCGCGCGAGCTGATCCCGCTGATGCAGGCCCAGGGCCGCGACGAGGAAGAGGCCGCCACCGTGCTGGGCGCGGGCGGGCTGCAGACCTTCCTGCGCGTGACCCTGCCCAACATCAAGTGGGGGCTGCTGTACGGCGTCATCCTGTGCAATGCGCGGGCGATGGGGGAGTTCGGCGCGGTGTCGGTGGTGTCCGGCCATGTGCGCGGCCTCACCAACACGCTGCCGCTGCAGGTCGAGATCCTCTACAACGAGTACCAGTTCGCCGCCGCCTTCGCGGTGGCGTCCATCCTCGCGCTGCTGGCGCTGGTGACGCTGGTGCTCAAGCAGATCATCGAGTGGCGCGCGAGCCACTCGAGCAAGGACGAGAGATGAGCATCCAGGTCGAAAACATCCACAAGCAGTTCGGCAGCTTCACGGCGCTGGGCGACGTCAGCCTCGAATTCCCGACCGGCGAGCTGGTCGCGCTGCTGGGCCCCTCGGGCTGCGGCAAGACCACGCTGCTGCGCATCATTGCCGGCCTGGAGCAGGCCGACCGCGGCCGCGTGCTGCTGGACGGCCAGGACGCGTCGGGCACGCATGTGCGTGAACGCGAGGTCGGCTTCGTGTTCCAGCACTACGCGCTGTTCCGCCACATGACGGTGTTCGACAACGTCGCCTTCGGCCTGCGCGTGAAGCCGCGCAAGACCCGACCCAGCGAAGCCGTCATCAAGCAGCGCGTCACCGAGCTGCTGCAGCTCGTGCAGCTGGACTGGCTGGCGGACCGCTACCCGCCGCAGCTCTCCGGCGGCCAGCGCCAGCGCATCGCGCTGGCCCGGGCCCTGGCCGTGGAGCCGCGCGTGCTGCTGCTGGACGAACCCTTCGGCGCGCTGGATGCCAAGGTCCGCAAGGAACTGCGCCGCTGGCTGCGCCGGCTGCACGACGAACTGCACATCACCAGCATCTTCGTCACGCACGACCAGGACGAAGCGCTGGAAGTCGCCGACCGCATCGTGCTGATGGACCATGGCCGCGTGGAGCAGGTCGGTTCGCCGCAGGAGGTCTACGAGCGCCCGGCCACGCCCTTCGTGTACGGCTTCCTCGGCGCCGCCAACCGTTTCGTCGGCCATGCGCGCGGCGGTGTGCTGCACATCGGCGACCACCAGTTGCCCGGTGCCGGCCACAGCGTCGGCAGTGGCGAGGTGCAGGCCTACGCGCGCCCGCACGAGCTGCAAATCCTGGTCGACGAATCCGCCCCCGGCCTGGCGGCCACGGTGGAGCGCGTGCTGACCTTCGGCGCGAGCGCGCGTGTCGAGCTGATCGGGCCTGACGGCGCACCGCTGGAGGCCGAGCTGACACGCGACCAGGCCGAAGCGCTGCAACTGCGCGGCGGCCAGCGGGTCAAGCTCAGCGCGGCGCGGCTCAGCCTGTTCGAGGCCGGCGCGGGCATCTGACAGTCGCGCGCATGGCACGGGCTCCCGCGCCGCCCGCATAGACGCCCGCCGCATGCCCACCGACGTTTTCATTCGTTCTCCCGCGCGGTGCCGCTGAGCACACTGGGCGCATCCCCTTCAGGAGCCCCAGCATGACCATCACCGCCATCAACGTGCGCAACCAGTTCCGCGGCACGATCAAGGAAATCATCGAAGGCCCGGTCGTCTCCGAGGTCGACGTCATCACGGCCTCCGGCGCCGTCGTCACCTCGGTCATCACGACACGCTCGGTCAAGGACCTCGGCCTCGAAGTAGGCCGCGAGGTGGTGGCGCTGGTCAAGTCCACCGAAGTCTCGCTGGCCATCCTGTGAGGCCACGATGAGCTACAAGCCGCCGCGCATCCTCATCATCCCGGGCCTGCACGACAGCGGGCCGGCCCATTGGCAAACGTGGCTGCAGGGCCAGTACCGCGACGTCCGGCGCGTCACCCAGCGCGACGCGAGCCGCCCCGACCTGGAACGCTGGGCCGAGCGCATCCAGCGCACGCTGGAGGTAGCCGCGGTGTCGAATGAAGCCGGCGAGTGGCTGGCCGTCGCACACAGCTTCGGCTGCCTGGCGCTGGCCCGCCACCTGGCCGACCGGCCCGATTCGCCGATCCGCGAGGCGCTGTTCGTCGCCCCCGCGGAGCCCGACAAGTTCGGCCTCGCCGAGGCGCTGCCCCACCACCGGCTGCCGCGCCGCTCGCGCCTGATCGCCAGCATGAACGACCCGTGGATGAGCGCCGCCAGTGCCGCGCGCTGGGCGCACCGCTGGGGCGCCAGCTACAGCAACCTGGGCGCCGTGGGCCACATCAACGCCGAGGCCGGCTTCGGCCCCTTCCCGGTGGCCAAGAGCTGGATCGAGGCCGCCCGCGCGCGCGCCGCCGCCGAACAGCGGCCGCGCCACGCCGAGTTCCGCGAGTGGGCGTTCGCGGTCTAGCGTCGCTGCGCGACGCGACATGGCATTCAATCGATGGGAGCTGCGATCGCTCCGCTCCATCCAAACGCGCGACGGGCGGCTAACGACCCGTCGCCGTCCTTCCATTCACCGACTTCGGCGCCAGAAAGCAGTCGTCCAATGTTTTGATTCAGAGGACGCCGAAGGCCCACTCCGCAATGGTCGGTTACGCGTCTGATGCCGACGACGCTGGAGCGAGTCTCGCCTCCAAAAATAGGCGTGACGATTGCAAGACCTTTTGATCGCTTCCGCTGAGCTGAAGCGGGAATCGGCCTTCTTGATGCGAACTGCCAGGAAGCGGCCGTTCAACGTTCGACACGTGCAGCATGCGATCGGCGTAACCGGGCGACTGTCGCTCGATGGAAGGGTTGGCGCACTTCCGGGGCATCCGTAGGGACGCCCGCTGCAAGACCGCCTGGCGATGGGCGAGGAACCGATGCATCGCCCGCGCGCTCGCAGAAATTTTCGACCTTGCGTGTCCGATCTGGCCATCCTGCATCGTTCATCAAATGAGGACAGGGTTTTCGACCCGCTGGTCGATCCAGCCCAATCCAGAAGGCCACTCCTTCTTCACTCAAACCTTCAAAGGCGACCATGGTCACGCAGCACGCTCCCTCAGGCATGAAGCCTCTCATCCAGGCAGTCCTTACGTATGCAGGCGCCACCGCTGTGGCTGTCGTTGCTCCGTACCACAGCGCATGGGCCGACGCCCTCCCGGCGGCATACTTTCACGAGGCGGTGGTTTCAAATGCCGACCAGCCAAACCACCCCAACTCGGTCCAAGGGGCGAGCGACCTCTTGCCCGAAAGCGTCGCAGACAGCTTCATCGCAATCAACGGGAATGGCAGCAGCTTCCTCGCTGGGACGGCCACGACCACGGGCGGACCCGTTCCCACCTTGAGCGTGACGGCTTCATCATCAAACGGCGTCTTTTCCATGAACGCCTATGCCAAGGTCAGCTATTCAGTGCGCCTGACCGGGGGGCCAGCAGGAACCTCGGTACCGATGACGCTTGAAGCCACGGGTTCCGCCCAGACGGGGCACAGCAGTGGCGGCAATTGGCTGTCTAGCGCCTATACGCAGCTATACATCAACGGTGCGCCTCAATATGACGCATTCTTAAACGCCTACTTTGTCTATGGCGACCCAGGCCACGAGACCGCCTCTTTCTCAATCGACAAGCCGATGACGATGCTGGTTGGGAGTACCTACAGCGTGGACATGATCGTCGGGGCCACCGGCAACAACGGAACAGGTTCGGCCACCATGGACCCCACTTTCTCTTTCGTCAACATCTCGGACGCTTCCACCTATCGGCTGGAATTTTCTCCAGGTCTGGTGGCTACCGTGCCCGAGCCGTCCGGCGCTTCACTGCTGCTTCTCGGGCTCGGAGGCATGATCGTTCGAAGACGTCGCCAGCTCGGCGTCCGTGGAACTCAACGGGTATCCAGTTGAACGTACGGAGCAACTCTTGCAGTGGTCGATCAGGAGTCGATCACCCGCCGCCGGCTAGGTCAGCGCCTGCTTGAACGCGGCCAGCGTGCGCTCCCAGGCCAGCTGCGCCGCCACCGGGTCGTAACGCGGTGTCGTGTCGTTGTTGAAGCCATGCTGCGTGCCCGCGTAGCTGAACATCTCGTAGCGCACGCCGGCCGCCTTCAGCGCGGCCTCGTAAGGCGGCCACGCCGCGTTGACACGCTCGTCGTTCGCCGCGTAGTGCAGCAGCAGCCGCGCCTTGATGCGGGCCGCGTCCTCGCCCGCCGGCGCACCGCCGTAGAACGGCACGGCCACGCGCAGCTCCGGCATCTGCGTGGCCACGTGGTTGGCCAGGCTGCCGCCCCAGCAGAAGCCGACGACGCCCACCTTGCCGTTGCCTTCGGGCAGCGCCAGCAGCGCAAGGCCCGCCGCGACGATGTCCGCACGCGCCTTGGGCGCATCCAGCTTGCCGAACAGCTCGCGCGCCTTGTCCTCGTCGCCCGGGTAGCCGCCCAGCGGCGCCAGCGCATCGGGCGCATAGGCCACATAACCCGCCAGCGCGACGCGGCGGGCGACGTCCTCGATGTGCGGGTTCAGGCCGCGGTTCTCGTGCACGACCAGCACGGCCGGCAGCTTGCCCGCGGCGCTGGCGGGCCTGGCCAGATAACCCTGCACCTTACCGTTGCCCTGCGGCGAGTCGAAGGCCTGGCGGCGGATGACGAGGCGCGGGTCATCGGGCTTGACCTGCTGCGCGCCGGCGAAGTCCGGGCTCAGCGCGGCCAGCAGCGCCGCGGCACCCGCCGGGCCGCCGGCAAAACGCGCGGCCTGGTCCAGGAAGCCGCGCCGGCTCAGGTCGCCATGCACGTAGCGGTCGAACAGCGGCCAGGCCTGCTCGGGGATATCAACGGGGGGCTTTGTCGTCATCTCGAGATCCTTATGCGGGGAGCGCTCACTGTAGGCATCCCTGCAGGAACTGCATATGCATATCGCGAATCATTCGACGACAGATGCAACCGCGCTTCCCACAATGACTCGTCTCTGAGGCTCGTCGACTGCGTGCATGAACTTCCAGCAACTCCGCTCCGTCCGTGAAGCCCAGCGCCGCGGTTTCAACCTGACCGAGGTCGCACAGGCGCTGCACACGTCGCAGCCCGGCGTCAGCCGCCAGATCCGCGAGCTGGAGGACGAGCTCGGCATCGAGCTGTTCGTGCGGGTGGGCAAGCGCCTGACCGGGTTGACCGAGCCCGGCGAGCAGGTGCTGCCCGTCATCGAACGGCTGCTGCAGGAAGCCGAGAACCTCAAGCGCGCATCGGACGATTTCGCCAGCGCCGGCAGCGGCCGGCTGCGCATCGCCGCCACGCACAGCCAGGCCCGCTATGCGCTGCCGCCCGCCGTGCGCGACTTCCGCGCCCATCACCCGGACGTGAGCCTGCACCTGCAACAGGGCTCGCCCCAGCAGATCGCACGGCTGCTGCTGGACGGCGAGGCCGACGTGGGCATCGCCACGGAAGCCCTGGCGCAGTATCCGGAACTCGTCGCCCTGCCCTGCTACCGCTGGACGCACGCGGTCGTCGTGCCGCCGGGCCACCCGCTGCTGGACGGCCAGCCGCTGACGCTGGCCCGCCTGGCGCAGTTCCCCATCATCACGTACGAGCCCGGCTACACCGGCCGTTCGCACATCGACGAGGCCTTTGCTGCAGCGCAGATCGCGCCGCACATCGTGCTCAGCGCGATGGACGCCGACGTCATCAAGACCTATGTGGAGCTGGGCCTGGGCGTGGGCATCGTCGCGTCCATCGCCTTCGACGACGAGCGCGACCGCCACCTGCGCGCGCTGGACGCTCGCCACCTGTTCGCCGACAACATGACCCGCCTGGCGGTGCGCCGCAGCGCCTACCTGCGCGACTACATCTACGCTTTCATCCAGACCTTCGCGCCGCCGCTGGACCGCGAGGCCGTGGACGCGGCGCGCCACCAGGGCCCGGAGCCCGACGCCGGCGGGCCCGTGCTCGCGTGGTCCAAAGCCGCCTGAACCGCACAACTTCGCTCCCCTTCCACCCACCTGACCACAAACCCATGCGCCGCCTTCTCACCGCCCTCACCCTTGCTGCCGCCGCCACCGGCGCCTTCGCGCAGGCCTCGCTGCTGAACGTCTCCTACGACCCGACGCGCGAGCTGTACCAGGACTTCAACAAGGCCTTCGTCGCCAACTGGAAGGCCAAGACCGGCGAGACGCTGAACATCAAGGCCTCGCACGGCGGCTCGGGCAAGCAGGCCCGCTCGGTCATCGACGGCCTGGAGGCCGACGTCGTCACGCTGGCGCTGGCTTACGACATCGACGCGCTGGCCGACCGCAACCTGCTCGGCCTGGACTGGCAGAAGAAGCTGCCCAACAACTCCACGCCCTACACGTCCACCATCGTGTTCCTGGTGCGCAAGGGCAACCCCAAGCACATCAACAACTGGCCCGACCTGGCGCGCTCGGGGGTGGACGTCATCACCCCCAACCCCAAGACCAGCGGCGGTGCGCGCTGGAACTACCTGGCGGCCTGGGCGTTCGCGCTGAAGCAGCCGGGTGGCAACGCCGACTCGGCCAAGGCCTTCGTCAAGCGCATCTACGGCAACACCAAGGTGCTGGACTCCGGCGCCCGCGGCGCGACGACCACCTTCGTGGAGCGCGGCATCGGCGACGTGCTGATCGCCTGGGAGAACGAGGCCTACCTCGCCGTCAAGGAACTGGGCAAGGACAAGTTCGAGATCGTCACGCCGTCCATCTCCATCCTGGCCGAGCCGCCGGTGGCCGTGGTCGACAAGGTCGTCGACAAGCGCGGCACCCGCAAGCAGGCCCAGGCCTACCTGGAGTACCTGTACAGCCCGGAAGGCCAGGAGATCGCCGCGCGCAACTTCTACCGCCCGCGCGACCCCAAGGTCGCGGCCAAGTACGCCAAGCAGTTCGCCGACGTGAAGCTCTTCACCATCGACGACTCGTTCGGCGGCTGGCGCGCGGCGCAGAAGACGCATTTCGACGATGGCGGCGTGTTCGACCAGATCTACACGCCGGGCGCGAAGTAAGCGGCCCCTCGTCCAGTCCGCCCTGCTGAACGCGGGCGGAACTGGCCGGTCCCCCGAGGGGACGGCTTGGGGGCGGGCCGGCGCTCGGCCCGAAATGCAACGCGGTGCACACTCGGTGACGTGAAGACTTGTTGCGCGCGTCAACGCGCGCTCGACAGCGGGCGTTGGACAGCCTCATCATGAGGCCGCCATGAAGCTTGCCACCGCCGCCCTCGCGCTCAGCGCCACCTTCGCCTTGATCGGTTGCGCCAGCGCGCCGACCTCACCCACGGCCGCCGCCGCTGCCACCAGCGCTCCTCAGGACACGCTCTGGCTGGATCGCCTGAGCTGGGGCGCCACGACGCCGGAATTGCAGCAGTTGCGTCGCACCGGCCGCGCGGCCTGGCTGGATGCGCAACTGCAGCCCAAGGGCGTGCTGCCCGACGCCGCACAGGCTCAGATCCAGGCACTGGGCGTGTCGCAGCAGCCCATGGCGGCGCAGGTGCAGCAGATGGAAGCGCAGCGCAAGGCTGCCGACGCACTCACCGACGACACCGCCAAGGCCGCCGCGCAGAAGGACTACCAGCAGGCGTTGACCAAGCTGGCGCGCGACGCCTCGGGGCGCGCGCTGCTGAACGCGCTGTACTCACCCAACCAGGTGCAGGAACAGCTCACCTGGTTCTGGTTCAACCACTTCAACGTCCACCAGTACAAGGCCAACATCCGCGCCATGGTGGGCGACTACGAGCAAGGCCTGCGCGAACGTTCGCTGGGGCGCTTCCGCGACCTGCTGGGCTACACGGCCCATCACCCGGCCATGCTGCGCTACCTCGACAACGAGCAGAACGCCGCCAACCGCATCAACGAGAACTACGCCCGCGAGCTGCTGGAGCTGCACACGCTGGGCATCGGCGGCGGCTACAGCCAGCATGACGTGCAGGAGCTGGCCCGCGTGCTGACCGGCCTGGGCGTGAACCTGACCGACAACAAGCCGAAACTGAAGCCCGCCCAGGAGGCCCAGTACCGGCGCGACGGGCTGATGGAGTTCAACCCCGCGCGGCACGACTTCGGCGACAAGCAGCTGCTGGGCACCACCATCAAGGGCCAGGGCTTCGCCGAGGTCGACCAGGTGCTGGACCTGCTGGCCCGGCACCCGAGCACGGCCCGCTTCGTGAGCCGCAAGCTGGCCCAGTACTTCGTCGCCGACGAGCCGCCGCCTGCGCTGGTGGAGCGCATGGCCGAGCGCTGGCGGCAGACCGACGGCCGCATCGCCGACGTGATGCGCACGATGATCGGTTCGCCCGAGTTCGAGGCGTCGCTGGGCCGCAAGTTCAAGGACCCGACGCACTACGTCGTCTCCGCCGTGCGGCTGGCCTATGCCGACAAGGTGGTGCTGAACACCGCACCCATGATCGGCTGGCTGTACCGCCTGGGCCAGGCGCCCTACAACCGCCAGACGCCCGACGGCTACGCGCTGGACGAGAACGCCTGGGCGGGCCCCGGCCAGATGACCACGCGCTTCGAGATCGCCCGCGCCATCGGCAGCGGCAGCGCCGGGTTGTTCAAGGCCGAAGGCGAGAAGCAGGACCGCCCGGCCTTCCCGCAACTCGCCACGCCGCTGTACTACGAAGGCATCGCGCCGCGACTGCCCGCGGCCACGCAGCAGGCGCTGGCCGCCGCCACCTCGCCGCAGGAATGGAACACCTTCCTGCTCGCCTCCCCGGACTTCATGAACAGGTGACCCGATGAAACGCCGCACCCTGCTCCAACTCGGCCTCGGGGCCGGTCTCGCCAGCGCACTGCCCATGCAGCTCTGGGCCGCACCCGCGGCCACGGCTTCGCCCGAGACGCCGCGCCTGCTCGTCGTCTTCCTGCGCGGCGCCTACGACGCCGCCAACCTGCTGGTGCCGACCTCGTCGAGCTTTTACTACGAGTCGCGCCCCAACATCGCCATCGCCAAGACGGCCGCGCTGCCACTGGACGGCGACTGGGGACTGGCGCCCGCGCTGGCCGACAGCATCCACCCGCTGTGGCTCAAGAGCCAGGCGGTGTTCGTGCCGTTCGCCGGCACCAATGACACCTCGCGCAGCCACTTCGAGACGCAGGACCACATCGAGCTGGGCCAGCCCGACGACGTGGCCGGCGGCAACCGCGATTTCCGCAGCGGCTTCATGAACCGGCTCGCGGGGGTGCTGGGCAGCGGCTCGCGGCTGGAGGCCATGGCCTTCACCGACCAGGTGCCGCTGATCCTGCGCGGCAAGCTGCCCGTGGCCAACCAGGCACTGCGCGACCTCGGCAAGCCTGCCATCAACGCGGCGCAGGCGCAGACGATTGCCGGCATGTACGCCGGCACGCGGCTGGCCGGCACGGTCAGCGGCGGCTTCGAGGTGCGCGACGAGGTGACGCGCTCCATGTCCGCCGAGGCCGGTGAGATGGAAGCCGCCAGCCGCAACGCCATCGCGGCCAAGGGCTTCGCGCTGGAGGCGCGCCGCGTCGCGCGGCTGATGCGGGACCGTGTCACGCTGGGCTTCATCGACGTGGGCGGCTGGGACACGCACGTGGGCGAAGGCGGCGCCACGGGGCAACTCGCCACCAAGCTCGGCGAACTGGGCAAGGGCCTGGCCCTCTTCGCCGACGAGATGGGGCCGCAGTGGAACAACACCGTGGTCGTCGTGGTGAGCGAGTTCGGCCGCACCTTCCGCGAGAACGGCAACCGCGGCACGGACCACGGCCACGGCAGCGCCTACTGGGTGCTGGGCGGCGGTGTGAAGGGTGGGCGCATCGCCGGCGAGCAGGTCGCCGTCAACGCGTCCACGCTGTTCCAGAACCGCGACTATCCCGTGCTCAACGAGTACCGGTCGCTGCTCGGCGGGCTGTTCCGGCGCATGTACGGCCTGAACGACGCGCAGCTGGCCGCCGTGTTCCCGGGGGCCAGCGCGCGCGACATCGGGCTGGTCTGAGCCTCAGGCCGCCTTCGTCCAGCGGTCGGTCACGGCCTTGATGCGTTCGCCGAAGTGCTTGGCCGTGGCGATGTCGCCGGGGACCATTTCCTCGGCCGAGGCATCGCTGGGCGTCTGCGTGATGAGGCCGGCATAGCCGCCGAGGTTGTTCACGTCGTCGCGCGTGGCGGCCTTGTGGTTGGGCGCCTTCAGGCCCATGCCGACCCAGATCATGCCGTGCTGCTGGCTGAGCGTATGCAGGTACTGCACCGTGCCCTGCTTGTCGCCGTTCAGCGTGGCCGAGTTGGTGAACCCAGCGGCGATCTTGTCCTTCCAGAGCTGCGCGTACCAGGGCTTGCTGCTCGCATCGGCGAACTTCTTGAACTGCCAGCTCGCGCCACCCATGTAGGTCGGCGTGCCGAAGACGATGGCGTCGGCCGCGGCCAGCGTGGCCCAGTCGGCTTCGGTGATGTTGCCTTCCGCATCGATGGCGATCAGCTGCGCGCCCGCGGCGCCAGCGACGGCCTCGGCGACCTTCTTCGTGTGGCCGTAGCCGGAGTGGTACAGGACGACGATCTTGCTCATGGGAATTTCCTCTCGTGGGTAGGTGGAAACGGGAATCAGGCGACCAGGTCGAAGACGAGCACTTCGGCATCCTGGCCTGCCGCAAAGGCGAGGCGCGATGTTTGGCGAACCTGCAAGGCATCACCCGCCGTCAGGTCTTGGCCGTTCACGGTAAGCGATCCACGCACCACGTGCACGTAGGCCATGCGGCCGTCCGCCAGGCCCAGTTCAGCGGCTTCGGCCCCGTCGAAGAGGCCGGCGTACAGCCTCGCGTCGGTGTGGATGGTCACGGCGCCCTCGGCGCCGTCGTTGGCCGCCACCAGACGCAACGTGCCGCGCTTGGCGCCGGCGTCGAAATGCTTTTGCTCGTAGCTCGGCGCGATGCCGCGCGCATCGGGGATGAGCCAGATCTGCAGGAAGTGCGTGGTCTGGTCCTTGGCGTGGTTGAACTCGCTGTGCCGCACGCCGGTGCCCGCGCTCATGCGCTGCACGTCGCCGGGACGGATCACGCCGGCGTTGGCCGCCCCGGCCTCGCCGTTGCCCATGCTGTCCTTGTGCGCCAATTCGCCGGAGAGCACGTAGCTGATGATCTCCATGTCGCGGTGGCCATGCGTGCCGAAGCCGGTGCCCGGCGCGATCTTGTCCTCGTTGATGACGCGCAGCGCCCCGAAACCCATGCGGGCCGGGTCGTGGTAATCGGCGAAGGAGAAGCTGTGGAAGGACTTCAGCCAGCCGTGATCGGCGTAGCCGCGGTCACAGGACTTGATCAGTTGCAACACGGTGGGCGCCTCTTCGTCGGTTCAGTGAGATGAATGTAGGCGTCGTACCGGCGGGCATCGGTGAGCCCGTGCTGGGGACATCGTTCAAATAGACTGAACGAATGTCGCACCCCCAAGACAAACGCCGGGCCTTGACGCCCGAGGCGCTGACCATGATGGACACCATCGCCCGCACCGGCAGCTTTGCTGCGGCGGCGCGCGAGATGGGCCGCGTGCCGTCGGCGCTGACGTACTCGGTGCGCCAGCTCGAAGACGCGCTGGACGTGCTGCTGTTCGACCGCAGCTCGCGCCAGGCGGTGCTGACCTCGGCCGGGCAGGAGCTCCTGGTGGAAGGCCGGCGGCTGCTGCAGGAGCTGGACGCCGTGGCCAACCGCGTGCGCCGCATCGCCACCGGCTGGGAGAGCGAGCTGACGCTCGCCGTGGACGACGCCCTTGCCCGCCGCGCCGTGTTCGACCTGATGGCGGCCTTCTACGCCCAGCGGCTGGACGGCGGCGGCGCGCCCCCCACGCGGCTCAAGCTGCGCGTGGAGGTGCTGGCCGGCACGTGGGAGGCGCTGCTGAACGGCCAGGCCGACATCGCCGTCGGCGTGCCCGCGCGCATGCCCAACGCGGCCCTCCAGTCCGAGCCGCTGGGCGTGCTGGAGTTCGCCTTCTGCATCGCGCCACACCACCCGCTCGCCACGGCGACGGAGCCGCTGAGCGCCGTGCAGATCGCCGAGCACCGCATCATCACGGTGGCCGACAGCGCCCGCCAGCTCGCGCCCATCACTGTCGGCGTGCTGCCGGGCCAGGACGTGCTGACGCTGCCGTCGCTGGCGTCCAAGGTCGAGGGTCTCCTGCGCGGCCTGGGCTGCGGCTCCGTGCCGCTGGCCATGGTCAGCCGCCACATCGAGGCCGGCCGCCTGGTGCGCAAGACCACCTACGAAGGGCTGCGCACCGGCACCATGCACTACGCCTGGCGCGAGAACCCGGCGGGAAGCGGCCACCCGCCGGGCAAGGCGCTGGCCTGGTGGCTGCAGCGCCTGCGCAGCGAGACCACGCGCAAGGCGCTGCTGGAGCAACACGAAGGGCTGCTCCTTTGACGACCTATCGCGGCCGCTTCGCCCCCTCGCCCACCGGCCCGCTGCACGACGGCTCGCTCGTCGCCGCGCTCGCCAGTTGGCTGGATGCGCGCGCGAACGGCGGGCGATGGCTGGTGCGCATCGAAGACGTGGACGGGCCGCGCTGCCCGCCCGGCACGGACCAGGTCATCCTCGGGCAACTCGCCGCGCTGGGCCTGGTGCCGGACGAACCACCCGTCTGGCAGTCGCGCCGGGGCGACGTCTACCAGGCTGCGTTGGACCGTCTGATCGCGTCGGGCCATGTCTACGGCTGCGCCTGCACGCGCGCCGAGATCGCCGCCGCCATCGAGCGCACGGCCGGCCCGCGCGTCAGGCATGGCGAACTGGTCTACCCCGGCACCTGCAGGCCCGAGCACGGCGGCACCCGCGGCCGGCCCGTGCGCGCGTGGCGCTTTCGCGTCCATGGGCGCCTGGCCTGGCAGGACCGGCGGCTCGGCCCGCAGTCGCAGGACCTTGAAACGCAGGTCGGGGACTTCGTGCTCAAGCGCGCCGACGGGCTGTGGGCCTACCAGCTGGCCGTGGTCGTCGACGACGCCGAGCAAGGCATCACCGATGTGGTGCGCGGCGAGGACCTGGCCGACAACACGCCGCGCCAGATCGCGCTGCAACGCGCCCTGGGCCTGCCCACGCCGCGCTACCTGCACACGCCGCTGGTGCTGGCAGCGGACGGCCACAAGCTGTCCAAGCAGAACGGCGCGGCGGCGGTGGACCTGGCCGAGCCGGCGGCACGGATCCGCGCCGCCGGCGCCCAACTGGGACTTAGGCTCGATGCGGGCGACCTGCACCTGCGCGAACTCCTGCACGTCGCCGTCGCAGGCTGGCGATCCGCGCAGACCGGATGACGGCGGCGTGCCCGGCGGCTGCCGTCAGGCCTGAGGCACCTGCCTGACGACCGACAGCACCTGCGCATGCCGGTGGACCAGCTCGGGCGAGGTGTCGACGTGCTCGGTGTAGCGCGCGGCGAAACTGCCGTCGCCGCTGCGGTCCAGCGTGAGCAGCTCGCGCAGGCGGGACGCCACGGCTGCGGGCGTCAGGGCGGCATCGCCATCGAGATCCAGCGCTTCATCGAGCATGACGATGAGCCGGCTGAGCGGCTCAAGCCAGCGCATCTCATCCGAAAACGCCACAACCTGCAGGAAATCCCCGGCGCTCTGGGCGCCATGGGCCTTCTCATAGTGGCGGCGCTCCAGGTCCAGCAGCAGGCGATGCAATTCCAGCAGGGCGGTGCGCAAGGCTCGGCAGGTTGCTGTGGGCGCGGTCATCGTGTGGCTCAAAAGTGGTGACCGAATGATATTCAGGGGCGAAATCCGGGTCGTCGCTTGGTAAGGTCCCAGGCCGATGCCCTCGTCGCCGCGGCGACAATCAGCCCATTCACCCACCTCAAGGATTTCGCATGAACACCACGCCCAGCGGCCTTCAGTTCGAAGACACCGTCGTCGGCGACGGCAACCCGGCCCAGGCGGGCCACGACGTCACCGTGCACTACACCGGCTGGCTCTGGACCGATGGCGCCAAGACGGCCAAGTTCGACTCCAGCAAGGACCGCGGCGACTCGTTCGAGTTCGAGCTGGGGGCCGGCATGGTCATCAAGGGCTGGGACGAAGGCGTGCAGGGCATGCAGATCGGCGGCAAGCGCACGCTCATCATCCCGGCCGAGCTGGGCTATGGCGCACGCGGTGCCGGCGGCGTGATCCCGCCCAACGCGACGCTGTGCTTCGAGGTCGAGCTGCTGGGCCTGGCCGGCGGCGCGGAGCCTGTCGAGCTGAACCTGCACACCACGGCCAGCGGTCTGCAGCACGAGGATGTCGTCGTCGGTGAAGGCGCCGAAGCCACCAAGGGCCAGCGCGTGTCGGTGCACTACACCGGCTGGCTCTACAAGGACGGCATGAAGGGCAAGAAGTTCGATTCCAGCAAGGACCGCGGCCAGCCGTTCAAGTTCCGCCTCGGCGGCGGCGAGGTCATCCAGGGTTGGGACGAAGGCGTGCAGGGCATGAAGGTCGGCGGCACGCGCATGCTGGTGCTGCCCCCGGAGCTGGGCTATGGCGCCCACGGCGCGGGCGGCGTGATCCCGCCGAACGCAACACTGCTGTTCGAGGTCGAGCTGCTGGCCGTCTGACGCCCGGCTGCAGGGCGCTGCCTTCGCGGCGCCCCCCATAAAGCCAAGCGGGGCGGCAGGACTTGTGCTGACAAGCGGCTGTCATTCGCGGATGCTGTGATCCGGACTCTCCACCCACCAGGCCCGAGCCATGTCGATTGACCACCGCCGCTTCCCCCGTGTCGAGTTCTTCCTGGTGCCCGCCGAGCATGAACAGCTGCCGGTGTGGGTCATCAAGCCCGAGGGCCTGTCCGACGCGCGCGGCGGCGTCGTCGTCAACCTCAGCGAGGCCGGCCTGCAGGTCCTGGCCGCGGCCGAGCCGGCGCTGGAGGCCCGGCACTACGAGTTGCGCCTGCTGCTGGGCGAAGACGAAGGCGTGCCGCTGTTCAGCGCGGCCGTGCGCCGCGTCTGGACCCGGCCGCTGAGCCAGCTCGTGCAGCTCTGCGGCTTCGAGTTCGAATCGCCCAACTCGCAGGCCGAGGAGTTCCTGCGCACGCAGACGGCGCAGATCACGGCCCGCAAGTGGGTGCGCTGCGTGCTGGTGGAGCAGATGGCGGCGCTCGCCTGACGTCCCCAAGGCTGCTGACGCCGCCGCGCCGCGGCGCTTCCCAAGGCCTCGCCGGCCCGCAACACTCGCGGCGCCGGCAATCCCTGCCGCGGGAAGACCTGCCATGCATGCTGTCCACATCCACGCCGTCCTCGTCGCCGCCGCGCTGGTCGTGCCGTCGGCCAGCTTCGCCTGGGGCGATGAAGGCCACCAGGTGGTCGCCTCGTTGGCCTACAAGCGCCTGACGCCCAAGGCCAGGAAAGCCGTCGACGCCTTGCTCGCGAAGGACGCCGACAAGCTCACCGCCCCGGACTTCACCAGCCGCGCGACCTGGGCCGACAAGTACCGCGACGCCGACCGCAACACGACACAGGTGCATTACCGCGCCACGCGGAAATGGCATTTCGTCGACATCGAACTCGACGGCGGCACGCTGGACGACGCCTGCGATGGCCGCAAGCCGCTGCCGGACGGCGTCGCCGCCAGCCAAGGCCCTGCGAATGCCTGCGTCGTGGACAAGCTCGTGCAGTTCCGGAAGGAACTGACCAGCCCGGACACGTCCGTCGCCGAGAAGACGCTGGCGCTGAAGTTCGTGCTGCATCTGGTGGGCGACCTGCACCAGCCGCTGCATGCGGCCAACCACCAGGACAGCGGCGGCAACGGCGTGGCGGTCGAGATCGCGCCATCCAACCGCCACAGCAACCTGCACGCCTATTGGGACACCGACCTGGTGAAGAAGCTGGGCACGACCGTGCCCGTCGCCGCGGCCAGCGTGGCCAAGCTCATCACGCCGGCCAACGCCGCCAACTGGTCGGCCGGCGGCATCGACGACTGGGCGGCGGAGTCCAACGCCGACGCGAAGAAAGTGGCCTACAACTTCAGCGGCGAGAAGACCTTCGTCGACGATCACGACGGCGAAGGCGAGGTGCTCGATGCGACCTACGAGGCGCGCGCCCTGCCCGTCGCCCGCCGCGCGCTGGCCAAGGCGTCCGTGCGCCTGGCGAACCTGCTCAACGACGCCTTCAAGTAGGCCCCGCAGCGCCCGTCAGTGGCGCAGTGCGAGCTGCAACGCCTCGCCAGCGCGGCGGTAGCCCCAGGCCTCGTAGGCCACCACGCTGACGGCCGGCGCCAGCATGACGACAAGCAGGCAGACCGCCATCGACACGCCGGCCGCGGCCAGCAGCGGCGCGGTCGCCAGCACGGCCCCGGTCGGCGCCAGCAGCAGGCTGTGGAACCAGCGCCAGTCGCGGTACAGCACGCTGTAAAGCCAGTACAGCGCCAGCAGGTAGATGCCCACCGGCACGGCCAGCGACAGCACGACGGCCACCGTGCCGATGTGAGCCTTGTGCTCGATGGCCAGGCCCGCCACGTGCAGGCCCGCACCCGTGGCCGCAATGGCCGCGAAGACGATCATGCTGCCGTAGCCCCAGGTGAAGGAGCGCTCGCGGCGCGCATGCAGCACCTCGCCCGCCGGCACGAGGAAGTAGACCCACCACATGCCGAAGGTGAGGCCCATCCCCGCCACGGCGATGAGGACCGCGTCCACCGTCCAGCCCTGCACCTCGACGATGGCCGACAGCGAGGCCACCGTGCCGACGATGCCCTCGCCCAGCGCAATGATGGCCAGCAGGCTGTAGCGCTCGGCGATGTGGTGGGCGTGCCAGGGGGAGCCGCCGTGGCGCGTCTCGGCCAGGTACGGCCCGCCGAGTTCGATGGCCAGCAGCAGCACCGCGGCGATGGCAGCCTGTGCGGTCGTCAGCGGCAGCAACGCGGTCGCGATCCAGCCGATCTGCGCGATGCCGATGGTCCACACATAGGTGCGGCAGGTGGCCGCGCATTGCGGCGCCTGGCGGGCCGCGCGCAGCCAGTGGAACAGCATGGCCACGCGCATGACCACATAGCCGGCGACGACCACGCCGTTGTCGATGCCATGGTCGGAATCCAGCGAATGAAAGACCGCCGGCAGACCCAGGCCGATGACGGTCACGCCCACCATCTGCACCATCGTGACCAGCCGGTGCACCCAGTCGTCGGTGTCGAAGGCCGAGGCGAACCACGCGTAGTTGATCCACGCCCAGATCACCGCATACATCGAGAACACGAAGCCGCCGATCGCCGCGCCGACATGGCCCTCCGCCAGCAGATGCGCCAACTGGCTGGCCGCCTGGCCGATGGCGACGACGAAGACCAGGTCGAACAGCAGTTCCAGCGGCGTCGCGACACGGCCCTGCTCATGCGGGTCCCGGCCGAGCATGCGGCGCAGGCGGTGGGTCGGGATCGGGGTCGCGCCGGCTTCTTGGTGGGCTGGGCTCATGCTGCGGTCGTCGAGAGATTGGGGCGGTGCGAAGTATGGCGCCCTGCCCTGGCCTCCAGCAGCCGCGGCCAGCGGTCAGTCGATGGCGGGGTAGTCGCCCAGGCCGTCCGGCCACGGCGTCAGCACCTCGAAGCCGTCGGCCGTCACGGTCACCATGTGCTCGAACTGGGCTGACAGCGAGTGGTCGCGCGTCACCACCGTCCAGCCGTCGTTCAGCTCGCGGATGCCGGCCGCACCGGCGTTCAGCATGGGCTCGATCGTGAAGATCATGCCCTCCTCCAGCTTCAGGCCCTCGCCCGGGCGGCCGAAGTGGTTGACGTGCGGCGCGTCGTGATAGATGTCGCCGATGCCGTGGCCGCCGTACTCGCGCACGATGCTGAAGCCGGCCGCCTGCGCCACGGTCTGGATGGCGTGGCCCACATCGCCCAGCGTCGCGCCCGGGCGCACCTGGCGGATGCCGGCGCGCAGCGCCTCGTAAGTCGTGTTGACGAGCCGGCGCGCCAGCACATTGGCCTCGCCGACGATGAACATGCGGCTGCTGTCGCCGAACCAGCCGTCCTTGGTCAGCGTCACGTCCACGTTGACGATGTCGCCCTTCTTCAGGCGCTTGTCCTTGGACGGGATGCCGTGGCAGACCACGTGGTTGGGCGAGATGCAGGCCGTCTTCGGGTAGCCGTGGTAGCCGACGTTGGACGGGATGCACTTGAGCGTGTCGACGATGTAGTCGTGGCAGAGCTTGTCCAGTTCCTCGGTCGTCACGCCGGGCACCACGTGCGGCTTCAGCATGGCCAGCACCTCGGCGATCAGATGCCCCGCCTCACGCGCCCTGGCCACCTGCTCGGGTGTGCGCAGCTTGATGCTCTTCATGCCCGCGCTCCCTTGGCCTTGGGCTGCCGCGTCCAGCCGGCCAGGCGTGCCAGGTCCAGCCCGCCCTCCTGCTCGGCGCGGATCAGCAGTTGGCAGATCTCGCTGTGCGACAGCTGCGGATGCAGTTCGGCCAGCATGCCGATGCGCATCCAGTGCTCGGCCTGGGCGTTGATGGAGCGCGACAAGGCCTGGCTCGCAACGCGCAGGCTCTCGTGCATCGGATCGGAGATTTTGACGATTCCCATGCCGGGACTATATACGATTCGTATACGAAACGTATATCAACCGTTCCGCCGCACCACGGCCGCGTCGTAGATGCCCAGGAACTCCGCCGGCATGCGCCGCGGCCGGCCGCTGCTGATCTCGATGCACACCAGCGCCCAGCGGCCACGCACCAGCGTGGCGCCGTCGCTGGCGCGCTTGAGCTGGAAGCGCCGCTCCATCGTCAGCTTGCCATCGCTGGCGGTCAGCCAGGTGCCCAGCACCAGCGCCTCGCCTTCGAAGGACGGCAGCAGGTACTCGTAATGTCCCTCTCGAATCGCCATCGCGCGGTCCAGCCGGCGGTAGTCGGCGAGCGACAGGCCCAGCGCCTCGGAGTGCGCCCAGCCGGCCTGCTCGCACCACTGCACGTAGACGGCGTTGTTGGTGTGGCCCAGCCCGTCGATGTGCTCGGCGGCAGGCGCCAGCGCCAGCGTGAAGGGCGACGGATAGTCCCAGAGATCGATCACAACCAGCCCTCCTGCTCGGCCTTCAGGCCACGCGCCAGCATCGCATCGCGCAAAGCGACCAGCATCGGTGGCAGGCCAGCCTGCGCGAGCCGGGCCAGCGTGGCCCGGTCGTGAGTGCCCAGGGCCTGGGCGCGCGGGTGAGACAGCCGCGCCG
The DNA here is from genome assembly GCF_965229315.1 of Roseateles sp. Classification (GTDB taxonomy): domain Bacteria; phylum Pseudomonadota; class Gammaproteobacteria; order Burkholderiales; family Burkholderiaceae_C; genus Pelomonas. The sequence continues at coordinate 2,339,829 of NZ_CBDDJA010000002.1, forward strand.
GCTCCATCGCCTCGGGCTGCCAGGGCAGGTCGCGGTCGACCCAGGGCCGGGCCGCAGCGAGCGCAATCTCGATGCCGGCCGGGTCTGCGTCTGCGCTGATGGCCGCGGGCGCCGGGGCCAGCGCGAGCAGGCGGCCGACCGCAGCCGCCCAGGCCCGCGTCGGCCGGCCGGCCACCCAGACCAGCAGCGTGCCCGGCGCCAGTCGCGCCGCCTGCTTCTCGAAGCTGGCGCGGTTCTCGATCAGCCACCAGCGGGTGGGCGCAGTCTCGACGGCCAGCAGCGGCGCCAGCGCCTCGGCGGGCAGGGTGACGAAGGGCAGTGCGGCCAGGTCGAGCCGGCGCGCGCCGGGCCAGACGAGCGAGGCCGCGCCCGCCAGTGTCAGCGTGGGCGCGAAAGGGCCGATGCCCAGCGCCGGCAGGTCGAAGTGGCGTTCCAGCCAGGCCCATTCGCCCTCCCCCACCGCCTTGGTGTGGTCCAGGTGAAGCGCGAAGTCGCGCCGCAGCCCTTGCCGGCCGGCCGCCACCCAGGTGATCAGCGCCTGCAGCAGTGCGGCGCGTGCCTGGGCCGGCTTGACGGCCATGCGCGACTCGGCCAGGTCCTGCGCCGCCTCGCCCACCAACGCGTCGGCCATCAACGTGGCGAGCTGGTCGGCCAGCGCCTGGCGCTCGCCGTCCCGCTGGCCGCGCGTGGGCAGGCCCAAGGCGGCCTGCAAGGCCTCCAGCCCGACCCAGGCCACGCCGGCGCGCAGCCAGCGACCGCGCTCGAACTTCTCCTTCAGCGTGAACAGGCCGGCGGCGAGCGCCCTGTCGGCCAAGCGGTCGGCCAGCTCGATGCGCGCAGCGCCGGCCGCATCGAGCAGCGCCGTCCACGGCCGGCTGTCGGCGCTGCCGCGCAGCCAGTCGGCCAGCAGCTCGCGCTCGTCCACGTCCAGCGCAGGCAGGGTCGGCGGCCATACGGGTGCCTGCGCCGCCCGGTGGCGGCGCGAGCGGTCGGCGCTCAGCTCACGCGTACTCACTCTTCTCCGGCCTTCTCGCCAGCACCGCAATCGGCGGCGCCCAGCGTTCGCCGCGCGGCTTCTTGCTCGTCACCAGCGTGATCTCGCTGGGCTCGAAGACCTCCACGTTGTGCGTGATCGGGGTGGTGAGCAGGTACTGGGCGCGGGTGCTGCGCAGGAAGTGGCCGACGAGCTGGATGTTGCGCACGTCCAGGTGGGCAAAGGGCTCATCGATGAAGACGAAGCCGCCGGGCGTCTCGTCGTCCTTCATCAAACCCACCAGCAGGATCAGGCTCTTGAGCACCTGCTGGCCGCCCGAGGCCTCGCCGTCGTTCAGGCCCACCTCGCCCTTGCCGTCGAAGTTGAACTTGACCTGCAGGCCGGCCTGGGCCAGCACGGTGTCGTCGTTGTCCAGGTGGGGCAGCTGCGCCTCGGCGGCGACGCCGGCCAGCTCGCCCAGCTCGGCGACGTTCTTCTTGTAGCGGCGCACCGTGGCACGCAGCACGTCGATGTAGCGCTCGCGGGCGTTGCTGGCCGCGGTAGAGGCCAGCGCATTGCTGGCGCGGCGGTCGCTGAGCTGCACCTCCTCTTCACGCACCTGCATTTCCATGCGCAGGTGGCGGTCGATGACGGTGGCGTCCGTCTCCCAGACGCCTTTCTCCAGTTCCTGATCCACGTGGTGGACACGGAGGTCCGCCTGCTTGGCGTTCTCGAACTCATGGCGAAGCGCGGCCAGCGCGATGGCCGTGACCCAGCGTGGCGGAAACCGGGCTCCGGCCTCGCGCGAGGCCGCCGCTGCCGCGTGCAGCGTCTTGCGGCGCTCGGCGTGCTCGCGCCCGGTGCGGGCCTGGCGCTCCTCGCCTTCCTTCAGCTCCAGCTGCGCCCGCTCGTAGTTCTGCTCGTGCACGCCGGACGCCTTCAGCAGCCGGTTGTACTCGGCCTCGGTCGTGCTCCAGCGCGTGGCGGCTTCGGCCCGTGCCTGCGTCAGCACCGGCAGCCGCGCGCGTGCCTCGGCGAATTCGTCGGCACGCTCGGAGAGCTCCATGGCCGCCTTGTGGCCCTGGGCGGCGCGTTGCGCGTCCTTGAGCTGGCGCTCCACCTCGGCCTGTGCCTTGGCGATGCCGGTGAGTTCCTTGTCGACGCGGGCCAGCTCGCCCTCCAGCGATGCGCGGCGACCCGCCACCGCGTTGGCGCCGAACTGATGGTCGGACGCGGGAATGGCGACGCTGCGGCCGCCGCGGCCGTCGCGGTAGTAGGCGTCCGGCGTGATCCACTCGCCGCCAAGGCCCGAGCCTTCCTCGGTGCTGGCCACGCAGCGGATGCCGTCGAGCTGTCGCGCCAGCCACGTCGGCAGCGGCGCGCTGACCTTCAGCGCGGCCAGCAGCGAGCCGGGCCGGGCCTGCGGCACGGGCGCGGCGTCGGAGACGACGTAGTGGCGGTACTTCTGCCGGGCTGCAATGGCGAAGGCGCGCGCCTCGTCGCTGCGCTGCTTCAGCACGACGACCCAGCGCGAGCCGCGCAGCACGCCCTCGGCGGACTCGCGCCAGCGCTCGTCGGCGATGTCGATGCTGTCGGCCACGACGTGGTGGGCGATGCCTGCCTCGTCCAGCGCCTGGCGCAGCGGCCTGACCTCGGACGGCGGCGGCGGCAGGCGCTTGTCCTTCAAGTCGGACAGCAGGCCCTGCACGTGCACCAGCTTGTCGTTCCAGCGCGTGTAGTCGCCGCGCAGTCGGTCGCGCTCGGCGGCCAGGGCCTGGGTGCGGGCGGCCAGCGCGGCGGCGTCGGCCTCCACATCGGCCAGCGCACGCAACTCGTCCTCGCGCTTCACGGTGGCCTCCACCGGCTTCTCGGCATCGCGCGCCATGTCGAAGGCGGCGCGGGTTTCGCGCTTCTCGGCCTCCAGTTCGACCAGCCGCTTCTTCGCCGCCTCGTGGTCGGCAAACAGCTGGTGCAAGCCGGCACGCTTGGCGGACAGCGCCCGCGCATCGGCGGCGGCGAACAGCCGGGCGCGGTGCAGCTCGCGGCCCTCGCGCGCCAGGCGATCGCGCGCCTCGCTCCACTGCATGACCGGCAGCACCTCGGTGGCCAGCCGCTCGCGCTCGGCGATCTTCAGCTGCCACTGCCTGTAGTTGTTGACGCGGTTCGCCAGCTCGGACAGCTGCGCCTGCGTGCGCGCCAGCTCGCCCTCGGCGGCCTGGACTTCCTTGGCGAGCTGCTGCTGGTGGCTGCGCGCCTGTTCGTAGCGGTCCAGCACCTCCTGGTCGCCGAACACTTCGAAGACCAGGCGCAGCAGCTCCTTCGGGCTCAGCTCGCAGAGGCGGTCGGTCTGGCCCTGCTCCAGCGCCAGCACGCGGCCGATGGCGCGCGTCAGGCCGGCGGCCTCCAGTCGGCGGCGCCAGGCCTCGATGCCCAGCGAATCGCGTTCGCTCTTCTCGGCCAGCTGCTCGATCTCGACGGCGCCCTCCACGATCAGGTAGCGGCGCACCCAGTCGCCGCCCTGGCGCTCGATGCGGCAGGCCAGCGTGACCTGGTCGCTGTAGATCAGCGAGCTGGCGAAGGGCCGGCTGCTGTTCTGCCGGCCGCGCGGGCGGTTGTCCACCAACGCGCGCAGCCAGGCGGTCTCGGCGTTGGCGTGGCGGGCGTAGGTGCGGAACGTGCGGCCGCCCGAGCACTCCAGCCCGAGCAGCGTGCGCAGCGCGTCCAGCAGCGTGGTCTTGCCCGAGCCGTTGGGGCCGGCGATGGTGATGATGTTGCCGTCCAGCGGCAGCGTCACGCGCTGGCAGTAGTCCCAGTGCAGCAGTTCGAGGGTTTGGAGGTGGAACATCAGTCGTCGCTCGGCTCTTCTGGTTCCTGGCGGGCGGCCTGGAGGGCGGCCAGCGCGGGCGCGGCCACGGGGTCGGTGGCGCGGGCCAGCACGTCGGCCAGCGCACCGTCCAGGATGCGCGGCGCGAGCTGGTCGTAGTCCAGCAGCAGGTCCAGCAGCGGGCCTTCGGCGATGTCCTCGCCGCGGCGCGTGATGAAGCCGTGGCGCTCCAGAGCTTTCAGGTTGCCGTCCAGACGCACTTTCTTGCCGAGCTGGTCGCCGAAGTCGGCCAGCAGGCTGCGGTAGCTCAGCAGCGGCGACACGCTGGGGGCGCTGGGCAGCGGCTTGTCGGCGGCGAACATCTCGCCTTGCTGGTCGTCCGCCGCGTCCGCGCGGTTCAACTGGCGCTGGCGCTTGGGCAGGATGATCAGGCTCCACAGCACCACCAGCAGCGACACGCCGTCGCGCGGCAGCTCCAGGTTGTTGTTGGCCGCCAGGCCCGACTCGCCGAACACGGCGCTCTCGGCCGGCCGCTGCAGCGCGACGGCCACATGCTCGGCGTAGACGTTGTCCACCAGCTTCAGGCCCACGCCGGCCAGCCGCGCAGTGACGGCGGCCCACAGGTCGGCGTCGATCAGCGCGCGCTTGACCAGCGGGTGGGTGCGGGGCAGCCAGCGGCGGGCCAGCAATTGGGCCGCGAGGCTGGCAGCGTCGTCGAGGTTGGGATTCATCGTGCGGTCAGGCCGTCGTCATTCATCGGTGGAAGTCAGCTCACCCCGGCTCATCCAGGCGACGTGGGCGTCATCGATCTCGCCCTGCTCGGCGCTCCAGCGCACGCGCCAGGGCTGGCGGGCCATGTCGCCCGCCGCGCCTTTCAGGTGGTGCGCCTGCGGGTCGCCCAGCAGCGGCAGCAACTGCGCGCGGTAGGCGCTGGCGGCATAGCTGCCGCCCAGCACGGCGGGCGCCACGGGCTGGGTGCCCAGGCCCTCGGCTGTCCAGCCGTTGAGCAGCGCCTGCAGTGCGCCCAGCTCCGGCGGCAGGCTCAGCACCTCCAGCCGGCCATCGGGTGCCGCCTGGGCGGCGGGCAGGCCGGCGGCGTCGGCCGGCCTGGGGCGGTCGCGCTCGAACTCGGCCTCGGCGCCGTCCACCAGCTCCTGCGCCCCCACCAGCACGGGCTGCACGGTGGTGGCGAGTGCGTCGCCGAGCATCGCATCGAGATGCGGCACGCGCTGCAGCCACTGGCGCAGGTCGGTCGTCGTCACGCCGGTGGACCCCAGCGTCACGCGCTGGCGGTCGGCCTGCTGCAGCGCCCGGTTGAACTGGCTGGCCATCACCAGCAGGCTGGCCTGGGCGCTGGCGAGGTCGCGCGCCAGGCGCTCCAGGCGCGCGTGGCCGCTGGCCTGCGCCTGCTCGATGATGGCCTTGACGGCGTCGCTGGCACGGTCCACCAGCGTCATCGCGCGCTCGAAGCGCGCGTTGGCGCGGCGCAGCTCGAACTCGCTGCCGCTGGCCATGGCGTCGGCAAACTCCTCGCGCAGCCGGGCGAGCTGGGCCTGCAGCATGTTCAACTGCTGCGGCTGCAGCAGGCCCAGCTGGTGGGCACCGGCCACGCCGGCCAGCAGCGCGGCGAGGTCGTCGTCGGGGCTGGACTGGTCGGCTGTCAGCGGCTGCAACATGCCGACCACCGATTGCGCCAGCGGCGTGATCGCGTAGGTCTGCGTGGAGGCCTCCCAGTGCAGCAGGCCGGCGTCGCGCAGGCGCTTGAGCACGGTTTCCAGCGCGTCTTCGCGGACGTGGTGGAAATGGCGGTTCAGCTCGTCGCGCGCCAGCCGCGCAGCGGGCAGTGCCATCAGCTCCAGGAACACCCAAACCCGCAGCCGCACCCAGGCCGCCTCGCCGCCGAACAGCGCCCGCTGCGCCGCCAGCAGCGCGTCATGGCGGTCGAGCTGCCACCACAGCAGCGAATCCACCGGCCCGCCGCCGTCGCGGAAGAACTCGTCGGGCGAGCGCGGGTCGTCGGGCGGGGCGTGGCGAGGTTCAGACATGGGGCGCGGATTATCGTCGGCCATGTTCAATGGCTTTGAGCGCTGCCAGCGGCCGGCTTGAACCTCAAGCGGGCGACGCCGGCCTAAGCTGACGGCATCATGAAGCAACCCACCTTCTTCCTCTCCCACGGCGGCGGCCCCTGGCCGTTCATGGACGGCGACTACCGCCGCGCGCACGCCCGGCTGGAGGCCTCGCTGCAGGCGCTGCCGGCCACGTTGCCCGAGAAGCCCAAGGCCATCCTGATGATCTCGGCCCACTGGGAGGAAACCGCCTTCACCGTGATGACCTCGCCCGACCCCGGCATGCTGTACGACTACGGCGGCTTCCCCGCGCACACCTACGAGGTGGTCTACCCGGCGCCGGGCGACCCGGCACTCGCCGAGCGCGTGGTGGCGCTGATCGAGGCCGCCGGCCTGCCCGCGGCGCGCGACGCCCGGCGCGGCTACGACCACGGCGCGTTCTGCACGCTGGTGCCCATGTTCCCCGGCGCCGACGTGCCGGTCGTGCAGCTGTCGCTCAGGCGCGGCCTGGACCCGGCCGAGCACCTGGCCCTGGGCCGGGCGCTGGCGCCCTTGCGCGACGAAGGCGTGCTGATCCTCGGCAGCGGCTTCAGCTTCCACAACCTGCGCCTGTACGGCACGGCCGGTCGCGAACCGTCCGCCGCGTTCGACGGCTGGCTGCAATCGGTGCTGCCGCAACCGGAAGGCCGCGGCGCGCGCCTGCAAGGCTGGGCCCTGGCGCCCTCGGCCCGAATCGCCCACCCGCGCGAGGAGCATCTGCTGCCCTTGATGGTGGCCGCCGGCGCCGCCGAAACCGCCACCGCAAGCTGCACGTACCACGAAACCGACTTCATGGGCGGCGTCACGGCGTCCAGCTTCCGGTTTGACTGAAAGCTGGCAACAGGCCTTCAAAAGGCTGTCAGCTTTCTTTACATCACGCAGGAAGCCCAGTGCCCGGCGCTGCCATTGATTCAGCAAGCCATTGAATAAGAAGACATTTATTTGAACGGCCCGAGACTTGCTCATTGAGGCACGTGCCGCAGCGTCTGTCGCTGTTGCCGACAAATCCAGAAAGGACAACGCATGTCTCGCTTCAAGTCCACCCTGACAACGCTTGCGCTCATCTTCAGCGTCGCAAGCGCGATTGCCGCTCCGACCGTCCTCGTCGACCGAGGGTTGCCGACGGCCAATCTGAACAATGCCGCTGGGGCCAACCGCTCGAACGTCGCCTGGGTCGAAGGCGACTACACGAACCCGAACAGCGCCTACACGGTGCTGGGCGACAGCTTCACGAACACCAGCAGCCAGAGCTGGTCCATCACGACCATCCGGCTGTGGGCGGTCGGTGCCGTGTCGACGGCCAGCCTGCTGGGCGGCATCGAAGGCGGTTCGCTGGGGCAGGTGTCGACGGGCTTTTCGACAACGTCGGCCTTCTACGCGGACAGCAGCACCTATGAGGGCACCACCGGCAACCGCATCCTGATGACGCAGATCGACTTCGCGGTCAACATCCTGCTCGGTGCCGGCGAGACCTTCGACTTCTTCCTTGATGGCACGGGCGGCACTTACACGGTGCCGTTCATGCATGCCTCCAACGCCGCGCTGAGCGGCTCGGCGCAGGACGGGTCCAACGGCTTGATGCTGAGCGCCACGTTGACCGGCGGCTCGCTGAGCAACGTCGCGAGCTGGACGTCGTTGGGCAACGGCTGGGACAAGGCGTCGGACTTCAACGTCGTGGTCGTGGGCGAAGCCGCGGGCGAGCTGCCGGAACCGGCATCCATGGCCCTGGTCGGCGCCGCGCTCTTCGGCGTGGCCCTCAGCCGTCGCCGTCGCAGCTGAGCGCCAGCAGGCATCCACCTTTGCAAACACGCCCCGCGGGGCGTGTTTTTCATGGGCAGGCCAACATCGCCGCGGCAGCGACGCTCGGCCCGCCAAAGCGAAGACACTGGCGCCCCGTCACGACACGACTTGCCAGAAGAGGCCATGCCGACACCAGACGACTTGATCCGCGCGCTCACCGCCTGCCATCACCAGGGCACCCGCCTGCGCGCTGCCGACTGGGCACACGCCGTGCGCGATGAGGCTGATGCCTATGCCGTGCAGGACGGCGTTGCCACCGCCCTCGGCTGGCCGCTTGACCGCTGGAAATCGGGCGGTGCCAGCCCGCAGGGACCGTTCAGCCATTCGCCGGTGAACCCGGCGGTGGGCGGCCGGCTGCTCGGCGTCGAAGCCGAGATCGCGTTGCGCATCGGCCGACCCGTCACGCGCGACGAGGCACAGGGGCCGCTGCACGACGTCGTCGATGCGATGTGCGTCGCCATCGAATGCGTCGCCTCGCGCTGGGCCGAAGGCCTCGCCGCGCCGGACTTGCTGCGCATGGCCGACCTGCAGAGCAACGCCGGCCTGATGCTGGGAGACTGGCAGCCGTTCCAGGCGCTGGACTGGGCCCGGCTCGAATGGCGCTTCACGCTGCCGGGTCAGCCGGACATCGCGCGGCGCGGCGGCCATGCGTTGGCCGATCCCGCAGGCGTGCTGCCCGCGTGGCTGCGCCATGCGACGCGGCACGGCGCGACGGTGCCCGCCGGCACCGTCGTCACGACCGGCGCCTGGGGCGGCCTGCATGCCTTGGCCGAGGCACCGCAGGCGCGCGGCACGATGACGCTGGCCTTCGCCGGGCTGGGCGACTTCAGCGCCGCAGTACCGGGGTGAACAGCGCGACGAAGGCCGCCACGTTCATCACCACGGTCAGCCAGTAGATGCGGCGGAACGACGGCTTGACGCTCTTGTGCCGCAGCAGCCGCTGCGCCAGCAGCGCGCCGGGCCAGCCGCAGGCGAGCGACAGGCCGTGCAGCGTGCCCTCGGCCACGCGCCAGCCGCCGCGCCCGGCGGCGCGCTTGTCCAGCGCGTAGACGATGAAGGTCGCCATGCTCATGGCCGAATAGGCGCCCCACAGCGCATTGGGCAGCCCCCACAGCAGGTGGCAGGCCAGCACGAAGGCCGCGAAGGCAGGCACCAGCAGCAGCGCCCGGCTGCCGTCGCGCGGCCTGGGCCGCGGGGGCGCGGGCCTGGGCTCCAGGCTCTGCACGTCCAGCGCGCGGCGTTTGCCCTGCGCGTCACGGCCTTCGATGAAGCTCAGTCGCTCGCCGGCGAAAGGCCGCCGCGCGCGCAAGCCGAACGCCTTGATGTGGACGAACACCCGGTCGCCGCCGCCCTGCGGCGCGATGAAACCGTAGCCCTTGGCATCGTCCCATTGCGCCAGCGTGCCTTTGAGCCGGCTCATGGCGCCTGCTCCGCGAGGTGCGCCTGCAACGCCGCGATGGCACGGCGCATGACGGTGGCCAGCACCGCCATGCGCATGAATTGGTCGAGCATGACGTTTTTCTGAACAGTCCCGGCTTGGGAAGCCGGCTTATCAACCAATTGTGAAGCGCGACCGATGCCGTCACCGCAACCGGCACGACGACTTCCTGCACGGCAACGATGCCATCGTCAACGAACTGGACTTGGGGCGCCGGCCCACAGGCGCGCGCGCTTCACGGTCGGCTATCTATTGAGCCCGCCGCCACGAAAAAGCCCCGCAGGCCGTGGTGGCCTGCGGGGCTTTCTTGTATGCGCATATGCCGGCACAGGCCGGCCTTCAGCGATCAGCGGCCGAAGCCACCCTTGCGCGGGCCGGCGGGGCCACGGCGCTCGCCACCGAAGGCCGGGCGATCACCACCGCCACCGAAGCTGGGCTTGCCGCCGAAAGCGGGCTTGCCTGCGAAGGCCGGCTTGGCACCGGCACCTTCGAACGGGCGGTCGCCACGCGGCTGGAAGCTGCGCTCGTCGCGGGGCTGGAAGCCCCGGTCAGCGCGCGGCGCGAAACCACGGTCGTCACGCGGGGCAAAGCCACGCTCGTCGCCACGCGGCTGGAAGCCTTCCGGGCGCGGCTGGAAGCCACGGTCGTCACGCGGTGCGAAACCACGCGAATCGTCCCCACGCGGCGCGAAACCACGGTCCTGGCCGAACGGCTTGCCGCCGCCATGCTGCGGGCGGCCACCGTCTTCACGGCGGAAGGACTTGTTGCCGAAGCCGGGGCGGCCGCCACCGAAATGGCCACGCGGGCCGCGGTCGTCGAACGAACCTGCCGGGCGCGGCGGGAAGATGCGCGGCTCTTGCGTCTTGGGCTCCAGGCCCGCGATCTGCTGCACCGGAATCGTCTGCGTCGTGAACTGCTGGATGCGGCGGATCATGGACACGTCGTCACGCAGGCCCAGCGTGATCGCCAGGCCCTGGCGGCCGGCGCGGCCGGTGCGGCCGATGCGGTGGACATAGTCCTCTGCCTTCATCGGCAGGCCGTAGTTGATGACGTGGCTGATCGTCGGCACGTCGATGCCGCGGGCGGCAACGTCGGTGGCCACCAGCACGCGCACCTGCTTGCTGCGCAGGGCCTGCAGCACGCGGTTGCGCTTGCCCTGGGGCATCGCACCGTGCAGCGGGGCGACCGAATGGCCGATCTCGGCCAGGCGCTCGGCCAGCCAGTCGGCGTCACGCTGCGTGCTGGTGAAGACCACGGCCTGCTCCATCTCCGGCAGCGCCAGGATGGACTCGAGCAGCTGGTCCTTGTGGTGGGGGTTGTCGGCCCAGTGCAGGCGCTGCTCGATGTTCTCGTGCGTGTCGGTGTGGTTGGCCACCTCGATGCGCTCCGGGTCCTTCAACAGGTTCTGCGCCAGGCGGCCGACGTGGCCGGCGAACGTGGCGCTGAACATCACCGTCTGGCGCTCGGCCGGGGTGTTGCCGGCGATCATCGTGATGTCGTCGATGAAGCCCATGTCCAGCATGCGGTCGGCTTCGTCCAGCACCAGCATCTCGACATTGCCCAGCACGCACTTGCCGGAGTTGATGTGGTCGATCAGGCGGCCAGGGGTCGCGATCAGGATGTCCAGCGGGCCGGTCAGCTGGCGGATCTGCAGCGGGTAGGGCATGCCGCCCAGCACCGTCGCGACCTTCAGACCGGGGATGAAGCGGCCGTAGGTCTGTGCCGCCTTGGCGACCTGCATGGCCAGCTCACGGGTGGGCGCCAGCACCAGGATCTTGGGGCCGTAGATCTTGCCCTTCTCGCGACGCTTGCTGTCGTCGCCCCGCGCGGCCAGGATCTTTTCCAGCGCCGGCAGGATGAAGGCGGCCGTCTTGCCGGAGCCGGTGCGCGCCGAGACCATCAGGTCCTTGTTGGCGATGGCCGCGGGGATGGCGAGCGTTTGCACGTCGGTGGCGTTCTCGTAGCCGGAATCTTTCACGGCCTTCAGGACCACGTCGCTCAGGCCCAGGTTCTCGAAACTCATGTCGTTCTTTCAGTCAAAAGCCCGTCCATGCCGCCCGGAATGCTGTGAGGGCGGACACGCAGGCGCTGAACGGTTCATGCCGTTCAGCAGTCAAAGTCGCTGGGAGAAAGCTCGTGTCGGGCGGCTCGGGCTGCAGATTGCAGTCGGGTGCGGCACGGGGGAACAGTCAAAGCGACGGCTTCATCGCCGCCGACCGATCCACGAGGGGGTGTTCGAGAAGCCGCAAGGACTGCGGGCCGAACGAGGTCAGAGGAGACGTACGAAGCTCGGTGTGAACCGAGCGAAGCCGCGACTGTAGCACAGCTCAGGGTTTTCACCAAAATCACGGCGCTCAGCCGAACTGAACGGCTGGCAGCCAGCCGCGCAGGCTGTTGAAGAAGGCCAGGCCGTCGGCGCGGGCCAGGTCCTCGCGCATCAGCCGCGCCTCCCTGAGGCGCCCCTGCGCCAGCAGCTCCGCGCGCAGCACGCCGGGCAGCAGGCCGGCGGCCAGTGGCGGTGTCAGCCATTGGCCATCGAGCTGCAGCGCGAGATTGCCGAAGCTGCACTCGGTCAGCTCGCCCGCCTCGTTCCACAGCATCACGTCGAAGGCCTCGGCGGGCTTGTCGAACGCGTAGGCTTCGCGGCGAGTCGTCTTGTGGGCGAGGAACTCGGCGCCCGCGCCGCGCGTGGCGATGGCGCGCTCGGCCAGCGCCAGCCGCACCGGCTCGGGCACGGCGGTGAAGGCGGTCAGCGTGTGCGACAGGCGCCCCTCGCCATCACAGGTCAGCCGCAGCCGCCAGCTGCCCTCCGGTCGAGCCGACGCGACGGCCTGCAGGTAGACGCGCGCCTCAGCCGGCGAGAAGCGCAGGCCGAAGTGCCGTGCGGTGCGCTGCATGCGCGCCAGGTGCGCTTCAGCACGCAGGGCCACGCCGTCCTGCAGCCGAAGGGTCTCCAGCGCCTCGATGGGGGCCTCGGCCCGCGCCAGGAAGCGCGACTTGGCGCGCCACTCGGCGATCTCGGCCGCCGGCTCGCTGTCCAGCGTGATGGCGCTGCCGATGCCGCAGGTCAGCGCGCCTTCGCGGCACTCGACGGTGCGGATGGGGACGTTGAAGGTCGCGATGCCGCCCGGCTGTATCAACCCCAGCGCACCGCAATACCAGCCGCGTGCCATGGGCTCCAGCTCACGGATGACCTGCATCGCCCGCACCTTGGGTGCGCCGGTGACGGAGCCGCAGGGGAACAGCGCCGCGAACGCATCGGCCAGCGCGAGACCGGCGCGGCTGACTGCCGTGACGGTGGACGTCATCTGCCAGACCGTCGGCAGCGCATGAAGCTCGAACAGCCGCGGCACGCGCACCGTGCCCAGCTGCGCGACGCGGCTCAGGTCGTTGCGCAGCAGGTCCACGATCATCAGGTTCTCGGCGCGCTCCTTCTCGCTGGTGCGCAGGTGCTGCTGCGCCGCCTCGTCGTCGACGCGGTCGCGGCCGCGCGGGGCCGTGCCCTTCATCGGCTGGGCGGCGAGCAGCCAGCTGGCCTTGGCGCCGGGCACGGGGCGCCAGTCGAAGAAGAGCTCCGGCGACACGCTGGCCACGCCGGCCCCGGTCTGCTCATCCAGCAGGAACAGGCTGAAGCCCCCCGGCTGGCTGGCGTGCAGCGCCAGGAAGAGCTGTTCGATGTCGAGCACGCCGGCAGCGGCGCGCAGTCGCGTGGTGAGGTTGACCTGGTAGCAGTCCCCCGCGCGGATGTAGCCGCGGATGCGCTCGATGGCGGCCGTCGCGTCGGGCTGCGAGTCACGCCAGCCGAGGAAGCCGCTGTACGCGGGCGGCAGCTCCGGCCAGGGCTCGGGCGGACCGTCATAGACGGCGAACTCGGCCAAGGGGGCCACGGCTTCGTGCGTGGCCAGCACGGGGTCGAAGGCCGCGGCCGCCTCGTAGCGCAGGCCGCCCAGCACCCAGGCGCCGGCTCTGGCGGCGGCCTCGGCGTCGGCGATGACGCCGCGAACCTCGTCGGGCCGCGTCGCCCGCAGCCAGCGCGCGGGCGGTGTGGACCAGCCCCCGCGCAAGCGCTCGCCATCCTCGCGGGCCAGCGGATGACGGGGGAAGTCGAAGGCGGCGTGCAGCACGCGGCGGGTCAGCGGTGCCCGGCCGCCCGACACTGCTGACGCGCGCACTCGGCGGGCAGCGAACGCAGTGCGCGGGGTGGCCTCATGGCGTCACAGCGGCGTCAGTGCGGACAGCGGATCGCAGGCCTTGTCGTCGCCCACGTCGGGCCGAAAACACAGCGCATAGGCCTGGCCCTTGAGGACGCGGTCGACGGTGCTGCCGACCGGCACGCCCAGCCATTCGACGTGCAGGTCGGCCTCGGGGGAGTCCGCGCGCGGCGCGTCCACGAGGCGCACGCCGCAGCGTCCGGTCATGGACTTCATGCAGCGCAGGCTCAACTTGCGGTCGGCCAGCGTGTAGGCCAGCTCCCAGTCGCGGCGCGTGTCGGTGCTGCGCACGACTTTCTGTACCAGCCGCGGCGCGCTGGCCGCGGGCTCGACGGCCTGCCCGGCGCCGGCCAGCAGCAGCATGGACAGACCCAGCAGGGCGATACGCATCGTCATGCCAGGTTCAGGAAGGTGGTGCGGTAGTGCACGAGTTCGTCGATGGACTCGTGGATGTCGGCCAGCGCCGTGTGCGCCTGCGCTTTCTTGAAGCCCTCCAGCGCGGCCGGCTTCCAGCGCTTGGCCAGCTCCTTGAGCGTGGACACGTCCAGGTTGCGGTAGTGGAAGAAGCTTTCCAGCTCGGGCATGTAGTTGGCGAGGAAACGGCGGTCCTGGCAGATGCTGTTGCCGCACATCGGGCTCTTGCCCTTGGGCACGTAGTGCTTCAGGAACGCGATGGTCTGCGCGACGGCGTCGGCCTCGCTGATGGTGGAGGCCTTGACGCGGTCGATGAGGCCGCTGCGGCCATGGGTGCCCTTGTTCCAGGCGTCCATCGCGTCGAGCGTCGCGTCGCTCTGGTGCACGGCGAAGACCGGGCCTTCGACGCGCTTTTCAAGCAGCGGGTCGGTCACGACCACGGCGATCTCGATGATGCGGTCGGTGTCCGGATACAGGCCCGTCATCTCGAGGTCGATCCAGATCAAGTTGTTGTCGCTGATGGCAAGGGTGTCGGACATGGCGGGGCTCACTCGGGGAATGGGCAATTCTCGCAGCCTAAACTCAAGGCTTATGTCTCCCACGCTGTTGTCCCTTGCGTTTGCTCTTGCGCTCGCCGCCTCGACCTTCATCCAGTTCTGGCTGTCCTCGCGGCAGGTCCGCCATGTCGCCGCCCACCGCTGCCAGGTGCCGGCCGCCTTCGCCGGCAGCGTGACGCTGGCGGCCCACCAGAAGGCGGCGGACTACACCGTCGCGCGCTCGCGCCTGGGCCTGCTGGCGCTGGCCTTCAACGCCGCCGTGCTGCTGGGCTGGACGCTGCTGGGCGGGCTGAGCGCACTCAATGGCTGGGTGCTCGAAGCCAGCCAGGCCCTGCCCGCCGACTGGCAAGGCATGGGCTACCAGCTCGGCCTCGTCGCCGTCTTCGTGCTGATCGGCTCGCTGCTGGACCTGCCGTGGGACCTGTGGTCCACCTTTCGCATCGAACAGGCGTTCGGCTTCAACCGGACCACGCTGAAGCTGTATGTCGCCGACGCACTCAAGGGCCTGCTCGTCGGCGCGCTGCTGGGCCTGCCCATCCTGGCGCTGATCCTGTGGCTGATGGGCGCCGCCGGGCCACGCTGGTGGCTGTGGGCGTGGGGCGCGTGGATGGCGTTCAACCTGGCGGTCATGGTCATCTACCCGACCGTCATCGCGCCGCTGTTCAACAAGTTCGAGCCGCTGGCCGACACGCTGCTGAAGGAGCGCGTGGAGCGGCTGATGGCGCGCTGCGGCTTCGCGTCCAAGGGGCTGTTCGTCATGGACGGCAGCCGCCGCTCGGCGCACGGCAACGCCTACTTCAGCGGCTTCGGCCCGGCCAAGCGGGTGGTGTTCTTCGACACGCTGCTGGCCAAGCTCAACGGCAGCGAGGTGGAGGCCGTGCTGGCGCACGAGCTGGGCCATTTCAAGCATCGGCACATCACCAAGCGCATCGTGCTGATGTTCGCGCTGAGCCTCGCGGGCTTCGCGCTGCTGGGCTGGCTGGCGCAACAGCCGGCGTTCTACCTGGGCCTGGGGGTGCAGCCCAACCTCGACGCGCCCAACGACGCGCTGGCGCTGCTGCTCTTCATGCTCGCCGGCCCGGTGTTCGGCTTCTTCGTCACGCCGCTGGCCAGCCACTTCTCGCGCCGCGACGAGTTCCAGGCCGACGCCTACGCCCGCGCGAAGTCCAGCGGCGCCGACCTGTCATCCGCGTTGCTCAAGCTGCACGAGGACAATGCCGGCACGCTGACGCCGGACCCGGTCTACGCCCGCTTCTATTACTCGCACCCACCGGCCGCTGAGAGGCTTGCCGCACTCGCCTCATGAATGATTTGCTGCTGGCCCAATGTGACCCCAAGGCGCCGTTGATGGACGCCGACACGCGCACCCGCGTGCTGGCCCGGCTGCCCGGCTGGCAGGCCGATGCCGAGCACAAGGTGATCGGCCGCCGCTTCGGCTTCCAGAACTTCTACCAGACCATGGCCTTCGTCGATGCGGTCGCCGAGGTCGCGCATGCGCAGGACCACCACCCCGAGATGCTGGTGGGCTTCGACGCCTGCACCGTCAGCTTCTCCACGCATTCGCGCGGCGGGCTGACGCTGAACGACGCGATCTGCGCCGCCCAGGTGAGCGCGCTGCCGGAAGCGGCCGGCGGATGAGGGCCGAGCGCTGGGCCGCTCCCAAGCCGGCCCGCATCCCCGCGGGGGACCGGCCGATGTGCTCATCGACCGAGGGGCGCCAATGAGCAAGTTCCAGGGGCTGGACCTGGGCCTGGTGGTGCGCGGCCACGGCCGCCACTACATCGTCGAGGACACCGCGGGCCAGCGCCTGGTGTGCCACCCGCGCGGCAAGAAGAGCGAAGCGGTGGTCGGCGACCAGGTGCGTTTTGCGGAATCCGGCGACGAAGGCGTCATCGAAGCCGTCGAGCCGCGCCGCAACCTGCTGTTCCGCCAGGACGAGTGGAAGACCAAGAGCTTTGCCGCCAACGTGGACCAGCTGCTGGTGCTGGTGGCCGTGGAGCCCGTCTTCAGCGAGAGCCAGCTCGCCCGCTCGCTGATCGCGGCCGAGTCGGCCGGCATCCGCGCCGCCATCGCGCTGAACAAGACCGACCTGCCGGGCACCGATACCGCCCGCGAACGCCTGGCGCCGTACCGCGCGATGGGCCTGGCGATGTTCGAGGTCGCGCTCAAGGCCGACCGCGAGGGTTCGCGCGCCACGCTGCAGCCCTGGCTGGCCGGCCAGCGCACCTTTGTGATGGGCCCCAGCGGCACCGGCAAGAGCACACTGATCAACCTGCTCGTGAAGGACGCGCAGGCCCAGGTCGGCGAGATTTCTCAGGCGCTGAACTCCGGCCGCCACACGACGACGACGACGCAGTGGTACTGGACGGACGAGACCCGCCAGGCCGCGCTGATCGACTCGCCGGGCTTCCAGGAGTTCGGCCTGCGCCAGATCGACGCGGCCGACCTCTACAAGTTCATGCCGGACCTGCGCCAGCACGCGGACTGCCGCTTCCACAACTGCTCCCACACGCACGAGCCCGGCTGCGGCGTGCGCGCGGCGCTGGAGGCCGGGCAGATCAGCCCGCACCGCTACCGCATCTACGGCGAAATCCTCGAAGAACTGCAGCGCAAGAACTGGTGATGCGACCCACCCTGCTGACGATTTGCACGCTGGCCCTGCTGGCCGGCTGCGCCACCCGGCCACTGCCGCCACCCTCCGCCGAGGGCTGGCAGGCGATGCCCCTGCCGGGCAAGGCGCTGACGCGCTACGAATGGACCGAGAAGGACGGCCGCCCGGCGCTGGAGGCGCAGTCCGAACGCTCGGCCAGCCTGTGGCGCAAGACGCTGGTGCCGGCGCTGCCGCAGGTGGGCGAGGTGGGCTTCTCGTGGTGGGTGCAGCGGCTGATCCCCAACGCCAGCGTGGCCGACATCGACCATGACGATGCGGTCGCCCGCGTCATCTTCGGCTTCGACGGCGACACCGGCAAACTGCCGCTGCGCACGCGCATGAAGTTCGAGCTGGCGCAGACGCTGACGGGCGAGGCGCCGCCCTATGCGACGCTGATGTACGTCTGGGACAGCGCCCTGCCCATCGGCACCGTGGTCATCCACCCGCGCAGCGACCGGGTGCGCAAGATCGTCGTGGACTCGGGGCCTGCGGAACTGCGCCAATGGCGCGACCATCGCCGCAACCTGGCCGCCGACTTCCGGCTGGCGTTCGGCGAAGAGCCGGGACCGCTGAAGTCCATGGCCGTCATGACCGACAGCGACAACAACCGCGCCTCGGCCCACACCTGGTACGGGCCGGTGGAGCTGAAGTAGGGCCGTCAGCGCGGCTCGGGCGGCTGCAGCGACGGCGGCTTGGCAGCGGGCACCTCGCGGGCCTCGACGTCCACCACGTCGTCCGCCGCAGGGGTGCGGCGGCCGGCCCACGGGTTCTTGTTGACGCGGAATTGCAGGTTGGGCTTGCGTCCGGTCAGCAGGCTGTACAGCAGCAACGCCAGGAAGGCCAGCACGGCCACGAAGAACAGGCCGAGGCCGATGAGGGCACCGACCACCAGCATCACGAGCCGGAGCAGGAAACGAAACAGGCGCATGGCCTGATTCTGGCCCGAGTCAGCCGCGGCCGACAAAAGGCATGTCCCTCGCCATGACGGTCATGGCCTGCACATTGGCCGACAGCGGCAGCGAGGCCATGTAGACCACCGCACGGGCCACGTCCTGGACATCCATCGTCGGCTCCACGGCGATCTGGCCGTTGGCCTGGCGCACGCCCTGCTGCATGGGCGCGGCCATCTCGGTGGCGGCGTTGCCGATGTCGATCTGGCCGGCCGCAATGTCGAAGGCGCGGCCGTCCAGGCTCAGCGACTTGGTCAGCCCCGTGATGGCGTGCTTGGTGGACGTGTAGGGCGCCGAGTCGGGCCGCGGCGCGTGGGCCGAGATGGAGCCGTTGTTGATGATGCGGCCGCCGCGCGGCTGCTGCGCCTTCATCAGCGCGAATGCGGCGCGGGCGCACAGGAAGCTGCCGGTGAGGTTGGTGTCCACCACCGCGCGCCACTGCGCCACCGTCAGCTCGTCGATGGGCACCGGCGGCGCGGCGATGCCGGCGTTGTTGAACAGCAGGTCCAGCCGGCCATGCTGCTGGCGCAGCGCGGCGAAGGCGGCATCCACCTGCGCCTCGTCGGCGACGTCGGCGGGCAGGATGAGCGCATCGGCCAGGGTCTCGCGCAGCGCCGCCTCGCGCCGGCCCAGCAGCGCCAGCGTCCAGCCCTCGCGGGCGAGCGCGCGGGCCACGGCGCGGCCGATGCCCGAGCCGGCGCCGGTCACCAGGGCGATCTTCATGGCCGCAGCACCAGGCGATGCACGGCCGTGCCGGGCAGGAAGGGCAGCGCCTCGCCGGCCAGCCAGGCGTCGTGGTCGCTGCGGTAGAAGGGCGACAGCGGGTGGCCGCTCTGCCCGCCCGGGATGACGAGCAGGCCGCTTTCCTCGTGGCCTGGCGAGACGACCATGCGCTCGCTCTGGCCGTGGCCGTGGTTGTGCACGCGCGGCATGTGGCTGTCGCCGGCCATGCCTTGCGAGGCCTGGTCCAGCCAGCCGGACAGGAAGGGCACGGCCGCGCTCAGCGGGTGGCGCATGCGCGTCGGGTTGTCAGCCCCCCAGGTCGCGGCGGCCAGGCTGCCGTGACGGGCGAGCAGGTCCTTGCGGCTGTCGAGCACCGCGCCCTGCAGCAGCTCGGCCCAGCTCTTGAACGACGCCGGCAGCGTGTCGGGCCGCCCGGCCTGGATGAGCGCCCAGCCCGGCGTCTCGGGTTCGAGCTTGAGGTCGGCGAGCTTCAGGCCGTTGGCTTCCAGCAGGCCGGCCAGCGGCGCGAACAGGCGCTTCAGTGCCTGCTGGCGGAAGTTGCGCACCAGCAGGTAGCCCACCGAGTCGGGCCGCGCGGCATCGGCGCTTTGCTCCACCTCGGCGCGGTAGTCGGCCAGGCCGTTGGCGGCGACGAAGTCGGGCGTCAGCACCTGCGTCAGCAGCAGCTGGCGCCAGCGCTGCAGGAACAGCGCGCGGTGGTCGAGCTGGATGGCGTGCAGGCCGGCCTCGTCGAACGTCTGCTGCGCGCGCAGGCCGTCGCGGATCTGCTGGGCGCGTGCGCCGAGGTCATAGCCGCCGTCGCCCAGCAGCTTCAGCGCGGCGCCGCCCACCATGCGGGCATTGGCCGTCCACAGCCGGCCGTCGGGCGGGTCGACGATGTGCGGCTGCTCGCTCGCCGGCAGATAGCCCTGCCAGCGCGAGCGGCCGTCGCTCCAGTCCTGCGGACGGTCGATGTCCCCGCTGTCGACGCGCCGCGGCATCGCGCCGATGACGGTCCAGGCGATGCGGCCACTGGCATCCGCCAGCATCAGGTTCTGTGCCGGGATGCCGGCGCCCGCGGCGAGCTGCACGGCCTCGTCGACGTTGGCCGCCGTTTCCATGTGCAGCAGGCGCAGGTTCATGCCCTCGGGGTCGTGCGCGACCCAGCGCAGCGCGTAGGCCCGGCCTGCCGGTGCCTTCTGAGGCAACACGGGACCCCACTCGCTCTCCAGCACGACGTGTTCGACGGCAGGTTCACCGGCAATCTCGATGCGCTCCACGCTGCGCGTCAGCGGTTTCTCGGCGCCGCCTGCCAGGTAATGCGTGCCGGCCGCATTGAGCTTGAGCGCGACGACGTCCGCCCAGTCCGACGTGGTGTTCGTGAAGCCCCAGGCCACATGTCCGTTGCTGCCGACGACCAGCAACGGCGCGCCGGGCAGCGTGGCGCCGGCGATGTCGTGCGCCCCGGCGGCGTCCTTCCAGATCATGCGCGCCTTGAACCAGGTGCCGGGCACGCGCAGGTCCAGGTGCATGTCGTCGGCCAGGATGGCACGGCCCTGCGCGCCGTGGGCTGCCGAGACGGCGAAGTTGTTGCTGCCGATGCTGCGCCCGTCGCGCAGCGTGCAATCGACGCAGGCCACCTGGGCGGCACGCAGCGCGCCGGGCAGCGGGCCGGCCGGCAGCGGCACCGCGGCCATGCGGCTGTCGTCCATCGCGGCCTGCCAGTCGGGGCTGTGCTGGGTCAGGAAGGCGTACCAGTCGGCCGGCACGGCGTCGTGCAGCAGGCCGGTGGCGATGTCGTCACGGCCCTGCGAGCCTTGCAGGTCCAGGTACATGCCGTAGGCGACGAGCACAGTGTCGGTCGCGGCCCAGGGCCTGGGCTGCTGGCGCAGCAGCAGGTACTCGGGCGGGCGGCTGGACAGCGCGGCCAGGCCGGCGTTGACGCCCACCACGTAGGCATCCAGCAGCGCGCGCTCATCCGCCGGCATCGCGGCCAGCGCGGCACCGGCGCGGTGGCGGAAGCGGTGCACGCGGCGCGCCTTGTCCAGCGGCAACGCCTTGCCGCCCACCAGCGCCGACAGCTCGCCGGCCGCGTTGCGGCGCATCAGGTCCATCTGGAAGAAGCGCTCCTGCGCATGCACGAAGCCCAGCGCGCGTGCGGCGTCCAGGCGACTCTCCGCGGTGATGGTCAGGTAGCCGCGCGCGTCGCGCTGCAACTCGGCCGGCGCGCTGAACTCGGGCACGGCGCGCTCACCGTCGAGCTGCGCGAGGCTGCCGCGCAGCGCCAGCCACAGCGCGAGCGCGAGCAAGAGAAGGAGCAGCAGCAGGCCGCCCAGGATGCGCTTGAACCATGTCGCCATCAGAAGGCCCCCGGGTAGCTGCCGCCGTCGAGCAGGATGTTCTGGCCGGTCAGGTAGCCGGCGTGGGTGCTGCACAGCATGGCGCAGATCGCGCCGAACTCGGCCGCGGTGCCGAAGCGCTGGGCGGGGATGGACGCGCGCCGCCTGGCCGCCACCTCGTCCACGCTGGCACCGCTTTTGGCGGCGCCGGCGGCCAGGGTTTTCTGCAACCGGTCGGTGTCGAAGGCGCCGGGCAGCAGGTTGTTGATCGTCACGTTGGCGCCCGCCAGACGCGGCTGGCGCGCCACGCCCGCGACGAAGCCGGTCAGCCCGGAACGCGCGCCGTTGGACAGCCCCAGCACGTCGATGGGCGCCTTCACGGCACCCGACGTGATGTTGACGATGCGCCCGAAGCCGCGTGCCGCCATGCCGTCCACGGTCGCCTTGATGAGCTCGATGGGTGCGAGCATGTTGGCGTCCAGCGCGGCGATCCACGCGTCGCGGTCCCAGTCGCGGAAGTCGCCGGGCGGCGGGCCGCCGGCGTTGTTGACGAGGATGTCCACCTGCGGGCACGCAGCCAGCGCCGCCGCCCGGCCCTCGGGCGTGGCGATGTCACCGATGACGGCAAGCACGTCGGCCGCCGGGTTCATGGCCTTCAGCGCCGCGGCGGTGGCCAGCAGGTCGGCCTCGCCCCGCGCCGTGATGACGACGTTGGCGCCCTCGCCCACCAGCGCCTCGGCGCAGCCGCGGCCCAAGCCCTTGCTCGCCGCGCAGACCAGCGCCCAGCGGCCTTTCAATCCCAGATCCATCTCTGCTCCTTGCACCACTGCGGCCGTGCGCAGCACGCTGCATCATCGCGCGAGTGCAGCGGCGCCAGGCCGCAGGGGGTGGGCGCATCACCGCCAGAACTTGCCATCGGGGCCGACGATGGACACGTCGGTGAACTCCAGCCCGCCGTGATCCTTGTCGGTGTAGTGCACCTGCAGGCCGCCCAGGTCGATGCGCGGGCCTTCCAGCGCCTTGGCGAGGCCGTCGCGGCTGGCGTCCTTGCCGGCGCGCCTGAGCGCCTCCACGACCAGCTTGGCCGCCGTGAAGCCTTCGAGCTGGGCGGGCGTCAGCTCGCTGCGGCCGGCCGCCTTGGACAGGCCCAGCGCCTCGCGCACCAGCGGGTTGACCGTCGAGCGCTCATAGGGAAAGAGCTGGGTCACGATGACGCCACGCGCGTTCTCGCCCAGCGACTTCACGAAGTCGCTGGAGGCGTTGTTGGACAGCGTCGCCACATGGGCCGTGGAGCCCGCCGCGCGCAGGGCGTTGACGCCTTCCACCACCGCGTAGCCCGGGCCGATCAGCACGACGGCCTCGATGCCGGCCTTGGCGATGGCCTGCATCGTGGGCGCGAGGTCGGGCTTGTTGCGGTCGAAGCGCAGGTGCGACAGCGCGCGCAGCTTGAGGTCATCCAGGCCCTTGATGGCGCCCTTGCCGGCATCGTTGCCGAAGGCGTCGTTGACCTGCACGATGGTGATGCGCTTGACGCCGATGCCGGCCAGGTGGCGCACGGCGCGCTCGGCCTCCTTCTGGTAGCTGGCGCGCAGGTGGTAGACCCAGGGCTGCAGCGGCTCGTGCAGGCTGATGGCGCCGGTGGCGGGTGCGATCAGCGGCAGGCGGTTGTCCTTGAGCACCGGCAGCATGGCCTCGGTGGGGCCGGTGCCACGGCTGAGCAGCAGCGCCAGCACGCCCTGGCCGGCCAGCGACCTGGCGGCAGCCACGGCGGCAGCGGCGTCGTACTTGTCGTCCTGCGTGATGAACTCGATGGGCTGGCCCTTGATGCCACCCTGCGCGTTGACGGCGTCGAAGTACAGCCGCGCGCCGTCGGCGCTCTCCTGCACCAGGCCGGCGACCGGGCCCGTGAAACCGGCCACCATGCCGATGCGCAGCGCCCCCTGGGCCCAGGCACTGCCGCCTCCCAGGCAGAGGGCGAACCCCGCCACCAGACTGACCCAACGATTCACTGTGCTTCTCCAGGCCATGCGCCCCGGCGCAATCTGCGCGGCGCATTGTGGGCCGCGTCCGCCGCGCTCAGCGGGCTTGGCGCCCCAGGAAAAACCCGGGCTGCCGCACCCGCGAGCCGCGCACGACCGCCGCGCGGCGGGGCCTACACTTCGCGCGCCCTGAGCCGCCTGCCCATGCCGGATAGCCCCGCCCCGCCCCCTGCGATCGCCCTGCCCCAGCCGACGCCACAGTTCGGCCGGCGCCGCGATTCGCTGACGTTCGCCGTCGTGCTGGCGCTGCTGCTGGGCCTGCTGCTGCCGACGACGGCCGTGCTGGTGTACGACAGCCAGAAGACACGCGCCACGGCGATGGACGACCTCAAGCGCGACCTCACCCGCGCCACCGAGGTGATGGCGCTGTCGCTGGCCGAGCCGGTCTGGCAGGTCTCGCCCGACCTGGCCGACCCGATGGTCAAGGCGCAGATGGACGACCCGCGCTTCGTCTCCGTGCAGGTCGTGGAGCCCGCGTCGTCGGCGCCCTTCCTGTCGCAGCGGCGCGTCGGGGAATCGGACGACGACGACCTGATGCTCAGCGAGACGCGCGCCATCCAGCGCGATGGCCGCGAAATCGCGCGGCTCACCGTCAGCATGAGCGCCGCGCCGCTGCTGCAGGCCAAGCAGGCCGAGGTCTGGCGCACCGTGTGGCGCAGCGGGCTGACGCTGACGCTGTCCCTCGTGTTGATGCTGTGGGTGCTGCAGCGCTACGTGCTGCGCCCGATGACGGCCCTGACCGGCGCGGCCGAGGCGCTGGCCGCCGGCCGGCTGGAACAGCCGCTGCGGGTGGGCGGCGCGGACGAGATCGCGCGCGTGGGTGTGGCGATGGAGCGCATGCGCCAGGCGCTGCTGTCGGCGTTTGCGGCGCTGCGCCAGCACAACCTCGACCTCGAGGAAACGGTGGCGCAACGCACGGCCGAGCTGACCGCCAGCAATGGCGAGTTGTCCGAAGCACTGGCAACGCTGCAGAAGGCGCAGCGCGAGCTGGTCGAATCGGAAAAGCTCGCCTCGCTGGGCCGGCTGGTCGCGGGCGTGGCGCACGAGCTCAACACGCCGCTGGGCAACGCGTTGACCGTGGTGTCGGCGCTGGACGACCGCTACAGGCAGCTCGAAGGCATGTTGTCAGGCGGCGTGCAGCTGCGCCGCAGCACGCTGGAGGAGCTGGCACGCGACACGCGCCGCGGCCAGGACATCCTGCAGCGCAACGTGCAGAAGGCGGCCGACCTGGTGCGCGACTTCAAGCAGGTGGCCATCGACCAGACGGCCGACCTGCGGCGCGACTTCGATCTCGCCAAGGTCGTCGAGGACGTGATGGTGATGGTGGAGCCCAGCTTCAAGCACACGCCTCACCTCATCCAGACCGACCTGTGCCACGGGCTGATCATGAACAGCTACCCGGGCGCGCTGGGCCAGGTGCTGACCAACCTGCTGATGAACGCGCTGCTGCACGGCTTCGACGGCGTGTCGCAGGGCCGCGTGAAGGT
Source organism: Roseateles sp. (assembly GCF_965229315.1). GTDB lineage: Bacteria > Pseudomonadota > Gammaproteobacteria > Burkholderiales > Burkholderiaceae_C > Pelomonas. The sequence continues at coordinate 2,364,339 of NZ_CBDDJA010000002.1, forward strand.
GCACTGCGCCCGGCTGGACGGCGACGACGCCGACAAGGTCGAGCTGAGCGTGATCGACGATGGCCGCGGCATGGACGAACCCGTGCGCCGGCGCATCTTCGACCCCTTCTTCACGACCAAGCTCGGCACGGGCGGCTCAGGCCTGGGCATGCACATCGTGCACAGCATCGTGACCAATGTGCTGGGCGGCCAGATCGAGGTCCGCTCCACGCCCGGGCAGGGGACGCAGATGCTGATGACGCTGCCGCTGCTGGCACCGCAGCGCGCCGGCAGCGACGCCTGACGCCTGACGCCTTACTGCGACGCGGCGGACGCGGCTGGCAGCGCCGACGCGGCCTCGGCGACGGCCGATGCGGCCTGCTCGTGACCGCCGGTCACGTCGTGCTTCTCGCCGCTCAGGTCGATGTTGCCGCCGCTCTTCGTCAGGATGAACAGCGCCAGCGCGGCAAACACGGCGAAACCCACAACGATCTTCCACATGCTTCGGCACTCCAGCGTATTGAACTGGGCGCGATTCTGTGCGGCGAGGCTGACGCTCAACTGAAGGCGAACGTCCGGCGTCCACCGGCCTCGCTGACGCTGAGTTCGTGCGCCAGGGTCGCGAAGTTCACGCGCAGCGCCGCCCATTCGTCGCCCTGCTGCCAGCGCAGCTGCAACGCGTCGTCGCCGCTGGCCTCCACGCTGAAGCTGCCGCCGAACGCTGCATGGCTGTTGCGCAGCCGGATCAGCTCGATGAGGCGGCGCACCACCGGCCGCTCGCAGTCGCGTGCGATCTCGTCCTCGCCGTAGTGGTGCCGGTTGATGTCGCGGCCGACCTGGCTGCGTGCGAGCAGGTCCATGTCGTTGTGGCCGGCCAGCAGGCCGACGTAGTAGACCTGCGGCACGCCGGGCAAGAAGAACTGGATCGCGCGCGCCAGCAGGTAGGCCGTCTCGTCGCGGCCCATCGCGTCGAAGAAGGTGCAGTTGACCTGGTACAGGTCCAGGTTGCTGGCGGCCGCGCCCGTGGCCTGCCGGCTGGCGCCACCGCTGGCCGCGTGGATGCGCTCGACCAGCGCGTCCAGCTCCTCGGGCGGCACCAGGCCGGGGTGGGCCGCGCGGTCGCTGGCGTCGGCGCCGATGTCGATGATGCCGATGCCGTCATGCGTGTCGAGCACGGTCAGCGCGTTGGTCGGGCGGATGGCGATCCAGCGCTTCAAGGCCGTGGCGGTCTTGAAATTGAAGGCGTGCAGCACGAGCGGCGGCAGCGCAAAGTCGTAGACCCAGTCGACCTTGCGCGCGATCTCGATCTGGCGCTGGAAGTAGGCGTGGATCTCGACCAGCACCTCGATGCCCAGCGCCCTCGCCTCGGCCGCGAACTCGGCGATGAAGTCGAAGGTCTCCGGCATCATGAAGCAGCTGGTGCCGGCCTTCTTGATGGCGTAGCCGACGGCGTCCAGCCGCACCATGCGGATGCCGTTGGCAGCGAAGGTGCGCAGGATGCTGGCGAGGTAGGCGCGGCCCTGCGGGTGGTGCACGGCGATGTCGAGCTGCGCGGCGGTGAACGTCGTCCAGAGGATGCGGCGCTCGCCGTTCTTCAGCGCGGCGTAGGTCAGCGGCAGGCCGGGGCGCGGGCGGTAGACGGCGAGCAGGTCGCGCTCGCTGGCGCCGTTGGGGAACACCGCGTCCAGCGTCAGGAAGAGGCCCGCGTAGGCGGAGGCATCGCCCTTCTCGGAATAGTCGAGAAACTGCGGCGACTCGCTGGACATGTGGTTGACGATCACGTCACCCATCACGTCCAGGCCTTCGGTCAGCGCCTTGATGTCGCTCCAGCTGCCCAGGCGCGGGTCGACCTGGGTGTGGTCGATGGGGTCGAAGCCCGCATCGGCCCCGTCGATGGCGTGGAAGAACGGCAGCAGGTGCACGCCGCCGAACACGCCCGCCAGCGGCGCGCCGGGCTCGCACAGCAGGCGCTTCAAGCGGGCCAGGTCGGCGCCGTCGCGCTGGCCGCCGAGGCGGTCGACGTAGGTGATGAGCTGGACTTGGTTTTTCATGAGGGTTCTGTCTTCACGCGCAGCACGCACAGCGCGGCCAGCGCCAGCAGCACGCCGGCGAGGCGGATGACGTTCTCGGGGCGCCCCGCCAGCAGGCCGTCGTAGATGAGGGGCAGCGTGACCGCCTGGATCAGCATCGGGATGACGATGAACATGTTGAAGATGCCCATGTAGACCCCGGCGCGCGCGGGCGGGATGCTGCCGGCCAGCAGCACGTAGGGATTGCCCATGATGGAACCCCAGGCGAGGCCGATGCCGACCATGGGCAGGAAGATCCAGGTCTTGTCGTGGATGCCGGGCAGCGCCCACATGCCGGCGGCAGCGCAGGCCAATGCGAAGGCGTGAACCCATTTCGCGCCCAGGCGCTTCGTGAACGGCACCATGGCAAAGGCGGCGACGAAAGCCACGGCGTTGTAGAAGCCGCCGACCTGGCCGTTCAGCAGTGCCGCGTCACGGAAGCCCGGGCTGTGCGCGTCATCCGTGCCAAACATGGTGGCGGCCAGCGTCGGCACGATGTAGATCCAGTAGCACATCATTCCGTACCACTGGAACAGCGCCATCCACCACAGGCGCCGCATCGTGGGCGGCATGTCGCGCAGCGCGGCCCAGATCTCGGCCAGCGCCGCACCGAAGCCATGCGGCAGCGCGCGCAGCCGGGCGATTTCCTCGGGCGGCAGCGGCAGCTCGGGCACTTTGCGGATGGACCACCAGACCGTGGTGAACGACAGCAGCGCGCCGACGACGAACGCCAGCGTGGTGACGACCGGGATGCCGTTGGCGCCCAGCGCGTCCTTGTTCATGCCCAGGAAAACGAGCAGGCTGGGCGTGAGGTAGGCGAGCGTCTGCGCCAGGCCGGTGAAGGACGCCTGCGTCAGGAAGCCGCTGGCGTGCTGCTCCTCGCGCAGCCGGTCGGTGACGTAGGCGCGGTAGGGCTCCATCGTCACGTTGTTGGCCGCGTCCAGGATCCACAGCAGGCCGGCCGCGAACCACAGCGCGGGGCTGAAGGGCATCAGCAGCAGGCCGAGCGAGCAGATCAGCGCGCCGATCAGGAAGTACGGCGTGCGCCGGCCCAGGCGGTGGGTGGTGCGGTCGCTCATCGCGCCGATGAAGGGCTGCACCAGCAGGCCGGTGATGGGCCCGGCCAGCCAGAGGTAGGGCAGGTCTTTGCCTTCAGCGCCCAGCATCTGGTAGATCGGGCTCATGTTGGCCTGCTGCAGGCCGAAGCTGAACTGGATGCCGAGGAACCCGACATTCATGTTCACGATCTGCGTGACTGAGAGGTGGGGCTTGTTCATGCGTCCCCCGCGGGCAGCGCCTGCAAGGCCTCGCGCCAAGGCGCCAGCACCGAAGGATCAACCGCGAGGTCGGGCACCGGGCCGCGCACGCCGCAGATCATCGCGGCGTAGCGGTTGGCCAGGTTCAGCGTGGCGCCCAGGTCGCGGCGCAGGGACAGGCCTGCCAGCAGCATCGCCGTGAAGCCGTCGCCCGCGCCCACGCTGTCGACGAAGGCGGGCTGTGCGGCGCCCTCCCCCGTGGCCAGCAACAGTCCCTGCTCGCCGTAAACCGCATAGCCGTACGCGCCGCGCGTGAGCACCACACGCTGCAGCGCGAAGCGGGCCATCAGTGCCGGCAGCGTGGGCTCGAACCAGGCGAGCAGGCAGCCGAGCTCGTCCTCGTTGAGCTTGACCCAGTCGGCCAGCATCAGCGACTCGGCGGCGATCTCAGGCGTGTCGGTGCCGGGGCGCAGGTTGAGGTCCAGCAGCCGCAGGCTTGGTGCGCGTTTGACGGTGGCGCGGAGGGCCGCGCGCGAGGCCGGATGGCGTTGCGCGAGGCTGCCGAAGTAGACGATGCCCGCGTCGCCCGAGACCGGCACTTCCAGATGGTCCCAGGCCGCGTCGGCATGGATCTCGAAGCGGTGGCCGCCCGCCTCCTCGTGCACGCTGACGCGGCCGGTGGCATGCGCGGCGTCGCGCTGGATGCCGTCCACCGACAGGCTGAAGCGCGCGGCGCTGTCCAGCACGAGGCGGCCGGCGGCATCGTCCGCACCGATGCGGCTGACGAAGCGCACCGGTGCACCGAGCGCCGCCAGCGAACGCGCCACGTTGAACGGCGCGCCGCCGGCGACCGCCCCGTCGTGGAACTCGTCCACGAGGGCTTCACCGAGGACCAGGATGCCCGTCATCAGAACGCGTAGCGCAGCGAGGCCTTGACCGTGCGGCCCGTGTAGGCGCGAGCGGCACCGCGGCCGTCGTTGCTCTCGGTGTAGGCCAGCTCGTTGAAGAGGTTGTTGGCTGCCAGCGAGAGCGTGGCCTTGTCGGTGAGCGCATAACTGGCGAACGCGTTGACGACGGTGTAGGCCGGCAGCGTGATGGTCAGCGGGCCGGTCGGGCCGTCGTCCAGGCTCTTGGTGGTGCCGACGATGCCGACGCCGAAGCTCAGCGCGTCGTTGACGTTGACGGTGGGCGTGAGCTGGTACACCACCTTGGCCTGGCGCTTGGGTGCGCGGCCGTCGGCCTGCTTGGCGTCGGTGTAGGTCAGGCCGGCCAGCATGTTGACGATGCCGAGGCGGGCCGAGCCTTCCAGCTCCAGGCCATTGCTGCGGTAGCTGTTGGCCTTGGCGACGATGGGGCTGGTGGTCACGTCGACGTTGACCTCGTCGGTCTTGGCGTGGAAGAGCGTGGCGAACAGGCTCATGCCGCCGCCGCGGATCTTGATGCCGGCCTCGGCCTGCTTGACCTTGTTGGTCGGGATCGTGGGGCTCTTGCCGTTGACGAGGTTGGGGTTGTTGAAGAAGGTGATGCGATCGGCGTTGTAGGCGGCGCCGTCGGAGTAGCGCGCGAACAGCGACAAGTCCTTGCTCAAGGCGTAGTTGCCGCCCAGCGAGTACGACGTGCGGCCGAAGTCGTAGTCGATCACGTTGGGTCGGGTCAGGTCGTAGGCCAGGCCAGCGTTGGACTGGAGGTAAGCGCCGCTGGCCTTCTGGTTGTCGCGGCGCACGCCCACGTCGCCCGTCAGCGCGCCGGCATCGAAGTTCAGCACCAGGTAGGGCGCGGTGGTCGTGTACTTGCTGTCCTGCGTGTTGCTGCAGCAGCCGCCGAAGCCGGGCGAGCCGTTGACGACGCCGGGCACGTTGAGCACGCGGGCGCCGTCCTGCTGGGCCGACAACGAGTATTGGTTGAAGTTCCACGTCAGGTCGAGCTTCTGCACCGAGGTGTAGAAGCCGGCGACCGCGCTGACCTTGATGCCGTCGCCCAGGTCGAAGTCGCGGGAGAATTTCAGGTCGTTGGCCATCAGGCCGACGTTGTCGACCTTGGTGTTGAAGATGACGGCGGTGAACTTGTCGCCGGTGTAGGCCTTGCCGGCGTCGGGGCCGGTCGCGATGGTCGTGCCGGCGGGCGCGGCGGACACGTCGTCGCCGGGGAAGATGCCCACGAAGCGGCCCGAGTTCTTGCTCCACGAGAACTTGTTCTGCAGCCGGAAGCCGCCACCCACGTCGACGTCCGCCTCAGCGCCGAGGGCATCGCTCTTGGCGACCAGGCCGTCGCGGATGCTGCTGGTCGCGCGGCCGTTGGTGCCGGTCAGCGTGTTGTCCAGCGGCCAGGCGGCGTCGTAGAAGGCTGAGCGGCGCGGGTCGAGGCCGGGGATGGTCTGGATGCTGCCGCCGACGTACTTGACGGGCGTGGGCATGAAGGTGGGCGTCTGGTCGTCCAGGTGCTTGAAGCTCAGGCGCACGAAGCTCTTGCCTTCCAGCTCGAAGGTGACATTGCCGCGAATCTGGCCGCCGTTCTCGACGCCATGTGCGCCCTTGCGGCCACCATCGCCCACGCGGTAGAAACCGCCGATGAAGAAGCGGGTCTTGGGAGCGAGCCGCCCGCCATAGCCGATGTCGACGCGGGTCTGGTCGAAGTCCAGGCCCTGGGTCAGCTGGATGCTGCCACCCGGCTCCTGGCCGGTCTTGCTGATGAAGTTGATGATGCCGCCCGGCGCGCCGGTGGCCAGCAACGCGGCCGAGCCGCCGCGCACCACTTCCAGGCGGTCGAAGCCGGCGTCGGCGCGCAGCCAGGTGTCGGGCGTGGCGAAGGCGATGTCGCCGAACTGCAGCACGGGCAGGCCGTCTTCCTGGAACTGGATGTAGCGCGCGCCACCGGCCGAGACCGGGATGCCACGCACGGCGACGTTGGCGTTGGACTCGCCGCCGCTGGCCTCGGCGCGGATGCCGGGCACGGCGCGCAGCACGTCGGTGGCGCTGGCCGCGGTGACGGCGGTGACGCCCTCGCTCTCGATGGTCGAGATCGCGACGCTGGAGCGCATCTTGGACTTGGCGGACGAACTGCCGGTGACGACGACGGCATCGAGCTTGAGGCCATCGCCGGTGTCGGCGGCGGCTTGCTGGGCCTGGGTCTGGGTGGCAAGCAACGCGAGCGCCACGGCAGCGGCGAACGGATGCAGCGAGGGGCGGCGGTGCGCGCGCACGGCGCTCGAGCGAGAGCTGGGCATGTTGTCTCCTGGTTGTGGATGTTCAGACGCCTTCTGCGAGGCGGTGCGGCCCCGGTGCTTCGATGAGCACCGGTCCATGCCGTCATTCTGCTTTCACTTCAGCGGCATTGCAATCGATTGCAATCCAGTAGAAACACGTAGATGCTGACGACTTATCCAACTCGACAACATCCAATGAAAACGATAAGCAGCACGATTTACATGCGCCGAATGCCACGGCCGCCGCGCCGGCAGTGGCCCAGCGCGACCGCAACAGACCCTCAACCCGCGGCGGCGGGCGCGCTTTGGCGCAGCTTCAGGTAGACGGGCAGCGTGCGCGGCCCGAAGCGCTCGCCGCGCAACTGCGCCAGCAACGCCTCGACGAGTTCGGCCCCCGCCTCCGCCACCGGCTGGTGCACCGTCGTCAGTGGCGGGTCGCAGTAGGCAGCGAGCGGCATGTCGTCATAGCCCACCACGGCGACCTCGCCCGGCACGGTGCGGCCCGCGGCGCGCAGGGCCTGGATGGTCAGCAGGGCCAGCACGTCGCTGCAGCAAACCACGGCGTCGAAATCGCGCCGCGCCGCGCAGAAATCCCGCACGATGCCGGTCGCCACGCCGGGCTCGAAAGGGGCGGCCAGCTCCAGCGCCGGGTCCGCCGCCAGGCCGGCTTCGGTCAGCGCTTGGACATAGCCCTGGCGGCGCAGCCAGACCTCGGGCAGCTGCGCGTCGCCCACGAAGGCGATGCGTCGGCGGCCCGACTGCAGCAGGTGGCGCGCAGCCTGCAGGCCGCCGAGCACGTTGTCGCCACCCACGCTGCAGTAGAGCTGCTGTGGCATCTCGCCACCCCAGACGACCAGCGGCAGCTTGCGGGCGGCCATCTCGTTGAGCTGGTCGTGGTGGCGCCACTGGCCGATGAGGACGACACCGATGGCCTTGCCGGAATCGAACCAGTGCGAGGCCAGGTCCAGCCGCTCGGCATCCACGCGGGACAGCAGCATGTCGTAGCCGCGGTCGGTCAGCGCATCGGCGATGGAGCCGACGATGGACAGGAAGAAGGGGTCGGAAATGTGCTGGCGCGACTTGGCATCAAACGGCACGACGACGGCCACCGTCTTGTTCTCCTGCAGCCGCAGGTTGCGCGCACCGAAGTTGATGGAGTAGTTCAGCGAACGGGCCAGTTCGGCCACGCGCTGGCGGGTCTCGGCATTGACGAGCTCGCTGCCGTTGAGCGCGCGCGACACGGTGGACACCGACACGCCGGCCAGGCGCGCGATGTCGACCATCTGCAGCCGGCGCTGCTCGCCGGCGCTGCCCGCGGCGTGCTCGGGAGAGTCGTTGGATTGGGACATCGGCGGCATCGTCGCAGGGCGCGGTGCAATCGACAAGCCAACGCGGCCCCAGCAAGCAAAAAGGCCGGCTTGAAGCCGGCCTTGGATCGGGATCAGGCCACGCGACCTGCAGGCCGCGTGGCCGTCGTCCCAGGGTGCGTCAGTCCTTCGCGTAGATGTCCACGTCCTTGGTCTCGCGCACGAACAGCACACCGATGACGAAGGTGGCCGCCGCGATGACGATGGGGTACCACAGGCCGTGATAGATGTTGCCGTTCTGCGCCACCATCGCGAAGGTGATGGAGGGCAGCATGCCGCCGAACCAGCCGTTGCCGATGTGGTACGGCAGGCTCATCGACGTGTAGCGGATGCGGGTCGGGAACATCTCGACCAGCATGGCCGCGATGGGGCCGTAGACCATGGTCACGTACAGCACCAGCACGAACAGGATGGCGATGACCATCGGCACATTGGCCTTGGCCAGGTCGGCCTTGGCCGGGTAGCCGGCGGCCTTCATCGCGTCGCCCAGCTCCTTCTTGAAACCGGCGATGGCCTTGGTGCTGGCTTCGTCGAACTTGTGCTCCGTCAGGCGGGTGGCCGTCGGCACGGTGATTTCCTTGTCGCCGACGCGCACGACGGTTGGCGCGCCCGGTGCCGCCTCGACGGTCTCGGAACTGGCGGACGACTGGGCCAGCGCCCGCTTGGCGATGTCGCAGGCGCTCGTGAAGTCCACTTCACGCGCCGTCGGGCTGCCCTGGAAGGAGCAGGTGGCCGTCGACGTGGTCAGCGTGACCTTCTGGGTTTCCTGCGCGCGGGCCAGGTCGGGGTTGGCAGCGCCGGTCAGCGCCTTGAACAGCGGGAAGTACGTCACCGCGGCCAGCAGCAGGCCGGCCATGATGATGGGCTTGCGGCCGATCTTGTCGGACAGCGTGCCGAAGATGACGAAGAACGGCGTGCCCAGCAGCAGCGCGATCGCGATCCAGATGTTGGCGCTGGCGGCCTCGACCTTCAGCACCGAGGTCAGGAAGAACAGCGCGTAGAACTGGCCCGAATACCACACCACACCCTGGCCGGCCACCAGGCCGAACAGTGCCAGCAGCACGATCTTCAGGTTCTTCCACTGACCGAAGGACTCGGTCAGCGGCGCCTTGGAGGTCTTGCCCTCGGCCTTCATCTTCTGGAAGGCGGGCGATTCATTCATCGACAGCCGGATCCACACCGAGATGCCCAGCAGCAGGATGGAGACGATGAACGGGATGCGCCAGCCCCAGTCGCCGAAGTCCTTCTCGCCCAGCGAGGTGCGCACGCCGAGAATGACCATCAACGACAGGAACAGGCCCAGCGTCGCGGTCGTCTGGATCCACGACGTGTAGGCGCCGCGCTTGCCGTGCGGCGCGTGCTCGGCGACGTAGGTCGCAGCACCACCGTATTCGCCGCCCAGGGCCAGACCCTGCAGCAGGCGCAGGCCGATCAGGATGACCGGCGCGGCCGCCCCGATGGTGGCGTAGGTGGGCAGCACGCCGACGATGAACGTCGACAGGCCCATGATCAGGATGGTGACCAGGAAGGTGTACTTGCGGCCGATCATGTCGCCCAGGCGGCCGAACACCAGCGCGCCGAACGGGCGCACGATGAAGCCGGCGGCGAAGGCCATCAGCGACGCGATGAACGCCGCCTGCGGGTCCAGGCCCGAGAAGAACTGCTTGGCGATGATGGGCGCCAGCGAGCCATAGAGGTAGAAGTCGTACCACTCGAACACCGTGCCCAGAGAGGACGCGAAGATGACCTTCTTTTCCTCTTTGGTCATCGGTGCCGAGGCCGAACCTGCTGCAGTTGCCATGATGAGTCTCCGTCTGTTGTCGGACCGTCCCACGTTGGGTCAATCCTTGCAGCGGGACTATTGCGAGGCCCTCTGACCGTGTTCTGACGCCAGTCTGAATCGAGGCTGACAAACTCCGCACGAACCCTCAAGGCGCATTCCGCGATGCGGTAAAAACAGGCCGTCGCGGGTAAATCCTGAGACCGTTGGTGACGGCGGTGCGGCGTCAGTGCCGGCGTGTGAGGCCAGGCCGCGGCTGACCCGACTGCTCCCAGACGCCGCTGCGGAACCACGGGTCGCCCTCCAGCGCGGCGCGCACCATGGGCAGCGCATCCTGGCCCCAGAACAGGCGCCCGTCCAGTTCCAGGGTTGGCACGCCGAAGACGCCCAGCGCCAGCGCGCTTTCCGTCTCGCTGCGCAGGCGCTGCTTGATGGCCTCGGCGGCCGGGGCCTGAGCCGGCGCAAGCCGCTCCGCAAGCGCGCCCAGCCGCACGGAGTCGTTGGCATCGGCACCGGCGCCACGCCAGACGTGGTGCAAGAGCTGCTCGACGACCCAGCGGCTGGGCGTGTCGCCCGGCTGGCCGGCCGGCGCGGCGCTGGCCCAGGCCAGGCGCAGCAGCGGCAGCGGGTTGAACGGGTGCTGCGCCGGCGGGTCCAGCACGACGCCCTGGCGGTGCGCGAGCCAGGCCACCTGGCGGAAGGTCCAGCGCCGCTTGGGCTCGATCTCGGCCGGTCCTTTCTGGCCCAGCGCCTGCAGCAGCGCGGCAAACAAGATGGGGCGGTAGACCACCTCGACGCTGTGCCCTGCCAGCACCTCCGGCAGCGCCTCGAACGCCAGCGCCGCATAGGGCGAGATGGGGTCGACATAGAAGGTCAGTCGCTTCACCGGTCCTGCTCCTCACTGTGCGGCCAGGGGCCCAGCCACAGGCCATGGCGATGGAGTTCGACGCGGCGCTCGGGCAGCTGGTCCAGCACGTGGCGCTGCACCGTCTCGGGCGCGCCGCCCCAGCCGGCGATCTCGTTGATGCTGCGCCCGCAGCCGCGGCACCAGCCACTGGCGGCATCCATCTGGCAGACGTTCACACAAGGCGAAACGACGGGCGTTTTCATGCCTGAACCACGTCAATGACCGGCGCGCCGGTCAGCGCTTCCAGCTCGGCCGGCGTCAGCCTGAAGACGCCGTTGGGGTGCCCGGCCGCGGCCCAGATGATGTCGAAGCGGAACAGCTCGCGGTCGATGAACAGCTGCGGCGGCGCGGCCCCATCGGCCGGCGCAAAACCCGCGGGCGACACGCCGCCGATCGAGAAGCCGGTGCGCGCCTTCACGAAGTCGGCATCGGCGCGGCCCAGCGGGCCGGTGTGGGCTTTCAGCCTGGCCTCGTCGACGCGCTTGTCGCCGGACGTGATGACCAGCACGGCTCCGTCGTCGGCCTTGCGGCGGAAGACGACGGACTTGGCGATCTGGCCCAGCGTGACGCCCAGCGCATCGGCGGCTTCCTGGGCCGTGCGGGCGGCCACGTCCAGCCACAGCGGCGGGTGGGGATGGGCATGTGCCGCGAGCGCCGCGCTGACACGCTGGAAGCCTTCGGGTCGGGTGTCGGGTTCAGCCATGGCCACCATTGTGTCGCGGCACCTTTGCCGGCACCGGCGGCCACGGCGGCGCCCCTGCCGGCGACCCTTCAGCAGCCAGCGGGGTGAACAGGGGATGGGCCACCCGCACGGGGATCACGTCCAGGCGCACCTCGAGCACCGTGAGGCCCTCGCCTCCCGGTGCTGCGGCACGCCAGCCGGCCAGCCCGGGACCTCGGTGCAGGCGGAACTCGAAACCGATGTCGGGCCGGTCGTCATGCGCGCACGGGTTCACGCGGTGGGCCAGCCCGCGCACGTCGGGCGCGGTGCCATCGAGCAGTTGTGTCATCGCCTCCAGCAGGCAGCCATCGCCCAGCATGTCCAGAAAATATCGGTCGCCCTGCGGCACCCGGTCTGCCGCGACCGGATCGACGTGCGGCAGCACGCGCTTGTGGGCGGCCGGTGTCGTCACGCCGGTGGCGAGGTCGTGGCGGTCGCCATGGTCCAGGTAGCACAGCCGCACATCGTGGATGTTGAAAGCCGGCAGCGCGGCGTCATGGCCGGCACCGGCCAGGTCGACGAGGATGGCCCCGCTGCCGCCGATGACCTCGAGCGTCGAGCCCTTGACGACGACGGCGGCGTTCTCGTCGACCCCCAGCCCCAGGCGAAAGCCCAGTGCCTGCATCGCCGGCAGCATGCGACCGATGCGGCCCCGCTTGAGGAAATGCTGGTCCACGAGCAGGTCGGGGCCCAGGAAGCCCAGGCCCTGGTCGTATTCCAGCCCGGCGCGCCACTGGCCCTTGAGGATGGCCAAGTTGTCCATCGCGTCACGGAACATCATGCGGCTCATGACGGCCGCACCGGCGCTGGTGCCGGCGATGACGCCACCGGCATCGAAGACCGCGCGGATGGCCTGCAGCATGGCCGTGGCCGCGCCGCCAGGCCTGAGCGTGTCGACGATGAGTTCCTGCGCGCCGCCCGAGAAGAAGACGGCACGGCAGCGCGCCACCTTGGCGATCAGCGCGGGGTCGTGCAGGCGGGCCTGCAGGTCAGCGCCCGGCAGGTTGGGCGCCACGGGAATGGTCTCGGCATGCGCACCGCAGCGGTTCAGCGCCGCGGTGATCTGCGCCGCGATGCGTTCGGGCTCGTAGGCGGCGGTCGCAAAGACGGCGATGGGCGCGCCGGCACCGCCGGCCTCGTCGACGATGCGCTGCCAGACGGCGTCGCTGCCGGCTTTGAGTGCACCGCCGATGACGACGACGGTGCCGGGCTGGGCGTGGGAGGTCAAGATCGTCGCGGGGGCCGGCATGCGCTGCCGGACGGGCTGGGTTCAGAAGTCTCGATGGTGGCAGTTCGGCGCGCGCTGCAACAGCAGGTCAAGCCCCAGAAGGTGCAGCCCGTCAGCGAACACTGCCGGCGGGCGCACCCCGCCCTCACTGCGGCGCCGATGCGGGCGCCGCGCTCTGCTGCGCGGCCGCTGGCGGGCGCGGCGGCGTCCAGTTGCCGTACAGCGGCATCGGCAGCTTGACCGGGCTGATGTCCAGGTACAGGTTGGCCACGGTGAACTGCTCGCCGCCGAACTCCTCGGTGCTCCAGCCCAGCGAGTCCGAGCCCTTGTAGATGCGGAACAGGAAGCCCAGGTCCGCCAGCGGGTCGTTGGCGCGCGGCAGCACGTCGAACGCCAGGCCCTTGATCTCCTTGCGGTAGCTGTCGATCAGCCGCGTCATCGCGTTGGAGATGGCCGAGTCGCCCAGCATGTCGAGGTTGAAGACGTCCTCCGTGTAGTAGGCGCGGAAGTTGGGGGACTCCGCGTCATGCAGCTCGCCGCGCAGCTTGGGCGCCGAGGGCGTCGTCGAGCGGGCACGCAGGTGGTAGCGGTCGCCATGCTCCAGGTAGGAGATGCGCGCGCCCTGCACGTTGAACGCGCTGACCGCCGGGTCGCTCCTGGCCTCGGTCAGGTCCACGACCAGCGCGCCGCGGTCGCCGATGACCTCGATCTCGTCGCCGCGGATGATGGCCGCCGTGTTCTCGTCCACGCCCAGGCCGATCTTGTAGCCCTTGGCCATCATCAGCGGGATCATGCGGCCGAAGCGGCCGCGCTTGAGGAAATGCTGGTCCACGAACAGGTGCGGGCCGACGAAGCCCAGGCCGCGGTCCACCTGCTTGCCATCGGCAAAACGGCCCTTGAGGATGTTCATGATGCTGGGCGCATCGCGGAACATGATGGTGCTCATGATGGCGGCGCCCGCGGAGGTGCCCGCCACGACGCCGCCGCGGCGATAGACGTCCCACACGGCCTCCAGCATCGGCGTGCTCTGGCCGCCGGGCTGCAACACGTCGACGATGCGTTCCTGCAGGCCGCCGGTGAAGAACACGCCCTTGGCTGCCTTGACCTTGGCGATCAGCGCGGGGTCGCGCACGACCTTGTTCAGGTCCACCCACGAGAAGCGCGGCGCCACGGGCAGCGCCTCGGCGACGGCACCGCGCCGCTGCAGCAGGTCGACGACCTGCTTGGCGCTGGCTTCGGGATCTTCACTGGCCGTGCCGAACACGACGAAGCGCGCGCCCTTGCCACCCGCCAGGTTGACGATGCGCTGCCACACCTCTTCGTTGTCGGCCTTCAGCGCGCCGCCGATGGGCACCGCATACCCACGGATCGCCGGCTCGCCGGCGTCCACCGCGGCGGCGGGCGCGACAGCCGCGGCCGGCGCGGATGCGGGCCTGGCGGGCGCCGTCACAGCGCCGCGCGCCGCGGGCACGGAGGGCACCAAGGCGGGGCGCTGTGCGCGGGCGGCCGCCGCTGTCGTCGCCGCGGGCGGTGTCGGGTTGGCCGCCTGCGCACCCAGGGCCGTTGCCATTGCCGCCACCCCAGCCCAGATCCATGCCCTCATGCGTGCCATCCTCATTGATCAGACCTCGAATCATGACAGAGGCTGCGTGACAGATTCGCCCCTGAATCGCAGGACAAGCGGCGTGGCGCGGGCGAGACGGTCTCACCAGAAGAGACCGGCATCGGCGCCGCGCATGCCTAGACTCGCCCGCAAACCGCTTCGGGAGACTCAGATGATTGCCGCTCGCCCTTCCCGCCCTTCCCGCATCGCCAGCGCCGCCGCCTTGCTGATGCTGGCCGGCCCGCTGCAAGTCCAGGCGCAGACGCCGCCGCCGGACAAGCTCGAACGCGTCGAGATCACCGGCTCGGCCATCAAGCGCATCGAGGGCGAGACGGCGCTGCCGGTGCAGGTCATCACGCGAGCCGAGATCGACAAGGCCGGCGTCACCACCGCCGCCGAGCTGCTGGCCCGCGTCAGCGCCAGCGCGAACAACCTGACCGATGGCGGCAGCGTGGCCTACGGCGGCTTTCGCGACCAGATGGGCTTCAACGCCGCCAACCTGCGCGGCCTGGGCGTGTCGTCCACGCTGGTGCTGCTCAACGGCCGGCGCGTCGCCAACTTCGCGTCACCCGGCGACGCGGCCGGCGTGGACCTGAACAGCATTCCCGCCGCCGCCCTGCAGCGCGTCGAGATCCTGCTGGACGGCGCCTCGTCGCTGTACGGCTCGGACGCCATCGGCGGCGTCATCAACTTCATCACGCGCAAGGACTTCTCCGGCGTTGAAGTGAGTGCGCTGGCCGGCAACACGACCGAGGGCGGCGGCGGCAACAAGCGCTCCGCGACGCTGGCCGGCGGGTACGGCGACTACGCACGCGACGGCTTCAACCTGTTCGGCGTGCTGGATGTGCAGAAGGCCACCAGCCTCAACGCCTCGCGCCGCAAGTTCATCAAGGATCTCGACATCCCCGGCCGGCTGCCGGATCTGCTGTCCAGCTATACCTTCCCGGGCAACCTGCGCCCGACCAGCGCCCAGCGAGACATCCTCATCTCCGAAGGATTCAAGACCAACGGCAAGACAGTCATCGACAGCCGAACCATCAATCCGGCAGCAGCCTCGGGCTGCAATCCGCCGGCCAACCTCTACCTGCCCGCCGGCATCGGTGGCGTGGACGGCTGCACCTTCGACTACATGCGCGACATCGAGCTGTACCCGGAGTCCACCAAGGGCAGCATGTTCGGCCGCGGCGTGTTCAACCTCGGCGGCGGCCACCAGCTCTTCGCCGAAGTGTCGCTGGCCCGTGCCAAGACGCTGTACACCGGCACGCCCAACCGCGTCGACCCGGACATCGACGTCGGCCTGATCCCGGCGCTCAAGGGCAGCTCGCTGAACCAGTTGCCTGCGGGCGACGAGGATCGCCTCATGACCGTTCGCACGCGCCTTACCGAGGCCGGCCTGCGCACCAGCGAGCTGCTGTCCACCACCAACCGCTTCGTGCTGGGCACCAACGGCGTGCTGTCCGGCTGGGACTACGAATGGGCGCTGAACCACAGCACCAGCACCGTCTCCGACCGCGACCGCCTGGGGTACCTGAACGAGCAGATGGTGCTCGACGGCTTTGCCAACGGCACGCTGAACCCCTTCGGCCCGTCCAGCGCCGCCGGCCTCGCGCTGTATGAGAAGGCGCAGATCCGCGGCGAGGTGCGCCGCGCCACCGGCACGATGGACAGCCTGGACTTCAAGATGTCCAAGGCCCTCATGCCGCTGGCCGGCGGCGACCTGGCACTGGCCCTGGGCGGCGAACTGCGCCGCGAGAAGCAGAACTACCACCAGTCCGATGCGCTCAAGCAGGACCTCATCCTCGGCGAGACCTCCCAAGGGCCGGACTCCGACTTCGGCAAGTCGCGCAAGGTGAATGCCGTGTTCGGCGAGATCAGCGCGCCCATCACCAAGCAGCTCGAACTGCAGGCCGCGCTGCGCTATGAGCACTACCAGGTCAGCGGCGGTGCGGCAAGCCCCAAGCTGGGCCTGAAGTACGTGCCCATGCCGGAGCTGCTGCTGCGCGCCTCGGTCGGCCGGGGCTTTCGCGCACCCAGCCTGACGGACCTGTACCGCCCGCTGACAGAAGGCTCGTCCGCCACGCTGGTGGACCCGGTCTGCCTGGCCGCCGACCCGAGCAACACGCCGACCGACTGCTCAGAGGGCTGGATCACCTACAACTACAGCAACGCCAAGCTCAAGCCCGAGAAGTCGCGCCAGTACTCGGCCGGCGTGGTGTTCGAGCCGCGACGTGGCGTCAACCTCAACCTCGACTACTGGAACATCGAGAAGACCAACCTCATCAGCACGCTGGGCGTGGACGTCATCCTGTCCAACCTGGCCAAGTACGGCAGCCTGGTGCACCGCGATGCAGACGACGCCATCGACCACATCGACCTCGTCAAGGAAAACCGCGGCAAGCAGAAGATCTCCGGCCTGGACATCGGCGCCTCGCTGACCGGGCTGAAGACCGGCGTCGGCCAGTTCGGCCTGCGGCTCAACGGCACGCTGACGCTGCGCTCGCTGCAGCAGACCGGCGACGGCGACCCCTACGTCAGCAACCTGAACGTGTTCATCAACGACGGCGTCGTGCAGCGCTGGCGCCACACGGTGAGCGTGGACTGGGAGAGCGGCCCCTTCGGTCTGACGCTGTCCAACAGCTACCTGCAGGGCTACAACGACCAGCACATCATCGGCAAGCCCGACATCAAGGTGGCGGCCTACTCGCTGTGGAACCTCTCCGGCGCCTGGGAAGCCACCAAGGCGCTGACGCTGCGCGCCGGCGTGCAAAACCTGTTCGACAAGGCGCCGCCGTTCTCGCAGCAGGCCTGGTTCTTCCTGTCCGGCTACGACCCGAGCTACACCGACCCGCGCGGCCGCTATGCCTACGTGAGCGCGAAGTACAGCTTCAGGTGACCAGCGCGCGCACCCAGTCCGGCAGGGCGATGGCCTTGTCGGTCTGGGCGTCGAACCACAGCGTCGTGGCGCCCCCTTCGGCGTAGATGACGCCGGGCTCATCGGCCCGCTCCAGCGTGATCCACGTCTCGAACGCCGTGCGGCCGGGGTCGCTGACGTAGTGCCTGGCGATGACCTCGCCGGGCACCTTCAGCTGGCGGTAGAAGTTGCAGAACGCGTTGACGATGACCGGCCCCTGCCCGCCCGGGTTGGGCGGCGCGCCGATGGATGCCAGCCAGTCCACGCGCGCCATCTCCAGGTAGCGGAAATACAGCGTGTTGTTGATGTGGCCCATGGCGTCCATGTCGCCCCAGCGCATCTGGATGCGCAGCTCGAAGGTCAGCTTCTTCTCGGCCGGGACGACGTATCTCATGGCGCGATGCCCAGCTCGGCGGCGATGCGGTTGACGAGGCCGCGCAACGCTGCCACTTCGGCGCGCAGCAGCGCGACCTCCTCGTCGCGTGGCACGGCCGCCGCGACGGCCTGCTCGACGGACGCGACCGGCCCGCACAGCAGGTGCGCCCAGCGGGCCTCGCGGGCACCGGGCGCCTTGGCGAGCTTGACGGCCATCGGCGGCTCGCGCCCGGCCAGTTCGTCCAGAAAGCCTTCCACCGACGACACGTCGGCAAAGCGGTGCAGCCGCTCGGTGTTCTGCCGCAACTCGGCCGCCGTCTGCGGGCCGCGCAGCATCAGCTGCGTCAGCAGCGCCATCGCTGCGCCGGGCACGCCCATGCCGCGCGCGAAGTTGTGTTCATAGCGCACCACGCGGCTGCCGCTGACGGTGTTGACGAGGTGCAGCGCCTTCAGCTCTTCCACGGTGGCCAGCACCTCGGACTCGCTGACGTCCATGACCGGGTCGCGCGCCGTCTTCTGGTTGCAGCCCGAGGTCAGCGCGTTGGCGGACAGCGGATAGCTGTCCGGCACGGTGCTTTCCTTCTCGACGAGCACGGCGAGGACGCGGGCCTCCAGCGGGGTCAGGTCTCGACGGCTCATCACACACCAAAGCCGTCATCAGCCTGGATCACCGCGCCATTGATGAAATGGCTCTCGTTGGCGCACAGCATCAGCAGCGCCGTGTCGAGGTCCTGGGGCTGGCCGACGCGCTTCCTGGGCAGCAGCTCGATCAGCTTCCTGCCCTGCTCGGTGCCCCAGTGGTGGTGGTTGATCTCGGTGTCGATGTAGCCGGGGCAGATGGCGTTCACGTTGATGCCGTACTTGCCCCATTCCAGCGCCATCGCGCGCGTCATGTGGATCACCGCAGCCTTGCTCATCGCGTAGACGCCGATCTGGCTCAGCACCCGCAAGCCGGCCATGGACGCCACGTTGACGATGCGCCCGCCGATGAAGGTGCCCGGCGCCGAGCCCCGCGCGCGGCCCAGCATGCGCTTGCCCACCTCCTGCGCGACGAAGAAGGCGCCGCGCGTGTTGGTGTCCATCACGTGGTCGTAGTCGTTCTCGGTCACGTCCGTGATCCGTTGCGTCCGGCTCACGCCCGAGTTGTTGACCAGGATATCCAGCGTGCCCACCTCGGTCTCGGCGTGCGCCACGGCGCTCTTGATGCTGGCCACATCGGTCACGTCCAGTTCCACCACGTGCGCATCGCCGCCGTTGCCCTCGATCTCGGCACGCAGGTCCTTGAGCCGCTCGACACGGCGCCCCGCCAGCACGACGCAGGCGCCTGCCTGGGACAGCGTCCTGGCGAACTGCGCACCCAGCCCGCTGGACGCTCCCGTGATCAGGGCCACGCGGCCTTCGAGATTGATGGAGTAACTCATGGGACTGCCTCTCGCAATTTGTGGCGCGATCCTACCGGGCTAGAGCCTGCGCCCTAAAAAAGCACGGTCGTTCGATTCATTCGCCACCCTCTCTAGAATCGCGCGCAATTCAAAGCTGCCGGAGCCCTGCATGACATCCGAAGAAATCCTGGCCCAGTTCGGCCCCCGCGAGTCCATGGCATACGACGTGGTCGTCGTCGGCGGCGGCCCGGCGGGCCTGGCCACGGCCATCCGCCTGAAGCAGATCCAGCCTGACGCCAACATCGTCGTGCTGGAAAAAGGCTCGGAGCCCGGCGCCCACATCCTGTCCGGCGCCGTGATGGACCCGCGCGCCATCACCGAGCTGTTTCCGAACTGGAAGGAGCTCGGCGCGCCGCTGAACCAGGCCGTGACCGGCGACGACGTGCTGTTCCTCAGCGAGACCGGCGCCAAGCGCACGCCCGATTTCCTCGTGCCGCGCAACTTCCACAACCACGGCTGCTACGTCATCAGCCTGTCCGACGTCGTCAAGTGGATGGCCCAGCAGGCGGAAAGCCTGGGCATCGAAATCTTCCCGGGCTTCGCTGCGGCCGAAGTGCTCTATGACGAGCAGGGTCGCGTCAAGGGCGTGGCCACCGGCAACATGGGCCTGGGCAAGGACGGCGAGCCCACCGACCACTTCCAGCTCGGCATGGAACTGCTGGGCAAGTACACCGTGTTCGCCGAAGGCGCACGCGGCCACCTCGGCAAGCAGTTGCTGGCCAAATACAAGCTGACCGAGGGCAAGGACACGCAGACCTACGCCATCGGCATCAAGGAGCTGTGGGAGATCCCGGCCGACAAGGCGCAGCCGGGCAAGGTGGTGCACACGGCCGGCTGGCCGATGGAGGGCGACACCTTCGGCGGCGGCTTCCTGTATCACCTGGAGGGCAACAAGGTCACGCTGGGCTTCGTCATCGGCCTGGACTACGACAACCCCTACCTGAGCCCGTTCGAGGAGATGCAGCGCTGGAAGGCTCACCCGGCCATCCGCGCCCACATCGAAGGCGGCAAGCGCATCGGCTATGGCGCGCGCGCCATCAACAACGGCACGCCGCAGGCGCTGCCCCAGACGGTCTTCCCCGGAGGCTGCCTGGTGGGCTGCGACGCCGGCTACCTGAACGCCGCGCGCATCAAGGGCAGCCACGCGGCCATCAAGAGCGGCATGCTGGCCGCGGAAGCCCTCGCGCCCGCGCTGGCCGCAGGCCGCGCGCAGGACGAATTGACGGCCTACCCGGAAGCCTTCGAGAAGAGCTGGCTCAACGAGGAGCTGCAGCAGACCCGCAACTTCAAGCTCTGGTTCAAGAAGGGCAAGACCACCGGCCAGTTGATGACCGGCATCGAGCAGTGGCTGCTGCCCAAGCTGGGCGTCGCCAGCCCGCCGTGGACGCTGCACAACCACAAGGCCGACCACCAGACCCTGCGGCCTGCGGCCGAGTGCCAGCCCATCGCCTACCCCAAGCCGGACGGCAAGCTGACCTTCGACCGCCTCTCGTCGGTGTTCATCTCCAACACCAACCACGAGGAAAACCAGCCCGCCCACCTGACGCTGAAGAGCGACTCGGTGCCGGTGCAGGTCAACCTGGCGAAGTTCGCCGGCCCCGAGAGCCGCTACTGCCCGGCTGGCGTCTACGAATTCGTGCCGGCCGAGGGCGGGAACCAGCGCCTGCAGATCAACGCGCAGAACTGCGTGCACTGCAAGACCTGCGACATCAAGGACCCGACGCAGAACATCGTCTGGGTGACGCCCGAAGGCGGTGGCGGGCCCAACTACGCGGGCATGTAAGCCCGCTTGCGCCGGGCCTGGGCTGACCGCTAGAGTGGCTTGCGAAACAGCCACACATCAGCAGTCCAACAGGAGCCCGCGTGAGCGAAGGACAGATCAGGGTCGGCATCGGCGGCTGGAACTTCGAGCCCTGGCGCGACAACTTCTACCCCCAGGGCTGGCCGCAGGCGCGCGAACTGGAATACGCCAGCCAGCGGCTCACCGCCATCGAGATCAACAGCACCTACTACGGCGCGCAAAAGCCCGCTACCTTCGCCAAGTGGCGCAGCCAGACGCCCGACGGCTTCGTGTTCTCGCTCAAGGCCATCCGCTACGCGACGCAGCGTCGCGTGCTGGCCGACGGCGCGGACTCGATCAAGCGCTTCATCGAGTCAGGCATCGCCGAACTGGGTGACAAGCTCGGACCCATCGTCTGGCAACTGGCACCCACCCACAAGTTCGACGCGGCCGACCTGACGGCCTTCCTGGAACTGCTGCCGACCCATGTCGACGGCCTCAATCTGCGCCACGCGCTGGACGTGCGGCATGCGAGCTTCCAGTGCCCGGCGTACCTCGCGCTGGCGCGGCAGTACAAGGCGGCCACGGTGTTCACCGAGTCCGACGACTACCCGCCCATCGCCGAGCCCACGAGTGACGTCGTCTACGCGCGCATCATGCGCACGCACGCCGACGAGCCGCTGGGCTGCAAGCCGGATGTCTTTCCCAGGCTGGCATCTGCGGCGCGCGCCTGGGCGCAAGGCGGCGAGCCCGACGGCGTGCCACGCATCGAACCGGCAACGCATCAGAAGGCCGCCGCGCGCGACGTGTTCGTCTACTTCATCAGCGGCGCGAAGGAGCGCGCACCGGCGGCTGCCATCGCGCTGAGGCAGGCGTTGGGCGAACACGTACCGGCTTGACGGGCGCCCTCACGCGAAGGTCTTGAGCTTTTTCTCCATCTTTTCGAGCGTCTCGTCGGCGCTCAGCAGATCGGTGGTGTTCTTTTCGTTCACCGACAGCAGCTCATCCATGGCCTTCTTGACCTTGTCGTTCGTGCGCCGCAGCTCCGCAGGCACGGCCTTGGCAAGCCGTTGAAACGTCTTGTCCGCCTGCGCGATCTTGATGGAGATCTGCTTGCGCCGTGTCTCCAGGCTGCCCATCATGGCGTCGACGGCACCCGGCTGCGTTCTGATTGAAAGACGCAGGGACGAGTTCTCCTTGTCCAGCTCAGACAGGCGTTTGATTTCTGAATCGACCTTGGTTTCTGCGTAGGCGTTGCCGCACGCCTCACGAAACTTGTCGATCTCGACGTTGAGAATTTTCAGCAGCGCGTCGATTTTTGATTTGTCCAGCCATTTGGACAACAGGCTTTTCTGTATTTCCAGGGCTGCGTGCAACGCGCGGGTCCGATTGGCGATCTTGTCGTCGTAAAGGTTCTTGACCGCGTTGGCATTCTGGGAATCCAGCGCCAGCAATTTCACGAACTCCTTCTCGCCGCCTTCGTCCAGGTCCTTGTCGGTCAAACCGTGCTTCTTCAGCAGGAAGGTCTTGATGCCACTGCCACGGATGTCGATGTAGCTCTTTTCGTGCTTTTCGAACTCGACCTTGGCGTTCGCCGCGCAGGACTCGATGTCTTTCATGAGCTGCTTGATGACACTCAGGAGCAGATCCTTCTTCCCGGTGTCGCCCTTCGATGTTTCGGGCTCGAGCTGCCGCACCTTCGCCCTCAGGCCGTCGAGTTCCTTCGCGGCGTTGTCGATGAGCTTGAGATACTTCGCATGCCTTTTCTGGATCTCGTCGGCCTCATCGAGAGCGGCCTGGATTTTTTTCTTGGTATCTGACACTTGAATCTCCTCGCTGTCTGGTGGCAATCGCGCGGGTGGCAGTTGGCGACCTCGCGGCCGGCCGTACCGGCGGGCGAAGCAAGTCTAGGAAGCGCGCGCGCTAATTGGCGCTAATTGCCAAGCCCTTCTGGCGGCGGCACCGGGATGGGCGATGTCGCATCGAGCCGTCGCCGCGAACCCGTTGGCCGGGCCCGGCCGAGCGCCTCAGCTGTCCAAGCGTGCCATCCACTCGGCCGCGGCACGGTCTTCGTCACGGGCCGACCCGGCGAGCGCCTCACGGATGCGCTGGCGCTCGGTCGCCGCGCGGTTCTGGCTCATCTTGAGCTTGAGCTCCCAGCGCGTCACGCGGATGCGAAAGCCGACGATGGCGCCCAGCAGCTTGCGCTGGTAGTCCTCGTCCAGGCCGCGCCACTGCTCGGCATACCCCGGCTCGAAGCGGCCGATCAGCCGCTTGAGCAGCGCGTCCTTGTCGGCGGGGTCGTCGATCAGCTCGATGTCGCCGCAGACATGCAAGGCGGCGTAGTTCCACGTCGGCACGTTCTGCACGCTGTCGTAGTGACTGGGGCTCACATAGGCGCCCGGGCCGCTGAAGATGGCGAGCAGCGACACCTGTTGCGACAGCCAGCCCCAGTGCGGGTTGGCACGCGCCATGTGCCCTTCGAGGACCCAGCCGTCATCTCCGGTCACAGCCACCAGCGGCAGATGGCTGCCAAAGCTCTGCCCTTGCGCGTCCGGCCCCACCAGCAGCGCCAGCGGGTGTTCGGCCACGAGTCGCAGCGCGTGCTCGAAGTCGGTGGACTTGAAGTGCTTGGGCAGGTACACGGCGGCTCCAAAGAGGGGCGAGAAAGCGGATGGAAACGGGGCGGCGTGGCGTGCGGACCGCCCCACAACGGGGCATCCGCCAGACGGCTCGGGCGCCATCGTTGCGGCATTCGGATTTTGCGTGACAGCTTTGGCCTGATGTCACGGGTTGACGCTGAACAGGCCTCAGAAACCAGGGCATGCTGCCCCGCCATGCGCACGCGCACCACGCACCACGCGCCGGCACGGCAATTGCAGTTCCCCCCGCTTTTGCCTGCAGTTGAAACCGTTCATGGAGAACCCCACCGCGATGAACAAGGTCTGGCACAAGGGCCTGCCCTTCAGCCCCGAAGTGGCACCCTACCTGAGGCGCATGGCGCTGGTGGACGAGCACCGCGAGGCGCTGCTGCGCCTGCAGGGCGTCTGGGACAGCCTGGCGCTGCTGGGCCAGATGAGCGGCACGGCGACCGACATCGCGCAGACGCGCTCCGCCTTCCAGGACCTGACGACGACGCTGCTGGACAGCCTCGCGCGGCGACTGCGCAAGCACGCGCTGCAGCGCATGGAGGGACGCGCCCGCGTGGCCATCGACATCCTCGTGCGCAACCTCTTCGAGCGCACGGCGGACGTGGGTTTCCTCGCCTGCGATGGCCCGCTGTGTGCCCACGCGGCGCTCGACCCCTCGGACCCGGCCCATGCCGACAGCCGCGCCGCGCTGCAGGCGCGCTTCCGGGCCTACACCGCCAAGTACTCGGTCTATGACGACATCGTCGTGCTGTCACCGCGCGGCGAGGTGCTGGCGCGCCAGGATGACAGCATCGGGCTGGCGCGCTGCGACGAGGCCTGGGTCGCCGAGGCGCTCGCGTCGGACGCGCCTTACGTCGAGCGCTACGGCAACACGGCACTGCTGGGCGGCCGCCCCGGCCTGATCTACGCCCGTGCCCTGAAGGCGCCGGCCGGCGTGAACGAGGTGATCGGCCTGCTGTGCCTGTCCTTTCGCCTGGAGGACGAGATGTCGGCCGTGTTCCGTCAACTGCTGGCCGGACAGGACGAGCACGCCGTCATCTGCCTGCTGGACCCGCAGCGCCGTGTGCTGCAAAGCTCCGACGCCTGGCAGATCCCGCCCGGCGCGCGCTTGCGGCTCGACGGCGAGCGCGTGCTGTTCGCCGGGCGCGACTACCTGTGCGCCGCCGCCAGCGCCAGCGGCTACGAGGGCTACATGGGCCCGCCGGGCTGGACCGCCTGCGTGCTGACGCCACTGGAATGGGCCTTCGAGGCCGACGATGAGCAAGGCCTGGGCGACGAGCTGGTGCGGCTCGCCGAGGCGGTCGACACGAGCCGGCTTTTTGACGCCGAACTGCAAAGCATCCCGCTGGAGGCACGCCGCATCCAGCGCAACCTGTCGCGCACGCTGTGGAACGGCAAGCTGCGCAGCCACGCGCAGGCCGACGCGAACCCCGGTGGCAGCGGCTTCGCCACCACGCTGCTCAACGAGGTGCAGCGCACCGGCGCGCAACTGCGCCAGGTGTTCGAGCAGGCCATCACCAAGCTGCAGCACTCGGCGCTGAGCGCGGTGTTCGATGGCGCCCTCTTCCAGGCGCGGCTGGCCATCGACATCATGGACCGCAACCTCTACGAGCGCGCCAACGACTGCCGCTGGTGGGCGCTGGACGTGCGCCTGCAACGGGCACTCGCCGCCCAGCTGGGCGGGCCCGGCACGCCACAGGCCGCCGCCGCGGCCGCCGAGGCCTCGCAGGTGCTGCAGCACATCAACGGGCTGTACACGGTCTATTCGCTGCTGCTGGTGTTCGACCTGCAGGGCCGCGTCGTCGCCGTGTCGGACCCGGCCCAGGCGCACCACGTCGGCCAGCACATCAGCGCACCCTGGGTGGCCTCGTCCTTGAACCTGCGCGACCCCGAGCGCCACGTGGTGTCGCGCCACGAGGCCTCGCCGCTGTACGACACGCCGGGCGCCGTGGGCGGCCACGCCGACCGGCCCACCTACGTCTACGCCACCTCGCTGCAGCATGCCGGCCAGGCCGTGGGCGGCATCGCCATCGTGTTCGACGGCGAGCCGCAGTTCGCGGCCATGCTGCGCGACTCGCTGCCGCCCGCCAGCGGCGACGCGGCGATGCAGCCCGCCGGCCTGTTCGTCACGCGCGACGGCCGCGTCGTCGCCAGCTCCGACGCTCGCTGGCCTGCCGGCTCGACCGCACCGCTGCCGGCCGGCATCGCCGCGTCGCTGGCGGCCGGCGACACGCTGCGCACCGAGCTGGACATCGACGGCAGGGTCTACGCGGCCGGCATCGCCATGTCACAGGGCTACCGCGAGTACCGGCAGGGCCAGGCCGCGTCCGGCGAGGACGTGGCCGCCGTGCTGCTGCAGCCGCTGGGCCCGCGCATGCCGACGCAGGCGGGGTCGGCCGACACCGGCTTTGCGCCGCCGCCTGCACAGGCGCACGACGAGCGCCTGGACATTGCCGCATTCAGCGTGGCCGGCGAATGGCTGGGCCTGCCTGCGGCCCTGCTGGTCGAGGCACTGGAGCAGCCGCGCCTGACCGCGCTGCCCAACGCACCCCGTGCGCTCGTGGGCATGCTGCAGCACGAGGGCCGCATGCTGCCGGTGCTGGACCTGAGCCTGGCCTTGTACGGCCATGCGGGCGACACCCAGGAGGCGCCCATCGTCATCTGCCGCAACGAACGCGGCCAGGGCCTGGCACTGCGCGTGCAGGAACTGGGCCCCGTGTTCAGCATCGCCGCCAGCCAGGCCCTGCCCAGCCCGGGCGGGCGCGTGCGCCTCGTGCGCGGCGCGCCAGCGGCGTCCCACCGCATGCTGACGCTGCTGGCGGCCGACGACCTGTGGGCCCACATCGGCGGGGGTGAATCGCTGCGCGACCCTGCCGTCGCGCTGCCTGCGCCCTGACCTGTCCCGACCCGTCGTTCGGACTCCTATCATCACGGCCATGTGCCGCCTGAAACCCCTTGCCGCGGCCACCTGTCACCAGGCGGCCCCATGACCGAAGCGTCGACCGACGTGCAGACCGAAGCCCTGCTTCGCACCCGCCCCGTGGGTGCGCCGGCGGACGAAGAGGTGGCGGTGGAGTTGCCCGTCGCGCTGACGGTCAATGGCATCTCGCAAGCCGTCATGCTGGCCACGCCAGCCGACCTGGAGGACTTCGCGCTGGGCTTCGCGCTGGCCGAGGGCTGGATCAGCCACCCCGGCGAGCTGCTGGACATCGACACCGAGGCGCGTGCCAACGGCATGGAGCTCGCGCTGACCGTCACGGCCGCGCGCGAGCAGGGGCTGAAGCTGCGCCGCCGCCAGCTGGCCGGCCGCACCGGCTGCGGCCTGTGCGGGCTGGAGAGCCTGGCCGACTTCGCCTCGCTGCAGCCTCGGCACGTGCAGGCGGGCGAGGTGACGCGCGACGCGCTGGCGCGGGCAATGGCGGCGCTGGCGCGCGCCCAGGTGCTGAACGCCCGCTGCGGCGGCCTGCACGGCGCCGGCTGGTGCGACGCGGACGGCACGCTGCGCCTGGCCAGGGAAGACATCGGCCGGCACAACGCGCTGGACAAGCTGATCGGGGCGCGGGCGCGCGGCGGCGTCGAGGCCCAGGTCGGCACACAAGGCGGCTTTGTCGTCATGTCCAGCCGCGCCAGCCACGAGCTGGTGCACAAGACGGCGATGGCCGGCGTCGGCCTGCTGGCCTGCGTGTCTGCGCCGAGCAGCCTCGCCATCCAGACCGCGCAGTCGGTCGGGCTGCAGCTCTGGGCCTTCGTCCGCGAGAACCGCGCCACGCGTTACGCGTGACGGCCGCTCAGGCCTGAATCCCCGCAGCCCGCGCGCCGGCGCCGTGCCGACCTGCTGCGTGAACACGCGCGACATGGCTCGGGCCGGCAAAGCCGCACGGCGTGGCGATCTCGGCCCGCGGCGAGGGCTGCGGCCGCTTCAGCCATGCGGCTGGTGCGCGGCCGGCGGCGTGGCGGGCCGGCCGTGCTTCAGGTCCAGCGCGAGGAAGTGATGCACCGCCGGCCGGTCCGGGCCGATGTGAAAGCGCAGCGCCTCGGCCTGCAGGTCGGCGTCGGCCCTGGACACGCGCTGGTGCTGGCGCAGGTGCTCGGCCCAGGACTCGACGAGGAACCACTCGATGACGCGCTCGGGCTCGCCGGTGTGCTCGGCCACGCCCCAGGCATAGGCGCCGTCACGGCGCCGTTCCTGCTCGACGTGGCGCATCGCGTTCAGGAAGCCCGGCAGGTCGTGCTTGCGGATGCGGTACTCGATCTGCACGACGACCGGGCCGCGGTCATGCGCGACGGGCTCGGTCAGCAGGGGCTCGGGCCAGTGGTTGGCGGCCTGCAGGTCGGCCTCGCCGGTGGGCAGCTTGACGCGGTGGAACAGCAGCGAGATGACAACCAGCCCGGCCGCGCCGACCAAGAGCGTCACCGGGATGCCCACCTGCTGCGCGACCAGCCCCCAGGCCAGGCTGCCGCCGGCCATCGCGCCGTTGAACACCATCAGGTAGATCGCCAGGCCGCGGCCGCGCACCCAGTTGGGCAGCACCGCCTGCGCGACGCCGTTGAGCGTGGTCAGCGCAATGATCCAGCCCAGGCCCAGCACCAGCATCAGCGCGACGGCCAGCACTTGAGGCGGCGCGGCCGACAGCGCCGCCATCACGACGGCGCTGAGCACCGAGGACAGCAGCACGAGGCCGTCTGCGCTGAGTCTGGCGCGCAGCCTGGGCAGCAGCAGCGCGCCGAGGATGGCGCCTGCGCCGACGGCGCCCAGCATCACGCCGTAGAAGCCCGCCGTGCCGCCCAGCATGCGCCGCGACACCAGCGGCAGCAGCGCCCACACCGAGCTGGCGAACAGGAAGAACACCGCCGCGCGCAGCAGCACGACGTGCAGTTCGCGGCTGGCGCGCGCATAGCGCAGCCCCGCCCGGAAGGCGCCGAAGAACTGCTCCGACAGGCCGGTGTCGACCGCGGGCGGCCGCTGCCACCACAGCAGCGCGGCGATGACGAACCCATAGCTGAGCACGTCCGCGCCATAGGCCGCCGCCGCGCCGAAGCTGGCCAGCAGCAGGCCGCCAGCCGCGGGGCCCAGCGCGCGGGCGATGTTGATGCCCAGCGAGTTCAGCGCCACCGCGTTCTTGAGGTCGTGCCGCGGCACCAGCTCGGGCACGATGGACTGCCAGGTCGGCCCCATCAGCGCGGCACCGATGCCGCCGACGAAGGTCAGCGCGACCAGCGATTCGACCGTCAACGTGTTCGTCCGGGCCAGCAGCAGCAGCCCGCCGCTGACGGCCGCCAGCAGCAGCTGGATGGCGATCAGGAAGCGGCGCCGGTCGAGGATGTCCGACAGCACGCCGGCGGGAATGGCCAACAGGAAGATGGGCAGCGTGGCGGCGGTCTGGATGAGCGCCACGGCGGCGGGGCTGGCCGACAGCTCCGTGACCATCCACGAGCTGGCCACGTCGCGCATGAAGCTGCCGACATTGCCCAGCACGGTGGCCGCCCACAGCACGGCGAACACCGGCTGGCGCAGCGGCGCGAAGCTGCCGGCGGCGGGCTTGGATTCAGCTGACATGCGTGCCTCCCAGGGGGTGCCAGTCGAGCAGCAGGATTGCACCTGCCACGCCCACGTTTTCGACCCAGGCGTTGGCGACCTTCACCCGCGCTGGCTTGCGCAGTGTGCAGAAGCGGTCGGCCCGTGGGCCGGGGAAGTCGCGCCGCTTGTCGAACGCGCCCTGCAGATAGGCCGCGCACAGGCACGGCAGCCCCAGCCGGTGCGCCCACGGAGACACGAAGGCCTCCCTCAGGACCGCTGGCATCAGACGGCCCAGCAGGCGCAGCCCAGCGCGCCCCAGAAGCTCTTCAGGTCGGCGATGGGCAGTTGGCTGCTCCAGGCCGTGGCGTGCTGGTGGCCGTGCACGTTGCAGTCATTGGCGCAGGCGCAGGCCGCCGCGGCATGGCGCAGGGCGGCCTGCAGCGGCGCCCCTTGTTCGCTCCAATGGCCGTAGCCGCCGAAGCGGCGCACCGGCGACCAGTCGGGCATGGCCGGCGGCGGCGCGCCTTCGTCGTACCGGGCGAAATCGCCCGCGCCATAGACCACCTTGCCGCCGACGAGGGTCAGCAGCGCCGTCGTGTCGGCGATGTCGCTCTCGGCGCAGGCGAAGAAGTCGCGGTCGGGCACGACCAGGTCGGCGAACTGGCCGGCCCCGATGCGGCCCTTCTTGCCCACCTCGTTGCTGAACCAGGTGACGTTCTCGGTCCACATGCGCAGCGCCTGCTCGCGATCCACGCAGTTGCGCTGCGGGTAGAGCTGCAGGCCGCCGACGGTCCGGCCGGTGACGAGCCAGGCCAGCGACACCCAGGGGTTGTACGACGCCACGCGCGTGGCATCGGTGCCGGCCGAGACCCTGACGCCCTTGTCCAGCATGCGCTTGACCGGCGGCGTGGCCTCGGCGACGGCGGCGCCGTAGCGCTCGACGAAGTACTCGCCCTGGTAGGCCATGCGGTGCTGCACGGCGATGCCGCCACCGAGCGCGGCGATGCGGTCGATGCTCTGCTCGGAGATGGTCTCGCAATGGTCGAAGAACCAGTTCAGGCCGGCCAGCGGCACCTCGTGGTTGACCTTCTCGAACACGTCCAGCGCGCGGCTGATGGTCTCGTCGTAGGTCGCGTGCATGCGCCAGGGCCAGCGGTTCTGCGCCAGGATGCGCACGACCTCTTCGAGGTCGTCTTCCATCTCGGCCGCCATGTCCGGGCGCGGCTGGCGGAAGTCCTCGAAGTCGGCGGCCGAGAACACCAGCATCTCGCCGGCGCCGTTGTGGCGGAAGTAGTCGCTGCCCTGCTTGTACTGCGAGGTCGCGGTCCAGTTCAGGAAGTCGGCCTTCTCCTGCTTAGGCTTCTGCGTGAACAGGTTGTAGGCCAGGCGCAGGGTCAGCTGGCCGGTATCGGCCAGCTCCTGGATGACGCGGTAGTCGTCCGGATAGTTCTGGAAGCCGCCGCCGGCATCAATGGCGCCGGTCACGCCCAGCCGGTTCAGCTCGCGCATGAAGTGCCGCGTCGAGTTGAGCTGATAGTCATAGGGCAGCTTGGGGCCCTTGGCCAGCGTGGCGTAGAGGATGGATGCGTTCGGCTTGGCCAGCAGCAGCCCGGTGGGGTTGCCAGCGCCGTCGCGCACGATCTCGCCGCCGGGCGGCGCGGGCGTGTCCCGCGTGTAGCCCACGGCGCGCAGCGCAGCGCCGTTGAGCAACGCACGGTCGTACAGGTGCAGCAGGAAGACCGGCGTGTCGGGCGCCACGGCGTTCAGCTCGTCGATGGTCGGCAGACGCTTCTCGGCAAACTGGTGCTCGGTGAAGCCCCCCACCACGCGCACCCACTGCGGTGCGGGGGTGATGGCGACCTGGCGCTTGAGCATGCCCATCGCGTCGGCCAGCGAGCACACGCCATCCCAGCGCAGTTCGAGGTTGAAGTTCAGCCCGCCGCGGATGATGTGCAGGTGGTTGTCGATCAGGCCGGGCAGCACGCGGCGACCGCGCAGGTCGATGCGTCGGGTGTCGGCCCCGGCCAGCGCCATCACCTCGGCATCGCCGCCGACCTTGAGGAACAGGCCGTTCTGGATGGCCACCGCCGTGGCGGTGGGATTGGCGCGGTCCAGCGTGGTGAAGCAGCCGTTGTGCAGGATCAGTTCAGGCGTCGTGCGGGGTGGGGTTTCAGTCATGACAGTCCTCCATCAACGGTGCGACGGAATGGCCTGCTCAACCCTCGTGGGCGCCGAACATGGCTTGGGCGTAGTTGATGCCGATGCCATAGCCGCCGCCGAACTTGCGGGCGATGCCGGTGGTCATGTCGTAGCTGTCGGTGCGCGCCCAGTCGCGCTGCAGTTCGAGCAGGTATTGCAGCGCGGTCATCGGCTGCGCGCCCGCCTGGATCATCCGCTCCATCGCGCGGTTGTGCGCCTCGGTCGAGATGTCGCCGCAGGCATCGGCGACCACATAGACCTCGAAGCCCTGGTCCAGCGCGGACAGCGCCGGGCCGACGATGCAGACGCTGGTCCACAGGCCGGCGAGCACAATGCGCTTCTTGCCGATCTCGTTGATGCGCCGGATGACGGCGGCGTCTTCCCAGGTGTTCATCGACGTGCGGTCCAGCAGCGCCTGACCCGGGAACGGCGCAGTCACCTCCTCGAACATCGGGCCGGAGAAGCTCTTCTCGGCCACGGTCGTCAGGAGGGTCGACGCACCGAAGCCTGCCGCGGCGGCGGCCACCAGGCCCGCGTTGGAGCGCAGCTGTACCGGATCGATGGAGTGCGTGGCGAAGGCCATCTGCGACTGGAAGTCGATCATGACCAGCGTGTGGTCGTGTGGGGTCAGCAGCTTGGCGCCAGGGGTGGCCGTGGCGGTCGGGGTTGCAGTCGGGGTGGCGGTGTGGGACATGGTGGTTTCCTGTTCGGTGGGTGAGGTCTGGCCGCGGCGGCGCACCTGAGGTGAGCCGCCGGGCGCGGGATAGACGCTTTGCGTGGCGCTAGCTAGGCCGCCGAATCGACGAGCACCAGCTCCGCATCGGCCTGCGCCGTGACGCGGAAGGTCTCGACGTCGCGGATGGCCGCGCCGTCACGCGCCGCCAGCGCCACGCCGTCGACCTCGACCGCGCCGCTGGCTGCCACCAGGTAGGCGCGGCGGCCGGCGCCCAGCGTGTACTCGGTCGACTCGCCGGCCTTCAGCGTCGCGCCCAGCACCCGGGCGTTCGTGCGGATGGGCAGCGCGTCCTCGTCACCGGCCACGCCACTGGCCAGCGCCACGAACTGGCCCGAGCGGTCGCCCTTGGGGAAGGGCTTGGCGCCCCACGACGGCGGCTGGCCGCGGCCGTCCGGGATGATCCAGATCTGGAAGATCTTGGTCGTCACCGGCTCCTGGTTGTATTCCGAGTGGCGGATGCCGCTGCCCGCGCTCATCACCTGCACGTCGCCCGCTTCGGTGCGGCCGGTGTTGCCCAGGTTGTCCTGGTGCGTGATGGCGCCTTCACGGACGTAGGTGATGATTTCCATGTCCGCATGGGCATGCGGCGGGAAGCCGGTGCCCGGGGCGATGGCATCGTCGTTCCACACCCGCAACGCGCCCCAGCCCATGCGGGCCGGGTCGTGATAGCCGGCGAACGAGAAGTGGTGCTTGGCGTCCAGCCAACCGTGGTTGGCGCTGCCCAGCGTGTCGAAGGGACGGCGGTCGATCATGGTGTTTCTCCTGCGGTGTCGTGTTGCGATGGAGAGACTTTAGGAATTGACCATCAATAAGAGAATAGAAAATATGGAAAACAATTCATTCCGAACTTGACATGAGCAAGTTGCCTGACCTGCAAGCGTGGGCGATCTTTGCGAAGGTCGCCGAGACGGGCTCCTTCGCCAAGGCCGCGGCCGACCTGGCGATCTCGCAGCCCACCGTCTCGAAGGCGCTCACGCGGCTGGAGGGCCGGCTGCGCACGACGCTGTTCCACCGCACCTCACGCAAGATGTCGCTGACCGCCAGTGGCCAGGCGTCGCTGGAGCGCGCGATGCGCATCCTGGCCGAGGGCGAGGCGGTCGAGGCCGAGGTGACGGAGCAGTCCAAGAGCCTGCGCGGCACGATACGCATCGCCGCGCCGATGTCGTTCGGCGTCACGCACCTGGGGCCGGCGCTGCCCGAGTTCATGGAGCGCCACCCCGAGGTCATGCTGGACCTGCACTTCAGCGACGAACTGATCGATGTCGTCGCGCAGGGCTACGACATCGCGCTGCGCATCTCGTCGCTGCCCGACTCCAGCCTGCTGGCGCGGCGGCTTTGCACGGTGCGCATCCTGCTGGTGGGCGCGCCGGCCTATTTCGAGCACCACGGCCACCCGACGCACCCGCGCGACCTCGCCACGCACCGCGCGCTGCGCTACGTGCATGCACGGATTGGTGAGGCCTGGCGCTTCAGGCACCAGACCCAGGGCGAGTTCGCGCAGGTGGTGCCGTCGTCGCTGCAGGTCAACAACGCCGAGGCGCTGGTGCCGGCGCTGCGCGCCGGGCTGGGCCTGGCGCTGCAACCGGAGTTCCTCGCCTGGGAAGACCTGCAGTCAGGCGCCCTGCTGACCACGCTGCCCGAGTGGCAGGTGCCGCCCATCGCGCTGCACATCGTCACGCCGCCCGGCCGCGCCAAGCCGGCGCGCGTGCAGGCGCTGATCGAATTCCTGGCCCGGCATTTCGCCGAGGCGCCGTGGGCGCTGGAGCCGGCGAAGTAGTGCCGGAACTGGCGATCCGATTCAGTCGCTGAAAAGAAAAAGCCGCTGACAGCGGCTTTTGCAATGTGCTTTGGCGGAGTCGGAGGGATTCGAACCCTCGATGCAGGTTTTGCCCACATACTCCCTTAGCAGGGGAGCACCTTCGGCCACTCGGTCACGACTCCAGCACAGCCGCACATTCTACACCACGCGCGGCAGCACTTTTACGAAGTTTCAGGCCGGAACCTGCTCCTGGTCCAGATCAAAGGCCTTGTGCAGCGCGCGCACGGCCAGCTCCATGTACTTCTCGTCGATGACGACGCTGGTCTTGATCTCGCTGGTGGAGATCATCTGGATGTTGATGCCCTCCTCGCTCAGCGCGCGGAACATCTTGCTGGCCACGCCCACGTGCGAGCGCATGCCGATGCCGACGATGGACACCTTGCAGATCTTGGGGTCGCCCATGACCTTGCTGGCGTTCGTGGCCGGGCCGACGGTGTTCTGCAGCAGTTCCATCGTGCGCGCGTAGTCGTTGCGATGCACCGTGAACGAGAAGTCGGTCTTGCCGTCGTGGGAGACGTTCTGGATGATGACGTCGATGTCGATGTTGGCCTCGGCCACGGGGCCGAGGATCTGGAAGGCGATGCCGGGCTTGTCGGGCACGCCCAGCAGCGTCACCTTGGCCTCGTCGCGGTTGAAGGCAATGCCCGAAACGACGGCTTGTTCCATGTTCTCGTCCTCTTCGAAAGTGATCAGCGTGCCGGAGGCGGCCTCTTCATTGATGTCGATGTCCCAGGGCGTGAAGCTGGACAGCACGCGCAGCGGCACACGGTATTTGCCGGCGAACTCGACCGAGCGGATCTGCAGGATCTTGGAGCCCAGCGACGCCATCTCCAGCATCTCCTCGAAGGAGATGGAGTGCAGGCGGCGCGCCTCGGGCACGATGCGCGGGTCGGTCGTGTAGACGCCGTCCACGTCGGTGTAGATCAGGCACTCGTCGGCCTTCATCGCCGCGGCGATGGCGACGGCCGACGTGTCAGAGCCGCCCCGGCCCAGCGTCGTGATGTTGTTGTCGGCGTCGATCCCCTGGAAGCCTGCGACGACGACGACCTTGCCGGCCGCCAGGTCGGCGCGCACACGCTTGTCATCGATGCTTTCGATGCGGGCCTTGGTGTACGACGAATCGGTGGCGACCGGCACCTGCCAGCCGGTGTAGCTGACCGACGGCACACCTTCGGCCTGCAGCGCGATGGCGAGCAACCCCACCGACACCTGCTCTCCCGTGGCGGCGATCATGTCCAGCTCACGCATGACCTCGGGCGTGGTGCTGGCCGGCGAGAGTTCCTTCGCCAGGCCCAGCAGCCGGTTGGTCTCGCCGCTCATCGCCGAAGGCACGACCACCAGCTGATGGCCGGCGCGCACCCATTTGGCAACACGCTTGGCGACGTTGCGAATGCGGTCAGTGGAACCCATCGAGGTGCCGCCGTACTTGTGGACGATCAGAGCCATGTGTTTGAGCGAAGGCTGAAGGCCGAGCAGCCGGGGTGGCACGCTCGCAAACCCCTGATTTTATGCGGCCGCCCCGCCGCCGCCTTCGCTCTGCGGCAAGGTTGGGTCCTCCAGCCAACGCACGACGAGTTGCGGCTCATCTTTTGCGGCGAAGGCACGGGCGTCCATGCCCAGGCCCGCCACGGCAATCAGGCGCTCGTCGGCATCGAACAGCAGCGGGCCACCGCGCCGCCAAGATGGCAGGCCCGCGTCCTGGCAGGCCTTCTTCAGGCTGCGCGCCGTGGCGGCCGGCGCGCGCTGGAACTGCTCGGCACCACGGCGGCCGCGCTGGGTCAGGTGCGTGAGGCGCGACGGGGCCGTGCCGGGCGAGCCCGCCGCGACCACCCATGTGCCATGCCAGGCCGGCTGCGGGTACGTCCCGGGCAGGCTGAGGTCGAGGGTCGTGGACGCAGGCACCGGCGTCGGCGGCTGAGCCCAGAAAAGACCATCCCGATAGGCATGCAGGCTGCCGCCCGGCGCAGGCCAGGATTGAGGCGCCCCAGGCCGCCACTCCTTCAGCAGCCGTTCGACGAGGCTGGCAGGCGTGTCGGTGCGAGCCGACAGCCAGGCGCGCAACGCGTTGCTCGCCCGCGCGGGCGAGAGGGCCGCCAGCGCCGCCAGGTCCAGCCGCTCGGCAGTCGCTGCCGCCGCCAGATCGGACGCGGCGACTTCATCCGCCAGCTCGCGCGCCTGCTGCGCCCAGCGCGCCGCCTGAGCGAGCCCCGCTTCTGCCGAAGGAAAAGCCGGCCACAGCGTCTGACGCAGCCGGTTGCGCGCAAAGCGGGTGTCGCCGTTGCTCGGGTCCTCGATCCAGCGCAGGCCGTGCTGCTGCGCGTAGGCCAGGATCAAGTCGCGCGACCGGTCCAGCCACGGCCGCGCCCAGCAGACATCGCCGCGCCACTGCGCCCGCGGCATGGCGGACAAGCCCGCGGTGCCCGCGCCGCGCAGCGCCTGCAACAGGAAGGTCTCGGCCTGGTCACGCCGGTGATGCGCCAGCAGCAGCAGGTCCGCGCCGGCGGCCACGGCCATGTCGTGCAGTGCGCGATGCCGGCCGGCGCGGGCCCACGCCTCGACGCTGTCGCCCGTCCGCGGCCGACCGCTCAGCCGCGTGCAGGCAAAGCCCGCACCGAACTCGGCTGCGATGCGCTCGCAATGCGCGGCCCAGTCATCCGCCTGCGGCTGCAGGCCGTGGTGCACATGCAAGGCCAGGACACGCTGAGCACCCGCCGACGCGCGGACGGTGGCATGCAACAACGCGGTGGAGTCGAGGCCGCCGCTGAAGGCGACCGCGACGGCATCAATCTCAGCGATTCTTGGTGTCGCTGAAACGGCCATAGGCCTGGATGCGCTCGTAGCGGCGATCCACCAGCTCGCGCGTCTTCAGGTCGCTGACCTGGCGCAGCGCGTCGGACAGTGCACGCTTCAGGTTGGACGCCATCTGCTTGCCGTCGCGGTGGGCGCCGCCGACGGGTTCGCTGACGATCTTGTCGATCAGGCCGAGGGCCTTCAGCCGATGCGCCGTGATGCCCAGCGCCTCGGCGGCTTCGGAGGCACGCTCGCTGCTCTTCCACAGGATGGACGCGCAACCCTCGGGCGAGATGACGGAGTAGGCGGAGAACTGCAGCATCAGCACCTGGTCGGCCACGCCGATGGCGAGCGCGCCGCCAGAGCCGCCTTCGCCGATGACGGTCGCGATGATGGGCACTTCCAGTTGCGCCATCTCGAAGATGTTGCGGCCGATGGCCTCGCTCTGACTGCGTTCCTCGGCACCGATGCCGGGGTAGGCGCCCATGGTGTCGATGAAGGTGAAGACCGGCAGGCCGAATTTCTCGGCCAGCTTCATCAGGCGCAATGCCTTGCGGTAGCCCTCCGGGCGCGGCATGCCGAAGTTGCGCAGCGTGCGCTCCTTGGCGTCGCTGCCGCGCTGGTGGCCGATGACCATGCAGGCCTGGCCGTTGAAGCGCGCGATGCCGCCGACGATGGCCGCATCGTCCGCAAAGTGACGGTCACCGTGCAGTTCCTGGAACTCGGTGAAGACTTCGGCGCAGTAGTCCAGCGTCTGCGGCCGCTGCGGGTGGCGAGCCACCTGGTAGACCTGCCACGGCGCGACGCTGGAGTAGACCTCCTTCGTCAGTTGCTGGCTCTTCTTGGAGAGCCGGTCGATCTCCTCGGAGATGTCGACGGCCGATTCGCTTTGCACGTAGCGCAGCTCTTCGATCTTGGTTTCGAGTTCGGCGATGGGCTGCTCGAACTCAAGAAAGTGCTTTTTGCTCATCAGTGGTCCTGATATCAAAACCCAGCCCTGCCGTGCGGAGCCCTGGGAGCCGGCTTTGCCGGTCCCGGTGGCTCGCCCCCTTGAGGGGGCCGGCGCAGCCGGTAGGGGGTGGGCTAGTAATCCACGGGTAGCGGATCGAGGCTGCGCCAAATGTACCAAACCGCCACCGATCGGTACGGCGCCCAGGCGTCGCCGACTTCGCGCGCCTCGGCGCGGGAAACGGGCTCGCCGGAGAAATAGTTCAGGCTGATGCCCTTGAGCAGGCCGATGTCGTCCAGCGGCATCACGTTGGGGCGCATCAGGTGAAAAATCAAGAACATCTCGGCCGTCCAGCGGCCGATGCCACGGATGGCCACGAGTTCTTCGATGATGGCTTCGTCGTCCATCTGCGCCCATTGGCGCACATGCACTTGGCCGTCGTCGAAGTGCTTGGCCAGGTCGCGCAGGTATTCGACCTTGCGCGCCGACAGGCCGGCGGCCCGCTGGGCCTCCACGCCCAGCGCCAGCACCGCGGCGGGCTGGAACTTCGGCGCCAGTTCGATCCAGCGCTGCCAGACCGACTGGGCCGCCTTCACCGAAATCTGCTGCCCGACGATGGAGCGCGCCAGCGTGGCGAAGGCGTCGCCACGCGTCTGCAACCGGGCCTCGCCAAACTGCGGGATGAGCTTCTTCATGACCCGGTCGCGCTTGACCAGATGCCTGCAGGCCTCGTCCCAATAGTCGGGCGTGACCTCGACGGGGGGCTTCAACGCCATCAGCTCTTCACCCAGGTCGTGCCACCGGCACCGTCCTTCAGCGTGATGCCCCTGTCCGTCAGCTCCGCACGGATCGCGTCGGCACCGGCGAAATCCTTCGCCGCCTTGGCTGCGGCGCGGGCCGCGATGCGTTCCTCGATCCACGTCGCGTCGCCATCCGAGCCGCCCTGCAGATAGGCACGCGGTTCCTGCTGCAGCACCCCCAGCACGCCGGCCAGCGCCTTCAACAGGCCGGCGCGCTGCGGCGAGCGGTCGCGGTTGACCTCGTTGACGAGGTCGAACAGCACGGCGATGGCACCGGGCGTGCCGAAGTCTTCGTCCATGGCCGTCTTGAAGGCGGCGGCTGCGGGTTCGGTCCAGTCGATGGCGACGTCGGCGGGCGGCACGGTGTCCAGCGCCGTGTACAGGCGCGTCAGCGCCGTGCGCGCGTCTTCCAGGTGCGCGTCGCTGAAGTTGAACGGGCGGCGGTAGTGCGTGCGCAGCATGAAGAAGCGCAGCGTCTCGCCGTCGAACTTCTGCAGCACGTCGCGGATGGTGAAGAAGTTGCCCAGGCTCTTGGACATCTTCTCCCCGTCGACGTTCAGGAAGCCGTTGTGCAACCAGTACTTGGCGAAGTCGTAGCCGGCACCCTCGCTCTGGGCGATCTCGTTCTCGTGGTGCGGGAACTGCAGGTCGGCGCCGCCGCCATGGATGTCGAAGCTCTCGCCCAGCAGCGCGCAGCTCATGGCCGAGCACTCGATATGCCAGCCCGGGCGGCCTTCGCTGTAGCCAGCCGGGCCGCCGGCCCACTTGGCGTCCGCGGGTTCCTCGGCCTTGGCGGCCTTCCACAGCACGAAGTCCAGCGGATCGAGCTTGCCGTCGTCCACGGCCACGCGCTCGCCGGCGCGCAGGTCGTCCAGGCTCTTGCCGCTGAGCTTGCCGTAGCCGTCGAACTTGCGCACGGCGTAGTTCACATCGCCGCCCTCGGCGCGATAGGCGAGACCGCGTTCTTCCAGGCGCTCGATCAGCGACAGCATCTGCGGCACGTAGTCGGTCGCGCGCGGCTCATGGTCGGGGCTGAGCAGGCCGACGGCGGCGAAGTCCTCGTGCATCGCCGCGCTCATCTCGTCGGTGAGCTGGCGGATCGTGATGCCGCGCTCGACGGCGCGCTTGATGATCTTGTCGTCGATGTCAGTGATGTTGCGCACGTAGGTGACGTCCAGGCCGCTGGCGCGCAGCCAGCGGTAGATGACGTCGAACGCCATGTTCATGCGCAAGTGCCCCATGTGGCACAAGTCGTAGACCGTGATGCCGCAGACGTACATGCGGACCTGGCCGGGCACGAGCGGTTGGAAGTCTTCGAGATGGCGACTGAGGGAGTTGTAGACGCGCAAGGACATGGAAACAAACGGGCGACAGCCACCAACGAGAAGCCCCGCACCGGGTCCGCCCAGGCGGGGCTCATAGAATGAAATCAGTATAGCGGTCGACCCTCGCGCCGCTCCCCGACACAACCCTCATGCGCTTTTGCCTCCCCACCCTCTTGCTGCTCGCCGCGCTGGCCTGGGCGCCGGCCCGCGCCGATGATCTCGCCAATGCCCAGCGCCTGTGGCTCGCCGGCCAGAAGACGCAGGCCGTCGACCAGATCGAGCAGGCGCTGACCCGCACACCGGACGACCTGCAGCTGCGCTTCGCCCTCGGCGTCATGCGCATGGAACTGGGCGAGCGCGCCAAGGCGCTGGACCTGTTCACGCGCCTGACGCAGGACTTCCCCGACCTGGCCGACCCCTACAACAACCTGGCCGTGCTGCATGCCGCCGCGGGCGAACTGGACGAAGCCCGGGTCGCGCTCGACCAGGCGCTGCGCCTGCAACCCGAACATGCCCAGGCGCAGGAAAACCTGGGCGACGTGCTGCTGCGCCTGGCGCTGCGCGCCTACCAGCGCGCGCAGAAGGCGTCGCTGGCCCCCAGCGACGCGCTGGCCGGCAAGATCAACCGCACGCTGGCGCTAACGCGCGAACTGCGGATGCCTTAATCAGAGACCGACCACAGCCCCATGAAGAAGACCCTCCCCCTCCTGCTCGCCGGCCTGCTGGCCCTGGGCTCGGCCGCCGCACAGACCGTGAAGCTGCAGACGACCGAAGGCACCATCCGCATCGAGCTGAATGCCGAGAAGGCGCCCAAGTCAGTCGCCAACTTCGTGCAGTACGTGAAGGCCGGCCACTACAACGGCACCATCTTCCACCGTGTCATCGACGGCTTCATGATCCAGGGCGGCGGCTTCGACGCCAAGCTGACGCAGCGTCCGACCAAGCCGCCCATCCCGCTGGAATCGCACAACGGCCTGTCCAACGCGCGCGGCAGCATCGCCATGGCGCGCACCGGCGATCCCAACTCGGCCACCTCGCAGTTCTTCATCAACGTGGCCGACAACGTCCGCCTGGACGGTGACCCGGAGAATCCGGCCACCGGCTACGCCGTCTTCGGCCAGGTCATCGAGGGCATGGACGTCGTCGACAAGATCCGTGCCGCCGAAGTCGCCCCCCAGGGCATGCACCAGCACATGCCGACCAAGCCCATCCTCATCACCAAGGCTCTGATCGAGCCCACCAAGAAATGACCCATCACGTCAAGCTGCACACCAACCACGGCGAAATCCTCATCGAGCTGGACGCCGAGAAGGCCCCGCTGTCCGTCGCCAACTTCCTGAACTACGTCCGCAGCGGCCACTACAACGGCACGGTGTTCCACCGCGTCATCAAGGGCTTCATGATCCAGGGCGGCGGCTTCGAAGCCGGCATGAAGCAAAAGCCGACCGAGGCCCCCATCCAGAACGAGGCCAACAACGGGCTGAAGAACGCCCACTACACGCTGGCCATGGCGCGCACCAACGCGCCGCACTCGGCCACGGCGCAGTTCTTCATCAACACGACGAACAACGGCTTCCTGGACTTCAAGTCCGAGTCGCCGTCGGGTTGGGGCTACGCCGTGTTCGGCAAGGTCGTCGAGGGCCAGGACGTCGTCGACAAGATCGAGAAGTCCAAGACCGCCACGCGCGCCGGCCACGGCGATGTGCCGGCGGAGGACGTCGTCATCGAGCGCGCCGAAGAAATCGCTTGATTCCCACGCTCACGGCCCCGGCGCACTGGCAGCAGGTGGACCTGCTGTCAGACCTGCACCTGGGGCCTGACACGCCGGGCACCCTGGCCCGGCTCGAACGTCATCTCGCCGAGACGCCCGCACAGGCGGTGCTGCTGCTCGGCGACATCTTCGAGGTCTGGGTCGGCGACGATGCCCGCGGCCAGCCCTTCGAGGCGGGCGTCGTGCGCCTGCTGCGCCAGGCCAGCGCGCGGCTGGATCTGTTCTTCATGCACGGCAACCGCGACTTCCTCGTGGGGGCCGACATGCTCGCCGCCAGCAGCATGACCGCCCTGCCCGACCCCACCGTCCTCGCGGCCTTCGGGCAGCGCTGGCTGCTGGTGCATGGCGATGCGCAATGCCTGGACGACACGGCCTACCAGGCCTTGCGCCGGCAGGTGCGCTCGCCCGACTGGCAGGCGCAGGTGCTGGCCCAGCCGCTGGCCGCGCGGCAGGCCCTGGGCCGCCAGATGCGCGACGGCAGCCGCGCCGCGCAGGCGGCGCAGCTGATAGCGACCGACCTCGATGCCCAGGCCTGCCGCGCGCTACTGCGCGAGGCCGGCGCGACGACGATGATCCACGGCCACACGCACCGCCCTGGCCGGCACGAGTTGGGCGACGGATTCGAGCGCGTCGTGCTGTCCGATTGGGACTTCGATGCCACACCGGTGCGTGGCGACGTGATCCGTCTGTCCGCCGCAGGCCTGGAGCGCCTCCCGCTGTGATCCTGAAAGCCCTGACCCGGTGGCGCGAGCAGCGCGCCGTCGAGCGACACGCCATTCCCGATGCGCTGTGGCAGCTGACGCTGCTGCGCTACCCCTTCCTGGCCCGCCGCAGCGCCGCGGACCTGGCCGAACTGCGCCGCCTGTGCAGCCTGTTCCTGGCGAGCAAGGAATTCCACGGCGTCAACGGCTTCGAGGTGACGGACGAGGTGGCGATCGCCGTCGCGGCGCAGGCCTGCCTGCCGGTGCTGCGACTGGGCCTGTCCTGGTACGACGGCTTCGTGGGCGTCGTCATGCACGCGGGCGAGGTCGTCGCGCAGCGGCGTGTCGAAGACGAGGACGGCATCGTTCACGAGTACGACGAGGAGCTGGCCGGCGAAGCGATGGAAGGCGGGCCGCTGATGCTGGCCTGGAACGCGGTGGCCGTCAGCGATGACCCGGCCCAGTTCGGCGCGGATGCGGTCTTCAACGTCGTCATCCACGAGTTCGCCCACGTCATCGACATGCGCGACGGCCTGGCCGACGGGGTGCCGCCGCTGGACGGCGGCAGCGCGGCGCGTGAACGCTGGATCGAGGTCATCGACGCCGAGTGGGAGCGGTTCTGCGAGCGCATCGACGCCGGCGAGGAGACGCTGATCGACCCCTACGGCGGCGAGGCCGTCGAGGAGTTCTTTGCAGTCGCCGTGGAGGCCTTCTTCGTGGCGCCGACGGCCATGCGCGCCGAAGAGCCGGCGATGTACGAGCTGCTGGCGGGCTTCTTCAAGCAAGACCCCCACGCGCACTGAACGGCTGAAG
Organism: Roseateles sp.; assembly: GCF_965229315.1. Taxonomy (GTDB): domain Bacteria; phylum Pseudomonadota; class Gammaproteobacteria; order Burkholderiales; family Burkholderiaceae_C; genus Pelomonas. The sequence continues at coordinate 2,407,031 of NZ_CBDDJA010000002.1, forward strand.
GCCCGAACAACAAAAAAGGGACGCCGCGGCGTCCCTTGATTTTTGGCGTGCGGCGGACTCAAGCCGTCGCGGGCTCCGCCTTGGGCTTGTTGTCCTTGGCCGGCTTGGGCGGCGTGGGCTGGATGTCCAGCACCGTCTCGCCCTTGTCGTCCACGTCCACGCTCAGGCGGCCACCGTCCACCAGTTTGCCGAAGAGCAATTCGTCAGCCAGCGCGCGGCGGATGGTGTCCTGGATCAGGCGCTGCATCGGCCGTGCGCCCATCAGCGGATCGAACCCCTTCTTGGCAAGCTGCTTGCGCAGCGCGTCGGAGAAGCTGACCTCGACCTTCTTCTCCTGCAGCTGGCTTTCAAGCTGCAGCAGGAACTTGTCGACCACGCGCAGGATGATTTCCTCGTCCAGCGCGCGGAAGGACACGATGGCGTCCAGCCGGTTGCGGAACTCGGGCGTGAACAGCCGCTTGATGTCGGCCATCTCGTCGCCCTGCTGGCGCGAGTTGGTGAAGCCGATGGTCGCCTTGTTCAAGGCCTCGGCGCCCGCGTTCGTCGTCATGACGATGATGACGTTGCGGAAGTCGGCCTTGCGCCCGTTGTTGTCGGTCAGCGTGCCGTGGTCCATGACCTGCAGCAGCACGTTGAAGACGTCCGGATGCGCCTTCTCGATCTCATCCAGCAGCAGCACCGAATGCGGCTTCTTCGTGACCGCCTCGGTCAGCAGGCCACCCTGATCGAAGCCGACATAGCCCGGAGGCGCACCGATGAGGCGGCTGACGGCGTGGCGCTCCATGTACTCGGACATGTCGAAGCGGATCAGCTCGATGCCCAGGATGTAGGCGAGTTGCTTGGCCACTTCCGTCTTGCCCACGCCGGTCGGGCCGCTGAACAGGAACGAACCCACGGGCTTGTCCGGCCGGCCCAGGCCGGAGCGCGCCATCTTGATGGCGGCGGCCAGCGCATCGACGGCCGGATCCTGGCCGAAGACGACGCTCTTCAGGTCGCGGTCCAGCGTCTTGAGCTTGCTGCGGTCATCGCTGTTGACTGACGCGGGCGGGATGCGCGCGATCTTGGCGACGATGTCTTCCACCTCGGCGCGCGTGATGGTCTTCTTCTGCTTGCTCTTGGGCAGGATGCGCTGAGCTGCACCGGCCTCGTCGATCACGTCGATGGCCTTGTCCGGCAGGTGGCGGTCGTTGATGTACTTGGCCGACAGCTCGGCCGCCGCCTGCAGCGCGCCCAGCGCGTACTTGACGGAATGGTGCTCCTCGAAGCGGCTCTTCAGCCCCTTCAGGATCTCGATGGTCTGCTCGACCGAGGGCTCGGGCACGTCGATCTTCTGGAAGCGGCGCGACAGCGCAGCGTCCTTCTCGAAGATGCCGCGGTACTCGGTGAAGGTCGTCGCGCCGATGCACTTCATCTGGCCGGATGACAACGCCGGCTTGAGCAGGTTGCTCGCATCCAGCGTGCCACCCGACGCCGCACCGGCGCCGATCAACGTGTGGATCTCGTCGATGAACAGCACAGCGTTCGGCTGGTCCTTGAGTGCCTTCAACACACCCTTCAGGCGCTGCTCGAAGTCGCCGCGGTACTTGGTGCCGGCCAGCAGTGCGCCCATGTCCAGCGAGTAGACGACGCTGTCTGCCAGCACCTCGGGCACCTCACCCTGGGTGATGCGCCAGGCCAGGCCTTCGGCGATGGCCGTCTTGCCCACGCCGGCCTCACCCACCAGAAGCGGGTTGTTCTTGCGGCGGCGGCACAGCACCTGCACGACGCGCTCGACCTCGGCCTCGCGGCCGATCAGCGGGTCGATCTTGCCGTCCTTGGCCTGCTGGTTCAGGTTCTGCGTGAACTGCTCCAGCGGCGACGCCTTGGCATTGCCGCCCTCGCCTTCCTCGCGCTCGCCTTCCTGGCCGGCCTGATTCTGACCGTCTGGTGCCTTGGGCGGCTCCGGATCAGTCTTCTTGATGCCATGGGCGATGAAGTTGACGACGTCCAGGCGCGTCACGCCCTGCTGGTGCAGGTAATAGACCGCGTGCGAGTCCTTCTCGCCGAAGATGGCGACGAGCACGTTGGCGCCGGTCACTTCCTTCTTGCCGCTGCCGGTGCTCTGCACATGCATGATGGCGCGCTGAATGACGCGCTGGAAGCCCAGCGTGGGCTGCGTGTCCACCTCGTCGCTGCCGCCCACCATGGGCGTGTTTTCCTTGATGAACTGCGTCAGGCTCTTGCGCAGGTCGTCCAGGTTGGCCGCGCAGGCGCGCAGCACCTCCGCGGCGCTGGGGTTGTCCAGCAGCGCGAGCAGCAGGTGCTCGACGGTGATGAATTCGTGCCGCTGCTGGCGCGCCTCGACGAACGCCATGTGCAAACTGACTTCAAGCTCTTGCGCAATCATGCGGCCTCCATAATGCACTGCAGGGGGTGGCCGGCGCGCCGGGAGGCGGCCGACACCAACTCCACCTTGGTGGCCGCAACGTCCTTGGTGAACACACCGCAGACCCCGCGCCCCTCGTGGTGGATTTTGAGCATGATCTGCGTCGCAGTATCCAGGTCATGCCGGAAAAATTCCTGCAGAACCATGACAACAAACTCCATCGGCGTGAAATCGTCGTTCAGCAGCAGGACTTGATAGAGCCGCGGGGGCTCGGTCTTCTGCGTCTGGCGCTCGACGACGACCGCGCCTTCGCCTTCGTCTCGCCCGGGCCTGACGGGAGGCACGGGTGGTGGCGGAGTCGACTGGTTTTGCGGTGGAAGGACGGACAACACAGGCATGCTGGGGATTCTATCGACGGGGGTATCTCCCCTGCCGACCGCAGGCAGTTGGCGACGCCCGACGAAATTGCAAGCATCCCCGGGTCAACCCGGCCGGGAAGGTCCCGAATTGACGCCTTGCGGCGCCTCTCCAGAATCGGAGCCCGCCTCTACGGGAGGTGCAAAAAAGATGGAGACAAACATGTTGCTCGGCAAAGTCAAGTGGTTCAACGATGCCAAGGGCTTTGGCTTCATCGAGCCGGAAACCGGCGGCGATGACGTCTTCGCCCACTTCTCGGCGATCCAGATGGAAGGGTTCCGGACGCTGAAACAGGGTTGCCAGGTGCAGTTCGACTTGGTGCAAGGGCCCAAGGGCCAACTGGCCCAGAACATCACGCCGACGGAAGCCACAGCGATTGCCGCTGAGCAGCAGTTGGCATCCTGAGCCGGGTTCGCGGACACAAGCCCCGTGGCGTGAAGCTGCGGGGCTTTTTGCATTGCAGGCCGCCTGCCGGTACTGGTATGGCCGGATATCGCAAGCCATTGATTGGCGCACCTCGCAACCAACCAGGCCGACTTGCTAGAGTTCATGCCCTGCGCAGGCCACCTGGCACGCCGCGCACCGCACGGATTTCCTATTTACCGGACCACGTTCATGACCGCCGAAAAGACCCAGATCGTTTACACCCTGACCGATGAAGCGCCCCGCCTGGCCACTGCCTCGCTGCTGCCGGTCGTCAAGGCCTTTGCGGCGTCGGCGGGCATCGATGTCGTCAGCAGCGACATCTCGGTGGCCGGCCGCGTCCTGGGCCAGTTCCCCGAACTGCTGACCGAGGCGCAGCGCGCGCCCGACAACCTCGCGGCGCTGGGCAAGCTCACGCTCAGGCCCGAGGCCAACATCATCAAGCTGCCCAACATCAGCGCCTCGGTGTCGCAGCTCAAGGCCGCCATCAAGGAACTGCAGGACAAGGGCTACGCGATCCCCGACTACCCCGAAGCGCCCAAGACCGACGAAGAGAAGGACATCCGCGCCCGCTACAACAAGTGCATCGGCTCGGCCGTGAACCCGGTGCTGCGCGAAGGCAACTCCGACCGCCGCGCACCCAAGGCGGTGAAGGAATACGCCCGCAAGAACCCGCACCGCATGGACGAGTGGAGCCAAGCATCGCGCTCGCACGTCTCGCACATGCACGACGGCGACTTCTATCACGGTGAGAAGTCCATGACGCTGGATCGCGCCCGCGACGTGAAGATGGAGCTCATCACCCGCAGCGGCAAGACCATCGTGCTCAAGCCCAAGGTTGCGCTGATGGACCGCGAAGTCGTCGACTCGATGTTCATGAGCAAGAAGGCGCTGCTGGCCTTCTACGAAAAGGAAATCGAGGACGCGCGCAAGACCGGCGTGATGTTCTCGCTGCACGTGAAGGCCACCATGATGAAGGTGTCCCATCCCATCGTGTTCGGCCATTGCGTGCGCATCTTCTACCGCGATGCATTCGAGAAGCACGGCAAGCTGTTCGACGAACTGGGCATCAACGTCAACAACGGCATGGTGGACCTGTACACCAAGATCGCCACGCTGCCGAGTGCCAAGCAGGACGAGATCAAGCGCGACCTGCATGCCTGCCACGAGCACCGTCCCGAGCTGGCGATGGTGGACTCGGCCAAGGGCATCACCAACTTCCACTCGCCCAACGACGTCATCGTCGACGCGTCCATGCCGGCGATGATCCGCAGCGGCGGCAAGATGTACGGTGCCGACGGCCGCCTGAAGGATGTCAAGGCCGTGATGCCGGAATCGACCTTCGCCCGCATCTACCAGGAGATCATCAACTTCTGCAAATGGCATGGCGCGTTCGACCCGAAGACCATGGGCACCGTGCCCAACGTCGGCCTGATGGCCCAGCAGGCCGAGGAATACGGCTCGCACGACAAGACGTTCGAGATCCCCGAAGACGGCGTCGCCAACATCACCGACCTCGCCACCGGCGAGGTGCTGATGAGCCAGGACGTCGAGCAGGGCGACATCTGGCGCATGTGCCAGTGCAAGGACGCCGCCATCCGCGACTGGGTGAAGCTGGCCGTCACGCGCGCCCGCAACTCCGGCATGCCGGTGGTGTTCTGGCTGGACCAGTACCGCCCGCACGAGGCGCAGCTGATCACCAAGGTCAAGATGTACCTGCACGAGCACAACACGGCCGGTCTGGACATCCAGATCATGAGCCAGGTGCGAGCCATGCGTTACACGCTGGAGCGCGTCATCCGCGGCCTGGACACCATCAGCGCCACCGGCAACATCCTGCGCGACTACCTGACCGACCTGTTCCCCATCATGGAACTGGGCACCTCGGCCAAGATGCTGTCCATCGTGCCGCTGATGGCCGGCGGCGGCATGTACGAGACGGGTGCCGGCGGCTCGGCCCCCAAGCACGTGCAGCAGCTGGTGGAAGAGAACCACCTGCGCTGGGACTCGCTGGGCGAATTCCTGGCGCTGGCCGTGAGCCTGGAGGACGTGGGCCTGAAGACCAAGAACGCCAAGGCCACGGTGCTGGCCAAGGCGCTGGATGCGGCCACCGGCAAGCTGCTGGACAACGGCAAGGGCCCCAGCCCCAAGACCGGCGAGATCGACAACCGCGGCAGCCACTTCTACCTGACGCTGTACTGGGCGCAGGAACTGGCCGCGCAGACCGAAGACGCCGAGCTGGCGGCGCGCTTCAAGCCGCTGGCCGAGACGCTGACGGCCAACGAGGCCAAGATCGCGGCCGAGCTGAAGGAGGTCCAGGGCAAGCCGGCGGATATCGGCGGCTACTTCCTGCCGGACGAGGCCAAGCTGGACAAGGTCATGCGCCCCAGCGCAACGTTCAACGCGGCACTGGCTTCGCTGCGCTGATCGGGGATCGCCAATGAAGCGGGGCGCCATTGGCGCCCCGCTTTGTTTCTATCGCCGGGTCTAGACGCAGCGGCGCGCGCTGGCCTGACGCTCCATGACTCGGGCCTGGCCGCGCCGGCTCACATGTGGTCGATCATCACCTGCCCGAACCCGGAGCACGACACCTGCGTCGCCCCGTCCATCAGCCGCGCGAAGTCGTAGGTCACCTTCTTGCTCAGGATGGCCCCCTTCATGCTGGAGATGATGAGGTCGGCCGCCGCCGTCCAGCCCATGTGGCGCAGCATCATCTCGGCCGACAGGATCTCGGAGCCGGGGTTGACGTAGTCCTTGCCCGCGTACTTGGGCGCCGTGCCGTGCGTGGCCTCGAACATCGCGATGGAGTCGCTCATGTTGGCACCCGGCGCGATGCCGATGCCGCCCACCTGCGCGGCCAGCGCGTCGGAGATGTAGTCGCCGTTGAGGTTCAGCGTCGCGATGACGCTGTACTCGGCCGGGCGCAGGATGATCTGCTGCAGGAAGGCATCGGCAATGCTGTCCTTGATGGTGATGTCCCTGCCCGTCTTCGGGTTCTTGAGCTTGCACCACGGGCCGCCGTCGATGGGCTGGGCGCCGAATTCCTTCTGCGCCAGCGCGTAGGCCCAGTCACGGAACGCTCCTTCCGTGTACTTCATGATGTTGCCCTTGTGCACGATGGTGACGCTGGGCTTGTTGTTGTCGATGGCGTACTGGATGGCCTTGCGCACCAGGCGCTCCGTGCCCTCGCGGCTGACCGGCTTGATGCCGATGCCCGAGGTGTCCGGGAAGCGGATCTTCCTGACGCCCATCTCCTCCTGCAGGAACTTGATGAGCTTCCTCGCCTGGTCGCTCTCGGCCTCGTACTCGATGCCGGCATAGATGTCCTCCGAGTTCTCGCGGAAGATGACCATGCCAACCTTGTGCGGCTCCTTGACGGGGCTGGGCACGCCGTCGAAATACTGCACCGGACGCAGGCAGACGTAGAGGTCCAGCTCCTGCCTCAGCCTGACGTTCAGCGAGCGCATGCCGCCGCCGACCGGCGTGGTCAGCGGACCCTTGATGGAGACGAGGTACTCGCGCACCGCCTGCAGCGTCTCCTCCGGCAGCCACACGTCGGGGCCGTAGAGGCGGGTGGCCTTCTCGCCGCCGTACACCTCCATCCAGTGGATCTTCTTCACGCCGCCATAGGCCTTGGCCACGGCCGCGTCCACCACCTTCAGCATCACCGGCGTGATGTCCAGGCCGGTGCCGTTACCCTCGATGTACGGAATGATCGGCTGGTCGGGCACGTTCAGCGAGAAGTCGGCATTGACCGTGATCTTCTGGCCGCCTTCGGGCACTTGGATGTGTTGGTACATGGCTGGGAGCAGGCTTTCGCATGGGGCGAGAGAAACGAAACCCCGCGAGTTTATGGCCGCGTCAGCAGGCCAGCGCCACGCGCTCCCACACCCCGTGCGCCAGCGCCCAGCCCGAGGCGGCGGCGAGGCCGAGCCCGGCCAGGCGCAGCGCCGGCGACGCATCGCCGACGCGGCGCGGCAGCCGTGCGACCCAGGCCGGCGCAACGGCCAGCCCCAGCGTGCTCGTGACGGCGAAGGCAGCCATCGCGAGGCCGCCGCCCAGCGCCGAGTTGGACAGCGCCGACAGCAGCAGCGCCGCATGCAGCAGGCCGCACGGCATCGCGACCCAGGCCAGGCCGGTCATGAAGCCGCGCCCCGGCGCGGGGCGCCAGCGCACATGGGCCAGCCACACGGGCACCCGGCCGCGCACGAGCAGGCTGAGGCCGAGCACGAGCAACGCCGCCTGCAGCAGCGCCCACAGCGGCTGCAGCACGGCAGCCCCTTGCGACATGCGCGCCAGCAGTTGCGCCGACCCGGCCGCCGCCACGCCCGCCGCGCCGTAGCCCACCAGCCGGCCGGCCAGCAGGCGCATCTGCTCGCGCCGGCCGCGCGCGGCGAGCGCGCAAGGCGTGCTGCACATCAGCGCGCAGTGCGGCGCCGCAGCCAGGCCCATCAGCGCGGCAGACCCGATGAGCGCGGCGTCGAGGCTCATCGCAGGCTGCCGGGTTCGTTCACGGGCACCTCTAGATGATCTTGGAGAAGCGCTCGCGGCTCGCGTCGGCCTGCAGGTAGCGGTCGAACACCATCGCCACGGCCCGCACGAAGTACCAGCCCAGCGGCGTGACCTGGATCGCGCCGGGCTCCATCGTGACCAGGCCCTGGACGGCGAGCTGGGCCAGCCGCTCGAACTCCGGTGCGAAGTAGCCGGGCACGTCGACCAGGTAGGACGCTGCGATGGACTCGAACTCCACGCGGCCCTGGCACATCAGCGCCATGATGACGGCGCGGCGCAGCAGGTCGTCGCGCGTCAGCGCCAGGCCGCGCTGCACGGGCAGCTGGCGCTGGTTCAGCGCGTCCTCGTACTCGGCCAGCGTCTTGGCGTTCTGCGCGTGCGTGGCACCCACGCGGCTGATGGCGGACACGCCCAGGCCGATCAGGTCGCAGTCCGGCTGCGTCGAGTAGCCCTGGAAGTTGCGGTGCAGCCGGCCCTGGCGCTTGGCCACAGCCAGCGCGTCGTCGGGCAGCGCGAAGTGGTCCATGCCGATGTAGGTGTAGCCCTCGCCCAGCAGCGCGCTGATCGCGCCCGACAGCATGGCGAGCTTGTCGCCCGCGGGCGGCAGCAACTCGGCCACGATGCGCCGCTGCGGCTTGAAGCGCTGCGGCAGGTGCGCGTAGGCGTACATGGCGATGCGGTCGGGCCGCAACTCGGCCACCTGGGCGATGGTGCGGGCGAAGCTCGCGGGCGTCTGCAGCGGCAGGCCGTAGATCAGGTCCACGCTGACGGACGCAAAGCCCAGCTCGCGCGCACTGCGCATCAGCGCGGCAACCGACTCGAAGGGCTGCACCCGGTGCACGGACTTCTGCACGGCGGGGTCGAAGTCCTGCACGCCGAACGACAGCCGGTTGAAGCCCAGCGCCTTCAGGTGCGCCAGGCGCCCGCCGTCCACCGTGCGCGGGTCCACCTCGATGGACAGCTCCGCCCCCGGCAGCAACCGGAAGTGCCGGCGCAGCGCGGCCATCAGCGCGTCCAGCTCGGCTTCGCACAGGAAGGTGGGCGAGCCGCCGCCCAGGTGCAGCTGCGACACCGGCGCGTGTCCACCCAGCGCCTGGGCCACCAGGTCCATCTCCACCGCCAGCGTCGCCAGATACGGCGCGGCGCGCTCGTGGTGCCGGGTGATGATCTTGTTGCAGGCGCAGTAGTAACAGAGCTGCTCGCAAAACGGGATGTGAACGTAGACCGACAGCGGCTGGCCGGCACCGCGCTGCGCCAGCGCCTGCAGATGCTGCAGCGCCTGGTGGGCTTCGACGAAGCGGTCGGCGGTCGGATAGGACGTGTAACGCGGGCCGGCCACGTCGTGGCGCCTCATGTTGGCGGCGAGCAGATCGGCTTCAAGGGGGCGCAGGGTCACCGTAGGCATGCCGCCACTGTGCCCAGGCGCGTGATGCCGCCCCTTGATCCAGGTCAAGCCTGTTGCGGGAGACGGCACGAAGAATGACAACCCTTGATGCAACCCCAACGGCCTTTCGATGCTGACGACTTCCTCGAGCGTGCGAAGCCTGCCGACAACGCCCGACATGGCCACCACCCACACCATCGCCCTCGAACCGCTGAAGGTGGCCTGCGCCAGCTGCAACCTGCGCGAACTCTGCCTGCCCGTGGGGCTGAACGCGGGTGAGCTGCAGCAGCTGGACGGCCTCGTGGACAAGCGCCGCGCCGTGGCGCGGGGCGAGCACCTGTTCCGCAACAGTGACCGCTTCGAGGCGCTGTACGCGGTGCGTACCGGCTTCTTCAAGACCTGCGTCAGCAGCGAGGACGGCCGCGATCAGGTGACGGGGTTCCAGATGGCCGGCGAGCTGCTCGGCCTGGACGGCATCAGCAGCGACCGCCACCACTGCGACGCGGTCGCGCTGGAGGACTCGTCCGTCTGCGTCATCCACTACAGCCAGTTGGAAGAGCTGTCGCGCGAGTTCACCGTGCTGCAGCACCAGTTCCACAAGATCATGAGCCGCGAGATCGTGCGCGACCACGGCGTCATGCTGCTGCTGGGCAACATGCGCGCGGAGGAACGGCTGGCCGCCTTCCTGCTGAACCTGACGCAGCGGCTGCAGGCGCGCGGCTTCTCGGCGTCCAGCCTCGTGCTGCGCATGACGCGTGAGGAGATCGGCAGCTACCTGGGCCTGAAGCTGGAGACGGTCAGCCGCACCTTCTCCAAGTTCCAGGACGACGGGCTGATGGAGGTCAAGCAGCGCCAGTTGCGCATCCTCGACCAGGCAGGCCTGCAGGCGCTGGTCAACAACAGCCGCTGCTGAGACCCGTCCGGCGGCGGGTGGCGCGGCAGGCTGGCGCCGCGCCCGGCCCGGGTCACCGGCGGCACCATGCTGCAGCGCACAAAACCCCCGACGTCCGCAGTAGCATGGCGCCATGCGTCCCCACGTCCTCATCATCGGCTGCGGCTTCGGCGGCCTGGAGGCAGCGCGCGCGCTGCGCGCCGCGGCCGTCGACATCACCGTCGTCGACAAGACCAACCACCACCTGTTCCAGCCGCTGCTGTACCAGGTCGCAACGGCCGGCCTGTCGGCACCGTCCATCGCCGCACCCATCCGCCACCTGTTCCGTGCCCAGCGCAACGTGACGACGTTGATGGGCGAAGTCGTCGCCATCGATGCCGCCGCCAGGACGGTCTCGCTGAAGGACGGCGCCGTGCTGCACTGGGACCATCTCATCGTCGCCGCCGGCGCCACGCACAGCTACTTCGGCCGCGACGATTGGGCGCCCTTCGCGCCCGGCCTGAAGACGCTGGACGATGCGTTCGAGATCCGCCGCCGCGTGCTGCTCGCCTTCGAGCAGGCCGAGCGCGAGGACGACCCCGCCCGGCGCGCGGCGCTGATGCAGTTCGTCGTCGTGGGCGGCGGGCCCACCGGCGTGGAGCTGGCCGGCACCTTCGCCGAGATCGCGCGGCACACGCTGCCGGGCGAGTTCCGCCGCATCGACCCGCGCCAGGCGCGCGTGCTGCTGGTGGAAGGCAATGCGCGCGTGCTGCAGGCCATGCCCGAACGCCTGAGCGAGCGCGCCCGCGAGCAACTGGCAGCGCTGGGCGTGACGGTGCGCCTGGGCGCGCGCGTGACCGGCATCGACGCCGAGGGGCTGGACATCACGACGGCTGCCGGCCCCGAACGGCTGGCGAGCCGCTGCATCGTCTGGGCCGCGGGCGTGGCCGCATCGCCGCTGGGGCGCGCGCTGGTCGACACCACGGGCTGCACGCTGGACCGCGCGGGCCGCGTCGTCGTCGGGCCCGACCTGAGCCTGACGGGCTTCCCGGCCATCCAGGTCATCGGCGACCTGGCCGCGGCGCAGAGCCATACGCCGGGCAAGGCGCCCACGCCCGTGCCGGGTGTGTCACCCGGCGCCAAGCAGATGGGCCGCAGCGCCGCCGCGAACATCCTGCGACGGCTGCGCGGCGAGGCCACGGTGCCGTTCCGCTACGCTGACTATGGCAACCTCGCCACCATCGGCCGCAACAGCGCCGTCGTGGACCTGGGCACGCCGGCCGGCGCGCTGCGCTTCTCGGGCTACCCGGCCTGGCTGTTCTGGCTGTTCGCCCACGTGTACTTCCTGATCGGCTTCCGCAACCGTTTCGTCGTGCTGCTGGACTGGGCCTGGGCCTACTGGACCTACGACCGCGGTGCGCGTGTCGTCACCCAGAAGCGATAAGCCGAAGCTAGCGTGGCCAGCCGGGCGCGTGGCGTGACGCGCGGCCATCGTCCGGCAGGTTGACCAGCAGCAGCGCCAGGCTGGCACCCAGCGCAATGACACCCCAGAAGATCAGGAAGCTCAGCGTGTAGATCGCCTGCGGCGACAGGTCCACCGGCGCGGCGCCGAACCAGCGCAGGTCGCCGGGGTCGACGACGGCGAAGACCAGCGCCTCCAGCATGCCGGCCGTGAGGAAGGACGACCAGGCCACCGCCATCGCGAAGCGTGCGACGCGGGACGGCCCGGGCTGGCCGGTCACCGCTTGGCTCCGGACGTGGGAGGAACGCCGGTGGCCGCGTGGTTGCGCGCCACCAGCGCCGGCACGATGTCGCCTTCCTTGGCGCGCAGGTCCGCGGGCTCGGCGTCGTCGGCCGCGTGCTGCGCGGTGGCGTGCAGGTCCAGCGGCGGGTCCGGGTAGTGGATGGCCAGCGCCAGCGTGATGAAGCTGGCCACCACGACGATGGCCGGGCCGCCGGCCACCAGCCAGACCATGGGTTCGCGCCAGGCGGATGTGGAAAGTGGAGCTGCAGTCATGGGAATCTCCTGGCCGTCAGCGCGGCAAGACAAAGGTGGATTTCTCGGTGACGGTCTCGCCGGCCTCGCCAGACTCGCCGTCGCGCTGGATGCGCCAGCGCACCGGGTGGGCGCCGGGCGCGAGGCCTTGCGCGGCCTGCGGCGGCAGGCGCAGCCCCACGGCCACCCAGCGCGCCTCGGCCGGGCCGATGTCGACCGTCGTCGCCTGGCTCAGCACCAGCCCCGGCAGCCCGTCGGCGTCGAGCCGGTAACGCTGCGGCGACTCGGTGGCGTTCATGATCTGCAGCCGGTAGACGTTCTCGATCCAGCCGTCCTCCACCAGCCGCGCCAGCGCCGTGCGGTCGCGCACGACATCGACGCGGAAGCTGTGCCGCGACGCCAGGCTCCACAGCACGGCCGCGCAGATCAGCAGCAGCACGGTGCCGTAGACCAGCACGCGCGGCCGCAGCACGCGGCGCCAGCGCTGGGCGAGGCTGAGATCCTGCTGCAAGCCGTTCTCGGTGTCGTAACGGATCAGGCCGCGCGGCGTGCCCATCTTGTCCATCACGCCGTTGCAGACGTCGATGCAGGCCGCGCAGCCGATGCACTCGTACTGCAGGCCGTCGCGGATGTCGATGCCCGTGGGGCAGACCTGCACGCACAGGTGGCAGTCGATGCAGTCGCCCACGGCGGCGCTGCGCTCGGTTTGGACCTGGCCCTTCTTCCTCAGCGCGTTGTGGCCACGCGGCTCGCCGCGGGCGGGGTCGTAGCTGACGATGAGCGAGTCGCGGTCGAACATCGCGCTCTGGAAGCGCGCGTAGGGGCACATGTACTTGCAGACCTGCTCGCGCATGTAGCCCGCATTGCCATAGGTGGCGAAGCCGTAGAACAGCACCCAGAAGGTCTCCCACGGCCCCAGGCCCAGCGCCAGCACCTCGGCGGCGAGCGTGCGGATGGGCGTGAAGTAGCCGACGAAGGTGAAACCGGTCCACAGGCCGATGGCGATCCAGACGGTCTGCTTGCCGGCCTTGCGCCACAGCTTGTCGAACGACCAGGGCGCCTTGGCCAGCCGCAGCCGGGCGTTGCGGTCGCCCTCGAACGCCCGCTCCACGGCCATGAAGAGTTCGGTATAGACCGTCTGCGGGCAGGCGTAGCCACACCACACCCGCCCGGCCACGGCCGTGAACAGGAACAGCGCGTAGGCCGAGACCATCAGCAGCGCCGTCAGGTACACGAAGTCCTGCGGGTACAGCACCAGCGCGAACACGTAGAAGCGCCGCGCGCCCAGGTCGAACAGCACGGCAGGGCGGTCGCCCCACGTCAGCCAGGGCAGGCCGTAGAACACGAGTTGGGTCAGCACGACCAGCGCCCAGCGCCAGCGCGCGTAGAAGCCGTCCACCGAGCGCGGGTGGATCTTGTCCTCTGAGCGGTACAGCCGGATGACCTGCGTGGCTTGGCCCGGGCCGGGCGCGGCGGGAGACGGTGTGGGCATCAGTGCGCGGCGGCGACGTCCTGGGACTGCGACAGGCTCCACACGTAGGCGGCCAGCACGCGGATCTGCTCGGGCGTGAGCCGCTCGCCGTGCGCCGGCATGACGTTGTGCTTGCCGTTGTTGATCATCGCGGTCACGGCTTCCTCGCCCCAGCCGTGCAGCCAGATCTTGTCGCTGAGGTTGGGGGCGCCCAGCGCGGGGTTGCCCTTGCCGCCGGGGCCGTGGCAGGCGGCGCAGACGACGAACTTCGGCTTGCCGAGCTGCGCGTACAGCGCGTTGTGCGGGCTGCCCGACAACGACAGCACGTAGTGCGCGACGTTGCGGATGTCCTCCGCCGTGCCGACGGCCGGCGCCATGACCGGCATGTTGCCTTCGCGGCCGTGGGTGATGGTCTCGACGATGGTGTCGAAGCTGCCGCCCCACAGCCAGTCGCTGTCGGTCAGGTTGGGGAAGCCCTTGGAGCCTTTGGCATCGGCGCCGTGGCACTGCGCGCAGTTGTTGGCGAACAGCCGCTCGCCGATGCCATGCGCCTTGGCGTCGCGGGCGAGCTGCTCGGGCGCCAGGTCCTTGAACGCCGCGTAGACGGGCGCCATCGTGGTGCGCGCCTGGGCCATGTCGGCGGCGTGCTCGCCGGCGCTGGTCCAGCCCAGCTTGCCGGGCTTGCTGCCCAGGCCCGGGTACAGCGCCAGGTAGATGCCGCCGAACACGATGGTCAGCACGAACAGGCCCATCCACCACAGCGGCAGCGGGTTGTTCAGCTCGCGCAGATCCTCGTCCCAGACGTGGCCGGTGGTGTTGTCGGACGCCATGACCTGGCGGCGGCTGGCGATGAACAGCAGCACCGCGCAGGCCACCAACCCGCCCACGGTGGCGATGGCGATGTAGGCGGACCACCCGCCGTTGAAGAAGTCGCTCATCGCTCTTCTCCTTCAAACGGCAGTTGCGCCGCGGCATCGAAGTGGCCGCGCCAGGCCCACACGACGATGCCGACGAAGACGGCCAGCGACACGAGGGTCACGGCGACACGGAGTTCGTTGATGCCCATGATGCGGGCTCCTTCACTTGTTCGCGGTGCCGAGCACCTGCAGGTAGGCCACCAGCGCGTCCAGCTCGCTCTTGCCGGCCACGTCCTTGGACGATGACTGCACTTCGGCCTCGGTGTAGGGCACGCCCAGCGTGCGCATCGCGGCCAGGCGCGCCGGCAGACCGGCGGCGTCCACCGGGTTGCCCGCCAGCCACGGGTAGGCCGGCATGTTGGACTCGGGCACCAGGTCGCGCGGATTGTTCAGGTGGGTGCGGTGCCAGTCGTCGCTGTACTTGCCGCCGACGCGGTGCAGGTCGGGACCGGTGCGCTTGCTGCCCCACTGGAAGGGGTGGTCCCAGACGAACTCGCCGGCCGTGGAGTAGTGGCCGTAACGCAGCGTCTCGGCGGCGAGCGGGCGGATCATCTGCGAGTGGCAGTTGTAGCAGCCCTCGCGCAGGTAGATGTCGCGGCCGGCGAGCTGCAGCGCGGTGTACGGCTTCAGGCCGGGCGCGGGCTCGGTGGTGGAGCGCTGGAAGAACAGCGGCACGATCTCGACGGCGCCACCGACGATCACGGTCAGCAGCACCAGCACGATCATCAGCAGGTTGCTGGTCTCGATGCGCTGGTGGCCGGTCACGGCTTGGGTGTTGTTGCTCATGACGACTCCTTCAGGCGTGGGCCAGCACGGGCACCGGGATGCGCACCGGCTGCGCGCGGCCGGCCTGCACGGTCTTGATGACGTTCCATGTCATCACCAACATGCCACCGAGGTACAGCAGCCCGCCCGCGAGGCGGATCACGTAGAACGGCCAGGTCGCCTTCACGCCTTCGACGAAGGTGTAGACCAGCGTGCCGTCCGGGTTGACTGCGCGCCACATCAGGCCCTGCATGACGCCGGCAATCCACATCGCGGCGATGTAGAGCACGATGCCCAGCGTCGCGACCCAGAAGTGCAGCTCGATGGCGCTCTTGGAGTACATCTGTGTGCGGCCGAACATGCGCGGGATCAGGTGGTACAGCGACCCCATCGAGATCAGCCCCACCCAGCCGAGCGCACCGCTGTGCACGTGGCCGATGGTCCAGTCGGTGTAGTGCGACAGCGCGTTGACGGTCTTGATCGACATCATCGGACCCTCGAAGGTCGACATGCCGTAGAACGACAGCGCGACGATGAGGAACTTCAGGATGGGGTCGTCGCGCAGCTTGTGCCAGGCGCCCGACAGCGTCATGACGCCGTTGATCATGCCGCCCCAGCTCGGCGCCAGCAGCACCAGGCTGAAGATCATGCCGATGCTCTGCGCCCAGTCCGGCAGCGCCGTGTAGTGCAGGTGGTGCGGGCCCGCCCACATGTAGGTGAAGATCAGCGCCCAGAAGTGGACGATGGACAGCCGGTAGCTGTAGACCGGCCGCTCGGCCTGCTTGGGGATGTAGTAGTACATCATCCCCAGGAAGCCGGCGGTCAGGAAGAAGCCGACCGCGTTATGGCCGTACCACCACTGCACCATCGCGTCCTGCACGCCGGCGTAGGCCGAGTAGCTCTTCCAGAAGGTGACCGGGATGACCGCGCCATTGACGAGGTGCAGCAGCGCCACCGCCAGGATGAAGGCCCCGAAGAACCAGTTGGCCACATAGATGTGGCGGATCTTGCGGCGCCCCACCGTGCCGAAGAACACGATGGCGTAGGACACCCAGGCGATGGTGATCAGCACGCCGATGGGCCATTCCAGTTCCGCGTATTCCTTGCCGCGCGTGATGCCCAGCGGCAGCGTGATGGCGGCGGCGACGATGACGAGCTGCCAGCACCAGAAGTGGAACCACGCCAGGCCCGGCGCGAACAGGCGCGTCTGGCCCGTGCGCTGCACGACGTGGTAACTCGTCGCCATCAGCGTGCAGCCGCCGAACGCGAAGATCACCGCATTGGTGTGCAGCGGCCGCAGCCGCCCGTAGCTCAGCCACGGAATGCCGAAGTTCAGATCGGGCCAGGCCAGCTGCGCCGCAATCAGCACACCCACCGCCATGCCCACCACACCCCATAGCACGGCGGCCAGCGCAAACGCGCGTACCGGTCCGTCCTCGTAGATCGCCCCGGTGGTGGCCAGGGTCTTGTCGTTCGCCATCGCGACTCCTTCGTCTGATGGCAACGATTCTTCGCGGGGTGGGCCTCAGGCGCCTTGATCCTCGTCAACCAGGATGCGTTCACCCTCGTGCGTCAGGTCATCCAGTTGCCCGGCGTTCACGGCCCAGCCGAACACGGCCACGATGAGCAGCACGAGGACGACCGAGAAGGGCACGAGCAGGTAGAGGATGTCCATCGGCCGCTCCTCAGCGATTGAGCCGCTGCGCGTTGAGCACCACGAGCAGCGAGCTGGTCGCCATGCCGATGCCCGCGGCCAGCGGCGGCAGCCAGCCTGTCAGCGCCAATGGCACGCAGGCCAGGTTGTAGAGCGCCGCCCAGGCCAGGTTCTGGCGCAGCACGCGGCGCGTCTTCTTCGCCAGCGCCAGCGCCTGCGGCAGCGCCATCAGCCGGCCGGACACCAGCAGCGCATCCGCGGCCGTGCGCGCCAGCATGGCGCCCTGCCCCATCGCGATGCGCACGTCCGCCGCAGCCAGCACCGGCGCGTCGTTGATGCCGTCGCCCACCATCAGCACCCGCTCGCCGCCCGCCTGCCAGCCGCGCAATGCAGCGAGCTTGGCGTCGGGCGTGGCGCCGGCCTGCCAGTGCGCGATGTCCAGCGCCTGCGCCATGCGCTGCACCGCGGCGGGCTGGTCGCCCGACAGCACGCGCACGCGCAGGCCTGCCTTGCGCAGCGCAGCGACAGCCTGCGCAGCGTCGGCGCGAGGCTGCTCGGCCAGGTCCAGCCACAAGCAGCAGTCCGCACTGCCGAAGGCCAGCCGCGCATCGGGGTCGGGTGCGCCGGCGACCCAGCCCGGCGCACCCAGCCGCCAGACCGTGCCATACGCATCGCACGCCTCGATGCCGCAGCCGGCGACCTCGCGCACGCCCGTCCACGCGCCCGGACCGGCACCGTCGGCGAGCGCCTGCGCGTGCGGGTGCCGCGACAGCCCGGCGAGGCTGCGCGCCAGCGGCAGCAGCGCGTCTGCATCGGCGCCCTGCGACCAATGGCGGCGCAGCGTGAGGCGGTCCTCGCTGAGCGTGCCGGTCTTGTCGAAGACGACGGTGTCGACCGTGCACAGACGGTCCAGCGCGGACAGGTCCGCCAGCAGCAGCCCGCGCCGCGCCAGCGCGCCGCTGGCCGTGAGCCAGGCCGCCGGTGCCGCCAGCGTCAGCGCGCACGGGCAGGTGACGATGAGCACGGCCACCGCCACCGCCACCGCCCGCGAGGGATCGACCCACCACCACGCCAGGCCCGCGCCCAACGCCAGCAACAGCACGCCCACCGTGAACCCGGCCGCGACGCGGTCCACCAGGCCGAATGCCTGCGGGCGTTGGCTCTGCGCCTGCTGCATGAGCCGCACGATGCGCTGTGCCGTGGTGTCCTCGCCTACGCGATGCACCGTGACGACCAGCGGCGCGTCCACACAGACGCTGCCCGACACGACGGCGTCCCCCACAGCCTTGGCGACCGGCGCGGACTCGCCCGTCAGCAGCGCCTCGTTGACCCAGGCGCGGCCTTGCAGCACCCGGCCATCGGCCCCGAAGGCTTCGCCGGCCGCGACACGGATGCGATCCCCCGGCCGCAGCGCCTCTGGCGCGACGCGTTCGCTCGTGCCGTCGTCCCGCAGCCGCTCCACGGCCGTGGGCAGCGCGCCGGCCACGGCCTCCAGCGCGTCTGCCGCACGGTGGCGGGCCCCCAGCTCGAACCAGCGCGCCAGCAGCAGCAGCGCCACGAACATCGTCAGCGAATCGAAATAGACCTCGTGGCCCAGCGGCCCGGCCGGATCGAACAGCGCGGCCGTGCTGGCGAGGAAGGTCACGGCGATGCCCAGTGCCACCGGCACGTCCATGCCCGGCCGCCCGGCGCGCACCTGGCGCCCCGCGCCGGCAAAGAACGGCACGGCCGCAAAGGCCATGACCGGCAGCGTCAGCACCCAGCTGCCCCAACGCAGCAACTGGTCCAGGTCCGGCGCCAGCTCGCCCGCAGCGGCCACATAGGCGGGCGTGGCCATCATCATGACCTGCATCATCAGGAAACCCGCGACGAACAGCCGCCACAGCGCCTGGCGCCGCTCCTGGCGGCGCAGCGCGCGGGCCGGCGCGGCGACGTCCGGGCTGGCGCCGTAGCCGATGGCCTGCAACGCGGCCAGCACGTCGGCCAGCGCCACGTTCGCGGGCTGCCAGCGCAGCGCCAGCCGCGCCGATGCCGGGTTGACGCTCGCGCCCTGCACGCCCGGCAGCTTCAGCAGCGCTGCTTCGATCAGCCCGGAGCAGGCCGCGCAGTGGATGCCCGACACCTGCAGTTGCGACAGCGCCGCACCGCCCGGGCCGTCGGGCCAGGTCGTGAAGGGGGACAGAAGCCGCGCGTCGTCGTCAGCCGCGCGCAAGCCAGGGGGCGGAGCGCTCACACCGATAATCTTGGCCGCATCTCCCTCCGACGCCCATGACCTGCATCAAAGCATTTGCAATCTCCGCCCTGCTGGCCGCCAGCGGCCTCGCCGCCGCGCAGGACGCCCCGCAGAAACTGCGCAGCATCCCGCTGACGGCGGGCATGCACGTCATCCAGGCCGAGGTGGCACAGTCGCCTCAGGAGCGCGCCATCGGCCTCATGCACCGCAAGGACATGCCCACCAACAACGGCATGCTGTTCGTCTTCGAGGAGCCGCAGCCGCAGTGCTTCTGGATGCGCAACACGCTGCTGCCGCTGTCCATCGCCTTCATCGCCGAGGACGGCAGCGTCGTCAACATCGCCGACATGAAACCCATGGACGAGACGTCCCACTGCTCGGACAAGCCGGTGCGCTTCGCGCTGGAGATGAACAAGGGCTGGTTCGCCAAACGCGGCATCAAGGCCGGCAGCAAGCTGGGCGGGCAGCCGTTCGGCAAATGAGCGGCGAGCGCCCATGAAAAAGGCCGGCAGATGCCGGCCTTTTGCTTTGCAGCGACGCTGCCTCAAGCGAAGTTGGCTTCGGCGAACTGCCAGTTGACCAGGTTCGACAGGAAGGTCTCGACGAACTTCGGGCGCAGGTTGCGGTAGTCGATGTAGTAGGCGTGTTCCCACACGTCGATGGTCAGCAGCGCGGTGTCGGCGGTGGTCAGCGGCGTGCCGGCGGCACCGGTGTTGACGATGTCCACCGAGCCGTCCGGCTTCTTGACCAGCCAGGTCCAGCCGGAGCCGAAGTTGCCGACCGCGCTCTTCACGAAGGCTTCCTTGAACGCAGCGTAGCTGCCCCACTTGGCATTGATGGCGTCAGCCAGCGCACCGCTGGGCTCGCCGCCGCCTTGCGGCTTCATGCAGTGCCAGAAGAAGGTGTGGTTCCAGATCTGGGCCGAGTTGTTGTAGATGCCGCCGGAGCTCTTCTTGATGATCTCCTCGAGCGTCATGTTCTCGAACTCGGTGCCCTTCTGCAGGTTGTTCAGGTTCACCACGTAGGCGTTGTGATGCTTGCCATGGTGGTACTCCAGCGTTTCCTGGCTGTAGTGGGGCGCGAGCGAGTCGATGGGGTAAGGCAGCGGGGGCAGCGTGTGTTCCATGGTGCGGTCCTGAGGTGTTGGGGGGAAGGGAAACCCGGATGATTGTAGGGAGCGGGAATCACCCCTGCGGCAAGCCATGTACCTGCAGGATTTGCAGGTCGGCGCTGCCATCGGCCAGCACGGCTCGCACCTCGCCACCGGCCTGCAGCGATTGCACGGAGGTGATGGCGCCGCCCTGGCCGTCGTCCAGCCAGGCATAGCCGCGCGCCAGCACATGCTGCGGGTCCAGCGCCTGCAGGCGGGCGTGCAGCGAGTCCAGCCGGGTGGCCTGCCGGCGCAGCACATCGGCAGCAGCGCGCTCGCACCGCTGTGCCACATGGGCGAGACGCTGGCGCTGCAGCTCGGCGCGCCGGCCCGGTGCGGCTGCCGCGCGCTGTGCCAGCAGCGCCAGCAGGCGGCGCTGGCGGGCCAGCGTGTCGCTCGGGCGGGCCAGGCGCAGCGCCAGGCGGTCCAGGCGCTGCGCCACGGTCTGCAGGCGATGGTCGGTCCGCAAGGTCAGCGCACGCTCCAGACCGGCAAGCTGCTGCAGCAACGCCTCGCGGGACGGCGCGGCCAGTTCGGCGGCAGCGGTCGGCGTGGGCGCACGCAGGTCGGCGGCCAGGTCGCACAGCGTCACGTCGGTTTCATGGCCCACGCCGCAGACGACGGGCAGCGCGGACGAAGCCACGGCACGCACGACGCGCTCGTCGTTGAACGCCCACAGGTCCTCGAGCGAGCCGCCGCCGCGCACCAGCAGCAGCAGGTCCACTTCGGCGCGTTGATTGGCGGTGCGCAGCGCGTGGACCAGCGCAGCAGGCGCCTCGGCGCCCTGCACGAGGCTGGGGTAGACGACCACCTCCACCTGCGGCGCGCGCCGTGCCAGCGCTGTCAGCACGTCGTGCAACGCCGCGCCGGCCGTGGACGTGACGACGCCGATGCGCCGCGGGTGGCCGGGCAGCGGCCGCTTCAGGTCGGCGTCGAACAGCCCCTCGGCCGCCAGCCGGGCGCGCA
Source organism: Roseateles sp. (assembly GCF_965229315.1). GTDB lineage: Bacteria > Pseudomonadota > Gammaproteobacteria > Burkholderiales > Burkholderiaceae_C > Pelomonas. The sequence goes on from NZ_CBDDJA010000002.1 coordinate 2,428,155, forward strand.
GCTTCAGGAACTGCTCGTACAGCGTGCCGGCACCGGCGCGGCGCATGGCCTCGACGATGAACTGCAGCTCGCCGCGCGGTTCGTAGACGGCCACGCGGCCGCGCAGCTCCACCAGCACGCCCTCGCCGGGCGCGAAGTCCAGCATCGCTGCCGCACGCCGGAACATCGCGCAGCGCAGGCTGGCGGCCTGGCCGTCGGCGTCCTTCAGGCCGAAGTAGCAGTGCCCGCTGGCCGCCCGCGTGAAGCCGGCGATCTCGCCGCCCACGGCGACCACCGAGAAACGCTCGGCCAGGCTCTGCGACACCGCCTCCAGCAGGCCGGCCACGCCCCAGACCCGACGGCCCGGTGCGGCTTCGCGACCCTCGATCACGCGCCAGCCCAATGCCGGCGCGGGCCGGGAAGTCCACAGCCGCGCCGGCATTGGGCTGGCGGGCTGTTTTCTTGCGCGGCACCTGTCACGGCGCCGTCATGAGCACATAAGGCCTTGTTTTTCAATTCGATTTCCACTGCTCAAACTTGAGGCAAGTTGTCCAAGCCCTTGATTTGACGGCCCCCGGCGGCCCGCGCCCCAGGGTTGTCCACAAAGTTGCCCACAGCAGCGGTGGATGGCGGGAGCGCTTTCGTGAGGCGGCAACAGCCGGGAGAACCGGCGTCGCCCGCCGAGGCTGGGGCCATAATCCGCGCGCACTCTCCCGGCCGCCTGTGGCCGTTCTTTCGACGGGGACGACCTTGTTTTCGATCATACAAGCCGCCGGTTGGCCGATCTGGCCCTTGCTCCTGTGCTCCGTGGTGGCGCTGGCCCTGATCATCGAACGGCTGTCCAGCCTGCGCGCCAGCCGCATCCTGCCGCCGCGGCTGCTCGCCGACGTGCTGGGCGTCAGCGCCCAGCAACTGCCCGCGCCCGACATGGTGGACCGCCTGGCCGAGAACTCGCTGCTGGGCGAGGTGCTGGCCTCGGGCCTGCGCGCCGTGACCGCCGAGCCGCAGATGCCCGAGGGCAAGCTGCGCATGGTGTTCGAGTTCGCTGGCCGGCGCGCCGTGCACCAGCTCGAACGCTACATGAACACGCTGGGCACCATCGCCACGGCCGCGCCGCTGCTGGGCCTGATGGGCACGGTGGTGGGCATGATCGAAATCTTCGGCAGCCAGACACCCGGTGGTGGCAACCCCGCCCAGCTCGCGCACGGCATCTCCATCGCGCTCTACAACACGGCCTTCGGCCTGATGATCGCCATCCCGTCGCTGATGTTCCACCGCTACTTCAAGGGCCGCATCGAGGAGTACGTGCTGGAACTCGAAGCCGCGGCCGACCAGCTGCTGGGCCAGTTGCGCCGCTACACGGCCTGAGCACGAGGCCTGCACCATGCGCTTCCGTTCCCCACGCAGCGAGCCGCCGGAGATCAACCTGATCCCGTTCATCGACGTGCTGCTGGTGATCCTGATCTTCCTGATGCTGTCGACGACCTACTCCAAGTTCACCGAGCTGCAGATCACCCTGCCCTCGGCAGACGCCGAGAAGCTCAAGGACCGGCCGCAGGAAGTCATCGTTGGCATCGCGGCGGACGGCCGCTTCGTCATCAACCGCCAGCCGGTGGAAGGCCGCTCGGTGGACATCCTGATCGGCGCGTTGCGCCAGGCCTCCGCCGGCAATGCCGAAGCGACGCTGATCATCTCGGCCGATGCGGCCACGCCGCACCAGGCCGTCATCAACGTGATGGACGCGGCGCGCCGCGTGGGCCTGACGCGTGTCACCTTCGCTGCACAGACCGACGCTCGCTGATCGGCTCCAGGCGCAGTGGCTGAGCGGCGGCGCACTGTCCGCCGCACTGCTGCCGCTGTCCTGGCTGTACCGCGGCCTGCTCGCGCTGCGCACGTGGATGTACCGCTCGGGGCTGAAGCGCCCCGGGGTGCTGCCCGTGCCCGTCATCGTCGTCGGCAACTGGATCGTCGGCGGCGCCGGCAAGACACCCACGACGCTGGCGCTGCTGGCGCTGCTGCGCGCGCGGGGCCTGCGCGCCGGTGTGGTGTCGCGCGGCTACGGGCGCCAGGGCGACGGCGTGCACCTCGTGACGCGGGTGTCGACCGCCCGCGAGGCCGGCGACGAGCCGCTGCTCATCCACCTGCGCGGCCGTGTGCCGGTGGGCGTCGGGCGCGACCGCGTCGCCGCCGCGCGGGCCTTGCTGACGGCGCATTCCGAGCTGGACGTGCTGGTCAGCGACGACGGCCTGCAGCACTGGCGGTTGCCGCGGAGCTTGAGCCTGCTGGTGTTCGATGAACGCGGATTGGGCAATGGCCGCCTGCTGCCCGCCGGGCCGCTGCGCCAACCGCCCGCACCCTTGGCGGCGGACCAACTCGTCGTCTACAACGCACCGCAGCCCAGCACGGCGCTGCCCGGTTTCGTCGCCCGGCGCGGCCTGGCGGGTGCCGTGCCGCTGGCCGGCTGGTGGGCGGGGCGGCCGGCGGACATGCCGGCGCTGCTGGCACTGCGCGGCCGGCCCGGCCTGCTGGCCTGTGCGGGCCTGGCGCGGCCGCAGCGCTTCTTCGACATGCTGGCGGGCCTGGGCCTGGCGTTCGAGCCGGTGGCCTTGCCGGACCATGCCGACTTCACGGACCTGCCCTGGCCCGAGGACACGGCCGGTGTGCTGCTGACCGAAAAGGACGCGGTGAAGCTGCCACCCGACCGCGTCGGCCGCACGCCGGTCTGGGTCGTGACGCTAGACTTTGCCCTCGACGCCGGCCCGGCCCTCGACTTCGAGGCTGCGCTGGACATCCACCTCCAACGCCTGTTTCCCTCCCGATGGATCAACGACTGATCGAGATGCTGGTCTGCCCGCTGTGCAAGGGGCCGCTGACCTTGCTGCGCGAAGGCGAGCTGCCCGCGCTGGCCTGCCGTGCCGACCGCCTGGCCTTCCCGATCCGCGACGGCATCCCGCTGATGCTGGAGAGCGAGGCCAAGCCCTGGGACCCCGAGGCGTCGACCTCGCCGTTGCCGTTCGCACCGGCCGAGTGATGGGCTTCACCGTCATCGTCCCGGCGCGGCTGGCGTCGACCCGCCTGCCCAACAAGCCGCTGGCCGACATCGCCGGCCTGCCGATGATCGTGCGCGTGGCGCGACGCGCGGCCGAGTCCGGTGCGGACCGCGTCGTCGTGGCGACCGATGCGCCCGAAGTGGCCGCCGCCTGCGCGGCGCACGGCGTGCAGGCGCTGATGACGCGCGCCGACCACCCCTCCGGCAGCGACCGCCTGGCCGAGGCGGTCGAGCAACTTGGCCTGGCGGACGACGCCGTCGTCGTCAACGTGCAGGGCGACGAGCCGCTGATCGCCACCGCCATGATCGACGCCTGCGCCGCCACGCTCGCCGCGCAGCCGGACTGCGTGATGGCGACTGTGGCGCATGCGCTGACGGACCCTTCCGAGTTCGCGAACCCCAACGTCGTCAAGCTCGTCACCGACCAGGCCGGCCGGGCGCTGTATTTCTCTCGCGCGCCCATCGCCTGGTGGCGCGATGGCGGCGGCCAGCCCAACGGTGCGCTGCGCCATGTGGGCCTGTACGCCTACCGCGCCGGCTTCCTGCGCCGCTTCCCGACGCTGGCGGTGAGCCCGCTGGAGCAGATCGAGTCGCTGGAGCAGCTGCGCGTGCTGTGGCATGGCGAGCGCATCGCCGTGCATGTCAGCGGTGAACGGCCGGGGCCTGGCGTGGACACACCCGAAGATCTGGACCGCGTGCGGCGCCTGATCGCGGGTTGAACCCGGGTCGCGGCGTCAGGCCGGCGAAAGTCCACATGCGATACTCGTCCACCGACCTGAAGCGGGACTTTTTCACAGCCCCTTCATGGGACGAATAGGACGAGGAGACCCATGCGACTGATTCTTCTGGGCGCCCCCGGTGCCGGCAAAGGCACCCAGGCTGCCTTCATCTGCAAGCAATTCGGCATCCCGCAGATCTCCACCGGCGACATGCTGCGCGCTGCGGTCAAGGCTGGCACCCCACTGGGCCTGAAGGCCGATGCGGTCATGAAGTCCGGCGCGCTGGTCAGCGACGACCTGATCATCGACCTGGTGAAGGAACGCATCGCCCAGCCCGACTGCGCTGCCGGCTTCCTGTTCGACGGTTTCCCCCGCACCATCCCGCAGGCCGACGCGATGAAGGCGGCCGGCGTGAAGCTGGACTACGTGCTGGAAATCGACGTGCCCTTCGACGCCATCATCGAGCGCATGAGCGGCCGTCGCTCGCACGCGGCCTCGGGCCGCACGTACCACGTCAAGTTCAACCCGCCCAAGGTCGACGGCCAGGACGATGTGACTGGCGAGCCGCTCGTGCAACGCGACGACGACAAGGAAGAGACCGTCAAGAAGCGCCTGGACGTCTACTCCGCGCAGACCCGCCCGCTGGTCGACTACTACTCGCAATGGGCCGCCACCGGCGACGCCCATGCGCCCAAGTACCGCCGCATCGAAGGCGTGGGCTCGGTGGACGACATCACGCGCAAGGCGCTGGCCGCGCTGGCCTGACTTCCACGCCCTCATGAACGAGCCGCGGTGCCATGGCCCCGCGGCTTTTTTGTCGGCCACAATTGACGTTTACGTCAACCAACCCAGGAGACTGAACTCATGGAAATCGCAGGCAAGGTGTTCATCGTCACCGGCGGCGCCTCGGGCCTCGGCGAAGGCACGGCGCGCATGCTGGCCAGCCACGGCGCCCAGGTCGTCATCGCCGACCTGCAGGAAGAGCGCGGCCGGGCCGTCGCGGCCGAGATCGGCGGCATGTTCGTCAGGTGCGACGTCAGCCAGGAGGCCGACGGCCAGGCCGTCGTCGCGGCGGCCACGGACCTGGGCAAGCTGACGGGCCTGGTCAACTGCGCCGGCATCGCGCCGGCCGTCAAGACGGTGGGCAAGGACGGCGCGCATCCGCTGGCGAGCTTCACGAAGACCATCACGGTCAACCTCATCGGCAGCTTCAACATGATCCGCCTGGCTGCAGAGGCCATGGCGAAGAACGAGCCCGAGAGCACCGGCGAACGCGGCGTGCTGATCTCGACGGCATCCGTCGCGGCCTACGACGGCCAGATCGGCCAGGCGGCGTATGCGGCGTCCAAGGGCGGCGTCGTCGGCATGACGCTGCCGATTGCGCGCGACCTGGCCCGCAACGGCATCCGCAACATGACGATCGCGCCGGGCATCTTCGGCACGCCGATGCTGTTCGGCATGCCGCAGGAGGTGCAGGACGCGCTGGCCGCCAACGTGCCCTTTCCCAGCCGCCTGGGCACGCCGGCGGACTACGCCAAGCTCGTGCACCAGATCATCACCAACGAGATGCTGAACGGCGAGGTGATCCGCCTGGACGGCGCGATCCGGCTGGCGCCAAAGTAAGCGTCGCGGGTGCATGAAAAAAAGGGCCTGGTTCACACCAGGCCCTTTTTGCTGGGCCGTCGCCAGATCAGCGCTTGGCCGAACGCGACTGGATGATCCACAGGCGGGCCAGGTCGGCGGCGCCGTCCGTGCCCTTGACAGTCTTCCAGGCGGCCTGCGCCTTGGCGACGTCGCCGCCCTGCAGGTAGGCCAGGCCCAGGTAGAGCTTGGCGTCCTCGGGACGCTTCAGGTTGCCCTTGGCGATGCCCGCATCGATCTGCGCGGCGCCCTTCTTGGCGTTGCCGCCGAAGGCGTTGGCCAAGCCGAGCGTGACCAGCGCGTTGCCGTCCTTGGCCTGCTCGGCAGCCTTCTCGTTCTCGGCGGCGGCCGCCTTGTTCTCGCCGATCTTCTTGACCATCAGGTCGGCCAGGCGCTTGTGGCGCGCACCTTCGGCGCCCTGGCCCAGGATGCCGGCGGCCAGGCCCTTGTCAACGACCTGCTTGCCCTCTTCAGGCACGCCAGCCTGGGCGGCGAGCTGGGCCATCTCCATGTAGTCGTTGGCCTCGCGCATGTTGCCAGTGGCCAGCCGCAGGCGGTAGAGGTCGAGCTGATAACGGCTGGTGTCGAAGCTCTTCTTCTGCGGCAGGCTGCCCAGGATCTGCGCCCACAGCTTGGGGTCCGGATAGAAGTTCAGCAGCTTCTCGGTGGCGACGCTCTCGGCGTTCACATCACCCTTCTTCTGCGCCGCGAACAACAGCAGGTTGAGCTTGTCCTTGGACGGCGTGCGGCCGGCGCGCTCGTCGGCGGAGATCTCGTCCAGCGTGTCCTTGATCGTGGCGGTCATGTCGCCCGACAGGAACTGCGCGTTCTGCAGCACCTGCTTCATCGTCGCGCTGTTGCCGCCTTCCTTGAAGTAGCGCTGCGCCCAGTTCAACGCCTTGGCGTTGTCCTTGTTGCGCAGGTAGGTGCCGGCGATGGCTTCCATGTACTGCAGTTGCTGCGCGCCGGACAGCTTGCCAGCGCCCTTCAGCGCGTCGAAGGAGCGCGCCATCGTGTCGGGCTCATTGGCGCCCATGGCGGCGGAGAAGCGCACGCCTTCGATGGCGTTGTTCTCGGCGGCGGTGCGGCCGCCCACGGCCTCGGCGTCGCGCAGCTTGGCCAGCGATTCCTTGAACTTGCCGGCCTTGACCAGCCGGCTGGCTTCGGTCAGCGGCGTGCCGACTTCCTTGCGCACGCTCTCCTGGGCGGATGCCTGGCTGAAGCCGAACTCCGCGCCAGGCGCACCGTTCAGGGACAGGGCCAGGGCGCCAACAGCGACAGCCACCATGGTTTTCAAAGTGTTCAACTTGCTCTCCTGCAAAGAAAAAACGCGCCGCCCTTTCGGGCAGCGCGCATGCAACGTTTCAGCGTTCGTTGGTGCTGACCGAGGGCCACGTCACTTGACGTATTGCTCGTTACCCACCATGCCCATCTTCTTGACGCTGTTGCGCTGGGCCGAAGCCATGACGGCGGCAACCGCACCGTAGTCCACCAGCTTGTTCGGCTTGATGTGCACTTCGGGCTGGTCATTCACCGGCAGCGCGCCGATCTCGATCATCTTGGCGTCGATCGCGGCCAGGTTCGGCAACGCGGCCTCGTCCCAGTAGACCGTACCGTCGAAGTCGATGACGACCGTGTGCACGACTGGCTCCCGATCAAGCGGGGTCGTGCTCGGCGGCGGCATGTCCAGGTTGATCGAGTGCAGCTGGATGGGGATGGTGATGATCAACATCACCAACAGCACCAGCATCACGTCGATCAGCGGCGTCGTATTGACGTCCAGCATGACCTCGGGCTCACCGCTCGCCGAGGAACTTCCTACATTCATTCCCATGCTTGACTCCTGGCCTCAACCACCGCGCGCAGGCGGCTCGGTGACGAAGCTGATCTTCATGATGCCAGCGCGCTGGCAGGCGAAGACCACGCGGCCGACGGACTCGTAACGAGACTTGTCGTCGCCGCGGATGTGAACCTCGGGCTGGGGGTTCTTGACCGATTCCTTGCCGAGGCGCTTCACCAGCTCCTCCATGTCGGGAACCAGCTTCGCACCCCAGTAGACGTCGCCGTCCTTGCTGACCGAGAGTTCGATGTTTTCCGGCTTGGTGACGCGCACGACGTTGGTCTCCTTGGGGAGATTCAACGCAATCGACTGCGTCACCACCGGGACGGTGATCAGGAAGATGATCAGCAGCACCAGCATCACGTCCACGAGGGGCGTGGTGTTGATGGTCGAGACCACCTCGTCTTCACCGCCGGAGGATGATCCGACGTTCATGCCCATGCTTTGGCTCCTTTGCGAGCAGGCTGGGCTTAGCGCTTGGCGACCGAGCGGTTACCCATCAGCACGCCGTGCAGGTCGCCGGCGAAGGCGCGGACTTGACCCATCACGCCCTTGTTGCGGTTGACCAGCCAGTTGTAGCCCAGCACCGCCGGAACGGCGACGGCCAGACCGATGGCGGTCATGATCAGCGCTTCACCGACGGGACCGGCAACCTTGTCGATCGAGGCCTGGCCGGCCACGCCGATGGCGGTCAGCGCCTGCAGAATGCCCCACACCGTGCCGAACAGGCCGATGAAGGGAGCGGTGGAACCGACGGTGGCAAGGAAGCCCAGACCGGCGCCGACCTTGTTGTTGACGTCGGAGACGGCACGGTCGATGTTCATCGTGACCCAGCTGCTCAGGTCGATGTTCTCGGTCAGCGCGCCTTCGTGGTGCTGCGAAGCCTCGACAGCGGAAGAGGCGATGTAGCGGAAGGCGCTTTCTTCCTTCAGGCTCTTGACGCCGTCAGCCAGGCTGGGCTTCTTGAAGAACGACGCGCGCACTTCCTTGGCTTCGGAGCTCAGCTTGCTGGTGTCCCACAGGCGCACGATCAGGATGTACCAGCTGCCCATGGACATGATCAGCAGCAGGCCCAGCACGGTCTTGGAGACGATGTCGCCGTGGGCCAGCATGGCCTGCAGGCCGTAGGGGTTGTCGATCGGCTTGGCCGGAGCGGCAGCGGTTGCGGGGGCGGCAGCTTCAGCCACGGGCGCCGAAGCAGCCTGGTCTTGGGCGTGGACGGGCGAAACAGCCAGGGCCGCAGCCACTGCGATGGCGGCAAAGAAGCCGGTGATGCGAGAGATCATGGAGTCAACTCCTACGGAAAGATTCTGATTTGATGTGGGTCGACGCGCCGAACGGGGCGCCGGATTCGAGGCGGGGTGCTGCTTAATCAACCTTGAACTGGAACTCCTGCTCGAACACGTGATCGCCCGGGCACTCGTAGGTGTCACGCAGCGTCGCTTCAATGGACTGGATCAGGGCACGTTGGGCCTTGCGATCCACACCGCCGCGCAGCGGAGTGATTTCAACCGCCGTCACGCGACCCGCCTTGACCGTGGCCACCGCCTTGTAGAGGGCTTCGCCGCTCCAGTTGACGGAAGGCAGCTCCGGCTTGCTCATCTTGGTGCAGACCATGGCGGCCGTGATCTTGGCCGGCCGCGGTGCTGCCGGCGGCGCTGCCGGAGCCGGCGGCGGTGCCGGACGCACTTCAGACACGGCGGGCGGTGCGACCTGGGTCGACTGGATGGCCGGCGCCGGCGGTGCCGGTGCCGTCACCTGGAATTCAGGCGGCGGAACGAACGGCGGCGGCGGGGCCTTGAGGTCCGGCGGCGGCGGCACGATCTTCTCGGGCGGCGGCGGCGGCTTGACCTTCTCCTCGATCACCTTGACATCGATCGGACCGACAACCTTCTCCGCCACCTTGCGGGCGAGACCACTGGCCAGCGCCCAGATGATGAGCACGTGGATCAGGACGACTGCCCCGATGCCCGAGTACCGGGACGCGCCCTGCTTCTCCTGCGCAAAATTCATGCGCGCTCCTTCTTGCAACTACAGATCACAGTCAATGACTTCGACTCGGGAAGCTGTCGGTCGGATGGTGGGAGTTGCGTCCCAGCCATCATCAAGCTCCCGAAGGGCGGAATTCTAGACCGCGTGGAGAACGATCTTTCTCGTCGACCACACACAGCCCACTCAGTGCTCAAACATCGCGATCCTGGCAACGACCAAAAAAAACGCCCGGTGGCCGGTGTGGCCGTCGGGCATGCATTTCATCGCCACGAACCAGGCATAGCCCCGCTACACCCGGGCCAATACTGGCCGCCTCGGCAGTTTAGCCGCGCCGCAAAGCGCGATTTCATGGGGCTAACCCCAGCAGAGGAAACAGCAGGATTACAAGCATCCACACACAAAAAATGATGCGGCGCGATGGCACGGCATCTTGAATGATCGATTCCGGTCCGCAACGGCGCGACGCCAGGCCCGATAGGCCAGCTCGCCGCCGAACGGGCGCGCGGACGGCCACGGCAGGTACAGCGAGTTACGCCCGAGCGGGCCGCGCCCTCAGCCGGGGCACCGCAGCCAGCAGCTTGCGGGTGTAGTCCTCGCGCGGGCGTGCCAGCACCTGCTGGCAGTCGCCTTGCTCGACGATGCGACCCGCCCGCATGACAGCGATGTCGTCGGCGATGTACTCAACGACACCCATGTTGTGCGTGATGAACAGGTAGGCCAGCCCCTGCTCGCGTTGCAGCTCGCGCAGCAGGTTGAGAATCTGGGCCTGCACCGACACGTCCAACGCCGATGTCGGCTCGTCGCAGACGATGAGCCGGGGCTCGACGGCCAGCGCACGGGCGATCGCGATGCGCTGGCGCTGGCCCCCCGAGAACTCGTGCGGCCAGCGCTGCAGCGCGTCCCGGCGCAGTCCGACCTGGTCGACCAGCTGGTGCAGCCGCGCCAATCGCTGCCCGGCGTCCAGCTCCGGACGCAGCGCGATCAGCCCTTCTTCCAGCACGTCGGCCACTCGCATGCGCGGGTTCAGCGACGCGAATGGGTCCTGGAAGATGATCTGCACGCTGCGTCGCGCCCGCTGGAGCGCCGCGCCGTGCAGGCTGAAGAGGTCCTGGCCGTCGAACACCGCCTGGCCGCTGACCTGCGCCTGGCGGCGCAGCAGTTGCACGATGGCCTTGCCCGAGGTGGTCTTGCCGCAGCCCGACTCGCCGACCAGCGCCAGCGCGCGGCCCGCCGCGAGCTGGTAGCTGACGCCGGCGACCGCATCGAAGTGGCGTGAGCCCCGGAAGAACAGCGGCGGCGTCAGCGTGAATCGCACCCGCAGGTCGCGCACGTCCAGCAGCGCAGCACCCTGCCCGGGCGGCACCGGCGGCAGGTCCCGGGACGTGGCCGGCGCCCGCGGCAGCGCGTCGCCGGGGTGGCTGTAGAGCAGGCAGCGCACCTGGTGCTGCGGGCCTTCCTCAGTCAGTTCGGGCCGCATGCTGGCGCAATGGCCCATCGCCTTGTCGCAGCGCGGCCAGAAGCGGCAGCCCGAGAACGCCAGCCACAACGGCGGCACCATGCCGGCAATCGCGGCCAGCGGCTCGCCGCGGCGGGCGGCATCGGGCAGCGCCTGCAGCAGCAGCCGCGCATACGGATGCTTCGGCGCTGCGAAGAACTCCTCGACCGGTGCGACCTCGATGATCTGGCCGGCATACATCAGCGCCACGCGGTGTGCCATGCCGCTCACCACCGCCAGGTCGTGGGTGATCAGCAGCACGCCGAGCTGGCGCTCACGCTGCAGGTCGCGGATGAGGTCCAGGATCTGCGCCTGGATGGTCACGTCCAGCGCCGTCGTCGGCTCGTCGGCGATCAGGTAGTCGGGCTCGGCGGCGAGCGCGATGGCGATCATCACGCGCTGCTTCTGGCCGCCGGACAGCCGGAACGGGTAGTCGTCGACGCGGCGCTGCGGCTCCGGGATGCCCACGCGGGCCAGCCAGTCGATGGCCTTGGCCCGCGCCGCGGCGCCACGAAGGTCGGTGTGCGCCTCGATGGCCTCCACGACCTGTTCGCCCACACGCATGACCGGGTTCAGGCTGGTGGCCGGTTCCTGGAAGATCATCGACAGCCGGCCGCCGCGCACCTCGCGCATGCGGCTCTCGGGCAGGGCGAGCAGGTCCTGCCCGTCCAATCGCACCGCGCCGCCGGCAACCCGGCCGCTCTCGGGCAGCAACCGCATCAGCGCCAGCGCCGTCATGCTCTTGCCGCAGCCGCTTTCGCCGACCAGCGCGAAGGTCTCGCCGCGCGACAGCGCCAGCCGCATGCCGTCGATGGCGCGCACCAGGCCGGCGTCGGCGTCCAGTTCGACCCGAAGATCGTCGATCTCAAGCATCGGCGGCCACCTTGCGGCGCAGGAAAACACGCGGCCGGGCGTACCTGGCCTTGGGGTCGAACGCATCACGCACGCCATCGGCGAACAGGTTGGCCGCCAGTACCAGGCCCACCATGAAGCCGAAGGCGGCGGCGAAGCTCCACCAGACGATGGGGTCGCGCGACATCTCGGCGCGGGCCAGGTTGATCATGCCGCCGAAGCTGTTCATGACCGGGTCCACGCCCACGCCCACATAGGTCAGCACCGCCTCGTACAGGATCAGCTCCGAGAAGCTCAGCACCACGGTGATCAGCACCAGGTGCATCACGTTGGGCACGATGTGGCGGGCCATGATGCGCAGATCGCTGACGCCGAAGGCGGTGGCGGCCTGCACATAGTCCAGCTCCCGCAGCTTGAGTGTCTCGGCGCGCACCAGGCGGCACAGCCCCGCCCAGCCGGTCAGGCCGAGGATCAGGCACAGCATCAGCATCTTCAGGTCCGAACGCTCGGCCGCGGTCTCGAACAGGTCGGGGTTCTTGTCGAAGAACACCTGCACCATCAGCACGCAGGCGGCGATCAGCAGCACGTTGGGCACCGAGCTCAGCGTCGTGTAGACGTACTGGATCGCCTCGTCCACCCAGCCCTTGTAGTACCCGGCCAGCACGCCCAGCAGCAGCGCGATGGGCAGCGTCGCGAGCGTGGACAGCGCACCGATGACGAAGGCCGTGCGCACGCTCTTGAGCGCCTGCACGAGCACGTCGTTGCCGGTGCGGTCCGTGCCGAACACGTGGTAGTGCGGCATCAGCGCGATGACCGGCCCGGCCAGCAGCGCGACGACGGCCAGCGTGACGAGGATGGCGCGCAGCGGATAGAAGGTGCGGTCGGCGGCGAGGTCGCTCAGCGCACCGCGCCAGCCGTCGTGCTGAGGGGCCAATGCCGCAGCGGCCAGCGCGATCATCAGCAGCACCACGGCCGCGCCGCCCGCCAGGCCCACGCCGACGCGGCCTGCGACGTCGCCGGCCCATTGCGACGCCGGATCGGCCAGGTGCGCGCCGCCGAACTGCAGCCGCGGGTAGTCGCGCCGCACCGTGCCACTGGCCTCGATCACGCTCTCCTTGTTGAAACCATGCGCGCCTAGCGGCAGCGAGTAGCTGACTTCGCGCATGTCGATCTGGCGCGCCAGCAGCAGGTCCAGCGTCGACAGCGTGCGCGTGTCGTAGACCACGGCGGCGCCCTCGGTCGTCGGCAGCGCGCGGCGCAGGTGAATGCTGTCCACCAGCGTCAGCAGCAGGAACAGCGCCATCACCACGCCTGCGCTCGCCGCCACCGGATCGCGCAGCACGCGCTGCCAGTTGGCGCGCAGGTTGGCGTTGGCCTTCACGCGCCAAGCGTAGCCCAGCAGGGCGGCGGCCAGCAGCCACAGCGCGAGGTCGGTCCACAGGAGCACCGGCTTCATGACAGCCGCACCCGCGGGTCGACCCAGGTGTAGGCCAGGTCGATCAGCACATTGCTGGCGATGTAGAGCAGCGCGCCGAGGAACACCATGGTGCGCACGATGGCGAAGTCCTGGCCCGTGATGGCCTCGATGACGAAGGCGCCCAGGCCCGGGATGCCGAAGAAGCTCTCGAACACCAGGCTGCCGAGGAACACATACGGCAGATAACTGCCCGCGCTGGTGATGATCGGGATCAGCGCATTGCGCAACACATGGCGGCGCAGGACCCGGCCCTCGCTCAGACCCTTGGCGCGCGCAGTGCGCACGTAGTCCTTGCCCATTTCCTCCAGGAACATCGCGCGGTACAGCCGCGCCTCGCCACCCAGGCGGGACAGCAGCGACAGCAGGATGGGCAGGATCAGGAACTTGACCGCATCCAGCCCCGGCGCGAAGCCGTTCATCGGCACCAGCCTGAGCACGCGCGCGAACAGGAACTGGCCGACGATGATGTAGAACAGGCTGCTGATGGACAGCATCAGCACGCACAGCACGACGCCCCAGAAGTCGATGCGCGTGTGCCGGAAGAACACCAGCAGCAACGAGAACGCGACGCTGACGATGACCTGCAGGATGAACAGCGGCAGCGCCAGCTGCAGGCTCACGCCCATGCGCACCTTGACCTCGTGGCCGATGTTGATGGCCTGGCGCGCGTCGCTCCTGCCGAAGTCCAGCGCGAAGAGGCTGACCGAGCGCTCCCACAGGATGGTGTGCGTGAGGCGCTCGCCGCCCTGCTTGCCGGCATCGAAGTACAGCGGCTTGTCATAGCCCCGCTCCTCCTTCCACTTCTCGATCTGCTGCTGCGTCACGCGCTTGCCGCCGATGTTCAGGCGTGCCATGTCGTCCGGCGTGTTGACCGAGAAGAACAGGAAGAAGGTGAACAGGTTCACGCCCACCAGGATGGCCAGGCCGTAACCCAGGCGGCGCAACACGAAACGCAGCATCAGCGCGCCCCCTCGCCCGGCGGCGCGAGCGCCGTGGCCGTCTCGCGGGCGCGCCAGGCGCGGCGCGTCGCGATGAAGATGACCAGCGCCCCGGCGGCCAGCGCCAGCAGCGGCCACCAGACCGGGCGGTTCCACGCGGCGATGCTGCGCGTGCGCTCGGCCGTATCGATGCGCAGGTAGCGCGCGCGGTCACGCACGACGACGCCCGGCTTGCCGTTGTGCACCCAGCGCTGGAAGGCCACGCCCGAATAGCTCCAGTAGCCCCAGGCCCACGGCGCGTCCTGGCGTGCAATGGTGTTCATCTGCGCCATCACCTCGGCCTTCTCCGGGCCGTCCTCCAGCGACTGCAGCTTGCGGTACAGCCGGTCGAACTCGGGGCTGGCGTAGTTGGCGGTGTTCTCGCCCTCGTGCAGGCTCTTGCTGTTGGGGCCGTAGAGCAGGAACAGGAAGTTCTCGGCGTCCGGGTAGTCCGCGAACCAGCCCCACCAGAAGATCTGGTGCTTGCCCTTGAGGATCTTTTCCTGGAACTGGTTGAAGTCGGTCGCGCGGATGTCGAGCTGGATGCCCAACTTGGCGAACTGGCGCACCAGCCAGTCGTTCTGGGCCTTCAGCTCGGGCGTGACAACGCGCTGGAAGTCGTAGTTCAACACCAGCGGCTTGCCCGTCTTCACGTCGCGACCGCCCGGATAGCCGGCATCCACCATCAACTGCCGCGCATCCTCGATGGGTCGGCGCACCGGCTTGCCGTCCACCAATCGGTGCGTGACCGGGTTGAACTCGCCCGGCTGGCCTTCCTTGGAGCCGAACACGCCGGGCGGGATGGGCCCGTGCGCCGCGTCGCCGCCCTGATCGCGGAAGATGCGGCCGTAGCCCTCCTCCCAGTCGATGGCGATGGAGATGGCCTGGCGCAGCGCGCGGTTGCGCTGCTGCTGCTGCGGCGTGTCGCCCTTGCCGATCACCGGGTCCAGCCAGTTGAAGCCCAGATACCAGTTGGTGATGTCCACCATCATCGGCAGCTGGAAGCCGCGTTCCTCGTAGAAGCGCTTCACGTCGTCGGAGTCGTCGCGGTCCACGGCCAGGTTCACACCCCAGTCGGCGCGGTCCATCTCGGGCAGGTCCAGGTAGCCCTGCTTGAACAACTCCTTGATCGGCACCTTCTCCTTCACATTGATGGCCACGACCTTGTCGACGAACGGCATGCGCTTGCCGCAGTCCGCCAGCAGCCCGGCCTCGGCGTCGCCCGGGCTGCCCTCGCAGGGGTAGGTGTCGACGCGGTAGTTGGGGTTGCGGCTCATCACGTGCCGGCGGTCCTGCACGTACTCGGTCATCATGAAGGGGCCGCTGCCGACCGGCCACTGGTTCCAGCCCAGCGAGTTGGCGGCCATGCCGGGCTGGGCGTAGAAGGCGTCCACCTCCCAGGGAACGGCGGCCGCGAAGTTGGTGGCCAGCCAGTAGCGCCACTGCGGGTAGCGCCCCTTCAGGCGGATGCGCAGCAGGTGGTCGTTGACGGCCTGCGCGCCGGCCAGCGGCCATTGGCGCAGGTCCAGGAAGGGCTTGTCGGCCAGCGTCTCGGGCAGGCCGGCCAACTGCTTCGCGCTCTCGCGCTTCATCTGTGCCACGTAGTCCGCCAGGCCCAGCACGTGCTCGGCGAACACCGCCTGCAAGGGCGTCTCGATGCGTGGGTTGGCGTGGCGCTTGAGCGCGTAGACGAAGTCCTGGGCCACCACCTCGCGCGTGCCGAGCTGCGGGAAGTCGAACGGGCTGCGCTTGTCGCCCAGTTCACCGGGCTTGAGGTGGTGAAAGAGGTAATTCCCCGCCGCGTCTTTCGCGAACGCCGGGTGCGGCGACCACTTCAGCCCGGGGCGGATGGGAATGTCGTAGACGGCCTCGGCGATCTGCGCGTCCGGCGCGTCGTCGGGCAGGCGCCTGCCCTGGGCATCCAGGTAGTACGGTGCGGCCACCTCGGCCGCGGCGCGCGGGATCAGCGTGTAGGGCCGCTTGAGGTTGTGATACCCGTACAGCGGCTCGCTGATCTCGTAGACATAGGTGCTCTCTGGCGCGGCATAGGACGAGGTCGGATCCAGGTAGCGCGGCGAGCGCTCCGTGAAGGCCATGTACAGCGTGTTCTCACGCTCGGCGCCCTGCGGGAAGGGGCTGTTGTTGCAGCCGGCCAGGGCCATCAGCGCCAGCGGGCCAAGCGCTGCCCTGATCCAACGCGCCCAACTGCAGGAAACCGCCACCACGCCGCCCTTGAAAAGCAAGCGCCCCGACACAGGCCGGGGCGATGCACGGAATCATAGTCGGGCCACCCGTCCCGGCCACAGTGCCGCAAGCGGCGATGACGGCATGAAAACCCGGGGTGCCGTCAGTGATGGTGGTGATGGTCGTGCGCGCCGTGGGCCAGCCGCGGGTCGGACTGCCAGCCGACGATGGCCTCGCGACCCTGCACGTACAGCTCCACCGTCGCGCCCACCGGCAGGCAGACCTTGGTGCGCACGTGTCCGAACGGCAGCCCCGCCAGCACGGGCGTGCGGGTGCGGCTGCGCAGCGCGGCCACGGCATCCTTGATGCCATAGCCGCCGTCCAGCGGCGACTTGGCCGGCTTGCCGAAGTCGCCCAGCAGCACCGCCGCCTGCGCGTCGATGACGCCCGCCTGCTGCAGTTGCAGCAGCATGCGCTCGACGCGGTAGGGGTGCTCGTTGACGTCTTCCAGGAACAGGATGCCGCCCTTGACCTTGGGCCAGTGCGGCGTGCCCAGCAGCGAGCACAGCACCGTCAGGTTGCCGCCCCACAGGCGCCCGCGGGCCTCCAGGCCGTCGAACGGCGTCTCGCCACGCGGCGCGCCGCTCTCGCGGAAACCGACGGCCTCCAGCGCGCCGCTCATGGCCTCCAGGAAACAGTCGCGCGTGACCTCGTCCACGCCGCCGTCGTCGTCGGCGCGGCCGAAGTCCTCGCAGGCCAGCGGGCCGGACCACATCGCCAGGCCCTTGTGGCGGGCGATGAAGCCGTTCTGCAGCGCCGTCAGGTCGCTGTAGCCCACCCAGCGCGTGCCGTGCTCCACGCTGTGCGCGAGGCGGCCCCAGTCGATCTGGTCCAGCAGCCGCGTCAGCCCATAGCCGCCGCGCGTAGCCAGCGCCACCGAGGGCGCGGCATCCGCGACCCGGTGCAGCGCGGCCAGGCGCGTCGCGTCGTCACCGGCAAAGCGCTGGTGCTTCGCCAGCGCATCGGCATCGGTGGTGACGTCGAAGCCGAGCTGGGTCAGCCGCTTGGCGGCGCGCCGCAGCGGCTGCGCCTTGGCGAGCACGCCGGACGGGGTGAACAAGGTCAATGAGGTCATCAGGATTCGTCCAGGTGCGTGGCTTCGCCAGTCGGGATCAGGCCTTGCCGCTCGGCACGGCGGGCGCGGGCCGCCTCGCGGCGCTCGCTGAAAAAGTCGCGCAGCAACTGCGCGGAAGCGTCCGCCATCAGACCGCCTTGGACGGCCGTGTGATGGTTGAGCTGCGTCTGCGCGAACAGGTCGATGACCGAACCGGCCACGCCGGTCTTGGGGTCGCGCGCCGCGAACACCACGCGCTTGAACCGCGCATGCATCAGCGCCATCGCGCACATCGCGCAGGGCTCCAGCGTCACGAACAGCTCGCACTCCGGCAGCCGGTAGTTCTCCAGCAGCGTGGCCGCGTGGCGCAGCGCGACGATCTCGGCATGGGCCGTGGGGTCGTGCGTGGTGATGGGGCGGTTGTAGCCGGTCGCAACGACCTGGCCGCCGCGCGTGATGACGGCACCCACCGGCACCTCGCCCACCAGCCAGGCGTTGTGCGCCTGGTCCAGCGCGAGCCGCATCGCGTACTCGTCGGCGGGCGTGAACATCGGCGAGAGGGCGGGCTCGGTCATCTGGGCCGGCAGTTTACCCATGGCATGCTGCTGCCATGACCGAACTGGCCATCCATCCCCTGGGCGAAACGGCGCTGTGCTGCACGCTGCCGGCGCCGCTGTCGCTGGCGCAGCAGCAGCGCATCTGGCAGCTCGCCACCGGGCTGGCCGGCGTGGTGGGCGTGCAGGACTTGATCCCCGGCATGAACAACCTGACGCTGGTGTTCGACCCGCTGCGCACGCATGCCGCCGACCTGACCGAGGCTGCGCAGGCGCTGTGGAACAAGCCCCCCGCGCGCCAGAAGGCGGGCCGGCTCGTCCAGATCGGCGTGCGCTACGGCGGCGAGGACGGCCCCGACCTGGCGGACGTCGCCGCGCATTGCGGCCTCAGCGCCGACGAGGTCGTGCAGCGCCACACGCAGGCCGAGTACGTCGTCTACTTCATCGGCTTCCAGCCCGGCTTCGCCTACCTCGGCGGGCTGGACGACGCGCTGCACACGCCCCGCCGCGCCGAACCGCGCGTGGCGGTACCCGCCGGCAGCGTCGGCATCGGCGGCGCGCAGACCGGCATCTACCCGCTCGCCACGCCCGGCGGCTGGCAGCTCATCGGCCGCACGGCGCTGCGCCTGTTCGACCCGCAGGCCGAGCCGCCCACGCTGCTGGCGCCCGGCGACCGCGTGCGCTTCGTCGCGGAGCGCCCGTGATCGAGATCCTGCGGGCCGGCCCGCTGGCGACCGTGCAGGACCTGGGCCGCAACACCTGGCGCGACCGCGGCATCAGCCGCTGCGGCGCGCTGGACGAACTGGCGCTGGCCCAGGGCAACCTGCTGGTGGGCAACCCGGTCGATGCGGCCGGGCTGGAGTTCACGCTCGGCCCGGCCACGCTGCGTTTCGATGCGGACGGCTGCATCGCCATCACCGGCACAGATGGGGAGGCCCGCCTCGACGGTCAGCCGCTGTACCCGTGGTGGCGGCACCGCGTGCGCGCCGGCCAGACGCTCAAGCTCGCCGCGCCGCGCGAGCGCATGCGCAGCTACGTGGCCGTGGCCGGCGGCATCGCCGTGCCCGAGGCGCTGGGCTCGCGCAGTACCGACCTGAAGGCCGGCTTCGGCGGGCTGGCCGGCCGCGCGCTGCGCGATGGTGACCGGCTGCCGCTGGCCACGCCGGCCGCCCTGCCCTGGCGCAGGATCGGCATCCGCCCGCCTGCATGGGATTCGACCGTGCGGGTGCTGCACGGCCCGGAGCACGACGAGTTTTCCGCTGCGGCGCGCGAAGCGTTCTGGGCCGCCGACTGGCAGGTCACGCCGCAGAGCAACCGCATGGGCTACCGCCTCGCCGGCCCGGCCCTCGTGCGCGAGCATGGCGGCGAACTGGCCTCGCATGGCGTGCTGCCCGGTGTCATCCAGGTGCCGCCGGCCGGCCAGCCCATCGTGTTGCTGGCCGACGCGCAGACGACGGGCGGCTACCCCAAGATCGGCGTCGTCATCCGCGCCGACCTGTGGAAACTCGGGCAGTTGCGCCTGGGCGCGCGGCTGCGCTTCGTGCCCTGCACGCCCGACGACGCGGTGGCCGCGCTGCGCGAACAACGATGGCTGCTGGACCAGATGAGGATTGCGCTATGCATGTCGACCTGAACGCCGACCTCGGCGAAGGCGCGCCCGACGACGACGAGCTGCTGACGCTCGTCAGCTCCGCCAACATCGCCTGCGGCTGGCATGCCGGCGACGCGCGGCTGATGCAGGCCACCGTCACGGCGGCACTCGCACGCGGCGTGGCCATCGGCGCACACCCGAGCTACCCGGACCGGGAGCACTTCGGCCGCCGCGAGATGCAGCTCGCACCCGCTGACGTGCGCGCGGACCTGATCTACCAGATCGGCGCGCTGGACGCGCTGGTGCGCGCCGCCGGCGGGCGGCTGCACCACGTCAAGCCGCATGGCGCGCTCTACAACCAGGCCGCACGCGACCCGGTGATGGCCGACGCCGTGGCCGGTGCCGTGCTCGACGTGGACCCGTCGCTGGCCCTCTATGGCCTGGCCGGCAGCGAGCTGCTGCGCGCCGCCGAGCGCGCCGGCCTGCGCGCCGTGGCCGAGGTGTTCGCCGACCGCGGCTACCGCGCCGACGGCAGCCTGGTGCCGCGCGGCCAGCCCGGCGCGCTGATCCACGACGCCGATGAAGCCGTCGCACGCACGCTGCGCATGGTGCGCGATGGCAGCGTCGTGGCCGTCACCGGCGAAACCGTCCCGCTGCAGGCGCAGACCCTCTGCCTGCACGGCGATGGCCCGCATGCCCTTGCCTTCGCCCGCGCGTTGCATGCGGCCCTCACCCAGGCCGGCGTGCAACTGCGCGCCTGAACCCGCACGACGGGCTTTCTCACTGCTGCCCCGCCCTGCCGACCTCCCGATGCAAGACCAACTCTTCGGCGGCGAGCTGCCCGCCAGCCGCCCACGCGGCGTGCAACCCCTGCCGCCCCAGGCGGACGACCAGACGCTGGCCGCCGCGCTGTCACCCCACGTCCACCTCGGCACGTCGACCTGGAGCTACCCCGGCTGGCAGGGCCTGGTGTGGGCCGGCCGGCACAGCGAGGCGACGCTGTCCAAGACCGGCCTCACGGCCTACGCGGCCCACCCGCTGCTGCGCGCCGTGGGCATCGACCGCGGCTTCTACCGGCCACTGGCGGCCAGCGAGTTCGAGCGCCACGCGCAGCAAGTGCCACGGGGCTTTCGCTTCACCGTCAAGGCGCCCAGCCTGGTCACCGACGCGCTGCTGCGCAGCGAGGACGGCCGCGGCCAACAGCCCAACCCGCTGTTCCTGGACGCGACAACAGCGCTGCAGGACTTCATCGAGCCGGCCTACGAAGGCCTGGGCACCACGCTCGGTGCGCTGGTCTTCCAGCTCAGCCCGCTGCCCCCGCCCCTGCTGGCGAACATGACGGCAACACTGGACCGGCTGCATGCGCTGCTGCTGGCGCTGCCCAAGCCGCCGCACGGCGTCCTCGCCGTGGAAGTTCGCAACCCGGAATGGCTGGTGCCGGACCTGGCCTCGCTGCTGCGCGACACCGGCGCGACCTATTGCCTGGGCCTGCACCCCAAGCTGCCGCCGCTGCAGGACCAGCTGCCGCTGCTGCGCGCGTTGTGGCCCGGCCCGCTGGTGGCGCGCTGGAACCTGAACCGCCTGCACGGCCCCTACGGCTATGAAGACGCCGAGAAGCGCTACGGCGAGTTCAACGAGATGCTGGACCCCGACCCGGACACGCGCGCCGCGCTGGCGCGCGTCATCCGCGGCACGGCCGGCGCCGGGCAGGACGTGTTCGTGACCATCTCCAACAAGGCCGAGGGCTCGGCGCCGCTGAGCGTGCGGGCACTGGCGCAGGCCATCGTGGCCGGCTGAATCAACCGCGCATGCTGCGGCGCCGCAGCGCGATCGCGGCCATGCCCAAGGCCAGCAGCAGGCCGGCCGAGGGTTCCGGCACGGCGTTGATCTGCATGGAGAAGTTGTCGGCGTAGCCGTTCAGTGTGAGCGTGTCGCCGGGCGGGTAGCCGGCCGCGATGCCGCGCATCGCGAAGCCCAAGCCCATCGCGCCACTGGCGAAGTCCGGGTGCACGCTCATGTCCAGCGTGTTGGCCGAGAAGTCGAACAGGCCGAAATCCGCCGCCTGCAAGCCGTTCATCGTGATCGTCACGTAGCCGGTCGGCGCCACCGGCGCGGACACGGCCATGTAGTAGGCGCCGTTCTGCAGGATCAGCGCGCGCGCGGTGATGGTGGCGCCGGCCAGCGGCACGCCGCCGTCGTTGAAGTCGATGGCGCGGTCCAGCGAGAAGTCGATGCCCGCGATGGCGCCCGACACCGCCGGGTCGTAGCTGAAGCCGCCGTAGATGTAGCCAGCCGTCCACGAGTAGCCGTCCTGGCCGGTCAGGGCACCGGTCAGCGCCTGCAGGCCCGTGCCGGGGTTGCCGCTGGCC
Organism: Roseateles sp.; assembly: GCF_965229315.1. Taxonomy (GTDB): domain Bacteria; phylum Pseudomonadota; class Gammaproteobacteria; order Burkholderiales; family Burkholderiaceae_C; genus Pelomonas. The sequence goes on from NZ_CBDDJA010000002.1 coordinate 2,449,988, forward strand.
GTCTGGCTCGTCGTCAGCGTGGTGCCCGGCTGCAGGTACAGCGGCGCGGCCGAGAACTGCGCCGGGTCCATCACGCCATCGGTGAACTGGACCGAAGCGAACGCGGCGGCCGGCAACAGGCAGGCCACCGAGGCAGCGCGCTTGAAAAGGGTGAGAGTCAAGGTCATGGCGTCCTCCGTGACGTCGCAACGACGCGACCCGCAAGGCGTTGCACGGCCCATGCCACGCAGCGCGCCATTCCGGCGCTGCCGCGCCCGCGACGCCAGTGCGGCACACCCAGGTGACGAGCAGGTGACGAGCGGCTGCAGCACCCATGGGCGGCGGCTCACCGGTGCGCCACTGTCAACGCGGCCGACACCCCCAGGATGGCACGACCGATCAGACCTTTCCTACAGATCGCCTCCACCTGCACCGACCCGCACGGCCCGCGGCGCCACGCACAGTGAGGGAACCGCGGCGCCGATAGCCGTGGACCGGGCACCGCCCGGCATCCCCATCACACCAAGGAGTCCACATGAACTGGGATCGCATCGAAGGCAACTGGAAGCAAGTCACCGGCAAGGCCCGTGAGCAATGGGGCAAGCTGACGGACGACGACCTCGCCGTCGTCGCCGGCCGCCGCGACCAGCTCGCCGGCAAGATCCAGGAGCGCTATGGCGTGGCCAAGGACGAGGCCGAGAACCAGATCGCCAGCTGGGAACGCAAGGCGACCGACAGCTGGTTCAACAAGGACAAGGTCTGACACGCCGGGCCGTCATGGCCCGGCCTCGAAGAAAAACCGCCCTCGGGCGGTTTTTTGATGCGCCCTGTTCGGCGCCTCAGCCCGCATGCGGGTTCAATGCCGCTTGGGCGGCTGGGGCAGGTTGCCGCCCTCGGCCTCCCAGCGGTGCACATCGTCGCGCTGGCGGCGATGTTCGTCATGCGCGCGGCGCACTTGGTGGCGGTGATTGAGATGCTTGGCCAGCTTGGCGGCCAGCGTGGATGCGGCGACAAGGGCGAGGACTTGCTTGAGGAACATGGCGGTGTCTCCTGGGCGAGATGGTGTCCCGGTCATGTTCAGCGCCATCCGTGCCGGCGATGGTCAGCGGGCAGCGCCTGCCGGCGTAGGACGGCACCAGCCTCGTCCTACAGACGGACCGGCCATCGGCCGCCAAGGCGCGGCCCCGCACCGCGGACACACTGCGCTGCATGACACCTGCCTGGATATTCCGCGATGCGGCTCGCTAGGGACTTGCGCGCACTGCGCCGCGTGGTCTACCTGACCGTCGACGGCTTCCTCAGCGACCGCGGCCCGCGCATGGGCGCGGCGCTGGCCTACTACACGCTGTTCTCGCTGGCGCCGCTGCTGCTCATCGTGGTGTCCGTGGCCGGCCTCATCTGGGGTGGCGACGCGGTGCGCGGGCAGCTGGGCGGCCAGCTCGACGGGCTGCTGGGGCCCGCGGCCGCCGCGACCGTGCAGGAGATGCTGCGCAGCGTGGCCTGGCCGGCGGGCGGCTGGCTGCACACGGTCATCGGCCTGGGCCTGATGCTGGTCGGCGCCACGACGGTGTTCGCCGAGCTGCAGGACGCGCTGGACACCATCTGGCGCGTGCCCATGCGGCCCGTGCAGGGCTGGCAGAACTGGCTGCGCACGCGGCTGCTGAGCTTCGGCCTCATCCTCGGGCTGGTGTTCCTGCTGCTGGTGTCGCTGCTGCTGGGCGCGCTGCTGGGCACCGCGCAGGCCTGGTGGCAGCCATGGTTCGGCGGCTGGCTGCGTGTGGCAGCCATTGCCAACGCCATCGTCAGCCAGGGCCTCGTGGTGGCGGTGTTCGCGCTGATCTTCAAGTGGATGCCGCGCGCCCGCGTCGCCTGGAAGGACGTGCTGCTGGGCGCCCTCGTCACGGCCGGCCTGTTCGAGCTGGGCCGCTGGGCCATCGGCAGCTACCTGCAGCACAGCGGCGTGGCCTCGGGCTTCGGCGCGGCGGCGTCGGTCGTGGCGCTGCTGGTGTGGGTGTACTTCTCGGCGCAGATCCTGCTGGTCGGCGCCGAGTTCACCTGGGCCTATGCCCGCGTGCTCGGCTCGCGCCGGCACCTGGACGAGGGCGGCGAACTCAGCCCTGCAAAGGCCAGCGTGCGATGACGTCGTGCCGCGTGGCGCCCTGCGGGCTGCGCACCAGCACGAACTCGCTCGCCACCCAGCCCGGCACGTCCACAGGCCATGCGGGCGCGCTGCGCTTGTCGTAGCGCAGCGTCAGGTGGGGCTCGTAGCCCTTGTCGACGGGTTGGCCGTGGGCCGCCAGGCGGTCGGCCAGCGCGTCGCGCAAGTCGCGCACCGCCTCCAGGCCCTGGCCGCCGGTCAGCACGAAGGGGTGCTGGCGCGCGCCGTCGCCACCCCAGCTCTCCAGTCGTTCGAAACCGAGGTCGAACGCCGGCCGCACCACCTCGGACGCCGCGCGCCCTGCCACCGCGACGCGCTGCGGATCGGGCTCGCCGTCACAGAAGCCGAAGTAGTGCAGCGTGATGTGAAAGATGCGGCTGGGCCGCAGCCGTGCCGGCAGCCCGCGCGCCCTGTGCTCGGCTTCGACGACGCGCGCGATGCGCTCGGCCGTCGCTTCGTCCGGCCGCAGCGCGAAGAACAGCTTGTGGCCAGGCACGGCGTCAGTTCGTCGCGGCAGAGGCGGCGTCCGCCGTGGCACGGGCTGCGGCATCCACGGCGTTCTGCACCTGCTGACCCACGACCTGCGGCTGTGGCAGCGCGCCGGCCGGGGCGCTCGCGCCGACGGGCGCGGGCCTCAACGCCGTGGCCTGCTTCCTGGCCAGCGACAGCACGATGGCGGCAAGGATGACGAGGGCGAGGAGGCTGAAGGCTGCACGCATGTCTTTCTCCGAAAGGGTCGCCTGATCAGGCCAGCGAGGCTTCGCCGAACACATCGTGCAGCAGCGCCCGCCCGGCCGGGTGCTGCGGCAGCCAGTGCGCATGCGCCGGGTCGCGCAGCACCATGGCCATCATGCCGCAGCGCTCGTCCACGGCGGCACGCAGCAGCGCCGCGGCACGGTCGTGTTCGCCCAGCGCAGCCAGCGGCGCCGCGTAGAGCGCCGCCTCGCCGGCCGTCGTGCGCGAGCACAGCAGCGCGGTGTCGACGATGTCCAGCGTCGCCTCGCGGCGGCCCAGGCGCGACAGCACGAAGGACGCCACGGTCCAGACGAAGGGCGGCGTGTCCAGCCCCTGCGTGAGGCGCAGCGCCGCCGCCTCCAGCTCGGGCTGCGGCGCCACCATGGACTGGATGGCCAGCGAGAACGCCAGCGTCAGCAACTGGCCGGGGTTGTCGCGCACGGTGGCCTGCGCCTCGGCCACCGCCTCGGCACCATGGCCGCCCTGCACCAGCGCGCGCGTCAGCGTCATGCGCACGTGCAGCGCGTGCGGCGCCAGCTCGCGCACGCGGCGCAGGCGCGCCACGGCGCCCGCTGCGTCGTCGGTGTAGAGCAGGTGGCGCGCAAAGCCCAGCAGCGTGTCGGTGCCGTCGGGGTCGGCGGCCAGCGCCAGCTCGAAGCTGCGCCGCGCCTCGTCGAAGCGCCAGGCCATGTCCAGCAGCGCGCCGCGGACGGCGTGCAGGCCGGGCAGCCCTGCGTCCAGGCCGTCCAGCGCGGCCAGCCCTTCCGCAACGGCGGCCGGCGTCGCCAGGTGGCCCCAGCCCACGGCGATGGCGAGCGCGTCGCCCAGCGCCACGCGGGCCGGTCCGAAGGACGGTGACTCGCGCACCAGGTCGCGCAGCAGCTCGATGGCCAGGCCCATGGCGGCCGGTGTGCGCTGCTGCATGAGCTGGCGGGCGTGGGCGTGGCTGTCCAGCGCCTGGGCGCTCGGGGCTGCGGGCACCGGCGCGGCCTGGTCCACCAGCCGGTAGCCCAGCCCGTAGACGGCCTCGACCTGCACGCCACGCGGCTGCAGCAGCTGGCGCACGCGGCTGATGCAGCGCGCCAGGCTCTCGTCGGACATCTCGCGGCCGGCCCAGGCCTGGGCGGCGAACTCGTCCTTGCGCACGACCCCCGGTGCACGCGCCAGCAGCAGCCGCAGCACGGCCCGCTCCTTGGGCGGCAGCTTCAGCGCCGTGCCATCGGCCTGCAGCAGGCCGGCGTCGTCCAGCGCGAGCGCAGTCGTCGGGGTTTGTCTCGACATGAACTAGGGGGCGGTCATCAGGATTTCATCAAGCTTGCGCGAACGGCGACTCCTAGCATCGTCGCCGTGACGCCGGGAGATGGTCTTCCGGCCTGAAGCATTCGATGGAGTTCCTCATGGTGATTGTCAATCGTTGGCGTGCGTGCCTCGCCGGTGTCCTCTGCGCCTTCAGCCTCGCCAGCCCGGCCAGCGCCGACACGCTGCTGGACACCGGTGCGCCGGAAGGCGGCTTCTTCGGCTACTGGGGCTACGACGTGTTCGTCGGCCAGTCCGTCACCATCGGCTTCACGGCCGCGCAGACCTACTCGTTCGACTCGGTCGGCATCTGGCTGATGAGCAACGACTTCGACAACCCCGGCCGCACGCTGACCGTGTCGCTGCAGAGCGGCGCGACGGCGCCGTCGGGCACGGTGTTGGAATCGTGGACGTTCGCGACCACGGCGGTCGGCTGGTCGCCGGTGCTGGAGACGCTGAACTCGGTGCTGCACCCGACGCTGCAGGCCGGCACGCAGTACTGGATCGTCGCCGAGTCCACCGAGGAGCCGTTCGTCGATCCGGTCTGGGTGATCGCCAGCAACGGCGGCACGTACACGGTGGGCAACATCGATTTCACGTCCAGCCCGGCCTGGCAGATCGGCCCGGGCACCGCGGCGCCCGGCACCATCATCTCGGCGACGCCGGTGCCCGAGCCCAGCGCGCTGCTGCTGGCCGCCGTGGGCGCACCGCTGCTGCTGGGCGTCGCCCGCCGCCGCGCCCGCGCGCAGCAGGCCTGAGCCGTTCAGAGATGCGCGGCCCCTCCCGGGGCTGCGCGTTCAACCGCACGTGCGACCGACGGTCAGCGGCGACGGCGTGCCAGCACGCCGCCCAGCAGGCCCAGGCCTGCCAGCGTGTAGAACAGCGTGCTGCCCTCCGGCACGCTGCTGACGACGAAGGACAGGTTGTCCGCATAGCCGTCGTTGTCGCCGCCACCCTGGCGCTCCATGGACAGCGAGAACATCAGCGAGGCCGTGCCGACCGGGAGGTCGCCGGCCGCCGAGCGGTAGAACAGGCCCGTCTGGTTGTTGCGGTCGGCCGGCGTGACCGGGCCGATGGACGCGGAGCCGATCTCGTTGCCCAGCGTGTCGAGGAAGGACACGTACAGCAACGCGTTGTCGCCCTGCCCGGCCCAGCCGCCCAGCCAGCCGGTCAGGTCGTAGTGCAGCGCCTGGCCGGCGAGCGCGCCCAGGTCCAGAGTCTGGAAGCCGGCGGCCTGCGCGGTCAGGCCGGTGAACATCTTCAGGCCGCGGTCCACGGGGCCGGGCTGCGTGGGCAGCACCCAGTTGCTGCCGTAGTCCACGGACTGGAACATCGAGTAGCCGTCGAAACCGGTCCAGCCGGTGACGCCGCTCTCGGCGCCGCCGTTGACGATGAGGTTGGCGCCCAGCGTGGCTTGCGCCTGCGCGGCCAGGCTGAGGGTCAACAGGCCCAGGGCCAGGGTGTGTCGGATCATGGTTCTTGCCTTGTTGGGTGGGAAACGGGTCAGGGGTGGGTCTGGTCCAGCACGGCGGGGCCGGCCATCGCGGGGTCGCTGATCGACGGCTCGCCGTTCTCGACGTGGCCCGCCAGCCGGCGGCCGAAGCCCGGCACTTCCGCGACCTTGACGCTGTGGTCGTACCAGCGGTGGTCCCCGTCCAGCGGGATGCGCACGGCCTGCGTGGTGCCGGCGGGAACGATCCAGCTGCGGTCCGGCAGGCTGGCATAGCGGTGCGACTGCAGCACGAAGGTGCAGGGTTTGGTGCCGGTGTTGGCCAGCTCGATGGCGAGTTCCAGGTAGACGCGGTCGGCCTGCACGCGGATCTCCGGCCGCGCCTGGCCGGCCGCGGCGGTCGGCAGGTTGCCGACGAAGTGGCGATGGAAGCCGTTGGGGCCCAGCACCCACAGGTCGTAGGCCGTGCCCGGCGCACCGGCCCAGGCGCCGTCGATCTGCTTGCCGGCCTCGACCGTGTAGCGGCGCGGCAGCTGGTCCAGCGCCAGACGGTTGTAGACGTGCAGCACCGCGCCGGCCGTGCCGCCGTTCTGGAAGCTCAGCGTGACGCCGGACGACGACGCGCTGCACTGCACCTGCAGCTCGTAGGGCAGCGCGCGGGCCATGCGAATGCCGCTGGCCTGCACCGGCGCGACCAGGCTGGTCGGCGCGGCCGGCGTCTTCGTGCCCTGCAAGGCCAGCGCGCGGGCCCGCAGCGCGGCGGTGGCGGGCAGGTTCTGCAGGAAGGCGCTGTCTTCCGGGCGGATGAAGTCGAAGCAGCCGGTCAGGTCGCCACTGACGGCGCGGCGCCACGGCGTGATCAGCGGCTCCTGCACGCCGAAGCGCGCCTCGATGAAGCGGATGACCGAGGTGTGGTCGTGCACCTGCGAGTTGACCCAGCCGCCCTTGCTCCACGGCGACAGGATGTACATGGGCACGCGCGGGCCCATGCCGTAGGGACGGTGCTGGTAGGCCGCGTCGCTGCCGTTGAGGATGTGGTGGTACTCGCCCGTGGTGTTGACGGTGGACGCGCCGGCGAGCACCGCCTTGGCCGGGTCGGCGTCCCAGGTCTGGTAGGACGGTGCGGCGGGCGGCGGCAGGTGGTCGAAGAAACCGTCGTTCTCGTCGAAGTTGATGAACAGCACGGTCTTGGACCAGACATCGGGGTTGGCCGTCAGCGCGTCCAGCACGCGGGCCGTGTAGTCGGCGCCCGACGCGGGGCTGGACGGGCCAGGATGCTCGGAGCCTTCGGCCGTCGCGACGATCCAGGACACCTGCGGCAACTGGTTAGCCAGCACGTCGGCCTTCAGCTTATCGAGGTCGCGCGTCGTGACGCCGCGGTCCTTCAGCGCCTGCGAGAAGCCGGGGCGGCCGTACCAGGCGTCGCGGAACGGCCGAAAACCCGCCAGCGAGTTGTCCGTGAAGTTGTCTTCCATGTTCTGGTAGACCTGCCAGGAGATGCCGGCGGACTGCAGGCGCTCGGGGTAGGTCGTCCAGGTGTAGTCCGTCAGCGGGTTGGGGTCGAACCAGTCGTGGCTGTTGTCGGTGGACGGGCCGCCGCCCAGCGCCAGCGGGTCGTTGTTGGCGCTCCACAGGAACAGGCGGTTGGTGTTGGTGCCGGTCTGCGTGGCGCAGTGGTAGTGGTCGCACAGCGTGAAGGCGCGCGCCAGCGCGAACTGGAACGGGATGTCCGCCTCCTTGTAGTAGCCCAGCGAGTGGGGCTGCTTGACGTTGGCCCAGTTGTTCATGCGGCCGTGGTCCCAGGCGGCCTGGGCGTCGGTCCAAGAATGCGGCGTGCCGGTGACGCGCATGACGGAGAAGTCCTGCTGCGTGTTGAGGTGAAAGGGCGCGATGGCCGTGCGGCTGCCCCAGTCGGGCCGGCCCGGCACCTTGGCGCCGCCATTGCCGTTGGGCTGCACCATGACGGTCTTGCCGCTGAAGGTGCCGGCACGGTCCAGCGTCGGCGCCGGGAACGGGTCGGCAAAGCCGCGCACGCCGGCCAGCGTGCCGAAGTAATGGTCGAACGAGCGGTTCTCCTGCGTCAGGATGACGATGTGCTCGACGTCGTGCAGCGTGCCGGTGCGCTGGTTGGCGGGAATGGCCAGCGCGCGCTGGATGACGGGCGGGAAGCTGGCCAGCGCTACGCTGGCGCTGGCCGCCTGGCCGAGGCTGCGCAGGAAACCGCGGCGATCTGGGTGGGACATGGGTGCACTCCGTGGATGAGAGCCGGGGCAGGGGCTCGCGACGCACTGTAGGAATGCGATGTGCAGGACGCGTGACGGTTGTGCGCGCCCCGCGTCCGCGCTGAAGCTCGATTGGGCGACACGCCGGCAACGGCTTGTCATCACCAGGACAAACCCGGCAGGGCTGCCTGAGCTGGTGAGCGCCGTGACGCCACTCGTGGAAGGCAATCGTGCCGGGGAATTTCGGCATGCAGCGGTCGCAGAGTCGCGTCGACTCAGCACGCCACAGTCAAGTCACCGACCAAAACGCAAAAATGCCTCAGGTCCGTGAAGATCTGAGGCGTTCATTGACTGACCAGCCGGGCCTTCATGGCCTGGGCACAGGCCAAGGGCGTGCGCCACATCCTCAACCAGCCAGGCAAGCCCACGCAGAACGCCTACATCGAGAGCTTCAACGGCAAATTCCGCGACGAGTGCTTGAACGAACACTGGTTCCAGAGTCTGAAGCAGGCGCGCGTCGAGATCGCGCGCTGGCGGACCGACTACAACGAGGTGCGGCCGCACAGCAGCTGCGGGCGGATGCCGCCAGCCAAGTTTGCTGCGCAGCACCGCCGAACTACCAGCGGCGCCGTCCCGGCGCCGCAGCAAACCCAGGAGTAATCTCCTTCAACCCAGCGGATTCCTCACAACGATTGGTACGGGTTCTGGGGGCAGGTCAAACCGATACCGTCAGAGGGTATCAACTCGGATCGTCAGGGACCAGCTTTCTGATGCCGTCTTCAGTACCGTCGCCCCGGCTGGGCTCTTGTGGGACGACCTGGACGTCTGGGAACACCTAAACCCTTGTAATGATTGGGTTTATTTCAAAGCACCGGATCGCTTGGACGACCCGGCGCAACTTTGGATCACTCCCACTCGATGGTCGCAGGCGGCTTGCTGCTCACGTCGTAGGTGACGCGGTTGATGCCGCGCACCTCGTTGATGATGCGGCCGCTGGTCTTCTTCAACAGCGCGTAGGGCAACTCGGCCCAGTCGGCCGTCATGAAATCGCTGGTCTGCACGGCGCGCAGGGCCACGACGTAGTCGTAGGTGCGGCCGTCGCCCATCACACCGACGCTCTTGACCGGCAGGAACACGGCGAAGGCCTGCGAGGTCAGCGCGTACCAGCTCTTGCCCGTGGCCGGGTCGAGGGTGTTGCGCAGTTCCTCGATGAAGATCGCATCCGCACGGCGCAGCAGGTCGGCGAAGTCCTTCCTCACCTCGCCCAGGATGCGCACGCCCAGGCCCGGGCCGGGGAACGGGTGGCGGTAGACCATGTCGGCCGGCAGGCCCAGGGCCACGCCGAGCGCGCGGACCTCGTCCTTGAACAGCTCGCGCAGCGGCTCCAGCAGGTTCAGGCCCAGCGTCTCGGGCAGGCCGCCGACGTTGTGGTGGCTCTTGATCGTCGTGGCCTTCTTGGTCTTGGTGCCGCCGCTCTCCACCACATCGGGGTAGATGGTGCCCTGGGCCAGCCACTTCGCATTCTTCAGCTTGCCGGCCTCGGCCTGGAAGACCTCGACGAACTCGGCGCCGATGATCTTGCGCTTCTTCTCGGGGTCGGTCACACCGGCCAGCTTGCTCAGGAACTGCTCGCTGGCATCCACGTGCACGACCTTGGCCTGCAGACGCCCGGCGAACATCTCCATCACCATCTGCCCCTCGTTCAGGCGCAGCAGCCCGTGGTCGACGAAGACGCAGGTGAGCTGGTCGCCGATGGCGCGGTGGATGAGGGCGGCAGCCACCGACGAATCGACCCCGCCGGACAGGCCCAGGATGACTTCCTCGTCACCGACCTGCTCGCGGATACGCGCGACCGCTTCGTCGATGTAGCTGCCCATCTGCCAATCGCCCTTGCAGCCGGCGATGTCACGCACGAAGCGCGTCAGGATGGCCGCGCCCTGCAGCGTGTGCGTGACCTCGGGATGGAACTGGAAGGCATACAGGCCGCGCGCCTCGTCGGCCATGCCGGCGATGGGGCAGCTGGGTGTCGAGGCCATCAGCTTGAAGCCGGGCGGCAGCGCGGTGACCTTGTCGCCATGGCTCATCCAGACCTTCAGCATGCCGTGGCCCTCGGGCGTCTCGAAGTCCTGGATGCCGTCGAGCAGCTTCGTGTGACCGTGCGCACGCACCTCGGCGTAGCCGAACTCGCGGTGGTCGCTCCATTCGACCTTGCCGCCCAGCTGCACGGCCATGGTCTGCATGCCGTAGCAGATGCCCAGCACCGGCACGCCGGCATCCCACACGGCCTGCGGCGCGCGCAGCTCGTGGTCTTCATACGTGGACGCGTGGCTGCCGCTGAGGATGATGGCCTTGGGCGCGTAGCTCCTGATGAAGTCGTCGGACACGTCGTTCGGATGGATCTCGCAGTACACCGCGGCCTCGCGCACGCGGCGGGCGATGAGCTGGGTGACCTGGGAGCCGAAATCGAGGATGAGGACCTTGTCGTGTTGCATGGAGCGTCTTTCAGGCGGGCTGCACGGGCTGCGCCGGCGGGTGGCTGCGGAAGAAACGGAGGGTGATCAGCATGGCCGCGGCTTGCAGCGCCGCGCAGGTGAAGAAGGGCAGGCCGATGACGAGGTCACCAGGCGGGCGGTCAGACACCCAGCGCAGCAACTCCAGCGCCACCACGGGCGCGCAGACGGCCATCAGGCTGTTCAGCGACGACACGGCGCCCATGGTGCGGCCCTGGCTGGTGGCGTCCGCCGCGTTGGAGATGATGCTCTGCATCGCCGCGGCGGCCACGCCGCCGAACAGGTTCAGCGCGATGACGGCATACATCATCCAGCCGGCGCTCGCCAGGCCGAAGCCGAGGTAGGCCAGCGACGCCGAGGTCATGCCGATGACCGCAAGCCGCTGCGGCGTGAAGCGCTTGAGCATGGGCTTGAGCAGCACGCCCTGGCTGATGACCGAGACGACGCCCACGGCCAGCAGCGACCAGCCGACCTGCCCCGGGCCCCAGCCGAACTTGAACTTGGTGTACAGCACCCAGCTCGTGTGCAGCATGAACTGCGCGAGCGAGGACAGCGCCAGCACGCTGACCAGCGGGCCCACACCCTTCAGGTGGGTCAGCCCCTGCAGCGACGCGACCGGGTTCATCTTGCGCCAGTCCAGCGGCCGGCGCCGGTCCGGCGGCAGCGACTCGGGCAGCACGAAGAAGCCGTAGCACCAGTTGACGACGGCCAGCGTGCCGGCGGCATAGAACGGCAGGCGCACATTGATGTCGCCCAGCAGGCCGCCGATGACGGGGCCCAGCATGAAGCCCAGGCCGAACATCGCGCCGAGCTGGCCGAAGCGCTTGGCGCGGTCCTCACCGGCGGTGATGTCGGCGACGTAGGCGTTCGCAATGGCGATGTTGGCCTGCATGGCGCCCGAGAACAGCCGCACGACCACCAGCACCCACAGCGCCGGTGCAGTGGCCGTCACGAAGAAGCTCAAGCCCAGGCCGGCGAAGCCGATCAGCAGCACGGGCCGGCGACCATAGCGGTCGGACAACGCACCCAGCACGGGCGAGCCGAAGAAATTGGCGACGCCGAAGGCCAGCGTCAGCATCAGGAAGCCCAGCGTCTGCTCGTCGTTGCCGTGCGTGAACACGCCGACGATGTGCGGCAGCACCGGCACGATCAGGCCGATGGAGATCATGTCGATCAACACCGCCGCCATGATGAAACCCATGGCCGGGGCGCGCGTTGCGGTCGGGGAGGCGGTGGTCGTCATGCGGTCCGGTCAAAGCAAAACGGGGCGACTCGCGTTCGCCCCGTCTTCGTCTGCTGTCAGCTCACTCGCTGCGGTAGTTCGGTGCTTCCTTCGTGATCTGCACATCGTGGACATGGCTCTCGCGCATGCCCGCCGTCGTGATCTCGACGAACTCGGCCTTGTCCTGCATGTCGGCAATCGAGCCGCAGCCGCAGTAGTGCATCGAGGCCTTCAGGCCGCCCGCCATCTGGAAGATGACCTGCACCACCGAGCCCTTGTAGGGCACCTGGCCCTCGATGCCTTCCGGCACCAGCTTGGACGTGTTCGGATTGTTGGCCGACGTGTCCTGGAAGTAGCGATCCGCGCTGCCCTTGGCCATCGCGCCCATGGAGCCCATGCCGCGGTAGCTCTTGAAGGTGCGGCCCTGGTAGAGGATGACCTCGCCCGGCGCTTCCTCGGTGCCGGCGAAGGCGCCACCCATCATCACGCAGTCCGCGCCCGCGGCGATGGCCTTGGCCAGGTCGCCCGAGTAGCGCACGCCACCGTCGGCGATGACCGGCACACCGGTGCCCTTGAGCGCCGTGACGACGTTGTCGATGGCGGTGATCTGCGGCACGCCGACGCCCGCGACGATGCGCGTCGTGCAGATGGAGCCGGGGCCGATGCCGACCTTGACGCCGTCGGCGCCCGCTTCCACCAGCGCCAGCGCCGCCGCACCCGTGGCGATGTTGCCGCCGATGACGTCCACGTTCGGGTAGGCGCGCTTGACCCAGCGCACGCGCTCCAGCACGCCGGCGCTGTGGCCGTGTGCTGTGTCGACGATGAGGGCGTCCACGCCGGCCCGCACCAGCAGTTCGACGCGCTGCTCGGTGTCGTCGCCGAAGCCGACCGCCGCGCCCACGCGCAGCTTGCCCTGGGCGTCACGCGCGGCGTTGGGGAAGCTGGTCTGCTTGGTGATGTCCTTGGTGGTCATCAGGCCCCGCAGCTCGAAGGCGTCGTTGACGACGACCACGCGCTCCAGCTTGTGCTTGTGCATCAGCGCCTTGGCCTCGTCGGTGGACGCGCCGTCCTTGACGGTGATGAGCTTCTCGGCGGGCGTCATGATCTCGCTGACGCGGGCGTCCATGCGGGTCTCGAAGCGCAGGTCGCGCCCCGTGACGATGCCGATGACGCGCTTGCCCTCGACCACCGGGAACCCCGAGAAGCCGTGCTGGCGGGTCAGCTCCACCGCCTCGCGCACGGTGGTGTTGGGGCCGACGGTCAGCGGCTCGCGCACGACGCCGCTCTCGTAGCGCTTGACGCGGGCGACTTCGCGTGCCTGCGCTTCGGCGGTCAGGTTCTTGTGCACGATGCCGATGCCGCCTTCCTGCGCGATCGCGATCGCCAGGCGGGCTTCGGTCACGGTGTCCATCGCGGCGGACACCAGCGGCAGGTTCAGGGGGATGTTGCGCGACAGGCGGGTCGCAAGGCTGGTGTCACGGGGCAACACCTGGGAGAACGCTGGCACCAACAGAACGTCGTCGAAGGTGAGCGCTTTGCCGAGAAGGCGCATGAGGAAAGCTCCAGACGCAAAGCGGCATTATACGGAGGCCCTCGCCGCTACACTGACCGCATGGCCCGCAAAACCTTGCTCCTCGCCCTGCTCTGCCTCGCCATGACCGGTGCCGCACAGGCGCAATGGAAGTGGCGGGACGCGAAGGGCAATGTGCAGTACAGCGACATGCCGCCGCCGTCCGGCACGCCGGAGAAGGACATCCTGCAGCGCCCCGTCGTCACGCGCCCGACCATCGTCGTCGCGCCGCCCGGCATGCAGCCCAGTGCCGCCTCCGCACCCCGGCCGGCCGCCAGCGGCCCGACCAAGGCCGAGCTGGAAGCCGCCGCGCGCCAGAAGCAGGAGCAGGACAGCCAGGCTGCCAAGCAGAAGGACGACGAGCGCCGCGCGGCCCAGCAGCGGCGCGAGAACTGCAGCCGCGCCCAGGCCAACCTGCGCGACCTGCAGAGTGGCGGGCGCATCACCCGCACCAACGAGAAGGGCGAGCGCATCTACATGGAAGACGCGCAGATCGCCGCCGAAGTCAGCCGCGCCCGCGACCTCATCACCAGCGAGTGCCGCTGAACGCCCGGGCGCCTCAGCCGGCGTGCCTGGGCCGGTGGCGCGACACGATGCGCTCACCCCGCTTGGCATAGCGCAGCCGACGCGCCTCTTTCGGATCCACCGTCAACGGCCGGTAGACCTCGATGCGGTCCCGGTCGCGCAACGGCGTGGCCAGCGGCCTCACGCGGCCCCAGATGCCGATGCGGCACTGGTCCAGCCCCTGCCCGCCGCAGGCCGCCATGAAATCGGCGCAGCCGCGCAGCGCGGCTTCGACGCAGGCGCCCTCCTCCACGTCCAGCCAGCGGTGCTGCACGTCGCCGGCCTGCGGGCTCCAGACCAGTTCAACGCGCACCGTAGAGGCTTTCCGCGCGCTGCACGAAGCTGTCGACGAAGGTGTTGGCGATGCGGTCGAACACGGGGCTGACCACGGCCTCCAGCGCGCCGCTGCTGAACGCGTAGTTCAGCTCGAAGACGATCTTGCACGCGCTGGGCTCGCCAGTGGTGCCGGGCTTGTTCAGCGGCAGGAACTGCCACACCCCGTCCAGGTCCGAGAACGGGCCGTCGACCAGCGCCATGTGCACGCGCTCACCGTCGGCGTTGCGGTTGCGGGTCGTGAACGCATAGCGCACGCCGGCGTAGGCCAGGTGCAGCCGCGCCGTGACGGCATCGCCGTCCTGCGCCAGCACCTCGACCTTGTTGCACCACGGAAGGAACTCGGGATAACGCTCCACCTGGGTGACCAGCTCGTACATCTCGCGGGGCGTGTACCAGAGCAGAACGGACTTTTTGACCTGCTTCATAGAATCCGCAAATTGTATTGAGGGGTTTCGACCCCATTTGCGCGCCCATGTCCATCGCCGAGAACCGCCGTGCCCGCTACGACTACCACATCGAAGAACAGTTCGAGGCCGGTGTCGTCCTGTCCGGCTGGGAGATCAAGGCCATCCGCGCGGGCCAGGTCCAGCTGACCGACGGCTATGTGCTCATCAAGAACGGCGAGCTGTTCCTGATCGGCTGCCGCATCAACGCGCTGCGCAGCGCCTCCACGCACGTCAACCCCGAGGCCGACCGCACGAAGAAGCTCTTGATGCACAAGGCCGAGATCAAGCGGCTGGTGGGCAAGGTCGAGCAGCGCGGCTTCACGCTGGTGCCGCTGAACCTGCACTACAAGGGCGGCCGCGTGAAGGCCGACATCGCGCTGGCCAAGGGCAAGGCCGAGCACGACAAGCGCAACACCGAGAAGCAGCGGGACTGGGAGCGCGAGCGGGGCCAGTTGATGCGGCACAAGGTCTCAAACAAGCGCTGACAACGCCTGCTCGAGGTCGGCCTGCAGGTCGGCAGCGTCCTCCAGGCCGATCGCAAACCGCACCAGCGTGCCGCCGTCGAAAGGCAGTGGCAGGTTGCGGCTGCGGCTCATGTCATAGGGCACGGCCAGGCTCATCGGGCCGGCCCAGGAGTAGCCGATGCCGAAGAGTTGCAGCGCATCGACGAAGGCATCCACCTGCGCCGCACTGTACCCCGGCTTGAACACCGCGGAGAACAGGCAGGCCGCGCCGCCGCCGCCGACCGCCAGCCAGTGCTCATGGCCCGGCGAGCCGGGCAGCGCGGGGTGGAACACCTTCGCCACCTCGGGCCGGCCCGCCATCCAGCTGGCGAGCTGGCGAGTGACCCGGTCCTGCGCCTCGTAGCGCAGTGGCAGCGTCGGCAAGCCGCGCAGCACCAGTTCCACGTCGTTCTGGCCCAGGCCGTAGCCCAGGTGCTCATGCGCATGGTTGAGACGCTCGTGCAGATGGCGGTCGCGCGTGCAGACCGAGCCCATCAGCACGTCGGCGCCGCCGCTGGGGTATTTGGTCAGCGCCTGCATGACGATGTCGGCACCCAGACCCGGGTGCGTGCCGGGCGCCGGCTCGAAGCCGTTGAAGGCCAGGCCCGCGCCCCAGGTGTTGTCCAGCGCCGTCGTCACGCCGCGCGCGCGACAGGCGGCCAGCGTGCCCAGCAGGTCGGGGAACTCCAGCGTGATCGAGCCCGCCGCCTCCAGCCACACCAGCCGGGTGTTGTCGCGCAGCTCGGGCGCGGCCAGCGGGTCGTAGAAGCGGTGCGTGACGCCCCACTGCGGCAGCCACGACTCGGTCAGGTAGCGGTTCTGGCCGTAGACGTTGTCCGGCACCAGCACCTCGTCACCCGGGCGCAGCATGGCCAGCGAGGGCAGCGTCACGGCCGCCAGGCCGCTGGGCACCAGCAGGCAGTGCTCGGCATGCTCCAGCGTGGCCAGCCGCGCCGCCAGCGTGTAGCTGGTGGGCGTGCCGTGCAGGCCGTAGCGGTAGGTGAGGCCGTCGCGCGGCCGCGGCTTGTGCAGGTCGGCCGTGTCCTTGAACAGCACGGTCGAGGCCTTGACCACGGGCACGGGCACCGCGTCCCAGCCGTCGGGGGCGCGGTAAGGGTGGTGGATCAGGGCCGTCGACGGACCCTGCTTCATACCAGTGAAGCCACCAGGTCGTGGCCATCGGCCGCAACGACGCGGGCGCGCACGAAGTCGCCCACCTTCATCGTCTTGCTGGCCTTCTCCGGCGGCAGGATCTTCACCGTGCCGTCGATCTCGGGCGCGTCGGCGTACGAGCGACCCACGCCGCCCTTGCGGCCCAGCGCCGGTGCGGCGTCGACGAGGACCTGCAGCGTCTGACCCACGCGGCTTTGCAGCTTGGCGGCCGAGACCTGTTCGGCCACGGCCATGAAGCGCGCGCGGCGCTCCTCGCGCACGTCCTGCGGCAAGGCGCCTTCGATGTCGTTGGCGCTCGCGCCTTCCACCGGCGAATAGGCGAAGCAGCCGGCGCGGTCGATCTGCGCCTCCTTCATGAAGTCCAGCAAGTACTGGAACTCGTCCTCGGTCTCGCCAGGGAAGCCGGCGATGAAGGTCGAGCGGATGACCAACTCCGGGCAGGCCTCGCGCCAGCGCAGGATGCGCTCCATGTTCTTCTCGCCGTTGGCCGGGCGCTTCATGCGCTTGAGCACGTCCGGGTGGGCGTGCTGGAAGGGCACGTCCAGGTAAGGCAGCACCAGGCCTTCGGCCATCATCGGCAGCACCGCATCCACGTGCGGGTACGGGTAGACATAGTGCAGCCGCACCCAGGCACCGAACGGCTTGGCGATTTCGCCCAGTTGCGCCACCAGGTCAAGCATGCGCGTCTTGACCGGCTTGCCGTCCCAGAAGCCCATGCGGTACTTCACGTCCACGCCGTAGGCCGAGGTGTCCTGGCTGATGACCAGCAGTTCCTTCACGCCGCTTTCAAACAGCGCGCGGGCCTCGTTCAGCACGTCGCCGATGGGTCGCGACACCAGGTCGCCGCGCATGCTCGGGATGATGCAGAACGAACAGCGGTGGTTGCAGCCCTCGCTGATCTTGAGATACGCATAGTGCTTGGGCGTGAGCTTGACACCGTAGCTGGGCACCAGGTCCACGAAGGGGTCGTGCGGCTTGGGCACGTGCAAGTGCACCGCGTCCATGACCTCCTGCGTCGCATGCGGGCCGGTCACGGCCAGCACGCTGGGGTGCATCTCACGCACCAGACTGCCGGCATCGCTGCTGCCCGCGCCTGCCTTGGCACCCAGGCAGCCGGTCACGATGACCTTGCCGTTCTCGGCCAGCGCCTCGCCGATGGTGTCCAGGCTTTCCTTGACGGCGTCGTCGATGAAGCCGCAGGTGTTGACGATCACCAGGTCGGCGCCGGCGAAGGTCTTGGAGGTGTCGTAGCCCTCGGCGCGCAGTTGCGTGAGGATCAGCTCGCTGTCTGTGAGCGCTTTCGGGCAGCCGAGCGATACGAAGCCGATCTTGGGCGCAGCGGCCGGAGCGGCGAGGGTGGCGGATTCATTCATCGCGCTATTTTCGTCGATCCATCGGCATTATCTAGCTGATGCACTAGATGCCTCCCGATGGTTCTGAAACCATCGGGACATGCCGAAGAACCGAGACTACACAGGCCTGGAGCGCACGCCATCGTCGATGGCATGGCTGATCGGGCAGCGCGCGAAGCTACGCGGTCAGCTTGATCGCTACCGCGCGCAAGAGGCGGCTCTGCCCGAGAAGATTCGCATCCTTGAATACGAACTTGCTTCGCTGGACGCAGTGATACCGCTTCACGCGGTCAAGGTGGACGCCAGCGCCATCGTCGGCAAGCGACCGAACAGACCGCGTACCGCGGCACACGGCGAGCTCAAGCGCTCGTTGGTTCGGTCCCTGAAAGCAGCAAAGGGTCAGCCTGTCACGACCATCGAGCTCGTGCTGCAGTTCATCAGGCAAAACAACATCGATCTGGGCAAGGTCAAGCAGGCGGACATCATGGACAGCGCACGCAAGTGCCTGAGCCCCATGGCCGACCGAGGCCTCGTGCGCCGGTGTCATCCTGTCGAGACAACACGGCACGGAAGCTGGGCATGGGCCGAAGAGGATTCCGGCGCATGAGAAAGAACCGCGACTACACGGGCCTGGAAAGAACGCCGGCTAGCCTCGCTTGGCTCATAAAAGAGCGAGCGTCAGTGCGCGGCCTGCTCGAAAAACGGAAGAAGCAGCTCACATCGTTGCCGTTGGAGATCTGCGACCTGCTCGATCGCATGACGTCGCTAGACAGCGTCATCCGTCTGCACGAAGTGAACCTCGAACCTTCAGCGATCGAAGGAAAGAGAACATACGAAGCTCGCGTCTACCCGAACCGTCGGCTGAAACCATCGATCCTGAGATTTCTGAAAGAGGCCAAGGGAAGCCCGCTGTACACCAGCGAGGTCATGTTCAGCGTCGTCAAGGCCTTTGGGATGGACGTCGCAGACTACTCTCTGCCTCAGCTGAAAGAGCCGGTTCGAAAGGTCCTTCAGAAGCTGGCGCTGGAAGGAAAAGTGGTGCGACATCATGATCTGGTATCGCCGACCGAAGGTCGCTGGTCGATGAAGCCATTCGAAGACTGAATTGAGGTCAAGACCGAGCGGCCCGCTGTGATGCAGGGCCACTCGATGGCACAAACAAGATCTCCTCAGGGCGATTCTTCATTTGCCAGTAGCCACGCCACCATTTGGAGGTCGACCGAGACACTGCGTTGGCCAGCATGCCGACCTGTTTAGACGTGGGCGTTCGACGGACGTCCTCGCGCCATGCGACTTCGGTGACGTAGTCCAGCATGTATTTCGGCGTCACCCGGTGCACTTGCCCGATCACCATGCGCCGCATCCGTGCGAAGAAGCTCTCGGCCTGGTTGTTGTTCACGCCATCGTCCGTCGAGAACTCTTTGGAATGGTTCACTGTGAGGTGGTCATACCGCTCGATCAGGGAACTGTAGGCCGGCGCTTCGTCCGTCATGACCTTCGCATCCCGCTTGATGTAGATCTTCGCGAGTTCCTCCGCGGTGCGGGCATCTTCGGCCTTGACCACATGGACGATGGTTCGAATCGAACCCTTGTTGCCCTCTGGGTCCACCTCGCGCAACACCATCACCACGCGCTGGTTGGGATGCTTGCTGGACTGCCACTGCGGCTTCTTGTCGCGATGTTGTGTCTCTGTGGTCTTCTTCTTGACCCGCGGCTTGCGGATTCGCCCTGAAACGTAGGCACCGTCGATGTGGACCAGTCCATCAAGCTGATCATCGTTCCAGCACTCCATGATCGACTCGCGAATCTTGTGGAGCAGCACGAAGGCCGTTTGATAGGCGACGCCAATCGTGCGAGCCAGCGCACTGAGCTGACGCCAGACCTTGTCGGCGCCGTAGACCTGCATGTTGGCCTGCCAGACGCGCCGGACTTGAGGCGCCAAGCTCGCATCGCGCTGCGCGCGACGCGAGCACAGCACCGGGTTGCGCCGACGAGCCGCATGGCGCCAATACGCCGACGGGGCGATCTGCAAGACGCTGCAGATCGACTCGACCCCGAACTCCTGGCGATGCTGGTCGACGAAGGCCTTCAGGACTTGATGCGGCGGTCGAGCTCCGCCTGGGCGAAAAACGCGCTGGCCAGCTTCAGAATCTCGTTGGCCTTGCGCAGTTCACGCACCGCGCGCTCGAGCTCCTTCACGCGTTGGGCCTCGCTGGTCGTCACGCCCTCGCGAACGCCAGCATCGACCTCCGAACGCTTGACCCATTCGTTCAGCGTCTGCGGCACGCAGCCGATCTTGGGCGCGATGGACTCGATGGCTGCCCACAGCGACGGGTACCCCCCTCGGTGCTCCTGCACCATCCTCACCGCGCGCTCACGCACCTCGGGCGAGAACTTGTTCGACTTGCTCATGGCTCAATCCTCTCAGAGTGTTGAGCCTCCTCGAAACCCGGGGCGATTCACGGTGGGTGAACGGGGGTCAGCCGTTCGATGCAGAGATTTCCACCACTGGCGCCTATGTCGAGCACGGCTTTTGGCCAGCTACCTTCCACGTCGAAGTCACGAGCGCGATGCACGCGAACGATCACCTCATGCGGGAACGATTGAGAACGCACGGCGACGCTTTCGGAATGGACGGACTTCGCAAGGTCAAGGGGCGAGGCAAAGAACGAGAGATCACGTCCGAGGTCGTTGTTTACGACAACGCTTCGTATGTGGGTGAGCTGGCCCGGATGATCGTGCAGTGTGTCGCCGCGAAAGCGGCCAAAGGCTATGGCGACAACACAACCCTCATCGTCAATTGCTTCCTGCCCACCGTGTTCCTGCGTCATGAATGGGAGTCAGCCATTGCGGTGGCGCGGCAGTCGAAGACGGTCCACGGATTCAGTTCCGTCTTCATCACCGAGAGCAATGGATGGTTCTGTGGGAGCTTGTAGCTGACGCCTTTGAGGCAGCGCATCATCACCGTCACCACATCATTTTGATCACGCTCATTCCATCAATCTGCTGAGCCACAACGCAATGAAATCTGAGCCGAGCACCATCACCGTCTTGTTCGGTGGGCAGGAAGTCGTACTTCCGCTGGCGGTCGCGCGGAAGAAATGGGATGTCGGCAACGCCAGCATCGAGCACATACTGCACGACGGGCTGTTCATGCCTCTGCTTGAGAGTGAAAACCTGCCTGGGATCCGCAAGGAATGGCGCAGGCTGCTAGGTCAGGCTATCCAAGCACCGCCTGGCACACAAGAGCTATCGATGGCGTTCCATACGCAGTGGCACGTGTGCCATCACCGTCTGCGCGAGCTTATAGACGATGACAGCTTGCTGTTGGAGTTGGCCGAGACATGGCTACCTCGCTATACAGGGCCTGACCTTCATCTCTACCGCGGCGAAAACATCGATCGCTTTGAATCCGGGCGGATCGGATCGGCGTGGTCGGACAAGCTCGCGACGGCTGAACTGTTCGCCGGAAGTCAAAACAACGCCGGCAAAGGCGGCGTGGTTCTGCGGGCCAAGATTCCAGCATCGGCGATCATCGCAGGCCCCTCCGCACACTCGCTTCGTATGGACGAATCCGAGTACACCGTGGATACCCGGCGCCTTGACGGCATCGAGGAAGTGAAGCGCTTCCCGCCAGGCCGCTGACCGTGCAACAGACGGCTTGGCAAGCTCAATACGGTGAACCAATCAACTTGAGATCGCGCGCTTTTCCCCCAGCAAACCAACTGAGCTGGTCATGGCTGACTTGGCCTCTAGCCGCCGCCAGCATGTCGCTAGACTGCTTACGCCGCTTGAAAGCCCAAAGGTCTGCGTCACCGGCGCTGCGATCCAGCATCGACGAAAAGCGCACAGACCTCTTGGTGAGATTGACGGTCTTCGTCATGACTGATCCCAGGCATCGACTGTCCACGTGACCTGTATGTTGCAGCCGTTGAGACGGTCCTTGTGGATCGTCATCGGGCCGCTCCAGCCTGGCGGTGTGACGTAGTCATCGCCAATGACGCTGGGACCGTCGTGCAGCGGCGGATGCCCTGATCGCAGATAAGGCAGGACGCATTCGGCGGGCACCAGAAAGCGAGTCGGATAGCCGTGTCGTGAGACACAGCTGGCTGCCCCTTCGCTCTCAAGCGCATCCAACCAGTCGAGCCCGCTCGCACTGGATTCCCACCTCGCAAGCTCGTGCGCGTCCGAATCGCCGCAATCCGGTGGTCCATCGCGCACGATGATCAGCCAGCCCAGCATGGCGGCATTCCACAGCGCAGCTTGTCGAAGCGAGCTTCAGAGCCTCGCGCCGCCGGTGGGAATCGGCCCGGAGGTGTTCAGGGACTGCATGAAGTTGCGGCCGGCATCCAGATCGACCAGTTGGGCGTAGCCGTTGCCGAGGCTCTTGACGCCGCCGGTTTCCAGTACGCCGTACTTGACCTGGAAGACCTTGTTGCACGAGCTCTGCAGGTTGATGCCGTCGCCCTGGTTGACGCGCCTGAATGGCAGCGTATTGTCGCTGCAGGTGCCCTGGTACAGCTCGAAGCCGTTGCGCGCTTTCTGGCCGTTGCCGCGGCGCTGGCCGTTGACCAGGCTGTCGTAGTAGTCCTCGATGGGCACAGCGCCGGCGTACTTGCCGCCCATGTCGCTGATGGTCTTCTCGTAGGCGTAGGTCGACGTGGTGTCGTCGCGCCAGACTGCCCAGACCTTGCCGTTGTTGAAGAGCACCTTCACGAAGTCGTAGTTGGTCTTCTGGTCCGGGTAGAAGTCGACCCGGACCCCAGCCTTCACCGGCTTGCCGGTGGTCTTGCTCTGCAGCGTGTAGTCGGTCACCTTGAGCGTGATGGCACGGCCGCGACTGTCCTTCGTGCCCGCAGGGAAGCGCTCCTTGATGGCGGCTAGAGCTTGAGCTTCGGTCATGCCTAGCTTCACACCCAGAACGTCGTAGTTCTGAATGGCCCCGGACGAGTCCACCGCGGTGCTGGTGCCGGCGTGGGCGGCACCGAACATTGCGGAAGACGCGGCCAGTGCTGCGATGGTGGCAGCGAGGTGAGAGCGCTGGGTGGATTGCATGTGGTTTGGTTCGGTGCTGTTGTGGACGGAGGCGCCGGCGATGCAGCGGAGATCGCAGCACACGCGGCTTGTGTTGGCATCGATGTTCCTTGAGACCGCTGCGGTGCGATCTTTTGGCTTGCGTAAGTCAGGGCTTCGGCGAAGCCGCGGGCACATCCTTGGGAGTTCCGTTGAGAGCTGGATCGGTGTCTCGCCGGGCCGCGGTCGCCGCCACGAGCGCAGCTGAAGCCGCACCAACGGAAGACGGCGTGCCCTGGCGAGCTGTAGCGGCCGAAGACGCTTTGCTCGCAGGCAACGGCGGTGCAGCACGGACTTCTTGCGCGATCGATGCGACTGAGATCGTCGCCATTGCGCAGAGCGCATGGATTTTCATCGCTTACCTCCCCAGGTAGAACTTCGACTGTCCAAGCCGTACGCGTTGAGGCGCAGGCAGTGTCCCCAGTGAACCTAAATGATTCACAAAGAGCACCAAATGTACAACGAAAGTTGTGGAGTGAAAAGATGCCGGAATTGATCCTTCGTGGTCATGCCAAAGACCAAGAAATCACTGACGTCGCGAGAAATCTTCGCCCGAAATTTGCGGCGGGCGCGCCGCCTCAAGGACCTCACGCAGGAGGCCCTGGCCCTGGATGCCGGGGTGCCGCGGGCCTATCTCTCCAGGGTCGAGCGCGGCACGATCAACATCAGCATCGACAGCGCCGATGCGTTATCGCAAGCGCTGGGTGTGCCGCTGCGCGACCTGGTCGATCCAGCGATGTTTGCCGGCTTCGATGAGCCGTGAGATCCCGGGCGGGTCTTCCCTCGTGACACGTGTTGGAGCGATCACAACAATCTTTCCCGGGCAGCTTGCCCCGTGTTCTTCCTCCCTGAGCACGCGGTGTCGTCCATGAGATGAGCCGTTCAGACCTCGGCCATGGCCGGGGTTCTTTTTTGCGCAGCCAGCGGCATGCTCCTCCGGTCTGCAGCGGCGTGGTGAACAGCGATTCGCCGCCTTCCGATTCCTACGTCGGCATCGTCAGCTCGCCGGTTGTCACCCTGGCACTCACGTGGTACCTTGAACTCATGCCGAGGAGATCAGCAACTGCACACCCTGGTAGACCGCGCGCGCAATCGGGCCCAGTGCTCAACGTAGCACTGCATGCTCGGATTGAGAAGGAAGGGTCGGCCAGGCCAAGCTCCCTGACTTCAGCGCTCGCTGCCCTGGAGCGGCTTCGCAGAGCGCAGGCCGCGCGCAAATAGCTTTGCGGTCAGATGCCGCAATTGCGGAACATCGCCGCAATCAACCGCAAAGTCGCTTTGCCTGGCGGCAGACCGCGAACTCCGGACGAAGAGCGCGCTGGGGGTGACGAGTGGCAAGAAGGACGGCTCGCACGACGGCGATGCCCTTGGTCTGCAGCGTGCTCAGGGAGGAGAAGCACAGCATTGGATCCGACCTGCTGCGGAGCATCGGGGAGTGCTGCGCTACGGCTTGAGCCGCTCTCTGCGCCAGAGCAGCGCGCAGAACACCACGAGAGCGATGATGGTGACCGTGTTCACCGGCCCCCAGGCATTACGTCCAAGGTGGAAGGGCGCGAGCGGGTTGTAGACCACCGCCCCAATACCCAGCGCGATAGACCAGTTGACCATGGCTGTGCTCATTGCGCACACTGCCAGCCACACTAAGCTGCCGCACACGACCAAACGCAGAACCGAGTAGAACCAGGACGGGTGGCTGTACAGCAGCGCGACACCGAGCATGCACGCGGCAAGGGCCGCCATCAGGTAAACCCAGCCGGACGCTGCAGAGGGTGGCGCTGCCTGCCAAGGAGCCAGATGTGCAGGTTCATCCGAAGGCGCTGTCGGCGCAACCGCTTGGTTGGCCATGTGCTGTGCATTTTCTTCATTGAGCGTCTGCTCGAAGTCAGCGTCTTGGTCCTTGCGCCATCGCATCGACGTGTGTTGGTCATGGAGTCGGTCGAGCACTTCGAAGTTGTTCCAATGGGTGAAGGTGTGCGGCACCGTCCATCCACTGTCACGCGAGCAGGACTCGTCGAGGATGTCCATGCCCTTCGCCGCTGGCGCCACTGAGTAGTACGTCAGCTCATCGTCCGCATGGGCCACCTGCCTGCCTTCCGCACGGTCCAAGGCAGCATCAAGCCGCTTGCCCAGCTTTGTACCAGCGAGGACCCGACGTCGGCGCTCAAGGACTCCAGCCGAAACCCGCGGAGTAGGAGGTTGATAGTGCGCAACGCCCTCATTGATGTCGTACTGTCGGTACACGCCCAGGAGGTGTTGCGCCAGGCTGCCGGCGGCGCGGTCATACAAACCCAGACGTTCTTCTGCAGCGGCACGTATGGCTTCACCCGCAAAGCACGCGAGTAGGTACTCATCCTGCTGGGAGGTCGATAGCTCCGGCCAGCCCTTGCTCCCCGTGACGCCATAGTCGATGGCGTACGAGACGAATCGGTCAGATGGCGGCTTCTCCATGACGCCCTTAGACCGGCAGGCGGCGAGGCGGCTTCCAATAGGAGCCGGTCAGTACATAGCTCAGCGGCCAGAACAGGAGGATGGTCGCGAGCCCAAACGTAGGCAGAGCGAAGACGACACCGCCCCACCAGCAGACGACGCCGAGTCGGTAGAACTGAGGCGGGCCGACTTGCTTCTCGTCGAGCCGCTGCAGCACCTTGACCAGAAGCGATGTGTTCAAGGCCGCGTCCTCGCGCGCGTGGAGCGTTGCAATGCCGACTTGCTCTTCGGTCGGCACCTCGCCGTGTAGCACGGTCAGGCCGGCTTCGGCCACGATGGTCTGCGCATGCTGCTGCGCTTCTTGCACATCCTGCATAACCCGCTCATACATGGCTGGTCTCTCCCTCGGTGTGTGGGCGTCATTGTCGCAGCCTGCCCTATGCGGAGTGCAGGCTGGTCGTCACCGCGCCGTGGATCCACGCGACGGCTTAGGCCAACCACGAGGAGGGCCGATCAGGAACTTGGCACCACGCCTGCCGCTGTCCTGCGCTTGGAATGGCGGGGGTGCCTGCCGCGGATGTGACCCTGTGCATCGGAGATCTTCTCCTTGAGCTCCCTGAGGAGGTCCCATGCGATCCCAGCGCCGTACCGATGGTGTTCTTCGACGTCCATCGCGCATCGGATGAGCATCACGAGAGACTCGGCGCGGACCAGCACTTGCAATCCGTCGTCGAGGATTCCCCACGCAGCGTGCATCGCCTCCGCTTCGGCGATCTGAGGATCGGTAGTTCCCATCACGACCTCCTTGAGGATTCGCCAGCCCAGACGCACGCCCGAGCGTCGGAGACGAACTGGTCAATTGGAGGCCTTGCGAAAACAGGGCTCCTTCTCCTATGACGTTTCAGAGGGCGCAGAGACACAGTAGGGTTTTCACTATGTGGAACCCCAACAATCACTACGTTTTGACGTATGGATTTGATGGTTGTCTGGCGCCGCAACCCTGATTTGGTCTAAACTGTTCTAAACAGTTCACCCGTTGGAGGTTCTCATGAGCGATCAAACCGTTGATGTTGTTGCTTCCCTCAGCGATGAGGAAGCCGCAAGCATGGTCGCGGAGCTTCCTGTTTGGACGCACTCGGTAGCGGAACTGGAGTCATGGGATGCAGCACGACTGTACGCCGCCACCACTGAGGTGATCGAGCGCGAAGGGCGTTTTCACCCTGAGTGGGCTCAGCGGCTCGATGAAGTCTTGACTGTCAGGGTCGTTGATTTGATCTCAACGAGGCATTCCACCTTGCAGGACATCAAGTCGCTTCAACTTTTCATTGGTCTACTGGCCAACGATGAGGTTCGCGATGAGCTCGATGCGATGCCGGCCCACTACGCAGCGCGATGGCAAGCTCTGAGCGATTCGATGGCTGTTCTTCAAAATCTTCGCGATTTTCGTGCAGCCGCTGTTGAACGAGCGGGAAGCACTGTCCACGTT
The DNA here is from genome assembly GCF_965229315.1 of Roseateles sp. Taxonomy (GTDB): domain Bacteria; phylum Pseudomonadota; class Gammaproteobacteria; order Burkholderiales; family Burkholderiaceae_C; genus Pelomonas. The sequence goes on from NZ_CBDDJA010000002.1 coordinate 2,476,490, forward strand.
TGGGATCGCGTGAGCGAGCATGTGTTGCAGGCAGGCGCCAGCGGTGCGTCCTGGCAAGAGCTGGCTGAAGTCATCAAAGCTTGTCCCAACGGCCCGAAAAGCAAGGGCGGCATTTCTCATGTGCTCACGGCGATGCAGGGCAAAGGGCTGCTGGAGTCGATTCAACGTGGCCGCTGTAAGTCCTATATGGCTGGACATGCGCTGCACAGGCCCTCCGGCGCCGCCCAGGCGAAGTCGCAGCCCGGACCGGTGATCATTCCAAGGGCCCGTGAAGAGTCAGCGCCTGGCATCCTGCATTTGATCGAGCGTTACGACGTCAGCAAAGGCTTCAAGACCCGACTGCCTATCGGAGTTCTGCAGTCAGAGCTAGCGCAAAGCAACAAGGGGCCATTGGCGTCAGCCAAACGTCGACGGTCGTCCGCCAGCAGTGAAAAAGGCCAGTGGATTGGCAGCTCAAAGAGGTAAGGTTCTATAGAGCGTGCCTGCTCCCGCGCTGGCGTGTGAGAAGGATTCAGATCGACGTCAACTGAACGTTATGAATCTGATACGCCGTTTTTCCCTCCACAAATGGACTGGAGGGGCGAGATTTCTCAGTCGCTGACGCGGTGGTCTGGTACACGAAGCTTGTGCCAAGCGCTCCAGACAAAGCGAGCGGGTGACCGCTTGGAGCGAGTCCGAAGTCGGCTGCTGCTTGATTCGCGCACGCCACCGTCACTGCACGCTGGGTGCACATCGTCTTGGATTTGGCCTCATGCGGTTTGACGGTTTGGCTCATGCTCGGAACCCAAAGCCATCGAATCGGCAGCTTCTCGAGCGGCACGGCGTCGGCAGAGGCGGCTTGCCCGAGATCCAAGCAAATGACGACGGCATGGGTCCCGATGGGAGAGCACATCAGTGTGACGACATCACCAACGTCGTTGCCCTCGATGATCTTCGGAGCTGACAACTGAACACTGGTCAGCTTGTCATGGAAGAAGGTCGTACCGTCCTGGAAGGTCACGCTGTTCCCGGCGGCGTCAAGGATCAGTGACCGATTCAGGGTCTTGCCATCAACTTCGGCATGGAAGGATCCCGCGATCACCAAGGCAGGCGCTTGTTCAGGCGAGGCCAACAGCCTCGCACGCAACTCAGTTTTGATGCCGTGCAGAACCTCATGGTCGACTGCGAGCTCGGGAAAAACAATGGCGTTGACCCCGCGGCTAAAGGCACGTCGAATATGCGCTTGCGCCAACTTAACAAGCTCCGAAGAGTTCTGCAGGCCCTTTGCTTTCCAGGTCGTCAACTCATCGCCAACAGCCCATTCGGACACGAACTGAGGTGACTCTTCGAACTCCGCAAGATAGACGCTGATCGTCGGAGCGCCGACGTACGACTTCAGCGAACTGATCATTGCATTCGAAGGTGCAATGACCGCCACCGACCGACTTTCCTGGGCAGGGTCCGGGATGGCAGGAATGACGTCCCACAGTGGGAAGTAGCGGCTGGGGCTGTGCGTCTGCTTCTCGACTGGCGCCTTCACGTGCGGCTGGGTCTTGGGGAAGACAAAGAGGTTCTCAAGCCAGTCGGCGAGTCCTAGTACCGCGCGTTCTTTTTTCGTGATGCTGATGCGCTCGATCGCCACCGCCGACGCCCAATGCGGAACACCCGCACCTTCCGAAGAGAGCTTGCCATCCAGCCAACTTAGGAGGGCGAGAGGACGAGCATTGAACATGGCGTGAACGGCGTCGCCGTCAAAGAACTTGCCATCATCCAAGCCGGCGTCGCGGAGTTCAGCGCGCTTGACGAATTCCTCGCCCAAATTGGACGTCGCGTGCTCCATCGACATCCTTGCAAAGACCGATGCGTCTTTGAAAACAAGGAACGCTGCAGCTGTTGCTAAGGCCCTTTTTGGATTGTTCGCCTTCACGTTCGCTGCGACCAGCGAACAGAGATTCTTGAACCGTTGCTCAAACGCGTTGTCTCTCCCCGCCACTGCATATTCCTTTATTTTTAGCAGACAAACGTCAAATGATCCTGTTGCCCTGAACAGTTGACGGCTAGGCCATCGTACTCAAGGTCTAACCGCTTTTTCATGGGGCACCGGCCGATCGCGACTCCTCGCAGGGCCCCTCCCTCAAGCTTGTCGATGGGCGCCCTGACGTTGTTCATTCGACCTTTCGTATTTCGAAACCAGCTTGATCACCGTCTCGATCTGTTTCAACAGCGCGGCGGCATACTTCCTGCCGGCCATAGGATTGACCCCATGGAGGTACCCAGGCTTGTAGTCGGTATGCCTCGTCGCCTGGCTCAATTCCGCCGCAGGCAGATGAACGTGCAGGTTCTTGTATGCCTCATAGTCGATATGGTCCTCGCGGTTGGCCATGCCCAGAGGCTTGTAGTCGCGACCCAAAACAATGAACCGATCGGTGCCAGTCAACGGCTCGAAGACATACGGCAGAAGAACGCGCATTTCGATCCAGGCGACGGAGTGCATATGCGGATCGAACCGCGGCAAAGATAACGCGAGCTCGAGGTAGTCGCGGGCGTATTCCAGCGCGCTCATGGGATTTGCGAACTGTGTCGAGAGGTCCGGCATCTGGCGACGCATGGCCGTGTCGGCGTCCCGCATGCCATCGAGGCCTTTGACCTTGCGGAAGGCCTGGCGCATCTCGTCGAGACTTCGATCAAAGATCGGGAAGCGCCGCGGCATGGTCGACACCGCATGTTGCATGAGCGCCCAGTTGGGATAGCCCATCTTGACCGCTTGCCGGTTTATAGCCTCGGTGTACGTGCAGCCTTCATCGCGGGAGATCTGCTTCGCTTCCCGGCGCAGGCGTTCGATGTCATTGGGGGACAGGTTGGTTTGCATGTTGCGATCCTGGTGTTTGCGCGCCGTCGACCTGGGGCGCCCACACACCAGACCAGACAGCGCACCAAGGGATGCGCACATGCTTCTCCGCAGTCGAGAGACTACGGACGCGGTGCCGATACGGCTTCGCCAGAGTGGGCGGGCAGGCCAACGCGATGGCCAATGCCGTAGATGGTAGCAAACGCACCCGGCATGTTCAACCGTAGCGGCCTGCTTCAGCGGACGATCGTTAGTCGACCCAAGAAGGCCCGCCATGTGCGGGACTTGTCACTTCTGGGCCGCCCGCAGCACCTGCGCTAAGCTGCTTCGAAACAGGGGATGGGAGCAATCATGCTGTGGACCTCGCTGAGCGACGGGCTGGGGATGCTCACGCACTGGCAAACCTATGTTGCGGTCGCCTTGCACTGGGCGCTGGCGTTCGGACCGCTTGTGGCCATCTCACTGATCACAGCCAAGACCGGGCGGGCCGTGTGGCCGCTGCTGTACGCGGCGCTCCGTCCGTTCTTTGTCGCCTTTGCGATGTTCGTAATCATGTTTTCGCTGTGGCCGCTGTATCTCCGCTTCACAGAGAACGCCATCTGGGCTTTACCGTGGCAGCTCCTCGTCGAGCAACCGTGGGTGACGTTCAAAATTTTGTTCTTTTGCGTCGTTGTGGCCACGCTGCTGCCGCTGGTTCCCATCGTCGGGCAGCTGCTCAGTACCACAGCTGTTGGCGCCATCATGATGAAGTACGTACTGGGCGTTATCGCGACCAACGCTGACGCGCGCTTCATGGAGAAGGTCGACATCTGGCCCAGCGGCTGGTTTGTTCTTGGCCTCGCTCTGCTGGCAGCCGTCTGCGCCGGCGTGGGCGCGCTGTGTGGGGTCTTCCTGATGACAACGCTGAAGAACAATTTCGAGAGCCTCGACGACACGTCCGCAGGCCTGCTGGCAACGCCGATAGGCACCATGTTCTCGCTCGTTCCAGTATTTACGTATGCGGCCTGGCTCAGCTATCAGCTGCCGCACTAGCAAGCGCTTCGTCAGCCCGGCACGCGGCGCTTCAGGACGATGAGGGAGTGGCGCATGGCACCAATTATCAGGTTGGGCCACCCTATACCGAGCAGCGCAACATCCGTTTTGTTCGCGGTGACTGATCGCGTATCCTGTTGTAAGCACGCGATAAAGCGGGCATCCACTCAGGGAGAGGGAGTTTGGCAGAGACACAGAACACCGCCGAGCAGGCGGAGATTTTGGCCAGCGAGCCGTTCAGCGAATTTTTCTGGAACAAGTTGGGGCCTTCAAACCACGATTGGCCATGTGAGGATCCAGAGCACCATAAGGTCAAAGAGCATCCTTGCGACGTGGTCTATTACTACGACGAACCGTACGCAGCCAGTCAGACCTATGTGCATTGCGACCTCAAGAGCTACGCAAAAGGGACGATCACCGCGGCGGCAGTGAAATCCGCGGTCGAGAGCCTAGCAAAGCAGGTCTCATGCGCAGAGAAGAGCGAAACGTGGCGCAAGCTGCACACGCATGAGAACGTTACGTTTTCGGTCAATGGACTGCTTTTCGTCTACAACCACGACGGAGAGTACGAGGCTGATTTCCAGAAGAACCTCGTGCACATTCCGCCCGAGAGCCTCCAACTGCCGCGGGGAAGTCGGCTTTTTGTCCTCGGCCCCAAAGAGATCTTTTGGCTGAACAACATCAGGGACGAGATCCAACGCCTGCGTGGAAAACGGTCGCCAGAAATCCCTAGCCACGAGCACTGCTTTTATTTCCATCCTCAACTGGTTCGACGCGCCAACCTCCAGGTCCGAAAAGCCAAAGCGGCAACGCTTGAGACGCTGACGTCGCCCATCATCATTCTTGAACACCACGACCCTAAAGGCAGCGCTCAGCGTGGCGTCGTCGTCTTCTACTCCCGGCCGGGAGACACGGTCGACGAGTTCATGTATCTCATCGACACCCTGCGAAAGTACGAACTGTTGGATGACCGAACTTCAGTAACGGTCAAGACACTTGGCGCCTCGCCCATTTCGTCGCCCACCTTCCAGAAAGCTCAACTGCAGTACATCGAGGGCTTGGTGGGATCGAACATCGCTACCGATCTCGGTGACTACGTGAATGCGATCCGGTACGAACCGATGGTCCATATCAAGACCACGTACTCGAACATCGACCTGGGGACATGGGCATGAGCGAGTTCCTCGACCACCTGAGCGCCAACGACAACGACATCTACGACCTGCTGATCTCCGGCAAGCAGCGCCTCACGGAATCAGTGCTTCGCGAGTTCGCACGGGACCGAGGGATCTTCTGCTCCCCTGTCGAAGGCCGGGAAGATCTGGCCGACTACCTGTCCGCGCTTCCACACAGCTTCCACGACGTTGCTGCAATTGTTCAAAGGCGGGAGCCGGGCCATCGCCGGGAGAAATCGACCTTCATTCGTCTGAACACGCTTGTGCCGCTCGAAGAACTGAAGGCTGCGGCGGCCGAATACGCAGGCACTGTCGCAGGCAAGGAGAACGTGGTCTTCCGGCCAGCTGCCAACGATGGGTTCATCGTAAACGTCGGCTATGACGAGTTCAACCGTTCGCGCGCTCGTCTGTTGCAGCGCGAACGTCAAGAGGCCGAGATCGAGTTTCTCGTCGAAAACGGTCATACCGTCGTGCGTCTTCCAGCGACGGACAAAGCCAAGAAGATTGCCGCAGCCCTCAAGGACAACGTGGAGCGTCGCCGAAAGGCAACCATTGAGGAAGAGAGTGTCGAGCTGACCGGCCTCACGACGCCTGAACAGCGATCGAAGTTCTTCACACGGCTCATCTCCACACTGCCGAAGTTCCGGCTTCGAAATGTGATGCGCCTCAAAGTGTCATCGCATCTTTCGGAGGATGGCGAGGAGGATGAGGCGTTAGACCTGGAGGACGACGACGAGGCTGAGGCGGGCGCGGAGATGTTCGCTGCGGTGGTCCACAGCATGCAGCTCAGTGGCCAGAACCTTGTGCAGTCACAGGAGTACAAAGACCTCACGTCCCGAGGGTTCTACATCACAGCTATCTCCTGGCGATCAGAAGCGGAGGGCAACCCGCCCGACATCGTCCAGTTTGATGCCGGCTTTCAGGATCGCAAGCGCGGAACAGGATTCAAGTACGCGATCCAAGGGGCGTTTCGTGCTCACAAGGGCGCTCACCGCAAAACGATGGTGCATGTTGACGGCACTGAGAAAGCACGGCTGCTTGCGCTGATCGAGTCCACTGCGCGCCAGGTTTTGGCTGACTTGGTGGAAGAGGCGAAGGAAGCGGACCCGGCCGCGGAAGGAGATAGCGATGGCGCGCCGGTTTAGGTGGCTGAGGGCCGAATGGCCCATCAGCATGAAGACGTTGGGCCGTCGGCTCAAAGCGAAAGAGTTCCAAGGCGAAGCTACGCATGGCTTCGTCATTGATCGCCTTCGCGACGACTTGCTTGAGGCGCGTTACGTCGAGCGGGTGGAGTACACGGAGACGATCACTGACCCGTTCGGCAAAGAATTGTCCTTCGAACGTGTTGAGTTTCGCCAAAGCCATTTCCGTGCGACGGCCTACGGCGCTGGTCTCGAAATCCGCGATCCTCCGAGGAGCGTGCAGCCGCTCATGAATAGGCTGTCCGAGGCGACAGATTTTGCAGTGACGATCAGCCCCTACACCGTGGACGTCCTGGCATGGGCTGCGAAGTTCCAAAGCTCCTCGGGTTTTTCGTGCCATGTCGACTCACTTCAGATGAGCAACTTGCAGCTTGAGGAGGGCGTTGTTGCGAAGGTCGTGATCAAGGGCGATCGAGACGTACGACAGGCCTGCACGAAGCTGGCAGCAAATCGCAAGTATCTGTTGGAGCGTATCCAGCTGAGGCTCGACGTGCCGAAAGCGGGAACGATCGTTCTTTCCAACACCGGCGCTGCTACCTTGAGTGTTGATCATCCGGACGAAGACATCCTCGAGCATCTGCGAACCGGTCTGCTGTAGTCACTGCAGAGGACTACGAGCCACGAACTCACTGACGGCGAAGCGGGCAAACTGCCCGCCGGGTCGGTGAGCTTTATATCGACATCTGCTCTGTAGCGTCCTGGTCCGTTCGCCGCAATTGCGGACTTAGACCGCAATTCACCGCAATTGCTCAGGCACGAAAAAGCCCAGCGTTGCATGCAACGCTGGGCCTCGAAAAAAGACTGAATTGTCGGCTAAGGCGTTGATCTAAAAGAGGTTTCCGTCAAATCTTGTGCATCAGCTAGATAATGCCGCGATCCATGAAAAACGGCCCCGCGGGGCCGTCTGGTGGGGGGCGACTGCGATCGGTCGGCCTGCGACTCCAGGCGCCTGCGCAGCCCGAGGCCTCAGGGCTTCTTGGGCCCCGGCGGCGCCACGAACGGAAATATGGCGCCGGCATTCTTCAGTTGCTCCTGCCACTGGTTCATCAGCGACTTGGACTGCTCGGCGTAGCCGCCCATCAGCCCCGTCCAGGCGTCCGGCGTGAACGGGATGCCCGGGGTCTGCTCGGAGAAGCGCGACTGCATGTCCGTGAAGGCCTGCATCTGGCGCTCCAGCAGGCCGCCCATGACGCCCTGCATCGCATGGCCGTAGAACCGGATGATCTGGGCCAGCGAACTGGTGGAGAACATCGGCACACCGCCCGTCTCCTCCTCCAGGATGATCTGCAGCAGGATGGAGCGGGTCAGGTCTTCCTGCGTCTTGGCGTCGTGCACCTCGAACGAGACGCCGTCCAGCACCATGAGCTTCACGTCGGCCAGCGTGATGTAGCTGCTGGTCTGCGTGTCGTAGAGCCGGCGGTTGGGGTACTTCTTGAGGATGCGCAGCCCCGGCTTGGCGTCGGCGGCGGTTTGCTCAGTCGTGGATGCCGGCTTCTTGCGGGCAGTCGCCATGCGGGTGTCTCCTGTGCAGTGCGGCAAATTCTAGGCAGCGCCTGACGCGCACTTCGAACGGGTTTACCTGGGGCTGGCGGCGCGGCCAGCACGGCTCGACCTCGCCAGCACCGATGGTCGCACACCCGGTCGCGACCGAAGCGCCTGGCCGGGTAAAGCGCCCCTGCTCGCTGCCGGCGAGCAGCAGGGCGCCCGCGGCGCACGCCCCGGGCGCAAGCAAAACTATCGATTGAAGATGCCTCGCCCGCGGTGTCCGCGGGGGTGGGTTCGACCACACTGCCGGCCATGATCAACCGCCCGTCCGCCGCCCTGCGCGGCTTTCGCAGCAAGCTCTTCGTGCCCGGCGCCCGGCCCGAGCTGTTCGACAAGGCGCTGAACGGCGCAGCCGACGCGCTGTCCTTCGACCTGGAAGACGCCGTGCTGCCCGAGGCCAAGGACCAGGCGCGCGCCAACGTGGCCGCCTTCCTCGCGCGGGCCGCCGCCCTGCCCCGCCGGCCGCTCGTCATCGTGCGCATCAATGCGCCCGGCACGCCCTGGTTCGACGACGATGTGCGAGCGCTGATGCGCCCCGGCCTGGACTGGCTCAACCTGCCCAAGGCCCAGTCCGCCGCCGACGTGCAGCACGTCGCCGCCCTGCTCGGCGAGTTGGAGGCCGCCGCCGGCCTCACGGCGCCGGTGGACCTGCTCGTCAACATCGAAAGCGCCGCAGCGCTGCACCGCGCGGCCGACATCGGCGCCGCCCACCCGCGCGTGGCCGGCCTGCAACTGGGCCTGGCCGACCTCTACGAGCCGCTGGGCATCGCGCGCCACGACCCCGCCAACGTCCATGCCACGCTGCACGCATTGCGCATGGCGGCGGCCGCGGCCGGCGTGCCTGCCTATGACGGCGCCTACCCCGACCTGGCCGACACGGCAGGCTTCCGTGCCGAGGCGCAGATGGCCCGTCGCCTGGGCTTCGCGGGCAAGAGCTGCATCCACCCGCGCCAGGTCGCGCCGGCCAACGAGGTCTTCGGCGCCAGCGAGGAAGAGCTGGCCTGGGCGGCACGCGTGGACGCCGCAGCCCGCCAGGCCGAGGCGCAAGGCCTCGGCGTCGTCGCCGTCGATGGCCAGATGATCGATGCCCCTTTCGTGCAACGTGCCCGCCATTTGTTGAACGCCTCCCGCGGAGTGACCCCTTGATCGACAGAATTTCAGCCTGGTGCCGGCCGCTCTTCGCGCTGCTGCTCGCACTGACCGCCTGGGCCGCTCACGCCGACAGCCTCGTCAACCTGCGCCGTGCGGCACTGCCCGCCCTGCCTTCACCCGCCCAGGCGCTGGCCGTCGCCGACGGCCGCGCGGCCGCGCTGACCCCTGACGGCGCCTGGCTGCTCGACGCCGCCGGCCAGCGCTGGCAGCACCAGGGCTGGACGCCGCCGCAGCCGGTGCAGGGCACGGCCACCGGTGCTGGCCAATCCGTGCTGCTGCTCGGCGCCAACGGCGAGACCGCAGCCATCGCCCGGCTGGTGCTGCAGCAGGAGCGCCTGGTGGTGCAGCCCCTGCCCGCGCCCCCCATGCCCCTGCGCGAGGCGCGCGCCGCGCTGACGGCCGATCAGCTCTGGCTGGCTGGCCTGGACGCCCAGGGCCGCGCCGTGCTGCTGCAACTGCCGCTGCAGGGGGCCGGTGCCCGCTGGCAGACGCACCCCGGCTGGCCCGGCGACTCCGCGCCGCGCGCCGTCGTCGTGCAGACGCGAGCCACTTACGTCGTCGCAGCAGGCGCCGACCCGGCCTCGGCCGACCACCTGTGGCGCTGGACGGCCGAGGCCGGCTGGGTCGCGCGCGGCGACGTGCCCGGCCGCCTGGCCGGGCCTTGGGGTCGTGCCAGTGGCCAGGCGCACGTGCTCTTCGTCGTCGAGCCGACAGCGGGCGGCGCGCCGCGCATGATGAGCTGGCAGACCATCACGCAGTCCTGGGCCGACCTGCCCGACAGCGCCCTGCCCGGCACCCGCCAGGCACTGCCCTGGCGCGACGGCTGGCTGTGGACGGACGCGGCCGGCAAGGCCGGCACGCTGGAGATCGAGTCCGGCAAGCTGCTGCTCAAGACGCTGGACTGGGTCGTCATCGTCGTCTACCTGGTGTCCATGCTGGGCATCGGCCTGTACTTCTACCTGAAGGAAAAGCGCCAGTCGACGAGCGAGTTCTTCGTCGGCGGCCGCAGCATCCCGTTCTGGGCCGCGGGCATCAGCCTGTACGCGGCCAACACCAGCTCCATCAGCTACATCGCCATTCCCGCCAAGGCCTTCGAGACCAACTGGCAGTACATGACGAACAACCTCATCGCCGTCGTCGGCCTGATGTTCGTCGCCGTATGGATCGTGCCGCTGCTGCGCCGGCTGGACCTGATGAGCGTGTTCTCGTACCTGGAGACTCGCTTTCACCCCGCCATCCGCATGATGGCCAGCGGCCTGTTCATGCTCACGCAGCTCGGCAGCCGCATGAGCGTCATCCTGTACCTGCCGTCGCTGGCCATCGCCACCATCACCGGCATCCCGGTGACGTGGAGCATCCTGATGATGGGGCTCTTCACGATCTGCTACACGGCGCTGGGCGGCATGAAGGCGGTCGTGTGGACCGACATCGTGCAGCTCGTCGTCAAGATGGGCGGCGCGCTGTTCGCCATCGGCTTCATCGTCTGGTCGCTGGACGGCGGCTGGGCCGAGTTCGTACGCACCGCGGCGGCCGAAGACAAGACGCGCGTGTTCGACTTCAGCTTCGACCTGGGCAAGGCCACCGTCTGGGGCTTCATCTTCCTCGTGCTGTTCGACGTGGTGCTGACCTTCCCCAAGGACCAGGTGCTGATGCAGCGCACGCTGTCCACGCCCAATGCCAAGGAGGCCGGCCGCTCGATCTGGGCCTTCGCCGCCATCATGATCCCCGGCGGCATCGTCTTCTACGGCATCGGCACGGCGCTGTTCGTCTTCTACAAGGCGCACCCGGAGCGCATGAACCCGCTGCTCAGCATCGACGCGACCTTCCCGCTGTTCATCGCGGCCGAACTGCCCACGGGGCTGACCGGCCTCATCATCGCGGGCATCTTCGCGGCTGCGATGGCGACGCTGTCCAGCATCATGAACAGCGTCTCCACGCTGGCCTCGGTGGACTTCTACGAGAAGCTCGTGAAGCACCCCGACCCGGCGCGCAGCGTGCGCTTCGCGGAATGGATGACGGTGGCCGCCGGGCTGCTGGGCATCGGCTTCGCGCTGCTGCTGTCGCGCTACGACATCCACTCGCTGTTCGACGTCTCCATCGAGCTGGCCGGCCTGCTGGGCGGCGGCTTCGCGGGTGCCTACACGCTGGGCATGTTCACGCGCCGGGCCAACTCGCCGGGGGTGGCCATCGGCGTCGCATCGGCCATCGTGCTGACGACCATCGCCTGGTCCTTCAGCCTGGTGCACCCCTACCTGTACCTGGGCGTGTCCATCATGCTGTGCATCGTCGTGGGCTACCTGGCGAGCCTGTTCTTCCCGACGCCGACCCGGTCGCTGCGCGGGCTGACGATCTACAAGCAGGACGCCGTGGAGTAACCTCGGGCGTACAGCCAGCCACTCAGAGCTGAGCCAGGATTCGCACGTTGGAGACTCAGTTCCTGCACACCTTCGTGGCCGTCGTCGACCATGGGTCGATGGCCGCCGCCGCGCGCGTGCTCAACATCACGCCGGCCGCCGTGGCCCAGCAGATCCGCACGCTGGAGCGCGAGATCGGCGCGCCGCTGATCGCCCGGGCGGGCCGCTCGGTGCACGTCACCGAGCCCGGCTCGCGCATCCTCGACCGCACGCGCGAGCTGCTGCGCGGCGTGGCCGACCTGCGCACCATCGCCACCGACGAAACGCCCGCGGGCGAGCTGCGCCTGGGTGCCGGCACGAATGCGCTGACCGGCCTGGTGCCGGACATCCTGGCCCGCCTCGTCGTGCTGCACCCCAAGCTCAAGGTGTTCATCCGCCCCGGCTATTCGCCGGAGCTGTACCGCGCCGTCGAGTCCGGCGACCTGGACGCCGCCGTGGTGCTGGAGGCGCCCTTCCCGCTGCCCAAGACCTGCGGCTGGGAGCTGCTGCGCGAGGAAGACCTGGTCGTGCTCGCACCCCGCAAGTGGGCCGGCCGCGACCCGCACGAGCTGCTGCGCAGCGAGCCGCTGGTGCGCTACGACCGCACGCAATGGGGCGGCCGCGTGGCCGACCAATACCTGCAGCGCGCCGGCATCGAGCCTCAGGAGCGCTTCGAGCTGAATGCGCTGAACGCCATCGCCGTGATGGTGGACCGCGGCCTGGGCGTGTCGCTGGTGCCCGACTGGCTGCGCCCCTGGCCGGAAGGCCTGGATGTGGTGTGCCTGCCACTGCCGCTGCCCAGCGAGCCGCGCCGCATCGGCGTCGTGTGGTCGCGCGCCACGGTGCGGCACCGCCTCGTCACGGCCTTCCTGCGCGAGGCGCGGGCGGCGGTGGACGCGCGCTGAGTGCCGCGCGCCGCCGCGGCGGCATCGGCACACAACAAATTCTTGGGCCTGAACATACGTGACGAGGGTGTGACCCCGCCGCGCACTGGCTGAGACTGCGGGCCAGCGTCCACCACGCGAGCGCCCGCAGGCGTCGTGTCAAGAAGGCGCGCCCACAGATTTGATGGAAAGCACAACGATGACGAGACAAGCCCAGGCCCGCCAGAGCCACACACACACCCAGCCCACCTCGCCGCGCCGCGCCGTCGCGCTGGCGGCGCTCGCCGCGCTGGCCGCGGTCGGCGCCCAGGCCCAGCAGGCGCCTGCCGACGCGGACACCAACGCCGACGGCACCGAGCTCAAGCGCGTCATCGTCACCGGCACGCGCGTGCCCAAGGCCGTGGACAAGATCCCGGGCGCCGTGACGCTGATCAGCAAGGAAGAGATCGGCCACACGCTGAACCTCACCGACGACGCGACGGCCGTGCTGTCGCGCATCGTGCCGGGCTATGCCGAGTCGTCGCAGGCCATGAGCAACACTGGCGAGAACCTGCGCGGCCGCACCGCGCTGCGCCTGCTCGACGGCGTGCCCCAGGGCTCGCCGCTGCGCGAAGGCACGCGCAACGGCACCTTCACCGACATGGGCCTGATCGGTCGCATCGAGGTCATCAACGGCCCGTCCGCGTCCGAAGGCATCGGCGCGGCCGGCGGCATCATCAACTACCTGACCAAGGTGCCCACCAAGATGGGCAGCGAGGTGACGCTGTCGGCGCGCTACACGACGCAGTTCAAGGACGACAGCGCCGGCTGGAAGCTGGGCGCCAACTACGCCTACAAGGCCGAGGACTGGGACTTCATCGGTGCCGTGTCGAGTATGGACCGCGGCATGACCTACGACGGCAACGGTCGCCGCATCGGCCTGAACACCAGCGGCTCCGTGGCGGACTCGACGTCCAACAACATCTACGCCAAGGCCGGCTACAACTTCGGCGCCAACCGCGAGCAGCGCGTGCAGGTGTCCTACTCCAGTTTCAAGATCGAGGGCAAGGGCAACTACCACCTCGTCGATGGCGACCGCACCGCGGGCTCCACCAACACGTCAGAGCGCCCCGGCCTTTTCGGCACGCTGTCCGAGATCAACGACTTCAAGCAGGGCACCGTCTCCTACCGCAACGACGACCTGTGGGGCGGCACGCTGTCGCTGGACGCCTACTACGCCGACCAGCGCATGCGCTACCCGGCCGAGGACGGCGCCGACCGGCAGGACCCGCTCATCAAGCCCCTGGGCACGCTGGTGGACCAGTCCGAGGTGCGCACGCGCAAGTACGGCCTGCGCAACGCCTATTCCCACGGCGACGCGTTCGGCATCAAGGACCTGGAGCTGCGCGGCGGCATCGACCTGACGCACGACACGGCCGCCCAGTGGCTGGCGCTGACCGACCGGCTGTGGGTGCCGCCGATGAACTACAGCAGCGTCGCACCCTGGCTGCAGGCCTCGTACGACATCGGCCCGGTCACCGTCTCCGGCGGCTTCCGCCGCGAGGATGGCGAGCTGGAAGTCGCCGACTACAAGACCACCTACTACCGCAACCGTGTGGACGTGAAGGGCGGCAAGCTCAGCTACAAGGCCAACCTGCCCAACCTGGGCGTGGTGTGGAAGTTCGGCGACGGCTGGTCCGCATACGGCTCCACCGGCAAGGGGTTCACGCTGCCCAACGTGGGCATCCCGCTGCGCAACATCAACTACCCGGGCCAGTCGGTCGCGGGCATCCTCGACCTGCAGGCGGTCATCGTGAAGAACAACGAGGTCGGCCTGAACTGGAGCGGCAAGATGGGTTCGTTCGGTGCGTCGTACTACAAGAGCAAGTCCAGCTTCGGCCAGTCGCTGGCCATCGACCCCGTCACCAACGACTTCCTGCTGTCGCGCCAGCCGGTCAACATCAACGGCTACGAGCTGACGGGTGAAGTGCGCGCCTCGCGCGACCTGAAGTTCTCGGCGCTGTACTCGCACACGGCCGGCAAGACCTGGTTCACGTCCGGCGGGCCTCTGACCAAGCAGATGGGCGTGCTGGACATCAACCCCGACAAGATCGGCCTGTCGACGACCTGGAACTTCATGCCCCAGGCCGACCTGACGCTGGGTGCGACCAAGCTGCGCTCGCGTGACCTCAACGTCGGCACCAGTTCGGAAGAGCACACCAAGGGCTACACGCTGTTCGACTTCAGCGCCAACTGGGACTGGGGCCAGGGCGGCAAGACGTCCGTCGGTATCGAGAACCTGACCAACAAGTTCTACGTGCTGAGCTGGTCGCAGGTGGTGGGTTTCCGCAACTTCACGTCCGGCCGCGGCCGCGTGGTGTCGGTGACGCACTCGGTGACCTTCTGACGCCAGAGACGGCAGCGCCCGCCATGCACCGCCGCCTGTTGCTGGCCGGTGCCGCGGCGCTGCCCTGGCCCGCAGCACGGGCCGAGCCGGTGCTGCCGTCGTGCACGCCGGCCTCGGCCGGCTTCTCGCCCGGACGCCTGCAGCGGCTGGATGCGTTCCTCGACGCGGACACGCGCGCCGGCGACCGCAGCCCCAGCCACCTCGGCGCGGTCGTGCTGCTGGCGCGCGACGGCTGCCTGGTGCACTGGCGCGCCCATGGCCACCGCGATCTCGCCCGCCGCGAGGCCATGCCGGCCGACGCGATCTTCCGCATCTACTCGATGACCAAACCCATCGCGTCGGTCGCCGTGCTGATGCTGATGGAGGAAGGCGCGCTGACGCTGGACGACGCGGTGGAGCGCCACCTGCCCGAGTTCGCCGACCTGCGGCTGCGCGGCGGCGCCCGGCCACGCCAGGCGCTGACGCTGCGCCACCTGCTGACGCACACGTCGGGCATCGCGACGGACAACGCCGCGGTCGAGCCGCAGGCCGCCGCCAATCTCGCCGGCCTCGCCCGGCGGGTTGCCGACGTGCCGCTCGCCGTGGAACCCGGCAGCCGCTTTCGCTACGACGGCATCAACACCGACGTGCTCTGCCGCGTCGTCGAAGCCGTGTCGGGCCAGCCCTTCGGCCGCTTTCTGCAAGAACGAATCTTCGACCCGCTGGGCATGACCGACACCGCCTTCACCGTGCCCGCCGCGCAGCGCCAGCGCATCGCCGACATCACGTCCGTCGGCGACGACGGCCGGCTGGTGCTCGCGCCAGGACGCTCGGCGACAACGCCGGGCGTGCCGCTGCGCGACTACGACAGCGGCGCGGGCGGCCTGTACTCGACGGCGCCCGACTACCTGCGCTTCGCACAGATGCTGCTCGACGACGGCGCCTGGCGCGGCCGGCGGCTGCTGTCGGCCCGCACCGTCGCGCTGATGCGCATGAACCAGGTCGCGCACCTGGACGTGGGCAACGGCCTGGGTCCCGGCGAGGGCTTCGGCCTGGGCGTGTCCATGGTGCTGGACCCGGCCCGCCGCGGCCGGCTCGGCTCCGAAGGCGCCTTCGGCTGGCCCGGCGCCGCCACCACCTATTTCACCGTCGACCCGCGCGAGCGGCTCGTCGCCATTTCGATGATGCAGCACCTCCCACGCGGCCTGCCGGCCGACCCGCCGCGGCCCACCGCGGCCTTCCACAACCTCGTCTACCAGGCCATCGAGCGATGACTTCCCCTGCCATCCTGGTGGCCGGCTCGGCCAACCTGGACTTCGTCGTGCGCGCGCCGCGCATCCCCACGCCGGGCGAAACCGTGCTGGGCCACGCCTTCTCCACCTACCCCGGCGGCAAGGGCGCCAACCAGGCCGTCGCCTGCGCACGTGCCGGCGGCGTCGCGACCGACATGCTGCTCGCGCTCGGGACCGACGCCTACGCCGCCGAGCTGGAGGCCTCGCTGCATGCCGCCCGCGTGCGCCCGCTGGTCGTGCGGCCCGCAGGCCTTGCCACCGGCACGGCCTTCATCTGCGTGTCCGACGACGCCGAGAACGCCATCACCGTCGCCCCCGGCGCCAATGCGGGCCTGGCGCCCGGGCACCTGCCGGCACTCGGCGGCTACAGCCACCTGCTGCTGCAGCTGGAGACGCCGCTGGACACCGTCACCGCGTTTGCACGCACGGCGCACACGGCCGGCCTGAACGTCACGCTGAACGGTGCGCCGGCCCAGGCGCTGCCGCGCGCCCTGCTCGCCGCGCTGGACGCGCTCATCGTCAACGAGGGCGAGCTGGCCGCCATCAGTGGCATCCGCCACGACATCGACACCGCCATCGCGGCGCTGGACGTGCCCTGCGTCGCCGTCACGCTGGGTGCACGCGGCGTGCGCGCGCGCTGCGGCGCCGCCTGGTTCTCGCAACCCGGCTTTGCCGTGGAGATTGTCGACACGACGGCGGCCGGAGACACTTTCTGTGGCGCCCTGGTCGCCGAACTGGCCCGGGGCGCACGCTGGCCCGAGGCGCTGCGCTTCGCCTGCGCCGCCGCCGCCCTCACTTGCACGCGGCCCGGTGCGCAAAGCAGCATCCCGGACCGACACGACGTCCACCTCTTCCTGCAGTCCCGCTGACCTGATCCTTTTCGAGCGCCATGGCCGAGTACAAGTTTTCCCACGTCACCACGCAGCGTTACCTGCCCACGCCGGGCAAGGCGCCCGGCTGGCCCTTCGCCGAGATCGGCCACTGGAAGATGGACGTCAATGGCACGGCCGAGGATTGGCTGCGCGACCTGCGCGACTGGAAGCGCGAGCACCTGGTGCGCATCGGCTACGACGACGCCAACTACCGCCGCCCCGAGCTGCAGTGGGCGCAGCGCAATTTCGTGCACGCGCAGATGATGGTGGAGGACCGCTACTTCTTCGACGCCGCCACCGGCCAGTACACGGTGGACCGCTACCTCGACGACCTGGTGGCGCGCTTCGGCGGCCTGGACAGCGTGCTGATCTGGTACGTCTACCCCAACATCGGCATCGACGACCGCAACCAGACCGACCTGGCGCACGACCTGCCCGGCGGCCTGGCCGGCCTGAAGCGCGCGGTGGACGCCTTCCACGCCCGCGGCGTGAAGGTCTTCCTGCCCACCAAGCCCTGGGACCACGGCACGCGCGAGCACGGCGAGAGCGACTGGGAGGCCATCGCCCGCATCGTCGAGGCGGTGGGCGCCGACGGCATCAACGGCGACACCTACAACGGCGTGCCGCGCGCGTTCTTCGACGCCTGCGCGCGGCGCGGCCATTACGTCGTGCTGCAGCCCGAGTCCACCATCTCCTGCGAGGAGCAGCTGATCTGGAACGTGCAGAGCTGGGGCAAGAAGGTGCCGCAGGACGTCGTGCCCGTGGTGGCCAAGTTCAAGTGGCTGGAACCGCGCCACATGATCAACCTGGAGAACCGCTGGAGCCGCGACCGCAACAACGACCTGCAGTACTGCTTCTTCAACGGCGTGGGCTACAACGCGTGGGAGAACGTCTGGGGCATCTGGAACGGCTTCACCAACCGCGACGCCGCCACGCTCAAGCGCATCGCGACGCTCTACCGCGCGCTCGCCCCGCTGCTCGTCAGCCTGGACTGGCGACCCTACGCGCCCACACTGCAGGCCGGCGTGTTCGCCAGCAGCTTTCCGCTGGGCGGCAGGCGGCTGTGGACGGTCGTGAACCGCAACGAGTACCTTGTCGACGGCGAGCAACTGGCCGTCGAGCATGCCGAGGGCACGCGCTACTTCGACGTGTGGAACGGCGTTGAAGTGCAACCGCGCATCGCCACCGGCCAGGCCGTCTTCGAGGCGGCGCTGGAGCCGAGCGGCTTCGGCGCGCTGCTGGCCATGGCGGCCGGCGAGGCGATCGACGACCTGGCGCCGCTGCTGCGCGACATGGCCGAGCTGGCGCGAACGCCGCTGCAGGTGCTGGACAAGACCTGGCGCCCGCTGGTGCAGCAGCTGGTCGACATCCCTGCGACCGCACGCGCGAGCGAGGCGCCCGAGGGCATGGTCGAGATCCCGGGCGGCAACTTCGATTTCGTCGTCGGCGGCGTCGAGGTCGAAGGCCAGACCTGGGCCGGTCTGGACGTGCAATACCCGTGGGAAGACGTGCCGCGCCGCCAGCACCGCCGCCGCATGGCCATGCCACGCTACTTCCTGGACCGCACACCGGTCACGAACGCGCAGTTCCACGCCTTCGTGCAGGCGACCGGCTACCAGCCGGCCGATGCGCACAACTTCCTGCGCGACTGGGCGGACGGCGCACCGCGCGCCGGCTGGGCCAACAAGCCGGTGACCTGGGTGGGCATCGAGGACGCCCGCGCCTACGCCGCCTGGGCCGGCAAGCGCCTGCCGCACGAATGGGAGTGGCAGTACGCCGCCCAGGGCGGCGACGGCCGCGCCTACCCCTGGGGCGAGGCCTGGGACGCCGCGGCCGTGCCGCCGCCCAACACCGGCCGCACGCTGGCGCCACCGGCCGATGTCGATGCGCATCCGCGCGGCGCCAGCCCCTTCGGCGTGCTGGACCTGGTGGGCAACGTCTGGCAGTGGACCGACGAGTACGCCGACGAGCACACCCGCGCCGCCGTGCTGCGCGGCGGCAGCAGCTACCAGCCGCAGACCTCGCATTGGTATTTCCCGCAGGCCTACCGGCTGGACCAGCACGGCAAGTACCTGCTGATGGCGCCGTGCAAGGACCGCTCGGGCATGGTGGGCTTTCGCTGCGCCATGGACGCTGCGTGAACACGGGCGCCGCGCAGCGCCCCGCCCTTCGCCGGCAGGCGCGGCCCACGTCCGCGCCTCCGCCCGCCGGCTGACCCCCCAACGACCACAGACACCATGAACACCACCGTGCAACTCGGCGGCCTGCTGGGCGAGGCCATCGAAGCCAGCCGCCGCGGCCGGCTGCACCACTTCATCGCGGGGCCCGACAGCCCCGCCATTGCCCTCTTCCTGCGCGCCGTCGCCGACCAGAACCTGGAAGGCGACTGGTACGGCGAGCACGCCGGCAAATGGCTGGTGGCCGCCTCGCGCGCCGCGGCCCGCAGCGGCGACGCCGAGCTGGCCACCAACGTGCGCGCCGTCGCCGACTTCCTGTGCGCGCAGCAGGAAGCCGACGGCTACCTCGGCACCTATGCGCCCCCACGCCGGTTCACCGTCAAGCAGGCTCCCAAGCCGCTGACCTGGGACGGCGCGCCGACGCTGCGCACCTGGGACATCTGGACGCACAGCTACCTCATCCTGGGGCTGATCGAGGCGCACCGCCAGTTCGGCGAGCCGCGCTGGCTGCAGGCCGCCTGCCGCATCGGCGACCTGTGCGCGCAGGCGCTGACCGAGGGCGGCATCGACATCACGACGCTGGGCAACCACCACGGCATGTCGGCCACGGTGCTGCTGGACGCGGCCTGCGAGCTGCACTTCGTGACCGGCGAGCCGCGCTACCTGGCGCTGGCCGAACTCATCCTGCGGCAGGCCGACCGCCACGCGCCGCTGGCGCTGCTGAGCCGCGCGCTCGACGGCACCGACGCGGCCTACATCGCCACCGGCAAGGCCTACCAGCTGATCTGGAACCTCGTCGGCCTGGCCAAGCTGCACCGCGCCACCGGCCGGCCCGAGCTGCTGCAGGCCGTGCAGGCGCTGTGGCACAACATCCGCGAGCAGCACCTCAGCCTGGGCGGCGGGCCGTGGGGGGGCGTGGCGCATCGCTCGCGCGAGGTCTTCAACGCGCCGGGCAGTTTCGTGCCGCAGGCGTATGTCGAAACCTGCTCGACGCTGGCCTGGGTGCAGCTCAACCGCGAGCTGCTGCTGATCAGCGGCGACGCGCGCTACGCCGAGGAGATCGAACGCACGGCCTACAACGACCTGCTGGGCGCCATCGCCCCCAACGGCGAGGACTGGTGCTACTACAGCTTTCCCAACGGCCGGCGCGTGCACACCACCTACTGGCGCTGCTGCAAGAGCAGCGGTGCGATGGCGCTGGAGGAACTGCCGGCGCTGGCCGTGAGCGGCCGCGAGGGCGAACTGAGCGTGCACCTGTACGCACCGCTGACCGCACAGGTGGGCGACGTGGGGCTGCACGTGCAGACGGGCTATCCGTACGACGGCGACGTGGCGCTGAGCCTGGCGCTGCCCAGGCCCGCGCACTTCACGCTGAAGCTGCGCTGCCCGGCCTGGGCCGAGGGCGCGTTCGCCACGGTTGGCGGCAAGCGCTTCGACGGCGTGCCGGGCTGCTACCTGGCCATCGAGCGCGACTGGCAGCCGGGCGACACCGTGCAACTGCACCTGCCCCTGCGCGTGGCGCTGCACGAGCGCCGCCACCGCAACGCGCAGGAATCGCGCGCGCCGGACGGCAGCGCCGTGCACCAGACCGTGCTGGACCTGGGCTACGCCGCGCTGACACGCGGGCCGCTGGTGTTCGCCACCGGCCTCATCGACGGCTTCAAGACCGACGAGACGGTCAAGCTGCCCGAGGCGCCGCTCGACCAATGGGTCAGCGAGGTGCCCGGCCAGGCGGTGCCGACCTTGCGTGTCGCGCTGGGCTACCGCGCGCCGCTGGACTTCCAGCCCTACTTCCTGGCCGGCGGCCAAGAGGATGGCAGTTGGCGCCTCACCTGGCTGTCCACCGCGCCGACCCCTGCCTGATCAAGAACCAAGATTCCGTGATGCCTGAGCGAACGCTTCACCCCTTGGTTGCCCCGCGCTGCTGGCCGAGACTGCACGCCAACCTGCAGAAACCGACGCCGTGACCGCCGCTGCCTCCTTCCCCCCCTCCGACCGTCCAGGCCCGCCGGGGCCGCTCAGCGGCGTGCGCGTGCTGGACCTCAGCGCCTACATCGCCGGCCCCTACGGCTGCACGCTGCTGGCCGACCAGGGCGCCGACGTGCTCAAGGTCGAGCCGCCCACCGGCGACAACCTGCGCAACTACCCGTCCACGCTGGCCGAGGAAAGCCGCGCCTTCATCGGTGTGAACCGCAGCAAGCGCGGCGTGGTGCTGGACCTGAAGAAGCCTGAGGACCTGGCCGTGCTGATGCGCCTTGTGCGCGAGGCCGACGTGCTGGTGCACAACTTCCGCCCCGGCGTGCCCAGGCGGCTGGGCATTGCGCACGAGCAACTGGAACTCCTCAACCCACGCCTCATCTACTGCGCCGTGACCGGCTACGGCGACACCGGGCCGCTGAAGGACAAGGCCGGCTACGACCAGGTGCTGCAGACCATGACCGGCATGTGCGCGCTGCAGGGGCAGCGCGGCGGGCCGCCGGAGATCCTCTACGGCTCCGTCGTCGACTACTACGCGGCGGCGCTGGTGGCTTCGGGCGTGGCCTCGGCGCTGTACGAGCGCGAGCGCAGCGGACAGGGCCAGTACGTGGGCGTGTCGCTGCTGCGCAGCGCGCTGACGATGCAGTCGGCCCGCCTGGTGTGGGCCGGCGGCGAGCCGCTGGACATCGGCCGCGACATGCGCTCCGGCGGCGTCACCGGCATCCACCCGGCGCGGGACGGCTACATCTACATCTCCGCGAACACGGCGCACTTCTGGGCGGCGCTGTGCCGCATCACGGGCCTGCATGACCTGGCGGCCGACGACCGCTTCGACACCGTCAAGAAGCGTGCCGCCAATGCCGGCGAGCTGCTGGCCCGCCTGCACGCGGCGCTGGCCACGCGCACGGCGCTGGAGTGGGAGGCGCTGTTCGGCGACGAGGTGCCCTGCGCGGCTGCACGCCAGGTCGAGGACATGTTCCAGCACCCGCAAGTGCTGGCCGAAGGCATCGTCGGCGACTTCGAGCACGCCAGCGTGGGCAGCTACCGCGGTGTCACGCGGTCCATCGTCTTCGGCCGCACGCCGGGGCCGGTGTCCTTCGCTGCGCCCACGCTGGGGCAGCACGACGGCACGCTGGAGCGCTGACCGGGCCGAACACGGGCCCACGCTAACATCCGGCCCTTCATCTGGGCGCAGGCGCTGGCGGACAGAAAGGCAAACGCCTTGTCAGGCCGTCGTTCATCGCGGCACGAACAGCGGCACTCGGCGCGCAGGTCAGAACTCCGAACGAACGACTCACCCCAGCGGCATGGAATATCCCGGCAATCTCTTCGTCGTCGCAGCGCCCAGCGGCGCCGGCAAATCCAGCCTCGTCAAGGCACTGCTGGAACTCGATGCGCGGCTGGCCGTGTCCATCTCGCACACCTCGCGCGCGCCGCGCGGCCAGGAGCAGCATGGCCGCGAGTACTGGTTCGTCGACCCGGGCGAGTTCCGCGCGATGGCTGGGCGCGGTGATTTCTTCGAGTGGGCCGAAGTGCATGGCAACCTCTATGGCACGTCGCGCGCCGGCATCGAGAGCCGGCTGCAGGGCGGCCAGGACGTGGTGCTGGAGATCGATTTCCAGGGTGCGCTGCAGATCAAGCAGATCTTCCCGCACGCGGTGCTGATCTTCATCCTGCCGCCCAGTTGGGACGAATTGCGCCTGCGGCTGAACCGCCGCGGCGACACCGAACCCGAGGTCATTGCCCAGCGCATGAACAACGCGCGCATCGAGGTCGCACAGGCCTCGAAGTTCGATTTCGTCGTCGTGAATGCGGTGTTCGACACGGCCGTCTTCGACCTGAAAACCATCGTCCACGCGCAGCGGCTAAAATACCTGGCTCAGCGCCGTAACCGCTCGGCAGTCTTTCAGGCGCTCGATCTGCCCTGATCGCGCTCCTGCCTCGCATCTTTCCAAGGAACACCATGGCCCGCATCACCGTCGAAGACTGCCTGACCAAGATCCCGAACCGCTTCCAGCTCGTGCTGGCCGCGACGTATCGCGCCCGCATGCTGAGCCAGGGCCACAGCCCGCGCATCGAGAGCAAGAACAAGCCCGGCGTGACCGCGCTGCGCGAAATCGCCGCCGGCGAAGTCGGCATCGAGATGCTGCGCAAGGTGCCGGTCTAAGTACCGCCAGCTGCTTTCAACGGGCGCCCTCGGGCGCCCGTTTGCATTGGAGAGTTCGGGCCGAGCGCCGGGCCGCTTCCAAGCCGGCCCTCCATGGCGATGCTTGCGGCTCAATGCCGCACGCATCGCCGTCCCCCTGGGGGCTGAGGCTGGACTCAAGACGCCCAGTGGGCGTCTTGTGCCTGCCGAAGGGCTGCGGCACTGCCGCAGCGCGGTCTGCAAGACCGGCCAAGGTACTCCTTGGACGAGGGGCACCAGGTCATCGGATAAATTCGGGCGCATGGCCCAACGTTCCCTCACTGCCTGGTTCACACTGCCCGGTCTGCGCCAGCCGGCTCTGCCAACGGCCGCGGAGGCGGCCTCGTTCGATGCGCTCCTGCCCAAGCTCGGCTACCTGAGCAAGGCCGAGGTCAAGCGCGTGCGCGAGGCCTACCGTTTTGCCGACGAGGCCCACCTGGGCCAGAAGCGCGCCACCGGCGAGCCCTACATCACGCATCCCATCGCCGTGGCCGGCATCTGCGCCGAGTGGCGCCTGGACGCTCAGGCGCTGATGGCCGCGCTGATGCACGATGTCGTCGAGGACTGCGGCATCTCCAAGACGGAGCTGATCGAGAAGTTCGATGCAACGACGGCCGACCTGGTGGACGGGCTGACCAAGCTGGACAAGCTGCAGTTCTCCACCAAGGAGGAATCGCAGGCCGAGTCCTTCCGCAAGATGCTGCTGGCGATGGCGCGCGACCTGCGCGTCATCCTCGTCAAGCTGGCCGACCGCCTGCACAACATGCGCACCATGGGCGCGATGGCGCCGCACAAGGCGCGCCGCATCGCGCGCGAAACCTTCGACATCTACGCCCCCATCGCGCACCGCCTCGGACTGAACCAGACCTTCCGCGAACTGCAGGACCTGTCCTTCCAGTACTTCCACCCGTGGCGGTACGCGGCGCTGTCCAAGGCCGTGGGCAAGGCACGCGGCAACCGGCGCGACCTGGTGTCGCGCATCGAAGGCGAGATTCGCGCGGCCTTTGCCAAGGCCGGGCTGCGCGTGGAGGTGCAGGGCCGCGAGAAGACGGTCCACTCCATCTACAAGAAGATGCGCGAGAAGGGCGGCCTGTCCTTCGCGCAGGTCAGCGACATCTTCGGCTTTCGCATCCTGACCGAGGAGCCGCTGCAGTGCTACACGGGCCTGGGCGTGCTGCACCAGCTCTACAAGCCGCAGGCCGGGCGCTTCAAGGACTACATCGCCAATCCCAAGGACAACGGCTACCAGTCGCTGCACACGACGCTGATGGGCCCGCTGGGCACGCCGCTGGAGTTCCAGGTGCGCACCGAGGGCATGCACCAGATCGCCGAGCAGGGCGTGGCGGCGCACTGGATCTACAAGAGCCGCGGCAAGCAGGCGTCGGCGCTGATCGCCCAGCAGGCCAACGCGCGCTGGCTGCAAAGCCTCATCGACATCCAGGACGAGACGCGCGACGCCAACGAGTTCCTGGAGCACGTGAAGATCGACCTCTTCCCGGACGCGATCTACGTCTTCACGCCCAAGTCCAAGATCATGGCCCTGCCCAAGGGCGCGACGCCCGTGGACTTCGCCTACGCCATCCATTCCGACGTCGGCGACCACTGCGTGGCCGCGCAGGTCAACGGCGAGGCGGTGCCGCTGCGCGCCGAGCTCAAGAGCGGCGACATCGTCGAGGTCATCACCGCGCCGGGCGCCAGCCCCAACCCGGCCTGGCTGAGCTTCGTGCGCACCGGCCGCGCGCGCTCCAAGATCCGCCACTACCTGAAGGACCTGGAGCAGGAGGAGTCGCGCGAACTGGGCGAGAAGATGCTGGCCCAGGCCATGCGCGGCGAGGGCCTGGGCCTGCCCAGCCTGGCGCCGGACGACCCGGCCGCCGCGATCTGGCACGACCTGGCCGCCTGGGCCGGCAGCGCCACCGTGGACCAGTTGCTCATCGACATCGGCGCAGGCCGCAAGATCTCGACCATCCTCGCCAAGAAGCTGGCGCGGCTGATGGCCGAACAGGGCCAGAAGCCCGATGCGCTGGCGCTGACGCTGGGCCGCTTCGCGACGGCGCCGGTCGAGCAGGGGGGCGTCACCATCGACGGCAGCGAGGGCGCTTCGGTGCAGCTCGCCAGCTGCTGCCGCCCCATCCCCGGCGACGAGGTGCGCGGCTACCTGGGCCGCGGTGAAGGTCTCGTCGTGCACACCTGCGAGTGCGCGGTCGGCCGGCGCCTGTTCCAGCGCGACAGCGAGCACTGGATCCCCGTCGAATGGGCCGAGGAGCTGTCGCGCAGCTTCGAGGCCGGCATCGCGCTGCTGATGACCAACGGCAAGGGCGTGCTGGCGCAGGTGGCGCAGGCCGTGGCGCAGGCCGAAGCCGACATCACGCACATCGCCATGAGCGACGAGGCCCCGATGCGCGAAACCGCCGAGCTGACGCTGCTGATCGCCGTGCGCGACCGCCTGCATCTGGCCGACGTGCTGCGCGTGCTGCGCCGCACGTCGCCCGTGCAGCGCGTCTGGCGCGTCAAGCCGTAGGGGCTGTCCGTACGACCGGCGGCAACCGGGTCACGTTGCAGCCGCCTTGTGGCCGCGCTAAACGGCCCCGCCCCCGGGCGCGGGGTAGCTGACGTCCACGACCTCGATCTTGTCCACCCCGACCGGCGTGACGAGCTGCAACTCGTCGCCCACGCGCGACTTCAGCAGCGTGCGCGCGATGGGCGACACCCAGCTCACCTCGCCGGCCAGGCTGTCGGCCTCGTCGATGCCGATGATGGTCACGGTGCGCTCGTCGCCGTTGGCGTTTGCATAGGTGACCGTCGCGCCGAAGAACACCTGCTCCGAGCCGAAGTGCACGCTCGGGTCCACGACCTCGGCGATGTCCAGCCGCTTCGTCAGGAAGCGCAGCCGGCGGTCGATCTCGCGCAGGCGCTTCTTGCCGTACAGGTAATCGCCGTTTTCCGAGCGGTCGCCGTTCTTGGCGGCCCACGAGACGGTCTCGACCATCCTCGGGCGCTCGACGTCGATGAGTTCCATGAACTCCGCGCGCAGCCGCGCATAGCCGGCCGGCGTCATGTAGTTGCGCGTGCCGGCCGGCAGGGCCGGCAGCGAGGGGCCGTCATCGTCATCGTCGGCGCCGTCGGATTCCTTGGTGAAGGCCTTGCTCATGCAGGCATTGTCCAACGCGTGCTGCGTCGCTGCCTGGCCTGTGCGCCGCCCATGCGTGAGGCATCATCTGCCGATGGACACAAGCACTCAGGCTGGCCTGGCCAGCCGACTGAAAGAAGAAACGCAAGGCCTGCACCGGCTTGCCGAGCGCAGCGGCGTCATGGCGGACCTGATGAGCGGCCGCATCAGCCTGGCCACCTACTGCGCACTGCTGGGCAACCTGCGGGCGATCTACGCGGCACTGGAGACCGGCCTGGACCAGGCCCCCGTGGATTCCCGGCTCTGGCGCCCGGAACTCAGGCGGCTGCCAGCGCTGCAACGGGATCTCGACCGGTTGCAGGCCGGGTCGCGGCAGGCCGCCTCGGCCCTGCTGCCGGCAGCGGCCGCCTATGTGCGGCGCCTGGTGGCACTGACACAAACCGACCCGCAACTGCTGCTGGCGCATGCCTACCTGCGCTACCTCGGCGACCTGCACGGCGGGCAGATGCTGGCGCGCCGGGTCGGCAGGCAGTTCGGGCTGGAAGGGCCCGACGGCACGGCCTTCTACGCCTTCGGCGAGCCCGCGCAGGTCGAAGCGCTGAAGCGGGACTTCCGTGCCGGCCTGGATGCCCTGGACCTGACGCCAGCGCGGGCCGATGCCTTCGTGGCCGAGGCCTGCGAGGCCTTTCGCCTGCACCAGCAGCTCTTCGAGGAGCTGCAGGCCGGCACGCCAGGCCAGGGCCTGTGAACGCTGAGGCAGGGGCTCGGGTGGACGGGGCTAGCTGGCGAAGCTGCGGATCTGCGCGTACAGCCCGGCGGCGCGCCGGGTGGAGGTTTCCAGCTCCTGCAGCAGCGGCGCCACCGGCGGGCCGCCGCGGGCGTCGGCGATGTCCATCGCCGCCAGGCTGGCATTGGTCAGGATGGCCGAGATGACCTCGTCGGCTTCGGTGGCCGTGCTCTGCGCGGCCAGGCGCAGCGCGCTTTCAAGGTTCAGTCGCGCGGTGTCGGCGCGGCGGGCCTCGCGCAGGTCGATGAGCGTCAGCACGAAGCCGAGCAGCTTGCCGTCGCGGCCGCTGACGGGCTCCGCATGCACGGCCATCGGCACGGTGCTGCCGTCATGGATCAGCAGCTCCAGCTCACGCCGCCAGCCGTGCTGCGAGGCGCGCATCTGCGCCAGCGCCTGCTCCACGGCCGGCGCGTCGGCAAACAGCGCCGCGATGGCGCCGCCCTTGCCCAGCGCCGCGCCGTGCAGGGCCAGCAGGGCATCGTTGGCGAAGACCAACTCGCCTTGCGCATTGGCCACCATCACGGGCTCGCGCGATCCGGCCACGGCGCCGCGAATCTGCACCAGCTGGTGCTCGGCGATCAGCAGGCGCACCGCGTGCACCTGCACGATGATGTCCACCAGCGCCACGCCGATGCCGCGTGCCAGCGCCACCTCGGTGGTGGACCACGGCACCGCCGTGCCGCGCACGATCTCGGACCAGGCCGCGAATGAGCGCCGTGGCGACAGCTCCAGCGGGTTGTTGGCCACCATGGGCTTGGACGGGTCGCCCGCCCAGGTGACGCTCTGCAGCTGCTCCTTGCGGAACCACATCAACCAGTCCGGGCTGTTGGTGGACAGGCGCACCGCCAGCACGCCGCTGGCGGTGGGCGTGAGGCTGGCCAGCGCCGGGCTGGCCTGGCCGACCGAGGCGCAGGCGAAGGGCGCGTCGCCCTGCTCGGGCTGCGCCTGCACCCAGGCCAGCAGCGCGCGCAGCTCCGGCGTGGATGGTGCCTCGCCGGTGGTCAGCACTTCGCCTTCGCAGAACAGGGCGGCGCCAGTGGCGTCCAGCGGCTGCAGCAGCGTGCGCGGGTTGCGGAACAGCGCGTAGCGCCAGTCGCCTTCGGTCGACGTGGCCTCCACCAGGCGCTGCTCCAGCCGGCGCACCATCAGCGCAACCTGGGCGTGGGCGTAGTTCTCGATGGCCGAGATGCGCGTCGAGGCCACCTCGGCCAGCAGGTCGGCCGCCGCGCGCACGGTGCAGCGCAGGTAGCGCGGCGAATAGTGGTGGCAGGCAATCAGGCCCCACAGCTGCCCCTCGCGCACCAGCGACGCGGTCAGCGTGGCGGTCACGCCCATGTTGCGCAGGTACTGCAGATGGATGGGCGACATGCTGCGCAGCTGGCACAGCGACATGTCCAGCGGCGCATCCGTGCCCGGCAGCAGGTCCGGCAGCAGCGCCGACTGGGGCGCGTCCACGTCCACCAGCATGCGCACGCGGTTGAGCAGGTACAGGGCGCGCGCGCGCTGCGGGATGTCGCTGGCCGGGTAGTGGTGGCCCAGCAGCGACTCCAGCCGCGGGTGGCGCGCCTCGGCGATGACCTTGCCATGGCCGTCGGGGTCGAACTTGTAGACCACCACGCGGTCGTAGCCGGTCAGGTGGCGCAGCACCTCCACGACCGCGTCGGCCAGCACGCCGACCGAGGGTGCGGCGCCGAAGCGCTGCAGCGCGCCGGCCAGGGTGGCCGCCATCACCTCGGGCGGCAGGTCCTGCAGTACGACGCCATCAGGCGCCGTCGCGGCCGGTTCCAGCTCCAGCACCAGCGGGCCGGCGGCGAGCTGGTGCAACGCGCCGTCGAAGCGGCGCAGGGAAGGCCCGAGGCGGCATTGCAGCGCGACAGCCTCGCGCAGGTCGGCGCCGCGCTGCAGCTGCGCCACGCGCTCGGCCACGTCGCCGCCCAGCATGGCCAGCGGCCGGTGCAGCAGCGCATCGGGCTCAGCCCCCAGCAGGCGTGACACATTGCCGCTGAGCTGCAGCACCCGCAGGTCGGGCCCGTCGAGCACGAGCAGTGCACCGTGGGGCTGCACCGAGCCGGCCAGGTGGATCAGCTCGCGCTCGCAGTTGCTGAGGTCGGCCTGGCCGAAGGCGGGTGCGGCTTGCATCGCTGCGCTGGGACTCAATTGATCGACGGCGGCCTGCCGCCCGCATCGGCCGGGTAACCCAACCCGGACAGCCCATGCCGCTGGATGCGCAGCTCCAGCGCCTCGGGCGTCATGCCCAGGGCTACGGCAGCCGCGGCACGCTGGCCGGCCGTGCGCAGCAACGCGCTCTCGATCAATTGGCGCTCGGCGCGGTGGACCACCTCGACCAGCAGGTCCGACAGCGGCACGCGCCCGACCTGGTCGAGCAGCCCGGTCAGCACGTCGTCGCCGGCCAGGTGCACCGGCAGGCGCTGGCCCGGGCGCAGCATGAAGCCCAGGCAGGCCTGCTCGCCCTCCGCCATCAGCGCCGCCGACACGCGCACGCTCAGCGGCTTGCCGTCGGCGGAGCCGACATCCAGCGCCACGTTGGACACGATGCCGGCACTGCGCACCTTCGCCACCAGGCGCGACCAGCCGCCGTCGGCATCGAGCATCAGCGCGGACAAGCCCTGGCCTCGCACGCGCGTCTCGTCGCCCTGACGGATCAGGCGCAGGAAGGCCGGGTTGGCCATCAGGATGCCGCCCGACGCATCGGTGATGACGACCGCGTCGGGCGTCATCTCGACGAACTCGGCCATGCGCGTCAGCGCCAGGCTGTCCTGCCCCCCCTCCGCGGCCTCGTCGCGGCGGGCTCGCAGCAGGATCTGCTGCTGTTCGTCCACGCGGAAGGGCGTGGCCGAGATGTCCAGCACGCCGCGCGTGGCCGCCGCGCGCACCCGGATCTCGCCGGCGCGGCCGGTGTTGCGTGCGTTGGCCAGCAGCTCGGCCACCGCAGCGCGCGCCGACAGCGGCAGGCTGTCGGCCAGCGGGCGGCCCAGGATCAGCGTCAACTCATGCCCCAGCAACTGCGCGCTGGCCGCGTTCGCCTCCAGCACACGCAGGCTGTCGGCATCGAGCACCAGCACGGCATCGTTGGCGACCTGGAACAGCAGCTGGTAGCGGGCCTCGGCCTGGCGGCGGTTCCAGTAGTGGCGCTCCATGTCCTGCTGCGCCTCGACGAAGCGCTGCTGGATGGCCGCCACCGCACGCATGTCGCGGCCCACGGCGAGCACCGGGCCATCGGCGCCCAGCCGGATCGCCGACCAGGTGACGGGGAGTTCTTCTCCACCGTTGGCCGGATTGGCCGGATGGCTGACCTCGCGCCGGCGCGATACGACGCCGCTGCTGGCGACCTCGTCCAGCAGCGACTGGATCTTGGCGCGTGTGCCGGCGCTGACGGTGTCGACCCAGCGCCGGCCCACCCAGTGGCCGCAGCCCTGCGCCTGCACAGCGCTGCCTTCGGCCACGGAGGAGATCACGCCATCCTTGTCGATCACCAGCGCGATGTCGCTGGCGACGCGGGCAATCGTCGTCGCCAGCTCGGTGGCCAGCGGCGACAGGGCGCTGAGGTCTGGGTCGGAAGGCTTGGACACCGGCTGCAATCTCGATCAGGTGATGCCGCCACGCCGGGGCCGTTCGCAGGCCCGCGGGTGGCGTCGTGGATTATCACAAACACGCTGATCGTAGGCGCCCGCCGCGTCGCCCTGCCCTGCCTAAACCCTGGGCATGCCGTTCATCCGGGCGTGGCCGCCGGCTTCGTTGCGCCCGCGGGCAGCGACTCCAGCGCCTTCATGTCGTCCGGCGTCAGCGTGGCGACGCCCGAGGCCGCCGCCGCTGCGGGCATGGCCTTGACCAGCAGCTCCGGGTGGTACTTCGCCATCTCTGCACCGTACAGCGGCTTGTGGGCGCCCTGGTGGCAGGTGGCACAGTTGACCTTGGCGACGTCGCCGCCCGGGCCCAGCCGGTTGGCCGGGAAGGTCGTCGTCAGCGGCACCATGAACTCCAGGTTCAACTCGCGCGCCATGCGGATGCCGTGCCAAGCGGTCAGCCGCGGTGGCGAACTGTTGTCCCAGGAGCCGAGCGAACGCGTGTTGTGGCACTGCGTGCAGTTGACGCCCAGCGACTTGGACATGTGCATCATCAGGCCGTAGGTCCACTCGGCCTGCTTGATGGACTGGCGGTTGCCCGCCGGCAGCGCCTCGGTGCCCGCCACGCGGATGTTCTCCGAGCCGAGCAGGAAGGGCGTGAACGGATCGTTCGGCAGCGCGGCCAGACCGACGCTGGGCGCCGGTGCGTTCTGGCCGGCCTTGTTGCCGGCAAAGTCGTTGGCGCCCTTGGGCAGCAACGGCTGGAACCAGACCTCCTTGGGCACCGGCTCGCCACGGTGGCAGGTGTAGCAGGTCACGCCGGTCTTGCCGACATGGTTCTGCCACTGGCTGTTGACGGTCTGCGTCATGACCAGCATGCGCCGCGCCACCACCTTGGTGTAGAGCGAGTCGTCGGCGAAGTTGGCGGCGTTGTGGCAGTGCACGCAGCCCTGCTTGGGGGCCACCCAGTTGGTCATGGCCACCATCGTGCGGTTGAACTCGCCGACGCTGAGGTTGCCCAGCACCTTGACGTTCTGGTAGACCTGCCCGGCCTTCGGGCCATCCGGTGACGCCGCCTCCAGCGGCGCTGGTGCCTGGTTGTTGGCGGCCTGCTCGGCCTGCGTGCGCGGGTTGTAGACCAGCTCCATGCCGGTGCCACGGTAGCCGCGCTGCACGGTGTCCACGGGCGGCCGCTCGCAGCCGGCCAGCAGGCCGCAGGTCAGGGTGAGGGCCAGCAGGCCGAGGTTGAGACGGCTCATGCTTGCACTCCTGGCTGTGGTGAGGGCTGGCGGTGCGCGGGAACGTGGCAAGGCAAATGCGCCTGGATGCCGAGGCCGACCGCGGGCCCGCCGAGGGCTTGGCTCAGGCTGGCCCACAGCGGCGCAGCCCAGCGCTGGAGTTGCTGGCGGCTCATGGCTTGACTCCCAGCAGTTGCAGCGCGGGGTCGATGACCGGCGGGAACACCGCCGGGTACATCGGCGCCAGGCCATGCTTGACGCCCCAGAGGTACCAGTTGTCCACCACGGTGCCGGTCAGCAGGATGCCGATGCCGCCCGTCAGCGGGCACAGCACCGCGAACCACCAGGCCCAGCGGTGGATGGACTCCATCGTCGCGTTGAAGCCCATGGTCCAGCGCCAGAACAGGGCCGCGCGTTCGCTGGCCGTGCCGCGGTCGGTGATCTGCTCGATCTCGCGCTCGCCGCCGAAGCGGCTGACCGCCAGGATGGTGGCGCCGTGCATCGCGAACAGCAGCGTGCTGCCGTACAGGAAGGCGATGCTGAGCATGTGGAAGGGGTTGTAGAACAGGTTGCCGTAGCGCAGCGAGAACGCCGCCGTCCAGTCCAGGTGCGGGAAGATGCCGAAGGGCACGGCCTCGCCCCAGCTGCCCATCAGGATGGGGCGGATGAAGCCGAGCACCAGGTACAGCCAGATCGCCGCGGCAAACGCCCAGGCCACGTGCGTGCCCATGCCCAGCTTGCGGGCGCGGCGGTACATGCGGGCCCACCACAGCAGGATGGAGGCCGTCAGGAAGAAGCCGGCCAGCAGCCACCAGCCGCCCTGGTTGAGCGGCGGCAGCTTCAGGCCGTAGGCCGGCGGCGGCGGCTCCAGCGCCAGCCAGAACAGCTGGCGGGCAAACTGCACCGGGTCCCAGCCGACCGAGGCCCACATGTTCAGCCCGATGATCTCGAATGCGATGAAGCCGCAGATCAGCGAGCACACGCCCAGCCAGCCCAGGTAGATGGGGCCCAGTTGCGCATCGCCGATGCGGCCCAGCAGGTGCCAGTGCAGGCCCTTACCCTCGCGCTGGTACTCGTCACGGCCCAGCGGCACGCCCGGGTAGGACGGCGCCGTGACCTGCACGCTGGTGAAGAGGTTCTGATATTCAGCCATGGGGTGTTCTCCTCACTTCCAGACCGGCAGGTTGAGCCACCAGCTCCACCATTCCGGCCAGCCACGCGTCCAGAACGGCCCGCTGATGACGATGCAGACGGCGCTCCAGAAGCCCGCGGACAGCGCCAGGAACAGGCCGAGGCGGTGGATGCCCAGCGTGCCGATCGAGTAGCCGATGGCATCGCGAAAGAAGGTGTTTTCATGCTCGGCCGTCTTGACCACCTGGCCGTGGCCCGGGTTGGTGGCCGACAGGATCAGCGAGCCGTGCAGCGACAGTGCGAAGGTGGTGGCGAAGAAGAAGCTCACCGCCAGCATGTGCGCCGGGTTGTAGTGGAAGTGCAGGTACTGGTAGCCTGTGTTGGACACCCAGTCCAGGTGGCTCATGATCCCGTAGGGGAAGCCGTGGCCCCAGGCGCCCATCAGCAGCGGCCGGATGATGACCAGCGTGACGTAGGCCAGGATGGCCACCGCGAAGGCGAAGGGCACGTGGTAGCCGATGCCGAGCTTGCGGCAGATCTCGACCTCGCGCAGCGCCCAGGAGATGAAGGAGCCGGTGGCGCACACGGTGATGAGCTGCCACAGCCCGCCCTCCATCAGCGGCGCCATGCCGAGACCGTATTTCAGGTCGGGCGGCGCGATGCTGATCTGCCACAGGTTCCAGGTGCCGCCCTGCGACGCCCCCCAGACGATCAGCAGGATGCCGACCAGCGCGAAGAACGCGGTCGTGACACCGAAAAAGCCCACATAGAAGGGCCCGACCCAGAAGTCGAACAAGTCGCCTCCCAGCAGGGTCCCGCCGCGGACGCGGTACTTTCGCTCGAAGTTCAGCATGGCCATGCTTGCCACCTCTCGTGGAGGAGCCCACGCGATACGCGGAGCCCCCTGTGCAGTCGGGGCACGGCGCGAGGGTCAGCCCGCGCCGTGTTTTTCGTTGACGCGTCGACTACTTCGGCGCCGGTGCGGGCATCGATGAGTTCTGGCTCACCGCCTGGGTGCGGGGCCCGTCGAGCCAGTTGAACTTGTTGGTGCTCAGCAGCACGAAGTGAATCACCAGTGCCAACACGAACAAAAAGGCGAACAACGCGACCAGCGCACGGCGCGGGTCGAACAGCAACCAAATCTTCCACATGCTTCTATCTCCTAGTTCAGGTGCGACAGGAAGGTGTAGACACCCGACTTCACACCCTGGATCAGCGATTTCTCGCCCTCTGCGCCAGGCAACCACGTGCGCCACTTCAGGAACAGCACCTGAGCGACGAGCGCGATGAAGAACACGAAGACAAAACTCATGAAGAACAGCGCCTCATAGGTCTTGGAGTCCTGCAAGGCAGGGTTGCTCACAGGGACGGTCGTGATCTCAGCCATGGCGACAACCTTTCAAGAAAGACTCAAAGCCAGGGACGCCACATCCACACCAGCACATGCGCCACCACGGCAATCGCCGTGAAGCCGATGAAGCTGGTCATGAAGATGCCGTGAAATTCCCGGGCCTCGTTTTCAGTCAGCCCAGACAACGAGCCTGTCCTGTTTTCAGCCATATCGATAGCTCCTCAAGAATGGCCTGGGGAGGATTCCTTCGGCCAACGCCGCGCAGCTCCCGCGCGGCAGGGACTTCCGTGGCAGCAGGCCCACGGCAAGTCGTTCAGGGCAAGCGATCACGCAAGTCACGTCAGTGCCCCGATGGCCGCCGCGGCCAGTTGCCGCGTATGACCCTCAATGTCTTGCACCGCCACGGCCGCGGCGCCGCGCGCCCTTGCGGCCAGCTCGGCGCGGTCGCGCAGGCGCTTGGCGGCGGAGATGCGCACCAGCACCGGCTGCGCCTCCAGCAGTTCGTCCAGCAGTTCCTTGGCCTCAGGCGCCCAGCTCATCTCGGCGAGCGCACGCGCGGGTGTCGGGTCGACCCGGTCCAGCTCGGTGCCCAGCGGCAGGATGTGGAAGAGCGCGTCGAACAGCGCGTTGCAGAACTCCTGCACCAGGTAGGTGGCGCCGGCGTAGCCCATGAAGGGCGTACCGGTGGCGCGGCGGATCAGCGCGCCGGGGAACGAGGCCGGGATGAAGACCGGCTTCATCGGCCCCTTGGCGCCGGCTTCGGCCAGGTACATGCGCTCGTTGAAACTGCCGTACATCACCAGCGGCGCCTTCTCGTGCACGAGGGCGCGGATGGCGGCGTTGTCGGTCTTCTCGCCGGGCTTGCGGGCGACGGCGAAGTTGCACGGCAACCCCAGCTCGGTCTCGAAGAAGTGGCGCACGCCGCGCGAATAGGTCTCGCTGGCCACCACCGCAAAGCTGGCCGTGGCGAAGAAGTCCTGCGTGACGGAGCGCCACAGGTCCCAGATCGGCTTGATCGTGGTGTGCTTCTCACGCTCGATGAAGGGCTCGGGGTCCAGGTGCAGCAACTCACCGAGCTGGCGCAGGAAGGCCGTGGTGCTGTGCAGCCCGATGGGCGCCTGCAGGTAGGGCCGATCCAGCGCCTCGCACAGCATGCGGCCGAACTCGCGGTACATGCAGATGTTGGCGTCCGCGTCGGCCAGCTTGGCCACGTCCGCCAGGTGGCTGCCCAGCGGGAAGGCCATGTTGACCTCGGCGCCGATGCCTTCGATGAGGCGGCGGATCTCGTGCAGGTCGCTGGCGCTGTTGAACTGGCCGTAGCAGGGGCCGATGATGTTGACGCGCGGCTTCTCGCCCACGGGCCGATCGGCAAAAGGCTTGCGCGCCGGCACCTTCTTGACGCCGTACTCCGTCCACAGCCAGAACATCGCGCGGTTGGCGCATTGCCACTGGTCTTCGTCGATGGTGCGCGGCAGGAAGCGCGCGATGGTGGTGCCCTCGGGCGTCACGCCGCCGCCGATCATCTCGGCGATGGAACC
This sequence comes from Roseateles sp., assembly GCF_965229315.1. Lineage (GTDB taxonomy): Bacteria > Pseudomonadota > Gammaproteobacteria > Burkholderiales > Burkholderiaceae_C > Pelomonas. The sequence continues at coordinate 2,512,327 of NZ_CBDDJA010000002.1, forward strand.
GGTGACGACGACGCTGGGCAGGTCGGGGTCGAGCGCGGCGTGCGCCCGCTTCATCGCGCCTTCGGTGCCTTCGCGACCCAGTTGCTCCTCGGCCAGGCCGGTGACGACGATGGGCAGCTCGTGCGGCGGCAGCGCGTCGGTGTAGTGCAGCACCGAGGTCACCGGCAGGTTCTCGCAGCCCACCGGGCCGTCGATGACCACCTGCAGGCCCTTGATCGCAGTGAACACGTAGACGGCGCCCCAGTAGCCGCCGGCACGGTCGTGATCGAGGACGAAGTTCATCAGCCGCGCCCGCCCGGCCGCCCGAAGGGCGCTGCGCGCCCCCTCGGGGGGCAGTGAACGAAGTGAGCGTGGGGGCTCATATCATCTCCTCGGCCTTGCGGCGCTTCATGATCTTGATGACCTGGCGTTTCGTCTCGGCGCGGAACTCGGGGCGCAGCACGGGCACTTCGGTCCACACGCCGGCGCGGTCGCCTTTGCCGGTCTCGCCGAAGAACTCGCGCATCGTGTCGAAGCGCGCCTGGTTGGCGATGGCGCCGTTGATGACCTGGGCCAGCGAGCCGGCACCGGCCGGGCCCATCAGGGGCCGGGCCGAAATGAGGTTGGTGAAGTACAGCGAGGGAACGGCCATCTCCTTGCACGCCTGCACCAGCGGCGTGGTGCCGATGGCCAGCTGCGGGCGGTGGCGCTGCACGGCGGCCAGGTCCTGCTCCAGCGACGCGCGGTACTGCACCTCGCAGCCGCGGGCTTCCAGCCAGGCGCGGTCGGGTTCGGACCAGGGCGTGCGCGGGCAGGCGGTGCCCACATACGGCACCGTCGCACCGCTCTCGATCAGCAGGCGCGCGACCAGCAGTTCGGAGCCCTCGTAGCCGCTGACCGTCACCTTCGCTTGGATGGGCGACTTGGCCAGCGCGCCGCGGATGGCCGGCAGGATCGCGGCGATGGCGGCTTCAACCTGGGCGCTGGGCACTTCGGCCGCTTCGCCGATGGCCCGCAGCCAGGCGGCGGTGCCGTCGGCGCCCACCGGGGCCGAACCGACGACAGGCCGGCCGGCGGCCTGCAGCTCGCGCACGCTGGCCGTGTAGAAGGGGTGGATGGCCGCAGCCACCGTGCAGTCCAGCGCCGCGTACAACTCGCGCCACTCGCGGGTGGGCACGGTGGGGCCGACCTTCAGGCCCAGCGGGCCCAGCAGCATGCCGATGACCATGGGGTCGGCCGGGAACAGCTCACCCAGCAGGCTGACCGTCCTGGCCTGGTCCATGCCCTGCTCGCGCCACCCCTTGGGCGCGGCCACCGGGCCGGACTCGGCCTCGCTGCGGGCGCGCTGCAGCATGGCGCCGGCCAGCACGTCCTTGGCCTCGGCATGCGTGGGCACGCCGAAGCCGGGCACGTCGATGCCGATGATGCGCACGCCGTTGATGACCTTGGGCAGCAGCTGCAGCGGCACGCCGCTGGCCGTGGGCACACACAGGTTGATGACCACCAGCGTGTCCAGCTTCTCGGGGTCGGCCTGTTCGTGCACCGTGTCGCGGATGTCCTCGAACAGCTTGCCCGTCACCAGGCTCTCGCTGTTGAAGGGCACATAGCCCACGCTGCGCTTGGCGCCGTAGAAGTGCGAGGTGAAGGTCAGCCCGTAGACGCAGCAGGCCGAGCCGCTGAGGATGGTGGCCGTGCGGCGCATGCGCAGGCCCACGCGCAGCGCACCAAAGGCCGGGCACATGCTCTGCGGCTGGTCGTGCGGGCCCTTGGGATAGTCGGCCGCGTAGCGATCCAGCGTCTCGCGGGTGGCGGCGCTCTGGTTCTGGCTCTGGGCCAGAGCCATCTCGGGGGTCGCGTGGCAATTGCTCATGGCGGGCTCAGGCGGCGTCGTAGACCACTTCGAGCGTCGGCTTGATCAGCTCGGTCTTGCCAACCATGTCGAACAGCGTGGCCGGCTCCATCTGGAAATCGCGCCCGGTCACCTCGGCCGAGAACAGGCCCAGCAGCTGGTCCTGCGTCTGCGGCCTGGGGCGCACCGGCGGCGCCTCGCCCACGTTGGTGGCCAGCGTCTCGAAGAGCGACGCCCACTGCGTGCCGGGCCGGCCGATGATTTCGTAGCTGGCGCTCTTGCGGCGGATGTCCTCGTTGGCGGGGATGGCCGCGAGCACCGGGATGCCCACGGCTTCAGCGAACGCGGTCGCCTCGCCGGTGCCGTCGTCCTTGTTGATGACCATGCCGGCCACGCCGACGTTGCCGCCCAGCTTGCGGAAGTACTCCACCGCGCTGCAGACGTTGTTGGCAACGTACAGGCTCTGCAGGTCATTGCTGGCCACGACGATGACCTTCTGGCACATGTCGCGGGCGATGGGCAGGCCGAAGCCGCCGCAGACCACGTCGCCGAGGAAGTCCAGCAACACGTAGTCGAAGCCCCAGTCGTGGAAGCCCAGCTTTTCGAGCGTCTCGAAGCCGTGGATGATCCCGCGACCGCCGCAGCCGCGACCGACCTCGGGGCCGCCGAGTTCCATCGCATACACGCCGTCGCGCTTGAAGCAGACGTCGCCGATGGCGACCGCCTCGCCGGCCAGCTTCTTCTTGCTGCTGGTCTCGATGATGGTGGGGCAGGCCTTGCCGCCGAACAGCAGGCTGGTGGTGTCGCTCTTGGGATCGCAGCCGATCAGCAGCACCTTCTTGCCCTGCTGGGCCATCATGTAGCTGAGGTTGGCCAGCGTGAAGCTCTTGCCGATGCCGCCCTTGCCGTAGATCGCGATGATCTGCGTCGTCTTGGTGACCGGGCCGGTGGCGACCGCATCGGGCTCGATGGCGGCCTCGGCACGCAGCGCGTCAGTACGGGGCTGGAAGCGCACCGTGGCCTCAGCCGGGATCGTCGAGGTGCTCATGCGTGGTGTCTCCAGTCCAAAACCATCTTCAGGCAGCCGGCATCGCCGAAGGCCTGGGCGTAGGCGGCGCCGGCGTTCTCGGCCGGTTCGCTGTGGGTGAGCAGGCCGTCCAGCGAGAGCCGGCCGGCGTGCAGCAAGGCGTTCACGGCCAGCATGTCGGGCCGCTTCCACTCGGCGGCCACGCGGATGCGGGCCTCGCGCATGAAGGCGGGCGCGAAGTTCAGCGACAGCGGCTTGGCATAGAAGCCCGCCAGCACCACCTCGCCGCCGAAGGCCAGGCGGCCGATCAGGCTGTCGAGCAGGGCGGAGTCACCACTGACGTCGTAGATGGCCTTGTAGTCGCGGCGCTTGTCGTCGTCGGGGTGGGTCACCGTGTAGCCGGTGGCGCCGTCGGCGCGCGCCGGGTTGGTTTCCCAGACGGTGAAGTCGTTGATGCCGGCCGCCACGTTCATGCGCGCCAGCAGCCGCCCCAGCACGCCGTGGCCCACGATCAGGTCGGGCGGCGTGTGCGAAGGGCCCTGGCCGCCGCCGGCCACGCTGTGGTAGGCCGTGGCGGCCAGCGCCAGCAGCACCGACTGCTCGCCCAGCTTCTCGTCGACCGGCACGACCTTGGCGCCCGGCACCACCAGCCGAGACGCCGAGCCGCCGAACAATCCCTTGACCTCGCCGAAGCAGCGCGCACCAGGCACGAACACCCGCTGCCCCACCCAGTTCGAGCTGGCCGGGCCGACCGCCATGACGCGGCCGACCGCCTCGTAGCCCGGCACCAGCGGATAACCCATGCCCGGAAACATCGGCATGGTGCCGGTCCAGATCAGGCGCTCGGTGCCCGTGCTGATGCCGCTCCACTCGACTTCGACAACGACGTCCTCGTCTTCCATCACCGGCAGCCTCAGGTGGGTGAGGCTGAGGTGCTCGGGGCGGTCGATGACCACGGCCAGCGTATTCATGAGACGACCTCCTGCAGTGCGGCGCCGCTCGGTCGGTGGGCCGTGGCGTGCGTCTGGGCGTTTCTGGATCTCATGCGAGTCATACTACGCTTACACAATAAACCGTCAACTAAGATTTACACTTATTTGATCAGGCGGCGTCGGCCAACAGCACGCTGGCCTGCAAAGGCAGGGGGGTGGGCAGGCGGCGCACACGCGTGAAGCCGGTCTCGGCCAGCAGTTCGCGCAGGCGAGCCTCGCTGCGCGGCTGGCCGCGCCCCATGGCCAGCAGGTAGAAGCCGAAATAGGCATGGCCCATCGCCTCGGCGCCCGGCGTGTCGGCCAGCGGCTCGGCCAGCAGCAGGCGCCCGCCCTCGGCCAGCGCGCGGCGCACGGCGCGCAGCAGGCGCAACACGCGCTCGTCGTCGTGGTCGTGCACCACGCGCAGCAGCGTCACCAGGTCGGCGCCGGCAGGCAGCTCGTCGCGGAAGAAGTCGCCCCCCAGCGCGCTGCAGCGCGCCGCCAGGCCGGCCTGCTCGAATCGCTGCGCGGCACGCGCCACCACGCCGGGCAGGTCGAACACCTGCACGTGCAGGGCCGGCGCGTGGCGGCCGGCCGTGCAGGCGAAGGCGCCGTCGCCGCCGCCCACGTCCAGCAGGCGGCGATGGCGCTGCAGGGGATAGGCCTGCAGCACCTGCTCGGCCACCAGAGGCTGCGACGCCGCCATCAGCGCCGAGTACGCGGCCACCTGCGGCGTGGGCAGGGCGCCGGGCGACCCGGTGCCGGCGTAGGGCCAGAAGCCCGCGAGCCGGCCCTGGGCGGCCTCGCCGCGCAGCAGCGCCAGCGGATCGGCCAGGTCGCGGTACAGCGCCGCGTGGTGCTCCACCATCGCCGCCAGCCCCGCATTGCCTGCCAGCGGCGCGCCAAGCGGACCGAGACCGTAACGGCGGTCACCACCCGCCGAGGGCCGCGCCTCCAGCAGCCGCAGCGACACGGCCGCCATCACGAGGCGCTGCGCACCCGCTGGCGGCAGGTTCAGCCGCAGCGCCAGCGCCGCCAGCGTCTGCGGGCCCTGGGCCAGCAGCAGGTCGAACAGACGCAGCTGCACGCAGGCCAGCAGCACCTGCGAGTAGACGAAGCCGGCCACCAGGTCGAACACCTGGGCCGCGCGGCGGCGCGCGATCCAGCGCGTGGGTGCGAACGCCTGCGCCCAGCGGCGAAAGCGCGCACTGCCCAGCAGCCGGTCCCGCCAGGCCAGCGGCGCGTCGCTCCAGTGCGAGGCGGCCGGCGGGGCGGCGGGGTGGGCCATGGTCAGGCCACGGCGGCGACGCGCGCCACGAGCTGCTGCGGCACCAGCCGGTCGGCTTCGCGGCGGATCAACTGCCGGAACTGCGACGCCCCCGGGCAGACCGGCACGGTCAACAGCGTGGCCTGCACGAGGCGCTGGAACTCGGCGAGCGCGCCCTCCAGCCCCAGCTCGCGTGCCGAACTGGGGCGGTCCAGCGCCACGTCCTGGCCGCCGGGCTTGCCCATGGCGCTGGCATCCAGCATCACGTCGCGGATGTCGTCGGCCACCTGGTAGGTCTGGCCCAGTTGTTCACCCAAGGCCCGCCAGGGCGCGCCATCGGCCCCGGCGGCCTGGGCGCCGGCCATGGTCGCGGCCGCGAACAGCGCGCCGGTCTTGGCCTGCTGGTAGTCGCTCAGCGAGATCTGGGGCTCGCACTCCCAGGCCTGGCCCGCGACGATGCCCATGGGCATGCCGACGCCCTGCGTGACCGTGCGCAACAGCACCGGCAGGCGCGACAGGTGGCGCCTGGCACTGCCGCCCAAGACCTCGAAGGCCGCCACGATCAGCGCGTCGCCGGCCAGCACGGCCAGGCGCTCGCCGAAGGCGCGGTGCACCGACGGCCGGCCGCGCCGCGTTTCGGCCGCGTCGAAGCACGGCAGGTCGTCGTGCACCAGCGACGCGCAATGCAGCAGCTCGATGGCCGCCGCCACGCCGTCGGTCAGGGCCGGGTCGTCCTCGCCGCAGGCCAGCGCCACGGCCAGCGTCAGCTTGGGCCGGATTCGCGCGCCGCCGGGGAAGACCGCATGCTGCATGGCCGCCGCCAGCTTGGGCGGGTGGCCCTGCTGCGCGCCGGGGGACAGGCTGGCCCGGAGGGCGCGCTCGATTCGGTCGTCATGCGACATAGAGGCCTTTGCTGGTGACGACGCGGCAAGACGGGGCTCGTCGCGTTCGAATTACATTACCATGTGTCAATCAGCATAGACACACCCGGAAAGGGCGTCAATGAGCATGCACACGCTGCCACGCAGCCTCAGCCCGCCGCGCGTGCTGGTGATCGGCGCCGGCGTGGGCGGGCTCACCGCGGCAGCGCTGCTGGCGCATGCGGGGCTGGACGTGCAGGTGCTGGAGCGCGCGGCGACGCCGGGCGGCAAGATGCGCCAGGTGGAATGCGGCCCGCGGCTGCTGGACGGCGGCCCCACGGTGCTGACCATGCGCTGGGTGTTCGACGCACTGTTCGAGCGCCTGGGCCAGTCGCTGGACCGCCACCTGCACCTGAGCCGCTGCGAGGTGCTCGCCCGCCACGCCTGGGGGCCGGACGAGCGGCTGGACCTGTCGGCCGACCTGGCGCTGAGCGTGGCCGCCATTGCCGAGTTCAGCGGCGCCGCCGAGGCCCAGCGCTACCGCGCCTTCTGCGCCCGTGCGCGCCAGGTCTACGAGACGCTGGACCGCCCGTTCATGCAGAGCAGCCGCCCCACGCCAGGCTCGCTGGCCTGGCGGGTGCTGCGCCAGCAGGGGCTGCCGGGGCTGCGCCAGCTGCTGCGCATCTCGCCGTTCACGACGCTGTGGCGCGAGCTGGGCCGCTATTTCCACGACCCGCGGCTGCGCCAGCTGTTCGGCCGCTACGCCACCTACTGCGGCTCCTCGCCGTTCGACGCGCCGGCCACGCTGATGCTGGTGGCCCATGTCGAGCGCGAGGCGGTCTGGCAGGTGGAAGGCGGCATGCACCGCCTGGCCCAGGTGCTGGCCGGCTGCGCGCAGGCCCAGGGCGTGCGCATCCGCTACGGCTGCGAGGCCCGCCGCCTGCTGCTGGCGCACGGCCGGGTCAGCGGCGTGGCGCTGGCCGACGGCGAGCAACTGCCGGCCGACATCGTCGTGTTCAATGGGGACGCGCAGGCGCTCAGCCGCGGCCTGCTGGACGAGCCGGTGCGCCAGGCGCTGGGCACGCCGGCACGCGTGCAGCCCTCGCTGTCGGCGCTGACCTGGCACGGCGAGGTCGAGGCCGGCGGCTTCGAGCTGTCGCACCACAACGTCTTCTTCGGCCCGCCGCAGGGCTACCGGGGCGAGTTCGAGGCCATCGCCGCCGGCCGGCTGCCCGAGTCGCCCACCGTCTACGTGTGCGCGCAGGACCGCAGCGGCGCCGCGCGGACCGCGCGCGGCGGGGCGCGCCGCCCCGAGCGGCTGATGTGCCTGGTGAATGCCCCCGCCGAGGGCGCGCAGGCGCGCCCCCTCACCGAACCGGAGATCGCGCGATGCGAAGCCCAGATGTGGACCCAACTGACGCGCGCCGGCCTGCGCCTGAAGCTCACCGCGCCACCAGTGCTGACCCGCCCGCAGGACTTCGCACAGATGTTTCCGGGCAGCGGTGGGGCGCTGTACGGCCCGGCAGCCCAAGGCTGGCGGGCGAGCTTCACGGCGCGGCCGCAGGGGCGCACGCCGGTGCCGGGGCTGTTCCTGGCGGGCGGCTCGGTGCACCCGGGGCCTGGCGTGCCGATGGCGGTGCTGTCGGGCCAGCTGGCCGCCGAGCAGATCCTCGCGGGCCTGCCTTCGACGTCGCGCTCGGCGCCGGCGCTTATGCCTGGTGGTATGTCGACGCGCTGAGCGACCCGCAGCCCGACGGCAGCGTCCACGCGCTCACGCTGATCGCCTTCGTCGGCAGCGTGTTCTCGCCCTACTACGCCTGGGCGCGGCGGCGCCACGGCGACGGCGGCGCAGCGGCCGAGGCGCACTGCGCGGTCAACCTGTCGCTGTACCGCCGCCCCGCCGGTGCCACGCAGTTCGAGCGCCTGTGGGCCATGACGGAGCGCGGCGGGCGCCAGGTCACGCGCAGCGCACGGCACTTGCAGATCGGCCCCAGCCGGCTGGCCTGGGCCACCGACGGCAGCCTGCAGATCGACATCGACGAGTGGACCGCGCCCTGGCCGCGTCGCCTGCGCGGGCGCATCCATGTGCAGCCCGGCGCGCTGCCCGGCCAGGCCTTTGCGCTGGACGCTGCCGGCCGCCACCTCTGGCAGCCCGTCAGCCCGCGTGGGCGCGTCGACCTGCACTTCGACACCCCCGCGCTGCGCTGGCAGGGCGGCGCCTACCTGGACGCCAACCACGGCAGCCGCCCGCTGGCGCGCGACTTCGACAGCTGGCAGTGGGCGCGCAGCGCGCTGCCCGGTGGCCTCAGCCGCGTGCACTACGAGGTGCAGACGACCGACGGTGCCTCGCGCGCACTCTCGCTGGACGTGGACGCCGCCGGCCGCCTGGCGCAGCGTCCGCTGCCGCTGCTGCACCCCCTGCCCGCCACCGCCTGGGGGCTGGCGCGCCACTGCCGCGCCGAGCGCCCGCCCGCGCTGCTGGCCACGCTGGAGAGCGGGCCCTTCTACAGCCGCTCGCTGCTGCGCGACCCGACGGACGGCACGATGAGCGTGCACGAGAGCCTGTCGCTGCGGCGCTTCGACCGGCCCTGGGTGCAGGCGCTGCTGCCGTTTCGAATGCCGCGCTGGACAGGGGGGCGCTGATGGCCCGCGTGCTGCTGCTCGGCGCCACCGGCACCATCGGCCAGGCCACGGCGCACGCGCTGCGCCAGCGCGGCCACGAGGTGGTCTGCTTCGTGCGGCCGCGCGCCGGCGTGGGCGGGCGGCTGCAGCAGGCCGACACCGAACGGCTGCTGGCCGGCGCGGCCGTGCGCTTCGGCGACGTGGCCGACCCCGCCTCGCTGGCCCGCGACGGCTTGTGCGGCGAGCGCTTCGACGCCCTCGTCTCCTGCCTGGCCTCGCGCACCGGCGCGCCGCGCGACGCCTGGGCCATCGACCACCAGGCCCACCTGCACGCCCTGGCGGCGGCACGGGACGCGGGCGTGCGCCACATGGTGCTGCTGTCGGCGATCTGCGTGCAAAAGCCCCGGCTCGAATTCCAGCGGGCCAAGCTGGCGTTCGAGCAGGCGTTGATGGCGTCGGGACTGACCTATTCCATCGTGCGGCCGACGGCCTTCTTCAAGTCGGTCTCGGGCCAGGTCGAGCGCGTGCGGCGCGGCCGGCCTTTCCTGTTGTTCGGCGATGGCCGGCTGACCGCCTGCAAGCCCATCGGCGACGACGACCTGGCCGCCTACCTGGCCGACTGCCTGACCGACCCGCAACGCCACAACCGCATCCTGCCCATCGGCGGCCCCGGGCCGGCGCTGACGGCGCGCGAGCAGGGCGAGCTGCTGTTCGCGGCGCTGGGCATCGCGCCGAAGTTCAAGTCGGTGCCGGTGGGCTTGATGGACCTCATCATCGCCACGCTCGCCACCCTGGGCCGGGTGGCGCCCAAGCTCGCCGGGAAGGCGGAGCTGGCGCGCATCGGGCGCTACTACGCGACGGAATCCATGCTGGTGTGGGACGCGACCGCCGGGCGGTATGACGCGGCGGCCACGCCCGCCACGGGACGACAAACGCTGGCGAGCTTCTACGCAGGGCTGGCGAGCGGCACGCAGCGGCTGCCCGAGCGGGGCGATCACGCGGTGTTTTGACCCCGCGGGCGCTCACCCGCGAGGTTCGTCCGGCGCGGCCTCACCCATCAACATGGCCAGGATGCTCTTGGACACTTGCATCGTCTTCTCACGATCCCGGCGCAGCGCCTCCAGGGTTTCTGGCAACTCCGTCCTGGCGCTCAGGCCGGCCCACACGGCGACCTGCGCCGCGGTGGCACTGACGCAGGCCATCTGCCAGTCGGGGAACGCCGGGGCGGCGATCTCGCCGGCCTGCAGCACGGTGAGCGTCTCGTGGCGCAGGTCGGTGGCGATGCGCGCCATCAGCGCTTGCACGGCCTCGGCCTGGCCTTCGAGCACCTGCAGAAAGCAGCCATCGACATAGGCCAGCGCCCCGGTGATGCCTGAACGGGCGTTGTTGCTGCGCGCCTGGTTCAGGATGTCTTCCAGGTCCTCCTGCTGCAGGGGCGTCGTGGAGGCCGATGAATAGATGACTTGGTAGGGCATGGAGGTTCCAGGTTGTTGCGGCGCGCACCGTCTTCTGCCTGCCCGCTGTACGGCACGACGGCAGCCTACTCGCTGGCGTCGGCGTTCTCGGCCTTCTTTGCCTTCTCGACCTTCTCGCGCTGCTCATCCTGGCCCCGGCGCCACTGCCGCCAGTCCCACCACTGCCACCCCGCCCAGCCGAGGATCACGCCGAACACCAGCACCAGCTCGATCAAGCCCAGCCAGTGCGACGTCATGCCGGGCCGCGCGGACGCTCAGTCGCGCGCCGGGGCGGGCCGCAGGAACAGCCGCTGCAGCGAGGCCATCCACTGCTGGTGTGCCTCGCCGGCGCTGCCATGCAGTTCGCTCAGGGCGCCATGCAGCATCTTGCGGGTCAGCGCGGCGGACAGCGTCTCCATCACGGCTTCCACGTCCTGCCCCCTGGCCAGCGCGCGGCGGGCCTTGGCGAGTTCGGCCTGGCGCCAGTCCTCGGTCTGGCGCTGCAGTGCCTGGATCAGCGGCACGCTGGCGCGCTGCTCCAGCCACTGGGCAAAGCTGTTGACACCGGCGCTGACGATGGCCTCGGCCTGCTCCACGGCCGCCTGGCGGCGCTCGCCGTTGGTTTGCACATGGCGGGCCAGGTCGTCCACGGTGTAGAGGAAGACGTCGTCCAGCCGCGCCACTTCGGGCTCGATGTCGCGCGGCACGGCCAGATCCAGCATCAGCATGGGGCGGCGCTTGCGGGCCTTCAGCGCACGCTCGACGGCGCCCAGGCCGATCAGCGGCAGGCTGCTGGCGGTGCAGCTGATGACGATGTCGAACTCGTGCAGGCGCTGGCCCAGCTCGGCCAGAGGCAGCGCCTGCGCGCCCAGCCGCTGCGCCAGCAACTGGCCGCGCTCGCGGCTGCGGTTGGCCACCGTCATGCTCTGCGGGCCGTGCGCGGCGAAGTGGGTGGCCACGAGGTCGATCATCTCGCCCGCGCCGACGAACAGCACGCGCGTGCTCTGCAGGCCCTCGAACAACTGCAGCGCCAGGCGCACGGCGGCGGCGGCCATGCTGACCGCATGCGCGCCGATCTCGGTGCTGCTGCGCACCTCCTTGGCCACGGCAAAGCTGCGCTGGAACATCTGGTGCAGCGTGGTGCCCAGGGCCCCGGCGCTGTCGGCCTCGCGCACGGCCACCTTCATCTGGCCCAGGATCTGCGGCTCGCCCAGCACCATGGAATCCAGCCCCGACGCGACGCGGAAGGCATGGCGCGCGGCGTCGGCGCCCTGCAGGAAGTAGCTGTGGCCGCGCAGGCTGTCGGTGCTGGTGCCGCCCTGGGCGGCCAGCCATTCGATGGCGGGCTCGGCCAGCTCCATCGCATGGCGCGGGCAGGCGCTGGGGGGCAGGCCGACGTACAGCTCGGTGCGGTTGCAGGTGGACAGGATGGCCACCTCGGGCTGGGCGCGCGCCAGGTGGCTGCGCAGCCCCTGCACGCTGCGGCCCAGCGCCTCCAGCGGGAAAGCGAAGCGCCCGCGCAGGTCCAGCGGCGCGCTGCCGTGGTTCAGACCCAGTGCCAACACACTCATTGCAAAGCCTCCGAGCTGCGCACCGCGGTACGAACGCCTTCTGGCGGCCGTGCGGCGCTCATGCCGCGCTCCGGCCCCAACCCGCCTGGCGGTCCTGCCGCTCCAGCCGGTCGAAGAGGTTGATGACGAACTCGACCTTGCGGACCGGCTCGGGCATCGGCGTGGCGGCCACAGCCGCCAGCAAGGGGCGGTTGGCCGCCAGCGGCGGCTCGCGCAGCTGCCGGCTGGCTGGCCACAGGCTCACGGCGGCCTGCAGCAGCAGGCGGCTCTTGCGGCGGCCCGGCACCACGGCGCGGCGGTTGACGGAGTCGCAGCCGGCGCGCGCCACCTCGTGTCCGACGGCGGCGTACATCAGCCGCGCCGCGTTGATGCCGGGGCGGCAGGCCAGCGGCAGGCTGGCGACGCCGGCCGCCGCACGCGCGTAGAGCACGTCGGCGGCATCCAGCAGCCGCTGCACGACAGACGCCAGCGCCGGCTCGAAGCGCGGCGCAGCCAGCCAGGCGACGGGGTCGATGCCAGCCTCGCGCAGCCACTGGCGCGGCAGGTACAGCCGCCCCATGCGCGCGTCCTCGCCCACGTCGCGCGCGATGTTGGACAGCTGCATCGCCACGCCCAGGTCGCAGGCGCGCGCCAGGGCTGCTTCGTCACGCACGCCCATCAGCAGGCTCATCATGGCGCCCACGGTGCCGGCCACGCGGGCGGCGTAGTCCTGCAGGTCGTCCAGCGTGTCGTAGTCGCGGCCGTCGACGTCCCAGGACAGGCCTTCGATGAGCAGGTCCAGCAGCGCCCGCGGGATGCCGTACTGCGCCACCACGGCGGCCAGCGCGCGGTCGGCGGCCACGGGCTGGGGCCGGCCCTCGAACACGCGGTCCAGCCGGCGGCGCAGTTGCGTCAGCGCCAGGCGCCGGCCGCCTTCCACGTCCACGGTGTCGTCGGCCAGCCGGCAGAAGCCGTAGAGCACGGTGGCCGGCGCGCGCACGGCGGGCGGCAGCAGCAGCGAGGCGGCGTGGAAGGTCTTGGAGTTGTGGGCCAGGCTGGCGCGGCAGGCGGCCAGGTCGGCGGGCAGCAGCGGCGGCGACGGGCGCGGGGATTCAAGCGGTGCGGACATGGGCGAATCCTTCCTTGGCCGGAAATGGGTCGGAGCGGGGCAGATCCCGCCCGTGCGGCACGATGCTGTCGAGCACGCGGGCGGACGACAGCACGCCCGGCAGCCCGGCGCCCGGGTGGGTGCCGGCGCCGACGAGGTACAGGCGCGCCACCTCTTCGCTGCGGTTGTGCGGGCGGAACCAGGCGCTCTGCGTCAGCACCGGCTCCAGCGCGAAGGCGGCGCCCTTGTACGAGCTGAGGCGGTCCTGGAAGTCCTGTGGCGTCAGCATCAGCGAGCTGACCACCGCCTGCTCCAGGCCCGGCAGCAGCGTCTCGCCCAGGCGCTTGGCAATGGCCGCGCGGTAGGGCTCGGCGCGCTCGCGCCAGTCCACGCCGGCGTCCAGGTGCGGCACCGGGGCCAGCACGTAGAAGGTGTCGCAGCCCGGCGGCGCCAGGCTGGGGTCGGTCGCCGTGGGCCGGTGCAGGTAGAGGCTGAAGTCGTCGGCCAGGTGCTTCTTCGTGAAGATGTCGTCCAGCAGGCCTTCGTAGCGCGGGCACAGCGAGATGGTGTGGTGGGCCACGTCGGGGTACTGGCGCGAGGTGCCGAAGTACCAGACGAACAGGCTCATCGAGTAGCGCGCGCGGGCGATGCGCTTGTCCGTCCAGCGGCGGCGCAAGCGGCCGGGCAGCAGGTGCTTGTAGGTCCAGGCCGAGTCGGCGTTGGAGACCACCACGTCGGCGCGCAACTGCTGGCCGGTCGCCAGCCGCACGCCGCAGGCCGCGCCCTGCTCCACCAGGATCTCGTCCACCGCCTGGCCGCACAGCACACGCCCGCCCTGCCCTTCGACCAGCCCGACCAGCCCGCGCACCAGCGCGCCGGTGCCGCCCATCGCGAAATGCACGCCGAAGCGCCGCTCCAGGAACGCGATCAGGCAGTAGACCGACGTGGTGGCGAACGGGTTGCCGCCCACCAGCAGCGACTGGAAGGTCAGCACCACGCGCAGCTTCTCGTCCTTGACGTGCTTCGCAGCAAGGCCGTAGACGGTGCGGTAGCCCTCCAGCTTCAGCAGGTCGGGCAGCACGCGGGCCATGTCCGTCCAGCTCTCGAAGGACACATGGCCCAGTTGCTCGAAGCCCACCTTGTAGATGGCCTCGCTGGCGGCCAGGAAGCGTTCGTAGCCGGCCACGTCGCCCGGCGACAGCTTGGCCACCTCGGCGCGCATGGCGTCGGCGTCGCCGCTGTAGTCGAACACCGTGCCGTCGTCGAAACGCACGCGGTAGAACGGCGCCACGGGCCGCAGGTCCACGTCGTCGGCGAGCTTCTTGCCGCACAAGGCCCACAGCTCGTCGAACAGGAAGGGCGCGGTGATGACCGTGGGCCCGGCGTCGAAAGTGAAGCCGTCCTGGCGGTGCACGTAGGCGCGGCCGCCGGGGGCGTCGAGCTTTTCGAGTACCGTCACCCGGTAGCCCCGTGCGCCGAGGCGCACCGCCGCCGCCAGGCCGCCAAAGCCGCTGCCGATGACCAGCGCCTCCGGGCGCGAGTCGCCACGCAAGACTGCGGTGGGCGCCTGACTTTGTGTCAACATGGCTTGATCCTATGCGTGTCCAGTTTGGTTGACAACCGGGTTTGTGATGAGTTCTGACAGCGAAAGGCCCGAGGCCCTGACTGCCGGCGGTTTGCGCTGGCGTCTGCAGCGCATGGGCCAGGGGCCCCACCTGCTGCTGCTGCACGGCACGGGCTCGTCGCTGCAGTCCTGGCGCGCCTGCCTGCCCGGGCTGGCAGCGCATTTCAGCGTGCTCATCCCCGACCTGCCCGGCCACGGCGGCACCGCCGCGTTCGCGGACCGCCAGGCCAGCCTGCCCCGCATGGCCGCAGCGGTGGGCGACCTGCTCGCCGCGCTGGACTGGCAGCCCGCCCTGGTCGCCGGTCATTCCGCCGGGGCGGCGGTCATGGTGCAGATGCGCCTGGACGGGAGCCTGCCGCAGGCGCGCGGGCTGCTGGCCGTCAACGGCGCGCTGCAGCCGCTGCCGGGCCTGATGGGCCTGGTGGCGCCGGCCGTGGCCCGGTTGGCCTCGCGCAGCGCCTGGCTGCCCGCCTGGGTCAGCCGCCACGCGGGGCAGCCCAGGGCGCTGAAGAACCTGATCGCCTCTACCGGCTCACGCCTGGACGACGCCGGCGTGCAGCACTACCGCGAGCTGCTCGAGCAGCCCGCGCATGTCAGCGGCGTGCTGGACATGCTGGCCGGCTGGCAGCTCGCAGACCTGCAGGCCCGCCTGCCGCAGCTGCGCCTGGCCCCGGACGCCCAGCTCTGGCTGGCCGCCGGCCTGGCCGACCGCACGGTGGCTCCGGTGCAGGCGCTGGAGCTGGCGCGGTGGCTGCCGGGGGCGAGTTTTCATCCCCTGCCGGGGCTGGGCCATCTGGCGCACGAGGAGGCGCCGGAGGTGGTCAATGGCTTGCTGCGGCGGCTGTGGGAGCAGACCGGCGGCGGGGCCGGGTTCACAACAACCAGTCGGTCGTGAACGGTCTGGCGCAGGGGGTGGTGCAGGCGGGCGAAGTCGGCAAGAGGCGGGTTGCCGCCGCTCGCAGCCGGACTGTGTACGGCGGCTTGCGACCCATTGCGGCCGCGGGCCCAAGCGTCGCGGGCGTCAGCAAGGTGCCCAAAAACCGAAATTGATCCGGCGGCGGCTGGAGGCCGTCTGCCGACTTCCAATTTTGACGGTTCAATGGCCGCCGCCGCCGGACCGGTCATTCGCCGCCCCGCCGGCTGAGTGGCTGCTTCACATCCAGGACCCGACGCTCGGCGGAACTCGTCCCTGCGACGCCTGAGGTCCAATGCCCCACGCCAACCAACGGCAACTCTGAACGGCCTCGAGCTGGCGCTATCAACCTTCAGCTGCCGGTGACCGAGACGGCATGGGCGTCGGTGATGCAGCCGAAAGCGGACGTTCATCGCAGGGAGTTTCGGAGAAGCTTAGCTACAAGATCGGGTACCGGTCAGCGGCTGGTCGTGTGGGCCGCGAGCGCCAGTTCGCGGACCTCGCCGACAGCTGAACTTGGCCAGCCCTCTCTGACTTATCAGAAGTCAGCCTCCAGGCGCGCGCCTGAAGTCACGCACCCTGCCATCAGCTGACCGTCGCCGTCGCTGGGCGGGCAGTGCGTGAGGATGGAGTGATCCAATAAACCGGTCTTATTGGGACTCGCTACCAAGATGGATTAACGATTAGATTTGGCGCGCTGGTTCGTATTCGTCCGCGCCGTGTGGCATGCGCAACCCAGCCTCTCTACCACTTCCGATGTTTCCGCATGCGGTTACATGCCATCGCTGTCCCAATTCGGCTACGGTGGCGACCACCCAACTCTAGCCCTGCGTGCAGAGAGTCGTACGTGCAAATCACGATGCTACGGTTGACCGCATCTGTTAAAAGGCGTCCAAACATGTACGGCAGTTTGGCAGATCGGTATCCACAGGGAGGAAATAATGGCAGATAAGCTTCAACTCACAGAATTTGCGGGATTCGGACCCAACTATCAGTTTCGAGCTTCACTTTGCCGTGAATACCATCGATTGTTGACGTCAAACGCGGAAACAGAGGTGCTACTCCTGGAGGCTCGGCCGGGAATTGGGGCGACCAGCTTATGTGCCGAGTATTTCAACACCATAGACGAGCCCGCGATTCTGCTTACAGTTCATGCTCGTTCACGACTCGGTTACTCTTTACCTTATTTGGTTGAGCAAGCTCTAAGGCAGGCCTATAGCCTATTAGGCGAGGAGCCGAAAGGCGATAAGTCGGACAATATTCTGGCGGAGTGGCAACGCACGCTACCGAAGCTCACGCGAAAGGTCAAGTCCGTGCGACAAAAGCTGCACATCGTTATAGATGGGCTTTACCAAATCCCTCCCGAGGATGAGAAATATCAAACCGAAGTCGTTAAAGAAATTCTCCTATTTGGCAGTCCAGATATTAAGCATGTGCTCACTTGGCGTGAGCGCCTTGACAAACCAGTCTACCTAAAGAGCACTCTGACACGGATTGCGGCGATTCCCCCGCTTTCAGATAACGAAGCCCTTGCGCTCTTAGTAGCAGAAGGGGTTCCTGCCAAATGGCACAAAGAAGTCATCGCGTCTACAGGTGGCATTCCCGCAAAGCTGGCCTCAGTTGCGCGTTTAAATGCTCTCGGTAAGCTAGATAGCATCAATATTCGATCTTCCCTAGACGAGTTCTACGACGAGGAATTTTCAGCGCTAGTGGATGGGAGCCAATGCAGTACCGACGATGTGGAAATCGCGTTGTCATTCGTTACATTCTCTAAGAAGCCATTAAGCCACGATGAACTTGCGCGACTATCGAGGATATCGTCAGACTGCTTGAGCCGGATAATGAATTCGAACGGTTTTGTGCATGTAGATAACGATAGCGGACTTATCACGCTTTCTAGCATTACCCACCGCGACTTTTTAAGTAATCGCTTGGTATCTCGCAGAATTGCGGTTATCAAGGCTTTTGTTGACGGGTTGGCCGAAGCGCCAGCGTCCTCGGACTCAATTCAGCTTCTTCCGACGTACTATAGCGAACTGGGCGACCATGCACAGACGCTTGATTTGCTTACCGTATCGAACCTCGACGCATATTTGGCGGCATCGCAAAGTATCACGGCGCTTAAGCAACGCAATGATCTCGGATTCATTGCGGCAACAAAATCTAAACATGAAGTCGAGGCCTTCAGATTCGCCTTACAAGCTTCGATTATTAGATCCTTTGGGACTGCGTCCGACAATGAACCGCTGTTAGCGGCATTGGCTGCCACTGGGCGTCTAGACGAGGCACTTCAAGTCGCCGAGAGTGAGGCAACGAATGAGGGCAAGCTGCTTCTCTTGGCCCGGTATGTAAGCCTACTAGACAGCAAGGGATTGAAGGCGGACGCTTCAATTCTCAGCCAGATAGAGGTTCTCGTTAACGGCCTTGATCTAACTGCCGACCGGGATCGCTCAATTGACGTTGCCGAATATCTAATTGGTCCATACCCAGAACTTGCGTTTCGTATCGTCGAGGAATCTTCCAATGGTAATTCTTCTCTAAAAGACGCCGCATACACACATTTTGCAATAAGCCAAACGCACCCTTCGAAGGAAAAACCAAGGGTTGACCGATTCAAAGAATATGCATCAAAGATTGCAGACTCGAAAACCCGGACTTTTATAAAAGCGGCTGAGTCAGTTCTTGCGACTAAATCTTCAACAGACCTTTTGGACTCGACGCAGGGCATGGATGGACGTCAGCGTGCGTTCTTCTTACGCCAATGGTTGACCGTACATTTTCGCGAAAGCGCGGCTATCGGCGTCGCCAAATTCGCATTAGACGAGGCTGCTAGCGATACCTCTTACGCCCCATCTGCGAGCGATTTGAGGATCATTTGCATCCCTGTGATATTCGCGAAAGACGCTGCAGAGGCGACAGAATTACTACAGCGCATTGAAATTCAAAGAACCTCATTGATTGAGCGTTCCTCTACCGTAGATCGAACAAGGCTTGACCTGGCAATTGCACGAAGCAAAGTAGCGCTTGGTCAATCAAACGGCGATGCTTCAGTTGAAGAAATATATCTAAACATAAGCTACATCGCTGACGATGGAGTGAGGTTGGAGTGTCTATGCTGGCTGCAGGCCCAATTGGGACGTTTTGACAAACTGACTGTCGAAACTAAGTCGACAGTCAAGCAGCTTACGGAATCGGGAATTCAACAGGCGGTGGAGGCGTGCCTACAGACCACTGCCGAACATATAGATGTATTCAAGGGGGCAGTATCCGCACTGGTCGAGTTCAATCCGAGAAGCGCGTTCGACATCATCGCAAAGATTAATACTGCTGAACGGCGTGACGCTGCGTACACAATTTTAATTCAGCAACTTATTCTCAGGAGCTCCAGTGAACCTATTCCAGTAAAGCTACTTAACGAGGCGCTCTGGAAGATTTCAGATGAAGGTAAGCGTTGGGTCGCGCTTGTAAATTGCCTAAGATCCCTAGCCAAGCAGATCCCGAAGCTGGATGAGGCGCCTGAAAAGCTAATTAAGCTGATTGATAGTATTAAGGATCCTCTCGGCGTTGCGTATGGCCGAACTGAGCGGGTGAAGGTATGTCAAAGCTATTCGCTTCCGATTGACGCAGCGCAAGAATGCAAGGAGTTTGTAGCGTGCCTTGCCGAAATTGATGAGGCGTTCAAGACTCCGCAATTATTCTTTCAATTTGTTGAGGCCATTGCCAAAACAGATAAAGACCAAGCGAGTAAGCTGCTGGACAACTACTGGGCGTCCGACATCCGCTTGCAAGCGCAAAGCGAAGATTACTTCGGGCTGATTGAGTCATTGTGTAGGCTAACAATGATCTCGTTTGCCGGCACCTTGAAACACCGTCAAGATTCGGAGGATGCCCTCCAAACGGTTATTGGTGCTATCGAAAGGCTCGCGCCTATTAAGGTCCAGGCCGACCTTCTAAGTGATTTGGCCATTCGCGCACATGCCGTCAATAGAAAGGATGTGTTAGACGCGATTTGCACAAGTCATCTAGTTCCGTTGGTTCAAAGTCAGGCATCGCAAAATACCTTTACCTATCAGAAGGTCATTGCGGCTGCCTATCCTGCGCTATTTCTCTGGAACAATTCCTTTGCGAATAGTCTTCTCGATCCGCTTCCGCAGGTATGCAAAGATAAAGCTCGCTCCGAAACGATCTATTACCTGATCACAAGGACCCCCACGTCTGAGCCCTATGAAGACGATAGCCTGAAAAATGCTAAAGTCACGTGGGCTGACGGAGTAACGATAGTCGACCTTATCGAGCAGATTAAGACCGATAACGTTTTAGTCTCGTCCATGCTCGATTTTAGTTTTGCAGCAAGCTCTAAGGCAAGTTCAAACGAAATTAGCTTGAGTCAACGAAGCGAGCTAGCAAATCGACTATCTAAGAAGGCGGCTGCAGACTTGCCTGAGCAGGCAAACATCAAACATGATGGTTGGAAAATCATCGCGCGTGGTGCGTGTGCAAAGCTGGCTCATGACGTAACGCCCGCGACTTGGAAGTCCTTAATTGATTTGGCGAAGGCGGTTCCCAACGCATCAGATGCAGTTTATGTCTTGGGAATGCTTTCCTCGCTATTGCCGGTAAAAATGTCGCTTGAAAAAGTCGATGTGGTACGCGAAGCAGAGTCCCGTCTACATCTAATTCCGTCAAAGGTAGATTCGGTAAGACGGGCAGTTTCGCTTTCAAGACTGTCCGCTTCCGTCGACTATCAAAATGAAATGGCAAAGCGAATTCTGCGGGGAGCGATGGCAGGAGCGGTCACTTTGAAAGATCAACAGGCAGCCATTGAAAGCCAGCGGAGTATCATTGATCAAGCGTATAAGATTGATGAGGACTTCGCACAAGAACTTATTAACGATCTGGACGACGATCCTGCTCGCACTAGGGCTAAAGACGCTGTGCGTGCTCAAATCGCTCAACAGAAGGCGAAAGGCGCATTCATTAAGAAAAAGTATGATGAAGTGGCTAAGCTAGACGACTACAGCGGATTGGGCTGGTCGGCGCTTGCTAGTCTAAATGCTGGAAATGTCCCAGGACATAAACAGGATGAGTTGAGTGCGATGCTGCCGAAGGTTGTCCAGTGCAGCATGGATGACTCTTATGGCTTCTATTGGCTATATCTGCGCTGTTTGCAGCGAAAGTATGAACATAGCGCTGTCCAGTCGAAACAGATTTTGGTTCCAATTGCGGAAGTAACTAAGGTGGCGCTTTTGCTTGCTGAAAGGGTTGGCCAAAGAATATGGGGAAATTTGCGAAGAAGTGAGGCCTACTTTGAAGCTGGCGGCAGTCAGAAATCTAGCTATGTCAATGTCCCTGGGTCAGGGTGCTCCGGGCTTGATTACATCCGTCAGTGGGTTCTTGCTCAAAGTGCCGGCTCGATATTAATATGTGATCCGTATTTCAGGCCTGACAATATCGATTTCGTCAAAGAGATCTCCTTTTTGCGTGAAGGCTTGGAGTTTTTTGTTGTTAGCTGCAACAATGAAGTTGAGTTTCAAGATCTGGACGCGGCGTATCGAGTGGCTTGGAGTAATATTGCACACGTCGAACCGCCCCCTATTCGGATAGTTCATATGAACTATGAAGGTCCTAAAAGCCCTAGCTCGCACGTCATTCACGACAGATGGATATTCATGGGTAATCGCGGGCTTCGAGTGGGTACTTCGATAGGCTCTTTAGCGGGGGCAAAGCTTTATGAGCTTTCAGAGGTACAAGAGGCGGACGTCAACAACGTTATGCCCACGCTGGGTGGCTTTGTGGAAATGAAGCAGAAGTCTCTTGACGGAAAGCGTCTCCGGTATAGCGTTGTTCAATGGTAGCCGCCAGTCGCCTTGAAACCTTGTCATCGTCTGTCTGGAAGATGACAAGGCTAGACCGGCTTCGAGTTAGTTCAGTGTTAAATGGGGATGCAGCTTAGTTGTTCACTATCATCCGTGCCATTCCAACTAGGACACACGCCAGCGCATAAAGGTATGCGGACCATGAAGGAGTACAACAAGGTCCAAGAGGTGAAGGCGGGCTTGAGGCAGGACCATCGAGCCCTCGCGCTATTCACGCTGGGCTGCAACTCGGCCTTTCGTGCCGGTGACATGCTCGGACTGAAGCGCGATCAACTGGCGCTTCAGGAGGACGGGCGGTACGAGATCGTGACGGTGGAGCAGAAGACGCAGAAGCTCCGGCGGATCGTCCTCAATGGGCCAACGTCCAGAGTCCGCGTGAGCACATCGAAAGCTCAAGCGGCAGCTGCGCGGGCTGCATGAAGCGACAGACGGCAAACCCACCACGGAGGCCACGCTGTTCCAGCAGGCCCTTGCCTGGCTGGAAGAAATCAGGGCAACCGTCGAGGACGGTGTCACCGACGGCCGTATAGGAGCCAGTCCGTGAACGGCATGTAGGAGCCAGTGGCTGACCGGCATATTGGAGCCACTGCGTGATCGCGTTTTGGAGCCAGCGCCAGATCGGGATATAGGAGTCAGCCGGCACGGGTGACGGGCGTCTCGAACACCGCGAGGCCATCCCCGTATTCCTCATACCGGCCGGTCGTCGGACTATCGGTCGGATACAACACTGACGACTATGGAACTAGCAGCGTCGGTTGGGCCACGGCGTCCGACGGACGGCACACGCTGCAGTACCGCGCTTCGGCGTCGATCTCGACCTACCGCTTTGGGCACTTTGCTGCCCTCCAGACTTCACTGACGGGCGACTCCTCATGGCCGACTTCAGTCCATCAACAGGCGACCGCCGACTGCCCGCGACCGGCCCAGCAGTTGTCGTCGCGCAGCCGACACCGTCGGTCTCGCGGGCCGGCTTCTCGTCTGAAGCGGGCTTCCGTGGCCTGCCTCGCCGAGACTGGCCTTGCAGACGGCGTCTGACGCCGAGCCGGCAAGAGCCGCCCCGGTGAGCCCTTCAGGACGCCGCAGCGATGCGCGCCTGCCGATCAGCCACGCTCGACGTCCTGGAACAAGCTCATCACCTTGGTGGTGATGATGTCCACCGCCGGGCCATTGGCGCCGTGCGGCAGGATGACGTCGGCGTTGCGCTTGGTGGGCTCGATGAACTGCTTGTGCATGGGGCGCACGGTGTCCAGGTACTGCTGCACCACCGACTCCGTGCTGCGGCCGCGCTCCGAGATGTCGCGCTGCAGCCGGCGGATGAAACGCACGTCCGAAGCCGTGTCCACGTAGATCTTCAGCGACATCATGTTGCGCAGCTTGGTGTCGTACAGGGCGAACAGGCCCTCGACGACGATGACCGGCGCCGGCTTGACGGTGATGGTGTCGCTGGAGCGGTTGTCGGCGGCGAAGTCGTACACCGGCATCTCGATGGCCTCGCCCTTGCGCAGCGCGGCCAGGTGTTGCGCCATCAGCGGCCAGTCGAAGGCGTCCGGGTGGTCGTAGTTCTGCTTGCGGCGGTCGTCCGGCGGCATGTGGGACTGGTCGCGGTAGTAGTCGTCCTGCATCACCACCGCCACCTTGTCCGGCCCGATGGCGGCCAGCACCTGGCGTGTCACCGTCGATTTGCCGCTGCCGCTGCCCCCTGCGACACCGATGACGAAAGGTTTGTGAGAGGTCTTGGGCATGAGATCGTGGTGCGGGCTTGGCAGAAGCCCGGGAATTTACAAGCTGGCGAGTGGCATGCGGGCGGCTGCGGCGTCCGCTGGGCACGGTCTGCCGGCGGGCTCGCCCCCGGGGGTGATTGTCGGCGGCTTGCGCCGCGCGCCACGGGTGCCCGTGGGGGCGAAGGCCGCCAGGCCGGAACCTGATCCACCGCCAGCGCAGTCGTCAGTGCCGCCCCGGGGAATGGACGCAGCCCGCGGGCAGCTTCGCCATGCAGGCGGCGAACAGCGGGCTGAGCAGCCAGCCGTTCAGCCATGACCGCACGGACGGCACGTCCAGCGCCGCGAACCATGCGGCGTCCACGGCGGCGAACTGGCGCACGAAGGGCATCACGGCCAGGTCGGTGGCGCAGGGCGTGGCGCCGCCCAGGAAGGGCGCGCCGTGCAGCCGTGCCTGCAGCGGCTGCAGCAGCACCTCCACCGCCCGGTCGCGGTGAGCGTCGGGCGTGAGGGTCTCGCCCGCGTGGCGTTGCGGGTACTTCCAGCGGTCCAGGTGGTGCTTGAAGGCGCCGTCGTTGCGCTGGACCAGGTCCAGGTTCGCAGGCGACTGCGCCCGCGCCCACCAGGTCTCGTCATCGGGCGCCGCCAGCGCCCAGCGCATGATGTCCCAGCTCTCGTCGATCACACGGCCCTCCTCGGGCAGGTGCAGCACCGGGACCGTCGCCTTGGCAGACAAGGCCAGCAGGCTCGCCGGCTTGTCGCGCAAGCTCACCTCCACCACCTCGAAGGCCTGCCCGGCGTGCAGCAGCGCCATGCGTGCGCGCATCGCGTAGGGGCAGCGCCGGAAGCTGTACAGACGCGGCAAGCGGGGGCCTGGGGGAACGAGGGTCATGGGCAAGGGGGTGGCAGGGTTTGGGCAGAGGGCAGGCCGCGACAGGGTCACGCCGGTTCGGCACGAGCGCGCCCGCGGCTCAATGGACCCGCAGCACCTCGAACTGGCGTCGCACGGGCGCCCGCTGTATCGACACCTCGTCACCCTCGCATCGCCCCAGCAGGGCCTTGCCCAGCGGAGCGTCGGCGCTGATGACCTGGACGGTGTGATCGCCGCTGACCACCGTCATGCTGCCCCCGCCCGGGCCGAGGAAGAGCTGTTGCTGCCCGCCATCGGCATCGAGCAGCCAGACCAGCGCGCCGAGCTGGATGCCTTTGGCGGCGTCGTAGGCGAGCGGGCGGAACTGGCGCCAGTGGGCCATGGCCTGGCGGATGGCTTCGGCGCGGCGCGCCTGGCCGGTGGCGAGGTAGGCGGCTTCCAGGCCCAGGGTGTCGTACTTGTTCTCGGCAATGTTCTCTTCGTGCGTCGCCGTCTCATGGGCGGTGCGCGCGGCCTCTTCGGCCTGCCGCAGGTCTTCGGCGAGGCGTTCCAGCACCTGCTGTCGCAACAAGAATTTATCCATGGTGAAAGGCAGGCGTCTCGAACGAGCGGGGGCGGCCGGATTATCGAGGGCGCCCCCGCCGTCGGGCCCAGCCACCCGGCGCCGCCGGCCCGACGGGGTCACTCGCGGCGACAGGCCGCGTAGACATCCGACGCCTGCCCGTGCGGCAGCGGCACATAGCGCGCCGCCATCGCCTGCGCCAGCGCCATGGCCGCAGGCTGCGGCCGCGGTGACGTGTCGATGAGCACGCTGGCGAGTCCCGCCGCGCGCAGGCGCTGCGCGGCGGCGAGCGCGTCCTGCATGGCGGGGCCCCGGCCGGGGCTGCCGTCACGGGCGATGTTGGCGCGGGCGTCGGTGAGGAAGACCAGCACGGCCCGGCCGCCGTCGCGGGACTGCAGGCCGCTGCCCAGCAGCCAGGCGGCCTCGATGCCCGCGGCCAGCGGCGTGCCGCCGCCGCCGGGCAGGCCTGACAGGGACCGCCGTGCGCGCACCAGCGAGCGGGTGGGCGGCAGCAGCACCTCGGCGCCTTCGCCGCGAAAGGCGATCAGCGCCACGCGGTCGCGGCGCACGTAGCAGTCGGCCAGCAGCAGTTCCACCGCGCCCTTGGCCTCGGCGAGGCGGTTGAGCGCCTGCGAGCCGGAGGCGTCGACGACGAAGACGGTGGTGGTCTCGTCGGGGCGGCGGTAGCGCTTGATGTGGAAGTCGTCGCGCTTGAGCAGCAGGCGCACGGGCGCGGGGCCCAGGCCTTGCTGCTCGCGCTCGAGCAGCCGCAGCCGCTGCCAGGGGATGGCGGCGCGCAGGGTGGCCAGCAGATCCGGCCGGCTGCCGGCGCGCAGCGCGCCACGCCGCGAAGCCAACGGCCGGCCGCTTTGCGCCGGGCGGGCGGCGGCGCCGCGCCGGCCGGCGCCTGCGCCGCCTTGGAGGGACGCACCGGCCAGGCTGGCCAGCAGGCCGGGCGGGATGGCCGCCTGGGCGGCGGCGACCATCTGCTCCTGCAGTTGCTGCGCCTGCTGCGCATCATCGGGTGGTGCCGTGGCGGGGTCGTCGGGGGCCGAGGCTTCGGGCTCGCCCGGTGGCGTTTCGGGCGGTGGTTCAGGCTGCGATTCGGCGGAAGGCTCGGGCGCGTTTTCCGGCTCGCTGTCGGGCTCAGCCTCCGGCTGGGCCGACTGCGGCAGCGTTCGCGCCCGCGGCGCGAGCACCAGCCGCGCGGCCAGTTCGGCATCGGCCTGGGTGACGGACTCACGCCCTGCGATGGCCGCCGCGGCGCAGGCCGCGCGCCAGGCCTGCCAGGGCGCGCGCAGCGACGGCAAACCCAGCGCGGCGGCGGTGCCGCACAGCGCCTGCACGGTGGCGTCGTCGTAGGGGATGCGGCTCAACCGCTGCCGCGCTTGGAGCAGGTCGAACGGCGGCGCCTGGCCTTCGCCCAGCCGGTCGAAGCCGGCAGCCAGATCGGGCGCGGCAGGGCTGGCGATCAGCGCCAGCCGCTCCAGCAGGCTGGCGGGCAGTTGCTCCTCGGCCGACTGGCCTTCGTCCAGCGCCACGACGCCAAAGCGCGACGCGCCCTGCTCCAGCGCGGACGCCAGCCTGGCCGCCAGCCCGGCATCGACGCGCTCGGCCATGGGCAACAGCAGCACGCCACCGTCGGCCTCGGCCAGCAGCCCGGCCTGCATCACCGGCCGCCCGGCGGCCAGGCTCAGGCCCAGGTCCAGGCCGCCCGCCAGGCGCTCGTCGTCGATCTGCAGCGGCAGGCGGCGCCAGGGGGTGCCGTCAGGCAAGGCGCGGCGCAAGCTGGCCAGCACCGCGTCGCGCGCCAGGCCGGCGGGGCCGCGCAGGCACAGGCCACCGAGGCCCGCCGGGTCCACCGCCAGCAGCCAGGCTGCCTGGGTGGCCAGGTCGGGGCTGGTCATGGAGCGCGGGCTGGGTAGGTTGGGGTGAGCCATGCGAACCCCAACGGCCAGCGGTGCCGTGGACGTTGGGGTTCGCGGTGCTCACCCCAACCGACGGTCGCCGGCTCCGTCATGCCCACAGCTCAGCCACCGCGCGCTCGATGCGCTCGCCCGAGCCGGTGTCGTCCAGCGGATTGCGGCGCAGCCGGTGGCGCAGCGCCGGCACGGCGACCTGGCGCAGGTGCTCCAGCGTGACCTCGGGCGCGGCCTGCAGCGCCGCCAGCGCACGGGCGGCGCGCATCAGCGTCAGCTCGCCGCGCAGGCCGTCGCTGTGGACGGCCACGCAAAGCTCGGAGGCGCGGTGCAGCACGGCGTCGCCGATGGCGAGGCCGGGCAGGCGCTCGCGGGCCTGCACGATCTGGCGCCTGACCTTCGCGTCCTGCTTGGCCCACTGCGTGGTGAAGGCGACCGGGTCGCGCTCGAAGGCGTCACGGCGGCGCACCACCTCCACGCGCTGGGGGATGTCGGTGGGCGTCTTGACTTCGACCGACAGGCCAAAGCGGTCCAGCAGCTGCGGCCGCAGCTCGCCCTCCTCGGGGTTGCCACTGCCCACCAGCACGAAGCGCGCCGGATGGCGCACGCTCAGGCCCTCGCGCTCGATGACGTTCTCGCCCGACGCGGCCACGTCGATGAGCAGGTCCACCAGGTGGTCTTCCAGCAGGTTGACCTCGTCGATGTACAGGAAGCCGCGGTGCGCCCGCGCCAGCAGCCCGGGCTCGAACGCCTTGATGCCCTGCGACAGGGCGCGCTCCAGGTCCAGCGCGCCCAGCACGCGGTCTTCGCTGGCGCCCAGCGGCAGGTCCACCACCGGCACGGGCAGCTCCTCGGTCTTGACGCGGCCGCCGGCGCGCAAACGTGCGCAGTCCTCGCAGCCGGACGACGCGGCCGGGTCGCAGTGATAACGGCAACCCTGCACGGCGCGCATCCTGGGCAGCAGCGCCGCCAGGCCGCGCACGGCGGTGGACTTGCCGGTGCCGCGGTCGCCCAGCACCAGCAGGCCGCCGATGGCGGGCTCCACGGCGGCGATGAGGATGGCCAGCTTCATCTCGTCCTGGGCGACGATGGCGGAAAACGGGAACGGTGTGCTCATCGGGTTCAGGTGGCCTCGTGTTCACTGGCATGCCGCCGCGCGCGGTGCACGGCGCTGTAGGCCAGCACCGCCAGCACGGGCACGCTCAGGCCGACGAACAGGTCGACGTTCAACGGCAGGCCCAGCGAGCGCCCGCCCTTGACGACGTAGCCGACGACGCCGGCCATGTAGTAGACGATGGCCGCAATCGACAGGCCTTCGACCGTCTGCTGCAGGCGCAGCTGCAGCTTGGCGCGCCGGTCCATGGAGGCCAGCAGCGCGTGGTTCTGGTGCTCGCGGGCGATGTCCACGCGGGTGGACAGCAGGTGGCTGGCCTGGGCCACGCGCTCGGAGAGGTCGTGCAGGCGCTGCGACACGGTGGCGCAGGTGGCCACGGCCGGCGTGAAGCGGCGCGACATGAACTCGTCCAGCGTCTGCAGGCCGCTCAGCCGGCGCTCGCGCAGCTCGGCGATGCGGGTGCGCACCAGGTCGGCGTAGGCGCGGCAGGCGCCGAAGCGGAACTGGCTGGCCGACAGGCCGCTCTCCACCTCGGTGGCCAGGCGCATCAGCTCCTGCAGCAGGGTCTCGTCACGGCTGCCGTCGCGGGCGCTGTCGGCAGCAATGCTGTCGGTGAGGCTGGCCAGCGCGCGCTCGATGGCCAGGATGCGCGGCGACAGTCGGCGCGCCACCGGGAAGGCGAGCAAGGCCATCATGCGGTAGGCCTCGATCTCGAACAGCCGCTGCAGCATGCGGCCGGCCATCAGCGGCGTGAAGCCCTGGTCCACCAGCAGGATGCGGCCGAAGCCGTCGGCATGGATCAGGAAATCGGAATACGCCAGGCCGGCGCCGTCGCCCACAGCGCTGCCGACGACCGGATGGCCGGCGAAGAAGTCCTGCTGCAGGTCAGGCAGGCTCGGCGCATCCTCGGCCTGCAGCAGCTCGGCGTGGCCGGCATAGACCGTCATGCCGGGCACACCGGCCAGCCAGCCCGATGGCAGCTGGGCCGCCGGCGGATCGGCGAAGGCCGGCGCGTCGTGCGCGGCCGTCTGCACCGCCATCAAGGTGTAGCTGGAAAACTCGCCGTGGCGCTCCCACTTGAGCCGCACGCCGCCGATGCGGCCGCTCCAGTGGACCGCCTCGGCCACCGGTGCCGGCAGGCCATGCGCACGGCACAGCCGGGCCAGATGCGCCAGCTCGCGCTCGCGCTCGTCGGCATCCACCAGCACGGCCACATAACTCGCACGACCCGGCGCGGCCAGCGGCTCGGAGGGGCGTGCATGCACCTCCAGCGAGAGGGCCGCTCGCTCGGGGAGATCGGCGGGCAACAGCCTCATGCGGAGGTGGACTCAGCCACTCAAGGCTTCTTGACGTACGCGGTGCACCACCCCTTGGCCGACACCTGCTTGCCGGCAAAGATCGGACACGGGCCCGACGCGGCGCCGGCCTTGCCCTGGAACAGGGCGCAGTTGCCGCAGGCGGAGCCGGCCACGTACTTGGGCTGCTTGGCCTTGTCGATCTTGGACGCGTCGGCGTGGTAGCCCAGCGATGCGGCCGTCGGGTCCTTCTCGTCGACCATGGCCTGGGACCAGGCCTTGCCGGCCAGCAAGCCAGCGCCGGCCAGCGGTACCAGGCGGATGAAACTGCGACGTGTGTTCATGGGGATTGCCTTCCTTGCCCGAGGGGCTGGGTGGGTGTGAAAAGTCCGGGGTGATGTCGGCGCGCCAGCAGGTCCAGCAGATGGGACACACCGGCAGCGGCCAGGCAGAGAACGATCCAGGCGGGCTGCGCGCCGACAAGGCTCAGGCGCAACGCCAGGGTCAGGCTCAACCCAGCCAGCAGATTGGGCGCCAGCTTTGTAAAGCGCATGCGACGCCACACCGAAAGCCACAGCAATTCGATCAGGCTGACCGCCAGCACCAGGTCCACCAGGTGCAGCAGCGTGCTGTCGGTGAGGAAGTCCATCAGACGCGCGCCAGGCCGAGCAGGTGGGCCATGTCCTTGAAGAAGATGCGCGCATGCGCCATCGGCCTGGCGCGCACGAGGCGCTTGTGCATGTAGGCGTCGAAGGTGAGCTGCTGCACGTCGCGGTCGCGGCAGATGCTCACGAACCGCTCGCGGCGCTTGTCGCTGCTGTACCAGAAGCGCTGCATGATGCCCAGGATCCAGAACACCCGGCCATGCTCGCGCATGAAGCGCTTGCGCGCCAACGCCAGGGACTTCACGTTGCCCGTCTGCAGCAGCTGCTGCACGGCTTCGGCGGCC
Source organism: Roseateles sp. (assembly GCF_965229315.1). GTDB lineage: Bacteria > Pseudomonadota > Gammaproteobacteria > Burkholderiales > Burkholderiaceae_C > Pelomonas. The sequence continues at coordinate 2,541,855 of NZ_CBDDJA010000002.1, forward strand.
AGGCGCCCGCCCAGCATCGCGTAATAGATGCCCTCGCCGGAGGCGGGTGCGACGACGCCGGCCGCGTCGCCCGCCAGCACGACATCGCGCCCGTTGTCCCAGCGCGGCAGCGGCTTCATGGGGATGGGCGCGCCCTCGCGGCGCAGCGTGCGCGCGTGGGCCAGGCCCGCCGACGCGCGCAACTGCATGACGCCGCGGCGCAGCGAGAAGCCCTTGTCCGCGCTGCCGGTGCCGATGCTCACGCTCGCGCCGTGCGGGAACACCCAGCCGTAGAAGTCGGGGGACAGCTCGCCGCGGTAGTGCACCTCGCAGCGGCTGCCCAGGTAGCCGGCCGGAGTTTCGTCCGGCACGGCGACGATCTCGTGATACGCGAACACGAAACGACCCTGGTCGGCACCGGGCACGGCCTGCTGCGCCACGCGCGAGCGGGCACCATCGGCACCGATGACGGCGCGGGTGCGCAGGCTTTGCGGGCCGCCGTCTGCGCTGTAGTGCACGACGCTGATGCCGTCCGCGTCGCGGTCCAGGCGCTCGAAGCTGCCCTCGCGCCGCTCGGCCCCGTGCGACGCGGCGCGCTCGCGCAGCCACTCGTCGAACTGCGCACGGTCCACCATGCCGACGAAACCGCCTTCGATGGGGATGTCGACGTTGACCGCCCGCGGCGAGATCATGCGCGCGGCCGTGGCGCGCGCCACCAGCATCTCGTCGGGGATGGCGAAGTCGGCGATCAGGCGCGGCGGGATGGCGCCGCCGCAGGGCTTGATGCGGCCGGCGCGGTCCAGCAGCAGCACGCGCAGGCCCTGCGTAGCCAGGTCATCGGCGGCCGTGGCACCGGCGGGGCCGCCGCCGACCACCACCACGTCGTAATCCACCGCTTGATGAGGCAGGTTCATAGCGCCCTTTCCAGTGAGCCGAGGAACACCGGGCGCGGCGCGGCGCGAGACTCCACCCGGGCGGCCAGCCGGGCCGCGCAGATGAACAGCACCGCATCGAGCAGGAAGACCAGTGCGTAGGCCAGGCCCGCGTCCGCGATCAGCCAGCGCGTCAGGTCGCTGGCCGCCGTGCCCAGCACGCCGCCCAGCGCAAAAGCCATCGCCTGCGCCGCGCCCCACAGGCCCATGCGCACGCCCTCGTGCCCCGCCTCGCCCGCCCCGGCCAGGCCCATCATGGAACCGATGGCGGCGATGGAGAACGCACCGGTCGCCAGCCCCAGCACGAACACATTGGCCCGCAGCGGCCAGGCCGGGCCGACGAGGCCGGCGCAGACCAGGCCGCCCAGCGCAAGCGCGGAGGCCACGCAGCCCCACACGGTCCAGGTGCGCAGCGTGCCCCACTGGCGGCCGGCCCAGCGGCTGCCGGCCGCGGCGGCCAGCAGCATGCCCACCAGCGCACCGCCATGCTGGGCGGCCGAGAGCTTCGTGGTGGCGCCGGGCGTCAGGCCGAACACCAGGCCGGCGAAGGGCTCCAGGATCAGGTCCTGCATGCTGAAGGCCAGCATGGAGACGAAGACGAACACCGTGAAGCGGCGAGCGCGCGGCTCGGCCCAGGCGTCGGCCAGCGCCTGCTTGAAAGGCACCGGCGCGTTGGAAGCAGCAGGGGCGGACTGTGCCGGCCCTTCCAGGCCGATCAGCGCAAGCACGGTCATCACCACGGCCGACAGCGCCACGCCGCCCGCCACCCACAGCAGGCGCGCGGGCGAGAAGGGGTCGAGCAGGCTGCCGGCCACGCCCGCCGTCACGACGAAGCCGGCGATCATCATGATCCACACGGTGGTGGCCGCTGCGGCCCGGCGCTCCGGCACGACGCGCTTGGCCAGCAGCACCAGCAGCGAGGTGCCGCTGGCCGCCACACCCAGCCCGATCAGCGTGTAGGCCAGCAGCGCGAGCGCAATGCCTGCCGCCGGGCTGCTGCCCATCCACACCGTGGCCAGCGCCGCCAGCCAGCCGCCTGCGGCCAGCGTGAGCATGCCGCCGATGATCCACGGCGTGCGGCGCCGACCCAGGTCAGAGCCGTGGCCCATGCGCGGGCGGCTGACCTGCACGACATAGTGCAGCGCCAGCAGCAGGCCCGGCAGCAGCGCCGGCAGGGCCATCTCCACGACCATCACGCGGTTCAGCGTCGAGGTCGTCAGCACGACGATGGCGCCCAGGCCGGATTGCACGAGCCCCAGGCGCAGCACGCCGCCCCAGCCGAAGTGGCCGCTCATGACACGATCCCGCGCAGCGCGAACGCGCTGACCAGCATGCCCGACACGTACAGCGGCACGCCGGCGCCGCTGTACCAGACGGCGCGCGCCAGCGGCTGGGCGATGAAGCGCTTCATCATCAGCAGTTGCACCACCAGCAGGCCGGCCACCGCCAGGCCGTGCCAGCCCTGGCCCCAGTGCCACAGCAGCAGCGCGACGATGGCCTGCGGCGTGGCCATGACGATGCTGGCCACGTAGGCGGCCGAGCCCGCGCCCAGCATGACGGGCAGCGAGTCGATGCCCATCTGCTGGTCGCCCTTGATGGACTTGAAGTCGTTCAGCGTCATGATGCCGTGCGCCCCGGCGCTGTAGAGCAGGGCCAGCACCAGCGATCGCCCATCCGGCCACTGGCCCATGGCCATCACGGCCGCGCCGGTGATCCAGGCCAGCCCCTCGTAGCACAGGCCGCAGGCGGCATTGCCCCACCAGCCATTGCGCTTCAGGCGCAGCGGTGGTGCGCTGTAGGCCCAGGCCAGCAGCAGACCGAAGCCGGCTGCCGCGAAGCCCGCAGGGCCCAGCTGCCAGGCCAGCAGCAACGACAGCAGCGTCCAGATGATGGCGATGTACAGGCCCCAGTGGCCGGGCATGCGGCCCGACGGGATGGGGCGCTGCGGCTCGTTGATGGCGTCGACATGGCGGTCGAACCAGTCGTTGACGGCCTGGCTGGTGGCGCAGACGAACGGCCCCGCCAGCAGCACGCCCGCCACGATCAGCGGCCAGCGCCCTTCGGCCGGCATCCCCGAGGCCACGACACCGCAGCTGAAAGCCCACATCGGCGGAAACCAGGTGATGGGCTTGAGCAGTTCGGCGACGGCCGAAAGAGCGGGGCGCTGCATGCAGCCTATTCTGGGCTGACGCAGTAAGATGTCAAGCTAGATTTACACTTACCTGGCATCGACGCTGTTGTCGTGCCGCCGAGGCGCTGCCCCTGCGTCGGCAGCGCGGTAGGCGCGAACCGGACGAGGGGTCGTCAGTCCCCTTGGATACCGTAGCGGCGCAGCTTGACGTACAGGCTCTGGCGGGACAGGCCCAGCATCTCGGCCGCCGATGCACGGTTGTCGCGGGTCAACTCCAGCGCGGCCTCGATGCACAGGCGCTCGATCAGGTCCGTCGTCTCGCCGACGATGTCCTTCAGCGGCAGCCGCCCGACCAAGCCGGTGAGTTGCTCGGCCGAGCGCGGCAGCTGGCGGCTGGAGCGCCCGTCGGTGGGCAGCCGACGCGCCACGTCGCGGATCGAGAAGCCCAGGCAGGCCTGCGGGCCGTCCGGCACCGCCACGGCCGAAATCTCGACGGCGCCGGGCTCGCCGTAGCCGCTGCGCAGCGTGGTGGGGAAGAGGCGCAGCACGCCGTGCTGGCGCAGGTTGCCGATCAGCACGTTCAGGTCCACCGACGAGCGGCCCAGCCAGCGGTCCAGCGATTGCCCCTGCACCGACTCGCCGGGCGCCAGCTGCAGCATGTCGCTGAACGCCTGGTTGGCGCTGATGATGCGGCCCTGCATGTCGGTCAGCACGAAGGCATCGGGCATCGCGTTGACGACGTTCAACAGCGAGGGCACCTCGGCTGCACGGTTCAACGGCTGGCCCGCAGCGGCGACGTTGGCGGGCGACAGTCGCACCAGCAGCGAGGTCGTGCTGTCCTGCTTGAAGACGGTGGCGGCGAGCTTCAGCTCGGTGGTGCCATTGGCCAGGCGCACCAGCATGTCCTCGCTGCGGCCGGCACTGCGCGCCTGCGAGAACTTGGCATAGGACTCGGCCTGGCTCTCCACCGCCAGCAGCTCGGTGAAGCTGCGGCCGACGATGCGCTTGGTCGAGTCGCCCAGCACCCGGGCCGCGGCGGCGTTGTGCTCGAAGACGACCAGCGAGTTCGCGTCGAGCACCAGCACAGCCTCGTCGACGGCCTCGAACAGCAGCCGGTAGCGCGCTTCGGTGTGCCGCAGCCGAAGGTAGTCGCGCTCCATCGACTGCTGGGCATCCACCAGCCGCTGCTGCACGGCTGCGACCTCGCGCAGGTCGCGGCCGAGAGCCAGCACGCGGCCCTGAACGCCCATAGGCACGATGCTGTAGCTGACCGGCAGGTCGACGCCCCCGGCCAGCGGGTGGTTGACCTGGCGCTCGGGGCGCGAGCCCTGGTTCTCGGGACCGGCACCGCCGGCGGCGGCGGCCAGCATGGAGTTGACCTTGGCGCGGTTCTCGATGGTGACCGTCTCGACCCAGCGCCGCCCCACCCACTGGCGCAGTTCGCCAAGCTCCCGGGTGTGGCTGGTGCCCAGGGAGATGTCTCGGATCACACCTTGGCCGTCCAGCACCAGGGCCAGATCGGCTGACGCGGCAACCACCGCCGCCAGGACGTCAGCGTTCAGATCAGCGAAGTAAAGCTCAGGCGCTTCAAACAGCTGATCGGTGGCCGATGTGCCAAGGTTGTGCATCGCGCTCCCTGAGTTGCAAGGGGCAGCACAGGATGCCGCCGAAAGACATGAAAAACGGTCCGTTTCGGCGGCGGGATGTACTGCGGGGTGGTGTCAAGCTCGCTTGACGCGCTGGCTGACACCGCAGCGAGCGGCTTCCACCGCGCTGCAGGCCTCGCTGGCCATCGCATCGGCCCCACACAGCGCCGCCAGGTCCGGCAATTGGGCCGCCATCGGCCCTCCCACCATCACGAAAACATCGCGATTGGCCGACGCTTCTCGCATGTCAAGGATAGCAGACGCTACGTGAGGGATGCTGTCGCCTGTCGCGATTGACAGTCCGAACATGTCGAACCAGTTGCCTGTGAGGCGGCGCTGTAGATCGGTCCAACTGGCCTTGGGCTCGCATTCGACATCCCAGCCGGCCCGGCTGAAGAACTCGGCCGCCATGACGACACCAAATGTGTGCTGCGCGCCCGGCACGGCGGCCAGCAGGGCGCGGTGGCTGTCGGCGTCGGGCCGGACCACGGGGTTGAAACGGCTGCCCTGCTCGTGCAGCACCCGCTGCAGGCGCCACAGGCCGATCGTGACCTGCGAGAAGTCGTAGCGGTCGTCCTCCCACATCTCTCCCATCCAGCGGGCGCAGGGCGCCAGCAGGTCCAGGAAGACCTGCTCCTGCGACGCGCCGGCGTCCAGCAGCGCCCGCACGTAGCTGCTGGCACTGTCGGCATCGCCTTCAGCGGCCAGGCGGGCCAGCGTGTGCACGTGCTCCGTCGTCAACGCGAGCGCCGGCAGCGGCGGGCGGTCTTGCAGCGGTTGCGCGCTGTGCATCAGCATCAGCCGCGGGATGATCTCCAGCTCGACGATGCGCGAGAGCTGCAGGTCCTGCGACGTGTTGCTGGACACCAGGTGCGGTGAACTCAGCGGCGGCCGCTCGTCGTCGCCCAGCGGCGCGAGTTGGGCCGACAGCTCGGCACTCTTGACCGCCAGCATCTCGGCCAGCGTCAACGGGTCGGCCTGGAAGCGCACCTCACCCTTTGCCGTGCTACGGGAAGCCGCGGCCATGGCACGCGGCGCTTGCTGGCGCTTGGCCAGCCGATTGATCGTCCATCCAGCCACCACGTATCTCCTCGTGGGCTGGTTGGCAGCAAGGGTTCCCTGTGAGCGGCCGGAGATCATCGGCTCCGGTCCTCGGCGCTGGGCAGCGTCAGAAATCGCTACTGCTAACCGTTTTTGTTTGCTTGATCTGCGTTCTTGTTGAGGACTGCGACGCTTCAGTCAGCTTGCGTTGACAGGGCGCCTGAAGCAATGTCGGCGTCGTGCGGGCCGGCGTCAAGCTGATTTTCCCCATTGGGCGATAAATGTCTAGTTTTGTTTACGTCAATTCCGATTGACAGTCGTAATTCAGGGGCCTAGATTCGCCCCATGCTCAACCAAGCCGCCTCGCCCACCGTTCTGAGGCAGAGCCCGCGCCCCGCCCGCGCGCCGCTGTACACCCCGCAGGAGCGTGAGCGCCGCGATGCCAGCGTCTGGACGCTGATCCAGGGTGTGCTGGCTCCGGTGCAGTTCCTGGTCTTCATCGTCAGCCTCGTGCTGGTGCTGCGATTCCTGATGACGGGCCAGGGCGAGCAGGCCGCCGCGCTGTCCGTGCTGGTCAAGACCTTGACGCTCTACACCATCATGGTGACGGGCTGCATCTGGGAGAAGGTGGTCTTCGACCGCTGGCTGTTCGCCCCCGCCTTCTACTGGGAAGACATGTTCAGCATGCTGGTGCTGGCCCTGCACACCGCCTACGTGGTGGCCTGGTTCACCGGCTGGCTCAGCACGCCGCAGCAGATGTGGCTGGCGCTGGCGGCCTACGCCAGCTACGCCATCAATGCGACGCAGTTCATCCTGAAGCTGCGCGCCGCGCGGCTGGACCACGCGGCCAGCATGGCGGCGGGAGCACGAGCATGAGCGCGGTCATCCCCATCCAGGCCGACCGTGGCTGCACCGACGCCCCCGTGCTGATGGAGCGCGGCCAGCGCGAGGTGTTCTGCGGCCTGACCGGCATCATCTGGCTGCATCGCAAGATGCAGGACGCCTTCTTCCTGGTGGTGGGATCACGCACCTGCGCGCACCTGATCCAGTCGGCGGCCGGCGTGATGATCTTTGCCGAGCCGCGCTTCGCAACCGCCATCCTGGACGAGCGTGATCTTGCCGGCCTGGCCGATGCGCAGGACGAGCTGGACCGCGTGGTGCAGCGGCTGCTGGAGCGCCGGCCCGATATCCGCCTGCTGTTCCTGGTGGGCTCCTGCCCATCGGAAGTCATCAAGCTGGACCTGTCCCGTGCCGCCGCCCGGCTCAGCCAGCGCTTCATTCCCCAGGTGCGGGTGCTGAACTATTCGGGCAGCGGCATCGAGACCACCTTCACGCAGGGCGAGGATGCCTGCCTGGCCGCGCTGGTACCCGTGCTGCCCGTCTCCACCCGGCAGCACGAGCCCGAGTTGCTGATCGTCGGCGCGCTGGCCGATGTGGTGGAAGACCAGTTCAGCCGCCTGTTCCAGACCATGGGCCTGAAGCGCTTCGCCTTCTTCCCGTCGCGCAACTCCACCACGTTGCCCGCCGTCGGCCCCAACACCCGCTTCCTGCTGGCCCAGCCCTTTCTCGGCGACACCGCCAAGGCGCTGGAATCACGCGGCGCCACGCGAGTCGCCAGCCCTTTCCCGCTTGGCGCCGAAGGCAGCGCTGCATGGATGCACGCCGCAGGCTCAGCGATGGGCGTGCACGCCGACACCGTCGAACAAGCCATCGCACCAGCCCGCAAGCGAGCCGAGCAGGCCCTGGCCGCGCATCGCACGTCGCTGGCCGGAAAAAGCATCTTCTTCTTCCCCGACTCTCAACTGGAAGTACCGCTGGCGCGCTTCCTGTCACGCGAGCTGGGCATGCGGCTGACCGAGGTGGGATCGCCTTACCTGCACCGCCAGCACCTGGCCGAAGAGCTGGCCTGGCTGCCCGCCGGCACGCAGCTCTCCGAAGGCCAGGACGTGGAAAAGCAGCTGGACCGCTGCCGTGCTGCGGCACCTGACATGGTCGTCTGCGGCCTGGGGCTGGCCAACCCGCTGGAGGCCGAAGGCTTCACGACCAAGTGGTCCATCGAGCTGGTGTTCACGCCCATCCAGGGCTTCGAGCAGGCCGGCGATCTCGCGGGGCTGTTCACCCGCCCGCTCACGCGTCGAACCCTTTTGGCGGCCTGACATGCAATTGACGCTCTGGACCTACGAAGGCCCGCCGCACGTCGGCGCGATGCGCATCGCCACGGCCATGCGCGGTGTGCACTACGTGCTGCACGCGCCGCAGGGCGACACCTACGCGGACCTGCTGTTCACGATGATCGAGCGCTCCAACAAGCGCCCGCCGGTCACCTACACCACGTTCCAGGCGCGCGACCTGGGCGGCGACACGGCACAGCTGTTCAAGGACGCCGCGCGCGACGCCTACGCGCGCTTCCAGCCGCAGGCGATGCTGGTGGGTGCCTCCTGCACCGCCGAGCTAATCCAGGACGACCCAGGCGGCCTGACGCAGGCGTTGGCCCTGCCGGTGCCGGTGATCCCGCTGGAGCTGCCGGCCTACCAGAAGAAGGAGAACTGGGGCGCGGCCGAAACCTTCTACCAACTGGTGCGCCACCTGGCGGTCAAGCCGACCGAGCCGCGCGTGAAGGGCAACCAGCCGCGCTGCAACATCCTCGGCCCGACGGCCCTGGGCTTTCGCCACCGCGACGATGTGCGCGAAATCCGGCAGCTGCTGGCGCTGATCGGTGTGGCGGTCAATGTGGTGGCGCCGCTCGATGCCTCACCCGCCGACCTCGCGCGACTGGCCGACGCCGACTTCAACGTCGTGCTCTACCCCGAGGTCGCCCACCAGGCGGCGGGCTGGATGACGCGCAACCTCGGCCTGCCGGCCACCAAGACCATCCCCATCGGCGCCCCAGCCACGCGCGAGTTCATCCGCGAAGTCGCGACGCTGGCGGGCATCGACCCCGACATGGCCGCGGCCGAAGCGCAGTCGCGCTCGCCCTGGTACGCCAAGTCGGTGGACTCCAACTACCTGACCGGCAAACGCGTCTTCGTGTTCGGTGACGCCACGCATGCCATTGCCGCCGCGCGCGTGGCCGCCCGCGAGTTCGGCTTCAAGGTCGTGGGCCTGGGCAGCTACAGCCGCGAGTTCGCGCGCGACGTGCGCGAAGCCGCCGCGCTGTACGGCGTCGAGCCGCTGATCAGCGACGACTACCTGGAAGTGGAAGCGGCAATAGCCGCCGCCGGCCCCGAGCTGGTGCTGGGCACGCAGATGGAGCGCCACATCGCCAAGCGCCTGGGCCTGCCCTGCGCGGTGATCTCGGCCCCCGTGCACGTGCAGGACTTCCCGGCGCGCTACTCGCCGCAGATGGGCTTCGAGGGCGCGAACGTGCTGTTCGACACCTGGGTCCACCCGCTGATGATGGGCCTGGAGGAACACCTGATCGGCATGTTCCGGGGTGACTTCGAGTTCCACGAGGACGCCGCGCCGTCGCACCTCGGCGGCCCGGCCATCCAGGCTCCGACAGCCCCGGCGCTGATCGAAGTTCAGACACAACACAACGAAGAAAGCCCAGCTGCCGCGATCCCGGCAGCCTGGGCACCAGATGCCGAGAAGGAGCTCCGCAAGATCCCCTTCTTCGTGCGCGGCAAGGCTCGCCGCAACACCGAGGCGTATGCACTCAGCATGAGCGTGCCGGTGATCACCGTAGAGACACTCTATGACGCCAAAGCGCACTTCAGCCGATAGGGCGAGCAGCATGAACGTGGTCATCGTGACCATGGACAGCCACCTCGCCAGCGCCACCGAACGCGCCAACGTCACGCTGTCCAAAGCCCTCCCCGGCCTGCGCCTGACCGTGCACGCCGCTGCCGAATGGGGCGACAACCCCACGGCCCTGGCCCGCTGCAAGGCCGACATCGCCACGGGTGACATCGTCATCGCGTCCATGCTCTTCCTGGAAGACCATTTCACGCCCATCCTGCCGGACCTGCAGGCGCGCCGTGAACACTGCGACGCCATGGTCTGCGCGATGTCCGCCGCAGAGGTCACCAAGCTGACCCGCATGGGCCGCTTCGACATGTCCGCCCCGGCCACCGGCGCCATGGCCTTCCTGAAGCGGCTGCGCGGCAAGCCGCCGGGCAAGGACGATGGCAACAAGGGCAAGGGACAGGGAACAGCCGGCGCGCAGCAGATGAAGACGCTGCGCATGCTGCCCAAGATCCTGCGTTTCATTCCCGGCACGGCGCAGGACGTTCGCGCCTACTTCCTGACGCTGCAGTACTGGCTGGCGGGCTCGCAGGACAACATCGACAACATGGTGCGCCTGCTCGTGGAGCGCTACGCCGACGGGCCGCGCAAGGCGATGCGCCTGACCGCCAAGCCGCAGCAGCCCATCGAGTACCCCGAGGTGGGGCTCTACCACCCGCGCATGACCCACCCCAGCGCCGTGGGCCTGATGGCCACCGCGCTGGACGCCCTGCCCAAGGTCGCCACCACGGGCACGCGTGGCACCGTGGGCCTGCTGCTGATGCGCTCCTATGTGCTGGCCGGCAATGCCGACCACTACAACGGCGTCATCACGGCGCTGGAGGCGCGCGGCCTGCGCGTCATCCCGGCATTCGCCACCGGCCTCGACCAGCGCCCGGCCATCGCCGCCTATTTCCACGGCGCGGACGGCCGCACGCAGATCGACGCGCTGGTGTCGCTAACCGGCTTCTCGCTGGTGGGCGGCCCGGCCTACAACGACGCCAAGGCGGCCGAGGACATCCTCGCTGCGCTGGACGTGCCCTACCTGGCCGTGCACCCGGTCGAATTCCAGACGCTGGACCAGTGGGGCGGCTCACAGCGCGGGCTGCTGCCGGTGGAGTCCACCATCATGGTGGCCATCCCCGAGCTGGACGGTGCCACGGGCGCGATGGTGTTCGGCGGCCGCGCCAACGCCACCCACATCGCCTGCACCGGTTGCAGCCATGCCTGCCGCTTCGAGAACGAGGTGGACTCGCACGACATGCACAGCTGCATCGAGCGCGCCGATGCGCTGGCCGCCCGCGTGGGCAAGCTGGTGGACCTGCGCCGCAGCGAGCGCGCCGAACGCCGCGTGGCGGCGGTCGTCTTCAACTTCCCGCCCAATGCCGGCGCCACCGGCACGGCGGCCTTCCTGTCGGTGTTCGAGTCGCTGTTCAACACGATGGCCGCAATGGCCCGCGAGGGCTACACGGTGGACATGCCCGCGTCGGTCGACGCGCTGCGCGACAGCATCATCACCGGCAACGCCGCGCGCTTCGGCGCGATGGCCAATGTGCACCATCGCATCCCCGCCAACGAGCACCTGAAGCGCGAGAAGTACCTGAAGGAAATCGAAGCCCAGTGGGGTCCGTCGCCCGGCAAGCAGCAGAGCGACGGCAGCCACATCTTCGTGCTGGGCGAGCGCTTCGGCAATGTCTTCGTCGGCATCCAGCCCGCCTTCGGCTACGAGGGCGACCCGATGCGGCTGCTGTTCGAGCAGGGCTTTGCGCCCACGCATGCGTTCTCGGCCTTCTACCGCTGGCTGCGCGAGGACTTCGCCGCCCATGCCGTGCTGCACTTCGGCACCCACGGCGCGCTGGAGTTCATGCCCGGCAAGCAGGCCGGCATGTCGGCCCGCTGCTGGCCGGACCGCCTGATCGGCGACCTGCCCAACCTGTACCTCTACGCCTCCAACAACCCGTCGGAGGGCACCATCGCCAAGCGCCGTGCCGCCGCCACACTGATCAGCTACCTCACGCCACCGGTGGCCGAGGCGGGCCTCTACAAGGGCCTGGTCGAGCTGAAGGAAACGCTGGCGCGCTACCGCAGCCTGGAGCCTGAAGCTCAAGTCGAGCGCGACGAGCTGAGCCTGATGATCCAGGCCCAGGCCGCCGAGTTTGACCTCGCCACCGCCGAGCCGCCGTGGGGCGCCGCCGCCGAAGACCGCATCGCGCGGCTCAACGACGCGGTGCTGGAGGTCGAGTACACGCTGATCCCGTACGGCCTGCACGTGGTCGGCCAGGCGCCCAGCCCGGCGGAGCGGGTCGACCTGTTGATGTCCTGCGCCGAGGCCTCGCACGGCGTCAAGCCGCAGCGCGCCGTCATCGAGGCGCTGGTGGCCAACGGCATGCCCACGTCGGATGACGACCTGGAAGACCTCGCGCTGCTGCAGCAGTTGAGCGAGATGGACCAGCTGATGGCCGAGGACCGCGAGATCGACGGCATCCTGCGCGCGCTGGACGGCCGCTTCCTGCGCCCCGCCCCCGGCGGCGACGTGCTGCGCACGCCCGCCGTGCTGCCCACGGGCCGCAACCTGCACGGCTTCGACCCCTTCCGCATCCCCAGCGCCTACGCGGTGAAGGACGGCTTCGCCCAGGCGCAGCGCCTGCTGGACAAGCACATGAGCGCCGGCAACGCGCTGCCCGAGTCCATCGCCATGGTGCTGTGGGGCACCGACAACCTCAAGAGCGAAGGCGGCCCCATCGCCCAGGTGCTGGCGCTGATGGGCGCACGCCCCCGCTTCGACAGCTACGGCCGCCTGGCCGGTGCCGAGCTGATACCGCTCATCCAATTGGGCCGGCCGCGCATCGACGTGGTCATCACGCTGTCGGGCATCTTCCGCGACCTGCTGCCGCTGCAGATCAAGCTGCTGGCCGAAGCCGCCTTCCTGGCGGCGCAGGCCGACGAGCCGCTGGAACAGAACTTCATCCGCCAGCACGCGCTGGCCTTCCAGGCCCAGCACGGCGGCGACCTGGAGACCGCCTCGCTGCGTGTCTTCGGCAATGCCGAGGGTGCTTACGGCGCCAACATCAACAGCCTGATCGACAACAGCCGCTGGGAAGACGGCGACGAGCTGGCCGAGACCTACAGCCGCCGCAAGGGCTTTGCCTACGGCCGCGCGGGCCGCCCGGTGCAGCAGGCGGCCCTGCTGCAAAGCGTGCTGGCCGACGTGCAACTGGCCTACCAGAACCTCGACTCGGTGGAGCTGGGTGTCACCACGGTGGACACCTACTTCGACACGCTCGGCGGCGTCAGCCGCGCGATCAAGCGCGCCAAGGTCCGCAAGGACGGTGACGGCGCACAGATGGCCCCGGTCTACATCGGCGACCAGACGCGCGACAGCCTGGGCGGCGGCGCGGTGCGCACGCTCAGCGAGCAGGTGGCGCTGGAGACCCGCACGCGCATGCTCAACCCCAAATGGTACGAGGGCATGCTCAAGCATGGCTACGAGGGCGTGCGCCAGATCGAGGTGCACGTGACCAACACCATGGGCTGGTCGGCCACGACCGGCCAAGTGGCACCCTGGGTCTATGAACAGCTCAGCGCCACCTTCATGCTCGATCCGGCCATGCGCGAACGCCTGGCCCAGCTGAACCCCACCGCCTCAGCGCGGGTCGCCAACCGGCTGCTGGAAGCGTACGAGCGCGACTACTGGCAGCCCGATGCCGACACCCTTGAAGCCCTGCGCCAGGCCGGCGACGAATTGGAAGACCGCCTGGAAGGCGTCACTTCCACAGCGAATTCCGCGAAAGAAAAGGCAGCCGCATGAACATGGTCACCGAAGTCCCGATCCAAGAGATCGGCAACCGACGCCAACCCGATGGCACCGGCAGCGTGCAGGTGCAGATGGACCCCACCGTGCAGATCGGCACCGCCAAGTGCTTTGCGATCTACGGCAAGGGCGGCATCGGCAAGAGCACCACGTCCAGCAACCTCTCCGCCGCGTTCTCCAAGCTGGGAAAACGCGTGCTGCAGATCGGCTGCGACCCCAAGCATGACTCCACCTTCACGCTGACCAAGAAGATGCTGCCCACCGTCATCGACGTGCTGGAGACGGTCAACTTCCACGCCGAGGAACTGCGCGTCGAGGACTTCGTCTTCGAGGGCTACAACGGCGTGATGTGCGTGGAAGCCGGCGGGCCGCCCGCGGGCACCGGCTGCGGCGGCTACGTGGTGGGCCAGACGGTCAAGCTGCTGAAGGAGCACCACCTGCTGGAAGACACCGACGTGGTGATCTTCGACGTGCTGGGGGATGTCGTCTGTGGTGGGTTTGCCGCTCCCCTGCAGCACGCCGACCGCGCGCTGATCGTCACGGCCAACGACTTCGATTCCATCTTCGCGATGAACCGCATCGTGCAGGCTATCGGCGCCAAGGCCAAGAACTACAAGGTGCGGCTGGGCGGTGTCATCGCCAACCGCAGTGCCGCCACCGACCAGATCGACAAGTACAACGACAAGATCGGCCTGAAGCTCGCGGCGCACTTCCCGGACCTGGACGTCATCCGCCGCAGCCGGCTGAAGAAATCGACGCTGTTCGAGATGGAGCCATCGCCAGAGCTGGAGAAGGTGCAGGCCGAGTACCTGCGCCTGGCCGCCACGCTGTGGCTGGGCGGCGAGCCCTACACCTGCGTGCCGATGAAGGACCGCGACATCTTCGACCTGCTCGGATTCGACTGATGAACACCTCCAACTACACCGAACGCCGCGGCGAGATCGAGACCTACTTCGACCGCACCGCGGTCGACGCGTGGGCCAGGCTGACCTCCGACGCCCCCGTGGGCCGCGTGCGCGCCACCGTGCGCGCCGGCCGTGACCGCATGCGCGCCACGCTGCTGTCCTGGCTGCCCGAGGACCTGCGCGGCCGCCGGCTGCTGGATGCCGGCTGCGGCACCGGGGCACTCGCCGTGGAAGCCGCACGGCGCGGCGCCGAGGTGCTGGCCATCGACCTGTCACCCACGCTGGTGGACCTGGCCCGGGACCGCCAGCCCGTATTCAGCAGCGGCGGCCGCATCGACTTCCGCTGCGGCGACATGCTGGACCCGGCGCTGGGCGAGTTCGACCACGTGGTGGGCATGGACTCGCTGATCCACTACGAACCTGCCGACGCGGTCGAGGTGATCGCCGGTCTGGCCCAGCGCACGCGCCACTCGCTGCTGTTCACCTTCGCGCCCAGCAGCCCCGCGCTGGAGTTGTTCAAGGCAGCCGGCAAGCTGTTCCCGCGCGGCAATCGCTCGCCGTCCATCGTGCCGGTGGCCGAGCGCGCGCTGCACCGCAGGCTGGACGCGCACCCGCGCCTGCTGGCCTGGGACATCGGCCGCAGCCAGCGCATCGCCAGCGGCTTCTACACCTCGCAGGCCATGGAGCTGGTGAAGCCATGAAATCGGTCCTGCAGCTCAACCAGCGGCTGGCTGGCAAGTGGTCCAAGCTGAGCGTGGAGTTCCTGCCGTTCGCCGACGTCGCGACCACGGAGCTGCCACTGTCCCGGCTGCTGCGGCTGGCGCTGTTCCAGGTGTCCGTGGGCATGGCCTACGCGCTGCTCGTCGGCACGCTGAACCGGGTCATGATCGTCGAGCTGGGCGTTTCGGCCTGGCTGGTGTCGCTGATGGTGGCGCTGCCACTGCTGGCCGCGCCCTTTCGCGCCATGGTGGGCTACCGCTCGGACACCCACCTGTCGGCCCTGGGCTGGCGGCGCGTGCCCTACCTGTGGTTCGGCTCACTGCTGCAGTTCGGCGGGCTGTCCATCATGCCGTTCGCGCTGATCCTGCTGCAGCCGGGCGCGGGCGCCGAGGCGCAGCCGGGCGGCGTGGTGCTCGGCCATCTGGCCGCGGCGCTGGCCTTCGTCATGGTGGGCGCCGGCATGCAGACGACGCAGACCGCCGGCCTGGCCCTGGCCACCGACCAGGCCCGCCCCGACACGCGCCCGCGCGTGGTGGCGTTGATGTACGTGATGCTGCTGCTGGGCATGGTGCTGGCCAGCGTGGTGTTCAGCGTCGTGCTGCAAAGCTTCTCGCCGACGCGGCTGGTGGGCGTGGTGCAGGGGGCGGCCATCATGACCATGCTGCTCAACACCGTGGCGCTGTGGAAGCAGGAGGCGCGCGGCAGCGTCAGGCGCGAGCCCGATGCGGCGCCGCAGGAACCCTTCCGCCAGGTGTGGCGCCGCTTCGCCGCGCAGCGCAACACGCGCCGCTTCCTCGTCGCCGTTGCCATGGGCACGGCCGCGTTCAACATGCAGGACATCGTGCTGGAGCCCTACGGCGGCGCGATCCTGAAGCTGTCGGTGGCCTCCACCAGCTTGCTGACGGCCGGCATGGCGATGGGCTCCTTCGTCGCGTTCGCCATCGCCGCGCGGCTGCTGCAGCGCGGCTTCGACGCCTACCGGCTGGCATCCATCGGCCTGCTGATCGGCATCTGCGCGTTCTCGGCCGTCATCTTCGCGGCGCCATTGGACTCGGGCCTGCTGTTTCGCTTCGGCAACTTCCTCATCGGCCTGGGCGGCGGGCTGTTCGCAGTCAGCACGCTGGTGGTGGCGATGGGGCTGGAGACCCGCGGCTGCGCCGGCCTCGCGCTGGGGGCCTGGGGCGCCATGCAGGCCAGTGCCGGCGGCCTGGCCGTGGCGCTGGGCGGCACGCTGCGCGACGGCTTCGAGGCGCTGGCCTCACACGGCTGGCTGGGTGCGGCCATGTCCGAGCCGCAGGTGGCCTACAGCGTCGTCTATCACCTGGAGATCGCGCTGCTGTTCGGCACGCTGATCGCCATCGGTCCCCTGGTGCGCCCCGCCGGCGCACCCCGTTCGTCACGCCAGCGCTTCGGGCTGGCCGAGTTCCCAGGCTAGGAGGCCTCCATGCAAACCGGTGCCATCACAGGCTATATCGACGTCGCCCAGCTCGTGCTCTACGCGTTCTGGATCTTCTTCGCAGGACTGATCTACTACCTGCACCGCGAGAACAAGCGCGAAGGCTATCCGCTGGAGTCGGACCGCTCCGCCGCCATCACCGTGCAGGGCTGGCCCGCCATCCCCGAGCCCCGCACCTACCGGCTGGCCAACGGCGACACGTTCCAGGCGCCCAACCAGCGACTGGACAACCAGCCGCCGGTGCACGAAGGCGCGTACCGCGGCTCGCCGTTGCAGCCCACGGGCGACCTGCTGCTGGCCGGCGTGGGCCCCGGCAGCTGGAGCAACCGCGCCGACGTGGCCGACGTGACCTATGAAGGCCTCGTCAAGATCGTGCCGCTGCGCGTGGCGGCGGGCTTCGGCATCGCCCACCAGGACGTCGACCCGCGCGGCCTGCCGGTGCTCGGTGACGACGGTGTCGAGGGCGGCCGGGTCGTGGACCTGTGGGTGGACCGCTCGGAGATGCTGTTCCGCTACCTGGAGGTGGAGGTGGACGGCGGCGGCCGGGTGCTGCTGCCGATGAACTTCGCCCGCGTCGAGCAGCGCCGCATCCGCGTCAAGTCCATCCTCAGCCACCAGTTCGCCCGCGTGCCCAAGACGCGCCTGCCCGACCAGGTGACGCTGCTGGAAGAAGAAAAGATCATGGCCTACTACGGCGCCGGCACGCTCTACGCGACGCCCGGCCGCCAGGAGCCGCTGCTGTGAAGGCCGTCGCCTCCCTGGTCGACCTGCTGGCGCCGGAGCATGAGCACGAGTTCGAGGCCGCCCACGGCCTGCCCGAGGCCCTGCCGGCCAACGAGGTGCAGCTGTGGCAGGGCAACCCCGACGCGTGGCTGCTGGCCCGCCAGGCGCTGCATGTGGACCTGCTGCTGGTCTATTTCGGCACCCTGCTCGCCTGGCGCGGCGTCGGCAGCGCCTACGACGGCGCGACCTTGGGCCAGACACTGATGGCCATGGCCGGCATGCTGCCGCTGATCGTGCTGGCCCTGGGCCTGCTGGGCGGCATTGCCTGGCTGATGGCACGCACGACGGTCTACACCATCACCAACAAGCGCGTCGTCATGCGCGTGGGCGTGGTGCTGAGCATCACGTTCAACCTGCCCTTCGCGCAGATCGCCTCCGCCGGCTGGCGCGGGCGTCGCGGGGACGGTGGCGACATCGTGCTCGACCTGGCCGGCACCGACCGCATCGCCTACCTGCACCTGTGGCCGCATGCGCGGCCCTGGCAGCTCAAGCGCACCCAGCCAATGCTGCGCGGATTGCGCAACGCGAAGGCCGTCGCGCAGACGCTGGCCACCGCGCTGCAGCAGGCCGAGGCGGCCCGCCACGCGCTGCCCCAGCGCGCCGTGGGCGCCGTCGACATGCGCAGCGGCGTACCCGCCCTGGTCGCCAAGCCGCTCGCTCACGCAGCGTAAGGAATCCTCATGAACGCAAGCCTGCAAGCCAAGCTGCCCATCGTCCCGCTGGCGGCCATGGCGGCCCTGGTGCTGAGCTGCCTCGTCGGCGTCAGCGCCGTGCGCCTGTCCGGACTGAGTGCGGTGCAGCAGGCCGACGCGGCCACGCTCTCCACGCGCCAGCTGCGCTTCGAAGACCGCGACGACGGCAGCATCGCCGTGCTCGACGCCGGCAGCGGCGCGCTGCTGACCACCGCCGCGCCCGGCACCAACGGCTTCCTGCGCAGCACCATGCGCGGGCTGGTGCGCGAGCGCAAGCGCCAGGGCCTCGGGCCCGAGACGCCGTTCGAGCTGCTGGGCCGCGCGGACGGGCGGCTCACGCTGGTCGACCCGGGCACTCACCGGCGCATCGACCTCGAATCCTTTGGGCCCACCAACTCGGCCGTGTTCGCCCAACTGCTGCCCGCCGCTTCCGGAGCCGATCATGTCGCACAGCGCTGAACTGCACAGCCCCGAGGACGCCGCCCGCCTGGCCAAGGCCGAGACGGTGCTGACCCCGCGCTTCTACAAGACCGACTACGCCGCCATGGACCGGCTCGACATGAGCCCCATCCGCGCCGAGTGGGACGCGATGCTGGCCGAGTACGAGGGCGACAACAACCACGACCACTTCCAGCGCGGCCCCGAGTTCGCCGCCGAGGTGGCCGAGCTGTCCGCGCAATGGTCGCCGCAGCTCAGGCGCGACTTCCAGGAGTTCCTCGTGAGCTCGCTGACCAGCGAGTACTCCGGCTGCGTGCTCTACAACGAGATCCAGAAGCACGTCAGCAACCCCGACATCAAGCAGCTGATGCGCTACATGACGCGCGACGAATCGCGCCACGCCAACTTCCTGAACCAGTCGCTGAAGGACTTCGGCCTGGGCGTGGACCTCGTCAACCTCAAGCAGAGCAAGGCCTACACCTACTTCAAGCCCAAGTACATCTTCTACGCGACCTACCTGTCCGAGAAGATCGGCTACGCCCGCTACATCAGCATCTACCGCCAGCTGGAGCGCCACCCCGAGAAGCGCTTTCACCCGATCTTTCGCTGGTTCGAGCGCTGGTGCAACGACGAGTTCCGCCATGGCGAGTCCTTTGCGCTCATCATGCGCGCCCAGCCCGGGCTGCTGCAGGGCGCCAACAAGCTGTGGATCCGCTTCTTCCTGCTGGCCGTCTACGCCACCATGTACGTGCGCGACCACACGCGCCCCTGGCTCAGCGAGGCCCTGGGCATGGACCCGACCGACTACGACTACCGCGTGTTCGACATCACCACCGAGATCACCCGGCAGGTCTTCCCGCTGAGCCTTGACACCGACCACCCGGTCTTTCGCGCCGGCATGGACCGCCTGTGCGACATCTCGGCCGCCGCCGAACGCGCCAAGGCACGCGGGGGCCTGGTCGGGCGCCTGCAGCAGGGCCTGTGCGCCGCGCGCGCCGCGCTGTGCTTCGGGCGGCTGTACCTGCTGCCCACCAAGTCCCACGAACTGCCGCGCGACATGCGTGTGGCACCGAGCTGGTAAGAGCACCCACGGAGCCTTGGCGATGCAACACGGCTGGCCCGCCCTCTACACGCTGCTGCTGTGGTGGTTCAGCACGGGCGTGATCCTGTACCTCAACGGCCTGCCCCGGGCCACGCACAAATGGACGATGGCCGCGGCCACCGTGCTGCTGGGCGTGTCGCTGCTGGGCGTGGCGGTGTCGGCATCCGACACGCGCGTCACCGGGGCGTATCTGGCCTTCACCGCTGCGCTGATGGTCTGGGCCTGGCAGGAAATCGGCTTCCTGCTCGGCTACGTGACCGGCCCCCGCCGCCGGGCCTGCCCGCCGGGCGCGCGCGGCTGGCGGCGCGTCGGTCACGCCATCATGGCCATCCTGTACCACGAGCTCGCGCTGATCGTGCTGGGTGCGGCCATCCTGCTGCTGACCTGGCAGCAGCCCAACCAGCTCAGCGCTTGGACCTTCGGCGTGCTGTGGCTGATGCGCCTGTCGGCCAAGCTGAACGTCTTCCTGGGTGTGCGCAACCTCAACGAGCAGTTCCTGCCCGAGCACCTGCGCTACATGCACAGCTACTTCCGGCAAAGGCCCAGCAACGCGCTGTTCCCGGTCAGCGTCATCGCCGTCACGGCGCTGGCGGCGGCGGCCTGGCACAGCGCGGTGTCGATGAGCTTCGCGGCCTTCGAGGTCACCGCCTGCAGCTTCGTCGCCATGCTGCTCAGCCTCGCGCTGCTGGAGCACTGGTTCATGGTGCTGCCGCTG
This sequence comes from Roseateles sp., assembly GCF_965229315.1. Taxonomy (GTDB): domain Bacteria; phylum Pseudomonadota; class Gammaproteobacteria; order Burkholderiales; family Burkholderiaceae_C; genus Pelomonas. The sequence goes on from NZ_CBDDJA010000002.1 coordinate 2,561,929, forward strand.
CCCAGCGAGAAGCTCTGGGACTGGGGCATGCGCTCGCGCGCGCCCCACGCCTGAACCCGTGCGCCGGAAATTCGGTGGGGCCATGATCATCATCGTGGCGGCACTGCTCGGCCTGGCCGCCTGGGCCTGGACGCCCGACCTGCCGCAGGCCGAGCTGGACGCGAGATACCTGCGCCAGGCCAGCGACCGCATCGAGCTGCGCGCGCTGCCCGGCGTGCAGCTGCATGTGCGCGACAGCGGCGCTCCCCATGACAACGGCGCCGCACCGCCGCTGTTGATGCTGCACGGCTTCGGCGCCAGCCTGCACACCTGGGAACCCTGGGCCGAGGCGCTGGCCGAGCAGCACCGCGTGATCCGCCTCGACCTGCCCGGCAGCGGCCTGAGCCCGCCGGACCCCAGCGGGGTCTACACCGACGACCGCACCGAACGACTGCTGCTGGCGCTGCTGGACCAGTTGCAGTTGAGCCGGGTGACGCTGATCGGCCACTCCATCGGCGGTCGCATCGCCTGGCGTTTCGCGGCCGACCACCCCGAGCGCGTCGCACGGCTGGTGCTGATCGCGCCCGACGGCTTCGCCAGCCCCGGCTTCGAGTACGGCAAGGCGCCCGAGGTGCCGGCCAGCTTCAGGCTCATGACCCACGTGCTGCCCAAGCCGCTGCTGCGCATGAGCCTGGCGCCGGCCTATGCCGACCCCGAAGCGCTCAACGACCGGCTGGCGCAGCGTTACTTCGACCTGATCCGCGCGCCCGGCGCCCGCACGGCGCTGCTCGAACGCATGCGGCAGACCGTGCTGACCGACCCGCGCCCGCAACTGCGCCGGATCACGGCGCCAACGCTGCTGCTCTGGGGCGAACAGGACGCCATGATCCCGTTCAGCAACGCGGCCGACTACGTCGCTGCCCTCCCCCACGTGCGGCTCGTCGCCCTGCCCGGCATCGGCCACCTGCCGCAGGAAGAGCAGCCGGGTCGCGGCCTGGCGGCCTTGCGGGCGTTTCTGCAGGAGTGACAGGCCGGGGCAGTGACGCGCCGGGCTCGTGCTGCTGGCGCGACTGGATGCCGACAGCAGTCGGCCACAGCGGCAACCTGCGGTGGGTGCCGGGCGCATTGTTCACAGCGCTGGCGGTCGTGAGGTACGCGTTCATCAAGGCGCACGAGTCCCATTACAGCGTGCGCCGCATGTGCAAGGTCATGCAGGTGCACCCCAGCGGCTACTACGCCTGGAAGCGCGAGCCGCAGAGCCAACGGACCAAGGACGACCAGCGCCTGACTGGCCTGCTCAAGCAGGCATGGCTGCAGAGCGGCGGCGTGTACGGCTATCGCAAGCTGACGCCGGACATGCGCGACCTCGGCGAGCACCGCGTTGCGCGACTGCTGAGGCTTGAAGGGCTGCGCTCGCTGACAGGCTACAGGCGCCGTCCTGGGATGCGCGGCGGCAAACCTGCCGTGGTGGCGCCGAACCATCTGCAGCGCCAGTTCACGGTGGCCCAGCCCAACCAGTCCTGGGTGACCGACATCACCTACATCCGCACCCACGAGGGCTGGCTGTATCTGGCGGTCGTGGTCGACCTGTTCTCGCGTCAGGTGGTAGGCTGGTCGATGTGCAGTCGCATCGACACCAGACTGGTGTTGGATGCACTGCTGATGGCGTTATGGCGACGCCAACCCAAGGAGGCCGTCACGGTGCACTCCGACCAGGGCTGCCAGTTCACGGGTCATGAGTGGCAGGACTTCCTGCGCGGCCACAACCTGGTCAGCAGCATGAGCCGGCGTGGCAACTGCCACGACAACGCCGTGGCCGAGAGCTTCTTCCAACTGCTCAAGCGCGAGCACATCCGTCGGCAGGTCTATCCGACCCGCAACGACGCCCGCGCCAACGTCTTCAACTACATCGAGATGTTTTACAACCCCAAGCGGCGCCACGGCACCGCCGGCGACACTTCGCCGGTCGAGTTAGAACGACGCCATTCCAAACGGCTCACGGGCGTCTAGGAAACCCGGGGCGATTCAGCTCCGTCTTGCCATTGGAGGAACAAATCGCTGAATCAGGTAGGTGGAGATCAAGCGCTGCAGGTAGTCCTTGAGTTGGGGCGGATTCGCCGGGCGGCTCAGGGCTTGGTAGCAACCCACAACCGCCAGATAGAACAGCGCAGCGAGTTCCGCCGCCGTGTGGGCATCGCCGGTCAACTGAAGGAACTTGTGCTCGAACAGGCTCATGCGCAGCGCGTCGGCCTCGGCCAACATGCGCGCCACGGCCTCGTCGCGCCGCGCCAAGCCCCGCAAGGCCAACTCAAAGCGCACGTGCTCCTGCTTGTCGCCAATCTGTGCCAACGCAGTTTCCAGAACCTGCTCCAGGTCGGCGCCGGGGTCGGTCGCAGCCTGAGCGCGCAGCGCGGCATCAACAGCGAACTGCTGGCTGCGCCATCGTTCCAGCAGTTCCTCCTGGAGTTCGGCTTGTCCGGTGAAGTGCCAGTAGAAACTGCCGCGCGAGACCCGCAGCGCTTTGGCAATCTGCAGCACACGCAACTGGTCGAAACCGCCCGCCACGACGGCAGCGTGCGCGGCGATCAGCCAGTCTTCTCGTGTCAGCGGCGGGCCAGCCGGCCGCAGGCGCTTGCGTTTTGCTGTTGTCATCAGACCCCGGGCACTCCCCAACAGACACCAGTGTACTGAGGTGCTAAATTCATTCTCAAGACACATGTGTACTGTTTGCATGGCACCACCGGGACCGCAATGACCCCCACTTCCCCGTCAGCCCAATCCATGGTTGCGGGCATCCAAGCCGTCCGCGCACAAAGCGGGCCACGCTGATGTTCCTACGCAGCCTGCTGATGCCGGTGCTGAGCCAGCACTGGCTGTCGCGTGAGCGTTTGCTGAAGAAGCGCGCCCAGGCTGAACGCGTGCGCCGCGCCAAGGGCGAGCCCCACCGCATTCATTACTTTCACCAGGTTGACGACCCTTACAGCGCGCTGCTCGCAATCTGCCTGCCGGCGCTGACGCAGCGCTACGGTGTCGAACTCGTCGCACACGTGGTGGGCCCGCCGTCGGATGCCGTTGCGCCGGACCGTGACCGTCTGGTGGCACACAGCCGCAAGGACGCGCAAGCGCTCGCGGCGCACCATGGGTTGGGCTTCCGCGACCCCGGCGTGCAACCCTCTGACGCGGCGCTGCAGCGGGCCACCCGCATGCTGGTCAGCGCCGCCGAACGAGGTGGTTTTGTCGAAACCGCCGGGCCGCTTTCCGCCGCGATGTGGGACAGCACCGCAAACAGCACCCCGGGCAATCTGGCGGCGCAGGAACAGCCCGAGGCCAGCGAAGACCAGGTGACGGCGCACCTCGATGCAGCCAACGCCTTGCGGCGGCGGTTGGGTCACTACCTGGGCGCCACGCTCTACTACGCCGGCGAGTGGTATTGGGGCATCGACCGCCTGCACCATCTGGAGCAGCGCCTGCAAGACCTGGGCGCGCAGCGAGATGGCATCGCCGGTTTCCTGTTCGCCCCAGACGCGGACCTGAACGCGTCCGCGCCGCTGGATGACTCACCGCCGATCGACTTCTATTTCTCCTTTCGCAGCCCCTACTCGGCCATCGTCGCACCGCGCGTTTTCGAACTCGGCCGTCTGGCCGGCGCGCCGGTGCGCCTGCGCTATGTGCTGCCCATGGTGATGCGCGGGCTGCCCGTACCGCGTGAGAAGCGCATGTACATCAGCCTGGACGCCGCACGCGAGGCCCACCTGCGTCACACGCCGTTCGGCCGCCTCAACGATCCGGTGGGCCGGCCGGTGGAGCGCGGCCTGTCGCTGATGCCCCTGGCCGAACGCATGGGCAGGGGCCAAGCCTACGTGCTGTCCTTCATGCACGGCGTGTGGGCCGAGGGCATCGACGCGGGCAGCGACCGCGGCCTGCGCCGCATCGCCGAGCGCGCCGGCCTGCAGTGGGACGAAGCCTGCGCGGCGATGCGGGAGTCTGCCTGGCGCGAGGCAGCCGAAGCCAACCGCGTCGAGATGCTGGGCCTGGGCCTGTGGGGCGTGCCGACGTTCCGGGTGCGCGACACCGCGGTCTGGGGGCAGGACCGCCTCTGGGCGGTTCAACAGGCGCTGTTCACTCCCAACTCCGCGAGCACCTCATGAAGCTGACGATCAACTACCTGTTCCGCGCGCTGTGCCTGCTGGCCTACACGATGGCACTCGCCAGGCTGGCCGGGCTGCTGCCTGCGGGCACCTTTGATCGCGCCCCGCTCGTGGCCGGCATGCTGCTGTTGGTGCATGCCGCAGAGCTGGTCGTGGTGTTCAAGCACGTGCGCCTGTACCGGGGCGCACTGGCGGTCAGCGTCCTGCTGACGCTGCTGTTCGGCCTGCTGCACTGGAAGCCACTGGCCGACCAGCAGACCCGCGCGCGGCAGCAAGGCTGAGCCCATGAAGACCACGCTGATCGAGCTGGGCCTGGCCAGCGCACTGCTGGCCGGCGGCGGCGCCCTCGCCGCGAACGCGCCGCCCGCCCCGACGCCCAGGCCCAACATCGTCGTGCTCGTCGCCGACGACTGGGGCTACACCGACGTGGGCGCCTTCGGCGGCGAGATCGCCACGCCCAACCTCGACGAACTGGCCCGGCGTGGCGTGCGCTTCTCCAATTTCCACGTCGCTGCGTCGTGCTCGCCCACGCGCGCCATGCTGCTCACCGGCGTGGACAACCACCGCAACGGCCACGGCAATCTGCGCGAGACCATGCCTGGCGCGCACCTGGGCCAGCCCGGCTACCAGGCGACGCTCACGCCCAACGTGGTGACCGTGGCCACGCTGTTGCAGGCCGGCGGCTACCGCACCTCGGTGGCCGGCAAGTGGAACGTCGGCAACGAAGCCCGGAACCTGCCGAACCAGCGCGGCTTCGACCGCTCCTTCATCATGGGCGACACGGGTTCCGACAACTGGGAGCCCGAGAAGCGCTACCTGCCGCATGCCGCCAAGGTGCACTGGTTCGAAGACGGCCAGGCACCGGCGATGCCCAAGCAGTTCTATTCGTCCACCTTCTTCGTCGACAAGACCATCGAGTACCTGCGCGAAGGGGCCGCCAGCGGCAAGCCCTTCTTCGCCTATGTGGGCTTCCAGGCCAACCATGTGCCGGTGCAGGCGCCGCAGGCTTTCATCGACAAGTACAAGGGCCGCTACGACAGCGGCTGGACCGCGCTGCGCGAGGCGCGGCGCGCCAAGGCGATAGAACTCGGCCTGGTGCCGAAAACCACGGCCATGGTGACGATGGGCACCACGCTGGACTGGACCGCGCTGAGCCCGCAGGACAAGCAGTACCAGGCACGGCTGATGGAGGTGTATGCCGCCATGGCCGACGCGATGGACCACGAGGTGGGCCGCCTCATCGCCCACCTGAAGTCCACCGGCGAGTACGACAACACGGTGTTCGTCTTCCTGTCGGACAACGGCCCCGAGGGCTCCGACTACAAGGAAGCCGATCTGTGGCTGCGCTTCAACTACAGCCGCGACCTGGACCGCCTGGGCGGCCCCGGCGCTTACGTGGTGCCCGGGCCGTCATGGTCCAGCGCGTCCGCCTCGCCCTTGAGCACGTTCAAGTTCTATGCCGGCGAGGGCGGCATCCGTTCACCGATGATCATCAGCGGCATGGGCGTGGCCGCGGCCAACCAGATCCACGCCGGCCTGGCCCATGTCACCGACATCGTGCCCACCTTGCTGGACCTGGCGCAGGTGCAGCGCCCAGGCACCACCTACCAGGGCCAGCCCATCGAGGCACAGACGGGACGCAGCCTGCTGCCGGTGCTGGCAGACCCCAGTGCGCGCGTGCGCCGCAGCGACGAAGCCCTGGGCTACGAACTGGCCGGCAACAAGGCCTTGTTCAAAGGCGACCTGAAGCTGGTGCTGAACAACCCGCCGGTGGGCGATGGGCAATGGCATCTGTACGACCTGCGCGCCGACCCGGGGGAGACCAAGGACTTGCAGACGGCCCTCCCCGCGCAGTTCGCGGCCATGCAGGCAGACTACGACGCCTGGGCGCGTGCCAACGGCGTGCTGCCCATGCCTGCGGGCTACAACCCGGTCAGGCAGGTGTTGATCAACTCCTTCGTCAACTACTGGATCCCCACCTACTGGCCGCACGGCGTGGTGGCCTTGCTGGTGCTGCTCGGCGTGCCGGCCGTGCTGCTGGTGCGTGCCAGACGCCGCCGCGGCGCACCGCGGTGAGCGCCGGTTACCTGGACAGCCCCTGGCCGGCCGAGGACGCCGGGCCGCAGCGGCTGCAGCAACCTCGAAGCGGCGCCGGCCTGGGGCTGCGCACCGGCGAGACCTTGCGTGCCACCACGCGACGAACGACGATGTCCACGATGACGGTGCTGGGCGCGCCGGGCGAGGTCTATCTGCTGACGCACTCGGCGCTGCGCGCCCAGATCGGCCTGCCCACCACGGCCTGCGTCGAACGGATCGACCCCACGACGCTGAAGCCCCAGCAGCGCTCACCGCGCCTGCGCGGCGGGCCGATGTGGCCCGGCGGCATGGCCATCCACCGCAACGGCGACCTCTATGTAGTCTATGGCCGCCACGCCCATCGTCTGACCCGCGACTGCCGGCCGCTGGCGTCGCTGCAGTTGCCCATGGACCAGCCATACAACTCGTTCGTCGTGCTGGACAACGGGCTGATCGTCACCAAGAACCTCTCGGCCGGCACGCCCGCGCGCCTAACCGTCATCGACCCCGGATCGCTCACGCCGGCCTGCGCCGATGTCGAAGCGCCCGAGCCGTCCATCGCCAGGCTCAGCGCCAGGGGCGACACGGTCTACGTCGTGGGTGTGCGGTCCATCTTCCGCTACCACTGGCGCGACGCGGCGCGAACCCTCACCTTCGATCCTGACTGGCGCTTCGACTACATCGGCGACAGCGGGCAAAGCCACGGCTGGGACGTGGTGCTCGCCGACCAGCACGCCTGGTTCATGGACAACGGTGCGCACCGCTACCGCCACCGCATGCTCGGTGCCGGCGTCAGCCGCACGGCCAACCGCCTGATCCGCGTGTCGCTGACCGCGGCTGCCGATCACCAGGCGCTGGACGTCAGCGGGCTGCCCGGCGGCAGCATCACCAACCCGCCGCTGGTCGATGCGCAGCGTGGCATCGTCGTGGGCTACGACTCGGCCAACGCGGTGCTGCGGGCCTGGCGCTTCGACGCCGGCCTGCGCACGCTGACGCCGCTGTGGCGCAAGGCACCCTTCGGTTGCGCCAGCCACATGGTCCTGTACCCCGACACCGGCGAGGTGGTGGTCAACGACTACTGCCGCCACGGCGAAGAGGTGGTGGTGCTGGACATCGCCACGGGCACGGAGCGGGGCCGTGTGCGCACCGGCGGCCTGATGCAGGGCGTGGTCTTTCCCAGCCCCGGCTGGGGGCGTGATCTCTATTGGTCTTCGATGGGCCGTCTGGCCCGGGTCTCTGTCGCATGAAGAAAAACATCCTCATCACCGGCGCCGGCAGCGGCATCGGCCTGGACACGGCCTGGGCGCTGGCAGCGCGCGGGCACCAGGTCATCGCCACCACGTTCGATGAACCGCAGGCCGCCAGCCTGCGCGCCCAGGCGGCGTCGCGCGGCGTGGCGCTGCGGGTCTTCAAGCTGGACATCACCTCGGCGGCCGACCGCCAGCAGATCGAGGCGTTGGAGCTGGACGTGCTGATCAACAACGCCGGCGTCGGCGAGTCGGGTTCGCTGGCCGAGGTGGACATGGACCGCGTCCGCCAGGTGTTCGAGGTCAACCTGTTCGCCACCCTGGCGCTGACGCAGGTGGCCTTGCGCGGCATGATCGCGCGCCGGCGCGGCACGGTGCTGTTCGTCAGCTCCATCGCCGGCCGCGTGCCCATGCCGTTCCTGATGCCGTACGCCATGACCAAGTTCGCGCTGTCGGCAGCGGGCGCCGGCCTGCGCGCCGAACTCAGGCAGTTGCGCTGCAACGTGCACGTGGCGCTGATCGAACCCGGGGCCATCCACACCGGCTTCAACCAGGCGATGACGGAGCGCAAGTACACGTGGATGGGGCCGCACTCCTACTTCGCCGGCCAGGCCGAACGCATGAAGGCCGAAGAGGCGCGCACCTTCGCATTCCTGGAAGCCAAGTCCACGCGCTCCATCGTCGCGCAGATGGTCAAGGCCGCCGAGGCCGGCAAGCCGCGCTTGCGCTACGTGGCGCCCTGGATCCAGGGCTTCGGTGTGCGCCTGGCCCGCATCTTCGGGGTTTGACTACCGTGCCAACGCTGCCCGTGGTCACCCAGTTCCTGCGCACCGACGAAGCCCGCTTCGCCGAGGTGCCCGACTTCCCATACAGGCCTCGCTACACCGTGGTCGGCGGCCTGCGCATTGCGCACATCGACGAGGGCCCACGCGACGCCCCGGTCGTGCTGCTGATGCATGGCGAACCCGCCTGGTCCTTCCTGTACCGCAAGATGATCCCGGTGCTCTTGCGGGCCGGCTTTCGCGTGATCGCGCCCGACCTCGTCGGCTTCGGCCGCTCGGACAAACCCACCCGCGCCGCCGACTACTCCTACCTGAACCACGTGCTGTGGATGACGGCCTGGATGGAAGCCAACGACCTGAAGCACCTGACACTGTTCTGCCAGGACTGGGGTTCCCTGATCGGCCTGCGGCTGGCGGCCGCCGCACCGCAGCGCTTCGACCGCATCGTGCTGGCCAATGGCGGCCTGCCCACCGGCACCACGCCGGTCCCCCGGGCCTTCAAGCTCTGGCGCGCCTTCGCCCGCTACAGCCCGTGGTTCCCGATCGGCCGCATCGTCAGGAGCGGCTGCGTGGCGGGCCTGACGCCGCAGGAGATGGCGGCCTACGACGCGCCCTTCCCGACCCGCCGCCACCGGCTCGGCGCACGGCTGTTTCCCACCTTCGTGCCCACCACGCCGGACGACCCCGAGCGCGAACGCAATGAAGCAGCCTGGGAGGTCTTCAAACGATGGCACAAACCGTTCCTCACCCTCTTCAGCAACCGCGATCCGGTGACGCGCGGCGGCCACCGCATCTGGCACGAACGCGTGCCAGGGGCCCAGGGGCAGCCTCATGCGGTGACCCGCGGCGCCGGTCACTTCCTGCAGGAGGACCGGGGCGCCGAAGTGGCTCAGGCCATCGTGTCGTTCATCAATGCGACCCCGCTCACGTCGCCTGCGGCACCGTCGCCAGCAGGGCCTTGACGCCCAGCCGCATGACCTCGCGGGCCTGGTCGGCCGGCAGGCCCTGCTCGCGCCGCAACCGGATCCAGGCCTCGAAGCTCAGCATCAGGTCCAGCGCTTCCAGCAGCCGGGCATCCTGCGCCACGGCCGGCGGCAACAGGCGCTGCAAGAGATCGCGCTGCAGCCGGGCCGCATCCATCAGGTTCTGTGTCAGGTAGGGCGACTCATGCCGGTGCACCTGAGCCGCCAGGTGCAGGGCCGCAGTGCGGTCGTAGATGTCGCTGCGGTGATCGATGCTCAGCAGCACGCGTTCCTGCCAGGTCGGGGCATTCAGGCGTGCCTGCAGCAGCGGCTGAATCTGCACATCCACATCGATGCTGATCTCGCGGTACAGCGCGTCCATGTCATCGAAGTGGCGGAACACCGTGCGCAAGCCCACGTCGGCACGCTGGGCCACCTGTTCCGCGGTGGGCGTGATGTGGCCCTCGAAAACCAGCGCCGTCAGGGCATCGACGATCTTCTTGCGCGTGGCGATGCTGCGGTTGACCCGACCGTCCGGCTTGGCGCTTCCCTGGCTCGCGCCGGACGGATGGGTGCGATGGGCTCCTGCCTCTTGCGTGCTGTGCCGGGAGCCTTTTGAGGTGCTTTGCATGGCGGGATTCTGCCGTTCCTTAGGGCGCCGCACTCCGGCGGCGTGTTCGCGCCAGGCCTGCAGCGCCCTAGCGTAAGTCCGTAGGCACGGATCGAAACAAAGAAATGACACTATACATGCCATAAGAAAATTCACATCCGGAGACTCAAGCATGCACCCCATCAAGTTTCGCCACTCCCTGTTTGCGATCGCCATCGTCAGCACCTTCGCCGGCTCCTTTGCAGGCACCGCGCTGGCGGCTGACGGCTTCAAGGTCCGCTTCCCCTTGTCGGGCACGCTGGGCGGCGAGATCGTGGCGCAGGTCGAGAACCCCGGGTTCTTCGTCAGTGGCTCGGTGACGCAGATCGAGATCGACAAGATCACCGACGGCACGGGCAACGCCTTCCAGCAGACCCGGGCTGGCGCGTTCGCCACACCCGCGCCCATTGCCGGCGCCGTGCGCACGGCCTCGTATGCCGGCACCATCGGCATCGACCTGAAGCAGTCCCAGACCAACACCAATCTCATCCTGGGCTACCAGACCCAGAAGGACTATGGCGGCGGTCACCTGGTGTTCGCGTTGAACCTGCCGTACACCACGCGACTCAGCCGCGAAACCACCTACAGCGGCACAACGCCCACCTTGACCCCCCTGGCGCCGGCCCTGACCTCGCCGCCGTTGCCGGCCGGCACGGCGGCCACCGCGCAGGCAAGTGCCCAGGCCGGCTTCAACACGGCCTACCAGGCCCAGTTGAGCGCGCTGTCGAATGCGGGCACCCGCGCCGTCGACGGCGCCGGCGATGCAGAGGTCACCGCAGCCTGGGTCTACCGCAGGGACGACCTGAAGGTGGTCACCGGGTTGACGCTGGCCATGCCCACGGGCCAGTACGACGCGGCAAGCCAGATCAACATCGGCTTCGGCAACTTCTACACGCTGCGTCCGGGCGTGGCGGTGGCCTACAACCCGTCCGCGAACTGGACCTTGGGCGCGCGGGGCAGCCTGGCGTTCAACACGCGCAACAAGGACAACCAGATCAAGAGCGGCAACTACGGCGCGCTGGACCTGGCGGCCGCCTACCGCTCACCCATCGGCGTGTTCGGCCCCCACGTGCTGATCGTCAAACAGTACGCCGATGACGAAGGCGGCGCGCTGGGTGCCAATCGCCTCAGCTCCACCGGCGCGGGCGTGTTCTTCACCACGTTGATCCCGAAGCTCGAGGCCGCGGTGAACCTGTCGTACATGACGACCTTGAACTCGCGCAATTCGCTGAGCGGCTCGTTCTACCAACTGCGGATCAGCAAGGCGTTCTGACACATCGGGGCCGCAGCGGCGGCCCCTTCTCTCAGGTGACGCCAGCGGCGCATGCCGCCACGCGCACGCCATGCAACCGCAGCCTGGGGATGTCCAGCGCCAGCAGGTGCTCGCCGCCGATGGACGCCAGCCAGGCGCGCACCTGCTGCTGCCCTGACGGTTCCATGCTGCGGAACACGTCCAGCGTGCGCTGCGCCATCCACAAGGTGTAGGGCAAGGCGGCACGGCGGAAAAGGCCGTGGCCCATCGGCACCTCGACATCGGCCAGCCCGCGCGGCAACAACTGGCCTGCCGGCCAGGTCAGCAACTTGGCCTTGACCTGCGCGTTGATGCCTTCCAGCAGCGGCAGGAACTCCCTTGCAATCGCCTGGAACACCGGCACCAGGGTCAGCGGGATCTGGTCGTCGGCCTGCAGCGCAGGCGGGGTCAATCCTTGTGCAGGCACGGGTTCGGCCATGCGGTCGATCCAGGCCCGCAGATGTGGGCGTGGCGCAATCAGCTCGCGGGCCGGCCAGGGGTCGCGTCCGAGGTGGCCGTACATGGTGCCGACCAGGCCGAAGTCCCCCAGCGTGGGGCGTTCACCGAAGAGAAAGCGATGCTGTTCGAAATGCGCGTCCAGCAGATCGAGCATGCCCAGCATCCAGGCGTCCATCACCGAAAACTGCGCCGGCCGCACGCCCACGCCATGCAGCATGGCGCGCAACTTCTTGGCCACCAGGTTCACGGCGCGCCGCTGCACGAAGCCGGGCAGGTAGGGCAGCAATGCAGCGCCCGCGTCGCGCTCGAACAAGGCGTAGTTCTCGGGGTAGGTCCAGCGCGTGTGCATGGCCAGCGGCACCCACCATTCGTCGCCCCAGGCTTCCATCAAGTGGGACGCGAAACGCTGCACCGGCGTGGCCGGATGGACCGGCAGACGCGCCACCCGGGCTTCGACGTGGTCGATGATCCGGCTGGTGTCGTTGATCCACTCGCCTTCGGGCGTGACCAGCACCGGCATCACGGCCGCGCCCGTCTTGCGCTTGATGCGCCACATGAGCGTGGCCATGTCGACGGCTTTCTGCTCGAAAGGCAGCTGCTTGTAGCGCAGGTAGCACATGGCCTTGCCGGTGAAGTACGACAGGTGCCAGCCGTACAGCGTGTACAGGCCACTCAAGGGCGGCCTCCTTTGTGCATCATGCGGGTATCAGTTGGGGTAGTACACGTACTCGTCGCGGGTCGTCGTCGGCTGCTTCATCGAGTGGTCGATCGCGATCGGCCCGGCGCCGAGGGATGGCCACATCGGCTGGTGCTGGGTCTGGTTCCATGCCAGCAGTTGGGCCTTCAAGGCCGCCACGCGTTCGGGTTCGCGGCTCGCCAGGTTGACTTTCTCGGTGGGATCCACAGCCAGATTGAAGAGCCAGTCCTTCTTCGGTGCTTCGGACACCTGCAGCTTCCAATCACCCGCGCGCACCGTGAGGTAGGTGTCCGTGCGCCAGAACAGCAGGTCGTGCGGGCGCCCGGGCGCATCGCCCTTGATGAAGGGCAGCAGGTTCACGCCGTCGATGAGGCGGTCCGCGGGCGTCTTCTGCCCGGCCGCGGCGGCGGCGGTGGCAAAGATGTCGAAATGGCTGACCGGTGCCGTCGCGGTGGCGCCCGCAGCGATGGTGCCCTGCCAGCGCATGAAGAAGGGCACGTGGATGCCGCCTTCGAAGAACGTCGCCTTCCAGCCGCGGTAGGGCGAATTCAGGCCTTCGATGCCGACGTAGTGCGCGCCGCCGTTGTCGCTGGTGAAGATGACCAGCGTGTTGTCGTCCAGGCCCTGGTCCTTCAGCGACTGCAGCACGCGGCCGATGTTGCGGTCCAGCGAGCGGATCATCGCGGCATAGACGCGCATCGTGTGATCAGGGATGAAGCTCAGCGCGTCATAGTCCTCACGCGTGGCCTGCAGCGGCGTGTGGGGCGCGTTGTAGGCCAGGTACATGAAGAAGGGCCGGTTCCTGTTGGCCGCCACCACCTTGACCGCCTCGTCGGTCAGGTAGTCGGTCATGTACTTCGGCGGCTGGAAGGGTTCACCGTCCTTGAAGCGCACTGCCCAGGGCTCGGCGGCCCACAGGAACTTGTCGATGGGGTCGAAGTCCTGCATGGAATTGACCACGTTCGGGTCCTTCGCGGGCAGGTACATCGAGGCGCCGTGCAGGTGCGACAGCGACTCGTCGAAGCCATGGTTGTAGGGCCTGAACTGCGGGCTGTCGCCCAGATGCCATTTGCCCAGGTGCACCGTGTGATACCCGGCACCCTGCAGCAGCTTGGCCAGCGTGATTTCGCTGGTCGGCAGGCCCATGTCCTCGTAGGGAATCAGGTCGGCCTCGCGCTCGGGGTGATAGACGGGCTTGACCAACTGATCGGCCGGCGCCATGCCCGTCACGGCCTTCATGAACTGCTTGGGCGTGGGCGTGAACTCGAAGCCGAAGCGCGTGGCATAGCGCCCGGTCATCATGGCCGCGCGCGACGGCGCACAGGTGGCGTTGCCGGCATAGCCGTTGCGGAAATCGACCCCTTGCGCGGCGATGCTGTCGATGTGGGGCGTGGGCACCTTGCCACCGGCAATGCCGCCGCCATAGCGGGTGATGTCGTTGAAGCCCAGGTCATCGGCCACGATCAACACGATGTTGGGCGGGCGGCGTGGCGCATCCGTGGCGACAGTCGACGCAGGCGGCCCGGCCTGCCACGTCACCGCACGGGGCGGCGCGTAGTCCTTGTGCACCCAATATCGCGTGGTCAGCAGCATCACGCCCGCGCGTCCGCCCACGGCATAGAACGCCACCGCAGCCAGCACCAGCAAGGCCGCGATAGCCCAGACCACCCGTTTGATCATTGCGTTGTCTCCAGTTTTCTTTGGTGTCGACGCCCGCAAGGAGGCCCCGAGGCTCAGGGCCGCCTGCCCATCTCGACCGCCTTGCTGCCGGCCGGCAGGGTGAACCAGTCACCGTCCAGGCCGATGTGCACGGGGCCGGTGTAGATCTGCTCCGCGCGCTGCAGGAACACCGGGTCCAGCCCCGACAGCGGCAGCGGCGGCACGATGTGGTTGAACACCAGCGCCTTCACGCCGGCTGCCTGGGCAATCTCTGCCGCCTCCTCCGGTGTCGTGTGGTAGTTCAGGACGTCATGCATGATCTTGGCCAGGTTCTGGCGCCCCGCCTGGCGAAAGCCTTGCTCCAGCAAGCCCAACAACTGCGGCGACAGCGCTTCGTGCAACAGCAGGTCCACCCCCTGCGACTCGCGCGCTACGGCGGCGTTCTTGCTGGTATCGCCGCTGATGACCACGCTGCGGTCCTTGTAGCGGATGCGGTAGCCCACGGCCGGGTGGACGGGACCATGATCCACCGCGAAGGCCACGATCTGCAGATCGGGCTCGTCGATCAACACCTGGCGCCCGGTGTCCGCGGGCAGTTCGAACGGCCGAGCCGCGCCGCCGAAGCCGGCGGATGGCGCCACGGCTTCGCCGTGGTGGGCCGTGCGGTAGCCCTTGTCGAGGGTGTAGGCGTCGTTGAAACCCTGCAAGACCTTCTCCAGCCCCGAGGGGCCGTGGACCGGCAGCGACTCCTGGGACGTGCGCTGAATCCAGCGCTGCAGCATCAGTTCTCCCAGGCCGTCGATGTGGTCTGAGTGGTAGTGCGTCAAGAACAGCGCTTCGATCTGCCCGGCGTTCAGCCGCATGCGGGAGATGCTGCGGCCCGCGCCGGAACCCGAATCGAAGATGAACAGGCGTCGCCCCGCCACCACCGCAGTACAGGGGCCGCTGCGCTTCTCGTCGGGGAACGGCGAGCCGGCGCCACACAAGCCGACGTGCAAGCCATCGGGCAGCGCCGCGAGCGGGTCGGCGATGGCGGTCATGGCCGTCACTTGCCGCGCCATCAGTGCCACTGTGATCGGCCCGCGCTGCCACCAGGCCAGTGCGGCGACCAACGTCAGCAGAGCGCCGATCCACAAAGGCACTTTCGCGGGACGCTGCATCAGGTTTTCCTTCAATGGTGCGACCCCAAGGGCGCGTGCTGCGCATCTTGCGGCGGGACAGCGATCCCGGCCAGTAGGGAGGGCCCGCTTGCGGGTCCGGATTTATTGTGGCATTGTCAGTGTCATTATATTTCCATCACTCGGAGCAGGTTCACCCTGCCCTTGAGAATGACGGCGTCGGCAGCCCCGTGAGCCTGTCGTGACCCTCAGGCCATCCTTCACCGCCCAGCAGAGCAGCATGGAAAAAATCTGGCTCAAGAGCTACTCGCCAGGCGTCCCGGCCGAAATCGACGTGGCTGCGCTCGGCTCCATCGCCAGCCACTTCGAGAAGTCAGTGGCGCAGTATCCGGATCGCCAGGCCTTCATCAGCGGCTCCACCGGCGTGTCACTGACCTACCGGCAACTGGACGACTTGAGCCGCCACGTCGCGGCCTATTTCCAGTCGGTGCTGCGCCTGCCCAAGGGCACGCGCGTGGCACTGATGATGCCCAACCTGCTTCAGTACCCGGTGTGCTTGTTCGGCCTGCTGCGCGCCGGCTATGTGGTCGTCAACGTCAACCCGATGTACACCCCGCGCGAGCTGGAGCATCAACTGAGGGACGCGGGCGCCGAGGCGATGGTGGTTGTCGAGCTGTTTGCACACACCCTGGCCAAGGTCATCGCCAACACAACGGTCAAACACGTGGTGGTCACCGGCCTGACCGACATGCTGCCCTTCGCGAAACGCGCCATCGGCAACTTCCTCATCCGCACGGTCAAGCGGGCCGTGCCCGCCTATCGGCTGCCGGGCAGCGTGGGTCTGCGCGACGCGCTGGCGCGGGGCGCCGCGGCGGCCTTCAAGCCGGTCGACCTGCAGCCGGACGACCTGGCCTTCCTGCAGTACACCGGCGGCACCACCGGCGTGTCCAAGGGCGCGATGCTGACGCATCGCAGCGTGCTGGCCAACGTGGAGCAGACCCGCGTCTGGTTCGACCCCATCATCGACAAGCACGAGGCGATGATCAGCGTGACCGCCATCCCGCTGTACCACATCTATGCGCTGGGCAACTGCCTGGGTTGCGTCGGCACGGGCGGCACCAACGTGCTGGTGGCCGACCCGCGCAACATGCCCGCCTTCGTCAAGGTGCTGTCCAGGCACAGGTTCGCCAGCCTGCCGGCAGTGAACACGCTGTTCATCGGCCTGCTCAACGACCCGGGCTTCGCCAAGCTCGACTTCAGCAAGCTGCTGTTCGGCATCGGCGGCGGTGCGGCCGTGCAGCGGGCGGTGGCCGAGCAATGGCAGCAGGTGACCGGCGCGCCGCTGCTCGAAGGCTACGGCCTGACCGAATGCTCGCCCACCGTGGCCGCCAACCCCTTCGACCTGAAAGCGTTCGGCGGCGGCATCGGCCTGCCAATGCCGTCCACCGACATCTCCATCCGCAACGGCGAAGGACGCGAACTGCCGGTCGGCGATGCCGGCGAGCTGTGCGTGCGCGGCCCGCAGGTGATGAAGGGCTACTGGCAGCGGCCGGGCGAGACCGCCGCGGTGATGACCGAGGACGGCTTCCTGCGCACCGGCGACATGGCGGTCATGGACGACCGCGGCTTCCTGAAGATCGTCGACCGGCTCAAGGACATGATCCTGGTCTCGGGCTTCAACGTCTACCCGAACGAGATCGAAGAGGTGGTGATGATGCATCCCGCCGTGCTTGAAGTGGCGGCAGTGGGCAAGCCGCATGCGGGTACCGGCGAGGCGGTGAAACTCTTCGTCGTGAAGAAGTCCCCGGAACTCACCGAAGCGGCGTTGATGGCGCATTGCCGCGAGAACCTCACCGGCTACAAGATGCCGCGCGAGATCGCGTTCCTCGATGATCTGCCCAAGAGCAACGTGGGCAAGATCCTGAGGCGCGAGTTGCGGGATCGCGCCTGATGCTCGACGGCATGACACGAAGCGGCTGGCTCCTGGCCGGGGCCGTGGCGCTGGTGGCCGCGGGCGCCGCCGGTGCGTGGGCGATGCTCACCCGACCGGCGCAGAACGCCGGCGCCGAGCGCGCGGTGTGCACGCTGCCGGCGCCGACGGCTGCCAGCCCGCATCCCGGCATGGTCTGGGTGCCGGCGGGCAGCTTCGACATCGGCGACACGGTGTACCCCGAAGAAACGCCACGGCGCCCCCGGCGTGTGGAAGGCTTCTGGATGGACCGGACCGAGGTCACCAACGACGAGTTCAGTGCCTTCGTCACGGCCACGAACTACGTGACCGTGGCCGAGCGCGCCGTCGACCCGGTGAAGAACCCCGGCCTGCCGGCGGCACTGCAACGGCCGGGCGCAGTCGTGTTTGTCATGCCGAGCGGCCTGCAGGGACAGGGCGACGTCACCCAGTGGTGGCGCTACATCCCGGGCGCGAACTGGCGCCACCCCGGTGGGCCGAAGACAAGCATCGAAGGCCACGGCGCTTTTCCCGTCGTCGCGGTCACGATCGAGGATGCGCAGGCCTATGCACGCTGGAAAGGCCGCGCCTTGCCCAGCGAAGCGCAGTGGGAGTGGGCCGCCCGCGCGGCACGGGACGAGCCGATGCCGACGCACGATCAGCCGAAGGAGGCGAACACCTGGCAAGGCGTGTTTCCGGTGATGAATGCCGGCGAGGACGGTTTCATCGGGCTGGCCCCGGTCGGCTGCTATGCACCGAACGCGCTGGGCCTGCACGACATGATCGGCAATGTCTGGGAACTGACGGCCGACGCGTGGACACCTCACCATGGCGAGGCCGATGCACCGCCGCCTGACCAGGTTCCGCCAGGCATGCGCGCGCGTGGCGCCGCGCAACAGGTCATCAAGGGTGGCTCGTTCCTGTGCGCGCCGAACTACTGCATGCGCTACCGCGCCGGTGCGCGCGAGCCGCAGGACCGCGACCTCGCCGCCAGCCATCTCGGATTTCGCACCATCCTCGTCGCCCCGGGACCGTGAGCACCGTCATGCCGCTGTCGTCTGCCCGTCGCCGACGCGCCTGGCTGCGTGGGCTGATCGCATGGCTTGTGATCGTTGTGCTGGTGGCTGCGCTGCTGTTCAGCCAGCGCGACAGGATCGTCGCGGGCGCCGAGGCCTATCTCTACGGCTACCCCTTGGTGATCATGGCTGTCACGCGCAGCCAGGCCGCCTTGAGCGTCGGCCCGGAGAACCAGTTGCGCCGCGTGCGCCAGTTTCCCGACGCCAGCTTCAAGGGCGTGGTGCGGCCCAACGTCGACACGCTGTACACCACCGCGTTCATCGACATGGCCCAGGGGCCGTGGGTGTTCGAGATGGCCGCCAACGACCAGCGCTATGAGGTCATGCCCTTCATGGACGCCTGGACCAACGTCTTCGCCGCACCCGGCACACGCGCCAGTGGCACGGGCGGGGGCAAATTCCTGCTGGTCGGGCCGACCTGGCGAGGTACGGTGCCGCAAGGCATGCGGCTGCTGCAGTCGCCCACGCGCATCGTCTGGCTCATCGGCCGCACGCAGACCCACGGTACCGCGGACTACCCGCTGGTCCACCGGCTGCAGGACGGCGTGACCTTGCAGCGATGGGCCGATGGCGCGACCGGCAGCGTCACCCATCGTGTGACCCACGGCGCCGCGGCCCAGCCAGCGTGGCAAGCCAGCGCCGAACCTACGAGGCCACCCTTTGAGCAAGTGCAGGCCCTGAGCACCGAGGCCTTCTTCACGCGGCTTGCCGCGCTGATGGTGGACAACCCCGCAGCCGCTGCCGACGGCCCGATGCTGGCCCGTCTGTCGAGTCTGGGCATCACGCCCGGCCAGCCTTTGCGCTGGAGCCTGCTCGACCGCTGGTGCGTCAGCCTGGGCCGCTGGGTCGCCGACTTCAAGTTGGCGCGTGAACTGAAGAAGCCGCGCCAAGGGGTGCGGGGCTGGTCCACACCGCCGCGGAACCTGGGCCAGTACGGCATCGACTACGCCACCCGTGCCGGCGTGGCAATGGTCGGCCTGGGTGCCAACCTGGCTGCCGACGCCCTCTATCCGAACGCGCAGGTCGACGGCCAAGGTGAGCCCCTGGACGGCAGCCGCCGCTACCGCCTGCATTTCAAGGCCGGCGAACTGCCGCCCGTCAAGGCCTTCTGGTCGGTGACGGCCTACGGCGCCGACGACTACCTGATCGCCAACCCGATGCAACGCTACGCGCTCGGTGACCGCGATCCGCTGGTGTTCAACGCCGATGGGTCACTGGATCTGTGGATACAGGCGGACGAGCCCGCTGCGGACAAGAAGAACAACTGGCTGCCGGTCAAGGCCGGCGCGCGCTTCCTGCTCAACGCACGCCTGTACTGGCCCGAGGACGCCGCACTCGACGGACGCTGGGGCATGCCGGCCGTCGAGCGGCTCCACTGACCGCTGCCTGCCAGCGTCAGCACCCCTTTCAGAACCCGCCATCCGACGAGTCCGCGTGCAAGCCCAGACCCTTCAGATGATCGCCGTCGTCGGCGTGCTGACCGCCTTCGCCCTGGCCGAACTCGTGCAGGGCCGCTTCTTCGCCAGAGAGGCCACGCGCGAGGACAACAGGCTCGACGTCGCGGTCACGCTGCTCTTCCCGCTCATCAGCGGCGCAGTACTGGCCGTCGCCGGCGCGTTGTGCGCGCTGCTGATGCCTGACCAACGCGATGCGCTGGCTGTACCGGCACGCCGCGCTGCGACCGCTGGCCTGGATGCTGCAGCGCGTGATCTCGACGCCGGCCACCCACTTCGCGCACCACGCACTGGTGCAGGACGACGGCATCGGCCACTACACCGGCAACTACGGCAACCTGCTGTTCATCTGGGATGTGCTGCTGGGCACGGCCCACATCACCCAGCGCTACCCACCGGCGTTCGGCCTGGCCGACGACCGCGCGCACGGACCGGAGTCCTGGCGTGTGCAGTTCATCTATCCGCTGCTGCGCTCGCGCCGCGCCGGCACCGTGCTGGGCACGGGCGGCCATCGTCCGCCGGAGCCCTGACCGTCATAGGCCAGGCCCGATCGTCAGGTCCGCAGCCTCACGTGCGTCCGCTCCTGGCAAAGGCCATGACGCCGTCGGCCACCTTCCCGCAGCGCAGCGCCAGCAAGTCCAGCACGTAGTTCTGGTGCAGCCGCCAGGGCCTGCGGTCGCCCTGCTTAGGCAGCAGCGCAGCCGCCCGTTGCACATAGCCTGACGTGAAGTCGAGGAAGGGCTCGGGCGCGACATCGACGCCGCGTGTCGGCGTGAACACGGTGTGGCCGTGGCGGTCCATGCGACGCAGCAGGCGGCAGAAGTAGCGCGCCGTGAGGTCCGCCTTGAGCGTCCAGCTGGCGTTGGTGTAGCCGAAGGTGTTGGCCAGGTTGGGCAGGCCGCTGAACATCATGCCCTTGTAGACCAGCAGGTCGGCCGGGTTGACGGGCCGCCCGTCCAGGCTGAGCTTTGCGTCGCCGAACAGGTTGAGCTGCAGCCCGGTGGCGGTGACGATGACATCCGCCTTCAGCAACTGCCCCGAACGCAGCTGGATGCCGTCCGCGGTGAAGGTCTCGATCTGGTCGGTGGCCACCGACGCCCGCCCCTCCCGCAGGGCCTTGAACAGGTCGCCATCGGGCACCAGGCACAGGCGCTGATCCCAGGGCTTGTAGTTCGGTTTGAAGTGTTTGTCGACATCGAACTGCGGCCCCAGGGCCTCACGCACCATGCGCACCAACCGCGCCTTCGCAGGGCCCGGGTACCTGCGCATCACGCGGTAGAAGTACATGCCGACCAGCACGTTCTTGCTGCGGATCAGGCGATAGGCCAGGCGTGCCGGCAGCCAGCGCTTGAGCGTTTCGGCGAGCGCATCGACGCCGGGGCGCGCCACCACGTAGGACGGCGAACGCTGCAACATCGTCACGTGCGCGGCCGTGCGCGCCATCTCGGGCACCAGGGTCACGGCGGTGGCGCCGCTGCCGATGATCACCACCCGCTTGCCCGCGTAGTCCAGCCCTTCGGGCCAGAACTGCGGGTGCACCACCGGGCCGGCGAATTGCGCCTCGCCCGGGAACTGCGGCCGGTGGCCCTGCGCATAGCTGTAGTAGCCACTGCAGAACATCAGGAATCGGGGCTTCATCTGCACGCGCTGGCGCTGCGGACCCCGCTCCACCTGCACGGTCCAACGCTCCTCGGCGGCCGACCAGTCGGCGCTGACCAGCCGGTGCTGCGTGCGGATGTGGGCACCGATGCCGTGTTCCACGGCGGCCTCGCGGATGTAGTCGCGGATGGACGCACCGTCGGCAATGGATTGGGCGGCGCGCCAGGGCTTGAACTCATAGCCCAGCGTGTACATGTCCGAATCGGAGCGGATGCCGGGATAGCGGAACAGGTCCCAGGTGCCGCCGATCGCGTCGCGTGCCTCCAGCAGTGCGAACGACTTGCCGCGGCCATCGCGCTGCAGGTGCACGGCGGCGCCGATGCCCGACAGTCCCGCGCCGACGATGAGCACGTCCGGCTCCTCGGGCGCACTGCTGCGCTCGGCTGACAGCAGGAAGCGGGCAGCCGCGCGCACCGAGCGGCGCGACTCCGGCAACTGCCGCACCAACTGCCACACATGCGGGACACCCGGGAACACTTGCAACTCGACCGTCACCCCGGCTTCGCGCGCCCGCTGCGCCAGCCGGATGGAGTCGTCGCGCAGCACTTCCGATTCCCCCACGTGCAGCAGCAGGGGCGGCAGGCCCGTCATGTCGCCGAACAAGGGCGAGGCCCGCGGCTGCGTCGGGTCGGCGCCCGCCAGGTAGGCCTCGGTCAGATGCGGCAATTGCGCGGGGTCGAACATCGCATCGCGCCCGGCATTGAGCGTGATCGACGGGCTGCCGCCCGTCAGGTCCAGCGCCGCAGAGAACAAGGCCGCCGCCGCGGGCAGTGGCTCGCCGGCGTCCCGCAGCGAGAGCATCAAGCCCAGGGCCAGATTGCCACCGGCGCTGTCACCGGCCACGGCGAGGCGGTGCGTCGGTGCTTCAGCGCGCAACGCGCGGTAGACCGCCATCGCGTCCTGCGGTGCAGCCGGGAACGGGTGTTCGGGCGCCAGGCGGTAATCCGGTGCGAACACGCGCAGACCTTGCAAGGCGAAGGCCGCGGTCAGCGGCCGGTGAGTGCGCGCCGAACAACCGACGAAGCCACCCCCGTGCAGGTACAGCAGCGTGGTCGTGGCGCATGGGCCCGCGACGTCGGCCTCGACCCACTCGCCGGGCACGCCGCCCACGATGGCCGGCGTGTAGCGCACGCCCTTGGCGGCGGGCAGCGGCTTGCCGAAGGCCGCCCGCACGGCGGCGATGTCGCGCATGTCGGCCAAGGCGGGCCTGACCCGTCGCCGCACCACGAACGCGGCCGCCCGGGCCTGCCAGCTTGCTTTCATCATGGGTGGATGCCTGTGGGGTGAGTTATGGGACGCGGATGCCCTGACGGGCGAGGCCACGCGCGACCCATTTCCAGTAGGTCACCGGGAACAGGCGCTGCACCCAGGCGGCGGCCACCGCGTCCGAGCCCACCATCACCCGCGGCTCGCGCCCCTCGATGCCGCGCAGGATGCGCGCGGCGGCGGCTTCAGGCGACAGACGCAGCGCGCGACGTGCGAGGTCCTGGTGCATCTTCAGTTCGGCCGGCGACGCGCCTTTCGGCAATCGAGCGTTGGCAGCAATGCCGGTGCGCACGCCGCCGGGATGCACCACTGTCACGC
Organism: Roseateles sp.; assembly: GCF_965229315.1. Classification (GTDB taxonomy): domain Bacteria; phylum Pseudomonadota; class Gammaproteobacteria; order Burkholderiales; family Burkholderiaceae_C; genus Pelomonas. Next base: position 2,584,717 of record NZ_CBDDJA010000002.1, read on the forward strand.
CCACCGTCGACCGGCCGGCCTCCAGTTCGTGCCGCAGCGATTCGGAGAATCCGCGCACGGCGAATTTCGCCGCGCAATAAGCCGTCTGTCCGGGCGGCGCGATGATGCCGAAGATGCTGGAGAGATTGACGATCTGTGCGGCCGGGGCTTGCCGCAGCAAGGGCAGGAAGGTCCGCGTCAATCGCACCACCGCGCTGAAGTTGATGCTCATCAGCCAATCGAAATCGGCCTCGGCCACCTGCTCGAAGGTGCCGCCCAGCGCGACACCGGCGTTGTTGACCAGGATCGTGGCGCGGCCATGGCGGGCCAGCACATCGGCGAGCATGACGTACGCAGACTCGGGCCGGGCCATGTCCAGCACCTGCGTGGTGACCGTGACGGTGCCGTCGATGGCACGGGCCTGGGCGGCGACAGCCTCCAGGCCGGACGCATTCACGTCGGACAAGGCCAGGTGGCAGCCGCGCTCGGCCAGTTGCAGGGCCAGCGCGGCACCGATGCCACCGGCGGCACCGGTGATCACGGCCACGCCGCCACGTGGATCGAGGGTTGGGGGGCGTGTCATGGCGGCTCCTTTCAGAGAGTCGAGACCAGGGCGAGCAAGCTCGCCAGGTGCACCAGCGCCGCCGCCAGGGCGAGCACCAGGGCCACCCAGACCCTGGGCCTCAGCGCAAGGCTGACGACCACCTGGGCCGGGAAGCTGAACGTCACTGCCGTGCCAGCGGTCTTCAGCGCATGCACGTCAGCCAGCGCGGGATCGAGGACCAGCGCCATCATGTCGCGCCGGCTGCGATAGCGCATGGCGCCGACCACGTGCCAACCCGGGTCCGGCGCGGTATTCCACGCGTCCACATAGCCACCCACCTTGCGCATCGCCATCACGGGATGGCCCCCATGACGGACCAAAAGCTTGACGAAGCGCCGCGCATAGGCCTGGAACAGCGCCAGGCCCTGAGCGGGCGCGCCGGTCACCGGATGCGGCACCTCGCCCGGGTGCACGCGCACCAGATTGCTCATGACGAACTCCTTGCCGTCGTCAGCCTCCAGGAAGGCACGCACCACGGCCGGGTCGCTGTAGTGATTGAGCTTCAGTCGCGCCGCCTCGGCCATGAAGGCGTCAATCTCGGCCTTGCTCAAGGCACCCCGCTGGTTGTCGTACCAGAGCCGAAAGGCGCCATACAACGCCAGCGCCGCGAACCAGACCCACCACGCGCCGACCATCAGGCTGCCTCCCCTTCGACGCAGATCGGGTGCTCACCGCCACTTAGTCCCTGAGGACGTCTGTCGTCGATCCCGATGCGCTGACCCACCGGTTCGGCAACAGTTTGGCAAGGCTCCATGGTGCAATCTCCAATATATTGGCACTATACGTGCCAATAAAAGCCGCGGTCAACACAGGGAAGTCACGGGACGCTGCCGTCCGATTCACCGGAGACCCACAGGCGCTACGCAGCAATGCCTGCCTGTTGGCTTGCCACACTGGCCAGATTGCTGAGGCAGCCCGCACCGTGCACGGCCAAGCCCTCTCGGCCATCTGACGCATGGCCTTCGACATTCCCATGTCCTTGGGTCACTCGCGCTCGTTCGGTCCTTCGCCTCTCGCTGGTGGCCTCGGCAGCCCCGCTACCCGGCTACTACGACCTCTGCTGAGACCTCGCTCCGGCAGCGCCATCGGCCTTTCAGCCGCAAGTCGAGGCGTCCCAGGCAAAGCGTGCACTTTTAGACCGCACAACCGCCGCGTCTACGCCGCCTTGCTTCATCACGAGGCTCGCAGTTCATGCCCGGCTCGCCCTGCTCGGCAGCGCCCTCTATGCAGTTCTTGTTCATCGGCTCGCGATCCACGCTCCCCGCTTACTTCCCACCTTCGGTCGTCCTCATGCAGTTGAGCTTCGCTTCGTTCGTCGTGACCAACTTACGACGGGACTTGCACCCACAGGAGCGCGCCCATGCTGGGCGCACCATGAAAAAAGCACCTAGCGCTTCCGCTAGGTGCTTGATTCAACTACCAAATTTGGTAGGCGCGATTGGATTCGAACCAACGACCCCCACCATGTCAAGGTGGTGCTCTAACCAACTGAGCTACGCGCCTGAAGAGCTGCGCACTATAGCATGCTTTTTGAGGGGTCGGCCACAGGTCACTTGCGGCGTGCCGAGCGCACACCGGAGATGGCACAAAGGTCCCGCAGCACCTTGGTCAGCCTGGACGCGTCTGACAGCTCCAGCGTGAAACTCATCCAGGCCGTGTCCCCGCCACCCGTGCGCGGCCTGGGTGCACCGGCCTGCAGCGATTGCGTGTTGACGGCGACGACGTTCATCTTCTCCTTGGCGAACACTTCCAGCACGTCGCGCAGCAGCCCTTGCCGGTCGCCGGCTTCCACCAGCACGTCCACCGGGTAGACCGGTGCGCCCTTGCCCGATCCCGATGCGGCATCGCCGCCGCCCCACTCCACGGCGATGACACGCTCGGGCGAGCGGCGCTTCATCTCGGCCAGGTTGCTGCAGTCGGCGCGGTGGATGGCCACGCCCTTGCCGCGCGTCACGAAGCCTGAAATGGCATCCGGCGGCGCGGGCCGGCAGCAGCGCGACAGCGTGGTCATCAGCGAGTCGATGCCCACCACCAGCACGCCGCCCCGACCACCGCCAGTGCCACTGCTGGCACTGCGCGTGTGCCGCTGCGCCAGCAGCTCGTTCTCGTCGGCGACGGGCTCCGGCGGGCGCAGCAGCAGCTCGATGTTGCGCAGCGAGTATTCGTCCTTGCCGACCACCTCGAACAGCGCATCCGCGCCCTTGAAGCCCAGCCGCGACGCCAGTTCATCGAGCTTGAGTGCCGTCCTGCCTTCACGCTGCAGCAGCTTCTCGACCAGTTCGCGCCCCTTGGCGATGGTCTGCGCCTGCTGCAGCGCATTGAACCAGGCGCGCACCTTGGCGCGGGAGCGCTGGCTTTGCAGGTAGCCCAGCTCCGGATTGAGCCAGTCCAGCGACGGGCCGCCCTCCTTCGCGGCGGTGATCTCGACCGTCTGCCCGCTCTTCAGCGGTGTGTTCAGCGGCAGCATCTGGCCGTCGATGCGCGCACCGCGGCAGCGGTGGCCGAGGTCGGTATGCACCGCGTAGGCGAAGTCCACCGGCGTCGCGCCAGCGGCCAGTTCGACGATGGTCGCCTGCGGCGTGAAGACGTAGATGCGGTCGTCGAAGGCCGGGCCGCCGCCGGCCTGCGCCTGCTGCACGGCGTCGCGCTCCCAGGCCAGCAACTGGTTCAGCACGGCCTTGCGCGCACGCGCCACCTGTTCCTCGAACTCGCCCGCCGCCGTCACCCCGGCGTAGCCGCGCGCGCCGGCTTCCTTGTAGGCCCAGTGCGCGGCCACGCCATGCTCGGCGTGGTCGTGCATCTCGCGCGTGCGGATCTGCACCTCCATTGCGCGCCCGTCCGGCCCCAGCACCACCGTGTGCAGCGACTGGTAGCCGTTGGGCTTGGGCTTGGCGATGTAGTCGTCGAACTCGCCGGGCACCGGTGTGTAGATCTCGTGCAGCCGCGCCAGCGCCGCGTAGCAGTCGGCCACGCTGGCGACGATGACACGCAGCGCGCGCAGGTCGAACACGCGGTCCAGCGACAAGTCCTTGCCCTGCATCTTCTTGTGGATGCTGTACAGGTGCTTGGGCCGGCCCTGCACCTCGGCGGCGAGGCCCTGGCCATAGAGGTCCGCCTGCACCGCGGCGCGCGCGGCTTCCACGCGCTGCTCGCGCTCCACGCGCGTCTCGTGCAGCGCCTTGCCCAGCGCCTTGTAGGTGCCGGGCTCGCGAAAGCGAAAGGCCAGGTCCTCCAGCTCCCACTTGATCTGCCAGATGCCCAGCCGGTTGGCCAGCGGCGCGAACACCGCCTGCGACTCGGCCGCCAGCTCCTGCGGGCAGGGCTGCTTGCTGGCGGCGTACCAGCGCAGCGTCTGCAGCCGCGAGGCCAGCCGCAGCATGACCACGCGCAGGTCGCGCGAGAAGGCCAGCAGCATCTTGCGCACCCGCTCGGTCTGCTCGGCCTTCTGGTCGGGCTTCCTGTCCTGCTGCGCCTTCACGTCACGCGCCGCCCGCTGCACCTGCACCAGCCGGCGCGTGTGCATGACGAGGCTGGCGTAGCTGTCGCCGAACGCCTTGGCGACCACCTCTTCCGGCTTGTTCAGGAAGTCGCCCGCGTAGACCAGGTAGGCCGCCGCCTGCAGCTCCTGCGCCGCGCCCACGCCCTGCAGGATGGCCGCCACGCCATCCGCGTGGGCCAGCGCGTTCTCACCGGTGTCCAGCAATTCGCCGGCCAGCAGCGGCTCGGCGAAGGCGCGCGCACGCACGACCTCGGCATTGGAATGCGCAGCCCCCGCGTCCAGCAGCGCCACGATGGGCGCGGTGGCCGCGCCCTCGGTCATCGAACCGGTCTTCATGAACCGAGAAAGTCCCTCACGATGGCGATCTGGTCGTCATGCACCAGCGTCGGCGCATGCCCCACGCCGGGCAGCTCGACCAGGCGAGCGCCCGGGCCGCGTTGCGTCATCAGTCGCGCCGTCTCGGCACTCAGCAGGTCGCTGTCGGCGCCGCGGATCAGCAGCGTGGGGCAGCGCAGCGCGTCATAGGCGGACCACAGCGCGGCCTCGCCCGCCGCGGCCACCGCAGGCGTCACCGCCGCAAAGGGCAACGCGATGGCGGGGTCGTAGTGCAGCCGCCATTGGCCGCCCTCCTCGCGGAACAGCGGCGTGGACAGCGCCAGCCACTCCTCGTCGGTGTGCGGGCCGAAGCCCTCGGAGATGCTGCGCAGGTAGGCCGCGCCGTCGGCCAGCGACGCAAAGCGCGGCGCCTTGCCGAGGTAGCTGCCGATGCGCTCCAGCGCGTCGTAGCGGATCGCGGGGCCCACGTCGTTGAGCACCAGGCGGCGGATGAGGCTGGGCACCCCCTCGGGTCGCGGCAACGCCGCCAGGCCCAGGCCGATCAGGCCACCCATGGACGTGCCCACCCAGTCCACCTGCGCCACATCCAGCCGTGCCATCAGGGCCACCATGTCAGCGATGTAGCTGGGGATCTGGTAGCCCGCCGGTTGGCGCAGCCAGTCGGAATGGCCTCGGCCGACGACGTCGGGGCAGACCACCCGCCAGCGCGCGCTCAGCGCACGGGCCAGCGCGTCGAAGTCCCGCCCCTGGCGCGACAGGCCGTGCACGCACACCAGCACCGGCGCATCCACGTGCGGCCCGGCCCACTCCCAATAGGCCATGCGGTGCAGGCCCGTGCTGTCCAGGCAGTTCACGAATTTCAAGCGCGGTTCGGTCATGATGGCGTCCTCTCGAAATCATCGTAGCAACCCCAAAGGCCCCCCATGTTGAAAGGCAAGACCGCCCTCGTCACCGGCTCCACCAGCGGCATCGGCCTGGGCATCGCCGTCGCGCTCGCGCACCAGGGCGCCGACGTCATCCTGAACGGCTTCGGTGACGTGGACGGGCCCCGGGCCGAGATCGCCGCGTTGGGCGTCAAGGTCGGCTACCACGGCGCGGACATGAGCAAGCCCGACGACATCGCCGCCCTGGTGGCCTACGCGGACGCCGAGTTCGGCGGCATCGACATCCTCGTCAACAACGCCGGCATCCAGCATGTGGCGCCGGTGCAGGACTTCCCCGTCGAGACGTGGGACGCCATCATCGCCATCAACCTCACCTCCGCCTTCCACACCACGCGGCTGGCGCTGCCGGGCATGCTGAAGAAGAACTGGGGCCGCATCCTCAACATCGCGTCCGCCCACGGCCTGGTGGCATCGGCGCAGAAGTCGGCCTACGTCGCGGCCAAGCACGGCCTGGTGGGCTTCACGAAGAGCATCGCGCTGGAGACCGCCACCACGCCGGTCACCGTCAACGCCATCTGCCCGGGCTGGGTGCTGACGCCGCTGGTGCAGAAGCAGGTCGACGCCCTGGCCGCAAAGGACGGCGTGGACAACGACGAGGCCAAGCGCCGCCTGCTGGCCGAGAAGCAGCCGTCGCTGCAGTTCACGACGCCGCAGGAGCTCGGTGCGCTGGCCGTGTTCCTGTGCACCGACGCCGCCATCAACGTGCGCGGCCAGGCCTGGGCCATGGACGGTGGCTGGACCGCCGTCTGAATGTCTGCCCCGACCCGGCGGGTACGCCGGCTCACCCCCGAGCGGCTGCGGGCCGGCTTGGGAGCAGCCCGGCGCCCGGCCCGGCCCGCCTGCCTGCTACTTGGTCAATTGGATGGTGCCGTTCACGTTGACGGTCACCGTCGCCTTGCCGGCCTCGGTCGGCAGCGCCTCGTCGGCGGCGGATGAGGCACTCATGCGCATGGCCTTCATCATCACAGGCCGCGGTGCGGCCTCGTCGGCCGACACGTTGATCTCGCCGACGACATAGCCGCCATAGCCGAACTGGCGCGCGTAGTCCGCCGCCTTGGCGCGGTAGCGCGTGATGGCCTGCGCCGAGATCTCCGCCTCGGCTTTCTCACGCGCCTCGCGCGACAGGCTGTAGCCGACGCGGTTGACGGTCAGCGTGTTGATGCGGCCCGAGAGCTGCGCGATGGCCGTGGCATCGCGGCCTTCCACCAGCAGCTCGGCCGTGCCCTGCCAGCCGGTGATCTTGCCGGTCTTGGGCTCATAGCGCGGCGCCAACGAGAAGCTGCCGGTCTGCACGTCCACCTGGCCCGGCTTGGCGACCTTGCGCGCCTCGGCGAGTGCCGCGTCGAGGGCCTGCTTCAGGCCGCTCTGCACCACCGCCGCATCCGTGCCTTCACGCGTGGTCGAGAACGCCACGCCCAGCACGTCGCGCGTGACGTCGGTGCTCGCGCTGGCCGACAGGCTCAGCCGGTCGCGCGGCGCGGCATCGGGCGCGGCATGCGCGGCGAGGGTGACGGCGAGGGCGGAAAAGGCGACGAGGGCTCGCATGAAACTTCCTTGCAAATGGGGAAGCGCCAGCTTAGCCCAGCCTCGTTCAGCACGGCATCGCAACGAGCTGTAACGCCTGCCTGCCGTCCTACAGGACCCCTTGTCAAACCTGCTCACAATGGCAGTGTTACAAATTCAGGAGCCGCGATGAACAGCAGCGCGAACCCCCGCCCCAACCGCATCCTCGTCGTCGATGACGACGCCCGAATCCGAGATTTGCTCAGGCGCTACCTGACGCAGGAAGGCTTCGAAGTCCTGCTGGCCGAAGACAGCCGCGCACTGAACAAGCAGCTCACCCGCGAGACCGTGGACCTCATCGTGCTGGACCTGATGCTGCCCGGCGAAGACGGCCTGACGATCTGCCGCCGCCTGCGCGCCGCCAATGACACCACGCCCATCATCATGCTGACCGCCAAGGTCGAGGACGTGGACCGCATCGTCGGCCTGGAGGTGGGCGCGGACGACTACCTCGCCAAGCCCTTCAACCCGCGCGAACTGCTGGCCCGCATCAACGCCGTGCTGCGCCGCCGCCCACCGCCGGAAGCGCCGGGTGCGCCGAGCAAGGAACCGATGACGGTGACCTTCGGCCCGTTCGAGTTCGACCTGGCACTGCGCCGGCTGGTGAAGAACGGCGAGCAGCTGCCGCTGACCACCGGTGAGTTCTCCATGCTCAAGACACTGGTGCGCCACCCGCGCCAGCCGCTCTCCCGCGACAAGCTGGCCCAGCTGGCACGCGGCCGCGAGTTCGAACCCTTCGACCGCAGCCTGGACGTGCAGATCTCGCGCCTGCGCAAGATGCTGGAGGCCGACCCGGCCCAGCCGCGATACATCCAGACGGTGTGGGGCGTGGGTTATGTTTTTGTGCCTGACGAGAACTCGTGAGTAGCCCTGGGGTTGAGCGCCGGGCGCGCCTGAGCCGGCCCGCCGGGCGATGTGCTTGCCGGTCGCGCCGGCAAGCATCGCCTTCCCCTCGGGGGCTGAGGCCGGACACGGCAAGTCCTGACGACTGGTCGTGCCTGCCGAAGAGCAGCCGCTCCGTCGGCTGCGCGGTCTGCAAGACCGGCCAGGTTCGCCCCCGTACAGCGGGGCAAGACTGGGCGAGGGGCTCGTGATGCCCCGGCCCCACCTCGCGCTCAACCTCTTCTGGCGCACCTTCACCTGGCTGGCGCTGCTGCTGGCCGGCGCGGTGCTGGCCTGGCAGCAGACCTTCAAGGCGCTGGAGGCCGAGCCCCGCGCGATGGAGTCGGCCGAGCAGTTGGCCGGCCTCGTCAAGCTCAGCCGCATCGCGCTGGAGCACACCGACCCGATCACGCGCGTGGCCGTCATCAGCTCGATGTCACGCGGCGACACCGTGCAGGTCAGCGTGGCCGAAACCAGCGACCGCTGGCTGCCCTACGACACCAACCCCTTCGCCAAGAAGCTCGCCACCGAACTGCGCCAGGCGGTGGGGCCGGAGACCGTCATCGCGCGCAGCGTGAACGACGTGTCGGGGCTGTGGGTGCGTTACGTCGTCGGCGAGGACGCCTTCTGGCTGCGCACCAGCGCGGCGCCGATGTCCATCGCGCTGTCCAGCAACTGGTGGTGGGTGCTGATCGCGCTGCTGGCCACCGTCGTCGGCTCGGCACTCATCGCGCGGCTCATCAACCAGCCGCTGCGCGAACTCGCTGACGCGGCCGGACGCATCCGCGAGGGCGAATACGACTCGCGGCTGGACGAGAACACCATGACCAGCGAGATCCGCGAGGTCAACATGGGCTTCAACCGCATGGCCCGCGAACTCGCCAAGCTGGAGGAAGACCGCGCCGTGATGCTCGCCGGCATCTCCCACGACCTGCGCACACCGCTGGCCCGTCTGCGGCTGGAGACGGAGATGAGCGTCAGCGACGAGCAGGCGCGCCAGTTCATGGCGCAGGACATCGACCAGCTCGACGCCATCATCAGCAAGTTCATGGACTACGCGCGGCCCAACGAGGCGCAATTGCGTGAGGCCAAGCTCGCCGACATCGTCGAGCGCGAGGTGCAGGGCTTCCGCGACCCCGACCAGATCCGCTTCCGCGTGCAGGTCAGCGCTGCGCTCAAGGTCTTCGTCGACGACACGGAGCTGGGTCGCGTGCTGCTCAACCTGTTCGAGAACGCGCGCCGCTACGGCCACCTGCCCGATGAGCCAGCACGCGTGGACGTCAGCGCGTCACGACAGGGCGCGTGGATCGAGCTGCGCGTGCGCGACCACGGCCCCGGCGTGCCGCCCGACCGCCTCGTGCGGCTGACCACGCCCTTCTACCGCGGCGACGCCGCCCGCACGGCGGCCAGCGGCGCCGGCCTGGGCCTGGCCATCGTCGACAAGTCCGTGCAGCGGCTGGGCGGCCAGCTCTCCATCAGCAATGCGGAAGGCGGCGGGCTGGTGACGGTGCTCAAGCTCCAGGCCGTCTGAGCCCAGCCACGGCGCCATCCGCCCTGCACTGGATCAAACCGCCGCGAGCAGGCACACCGCGTGAGCCTCGACGGCGCGGCCCTCACCCACCGGCCCCATCTTCTCGGCGGTCTTGGCCTTCACGTTGACCTGACCCACGTCCACGCCCAGCACCTCGGCCAGGCGCGCACGCATGGCCGGGATGTGCGGTGCCATCTTGGGCGCCTGGGCGACGATGGTGCTGTCCAGGTTGACGAGCTGCCAGCCGGCTACGCGCACGTGACGGTAGGCCTCGGCCAGCAGCACCATCGAGTCCGCGCCCTTGAACTCGACGCTCGTGTCGGGGAACAGCTTGCCGATGTCGCCCAACGCGGCGGCGCCCAGCAGTGCGTCGGTGACGGCATGCGCGAGCGCGTCGGCATCCGAGTGGCCCAGCAGGCCGTGCGTGTGCGGGACGGTGATGCCGCCCAGGATCAGCGGGCGGCCGGTGACGAGCTGGTGGGTGTCCCAGCCCTCGCCGATCCTCAATGCGGGCAGCGCGGGAATAGTCATGCCCCGATTCTCGCTGCGGGCTGATATGGTGCGGCCCGCCATGAAACGCCTGCTCATCATTTCTGCGCTGATCGCCGGCTCTGCCTTCGCCGCCGAGCCGATGCCGACCACGCCGCCGTCACGCCCCAAGATCGGCCTCGTGCTGTCCGGCGGCGGCGCGCGCGGCCTGGCACACATCGGCGTGTTGCGGGTGCTGGAAGAGTTGAAGGTGCCGGTGGACCTCATTGTCGGCACCAGCATGGGCGCGGTCGTCGGCGGTGCGTATGCGTCGGGGCGCAGCGTTGACGAGCTGGAGGCGCTGGTCAAGGGCGCGCAGTGGGGCGAGATCCTGGCCGACCGGCCCGCGCGTGAGCGGCTGGCCATCCGCCGCCGCGAGGACGACGAGAAAGTGCCGTCGCGCATCGAGTTCGGCTACACCTGGTCGCGCGGCGCCACGTTGCCCAGCGGCGCGGCGGCCAACGGGGCGCTGGAGGCCACACTGTCGTCGCTGCTGCCCGCCGCGCGCGCCGAGGAACCACTGCGCCGCCTGCCCATCCCGTTCCGCGCCGTGGCGACCGACCTGCTGTCGGGCGAGATGCTGGACCAGGCCGACACGCCGCTCTTCCAGGCGCTGCGTGCCTCGATGGCGGTGCCGGGCGTGTTCGCGCCGCTGCGCGTCAACGGCCGCCCGCTGGTGGACGGCGGCCTGGTGCGCAACCTGCCGGTGGACCTGGCGCGCAGCCTGGGAGCTGAACTCATCATCGCGGTCAACGTGGGCACGCCGCTGCTGGAGGACCGCGAGATCACCAGCGCCGTCATGGTGGCCAACCAGATGCTGCAGATCCTCACCGAGCAGAACGTGCAGCGCTCGCTGCGTGAACTGCAGGCGCAGGACATCGTCATCGACCCCGACCTCGTCAGCATGGGCTTCATGGAGTTCGCGCGTGCCGGCGAGGCCATCGCCACGGGCCGCCGCGCCGCGCTCGCCGCCCAGTCGCGGCTGGAGCAGTTGGCCGCGCCCGCCGAGCAGGCCCGGCTGCAGGCGCGCCGCCTGGCGACGCCCGAGTCCGCGCTGCCGGCCTTGCCGCTGGGCGAGCTGCGGATCACCGGCACGCAGCGCCTCAACGCCGAGGCGCTGAAGGCCGAACTCGCGCTGCAGCCCGGCGACGCCATCGGCCGCCGGGAGCTGAATCGCGCCGTCGAGCAACTGGACGGCAGCGGTGCGCTGGAGCGCATCGAGACCGAGATCGACGACCGCGACGGCCGCCGCGACGTGACATTCAAGCTCACCGAGGCCGACTGGGCGGCCAGCCGGCTGCGCTTCGGCCTGGAGCTCTACAGCAACTTCGCCGAGGCCAACAGCTACTCGCTGGTGGCGATGCACGTGGCCGACTGGCTCAACCCCTGGGGCGCGGAGGTGCGCACCATCGCGCGCATCGGCTCGTCGCGTGGCCTCAACACGGAGTTCTACCAGCCACTGGGCCCGGGCTCGCGCTGGTTCGCAGCGGCGCGGCTGAGCTACGAGGCCGGCAACAACGATGTCTTCAACCAGGGCCAGCGCGCGCTGCGGCTGTCCAGCAGCCTCAGCAGCGGGCAGATCGAATTGGGCCACCGCATCGCCGGCGTGGGTGACCTGCGCTTCGGCCTGGGCCGGCTGCGCGCCAGCGATGAAGTCATCCTGCCGGTGCTGCCCACCAATGACCGCCGCTCGCAGGTCTACGGCCAGCAGTACCTGGAGCTGCACACCGACACGCTGGATTCGCTGGCCTTCCCCAGCCGCGGGCAGTGGACGACGGCGCGCATCGAGTGGCTGCGCCCGGCCGGCGAGCCGCGCGTGGTGAACGCGTCGCTGATCGGCCTGTCCGCCTTCCGCCTTGGCGAGTGGGCCGGGCAGCTCTACGGCGAAGCGGCGCACGCCGAGCGCGGCCAGGCGCGCTCGCTGGGCGGCTACCTTCGCCTGTCGGGCACCGCGGACCGCTCGCTGGTGGGCGAGAACATGGCGCTGCTGCGCGTGGTGATGGCGCGGCGCATCGGCGAGATGCCGGTGGGCCTGGGGCATGCGGTGCGCGTGGGCTTTTCGCTGGAGACGGGCGCGGTGGGCGACGGCGCCGGGCTGCGCCTGGCCAACCTGCCGCGCCATGGCTGGCGGCAGGCGGCGAGCGGCTTCCTCAGCGTCGACACGCGCTTCGGGCCCTTCTTCGTCGCGGTGGGCACGACACGCGGCGGCGACACGGCGGCCTACCTGCTGCTGGGCCCCACCTGGTAGCGGGCGCCGGGCGCCGCCGAGCGCCTTGCCGGTCAGCCGCGCGTGAGCAGCAGCCGCTCGGCCAGCGCGAAGTCTTCCGGCCAGGTCACCTTGAGGTTGGCCACGGACGCCTTCACCAACCGTGGCGACAAGCCCAGGCGCTCGACGGCGCTGGCCTCGTCGGTCGCGGCGGCACCCATCGCGGTCAGCGCGCGCTCGACCAGCGCGAGGCGGAACATCTGCGGCGTCTGTGCGACCCATTTGTCGCGGCGGTCCACGGTGGCGGTGACGCGGCCCGCGGCGTCGCCGACCTTCAGCGTGTCGGCCACCGGCTGGGCGAGCAGGCCGCCGACGGCGTCGTGATCGCAGGCGTCGATGAGCGCCTCCACCCACTCGGGTTGCAGCAGGCAGCGTGCCGCGTCATGCACCAGCACCCAGTCGTCGTCCAGCGCGCCGCGCCGGCGCAGTTCGGCCAGACCGCCCAGCACGCTCTCGGCGCGGCTCGCGCCGCCCACGCGGGCGAGCCAGCCGGCGTAGCCTGGCAGCGCGGCCTCGAAGCGCTCGTCCGCCGGTGACAGCACCACCAGCGTCTGCACGATGCGCGGCACCGCCGCCAGCGCGGCCAGCGCATGCGCCAGCATCGGCTGGCCGGCCACGGTCACGTATTGCTTGGGTTGCCCGGCGCCGGAGCGCTCGCCGACGCCGGCGGCCGGCACGATGGCATAGCAGCGCGGGCTGCGCGCAGTGGAAGCGTTCATGGTGCGGATTAGAGCAACAGGTAGTCCACCGGCTCCAGCGGCGGCGGCGGTGCCGGGTCGCCCAGCGCCTGGCGCATGTCGATCTCGATGCCGCGGCAGATCGCGTCCAGCGGCAGGTCGTTGGCCTGGGTGCCGAAGGGCTCCTCGATCTCGTCGCCCAGCATGTCCAGCCCGAAGAAGGTGTAGGCCACGATGGCGACGACGACAGGCGTCATCACACCGATGGAGTCGACGAGGCCGAAGGGCAGCAGGAAGCAGTAGAGATAGGCCGTTCGGTGCAGCAGCAGCGAATAGGCGAAGGGCAGCGGCGTGTTGCGGATGCGCTCGCAGCTGGCCGCCGCGGCCGTCAGCCCCGACAGCGTGGCGTCCAGGTGAGCGGCGCGCACGCTGTCCAGCAGGCCGTCGCGGCGGCACTGCGCGAGGTCGGCGCCCATCGCCAGCATCAGCGTCGCGGGCCGGTTGTGCGCGCCGGCCAGCGCCTGGCGGTCGCCCGGCAGCAGCAGGCCGTCCAGCCCGGCCTCGTCGGTCGGGCGGTCGCGCAGCAGGTGCTTCAGCGTCGTACAGAAGGCCACCGTGCGCAGCAGGAGGCGCACGCGCACGTCGGCCAGGTCGCGCGGGTCGGCGGGCGCTGACGTCGCTGAAGGCGGGTCGATCAGGTGCAGCGCCTGGCGGGCCAGGTTGCGCGAGCGCAGCAGCAATTCGCCCCACAGCTTGCGCGCTTCCCAGTAGCGGTCGTAACAGGCGCTGTTGCGAAAGCCCAGGAAGATGGCCAGCGGCAGGCCCATCAGCGTGAATGGGATGGTGGACACCAGCACCGCATCGTGGCCGGCCAGCGCGTGGTGGGCGATGGTGACGGCCACCGCCAGAAGCACGTTGGCGATCAGCACTGCGCGGATGCGGCCCAGGATGGAGCCGCGCAGCACGAAGAACAGTTGCAGCGCGGTGGGGCGGTCTCGCAGGATCATGCCGGCATTGTCGCCAGCGCTGGCCCGCGGTCAGTCGTCGTGGCCGGGGCTCTGGCGTGCCAGCCGCCGCAGCAGGCCCGGCCAGGCGAGCTGGGCACCGGAGCCGCGCATGACCTTGTCGCTTTGCGCGCGGATGCCGGCCAGGATGGGTGCCGGGATGCGGATCAGCTCACCGCCACCGGCCTGTGCGGCGATCTGGATCTCGCAGGCGCGCTGCAGCATGAACATCTTCAGGAAGGTGTCCGCCGCGCTGCGCCCCAGCGTCAGCAGGCCATGGCTGCGCAGGATCATCAGCGACGTGGTGCCGAGGTCCGCCACCAGGCGCGCCTTCTCGTCCGGGTTCAGCGCCACGCCCTCGTAGCCGTGATAGCTCAGGCTGGCCAGCGGGAACAGGCTGTGCTGCGACAGCGGCAACAGGCCGTCCTTCTGCGCGCTGACGGCGATGCCGGCCACCGTGTGCAGGTGCATGACGAACTGCGCGTCCTCGCGCGCCTCGTGCACGGCGCTGTGGATGATGAAGCCGGCCGGGTTCACGTCGTAGTCGCTGGCCTCGACCTTCTCGCCGGCCTGATCCACCTTCACGAGGCTGCTGGCCGTGATCTCCTCGAACATCATCCCGTAGGGGTTGATGAGGAAGTGATGCTGCGGCCCCGGCACGCGCGCCGAGATGTGCGTGAAGATCAGGTCGTCCCAGCCGTGCAGCGCCGCCAGCCGGTACAGCGCCGCAAGGTCGCAGCGGACGGCCCATTCCTCGGGGCTGATGTGGGCGGGCTTGGACATGGTTGTCTCCTTGGGATGTCGTGCAGCCAGCATAGACCGCAGCCGCTGGCCACGGTGTCGCCTGTGTCGGCCGCCGCAGTCGCGTCGGGGACAATCGCGCGGCCCATGCTGATCTCCGACCTCCGCCAGCGCCTGCGCGCGCTCGGCGCCAACCCCGCCCATGAATCCCGCGTGCTGCGCCACTGGGTGCAGGCGCTGCCGCTGGACGCCGGCAAGCAGCCGCTGCAGGGCTGGCTGCCGAAGGCGGTCATGCAGACCCTGCCGGCGCTGATGGCCGAGTTGGACGGCCTCGTCACGCTGCGCAGCGAGCACGCCGGCAACGACGGCCAGTCGGCCCGCCTGCTGCTCGGCTTGACCGATGGCCAGACCGTGGAGACCGTGCTGCTGCCCCGCGACGGCGTCTGCGTGTCCAGCCAGGTGGGCTGCGCGGTCGGCTGCCGTTTCTGCATGACGGGCACCGAGGGCCTGATCCGCCAGGTCGGCGATGCCGAGATCGTGGCGCAGGTGGTGGTGGCGCGGCGCAAGAACCCGAAGCTGCGCAAGGTCGTCTTCATGGGCATGGGCGAGCCGGCGCACAACCTCGCCAACGTGCTGGACGCGATCACGCTGCTGGGCCGCGAAGGCGGCTTCGCGCACAAGCAACTGGTGTTCTCCACCGTGGGCGACCCACGCGCCTTCGCGGCGCTGAACGAGGCCGACGTGAAACCGGCGCTGGCGCTGTCGCTGCACACGACGGACGCAGCCAAGCGCGCCGAACTGCTGCCGCGCGCGCCGCGCCTGTCGCCCGAAGAACTGGTGGACGCCGCCGAGGCCTACGCCCGCGCCAGTGGCTATCCCATCCAGTACCAGTGGACGCTGCTGGCCGGCGTCAACGACGGGCCCGAGGAGCTGGACGGCATCGTGCGCCTGCTCAAGGGGCGCTACGGCCTGCTGAACATGATCCCGTTCAACAGCGGGCCCGGCCTGCCCTTCTCGCGGCCGGGCTGGGAGCGCGCCCGCGCCATCGCCGCCGAGCTGTCGGGCCGCGGCGTGCTGACCAAGCTGCGCGACTCCGCCGGCCAGGACGTGGAAGGCGGCTGCGGCCAACTGCGCGCACGTGAAGCGCGGGGCCGGATCATCCCGTTGCACCACGCACGCTGAAGCCGCCATCTAGCAGCACTTTTGTTGCCGGATTGATGCTGAGCCCCCGCAAGCCCGGGGGGGCAAATACGCCGATTCATCACAGAGCCCAACCCCCATAGAGTCGGCGCAGGTGTGCAGACGCCATGGATGGCGCACCGCCACCCAAAGGTTAAGGCCCCAAAACGGCCTTTCACTTTTTAACGAGGGCATCATGAATTTCAAGAAATCCTGCCTCTTCGCACTGACCGGTATTGCCCTGGCCGCTTCGGCCCAGGCGGACGGCCTGTACAGCGAGAGCTTCGACAACCTGGCCGCCACCGGCTGGATCCTGACCAACAACAGCAGCCCCGCCAGCCTGACCTGGTTCCAGGGCAACCCCGACATCTTCGCGGCGCAGGCTGGCGCGAGCGGCGCCTACGCCGCAGCCAACTTCAACAGCGCCGTGGGCAGCGGTTCGATCTCCAACTGGCTGATCAGCCCCGAGATCACGCTGGGCAGCGCCTCCGTGCTGACCTTCTACGTGCGCACCGAAGCCGTCAGCGGCTACCAGGACGCCCTGAACGTCTACTTCCACGCCGGCTCCGACAGCACGACCGCCAGCTTCACGACGGCGCTCACGTCCATCACCGCCGCCCAGGGTTGGACGCAGTACACGGTCACCCTGCCCAGCGCCGCCACCGGCCGCATCGCCTTCGAGTACACCGTGGGCAACGCCGACAACGCGAACTACATCGGCCTGGACACGCTGCAGATCTCGGCCGTGCCCGAACCCGCGACCTACGGCCTGATGGCCCTGGGCCTGGTCGGCATCGCGGCGCTGCGCCGCCGTTCGGCCGCCTGAGCGCGCCTGCGCGCCTCATCCCACCCATTCATCCGCACAAGGACTCCCCCATGTCGCTGAAGAAATTCGCATCGCGTCGCCCCGGCCTGGCCGTGGCGATCGCCGCGGCCGCGCTGATGGCCGCCACGTCGGCCCACGCCAGCAAGGTCGTCAAGGACGCCCAGACCGGCCAGCTGCGCGCCCCCAACGCTGAAGAAATCGCCGCCGAGCAGGCAGCCGCTGCCGCCAAGTCGGCCATGTCGCGCACGGTCGCCCAGCCGCGCGGCCTGCTGACCGGCAAGGTCAACCCGCAGCCCGTGACGCATGCCAACGGCATGGTGTCCATGGAGCTCGACGAGAGCACGCTGCAGTACTCCACCGTCACGCGCAACGCCGACGGCACCCTGAGCTTCGACTGCGTGACCGGCAAGGACGCCGCCGACGCCGTCGTGAAGGGCACGAAGAAGGCACACGCCCACGTGCACGCCGCCAAGGAGCAGACCTATGAAAAGTAAGCAAATCTTCAAGCTGCTGGCCAGTGCCGCAGCCGTGTCCGCCGGCCTGCTGGGCCTCGCAGGCCAGGCTCAGGCCGATGTGCAGATCATCATCAACAACATCAACGCGGCCGGCGTCGGTTTCAACGACACCACGCCCGTGGACCCCGTTGGTGGCAACACCGGCACGACGCTCGGTGAACAGCGCCTGATCGCCTTCACCTACGCCGCCAACCTGTGGGGCAAGTCGCTGACCAGCCCGGTGCCGATCTACATCAATGCCCAGTTCTCGGCCCTGACCTGCACGGCCACCAGCGCCACGCTGGGCAGCGCCGGCACCACCAGCGTCTTCCGCGACTTCGCGAATGCCCCCAAGGCCGGCACGTGGTACTCCTACGCGCTCGCCAACAAGCTGGCCGGCGCCTACCTGGGCACGGCCAACGCCGCGCAGATCAACGCCAACTTCAACATCAACCTGGGCAAGACCGGCTGCCTGGACGGCCAGCCGTTCTACCTGGGCCTGGACGGCAACCACGGTCCGAGCGCGGTCGACTTCATCGCCACGCTGCAGCACGAGATGGGCCACGGCGTGGGCTTCCAGACGTTCACCAGCGGCAGCACGGGCAACCAGCAGGGCTACGTGAACGCGTCCAATCCCGGCTACCCGTCGGTGTGGGACCACTACCTCATGGGCAGCGCCACCGGCAAGCTGTGGAAGGACATGACCGCTGCCGAGCGCGTGGCTTCGGCCATCAGCGTGGACAAGCTGGTCTGGACCGGCTCCAACGTGACGACGCTGGCACCCCAGGTGCTGCGTGTGGGCGTGCCCAAGGCCACCATCACCGGCTCTGCGGCCGGTACGGCAGCTGGCCTGTACGCCACCGGTGAAGCATCGTTCGGCCCCTCCGTGGCTGACGCGCCCAAGTCCGGCACGCTGATGCCCATCGTGCCGACGTCGACCGCCGACACCAGCGCCATCGGCCTGAGCCTGGGCTGCGACCCGCTGACGGGCAACAACGCCAAGGCCGCGCAGGGCAACATCGTCCTGATCAGCCGGGGCAGCTGCAACTTCGCCGTCAAGGCGCGCAACGCGCAGGACGCCGGCGCCATCGGTGTGCTGATCGTCAACAACGCCGCAGGCGTGGCCGGCATGAGCGGCGCGGACGCGGCGCTGGTGATCCCGACGCTGATGATCGACCAGACCGTCGGTGCCAACCTGCTGGCCAAGCTGGCCACGCGTTCGCGCACCAGCTCGGGTGTCCAGGCGACGATGGCCCTGTCCGGCACGCAGCTGGCCGGTGCCGACGCGCTGGGCCGCCTGATGATGTACGTCCCGAACCCGTTCGTCAGCGGCTCGTCGGTCTCGCACTTCGACACCACCGCCACGCGCAACCTGCTGATGGAGCCGGCCATCAACGGCGACCTGACCCAGTCGGTCATCCCGCCGTTCGACCTGACGCTGCCCCTGTTGAAGGACATCGGCTGGTAATCCGCCGCCCGGCGTTCACAAGCCTGAAGGGCACGGCATCCGCCGTGCCCTTTTTTCATGGGCTCAGCGGGCGCCGGCCGAACGGCGGCGCCAAGCCAGGCCCCCCAGGCCCAGCGCCAGCAGCAGCGCGGCGCTCGGCTCCGGCACGGCGCTGATGTCCGTGTAGACGCCGTCGAAATAGGCCACGCCCTGCACGCCATTGACCGTGAGGCCGGCGAGCAGCGTCTGGAAGCCGGCGTCGCCGAGCTGGTTGCCGGTGAAGCGCAGCGCGAAGGCGCCGGTGCCGGTCAGGCTCAGCGTGGCGCCGCTGGCGAGGCTGCCGAGCGCGCCGAAGCTCAGCGCCGAGCTGCCCAACTCCACCGTCGAGCTGCCGCTCAGCAGCAGCGTCGCGAAGCTCTGGTCGCCGCCCAGCACCAACGTGCCACCGGCCAGCTCCAGCGCACCGGCGGCATCCAGCCGCTGCGCGCCGGCGAGTTCCAGCGTCGCGCCCGGCGCGATGACGGTCTTGCCGGTGTAGCTGCTCGCGCCGCTGAGCACCACGCGGCCGCTGTCGATGCGCACGCTGGCGAAGTTGGACAGCGCCGATGCGTAGGCAAAGCTCTGGCCCGCACCGGGGTCGATGCGCAGGCTGCTGGTGCCGCCTGAGCCGCCGTCCATGCTGCCCAGCACCTGTGCCTGGCCGCCGGCGATGGTGATGCTGCTCTGCCCGCTGCCGAGCTGGATGGCCCTCCCGCTGGCGCTGCCGTCGATGAGGCCACGGTTGACGAGGGTGGTGGCGTAGTCGTTCGCGACGACGATGGCTGCGCTGCCGGCGCCGCCCTGCAGCGTCGCGCCGGCCTCGTTCTGGATGCTGACCGTGCGGCCGCTGCCGTTCAGGCCGCCGGCGTAGACCGCCGCATCGCTCTGGCCGCGGATGACGCCGCCGGACTGGTTGATGACGACGGCATTGGCGTAGATGGCCTCGCGCTGGCCGGCGTTGGCGCCGCTGGTGATGTCGTTGCCCACCAGCGAGATGCCGCGGCCGACCGCGTTGGTGTTGCCCGTGGCCACCAGGCCTTCGATGAGGCCGGCGTTGGTGATGCTGCCGCCGCCCACCGACAGGCCTTCGCTGTACGCCAGGCCCGAGGCCACCGCGCTGAAGGAGTTGGCCGAGCGGATGACGCCGGTGGCGGTGTTGGTCAGCATCACCACGCCGTCCACGTCCACGCCGTCGCCGTCGCCGGTGACGCCGCGGCCGACGATGGTGCCGGCGTTGTAGACGGTCACCACCTGCAGGCCGTTGAAGCCGTCGAGGTTCAGGCCCGAGCCGTTGTCACCCTGGATGACACCGCCCACGTTGTTGGTGATGCTCATCGTGTGGGCCAGCAGCGCCGTGTCCTGGCCGCCGGTGATGCCGTGGCGGGCGCCCTGCACGAGGCCGGCGTTGATGACCTGGATGCCCGAGTTGGCCTGGCCGTCGATGCCGTCGCTGCTGGAGCCGGTGGCCGTGACCGAGACGATGCTGCCCCAGTTGTTGACGACGCCGTTCACGCCCGGCCGCACCGCGTCGGCCTCGGTGGACTTCATCAGCCCGCCGGCATAGTTGTTGACGACGTTGCTGCCGCTGGCGATGGCATTGAAGTCCACCACCTGGTTGCCGGCCGCCGATGCGTTCAGCGAGATCATCTGGCCGTAGTTGTTCAGCACGACGCTGGCCGGGCTCTTGTTCATCTGGATGACGTCGGCGTCCGCGGCCTGCATCAGCGCCGTGGCGTTGCTGGCGCTGCCGTTCGTGATGACGAGGCCGCTCACGCCGGTGTTGTCGCGGATGACGCGGCCCGTGCCGGTCTGCGTGATGCTGCCCAGGTTGGTCAGGCTGGCGTTGTTGCCGGTGACCGTCACCGCCACCGTGGCGCCCGACACGGCCAGCGAACCGCCGGCCGCGACCGAGCCGGTCTGCGACGCCGCCAGGCTTTGCGCCGTGGTGGACGCGCCGGTGATGGCGAAGCTGGCCGCCTGCGCCTGCACGCCCACGCAGGCGAGGCAGGCCAGCGCGACGAGGCGCAGGGGAGCGGGAGCGGCAGGGGCGAAGCGGTGTGTCATGGCAGGCGCGGCAGGCGGGTCAAAACCCGCCACGCTAGCCTCGCGCTGTGTCAGGCCGATGACGCCGCGACGCGCTCAGCTGCCGCGGTAGGCGTCGGCGTCCAGGCCAAGGCGGCGGATGCGGTCGTGCAGCGTCTTGCGCGCCAGGCCCAGCCGTTCGCCGGCCTTGGCGATGTTGCCGCCGCTCTCCTGCA
This sequence comes from Roseateles sp., assembly GCF_965229315.1. Taxonomy (GTDB): domain Bacteria; phylum Pseudomonadota; class Gammaproteobacteria; order Burkholderiales; family Burkholderiaceae_C; genus Pelomonas. Next base: position 2,605,514 of record NZ_CBDDJA010000002.1, read on the forward strand.
GCGCCTGCACGATCCACTGGCGCTCCATGGCAGCCAGCGCCTCGTCCAGCGGCGCCTGCGGCAGGGCGGCGGGCTGCGCGGGCGTGGGCGGCACGGGCGCGGGCGTCTCGGCGACCAGGCCCAGCACCCAGCGCTCGGCGAAGTTGCGCAGCTCGCGCACATTGCCCGGCCAGTCGCGGGCCTGCCAGGCCGCGAACTGCGCCGCCGTCCAGGCCGGCACCGGGCGCTGCAGCCGCTCGGCCGCCTGCGCGCAGAAGTGGCCCAGCAGCAGCGGGATATCGTCGCGGCGCTGGCGCAGCGGCGGCAGCGCGATGCTGGCGACGTCGAGGCGGTAGAACAGGTCTTCGCGGAAGCGGCCTTCCCCGGCCATGCCCAGCAAGTCAACCTTGGTGGCCGCGACGATGCGGCAGGCCAGCGGCACCGCCGTGTTGGCGCCCAGCCGCTCGACGCTGCGCTCCTGCAGCACGCGCAGCATCTTGACCTGCAAGGCCATGGGCATGGACTCGATCTCGTCGAGGAAGACCGTGCCGTCGCCCGCAAACTCCAGCTTGCCGATGCGGCGCTTGTTGGCGCCCGTGTAGGCACCGGCCTCGGCGCCGAAAATCTCGGACTCGAACACGCTCTCGGGCAGCGCGCCGCAGTTGATCGCGACGAAGGCACCGCGGGCGCCGCTGGCCGCATGCAGCGCGCGGGCGACAACCTCCTTGCCCGTGCCGGTCTCGCCGTGGATCAGCACGTCCACGCGCGCCGGGCCCAGCGTGCCGATCAGCGTGCGCACCTGCTCCATCGCGGCACTGGCGCCCAGCAACCCATCGGCCGGGCCGCCGCCCAGCTGCGCCTTGAGACGGCGGTTCTCCAGCACCAGGCGGCGCTGCGCCAGCGCGCGGCGCACCACTTCCACGAGGTGCTCGGCCGAGAACGGCTTCTCGATGAAATCCCACGCGCCATCCCGCATCGCCTCCACGGCCATGCCGATGTCACCGTGGCCGGTGACGAGGATGACGGGCAGCGCCGGGTCCTGCTCCTTCAGGGCCTGCAGCAATTGCAGGCCGCTGTCGCCGGGCAGCTGCACGTCGCAGACGACGACGCCGGCAAAACCCGGCGGCAGCCAGGCGCGCGCGGCCTCGGCGGAATCGACGCTGTGGGTCTGCAGCCCGGCCAGCCGCAGGCTCTGCGAGGTGGCCAGGCGCACGTGCTCGTCGTCTTCGACGAGCAGCACATCGGTGGGGTCGGTCCAGGCCATGCGGGGATTGTGTCGATTCAGGCGAGCGGCAGGCGCAGCGTGAACTGCGCACCGCCTTCGGGTCTGTTGACGCCTTGCAGCGAGCCGCCGAGCGCGTTGGCGATGGAGGCCGAGATGGACAGGCCCAGGCCCAGCCCGTCGCCGCGGCGCTTGGTGGTGAAGAAGGGTTCGAAGAGCCGCGCCTGCACGGCGTCGCTCAGTCCTGCGCCGTCGTCGGCGACACGCAGCAGCGCCTGTGCGCCGTCAACCTCCGCCTGCAACGTCACACGGCCGCCACCTTTCTCGGCGCTGGCGTCGATGCCGTTGCGCAGCAGGTTGACGAGCACCTGCTCGACGCGCACCTGCTGGCCCAGCACGGCCAGGCCGTCGGGCACCGGCGGGCAGTCCAGCGTCACGCGCTGGCGGCGCGCCTCGGCGCCGACCAGCGCCACCGCGGCCTGGAATGCAGAGGCCACCGGCACCGGCTGCACGCGCAGCTCGTCGCGCCGCGCGAAGCCCTTGAGCTGCGCGACGATGGCGGCGATGCGCTGCGTGAGGCTGTCGATGGCCTGCAGGTTGGCCTCGGCATCGGCCTGCATGCCGCGGTCCAGGAACACGCGGGCGTTGTCGTTCAGCGCCCGCAGCGCCGCCAGCGGCTGGTTGATCTCGTGCGTGATGCTGGCCGCCATCTGGCCCAGCACGGCCAGCTTGCCGGCCTGCACGAGGTCGTCCTGCGTGGCGCGCAGCGTGCGCTCGGTGCGGTGCAGTTCGTCCACGCGCGCCTGCAGCTCCTGCGTGCGCGCGGCGATGCGCGCCTCCAGGCCGTCGTAGGCGGCGCGCAGTTCGCCCTCGGCGGCCAGGCGCTCACGGGCGCGGCGGCGGCGCAGCTGCAGGTAGGCGAGCAGCAGCAGCAGCGACACCCAACCCAGCGCCACGGCCCAGGCGCGGCCGGCGGCGATCTGCTCGGCGCCGCGGATCTCGGTGAAGGACAGCAGCGTCCAGCCGCGGCCGTCCACGGCCTGCTCGGTGACCAGTGCGCGCAGCTTCGCCGACGCGGTGGCCACGCGCTCCACGCGCAGCGCGCTGGACACGCGCGACGGCTCGCGCGCCAGCACCGCCAGCGGCAGGTCGCCGTATTGCTGCGTGTCGTGCAGCTCGGCGCGCGCGGCCGGCGACAGCAGGCCCAGCGTGCGGTACTTCCACTCCGGCCGGCTGGCCAGGAAGACGACGCCGCGCGCATCGGCCAGCATCAGGTCACCCGCGCTGCGCGCCCAGTTGGCTTCCATCTCGTCCAGCGACACCTTCAGCACGACAACGCCCGCCGCCGGGCCGTCCAGCCGATGGGCGATGAAGTAGCCCGGCGTGCCGGTCGTCGAGCCGCGCGCATAGAAGTGCCCGCCGCCACGGGCCATCGCATCGCGGAAGTACGGCCGGTAGGCGTAGTTCTGGCCGACGAAGGTCTGCGCGTCGCGCCAGTTGCTGGAGGCTAGCGTCAGGCCGTTGGCGTCGACGAGGAAGATGGCCGCCGCGGCCGCGTCGCGCGCCACGTCGACGAGCAGGTCGTTGACCTCGGCCACCCGCGCCTTCGAGGCCGGCTGGGCTAGCAGCCCGGCCAGGGCCGGATGCCGGGCCAGCACCTGCGGCACGGCCTCGTACTTGTCCAGCGTGCCCGTCAGCTCGTGGGCGACGAAGCGCAGGTGGCGCTGCGCGTCGTCCTGCGTCTGCGCCAGCGCCAGGTCCAGCGACAGCCGCCACGCGCCGTAGGCCAGCGCGGCGCCGCCCAGCACCACCGCCAGCAGCAGCGCGAGGCTGCGGTGCCAGCGGGGGCGTTTCATCGCGTCAGGCATGCAGTATTTTCGGGCCGAGCGCCGGGCCGGTCCCAAGCCGGCCCGCGATGGCGATGTGCGTGGCGGTCGAACCGCCACGCATCGCCGCCCCCCTCGGGGGGCGGACCCGCGTACCCGCGGGGCCAGGGGCTCACATCAAGCGGCTTCGGCATCAATGCGCGAATGCTTGCGCGTGTCACGCATCAACAGGTAGACGAGCAGCGAGCAGGCAATCACCGCGGTAGCGTACCAATAGAAGCCGCTCTCCATGCCCTGCTGCTTGAACCACAGCGCGATGTACTCGGCGCTGCCGCCGAACACCGAAACCGCGATGGCATACGGCACGCCCACGCCGGTGGCGCGGATGGAGGCCGGGAACAGCTCGGCCTTCACGACCGCGTTGATGGACGTGTAGCCGCTGACGATGAGCCAGGCGCAGGCGATCAGGCCGAACGCTTCCCACGGGCCTTGCGCGTGGCGGATGGCCGTCAGCAGCGGCACCGTGAACAGCGTGCCCAGGATGGCGAAGCCCAGCAGCAGCGGCTTGCGGCCGATCTTGTCCGACAGTGCGCCGTACAGCGGCTGCAGCAGCGCCGCGAAGATCAGGCTGCCGGCCGAGACGGCGGTGGTCTGCGCGTCCGTCAGGCCCACCGACAGCTTCAGGAACTTCTGCATGTAGGTCGTGTAGACGTAGAACGCCAGCGTGCCGCCCATCGTCAGGCCGATGACGATCAGGCATTCGCGCGGATGCTGCATCAACAGCTTGAAGCCGCCCATGCGGTCCTTGTTGCGCGCCTTCTCGGCCTTGAACGCACCGGTCTCCGGCAGGTCGGACCGCATGATGAGCGCCACGATGGCCAGCCCCGCGCCGATGAAGAACGGGATGCGCCAGCCCCAGGCCTTGAGCTCCGCGGTGTCGAGCACGAAGTTCTGCAGCACCAGCAGCACAACCAGCGCCGTCAGCTGGCCGCCGATCAGCGTCACGTACTGGAAGCTGGAATAAAAGCCCCGGTGCTTGGAAGTCGCCATCTCGGACAGGTAAGTCGCGCTGGAGCCGTACTCGCCGCCCAGGCTCAGGCCCTGCAGCAGGCGCGCGACGAGCAGGATGATGGGCGCCCAGACGCCGACCGACGCGTAGGTGGGCGAGCAGGCGATCAGCAGCGAGCCGCCGCACATCAGCAGCACCGACAGCATCAGCGCCAGGCGCCGGCCGTGGCGGTCGCCGATGTAGCCGAACAGCAGTCCGCCGATGGGGCGGATGAAGAAGCCGAGCGCGAAGATGGCCGCGGTGGACATGGACTGCGCCACCGGGTCGCTCGACGGGAAGAACGACGCCGAGAAGTACAGTGAGAACGCCGCGTAGCAGTAGAAGTCGTACCACTCGACGAGGTTGCCGATGGAGCCGACGAAGATGGCCTTGACGCGCTTGAACTCGATGGGGTCCGGCGCGTTGGCCCCTGCGGCCGAGGCCGGCGGAAGGATCGCTGACATGCTGTCTCCTGGGTTTGTGTGCCCCAGCATGAGCAGCTTGCGTGCCAAGCCTGTGCGCGGGCCGCACCAGGGTGGCGCGACGTGTTCAGGTCGTCAGGGCGGCGGATTTCCGCCGATATGGCGCATCTGGCATCCGCCGCCGGCGGGAATTCGCCGAAACTCAGAAGCGCAGGTCGATGCGCGCCATGTCGAACCGCGTGCCGTCGCCGTCGGGCCGCACGCTGACGACGCGAAAACTCTTGGCCGTGCCGACCCGGTACTCGTAGTCACCCGCCTTGGGCTCCTTGCCATCGCAGCTCAGCTTGTCGGAGTCCTTGGGCGGCTTGACGCGTGCGGCCGGGTCGCGGCAGTCCAGCACGTCGCCATAGCGGCCCAGCGCCTTGGCATAGAAGGCGGCCACGCGCTCGGTGGACGCGGCGGTGCGGAACTTCAGCGCCTGCACCTTCAGCCCGAAGGTGCCCACCCAGGCGCCCACCGTCACCGCGGCCTTGTCGTCGCCGCTTTCCTTGAATGGCACCGAGCCGGCGTAAACGGGCAGACCCAGGTCGGCAGCCTCGGTGCGGCCGTGGCCTTCGATGCCCATGCTGAATTCGTTGTCACCGGCGTGGGCGACGGATGCAACGGATGCGGCGAGCAAGAAAGCCCAGGCGATGAGGCTGCGGCGCGGGTTCATGACGATCTCCTGAGTGTGGGTGTCAGGGCCTCACGCTACGCAGCGCCCTGCCCGGCCGCCAGCCCACCGCGACGAATTGCGCGGCGGCGCGGACAGGCTGCGCCGCCGCCCGACGGCCGCGTCAGCCGCGCTTGCGCTGCGCCACCCAGTCCTGCACCAGTTCGCGCAGCACCGGCAGCGGCACCTGGCCGGCGGTCAGCACGACGCGGTGGAAGGCCTTGATGTCGAACTTCGCGCCCAGCGCCGCCTCGGCCTCGCGGCGCAGCTTGGTGATTTCGAGCTGGCCGATCTTGTAGCCCAGCGCCTGGCCCGGCCAGACGATGTAGCGCTCGACTTCCGACACCACGTCGCTCTCGGCCATCGACGAGTTGTCCAGCATGTACTGGATGGCCTGCTCGCGCGTCCAGCCCTTGGCGTGCAGGCCGGTGTCCACCACCAGGCGCATGGCGCGCAGTTGCTCGTCCGACAGGCGCCCGTACCACTGGTAGGGGTCGGTGAACAGGCCCAGTTCCTTGCCGATGCTTTCGGCATAGAGCGCCCAGCCTTCGACGTAGGCCGTGTAGTGGCTGCCGAAGCGGCGGAACTTGGGCAGGTTCTGGTCTTCCTGCGCGATGGACACCTGGAAGTGGTGGCCGGGCGAGGCCTCGTGCAGCGACAGCGTCTCCATGCCGAAGATGGGCTGGGCCTTCAGGTTGAAGGTGTTGACGTAGAACACGCCGGGCCGCGAGCCGTCGGCGGACGGGCCCTGGTAGGACGCACCCGCCGCGCTCTCGGCCCGGAAGGCCTCGACCTCGCGCACTTCGTAATCGGCCTTCGGTTGAATGTCGAAGAGCTTGGGCGTCAGGCCGTTGATCTTCTTCTGCAACTCGCGGTAGCCGGCCAGCAGGTCCTCCGGCTTGCTGTAGTAATACTTGGGGTCGTCCTGCAGGTGCTTGAAGAAGGCCTTCAGGTCGCCGGGATAGCCGACCTGCTTCCGCACCGCCTCCATCTCGCCCAGGATGCGGGCCACCTCTTTCAGGCCGATCGCGTGGATCTCGTCGGGCGTCAGGTCCACCGTGGTGGACTGCTGCACGCGGTACGCGTACCAGGCCTTGCCGTCGGGCAGCGCGGTCCAGGCGGTGCTGGCGCGGGCCTTGGGCGTGTACTCGTCACGCACGAAGGCCTGCAGCCGCGCATAGGCGGGCAGCACCTGGTCCGCCAGCAGCTTGCGCATCGCGGCGGTGATGCGCTCGCGGTCGGCGGCGGGCACGGCGTCGGGGAAATTCTTGACGGGGCCCCAGAACAGGCTCTTCTCGGGATCGGTCACGGCCAGCGCCTGCAACTGCGGCAGCACCTTGTCCATCACCGCCCGCGGCTGCACGACGCCGGCCTTCATGCCGTCGCGCATGTTGGCGATCATGCCGTCGAAGGTGGGCACGGCCAGCGCCAGGCGCTTGAGCCAGTCGTCGTAGTCCTTGGTGGTCTTGAACGGCTGGATGGACTTGCCGGAGCCCATCTGCGCCAGGAAGCTGGGCATGCCGCCGATCTGGCTGATGGGCTGCATCCAGCCCGGGAAGCGCTCGCCGGCCAGCGCGCGCTCCAGGTCCAGCTTCAGGATGCTGAACGAGACGCGGTCCCTGGGCGCCAGCTTGTCCTTGCTGAAGCCGCCGAGCGCCTTGATCTGCTGCTGCAGTTCGCGCCTGGCCTGTTCGCGGTAGGCCGCGGTCGTCGTGTCGACCAGCCGGTCGTTGTAGCGCGGGTCGCCCAACGACGTGGCCAGCACCGGCTCGCGTTCCAGCGTCTGCTCCCACTGGGCGTCCAGCCACTGGTGGAAGCGTTCGCTCTCGGTCGGTGCGGCCCAGGCGGGCAGGCTCAGCAGGACGGACGTCGAAAGCAGGCTGAGAACGTGGCGGCGGCGCATGGCATCTCCGGTTGCGAAGGCGCGCATGCTATCCAAACGCCCTGCTGACAGCCGAAGGACATGGCGTCCCTAGAATTGCCGCACGCCCCGTTCCGGGGCTGCTGTCGTTTGTAGGCCCTGATGAATCTGCCCTCGCTGCCGGCCGTCCAGCCCGGCAAGAAGTTCACCCACGCCCGCCCGCTCGGCTCGGCCGACGCCCTGCTGCTCGCGCGCTTCGTGCAGCAGCAGCGCGACGCCGGCCGCCTGGCCGCGATCTTCACCGCCGAGCCGGGCGACACGCAGCGGCTGGAGGACGAGCTGAAGTTCTTCGCGCCCGAGCTGAAGGTGGCCGTGTTCCCGGACTGGGAGACGCTGCCCTACGACAGCTTCAGCCCGCACCAGGACTTGATCTCCGAGCGGCTGGCCACGCTGTGGGAGCTGCTGCAGGCGAAGAAGACCAAGACCATCGACGTGGTGCTGATGCCGGCCGCCACGGCGCTGACGCGGCTGGCGCCGCCCAGCTTCCTGGCCGGCACGACCTTCAACTTCAAGCAGAAACAGCGCCTGGACGAAGCCTCGCTGCGCTCGCAGCTGACGCTGGCCGGCTACACGAACGTCAGCCAGGTCGTGCAGCCGGGCGAGTACGCCGTGCGCGGCGGCCTCATCGACCTGTTCCCCATGGGCTCGGCCGTGCCCTACCGCGTGGACCTGTTCGGCGACGAGGTGGACTCCATCCGCACCTTCGACCCCGACACCCAACGCAGCCTGTACCCGGTGCCGGACGTGCGCCTGCTGCCCGGCCGCGAGTTCCCGATGGACGACGCGGCGCGCAAGAAGTTCCGCGAGCGCTGGCGCGAGAAGATGGACGGCGACCCGACCAAGTCGCGCCTGTACCGCGACATCGGCGACGGCATCGCCTCGGGCGGCATCGAGTACTACCTGCCGATCTTCTTCGAGCAGACGGCCACCGTCTTCGACTACCTGGGCGCCGAGGCCGGGCTGGCCCTGCACGGCGAGGTCGACGAAGCCATCCAGCGCTTCTGGACCGACACCAAGGAGCGCCACCGCTTCCTGCAGCACGACCCCGAGCGGCCGCTGCTGCCGCCCGGCGAACTGTTCCTGACCACCGAGGACTTCTTCGGCCTGGCCAAGCCGCACGCCGTGCTGTCCGTGCGCGGCAACGACCCCGTCGATTTCGCGCGGCCGCTGCCGGACGTCAGCGTGGAGCGCGGCGTGCAGGAGCCGCTGGCGCGCCTGTACAAGCATCTGCAGGCGACGCCGCACCGCGTGCTGCTGCTGGCCGAGAGCGAAGGCCGCCGCGAGAGCCTGCTGGAGCAGTTGCGCGACCACAAGATCGACCCGCCGTCGGTCAAGGACCTGGCCGAGTTCCAGGCCAGCGACGAGAAGTTCGCCATCACCGCGGCGCCGCTGGCCCAGGGCTTCTTCTGGAACGACCCGGCCCAGCCGCTGCAGTTGATCACCGAGACGGAGCTGTTCGCGACGACGCCCACCACGCGGCGCCGGCGCAAGCAGGAGCAGGTCAGCGACGTCAACGCGCTGATCAAGGACTTGTCGGAGCTGAAGGTCGGCGACCCGGTGGTGCACATCAACCACGGCATCGGGCGCTACCAGGGCCTCATCAACATCGACGTGGGCGATGGCAGCTCCGAGTTCCTGCACCTGGAGTACGCGGACAAGGCGACGCTGTACGTGCCGGTGGCGCAGCTGCACCTGATCGGCCGCTACACCGGCGTATCGGCCGAAGAAGCGCCGCTGCACAAGCTCGGCTCCGGCCAGTGGGAAAAGGCCAAGCGCAAGGCCGCCGAACAGGTGCGCGACACCGCCGCCGAACTGCTGAACCTCTACGCCCGCCGCGCGGCCCGGGAAGGACACGCGTTCCGCTACTCGGGCCAGGACTACGAGGCCTTCGCCGCGTCGTTCGGCTTCGAGGAAACGCCCGACCAGCGCGCCGCCATCCACGCGGTCATCCAGGACATGATTTCGCCCAAGCCCATGGACCGGCTGGTCTGCGGCGACGTGGGCTTCGGCAAGACCGAGGTGGCACTGCGCGCGGCCTTCGTCGCCGTCATGGGCGGCAAGCAGGTGGCCATCCTGGCGCCCACCACGCTGCTGGCCGAGCAGCATTACCAGAACATCTCGGACCGCTTCGGCGCCTGGCCGGTGAAGGTGGCGGAGATGAGCCGCTTCCGCTCGGCCAAGGAGATCAAGGCGGCGATGGAGGGCATCGCCGACGGCTCCATCGACATCGTCGTCGGCACGCACAAGCTGCTGTCCGCCGAGGTCAAGTTCAACCGCCTGGGCCTGCTCGTCATCGACGAGGAACACCGCTTCGGCGTGCGCCACAAGGAGGCGATGAAGGCCATGCGCGCCGAGGTCGACGTGCTGACGCTGACCGCCACGCCCATCCCGCGCACGCTGGGCATGGCGCTGGAAGGCCTGCGGGATCTGTCCGTCATCGCCACCGCGCCGCAGCGGCGCCTGGCCATCAAGACCTTCGTGCGCGCCGAGAGCAGCGGCACCATCCGCGAGGCGGTGCTGCGCGAGCTGAAGCGCGGCGGCCAGGTCTACTTCCTGCACAACGAGGTCGAGACCATCGAGAACCGGCGCCAGAAGCTCGAAGAGCTGGTGCCGGAGGCCCGCATCATCGTCGCCCACGGCCAGATGCCCGAGCGCGAGCTGGAGCGCGTCATGCGCGAGTTCGTTGCCGGCAAGCACAACCTGCTGCTGTGCTCCACCATCATCGAGACCGGCATCGACGTGCCCTCGGCCAACACCATCGTCATCAGCCGCGCCGACAAGTTCGGCCTGGCGCAGCTGCACCAGCTGCGCGGCCGCGTCGGGCGCTCCCACCACCAGGCCTATGCCTACCTGATGGTGCCGGACATGCAGGGCCTGACCAAGCAGGCGCTGCAGCGGCTGGACGCCATCCAGGCGATGGAGGAACTGGGCTCGGGCTTCTACCTGGCCATGCACGACCTGGAGATCCGCGGCGCGGGCGAGATGCTGGGCGAGAACCAGAGCGGCAACATGATGGAGGTGGGGTTCCAGCTCTACAACGACATGCTCAACGAGGCCGTGCGGTCTCTCAAGGCTGGACGCGAGCCAGACCTGCTCAGCCCGTTCGCAGCCACCACCGAGATCAACCTGCACGCGCCCGCCCTGCTGCCCGACGCCTACTGTGGCGACGTGCAAGTGCGCCTGTCGCTGTACAAGCGCCTGGCCACGGCCGAGAAGAACGAGCAGATCGACGCCATGCTGGAGGAGATCACCGACCGCTTCGGCAAGCTGCCCACGCAGGGTCAGACCCTCTTCGACACGCACCGCCTGCGCGTGCTGGCCAAGCCCTACGGCGTCAGCAAGATCGACGCGTCGCCGGCACTCATCAACGTGAACTTCCGCAAGAACCCGCCCATCGATCCGATGCGCGTCATCGAGCTGGTGCAGAAGAACCGCAACATCAAGCTGGTCGGCAACGAGAAGCTGCGCATCGAGAAGGCCTTGAGCAGCCCGCAGGACCGGGCGCAGGCGGTGCGCGAGGTGTTGCGGCTGCTGGGGCAGCCGGTGAAGGCTGCATAGACCCGCGCGCCTTGGATGGGTCGGGCCCGTGACCGGGATAATCGTCCGCAGTTCCCGCTTCGCACCGACACCGTGACCTCCACCGCTCCTGCCGGCCTCGTCGTCAATGCCGGCTCCGCACTGCCGCCGCTGTCGTTCTTCAAGCTCGCCGCGTTCGACATGGATTCGACGCTGATCGGCATCGAATGCATCGACGAGATCGCCGCGCTCGCCGGCAAGGGGCCCGAGGTGGCCGCCATCACCGAAGCGGCGATGCGCGGCGAGATCACCGATTTCAGGGACAGCCTGCGCCGCCGCCTGGCCCTGCTGGCCGGCGTGCCCGCCACGGTGCTGGACCGCGTGCTGGCCGAGCGGCTGACGTTCAACCCCGGCGCGCGCGAGTTGTGCGCGGCGATGAAGGCCGCGGGCCTGAAACTGGTGCTGGTGTCGGGCGGCTTCACGTACTTCACGCGGCACGTGGCAGCCGAGCTGGGCATGGATTTCGTGCGCAGCAACGAGCTGGAGATCGTGGACGGCGCCCTCACCGGCGGCCTCGTCATGCAGGACTGGGGCGACATCTGCGACGGCGAGCAGAAGCGCCGGATGCTGCTGGACTGCTGCGCGCGCACCGGCTGCTCGCCCGAGCGGGCGATGGCCGTGGGCGACGGCGCCAACGACCTCTTGATGATGGGGGCGGCCGGCCTGTCGGTCGCGTATCACGCCAAGCCCAGGGTGCGCGAGCAGGCCATGGTGGCCATCAACGACGGCGGGCTGGATCGCTTGCTGGAGCTCGTGAGGCCATGAGGCTGGCGGCGCTGCTGCTGGCCTGCACCCTGCCGGGGCAGGTGCACGCCGCAGAGCCGCCGCTGCGCTTCATCGCGCCGCTGAACCATGCGATGCCGTTCGGCGGCTTCGAGCAGGGCCGGTTCGTGAGCGGCATCGTCAAGGACATCAGCGACGCGCTTGCCGAGCGCATGGGCCGTGCCGTCGAGTACGTCGCCGTGCCGCCCCGGCGCGTCGCGCAGGTGCTGGCTGCCGGCGAGGCCGACGGCGTGTGCTACGTCGCGCGGGACTGGATCGACGGCAGCTTCCACTGGAGCCCGCCCGTGCTGGAGCACGCCGGCGTGGTGGCCGCGCACCCGCAGGCGCCGGCTATCACGGGCATCGCCGACCTCGCCGGCCAGCCGCTGGGCACCGTGCACGCCTACCGCTACCCGCAGTTCGAGCAGGCGCTGGGCACGGGGTTCGTGCGCGACGACGCGCCCAGCATGCTGATCAACCTGCGCAAGCTGACGGCGCACCGCACCCACTACGCGCTGACCGAGCAGATCACGCTGGCGTATTACAACAAGCTGCACCCCAGGGACGGCCTGAGGGCCGCGCTGCAGACCGCCCGCTACCGCACGCACTGCGCCTTCACGCTGGCGCGCAAGCTGCCGCTGGAGCGGCTGGATCAGGCCGTCAGGGAGATGGTGCGCGACGGCAGCGTGGAGCGCATCCTGTCGCGCTACCGCTGACCGCCGCGCCTGTCGGCCGCCTCAGCGCTGCGGCTGGCGACGCCGCGCGATCCCGCCCACGGCGGCCAGGCCGGCCAGCATCAGCGCATAGCTCTCGGGCTCCGGCACGGCGGTGACGGCCAGCACGTCGGCGACGATGGGCGCGCTGGTGGCGGTGGCGCTGGTGGTCCAGTTGCCCTCCACGGCCAGCGCGGCCTTCAGCTCCTCCAGCGACGCATACGGCGTGTCGGTGGTCGTGATCTGCGCCGTGAACTGCGTGTAGCGCGTGTCCGCGCTGCCGCGGAACTCGCGCACCTGGATGCCGCTCAGGCCGGTCGCGGCGAACGGGTTGTCCGACGTCGCATACGGCGTGGCGCGGTTGCTGATGGCGCCCAGGAAGGTGATGGACCCCGGCTGGTAGTTCGTCGCGTACGACGCCGCCTGGTAGGCGTACAGGATGTCGCCGCCGCTGGAGATGTTGGACGCGCCGCCGTTCAGGTTGGTGACCGTGCCATTGGCCGTGCCGCCGGCCGCGCCGGACTTGGCCGCGTACTGCCCGTTGACGCCCGTGCCCAGCAGCGCCACCGAGGTGCCGGCGGCCACGTCGGCCGAGGCCGTCCAGGACCAGAAGGTCTCGGCGGTCGCCGAGAACACACCGGCCGACGGCGTGGTCTGCAGCACGTTGGTGTCGGTGAAGTAGATCGTCGTGCCGGCGGCGAGGTCGACGAAGGTCACGAAGGACCAGCCACCCACCGTGGTGTTGACGTTCAGGCCGGTGAAGGCGAAGTCGCTGGTGCCCAGCGAGGTGCCGGCGGCCTGTGCGCCACCGAGGGAGGCGGCCAGGGCCGCGAGGGCGATCAGCTTGCTGATGTGCTTCATGGAATGTCTCCGTTGTCGTGGGGGTGTCAGGCGCGGCGGCGGCGCGCGAGCGTGAGGACGGCGAGGCCGCCCAGCGCCAGCAGCGCGGACGCCGGCTCGGGCACCGGCGCGGCCAGCACGAGGTTGTCGATGGCGATGCCGTAGTAGCTGTCGCGGTTCGTCAGCGTGAAGCCGGCGATGTCGGCCGCGCCGCCGGTGCGGGTGAAGGCATAGAAGCCGTCGCTGCGGCCGCCGAGGTCCACCGCCTCGATGAGGCTGCCGTCGCTGCGGTACAGGCTCAGCGTGATGGCGCCGCCATCGGCGTCGCGCAGTTGCAGGCCCAGGCCCGACACCGGTGCGGCGAAGCGGGCCGAGATCGCGCCGAAGCCGAACGGGTCGCTGCCGTCGGCGTTCTGCGGGCCGATGCCGGCCAGCGCGGCACCATAGCCGTCACCGTAGTGGTAGGCCCCCAGGTTGGCACCCAGCGCGCCGGCCAGCAGTGTCAGGCCCGCGGTGGGGCTGCCGAAGCTGAGGTCGTCGAACCAGTCCTGCGCGACCGCGCCCGGGCGCGGCGCCTTCGCGATGGCCAGCTCCTGGCCGGCGAAGCGCTCGCCGAACTGCACGCCGCCGCTGGTCAGCAGGCCTTCGATCAGCACGCTGTCGAACGGGTTGGCCAGCAGCTCGTTGAAGCTGACCGTGGTGGCCGCGGTCAGCGAGGCGTAGGCCACCTCGGTGGTCGCGCCGGCCCAGGCGGGGCCGAACGGCAGGGCCATCGAAAGGCTGCACAGCGCGGCAGCCAGCAGTTGTCGTTTGAACTTCATGGGTAGGTCTCCTTGGGGGTCCGGTCAGCGGCCGCCGCCGACGATGGTCACGTTGTCGAAATCGGCCGTGACGACTGCGCTGTTGCTGCCTGAGGACAGCGCCAGGCCCACGACCATCGTGGCGGCCGTGACGCTGAGGTTGGTCTTCTCGGCCCAGGTCACGCCGTCGCTGGATGCGGCCGAGTACACGGCGTTGCCGCGGCGCTGCACGCGCACCCAGACCGGCGGCGTCGAACTCGTGAAGCCGCTGAGGTTGGCGCGGTTGTTGCCGTTGGTGGCCGCGCGGATTTCGCCGGTGCTGGCATAGCGCGCCGTCCAGGCGTAGACGGGTGTGCCGCTCACGCCGTCGGCCGCGACGATGCCGGCGCGGGCCGAGTCTGCGCTGCCGCCCTGGCTGACGAGGCGGGCCGTGAACGTGAAGTCGCCCACCAGCGCCGTGTACTTGAAGTTGAAGGTGTAGGGGCTGCCCGTGTTGATGACACCGGCACCGGACAGCGTGTAGGTGCCGGTCTCCTGCACATAGGCCGCCGCGGGCACGGGCACCGTGACCAGCGGGCTCAGCACCGCCTCGCCGCCGCCGTCGCTGCAGGGCAGCGTGACGGTGCAGGCCGTGCCGGGGATCAGCGGCGGCGGGTTGGGCGTGGGCGACGGGGCCGGGCTCGGGGACGGGCTCGGGCTGGGGGAAGGCGACGGAGACGGAGACGGAGACGGTGTCGGCGCCGGGCTGGGCGCGGGCGAGCCGGGCAGCGGCGACGGCGCCGGACCTTGCGTCGCGTACAGGCCCAGGCGGCCGGCGCCGGACGTGGTGCGGATCGCGTCGCGGATGCTGTCCGCGCTGCGCACCGTGTAGGCGTAAGGCGGCACCCAGTTCTGCTTGACGGGCAGGCTGTCGCAGCCCTGCAGCTCGACGTCGATGACCGAGGTCATCGGCTTGCCGTCGTCACCCTTGTCGCTGATGAAGCGGTGGCCGCTGCTGCGGAAGCTGATGGCGTCCTTGCCGCCGGCCAGCTTGCCGCAGACCTCCTTGGGCTTGAGGCCGGTGAACTCGTAGAAGTTGTTCTCCGAGATCACGTCGGACTGGTAGCGCACGTCCAGGCCCGAGCCGAACTTGCGGTCGCTGTCGCTGGTGGAGGTGCTGCCGGCGATGAGGTTGTTGTACAGGTGCAGCTGGCCGAAACGCACCAGCGGCAGGCGGCTGTAGGCGTGGTCCCACCAGTTGCCGGTCAGCGTCACGTGCAGGCGGCCGGCGTCGCTCCAGGCGCGGCCGGAGTCGCCGTTGCCGACCAGGCTGTTCTTGTGGTGCTTCGTGAAGATGCTGTTGGAGACGGTGACGTAGTCGCTGCCGCGCACGATGTCCAGCGCGCCGTCGTGGCGGGTGTCGCTGGCCAGCGAGTCGGGCGTGTCGCCGTCGCTGATGGTCACGTGGTCGAACCAGATCTGCTGGCCGCGCGTGATGGTCACGCCGTCCATGTAGGCGTTGTCGCTGTCCTCGGGGTTGACGTCCCAGGGCGTGTCGATGGCGAGGTTGCGCACGATGATGTTGCGCGTCCAGGTCGGGAACAGCTCCGGGTCCTTGCCCGCGGCGACCCAGGCCTTGAAGTCGGCCTCCGAGCCGGCCGCCGTCGTGGCGGCCTCGATGCCGATGAGGATCTGCGTGCCGGTGATGCGCGCCGGGCGGCCGTTGCTGTCGTTGATGCCGACCAGCGTGGTGTTGGACGGGATGGAGAACGAGCCGCCGTTCTTCTGGTCCAGGAAGCCCGTGTACTCCTCGAACACCGTGTTGTTGTCGCGCCAGCGGAAGTCGATGTGGCCGACGATGCGGATGATCTTGGGCTCGTTCTTCGCCTCGCGCAGCGCGGCGAGCAGCTGCTCCTTGTTGAACACCGTGTAGATGCGGTTGGGCGCGGCCGACGAGCCGCCGGTGACCAGCACCTTGCCCTTGCGCGACTGGCCGTGCCAGCCGATGTCGGGCGCGGTCTCGCGTTCGAAGGTCAGCGTGCCGCCGGTGGGGTCGACGGTGGCGAACTGCCAGGCTGGCAGCTTGGGCGCGGCGCGGTAGTTGCTCGGGTTGTGCAGGCCGCTGATGGTGGTGGGCGCGGCATAGGTGCGGTCGCCGATGTCGAACAGCAGCGGCGCCGTGGTGTCGGTCAGGCTGACGGCGTCGATGACGGGCGCGGGCGCCGGCGGGATGGGCCGCGGGTCGCGGGCGGCTGCCGTGGCGGCGGCCCGCACGGTGGCGGATTCGCCGGCCGTGGCGTCCAGGCGGGCCGCCGTGGCCTGCTGGCTGGATTGGAGGCTCAGCGTCGACGCGCCGTCCTGGCCGCCGCCACAGGCAAGCAGGCCGAGCGAGATGGACGAGGCGAGGAGGCCTCGCCGCGGGATGCGTGGGGTCATGACTGTCTCCTGGCGCTGCGCTCACGGCGCGCGCCTAGTTGTGCTTACTGCGGCAGTCCGCCGTGCCGCCGCTCGCCGTCTGGCGGGCACAGGCCCGCCCCGCACCGGCCCGTCAGGGGTGGCGCATGCAGCGTGGGGACAGCAACGAACGGGAGGGAGTCGGCGGCAGGCCGAGGGGTGCTTCAGCCCGCGCGGGCACCGGCTCGCAGGGGCATCGGGAGGGAGAGCGGACGCGGCAGGCGCCTCGCACTGCCCGGCCGGCTGGATCCGCGGCCACCCGGTGGCGGCCGCTGCTGGATGTCAGTCGTCGAGAAGTTGGAACAGTGTTTCGTTTTTTGGATTGACGGTCAACGCCGGGCAATCCCTGAGGTGCGGGGAGGACTTCTACGGAGTCCTCGCGGCCACCACGTTCACCTGTTCGCCGTTGAACTGCACCGTCTGCCCCGCACGCATCTTGGCCGTCTTGCGCAGCTCGACCTGGCCGTCCACGGTGACCTCGCCTGCGGCGATGAAGGCGCGCGCCTGGCCGCCGCTGTCGGCCAGGCCGGTGGCCTTCAACAGCTTGTCGAGTTCGATGTGCTCACCGCGGAGCTCTAGCGTGTGGACCTGCATCGGCCGCATTCTGGCAGTTCGCCCCGACGGCAGGCTCGGGCCAGATGAGCAGGTCGCAACCGACGCGCGGCAACAGCGAGGCGGCGGTGCTGCCGGTCAGCCACGACAGCCAGCGCGGGCGCTGGGCCTGGCCGACGACGACCAGGTCGGCGCGCCCGTGCTCCTGCTGCACGAGGATCTGCTGCGCGGGGTCGCCACGGCCGAGCGTGTAGAGCAGGCGGTTGCGGCGGGCGTCCAGCACGCTGCTGGCCCGGCGCAGGTGCTGGTGCGCCTGGCGGTCCAGCGCCTGCTGGTAGGCACCCAGGCTGCGCACCGAGGCTTGCGCCACGGTCAGCCGCATCTCCGTGCGCGTATCGACCGCATGAAAAAGCTCGATCACGGCGTCCGGCGCGAAGGCTGCCGCAGCCTGCAGCATGTCCTCGGCGCACACCGGCGCCGTGCCCAGCGCCACCAGCGGTCGGGCATAGGCCTGCACGGCTGGGCCGCGCACGACCAGCAACGGACGGCACTGCGGCGCGAGCAGCCGCCGCGCCAGCGAGCGGCGCAGGCCGCCCAACCCAGGTATCTCCGGAGCCGGCCAGCCCAGCACCAGCACAGCGGGGAGCGCGGTGGCGGCCTCGCGCAGGCCGGCCTCGTCCAGCGTGCCCAGCGCACGCACCGGCAGGCGGTGCCGGCGCGCCAGCATCGCCGCGCAGCGCGGCAGGCGCTCGGCCGCGTCGGGTGGGCCGCTGCCGGCCAGATGGGCCAGGGCCAGTGCGGCCCCGTGGCGGCGGGCCAGCAGCACGGCGCGCTGCACGGCATGGTCGGCAGCCGCCGAGAAGTCGGTGACGAGAAGCAGGGAAGTCATCATGGAAACGGGTCCTTGGCCGGAAGCCGCCCAGGGCGGCGCAGCCCGCCGGGCGACAGGCCACGGGCGGGAGGGCGTCAGTGGTGAGGTGTCAGCGGCTGAGGTCGCCGCTGGACTCGGGCTGGTACAGCAGCGCCTGGATGCGCAGCCGGGCGCCGCTGCGGCCGGCCGGGCTGGGCCACCTCAGCTCGGCGCCCACGGCGCGGCCCAGCAGGCTCAGACCCACCGGTGACAGCACCGAGATGCACCCGAGTTCGGGCCGGGCCTCGGCGGGGTAGCACAGCGTCAGGCGCTGCGGCTGACCGCGCGCGGGGTCGACCACCTCGACCTCGGAGTTCATCGACACGACGTCGGCCGGCAGTTGCGCCGGGGGCAGCAGTTCGGCGCTGTCCAGCAGGTCCTGCAACGGCTCGTGCTGCAGCGCCAGGCGCCGCAGGCGCTGGTGGTCGAGTTCGCTGAGCAGGCGGTCGGCGACCGCCGTGGAAGACACGGGAAACATGGCAAGGCCTCGATCAGGGCCGGCCGCCGCCGAAAGAACGGCGCGGCGGCACGGCATCGCGCTGGGGGTGGGCCCGGCGATCGAGGTTGCGCTACGTGGGGAGAGGGAGGTGGATCGCCGGGCTCAGGAATCTGCGGCCGGGCGCTGCAAGGCCACGGCCGCACGCGTGCCCGCCGACGCGTCGGCGACGGGCATGAGGCGTTGCAGTTGAACCGTGTATGGCATGGCGGTGCGCATTGTGCCCCAGTGCGCCACGCCGGACGCAGGCACCGGCGGCCGGGCTCAGCGGCCCAGGCGCTGCCGCGCCGCGTCGCGGATGGCCGTCAGCGTCGCGCGGGAGGTGCTCACGTCGCTGGACAGGCGCAGGTGCAGCAGCGCCGGCTTGCCGGCCGCGATGGCCGCATCCAGCGCCGGGCCGACTTGGTCGGTACTCTCCGCCTTCACGGCCAGGAAACCGTAGGCTTCGGCCAGCTGGGCGAAGTCCGGGTTGAACAGGTCGCTGCCCGACACGCGGCCCGGGTACTCGCGCTCCTGGTGCATGCGGATGGTGCCGTAGGTGCCGTTGTCGACGACGATGACCAGCAGCTTGCTTGCGCCGTAGCCCGTGGCCGTGGCCAGCTCCTGGCCCGTCATCAGGAAGTCGCCGTCGCCGGCGATGTTGACGACCCAGCGGTCCTGCTGGAGCAAGGCCGCAGCGACAGCGGCCGGCACGCCGTAGCCCATCGCGCCGGAGGTCGGCGCGAGCTGCGTCTTGCCGAAGCGGTGCAGCCCGGTGTAGCGGTGAAAGCGGTGCAGCCAGCCGCTGTAGTTGCCGGCGCCGTTCGTGAAGACGGTGCCCTCGGGCAGCTTGGCGTCCAGCAGGCGGATGACCTCGGCCATGTCCAGCGGCGCGACCGGCGTGGGCACCAGGTTGGCCTGGTAGTCGGCGTTGGCGGAGGCCGTCCAGTCGCGCCACGCGATGCTGGCGGGCGGCGCCAGCGCCGCGAGCGCCGGCGCGGCCTGGCTCATGCTGGCGTTGATGAGCAGCTCGGCCGTGTAGACGCGGCCCAGCTCCTCGGCGCCGGCATGGAGGTGGATGAGTTGCTGCGCGGGACGCGGCGCCTGCAGCAGCGTGTAGCCGCCGGTGGTCATCTCGCCCAGGCGCGGGCCGATGGCGAGGATGAGGTCGGCAGCCTTCACGCGCTCGGCCAGCTTCGGATTGATGCCGATGCCCACGTCGCCCGCGTAGTTCGGGTGCGCGTTGTCGAACAGGTCCTGGAAGCGGAAGGCGCAGCCCACGGGCAGCTGCCACGCCTCGGCAAACGTCTGCAAGGCGGCCGTGGCCCCAGGCGTCCAGCCGCCGCCGCCGGCGATGACCAGCGGCCGCTGCGCCGCGGCGAGGCGCTCGCGGAGTTCGGCCAGCGCGGCCGGCGTCGGCGCGCTTTCGGCCGGCCGCGCGGGCGCGACGACGGGCGCCGTGATGGGCTGGGTCAGCATGTCCTCGGGCAGCACCAGCACCACGGGGCCGGGCCGGCCCTGTATCGCGGTGTGGAAGGCGCGGGCCACGTACTCCGGCAGCCGCTCGGCGTCGTGCACCTCGCCCACCCACTTGGCCATGCCCAGCGTGCCGGGGCCGAACATCTGGCGGTAGTCCACCTCCTGGAAGGCTTCGCGGTCGCGCTGGTCGCTGGCGACCTGGCCGATGAACAGGATCATCGGCGTCGAGTCCTGGAAGGCCGTGTGCAGGCCGATGCTGGCGTTGGTCGCGCCCGGGCCGCGGGTCACGAAGCAGATGCCCGGGCGGCCGGTCAGCTTGCCCTGCGCCTCGGCCATGAAGGCCGCGCCGCCTTCCTGGCGGCAGGCGATGAAGCGGATCTTGCCGGCGTGCTCGTGGAAGCCGTCGAGCACGGCGAGGTAGCTCTCGCCCGGCACGCCGAAGGCCGTGTCGACGCCCTGGGCGACCAGCGCCTCCACGAGGGCGTGGCCGGCCAGGCGCGAAGTTGCAGCTTGTCTAGTCATGTGGCCACTTTAGCCGGCCGCCACGCCCCACGGCATTGACACGAGGGGGCCAGCCATAACCTGCGGTGTCGGCAAGACGGCCACGCTCACGGCGCCTCTTGCGCCTGCGTCTGCGCCTCGCCCTCCTCACGTGCGACCGTGAACAAGTCCCACACCGCCATGAACATCGCCGCGATGACCGGGCCGATGACGAAGCCGTTGATGCCGAACACGGCCATGCCGCCGATGGTGGAGATCAGCACCAGGTAGTCGGGCATCTGCGTGTCCTTGCCGACCAGGATGGGGCGCAGCACGTTGTCCACGAGGCCGATGACCAGCACGCCGTAGGTGATCAGCGCCACACCCTGCCAGATCGCGCCCGTGACCAGGAAGTAGATGGCCACCGGCCCCCAGATCAGGCCTGCGCCGATGGCCGGCAGCAGCGACAGGAAGGCCATCAGCACCGCCCACAGCAGCGCCCCCTTGATGCCGAAGAACCAGAACGCCAGGCCCCCGAGGGCGCCCTGCGCGGCGGCGACCAGGATGTTGCCCTTGACGGTGGCGCGGATCACGGTGATGAACTTCGCCGCCAGGTGCTTGCGGTGCTCGGGCGCCAGCGGCACGGCCGCGCGGATGCGCTGGCTCAGCGCCATGCCGTCGCGCAGCAGGAAGAACGCCAGGTACAGCATCACGAAGAAGCCGACCACGAAGTCCAGCGCGTTCTGGCCCATGCTGTAGACATAGGTCGCGATCGCCTGGCTGCCGCGCCCGACGGCGTCGGTGATGCGGGTCTGGATCTCCTTGAGGTCGGTCAGCCCGAAATGCTCCAGCAGGTCGTGCGCCCAGCCCGGCAGCACGCCGATGACCTGCTCGAAATAGCGCGGGAAGTCCGTCTCGCCGGACTGCATGCGCTGGTACAGCGCGGCGCCCTCCTTCACCAGCATGCCGGTCAGGAAGATCAGCGGCAGCACCACCATGAGCACGACCAGGAACACCGTCGCGAGCGCGGCCAGCGTGCGCCGCTGCTTCCACTTGCGCAGCAGCCCCGCGTGGACCGGCATGAAGACGATGGCGATCACCGCCCCCCAGAACACCGCGCCGCTGAACGGCAGCAGGATCCACACGAATGCCGCGCTGACCGCCATCAGCAGTGCCAGGAAGGCGTTGTGCTCCAGCAGGGGCGAGGTGGCGAAGTTCTTGAATTTCATGCGGCGCGGCGGGTCGGCCCGAGGGCGGGCGGTGTTGCGCATGGTACGGGCCGGACGGCCCTCGCCATGCAGGCGCACGCCGGCTCGGTGCGTCAGTCGTCGACGGCCTCGATGCCCTGGGCCTTCAGGCGTGCGAGGTGCTCGTGCATGGCCCTCAACTGATCCGCCGAATGGCCTTGCCAGTCCGACACCTCGCCCGTCACCCGCAGTGCCTCGCGCGAGCGGTACGACTTCGTCGGATTGCCGGGGAACTTCTTGTCCGTCAAATTGGGGTCGTCGACGATCTCGCCCGTCGGCTCGACGATGTAGATGCGGCCACGGCCTTCGCCCATGGCCAGCTCCGCACCCCAGATGGCCGCGTCCAGCGTGGCAGTGAGATAGACGTGCCTGGCCTGTCGGCGCTGGCCGTAGTTGGAGGCATGGCCGGGCCGGATCAGGTCCCCGGGCTTCAGGTCCGCCTTGGTGCCGTGGTAGTACGGCGGCGCCGCAATGGCCGGCGCGTCCATCAGGCCGGCACCGCGCCCAAGGACCTGCGGCTCAGGCCCAGGCCCACGAGGCCGGCCGACGCGATGCCCATGATCAGCGCCAGCGCCGCGCCGCCGAAGATGCCCAGCGTCACGCCGCGGTCCATCAGCGCGCCGAACACCGGCGCCGCCACCGCGAAACCCACGTCCAGGCCCGAATACACCGTGCCGTAGACGCGCCCCGTGGCGCCCGGTGGCGAGGCGCGCTTGATCAGCATGTCGCGCGACGGGCCCGCCACGCCGGTGCCGAAGCCGGCCAGCGCCGCGACGACGGCGGCCACCAGGCCGGGCAGCACGCCGCTGGCCGTCAGCAGCAGCAGCGCGGCTGCGAACGCCATGGCCAGCGCGATGGTGCGCTCCAGTTTCTCGGCGCGGGCGACCAGGAAGCCGCCGAACACCATGCCGGCGGCACCCGCCAGCATGTAGCCGGTGACGACGTAGGCGGTCAGCGTGGCGGGCAGGCCGTAGGCCTTCTGCAGCGCAGGGCTGGCGAAGCTCTGGATGGCCGACAGCGCCGCCGTGCTCCAGAAGAAGAAGGAGAAGCACAGCCACACGGACGGCAGCTTCAGGAAGGCCATCGGGTGCTCGACCTTCGCGCCGGCGGCCGGTTTGGCGTGATGCCACTCGCCCTGGCGGTCGTCGATGGCAGCGCGCTGCCAGAACAGCAGGCCCATGACGGCGAGCGCGACCAGCGCGGTGCCCAGGTAGGCGAAGCGCCAGTTGCCGGTCGCCTCGGCGATGCCGATGGAGAACACCGGTGCGAACGCCCAGCCCAGGTTGCCCGTGATGCCGTGGACCGAGAAGGCATGGCCCAGGCGCGGCTGCGAGACGCGCTTGTTCAGGATGGTGAAGTCCGCCGGGTGGAACGGCGCATTGCCCAGGCCGGCGAGCGCCGCCGCCAGCATCAGGCCGCCGAAGCCCTGCGCGAGCCCCGCCGCGACCGACGCCACCGTGAAGCAGCCCATCGCGAAGAACAGCACCGGCCGCGCGCCGACGCGGTCGACGATGAAGCCCGACAGCGCCTGGCCCGCGCCCGAGATGATGAAAAAGGTCGTCACCAGCAGGCCCAGCTCCGAATAGCTCAGGCCGAACGCCTGGATGAACGCCGGGAACAGCGGCGGCAGCAGCATGTGGAAGAAGTGCGAGGTGCCGTGCGCGACGCCGATGGTCGAGATCGTCGTGATGTCGCGCCGGCGCTGGCGGCTGGCGTCGAGGGAGGAAGCGAGTGCGGTCACCATGCCCGCCACTCTAGGGGCTTCGCTGCCGGCCCGGTTACGATGGTTCGTCAAGTTCTGTCGAAATCCGGTCATGGCCAGCCGCCTCAGCGTTCCCGCCTTCTCGCCCGAGCGCTTCGCGCCGACACCGGCCCGCCCGCTGCGTGCCAAGTCCCGCGTGCTGGAACACCAGACCGACATCCAGCCCCACCGCCACGACTGGGGGCAGTTCGTCTTCTCGATGACCGGCGCCGTGCGCGTCAGCACCGACGGCATCCAGGCGGCCGCCTGGCCGGCCGCCTCGGCCACCTACATCGTGCCGCCGTCCCGCGCGGTCTGGATCCCGCCGGGTCTGGTGCATGCCGTGACGGCCATCGAACGGTGCGACCTGCGCACGCTCTACGTCGGCACGGGCCTGCTGGAAGGTGACGCCTGGCAGGTGGGCCGGGTGCTGGAGGTGTCGCCGCTGATGCGTGCGCTGGTGCTGGCCCTGCCCGCGCTGCCGGACCCGCTGCCGGCGGAAGCCGCCGACGACGCCGAGCGGCGCCGCGGGATCGAGCACCTGGTGGTCATCGAGCTGAAACGGGCGCGCGCGCTGGCGCTGGGTGTGGCGCTGCCGCAGGACGCGCGGCTGCGCAGGCTGTGCGAGGCCATGCTGCGCGAGCCCGGCCGCCATGCCGGGCTGCAGGCGTGGGCCGCCGAGGCGGGTGCCAGCCCGCGCACGCTGAGCCGGCTGTTCCGCGAGCAGCTCGGCACCAGCTTCGCGCAATGGCGTTCGCAGGTGCTGCTGGCCCACGCGCTGACGCTGGCCGCGCGCGGCCGGCCGATGAGCCACATCGCCGCCGAACTGGGCTATGCCAGCGCGAGTGCCTTCACGGCCATGGTCAGCCGCACGGTCGGCATGCCGCCGCGGCGGTTCTTCGATCACGCCTGAGGGCCGGCCGGCGCGCGCAGGCGCGTGCGACGATGCCCCCTCCTCCACTGCGGGAAACGAACATGCATCGACGCCAACTGGCCCTGGGCCTTGGCAGCACCCTGCTGGCGGGCTTGCCGCTGGCCGCGGTCGCTCGCGACGACGACGGTGAATTCGTCATCGTGCAGGCGCGCTACGGCGTCATCGGCAAGCAGGTCGACGTGACCGCCCGGCTGCGCGAGCTGGCGCGGCGCGACCAGCGCGTGCGGCTCACGAACGAGTTGTTCGGCGTGGACCCGGCACCGGGCCGCACGAAGACGCTGCGCATCATTGCGCGCGACCGGCAGGGGCAGGACCGCACGCTCGAGTACCGTGAACGCGACTGGATCGACGGCGCGCGCTTCATCGGCTGGCGCAGCGGCAAGTGGGGCGACTCGGGCAGCTGGCAGCCAGGCGGCGGGCGCAACGACGACTTCCGCGACGGTGGCCGCGACAGCGGCGAGTTCACCATCCTCTACGCCACCTACGGCACGCAGCGCCGTGAGGTGGACGTGACCGACCGCCTGCGCGAGCTGGCCCGGCGCGACCAGCGCTTTCGCATGGGCAACGAGACCTTCGGCGTGGACCCCGACCCGGGCCAGACCAAACGACTGCGCATCGTCGCCCGCGACCGCAACGGCCGCGAACGCAGCTTCGAATATGCCGAGTATTCAACGGTGGACGGCGCGCAGTTCATCGGCTGGGGCGGCGGCGACTGGGGCGGCCCGAGGCGGCCACCCGCGCCACCGCCCGGCCGCCTCGTCATCGAGAGCGCGAGCTACGGCGTCGACGGTGCATGGAGCGACGTGACGCAGGCGCTGCGCGCCCAGGTGCGCGGCGACCGCTTCGAGGCCGAGGTGGGCAACGACTTGTTCGGCTTCGACCCGGCGCCCGGCCGCCGCAAGCTGCTGAGCGTGACCTACCGCTTCGACAACCAGCCCAGCAGCACGGCGCGCGTGCGGGAGAGCGACACGCTGCGGCTGCCCTGAGCGGACCGGCGGCGGCCGGCGTCGACAATCCCACCGCTGCGGCACGGCCCGCGCGACGGCCGCCCGTGCCCACAACCCGGCAGAACCGCCCGAAGCCGTCTAGCATTTCCGCAAGAAGACTCAATAGACGCACCCGCATGGAATCCCAGTTGTTCGACTACACGCGGCAGGATGCCGCCGGCGCCTGCTCCACCGCCCACGCCTGGGCCAAGGTGCCCGCGCCGCTGACGCCGCCCGAGCGCAACGCGCTGGTCGAGCGCGCCCGCGCGCTGCTGGCCAAGCACAACGCCGTCCTCGTCGCCCACTACTACGTGGACGGCGTGCTGCAGGACCTGGCGCTGCAGACCGGCGGCATCGTGTCCGACTCGCTGGAGATGGCCCGCTTCGGCCGCGACCACGCGGCGCAGACGCTGGTGGTGGCCGGCGTGCGCTTCATGGGCGAGACGGCCAAGATCCTCAGCCCCGAGAAGCGCGTGCTGATGCCCGACCTGGACGCCACCTGCTCGCTGGACCTGGGCTGCCCCGCAGACGAGTTTGCCGCCTTCTGCGACGCCCACCCGGACCGGCGCGTCGTCGTCTACGCCAACACCAGCGCCGCCGTGAAGGCGCGCGCCGACTGGATGGTGACCAGCTCCTGCGCGCTGGAGATCGTCTCCAGCCTGCACGCCCGCGGCGAGAAGATCCTGTGGGCGCCCGACCGCCACCTGGGCCGCTACATCCAGGAGCAGACCGGCGCCGACATGCTGATGTGGAACGGCGCCTGCATCGTGCACGACGAGTTCCGCGGGCTGGAGCTGGAGATCCTGCGCGAGCAGCACCCGGGCGCGCTGGTGCTGGTGCACCCCGAGTCGCCCAAGAGCGTCGTCGAGCAGGCCGATGTCGTCGGCTCCACGTCGGCGCTCATCAAGGCCGTTGTCGAGGGCAACGCGCCGGCCTACATCGTCGCGACGGACAACGGCATCCTGCACCGCATGCGCCAGCTGGCGCCGGGCAAGCGGCTGATCGAGGCGCCCACGGCCGGCAACAGCGCCACCTGCAAGAGCTGCGCGCACTGCCCCTGGATGGCGATGAACGGCCTGGCCAATCTCGTCGACTGCCTGGAGAGCGGCCAGCCCGAGATCCAGGTCGACGAAGCCATCCGCGTGAAGGCCCAGGCCTGCATCAACCGCATGCTGGATTTCACGGCTGCCAGGAAGAAGGCGGCAGCGGGCATGACCCCCGGCATCGGCGCGGCCTGATGGCGCTATAAACCCGCATCCCCTGTCCTTGACGAGGCCTCCGCCATGAACGCCGACTTCAGCTCCCTCTACAACCACCACGAGCGCGAAGTCTTCGGCGCCGTGATGGACTCGTCCAAGGACTTCCCGGACATCGCCAGCAGCAACGACCTGCTCTGCGACGTCGCCTGCGTGGCGCTGAACCGCCTGCAGCCGCGCTACATCCGCCACGAGGTGGACTTCAGCTTCTACCTGACCGAGCACGAACGCCTGGAGATCGACAACGCCATCGCCGATGCGGTCGCCTATGCGTTCAACTTCGTGCAGGCGCGCACGGCGCTGCGGGCGCGCAAGTGAGTCAGGGCGGCGGGCCCGCCGCATCGGGCCAGCGCAGCGCGAGCGTCAGGCGGCCCTCGGCCTGGCTGACCGTGGCACTGCCCCCGTGCAATTGCAGGATGGAGCGCACGATCGACAGGCCCAGGCCCGCCCCCTGGCTCGAGCCTGGCCGCGCTGGATCGGCGCGGTAGAAGCGCTCGAACAGCTGATCAAGCCGGGGCGGGTCCAGCGGCAGCGCCGGGTTGCTGATCGTCAACAGCCAGGCGCCCGGCTCGCGGCGACCTTGCAACACCACGTCACCCGGCGCCTGCGCATGGCGGATCGCGTTGGACACGACATTGGCCAGCGCCCGGCGCAGCAGCGTGGGGTCGGCCTGCAGCGGCGGCCCGCCCGCCGGCGCGGCCTGCACCAGCAGCCGCAGGCCGCGTTCGTCCGCCAGATCCTCGAAATAGTCGGCCTGGCGCCGCAACTCCGCTGCGGCGTCCAGGGCCTGAAACGCCAGGGCCACATGGCCATGGTCGGCCCGCGCGAGGAAGAGCATGCCGTCGGTCATGCGCTGCAGCCGTTCGAACTCTTCCAGGTTGGACTCCAGCAGTTGGCGGTAGCTGTGTGCATCGCGGGGATGGGCCAGCGCCACCTGGGTCTGGCCGCGCAGATTGCCCAGCGGCGTGCGCAGCTCATGGGCCAGGTCAGCCGCAAAGCCGCTCAGGCGCTCGAAGCCCTGCTGCAGGCGGTCCAGCATGCGATTCACCGCCTGGGCCAGGCCCGCGAACTCGGGCAGCGCGGGGACGTTCAGGCGCCGTTCGAGCCGGTCGATCCGTACGTCGGCCGCCTCGTGCGCCAGCCTGCGCAGCGGCCGCAGCACCCAGGCCATGGCCGCAGCCGCCGCCAGCCCGCTGGCCAGCGCCACCAGCGCGGCCAGCCCGGCCAGCTGGCGGCGGTTGGCACGCAGCGCGTCGTCACGTTCATGGAAGACGCGGGCGACGGTGATCAGCACCGCCTGGCCCTGCGGCGCGGGCCCCAGCCGGCCCTGGGCCGACACGACTGCAGCCGGCGTACCCGCGGCGGTCTGCCAGTGCACGAGGGAATCGACCGACGCGCGTTCCGCATCGGCCACCGGCGGCGCGGCTGGCAGGGCCAGCCCGGCTGCGTTGATCTCCAGCAGCAGCCGGCCATCCGCGCCGAGCAGCCGCACGATGGCATTGCCCTCCCCGCTCATGCTGTCCCTGAGGTAGCGCGGCTGCTCGATCAGCAGGCCGGGGCTGGCCGACTGGGCCAGCAGCGTGCTGACCTGGCGCAGCTTGCCCAGCAGCGCGCGTTCGTCGCTGCGCACCCACTGCTGGGCCAGCGCGGCATAGGTCAGCCCGCCCAGCAGGGCCGTCAGCAGCGCCGCGCCCAGCGCGGCGCCGAGCGCCATGCGGGCCACCAGCCCGAGCGCGCGCGGCCTCATGCCTCGGGCTCGCGCAGTTCGCAGACATAGCCCATGCCGCGCACCGTGTGGATCCAGCGCCCGGGCACCGGGTCGCCGATGCGCTGGCGCAGCCGCCGCACGGCCACGTCCACGACGTTGGTGTCGCTGTCGAAGTTCATGTCCCACACCAGCGACGCGATCTGCCCGCGCGACAACACCTCGCCCTGGCGCCGCATCAGCAGCTCCAGCAACGTGAACTCACGTGCGCTGAGGTGCACCCGCTCGCCGCCGCGGGTCAGCACGCGGGCCGGCACATTCATGCGCAGCTCGCCCACTTCGATCACCTCGGCCTGGCGCGGCGGCCCGCGCCGCAGCAGGCTGCGGATGCGGGCCACCAGCTCGGCGAACGCGAAAGGCTTCACAAGATAGTCGTCGGCACCAAGCTCCAGGCCCTGCACGCGGTCCTGGACCGAGTCGCGCGCGGTCAGCAGCAGCACCGGCGTGGCGCGGCGCTCGCGCAGCCGCCGCAGCACCTCACGGCCGTCCAGGCCCGGCAGCATCAGGTCCAGCACGAGCAGGTCGTAGTCCGACTCCAGCGCCCAGTGCAGGCCGCTGTGCCCGTCGCTTACCACGTCGACCACGTAGCCACATTCGCGCAGGCCCTTGCGCAGGTAGTCCGCTGTCTTGGGCTCGTCTTCGACCACCAGTAGGCGCATCGCATCCATCTCCTCGGCCACAAGCATGCCTGCAACGGCGCCGGTCGCACATGACAAAGATGTCATCCCGTGGTCAGCGCACTGCCCTGCGCCACTGCCTAGAGTGCCGCCATGCGCCCATCATTCACCCTCTCTTGCACCGCTGCCCTGCTGGCTCTGGGCCTGCCGGGCCACGCCAGCGCCACGACCCCGGCTGCCCCGCTGCCGCTGACGCTGGCCCAGGCCACGTCGGTGGCCGCGGCTGCCCAGGCCTGCGCGGCCACGCCCATGGCCATCGCGGTCGTCAACGCCGACGGCCAGACCTTGTTGCTGCAGCGCGGTGACGGCGTCGGCCACCACAACCTGGAGGCCGCACGCCGCAAGGCCTACACCGCCGCGTCCACCCGCCGGCCGACGCTGGAACTGGCCCGGCAGGCCGCCGCCCAGCCCGATACCCGCAACCTGGCCGCGCTGCCCGAACTGCTGCTGCTCGGCGGCGGCCATCCGCTGGCAGAAGCCGGCACGGTGCTGGGTGCGATCGGCGTGGCGGGCGGCGGCGGCCCCGAACCCGACGACCGCTGCGCCGCCGCTGGCGCGCAGAGCCTGCGCACCGTGCGCTGACTCCTCCCCGCCCCTTTTCGGAGACCGTGATGAACCTGATGACCCCCACCCCTGCGCGGCGCCTGATGCTGGCGCTGGCGCTGGTCGCCGCCGCGCTGCCGCTGGCCGCCGCACCCGACGCAACCGCAGCCAACCCGCTCAGCGTGCATGTGCTGAACCTGCAGACCGGCGAGCCCAGCCCCGGCATCCAGGTGGAACTGGCGCGGCAGACCCAAGCCGGCTGGGTGGCGCTGGCCAACGGGCGCACCGACGCCCAGGGCCGCGTGAAGGCTCTTTGGCCTGCCACCCACCCGTACGAGTCCGGCATCTACCGGGTCGTGTTCAAGACCGGCGCCTACTACGCCGCCCAGCAGCAGCCCAGCTTCTTCCCCGAGGTGCCGGTGATCTTCCGCGTCGACGCCGCGCAGGCGCATTACCACATCCCGCTGCTGCTCAGCCCCTTTGGCTATTCGACCTACCGGGGCAACTGAGCCCGGTCAGCGCCGGCGCCGCTCGCTGATCAGCACGGTCGGGAAACTCACCGGCAGCGTCTGCGGGTAGTCGCGGCTGAAGTGCAGGCCGCGGCTCTCGTGGCGCATCAGCGCCGAGCGCACGATGAGCTCGGCACATTCGACAAGGTTGCG
Organism: Roseateles sp.; assembly: GCF_965229315.1. GTDB lineage: Bacteria > Pseudomonadota > Gammaproteobacteria > Burkholderiales > Burkholderiaceae_C > Pelomonas. The sequence goes on from NZ_CBDDJA010000002.1 coordinate 2,635,475, forward strand.
CAGCTCCAGCAGGTCGCGCGTGACCCGGAAGCTGCCGTAGTAGTCGTCGATCTCGCTGCGCAGCAGCGCGATGCGGTGCAGCGCGCGTTCCAGCCGCTTGGTGGTGCGCACGATGCCCACGTAGTTCCACATCAACAGGCGCAGCTCGTCCCAGTTGTGCGCGATGACGACCTGCTCGTCGGCGTTCTCCACCTGACTCTCGTCCCAGGCCGGCAGAGGCGCCGGCGGCAGCGCGGCGTGGCTCAGGATGTCGGCAGCGCAGGTCTGGCCCAGCACCACGCATTCCAGCAGCGAGTTGCTGGCCAGCCGGTTGGCGCCGTGCAGGCCGGTGTAGCCGGTTTCGCCGACGGCGTACAGGCCCGGCAGGTCGCAGCGGCCGTGCAGGTCGGTCACGGCGCCGCCGCAGGTGAAGTGCACGGCCGGCACGACGGGGATGGGCTGGCGCGCAATGTCGATGCCCAGCGCCAGGCAGCGCGCGTGCACGGTCGGGAAATGCTCCATGAGGAAGGCCTCGCCCAGGTGCGTGGCGTCCAGCCACACATGGTCCAGGCCGTGCTTCTTCATCTCGAAGTCGATGGCGCGGGCGACGATGTCGCGCGGCGCCAGCTCCATGCGCTCGTCGTGCGCGGCCATGAAGCGGGTGCCCCCGAGGTGCTCCGGCAGCTTCAGGTAGGCGCCCTCCCCGCGCAGCGCCTCGGTGATGAGGAAGCTGCGCTCCTGCGGGTGATACAGGCAGGTCGGGTGGAACTGGATGAATTCCATGTTCGCGACCCGGCAGCCCGCCCGCCAGGCCATCGCGATGCCGTCGCCGGTGGAGGTGTCGGGGTTGGTCGTGTAGCGGTAGACCTTGCCGGCGCCGCCGGTGGCCAGCACGACGGCGCGCGCCGGCAGGGTCTCCACGTGCTGGCGGTCCATGTCCAGCGCATAGACGCCGTAGCAGCGCGTGGGCTCGTCGCGCTGCGCGTGGCGCGACGTGATCAGGTCCAGCGCCATCCAGCGTTCGCGCAACGTGATGTTGGGGTGGCGCCGGGCCACGTCCAGCAACTGGTCATGGATGGCCTTGCCGGTCGCGTCGGCCGCATGGGCGATGCGCCGCACCGCGTGGCCGCCCTCGCGCGTCAGGTGCAGGCCCATGGGCCCGGTGTCGTCGGCCGTGAACGGCACGCCCTGCGCCACCAGCCAGCCCACCGCTGCGGCGCTGCGCTCGGCGATGAAGCGGGCGGCCGCTTCGTCCACGAGGCCTGCACCGGCATCCTGCGTGTCGCGCACGTGGCTGTCGATGGAATCGTCGCTGCCCAGCACGCCGACGATGCCACCCTGCGCCCACGCGGTGGCAGCCTCGGTCAGCTCGCGCTTGGCGAGGACGACGACGGGCACGGTGTCGGCCAGGTGCAGGGCCACGGTCAGGCCGGCAAGGCCGGCGCCGATGATGACGACGGGGGCGTCGGGGGGGGCAGCAGTCATGCGGAGGTCGCGAAGGAGCGACAAGTTTCTTGCGCCCATTTCTCTGGGCATTGAGGGATTCTGCACGAGGACCTCGGGTTAGCCCGGACGATTGGCAGGGGCGAGGCGATGAGACAGTGTCAGCTTTGAATTTGCGGGGAGCAAACCAATGAGAGAGGCGGTGTCGATTGTCCTGGCCAGCAGGGGCGCGCCATGACAAGCAAACGCGTGATTGGCTTGGCCCGCGCCGTGGCTGCGGCGGTGCTGTGCGTCGCGACGGTTTCGCTGGCGGCACACGCGGCGCAGACCGCCACTGAAGTCTTCTACAAGGATCAAAACATCAGCGAGGCCGTGCTGTCGCCATCCGGCAAGCGACTGGCATTGACAGCCCGCGGTGAGGGCAAGGAATTTGCCGGCCTGGTCGTCATAGACCTGGCACCCGGCGGCAAGGCTGACCGCATCGGCCAGTACGTCGATGGCGACGTCGTCAACGTGCACTGGGTCAACGACGACCGTCTGGTGTTCAGCATCGTCGACATGTCGGAAGGCAGTGGCCAGATCAATGGCGCGCCTGGGCTGTTTGCCATCAATGCGGACGGCAGCAAGTTCCGCCGTCTCGTGCAGCGCCAGGGCACGGCATTCTTCAACGACGGCCGCGACGCCGACGTGCTCGAATGGAACCACTTCCTGCTGGAAGTGCCGATTCCCAAGGAGGGCGCAGCCAATGAGGAGGTGCTGTTGTCGCAGTTCTCCAAGGACGAGCACGGGTTCGAGACACCACTGTGGCTGAACACGCGCACGGGGCGCACACGCTCTATCGCCACCGGCGCGCCATCTGACGTCGTGGGCTGGATCGCCGACAACCGCGGCGAACTGCGCGTGGCGTTCACACACCGCGAGAACAAGCAGGCGGCCTACGCGGTCGCACGTGGGGCTGGAGCGCCCATGCGCAGTTCCTGGCCTCGCGCGGCTACGTCGTCATCGAGCCGGAGTTCCGCGGCAGCACCGGCTATGGCGATGCCCACTACACGGCCGGCTTCAAGCAGTTCGGCCAGGCCATGCAGAACGATGTTGCCGATGCGCTGCGCTGGGCGCAGAAGCAGGGCATTGCCAGCGACAAGGCCTGCATCGCCGGCGCCAGCTATGGCGGATACAGCACGCTGATGGGGCTGATCAACGACCCCGACCTGTACCGCTGCGGTGTCGCGTGGCTGGCGGTCACGGACCTGGATCTGCTGCTGACCGGCTCGTGGCGCGTCACGGACGACGCCAGCAGCGCGTCGCGCAAGTACACGCTTCCCGAATTGGTGGGTGATGCGGTCAGGGACGCCGAGTTGATCGCCAAGAACTCCCCCGTCAAGCAGGCTGCGCGCATCAAAGCGCCTGTGTTGCTGGCTTTTGGCGAGGATGACAGGCGCGTGCCGCTGGAGCATGGCAAGCGCCTTCGAGATGTGCTCAAAGTCGCCGGCAACGACCCTGTCTGGGTCACCTATCCCGGCGAAGGCCATGGCTTCGCCATCGTGAAGAACCGTGTGGACTTCGCCAATCGCATGGCAGCCTTCCTGGCCCAGCACCTCGGACCAGGCCAGCCGGCCAAGTAAACGAAGTCGCGGTCTCGGGCTTGCACGAAGCCCCCGCCAAGAGACGAGGCTCTATGCTGCGCTTGCTGCCGGAGATGCAGTGGGAGGAGCCCATGGAGACACTGAAGCGCTGCGCTGCCGCATGGGTGGCAACCTGGATCTTGCTAGCTGTCGCCCACGCCGAGCCGCCGCCAGCGGACATGTTCTTCAAGGACGCCGACATCACCGAGGCCGTGCTGTCGCCGTCCGGCCGCCAGCTCGCGCTCACGTCGGCCAAGGGGCTGGCCCGCGTGGGCCTGGTCGTGTTCGACCTGTCCCAAGGCGGCCAGTTCAAGCGCGTCGTGCAATTTGCCGACGGCGACGTCTCGCAAGTGCACTGGGTCAACGAGGACCGGCTGGTGTTCAGCGTCGTCGACTTGTCGGACGGCAGCGGCCGCCCCAACGGCGCGCCAGGCCTGTTCGCGATCAATGCCGACGGCAGCCAGATGCGCCAGCTCGTGCGCCGCCTGGGCAAGCCCGTCGTCACGGACGGCAGGCCGGACGCCACGCTCGACTGGAACCACCGCCTGCTGCGCGTGCCCCAGCCGCGCGCTGGCGAGGCCAACGAGGAGGTGTTGGTGGCCGAGTTCACGCTCGACGAACGCCGCATCGAGACACCGCGGTGGCTGAACACCCGCACCGGCCGCACGCGCAGCACCGACTTCAGGCCACCGAACGACACCGTCAGCTGGGCGACCGACAGCCGCGGCGAGGCCCGCGTGGCGCTGACGCGGCGTCAGGACCGCCAGGCCGCCTACTGGCGTGCACCCGGCAGCACCGACTGGGTGATGCTGTACGAGAGCGGCCTGCTGTCGCGGCCGTTCGGCGTCCAGGGCGTGGACGATGCGGGCACCCTCTACGTCACGCGCACCGAAGGCCGGGAGGGCTTCACCGTGCTGGCACGCTACGACTTCGAGCGCAAGGCGCCCGAGACCAAGGCAGTCGTTGCGACGCCCGGTTTCGACTTCAACGGCCAACTGCTGACCGACGCAGGCAGCGGCCGCGCCCTGGGTGTGCGGGTGACGGTGGATGCGGAAACGACGGTCTGGTTCAGCGACGACATGAAGGCCTTCCAGCAGCAGGCCGACCGCCTGCTGCCCGGCCACGTCAACCGCGTGAATTGCCGTCGCTGCGGCACGCCCGACATGGTGGCGCTGGTGCGCTCCTACAGCGACCAGGACCCCGGCCGGCTCTGGCTGTACCGCGCCCGACCTGCGGACGGCGAGAAGCCCTGGGTTTCGATCGGCCGCGTGCACGAAGGCATCGTGCCCGAGCAAATGGCAAAGGTGGAGCTGCACCGCATCGCGGCACGGGATGGCCGCGACCTGCCGGTGTGGGTGACACGCGCGAGCGGTGCCAACGCGGCGCAACCCGCCGTCGTGCTGGTGCACGGCGGCCCCTGGGTGCGCGGCGGCACGTGGGGCTGGGACCCGTATGCGCAGTTCCTGGCCTCGCGCGGCTACGTTGTCATCGAGCCCGAATTCCGCGGCAGCACGGGCTATGGCGAGGCGCATTTCCGCGCCGGCTTCAAGCAATGGGGCCAGGCCATGCAGGACGACGTGGCCGACGCGCTGCGCTGGGCGCAGGCGCAGGGCATCGCCAGCGACAAGGCCTGCATCGCCGGCGCCAGCTACGGCGGCTACAGCACCTTGATGGGGCTGATCAGGGACCCCGCCCTCTACCGCTGCGGGGTGGCCTGGCTGGCCGTGACCGACCTGGACCTGATCCTGAGCGGCTCTTGGTGGGTCAGCGACGACACCAGCAGCACGGCACGCCGCTTCACGCTGCCCGAGATGATCGGCGACGCCGAGAAGGACGCGGTCATGATCGCCGCGAACTCACCGGTCAACCAGGCGTCGCGCATCAAGGCACCGCTGCTGCTGGCCTTCGGTGAGCGCGACCGCCGTGTGCCGCTCGCCCACGGCGAACGCCTGCGCAACGCGATGCGGGCGGCGGGCAACGAGCCCGAATGGGTTACCTACGCGGGCGAGGGGCATGGCTTCAGCATTGTCAAGAACCGCGTCGATTTCGCGCAGCGCATGGAGGCATTCCTTGCCAAACACCTCAACCCGGGCAAGCCCTGAGGGCCAGGTGTTGCGGCATGGCCGCCCGCGCGGCACTGCAGACATCATTCAGCCAGGTTCCGGCCCTATGCTGCGCGGCTTCAAAAAACGACGCAGAGGGTCAGTTGAAACCATTGCACCGGGCGCTGGGCGCCTTCCGCCGACTGGCCTGTGCGGCCGTGTTCGTCGCCGGCCTGGGCGCGCAGGCCGCGAACGCCGCGCCGCCGCCCGAGACGTTCTACCGCAAGCCCGACGTCTCCGAGGCGCTGCTGTCGCCGTCTGGCCGCTGGCTGGCCATCACCGGCGCGATGGGCGCGGAGCGTGCGGGCCTGGTGATCTTCGACGTGAAGAACGGCGGCCAGCCGCGCCGCATCGTGCAGTTCGCGGACGGTGACGTCACCAACGTGAAGTGGGTCAACGACGACCGCCTGGTGTTCAGCGCGCTGGACTTCGCCGAAGGCAGCGGCCGTGGCCGTGGCGCATGGGGCCTGTTCGCCGTCAATGCGGACGGCAGCAAGCGCATACAGCTGGTGCGCCGGCTCGGCTCTCGCACGGTCCGCGACCCAGCCTCGGGCGGGCTGCTGGAATGGAACCACCGGCTGATCAGCACGCCGCTGCAGCGCGAAGGCTCGACCAGCGCCGAGGTGTTGGTGGCGCGCTTCACGGTCAACGAGCGCCGCACGCTGACGCCGCTGTGGCTGGACACGCTGACCGGCCGCACGCGCAGCACCGACTTCAAGCTGCCCACCGACACGGTGGATTTGCTGACCGACCCGCACGGCAACGCGCGAGTTGCGATCACGCGGCAGGACGGACGGCTGGCGGCGTTCTGGCGCGCGCCGGGCAGCGAGGAATGGACGCCGCTGTACGAGAGCACGCTGAATCACGAGCCGTTCCATCCGCACTCGGTCGACAGCGCCGGCAACCTCTACGTGACGCTGCCGCGCGGCCCCGAAGGCTACTCGGTGCTGGCACGTTATGACTTCGCCCGCCACGCGCCCGAGGCGCAGGACATGGTCGTCACGCCGGGCTTCGACTTCAACGGCTCGCTGCGGGTGGAGAACGACGGCCAGCTGCGCGGCGTGCGCGTGGAGACCGATGTCGAGACCACCGTCTGGCTGACCGACGGCATGAAGGGCATCCAGGCCGACGTCGACACCGCGCTGCCGCGCCGCGTCAACCGCATCAGCTGCCGCCACTGTGGCAGGGACGACATGGTGCTGCTGGTGCGCTCCTACAGCGACCGCGAGCCGGGCGAATGGTGGATCCATCGCGGCGCCGCCAGCGACGGCAACGCCTGGCAGCAGGTCGGTCGCGTCAACGTGGAGGCCAAGGCCGACGACATGGCCGCAATGGCGCTGCAGCGCATCAGCGCCCGCGACGGCCGCGACCTGCCAGTGTGGATCACGAAGAATACGGCCGCCAAGGGCCCACTGCCCGCCGTCGTGCTGGTGCACGGCGGCCCCTGGGTGCGCGGCAACACCTGGGGCTGGCATGCCGACGCGCAGTTCCTGGCGTCGCGCGGCTACGTGGTCATCGAGCCGGAGTACCGCGGCAGCACTGGCTACGGCGATGCGCACCTGAAGGCCGGCTTCCGGCAATGGGGCCAGGCCATGCAGGACGATGTCGCCGACGCGCTGCGCTGGGCGCAAAAGCAGGGCATCGCCAGCGACAAGGCCTGCATCGCCGGCGCCAGCTACGGCGGCTACAGCACGCTGATGGGCCTCATCAAGGACCCGGCGCTGTACCGCTGCGGCGTGGCCTGGGTGGCCGTCGCCGACCTGGACCTGTATGTCAGCGGCTCGCTGTGGGTCGACGACGACCTCAGCGACGTCGGCCGCAAGTACCTGATCAGCGAGATGGTCGGCGACGGCAAGGCCGATGCCGAGATGATCGCCGCCAACTCGCCGGTGCTGCAGGCCGCGCGCATCAAGTCGCCGCTGCTGCTGGCCTTCGGGGAAGAGGACCGCCGCGTGCCGCTGGCGCATGGCGAGCGGCTGCGCAAGGCGATGACTGGCGCCGGTAACGCGCCCGAGTGGGTCACCTACCCCGGCGAGGCCCACGGCTTCTTCGTCACGAGGAATCGCGTGGACTTCGCCGAGCGCATGGAGTCCTTCCTCGCGAAGCACCTCAAGTAGCGCGTCAGCCCTCCCGGAAGCCGTTCGAGTGCCGCCGCCACTCGGGCGGCTTCCACAGGTGCGCCAGCCGCATGGCCCAGGTCCGCTCCTGGGCCATGTCACGGAACATCGCCCGCCACTCGTGCGCATTCAGCCAGAACAGGTTGTGCGTCGGGAACGGGTGCTCCAGGCCGTAGTCCACCGGCTCTCGCTCCTCGACGAAGGTGCCGAACAGGCGGTCGAAGACGATCAGCGTGCCGCCGAAGTTGCGGTCGATGTACTGCGGGTTGCGGCCGTGGTGGGCGCGGTGGTGGGACGGTGTGTTGAAGACGAACTCGAACCACGCCGGCATCTTCTTCACCCACGTCGTGTGCACGAAGAACTGGTAGCCCAGGTTCAGCGACAGCGCGAACAGCACCCAGCGCGGCTCGAAGCCCAGCCACACGGCCGGCAGGTAGAACAGCCAGTTGCCGGCGATCGGATAGAACCAGCTCTGCCGCAGCGCGGTGCCGAAGTTCATCTTCTCCGAGCCGTGGTGCACGACATGCGCGCACCAGAACCAGCGGATGCGGTGGCTGCCGCGGTGAAAGCCGTAATACAGCAGCTCGACGAGCAGGAACAGGCCCACGAAGCGCAGCGGCGTGACGTCGATGGTGAACAGCCGGTGGTCGTAGACCCAGCCCATGGCCGGCAGCACCAGCACGGCCAGCAGGATCAGGTCGGCGACGAGGTAGCTGCCGCCGCTGTTCATGCTGTCGAACGTGTCCCGGAAGTCGAACACGCCGGTCCTGCGAAAGCGCCACGCCTCCATGGCGATGAAGGCGCCGAAGAGGGGCGACAGCAGCACCAGCGTCAGGTCGCGCCAGTCGAAGTGGCGGTGGTAGAGGTCGAGCAGCCAGTCCATGGTGCGATATTGCCGCCAAACCGTCGTTGCCTCCCGAGGGCGAAACCCGCATGTCCATTGACCTGGCACCCGCTCCTGGCGCCGCCGTCCATGACGGCCTCCCCGCGCACGGCCGCTACGCCGGGCGCATCCCGTGCATCGACTGGCGCGGGCTGCGGCCACGGCCTTCGGGGCTGTGGCGCTGGCTGCACCACAAGCGCTGGCACTACGTGGGCCTGGGCAACGAGCGCCTCTTCATCGGCGTCGCCATCGTCGACGTCGGCTGGACCTGCACGGCCTTCGCCTACCTGTTCGACCGAAAGGCGCGCCGCCTGCTGGCCGACTGGAGCCAGGACGGCCTGCCGGGCCTGCAGGCCGGCGTGTCGGGCGCACCGCTGACAGGCGCCCAAGCCTGGTTCCGCGGCCCGTACGCGCGGCTGTCGCTGCGCCACGAGGCCGGCGACCGGCTGCACCTGCAGGTCGCCACGCGGGCGCTGCGCCTGGAGGCCGCGCTGGACCTGGCCGCCATGGCCCCGCCGCTGCTGGCCATCGGCCCCGTCGCGGGCGGGCTCGCGCATGCGACGCAGAAGACCACCGCCCTGCCCGTGCGCGGCTGGGCCGAGGCCGGCGGCCAGCGCTTTGAGCTGGACAGCGCCTGGGCCGCGGTCGATGCGTCCAACGGCCTGCTCGCGCGCGACACCGCCTGGCGCTGGGCCAGCGCGCACCGGCCGGACATCGGCTTCAACCTGCAGCAGGGCTACTTCGGCAACGCCGAGAACGTGCTGTGGCTGGACGGGCAGCCCGTCGCGCTGGGCGCCGCGCACTTCGAGTTCGACGCCGCGCAGCCGATGCGGCCCTGGCGCGTCAGCACCGAGGACGGCTTGCTGGACCTCGTCTTCACGCCCGAGGGCCTGCGCGCCGCAGACCGCAACCTCGGCTTCGCGGCCAGCCACTACGTGCAGCCGGTCGGCACGTTCGCGGGCACGGCGCGGGCACGGCGCGAGGCGCTACCGCGGCAGGTCAGCGGCCTGCTGGGCGTGACCGAGGACCACCGCTCGCGCTGGTGACGCGACCGGCCCGCGCTTCTTCAGCCACAGGTACAGGCCGCTGCCCAGCACGAGGAGGGTGGCGATGTCCAGCAGCGCCCAGAGGACCTTCATCGGCATGCCGCCGTAGTCGCCGAAGTGCAGCGGCTGCGAGATCAGCAGCGCGTCCAGGTACCAGGGCATCGCGGGCGCTGCCGTGACCTGCGCCGTGCGCGCATCCACCAGCACCGGCGTCATCAGCTTGGCGGTCAGCGGCGTGTCGCCGCGCATGAAGAAGGTGGTGTGGTGCGGGCTGGAGAAGGCCGTGCCGGGAAAGGCCACGAAGTAGAGCTTCTTGCCGGGTGCTGCCGCCTGCGCGGCGTCCAGCGCACGCTGCAGCGGCGCGCGCTCGGCCTCGGGCACCAGCGGCCGGCCCTGGTAGGGCCTGACCAGCTCGCCGACATGCTCGACCTGCCAGTGCCTGACCAGCAGGTCGGCGCCGGTGTTGATGACGCCGGTGGCACCGACGACGAAGCACCACACCAGCGTGACGATGCCGATCAGGTTGTGCAGGTCCAGCCAGCGCGTGCGCGTGGAGCGCTCGTGGCGCACGGTGCCGAAGTCCAGCTTGCGCATGAAGGGCGCGTACAGCACCACGCCCGACACCAGCGCCACCAGCAGCAGCAGGCCCATGAAGCCCAGGAACAGCTTGCCAGGCAGGCCCGCGAACAGGTCCACGTGCAGGCGGAACATCAGGTCCATGAAGCCTTCGCCGACCTTGTACTCGCCGACCACCCGGGCCGTGCGGGCGTCCACCGTCACCGACTTGTAGTCCATCGTCGGCTCGGGCGTGGGCGTCAGCGTGGTCCACCAAAGCCGCTCGTCGTCGTCGGACTTGCCCATGAACTGCACGATGCGGTCCGGGTACAGCTTGCGGGCCGCGGCCATCACGTCGTCGGCCGATGCGCGCTGCCGGTCTTGCGCGGCAGGCAGCTCAAGCGCCTCGATCTCGGTGCCCAGCAGGTGGCCGATCTCGTGGTGGAAGATCAGCGGCAGGCCGGTCAGGCACAGCAGCAGCATGAAGACCGTGCAGACCAGGCTGCTCCATTTGTGTAGCCAGGCCCAGACCCGGATGGAACGCGTGCTCAGGCTCATGGGCGGGTCAGAGCTTGTAGTCCAGCGTCACCGAGGCATTGCGCGGTGCGCCGTAGATGGCGCCGTAGGCCAGGCCGCCGACGTACTTCTTGTCGAACAGGTTGTTGACGTTCAGGCGCAGCGTGGTGCGGTCGTTCAGGTCGTAGGCGGCAAAGCCGTGGGCGAGCAGGTAGGCCGGCTGGCTCGCGTTGCCGATCTTGCGGGTGTCGGACTGCCAGCGGCCGCCCACGCCCAGCTCCAGGCCCGGCAGCGCAGCCAGGCGGCTCACGTAGCGGACGTTGACGACCGTCTTCGGAATCCACTCGTACGTCGGGTTGCCGTCCGGGCCGGTGAGCTTGATGCGCGTCAGGCCCAGCGTCATGCGCGAGTCCTTGTCGAGGCGGCCCGTGGCCTCGGCCTCGAAGCCGCTGGACTTCACGTCCTTGGGCACGTAGTAGTACTGGCCGCCGGTGGTCATGCCGGCATAGGTGGCGATGCCCGACTGCCTGGCGCGGAACGCGGCGACCGTGGTCAGCAGCCGCTTGTCCAGCCATTCAGCCTTGACGCCGACTTCCTCGTTCACGCCCTTCATCGGCGCCAGGTAGTTGCCGTCGATGTCGCTCTGGTCCTGGTTCTGGAAGATGTCGGAGTACGACACGTAGCCGAGCACGTCAGGCGTGATGTCGTAGGTCAGGCCGGCGTAGGGGCTGACCTTGTTGGTGTTCGGTGGCGTCTGCGCCGCGGTGTTGCCGTAGACGGAACTGCCCTCGCGCTTCAGGTGCACGGCGTTCACGCCGAGGATGCCCTTCAGGCCGTCGGTCAGCGACAGGCGCGTGGCGGCGTAGATGCGCGCCAGCTCCTGCTTGCCCTTGGTGTCCGGCGTGCGCGGGCCCCAGCTCGGCTCCGGGTAGGCGTTGCCGGCGTACGGGAAGGCCGGCAGCGGCAGGAAGGCATTGCTCAGCGGCGCGGTCAGGTCCGTGGCTGTGCGCTGGCGGGAGTCGCTCATGCCGATCAGCAGGCTGTGCTTGCGGCCGAACGCACTGAACTGGCCGTTGACGTTGGCGTCCAGCACGTCGTTGTCCTGCGTGATGAAGCTGCCGTAAGGCCAGCCGATCAGGCCGGTGTTGTCGTTGTTCAGCGGGCCGGACGGCGAGTAGGCGTACAGCAGATGAGAGTTCTGCACCGCGTGGCGGTGGTTGTAGGCGACCTTCGCCTCCCAGTCTTCGCTCAGCGCGTGGGTGTACTCGACGAACGCGCTCTGCGACTTGGTGTTCCAGTAGGCCCAGTCGGGCGCCGTGGAGGACGACGAGTCGAACTCGGCCTGCGTGCCGTCGGCGTGCAGCAGCGTCAGGGAGCCCCACATCGGCGCTTTCTGCTTCGCGTCCTGCACCGTCACGCCCATCGTCAGCACGCCGTTGCGTCCGATCTGGCCGTCGACGACGCCGTACAGCGTGCTGCGCTTGTCGTGCAGCGCGCGCAGGTGCGAGTCCTTGTCATCGTGCGCCACCACCAGGCGGCCGGCCCAGGCCCCGTCGTCGGTGAGGCGCTTGTTGTAGTCCAGCGCGACGCGCTTGTTGTCGTACGAACCCAGCGTGAACTGCACGTTGCCGCGGTCTTCGTTCAGCGGGCGCTTGCGCACGTAGTTGATGGTGCCGGACGCATTGCCCACGCCGGTCAGCAGGCCGTTGGCGCCGCGGATCAGCTCGATGCGCTCGAACAGGAAAGTGTCCTGCTGGCCGACGACCGTGCCCCAGTCGTTGCTCATGCCCAGGCCGTCGATCTGGGTGTTCTGGATCTCGAAGCCACGCGCGCTGAACACCGCACGGTTGGTCTCGTACTGCTCGACGTTGATGCCGGTGGCCAGGCGCAACGCCTCGTTGGAGTCCGTCACGGCGAAGGCCGTGATGTCTTCCTTGTCGAGGTTGCTGATGGACTGCGGCGTGTCCTTCACGTCCATGGCCAGACCGGTGGCGCCCTTGGAGATGCGGTTGGCACGCTTGCCGGCCACGACCACGGTCTGCAGGTTCGCGGCAGATGCTGCGGGGGCCGCCGGCGTGGCGGCTTCCTGGGCCCGCGGGGGCCAGCGCGGCGCAGGCGGCCCATGCGCAGGCGGTGAGCAGGACGGTGTTGTTCTTCATGTGTCTGGCAGTCGGAGATCGAGGGAAAGGAAGGAGCGGCGGACTGGTGCGAAGCAATGCCATCAACGGCGCATGGCGCAACGACCCATGACCAGCACGGGCACGCCCAGCGCGACCCACGACCAGACATCGCCCCAGGCGTCGGACACCAGCGCGCTCAACAGGCCACTGGCGCTGAGCAGCCCCAGCGCGGCCGGCCAGCCCCACAGACGAAGTCGGCGATGGCGCTGGCCGGGCTGCGGGGTTGTCGCCAGGCGGCGGGGGTGTGATGTACTCATGAATACGAATGATAACGATTCTCATTCTATACATGACCACAAAAAAGCCGCCCTTCCGTTTTGGGAAAGGCGGCCTGGAGCCCGGGGGCTCGTCAGCGCGGCCCGGCGTCTGCGGCAGCGCCGCTGGCAACTGGGCGGACGGTCAGTGCACCACGCGCCCGAAGGAAAACTCCCCACCCTCGACATTGACGGGGATCACGTCCTTGGGCCCGAACTTGCCTTCCAGGATCAGCCGGGACAGCGGGTTCTCCACCCGCTGCTGGATGGCCCGCTTCAGCGGCCGCGCGCCGAACACCGGGTCGAAGCCGACCTTGGCGAGCTCGTCCAGCGCCGCCTCGCTGACGTCCAGCTTCATCTCCATCTTCTCCAGGCGAGCCTCCAGCAGGCGCAGCTGGATGCGGGCGATGGACTTGATGTGCGCGGCGCCCAGCGCGTGGAAGATGACGGTCTCGTCGATGCGGTTCAGGAACTCGGGCCGGAAGTGCGCCTTGACCTCGCCCCACACCGCTTCGCGGATGACCTCGTCGCTCTCGCCCGACAGCGCCATGATGTGCTGCGACCCGAGGTTGGACGTCATGACGATGACCGTGTTCTTGAAGTCCACCGTGCGGCCCTGGCCATCGGTGAGGCGGCCGTCGTCCAGCACCTGCAGCAGCACGTTGAACACGTCCGGGTGCGCCTTCTCGACCTCGTCCAGCAGCAGCACGGAGTACGGCTTGCGGCGCACGGCCTCGGTCAGCGTGCCGCCTTCCTCGTAGCCCACGTAGCCGGGGGGCGCGCCGATCAGGCGGCTCACCGAGTGCTTCTCCATGAACTCGCTCATGTCGATGCGCACCATGTGGTCTTCGCTGTCGAACAGGAAGCCGGCCAGCGCCTTGCACAGCTCGGTCTTGCCCACGCCCGTGGGGCCCAGGAAGAGGAAGCTGCCCAGCGGCCGGTTGGGGTCGCTCAAGCCCGCGCGCGAGCGGCGGATGGCGTCGGACACGGCCTGGATGGCCTCGTCCTGGCCGATGACGCGCTCATGCAGCTTGGCCTCCATCTGCAGCAGCTTCTCGCGCTCGCCCTGCATCAGCTTGGACACCGGGATGCCGGTGGCGCGCGCCACGACTTCGGCGATCTCCTCGGCGCCGACCAGCGTGCGCAGCAGGCGCGGCTTGTTCGACGCCTGCGCGCCGGCCTCCTTGTCCTGTGCTTCGTTCAGCTGCTTCTCCAGCTTGGGCAGGCGGTCGTACTGCAGCTCGGCGAGCTTGTTGAAGTCGCCCTTGCGCTTGAGTTCCTCGATCTGCTGCTTGATGCGGTCGATCTCTTCCTTCACATGCGCCGAGCCCTGCGCCTGCGCCTTCTCGGCCGTCCAGATCTCTTCCAGGTCCTCGTACTCGCGCTGCAGCTTCAGCAACTCGTCCTCGATGAGGCTGAAGCGCTTGAGCGAGCCCTCGTCCTTCTCCTTGCGCACGGCCTCGCGCTCGATCTTGAGCTGGATCATGCGGCGATCCAGCCGGTCCATGACCTCGGGCTTGGAGTCGATCTCGATCTTGATCTTGGCCGCGGCCTCGTCGATCAGGTCGATGGCCTTGTCGGGCAGGAAGCGGTCGGTGATGTAGCGGTGGCTCAGCTCGGCCGCGGCAATGATGGCCGGGTCGGTGATCTCCACGCCGTGGTGCACCTCGTACTTCTCCTGCAGGCCGCGCAGGATGGCGATGGTCGCCTCCACCGTCGGCTCGTCCACGAGCACCTTCTGGAAGCGGCGCTCCAGCGCGGCGTCCTTCTCGACGTACTTGCGGTACTCGTTCAGCGTCGTCGCGCCGATGCAGTGCAGCTCACCACGTGCCAGCGCGGGTTTCAGCATGTTGCCGGCATCGATGGACCCCTCGGACTTGCCGGCGCCCACCATGGTGTGGATCTCGTCGATGAACAGGATGGTCTGGCCCTCGTCCTGGGCCACTTCCTTCAGCACGCCCTTCAGGCGCTCCTCGAAATCGCCGCGGTACTTGGCACCGGCCAGCAGCAGCGCCATGTCCAGCACCAGCACGCGCTTGTTCTTCAAGGATTCCGGCACCTCGCCATTGATGATGCGCTGGGCCAGGCCCTCGACGATGGCCGTCTTGCCCACGCCCGGCTCGCCGATCAGCACGGGGTTGTTCTTGCTGCGGCGCTGCAGCACCTGGATGGTGCGGCGGATCTCCTCGTCGCGGCCGATGACCGGGTCCAGCTTGCCCTGGCGGGCCCGCTCGGTCAGGTCCAGCGTGTATTTCTTGAGTGCCTCACGCTGGCCTTCCGCTTCCGCCGAATCGACCTTCTGGCCGCCGCGCACGGCCAGGATGGCGCTCTCCAGCGACTTGCGCGTCAGGCCATGGCCGCGCACGACACCGGCCAGGTCGGTCTTGGCGTCGCTGAGGGCCAGCAGGAACATCTCGCTGGCGATGAACTGGTCGCCCCGCTTGGTGGCCTCCTTCTCGGCCGCCTGCAGCAGTGCGACCAGGTCGCGCCCGGCCTGCACGGTCTGGCCGGAGCCGCTGACCTGCGGCAGGCCCGCCATCAGACCGTCCAGCGCCGTCTTCAGCGCCGCCGCGTTGACGCCGGCGCGCTCCAGCAGCGCCCGCGGGCCCTCGTCCTGGGCCAGCATGGCCGCCAGCACGTGGGTGGGCTCGATGTAGGGGTTGTCGCGCGCCAGGGCCAGGCTTTGGGCCTCGCCCAGCGCCTCCTGGAATCGGGTGGTGAGCTTGTCTGCACGCATGGTGGGATGTCCTCCGGTTGCCAGACAAATGGGCGCCGGCCGGCGCTTTTCAAGTTGCGTCAGATCAAGGCTTGCACCAGGCGCATGCCCAGGAAGGCAGCCAGCAGCGATCCCACGACATGGGCCAACGTGTGGGCAAGCGCCATGCCCAGCTCACCGTGCTTGAGCAGCGCCAGCGACTCGCCCGAGAACGCCGAGAACGTCGTCAGGCCGCCCAGGAAGCCGGTCACCAGCAAAAGTTTCAGCAGCTCGTTCGGTTGCCGGCCGAACCACTCCAGCGCCATGCCGATCAGCAACCCGCCGACGAGGTTGACCAGCAACGTGCCGAGCGGGAAGCCGGCCCAGCGCGTGTTGAACAACAGGCCGGCCTGCCAGCGCGCCAGCGCCCCCAGCGCAGCACCCACGGCAACCACCAGCGCGTTCATGGTGCGTTCCCCGCCTGGATGCCCCAGCGCGCCAGCGCCTCGTCGTCCGCGACCCGCGCATCCACCCAGTGAGCGCCGTCCGGCGTGTGCTCCTTCTTCCAGAACGGCGCCTGGGTCTTGAGGTAGTCCATCAGGAACTCGCAGGCCTGGAAGGCCGGCCCCCGGTGGGCGCTGGCCACGAGCACGAGCACGATCTGGTCGCGCGCCTGCAGAAGGCCGACGCGGTGGATGACGCGGGCGGCGCGGATGTCGAACCGCGTCATCGCCTCGTCCACCATCGCCTCGATGGCCGCCTCGGTCATGCCGGGGTAGTGCTCCAGCGCCATCGCCGACACGGCGGCACCGCTGCCCTGCTCCCGCACGGTGCCGACGAAGGCGACGACCGCGCCCGTGCCGCCGTCCGCAGCGCGCAGCGCCGCAGTTTCGGCGCTCAGATCAAAATCCTGCGTCTGGATGCAAACTCTGGCCATGACACGGATTCTCGCCTTGGCGCGCGGTGAGATTCACATGTTTGGATCGCGACGCGTGCGGCCGCCGCCGCATACTGCAGCCCCATCTCTCTTCACCACAGGCAGAACGACATGGCCCTGATGGATTTCATCAAGAAACAGTTCATCGACATCATCCAGTGGACCGAGGATGGCGACGGCACGCTGGCGTGGCGTTTTCCGATGCGGGACATGGAAATCCAGAACGGCGGCCAGCTCGTCGTGCGCGAATCCCAGGTCGCCGTCTTCGTCAACGAGGGCCAGGTGGCGGACGTCTTCGGCCCCGGCACGCACAAGCTGACGACGCAGACGCTGCCGGTGCTGACCTACCTGAAGAACTGGGACAAGCTGTTCGAGTCGCCCTTCAAGAGCGACGTCTACTTCTTCAGCACGCGCCAGCAGATCGACCAGCGCTGGGGCACCAGCCAGCCGGTGGCCATCCGGGACAAGGACTTCGGTGCCGTGCGCCTGCGCGCCTTCGGCAACTACGCCTACCGCATCCAGGACGCCAAGATCTTTCACGCCCAGATCTCCGGCACGCGCGAGCGCTACACCACGCAGGAGCTCGACGGCCAGTTGCGCGGCCTGATGCTGCAGCACATCAGCGAAGCCGTTGCCAGCAGCGGCACGCCGTTCCTGGACCTGGCCGCCAACCAGGTCGAGTTCGCCAACGCGCTGAAGAACGCCACCTCGCCGGCCTTCGCCGCGCTGGGGCTGGAGCTGATCTCGGTGACGATGCAGAACGTCTCGCTGCCCGAGGAGCTGCAGAAGATCCTCGACCAGCGCATCGGCATGGGCATCATCGGCCAGAACATGGGCCAGTTCATGCAGTACCAGGCCGCGCAGACGCTGCCGGAGCTGGCCAAGAATGCGGGCGGCGGGTCGGGCATCGCCGGCGAGGCGGTCGGCCTGGGCGCCGGCGTGGCGCTGGGGCAGACGCTGGCGCAGACGCTGGGCCAGGGCCTGGCGGGCGTGGGCGCCGCGGCGCCGGCACCGGCGGTCAGCAAGCCCGACGACATCCTGGCACTGCTGGAGAAGATCGGCGACCTCAAGGCCAAGGGCATCCTGACTGACGAGGAGTTCGCCGCGAAGAAGGCCGATCTGCTGAAGAAGCTTGGCTGAGCAGGCACCCGCCGCGCAGCGCCGCTGGCGCGCGGCCTGCCCCAATTGCGGCGCGCCGGTCGAGTTCGCCAGCGCGGCGTCGGCCAGCGCCGTCTGCTCGTTCTGCCACAGCACGCTGCTGCGCGATGGTGATGCGCTGCGCCGCATCGGCCAGAGCGCCGAGATCTTCGAAGACTATTCGCCGCTGCAGCTCGGCGCCTTCGGGCGCTGGGCGGGCAGCGGCTTCACCGTCGTCGGCCGCGTGCAGCGCGGCTCCGAGCTGGGCAACTGGAACGAATGGCATCTGCTGTTCGATGCCGGCGGCGACCCGCCCCGCATCGCCTGGCTGAGCGAGGACAATGGCCGCTTCGTGTTGAGCCTGGAGGCGCCGCTGGCGGAGCTGCCGCCCGAGGCGCCCGCCGTCGGCCTGCCGCTGACGGTGGCCGGCCAGCGCTGGCAGGTGGCCGCCGTCGTCGACGCCGCCTTGCGCGCCGCCGAGGGCGAGCTGCCGCGCCCGCCCACGGCCGGCCGCGTCGTCGAACTGCGCAATGAGCGGGACGAGGTCGGCACGCTGGAATACGCCAGCAGCGCCAGCAGCGCCAGCGGCGCGGCGCCGGTCTGGTCCATCGGCAAGACCGTCGTGCTGGCCGATCTGGCGCTGCAAGGCCTGCGCGCCACGGCCGAGGGCGAGTCCCTTGCCGAGGCGAAGTTCGCCGGCCGCGCCATCGCCTGCCCCAACTGCGGCGCGCCGCTGGAACCCAAGCTCGCGCAGACCAAGAGCATGGTCTGCGCGCAATGCCAGGCGGTGGTCGATTTGCCGGAAGGCGACGCCAAGGCGCTGGGCTTCACCGCGCAGTCGCCCAGTGCGCCGCCGCTGATCCCCATCGGCCGCACCGGCACGCTGTCGGTGGACGGCGAGTCGCCGGCCCCGTGGCAGGTCGTCGGCTACCAGGAGCGCTGCGACATCCCCGAGGACGCCGACGACGAGCAGAGCTTCTGGCGCGAATACCTGCTCTTCAACCGCATGGCCGGCTTCGCCTTCCTCGTCGACACGCGTGAGGGCTGGAGCGCCGTGCGCACGCTGACCGGCGCTCCTTCAGGCGGCGGCCGCGATGCCGGCGTGACCTGGCAGGGCCGCGCCTACGCGCACCGCTGGACCTACGGCGCCAGGACGACGCATGTGCTCGGCGAGTTCTACTGGCCCGTGCGGCTGAACGACGTCGTGCAGGTGGCCGACTACGCCACGCGCGACGGCCAGTACCTGCTCAGCCGCGAGCAGGACCGCAACGAGATCACCTGGAGCGGCGGGCGGCCCGTGCCGGCCGATGCGGTGCAGAAGGCGTTCGGCCTGTCCGCGCCGGCCCAGTTCTCGCGCGACGTGTCGGCCTTCAAAAGCGGCGGCAACCTGCTGCGCAACATCATCATCGCGATCTTCGTCATCGCCGTGCTGTTCTCCCTGCTGCGCGCCTGCAGCAGCGACGATTGCCAGCAGTACAAGCAAAGCTTCGGCGAGAACAGCAACGAATACCGCCAGTGCCGCAGCGCATCGCGCGGCGGCGGCGTCTACCTCGGCAACAGCGGCAGTGGCGGCAGCTATGGCGGCTACAGCAGCGGTGGCGGCGGCCACAAATAGATGTCCGGCAACCGTACAGGCCCTACCCAAGGAGCAGACTCATGACCCTCGAATGGATCAAGCCCGAAATCATCCTCGGCTCGGTGATGTACGCCGTCATCGGCGTGGTCATCTTCTGGGTGTCGTTCGTCATCGTCGACAAGATCACCCCGTACAAACTGTGGGAAGAGCTCGTCCACCACAAGAACGTGGCGCTGGCCATCGTCGTCGGCGCGATGTGCCTGTCCATCGGCCACATCGTCGCTGCGGCGATCCATGGCTGAACACGACTTCGCGGCGCTGACGACCAATACCCACGAAGACTGGACGCTGTTCGCCGTGCGCCTTCACGACAAGCCGGGCAGCGGCGGGCAGCGGCGGCAACTGCTGCAAGCCCATCTCGAATGGGTCGCGGCCCATGCCGACGTGCTGCGCGCCGCCGGATCCCTGCGCGAGTCGCCCGACGCGACGCCGGTCGGCGGGCTGTGGGTGGTGCGGGCACCGAACAAGGCCGCGGTCGAGGCGCTGATCGCCACCGACCCCTTCACCAGCGGCGGCCTGCGCGCCGGGTGGGACATCTTCTACTGGAGCAAGGCACTGCCCCAGCCGGTGTCGTTCTAGGCGCGGCGGCGGCGCATGCCGACGATGGCCAGGCCAGCGACCAGCAGCGCCCAGGTGGCCGGCTCCGGCACCGGCGCGAACGGCGTGGTCTGGATCGCCTCGATGGTGCCGATGCGGTGGTAATACTCGCCGGTGACCGAGCTGTAGAAGAACAGATCCAGCGTGGCCGGCGCATCGCTGCGGCTCAGGTCCGGCGGCGCGGCGGCGCTGATCATCTGGAACTGCCCGCTGGGCCCGCCGAAGGGCGAGAACCAGGGGTACTTGTCCGATTGAGCCGCGCTGCCCAGGCCGCTGTGGCCGACGGTCAGCACGTCCAGCGCGCCCCAGTCGTAGGCGCTGGGCACCGGGCCGGCGACGGTGCCGCCGTTGAGCGTCAGTTGTTCACCGTTGAAGTCGGCGTACTCGATGATGCGGCTGCCCGTGCCGGCGAAATGGTTGCCGGCCACGTCCAAGCTGGTGCTGCCCTGGCTGGCGTTGCTGACGTAGTCCGTGCGCGCGCCCGAGATGATGGAGATCGGGTTGGACGCGATCGCCGTGTCGAAGGTGAAGCTGGCCTGGAAGATGGCGCCCACCGGTGCCAGGCTGCCCAGGTCGGCCGGCGTGCCGGCGAGCAGCGCGTTCATGTGCCCCTGCACGTACCAGGTCACCACCGTGGCGCTGGCCGGCGCGCTCAGAGCCAGCGCCAGCAGTGCGCCGGCCGCCACGCCGATGCGGCGCTGCAAAGTCTTCTTGTCGTCTGTCATCTCACGCTCCATGCGCCGAACCGCCGGCGCCATGGAGGGCACGTTAGGCAGCGACGGGTTACGGATCGGTAAAGGCCGCACCCCCAGGGGAGCGGGGGCCGTGTCCAGCAAAGAAGGGACGCGTCAATGTCCGGTTTTCAGCCGCTCGCGCAGTTGCTGCACGGGCGGCGCCTGGCAGCCCGCGAGCAGCAGACCGGCCAGCGCGGCCGGCACCGCCAGCGGCTGGTCCAGCCAGGGCCAGAGGTCGCAGCTGACGCACAGCTCGTTGAGCGCCAGCACGCCGTTGCGCAGCAGCACGGCGTCATGGCCCAGCCAGGCGCGCAGCCGGTGCACGGCCACCTTCAGCGACGCGGCAGCCTTGTCGCCGTCGGTGTCGGGCCACAGCCAGTCAGACAGCTCGGACTGCGTGGCGCCGCGTCGGTGTCGCACCACCAGCACGGCCAGCAGGTCGCGCAGCTTGGCCGGTGGCTTGGTGCCGCCGGGTGGGGCAGCGGCGGGGTCGTCCACCTCCACCTCCAGCGCCCCCAGCGCGCGGATGCGCACGGGCATGGGCCACCGCATGGCGTCGAAGCCGGGCGGCGGCGGCAGGCGCTTTTCGCGAATCCACTGCCGCGCCACGTCGGGCAGGATGCCGTGGGCCAGCGCGAAAGCCAGCAGCCGCGCCCGCATGGGCCCGCGCCAGCCACAGTCGCTGTGGAATCCGCCGAGTTGCTTGACCCGCAGCATGCGCTCGACCTGCTTGGCCAGGCCCGCCTCGTCGCCCTGCTGCAGCGCGATCTCGGCACCAGCGCAGAAGGCGATGTAGGTGAAGGTCAGGTTGCCGCTGTTCTTGGCCAGCGCCAGTTGCGCGCGGTAGGCCGCCTCGGCGCCGGCCCGGTCGCCCGCGTGCAGGCAGGCGGGCGCGAGCGCCGACAGCACGATGACCTGGTGGAACAGCGAGCCCAGGCTGTCCGCCAGCGGCGCCGCGGTGCGCGCATGGGCCAGTGCCAGCGCCGCGTCGCCGCGGCTGAGCGCATACCAGCTGCGGAAGAAGTGGTGGACCATGCTGTCCAGCCGCTTGTGGCCGCGCTCGGTCAGCGCCAGCCGGGCGAGATAGCCTTCTGCGCGCGGCCAGTCCTCCTGCGACAGCGCGCAGAAGATGCCCTGGGTCAGCAGGAAGAAGTCGCGCACATGGATGCCGCTGGCGTCGGCCAGCGCCAGCCCCTGCGCCACCTTGGCGTGGCAGCGCGCCGGGTCGCCGCACTGCCAGTCGATGATCGCCGAGTTGGACCACCAGATCAGTCGCGCCAGCGGCGGCAGCTCCGCCCCGCCGCGTTCGACCTCGGCGTCGAAGGCGTCGTACAGCGCACGCCCCCCGGGAAAGTCGCCGGCCCACCAGAGCCGGTAGATCAGCAACTGCGCCGCGGCGGTGATGCGGCTGGCGGCGTCGGGCGCCTGCGCCACGGCCAGTGCGGTGGCCTGCGCATGGCGGGCGATGCGCGGGTCCTCGGCACGGCCGTACATCAAGGCAGTCAGCGCATCCGCCGCGACGCGCCAGCGCCACTCGCCCGGCGGCTCGCCCAGCACCGCCTGCAGCGGCTCCAGCTCGTCCACCAGTTCCGCCAGGCCTTGGACGGCGCCCCACTGCACGACGTAGCTGGCCACCTCGCCGCACCAGGCGCGGTAGGCCTGCTCGGCGCTGCCTGCGGCGACGAAGGCGGCGCGGCTGCGCGCGAACAGCGGCCTCGCGTCCTCCGGCGCCAGCGGCAGCAGCGCCTCGGCCCGCCAGAGCGCGCGCACCGGCTGCGCGTCGCCCGGCAACGCATCCAGCCAGGACAGCACCTGGCGGTGCCGCCCCTGGGCCAGCCAGCGCCGGCCCTCGTCGGCCAGCAGCGCCAGCGCGGCGGGCTCGTCGCCCGACGCCACGAGCAGGCCCATCGCGATGTCGGGCTGGCGCTCGCGCACCCAGGCCGCGCAGTCGCGCCGTGCCGCAGCCAGCGCCTGCGGCGTCTCCAGCGCGCGGTTGCGCTCGCGCAGGCCGTCGCGCAGCAGGTCGTGCAGGCGCCAGGCGTCGCCCGCGGTCAGGTCGACGTTCAGTTCGACGAAGTAGCGGCGCTGGGCCAGTTCGTCCAGCAGCCGCACGGCCGGGGGCGCCAGCTTCACCAGGCCGCGCGGCAGCTCCGGCAGTTCGGCCGCCAGTCGCAGGCCACGGCGCGCGTCGGCGGGCAGCAGCGCGAGGATCTCTTCGGCCAGGTACTCGCTGAGCGTGGCGCCCGGCGCCGCCCGGCCCTCGGCGCGCGCCAGCGCCAGCACATGCGCCAGCCAGCCCTGGGCCTGCGCCAGCCGCTCGGCGCTCCAGTCCTGGCCCGACACGGCGCGCGCCACGGCCGCCGCTTCGTCGCCGGCCAGCGCCAGGTCGTCGTAGACCGACAACCACCCAGGCACCAGGCCGCGCGACAACGGCAGCCCGGGCGGGCGGCGGCTGATCAACAGGAAGGACAGCCGCCCCTGCGTGCCGGCCGCCACCTCGCGCGCGGCATCCAGCAGCTCGAACAGCGGCGCGTCCTCGGGCAGGCGGTGGCAGTCGTCGAACACCAGCGTCAGCGGCTCCGGCGCGAGCGCCAGCCACTGCTGGAAGAACTGGCGCGCGAAGCTACGCAGCTCGGTCTGGTGCTCGGGCGACCACGCGGGAAGCCGCGCCGCGTCGCCATGCACCGGGTGGCGGCGCAGCGCATCAAGCAGGCCGGCGATATCGGCATCGTCCTCGTCGAGCCGGTACCAGACGCTGCGCCGTCCCTCCGCCCGCGCCAGCCACTGCGCGGCCACCGAGGTCTTGCCCGCACCCGGCAGGCCCAGCAGCCACACCAGCTCGTGGCGCTGCAGCCGCTCGTCCAGCGCCCCGACCTGGCGATGCCGCAACACCTGGCCCTCGGTGCGGGGCGGCACCAGCTTGTAAGGCATGACGACGGGCATGGGCGGATGCTAGTGCAGTTGCCTTGGCACCGATGGCCGCCCCGTGAACAGGACCTAGACTGCTTCGCCCGCCCCACCCGCCCTCCCTGGAAGCACGCCATGCCGCCTGCCACCCGCCGCCACGCCCGCCTGCTGCCCCTCACGGCCGTTGCCCTCATCGGCGCGCTCGCCGGCCCCGCCCGCGCCCAGGACGCCAAGCCCGACGTGGCCGTGTTCATCGCCCCACTGGACGTGGCGGCCGGCCGGGTCGGCGAGGCGCGCAACATCACGCCGGTCAAGGGTGCCAACTTCCAGCCGGCCTTCACACGCGACGGTGGCGCGGTGCTGTATGCCTCCGACCGCTCGGGCTCCAACAACGTCTACCGCTACGACATCGCCAGCGGCAAGACCACGGCGCTGACGCAGGTGCCGCACAACCTGTATTCGCCCACGCCACTGCCGGACGGCAGCGGCTTCTCGGCCATCCGCGTCGTCGACGCCGACCCCCACTACGGCATCGAATCCAAGGCGCCGTCGCTGTGGCGCTTCGGCTGGGATGGCCGGGCCATCGCCCCCGTGATCCCGACGATGCGCGTGGGCTACCACGCGTGGGTCGACGAGCAACGCCTGGCGCTCTTCATCGTCGACGATGTGGCCGACCGCAATGCCCACCAGGCGCAGCTGTTCAACCGCACCACCGGCAAGGCCACGCTGCTGACCGCCAAGCCGGGCCGCGCGCTGGGCCGCACGGCCGACGGCAAACGCGCGCTGTTCGTCGACCAGACCGACCCGTCGCACTGGCGCATCTGCGCGATGGGCGAAGGCGACGCGCAGCCGCAGGTGCTGGTGGAGACGCCTGTGACCCCGCCTGGCCCCGAAGGCGAAAAGGACCGCAACCGCAGCGCCTATTTCGCGGCGCTGCCCGACGGCTCGCTGCTGATGGCCCGCGGCAACCTGTTGCTGCGCTGGGACGGCAAGCCCGGCAGCGGCTTCAAGCCGTTCGCCGAACTGGCCGAACTGCGCGGCGCGATCCGCAACATCGCCGCGAGCCCTGATGGCTCGCGGCTGGCCTTTTCCGCCGTGCTCGACGCCCCCAAGCCGTGACCGCCACTGCCAGCGCAGCCGGCCAACCCACTCGCGCCACGCTCGCCGAGCTGCTGCTGCTCGCCAGCGTCTTCGTCATCGCCGCCTGCGGCCTGGTCTACGAGCTGGCTGCGGGTGCGCTCGCGAGCTACCTGCTGGGCGACTCGGTGCTGCAGTTTTCCACGGTCATCGGCGTCTACCTGTTCGCGATGGGGCTGGGATCGTGGCTGTCGCGCTTCGTCGAGCGGCAACTGGTGGGCGTGTTCCTGCAGGTGGAGCTGCTGGTGGGCGTCGTGGGCGGCCTGATGCCGGCCGCGCTGTTCGCCGTGCACAGCCTGCTGCCGCCCGGCGAGGCCCTGGTGTTCCGCGTGCTGCTGTACGCGCTGGTGCTGCTCGTGGGCACGCTGGTGGGGCTGGAGATCCCGCTGGTCATGCGCATCCTGAAGCGCCACTTCAGCGCGCGCTACGGCCTGAAGGACCTGGTGTCGCAGGTGCTGACCTTCGACTACCTCGGCGCGCTGCTGGTGGCGCTGGCCTTCCCGCTCGTGCTGGTGCCACAGCTGGGCCTGGTGCGCACCGGTGTCGCGTTCGGGCTGCTGAACGTGGTCGTCGCGATCTGGGCGCTGAGGCTGTTCCGCGCCGAGCTGCGGGCGTGGAATGCGCATGCGCTGGCCTGCGCGCTGTCGGCCGGGCTGCTGCTGGCCGCGCTGCTGGGGGCCGAGCATTTGACGACCTGGGCCGAGGACCGCTTCTACGGCGAGCACATCGTCTTCAAGCAGAGCAGCCCCTACCAGCGCATCGTCGTCACCGACGGCCGCGCCGGCACGCGGCTGTTCCTGAACGGCAACCTGCAGTTCCACTCCAAGGACGAGTACCGCTACCACGAGGCCCTGGTGCATCCGGCGATGGCCGCGCACGGCGCACCCAAGCGCGTGCTGGTGCTGGGCGGCGGTGACGGCATGGCGGTGCGAGAGATCCTGAAGTACGCCAGCGTCGAGCAGGTCACGCTCGTGGAACTGGACCCGCTGATGACGGCGCTGTTCCGCGACAACGCGCGGCTCTCGGCGCTGAACGCCCACTCGCTGTCGAGCCCGAAGCTGCGCATCGTCAACGCCGACGCCTTCGGCTGGCTGGAGCAGCAGCAGGACGTGTTCGACGTCATCGTCATCGACTTTCCCGACCCCTCCAACTTCGCGCTCGGCAAGCTCTACACCACCAGCTTCTACGAGCTGGTGGACCAGCACCTCGCTGCCTCCGGCTACGCCGTCGTGCAGACCACGTCGCCCCTGATTGCCCGGCGCAGCTTCTGGACCGTCGTGACGACGCTGGAGGCGGTCGGCCTGCACACGACGCCGTACCACGCCCATGTGCCTTCGTTCGGCGAATGGGGTTTCGTGCTGGCCTCGCGGCGGCCGTTCCGGCAGCCCGCGGCCTTCCCGCCCGGCATGCGCTTCATCAGCGTCCAGGGCCTGCCCGCCCTGCTGGACTTCCCGCTCGACATGGCCCGCGTGCCGACCGAGGTGAACCGGCTCAGCAACCAGGTGCTGGTGCAGGAATTCGAGGCGGAGTGGGGACAGGTGCACTAGGGCCTGCCGACGCTGGCGGCAGGCCCCGATTGCAGGCATGCTGCTTGCCGGCCGTCGAGTTCATCCCACTGGAGCCCCCCATGCAACGCCACACCGCAGACACTACGCCCGGCGCGAACGACGTGCCCACCACGCCGGCCGGCACTGACCCATCGGACATCGACAGCGTCTATCAGAACCTGCTGCACGGCGTGGGCCATGAACACGTCACGGAAGCCAACGTCGACGCGCTGATCCGCCGCGCGGAAGCCGACCACCACCCGGTGCTGGCCGCCGAGCTGCGCGAGTGGCAGGCCCCCTGCGGTTGACGCCCGCGCACCGCTAGCGCCGGCTGCTACGCTGCCGGCCTTGCCTTCTTCGCCCGCCCTCCTTCGTCTCGATCCCACCGCGTGCGGACTGCCGCGCCGGTCCCTGCTGCTCGCCCCGCTGGGCGCGCTGGCCGGCGGCTGCACGCCGGGCGCCCCGGCGCTGCAGGGCGGCTGGGTGGGCACCCATCCCGAACGCGGCCACCGGCTGCGCGGCGAACTGCCCCGCACCGACGGGCCGCTGAAGAAAGCCGGCGTCCTCATCGTCGGCGCCGGTATCGCCGGGCTGGCCTGCGCGCGTGAGCTCGCCCGGCGCGGCATCGACGACATCGCGCTGCTGGACCTCGAGGACGAGGCCGGCGGCAACAGCCGCGCGCATGCGCTGGGCGGCTCGCTCTGCCCGCTCGGCGCCCATTACCTGCCGTTGCCCGGGCCCGAGGCGCACGAGGTGAACGAGCTGCTGCACGCGCTGGGGCTGGCCCGCGAGCAGTTCGGCCGCACGGTCTGGGACGAGCGCCACCTGTGCCACAGCCCGCAGGAGCGGCTGTTCATCGACGGCCCGGAGGGCGGCTACTGGCACGAGGGCGTGCTGCCGCCGCCCGACGGCGCCGTCGCGCTGGCGCAGTACCGGCACTTCTCTGCGCTCGTCGCGCAGGCGCAGCGCGAGCTGGGCTTCGCGATGCCGACACAGCGCGCCCGCTGGACGGCCGGCCACGCGGCGCTGGACGCGCAGACGTTCGCGGCCTGGCTGGGCGCCCAGGCGCTGACCGACCCGCAGCTGCGCTGGTATCTGGACTACTGCTGCCGCGACGACTTCGGCGCCGGTGCAGACACGGTGTCGGCGTGGGCCGGCCTGCACTACTTCGCCAGCCGCCACGGCTTTCATGCGCCGGGCGACGAAGCCGGCGAACGCGAGCCGGTGCTGACCTGGCCCGAAGGCAACGGCTGGCTGTCGCAGCGCCTGGCGGCGCCGTTGCGTGAGCGCATCCACACGGGCCGCGTCGTCATGCGTGTGACCGAAGGCCGCACGGGCGTCGAGCTGATGGCCTGGAACGAGGCGGCCGGCGCCCCCGAACGCTGGCAGGCCCGCGCCGTGGTGATGGCGACGCCGCTGTTCATCGCCCACCGGCTGCTGGCCTCGCCGCCCGACGCGTTGCGCGCAGCGGCCGGCCACCTGCGCTACGCGCCCTGGCTGACCGCCAACCTGCTGCTGCGCGAGCCGCTGCTGACCCGCCCCGGCGCACCGCCGGCCTGGGACAACGTGCGCTACGGCGCCACGGCGCTGGGCTACGTCGATGCCCGCCACCAGACACTGGATCCCATGCCGCGCCCCCCGCTGCTGACGGCCTACCGCGCGCTGCCCACCGCGGCGCGGGGCGAGCTGCTGTCCGGGTCCTGGCAGCACTGGGCGCAGTCCGTCATCGGCGACCTGGCTGCTACGCACCCCGACCTGCCCGGCAAGGTCGAACGCATCGACCTCTGCCGCTTTGGCCATGCGATGAGCATGCCGGTGCCCGGGCTGCGCGGCTCGGCGGCGCTCGCCGCACTGAACGCCGCGCGGGGTCGCGTCGTCTTCGCGCACGCGGACCTGGCGGGGTATTCGGTGTTCGAGGAGGCCTACACCGCGGGCGTCGCGGCGGCGGCGCGGCTCAGCCTCTGAACCTCGGCATCGCGCGGCGCAAAGGCCTTCAGCAGCGCATCGAGCAGGGCCTCGGCCTTGGCGCTGTTGTCGGTGCCGTAGTTGCAGACGTAGACGTCCAGCGTCACGCCGCCCAGTTCGGGCCAGGTGTGCACCGCGAGATGCGATTCGGCGAGCAGCACGACGCCGGTGACGCCGCTCTGCGGGTCGTCAGGCGCGAAGCGATGGAAGAGTTCGGCGACGCCGGTGAGGCCCGACTGCGCGACAGCGGCGTGGCACAACGCCGCCAGCGCGCCGGCATCGCGCATGGGTGCGAGCGACGCGTCGACGCCGCCCAGATCGGCCGTCAGATGCAGGCCTTGCATGGACTCAGCCTCCCGTGACGGGCGGGAAGAAGGCCAGTTCGTCGCCGTCAGACAAGGTGGCGGACTCGGCGCACATCCTCTGGTTCAACGCGCAACGCACGGCGCGGCCACGGGCCAGCGCGTCGGCATGTGCGCCGCCGCGCGCCAGCAGCGCGTCGCGCGCGGTGCCTGCCGTGCTGCCAGCAGGCAGGTTCAGCGTTTCGCCGTCACCCAGCTTCTCGCGCAGCGACGCGAAGAAGCGCAGCCGGATGGTGATCGTCACGCCAGCAGCTCCGCGAAAGGGATGAAGCGCACCGCATCACCCGCCTTGAACGCCTGGCCGGCCGGGTTGTCCAGCAGGCCATCCGCCCAGAAGGCCGAGGTCAGCACGCCGCTGCTCTGGTTGGAGAACAGCGCCAGGCCGCCCTCCTCGTCCAGCCGCACGCGCAGGAACTCGCGGCGCTTGTCGGGCCTGGGCCAGTCGAAGCCGGCGACCAGCCGGTAGCCGCGTGGCGCCAGCCGCGTGGCGCCCTGCAGCTTCAGCAGGAAGGGGCGCACCAACACCAGGAAGGTCACGAGGCTGGAGACCGGGTTGCCGGGCAGGCCGATGAAGTGGGCCTCGCCGTCGCCGCCCTCGGCGGGGGGCCTGCGCACGGTGCCGTAGGCGAACGGTTTGCCCGGCTTGATGGCGAGCGCCCAGAGGTCCAGCCGCCCTTCGGCCTGCACGGCGGGGCGCAGGTGGTCTTCCTCGCCGACCGACACGCCGCCCGAGGTCAGGATGACATCGGCACGGGCCGCCGCCTCGCGCAGCGCGGCCCGCGTCGCGACCAGGTTGTCGGGCACGATCCCGAGGTCGACGACCTCGCAGCCCAGGCCTTCCAGCAGCGCGCGCAGTGTGAAGCGGTTGGAGTTGTAGATGGCGCCGGGCGGCAGCGGCTCGCCGGGCATGACGAGTTCGTCGCCGGTGGAGAACAGCGCGACGCGCGGGCGGCGGGTCACGGTGACCTGCGCGGCGCCCGCCGTGGCCACCAGGCCCAGCGCGACCGCATCCAGCCGCGTGCCGGCCGGCAGCACGACGGCGCCGGCGCGCACGTCCTCACCGCGCAGGCGCACATGCTGGCCGGCGCTCACGGGCTGGGTGATGCGCAGGCGGTCGCCCGCCAGTTCGGTGAACTCCTGCATGACGACCGTGTCCGCACCCGCCGGCACCTGGGCGCCGGTGAAGATGCGCGCGGCTTCGCCGGGCGGCAACGCCGTGGGCACGCTGCCCGCGGGGATGCGCTGCGTGACGGGCAGTTCGAGATGGGCGTCGGCAGCCCGCAGGGCGTAGCCGTCCATCGCCGAGTTGTCGGCGGGCGGCACGTCCACGGGCGACACGAGGTCGTGCGCGAGCACACGGCCGCGCGCCTGGACGGCGGCCAGCGTCTCGACGCCCGCCACCGGCCCGACGTGGGCCAGCAGCGAGGCCAGCGCATCGTCGAGCGCGATCAGCGGCTTCCTGGGTTCAGACATGGGCGTGAATGTAGGCCTTCACCTGGTCCACATCGGCCGGCATGACCGTCACGCGTTTGGGCAGTTGCTCGATGCCTTCCAGACCCGCCGGCCGCGGCGGCTCGATGCCCAGCGCCTCGCGGATGGTCTCGGCGAACTTGGCGGGCAGCGCGGTCTCCAGCACCAGCATGGTCTGGCCAGGTTCACGCTGCTCCAGCGCAACCTTCAGGCCGTCGGCCGTGTGCGGGTCGATGACGACACCATGCTCGGCATGGCAGCGGCGGATGGTGGCGACGCGGTCGGCATGCGTGCTGCGTCCCGACACGAAACCGAAGCGCGCGATCGATGCCTGCTCGCCGGCCGTCAGCTCGAAGCCCCCGGCGCCGAACAGCGCCTTCACGCGTGCGCCGTCGCGGCCCAGCAGGTCGAACACGAAGCGCTCGAAGTTGCTGGCCTTGGAGATGTCCATGGACGGGCTGGAGGTCTCGTGCGTGTCGGCCGTGCCGCGCGGGCGGTAGGCGCCGGTGCGGAAGAATTCGTCCAGCACGTCGTTCTCGTTGGTTGCGACGACGAGGCGGGCGATGGGCAGGCCCATCTGCCGCGCGACGTGGCCTGCGCAGACGTTGCCGAAGTTGCCCGACGGCACCGTGAAGCTGACCTGCTCGGCGTTGCCCTTCGTCGCCTGGAAGTAGCCGGCGAAGTAGTACACGACCTGCGCCAGCAGCCGCGCCCAGTTGATGGAGTTGACCGTGCCGATGCGGTGCTCGCGCTTGAACGCCAGGTCGGCGGACACCGCCTTGACGATGTCCTGGCAGTCGTCGAACACGCCGTCGATGGCGATGTTGTGGATGTTGGCATCCTGCAGGCTGAACATCTGCGCCTGCTGGAACGGGCTCATGCGGCCCTCGGGGCTGAGCATGAAGACGTTCACGCCCTTCTTCCCACGCATCGCGTACTCGGCGGCGCTGCCGGTGTCGCCCGACGTGGCGCCCAGGATGTTCAGCGTCGCGCCGCGGCGGCCCAGTTCGTACTCGAACAGCGCGCCCAGCAGTTGCATGGCCATGTCCTTGAAGGCCAGCGTCGGGCCGTTGGACAGGCCTTGCAGCGCGATGTGCTCGCCCAGCCAGGTCAGCGGCGTGATCTCGGCCGTGCCGAAGACTTCGGCCGTGTAGACCTTGCGCGTGATCGCGTGCAGGTCGGCGGCCGGGATGTCGTCGATGTACAGCGACAGGATCTCGAACGCCAGGTCCGCATAGGCCAGGCCGCGCCAGCGCGTCAGCATGGCGTCGTCGACCTGCGGGTAGGTCCTGGGCAGGTACAGGCCGCCGTCCGGCGCCAGGCCTTCGAGCAGGATGTCGCAGAAGGCGCGTTCGGTCTGGTCGCCGCGCGTGGAGATGTACTTCATCAGGCCAGCTCTTCCTTGCGGATGCGCACGATGGGCGCGAGGACCGTGGGCAGGCCCTGCATCCTGGCCAGCGCCTCGTTCATGCGGCCTTCGACCGTGTCGTGCGTCAGGATGATGAGGTCGGTCTGGCGCTCGCCCTCGCCCGACTCGCGCTGCAGCACGGCGTCGATGGAGATGTCGTGCTCGGCCAGGATGGTGGTGATGCGCGACAGCACGCCCGGCTGGTCGGCCACCACGAGGCGCAGGTAGAAGGCGGTGTGGACCTCGGCCATCGGCAGGATGGGCGTGTCGCTCATCGCGTCGGGCTGGAAGGCCAGGTGGGGCACGCGGTGGTCGGGGTCGGCGGTGTGCAGGCGGGTCACGTCGACCAGGTCGGCGACGACGGCGGATGCGGTCGGCTCCGCGCCGGCGCCCTTGCCGTAGTACAGCGTCGTGCCGACCGCGTCGGCCTGCACGACGACGGCGTTCATCGCGCCTTCGACGTTGGCGATGAGGCGGGTGGCCGGGATCAGCGTCGGGTGCACGCGCAGCTCGATGCCCTGGCTGCCCGAACCCTGCCGGCGGCGCGTGATGCCCAGCAGCTTGATGCGGTAGCCCAGCTGCTCGGCGTACTTGATGTCGGTGGCCTGCAGGCTGCTGATGCCTTCCACATGCGCCTTGTCGAACTGCACCGGCACGCCGAAGGCGATGGCGCTCATGATGGTCAGCTTGTGGGCCGCGTCCACGCCTTCGATGTCGAAGGTCGGGTCGCTCTCGGCATAACCCAGGCGCTGGGCCTCCTTCAGCACGGTGGCGAAGTCCAGGCCCTTGCCGCGCATCTCCGACAGGATGAAGTTCGTCGTGCCGTTGATGATGCCGGCGATCCATTCGATGCGGTTGGCGGTCAGGCCTTCGCGCAGCGCCTTGATGATGGGGATGCCACCGGCCACGGCGGCCTCGAACGCGACGACGACGCCCTTCTCGCGCGCGGCCTCGAAGATTTCCGTGCCGTGCAGCGCCAGCAGCGCCTTGTTGGCCGTCACGACATGCTTGCCGTTGGCGATCGCCCTCAGCACCAGCGTGCGTGCGGGTTCCACACCACCGATCAGCTCGACGACGATGTCGATGGCCGGGTTGTCGACCAGTTCCTGCGCGTCGGCCACGCAGGGCACGCCGTCACCGACCTGCGCCTGGTAGGCCTTGGCGCGCTCGGCGTTGCGGGCCGCCACCATCGCGATCTCGATGCCACGGCCCGCGCGGCCGCGGATCTCGGCCTGGTTGCGCTGCAGGACGTGGAAGGTGCCGGCACCGACGGTGCCGAGGCCGATCAGGCCGACTTGGATGGCTTTCATTGCAGCGCTCTTCAGCAAAAAAATCAGGCGACGTGGCGGCGGCGATAGCCGGCCAGGAAACGGTCGATGCGGCCCACGGCCTCGCGCAGGTCGTCCACGTTGGGCAGGAACACGAGGCGGAAATGGTCGTGCGCCGGCCAGTTGAAGCCGGTGCCCTGCACGATGAGCACCTTCTCCTCGGCCAGCAGCTCGTAGGCGAACTGCTGGTCGTCGGCGATGGGGTAGACCTTGGGGTCCAGGCGCGGGAACATGTACAGCGCCGCCTTCGGCTTGACGACGCTGACGCCGGGAATGGCGCTCAGCAGCTCGTACGCCAGGTCGCGCTGGCGGCACAGGCGGCCGGTCGGCGCCACCAGGTCGGCGATGCTCTGGTAGCCGCCCAGCGCCGTCTGGACCGCCAGCTGGCCTGGCGTGTTGGAACACAGGCGCAGCGAGGCCAGCATGTTCAGGCCCTCGATGTAGTCGCGGGCATGGCGCTTCTCGCCGCTGACCACCATCCAGCCGGCGCGGTAGCCGCAGGAGCGGTAGTTCTTGGACAAGCCGTTGAAGGTCACGAACAGCACGTCGTCGGCCAGCGACGCCATGCTGGTGTGCACATGGCCGTCGTACAACGTCTTGTCGTAGATCTCGTCGGCGAAGACGATGAGCTGGTGCTGGCGGGCTAGCTCGATGATGCCCAGCAGCAGGTCGGTCGGGTACAGCGCGCCGGTCGGGTTGTTGGGGTTGCAGACCATGATGCCGCGCGTGCGCGGCGTGATTTTGGCGGCGATGTCGGCCAGGTCCGGCAGCCAGCCGGCGCCCTCGTCGCACAGGTAGTGCACCGGGCGGCCGCCGGACAGGCCCACCACGGCCGTGTAGAGCGGGAAGTCGGGCGCCGGGATGAGGATCTCGTCGCCGTCGTTGAGCAGCGCATTGATCGCCATCTGGATCAGCTCGGACGCGCCGTTGCCCAGGTAGACGTCGTCCACCGTGACGCCCTTGACGCCCTGCTGCTGGGTGTAGTGCACCACCGCCTTGCGCGGCGCGAACAAGCCCTTGCTGTCCGTGTAGCCGCCGGCGTCGGCGAGGTTGCGGATCATGTCCTGCACGATCTCGTCCGGCGGCGTCAGGCCGAACACCGCCGTGTTGCCGATGTTGAGCTTGATGATCTTCTGGCCCTCTTCCTCCATCTGGCGCGCCTTGTCGAGCACAGGCCCACGGATGTCATAACTGACGCTGGCGAGCTTGGCGGACTTGGCGATGGGCTTCAAAACGGGCTCCAGGACAGGGATTGCTGCACTGCAGAAGTGCAGCCCTGCAGTTTAAGCAAGGCCCCGGGCGAACCCGGCGGTTCTGCGCGACACTCGCGCCCGGCTTTACCGGCAGCGCCCGACCCGTTTTCCATGAAGTTCCAGCTCGACGAGCCGCAAGGCGGCAACACGATCTCCCGCCATGACACCCAGGGCGTCTGGGTCAACGGCCAGCCGCACACGGCGAGCCTGCTCGTGCCCTGGAAGGGCGACGTCGTGGCCTGGACGCCTTCGCGCTTCGAGGAACTTCAGGCGGCGCATTTCGAAGCGATACGCGCGCTGCAACCCGAGCTGGTGGTGTTCGGCAGCGGTGCCCGGCTGCGATTCCCCAACCCGGCGCTCTGGCGCGGGCTGGTGGAGGCGCGCATCGGTTTCGAGGTGATGGACATCGGCGCGGCCTGCCGCACCTACAACGTGCTGGCCAGCGAAGGGCGCAATGTTCTGGCAGCATTGCTGATCGAACGTTGAGCGGCCCGGTCGGGAGACCGGGGCGAGGCTTTATAATCACGGGCTATTGCCTGCGGGCGCCCGCGTGAAATGCTGCACAGGCAGCAATCACGAACCGGGGACCCCGTGAGCCCAACTTGCCGCTCCCTCCAATGACGCCTGCGCTCAACAAACCCCTGCCGGAAATTGAGGCCCAAGCCACCGGCGGCGTGAAGTTCACCGCCAACGCCTTCCTCGGCAAGTCGGTCGTGCTGTATTTCTACCCGAAAGACAACACGCCGGGTTGTACCACCGAGGCGATGCAATTCCGCGATCGCCACAAGGACTTCGTGAAGGCCGGCGCCGTCGTGTTCGGCGTGTCGCGCGACAACATGGCTTCGCACGACAAGTTCAAGCAGGCGCTGGAGCTGCCCTTCGAGCTGATCGCCGACACCGAAGAGAAGCTCTGCCACATGTTCGGCGTGGTCAAGAACAAGATCATGTACGGCAAGAAGGTCAAGGGCATCGAGCGCTCGACCTTCCTGATCGCCCCGAACGGCATCCTGGTGGGCGAATGGCGCGGCATCAAGGTGGCCGGCCACGTCGACGAGGTGCTGAAGGCCGTCAAGGCGCTGAAGAAGGAAGCGGCCTAAAGCTTCTCGATGAGGCGCTGAACACGCGTTGTTCTCTGACATCGCGGGCACCCGCGGCATGTGCATAATCGGTTCATGCCCCGGGTCGAATCCTCGCCTCCAACCAACAAGCCGCACTCATCCTGTGCGGCTTTTTGCTTTCTGGAGCAGGGATCGCGTGGGGTTCACTTTCAGTCGACCCGCCGTACATGCCTCTGCCCAAGCCTCCTGCACAACGCGCCAGCCGCCTCGATGCCACCGCTTACTCGGCCCATCTGACTCCCAACAAACCGCGGGCGGCCTCGGCCGCCATCGCGCATGCCAGCGCGCCAGCCGCCCTGCCCATGTCCCCGGTGGCCCCGGCGGCGCCGGTCGCAGCGCCGACCGCCGAGGTGCTGCGCCTGCCCACTCCCGCCGCCAGTCCGTCTGCCGCCAAACCCGCGCTGCCCGCCAAGTCGGCAAGCAAGGCGCCGGCCAAGGCCGCAGCGCCCAAGCGCACGCGCAAGCCCGCCGAGGCTGCCAAGCTCTTCGTGCTCGACACCAACGTGCTAATGCACGACCCGATGTCGCTGTTCCGCTTCGAGGAGCACGACGTCTTCCTGCCCATGATCACGCTCGAAGAGCTGGACGGGCACAAGAAGGGCATGACCGAGGTCGCGCGCAACGTGCGCCAGGTCAGCCGCGAGCTGGACCAGCTCGCCGCCAGCCTGAAGAGCAGCGGCCTCGAAGAAATGGCCAAGGGCCTGCCGCTGGCCGGCACCGGCCACCGCGAGGCGGAAGGCAAGCTGTTCTTCCAGACCGAACTGATCGACGCGCCACTGCCGCAGGGCCTGCCGCAGGGCAAGGCGGACAACCAGATCCTGGGCGTGGTGCAGGCGCTGAAGGGCCGCCACCCGGACCGGGAAGTCGTGCTGGTGTCCAAGGACATCAACATGCGCATCAAGGCGCGCGCGCTGGGCCTGCCCACCGAGGACTACCGCAACGACAAGACGCTGGAAGACTCGGACCTGCTCTACACCGGCGTGCAGGCCTTGCCGGCCGACTTCTGGGAGCGCCATGGCAAGACCATGGAGAGCTGGCAGCAGGGTGGCACGACCTTCTACCGCATCAGCGGGCCGCTGGTGCCCACGCTGCTCATCAACGAGCTGGTCTACCTGGAAGCGCCCGGCACGACGCCGTTGTATGCCAAGGTCACCGAGATCACCGGCAAGACGGCCGTGCTGCGCACGCTGAAGGACTACGGCAACCAGAAGCACGCCGTCTGGGGCGTCACGGCCCGCAACCGCGAGCAGAACTTCGCGCTGAACCTGCTGATGGACCCGGAGTGCGACTTCATCACGCTGACCGGCACGGCCGGCACCGGCAAGACGCTGATGACGCTGGCCGCAGCACTCGCCCAGGTCTTCGATGACCGCCGCTACAGCGAGATCATCGTCACCCGCGTGACCGTGCCCGTGGGCGAGGACATCGGCTTCCTGCCCGGCACCGAGGAAGAAAAGATGGGCCCCTGGATGGGCGCGCTGGACGACAACCTCGAAGTGCTGGCCAAGGGCGGATCGTCCGCCGGCGAATGGGGCCGCGCCGCCACCAACGATCTGGTGCGCAGCAAGATCAAGATCAAGAGCCTGAACTTCATGCGCGGGCGCACCTTCCTGAACAAGTTCGTCATCATCGACGAGGCGCAGAACCTGACGCCCAAGCAGATGAAGACGCTGATCACCCGCGCCGGCCCCGGCACCAAGATCGTCTGCCTGGGCAACCTCGCGCAGATCGACACGCCCTACCTCACCGAGGGCAGCTCAGGCCTGACGTTCGCCGTGGACCGCTTCAAGGGCTGGGCCCACAGCGGCCACGTGACGCTGGCGCGCGGCGAGCGTTCGCGCCTGGCGGACTTCGCGTCCGAAGTGCTGTAGGCCGTGCTGTTGACGACGCGCGGCGGCTCAGTCACCGCGCTGCAGCGCTTGTGAGAACCGGCGGATCTGCGGGTCCTGCCGCACGGCCTGCTTGGCCGCGCGGATGAGCTGGTCCACCTGCTCGGGCGGCAGCTTCAGCCGTGTCGGGATCATGTTCAGCACCTGCTCCTCAGCCTCGGCCAGGTCGGCAAAGCTGATCTGCGTGACGCTGAACTTCAGGTCCTGGCAGCGCCACTCCGGGTTCTGCGCGCGCAGTTCAGCCTTGCGTTCGTCGCTGAGGCTGCAGCGAAAGGTGATGAGGTCGCGCTCCCAGTTGCGCACCATGGGCAGGAAGTTCGCGTAGCTCATGCGCATCGTGCTCTCGATGGCCGTGTCCACCGCGCCCGAGGCGATGTCCATGCCCGACGGCCCGGCCATTTCGCGGGCCCAGTCGGCGCTCGGCCCCTGGCCGGCGTCCACCACGATGAACAGCAGCCGCCGCATCGTCGACGCCTCCTGCTCAGGGATGGGGCCGTACGGCGTGTTCAGCAGCACGCGGCTCTGCAGGATGGCGACCAGGCCGAGGTTGTCCGTCAGCCCGCCGTCCACCAGTTTCAGATAACGACCGGCCTTGGGATCGCGGTAATCGCGGAACAGGCGCGCCAACGCGATGCGCAGGCGGTGCTGGTCGTCACCCTCATCGCGCTTTGCCTTCAGGCCAGGCGGCATCTGAAGCTCGCAGGCCTCGGGGAAGCGCTGCAGCACCACCGGCGCGAAGAACAGCGGCACGGCCATGGACGCCGCCACCGCCTCCGACACCGGGTAGCTCGCCAAATCGCTGCACAGCGCATCGAACGCACGCTCGTGGAACGGGAACGCCAGACGGTACTGCACGTTGCTCGCGCTGATCCAGACGACCGGCCGCGAACGGCGAAACATGTCGGCGAACGTCGCGCCCTTGAAGACGTCGTTCTCCAGCCAGTCGTTGAAGTCCGTGCGGTCGTTCAGCCCGCCGGACAGCAGGCGGCGCAGGTTGTTGGGGTTGAGCAGGCTGAAGCGCAGGTTGGCCTCGCCGTCATGCAGCAGCACCTTGTCGCGGAATTCGCGCATGCCCTGCGGCCCATGCAGCCCGAGGTAGGCCGCCGTCAGCGACCCGCCGGACACGCTGGTGATGAAGTTGACCTCGTCCAGCAGGTTGCGCCCGGCCGTCGCTGGCTGCTCGCGCAGGCCCTCCAGCACACCGTAGGCGAACGCCGCGGCGCGCAGCCCGCCGCCCGAGAAGCTGAGCGCGACGAACGTGTCCGTGTCCCGCGCCGGCGGCGTGCGCTGCATGGACTGCAACGCCGCCGGCTTGTTGCGCGGCGGGTTCATCGCCGGGCTGGCGCAGGCGGCAAGCAGCGCGCAGGCGCACAACAGCAGATGGAGCCTCACTCGCACGCGCACGCCTCGACCTCCTTCACCCGCATCCCTCGCGCGGGCACCCCGATTGTGCTGGGCCCACGAAAAACGGCCCCGCAGGGCCGCTCTCGCAAAGCCTGCTCGCTCAACCGCGGCGGCGGCGCGCAATGCCCAGCCCAGCCAGCGCGACGCCGGCCAATGCCAGGGTGGCAGGCTCAGGCACGGTGCCTCCATCGGCGTTCACGACCACCTGGATCGACGTCTCCACCACAGGCTCGCCGACGGCCGACGTCACCGTCAGGCGGAAGTCGGTGATGCTGTTGCCATAAGGATCGAAGGTGAAGGGGATGAAGGACATCATCAGGTTCCACGACTCGGCGTAGCTGCTGCCCAGGGCCGTGAGGTTGGCGCTGACGGGATCGTTCGCTGCCGTCGGATCCTTGTCGACATAAAGCGTCACCACGCAGCCCGTGCAGCTGTTGCCGAGGCTCCACGCGAAATCGAAGCTCCAGTTCGCATAGCCCTTGCCATCGGCCGCGTAGATGCCGGACGGGCCGTAGAACGTGTCGATGCCGTTGTTCGCCATCGATGCACTGGTCTTGTAGGCATGCGCGCCGATGGCCACCATCACGTCGCTGCTGGTCTGCACGTTGAACAGCACGTTCTCGAGGCCGGCGCTACCTGTCGGTGGCCATGGCGACGAGAGGGTGGTCAAGCCGGCATGAGCGGAAAGGACGGTGCCGGCAAGCGTCAGCACGGCAAACATCTTCTTGATCATTTATGGTCTCCTGTGAAGTCTTCAGAGTCGGACCTGCAGGACTCGCGGGGCGTCCAGCGGTGCTGCCGCAAGAGTTCGCAAGAGGCGTACCAGATTCACGAAAGCCAAGAGGCCCGAGGCCAGGGCCGGGACAGGCCCGGCGCTCCGGTCGCTGCCACCTCTGCGTGACAGGTTTTCCGACACCAGGTAAACCCTTGACTCGCGTGGCAAGCCACGACCGGGCGCGCCGTCATATCTGAGCCCACGCGCGTTTTTGCTGCCGGCACCTGTCAGCAGACGCCGCCGACAATCGCGCGCATGCAGCAGCCCCCCCGCTGGATCGCCCATCTCGACATGGACGCCTTCTACGCGTCCGTCGAGCTGCTGCGCTATCCGCAACTGAAGGGCCAGGCCGTGGTCATCGGCGGGCGGCGCGCTGACGCGCCGCAGCAGCTCGCTGATGGCTCCTGGCGCTACGCGAGGCTGCGCGACTACACCGGCCGCGGCGTCGTCACCACGTCCACCTATGCGGCACGCGACCTGGGCGTGTTCTCGGCGATGGGCCTGATGAAGGCCGCGCTGCGCGCGCCCGACGCCATCCTGCTGCCGGCCGACTTCGATTCCTACCGCAAGTACTCGCGCCTGTTCAAGACCGCCGTGGCCGAAGTCGCACCCCTGGTCGAGGACCGCGGCATCGACGAGATCTACATCGACCTGACCGACGTGCCCGGCGTGCGTGACGCCGTGGGCCACGACCCGCTGGGCGGCGTGAAGGCGGTGGCACGCGAGATCAAGAACTCGGTGGGCCGCGCCACCGGCCTGACCTGCTCCATCGGCATCACGCCCAACAAGCTGCTGTCCAAGATCGCCAGCGAACTGGACAAGCCCGACGGCATCACGGTGCTGACGATGGACGACATCCCCAAGCACGTGTGGCCGCTGGGCGTGCGCAAGATCAACGGCATCGGCCCCAAGGCCAGCGAGAAGCTGATCAAGCTCGGCCTGGAGACCGTCGGCGACATCGCCGCGGCCGACCCGCACTGGCTCATCGAGCAGTTCGGCGCGAGCTACGGCGAGTGGCTGCACAACGCATCGCACGGGCGCGACTCGCGCGCCGTCGTCACGCACAGCGAGCCGGTGTCCATCAGCCGGGAAACCACCTTCGAGCGCGACCTGCACGCCGTGCACGACCGCGTGCTGCTGGGCGGCATCATGGACGAGCTGTGCGAAAGCCTGGCCCGCGACCTGGCCCGCAAGCGCTACGCCGGCAAGACCGTGGGCATCAAGCTGCGCTTCGAGGGCTTCGTCACCGTCACGCGCGACCAGACGCTCAAAGCCCCCATCCTCAGCGCCGCGGACATCCGCCATGCCGTGGGCCTGTGCCTGAAGCGGGTCACTTTCGACAAGCGCTTGCGACTGATGGGCGTGCGCATCGGCAACCTCGTGCATGCCAGCCAGGTGCTGCCTGCAACACTGACCCTGGCGCAGGGGCAACCACCAGCCGCCGAGAATCTGCCCCTCTTCTGACGCCTGCTCCTCGCCCCCGCATGACCGCGCCCGCCGACATCCACACCTATGAACCCCGCCACGGCCACGGCCTGCCGCACGATCCGTTCAATGCCATCGTCGGCCCGCGCCCCATCGGCTGGATCGGCAGCCACGACGGCGCCGGGCACCACAACCTGGCGCCGTACAGCTTCTTCAACGCCTTCAACTACGTGCCGCCCATCGTCGGCTTCGCCAGCATCGGCGCCAAGGACAGCCTGCGCAATGCGCAGGCCACGGGCGAGTTCACCTGGAACCTGGTCACCCGCGAACTGGCCGAGCGCATGAACGCCAGCTGCGCGGCCGTGCCGCCGGAGGTGGACGAGTTCGCGCTGGCCGGGCTGACCCCGCTGGCCTCGCAGCTCGTGACGGCGCCCCGCGTGGCCGAGTCGCCGGTGAGCTTCGAGTGCCGCGTCACGCAGGTCGTGCAGCTGGCCACCGCCGCGGGCGAGCAGGTGCCGACGTGGCTGGTGCTGGGCGAGGTGGTGGCGGTGCACATCGCGCGCCACCTGCTGGTGGACGGCGTCTACGACACGGCCGCGGCCCACCCGGTGCTGCGCGGCGGCGGCCCGGCAGACTACTTCGAAGTCACCGCGGCGCAGCGCTTCCAGATGCACCGCCCGCGCTGACGGCGGCCGGTGCTACACCCAGCCCTGGCGCCACACCGCCGCGTCGCGCAACGTGCGCCAGGCCAGCCGCTGCACCCGCTTGGAGAAGAGTGCTTCCAGCTCAACCCACTCCACCGGCGCGCCGGGCAGTTCGGGCTCGACCACCTTGACGACGACGAAATGCTTGTCCTTGGCCACCGGCGTCACCGCCGTCCACTTGCTGAGCAGCAGCTTCTTGGGGTGCAGCGGGTTCACGGCGCCGCCACACCAGGGTGTGCATGCTGCCGCAATTGCGCCAGGCTGAGGATGCCCAGCACGAGGCGGTTGGTGGCCTCCAGCACCACCGGCGGCGCTGCGCCAGCTTCCAGCGCCTCCAGCCAGCGCAGCGCGCACAGGCACCAGCGGTCGCCCGGCTTCAGGCCAGCGAAGCGCCAGGCCGGGCGCGGGGTGACGAGGTCGTTGCCGCGGGCGAGCGAAAAGTCCAGGAATTCCTGTGTGACCCGCGCGCAGACCAGGTGGGTGCCGCGATCCTGCGCGTCCGCCGAGCAGCAGCCATCGCGCAGGAAGCCGGTCAAGGGGTCGAACGAGCAGGCCTGCAGCGGCGTGCCCAGTACATTCATTGCCGTCATGCGCCGCGCTCCTGTTGTTCCACACCCCATCTTGCCGGCAATGCCAAGGCCGCGGGCGCGCAGGCCCATCGCCGCACCGGCCCGACCCGCGGGATGAGCGACTGGACCTACACGGTCTCCGTGCGCAGCCTGTGCGAGTTCACGGCCAAGCGCGGTGACCTGGACCGGCGCTTCACGCCATCGGCCACCGCACTGGAGGGCCAGGCCGGCCAGATGGCGGTGCTCGCGCGCCGCTCCCCCGGCTACGAAACCGAGCTGCCGCTGCAAGGCCAGTACGGCCAGTTGCGCGTGCGCGGCCGGGCGGACGGTTACGAGGCCGACGTGAACCGGCTGGAGGAGATCAAGACCATACGCGGGCCGGTCGACACCATCCCCGAGAACCGCCGCGCGCTGCACTGGGCGCAGCTGCAGACCTACGGCGCACTGATCGCCGCCGAGCGCGGCCTCGCTGAACTGCAGCTGGCGCTGGTTTACGTGGACGCCGACACGCAGACCGAGACCGTGCTGCGCGAGACCGCCACGGCCGCCGACCTGCAGGCTGCCTTCGCGGCCCGCTGCCAGGCCTTCGAGGCCTGGGCCGCGCAGGAGGCTGGCCACCGCAGCGCACGCGACGCCGCACTGCGCGAGCTGCCCTTTCCACTCGGCGAGCTGCGCCCGGGCCAGCGCCTGCTGGCCGAGGCCGTCTACCGCGCCGCGGCACAGGGCCGCTGCCTGCTGGCGCAGGCGCCCACCGGCATCGGCAAGACGCTGGGCACGCTGTTCCCGCTGCTGCGCGCCATGCCTGCACAGCAGCTCGACAAGATCGGCTACATGACCTGCAAGGGCACCGGCCGCATCATGGCGCTGGACGCGCTGCAGACGCTGCGCGGCGCCATGCCGGGCCGAAGCCCCGGGCAGGGCGCACCGCAAGGCGCGCTGCGCGTGCTCACGCTGGTGGCCAAGGAGCAGGCCTGCGAGCATCCGGACAAGGCCTGCCACGGCGAGTCCTGCCCGCTGGCCAACGGCTTCTACGACCGCCTGGCCGCCGCGCGCAGCGAGGCCGTCACGGCGCAGTGGCTGGACCCGGCCGCCCAGCGCCGCATCGCGCTCAAGCACGGCATCTGCCCCTACTACCTGGGCCAGGAGCTGCTGCGCTGGGCCGACGTCGTCGTCGGCGATGTGCACCATGCCTTCGACCCGCACGGCCAGCTGTTCAACCTCGCGCAGGCGCAGGACTGGAAGCTCGCGCTGCTGGTGGACGAGGCGCACAACCTCGTCGAGCGCGCGCGGGCCATGTACAGCGCCGCGCTGAGCCTGGCGAGCGTGCGCGACATCGAGCCCCAGGCACCCAAGGCCCTGCGCCCGCCGCTGC
Organism: Roseateles sp.; assembly: GCF_965229315.1. Taxonomy (GTDB): domain Bacteria; phylum Pseudomonadota; class Gammaproteobacteria; order Burkholderiales; family Burkholderiaceae_C; genus Pelomonas. The sequence continues at coordinate 2,678,541 of NZ_CBDDJA010000002.1, forward strand.
GCCGCCTGGCCCGCGAACTCAGCGACCTGGCGCGCGCGCAGCCGGCCGAGTACCGCGCCTTCGACGACGTGCCCGATGCACTCGCCGAGGCGCTGCAGTTCGTCAGCGCGACTCTGGGCGAGTACATGCAGAACCACCCGTTGGAGACCGGGCCGCTGATGCAGTTCTACTTCGAGGTGCTGGGGCTGCAGCGCGTGCTGGACAAGTTCGGCCCGCACTCGTTGTGCGACCTGCAGCGCAGCGCCGTCGCACAGCGGGCTGGCGAGCTGACGACGCCCGCCGCGCCGGTCAACCTGTCGCTGCTGGACGAACTCGGCATGCCCGACCCGTTGGCGTCGGCCGAAGACGACCCGCCCGTCGCCACCGACGTGGATGTGCTGCTGTCCATCCGCAACGTGGTGCCCGGCTTCTTCCTGAAGCCGCGGTTCGAGGGGCTCAGCAGCGTCACGCTGTTCTCGGCGACGCTCGGCACCGCCGAGTACCAGCGCGACCTGCTGGGCCTGCCCGACGACACGGCCTGGATCGACGTGCCCGCGCCCTTCCCGCCCGAGCACCTCGTCGTGCGCGTGGCCGACCGCATCTCCACCCGCTACGACCACCGCACCGCGTCGCTGGATGCGCTGGTGGACGTGCTCGCCACGCAGTTCGCCGAACACCCGGGCAACTACCTCGCCTTCTTCAGCAGCTTCGACTACCTGGAGCAGGCCGCCGCGCGGCTGGCGCTGCGCCACCCGGCGCTGCCGCGCTGGAGCCAGGCCCGCGCGATGGGCGACGCCGCGCGGCGCGCCTTCCTGGACCGCTTCGTGGAAGGCGGCCGCGGCATCGGCTTCGCCGTGCTGGGCGGCGCGTTCGCCGAGGGCGTGGACCTGCCCGGCACGCGCCTCATCGGCGCCTTCATCGCCACGCTGGGCCTGCCACCGGTGTCGCCGCTGCAGGCGCAGATCCGCGAACGGCTGGACGCGATGTTCGGCGCGGACCACGGCTACGCCGACCTCGTGCCCGGCATGCAGAAGGTCGTGCAGGCCGCCGGCCGCGTGCTGCGCTCGGTGGACGACCGCGGCTGGGTGTGGCTGCTGGACCGGCGCTACCGCCGGCCCGAGGTGCGCGCGCTGCTGCCGGCCTGGTGGCAGCTTTAGCGCCGCAGCCTCGCCGCGTTGCGGGGCCGTTCCGGGATCGCCCACCAATGCGCGTTTTCCCGAGGTTGCGCAGCGCTTTTCCGGGACAGGAAGTCCCAGGGTGACGCCGGAGATGAAGCCGATACATTGCTTTACGTCGTCAGCCGGTCCCCAGCCGCAGGGGGTTGCCGGTCCTGCAGTCCGCGGCTCCATGGATGGAGGGTTCTCATGTCGATGACACGTTCGCTGATCTCGTTGGCAGCGCTCTGCGCGCTGGCCGCCAGCAGCCAGGCTGACACCTTTGTCACCCCAGGCGATGAAACCAGCGGCCTGAACACGGCCTTTCGCAACGCACCGCGCACCTACATGGCGCTGTACACGTCGGTCAATTTCGAGACGCTGACCAGCCCGGTCTGGATCACCGGCATGCAGTTGCGCATCTCGGCCGATGGCAACACCGCGCTGCCCGCCACCTGGCCCAGCCAGGACCTCACGTTCACCAATTTCAACGTGCAGTTGTCCCAGGCTTCGTCCAGCCTGCTGTCGGACGGCGAGTTCCTATTGGGAACCGAAGCGTTCGCCGCGCAGCAGGCGGCCGGCACCGTCGTGAACGTGCGCTCCGGCAGCCTGTCGATCTCCACGGCGTCGTTCCAGAACAGCGGCGGCGAGAACTCGTTCGGCGCGCTGATCAGCTTCTCGACGCCCTACCTGTACACGCCGGGCCAGTCGCTGCTGCTGTACCTGACGCACACCGGCTATGCGCCCGGCACCGAAGCGCAACCGTTCTTCGCGGTGACCGACTACTCGCCCGGCGTGACCGACGCCATCTCGTCCACCGCCGGCTACCAGGCTGCCAACGCCACCGGCTTCTCCAGCCCGTACATCGTGCAGTTCACGACCACACCGGTGCCGGAGCCGTCCACGATGCTGATGCTGGCCGGCGGCATCGTCGGCCTGCTCGCGCTGAACCGCCGCCGGCGCGCGACGGACGCGGCCTGACCTGGTGCTGAACGGCTCGCGGCTGCCGCAGCGACCGCATCACCCACACGGCGCTCCTGCAGTTGGCGGAGCGCCGTTGCTTCATGCAGCGCCGCCCGGCCGTTCGCCAATCACGACGCGCGAAGAGGTCGTGCGCGCGGGTGAATCGGGGTCTTGCCCGTGCGGCGGGGGCCGCCACCGGGGCCGCATCCGTACCGCCACCGACACACGCATGCCGCGGGCCGCGCTACGCTGCATGCCACATCCACGCTCGGGAACCTCCATGAAACGCGTCACCGGCCTCGGCGGCATCTTCTTTAAAGCCAGGGACCCCAAGGCCCTGGGCGAGTGGTACCAGCGCCATCTCGGCCTGAACGTCAGTGAATGGGGCGGCGCCGTCTTCAACTGGGCGGACGACAACCCGACCGGTGCCGGCATGACGCTGTGGACGCCGTTCAAGGAGAGCACCGACTATTTCGCGCCCAGCGCCGCGCCATTCATGATCAATTTCCGCGTCGCGGACCTGCATGCGCTGCTGGCGGCCCTGCGGGCCGAGGGCTGCGACGTACAGGACAAGGTGGACGAGTCCGAGTACGGCAAGTTCGGCTGGGTCATCGACCCGGAAGGCAACAAGGTGGAGCTGTGGGAACCGCCGGCAGGGCAGTGACCGCGGCCGGCCCGCCACACCCTCGTCTGCCCACGGGTCGAAACCGAGACAACCTGACGCATCTTCACCGCGATGCAGACAGCTGACCGCTCCGACCGCCATCCCATCGGCCCGTTCGTGCGTGTGCTGGCGTCTCTGCTGCTCGCACCCATGGCCGTGCTCTCGGCGCCGCACACGGTCGTGCTATGGCAGGCAACCGCGCTCACCCCGCCCGTCTGTTCGGGGCGCCGCTACCCTGTGTTCTGCGAACTGACCCGCCTGGCCTTGTCCGCCACGCCGGGGCAACTCCACGGCCCGCTCGCTGCCGCGTTGAACGTCGCGTTCGTCGCTTTGCTCGCCTGGCTGGTGTGGTGGCTGCTCAGGCCGCTGCTGCTGAAGCGGCACGGCGGTTGATGCAGGTCAGGTGCGTGCAGACGCCGGCGCCCTGAAAGACGCCGAACGACTCACAGGGCGAGCTTGCCGTGCACGCCTTCGTCCACGCGCTTGCCGACGATGGCGCCGAACAGCATCTTCATGCCGGCGATCGCGGCGCCGTGCTTGTTGTCCCAGTACTCGCCGCTGACCGGGTCCACGCGCAGCAGGCTGATGCGCGGGTCGTTCTCGCCCTCGGTGAACCAGGCCCGCAGCGTGGGCTTCCACAGGCGATGGATGGTGGCCTTGTCGGTGACCTCGGTGGCCGTGCCTTCCAGGCGCAGATGGCTGCCGTGGTCGCCTTCCTTGAAGAACAGCGTCACCCGCGAGTCGCGGTCGAGCTCGATGTTCTTGACGCTGTCCACCTCGGTGAAGAACCACAGCTGCCCGCTGTCTTCCTCGACCTCGATGACGGTCATCGGCCGCGCATGCAGCTGCGAGCCCAGGCCCAGCGTGCAGAAGAAGCAGCTGCTGCCGGCCTTCACCAGGTCGGCGATCTTGTGGGCGGCGGCGCTGCCGCTGAGGTCTTCCTCGGTGTGGGTGTCGGGGTCTTGCGAGCGGTTGAGCGTGTCTTGCATGGGGGCTCCTGGGCGATGGATGGCAATGGCACAGCCTAGGCAGCCCCGCGGCGCAGCCGTGTCGGCACGCAGGCAGGCCCGCTGTCGGACAAGGGCCGTGCCTGCCGGCGCCCGGCCAGGCCGTCGAGCATCCGGAGCGCGGCGGGCTCCATGTCGTCCGCATCGAGGCTGACGTTGTTGAGCATGACGACGGCTTCATCGCCGTCCAGCGGCCCATAGCCCAGCGCACGAAAACCCAGGCTCGCGCCGGTTTCCTCCATGACGGCACGCTCTGCCCCGCCCAGCCGCGCGTGCATCACGCGGCCACCCAGCGCATAGCGCCGCTCGGGGAACCTGACGCGGAACAGCTCGGCCCGGCTCGCGGTGGACAGCAGCGGCCCGCGGCGCGCTGCATGCAGCAGCGCGAACAGGTCGGCCGCGTCGGTCCAGTAGCCGCCGATCATCTGCATGAAGGTCGGGATGCCGATGACCACCGGCGCGCTGCCGGGGTCGTTCTCGCGGTAGCTCGTCGCGACGCGCTGCGCGGGCGGCACGAGCCCCGAGAAGACGCCGCTGTGGTGCAGGCCGGCCGGCGCGAACAGCAGCTCGCGGGCCGCCTGCGCATAGGCCTGGGCGGTCACGCGCTCGACGATCTGCTGCACCACCAGCCAGTTCGAGTGCGAGTACTGCCACTGCCGGCCCGGTGCGAACTGCAGGTCGCCGCTGGCGTAGCGCCGCACGGCTTCGGCGGTGTCGATGCCATTCTTGTAGAGGTCAAGGTTGGCCTCCAGCGCCGGGATGACCTCGTTGGGCAGCCCGCTGGCGTGGCTCATCAGGTGCTCCAGCGTCAGCAGCCGCGCCGTGTCGCGGCGATAGTCGGGCAGATAGCTGGCGATGGGCGTGCGCAGCGCCAGCCGCCGCTGGTCGACCAACCGCAGCACCACCAGCGCGGCGATCCACTTGGACACTGAACCGCCGTGGAAGACCGTGTCGGTCGTCATCGGCGTGCGGCTGGCGAAGTCGGCGAGGCCGAAGGCCTGCTGGTACGTCACGCGCCCCGCCGTGCCCGCCAGGATGACACCGTTGAAACTGTGCCTGGCGGCGAAGGCGCGTGCGGCTTCGTCGGGATCCTCCTGGGCCGTGGCGGAGCCAGCACACAGCCAGGCCGCCGCACCGCCGGCGAGCAGGTGGCGTCGATTCAGGTCGGGCATGTCGTTCTCCGTCCGGTCGTGGAACCCATGCGGCGGACTCTAGGCAGCCACCGCGCGCGCCGGCAGCGGATTGCGACGAACCGCAGCTGGCGCGGCATGGACGGCAGGCCTACCGGCGCTGCTGGCTACCATCGCCGCATGCCCGCCCCGCCCATCCGCCTGCCGTCGCTGGACGCCTTGCTCGCCTTCGATGCCATTGCCCGCACCGGCAGCTTCGAGGCCGCTGCCGCGGAGCTGGCCTTGAGCGCCAGCGCGGTGGCCAAGCGCGTCGCCGGGCTGGAGGAGCGGCTGGGCGAGCCGCTGCTACTGCGCCAGCCGCCCAAGGCCCTGGCACTGACGCCGGCCGGCCACGAATACCTGCCCCAGGTGCGCCAGGTGCTGGCGCTGCTGCAGGCCATGCCGCTGCACCAGCGCATCAGCACGCGGCGCGAGCGGCTGCGCGTCAGCGCCACGCCCACCTTCGCCCGCCAGTTGCTCGTGCCGGCCCTGCCCGGCTTCGCCGCCTTGCATCCGCACATCGAGCTGGAGCTGACGCTGTCGGTGCCGCTGCTGGCCGAGGGCGATGCGGGTGCCGACCTGGAGATCCGCCACGGCGCCGTGCCGGACGAGATCGCGCCGGCCCAGGTGCTGCTGCGCGACCGGCTGACGCCGCTGGCCGCGCCGGCGCTGCTGGCCGCCCACGCTCCGCTGCGCGAGCCCGCCGACTTGCTGGCCCTGCCGCTGCTGCGCACGCCGCTTCAGCCCTGGGCGCCGTGGCTGCGCGCCGCCGGCCTGGCCGACGCGCCAGAGCCCGATGCCGGCCCCCGCCTCGTCGACCTGGGCTTGGTGCTGGCCGCAGCCTTGGCCGGCCAGGGCGTGGCGCTGGCGCGGCTGAGCCTGGCCAGGCACGAGCTGGCCGAGGGGCGCCTCGTGCAGCCGTTCGCGCTGACGGTGCCGGCCGAGCGCAGTTACGGGCTGGTCTGCCACCGCCCGGGGCCGGCGACGCAGGCGTTCGCGGACTGGCTGCATGCGCACTGCCGCGCGCTTGAGCTGGCGTGCCTGGCGGAAAACTCTTCCGCCGCCGCCTGAGGTTTTTTCCGGCGCGCGCCGGCGCGGCCGGGCCTAGCATCGCGGACCTCCCCGTCACCTGCGCCGCCATGCCCGTCATCACCTGCATCGAAGACCTCCGCGCCCTTGCCGAGAAGCGCGTGCCGCGCATGTTCTACGACTACGCCGACTCGGGTTCCTGGACGGAGACCACCTACCGCGCCAACGAGAGCGACTTCCAGGCCATCAAGCTGCGCCAGCGCGTGGCCGTCAACATGGAAGGCCGCAGCACCGCCGTGACGATGGTGGGCCAGGCCGCGACGATGCCCGTGGCCATCGCGCCGGTGGGCCTGACCGGCATGCAGCACGCCGACGGCGAGATCCATGCGGCGCGCGCGGCCGAGAAGTTCGGCATCCCGTTCACGCTCTCCACGATGAGCATCTGCTCCATCGAGGACGTGGCCGAGCACACCACGGCGCCGTTCTGGTTCCAGCTCTACATGATGCGCGACCGCGACGCGATGGCGCGCATGATCGACCGCTGCAAGGCCGCCAAGTGCTCGGCGCTGGTGCTGACGCTGGACCTGCAGGTCATCGGCCAGCGCCACAAGGACTTGAAGAACGGCCTCACCGCGCCGCCGCGGCCCACGCTGGCCAACCTCTTGAACCTGGCCACCAAGCCGCGCTGGGTGCTGGGCATGGCCGGGACCCGCCGCCACACCTTCCGCAACCTGGTGGGCCATGTGAAGGGCGTCAGCGACATGCGGTCGCTGTCGGCGTGGACGAACGAGCAGTTCGACCCGCGGCTGAGCTGGGCGGACATCGCCTGGGTCAAGGAGCGCTGGGGCGGCAAGCTGATCCTGAAGGGCATCATGGAAGCGGAAGACGCCAGGCTGGCCGTGCAGGCCGGCGCGGACGCCATCGTCGTCAGCAACCACGGCGGCCGGCAGCTCGACGGCGCGCCCAGCAGCATCCATGCGCTGCCGGCCATCGCGGCCGAGGTGGGGTCGCTGAACTCGAACTGCGAGGTGTGGATGGACGGCGGCATCCGCTCGGGCCAGGACGTGCTGAAGGCCTGGGCGCTGGGCGCGCGCGGCACGATGATCGGCCGCGCGATGGCCTACGGGCTGGGCGCGATGGGCGAGGCGGGCGTGACGAAGGCGCTGCAGATCCTGCACAAGGAACTGGACGTGACCATGGCCTTCTGCGGCCACACGCAGCTGACGAACGTGACGCGCGACATCCTCGTGCCCGGCACCTACCCGACGGCCTGAACGGCCGGCGAGTTGCGCGCCACAAAAGAACAAGGCCCTCGGGCGATGCCTGAGGGCCTTGTTCGTTGCCGGGTTCGGTTCAGCGCGGCTTGAGCGTGACCTCGAGCTTTTCCAGCTCGGTCCGGTTGCCGGCGGAGACCGTGCCGGTGAACTGGACCCCGAAGCCGCCGGCGGTGCTGGCCGCGGTCGGCAGCGTCGCCGAGAAGTGGATCTCGTGGGGCAGCTTGTAGCCGGCCTGCGTGTTGTTCTGCGCCGAGCTGGTCGTCACGTCGGCCGTCAGCACGTTGCCCACCAGCTTGAACACCACGTGCGTGCCCGGCGTGAACACCGAGCTCTCGACATAGGCCCCGGGCAGGATCGTCCGGTTGCCGTTCACATACTCAAGCATCGACACGCGCACCGAGTTGCCGGAGGACGGGATGGGCTGGTTGCCGTTCAGCGGGTCGCTCGCCAGGCGCTGAAAGCGCAGCGCATAGCCGGTCTGCGTGAGCGGGTCCCACTTGATGTAGACCTCCAGGTACTGATCCGTCGCGCTGCCGAAGCCCTGGCCGGCGATCTTCTCCGGCGTCAGGTCCAGCGCCAGCGTCATGTCCGAGTACGACCCCTGCGGCTGGTACAGCAGGCGCGCCCCCTGGGTGGCGGTGATCAGCCCGGCCACGCCCAGCGCACCGTCCCGGTCGCCGACGACGTAGGCCCAGGGCGCCGCGTTGGACGGCACCCAGGCCTGGTTCACGTCGGTCGGCTTGATCGTGTCCGCGTACCAGACATCGGGCTGGTTGAGCGCATGGCCCGTCCAGGTGATGTTGGCGAAGTTGGTGGCGATGACGTTGGGATGGGTCACGTCCGCCGCCACGATGGCGCGCGGGATGGACACCTCGATGGCACTCGTGGCCGCCGCGCTGAACTCGTAGCGGGGCGTGATGACGGCGGTCAGGTACTTGCCGATGTCGCCGGCGGACAGGCGGTAGTTCTTGTACGGCTCGTTGCGCGTCGTGACGGCCACCTGCACGGCCTTGTCGCCTGGCGCGTTGCCGCGGTACCAGGTGATGGTGGACCAGTCGGTGAACTCCGGGTGGTCGTACACCAGCTGCAGCCCGGCCATGTCGGCGCTGATGGCGATGGACGGCGTGCCCATGACGACGGGCGCGTTGACCGTGGTGGGCCGCACGTTCAGCGTCGCCTGCGCGACCAGGCCGTTCGGCGCGGTCGCCCTGACGACGGTGTCGATGATGCGGCCCGTGGCGTTCAGCTTGGCGCGCAGGTGCAGCTTGCCGTCGCCGTTGTTGGGCAGCAGCGTGAACAGCTCGGTGTCGTAGTCGAACTTGATCGCATCGAACGCAAACCCGTCCGCAGGCGTGAAGGCCGGCGTGACGACCACCTCGTTGGCCGGGTTGTCCGACTGCACGGCCGCGGCGTTGACACCCAGCGTCATCTTGAACGCGGTGTCGTTCTTCTGCTGCTGGCGCGACGGGTCCCAGCCGTCAGAGCCCTTGAGCAGGTTGTAGACGTTGTACTCCGCGCCGACCTTGAAGATCTTCAGCGCCTCGGCACTCAGCACCTGCGTGACCTGCGGGTTCTGCGGGTCGAACACCACCGGCGTGCCGTCGGCGTAGAGGTTGTTGTAGACGTACTGCTTGACGTCCGGGCGCTGGATGTTCTCCCAGCGGATTTCTTCCTTGGGGCCCTTGAAGGTGTTGTCGATCAGCGCCCAGTTGCCACCGCTCTTGGCGAACCAGAAGGTGGGGCTGTCGTTGAAGAAATTGAAGGTCGACTTCAGGAAGACGGCGATCGTGGACGAGCCGCCGAAGGAGGGATGGCTGCCGTAGAAATCGAACGTGCAGTTCTCGAACACGTTGATGCCGCCGCCGGCAATGGCGTCGTCGGTCAGCTGGAAGTAGGAGTTCTTGAAGTAGGCCCTGGCCGGACTGATCGCAATCAGGTTCAGGAAGCTGACGAAGCGCACGTTCTCGAAGTAGACGCGGTCCAGCGTGCCGCCGGCGGACGTGATGGTCTGGGCCTGCACGCGCGCGTCGCCGCGGCGGGGCACGTTCTTCGACGGGTCGCGCGGGAACACCAGGTCCACCGACGTGTAGTTGGCGATCGTCAGGTGGTAGGCCGAGAAGCCGGTGCCGATGCCGATGACGTTCCAGTTGCCGTTGGCGCCCATGGTCTGGCCGCGGTTGCCGGCGATGCGCACGTCGTCCGCGTTGGACGTGAGGCCGCGGAAGGTCAGGCCGGACTGCGTGAACGAGATGCCCACCAGGCCCGGGTGCTCCGGCGTGTTGGCGTTGTTCACGTCCTTGTAGTCGTCGGTCCAGTAGACGCCGGGCGTGAAGTTCACGGTGGCGTTGTTGGGGATGTTGGCGGCCTTCAGCTCCTGCAGCGTCCTGAAGGTGAACGCATTGCGCCGGCTCTCATCCAGGTAGGCATCGACGACCACGTTGGACGCCGACAGCGGGACGAACTTGGCCTTCAGCGCGAGCTGCGCCTTGACCTTGTCGTGCGCGAAGTCCCACATGGTGCCCTGGCCCGCATCGGCGACGAACCAGCCGACGAAGTAGGTGTTGGCGCCGCGGTCGGGCTTCACGGGCGGCGTCAGCAGCGCCTGGTCGATGACCTGCACCTGGCTGACGGTGCCTTCCACGTCGAAGGTCACGGCGTGCGAGAGGCCGGGCTCGGTCTTGGCCGCCTCGCTGCCGGAGCCGCAAGCCGCCAGCAGCGTCAACAGGAAGGCGAGGAACATGCGGGCGAGGGAGGAGCCCCGGACTTGGCGGACGGCGCTCATGACGCGCTTTCCAGGGGGGAGCGGGCGATGGCAGCGGGCCGGGCCGCCGAACGCAGGGACGGGGGGCACTTCTTCATGGTCTTGTCTCCGTATCGTTTGGGTGGAATCCAGGCGGACGGCAGGCGTCCACCAGCGGACCGGAACAGCTCAAGGCCGGCCGCGACGAAGGCGGGCTGTCGGCTGCGGAGGTGCCGTTGGCGCGCGATGAATCATCAAGATTGACTATATCGACAGGTTTCTGAAATGAAATGGTGGTTCATAAATCAGAAACACCGTTTCGCAAAATGCCGCAAGCCTGTATAAGCGCCGCCCGATGGCGGCCAGCGACAGGCCCACGTCGCGCACCGCGCCCCGTGCGGGCATGACATGTGGCCGCCGCCACATGGCCCGGTTAGGCTGGCGGCAGGAGGACTCCATGCGCAAAAACCGACTTGCGTGCCTGTTGGCCGCACTGCCGCTGCTGGCTGCGGCGGCTCCAGCCCCACTGCCATCGCGCACGGCCATCGATGACGAGGTCGCGCGGCTGATGGCCGCCACGCAAGCCCGGGGCATCGCCGTGGCCGTCATCGAAGACGGCCAGGTGCGGCATGTGCGCGCCTACGGCCAGCGCAATGCCGCGGGCGAGCCGCTGCTGCAGGACACGGTGATGTACGGCGCATCGCTGACGAAGGCGGTGTTCGCGTACACGGTGATGCAGCTCGTCGAGGCCGGCAAGCTGGACCTGGACCGGCCGCTGGCCGCCTACCTCGACAAGCCGCTGCCGGACTACCCCGACGACCGCCGCTACGGCCCCTGGTCGGGGCTGGCCGGCGACGCGCGCTGGCGCCAGCTGACGGCGCGCATGCTGCTGACGCACAGCAGCGGCTTCGCCAACTTCGCCTTCCTGGAGCCCGACGGCCGGCTGCGCATGCACTTCGACCCCGGCACGCGCTATGCGTACTCCGGCGAGGGCCTGATCCTGCTGCAGTTCGTGCTGGAACAAGGCCTGGGGCTGGACCTGGGCGCCGAGATGCAGCGCCGGGTGTTCGACCGGTTCGGCATGACGCGCACCAGCATGACCTGGCGCGCCGACTTCGCCGCCAACCTCGCCGACGGCTGGACGGAAGACGGCAAGGCGGAACCGCACGACCCGCGCAGCAAGGTGCGCGCGGCCGGCTCCATGGACACCACCATCGCCGACATGGCGCGGCTGGCCGCGGGCGTCATCGACGGCGAAGGCCTGTCGGCCCGGGGCGCCGCCGCGATGACGCAGCCCGGCCTGCCGATCACGACGGCGTCGCAGTTCCCGACCTTCCAACCCGAGCTGCCGCTGGCGGAGCGGCGCACGGACCTCGCCGCGGGGCTGGGCGTGGTCACCTTCCTCGGGCCGCAGGGGCCGGGCTTCTACAAGGGCGGGCACAACGACAGCACCGGCAACACCTGGGTCTGCGTGAAGCCCGGGAAACGCTGCGTCGTCATCCTCGCCAACGACGTGCGCGCCGAACGCGCCTTCCCGGCGCTGGTGCGCTTCATCCTCGGCGAGACCGGCGTGCCCTGGCGCTGGGAGTACGGCGGGCTGCCGTTCGTCGAGTGACAGGCAGCCGCGCCGGACACCCCCACGGTCGCGCAGCGCCGGGTTTCAACCCCTAGTGCGGCGCTTGTCCAGCGCCTTGAGGACGTAGACCGCCAGCCGCTGCGGAACGCAATCAACCTTGATGACTTAACCGGGCGCCAGTCCCTTCGATTGCGGATGGTTCCGCGTCGGGTAGCGGCGCACGATGCGGCCGCGCCGAGAGCGAATGCTCCGGCACGACCGCCGGGGGAAACCGCCTCCGTCGGCCCTGCAGTCGACTCAAGGAGACATCCCCATGGCACTCGAAAAAATGGACCCCGCCGCGCTGCAAAGCGCTGTGGCACAGGCGGGTGAGAACTGGCAGGCGGGCGCGACCAGCGTGTCCGAGCTGTCCGACCAAGACAAGCGCCTGCGGCTGGGCGCGATCCCGCCGGGCGGCGAGACCGAGCTGATGGCGCGCGAGAGCGCAGCCGCGGCCAACCGCAACGCAGACGCCGCACTGTCCGGGGTGGGCGCACCGGCGTCCTACGACCTGCGCAACGTCGGTGGCAAGAACTTCGTCACCGCGGTCAAGGACCAGGGTTCGTGCGGCTCCTGCGTGGCCTTCGGCAGCCTGGCCACCGTGGAGGGCACGTTCCGCGTGCAGCGCGGCGACGCGACGCTGGCGGTCGACCTCTCCGAGGCGCACCTGTTCTATTGCATCGCGCGCGCCCAGGGCCGCAACTGCAACAACGGCTGGTGGTGCGACAAGGGGCTGGACGCCTGCAAGACCGATGGCGTCGTCGACGAGGCCTGCTACCCGTACACGGCGGGCGACCAGAACTGCAGCAACCGCTGCGCCGACTGGCAGAACCGCCTGACCAAGATCGGCGGCTGGCACGCCATCGGCAGCGCGGCCGACATGAAGACCTGGCTGTCCACGCGCGGCCCGCTGTCGGCCGCATTCACCGTCTACAACGACTTCTTCTCGTACAAGAGCGGCGTCTACCGCCATGTCAGCGGCGCGCTCGCCGGCGGCCACTGCGTCTGCGTCGTCGGCTACAACGATGCCGGCGGATACTGGATCTGCAAGAACAGCTGGGGCGCCGGCTGGGGCGCGCAGGGCTTCTTCAACATCGCCTACGGCGAATGCGGCATCGACGCGCAGATGTGGGCCGTCGACAGCGTGGCGGAGACCGGCTGGCTGAACGGCCGCAAGGTGCTGGGCCTGTGGGCTATCGACCAGGATCGCAACGCCTGGGTCTACCTGGACGGCAACATCGGCTGGCGGCGCATCGCGTTCGACAACGACAACATCTTCATGGACCTGCTGACGATGCTGTCCAGCGCCAAGCTGACCAAGAGCGCGGTGAACGTCTTCCAGGAAGGCGGCATCATCAAGCAGGTCTACGTGTTCTGAACGGGAGGCCCGCATGAGCAACAACGACTGTGGCTGCGGCGGCCAGCGTTCCTTGGCGAACGCCGGCGTGCCCGCCCTCGATCCCCCGCAAGTTCAAGCAACTCTGGAAGGAAACACCATGAGCGACCAGGTTCCCACACTGCTCCCGCCGTCGGCCGACGGCTCCACCGGCGGCGGCGCCGGCGCGTCGGACGCCGCCCCCACGATGACGCCGGACACGCTGAACGCCGCGGTCGGCGGCCTCACCGCCTGGAACAACGACAAGCGCGTCACGGCGCTGTGGGGCATGAACCAGAACCGCAATGCCTGGGTCCACATCAACGGCGTCGGATGGAAGAAGCTGGCCAACAACTCCGACAGCGCGGTCATGGCGCTGACGCTGCTGGGCGCGCACGCCAAGCAGACCCAGACGACCTACAACTACCGCGACGAGGCGGACGGCATGATCCACGAGGCCTACGTCTGGTAGACGCCGTGGCCGAGCATCAACTCAACACCACGAACGGTGGCAGCAGCATGCAGGCCACCATCGGCGACACGCTGGTCGTGCGCCTGCCGGAGAACCCGACCACCGGGCACCAGTGGCAGTTCGAGCTGCCGGCGGGGCTGAGCCTGCTGGCGGACGAGACAGCCCCCGCCCGTGGCGCTCCCGGCGCGGCCGGCGAGCGCGTGCTGCGGCTGCGCGCCGACGCACCGGGCAGGCACGCGCTGTCCGCCCAGTTGCGCCGTTCGTGGGAGGGCGGCGCAGCACCGACGGCGCAGTTCGCCGTGACGGTGGACGTCGCCTGACTCAGGCCGCCGCCGGGGCCGCCTCGTCGTCCAGCCGCGCGTGGTAGCCGGTGGCGCCCTGCTTCCAGTAGGCCGCCACCTTCATCGCCTCCTTGGGGTGGACCTTCTCACGCAACAGCACGTCGCGCAGCGTGGCCATCAAGCGGGCCTCGCCGGCGCACCAGGCGAAGCCTTCGCCGGGCGGCGGCGCCAGGTCGCGCAGCGCCTGCACCAGCGCCTCGGGCGTGGCAAAGCACCGCGGCAGGGCCGACGTGCGCGCGGGCCACGCCGGCGCGTCGGACATCAGCAGCAGCACTTGCACATGGGCGCTGGCAGGCAGCTCCTCCAGCCGGCGCGCGATGGCGGGCCAGGCGCTGTCGTCGCCCACCAGCAGATGCCAGTCGTAGTCTGTCGGGATGACCATGGAGCCGCGTGGGCCGGCCACGGTCAGCGTCTGGCCGGCCTGCGCCTGCGCAGCCCACTCGGTGAACGGGCCGTCGCCATGCAGCGCGAATTCAAGCACCAGCTCACCGCGCGCGGTGTCGAAGGCGCGCGGCGTGTAGTCGCGCATCTGCAGGCCGCCGCGGCCATCGGGCAGCATCAGCTTCACGTGGTCGTCGAAGGAGGCGGACGCGAACGTGCGCAGCGAGTCGCCCTGCAAGGTGACGGCCACGAAGCGCTCGCCACGCGGCTCGACGCGGGTGACACGCAGTTCACGGCGCTGCAGTTCGTGGCGCACGCGCTGGACGCGGCGCCGGGGTTCGGTTTGGGTGTCGGTGCTCATGGCGTCTTCTCTGTCGGGCAGATGGTTGATAATGTCACCCATCATGGGGAAGCAAGTTGACAATGTCAACCATAAGCCGGGCAAAGCCAGCACGGCCACCGAGGTCTTCGAGACCATCCACACACTGATGCACCTGTTCCGGGGCCAGCAGTTCCGCGCGCTGCGCGACGGTCCGGCGGCCGTCACGCACATGGAGGCCAAGGCGCTGGGCTTCTTCGCCCGCCACCCGGGCGCGACGCTCAGCGAGCTGGTGGCGCACAGCGGCCGCGACAAGGCACAGATCGCCCGCCTCATCGCCGGCTTGAAGGACCGCGGCCTGCTGCTGGCCGAGGCCGACGCCGACGACCGCCGCGTGCAGCGGCTGAACCTGTCGCCGCAGGCCGCAGCCGCGCAGGCCGCCGTGCGCGCGCAGGGTGACCAACTCGCACGGGCAGCAGTGCAGGGCTTGAGCGCGGCGGAACAGGCGCAGCTGCTGGCGCTGCTGGCGCGCGTGCGCGCCAATCTCGGCCCGGACGAGGGCTAGCCGCCAGCGTCTTCGGCGCTGCGGAATTCGGCCCGGAAGGCGTCGACGAAGGCTGCGGTGGCCGACAGCGTCAACGTCAGCGTCGTCCAGCCGCCCGCCTCCGGCTGTTCCAGCAGTTCGCGGTCCCACACGCCGCCCTCCTCCACCGGCCCCTGGCTGTGCGGGAACTGCCGCGCGGCCCAGGCCAGCACCTCCTGCGCCTCGGTACGGATCGCGGCCAGGTGCAGCGCGTCGCGGGTGGACGCCATCGCGTCCAGCGTGGCGACGCCGTCGTCGCCCTCGCTCAGTTCGAACTGCAGGTGCTGCAGCAGCATCACGGCGCCAGCGCCCGCACCAGGCGCACCGGCAGCTTCTCGCGCTTCGGCGTGTCGCGCGGCGCGCCGCCCGGCTGCTCCACGGCCCAGCCCTGCTGCACGGCCAGCCGGTCCACCTGGCTTTCCGTGGCGCCGCGCGCCACGTTGCGGTAGCTGTTGATGTTGACGGCCTCGCTCTCGATGCGCGCGGTGCTCGTCCAGTACAGCCCGGCAGGCGCCGCGGGCGTCAGCGTGGCTGCGTCCCTGCCGTGCGCCAGCCGCTCGAGGAGCCGCTTCAACTCGACAACGCGCGGCACGCGCCACGGCCGGCCATCGGCGCCGCTGCGCGCGCGGGCCAGGGTCAGCGCTTCGGCGTGCGTCGCCAGCCGGGGCTGGCCGGTGCAGCGCTGGCCGTTCCACTGCATGCCCTCCACGCACCGCGACCAGGCCAGCTTGGCCGTGGCATCGATCAGCTCGCTGCCGTCCTTGCTGGGCACCAGGCGCGGTGCGTCGTCAGCCAGCGCGGCCGGCAGGGCCAGGGTCAGCGCGAGCGCGGCGATCAGGTGTCTTTGCATGCTGCGGTGTCCTCTTCAGGCGCTGCCACGCGCGCCCCACATGATGATGCCCATGCCGGCCAGGCAGACGGCCACGCCCAGCCAGTCGGTCGCGGTCGGCTTCACGCCATCCACCAGCATCAGCCAGACGATGGCGACGCCGATGTAGACGCCGCCATAGGCCGCATAGACGCGCCCCGATGCGGTGGGGTGCAGCGACAGCAGCCATGCGAAGAGCGCCAGGCTGGCCGCTGCGGGCAGCAGCAGCCAGGCCGGGCGACCCTGCTTGAGCCACAGCCAGGGCAGGTAGCAGCCGACGATCTCGGCCAGCGCCGTGACGATGAACAGCGCGAAGGTCTTCAGCAGGTCCATGGCGTGCGATCAGTCCGCATGCCGCTCGAAGTGCAGCCGGTCGTGCCAGACGCCGCCCAGCTCGAAGCTGCGCGTCGAGCGGCCGAATTGCGTGAAGCCATTGCGCAGCAGCACGCGCACGGAGCCCTCGTTGTCGACACGCGCATTGGCCTCCACGCGGCGCAGGCCCAGTTCCCCGAAAGCCTTGGCGAGCACCAACCGCACCGCCGCGCTGGCATGGCCGCGCCCGCCGGCCGACTCGGCGATGCGGTAGCCCAGGTCGGCCATCTGGAACTGGCCGCGCCGCACGCCCGCCAGGTTCACGCGGCCCACCAGCACGCCAGCGGCATCGCGCATGAGGAACTGGTAGCCCTTGTCCTCGGCCGAGTCGCGACGGGCCTGCTCGATGGCGGCCTGCACACCCTGCAGCGAGTAGTAGCCGGGCGGGCGGGCATTGATGCGGGCCTCGAAGAACGCGCGGTTGTCGGTCTCGAAGCGCAGCAGTTCATCGGCGACGTCGGGCGTGGGCGGGATCAACTGGACCGTGAGCATGGCCGCATCATCGCCCGGCCGCGGCCACCAGTGCCTCGGCCTCTGCCGGCGCGACCGGCCCATTGCCCGGCAGCTCCACGACGATCAGATAACCCGCCAGGTCGCTGCGTGTGCCGGCCGCCGCGTAGGTCTGCGCCAGCGTGAGCTGGCGGCTGGCCAGCAACCGGCCGGTGGCCGGGTCCCAGTCCTCGCTGGAGACCATGCAGCCCTGCTGCGGCGTGCCGGGGAAGTAGCTGGCGCCGGCGTAGTAGGCCGGGTTGATCGTCGTGCCATGAACCAGCAACTCGTCGCGGCCCGCGCGGCCGGCCAGCCAGGCCTCGCGGAACGGCGCCCAGCCGCGCCAGCCGGGCGGCAGCAGGCTGTCGTAAATGGCATCGTTCCATTCGGCGCCCGCGTCGTCGGCATGCGCGAACTCGGCCGGCGTCGCCTCGATGGGCAGCTTGCTGTGC
Source organism: Roseateles sp. (assembly GCF_965229315.1). Taxonomy (GTDB): domain Bacteria; phylum Pseudomonadota; class Gammaproteobacteria; order Burkholderiales; family Burkholderiaceae_C; genus Pelomonas. Next base: position 2,695,790 of record NZ_CBDDJA010000002.1, read on the forward strand.
AGGTAGGGCGTGGGGCCGATGTTGGGGTTGGTGGCCGTGCCGGCGCCGACGATGGTGAACAGGCCTTGCGGCGTGTTGCCGTTGGTGAGGGTGCCTGGCAGGCCGCTGCGCGCCAGCGCGAGCTGCGGCTGCGCGAACAGCCGGCCCGACGCGTCGCGCACGAAGCGGCCATCGGCGGCACGCACCAGCACCAGGCCCATCTGCTGGCGGCCCGGCCGCTGCAGGCTGACGATGACCGCAAAGCCGGGCTGCAACGGCGCAGCCAGCAGCTCGGGCAGCGAGGGCGGCGCGGCGGCGGACGGCTGCAGCCGCTGCATCAACGCCGCCAGCCGCGCATCGTCGGCCCAGGCCGGGAACTGCTGCGGCACGCGCACGCGCAGCCGCTCGGCGGCACCGGTGTCGGCCTGCAGCAGCGTGTAGGCGGCGATGGCGAAGGGCTTGCTGGCGGTGAGCTGCGGCAGCAGCGGCTCGATCAGCGATGCGGATTCGGGCGCGTACAGCGTGTGCGCGGCGGTCAGCAGCGCACGCTGATAGTCGTCATCGCGCTCGGCCAACGCCGGCAACGCGGCCAGCAGCAGCGGCCTCGCGGCGTCGATGTCGGCGTTGTACTGCGCCACCGCGTCGAACAGCGCCGGCAGCGCCGCGTCGCGCTCGGGGCCGGGCGGCAGCGCGAGGCGCGCGCGGATGCCGGCGACAGCCTGCTCGCGCTGCGCGCGCTCGCCGGCCGTCGACATGGCCGGCCACGCCAGGTCCGTGGGCTGCAACGCCAGCAGCTCGGCGGCGGTGTATCGTTTCTCGGCCGGCTTCTCGGCGGGCTTCTGCGGGGCCAGCGGCGCGCAGGCGGCCAGCGTCAGCGTCAGTGCGGCGAGCGGCAAGGAAAAGCGGCGAGAGGTCATGTCGCAAAAATCTTTGGCACCTGTCGAAATACGGGCGCCGGGTTCGTCATAGTGTCAGCCATCGCGCCAGACTCTTCGACCTGTTGCCACCCGAAAGGACCCCGATGAAACGCCTGACCCTGACTGCCGCCCTGCTCACCGCTGGCCTGGCCCATGCCGCGCCGGTGACCTACGACATCGAGCCCACGCACACCTATCCCAGCTTCGAGGCGGACCACATGGGCCTGTCGGTCTGGCGCGGCAAGCTGAACAAGAGCGCCGGCACCGTCGTCTACGACAAGGCCACCGGCGGCGGCAGCGTCGACGTGACGATGGACCTCGCCAGCATCGACTTCGGCCTGGACGCGATGAACGCCTGGGCGCGCGGCGACAAGTTCTTCAACGTGGCCCAAAACCCCAACGCCACGTTCAAGGGCCGCTTCGAAGGCGCCACGGGCGGCGTACCGACCAAGCTGGTTGGCGAGCTGACGCTGAACGGCCGCACCAAGCCCGTGACGCTGGTCATCCACCAGCTCAAGTGCGTGCCCCACCCGATGCTCAAGCGCGAGCTGTGCGGCGCGGATGCGTCCGGCAGCTTCAACCGCGACGACTTCGGCCTCTCAGCCGGCAAGGACTGGGGCTTCAAGATGGACGTCGCGCTGCGCATCCAGGTCGAGGCCATCGCGAAAGAGTGAACCCCTCGCCCAACAGGACGGCGAAGCTCGCGGCATCGAGCCGCGAGCACCTCGCCAGACGGGCCGGCTTGGGAGCGGCCCAGCGCTCGGCCCGCATGAAGTAAAAACCGGCCCCAAGGGGCCGGTTCTTGTTGCACGCGCAGGGTGGGTTACTTCACGCCCATCTCATCCAGCAGCCGCGTCGTCTTGTCGACGGTGCTCATCTGCCACAGCATGTAGCGGGCATCCAGGCAGATGCTGCGGACCATCTTGGGGTCGAAGCTCCAGTCGGCGATGACGGCGTCCAGCGTGCCGTCGAACAGCAGCCCGACGAGCTCGCCGTTCTTGTTCAGCACCGGGGAGCCGGAGTTGCCGCCCGTCGTGTCCAGCGTGGACAGGAAGTTCACGGGCACCGAGTCCAGCGACTTGACGTAGTACTTGCCGAAGTTGCGCGCCTTGATGGCGGCGAGCTGTTCGGCCGGGGCGTTGAACTCGCCCTTGGCTTCGTCCGGGCCCTTGTGCTTGGCGACGATGCCGCGCAGCGTCGTGAAGGCCGACCAGCTGTCGCCGTCGTTGCCGGGGTTGCGGCCCTCGACCTTGCCGAAGCTGATGCGCAGCGTGCTGTTGGCGTCCGGGTAGACGGCCTCGCCACGGCTGGCGTGGTAGTCGATCATGGCCTGCTGCACACCGGCGTAGGCCTTCTGCACCTTGCCGGCGAGCTCCTTGTCGCGGTTCTCCAGGCGGCGGTCGTCGTCGTACAGCGCCACGGCCGCCTTGATGAACGCATCGTCGCTGGCCTTGAAGGCCGCCACGTCCTTGTCCAGCCAGGTCATGCGGAACGCCGTGTCGGCCAGCTTGCTGCCGGCGTAGACCTTGTCGAGCTGCGCACGGATGCTGGCTTCGTCCTGGCCGGCCTTCAGGCCGAACAGGTCGACCCAGGCCGGGTTCAGCGTGCTGGCCGGCTGCGCCAGGTACTGCGCCATGAAGTGGGCGACCAGGCGCTTGTCGGTCTGCTCGTCGTAGCGGCGGTCCAGCGACTGCTGGCCGGCGCGCAGGCGCGGCAGGTCGCGCTCCTGGTAGCCGGACTTGCGCTCGGCGTCGGGCTTGGCACGCTCCTGCGCGGCCTGGTAGAGCTGGCGCGCCGCGTTCAGCAGCGACGGCGTGATGGCGGTGCCCAGGTACTCGGCACGCGCGATGGCCTGGCGCTCGGCGATCAGGCTTTCCGTGGCGGCCAGGTCGGCGCCATAGCGCTGCTTGCGCTCAGGCGAGGCGTTGACCCAGGCCTTGAGCTTGTCGAAGTCGGCCTGCTTGCGGGCCAGGATGTCGCTGCCGTCATAGCTGGCCTGCTGGCCGCTCAGGTTCTTGAAGTAGTTCTGCAGGCCCTGCATGCGCGCAGCCATCTTGATCTCGCCCTCGCGGCGGCCAGCCGTCTCGGCCTTGATGATGTCGATGGACTCACCCATCACACGCACCTGCGCCGGCTGCTGCCAGCCGAACGCGAAGTCCACCTCGGTGGGCAGGCGGTGGCGGTTGGTGCGGCCCGGGTAGCCGGCCACCATGACGAAGTCATGCTCGTTCAGCGGGCTGCTGGCCATCTTCAGATGGTGCTTGGGCTGGTAGGGCTTGTTGTCCTTGCTGAAGTCGGCCGGCTTGCCGTCCGCGCCCACGTAGGCGCGGTAGAAGCTGTAGTCGCCGGTGTGGCGCGGCCACATCCAGTTGTCGGCGTCGCCGCCGAACAGGCCCACGCCGGTGGCGGGCGCGTGCACCAGACGCACGTCGCGGATTTCCATCTGCTTGATGAGCTGGTACTGCAGGCCGCCGAAGAACGGGTAGACGTTGCAGCGGTGGCCCTTGTCGGCCTCGCAGGCGGCCACCAGGCTCTTCTCGGTGGCTTCGATCGCGTCGGTGCGGGCCTTGCCGGTCAGCGCGCGGGTCTTGTCGTTCAGCACCTCGGCGCTGACATCCTTCATGTCGACGGTGACGAGGATGCGGCTGCCGGGGGCGGCCGGCAGCTCGTCGGCCAGCGTGGCGGCGTAGAAGCCGTTCTTCAGCAGGTCACGGTCGGGCCTGGAGTTGTACTGGATGCTGCCGTAGGCGCAGTGGTGGTTGGTGACCACCAGGCCCTGCGGCGACACGAAGCTGGCCGTGCAACCGCCCAGCGACACGACGGCGCCCATCGGGAAGTCGGTCAGCTCACGGAGCTTGGCAGGGTCGAGCGCGAGGCCGCCAGCCTTCAGGTCCTTGGCGATCAGCGGCAATTGCTTGGGCATCCACATGCCCTCGTTGGCATGGGCTGCGGTGGCGGCGGCCAGCGCGACGGCCAGCAGCGAGAAGGAAGCGGATTTCATGGGAGCGATTCGGTATTTGAAACACGAAACCGCGAGCGTAACCCGCCGGGAGCCGCCGGGCCGGGTGTGGAAAGGCAGGGGGCCGCCCCGGGAAAGCCCCGAGGGCCGCCGCATCGAAAAGAAGTGTGAAGCCGCCGGTGCAGCGCCCGGATGCCGCCGCCGTCAGTGCACCAGGCCGATCCACTCGCCGGCGGACTGGTACGCCTGGAACAGATCCAGCGCCAGATCGCGCAGCCCGGGATGGCTGCTGCCGTGGCCCTCGGCCAGGCACTCGTAGGCATAGCGCCGGTCGTAGAGCATGCGCGTGGGGTTCAGCGGCAGGCCGGCGTCGGCCATCAGCTGGCCGAAGCGCAGCAGGTCGCGCGAGTTGACCGGGCCGCTGGCCGCGCCAGCGACGGTCAGGCCCAGCGCACGGATGTCGCCCAGGTGCACGCCGGCCGCGATCCTCAGCCCCGTGTCGCGCTGCAGCGCGTGGCCGGGGTCGCCGAGGCCGCGGGGCTCGTCGACGGGGACGGGGATCAGGTGCAGCGGGATCAGCATGGCGGGCCTCGGAACAGACTGGGCGTGTGGACCGCATGGTGCCCGCCACCTCGGCACCGCGATGCCCGGATAAAGCCCGAAAAGCCCTGCCTAAACGCCGCTGATGAACTTCAAGTTCAGCAGAACTGCAAATCGACGTCGCCGTGCGCGTACAGCACCACGCCCGTGTCCGTCTGCGTCAGGCGATGGCCGGTGCCGGCCGGCGCGAGCTGGTAGTCGCCGGCCTGCAGCAGCACGTCGTCCAGGAACAGCTCGCCCTGCACCATCAGGCATTCCTCGTCATGGCCATGGCTGTGGTGGGGCACGCTGGCACCGGCGTCGGCGCGGTACAGCAGCGCGGCCTGGCCTTGGCCGGCCCACAGCACGCGGCGGCGGATGCCGGGCGCGAACTCGGGCCAGCCGGCCTCGGCGTCACGCACCAGCGTCCGCTCGACAGCCTGTCCTTCTGCCTCGCGGACGAAGACGTGGGCCCCGTCGCGGCTCGTCAGCACGGCCGCCGTGCCAGCCGGCAGCAGCAGGAAGTCACGCAAGCCGAGCAGGTCGGCGTTGACATCGGCCGCACCGCGCATGACCAGGAACTCCCGCGCACCGCCTGCCGGCAACGGCAGCCGGGCGCCGGCCTGCAGCTCGATGACGCAGGCCGCACGCGGCTCGCCAGGGCGCAACGCGCGGCCGGCCGGCGCGCGGTAGAGCCAGCGCTGCAGCACGCCGTCGGCCACGGGCTCCGCGAAGGTGGTGCGGCGGCGCATGGTGACCATGCCGTGTTCGGCGTTCAATGAGCGGCTCAGGCGCGCGCCCAATCGCTCGCCGAGCTGGTGCGGCGCGGCCGAGGCTTCCCAGGCACGCGCAAAGGGCTCGCTGAGCAGCGGCGAAAGGTCGTCGTCGGCAGACTCGGGGATATGGGGCATCGTCGTCATCGTGGCGCCTCTCACGCCGAAAGCATCCGGGCACCGCTGCCGCCCAAGGCCTCACGCAGCGTGATCAGCGCGCGGCGAATCTGCGATTTGACCGTACCCAGCGGCAGGCTGGTCTGGCTGGCGATTTCTTCATGGGACAGACCGCTGAAGAAAGCCAGCGCAACCAGTTGGCGCGGCTGCGGCTTCAGCAGCAGCAGCGCGCGGTGCAACTCCGCATGGCCCTGGGCGACGGCCAGCAGGTCGTCACCCGAGTCGGCGGACTGCGCCGACTGGTAGATGGAGCCGGGCGCGGTGTCCTCGTCCAGCACTTCATGCTGGAAGCGCGTCTCGCGGCGGATGGCGTCGATGGCACGCGAGCGGGCCATGCCCAGCAGCCATGTCAGCGGCCGGCCGCGCGCGGGGTCGAAGCGCGGCGCCTGGCGCCAGACCTGGAAATACACCTCCTCCGCCACCTCCTCGGCCAGCGCCGCGCGCCGCACCAGGCGCAACACCAGGCCGTACACGCGCGACAGCGTCGCGTCGTACATCGCCATCAGCGCGCGCTGGTCGTGGTTGACGATGCCGGCGATCCAGGCTTCGAGCTGGGCGTCGTCCAGCGGCTTGCAGCCGGGCCGCACGCTCTCCTCGACGAAGACGGGGTCGACCTCCTGGCCTTGCGCGTCGGGCAGTTCGACTTCGGTGTCGAACAGCAGCGCAGCGTCCGCGGCCTCGTCGGGAGCTTGCGTCTCATGCGGCAGTGTCATGGGGTCTCCTCGGGGCTCTCGGGCGCCAGATGATCGGGCGCGGACGGGTTGGCGCGAGTGCAGGGCAATGCACGCTCCCGACAGCTGCCGCGTCCGATGCTCATGGCGTCAACCCCTGCAAAAACTGTGCTGCATGTCCTGGATGCATGGTTCGAGCAACGGCGTCCTTGTTCACTGCGCATGCGAGATCATGGATGCTCTACGCGGCGCGTTTGTTTCCGGATGCATACGCATTTACCGCAAGCGGGCGCATCGCCTGCCCCATCACCGTAAAAAAGGTCAAAGGGCACACCTGCCGCTACCGCCGCGTTCGCGGGAGGGACCTTAGCATCTGCCCCGATCCCCAGGGCGTATTCCCTTCACATGTCCCAGAACGCGTACTTCGACCTTGTCAGCCATTGGCGGCTGGATGCTGCCGTGCCTCGGGTCTGGCAGGCGATCATCCAGACCGAGCACTGGCCGCGCTGGTGGCCGGGTGTCGAGGGCGTGCGCCGCCTGAGCGACGGCGACGCCCAGGGCGTGGGCCGCCAGCAGCAGATCAGCTTCCGCACGGGGCTGGGATATCGGCTGCAACTGGTGCTGGAAGTGACCGAGGTGCTGCGCGAGGAGCGCCTGCGCGCCCGCGCGGCCGGCACGCTGGCCGGGGAAGGCATCTGGCTGCTGCACCAGGCGCTGCCCGAGGCGGGCGGGCACACGGACGTCACCTTCGTCTGGCGCGTGACGCTGCCGCCGGGCATCCTGCGCTGGACGGCGCCGCTGCTGGCGCCGCTGTTCCGCTGGAACCACAAGCGGGTGATGCGCGCCGGGCGGCTGGGGTTGGTCCGCTACCTGGGGCTGGCGGCTTGAGCCGGCCGGCGCGCTCACGCTCTCAGGCCTTCGGCAACGTCACCCCGACCTGCCCCTGGTACTTGCCGCCGCGGTCCTTGTAGCTGACCTCGCAGACCTCGTCGCTCTCGAAGAACAGCACCTGCGCGCAGCCCTCGCCCGCATAGATCTTGGCCGGCAGCGGCGTGGTGTTGCTGAACTCCAGCGTCACATAGCCTTCCCATTCGGGCTCGAACGGCGTCACGTTGACGATGATGCCGCAGCGGGCGTAGGTGCTCTTGCCCAGGCAGATGGTCAGCACGTTGCGCGGGATGCGGAAGTACTCCACCGTGCGGGCCAGCGCGAAGCTGTTGGGCGGGATGATGCAGACATCCTTGTGGATGTCCACGAAGCTGTTCTCGTCGAAGTTCTTCGGGTCCACCACCGTGCTGTGGATGTTGGTGAAGACCTTGAACTCGGGCGCGCAGCGGATGTCGTAGCCGTAGCTGCTGGTGCCGTAGCTGATGATCTTGCGGCCGTCCTGCTCGCGCACCTGGCCGGGCTCGAAGGGCTCGATCATGCCGTGCTGCTCGCACATGCGGCGTATCCACTTATCGCTCTTGATGCTCATTGCGCGCTCTGCGTCCTGGTCTGCTTCGGTGCGTATTCTGGCGCCAAGGCGGGGTCGCCTCTCACGCCGCGCCCATGCTCGCCGTCACCCAGGGGCCCGTGAGGCCGTCCAGCTCGCAGTCCCACAGCGCCTGCGCGTCCATCGCCTCGACGACGCCTTCGCCGTAGACCTTCAGCGCCAGGCTGCGCAGCATGATGACCATGCCCCGCACGAACGCCGCGCGGCCGGCCTCGCCCGCCACGCCCAGCAGCACGGAGGCGTCCAGCTTCACGTAGTCCAGCCCGGCCTGGTACAGCCGCTCCACCTGCGCCAATCCGGCGCCCGCATGCTCCAGGCCCAGCTTGACGCCCAGCGGGCGCAACTGCCGCCCCAGCTCCAGCAGCCGCTCGAAGTGCTCGGTCGCCGCCGCCTCGGCCAGGTCCAGCAGCAGCGAGCGCGCGGCGTGCGGCGAGTGGTGGGCCAGGATGTCGCGCAGCGCCGGCAGGAAGCTGCCGTCGGCCAGCGATGCCGGCGCGATGTTGATGCAGCGCGCCCGGCCGTCCGCCGAGATGGCGTTGAGCGCCAGGCCCACGGCGAACAGGTCGACCTGGGCCGTCAGGCGCGAGCGCACGGCCAGCGGCAGCCAGGTCGCGGCGGGCAGGAAGGCCTCGTCCAGCTGCAGCTGCAGCGGGCACTCCAGGTGCAGCAGGCGGCCGGCGCGGTCCCGCACCGGGAACTCGGCGAGGCGGCCGCGGCGCTTGGCGACGGCATCCTGCAACTGCGCCCGCCACAGGCCTTCGCCCTGTTCGCGGCCCACGCCGGGGTCGGCCACCATCTCGACGACGAAACCGCCGCGCGCTTCGCCCAGGTGCTCGGCGCGGGCCAGCGCGGCGTCCGCCTCGCCCAGCCAGACACTGCCGGGCCGGTCGCGCGGCAGCTCGACAGCCCCCAGCGCGACCTGCACGCCCGGCCCGAACGCCGGCAGGCTGGCGCGCAGCGCGTCGGCCAGCGCGTGCGCCGTTTCGGCGGCCACGCCCTCGGCGGGCAACCACAGCGCGAAGTCGCCGCCGTTCAGGCGGCCGACGCGGCAGCCGGGCACGGAGGCCGGGTAGGTCTGCAGCGCGGCCACGAGCGTCAGCAGCACGTCGTCCACGCCGGCGCGACCCAGGCTCGCGTTCAGGCCCGGCAGGTCGCGCAGGCGCACCAGCACCAGGCCGGCGATGACGGGGCCGTCGTCGCGCTGCAGCGCCGCATCCAGCTCGGCGAGGAAATGCTTGCGCGTGGACACGCCGGTCAGCGCGTCGTGGTGCACCTGCTCGCGCAGCACGAGCAACTGCCCGGCCTGCGCCTCGAACATGTCCTTGACCCGCTGCACCATCGCGTTCATCGCGCGCGTCAGCCGCTGCAGCTCGGGCACGCGCGGTTCGGCCACCTGGCCGTAGCTGCCCGACAGCACGCCCTCGGCCTGCGCCACGGCCGCGTCCAGCGGCCGGCGGATGCGCCTGAGGCCTGCCCACGCGGCCAGGGCCGCGACGACGCCGACGACCAGCAGCCAGGCCAGCAGCCGGCGCGATGCGCGCCAGAGCTCGTCATGCACATAGGTGGAATGGCTCTTCAGCTCCACGGCGCCGAGCGCGTTCCAGCCACTGGACAGCTGCGCCACGCCGGGCGGCGCGTCCACGGGCAAGAGGCCACGGAACCACGCCGGCGCCTGGCCGGGCCGGGGCGGCTCGCTGCGTTCGAACAGCGTCTGGCCACCGGGCGCGCGCCAGCGCACGAACTCATAGGCCCCTGTGTCGAACTGGGCCGACACGAGCAGCTTGATGAGTTCCTGGTCGCCCTGCTGCTGCGACAGCGCCAGCGCCAGCGACTGCGCGTTGTCGGCGTTCTTCAGCTCGAGCTGGGTCTGCATCAACTGCCGTGCCGACAGCGTGGACAAGCCGACCGCGCCCACCAGCGCCGCCAGCACCACGCCCAGCACCAGCCAGGCGATCTGCCGCATCAAGGACATGTCTCATCCCTCATTCCAACGTCCTCACAAGAACCCTTCAGCCTTCACCTTGGCCACCAGCTCGCGCCACAGCGACAGGCGCGCCAGCGGGTCGCCCGCCGTGACCGGACCGACGCCCTGCCACAGGCCTTCCGTGTTGAAGCTGAACACCGGCGTCAGGTCCGACCGCTGTGACGCGGGCAGCACCTCGGGCCGCAGGTTGTCCAGGATCAGCGGCTCCGCCCCCGGCTGGGCATAGTAGGCCAGCACCATGTGCGCGAGGGACTGGCCCGACTGCCGCGCGCGCACGTAGACCATGCGCAGTTTGGCCATGGGCACGCCCGAGGCGGCCAGGCTGAAGTACTTGCCGATGGCGTAGTCCTCGCAGTCACCGGCGCGCTTTTCCAGGCTCTCCAGCGGCGTGGCCCAGTAGTCAGGCACGCCCCAGGTGACGATGTCTTCCCTGAACACCAGGCGCTTGTTGAAGAAGTCGTTGACGTCCTTGAGCCGCGCCAGCTCGTCCTGCGTGCTGCTGCGCTCGATCAGCTGCACCAGCGCCTGGGCCTGCTCGGCCACGCGCGGCCCGCGGGCGGCGGCCACTTCCAGCACACGGCCGGCGTCATAGGCGGCCAGCGCCACCCAAGGCAGCGCCAGCAGGGCGAGCCACCCCCAACGACGCAGGCAGGTGACCAACGCGTAACAGGATGGGGAAATCGGCAAGATTGACGGCGGTCTGCAGTTGATTTCACTGTACCTGCCGCCGGCCGCCCTAAGATTTTTGGATGATGCAGAACCCGGCACCTTCCCACGCCACAGGCATTCCCGGCACTCGCAGCGAGCAGATCCGCGCCGACATCGAGCAATCGCGCCGCCGCGGTCCGCTTCAACACATCCTGATACCGCCCTGCCCCGAGCTGCTGGCGCAGCTGCAGCAGGCGATGAGCGCCGCGGAGCCGGACCTCAACCTCGTCGCCCGCATCGCCTCCAGCGACGTGGCCATGGCCGCCACGCTGCTGCGCATCGCCAACGGCCCGCTGTTCCGGCCCGTGGGCCTGCCCTGCACCACCGTCGGCCAGGCGATGAACCGCATCGGCCTGCGCGAGAGCGTGGCCGTCATGACCGGCTTCCTCGTGCAGAACGCCATCCCCGTCAACACGCCGCAGCTCGCACGCTTCTGGGAGCGCAGCGCCAAGCGCGCCATCGCGATGGCCACCATTGCGCAGCAGTTGCCGGGCCTGTCGGCGGACCTGGCCCACGGCTTCGGCCTGTTCCTGCATGTGGGCGTGCCGGTGCTGCTGCAGAGCGTGCGCGGCTACGCGTCGACGATGGTCGAGGCGGGCGCGCGCATCGACCGCCCCTACATCGCCACCGAGAACGCCAACCACAAGACCGACCACGCCGTCGTCGGCGCGCTGGTGGTGCGCGTGTGGAACCTGCCGCCGGCGCTGATGACCGCCATCCGGCTGCACCACGACTTCAACGCGCTGGGCCACGCCGACATCGAACCCGAGATCCACACGCTGGTCGCGGCCGGCCTCATCGCCGAGCACCTGATGCGCCGCCACGAAGGCCTGCCCGAGGACGCCGACTGGGCCGGCCACCATGGCGCGGCGATGGACTGGCTGCACATCGATGGCGAGGAGCTGGCCCTCTGGGAAGAGGCCGTGAACGCGCAGTTCGACGCTGCCTGAAATGCCCCTCGCCCCGTCATGCCCCGCTGAACGCGGGTCGGCCCGGTCGGTCCCCCGAGGGGACGGCGATGCTCGCGGCGTCGAACCGCGAGCACATCGCCAGCGCGGGCCGGCTTGGGAGCGGCCCGGCGCTCGGCCTGCCAACCTCATGCACTGCCGCGAGGGGGCGAACTGACATGCGCGCCACCCGCCCTCGCCTGCTGATCGTCGCCGCCGTGGCCGTCGTCACGCTGGCGTCGCTGGGCTGGTGGATCTTCGGGCCGACCGGCTTCGTCGTGGAGCTGACGCAGCGCAGCTGGCGCATGGAGATCGAGGTCGAGCGGCTGCGGCTGGAGACCGGCACCGACTGGTGCGACGAGCTGCCCGAAGGCGCCAGCGGCGTCGTGCGCCGCACCATCACCGACCCGACCGGCCAGCACGCCGGGCCGGCCGAACACTGCAAATATTCGGTGCTGGCCTGGCGGCGCAGCTGGATCGCGCGCGAGCAAGGCCTGGCAGGCACGCGCGTGGACTGGCCGCGGCCGCCGCTGCGCGTGGCGCCGCCGGGCGAGCCCGGCAGCGAGCGACTGGGCCGCCGCGAGGCCTACTACGAGCTGACGCTGCGCGACGGCGACGGTCATGAATGGACCTGCCGCACCGACCTGGACCGCTGGAACCGCCTCAAGGTCGGGCAGCGATTCCGCCTGCCGGTGGACCGCTGGAGCACGGCCAACTGCGGCCTGCTCGGCTGAGCGGCCGTCAGCCTGCCTTCGACGCCTGCCAGCGCTTCAGGATGTCGGCCTCCTGTGCCGGCGTGAAGGCCAGCTTCGTGCGGCCCTTCTCTTCCTTGAGCTGGCCCTGGTACCAGGCCAGCGTGTCGGCCACCGTCTGCTCGACCGGCCGAAAACGCAGGCCGGCCTGCACTGCGCGCCGGTTCTGCCAGGTGTGGAAACCCTTTGTCTCGCCGACGTAGGGCGCCCAGATCGGGAAGTCGATGCCGTCCTGCCGGGCGACGAACTCGCCGGGGATCCACGTCGCCGTGCTCGGCGTGGGCGTGGCCTTGCGGCAGGCGGCGACGACGCGGCCCCAGGCCATGGGCTGGTCGGGGCCCAGCGCGTTGAACCGGCCGGTGGTGCGGCGCTCCACCAGCAGCACCAGCCACTCGGCCAGGTCGCGCACGTCGATGAGCTGCAGCGGGTCGGTCGGCGCGCCGGGCACGGCCACCTCGCCGCCCTGGTCGAAGCGCGCGGGCCAGTAGGTGAAGCGGCCTGTCGGGTCGTCGGGGCCGACGATGAAGCCCGGGCGCACGACGGCCGTGCGGCCCGGCAGCGCGGCCTGCGCCGCGGCCTCGCAGGCGGCCTTGAGCCCGCCGTAGTGCTCGAAGTTCTTGCCCATCTCCTCGACCATCGGATCGGCCAGCATGGCCAGCGGCGTGTCCTCGTCGCCGCCGATGGGACTGGGCTCCTTGTAGGCACTGATGCTGGAGATGTAGACGTACTGCTTCACGCGCGGCGCCAGCAGTTGCGCGGACGCGCCGACCATGCGCGGGTAGAAGCCCGAGTCGTCGATGACGGCGTCCCACTCGCCGGTCTCCAGCGATTTCAGCCCCTCGCCCTTCAGCGGATCGCGGTCGCCCTGGCGCTTGTCGATGTGGGGAAACAGGCCGGGGCGTGTCTTGCCGCGGTTGAACAGCGTCAGCGTGTGCCCGCGCTTCTCGGCCGCCGCCACGATGGCCGGGCCGAGGAAGCCCGTGCCGCCGAGGATGAGGATGCGCTGGGGCTGGGCCGCGACGGCCGCCGTGGACAGCAGGCCGCCGCTGCCCAGCGCCGCGCTCATCTGCAGGACTTGTCGACGCGAGAGATGGATCTTCATGCGGAGTCTCCTTCGGTCTGGACGCAGCGGCACGGCGTGCACACCGGATCGCAGTTCACGAAGCGACCTCGCCGGGCGGCCGGCACTGCCAACCGCCTTGTCGTCTGCGCCACGCTCATGTCCGCCGCGTCAAAGCGGCGATTAAGCGACCAGCCGACGGCGCTGCGGTAAGTCACGGCGGGTAATCCCGACGTGCAGCGGCCAGACCCGACGCATGACCAACGCCTTCAGCGCCCGCAGGCGACCCGGGCCGTCAACCGAGCTTGAACACCGCCACGACCTCGGCCAGCCGCTGCGCCTGCTCGCTGAGCGAGGACGACGCCGCGGTCGATTCCTCCACCAGCGCGGCGTTCTGCTGCGTCATCTGGTCCAGGTTGGCGACCGCCTGGTTGACCTGGGCGATGCCATCGCGCTGCTCGACCGCGGCGGCGGCGATCTCGCCCATCAGGTCGGTGACGCGGCCCACGCTGGAGACAATCTCCTGCATCGCCTCGCCCGCCTGGGCCACGTCGGCGGCGCCGGCCTCGACGGTCTCGACCGACCGGCTGATCAGCGTCTTGATCTCCTTGGCCGCCTCGGCGCTGCGCTGCGCCAGCGTGCGCACTTCACCGGCCACGACGGCGAACCCGCGGCCCTGCTCGCCGGCGCGGGCGGCTTCCACCGCGGCGTTCAGCGCCAGGATGTTGGTCTGGAACGCGATGCCATCGATGGTGCTGATGATGTCGGCGATCTTGCGCGACGAGTCGCTGATCTGGTCCATGCGCTGCACCACCGCGCCGACGACCTGGCCGCCACGTGCCGCCGCGTCGGCCGCCGTGCTGGCGAGCTGGTTGGCCTGGCGTGCGGTGTCGGCCGACTGGCCCACCGCACCGGTCAGTTCCTCCATGCTGGACGCGGTCTCTTCCAGGTTGGACGCCGTCTGCTCGGTGCGGGCCGAAAGATCATGGTTGCCGGTCGCGATCTGCGATGCGGCGCTGGACACCGAGTCCACGCCGTCGCGCACCTGGCCGACCACGCGCTTCAACTGGTCGACCATGCGCAGCAGCGCACTCTGCAACTGGGCCAGCTCGTCGGTGCCGACGACGCGCAGGCTTTGCATGAGGTCGCCATCGGCGACGGCCTCGGCCAGTTGCACGGATGCGGCCAGCGGCCGCGTGATCTGCCGCGTGATGCCCAACGCCAGCACCGCCCCCAGCAGCACAGCCGCCACCGTCATGCCGACGATCAGGTTCCGGCTGTTGGCGTAGATCCGGTCGCCGAGCGCATTGGCGGCATCGGAACTCTTGCTGTTCTGGTCGACCAGCGCATCGACGTCCTTGATCGATGCGTTGAACTTGGCCAGGCCCTCACCGATCAGCAGCGACTTCATCTTCGCCTCGTCGTCGGCCTGTGCCGCCGCCTTGAAGGCACGGCTGTTTTCCAGGTAGGCGGCCCAGCTCTGCTTGAACTGCTTCAGCAGCGCCGTCTCCTCGGGCGAGGCTGGCAGCTTCTCGTACACCGCCAGATGCTGCTCCAGCGACTGCAGGTACGTCTGCGACAACTCGACCGCCGCAGGCCGCTCGGCCAGTTCGGACAGCGCAATGCGGTACTCGCTGGTGCGGTAGCGCATGGCCTGCTTCGCCACCTCCTGCAGCTCGCGCACCGAAGGCAGGTAGTTGTCGCCCATGTCGCTGGCCGTGTCGTTGACAGCGCCGAGTTGCACGATGGCCACCACGCCCAGCAGGGCCGTGATCAGCAGCACGACCAGGAACGCCAGGCCAAGCTTGGCGCCGACGGAGATGCGGGTGAGGAATTGCATGGGACTTGGTACGGGAAGGGGGTGAGCCGACATGCCAGCGTGCATGTTCGTTCCCGCCATTCTTGTACGCGTACGGTATGAACGGTCATCCACACGGGAGGGAGCTCGTGCGTAATTAACGTGGGAGACTGGAAGAAACAAAAGTACACCGACGACAGCGTGCCACCACGGGCGCCAGACGACAGGGAGGAACCGATGAAGTCCAGGACGGTCGCTGCCGCACGAGCAGCTCGCCCCCGGGTGCGCCGAGGCCCGGCGGCGATGGCACAGCTGAAACTGGAGCTGCTGGAACGGGCACGCTGCATTTACGCCAGCGACGGGCCTGCTGCGCTGTCCATGCGGCGCCTGGCCCAGGATGCGGGCCTGTCGACGATGGCGCTCTACAGCTACTTCCCCAGCAAGCAGGCGCTGCTGGAAGGGCTGTGGCTGGAACTCTTCGAGGCGCTGTTGGCCGACCTGCTGGCCGCATCGGCCGGGCGGCGCGCGCCGCTGAAGGTCATGGAGGCGCACCTGCGCGGCTTCCTCGCCTTCTGGGAGGCCCGCCCCGACCAGTTCCGCATGATCTACATGTCCACGCCCAAGGGCATCGGCGACGAGGCGGTGCCGATGCAGGACCAGCCGGTCTACCACCAGTTGATCCAATTGGAGCGGGAGCGCGTGGCTGCGTGCGCGGGCGCCGCGGCCGAGCCCGGCGAAGCGCAGCTCACCTTGGCCGCGGCCCTGGCGCTGACCAAGCTTGTGGGCTATCTGCTGCTGGTGCTGGGCATGCCACGCTACCCGCTGCCGGAGCTTGAGCGGCTGCGTGAGCGCGTCGTGGCCGATGCACTTCAGGGCATCGAGAAGAGCTTTGCCTAGGGCTGCGGCCTGGCCGCACCCAACATCTCTTGCCACAGTGGGGCATAGGCCGGGTTGCCAATGCCTTCACCATGGGGTGTGCGACGGATGACCGGCAGGTCCAGCGCGTGCACCTGGGACTTGGGAATGCCCAGCGTCGCGTAGATCCGCGCCATCACATCAGCCTGTGGCTCCAGCACATGATAGGTCGCGTGCCAACGCTCGGCCGGCGTCACGCTCGGTTGGCGGTACCAGCGCGCCACGTCGCCTCGGGCATCCTTGTCCCAGCCGCCGGAGAACATCATCACGCCAGCCACGGCGCGCGTCTTGGCGAGATACGCCGCCATGCCGCCCCCCTGCGACTGGCCGGCCAGCACGATGCGGCTCCAGCGCGGCTCGTCGCCGTCCAGGTAGGCGGCCCACTGGCCTGCCGGGTCCTGCTCGGCAAGCTGGTGCAGCAGCCGCGTCAGCCGCGGCACGATGGCGTCCTCGGGACGGTCGGCGATGGGTGCCGATGGCTCGTCTCCCCACACGCGCTGCTGGCGAAAGGCCGCTGCGCATGTCGGCTGCGCCTGAAGCCGCCGGCCCACGCACAACTGGGACACGGCCACGTCGTCTAGATAGGACAGGCCGACGAGCCTGTAGCCGCTGGCGCGCACGGTCTGGAACAACGCCTTCGGACCGCTGGCCGGTTGGCCATGGGTGCCAGGCAACCAGACGAACAACGGCTCAGCCACGGCCGGGTCATAGACCACCCAATGCGGCGGTTCGTCGGCCGCCGGTCGGGCATCGGTGGCCTGCGGCGCCACCGACAGCGCGCGCTCCTCGGCGTGCGCCGAAAGCGCCAGCAGTAGCGCCGTGCCCAGCAGGCGACGCATGACCCGGCTTACTTGCGCCGCACCGGTGGCACATCCGTGCAGGAGCCGTGCGCCACTTCCGCGGCCATGCCCAGGCTCTCGCCCAGCGTGGGATGCGGGTGGATGGTCTTGCCAATGTCCACGGCATCCGCGCCCATCTCGATGGCCAGCGCGATCTCGCCGATCATGTCGCCGGCATGCGTGCCGACGATGCCGCCGCCGATGATGCGGTGGCTTTCCTCGTCGAACAGCAGCTTGGTGAAGCCTTCGTCGCGGCCGTTGGCAATCGCACGGCCTGAAGCCGTCCACGGGAACAGGCCCTTGGTGACCTTGATGCCCTTGGCCTTCGCTTCGTCCTCGGTGATGCCCACCCACGCGACCTCGGGATCGGTGTAGGCCACGCTCGGGATCACGCGGGCGCCGAACTGGCTCTTCTTGAGCTTGTCGTCGCCCAGCAGTTCGCCGGCGATGACTTCCGCCGCCACGTGGCCTTCGTGCACCGCCTTGTGGGCCAGCATGGGCTGGCCGACGATGTCGCCGATGGCGAACACGCTGGGCACGTTGGTGCGCATCTGCACGTCGACCGGGATGAAGCCGCGGTCGCCGACGATGACGCCAGCGTTCTCGGCGCCGATCTTCTTGCCGTTGGGCGTGCGGCCCACGGCTTGCAGCACGAGGTCGTAGCGCTGGGGCTCCTTGGGGGCGCCCTCGCCTTCGAACGTGACCCAGATGCCGTCAGGCTTCGCTTCGGCGCCCACCGTCTTCGTGTTCAACAGGATGTTGTCGAAGCGGTGCGCGTTGAACTTCTGCCAGACCTTGACGAGGTCGCGGTCGGCGCCCGTCATCAGCGTGGGCAGCATCTCGACGACATCGAGCCGCGCGCCCAGCGTGGAGTACACCGTGCCCATCTCGAGGCCGATGATGCCGCCGCCGACGATGAGCATCTTCTGCGGCTTGACGTCCATCTCCAGCGCGCCGGTCGAGTCGACGATGCGCGGGTCGTTCGGCAGGAAGGGCAGGCGCACGGCCTGCGAGCCGGCCGCGATGACGACACGCTTGAAGGCGACCGTCTGCGCCGCGCCGGTCTTGGCCTGGCCCACGGCACCCTCGGTCGCCTCGACCTTCAGGTGCTGGGCGTCCAGCAGCGTGCCAACACCGCGCAGCACCGTCACCTTGCGCATCTTGGCCATGGCGGCCAGGCCGCCGGTCAGCTTGCCGGTGACCTTGTTCTTGTGGGCGCGCAGCTTGGCGATGTCGACCTCGGGCTCGCCGAAGGCCACACCCAGGTCGGCCATGTGGCTGACGTCGTCCATGACGGCCGCCACGTGCAGCAGCGCCTTGGACGGGATGCAGCCCACATTCAGGCACACGCCGCCGAGCGTCGCATAACGCTCCACCAGCGCGACCTTCAGGCCGAGGTCGGCCGCGCGGAAGGCGGCCGAGTAGCCGCCGGGGCCGCCGCCGAGCACGACGAGGTCGAAGGCCTGGTCGGCGTTGCCGGAGTACGTTGCCGCAGCCGGTGCCGGTGCAGCAGCTGCGGGAGCGGGTGCAGGCGCTGCGTTAGCAGGTGCCGCTGCTGCCGGCGCGGGAGCAGCCGCGTCCGCGGACTCCAGCGTCAGCACGACCGAGCCCTTGGCGACCTTGTCGCCGATCTTGACGCGCAGTTCCTTCACCACGCCGGCGGCGCTGGAAGGAATCTCCATCGACGCCTTGTCGCTCTCGACGGTGATCAGGCTCTGCTCGACCTTGACGGTATCGCCGGCCTTGACCAGCACCTCGATGACGCCGACTTCGTCGAAGTCGCCGATGTCCGGAACTTGAACTTCAATGATGCTCATGTCGGTCTCCGCTCAGAGGGCGATGCGGCGGAAGTCCGCCAGCAGCGACGCGAAGTAGACATTGAAGCGGGCCGCAGCAGCGCCGTCGATGACGCGGTGGTCCCAGCTCAGCGACAGCGGCAGGATCAGGCGCGGCTGGAAGGCCTTGCCGTCCCACACGGGCTCGATGGAGCTCTTGCAGACGCCCATGATGGCCACTTCCGGCGCGTTGATGATGGGCGTGAAGTACTTGCCGCCGATGCCGCCGAGCGACGAGATCGAGAAGCAGCCGCCGCTCATGTCGGCCGGGCCCAGCTTGCCGTCGCGCGCCTTCTTGGCCAACTCCGACATCTCGGCGCTGATCTGGAAGATGCCCTTCTTGTCGGCGTCCTTGATGACGGGCACGACCAGGCCGTTGGGCGTGTCAGCCGCGAAGCCGATGTGGAAGTAGCTCTTCAACACCAGCGTGTCACCATCGAGCGAGCTGTTGAACTCGGGGAACTTCTTCAGCGCCGCGACGGCCGCCTTGATCATGAAGGCGAGCATCGTGACCTTGATGCCGGCCTTCTCGTTCTCCTTGTTGAGCTGGACGCGGAAGGCTTCCAGCTCGGTGATGTCCGCGTCGTCATGGTTGGTGACGTGCGGGATGACCACCCAGTTGCGGTGCAGGTTGGCGCCCGAAATCTTCTTGATGCGGGACAGCTCCCTGCGCTCGACCGGGCCGAACTTCTCGAAGTCGACCTTGGGCCAGGCCAGCACGGACAGACCGCCACCACCGCCGCCCGCAGCGGCTGCGGGCGTGACGGCCTTCTGGGCGGCCGTCTGCACCGATCCGGACATGACGGCCTTCACGAAGCCCTGCACGTCGGCCTCGGTGATGCGGCCCTTGGCGCCGCTGCCCTTGACCTCGGCCAGCGGCACGCCCAGCTCGCGGGCGAGCTTGCGGATGCTGGGCGAGGCGTGCGGCAGCTGGCCCGTGGGCGCGGTGGGCTGGTGCGCCGGCAGCGCAGCGGCGGGCGCTGGCTTGGCTTCGGCCGGCGCAGGTGCCGGGGCAGCGGCCTGGGCCGGCGCGGCAGCGGGCGCGGCGGCGGCAGGCGCCGGTGAGGCACCGCCGGCCGCCTTCACGCGCGCCAGCGGGGAGCCCTTCTTGACCTTGTCGCCGACCTTGACCAGCAGTTCCTCGACGACGCCGGCCGACGACGACGGGATTTCCATCGAGGCCTTGTCGCTCTCGACGGTGATCAGGCTCTGCTCGACCTTGACGGTGTCGCCGGCCTTGACCAGCACCTCGATGACGGCCACTTCGTCGAAGTCGCCGATGTCCGGCACCTCGATGGTGACCGAGCCGCCCTGCGCTGCAGCGGGCGCAGCAGGCGCGGCAGCGGAGGGTTCGGCCGCGGCAGGTGCCGGAGCTGCGGCAGCCGGTGCCGCGGCAACGGGTGCGGGAGCCGCAGCGCCCTCGCCTTCCACGACGACCAGCACGCTGCCTTGCTTGACCTTGTCGCCCACGGCGACCTTGATCTCCTTGACGACGCCGGCCTGCGACGACGGGATCTCCATCGACGCCTTGTCGCTCTCCACCGTCACCAGGCTCTGCTCGACCTTGACGGTGTCGCCGACCTTGACCAGCACCTCGATGACGCCGACCTCGTCGAAATCACCGATGTCCGGAACTTGAACTTCAACCAATGCCATAACTGTGTCTCCAGCTTGGGGCCACTTGGAGTCTTCGCTCACGACGCAAGCGTCATGAGCTTCGCCCCAAGATCAACCCCGTCGTCCGCTTACGCGTACAGGGGGTTGATCTTGTCAGCGTTGATGCCGTACTTGGCAATGGCCTCGGCCACGCGCTCGTTCGGCACCGCGCCGTCGTCCGCCAGCGACTTCAGTGCGGCGACGACGATGTAGTGACGGTTGATCTCGAAGTGCTCGCGCAGCTTGGAGCGGAAGTCGCTGCGGCCGAAGCCATCGGTGCCCAGCACCTTGTACGTGCGGCCCTTGGGCACGAACGCGCGGATCTGCTCCGCGTAGTTCTTCATGTAGTCCGTGGAGGCGATGACCGGGCCCTTGGTGTGGCCCAGTTGCTGCGTCACGAACGGCACGCAGGCGAGTTCGGTCGGGTGCAGCAGGTTCCAGCGCTCGGCGTTCTGGCCGTCGCGGGCCAGCTCGTTGAAGCTCGGGCAGCTCCACACGTTGGCGCCCACGCCCCAGTCGTCTTCCAGCAGCTTCTTCGCGGCCTGGCTCTCGCGCAGGATGGTGCCGGAGCCCAGCAGGTTGACGGCGACGGGCTGGCTCGCGTCGGCCTCTTCCAGCAGGTACATGCCCTTGAGGATCTGCTCCTCGGTGCCGGCCTTCAGGCCCGGCATCGGGTAGTTCTCGTTCAGCAGCGTGATGTAGTAGAAGACGTTTTCCTGGTCTTCCACCATGCGCTTCAGGCCGCGCTGCATGATGACCGCCACTTCGTGCGCGAAGGTCGGGTCGTAGCTGATGCAGTTGGGAATGGTGCCGGCCAGGATGTGGCTGTGGCCATCCTCGTGCTGCAGGCCTTCGCCGTTGAGCGTGGTGCGCCCCGACGTGCCGCCCAGCAGGAAGCCGCGCGCCTGCATGTCGCCGGCCGCCCAGGCCAGGTCGCCGATGCGCTGGAAGCCGAACATCGAGTAGTAGACGTAGAACGGGATCATCACGCGGTTGTTCGTCGAGTACGACGTCGCCGCGGCGATCCACGAGGCCATGCCGCCCGCTTCGTTGATGCCTTCCTGCAGGATCTGGCCGGCCTTGTCCTCGCGGTAGTACATGACCTGGTCCTTGTCGACCGGCGTGTACAGCTGCCCCTTGGGGTTGTAGATGCCGATCTGGCGGAACAGGCCTTCCATGCCGAAGGTGCGGGCCTCGTCGACGAGGATGGGCACGACGCGCGGGCCGATGTCCTTGTCGCGCAGCAGCTGCGTCAGGAAGCGCACGTAGGCCTGGGTCGTCGAGATCTCGCGGCCTTCGGCGGTCGGGTCCAGCACGGCCTGGAAGGTGGCCAGCTCGGGCACCTTGAATTGCTCGTCGGCCTTGGCGCGGCGGCTGGGCAGGTAACCGCCCAGGGCCTGGCGGCGCTCGTGCAGGTAGCGCATCTCCGGCGTGTCTTCGGCCGGCTTGTAGTACGGCACGCTGGCCAGCTCGCTGTCGGGAATGGGGATGCTGAAGCGGTCGCGGATGTACTTGACGTCTTCGTCGGTCAGCTTCTTGGTCTGGTGGACGGTGTTCTTGCCCTCGCCGGCCTTGCCCATGCCGTAGCCCTTGACGGTCTTGACCAGCAGCACGGTGGGCTGGCCCGTCTTGTTGTTGTGGGCCTTCTCGAAGGCGGCGTAGACCTTCTCGGGTTCATGGCCGCCGCGGCGCAGGTCGAAGATCTCCTCGTCGCTCATGTGGGCGACGAGCTTGGCCGTCTCGGGGTACTTGCCGAAGAAGTTCTTGCGGACGAAGGCACCGTCGTTGGCCTTCATGGCCTGGTAGTCGCCGTCCAGCGTCTCCATCATCAGCTGCTTCAACTTGCCGCTCTTGTCGCGCGCCAGCAGCTCGTCCCAGCCCTTGCCCCAGATCAGCTTGATGACGTTCCAGCCCGCGCCGCGGAACTCGCCTTCCAGCTCCTGGATGATCTTGCCGTTGCCGCGCACCGGGCCGTCCAGGCGCTGCAGGTTGCAGTTGACGACGAACACCAGGTTGTCGAGGTTCTCGCGCACGGCCAGGCCGATGGCGCCCAAGGACTCCGGCTCGTCCATCTCGCCGTCGCCCATGAAGGCCCAGACCTTGCGGTTCTCGGTGTTGGCGATGCCGCGGGCGTGCAGGTACTTCAGGAAGCGCGCCTGGTAGATCGCCATCAGCGGGCCGAGGCCCATGCTGACGGTCGGGAACTGCCAGAAGTTGGGCATCAGCTTCGGATGCGGGTAGCTCGACAGGCCCTTGCCGTCGACTTCCTGGCGGAAGTTGTCGAGCTGTTCTTCGCTGAGGCGGCCTTCCAGGTAGGCGCGGGCGTAGATGCCGGGCGCGCTGTGGCCCTGGATGTACAGGCAGTCGCCGCCGTGGTCTTCGCTGGCCGCGTGCCAGAAGTGGTTGAAGCCGGCGCCGAACATGCTGGCCACCGACGCGAACGAGCCGATGTGGCCGCCCAGGTCGCCGCCGTCGGCGGGATGCAGCCGGTTGGCGCGCACGACCATGGCCATCGCGTTCCAGCGCATGTAGGCGCGCAGGCGCTTCTCGATCTGGATGTTGCCGGGGCAGCGGGCCTCCTGGTCGGCTTCGATCGTGTTGACGTAGCCGGTGGTGGCCGAGAAAGGCAGGTCGATGCTGTGCTGGCGGGCGTGCTCCAGGATCTCCTCGATCAGGAAGTGCGCGCGTTCGGCACCCTCACGGTCGATGACGGCGGACAGTGCGTCCAGCCATTCCTTGGTTTCCTGCGGGTCGACATCGCTCGAAGCGGCGCCGAGAAATTCTTGCGGCTGGGCTGACATGGCCGGTCTCCTGATAAACCGCCTCTGCTGGGCGGAAGGGGTGTTCTAACAGGGTATGGCGCAGCACAGCGCGCGGCGCCACCCCCGCGGGCCGGCGCAGTGTCTCACAAAGCCGGTCAACTTCCCAAATGGTGCGAGATGATTTCTTATTGTGAAATATTGGCGCTGGCCGCGTCCCCGGATAATTTGCCATGGCCGTTGATTCACCTTCCTCCGAGATTCGCTCCCGCCGCCAGCGCTTCGCCGCGCGGCTGCGCCGCCTCGTCGCCGGCTGGTGGTTCAGGCAGTCGCCCTCGCGCCAGGACCGGCTCGCGACGCTGGGGCCGCTGATCTCGGTGCTGCTGTTCCTCGCGGCCATCATTTCGGCCTTCTGGTACCTGCGCAACGAAGAAATCGAGCGCGAGACCGAGAGCGTCAAGCGCGACACCGAGATCGCGCAGCAGCAGATCCGCCTGCGTCTGATCGAGAACCAGGAACAGCTCGTGCGCATCGCGCGCGAGGTCGTCACGCGCCAGATCGACGCGCACGAGTTCTCCGCCCAGGCCCAGGCGTTTGCGCGCGAGCGGCCCGAGCTGACGCACGTGACCTGGCTGACCGCCAAGCGCGAACGCCGCAGCAGCGTGGGGGCGGCGGGCTTCCAGGCCGACGGGCTGATGTCGGCGGACGGCGCGGACCCGTCCATGCCCATGCCCAACCAGTCCAACGCCGCCGAGATCGCCTTCGAGGCCGCGAAGGAGCGGCGCCAGCCGGTCTACTCGCCGCCCTTCGCCGATGCCAACGGCACGACCGTCTTCCAGCTGCACATCCCGCTGATCGACCGCGGCGGTTTCGCCGGCGTGCTGATTGCCGAATACACGGTGGAGGCGCTGCTGCGCTACTACGTGCCCAGCGAGGTGGCCACCCGGCACAGCATCGCCGTGCTGGACTCGCGCGACCAGCTCGTCAGCAGCACGGTAACGCCCATGCCCGGCCAGATGCTGCGGCGCGCAGCACTGCTGCACGACGTGCCGCTGGCGCCGGCGCTGAACGGACTGGTGCTGCGCGGCCAGGGCTGGCGCACGTCCATCGGCCTCATCAGCAACGCGCTGTTCTGGCTGGTGCTGGCGCTGGCCGGCCTGACGGTGTGGATGCTGCTGGGCACCTGGCGCCACATGCGCCGGCGCACGCAGATCCAGAACGCGCTGACGCTGGAAACCAACTTCCGCCGCGCGATGGAGAACTCCATGCTGACCGGCATGCGCGCGATGGACCTGGACACGCGCATCACCTACGTGAACCCGGCCTTCTGCGCGATGACCGGCTTCTCGGAGGCCGACCTGATGAGCCGCACGCCGCCCTACCCGTTCTGGCCGTCGGACCGGCGCGAGGAGAACGCGCGCCTGCTGCAGCAGGAGCTGCAGGGCCGCAGCCCGGCGGGCGGCGTGGAGGTCAAGATCCAGCGCAAGGACGGCAGCCAGTTCGACGCCCGCGTCTACGTGTCGCCGCTGGTGGACACCAAGGGCAAGCAGACCGGCTGGATGACGTCGATGACCAACATCACCGAGGCCAAGCGCGTGCGCGACCAGCTCTCGGCCTCGCACGAGCGCTTCACCACCGTGCTGGAAGGCCTGGACGCGGCGGTGTCGGTGCTGTCGGTCAACCCACCCGAGCTGCTGTTCGCCAACCGCAGCTACCGGCTGTGGTTCGGCGCCGACCCCGCCGGCCATGCCTTGCTGGCCGGCGGCCAGCTCGTCGGCACCACCAGCCGACGCGGCCTTCCCGAAGCCAGCGACGAGGTGGACGACTACTCCGGCCTGCCCGCCGAGGCGCTGACCGACATCGGCTCGGACCCGCGCGAGGTCTATGTCGACTCGCTGGCCATGTGGTTCGACGTGCGCGCGCGCTACCTGCAGTGGACCGACGGGCGCCTGGCGCAGATGCTGATCGCCACCGACATCACCATGCGCCGCCACGCCGAGGCGCAGGCCGCGCTGCAGGCCGAGAAGGCCCAGGTGACGAGCCGGCTGATGACCATGGGCGAGATGGCGTCCAGCGTGGCCCACGAGCTGAACCAGCCGCTGACGGCCATCACCAACTATTGCAACGGCATGGTCAGCCGCGTGCGCGCCGACAGCATCGACAAGGATGCACTGATGGCCGCGCTGACCAAGACGGCCAAGCAGGCGGAGCGGGCCGGCCAGATCATCCACCGCATCCGCAACTTCGTGAAACGCAGCGAACCGCAGCGCCAGCCGGCCCACGCGGCCGACATCGTCGAGGACGCGGTGGAGCTGGCCGGCATCGAGCTGCGCCGCCGCACGGTGGCCATCCACACCTACGTGGCGCAGCGGCTGCCGCAGCTGATGGTGGACCCCATCCTCATCGAGCAGGTGCTGATGAACCTGCTGAAGAACGCCGCCGAGGCCATCGACAACGCCTCGCTGCCCACGTCGCGCCGCCACATCGAGCTGCGCGTGGTGCCCAAGCACACGGCCGAGATGGGCGGCCAGATCGAGTTCTCCGTGACCGACATGGGTCCGGGCCTGCCGGACGAGGTCATCGCCCGCATGTACGAGGCCTTCTTCTCGACCAAGGCCGACGGGCTGGGCATCGGCCTAGGGTTATGCCGGTCCATCGTCGAGTCGCACCAGGGCAGGATCAAGGCCGAGAACCTCTACAATGGTTCCTTGGTCGTCGGGTGCCGATTCGCCTTCACGATTCCGGTCACCATCACCTCCGAACTCCTGCGTCAAGAAGCCCTGAACGGTGCCACACCAGGTGCCCAGAGAACCGAACCCAGCACACCATGAGCCTGATTCCCAAGAAGGGCAATGTCTACGTCGTCGATGACGACGAAGCGGTCCGCGACTCCCTGCAATGGCTGCTCGAAGGCAAGGACTACCGGGTCAAGTGCTTTGACTCCGCCGAATCCTTCCTGGCGCGCTACGACCCCCGCGAGGTGGCCTGCCTCATCGCCGACATCCGCATGGAAGGCATGACCGGCCTGGAGCTGCAGGACCGGCTCATCGAGCGCAAGAGCCCGCTGCCCATCGTCTTCATCACCGGCCACGGCGACGTGCCCATGGCCGTTCAGACGATGAAGAAGGGTGCGATGGACTTCATCGAGAAGCCCTTCAAGGAAGAAGAGCTGCTGGCGCTGGTGGAGCGCATGCTCGACCAGGCGCGGGAGGCCTTCTCCAGCCACCAGGAAGCCGCCAGCCGCGACGCCCTGCTGGCGCGGCTGACGACGCGCGAGGCGCAGGTGCTGGAGCGCATCGTCGCCGGCCGCCTGAACAAGCAGATCGCCGACGACCTCGGCATCAGCATCAAGACGGTCGAGGCCCACCGCGCCAACATCATGGAAAAGCTCAACGCCAACACGGTGGCCGACCTGCTCAAGATCGCGCTCGGCGCCACCGCCAAGGCTTGAGTGCCACCCGACCTCGAAAGCCGCTGATCGTTCAGCGGCTTTTTGCTTTTTGACTCACCGGAGTTCCCCATGACCGCCCAGCTCATCGACGGCCTCACCCTCGCCAAGTCCATCCGCTCCGAGGTCGCGACCCGCGCCGCCGCGCTCGCCGCGCGCGGCTGCCAGCCCGGCCTTGCCGTGGTCATCGTCGGCGACGACCCGGCCAGCCACGTCTACGTACGCAACAAGGTGAAGGCCTGCGCCGACGCCGGCCTGCACTCGGTGCTGGAAAAGTACGACGCCAGCTTCAGTGAGGCGGAGTTGCTGGCGCGCATCGACGCGCTGAACCGCGATCCGAGCATCCACGGCATCCTCGTGCAGATGCCACTGCCCAAGCACATCGACCCGCACAAGGTCATCGAAGCCATCTCCACGCTCAAGGACGTGGACGGCTACTCCACGCTCAGCGCCGGTGAGCTGATGACGCAGTTGCCCGGCTTTCGTCCGTGCACGCCCTACGGCTGCATGAAGCTGATCGAGAGCACGGGCGTGGACCTGCGCGGCAAGCACGCCGTGGTCATCGGCCGCAGCAACACCGTCGGCAAGCCCATGGCGCTGCTGCTGCTGCAGGCCAACGCCACCGTCACCGTGTGCCACAGCGCCACGCCGGACATCGGCCACCACACGCGCCAGGCCGACGTGGTCGTCGCCGCCGTGGGTCGCCGCAACGTGCTGACGGCCGACATGGTCAAGCCCGGCGCCGTCGTCATCGACGTGGGCATCAACCGCAACGACGAGGGCAAGCTCTGCGGGGACGTGGACTTCGACGGTGTGAAGCACGTCGCCGGCTGGATCACGCCGGTGCCCGGTGGGGTCGGCCCCATGACGATTGCCATGTTGCTGGTCAACACGCTTGAATCCGCAGAACGTTCCCTCAAGTCGGCCTGATGACCATGACGAATCCGCTGCTCTCCACCGCCGCCCTGCCCGACTTCGCGGCCATCCAGCCCGGGCACGTCGGCCCGGCGATCACCGAACTGCTCGCTGCCGCGCAGGTCGCGCTCGACGAGGCCACCCGGCCCGAGACGCCGGCCGACTACGACGCGCTCTCCCGCATCCTGGACACGTCGACCGAGCACCTGGGCGCCGCCTGGGGCGCCGTCGGGCATCTCAACGCCGTGGCGGACACGCCCGAGCTGCGCGAGGCCTACAACGCCATGCTGCCGGTCGTCACCGAGTTCAGCACCGCGATGGGCGCCAACGAGGCGCTGTTCGCGAAGTACAAGGCCGTCCTGGCGAGCCAGGGCGCATCCCTGAGCGCGCCGCGCCAGCAGGTGCTCAAGCACGCGATCCGCAACTTCGTGCTGTCCGGCGCCGAGCTGCAGGGCGAAGCTCGCGAGCGCTATGCCGCCATCCAGGAACGCAGCGCCGAGCTGCAGCAGCAGTTCAGCGAACACGTGCTGGACGCGACCGACGGCTGGAGTTACGTGGCCAGTGCCGATGAACTGGCGGGTGTGCCGCAGGACGTGCTGGACGCCACCCGGCTGGACGACGGCGGCCACAAGTTGACGCTGCATTTCCCGGTCTACCTGCCGGTCATGCAGTACGCCGAGAACCGCGCGCTGCGCGACACCCTCTACCGCGCCTATGTGACGCGCGCGAGCGACATTCAGGACTCCGGTGGCAAGCCCGAGTGGGACAACACCGCCGCCATGCGCGAGATCGTCGCGCTGCGCCAGGAAGAGGCGCAGCTGCTGGGCTACGCCAGCTTCGCCGAGGTGTCGCTCGCGCCCAAGATGGCGTCCACGCCCGCCGAGGTGATGAGCTTCCTGCGCGACCTCGCCAGGCGCGCCCGGCCGTTCGCGGAACGCGACCTGGCCGAGCTGCGCGAGTTCGCCGACGGCAGCCCGCTCGAATCGTGGGACGTGTCGTACTGGAGCGAGAAGCTCAAGGAAGCGCGCTATGCCTTCAGCGACCAGACCGTGAAGCAGTACTTCACCGCGCCCCAGGTCGTCGCCGGCCTGTTCAGCATCATCGAGCGGCTGTTCGACGTGCAGATCGCCGAGGCCCAGGCCTCGGTCTGGCACGAGACCGTCAAGTTCTACGAGTTGAAGCGCGGCGGCCAGCTGATCGCCCAGTTCTACCTCGACCTGTACGCCCGCCCGGGCAAGCGTCCCGGCGCCTGGATGGACGAGGTGCGCAGCCGCTGGCTGAAGCCCACGGGCGAGCAGCAGACGCCGGTCGCCCAGCTCGTCTGCAACTTCGCGCCGCCCGTCGGTGACAAGCCCGCGCTGCTGACGCACGACGACGTCATCACGCTCTTCCACGAGTTCGGCCATGGCCTGCACCACATGCTGACCCAGGTGAACGACCTGGGCGTTTCCGGCATTTCCGGCGTGGAGTGGGACGCCGTCGAGCTGCCCAGCCAGTTCATGGAGAACTTCTGCTGGGAATGGGACGTGCTGCAGCAGTTGAGCGGCCATGTGGACACAGGCGCGCCGCTGCCGCGCGAGCTGTTCGACAAGATGACCGCGGCCAAGAACTTCCAGAGCGGCCTGCAGACGCTGCGCCAGATCGAGTTCGCGCTGTTCGACATGCAGCTGCACGCCACACCGGGCGCTGAAAGCGATGTGCAGCAGGTGCTGGACGGCGTGCGCGCCGAAGTCGCCGTGCTGATCCCGCCGAGCTTCAACCGCTTCCAGCACAGCTTCTCCCACATCTTTGCGGGCGGCTACGCGGCCGGCTACTACAGCTACAAGTGGGCCGAGCTGCTCAGCGCCGACGCCTGGAGCGCCTTCGAGGAAGAAGGCGTGTTCAATGCCGCCACCGGCAAGCGCTTCCTGCACGAGGTGCTGGAGCAAGGCGGCGCGCGCGACGCCATCGACAACTTCAAGGCCTTCCGCGGCCGCGAACCGCGCATCGACGCGCTGCTGCGCCATCAGGGCATGAGCTGATGTGCTGATGGCCCGCGTCCCCGAGACTGCGGGCATGCGATTCCCCCTCTTCTTCGCCGCCGCCCTGCTCACGCTCGGCGGCGGCGGCGTTTGCGCGCAGGCCCTGCTCGTGCACAACGCCCGCGGCGTGACGCTGGACGAGCAAGGTCGCGTCGTGCGTTTCGATGCGATGCAGGTGGGCGGCGACGGCCGCGTGCAGGCCATCGGCAAGCTGGCCGCGCTGCAGGCCCGGGCGGGCGACGCACAGCGCATCGACGCCGGTGGTCGCGTGCTGCTGCCCGGCCTCATCGACGCGCACGGCCACGTGCTGTCGCTGGGCGAAGCGCGCCGCAGCCTGCAGTTGCGCGACACGGCCGACCTCGCCGCCGCGCTCGCTGCGGTCAAGGCCCATGCCGCCGCGCGTCCGCAGGCCGCCTGGATCACCGGCGGCGGCTGGAACCAGGCCCAGTGGCAGCTGGGACGCTTCCCGACCGCCGCCGAGCTGGACACGGCCGAGCGCGCGCGCCCCGTGTTCCTGTCCCGCGTGGACGGCCATGCCGGCTGGGCCAACAGCCGCGCGCTGCAGATCGCCGGCATCACGCGCGACACGCCCGACCCCGCCGGTGGCCGCATCGAACGCGATGCCCACGGCGACGCGACCGGCGTGCTGGTGGACGGCGCGATGGGCCTCGTGGAGCGCCATGTGCCCGGCGAGAACGCCGCCGAACTGGCCGCCCACCTCGACACGGCCGAGCGCGAGCTGCTGTCGCTGGGCCTGACCAGCGTGCACGACGCCGGCATCTCGGCCGCGGCGGACCAGTTGCTGCGCCAGCGCGCCGCCGCCGGCGGGCTCAAGATCCGCATCTACGGCATGGCACGCGGTAGCGACGAGGCCTTCATGGCGCGGCTGCGCGCCAGCGGCCCGCTGCTGGATGCCGAGGGCGCGAGCGAGGGCCACTACGTGCTGCGTGCCGTGAAGCTGTTTGCCGACGGCGCCCTGGGCAGCCGCGGCGCCGCGCTGCTGGCGCCCTACAGCGACGCGCCGCAGACGCGCGGCCTGCTGTTCCAGCCCGATGCGGTGCTGCACGCGCAGATGCGGGCGGCGGCGAAAGCCGGCTTCCAGGTCAACGTGCATGCCATCGGCGACGCCGCCAACCGCCAGGCGCTCGCCGGCTTCGAGGCGCTGCAGCAGGAACTCGGCGCGCGCAGCACGGCGCTGCGACACCGCATCGAGCACGCGCAGGTCATCGCGCTGGCCGACATCCCGCGCTTCGCGAAGGCCCAGGTCATCGCCTCCGTGCAGCCCACGCACGCGACGTCGGACATGAACATGGCCGAGGACCGTGTCGGCCCGCAGCGCATCCAGGGCGCCTACGCGTGGCAGCGCCTGCTGAAGAGCGGTGCGCGGCTGGCCTGCGGCTCGGACTTCCCCGTCGAGGAGCCGTCGCCGTGGGCAGGCCTGTACGCGGCGATCACGCGCGAGGACGCGAGCGGCAAGCCCGTCGGCGGCTGGTATCGCCAGCAGGCACTGAACCCGGTGCAGGCGCTGGACTGCTTCACGCGCGCCGCGGCGTTCGCGGGCCACGCGGAGAAGGACGTCGGCTCGCTGACGCCGGGCCACCGTGCCGACTTCATCCTCGTCGACCGCGACCCGCTGACGTCCTCGCCCGCGGCGCTGCTGAAGACCCGCGTGCTGCAGACCTGGGTCGGCGGCAGGCTCGTGTACCAGGGGCAGGACTGATGCGCTACGTCGCTCTGTGGCGCGGCATCAACGTCGGCAAGGCCAAGCGCATCGCGATGGCCGACCTCAAGGCCCTGCTCACCGAACTCGGCGCGACCAACGTGACGACGCTGCTGAACAGCGGCAACGCGGTGTTCGATGCGAACAAGAAACTGTCGGCCGACCAGTTGCGCGCGGCGGTCGCCGAACGGCTGGGCGTGGACGCCGCGGTCATCCTGAAGACGGCCGCGCAATGGCACGCGATTGCCGCCGAGCCGCCCTTTCCCGAGGCCGAGGACCCCAGCCGCCTGCTCGTCGCCATCACGGCCGACGCGGCAGCACTGAAGGCCGCGGAGGGCATCGTCACGGCCGGCGACGAGCGCTACACCGTCACGCCGCACGCGGCCTACCTGTGGTGCGCCCAGGGCATCCTTGAAAGCAAGGCCGGCGTGCAGTTGCTGAAAAAGCTCGGCGAAGGCGGCACGACACGCAACTGGGCCACGGTGCAGAAGCTGCGGGCCCTCCTGGACTGAGTCCGGCACAACCCGCCCCCTGAGTCGCGGGATGCGGCGTGAAGAATCGCAAATCAGCGCGAAGGCTTCGCCACAATCCGCCTGCCTCGCACATCCCTCACAGCGCATCCACCATGCCCGCCATCCGCAGCACATTTTTCGCCCTGTCCGGCCTCGCTCTGACGACGGGCGCGGTCTTTGCAGCACCCATCAGCCTGACGACGTTGAACGCGGTGGGCTACACGCAGAACTTCGACACGCTGTCGAACGTCGCGAGCGGCACGACGAACAACCTGGTCATTCCGGGCTGGGCCATGACCGAATCCGGCGGCGGCGCACGCGACAACGAGCAGTACGCCGTCGACACCGGTGCCTCCACGACGGGCGACACCTACAGCTACGGTGCCGCGGGCAGCACGGACCGCGCGCTGGGCGGCCTGCGCAGCGGCACGCTGATCCCGGTGTTCGGTGCGGCGTTCACGAACAACACGGGCAGCACCATCACCTCGATGCTGATCTCGTATTTCGGTGAGCAGTGGCGCGTCGGCACCGCCAACCGGGCGGATCGCCTGGACTTCCAGTACAGCCTCAACGCGACGGACCTGGTCACCGGCACCTGGACCGACGTGGACCTGCTGGATTTCAATGCGCCCACCTCGGACACCACGGGCGCCAAGGATGGCAATGCCGCGGGCAACCGCACGTCGATCTCGTCCACCATCGCCAGCCTGTCCATCCTGAACGGCTCGACCTTCTGGATCCGTTGGAACGACTTCGACGCCACCGGCGCCGATGACGGCCTGGCTGTGGACGACTTCTCGATCCGCGTCAACGGCGCGGTGGCCAACCAACTGCCCGAGCCCGCAGGCCTCGCGCTGGTGGCCGTGGCGATGGCCGGCGCCGCGTTCAGCCGCCGCCGCACACGCTGACCCACCGCACGCGCGTCAGCGCGTGCCCTGCAGCGCGTGCACGCGCATGCCGACGTTGTCGTGCAGCGGCTCGCGCCACGCGGCCTGCTTCATCACGCGCCTGCCGTCATGCAGGCCCGCGGCCCAGCGGGCGCGCAGGCGCTCGTCGCTGAAGTCGATGTCGCGCCACGAGTCTTCGCCCGCCTGCGCGTGCATGACGAGGTGGACCACGTCGATGCGTGAATCGCAGCCCAGTTCGAGCAGCGCCTTCACGGCCGGGTCCGCCGCGGCCTTGGCATCGAGCCTGCGGCCGATCAGGCGCACCGCGCGACGCAGGTTCTGCAGCCGCTCGTGGTCGTCCAGGTGCTCGCAGATGCGGCTGGCGTACTGGATGTCCTTGTAGCGCATCAGCGCCTGCGCCATCGTGGCCGGCGCGGCTTCGCTGGCGTCCCACAGGTCCACCATGAAGCACAGCGTGTCGCGACGCTCGCTGTCGTCCAGCACCACGTCCAGCGGCGTGTTGGAGTAGATGCCGCCGTCCCAGAACGCCTCGCGGCCGATCTGCACCGGCGCGAAGCCGGGCGGCAGCGCGCCGCTGGCCATCACATGCTCCGGACCGATGCGGGTGCGGCCATCGCGGTTGTCGAACAGCGCCAGCGCGCCGGAGCGCACGTTCACGGCGCACAGCGTCAGGCGCGTCTCGCCGCTGGCGATGCGGTCGAAGTCCACCAGCTCGCGCAGCGTGGCGGCCAGCGGCGATGTGTCGTAGAAGCCCAGCTCCGGCAGCGGCGCACGGCGGTTCATGTCCCAGGCCTGCGGGCCGCGCGGCTTGAAGAAGCCGGGAATGCCGCGGGTCAGCGTCTGCAAAGTCTGCCAGCCCTGCCAGGCCGAAGCGAACGCGGTGAACGGATTGACCGGCATCTGCGGCGCGAACGACGCGCGCGTCACGCGCTCCCAGAACTTGTGCAGCGCCGGCAAGCGGTCGGCGGGCGCGTTGCCGGCGATCAGCACCGCGTTGATGGCACCGATGGACGTGCCGACCAGCCAGTCCGGCGCGATGCCACCGGCGTCCAGCGCCTCGGCGACGCCGGCCTGGTAGGCCCCCAGCGCGCCGCCGCCCTGGAAGACGTAGACCGTTTGCGGCGGGCGGCGTGACATCAGTGCGCCAGCGTGACGGCGTCGTCGCAGGGGATGGCGCGGAACACGGCCAGTGCCTCTGCCGCCGCCGCGTGCGCCGCCAGTCGAGGGAAACCTGCTGGCGGCACGTCTTCAGGCAGCAGACACTGCGTGAAGGTCCATGCCACGCCCACCGTGATGGCGGCCTGGCCGAGGCCCGGCCCGCCCACATCCAGCGGCTGCCGCGCCAGTTCGGCTTCCAGTTCGCGATAGGCCGCGTGCAGCTGGCCGCTGACGCGCTCGACCCACGGCGCATGCTGCTTGTCGGCCGGGCGCAGGCCGCGTTCGTAGACGATCTGCGCCGTCTTCTCGCAGGCGGCGAGCGCCAGGCCGATGAGGCGCAGTTCATGCAGCAGCGCCGCCGGCTCGGCGGGCAGCAGGCTGCGGCCGGCCAGCGCCTCGGCGTACTGCAGCATCAGCGTCGAATCCATCAGCCGCGTGCCGTCATCACAGACCAGCGTGGGCGCCTTGACGACCGGGTTGATCTGCTGGAACGCGTCGAAGCCACGGAACACCGAGATGGCCGCGTGCTCGAACGGCAGGCCCAGCAGGCGCAGCGAGATGGCGACGCGCCGCACATAGGGCGAGTCGAGCATGCCGATCAGCTTCACGGGTGCGCATCTCCTGCGGTGGCGGGTTCTTCCTTGGGCATCAGGCGGTCCAGCGCGGCCCGGCCATGGCGGCGTTCGATCTCGGCGCGCATCACGCGGTTGTACGCGTCCACGAACGCATGCGCGGCCGGCGTGGGCGTGCCGCCCTTGTGCACCCAGACGACACCGTAGCGCTGCTTGAGCTGACGCGCCCGCGCCTCGTCGTCGGGCGTGCGCCCGGACTCGGGCGCCAGCGTCTGAAGCTGCAGCCGGCCAGCCTCGATGTCCGCACGGGCCTCGGCCTCGCCCTGTTCGGTGGACAGCAGCGTGTTGCCCAGCCGCAGGTCGACGTTCGCGACCAGCACCGGCTCGGCCTTCGTACGGCCCATGAAGCCCGACATGCGGTTGAACGCCACCAGCACGCTGCCTGCGGCCGCCACGCTGAGCACGATGGCGACGAGCTGGATGGGACGGGGTTTGCGCCACCGCATGTCAATTCGCTCCGAGGCTCAAGCCCATCAATCCGAACATCCAACGCTTTCTCAACTGCAAGGCACTCATTCTCGGGCCAGCGGCGCGAGCGCGGCCGCGACACGGGCTTGCCAGCCGGCGTGCTCGGCCGCGCTCCAGCCCGGCCACTGCGGCGCCTGCGCTGCCAGCTCGGTGGCCAGCGCCTTCAACTCATCAGAACCCGCGACCGTGGCTGCCAGCGTCAACCGCGCCAGCCACTCCTGCGCCTCGCGCATGCGCGGGTAGGCCGCGAACAGCCAGCGCGCCACGTCAGGACGGGCGCGCCAGTCCGCGCTGCCGAAGCGCTCGACGGCCAGCGCCGTGAGCCGCTGGCCGGCACCCAGGCAGTCGAAGGCCACGCAACCCTCAAAGCCGCGCGGGATCAGTGCCTCGTGGATGCCGCAGCGGTGGTCGGCGCACAGGTGCTGGCAGGGCGTCTCGGCCGGCTTGTCGAAGCCGAAACCCTGCAGCGCGTCGAAGGGCGGGATCACGCAGCACAGCGCCGCACAGGCCGAGCAGTCGGCCTTCAGGTGCGCGGGCAAACGGACCGCGACGTTCACGACGCCGGCGCCGAGAGGCCGACCATCCAGCCCACGCCGAAGCGGTCGTTGACCATGCCGAACAGCGGCGCCCAGAAGGTCTTGCCCAGTGGTAGCTTGACCTGGCCGCCGTCGGCCAGGCCCTCGAAGACCCGGCGCGCCGTGGCCTCGTCGGGGCAGTCCAGCGACAGCGAGAAGCCCTTGAAGGTGGCGTTGCCCTGGCACATGCCGTCGGAGACCATCACCAGCGCACTGCCGATCCGCAGCGACGCATGCATGACCTTGTGCGCCGAGCCCGGCGGCAGCACGCCAGGCGGCGGCTCGGGGCTCTCCGAGTTGCGCATCAGGAACAGCACCTCGGCGCCCAGCGTCTGCTCGTAGAACGCGATGGCCTCGTCGCAGCGGCCGTCGAAGAACAGGTAGGGCTCGATCTTCATCGCCGTCAGCGGGTCGCTCATTTGAAATCGCCTGCGGTGGAAATGACGAAGCCACCCGCCTGGATGTACCGGCGCCAGGCCGCGTTGGCCTGCTCGACGGTGACGGCGGCGAGCTGGTCGTCTCGCGACTGGGCCGCGGCCCAGGTCTCGCCGCGCTCGGCCTGGTGGGTCAGCGCGGCGGCCAGCGAGCCGGGTTCGGTGCGGCCCTGTTTGCGGCCTTCGAGGATGTCCTGCTTGGCGCGGGAAAGCTCGGCCGCCGTGACGCCCTCGGCTGTCATGCGCGCCACTTCCTCCTGCACGACGGCGATGACGCGGTCGCGCTTGTCCGGCGCATAGCTGGCCTGGATGGCGAAGTTGCCGGCGTTGCCCCAGGGGCTGGCGCCCAGGCTCGCGCCGATGCCGTAGGTCAGGCCCTCCTTCTGGCGCACGCGCTCGGACAGCCGGCTCTCCAGCCCGCCGCCGCCGAAGATGTGCACCGCCAGCTCCAGCGCCGGGTAGTCGGGGTCTTCGGCATTCAACGGCAGCGGCTCGTTCAGGCGCACGATGGCGTTGGCCTTGTCGCGCGCGATGGCGTCGAAGCGTGCGGGCGGGATGGCCACGTGCTGCGGGATATGCCGCACGAACCTGGGCGCCGTGGGCTTCTTCCAGTCGCCGAACAACTGGCCCAGCTCCGCCGCCAGGCCGTCGGGCAGCGCGCCCACCACGCTGACCTGCGCGTCGTCGGCACTCCAGTACGCGGCGTAGAAGCGCTTGACGTCGGCCAGTGTCGTGGCCTTCAGGTTGGCGATGCGCTCGTCCACGCTCATCACGTAGTCCGGGTGTCCCAGCGCCACGCCGCGCGCACGGTTGTAGTGGCCGCGCGTGGCCTCCTGGCGCAGCACGCCGGGCTCCTGGCGCGAGGCCTCGACGCCGGCAACCGCCGCCTTCAGCTCGCGGTCGAACGCGTCCTGCGGCAGCAGCGGCCGGCGCAGCACGTCGGCCGCCACGCGCAATGCCGGCAGCAGCGTGTCGCGCTCGGCGCTGATGAAGACCGTGGCACCCTGGTCGTAGCTGGTGATGTTGAGGTTGGCGCGCAGCTTGATGAGCGCGTCCTGCAGTTGCTGGCGTGTGTAGCCGGCGCTGCCCTCGTCCATCAACTGGCCCACCATGCCGGTGCCGTTGGCCGCGTAGGTCACGTCGCGCTCGCCCCAGCGCAGCTGCATCTGCAGCACGACGGTGTTGCCGCGCGTCTGCTTGCGCAGCGTCTGCAGCCTGATGCCGCTGGGCAGGGTGGTGCGCGCCGTGCGCGACTCCAGCACCGCCGGCACCGGGTCCAGTTGCTCGCCGGGCTCCACCTGGGGCGGCGGTTTCAGCCCGGCCAGGCGTGCGCTGAGCGGCGGCGCGGCGGGAATCTCCACGCGCTCGACCGACGTGGCCGGTAGGTAGCGGCCCAGCGTGCGGTTGGCCGGCCTGAAGTAGGCGTCGCGCACGCGCTGCACGTCGGCCAGCGTCACCCTCGGCAGGTCTTGCATCAGCTGGAACAGCAGCCGCCAGTCGCCCGCGGCGATGAGGCCCGAGATCTGCTGGATCAGCGCCTCGGGGTTCTTCATCTGCTGGCGGTAGCTGTTGACGGCCAGGTCGCGCACGCGGGCCAGTTCGCTCTCGTCGAAGGGCCTGGCGGTGCGGCCCTCGACCAGGTCCAGCAGCAGCGCCTCGACCTGGGCGACGTCGCCGTCCGGCGGCAGCACGGCGTAGGCGCTCATCGTCGCCGGGTCAGCGCCGCCCCCGCCGAGCAGGCCGGCCGCCACGGCGAGCTTGGTCTCCACCAACTGCTTGAAGAGCTGGCCGCTGGGCTGCAGGCTCATCAGCAGGTTGTAGACGATCAGCGCCGCGGCGTCCGGGTGGGTGATGGCCGGCACGTGGTAGCTGGCCAGCAGGATGGGCTGGCCGCCGACACGGCGCACGACGACCGTGCGCTCACCGTCCTGCGCCGGCTCCACGGTGTAGGGCTGCGGCACGGGCGCGGCGGGCCGGGCCACGGGGCCGAAGTGCTTCGCGATCAGCGCCAGCGTGGCCGCCTTGTCGAAGGCGCCGGCGATCAGCAGCGTCGCGTTGTCGGGCCGGTAGTAGCGCTTGTAGAACGCCTGCAGGTGCTCGATGGGCACGTTCTCGATGTCGCTCTTCGGGCCGATGGTGGCCTTGCCGTACGGGTGCCAGCTGTAGGCCACCGAGTTCACGCGCTGCGACAGCACCGCGAACGGCTGGTTCTCGCCGCGCTCGAACTCGTTGCGCACCACCGTCATCTCGGTGTCCAGGTCGGCCTTGGCGACCCGGCTGTTCACCATGCGGTCGGCCTCCAGCTCGATCAGGAAGGCCAGCGTGTCGGCGTTGGCGTTGAAGCTGGCGAAATAATTGGTGCGGTCCACCGTCGTCGAGCCGTTGAAGCGCACGCCGCGCTGCGCCATCGCGCCAGGGATGTCCGCCTGCCGCGGCGTGCCCTTGAACAGCATGTGCTCCAGCAGGTGGGCCATGCCGTACTCGCCCGGCGCCTCGTGGCGGCTGCCGACGCGGTAGGTGATGTTGACCGTCGTGGTCGTCTGCGTGGCATCGGGCAGCAGCAGCAGCTGCAGGCCGTTGGGCAGCCGGTACTCCTCGACGCCGCCCATCTCGCGCACGCGCTCGGGCGCTGCGGCCACGGGCGCCGTCGCACGCACCGCCGCCGGCCTGGCCGCCACAGGCTGCGCTTGCGCCACGCCC
The DNA here is from genome assembly GCF_965229315.1 of Roseateles sp. GTDB lineage: Bacteria > Pseudomonadota > Gammaproteobacteria > Burkholderiales > Burkholderiaceae_C > Pelomonas. The sequence goes on from NZ_CBDDJA010000002.1 coordinate 2,734,084, forward strand.
AGCGCCAGGCCCAGCAGCGCCATGCCCAGGCCCCGCGCCATCCACCGGTCCAGCTTCATCGTCATGTCCACACGCTCTCTCTGGCAAACGCCGCTTGATTGGCGCTTGTACGCCCGCGACCATTCTGCGTGGTTTCGGAATGCAAACCCGGCTCGCGCCAAGGGCGCCACGGCTCAGAGCCGCCGCGCCTGCGCGTGCGCCAGCACCAGCAATGAAGCCATCAGCCACATCGGGGCGGCCAGCGCGGTGGCTGCGGCCAGCATGCCGAAGCCCGCCGGCATGGCCACCGTGGCGCTGTTGACGAAGAGCATGCGCAGCCCCAGCGCCTGGCCGTGGCGCTCCGGCGGCGTCACGCGGTGCAGCATGGACAGGATCATGGGCTGCACCGAGCCCAGCGCCACGCCCAGCAGCGCCGAACCGCACAGCAGGCCGGCCGTGCCGGGCAGCCAGGCATAGGCCAGGAAGGTCAGCATCGCCACCACCATCGCGGTGCGCATCGCCTTGACCTCGTCGAGGTCGTCGGCGAAGCGCACGATGGCCAGCCGCACGCAGGTGGCTGCGATGGCGAAGCTGCCCAGCACGATGCCGATGCTGGACGCCGACAGCCCGCGCGAGTGGCCCACCACAGGCACGACGAAGCTGTGCGCGTCCCAACAGGCCGACATGACGAGGTTGACCCCCATCAGCCGCCGGAAGGCCGGCAGGCGGAACAGGTCCCACGCGGGCGGCTCGCGAAAGCTCTTGCTGCGCGGCTCGGGCAGGTGGCGCGGCACCTTCTGCGCCAGCGTCCAGGCCAGCAGCGGCAGCAGCGCCGCGAAGGCGAACGAGGCGGTCATGCCGACGTGGTCGATCAGCAGGCCCGCGATGATGGGCGCGAGCGCGTTGGACAGCGCGGGGCCGAGCGCCACCCAGCTGAAGATGCGCTTGAGCTCGCCGGGCTCCTGCGCCATCAGCCCCGCCTCGCGCTGCATCGCCACGGCAGCCACCGCGACCGCGCCGCCGCAGGCCAGGCAACCCAGCGCAATGGCCCAGAGCTGCTGCACGGCCAGCGCCAGCAAGGCCCCGAAGCCTGCCAGCAGCACGCCGAAGCCGACCGGGCGATGGAACCCATGCGCGTCCGCCAGCCGGCCCGCCCACAGCGACAGGCCGATGGGCGCGACGGCGAAGAGGCTGAGCAGCAGCCCCACGGACGCCTCGCCGTAGCCATGGTTGAGCACCCAAAGGCTGGCTGTCACGCGCGTGACCGCCATGCAGGCGTGCACGCAGATCAGCGTGGCGATCAGCCAGGGAAACGCGCGGCGCAGGTGCCGCGGCGCGATATCACTCATGCAGCGCTCACTCGGCGTCCTCGCCAACGTCGGCAGCCAGCTGCAGCAGCCGCTGCGTCGCGTCGTCGGGCAAGGCTTCCACACCCTTGAGCTTGCGCGTCATCGCCCGGGTGCGCACCTCGGCGGCGTCCAGCGTGTTGCCGGCCTCCTCGATCTTCTTCTTGGCCCGGGCCAGCACGTCACCGAACTTGCCGAACTCGGTCTTGACGGCGCCCAGCACTTCCCACACTTCCGCGGAGCGCTTCTCCAACGCCAGCGTGCGGAAACCCATCTGCAGGCTGGTCAGCGTGGCCAGCAGCGTGGTGGGGCCGCACAGCATGACCTTGTGCTCGCGCTGCAGGCTCTCCATCAGCCCGGGGCGGCGCAGCGCCTCGGCGTACAAGCCCTCGGTGGGCACGAACAGGATGGCGAAGTCGGTCGTGTGCGGCGGGGCGATGTACTTCTCGCGGATGGTGCGTGCCTCCAGGCGCAGCCGCATCTCGATGGCCTTGGCCGAGGCCTCGGCGCCCACGGGGTCGCCCTTGTCCTGTGCATCCAGCAGGCGCTCGTAGTCTTCGCGCGGGAACTTGGCGTCGATGGGCAGCCACAGCGGCTTGCCATCGTCACGCTGGCCCGGCAAGGAAATCGCGAACTCCACGCGTTCGTTCGAGCCCGGCAGCGTCGCCACGTTGGCCGCGTACTGCTCGGGCGTGAAGACCTGGTCCAGCAGGCCGGCGAGCTGCACTTCACCGAACACGCCGCGCGTCTTCACGTTGGTCAGCACGCGGTTCAGCGAGCCCACGTCGCGCGCCAGGTTCTGCATCTCGCCCAGGCCCTTGTGCACCTGCTCCAGCCGCTCGGCCACCTGCTTGAAGCTCTCGCCCAGGCGCTGCTCCAGCGTCGCATGCAGCTTCTCGTCGACGGTGGCGCGCATCTGCTCCAGCTTCTTCTCGTTGTCCTGCTGGATGCTGGTCAGGCGCAACTCCACCGTGTGGCGCAGTTCGGCCATGCGCTGCTCGTTGCCGGTGGACATGGCCTTGAGCTGCTCGCGCATGCCCTCGGCCAGGCGCTGCATGGCCTCGGCCTGCGCCTGCGCGCTGCGCAGCGCGGCCGCGTCCTGCGCCTCGCGCGAGGCCAGCGCCTGTGCGCTAAGCGACTGGTTGCTGCCCTGCAGCCCCTGCGTCAGCGCCTGCTGCACCTGGCCCAGGCCCTGCAGCAGCTCCTGGCGCGTGCCGCTGGCGCTGCGGCCGAGTTCGTCGCGCAGCTCGCGCTCCAGCCGTTCGTTGCCCTGCTGCAGCGCCCGGGCCAGCTCAGGCGAGACGGCCTCCGAAGGTGGCTGCTGGCGCCGCCAGATCAGCACAAGGACAACCAGGATCAGGGCCAGCAGGGCCGGCAGCAGCACGTCGATCAGACTCATGCCGGGATTGTCTCTCGCCCTGACGAGCCACCAGCCCTGGCAGCTCGGGTATCAGGGCACGATCAGTGCCTTCACAGCCGCGGGCAATTCGATCTCGATCAAGGCCTCAAGTCCTTTCATACGCTGCTCGGCCGTCGTCGCCGCCCAGGGGTTGGCCCCCATCTCCGGAGTCACTTGAAGCCGTCGCGCCACGGCCATCGACCGCTCGCGCTTGAGCTTGAGATCACGGAGGTCGATGAGCGCGATACGGATGGAGACATAAGGAGCGAGCACGGGCAAGCCACCCTGGCCGTCGAAGCCGATCTGCCCACTGGGGCGCTGATCCACTACGAAGCCCGGGCCGTCCAGCATTGACGAGATGCGCGCTGGCAAGGCTGCGGCCAGCCCAGGATCCTGCCGGTTGCGGATCACCAGCAGCAAGTGCGCAGCGCCACTCTGTCGTACCGCTTCGCTCAGGTTGTCGGGCAGGTTGAGCTTGCCGTTGATGAAGAGCGATGCCGGATCGCCGAACAAACTGCGTGTCGTCGAGGTGTACAGCTTGGCTTCGCGGCCCTTCGCCGAGTCCTTGATGGCGGAATCCATCACCTGCAGCACCGTGTTGTCCAAGTCGCCGGCAGGCTTCGCCTTCCACTCGCCAGATTGCGCCGTGTCCCCGCGCGCTGGCGTCAGATAGATGAGCTGCACGTCGTCGCCTAGCAGCGACAGCACCGCGAACTTGTTGGAATCGCGCGGCGTCTTGTCCTCGACGACAGGCTCAGGCTCCACCTCAGGGGCAGGACGTTTCTTCGCATGCTGGGCGAAAGCGAACGCGGGAAGCAGGACGAGCAAGATCAACAGGCGAGATTTCATCGGGTCAGGACTTCAGCGTTCAAAGGCGTGGGCGGCGTGGCGCCGGTCAGCGCGGCGATGAGGTTGTCGGCGGCGAGGCCGGCCATGGCCAGGCGTGTGGGCATGGTGGCGCTGGCGATGTGGGGCGTCAGCACGACGTTGGGCAGCGTGAGCAAAGCCGGGTTCACGCGCGGCTCGCCTTCGAAGACATCCAGGCCCGCCGCGGCGATGCGCTGCTCGCGCAGCGCGGCCGCCAGCGCGTCCTCGTCGACGATGCCGCCACGGGCGATGTTGATGAGCGTGGCCGTGGGCTTCATCAGCGCGAGCTCGGCAGCGGCGATGCAGTGGTGCGATTCGGCCGAGTACGGAAGCACCAGCACCAGGTGGTCGGCCTGGCGCAGCAGCTCGTCCTTGGCGACGTAGCGGGCGCCGAGTTCGGTCTCGGTCTCGGCGGGCAGGCGCGAGCGGTTGTGATAGACCACGTTCATGCCGAAGCCGAAGCGTCCGCGGCGCGCGATGGCCTGGCCGATGCGGCCCATGCCCAGGATGCCCAGCGTGCTGTTGTAGATGTCGGCGCCGGCCAGGAAGTCCCACGACCAGCTCTTCCAGCCCCCGTCGCGCAACAGCCGCTCGCCTTCGCTCATGCGCCGGGCCGTGGCCATCAGCAGCGCGAAGCCGAAGTCGGCGGTGGTCTCGGTCAGCACGTCGGGCGTGTTCGTCACGAGCACGCCGCGCGCGGTGCAGGCGGCCAGGTCGATGTGGTTGTAGCCCACGCTCATCGTGCTGACGACGCGCAGGTCGGGGCAGGCGGCCAGCAGCTCGGCCGTGATGCGCTCGGTGCCGGTGATGTAGGCGCCGGCCTTGCCCTGCAGCCGCTCACGCAGCGCGTCGGCGCCCAGCGGCGCCTCGCCGTCGTGGTAGTCCACGCCGAAGCGGGCCGAGAGTCGGTCCATCACCGCCGCCGGCACGCGCCGCGCGATCAGCACTTGGGGCTTCAATGCATCCATATCCAGGCCATCACGAAGAGAAGCGGCAACAGCACCGCACCGGACCACAGCAGATAGCCGCCGAAGCTGGGCATCCTGACGCCGCGCTCCTCGGCAATCGCCTTGACCATGAAGTTGGGCGCGTTGCCGATGTAGGTCATCGCGCCCATGAAGACGGCGCCCCCGGAGATGGCCGCCAGCACCATCGCGCCCTCGTTCATCAGCGCCTGCGCGTTGCCGCCGGCCAGGTTGAAGAAGGCGAGGTAGGTCGGCGCGTTGTCGAGCACCGAGGACAGCCCGCCGGTCAGCCAGAAATAGGCGGCTGGCGACGGCTGGCCGTCGGCGCCCGTCAGCATCGCGGCCAGCGGCGCGAACACGCCGGCAGCCCCGGCCTTGAGCATCGCGATGACCGGCACCATGGTCAGAAAGATGGCGATGAAGAGCTTGGCGACCTCCTGCATGGGTGCCCAGGAGAACTGGTTCCTCTCGCGCACGCCGGCCGGCGTCAGCCACAGCGAGGCCAGCGTCACGCCGACGAGGCCGGCATCGCGCACCAGCGCCTGCAGCGGCAGTGGGGTGCCCCACAGGTCGAAGACGATGCCGGGCTTCCAGGTGCCGCTCATCAGCACCAGGCCCACGGCCACGGCCAGCGGCAGCAGGTTGATGGCGCCTTCCAGGCCGAGCCTGGGCGTGTCGGGCGTCGGGTCCGCCGGCGTGACACCTTCCCTGCGGTACAGCCAGGCGTCGATGACCCAGAACACGGCCAGCAGGCCACCCAGCAGGAAGGCCGTTTCCGGCAGCAGGTGGCTCACCGTCCAGAAGAAGCTCACGCCCTGCAGGAAGCCGAGGAACAGCGGCGGGTCGCCCAGCGGCGTCAGCGAGCCGCCGACGTTGCTGACGATGAAGATGAAGAAGATGACGACGTGGGCGTTGTGGCGGCGGTTGTCGTTGGCCCGGATCAGCGGGCGGATCAGCAGCATGGACGCGCCGGTCGTGCCCATGATGCTGGCCAGCACGGCGCCCAGCAGCATCAGCCCGGCGTTCAACGCGGGGCGGCCGTGCAGGTTGCCGCGGATGTAGATGCCACCGGCCGTGGTGTACAGCGCGCAGAGCAGGATGGTGAACGGCAGGTATTCCTCCACCAGCGTGTGCACCAGCACGCCGCCGGCCTGCGCCGCGCCGAAGGCCAGCGTGAACGGCACCAGCAACGCCAGCGTCCACGCCGCGGCGATCTTGCCGAAGTGGTGGTGCCAGAACGCCGGTGCCGCCAGCGGCATGACGGCGATGGACAGCAGCATGCCGGCAAACGGCGCGGCCCAGGCCAGGCCCAGTTCAGCTCCCGACAGCGCCATCAGTCCTCCAGGAAACGCGTGAACTCGGACACCGGCGCGCGCTCGGTGACGAGGCTGTTCTCTTTCGCCTGCGGGTCGGCGTGGCCCATCGACATGCCGCACACCAGCATCTGCTCCGGCGCCAGTTGCAGCTCCTCGGCGATGAGGCGGTGGAACTGCGTGAACGCCGCCTGCGGGCAGGTGTGCAGGCCGCGCGCGCGGGCCGCCACCATGACGTTCTGCAGGAACATGCCGTAGTCCAGCCACGAGCCCTGCTGCATGACGCGGTCGATGGTGAAGAACAGGCCCACCGGCGCGTCGAAGAACGTGAAGTTGCGGCCATGCTGGTGCTGCATGCGCGCCTTGTCGGTCTTGGCGATGCCCAGCAGGCCGTACAGGTCCCAGCCCACCTTGCGGCGGCGGTCGATGTAGGGACTGCGCCATTCGTTGGGGTAGTACGGGTACTCCTCCTTGTGGGCCGCGTTCTGCGCCGGGTCCAGGTAGGCGGCGTGGATGCGGCCGGACACGCGCTTGAGCGCCTCGCCCGTCAGCACGTGGACCTGCCAGGGCTGGGTGTTGGTGCCGGACGGCGCCCACGACGCGACTTCAAGGATGTCCTCGACGGTCTGGCGCGGCACCGGCGTGGGCAGGAAGGCGCGCAGCGAATGGCGCGTCTTGATGGCGGCATCGACCGCGGCGGTCTGCTCGGGCGTGGGCGTGGCGAAACGGCTCATGGGGTGAGGGTCTTCAGGGTTTGGAGGTAGGCCGGCGGCAGCTCGGCCACGGGGCGGCGGCCGTCGCGGTCCACGTAGACGTGCACGAAGTGGCCGCGCGCGGCGCAGGTGGCGGCGCCTTCGGCGAACAGGCCGATCTCGTAGCGCACGCTGGAGCGGCCCTGCCGCGCGACTCGCACGCCAGCCTCGATGCGCTGCGGGAAGGCCAGCGACTCGAAGAAGTTGCAGTGCGTCTCGACGACCAAGCCGATGACGGCGCCGCCATGGATGTCCAGCGCGCCGGCCTCGATCAGCAGGCTGTTCACGGCCGTGTCGAACAGGCTGTAGTAGACGACATTGTTCAGGTGGCCATAGACGTCGTTGTCCATCCAGCGGGTGGTCAGCGGCACGAAGCGGGGGTAGGCGTCGCGGGTGTCGGGCCGGGGCCGGGATTCGGGGCGTGACGTCATGTCACGCATTCTTCCACGAGGGTCTACCGGGGCCATGTCGCCCAGGTATCCGCCGCGAGGTTGAGCGTCGTGACCTGCACCGCCACTGTCGTCGCGAGGTCGTGTCCGTAGCCGCCGGCCATGCTCAGCGCCACCGGGATGCGCCGCTCGCGCAACGCGGCCAGCACGCGGCGGTCGCGCTCGGCCAGACCGTCGTAGGTCAGCTTCAGGCGGCCCAGGCGGTCGGCCTCGTGCGGGTCGGCGCCCGCCAGGTAGAAGGCCAGGCCCGGCTGAGCGCGGCACCAGACCTCGTCGAGCGCGCGGTCCAGCGCGGCGAGGTAGTCGGCATCGCCGCAGCCGTCCGGCAGGTCCACGTCCAGGTCGCTCGCCTCCTTGCGGAACGGGAAGTTGCGCGCGCCGTGCATGGAGAAGGTGAACACGGTGTCGTCGCCGCGGAAGATGGCGGCCGTGCCGTTGCCCTGGTGCACGTCGAGGTCGATGACCAGCACCTTCAGCGTGCTGCGATGTCGCTGTGACCACTCCGACTGCATCAACCGCGCCGCGACAGCCACGTCGTTGAAGACGCAGTAGCCCGAGCCCTTGTCCGCATAGGCATGGTGGGTGCCGCCGGCCATGTTGGCAGCCACGCCCTCGGCCAGCGCCGCGCGCGCTGCGGCGATGCTGGCGCCCACCGAGTGCCGCGAACGCGCGGCCATCGACGGGCTCCACGGAAAACCGATCTCACGCTGCTGGGCGGCACTCAGGTGGCCGTGCAGCACCGCGTCGATGTAGTCGGACGTGTGCGCCAGCGCCAGCTCGCCCTCGGTCGCGGCGGGCGCCGCCGCCATGCGCAACCGGCCCGGCTCGCGCTCGAAATGCTCGCGCAGCAGCCGGTACTTGGACTGCGGAAAGCGGTGCCCTGGCGGCAGCGCCAGGCTGTGGGCATCGGAGTGGAAGGCCAGCATCGGGCGCAACGATAGCGGCTGGCCCGCTTAGCCTTTGCACCCCTAATTTGCTGCACCGCAACAAAAGTGCTTGCAATCCCCGGGGGAACCCCTATCATTGGTCATGTTGCAGTGCAGCAAAAGCACCGCAAATGGTTCAACCACCTGAAACGGAGTCCCACATGCTCACCGCTGAACAAGTCCTCGCCGCCCATAAGGCCAATGTCGAAACCCTCTTCGGCCTGACGAACAAGGCGTTCGAAGGCGTCGAAAAGCTCGTCGAGCTGAACCTGCAGGTCGCCAAGACCGCGCTGAGCGAAGCCGCCGACACGACCGCCGCCGCGATGTCCGTCAAGGACGCACAAGAGCTGCTGTCCCTGCAGGCCGCGCTGCTGCAGCCGACGGCCGAGAAGGCTGCTTCGTACAGCCGCCACCTCTACGACATCGCCTCCAGCACCGGCGCCGAAGTTGCCAAGGCTGCTGAAGCGCAGTTCGCCGACGCGCAGCAGAAGTTCGCCGCCGTCGTCGACACCGCCGCCAAGAACGCACCGGCCGGCACCGAGAACGCCGTCGCACTGGTGAAGTCGGCCGTCGCCGCAGCCAACAACGCGTTCGAATCGGTGCAGAAGGCTGCCAAGCAGGCCGTCGAAGTGGCCGAAACCAACTTCCAGACCGCCACGTCGCAAGCCGTCAAGGCCACGCAGACCGCGACCCGCGCCTCCAAGCGCGCCGCCTGAGCGACCACGCTTTCCTGAAGAGCCCGGTGCAGGCGTGCACCGGGCTTTTTTATGGGCGCGCATCAAACGCCAAAGCGGCGCCAGCGTCTTTCGGAGATCACCAGGACGCCAGGTAGAGCGCATCGCCGCCATTCGCCAGCAGCACGTCGGCACCGCGCACCCAGGGCTCCCGGCGCTCGGCAGCGATGCTGGGCAGCGCTGTGAGTTCCAGCAGGCCCACCGACTTCCAGCCCAGTTCGACCATCGGACACTCTCCCGGCCCGCGACGAAGCGCCACGCCTTCTCGGCGCTGCCCACGGGATGCCCATAGCCCGCGGTGGGGATGCACAAGGCCGTGCATTCCTCGATGGGCTTGCCCAGCAGTTCGCGCAGGGCCTTGTGGATGCTGGCGTGGCGGATCAGCAGGGCTCGCAGCCCTGCAGCACCCATGATGAACGAGACAGCCGCGCATCGACAAACATCGGCGCCTCACAGGCCCGGGATCAGCGACCGGTGCGTGGCCGCCCCGGCCATCGCGCCGTCGCCCACCGACATGGCCACGTTGCCGAAGGCCATCGCCGCGTCGCCGCAGGCAAACACGCCCGGCACCGTCGTCTCCATCATCGTGCGCCGAAGGAACGGCCCGGCAGGCCCTTCGTCGAACGCGCAGCCCAGTTGCTCGGCCAGCGGGCTGGCCATGCGCGTGCGCGTGGCCGTGAACAGGCCTGCCAACGCGACGCGGCGGCCGTCGACCAGTTCCACCGTCGCTTCGCCGCTGATGCGCTGGATCGGCACGGCCTCGACGCTGACGCCGCGCGCCGCCAGCGCCCTCGCCTGCCCGTCATCGGGCTCGAAACTGCCGTTCAGGAACAGCGTGACCCGGCCCCAGTCGGGCAGCATCAGCGCGTGGTGCATGGCAAGCGCACTGCTGGCCAGCACGCCGATGGCCCCTTGCGACAGCTCGTAGCCATGGCAGTACGGGCAGTGAAAGACCGTGCGCCCCCATCGCTCCTGCAGGCCGTCGACGGCGGGCAGCTCATCGGCGATGCCGGTGGCCAGCACGAGACGCCGTCCCTGCAGCGGCCGCCCCGCCACCTGCACCTCGAAGGCCTCCTTCTCGCCGCTTGCCGCCGCGGCCTGGCCGTCCACCCAGCTCACGTTCGGATAGGCCAGCAGTTGCGCCCTCGCATCGCGGACGATGTCACCGGGCACGCGGCCGTCCTGGCCGAGAAAGCCATGCGACGTGGCGACGAAGCGGTTGCGGCGCTGGCCCGCATCCACGACGGCGACGCGCTGGCGCGCCCGCGCCAGCTGCAGTGCAGCCGACAGGCCGGCATAGCTGCCGCCGACGACGATGACATCAAAGCTCATGGTGAAAATCCTCAAGTGACAGACCGCGGGCCTGCATGCCGCGGTGAAAGTCTTCGGCCAGCACCGACAGCTTCACACCGTGCAGGCGCGCCACCAGCAGTCCCTCCGCTTCGGCATAGGCCGCGCCGAGCGCGTGGTTGACGGCCTGCTCGACCAGGCAGCTCGATTGCGCATCGCGCAGGCCCACGGCCAGCAGCGCCGGCGCGCCGAGTGCCGCATGCACATCGCCCAGCGTCATTGCCGACAGCGGGCAGCCCAGCACCCAGCCGCCGCCATGACCCTTGGCCGACGCGACGAAGCCCGCCTTGCGCAAGCCCGCCATCAGCCGCCGCACGACGACCGGGTTGGTGTTCATCGCTCGCGCGAGCGTCTCGGACGTGGCCGGGCCGTTCATCTCCGCCATGTGCAGCAGCACGTGCAGGACGCCGGAGAGCTTGCTGTCTCGTTTCATGTAACAAGTTTAGTTTCATGACTTTCAGGTGGCCGGCCGGATCGCCTCCGCCCCTTCCCTGAGCAAGGTTTTGCGGTACCGGCACAGCGCCCTGCGCCTCGCCCTCGCGCTGAGGAAGAATGGGGCGATGCGACACCTCCTCACCGCCCTGCTCGCCGCAACCCTCCTCACGGCCCACGCCGACGACCCGGCGCCCGCCGAGGCACGACGCGGCTTCATCGCCAAACCCAGCGGCCAGATCAAGGCCGACGACGGCCGCGTCGTCTGGGACTTTGCGGACTACGCCTTCGTGCAGGGCGAGGCGCCCGCCACCGTCAACGCCAGCCTGTGGCGCCACGCCAAGCTGAACAACGAGATCGGCTTGTTCAAGGTCACCGACGGCCCGGCAGGTGGCATCTGGCAGGTGCGCGGCTTCGACCTCGCCAACCTGACGCTGGTGGACGGCAAGACCGGCTGGATCGTCATCGACACGCTGTCCTCGCGCGAGACGGCCACTGCCGCCATGGCGTTCGCTCGCCAGCACCTGGGCAACAAGCCCGTGTCGGCCATCGTCTTCACACACAGCCATGCCGACCATTTCGGCGGCGCGCTGGGTGTCGTCAGCGCCGAGGACGCCGCGGCCCGCCAACTGCCCGTCATCGCGCCGGCCGGCTTCATGGAAGAGGCCACGAGCGAGAACCTGCTCGTCGGCACCGCGATGGGCCGGCGCGCGACGTGGATGTACGGCAACCTGCTGCCGCGCAACGCGACGGGCTCGGTCGACACCGGCCTGGGCAAGGCGCTGGCGCTGGGCCGGCTGGGCATCCTGGCGCCCACGCAGCTCGTCGAGGGCGATCGGCAGGAGCTGGTCGTGGACGGCCGCCGTCTCGTCTTCCACAACGTACCGGGCAGCGAGGCGCCGGCCGAGTTCGTCATCGAGCTGCCCGAGTTCAAGGCCTTCTGCGGTGCCGAGCTGCTCAGCCACAACCTGCACAACCTGCTGACGCCGCGCGGCGCCAAGGTGCGCGACGCGCTGAAGTGGGCCGGCTATCTGGACGCCGCGCAGGGCTGGGCGGCGGGCGCGGACGTCGTCTTCAACAGCCACCAGTGGCCGGTGTGGGGCGAGGCGCGCATCCGCCACTTCATCGCCGCGCAGGCGGACCTGTACCGCTTCATCCACGACCAGACGGTGCGTGGCATCAACGCCGGGCTGAACGCCGAGGAGATCGCCGAGCAGATGCGCCTGCCCCAGGCGCTGCAGGACGAGCTGGACATCCGCGGCTACTACGGCGCGCTGAAGTTCAACGTGCGCGCGGTCTACCAGTTCTACCTGGGCTTCTTCGACGGCCACCCCAGCCACCTCGACCCGCTGCCGCCCGTCGAGGCCGCGAAGCGCTATGTGCAGCTGGCCGGCGGGCCGGACAAGCTGGTCGCCGCCGCGCAGGCCGCGTTCGACAACGGCGACCACCGCTGGGCTGCCGAGCTGCTGCGCCATGCGGTGCTGGCCGATGCGGGCAACGCGGCCGCGCGCGAACTGCTGGCCCAGTCCTTCGAGCAACTGGCCTGGCGTGCCGAGTCAGCACCGTGGCGCAACTTCTACCTGTCCGGCGCGCAGGAAGCACGCGGCAAGGCGGCGCCCAAGGGCCTGGGCCTGGCGTCGCTGGGCGACCTGCTGCAGCACGTGCCCATCGAACGCTTCATCGAGCGCTCCGCCGCCTCGCTGGACCCGGCCAAGGCCGAGGGCGTCAAGCTCAAGGTCAACCTCGTCTTCAGCGACCTGGGCGAGACCTATGCGCTGGCCGTCGAGAACTCGGTGCTGCGCTACCGCAAGGGCGCGGCCGACCCCGAGGCCAACGCGACGCTGACGCTGCCCAAGGCGGTCTACCTGAAGCTGCTCAGCGGCCAGGTCAGCGCCCGCGAAGCGCTGACGGGCGGCGACGTGCAGTTCGGCGGCAACCCGCTGGCGCTGGGTCGCTTCTTCGGCCTGTTCCAGGCCGCGCCCGGCAACTTCCCCATCGTGACGCGATGACCGACACCCTCACCACCGACGATGGCCTGACGCTCCAACTGCAGCACTGGCCGACCGCCGCGCCGGCCCGCGGCCAGGTGCTCATCGTGCACGGCCTGGGCGAGCACATCGACCGCTACGCCCACGTGGCCGCCGCGATGACCGCGCACGGCTGGGACGTGCACGGCTGGGACCACCGCGGCCATGGCCGCAGCGGCGGCAAGCGCGGTGACATCCCCGGCCACGAGGCGCTGCTGCGCGACACGGCCCGCGTCATCGACGCGGTGCGCCGGCCCGGCACGCGCTTCATGCTGCTGGGTCACAGCATGGGCGGCCTCGTCGCGGCGCGCTTCGCGGTCGAAGCGCTCAGCGCCGCGCCGGCCGCGTGGAGCCGGCCGCTGGACGGCCTGGTGCTGTCGTCACCGGCGCTGGACGCCGGCCTGTCGGGCGTGCAGAAGCTGCTGTTGGGCGTGGCCGGTGCGCTGGCGCCGGGCGTGGCGGTGAGCAACGGGCTGAAGGCGGAATGGATCAGCCGCGACCCGGCCGTCGTGCGGGCCTACGAAGCCGACCCGCTGGTGCACGACCGCATCACCGCGCGGCTGACGCGCTTCATCGTCGACGAGGGCGCCTTTGTCATCGCCGCAGCACCCCGCTGGCAGCTGCGCACGCTGCTGATGTGGGCCGGTGCCGACCGCTGCGTCGCGCCACGCGGCAGCGAGGCCTTCGCGGCGGCTGCGCCGGCGAACGTCGTCGCGACCCGGCCTTGGCCGGGCTTCGCGCACGAGCTCTTCAACGAGCCCGGGAAGGCCGAGGTACTGAAGACGCTCACCGATTGGCTGAACCGCTGATCGCGTCCAGCCGGTCCACCACCAGCTCCAGCCGCAGCAGCGGGTTGTCCAGCGCCATCAGCCGCTGGCGTTCGGGCAGCGGCATCGGCAGCAGCTCGGCCCAGCGGTTGGCCAGCCAGCCGGCATCACCCCAGGCATAGGGCGGCTGGATGGGCAACTCATCCGGCGTGCCGCGCTGCTGCCAGCCGGCCAGCAGCGCCTGCAGTTGCAGCGCGGCCAGGTGCAGGTCGTCGGGCACCGGCACTTCGGCATCGTCGGGCAGCAGCGCCAGCGTGCCGACCCACAGGCCGTGGCTCAGGCAGCGCGAGCCCGTCAGCCTGAAGCGCTGCGCGCCGCGCGTGCGGATCTCGATGAGCCCGGCCTGCGCATGTTCGAAATGCTCGATGCGCGCCAGCGTGCCGATCGCATGAAAGGACTCGGCCTTGAAGCCTGCGCCGTCGCGCTGGCGCACCTCGCCGCCGTCGGTCAGCGCGACGACGCCGAACGGCTCGCCACGCGCCTGGCAGCGCCGCACCATGTCCAGGTAGCGCGGCTCGAAGATGCGCAGCGGCAGGTGCCCGCCCGGGAACAGCACGGAGCGCAACGGGAACAGCGGGGTCTCGGCGGCATCCATCAGCGCGTCTTCTCGGCGATGCGCTGCTTCAGCAGCGGCAGGATGGCCAGCGCCGCGTCGCGCCCGGCCTGCACGGCGCGGCGGCGGGCGGTGAAGTCGGCGCTGCCCACACCCTCCAGCCGCGGCCGGATGACGAGGTCGGCGTCCCGCAGCTCGAACATGTTGATGCTGCGGCCCATGATGGAGAAGGTCTGCATCAGCATGCGGAAGGCGTCGCCCGGCGGGTCCTTCTCGGGCGGCGACGTGATGTCCACGGCGATGACGAACTGCGCGCCCATCTCCCTGGCGAAGCGCACCGGCACCGGCGACACCAGGCCGCCGTCGACGAACTCGCGCTGGCCGATGCGCACCGGCTGGAACACGGCCGGCACGGCGCTGGATGCGCGCACCGCGGTGCCGGTGTCGCCGCTGCGGAACAGGATGGACGAGCCGTCGGCCAGGTCCGTCGCGACGATGCCCAGCGGCACCACCATCTGCTCGATGTTCTTGCCGCCGGTCTTGTCGCGGACGAAGCGCGCCAGCGCCTCGCCGCGGATCAGGCCGCGCAGCGGGAACGACCAGTCGGTGATCGCGCCCTCGTCCATGCCTTCGGCCAGCGCCTGCATCTCGCGGCCGCTCTTGCCCGACGCGTACAGCGACGCGACGAGGCTGCCGGCCGACGTGCCGGCCACGAGGTCGACCTTGATGCCGTTCTCCTCCAGCACCTGGATGACGCCGATGTGCGCGAAGCCGCGCGCCGCGCCGCCGCCCAGCGCCAGGCCGATGCGAGGGGGCTTGGGCGCGGGCTTGATGACGGGTGGCGGCTCGGCCGGCGGCGGGGTCACCACGACCACGGGCGGCGCGGGCGGCGGCGAAGTGAGCACGGAACAGCCCGCCAGCAAGGCGAGCGCGGCCACGGTCAGGGCGCGGCGGATCAGGTCAGGAGTCATCGGGAACGGGGAGCGGGCAACAACGCCGGAAGCGCCCCGCACCATACCCGAGTGAGGTGTCCGGCCCGTCAACCCAGCTTGTAGCTCTGCAGGTGGATGCTGGTCTCGGTGCCGGCGATGCCCTTGATGAGGCGCACGCGCTCCAGCACCTCGGCCAGCTCCTGCAGGTTGGCGCTGCGGATCTCGGCCAGCAGGTCCCAGCGGCCGTTGGTGTCGAACAGCCCGGTGATGCCCGGTTCGCCCAGCAGGATGGACACCACCTCGCGCGTGCGGTTGCCGTCCACGGTGATGCTCATCCAGGCGGTGATCTCGTCGGGCACCGAGTCGGGCCGCAGGCGCACCGTGTAGCCGGTGATGACGCCGCCATCCTCCAGCCGGGCGATGCGGTTGGTGACGGTGCCGCGCGACACCTGCAGCTTGGCCGCCAGCGTGGCGACGCTGGCGCGGGCATCGGTGCGCAGCAGCGCGAGAAGTTGCTGGTCCAGCGTGTCCATATCGGTCAAATTGTCAACTCAGGCTGTCATTTTGACAACTTGCCTCTCACTATTGAGCAGGATTTGCGCTTCTGTTTGACGCAGCGTCTCGAAAGAATGGCCCCAAGGCTTTTCACAACTTCACCGGAGACCGCCATGACCACCGTGCTCACCACCCAGGACGTCGCCACCCTCGTGCAACGCGTGGGACTTCCCGATTTACTGCGCCGCCTCGTCACCTACCTCGAATCCGACTACGGGCGCTGGGCGGCGTTCGACAAGACGCCGCGCGTCGCGGCCCATTCGCGCGACGGCGTCATCGAGCTGATGCCCATCGCCGACGACAGCCTGTACAGCTTCAAGTACGTCAACGGCCATCCCAGGAACTACCTGCACGGCCTGCCCACGGTGATGGCGTTCGGCGTGCTGGCCGATGTGGACACCGGCACCCCGCTGCTGCTGTCCGAGCTGACGCTGACCACCGCCATGCGCACCGCCGCGACGTCCGTCATGGCCGCCAAGCGCCTGGCCCGACCCGACAGCCGCGTGATGGCGCTGATCGGCAACGGCGCGCAGAGCGAGTTCCAGGCGCTGGCCTTCCACCACCTGCTGGGCATCCGCGAGCTGCGCCTGTTCGACATCGACCCGGCCGCCACCGCCAAGCTGGTGCGCCACCTGCAGGGCACGCAAGGCCTGACCCTCACCGTCTGCGCGTCCACCGCCGAGGCCGTGCGCGGGGCCGACATCGTCACCACCGTCACCGCCGACAAGGCCAACGCGACCATCCTGACGCCGGACATGATGGCGCCCGGCATGCACGTCAACGGCGTGGGCGGCGACTGCCCCGGCAAGACCGAGCTGCACCGCGGCGTGCTGGAGATGGCCCGCGTGTTCGTCGAGTACGAGCCGCAGTCGCGCATCGAGGGCGATGTGCAGCAGATGCCGGCGGACTTCCCTGTCACCGAGTTCTGGCGCGTGCTGGCGGGCGATGCGGCCGGCCGCGAGTCCGCGGGCCAGGTCACCGTGTTCGACTCGGTGGGCTTCGCGCTGGAAGACTTCTCGGCGCTGCGCCTGCTGCGCGACCTGAGCCGGCAACTGGGTCTGGGTGCACCCATCGACCTCATCCCGCAGATGGCCGACCCCAAGGACCTGTTCGGCGAACTGGGACTGAGCAGCAGCCGGTTGCAGGCCGCCTGACTCCTGAAGGCGGATGCCTCAAGAGGCCGCGGGGAAGCGGCCCCATGCTTTCCTCCTCTGACGCCGTTACATCCTGTCAATTCACTTGCGCACCGGTAGGGCTTGTGAACCAACGGCAAGGGCCGGTTGCCCTCTGGTTAAGGGCGTTTGGTCCTACATCCTGCACCCCCGCGGGGCGCCGAGGATGTGTCCACGCGATGACCTCGCGAGATCGATGCACCGGCCCATCAGGGCCATGCCCCCCGATGAATGGAATAGGAAAGCAGTACCCATGAAGCAAATCGCCATCACCCTCGCCGCCCTGGCCCTTGCCGCCTCCGCGCAGGCCCAGTCGACCAACATCAACAGCGCGTCCCCCTACGCCCTGCTGTCGCTCGGCCAGGGCCACCTGAACGCCGACTGCTCCGGCACGCAGACCTGCGACCGCAACGCATTCGGCGGCAAGGCCGTGCTGGGCTACTCGTTCGGCAACGGCTTCGCGCTCGAAGGCGGCTATGCCGATTTCGGCAAGTTCCGCGCCACGCAAGGTGCCACCGGCGTGAGCGCGAAGCCGCAGGCGCTGTCCATCGGTGCCGCCTACACCGCCGCGCTGACGCCGCAATGGGGCCTGACGGGCCGCCTGGGCGTCGCCCGCGTGCACACCAAGGTGAATGCCGAAGTGGGCTCGCTGACCGGCTCGGACAGCGAGAACAGCACGCAGCCGCTGATCGGACTGGGCCTGAACTACGCGCTGACGCCGACCACGCGCCTGGAACTGGGCGTGGACGCGACCCGCGCCGAATACATGGGCGAGCGCAGCAACGTGCGCATGGTGTCGCTGGGCGCGCGCATGGCGTTCTGACGCAGCCCCGCCCGCGACATCCGGGGCCGCCGAAAGGCGGCCCTTCTCGTTGGCGCTTCCTACACTGGGGCCATGGATTACGCGTCGTTGATCAGGGAAGTCGGCCGCGGTGCGCGAGGCGCGCGCGACCTCACGCGCGAGCAGGCGCACGACCTGTTCGGCGCGATGCTCGATGGCCACGTGCCCGACCTGGAGCTGGGCGCTTTGCTGATCGCGCTGCGCGTGAAAGGCGAGAGCGCGGACGAGCTGGCCGGCTTTCTTGCAGCGATGCAGGCGCGCACCGCGCCCCTGGCCGCACCGCCAGGCCCGCGCACCGTGCTGCTGCCCACGCTCAACGGCGCGCGCAAGCAGGCCAACCTGATGCCGCTGGTGGCGCGGCTGCTGGCCCGCGAGGGCGTGCCGGTGCTGATCTTCGGCCGGCACGACTTCGACAGCCGCGTCAGCCCCTTCGAGCTGCTCGACGCGATGGGCCTGCCCGCCAGCGCCACGCGGGCCGAGGCCGAACAGCGCCTCGCCAGCGACCGCCTGGCCGTGCTGCCCTTGCAATTGCTGAACCCAGGCTTGAACGCGCTGATGGCGCTGCGCCCGCGGCTGGGCCTGCGCAACAGCGCGCACAGCCTGGCCAAGCTGCTGGACCCCTTCCCCGCCGGCCGCGGCATGCGCGTCGTCGCGGTGACGCACCCGGAGTACCTGGACAGCATGGCCGCCACGTTGCCGGCCCTGACGGCCGTGCCCGGGGGCGGTGGCCGCGCACTGCTGATGCGCGCCAGCGAGGGCGAGGCCTACGCCCACCTGCGGCGCAAGGCCCACCTGGTCGGCTTCCAGGACGGCCTGGCGGCGGCGCTGCACGCGGCTGACACGACCGACCTGGACTGGCCGCTGTCGCCCGCCTGTGCACCTGCCGACAACGCGGCGCTGATCCAGGCGATGCTGGACGGCCGCGAACCGCTGCCCACGCGCATCGCCGAGCAGGTGTCGGCGCTGCGGCTGCTGGCCACAAACTGACATTGCTTATTCGACTTGGGTATATGGCCCAAGAAACTCTGTCGTTCTGTTGCGGCGCGGCATTCCCTAAAGTCGCGGCCTCGCCATCCCTGGCCCGTTGCTGCCCGATGTACCAGTACACCGATTTCGACCGCCACTTCGTCCGCCAGCGTGCGGCCCAGTACCGCGACCAGCTGGAGCGCCACCTGCGCGGCGAGCTGGGCACCGACGAGTTCCGCGCGCTGCGCCTGCAGAACGGCTGGTACATCCAGCGCCATGCGCCCATGCTGCGCGTGGCCGTGCCGTACGGCGAGCTGTCGGCGCGCCAGCTGCGCCAGCTGGCGCACATCGCCCGCACCTACGACCGCCAGCCCGACGGCCCGTTCGCCGGCCAGGGCGGCTACGGCCACTTCACGACGCGGCAGAACCTGCAATACAACTGGATCCCGCTGGTCGACAGCGCCACCGTCATGGAGCTGCTGGCCGATGTTGACATGCACGGCATCCAGACCAGCGGCAACTGCATCCGCAACATCACCAGCGACGCGTTCGCCGGCATCGCGCCCGACGAGATCGTCGACCCGCGCCCCTACGCCGAGATCCTGCGCCAGTGGAGCACGTTGCACCCCGAGTTCGCCCACCTGCCGCGCAAGTTCAAGATCGCCATCAGCGGTGCATTGGAAGACCGCGCCGCCATCGGCTGGCATGACATCGGCCTGCAGCTCAAGCGCGATGACGCCGGCCACATCGGCTTCCAGGTCTTCGTCGGCGGCGGCATGGGCCGCACGCCCATCCCGGGCATCGAGATCTCGCCCTTCGTCGCCTGGGACCACATCCTCGTCTTCATCGAGGCCGTGGTGCGCGTCTACAACCTCGCCGGCCGGCGCGACAACCTCTACAAGGCGCGCATCAAGATCCTCGTCAAGGCCGAGGGCCAGAAGTTCGTCGACGCGGTGAACGAGGAGTACCGCCGCATCCTGGCCGACGACCCGGCGGGCCACGAGCAATTGATCCCGCAGGCCGAACTCGACCGCGTGAAGGCCAGCTTCGTCGATCCGGCGGGCGTGAAGGCCGAGCCTGCCGTGACGCTCGACGACGGCGACCCGGCGTTCGCCCGCTGGCTGGCCCGCAACGTGCACGGCCACCGCCTGAGCGGCTACCGCGCCGTCACGCTCAGCCTCAAGCGCGTGGGCATCGCGCCCGGCGACATGTCTGCTGACGTGATGGATACCGCGGCCGCGCTGGCCGAGCGCTTCAGCCACGGCGAGCTGCGCGTGTCGCACCGCCAGAACCTGGTGCTGCCCTGGGTGCGCGAGGCCGACCTGGCCGAGCTGTTCCAGGCCGCACGCGCCGCCGGCTTCGCCACGCCCAACGCCGGCCTGCTGACCGACCAGATCGCCTGCCCCGGCGGCGACTTCTGCGCGCTGGCCAACGCCCGCTCGCTGCCGCTGGCGGCCGAGATCGCCGAGCGCTACCAGGACGTGGACGAGCTCGTGGACCTGGGCGAGATCGACCTGCACATCAGCGGCTGCATCAACTCCTGCGGCCACCACCACAGCGGCCACATCGGCATCCTGGGCGTCGACAAGGACGGTGCCGAGTGGTACCAGTTGACGCTGGGCGGCAGCGACGGCTCGACGCTGTCCGGCACGACGACGCCGGGCAAGGTCATCGGCCCGAGCTTCGCGGCCGACGAGATCGCCGACGCCATCGAGGCGGTGCTCAACACCTACCAGCGCGACCGCTTGTCCGGCGAGCGCTTCATCGACGCGGTCAAGCGCCTCGGGCTCGATCCGTTCAAGACCGCGGCCAACGCCGTGCGCGTGTCCACGGCCAAGGCACCGGCATGAAGTTCATCAACGCCACCACCTGCCCATGGAAGCACGCCATCGGCGAAGACGGCCCCAAGCCCGACCCCGATCCGGCACCCCACAAGCTGCTGTCGCTGGAGCAATGGCACGCGGTCAAGGGCCGCTGGCCGACCACGACGCCGGTCGCCATCGAGTTCCCGAACGACGCCGACATCACGCAGCTCGTGCCCGACCTGGACCGCATCGCGCTGGTGGTGCTGGACTTCCCGAAGTGGACCGACGGCCGCGCCTACAGCCAGGCCCATCTGCTGCGCACCCGCTACAGGTTCGTCGGCGCGATCCGTGCGCGCGGCGAGGTGCTGGTGGACATGATGCAGCTGCTCGCCCGCACCGGTTTCGACGAAGTGGTGCTGCGTGGCGACCAGTCCAAGGCGGCGGCCGAGAAGGCGCTGGCCTTCTTCAGCGACAAGGGCTTCTACCAGGGCGACGTGGCAGAGACGCGGCCATGGTTCCTGCGCCGGAGCGCTGCATGAGCGTCAGCGCCCTGCCCTGGGCTGCTGCGGCAGGACATGCCATTGGCCTGTACGCCAAGTGGACGCCGGCGCTGGACACCAAGATCGCTGCCGCGCTGCAACGGCTGACCGACGCCAGCATTGCGCACGGCGACGGCCTGGTGCAGAGCAGCAGCCTGGGCGTGGAAGACATGGTCATCACCGACCTGATCGCCCGCACCGGCCTGCCCATCGCCATAAGCACGCTGGACACCGGCCGCCTGCACGCCGAGACGCTGGCGCTGCTGCCGCAGATCAAGGACCGCTACGGCTTCGACGTCGAGGTCTTCAAGCCGGTGGCCGACGCCGTCATCCAGTTCGTCCGCAAGGAGGGCGAAGACGCGATGTACAACAGCATCGAGTTGCGCAAGGCCTGCTGCGGCATCCGCAAGATGGAGCCGCTGGGCCGCATGCTCAAAGGCCGCAGCGCCTGGATCACCGGTCTGCGCCGCGAGCAATCGGGCGCACGTGGCGACGTGGCCTTCGAGGAAGACGATGGCAATGGCCGCCGCAAGGTCAGCCCCATCGCCGACTGGACCTGGAGCGAGGTCTGGGCCTATGTCGAGAAGTACGCCGTGCCGTACAACCCGCTGCATGACCAGTTCATGCCCAGCATCGGCTGCGCGCCCTGCACGCGCGCCATCGCCGTCGGAGAAGATTTCCGGGCCGGGCGTTGGTGGTGGGAGGAATCGAACAAAGAATGCGGTCTGCACGCCAAATCATGAATGCTGCTGTGAAACCTGAACATCTGATCGCCGACATGGACCCGGGCCGAGCGCAGGGCCACTCCCAAGCCGGCCCGCATCCCCTCGGGGGATCGGCCGATGGACTCATCGGCCAAGGGGCAGACATGACTCATCTGGACGCGCTGGAAGAAGAAGCCATCTTCATCCTGCGCGAGGTGGCCGCGAGCTTCGAGCGCCCTGCGCTGCTGTTCTCCGGCGGCAAGGACTCCTGTGTCGTGCTGCGCCTGGCCGAGAAGGCCTTCAAGATGAAGAACGCCGCGCACGCCAGCGGCTATTCGGGCGCCCTGCCGTTCCCGCTGGTGCACATCGACACCGGCCACAACTTCCCCGAGGTCATCACCTTCCGTGACCAGCGCGTCGCGGACATGGGCGAGCGCCTGATCGTCGGCCACCTTGAAGACTCGATGGCCAAGGGCACCATCCGCCTCGCCCACCCGCTGGAAAGCCGCAACGGCCACCAGACGGTGACGCTGCTGGAGACCATCGAGGAGCACAAGTTCGACTGCCTGATCGGCGGCGCCCGCCGCGACGAGGAGAAGGCCCGCGCCAAGGAGCGCATCTTCAGCCACCGAGACAGCTTCGGCCAATGGCAGCCCAAGGAGCAGCGCCCGGAGCTGTGGACGCTGTTCAACACGCGCATCCGCCCGGGCGAGCATTTCCGCTGCTTCCCCATCAGCAACTGGACCGAGCTGGACGTGTGGCTCTACATCGCCCGCGAAAACATCCCGCTGCCGCAGATGTACTACGCGCATGAACGCCAGGTCATCCGCCGCAAGGGCCTGCTGGTGCCGCTGACCGACGTGACGCCGCCGGAAGCCGGCGAGACCGTCGAAACGGCCACCGTGCGCTTTCGCACCGTGGGTGACATGACCTGCACCTGCCCGGTCGAGAGCCCCGCCGCCAATGCGAGCGAGGTCGTGGCCGAGACGCTGACCGTCACCGTCAGCGAGCGCGGCGCCACGCGCATGGACGACCGCACGAGCGAAGCTTCCATGGAGAAGCGAAAGAAAGAGGGCTACTTCTGATGAAAGCGTTGCGATTCCTGACTGCCGGTTCGGTGGACGACGGCAAGAGCACGCTGATCGGCCGCCTGCTGTTCGACGGCCAGGCCATCCTGGCCGACCAGCTCGACACGCTGCAGCGCCGCGCCGCCGGCCGGCCCATCGACCTGAGCCTGTTGACCGACGGCCTGGAGGCCGAGCGCGAGCAAGGCATCACCATCGACGTGGCCTACCGCTACTTCGCCACCAAGACGCGCAAGTTCATCATTGCCGACGCGCCCGGCCATGAGCAGTACACGCGCAACATGGTCACGGCCGCGGCCGGCAGCGATGCCGCCGTCGTGCTGGTGGACATCACCAAGCTGGACCTGGCGCAGGACGAGGTGGTGCTGCTGCCGCAGACCCGCCGCCATTCGCTGCTGGCGCAACTGCTGCGCGTGCCCAGCATCGTTTTCGCCATCAACAAGATCGACGCGCTGGACGACCCGGGTGCCGGCTTCGCCAAGGTCAAGACGGCGCTGGACAAGTTCGCTGCGGCTGCCGGCCTGAATGTGGCGGCCACCGTGCCTGTCAGCGCGCTGCGCGGCGACAACGTCACCCAGCCGCTGGATGCCCCCTGGTGGAGCGGCGAAAGCCTGCTGCAGGTGCTGGAGCGCCTGCCCGCCAGTGCTGAGCGCACCGACGCACCGCTGAGCCTGCCGGTGCAGTATGTGCAGAAGGACGCCTACCAATCCAAAGGCACCGGCGTGCAGCCGCGTGTGCTGTGGGGCCGCATCGCGCACGGCGCCGTGAAGGCCGGCGACACCATCGAGGTGCTGCCGTCGAAGCAGACCGCTGTCGTGTCCGAGGTGCGCCTGGCCGGCGAGACCGTGCCCGGCGCCGAGGCCGGCGATTCCGCCGGCCTGGTGCTGGACCGCCAGCTAGACGTGAGCCGTGGCGACTGGATCGTCACACCCGGCTCCACCACGCAGACCAAGACCTTCCCGGCGACCCTCGCCTGGCTGGACACCGAGGCCGCCAAGCCCGGCCGCAAGTACTGGGTGCGCCACGGCAACCGCTGGGTGCAGGCGCGCATCTCGGCCATCGACTCGGTGCTGGACATCAACACCCTGCAGCCGCAGGACGCGCACGAGCTGCCCGTCAACGCCATCGGCCGCGTGCAGATGGAGGTGCAGCACGAGCTGCCGGTGGAGCCGTTCGCCACCAACCGCATCAGCGGGGCACTGATCGTCGTGGACCCCGCCAGCCACCGCACCAGTGGCGCGCTGCTGGTGGACGTGCAAGCCGCCGCCACGGCGGACGAGGCGTGGTGATGAGCGCCGCGCAGGGCCGCCCCAAGCAAGCTCGCTCCCGCTTGGCGGGACAGCACGCAGTGCGAAGGGTGCACCCATGACCGGACGTGTGATCTTCGTCAGCGCCGGCCCCGGTGCGGCGGACCTGATCACGCTGCGCGGCGCCCGAGCCCTCGCCCAGGCCGACATCGTGCTGGCCGACGCGCTGGCCGACCCGGCCCTGCGCGACCTCGCCCGCCAAGCCCGCTGGGTTCAGGTGGGCAAGCGCGGCTTCGAGCATTCGGCCAAGCAGACCGAAATCAACGCGCTGCTCGTGAAGGCCGCGCAAGAGCATGCCGTCGTCGTGCGGCTGAAGGGCGGCGACGCCAGCGTCTTCGGCCGCCTGGAAGAGGAGCTGGCTGCGCTGCATGAAGCCGGCATCGCCAGCGAGGTCGTGCCGGGCGTGACCGCCGCGCTGGCCGCCGCCGCCCATGCCCAGCGCCCGCTGACCCGGCGCGGCCGCGGCCGCAGCGTCAGCCTGACCACGGCCATGACCGAGACCGGCGAGCTGCGCGGCGCGCAGTCCGCCGACACCGAAGTCTTCTACATGGCCGGCCGCCAGCTCGCGGCGCTGGGCCGCCAGTTGCTCGCCGCCGGCTGGGCGGCCGACACGCCGGCGCTGGTCGTCAGCCGCGCCGGCTGCGCCGACGCGCTCAGCAGCGAACACCGCCTGGCCGACCTCGCTGGCGCCGCGCTGCTGCACCGGGGTCGCCCGACGGTTGTCACGGTCGGCGCGGGCGCGGCGGCGCTGGCCACCCCGGGCCAACCCACGCCGCCCTCTAAAATCGCTGTTTCGCCTGAATCCTTGAAGGCGCCCCTTACTCCGAGCTGCTCATGACCCACGTCGTCACCGAAGCCTGCATCCGCTGCAAATACACCGACTGCGTCGACGTCTGCCCGGTCGACTGCTTCCGCGAAGGCCCGAACTTCCTGACCATCGACCCGGACGAATGCATCGACTGCGCCGTCTGCATCCCCGAGTGCCCGGTCAACGCCATCCTGCCGGAGGAAGACGTGCCCGGTGACCAGATCCACATGATCAAGATCAACGCGGACCTGGCCAAGGGCTGGCCCAGCATCACCAAGCGCAAGGCCCCGCTGCCCGACGCGGACGAGTGGAAAGACAAGACGGGCAAGCTGCCCGAGCTGATCCGCTGAAGTCCGGCGCAGCGGCGCCACCGCTCATGCAAGCACCCGCTCCCCTCAGCACCGCGGTCGTCGAGACCGATGCGGTCATCGTCGGCGCCGGCCCGGTGGGCCTGTTCCAGGTCTTCGAGCTGGGGCTGCTCGAGATCAAGGCGCACATCATCGACAGCCTGCCCTACCCCGGCGGCCAGTGCATCGAGCTGTATCCCGACAAGCCCATCTACGACATCCCGGCCGTGCCCGTGTGCACCGGCAAGGAGCTGACCGACAACCTGCTCCGGCAGATCGCGCCCTTCGATGCGACCTTCCACCTGGGCCAGGAGGTCACCGTCGTCGAGAAGCAGGAAGATGGGCGCTTCGCCGTCGAGACCAACAAGGGCACGCGGCTGCTCGCCAAGGCCATCTTCATCGCCGGCGGCGTGGGCAGCTTCCAGCCGCGCACGCTGAAGATCGAGGGCGTCGAGGCGCACGAGGGTGCACAGGTGCACTACCGCGTCAAGACGCCCGCCGACTTCGCAGGCAAGCACCTGCTCATCATGGGCGGCGGCGACTCGGCGCTGGACTGGGCGCTGAACTTCTGCGCCGGCAACGCCGACGGCAACCCGCACAAGGCCGAGAGCGTCATCCT
This sequence comes from Roseateles sp., assembly GCF_965229315.1. Classification (GTDB taxonomy): domain Bacteria; phylum Pseudomonadota; class Gammaproteobacteria; order Burkholderiales; family Burkholderiaceae_C; genus Pelomonas. The sequence continues at coordinate 2,759,683 of NZ_CBDDJA010000002.1, forward strand.
CGTGCACCGGCGCGACGGCTTCAACGCCGCGCCGGCCAGCGTCGCGAAGATGAAGGCCCTGTGCGACGCCCACCAGATGCAGTTCATCGTCGGCCAGGCCACCGGCATAGACGAACGCGACGGGCAGCTCACGGGCGTGAAGATCACCGGCAACGACGGCATCACGCGCGTGGTGCCCTGCGACCAGGTGCTGGCGTTCTTCGGCCTGTCACCGAAGCTCGGGCCGATTGCCGACTGGGGCCTGGCGCTGGAGCGCAAGCAGATCGTCGTGGACACCGAGAAGTTCGAGACCAGCGTGCCGGGCATCTTCGCGGTGGGTGACGTGAACACCTACCCGGGCAAGAAGAAGCTCATCCTGAGCGGCTTCCATGAGACGGCGCTGGCCGCTTTCGGTGCGGCGCCCTACGTGTTCCCGGACAAGCGCGTGCACCTGCAGTACACGACCACCAGCCCCAAGCTGCACAAGGTGCTGGGCGTGGATTCGCCGGTGTTCGACTGAACCCGGATCCGGCGGTCGGGTCGGCCTGACCTGTCGGCCCGGCGTGGTGAACATCGCGAAGCGCCGGGACTTTCGATGCAACGCCCGGGTGCACAGATCGAAAAGCTCGTCGTGCTGGCCGCAAAGGGTATTTGAATCCTCCACGGCATTCAATCGACCCTCGCACGGCGGGCTGTTTTCATTTGTAGCCCATTGCAAAGTCCGGCGCAGCAAACAGCAATGGACGGCAGCGCCATCGAGCGCCCAGCATGGATTCCACCGCGGCAGGTTTCCAGCGTGTTTGGAATCATTAAATACCGTGTCCACCGTGCGACGTATCATCACGGAACAGCCTGCAGCAAGCAGATGGCCGGCCTCCTGGAAACCCCGAACCCGGCGTCGCCTTGCGCCTAGGCCGCCAGTTTTGCTGGGGTTTTTCTGAAACACCTCGCACCCCGCACCAGGGGTGGAGCAATTCCCCTGATATCTGCCAGGGGTCGGCTAGCGAACCATCCGGTTACCTTAAATCCGGAGGTTGAGCGTGAAGTTCTCGATGAAGTCCGTGGCCCTGGCCGCATCCCTCGCCCTGCTGGCAGGCTCGGCGTCCGCCGCGCTGGCCAAGCGCGCGGCGCCGCAAACCCTGGCCGTGGACAACGGCTTGGCCGCCAGCACCGACACCGTGACCATTGCGGTGTCGTTGAAGGTCAACAACCTGGATGACCTGAAGGCCTTCGTCGCCTCGACCGTCGATCCCGCCAGCGCGAACTACCAGAAGTTCCTGACGCCGGAACAGTTTGCCGCCCGCTACGGCCAGAGTTCCGCCAACGTGCTGGCCGTGAAGGCCTACCTGGAGGCCAATGGCCTGACCGTGACCCAGGTGTTCAGCAACAACCTGGTCCTCATGGCCAGCGGCACCAACGCCCAGTTGAGCGCGCTGTTCGGCACCACGCAGCACAGCTTCACCTCGGCCTCCGGCGGCAACTTCCAGCGCGTGCTGAACCAGCCGGCCATTCCCGCCTACCTGCAGGGCGTGGTCGCCGGCATCCACGGCCTGAGCACCGAACCGCGCTTCCGACCGCACAACCGCCAGATCCCCGCCGAACTGGCCGTGGTGCAGCCCGCGTCCAAGGCGACGCTGTCGTCGACCGCCAGCCGGTCCACGCTGGCGGGCGCCGCCTCGCCCGCCGCCACGCCGGTCTTCACGAACCCGCAGAGCTACGGTGTGAAGCAGGTGGCCACCCGCTACAACGTGGACCCGCTGTACGCCGCCGGCTACAACGGCACCAACACCACGCTGGGCATCATGACCTTCGCCGGCTACACGGCCTCCTGGGCGACGACGTACTGGAGCGCCGTCGGCGTGACCCGGACGGGCACGGTGACCGTGATCAAGGCCTGCCCGGACGGCACCACCACCTGCACCATCGCCAGCACCGCCGCTGCCGGCTCGGGCGAGACCGCACTGGACGTGGAGCAGTCCGGCGGCCTGGCCCCGGGTGCCAACCTCCTCATCTACGAGGCGCCCAACACCGATGCCGGCGCCATCGCGCTGTACACCAAGGCCATCACCGACAACAAGGCCGACACGCTGTCCATCAGCTGGGGCCTGACCGAAGTGGCCTACGGCCCGACCGACCTGGCCCCCTACGACCCGCTGTTCCTGCAGGCGGCGGCGCAGGGCGTGCCCGTCACCGCGGCCTCGGCCGATGGCGGCGCCTACGACGCGGTGGGCCTGGGCTACCCCTTCCCCAACTATTCGCCGACGCTGGCGGTGGACTTCCCGGCCAGCCACCCCTACGTGGTCGGTGCCGGCGGCACGACGCTGCCGCTGTCGCTGAACCTGTCAGCCGGCACGGTCACGGTGCCCGCCGAGCGCCCCTGGGGCTGGGACTACCTGCAGGGCTACATCTCGTCCATCCAGTCCGCGGCCTACTACTACGCCAACTACTGGCCCGTCGGCGCGGGCGGCGGCGTGAGCGTGCAGTACGACCTGCCGGCCTACCAGCAAGGCCTGGCCGGCGTGCGCACCAGCATGCCGGGCCAGGCCATGGTCTGCCTGCAGACGACGGCCGCCAACACCAGCACCGGCACGCAGGCCTGCACCGTGGGCGATGTCGTGATGACGCCGCTGCCCGCCGGCTTCGCCGGCCGCAACGTGCCCGACATCTCCATGAACGCCGACCCGGAGACCGGCTACGCCGTCTACTCCGGCAGCTGGAGCACCGGCAACGGCGGCACCAGCTTCGTCGCCCCGCAGCTCAACGGCATCTTCGCCGTGCTGACGCAGAAGACCGGCCACCGCCTGGGCTGGCTGCACCCGCAGCTGTACGGCGCGTTCAAGACCTACGGCTACGGCAGCGGCTCGCCGTTCAAGGCGGTCACGACGGGCACCAACCTGTTCTGGCCGGCGACCAACAGCTACAACCCCGCGACCGGCATCGGCACCATCGACGCGAACAACCTGTCGTCGATCTTCCACTGACCGCGCCTCGAGCGCCGGGGCCCGTTTGCTTTCACCGGGCCCCGGCGATCTGCAGCCACCCCAACACAGGATTCATCCCCTCATGACAACCACCTCCACACGCCTGGCTTGCGCGCTGGCCCTCACCGCCGGCCTCGCGGGCGCTGCACACGCCGACAGCACGACCTACGTCTTCCTGAGCCCGGTCGGCGCCACGACCACCTTCTCCGGCGCCATCAACGACGTCATCGCCGCCGCCGGCAGCTTCACCGAGACCTTCGTCACCTTCGGCGCGCCCGCCGCGTCGGACATGACGTTCACGGCCGCCGCGGGCACCGGCATCACCTTCACCGGCATCACGCTGAGCTACTGGCTGGACACGACCACGCTGCCGCTGAACAGCGCCACCGTCACCGGCACCAGCATCAACGCCACGGCGCTGGACCAGATCAGCGGCACCTACCAATGGGTCGTCACCGGCGTGGCGGCCACCGCAGGCGCCAGCATCACCGGCACCATCCTGGAAGACACCAACATCGCCGCCGCCGTGCCCGAGCCCGGGACCTGGGTGCTGATGCTGGGCGGCATGGGCCTGATGGCCCTGACCGTCGGCCGGCGCCGCCGCCTGTAGGCGCGTCGGCGCGGTTGCTTCCGCATCCCGATCTCGCGCCCCTGGGAAGGGGCGTTTTCCTGCGCCTATAGAATCGGCGCCGCACCGGGCCCCGCGCCCAGTGCATTCGCTAGGGGTGTTGAGCCGGCCTCCGCCAGCTCGACTGAGACAGTCCCTTTGAACCTGACTGGAAGCGCAGCAATGCGCTTCAGAGTCCCCAACAGGGGATTCGAGGTAATCCTCGCGCAGGGAAGCAGCCGAATCGCAGGCCCTCCTTTTCTCGTCTCCCGGGGCCTGGCGTCTTCAGTGTTTGCCGACCTGCCATCGCTTGAACTTCGATGGCACAACCTACCCTTTCCCTCCTCGGCGCCGCCACGGCGCTCCTCGCAGCGGGCCTCGCTTCGGCGCAGACGCTGCCCGCGGTCAGCGTCACCGGCAAGGCCACCGAGGCCGCGCCCGGCCTTACCGGCTTCAGCGACCCACCCGCCAGGCTGCCCATGCAGGCCATCAGCCTGTCGGCCGAGCGGCTGGCAGACATCGGCATCACGCAACTGTCGGGCCTCACCAAGCTCGACGCGTCCGTCTCCGACAGCTACAACGCCGTCGGCTACTGGTCGCAGCTCAAGGTGCGGGGCTTCGACCTGGACAACCGCTTCAACATCCGCCGCGACGGCCTGCCCATCAGCGGCGAGACGGCCCTGTCGCTGGCCAACAAGGCCAGCGTGGAAGTGCTCAAGGGCAGCTCCGGCATGCAGGCCGGCACCAGTGCGCCGGCCGGCCTCGTCAACCTCGTCGTCAAGCGCCCACTCGCCGATGACGCGACGACGCTGACGCTGGGCGCCATCCAGGGCGGCACCGTGCAAGCCAGCGTGGACCACTCGCAGCGCTTCGGCGCCCGCCGCGAGTTCGGCCTGCGCGTCAACCTCGACGCCGCGCACCTGGACCCGACGCTGCGCAACAGCAAGGGCAACGCCCACACCGCTGCGCTGGCCGCCGACTGGCGCGTCAGCCCCGACACGCTGGTCGAGGCCGAGGTCGAGTTCAACAGGCAGAGTCAGCCCAGTCAGGACGGTTTCAGCCTGCTCGGCAACCGACTGCCCGATGCGAAAAGCGTCGACCCCAACCTGAACCTCAACAACCAACCCTGGACGCTGCCCGTCGTCTTCGACAACACGCACGCCTCGCTGCGCGTGCAGCAGAAGCTGGCCAGCGGCTGGCGTGCGCAGGCCAACCTGGGCATCCAACGCCTGCGCACGGATGACCGCAATGCCTTCGGTTTCGGCCTGGACTGCAACGAGACCAGCAGCTTTGAAGGCGCTTACTACTGCGACCGCTACGGCCCCGACGGCCGCTTCGACCTTTACGACTACCGCAGCGAGAACGAGCACCGCGACACGACCTCGCTCGACATCTCCGCCAGTGGCCCCGTGCGACTCGCCGGCCTGCGCCATGACCTGACGGTGGGCGGGCTGACCAGCCAGTTCAAGAGCCGCTTCCAACGCCAGGCCTACAACTTCGCTGGTGTCGGCAACGTGGACGGCAGCGCCATCACGCAGCCCAATCCCGCCCTGACCGGCGAGAACACCAACCGCGACGAACGCAGCAACGAGCTCTACCTGCGTGACCGCGTGGAACTCACCACCGACACCAGCGCCTGGCTGGGCCTGCGCCACACGCGGCTGCACCGCGAGAGCGTGCGCACCGATGGCTCGCGCCCGACCGACTACTCGCAAAACGTCACGACCCCGTGGGTCGCGCTCAGCCACGCCATCGCCGCGGACTGGCTGGTCTACGCCAGCTGGGGCCAGGGTGTCGAGAGCGAGGTTACGCCCAACCGCCCACGCTATGTCAACGCCGGCCAGGCCCTGCCCGCGCTGAAGAGTCGCCAGACCGAGCTGGGCCTGAAGACCGGCACCCAGCGCGTCGAGGGCTCGCTGACAGTGTTCGACATCCGCCGCCCGCTGTGGCGCGACATCGGCAGTTGCGACGCCGCCCTGAGCTGCCAACATATCGCCGACGGCTACGCCCGCCACCGCGGCATCGAGGCCAGCGCCGACCTGAAGTGGCGCGGCGGCGGCCTGTTCGCCAGTGCCACGCGCCTGCACGCGCGCCGTGAAGGCAGCGCGGACGCCACCCTCAACGGCCTCGTACCGCCCAACGTGCCCCAGACCACCGTCAAGGCCCAGCTGCGCCAGGACCTGCTGCCCGGCTTGCAGGCCCAGGTCGGCCTGCTGCATGAAGGCAGCCGCTTCGCCACGCCCGACAACAGCATCCCCGTGCCCGCCTGGACCGTGGCCGACGCCGGTCTGCGCTACCTGCAGAACGTGGGCAACCAGACCTGGATCTGGCGCGCCGGCGTCGACAACCTCACCAACCGCCGCGCCTGGCGTGAGTCGCCCTGGCAGTTCGAGCACAGCTACCTCTACCCGCTCGCGCCGCGCACCTTCCGAGCGAGTGTCGAGGTCCGCTTGTGAACCCCTCGAAAAAGCCTCTATAATCTTTGGCTCTGTTCCTCGATAGCTCAGTCGGTAGAGCGCCGGACTGTTAATCCGTAGGTCCCTGGTTCGAGCCCAGGTCGGGGAGCCAACAGAAATCAAGTCGCAAGACTCACGACGCACGCTGCAACCGCTTGGCGTGCCGACATAGAACCATTCCTCGATAGCTCAGTCGGTAGAGCGCCGGACTGTTAATCCGTAGGTCCCTGGTTCGAGCCCAGGTCGGGGAGCCAAATCAAAAGCCTCATTCGCGAAAGCGGATGGGGCTTTTTCTTTGCAACTGCGAGCCTTCCGACGCCCGGCCGTTGAAATTCATTCGGGTCGAGTGCTTCGATGAACCTCGCCGGTTCCCCACGAGGCCAACGCACCTCCGGCCCCGACAAGGCCTCAGCGCCCTTCCCTGTTGACGCGCCAGCCGCGCTCCAGTCCATCGAGCGCCGTCTTGCGCAGTTCAACCATGACCTCGGCCAGGCTGGGCGCCAACTCTTCCCAGGCGGCGGCGTCGAAGTGGCGGGGGCGGCGAAACTGCGACGTCTTGGCCCGCTGAAGGCGGCGTCCGGTGCAGCCGAAGACGATGCTGTTGCCGCGATCCTGTCCGCGCATGACGAGGATGCGGCCGTCGAATGCGCGGTTGATCCGCTCGACGTGCAGGGCGTAGTCGCAGTGACCCCTGTGCAGGTTGACGACCAGCAGGCCCTCGGGCTGCAGTGAATCACGGCAGTCGTCGTAGAAGGCTTGCGAGCACAAGGCGGGCGGGATGCCGTCGGGGTCGTAGCCGTCGACCATCAAAACGTCCATGCGGTGCGGCGGTGAGCGCACGAAGTCTGCGCCGTCGCCCCGGCGCACCGCGAAGAGATCGTCGTCCGGCGGCACGTGGAACACGTCTCGCAGCGCGATGACGTGCGGGTTGATCTCGACGACGTCGATGCGCGCCTTCGGCAGGTAGCTGCGGCAGAACTTGGCCAGCGAACCACCACCGAGACCGATCATGCCGATGGTGTCCGGCCTGTCGTTGAACAGCAGGAAGCCCATCATCGTGCGGGTGTAGTCCAGGTCCAGGGCCAGCGGTTTGAGCGACTGCATGCGGCTCTGGATTTCACAGATCGAGAAGTGCAGCGCCTTCGTCGTGGGCGTCTCGTAGACGAAGGGCTTGACGTGGTCTTCGGCGTTGGCGGTGTCAGGCATGGTCGGCGGGGGAGCGGAGTTGTCGGCGATCAAGTCGGCTGCACCGGGCGGCAAGGGCAGGCATCGACCGCGAAGCCTTCGGTGCCGCCGACGTTGAGCCCAGTCTCGGCAAGCTTCGGCAACGACCAATTCATTTCACATCATATGTGTTTGAAATTATCATGTAATTAACATAGGAGACTGCTGATGGAGCAGAAGACTGCCCGCCTGACCGTCCTGATCGATCCGGACAAGAAGAGGGCCTTTGAGACGCTGTGCGCCGAGCAGGACGTCACGCCCTCGCAGGTGGTCCGGCGCCTCATCCGCGACTACCTGGCGGCCCATGGTGTCGACTTCGGCGCCGGAGACACCGGCGCACCGAAAGCCAACTGACCGATTACCGCAGGAAAGAACTGGCCCGCCCGCCCGGCCGATGCCCGCCCCTGCGCAGTCCTCGCTGGTGGTCAAGGTGGGCACCAAGGTCAAGAACGTCCGCTTGGCCGACAGCGACCACGACATCGATTGCAAAATCGACGGCGTCGGCGCGATGGGCCTGAAGTCGGAGTTCGTGAAAACGGCCTGACCCGCGCCGCGGCGCCGCCCACGGGCTTTCCCCGTGTCGGGATCTTTGACATGGCGCTCGCTCGTGGGGCGGCCAATGCCCCGTCTTGGTGAATTCCTACAGGGAAGCTCACTGGATGGAACGAAGCTTGCATGTTCCTGTCGCTTCTGCGGGCAAATCGGCCTGCTGGACACCGATCTCAATGTTGCAAGGAACCACCATGCGTGTTCTATCCCCCTCTCTGAAGGCAGTGCTGGCATCAGGCGCAGTCACCGTGGCGGCCCTGGGGCTGGTCGGCGGCGCGAGCGCCGCGACTGTCGTGACCGCCTTCGACTCCAGCTATATCGCAAACGGCCAGTGGTACCAGAGTTCGTTGACGGCCGGCGGCACCGCGTCCACCCAGAGCCTGGCGGGCAAGGGCGGCAACCTGGAAGGCAGCGCGCCCCTGTCCAGCGGCGCCGCCCTGTTGACGACGGACAACACCAACGTTGCAAAGACCGAGGTCTCGGTCGCCGACAACTACGGCAAGGCCGGCGACATCCTGAGCAGCCTGAAACTGGGCTATGACTTCTATCGCTCCAATGCCGCAGGCCAGAACGCCGCCGCGGCGCCGTCGCTGAAGCTCACGTTCTACAACCCCAACTACGTCGGCGACGGCTTCGTCACGCTGATCTATGAGTCGTACTGGCAGGGCAGCAACCCCACGTCGGATGTGTGGACCCATGTGGACATCGACTTCTCCAGCGGCCTGTTCTGGCAGAACGGCGGCTTCGGTCAGGCCAACAGCGCGGGCGGCCCGCCGCTGAACACGCTGTCCGGCTGGCTGGCGGCTTTCGACGGCGGTTTCAGCGACGCCTCGCTGGTGAGCGTCACCATGGGCCTGGGCTCGTACAACCCGGGCGTCACCGGGTATTTCGACAACGTGTCGATCAGCCACACGTCCGGCAACGGTTACGCCCGCACCTACGACTTCGAGGCAGACGCCGGGACCGTGCCCGAGCCGGCCAGCCTGGCTTTGGCCGGCATCGCACTGGCGGGCATGAGCGCAGCAGCACGCCGCCGCAAGACCCGCTGATCCACTCGCAGCCCGCGGCCCTCCAATCGCCGCCTCGCCACTGAGGCGCCGCGTTGAACCCTGCTGGGCTGTCGTGGCTGCCTGCTGCAAGTTCTAGCCCGGTTGGGCGCCCGACCGAAAAGCCTGCCTCGCGAAAGCGGACAGGCTTTTTTCTTGTGCGCTCAGCATGCGCGTTCGAACGCCCGGGCCAGGGTAGTGCCCGGTGCTGAGTACGGGTCGGGAACGACGGTTCATCCGACACTGGCGCTTCCTCACCCCGGTCGCCGACCGCCAACGTGCGCAGCAACCGCTCATGACCCCCGCTTCTCTTCTCGTGACGCTTGCGCTGGCCTTGGCCGGCACTGCCTTCGCCGCCGACGGCAAGCGCATCGCCATCACCATTGATGACCTGCCCGCCGCGTCCGCGACGCCGATGGCCGTGACCGAGGCCGTCCGGCTCAACCAGCGCTTGCTCTCCGCGTTGCAACGCCACGGCGCCAAGGCGATCGGGTTCGTCAATGAGGACCGGCTGCTCGTGCCGGGCCAGGTCGACGCAGGCGTGGCGATCCTCGAATCGTGGCTCGATGCCGGCATGGAGCTGGGCAACCACAACTTCGGTCACCTGGGGCTGTGGCAATCGCCCAGGGACGCCGTCGAGGCCGCGGTGCTCAAGGGCGACGTGCTGACGCGCTGGGTGACCGGCCGGCGCCAGGCGCCGCTGCGCTACTACCGCCATCCGTACACCCAGACGGGCAAGAACGAAGCAGAGCGGGAAGCGTTCGAGGCCTTCCTCGCAGCCCACGGCTACACCGTCGCGCCGATGACCATCGACCACGACGACTACGTCTTCGCCTGCGTGTACGACCGGCTGGACGGCACCGACCAGGCCGAGCGTCGGCGTGTCGTCGAGCAAGAGTACGACGCGCATCTGCGCGAATCGGTCAAGACCTTCGAGACCATGGCGCAGGAGCTGTTCGGCCGCCAGATTCCGCAGGTCCTGCTGATCCATGCGAACCGGCTCAACGCGGACACACTGGACCGGTCGCTGGCAACGCTCGCCGCGCTCGGCTACACCTTCGTGCCACTGGACGAGGCGCTGCGCGACGACGCCTACCGCTCACCCGAACGGGCCAGCGGGCGCTTCGGCCCGTCGTGGCTCGCCCGCTGGGCGCGCGCTCGGGGTGTGAAGCTCACCGTCTACGGCCAGCCGGACCCGCAGGGGCAGACGGCACAGTGGCATGGGCAGCTTTGCGGGCGGTGAGCCGCAAAGCTCACCGCCATGGAGGCGGACGGCATGTCACGGAACGGCCCGCCAGGAGGGCTGCGCTTCAGCGGGTGACGCGGCTGCGTCAGGCGTCAAAGCTTGGGAAAAGAATCGACGCGGGCAATCCATCCCTTGAGGTATTTGCCCAACTCAGGTCGTCGGGCCACAAGATCGTTGTAGTACTTCTTGCGGCCGTCCTTGTATTTGGCGTAAACGACCTTTTGATCCGCCTTGTTCAACGCCGTGAGCGTGGCAGGCGTCCAATTGCTGCTGAGTGACACCTTCGGCGAAGCGCCAAGGTCGTTGAGGGTGCTCTGCAGCAACTTGATCGCGTCTCCCGCATATCCCTCGGCATAGAAGTCGAACACGACATTCGCCAGCTCCTGCAACGCGATCTGATCACCAGCGACTTTGTCCCACTCGGTCGCCTTGTGAATGATGCCGGCCTGGGCATCGGAAAGCGCCTTCAGGTTGTCCAGCGTAGGCGGGATGCCCAGCAACTCCTTGGAGGTCTGCTGAAACCGCTGCATCGTGACCCCTTTGTTCATGGCGCCACCTGGATCCGCTGGATCATCGACAAAACCTCCCGCATGCTTGAGAAACGTTGGGAAGAATGCGTCGAAGCTGGCCGCCCACGCGGGGGACACAGGGCCAACCGCCAACGCCGTGGCGAGCACCATTCTTTGCAAGCCTGTCTTCATCGATTCTCCGGATCAGTTCATGGGCACAGCAACAATGCTGCGGTTCGAAAAAGAATACGAGCGCGGCGCTGGGCGACGCCCGTCGCGCAGGCCGCAGCCGTGACGAAGGAACGGGAAGTCGACGCAGGCGTCGCAAGCCACTTTGGCCGCGTGCAGACTGACCGCGGCGACACGACGTGAATCCGGGTCGAGCGATACTCGACTGTCCTGATCCATCAAACCGCTGGCCCACCGAATCGCGGCGCTGCCCGGCGCGCGCCTGGTGGGTGAGGCCAGCAGCGAAGCCGAAGCACTGGCGCTCGTTCTGCGCACGCGATGTCACCGGGGCTCGGCTGCACAGTCAATATCGCCCTCAGAAATGGCGCAGACCCCCTCAAAAGTCAGGATGACGCGAGACGCCACGCTCCTTAAAACGCCATCTCCGCATCGACGGGAGGCGCCCCAAATGAGCGACGCTGGTGATCTCGACAAGCTCGTGGCGTCGGGCGATGGCGGCCTACCGCTGACAGCGGAGGCCCTCGACGCCTGGCTGTCCGCCGCGTACACGGTGTACCGATTTCAGTTCAAGGTCGAACCCGTGGGCGACGAACGCGGTGTGCAGGAGGCGCTCAAGGCGCTGCCGGGCGATTGGCCGGGCTACCTGAAAGCCGTCTTCACACAGTTCGACCGCGTCGCGCTGGATGCCCGGACGGCGGCGCAGAGTTCCTACAGGCAGGAGCGCGCGCAGTTCGCGAAGACGGCCCGGGAACTGGTCGATGCGCACCAGCAATTGATCCACCTGCAGAGCGACGCCAACAAGGCGTTCGACAATTTTCAGCGCCTGAGCGCCTCCGTGTCACCGGACAACCTCCGGATCACGGCCGGCTTGCGTGCGATCCTGCAGCAACTGTCGGCAGACAGCAGCCAGCACACGCCGGCCATCAAGGGCTGGGGGCTTTCCGCCCTGGCCATCGGCGCAGCGGTCGCGATCGGGTGGGCGCTGCTCCTCCAGGCATGAAGCCATCTTGCGGCGACGCCTCGTGTGCGGCCTGGCCTGCCGATCGCCCGGGTAAACCATCTGACTGAAACGAGCGGGTCAAGTTATCTTTATTGAACCGTCGTTTCATTTTATAGAATCCGTGACTTCCTCTTCCACGACCCGGCAGCGGCCGGTGTCGATTGCCGCGCTGGGCGAGTGCATGCTGGAACTGCAAGGCCCCGCCTTCGGCACACTGCGCCAGACGTTCGGCGGCGACACGCTGAACACCGCCGTCTACCTCGCCCGCTGCGGCGGTGGCGCGCTGCGCGTGCACTACGCGACCGCGCTGGGCGACGACAGCCTCAGCGCCGGCCTGCTGCAGCGCTGGGCGGCCGAGGGCGTGCTGACCGGCCTGGTGCAGCGCCTGCCCGGCCGCGTACCGGGGCTGTACCTGATCGAGCTGGACGAGGGCGGCGAGCGGCGCTTCCACTACTGGCGCGGCCAGGCTGCCGCGCGGGCGTACTTCGACACCGCCACGACGGCGCTGGAGGCCCAGGCCGACGGGCTGGACGCGCTCTACCTGTCCGGCATCAGCCTGGCCATCCTGCCGGACGCCGGCCGCGAACGCGTGCTGGCGTTGATGGCGCGCATGCGCGCCCGCGGCGCGCTGGTGGCGTTCGACAACAACTTCCGCCCGCGCCTGTGGCCCTCGATTGCCGAGGCGCGGCACTGGTACGAGCGTGCCTTTGCCAGCGCCTCGCTGGCCCTCGTCACCGCCGACGACCACCAGTCGCTGCATGGCCTGCCGACGCTGGAGGCCGCCGTCGCGGCCACTCAGGCCCTGCCGGTGGCCGAGATCGCCATCAAGCGCGGCGCGCTGCCCACGCTCGTGGGCGACGGTGACACCTGGCAGGAGGTGGCGACCGAAGCCGTGCCCCGCGTCGTCGACACGACCGCCGCCGGCGACTCCTTCGCCGCCGGCTACCTCGCCCGGCGCCTGCGCGGCGACGCACCGGCCGAGGCCGCAGCCTTCGGCAACCGGCTGGCGGCACGCGTCATCCAGCATCCGGGCGCGCTGATCCCGCGCGAGGCGATGCAAGACCTGCTGGCCGCCTGATGCGCCGCCGACTGCTGCTCACGCTGGCCGCCCTGGCCGCCACCAGCCTGTGCCGCGCCCAGGGCGGCACACCGCTGCATCCCGCCACCTACGTGCATGCCGGCTGGGCGCAAACCACCGGCGGCCAGGGCGGGCGCATCGTCCGCGTGACGACGCTGGCGGCCGACGGCCCCGGCAGCCTGAAGGCCGCGCTGGACATGCCGGGGCCGCGCATCGTCGTCTTCGAGGTGGGCGGCGTCATCGACCTGGGCGGCAAGAGCCTGCGCCTGCGCGAAGGCCGCGTCACCATCGCCGGCCAGACCGCACCCGACCCCGGCATCACGCTCGTCAAGGGCGGGCTGGACGTGTCGGCGCGGGACGTCGTCATCCAGCACCTCAGCATCCGCCCCGGCGCCTACGGCCGCGCCAAACGCAGCGGCAACGACCACGACGGCCTGTCCACCGGGGACGGCGCGGCGCGCGTCATCGTCGACCACTGCACGTTCTCCTGGGCCACCGACGAGAACCTCTCCGCCAGCGGCCACCGCTTCGACGGCGCCACGCCCGACGACTGGCGCGCCAGCACCTCGCACGCCATCACCTACAGCCACAACCTCGTCTACGAAGGCCTGGGCGAGTCGGTGCATGCGAAGGGCGAACACAGCAAGGGCAGCCTCATCCACGACAACGTCACGCAGATCCTGCTGCTGGGCAACGTCTACGCGTCCAACCGCGAGCGCAACGCGCTGTTCAAGGGCGGCGCGTGGGGCGCGATGGTCAACAACCTCGTCTACAACCCCGGTGGCAAGGCGGCGCACTACAACCTCGTCGCGCACGAGTGGCAGGGCCGGCCGTACCAGACCGGCCGCATCACGCTGGCCGGCAACGTCTACCGCGCCGGGCCGGGTACGGCCGAGAAGCTGCCCTTCTTCACGCTCGGCGGCGCGGGCGACGTGGAGCTGTTCGAGCAGGACAACCTCGCCTTCGACCGCCAAGGCCAGCCACTGCCCATCACCGGCCGCTACACCGCCAGCAACGCGCAGATCGTGCCGGTGCGCGAGGCCTACCTGCCGCCGGGACTCGCATGGGTGCCGCCGCGCGAACTGGAAAAGCTGCTGCCGCTGTATGCCGGCGCCCGCCCCTGGGCGCGCGATCCGCTGGACTACAAGCTGCTGTCCGACATCGCCGAGGACCGCGGCCAGCTCATCGACGACGAGACGCAGAACAACCCGGCCGGCCTGCCAGTGCGCAAAGCCGTGCGGCGCGCGTTCGTCGAGGCGGACTGGAACCTCGCCGACGTGAGCCCCAGGGCGGGCTGGCCGTCGCTGTTCCGGCAGGTCGCGCAGTGACATGCCCTCAGATGCCGGGATAGCGCGCCAGCGCCTGCGTCCATTCCGGCTGCTGGCGCGCGCGCTGCAGTCCCTGGTTGAGCCGCTGCATCAATTCCGGCCGCCGCGCCAGCAGGTGCTTGCCGACAAACACGTGCACCGGGCCGTGCGCGAGGTCCAGCACGATCTCCGGCGCCTCGCCGGGCTGGCGCGTTGCGCGATGCAGCAGCGTGGCGGGCTCGTCGATGACGTAGTCCACGCGCCGGGCCCGCAGCGCCGACAGCGTCAAGTCGTTCGCATACAGGGGCACCAGCAGGCGCGCCAGTTCGGGGTCTTCCAGCGCGCGGCGTACCGAAGCCGGAAACACCACGCCGCGGATGAAACCCACCTTCACCGCCCTGCCCTTCAGGTCGGACAGTCGGCGCGGTGCCGACGCGCCGCCGCCAAGCGCGAACAGCGCCAGCCGTTCATGTCGGTAGGGTTGCGTGAAATCGCCGAACGCCAGCCGCTCCGTCGAATGCGTGGCCGAGGGCACGAGATCCTGCTCGCCCTGCGCCACGTCCTGCATCTGACGCGCCCAAGGGCGCTTCATCCACTGCAGGCGTTCGCCAGCGGCTTGCGCCATCAACTCCAGCAGTTCCACGTCCAGCCCCTGCGGCGCGCCCGTGCTCGTCTTGACCTGGAACGGCGGATAGTCGCTCCAACCGATGCGCAGCGCCGCCCTGTCCTCGCCCCACGCCACGAGCGGCAGCGCCAGGGGCAGCAGGCAGGCGTCGCGGCGGGTCAGGCTCATGAATGCGGTTTATCGGCGAGTTCCGGCCCGACTCTCTCACAACTGCTGACAACGGATTGTTTCTGATGGCCGTGAGCACCCGCCGCCACCTGCTTGCCAGCGCCGCCCTGTGGCCGCTGCTCGGCCGCGCCGACGGGCTGGACGACACGATCGCCCGCGCGCGGCAGCAGTGGCGGCCGCGCCTGGCCTGGCGGCCCGACGCCGGCTGGCGCGCCGAGGCGCTGGCCGCGGCGCGGCGCGGCGGTCCATGCTGCAGCCGGGCGACGACGGCAGCGGCTTCGCCACCGACCTGGGCGCCGAGGAAGACCGCGGCAATCACGTCGCGCAGGCCCTGACACTGCGCGGCGCGCTGGGCGACCGCGTTCCCGCGCTGCTGCTGCGCCCGCACGGCGCCGGCCCGCACCCGGCCGTGCTGCTGCTGCACGACCACGGCGCGCGCTTCGACATCGGCAAGGAGAAGCTGGTCCGCCCGCTCGCCACCGCGCCGGCCGCCACCCGGGACACGGCGCAAGCGTGGGCGCAGCGCTACTTCGGCGGCGGCTTCGTCGGCGACGCCCTGGTGGCCGCCGGCTTCGCCGTGCTGGCCATCGACGCGCTGGGCTGGGGCGAGCGCGCCCGCCCCGGCTTCGCCAAGGACGACCAGCAGGCGCTGGCCAACCACCTCATGCAGCTGGGCCACAGCTGGGCCGGCCTCATCGCCAGCGACGACCTGCGCGCGCACCGCTGGCTGCGCGAGCGCGCCGACATCGACGCCCGCCGCGTGGCGGTGCTGGGCTTCTCGATGGGCGCGTTGCGCGCCTGGCAGCTCGCGGCCGTCTGCGAGGAGGTCTCGGCCTGCGTCGCCGCGCACTGGATGTGCACCCGCGACGGCCTGCTGCGCGCGGGCGAGCACACGCTGCAGGGCCAGTCGGCGTTCAGCATGCTGCACCCGGGTTTGGCCGCGGACTTGGACCACCCCGATGTGGCCGCGCTGATCGCACCGCGCCCGCTGCTGCTGTTCGGTTCGCCCGACGACAAGCTGTTCCCGTGGGACGCGACGCAGGCCGCCTGGCAACGGCTGAGCCGCGCCTGGGGCTCGTCGCCCCGCCTGCGCACCGTGACGACCGCAGGCGGCCATCGCTTCGACCTGCCGCAACAGCAGGCGGCTGCCGCATGGCTGCGCCAACAAGGTTGAGGATGAACGGCGGGCGCCGGTGATGCCCGGGTGCTGGCCGGCGTCAAACTCCACCGGCCCGCCCACCACCGGATCGCCCGCCATGAACGAACTGCTTGCCGCCTACCGCTACACCAGCAACAACTGGGCGCAGATCGAGGCCAGCCAGGTCTGCGGCTGCTGCCACTGCGTGGAACTCTTCAAGCCCGACGACATCGTCGGCTGGACCGGGCTGACGATGGACAACATGGACGACCCCCAGGCCATCGGCCAGCAGACCGCCATGTGCCCGCGCTGCGGCAGCGAGGCCGTGCTGGGCGACGGCTGCGGCTTCCCGATCAATGCGAACTTCCTGGCACGCATGAACGAGGCGTGGTTTCAGCGGACGATGATTCATCGGCCCAGGCAGCAGACTTGACCTGGCGTTCGCGAGACCGCTTGTGCTCACAAACTGGTTGGTCGCCTAACTTACTCTTGCTTGATGGTGAGTACGGTGCCGGGAGCTCGCCCCGGCGGGCGACCTACTTTCTTGTCCGCACAAGAAAGTAGGCAAAGAAAGCGCCCCGGAAAAACCGCCCCTGTCGGGGTGCCCTGCGCTGCTCGAACGACGAGGCCCGCGCTCAACTCGCGCCGCTACGCTCTGCTCAAACAGTAGCGCGGAGTCAGTTCTTGAAGTTCGCTGCGCGAACGCCTCGCCGTCCTGTGCTGCTCGGCGGTTTTTAAGGGGGAATGCGCAAAGCCCCTCGGCTCGGCTGCGCCGTAGCCGCGGTCAACGCCACCGATCGCGTCGCCCGAGCGACGCTGCATTGCTCGACTCGTGAGCCCGGCGTGCAGCCGCGCGTTGGGCGGTGCCCCACGGCGATCAGCGCAGGTCGTGACATGTCATGTGCGAGAGCGCAGCGGCTCGCTTCTGCGCACAACACCACCGCCCGTTTCGCGCGCCGCTGATGGCGGCGCCGCGGTCGTGTGCGGTTCAGGGCCTCTTCTTTGGTGACTTTCTTCTGGCCCCGCAGAAGAAAGTTACTCCGCCGCCGGGCGGGACTCCCGGCACCACAGCAGCCACCACGCAGGAGAAAGTAAAACCAGACACCTTAAGGCGCCAACGTCTTCGCGCCCACCATCTCCGGCCTCAACTTCACCAGCCCTTCCAGCACCATCTCCGAAAACACCGCCGCGCCCTTCGGCCCCAGATGCGTCCGATCAAACCGCGGCGGTGCCTCCGCCAGCGTGTCGGCCGCAGCCTGGCCCATCGCGCGGACTGCGTCGCTGCTGAGCGCGTTCAGGTCCAGCACCGGCACACCCTGCTCCGCGCCGACGCGAATGATGGCCTCCGCCCACGGCCGCAGGTCGTTGTCGAGCTGGCCGTTCTTGAACGTGCGACGCGTCAGCGGCGTCAGCAGCACGACGTCGGCGCCAGCAGCCCTGGCCTGCGTCACATAACGAGCCATGTTGGGTCCGAACTCGCTGGCAAGGTCGGTGGAGCGCTCGGGCTTGCCGGGCTGGTCGTTGTGGCCGAGCTGAATGAGCAGCAGCGTCTTCTGCCGCGTGTCGCCCGGCCCCCGCTCGTTGAGGAGCGCCAGCACGCTGTCCCACAGGCCCTCGGCGCGGTAGCTCTTGCTGGAGCGGCCGCCGCGCGCGAGGTTGATGCAGGCGACCTGCTGGAACCGCGCGCACAGCGCGTTGCCGTAGCCGCTGCGCGGCGCCATCGTCGAGTCGCCGACCAGGATGAGCCGGGGACCGGCAGGCGGCTGGCCCTGCGCATTCGCAAGGCCTGCCGCGAGAATCAGCGCGGCGGCCGCCAGCTTCATGGCGCCGGCACCCAGCCGCCCGGCGCGCCGGTGGCGATGGTGGAGTTCTGGAAGATCTCCGCGCGCGATGTCAGGCCGGCAGACGAGCCCAATTGCTTGGCCAGCTGGATGTTCGTCGGCACGTTGTTGACCTTGACCGAAGCGATGCCCAGTCGCGCGCCAACATCCAGCGGCGAACCGTTCAGGTCCATGCTGCCGAACTCACGCCAGCCCACCGCCTCGGTGGTGCCGCCATCGGCCGTGCCGGCCCACGACGGCGGGTTGCTGCCGCAGGTGCCCGTGCCGGTGCCGGTCTTGCTGGTACCGGTCCCCACGCACCAGCCTTCGGGCAGGATGTGCGGGCCCATCTTCGTGTTCACGAAAGCGATGTGGTCGGTGTAGGTCGTGGCCGTGGTGCCGCCGCTGCGGGCGAGATACGCCTGCGTCACGGCCGATTCGGCGGTCAGCGCGCTGTTCAGGAAGATGAAGCCCTTGTCGCCCGCCGTCGCGCGCGACTGCAGGATGAAGCCCGGGCTGCTGCTGGCGGTGTCGGCCACCGAGCGGATCTCGCAGTCCTCGAACAGGCTGGCCATCACACTGCCCCAGATGAAGTCCACGTTGCCGGCGATGAGCGACTGGTAGAACCAGGTGTAGCCCTTGAGCTGCAGCGTGTCCTGCTGGCTGAAGAAGTTCATCTGCTTGGCGACCAGGCGCGCCGCCGCGGCGGTGGTGCTGGTGTTGAAGTAGATCGTCTCGGCCTGGTTGTCCCACGAGGTGCTGCGCACGTGCGGGTTGGTCAGCGTGAAGTTCTGCAACGTCAGCAGGTCCGACGTCTCGATCAGGAACGAGGCACGCCCGCCGCCCAGCACGCGGTGGCCCACGGTCTTGCCCGAGGTGCTCAGCGCCGTGCCGGCAGACGCGCTGCTCGCGCCGCTGCCGGAGTTCAGCGACTCGAAGTTGACGTCGCCCACCACCACGCCGTCACGGCTCTCGCCGACGATGCTGAGGTTGGACACCTTGCGCAGGATGTTCATCTCCGCATAACGGCCGTTGCCCAGCGTGATGACCTTGGGCGTGGCCACCGTGTTGCAGCCGTAGCTGGCGGCACTGTTGGTGGAGCAGTACTTCATGACCCAGTTCAGCGCGCCCTGCAGCGTGCGGAAGTCGGCCGTGGAGCCGGTGTCATCCACGCGCAGCGAGGTATAGCTGGCGGGCGCGGCGCGGGTCGTGAACTTCCAGTTGTCGGCCTTGGCGATGCCGGCGAAGTTGGCGCCCTTGATGGTGCCGGCCAGCACGCCGGACTCCATCGTCACGTAGTACGTGGTGCCGAAGTCGAGCTTGTTGCTGTGCAGCTTGACGGTGGCGGTGCTGCCCTTGACCGTGACCGGGCGGTACCAGACGTAGCGCGCCCAGGTGGCGCCGTCGGGCATGGCGCCCAGGCCCAGCGCGTCGATCTCCAGGTTGGTGCGGGCCAGCACCGTCTGCGTGTCGGTGGCCGACGGCGCGGGGCTGACGTCGATGCTGTCCACCAGCACGTCGTCGCTGGCGCGATAGACGTTGATCTTGCCCGCCGTGCCGATGGCCGGCGTCGCGTCGAACGACAGCGAGAGGGCCGTGTCGGTGTGCACGCCCGTCTCATTGGCCGCGGGCACCTTGGTGCCGGCCACGTTGTCGACGTTGCCGTTGCCGCTGATCTGCGTCGTGAACTTGCCGGCGCCGGCCTGGGCCAGCGCGTTGGCCTTCACCAGCGCGACCGGGCGCGGCTTGTACGCGTAGCCGGGCGTGAACGGCGTGCCGGACTTGACGGTGCAGGCCCCCAACGGCGCGCCGTTGACCGTGGAGCCGCTGTCCTGGAACACGCCGGTCTGGTCGCTGCTCGGGTACATCACGACGCTGTCGCAACCCGTGGCGCCGTCGATGGCGAAGACGTTGCTGTGCGAAATGACGTTGCCCTGCTTGCCCAGGCCGATGCTGTACAGATGCGGGTAGGGGTTGGCCGTCTTGCTGCCGACGAAGTAGTTGTTGAAGACGTGCACCTGGCCGAAGCGCACGCGCGGCACGCGCTGACCGGTGCCGTCGAACACGTTGTTGGCGATGGTCACGCGCAGCTTGCCGGCGTCGCTGGTCAGGCTGTCGGAGCCGCCGATCAGCATGGACTTGTCATGCTGCGTGACGACGTTGTAGGAGACGGTGATCAGGTCCGCGCCCTTGGTGATGTCGATGGCACCATCGTGGCATTGCTTGATCTTGCCGTTCTCGATGGGCAGCGTGTCGTCGGTGACGGGCGCGTCGGTGATGGTGTTGCGGTCGATCCAGACCTGCGTGGCGGTGACGATGCCGATGGCGTCGTACTGCGAGTTCCAGTTGCCTAAAGCGCCGTCGGTCGGGTCCCACACGGGGCCCACGTCGCAGGGCGCGACGATGTGCAGGTTGCGCACGATGACCTGGCTGACGCTGGTGATGTCGATCCACGCGTTGACGAAGCCGGCGCCGGGGCCTTCGCCGATCAGCGTGGTGTTGCTCGTGAGCCTGATGCGGGCACGCACCTTCTGGTCGGCCGTGTTCGCGAACGGCGTGCCCTCGGTCATGTCGATGGTGCCGGCCACCTTGATGATCTTGGCCGCATTGCCGGCGTTGGCCAGCGCGTTGAGCAGCTCGGCGCGGTTGCGCACGGTGTAGATGTGGTCGGGCGTGGCGGCACTGCCGCCCACGGTGCCGGCACCCCAGCCGTCGGCCGGGGCGACCTGCAGCGCGGGATCGGTGGCCGCCGAGACCGCAAAGCCGGGCAGGCTCAGCAGCGCGGCGACGGCGGCAGCCGCGGCAAGCTGTTGGATGGACTTCATGCGGCCCTCCTGGCGCGACGCAGCATCAGCAGGCCCAGGCCTGCGCCCAGCAGCACGACGGAGGCAGGCTCGGGCACGGCGGCGACGTTGATCTGCGCGGTGAAGCTGCCGAACTCGGTGGTGAAGCTCAGGTTGCTGAACGTGACGCTCACGCTGTGGTCGTTGACGACCTGGTAGCTGATGCTGCCGCCGTTGATGCCGCTCACGTCCAGCGCGGCAAAGCCGGTGATGGGCTGCGCCAGGCCTGCGAAGCTGAAGCTCAGCGTGTAGCTGCCGGGCAGCGCCGTGCCGCCGGTGTTGTTCCAGATCTCGACATGGCCGTCGGCAAAGAAGTCGATGGCCACGGCCGTGTCCCGCGTCAGGTACTCCAGGTCGGCCGGCGCGAGCGCGGTCACGTTGCTGCCGGGCTCGTCCGCGAACAGGTGGTCCAGCCCCAGCAGCGCGGTGGCGGCGCCGCTGGCGGTCCCGGTGATGAGGGTGCCGGCCGGCAGCGCGTCGGCGGCGCGGGCGGTGCTGGCCGCGAGCAATGCAGCGGCCAGGACCGCCAGGGTCTTGTGGGTCTTCATGGGCTTGTCTCCGTGAGTGAGCCTGACCCACCGTCCCGAAGGAAGGCAGCCGGCCCGGTTTTATGTACGGGAAGAAAAACAGGGGCACAGACTGCGGTCCGTGCCCCTGGTGTCGCTAGGCCATCGCTGGCTTAGAACTTGTAGCGCGCACCGATCAGGTACTCGCGGCCGGTCACGTGGTAGACGACCGGGCTGTTGCGCTGGCGGCTGATGAACTGGTCATTGACCTCGTTCGTCAGGTTCACGCCTTCCAGCGTCAGGTCCAGGTTGTTCGTGAGCTTGTAGCTCAGCGACAGGTCCACGTTCTTGGTGCCGTTCTTGCCTTCCACGTCGTTGTTGTTCTGGCCCGGCACGCGGGTCAGGAACGACGAGCGCTTGGACACCGACACGCGGGCGCTGAACGTGCCGTCGTCGTAGTACAGCGTGCCGTTGGCGGACGTGGGCGACATGTTGACCAGGTCGTCGACGATGACGCTGTTGCTGGTGGGCGAGACCAGGTAGGTGATCTTGGATTGCACCTTGGTGTAGTTCAACAGCACGCCGAAGTTCTTGCCCCAGCCCGGCAGGAAGTTGAAGGGCTGCTGGAAGTTGATCTCGAAGCCCTTGAGCTTGCCCCCGGGCGTGTTGATCGGCGTCGTGTACTGGAAGACCTCGTCGCCCGTGAAGTTGGACGGCAGCAGCGACAGCGGCAGGCCCGAGTCCTTGAAGGCGATGTTGGTGCGCAGGCTCTGGATGTAGGTGTCGATGTTCTTCTGGAACAGGCCGATGCCGATGAAGCCGTTGCGGTCGTGGTACCACTCGGCGCTGAAGTCGAAGGTCTTGGCGCGGAACGGCTTCAGGTAGGGGTTGCCTGCCGTGATGCTCAGCGTGCCCGTGGTGGAGATCGAGCCGCCGGGGTTCAGGTTGCCGAGCTGCGGGCGGGCCATGGCCTTGGCCGCGGCGAACCGCAGGATGACGTCGGGCGCCACGGTGGCGGCCAGGTTGATGGCCGGCAGCGTGTCGTTGTACTTGTTGACGGTCGTGACCTCGGTGCCGCCGCCCGTGGACTGGTAGCCGGTGGCGATCTGCTCGGTCGTCACGTAGCGCACGCCGACGTTGCCGTCCACCTTGATGCCGAACGGGCGACGGGTGAACTCGGCCATCAGGTAGCCGCCCTGGTCGGTTTCCTGCACGGCGCGGTTGTTGCCGCGGGCGTTGCCGTTGGTGGTGGAAGTCAGCGTGAAGTCGCCGGGGCCGCCGGCCGGGCCGCTCTTGATGCAGTTGCAGTAGATGTCGTAGGCCGCCACGATGGCCGACAGGTTGGGGATGACCCAGGCCGTCGGCACGCCGGCGGGCAGCGACAAGCCCTTGCCGAAGCCGCTCAGCGTCGTCGTCAGGCCGCCAGCGACCGCCGCGGCCGGCGCGAAGATGGTGTCGTTCTGGTTGACGCGGCGGAACTCATAGGTGTCGAACTTGTAGCGCTTGTGCTGCACGCCGCCCTTGATGAGCACGTCGTTCATGGGCTCCCAGGTCAGGTCGAGCTGGGCGACGTCGTTGCGGTTGTTGGCCCCCTGCGGACGGATGCGGATCTCGCTGGTCGTCGTGTTGGTGACGGTGGCCGGCTGCGTGCCGGTGGCCACGACAGGCACGCCGACGATCTGCATCGCGCCGTTGGCGGCGGTCACATCGAACGGGTAGCTGATGACCGGCAGGCGGTCGTTGCCGCGGAAGTCGAGCGTGTAGCCGTTGACGTTCAGCGCGTCCAGCGTCGTCGTCGTCTGCACCGGGTTGCGGAACTTGGAGTCCGCGCGGCCCAGCTTGACCTGCGCACGGAAGGTGTCGCTGAACTCGTGCTCCACCGTCAGCGTCGGCTGCGTGAAGGTGGTGGACAGCTCGTCATAGCGCGACTCGGCGCGCACGTCCACGCCGTTGAATTTGCCGTAGGTCAGCGCGCCGTTGGCGTCGTACTGCGCCTCGACCACGCTGGTCTGCGGCTTGCCGCCCTGCGCGGCGGTGCGGCTGAAGGAGATGGCTTCCAGGAAGTCTTCCTGGCGCGTCGCCTTGAGCTTGGAGTACAGCATGTCCAGGCTGACCAGCGTGGTGTCGGCCGGGCGCCACTGCACCGAGCCGGTCAGGCCCACGCGATCCTGGTCGTGCGTGAGGCGGCCGTAGCGCGGCAGGCGCGGATGGAAGTTGGCGGCGCTGCTGGCGGTGTTGTAGGCCGCGATGGTGTCGGTGGTGCCGGTCAGGCGCGGCACGCCCTGTGCAGCCGGGCCGCAGGTGGTGGCCGTGGAGTTGCTCGGGTTGGCCGTCACGCCGGTCGGCGCGCACCAGCCGCCGGAGGACGCGCCGTTGTCCCAGCGCACGGTCGAGAAGCCTTCCTCGTACAGGCGGCGCTTGGACAGCGCGCCCGACACCAGCACGCCGAAGGTCTTGTCGGCGAAGGTGTTGGAGACGAGGAACGCGGCGCGCGGGTCGGTCTTGCCGATCAGGTCGTTGTAGCGGCCCTTCAGCGACGCGGTGGCGACGAAGCCCTTCAGGTCGAACGGCCGCGCGGCCTGCAGGTCCACGGTGGCGCCCAGCGAGCCTTCGTCGATGTCGGCCTGGTTGCTCTTGCGCACCGTCAGGCTGTTGAACAGTTCGGACGCGAACACGTTGAAGTCGAAGCCGCGGCTGCGGTTGGCGCCGCCGGAGCTGTCGGTGCCGCCGGTGGTGGCCAGCGCCTCGATGCCGTTGATTCGCACCCGCGTGAAATCGGCGCCCAGGCCGCGCACGGTGATGTTGCGGCCTTCGCCCGCGTCGCGGTCGATGACGACGCCGGGCACGCGCTGCAGCGACTCGGCCAGGTTGGTGTCGGGGAACTTGGCGATGTCCTCGGACTTGATGACGTCGACGATGCCCTTGTCCTGGCGCTTGGCGTTCAGCGCGCTTTCAAGCGACGCGCGGATGCCAGTCACGGTGACGGTCTCGAGCTGGTTCTTGGACGCGTCGGCCGGCGCCTGCTGCGCCCAGGCGGGCGCGGCGAGCAGCGTGACGGCCAGGGCCACCGGGCTCAGCGCGAGGCGGTGGGACGAAGGGAATGCGGGCATGTCGATGTCTCCTGGTGCGGAGCCGCCCTGGGCGCTAGCGCGGGCTGCTCTCGGGTTCTTGGATGGGTCTTGGCTCACCCGGGCGCACGCAGGGCACCCGTCGATCTTCACGCCGGCTCCGCTGCAGTGCGGGCGCCGGCGGTTCGCAGCGGCTACAGGTCGTCGCCGCGGCGAGGGGAAAACTGGTCTGCCAGCAGGCCGCCCGGGACGCGTGTCTTGCCGCTGTCGTCGTTGTGGAAATGGGCGCTCATGGCTTGTCTCAGAAGGCTTCTCGGGCTGTCTTGCGAACGATCATAGGCGGAAGCGCAAAAAATCGGAACACCGGTTCACTAATTAGAAACCATGATTCCGCAGCTCTTTGCGACGCCCTAAAGTCCGACCACCGGAAAAGTGAAATCGCGTTTCAACTGATCCGGCACCGCCAGTCAGCACCCCATGGACATCCGCCAGCCCCTCCACAGCGACCACGCCCGCAGCCTCGACACGGCGGGCCTGCGCCGGCACTTCCTCGTCGAGTCGCTGTTCCAGCCCGACGCGGCGACGCTGACCTACAGCCAGATCGACCGCATCATCGTCGGCGGCATCCAGCCGGTGACCAAGGCCGTGACCTTCGCCCCCGAACTGGGTCGGCACACCGGCACCGAGTTCTTCCTGCAGCGCCGCGAGCTGGGCCTGATCAACATCGGCGGCGCCGCGCGCGTGACGGTGGACACGCAGGTGCACGACGTCGGCCCGCGCGAGGCGCTGTATGTGGGTCAGGGCGCACGCGAGATCACGTTCGAGAGCGTGGACGCGCAGCAGCCGGCCAAGCTGTACTTCAACAGCGCGCCGGCGCACACGCCCTACCCGACTCGCAAGGTCACGCAGGCCCAGGCGTCGCCCGAGACGCTGGGCAGCACCGAGACCAGCAACCGCCGCACGATCTACAAATACCTCGTGCCCGACGTGCTGCCCACCTGCCAGCTGCTGATGGGCCTGACGCAGCTGGAGCCCGGCTCGCTGTGGAACACCATGCCCTGCCACACGCACGAGCGGCGCATGGAGGTGTACTTCTATTTCGACATGAGCGAGCAGGCGGTCGTCTTCCACATGCTGGGCGAACCCACCGAGACCCGCCACCTGGTCGTGCGCAACGAACAGGCCGTCATCAGCCCGAGCTGGTCCATCCACAGCGGTGTGGGCACGCAGGCCTACACCTTCATCTGGGGCATGGTCGGCGAGAACCAGATCTTCAAAGACATGGACCACGTGCCCATGACCACCCTGCGCTAAACGAGACAAGACAACATGGTGCTTGAACACTTCCAACTGGCCGGCAAGACGGCCATCGTCACCGGCTGCAACACGGGCCTGGGCCAGGGCATGGCCCTGGCGCTGGCCGAGGCCGGGGCCGACATCGTCGGCGTCAACGTCTCCGAGCCCGACGAGACCCGTGTCGCCGTCGAGAAGCTGGGCCGCAAGTTCCTGGACCTGCGCGCCAACCTGGCCGAGGTCAGCGGCATCGCCGACCTGGTGGCCCAGGCCAAGGCGCTGAACGGCGAGGTGCACATCCTGGTCAACAATGCCGGCATCATCCGCCGCGAGGACGCGATCAAGTTCTCCGAGGCCGACTGGGACGACGTGATGGACCTGAACCTGAAATCGGTGTTCTTCCTGTCGCAGGCCGTGGCCAAGGTCTTCCTGGCCCAGGGCAGCGGCGGCAAGATCATCAACATCGCGTCGATGCTGAGCTTCCAGGGCGGCGTGCGCGTGCCGTCGTACACGGCCAGCAAGAGCGGCGTCATGGGCATCACGCGGCTGATGGCCAACGAGTGGGCGTCGCAGGGCATCAACGTCAATGCCATCGCCCCCGGCTACATGGCGACCAACAACACCGCCGCGCTGCGTGCCGACGAGCAGCGCAACAGCGCCATCCTCGAACGCATTCCCGCAGCACGCTGGGGCAAGCCCGAGGACCTGGCCGGCCCCGTCGTGTTCCTGGCCTCCAAGGCGTCCGACTACGTCAACGGCTACACCATCGCCGTGGACGGCGGCTGGCTGGCCCGCTGATCGCTCCCGCAGTACGAGGCCGCAACAATGCGGGCCCGTTGAATAGAAAGCCACCGAGGAGACACCGGGGCGATGTACGAGAACAAAAAACTGGGCTTCCTGTTCGTGCTGCCGTTCGTGCTGGGCGTGCTGCTGTTCAAGGCCTTCCCGTTCGTGATGAGCTTCGCGCTCAGCTTCACGCAGTACGACCTGATCGACCCGCCGGAGTGGGTGGGCCTGCGCAACTACGAGGAGATGCTGAGCGGCGACCCACTGTTCCGCAAATCGCTGGGCGTCACGCTCACCTTCGCGCTGCTGGCCGTGCCGCTGCGCGTGGGCTTCGCCCTCGTCGTGGCCCAGGTGCTGAATTTCCGCCTCAAAGGCATCAACGCCTTCCGTGCGGCGTTCTACATCCCGTCCATCCTGGGCGGCTCCATCGCCGTCGCGGTGCTGTGGCGCTTCGTGTTCGCCAAGTACGGCCTGGTCAACATCATCCTGGGCAAGCTGGGCTTCGAGCCCATCCCCTGGCTGGCCGACGAGCACTACTCGATGTGGACCATCGTGCTGCTGTTCACCTGGCAGTTCGGCTCGGCCTGCGTCATCTTCCTGGCCGCGCTGCAGAACGTGCCGAAGTCGCTGTACGAGGCCGCCGAGATCGACGGCGCCAGCGTCAACCAGCAGTTCTGGAAGATCACCGTGCCGCTGATCACGCCGGTCATCTTCTTCAACCTGATCATGCAGATGGTGCATGCCTTCCAGGAGTTCAACGGTCCCTACCTCATCACCGAGGGCGGCCCCCTGCATTCCACCTACGTGCTGGCGCTGTACATCTACGACCAGAGCTTCCGTTTCTTCAACCTGGGCTACGGCGCGGCGCTGAGCTGGGTGCTGTTCGCCCTCGTCGGCGGGCTGGCGGCGATCTCGTTCTGGACCAGCAAATACTGGGTGTTCTACGCCGGTGAGAAAGAGAGCAAGAAGTGAGCGCCGCCGTTGAGATTCAAGAACCGGCGGTCGGCAGTGACGGCCGCACGCCCTGGCTGCGCTACCTGCTGCTGGGCGCCACCGCCATCGTCATGCTGTACCCGCTGCTGTGGCTGGTGGGCGCGTCCTTCAAGAGCAACAGCGAGATCTTCACGTCGGCCGGCTTCTGGCCGTCCCGGTTCTCGCTGGACGCCTACGAAAAGGGCTGGAAGACCAGCACCGAGTACACGTTCGCGACCTACTTCCTGAACAGCTTCCTCATCACCATCCCGCGCATCATCGTCACGGTGATCTCCTGCGTGCTGGTGGCCTACGCCTTCGCGCGCTTCGAGTTCTGGGGCAAGAAGATCCTGTTCAGCATCATGGTGGGCACGATGATGCTGCCGCTGATCGTGCTGCGCCTGCCGCAGTACCTGGTGTTCCGCGAGCTGGGCTGGCTGGACAGCTACCTGCCGCTGATCGTGCCGTCGGCGTTCGCGACCGACACCTTCTTCGTCTTCATGCTGGTGCAGTTCCTGCGCGGCATCCCGCGCGACATGGAAGAGGCCGCGCTGATCGACGGCTGCAACGCGCTGCAGCTGCTCTGGCACATCATCGTGCCGCTGCTCAAGCCCGCCATCATCAGCGTCGTCGTGTTCCAGTTCATCTGGACGATGAACGACTTCATGGGCCCGCTGATCTACCTCTCGTCGGTCGAGAAATACCCGGTCAGCCTGGCGCTCAAGATGAGCATCGGCGCGACCGAGGAGGTCGAGTGGGCCAACGTCATCGCGATCTCGGTCGTCGCGCTGATCCCGTCCGTCGCGGTGTTCTTCGCCGCACAGAAACACTTCATCGAAGGCGCCACCTCCAGTGGCGTCAAAGGCTGATTCCCATGGCTGCGGTTTCCCTGCGCAAGGTCGAGAAGACCTACCCGAATGGTTTCAAGGCCGTGCACGGCGTCGACCTCGACGTGCGTGACGGCGAGTTCATGGTGTTCGTGGGGCCCTCGGGCTGTGCGAAGTCCACGCTGCTGCGCATGGTGGCGGGGCTGGAGTCCATCAGCGGCGGCGAGCTGAACATCGGCGGGCGCACCGTCAACGACCTGCCGCCCAAGGCGCGCGGCATCGCGATGGTGTTCCAGAACTACGCGCTGTACCCGCACATGACGGTGTACGACAACCTGGCCTTCGGCCTGAAGCTGGCCAAGACACCCAAGGCCGAGCTGGACCAGCGCGTGCGCCACGCCGCCACGCTGCTGGAGATGGAACACCTGCTGACGCGCTACCCCAAGCAGCTCAGCGGCGGCCAGGCGCAGCGCGTGGCCGTGGGGCGCGCCATCGTCAAGAAGCCCGAGGTGTTCCTGTTCGACGAGCCGCTGTCCAACCTCGATGCCAAGCTGCGCGCCGCGATGCGCGTGCGCCTGACCGAGCTGCACCGGTCCTTGCGCGACGCCGGCCAGCCCGCCACCACCATCTACGTCACGCACGACCAGACCGAGGCGATGACCATGGGCGAGCGCATCTGCGTGCTCAAGGCCGGCGTCATCCAGCAGGTGGACACGCCCACCGCGCTGTACGACCGCCCGGCCAACGCCTTCGTCGCCAGCTTCATCGGCTCGCCCGAGATGAACATCGTCAGCGCGACGCTGAATGACGGCGCCGTCGAACTCGGCGGCATGCGCCTGGCCCTGCCGGCCGGTCGCTTCAACGCCACGGCCAATGGCGCCGTGCAGTTCGGGCTGCGCCCGGAGCACATCGGCCTCGCGGCCAAACCCGGCAGCGTCGCCGTGCAAGGCGCGCTGAAGTTCTGCGAGAACATGGGCGCCGAAGTCTTCACCTACTTCGACGTCGGCGGCGTGGCCCTCAGCGCGCGCGTGCCCGCCGAGGACGGCATGTCGCTGACCACGCTGCCGCGAGGCGCGGCGCTGACCTTGCACCTGCAGATGAGCCACGCCCATCTGTTCGCGGCCGACGACGCCGGGCGGAGCCTGCTGGCATGAGCAAGGCCCACACGCCCGCGCCGTGCGCGGCCCCCCAGGGGAGCGCGCCGATGGCTTGCGACGGCCAAACGCTCGCCGGCGGCATCACCCGCCGCACCGTCCTCGCCGGTGGCGCCGCGCTGGCCGCGCCGTTCGTCCACGCGCAGGAGCGGCCCGTGCTGCGCTTCGCCTGGTGGGGTGGCGCCGGCCGCCACCAGGCGACGCTGGCCGCGCTCAAGGTCTTCGAGCAGCGCCACGGCGTGAAGGTCAAGGCCGAGTACATGGGCTTCGCCGGCTACCTGGAGCGCCTGACCACGCAGATCGCCGGCCGCTCCGAGCCCGACGTCATGCAGATCAACTGGGCGTGGATGGCCATGTTCAGCAAGCGCGGCAACGGCTTCACCGACCTGAGCACCGTCGCCAAGCACCTGTCGCTGGACCAGTTCACCGAGGACGACCTCGCCTACGGCCGCGCCGCCGGCAAGCTCAACGCTCTGCCCTCTTCGTTCAGCGCCCGCGTGCTGCTGTGGAACCAGACTGCCTTCCAGCGCGCCGCCGTGCCGCTACCGCAGACCTGGGACGACCTCTTCGCCACCGGCGCCGCGTTCCGCGCGCGGCTGGGCGACAGCGCCTTCCCGCTGGACGGCGAGCTGTACGACATGATCCTGCTGTCGCAGAGCTACATCCAGCAGCTGCACGGCACGCCCTTCGTGGACCCGGCCAGGCCGCGCGTGGCGATGAGCGTCGGCGCGGCGCACGACTGGGTGCGCACCTACCGCCGCCTCGTCGACACGCACGTTGCCACGCCGCTGCCGCTGCGGGCGTCCCTGGGCGGCGCCGAGAAGCCCACCGAGCAGCAACCCGACTGGGTGGCCGGCCGCTGGGCAGGCAACTACACCTGGGACTCGACCATCGCGCTGCGCAGCTCCACGCTGCAGCCGGGCGAGAAGCTGACGCTCGGCACGTTCCCGACGCTGCCCACCGCGCAGGACAGCGGCCTGTTCGGTCGGCCCACGGTCATGTACACCATCGGCCGCAACTGCAGGCAGCCCGAGCTGGCCGCGCGACTGATGAACTTCCTGCTGACCGACCCCGAGGCCGCCCGCATCCTGGGCCGCACCCGCGGCCTGCCCAGCGCCAAGAGCTCGCTCGCGGTGCTGCAGGCGCAAGGCGGCCTGCCGCCGCTGGAGCTGGCGGCGCACGCACAGATCCAGGCCCAGCGCGACGCCGGCCGGCTCAAGCGCCCGGCGCCGCTGTTCGAGCACGCCCGCTTCCAGAAGTTCATGCGCGAGGTCTTCGAGACCATCGCCTACGGCAAGACCACCGATGCCGACGCCGCGCGCCGACTTGTCGACGAGGGCAATGCGTTGCTGCAGAGGATTCAATGAATGCGCTGCTTGAGGATGGGCGCGGGAGCACGGGGAGGCCAGATGCTTCGTGTCCCCCGGCCGCTTCGCGGCCTCCTCCTTTACCTGCGCATCTGGCCTCCCCGTACTCCCGCGCTGCGCTGCCATCCCTTTCCGCGACAAGCCCTGCCGCCCACGCCGGGATGTGGCTGGGCGCAATTGCGCAGGTAAAGGAGGAGGGCCGCGCAGCGGCCCGGGGGACACGAAGCAATTGCGCCCAGCCGCAGCCCGGCGCCATCCAACATTCGCGTTAGCAAGCCGTCTTCAGCACGCTCAGATCACCATGAAATCCACCGAACGCCAGTTTGAATTCGTCACCCGCGAGGACCGCGACACCGGCGCGCGCGTCACGCGGCTCACGCCGCTGAGCAACACCTGCCACCGCAACTACTTCTATCAGAAGTGCTTCACGAACGACGGCACCCAGCTGATGTTCGGCGGCGAGTTCGGCCCCCAGCCCAGCCCGAACTGGAACCTGCACCTGCTGGACCTGCCCTCGCAGACGGCCATCCAGCTGACCGACGGCGCGCGCGAGAACACCTTCGGCGCGTTCATGAGCCCGGACGACCGCTTCGTCTACTTCGTGCGCGGCGAGCGCCAGCTCATCCGCCTGGAGCTGGCCACGCTGAAGGAAGAGGTCGCCTACGTCGTGCCTGACGGCTGGGTGGGCTACGGTACCTGGGTCAGCAACAGCGCCTGCACCAAGATGGTCGGCATCGAGATCGCCGCCGAGGACTGGTTCCCGCTGAACACCTGGCAGAAGTTCAACGACATGTTCCACAGGAAGCCGCTGTGCCGCCTGTTCAGCGTGGACCTGGCCACGGGCCAACGGACCGTCATCCTGGAGCAGCGCGGCTGGCTGGGCCACCCGCAGTACCGGCCCTTCGACGACAACACCGTCGCCTACTGCCACGAAGGCCCGCACGACCTCATCGATGCGCGCATGTGGTTCATCAACGAGGACGGCACGAACCGCCGCTGCGGCAAGGCGCACGAGGCCGGCGAGAGCTGCACGCACGAGTTCTGGGTGCCGGACGGCAGCGCGATGATCTACGTCAGCTACCGCCACGACTCGCCGGAGCGCTGGATCTGCACGCTCGACCCCGTCACGCTGGACAACCGCGTGCTGACGACCATGCCGCCCTGCTCGCACCTGATGAGCAACCACACCGGCACGCTGCTGGTGGGCGACGGCTGCGGCCCCGCCACCGGCGACAGCAGCGCCAGCAACGAGATGCTGACCGGCGACCCCTACCTGCACCTGTTCGACCTGAAGGCAGGCACCACGCGAAGGATTGCCCGCCACGACAGCAGCTGGGGCGTCTACAAGGACAGCCGCCAGGTCACGCACCCGCACCCCAGCTTCACGCCGGACGAGACCCAGGTGCTCTACAGCTGCGACGCCGAGGGCGAGCCGGCGCTGTACCTGGCCGACGTCTGATGCGCGTCTGGGGCTGCCTGCTGATGCTGGCGAGCGCCGCGCAGGCCGCCGACCTGTCGGCCTACCTGGGCGACTGGCGGCCCGCGCCGCTGGCCGACCTCGCCGTCGCAGCGCCCGATGTGGTGGTGCGCCCGGGCGACTCGCTGCAGGCCGCCATCGACGCGCTGCCGGCGCGCGGTTCGGGCACGAAGCGCTGGGTCGTGCAGATCCAGCCCGGCCACTACCGCGGCCCGCTGTGCATCCGCGACAAGGCGCCGCTGGCGCTCGTCGGCTCGCCGCTGGATGCAGCGGCCGTGGTGCTCGTGGACGGCCGCTACAACGCCATGCCGCGCCAGGGCGCCGCGCCCTGCGAACCGGACAGCGCAGCCGCCACCTACGGCACCGCCGGCAGCACCACGGTCGCCATCCACAGCGACGACGTGCAGCTGCTGCACCTCACCATCGCCAACGACGCCATGGACCGCGTGCGCGGCGGCGACGGCTACCCGCCCGGCGCGGGCGAGAGCGGCGGCGCGCAGGCCGTGGCGCTGACGCTGGCCGGGGACCGAATCCAGCTCGACGGCGTGCGCCTGCTGGGCCACCAGGACACGCTTTACGTCCGCCGTCCGGACAAGGCATCGGCCGCCCGCGTGCTGGTACGCCACAGCCTCATCGCCGGTGACGTGGACTTCATCTTCGGCAACGCCACGCTCGTCATTGACCACAGCACCCTCCTGAGCCGCGCCGGCCGCCGCACGCCGGGCCAGGGCGGCATCGCTCTCGCGCCCAGCACGGCGCCCGATGTGGCACACGGCTTCCTCGTCACACACAGCCGCTTCGTCGCGGAGCCCGGCCTGGCGCCCGCCAGCGTGGCGCTGGGGCGCGCCTGGGATGCCGGCGTCAAGCCGGGCACCTGGGCTGCCGGCCGCAGCCCCAACGGCCAGGCGCTGGTGCAGCACAGCGAGCTGGGCGCCCACATCGGCCCCTGGGCGGCGAGCACCTCGCGCCGCCCCTTCGACGCCGCCGTCAACCGGCTGGCAGAACTCGACAACATCCGTCCATGACCCCCACCCGCCGCCACCTGCTCGCCCTCGCCGGCACCACGCCGCTGTGGTTCGCCACCGGCTGCGCCACGCAGCCCATCGTGACGCTGCCACCCGCCGACCGGCCGCTCGGCTGGGCCGGCGTCGGCCCCACCACGGGCGGCGCCGGTGCCCGGCCCGAGCACATCTTCGACGTGCACGACCGCGCCGGCCTGGACGCCGCGCTGCGCGCGGGCGATGCGCCCAAGATCATCCGCGTGCATCGCTTCATCGACCTCTGCCCCGGCGGCATCGAGGCCTTCCGCGACCGGCATTTCGACTTCGACGCCTTCGACCGCGCCTACGACCCCGCCACCTGGGGCCGCGACGACCCGCGCGGCCCGCTGGAGGACGCCCGCAAGCGCTCGGAGAAGCGCCAGGCCGAGGCGGTCACCGTGCGCCTGCCGTCCAACACGACGCTGATCGGCGCCGCGCCCGGCGCCGGCTTCGAGCGCGGCATGGTGTTCCTGGACCGGGTCAGCAACATCGTCATCCGCGACCTGCGCTTCTCGGACGCCTACGACTTCTTCCCCGATTGGCAGCCGCGCGACAACGGCCATGGCGAGTGGAACTCCGAGTACGACAACGTGTCGCTGCGCGGCGCCGAACGCGTGTGGATCGACCACTGCCATTTCGACGACGGCCAGCGCCCGGACCATCTGGAGCCCGTGCGCCTGGGCCAGCGCGTTCAGCACCACGACGGGCTGCTGGACATCACCAACCAGAGCGACCTCGTCACCGTGTCCTGGTGCCGCTTCCAGGCCCACGACAAGACCATGCTGATCGGCAGCGGCGACGGCAAGACGACCGACGAAGGCCGGCTGCGCGTGACGCTGCACCACAACCACTTCCACGGTTGCAAGGAACGCACACCGCGCGTGCGCTTCGGCCAGGTGCATGTGGTGGCCAACCTGTTCAGCGCCGACCGCGCCGAGGACTTCGGCTACTCGCTGGGTGTGGGCATCCGCTCGAAGCTGTACAGCGAGTTCAACAGCTGGGAGCTGCCGCCCGGCATCACCGCCGACCGGCTGATCCGCCGGCTCAAGGGCGACGCCTTCTTCGACCGCGGCAGCCTGCTGAACGGCCAGCCGGCGGACCTGCTCGCCGCCTGGAACGCCGCGCACCCCGGCGAGCCGCTGTCGGCCGACGTCGGCTGGCGGCCCGACCCGTCCTACGACGCGGCCGCGCTGCGCCCGGCGCATCCCCAAAGCGTGGCCGGAGACGTCCGGTCAAGCGTCGGCCCCCGCCAAGGCTGAGTCAGAATCAGGCATTCCTGAAACACGCACCCGAAAGAATCGAAACGATGGACGACGACATTGCGGATTCGAAGCAACCGGAATCGGTTGCCGCGGTGCTGAAGGTGTTCGCCATCCTGAACGCGCTGGGCGAACGCGCCGACATCGGCATCACCGACCTGTCCGTGCGCCTGGCCATGCCCAAGGCCACCGTCTACCGTTTTCTGCAGACGATGAAGAGCCTGGGCTATGTGCGCCAGGAGGCCGACAGCGAACGCTACGGCCTGGCGATGCGCATGTTCGAGCTGGGCGCCAAGGCGGTCACGTCGCCCGAGCTGGTGGATCTGTCCAAGCACCACATGCAGATGCTGGCCGACGCCACCGGCGAGACGGTCCACCTGGGCACGCTGATCGACAGCGAGATCATCTACGTGCACAAGGTGGACTCGCGCCACATGCTGGGCATGTACTCGCGCATCGGCCGCCGCGCGCCGCTGCACTGCACCGCCATCGGCAAGGTGCTGATGGCCTGGGAACACCCCGAGCGCCGTGACCG
The DNA here is from genome assembly GCF_965229315.1 of Roseateles sp. Lineage (GTDB taxonomy): Bacteria > Pseudomonadota > Gammaproteobacteria > Burkholderiales > Burkholderiaceae_C > Pelomonas. Next base: position 2,794,732 of record NZ_CBDDJA010000002.1, read on the forward strand.
CATCCTGGACGGCGCCGTGTTCACGCGCTTTCGCGACAAGACCATCACCGAGCGCCCCGCCTTCCTGGCCGAGCTGGCCACCGTCAAGGCGCAAGGCTTCGGCGAGGACCGCGAGGAGTTCGACGACCACATCCGCTGCCTGGGCGTGCCCATCTTCGACCGGCTGGGCCAGCCCATCGCCGGCATGAGCGTGTCGTTCCCGACCTTCCGCTTCGACGTGGAGAAGGCGCCGGACGTCGTCAGGATGCTGCAGAACGCCAGCCGCGACATCTCCGAGAAGCTGGGCTGCACCCACTACCCGATCACGGTCCCGGCCGTCGTCTCGGCCTAGCGGCGAGCCGGCCGGTCTGCGGTGCCGAGCTTGAATCCGGCCACCGACTTGACCAGCGCCGCCGCCTGATCGCGCAGGCTCATCGCGGCCGCGGCGCCCTCTTCCACCAGCGCGGCGTTCTGCTGCGTGACCTTGTCCATCTGCGTGATGGCGTCGCCCACCTGCCCCACGCCGGCCGCCTGCTCGCTGCTGGCCGAGCTGATCTCGGCGACGATGTCGCTGACGCGGCGGATGGCGTTGACGATCTCGGTCATCGTCGCACCGGCCTTGTCCACCTGGGCCGTGCCCAGCGCCACCCGCTCCACGCTCGTGCCGATCAGCGACTTGATCTCCTTGGCCGCCTCGGCGCTGCGCTGGGCCAGCGTGCGCACCTCGCCCGCGACGACCGCGAAGCCGCGGCCCTGCTCGCCCGCCCGCGCTGCTTCGACGGCCGCGTTCAGCGCCAGGATGTTGGTCTGGAAGGCGATGCCGTCGATGGTGCCGATGATGTCGGCGATCTTGCGCGAGCTCTCGTTGATGCCGCGCATGGTCTCGACAACCTCGCCGACGACCGCGCCGCCTTCCACAGCCACGGTGGAAGCGCCCAGCGCCAGTTGGTTGGCCTGCTGGGCGTTGTCGGCGTTGTTGCGCACGGTGGAGCTCAGCTCGTCCATGGTCGCCGCGGTCTGCTGCAGCGCGCTGGCCTGCTCCTCGGTGCGCTGGCTGAGGTCGCTGTTGCCCTGGGCGATCTGGCCGCTGGCGGTCGCCACGCTCTCGGCGTTGCTGCGCACGCCGGAGACGATGGCGGCCAGGCGTGACTGCATGGCGGCCAGCGCCGTCAGCATGCGGCCGGTCTCGTCCGTGCCCGTCGCGCGGATGTCGGTGGTCAGATCACCGTCGGCAATCGACTCCACCGCGCGCTGCGCCCGGCCCACGTCGCCGGCGATGCGGCCGCTGAGCAGCCAGCCGATGGCGCCCCCCGCGGCCACCATGGCCAGCAGCGCCAGCACCAGCAGCAGCCGGGCGTTGGCATACAGCACGTCGGCATCGGTGTTGGCCTGGTCGGCCCGCGCACGGTTGAGCGTGATGAGCGCCTCCAGCGCATCGCTGGCCGCCTGGAACCGCTTGCCGGCCTCGCCGTCGAGCAGCGCCTGGGCCTCGGTCACCTGTTGGGCGCGCGACAACTTCAGCAATTCGGGCTGCGCCGCCAGATAGCTGGCCCATGCCGCCTCGAAGCGGTCCCACAGCCGGCGCTCCTCGTCGCCGCTGATCAGCGCTGCATAGCGCTTGCGGTGATCGTCCATTCGCGCCTGGACGGCGGCCATCTCCTTCTCGAACCCGTCCATGCGGGCCGGCACGTCGGTGACCACGTGCTCGAACTGCGCATTGCGGAAGTCGGCCGTGTTGGTGTTGATCTCGCTCGTCAGCAGCACGGCGGGCAGGTAGCGGGTCGAGATGTCCGTCGAGGCCTGGTTGATGCGCCCGAGCTGGAAGATCGAGAACAGCACCACGAGGACGGCGATCAGCAGCACGACGGCGAAACCGCCCAGCAGCTTCGTGCGAAGGGATTGATCGGCGAAACGCATGGAGGTCCTTCCGGGAGGGAGCCGGCGCCCTTCGGCGAAGGACTTCCGGCAGGGAACAGCGCTGTCGCACCTGGGACGCGCAAGAATCCGGCAGAGTGCTTCAATCTCAGCCAACTTTCAACATCGCCACGCCCATGAGCCAAACCAACCGCCAAATCCTGCTCGCGTCCCGCCCCAAGGGCGAGGTCAGCGCCGACAACTTCCGTCTCGTGGAAACGTCACTCGCGCCGCTGGCGGATGGCCAGGTGCGCGTGCGCAACCACTTCCTGAGCCTGGACCCGTACATGCGCGGCCGCATGAACGACAGCAAGAGCTACGCGGCGTCGCAGGCGCTGGACGAGGTCATGATCGGCGGCACCGTCGGCGAGGTGGTCGAGTCGCGCAACGCCAACTTCAAGGTCGGCGACAAAGTCGTCGGCATGGGCGGCTGGCAGGAGTTCCAGACCGTCGACGCCACCCAGCGCGGCGTGCTGCAGAAGGTCGACACGACGCACATCCCCCTGTCCGCCTACCTCGGCCCCGTCGGCATGCCCGGCGTGACGGCCTGGTACGGCCTCGTGAAGATCATCAACCCCAAGGCCGGCGAGACGGTCGTCGTCAGCGCCGCCAGCGGCGCGGTGGGCTCGGTCGTGGGCCAGCTCGCCAAGGCGCGCGGCGCCCGCGCGGTGGGCCTGGCCGGCGGTGCGGACAAGTGCCGCTATGTCGTCGAGGAACTGGGCTTCGACGCCTGCATCGACTACAAGCAGCACGCCGACGTGCGCTCGCTATCGGCCGCGCTCAAGGCCGAGTGCCCGAACGGCATCGACGGCTATTTCGAGAACGTGGGCGGCATGATCCTGGACGCCGTGCTGCTGCGCGCCAACGCCTTCAGCCGCGTCGCCATGTGCGGCATGATCTCCGGCTACGACGGCCAGCCCATCCCGATGGCCGCGCCGCAGCTCATCCTGGTCAACCGCATGAAGGTCGAGGGCTTCATCGTGTCGGAACACATGGACGTCTGGCCCGAGGCACTGAAGGAACTGGGCGGCCTGGTCGCCACCGGCAAGCTCAAGTACCGCGAGTCCGTCGCCGACGGCATCGCTGCCGCGCCCGAAGCCTTCATGGGCCTGCTCAAGGGCAAGAACTTCGGCAAGCAGCTCGTCAAGCTCCTCTGATGCCGGCGTCCCTGAGCTGGACTTGCGTCCCGTTCGCGGACCTGCAGGTGCAGCAGCTCCACGACGCGCTGGCGCTGCGCTCGGAGGTCTTCGTCGTCGAGCAGCAGTGCCTCTTCCTCGACATCGACGGCATCGACCCCAAGGGCCTGCACCTGCTGGGCCATGACGACGCGAGCCGGCTCGTGGCGTATGCGCGGCTGCTGCCACCGGGGGTGAAGGCGCCCGAGGTCGTCATCGGCCGCGTCGTCACATCGCCCGCCGCACGCGGCACCGGCGCCGGCCAGGCGCTGATGCGCGAGGCGGGCCTGCAGTGCGAGCGCCTGTGGCCCGGCCTGCCGGTCACGCTGCATGCGCAGGCGCGGCTGGAACGCTTCTACCAAGGGCATGGCTACGTCACCGTGTCCCAGCCCTACGACGAAGACGGCATCCCCCACATCGAGATGCGCAAGGAGACCCCCCAATGAGCAAAGCACAAACCGCCGTCATCACCGGCGCCGGCTCCGGCTTCGGCCTGGAGGCCGCGCGCATCGCCGCGAAACGCGGCATGAACCTCGTCCTCGTGGACGTGCAGGCCGATGCACTGGAAAAGGCTGCCGCCGAATTCACCGGCGTCGAGGTGCTGTCGCGCGTCGTCGACGTCGCCAAGGCCGATCAGATGGAAGCCCTGGCCGACGCGGTGCAGCAGCGCTTCGGCGCGCCGCACTTCGTCTTCAACAACGCCGGCGTCGGCTCGGGTGGCCTGATCTGGGAGAACGCGCTGAGCGACTGGGAGTGGGTCATGGGCGTCAACGTGATGGGCGTCGTGCACGGCGTGCGCCTGTTCACGCCCATGATGCTGGCCGCCGCCAAGGCCGACCCCGCGTACTCGGGCCACATCGTCAACACGGCGTCGATGGCCGGGCTGCTGGTGCCGCCGGTGTCCGGCGTCTACAACGTCAGCAAGGCCGCCGTGGTGGCGCTGACCGAGACGCTGCACCACGACTTGCGCCTGGTCACCGAACAGGTCCACGCCTCGGTGCTGTGCCCCTTCTACGTGCCCACCGGCATCAGCCAGAGCCACCGCAACCGCCCCGGCGACCTGCCCGGCAGCAAGCCCACCACCAGCCAGATCGTCTCGCAGGCCCAGACCGACAAGGCGGTGTCGTCCGGCAAGCTGACCGCGGCCGACGTGGCCGCCATGGTGTTCGACGCCATCGACCACGACAAGTTCTGGATCTTCAGCCATCCCAAGGCGCTGGCCGGTGTGCAGACGCGCATGGAAGACGCCATGCTGCTGCGCAACCCGACCGACCCGTATGCATCCCGGCCGGACATCGGCGACGCGCTGAAGGCCAGGCTGCGCGCGGACTGACCCGCGGGACAATCGGGGGATGAGTTCCCCCGATTCCATCGCCGTCATCGGCGGCGGCCCCGCCGGCCTGATGGCCGCCGAGGTGCTGGCCGCCGCCGGCCACGCCGTCACCGTCTACGACGCCAAGCCCAGCGTGGGCCGCAAGTTCCTGCTCGCCGGCAAGGGCGGGCTGAACCTCACGCATTCCGAGCCGTTCCAACCCTTCCTGGGCCGCTTCGGCGCGCGCGCCGCGCTGATCGAACCGCTGCTGCGCGGCTTCGATGCCGACGCGCTGCGCGCCTGGGCCGCCGCGCTGGGCGTGCAGACGTTCGTCGGCACCTCGGGCCGCGTGTTCCCCACCGACCTGAAGGCCGCGCCGCTGCTGCGTGCCTGGCTGCACCGGCTGCGCGCCGCGGGCGTGAAGTTCGCGATGCGCCACCGCTGGACGGGCTGGCACGAAGACGGCGCGCTGCGCTTTGCCACACCCGACGGCGAACGCCTCGCGACGCCGCGCGCCACGCTGCTCGCGCTGGGCGGTGCGTCCTGGCCGCAGCTCGGCTCGGACGGCGCCTGGGTGCAACTGCTGGCGCCGCATGGCGTGGACATCGCGCCGCTGCAGCCGGCCAACTGCGGCTTCGACATCGGCGCCACGGCTGCGCATCCGGCCGGCCCCGGCTGGAGCGAACGCTTTGCCGCCGAGTTCGCCGGCCAGCCGGTCAAGCCGGTGGCTCTGGCCACCGAAGGCTTCACGAGCCGCCCGGGCGAGTTCGTCATCACGGCCAGCGGCATCGAAGGCTCGCTGGTCTATGCCGCCAGCGCCGCGCTGCGCGAGCAGATCGCCCGCGACGGCCGCGCCACGCTGACGCTGGATCTGCTGCCGCAACTGACGCCCGAGCGCGTGCTGGCCGACGTGAAGCACCCGCGCGGCAGCCGCTCGCTGTCGTCGCACCTGAAGAGCCGGCTGAACCTCGGCCCACTGAAGCTGGGCCTGCTGCACGAGCTGCTGACGCGCGAACAGATGCTCGACGCGGCGCAGCTCGCCGCCGCGCTGAAGGCGCTGCCGCTGACGCTGCACGCGGCCCGCCCCGTGGCCGAGGCCATCAGCACGGCCGGCGGCGTGCGCTTCGAGGCGCTGACCGACGGCCTGATGCTCACCGCGCTGCCCGGCGTGTTCGTCGCTGGCGAGATGCTGGACTGGGAGGCGCCCACCGGGGGCTATCTGCTGACGGCCAGCTTCGCCAGCGGCCGCGTGGCCGCCGCCGGCATGACCCGGTGGCTGGATGGCCTGGCCACCTGAGGCCGCAGCGGCTGTGGCGAGCCGCCGCTGCACTCAGCGCCCGGGGGGCGGGCCGAGCTGCGCTTCGAGCTGGGCGACGTCCTTGCCGAGCTCGGCCAGGTAGCGGTCGCGCTCCTCGCTGCGCCATTCGGCATCAGAGAAATTCTTGATCGCGTAGTTGCCGCTGCGGTGGACCACGCCCTCGCGGGGCGCCAGCATCGCGCGGTCGGGGAAGGCGTCCGGCAGCAGCAGGAAACCCTGCAGGTCGCGCAAGCGCAGCGGCATCGCGGGCGCGGCGTCGCGCAGCAGCTTGCCGAACACGCACAGCCGCGCCACCTGCGCGCCGCTGCCCAGCTCGTCGTTGAAGGTCACGAGCGCGAACGGCTCGCCCCGGGCGTCGTCCACGCGGGCACTGACGACGTAGCGGCCGGGCTGCCGCACGGTCAGGCCGACGACGAAGTCCAGCGAGCCGTCAGCCACGCGGTCGCTGATGGCGCCCCACTCGGCCGGCACACCCGGCTGGTAGACGACGTCGAAGTTGACGACGCCCTGGCGCCCGTCCTGGCTCAGCGTCACCTGCAGCCGCACGGTGCCGGCGAAGTCCGCGAACGCGGTGCGCGACGGCTGGAACTGCGCGCTGTAGACGCCCTCGCTGCCCACAAAGTCCAGCGCCAGCTGCGGCCGGCCGGCGGCCTGGCGCGGGTCCGGCAGGTCGAACGCGACCGCACGCGTGACCAGCAGCGGCAAGGTCTGGCCGGCGTCGTCCTGCGCGCTGACGCTGACCTTCACGATCTCGTCGCCACTCATGAAGACGCGGTCCTGCGTGGTCACGATGCGCACGCCGGGCACGGCTGCCCGGGTGCCGGGGAAGCGCAGCGGCAGCCGCTCGCGGATGGGCGCGAAGGGCCGCACCTGGTCCGGGTGCTCGGCGATGGGACGGGACTCGTGCGGGTAGCGCGTCTGCTCGCGGTAGGTGTCCAGCGTCACGCGGGCGCGCTCCAGGCGCTGCAGCAACTGCTCACGCTGGCCCAGGCGTTCACGCAATGCGGCGTCCGTGAACGGCGAGCCCGACGGCCGGGATGCCGCTGCCGCCGGCGCCTGCGGCAATGCCAGGTGCGCGGCCGGCGCTGCGGCGGCTGCGTCGGCCGGTGCCGGCGCACGGGCCGGCCAGGCCCACCAGGCGATCAGGCCGGCCAGCGCCGTGCCGGCCAGCCAGGGCCAGGGCTTCACTTGGCGTTGTTCACCATGTCCTGGCGCACCAGGCCCACCGTGCCCTGCCAGTTGCCGTTGGTGTAGTGGTTGTAGGCCTCGGCGTCGTCACGGAAGACGACGGAGTGGTTGCTCCACTTGGGCGTGCCGCCTTCATTCGCCGCGGTCCCCAGCGTCAGGTCGTTGCACAGCCAGTCGCTGGGGTTGCAGTAGCTGCCGCCGCCCGAGCCGGAGACGCCGCCGCTGGAGTGGTAGGCCACGGCTTCGTCGTCCTGGCCAGGCAGCACGAACGAGTACAGCGTGCCCTTGGCCCCCGCATACATGTAGAACATCTTGGCGCGGGTGTTGTTGTGGTCGTACAGGGCGCGCGCGGTACCGGTCTTGAGGTCGGCCACCAGCGGCTCGGAGAGCGCCCAGTCGCCCGCGTTGGCCAGCTCGCTGCCGCCGGCGGCGCCTGCGGCCACGTCCACCCACTTGATGTTCCAGCCGGTCTGCGTCGTGCCGTCGCTGTTGGCGCAGGCGCCGTCGCTGCCGGGCGTGGCGTTCTTCTTGTAGCGGGCCGTGCCGCCGTACAGGGACAGCGTGTAGCCGATCATCAGGTTGCCGGCGCTGTGGGTGGCCACGTAGCACCAGTTGGTGCCGGTGCAGTAGCAGTCCAGCGCGTTGCGCACGAGGTAATTCTTGTCGGAGATGTGGCTGTAGCCATCCCAGTTGACGGCCTTCTTGTTGACGCCGGCGGCCGTGCCGGCGGGGCCCCAGTAGGTGAAGTCGGCGTAGTTGCCGGCGACACCGCCACCGGTGCGGCCGTTGATCCACAGCGAATAGTTGGTCGCGAAGGAGGCCCCGGCCACCACCACGAGCGCTGCACCGACCACCATCAGGAACCGGCGTGACATGCCTTGTGCCATCTTTGTCTCCATTGACGTCTTGAAGTTTTCATCGGGACTGCGCGGGCGACTTTAGGAACGCCCCCCGCCATGGCGAACCCGCGGTAACCCGCAGAAATCACGAAACCCGGGAACCTTGCCAGGGTGGCGGCTCGCGGACCGCCCCTAGACTGAAATTCCCTTCAACGGCCCGCCCACCTCCGCCATGCACCGGCGCCATTTCCTGCTGTCGCAAGGTCTCGCGCTGGCGGCGGCCACCACGGCGGCGCAGCCGGTGCCGCCGCCACCGCGACTGACGCGCGTGGTCATCGGCGCCGAGGACGACTGGTACCCCTACTCCGGAGAGCGCGAAGGCCGCGCCCAGGGCATGACGGTGGACCTCGTCACTGCCGCCTTCGCGGCCATGGGCGTGGCGGTGAAGCTGGAACTGCTGCCCTATGCCCGCTGCATGGCGCAGACCCGCGGCGGCGCGCTGGCCGCCTGCTTCAACACGACGCGTACCGCGCTGATCGAGCACGACTACCTCTGGCCCGCGCGGCCCATGTTCAACGAGCGCTTCCTGATCTATGCACGCGCCGATGACCCGCAGGCCGGCCCGCCGCTGCAGGTTCGCGACCTGGAGGGGCAGCAGGTGGCCGTCACGCGCGGCTACGAGTACGGCAGCGAGTTCGACGCCAACCCGCGCATCCGGCGCGTCGTCACCGGGCACGACGAGAACAACTTCCAGCTGCTGCTGCGCGGGCGGGCCCGCTACACGCTGGCGCCGGAGGCCAACACCCGCCTGCTGCTGCAGCGCCGCCCGGAGATGGTCGGCCAGTTCAAGGTGGTGGGTGCGCTGAGCTTCTTCGGCATCTACACGACGTTCTCGCGTCTGCATCCCGACGCGCCAGCGGCGCTGGCCGCCTTCGACGAAGGCATGAAGCTCATCAGCGCCAACGGCGTGGCCAAGGCCATCCAGGAGCGCTGGCGCGGGCCCGGGCCGGGCCGCTGACGCCCGCTGGCAAAATCGCGGGCTTTGTCCCGCGCCGAATGCCGCATCCGAGGGCCCCGTTTTGGATCAGTTGATCGTTTCCCAGATTGCCGCCGAACTGAAGGTTCGGCCCGCCCAGGTGCAAGCCGCCGTCGAGCTGCTGGACGGCGGGGCCACCGTGCCCTTCATCGCCCGCTACCGCAAGGAGGCCACCGACGGCCTGGACGACATCCAGTTGCGCGAGCTGGACGCCCGCCTGGCCTACCTGCGCGAGCTGGCCGGCCGCCGCGAGGCCGTGCTCAAGAGCATCGCCGAGCAGGGCAAGCTGACGCCCGAACTGGAAGCCGCCATCCGCACGGCGCCGACCAAGCAGGAGCTGGAAGACCTCTACCTGCCGTACAAGGTCAAGCGCCGCACCAAGGGCCTGATCGCCCGCGAGGCCGGGCTGGAGCCGCTGGCGGACAAGCTCTTCGCCGACCCGGCGCTGACGCCGCTCGACGAAGCCGCCGGCTTCATCAACGCCGAGGCTGGCTTTGCCGACGCCCACGCGGTGCTGGACGGCGTGCGCGACCTGCTCTCCGAGCGCTGGGCCGAGGATGCCGTGCTGGTGGGCAAGCTGCGCGAGTGGTTGTGGGCCGAGGGGCTGTTCCAGAGCAAGCTGATGGATGGCAAGAGCCCCGACGTGCCGGACCACGCCAAGTTTCGCGACTACTTCGACTACGCCGAGCCCATCCGCACCGTGCCCTCGCACCGCGCGCTGGCCGTGTTCCGCGGCCGCACGCTGGAGCTGCTGGACGCCAAGCTGGTGCTGGACGAAGAGCCGGTGGCCGGCCAGCCGACGCTGGCGGAGGGCCGCATCGCCTCCCACCTCGGCTGGCGCCATGCCAACCGCCCCGGCGATGCGCTGATCCGCAAGACCGTCGGCTGGACGTGGAAGGTCAAGCTCTCGCTGAGTCTGGAGCGAGATTTGTTTGCGCGTCTTCGGGAGTCTGCCGAAGCCACCGCCATCAAGGTCTTCGCCGAGAACCTGCGCGACCTGCTGCTGGCCGCGCCCGCCGGCAAGCGCGTCGTCATGGGGCTGGACCCGGGCATCCGCACCGGCGTGAAGGTGGCCGTCGTCTCCGACACCGGCCGCGTGCTGGACACGGCCACCGTCTACCCGCACGAGCCGCGCCGCGATTGGGACGGCAGCCTGCACACGCTGGCCAAGCTGTGCGCCACGCACGGCGTCAACCTGATCGCCATCGGCAACGGCACCGCCAGCCGCGAGACCGACAAGCTCGCCGGCGAACTCATCAAGCGACTGCAGGCGCTGGACGCCAGCGTGCAGATCGAGCGCGTCGTCGTCAGCGAGGCGGGCGCGTCGGTCTACTCGGCGTCGGAGTTCGCGTCCAAGGAGCTGCCCGACCTGGACGTGTCGCTGCGCGGCGCCGTGTCCATTGCCCGCCGCCTGCAGGACCCGCTGGCCGAGCTGGTCAAGATCGACCCCAAGAGCATCGGCGTGGGCCAGTACCAGCACGACGTGAACCAGAGCGAGATGGCGCGCGCGCTGGACGCCGTCGTCGAGGACTGCGTCAACAAGGTGGGCGTGGACCTGAACACGGCCTCGCAGGCGCTGCTGGCGCGCGTGTCGGGCCTGTCGGCGTCGGTGGCGAGCAGCATCGTGCGCTGGCGCGACGCCCACGGGTCGTTCAGCAACCGCCAGCAGCTGCTGGACGTGGCGGGCCTGGGCCCCAAGACCTTCGAGCAGGCTGCGGGCTTCCTGCGCATCCGCGGCGGCGACAACCCGCTGGACCTGTCCGGCGTGCACCCGGAGACCTATCCGCTGGTCGAGAAGGCGCTTGCCTTGCTGAAGCGCTCGGCCGCTGAGATTGTCGGACGCAGCGAGGTGCTGCGCACCTTGAAGCCCGAGCTGCTGGCCGACGACAAGTTCGGCCTCATCACGGTGAAGGACGTGCTGGCCGAGCTGGAAAAGCCCGGCCGCGACCCGAGGCCTGACTTCAAAGTCGCCCGCTTCAACGACGGCGTGGAAGACGTGAAGGACTTGCAGCCCGGCATGCTGCTGGAAGGCACGGTCAGCAACGTGGCGCAGTTCGGCGCCTTCGTGGACCTGGGCGTACACCAGGACGGGCTGATCCACGTCAGCCAGCTCGCGCACAAGTTCGTCAGCGACGCCCGCGAGGTCGTGAAGACCGGCGACATCGTCAAGGTGAAGGTGCTGGAGGTGGACCTGGCGCGCCAGCGCATCTCCCTGACGATGAAGCTGGATGCCCAGACGCCGCGCGGTCCCAAGCAGGACAACAGCTTCCGCCCGGCGGCACGCAACGAGCGCCCAGGCGGCGGCTCGCGCGACGCCCAGCCGACCGCGGGCGGCGCCATCGCGGCGGCTTTCGCCAAGCTACAGACCAAACGCTGAACCACCGCCGCACTGACCTTCGGCACCGTCACGCGGCGCTGCCATGATCGCGCCCCGCACCACCGGCCGTCGGTTGACGCCCCGGAATCGGCAACTGGTCGCAACGCCGCTGCACCGCGACCGCCTGCTGGCTATGGTGCGCGCCGCATCGAACCCTCGGAGTCCCCCTTGAAAAGCCCCACCCTCGCCTCGCTGCTTCTGCTCTGCCCCGCCCTGGTCCTGGCGCAGCAGGAGGTCGACCGTGCCGCCACGTCGCCGTCGCCCGCCAACCAGCTCGAACGCGTCTCGGTGACGCGCCAGCAGAACGACACCGACCTGCGACGCCGCGAACCCGTCGCCAAGCAGTTGTACGGCCGCGAAGAGCTGGACAAGTTCGGCGACACGCAGCTGTCCGACGTGCTCAAGCGCCTGCCCGGCATCAACGTCTCCGGCGGCCAGTTGCGCATGCGCGGCCTGGGCGGCGCCTACACGCAGATCCTCGTCAACGGCGAGCCCGCGCCCCCGGGATTCAGCCTGGACAACCTGAACCCCGCGCAGGTCGAGCGCCTGGAAGTGACCAAGGCGCCGACCGCCGACCAGAGTGCGCAGGCCATCGCGGGCACGCTGAACATCATCCTGAAGGATGCGCCGCGCATCGTGCAGAAGGACTTGCGCGTGGGCCTGTCGTACGCCAACGAGAAGCCGGTCATCAACGCCGGCTTCACCTATGGTGACCGCACGGTGGGCGGCCTCGGCTTCGTGTTGCCGATCTCGGTCTACCAGTGGCATTTCAAGAACGAGCAGGACGGCGAGCGCCTGTCCAGCGCCACGGCGCTGCAGCCGCGCCAGCATGTCGGCAGCGAAGGCTATGACCGCGCCTTCGGCCGCGGCATCAACATCTCGCCGCGCCTGAACTGGAAGCTGAACGACGACGAGACACTGACGCTGCAAGGCTTCTTCGTCAACAACCGCTTCCGCAACGAGGGCGAGACGGCCTACACCAAGCTGCCCGACAGCGATGCCTCGTACACGCCGCGCAGCCTGTTCGAGACGACGCACAACCGCGGCACGTTCTCGGCCGAACGCGTGAACCTGCAGTACAACAACCGCTTCAGCGAAGACCGCCGCATCGAGCTGAAGGCCGGTGCCGGCTCCGGCGGCGCGGACTTCAACTTCGACCTCGAAGGCCGCGGCGGCACGGTCCCCATCTCGCGCGTGACGACGGGCAAGAACCGCAACCACAACGCCACGCTGTCCGGCAAGTACAGCCAGTACGCGGGCGAGGACCACACGGTCACCGTCGGCGCCGAGTTGGAGCGCCGCGTGCGCGACGAGAACCGCCGCACGTTGGAGAACGGCGTCGAGCTGCTGCCCGGCATCGAAGGCCAGCCGTTCAACGCGACCCTCACGCGCACCGCGTTCTACGCGCAGGACGAGTGGGAGATCAACAAGCAGTGGTCGGCCTACTTCGGCGTGCGCCACGAGGAGCTGAAGACCGACAGCGAAGGCAGCCGCGACATTGCCGGCAGCAGCGACTTCAGCAGCAAGAGCTCGGTCACCACGCCGCTGCTGCACCTGAACTTCAAGCCCGACCCCAAGGGCCGCGACCTGGTGCGCGCCAGCCTCACGCGCAGCTACAAGGCGCCGGACGTGCAGCAGCTCATCAACCGGCCGTCCATCAACACGACCGCGCCGCTGGCGCAGGGCAACACACGCACGACGCCCGACCGCGTCGGCAACCCGGCCCTGAAGCCCGAGCTGGCCACGGGCCTGGACATCGCTTACGAGAGCTACCTGCCGGCGGGCGGCCTGATGTCGGTGGGCGTGTTCCACCGCCGCATCACCAACCTGATCCGCACCAGCGAGCCGACGCTGCAGACGGTGACCTGGGCGCCCACGCAGCGCTGGGTGCTGACGCAGGTCAACCTCAGCAAGGCGACCACGCAAGGCCTGGAGCTGGAAGTCAAGGGCCGCGCCGGCGAGCTGTTCCCCAGCCTGTTCGACCCGGCCACGGCGCTGAGCCTGCGCGCGTCACTGAACCTCTACCGCTCCAGCGTCAGCGACATCCCGGGCAACAACAACCGCCTGGAGGGCCAGCAGCCGTGGCAGTTCAACTTCGGTGCGGACTATCGGCTCAAGAGCATGCCTCTCAGCATGGGCTTCAGCGCGCAGATCGCGCCGCGCTTCGACGTGCAGCAGAGCCTGCTGCAGAGCCAGGCGACGCTGGCCAGCCGCTCACTGGATGCGTTCGCAGCGATGCAGCTCAGCAAGCAGGACAGCGTGCGCGTCAGCGTCAACGGCCTGTTCCAGCCCAAGCAGGGCACGCTGCTCACGTACGCCAACCTGCCGGACTTCAACCTGAACGAGCGCCAGCCGGTCGCCTGGTGGGGCATGAACTGGGAACACAAGTTCTGAACGTTCGCGGCGTCCCGCCTGCGCCCTGCGGCGCAGGCGGCCTCGGCTATCTTGTCGGGCCATGACTACCGCCGCCCTTCAAGTATTTGCCGGCCCGGTCGCCCGGGCGCGGCTGGCCGAGCGCGGTCTGCGCGCCGAGGACGTCGGGCTGATCCCGGCGGCCGCGGGCGGCCCCAAAGGGCTGATCCTGAACGGCCTGGACCGGCAGCTCTTCGGCGACTGGCTGCCGCAGAGCCGCCAGACCGTGCATCTCGTCGGCGCCAGCATCGGCGCCTGGCGCATGGCCACGGCAGCACTCGCGCACCGCGACGTGGCCGATGCGTTCAACGTGATGGCCGAGGCCTACGTGACGCAGGAGTACGACGTGCTGCCCGGCGAGAAGCGCCCGCGGCCTGAGGGCGTGAGCCAGCGGTTCGGCGAAATCCTGGCCGGGATCTTCGAAGGCCGCGAGGCCGACGTGCTGACGCACCCGCGCTTTCGCCTGCACGTCATCACGTCACGCGGCCAGAACAAGGGCTTGGGCCTGCTGGCTCGCGAGGGCAGGCTGCGCACGCCGCTGGGCTACCTCGGCGCCTTCGCGGCCAATGCGCTTGCGCGCCCACTGCTGGGCCGCTTCCTGGAACGCGTCGTCTTCTCGGACCCGCGCGACCGGCTGCCAATCAAGCTGAACGACTTCACGACGCGCGAGGTGCACCTGTCGCGCGCCAACCTGCGTGGCGCGCTGCTCGCGAGCTGCTCCATCCCGTTCTGGCTACAGGCGCAAGCCGACCTGCCCGGTGCGCCGCGCGGCGCCTACTGGGACGGCGGCATCACCGACTACCACCTCCACCTGGACTACCGCGGGCTGCAGCCGCTGCAGGCACCGCTGGTGCTGTACCCGCACTTCCAGCGGCAGCTCGTGCCGGGCTGGCTCGACAAGGCGCTGAAGCACCGCCACCGCTCGACCGCCTTCCTCGACAACGTCGTGCTGCTGTGCCCGTCCCCCGAGTTCATCGCAACGCTGCCCGGCGCCAAGCTGCCGGACCGCAATGACTTCATGACGCTCGACGCCGACGTGCGCCGCCGCCGTTGGCGGGTGGCCGTGGCCGAAAGCCAGCGATTGGCCGACGAGTTCATGGCGGCGTGCGACAGGCCCTCTCTCGCCAGCCTGGCGCTCTGAGCTGAAACGCGCCGGCGAGCATGACGCTTGCGCCGGGCCAGGCTGCTGCTGTGTCGCAAGGCCTGACCCCCTAGGTCGCGCAGGACTAGGGGTTTCCTCGTCAACTCGTTACGTAAATTTTTGTTTTACTTACGGTTGTCAAAAACGTGACTATTTAACCCATGCGAGCTTGATGTTCGCGAAAAGGAGTTGACATGGCTTCCATCCTCAAACGCCTGCTACCCCTCACTGCTGCGCTGGCACTCGCTGGCGTGACGGGCGCGGCGCAGGCGACCGTCACGGTCTACACCTCGCTCAGCAGCTTCCTGGCCGCGGTGGGCACCACGGGCACTGACACCTTCGCCGGCCTCAGCATCACGGGCACGACGGCGACGCCGATCAACCGCACCGCGGGCGCGTTCTCCTATGTCGGGACGGTGATCAACAACACGCCGACCGCAACCGGCACGCACACCTTCTTCGGTGGCGGCACCACGGCCGATCCGTTCCTGGCCACCAACATCGCTGGTGACGGGATGTCGTTCAGCGGCTTCTCGGCAGGCGTTGTCGCCGCAGGGGGCAACTTTTTCGCGTCAAGCGCCGCCGGCCTCTACACGGCGGGCAGTGTCACTGTGACGGCGACGGATGCCAGCGGCACCATCACGCAGGTGATCACGCCGACCAGCATCACGGCCGGCAGCTTCCTGGGTTTCGTGTCGACAACAGGCGTGACCTCGTTCACGGTGACCTCGGTCATCGCAGGTGCGTCCATCTGGCCCAGCGTGGACAACCTGGTGCTGGCCACGGCGGTGCCCGAGCCTTCCACGTACGCCATGCTGCTGGCCGGCCTGGGGCTGACGGGCTTCGCGGCTCGCCGCCGTCGCGCCTGACCTGCTGCATCGCACTGCAAGAGCCGCCCGCCCGGGCGGCTTTTTCGTTGTGCCGAGAGCAAGAGCGCGCTCGTTCTCCCTACAATCGCCGCTCCCAGCAATCAACAAGGGCGAGAAAGGCATGACGGTTATGACACCGCGAACTACGACAGTCACTCCCACCCGGGTTTAGTCGCCGCGGCCTGCTCACGTCTCATCCTTCCCCAAGACAAAAGCGCGGCAACGGCCGCGCTTTTTTTCGTTTGCTATTCGGAGTTTTGAAATGATCTCGATTCAATTGCCTGACGGTTCCAAGCGCGAGTTCGACGCGCCCGTCACGGTGGCCGGTGTGGCCGCCTCCATCGGCGCCGGCCTGGCCAAGGCCGCCCTCGGCGGCAAAGTGGACGGCAAGGTCGTCGACCTGTCGTACGTCATCGATCACGACGCCCAACTTGCCATCGTCACGGAAAAGGACGCCGACGGCCTGGAGCTGATCCGCCACTCGACGGCCCACCTGCTGGCCTACGCCGTCAAGTCGCTGTACCCCGACGCCCAGGTCACCATCGGTCCGGTCATCGAGAACGGCTTCTATTACGACTTCGCCTACAAGCGCCCGTTCACACCCGAGGACCTGGCCGCCATCGAGGCCAAGATGACCGAGCTGGCGAAGAAGGATGAGAAGGTGCAGCGCCGGGTGTTGCCGCGCGACGAGGCCGTGGCGCACTTCAAGGCCATGGGCGAGGCCTACAAGGCCGAGATCATCGAAAGCATCCCGGCCGACCAGGACGTGTCGCTGTACGCCGAAGGCGCGTTCGAAGACCTGTGCCGCGGCCCGCACGTGCCCAGCACGGGCAAGCTCAAGCACTTCAAGCTGATGAAGGTGGCTGGCGCCTACTGGCGCGGCGACCACCGCAACGAGCAGCTGCAGCGCATCTACGGCACGGCCTGGGCGACCAAGGACGACCTGCAGAAGTACCTGACGATGCTGGAAGAGGCCGAGAAGCGCGACCACCGCAAGCTCGGTCGCGAGCTGGACCTGTTCCACATCGACGAGCACGCGCCTGGCGTGGTCTTCTGGCACCCCAAGGGCTGGACGGTGTGGCAGGAGGTGGAGCAGTACATGCGCCGTGTCTACCGCGACAACGGCTACCAGGAGGTCAAGGGCCCGCAGCTGCTCGACAAGACGCTGTGGGAGGCCTCGGGCCACTGGGAGAAGTACAAGGACAACATGTTCACGACGGAATCGGAGAAGCGCGACTACGCGCTCAAGCCGATGAACTGTCCCGGCCACATCCTGATCTTCAAGCACGGCGTCAAGAGCTACCGCGACCTGCCGCTGCGCTTCGGCGAGTTTGGCCAGTGCCACCGCAACGAGCCCACGGGCGGCCTGCACGGCATCATGCGCGTGCGCGGCTTCACGCAGGACGATGGGCACATCTTCTGCACGGAAGACCAGATCCTGCCCGAGTGCGTGGCCTACACGGCGCTGCTGCAGAAGGTCTACACGGACTTCGGCTTCACCGACATCATCTACAAGGTCGCCACGCGCCCGGACGCCCGCATCGGCTCCGACGAGGTTTGGGACAAGGCCGAGCACGCACTGATGGAAAGCCTGCGCGCTTCCGGCGTCGAGTTCGAGATCGCCCCGGGCGACGGCGCCTTCTATGGCCCGAAGATCGAATACACGCTCAAGGATGCGCTCGGCCGCCAGTGGCAATGCGGCACCATGCAGGTCGATTTCTCGATGCCAGGCCGCCTGGGTGCCGAGTTCGTCGACGAAGACGGCCAGCACAAGCACCCCGTCATGCTGCACCGCGCCATCGTCGGCAGCCTGGAGCGTTTCATCGGCATCCTGATCGAACAGCACGCCGGCGCGCTGCCCGTCTGGCTGGCGCCGACGCAGGTCGTTGTCGCCAATATCACGGACGCGCAGGCCGATTACGTGTCTGAAATTGTGAAATCGCTGCAAAAACAAGGGCTTAGGGCCTCGGCCGATTTGCGCAACGAGAAGATCACCTATAAAATCCGCCAGCATTCCATGCAAAAGCTGCCGTACATCCTCGTCGTAGGTGACAAGGAAAAGGCGAATGGCAGCGTTGCGGTACGCGCCCGTGGCAACCAGGACCTCGGCGTGATGCCCCTGCAGGACTTCCTCAACCGGATCTCCGCAGACATCACCCACAAGGTCTGAAAGCCTTTCGGGCGCGATTTGTTTTGTTTGGGCCCCTCGCCTTGGGGCCTGTTGAAAGGTCTACACCATCGCTACGTTTGCCGACCGTCGTGCGATTCCGGAGCGCAAGCACCGGTTGAACCGCGAAATCATGGCTCCCGAAGTCCGTCTGAACGGCCCCGAGAACGAACCCATCGGCGTTGTCAGCATCCAGGAAGCCCTGCGCATGGCGGGTGACATGGATGTGGATCTGGTCGAGATCTCTGCCACCGCCAATCCGCCGGTCTGCCGGCTGATGGACTACGGCAAGTTCAAGTACCAGGAGCAAAAGCGCGCCGCTGAAGCCAAGTCCAAGCAGAAGATCATCGAGATCAAGGAAGTCAAGTTCCGTCCGGGCACGGACGAGGGCGACTACCAGATCAAGATGCGCAATCTGCGCCGCTTCATCGCCGAAGACGGCGACAAGGGCAAGGTCACGCTGCGCTACCGGGGCCGTGAGATCACCCACCAGGAGATCGGCATGCGACTCCTGGAGCGAATCCGGGATGAGTTGGCTGACGTGGCGATCGTCGAGAACATGCCGAAGCTCGAAGGTCGGCAGATGATCATGGTCCTGGCGCCCAAAAAGCGCTGAGACCCAAACAGAGTTCAGCCGGCGGGTTTGGTCGCCCACCGGCTTACAAGTCTCCTGAGGCCAACAAGCATGCCGGGCTCACCGGCATCGCCCCAGGGACACACTTAGAAGGAGCATCCACATGCCCAAAATGAAGACCAAGAGCAGCGCGAAAAAGCGTTTTCGCGTTCGTCCGGGTGGCACCGTCAAGCGCGGTCAGGCGTTCAAGCGCCACATCCTGACCAAGAAGACCACGAAGAACAAGCGTCAGCTCCGCGGCGCCGTCACCGTGCACGAAACCAACATGGGTCACATCGCTCAGATGCTGCCCTTTGCTGGCCTGTAATTCATCACTGACTCAAGGAGAAACACATGCCTCGCGTCAAACGTGGTGTTACCGCTCGTGCCCGTCACAAGAAGGTCTTGGCTCTGGCCAAGGGCTTCCGGGGTCGTCGTAAGAACGTCTTCCGCATCGCCAAGCAGGCGGTGATGAAGGCGGGCCAATACGCCTACCGTGACCGTCGTACCAAGAAGCGCGTCTTCCGTCAGCTCTGGATCGCCCGTATCAACGCGGCATCGCGTGGTCTGGGTCTGTCCTACAGCAAGTTCGTGGCAGGTCTGAAGAAGGCCCAGATCGAGATCGACCGCAAGGTCCTCGCCGACCTGGCCGTCAACGACCCGGCTGGCTTTGCCAGCATCTTCGCCAAGGTGAAGGCCGCGCTCGCCTGATTGCGACCCGCTCCGGCTCACGTCGGAGCACGCAACTTTTGAGGGCCGGCCCGCCAGGGTCGGCCCTTTCTCATTCCGAATTCCCGAATGTCTGATCTCGACGCTTTGCTGCAAGCGGCACAGGCCGACTTTGCCGCCGCCCCGACGCCCGCCGAACTCGAAAACGCCAAGGCCCGTTTCCTCGGCAAGTCCGGTCGCGTGACCGAACTGATGAAGGGCCTGGGCGCCTTGAGCATCGAGGAGAAGAAGACCCGCGGCGCCGAGATCAACCAGCTCAAGGTCGGCATCGAGGCCGCCCTGACCGCCCGCCGCGACGCGCTAGCCGCGGCCGAACTGGACAAGCAGCTCAAGGCCGAAGCGCTGGACGTCACCCTGCCCGGCCGCAGCCGCGGCATCGGCGGGCTGCACCCGATCACACGCGCGATGGAACGCATCGAGGCCATCTTCGGCTCCATGGGTTTCGACGTGGCCGACGGCCCCGAGATCGAGACCGACTGGTACAGCTTCTCGGCGCTGAACAACCCCGAGAACCACCCGGCCCGCTCCATGCAGGACACGTTCTACGTCGACATGAAGGACGAGAACGGCGCCTGGCTGAACCTGCGACCGCACACCAGCCCGATGCAGATCCGCTACGCGCAGGCCCATGCCAAGCGCTACGCGGGGCAGGAGACGATGCCTGAAATCCGCGTCATCGCACCGGGACGCACCTACCGGGTGGACAGCGACGCGACCCACTCGCCGATGTTCCACCAGGTCGAAGGCCTGTGGGTCGGCGAGAACATCTCGTTCAAGGACCTGAAGGCGGTCTACCTGAACTTCATCACCGCCTTCTTCGAGACCGACCAGCTGCAGCTGCGCTTCCGGCCCAGCTACTTCCCGTTCACCGAGCCCAGCGCCGAGATCGACATCATGTTCGAAAGCGGCCCGCTGAAGGGACGCTGGCTGGAGGTGTCGGGCTCCGGCCAGGTGCATCCGCAGGTCATCCGCAACATGGGGCTGGACCCGGAGCGCTACATCGGCTTCGCGTTCGGCTCCGGCATCGACCGCCTGGCGATGTTGCGCTATGGCGTCAACGACCTGCGCGCCTTCTTCGACGGCGACCTCCGTTTCCTGGCTCAGTTCCGCTGAGCCCTGTCAGCTTCAGGCAGTTCAAGTAACAAGAACGTTATGCAATTCCCCGAGTCCTGGCTGCGCGAGTTCTGCAATCCGTCGCTGTCCACTGAAAAACTGGCCGAACTGCTGACCATGTCCGGCATGGAGGTCGAAGAGCTGCGCCCCGTCGCGCCGCCCTTCCACGGCATCGTCGTCGCCGAAATCCTCGAAGCCGAGCAGCACCCCAACGCCGACAAGCTGCGCGTGTGCAAGGTCAACGCCGGTGCGGCCTTCAACAATGGGGAGCCGCTGCAGATCGTCTGTGGCGCGCCCAATGCCCGTGCGGGCATCAAGGTGCCGCTGGCCACCGTCGGCGCCGAGCTTCCCCCTGGCGAGGACGGCAGGCCGTTCAAGATCGGCGTCGGCAAGCTGCGCGGCATCGAGAGCTTCGGCATGCTGTGCTCGGCCCGCGAGCTCAAATTGAGCGAGGACCATGGCGGCCTGCTGGAGCTGTCCGCCGACGCGGTCATCGGCGAGGACATCCGCACGCACCTGAACCTCGACGACACGCTGTTCACGCTCAAGCTCACGCCCAACCTGGGCCATTGCCTGAGCGTCTTCAGCATCGCCCGAGAGGTCGCCGCACTGACCGGCGCGCCGCTGCACCAGCCCGCCTTCCCGCCCGTGGCGCCGCGCATCGACGCCCGGCTGCCCGTGCGCGTGCAAGCCACCGACCTCTGCGGCCGCTTCTCCGGCCGCGTCGTGCGCGGCATCAATCCGCAGGCGCAGACGCCCGCATGGATGGTGGAGCGCCTGGCCCACTGCGGGCAGCGCTCGGTCACCGCGCTGGTGGACATCTCCAACTACGTGATGTTCGAGTACGGCCGCCCGTCGCACATCTTCGACCTCGACAAGATCGATCGCGAGCTGGTCGTCCGCTGGGGCCGCGCAGGCGAGCAGCTGAAGCTGCTGAACGGCAACACCATCACGGTGGACGAGAAGGTCGGCGTCATCGCCGACGGCAGCGGCGCCGTGGAGTCGCTGGCCGGCATCATGGGCGGCGACCACACCGCCGTGTCCGACGACACCCGCAACGTCTACGTCGAAGCCGCGTTCTGGTGGCCCGAGGCCGTCATGGGTCGGGGCCGCCGCTACAACTTCAGCACCGACGCCGGCCACCGCTTCGAGCGGGGCGTGGACCCCGCGCTGACAGTCGAGCACATCGAGCACATCACGCGGCTCATCCTGGACATCTGCGGTGGCGAGGCTGGCCCCATGGACGACCAGTCCCCCAACCTGCCGGTGCGCCAGCCCGTGGCGCTGCGCGTCGCGCGCGCGGCCAAGATCATCGGCATGCCGGTGACCCAGGCCCAGTGCGAAGCCGTGTTCACCCGCCTGGGCCTGCCCTTCACCGCGGCCGACGGCGTGCTGACCGTGACGCCGCCCAGCTGGCGCTTCGACATCCAGATCGAGGAAGACCTCATCGAGGAAGTCATCCGCGTGCTGGGCTTCCCGACGCTGCCGTCCACGCCGCCGCTGGCGCCCATCGTCGCAAAGACCCGTTCCGAAAGCCGCCAGTCCACGCATGCCCTGCGCCGCGCCGTGGCCGCGCGCGACTACTTCGAGACCATCAACTTCAGCTTCGTCGAAGCACGCTGGGAGCACGACCTGGCCGGCGTGACCAACCCGATCAAGCTGCTCAACCCCATCGCCGCACCGTTGTCGGTGATGCGCACCAGCCTGATCGGCAGCCTCGTTCAGGTGTTGCGCCACAACCAGGCTCGCCGCGCGACGCGCGTGCGCGTGTTCGAGCTGGGCCGCGTGTTCAAGCGCGACGCCTCGGTGGCCGCCGGCCCGCTGACCGTGGCCGGCATCGCCCAGCCGCTGCGCCTGGCCGGTCTGGCCTGGGGCCCGGCCGACCAATCCCAGTGGAGCCAGCGCGACCGCGCGGTGGACTTCTTCGACGTCAAGGGCGACCTGGAAGCGCTGTTCGCTGCGCGCGAGCTCAGCTTCGTCGCCGCCGAGCACCCCGCGCTGCACCCCGGGCGCAGCGCCCGCGTGCTGCTGGATGGCGCCGACATCGGCGCCGTGGGCGAACTGCACCCGCGCTGGCGCCAAGCCTACGACATCAGCGGCGGCGCGCCGGTGCTGTTCGAGCTGGACCTCGACGCCACACTCGCGCTGACCCTGCCATCTGGCCGTCCCCTGCCCCGCCAGCAGGCCGCTCAGCGCGACCTGGCACTGGTCGTGCGCGACACCGTCAGCCACGACGCCCTGATGGCCACCATTCAGGCCGCGGGCGGCGCGCTGCTGCGCTCGGCCCGCCTGTTCGACGTGTTCAAGCCCGCGGCGGCCAGCAGCGACATGCAGCCCGACGAACGCAGCCTGGCCGTGCGGCTGGAGTTGCTGGACGACGAGGCCACCCTGACCGACGAGCGCATCGAGGCGGCGGTGGGCGCCATCGTCAGCGCCGCGACCGCTGAACTCGGCGCCCGCCTGCGCGGCTGACCGGGAAGGAGGAGAACCCAAATGGACGCGAACGACGCCAAGAAAGATGCCGCCACGGCCCTGCTGCTGGGCAGCCTGGAGACGCCCACGCTGACCAAGGCAGAGCTGGCCGAGCTGCTGTTCGACAAGCTGGGGCTGAACAAGCGCGAGTCCAAGGACATGGTCGAGGCCTTCTTCGAGATCCTGCACGCCAGCCTCGTCAAGGGCCAGGACGTGAAGCTCTCGGGCTTCGGCAACTTCAACATCCGCCGCAAGGCGCCGCGCCCCGGGCGCAACCCGCGTACCGGCGAATCCATCCCCATCAAGGCGCGCAACGTCGTGACCTTCCACGCGAGCCACAAACTCAAGGGACAGGTCCAAGGCGACGCGCCTGCGGGCGAAGACTTCGAGTAGAGTCTGACGCCCAGCCTCAGCTTTCGCTCCGAAGCCCTTGATTTCAATGGACAAAGCGCTGCCCGCCATTCCTGCCAAACGCTACTTCACCATCGGTGAGGTCAGCGAACTGTGCGGCGTCAAGCCTTACGTGCTGCGCTATTGGGAGCAGGAGTTCACGCAGCTCAAGCCCATGAAGCGGCGTGGCAACCGGCGCTACTACCAGCACCACGAAGTGCTGCTGATCCGCCGCATCCGCGACCTCCTCTACGACCAGGGCTTCACGATCAGCGGCGCGCGCAACCAGTTGAGCGAAGGCCTGCCGCCAGCCGCAGCGCAAAACTTTCGTGACGAGGCTGAGGCCGCGCACGCACTTGATGCGATGGACGGCGCGCTTGACGAGGACGATGACCTCGACGCACCCGTTGCGCCTCCTCCCCGGCCTGCCGTCCGCTCCACCGCATCGCACGCCCAGCCGCTCAAGGCGACCGAGTCGTCCATCACGTTGCCAGCCCTGGCGCCGCTCTCGTCGCTGGAGCAGGTGCGCGCCGAACTTCTTGCGATCCGTGCCTGCCTTCTGAGCTGAATGCACGATTCCTGGGTTATACTGATTGGCTCAGTCGGGGCGTAGCGCAGCCTGGTAGCGCACTTGCATGGGGTGCAAGGGGTCGCGAGTTCGAATCCCGCCGTCCCGACCATTTTTATTGAAGTAGATCAACGGGTTAGCAGCTCAGGCCGCTAACCCGTTTTTCGTTTCGGGGTCTGATTTCCGACTTTAGGGGCAACCGTAGGGGCAACCGCGGAACGGGCTCTTATGGGAAGTTGTGGGTCGCCTCGGGCAACGAGCCTTGAGACAAGGGCCACCTCACCCTGTCCCCGCTGATGTCGGTACTTTGCACCGCCCTCACGCCAGTGGCAGGGCGCTGCAGGCATGCCTCACTCGTCCGAACTCGCGGCCGCAGGACCAACCGGCTTGATCCGGTAGCCGCGGCGTCGTTCGAATTCCCGGTACTGTTCCGCGACCTGGGCGTCTTGATAGCTGCCGGCGATGGTGTCGGTCGCGCCTTGCCCATCGAGACCCGGCAGCCCGCCGATCATCCCGCCCCAGGTCTGGCGCTCCTTGCCCTCGCCAATGAAGGGGAGCAGATAGGCATCGAGGATGCCTCGATTGGGCGTCTCGATCTCGGCGCTGAGCGCGGCCAGATAGTCGCTCTTGTTCGTGCGGTGCCATTCGATGCAGAAGCCTGCCCGGTGACACAACTCGGTATGCACCACCAGCATCGTGCGCCCATTCCCATCCAGGAACGGATGACCGTACGCGAACATGCCCATCACAAAGCCCGGACGCTGGCGCAACTGTCGCTTGTCGCTAGCGATGCGCAGCCCCTCCTCCACCGCCAATCGCGCAGCCAGCGGGTGGGAGAACAAGGTCCCGGCCTTGGTGATCGAGAGATCCGGCGCGGTGATGGCTCGGTCCTGGCCAGCCCAGGGATAGAAGCCCTCGAACAGGATGCGATGAACAGCCATGAAGTCCGCGTAGCTCAACGAACCACGCCGCTTCGAGAGATGCGCGATCGCCTCGTCCAGGCTAGCCCGGAACATCTGGTGCTCCAGTTCCTGGACGATCTGCGGGTCTTTCTCGGCGAACTTGTTGCGCAGGTAGCCGGCCGTCTCGAAATCGCGGAACGGATCAAACACCCTGCTTGCGCTCCCGCAGGTAGTTCACGAGCAGCCTCGCCATGTCGTCCTTGCTCAGCTTGCCCGCGCGCTTGAGGGCGACCAGCAGATCCTGCACCGGGCCGGACCGCACTTCGTCTCCGGCCAAGCGGGTCACCGTCTCGGCCCAATGGTCGGCGGCCGTAGGCGAGTACCGGACCCCATGGAAGCCAGCCAGCCAACGCACGTAGTCCGCCACGTGGGAGGTCGGAAACGTCGCCGTGTCCCACCGCCTGCTTGTGAAGGTCGTGAAGGCCCGGCGATTGCGGTTGTTGACGTACTGCACGGCACTCCGGCCCAAGGCGAGCTTGCGGGAGACGCGGCGGTCGCCCGTGTCCAACACCAGCGCGCCCTCCACATCCTGGGTCACATGAGCCTTGAGCTTGAGAGCCAGTTCACGTCCCAGCGTCTCGACATCCACGACTGGCGTCACCTCATGGGTGGAAGCGTCGCGGCGGGCCTTTGCGTAAACGCCCGCGCCCAGGCGAAGCAACTCGCCATCGCGCTGAAGCGTCTTCAGCGCCTCCGACACCTGCGATGCGCTGCCCAGCGGCGCGAGTTCGGTCCGCAGCACGACATGGCCGGCGCGGCGTCGAATCGACTGGCGCATCCGGTCGGCGAGCTTCATGGAGAATCCCATGCGAACATTTTAACACTTCAGGTCTGACTTCTCCAAAAATCTCAATGGTGTCAATGTCTTACAGCCGCAAAACCTGCCGGTGATCCGGT
This sequence comes from Roseateles sp., assembly GCF_965229315.1. Taxonomy (GTDB): domain Bacteria; phylum Pseudomonadota; class Gammaproteobacteria; order Burkholderiales; family Burkholderiaceae_C; genus Pelomonas. Next base: position 2,820,203 of record NZ_CBDDJA010000002.1, read on the forward strand.
CTTTCCTGCCGGACTTCGGTCAGTTGGTTCCGGCTCAGGCGGGCGGTGCCACGCAATGACTTTCTGATAACTTTGCTGCATGTCTTGGCTTGATCTCCTGCTTGCATGCGCGACGCCGGCGGTCGCCTTGACGACGGCCTCCCGCTCCGCGTCTCGGGGGGCAGGTCAGTGCCCAAAGCGGAAGGTCGCGATCGACGACGAAGGACGGCGCCGCAGCGGTTGCAGGCCCGGCGTGTCATCAGCTTCAATGGCGATGGCGTACGCATACTGAAAGTTGGCCGCCTGACCACCTTGAAGGTTCAGTTCATCCCGGCTGAGAAGCGTGAATGCAGCCCTTGCGGAAGCGTCGGACGACAGGCAATAGGCCGACCAACGTCATCATCCAAATTCCCGGTTCCGGCACGGCCGAAATATTTGATACTCCTTCGCTAAAGAGCAATTTGGCGCTGGGGTGATCTGTTTGGTATTGAGCACTTAACGATAGAAGCGGTGCGGCGAATGCGATGCCACTGGCGTAAGTGCCGCTGAATGGCAAACCCTGGTAAGGCCCAACGGTTGTGAGAGTGCCGGTCTCAATCTGCACATTGAGCCAAACGTTTGTGGGCAACAGAAGTTCGTTTTCAAGATGGGTGCTCGACGCGTATGCGCCACAGTAGGACTGGACTACTGCGGCACAAGCCTCGTCATCGATAAACTTACTTCCTGCGGCTGTTGATATCGAAAAGAAGACAGTGCTGATGCTTCGACTAAATCCTTGAATGTCCGTAGCAAGCTGCGCCCCTAAATAGGTGTCCAAAACAATTGGCGCCACAGAGGTCGAAGTGTCGCTAATGGCAAACCAATAGGAAAGATTCACTCGCGCATACACGTAGCTTCCGTAGTAGCCAACAGAAGATGCAACCATTTGCGGCTGGCGAATTCCGTTGGCTCCAGCCGCATCCGTGAATGCTGTAGCAGTTGCTTGGTTATTCCCAATATTTAACGGGTATGCACCAAATGCGTTGTTTGTCGCAGTTACTGTTGATGTGACATCGACATGATGCGAAAAATCTCCCGGGTCGGCATTGGTGGCCCCAATGACCCTGACGCTCGCCGCAGGAGCAGGAAGAAGCTCGCACTCTGCTGGAACCATGGACACCGATAGGCTCATTGCAAGCCACAAGCGCGCGCAGAGTTGAAAGTTCATTGAATGGTCCCTTGCAGATTTGGCGAAGGTCCCATCGTGAGCGCGCGGCGCTCCAGCGGCATCCTTGCCTTTAAGGATTAAGCCCCCCCTAAATGGGGGTTGCTGCCTCAGCCACAGTCATTGAATCGCGCACGGAAATTGAGCCGATGACGGCCTTGTGCTACTCATCGTGAAGCAAGCGCCCTGCCGCGAAAGACTGCACTCGCAGGCGCCCTTCGTCGTCTGGCTCGGGCTTCCGCCTTGGGCACCAAGCTGCCGACGGCCTGCCGGTCCGCGCCTCGGGGGGCAGGTCACGGCAGCTCCGCATCCGAGACCGGCAAGAGGCCTGACCTTCAGCCAAGATGAACGCCCATTTGGCCGCTCTTGGCAATCGTGAAGTGTCACTGCCGCCCCTGCGCTGCCGGTCGGTCACTGGCCTACGATTTCGTTCCTTCTCTCAATGCATTGAGAACAGCATCCGCTTCGTCGACACCGGCCAAGTCGAGATTCTTCTCATAGCGCTTGAGCCGATCAAACTTGAGTTTGTCTACCGCGTCAGTGATGCGAATCTCCCGTCGAGCTTCCGGAAGCACCTTCCACTCGTCAACATGCCCAAGAAGTTTGTGCATGTGTGTAGCATTCAAATGCTGGCCAATCTGCAATCCGACGTGGCTGGGCAAGAGGTCACGAATGACAGGATCAATTTCCGCTGCCTTGGGTGCATTCGACAGGAAATTGAGGAGGAATTCAGGGCGCATGATGAAGGGAGTGCCGCCGTTTTCCTGGACAACTGCACCTGTATGGTGAAGCAGCGCTGTTTCCTTGGTCAGCCACCAGGTCCGCAGCCCAAATCCATCGTATGTCGATTGCTCGTTTCCACGGGCACGCTGCGCGTAGATGGAGAAGCACATCAATGCGTCATTCTTCGCGAGAATCTCGTTCTTGAATGCGTTGCCGAGTGAGTTTGCAAGGGCTTCGACGCGCGTGAGGTCTACAGCCTTACTAATCTCCATCCTTGACAGAGGCTCAAGTTCGAACGTCTTGCATAGATAAGCTTGAAGCTGAACTTCTCCTCGCGCCGATTTGCTGGCCAAGTCATCGAACTCAACGAACATGTCAATAAAGCTTCGCCACCCAGAGACCCTCTGCATAAGTTGCTTCGCGTAGAAGTACGTGCGGATCATGATCCGGTCACTTTGCGATGCAATTGCCGGAGTGACGTAGGGTTCTTGAGCCGCATAGTGGTTACGGAACTCAAGGTGTGTGGCGTGAAGATGGGTGAACACCTCATTCACCACTGGTTCCGCAAGAACTAGGGTAGCGCCACAGGCCTTGGCGACTTTCATCAGGTTGGTGACATGCCGATGTTCCTGCGGCAGAAAGCTTTCTGATAGAGCTTTGACCAATATATCCGTTCCGACTAGGAGGCGAAATTTCCCAGTCATACGGTTGAAGTATTCGACCAGTCTAGGGCTGTGTCGAAGCGTGAAGAGGAGAAGTGTGGTCTTACTTAAGCGATGGAGGAACTCGTTCTCTACCTTGGATGGCGTATAGAAAACTCTCTGAAGTACGCGCAGTGCAGCTGCATAGGACTGCGGAGAAAGCTGCTCACCGGTGCCAGCCGTCTGACGCAGTTCCTCTTCGACGATTTGGTCGGACACCGTGATTCCATCAACACGCTTCTCAAGGAATGCAGCCAATATCAGGCCCTGCTCGTGGAAGTGGCGATAGAGCGCTCGTTCGCAGACAGCCGCCACAGCTTCTGGTTGAGTCGCGCCATGTTCCGTGGCCCGCGCCGCAAGCGAAGCCATCAGGTCCGTTCTCAAGGACCGCTCGGAAGCGCTTTCGGCGGCGAGCAAAGCGCGCATGGCGTGCGGTAGGCAGTAGCTGTCAGCCTGCTTGTAGTGTCGGACGCGCTGATTGCCGCCCCCGTCCTTTGCGGAAAGCACCTTCAGGCGAGCATCGACGCTGGGCAAAAGGATGTTGGCAGCGCCTGGAAGCAGGTCTGCAATTCCCTTCTTCAAGTCGGCACGGCTCAGCAACTTTGGGCCGTCAGGGTTGGTGCCTCGAAGTGCCCAATAAATCAAGGAATCAACGATTGGCGCAACTAGCCCACCCTTGCTGAATCGTTCGCTGCGTTCAAACTGAAGGAAAACGTAGACGCTGGGGTCGGAAACAAGGTCATAGCCTTCGGCGGCTTTAGGTGCAGACGCGTTGGTGAGTTCGAAGAGCTCGGCGCGGAAGTGCTCGTTAAAAATCTTGACGGTGTCAGTATTCCAATTGACCAAGCGCAGGACGTTATCCCAGTCTCGAACGCGAACGGTGACCTCAAGTTCTTCACTCAGCTGTTCTTCCAAGGTGTCGACAATGAGCTTTCGGGATGTCCAATAGGTCAATGTTTTGACCTCCCGGCCATACTCCTTAAGCCGAGCAACCGTCTTGCGAACCTTGTCGACCGCGTTTTCTTGGATGCTCATTTGAACGAAGCTAGTCGGCCGCGTGCTGTCCTCAAGGACTGAGCGCTCGAACCCGTCTGCTCCGCCGTCTTTTACTCCTCCAAGTGCAACGAATTGATCGCCATAGCGCTTGGCTAGAAGCTTCTGGACCAGGCGTTCAAAGCCGAACCCGTCCAGGGTTCCTAGAAGGTAGCTAGCAAGCTGGTCGGATACCACTTCGAAGCCCTTCATATTGAAAACGTAGTGATTGTGGCGTACTGACCGGCAGATGTTGGTCTGATGGAGGCTTCTCGCTGGGCAGCCGCATCAGGTTCTCGATGTAGTGCATACCTACGCGACGTGCTGCAGCGGCTGACCTCCTCGCGCCGCTCGTGTTCGAAGTCCACGTCGATGTCCGGCGGCTCGCCGCGCTCCTTGCTGATGAAGCGCTCGAACAGCATGGAGCTGCGCAGGGGAGCCGCGCGCAGATGAGCATGCTGCCGCGGCACCAGCCGCGGCGCTTCTACGACCTCGTTGTGCAGGTCGCCATCGTTCGGCCCGGCCCGATCCAGGGGGGCTCGGTCCATCCGTACCTGGGCCGGCGCAGCGGTCGAGTGGCCGTGACGTATCCGAGCCCTGAGATCGAGAAGGCATTGGGGCGCACGCTGGGGGTGCCGCTGTTCCAGGAGCAGTGCATGCAGCTGGCCATCCTGTGCGCAGGCTTCACGCCGGGAGAGGCGGACGGTCTGCGTCGGGCCATGGCGGCCTGGCGGCGCACCGGCAGCCTCAACAAGTACGAGCCGCGGATCATCGGCGGGATGATGGCGGGAGGCTACACGGAGGCATTCGCGCGCAACGTGTTCGAGCAGATGAAGGGTTTCAGCAGCTACGGCTTCCCGGAAAGTCACGCGGCGAGCTTCGCGATCATCGTCTACGCCACGTGCTGGGTGAAGTGCCACTATCCCGCCGAGTTCCTGTGCGCGATCGTGAACTCCCAGCCGATGGGCTTCTATTCGCCGAGCCAGCTCGTGCAGGACGCCAAGCGCCACGGGGTCGACGTGCGGCCCATCGACGTCCTTTTCAGCGAATGGGATTGCACGATGGAAGACGTCGGGCACCGCCCCGCCGTGCGCCTGGGTCTGCGGCTCGTGAAGGGCTTCAAGGAGGCGTCGGCTGAGCGCATCGTGGCCGCCCGCGCAGGTGCCTTCTTCGAGAGCGCGGAAGAGCTTGCGCGCCTGGCCAGACTCGAACACCTGGACATGCAGCAGCTGGCGGCAAGCGACGCGCTGCGCAGCCTCAGCGGCCATCGCCGGCAGCAGGTGTGGGACGCCGCTGTGCTCCGCAGACCACCCGAACTGCTGCGTGACGCGCCTGTGAACGAGCCGGTGCTGGACCTGCCGGCCGCTGCGGAAGGCGAGGAGGTGATCTGGGACTACCGCACGTTCGGATTGACGCTGCGCGGCCACCCACTGTTGCTGCTTCGGCCCAAGCTGGACGAGCGTCGCTTCATCACCGCCGACGAATTGATGAACACGGATGACGGCGAAGGCGTGCGCTACTGCGGGATCGTCACGCTGCGCCAGCAGCCCGAGACCGCCAAGGGTGTGATCTTCGTCAGCCTGGAGGACGAGACCGGCAATGTGCAGGTCATCGTGTGGCCCAGTGTTCGCGAGGAACAACCCAAGGAATTGCTGCAGTCCCGCCTGTTGGGCGTGACGGGACGATGGCAAAGACAGGGCGACGCCTGCAGCCTCATCGCCAGACGACTCGAAGACTTGACCCCCTTGCTCGGCGAACTAGAGACCAGCAGCAGGGACTTTCGCTGATCGTAGCGTTGGGTCTCGCTGTGGACGATCTCGTGCCCCTCCCGTCGGCTAGGAACCGCCGGGGGCGCGCATATGCAGCGATTGCAGACGGTCGAGCTTCCAACCCGGAGCGCCGGCTGTCGGCGGTTCCTGAAATTCAATCCGTCGGATCGGGTGGCAGCTTCGTGCCCAAAGCCGAAGCTCGTGATCGACGACGAAGGACGGCAGCGCAGCGGTTGCCGTCATCCGTGGCGGGTAGGCAGGTTCGCGGTGCGGGACACGGAGCTGTCATTGGCTCACCGGCGGACGAGCCAGCGGCGATGACCGCTGTCACGGGTGAAGCAGCCATCCAGCCGGCTTGGCCGCCACTCGCTGCGCCAACCCGCTTCGAATGCCTGCTTCTCGAAGGGCCGAGCTGGTCATCACGACCCGAAGCGTTACTTTGCGGCGAAGGCATCGCCGTTCTGAAGCAGCCGCTCAACGTCAGTTCGCCGCTTACCCGTTGCCAAACTCCTTGCGGCGCGGCATGTCCGCCCCCCGCCGTGTGCACGTCATGGACGCCGCGCCGGACGCAAACTCAAGGGCGAGCCGCAACTGCTGTGCGCCGAGCGATTCCACCGCAGCAACAGACAGAGTTCCCCTCTCCGACAGCCAGGTCAGAAGTGCTGCCTGGAATGTGTCCCCTGCACCCACGGTATCGACAACGTCGACGCGTGGAGACGCCACCTCGACGACTTCCGTTTGGGTAAATGCGATGGCGCCGCTGCCACCTCGGGTCACTACCACGAGGCGGCACCCAAGCCCAAGCCAAGACTTGGCCACCTCGTTGAGGGGCGCCCCAGGAAACGAAGCGTGCAAATCCTCGGAGCTGACCTTGATGATGTGCACATGGGCCGCCATCCACGCCATCGTTGACGTCCAGCGACCCAGGTTCGGTTCGACGTTGAGCCGCAGGTTGGGGTCGTAGGCGATGAGACGCCTGTGCCGCTCGCGCTCGATGAGCAGCCGCTGAGCCGAGGCAACGGGCTCGACGACCGTGGTGTAGGACCCGAAGTGCAAGGCCGTGAAGCGGTCGTCAAGGTCAGGAATGTCATCGGCCTTGATCAGGCGATCAGCGCAACCATTGCCGTAGAAGGCGTAGGACGCCGACCCATCGTCCAGAAGCCCGACCAAGCCAAGCGTGGTTGGCGCATCGACGACGGGGCTGAAGCCGATTTCGACGTGTTCTGCCACGAGTGCCTTGCGCAGGCGATCACCTAGAAAGCCTTGAGACAAGCCACCGAAGAACGCGACGGGTTGCCCCATCCGTGCGAGCCCGACCGCCACGTTGAAGGGCGACCCACCGACACGCGCGTCAAGCACCAGCCCAGACGCCGTCTCCTGCTCCGAAAAGACATCCATCAACGCTTCACCGCAAACCAGGATCATCTTGGTACTCCTCAGGGGGTTCCCGACAGCAGCGGATACATCGTGGCCTGCACGGCACCGACCTCGAACAAACCGACCCTCGGGTTCTCTGCTCCGTGGAAGAAGCCAAGGCTCGACGCGGCAGGATCGGGATACACGAGGTCTGAGATCACCACCAGACCGTAGTCCGCGAAGACCTCCAGCGTGCTCCCGTCCACCCAGATCTCGATGCTGAGTTCGTCGGTGTTCATGACTCGTCGAGCCAGATGCCGCTCAGACTGTCCAGCGAACTCCGGTGACGACGTCCGGCGGTCGACGAAGAACGAATCCGACGCCGGATCGAAGCCAACTTTGACCGAGCCGACGAAGCCCTTGAACAGTTCCACACCGACGGGCGCCTGCAGCGTCGCGCGCGACAGCCGCAGCCTCAGGCGCAACTGCCTGCCCAAGCTGGCGAACTCCGTGAGGCTTGCCGCCACCTGGCTCGCCGGAACATCGGTAGCCCGTTGCAAAGGCGTGGCGCTGACGAACGCCTTCGCCTCGTCCACAACCGTCTGACAAAGGCGCAGGCCATGCGGTGTGACCGCGAGGCTCAGTTCACGCGGCAGCGACTGCTGGCCACGCCATGTCTGTGTGGGCAGCGCGCGTGCGTAATCCCAGTTGCTCATCCAGCCCAGCCAGATGCGGCGGCCGCCGGGCATGTTGGTGAAGGTGATGGGCGCATAGAAGTCCCGCCCGTAGTCAGCCCAAAGGGTGATCTCGGCATTGGTTGGCTGGTGCACCGGACGGTCGGTCATGACGAAGTGATCGACGCTGATGTGACCCCAGCCACCTGTGGCTTCATCAACGACCCGGAGCTGCGCTCCCAGTCCCACCAGGCTCGCCACATCCCAAGACACCCACTTCAGGATCTCGGTGTCGTCACCTGATGCCTGCTGCAGCACGCGGCCGCCGATGACCAGTTCCACACGCGTCGCGTGGCCGCGCCCGCCTGCGATCTGGAAGCACAGGAAAGGCTTGGTGATCATGAACACGGGCGAGGTCAGCGTACCTGTGCTCGCGTCGCCGCCATGGAAGGATGACGCGAAGCGGCGCCCCAGGAACCCGCCGACATGCTGCTGTCCATCCAGAGAACCCGCGACCGGCCCCCCGCCGAAGGCAGAGCCAGTGACCTGCCAACCGGCCGGGAAGCGGTCCCCCTCGAAGTCGGCCACAAGGTCGCCCTGAGGCGGTGTGACGGCGTCCAGGGCTTCACTGGCTTCCGCGACGAATCGGGTGCCGTCGAAATCGCCGACGAAGTACTGGACGCCGCTCCCTCCCCAGATGGAACCGAGGTTGACCGAGACGATGAGCACCCAGCGCTTCTGGCCAGGCGCACCGACGACCGGCATCTCCATGAGCTCCGGGACTTCCCAGATGTTGTTGGCGGCCGAGCCGGCAGGCCCGAACGTCGACACCTTGGTCCAGTTCTTGAAGTTTGTGGAGGTATAGAACCAAACCTCCTGCTCGAGTGCCGCGACCACCAGCATCACCCAGCGCTTCGTCGGCTCATGCCAGAACACATTCGGGTCCCGGAACTCCTTCGAGCCGATATCGATGATCGGGTTGCCTGCGTAGGGAACGTAGTTGCGCCCGCGATCAAGGCTGTAAGCGAGATGCTGGGACTGAATCTTCGTGACCGGGTCGAAACCCGTGAAGAAGGCCAGCATCGCCGGTGCCTTGGAGCCCGCAGGCGCAAACCCCGCAGTGTTGTCGTGGTCCACGACCACCGAGCCTGAAAAGGCCATGACGTGCTCCGACGCGGGGATCGCGACCGGCAGCTCGCGCCAGGACATCAGATCCGTGCTGACCGCGTGGCCCCAACTGATGTTGCCCCACTGCGCATCGAAGGGGTTGTACTGGTAGTAGAGGTGGTACTCCCCATCGACGTAAACCAGCCCGTTCGGATCGTTCATCCAGTTGCGCGCCGGGCTGTAGTGAAAGCGAGGTCGCCAGGCGTCTAGCTTCGAAAGGGGCGGCTGGGAAGGAGGTACAGGCGGGTTCACGATCGGTGGGGTCTCGGGAGAAGTGGTGGAAGCGCCGCCGCCGCAGCCGGCAAGCGCCATGGAGCCAAGAGAAAAGCCACGCCGGTTCAGCACGGCGCCAGCCGTTGGCCGGCTGAGTCGAAGAAGTGAAGGCGCTCTGCGGCGATCTGAAGCGAGCGCCCCTGGCCGAATGCGACCAACCGATCCGTCGTCAACACGGTGACTGCATCCGTCGTGTCTGTCATGCTCAGGTGCACGAGAGATTCAGCGCCAAGCCGCTCAACCAGTTGCACGTTCGCCGCGGCGCCAGGGGTCAGCTCAAGGTGCTCCGGTCGCGCACCCACTGTGCCGATGCCGACCGCTGCCAGTTCGTCATGGTCTCGCCCGGTCAGCATGCGCAGCAGCGCACCATTCGCACGATCAACCTTGATCAGGTTCATGCGGTGTGTGCCCATGAAGCCGGCAACGAATAGGTTCGCCGGGGTGTCGAACAACTCGTCCGGCGTGCCGAACTGCTCCAGCCCATTTCGGCTGAGCGCCACGATGCGGTCCGCCAGCGTCATGGCCTCGACCTGGTCATGCGTGACGTAGACCGTGGTGATGCCATGGCGGCGGTGAAGCTGCGCGATCTCGGTGCGCATCTGGCCGCGCAGGTTCGCGTCCAGGTTGGAAAGCGGCTCATCAAACAGGAAGGCCCTGGGCTCGCGCACGATGGCCCGCCCAATGGCCACACGCTGGCGCTGCCCTCCCGACAACTGGCCCGGCTTGCGCTGCAGCAACTCCTCCAGCTGCAGCTGCCGCGCCGCATGCAGGATCATCTCGTGACGCTTCGCCTTGGGCGTCTTGAGAATCTTCAGGCCGAAGCCGATGTTGTCGTAGACCGTCATGTGCGCGTACAGCGCATAGTTCTGGAACACCATCGACACGCCCCGCTCCACCGGGGGCAGTTCGTTCACCCGCGTGCCGTCGAAGGTCAGCTCACCGCCGCTGACAGCCTCGAGGCCGGCAATCATGCGCAGCAGCGTCGACTTGCCACATCCGGACGGCCCCACGAGCACGGTGAACTCCCCTTTGCGCAGGTGCAGGTTCAGCCCCTTGAAGACGTAGCGGTCGAGATGCTCCTCATAGCGCTTGTCGACCTGGTTGAAAACAATGTTTGGCATGCTGAAACTCGAGATTCAGTTGTGGCTACCGATAGACATCAGAGAGCAAAAAAGGTGCCGCGGTCGCATCGTCGACGCGCTCAGCCCTTGATGCCCGCGCCGACCACGGATCGGATGAAGTGCTTCTGGAAGGCCAGGAAGAAGACCAGCACCGGCAACGTGATGATGGACGCGTAGGCCATGATCTCGCCCCACTGCGTCGTGCGGCCATAGAACTGCTGCAGGCCAACCATCACCGTGCGCGCCTGCGAGGTGTGGACGGTCATCACCGGCCACAGGTATTGGTTCCACATGCCCAGGAACAGGATGATGGCGGCGGTCACGATGACCGGCTTGCAGACCGGCAACACGACGCGCAGGTAGATCGTCAGCGCGCCGGCGCCGTCCATCCGGGCGGCCTCCAGCAGTTCGTCGGGCACATCCTTGAAGAATTGATAGAACAGGAAGACGCAGAACGCGTTCGCGAGGAAGGGCACGAACTGGACGTGCAGCGTGTCCAGCCACCCGACGACGACTGCTCCTGTGCCGATGTCGATCCACGGCAGCTTGGACACGATCAGCAGCAGCGGGATGGCCAGCACCTCGAACGGCACGATCAGCAGGCCGATCACCAGGGACAGCGCGACGCCCTGGCCGCGCCACTTCAGCTTTGCCAGCGCAAAGGCAGCGGCGCTGTTGATGAAGATGCCCGCTACGACCGTGACCAGAGACACCACGCCCGAGTTGAACAAGTAGGACCCGATTGAGCCCTTCTCGAACATCGCGCGGTAGTTGTCGAGCGTCCAGCTGGCATTCGGGATCAGGGCCGTCGGGCTGCCAAGGTCGGCGAATATCACCTCGCTCGGCTTGAAGCCGGCGGCGAACATGAACAGCATCGGATAGGCGAACACGATGCCCGCAAGCACCATCAACGCGACATGCAGCAGCTTGCCGGCGACCAGCGCTCCTTCTGCGGACCGATTCATGATCCCAACCTTTCCATGATCTTCTTCTGGCCGAACGACAGCAGCAGCACGAAGAGGAAGAAGAACAGCGTCATGGCGGAGCCGTAGGCAATGTCCTGCTCTCGGAAGCCCACGCGGACCGCGTGGAAGATGATGGTCGTGGTCGAGTCGCGCGGGCCGCCACCGGTGAGCACGTCGACCTGCGTGAACAGGCCGAAGGCCATGATGGTCGTCGAGAGCATGACGAACACCAGCGTCCGCTTCAGCCCAGGCACCGTGATGTAGATGAACTTCTGCCAGGCGTTCGCGCCCATGACGCTGGCGGCTTCGTACTGGTCGTTCGAGATGCCCTGCAGGCCGGACAGGAAGATCAACATCTGGAAGCCAGCGCCCTGCCAGGCCGACATGATGGCGATGGAGAGCATGGCCAAGCGCGGGTCGCCAAGCCAGTCGGGCTGGGCCGCTTCGTCACCGAAGACGGCTCTCAGCACCTGATTGAGCAAGCCTGCGTCGGTGTGCAGGATCAACCCCCAGATCGCCGAGACGACGACCATCGAGGTCACGACCGGTGAGAAGAACACGGTACGCAGCCCAACACGCCCGCGGAACTTCTGGTTCACCCACAGCGCCATCGCTAATGCGAGGCCGCATTGCAAGGGCACGACCAGCAGCGCGAACAGGAAGGTGTTGAGGATGGAGCGCAGGAACTGCGGGTCGCGTGCGCCGACCAGGTAATGCGACCCGGCGATCTGGACGTTCGTGAGGTACTGAAAGCCGTCGAGGGTTGCGGGGTCCGCGCGCTTGAGCTGCCGCCACTGCCGCGAGGGGTTCTGCTGCTCCTTGACCAGCGCTGCCGGTGCTTCGACTAGCTTGAGCGAGAACATCCGCGTGTAGTTGTCGAGGCCCACCCATTCAAGGTTGTCGGACTGCAGCAGCTTGATGTTGGTGAAGCTGAAGCCTACCGCCATGATGAACGGCAGGACGACGAAGGCGGCGAAGAGGAAAAGTGCCGGGCCCAGCAGCGCAGCCACCTCGCCCCAACGCGCGTGCCCGAAATGTTTGATGTCAGAAGCCATAGTCACGGTTGCGCTTCAAGTCCTGCTGGATCGCTTCAACGGCGCGATCGAGTGCCTCCGCCGCGTCCCCGCCCTCGCGCACTTCCTTCATGGCGCGCTCGAAGCTGCTGCTGATGAGGGGATAAGCGGGCGTCTCCGGGCGCAGAACCGCGAACCTGCGTGCGAATTCGAAGTAGTCGCGGCCGTAGCCACCGACGCGGTACATCGTCGTCAGATCCGCTGCGGCCTCACTCGTCGGCATCAGGCCGGTTTCCACCGAGAAGGCGGCGATCTCCTTGGTGCTGATCAGGTGCTCAATGAACTGACGGGCGCCTTCCGGATGGGGGCAGCTGCTGGAGACCGCCCATTGCCAGGACCCCGCGCCTATGCGCGGCGCCTGCCCGAAGGCGGGGGGCGGCATGGCCACCAGGTCATCCTTGAACTTCCTGCGGTATTCGCTGTCGGCCCATGACCCGTTGTAGTTGAAGACGGCGCGTCCGCTGAGGAAGGCCTGCTCGTCCACCGGTTTGCGCGACGCCAGGCGTTCGTCAAACAGGCTACGGTAGTAGTCCAGCACGGTCAGCGCCTTGTCGCTGTTCAGCACGCCTTCGGCGACCTTGAACGTCTTGCGATCGATCAGGTCGGCTCCTGCGCTTTGGAGCCACGGCGAGAACGCATAGGGAACCCATTCGCCGTTGCGTTGGCCGTTGAGGTCCAGCGGATAGCGGACGCCCTGCTTCTTGAGCTGACGCAGGATGTCGCGGAACTCGTCGGCCGAGTAGGGATGCTCAAGGGTCGCGACGCGGATGCCGGCCTTCTCGAGCACGCTCTTGCGCGCGAACAATGCGAGCACGACATCGAACTGGCCCACCGCGAACAGCTTGCCTTTCAGCGTGGAGCGTCCACCAGCGATCAGCGCTTCTGCGCCGGCCGGGCGCAGCTTCCCCTCCAGGGGCTGGATATGACCCGCCCACGCGAAATTGGGAACCGACGGCTGATCCAGGTCCAGCACGCAAGGCAGCTTGTGGGTCATGGCCGCAGCAGTCACTGCCTGCTGGTATGAGCCCTGGGGAAGCGTCTCCACTACGACACGCCACTCGCTTTGCTTGCGATTGAAGCGCTCGACTGCATTGGCGCTGGCGACCATTTCAAGGTCGCCGGTTTCATGGCGCCAGACATGAAGTTCTTGCGGTGCCGCAAGAGCAGACATCGCGGCCCACGCAGCGGCTGCGCCAATCAAATGCTTCACCTGCGGCTCCTGCCCGCCGGCGCGGCCGCAACCGATGCACGTGTCTGAACATCGCAGCGCTCCTTGAGCTTGCCCTTTGACGAGGGATCGCAGGCAAGCCTGGCGGCGTGCATGCCCATCTGCAGGTAGGGCAGGCGCACACTGGTGAGCGGCGGATCCGTGGCGTGAACCAGCATCGGATGATCGTCATACCCGAGCACGGAGATGTCGTCCGGGACGGCGATCTGACGCTTGTGCAGGCACTGGATGATGCGAGCGGCCATCTTGTCGTTGCCGGCCACGATGGCGGTTGGCTTGTGCGCTCGCAGCACCTCACCCACCAGGGCGTCGATGCTTGCAAATTCGTCGTCGGCGTTGCCACCTCCCGAGCCCTGCACGAAGACCGGCTCCGGCAGCTTTCGATCGGCTGCAGCCTTGAGATAGCCCCGGTGTCGCAGTTGGGTTGCGCGCATGTCGGCAAAGAGCTCGAAGACGACAACGCGGCGGTGATTGAGTTCGTAGAGATGGGCGAGCCCGTCCCTGGCGCCCTGTTCGTCATCGGGCACCACTGCGGCGTAGTCACTGCGCTGCGCATAGCAGTTCAGTAGAACGACACGCAGGTCGTCGGCCCGCTCGAGCAAGTCCGTGTCGACTGGCCGGTGGAAGTGCGTCGCAAAGATCAGCGCGTCCACGCGGTGTTCGATCAGTTCGTCGATCAGGGAAGGGATGTCCTCTTCGGAGCCGCCGCTTTCGGCGATCAGGAGGCGCTTGCCCTGCTGCTTAGCGGACAGCTGCAGCCCCTTGATCAGCTCGAACGAATCTGGGCTCGTTGTGATGCGATCCGAGACCACACCGATCAGGTTGGTCTTGACGCCCTTCAACGACCGCGCAGCGATCGACGGCCGGTACTTCAGGGCCTGCATGGCGCCGATGATCAACGCAGAAGTCTTCGTCGAGACGCAGGTGGGATCGTTGAGGTATCGCGAGACAGTGCGTACCGACACATTGGCGGTTGCAGCAACCTCGTATATCGTGGCCGAAGAAGTCATGTCTCCAACATTCTTTTAGATCAAATGACCATCGGTAGCCATTTGTCTATCGATGGTAATTGTCCTGGGGAGGGTTGTCGCTCGGGTTTTCCCGGGACCTCCAAGAAACAGGCGCCCGAGGGCGCCTACAAGGCCCGAAGGCCAGAGGGATGCACGCAACCGCCCCCAGCGGAGCCGGTGGATTACTTCTTCTTGACAGCGCCCATGTAGACCTGGTCGAAGCTGACAAAGCCGCAGCCTCCCGCCTCGTTGTCGAAGATCTGCACCTTGGCTTGCTTGCCGGCCTGTGCAGTGAGGTCGATGGTCACCCAGTTGCCGTCATCCTTGATGGAAGACTGGTTGCAGGAGTTCGGCGTGTAGGTCGCCAGGACCGTTCCTGTGGCGTCCAGGACCTTGAGCCCCACGGTGCCGTTGGCATTGCCGCCCGACATCAGGAAGTTCAGGTAAGGCCGGCTTGCATTTACGGTGAACAGCGGCGAAGTCAGCGTGCCGGTCGAACCGTCGCATCCCTTGCTGTTGGCGTTCATCTCACAGGTGCTGACGGCGCGCGCCCCCACCCTCGCGCCACCCGAAACACCCTTCCAGGCGTCGGCACTCGCGGGGCTGGCGAAGTCGCCCGTTGCCGTCCACACCTGGGCCGTGGCCACCGCATCATCGAAGTCGCCGATGACCTGGGCGAAGGCGTCCGCAGTCACTGTGACGTTGAAGCCAAGCGTCGCCGTCGAGGCCGGGGTCAGCGTGACCTTGCCGCCGTCCTTGCCGTTGCCCGACGGATTCCAGGCCGTGGAGGACTGGTACCACTGGTCAGTGCTGACGAAGCCGCAGCCCGTCGCCTCCTCGTCGAACAACTGCGCCTGGATGTAGGCCGAGTTCAACGCGGAGATGTCGATGTGCGTCCAGTCATCGTCGTTCTGGATGAAGGAGGGGCCGCAGCTGGTCGGTGTGTAAGTCAGCAGCACGTTGCCCACGGTGTCCATGACCCGCAAGCCGACGTTTTTGCCGGCGCCACCGCCGTGCATCAGGAAGTTCAGATACTGATCGGTCACCTTGAAGGACGGCGACGTCAGCGTGCCCACCGGTGGGTCGCACGGCGTGCCCGGTCCAGCGATTTCGCAGGTGGTGATGGCCTTGTCACCCACACGCGCAGCGTTGGCGTCGGTGCCGGTCGTGCCCTGCCAGTTGGTTGCCGTGGGATTGGCAAAGACACCGGTGCCCACCCAGCCGCGCTTGGCCACCATGTCGACCGGATTCTCGAAGCTTGCGAAAGGAACCATCTTCTGGAACGTCACAGCCCCTTCGACGGTGACCTTGACGGGCGACAGCGGCTTGGTGAGCACGCCGGCGAGAGTGCCTCGCGGCTTGTCCGTCTGGTAGAAGTGATCGAAGGCAACGAAGCCGCAGCCCGCCGAAGCGTTGTCGAAGATCTTGAGCTGAACCTTTTCACCGATCAGCCCGCTGGTGTCGAAGTTGACGTAGTGCTGATCGCCCTTGAGGACGGGATCACCGCAGCTGTTCGGGTTGTACGTTCCCAGGACCTGCGCGACCGAGGAGCCCGGCGGCGTATAGAGCACCTGCGCGCCCACGTCAGGGCCGCCGTTGCCACCCGACATCAGGAAGGTGATCGAGTCCTTCGTGATGGTGACGTTGTTGATCGTGATGCTGCCCGTGGGTGCATCGCAACCGCCACCGCCGATTTCGCAGGTCGACACCGCAGCGTCGCCGATGCGAGCGGCGATGGGCGCCAGAGTCGGGTTGTTGTACTCGAGGTTGTTCCAGTTCGTCGTCGCGGCAAAGGCGCCGGTCAGGGTGTACTTGGCCGTGTCCTGCTGCATCAGCGCCGGGAACTCGAAGCTCGCGATGACGTTCTCATCGACGAAGGTGGTGTCGTCCGTCGTCACATGCGCCGAGGTGTTCGCGACGTGGCATGTCGGGCATGAGGTTACCTTGATCGACAGCGCCAGTTTGGACGGCGTTGAATAGGTGTCGTCCGCTACCGCGGTGACCTGGTAGACGTTGTCCTTGTTGGCATCCGACGGCGCCAGAAAGTTGGGTGGGATCGCGAAGCGGATTGAACCGTCGCCGCTGATCGAGAACAGGGCGGCATCGGGACCCGTGAGCGACAGCTTGACATTGTTGTTGTCCGGGCTGGTGACCGACAGCTTCGTCACATCGCGGCTGAATTCAGGCACGCTGATCGAACCCGGATCGGCGATGACCGGGGACTTGGGTTGAGGCAGTGAGTCGAGGCTTGCTCCGCCACCGCCGCCACAGGCAGCGAGCAGCAAAGTGATCGACAACAGGCACAGGAGCTTTTTCATCGTTGTTCTCCCGGGTCAGAAGAAGTAGGTGTACATGGCGCGCAGGGTGCGGCCGAACAGGGGCCGGCTCACACCTCGATTGGTGGCGCCGTTGGGGCCTTTCAGGTCGACAAACACCGGATCGCCCTCAGTGAACGAGAGTCGATTGGTGATGTTGGACACGTGGAACTGGAACGCGCTGTTCTTGTTGAAGTCCCAGATGAAGCCGCCGTCCAGGTGGTAGTACGCGGGGTAAAGGGTGACGTTGACGTCCTGGGATTCCGAGTACCGGCTGCCGAAATAGGTGTACTTGGCGTAGGGCTTGAAGGGCAGGCCGGTGTAGGGCTTCAGGTCCCAGGTTGCCTGGACGTTTGCCATGACGTTGGCCAGCCGTCGCGGACGGCGACCGTCCTCGCCGATCTGCTCGAAGGTATAGCCGGTGACGACATCGTTGACCCGGATCTCCTTCACGGTGCGGTAGTTGGCGTCCACGACCTTGGGGTCCTGCACGACGCCAGTGAACCGCAGTTCCAGGCCTTTCACGGCACGCGGGCGCCAGGCGGCCTCCACCTCCAGCCCGATGTTCTGGATGCCACGGCGGTAGAACTCGCGGACCAGTGGGCAGCTGTTGATGTCGACGATGGTGCCGGCGGGTGTGCACTGCGGCGACGTGAAGTCGCGGTAGTCGACGTACTGGTCGCGCGGGCTGAACTTGTTGTAGAAGAGAGCGATCTGGGTGTCCCAGGTATCGGCGTAGAAGCGCGTGCCCGTCTCGTACTGCATGATCTTCTCGACCTTGCTGCCGGGAGCCGTGGGGTCGAACTGGAGCTGGTTCAACTGCTCCAGGCTCGGCAGCCGGAACGAGCTCGAGACCAGGCCGTAGACCGCGAGGCTAGAGCTGACCGAGTAGTTGGCGCCGACCGACCAGCCTGTTGCGCTGACCTTGGAGTTCAGATACTGGTTGGCACCGGGCAGCAGTACTTCGTTGTCGGCGATGGTGTCAGCGGTGCTCCCCGGGACCACACTTGCAGGCGTCAGGTTGGTGGTCTGGTCACGCACGTTGTAGATGACGTTGGCGCGCTGCGTCTGGTGACGCACACCGACGTCCAGCTTGAGGCGTCGATTGAGCGTTTCCCAGTGGTCCTGCAGGTAGATGGCCTCGCCCTTGACCTTGGTGTCGGCCAGGTAGCCGTTGAAGCCCAGACGCATGACGCCACCTGACGTGACGCTCGGCCCCACGGGAGTTCCTGCGGCGTCGATGGCACGAAGCTCGACGAGCTCCGGATGGTCGTTCATCGTCGACACCAACAGCGACTGCTGGAAGTTCTGCTTGTTGGAGTACTCGGTGAAGTAGGCGCCCAAGGTGACCTGGTGCTCGCCTAGCAGGTTCAGCGTCTTGCCCAGCTTCAGGTCGACCGAGGTGCTCTTGGCGTCGGTGGTCGTGATGAACGGGATCAGGTAGTTGAGATAGGTGCTGTCGGCGACGCGTGCGCCGCCGTTCAGGCCGTATGCCGCCACGCCCACAGCGCCTTGGTAGAAGGCGCCGAAGCGTAGGACGTCGTTGTTGAACCGCGCGTTGTTGAAGCGTGCCGCGGTGGTCGTGTCGTTGCCCGTGAAGAGGCCGTTGAAGCCACTGCTGCCGGAGGTGTGGCGCACGCCACCATCGAAGGTCCAGCCCGACTCGAACTCGTGGCTGAGCTTGGCGGTGTAGATGTTGAAGTTGGGGTGGATGCCGTCCGCGACGTCCACCTGACGCTGGCCGTACTCGCCGAGCATCGTGAACTTGCGGTTGGAAGGCGACGCCACCGTGCCGTGGGCGAAGTCGATGCCGAGCGGCCATACCGCATCCATGTCGATGCGGACCGGGTTGGCCGCCGTGCCAGGCTGGGTGATGGCTGGCACCTGGAAGGGCACGTTCTGATAGAAGGCCGTGCGGTCGTTGATCTTCAGTGCATGCAGCTGCACTTCGGTCATGCCGTCGTCGGTGCGGTAGACGAGATTTCCACGCACCTGGCCGCCCTTGTCTGCGGTGTAGCCGGTATCACGCAGCCCATCCGAGGTCCGGTAGAAGCCGCCGACCGCAAAGGTCAGGTTCTTGTTGATGGGCCCCGAGAGGAAGAAGTCGTTACGCAGAAAGTTGTAGTCGGCGACTTCGAGCTTGTAGCCACCCTCAAGCGTCTGGCCGCCCGTGCGGGTGATGTGGTTGACCGTCGCACCCAGGCCATTCGAGTAGAGGATGCCGCCCGTGCCGCCCTTCACCACTTCGACCCGCTTGGTCATCAGGTCAAAGCGCGCCGCCACGTCGTTATTCATGAACGGCACCTCGGGCTCTTCAAACCAAGGCAGGCCGTCAATCAACTGCGGCGCGTAGCGGTAACCTCCGGTGACGGGCAGACCGCGCACGGTGATGTTGTTGCTCGCCTCGCCTGCCGTGCTGCCCTCGGCAAAGATGCCAGGGACGTTCTGCAGCAGGTCGGCCGTGCTGATCGGCGCCAGTTTGCGGATCTCTTCAGCCGAGATCGTGTTGATGGTGTTGGTCGAGTCCTTCTTCTGCGTCTTCTTGACGCTGCCCGTGACCACCACGTCGTTCAGGCGCTGAACGTCCGTATCGGCTTGCGTCGCTGGCGCCTGCTGAGCGAAAGCGGCTTGAACGGAGAGCGCCAGGGGCAACAGGCGCAACGCGCCTCTCTTGAATCTCATCGTCTGTCTCCTACTTTGTAATGTTTGGCGCTTCGGACCTTGCGAACCTTCGTTCTGGTCGCGCCGAATGCCACGTCTGGAAAAACAACCTTCGAGGCCCGCCGCTTGCGCGAGCCCGTGAGCCAACTACTTCGGCAATCGCAGCGGCCAGAGGTTCACCGTCGCCAGCAAAGGTTTCGCTGCGTCGGAACCAATTCGTATCTCTGTGCTGCTCGGCAGCGACGGGTAGCTGCGCAGCGAGTAAGCGGCCGCGTCATTGATGAACACCTCGACCGTCGAGCCATCGACAAAAACTCGCAGCCGCTGCATGGCCCCGAACGCTTCGGCTGAGTAATTTCCGCGCAGGACTTGTGGCCCCTCGCCGTCTGCGGACAAGGTGGATTTCGACTTGTCGACGACCACTGCGCCCTTGGCAGGGTCGAAGCTCAGCCGCGTGAACTCCTGGCCGTCGGGTGACGCCAGTACGTCCAGGTGGATCGGGCCGGCTGCCGGCTGCTCGTCGTCTAGTTCGATCAGCAACTCGTAAGCCCGATGGCCCGCATGAAGTAGCTGCGGCGCGCGCCCAATCGCGACGGCTGAGCGGTCGATGGCCGGTCCTGCGCGGAGCGCTGCCAGTTCGGGCGCAGGTGCTTGACCAAGCGTCCGCCGGTCCTTCATCAGCGTCCACGTGCGCGGAAGGCTGAAGGTGTGCGCCCACCCGGCGCGCTGCTGGGCCAGCGGCGTGCGCCGTTCGTCGACGATGCCGATCGCGCGGAGACTGCCATCTGCCGCACGGCCGACTGTGGGTGCGAGATGGCCCGGAACCAGGTCCAGTGGCTGCGGAGTCCGGAAGAACGGCTTGAAGGTGCCACCCGACCAGGTGCCAGTCCAATAGACCGCCCGAGTGCTCGGCTCACCGTACTTGCTGACCTTGCCGCCGATGGGGTTCACCACCAGGATCGAGACCTCATCGGACAGGCGCTCGAATACGGGCATCTCCCAGATCTCGGAGCCGATATCGAGCATGCGATAGGCAGGCTCCATGAACTTCTGCCGGGGCTGCCAGCGGGCACCCTTCTCTGCGGCCTCAAGGACGTAGTACATGAGGCCGCCACCGCTCTCAAGCGCGGCGCCGATGATCATGTGCCAGGTGTTCCCTTCCTTCCAAAGGAACGGATCACGGATGTCCTTGGCTCCTCGCGAGTTCACGATGGGCCCCTGCTTCTTCCACTGCTTCAGCTGCGGGTCCTCGCTGATCGCCATCGCAACACCCGGGTTGCTGGCAGCGAGCCGGTCACCGTGATTGACGCTCGTGTAGAACGCGAAAGCCTTGCCGCCATCAGCAATGACATGCCCGGACCAGATGCCCTTCATGTCGAAGCCGAAGTCGTCGCTTTGCAGTTCAGGAGCCAGCGCGTCCTGGTGGTTCTCCCACTCCAGCAGGTCGCGACTCGACATGTGCCCCCAGTGCATCAATGTCTTGAACGGCCCATTCGGCGTGCGCTGGTAGAACAAGTGCCAGGTGTCCCCGATGCGGATCAGGCCATGTGGCTCATTGGTCCAGTTCGCCGGCGGCAATGCGTGGACGCGGGGACGCAGGGGGTCTGTCGCGAATCTGCTGTCGGGAACGACCAAGGACGCCGCAGCGTCAGGGATCTCCGAAGGCCTGGGCAGCAGCGCACGCTGCTCGTCGCTGAGCGCCTCCGGGTAGACAGCCACCAGGTCGAAGGCGCCGTTCAGGCGATTGATCGTGAAATCGAGGATCTTGGTGTCAGTGGGCGCCGTCGCCAGCCGCAACGGCGCTTGTGCCAGACGCAAGGACATGCCTGGCTCGCCGCGTGCTGCACCGACGACCTTCTCGTCCTGGAGCAACGAAGCTGCACCAGAGGCCGGATCGACGGTGGCAACCACATGGACCCAGCGTCCCAACGGAAACTTTGCCTTGGCCTTGGCCAATAGCGGCCCGGCTGACGTGGCCACCTTGAAGCCCCAGCGGCCGTACGTGTCGATGAACAGGTCGAAGCCCTTGTCACCGGCGGCCTGCTGAACGAAGGACGAGGGAACCAGATCCTTCACCGGCACTTCCAGGTCCGACGGATAGCTCTCCAGCGCGACCCAGAAAGAGATCGTCAAGCCCTTGCGCGGCTCCAAGACCACGTTGGCCTCGGCATAGCTGGAGAAGCCGTCTGTGCGCCATGCGTCGCCGAGGACTCCCGGCACGACGTCCGGCGCCGGAAATTGCGTCCTGATCTGCAGCCCGCTCGACCGCCCGCCCGTTGAGATCGCATCGAAGTCCGCATGAACGACAGGAGCGGGCAGCGAGGCCGCCGTAGCGCAGGTAGCAAGGGCGGCCAACGCCGCCAGGAGCGCGCGCGGTGCGCGGCTTATCGATTGAGGCAACGACGAACCACTACCGCCCTCTTGAGCGGCTAATCTCCAGACAGCGCCAAATGTGCTCATGAACTGGCCCTTGCATGCAAGGTAGCAATCAGACCAAATGGCAATCGATAGACATTTTTGACGAGCGGAGATCGAGCATTGGCAAAGAAGTGACAAACATGGCTGCGGCGCAGTCCGAACAGCTGCTGGCGAGCCTTCTGGCAACCAACCTCACTACAGCCTGAAGAAGTCTTGACCATCGATAGCCATTTGTCGCAAGTGAAGAGCCCTTGCGGGACCAAAATGTCTATCGATGGTAGTTTCGTTCGCGTGACGCGTCGTCGGTATTTCCCCCAAGATGCTCTGACTAAGCTGCGTCGGCTGCTCAGGCTGCGGCCGGCGGTCCAGAAATGCCCCCGCGGGGATGCGGACGATACCTGCCGTATGAAGCTGGCGAGACCTGTCGCTGACCGCGCGCAGAGTTGGCCCCTTCCGTCCCAAGCTCGATCTCCTCGGAAGGGCAGGTCCAGGAGGTTCAGCGGTCATTCGGCCCCCGGATCGTCGAGTGACAGGTGCTGGCGGCAGCTGTCGTTGGTCCGCCGAAACTCAGTGGCAGCGGCCAGCCTCCTACCGCCACCGGATCAATTTCGGCTTTGGGCACGAAGCTGCCCTACGGACGCCGGCCGCGAGCGTCAGTTGCCGCTGCAGAGCCTACGTACCGCTCCGTTTATCTCCTGGCCTCCGCCGGGTGCTCATGGTGACTGGATTGCGTGCTCATCGCGCCGGCCTGGATGCTGACGACCACTGGAATACGCAACGGGCGATGGAGCGTCCCCCGAAGCGCTTTCGAAACGCCGCCACGCATCGAGTTCGTAGCGCTGCACTGGAACATGGATCCGGAGGCTGCAGCCGCCCCGGTCGTGATGACGATCGACGAGCTAGAGCATGAAGTGGCCTCGCTCCAACATCTCGCGGGCGAGTATTTCAGGCCGACGAGAAAGTACGAGAGGTGGGCGACCGCTCGTCCAGCATGAAACCTGACTGCACGCCGGCAGCCAAGCCCACGTGGTCGTGCTGCTGTCACACAGCTCGTGACCAAGGCGCCGCGCCGCCACGTGGTGGCAATTTGCCCTCGAATCCCGCAGTCCCAGGTCGTCCAGCGAGACCTACGCTCCAGTGAACACATCCAAAGGAGCCACCATGGACCACCCAGAGTTGCAAGCTACTGCGTCGGAACTCACTTCCGACCCGTCAGACACCTTGAGGCTGCCGAAGGTTCGGCAGCGCACTGGTCTTGGCCGCTCGACAATCTACCGCCTGATCGCCCAGGGCCGATTCCCGAGTGCCGTGCAACTGGCGCCTCGGGCCGTCGGCTGGCACAAGGCCGATATCGACGCCTGGCTCGAAGCCAGGCCGAAGGCGGCTCAGTGAGAGGCGGCTGACACCCACAGGGCCAGCTTCATCACAACGCCGCACAAAAGCAGCAGTGCGATAGCGCGCACCACCCACCAGGTGGTGAACCAATACCGATGGTTGGTGAATAGAGCGCCAGACAGCCTGTAAAGCGCAAACAACACGGCAACGAACGTCACCATGCTGCTGCCTTTTCCTAGGTCGGGAATCTGGTGCACGAGGATCGCCCAGCCGAGCGGCCAGACCACTGCGTCTATCGAAGCAAGCAAACGGCGCCCCGGCCAATAGGGCACGTCCGGACGCGGCTCTCGCTGCACGAAGACGATCATGCTGTTCTCCCCATTTGGCACATGAACTCATAACGCGCTGACGCAATGGAACCACCAGAGCGCTCCGGATAGGGACAACATGGAAACAGTTCGTAAATCCGCGGCACGCCAATCGGCTCCCTTTCACATTGGACGAACGAGCGCGGAAGTTTTCTGAATGAATTTCTTCCGTGAAAACCCTATCGTCTCGACCAACCGAACGAGACGACCAGACAAACGTTCGGTCGCACCGAAGCGATGGGGCGTTGAGAGACATAGACAAATGCCAGCGCTGCAACGTCGCAACGGTTCGGTCCACGTGACGCGTGCCTAGACACGGCAGCGACAACGTTCTGCAATTCGTCCCGGGGCATTTCACACGCTGCCGCAATCGCGACACAGAGCGAATTGCATCCCGGCGTCCGAAAGGAGAAGGAGATGGACTCAGACGACATCGCCACCAGCAGCGGCTCTCGGCGCAGCGCCGCATTTCGTGCACTTCACCGCAAGCTCGATCCCATCGACGGTCCGAGAACTCTTGGAGCAAAGCGGCTCGCGCTACGCGAGCAGCGACACCGACAGGCTGTCGCCGACTGGCATGTGGGCCTCTTCAAGACCGGTAGCCAAGGAACCTGCGTCCTCATCTCCTGCAGCGGCACTGTCGCGTTTGCCATCGCCAAGACGCCGACAGGCTTGTTCATCGAGAAGCGCTGCTGCCCACCCACAGGGCCTCGGACCTCGCACGCCATGCTCTTCGAGGACAGATCGACATTCGACCGATGGTGCGACGTCGAGCCCACGCGCTTCGACGATCCACTGCTGTGTGATCTCCTGCGCCGCCGCGGTCATGACATCTTTGCCGGACACGGCTGATCTGATCGGCCAGAAGTCGCTGCACACGTACGCGCACTCGCTGGGGGTGCTTCACCTCCTTCCAGACATCGCCAAGGCAGCCAGCGAGCAGGCTGCGGTCGAATTGTTCTGGCGCGCGGTGCGCACGTTGGGGGCCGACGCTGGTGTGTTCGTCAGCGCGATCAAGGAAGAAGCCGCCCGGATGTCCATCCGGTCGCTGCTCGCCTGCGATCCGCGATGGGCCCACGCCCCGAGTTCGAGCTCACCTGTTCCTGAAGGAGACCCGCCATGCAAGCGACCGTCCTGCTCACGCCCGTCATGCTGACGCTCGCCCTGCTGGCGTCCTGCAGCTCGCCGCCCAAGCCGCCGTCGGTCGATGAATCCGGCAAGCGCCCCGTTAACTCGGCAGTGACCGTGGAGCTGCAGGTCTGCAAGCACGAGCTGCAGAACACGCGCCTGCTGGCCACGGAGGCCACACGCCTGGCGGACTCCACAGCTACCACGCTGGCCAGCATCTCGGCCCGCCAGCAGGCGCTGCTCAGCCTGCAAGCGGCAGACGGGACGCCACCTCAAGCCAAGCTCGCACAGGGCAACACTATCTACACGGTGCGCTTCGCCTACGGCAGCTCCCGCGTCGACATCCCCGCGGATGCAGCGCAGCTGCTGGTGGCCGAAGCCAAGTCGGCACCGCTGGTGATCCTGCGCGGCCGCACCGACGGGCAGACCGACACGCTGGCCGAGAGCCGCATCGCCCGCGACCGGGCGAATGCCGTGCGCGACTACCTGGTCACCGCCGGCGTCGACGCCGCGCGCATCCGCGCGACCCACCAACCCACGGGCGACCCGGTGGCCGACAACGGCAGCAGCAGCGGCCAGGCGCTAAACCGCCGCGTCGAGATCGAGATCTACCGCGTCGCGCCCGTCGCGCTCACCGCCAACCGCTGATCACCCCAGGAGATCGCCATGGATGCAGACACCACCACCGGCACGCAGCCTGCGCCCCAACCTCAACGCGCAGGCGGCACCGTTGAACCCGCCAACCGCGCGGCGGTGGCCAAGGAAAAGTTCCAGACGCCGCTGGACTTCAGCGGCGAACGCTTCGAGCTGCGCGACCCTTTCGCTGAGGTGACTTATCGCGCCAAGACCATGGCCGAGATCACCACCAAGGCGGAGCAGATCGGCAGCCAGCGTTTCACCGCCATCGCCGAGGACGGCCAGCGCACGCCTGTGACCAAGGTCGGCACGCAATGGCGGCGCGGCGAGCCCTTGCCGGCACAGCCCGAGCGCCCGCTTGACCCAGGCCCAGCCAAGGGCGACCTGGCCGACACGCCGACCATGCCAAAGGCACAACCGCAACCCGCGCAGGCCGACGCCAAGGCGCTCGCCAAGATCGAATCCGACGCCGAGCGGTCGGCCCTCGTGTCCAGGCTGGAAGCGGCGTTGAAAGACCGCTACATCATCAAAAACGCCCCGGTCAGCATCGGCGACGTGAAGATCGGCCACACCGAATTCGCCCTCGACGAGCAGATTTACAGGGCGATCAGGCAACGGTTCAGCCGGGAACTGGGTATATGGAGTTCTGCGGCCGATATCCGGATGGTGATGATTGCAACCTTCGAACTGAGGCCGGCGGGCGCACCGAACATCTGCGGCATCCATCTGATGCCGGTCACTACGCAGTGGCTTCCGGTAGACACCGTCCACGAACAGCACCTCGTCAAACAACTGGTTCGTGACGGTCGTTCATTCAAGAAGGTCCTTCGCTATGACCTTCGCGGCAGCAGCGAAAGACAACCCTGCGTCGCCTTGCTTGATCGGGGCCAGCCCGCGCAGCTGCTGTTCGCGTGATCTCCGTCGGCAGCCATCGCGTAGCTTGGGCAGGCCTGCGCTTGTGTAGGTGTGTTGGCGATGTAGCGCACCGCATCTCCGCAGCCTGGAGCCGCTCCAAGCACCCGGCGCCAGCCTGGCCCGAGCGCGGTGACACGCGCAGCAATGCACGCTCATTGTCGGTTCTCATTGAAGGCTGAACTTTTTGCATTCAACCCTGAACCGCTCGTTGGCCGCTCAGAGTCGCGCCGATTTGTTCCTGCTGCACTACGTGGGCCTAGACGAGCGTTGTCATCGCGAGTGGAAACGTGCAGGGTTTGCGGCTATCCAGTGACGTGCTGGGCATGGCAACATCCCTTGGCATCCGCATCATGCGGGCGTAGCACACACCGGCTGATTTGCCTGTGCGGCGCATCTCGGCGCTTCTGCAAATCGCCGGCTTTCTCGTATGAAAAAGGGAGATATCGATGGCTGTCACAGTAAGTCTGATCAACATGAAGGGGGGCGTTGGAAAAACTACGCTCGCAACCCAGCTTGCTCACGCTGCAGACCGTAGGAACCTTCGGACTTTGGCTGTAGATTTGGATCCGCAATCCAATCTCAGCCAAGCAATCCTTAGCCCTGAAAAATACGTCAAATTGCTAAAGGACAAAAAGCCAACGGTGTCCGCTGTATTTGAAAACTATCTCCCGCCTTCGGATGGAAGCGATAGCCCGAAACCGTTCAATATCAAAGATGTAATAATCAAGAAGGCTGGCTATTGGTCAAAGACGAACCTCGATTTAATCCCGAGTCGTCTTGAGTTGTCGCATACGCTCAAGAATCCGACTGGGAAGGAGCGTCGACTTGCAAAAGCGCTTAGCAAGATTCAGGAACAATATGACCTGATTTTGCTTGATTGCGCCCCCACTGAGTCAATTCTTACCGAGGCGGCATACCATGCGAGCCGCTACGCACTCGTGCCAGTTAAGCCTGAATTTATGGCGACTATCGGGCTTCCGTTGCTTGCGCGTTCTATCAATGAATTCAAATATGAAAATACAGACCACGCGCTTGATATTTGCGGAATTGTCTTCAACCACTCTTCCTCATACTCGGAAGGGCCAGAAGGAAAGACATCTGTAAAAGAGGTCCAAAAAGAGGCAAAAAAGAACGAATGGCACGTCTATGAAACGCACGTTCGTTACTCCGCCTCCTACCCTAAAGCGGCTCGTGAAGGGACTCCAATCGGGAGTACGAGCTATGTGCGGTACGAAGTGACTGCTGAGTTTTCGAATTTTGTCGAAGAGTTCCTGGACTCTGTTGGACTCACCAAACCTAAGACGCCATGACATCGAAAGAGTACTTGCAGCTACATCTATCCCTACTGCTTGCGCAGCATGGTGAAATTGGTGTGCTAGAGGCGCTGGCCCCGCTCCTCGGTCTTCCTTCTGCCGACTTGCGGACTCAGCTGGATGAAGTGCTGAAAGGTGGGCACGCTGGTCTTAAAAAGCGAGCAAGAGCCGCAAGTGTGGGTGGCTCCATTGAGACTTTGCTCGCGGAGCATCCCGAGAAGGCCGACTTGCTGCGGAAGATTCAGGCGCGCTTTGTCGCCCGTACCTATTTGCCCGAGTTAAAGGATGTTCGGCGCTTCTTAGATAGGCACGGTCAGCCTAGCAGTTCGATAAAGAAGCGCGATGGCGCTTTCGGCAAGGTTGCGCGTCAATTGGCAAACCTTACGACAGATGAGTTGAGTAGCGTTTTAGCTGAGGCGCCTTCGTCTACTTATTCTTCGCTAGGCATTATTTCCGACGAGATTCTTGGTAGAAAGTAGTTGCGTCAGCCATACTCTTCACCTGACGTGCCAGCGAACTGGCACGATGGCGCCTTGCTCGTCGCCGCTCGTTTTGGTCGTCAGAGGGGCGATGGAGCGCGGCACTCACCACTGAACTGACTGTCCGTTTTCACGCGAGGTGGAACTTTTCGCGCAAGATGGAACCGTCACCGAATGACAACTTAGCAGTCTGCATTTACCACCAAGGTGCGATGACTGAACGCTAAATAGATTGACCGTTGATCAGCGCCAGCGCACGCCGCAGGTCATCCGCCACCAAGCGTGAGAGTTCTTCCAATCTGGCAAGCCCAGGCTGGCGAGCACGGCCGTCACCCTCTGCCGCTGCCATATCCCACAAACACTCCTCTGTAGCGAGGATCTCCTGTATGCGGTAAGACCGAGACGATGATCCCCCAGCGGTGATTTTCCCAGCTGCATCGCGCCGAGCCTTGCCACTCTTGTAAAGCTTCAAGAATTCGTCGAGGTCTTCGCGCTGAAGCGGGTTTGTCTTTAGGGAATAGCGTTTCGTGGTGCGCAACTCATAGATCCATAGATGCTCAGATCGTTGCGGCTTCTCACCCGCCTGACGCCTGTCGAAGAAAAGCACATTGGCCTTGACCCCCTGGGCATAAAACAGCCCTGCTGGAAGCCGCAAGAGCGTGTGCAGCTTGCATGCTTCTAGCAGCCGCCTGCGGATCACCGCTCCTGCACCACCTTCGTACAAAACGTTGTCTGGCACGACGACTGCGGCCCGTCCGCCGGGCTTCAGTTGCGCGACGATGTGCTGAAGGAAGTTGAGTTGCTTGTTCGCAGTCTGAACCCAGAAATCTGCGCGCACCACCGTCAAGCTGTCGTCGCCGCGAACACTCTTCTGATCCTGCGTGTATGTGACGCTGCCTTTGATGCCGAATGGCGGGTTCGTTAGCACGACATCGACGTGATGCGTCGGGGGTGTCTTGAGACTATCCGTGCACGTGATGGGCAACTCGGATTCCGCATTGCCGCCGACTCCATGCAGCAACAGGTTCATCGTCGCCAGCCGCGCGACTTCCTCCACCAGTTCGACACCGCGAATCGATTTCGTGGCCAGCTTCTTCTGCTGTGCTCGCGTCATCTGTGGATTGCTTCGCCTCAAATAGTCGTGAGCAGCCAGCAGAAAACCGGCTGTGCCGCATGCGGGGTCACAAATGACTTCGCCTAGTTGAGGATCGACGCACTCAACGATTATATCAATCAAAGATCTCGGAGTGAAATATTGGCCCGCACCACTCTTTGTGTCACGAGCATTTTTCTCCAGCAGTCCTTCGTAGGCATCGCCCTTCAAATCGCTCGACAGTCCAGTCCACTCGGTCTGACCAATCAGCTCGACTACGAGCAGCCTCAGTTTCGCGGGATCACGGATCTTGTTCTTCGCATTTCTAAATATCAGTCCTAGCATGCCTCCTTGCTGGGCCATTTCGACCAATACCCGTTCATATTGCGTTCGCATCGCGTCGGCATCAAGGTTAACGAGCGAGCGCCACCCGTACTCGGCAGGAACTGGTCCGCCTTTCTGCTCGTCGGACATCTTGAGGAATAGGAGATACGTCAATTGCTCAACGTAGTCGGGGTAAGAAAGACCATCGTCTCGCAAGACATTGCAGTATTGCCAGAGCTTGCGAACCAGCGCGCCTGCGTCTGCATTGGCATTCAGAGTTGCCTTCTTCATGCCGCTACCTTCATAACAACTTCACGCACCCACCAGATGTGCTTAAACGATTCAACATAAACCCGCGCTGCGGAGGAATACTCTTGATCAGACTTCATTGCATTCTTCAAATCTCTGATGGCGTCATAGAACGCTTGCGTCGGAGGAGCATTCGGATCGTCGCCTGGAGCCTCTCGGACGAGTCGGTCTATAGTTCTCTCGATCTGGTTGTACAGCACCACTCGCGCTTCTCTGAACGCAGGCCAATCCAGGTGCAGTATTAACCGGCTCGCGGCGAACTTCGCCTCCGCTGCCGCCTGTCCTTTGAATTGCGGTGAAAGAGCGACCTCCCCGTTCTGCTGAAACGTCAGCATTGCGACGTCTTGTGGGTCGGTTGGATCAAGCAACGCCGGCACCTCCTGGCCTTTTCCATCGGCCGGCGTAAATGCTCGGGCCACAGGATTCACCAAAGGGAAGTGCCCGGCTTTGCCTCCAGTACCTGCCCCGTCTGGGTTGATACGTGGACGATTTGCTCTGTGGCAGCTCAGGCGAAGGTTTTTCCAGTCAAAAGCTAACCAGAAGTAGCCTGGATGCGTCGTGTCCTCTTTCACACCCAACTTGGGCCGGAAATGATCGATATCGTCATCACTGCCCGGATTTTTGCATTCGACATACCAGCACTTGCCGTGCGAGTACGCCGAGAACTCGGCGCGTAGCGCAACCCAATGCACCCGATGAGCCGCTATCAATGCTGCGCGCTGGACAGGGTCCGTCTCAGAAAGGACGGCAGCCTGGGCGGCTTCCAAAGCCGGCAGCAAGTGTCTGATCCGTGGTTTGAGGTCTTCAAGATCGATGAAGCGCATCACTGACCCTCAGTCTCGCGAAGCTTCTCCACAATCTTGGCCGCCAATTTTGCTCGCGCCTCCAACTGCTCGGGAGTAAGTTGAAAGGTTTCAGCCCATGCCGGATCTTGCTGCTCCGTCCACGCCCTCACAAACTGCTCATAAAGTGGGTCACGAATCGTCTGATCTAAGCCCAGATCCCTCAGTCGAACCTTGATCTCACGAAGCTCTGTCTCTTCTTCGGGTGTTAGAGTTTCATTGATTGCAAGCACTCGTTGCCGATCAAGGGCGCCCTGCGTTTGCGGGTCCAGAGTCGAACGCAGTCGGAAAAGATCGCTCGTGAGAATGGCGGCAACCCCCATTCCGCGAGGATCATTTTCCGGTAATTCCGCGACAGCCCTGCCTTCCGCATCGCGGCGAAAAATCCTGACTTGATCTCGCTTGAGTCCTGCAAATACCAGTGGATCATGTGAAGACATGACGATGTGGCAACTGTCACGACCTCGGATGAAACGATCCAAGAAATCTAGATATTGCGTGCTCCAGCTTGGATTCAGGTGCGTGTCCGGCTCATCGAGCAAGAACAACGCCTCCTCACGCGCAGTAAATTTCAGCAAGCCCAGAACGAGCAACAACTGCTGCTCACCTTCGCTGAGATCGCGATAAGTCACCTCTCCGCCCCCCGCCGCAGGCGTCATTCGAACTCGCGTTCTCACTTCACCTAGCAGTTTGGACAAATGCATGCTCTCCAGTGCGGTGAAGAACGCATACTGGTCCGCATAGGAAGCGAACACTTGTTGGAGTGCCTCTGCGGTAGGCAGGAACAGGTACAAGCTCTCAACCACCGGATTCTTCGTCAGGTCGATTGCGATGCGCCTGTCCATGCGCGCTGGAAGCATGGCCTTGCCATAGAGCCGGCCCAGAAATTCTTGAACTTCGCCCACAGCACCCCAGAACCGGGGATCTCCACCCTGCCGTTTCCATGGAGGACGTTTCAACGCGAACAGAACGCTATCGAGGCCATCGATTTGCAGGTGCTCGCGCAGGAATGATCGGTCATCGTCGCTTCCACTTCTCGCGCTCATGAAGAATGCAATCAGAGCAAACTGCCCGTGCAGCGTTTGTGCGTAGAAAAGCCGACGAAGGCTGTTGGGATCTGCGATGCGCGCACTGCCTCGCTGTTCGGCGGACTTGATGATCCAGTTGTAATATCGTTCGCGGTGCTTCTCGAATATGGCGGCAAGCCTGTCGCTCGGACCAGAGTAGTAACCGAATACAAAGCCTGGGCGGTACAGCGGCCGGCCGTTGTCATCTTCAGCCATGAAACGCTTCCGGGCAATTTCAACGTACTCGCCCACTCCGAGCGGTCGAGCGGAGAATCTCGGAAACTGATCGCATTCGGCGTGAATTTCTATGTCGTGCTCACGACACTGATAACGAATCTGATAACTGAAGGGCGCCTCGACATCAAGGTCAAGATTTCTGAAGATGAGCGACAGAGCTTCAATAAGGTTCGACTTCCCCGCTCCGTTCTCGCCAACCAAAACGGTGTAAGGAGACTTTTCGTCGAAGTCGACTTGGAGGTTGCGTAAGTTCTTGAACTCGCCGATCGTGACCTTGTCAAGCCGCATCACCGATCTCCTGCAGCACGGCGTTTTCGGTATCTGCGCCTACTTGTCTGATGGTGTGGTTCAGTTCGGAGCGGAGGGCCAAGTAGAACAACTCCACCTGCTCGGGCTCATCGCGATCAAAGCCAGCGAGCGCAAAGAGTTCTGGTAGAGCAAGCGGGCGCCCGGCCCTCTTCAAGACCTCTACGAGCTTTGGCTGACGGCCGCCTGAGGGAGCTGATCCAGATTTTTTCTTCATTGCGCTTCCTTTCGAAGTCTTTTTCTCCTTGTTCAGAGACAGCGCTACCACAGCTTCCGTGGGCTCGCCAAGCCTGGCGAGCAGTTCGTCCGCCGACTCGTCGCTAAGGTCCTGGTCGACCAATTCCCCTGCCGTGGCGGCAGCGAGCAACTCACGTTCCATCTCAGGCAGGCGTTCCATCGATGAACGCACGGCCGTCATCTGAGCGCTTACAGCGTCCATGCGCAGTCGGGCTTCCTTGACGATGGCTTCCTGTTCCTTGAGCGGCGGCACTGGGAATGGCATCGCCCTAAAGCGCTCTAATCCCAGGTTCGCGATGTTCGTAGAGCCTCTGGCCAAGCTCCGGAACTTTCCAGAGTGCAGGTAGTGAAGGAAGACCAATAGCGCGAACTCTGGGTCTACTGCCGCACCCGCGCGAAATCGAATAAGGTGATTCTGAAAGCAGGCTCCAGGAACCTGGTCGCGAAACATTGCAGGGCGGCCGACGAGTTCGAGGCTTTGGCCTTCATTTAGAAGGATGTCGCCGCGCTCAAGCATGTAGTTCTTGTATTCGTCGGGCGTGAAGTTCATCTCGTGGACTTCGGCCGTGTCAATGCGATCCTCAAGCACGTTGGCCACGCGCAAGTAAGGTCTCAGATGCTCGCCTCGATGATGTTGTGGCGAGCGCTGTCGCCCTAGACGTGCGGCCCCAGCTTCATCAACCCTTACCGATATCCAGCCGGATGGGAGAGGCGGCGCGTCACTCTCCGATTGCACGCCATCACCAAGGTCAAACAGCGAGTTCTGAGGGGTGCTCGTTCTCGGCGCTAGGTTTTCTCGCGTTTTCGCGGCTTCCTCAGCGCCCTCTGCAACGCCTCTTGGCAAGGCGACCAACTCTCCATGAGCTGCCGCAGCCAATATCTCTTTACGCTGCGCGTC
Source organism: Roseateles sp. (assembly GCF_965229315.1). Lineage (GTDB taxonomy): Bacteria > Pseudomonadota > Gammaproteobacteria > Burkholderiales > Burkholderiaceae_C > Pelomonas. Next base: position 2,853,359 of record NZ_CBDDJA010000002.1, read on the forward strand.
CAGATGATCCAATGCGCTCCGCAGATGCAACTGCGCGTCGCGAATCTCCCGACGCCTGTCTTCAACGGCTCTCGCGATACGCGTCTGCTCTTTCAGCGGTGGAAGTGGGAACGCGAGTCCTGCAAACCGACTCGCGCCAAGATGTTGGATGCCTACGCCCCTCGCCAGACCAGCAAAGGCGCCGGATGCCACATAGTGCCTGAAGACTGTCAGCGCATATTCCGGCGTCACCGCGTGAGGCCGGAATCGGATGAGGGTGTTCTGATAGCAGCACTCAGCAAGATCGCCTCGCCAAAGCGCGGCTCTCCCGACTTGGCTCGAACTGCCCGATGCCTCGGTCAATAAGATGTCGCCAAGCTGCAGTGCGAAGGTGACTCGCTCCGATGGCGTGAAGTCCATCGTCAGAACGTCGGTCAGATCAATTCCGGCAGGCTTGATGTTCGCCGCTCGCAGATACTTCGTCGGATGCTCGCCGGTGTGCTTGTCTGGGGACCGCTGCCGCCCCAAGCGAATAGCACCGACCCTGTCCACCTTGACCACTGCCCAACTTGGTGGAAGCTTCGCCCTATTTGTGCTCATCGGCCCCCCCCGCCCTTTTTGTCATTGCCGATCTCTGCGTGAGCCGCTCTGCTGTCCTTGCACGGGCGCTATCGACAGGTGGGCAGGCCCCTTCGCCGGTCTTTAGCAGGTCGTAGCTTTCAATTGAGAGAACTACGACGACGGTTCGACCATGCTTTTCGATCGCCACTGGCTCCGCCCGAGCCACGTCGATCAACTTGCCGAAGAAGTTCTTGGCGTCGCGCGCTGACATGGATCGCATCGCAGCATCTTTTATTGAAAAAGAGCTACTTTAGCTACTATCTGGTCGGCTGCCGGCGACCTACGTACTCGGCGTACGGCCTGCGCTCACCCGTCACGCCGCCCACCCTTCTTCTCGCGGCGCACAGGTGCAGCAGCAATCGGCGCGACCTGATCCTCGGCCGCCGCCGCATTGAAGGCATAGAACTCATGCAGTTTGGCGGCCAACATCTGCTTGTCGGGCAGTTGGGTCTGGTACTGCGCCACCAGCGCCGGCGAGAGGCTGCGGCTCAGCGCGTACTCCACCACCTCGCTGTCCTTGGACGCGCAAAGCAGCACGCCGATGGCCGGGTTCTCGTGCGACTTGCGCACATCGCGGTCCAGCGCTTCGAGGTAGAAGTTCAGCTTGCCCAGATGCTCAGGCTCGAAGCGTTCCACCTTCAACTCGATGGCGACCAGGCAGTTCAGCCCCCGGTGGAAGAACAGCAGGTCGAGCGCAAAGTCGCGGCCACCGACCTGCACCGGGAACTCCGAGCCGACAAAACAGAAGTCGCGGCCCAGCTCGATCAGGAAGGCCCGCAACTGGCCCAGCAGACCGCGATGCAAGTCGGCCTCGCTGTGGTCGGCCGGCAGGCTCAGGAATTCGACGGCGTAGCTGTCCTTGAAGGCAGCAGTGGCAGCGTCACCATGCATTTGTGTCAGCGCTGCCGACACTTTTGTCGGGCTCAGCACAGCGCGCTCGAAGCTGCCAAGGCTGTACTGGCGCTCCAGCTCGCGGCTGCTCCACCTCTCCTGCACAGCCATGCGCAGGTAGAACTGCCGTTCCTCAGGGCGCTTGGACTGGGTCAGGATGATGAGGTTGTGTGTCCAGGGCAGTTGTGTCAGCAGTGCCGTCACTTTCTCGTCGGCGCCGTAGGCCTCGAAAAATTGCCGCATGCGGAAGAGGTTCCTGCGGGTGAAGCCGCGCTGCCCGGGCATGGTGCGCGCAAGGTGCTCGGCCAGGCGGTCCACCACGCCCTCGCCCCAGACGGCAGCCGCCAGCTTGGCACTGATGTACTGGCCAATGCGCCAGTACAAACCGACCAATTCACGGTCGACCGCCTGGTAGGCCCGCTGACGGGCTTGCTCGATGAGGCCCACCACCTCGGCAAAGGACGCCTCGATGGGCTCAGCCACTGAAGGTTGGGCAACGACCGCGCCCAAGCCCTTAACACGCGCGGGCTTGGCCTCTGCCGGTTTGCGCGGGCTCATGCCGCCGCCCCGCCTACTGCCTGCTTGGTCGGCTCTAGCGCGGCATCCATGCGACGCAGCACGCAAAAGGGCAGCATGACATCGGGATACTTGCTGCGCTTGAATAGGTCGCGCAGGACATCGTCGGCAATGCCCCAGCTGAACGAAACAAGCTTGATGTGTGTTGCCTGATCCATGGAGGGTCTTCTCTCTCGGTCTTGGGGTGGGCACCTCCCGGGGCACCGTCGCGGTCGGGAGCAACGGCCAGCCTCCATGCGTCGCTCCCACACGCTGCGGCAAATTGTCCTTCATGCGGTAGGTGGCCCGGGCTGCCGCCGCCTCTTGCTGGGGCAGCTACCGCGATGGCATCCGCTCCGAGCCCGGTGCCTGATGCACGTCCGCCTGGCCGATGCGAGATCGGTCCCCAACGGTCCCTTGTCCTTGGACATGGGGCATCCCCTGCACAAAGTTCACGACGGCCTGGGCAAGCTTGCGGTCGGCGGCATCGCCAGACAGCGCCAGGGCACGTCCAATGTGCATCCAGGCCTCGGCGGTGACGGCCCGAGCAGCGTAAGCCGGTGCACCGCCGACGGCATCGGAATGGTCGGCGCGAAGCCGCCCGTCCTCTCGCGCGTTGATGCGCCAAAGTGGCTCGAAGCTGCGGCGCTGCCCCCGTGTCGCCTGCAGGCTCGCTTCGGCGTCGATGCCATAGCCCCGCAGCTTCTCGGCAAAGGTCTCGCGCCAGCAATGCAGGTCCGCCTTGCGCGGATTGAGCCGCTTGCCATGAATGGACTCAGCCCGCACGCTGAGGTGAACGTGCGGATTGGCCTGATGGTCATGCAGGACCATCACGTACTTGTGGTCGGCCAGTTCGGCCTGCGCGAATTCGCGCGCGGCACGCTGGACCGCCAACGGGTCTGTGCCGCGCGGCATGGACAGCATGATGTTGAAGGCTTCGCGCCGATGGCCGGGCTCGGCAGCTTCAGGAATCAGCGAGCCGCCGAAACGCCACTCGTCGGCCAGATCGCGCAGGGCTTCCTTGCCCCTCAACGTCTCGCCGCGCTGGTCCTCAATCTGCAGCCGGCCGTTCTTGCTGATGTAGCGGAAGTGCGCGGCAATGGCCTGCATGCCGCGCCCGCCGCCCGTTACCTTGATCATCACCTGGGGAACACGCCGAAGCACTGTCGCCTCGATTCGCTTGCGGATCGTGGCTGCCCGACGGGCTGCGGCATCGCCTCTCAGCTTCGGCGCAGGAGCCCCCTTGACGACCCGGTTGCCGGGATAGAAGAGCCGGTCACCCCACGTCACCAGGACGCCGTCGATGTTCACACCTTGTGCCATGGGTCACTCCGTTTCTGCTGCCGCCGGTTCGGCGCTCCATGCGAGGACGCCCGCGGGTTTTGCAACGCCGACAGCACCTGCGCTGCGAGGCGAAGATGCTCGCGAAGTTCGGCCGTCATGCTGTCCAGCATGTCGCGGTAGGCGATAGCCTGCCGAACGTTGCCTTCGCGAAGAAGAGCTGTGAGCTGATGCGTGTTGCGGCTGAGCGTCGACAGCTCCGCGCACGAGGCCACCAGCGACGAAATGTGCTCGGCGCGTCCGCCCGTGCGAAGCACGGGAACGCCATCCGACAGCCCCACCAGGTAGGCACCTCTCGACAGCTGCGCCGCCCGCGCACCGGCGGCAAGGCGATCCGCTTCGGTGCGCCTGACACGGATCGAAAGCTTGACCCAGCCAGTTGCCTCGTCGTGCGCTTCGGGAGAGCCGAGCTGCGCCGCACCTTCGGTCGCATCGGACGCCAGTTCGCGCGCCACGGCGTCGCGGACGACGACCGACACGCTGCACCTCTTCGCCTTCGCATGAGCCACCAGCGCGGCCTTCAGGCCGCGCATATCGACCGTGACGAAGTCATGAGTGGAGGTGTTCATGAGCCGACTGCAAGGAGGCTGCGGAGCGCTTGTGAAAACGGCGGCAGGCCGCCTATCTCTGCACTCACATCTGAATCAAGTATTGGCCCGCACAGCACGCCCGAAGCGTGGTGATTCGGGCCCGAATCACGATCCTCTGCGACCGATCTCCGGCCCTAGTCTTTCCACAGGTGACCAGAAACCGCCATTGGCCGCGCGCCAACCGCGCCGAAAGCGCCTAGTGACCGACCACCCGGTGGCCGAGAACCGACCAAGAGCCGCCCGAGGCCGTCCAAGGACCGCCCGACGCCTGACCAACCGCAGTGTGAAAGGCTCGCCATGTCAACCAAGCTCGCTCCAGCCGATCCGCCAGGCAGAACAACGCGAAAGGCACGGGCGTATTCGGCCGACATCCGGCGCCTGAGATCCCAGGGCTACACGTTCGAGGCGATCCGCGCCGCCCTTGCTGCCGTCGGCGTTGACGTCAGCAACCGGACGGTTCAGCGCGAAGCCGCCCGGTCCCCCGACAAGCATGCCGGCATGGTAGACACCTTCGGCCACGTGACGGGCCACGGTCATCAGCCTGCGCCATCGAGAGACGAGTCTGTCCGCATCAGCAAGGCCGAATTTGCGCAGCCGGCTGCCTCTACTTCCCCAACGCCTCGCAGCGGGAAAGCCGTCGCGGAAGAGTTCAGGCGCTCGCAGTGTGACAACCCGCTCATCCGAGCAAAGGAGCAATCATGAAAGTTGCAGTGATCAACTTCTCTGGCAACGTCGGCAAGACGACGATTGCCCGCCACCTCTTGCTGCCCCGCATGCCTGGCGCCGAACTGGTTTCCATCGAAAGCAGCAACGCAGGTTCCGAGCGTGGACCGACGCTGCGCGGCCGGCAGTTTGCCGAGTTGCAGGAGTACCTGCAGACCATCAATAGCGCGGTAGTGGACATCGGTGCGAGCAACATCGAGGACCTGCTCGACCTCATGCAGCAGTACAGCGGCAGCCACAACGATTTCGATTTCTTCATCGTTCCCACGGTGCCTGCTGTGAAGCAGCAGCAGGACACGATCGCCACGCTGGTTGACCTCGCGCAGCTCGGCGTCATACCGAGCCGTTTGAAGATCTTGTTCAATATGGTGCAAAGAGGAACCACGGTCGAACAGGCCTTCTACCTCTTGCTCGCATTCCTCGCCGAGCAGCCCATCGCCACGTCCGACACGGCATGCAGGCTGCGGGAGAACGAGATCTACGCGCGCCTGCGCAGGACGAAACTCAGCATGTCGGAACTCGCCGCCGACCAGACAGACTACAAGGCCCTCATCGCGAAAGCCCCGGACTCGCCGACGAAGATCGACTTGGCGCAGCAACTGGCCACCCAGCGCCTGGCCCTCGGCGTCCTGCCAGAGCTGGACAGCTGCTTCGCTGCGCTCCATCTGGGCGCGCAATCGTCGCCGCCGCGGCGCGCCACAAAGCAGGCCTCATGAACGACCTTGCGCCGCTGTCCGCACGGGAGGCCCTGCTTGCAGAGGCGCTTGGCGATGTGGCAGCTCTGCTCGACCGCATCGATGCCGTGGCCCATGATGGACTCCTTCGATCAATGGATGAGTTCGAAGGCGGGCATGGCCTGCTCGGCGACGCCCGCCGGGTGGGTTCAGGCCTCCGCGCGGGCAGGACGCCGCGTGGTGCTGCCCTTGGCGCTGGCCCCGTCCGCAACCTGGGCGGTGCTGCGGCGCGCTTCGCCTTCGGCACGGCTGTCCAGGTAGTCGATTTCCTCGACGGCAAAGTCCCAGCTGTAGACCGTCTCCTCGTCCCTCACATAGTTGTTGTTGCGCAGGCGGCCGACGATATTCACGTGCGAACCGCGCCCGAGGTACTCGGCTGCGTTTTCAGCCTGTGCGCCCCACAACGTCCACTGGATCGCCGTGGATTGCTGTTCCCGCGCCTCGCCCGATCCGCGGACGTTGTTGCTGATCGCCGTCAGCGTCGCCTTGGCAATCCGACCCTCGCGGCCCGAGACGAATTCGAGCTTGACCGCGCCCGCCAGGTGCGCATTGCGCTGGATGACTTGAACGTTGGCCATGACCAATCTCCTTGCGAGAGAGGCCAGCCGGGTTCCGCAATGGATCCCTGCAAAACTGATCCTCTCGCTCGGCTCTCCTCGCTCCCGCCCACGGGCGGGCGGGGGGTTGGCACGGCCCCTTCCAGCGGGAAGGGGTTGGGGATGGATGTTTGAACCTCGCAGCCGAAGCAGTGCGCCGGTTTCCCGGCCCACCGCATTGAGATCCCCCCACAAGTCCCCCTCACCCAGGGACGGGGGTTGTGGGGGGAGCGCGGTGGGACGACTGGCGCACGCGGCTGCCCTCCCCTCGGGCGACGAAGCCGCGCAGCTGATGTGCCAGCCCCGCCTGGCGCAGCGGCTGCATCGAAGTCGCCCGCATGACCCGAGCCGCGGCGGCTCCGCGGCCGGCGTGACACCAAGCGCAGCGACTGGCGCGACGGTCGAGCCTCGGCGAGCACTTCACGGGCTTCAGCGGCCCGGCTCCGGGCTTGGCGGGTGGCCGGGAGGGCGATCTGGCCGCCACCGCGCGCAGCGCCTCCGATCAGGGCCGGCCTGTTCGCCAGCGGGCCCGTTCACGCGCAGCGGGAAGGAAGCAGGCCCGCGAATCCCGGCCGCGGGAGGGCCGCCGCCGGGCTCGTAAGCACCATGGGCCTCGCGCGTCCACCCAGTGCTGCGTATTCCGGCGATGTTGGTCAGCAAGTTCAGCAAGCTGGGCAGCGTTTCTGCTGCTCATGATCACCAGCCGTGGCCAGACAAAGCCTGCTCAGCTTCGAGTTCGCAAACTTCTAAAGCGGTGGGCAACGCAACGCGTTGTCCACGGCCCGCCGGGCGCGCAGCGCCCGGCCTGTACCCCTCAGGCCGGGCGCTCCGCTGAGCGCCTGAAGAGCGACGCCCGAGCCTTGGCATTGAAGTCCGGGAACATGGCTTCGGTCACGTCCTTGACCGCAGATGGCGCGGTCCGCGGTGATCCAGCATTGAACGGCGGCTCTGGCGCGTACTCGGCAAGCAGCTGAACCGTCTCGGCATAGGCTTGGTCACGCAGCATGCCGACGAGGGTCAGGCCGAGGTCCAGCCCCGCGCTGACACCTGCTCCCGTGATGCGGTTGCGGTCCCGCACGACGCGCCCCTCGGTCTCGATGGCGCCCGCGTCCTTCAGCAGTGCGCGCGTTGCCCAGTGCGACGTGGCCTTGTAGCCCTTCAGGAGCCCCGCGGCGCCGAGCACCAGCGAGCCGGTGCAGACGCTGGTGACCCACTTCGCGCGGCTGCCGCGGTCAGCCAGGAAGGCGAGCACGTCCTTGTCCGCGTCCTACTACACCACCGACTCCATCCGCGACTACGTGCAGGACAAGCTCGGCGCCTTCAGCGCCGCCCTGGCCTGGCTCCCCAGCTCTCAGACCACGGTCATGGCCACGCTGGACTACAGCGACCAGCGCTACCGCACCGACTACGGCGTACCGGCGGCGGGCAACCGCCCCGCCGACCTGCCGTGGTCGCGGCAGTTCAACGACGCGCCCGACCTGTCTTTCAGCAAGACCACCAGCCTCAGGCTGGAGGTGGACCACCAACCACGCTTCGAACATCGCTCGAAGTGGCAGGTTCTCAGCTTCGTTGCGAGCTGCCTCGGCGATCACAGCCTGGACTTGGGCTTGTGCTTGAAGTCGTTCCGCCTTGCGCTTGTCGCCGGGGTCGACCCCCTGCTTGAGCTGTAGCCGCGCATGGTCTCTCTCGGCGCGAATGGCCTCCAGCGTCCGAACCGGCCATGTGCCGCACTGATGCCAGGAGACCTTGCCAGCGGACTTGTATGCGTACTTGAACCGGATGGTGACCGTGTCATCACCGGCCACACGAACCTCGCCGGACAGGCCATCTCCGTCGCTGATCGTGTCGCCTCGCCACGTTGCGTCAATGGCGTCCAGTTCCTTGATCGTCCACTTCCGACCCTTGCCCTGCTTCGGATATCGAGTCATGCCTCTGTGCCTCCAGGGGTAAACCGAGGGGTAAACCAGCTCGTGGATTTCTGGGCATCGAGTAAAACGCAACGGGACGACGAAGTCAACGTAAGCCATTGTCAGCAAATGGTTTTTTCGTCCCAGAGCGTCCCGGGAGATTTCTCAAGATTTGCTGTTTAATTCCATGGGGTGCAAGGGGTAGCGAGTTCGAATCCCGCCGTCCCGACCAAAAACAAGAAGAGAAATCAAGGACTTAGAAGCGAAAGCCTCTAGGTCCTTTTTCCATTATGGGCTTGGAAAATTCCTGAGGGGTCCACCCAGGGGTCCACCGCCCAAAAGCTGTGGGGCTAAGCCTCTAACGCCTGGTTCGCCGAACGAAGGCGCATGAGGTCCAAAGCGAAAAGTGTGCGGCCACCGCTTCAGCCTTGGCTGAGTCCGCATAACGCATCACGTGTGAAGGCAGGCCGTAGGGCGTGGGCCAGCACAGCAGGGCCGGCTGGTTCAATGGCGCGCGGGGCTTCCCCAGCACCCGCACCAGCGAGCCGCCGGTCAGCGCCGAGGGGCGCCGATGTCGCCGACGACCGCTCTGTGCAGCGGCGTTGGGCCCACCTCAGCCGATCATTTCGAGAACCAGCCGACGACGCGCTGACGCAGGCGCTCGAAGAATCCGGCGCGTTCCACATCGGCGAGCGCGATGACCGGGGCTTCGCCCACCGGCTTGCCGTTGGCGGTGGCGACGATCTTGCCGATCACGGCTCCCTTGGCGATGGGCGCCTCGAGTGCAGGATTCAGCGAAACCGAGGTCTGGACCTTGCCGGCCTCACCCTTGGGCACCAGCAACGTCCAGGCCTGCGCCAGGCCCGCGTTGACCGTCGGCGCCACACCGTAGGTGACCTTGGCGCTGGCCAGCGTCGCGCCGGCCTGCGCGGGCGTCGCCTGCTCGAAGTTGGCGTAACCCCAATTGAACAGCACGCGGGTCTGGTCCGCACGGGCCTGCTTGCTGTCGGCGTTCATGATGACCGAGATCAGGCGCATGCCGTTGCGCTTGGCCGAGGCGGTCAGGCAGTAGCCGGCTTCATCGGTGTGGCCGGTCTTGAGGCCATCGACCGTGGGGTCGGTGTACAGCAGCGCGTTGCGGTTGCCCTGCTTGATGCCGTTGTACGTGAACTCGCGCTCGGCGTAGAGCGGGTAGTACTCGGCGCTGTTGCGAATGATGGCTGCCGCCAGCACGGCCAGGTCACGGGCCGAAGCCTTGTTGTTGGGGTCGGGCAGCCCTGCGGCGTTCGCGAACTGGGTCTTGGTCATGCCCAGCTTCTTGGCCTCGGCGTTCATCATTGCCACGAAGCCGGGCTCCGAGCCGCCGATGTGCTCGGCCAGGGCCTTGGAGGCATCGTTGCCGCTGGCGATGACCACGCCGCGCAGCATGTCCATCAGGGAGGCCTGCGCGTTGAGCGGCACGAACATGCAGCTGTCGCCGTCCTTGCCGCCGCGGCACCAGGCGCTCTCGCTCATGGTGACGGGGTCGTTGGGCTTGAGCTTGCCGCTCTTCAGACCCTGCTCCACCAGGTAGCTGGTCATCATCTTGGTGAGCGATGCAGGCGGCAGCGGCTCGTCCTGATTCGAGGACGCCAGCACCTGCCCGGTGTCGAAGTCCATCAGCACCCAGGCCTTGTTGGCGAGCAACGGCACCGACCGCCCGCTGGCGTCGGTGGTGAAGGCGGGCTCGGCTGCAGCAGCCTTGTTCTTGTGTTTCTGCGCCGCGGCGCGCGGCTTGGCGTGCTGCGCGCTGAGGGCCGTTGTGGGCGCTGCGGCGATGAGCGCGCCGGCAACGATGATGGAAGGCAGGGTGGCGAAGGTGAGTCTGGAAATCATGGACAGGTGCAGGATCAAGGAGACGACAGCAGACCGCATGGTAGGGGGCGATCACCCAGACAGGGTGTAACGACGCACGCCTGCCTTGAACGGCTTGAACACGACAAGTCGGGATCACCGATGACGCGGGAGCATCAACCCCTTGATGCCGGGCCTTCATCGCGCCATCACAAAGAAGCACCCCAGGCATCGCCTGGGGCCAACCATGCTGACGTGGCCGGCTCAGCAACCGTCTTCAAGGTCAAGCGCCGAGGGCGGCCGAGCCCTCACTTGGCCCTGTACGCACGGGTACCCGTCCCGAATCCTCTCGGCAGACCCCAGCCAATCGCACCACGAACGACGTGAGTTCGGCATTGCGCCAAGCCAGTTGGCCGCCGTGCCACCTGTACTGGCATTGCGCGGACCGAGCCAGCCGAAGCAACGCAGCACGAGAGGCCTGCTACCGCCGTTGGCATGCTTGTGGGTGACCGTCATCCGTGCGTGTCCTATCGCACCGACCCTGCAACTGGCCTCGCCTACAACGCAACCACGTCGCTGTCGAGGCTCAGAGCCTTTGACGGTCATCTTTTCCCCAGGACTGCCCTTGCGGCCCGGCACGAGATCGCACCATGACTGACCGACTGCCCTCATGCCGTCTCGCCGCCGCGCTGCTCCTGGGGGGCCTCACGCTCGTGGCATGGGTCGCACCGGCATCGGCCGCTCCGACCCTGGGCACCGCAGCCCAGTTTGCCGTGTTGGGCGCCTCAAGCGTCACCAACACCGGAGTCACCACCTTGGTAGGCGACCTGGGTGTGTATCCCGGCAACTCCATCACCGGGCTCGGCAGCATCGTCGTCACCGGCACGACGCACAACGGAGACGGGGTGGCGATGCAGGCCCAGGCCGATGCCCTGACCGCCTACAACGGACTTGCCGGGCAGCCGGCGACTGCAGTGCTGACCGGGCAGGATCTGGGCGGGATGACCCTTTTTTCAGGCACCTACTTTTTCGCGTCCTCGGCGGCGCTCAGCGGCACCCTCACCCTCGATGCACAGGGGGACCCCGATTCGGTGTTCATCTTCCAGATCGGCACCGCGTTGACGACAGCCAGCGACTCGGCGGTGATCCTGCTCAACGGCAGTGCCCGAGGCGTGTACTGGGAGGTGGGCAGCTCAGCGACGCTGGGCACCAACTCGTTGTTCGCGGGCAGTCTCCTCGCGGACCAAAGTGTCACGCTCAACACGGCCGCAAGGGTCCAGTGCGGCCGGTTGATTGCGCTGAATGCGGCCATCACCATGGACGGCAACACCGTGTCCAACGCCTGCACGGTAGCCAGCGATGGCGGCAGTGCTTTGCCTGAGCCCGCGACTCTGGCGCTGGTGGGCTTGGCGCTCATCTTGCTGCCCATGACGGGAGACAGGGCGCGGCGCCGCCTGACTGCTGATCTGCGGGCCGGCGGCCAGCCCAGAAAGCGCGATCGAGGGCCAATGAACAACGCGACGCTGGACCAATGCGGGCTTGACGGAGGCGCAGGCGCCGGCTGCATACGTGGCGCGGCCGCAGTACGCCGCCTCAAGCTGCCGACTCGCGGGACCTGAACTGCTACTGCTCCAACAGGCGTGCCCGGCCGCCAGGTTCACCTGGAACCGACGCTGGCCAGTCCGGGCAATTTGCAGTTCATCCGCTCCCGCCGGCAATCCATCGCCTGCGCCTCGCTCTGCGGCGACCGGTTGCTGACACTGCAATCGCTGACACAGCCCACGCACCGGAGCCACACATGATCACCGCCGCCAAGACCCTCGCCATTGCCCTGACCGCCGTTGCGGCCGCTGCCGCCACCGGCGTGGGCCTGGCCAACCTCACCGCGGCGCCTGCGCCTGCAATCGTGAAGCTGGAGCGGGTGGTGGTGGTCGGCACACGCGCGGACACGACGGCCATCGCGCAGTTGCCGCGCGTCGTCGTCCAAGGGCGCCGTGCGGCTCACAGCGCCGCGACCGTGGCCTCGACCCGGGCGCTGGCGCCGCTCATCTGAGTGCCGGCCGCTGTCAGCCCAACACCCGCCGCTGGCGGGTTTCCTTTTTCCGGCAGGGGTGGCGGTCGCGCCTGCTTCAAGGAACCACCACTGACCGAGACGGCCCGGGATCAGTGGGGGGAGGCGGTGCCCGGCATGCCGCCCAACGCCTGATTGACAACCTCGACGAACCATCTCACGCCGTGCGGCAGCACGCGGTCGTTGAAGTCGTAGCAGGGATGGTGCAGCGGCCGGTAGATGCCATCTTCACCCTGTGTCTCCCCTTCGCGCGGCCCCTGCCCCAGCCACAGGTAGGCCCCGGGCCGCTCGCCCAGCATGAAGGCGAAGTCTTCAGATGTGAAGGCCGGTCGCTCGGCGACGCCCGCGTCCAGACCTGCTGCCGCCGCGGCCCGCAAGGCCAGCGCGGCCTCGGCCGCGGTGTTGATCGTCGCCGGGTAGTAGCGCGTGTAGGTCACGTCCGCCTCGCATCCCGCCGCGCGGCACAGCCCGTCCACGCCGTCACGCAACGCGGCTTCCAGGATGTCCTGGCTCTGGGCATCGAAGCTGCGCACGGTGCCGGTCAGCGTCACCTCGGCGGGCAGCACGTTGTGGGATTGCCCGCCCTCGATGCGCGTCACGGACAGCACCGCCGACTCGCCGGGGTCGATGCGCCGTGCCACCAGTGTGTTCAAGTGGCAGACGATCTGGCCGGCTGCGAGGATCGCGTCCGGCGTGCGGTGCGGCATGGCCGCATGGCCGCCACGGCCCTTGACGACGATGTCGAAACGGTCGGCCGCCGCCATGATGGGGCCGGGGCGGGTGCGTGCCTGCCCCAGCGGCAGGTCGGGCCAGTTGTGCAGCGCGTAGACGGCGTCGCAGGGGAAGCGCTCGAACAGGCCCTCCTGCACCATGCGCCGTGCGCCGCCCTGGCCTTCTTCGGCGGGCTGGAAGATGAAGTTCACCGTGCCGTGGAAGCCCCCGCTGCGCACCAGTTGCCGTGCCGCGCCCAGCAGCATCGCCGTGTGCCCGTCGTGGCCGCAGCCATGGTGGGCGCCGGCCAGGCGGCTGGCGTGCGGCAGGCCACTGCGGTCGTCCATCGGCAGTGCGTCCATGTCCGCCCGCAAGCCGACGCTTCGGCCTGCGCCGCGGCGCAGCACGCCCACGACGCCGGTCTGGCCGATGCCTTCGTGCACGTCCAGCCCCAAGGCGCGCAGCTCGGCAGCGACCAGCGCGGCCGTGCGGTGCTCGCGGAACGCCAACTCGGGGTTGGCGTGCAGGTCGCGGCGCAGGCGGACGAGATCGGGGATCAGGTCGTCGACGTCGATCCTGCTGCGGGGTGCGCCCACGGTCATGCGGCTTCCAGATTGACGGCCGCGCCCGCCAGCCGCTTGAGCCGGCGGTTCATGTGGCTCTGGTCGTAGAAGCCCGCTTCGGTGGCGGCGCGTGCCGCCGGCATGCCCTGGCCCAGCAACTGCTGCGCGCGGCGCACGCGGCGCTCGCTGACGTAGCGGTGCGGGGGCACGCCGATGCGCAGCCGGAACACGGTCGCGAAGCGCCACACGCTCAGGCCGGAGATTGCCGCCAGGGCCTCCAACGGCAAGGCCTCGGCGAGATGGGCCTCGATGTGCGCCAGCACCGGCGCCATCGAGTGCCGCACGCTCACCGCCCGGCCCGCGGGCGCCGAGCGTGTCGCCTCATCGGACGAAGAGTCACTCATGGGATACAGCATAGAAGGCCCTTCACACGCCGCGACACCGTTGCACCGCCTGGCCGCAGCAGCGAATTGCAAATGCGCCGCCCGCCGGCACACAAGATGCCGCGGACGGGTCAGAAGTACTTGATCCAGGCCATCGTCGAGCGGCGCTTGTACGCGCCGAACGCCTTCACCGGGAAGTACAGCAGCGGCAGCATCGCCAGCCACACCACCCAGACGATCCAGAAGGCGTCCGCGTTCACGCCGAAACGGCTGCCCTGGTTGGGGCCTACCAGCGCCAGCATCACGCGGTAACCCACCAGCAGCACGTACAGGTGGAACAGGTAATAGAACATCGGCGCGCCGCCGAAGGTCGAGCAGACGCGGGTGAAGGCGTTGTCGGTGAACTCCAGGGCCGCCAGCAGCAGCAGGCCAGCGCCCAGCGTCAGCAGCACGAAGTCCAGCGACGGCGGGTACTTCGTGAAGTTGAGCCAGGACATCGCCGTCTCCACGGCGCTCGCGCCATGTACCCACGGCGCGTTCTCGCCGTAGATGTTGAAGCCGCGCAGCACGAGCAGCAGCGCCAGGCAGGCGGCCCCCGTCACGACCAGCGTGCGCTGGCGCTTGACGGCGTCCACGGCCGAGGTGAACAGCGGCGCGAAGGCATAGCCGAGCAGGATCACGCCGACCCAGGGCAAGGCCGGGTAGGTCAGCTTCACGCGCACCACCCCCTCGGTCACCAGCCAGCCTCGGTGCAGCATCAGCGTCCACAGCGGGTACCAGGCGCTGTCGGGCGGCACGACGACGCCCGCGAACGCGTTGTGGCCGCCGACGATGAGCAGCCCCAGCACCACCAGTGCCCAGCGAGGCAGCCCGGAGAGCACCGCCAGCGCCAGCATGCTGAAGCCGATGGCCCACATCACCTGCAGGTAGAGCACGTTGTAGGTGCCGCTCCAGGCGAAGTTCACCAGCGTCAGCTCCAGCCCGATCAGCAGCAGCCCGCGCTTGACGAGGTAGCTGCGCACGTTGCGAGGCACGCCCTTGGCCGGGTTGGCGTACAGCCAGGCCGACAGCCCGGTGAGGAAGACGAAGACCGGCGCGCAGAAGTGCGCAGCCAGGCGCGAGAAGAAGACCTCGGGCGGCGTGCCCGGCACGGTCATGGGATCGGTCACCTGCAGGTGCAGGTACAGCGTCTCCCGCACGTGGTCCAGCAGCATGATGATCATCACGAAGCCGCGCAGCGCGTCGATGGAGGTGATGCGCCGCGCGTGCGTGGCGGCCGCGTCGAACGGCGGCGACGGGGCTCGCGTCAGGGTGGCCGTGCCGCCCAGGCGGGTGGTAGTGGACATGGCAGTCTCTTGGCAGGAGTCGGGCGGCCGGCGAGGCCCGCCGCCCGGCGGGAAAGGAGAGGGCGCCGTGGCGCCCTGCCCCTGGCGGTGATGTCAGCGGATCACTTGTGGGCCGCGGCCTTGGCCTTGCCCATGGCGGCTAGCACGGAGGCCGGCAGCGTTTTCTCCGCCACCGGCAGCGGCGCCTGGCCCTGGGCGCGGTAGAACGACAGCGCCGAGTTGTAGCCTTCGAGCTGGTACGCCTCCTTGCCCTGCGGTCCGGTGCGCTCGCCGACGATGTCGTCCACGTAGTACAGGCCGATCACGTAGTTGCCCTTCCACGGCAGCGGGAAGCGGAACTTGCCGTCGGCGTCGCTGGTGGCGTTCAAGCTCCAGCCCGACGGCGTGACCAGCGTCATCTTCGCGCCGGGCAGCGGGTCGCCCTTGTAGACGACCTGGAACTCGAACTTGCCCGCCCCGGCCACGCCGGTGGGCACGATGTCCAGCGGCAGCGTGGGCTTGTAGGCGCCCAGGTCGGCGACCCAGCGCGTGGCCGGCACCCAGTAGGTGCGCAAGGCCTTGTCGTCGCGCTTCGTGTCGAACATCGGGTATTGCAGGTCGATGGCCACCAGCGAGTTGCCGGCGCCCGGCGCCTGCTTCACGCCGGGCAGCGTGAACGCGTCCGCAGCCTTGCGCATCTCCAGCGGCTGCTCGCCGGCGGCGGTGACCCAACTGCCCTTGAGCTGGGCGAAGCGGTCCAGGCCGCCGGGCGAGACCTCGTGCATGTTCACGTCCAGCTCGCCGTAGCGGAAGGTCAGCACCTTGCCGTCCTGCTCGAACCAGATCTGGTGCGCCTGCGCGCCCAGGGCCGCGCCCATCAGCGCGAGCGGGAGCACCAGGCGGCGCGCCAGGCGCGCGTGTCGGAATGTCGTCGTCATGGGTGTGCTTTCAGAACTTGTACTGGGCCGAGGCCGTCACCTTGCGGCCATTGCCCGGGAAGACCCACATCTGGCTGTAGGAGCTGCTGTAGAAGGTCTTGTCGAGCACGTTGTCGATGTCGAGCGAGAACTTCCAGCTCTTGCCGATGGCGTAGCTGCCCAGCAGCTTGACCGTCTTATAGGCCGGCAGCTTGAAGTCGTCCGCGGCCACCACCGGTGCCACGGCGCCTTCGCGTTCACCGATGTAGTTCAGGCCCAGGCCCGCCGTCGCCGAGTTGCCGCCCAGCTTGAACGCCTGCACCAGCATCAGGTTGGCGCTGTGGCGCGGCACGTTGGCCAGTTGACGCCCGACCAGGAAGGCGTTGTTGTCCTGGGTGACCTTGGCATCGGTGAAGGCATAGGCCGCCGACAGGCGCAGGCCCGGTGCGACCTCGCCACCCAGGTCGAACTCGACGCCCTTGCTCTGCACCTCGCCGGCGGCGATGGAGAAGTTGTTCGGGTCCACGGGGTCCGGCGTCAGCACGTTGTTCTTGGAGATCTTGTAGATCGCCAGCGTGCTGGTGATTTTGCCGTCGGCCGAGTCGTACTTGGCACCGACCTCGGTGGACTCGCCCTTCTCGGCCGGGAAGGACTCGAAGGCGCGGCTGACGCCGCTGTTCGGACGGAAGCTCTTGGACGCGGTGGCGTACAGCGACACCATCTTGCTGGGCTGGTAGACCAGGCCGGCGCGCGGCGACGTGGCGCTCAGCGACTGCTCGACCGTCTTGCTGCTGTTGCGGTTCAACACCGACTGGTCGTAGCTGTCGTAGCGCACGCCCAGCAGCAGCTTCCACTGCGCGGACAGGTCGATCTGATCCTGGCCGTAGACGGACTTGGAACGCTGCTCCTCGTGCGTCCAGGTCAGCGGCGTGGCGGAGAAGGCCGGCGGCGTGTTGCCGTAGACGGGGTTGTAGATGTCCAGTTCGAGGGCCGGCACATTGCGGACGCGGAACTGCAGACGGTTGTCGGTGAACTTGTAGGCATCGACGCCGAACAGCAGGTTGTGCTGCATGCCCGCGGCGCGCACCTTGCCCAGCACCTCGAAGCGGCCCGACACGTCCAGCCCCTGGTTGTCGCGCGTGCGGCGCTGGCGGTTGACCACGCTGGTGCTGCCGCTCTTGAAGGCGGTCACCTCGGTCGAGACCCCCTTGATGGAGCTCTCGCGGTAGCTGACGCCGGTCTGGATGGACCAGTCGTCGTTGAAGTAGTGCTGCACGAAGACCTGGTTGCCGGTCGTCTTGATGACGTGCGGCCCGTCGTTGGCCTCGCCGAAGTAGCGCGAGCGCGGCACCGCGTCCAGCTTGCCGTTGACCGCCACCACGCCGCGGTCGAAGCTGGCCTCCTGCTTGGAGTACTCCAGCTCGTAGGAGACGGTGGTGTCGTCACCCAGCATCCACAGGAAGGACGGCGACACCAGCGTGCGCTCGGACTTGACGTGGTCGCGGTAGCTGTCGCCCTTCTCGTGGGCCGCGTTGAGGCGGTAGGCGATCTCGGAGCTGATCGGCCCGGTCAGGTCGGCCGTCTGGCGGAAGGTGGAGTAGCTGCCGCCCGACAGGCCCAGCGTGTACTCGGGCACGAACAGCGGCTTCTTGGTCGTGATGTTGACCGTGCCGCCGGGCTCGCCGCGGCCGTAGAGGGCCGAGGCGGGGCCCTTCAGCACCTCGACGGAGGCGGTGTTGGCCGAGTCGCGCACGCCGTTGTAGCCGCGGCTGTAGTTGAAGCCGTTGACCATGTAGTCCGAGCCGAAGTTGGGGTCGCCGGTGAAGCCGCGCATCGCGTAGCTGTCCCACAGGCCGCCCAGGTTGCTCTGCTTGGAAATGCCGCTGCCCAGGTCCAGCGCATCGGCCAGCTTGGTGATGCCGGCGTCCTCCAGGATGTCGGCCGACAGCACGCGCACGCTCTGCGCCATGTCGCGCACCGGCGTGTCGGTCTTCATCGCGCCGGTGGCGGACAGCGTGCGATAGGGCTGGCGCTGGCCGAGGACGCGGACGGTCTCGAGGGACGTGCCGCTTTTCTTCGTGGTCTCGTCGGAGGCTGCGGCGGCGGGCTCGGCCGCGGACGCAGAGGCCTGGGCCCACAACGAGGGGCTGCAGGCCAGCAAGGCGGCCGCGGGGATGGCGGCGCGGGACAGGCGTATCAGGGACATGGCGGGGACTCCGTGATTTTGGGATGTTGTTCGGGAGAGAACGGCCGATCAGCGCAGCGTGAAGCGGACCGCCATGGTCTGCTTCTGCGGCGTGGTGATCACGGCGACGACCTTGTTGCCGGGGCCGAGCTTCACGCCCTTGGCCACCAGCGTGTTGGGCGCGGCGGCCTTCAGCGCCGCCTCGGACTTGACGCCGTCCTTGAGCACGCTGAGCTTGCCGGTGAAGCCCTCGGTGGCCAGCGGCTTGTCGTGGTCCTCGATGTAGACGGTGGCGCCGTCCGCGTCGATCACCAGCTCGAACGCGAGGTCGTTGGCCGCGGCCACGATCCCGCCATGCTTGGGTGTGCCGTCGCCATGCGCCCAGGCGAGCGTGCCCGGCAGCGTCATCGCGCTCAGCGCGAGGGCCATGGTCGACGCGGTGCGTCCTATCCGTCTTTGGAATGCTTGCATCACTACTCTCCGGCTTCTTGCTGGCGCTCTTGAGAAAAGGCGGCGCGCTCGGCCTGTGGACTACAAAGGGAACTCGTTTCGGGCCGTGGCGCTGGCCGCGGCGGCAGGTGTCGTCAGAAGGCCTCCCCCATCGATGTCTGGGGAGCGTGCCGCGCCGCTTCGTCAGCGTCGCGTTCCTCGGCGAGCAGGCGTTCGGTAGGACGCCGCCCGACCAGCCAGAACACGATGGGCGTCAACAGCGTGTCGAGCAGCGTGGAGCTGAGCAGACCGCCGAAGATGACCACCGCGACCGGGTGCAGGATTTCCTTGCCGGGGGCATCGGCCGCCAGCAGCAGCGGCGTCAGCGCGAAGGCCGCCACCAGCGCCGTCATCAGCACCGGCGTCAGCCGCTCCAGCGAGCCGCGCACGATCATGGGCTGGCCGAAGGTCTCGCCTTCGAGGCGGCACAGGTTGATGTAGTGGCTGACCTTGAGGATGCCGTTGCGGGTGGCGATGCCGGCCAGCGTGATGAAACCCACCATCGACGCCACGGACAGGCTCACGCCCGCCAGCCACATCGCCGCGACGCTGCCGATCAGCGCGAGCGGGATGTTGGCCATGATGACCGCCGCCAGCACGGCCGAGCGGTAGCGCGAGTACAGCACCAGGAACACCAGCGTCAGCGACAGCAGCGACAGCAGCGTGATCAGCCGCGTGGCCTGCTCCTGCGCCTGGAACTGGCCTTCGAGGCTGATGAAGTTGCCCTCGGGCAGCCGGGTCTCGGCGACGATGCGGCGGATGTCGGCGATCACCTGGCTCATGTCGCGGCCGTCGGTGTTGGCGTAGACGACGATGCGGCGGCGGCTGTTCTCGCGGCCGATCTGGTTGGGGCCGTCGCTCTCCTCCACGGTCGCGATGCTGGACAGCGGCAGCCGCCCGGACGGCGTGTCGATCAGCGTGCGCGCCAGGTCCTGCGGGCTGCGCTGGCCATCGGGCAGGCGCAGCACCAGGTCGTAGCGACGCTGGCCGTCCACGATCTCCGCGCCATGCGATCCGTCGGTCAGCGCCTTCAGCATGCGCATCGCCTCGCCCGGCGCCAGGCCGGCCTGCGCCGCCTTGCGCTGGTCCAGCCGCACGGTGATCTGCGGGATCAGCACCTGCTTCTCGACGGTCAGGTCCACCAGCCCGGGCACGCCGGAGAGCCGGCCACGCATCTGGTCGGCCAGGCCGCGCAGCGTGTCGATGTCGTCGCCGAAGATCTTCAGCGCGATCTGCGCCCTCACGCCCGAGAGCAGGTGGTCCAGCCGGTGCGAGATCGGCTGACCGATGGCGACCTGCGCCGGCAGCACCGCCAGCTTCTCGCGGATGGCGGCCATGACGGCCTCGCGCCCGCGCCCGCCCTGCCGCACCAGGTCGACGTCGATCTCCGAGGCGTGCACGCCTTCCGCATGCTCGTCCAGCTCGGCGCGGCCGGTGCGGCGGCCGACCTGCGTCACCTCCGGCACCTCGCGGATCAGTTGCTCGGCCAGCGAGCCCATGCGGTTGGCCTCGTCCAGCGAGGTGCCGGGGTTGAACATCATGCCCAGCACCAGCGACCCCTCGTTGAACGCGGGCAGGAAGGCGCGCGGCAGGAACGGGATGCTCGCCGCGGCGGCGATCACGCCGGCTGTGGCCAGGGCGACAAGCAGCCTGGCGCGCGGGAACGACCACACGAGCAGCCGCTCGTCCCGCACCTTGAGCCAGCGCACCAGCGGGCTGTCCTGGTGGTCCAGCTTCTTCATGCGCGGCAGCAGCCAGGCGCACAGCACCGGCGTCAGCGTCATCGACACCAGCATGGACGCCAGCACCGACGCGATGTAGGCGACGCCCAGCGGCGAGAACAGCCGGCCCTCGATGCCCGGCAGCGCAAACAGCGGCACGAACACCAGCACGACGATGGTCGTCGCGTAGACGATGCCCGAGCGCACCTCGACGCTGGCCTGCCGCACCACCTCGCGCACCGGCAGCGGGTTGGCGGCGGCACGGTTCTGCTTGAGGCGGCGCAGGATGTTCTCGACGTCCACGACGGCGTCGTCCACCAGCTCGCCGATGGCGATGGCGATGCCGCCCAGCGTCATGACGTTGATGGACTGGCCCAGGCACTGGAACACCACGGCGGTCACGGCCAGCGACAGCGGGATGGCCGTCAGCGAGATCAGCGTCGTGCGCGCCGACAGCAGGAACGCGAACAGCACGATGGCCACCATGATGGCGCCGTCGCGCAAGGCCTCCTTGACGTTGCCGATGGAGGCTTCGATGAAGTCCGCCTGGCGGAACAGCACCTGGGGTGCGGCGACGCCGGCGGGCAGGCCGGCCTGCATCTCCTTGAGCGCCGTCTCGATGTGGGCGGTCAGCTGCACCGTGTCCGCGCCGGGCTGCTTCTGCACGCTGACGATGACGGCCGGCGCGCCGTCGTAACCGGCATCGCCGCGCTTCATCGCCGGCGCAATGAGCACGTGGGCGACCTGCTCCAGGAAGACCGCACGGCCATCCTTCCAGGCTACGGCCACGCCGCGCAGGTCCTCGACGCGCGTGCTGCGCGCCATGTGCCGGATCAGGTACTCGCGGCTGTTGAGGTCGATGAAGCCACCGCCGACGTTGGCCGCGAAGCCGGACAGCGCCGCCTGCACCTGCGTCAGCGACACGCCGAGCTGCGCCATGCGCGCGGTGTCGGGCTCCACGCGCAGCGTGCGCACCTCGCCGCCGATGGGGATGACCTGCGACACGCCGTTGATCGCCAGCAGTCGGGGCCGCAGCACGAAGTCCGCGTACTCCCGCACCTGCATGGGCGAAGCTGCCTGCCCCTCGCCCGGCGCGTTCGCCGTGCGGTCCCCCGAGGGGACGCCGGGCCGGCTTGGGAGCGGCCCGGCGGCCTTGGAGTCGTCCACCTTCAGTGGCAGCGCGATCAGCATGACCTCACCCATGATGGACGACACCGGGCCCATCACCGGCGTGATGCCGGCGGGGAACTGTTCGCGCACCAGTGCCAGCCGCTCGCCGACGATCTGGCGGTTGCGGTAGACGTCGGTGCCCCAGTCGAACTCGGCGTAGTGGATGGCCAGGCCGACGCCCGACGTCGAGCGCACCCGCGTCACGCCGGGCATGCCATTGAGGGCGGTCTCCAGCGGCACCGACACGAGTTGCTCGACCTCTTCCGGCGCCATGCCGCCGGCCTCGGTCAGGATGGTGATCAGCGGCTTGTTGAGGTCGGGGAACACGTCGACCGGCGTGCGCATGGCCGTGACGGCCCCGTACACCAGCAGCATGGCCGCGAACGCCAGCACGAAGAGCCGGTTCTGCAGGCTGAAGCGGACGATCCAATTGAACATGTCTGCTCCTGCCTCAGCGGATCTGCGCGATCAGCGACGCACCCTGCACCACCACGCGGTTGGCTTCGCCCAGGCCGTTCGTCACCACCACCGTCGTGCTGTCCAGCGGCTGGTACTGCACCGGCTGCGGGATGTAGCGCTCGGGGCCGGACTTGATCCAGACGATGGGCTCGTTGGCAGCGTTGCGCACCACGGCCTGCGCGGGCAGCACATAGCCCTTCAGGCGGGTCTCGGTGGCGGCGATGACGTTCAGCGTCTGCCCGACCGCGAGCGGCAGCACGGCGACCTTGCCGTCCGTGGCCGGCCTGGGCAGCTCGGCGCGGAACGTCAGCGGCAGCACGCCGTCGCGCAGCGCACGGCCGACGCCCGTCAGCCGCATCGTCATGCCCGGCACCTCGCGCAGCTGCGCGCCGGTGATGCGCGCCGCCAGCGTCGGGTCGGCCGTGACGGCCTCGACCAGCACACGGCGCGGGTCGACGATCTCGAACAGCACGTCGCGCGGCTCCACCACCTGGCCGGCGAGCACGTTGGCACTGGCGATCACCCCGTCCACCGGCGCCACCAGCGCTTCGGGGGCCGACAGGCTGCCGCCGACCTCGCGCTCGCGCGCCTTCAGGCTGGCCAGCTCGGCCTGCGCGGCCTCGATCTCCTTGCGCGGCACGCTGCCTTCGAGGGCCTGCAGACGCAGCACGCGCTGCTCCGCCAGCCCGCGGTTGGCGCGCAGCTCGCTCAGCGCAGCCGCCTGGTTGGCGTGCGCATAGGGGTCGCCGTGGTAGCGCACATACGCCAGCACGTCACCGCGACGCACCGCGCGCCCGGCTTCCGGCAGCCCTCTGGGGCCGGGCTCGACCCGACCGCCGTAGACCGTCTGCACGCGGCCGCCGGCATTCGGGTCCATGACGACGCGGCCGGTCAGTACCTGGGCGCCGACCGCATCGACCAGCGGGATGAACCGGGTCAGCACACCCATGCGGCGCTGCGCCGGCACGGGCACCTGAACGCTGCCGTCGGGCAGGCGCGCTAGGCCGTCCACCTTGACGATGGCCGGGCCGTCCAGGTGCTCGCCGTTGGGGCCATGGGCACCGGGCGACGCGATGGCGGCAGCCGGCAAGAGCGCCAGCGTGGTGGCCAGGAGGAACGAGGAGGCAACCAATGTTTTCATCATGGGCTCCCGTTCCTCAGGCGCGGTTGCGGCGGCGCAGCGCCGCCACCACCGCCAGGGTCGCCACACCGCCGCCCGCGAGCATCAGCCCGTTGCGCAGACCGGTACCACCGGGGTGCCCGCCGTCATGGGCCTCGGGGGCGACAACGGCCATGGGGCCGTCGAGCAGGTCGGCATCAGCACCAGCCGCCACCGTGAACAGCAGCGTGTGGTTGCCCGGCTTGCGCAGCAGCTCCAGCAGCTTCGCGTCGCCGACGCGATAGCTGCCGCCTTCCACCTGAAACGACGCAGGTGCCTTCACGCCGTCGAGTTCGACCTCGACCTTCGCGCGCAACACCGCCTCGCTGGTTTCATAGCGGTTGACGTACAGCAGCAGGCCGGCCGCATCGAGCCGGCCGACGATCTCGAACGCTTCGGAGAACGCCTCGACGCGCGGCTGGCCGCTGCCGGCGCTGGTCGCGACGGGGCCGTCGAGGTGCTCGCCGTTGGGGCCATGGGCGCCGGGCGAGGCCAGCGCCGCAGCGGCGCTCAAGGCAAGCCCGGCCAGCAGGGCCAGGCGGGAGGGGAAGGCAACGGAACTCATGGCAGGACACCTGAAGCTTGGTAGAGGCGGGCGCGGGCACTGCCCTGCGCGGCCTGTTGGCGGGCGAGTGCGGCCTCGGCCTGCGCGGCGGCCTGGGCGGCCAGCAGCAGGTCGGGCAGCGCGGTCTCGCCGGCGCGGAAGGATTTGTCGAGCAGCTCGACGCGCTGGCGCAGCAGGGCGGCGCGCTGGCGCTGCATCACGGTCTGGCGCTCGGCAGACGCCAGCGCGTCACGCGCGATGCGCCAGTTCGCCGCCACCTCGGCACGCGCGCGAACGATGTCGGCGTGCGCCTGCTCCAGCGCTCCCTGCGCAGCCGCGCGGGGCACCGCATTGCGCACGTCGCCACCGAAGGGCACGCGCAGCGCCACCGTGACGCTGCCCCGGCCGGGCTGGCCGCGGCCGTCGCGTTCATCGCGGTAGCCGACGCTGACCTCGGGGGCGTCCGCAGCCTCGCGGTTCGCCACGTCCAGCGCGCGGCGCGCCGCCTCCTCGTTGGCGGCCAGCTGGTTCAGCAGCGGGTGGCGGCCGTCGGCCAGCGCGTCATCGGCGTTGGCGGCTTCGACGGCGCGGCGCGCTTCATCCGCCGCCTCTTCGGCCACGACATCGCCCTGCAGGCCGGTCAGCGCGGTCCAGCGTGTCTGCTCGGCCCGCAGGCGCTGCTCCACGGCAATCAGTTCGGCCTCGGCGGCGAGGCGCTCGCCTTGCGTCGCCAGCGCGTCGCTGTGCGCCAGGTCGCCCGCCTTCACGCGGCGCTCGACGTCGTCGCTCAGCGTGGCCAGGTAGCGGTGCTGGGAGCGCGCGCTGCCGGCCTCGGCACGCAGCGAGGCCAGGTTCCATGCGATCTCGCGCAACTCGCCCGCCAGTTGCAGGCGGGCGACGGCAGACACCTGTTCGGCCGCCGTGACGGCGGCCGCGGCGGCGGCCTGGCGCGCGTGGCGCTGGCCCGGCAGCCAGATCGGCACGGCGAGCGCGATCTCGCGTTCGCGCACGCCGGTGTCGTCCTGCCAGCGGTCGCTGCGCTGCGACAGCGACAGCGACGGCGGCGCGGCCACCAGGCTGGCCGCCGCTCGGCGCTCCGCGTCGGCCTTCAGACGCTGCGACTGCGCGGCGGCACCCGCCTGCGTGCGCTGCCAGGCGGCGTCCACTGCCACGGCCAACGTCACGGGTGCGGCTTGCGCCCATCCGGCGCTCATCGCCACCACGGCCAGCCCCAGGCACGCGGCGGCGCGCGCCAGCGTGCAATGCACAGGCGCCGGCCGGCGGCGTCGTTTCCTTGTTCGGGTGTTCAACATGATCCAGTCGATCTCGGGCAGCGACCGCCCCCCGACGCGGCCTGGCGGCGTCGATGGGCGAGGGACTGCGGGTGGGACTCGGCTCCATGCACCGTGGCGAGGAGCCCGCTCGGGATCAGGCGAGCGATCGAGGCGGTCGTCGAGGACCGTCGAGGACGGGGTCGGTGCGGGCCGACGCCGGCACCGCCCGCGGCGGGCTGGCCTCGATGGCGAGCTTGGGGCTGACCGGCATCGACGGGATGATGCCCACGGCGAACAGGCAGGCGTCGACGTTGAGGTGGTAGCGGGAGTCGAGCGAGCGGTCCTGGTGAAAGCTCTCGCCGGGGTGCAGCGTGGCCTGGGCGAATTCGTCGGCGAAGGCCTCGAAGCCCGCGGCGCCGTCCTGCGGCTGCCGTGCGCTGCTGTCCAGGCGCGCCGCCTGCGTCACCGCGTGGTCGTGGTGATGCAGCACACCGGACCAGTGCAGCACCGCATGCAGGGCGTCGGCGGTGTTGCCATGCCCTGCCCAATGCCCGCCCAGCGACACGGCCTGGAGCAGCATCGAAAGCAGCAAGGAAGCGATCACGAGTCGAAAACGCATGAGCTAATTATGAAAAACGGATGGGGCGTCGCTCACTGTTTGTGAGCTGTTGCACGCAAGTTCCTACCGTATTGCCGGGCCCTGCACAGCACAGTCTGCTGAGTGCCGAATGGTGGTGCGGCAAGACCACTGCGTGGTGCGTCATGCACCGCGATGGCCGTGTTCATCGGGGTTGCCGGTGATCGGCCGTCAAGGCAACGGCGCCTACGGGAGAACCCCAGGAACGCGAAGGGGCCGCAACTGCGGCCCCTCGGGCGATGGCAAGTCCGGCGCGGCGCGTCAGTCCGGCGTCGGTGCGAACAGGCGCTCGATCGGGTAGTGCGTCTTCACGAACGGCGTCTTGATGACGATGTAGCTGAAGTACTTCTCGATGCCGATGTTGCGCTCCAGCAGCCCCTCCACAATGGACTGGTAGTGGTTGACGCCGCGCGTCATGAAGCGGACCAGGTAGTCGTAGCCGCCGCTGACCAGGTGGCACTCCAGCACCTCGTCGACTTCGCGGATGGCGGCCTCGAAGCGGATGAAGTCTTCGCGGTGATGGTCGGACAGCGTGACCTCGGTGAACACCGTCAGCGTGTCGCCCAGCTTCTCGAGCCGCAGCTGCGCGCCATAGCCGCTGATGTAGCCCGCCTGCTCCAGCCGCTTCACGCGGATGAGGCAGGGACTGGGCGACAGGCCGACCGCATCCGCCAGGTCGACGTTGGTGATACGCCCGTTCTTCTGCAGTTGGCTGAGGATGCGCAGATCCAGGCGATCAAGCTTGAGAGGGGCTACCACGGGGCGTCAGTTCGGTTGGGAGTGAGAGGCCGATTTTGAGGCGATGGCGGCCTGCTGGCTACTTGAGCGCAGCACGCACATCGGGGGCATCCAGCACGTCGTCCAGCGTCTTGCGCAAACGCTGTGCCATGACCGCGAATTCGTCTTCGGTGAAGCACAAGGCAGGCGCGAAGCCCAGGATGTGGTCGCCGAAGGACCTGAACACCAGGCCGTTGCGGTAGCCGGTGTCGAACAGCCGGTCGGCCAGCCCGAGCGCGGGGTCGAAACCGCGCTTGGTGGCCTTGTCGCTCACCAGCTCAAGCGCGCCGAGCAGGCCGCGGTGGCGCACGTCGCCCACCAGCGGATGATCGCCCAGCCCCTCCAGCGCCGCCGCAAAGTGCGGCGCCACCTTCTGGCCGTTGGCCAGCAGGCCGCCTTCTTCGTAAAGCCGCAGCACTTCGAGCGCGATGGCTGCACTGACGGGGTGAGCGGAGTAGGTGGCGCCATGCCCGATGGGCGCGCCCACGGGGGCACCGTCGGCGATGCCCGCGTAGACATGCTCGGCCATCAACATCGCGCCCATGGGCGCATAGCCGGCGGTCAGCCCCTTGGCCACGGTCATCAGGTCGGGTTCCACATGCTCGGCGTCGCACGCAAACATCGGGCCAGTGCGGCCGAAGCCAGTGATGACTTCATCCACGACGAACAGGATGTCCAGCTCGCGCGCGGCCTCGCGCATGGCCTTGAGCCAGCCCTTGGGCGGCACGATGACGCCGCCCGAGCCCTGGATGGGTTCGCAGAAGAAGGCGGCCACATGCTCGGGGCCGCCCAGCGCCGCGACCTTGGCGCGCAGCGCGGCGACGCAGGCCGCGATCAGCGCCTGCGCGTCGCCGCCGAGCTCGCTGCGGTAGGCGTAGGGCGACGGGATGTGGTGCTGGTTGGGCAGCGGCATGTCGAAGCCGCGGTGGAACACCGGCAGCGCCGTCAGGCCCGAACCCATCGACGACGAGCCGTGATAGCCGCGCTCCAGCGCGATGAAGTGCTTCTTCGCCGGGCGGCCGGTGTTGTTGTAGTACTGGGTGATGAGCCGCACGGCGGCGTCCACGGCCTCCGAGCCGCCCAGCGTCAGGTACACGCGCGTCAACGACTTCGGCGTGATCTCGACCAGCTTGGCGGCCAGGCGAATCGCCGGCTCGCTGCCGAAGTGGAAGTAGCCCGTGGCGTAGGGCAGCTTGCGCATCTGCTCGGCCGCCGCCTGCACGACGCTCTCGTGGCCGTAGCCGATGTTGACGCACCACAGGCCCGCGAAGGCATCCAGCAACTCGTGGCCGGCGGCGTCGCGCAACCAGGCGCCCTGGCCGCAGGAGAGCATCGTGACGCCACGCTGCTCATGCTTGCGCCAGGGCGCGACCGGGTGGATGAGGTGGTTGCGATCGAGCGCGATCAGCGCGTCCAGATCCGCAGAGACGGGGGTCGACATGGGCAACGGTGTTGAGGGCTTGAACACCGGTCCAGCTTAGGGGGCCGGCCTCTGCGTGTGGTGCTGCAAAGGGGCCGGCGCGCGCGATGTTGCTCCGTTGTTGCCGCCCGCACAGCAGAAGATGCGGCAGCCGCCAACGCAGCGGGCCGGCCAGGTTGCCCTGGGCCGGCCCGCGTGGCAGACGAGACGCGGACGACGGGATCAGAGCCCGACCAGGCCGGCCAGTCCGCCGATGTCGGGGATCTCGGCATAGCCGTAAGCCGGCACACCCGGCTCATGGCCGCGGTTCACGAAGACCTTGTCGCGGATGCCCATGTCGGACGCCGACATCAGGTCGTAGCGCATGCTGGACGACACGTGCAGGAAGTCCTCCGGCTTGGCGTCCAGCTGCTGGACCATGTACTCGAAGGCGCGCAGCCGCGGCTTGTACGCCTTCGCCTGCTGCGCCGTGTAGACGCGGTGGAACGGCACTTCGAGCTTCTGCACGTTGTGCACCAGTTGGTGGTCCATCGCGTTCGACAGGATCACGAGCGGGATCTTGCCGGCGATGCGCGCCAGGCCTGCCACCGTGTCGGGATGCGGCCCCCAGGTCGGCACGGCGGCATAGATCTCTGCGGCGTCCGCCTCGCGGAACGGCACCTTCCACTTGTTGGCGGTGCGCAGCAGCGCGTTGAAGACGACCTCGTCGTAAGGCTTCCAGTCGCCCAGCACCTCGTCGAGCCGGAAGGCCGAGAAGTCGGCGCAGAACCGGTCCAGGTTCTCGGCCGCGACGCGGTCGGCGAACAGCCGGCGCGCCCACGGCGCCATCTGGAAGTAGATGAGGGTGCCATAGCAGTCGAAGCTGATGTACTTGGGACGGAAGACGATGGACACGGAAGACCTTTCTGCAGTGGAGGAGACGGCGCGCGCAGTGCTCAGCCGAGCGCCTGCGTGGCCAGGGCGAAGCGGCGCACACCCGGCGCGGCGGCAGGCACCGCGCCGCGGATCATTTCGGTGGGGGCATCGACGCGGGGCAGGCCCAGCTCTTCGAGCCATTCGGTGAGGCCGCTGTCGAAGTCGACGTCGATGCGGACGAACTTGCCGGCGCTCATGCCGACCAGGTGCGCGATCAGCGCCTTGGCGCCGCGCTCGTCCGGAGCGACCACGGGGCCGATGATGAGGCCGCGGCCGAAGCGGCGCAGCATCGCAAAGCCGCGCCGAGCGCCGTCCTCGTCCAGCACGACGGTGTCGCCGGCGGCGTAGAGTGCCTGGACCAGCACATCACGCCGCATGCCGCGCGCCTGCGCGTCCAGCTCGATCAAGGCGGGCAGGTCGCCCTGGTCCGAGGGGCGCAGGCGCCAGCCCGGGTCCAGCGGCATCAGCGGCGCGGAGCCAGCCTGGCCCTGGTGCTGGCGGACCTCGCCGGTGCGCACGAAGCCCAGGCGCTCGTACAGCCCGCGGCCCTCGGCCGTCGCATGCAGCAGCACGGTCCGGCCTTCCAGCCCGGCCATCAAGGCCTGCATCAGCCGCAGGCCGATGCGCCGGCCCTGCAGGCGCGGATCGACGATGACCAGGCCCAGCGTGGCGTGCCCGTCTCCCCATGACCACGTCATCGCCGTGCCCACGACCTCGCCGTCGCGCTCCGCCGCCAGACCCTGGCCCAGGCTGAACGCGAGGCGCCAGTCGGCCAGCCGGTGCGGCCAGTGCACGGCGCGTGACAGTCCCAGCGCGGCGTCGAGGTCGTCGGCCCGCAACGCGCGCAGCACGATCCCATCATGGGCGGTGCCGGCGGCATCGCCCGCAGCGGCGGTGGTCATGGACATATTCAAGACAGACTCCCTGCGGTTTGGGATCGCATCGTTCCAACCTTGGCGGCACCGCGCTAGGACGATCTTGTCGTTTTGGGCGCGCCGCCGAAGAACCGCAGCTAACGCCGCAACGGCCCACGAACTTGCAATCTTGTGCGTTCCGGCGGGCGCGCAATGCGGCCACTTGCCGGGCGCTCCTGCCTAGCATGACGCGTTCCATCGACCGCATCCGCAAGGCGCTCCGTGTCAGCTTTCGACCCCGACCAGATTCACGTGCCCGCCGGGCATTTCATCCAAGGCCGCCTGATCCCGGCGCCGGCCGACCAGGCGCAGGACGTGCTGCGCCCGTCGGACGGTCACGCCTACGCGTCGCTGCCGATGGCGCAGGCCGACCTGGTGGACGAGGCCGTGGAAGGCGCCTACACCGCATGGCGCGGCACCGACTGGGCGCGCCGCCCGCCCCGCGAGCGGGCCCGCGTGCTGCGCCGCTGGGCCGACCTGGTGGAGGCGGATGCACCGACGCTGGCGCCGCTGGAGGCCGTAGGCTCGACGCGGCCGGTCCGCGACGCACTGGCCTGGGACGTGCCCTTCACCGCCGACGGGCTGCGCTTCTTCGCCGAGTACGCCGACAAGCTGGGCGGCGACGTCGCGGCCACGCGCACCGACCACCTGGGCATGACGGTGGCCGAGCCCTACGGCGTCGTCGGCGCGATCACGCCGTGGAACTTCCCGCTGGTGATGGCGTCGTGGAAGGTCGGCGCCGCGCTGGCCGCCGGCAACGCCGTCGTGCTCAAGCCCTCGGAGCTGACGCCGTTCTCGGTGCTGCGGCTGGCCGAACTGGCGGTGCAGGCCGGCGTGCCGGCAGGCATCTTCAACATCGTGCAGGGCGACGGCCGCGTGGCCGGCGCCGCGCTGACGCGCCACCCGCGCATCGCCAAGATGACGTTCACCGGCTCCACCGCCACCGGTGCCGCCATCATGGCCGCCTGCGCGCAGCACGGCCCCAAGCCGGTGACGCTGGAACTGGGCGGCAAGAGCCCGCAGCTGGTGTTCGACGATGCGCCCGACCTGGAGCGGTTGGCGGGCGTCATCGCCGGCGCCATCACCGGCAATGCGGGCCAGGTCTGCGTCGCCGGCTCGCGGCTGATCGTCCAGAAGGGCATCGCTGCGGCGCTGGTCGCCGCCGTGGCGAAGCGCTTCGCCGCACACCGGCCGGGCGCCACCTGGGACCCGGACGCCACGCTGCCGCCCATCATCTCGCGCGCCCAGGCGCTGCGCATCGACGCCATCGTGCAGCGCGCCGTGCAGGCCGGCAGCGTGTCCACGAGCGGCGGGTTGCGCGGCAACGTGTGCGGTACCGGCAGCTACTACCTGCCCACGCTGATCGAAGGGGTCGATGCGGGCAATCCGGCGGTGCTGGAGGAGATCTTCGGCCCGGTGCTGACCGTGCAGACCTTCGACACCGAGGAGGAAGGCCTGGCGCTGGCCGCGCATCCGCACTACGGGCTGGCCGCAGGCGTGCATACCGCCAACATCAACCGCGCGCTGCGTGCCATGCGGGCGCTGTCCGCAGGCACCGTCTGGATCAACCGCTACGGCCGCAGCAACGACTTCGTCATCCCCACCGGCGGCTACCACCAGTCGGGCATCGGCAAAGACCTGGGGCGCCAGGCGGTGGAGGCGAATCAGCGCCTCAAAAGCGTGCTGATCGACTTCGGCATGCCGGGCTGAGGTGCATGCCCGCCTCGCCGCGGTGCCGGCCGCAGCGTATGCCGCGCCGGCCCGCAAAAACGACGATTTCGTGCCGGGCGCGCCGTCACAAGCGCGTCATTCTGCTCGGGGCCCCATGCTTCAATGACAGCCATCGGACACACCTGCGACGCCCTGCGCAAGCCCCCGCTGCGGGCCTTGCCGGCGCGTCGCGACGATGAACAAGAACGATGAGAGGCCCCCGTTGAAGCTGGACTCCTACTGGACCGATTCCGCCGCCGCCTTCGAGCCCGCGGCGGGCGATCTGCCCTCGCGGGCGGACGTGGTCATCGTCGGTGCCGGATTCACCGGCCTGTCCGCAGCCCGCTCGCTGGCGCAGCGCGGCGTGGACGTGGTGGTGCTGGAGGCCTGCGACCGGGTCGCCAAGGAGGCATCGGGGCGCAACGGCGGGCACGTCAACAACGGCCTCGCGGTGGACTACGGCGCGGCTGCCGACCAGTACGGCATCGAGACCGCGCGGCGCTGGTACCAGGCGTTCGACGCGGCCGTCGACACGGTCGAGCAGCTCGTGCGTGAAGAAGGCATCGCCTGCGACTTCCAGCGCAACGGCAAGCTCAAGCTGGCAACGCGCCCCGCGCAGTACGAGGCGCTGGCGCGCAGCCGCGAGCGCATGGTGCGCGAGGTGGACCCCGACGTGGAGGTGCTGGACGCCCGCGCGGTGCGTGACGAGGTGGCCAGCGACCGCTTCGTGGGCGGCCTGCTGCAGCGCAAGAGCGCGCAGATGCACATGGGCCGGTTCGCGGCGGGTCTCGCCGAGGCCGCGC
This sequence comes from Roseateles sp., assembly GCF_965229315.1. GTDB lineage: Bacteria > Pseudomonadota > Gammaproteobacteria > Burkholderiales > Burkholderiaceae_C > Pelomonas. Next base: position 2,885,276 of record NZ_CBDDJA010000002.1, read on the forward strand.
AGCGCCACGGCGCCCGCATCCACCTGCAGACGCCGGTGCTGCAGCTGCAGCGCGTCGGCCGGGGGCACGAGCACGTCGTGCGCACGCCGCGCGGCGAGATCCGCGCCAAGCAGGTGCTGCTGGCCACCGGCGCCAGCCAGCACGGCGGCTACGGCAGCTTCGGCTGGCTGCGCCGGCGCATCGTCGGCATCGGCAGCTTCATCATCGTCACCGAGCCGCTGGCGCCGGAGCGCGCGCACGCGCTGCTCGCCGGCCGGCGCACCTACGTGACGCTGGCCAACATCCACCACTACTTCCGCCTGACGCCCGACCACCGCCTGGTGTGGGGCGGGCGGGCGCGCTTCGCGATCTCCAGCCCGACCTCGGACCGCAAGAGCGGCGAGATCCTGCGCGAAGGCCTGGAGCAGACCTTCCCGCAGCTGCGCGGCATCGGCATCGACTACTGCTGGGGCGGCCTGGTGGACATGAGCCAGGACCGCCTGCCGCATGCCGGCGAGCGCAACGGCGTCTTCTATTCGCTGGGCTACAGCGGCCACGGCACGCAGATGTCCGTGCACATGGGCCAGCGCATGGCGGCCACGCTGATGGGCGACGCCGCCGCCAACCCCTGGCGCGACCGCCCCTGGCCGGCCATCCCCGGCCATGTCGGCCCGCCGTGGTTCCTGCCGGCCGTCGGCCTGTACTACCGCGTCAAGGACCGGCTGGCGGCGTGAGCGCCGCCCCGTTTCAACGTCTTCCTCAGGATCACCGCATGAACGACCTCCAGAAACTGCACGGCGCCCTCGGTCACACCGGTGGCGACGCGTTGCTGCAAGCGCTGCGCGGCGGTGCGACCCGCCGCGACCTGCTGGCGATGCTGATGGGCGGCGGGATGCAGCTGGCGCTGGCCACGGGCCTGAGCGCGACGGCGCTGTCCGCGCATGCGCAGACGCCCCGGCGCGGCGGGCGCATCAGGGTGGCCGGCGCGACCGCAGCGATCAGCGACACGCTGGACCCGGCCAAGATGGCCAACCAGACGGACTACTCGCGCGGCACCATGCTCTACAACGGCCTGACCGCGCTGGACGGCAGCCTGACGCCGCAGCCCGCGCTGGCCGAGAGCTTCACGACCAAGGACGCGCGCGTCTGGGTGTTCAAGCTGCGCAAGGGCGTGACCTTCCACGACGGCAAGGCGCTGCAGCCCGCCGACGTGGTGTTCTCGCTGATGCGCCACAAGGACCCGGCCACCGCCTCCAAGGCCAAGGCGCTGGCGGACCAGTTCGAGTCGGTCGCTGCCACCGGCCCGGACGAGGTCACCGTCACGCTGGCCGCCGCCAACGCCGACCTGCCGGTGGTGCTGGGCACCTTCAACTTCCTGATCGTCAAGGCAGGCACCACCGACTTCAACGCCGGCATCGGCACCGGCCCGTTCAAGCTCAAGGAGTTCAAGCCTGGCGTGCGCTCGGTGGCCGTGCGCAACGACGCCTACTGGAAGCCGGGCAAGCCCTACCTGGACGAGATCGAGTTCGTCGGCATCGCCGACGACGGCGCCCGCGTGAACGCGCTGCTGTCCGGCGGCATGGACCTGGTCGCGGCGGTGAACCCGCGCACGGTCGAGCGCATCAAGGGCACGCCGGGCTTCGGCATCTTCGTGACGCAGTCGGGCCAGTACTCCGACCTCATCATGCGCAAGGACGTGGGGCCGGGCGCCAACCCGGACTTCGTGCTGGCGATGAAATACCTGATGGACCGCGAGCAGATGCGCAAGTCCATCGCGCTGGGCCACGCGACCGTCGGCAACGACCAGCCCATCGATCCCTCGAACCGCTTCTACTTCAGCGGCCTGCCGCCCCGCCCTTTCGACCTCGACAAGGCCAAGTTCCATCTCGGCAAGGCCAACCTCGGCAGCGCCAAGGTGCCCATCGTGACCTCGCCGGTGGCGATGTACTCGGTCGAGATGGCACTGGTGATGCAGCAGGCGGCGCAGCGCATCGGCCTGAACCTGGAGGTCAAGCGCATGCCGTCGGACGGCTACTGGTCCAACCACTGGCTCAACAGCCCGGTGGGCTTCGGCAACGTCAACCCGCGCCCCAGCGCGGACACGCTGCTGACGCAGTTCTTCAAGTCCGACGCGGCCTGGAACGGCTCGCGCTGGAAGAACCCCAAGTTCGACCAGCTGCTGGTTGCCGCGCGCACCGAGACCGACGTCGCCAGGCGCAAGCAGATGTACGCCGACATGCAGGTGCTGATCAGCCAGGAGGCCGGGGTCGGCATCCCGCTGTTCCTGGCCAGCCTGGACGCCCACAGCACGAAGCTCAAGGGCCTGTCGCCCATCCCGCTGGGCGGGCTGATGGGCTACTCGTTCGCCGAACACGTCTGGCTTGAGGCCTGAGCGACGTCGTGAACGCGCTGATCGTTCGTCTCCTCGTCAACCGCGTCGCGCTCGCGCTGCTGTCGCTGCTGGTGGTGTCGGCCGTGGTCTTCGCCATCACGGCCGTGCTGCCGGGTGACGCCGCCGAGGCGCAGCTCGGCCAGGACGCCACACCCGAGTCGCTGGCCGCGCTGCGGCACCAGATGGGGCTGGACGTGCCTGCGCTGGAGCGCTACTTCAGCTGGCTGCGCGGCATGGTGACGGGCGCACCCGGCACGTCGGTCGTGACCGGCATGCCGGTCGGCGACATGATCGCCAGCCGCCTGCCGAACTCGCTGGTGCTGGCGGGGCTGACGACGCTGCTGGCGGTGCCGCTGGCGCTGGCGCTGGGCATCGCCTCGGCGGTGTGGCGCGGCTCCTGGTTCGACCGGCTGGTCAGCTCCAGCGCGGTGGCGGTCGTGTCGGTGCCCGAGTTCCTCGTGGCGACGCTGGCCGTGCTGGTCTTCGCGGTGCAGCTGCGCTGGCTGCCCGCGCTGTCGTCCGGTGGCGTGGACAGCGGGGCCAGCCTGGCCGACATGCTGCGCGCGTTCGCGATGCCGGTGCTGAGCCTGTGCTGCGTGACCATGGCACAGATGATGCGCATGACCCGCGCCGCCGTCGTCGACCAGTTGAAGGCGCCCTACATCGAGATGGTGCTGCTCAAGGGCGCATCGCCGGCGCGTATGGTGCTCGCGCATGCGCTGCCGAATGCGGTCGGCCCCATCGCCAACGCCGTCGCGCTGTCGCTGTCCTACCTGCTCGGCGGCGTCATCATCGTCGAGACCATCTTCAACTACCCCGGCATCGCCTCGCTGATGGTGGACGGTGTCGCACAGCGCGACATGCCGCTGGTGCAGACCTGCGCGATGCTGTTCTGCGCCGTCTACCTGCTGCTGGTCACGCTCGCGGACCTGTGCAGCATCGTCGCCAACCCGCGCCTGCGTCACCGCTGAGCCGCCGCCCATGTCTTCACTCCCTCTCCCGGCCCGTCCTGCCCGCCGCCTGCCGCTCGCGTGGCCCGGCATCGCCGGCGCGCTCGTGCTGCTGTTCTGGCTGGCCGCCGCCGCCGTCGGCCCGATGCTGCTCAACGCCAATGGCGGCGACCTGGGCGGCGGCGATGTCTTCGCACCGGCCAGCGCCCGGCACTGGCTGGGCACCGACTACCTGGGCCGCGACATGCTGGCGCGCGTCATCGAAGGCGCACGCTACACGGTCGGCATCGCACTGGCGGCCACGCTGCTGGCCAGCAGCATCGGCACCGTGCTGGCCCTGCTCGCGACCGTCAGCGCGCCGTGGCTGGACGCGGTGCTGAGCCGCGGCATGGACACGCTGACGTCCATCCCGTCGAAGATGCTGGCGCTCATCATGGTCGCCGCGGTGGGCTCGTCGCTGGGCATGCTGGTGCCGACGGCGGCGCTGATCTACATCCCCGGCACCTTCCGCATCGCGCGCTCGCTGGCGGTCAACATCCACGCGATGGACTACGTCACCGTGGCCCGCACCCGCGGCGAGGGCCGGCTGTACGTGATGCTGTACGAGATCCTGCCCAACATCGTCGGCCCCATGCTGGCCGACCTGGGCCTGCGCTTCGTCTACGTCGTGCTGCTGCTGGCGTCGCTGAGCTTCCTGGGACTGGGCGTGCAGCCGCCGGACGCCGACTGGGGCTCGCTGGTGCGGGAGAACATCGGCGCCCTGCCCGATGCCGGTGCGGCCGTGCTGGCGCCGGCGCTGGCCATCGCCAGCCTGACCATCGCCGTGAACCTCGTCATCGACAACCTGCCGGGCCGCGCGGCCCGCGGCGCGAAGGGAGGCCGCTGATGGGTGCGCCCCTGCTGGTCCGCGACCTGAAGATCGTCGCCGCCGCGCCGGACGGTCGTGGCGAGCACACCATCGTGCACGACCTCAGCTTCGAGCTGGCGCCGGGCGAGGTGCTCGCGCTGATCGGCGAGTCCGGTTCCGGCAAAACCACGACCGCGCTGGCGCTGATGGGCTATGCGCGCGCCGGCTGCCGCATCGCGGGCGGCAGCGTGCGGCTGGGCGGCACCGATGTGCTGACGTTGTCAGCGCGGGAGCAGCGCGGCCTGCGCGGACGTCGCATCGCCTACATCGCGCAGAGCGCCGCGGCGTCCTTCAATCCGTCGCGCACGCTGATGGACCAGGTCGTCGAGCCCGCCATGATCCACGGCACGCTGCCGCGCGCCGAGGCCGAGGCAAAGGCGGTCGAGCTCTTCCGCGAACTGGCGCTGCCGTCGCCCGACACCCTAGGCTCGCGCTACCCGCACCAGGTGTCCGGCGGCCAGCTGCAGCGGCTGATGGCCGCCATGGCGCTGATCACCGACCCGGACCTCGTGATCCTGGACGAGCCCACCACCGCGCTGGACGTCACGACGCAGATCGAGGTGCTGCGCGCCTTCCGCCGCGTCGTCCGCGAGCGGCAGGCCACGGCGGTCTACGTCAGCCACGACCTGGCGGTGGTGGCGCAGATGGCCGACCGCATCCTGGTGCTGCGCGATGGCCGCATGCGCGAGCTCGCACCCACCGCGCAGGTGCTGGACGCGCCGCAGGACGACTACACCCGCTGCCTGCTGGACGCAGCCCGCCCACGCGTGCGGGACGCCGGGGCAGCGCAGGCCACGCGGGACGTGTCGCGCGCGCCGCTGCTGGACGTGCGCGGCCTGTCCGCGGGCTACGGCCCGCGCGGCAAGGACGGCCAGCCGGCCATCCGCATCCTGCAGGACATCGACCTGACGATGTACCGCGGCCAGGCCATCGGCGTGATCGGCGAATCGGGCTCGGGCAAGACGACGCTGGCGCGCGCCATCGCCGGGCTGGTGGCGCCGTCGCGCGGCGAGATCCGGGTCAACGGCCAGGCGCTCGCGCCGACGCTGGAGGCCCGGTCCAAGGACGACCTGCGCCGCACGCAGATTGTCTTCCAGATGGCCGACACGGCGCTGAACCCCGCCCACAGCATCGAGCGCATCCTGGCGCGCCCGCTGCAGTTCTACGGCGGCCTGAGCGGTGCGGCACTGAAGCGACGCATCCACGAACTGCTGGACCTCGTGCAGTTGCCCACCACGCTGGCCGACCGTTTGCCGGGCGGCCTGTCGGGCGGCCAGAAGCAGCGCGTCAACCTGGCCCGCGCGCTGGCCGCGCAGCCCGAGCTGATCCTGTGCGACGAGGTGACCTCGGCGCTGGACACCGTCGTCGGCGCCGCGGTGCTGGACCTGATCGCGCAACTGCGCCGCGAGCTGGGCCTGTCCATCCTGTTCATCAGCCACGACCTGCACACGGTGCGCTCGATCTGCGACGAGATCGTCGTCATGCAGCACGGCCGCAAGCTCACGCAGATCGCGCGGCCCGACTACGAGCGCGGGCCGCACCACCCCTACTACGAGCTGCTGGCGCGCTCGGTGCCGGAGCTGCGCCAGGGCTGGCTGGAGGAGCGCTGTCGCGACACGACGCCGACCACCGGCGCCGCCGACAAGGCGCCTGAGGCGATGGCCATGCGCGTGGCCTGAGCGTCGATCCACAAGGTGCCGCAAGGCCTGCCGGCGTGCCGGCCGGCGGAGCCCTTCGCCCCACGCATTCAACGACTTCCCCGAGGAGATCCCATGACCCGCAAGACCCACCAGATCGCCGTCATCCCCGGTGACGGCATCGGCAAGGAAGTGATGCCCGAGGCGCTGCGCATACTCGACGCGGTGGCCGGCCGCTTCGGCGTGTCGGTGAAGCTGACGGCCATCGCCTGGGCCAGCTGCGACCACTACGCGCAGACCGGCCAGATGATGCCGGACGACTGGAAGGCCCAGCTCCAGGACCAGGACGCGCTGCTGTTCGGCGCCGTCGGCTGGCCGGCCACGGTGCCCGACCACATCTCGCTGTGGGGCTCGCTGCTGAAGTTCCGCCGCGAGTTCGACCAGTACATCAACCTGCGCCCCGTGCGCCTGTTCGAGGGCGTGCCCTGCCCGCTGGCCGACCGCAAGCCGGGCGACATCGACTACCTGGTGGTGCGCGAGAACACCGAAGGCGAATACACCAACCTGGGCGGCGTGATGTACGCCGGCACCGAGCGTGAGATCGTCATCCAGGAATCGGTGTTCTCGCGCTTCGGCGCCGACCGCGTGCTTCGCTATGCGTTCGAGCTGGCCCGCGAACGCGCGCGCAGGCACCTGACGGTGGCGACCAAGAGCAACGGCATCGCGATCAGCATGCCCTGGTGGGACGGCCGCGCCGATGCGGTGGGCCAGGCCTACCCGGAGGTCACCGTCGACAAGCAGCACATCGACATCCTCAGCGCCCGCTTCGTGCTGCAGCCGGGGCGCTTCGACGTGGTGGTGGCCTCCAACCTGTTCGGCGACATCCTGTCCGACCTGGGCCCCGCAACCACGGGCACCATCGGCCTGGCGCCGTCGGCCAACCTCAATCCCGAGCGCACGTTCCCGTCGCTGTTCGAGCCGGTGCATGGCTCCGCGCCGGACATCTACGGCCAGAACATCGCCAACCCCGTCGCGATGATCTGGTCGACCGCGCTGATGCTGCAGTTCCTCGGCGAGCCTGAGGCGCACGACGCCATCCTCGCGGCCATCGAGACGGTGCTGCGCGAAGGCCCGCGCACGCGCGACCTCGGCGGCACCGCCTCCACCACCGAGATGGGCCAGGCCATCGCCGCACTGGTGGCGCGCGCCTGAGCCATTGCAAGACACGGACTTCGGACCCGCCATGCCCCTGACGCAACTGGACCGCCCCGAGCTGCTGCGCTCGCAGAACTTCATCGCCGCGCGCTGGCGCGATGGCGTGGATGGCCTGACCCTGCCGGTCAGCGATCCCGCCCTTGACGAGCACTTCGCGCAGGTGCCCGACAGCGGCGCCGTCGACGCCCTCGCCTGCGTGGATGCGGCCTTCGCGGCCGGCCCGGCCTGGCGAGCGCTTGCGCCGCGGGAGCGGTCGCGGCTGCTGCGCCGCTGGTACGAGTCGATCGTCGCCCACCAGGAAGACCTGGCGCGGCTGATCTCGCGTGAACAGGGCAAGCCGCTGGCCGAGGGCCGCGGCGAGGTGCTGTATGCCGCCAGCTATGTCGAGTGGTTCGCCGAGGAAGCGGTGCGTGCGCATGGCGACGTGATTCCCGCGCCGTCCGCGCGGCGCCGCATGCTGGCCGTGAAGGAGGCGGTCGGCGTCGTCGCGGCGATCACGCCATGGAACTTCCCCGCCGCGATGATCGCCCGCAAGATCGCGCCCGCGCTTGCGGCTGGCTGCACGGTCGTCGCCAAGCCGGCCGAAGACACGCCGCTGACGTCGCTGGCGCTGGTCAAGCTGCTGGAGGACGCCGGCCTGCCGCCGGGCGTCGTCAACCTGGTGACGGCGTCGCGCCAGCGCGCCGCCGAGGTCGTCGATGTCTGGCTCGCCGACAGCCGTGTGCGCAAGATCACATTCACCGGCTCGACGCCGGTGGGCAAGCACCTGGCGCGCGAGTCGGCGGGCACGCTCAAGCGACTGTCGCTGGAGCTGGGCGGCAACGCGCCCTTCATCGTCTTCGAGGATGCCGATCTGGACGCGGCCGTCGAGGGCCTGATGGCGGCCAAGTTCCGCAACGGCGGCCAGACCTGCGTGTGCCCCAACCGCGTGTACGTGCACGACCAGGTGCATGACGCCTTCGTCGGCCGCCTGTGTGCCCGTGTGGCGGCGCTGCGCGTCGGCCCCGCAAGCGATCCGGCGTCGCAGATCGGGCCCATGATCAACGCACGCGCGGTGGAGAAGATCGAGCGCCACGTGCGCGATGCCGAGGCCCGTGGCGCCCGCGTCGTCGTCGGCGGCGCGCGGGTACGCGATCACGCGCGGCCAGGCCCCAACTACTTCGCGCCGACCGTGCTCGTCGACGTGGACGCGACGATGGCCTGCACTGCCGAAGAGACCTTCGGCCCGGTCGTGCCCGTGACCCGCTTCTTCGACGAGGCGGCCGTGCTGGCCCAGGCCAACGACACGCCTTTCGGCCTCGCGGCCTACTTCTACACCCGCGACGCGGCGCGCATGCGGCGCGCATCGGCGGCGCTGGAGTCGGGCATCGTCGGCATCAACGCCGGTGCACTGGCCGCGGAGACGGCGCCCTTCGGCGGCGTCAAGGAGTCCGGCTACGGCCGCGAAGGCTCGCGGCACGGCCTGGACGACTACCTGCAACTCAAGTACCTCTGCGAAGACGCCTGACGACGCGGCGCTCAGGCCGCCGGAACACAAAGTGCCGTCCCCGCGCCGAAAACGGTATCGCGGCGCTCTCGCAGCAACGGAATCGACAGCACACGCGGCGGCGTCTCCCTAACATTCCCGTCGGAACCCCGTTCCCATCACGCACCAGGCAAGGCTCACCTTCATGTCGGACCGGCTCATCACCATCTCCCTCGATCAACTCGGCGAGCCGCGCGAATACCGGCCGCCCGCCGACCGCGTGCTGGAGGGCGACATCGTCTGCCGCAACTGGGACATCGACAGCGCCAAGGACGGCGCGGTACGCGCCGGCGTCTTCGAGTCCACGCCGGGCGTGAACCGCTCCATCAAGGGCGAGACATGGGAGTTCTGCTACATCCTGGCCGGCGTCGCCGAGATCACCGAGGACGGCCACTCGCCCATCACCTACCGGGCCGGCGACTGTTTCATCATGAAGCCGGGCTACGTCGGCACCTGGCGCACGCTGGAGACCGTGCGCAAGCTGTGGGTGACGGCCTGACCATGCGTGCTCTGCTGGACCCCGTGGCAAGCAGCCCGCAACTGCCGGCACAGGCCGACGTCGTCGTCATCGGCGGCGGCATCATCGGCACCTTCACCGCCTACCAACTCGCGCGCCGCGGCCTGCAGGTCGCGCTGGTCGAGAAGGGGCGGATCGGCGCGGAGCAGTCCAGCCGCAACTGGGGCTGGTGTCGCCAGCAGAACCGCGACGCGCGCGAACTGCCGATGGCGACCAGCAGCCTGGACCTGTGGGAGCGCTTCGGCGCCGACGAGAACGAGGACACCGGCTTTCGGCGCTGCGGCCTGCTGTACCTGAGCAACGACGAGGCCGAGCTGGAAGGCTGGGCGCGCTGGGGCCGGTTCGCCCGCACGGTGAACGTGCAGACCCACATGCTGTCCAGCGACGAGGCGGCCCGGCGCGGGCGCGCCACGGGCCAGCCCTGGAAGGGCGGTGTCTACTCGCCCACCGACGGCACCGCGGACCCGTCCCGCGCTGCGCCTGCGGTGGCCCGCGCCGTCATGCGGCACGGCGGCACGGTGCACCAGCGCTGCGCGGCGCGCGGGCTGGAGACCGAGGGCGGGCGGCTGAGCGCCGTCGTCACGGAGCTCGGCAGCATCCGCACGAAGACGGCCGTGCTGGCGGGCGGCGCCTGGGCCTCCTCGTTCTGCCGGCAACATGGCATCCGCTTCCCGCAGGCGTCCATCCGGCAGACGGCACTGGCCGTGTCACCGGGGCCGGCCGACGACCTGCCCGATGCACTGCACACCAAGGACATCAGCCTGACCCGGCGCAACGACGGCAGCTACACGCTGGCCATCGGCGGCCGCGCGCGGGTTGATCCGACCGGCCAGTTCCTGCGCTTCGCGCCGCAGTTCCTGCCGATGTTCGCGCGGCGCTGGCGCAGCCTGGCACCGGGCGGGCTGGAAGGCATCCGCTCCGGGCACGAGAGCCTCAGCCGCTGGAAGCTCGACGAGCCCACGCCGATGGAGCGCATGCGCGTGCTCGACCCGACACCGGACGCCACCACGGTGCGCCTGACCCACGAACGGGCCCTGGCCCTGGTCCCGGCACTGCGGGGCCGTGAGGTCAGCGCCGCGTGGGCGGGCTATGTCGACAGCACGCCGGATGGCGTGCCGGGCATTGGCGAGGTCGCCAGCCTGCCGGGGCTGGTGCTGGCAGCGGGCTTCAGCGGCCATGGCTTCGGCATCGGACCCGGCGCCGGGCACCTGATCGCCGACATCGTCACCGGTGTGCCGCCGATCTTCGACCCCAAGCCCTACCACCCGGACCGGTTCCATGCGTCGGCCTGGGGTCAGGTGGCGGAGTATTAGGGCCTGTTCACGCTACGGCAGCGGGTCGCGCTCCCGACTCAGGCAATGGACCGCACCACCCCGCCATCCACCCTCATGGCCGCGCCCGTCGTGGCCGAGGCGCGCTCGCTGCACAGGTAGGTGATCATCGCCGCCACCTCTTCGGGCCGCGCAAAGCGCTGCAGCAGGGACGACGGCCGCGCCGTGGCGAAGAAGTCCCGCTCGACGCTGGCGGCGTCCTCGCCGCGCTGCGCGGCCAGATCGGCCACGAAGCTGCCCACGCCCTCGGAAGCGGTCGGCCCGGGCAGCACGCTGTTCACGGTGACGCCGGTGCCCGCCAGCGTCTCGGCCAGGCCGCGCGCCACGGCCAGTTGCGCCGTCTTCGTCATGCCGTAGTGCACCATCTCCGCCGGGATCTGCAGCCCCGACTCGCTGGAGACGAAGATGATGCGGCCCCAGTCGCTGGCCCGCATGCCAGCCACGTAGTGGCGCGACAGCCGGATGCCGCTGAGCACGTTGACCTCGAAGAAGCGCAGCCAGTCCGCGTCCGGGATGTCGACGAAGGGCTTGGGCTCGAAGATGCCCAGGTTGTTGACCAGGATGTCGACCGCCGGCAGGCGCCGCACCAGTTCGGCGCAGCCTTCGGCATGCCCCAGGTCCAGCGCGATGCCGTCGATGCGCGCGCCGGGCAGCTCGGCCCGCAGCCGCGCCACCGCGGCCTCGACGCGCTCGGTGCTGCGGCCGTTCAGCGTGACCTGGGCGCCTTCGCGCGCCAGCTCGCGGGCGGTGGCGTAGCCGATGCCTGCGGTGGAGCCGGTGATCAGCGCGCGCTTCTGGGTGAGTCCGAGGTCCATGGGATCTCCTTGCGTGGGAAGTTGCGGGGTCAAGCCAGCTTGGCAGATTGCGGCCACAGCCGCAACGCGAACGCGGCCGCTGCGGCGCCTGCCGCCAGGCCGGCCACGGCCACCCAGCCCCACAGCCCGAACAGCCAGCTGCCCAGCGCCGCGCCGGCGGCCATGCCGACGAACACGCCCACGAACAACAGCGCGTTGAGCCGGCTGCGCGCGCCGGGCTCGATGCCGTAGACCAGCGTCTGGTGGGCGATCAGCGTGGCCTGGAAACCCAGGTCGAAGCCGATGGCACTGGCCACCAGCAGCGCCAGTTGCGCCGCCGGGCTCAGCAGCGGCAGCAGCGCCATGGCCGCGAACGACAGCATGGCCAGCGCGCTGCCCAGCTTCGTCACCAGTTCGGGGCCGCGGCGGTCGGCCAGGCGCCCGGCCAGCGGTGCGGCCAGCGCGCCGGCCGCGCCCGCCAGCCCGAAGCTGCCGGCGGCAGCGCTGCCCAGGTGGAAGGGCGCGCCGTGCAGCAGCACCGCCAGCGTGGACCAGAACGCGCTGAAGCCGACCGCCAGCAGGCCCTGGGCGAGTGCGGCCCGGCGCAGCGGGGCGTGGCGAAGCCACAGCTTGCCCAGCGAGCCCAGCAGCGCCGCGTAGCCCAGGTGCGTCGTCGACTTGAAGCGCGGCAGGCCCACCCAGGCGGCCGCGCCGGTCAAGGCCACGCTGGCGGCCGCGCCGATGAACATGGCGCGCCAGCCCCAGTGCGCCGCGACCAGGCCGCTGACCACGCGCGACAGCAGGATGCCCAGCAGCAGGCCCGTCATCACCGTGCCCACCACCTTGCCGCGGTGCGCCTCGGGCGCCAGCGCCGCAGCGGCCGGCACGATGTCCTGCGCGAGCGTGGCGGCCACGCCGATGGCCAGGCTCGCCAGCAGCAGCACGCCCATAGTCGGTGCCGCCGCGGCCAGCAGCAGCGCCACGGTCAGCGCCGCCGCCTTGGCCAGGATGATGCGGCGCCGGTCGAAGCGGTCGCCCAGCGGCGCCAGCAGCAGGATGCCCAGCGCATAGCCCAGCTGTGTCAGCGTGGGCACCAGGCCCAGGCTGTGCGGCGAGGCGCCGATGTCGGCCCCCAGGTCGCCCAGCATGGGCTGGCTGTAGTACAGCGCCGCTACCGAGATGCCGGCGCTGGCCGCGAGCAGCAGCACGAGCGAGCGCGGCAGGTTGCCGCTGGCGTCAGTGGCTGCCGGGCCGGCGTGCGCGGCGGGTAGGACGTTAGGGACAGATGGCATGGCATCCACCTCGGGTCATGAACATGGCCCTGACTGTGGGCGGCGCCGGCTTCACGACGGCTTCCGGCGCATGACAGCTGTAACCCCGCCTGCTTCGCCTGCATTGCGCGGCGCCGGCCAGGCACAGGCACGGCATAGCCGCGGCACAGACTGGCGCTTCCCACCACTGCCGAGAACCGCCATGAACCCAGCCGCCGCGCGAACGCCCCCTGCCATCCCGGGCGGCGCGCTATTGCAGCCAGTTCGAGAACGGGTAGTAATGCACGTCGACGACGTCACCGAACACCGAGTTGGCCGTGCCCCGGGCGATGCCGTCGGCGCGTGCGATGCCGGCGCCGGGCGTGGCAGCATGGGCCGGCTGCAGTGCGATCTCGGCACGGCGGTCAGTCTCCTGCGCCCACAGGAAGCGCCCCTTCACCGGCGCCTGCCGCTGCGGGCGGCGCAACGTGGCGGCACGGCTGGCGGGCAGCAGGTCGGTGCGGCCCTGCAGGTGGCGGATTGCCGGCGTGACCAGCAGCACGAAGGTCTTGAAGGCCTCGGCCAGGCCCCAGGGCAGACAGATGACCAGCCGATCACCCAGCGTGGCGACCTTCAACCGGGCGCCGAGGTCGTCGCACAAACGCCACTCAGCCAACGACGCGCCGCGCGCGACGAGGGCCTCGTCCACCTGCTGCTGGCGCCGTGGCGTGACGGCGCCGGAGATCAGCACCAGGCGGCTCTCCTTGAGCAGCATGTCCAGCAGCGGTTGCAGGGCGTCTTTGTCGGCCGTGAGGCTCGGCGCCGCCAGTGCGCTGGCGCCCAGGCCGCCCAGCAGCGACGCCAGCACCGGCCCGCCCAGGCCGTGACAGGTCCGTTCCGGTCCCGCCGCAGGGCCGAGGGGCAGGACGCCCACCTTCAAGCGCTCGAAGACGCGCACCGTGGGCCGGCCCAGGCAGGCGATCTGCGGCAGGTGCCTGCCTTGCAGGCGCAAGCCCGCGTCCAGCACCGTGCCGCCGGCCATCTCCGGCGGCACGGGCAGCGGCTCGGCCAGCACGCGGCCGGCAGCGGCGGCGACGGCCACGTCCTCGGTGCGCAGCAACGGGGTGCCTGCCGTGGCCACCCGACGCTGCGCTTGCTCGATGTCAAACGCTGCGGCGGCGGGGGTGTGGTCGGGGCGGTCGGTCGTCATGGCGGGCCTTCGGTCAGTCCTGAGCTTCAATATGCGTCGCCGCTGCCCGCCCGAAAGACACAGTGCACGGGCTTGGCCCCGAGCACAGTGGGCCAGGCGCGCACGCCGGGGAGGCTGCCGTGAACAACGGCCAGCTCCAGCGCAGAGCAACGCAGCCGGCGCCGCTGTACGAGCGCCTGGCCGAGGAGATCGAGCAGGCGGTGGCCGACGGCGCGCTGAACGCGGGCGACAAGCTGCCGTCCATCCGCGCCAGCAGCCGCGCGCGGCGTGTGGCCGTGACCACCGTGCGGCGGGCCTATTCGCTGCTGGAAAGCCGCGGCGTGGTGGGCAGCCGGCCGCAGTCCGGCTACTTCGTGCGTGCCGCCGCGCCGGCGCTCACCGTGGCCGCGCCCGAGGCGGCCGCCTCACCGCCGCCTTGCTGTGAGGCCGACATCAGCCAGCTGGTGCTGGCCACGCTCAAGGCCATCCACCGCCGTCAGGCCGCGCCGCTGGGCTCGCCCTACCCGGACCCGGCGCTCTTCCCGTGGGCGCGCATCCAGCGCCATGCGCACCGCATCGGCCAGCGCTTTCCGGCCTGGAACGCGATGGATGACCTGCCACCGGGCCACCCCGCGCTGATCCAGCAGATCGCCCGCCGCCACCTGGGCCAGGGCCTGGCGGTGGACCCGGCCGACGTGGTGGTGACGGCCGGCGCCACCGAGGCCATCCAGCTGTGCCTGCAGGCGGTGACCCGGCCCGGCGACACGGTGGCGGTCGAGTCGCCCACCTACTACGCCACGCTGATGACCATCGAGCGGCTGGGCCTGCGCGCGGTGGAGGTGCCGACGCATCCGGTGGACGGCATGGACCTGGCCGCGCTGGCCCGGCTGCTCGACAGCCAGCGCGTGGCGGCGTGCGTGACCATGCCCAACTTCCAGAACCCGGCCGGCTTCACGATGCCGGACGCCCACAAGGCCGAGCTGGTGCGCCTGGCCGCCCGGCATGGCGTGCCGGTCATCGAGAACGGCGTCTACAACGAGCTGTACTACGGCGACACGCCGCCCACCACGCTCAAGGGGCACGACGACCAGGGCGGGGTGCTGCACTGCGCGTCGTTCTCCAAGTCGGTCACGGCCGGGGTGCGGGTGGGCTGGGTGCTGCCAGGGCGCTACCGCCAGCAGCTGGAGCGGCTCAAGTTCCGCCACATGCCGGCCACGCCCGCCGTGCCGCAGCTGGCGCTGGCGGAGTACCTCGGCCGCGACGGCATGGACCTGCACCTGCGCGGCGTGCGCAAGGCGCTGGCGCAGCGGGCCGACATGCTGCGCGCGCTGGTGCTGCGCTGCTTCCCGGCGGGCACGCATGTGTCGCGGCCCCAGGGCGGCTACCTGCTGTGGGTGGAGCTGGCGCAGCACGTGGACACGCTGCGCGTGTACCGCGCGGCGCTGGAGCGCGGCATCACCATCGCGCCGGGGCGCATCTTCTCCAACGCGGGGCGCTACACGAACTTCATGCGCCTGAACCACAGCTATGCGTGGACGCCCGCGCTCGAAGCCGCCGTGCGCGAGCTGGGCCGCATCGTGGCCTGGGCCTGAGCCAGCCTTCATGTCAGCTGTAGCGGCGGCCGATTGCATCCAACACACAGGCCGCCGCCGCGCAATGCGCCCGAGACGGCCGGCCTCGACAGTGGGGGCCGTCGACCTTCGACCCCGCGACGCCGGCGCCACCGGCCACCCCCAAAGGCCTGCCCATGTCCTCCTCCCTCCCCGCCTCCCCCCGCAGAACCCTCGGCCGGCGCATGGCCGGCGTGCTCGTGTTCAGCCTGATCGTCGCGCTCGCCGGCACGGCCTATGGGGCCTGGTCGCTGCTGCAGGTCGCGCAGCGCACTGAGGCGCTGGTGGACGTCTCACTGGCCACCGAGCGGCTGGTGAGCGACTGGAACACCCACATCGTGGCCGGTATCCGCCGCACCAGTGCCATCGCCGTCAGCGCCGATCCGTCGCTGACCGACTTCTTCGCCAAGGACTCGGCCGACTCGGTGGTGGCCGTCAATGCGATCACCGCCAGGCTCACACCGCTGCTGACGGGTGCGCAGGAACGACAGGCCTACGCGCGCATCGTCGAGCGGCGAAAGATCTACCTGCAGGAGCGCGATGCAGTCTCCGCGCTGAAGCTGGCAGGCGATGCCGACGGGGCGCGCCGACGCCTGGCCCGCGTCTTCACGCCCGCCGCCGAGGCCTACCAGGCCGACCTGCAGGCACTGATCGACCTGCAGCGCCGCGAGATCGACAGCGACGCACGCGCGGTGCAGGCGGCCAACCGACGGGCACAGGCCGTGCTGGTGACACTGGCGCTGCTGTCGCTGCTGATCGGCGGCGCGTTGTCGTGGCGGCTGGTGCGCAGCATCACCGGCCCGCTGCAGCGCGCGGTCGACGTGGCCGGCCGCATCGCCCGGCTGGACCTGTCCGACCGCATCCAAGGCCACGACCGCGACGAGACCGGCCAGTTGCTGCGTTCGCTGCACGACATGCAGGCGGCGCTGCGCGGCCTGGTGGCCCAGGTGCGCCAGTCCAGCGACAGCATCTCGACGGCATCTCGTGAGATCGCGGACGGCAACGTCGACCTGTCGGCGCGCACCGAGCAGGCCGCGGCCAGCCTGCAGCAGACGGCCGCCTCGGTCGAACAGATGCACGCGGCCGTGCAGCAGGCCGCCGGCCATGCCCGCGAGGCCGACGCGCTGGCCACGCGGGCCGCCGGCGTGGCGGACCGGGGCGGCCAGGCGGTGCAGCAGGTGGTGGCCACCATGCACGGCATCAACACCGCGTCCGCGCGGATTGCCAACATCGTCGGCGTCATCGACGAGATCGCCTTCCAGACCAACATCCTGGCGCTGAACGCCGCGGTGGAGGCCGCCCGCGCCGGCGAGCAGGGGCGCGGCTTTGCCGTGGTGGCGGCCGAGGTGCGCACGCTGGCGCGGCGCAGCGCCGAGTCCGCCAAGGAGATCAAGTCGCTGATCGGCGCGTCGCTGGCGCAGGTCGACAGCGGCACCCGGCTGGTCGACGAGGCCGGCCACACCATGACGGACGTGGTCACCACGATCCGCCAGGTGGCCACGGTCGTGGCCGAGATCAGCAGCTCGGCGGCGCAGCAGAGCCAGGGCATCGGCCAGATCACCGACGCCATCACGCAGCTCGACCAGGTCACCCAGCAGAACGCTGCGCTGGTGGAGGAGTCGGCCGCGGCCTCGGACAGCCTGAAGCAGCAGGCCCTCGGCCTGTCGGCGACGGTCGGCCAGTTCCGCCTCGCCTGACCTCACGCCCCGACAACACGCCCCACCCAGGAGAGGTCCATGAACCTGTCCAGCCCGCAACGCTCCATGTGCACGCGCCTGCGGCCGTTCAGCGCCGGCTGCGCACCGCCCCCGCGCAGCACGACGCCTCGGCGCAGGCGTGCCAGTCCGCCGTCATGAAGGCGGCTTTCGGCTGGCATGGCGGCTGCATCCGAGGCGACGAACTGGCCGGCCGGCTGCGCGAGCACTGCGGCCAGCCGGTGTCGACCCTGGCGCGCTGGATCGTGGCGCGCGAGGTCATCAGCGTGCTATTGCAGGGGGCACGCTGCTGCCGCTGTTCCAGTGCGACCGCAGCACCTGGCAGCCCCGGCAGGGCGTGCGCCAGGTCGTGGCGGCGATGCGCGACGTGGGCGACGTGTGCGACGACCGGGGGCTGGGACTGTGGCTGGTGCGCTCCAACGCATGGCTGTGCGATGCCTTGCCGGTCGCCTGCAGCCGGCGCGGCCGTTCAGCAGCCACCAGGCCCCCGGGCAGTCGGGCGCATGCCCGTCACAAGGCGGCCCGCGCGGCGGGCTTACGATGCGCGGCCGATGCGCTCGGCGCCATCTCAAAGCAGTACATGAGCAGGAAATCTTCTTCGTCCCCGGGTGCACGCCGGCTCAGCATGCAGCCCCTCGGGCTGAGCGGCCAGGAGGAGGCGGTGTACCGCGAGTTGCTCCGCCACCCGGGCTTGAGCACGCTGGCACTGGGCCAGTTGGTCTACGGCATCGACACGCCGCTGGAGGACATGCTGTCATCGCTGCAGCAGCGGGGGCTGCTGCGCCGCGGGGACGTCGGCTGGATTGCCGCCGCGCCCGAGGTGGCCATCGAATTGCTGTTGATGGAGCGGCAGGCCGAATTGCACGAGGCCCGCAGCATCCTGCCGGAGCTGCAGGAGGAACTGGCGCGCGACTCGTCGACTGCAAGCGCCAATGATGTCCAGATCCTGCCCGCCGACGCCGACTCCCAGCTGCACGCCTACCTGAAGCTGTACGAGCAGGCGCGCAGCAGCATCGTCAGCCTGTTGCGCCCGCCGTTCCTTGTCGCCGCGCCGGAGGCGATGGAGGCCGCGCGCAAGGCCGCCCGCAAGCGGGGCGTGCGCATCCGCACCATCCTGCCCCCCGAGGTCATGAAGTGGGACGGCTGGCCGGCGGCGGCGGCCCAGGCCCTGGCTGCGGGCGATGAATTGCGCGTGCTCGACGCCTTGCCCTTCAAGCTGCTGCTGGTGGATGACTGCAGCGCGATGCTGCCGCTGCATGCCGATGACCCCGGGGGGCCGGCGCTGCGGCTGGGCAACACCGCGGTGCTGACCGCGCTGAGCGCGCTGTTCGAGCAGTTGTGGAGCGAGGCCGTGCCGGCGTTGGAGACGGCCGGGGACGCGTCCGAGGCGGCAGCCGACAGCGATGCGGCATTGCAGGAGCTGGTGACCGTGCTGGCCGCCGGCGCCAACGACAAGACGGCCGCCCATGTGCTGGGCATCTCCGGGCGCACCTTCCAGCGCCGCATGACCGCGCTCAACACCCGTCTGCGCGCGAAGTCGCGTTTCCAGGCCGGCTGGCTGGCGGCGCGCAACCTGCAGCGCTGAACGGCGCCCGCCCCCCGAGCCGGGTGGCCAATCTTGGCCATGGCAAAACACCGCCGCCCCGTTGTCACCCCACTGTCGTCCAATGGATTTGACACCCCGGCACTGCCGCTGAAAGCGCATGGGCCAGGGGGATTTTTCCTTTGGACCGGAGTGGCAAATCATGCAGAAGTGGTTGGGGTGGAGCGCATCCTGGTGCGTTCGGTGGGGATTGGTCATGCTGGCCGTCATGTCTGGCACAGCGGCCCATGCGTGGTCCGCGGCGAGGTTGCCGGAAATCACGATTGCGGGTGGCGGCGCACTCAATGCCCAGGTTGACATCAACCGGGACGGGTATCTCGACCTGATTTCCACATCGCCCGGCACGAATCACCGCGGTGTCGTGGAAATCCGCTATGGCTCCAGCAAGGGCTTCAAGCAGAAGGCGGATTTCCGCTACGAGGGCCCGATGGACTGGGCGCAGGTCGGCAGCAGCCCGATGGCGATGGATGTGAACGGCGACGGCTGGCCCGATCTGGTGATCGGCGCCTACTCGTACTCCGGCGCCAAGCAGTATGCGGGCGCCATCCTGGTGTTCTTTGGCGGCCCGAACGGATTTCCTGCAACGCCATCGCAGGTGATTGAAGGGCCGGAGGAGAACAGCTTCTTCGGTTTCACCATGCGCTCGCTGGGCGACTTCAACCGGGATGGCTATGCAGACATTGCCGTATCGGCCGCCACGGGCGGGGACACACAGGGCAAGATCTTCGTCTACGCCGGCAGCCCGTCCGGCCTGGTGCTGAAGCAGGAATCCACGCTGGCCTACCCGATGCTGTCGTGGTGGTATTTCGGCCGGACGTTCGACACCGGCGATCTCAACGGGGATGGCATTTTCGACATCGTCGTGGGGGCACCGACCGCGTACGGCCAGGGGCGCCCGGGGCTGGTCTTCGTCTACAAGGGCGCTGCCGGCGGGTATGTGAACAGCGCCAATCAGACCCTGGTTGCGCCGGACTATCTGACCCCGGGCGACGGGTTCGGCTCGTCGGTTGCCGTGCTGGGCGATGTCGATGGCGACGGGTTTGCGGATCTGGCCATCAGTGCACCCAACTACCTGCCTGCCGGCAGTTCCGGGGATACGGTCAGCCCGGGACGGATCTTTGTCTATTACGGCGCGGCCGGTGGCTTCAATGCCTCGGGCCGGACCCAGATACTCGCGGCGCCGGACCCGGACGGCTTTGGCTTCTTCGGCGAAGTCATGCTGGGCCAGCGTGATTTCAACGGCGACGGCTTCGCCGACCTGATCGTCGGCGCATCGCTGCGGCAGCGAGGCCTGCTGGGCACCGGGCCCTTCCCCGGCTTCGTGTGGATCTATACCGGCGGCCCGGCGGGTTTCACGAAGGCGCCCTACAAACGCAGCGGTGCGGCGGGCAGCGTGGATGGCCTGGGTGCCATTCTTGATGCGGCCGATGTGACCGGTGACGGCCAGATGGACATCATCACCGCCAATCCGGTGGCACCCACGAACGACCAGGGCCTGCTGCGCGTATTCCGCGGCGCCAAGGGCCTGAAGTAACGAACCGGTCGGCCAGGCCACAGGTCGGGCCTCAGCCCATCTCAATTCAAGGACACATGATGACGACATCCCTGCGCAGCGGCGCCCTGCTGGGTTTGCTGCTGGCCCTGGCCGGCGCGGCTCAGGCCGATGGCCCGCAACTCAACGAAGGCTTCGACGGCGCGGGCCTGCCGGCCGGCTGGACGATGGCCAACTTCAGCACCAACCCGGCCGCCGAAGCCTGGTTCCGGCCGATCAGCCCGGCCGACACCTTCGCGGCCCAGGCCGGCGCGCCCGACAGCTACATCGCGACCAGCGTGTTCGTCGGCGCCACCGATGCCGACGGCAATCCGATGGGCGCCATCGACGCGATGTTGGCGACGCCGGTGGTCTCGATGAGCGATGCCACGGTGCTGAGCTTCTCGACCCGCACCGTGGCCAACAACGCCTTCGGGGAGTCGCTGCGCATCGGCGCCATCGTCGCCGGCTCCTTCGTCGAGCTGATGACCCTCAATCCCTCGGTGACCGTTGGGGCCTACCCGGAGAGCTGGACCACGTTCACGGTCACGCTGCCCGCGCAGGGCGACGGTGTCTCGGGGCGCTTCTTCTTCGAGTACGTCGTGCCCGATGCGGCGAGCGCCGGCAACTTCGTCGGCCTGGACTCGGTGTCGGTGAGCGCGGTGCCGGAAGCCGGCTCCGGCCTGCTGATGCTGGCCGGCGGCCTGACGTTGCTGGCCTGGCAGCGCCGCCGCCGCGTGCCGTCGGCCTGAGCCCTCCCCTCCCTCATACCCGTCGAGATTCAGTCATGACATTTCAAACCCAGCTCACCCTGCTGCTGGCCGCCCTGGGGATGGCCTCCTCGGCACAGGCCTGCGAACCATGCGACGCACAGGCGCCGTCAACGACACCGCACACCATGACCGTGGTGCGCGATGCGGACACCGGGCAGTTGCGCGCCCCCACCGCGGCCGAGGCCGCAGCGCTGCAGTCCCGCGCGAAACCGGTGACCGCCGCCCGCGGCGCCAGCCAGCCGGCCGTGCGCGCCTACGCCTCGGGCGCCCACAGTGCCCGCCTGCCAGGGAACCTGGCGAGCTTTTCCGTGGTCACCCGCGAGCCGGACGGCACGCTGAAGAGTGCCTGCCTGCAGGGGGAGGAGGCGGCCACCGACGCGATCCGTTCCGTGCCGCCAGCCGGCGCCACCTCGGCGAAGCGGGAGGCGCAATGAACGCAGCGCAGGAGAACAAGATGTCGTCGATCACCGTCACCCTGGCCATGGCTGCGGTGCTGGCGCTGTGCGCATCGGCGCAGGCGGCCACCATCGAGATCCAGAACCGCGACAAGCCGGGCCTGGGCTTCAACGACCCGACACCGGCCACGCCGGTGGGCGGCAACAACGGTCGCACGCTCGGCGAGCAGCGCATGAACGTCTACAAGTACGTGGCGGGCATCTGGGAGAAGGCGCTGGACAGCAGTGTCAAGATCACCGTGAGCGCCGGCTGGGAGGCCTTGGATTGCAATGCCTCCGGGGCGGTGCTCGGCAGCGCGATGCCCTACAACGTCTGGTACGACTTCCCCGGCGCCCCGGTTGCCGGCACCTGGTATCCGCAGGCGCTGGCCAACAAGATCAGCGGCCGCAGCCTGACGGACTACTACGGCCAGCAGGACGACGGCAGCGGCTACGGCAACGTCGACATCCTGACCCAGTTCAACATCAACCTCGGCGCCTCCGGCTGCCTGACCGGCACGCCGTTCTACCTGGGCCTGGACGGGCAGGCCGGCAGCCAGATCGATTTCGCGACCACCTTGCTGCACGAGCTGGGCCACGGCATGGGCTTCTCGCTGCTGACCACGAACGCCTCGAACGGCGCACGCTTCATGACGATCCCCAGCATCTGGGAATCGTTCATGTACGACAACACGCTGGGCAAGACGTGGCTCGACATGGAGGACTGGGAACGCTCCTTCTCGGCCGTCAATCCGCTCCAACTGGCCTGGACGGGTAGCAACGCCGTGAACGGTGTGCCTCAGGTCTTGAGCTTCGCGAAGCTGCCGGCCTTGCAGGTCAGCGGCTCTGGCGCCGCAACCGTCGCCGGCACCAAGCAGTTGGGCGAGGCGGAGTTCGGGCCGCCGTTGAGCCCGCAGCCCGTCAGTGGCGCCATCGTGCGCATCGTGGACCAGGTCAACGGGACCGGGCTGGCCTGCACGCCCTTGAGCGCGGCAAATGCAGCGCTGGCAGCGGGCAAGATCGCGCTGATCGACCGCGGCAACTGCGCCTTCACGGTGAAGGTGAAGAACCTGCAGCTCGCCGGCGCGAAGGCCGTGCTGGTGGCGGACAACGTGGTGGCGCCCATTTCCGGCATGGCCGGCAGCGACGCCTCGATCACCATCCCGTCCGTTCGCGTGCTGAAGGCCGATGGCGACGCGATCAAGGCCGCGCTGCTGAACCGCGTGCGCGGCAAGCCGGCGCCCGAACTGCTGGCCTCGCTGGCGGCCTCGGTCACCGGCCAGTACGCCGGCACTGACAGTTCCGGCCGGCCGCTGCTGTACACGCCGGCCGCGTTCTCGGCAGGCTCCTCGGTCTCGCACTGGGACACCAGCCTGACGCCCTCCGTGCTCATGGAGCCGTTCATGACGCAGGGGCTGTCGACATTGCTCGCGCCGCCCAAGGACCTCACCCTTCCGCTGTTGAAGGACCTGGGCTGGTAAAGCCCGGCCCGATGAACTCACCCAGGAGTTGACCCATGATTCGTACATTGCCTGTCACACAGCGCCTGATGCTCTGCCCACTGCTGCTGGGCATGGGCCTGGCCCATGCCGACATCACCGTCTACGCCGACCCGTCGGCCTTCAATGCCGAGGTGACGGCGCCCGGCATCGAGACCTTCTTCGGCGTGGCCCAGGATGCAGCGGGCGCCAGCCCGATGACCCGGCGCACCCAGCTCGGAACCCTCTACTACTACCAGGCCGAGGCCTCCAGCTCCAGCCTGCTGGGTGCCGGCACCGCGGACGAGAACTGGCTGACCGCCAACGTCGCCACCGACGTCATCACCTTCTCCCACTTCGCCCAGGGCATCACCGCGTTCGGCGGCTATTTCTTCGGCAGCGACTTCAATGGCCAATATCAGCTGGGCACCGTGACGCTGTCGGTCACCGACGTGGCCGGGCACACGGTCACGCAGACAGTGAGCGACGCCACCACGAGCAGCTTCATCGGCTTTGTCTCCGATGGTGCCCAGATCGCCTCGGTCAGCCTCTACTCGGAGCAGTTGCCGTCGGGCGACTCCCTCTGGCCCACCGCGCGGCAACTGGTGCTCGGGCAGTCGATTTCCGCCGTGCCGGAACCCGGTTCGGCCCTGCTGCTGGCGCTGGGTGTGGTCGGCCTGCTGCTGCGCCCGAGGGCCACCCCGCACAGCCCCGCTGCGGTCGGCTGATCGCGCCCGACCGGGCGGCCCCGTCACGGCGTGGCGATGCCGGCCTGGGCGCAGGCCGTGCACACGGCCTGCTCGGCGGACTCGAAGTCGAGCGCCTGCACCAGCCTGGCGACGCGCTGCGCCGCGACGTCGCCCAGCGTCGCGCCGAAGGCAGCTTCGAGCGCCTGCCAGGCCGGCAGCGCCGCCAGGTCCTTGCGCCTGAGCTGCCCGATGAAGGCCGACAGCCGTTCACCGTCAAGCCGGTCTGCCGGCACATCGCCCCGTGACGCAGCAGGCATCGCGGCGATGGCCGTGCAGGCCTTCGAGATGGGCCGGCCCAGGTCCGCGACGCAGGCCATGTCTGCAAGTGCGTCATGCCAACGCCCCGCTCGCAACGCCTGCTCGGCCCGCCCCGCGGCCGCCTGCAGGTCGGCGGCGCCCACAGTTGCCGCCATCGCCTTCAGGTCGTGCAGCAGCGCCGCATGGCCTTGCAGGCGCTGCGCGGGTGGCTCGTCGCCCGCCAGCACACGCCCGTTGGCGCCGATCATGTCGGCCAACGCGGCGAGCATGCGGCCGAACAACTCGCCATCGCCCTTGAGGTTGCTGAAGGACTGCTGCGCATCCAGGCCGTCGATGACGGGCCATCCGGCCGGTGGCGCCGCCGGCCGAGGCGCCGGGCCGGCCACGGGCGCCGGATCGACAGGCCGGCCGAGCAGCCGCGATATCGTTGTCGCGAGCACCGCGGGGTCGAAGGGCTTGCCGACCACGGCGTCCATGCCGGCGTCCAGTGCCAGCCGGCGCTCGTCGGACGACACGCCTGCCGTCAGGCCGACGATGGGCACGCGGCCGTCGCCGGGCAGCGCACGGATCCGCCGCGTGGCCTCCAGCCCGTCCATGACCGGCATCTGCACATCCATGAGCACCGCCTGAAACCCCGAGGCGCCGGACCCGAGCAGAGCCACCGCCTGCTCGCCGTCCGAGGCCACGGCGACGATGGCGCCTTCGCTGCGCAGGATGCGATCCGCGACTTCCCTGTTCAGCGCGTTGTCGTCGACGACCAGCACCGTCACGCCGGCCAGCAGCTGGCCCGGCCCTTCGGCGCGGCGGGCGGCCGACACCGGCATCGCCTCCTGACCGGCAATCTGCAAGCTCAGGTCGACCTGGAAGCTGCTGCCTCGCCCAGGTTCGCTCGCCAGCGTGATCGTGCCACCGAGCAGCTCGACCAGTTGGCGCACGATGGACAGCCCCAGGCCCGTGCCACCGAACCGGCGTGTCGTGGACGCATCGGCCTGCACAAAGGGCTGGAACAGCCGGCGCTGCACGTCCTCGGGAATGCCGATGCCGGTATCGGACACGCGCAGGCAG
The DNA here is from genome assembly GCF_965229315.1 of Roseateles sp. GTDB lineage: Bacteria > Pseudomonadota > Gammaproteobacteria > Burkholderiales > Burkholderiaceae_C > Pelomonas. Next base: position 2,910,178 of record NZ_CBDDJA010000002.1, read on the forward strand.
ACCGGCAGCAGCCCCGCCTGATCGACGACGCCCAGCTGGACATCGAGTGCGACGCTGCCCTGCGGCGTGAACTTGACCGCGTTGCTGAGCAGGTTCAACAGGATCTGCGCCAAGCGCAGGCTGTCGCCCATCACCAGGCCCGGCAGCGCCCCATGCGTCGAGACGGAAAACGACACCCCGCGCTGGGCGGCGGACACGCCGACGATGGACGCCACCTCGTCCAGCATGTCCTCGAACTGGAACGGCGCCACCTCCACGGTCATCTCGCCGGCCTCGATCTTCGAGAGGTCTAGCACGTCGTTCAGCAGCGACATCAGCGCCTTGCCGGCGGCCAGGATGCGCGCCAGCGTGGCCGCCTGGTCGTCGTCCAGCCGCGTGCGCCCGAGCAGGTGGGACAGGCCGATGACCGCATTCATCGGTGTGCGTATCTCATGGCTGACGTTGGTGAGAAAGCGGCTCTTCGCTTCGTTGGCCTCGCGGGCTTCCCGCATGGCCTCGTCCAGCAGCGCCGTGCGATCGCGCACCTGGTCTTCCAGGGAGGCGTTCAGTTCCTGCAGCCGCTGCGCAGCCGCCTTGGCCTCGCGCACATCGCGCAGGATCTTGGCCGAGCCCACGACCGCACCGTCGCCGTCGTGGATGGGCGACGCCGTGATGGAGACCGCGATCTCCGAGCCGTCGCGGGCGCGGCGCGACGTGTCGAACACATGCACGCGGTTGCCGTCGGCCACGGTGGCCCTGAGCGTTTCGTCCTCGGCGGCCAGCGCCGGCGGCAGCAGGAGTTGGGTCGCCGTCCGTCCGACGGCCTCCTCGCGCGAGAAGCCGAACAGCCGCGTGGCGCCATCGTTCCAGTCGGTGATGGTGCCGTCGAAGTCCTGGACGATGATCGCGTCGTCGCTGCCCTCCACGATCGCCGCGCGGCGGGCCAGTTCCAGCCGCTGGCCGCGCGTGCGGTCCACCAGTTGCGCCGCGGTGGCCACCAGCGCCGCGAAGACGCCGCCCAGCAGCATGGCCTTGATGGCCTCGCTCCACGGCGAGGCCTGGTGCAGCGAGTGGACGAACGCGGCCGTGGGCCGCAACTGCGCTTCCCAGCGCCGGCCGTAGAGCGGGATGTCGACGCGCTGCACCTCCAGGCCCGCCGCCAGCGCCGAGGCCTTGCCGGTGGCGTAGAACTCGGTGTCCGGGCCCTGCGCCAGGTCGAAGAGCGACAGCGCGAAATGGTCGTCCTCGGCGTCGAGGCCTTGCAGGATGTCCTCGATGAGCAGCGGCGCATACGACCAGCCGATCAGCTCACCCGGCGCGCCGCCCGCAGCGGCCCGGCGTATCGGCAGCAACAGCAGCAGGCCGCCCGACGTCCTGCCGCTCGCCTGGATCAGCGTGATCGGGGCGGTCATGGTCGCCTCCGCGGTGGCGGCGGAGCGCAGCGCGGCGTCACGGCGGGCGGATTCGGACGCGATGTCCAGGCCGATCGCCTCCCGGTTGCGCTCAAGCGGCTCCACATAGGTGATGATGAAACGGTCGCCCTCATGCGGCGTCAGCGTGCGGATGGAAAAGCCGGGCGAGTCGTCGTCGCGCCGGGCCTTGACGAAGGCCGCCTCGTCGGCCGGGCTCACGCGGTAGACGATCCCGAAGCCGCGCGCCCCCGGGAATTCGCGGTCGATCTGCCGGGACGCCCCGTAGCGAGCGAATGCCTGCTGCGTGAGCACCCCGTCGGTCGCGGCCGCCACACCCCGTGCGCCGCGCAGGCCGTACTCGTAGCGCCGCAGTCGTTCGACGATGCCGTGCGTGACGCGTTGCGACAGCAGCGCGAAGCGCTCGTCGGCGTCCATGCGGTTCTGCTCCGCCTGGACACGATAGGCCAGCAGGCCGGCGACCAGGCTGGCCAGGCCGATCCACAGCAAGACCATCACGAAGCGGCGCGGTGATCGCACCGGCGCGCCCGCCTGGCCGGGGGCATGTCCAGCACCAGCCATGGCTCAGGTCCCGGCTGCGATCAAGGCGGCCGGGGCCGGCTCGACCGACACACGGTCCCGCCCTTGCGCCTTGGCCGCGTACAAGGCCTGGTCGGCGTGCTTCATCAGGTCCTCTGCGGTGCAGGCGGGCCCAGGCCGGCAGGTCGCCACGCCGATGCTGACGGTGACGTGGGCGGCCGTGGCCGACGCTTCATGCGCGATGCCCAGCCGGGCAACCGCCGACCTGATGCGCTCCGCCGTGTCGCGGGCACCCGCGGCATCGGTGTCGGGGAGCAGCAGTGCGAACTCCTCGCCACCGACGCGCGCCGCCACGTCCGCCGGGCGCCGCGCCTGTGCGCCCAGCGCGCCCGCGACCTGCCGCAGGCAGCCGTCGCCCGCCGGGTGGCCGTAGCGGTCGTTGTATTTCTTGAAATGGTCCACGTCCAGGAGCACGAGCGACAGCGGGGCCCCGCTGCGCACCGCCCTGGCCCATTCGAGCTGGAGCCGCTGGTCGAAGCTCGCCCGGTTGTCCAGCCCGGTGAGGCCGTCGACCGCGGCACGGCGCCGCAACTCGTCCGACAGGCACTTGAGCCTCAGCTGCGTTCTGGCCCGTGCCAGCAGGATGGCCTCGTTGAAGGGCTTGGAGATGAAGTCCACGGCACCTGCGGCCAGGCCTTGCACCTCGGCCGCGACATCGTTGTGGGCCGTGACGAAGATGACCGGGATCCTGTCCAGCTCCGGGTCCGACTTCATGGCCTCGCAGACGGCGTAGCCGGACATCGCAGGCATCTGCGCATCGAGCAGCACCAGATCGGGCGCTCGCTCCCGCATCTGCGCCAATGCCGCCGGGCCGGACGTCGCGAAGGTGATTTGCCCGATGGGCGCCAGCATCTTCCCGAGCAGGGCGATGAGGTGCACGTTGTCGTCGACGATGAGGATGGAGTTCATGTGAAGTGCTTCAGATCTTGGGCGGCGGGCGGAGCGCCGGTTGAAAACGGTGCCCGGGCCGTGCGCTGGGCGGGTGGTGTGCCGCAATGGCGTGCCGGGGTGCTCAGTGGCGCCATCGAGCCACGGCCACGGCGATGCCCAGCGCCGCGACGCCCAGGGCGAGCATCGCGACCCGCTCCATGACGGCCGCAGCGGCCTCGGACGCGGCCTCCATGCGCTGCTCCTGCCAGCGCGTCAGCGCTTCCACGCTCTTCTGATATGCCAGTTGGCGGGGGCGCAGCACGTCCAGCAGCACGCGCCTGGCACCGTCCCGGTCCGCAGCGCGCACCAGCGGCAGCAACTCGTCCTCTGCGGCGGTGAAGCCGGCCCGCGCCTGCTGCACCTGCTGGAACAACTCGAGATCCTGCGCCGCGCTCAACCGGCCTCGCAAGTCCTCCCAGGCCTGGGCGATGTGCTCGCGCGATGCCAGCAGCCGCGCGATCTGCTGCTCGCGCTGCGCCTCGTCGTCCAGCGCCAACAGGTCGCGAACGGCGCCCGCGTGCCGGTTCAAATCGTGACCGAGGCCTCTGACGAGGCTGACCTGGGCAGCGCCGCCGTGCAGCAGCACGTCCATGTGGCGGCGCCAGGCCGGCAGGCCCAGGCGTGCGCTGACGGCCAGGGCCAGCATCAGCAGGGCGACCAGGGCGAAGGCGATGCCCGGCAGGGTGCCGGTGCGCCAGTGCTTGGGTGGGTTCACGTGTCGTCTCCCAGGTGTCGGGTTCAGGCCGGAGGCGCGTAAGGCGCGCCAAAATCTGTATCTTCGATATATTTGATAACAAATTTGCCAACCAAATCCATGCGTCGACGATGCGCGCCGTGGAAAACTGCGCTCTTTCGCGTCGAACGAGGGCAGAACTTGCCTTGCCGGCCCCGTTCGGGAGCCTCCGAACGCCCGCCTTGACACCAGATTCGATCAAAACGCGCGAAAGCCAGCTTTCACTCGAACGTGAAAGTGCCAATTCACTGAGGGCGTGACCCGACCCAAGGCACCCCTCACCGCAGCAACTTCACCCGTCGACCTTCAAGCGAGCACGTTACATTCATGGGTAGAAGCCAGCCACGGATGCTGCGCAGGCCTGGCGGCGGCGTTCACTGCGAGAACTTGTGCACATGACTCGGCCTGCTGAGTCATGAACACCTAGACGACACAATCGATAAATTCGATACTTCAGGCTCGCATAGAAGCCAACCGAGGCATTGCCATGAAACGAATCCTGATCGTCGACGACCACGCAGACATCCGCCGCCTGATCCGCATGACGCTTGAGTTTGAGGACTACGACGTCTGCGAAGCCGCCAGCGGCGAGGACGCGCTGGCCATGGCGCAGCAGATGCAGCCCGACCTGGTGCTGCTCGACGTGATGATGCCGGGCGACCTGGACGGGCTGGCGGTATGCCGGCGCCTGCGTGCCGGTGGGGCGCCGGGCGGCGGCCCGCGCATCATCATGCTGAGCGCCCGGGGCCAGGCCAGCGACCGGGAGGCCGGCCTTCAGGCCGGCGCCGACACCTACCTCGTCAAGCCTTTCAGTCCGTTGCAGTTGATCGACTGCATCGTCGGGCTGTGGGCCCCGGCCTGAGGACGCAGGCCATGACGAGCACGACCGACCCCACCGCTGCCACCCACAGCTTCGACAACGCCGCCGCCGCGCAGATGGAGCGCATCGTGGTGGACCTGCGCCGCATGTACCAGGAGCGCAACGAGGCGCTGCGCGAAGTCACGCGTGCGCACCACGAAGCACTGCTGCGCCTGGCCATGGCCGCGGACTTCCGCGACGACGACACCGGCGTGCACATGGTGCGCATCGGCTACCTCGCCGAGATGCTGGCGCTGGCGCTCGGCCAGTCCGAGACCTTCGCCCGCATGCTGCGCCGCGCGGCCCCCATGCACGACGTGGGCAAGATCGGCATCCCCGACGACATCCTGAAAAAGCCCGGCAGCTACGACGCCGAAGAGCGCCGCGTGATGAACGGGCATGCCGAGATCGGCGCAGGCATCCTGGGCCGCTCACGGGTGCCGCTGTTCCAGCTGGCCGCCGAGGTCGCACTGACCCACCACGAGCGCTGGGACGGCACCGGCTACCCACGCGGCCTGGCCGGCGAAGCCATCCCGTTGTCCGGGCGGATCGTCGCGGTGGTCGACTTCTTCGATGCGCTGACGATGGACCGGTGCTACCGCAAGGCCTTTGCGGACGACGTCGCGCTGGACATGCTCATCAAGCAGCGTGGCACCGCGTTCGACCCGGCCATCGTCGACACCCTGCTCGACGAGGTCGCGGTGCTGATCGAACTTCGCGATTGCATCAACCGCCAGCCCCCCAGCTTCGAGGCGCTGGCGGAACTGGAGTGACACTTGCCTTCCGGGAGAACACCATGAACAGGTTTCGCAGCTGGACGGCCGCCCTGGTCGGCCTGGCATTGGCCGCGACGATGGCGCAGGCTCAGACGCTGGAGCGCGTGCGATCCAGCGGCAAGCTGCGCGTGTGCATCTGGCCCGACTATTACGGCGTCACCTACCGCAACCCGCGCACGCAGCAACTCGGCGGCATCGACATCGACCTGTCCGCCGAACTGGCCCGCGACCTGAACGTCGGCGTGGAGTACGTCGAGTCGTCTTTCCCGCGGCTGGTGGGCGACCTCAACGCCGGCCATTGCGACGTGGCGATGTTCGCGGTGGGCATGCTGCCCAGCCGCAAGGAGCAGCTGGCCTTCACAGCGCCCTATCTGCAGAGCGACATCTACGGCGTCACGACGCGGGCCAGCCGCACCGTCCGGACCTGGGCCGACATCGACCAGCCCGGCGTGCTCGTGGCCGTGCAGGCCGGCACCTTCATGGAGCCGGTCATGCGCGACGCGCTCAAGCAGGCCCGCATGGTCGTCGTGCGCCCGCCCGCCACGCGGGAGCAGGAACTCGAAGCGGGCCGCGTGGACGTGTTCATGACCGACTATCCCTACAGCCGCCGCTTGCTGGACAACGCCGACTGGGCGCGCCTGGTCGCGCCGCCCAAGCCCTTCTCGGTGCTGCCGTACGGCTATGCGGTCAGGCAGGGCGACCCGCGCTGGCTGGCCCGGCTCGACGAGTTCGTCGCCAGCATCAAGCGCGACGACCGGCTCCTGGCCGCCGCCAGGAAGCATGGCCTCGCCGACATCGTCGTGACGCGCTGACCCATGCGGGCGCGACGCGGCATGTCGGCACCGCCTTCGGCGCGGCCGATGTTCGGCCGCGCACGCCTGCTCGCCAAGGCGCTGGCGGCCCTGCTGGCGCTGACCGTGCTGACGGCACTGACCGTTTTTGCCGAGTTCGAGCGGCGCGAAACGCTGGAGAACGCCCGTGACCGAGCCGAGCTGATTGCGCGCACGCTGGAGGGCCACGTCACCCGCACGGTGGAGTCCACCTCGCTGATCCTGCAGACGCTGGGCGAGGGCATCGCGCAGCAGCCCTCGGCGGAGCCGCAGCGGCTGCAACCGCTGCTGGGTCAGAACCTGCTGAAGAGCCTGCCGTTTCTGCGCAGCGCGGCCGTCCTCGACGAAGGCGGCACCGTGCTGGCGAGCTCCATCCCGGCCGAGCAGGGCCTGCGCGTGGACATCGGCAGGTGGGGCACGCTGCCGCGCGACGGCAGGGACACGCTGCTGCCGCTGCAGCCCGGGCGCAGCCTGGCCGACATGGCGCCCGGCGTCGCCGGGCCGCATGCGGCGGGCGTCGGCATGCTGCCGCTGCTGCGCGTCGTGCACGGTCCCGGCGGCCACCGGCTGCTGCTGCTGGCCCTCATCAACCCGGGGGCGTTGGCCAACTTCCAGCAGGTGGCGCTGTCCGATGAAGGCGGGGTGGCGCTGCTCAGCAGCTGGGGCGGCCAGCTCATCTCGGCCACCGACGAGGTGGCGCTGGACCCTGGCGCCCAGATCCACGGTCACCCGGTGTTCGACAGCTGGCTGCCGGCCAATGAACATGGCGTGTACGTCGGTGCCGGCGTGCAGCCCGGGCAACAGGTGGTGGCTTTTCGCGCGTCGCGCACGCGGCCGCTCGTCGTCGTCGTGGAGCAGGCCGCGGCGGTGGCGCTGCAGAACTGGTACGGCGTCGTGCGCTGGCTGGGCGCGCTGGGCCTGCTGGCACTGGCCGCGATTGCCGGTGGCCTGACGGCGCTGCTGCACGAGATGAAAGCGCGCGACCGGGCGCGCCACGCGCTGGACGCCGCGCACGACCAGGTGGCCCTGCGCGAGCGCGAAATGAGCGTGCTGCTCAAGAGCGTGCAGGAGCTGATCTTCCGCACCGATGCGAGCGGCGCCATCACCTTCGTCAACGCGCGCTGGGGCGCCATCAGCGACGACGGCATGGAGCAGGCCAAGGGCAGGCATCTGCAGGACCTGGCCGCGGCCGCCGACCGGCAGCGCACCAACGCGCTGTTCCGGCTCGACGACCGGGCCGGCGTGCGACAGGCGCAGATCTGCATCCCCGCAGCGGACGGCAAGCCCCGCCACTTCCAGGTCGCGGTCGTGCCGCTGCACGGCGAGGGCGGCATCGTCGGCTTTGCCGGCAGCGCGATCGACGTCAGCGCGCGTGTCGCCTCCGACCTGCAGTTGCAGCACCAGCTGGCCTTCACCGGGCTGCTGCTCGAACTCAGCCCGCTGCCCGTCTCGATGTTCGACGGCTCGGGACGCTATGTGATGGTCAACCAGGCCTGGGAAGAGTTCGTCGGCCGGTCCCGCGCCGAAGTCATCGGCGCCCCCGTGGGCCATTTCCTGGCACCCGAGGATGCCCAACTGCATGCCGCGCATGACGCGCAGCTGATGGCCGAAGGCGGCCGGCTGCGCTACGAGACCCACGTGCGGCACCGCGACGGCTCGCACCGCGACATGGTCATCACGAAGGTGCTGGTGCCGGGCGGCGAAGGCGGCGCGGCCGGCATCCTGTGCACGTTGATGGACGTGAGCGAATTCCGCGAAGCCGAGCGCGCCACGCGCGAGGCGCGCGACGCGGCGGAGGAGGCCTCGCGCTCCAAGTCCGAGTTCGTCGCCAACATCAGCCATGAGCTGCGCACGCCGCTGCAGGCCATCCTGGGCTTCTCCGAGCTCGGGTTCACGCGCGGTCACGCCGACGCCAAGCTGTCGCGCATGTTCACCGACATCCACAACTCCGGCCAGCGCATGCTGGCGCTCGTGAACGACCTGCTGGATGTCGCCAAGATCGAGAGTGCCGTCGGCACCTTCAACCTCGAGCGCTGCGACCTGCGCACGCTGGTGCAGGCGGTGCTGCGCGAACTGGACCCGCTGCTGGGCAAGCGCCACCTGCGGCTGATGCTTCGCCTGGCGGACGAGCCGCTGGTCGGCAAGGTGGACCCGTCGCGCATCCACCAGGCCATCCGCAATGTCGTGGCCAATGCCATCAAGTTCTCGCCCGAGGGGGGCCTGCTCCAGATCGAAGCCGCGATCTCGCCGCAGGACGACATCGTCATCAGCGTGGCCGACCAGGGGCCGGGCATCCCGCCCGCCGAGCTCGAAACCATCTTCGAGGCGTTCGTTCAGTCCAGCAAGACCAAGGACGGCTCCGGCGGCACCGGGCTGGGCCTGGCGATCTGCCGCAAGATCGTCGACGTGCACGGCGGCAGCATCACCGCCGACAACCGGCCCGGCGGCGGCGCCGTCTTCCGCATCCGTCTACCGCAGCGCGCGACGGGCGACTCGCAGATGCTCACCTCGTACTGATGCCCGGGGCGCCGCCGGCCGCCTCGCCGCGGGCCGGACACCGATCCGCAGCCGCGAAAATAATGCTTCAATGCCGTGACCATCCCCTTGCGCCCACGCCTTGAAACTTCCGCACATCGTCGTCGTCGATGACGAAATCGCCATCACCGACTTGCTCGCCAACTACCTGGCGGGCCACGGCTTTCGCACGACGCAGCTGCATTCGGGTCGCACGCTCATGGACACGATGGCGAGCGATCCCCCCGAGCTCGTCCTGCTCGATCTGGGCCTGCCCGGCGAAGACGGCTTCGTGATCGCCCGCCAGCTCCGCGAGCACTGGCGCTGCGGCCTGGTCATCATCACCGGACGCGGCGACGCGGTCGACAAGGTGGTGGGGCTGGAAGTCGGCGCGGACGACTACGTCACCAAGCCGTTCGACCTGCGCGAACTGGTGGCACGCATCAAGGCCGTGCTGCGACGCATCGCGCCGGCCGAGCCGCAGGACGCGACAACACCTGGCCACGCTGCGGCTGCGGCGCCCCCGCCGGCCGGCGATGGGCGCGAGTGCCTGGCGTTCGAGGGCTGGCTGCTGGACCTGGCGGCGCGACGGCTGACGCATGCACGGGGCGACGAGGTCGTGCTGACGGCGGGCGAGTTCGACCTGCTGCAGGCCTTCGCCCAGCATCCGGGCCGCGTGCTGTCGCGCGACTTCCTGCTGTCGCACACCCGCGGACGGGAAGCCGGGCCGTTCGACCGCACCATCGACGTGCAGGTCGGGCGGCTGCGCAGGAAGCTGGAGCCGCAGTCCGAGACGCCGCAGATCATCAAGTCCGTGCGCGGCGCCGGTTACCTGTTCACGCCCACCGTGTCATCCTGCAGCAGCGCGGACAGCCGCCCCCTGCCATGACGCCGCCGCTTTCCCTGCCGGACGGATTCGACGAGCGCACCGTCTTTCGCACGCTCTTCGCCGCCTATCCCGACGGGTTGCTGCTGGTCGACGCCCAAGGCCTCATCGTGCTGGCCAACCCGACCGCGGCCAGCCTGCTCGGCTACCGCGTGGACGAGCTGATCGGCACCAGCGTGGACGCCCTGGTGCCGGACGCCATCCGGCCGCGCCATGCGTCCTACCGCAATGCGTATGCGCATGCGCCGCGCGCGCGGCCCATGGGCACGCAGATGGAGCTGGTGGCCAAGCGGCGCGACGGCTCGGAAGTGATGGTCGAGATCGCGCTGAGCCCGCTGCAGGACCACGGCCTGCCGTTCGTCGTGGCCGCCATCCGGGACATCGGCGCCTACCCGCGCGTGAAGCAGGCCCTGCAGCGGGCGCGATACAGCGAGTACCTGGCCCGGCTGGGCCGCCTGGCCGTCGACGCCCGCGATCCGAAGCTGCTGCTGCAGCAGGTGCCGGCCATCGCCGCCGAGGCGCTGGAAGTCGAGATGGCGGTCGTGTTCGTGCTGGAGGCCAGCGGCCTGGAACTTCGCGTCGCCGGTGGCGTGGGGCTGATTGCCGACGAGGCCCTGGGCGCCACCATTGCCAACCGCAGCGACACGCCGCTGGGCTTCGTGCTGGCCCAGGGGCGACCCGTCGTCGTGGAGGACTTTCGCAGCGAGCAACGGTTCACCGTGCCGCCTGGTTATCTGGAGGCGGGCCTCGTCAGCGCGCTGGCGGTGCCGCTGTCCGACCGCGGGCGCGTCATCGGCGCGCTGAAGGTGCGGTCGCGCCGGGCCCGGCGCTTCGATGACGACGAGCAGCGTTTCCTCGAATCGCTGGCCAACCTGCTGGGCACCTGCCTGCAGCGCGCGCAGACCGAGGAAGCCCTGAACCACGCGCAGCGCCTGGAAAGCGTCGGCCAGCTCACGGGCGGCATCGCGCACGACTTCAACAACCTGCTGACCGTCATCCAGGGCAACCTGCAGGTGCTGGAGGAGCGCCCTGCCCTCGCCGAAGACAGCGTCGGCCAGCAACTGGTGGGCGCGGCGATGCGCGCGTCCCGGCGCGGCGCCGAACTGACCGGCAAGCTGCTGGCCTTCTCGCGCCGGCAGGTGCTGCTGCCCTGCGCGGTCGATGTGCATTCGCTGCTGCACCCGCTGACGGACATCCTGCGGCGCACGCTGGACCAGCGCATCCGCATCACCGTGGAGGTCGCGCCGGACTGCCCGATGGCCCTGGCCGATGCGGGCCAGCTGGAAGCTGCGCTGCTCAACATCGCCATCAATGCGCGGGACGCGATGCTCGACGGCGGCACCCTGCACTTCAGTGCCGCTGCCGCCGGCGCGCTGCCGGACGCGCTGCGCCAGGAGCTGGGCGAGGGCCGGTTCGTGTGCATTGCCGTGGCCGACACGGGCACCGGCATGTCTGACGCCGTGAAGGAGCGCGCCTTCGAGCCCTTCTTCACGACCAAGGAGGCCGGCCGCGGCACGGGCCTGGGGCTGAGCACCGTCTATGGTTTCGTCAAGCAGTCGCAGGGTGCCGTCGGCCTGGACAGCACACCCGGGCAGGGCACGACGATCAGCCTGTACCTGCCCGTCGCGCAAGGCGCTCAGGCCGGGCTGCCGGAGGCTGACGCCGCCGGCAACGCCGTGCCGGCGGGGCTGAAGGTGCTGGTGGTGGAGGACGACGCCGAGGTGCGCGCCGTGGCACGCCACTTCCTGCACGGCCTGGGTTGCGTGCTGAGCGTCTGCGCCAGCGCCGAGCAGGCGCTGCAGCTGCTCACGCCGCAGGCCGATTTCGACCTGCTGCTCACCGACATCGCGCTGGGTGCCGGCATGCGCGGCACCGAACTGGCCCGCATCGCGCAGCAACGGCGGCCGGGCCTGGCCATCCTGCTGATGTCCGGCTTCTCCTCGGAGCTGCTGGACGCCGACCGGGAATCGCCCGCCGACTGGGAACTGCTGCCCAAACCCTACAGCCGCAGCGAGCTCGCGCAGGCGATGGCCCGCGCGCTGGGTCAAGGCCGCTGACTGACCGCCCTAGGCATCGCGCAGCCGCGCCGCGCGCCGCAAGGCCACCGCATCGCTCGCCGTGCTGGGGCCGGACTCGCGGCCCAGCCGGAACACGCGCAGCGCGGCGCCGACCTCTTCGGATTGCACCAGCATCTGTCGCGCCGCGCCGGCGAGCTGCTCCACCAGGCTGGCGTTCTGCTGCGTGAACCCGTCCATCTGCTGGATGACCTCCTGCATCTGGGAGATACCCAGCAGCTGCTCCTGCGCGCCGCGGTCGATGTCGCCGATCATGGTGGCGAAGCTCTCCACCGACTTCAGCGTCGTGTCGATGCTGGCGCGTGCGCTGTCGGTCTGGCGCCCGGCCGCCTGCACCTGTTCGGTGGAGGCCATGATCAACTGCTTGATCTCGCGCGCCGCGGTGGAGCTGCGCTGCGCCAGCGCCCGCACCTCCCCGGCGACCACCGCGAAGCCCCGCCCATGCTCACCCGCACGCGCAGACTCCACGGCGGCATTGAGCGCCAGGATGTTGGTCTGGAACGCGATGCCGTCGATGACCTGGATGATGTCGGCGATCTGCTGCGACGAGCGCGTGATGCCGCCCATGGTCTCGGTGACGCCGTGCACGACGTGCGCGCTGCGCCGCGAGACCTCGCTGAGCTCCGCGGCCACGCCGCTGGCCAGGTGCGTGGTGTCGGTGCTCTGGCGAACGGTGGCGGTGATCTCCTCCATGCTGGCCGCGGCCTCCTCCAGGCTGGCGGCCTGCGACTCGGTGCGCTGCGCCAGGTCCTGGTTGCCCTGGGCGATCTCGCGGCTGACGCGGTTCATCTCGTCCATCTCGGCCCGCGTGTCGGTCACCAGGGAACGGATGTTGACCGCCAGTTGGCCCAGTGCCACCTCGAGCGCACGGCTGCGCGGGTCGCCGCTCGGGTCCAGGCTGCCGCTGAGGTCGCCCGCGGCGAGCCGGTTGGCGTGCTGCTCGATATGGGTGAGGCCCAGGCGCAGCCGTCGCTGCACCAGCACCGAGGCCGCGCAGGCGGCCAGCGCGATGGCGCCGCCCGCCAGCCAGGGCGACGGGCCGGCCAGCAGCACGCCCAGCGCGCCGACAGCCGCATAGCCCGGGGCGAGGGACAGCCACGGCAGCGCGGCGAAGGCGCCCTGCAGCCGTCCGCGCCAGTCCAGGCGCCGCAACTGCCCCCCGCGCAGCACGAGTGTCAGGCGAGCGGATCGCTGCTCGCCGCGCATGCGCCCGTACAGCGCCTCGGCCGCCGCGACCTGCGCGCGCGTGGGGTGGGAGCGCACTGACATGTAGGCCACCGGCCGGCCGTCGTCCAGCAGCGGCGTGACGTTGGCCTGGACCCAGTAGTGGTCGCCATCCTTGCGGCGGTTCTTCACGAGCCCCGACCAGGGCCGGCCGGCGCCGATCGTGTCCCACATGTCGCGGAAGGCCTCCGGCGGCATGTCGGGGTGGCGGATCAGGTTGTGGGGCTGACCGAGCAGCTCGTCGCGCGTGTAGCCGCTTGCCGCCACGAAGGCCGCGTTGCAATGCAGGATGCGGCCCTTCAGGTCCGTCGTGGAGACCAGATTGCGGTCAGTGGGCGGCAGGTACTCTCGCTGGGTGACCGGCAGGTTGTTGCGCATGGAATCTCCTTGTCGCGGCCTGTGTGGCGTCGCAGGCCGATGGCGGGCGCGGCCCGCGGATGGGGTCAGGGGTGGGTGCTCGATGCCGGGAACGGCTGGGCTGCCAGCAGCGCCTGCAGCGACTCGGCCGGCGCCGGGCGGCCGAAGTGGTAGCCCTGCATTTCGTCGCAGCCGCGGCGGCGCAGGTAGTCGCGCTGCTGCACGGTTTCGACGCCTTCGGCGACCACGCGCAGATGCAGGCGGTGGGCCAGCGAGATGACCGCATCGACCAGTGCCGCGCCATCGGGCTGCTCGCCGATGCGACAAGTGAAGGACTGGTCGATCTTCAGCGCGTCCAGCGGGAACTGCTGCAGATAGGCCAGGCTGGAATAGCCCGTGCCGAAGTCGTCCAGCGACAACTGGACGCCCAGCGCCTTGATGCGCTTGAGCATGCCGGTCGCCGCCTCGGGCTCGGTGATCAGCATGCCTTCGGTGATCTCGACTTCCAGCCACTGCGCGTCCACGCGGTGACGCTGCAGCGCACCTGCCACGACCTGGTCGAGGTCGCCCGCCGAGAACTGGCGCGCCGCGACGTTCACCGCCACACGCACGACGGGCAGGCCGGCGTCCATCCAGGCACGGATCTGCCGGCAGGCCTCGTCGATGACCCAGGCGCCGATGTCCAGCATCAGGCTGCTCTGCTCGGCGACCGGGATGAACTGGCCGGGCGGCACCAGGCCACAGCCATGGCGGTTCCAGCGCAGCAGCGCCTCGGCGCCGGCGACCCGGCCGGTGGCCGCGTCGATCTTGGGTTGATAGTGCAGCAACAGCTCGTTGCGCTCGAGTGCGCGGCTCAAGTCGGCCTCGACCTCCAGCCTGGCCAGCGCCTCTGCATTGAGGTTGCTCGTGAAAAAGCAGAAGCGGTTGCGCCCCTGCGTCTTGGCCCGGTACATGGCAGCGTCCGCATCGCGCAGCAGCTCGACCGAGTCCTGGCTGCCGTCCATGGGATGCAGGCTGATGCCGATGCTGGCAGTCACGTAGACATCCTTGCCGCAGCTCAGCGGCACGGGTGCCGCCAGCGTGTCGAGCAGGTCACGCGCCAACGTGGCCACGTCGGCCGGCGCGCCGCAGCCTTCGAGCATCACGAGGAACTCGTCGCCCCCCAGCCTGCCGAGCAGGTCGTCGGCGCGCAGCCGGGCCTGCAGCCGCGCGGCGACGCAGACCAGCAGTTCGTCGCCGGCCGGGTGCCCCATGCTGTCGTTGACCGTCTTGAAGCCGTCCAGGTCGATGACCATCAGCGCAATCGCCGTCTCGTGCCGCCGCGCGCGCAGCAGCGCCTGCTCCAGCCGCGCCTGCACGCACATCCGGTTGGGCAGCGCCGTGAGCGGGTCGAAGTTGGACAGGCGCTCGACCTGCGCCTCGGCCGCCTTGCTGCGCGTGACGTCGGTGAACACGCCCACGTAGTGCGTCACCTCGCCTGCACCGTCGCGAACCACGTTGAGCGTCAGCAGTTCGGGATAGACCTCGCCGTTCTTGCGGCGGTTCCAGATCTCGCCCTGCCAGCGGCCGCCGGTGAGCAGCCTGGACCACATCTGCTGGTAGAACTCCGACGAATGGCGGCCCGAGCGCAGCAGCTTCACCGAGGCCCCCACGGCCTCCTCGGCGGTGTAGCCCGTGATGTGGGTGAACGCCGCGTTGACGGTCTGGATGGCACCGTCGGCGCCGGCAATCATGACGCCGTCGCGGATGTTCTCGAAGGCCGTCGCCCACTGCAGCGCCCGCGCTTCGTCGCGACGGCGGGCCGTGACGTCGCGGCTGACCGCGAAGACGCCCAGCAACTGCCCCTGCAGGTCGCGCAAGGCGCCCTTGGTGCTCAGGTAGTTGCGCTCGCCGTCGACGGTGGTCAGCGTGGTCTCGGTGCTGATCGGGCGTTGCGCTGCCAGCGCGGCCTGATCGTCGGCCAGCATGCGTTGGGCATCCTCCGGCGTCAGCAGTTGCGCCGGGCTCTGGCCCAGCATGCTGGCGACGCTCTTGCCCAGCAAGCGCCCCACCTCACGGTTGGCGAACAGCACGCGGCCCTGCAGATCCCTGGCGCAGATCGCATCGGGCGAGCTTTCGGCAATCGCCTCGAGCAGGCGCCAGGCGCGCAGTTGCTCCGCCTGCGCGGCATCGTGCTGCTGCAAGAGCTGGCGGTCGCGGCGCAGCAGCAGGCGGTACAGCAGCAGGCCGGTCAACAGCACGAAGGCCGCCCCCTCCATGCGCCCGATGCCAGCCAGGCCCAGCAGGTCCGGCGCCACCACCAGCAGCACATCGTCGGAACCGGCGATCAAGGCCAGCCCCAGCACCGCGTAGGCGACGGCCGCCACCGCGGGCCTGTCCCATGCCACGTGCGGATGGCGGCTCCCGGACCCCGCGTCTGCCGTTGAAGAGACGGTCTGTTCACTCATGCAAGCCTCCCTGGCTTTTTGTCGTCCCACCCAGCGCCCGCGCGCTGCGCTCACTGCAGCGTGTGCCCCACGGGAGCCAGGCAGTGCTGGACATACGCCTCAAGCCGGCCCACGTCGGGGATGCCGATGTCGCGCCGGCCCTTCTCGGGAAAACAGATCAAGTCCTGCCGCACCAGCCTGGACAGCGCGCGGCTGACCGTCTCCAGCGTCATGCCCAGGTAGTTGCCGATCTCGGCGCGGGTCATGCACAGCGTGATCTGGTCCGTGCGCATGCCCCGGCAAGCGAGGTTCTCCGCCCAGTAGCGCAGGAAGTCGGCGACGCGCGCATGGGCGGGCATGGTGCAGACCGACATCATGGAGTCGCGGTCACGCAGGATCTCGCCGCTCATCGCCTCATGCACCAGGCCCATCAGCTCCGGGTGGCGCGCGCAGGCCGCCAGCAGCGCGTCGTAGCGGATCGCCCAGACCTCCCCCGTGTCCATCGCGACCGCGTCGCAGACATAGTGGCCCTTGGCGATGCCCGCGAACCCCAGCCAGTCACCACGGAACTTCAGGCCGACGACCTGTTCGCGGCCATCGGCCGACAGGCTCAGCAGCTTGAAGATGCCGGAGTTGAGGACGTAGAGATGGCTGAAGCGCTCGCCGCTCTGGTAGATCGCATCGCCCGCCCGCACGACGCGGCGCTGCGGATCCAGCGTGCGCGACAGCAGTTGCAGCGTCTCGCCGATGCGCTGGCCGGCGCGCCGGTTGGCGTCGTCCACGGCGGTCCGCGGTGGCGTCGGCTCGGCGAGCACCGGGCCGGACGGGTCGATTGACAGACCGGGGTTGCTGCTGAGCATGGCCATCTCCTGGGTTGCGGGTGAATGGATGCTAGGCAGCGGCTGCAAATGCCGTGGCAATGCCGGGCGTCAATCGGTGACGCTGGGTGAACGGAGGGCAAACGGACGGTGAACGGGGCGTCGCCGTGGCAGCGAACGCGGGTGCGGGCGCGAGGATTTGATCGCGGTCAAGGCTTGGCGCGATGGGCCGACTAGGCTGCGACTCATTGCAAAGACGCAAGTCCTCCCCAGGTTCCTTCCATGCATTCCCCCTCCTGGCTGCACCTGCCGGCGTCGACCACTTCCCCATCCACGGACGAACTGCAGACGCTGCTGGCGCACGCGCAAGCCCTGCAGCACGGCCCGGCCCAGGTGCTTCAAGGCAAGCGGCTGGCCCTGATGTGCGCCGACGCGCACAGCCAGGAGGCGCAACTGTTCCTGCAGGCGGCCCGGGAGCTGGGGGTGCACGTCTCGTTGCTGCCCGCATCAACCGCCCACTGCCGACCGGAGGAGCTGCCCGAGATCGGCGCGATGCTGGGCCGGCTCTACGACGCGGTGGAATGGCAGGGCGTGAGCGCGGATGCCGTGTGCCAACTGGCCGCCGCCAGCGGCATCCCCATGTTCACCGCACTGGCAGGCCAGCAACACCGGCTCTTCAGCCTGGCCAAGAACTGGGAAGCCGGCCTGCCGCTGGCCGAGCGGCACCGCCGGCTGATCCAGGCGGCCCTGGTGATGACGCTGATTTAGGCCCCGACGCAATGCACAGGCCCCGCCCGTGGGAGGCCACGGCATTTTTGTTGGCACCCGATGAGCTCTTCGGCCTGGCGTTTCGGCGTTTACGTTGACCCTCGCTGCGGCCACGCCGTGGCGGGACTTGCGTCCACCACCGGAGCCCCACGCCATGTTCCCCTCGCTTGCCCGCATCCTCGTCGTCCTGCCACTGGCCGCCGGCCTCACCCACGCCCACGCACAAGCCCCCGCGCTGGCCAGCGACAACCTGGCCACTTTCAAGGGCGCGAAGAAGGTCGTGGTCGACCACTTCGGCGTCGAGTTCATCACCACGCTGAAGGCGCGCGGCCAGGGCGGCGGCTCGTCGGCCAACATCGACGCGAAGCTGGAGGGCGTGTCCGACGCGGCCATGCAGGCGCTGACCGACCGCGCCTACCAGGACACCGTGACCGCGCTGACCCAGGCAGGCTTCGAGGTCGTCCCCGCGGACGAACTGCAGGCGCAGCCGCTGTACCAGTCGCTGATGGCCAAGGTCGCCCATGACGCGCCCTACGTCGTGGACGACACCGGCGCCTATTCGCGCATCTTCGCGCCGGCCGGCATGAAGGCCGTCTTCAAGTCGGGCGCGGACAACCGCGGCACCATGGGTGACCGCATGGATGCCTTCAACAGCAAATACCAGGGCGAGTTCAGCGACGTGGCCAAGGGCCTGGGCGTGTACCTGGTGCGCTTCCACTACCTGGCCAGCTTCGGCAGCACCACGTCGTCCAAGGGTTTCCTGTCCTCGTTCACCGGCAAGGCGCGTGCGGCCGTGGAGACCGGCCCGACGCTGATGGCCAAGAGCACGCTGGTGCAGGTCATCTCGCACGAGGGCGCGCGCATCTTCGCCAGCAGCCCGCGCGGCGGCAACGCCAACATCTGGCTGGAGAACCCGCTGGTCGTCAAGGCAGACGGCTTTGCACTGGAGGACACCACCACCGAGGAAAGCAAGCGCAGCGACGGTGTCGCCAACGCGCTGTCGGTCGGCCTGAACCTGCTGACCGGCGGCCGCGGCGCCAGCCAGACGAGCAACAAGACGATGGTGGTGAGGCTGACGGAGGACAACTTCAACGAGAGCTACCTGCGCATGATCGGCCAGGCCCGCGATGCGTTCGTGGAGAAGCTGGTGGCGGCTCGGTGAGCCGTTTGGCGCTGCCGTGCGGCGTAGACCAGCGAGTCCCTGTCCTCAACGTGTCTGGAGCCCCCATGAATTCCGCCCGCCCCGCCATGCCTGCCCTCGCGACAGCGCTCGCAATGGCCCTCTCCAGCTTCGGCGCCCATGCCGACACCCCCGTCGTCTTCGGCTTCGAGGAGCTGTCCGTGCCGTTCTACAGCGCCGGCACCATCCCTGACGGCTATGCCGGCGCCACCTGGACGGGCTGGATCCTGCGCCGCCGCGACGAGTTGCAATACACCGGCCTGAACGGCGGCTCCGGCGCCATCCTCGCGTTGGCCGTGGCCGACAGCCCGGAAATCAGCTTCGCCTCGCCGGTGCTCTTCGACGGTCTCTTCGCCTTCAATCCCACCGCCAAGCTGGCCTTCAACCTGTTCCTGCACGGCGAGTACGTCGGCACCTCGGGAACGCGGCCGGCGGGCGGTGGCTTCCTGGCGAGCAACTACAGCGGCCAGGTCGACCGCATCGTCTTCAATGGCAGCGCCTACGCATTCAGCATCGACGACATGTCGGCCACCCTCGCCGCGCCGGTTCCCGAGCCCGGCGCCTGGGCGCTGATGCTGGCGGGTGTTGCCGGGCTGGGCCTGTTGCGGCGGCGCAGCCGGCGAGCCTAGGGTACGTTGACGCGACGGGAGCAGGCCGCGTTGTGACCAGAAAGTCCGCGAGCAAGGCGCGGAACGAAGCTTGGGTAGGCCCCAAGCGAGGCTCCGCAACGCCGCGCGCGGGCTTTCTGGTCACAACCCGAAGGGAAGGCCATTCGCCAGGGGCCACTCGGCGTTGCACCGCTTGCCCGCATATCAATGCGGGCGGCGCGCTGCGCCTTGATTGGCCCCTGGCGGATGGTCTTCGAGACCTACTCCCGTCGTGTCAACAGGCCCTAGGCCAGCGGCTGCGCGCCCAGCTCGCGGCGCAGCCACGCACGCGCCACCGTCCAGTCGCGCTTGACGGTGGCCAGCGAGATGCCCAGCACCTCGGCGATCTCCTCGTTCTCCAGCCCGCCGAAGAAACGCAGCTCCACCACCTTGGCGGCCCGCAGGTCCACCGCCTCGAAGGCCAGGATGGCTTCATGCACCGCCACCACATCGGCCGCGCCGTCGCCGGCCACCAGCTCGTGCGCATCCTGCATGTCGGTGAGCGACAGCGACACCAGCTGCGCCTCGCGCTTCGCGGCGCGCTTGGCCATCGCGTGGTTGACCAGGATGCGCCGCATCATCGTGGACGCCACGGCCAGGAAATGGGCGCGGTTGTGCCAGCGCGTGCGCGTCTGCTCGGCCATGCGGAACCAGGCCTCGTGCGTGAGCGCCGTGGCGCTGAGCGTGTGGCCGGCCTGCTCGCGCGCCATGTGGCTGCGGGCGATGCGGTGCAGCTCGGCATACAGCCGCTCGAACAGCTCGTTGGAGACGCCGGCGGCCGCGCCCTCGTTGAGCAGGCGCAGCCACTGGGTCACATCGGCGGACGGCGATGGCGTGGAACTCATCGGACACCGGCTTCTGAAACCGGCCACAGCAAGGGTTGTCCATTGTGTGACCCGCAGGTGCCGCGACTACGCTGGGCGTAACCCCAATGTCGAACCGTTGACGACGCCATGACGACCACCCCGCAAGACTTGACGCCCGACTGGCCGCTGGTGCGCCGGCTGTTCGACCAGGCGCTGCAACTGGCCCCGCACGACCGCGCCGCCTTCGTCCAGGCCCAGGCGATGGACGAGGCCAGCCGCGCGGAACTGCGCTCGCTGCTGTCCCACCACAACGAGGCCACCGAAGGCGAGCCGCTGCTGGCCAACTCGCCGGCCCTCGCGCCGCAGGCGGGCGCGTCGCGCACGGGCGAGCACTTCGGCCCCTGGGTCATCGTCGGCCCGCTGGGCGTGGGCGGCATGGGCGAGGTCTTCGAGGCCCGCCGCGCCGACGGCAGCTACGAAGGGCGCGCGGCGATCAAGGTGCTCAAGCGCGGCGCGGGCGACAGCGCCGCCGTGCTGCAGCGCTTCATGCAGGAACGCCAGGCGCTGGCGCGGCTGGAGCACCCGAACATCGCCCGCATGCTGGACGCCGGCCTCAGCGGCGACGGCCTGCCCTACTTCGTCATGGAGTACGTGGATGGGCAGCCCATCGATGCTGCCGCCCTCGGGCTGCCGCTGGAGCAGCGGCTGGGCCTGTTCCTGCAACTGGCCGATGCGGTCGCCTACGCGCACCGCAACCTGCTCGTGCACCGCGACCTCAAGCCCGGCAACGTGCTGGTGACCGCGGAGCAGCAGGTCAAGCTGCTGGACTTCGGCATCGCCAAGGCGCTGGACCCGCTGGACGGCGCCGCGCCCGAGGCCACGCTGGACGGCGCCCGCCCCTTCACCCCGAACTACGCCAGCCCCGAGCAGGTGCGCGGCGAACCCGTGGGCACGGCCACCGACATCTACAGCCTGGGCTGCCTGCTCTACCTGATGCTGACCGGCGTGCGCGCCACCGGCCGCAACGCCGCCACGGCGGCCGAAGCGGCGCAGGCCGTGCTGCTGGAGGCGCCCACGCGCCCCAGCACGCTGCCCGACACCACGGCCCAGGACCCGGCCTGGCCCCAGTTGCGCCGCCGTGTCGCCGGCGACCTCGACAACATCGTGCTGCAGGCGCTGGAGAAGTCACCGCAGCACCGCTACAGCAGCGTCGAGGCGATGTCCGACGACATCCGGCGCTACCTCGGCGGCCACCCGGTGCGGGCGCACAAGGCGGGCGCGCTCTACGTGTTCGGCAAGTTCGTGCGCCGCAACCGCCTGGCCGTGGCCGCCGTCAGCACGGCGGTGCTGGCGCTGGCCGTGGGCCTGGGTACCGCGCTCTGGCAGGCCCGCGAGGCGCGCCTCGCCCGCGACGACGCCCAGGCCCACCTGAAGGACCTGCGCGCCATCACCCGCGAGCTGGTCGGCAAGTTCGCCGATGCGGTGACCTACATCCCCGGCGGCATGAAGATCAAGGAAGACCTGCTCAACCAGACGGTCAAGAGCCTGGACCGCCTGGCGCAGTCGTCCGACCGCGACCCCGGCCTGATGACCGAGGTGGTGGCCAGCTACGCGCGCCTGGCCGAGCTGCAGGGCAACGACCAGGGCCTGGCGCTGGGCAAGCCCGACGCGGCCAAGGTCAATGCCGACAAGGCCGTCGCCATGGCCGAGCAGGTGCTGGCCGGCAACCGCGGCGAATGGCGGCTGGCCTCCTGGGCGGCGCGGGCCTACGACATCCGCGCCAAGCTGCTGCGCGCCCAGGGCCGGGTTCCCGAGGCGCTCAAGGAGATCGATGCCGCGGCCAAGGTGCTGGAGCTGGCCGACCTGAGCCGGGCCGACGCCATGGGTCGCGTCAGCATCCCCAGCGAAGCCGCGGGCCTGCTGATCATGCGCGGGCAGTTGACGGGGCAGCTCGTCATCAAGCAACAGGCGCCGCTGGCCGAAGCCTTCGCCGCGCTGGACCGCGCCGCCGCGCTGATGACGCCGCTGCTCGACCAGCGCCCGCTGCTGGAGGCGCTGGACCTCAGCGACGGCCGGCCGGAGGACCCCAAGGCCTATGCCCAGATCCTCACCAACCTGGGCGTGATCCACGGCGCCAAGGCCAAGATCCTGCATGGCCTCGAACAGTGGGACCCGTCCGTGCCGGAGTCGGCCGAGGCCGTGCGGCTGGACAAGGCCGCCGTCGCCTACGACCCCAAGCCCACGATCTGGAAGGACACGCTGGCGATCGAGCTCAACAACCTGGCGCTGGGACTGATCCACCAGCAGCGCTACGCCGAGGCGCTGGCTGCCGCCGAGGAAAGCCGTGCGACGGCGCAACTGCTGATCCAGCAGGACGGCCCCAAGAGCCGCTGGGTGGGCATGCTGCCCCGGCTGGCCATCCAGCGCGGCCGCGCACTGGCGGGCGTCGGCCGGCACGCCGAGGCGCTGGCGGCCTACGAGGAGGGCATCGCCTACTGGACATCGGTGCTCAAGTCGCCACCCAGCGACGGTGTCAGGCTGGAAGCCGAGAGGGCGCTGGGGGTGCTGCGGACGGCGCAGACAGCATCGCGCTGAGTCCGCATGCGCGCCGGCCGAAGCGCGTCGCGCTCAGGCCTCGCCCGCGTCCAGCGGCGCCAGCAGCAGGTTCAGCTCCGTCGCGCTGAACTTGCTCAGCATCGCGCCGTCGTCGCGGCCGAGCAGACCATCCGCCAGCGCCTGCTTGCGCGCCTGCAGCTCCAGCATGCGCTCCTCGATGCTGCCCTGCGCGACGAGCTGGTAGACGAACACCGGCTGGTCCTGGCCGATGCGGTGGGCGCGTGCGCTGGCCTGGGCCTGCACGGCGGGGTTCCACCACGGGTCGACGTGGATGACGGTGTCGGCGGCCGTCAGGTTCAGGCCCACGCCGCCCGCCTTCAGGCTGGCGAGCAGGATGGGTTCCTCGCGAGCCTGGAAGCGCGCGACGACGGCACCGCGCTGCGCCGCCGGCGTCGCACCGCTCAGCCGCAGGTGCGGCAGGCCCAGCGTGCCGAGTTCGTCGGCGATCAGGTCCAGCATCTCGGTGAACTGCGAGAACACCAGCAGCCGCCGGCCCTGCGCGACGAGGTCGGGCAGGTGCTCGCGCAGCCATTCGAGCTTGGCGCGCTCGATATGCGGCGCCATCGCGACACCCTTCACCAGCCGCGGGTCGCAGCAGACCTGGCGCAGCTTGAGCATCGCGTCCAGCACGCTGATGAGGCTGGTGGGCGTGAAGCCGTCGCGCGCCAGGATGCGCCGCACCATGTGGTCGGCGGCGACGCGCACGCTTTCGTAGAGCTGCTTCTGCTGGCCCTCCAGCGGCACGCGCCTGACGAGCTCGGTCAGCGGCGGCAGCTCGGTGGCGACCTCGCTCTTCATGCGGCGCAGGATGAAGGGCCGCACGCGAGCAGCCAGCAGCCGGGCACGCGGGCCGTCGCGGTTGACCTCGATGGGCTTGCGCCAGTGGCGCGCGAACGTGCGCGAGTCGCCCAGGAAGCCGGGCATCAGCAGGTCGAACAGCGACCACAGCTCGCCCAGGTGGTTCTCCAGCGGCGTGCCGGTCAGCGCCAGCAGGTGGCGCACGTCCAGCCGCCGCAGCGCGCGCGCCGCGCGGGCCTGCGCGTTCTTGACGGCCTGCGCTTCGTCGAGGATCAACAGGTGCCAGGGCTGGGCGGCCAGCATGCGCAGGTCGCGCCAGACCAGTGCGTAGGTCGTCAGCACGATGTCGGCGTCAGCGAGGCTGGCCTCCTTGGCACGCGAGGTGCCGTGCCAGGTCTGCACCTTCAGCCCCGGCGCGATGCGCGCGGCCTCCTGCCGCCAGTTGAACAGCAGCGAGGTGGGCACGATGACCAGCGCAGGCCGGTCCAGCCGGCCCGACTGCCTCTCGGTCCAGATGTGGGCCAGCGCCTGCGCCGTCTTGCCCAGGCCCATGTCGTCGGCCAGGATGCCGGCGAGGCGCTGCTCGCGCAGGTACTGCAGCCAGGCCAGGCCATGCAGTTGGTAAGGCCGCAGCGGCAGGCCCAGGCCTGCTGGCTGTGCGACGGGTGCCGGCATGCCGGCACCCAGCAGGCGCCGGCCCAGCGCACGCAGGCCGGCGTCGCCCTGGATCTGCCAGCGGCCCCGAGACTCGTCCTCGATGCAGCGCAGCCGGTCGGCATCCCATGCGTTGAGCCGCAGCGGCTCACCCTTGTCCAGCTGCGCCGGCTTCAGCAGGTCCAGCAGCGCCAGCATGATGGCCTTGAGCGGCTGCGCCTGCGCATGAAAGCGCCGGCCGCCGGGCGCGCGCAGCTTGATGAGGGCGTCGTCCTCGATGGCGCCGATGGCGACCGCATCGAGCCAGCGCTTGTCGTGGCGCAGCAGGTTGGCCATCAGCGGCGCCAGGTCGATGCGCTCGCCGTCCACGTCCAGCCCCAGGCTCACCAGCCAGGCGCCCTGCCGGCGCGCGAGCTGCACACCGTCCACCCGGCGGGCAGGCCGCGGCGCATCTTCGGCAGCGGCCTCCGTCAGTCCGAGCTGCCAGCCGCTGACGGCGCGGCTGTGGTGCGCAAAGCCCGGCTCGGCGGTGACCTGCCAGCCCTGCGCTTGCAGCTCGGGCACCTTGTCGGCGTGGAAGTCGCCGAAGAATTCTTCCTGCGGCAGCGTCCAGAGGGCGTCGCCGAGCCGCTGCGCGTCGCCCCGCCACTGCAGCAGGCCGGGGTCCAGTGGCACGAGGCCCAGCTTCAGCAGCGCCTGCTCGGCGCCGGCATCGCCGGACGCCAGCACGGCCACCGTCACCTGCTCGCCGCGCGGGCCCAGCGGGCCGCGCGGGCGCAGGCCCAGCAGACCGTCGCCGCGGGTCAGCGTGCGCAGCGTGAGGTGGGGCGGCGAAACAGGCATCGCGACAGTCTCGCAGCCCGCGAGACCGCCGCGGTCGAGATCAGGACGCGAGAACGCCCTTGATGTGAGAGGCGATGGCGTCGTCCTGGCAGTTCGTGAAGAACAGTTCCTGGAACTTCTCGCCCGACACGGCGGCCTTCAGCAGGTCCTGGTCGACCGCCTTCAGCGTGGTCAGCATGTCCTTGCAGGACGCGGCCTTCAGGTCCTTCAGGATGCCGCGGTTCTTGGCCATGATGGCGGCGCGCTCCTTGGGGTAGCCGGCGCCGCGCTCGTTCTCCAGCAGCTTGCGGTAGCAGTCCTGCAGGTTCAGCTCGGCGGCCCAGCCGAAGCCCTTGGCGTAGGGCATGGACATGCAGTTGCCGTCGTTGATCTGGCCGAACAGGAAGGCGTCCGTCGGGTCGATGACCAGGCCGCAGAACACGCCGGGCATGGCGTTGCACGCCAGCATGGAGCCCATGCCGGTGCCGCAGCCGGTGACGACGAAGTCGGCGGCTTTGCTGTTCAGCAGGATGCCGGCGAGCAGGCCGTTCATCACGTAGGTCAGCGAGGCCTTGTCTTCCGGCGTGTACATGCCGTAGTGGTGCACGCTGTGGCCCAGCGGCTCAGCGACGGTCTTGAGCGCGTTGTGGACGATCTCGGACTTGGCGGCCTGGCTGTTCTCGATGATGAGGGCGATCTTCATGGCGGTGGCTTTCGGTAGCGGAATGAGGGCTGGGGCGGCCCAGGCCACCCCGATGCGTGAGACGCTGCAGCTCGGGCCAGAGGGGCCGTGAGCGCGTACCGTCATGCCAGGTGTCATCCTTGAGAAGGACGGGACTGCATGGTCCCGCTGAGCGACCTGGACAACCGCTCACCCGGGGGCGGGTAGCGGCACGGCGGCCATTGTGCCTTTTATTTAAAACAGCGTTTCAATTCCTTGCCGAACCCCGACATCAAGGAGGGCTCCCCACGTCAGCGGCGGTGGGGATCGTTCGGACGGCGGTCGGCGCCATTGGGCACACCGTCATGGTCCGCGTCACCGCGCGCCCAGCCACCTCGCCTCAGCTCCCAATGGCCGTCGCGCTGCTCCCAGGCCGGCTGGTTGTACGAATAGCCGCGGCGCTCCTTCATCCATACGCCCTGCTGCCAGACGTGGCGGCGGCCATTCCAGTTCCAGTAGCCGGGCACCCAGACATAGCCTCGGCGTGCAGCGGGAACCACTTCATGACGCGGCGGCGGCGGCGCGGTCCGGATGGACACCGTCACCTGCGCCGACGCGGCGGTCGGGAGGACAGCGGCACCGAAGGCGCAACTGGCGGCGATGCACGAAGCGAGGATGGTCTTGTTGAGCATGACGATCTCCAGAAGGTAGGAGGTCATTCAACGTCGGGGCCATGCAGCGGGTGGTCGGCGGCGTGCCCATCGGCGTGTCAGCCGACTGCTGACGCCGCAAAGATGTGCAAAGCGCCGCGTCAGTCGCGCTGCCCGCCCAGCGACTTCAGCGCGCGGCCGGCAGGCAGCGCGCGCAGGTACTTGAAGGTGCCGGTGGCATGCGCGCAGAGCTTGTCGCCCGCGCCATAGACCGAGCCCTCGCAAAAGGCCATCGTCGTGGAGCGGTGCAGCAGCTTGCCGACCGCGCGCAGTTCGCCCTCGCCGGGGCGCATGAAGCTGGTCTTCATCTCGACGGTGACGACACCTGGCCCCAGGTCGGGCCCCGTGTCCAGTTCGCGGCGGTTCACGCTGCGTGCCGCGTGCGCCATCGCGACGTCCAGCAGCGTCATGACGACGCCGCCATGCGCCACGCGCCACGAGTTCAGGTGCTGCTCGGCAATGGTCAGCCGCAGCTCGGCCTCGCCATCACCGACGCTGTGCAGCGAGAAACCGAGTTGCTCGACGAAGGGGATGTGGACGGGGAACTCCATGGAAGGCTTATCCGCCGTGGATGGCGGACACGCCGCCGTCCACCGCCAGGATCTGGCCGGTGATGTGCTTGCCGGCCCGGGACGCGAACAGCAGCGCGGCGCCCTTGAGGTCGTCCTCGTCGCCGATGCGGTTCAGCGGCGCGTGGGACGCCAGTTGCTCTTCACCGATGGCAGCCAGCAGGCCCTTGGTCATCTTGCTGGGGAAGAAGCCCGGCGCGAGCGCGTTGACGGTGATGCCGTAGCGGCCCCACTCGCCAGCCAGCGCACGCGTGAAGTTCACGGCGGCGCCCTTGCTGGTGTTGTACGCAATGGTCCTCATGACGGCCGAGTTGCCGCCCAGGCCGGCGATGGACGCCACGTTGATGATGCGACCCGACTGGCGCGGGATCATGCTGGCCTTGGCCACCGCCTGCGCGAAGACGAACAGGCTGCGGATGTTCAGGTCCATGACCTTGTCCCAGGCTTCGATGGGATGTTCCTCGGCCGGCGCACCCCAGCTCGCACCGGCGTTGTTGACCAGGATGTCGATTCTTCCCATGCGCTCCATCGTCTCGGTGACAACGCGCTGCGCGTCGGCTTCCTTGGAGGCGTCGGCGGCGATCCAGCGCGTGTCGATGCCGCGCGCCTGCAGGTGGGCCGCGGCTTCTTCCAGGTCAGCCGCCTTGCGTGAGGTCAGCATGATCTTGGCGCCGGCGTCGCCCAGCGCCTCGGCGATCTGCAGGCCCAGGCCCCGCGAGCCGCCGGTGACGAGGGCCACCTGGCCGGTCAGGTCGAAGAGGTCTTGGACTTTGGTGCTCATGGTGTGTCTCCAGCTTCTCAGAAGTATTCGGGTTTGATGTCACGGCACAGCGGCTCGCGGCGGGCAACCACGTCCAGCCACGCGCCGATCTTGGGCAGCTCGTAGGCGAAGAAGTAGCGGGCGGCGGCGCGCTTGCCGTGGGCGAAGTCGCTGTCGCCACTGACACTCAGCACGACGTCCAGCCACAGCCAGGCCAGCACCGTGTGGCCAAAGGCCTGCAGGTAGGGCGTCGCGTTGGCCAGCGCCTCGGCGGGCTCGCCGGTGCTCCAGGCCTTCTTCGTCGCGCCGCCCACTTGCGCCAGCGCGGCACCGAGCTGGTTGGCCTGCGGCGCCCAGTCCGTCTGCATCGCGCGCTCGATCGTCGCCTGCATGCGCGCGGCCAGCGCCGCCAGCGATGCGCCGCCTTGCTGCACCACCTTGCGGCCCAGCAGGTCCAGCGCCTGGATGCCGTGCGTGCCCTCGTGGATCATGTTCAGGCGCTGGTCGCGCCAGTACTGCTCCACCGGGAAATCACGCGTGTAGCCGTAGCCGCCCAGCACCTGGATGGCCAGCGAGTTGGCCTCCAGGCCCCATTCGCTGGGCCAGCTCTTGGCGATGGGGATCAACACGTCCAAGAGCGCCTGCGCACCGGCCTGGTCGGTGCCGGTGTTGAGCTCGTCCACGAGACGGGCGCAGTACAACTCCAGCGCCAGGCCGCCTTCGACATAACTCTTCTGTGCGAGCAGCATGCGGCGCACGTCGGCGTGCTCGATGATGGGCCGCTGCAGGCTGGCCGAATCCTTGCCGGCGGCCGTCATCGGCCGGCCCTGCGGGCGCTGCTTCGCGTAGTCCAGGCTGGCCTCGTAGCCGGCATAGGCCAGCATCACGGCGCCCAGGCCCACGCCGATGCGCGCCTCGTTCATCATGTGGAACATGCAGCGCAGGCCGTCGCCGACCTGCCCGACGAGGTAGCCCACGGCGCCCGCACGACCCTGCGGCGTCCATCGGCCTTCGCCGAAGTTCAGCAGGCAGTTCGTGGTGCCGCGGTAGCCCAGCTTGTGGTTCAGGCCGGCCAGCACCACGTCGTTGCGCTCGCCGGTCAGCTCGGCCCTGTCGTTCACCAGCCACTTCGGGACGATGAACAACGAAATGCCCCGGGTACCGGGGATCAGCTTGCCATCCGGGCCCGGCACCTTGGCCAGCACGAGGTGGACGATGTTCTCGGTGATCTCGTGCTCGCCGCCGGAGATCCACATCTTGTGGCCGGTCAGGCGGTAGCGCGGACCGAGCGGATCGGTCGCGTCGTCCAGCTCCGCGCGCGTCGCCACGTCGGACAGCGACGAGCCGGCCTGCGGCTCGGACAGGCACATCGTGCCGAACCAACGGCCGGCGAATTCGTTCTTGGCGAACACCTCGCGCTGCAGCGGCGTGCCGTGCGCCATCAGCAGGCTGGCGTTGCCGGAGGTGAGCATCGCGTAGCCGCCCATGGCCACGCTGGCCTTGCTGAAGAAGGCGTTGCCGGCCATCTCGATGACGCAGGGCAGCTGCATGCCGCCCACGTCGTAGTCCTGCGCGGCGGCCAGCATGCCGGACTCGGCATAGGCGCGCGTCGCGTCGTGCGTGGCCTGCGGCAGGTGCACGCGCTCGCCGTCGAAGTGCGGCTCCTGCGTGTCGGCCAAGCGGTTGAACGGCGCGAACTTGTCGCGCGCGATGCGCTCGCAGGTGTCGAGCACGGCGGCGAAGGTCTCGTCCGAATGTTCGGCGAAACGCTCGCGCGCGGTGAGGTCGCTGATCCGCAGCCAGTCGAACAGCAGGAAGTCCAGGGTTTCGCGCATGGTTCCAGCGGCGATGTGGGCCGCCCGCAAAGGTAAGAGTCAGTCCTGCGCCAGGCGGACGATGGTGCCTTGCGCCAGCGCGCACAGTTTCTCGGCGCCGTCCTTGATCGCGAAGACTTCGCAGCGGCAGACCGCCTGGGTCTTGCTGACCGCCTCGGCGCTGGCACGGGCGATCAGCCGCTCGCCCAAGGCCGGGCGCACGTAGTTGATCTTGAACTCCGAGGTCACGACCGGCACCTGCATCGCCGTGCCGCCGGCATAGGTCAACGCGTTGTCGGCCAGGTAGCTGACGATGCCGCCGTGCGCAAAGCCGTTCTGCTGCAGGTGCTCAGGCTTGAGCGCCAGCTGCAAGTCGACCTGGCCCGGCGACAGCGCCGCCAGCTCCGCGCCGAGCAGCACGCTGAACGGCTGCTGGGCGAGGATCTCGCGACCCATCGCCAGGAAGGTCTCGGGAGAGACGCTCACAGCACCTCGAACACGCCGGCCGCGCCCATGCCGCCGCCGATGCACATCGTCACGCAGACGCGCTTGGCACCGCGGCGCTTGCCTTCGATCAGCGCGTGGCCCGTCAGGCGCTGGCCCGACACGCCGTACGGGTGGCCGACGGCAATCGCGCCGCCGTTGACGTTGAGCTTGTCCATCGGGATGCCCAGCGTGTCGGCGCAGTACAGCACCTGCACGGCGAAGGCTTCATTCAGTTCCCACAGGTCGATGTCGGCGACCGTCAGGCCCAGCTTCTTCAACACCTTGGGCACGGCGAACACGGGGCCGATGCCCATTTCATCGGGCTCGCAGCCCGCGACCGCAAAGCCGAGGAAGCGGCCGATGGGCTTGAGGTTGTGCGTGGATGCGTACTGCTCGCTGACCAGCGCGCAGGCGCCGGCGCCGTCGCTGAACTGGCTGGCATTGCCGGCGCTGATGACGCCGCCGGGCAGCGCCGGGCGCAGGTCCTTGATGCCGTCGTAAGTCGTGCCTTCGCGCAGGCCTTCGTCGGCGCTGACGGTGACTTCCTTGCTCATCAGGCCCATGACCCTGTCGGCCACGCCCATGGTCGTCGTCACCGAGACCATCTCGTCGTTGAACAGGCCGGCGGCCTGCGCGGCGCAGGCCTTCTGCTGGCTGCCCGCGCCGTAGTGGTCCATGCGCTCACGCGAGATGTTGTAGCGCTTGGCCACGTTCTCGGCGGTCTGCAGCATGCTCCAGTAGATCTCCGGCTTGATCTTCAGCAGCGCCGGGTCGGCGAGCATGTGCTTGTTCATTTCCTGCTGCACGCAGGAGATGCTTTCCACGCCGCCGGCGATGTACACGTCGCCCTCGCCCGCGATGATGCGTTGCGCAGCCATGGCGATGGTCTGCAGGCCGCTGGAGCAGAAGCGGTTGATGGTGACGCCGGAAACCGTCACGGGCAGGCCGGCCTTCAGCGCGATCTGGCGGGCGATGTTGGCGCCGGTGGCGCCCTCTGGGTTCGCGCAGCCCATCAGCACGTCCTCGATGGCGCCGCCCTCGATGCCGGCGCGCTCGACGGCGGCCTGGACGGCATGGCCGCCCAACGTGGCGCCATGGGTCATGTTGAACGCGCCCTTCCAGCTCTTGGTCAGCGGCGTGCGGGCGGTGGAGACGATCAGTGCGTTGCTCATGTCTTGTTCCTTGTTCGGTAAACGCGGGTGGTCAAGTGAAGGACTTGCCTTCAGCCACCAGGCGAGCCAGCAGCGGCGCCGGCGTCCAGAACGCGCCGTCGTCCATCGTGTTCTTGGCAAAGCGCTTCATCGCCTGCACGACGTTGAACAGGCCCACCGTGTCGGCGTAGCACATCGGGCCGCCGCGCCAGATCGGGAAGCCGTAGCCGGTGAGGTAGACCATGTCCACGTCCGACGCGCGCTGGGCAATACCCTCTTCCAGCAGGTGGGCGGCCTCGTTGACCAGAGCGAACACCAGACGGTGCACGATCTCCTCGTCGCTGATGTCGCGCTTCTTCGCGCCGATGGCCTCGCGGTGCTTGGCCAGCATCTCCTCGACCACCGGCGACGGGATCGCGTCGCGCTTGCCCGGCAGGTAGTCGTACCAGCCCGCGCCGGTCTTCTGGCCGAAGCGGCCCAACTCGCACAGGCGGTCGGCGCTGGCCGAGTACTTCATCGTCGCGCGCTCGACGGCGCGGCGCTTGCGGATGGCCCAGCCGATGTCGTTGCCGGCCAGGTCGCCCATGCGGAACGGGCCCATCGCGAAGCCGAACTTCTCGATGGCCTTGTCCACCTGCTGCGGCGTGCAGCCTTCATCGAGCAGGAAGCCGGCCTGGCGGCTGTACTGCTCGATCATGCGGTTGCCGATGAAGCCGTCGCAGACGCCGGACACCACGGCCGTCTTCTTGATCTTCTTGGCCAGCGACATGACCGTGGCCAGCACGTCCTTGGCCGTCTCCTTGCCGCGCACGACCTCCAGCAGCTTCATCACGTTGGCCGGGCTGAAGAAGTGCATCCCCACGACGTCCTGCGGGCGCTGGGTGAACGACGCGATCTTGTCGACGTCCAGCGTCGACGTGTTGGACGCCAGGATGGCACCGGGCTTGGCCACGACATCCAGTTGCTTGAACACGGCCTCCTTGACGCCGATCTCTTCGAACACCGCCTCGATGATGAGGTCCGCGTCGCCCAGGTCGGCGTAGTTCAGCGTGGTCGACAGCAGCGCCATGCGCTGGGCGTACTTGTCTTCCTTGAGCTTGCCCTTCTTGACCTGGGACTCGTAGTTCTTCTTGATGGTCGCGACACCGCGGTCCAGCGCTTCCTGCTTGGTCTCCAGGATGGTGACCGGGATGCCCGCGTTCAGGAAGTTCATCGAGATGCCGCCACCCATGGTGCCGGCGCCGATGACACCGACCTTGGCGATGGGGCGCAGCGGCGTGCCTTCGGGCACGTCGGAAATCTTGCTGGCCACGCGCTCGGCGAAGAACAGGTGGCGCAGCGCCTTGGACTCCGGCGTCAGCATCAGCGCCGCAAAGCCCTCGCGCTCGGCGCGCATGCCGTCGTCGAACTTCAGCTTGACGGCGCCGGCCACGGCCTCCAGGCACTGCAGCGGCGCAGGGTAGTTCTTGCTCATGCCGCCCACCATGTTGCGGGCGAACTGGAAGTAGGCCTCGGCATTGGGATGGCGGGCCTTCAAGTCACGCACCTTGGGCAGCGGGCGCTTCTCGGAGACCTCTTCGGCGAACTTGACCGCCGCGTTCAGCACGTCCGCGTCGACGATCTTGTCGAACAGCTTCTGGCCGGGGACCATGGCCAGCATCTGCGCTTCCACCGGCTCGCCGCTGACGATCATGTTCAGCGCCGGCTCCACGCCCAGCGCGCGGGGCAGGCGCTGTGTGCCACCGGCGCCCGGGAGCAAGCCGAGCTTCACTTC
This sequence comes from Roseateles sp., assembly GCF_965229315.1. Taxonomy (GTDB): domain Bacteria; phylum Pseudomonadota; class Gammaproteobacteria; order Burkholderiales; family Burkholderiaceae_C; genus Pelomonas. The sequence continues at coordinate 2,942,810 of NZ_CBDDJA010000002.1, forward strand.
CGGCAGCGCGACCTTGGTGCCGCTCTGCGCCACGCGGTAGTGGCAGCCCAGCGCCAGCTCCAGGCCACCGCCCATGCAGACGCTGTGGATGGCGGCGACGACCGGCTTGCTGCAGTTCTCCACCACCGAGATCAGGCTCAGCAGATTGGGCTCGGCCAGCGCCTTGGGGCTGCCGAACTCCTTGATGTCCGCGCCGCCCGAGAAGGCCTTGCCGGCACCGGTGATGACGAGGGCCGTGATGGCCGGGTCTCCTTCAGCGCGCTCCACGCCGGCGGCCACGGCGGCCCGGGTCGCAAACCCCAGACCGTTGACCGGCGGGTTGTCGAGCGTGATCACGGCGACACTGCCGCGGGCTTCGTAATGGGCTGTCATGGGCAAGACCTCGGGCCAGGAAAAGAAATAGAACGATCGTTCGATTCTAGGCAGCGCCCGGCCGTGAATCTTGTCCCTGGCGTGACAAGCCCGCATTGACCCTGATCCGCCCGCCCGCCTAGAGTCCGCGCCAACTGTCTGCAAGACCTCGCTGTTTAGACCCCTACATGCTGATTCCGGTTGTCTACCCTCCCCGCCCCGATGAGCCGCCCAAGGTGTTCACGCCGGTGACGCCACCGGAGATGCCGCCGGCCGGGGGGCCCACGCCGCCCCCACCGCCGCCGCCAGACGAAGCGCCCAAGCCGACCGGCGACGTGCCCTGGTCGCTGTACCTGCTGCGCGTGCTGTGGCTGTGCGCCTTCCCGGTGGGCATCGTCATCGCCGGCGTCGCCGTGCTGCTGGGCGTGGACCAGGCGCAGGAGACGCTGCTGTCGCTGGAGGTCTGGAGCGCGCAGACCGCCGCGCTCTCGGCCGCTTTCGGCTTGTGGCTGCTGCTGGCCTGGTACACCAGCCGGCTGCTGCTGGACCGCCGCTTCTCGCCCGACACGCTGGGCGAGTGCATCCACGCGCGGTTCGCCGACGGCCTGCGCCGCTGGCTGCCGCGCGGGCTCATCGCCGTCGGCGGGCTGCCGGTGAGCCTGTTCTTCCTGCTGCAGACGCGCGAGCGCCTGGTGGGTGTGCTGCTGCTGGCGGTGACGGCGGCGCTCAGCCTGTTCGTCTGGCGGCGCCGCGCCTGGCTGCTGAAGCTGCGCGATGGCTCGTGGCTGGCCCGCTGGCTGGCGCTGGACGTGCGGCGCGATGCCATCGCCGCGCTGCGGCGCGAGGACCGCATGGGCACGCCGTCGCGCGTGCTGGTCGCGCTGGTGCTGCTGCTGCAATGGGGGCTGTTCGCGGCGCTGCTGGCCTGGCCCGAGTCGGTCGCCCGCTCGCTGGGTGCGCCCGCGCTGGTGCTGTTCGCCTTCGGCAGCTGGATCGTCTTCGGCGGCATCCTGCTGACCTATGTGCCCAAAGCGCTGATCCGCATCCCGCTGACGCCGCTGCCGCTGCTGCTGTTCTTCCTGTTCGCGCCGCTGAACGACAACCACCGCGTGGCCGCCCCCGACCGCAGTGCCAGCAGCGCCGTGGCCAGCCGCCAGCCGGCGGACGCCTGGCTGCAGACCTGGCTGCGCACCGTCGGCGCCGACGGCAAACGGCCGCTGGTGCTGGTCGCTGCATCCGGCGGTGCGTCCCGCGCGGCCTACTGGGGCAGCGCCTCGCTGGCGCGGCTGCAGGAGCTGGGCGAGCGGGAAGGTGTCAACTTCGCCGACGCCGTGTTCGCGATCAGCGGCACCTCCGGCGGCGCGCTCGGCGCGGCCAGCTTCGTCGCGGCGGTCGATGCGCGCCGCCAGGCCGCCGATGCGGTCGCGTGCACGCCGTGGAATCTGGTGCGCGACTTCACCGGCCAGGACCACCTCGCCACGCCGGTAGGGTTGATGCTCTATCCCGACCTGGTGCAGCGCTTCCTGCCGGTGGCGTTCGCCGGTGCGGACCGCTCGCTGGGGCTGGAGCAGGTGTGGACGCGCGACTGGCCCCGCAGCCTCGCCCGCCAGTGCCCGCTGCGCGCCACCGCGCACCCCAACCCGTGGGGCGAGCCGATGACGGCGCTGCGCGCGCGCGCCACCGACGCCGAATGGCTGCCGCTGCTGGCGCTGAACACCACCGCGCTGGCACGCGGCCAGCGCGTCTACCAGTCCGACTTCCTGCTGCCCAGCGCCGACGGCCTGGACCTGCTGGACCCGTCGCTGGACCTGGACGTGGACCGCCTCACGCTGGCCCAGGCGGTGCACAACAGCGCCCGCTTCCCCTACATCAGCCCGGCTGCGGCCGTCGTGTTCAAGACCCCGCACAAGGACGAGGAGGCCGGCGACGTGGGCCGCGTGTGGGACCGCCTGGGTGATGGCGGCTACGTGGAGGCCGGCGCCACGCAGACGCTGTCCGACATGCTGCGCGACCTGGAGGCTGCCGGCCGGCTGCGCGACTGCAAGCCGGAGGACGACTGCGCCGGCCAGGGCATCCTGGACCGCTCGCGGCTGCGCCTGCTGCTGCTGGTCAACCAGCCGTCACGCGTGGAGGACTGGCTGTGCCGCGATGCGCCGAGGGCCGCTGGCGCGCAGCCGCAGGACGGCCTGCGCTACCGGGCCGCCAACATCCGCCTGAACGAAGTCGCCGCGCCGCCGGTGGGCATCCTGCGCAGCAACGAGGCCCGCGCGCGGGATGCCGCCGTCGAGCTGATCAAGCGCGTCGGCGGCTGCGGCCAGGTCGCCGAGCTGCGCCTGCCGGCGATCAAGGGCCAGCGCCCGCCGTCCATGGACTGGATGCTGAACGCCACCTCGCGGGCCGCCATGGACGCGATGCTGCAGGAGAAGGTGACCGCCGCCGACCCCAACTTCGGCGCTGCGCAGGGCCAGCTCGCTGCGCACCTGCGCCAGGCCAGGGACTGGATGCTGCAGATGAAGTGAGCGTGCGGCGCAGGGCCACAATCCGCCCGCCATGTCCAAGCGCCACCAGCTCCTGCAGCACGCCACCGCGCCCCAGCAGCGCCGCCTGTGGCGCGCGCTGCTCGCCCTGCTGCTGATCGCTATCTCCTACCTGGCGCTGGTGCCCGACCCGCCGCGGGGTGTCAGCACCGGCTGGGACAAGTCCAACCATGCGCTCGCGTTCGCGTCGCTGGCCTTCACCTGCGTGTGGGCGTTCTGGCCGCGACCGCGCCAATGGCTGTGGCTTGCCGCCGCGCTGCTGGCCTACGGCGGCGCCATCGAGATCGCGCAGAGCTACCTGCCACCCCGCACGGGCGACTGGTTCGACCTGCTGGCCGACGGCGTGGGCATCGCCATCGGCCTGGCCATCGCGATGCCCTTCACGGTGGTTCTCGCGCGCCGGCGCTGACGCCGTTTCGGCACGGTTTCGGGCAGGTCGGCATCGTCCTACAGCCAAACGACGCGCACTGACATACCGTTGGCAGCAGCTTGCGCTACGGTGCCAACCCATGCTGAACGACCTGCTCCGCGCGACCCGCGCCCACTCGCTCGCGCTGGCCGAGCCGCTGTCGGACGAGGACGCCCAGCTCCAGTCCATGCCCGACGCCAGCCCGGCCAAATGGCATCTCGCGCACACGACCTGGTTCTTCGAGACGATGGTGCTGGTGCCGCACCTGCCGGGCTACGAAGTCTTCGACCCGCGTTGGCCGCGGCTCTTCAACTCGTACTACGAGAGCCTGGGCCCGCGCCATGCGCGGCCGCAGCGAGGCCTGCTGAGCCGGCCCGCGCTGCGCGAGGTCAAGGCCTACCGAACCCACGTCGACGCCGCACTGGCCGACCTGCTGCCAAGCGCAGGCACCGACGCACTGCGCTTGATCGAGCTGGGCTGCCACCACGAGCAACAGCACCAGGAATTGCTGCTGACCGACATCCTCCATGCGTTCTCGTGCAACCCGCTGCTGCCGGCCTATGACGCCACGCCCCCCACGCCGGCACCGCGCGTCGAGCAGGCCTGGCTGCGCCACGACGGCGGCATCGTCGACATTGGCCATGGCGGCAGCGACTTCGCCTTCGACAACGAAGGGCCGCGCCACCAGGCGCTGGTGACGCCGTTCGAGATCAGCAACCGGCTCGTCAGCTGCGGCGACTACGCCGACTTCATCGATGCCGGCGGCTACCGCGAGCCGCTGCTGTGGCTGTCCGACGGCTGGGCCGCCGTGCAGGCGCAAGGCTGGCAGCGCCCGGCCTACTGGTTGGAAGACGGCAGCGTCTTCGGCCTGCACGGCGTGCAGCCGCTGGACCCGAACGCGCCGGTGCAGCAGCTCAGCTTCTACGAAGCCTGCGCCTTTGCCGAATGGGCCGGCGCGCGGCTGCCGACCGAGTTCGAGTGGGAGGCGGCATGCGGCTTGCTCGGCTTCGCGAATGCGGCAGACCAGGCTTGGCAGTGGACGCGCTCCAGCTACGCCCCCTACCCCGGCTTCAGGCCGGCGGCGGGCGCCGTGGGTGAGTACAACGGCAAGTTCATGGTCGGCCAGCAGGTGCTGCGCGGCGGCAGCCTCGCGACGCCGCCGGGCCACACCCGGCCCAGTTACCGCAATTTCTTTCCGCCGGCCGCGCGCTGGCAGTTCAGTGGAGTGAGGCTCGCAAGATGAAACCAGGCATCGAATGGCGCCAGCCCCGGGCTTCGGCCGACAACGAACAATTCACGGCCGACCTGCACGCCGCGCTGTCGCGCACGCCCAAGGCCATCTCCCCCAAGTACTTCTACGACGAGGTCGGCTCGACGCTGTTCGAGCGCATCTGCGACCTGCCCGAGTACTACCCCACGCGCACCGAGCTGTCGCTGCTGCAGACGCACGCCGCCGACATGGCCGCGCAGATGGGCGGCCAGGTGCAGCTCGTCGAGTACGGCGCCGGCGCGCTGCGCAAGGTGCGGCTGCTGCTCGACGCGATCCCGCGCGACAGCGTGCAGTTCGTGCCGATGGACATCTCCGGCCCGCACCTGCTGGCCGCCTGCGACGGCCTGGCCGCCGACTACCCCGGCCTGGCCATCCAGCCGCTGGTGGCGGACTTCACGCGCCCGCACACGCTGCCGCCCTGCCCCGCCGGCTGCCGCCGCGTCGGCTTCTTCCCGGGCTCCAGCATCGGCAATTTCACGCCCGGCGAGGCCGATGCCTTCCTGCGGCTGGCGGCGGGCGAACTGGCCGGCGGCGGCCTGCTGATCGGCATCGACCTCGTCAAGGACCACGACACGCTGCACGCCGCGTACAACGACGCGGCGGGCGTGACGGCGGCGTTCAACATGAACCTGCTGCAGCGTGCGCGCGCCGAGCTTGGCGCCGAGTTCCCGCTCGAAGACTTCGAGCACCTGGCCTTCTACAACCCGGCCTACCGCCGCATCGAGATGCACCTGCGCGCCACGCGGCCGCTGGCGCTGCGGCTGGGCGACGAGGTCTACCAGTTCACCGAGGGCGAGACGCTGCACACGGAGCATTCGCACAAGTACACCGTCGACGGCTTCCAGGCGATGGCGGCGCGGGCGGGGTTCAAGCCGGGAAAGGTGTGGACGGACCCGAATCAGTGGTTTGCGGTGCTGTGGCTGGAGGCTTGAACCCACCGCTCAGTGCACGCGCGGTGCGGGGAACGGCAGGCTGGAGGAAAAGACGTACAAGTCGATGTGCTCCACACGGTGCGAACAGGCACCGCTCTGCCAGTCCCCACTCACATAGGCCATGGACAGGGTTTGAGGCACTGGACCGGGTTTCCAGACCGAATGCTGGCAGGCGTCGAGGTACTGGGGCTTCCAGCCTGCCAGCGCCCGCTCGCGGAATTCGCCAATCCCCTCGGCGCGCGGCACCGCGAACTTGACCGCCAGTGAAAGGCGATGCGGCTGCTGCCCGGCCAGGTCGTCGTTCGGGCGCACCTCCAGGGTCCAGAGTTCGCCGGTGCGCGGCATGCTGGCTTCGCACACCACGACCTGCAGGGTCTCATGATCACGGCACTTCGCGCCCAGCTTCTCGCTGAGGGCCAACAGCAGCTGCGGGTTCCTGGCCGACGTGTGCTGCCTGACGGTGCCCTCCATCACGTCGACCAGCAATTTCAGGTCTTCGCACAGATCGCAGGGCGGCTCCGCGCCATCCGCGGCACCGGCCGCCATGGGCAGCGCGAGCAGCCACGCCAGAACAGCTTTTCTCACGTCGTTCCCGAATCGTTGGTCCGGGCGCGAGCATAGCTACACAAGGTCAGATCGCCAGCCGCTCCCGCACGCCGTCAGCCGCCATGTCGGCGCCACGGCCTCGCATGACGATCTCGCCGCGCTGCATCAGCAAATACTGGTCGGCCAGTTCCTCGGCGAAGTCGTAGAACTGCTCCACCAGCACGACCGACAAGCCCTTGTCGTGGGCCAGGTGCTTGATGACGCGGCCGATCTCCTGGATGACGTTGGGCTGGATGCCTTCGGTGGGTTCATCCAGCAGCAGCACCTTCGGCCCCGGCGCCAGCGCGCGGGCGATGGCGAGCTGCTGCTGCTGGCCGCCGGACAGGTCACCGCCACGGCGCGCGCGCATCCTGGCCAGCACGGGGAAGAGTTCGAACAGCTCCACCGGCAACGGCGTGCTGGCGGGCTGGCTGCTCAGCCCCATCTGCAGGTTCTCGATGACCGAGAGCCGCCCGAAGATTTCGCGGCCCTGCGGCACGTAGCCCAGGCCCGCGCGGACGCGCTGGTGGGTCTTCAGCTTGTTGATGGGCTCGCGGGCCAGCGTGAGCTGGCCGGACGTGACGGGGACGACGCCCATCAGGCTCTTCAGCAACGTCGTCTTGCCGACGCCGTTGCGGCCCAGCACGACGGTGATCTCGCCGGGCTTGAGCGCGAAGCTCAGGCCGCGCAGGATGTGCGAGCCGCCGTAGTGCTGGTGCAGGTCCTCGACCTGCAATAGTTCATCGGCCAAGGTACACCTCGATCACCTTCTCGTCCGATTGGACCTGCGCCATCGTGCCTTCCGCCAGCGTCTGGCCCTCGTGCAGGACCGTCACCGTGCGCTGCGCGCCAGCGAGCGTCGCGACGAAGCTCATGTCGTGCTCCACCACCACCAGCGAATGCTTGCCCTCCAGGCTCAGGAACAGCTCGGCGGTGCGCTCGGTTTCCTCGTCGGTCATGCCGGCGACAGGCTCGTCCAGCAGCAGCAGCTTCGGCTCCTGCGCCAGCAGCATGCCGATCTCCAGCCACTGCTTCTGGCCGTGGCTGAGCAGGCCCGCCACGCGCTGGCGCTCGTCGGCCAGGTGCACCGTGTGCAACAGCTCGGTCATGCGGTCCTGCTGTTCGCCGCTCAGGCGCGCCCGCATCGCGACCCTGGCGCGGCGGTCGCCCGCCATCGCCAGTTCCAGGTTCTCCAGCACGGTCAGCGCCTCGAAGACCGTCGGCTTCTGGAACTTGCGGCCGATGCCCGCGCGGGCGATCTGCTGCTCGCTCATCGTGCGCAGGTTCAGGTTGCTGCCGAAGAAGATGCGGCCGCTGTCGGGCCGGGTCTTGCCGGTGATGCAGTCCATGGTGGTCGTCTTGCCGGCGCCGTTGGGGCCGATGACGCAGCGCAGCTCGCCCACGCCGACGGTGAAGCTCAAGCCCCCCAGCGCCTGGAAGCCGTCGAAGGCGACCTTCAGGTCTTCCACGTACAACGCCACGCCCTGGTTGAACACCGGGCCGTCGTCGGTGACGACGCGCGTGAGTGACCGGGCGCGCGCCTCGGCGCCGGCCTCCATCAGCTCCGGGGTCATTTGCCGAACCTCCGCGCCAGGCCCACCAACCCGGCGGGCAGGAACAGCGTCACGACGATGAACAGCCCCCCCAGCACATACAGCCAGCCCTCGGGCCAGACCGCCGTGAAGACGGACTTGGTGCCGTTGACGAAGAAGGCGCCGAGCACGGGGCCGATCAGCGTGCCACGACCGCCGACCGCCGCCCAGATGGCCATCTCGATGCTGGCCGCGGGGCTCATTTCGCCCGGGTTGATGATGCCGACCTGCGGCACGTACAGCATGCCGGCCAGCGCGCACATCAGCGCGGAGATGACGTAGGCGCTGAGCTTGAAGGCGACCGGGTCGTAGCCCAGGAAGCGCACGCGGCCCTCGGCATCGCGGATGGCCTGCAGGATGCGGCCCCAGCGGCTTTGCGTGAGCCAGCGGGCGACGAGGTAGCAGCCGATCAGCGCCACGCCGCTGGCGATGCACAGCCCCACCTTCATGCCCGGCGTGTTGAGCGGCATGCCGGCGATGCGCTTGAAGTCGGTGAAGCCGTTGTTGCCGCCAAAACCCGTCTCGTTGCGGAAGAACAGCAGCATCGCCGCCACCGTCAGCGCCTGCGTGATGATGGAAAAATAGACGCCCTGGATGCGCGAGCGGAAGGCAAACCAGCCGAACACCGCGGCCAGCAGGCCGGGCACCGCGAGCGCCAGGAAAATCTGCCCGACCAGCGAATCGCTGAGCGCCCAGTGCCAGGGCAGCGCCTTCCAGTTCAGGAAGACCATGAAGTCCGGCAGGTCCGACTGGTACTGCCCTTCACGGCCGATCTGGCGCATCAGGTACATGCCCATGCCGTAGCCGCCCAGCGCGAAGAACAGGCCATGGCCCAGCGACAGGATGCCGCCGAAGCCCCAGATCAGGTCCAGCGCCAGCGCGCAGATGGCGAAGCACAGGAACTTGCCGAGCAGGCCGACGTAGAACTCGCTCAGGTGCAGCGCGTGGCCGGGCGGGAACGCCAGGTGCAGCAGCGGCACGAGCAACAGCAGGAGCGCGATGGCGATGAGTGCAGCGCGCTTCATTCGACGCTCCGGCCCTTGAGGGCGAACAGGCCTTGCGGCTTCTTCTGGATGACGAGCACCAGCAGCAGCAGCAGCGCGATCTTGGCGAGCACCGCGCCCTGCCAGCCCTCCAGCAGCTTGGACAGCACGCCCAGGCCCAGGCCCGCGTAGACGGTGCCGGCCAGCTGCCCCACGCCGCCCAGCACGACCACCATGAAGGCGTCGACGATGTAGCTCTGGCCCAGGTCCGGGCCCACGTTGCCGATCTGGCTCAAGGCGCAGCCGGCCAGGCCGGCGATGCCCGAGCCCAGCGCGAAGGCCAGGGTGTCCACCTGCGCCGTGTTGACGCCCACGCAGGCAGCCATGCGGCGGTTCTGCGTGACGCCGCGCACCATCAGGCCCAGCCGTGTCTTGGCGAGCAGCAGCGCCATGCCCGCCAGCACCAGCAGCGCGAAGCCGATGATGGCCAGGCGGTTGTAGGGCAGCGTCAGGTTGGGCAGCAGCGCCCAGCCGCCCGACAGCCAACCCGGGTTCTCGACGGCCACGTTCTGCGCGCCGAACAGGCTGCGCACGGCCTGCATCAGCACCAGCGAAATGCCCCAGGTGGCCAGCAGCGTCTCCAGCGGGCGGCCGTACAGCCAGCGGATCACCGTGCGTTCCATCGCGGCACCCACCAGCGCCGCGGCCACGAAGCTGGCCGGCAGCGCCAGCCACAGGTAAAAGTCGAACGCCGCCGGCGCCCACGTGCGGAAGGCCTGCTGCACGCTGTAGGTGGCGTAGGCGCCCACCATCAGCAGCTCGCCGTGGGCCATGTTGATGACGCCCATCAGCCCATAGGTGATGGCCAGGCCCAGCGCCACCAGCAGCAGCACCGACCCGAGGCTCAGGCCCGAGAACAGCAGCTGCGCGCGCTCGCCCCAGGCCAGGCGATCACCGATGGCGGCGATGGCCGACTGCATCGCCGCGCGGGCGCCGGGGTCGGTCTCGCCGGTGATGCGGTCCAGCAGCAGCGCCCGCGTGGCCGGGTCCGCGCTGGCGGCCAGTTCGGTCGCGGCGGCACGGCGCTGGCCGGGGTCGCTGGACGACAGCTTGGCGCCGGCGACCAGCGCGCTCAGCTGCCTGCGCAGCGCAGCATCCGGCTCCGAGGCCAGCGCACGCTCGAAGAGCGCGAGCTTGGTCGCATCGGCGTCGTCGCGCAGCGTGTCCAGCGCCTTGGCGCGCGTGGCACGGTCGGGCGACAACAGGTCCAGCCCCGCCAGCGCCGCATCGATCTCGCGGCGCATGCGGTTGTTCAGCATCGGCTCTTCGGCGTCAGGTGGCGCGGCCTGCCCCTGGGCCATGACCAGCGCCTGCCCGCCCTTGAGCCGCACGCGGCCGTCCTGCAACGCACGCAGGAACGGCGCCAGCGACGCATCGCCGGCGGCCACCGCCTGCTGCAGCGCCGCCACGCGCTCATCGCCCTCCCCAGCCGCGATGCGAGCGGCGAGTTCAGGCGTCAGCGCCCAGGCGGACCAGCTGCCCAGCGCGAGCCAACACACCAACAAGAGTCGTTTGAACATGAAGACCCTGGCGAAAGAAATCCAGCGCCGTGCGACAGCACGCGCGCCCCTCCAGCGACTGCCATGGAGCCGGCTTTGCCGGTCCATTGGCAGTGCCCCCTTGCGGGGGCCGCAGCTTCGCTGCGGCAGGGGGTGGTCTTACTTCGTGGGCTCGTCCTTCTTGCCCTTGTTCTCGGGGATGTAGGGGCTCCACGGCTGGGCCTTGACCGGGCCGGGCGTCTTCCACACCACGTTGAACTGGCCGTCCGCCTTGATCTCGCCGATGAACACCGACTTGTGCAGGTGGTGGTTCTTCTCGTCCATCTTGGACGTGATGCCCGACGGCGCCGGGAAGGTCTGGCCGGCCATCGCGGCGATGACCTTGTCGGTGTCGGTGCTGCCGGCCTTCTTGACCGCCTGCGCCCACATGTTGATGCCGATGTAGGTGGCCTCCATCGGGTCGTTGGTCAGCGGCTTGTCCTTGTGGCCGGCGATGCCCTTGGCCTTGGCGTAGTCGCTCCACTTCTTGATGAAGGCGTCGTTCACCGGGTTCTTGATCGACATGAAGTAGTTCCACGCGGCCAGGTGACCCACCAGCGGCTTGGTGTCCACGCCGCGCAGCTCTTCCTCACCGACCGAGAACGCCACCACCGGCACGTCCGTCGCCTTCAGGCCCTGGTTGCCCAGTTCCTTGTAGAAGGGCACGTTGGAGTCGCCGTTGATCGTCGACACCACCGCGGTCTTCTTGCCCTCGGACGAGAACTTCTTGATCTTGGCAATGATGCTCTGGTAGTCGGCGTGGCCGAAGGGGGTGTAGTCCTCCATGATGTCGGCGTCGGCGATGCCTTTGCTCTTCAGGAAGGCGCGCAGGATCTTGTTGGTCGTGCGCGGGTAGACGTAGTCGGTGCCCAGCAGCACGAAGCGGCGGGCAGCCCCGCCGTCCTTGCTCATCAGGTATTCGACGGCGGGAATGGCCTGCTGGTTGGGCGCGGCCCCCGTGTAGAACACGTTCTTGCTCAGCTCTTCACCCTCGTACTGCACCGGGTAGAACAGCAGCGAATTGGTCTGCTCGAACACCGGCAGCACCGACTTGCGGCTCACCGACGTCCAGCAGCCGAACACCACGGCCACCTTGTCCTGGCTGATGAGCTGCTTGGCCTTCTCGGCGAACAGCGGCCAGTTGGAGGCGGGGTCGACGACGACGGGTTCCAGCTTCTTGCCCAGCAGCCCGCCCTTGGCGTTGATCTCGTCGATGGCCATCAGCACGGTGTCCTTCAACACCGTCTCGGAGATGGCCATGGTGCCCGACAGCGAGTGCAGCACGCCGACCTTGATGGTGTCGGCGGCCTGGGCGGAGATGACCGCGGCGGGGGAAATCAGGGTCGCGGCAGCGGCCAGCGCAAGAGCGGAACGGCGAAGCATCGGGATTCCTCCAGAGGGTTTGGGATGAGGGTCGAGTAGCCAGACCTTGCACGCGCAAGGGGCGTGCCAACGCATCCCGTGAGGTTTCGTGACGGCACCGCTCGCCGATGGTGCAGACGCACGCACCGGATGCCCACGCTGGTGCGCGGGTGCAACAACGGTGCACCGCGCACGCAAAAACGACCGCGCCGCTCGGCACGGACGCGGAGCGGCGCAGACAACGAAGAGGTCGTCGGCTCAGGGCAGGCAGGTGGCGCCTGCGTCCGACGAAGCAACCGTCACTCCACCAGGGCCTTGATCTCCTCGGCCATCGTCCGCCAGTGCTTCACCTGGTCAAGGTACTTCTTGGCCTGCGCCTTGGCGCGGTCTTCCCAGCCGTCCTTGTCCATGGCGAACTTGCCTTCCCAGTGCTTGAAGTCCTTGTTCTGGGCCGGGTCGTTGATGTGCGTGAGCAGATGGATGGGGTCCGCGCGCAGCTTGTCGGTCAGGCCGGGCGCCGCCTTCAGCACCGTGGTCTTCCAGTGCGTCACCGCCACGGAGATGGAGCGAGCCTGCGTGCTGGAGCACAGCGCCTCCTTCAGGTTCTGCTCGGTCGGCTTGGCGATGAACTGCTTGAGCGCCGCCTCGAACTCGGCCGATCCCTTCTTGATGCCCAGGTAGACCATCTTGAGGTTCTTGTTGAGCACGTCCTGCGTGGAGGACTGCTTGCCCAGGCGCTTCTCGACGCCCGCGGCCACCTGCACCACCTCGGTCTTCGCATACTTGCGCAGCGCATCCATGCGCTGGCTGAGGATCTCGAAGCCTGCCTTCATCTCGGCATCGGTCGGGCCGAGCACCTTGGCCTGCGACTCGTACTCGTCCATGTTCTTCTTCAAGCCCTCGTTCATCTTGGTCAGGGCCGTGGTGACGTTCTTCATCAGGCCAGGCAGCGCCTTCAGGTTGTCGTCCTTGCAGGCACTGACGGCAGCGAGCGCCGCTTCGTAGTCCTGGATGCGCTGCTCCAGCGTCTTGCCGCCCTTCATCACCATCAGCAGCTTCTTGAGGCCGGCCTCCTGGCCCTTGTTCTTCAACGTCGGCGCGGCCTTGGCGGTCAGCGCCGTGAAGTTGCGCATTGCGGTGTTGTAGTTGCTGGAGATCGTTGCCATGCCAGGTCCTTCGGGCGATTGAGCGTGGGGCGCGGTTGAGGGTGTGGGGCGATGAACCCAGGCCTCGCTCGACACGCGCGCGGATTCACGCATGAGTAGCGCCCGCAGCCCGGCAGTTCCACTGGTGAACCTCCCACGCCCCTCACCCAGGTGCCGCCTCGGGAAAACCTGGGCCCGTCGGCCCCAGCGCCGCAGGCGGCTGCCGAACAGCGCGTACAGCAGGATCAGCCCGTACCAGGGCAGCATGACCCAGTAGCCACGCTGCGGCGAACAGGCGTCCGCCAGGTGGCCGTACAGCATGGGGATCAGCGCGCCGCCAGCAATGCCCATGATGAGCAGCGCCGAGCCCGCCGCCGTGTAGCGCCCCAGGCCCTCCAGCGCCAGCGGCCACACGGAGGGCCACACCAGCGCGTTGGACAGGCCCAGCAGCGCCAGGCACAGCACGGTGTCCGGCACCGGCGGTACGCCCGCCCAGCCGAACAGCGCCTGCGACATCGCCGTGCTGGACGCGGACGTCAGCGCGATGCCGGCGGAGAACAGCAGCCCGCTGCCGGCCGAGAGCAGCAGCGCGCCCCGCTGCGACAGCCGGCGCGGAATCAACAGCACGCCCAGCAGGTAGCCCAACACCATGAAGCCCATGGTGTACGAGGTCAGCACGCCGTAGTGCGCCACGCCCAGCTCGCGACCGTACAGGCCGATGGTGTCGCCGGCGATGACTTCCACGCCGACGTAGCCGAACAGCGCGATGGCGCCCAGCACGACCTGCGGATGCTGGAACACGCCCCAGCGCTTGACCGCGCCCGACTGCTCATCGGCCGATTCCAGTGCCGGCTCGCGCAGCGACGAGAAATGGATCAGTGCCATGAACGCCAGCAGCCCCGCGGACATGACGGCATACGGGAACACCAGCCGCTGCGCCAGCTCCGCCCGCAACGCCTCGCGGCCGGCGGTGTCCAGCGCGGCCAGCGCCGGTTCGGAGAAGCGCTCCATGCCCGACAGGATCAACGCCGAGAACACCAGCGGCACGACGATGCCGGCGCCCTTGTTGAACAGGCCCATGATGGAGATGCGCATGGCGGCGCTCTCGCGCGGACCGATGCAGACGATGTAGGGGTTGATGGCCGTCTGCATCAGCGTCATGCCGCTGGCCAGCGTGAACAGCGCGGCCAGGAACACCGCGTACTGCCCCGACCACGCCGCCGGGATGAAGGCCAGCGAGCCCAGCGCCATGACACCCAGCGCCAGCGTCATGCCGCGCTTGTAGCCGATGCGCGCCAGGATGGCGGCCGACGGCAGCGCCATCACCGTGTAGGCGATGTAGAACGCGAACGCGACCCACAGCGCCTGGAAGTTGCTGAGCGCGCAGACGATCTTCAGGAACGGGATCAGCGAGCCGTTCAGCCAGGTTGCGAAACCCAGGATGAAGAACATCAGCCCGATGAAGAGCATGGGCAGCAGCGCGCCCTGGCTGCGGGGTGACGGCGTGGTGGTCGAGGTCATCGGACCATGATCGCCAGCCGCCCGCCGCGGCGCCACTGGCACACACCCGAAGGCGCATGCCCCGTGCAAGCTTCAGCGCGCGGGCAGGATCACGCCGTCGCAGGCGCCGAAGCCGATGCGGCGAAAGCCCGGCTTCTCGGCATGGGCGCGCAGGCCCAATTGGTCGCCATCGAGCACGAAGGTTCTCGTTTCGCCGTTGGGCAACGTGATCGGCTGCTTGCCGCCACCGGTCAGCTCCAGCAGCGAGCCGGCCTCTTCCGGTGCCGGGCCACTGATGGTGCCGGTGCCCAGCAGGTCGCCCGGCTGCAGGTTGCAGCCATTGCTGGCGTGGTGGGTCAGCATCTGCGCCAGAGACCAGTAGGCATGCCGCAGGTTGGAGCGGGAGATGCGCGTCGGTTCGGCCATGGCGGGCGTCTTGAACCAGACCTCCAGCTCGATGTCGAACGCCGCGTTCGCACGGTGCGCGGGCGAGTCGAGGTACGGCAGCGGCTGCGGGTCGCCTTCGGGCCGCGTGAACGGGATGCGGAACGGCTCCAGCGCCTCCATCGTGACGATCCACGGCGAGATGGTCGTGCCGAAGTTCTTGGCCAGGAAGGGCCCCAGCGGCTGGTACTCCCAGGGCTGGATGTCGCGCGCCGACCAGTCGTTCAGCAGCGTCAGGCCAAAGGCGTGATCGTCGGCCTCGTCGATGCCGAACGGCTCGCCCAGCGCGTTGCCGGGGCCGACGAACAGGCCCAGCTCCAGCTCGCAGTCGATGCGCGCGCTGGGCTTGAAGACCGGCACGTCGGCGTCCGGCAGCTTGACCTGGCCCCGGGGCCGGCGCAGCGGCGTGCCGCTGACGACGATGGAGGAGCTGCGGCCGTGGTAGCCGATGGGCACCCACTGGTAGTTGGGCAGCAGCGGGTTGTCGGGGCGGAACAGCTTGCCGATGGCGCGGGCGTGGTGGATGCCGGTGTAGAAGTCGGTGTAGTCGCCGATGCGGCAGGGCAGCGTGTACTCGGCTTGCGCCTGCGGCACCAGCTCGACCTCGGGCGCGCCGGCCTTCAGCGTGTCGAACAGGCGGTGGCGCAGCGCGCGCCGCTCCGCGCTCGGGCGGGCCATCAGCGCGTTCAGGTCGGCGATGCCCCAGTCGCTCAGGTCCAGGATCTGGTCGCCGATGCCCACGCCCACGCGGAACGGCTCCAGCGTGCCGGCGCGGCGGAAGCTGCAGAACGGCAGGTTCTGCAGCGGGAAGTCGGTGGCTGGGTCGTTGGCCGAGGCGACCCAGGAGCGGGCCGCGACGTCGTGCGTGTGATCGATGCTCATGCGTTGAATTCTTCCTTCAAACCCTGCCAGCAGTGGGCATAGGTCGTCTCCAGAGGTGCGTCGTTGAGCGCCCAGGCGGTGGGCTTGAGTGGCCAACGCGTCTCGAACATGAAGGCCAGCGTGGCATCCAGCTTGTGCGGCTTGAGCTCTGCGTTGCTGGCCTTGTCGAAGGCCTCGCTGTCGGGGCCGTGCGGCACATAGCTGTTGTGCAGGCTGGCGCCGCCGGGCTTGAAGCCCTCGGGCTTGGCGTCGTACTGGCCCAGCACCAGGCCCATGAACTCGCTCATCACGTTACGGTGGTACCAGGGCGGGCGGAAGGTGTCCTCGGCCACCATCCAGCGCGGCGGGAAGATGACGAAGTCCACGTTGGCCCAGCCGGGCGTGTCGCTGGGGCTGGTCAGCACGGTGAAGATGCTGGGGTCGGGGTGGTCGAAGCTGACGGTGTTGATCGTCATGAAGCGCGCCGTGTCCCAGCGGTACGGCACGAGGTTGCCATGCCAGGCGACGACGTTGAACGGGCTGTGCGCCTGCGTCGCGCGCCAGAGCTTGCCGCCGTAGCGCTTGACGATTTCGTAATCCCCATTCTGCTGCTCATGCCAAGCCACCGGCGCCTCGAAGTCGCGCGGGTTGGCCAGGCCGTTGGAGCCGATGGGCCCCAGCTCCGGCAGGCGCATCGCGGCGCCAAAGTTCTCGCAGACATAGCCGCGCGCTGTGCCGTCCAGCGGATCGACCTTGAAGGCCATGCCGCGCGGCAGCAGCGCGATGGAGCCGGGTGCCACGTGCAGGCGGCCCAGCTCGGTCGTCACCAGCAACCGGCCCTGCTGCGGCACCAGCAGCATCTCGGCGTCGGCATTGACCAGCGCGCGGCGGCCCATGGCCTTCGTGGCGACATAGGCCAGCGCGCCCATGCCCGCGATGCCCACCTCGCCGTTGACGGCATAACTGCGCAAGCCGTCGACGAAGTCGCCGTCACCGTCCAGCGGCGTGGGACCCCAGCGCAGCGGGTCGGGCGGTGCGCACTCGCCTTGCGCCGCGCCGCTCTTCCACAGCGCATGCGCCAACGGCGCGTAGCCGCCGACAACGACTGACGGCTTGCGGCGGTACAGCCAGGTGCGCTGGTTGTCGGCGCGCGGCGCGGTGAAGGCACTGCCGGACAGCAGCTCGGCATACAGGCCGTGCGGCGCCTTCTGTGGGCTGTTGCGGCCGACGGGCAGCGCACCCGGGACGGCCTCGCTGCTGTGCTGGTTGCCGAAACCCGTGAGGTAAGTCAGTTCAGTCATGGTGTCTTGTGGGCCGGTGAGTCACTGCGGTTTGCGCGCAAGCGCAAAGGCTTCACGCAGCACCTCGCGGTCGCCGATGTGGTTGCACAGGATCAGGGTCAGCCGCGCCAGCCAGTCGGCCGCCGCGTCATCGCTCAAGCCCACCTGGGCGGCGATCAACTCGGCGTAGAAAGCATCCGCCTCCCGCCCGAAATTTGGGGTCAGAGTCAATTTACTCATGGGGCCTCCCATAGGCGCGGGCCAGCGCGGCGCGGAAGGCAGCAGCATCGAAACGCCGCCAGCGCGCCGCGACGACAGCGTCCGGCCGGACCAGGTAGACGCAGCCGGGCTGCGCGGCATAGCGCTGCGCCGCGATGCCGTCGGCCGGCAGCACCAGCACGCGGCCATCGACGTCCACTGCATCGCCAAAGGCCAGCAGCGTGAACTCGCCATGCCATTGTTCGCTGAGCCAGCCGCTTTCCAGCGGCGCGTCGGGCGCGGGGCAGCCGGGCGCGGGCCCGCCGACCCAGGCATCCGCGTCGGGCGTGTTCAACGCGGAGCCGCCCATGTCGGTGGGCATGGACAGCCGCCCGCTGTTGACCAGCGGCTTCGCGAACTCGGCATGCGCCGCCAAGTCCAGCGCCGCCCGGCGGAATCGCAGGCTCAACGCGCTCTTGGGGCTGATGAAGTCGGTGGCGCGCGTGGAGTGGCCGATGTTGTCGTCGGCCGCGGCGATGCGCTCGGCCTCGTAGCTGTCCAGCAGCGCCAGGCCATCGCGGCCACCCTCGCCTTTCACGACGGCGGCGAGCTTCCAGCCGAGGTTGTCGGCGTCCTGCACGCCGCTGTTGGCGCCGCGCGCGCCGAACGGCGAGACCTGGTGCGCCGCGTCGCCCGCCAGCAGCACGCGGCCCACGCGAAACGCTGAAGCGCGGCGGCAGCAGAACTGGTAGATGGACGACCAGACAAGCTCGAAGCCCTCGGTGTCCAGCATCTGCGCAACGCGCGCCTTGATGCGGTCGACATTGCGCTCGGCCTCCACGTCCGCATTACGGCCGAGCTGGAAGTCGATGCGCCACAGGCCGTCGGCCTGGGCATGCAGCAGCACGGACTGCCCGCGGTGGAACGGCGGGTCGAACCAGAACCAGCGCTCGGGCCTGGCCGGGTCGAGCCCACGTGGCCGCACGCCGGCGCCCAAGCGCACGTCGGCGATCAGGAAGCGGTCCTCGAAGACCTGGCCCGTGAAGCTCAGCCCCAGCAGCGTGCGTGTGGGGCTGCGCGCACCGTCGCAGCCGACGACCCAGTCGGCGCGCATGTCGAACAGGCCGTCGGGCGTGCGCACGGTGAGCGTGACGCCCTGGGACGGGTCTTCAGCGTCCTGCTCCAGCCCGATCAGCTCGTGCCTGCCGCGCAGCTCGATGCGGCCGTCCAGCTGCGCGGCGCGCACCAGGCGCGCCTCCACCTGGTCCTGCTGCAGGTTCACCATCGCCGGCATCTTGTGATGCGACTCGGGCAGCAGGTCGAAAGCATAGGCCTCGCACTCGCCGTGGAACACGCGGCCGCGCTGCCAGCGCACGCCTTCGCGCGCGACGGCCTCGCCGACACCGAGGCGGTCGAACACCTCCAGCGTCTTCTTGGCCCAGCAGACGGCACGCGAGCCCTCGCCGATGCGGTCGCTGTCGTCGATGACGACGACCGGCACGTCCCGCTTCGCGAGGTCCAGCGCCAGCGTCAGCCCGACGGGGCCGGCCCCGACGATGACGACCGGGCGGCGCTGCGGCTGGCCGGAGCGCTGTTCCAGCGTCTGGTGATAGGGGTAGCGCGGCAAGTCCATCACATCAACTCTTCGATCACGTCGTGCACAGGCGCGGGCCGAGCGCCGGGCCGCTCCCAAGCCGGGCCGATCTGGCGATGTGCTTGTCGCTCGACGCGCCAAGCATCGCCGTCCCCGCGGGGGCTGAGGCCGGACACAGGGCGTCCAGTGGACGACCTGTGCCTGCCGAAGCTCTGTGGCCGCTGGCCGCAGAGCGGTCCTGGCCAAGGTAGGCCTTGGACGAGGGGCTCCATGTCAGGCGCCTTCGAGGGCCTTCCACATCTCCACATCGCGCTCGGCCGTCCAGATGCGCGGGTGGGACGTGCCGCCGGCCTCGTCGTAGGCGCGCGTCACGTCGAACGGCATGCAGTGGTCGAAGATGACCCAGTGGCCGTACTTGGGCCGCAGCGCCGCCATCGTGCGCTGGTAGACGGCCTTGAGCTCCTCGCCCGCCGCCACGCCGCGCTGCACCGCCGCGTACAGCTCGCTGACGAAGGCGCGCGTGCCGGCAAGGCCCGCGGCCACCTGCTCGGCGCCCTTCAGCGCGGGGCCGCGGCCCGGCACCAGGGCCGCAGCGTCCAGCGCGGCGATGGCATCCAGCGTGGCGGGCCAGTCGGCGAAGTGGGCGTCGCCGCAATAGGGCGTGGCGTGGAACTCGACGAGGTCGCCGCTGAACAGGACCCGCTCCTCGGGCAGCCAGGCGACGGTGTCGCCCGCCGTGTGGCCGCGCCCGGGCGAGAACATCTCGACCTTGACGCCGCCCAGGTCCAGCGTCAGCCGGCCGGAGAACGTCAGCGTGGGCCAGGTGAGGCCGGCAGGCACGGACTCGACGTTGCGGAACAGGCGCGGGAAGCGGCCGATCTCGCTGGCCTTGTCCTGCTCGCCGCGCTCCTGGATGAGCGCCAGCGTCGCGTCGCTGGCAATGACCTGCTCCAGGCCCTCGGCCTTGAAGGCGGCGGCGCCCAGCACGCGCACCGCGTGGTAGTGGCTGAGCAGCACGTACTTGATGGGCACGGGGCTCACCTCGCGGATGCGGCGGATCACGTCGGCCGCCATCACCGGCGTGGCCTGGGTGTCGATCACCATGGCCGCGTCGCGGCCGATGACGATGCCGGTGTTGGGGTCGCCCTCGGCCGTGTAGGCCCAGGCGTGCTCGGACAGGCGCTCGAAGGTGACCTGCTTTTCTTCCAGGTCGGCTTGCGAGGCGAAGGCTTTGGTGCTCATGCGGGGTCTCCAACGTCAGGTCCGAAATTTAGCCTAATCCAAATGAATTCACCAATATAGAATTTTCAGCATGGGCGACACCAAGGCACCGCGGGGCATCCAGAGCATCGAAGTCGGTGGGCAATTGCTGCGGGCGCTGGCCCACCATGGCCGGCCGATGGCGCTGAAGGACCTGGCGCGCGAAGCCGGCATGACGCCAGCCAAGGCCCACCCCTACCTAGTGAGCTTCATCAAGCTGGGCCTGGTGGAGCAGGACGGCGGCAGCGGCCGGTCGGGCTTTTACGGCCTGGGGCCGCTGGCGCTGCAACTGGGCCTCATCAGCCTGCAGCAGTACGACCCGGTGCGGCTGGCCACACCGGTCATCGAGGACCTGGCGCTGCAACTGCGGCACACGGTGGCCATCGCCGTGTGGGGCACGCGCGGCCCCACCATCGTGCGCGTGGCCGAGGGGCCGACGCCGGTGCACATCAGCATGCGCCACGGCACGGTGATGAGCCTGGCGGGCACGGCGTCCGGCCGACTCTTTGCGGCCTGGCGTACCGCGGAAGCGGCGGCGCTGGCGGAACCACTGCCGGACGAGGCCACGCTGGCCGCCGTGCGCGACGCCGGGCTGGCGACGTCGCGAGACGGCGTGGTAGCCGGTGTCAGCGCGGCGGCGGCCCCGGTCTTCGAGGCCTCGGGGCGCCTGGTGCTCGCGTTGACGGCCATCGGCCCGAGCGCCAGCTTCGACACCGCGCCGGATGGCGTGCTGGCCGCGACGCTGCGCGAGGCCGCCGCGGTCCTGTCGCGCCGGCTCGGTCGTTGACGGCTGCGCAGCACCGTTCAGCGCAAACCATTTTTTCAATCCAGCAATACTGTTCGCGATATTTACATATCGCAATGAAATGCGGCGCACCAAAATCGTGATACGCAGGCCTTGATACTGGGCACAAGGTGGCCGAGATAAACCAGCGGGCGCTGACACATTCGAGAATATGTACGCCGGCACCACTTGTATGAAGTAGCGTTGCCAGTTGGCTAAATGCACACCCCGCGGGCCCGGAGAACGCGCGACGGATGCCGAAAAGTCATTGCCAATCAAAGACATGGCATTGAATTACCGAGGCGACACGCAGGTTTACACGGCATCCAGGGGTTTGCCGATCCGTCGCGGAACGACTGCCGCCAGAAAATTCGAACGACCGGCCACCGCCCTGTATCCAGCGCGAATCAACCCCCGGCCGGCACATCGGGCAACCATCCGTTTGCCTTATTTTTCTGGAGCAGTCATGCATCAACCCACCAAAATTGCCGCCGCGGTCCTGATGACCGTGGGCGGTTTGAACGCCTGGGCCCAACAGGCCCAGGACACCACGGAGCCGCAGCAGATCGAGCGGGTGACGGTGACCGGTTCGGCCATCAAGCGCCTGGACGCCGAGACGTCGGTGCCCGTCACGGTCTTCAAGATGACCGAGATGAAGCAGCAGGGCATCACCACGGTCGAGCAGATCCTCAGCAGCCTGACCGCCAGCCAAGCCAGCGTGGGCACCAGCCAGGCCGTGGGCGCCTCGACCGGCGGTGCGTCGTTCGCCGACATGCGCGGCATCGGCGCCAACAAGACGCTGGTGCTGCTGAACGGCCGGCGCATCGCGAACAACGCGTTCGACGGCTCGGCGCCCGACCTGAACATGATCCCCTTCGCCGCGCTGGACCGCGTCGAGGTGCTGCGCGACGGGGCATCGTCGCTGTACGGCACGGACGCCATCGGCGGCGTCATCAACTTCATCACCCGCCGCGACTACCAGGGCGGCACGGTGTCGGTCAGCTACGAGTCGCCCCAGCACCCGGGCGGCAAGACCAAGAACGCCAACGCCGGCTTCGGCTTCGGCGACCTGGACAAGCAGGGCTTCAACGTCTTCGGCTTCATCGACGCGCAGCGCCAGGACGCCATCAGCGGCACGCAGCGCCCGTTCAACACGCGCTACGCCGGCGGCCTGTCGGGCTCCACATCGCCGGGCAACTACTACCAGGCGGGCGATGTGGCCAATCCGGCCGCGCCGACCTGCGGCAAGGGCACCTTCCTGATCCCGGCCGGCGACAACCTGTCGTGCTACATGACGACGTCCAGCTACGTCGACTACGTGCCCAAGTCGCAGCGCGACTCCGCCATGCTCAAGGGCCAGGTCAAGCTGGGCGACGACCACACGCTGAGCGCCGAGTACTTCCGCACCGAAAGCACGGTCTGGACACGCATCGCGCCCGTGCCCTATGGCGCGCTGGTCCAGAACCCGCTGCGCCCCGACGGCACGCCCAACCCCTACTACCCGGGCAACTCCGGCAGCGGTTTCACGCCCACCATCCCGCTGAGCGCGACCTTCGACGGCGGCAAGGTCGGCAAGACGCTGACCGCCGGCGGCGCGCTGATCCAGCCTGGCTACGTGAACGTGAAGTGGCGCGACGTGCCCAACGGCGCGCGCGGCGACGAGAACAAGAACACCCAGCAGCGCCTGGTGCTGAACCTGGACGGCACCGTGGCCGGCTGGGACTACACGGTGGGCGCCTCGTACAACCAGAACAAGGTCAATGAGAAGCTCATCAGCGGCTACAACAACGGCCTGCTGATCCAGGAAGGCGTGCTGACGGGCAAGATCAACCCGTTCGGCGACCAGGACGCCGCCGGCCAGGCCATCATCGACCAGGCGCTGGCCGTTGGCACGGTGATGTACGGCAAGGGCACGACCACCGGCCTGGATGCACGCGCCAGCCGCGAGCTGTCGGACTGGTTCGGCGCCGGCCGCCCTGTGTCACTGGCGCTGGGCGCCGAGACGCGCAGCGAGAAGTTCACGACGCAGGCCAACCACGACTATGCGGCCATCGTCGTCGCCTCCACCGGCATCGACCCGGACACCTACAACGCCGGCTCGCGCCGCGTGTCGGCCGCCTACGGCGAGTTGAACGTGCCGCTGCTGAAGTCGCTGGAGGTGACCGCCGCCGTGCGCTACGACAAGTACAGCGACTTCGGCAGCACCACCAACCCCAAGGTGAGCTTCCGCTTCCAGCCGGTCAAGGAAGTGCTGCTGCGCGGCGCCTACTCGACGGGCTTTCGCGCGCCGTCGCTGTACGAGCTGAACGCGGCGCAGAGCTTCACCAACAGCGGCACCGTCAACGACCCGCTGACCTGCCCCGGCGGCGTGCCCACCGGCGCCAAGGTCAACAACTGCAATGCGCAGTTCCAGATCCTGAATGGCGGCAACCTGAAGCTGGCGCCCGAGAAGAGCAAGACGGCCAACCTGGGCATCGCCTTCGAGCCCATGCCCGATCTGAACTTCGGCGTGGACTTCTGGTGGGTGCGGCTGAAGAACCAGATCGCCGCCATCGGCGACAACACGCTGTTCGACCCGGCCAACTACCCGACCTTCAGCTACCTGTTCCACCGCGACACGACCGGCCACCTGTCCACCGACGGCACGTCCTGCCCGGGTTCGGACTGCGGCTACGTGGACGAGCGCACGCAGAACCTCGGCGGCACCAACACGCACGGCATCGACCTCAACGCCAACTACCGGCTGCGCTCCAACTGGGGCACGTTCACCTTCGGCCTGAACAGCACCTACGTTGCCAGGTACGAGTACCAGGACTACACCGACGGCCCGTGGAACCAGAACGTGGGCGTCTACGTCGGCACGGGCCCCGTGTTCCGCTGGCAGCACACGCTGACGGCCGTGTGGAACAAGGACGTCTACAGCCTGGGCGTGACCGGCCACTACAAGTCCGGCTACGTGGACGTGGACGACACCAACCGCGTCAGCAACTACGCGACGCTGGACCTGTTCGGCACCTGGAAGCCACTGAAGGGCACCACGCTGACACTGGGCGTGCACAACCTGACCGACCGCGACCCGCCGCTGAGCTACCAGACGCAGGTCTTCCAGGCCGGCTACGACCCGCGCTATGCGAGCGCCGTGGGCCGCTCGTACTACGCACGTGCGTCGTACGACTTCTGACCGGCCTCACCCCCACCAACGACCAGGGCCCCTCACGGGGCCCTTTTTCATGGTGCCAGCGCCGGGCTGCTCAGGGCAGCCTGGCCAGCATCGAGGCCTCGGTGGCCTCATCCCAGGCGAGCGGGTACAGGCAGCGCGCGGCCGCCAGCATCTCGGGGCGCCCGCCCCACAGGGTGATCTGCTCGCGCACGGTGCGCAGGTCGATGCTCATCAGCACCGCCGGCGCATCCACGCGCGGGTTGTGGCGTGCCATCGTGTACGGCAGCAGGCCCAGGTAGCGGCGGTAGAAGGCCACATGGCGCGGGTTGACCTCGATGACGAGACGGTCGCAGCCCTCGCGGCGGTGCGCGTGCAGGTAGCCGAGATGGAAGATCTGCGCCAGCACGCGCTTGGCGTTGTGCGAATGGCGGTCCACGGCCAGGCTGCCGAACTCGCAGAGCTTCACGCCGGCCGAGCGCCACTCGGCCAGTTCGGCGCCGAACAGCAGGTCGGCATGCAGGCCGCCGCTGCCGTCCAGGCGCACCGACAACGTGCCCACGACCTGCTCGCCATCGCGGGCGGTGCAGACGATGTCGCCATCCTCGTTGCGGCTGCTGTAGCGCTCCCGCGTGAGGACCAGGCCCCGGTCACCGTAGCGCCGCTCCACCAGGTCGAGCGCGTCGCCATCGAGCGAGCCGAAGTCGCTGTTCAACTCCAGCGGCGGGCCGCCAAAGGGGTTCAGCGGCGCATGCCGGCTCTCGTCGAAGGTGGGAATCATCACAGCGTCCTGGCGGGGTAAAAATCACTAGGCCCGCAGTCTAGGGATTGAAAAAGTGCTTTTCCTGGCACCTCACACAGAGATACATCTGAATCACCCTATCAACCGGGTTTCTCCGCCGCCTGCACAGGGGACAGGCAAGGCACGCGCAAGAAAAAGGCCACGCAATGCGTGGCCTTGGCAGCGCGGCGGGCGCTCAGTTCGCGTACCGGCCCACCAGGCGATTCATGTTGGTGAGCGACAGGCGGTGCAGCTCGATCAAGGCGATGAGGCCGTTGCGGTGCAACTGCAGCACCTTGTCGTCCGGCAGCTCGGCGTACTTCTTCTCGTCCAGCGCCAGGAAGCCTTCGACATCGATCTTCTCGCCCGTGGACAGCGTGGCCTCGAAGCGCATGTCCTGCAGCAGGTCCAGTTCGACGAGCAGGTTGCAGATCAGGCGCGTGCGCTCCGATTCCTGCTCGAAGTTCTCGAGGAAGGTGCGCGCGTTCGTCAGGAACTCGGTGGGCTGGCCGTCCTTGAACAGCGCCTCGCCGGTCGTGTCGTTGAAGCCCGGCCACTTCAGGTCGAAGCAGACGGCCACGTTCGTGGTGTTCTCTTCCAGCCGGGCCATCGCGAACGGGTAGCGGCGCACATAGGCCGGCACATAGTTGCCCGTCCACTGGTCGCCATCGACGAAGAGGTTGGAGCCGGCCTTCAGGCCCAGCACGGCCAGCGGCGCCACCACCGGCTTGCCGTTGTCGCCATTGCCGGCACGCACGAAGACGATGGGGTATTCCTTGCACGCGTCGCCGAACTCGACGGCAGCGAGGAAGACCGAGTTCTGGTCGGCCAGGCGGCGCACGACGGGCACCGTCGTGTCCAGCTTCATGTTCTTGTGGACTTCTCGGTCCAGCGGCAGCAGTTCGCCGTACATCGGGGGGTTGCTCATGAGGTTCTCTCTTCAGGTTCTTCGGCCAGACGACTGGCCAGCACTTTGTCCACACGCTTGCCGTCGAGGTCGACGACCTCGAATCTCCACGCGTCCCACTCCACCACATCGGTCGTGCGCGGCAAGCGCCCCAGCAGCAGCATGATCATGCCGGCCAGGGTGTTGTAGCGGCCACGGTCCTCTTCGGGCAGTTCCTTCAGCCCCAGGCGGTCCTTCAGCTCGGGTACCGGGATCAGGCCGTCGATCAGCCAGCTCCCGTCCTCGCGTTGCACCGCCCAGGCATCGCCATCGCTCGGGGCGCTGAACTCCCCGGCGATGGCTTCCAGCACGTCGCGCACGGCAATCACGCCCTGCACTTCGCCGTATTCATCCACGACGAACACCAGCGGCGCGTCCGACACGCGGAAATGCTCCAGCAATTCCATGCCCGACAGCGTCTCCGGCACGAACAGCGGCGCTTCCATGCCGGCCGTCAGGTCCAGCGGCTGGCCTTCCAGCATGCCGGCCAGCAGCGCAGGCGCATTGGCCACGCCCAGCACGTCCCCCAGGCCGCCGCGGCAGACCGGATAGCGGTTGAAGCCATGCTCGCGCAGCACCGCCAGCACCTCGGCCGGCGTGGCGCTCACGTCCAGCCAGGCGATCTCGGCGCGCGGGATCATCATCGAGCCGACCTGGCGCTCGTCCAGGCGGAACACGTTGCGCACCATCTGGTGCTCATGCTGCTCGATGACGCCGGCGTCCAGGCCTTCTTCGAGGCTGGCCGCGATCTCCTCTTCCGTGACACCCCGCTGGCCCTTGTTGCGCAGCCCCATCAGGCTCAGCGTGGCCTCGGTCGTCACGCTCAGCAGGCGCACCAGCGGCCGGGCGGCCATGGACACGAAATTCATCGTCGGCGCCACCAGGCGGGCCACCGTCTCCGGGTAGATCTGGCCGACCCGCTTGGGCACCAGCTCGCCGAAGACGATGGTCAGCAGCGTGATGATGACGACGACCAGCGCCGTGGCGGCGATGTCGGTCGCGTGCGGTGCCAGCGAAAAGGTCTCGGTCAGCCAGCGCGACAGCGGGCCGGAGAACGCCGCGTCGCCGACGATGCCGTTGAGCACGCCGATGCCGGTGATGCCGATCTGCACCGTCGACAGGAACTTGGTCGGGTTATCGTGCAGGTCCATCGCGGCCTGCGCCCCGCCCTCCCCGCTTTCCACCATCACCTGCAGCCGCGCCTTGCGGCTGGCGGTCAGCGCCATTTCCGACATCGCGAAAAGGCCGTTGAGAACGATCAGGAAGAGAACTAGGGCGGTGTCCATCGAAAGCGCCGGAGCAGAGAAAACCCTGTCGGCGCGGGGCAAAAACGAAGCCCGGAAGACTAGCAGATGCCCATGACCGCGCCCAGCGCACATTCCCGCACTCGAAAACGCACGCATGAACTACCTGATCGGTGACCTCCAAGGCTGCTGCGGCGCGCTGGAGCGCCTGCTGGCACGCATCGCCTTCTCGCCGTCGCGCGACCGGCTGTGGCTGCTGGGTGACCTCGTCAACCGCGGCCCGCAGTCGCTGGCCACGCTGCGCGCACTCGTGGCGCTGGGCGACGCCGCCACCTGCCTGCTCGGCAACCACGACCTGCACCTGCTCGCCGTGCACCACGGCGCGCGTGCACCCGGGCGGGGAGACACACTAAACGACATCCTCGCGGCACCCGACCGCCCCGCGCTGATGGACTGGCTGCGCCACCAGCGCGTGGCCCACTTCGAGGCCGGCTGGCTGATGGTGCACGCCGGCGTCGTGCCGCAGTGGAGCCGCGACGACACGCTCGCGCTGGCAGGCGCCGTGGAGGCCGTGCTGCGCGGCCCCGACCTGCCCCACTTCCTGCACGAGATGTACGGCAACGAGCCGGCGCGCTGGGACCCGGCCCTCACCGGCACCGCACGGCTGCGCTTCACGGTCAACGTGCTGACGCGCCTGCGCTTTTGCTCGGCCGATGGCGAGATGGACTTCAAGACCAAGGACGGCGCGGGTGCCGCGCCCGCGGGCTTCATGCCCTGGTTCGACGTGCCGGGCCGCGCGACTGCCGACACCCCCATCGCCTTCGGCCACTGGTCCACGCTGGGCCTGCTGGACCGCCCCACGCTGCTGGGGCTGGACACCGGCTGCGTCTGGGGCGGCCAGCTGACGGCCGCCCGCGTGGACGGCACGGCGCGCGAGATCATCCAGGTCGATTGCGCGCAGGCGCAAAAACCCGGCTGAACCGCCTCGTAGAATGCGCACCCTCTGGAAGCTTGGGGGAGTGGTTTAACCCAACGGTCTTGAAAACCGTCGGCCAGCAATGGCCCGTGAGTTCGAATCTCACAGCTTCCGCCAGCCCCCCTCAGCGCTGCATGCCCCAGCGCCTCACCGTCAGCCGCTCCACCGTGTCGAACACGAAGCGCTCGACCAGCCAGCCGATCAGCACGACGGTGGCGAGACCGGCGAAGACGCGGTCGGTGAGCAGCTCGTTGCGGCTCTGGAAGATGTACCAGCCCAGGCCGCCCTGGCCCGACGATGCACCGAAGAACAGCTCGGCCGCGATCAGCGTGCGCCAGGCGAAGGCCCAGCCGATGCGCAGGCCCGACAGGATGGCCGGCAGCGCGGACGGCACGAGGATCTGCAGCACGTAGCGCAACCCGCGCAGGCCGTAGTTGCGGCCGGCCATGCGCAGCGTCTCGGGCACGCCCTGGAAGCCCGACAGCGTGGCCAGCGCCAGCGGCCACAGCACGGCGTGCACCAGCACGAAGACCAGGCTGCCCTGGCCCAGGCCGAACCACAGCAGCGCCAGCGGCAGCAGCGCAATCGCCGGCAGCGGGTTGAACAGCGAGGTCAGCGTGACCAGCACGTCGCGGCCCGGTCGGGTCGCCACGGCCAGCGCCGACAGCGTCAGCGCCAGCACGACGCCCAGCGCATAACCCTGCAGCAGCAACGACAGCGACGCCGCCGTGCGCGCGACCAGCTCGCCGTTGCGCAGGTCGTCCCACCAGGCGTGCGAGGCCTGCAGGAAGCCGGGCAGCAGCAGGTCGTTGCCGGCCACGCGGGCGGCCAGCTCCCAGGCGGCGGCGATCAGCACGAGCACGACGACCTGGCGCACGCCGTCGCGCTGCCAGATGCGTTGCGCCAGGCTCAGGTGGATGTCGGCCAGCTGCGCGGGCAGCGGCGGCAGCTCGCGTTCGAACTCGGGACGGGCGGGATGGACGTAGCTCATGATCCTGGATCCGGCAGTTGGGCATGCCCGAGGGGCTGGCGAGGCGAGTCGCTGGCAAGGCGCAACGACGCTGCGGGCTCATGCGCACGAGAAGCAGCCACACCGCCAGCGGCTCGTAGCGCCAGACCAGCGGGCATGCAGCGGTCTCCACCGACGTGGTGCCCGCAGCGAAATTCGACTGAATGTTGAACCACCAGGACTCTCGATGAATGGCAAGCGGTCAACTGCCGGATTCAGGATTGAACAGCAGTCGGTGGATACGTTGCTGCTGGGCCTGGAACGCCGCGCTGCCGGCGCTGGCGAAGTCGAACGACTCGGCGTCCAGCTCCGCGCGCACGCGGCCCGGGTGGGGCGACAGCAGCAGGATGCGGTTGCCCACCAACAGCGCCTCCTCGATGGAATGGGTGACGAACAGCAGCGTGAAGCGCAGCTCCGCCCACAGCCGCAGCAACTCCTCCTGCAGGCCGCGGCGCGTCAGCGCGTCCAGCGCGGCGAAGGGCTCGTCCATCAGCAGCACGCGTGGGCGCATCGCGAGCGCCCGGGCGATGGCCACGCGCTGCTTCATGCCGCCGCTGAGCTGGTGCGGATAGGCCTCGGCCGCGCGGCTCAGGCCGACGGTGGCCAGCGCCTGCGCGGCGCGCTCGCGGGCCTCGGCCTTGCCGCACTGGCGCGAGGCGACGAGGCCGAACGCAACGTTGTCCAGCACGCGCTTCCACGGCGGCAACTGGTCGAACTCCTGGAACACGACGACGCGGTCGGCGCCGGGTTCGGTGACCGGCTGGCCTTGCAGCAGGATGTCGCCCGAGCGCGGCGGCAGGAAGCCCGCGACAGCCTTGAGCAGCGAACTCTTGCCGCAGCCCGACGCGCCCAGCAGCACGAAGCGATCGCCCTGCTGCACGTCGAACGACACCTCGTGCGTGGCGCGCACGGTGCGCCGCTCGGTGCGGTACGCCAGCGTCAGGTCGCGCACCTGCAGCAGCGGCTGAGCGGCCGCGGCCAGCGCCTGGTGCTCCTGCGGGCCGGTGGCAACCACGTTCAGCTCCCGCCCGCCAGATGCGCGTCGTCGAAGAAGTAGTCCTTCACCGACGCCGGCCTGGTCTTGATCGCCCCCACGCGGTGCATGAAGTCGGCCAGCGCGAAGGTGTTCTCCGGCGTCAGCTTGAAGTCCACCTCGGGGTTCTTGATGATCTTCAGCAGCAGCGCGCGGTCGACCTTGCTCCTGTTCGTGCGCAGATAGATGTCCGCCGCCTTCTCCGGGTCGGCCTTCACCAGCTTCGCGGCCTCGGCCAGCGCGTCGACGAAGGCCTTGTAGGTCTTCGGGTTGTCCTTGCGGAACTTCTCGGTCGCGTACAGCACCGTCGCGGACGCCGGGCCGCCCAGCACGTCGTAGCTCTTCAGCACGATGTGCGCCTGCGGGTTGCCCGCCAGCACCTGGTCCTGGAACGGCGGGTTGCCGAAATGCGCGTTGATCTCGGTGCCGCCCTTGATCAGCGCCGCCGTCGCCTCGGGGTGGGGCAGCGCGACCTGCAGCTTGTCGAGCCGGTTGAACTGCGCATCGCCCCAGAGCTTGGCGGAGGCCAGCTGCAGGATGCGCGACTGCACCGACACGCCGGTGGCGGGTGTGGCGATGCGATCCTTGTCGCTGAAGTCGGCGATGGTCTTGACGGCCGGGTTGGTGCTGACGAGGTAGTAGGGGAAGTTGCCGAGAGAGGCCACGCCGCGCACGTTCTGCTTGCCGTGGGTACGGTCCCAGATCGTCAGCAGCGGACCGACGCCGGCGCCGGCGATGTCGATGCCGCCGGACAGCAGCGCCTCGTTGACCGCAGCGCCGCCCGAGAGTTCGACGAACTCGACCTGCACGTCGGGCAACCCGTTGGCCTTGCCGGCCTTCTGGATCAGGCCCTGGTCCTTGGCCACGTCCAGCAGCAGGTAGACGATGCCGAACTGCTCGGCGATGCGGATGCGGCCTTCGGCTTGTGCCGCCAGGGGCAGGGCGAACAGGGCGGTCAGCGCCAGGCGGTGCAGTGTGTGTTTGAGCTTCATGGGATCAGAAAGGCTTGTCGCCCTCGATGGTGGTGCGGTGCAGGCGGCGGCGCAGCTCGGGTGGGCAGCCGGCGGCCAGGTGGGTGACGGAGCGGTTGTCCCAGAACACCATGTCGTGGGGCTGCCATGGGTGGCGGTACTGCAGCCCGGGCCGGGTGCTGTGGTCGAACAGCTCGGCCAGCAGCGCGCGGCTCTCGTCCTCCGGCAGGTCAACGATGCGGGTCGTGAAGTGCTCGCTGACGAACAGGCCCAGCCGCCCGGTCTCGGGGTGCTGGCGCACGACCGGGTGGACGCTGGGCAAGACCCGCGCCACCTGCTCGTCGCTGAGCTTGGGCCGCCACGGGCTGCGCTCGCGCAGCGCCTCGTACTTGGCGAGATACGAGTGCTCCGCCTTCAGGTGGAGCACCCGTGCTTGAAGCGCCGGCGGCAGCGCCTCCCAGGCCGCATGCTGGTTGGCGAACAGCGTGTCGCCGCCCACGCTGGGCAGTTCCTGGGCCAGCAGCATGGAGCCCAGGCTGGGCTTCTCGACATAGGACAGGTCCGAGTGCCAGAAGTGGCCGGCATCGCCGAGGCCGACCGGCTGGCCGTTCTCGACGATGTTGGAGACGATCAGGATCTCCGGGTGGCCCTTCAGGTGGAACTGGTGCAGCACGTGGATCTGCAGCTCGCCGAAGCGCCGGCTGAAGGCGATCTGCTGCTCGGGCGTGATGCGCTGGTCGCGAAACACCAGCACGTGGTGGTCCAGGTGGGCGCGGTGGAAGCGGCGGAAGTCGTCGTCGGCCAGCGGCTGGCTCAGGTCCAGCCCCACCACCTCGGCGGCGAAGCTGCCGGGCAGCGGGCGGATGTCTAGGCGGGCCAGTGTCTCGATGCTCATCGTTCAAGCCCTCGCCAGCCGGCGCACCACCGACACGAAGTGGTCGATCTCGTTGCAGGTGTTGTAGAACGCGAACGACGGCCGCACGGTGGCCTCCACGCCGAAGCGGCGCAGGATGGGCTGGGCGCAGTGGTGGCCCGAGCGCACGGCGATGCCCTCCTCCGCCAGCGCGCGGCCCACGGCCGCCGTCTCGTGGCCGGCCAGCACGAAGCTCAGCACGCTGGCCTTGTCCGCCGCCGTGCCGATGAGCCGCACGCCCGGGATGGGGCGGATGGCTTCGGTCGCGTAGGCCAGCAGGTCGTGCTCGTACCTCGCAATGTGATGCAGGCCCACGCGCGAGACATAGTCCAGCGCGGCACCCAGCCCGGCGGCATCGGCGATGTTGCCGGTGCCGGCCTCGAACTTCGCCGGTGCCGGCTGGAACACGGTGCGCTCGAAGCTCACGTCCGCGATCATGTTGCCGCCCCCCTGCCAGGGCGGGATGGCGTCCAGCACGGCCTGGCGGCCGACGAGCGCGCCGATGCCGGTGGGGCCGAAGATCTTGTGGCCGCTGAAGATGAAGAAGTCGCAGCCGATGGCCTGCACGTCCACCGCCAGGTGGGACACCGACTGCGCGCCGTCCACCAGCGTCGTCACGCCCTGGCGCTGCGCGATGCCGACCAGCTCCTGCACCGGCACGACCGTGCCGAGCGCGTTGCTGACCTGCGTCACGGCGAGCAGCTTGGCGCGCGGGCCGCTGATGAGCTTCTGCGCTTCGGACAGGATGACCTGGCCGCTGTCGTCCACCGGGATCACGCGCAGGTGCGCGCCCTTGCGGGCGGCCAGCTGCTGCCAGGGCACGATGTTGGCGTGGTGCTCCAGGTGGGAGACGACGATCTCGTCCCCCGCGACGATGTGTTGCTCGCCCCAGGTGTTGGCGACGAGGTTGATGGCCTCGGTGGCGCCGCGCACGAAGATGACCTCGTCGGCCGAGCGCGCGTTGACGAACTGCGCCACCGTCTTGCGGGCACTTTCGTAAGCATCGGTCGCACGCGCCGCCAGCGTGTGGGCGGCGCGGTGGATGTTGCTGTTCTCGTGCTCGTAGAAGTAGCTCAGCCGGGCTATGACGGCCTTGGGCTTCTGAGTCGTCGCCGCGTTGTCGAACCAGACGAGCTGCCGGCCGTTGACGCGCTCAGCCAGGATGGGGAAGTCGCGCCGGATGGCGTGCACGTCGAAGGGCACGCGCTGGGCCTGCAGCGCGTGCTTGTGCGGCAGCTCGCCGGCGTGGTGGCCGTGAGCGCCGGGGTGGCGGTTCAGGTCCAGCACGTAGAGCGACGGCTGCTGGGGCGCGGCACCCGCGGCCGGTTCCAGGAAGTAATAGCCCGCCGGCGCGGCGGCTTCGCGGGCCGGCGGCGTGATGGCCTGCAGCACGCCCAGCAGCTGGCCACCCACCCGGCCGTCCAGGCCCGGCACACTGGTCAGCAGCACGTCGGGCACGCCGTTGCCGGCTTGCGCATGGGGTGCGCGGGCGGGCGACGGCCTTGCCAATGCGGCGGCCTGGTCGGGGCCGTTGGGCGCCAGGTTGAGGCCGGGAGCGGCCGCACCGAAGCCGCCGAACTGCGTGGTGGTGGGCTGCGGCAGCGGGCCGCTGGGCAGGCCAGGCGGCAGCGGGTTGGCGGGCACGTTCAGGCCACCGGCGGACTGCACGGGCTGGGCCGAAGGCAGCGACCCCGCGTTCAGGCTGCCGAACAGCTCGTTGGCCAGTCGCCCCAGCGCGGCCACATCGAACGGGCTTTCGGCGAACGGGCTCTCCACCACGTCAGCGGTAGGTGTCAGGGTACTCATGGTATTTGCCCACTTCCACGTCTTCGAGCACGGCCAGCGCGTCGTCGCTGTGCACCGCCAGCGAGCAGTACAGGCTGATCAGGTAGGAGGCGATCGCGTTGCGGTTGATGCCCATGAAGCGCACCGACAGGCCCGGCCCCTGCTCGCCCGGCAGGCCCGGCTGGTACAGGCCCACCACGCCCTGGCGCTTGTCGCCCACGCGCAGCAGGATGATGCTGGTCTTGCCGTCGTTGACCGGCACCTTGTCGCTGGGAATCAGCGGGATGCCGCGCCAGGTGAGGAACTGGCTGCCGAACAGGCTGATGGTGGGCGGTGGCACGCCACGTCGCGTGCATTCGCGGCCGAAGGCGGCGATGCCCAGCGGGTGGGTCAGGAAGAAGGCCGGCTCCTTCCAGACCTTGCTCAGCAGGTCGTCCAGGTCGTCGGGCGTGGGCGCACCGGTCAGCGTGGACAGGCGCTGCGCGTCCGCGACGTTGGCCAGCAGGCCGTAGTCGGGGTTGTTGATGAGCTCGGACTCCTGGCGCTCCTTGATCGTCTCGATGACGATGCGCAGCTGCTCCTTGATCTGGTCGTGCGGGCTGCTGTAGAGGTCGGACACGCGGGTGTGCACGTCCAGCACCGTGGCCACCGCGTTCAGGAAGTACTCGCGCGGCGCGGTGTCGTAGTCGGCGAAGGTGACGGGCAGCTCCGCCTCGTCGCGCTTGGCGCAGGCGACCTTGACGGCCTCGGGGTCGGCCACCTTGTTGAGCCGGTAGATGCCGGCTTCCACCGGAATCCACTGCAGCAGGTGCGTCAGCCAGCGCGGCGTGATGGTGGAGAGCTGCGGGACGGTCTTGGTCGCGTTCGCAAGCTGGCGCGCAGCGGTGTCGCTGAGTGCGAGTTGGGGGGTGTCAGCCATGGAAAAGAGGCTCCTGGGGCGGTGGGTGGGTAAGCGTTCGGGGATTCGAAGGTTCAGGGCGTGAAGGCCTGGCTGTCCGCCTGCGAGTCGGCCTGGGAAATGCGGCTGCCCGGCGGCAGGCTGCGCGTCAGCCACACGTTGCCGCCGATGACGGAGCCGCGCCCGAGGGTGATGCGGCCCAGCACGGTGGCCCCGGCGTAGATGACCACGTCGTCTTCGACGATGGGGTGGCGCGGCTGCCCCTTGCGGGCATGGCCGGCCTCGTCGGTGGGGATGCTCTTGGCCCCCAGCGTCACGTTCTGGTAGATGCGCACGCGCCGGCCCAGCACGGCCGTCTCGCCGATGACGACGCCGGTGCCGTGGTCGATGAAGCAGCCCGCGCCGATCTGCGCGCCGGGGTGGATGTCGATGCCGGTCTGCGCATGCGCCAGCTCCGCCACCACGCGCGCGATCAGCGGCAGGCCCAGCCCATACAGCTCGTGCGCCAGCCGGTGGCTGATGAGGGCGTGCAGGCCGGGGTAGCACAGCAGCACCTCGTCCACGCTGCGCGCGGCCGGGTCGCTCTGGAAGGCGGCGATGACGTCGCTGTCCAGCAGCTCGCGCACGGCCGGCAGGCGCCGCGCAAACGCGCTCACGCGCTCGGCGGCGGCCGACTCGTGCGGCGCCTCCGCGCCGCGCAGCCGGGCGTCATGGCGCAGCTCCAATGCCACCTGCTGGCGAAGGCGGCCCAGCACCACGCCCAGCGTGTGGCCGACGTAATAGTCCTCGTCCTCGGGCTGCAGGTCCGGTGGCCCCAGGCGCATCGGGAACAGCGCGCCGGCCAGCTGCTGCACGACGGCGGTCAGCAGTTCGCGCGACGGCAGCTCGCGGCCGCCCGAATCCCAGCGCCGGTGTTCCTCGCGCCAGCGCTTGCGGGTGGCGCGCAGCGCGTCGACGATGGCGAGCAGGTCGTCACCGCCCTGGGCGTCGGCGCCCATCAGTCCTGCTCCCAGGGCAGGCTGTGGAAGCGCCAGCCGTTGAAGTGGCCGCGCTGCCGGTGCTCGTCCGCATCGCCCTCGAAGCCTTCCTGCACGTTGAAGACGTTCGCGAGGCCGGCCTTGGCGGCTGCTTCTGCGGCGAGCGCCGAGCGTTTGCCGCTGCGGCACAGCAGCAGCACCGGCAGCTCGTTGCCGGACTTCGGCCCGACCTTGGCGTCCAGCTCCTTGGCGAAGCGCGGGTTGCGGTTCAGCGCCGTGCCCGTGGCCCATGGCACATGCAGGCTGCCTGGCACATGCCCCACGAAATGACGCTCCTCGGCGCTGCGCACGTCCACCAGGACGGCACGGCCCGCCTGCATCAGCGCCCACGCATCACGCGGCGTGAGGCTGCCGGCGAACGGCAGCGCGGCAGCCTGG
Organism: Roseateles sp.; assembly: GCF_965229315.1. Taxonomy (GTDB): domain Bacteria; phylum Pseudomonadota; class Gammaproteobacteria; order Burkholderiales; family Burkholderiaceae_C; genus Pelomonas. The sequence continues at coordinate 2,978,623 of NZ_CBDDJA010000002.1, forward strand.
GCGGCCTCGCGGGCGCGGGCCAGGACTTCGGGTTCTTCAACGACGGAAGTGCTCATGACGGCTCTCATGCGAAAACCGAGCAAGGCTAAGTTCCGGGGGTTTTTCGGCAAACGAAGCAAAACAGGGACGGTTATGCGGTTTGCGCGCATGGCGCGCGAACGCGCGCGCCGCCCAAGAAAAAACCCCCGGACCGCGAGGCGGTCAGGGGGTTGGTTTGCTGCGGCGCCGCAGCGTCAGGGGTTGGCGGTGTAGCGCGTGTGGAAGCGCCGGCCCTGCGAGTCGATGGCCTGCAGCCACAGCTCCGTCTTGCCCGCCTCGGTGGGCGCGTAGTCCGCACCCAGCGTGGCGGTCGTCTTCGGCGGCAGCGGCACGGCCGTGTCGACCACGGTGGGCGTGCCGCCCACCGGCGTGAAGACGCGCTTGATCTCGATGACACGCATGTCGCGGTTGGCCGTGGCCCAGCTCGTCCAGTCCAGCGCGTAGGTGGCGGACTGTAGGTCCGCCGCGCGCAGCGGCTGCGTGGTGGTGACGCCGGCCAGGGCCGGGAAGCGCGCCGCCACGGGGGCGGCCAGCACGTCGACGCGCAGGTAGGCGTTGCGCGTCTCGGTGGTGCCGGCGACGGTGTAGTTGATCGGGTACCTGGCGCCGCGCACGCTGTCGGCCGTGCCGACCCAGCCCACGGCGGCGCGCTTGATGGCGAGGTCATCCACGCCGCCGGTCGGCGTCGCGCTGGTGGCGCCCGTGACGGCCGACACGCACAGCAGCGGCCGGCCGCAGAAGGCGAACGGGATGCTGAAGCCGTTGGGCAGCTGCACCGTGGCCGCGCTCAGCAGCTGCACCGGCGCCGTGGGGTCCAGCGTCTGCGCCTGGATCTCCACCTGCAGGCCGATGCCCGGGTTGGGTGACGCCGCGGTGGCGGTCACGGCCGAGCCGTCGGCGTTCAGCGCGGCGAAGGCCAGCGGGTGCACGGCCAGGCCCAGCTTGCGGCCATTGCCGACGAGGTTCCACTTGTTGGTGGTGGTGGCGGACTTGTTGTAGCTGAGCGCGTCGGCGAACAGGTCCACCACCGTGCCGGTCGAGTCGCTGATGACGGCGCCGACCAGCACCCGGGCGCAGTTGCCCGTGGCCGGTGCCTCGTCGGCGCAGCCCAGCAGCTGGAAGCGGCCGAACTGGCGGTTCGCCGCCGCGTAGCCGGCCAGCAGGTTGGCGAGGTCGGCCTTCACGCGGCTGTTGTGCTTGTCGTAGCCCGTGAGCAGCGGCGACGCCAGCAGCGTGGCGCTCGTCTGGCCCTGGGCGATGAGCTGGTTCAGCGCAGCGCCCAGGTCGTCCATGCCCGGCAGCGTGCCCAGCAGCGTCGTCGCGCTGGTGGCTGCCTTGAGCGTGGACGTGATGGCGTTGGCGGGCGTGCCGCCGGTCTTCAGCAGCTCGGTCTGCGCCGTGGGCAGCTCCACGACGACCTCCGCCGGCGAGCCAGCGAGGAACTTGTTGGCGATCTGCAGCACCGGCACGTTGCTGGCGTTGCGCAGGACGTCCACGCGCACGCTCTCGACGAGCAGGTCCAGCGCGCCCTTGTTGGCGGCGAAGGCCGGATCAGCCAGCAGGTCCACCGCCGCGGGGGTGGTGAACTTCAGGTCGGTGAGCTGGGTCTTGATCAGCGTCTTCAGGAAGTCGCTGGCGGCCGTCGTGGCCGTGGCCATCTGCGTGAGCTGGGCGGCGCTGCCGGACGCGTTGGCGAACACCGGCGCGGGCTCGGTGCCCAGCGCCAGCGCGACGATGGCGTTGGTCAGCGGCGTCACATGGCCCACCATGGTCGCGGCGATGGTCGGCACCGTGGAGTGCAGCACCTGCATGTGGCCACCGGCGTCCATGCCGCGCGCCTGGATGAACAGCGGCGCGGCCGGGTTGTTGACGGACAGCGTCACGCTGTAGCTGCCCTCGGCGGCGTGCGTGGTCGCCGTGCCGACGGCCTTGCCCTGGCCGTCGACAACGGTGACCGTGGCGTTGACCAGCGGCGCACCGGTCGCGGCCACGCCGCGCAGCGTGGGTGGGGTGGTCAGCGTCGGTGTCGTGGCGGACGCATCACCCCCGCCGCCACCGCCCCCACAGGAAGCGAGCGTCAGGACGAGGAGAGAAAGGGCAGCGAGGCGATGCAGCATGGCGCGGGCCAGTGTGCCGCCCTGCCCTGCCCGCCATTGGCCCGTTAAGGGCCCGAAATCAGCGGCTGATCTGAACCCAGGCCACTTCCAGCCAGTTGTCGGGCCGATGCACGGCCGTCACGTTGGCGCGCGCCACCCACGGGATGACCTGGCGGTGCAGCGGGATCACGTTGACCTGCTCGCGCAGCTCCGCCAGCGCGCCGCGGATCTGCGCCTCGCGCTTCTTCGCGTCGGGCTCGACGCTGGACTGCGCGGCCAGCGCGTCGGCGCGGTCGTTGCGGAAGCCGCCGAAGTTGTAGTTGCCCACGCCCTTGTCGCCACGGGTGCGGTACAGCGGTGTCAGGATGGCCTCGGCGTCGGTCACCGCGCCGCCCCAGCCGTACAGGTACAGGCTGGTGTCGTACTTCTCCAGCTTGGGGAAGTACAGCACGCGCGGCATGGCGTTGACGCGCACCTTGATCTTGAGCTGCGCCCACATGGCTGCCAGCGCCGAGCAGATCTCCTCGTCGTTGATGTAGCGGTTGTTGGGGCAGTCCAGCGTCACCTCGAAGCCGTTCGCGTAGCCGGCCTCGGCCATCAGCTGGCGGGCCGCGGCCAGGTCGTGCGGCAGGCGGGTCTGCAGCGCGGGGTCGTCGAAGGAGGCGCTGCTGGACGGCGTCAGGCCGCCCGTGGGCACCGACAGGCCGCTCATCAGCTTGGTCTTGACGGCCTCGATGTCGATGGCCTGGTAGAGCGCACGGCGCACGCGGACGTCCTTGAACGGGTTCTTGTCGCCCGGGACATTGCCGTACAGCAGCTTGTCGCGCGACTGGTCCATGCCGATGAAGACCAGGCGGTTCTCAGGGCCGTCGATGATCTTCACGCCGGCCGTGTTGCGCAGCCGCGTGATGTCGCGCGGCGCGGGGTCGAGCACGAAGTCCACCTCGCCGGAGATCAGCGCGGCCAGCCGGGTCGGGTCGCTGGCGATGGGCGTGAAGACGACGTCCTGCACATTGCCCTCGAACTTGCCCCACCAGGCCGGGTTGCGCTTGAGCACGGTCTTGATGCCGGCCTGGCGGCTGACCAGCATGTAGGGGCCGGTGCCGTTGGCGTGGATGGCCGCGAAGCTCTCCTCCTTGTTCTTGAAGTCCAGCGGCTGGGTGACGCGGTGGGCCTCGCACCACTTGCGGCTCATGATCCAGAGCTGGTCGATGTGCTGCAGGAAGATGGGGTTGAAGCTCGCGAGCTGGAACTCGACGGTCAGGTCGTCGATGCGCCTGGGCGTGCCGACCGCGTTGGCATACAGCGCGATCAGCGACGTGGGCGCCTTGGCGCGCTGGATGGAGAAGACGACGTCGTCGGCCGTCAGCGGCGTGCCGTCATGGAACTTCACGCCCGGGCGCAGCTTGAAGCGCCAGGTCAGCGGGCCGGTCTGCGTCCACTCGGCCGCCAGGCCCGGCACCAGGCCCAGCTTGGCGTTGCGGCTGGTCAGCCGCTCGTAGATCTGGCCGTTGACGACGTTGGTCAGGCTCTCGTTCTGCGAGTGCGGGTCCATCGTCTGCGGATCACCCTGGCTGGCCCAGCGCAGCGTCTGCGCCTGCGCCTGCGCCTGCGCGCCGCACGCCAGCGCCAGCAGGACCCCAGCTGTCCATCGTTTCATCGCACCCTCCACAACTGCCGAAAGGGCGGCAGTTTAAGGAGGGCGCCCCAAGCCCCTGCTCAGCGCTTGGCGCCGGGGTTCCAGAGCTCGTCGAGATGGGTGAAGCCCCAGTTCTCCGGGGGCTCCCGGCCGACGATGCGGTCACTCTGCGTCGCCAGATCGAGGACCTGCACGGGAATGGGCATGTTGGACCGCGTGGAATAGAAGACCTTGACGCGCGGCGTCACCAGCGAGGCCGGGTTCTGGTCGACGACGACGGCCAGCCGGCCGGACTGCAGGCGCACCAGCGTGCCGGTGGGGTAGATGCCCACGCTCTTCACGAAGGCCTGGAAGACGACGGGGTCGAACTGGCCCGTCCACTGCGCCATGCGCTGCAGCGAGCCCGCCGGGTCCCAGGCGGTCTTGTAGGGCCGCGTGGAGGTGATCGCGTCGTAGACGTCGCAGACGGCACCCATGCGCGCCATCAGGCTGATCTTCTCGCCGGCCAGCTTGTGCGGGTAGCCCGTGCCATCGACCTTCTCGTGGTGGTGCAGGCACACGTCCAGCGCGCTGTCGGGCACCTGCGCGCCCTCCTTCAGCAGGTCGTGGCCGCGCTGCGGATGGGAGCGCATCACGTCGAACTCGGCGTCGGTCAGCGAGCCGGCCTTGTTCAGCACGTCCAGCGGCATCATCATCTTGCCGACGTCGTGCAGCAGCCCGGCCAGGCCGGCCTCGCGGGTGGCCTCGTCCGAGAAGCCCATCTGCCGCGCCAGGCCCACCATCAGCGCGCACACGGCCACCGAATGCATGTAGGTGTAGTCGTCCTTGGTCTTCAGCCGCGCCAGGCTGACGAACGCCGACGGGTTGCGGGCCAGCGACGAAGCCACTTCGTCGACCACCGGCAGGCAGAACTCGGTGTCCACCGACTTGCCCAGGCGGGCTTCGGCAAACAGCGCCATGACGGCCTGGCGCGAGCGGTTCAACACCTGCGCGGCGCGCTCCATCTCGCTTTCCATCGACACGCGCGGCGTCGATGCGGGCTCCGCGGGGGCGGCCGGCGCTGCAGCCGGCGCTGCGGGCGGCGGCACGACCTCGGGGACGGGCTGGGCGGCGGGTGCCGGCTCGGCAGCCTTGACGTCCTTGCCCTTGCTGATGTCGATCCACACGGCCGGCACGCCACTGGCCTTCAGCGCCGCGAGGTCCGCCGGGTCGGCCAGCACGAACTTGGTCTTCCAGAACGGATGCGACAACCAGGCACCTTCCATGGACTGGAGGTACATGCCCAGAGTCACGTCGGATGTAGAGATTTTTTTAAGCATGGCGCACCCTGGGTGGCGAGTATCCCCTCGCACCCGGCACGGCCTTCACCGCTGGCCGTGCAGCACTGCACGCTTTTGCACACCGGTCGTGCAGGCGCAAAAAAGCCGCCACGCGGGCGGCTTTCGATGCACCAAAACGGATCAGCGGAACTTGCCCTGCGGCACCGTCGCCAGTTCGGTCGGCAGCGAGCCGATGTAGCTGGCGATGGCCTTCAGCTCGGCGTTGCTGAACTGCTTGACCTGGCCGGCCATGATCGCGTTGTTGCGGCCGATGTTGGCGTTGTTGTCCGTCTTGTAGGACTTCAGCGCCACGCTCAGGTAGTCGGCGTGCTGGCCAGCCAGCTTCGGATAGGACGGATCGATGGGCTTGCTGAAGTTGGCACCGTGGCAGGACACGCAGGCGCCCTTGGTCAGCAGGTCGGCCACATTGGCCGGTGCGGCCGGCACGCTGTCGGGCGCGGGCGTGACCTTGGCCTGGTGCTCGTAGAACGCCGCCACATCGTTCATGTCCTGCTCGCTCAGCGAGCCGGCGATGCCGCGCATGGTCGGGTGCTTGCGGTCGCCCTTGGCGTAGGCCTGGAGCGCCGCGACGATGTACTTCGCGTTCTGGCCGGCGATCATCGGCACCTTGTGAATCTCGGGGAAGCTGGCCTGGTAGCCGACGATGCCGTGGCAGCCGATGCACATCGCGACCTTTTTCTCGCCGGCGCGCGCATCCTGGGCCTGGGCGGCGAAGGCGCCGAAGGCAGTGGCCAGGGCGAGCGAGATCTGCAGCAGTTTTTTCATGTCTCGATGGGTGTCGGGTTCTTGAGCGGCGGCGATTATAGGAGGGCTCCTATACTGATCCGGTCCCTCGCCAGCCCCGGTTTTCCCCATGAAATTCAAAGGTTCCGACCAGTACGTCGCCACCGCCGACCTGATGCTCGCGGTCAATGCCGCGGCCACCCTGCAGCGGCCGCTGCTCATCAAGGGTGAACCCGGTACCGGCAAGACCATGCTGGCCGAGGAGGTCGCGAGCGCGCTGGGCATGCCGCTGCTGCAGTGGCACATCAAGAGCACGACCAAGGCGCAGCAGGGCTTGTACGAGTACGACGCCGTCAGCCGGCTGCGCGACAGCCAGCTCGCCGGCATCGAGGGCAGCGAGCGCGTCAAGAACATCGAGAACTACATCGTCAAGGGCGTGCTGTGGCAGGCCTTCGAGGCCGACGAGCCGGTCGTGCTGCTCATCGACGAGATCGACAAGGCCGACATCGAGTTCCCGAACGACCTGCTGCGCGAGATCGACCGCATGGAGTTCTACGTCTACGAGACGCGGCAGCTCGTCAAGGCCAGGCACCGGCCGCTGGTCTTCATCACCTCCAACAACGAGAAGGAGCTGCCGGACGCCTTCCTGCGCCGCTGCTTCTTCCACTTCATCAAGTTCCCCGACGCCGAGACGATGAAGAAGATCGTCGACGTGCACTTCCCGACGCTCAAGCAGGACCTGCTGGCGGCAGCGCTCAAGAACTTCTACGACGTGCGCAACCTGCCCGGCCTGAAGAAGAAGCCCAGCACGTCGGAGCTGATCGACTGGCTCAAGCTGCTGGTGGCCGAGGACGTGCCGGTGGAGGCGCTGCAGGCCAAGGACGAGAAGGTCAGCATCCCGCCGCTGGTGGGAGCGCTGCTGAAGAACGAACAGGACCTGACGCTGTTCGAGAAGCTCGTGTTCATGCAGAGAACCAACCGCTGATGGCGCAGCCCGATTTCAACCGCGCCATGCGCGAAGGGCTGGCGGATGCCGTCGGCTTCGTCCTCGGCGCGCTGGCCGGCTGGTGGCTGGGCCGCCAGTTCGGCATCGACTTCATCGCCAGCCCCGAATGGAACGCGCGGCAGATGGTGGGCCTGGTGCTCATCGTCGCCGGCTGCGGCGTCGGCCGCTTCATCGCGCGGCGCTTGATCCTGAAGGACAAGCCATGAAGCAGGTCACCCCGGCCACACTCGTTGCCGGGCCCGTCCGCCTGGTGCCGCTGACGCTGGACCACGTGCCCGGCCTGCAGGCCGCGGCGGCCGATGGCGAGCTGTGGCACCTGCGCTTCACCAGCGTGCCGGCACCGGACGAGACCCTGGCCTACGTCGAGGCCGCGCTCGCGGGCCAGGCCGCCGGCCACCGCCTGCCGTTCGCCGTGCTGGACGCGTCAACCGGCGACGTGCTGGGCTCCACCAGCTATCACGACATCGTGCCAGCCGTGGAGCGCGTGGAGATCGGCTACACCTGGTACGCGCAGCGCGTGCAGCGCAGCGCCGTCAACACGACCGCCAAGCTGCTGCTGCTCACGCATGCCTTCGAGGTGCTGGGCGCGAAACTGGTGGGCTGGCGCACCGACAACTTCAACCACGCGTCGCAGCGCGCCATCGAGCGGCTGGGCGCCAAGCGCGACGGCGTGCTGCGCCACCACGCACTGCGCCGCGACGGCACGGTGCGCGACACCGTCATGTACAGCCTGACCGTGGGCGAATGGCCCGAGGTCAAGGCGCATTTGAACTGGCAACTGAGCCGCCCGAGAGCGTGAACACCGGCATGAGCAAGACCAAGAAATTCGACGTCGATGCGCTGTGGGCGCTGGACCGCATCGGTGAACCCAGCCTCAGCCCCGACGGCGCACAGGCCGTGGCAGGCGTGACGCGCTACTCGATGGAGACCAACAAGGCGCAGAGCAGCCTGTGGCTGTTCTCGACGCTGGGTGGCGAGCCGCGCCGGCTGACCGAGGCCGGCGACAAAGATGGCGCCCCGGCCTGGAGCCCGCGCGGCGACCTGATCGCCTTCACGGCCCGTCGCGAACAAGGTGGTACCAAGGACGAGGAAGCGCAGCTCTACGTCATCGCGCCGGACGGCGGCGAGGCGCGCCGCGTCGGCACCGTGGCCACCGGCGTCGAGTCCTTCAAGTGGTTCCCGGACGGCAAGCGCATCGCCTTCGTCTCCTGGGTCTGGCCCGACCGCAAGGCCACCGCGCAGGCCGAGGCGCTGAAGGCCTTCAAGGCCCGCAAGGAAACGGCCTACGTCACCGACGAGGCGCTGTACCGCTTCTGGGACCACCACGTGCCGATGGGCCGTGTGCCGCACCTGCATGTGATGGACGTGGCCACCGGCAAGGTGCTGGACCTGTTCGAGGGCACCGCCTGGGAGCTGAGCCGCGCCGAGCCCGACGCCCACAGTTTCGACATCGCGCCCGACGGCAAGCGCATCGCCTTCGCGTTCGACCCCAACGCCGAGAAACGCCTGGACAGCCGCTACGCGCTGGCCGAGATCGACGTGAAGACGCGCAAGGCGCAGACCTTGCTGCAGGACGCCGGCTGGGACTTCACCGCGCCGCGCTACAGCCACGGCGGCGCCCACCTGGCCTTCCTCGCCAGCCACCAGGCGCTGGGCCACAACCGCCCCAGCCAGCTCGCCGTGCTGGACCAGCAGGGCCGGTGGGCCGTGTTCAGCGAAGACTGGGACCACGAGGTCAGCGCACCGCTGCGCTGGGCCGAAGACGACCAGTCCGTGCTGTTCGCCGCCGAGGAGCGCGGCCGTCGCCACCTGTGGCAGTTCACGCTGGGCGACCGGCTGGCCGAGCCGGTGTTCCAGGGCGGCCACGTCGGCAGCTTCGCGCTGGCCGCGGGCTTCGCCGTCGTCAACCATGACAGCGTGCAGTTCCCGCCGCGGCTGTCGGTGCTGGGCGACGACGGCCTGCGCCGCATCGAGACGCTGAACGACGCGCGCCTGGCCGCGCATGCGTTTGGCCGCCACGAGGAAGTGACGATCCAGGGTGCCCGCGGCGACGACGTGCAGATGTGGCTGGTCTACCCGCCGGATTTCGACCCCAAGAAAAAGTGGCCGGTCATGCACGTCATCCACGGCGGCCCGCACACGGCCTTCGGCGACAGCTGGCACTGGCGCTGGAACCACCAGGCCTTCGCCGCGCAGGGCTATGTCGTGGCCTGCGTGAACTACCACGGCTCATCCAGCTTCGGCCACGAGTTCCTGGACAGCATCACCGGCCGCTGGGGCGAGTACGAGCTGCAGGACGTGGAGGCCGGCACCGACTGGCTGCTGAAGAAGCGCTGGGTGGACAAGCGGCGCATCGTCGCCACCGGCGGCAGCTACGGCGGCTACATGGTCGCGTGGATGAACGGCCACGTGAAGGCCGGCCGCTACCAGGCCTATGTCTGCCATGCCGGCTGCTACGACTGGCAGGCCATGTACGCGGACGACGCCTACAGCTGGCACCGCAAGGAGCTGGGCGCGGCCTACTGGGACGACCCGGCGCGCATTGCCGCGCAGAGCCCGCATGCCTTCGCCGCGCACTTCAAGACGCCCACGCTGGTCATCCACGGCGCGCTGGACTACCGCGTGCCCGATGCGCAAGGCCTGGCCTACTACAACACGCTGAAGTCGCTGGACGTGCCGGCGCGCCTGGTGTGGTTCCCGGACGAGAACCACTGGGTGCTCAAGCCGCGCAACAGCAAGCTCTGGTACGGCGAGTTCTTCGGCTGGCTCGCGAAGCACACCCGTTGATGCAGCGGCGCCTGCTGCTGGACGGCCTGGCCGCGGCGGTGGCCGCCACCGCCGCCCTGCCCGCCTTCGGCCACACGCCGCCCGCGCTGCAGCCGGACCTGCGCCGCCTGCAGGCGCACCTGCGTTTCCTGGCCGACCCGCTGCTGGAAGGCCGCGAGGCCGGCACGCGCGGCTTCGACCTCGCCGCGGCCTACGTGGCCAGCCAGTTCGCGCAGCTGGGCCTGCAGCCGCTGGGCGACGCTGGCGGCTACGCGCAGGCCGTGCCGCTGAAGACCGGCCGCCTCGCCGCGACGCCGCCGCTGCTGGCGCTGTGCCGCGGCGATGCCTGCGAGCACCTGGCCTACCTCGACGAGTTCTCGGCCCGTCCCGACCTCGGTGCCACGCGCCGCGAGGTGAACGCACCGCTGGTGTTCGCCGGCTACGGCATCCGCGCACCGGCCTTCGGGCTGAACGACTACGCCGGGCTGGACGTGACCGGCCGCATCGTCGTGCTGCTGTCGGGCCGCCCGCCGGCGCTGCCGGCCGAGGAAGGCGCCCACTACGGCAACGGCCGCACCAAGGCCGAACTGGCCGCCAGCCTGGGCGCGGTCGGTGTGCTCACGCTGGCAACGCCGCGCAGCGAGATCACCGCCCCCTTCCACACCGCAAGGCAGTACGCCGACAGCGTCGCCATGGACTGGGAGACGCCCGACGGGCGCGGCGGCAACGACATCCCCGGGCTGCTGGGTACCGCGACCCTCAGCGTGCAGGCGGCGCCCAGGCTGCTCGCCGGCACCGCGGCGGACTACGCGCAGCTCGTTGCCGACGCCGAAGCCGGCCGGCCGCTGCCGCGCGGCGAGCTGGGCCTGAGCGCGCGCCTGGTGCGCGAGACCGTGCACGGCCAGGCCCGCAGCCACAACGTCATCGGCCGCATCGAAGGCCGGCACCCGGCGCGCAAGCACGAGCACATCGTGCTGTCGGCCCACCTGGACCATCTCGGCAAAAAGACAGGGCCGCAGGGCGACGTGGTCTACCCCGGCGCCATGGACAACGCCATCGGCGTGGCCACACTGCTGGAGACAGCGCGGCTGCTGCAGGCGGGACCCCGCCCGGACCGCTCCATCCTCGTCATCGCGCTGACGGGCGAGGAGAAGGGGCAGCTTGGATCGTCGTACTTCACCCGGCATCCCACGGTGCCGGCCGCGTCCCTGGTGGCCGCGCTCAACATCGACATGCCCATCCTGCTGCATGACTTCAGCGAGGTCGTCGCCATCGGCGGCGAGCATTCCACGCTGGCTGCGGCGGTGACGCACGCCGCCCGCGGCCTGGGCTTGAAGCGCGTGCCCGACCCCATGCCCGAGCAGAGCCGGTTCACGAGGTCGGACCAATACAGCTTCGTCAAGCGCGGCATCCCGTCGCTGATCCTCGGCCCGGGCGGCGGCTCGTTCAAGGCCGGCGAGGACGGCGACGCGCTGATCCGCGACTTCCGCCGCCAGCGCTATCACCAGCCCGGCGACGACCTGGGCCAGCCCTTCCACTGGGGCGCCGTGCTGCGCTTAGTGCAACTGCAGCGCGACGTGATGCTGGCGATGGCCCGCCAGCCGCAGCGCCCCGCCTGGCTGCCCGGCGACTTCTTCGGCCAGCTGTTCGGGCCTCGCGCGCAGAGCCGATAACGGCTACAGCGCTTACAAAGTTGCAGGAATCCCGCACTGCATAATCGTTTTCGACTCTGCCGTACCCGCCCGCGCCCCCGCCCGTCCACGCCGTCATGCTGATCCAGTTCTTCTACACGCTGCGTGCTGCCAAGCTCAAGGTGACGGTGCCCGAGTACCTGACGCTGCTCGAAGCGCTGCAGGCCGGCGTCATCGCCTCGGCCGAGGACGGCGGCGTCGCGTCCATCGACGACTTCTACCACCTGGCTCGCACCAGCCTGGTCAAGGACGAGACCCAGTACGACAAGTTCGACCGCGCCTTCGCCGCCTACTTCAAGGGCGTGGAGATGCTGACCGACTTCACGGCCGACGTGCCGCTGGACTGGCTGAAGAAGAACCTGGAACTGAACCTGACGCCCGAGCAGAAGGCCGCCATCGAGAAGATGGGCTGGAACGAGCTGATGGAGACGCTCAAGAAACGTTTCGAGGAACAGAAGGAGCGCCACGAAGGCGGCAACCGCTGGATAGGCACGGGCGGCACCAGCCCCTTCGGCAACGGCGGCTACAACCCGCAGGGCATCCGCATCGGCGGCAACGGTGGCGGCAAGAGCGCGGTCAAGGTGTGGGAGCAGCGCGCGTACAAGGATTACGACGACTCGCTGGAGCTGGGCACGCGCAACATCAAGGTCGCGCTGCGCCGGCTGCGCCGCTTCGCGCGCGAGGGCTCCGAGCTGGAGCTGGACCTGGACGGCACCATCCACGGCACCGCCGCCAATGCCGGCATGCTGGACATCCGCCTGAGACCCGAGCGCCACAACAAGGTCAAGGTGCTGCTGCTGATGGACGTGGGCGGCACGATGGACGAGCACGTGCACCGCGTGGAGGAACTCTTCAGCGCCGCCAAGACCGAGTTCAAGCACCTGGAGTTCTATTACTTCCACAACTGCGTCTACGACTTCGTCTGGAAGAACAACCGCCGCCGCTTCGCCGAGAAGCTCAACACCGTCGACCTGATCCGCAAGTACAACCGCGACTACAAGCTCATCTTCGTCGGCGACGCGACGATGAGCCCGTACGAGATCCTGCAGGCCGGCGGCAGCGTCGAATACAACAACGAAGAGGCCGGCGCCGAATGGCTGCAGCGCCTCACCCACGCCTTTCCCAAGTACGCGTGGATCAACCCCGAGCCGCAAGGCGTCTGGCAGTACCGGCAGAGCATCGCGCTGATCCAGCAGCTGATGCAGCAGCGCATGTTCCCGCTGAGCCTCTCCGGCCTCGAAGGCGCGATGCGGCTGCTGAGTAAATGACGCGCGTCCTCGCGCTGCTCACGGCGGTGCTGCTGAGCGCCTGCGCAACGAAGGCGCCGGTGCAGGCGCCGGCCCCGCCCGCCCCGGACATCCCCGCCGACGCACCCGCCGTCTACAGCCTGGACATCCGCGTCGACGACGACCGCGGCAACCGCCTGCGCGACCTGCTGCAGCAGAACCTGGACCTCGCCCGCTACCGCGCCAGCGAGGCCGCGCTGAGCCGCGTCGAGCTGGCCCGGCTGGCAGCGGCCGCGCCGTCGCAGGCCGAGACGCTGCTGGAGACGGAGGGCTACTTCAGCGCCAAGGCCGACGTGGTCCGCGACGGCGAGGACGCCACCCGCCTGCGCCTGCTCGTGCACCCGGGGCCGGTCACGCGCGTCGGCAAGGTCGACATCGAGTTCACCGAAGGCCTGACAGCGGACGACGTCAAGGCGCTGCGCGACAGCCTGCAGCGCGCCTGGCCGCTGAAGGACGGCGCGGCGTTCACGCAGTCGCAGTGGGCGTCGGCCAAGAGCGACTTGCTGCTGCGCGCGCGCAACGGCGGCTTTCCGCTGGCGCGCTGGGGCGAAACGGCCGCCCGCGTGGACCCCGACAGCCAGACCGTCGAGCTGCACCTGGTGCTCGCCAGCGGCAACCGCGCCAAGTTCGGCGAGCTGCGCATCGAGGGCCTGAAGCGCCAGAGCCGCGACACCATCGAGCGCCTGTCCGGCTTCGACAAGGGCGACCCGTACACCGAGCAGGCGTTGGCCGAGTTCCAGGAGCGGCTGGCCAAGACGCAGCTCTTCGACGCCGTGCGCGTGCAGCTGCTGCCCGAGACGACCGATGCTGACGGCACCACGCCCGTGCAGGTCTCGATCACCGAGGCGTCGCTGCAGCAGGCCACCGTCGCCGTGGGTTATCACAGCAACACCGGGCAGAGCATCAGCGTGGAGCACCTGCACCGCCGTCCGTTCGACCTGCCGGTGCGCGCGCGCAGCAAGCTGCAGTTGAGCCGCGACCTGCGCGGCCTGGAGATGGAGCTCAGCTCCCACCCCCAGCCCGATCTGCACCGCAACCTCGCGTCGTTCCAGTTTGAGCAGGACCGCACCGCCGACACCCTGGCCACCAACCTCGGCGTGCGCCTGGGGCGCATGTACGAGTCCACGCGCGACGAGCGCCTGAGCTACGTCGAGCTGCTGCGTGCCCGCGAGACCATCGGCCAGCAGGTCAACACCAACCTCGCCGTGTCCCTCAACCAGCAGTGGATACGCCGCCGGCTGGACAGCACCCTGCTGCCGACCGACGGCCACCAGGCGCTGGCGCTCGTGGGCCTGGGCTATGCGCGCGGCGGCGGCACGGAAGACAGCGGGCCGTTCGGCCGCATGCAGTTCAAGCTGGGCTACTACAAGCCGCTGGGCGGCTGGTTCGGCTCGGCGCGCGCCGAGGTGGCGCAGGTCATCGCCCATGACCGCGTGGGCGTGCCCGAGAAGCTGCTGTTCCTGGCCGGCGGCGACGAGTCCGTGCGCGGCTACGCCTACCGCAGCCTCGGCCCGCAGCGCAACGGCCTGACCGTGGGCGGCCGCGTCATGGCCACCGGCAGCCTGGAAGTCGCCCACCCCCTGATCGCCAGCTTCCCCAGCCTGTGGGGCGCCGTGTTCGTCGACGCCGGCAACGCGGCCTCGCGCTGGACGGACTATCGCCCCGTCGTCGGCTACGGCGTCGGCGTGCGCTGGCGCAGCCCGGTCGGCCCGCTGCGCGTGGACGTGGCGCGTGCGCAGGAGACGGGCAAGTTCCGGCTGCACTTTTCAGTCGGGATCACGCTATGAATGCAAGCCAGCGACTGCGGCTGCGCCGAACAGTCGGGATCACGCTATGAATGCAGGCCAGCGCCTGCGGCTGCGCCGAACGGCCGGGAGCACGCGGTGAGGCGGTCGCTACGCATCCTGCGCGCCAGCCTGATCGCGCTGGCGCTGCTGGTCGTCGCGGCCATTGCCTTCGTGGCCTGGCTGCTGAACCGGCCGTCCGGCGGCGCCTGGCTGCTGGCGCACCTGCCCGGCGTGCAGATCGAGGCGCCCGAGGGCACGCTGGTGGGCGACTTCTCGGCCCGCCGCCTGGTGATCACCTGGGCCGGCGGCTCGGCCGAGTTGCGCGGCCTGCGCTGGCAGGGCCTGGGTGTCAGCGCCAGCGACGGCCTGCTGGCTGCGCGCGAACTGGCGGTGGACGAGGTGACGATCCGCAGCCAGCCCAGCGGCACACCCTTGGTGCCGCCGCCGGACCTGTCGCTGCCGCTGGGCGTGCACATCGGCAGCCTGCGCATCGCCAAGCTGAGCTGGGCGGCCGACCAGCCACCGCTGCTGGGGCTGGACGCACAGCTCGACCTGCCGCGCCGCGGCACCCACCGCATCCAGCTCAAGGCCGCTCGCTGGCAACACCTGACCCTGGCGGCCGACGCGCGCATCGACAGCGCCGCGCCCATGCAGACCGATGCGACGCTGCGCGTGCAGCAGACGGAAGCGACCGAGCTGCCCTGGACGGCCGTGGCCGCCGTGACCGGCCCGCTCGTCAGGCTCAAGGCCAAGGCCGAGCTGGAGGCCGCGCACCAGACGCTGAAGGCCGAAGGCGAGGTGCAGCCGTTCGCGCCCTGGCCCGTCAACGCGCTGAAGCTGCAGGCCGACAAGCTCGATCTGGCCGCGCTCGCCCCCGGGCTGCCGCGCACCGCACTGAGCGGCGAGGCGCAGTTGGTCGCGCCGGCCCATGACGCCGAGGCCACGCTGCAGGCCGACCTGCGCAATGCCGCCGCCGGCCGCTGGGACCAGCACGCGCTGCCCGTCAACCGCATCGCCATCGCCGTGGCCGGTCGGCCCGACCAGCCCACCAGCCTGCGCCTGACGACGCTGGATGCCGAGCTGCCCGGCGGCGCCAGGGTGCAGGGCAAGGGCCAGCACGACGCCGACGGCCGCTGGCAGCTCGACGCCCGCGTGCAAGGCCTGCGCCCGGAGGCGCTGGATGCGCGGGCCACGCCTGCGCGGCTGGATGGACCGTTGACACTCTCCGGCAGCAAGGCCGGCCCGCTCAACGCCAGGCTGGACCTCGCCGGCACGCTGCAGAGCCGGCCGCTGCGCGTGAAGGCGCAGGTGCAGGGCCAGGGCACGACCTGGCAGATCGACGAGGCGCGCCTCGCCAGCGGCGAAGCCACGCTGCTGGCCAGCGGCCGCGTCGACACGGCCGGCGCCGCGCAGATCAAGGCCCAGGTGCGCCAGTTCGACCCGCACCTGCTGTGGCGCGGCGCGACCGGTTCGGCCTGGGCCCGGCTGCCCGGACCGACACGGCTCAATGCCGACGCTGACCTGGACCTGCGCGGCACGACGCTGGCCACGCTCAGCGGCACTGTCGACGCGACGCTGCTGCCGGGCCAGTTCGCCGGCCTGCCGCTGGACGGCCGCGCCACGCTGAAGCGCGCCCGCGCGGCCGACCCGGCCGCCTATGAGCTGGACGCGCGCCTGGGCCAGAACCGCGTGCAATCCAGCGGCCAGGCGCGGCCGGACGGCGTGTCGGGCACGGTGGCGCTGAAGGCCGGCGCACTCGCCGAGCTGAACCCGCTGCTGGCGCTGTTCGAACAGCGACCCATCGGCGGCCAGGGCGACGGCGACGGCAGTTTCCAGCTGGTGCAGACGGCCAAGGGCTGGCAGGTCGGCGGCAACGGCCGGCTGGCGTTGACGCAGGCCAGCGCGATGGGCACGAGCATCGCCAGCGCCCGGGCGCGCTGGGCGCTGCCGCTGCCCGGCGCCGATGGCGACGGCCCCGTCGAGCTGTCGCTGGACATCACCCAGCTGCGCGACCCGCTGGCACAGCTGTCCAGCGTCAAGGCCGAGCTGCAGGGCCGGCGCAGCGCGCACGACGTGAAGGCGCAGGTCAGCGGCAGGATCCCGCGCGACCTGTCGGCACGTGACTCGCAAGACCTGACCCTGAACGCCCAGGTGCAGGCGCAAGGCCGCTGGGACGGCCTCACCTGGGCAGGCCGCCTGGCCAGGCTGGACATCGGCCCGCTGCGCGCCAACACGCCGGCGCTGCTGTCGGCCCGCGACGTGGGCGTGCGCTGGCACAGCGACGGCCCGGTCCTCGCGGCCGAACCCGGCCGCGCCGAGGTGGGGGGCGCCTTCGTGCGCTGGCAGGTGCTGAGCTGGACCGGCGGCGAGCGGCCCGAGGCACGCGCCGAACTGCAGCTGGAGGACCTGGCGGCCGCGCCGCTGCTGGCGCGCTGGCAGCCCGACTTCGGCTGGGGCGGCGACCTGCGCGTGACGGGGCACGCCTCGCTGCTGCTGAACGAGCGGCTCACCGCCGAGCTGCTCATCGAGCGCCAGGGCGGCGACTTGAAGGTCACCGACGAGTTCGGCACGCGTGGCCTGGGGCTGACCGACCTGCGCCTGGCCGTGAACGTGCGCGACGGCATCTGGCGCTTTGCGCAGGGGGTGGCCGGCGCCGAGCTGGGCAGCCTGGGCGGCGCACTGACGCTGCGGCCGGCCCAGCTGCTGCCCGACGCGCAGACGCCCGTGGAGGGCGTGCTGCAGGCCAACATCGCGCACCTGGGCACCTGGGGCAGCTGGGTGCCCGCGGGCTGGCGCCTGGGCGGGCGCGCGTCCGCCACCGTCCAGCTGGGCGGGCGGCTGGGCGCCCCCGACCTGACCGGCCGGGCCGAAGGCGCCGAGCTGGCGCTGCGCCACCTGCTGTACGGCGTGGACGTGACCGACGGTCGCTTCACGCTGGACCTGAAGGGCCAGCATGCCGAGCTGACCCAGCTGGAGGCCCGCGGCGGCGACGGTTGGCTGCGCGCGAGCGGCACGGCCGATCTGGGCGCGCAGCCCGGCGCCCGCATCAGGATCGCGGCCGACAAGCTGCGCGTGCTGTCGCGCGTGGACCGCCGCATCGTCGCCAGCGGCGAGGCCACGCTGGACCTCGATGCCAAGGGTATGAACCTGCAGGGCAAGCTGCGCGCCGATGAAGGCCTGTTCGACTTCAGCCGCTCCGACGCGCCTGCGCTGGCCGATGACGTGACCGTGCTGCGCGGCCCGCGCGACGCCGCTCCCACGGCGCCGCCCGCGCCCAAGGCCTCGCGCAACACGGTGGTCAACCTGGCGGTGGACTTCGGCAACGACTTCAAGGTGCGCGGCCGGGGCCTGGCCACCACGCTGCGCGGCCAGTTGCAGGTCACGCAGAACAACGGCCCGCTGCGCGTGAGCGGCCGGCTCGGCGCCGCCGGCGGCCAATACGCGGCCTACGGGCAGAAGCTGGACATCGAGCGCGGCGACATCACCTTCACCGGCCCCTACGACAACCCGTCGTTGGACCTGCTGGCCGTGCGCCCCAACCTGGACATCCGCGTCGGCGTGCGCGTCGGCGGCACGGCGCTGGCGCCGCGCGTGAACCTGTACTCCGAGCCGGACATGGTCGACACCGACAAGCTCTCCTGGCTGCTGCTGGGCCGCGGCCCGGACGGCCTGGGCCGCACCGACACGGCGCTGCTGCAACGCGCCGCGCTCGCGCTGCTCAGCGGCGAGGGCGAGGGCCCGACGGGCAAGGTGCTGCGCAACATCGGGCTGGACGAGCTGTCGCTGGCGCAGAGCGAGGACGACACCAAGGCCACCATCGTGCGCCTGGGCAAGCAGATCTCGCGGCGCTGGTACGTGGGCTACGAACGCAGCCTGAACGCGACGACCGGGTCGTGGCAGCTGATCTACCGCGTCGCGCAGCGCTTCACGGTGCGGGCACAGGGTGGCGACGACAACGCGCTGGACGTCATCTGGCAGTGGAAGTGGGATTGAGGCTGATTTGAAGTCGTCTTGAAGTCGTCCGTCAGACGACGGCGCTTCAGCGACGCCACGACCAACACCCCGATCTCCCGGTCTCCTACAAGCCCTCGCATCGGCACGCACAGCGCCTGCCTGGCCCAACCTACATGCCATGCCGCCGGTCGGGCCCATAGTCATCTCCATCCACCGCCTTGCCGTTGACCCGATGGAGGTTCTTCATGATTCAGTTCCGGCTCACGCAACGCGCCGTCGCCCCATCCCCTGACAGCGGCTCTCCCGAGATGCTCGCGGCTGCCGCTCCCGCGCCGCTTGCGGCGCCAGGGTTCGCACCCAGGACCCGGCTTGCCGACGCGCTGACGACCGGTCCCCAGGCCACCCACCTGCTGCACTTCGAGCCGCTCGGTGCTGCCGGCGCGGGCCTGGATATCCCCTGTGACCCGCAGGGTCGCGTGGGGCTTGACGCGCTGGGCGAGAAGCTGCGCAATGACTACTTCTTCGCCCGCGCGCTGATCGGCTGCCTGTTCGCCAGGCCGACCGTGCGCGCGGCGCTGCCGGCCCTGCCCCTGATGCAAGCCTGAGCGAGGCGGCGCCGTCCTACAGCCATGGCGTGACGCGCCCGACAACGGCTGTCACATCCCTCCCCGACGATGCGGGCCATGTCGAAACAACCCCTTGCTTTCCTTTCCACGCCGATGTTGCCCGTGGCTGAAGACCAGCACATCGCCGCCGACCTGGACGTGTCGCTGAGCACGCCGCTGACGCTGGTCGTGAATGCACAACTCGAACTCGCCGATGCCGACCAGCGCAGCATGGAGCTGTCCCTGGTGATCCCGCGGTCGCAGTGCCGCGGCGAGCGTCCGCTGCTGGCCGCGCTGCTGGATGCCGCCCAGGCGGCCGTGGCCCGCGCCACGCGCGGCGGCACCCGCCACCAGCCGCGCCGCGTGGTGACGCAGGTGGCCGGCCGGCCGCACCTGATCCCGCTCTTCGTCGCAGCCTGACGACGTGGCCGGGCTGAGGCTCGGCGACCCGTCGCACGGCGTGACGACATCGGCCTGAGCGCCATGCCGCCCGGGCGGCTGATGTCACGGAGCGCAGTGGCGATGCGACGTGCCCAAAACTGGCGAGGCCGCTGAGTGATGCAGTTCACCCAGCGATGACCCAACCCGGTGAATGATGGCGTTATCGGCCGAACACGAACAGGCGGCAGGCCAAGAATTTCCTCACCCCAACAGGAGATTCACGCCATGCAGATCAAGCCGCCCGTGTCCTCGACCAGCCCGGTCACCCCCCCGCCCCAGTCCGCCAAAACCGCACCGGCCGCCGGCAAGCCCGGTGACTTCGCGCACCTGCTGAAGGCCGCGCAGGCCGACACGCCTGCGGCCACCGCCACACCCGGCCAGGGCTGACGCGATGCCGACGCTTGCCACGCTGACCGGCGGCGGCCCGTCGCCCAGCGACGCCAACGCCAGCCGCGCATCGGTCGCCAGCAGCGCGGTGCAGCGCAGTTGCCCCTCCCGCAGCAGCGTCGCGTCGCTCACCGTCCCGGCCCTCGGCATCACCGTCAGCTTCAGCTCCAAGGGGCTGCACGCGGCCACCGGCCTGGCGAACGCCGCCGTCAAGCTGGGTTCCGAAAGCGTCCAGCTGATCGGCGACGCCGCCCAGACCGTCTCCGACGCCGCCGGCTCGGTGGTGCAAGGGGGCGTGATGGCGGCGGTGGCAGGCAACGCGCTGCTGGCCACACTGGGCTGAGGCTGCACCATGCGCTTCCTCACAAGAGCGGCGCTGCTCGCCGCCACGACGAGCCTGGCCGGCTGCTCGATGCTGACACCCATGGTCACCTGGGAAGTGCTCAAGGCCGGCGGCACGGCGGCGCTGGCGTACCAGCCGCCCCGGCCCAGCAACACCGTCCACCACGGCGATGCGCCGGTGAAGGACGTCTGCGTCGAATACAACCGCGACATGCCACTGGACGAGCTCGTGCCCGCGCTGCAGGCCGAGCTGAAGACCCAGGGGGTGGACAGCCGCGTCTACGACGTGGGCTCCGGCCAGCGCGCCTGCGCCTACTGGCTGCGTTATGTCGGCAGCATCGAATGGGGCGTGCCGCCGGTCGGCGAAGGGCACCGCGCCTACCTCAGCAACGCCGCGCTGAGCCTGCACCGCGCCGATGGCCGGCTGCTGTCCAGCAGCGCCTACGCCGGCGACTCGGGCCTGGGCCGCTGGGCCAGCACGCGCAAGAAGATCGCGCCGGTCGTCAAGGCGCTGATCACCGGGTTCGAGACCTGAAACCCGGCCACTCCCGCACCCACACCTGCACCCCGACATCACCATGCACGCACCCCACACCCGCGCCCTCACGGCGGCCCTGAACGCCGTCCTTTGCACCCTGCTGGCCGCCTGTGCCGCCACGCCGCCCAGCCTCGTCACCGGCCCGCTGATCGCAGCACCCCAGCCCGCGCCGATGTTCCTGGAGCAGCCCAGCAATGGCGCCATCTTCCAGGCCCACATGGCCAACACGACGCTGTTCTCCGGCGAGCGCCGGCCCCGCGCCATCGGCGACACGATGAAGGTCGACATCGCCGAGAACATCCGCGCCATCCAGAAGCAGACCGGCGAGACCAGCCGCGAAAGCAAGCTCGCCACCAAGGGCCCTGGCACCGCCAAGGCGGGCAGCCCGCTGGCACCGCTGATCAACATCGACGCCACGGCCTCGGGCAGCGATTCGTTCAAGGGCTCGGGCAACGCCGAGACGTCCAACAGCTTCAACGCGCAACTGGCCGTGACCGTCATCAACGTGCTGCCCAACGGCAACCTGCTGGTGGCCGGCGAACGCAGCATGGGCCTGAACGGCGGCGTCAGCACGCTGCGCTTCTCCGGCATCGTCAACCCGCGCGACATCGGCCCCGGCAACGTCGTCGCGTCGCGCGACGTCGTCAATGCGAGCCTGGAGAACGCCGCCCGCGGCGACATCGCCGAGGCCACGTCGCGCAGCTGGCTGCAGCGCGTGCTGGCGCGCAGCCTGTCCATCTGGTGACCGCCCGGCGCCGTCAAGCCGATTAGCCGGGGCCGCAGCGCCCCAACTCCACCGATCACCCGCGCGCCGCTGCCCCTACAAACCGGGGCCGCCATGGTCTGCGGCCGAGAGAACCCGATGAAGAACAACCGACGCCACCATGCACCGCCGGACCACTGGCTCGCCAACGGCCACGTGAAGACCTACCGCCGCGGCCAGCGCATCATCGAGGCCGGCAGCTCGCAGGGCGACTGGGTGGCCATCAGCCGCGGCGCGGCCTACCTCGTCTCGCAGGTGGCACCCGGCACGCGCGTGGCCGTGGCGGCGCTGTGGCTGGGCGACGTCATCGGCGGCGAGTCCCCGCTGGGCAAGCTCGCCGCGCGCTACGACGTGACGGCGCTGGTGGACGTGACCACCATCAACATCCCGCTCGCGCGCATCCAGGCCGACACCTCGCAGCCGGACGCGAGCGAGCTGTACACGGCCACCGCCAGCCGGCTGCACGGCCAGATCTCCATGCGCCTGGCAGGCAACGGCCTGCAGCGCCTCGTCAGCGTCATGGCCACGCTGGCCACGGCGCTGGCGCCCGACGAGCGCGCGCGGCACGCCGACCGCCTCGCACTGCCCATCTCGCAGGCCTGCATCGGCCAGCTCTCCGGCCTGTCGCGGCGACAGGCCTGGATCTACCTGGGCCAGCTGAACCGCCACGGCTGGGCCGTCACGTCGCGCAGCAAGGTCACGCTGGAGGGCCTGAACGCCTGGCTCGCGCTGATGGGCGAGGTGGACGCCGCCGGCATCGAGTGCATCGCCACTCTCGACCAGTGCGACGCCACCTTGCAGCGGCTGAGCGCGCAGGCTCTAAAGCGGGCGTAGCCCCATGAGAGAATCCGCGCCGCTCAGCCAGCCTTGGCTGCACAGGCGCTCTCCGTAGTTCAATGGATAGAACGGCCGCCTCCTAAGCGGCAGATACAGGTTCGATTCCTGTCGGAGGGACCAAGACAGCGTCGCAAGACGACTCACAACCGATCAAACGCCCAGCATCCATCGAGGTCCTGGGCGTTTTTTCTTGTCACGTTGTCTCACGACGACTCTTTACAGAGCGGGGGAACAGGGGGAACATCCAGGGGAACAAACCGCGTTCCCCACCCTCCAGGCGGATCGTGTTCCCCCAAAAGGTGCCCATGCTCACCGACGCCGCCTGCCGCAACGCCCACTGCCCGCCTGACAAGCCCCGCGCCCGGTTCGCCGATGCCGGCGGCCTGTACCTGGAGGTCGCGGCGAACGGCTCGAAGCGCTGGTTCGTGAAGTACCGCTTCGGCGGCAAGGAGAAGCGCCTGGCGCTGGGCAACTACCCCACCACCTCCCTCAAGGACGCCCGCCAAGGCCGCGACGAGGCCCGCAAGACGCGTGAGCTGGGCGTTGACCCGGTCCAGGCCCGGCAGGTCCAGAAGGCCACCAAGACGGCTTCCGCGGCCACGACCTTTGAGGCCGTCGCCCGAGAGTTCCACGCCGCGAAGGCCGAGGGCTGGAGCACTGTGCATGCCAAGCAGTGGCTGCGCTGCTGCGAGAAGGATCTGTTCCCCTGGATTGGCAGCCTGCCGCTGGTCGACGTGACGGCGCCGGTCCTGCTGTCGGCGTTGCGCCGGGTCGAGGCTCGCGGCGCGACGCAGTTGGTGCGTGACCTGTCCGAGTACGCCGGCCAGGTGTTCCGCTACGGTATCCAGACCGGCAAGGCGTCGACCAACCCGGCCGCCGACCTGAAAGGCGCCTTCAAGCGACACACTGTGCGGCACGCTGCGGCGCTGCTGGAGCCGGCGCGGGTTGGCGACCTGCTGCGCGCCATCGATGGCTACGCCGGTCAGCCGGCGACGCGCGCCGCCCTGCTGCTGTCCGCCCTGCTCTTCCAGCGCCCCGGCAACCTCCGCACGATGGAATGGGCCGAGGTCGACCTGGACGCGGCACTGTGGACCATCCCGGCGCTGAAGATGAAGCGCAAGCTCGACGGCAAGTTGAACGGCCGGCCGCACTTTGTGCCGCTGGCAGCGCAGGCCGTGGCACTGCTGCGTGACCTGCATCCGCTCACCGGCCACGGGCGCTTCGTGTTCCCCAGCATTCGCGGCGACGGCCGCTGCATGAGCGAGAACACCATCGCGGGCGCGCTGCTTGGCATGGGCTTCCCGCGCGAGCAGATGAGCGCCCACGGCTTCCGCGCCATGGCCCGCACGCTGATCGTCGAGAGGCTTCCCGGCGTGTCGCCCGAAGTCATCGAGGCCCAGCTTGCGCACGGCAAGAGCGGTCCGCTGGGCATGGCCTATGACCGGGCCGAGTTCATGGAGCAGCGCCGCTCTCTGATGCAGGCCTGGGCGGACTACCTGGACCAGCTCAAGGCCGGCGCCAAGGTGATCGAGTTCAAGGCGGCCTAACCGCAACTGCGGCCCGGCCGTCAGCCGGGCACCGTGGCCACTGCGGATCAGTGGCAAAGCGGCCGAACCCAGAGGTTCAGAACTCTGGGCTGGCCTGACCACAACGCACCTACCCTGAAAGGACCGTGCATCATGGCTACTCACACTTTAGCGAACCCTTCTGACCTCGCTGGCGCCGCGGCGTGCAGCGCGCGCAGAATCTGCAGTGCATCAGCCGCGGCAGGTCCTGGTAGCCACTCGACGCGCTTCTGCTTCAGTCCGCGCGCCATCGGTCCTCCACAGACGGTGCCGGCCATGCGCCAGCGCAGGCCAGGCGCTCACTGCTCCGCATCCCGCGCCCCCTCCAGCGCCGCGATGCGCGCGGCCAGTTCATCGGTCTCCACCAGCTTGGCCAAGGTGCCGAGGCCGGCCATGAGCTGCGCAGCCTGGCCCGGCGCCAGCTCGCCAGCGCCAGCCGCCTGCAGCACGGCGCGGCCAGCATCGGCCAACGACGCCCTCGCGGGCAGCTTGATGGGCGCCGGCTGCTCCGCTGCCTTGACCGGCGGCAGCACGCGCTCCAGCAGCAGCCGCGCGGCCTGCGCGTCGCCGGCCTTTGCCAGCTCGACCTGCTTCGCGATGATCTCCGGGAGGTGCTTCGCGATGGCGGCGCGCAGCTTGCCGACCTCGCCGGTGCCAGGCTTGCGGCCCTTTGGGTTGCCGGATTGCCCCGGCTTCCAGGCCGGCGCGAGAGGTGACTTCTTCACCGGTGCTTTCCCCCTGATGTTTCACCGCCGCGGCGCGACACGTCGCCCATGCTCGGAGCCCAGCGCTGTGTCCGGCCGTGGAAGCTCAGCGCGATGCGACCGCGCCGGCCGCCGCGGTTCTTCGCGACCTTGGCAAGCACCAGCAGCGAGCCGTCGGCCTCGTGGCCCATCGGGTGCAGCAGGATGGCCACGTCGGCGTCCTCCTCGATGCTGCCGGACTCCTTCATGTGCTGCAGCTCTGGCTCGCCACCTTCGCTGGCGCGGTTGAGCTGCGAGAGCAGCAGCACGCACACGCCCAGCTCCTTGGCCAGTGCCTTCACGCCGCGGCTGATCTGCTCGATCTGGTGGTGGCGCTTGTCGGCATGGCCGGTGCTGCTGCACAGCTGAAGGTAGTCGATGACCAGCAGCGCCAGGCCGCCATGTTGCTGGACGCGCCGGGCCTTGGCGCGGATGTCGAGCAAGGTCAGCGCGGGCTGGTCGTCGATGAAGACCGGCAGCTTCGCCGCGCGGTCGGCGACTTCGGCGACGCGCGACCAGTCGTCGATTTCCAACTGCCCAGAGGCCAGGAGATCCATGCGGATGGCGCCGAGATTGGCTGCTGCGCGGTCCGCCAACTCGCCGGCGGTCATTTCCTGGCTGAGCATCAGGGTGCGGTGTCCCTGGCTGGCAACATGCAGCAGGATCTGGGTCGCGAGCGAGGTCTTGCCGACGGACGGGCGCGCCGCCAGCACGATCACCTTGCCAGACTTAATGCCGCCGCCCAGCGCCTCGTCGAGCTGCTTCAGGCCCGTCGGTATGCCGGGCGACTCGTCGCCCTTCTGCAGGCCCTCCCAGTAGGCTGCCCAACCTGACGGGCTGTGGAAAGTCGCCCTTGAGCTTGCGATAGATGGTCGCCACGGATAAGCCGGTGGCTTGCTCGACGGTCGAGACGCGTAGCAATGCGTCGTCCAGCTGAAGCGCGGACAGGGTCTGCTGACCACGTCTTTCAGCACTGGCGACAGCAGAATTCGTTTGATCAGTGGTTCTCATTCGGCCTCACTGGTTAGGAGAGGTGAGTCTGAGAACAGTGAATCCCTCTGAGTAGGGTTACTCACGGAGCGCCTATAGGCGCTCACGGAGCAGCTACCCCAACTAGAGCCCCCGGAGCTTCTTGCGCACGGTGCTTTCAGCCAGATTCAGCTTCTGCGCGATTGGCTTGGCAGCCCCGTTCTTTGACTTGCCGTCGGCCTGCGCCTGCTTCCACAAATCCGGAACTTGCGCGTCGGCGGCTCTGTGGCGAGCATGCTTCTGGTCATTCATGCTCTGACCAATCAACTGGCCGGCACTCCTGAGATCAAGACCAAACCCTCTGCTGGCTCCGTGGAGCAGTCGAGCACGGGCATCGCAGACCAGTGCCAGCGCTGCCAAAGCCCTTTTCTCTCGCGCAGCCACTGCGCCGGCTTCAGCGTCAATGCGTGCCAATCGAAGCGCTTCCAAGGCCGACGCATTTCCCGCCAGCCGCTCGGCAAGAACCCGAGCGTCCTCATCAACCATGGCCGCGTGCAGATGCGCAAGTGCGCAGGCACGCTCTTCGTCCGTCCAATTTTCGGTAGTCATGCGCTCCCTCGCGCTCCCTGTCAAAAGGAGCCGCGCCAGCCCGCCAGGGGCGCGGGTTTTCGGGGATCAGCCTAGGCGCGGCGTAACGTAGTTCAGCCGCTGGAGCTGCTGGCCAAGCGAGATCGCGCGGCCACGAACTCAATCGCCGTGCGATCTCGCTTGGCCAGGTTGCACGGCGCGCAGGCAGCGACTAGGTTGCCCGCCGCTTCCGTGCCTCCCAGTGCCTGCGGCATCTGGTGCTCGATGTGCCAGCCGCTGGCGAGCTCCAGCGGTCGGGCGCAGTAGTGGCAGCGTCCGCCCGAGCGCTCGAAGACCTCACGCCGGCGCCGCGACACCGGCCGCGGAGGTGGCGTCGACAGCACCACGGCCAGTTCGGCGTCGGACCACAGGCGCGGTTGCACCCAATGCGGTTCATCGTTCGCGGCATCGGTGGCGCGCAGCACGCGTCTGGCGCTGGCCAGGGCCTCCGTCTTGGATTCCGCGATGGCCAGAACTCGGCCTGCCCGCGGCTGGATCACAAGGAACCGGACCGCGTGCAGGCCGTTGACGACGGTCGGCTGGGTGGCCAACTCGAACTCGCCCTGGCCGAAGATGCCGCCCATGATCGGACGGCGGAGCATGGCTGGCGCGCTCATTGCAACCTCGGCTGCTCGGCGCCTGGGCCGCACCACACGACCTTCAGGTGGCCCGCTGACCTGGCCGGCCGGCGCTCGCGACGGAGCTGCTCCACTCGTGCTGCGACCTCATCAAGGCCGAGCTGGTCAATGGCTGCGTCGAGCACTCGCCAGCGAATCTCGATGTTCGCCGCTCGCGCATGCTCCTGCTCATCTGCAGTGGGCGTGCCGCAGGATGCCCGTTCCTTCGCGTCGCGCTCCGCCTGGCGCACAGCCTCTGCGGCTCGCCGCGTTTCCTGCTCCTCGGCAGAGACCACCAGCGCGGCAGTGAAGGTACCCTTCGACGTGCGCGAGAGGTGGAGCCGGCCGGGAACATTCCAGCCGCTGCGGTGTTCCGTACCCCTTGGCCAGAGCGTCACCGACACCAACGGCATTCCCGGCTCGCCTGGGAACATCGCTGCCGGCGCCAGCCCCATCGCAACAAGCTCGGCCGGAGTGCCGCGGTACACGTCGTAGAGCCAGTTTCGTTCGACGCGCACACCCGGCACCTCCGTCAACTGCGCAGCAGGCTCGTACTGATGCTTCCGCTCAGCCATGGCCCAACTCCACAGCAGAGCGCTCGGGTCCGTCGACGGCGGCTTTCGCACGCTTGATGACATCGCAGAGCGCGTGGAGACCCCACGCAGTTATCTCGTCGCTCCAGTGCTGCAGGGAACGCCCCTCAGCGTCTACCGCAATGTCGACTGTCACCAATGAGCAGACCGCGTGCGCTTGGACGACGAGTTGGGGAGCGCCGGCAGAACTTTTGGCCATGGACGCTTTCGCCTCACCAAGCAGAGTCTCAACGTGCCGCAGCGCAGTCACGACTTCGGTCATATCTTGCGGCTCTTTTTTGCCCAGCTCTTCTGAAGCCCCGCAGCACATGTGGGCCAAGCCAGACGCCATGCCGAGCAGCGACGAGGCTTCGTCTCGTAGGTCCATTTCTGTTGGATCAGCCATGGGCAACCTCCAGCTTCTCGCCGAACACGACCTCATGCATCTCGTCCCAGTCACGCCCGTCGTCACCGCCTTGAAGCGACAACAACACGCTGCTCAGTGCATTGATGCGAATCAGGGCGCCGTTCAGCACAAGATCAAAGCCGTCTTGGCCCTCTTGCATCCGAAGCATTCGGCCGACCGCGTCGATCTCTGCGGCCGCATACAAGCCGAGTCGTTCACGCAGGTCGCCCGGCATGGCTTTGACGCTCGACGCCGCGGCCGGACTTCCAATCGGCCGAAAGCCGCCATCTTCCAGCAGGTATTGGGCGCCGTACATTGTCAGGTTCGTCGTGCCATTCTGAAGCTCGCTAAGGAGGAAGTTCGCGAGCGACCGTCGGAACCCTCGGTTGGCGACGTGGAGGTCGAGCGCCTTGTCGAGCGCCTTGTCGAGCAACTGGTCGGCCATGGCGTAGTCCATCCGCTTGCCATCATCCGGACCGCCGTCAGCATCGCCCAGGTCGTCACGGATGGGCACCTGCACGATTGGCAGGCGGTCGATTCCCTGAAGCAGCGCGAGGCACCCCGGCCGCTCGCAGCAGGATCTGATCGACCTCGCGTTGATCCGCATGGCGTGGGCCGAGCGCTTCCCGGCACCTCAGATGCCCGGGCGAGATCGCACGCGCTGGGCGTTGCCGGCCGAGCTGCAGCTGCCGCGCGCCGATGCGATTCCGGAACTTCGCGCAGGTCCTTCCCAGTGCGCCGCCGTCGAAAGTTCCGGAACGCCTTGCGGCGGCGGCGGTGCGCGGCACAGGATGTGCCTCATCGCCAAGGATTGACGACATGACCTCAACCACTTCTTCGCCCGCCGTGTCTTCAGCCGGCCGCCTGCTCTCGCCGCAGGACGCGGCCTTCCAACTGCTCGAAGCCGCGGCACTTGCCGGCTACGGCAGCGGTGGCCGTTCTGGCCTGCTGCCCGTGATGGTGGAGGGCCGGCCGGCCTACCGAGAAGCAGATGTGCGCGTGGTTGCGAACACTTTTCACACCGCCTTGAGCGCATGAGCCCCGTCCTCGAGAGCATCGCCTGGGGTTTGGTCGACCTTACGGATTTCGACATCCGCGTCGACGTGCCGCCCACGCCCACGCTCGACCAACTGGGCCAGGCCTGCATCGCCGCGCTGCAGGTCGGCGACGACGAGTGGGCACACCTCGTCCTCATCGAGATCAACGAAATGATCCGCCGCGTGCAGCACGCGATGGACACGCAACTGCTGGAGGCGAACGCCGCCGGCATTACCCGGATTCACTAGGAGCAAAAATGGGAATTCTCGACATGGACTCTGACCCGGCCGGCCGCCGTGGGCTTCTGGGCACCTCCATCGACGATCCACGCACGATGGCCGTGGCCTCGATGGTGCAGGGCCTGCTCGGGTCGCCGCGCGCGCTGCAGGGCATCTCCGGCGGCCTGCTCAACTACGGCGGCGCCATGCAGCAGGCCAAGCAGCAGCAGGCAGCGGAGGAGCTGCGCAAAATGCAGATCCAGCAGGCACAGCTCGCGCTGGCCCAGCAGCAGCGCGACGCGCAGCGCCAGCAGCAGCTCCAGGCGCTGCCCGCGCAGTTCCCGCGCAGCCCGGTGCAGAACGCGCTGCAGGCCGGCGGCGGCCCGACCAACACCGCGGCCGCCGCGCTGCCGAACGCGCAGCCCAGCTTCGACTTTGAAGGCTATGCCAAGGCGCTGGCCGGCGTCGATCCGCAGGCCGCGCTACAGATGCAGGCCGCGCTGCGCAAGGAGCAGCCGAAGATCGAGAAGTTCGGCCCGGGCGAAGTCGGCGGCTACGTGAAGGACGGCAAGTGGCAGCAGCTTGTCGCCGCGCCTGCCAAGGAGGACGACTTCATCGCCAACATGCGCGCCGCTGGCATCCAGCCCGGCACGCCGAAGGGGAACCAGCTGATCGCGCAGTGGCTGCAGAAGCAGTCCACGCATCAGGCGCCGGTGAACGTGAACCTGCAGGCCGAGAGCGAGTATGCGAAGGACCAGGGCAAGGCCTTCAGCGAGATGATGACCGGCATCAATCGGTCCGGCTTCAACGCGCCCGCCCAGCTCAACAAGCTCGCTCGCATGGAGCAGTTGCTGGCCGGCGTCGATGGCGGCAAGTTGGCGGCTACGGGCCTGGACGTCGCGAGCGCGATGAATTCACTGGGCATCAAGGTTGATCCGCGCCTGGGCAACAAGGAGGCGGCCGAGTCGCTGGCGCGCGAGATGGCCGGCCAGCTGCGCCAGCCCGGCACCGGTCCGATGACCGACAAGGACTTCGACAACTTCATGGCACAGGTGCCCAGCCTCTCGAAGTCCGCCGCCGGCCGGCGCCAGATCATGGAGACGATGCGCAACAGCCTGAGCCGTGACATCGAGATCTCGAAGCGCGCACGCGAGTACCAGCGCCGCAACGGTCGCCTGGATCCCGGCTTCCTGGATGAGGTCGCCGGCTTCGTCGCCGAGAACCCCGTGGTCTCCCAATCCGGCTGGCCGCCGACCGCTTCTCGCTGCTTGACGCGATCCCGGCGCTGGACGCCGCCGCGCGCGGCAAGGTGCCAGCCGACGACTTCGTGCAGCGCTTCATCGTCGGCGGTAAGACGCGCGACCTGCAGAAGCTGGCGGACGTGCTGCCAGCCGACGCGATGACAGAGGCCAAGCGCCAGATCGCCAAGGTAATCTACGACGGCGCGTTCAAGAACGATGCAGCCGGCGACAAGCTTGCCTCCGCGCCAGGGCTGAAGAACGCCATGCAGTCCATCGGGCCGGAGAAGCTGAAGGTCTTCTTCAGCGCCAAGGAGATCGACGAGTTGAACCGGCTCACGCGGATCACCGGGTACGCGAACGCGGATCCGGCATGGGGCACGGTGGCTCGCGGCGGCAATCCCGGAGGCGTGCTGTTCGACACGCTGGCTCGTTCCACGGTACCGGGTGCGGGCCGATTTGCACCGCTCATCGGAACTCTGCAGCAGTCCCGGCGCGCAGCGTCAGCGCTCGCGGCCGCGGTGCCACAGACGACCAACCTGACGCCCCAAGAGGTACGCCTTGTGTCGGGCCTGCTGGGCTCGGCCAACGTCGTCACCGGCGGGCTGCTTGCGCCGTGACCACAGCCACAGCACGAGGCCCCAGAACGCTGGGGCCAACACAGAAGCCAGGAAAGGACGCCACTCGTCGGACATGGGCGAATGGTGCCACCAACTACGCCGGGGCGCGATCCGCGACCGGCCGCATTGACCCTCAAGGAGATGAACGATGAGCAGCAGCCTGGAAACTCGCATCGAGCGCCTGGAACAGCATGGTGCGGCCGATGATGCCGCGTTGGAGATCAGCCTTCTGGTGACCTTCGAGGGGTCGGATGGCGCACTGCCCGTCGACCACCTCACCGACGGGCGAGGGCAGGCCTGGCAGCGCAGCGAAGGCGAGACGGAAGCGGCGTTTGTTGACCGCGCGCGGGCCGCAGCTGGCAAGACGAAGCCGAACTGCTGCACGGTGTTGCGGCACGTACAACCTGTGCAGCCGACCCCTGTGGGTTGACCCCTGATTCACCCTGGGCCGGTGACCAGCTCGCCGAGCTGCAGGGCTGCCCAGACCCGGCGCTGCCTCGTGGGGCTGTGCGGTTCGGCCACCATCACGACCAGCGTACGGGATGGGGGCAATGACACGCCGCATCCGAGGTCCGTGGCTCGCACTGTCGCCGGCCACCTGTAGAGATCGTGTGCCCGAGGGCGTTGCGGTGTTCCAAGGTAGACCTGGTCGAAGTCCGCAACATCGATGTCGCCGAGTTCGTGCTCGTGTCGCACGGTTTCCATTTCCATCTCGACTCCTACCCCGTTCGATGCCCGCCTGGCCCTGTGCCAAGCAGTGGAGATCAGAGTCTGCTCAGTTCAGACGCATCCGGGAACTCTTGGGAGTGGTGCCGGCCGCGTCAGCGCACCCACCGTCCTACGTTCGGGGGAACAAATGGGGGAACGTCGCCAATCCCCACAGTTCGACCGCCAGCATCCATGCGGTCTGCAGCCCGATTCTCGATTCCTGTCGGAGACCACACCGGGCAGCCCCGCGCAACGCGCACAGCCAGCGCCACAAGCGCCGTGAAGCACCCCGCAAAAGACTCAGGGTGGCCCAAGCCACCCTGTCCAGCGCGCGCTGCGGCGCGGCGTGATGGGCGGGACCGCGCTGCGGCCCGCCTCGGTCTCGTCAGCCTCGCGTCTGGCGGCGACGCGCCAGCGCCAGCAGGCCCAGGCCGGCCAGCAGCAGGCTCACCTGCGTCGGCTCGGGCACCGCGGTGACGACGCCGTTCAGCACGAAGGGCAGCGTGAACGACACGCCGGTGGAAGTGTCGGTCGCGAGGGTGAAGGTGCCGGTGTTGTTGTCCTGCATCGCGTTGCCGGTCGCGCCGTCGGACGTGGGCGGCACCCAGGGGCCTGTGAAGCTGGTCGAACCCGACAGCGACCAGCGCAGCCAGTACGTGCCGCTGCCCAGCGTGAAGTCGATGACGTTCGCGTTGGCGCTCCAGATGCGGCGCGCCGTGTCCGTCTGCGCCGTGGCGCTGACGCGGAAGCCGACCTGGCCGTCGCTGGTCAGCGCCGTGGTGCCCGACGCCACCACGGTGCCGGTGTTGACGTCACCGCTGACGACGGACCACGTCGCCGAGATCAACGGAAATGCGGTCGCGTTGGTCTGGTACGAGAAGAAGTTGATGCTCTCGATGGTCCACGACTGGCCCACTGTGATCGTGAAGTCTTCAGCCAGCCGCACGCCGGCGCCGAGATTTGCCCCGAGGCCAAAGGTTGTACTGCCGGGGTCGATGACCGAGATGCCCCCGGCCGGCACGACGGGGCCGTTGCTGTAGATCGTGGCCGCGTGGGCAGACACCGCACCCGACAGCAGGCCTGCGGCCATCACGAACGAATAAAGGCTCCTCACATCCCGCTCCTGAACAGTGGAAATCGCACGCTAGGGATGACCAACCGGCGCCGACATCCCTAGTAGCGTCAGATGCACAGCCGCACCACCGAGATGGGTGGTGCTAGGCCAATCCCGCATTGACGGCGGCTCAGCTTGCGGCCTCTGCTGCCGGCCCGGGCAGCAGCCGGCCTCGCCACGCCGCCAGCACCGTGGCGGCGAACAGCCCCAGGACCACGGTGTTGGCGATGACGAACAGCACCGGCGCCAGCGCCGTGAACACCCAGTCGCCACCGCGCTCGGCGTAGCGGATCGTGGCGGACGCGAGCGCCGTCACGCCGAAGGTGAAGGCCCAGTACCCCGGCGTGAACGGCTGGCGCATCCATGGCAGCAACCGCACCACGACGAGCGCCTGCACGAGGGCGTAGCCCAGCAGTCCGTGCGCGATGAGGTCGGGCGGGCCGGTGGTGACGCTGCTGTAGGCCAGAAGCGTGACGGCCGGCGGCGCGGGCTGGATGCCGAGCGTGGGGCGCAGCGGCAGCGGCAGCGTCTGGGCGTTCAGCAGCCGGCCGACGATGACCGACTCCAGCGCCAGCCAGGCCAGCACGCCGGCACCGAGGAACAACTGCCCCAACTCGGGCCAGCCCAGCCCGCCCGCGGCCATCGCCGACACCAGGTTGGCGGCCACGGTCGGCAGGTAGAGCACCGGCGTGGTGGCATCGACGCTGCGTCCGCCGCGCCACAGGCCGCCATGGCGCCAGGCACCGAAGGCCAGCGCGGCGAGCGCCCCCACGCCGCACAGCACGAGCGCCACCAGTCGCGAGTAGCGCAGCGCCGCGATGCCCACCAGCATGGTGGTGACGGGCAGCAGCGCCACGAAGCAGCACTGGATGGGGTGGGCGATCTCCGCCAGCGCCTCGGCCTGGTGGCGCAGCCACTTGAGGCCGTACAGCGCCACCAGCAGCGCCCACACCGCGGCGGCAACGGCCATCACGGCCTCGCCCACCCACGCGGGCAGGCCCCACCAGTGCGTGGCGGCGCGCCAGTCCGTACCCAGGCCGGCCAAGCCAAGCACCATGCTGAAGAAGGAGGCCGGCACCACCCAGCGACGTGCGTTCATCAATCCCCCGGATCCGCGTTGAGCGGTGACCAGGCGGCCGCCGCGTGCCGGATTCTGGCGAACCTGCCGTGCGCTCGTCACGCCAGGGGAAGAGACCGGCCAGTCGTCGTCGGCCGGCGGCGACCCGGCCGGCGGCCCCGACGCCCGGACGCCGCAGCGGGCGTCAGATCTTGTGCTGCGGCGGTCCCTGCGGCGCGTCGCGCGCCGTGCCGTCCTCTTGCCGGGCGGGTGCCTTGGGCTGTGGCGTCAGGGTCTGGCCCTGGGTGGACTTGCTGGTTGCGAAGTCGCTGGGCTTGTGCTCGACGGGGCCGTTGCGCTTGCCATGGGTTCGGGGCATGGGATGTCCTTTCCGGCCGCGCACGCAACGTCTGCGTCACGGCACCTCGGCCTCCACTGTGAGGCGTGCCGCACGACGACGGCGTCAGGCAAGGTGTCTCCCGGGCGTCAGCGGCGACCGACGCGCCCCCGCAGCTTGCGTTGGGCTTGCGGACCGCTGACGCAGCGCTGTGCCCAGGCGGGCAGGCTCGGGAATCGACAGGCCGCGCGGCTAGAGTCGCTGGCGGCCACCCTGCCCGGGGTGGCGCTGCCGGCCCGGCGCATCGGGCGCCTCCATGTCAGCCGCCTCCCTCCCCCGCACTCGCACGACCCCGTCAGCCGCACTGCTCGCGGCGAGCCCGTGCCTCGTGGCTTGCCTGGCCCTGGGCTGCCCGGCCGGCGCCGCCCACGCGGCGGGCAGCCTGCTGCTGCTGGACTCCCCGCCCGTGGCGACGACCTGGTCCGGTGGCCTGTCCGTGCGCGGCTGGCCGCGCGCGCCGGGCAGTGCGCGCCAGCGCGACGGGCTGCAGCCGGCGTTCGACTACGAATCGCCCAACGGCGTCTTCCTCGCCACCGACGCCGGCCTGGGCTGGAACCTCGCACCGGTGCTGCTGAACGGCGACGCCGCCAAGGACTGGCAATTCGGCGCGCGCATCTGGCCGCAGGCCGGCCGGCCGCGGCAGGAGTCGCCCCCGGGCGTGGACAGCCTGGACACGCGCGTCGTCGGCGAGGCGTTCGCCAACGTGCAGGCGCTGCCGGTGCTGCTGCTGCAGTCCGGCCTGTCCTACGGCACCGGCCGGCACCATGACGGCGCGCAGTTGGAGATCGGCGCGACCAGCGGCATCCCGCTCGGCCCCGACCTGCTGGCCGTCACCGTGGCCGCCACCTACGCCAACGCGGCCCACCTGCGCGGCAACTTCGGCGTGCGACCGGGCGAGGCCAGGAACGGCAACCTGCAGGAATGGCACCCGGGCAGCGGCTGGCAGGACTGGAGCGTGGCCCTGAGCGGCGAGCACAAGTTCTCGGCGGACTGGTCGGTCAACGGCCAATGGGTGCATGCCCGCCTCATCGATCAGGCGGCGAAGTCGCCGCTGACGCGCAGCCGCAACCAGCCATCGTTCATCTTCAGCCTCTGGCACCAGTTCTGATGCACGAGGTCCTGCTCTACGCCCTGCCGCTGTTCGGCCTGTGCATGCTGGCCGAATGGGCCTGGGGGCGCTGGCGCGGTCGCAACACCTATGGGCTGGCCGACACCGTCAGCAGCCTGAGCCAGGGCCTGCTGAGCCAGGCGGCGGCCGTCGTCACGCCGCTGTTCCAGACCGGGCTGTACGCCGGCCTGCACGCCCGCTTCGCGCTGCTGCCGGCCACGCTGTGGCACGGCGCGCTGAGCTGGGTGCTGGCCATCCTCATGTACGACTTCTGCGACTACTGGCTGCACCGCGCCAGCCACGAGAGCGCGCTGTTCTGGGCCGCACATGCGGTGCACCACCAGAGCGAGCACTTCAACCT
Source organism: Roseateles sp. (assembly GCF_965229315.1). Lineage (GTDB taxonomy): Bacteria > Pseudomonadota > Gammaproteobacteria > Burkholderiales > Burkholderiaceae_C > Pelomonas. The sequence continues at coordinate 3,014,221 of NZ_CBDDJA010000002.1, forward strand.
GAGCACGGCGCTGCGCCAGGAAAGCCTGTACCCCATCATGGGCGCGCCGTTCTTCATCCCCATGGCGCTGCTGGGCGTGCCGACGGCGCAGTACGCGATGGCCGGCGTGGTGGTGCTGCTGTACCAGTTCTGGGTGCACACCGAGCACATCGGCCGTCTGGGCTGGCTGGACGGCGTGCTGTCCACGCCGTCCAACCACCGCGTGCACCACGCCGTGAACCCGGGCTACCTGGACCGCAACTACGGCGCCATCTTCGTCGTCTGGGACCGCCTGTTCGGCAGCTTCGCGCCGGAGCGCGAGCGCTGCGTGTACGGCACCGTCAAGCCACTGGCGAGCTGGAACCCGCTGCTGTCCGTGGGCCAGTTCTACGTGGAGATGGGGCGACGCATGCGCGCCACGCCGCGGCTGGCCGACAAGCTGCGCGTGCTGTTCAAGTCGCCCGGCTGGATGCCGCCCGGCTTCGTGCCGGTGCCGCTGGACCTCGACGTCCGCCTGGCGCAGCCGCGCTTCGACCCGGCCGCCCCGCACTGGGCGCGCGTCGCCGCGGTGGCCGCCTTCGTGGCGCTGGCGGCCGGCAGCGGCGCCTGGCTGTGGTTCGCCGACGACCTGGCCGATGGCATCAACATGGCAGCGGCCGCGGCGCTGGCCGTGGGGCTGTGGGGCGTCGGCGCGCTGCTGTCGCGCCGGCCGCGACCCGCGCGCTGAAGACGGCCGGCGCATAAGCATCGCCGCTTTCCTTCGTTCCGCGCCGCGGCCGGCGTCCCTATCGTGCAAGGCCTGACAACGCACCGGCCGCCATGCACATCACCAGCCTCTCCGCCAGCCCCAGCGAACGCTCGCGTTCGGCGTGGCTCACGCAGTTCGCGCTGACGAGGCTGGAAGGCCGCGACACGCACCATGACGCCATCCTCGTGCGCGACCTGCCCGCCGCGGCGCTGCTGACGGCCGACGTGCAGCACGCCGCCATCGCCGCCGCCGTGCACGCCGTGGAGCGGGCGGACCTGGTCGTCGTCGGCACACCCATCTACAAGGCCGCGTACAGCGGCCTGCTGAAGGTCTTCCTGGACCTGCTGCCGCCCGACGCGCTGCGCGGCAAGCTGGTGCTGCCGCTGGCTACCGGCGGCAGCCCGGCCCACTTCCTGGCGCTGGACTACGCGCTCAAGCCCGTGCTGTCGTCGCTGGGCGCGCGCCACGTGCTGGACGGCGTGTTCGCCACCGACGCGCAGCTGCATCGCCACGAAGCCGGCGGCTTCGTGCCCGAGCCCGACCTCATCGCCCGGCTGGACCGCGCACTCGCGCCGCTGGCGCCGCTGCTGTCCATCACGCCGCGAACGCGGTCGCACGCACCGGCCGCGCTGAGCTGTTGACGCCGCGCGGCTCACGCATCCACACCCCACCGTTTGTCTCCTCGCCTGCCCGTCCCGGGAATTGGCGACTTGTCCCGGCGCACGGGCGCTGATCGGGTGTGCCCGAGCGCCGGGATCTTTTTGCACAGGACCACCCCATGCGCCTTCGCTCCCTGCTCCGCTGGACCGCGCCGCTGCTGGCCGCGGCCGTCAGCTTCAACGCCGCCGCGCAGTCCGCCACCACGCTGCGCATCGGCTTCCAGAAATCCGCCAGCCTGCTGACGCTGCAGAAGTCCAGCGGCTCGCTGGAGAAGCGCCTGTCGCCGCTGGGCGTGGCCGTCAAATGGGTCGAGTTCCCGGCCGGCCCGCAGTTGCTCGAAGGCCTGAACGTCGGCGCGGTGGACGTGGGTTTCGTCGGCGAGGCGCCGCCCATCTTCGCGCAGGCAGCCGGCGCGACATTCGTCTACATCGGCTTCGACCCCGCGGCGCCCGAGGCTGAAGCCATCGTCGTGCCCAAGGACTCGGCCGTGCGGACCGCGGCCGACCTGAAGGGCAAGAAGGTCGCGCTGAACAAGGGCAGCAACGTGCACTACCTGCTCGTGAAGGCGCTGGAGAAGGCGGGCCTGAAGTACAGCGACATCCAGCCCGTGTTCCTGCCGCCGGCCGATGCCCGCGCCGCCTTCGAGCGCGGCGCGGTGGACGCCTGGGCCATCTGGGACCCCTTCCTCGCGGCGGTGGAAAAGCAGAGCGGCGCACGGCTGCTGGTGGACGGCCGCGGCATCGTCAACAACCATTCCTACTACCTGGCCGAGCGCGGCTATGCGCAGCAGTATCCGCAGGTCATCCAGGCGCTGTTCGACGACAGCCAGGCGCAGGCCGCCTACGTGAAGGCCAACGTCAAGGCCGCGGCCGCCGTCATCGCGCCGCTGCAGGGGCTGGCGCCCGAGGTCGTCGAGAAAAGCCTGACGCGCTACCAGTTCGGCGTGAAGCCGCTGACGCCGGCCGTCGCCGCCGAGCAGCAGAAGATCGCCGACGCCTTCCACACCCTCGGCCTGATCCCCAAACCCATCCGCGTGGCCGAGGCGCTGCCGGGCCGTGCAGCAGGCGCCGTCGCGGAGGCGGCCCGGTGAGCACCGCCGCCACCCGCCGCGCTGCCATCGCCATCCTCGCGACGACGGCCGCCGCGTGGCGCCGTGCGCGCGCGCAGCCGGCGCCACGCCTGGCGCAGCGGACCGACCCGCCGCTCACCGCGGCCGAGCACATCGTCACGCGCCATGGCCGCTCGCCCGTTCACCTGACGGAGCGCGCATGAAGATCTTCTGGTTCATCCCCACCCACGGCGACAGCCGCTATCTGGGCACCTCGCGCGGCGCGCGCGTGGCCGACCACGCCTACTTCAAGCAGATCGCCATCGCCGCCGACAGCCTGGGCTATGAAGGCGTGCTCATCCCCACGGGCCGCTCCTGCGAGGACTCCTGGGTGCTGGCCGCCAGCCTCATCGACGCCACGCGGCGGCTGAAGTTCCTCGTCGCGCTGCGCCCGGGGCTGGTGGCGCCCACGCAGAGCGCCCGCATGGCCGCCACGCTGGACCGGCTGTCCGGCGGCCGCGTGCTCGTCAACCTCGTCACCGGCGGCGACGCCGAGGAACTGGCCGGCGACGGGCAGTTCCTGGACCACTCGGCGCGCTATGCGCAGTCGGCCGAGTTCATCCGCATCTGGCGCGAGGTCATCACCCGCTCGCACGAAGGACGCGCGTTCGACTTCGACGGCGAGCACCTCAGCGTCAAGGGCGCCAAGCTGCTGTACCCCACGGTGCAGACGCCCCATCCGCCGGTGTTCTTCGGCGGCTCGTCGCCCGCGGCGCACCAGTTGGCGGCGGAACAGGTGGACACCTACCTCACCTGGGGCGAGCCGCCGGCCGACGTGGCGGCCAAGATCGCCGACGTGCGCAGCCGCGCCGCCGCGCAAGGCCGCCAGCTGCAGTACGGCATCCGGCTGCACGTCATCGTGCGCGAGACCGAAGGCGAGGCCTGGGACGCCGCGACGGAGCTGGTCTCGCACCTGGACGAAGCCACGGTCGCCGCCGCGCAGGCGCGATTCGCCAGCATGGACTCGGTGGGCCAGCGGCGCATGGCGGCACTGCACCACGGCAAGTTCAACCGCGCCAACGTGCGCGAGGGGCTGGAGATCGCGCCCAACCTGTGGGCCGGCGTCGGCCTGGTGCGCGGCGGCGCGGGCACGGCGCTGGTCGGCAACCCGCAACAGGTGGCGGACCGCATCCAGGCCTATGCCGATCTGGGCCTGGCGCACTTCATCCTCAGCGGCTACCCGCACCTGGACGAGGCGCACCGCTTCGCGGAACTGGTGTTCCCGCTGCTGCCGCTGCAGACGCGCGAGAAGCTGGCGGCACCGTCGCTGACCGGGCCGTTCGGCGAGGTGGTCGCGAACAGCTACGCGCCGAAAACCGTTGCCGCGAGCTGACCATGCTCAGGCAGCGCCTCGCCCCCTGGCTGCTGCCCGCGGCCCTCCTGGTCGCTTGGGAGCTGGCCTCGCGCAGCGGCGCGCTGTCCGCGCGCATCCTGCCGGAGCCGGCGGCCGTGCTCGCGGCGTTCTGGCAGTTGCTGCGCTCGGGCGAGCTGGCCCACCACGTGGGTGTGAGCGCCGCGCGGGCGTTCTCGGCGCTGGCGCTGGGCGGCGGCCTGGGCCTGTTGCTGGGCCTGCTGACCGGCACCTGGCGCACCGCCGAGACGCTGCTGGACACGACGCTGCAGATGCTGCGCAACATCCCGGCGCTGGCGCTGATCCCGCTGGTCATCCTGTGGTTCGGCATCGACGAGGCCGCCAAGCTGGTGCTGGTGGCCGTGGGCGTGTTCTTCCCCATCTACCTGAACACCTTCCACGGCATCCGCAACGTCGACCGCGACCTCATCGAGATGGCGCGCAGCTACGGCCTGTCCGGCTGGCCGCTGTACCGGCAGGTCATCCTGCCCGGCGCGCTGCCGTCCATCCTCGTGGGCCTGCGCTTCTCGCTGGGGCTGATGTGGGTGCTGCTGATCGTGGCGGAGACGCTGTCGGCGCAGGCCGGCATCGGCTACCTGACGATGAACGCGCGCGAGTTCCTGCAGACCGACGTGGTGCTGGTGGGCATCCTGCTCTACGCGCTGCTGGGCAAGCTGGCCGACGTGCTCGCCCGCGGCCTGGAGCGCGCCTGGCTGCCCTGGCACCGCGGCTACGCCGCTGAAAGCCCATGACCATGTGGCTGACCGAGTTCGACGCCCCGCTGCTGCTGCCCCGTGAGCATGCGCCTGACGCTGCACCCGCCCTCGGCGGCGCGCCACGCGGGCTGGCGCTGAACCTGCGCGGTGTGTCCAAGTCCTTCGGCCCGCGCCACGTGCTGAAGGACCTGGACCTGCACGTCGCGCCCGGAGAGTTCGTCGCGCTGGTGGGCCGCAGCGGCTGCGGCAAGAGCACGCTGCTGCGGCTGATCGCCGGCCTGGACACGCCCGGGGCGGGCCGCATCGAGGCCGGCGCCGCGCACGAGCGGCGGCTGATGTTCCAGGACGCGCGGCTGCTGCCGTGGCAGCGCGTGGTCGACAACGTCGCGCTGGGCCTGGCGGGCCGCGACGCGAAGGACCGGGCGATGCAAGCGCTGTCGCAGGTGGGCCTGGCCGGCCGCCACAGCGACTGGCCGGCCACGCTCTCCGGCGGCCAGCGCCAGCGCGTGGCCCTGGCCCGCGCCCTGGTGCACCAGCCGCGCCTGCTGCTGCTGGACGAGCCGCTGGGCGCGCTGGACGCGCTGACCCGGCTGGAGATGCACCGCCTCATCGAGCAGCTCTGGCATCGCCACGGCTTCACCGCGCTGCTCGTCACGCACGACGTGGCCGAAGCCGTGGCGCTCGCCGACCGCGTGCTGCTGATCGACCGCGGCGGCATCGCGCTGGACGCGACCGTCGCGCTGCCCCGCCCGCGCTCGCGCGCTGCGCCGGGTTTCGCGGCGCTGGAGGACCGCGTGCTGCGCCACATCGTCGGCCCCCCGCTCACGGCCTGACCGCCGCCTGCCCTGACAATGGCCGCCCCGAATTCAGGGCCGCGGAGAGACCAGGATGACCAAGCTCGCCTTCACGTCGTGCATGCTGGTGCAGCGCTTCGACAGCCAGCCCGTGTGGCAGCGCATCCAGGCGCAGGACCCGGACCACCTCGTGCTGCTGGGCAACGCCATCCACCTGGACATCGACGTCGCCGTGCGCGGCATGTCCGCCGGCGAATTCGCCGAGCATGCCCACGGCCTGTACCGCGCCCAGCTCGCGGTGCCGGAGTTCGACGCCTTGCTGCGCCACATGGCCGCCAAGGGCGGGCGGCGCGTGTTCGCGCTCTGGGACGACCATGACTTCCTGTGGCACGACGCCGCCGGCGTCGCCATCGAGCGCGCCGCCGAGCACCGCGACAAGATCGAGCCCAGCCGCGTGCTGTTCCGCGCGTTCCGGCAGGCGCTGGCCGACGTCGGCAGCTTTCCCGCCCGGCTGGGCGATGTGACGCCACCGCCCAGGCCCGACGACGTGCCGCTGCACGAGGCCATCGCGTTGCGCGACGACCTGTGGCTGCATCTGACCGATGGCCGCAGCCACCGCACCGACACCTGGCTGGTGCCCCAGGCCGAGCGCGCCCTCCTCGGGCCTCGGCAGCTGGATGCGCTCGCCACGGCCATCGACACCGCGGCACCGGGCGCCGTGCACCTGGTGGCCAGCGGCTCCACCAGCGCGCACTGGCGGCACTACCAGCGCGACTGGGCCTCGCTCGGTGCGCTGGCGGCGCGGCACCGGCTGCTCCTGCTCAGCGGCGACCTGCTGCGCAACGACTTCGCCTCGCACGGCGGCGCGCACGGCCGGCCGCTGCACGAAGCCACGGCCTCGGGCGCCGCGGCGCGCGACGCCGCCATCTTCGGCGCGGAGGTGGAGAACTTCGCGGTGGCCGAAATCGATGCGGCGCAGGTCGTCCTGCGCTTCTTCGACCGCGACGGCGAGACCGCGCCGCGCTTCATCCACCGCGAACGCTGGGCCGTCACGGCACACGCCTAGGGGCTTTTGCGCGCGTGGCACCATGCCGCCCCTATGACCGTTCACGTCGCCTGCCTCTGCGCGGCCTGGTGCCGCACCTGCGAGTCCTACCAACAAGTCTTCGAAGCCGCCTGCGCCGAGCTGCCGCAGACGGACTTGCATGTGCGCTGGATCGACGTCGAGGACGAGGCCGACCTCATCGGCGACCTCGACATCGAGACCTTCCCGACGCTGCTGATCGCCGATGACACCCACGTGCGCTTCGCCGGCCCGCTGACGCCGCAGCCGCAGACGCTGCGCCGCGTGCTGCGCGCGCACCTGGCCGATGCGACGCCCGCGAAGGTGGGCAACGACTACCGGGCGCTGGCCGACCGGCTGCGGTCGCCGCGCTGACTCAGCCCGCCGCCGCCATCGCCGCCGCCGGCCGCTTCTGCACCCGGAAGAACGACACCAGCTGCCACACGACGAACACCGCGATGAGCCCCAGCAGCGTGCCGCTGATCGGCCGCGTGACGAAGGTGGAGAAGTCGCCCCGGCTCAGCAGCATCGCGCGGCGGAAGTACTCCTCCAGCATCGGGCCGAGGATGAAGCCCAGCATCAACGGCGCGGCGTCCAGGTCCAGCCGCATGAACACGTAGCCCAGGAACCCGAAGGCCGCCGTGATGTAGATGTCGTCCAGGTTGCTGTTGACGCTGAACGTGCCGACGCAGCAGAAGAACAGGATGGACGGGAACAGCACCGCGTACGGGATCTTGAACACCGTCAGCCAGTAGCGCACCAGCGGCACGTTCAGCACGACCAGGAACACGTTGCCCACCCACATGCTGGCCACCAGCCCCCAGAACAGGTCGCCGTGTTGCGAGATCATGTTGGGGCCCGGCTGTATGCCCTTGATGACGAAGGCCGCCATCATCAGGGCCATGACCGGGTTCTCCGGGATGCCGATGCTCATCAGCGGGATGAAGCTGGTGCGCGCGGCGGCCTCGTCGGCCGCCGCCTGGCCGGCCACGCCTTCGATGGCGCCGCTGCCGATCTCGTGCCGGTACTTGCTGACCTTCTTGTCCAGCGCATAGGCCGCGAACTGCGCGATCACCGGCCCGCCGCCCGGCAGGATGCCCAGGAACGAGCCCACCGCACTGCCCCGCAGCGCGCTGGGGATGATGCGCTTGAACTCGGGCCACGTCGGCATCAGGTGGATCTTGCCGCTGAAGGGCGTGCGCTGCTCCTTGGCGTCGAGGTTCTTGGTGATCTCGGCGATGCCGAAGCAGCCCAGCGCCACGCTGACCAGGCCCACGCCTTCGGCCAGGAAGGGCAGGTCGAAGGTGTAGCGCTCCAGGCCGCTGTTCACGTCGGTGCCGATCTGGCCCAGCAGCACGCCCACCAGGCACATCGCCAGACCGTTGAGCAGGCTGCCGGTGGTGATGAAGCTGACACAGAAGAAGCCCAGCATCATCAGCGAGCAGTAGTCCGCCGGGCCGAACAGCAGCGAGACCTCGCCCAGCGCGGGCGCGAGGCCCGCCAGCACGAAGATGGCCACCGTGCCGCCGATGAAACTGGAGATGCCCGCGGTGAACAGCGCCAGCCCCGTCTTGCCGTTGAGCGTCATCTGGTAGCCGTCGATGCAGGCCACGATGGAGCTGGCGTGCGGGATCTTCATCGTGATCGCGCTGACGCTGTCGCCGTACTGGGCGCCGTAGTAGATGCCCGCCAGCATGATGAGCGCGCCGCCGGTGGGGATGGAGTAGGTCAGCGGCAGCAGCATGCTGATGGTCGCCAGCGGGCCCAGGCCGGGCAGCAGGCCCACCAGCGTGCCGACGACACAGCCGATGGCGCAGAACATCAGGTTCTGCAGCGTCAGCGCGTGCTCGAAGCCGAAGGCGAGGTTGTGCAGCATCTCCATGGCAGCGTCCTCAGTACAGCGGCAGGTTCAGGCCCAGCAGCTTCTGGAACGCGAAGGCCACGGCGATCAGGCCCAGCGCGATCTTCACGTTGCGGCGCCATGAGAACGAGGCCCCCGCCAGCGACGCGACGAACACCAGGAACACGATGCCCGCCAGCATCTTGAAATGCTGGCTGATCAGCGCGAAGCCGCACAGCGCCAGCATCAGCAGGCCGATGTTCTTCAGGCCGAACCCCAGCGGCACCTTGGGCACGAAGCGCGAGCGCACGAGGGTGATCAGCGCGACCACCCCCAGCAGCGAGCTCACCATCAACGGGAACAGCCCCGGCCCCGCATGCGCGAAGCTGCCGACCTTGTAGTGCAGCGCGCCCAGCCCGAAACCCAGCGCGAGCACGGCCAGGAACAGGCCGCGCACGAGATTGCGATCATTCATTGGTTGGTCTCCTCGGCGGCCGACTCTAGGCACGGCGATGCGGCCGGCGATGGCTGCTTTCCTGGAGCGACAGACTCGCGCAAGCTGATCTGCACCAAACGCGGGCACGCGAGGGCGACCGGACATGTACTGCAACACTGCTTCACAACCGTTCACGCCGAGCAGGCGTAGGACTGCACCGACAGCCGCACGCGCCCCGTGCCGCTGTGACGGCGCGGTGTAGGCACCGACAGTGCTGGCATGCCAGCCTTGTCCCGTTCCAAGCCCCCCCATGACCTGACGCCCACGGGCGCGACGCAGGCGTTCTTGAAGCTCGCCACCGGTGCCGAGGCCGCCGAGCCGCCGGTGCGGGCCGTGCAGTTCGGCGCGGAGCGGTTTGCCGACCATGGCCGCAGCCTGGCATCGGCACAGCGCGTGGACGACGTGCAGCGCCAGCCGCGCCCGTTTTCGCCCCGCTTGCGCAGCAACCTGCAGGTCTGGAACGCCGCGCTGGACGTGCTGTCCGAGGAGGGCCTGCAGGCCGACATCGACCCGGCGCACGCCTGGCTGCTGGACAACGGGCGCATCGTGCGCCAGCAGCTCGACGAGGTGCTGCACGACCTGCCGCACAGCTACTTCCAGCGCCTGCCGAGGCTGGCGGACAAGCCGCTGCAGGGGCTGCCGCGCATCTACGGCGTGGCCTGGGCCTGGGTCGCGCATGCCGACAGCGCGCTGGACATGGCGCTGCTGCGCCACTTCCTGGCCGGCCACAACGACGCGGAACCGCTGACGCTGCGCGAGCTGTGGGCGCTGCCGTCCACGCTGCGCGTGGTGCTGGTGGAGAACCTGCGCCGGCTGGCGGAGCGCTCGGCGTGGCGCCACATCGCGCGCCGCGCCGCGCAAAAGCTCTTCGAAGCGCTGCCGCAGCTGGACGCGCCCGCCGTGCGTGCGCAGCTCGCGCAGTGGCAGTCGGCCTGGCCGCGCGACCCGGCCATCCAGGCGCTGGCACTGCGCCTGCACGAGCGGCTGACCGACCGCGCCATGGGCCAGCCCGAGCTGCGCGACGCCGAGGACTCGGCCTGGGCCGCCGCGCGCGAATGGCTGAACGGCCAGCTCCCCGACCCCGCGGCCGCCCAGGCCACCGAACAGAACGAAAGCGCGGCCGACCACCAGAGCATCCGCAACGCCATCAGCAGCCTGCGCACGCTGGGCGCGGCCGACTGGGCCGGCGTGTTCGAGGCCGTGCACCCGGCACTGCGCGAGCTGGGCCGCATCGGCATCTACCGGCAGGAGAACGAAGCCACGCGCGACATGACGATGCACGCCATCGAGGCGCTCACGCAGCGCCACGGGCGGCCGGAGGCCGAGGTCGCCCACGTGCTACGCCTGCTGTGCAACGACCCCGCCTGGGCGGACGACGCCGAGGAGCGTGCGCCGCTGTTCTGGCTGACCGGCGGCGGCCGTGGGCGGCTGATGGACGAGCTGCGCCTGCACCCCACCGCCGGCGAACGCCTGGCCGCGTCCTTCCGCCGCCACCGCGGCGCGCTCTACCTCGCCAACCTCGTGCTGATGTGCGCGGCGGCGATGGCGCTGGTGCTGATGCTGGGCCTGCCGCCGGGCAGCGGCTGGCCGATGATCGTCGTGGCGGCGCTGCTCGCGCTGCTGCCGGCCAGCGAAGCCGTCGTGGCGCTGGCCAACCGCCTCATCAGCGAGAGTGCCGCGCCGGCGCGGCTGCCGCGGCTGGTGTGGCAGCACGGCATCCCGGCCGAGGCGCGCAGCATCGTCGTCATCCCCTGCATGCTGACGCAGGCCAAGGGCATCACGACGCTGCTGGCGCAGCTGGAGCGCCACCATCTGGCCAACCTGGAGGAGCAGGCGCAGTTCGCGCTGCTCAGCGACTACGCCGACGCCAAGGCGCAGCACCAGCCGAACGACGACGCCCTGCTCGCCCAGGCGCGCGCCGGCATCGACACGCTGAACCAGCGCCACGGCACCGCCTGCGACGGCCGGCCACGGTTCCTGCTGCTGCACCGCGAGCGGCGCTGGAGCGAGACCGAGCAGCGCTGGATCGGCTGGGAACGCAAGCGCGGCAAGACCGAGGCGCTGGCCACGCGGCTGGCCGGCCATCCTGCCGAATCGCTGCCGGACCATTTCATCGACCTGGGCGAGCTGTCCACGCCTGCACCCGGCATCCGCCACATCGTCACGCTGGACGCCGACACCGCACTGCCGCCCGGATCGCTGCGCGCCATGGTGGCCATCGCGGCCCACCCGCTGAACCGCCCGCGCCTGGGCCGCTCGGCCAGCGGCGCCGTCAACGTGGTGCGCGGCCACGGCATGCTGCAGCCGCGCATCGCCACGCCGCTGGCCACCGCCGCCGGCAGCTCGACGATGCACGGCACCTGGTTCCACAGCCTGTTCGCCGGCCAGCCGGGGCTGGACCCGTACAGCGCCGCCAGCTCCGAGGTCTACCAGGACTTGTTCGACGAAGGCAGCGCCACCGGCAAGGGCCTCATCGACGTGCAGGCCGCGGCGCAGGTGCTCGCGCACCGCCTGCCCGAGGGCCAGGTGCTCAGCCACGACCTGCTGGAAGGCTCGCTGATGCGCTGCGCCGGCGTCAGCGACGTGGTGCTCGTGGAGCCCGCGCCCATGCACGCCGACGTGGCCGCATCGCGCATCCACCGCTGGACGCGCGGCGACTGGCAGCTGCTGCCGTTCATCGCACGACCGCGCCGCTGGGGCCTGCGCGCCATCCATGTCTGGAAGATGCTGGACAACCTGCGCCGCTCGCTCGTCGCGCCGGCCTCGCTGCTGCTGCTGGCCGCCTCGTGGGTGGGCGTGGGGCTCACGCCCGCCTGGGCGCTGGCCACCGTGGCCTGCGCGTTCGGTGCCGGGCCCATGATGGGCGCGCTGGCCGGCTGCGCACCGGCGCGCGAGCGCATCTCGCTGGCACGCTTTTACCGCCACGCCACGCTGGAGCTGGCCCGCGCCGCGGCCGGCACGCTGTGGCACCTGGCCATGCTGCCGGCGGCCACCTGGACCTCCTTGGACGCCATCGTGCGCGCGCTGTGGCGCCAGCACGTGACCCGCTTCGGCCTGCTGGAATGGACCACGGCCGACGCCGCCGAGGCCGCAGCGCGCACCGACTGGCTGCCGCTGTGGCGCCAGCACCGGCGCCTGACCATCGCCAGCGGCGTGCTGGCCTTCGTGCTGACGACGCTGGCCATGGTGAACGTGCACGTGGCCTGGGACGAGGCACTGCCGCTGCTGGCCGTGTGGGCGCTGGCGCCGCTGTGGATAGGCCTGGCCAGCCGGCCACGCGCCAGCCCGCGACGCGCGGTGCTGAACGACGATGAGCGGCACTACCTGCTGGGCGTCGCCCGCGACACCTGGCGCTGGTTCGAGCGCTGGGTCACGAAGGACGACAACGACCTGCCCCCGGACAACGTGCAGTTCGACCCCGACGTCGTCGTCGCGCACCGCACCTCGCCCACCAACATCGGCCTGTACATGCTGTCGGCCTGCTGCGCACGCGAATTCGGCTGGCTGCACAACCTCGGCCTGGCCGAGCGCCTCACGCGCACGCTGGACACGCTGGACAAGCTGCCCAAGCACCGCGGCCACCTCTACAACTGGATCGACACCCAGCGCCTGGCGGTGCTGGAGCCGTACTACGTCTCCACCGTGGACAGCGGCAACCTCTGCGCCCACCTGCTGGTGGTGGCATCGGCCTGCGAGGGCTTCGCGCGTGGTGGCGACGGCATGCCGCCGCCGCCCGACGTGGCCGCGGCCCTCCAAGACGTGGCGGCGCGGGCCCGCGCGCTGGCACTGGCCCACGAGTTCGCGTGGCTGTACGACCCGCAGCGCCGGCTGCTGCACATCGGCGCCGTCGCGACACCGGGCGTCGAGCCGGGCGAGGAGCGGCTGGACGTCAACCACTACGACCTGCTCGCCTCCGAGGCGCGGCTGGCCAGCCTCGTGGCCATCGCCAAGGGCGACGTGCCGGCGGCCCACTGGGGCGCCCTCGGCCGGCCGTTCTTCTCGCGCGGCCAGGTGTCGGGATTGAAGAGCTGGTCGGGCTCGATGTTCGAGATGCTGATGCCGTCGCTGGTGCTGGACGAGCCCACCGGCAGCGCGCTGGCCGAAGCCGCGCGCGCCACCGTGATGGAGCAGATCCGCGCCGGCCGCGCGCTGGGCCTGCCCTGGGGCATGTCCGAAAGCGCCTATGCCGTGCGCGACCAGAGCTTCGCCTACCAGTACGGCCCGCAGGGCGTGGCCAGCCTCGCGCTGCGCGACACGCCGCCCGACGAGCTGGTCATCGCGCCTTATGCCAGCCTGATGGCCACGATGGTGATGCCCGGCGCGGCGGTGGCGAACCTGCGCGCGCTGCAGGCGCTGGGCGCGCGCCACGAGGGCGGCTTCATCGAGGCGCTGGACTACACGCCCAGCCGCCAGCCCGAGGCCACGGGCGGCGCCGACCTGCACGGGGGCCATGAAGGCCGCGCCCGGCGCTTCCAGCGCATCGCCACCGCGATGAGCCACCACCAGGGCATGTCGCTGGTGGCGCTGACGGAGGTGCTGTGTGGCGGCGCGCCGCAGCGCTGGGCCGATGCCGAGCCGCGCCTGTGCGCCGTGCGCTGGCTGCTGCACGAGCGCGCGCCGCACGAGGTGCCGCCGCTGCGCGAGCCGCCGCCGCGCCTGACGCGCAGCGCGCCGCGCCGCGCCCGCATCTCGCTGGTGGTGCCCGAGTTGCGCGGCCGCGCGCTGCCGGCCACGTCCTGGCTGGGCAACGGGCGCCTGTGCGCCATGGTGCGCGAGCACGGCGGCGGCACGCTGGTGTTCGGCGAACCCGGCGCGCAGGTGCTGGTGAGCCGCTGGCGCGACGACCTGGCGCAGGACCTGCTGGGCCACCACCTGCACCTGCGCGACCTGGACCGGCCCTGGAACGGCAGCCCCGAGACCAGCCCCTGGCGGTCGCTGACGCTGCAGCCCACGCCCGGCCCGCAGTGGCGCTACAGCGCACGCCTGCACCCGGCGAGCGCCCAGTTCAACGCCGAGGGCGAGGAACTGCACGCGCACACCGAGGTCTGGGTCGCGGTGGAGGACGACGTGGAGCTGCGCCGCATCACGCTGCGCAACACCGCCAGCCGGCCGCGCACGCTGGCGCTGGTGTCCAGCTTCGAGCCGGTGCTGGCCCCTGCGGGCGCGGACCTGGCCCACCCGGCCTTCGGCAAGCTGTTCCTGCAGGCGCGCTGGGACCCCGAGCAACGCGCGCTGCACTGGCAGCGCCTGCCCCGCAGCCCCAACGAGGCGTCGCTGCATGCGGTGCATGCGCTGGTGGGTGTGGAGGTCGATGGCGGCGCGCGCGTGAGCCAGGTACAGGCCGGTGCCGACCGCGCCCACTGGCTGGCCCGCGGCGGCACGCCCGGCCAGCCCGGCGGCGTCATCGCCCATGCGCTGTCGCAGGCCGTGCTGGGCGGCCGAGTCGCCGGGCTGAGCCATGACGCCGGCGCGCTGGACACCGGCAACGACCCGATCTCGCTGCTGCACCTGGCACTGCAGATCCCGCCGGGTGGCCGCGTCACGCTGACGCTGGCCACCGCGGCCGCCCGCGAGCCGCAGACGCTGTTCCACCTGCTCGACAAACTGCGCCAGCCGGCGCTGTGCGAACGCGCGCTGACGCTGGCGCACACCATGGCCTCGGTGCGCACGCAGGGCGCGGGCCTGGCGCCCGGCGCCTGGCGCGCGGGCCTGATGCTGCAGACGCTGCTGACCTCGCAGGCGCCGCGCGACGGCCTGCCGGCAATGCCCGAGACCAGCTTCGAACGCGATGCCCTGTGGCGCCACGGCATCTCCGGCGACGCACCCATCGTGCTGCTGCGCGTGGCCGACGCGACCGGCGTGGTCATGGTGCGCGAGCTGTGCGCGCTGCTGCAGGCCCAGGGCAGCCCGCTGCCGGTGGATGTGGTGGTGCTGGACGCCGAGACACCCTCCTACCTCGCGCCGGTGTCCAGCGCACTGCGCTCGCTGGCCGAGCAGCAGGTGCACGGCCGCTGCCGGCTGCATCTGCTGGCGGATGACGCCGTCGGACCGGACACGCGCTTCGCGCTGAACCTGCTGGCGCGCGTGCGCTGGTTCGCCGACGGCCGGCCGCTGGCGCTGCAGCTGGAACGCCTGGCCATCGCGCCCGAGCAGGCGGCCAAGGCCAGGCGCAGCGCGGGCGCGACGCGGGTGTCCAGCGTCGCCGCGCTGCCCGGCACGCTCACGCCGGTGCACCGCTTCGACACCGACAGCGGCGCGTGCCGCTTCGAGCTGGCCGAGGACGCGCAGCCGCCGCGGCCGTGGATCAACGTCATTGCCAACGAGCACTTCGGCTGCCAGGTGTCCGAGCGCGGCGCCGGCATGAGCTGGGCCGGCAACAGCCGCCTGCACCAGATCACGCCCTGGTCCAACGATGCGCTGCTGGATTCGCCCGGCGAGTGGCTGATGCTGCACTGCCTGGCCAGCGGCCACGCCTGGCTGCTGGGCCGCGCCAGCCTGCAGCAGTGCATCGCCCACATGCCCGGCGCCACGGCCCTCGCGTTCACGCTGCCCGGCATGGTCGTGCGGCTGCGCTGGACGGTGGACGCGGTGCACGCCGTCAAGCAATGCCAGGTGGAGCTGCACGCCGCACCCGGCCGCCCGCCGCGCCCGATGCGGCTGCTGGCGGGCGCGCAATGGCAGCTGGGTGCGGACAGCGGCGCGCGCCGCAGCGTCGTCACGCGGCTGGAGCCGCCCGAGGGCGAAGGCCCGCTGCTGGCGCTGGCCACGCAGGCCGACGGCCTGAACGGCTTTGGCGGCCAGACGGCCTGGATGACGCTGCGGCCCACCCGCGCGGGCGACGTGACGGCGGAGCAGATCGACACGCTGGCCGGCGACCAGGCGCTGTGGCCCTGGCCCGACGACGCCGGCTTCTCGCCCGACCTGAACACGCCGCGCCCCTGGTGGGCCGGCGTGGAAGGCAGCGCCGACCGCCGGCTGCTGTTCGACGACGAAGGCCGCCTCGTCATGCCGCACGCACTGGACGGCCAGGCCGGCCCCGGCGCCGACCCCGCTGCGCTGCTGGCCGTGCCGCTGCGGCTGGAGCCGGGCCATGCCTGGCACTGCACCGTGCTGCTGGGCCATGCGCCAAACCTGGCCGCCGCGCGCGAGCAGGCCCGCGCCGCCTGGCCTGTGGACCCGCTGCACCGCCTGGCCGCGCAGCGCCAGGTGTGGCGCTCCTTGAGCGCACCGGTGCAGGTGGACACGCCCGACGCGTCCTTCGACGCCCTGGTCAACCACTGGCTGCCGGCGCAGGTGCTGGGCTGCCGCATCTGGGGCCGTGCCGGCTTCTACCAGGCGGGCGGCGCGTTCGGCTTCCGCGACCAGTTGCAGGACGCGATGGCGCTGGTGCAGCACGCCCCCGAGCGGCTGGCCGCGCAGATCCGGCGCCACGCGGCGCGGCAGTTCCCGCCGGGCGACGTGCAGCATTGGTGGCACGAACCCACGGGGGCCGGCGTGCGAACGCATTTCGCCGACGACCGGCTGTGGCTGGCGCTGGCGCTGGCGCTGTATGTCGAGCGCACCGGCGACACCGCGCTGGCCGACGAGACGCTGCCCTTCCTGCAGGGCCGCCCGGTGCCGGAGGGCGCCGAGGACATCTACGAAGTGCCGGCCATCAGCGACGAGCAGGCCTCGATCTACGAGCATGCGGCGCGCGCCATCGACGTGAGCCTGCCCGTGGGTGCACATGGCCTGCCGCTGTTCGGCACCGGCGACTGGAACGACGGCATGAACCGCGTGGGCGCCGAAGGGCGCGGCGAGTCGGTATGGATGGGCTTCTTCCTGTGCGCCGTCATCGCCGCGCTGCACCCGCTGGCCATCGCCCGCGGCGAGCGCGAACGTGCCGAACACTGGATGCAGGCGCGCGCGAAGCTCGCCGAGTCACTGGACCGCGAGGCCTGGGACGGTCGCTGGTATTGCCGCGGCTGGTTCGACGACGGCAGCGTGCTGGGCACGCACAGCGCCACCGAGTGCCGCATCGACCTGATCGTGCAGGCCTGGGCCGTCATGACGGGCGTGACCCGGCCGGACCGCGCCGCCCAGGCGCTGGACAGCGCCTGGCGCGAGCTGCACGACCGCGACGCCCACCTGCTGCGCCTGCTGTGGCCGCCATTGAAGGACCACCAGCCGCCGGCCGGCTACATCCAGGCCTACCCCGGCGGCGTGCGCGAGAACGGCGGCCAGTACAACCACGGCGCGACCTGGGCGCTGATGGCCAGCGCGCAGCTGGGCCAGGCCGAGCGCGCGTGGGCGGCGTTCACGGCCATCAGCCCGGCGCACCGTGATGCCCACGGCGCGACCTACGGTCTGGAGCCCTTCGCCGTGGCGGGCGACCTGGAGGCCGGGCAGCCGCACGCCGGGCGGGGCGGCTGGAGCTGGTACACCGGCGCGGCCGGCTGGCTGCTGCGTGCGGCCGTGGAGTCGCTGTGCGGCGTGCGGGTGGCGGACGGCGTGCTGGGCGTGCAGCCCTGCCTGCCGCCGCATTGGCCCGAAGCCCGCCTCATGCTGGTGCACCAGGGCCGGCGCGTCGAGGTGTGGCTGCAGCGCACGGCCGCAACGGCGGCGGCTCCAGCGGGCTACCAGCCACTGCAGCCCGGCGCCACGCTGACGCTGGACGATGGGCCGGGCGACCTGCGCCTGTGGGTGCCCCTGCCCCAGGCCGCGCCGGTGCGCCAGCCGCAGGCCGAACACGCCCTCTGAGACTCATCCGGGGCGGGCGACAGCCCCGGATGCAGCATCATCACCATGAAAAAAGCGGCCCGAAGGCCGCTGGTCGAGAGCCACAGTGACGGAAATCAGCTCAGCTCGTGAAACCCAGGAAGAGCGCGATGAAGACGCTGCCGATCACGGCCGTGGTGAACAGGCGCTGGCCGAAGGCGGAATCGATGGCTTCGAGCGACAGCAGCATGCGCAGGCGTCCATCGGACAGCGTGCGACATTGGCGCAGATGAACGCCGAGGCTGTCGAGGTGCTGGCGGAGCAGGTGGTCGTTGGCGCGAGGCATGATGCCCTCCTGAAAATGATGTGTACAACTCTAGGCAAACCCGGACCGGGGTGCATTCAGACACCGGCAGGGCCTCTTGTAGGGCGTCTCCGACATGGCTCGCAGATCGACGCAGCATGAGGCCATGACGATCCCCTTGCTCTGGCGATGGCTTGTCGCCCTGTGGCTGCTGGGGTGTACTGCCCCAGCAATCGCCGTGCCCGCGCTGCAGGTGGGCTCCAAGCGGTTCACCGAGAGCTACCTGATCGGCGAGCTGGTGACGCAGACGCTGACCCGCCAGGGCATCGCCGCCGAGCACCGCCAGGGCCTGGGCAACACGTCCATCCTGGCCGCGGCGCTGCTGCAGGGCCAGATCGACGTCTATCCCGAGTACACCGGCACCATCGTGAGGGAGCTGCTCAAGCGCGACTCGCCCGCCGACGCCCAGGCGCCGCTGGCGCAGATCAACACCTGGCTGGCGCCGCTGGGCCTGAAGGCGGCCGTGCCGCTGGGCTTCAACAACAGCTACGGGCTGGCCATGCGCGAGGCGGACGCGGCGAGGCTGGGCATCGCCACGCTGTCCGACCTGGCCGCCAAGGCCCCCGCCGGGCTGCGCGCCGGCCTGTCGCACGAGTTCCAGGCCCGCGCGGACGGCTGGCCGGCGCTGCAGCGCCACTACGGCCTGACGTTCGCGCCTGGCAACGGGCTGGACCACGGCCTGGCCTACCAGGCGCTGGCAGCCGGGCAGGTGGCGCTGATCGACGTCTACACGACCGACGCGCAGCTGGCCCGGCAGTCCGTGCGCGTGCTGCGCGATGACCGCGGCTTCTTCCCGCGCTACGACGCGGTGCTGCTGATGCGCACCGCCGTGGACGACCGGCCGCTGCGGCGCCTGGCCGGACGCCTGCCCGAGGCGCAGATGATCCGCCTCAACGCCGCGGCGGAGCTGGACGGGCAACCGTTCGCGGCGGTGGCGCGCGGCTTCCTGCAGGCGGGCGCCACGCCGCCCCCCGCCGCCGCGCCGCAGGGCCTCATGGCCCGTCTGTGGGCGCCCGACCTGGGCCGGCTGCTGGCGCAGCACCTGGCGCTGGTGCTGGCGTCGCTGGCCCTGGCCGTGGCGGTGGCCGTGCCGCTGGGCATCGCGGCGCACCGGCGGCCGCGGCTGGCCGGGCCGGTGATGGCCGTCGTCGGTTTGCTGCAAACCTTGCCGTCGCTGGCACTTCTGGCCTTCCTGATCGCCGCGACGGGCCGCATCGGCTTCGCGCCGGCGCTGCTGGCCTTGTTCGTCTATGCGCTGCTGCCCATCGTGCGCAACACGCATGCGGGCCTGCAAGCGGTGCCGGCCGGCCTGCCGCAGGCCGCGCTGGCGCTGGGCTTCACGCGCCGCCAGGTGCTGCGCGCCATCGAGCTGCCGCTGGCGCTGCCCACGTTGATGGCGGGGCTGAAGACCGCCGCCGTCACCAACGTGGGCACCGCCACGGTGGCCGCCTTCGTCGGCGCGGGGGGGCTGGGCGAGCGCATCGTCGCGGGCCTGGCCGTCAACGACACCGCGCTGATGCTGGCCGGCGCCCTGCCCGCCGCGGCGCTGGCGGTGGTCGTGCAACTGGTGTTCGATGCCCTCGAACGCGCTGCCAGCCCCCGCCGGCACGACACGGGCCCGGCACGTTCACGATGAGCAAGCCCGCCAGGACGCCAGGGGGCCGGGGGACACACCTGTGGGCCGCATGCCTGCTGGCCGCCGCAGGTCACGCGCAAGCCGGCTGCTCGCGGCCCATCGACGTGCCGATGGCGCCCATCGGCCTGAGCGTCGGCTTCGATGCCGGCGATCGCGCCACCGGTCTTTATCCGACGCTGCTGCGCGAACTGGCCGCCAGCACCGGCTGCGACTTCCAGATCCGCCGCGTGCCGCGCGCCCGGCTGCAGAAGCTGTTCGAGACGGCCCGGGCCGACCTGCTGATGCCGGCGTCCGCGTCGCCTTCGCGCGATGGCGATGGCGAGTTCGTGCCGCTGATCCAGGTGCGCACGTCGCTGATCACGCTGACACACGACAGGCCGCCGCCACGATCGCTGGCCGAGCTGATCGCGCTGCCAGACTACAAGGTCGCCGTGGTGCGCGGCTTTTCCTTCGGCGCGGCCTACGACAACGCCGTGGCGGCGCTGCGCGCGCGCAAGCGACTCGTCGAGGAGGCTGACGCCCACGGCGTGGCGCGCGCGCTGCGCCTGGGGATGGCGCAGGCGACGGTCATGTCGGCCTCCATCTTCGTCGGCACGCTGGTGACGGACACCGAGCTCGCGCCCCTGTTGAAGCAGGCACGGGTCGATGCACTGGAGGAGCTGGGCTGGTCGGAAAGCGGGCTGTACCTGTCCCGGCACACGCTCAGCGACGAGGACCGCCGCGTGCTGCGCCAGGCCTTTGTGCAGGCAGCGAAGTCGGGCCGCATCTGGCAGCTGTTCAACGAGGGCCATCCGCCGGGCAGCCTGGCGGGCAGCATCCGGCCGCTGTAGCGGTCTGTTCGCGCCGCCTGTCGCCGAACGCGCGCTTCTCCGACACCGCCGCCGGGGCGGCTGCGCAGAATGAAGTTTTTAATCAGGAGCGCACATGGACACCTCGCAAGCACACCCGTCGAACGCAGGCTGGGTCCAGGGCTGGCTCGTGCTGCGGGTCAAGCAGGACCTGCCGGGCGACTTCGTCAGCTTCCACGCCCATGCCGACCAAGCCCAGGCCGACGCTCAGCAGCGCGGCGCCGGCCACCAGGTCTTCCACGGCAGCCGCAAGGCCGGGACGAACGAGTTCATCGTCGATTGAGCGACGCGAACGCGGCCCTCAAGCCTTGGGCGGCACGCGTGTTCACGGTGACGGCCCCATGATCCGCTGGCCCAGCGCGACGCCGTTGGCCACCAGTGAGCGTCCGAGGCGCAGTTGCCCCGCCTCCCACTCCGCCAGGCACCGGGCGATGTCCTCGGTGCCCGCTCGCAAGGCCTGGGCCAGAGACATGGCGTTGGCGGCGGCACGCGCGGCGCCGCCGGCGGTGTGCGGCCTCGGGACGAATGCGGCGTCGCCGACGAGTACCGTGCGGCCGGCAACCATCCGCGGCGTGGCGAGATCGACGATGGCCTGGATGAACGGCTCGGCCGTGTTCAGGACCAGGTCGCGCAGGCTCGGCGCCAGCATGGCACTGGCGTCGCTTCGCAGCGCGTCGACATCGCCGGGCTTGACGGCGCCCGGCGCCAGCGCCTGGGCCTGGGTGTTGCCGTCACGGTCCACCAGCAGTTGCCTCAACGGTTCGCCGGCGGGAACCTTGCGGAACCACACCCAGTTCCATCGGCGTTCTCCCGGCGACATCGAGTGGTCGGCGCCAGGCACGCGGTAGGCGAGCAATTGATGCGCGTCGCCTTCCTGGAAGACAAAGGCGTTGCCGAGCTGCTGCGCTGCCGCTGTCGGCAGTGCCAGTTCGGGTGTCAGGCCGCGCCAGGCCACGTAACCGGCATAGCGCGGCACGACGCCCGGGAACAAGCGCGCGCGAACGCTGGACAGCGCACCGTCCGCCCCGATCAGCAGGTCTGCCGTCTCCACGCGGCCGCTCTCGAACTGACAGGTCACTCCGGTGTGGCGATCCGTGAAGCTCGTCAGCCGCTCACCGGCGTGGGTGACGCCAGCGGGCAGCGCCTCGTGCAATCGGGCGTAGAGCACGCCCCATGAGGTCTGGGTCTGCGGAAGGTAGGCGCGGTGAACCACCTGGCCGCGCGCATCGAGGACGATGCGGTCATCCGAGCGAATGCCCAGCTCGCCGGCGTCGATGCCGGCGAAGTGCATGGCATCCACCACGTCCTGCTGGATCACGAGGCCGCCCCCGCGGCCCTGCAGTCGATGGGCGGAGCGCTCGAAAACATCGACGCGCCAGCCTGTGGCCCTCAGGGCGTTGGCCGTGAACAGGCCGGCAAGCGAGCCGCCCACGACGACGGCGCGAGGTGTGTGTGGTGTTTCCATGTCGCGGGCCAGGTTGAAGGGTAGGCAGGCGCAGAGTCACGTGTGGCGCGAACTCGCGGCGGCGCATGGCGACCGCCGTGCGCGCCGGACATCAGCTCCTGACGAAGGCCAGCAGGTCCTGGTTGATCACGTCGGCATGCACGGTCAGCATGCCGTGCGGGTAGCCCGGGTAGGTCTTGAGCTGGCCGTTGCGCAGCAGCTTGACCGACAGGCGCCCCGCGTCGTCGATGGGCACGACCTGATCGTCCTCGCCGTGCAGCACCAGCGTGGGGACGCTGATCGACTTGAGGTCGTCGGTCTGGTCGGTCTCCGAGAAGGCCTTGATGCCGTCGTAGTGCGCCTTGGCGCCGCCCGCCATCCCCTGGCGCCACCAGTTGCGGACCACCGGCTCGGAGCGCTTCGCGCCCGGGCGGTTGAAGCCGTAGAACGGCCCGGCCGCCACGGCCTCGAAGAACTCGGCACGGTTGGCCGCAAGGGCTGCACGGAACCCGTCGAAGACCTCGATCGGTGTACCGCCGGGATTGGCAGCCGTCTTCAGCATCAGCGGTGGCACGGCGCTGACCAGCACCGCCTTGGCGACCCGGCCTTGCGGCTGGCCGTGGCGCGCGACATAGCGCGCGACTTCGCCGCCCCCAGTGGAGTGACCGATGTGAACGGCGTTGCGCAGGTTCAGGTGCTGCATGACGGCTGCGGCATCCGCCGCATAGTGGTCCATGTCGTGGCCCTCGCAGACCTGCGCCGATCGCCCGTGCCCACGGCGATCATGGGCGACGACGCGGTAGCCGTGCTGCACGAAGAACAGCATCTGCGCGTCCCAGTCGTCCGACGACAGGGGCCAGCCGTGATGAAACACGATGGGCTGGGCGTCACGCGGACCCCAGTCCTTGTAGAAGATCCGGGTGCCGTCCGGGGTGGTGATCGTGCTCATGGATTGAACTCCTTTGCGGGTGGGTGAAGGGGGGGATGCGCGGGGCTCGTGTCTTGAAGCCTTGATGCTGGGCAGGCCGCGTTACCGCCCGCTTTCGTGCCACCCGGCGGGGGTTTCAGCTGAAACGCTCACCAGCGCAGTTGGCATATCCGTTGCGCCTTCACGCATCAGGTCCGCATGACGGTGTGCCGAGGACGGCTTTCCAAGCCATCCCGCCGGCGCGCGATGCGCAGCGACTCGCTTCAGAACTCCACTTCGAAGCGAAGCTGAAGGGTCAGCGGGTTGTGCAGCGAAGGGGTCGTGTCCGGGTGCGTCGGCGCTTGGCCGGCGCTGCGGTCACGCGACGGGCCATCCGATCATCGAAGGCTACGACCCGCCCGAAGGCTGGGGCTGGTGCTACGTCGACCAGCTGCAGCTCGACCTCGGCGAGAACACCACATCGCAGAACGGCCCGATCCCGGGCTACATCTGAGGCGGTGCGGCCAGCCCCGACGTCAGTTCAGCACTTCGACACGGGCGTTGAACAGGTAGCCCACGCCGCGTTCCGTGCGGATGAACTCCGGTGACGACGCGTCGGCTTCGATCTTGCGGCGCAGCCTCAGGATCTGCACGTCGATGGACCGGTCGTAGACCTCCGCACCGTGCAGGCGCGACAGTTCGAGCAACTGGTCGCGCGTCAGCGCGCGCTGCGGCGCCTCGCACAACGCGAGCAGCAGGTTGAACTCGCCATTGCTCAGCTCGACGCGGTGGCCCTCGGGTGCGGTCAGGCGGCGCGCGAGCAGGTTCAACTCCCACCCTGCGAATCGATAGGCACGTCGCTTCGACTCCCGGGACGGCGCGGCGGTGTCGCGGGCGGCCTGGTAGCGGCGCAACACCGCGCGGATGCGCGCCAGCAGCTCGCGGTTGCTGAAGGGCTTGGTCATGTAGTCGTCGGCCGCGATCTCCAGCCCCATCACGCGGTCGGCCTCGTCGCGCTTGCCGGTCACGATGATGACCGGGATCTCGCTCGTCGCACGCAGCTCGCGCGCCAGCTGCATGCCATCCTCCCCGCTCAGGCGCAGGTCCAGCAGGACGAGGTCGATCACCTGGTCCTGCAGGATGCGCATCATCTCGGCGCCCGATGCCGCGGTCGAAACGCGCAGGTCGTTCTCTTGCAGGTACTCGACCATCAACTCGCGCATGGCCGGGTCATCGTCGACAACGAGGATGTGGTGTGCGGAGGTGTTTGCCATGGAACGCGAGGCTATGCCGGCATTGCTACGAACCGGTTTGTAGTCCATTGCAGATGAAATCTGGCGTGGCGGCAGGAAATCTTGCCGGCATGGCGGTCTGCGCCAATGGGAAGCAGCGGCAACGCGTGCCGCCCGCCTCCCTGGACAGACTATGTTGACAATCGTCGTGATCGAGCAAGATATCGCCATGCGGACGCTGTTCTGCGAGTGGCTGGAGGCCGAGGGCTATGGCGTGCGTGGCCGCAGCGACCGGCCGCCGGTGACCGAGCCGGACATCGACCTGGTCATCATCGACCTCCTCAACCTTCCGACCCAAGGGGCCGAAGCCGTGCGACAAGTCAGGACCACCTTCCCCGGGGCGATGCTGATCGGGATCTCGACGCAACTGAGCCGAACCCTCACGGCCGACTCGGCGCAGGCCCGGTTGCTCGGCGTCAGCGGGCTGGTCACCAAGCCCTGTACCCGCACCGAGCTCGTCTCGGCGGTGGTCAGCGCCATCGGCGTCGCGCACTGATCGGGCGCCGCCGACATGCTGCGTGGCGACGCCCTGCGCCTGAGGACCATCGCCGCCGGTGGCGTGCTGATCCTCGTGTTCATCGCATCTGCCGCCTACGACGGCTGGCGCCTGCACCAGCAGATCACGCTCGCGAACGAACGCGAACTCGGCAACCTGGCGAAGGCCCTCAGCCAGGAGGCAGCCCGCAGCCTGGAGGCCGTCGACGTGTTGCTGCGCGACACGGCGGTCTGGTACGAGGGGCCGAGGGCGCGCCATGAGCCTGATGCCATCGCCGCCGCGCTGGCCAATCGCGCTGTGGGCGTCGGACAGGTGAGCGTGCTGAGCATCGTCGATGCCAGCGGCAGGCAGGTCGCGCGATCCCGGGCCACGGGCGAGCCGCTGGCCGACGTGTCGGATCGCCCCTATTTCATACGGCAGCGCGAGAGGGCGGTGTCGGGCCTGTTCATCAACGAACCGATCGTCACGCGAACGGAGCGGATACCGGCGCTGGTCCTGTCTCGCCGCCTGAGCGGGCCGTCCGGCGAGTTCGATGGCGTCGTGACCGCCATCGTCACGTTGCATCAGATCCAGGCTGCCTACAGCGCGCTCGAACTGGGCGATGCGAGCTCGCTGGTGCTGACCTTGCAGGACGGCACGTTGGTGGCCCGGCAGCCGCCGGCCCCCGCACTGGAAGGCAGCCTCAAATTCCCCGAACTGGCCGCCTTGAAGGGCGGGCAACTCGTCGACAGGAGCCAGAGCCCCATCGATGGCCGCACGAAGCTGGTCGTCGCGGTCGGCGTGGGCAGCCAGCCGCTGATCCTGGCCGTCACCCGGGACGAGGACGAGGCGCTGCGCCCCTGGTACGACGAGATGCACAGCGCCGTCATTCGGACCGTGGTGCTCACCTTGCTCGTGCTGCTGACGATTGCCGGCCTGCTGCGGCAGATGCGGCGCCTGGAGCGCGGCGACGCGGCATTGCGCGCCAGCGAAGAGCGCTACGCGATGGTCATGGAGGCGGCCAACGAGGGCCACGTGGAGTGGAACCTGAAGGACTCCACCGTGTACCCGTCGGAGCGCTGGTGCACGCTGCATGGCATCGAGCTGCCAGCCCGGCTGGCGTCGGCTAACGAACTCATGCGGCGGCTGACGCTGCACCCGGATGACGTTGCCGAGGTGCGCACGAGCGTCGAGGACCATCTGGCAGGCCGGACGCCATCCATCGAGATGGAGTACCGCGTGCGCACGCCTGGCGGCGAATGGCGCTGGATTCATGCCCGAGGGCGCCGGCTGGCGGATGCCGACGGCGTGCCGTTGC
Organism: Roseateles sp.; assembly: GCF_965229315.1. Taxonomy (GTDB): domain Bacteria; phylum Pseudomonadota; class Gammaproteobacteria; order Burkholderiales; family Burkholderiaceae_C; genus Pelomonas. The sequence continues at coordinate 3,039,957 of NZ_CBDDJA010000002.1, forward strand.
GCGTGTTCAGTTCGGCCATCGACGTGAGCGAACGCCGCCGTGCCGCGGAAGAGCGCGCGCAACTCGAGGCCCGGCTTCAGCAGACCCAGAAGCTCGAAGCGCTGGGCACGCTGGCTGGCGGCATCGCGCACGATTTCAACAACATCCTCGGCGCCATCCTCGGCTTCGGGGAAATGGCCCAGCACCGCGCGGACGAGGGCACGCCGATCCGGCGCTACATCGACCGCGTGATGCAGTCCGGCGCGCGGGCGCGGCTGCTCGTGAGGCGCATCCTGGACTTCAGCCGCAACAGCGTCGCCGAACGTGTCCCCGTGAACCTGCAGGGCGTGATGGACGAAGTGCTGGCGATGCTGCTGCCCTCGCTGCCCTCAACGGTCAGCGTCGAGGTGCATCTGGACGCGGGCACGGCGGCCGTGATCGGTGACGCGACGCAGCTGTACCAGGTGGCGATGAACCTGTGCACGAACGCCGTGCAGGCCATCGGCGACACCGGCACCGTCGAGGTCACGCTGGACCGGGTTGAGCTGATCGAGGGCCGGCCGCTGCGCCATGGCCACTTGCAGCCCGGGCCGCACTTGCGCCTGGCAATCGGCGACTCCGGCCCGGGCATCACGCCCGAGGTGCTGGCACGGATGTTCGATCCGTTCTTCACGACGAAGAAGGTGGGCGAGGGCACCGGGCTCGGGCTGTCCGTCGTCCACGGCATCGTCTCCGACCTGGGTGGCGGGATCGACGTGCGGGGTCGCGAGCCCCACGGCACCGTGGTCACGGTCTGGTTGCCCGTCGGTGGTGAGGTCGCTGCGCTGGCGCTCGCCGGCCCGGCGGACTGGCCGCTGGGCAATGGCCAGTCGGTGATGATCGTCGACGATGAACGCCCCCTGCTGGAACTGGCCGAGGAACTGCTGGCCAGCCTGGGCTACGAGCCCGTGGGGTACGACAGCAGCGAGGCGGCGCTGGCGGCCTTCGAGGCCGAGCCGGGCCGCTTCGATGCCGTGATCACCGACCTGGCCCTGCCCGGCATGCAAGGCGACGAATTTGCCGATCGCCTGCTGCAGCGCCGCCCGGGGCTGCCGGTCCTCTTGATGAGTGGCAACCTGGGCCCGGCCGTCGAGGAGCGGGTCTTGGCGCGCGGCGTCCGTGCGGTGTTGCACAAGCCGCTCGGCCTGCAGGAACTGGCCGCGACGCTGGCGACGATCCTCGCGCCTTCGCGGTGATCCATTGCAGCTGAAACCGCCGGCGCTTCATCCGCATCGGCGCGCACCATGCCGACATGTGCGCGCAACCGAGGGGGAAGAAAGTTCACTTCGCGATACGAACTCTTCAACCCCACTCAGGACGCAATGCCATGACCTCCACGAATGATTTGAAAGCCCGCCTCGGTGCCGCACTCCGTACCCCGACGGACATGAAGGCCGCTGCCACCCAGGACATCGCCGCGGCGATGAACGGCATCCTGGCCGACGTGTTCGCGCTGTACCTGAAGACCAAGAACTTCCACTGGCACATGAGCGGCCCGCACTTCCGCGACTACCACCTGATGCTCGACGAGCAGTCGGACCAGATCTTCGCGATGACCGACGTGATCGCCGAGCGCATCCGCAAGGTCGGCGGCACCACGTTGCGCTCGATTGGCCACATCGCGCGCACGCAGCGCATCCTCGACAACGACGCCGACTTCGTCGAGCCGTCGGACATGCTCGCTGAACTGTGCGAGGACAACCAGTCGCTGTCGACCCGGCTGCGCGCCGCTCACGTCGTCTGCGACGAGCACCTCGACATCGCGACGGCCAGCCTGATCGAGAACTGGCTCGACGAGACGGAGCGCCGCACGTGGTTCCTGTTCGAGTCGTTCCGGTCCGGCGACTCCGGCGGTCACTGAGCGCGCCTCGGTGCAGCCTAGCTCGGTCGATCAGCCCCGCCATCGCCCAGACCGCCGTCACCGGCGAAGCGGGCAAGAAAAAAGCACTTGGCGATTGCTCGCCAAGTGCTTGATCCGTTCTTAATTTTGGTGGGCCCTGAGTGACTCGAACACTCGACCTACGGATTAAGAGTCCGCTGCTCTACCAACTGAGCTAAGAGCCCTGATTCAGCCTGGGTGCCCCGAACTGAGCCAGTGATTGTAGCGTGGATTCTTTCGAATCACCGCCAGAAAACTGGTGGGATGTGCAGGATTCGAACCTGCGACCAACGGATTAAAAGTCCGCTGCTCTACCGACTGAGCTAACATCCCGCGTCAAGCAGAGCCTGCCATTATAGGCAGGTTTTTTTGAACTCGGCAAGAACTTTCTTGAGTTTCCGCCTCACCGCGTCGAGGCGGCCAGATGCAGCCGCTGCAATTCCGCCGCGGCGCACAGGCCGAAGGTCGCCGTGACGGTGACGCTGGAGCCGTAGCCGTGGCAGTTCAGGCTGCCATCGCCACTGCCAACCACTTCGCAGGCGTCGCCCTCACCTTGCTGAGGCAGGTGCACCGGTTCGCGCGAGTAGACGCAGGCGACGCCCAGCGTGCCCGTGCGCGGCGCCGCATGGTGCTTGCGCAGGCGCTGGCGCAGCGATGCGAGCAGCGGGTCGTGCGTGGTGGCGCTGAGGTCGTCGAGTTGCACGCGGTGCGGCTCGCGCTTGCCGCCAGCGGCGCCCACGGTGACGAAGGGCAGTTGCCGCTCGCGCGCCCAGGCGGCGAGCGTGGCCTTGGCACGGACCTGGTCGCAGCAGTCGATGAGCCCATCGAAATCGGCGCTGCCAATGAGCGCCGGCCAGTTGTCGGGCTCGACGAATTCCTCGATGACGTGCACGGCGCAGCCAGGGTGGATGTCGGCGATGCGCAGCCGCAGCGCCTCCGCCTTGGCCATGCCGACCGTCGAGCCCAAGGCCTGGATCTGGCGGTTGATATTGGATTCGGAGACTTGGTCCAGGTCGATGAGCGTCAGCGCCGCGACACCGCTGCGCGCCAGCGCTTCGACGGCCCAGGAGCCGACACCGCCCAGGCCCACGACCGCAAATCGCGCCGTGCGCAGGCGCTGGTAGGCCGCATCGCCGTGCAAGCGGCGCAGGCCGCCGAAGCGGCGCTCCAGATCCGCCGCTTCGAGCTGATCCTGCATCACTTCAGGCTGGCGAGGCGTTCTTTGCCGGCCTGGGCTGCTTCAGTGCCGGGATAGGCCTTGATGAGGTCTTCCAGGCTGCGGCGGGCCGACTTGTTGTCCTTCAGCTCGATCTGGCAGTTGGCCAGCGCGAGCAGGGCTTCACCGGCGCGCGGATGCTCGGGGTTGCCGGCGATGAAGGCCTTGAAGGTGGCGATGGCGTCCCTGTAGTCGCGCTTGCCGTACTGGGCGTTGCCGAGCCAGAAGCGCACCGAGTCGGTGTAGCCACTGGCCGTGTAGCGCTTCAGGAAGGCATTCAGCGCGGCCACCGCCTCGGCGAAGTCGCCACGGCGCACGAGGCCGATGGCGGCTTCGTACTGGCTGCGTTCATCGGGCGCGACCTGGAACTCCTTGCCATCCAGGCTGACCTTCTGCGGCTCCAGCGGCTTCAGCCGCGCATCGACCGACTGCGTCTGGTCGACCAGCTTGCGTTGCGTGTCGGCGAGGTCGCGGGCCAGTTGCTCGTTGGCGCCGCGCAGCTTGGCGATCTCGGTGCGCAGCGCGTCGATCTGGCTGTTCAGGTCCAGCATGCTGCGGCGCAACGGCTGGAGCTGATCCTGCACCAGCGAGTTGAGCTGCTCCGACCGCTGCTTGGCCGCATCCTCGTTGGCCTGCACCTTGCCGCGCAGTTCGAGGATGGCCTTGCGGGCTTCGTCATCCTCGAACAGGCCCGCACGGGCGGGCTGCGCGAACGCCGCTCCGACGGCCAGGACCGCGAGCGTCAAACGCAAACGGCGCATCACTTGTCCTTGAGCTCGACGCGGCGGTTCTTGGCCCAGGCTTCTTCACCACTGCCCTGCACGGCCGGGCGCTCCTTGCCGAAGCTGACGGCTTCGACCTGGTTGGCGCCGACGCCCAGCAGCGTCAGCGACTTGGCGACGGCTTCGGCACGGCGCTGGCCCAGGGCCAGGTTGTATTCGCGGCCGCCGCGCTCGTCGGTGTTGCCTTCCAGGCTCAGCGCTGCCTGCTTCTTCGCGTTCAGGCGCTTGGCATGCAGGTCGATCAGGCCGCGGTACTCCTCCTTGACGACGTCGCTGTCGAAGTCGAAGTAGATGACGCGCTTGTCCTGGACCTGCGTGGTCAGCTCCGAGAACAGGTCGACGGTGGCAACCTTGGAATCCGGCACGGGGGCAGCGTTGCCTTGCGGCTGGGCCGGTGCCGGCGCGGGCGTCGTCGAGATGTCCTTGACCGGCGCGGGATCGTCCAGCTTGACGGTGGAACCGCAACCCGCCAGGGCGGCAGCGGCAATCAGGGTGAGCGCATAGCGGGTCAGCTTCATTCGAGTGTTCTCCACAACAACAGACAGGGGGCGGGGTAAAGCGGCGCGCGGTTCAAACCGCGGGTTAACCATTGTCCAACATGAAATGAAACATCTGGTTACTAGCGAGTAAACGGACCCCAGGTGGGTTCGCGCACCTGCACCAGCGTCACCAGCAGCGGCGTCTTGATCTTGCCGTCGAGCGTGGTCGTCATCAGCACCTCCTTGCCGCCGGCGCGGGTGGCGTAGACGATGAGCTTGCCGTTGGGCGAGAACGCCGGGCTCTCGTCGTCGTTGCTTTCGCTGATCTGCTGGGCCTGACCGGTGGCGAGGTCCATCACGCTCAGGCGGAAGGCGCCGTTCATGCGGGTGATGTAGGCCAGCGTGCGGCCGTCGGGGCTGACGGCGGGGCTGATGTTGTAGCTGCCGCCGAACGTCACGCGTTCGGCCGTGCCGCCGGACGCCGGCATGCGGTAGACCTGCGGGCCGCCGCCGCGGTCGCTGACGAAGTAGATCTGCTTGCCGTCGGGCGAGTAGCAGGCCTCGGTGTCGATGGCGCCACTCTGCGTCAGGCGGCGCAGGCCGGAACCGTCGCGGTTGATGACGAACAGCTGGGTGCCGCCGTCGCGCGACAGGCTGAGCGCGAGTTGCTGGCCGTCCGGCGACCAGGCCGGTGCACTGTTGGTGCCCTTGAAGTCGGCCAGCACCCGGCGCTGGCCGGTCAGCACGTCCTGCACGCGCACGGTGGCCTTGCGGCTCTCGAACGTGACGTAGGCCAGCTCGCGGCCGTTGGGCGCCCAGGCCGGCGAGATGATGGGCTCGGGGCTGGTCAGCGCGACCTTGGCGCCCTCGCCGTCCGCGTCGGCCACGACGAGGCTGTAGCGCGGGCCCGCCTTGGTGACGTAGGCCATGCGCGTGGCGAACACACCGCGCTCGCCGGTGAGCTTTTCGTAGATGACGTCGGCGATGCGGTGCGCCGTCAGGCGCGCGTCTTCGGGCAGCACGGCCTGCGCCTGGCCGATGAGCTCGGCGCCCTTGACGACATCCCAGAGCTTGAAGCGGATGTCCAGCCGGCCATCCGCGAGGCGGGTCACGGAGCCTGCCGCCAGCGCATCCGCCTGACGGGCGCGCCAATCGGTCCAGGCGGGGCTGCCGGTTTCGTCCAGGCCACGCGGCGCATCGACGCTGCGGAACAGCCCGCTGCGTTCCAGGTCGGCACGGATGATGGCGGCGATGGGCTGCGGCGACCGGGTCTCGTCGCGGAAATCGACGATGGCCACTGGGATGCGGCTGCCGCCGACGCCAGCGATGTCGATGCGCAACTGCGCCAGCGCGGGGCCGGCAAAAGAACCGGCCAGGGAGCCGGCAGTCAGGGCGGCGAAGGCCGTGAGGCCCCGGCGACGGGAAACGGATTCGAGCATGGCCGGCGATTTTGCCGCAGGCGCACGAGTTGTAACGTCAGACAAGGCCGCATCCGGCCCGCGAGGCCTGAGGCGGCCTACAGCAGCACGATGTCGTAGTGCTCGGTCTGGTTGGTCGGCTCGGCGGTCAGCGAAATCGGTTTGCCGATGAAATCCGACAGACCGACCAGGTGGGCGTTCTCTTCATCCAGCAGCATCTCGATGACGTTGGCCGCCGCGACGATGCGGAACTCCCTGGGCGAGAACTGGCGCGCCTCGCGCAGGATTTCGCGCAGGATGTCGTAGCAGACCGAACGCGCCGTCTTGACCTGGCCGCGCCCCTCGCAGGTGGGGCAGGGTTCGCACAGCATGCGCGCCAGCGACTCGCGCGTGCGCTTGCGGGTCATCTCGACAAGGCCCAGCTGCGTGAAGCCGCCCAGCGTGACCTTGGTGCGGTCGCGCCCGAGCTGCTTCCTGAACTCGGCCAGCACCGCGGTCCTGTGCTCCTCGCGCGTCATGTCGATGAAGTCGACGATGATGATGCCGCCCAGGTTGCGCAGCCTGAGCTGGCGCGCGATGGCACCGGCCGCCTCCAGGTTGGTCTTGAAGATGGTGTCGTCGAAGTTCTTGGCGCCGACGAAGCCGCCGGTGTTGACGTCGATGGTCGTCATGGCCTCGGTCTGGTCGAACACCAGCGACCCGCCGGACTTCAGCTCCACCTTGCGCGCCAGCGCGCGGGCAATCTCGGCGTCGACGTTGCACAGGTCGAAGATGGGCCGCTCGCCGCGGTAGTGCTCCAGCTTGGTGGTCGCGGCCGGCATGAAGGTCTCGCCGAACTGGCGCAGCACGTCGTGCTGCATGCGCGAGTCGATGCGGATGGAGCCGGTGCGCTCGCTGGTCAGGTCGCGCAGCACGCGCTCGACGAGGCTGAGGTCCTGGTGCAGCAGGCTGGCCGGCGGCGTGTTCAGCGCCTTCTCGCGGATCTGCTGCCAGGTCTTGCGCAGGTAGGCGATGTCGTTGCCCAGTTCGTCATCCGAGGCGTCTTCGGCATTGGTGCGCAGGATGAAGCCGCCGCCGCCACCCTGCTCCTTTGCGCCCACCAGCGCCACCATGCGCGCACGCAGGGACTCGCGCGCCTCGGGCGAGCCGATCTTCTGGCTGATGCCGATGTGCTCGTCCTGCGGCAGGTAGACCAGCATGCGCCCGGCGATGCTGATCTGGCTGGACAGCCGGGCGCCCTTGGTGCCGATGGGGTCCTTGATGACCTGCACCGTCAGCGGCTGGCCCTCGAAGATCAGCCGCTCGATGGGCGTGGGCGGCGCGTCCGCGCTCTGGTGGCGGCCATGGCCGAACTGCGACGCGCTGTGCAGGTCGGCCACGTGCAGGAACGCCGCGCGCTCCAGGCCGATGTCGATGAAGGCCGACTGCATGCCCGGCAGCACGCGCACGACCTTGCCGAGATAGACGTTGCCCACGAGCCCGCGCTCCAGCGTGCGCTCGATGTGCAGCTCCTGCACGGAGCCGTTCTCGACGACCGCGACGCGCGTCTCCTGCGGGGACCAATTGATGAGGATGTCTTCCGTGGCCATGCCCGGAGTCTATGGCCGCCACCCGGGGCCTGCCCGAGGTGGCGCCAACCGGGTCACGCCAGGGCCTTGCGGCGGCGCGACAGCCAGCCGATCACGCCCACGCCGGCCAGCAGCATCGCGTAGGTGGACGGCTCCGGCACGGCGCCGACCTGCAGCACGTTCAGCCAGACCTGGTTGGCGTGGCTGTAGTCGATGGCGTACTCGAAGCCGTCGCCGAAACCGCTGGCCACGACGCTGCCGAAGGTGCCGCTCAGCGAGGCGCTGCTGGCCATCAGCAGGTAGGACTCGCCGTTGTTCAGCGCGCAGGCAAAGCAGCTCAGCGCCAGCGTGCTGCCGCCGATGGCGGCCGAGCCGCTGACCTGCAGCAGGTCGCTCAGCGACGCCGACGTGAGGCGGATGTCCAGCGTGCCGAGCGCGCCCTGCGACAGGTTGCCCAGCAGCGTCAGCGTGCCCGTGGCGGCCGTGGCACCGGGGGCGAGGTGGCCGTTGTTGGTCAGCGTGCCGTTGACCTGGATGTTGGCCACGCCCATCAGCGTGCCGGCGTTCGTGAAGTTGTCCGGCAGGCGCAGCGTGCCGGTCTGGGACTCGAGGGTGCCGAGGTTCTGCAGCGCGGTGTTGGACAGGTCGCTGGTGCCGGTCCCACCCGACTTCACGATGCGGCCGTTGTTGACCACGTCGCCGCCGCCGTAGATGCTGGCATCGTTGCCGAACTCGTAGCGGCCGTTGTTCGTCAGCGCGCCGCCGCCGTAGGCATAGAGGTTGTCGGTGGCCACCGTGCGGCCCGCCAGCGTCAGGCCCGCCGCGTACTTGTAGCCACCGGCCTCGATGGACAGCGCGCCGCCGTTGCTCTGCCATTGGCCGCTCATCGTGCCGTTCGAGAAGTGCGCACCGCCGGTCACGACGGCATTGTTGGCCGTGACCGTGCCGCCGGTCAGGTAGAGGTTGTTGGCCGTGGACAGCGCGCCGTTGACCGTGGCGCCGTTGGTGATCGCCACCTGGCCTGCCCCGGTGATGGCGCTGCCGCCCATGAAGACGGGGCCGCTGCTGAAGACGATGCGCCCCGTCTGCGCGTCGATGACGCCGCCCGCGTTGTTGGTGAACGCCGTGACGGTGACGTAGCTGTCGCCCGTGCCGCCCACCTTGGCCAGCGTGCCGTTGTTGACGATGCTGTTCGTGCCGCCGTTGGCATAGAGATTGGCGTCGTTGCCGAACTCGTAACGGCCGTTGTTGACCAGCGCGGTGCCGTCGCCCAGGTACAGGTTGTCGACCGCGCTCATCGTGCCGGCGTTGGTCAGCGTGCCGCCGACGTACTTGTAGCCACCGCCGATCACGTGCAGCGTGCTGCCGCTGGCCGTCTGCCAGGTGCCGGCCACCGTGCCGCTGGTCCAGTACACATCGCCGGCCGCGACGACGTTGTTGCCGGTCACCGTCCCGCCGCTGAGGTAGAGGTTGCCGGCCGTGGACAGCGCGCCGCTGAACGTGGCACCGTTGGTGATGACGACCTGGCCGGCGCCGGTGATGCGGCTGCCGTCGGCGAACGTGGCGCCGGTGTTGAAGAGGATGCGGCCGGTCTGCACGTCGACGACGCCGGTGGCGCCGTTGCTGAAGTTGGCGACGGAAACATAGCTGTCACCCGTGCCGCCCACCTTGGACAGCGTGCCGTTGTTGACGAAGCTGTTGCTGCCGCCATTGCTGAGAATGTTGACGTCGCTGGCCAGGCGGTAGCTGCCGTTGTTGACCAATGCGCTGCCGTCGTTGACGTAGACGTTGTCCACCGCGGTCATCGTGCCGGTGTTGGTCAGCGTGCCGGTCACGTACTTGTAGCCGCCAGCCTCCACGCTCAGCGTGCTGGCAGCCGTGTTCTGCCAGGTGCCGGACAGCGTGCCGCTGGTCCAGTGCACGTCGCCGGTCGCCACCACATTGCTCGCCGTGACCGTGCCGCCGCTGAGGTACAGGTTGCCGGCCGTGGACAGCGCGCCCGTGAACGTGGCGCCGTTGCTGATGATCACCTGGCCCGCGCCGGTGATGCTGCTGCCGGTGGCGAACGCCGCGCCGTTGTCGAAGATCAAGCGGCCGGTCTGCACGTCGATGACGCCGCCCGTGCTGTTGCTGAAGCCGCTGAGGCTGATGCGGCTGTCGCCCGAGCCGCCCACCTTGGCCAGCGTGCCGCTGTTGACGAAGCCCCCGATGCCGCCGCCGTCGTACAGCCCCGCGTCGGTGGTGAAGCGGTAACTGCCGGTGTTGACCAGCGTGCTGCCCCCGTTGATGTACAGGTTGTCGACGGCGGCCATGGTGCCGGCGTTGGTCAGCGTGCCGGTCACGTACTTGTAGCCGCCGCCATCCACGCGCAGCGTGCTGCCGGCGGCCGTCTGCCAGGTGCCGGCCAGCGTGCCGGCTGTCCAGGACACGTCGCCCGTCGCGACGACGTTGTTGGCCGTGAACGTGCCGCCCGCCAGGATCAGGTTGTTGGCCGTGGACAGCGCGCCGTTGAACGTGGCGCCATTCGTGACCAGCACCTGGCCCGCGCCCGTGATGGCGCTGCCGCTGGCGAACTGGCCGCCGTTGTCGAAGATGATGCGGCCGGCCTGCACGTCGATGACGCCCGTGCTGCCATTGCTGAAGCCGCTCAGGCTCACGCGGCTGTCGCCGGTGCCGCCCGCCTTGGTCAGCGTGCCGTTGTTGACGAAGTTGCCGGTGCCGCTGCCGTTGTACAGGTTGGCGTCGTTGTCGAACCGGTAATTGCCGTTGTTCGTCAGCGTCCTGCCATCGTTGATGTAGAGGTTGTCGGTGGCGGCCATCGTGCCGCCGTTGGCCACTGCGCCGTCGACGTACTTGTAGCCGCCGCCACTCACGTTGACCGTCGAGCCGGCCGCCGTCTGCCACGTGCCGGCGAGCGTACCGGCGGTCCACTGCAGCGTGCCGCTGGCGAAGTTGGCCGGCGTCCCGCCGCTGCCGGCCTGGGTGCCGCCGGCCAGCACCAGGCTGCCATCGGACGTGAAGCTGCCGGCAAAGCTCGCGCCGTTGGTGACCAGCACCTGGCCCGGCCCCGTGAAGCTGGTGCCCGCGTTGAACGCCGCGCCGCTGTTGAAGATGATGCGCCCGGTCTGCGCGTTGACCGTGCCGCCGTTGTTGACGAAGCCGCTGATGTTGACGTAGCTGTCGCCCGTGCCGCCGGTCTTGGCCAGCGTGCCGGTGTTGACGAACACGCCCGACACGCCGCTGTCGTACAGGCTGACATCTGCACCGAAGCGGAACGCGCCGGCGTTGGTCAGCGTGTTGCCCGGGGCGAAGTAGAGGTTGTCGGTTGCGTCGATGAGCGCGCCGGCCTGGTTGGACAGCGCCACGTCCAGATACTTGTAACCCCCGGGGCTGATGGTCAGCACATCACCGCTGAGCAGGGTCATCGAGCACGACGAGCCGCTGTAGTTGCCGCTGCTGAAGGAGCAGGCCGCGGCCGACGCCAGCTGCGGTGCAGCGGCCAGTGCCAGCGCGGCGGCGGCGCTCAGCGCGCGCAGGCGAAGCCCTGCCGGGTGACGACGACCGGCCGTGCGTGCCGGGGTGACAAGGTGAAAAGCTTGCATGACGTCTGCTCCAGAAGCGGAAAGCGGATGAACCCGCCACCACGACAGGTCCCTACTTCTGAACACGCAGCCACCCGGCCACAACCGCCACCCACCCACCCCCAGAACGCGGGGGATGGCTGTCGCAACGGGCACCTGTGCGCCGACCTTGCCGGAGATGGCCGGGCTGCTAGAGTGCTTCGCCATGGAAGCCCCGGTCACCTCCTTGCTGCACGATGCCGGCCGGGGCGATGCCGCTGCGGCCGAACGCGTGTTCGAGCTGCTGTACCGGGAGCTGCAGGGCCTGGCCCGCGCCCGGCTGGCCCGGGCGCCCCGCGTGACCGCCGCCGACACCGGCGCGCTGGTGCACGAGTGCTGGATGCGCATGCAGACGCTCGGCGGGCAGCACTTTGCCGACCGCACCCACTTCCTGGCCTATGCCGCGCGCGCGATGCGCTCCATCGTCACCGACATGGCGCGTCGCCACGCGGCCGAGCGCCGTGGCGGGGACGTCGAGCACCTCACGCTGGACACCTCGGCCGCGAATGCCGTGGCCGACGCGCCGGAAGACCTGCTCGCGCTGGACGACGCGCTGGAAGCGCTGACCCGGCTCGACGCCCGCGCCGCCCGTGTCGTCGAGATGCGCTTCTTCGCCGGCCTGGCCGAAGCCGAGATCGCCACGGCCCTGGCGGTGTCGCTGCGCACCGTGCAGCGCGACTGGGAACGCGCCCGCGCCTTCCTCACGCTGGCCCTCAAACACTGAGCATGGCGGGTTTGGCGGCCGGATTGCGTTTCCCTGACCATGACCCACCCCGAATTTCCCATCCGCGCTGAAGACTGGCCCGAGGTGTCGCGCCTGTTCGACGCGGCCTGCGACCTGCCGCTCGACAGCCGCGCCACCTTCCTGGCCCGGCTGGACGCCGAACAGCCGGGCCTGTCGCCCCAGGTGCGCGCGCTGCTGCAGAGCGGCGCCGAGCGCGAGACCGGCGACTGGCTGGAGCGCGGCCCGCGCCTGGCCGGTGGCGCCCGGCTCGTGGGCACCGAGCCCCAGGCCGGCGACACGGTGGGCCGCTACCGGCTGCAGGCCCGATGCGGCAGCGGCGGCATGGGCGAGGTCTGGCAGGCCGAGGCGCTGGAAGGCCCGGCCCGTCGCGTGGCGTTGAAGCTGCCGCTGTGGCACCGCCCCGGCAGCGCGGCGGCCGAACGCTTCGCCCGCGAGGGGCGCATCCTCGCGACGCTGGACCACCCGCACATCGCCCGCCTGTTCGACGCCGGCACGGCCGCCGACGGCACGCCCTACCTGGCGATGGAGTGGGTCGAGGGCGAGCCGCTGATCGCCTGGTGCGATGCGCGCCAGCTCGGCGTGGCCGAGCGGCTGCAGCTCTTCCAGCAGGCGCTGGAGGCCGTCGCCTACGCGCACGCCCGGCTCGTGCTGCACCGCGACCTCAAGCCCGCGCACCTGCTCGTCACGCCGCAGGGCCAGGTCAAGCTGCTGGACTTCGGCATCGCCAAGCTGCTGGATGACGACAGCGGCCCCGCCGACGCCACCGAGCTGACCCGCGCCGCCGGCCGCGTGATGACCACCGCCTACGCCGCGCCCGAGCAGGTGCGCGGCGAGCCCTTGACGACCGCCGCCGACCTGTACTCGCTGGGCGTCGTGCTGTTCGAGCTGCTGACCGGCCACCGCCCCTACGCGACGCGGCTGAACACGCCCGCTCAGCTGGAGACGGCCATCGCCGAAGGCCACCTCGTGCGCGCGGCCGACACACCGACCGACGCGGACGCGCAAGCCCGTGGCCAAGCCCGCCGCGCGCTCGCCAAGCAGCTGCGCGGCGACTTGGGCGCGGTGCTGGACAAGGCGCTGCAGCTGGAACCCGCACGCCGCTACGCCAGTGCGGACACGCTGGCTGCCGACCTGGCCCGCCACCTGCAAGGCCATCCGGTGCTGGCCGCACCCACCAGCCGCTGGCAGCGCGCCTGGAAGTTCGCGCGCCGCCACCGCGTCGGTGTGAGCCTGGGCACACTGGCCGTGTGCAGCCTGCTGGGCGTGACGGCCGCGGCGCTGTGGCAGGCGCACGAGGCACAGGCCCAGCGCGCCAAGGCGGAGGCGTCGCTGGCGACGACCGAGCACTTCTCGTTCTTCCTCGGCGACCTGCTGGGCGACGCATTGGCGGCCGGCAGCAACGAGCCGCCGTCGGCCATCGTCGCGCGGGCCGAACGCATGGCGCGCGGCGAGTTCGCCGACGACCCCGAGACGCTGGCGCGCGTGCTGCAGGCCGTGGGGCAGCACCACGGCGGCATCGGCGAATCCGAGCGGGCGACCCAGCTGTACGAGGAGGCCGCGAAGCTGACCCAGGACCGCGACCAGCGGCAGGCCATCGACTGCGCGCTGGGCATGATGTACCAGCGGCTGGGCCGGCGCGACGAAGCGCTGAAGCTGCTGCAGGCCGTGGCCGACGACCCGACCGCCGAGCCGGTGTCGCGCGCCAACTGCGCGTCCTACCAGGCCACGGTGCTGCTCAACCTCGGCAAGCTCGACGAAGCGCTGGCCGCGGCCGACCACGCGACCGCCTACTGGAAGTCCATGCCGCGCCCCATGCTGCAGTTCGAGGCGCCGCTGCTGGTGCTGAAGGCCAGCATCCTGATGTACACGCCGCGCGTGGCCGAAGCCGATGCGCTGTTCGCGCAGGCTGCGGCCTCCATGAAGAAGCTGGGACGCGACCAGGGCATGTCGTATGTCGCGACACTGAACAACTGGGCGCTCGCCAACTTCCTGGCCGGCCAGCTGCCGGCCGCGCAGGCGCGCCACGACGACACGCTGGCGCTGGCCCGGCTGAATGCCGGCCCGCACGGCGTCGCCCCCGTCAATCTGCTGAACGCGGCCACCGACCGGCTGGAAACCGGCCTCTACGCCCAGGCGCTGGACTTCTACGACCAGACGCTGGCCGCCGCGCGCCAATGGCAGAACGCCGGCTTTGCCGCCAGCGCGCAATGCCTGGGCGCGCTGGCGCTGCTGCGCGACGGCCGCGATGCCCAGGCCGAGCAGCGCCTCGCCGCCGGCCGCGCCGAGAAGCTCGGCGACAACCCCGGCGACCGCATCGCCGCGGGCAACTGCAGCAGCGCGCAGGCCCAGCTCGCGCTGGCGCATGGCGATGCCGCCACGGCGTTGAAGGGGTTCGACGAGGCGCTGGCCAACAAGTCGCTGCGCGATGCGACGCGCGCCCACCTGCTGCAGTGGCGCTCACGCGCGCAGCTGGCGGCCGGCAACGCCGTGGCCGCGAAGGCCGATGCCGAGGCGTCGTTGAAGATCGCGCGCCAGTTGCAGGGCGCCCAGCCGGCGTCCTTCCGCACGGCGCTCGCGCTCGACGCGCTGGCCCGCGTGCAGGCGGCAGCACAGGATGCCGCCGCACCCGCAACGCGCCAGGAGGCCGACACCGCGCTGGCCGCGAGCGTCGCGCCGACGCACTGGCTCAGGCGTTGACGGCTGGCGCCAAAGGCCGGCGCAAACGGTCGACGCCAAAGGTCGACGCTAAAGGTCGAAACCGAACGGCTTCAGCAACTGCGCCGTTTCGAACAGCGGCAAGCCCATGATGCCGCTGTAGCTGCCGGAGATTGTGGCGATCCATGCCGCCGCCTGGCTCTGGATGGCGTAGCCGCCGGCCTTGCCGAAGGGCTCTCGGCTGGCGACATAGCGCGCGATCTGCGCGTCGCTCAGCGGCGCGAACGCCACCTGCGACACGCTCAGTGCCGCGGCGCGGCGGGCCGCCGAAGGGGCGGATTGCGCCACGGCGACGGCCGTGATGACACGGTGCGTGCGGCCGGACAGCAGGCGCAGCATGCGCCACGCATCGGCATCGTCCGCCGGCTTGCCGAGGATGAGGTCGTCCACGGCCACCGTGGTGTCGGCGCACAGGATGGGCGCGGGCGGCAGGCCGCGCGCCGTCAGCCTCAGCAGCGCGGCATCGAGCTTGGCGGCGGTGACACGGGCGCAATAGGACTCGGGCAGCTCGCCGTCGTGCACGGCCTCCAGCGCCTCGGCGTCCTCGTCGGCGCCGGGCAGCAGCAACTCGTGAGGCAGGCCCAGCTGGTCCAGCAACTGGCGGCGGCGCGGGCTTTGCGAGGCGAGGTAGAGATGCGCGGCGCCGGGCCGCCCCAGGCCGGATGCGCCCCCTCGGGGGGGCAGCGACGAAGTCGTCTCGGGGGTCGTCATCTACTCGCGGTGGTACGGGTGGCCGGTCGTGACCGTCCAGGCGCGGTACAGCCCTTCGGCCAGCAGCACGCGCGCGAACGCATGCGGCAGCGTCAGGTCGGACAGCCGCAGCGTCTCGTCGGCCGTGGCTTTCAGGTCGGGGTGCAGGCCGTCCGGCCCGCCGATGATGAGGACTGCGTCACGGCCCTCGCCCATCCACAGCTTCAGGCGCTCGGCCAGTTGCACCGAGGTGCGCCGCTCGCCGCGTTCGTCCAGGATGATGCGGCGCACGCCTTTCGGCAATACGGCCTCGATGCGCGCGGCTTCAGCGGCCATCAACTGCTCGGCCGTCTTGCTGCCGCGCGTCTCGGCCTTGACGGCCTTCAATTCGAGCCTGAGCTCGGGCGGGAAGCGCTTGGCGAAGTCCTCGTAGGCGGTGTCGGCCCAGGCCGGCTGGCGCTGGCCCACGGCGACGAGCAGCAGGCGCATCAGCCCTTCTTGGGCGCCGCGCGCTTGGCGGGTGCGCGGGAGGCAGCCTTGGCGGCAGTCTTGCCGGCGGTCTTCGCTGCGGGCCTGGCGGCCGGTGCGGCTTTGGCGGCCGGCTTGGCCCGCTTGGCCGCGGCCGCCTTGCCAACGCCCTGGCCCGCGCCCACCGTCAGCGTCTTGACCGGTGCCGCCGTCTTCACGCCCACGCTGCGCGTGACGCCCTTCTTGGGCGCCTGGGTGCCCACGGCGGCCTTCTTGGCCACGGCCTTCTTGGCTGCCGCCGACGGCACGGCCCGGTTCGCGCCCTTGGCGGGTGCGGCCTTCGGCGCCGGCTTGGGAGCCGCCTTGGCCGTGATGGGCTTGGACGCCGTGCCCTTGCGCGCGGTCTTGACCGGCGCGGCGGCGGGCTCCTCGGACGCCTTGACCAGCTTGGTCTCGCTGCTGCCGAGCTTGAGCTTGACCGGCTTGCCGCCCCAGATTTCCTCGAGGTGGTAGTAGGTGCGGATGGCGGGCTGCATCAGGTGCACGACGGCGGCGCCGCAGTCCACGATGATCCATTCGCCGTTGTCCTCACCCTCGGTGCGCATGACCTGCATGCCGCGACCCTTGACGGTCTCGCGCACGCTGGAGGCCAGGGCCTTGGTCTGCCGGTTGCTCGTGCCGGACGCGATGATGACGCGCTCGAACAGCGGCGACAGATGCTCGGTGTTGAACACGACGATGTTCTGGGCCTTGACGTCTTCGAGACCATCGACGATGGCTCGTTGCAGCTTGCGAATGTCCATTCAGGGCTTCTTCTCGTAAAGGCGGTGCGAGGCAATATAGCTCGCGACCTCCGCGCCCACCATGGGGCAGATGTCCTCACCGCGGGCGACGGCGTCGCGCACGGCGGTGGACGAAAGGGGTGTCTCAGGCAGCGCCAGCACCTGCAGGCGATGCGCGGGAAGGCCGGGCGGCGTGACGACGGCGGCGCCGGTGCGCGGCACGACGACGAGGGTGGCCAGCGCTGCGACGGTCTCGACCTGGTACCAGCTGGACAGCCGCGCGTACTGGTCCTGGCCGATCAAAAACATCAGCTCGGCGCCCGGGTGCTGGCCCGCGAACTCGCGCAGCGTGTCGGCCGTGAAGCTGGGGCCGCGGCGGTGCAGTTCGCGGTCGTCGACGGCGAAACGCGGCTCACCCGCGATCAGGCGCTGGAGCATCTGCACGCGGTGCACGCCGGCGGCCATGACCTGGTCGGGCTTCTGCCATTGGCGCCCGGCCGGCAGCCACAGCAGGCGCTGCGGCGCCAGCGCGTCGAGCGCAAAGCGGGCGAAGGCCAGGTGGCCCAGGTGGGGCGGGTCGAAACTGCCGCCGAAGATCGCGAGCTTCAAGCGCGATCCCTCGCGAGGGCGCGCCCGAGTCCGGCCATGGGGTCCAGGTTCATAGCCAAAGTGCAGTCGGGGTTTCGTGGGCCCAGTCACGCGGGCGCAGGAACTCACTGTACAACCGCGCTTCGGGCGTGCCCGGTTCGGGCGCCCAGTCGTAGCGCCACGACACCCGCGGTGGCATGGACATCAGGATGGATTCCGTGCGCCCGCCTGACTGCAGGCCGAACAGCGTGCCGCGGTCCCAGACCAGATTGAATTCGACGTAGCGCCCACGCCGGTAGGCCTGGAACTCGCGCTCGCGCTCGCCATAGGCATAGCCCTGGCGGCACTCGACGATGGGCACATAGGCCGCCAGGAAGGCGTCGCCCACCGAGCGGATCAGCGCGAAGCCGGCCTCGGCCCCGCCCTGCTCGTCCGGCAGCGCGAAGTCGTCGAAGAAGATGCCGCCGATGCCGCGCGGCTCGTTGCGGTGCTTCAAGAAGAAGTAGTCGTCGCACCAGGCCTTGAACTTCGGATGCAGCTCCGGGCCGTGGGGTGCCAGCGCATCGCGGCAGGTGCGGTGGAAATGCTGGGCGTCGCGCTCATAGCCGTAGTAGGGCGTCAGGTCCATGCCGCCGCCGAACCAGGTCACGGCCGGGCCGTTGGCCGGCAGCGCCGCGAACATGCGCACGTTCATGTGCACCGTCGGCACGAAGGGGTTGTGCGGGTGCATCACCAGGGACACACCCATCGCCTCGAACGGCGCGCCGGCCAGCTCCGGCCGGTGCTGCGTGGCCGAAGGCGGCAGCACGCGCCCCTTCACGTGGGAGAAATTGACACCGCCACGCTCGAAGACCGCCCCACCTTCGATGAGGTGGCTCAGGCCATCGCCTTCCAGCCGCCCGCCGGGCTCGCGCGTCCACGCATCGCTCAAGAAGGCATTGCCGTCAACGGCCTGCAGCGCGCCGACGATGCGCTGCTGCAGGGCCAGGAGATAGTCGCGGACGGTGTGTGTGTTCATGTGCGGGGGCGCTGGGGCTGGATCGGGCTGGCGAGTGCGGGGTGCCTGCCGACGCGGGGACCGAGATAGTCGGCAAATGCGGCGAAGTCGGCCTGCATGTCGCCGCTCAGCATGACGAATCGGTTCAACGACACGATTCGCCGCTCGAAATCGAGGTAGCACAGGCCCGCCGGCACGCCCGCCTGCACCGCCACCTGGTAGGCGCCGGTGCGCCAGCCGCTGGCGCGCGACCGCGTGCCCTCGGGCGCGGCGGCGAGCCAGAAACGCTCGCCACGCGCGGCTGCGGCCTGCATCTGCCGCACCGTGTCGGCGACGATGCCGTGCGGGCTGTTGCGGTCCACCGCGACGCCGCCGATCCAGCGCGTCCAGCGCCCGAGCAGCGGCACCCTGAACAGGCTGTCCTTGCCCCAGAAGCGCAGTGGCAGCCCGATGGCCCACTTGGCCAGCACGCCGATGACGAAATCCCAGTTGGACGTGTGCGGATAGACCAGGATGACGCCCTGCTCCGCCGGCACGCCGGGCGCGTCCACCGTCCAGCCGAACAGGCCGAGCACCCCGCGGGCCAGCCCGCTGCTGCGGCCGTGAGGGCGCAACGGCGCGGTCAGGACGACGGGCGCTGCGCTCAACGCTTGATGGCCCGGTGGCCGATGTCCGAGCGGAACTGCCGGCCGGCGAACTGGATGCCCGAGGCCAGTTCGTAGGCGCGTTGCGCGGCGGTGCGGGCGGATTCGCCCAGCGCCGTCACGCACAGCACGCGGCCACCGCTGGTCTGCAACTTGCCGTCCACCTCGGCCGTGCCGGCGTGAAAGACCATGCCGTCCTCCGCGTCGGCCGGCAACCCGGTGATCGCATCGCCCTTGCGCGGCGACAGCGGGTAGCCCTCGGCCGCCAGCACGACGCCCAGCGCCACGCGGCGGTCCCACTGCAGCTCGACCTGGTCCAGCGTGCCGTCGGTCGCATGCATCAGCAGCTCGAAGAGGTCGCTCTTCATGCGCATCAGGATGGGCTGCGTCTCGGGGTCGCCCATGCGCGTGTTGAACTCCACCGTGCGCGGCTGGCCGTGCTCGTCGATCATCAGCCCGGCGTACAGGAAGCCGGTGAACGGGTGGCCGTCGCGGGCCATGCCGGCGATGGTGGGCTGGATGATCTCGTGCATGACCTTGGCATGCACATTGGGCGTGACGACCGGCGCGGGCGAGTAGGCGCCCATGCCGCCGGTGTTGGGGCCTTCGTCGCCGTCCAGCAGGCGCTTGTGGTCCTGGCTGGTGGCCAGCGACACGACACGCTTGCCGTCGCAGACGACGATGAAGCTGGCCTCCTCGCCGGCCAGGAAGTCCTCGATGACGACGCGCGCGCCGCCGTCGTTGTGCGTCACGCCCAGCTTGTTGTCTTCAAGAATCCACGTGATCGCCTCGTGGGCCTCGTCCAGCGTCATCGCCACGACGACACCCTTGCCCGCCGCCAGGCCGTCGGCCTTGATGACGATGGGCGCGCCGCGGCCGTCCACATAGGCGTGGGCCGCGGCCGGGTCGGAGAAGGTCTCGTAGGCTGCCGTCGGGATGCCGTGGCGCTTCATGAAGTCCTTGGCGAAGGCCTTGGAGCTTTCGAGCTGCGCGGCGGCCTTGGTGGGGCCGAAGATGCGCAGCCCGCGCGCGCGGAACTCGTCCACGATGCCCGCCGCCAGCGCGGCCTCGGGGCCGACGACGGTGAGCGCGATCTTCTGCTCGGCGGCGAAGTCGGCCAGCGCCTTCGCGTCGGTGGGGGCGATGGGCACGTTGTGCAGCCGCTCGTCGCGCGCCGTGCCGCCGTTGCCCGGCGCCACGAACACCTGGCTGACGCGCTCGGCCTGCGAGAGTTTCCAGGCCAGCGCGTGTTCACGGCCGCCGTTGCCGATGACAAGAACTTTCATCGCTCAGCCCAGCTCGGCGTTGTGATAGACGGCCTGCGTGTCGTCGAGGTCTTCGATGACGTCCAGCAGCTTTTGCATGCGTTCGGCGTCCTCGCCGGTCAGCGCGATGGTGTTCTCGGGGCGCATCGTCACCTCGGCCAGCTCGGGCACCAGGCCGGCCGCTTCCAGCGCGGCCTTGACGGCTTCGTAGTCGGTGGGCGAGGTCAACACCTCGATGGCGCCGTCGTCGCCGGTGACGACGTCCTCGGCACCGGCCTCCAGGGCCACTTCCATGACCTGGTCTTCCGACGTGCCCGGTGCGAACAGCAGCTGGCCCACATGCTTGAACTGGAAGGCGACCGAGCCGTCCGTGCCCATGTTGCCGCCATATTTGCTGAAGGCGTGGCGCACCTCGGCCACGGTGCGGACGCGGTTGTCCGTCATCGTGTCGATCATGATGGCCGCGCCGGCGATGCCATAGCCTTCGTAGCGGATTTCCTCGTACGTGAGCCCATCGATGTTGCCGCTGGCCTTGTCGATGTTGTACTTGATGCGGTCGGCCGGCATGTTGGCGGCCTTGGCCTTGTCGACGGCCAGACGCAGGCGCGGGTTGTCCTTGATGTCGGGGCCACCCTGGCGCGCCGCGACCGTGATCTCACGGATGATGCGCGTCCAGATCTTGCCGCGCTTCTCGTCCTGGCGGCCTTTGCGGTGTTGGATGTTGGCCCATTTGGAATGTCCGGCCATAAGGTTTGGCTCCCGGCGGCTGACTGGGCAGCGGCCTGATTTATCGTTGGCAGAAGAGCGATTTTAGAGGAGCCCCCATGACTGACCCGATCCTGCTGGCGCGCCACGGCGACACCGAGTGCCTGCTGCTGCCCGCGCTGGCGAACCGGCATGGCCTCATCACCGGCGCGACGGGCACCGGCAAGACCATCAGCCTGCAGAAGCTCGCGGAGAGCTTCAGCACGCTGGGCGTGCCCGTCTTCATGGCCGACGTGAAGGGCGACCTGACCGGCATCAGCCAGCGCGGCGTGCCCAGCGAGAAGCTGCTCGCGACGCTGAAGGACCGTGGCCTGGACGCGCCCGAGACCATCGCCTGCCCCACGACGCTGTGGGACATCTTCGGCGAGCAGGGCCACCCGGTGCGCGCCACCGTGTCCGACATGGGCCCGCTGCTCTTGAGCCGCATGCTGGCGCTGAACGAGACGCAGGCGGGCGTGCTGCAGATGATCTTCAAGATCGCCGACGACAACGGCCTGTTGCTGCTGGACCTGAAGGACCTGCGCGCGATGCTGCAGCACGTGGGCGACAACGCCAGCCAGTTCACGACGCAGTACGGCAACGTATCGGCCGCCAGCATCGGCGCCATCCAGCGCGGCCTGCTGCAGATCGAGGCCCAGGGCGGCGACAAGTTCTTCGGCGAGCCCATGCTCAACATCGCCGACTTCATGCAGGTGGACGGCGGGCTGGGCGTCATCAACATCCTGGCCGCCGACAAGCTGATGAACGCGCCGCGGCTGTACGCGACCTTCCTGCTCTGGATGCTGTCGGAACTGTTCGAGACGCTGCCCGAGGTCGGCGACCTGGAGAAGCCGAAGCTGGTGTTCTTCTTCGACGAGGCCCACCTGCTGTTCAAGGACGCGCCTGACGCGCTGGTCGAGCGCATCGAGCTGGTCGTGCGCCTGGTGCGCTCCAAGGGCGTCGGCGTTTACTTCGTCACGCAGAACCCGCTGGACATCCCCGACGCCGTGCTGGGCCAGCTCGGCAACCGCGTGCAGCAAGCGCTGCGCGCCTTCACGCCGCGCGACCAGAAGGCCGTCAAGAGCGCCGCCGACACCATGCGTGCCAAGCCGGGGCTGGACATCGCGACCGCCATCACCGAGCTGGCCGTGGGCGAGGCGCTGGTGAGCCTGCTGGATGAGAAGGGCCGGCCCAGCATCACCGAGCGCGTCTTCGTGCTGCCGCCGGGCAGCCAGATCGGCCCCATCACGCCGGCGCAGCGCCAGGCGCTGATCACCGGCTCGCTGGTCGCCGGCGTCTACGAGCAGCAGGTCGACCGTGAGTCGGCCTACGAAAAGCTGGCCGGCAAGGCGGCGGCCAGCGGCACGGCGCCCGGCGGTACGGTGGCCCGGGGTGGCGTGCCACCCCCCGCGCCGGACGCGGGCGGCGGCCTGATGGACAGCCTCAAGGACGTGTTGTTCGGCACCACCGGCCCGCGTGGCGGGCGCCACCCCGGGCTGGCAGAAGCGGCGGCCCGCTCGGCCGTGCGCAGCATCGGCTCCTCGGTGGGCCGTGAAATCATCCGCGGGGTTCTCGGTTCCATCCTCGGCGGAGGCTCGCGCAGGCGCTGATCCGGATCGACGCGGCCCGCCCATTCATGCAGACTCGGCGCGCGCGATGACGCGCTGACGTCAGGGAGATGCAGGCATGGACGCTTTGAAGCAATTGCGCATCGGCAAGCGGCTGGCCGTCGCGTTCGCGGCCGTGCTGGTGTTGATGCTGGTGGTGTCGGTGGTCGGGGTGCGCGGCATCTACCGCGTCGCCGCCGGGCTGGAGACGGTCTACAGGGACCGCACCGTGCCGCTGGCCCAGCTCGGCGAGCTGAACAACCTGTCCACGCGCAACCGGCTCATCATCGTGGAGATGCTGCGCGCGCCGGGCTTCGACGAGATCAAGCGCCGCAGCGAAGAACTCAACGCCAACCTCAAGCACGGCCAGGAGCTGCTCGACCAGTACCTGTCCACCTCGCTGACAGCCGATGAGAAGGAGCTGGCGCAGCGCTTCGTGGCCGCGCGCAAGGCCTACATCGACGAGGGCCTGCTGCCGGTCTCCACGGCACTGTCGACCGGCGGCATGAGCACCGCGCTGCAGATCTACGAGGAGAAGACGCTGCCCATGGCCAACAAGTCGCGCGACCTGGCGGCCCAACTCGTCAAGCTGCAGATCGACGTGGCCGCGAAGGAGTATGCGGACAGCCAGGACACGCGCGCCTCCGCCGTCGCGACCACCGTCATCCTGACCGCCGCGGCGCTGGCGCTGGGCCTGGCCATGGCGTGGATGATCACGCGCTCCATCACCGCGCCGGTGCGCGATGCGGTCCACTTTGCACGGGCCGTGGCCGGGGGCGACCTGACGGGCGAACTGCGGGCACAAGGGCGGGACGAGATCGCCGAGCTGCTGGCCGCGCTGGGCAGCATGCGCGATGGCCTGGTGCAGATCGTGCGCGAGGTGCGCAGCGGCGCGGATTCCATCCTGACGGGCGCCGGCGAGATCGCCAACGGCAACGCCGACCTGTCGCAGCGCACCGAGGAGCAGGCGGCCAACCTGGAGCAGACGGCCGCCTCCATGGAGGAGATGAACGCCACGGTACGCCAGAACGCCGACACGGCGCAGACGGCGACCCAGCTCGCCACCTCCGCCAGCGGCGTGGCCGTGCGCGGCGGCGACGTCATGCAGCGCGTGATCGCCACGATGAGCGGCATCTCGGCCAGCTCGCGCAAGATCGCCGACATCATCGGCACCATCGACGGCATCGCCTTCCAGACCAACATCCTGGCACTGAACGCGGCTGTCGAAGCGGCGCGGGCCGGCGAGCAGGGTCGCGGCTTCGCGGTCGTGGCCGGCGAGGTGCGGGCGCTCGCCCAGCGCAGCGCGCAGGCCGCGCGCGAGATCAAGGCGCTGATCGGCCAGAGCGTGGACAACGTCGACGACGGCTCGCGGCTGGTCGGCGAGGCCGGCGAGACGATGACCGAGGTCGTGTCGCAGGTGAAGCGCGTGGCCGACCTGATCGCCGAGATCGGCTCGGCGACGCAGGAGCAGACGACGGGCATCGGCCAGGTCAGCGATGCGGTGTCGCAGCTCGACAAGGTGACGCAGCAGAACGCCGCCCTTGTCGAGCAGGCGGCGGCCGCGGCCGACAGCCTGCGCAGCCAGGCCCAGCGCATGACCGAGGCGGTCAGCGTGTTCCGGCTCACGCCCGGCTGAGGCCCGGCTGAGGCACCACTGAGGCCGACACCGGTTGTCACCGGTTGCAAGGGCACGGTAGAACGGCGGCGATGAAAACCGTATAAACGGTTTTCATCGTCATGAGCCACGCCCGCAAACCCCCTGCCCCCGAACGCGCCAAGCTCGTGCGCGACGGCTTCACGATGCCGGAGGCCGATTACGCGCTGCTCAAGGCGCTGAAAAACCGGCTGCACGAAGTCCAGCGCGAGGCGAAGAAGAGCGAGCTGCTGCGCGCCGGCCTGCGGGCGCTGGCCGAACTCGACCCGCCCGCGCTCGCCGCCGCGCTGGACCGACTCACGCCGGTCAAGACCGGGCGGCCGCGCAAGACGGCGCCCTGAGGAACCCACGATGACCGACGCAACCGACTGGTGGCACCTGCTGTGCGTGATCGCCGGCCTGAACCTCGTCGCCTGGACCGTCTCCACGGCCTGGCTGCACCGCAACCGCCCCGACGGCACGACCTGGCCGCACCAGCGCCTGCAACTGCTGCTGTCCGCGCTGTACGTGCTGGGCTGCGGCTACCGCTCCTTCCTGCCGGTGTTCGACGTGCCACGCGTCGTCATGGTGGACTCGTTCGCCTCCAGCGTGCTCGTCGGCCGGGCGGTCGCGACGCTGGCCGAGCTGAGCTTCGCCGCCCAGTGGGCGCTGCTGCTGCGCGGCGCGGCACTGGCGACCGGACACCGGCGCAGCCTGTGGATGTCGCATGCAATCGTGCCGCTGATCGCGCTGGCCGAGGTCAACTCCTGGTACGCGGTGCTGACCACGCGCAACATCGGCCATGTCGTCGAGGAAACGCTGTGGGGCACGGTCGCCCTGCTCAGCGTGCTGTGCCTGCTGGGCCTTTGGCCGCGCGCCACCGGCCGTGCGCGGCGCTGGCTGGCGCTGGCCATCGCGGCCGGTGCTGCCTACACGGCCTACATGTTCCTCGTGGACGTGCCGATGTACTGGCACCGCTGGTTGGCCGACCAGGCCGCCGGCCGGCCCTACGCCACGCTCGCCGCGGGCATCGCCGACGCCGGCAGCCGCTGGACGGTGTCGCACGACTGGGCGCACTGGCGCAGCGAGGTCGTCTGGATGACACTGTACTTCAGCGTGGCGGTCTGGATCAGCATCGGACTGGCCCATGTGAGGCTGCCGCTGCGGGGGCACGCGCCTGCTCCTTAAAATCGGCGTCTTCTCGCCGGGCAAGGCGCTCCTTGGCCCGGCTTCCGTTTTCTGAAGCCTCCGATGAGCCACAACGCCGCAGCCGCCCCCGCCACGAACTTCCTGCGCCAGCGCATCGAGCACGACCTGGAGACCGGCGCCTTCGCCGGCCGCCATTTCGGCGGCTCGCCGGGTGACGCCGCCCACCATGCGACGGGCCCGCTGGACGACGCCCGCATCCGCACCCGCTTCCCGCCCGAGCCCAACGGCTACCTGCACATCGGCCACGCCAAGAGCATCTGCCTGAACTTCGGCCTGGCGCGTGACTTCGGCGGCGCCTGCCACCTGCGCTTCGACGACACCAACCCCGAGAAGGAGGAGCTGGAGTACGTCAACGCCATCAAGGAGATGGTGCAGTGGCTGGGCTGGAGCTGGGGCGACAACCTGTATGAGGCCAGCAGCTACTTCGACTTCATGTACCGGGCCGCCGAGGCGCTGATCACCGCCGGCCACGCCTACGTGGACGAGCAGAGTGCCGAGGACATGCGCGCCAACCGCGGCGACTTCGGCCGCCCCGGCGTGGACAGCCCGTTCCGCAGCCGCACGCCGGCCGACAACCTCGCCCGCTTTCGCGAGATGCGCGACGGCCAGCACGCCGATGGCGCGATGGTGCTGCGCGCCAAGATCGACATGGCGTCGCCCAACATCAACCTGCGCGACCCGACGCTGTACCGCATCAAGCACGCGGAACACCACGCCACGGGCAGCACCTGGTGCATCTACCCGATGTACACCTACGCGCACCCCATCGAGGACGCGCTGGAACGCATCACGCACAGCATCTGCACGCTGGAGTTCGAGGACCAGCGCCCGTTCTACGACTGGCTGCTCAACCAGCTCGCCGACCTGGGCCTGCTGGCCCGCCCGCTGCCGCAGCAGATCGAGTTCGGCCGCCTGAACCTGAACTACGTCGTCACCAGCAAGCGCAAGCTGCGCCAACTGGTCGAGGAAAAGCACGTCAGCGGCTGGGACGACCCCCGCATGCCGACGCTGGTGGGCCTGCGCCGCCGCGGCTTCACGCCCGAGAGCCTGCGCGCGATGGTGGAAGCCACCGGTGCCAGCAAGCAGAACGCCTGGATCGACGACACCGTGCTCGACCAGGCCCTGCGCGCCGACCTCGAACCGCAGGCGCCGCGTGCGTTTGCCGTGCTGCAGCCGCTCAAGCTCAAGCTGACGAACTACGCCGAGGTGTTCGGCAGCGCCGAGCACCGCGAGCCCTGCGAAACGGCGGCCCACCCGCACAAGCCCGAACTGGGCCAGCGCAAATTCTCGCTGGGCCCCGAGCTGTGGATCGAGGCCGAGGACTTTGTCGAAACGCCGCCCAAGGGCTACTTCAGGCTCTTCCCAGGCAACAAGGTGCGCCTGAAGGCCGGCTTCATCATCGAATGCACGGGCGCCGAGAGGGACGCCGACGGCAAGGTCACTGCAGCGCTGGCCAACGTCATCCCCGACACCAAGAGCGGCACGCCCGGCGCAGACGCCGTCAAGGTCAAGGGCACCATCGGCTGGGTCGGCGCGCACGAGGCCGTCGCGGCCGAGGTGCGCCTGTACGAGCGCCTGTTCGCCGAGCCCCAGCCCGATGCCGGGGGCCGCGACTTCATCGAATTCCTGAACCCGAATTCGCTGCGCGTCGTGCAGGGCTTCGTGGAGCCGTCACTGGCTGGCGCCGCCGCCGATCAGCGCTGGCAGTTCGAGCGCCACGGCTACTTCGTGACCGACCGCGTGGACCACCGCGCCGACAAGCCGGTGTTCAACAAGATCACGGGGCTGAAGGACAGCTTCAGCAAGTAGGGCAGCCTCAGTTGCGCGTGCTGCCGCTGCGCAGCACCACCGGGCTGGCGTATTCGCGGCCCACGACGGCGCGCGCGAACAGGTAGTTCTGCCGCGCCTGCTCGCTCAGGCCATCCATGCGCACGCCACCGTGGGCGTCGCAGGGGAAGGCCAGCGCGCGGCCGGTGTGGAACAGCGACTCGAACCGCAGTTCGTAGTCGTCGCAAAGGGGCATGGGGCGGCTGTTCATGGGCACCTCGTCTGGATTGCAGACTAGGCGCCGCCCTGACCCCTCGTCCGTGAAAAGGTCGCAGATCGCTGCCGCCACCCCGCGTCTGCGGGCAGGGCCGCCAGCATGTCACGACGGTTACGAAGGAGATCTGCGGCGCTGGCGTCGGGCAACCCAAGTGAGCTTCGTGACTTTTTGCGCGGCTTTTACAGCTGCATCGCTGGCGCTTTCAATTCGTCACTGTCTTCAAAAGGACGCTTACCTAGCATTCGCCGCGACGCCTAACCCGTCAAACGCATGCCCATCGGCCCCACGTCCACGTTCGAACCCACCGAGAGCATCGACCCGCCGACATCGGCGCGTGCCCGGGTGCTGGCGGGCGCGCAGACCCTCACGCGGCCTGGCCGGGAGAAGGCGGCAGCCACCGCCGCGCCGGCACGGGGCGTGATGCGGGCGCAGGGCGCGGCCAGCACGGCCGAGCCCCTGCCGCGCTGGGCGAAAGGCGTCGTCATCGGGGGTGTGCTGCTGGCCGTCGCCATGCCGGCCTCGGTGCTGTTGTCGCGCTCCATGCTGGTGCAGGACGCCATGGCCGCGCAGAGCGGCTCCCAGGCCGCCATGGTGTGCACGTCGGGCGAAGGCCGCGCGGTGGACGGCTCCAACCTGCTGGGCTGGCTGTTCGGCGGCTCGTACTTCCACTGCGGCGACTGGGAGACGCGCGAGGCGCGCCAGCAGCGCGAGCGCGAGCAGTACGAGTCCAACTACCTGGCGCGTGAGCGCGCGAAACAGGGGCTCAAGTAAGGCCGCTCAGTCCGCCAGGTCCGCCAGGTCCGCCAGCCGGCGCACCTTGACCTTGCGGCCCTTGAGCTTGCCCAGAGACAGGCGCCGCACCGCCTCGGCCGCAATGCTGCGCTCCACGGCCACGTAGCTGTGGAAGTCGGTCACGTTGATCTTGCCGACCTGGCTGCCGGCAAAGCCGGCCTCGCCGGTCAGCGCGCCCAGGATGTCGCCGGGGCGGATCTTCTCCTTGCGCCCGCCCAGGATCTGCAGCGTGTCCATGGCCGGCAGCAGCGGGCCGCCGGGGGCATCCACCAGATCGCCCAGGGCCTGCCACTTGAATGCCTCGCCCTGCAGCTGCTCGATGCGGCCGATGCGGCCCATCTCGTCCAGGCTCGCCAGGCTCAGCGCCAGGCCGTCGGCACCGGCGCGGCCGGTGCGGCCGATGCGGTGCACGTGCTGCTCCACGTCGGCGCTGATGTCCACGTTGATGACGCAGGCCAGGTTGGCGATGTCCAGGCCCCGCGCAGCCACGTCAGTGGCGACGAGCACGGACGCGCTGCGGTTGGCGAACTGGATCAGCACCTGGTCGCGGTCGCGCTGCTCCAGGTCGCCGTGCAGCGCGAGCGCGATGAAGCCCTGCGCGGCCAGCACCGCTTCCAGGTCACGGCACTGCTGCTTGGTGTTGCAGAAGGCGATGGCTGATTCAGGGCGGAACGCGCGCAACAGCCGCGGCACGGCATCCAGGCGCTCCACCTCGGTCACCTCGAAGGCGACCTGCCGGATCGTCGACGAGGCGGCGCTGGCCGAGCCGGCCACCTTCACCGTCTGCGGATCGCGCATGAACTTGGCGGCGATCTCGGTCACGCCGTCCGGGAACGTGGCCGAGAACAGCAGCGTCTGCCGCTGGGGCGGCGCGCGCTTGGCAATCGCCTTGATGTCGTCCAGGAAGCCCATGTCCAGCATGCGGTCGGCCTCGTCCAGCACCAGCGTGTTCAGCGCGGACAGGTCCAGTGTGTCGCGCTCCAGGTGGTCGATGAGCCGGCCCGGCGTGCCCACCACGATGTGGGCGCCGAAGGACAGGCTCTCGATCTGCGGCTTCATGGGATTGCCGCCGCACAGGCTCAGCACCTTGATGTTGTCGGCCGCGCGCGCCAGGCGGCGGATCTCCTGCGTGACCTGGTCGGCCAGCTCGCGCGTGGGGCACAGCACCAGCGCCTGCACGCGCGACTGCGCGGCGTCCAGCCGGTGCAGCAGTGCCAGCGAGAAGGCGGCGGTCTTGCCGGAACCGGTCTGCGCCTCGCCGATGACGTCGCGGCCGGCCAGGGCCAAAGGCAGGCTGGCGGCCTGGATGGGGGTCATCTCCAGGTAGCCCAGCTGTTGGAGATTGGCCAGCAGGGCCGCGCTGAGCGGCAGGCTGGAAAAGGCTTTGGAAGTGGACGCGTTCATCGCCCGATTGTCCGTGCCAGCTCAGAGGACCGGATCGAGCACCGCGATCAGGCGGTCGATCTCCTCGGCCGTGTTGTAGTGGGCGATGGACACGCGCACCACGCCGCCCTGCTCGCGCAGGCCCAGGTTGTCGATGAGGCGGCGGGCGTAGAAGTCGCCGAAGCGGATGCCGATGCGGTGCGGGTCCACCTGCCGCACCAAGGCCTCACTGTGCTGACCGGCGGCCACGAAGCTGATCGTCGGTACGCGCTGGCCGCCTCGGGTGCTGGCAGGGCCGATCAGCCTCACGCCGGGCTTGCTGGCCAGAAAACCCAGCAGCCGCTCGGCCAGCGCATCCTCATGTCGCTCGAAGGCATCGAACGCGGCCTGCATGCGCGCGCGCCCGCTGCCCGCCGCACCCAGGCGCTCGCCCACCTCGACGAGATAGTCGGCAATGCCGGCGCAGCCCCAGCTCAGCTCGTAGTTCACATTGCCCGGCTGCAGCTTGTAGGGCAGCGTGGTCGGCGGGATGAAGTCGTGGTTCAGGCTCGCCAGCGACAGCAGCAGCTCGCGCCGCCCCCACAGCAGCGCGTAATGCGGGCCGAACACCTTGTAGAAGCTGAACACGTAGAGATCGGCACCGCTGGCCTGCACGTCCACCAGCCGGTGCGGGGCGTAGGCCACCGCGTCCACGCACAGCCGCGCGCCGGCAGCGTGCACCAGGGCTGCCACCTCGGCCACCGGGTTCACCGCGCCCAGCACGTTGGAGGCCTGCGTCATCGCCACCCAGCGCGTGCGGTCGTTCAGCAGCGCCTGGAGGTCGTCCAGCTCCAGCCGCATGGTCTCGGGCCGCATGCGCCAGAAGCGGATCACCGCGCCGGCCTCGGCCAGCCGGCCCCAGGCGCCGATGTTGGCCTCGTGGTCGGTGTCGGTCACGATGATCTCGTCGCCCGGCCGGATGCCGGCACGGATGGCCTGCGTCACCTGGAACACCAGCAGCGTGGTGGCGCCGCCCATCACCACCTCCTCGTCATGCGGCGCATGGATCAGCCCGGCCACCGCACGCCGCGCCGCCAGTACCTTCTCTCCTGCGGCCTGGGACACCGCATAGCTCGCGCCGAGCTGCACCGGCGTCGTGACCAGGTAGTCGCGGATGCGGTCCGCCACGCGGCCCAGGCACTGCGAGCCGCCGGCGTTGTCGAGGTAGACGTCGTCGCCGGCGAGGGCGGGGAATTGGGCGCGGATGAAGGGGAGGTCAAGGGTGGGCATGGGGAGGTGGGAGCCTGGTGAATCGGCAGAGGTTAGGTCATGGGATGTTGGATGCACAGCTGCAGGCGGAACCGGGGCGGGCAGTCCGTCAACT
The DNA here is from genome assembly GCF_965229315.1 of Roseateles sp. Lineage (GTDB taxonomy): Bacteria > Pseudomonadota > Gammaproteobacteria > Burkholderiales > Burkholderiaceae_C > Pelomonas. Next base: position 3,070,606 of record NZ_CBDDJA010000002.1, read on the forward strand.
GAATCGACGACGGCATTGCAGCGGGAGCCGTCAGAGGCGGCTGCTTCAGCGGCGAGGTGGTGGGCCAGCGCCGCCCATCCGCGTTACTGCGCCAGCCAGCGCAGCGCGGCGGCCAGCTCGGTGTCCACGCTCGCCACCGCATCGGCCCAGCGTGGCGGCACGACGACATCCGGCTGCACGCCGCTGTCCGGCGGGTCGCCCGGTGCAAAGCTGGCCACGAGCGGGATGTCCACCGCCACGCCCGAGGCCGGCAGCGTGATCCAGGCGATCTGCCCGCCGTTGAGGCCGCGCAGGTTGCCACCGGTGGGCTGCCCCAGCAACGTCGCCGCGCCGGAGGCCTTCAGGTCGCGCGCCAGCAGGTAGCCGGCCGAGCTGTTCTGCGGCCCCACCAGCGCCACGACCCGGCCGACGAAGGGCCGCGCCACAGGCGTGATGACGCGAGGCGGGCTGTCGGGCATCGCCCAGTTGCGCCCGGCCGTGCGGGTGACCTGGCCGGTGCGATCGAAGAAACCGAAGTCCCAGGTGTCGAGGTAGCGCGCCAGCGCATAGGGCACGCGCTCGTAGGCCGACTCGCGGCGACTGCCCGGCTGGGTGAACGGCTCGCGGATCAGGTGAGCCAGCAGCGCGCGGCCCAGGGCGTCGTCGCCGCCTTCGTTGTCGCGCAGGTCGATGACGAGGCGGCCGATGCCGCGCTCGGCCAGCTCCGCGAAGGCGCGGTCGAGGAAGGCGGCGCCGTCGAAGGTGCGGTTCCAGAAGGCGAAGGTCGGCAGCGTCAGCACAGCCGTGCCGGTGTCGGCCTCGATGCGCAACCGCCAATTCGCATCGCGCTCGCGCCAGCCGGCCGCCTGCAGCGCAAGCGCGCGCTCGGCGGACGTCAACGCCGGCGCCCTCACCTCGCGGCCGTCCGCCAGGCGCAACCGCCAGCCCTCGGGGCCGGGCGGGTACAGCAGCGGGAACAGGCGCTGCATCGCGCCGCCGTTGGCATCGTCGTCCAGTTGCGCCAGCCGCTTGCCGTCGCTGCCGCCATCGGCGCGCAGGTAGGGCAGCAGCGCAGCGGCGATCTGCGCCGGCGCCTGGCCTTCGATCGCCAGCAGCTCGCTGCCGGCTGGCACGGCGCCGCTGGCACTGGCGACCACGCGGATGCGCCCCTCGACGAAGCGCAGCACCAGCGGCAGCGTCTGCCGGCCCAGCAGCGCCTGCGTGGCCGGCGTCTGGTTGGACGGGTTGGTCCAGGTGTGGCCGCAGCGCACGGCGGCCGCGAGCCGCGTGGCCAGCAGGTAGAGCTGGGCGCGGCTGGCGCCCCCGGCCACGGCGGCGTTGGCGGCGGTGAACCCGGCGGCGATCTGCGCAGGCGTCGCGTAGCGGTACAGCCCCGGGTGCAGGTCGGTCAGCGCGCGTTGGAGGATGCGCAGGTCGCGCCGGGCGTCGTCGGCGCTCAGCTCCGGCGCGGCCCGCGCGGCGCCCCAGGTGAACAGCAGGCAGAGGATGAGGAGGAGATGTTTCATGGCCGCCAGCGTCGCCGCGGCGGCGGCGTCCCGCGACCCGGATCACCGCAAACCCGCGCCAGGCCTCGCTTTTTCAGGATCTGGCACGCCAGGCGGACGGCGTCATGCCGGTCTGCGCCTTGAACACGCGGTTGAAGCTGGTCTTGGAGCTGAAGCCGGCCTGCAGCGCCAGGTCCAGCAGCTCGTCGGTCGCGCCGTCGGCCAGGCGCTGCTGCAGCCAGGCCACGCGCAGCGCACCGATGACGTCGCTGAAGCCCTGGCCCAGCCCCTCGTTGAACGCGCGCGACAGGTAGCTGGTGTTGGTGCCCAGCAGGCGCGCCAGCCGGTCCAGGCCCAGCTCGGGGTCGCGGAACCAGGCCTCGCGCTCGGTGCGCTCGCGCCAGGCCTGGCCCAGCGCCGCCCAGTCGGTTGGCGGGCGGGGCGCGGGTGCGGGCGGGGCGGCCACGGCGTCGGGCTGCAGCGGGTGGCGCCGGCCGGCATGCCGCCAGGCCTCCAGCCCGAGCGCGAAGACGATCAGCGTCAGCGCCAGGTAGAGCCCGAAGCGGTCGAAGTAGTTCAGATGCCAGATCGCCGTGGCGGCCTCGTACGGCAGGCTGACGGCCAGCAGCAGCGCCAGCGCGACCAGCGTGCCGGCCAGGCCGTCGTAGCGGTGCTCGTCGGCATTGCTGACGTGCTGAGACAACCAGGCCTGGAAGCCACGGTAGCGGCGCCAGGCCAGTGCGAGGTAGACGGCCAGCGACGCGAGACCGGCTGCCGTCAGCGCGGGGGCGATGAAGCGGGCGTGGACGTCGGCGTCCCAGGCGGTCTTCCAGGCCAGCGGCTGCACGAAGCAGGTGCCGAAGTACAGCGCCGCCAGCCCGGCCGGCAGCAGGTGCCAGGCCCAGTGCCGCGGCAGCCGCTCGCGCGTGCGCTGCTGCACGTGCAGCCACAGCAGCGGCCCGAAGGCGAGTTCGTGGTCCAGCGGCGCGAAGCTCAGCCACGGCCAGGCGTCGTAGAAGCCGGCGTAGCCGATGACGTAGGGCGTCAGCTTCAGCGCCATGACCCCCAGCAGCGCCGCCACCCAGCGGTTGGCGCGGCGCTGGGCCGGGTCGGCCAGCAGCGCCGCGGCCACGGCCAGCGCGAACAGCGCGCCCAGGCCGAGCGTGGTGCTCCAGGGGCCGAAGCGGACCATGCGGACTCAGCCGCCGGCGCGCTTGACGGTCCAGCCTTCGGGCCGGGCCTTGAGCCAGGCGACGACCTTGTCGAGATGGTCGCCCTGGATCTCCACGACGCCGTCCTTGACCGTGCCGCCACTGCCGCACGTGGCCTTGAGCTGCTTGCCGAGTGCGGTCAGCGCCGCGTCATCCAGCGGCACGCCGCGCACGACGGTGACGCCCTTGCCCTTGCGGCCGGCCGTCTCGCGGCTCACGCGCACGATGCCGTCTCCCGCGGGCCTCGCCTTGGCCTTGCAGGCGCACTGGGCGATGGCTTGGCCGCAGCCCGGGCAGACACGGCCGACGTCCGTGGCGTAGACCAGCGTCATGGCGCGGGCTTCAACGTGCGCTCGAAGAACGCATCCATCGTGCGGTACAGGTGCAGCCGTGCCGCGCGGCCGGCGATGCCGTGGGCCTTGCCGGGGTAGATCTGCAGGTCGAAGGTCTTGCCGGCGGTCTGCAGCGCCTCGACGAGTCGCAGCGTGTGCTCGAACAGCACATTGTCGTCGGCCGTGCCGTGCACCAGCAGCAGCGGGCGCGACAGCAGCGCGGCGCGGGGCGGCAGGTTGGCGCTGGCGTACGTCGGCGCCTTGCCCCCCTCGGGCATGCCGAGGTAGCGCTCGGTGTATGCGGTGTCGTACAGCGTCCAGTCGGTCACCGGCGCGACGGCCACGGCGGCGGCGAAGGGCGTGTCGGTGTCCAGCACCGCGCGCGCACCCAGGTAGCCGCCATAGCTCCAGCCGAAGAAGCCGATGCGCGCCGGGTCCACGCCGGGCACGCGGTCGGGCAGCTGGCGCACGGCGGCGAACAGGTCGGCCACCTCCACATTGCCGAACGCGCGGTAATGGGCGCGCGTGAACTCGCGGTCACGGTGCTCCATGCCGCGCGTGTCCAGCGTCATCACGCCGTAGCCACGCTGCTGCCAATAGGCGATCAGCGGCATGTCGCGGCCCCAGCTCCAGTTGACGGTCTGCGCGCCGGGCCCGCCGTAGGCCATGACGATGACCGGGTGCCGGCCCTCGCGGCCATCGTTGGCTGCGAAGAAGAAGGCATTCAGCGGCGTGCGGCCATCGGCGGCCGTCAGCGCCAGCGCCAGCGGCGTGTTGCTGAATGCCTTGAGCTCGGGGGCCGGTGCGTCGCCGGCCAGCGCGATGGCGCCCTGCTGGCCCAGCGCGCGCAGCTCCAGCTGCGGCGGCTGGCCCCAGGCCGAGCGCGTGACGAGCAACCGCGTGCAGGCCTTGTCCGCCTTCGCGTCGCGCCACTGGCGCTGGGCAGCGCCGGGCAACGGCTGCGCGCTGCCGCCGGCCAGCGGCACGGTGAACAGCTCCTGGGTCTTGCCCATGTCGCCCGCGGCGGCGAAGACGACGCCACGCTCGCCCACGCACACGGCATGCGCGACGGCTTCAGGCTGCTGCGTCAGCGGTGTGCGCCGGCCCGTGGCGCGGTCGATCAGCAGCAACTGGCGGCGGCCCGACGCCTCGCTGGACCACAGCAGGCCGCGCGGCGTCTCGATGAGGTCGTCGTGCACCTCGACCCAGGCAGCGTCGGTCTCCACGGCGATGTCACGGGGCTCTGTCTTGAACTCGGTCAGCGTCAGCCGCGTCTGCTCGCGGTTGAACCATTGCAGCCAGGGCGTGCCGTCGGCAAACCAGCCGGCGCGCGAGATGTACTCGGCCCCGTCCTTGCCCGACCGCGGCAGCGGCAGCTCGCGGCGCTGGCCGCCGGCCGCGTCGAGGACGAATGCCGTGACCTGGGCATTGGTGGCGCCGGCCGCGGGGTAGCGCTGCTGCGTCATGGCCGTGCGGTCGGCAAAGATCTGCGCGCGGGTCTTCACCGCCACGCCGGACTCATCCACGCGCAACGCCAACAGCGACAGGCCATCGGCCGACCACCAGAAGCCGCGCTGGCGCGACAGCTCCTCCGCGGCGATGAACTCGGCCAGGCCCCAGTTCACGGTGTCGCTGCCGTCGGTCGTCAACTGGCGCGGCTGGCCGCCTTCGGCGAGCGGCATCACGAAGAGGTTGCCGCCCTGCACGTAGGCCAGGCGCTGGCCGTCTGGCGAGCAGCGCGGGTCCTGCTTGGGGGCGCCCGGCGTGCGCGTCAGGCGCTGGGCCTGCGGGCCCGTCGCCGTGAGCTTCACGAGGTAGAGGTCGCCCGACAAGGGAAACAGCAGCGCGCTGTCGTCATGGCCGCACCACTGGTAGCCGGTGATGCCGCGCTGGCTGATGCGTTTGCGCTCCAGCGCCATCTTCTCGGCCTCGCTGAGCTGCTGCGCAGCGCCGCCCAGCAGGTCGGCGGCGGCCACGAGCTTGCGCGGCTCGCCGCCCGTGGCCGGTTGCGCCCACAGCTCCAGCACCTCGCTGTCTGCAGCAGACGGGCGCAGGAAGCTGACCCACTGCCCGCCGGGCGAGAGCTCGGCCTGGCGTGGCAGACGGCCAGCCAGCGGCGGGTCGGACACGAGGCGCTCAAGCGGCAGGCCGGTGGCGGGCGCAGCCCAGGCTGAAACAGCGAATGCAAGCGCGGCGCATGCGGGCGCGGCGCGGAACAGGAAAGACGTCATGCCGGCATGCTAGCCCGCAGCGCGACGCCGGACAGAACTCACCCCGCCGAGGCGGCATGGTCCGGCAGGCTGGTTTGCGCTGCCACCACGCGCGGTGCGGCCTGAAGCCCCATGCATGGACCGACAAAGCTTATGAGGCAAACGCGTTTGCAGCCTTCCTATCATGCAGGCTCCCCCGCGCCCAACCAGGAGAGTCACCATGTCCCTGCGCATCAACGACATCGCCCCCGACTTCACCGCCCAGACCACGCAAGGCGAGGTCAAGTTCCACGACTGGATCGGCGACCACTGGGCCATCCTGTTCTCGCACCCCAAGGACTTCACGCCGGTGTGCACGACGGAGCTGGGCTACCTGGCCAAGATCGAACCCGAGTTCACCAGGCGCCACGCCAAGCTCATCGGGCTGTCGGTGGACCCGGTGGACAACCACCACCGGTGGGCCGCCGACATCGAAGAGACGCAAGGCCACTTGCCCAAGTACCCGCTGATCGGCGACAGCGACCTGAACGTCGCCAAGCTCTACAACATGCTGCCGGCGGATGTCGAGGGCACGTCCGAAGGCCGAACCGCGGCGACCAACGCCACCGTGCGCTCGGTCTTCATCGTCGGGCCGGACAAGCGCATCAAGCTCATCCTGACCTACCCGATGACGACGGGCCGCAACTTCGATGAGATCGTGCGCGTGCTCGACTCGCTGCAGCTGACCGCCAGGCACAAGGTCGCCACGCCGGCGAACTGGCAGCAGGGCGAGGACGTGATCATCGCGGGCTCGGTCAGCGACGAGGACGCGAAGACGCTGTTCCCCGCCGGCTGGAAGGCGCCCAAGCCCTACCTGCGCATCACCAAGCAGCCGGGTTGAAGGGCAACTGGGGTGAGCTGAGGCTGTAGGCGCCGGCCTGCCCGCAACGGTGGCGCTGGCCGATGCCGCGGCTGTGCGGAACTCGGCAGGATGGCTGGTGATTTCAAGATACAGGAACGCCCATGGTCCAACCCAAGCCCGCCACCCAACTTGCAGCAACGGGGAAGACGCCCTTCCCTGGCGCATCGGCTGCATACGACGACGCGCGCCGGGCCCTGCTCGCCGAAGAGATCGAGTTCCGCCGCCACATGACCCGGCTGACCGAGCAGCGCCGCGCGCTGCCGCCGGGGCCCGTCATCACCAAGGACTACCGCTTCAAGGACGAGCAGGCGTTCGACGTGGGACTGCTGGACCTGTTCGGCGACAAGCAGACGCTGGTCACCTACTTCTGGATGTACGGCCCGCAGCGCGAAAGGCCCTGCCCCATGTGCACCAACTGGCTGGGCGCCGTGCACGGCAACGCGGCGGACATCAAGCAGCGCGTGGCGCTGAAGATCCTGGGCCGCTCGCCGGTCGAGCGCCAGTACGCGTTCGCGTGGGAACGGGGCTGGAGCGAGCTGAACTTCATCCAGACCGTGGGCGACGACTACGCGAACGACCTGGGCCTGTTGAACGCCGATGGCAGCGAGAACCCGGCACTGGTGGTCTACCAGCGCGACGGCGACCAGGTGCGGCTGTTCTGGGCCAGCCAGATGACGCAGGACATGGCCGACCCCGGCCAGGACCCGCGCGACGCGCCGGACGTCGCCTCGCTGTGGTCCATCCTGGACCTGACGCCCGAGGGGCGCGGCACGGACTGGTATCCGAAGCTGCAGTACTGATACGGCTCAGGCGAACAGCCGCCTGGCCAGTTCGTCCGCGTCGTTGACCGTGCGCAGCTCGGCATAGGCCGCCTCGGCTTCGGGGTAGGCGCGCTTCAGGTAGTGCAGCCACTGCTTGAGCCGGCCGCCCTGGTGCCTGGCCGCGACGTGGGCACGCACCTGATCGAAAAAGACCTGCATCAGCGGCAGCAGCTCGGCCCAAGGCACAGGAGTGGCGCGCTGGCCCGCCACACGCAGCGCCAGCCCCGGATCGGCCACCATGCCGCGGCCCAGCATCAGGTGCTCGCAGCCGCTGCGCTCGCGCGCCAGCTCGGCGTGTTCGACGGTCCAGATCTCGCCATTGGCGATGACGGTGAGGGGCACGGCCTCGCGCACGGCGGCGATGCGCTCCCAGTAGGCCGGCGGCTTGTAGCCATCGGCCTTGGTGCGGGCGTGCACGACGATCTCGCTGCCGCCGGCATCGAAGATGGCGCGCGCCACGTCCAGCGTGCGGCTGTCGTCCATGTAGCCCAGCCGCATCTTGGCCGACACCATCACATCGGCCGGCACGGCGCGGCGCACGGCGGCGACGATCTCGTGGATCAGCTCCGGCTCGTCCAGCAGCACCGCACCACCACGGTGGCGGTTCACGCATTTGGCCGGGCAGCCGAAGTTCAGGTCGATGCCTTCGGGCTTGAGCTCGGCCAGCCGGGCGGCGTTCTCGGCCAGGCAGGTCACGTCCGAGCCCAGCAACTGCGGGTGCACCGGCACGCCGGCGGCGGTGCGGCCGCCGTTCCTCAGCTCCGGCACGATGCGCGTGAACACGCGGCTGGGCAGCAACTGGTCGGTCACGCGGATGAACTCGGACACGCACCGGTCCACGCCGCCCACGCGCGTCAGCACGTCGCGCAGGATGTGGTCGAGCAACCCTTCCATGGGCGCCAGCAGGATCACTTGGCGCCCTCCAGGTGCATCAGGTACAGCCGCAGGTCGAACTCCAACTGAAAGTAGTCCGGCTCCATGTGCTGGCAGAGTTGGTAGAAGGCCTTGTTGTGGTCCAGCTCGCGAAGGTGCGCCAGCTCGTGCACGACGATCATGTGCAGCAGCGCGGCGGGCGCCTCCTTGAACAGCGTGGCGACGCGGATCTCGCGGCGGGTCTTGAGCTTGGCGCCCTGCACCTGCGTGCGGCGCGTGTGCGTGCCCAGCGCCTGCTGCAGCACGCGCAGCTTGGCGTCGAAGCCCACGTATTGCAGCGGGCCGGCGTTGCGCAGGTGGCGGCTCTTCAGATCCTGCACGTAGTCGAACAACGCCGTGTCGCTGCGCACCTCGTGGCGTTCCGGCAGGCGACGGGCCAGGTGGTCGGCCAGGCGGCCGTCCAGGCGCAATTGCTCGGCCTGCACGATCAGCTCGGGGGGATAGCCGGCAAGGTAGCGGGCGGCAAGCATGGGTGAGTTTCAAAAGGCGCGGCAGCCCGGGTTTGACAGAGGGCTGCCGCGCGGGAGCGAGGTCAGGCGGACAGCGCGTTCAGGCGGTCCAGGCTCGCCATTGTCGCGAGGCAGGCGCGCGCCACCTCCTGGCCCTTGGTGGAGAAGTGTTCGGCGAAGAAGCGCTTGTGCTCGCCGTGCTCGTGGAAGTGGTGCGGCGTCAGCACGGCGGAGAACACCGGCACGTCGGTGTCCAGCTGCACCTGCATCAGCGCGTGGATGACCGCCTGGCCGACGAAATCGTGGCGGTAGATGCCGCCGTCCACGACGAGGCCGCAGGCGATGACGGCGTCGAAGCGGCCGCTGCGCGCGAGGCGCCTGGCATGCAGCGGGATCTCGAACGCGCCGGGCACGTCGATGACCGTCACGTGGTCGGCTGGGATTCGACATCGGTCGAACTCATGGCGTATCGCCGAGACGGCGACGCCGACGATGTCCCGGTGCCAGCTCGCGGCGACGATGGCCACGCGCGGGATGCGGTCGGACGGGTTGAACGGGGTGGGTTGGGTCTGATTCATGGTGTCCTCTTGGCAGACGGTTGTCCAGAATCAGGGCAAGCGCACGCGGCGGCGGCGCAGGCCACCGAACATGGCTGCGCCGTCGCTACGCGATCTCTTTCATCCGGACTGTGACCGTCGGCCCTGGCATCGCACCAGGTCTGCTGACCCTCCACCGCGCAGCGGCGAAGGCGCTCGCGGGCTCGTGCCTTCCTGTCGTCGGGCACCTACCGCCGGTGGGGAATTCCGCCCCGCCCTGAGAACGCTGCCGACCTTTCGGGTCAGCGGCGGCATCCTAGCGGCGCGGGCGGCATGATGGCGGTCATGTCCGAGACAGCCCCGACTCCCGTGTTCCGCGTGACCCTGCTGCCCGGCGGCGAAACCTTCGACTGCGCCGCCGGCCAGCCGCTGATGCTGGCCGGTCTGGCCGCGGGCGTCGCGCTGCCCTGGTCGTGCCGCAACGGCACCTGCCGGACCTGCATCTCGCAACTGGTAGCGGGCCGCATCGAGCACAGCATCCCGTGGCCGGGGCTGTCCGCCGAGGAAAAGGCCGAGGGCTGGGTGCTGCCCTGCGTGGCCTGCCCGCGCAGCGACGTGACGCTGCTATGGGTCTGACTACTTGCGCGGCATCACCAGCTTGGCGCCGCCTTGCGTCAGCGTGGCCGATGCGGCGGGGCCGTCGTCGGGGCTGAAGTCCAACTGCGCGTCCACCTCGGTGACATGCACGCGACGCGGCGTGCTGGCCTTCAGCACGAAGGCCGGCTGGCCCGGCGCCTGGCCGGTCAGCAGGCCGGTCTTGCCGTCAACGAAGACCTTGAAAGCGAACTGCGGCGAGCTGTAGTCGCCCACCAACGCCTGCATTTGCTCCGGCGTCAGCGTGATGAAGGCGGCAGCCGACGGCGCGTCGCCGCTGCGCACCCAGCGCTCGGCAGCGTCTGCCTCGCCGTTGTTGAACAGGCGCAAAGCCACGACCTTGCCATCGGCGCCGCGCTCCAGTTGCAGTTCGCTCAGCGAGTCGGGGAAGCCGTAGCGGTCGGCGCCCAGCGGCACCAGCGTCGCGATGCCACCGCCGCCGCGCTGGTGGGTCAGCGCACCGTCCTTCACGCGCAGCGTGCGGGTCTGGCCGTCGAAGCCGTAGACGCCCTCGGCGGCCTTCAGCTGCTCGGCCGGCACGGCCACCGGCTGGCGCTCGGGGAAGGGCTCGCCGATGGCGAACGCGGCCAGCTTGCGCGCGACCAGATCCATGCCGAAGCCGGGGCCGTCGGTGTTGCGCAGGATGACGACGGTCGTGCGGCTGTCCGGCAGGTAGTTCAGCGTCGACACGAAGCCATGGATGCCGCCGCCGTGCGTCAGCATCGGATGGCCGCGCAGCATGCCGGTCATGATGCCGAAGCCGTAATTGCGCGGCTTGGCCGCGCCTTCGGGCGCAATCATGCGTGCGTAGGTCGCGGCGGACAGCAGCTGGCCGCCATGCAGCGCCTGGTTCCAGCGCCACAGGCCCTCGGTGTTGGCGATCAGCGCACCGGCCGCGTGCGGCTGGGTCATGCTGAGGAAGCCGGCCGGCGCGACCTCGCGTTGGTCGTTCAATGTGTAGCCCTGGGCCATGCCCTTGAACAACTTGTCGCCGGCCTGGAAGTGCACGCTGGTGATGTGCGCCGGCCGCAGCAAGGACTCGTCGAGCTGCTGGTGCCAGGTCTTGCCCGAGATGGCCTCGATGACGGCGCCCAGCAACACGTAGCCCGAGTTGTTGTAGGCCCATTTCTCGCCCGGCGCGAAGTCCACCGGCAGGTCCTTGAACTCCTTGATGAGCTCAGCCGTCGTCAGGTCGCGGCGAACGGGATTGCCCATGTAACCCGGGATGCCGGTGTAGCTCTTGACGCCCGAGGTGTGGTTGAGCAGCTGCAGCAGCGTGATCTTCGCGGCGTTGGGATAGTCGGGCAGGAACCTGGACAGCGGGTCGTCCAGCTTCGCCTTGCCGTCATCGATCTGCTTGAGCAGAGTGGCCGCAGCGAACTGCTTGGTGACGGAGCCGATGCGCAGCAGCTGGTCCGGCTGCATGGGCACGCCCAGTTCGACGCTGGCCAGGCCGCGCGCGCCCTTGTAGAGCAACTGGTCGCCGCGCGCGACGAGCACGGTGACGCCTGGGCCATCGCGGTTCAGCTGCTGCGCGTCCAGCAACTGGTCGGCATAGGCCGCCATGGCGGCGGGCGTGGCGGGTTGGGCGGCGTCGGCGGTGCCGACCAGCAGCGCCAGCAGGACGGCAGCGGAAATCTTGGAGGGGTACATGGCGTAAGCAGTGGAAGGCAACGCCGCGCAGCATCGCTGCCCGGGCGCCGCGCCGCAACCCGGCTTGCGACGGACTGCAGAAACGCCGGCATGGGCGGCAGCGCCATCCACAGCCGCTGTGGACAACCCGGTGAACAGGCTGCGGGCGGGTGCTGCAAGTGCCTGTCGTTCAGGCGTTTTCTTAATCTGCCTCAGTTTCGGGCAGGGGTTTCGCTGCGGACAATTGCAGGATGCACCGCACCATCTTCACAACCCCCGGGGTCAGCACCCTGCTGCGCGGGGCCTCGCGTGCCTGGCTGCGGCTGGCCGGCTGGACCGTGCAAGGCGAGCTGACGCCGCAGGCACGCAAGAGCGTTTTCATCGCCGCGCCGCACACCAGCAACTGGGACCTGCCCTACACGCTCTTCGCCGCATTCGCGCTGCGGCTGACGCCGTACTGGATGGGCAAGGCCTCGATCTTCCGCTTCCCGTTCGGCGGCCTGATGCGCTACCTGGGCGGCATTCCGGTGGACCGCAGCAAGTCCAACAACCTCGTCGCCGCATCCGCCGACGCGCTGCGCGCCGCCGACGGCCCGGTGCAACTCATCGTGCCGCCCGAGGGCACGCGCAGCAAGACGATCTACTGGAAGACCGGCTTCTACTGGATCGCCCACTCGGCCGGCCTGCCCATCGTGATGGCCTACATGGATTACCCGCGCAAGCTCGTGGGCCTGGGCCCGGTGTTCCAACCGACCGGCGACCTCGAGGTCGACATGCGCGAGATCAAGCAGTTCTACGCCCAGTTCAAGGGCAAGAACTGGCAGCAGTTCAGCCACGAGTGAGCCGCCAGGCCAGTGCGCGCCGCCCGGTCGCATCGCTCGCCCCGACAGATTTCCCTATCGCAGTCGTGTGAATTTTCCCTTTCCGTAACCTGTTCCTTCACAAACTGCAACGAGGCTTAGTCCCATAGCCCCCTCGGGCGCTGGCGCAGACACTGCGCCGCGCTCGGCGTGATATTTCTCACGCCGTGACATCTTCAACGTCTCACGAGGGCAATTCATGAAGTCAGTCAAACTCGCCGCGGGCCTGCTCGCGGCCGGACTCACATTAGGGGCGCAAGCCGACCCCTACTTCACTGAGAACTTCGACAGCATCGCCGGGCTGTCGGCCACGGGCTGGGTGCTCAACAACCAGAGCTCGCCTGCGGGCAGCGCGTGGTTCCAGGGCAACTCGGGCGTCTTCGGTGCGCAGGCCGGCGCCGCCGACGCCTACATCGCCGCCAACTTCCTGAGCACCACGGCCGTCAATGGCGTGGTCGACAACTGGCTGATCAGCCCGGAGCTGGCGATCGGATCGGGTTCGACGCTGACGTTCTACACGCAGGCGTCGGACGCCGGCTACCTGGACAAGCTGGAGATCCGCTTCAGCAGCGGCGCCAGCACGGACCTCTCCAGCTTCTCGACCGTCATCGGCACGGTGGGCAGCACGTCCGCCTACCCGGTGGGCAGCTGGCTCGCCGTGACCGTCGCGCTGCCGACGGCCGCCACCGGCCGCTTCGCCTTCCACTACACGGTGGCCGACGCCAACGACGCCAGCTACATCGGCATCGATTCGGTGTCCGTCAGCGCCGTGCCGGAAGCCTCCACGTTCGCCATGCTCGGCCTGGGCCTGATCGCCGTGGGCGCGATCCAGCGCCGCCGCGCCGCAGCGACCGCCACCCTGTCGATCTGAAGGAGTTCAGACCATGAAGAAAACCATCTCTGTATCCGCTGGCGCGCTCGCGCTGGCGTTCACGCTGCTGGCGCCGTTGAGCGCCAGCGCCGGCGAGGCCATGCGCGTCGTGCGCGACCCCGTGACCGGTGAAATGCGCGGCCCGACGGCTGCCGAGGCCGCCGCGTTCGCCAAGGCCGAGGCGCAACTGCGCCTGGGCAGCGGCAGCAAGGCCATCGTCAAGACGCCCGTCGAGATCCGCTATCCCGACGGCACCGTCGAGACCAAGCTCGATGAGGACTCCATGATGTTCTCCGTCGTCTCGGCCAACGAAGACGGCACGCTGAACTTCGACTGCCTGCCTGCACAGGAAGCCAAGCAATTCATGAAGGACAAGGCGCCTGCCAAGTCCGCCTCCAAAGCCAAAGCAGCCGCAAAGGTGAAGCATGACCACTAAGCAACTCATCGCCACACTGGCACTGGCCGGCGCATCGCTCGGCCTGACCGGCACGGCCCAGGCCGCCGCCACCATCGTCATCAACAACACCAACGCCGCGGGCGTCGGCTTCAACGACACGACGCCGGCCACGCCGGTGGGCGGCAACCCCGGCACCACGCTGGGCGCGCAACGCCTGTTCGCGTTCACCTACGCCGCCAACCTGTGGGGCGCCACGCTGACCAGCAGCCAGCCCATCGTCATCAACGCATCGATGACGCCGCTGACCTGCACCGCCACGTCAGCCACGCTGGGCAGCGCCGGTGCGACGAGCAGTTTCCGCAACTTCGCCAATGCGCCGTATGCCAACACGCAGTACTCGTACGCGCTGGCGAACAAGCTGGCAGGCGCCTACCTGGGCACGGCCAACGCGGCGCAGATCACCGCCAGCTTCAACTCCAACCTGGGCTTGAATGCCAACTGCCTGCCGGGTCGCGGCTGGTACCTGGGCCTGGACGGCAACCACGGCACGGACATCGACTTCGTCGTCGTGCTGCTGCATGAGATGGGCCATGGCCTGGGCTTCCAGACCTTCACCAACGGCTCCAGTGGCGCGCAGAGCGGCGGCTTCCCGTCGATCTGGGATCGCTTCCTGATGGGCTCGGTCACGGGCAAGCTCTGGTACGAGATGACCAATGCGGAACGCGCCGCGTCGGCGATCAGCATGGACAAGCTGGTCTGGACCGGCCCCAACGTCACCGCCGCCATCCCGAACGTGCTCAAGTTCGGCCTGGCCAGCGCCACGTTCAGCGGCTCGGCGGCCGGTGCGATCGCCGGCACGGTGCGCGTTGGCGAGGCGGACTTCGGCCCGGCGCTGGGCTCGTCGCCGATCTACGGCGAAGTGATGCCGGTGACCGAGCAGACGGCTGGCGCGGGTGAAGGCTGCGAGCCCTTCAACGCGACGAACGCGCGCGCGGTGCAGGGCAAGGTCGCCTTCATCACGCTGGGCGTCTGCACGGCCTCGACGAAGACCCGCAATGCGGAGAACGCCGGCGCCATCGCGGTCATCATCGGCGACACCGTGGCCGAGACCGCCGTTCAGCCCATCCCGCTGGGTGGCTGGGACAGGACGCTGACCATCCCCGCGTCGCGCATCTTCCTGACGGATGCCGTCAAGCTGCGTACCGCGCTGGCCAAGCGCTCGCGCACCGCCTCCGGCGTGTTCGTGTCGCTGGGCCGCAATGGTGGCGCGCAATACGCTGGCGCGGACCCGTTCGGCCGCGCGCTGATGTACGCACCGAACCCGTTCATCAGCGGCTCGTCGGTCTCGCACTTCGACCGCACGATGTTCCGCAACCAGCTGATGGAGCCGAACATCAGCAATGACCTGGGCCAGGGCCTGATCCCGCCGACGGACATGACCTTCCTGCTGATGCAGGACATCGGCTGGTAAGCCCCGTCCTCGGACGACAAAGGGCACGGTGCAGACCGTGCCCTTTTTCATTGGCGAGGCCGTTCGCTCGCCGACAATCCGTTCGATGACCGATACCGCTGCCAGCAAGGATCCCCTGCACGGCCTCACGCTGGAGGCCATCGTCACCGCACTGGTCGAGTACTTCGGCTGGCCGGAGCTGGGTCAGCGCATCGCCATCAAATGCTTCCAGGTCGACCCCAGCGTGGCGTCGAGCCTGAAGTTCCTGCGCAAGACGCCGTGGGCGCGCGCCAAGGTGGAAAGCCTGTACCTGTTCATGCGCCGCGAGCAGGCCCGCGCCGCGCGCTGACGCCGTCAGCAGGCGAGCAAGCCGCATCCGGGCCGAGCGCTGGGCCGCTCCCAAGCCGGCCCGTCAGGCGATGTGCTTGCCGGTCGAGCCGGCAAGCATCGCCGTCCCCGCGCGGGACCGGCTGGACTTGCCCGCGTTCAGCGCGGCAAGGCCGGACGAGGGGTCTACTTCGGCTCAGGCAACTCGATCTTCACTTCCAGCACCTCCAGGTCGCCCTGGCGCTCCATGTGCACCTTGATGTCGTCCGGGTTGATGGACACGTACTTGCTGATGACGGCCACCAGCTCCTTCTGCAGCTGCGGCAGGTAGTCGGGGCTGCTGCTGCGGCCGTTGCGCTCGTGCGCCAGGATGAGCTGCAGCCGCTCCTTGGCGACGCTGGCCGAGCTCTTCTTTTCACCGAGGAAGAAGTTCAGGAATCCCATGGTGCGACCTCCCTCACCTGCCACCGAAGACGCGCTTGAACCAGCTCGGCTTCACGGCTTCGGTGAAGCGCATCGGCTTGTCCTCGCCCAGGAAGCGCGCCACCACGTCCTTGTAGGCCTCGGCCACGTCCGTGTCGGCCAGGTGGATGGCCGGCGTGCCCTGGTTGGACGCCTGCAGCACGCTCTCGCTCTCGGGGATGACGCCGATCAGCGGCGTGCGCAGGATCTCGTGGATGTCGTCCAGGCTCAGCATCTGGCCGCCCTCGACGCGGTTGGGGTTGTAGCGGGTGATGAGCAGGTGCTCCTTGACCGGCTCGCCGCCTTCGATGGCGCGCTTGGTCTTGCTGGAGAGCATGCCCAGGATGCGGTCGCTGTCACGCACCGAGGAGACCTCGGGGTTGGTCACCACCAGCGCCTCGTCGGCGTAGTGCATGGCCATCAGCGCGCCCGTCTCGATGCCGGCCGGCGAGTCGCAGATGATGTAGTCGAACTCCATCGCCTTCAGCTCTTCGAGCACGCGCTCGACGCCTTCCTGCTTCAGCGCGTCCTTGTCGCGCGTCTGGGACGCGGCCAGGATGTAGAGCTTGTCGAGCTGCTTGTCCTTGATGAGCGCCTGCGTGAGCTTGATCTCTTCATTGACGACGTTGATCAGGTCGTACACCACGCGGCGCTCCACGCCCATGATGAGGTCGAGGTTGCGCAGGCCCACGTCGAAGTCGATGACGCAGGTCTTGAGCCCGCGCATCGCCAGGCCCGTGGCGAAGCTCGCGCTGGTGGTGGTCTTGCCGACCCCGCCCTTGCCGGAGGTGACGACGACGATCTTGGTCATCTGGGTATTCCTTGCGTTTCGGTAGCGTTCAGGATTGCAGCGGCTGCAGCAGCAGCTTTTCGCCGTCGAGGTAGACCTGGGCCGGCTTGCCCGCGACGTCGGCCGGCAGGGGGTTCTCTGCGGTGCGGTAGATGCCGGCCACGGCCAGCAGCTCCGCCTCCAGGCTCTGCGTGTAGATGCGCGCCGACGTGTCGCCGCGCGCACCGGCGATGGCCTTGCCACGCAGCGGTGCATAGACGTGGATGCTGCCGTCGGCGATGACCTCGGCGCCATGGCTGACGACGGCCAGCACGACCAGGTCGCCGCCCTTGGCGTAGACCTGCTGGCCGGAGCGCAACGGCTTGTCGATGATCAGCGCGGGCACCGGGGCCGCGGGCCGCTCGACGATCTTCTCGACGACGACCTCGCGCACCACTTCGCGCACGCTTGCGGCGGGTGCGGCCACCGCCGCGCGTTCCATCGCCGGCTCGTCAGCCGCATCCGCCAGGCCCAGCGCCTGCGCCACGGCCAGCTCGTCCGCCGTCGCACCCGCCACGGCCACCGGTTGCAGCTGGCTCGCGCGCAGCAGCTCCACGATGGCCTTCAGGTCCACCGGCGCGGGGCCGTCCAGCGCCAGCGGCGCCTGACCGGCGGCGGGTGCCGCGGCGCGTTGCAGCAGGCTCAGGTCGATCACCACCGGCTCGTGCTCGAAGCCACCCGCACCGGCACGTTCGGCCCAGTCCGCGGCCAGCTCGGCCATGTCGGCGCTGTGCAGCACCAGGCCCAGCAGGCTGAAGCGGCGCGACTTCAGTTCGAACGCGCTGGCGCGCGCCGCAGCCCTGCGCCCGCCGCCGTCCCGTGTCGTGTCCGATTCACCCATGTGCGCCGCTGCCGCCCCGCTCAAAAGGGCGCGAGTTTAGCTGGCCCCCTCCACTTCGCCGGCTGGGGACTGCCCGCAAGCTGACCACCCAGGCCCGCGACGGTGCGCCTCAAAAACTGGCACTGCACGCGCCAAGGTGGCCGATCAAGGACTTAGCGCAGCTGTCGTCAGCCGGCCCACAGACTTGTCCACAGCGGATGGGGACAAAGCCGCACACCGTGTCATCCAGACCCGTGACATCCGTCCTTCGCGGCTTGACTTATCCCCAAATCCGAAGGCCGTCAAGCGTTTTGGACCCTGACACCGCTCGCGCCGCACAAGGCCCACGCTATTTCTCTAAGTCATTGATTCATATAGGCCACTTGCGGGTGCACAAAAATTCAGCAACCTAAGCGGAGCCGCATCGCACAAGGGCTTGGCTGCGATGCAAGGGGGTTGTCCACAAAGTTTTCCACAGACTCGGTGGATAGCTTGTCGAAGTGTTACGAATCAGTGACTTAGCGGCCGTCCTTGAGGCGTTCTGTAGCTTTCCCTGCCAAGTGCGAAACCGCGCCGCCGGGAGGGGCGGGTTACATTGGGCGTCGCCCGCAGCTTGCGGGCACTGCAAGGAGAACCGCCTTTGGCCACGCCGAACTACAGCTATGAGAAACGCCAGCGCGAGCTGGCCAAGAAACGCAAGGCGGAGGAAAAGCGCCAGCGCAAGCTGAGCGGCAAGCCTGACGAGCCCGACAACGCCGACGAGCCGCAGGCCGATGGCGACGCTGCCTCAGCCCCGGCCAACCCCGCCGAGCCACAAACCTAAAATCGTCCGTTTACCTGCCTCCCTGCCCGCAGCCGCCGTCCCATGCCCCGCCAGCTCTTCGTCACCACTGCCCTGCCCTATGCGAATGCCGGTTTCCACATCGGCCACATCATGGAGTACACCCAGGCCGACGTCTGGGTGCGCTACCAACGCATGGCGGGTTCGCAGGTGCACTTCGTCTGCGCGGACGACGCCCATGGCGCGCCCATCATGATCGCGGCCGAGAAGGCCGGGAAGACGCCGCAGGATTTCGTCGCGGCGATCGCCGCCGGCCGCAAGCAGTACCTCGACGGCTTCCACATCAGCTTCGACAACTGGCACTCGACGGACGGGGCTGAGAACCACGAACTCTCCAAGTCGGTCTACCTCGCGCTGCGCCACAACGAGCTGATCTCGACCAAGACCATCGAGCAGTTCTTCGATCCGGACAAGGCGATGTTCCTGCCGGACCGCTTCATCAAGGGCGAATGCCCCAAGTGCGGCGCGAAGGACCAGTACGGCGACTCCTGCGAGGTCTGCGGCGCCGTCTACGCGCCCACCGAGCTGAAGAACCCGTACTCGGTGCTGTCCGGCGCCACGCCGGTGCTCAAGACCAGCGAGCATTACTTCTTCCGCTTGAGCGACCCGCGCTGCGTCGAGTTCCTGACGCAGTGGACGCAGGAGGCAGGCCGCCTGCAACCCGAGGTGCTGAACAAGATCCGCGAGTGGTTCGAGCCGGACGAAGAAGGCAACAACCGCCTCAGCGACTGGGACATCAGCCGCGACGCCCCGTACTTCGGCATCGAGATCCCCGACGCGCCGGGCAAGTACTTCTATGTCTGGCTGGACGCGCCCATCGGCTACCTCGCCTCGCTGAAGAACTACTTCGGCAAGATCGGCAAGGATTACGACGCCTTCATGGCCGACCCGACGGTGGAGCAGGTCCACTTCATCGGCAAGGACATCACCTACTTCCACACGCTGTTCTGGCCGGCGATGCTGCATTTCAGTGGCAAGCATTTGGCCGACGGCACTTACGTGCCGCGGAAGACGCCCAACCACGTCTTCGTGCACGGCTTCATGACCGTGAACGGCGGCGAGAAGATGAGCAAGAGCCGCGGCACCGGCCTGGACCCGCTGAAGTACCTCAGCCTGGGCCTGAACGCCGAATGGCTGCGTTACTACATCGCCGCCAAGCTCAATGCCCGCGTCGAGGACATCGACTTCAACCCCGAGGACTTCGCCGCCCGCAT
The DNA here is from genome assembly GCF_965229315.1 of Roseateles sp. Classification (GTDB taxonomy): domain Bacteria; phylum Pseudomonadota; class Gammaproteobacteria; order Burkholderiales; family Burkholderiaceae_C; genus Pelomonas. Next base: position 3,089,840 of record NZ_CBDDJA010000002.1, read on the forward strand.
CAACAGCGACCTGGTCGGCAAGTACATCAACATCGCGTCGCGCGCGGCCGGCTTCCTGGCCAAGCGCTTCGGCGGCCACCTGAGTGGCGACCTGGGTGTTGAAGGCCGCATGCTGCTGGACGCGCTGCGCGGCCAGAGCGGATCGATAGCCGAGCTGTACGAGGCGCGCGAGTTCGGCAAGGCGCTGCGCGAGATCATGGCGCTGGCCGACAAGGTCAACGAGTTCGTCGACCAGCACAAGCCCTGGGAGCTGGCCAAGCAGGACGGCATGGACGCCGCGCTGCACGATGTCTGCAGCGTCTGCATCGAGGCCTTCCGCCTGCTGACGATCTACCTCAAGCCGGTGCTGCCGGCGCTGGCCGCGCAGGTCGAGGCCTTCCTGAAGATCGCCCCCCTGCAGTGGCACGACAGCGCCCGCGCGCTCGGCGCCCACCAGATCGGCGCCTACCAGCACCTGATGCAGCGTGTGGACCTCGCCAAGGTCGAGCAGTTGTTCGAGGCCCCGGCGCCCATCAAGATCAGCCCCGGCGGCGAGGACATCGCCGCGGAGATCAAGATCGACGACTTCGCCAAGGTCGACCTGCGCATCGCGCGCATCGTCAAGGCCGAGCACGTCGACGGCTCGGACAAGCTGCTGCGCCTGACGCTGGACGTGGGCGAGGGGCGCCTGCGCAACGTCTTCAGCGGCATCAAGAGCGCCTACAAGCCCGAGGCGCTGGAAGGCAAGCTGACCGTGCTGGTCGCCAACCTCGCGCCGCGCAAGATGAAGTTCGGCGTCAGCGAAGGCATGGTGCTGGCCGCCAGCCACGCCGACGAGAAGGCCCACCCCGGCATCTTCGTGCTGGAGCCCTTCCCGGGCGCCCAGCCCGGCATGCGGGTGCGCTAGCCCACGCGGGCAGCGACAAGGACAGGGCGCCGCTCATGCCCGCCCAGTACGCGCGCCGCCTGCTGGCCGTCGAACGCGACGCGCAGAGGAACGCCCACCTGGGCTGGGTGCTGGCCTTCGTGGCCGGCGCCACCAATGCGGGCGGTTTCCTGGCCGTGCAGCAGTACACCTCGCACATGACGGGCATGGTCTCCGCCGCGGCGGACGGCCTCGTGCTGGGCCGCCCGCAAGCCCTCGCCACCGCCATCGGCGCGCTGCTGTCCTTCACGGCGGGGGCCACCTGCACCTCGCTGCTGGTGAACTTCGGACGCCAGCGCCAGGCGCACAGCGTCTTCGCGCTGCCCCTGCTGCTGGAGGCCGCCTGCCTCATCGCCTTCGGGCTGATGGGCGCCTGGCTGGCCGACCTGCACGCCCTCTTCATCCCGGCCACCGTGGCGGTGCTGTGCTTCACGATGGGCCTGCAGAACGCGCTGATCACCAAGGTCTCACGCGCCGAAATCCGCACGACGCATGTCACCGGCATCGTCACCGACATCGGCATCGAGCTCGGCCGCCTCCTGTACGGCCTGGGCAAGCCTCCCGTGCAAGGCAGTGCCGCCAGGCTGCGGCTGCTGGGTGGGCTGCTGCTGGCCTTTGCGGTCGGCGGCGTGGCGGGCGCCTGGGCGTTCAAGGCGCTGGGCTATGCGGCCACGCTGCCGCTGGCCGCACTGCTCGCCTTCCTCGGCGCCGTGCCGGCGCTGGACGACGTCGGCCGGCTGCGATCCGGGCCCACCGACTAAAATGCGCGGATTCGTTTGCGAGACCACCATGCCGCTGTTCTGGAAGCCCTACAAGTCCGAAGTCACGAACTTCATCGAGCAGCTCAAGGCCCAGCGCCCCACGCTCGAAGCCGAACAGCGCGCCGGCCGCGCACTGCTGTGGGACAAGCCGCAGGACCGCGCCGCGCAGGCCGACTTCAACGACGCCCGCGTGCCCCAGCAACCCTACGTCTATCAAACGTCCGGCAAGTAGGCCTTGACGGCCATGGCTGACGAAGCCAGCCAAGCCACGAGCGAACTGCCCGACGTGGTGGATGCGGTCGCGGTGGCGCGCCTGTACGGCGAGCCGCTGTTCCAGATGCCGCTGGACCTGTACATCCCGCCGGATGCGCTGGAGGTCTTTCTCGAAGCCTTCCAGGGCCCGCTGGACCTGCTGCTGTACCTGATCCGCAAGCAGAACTTCAACATCCTGGACATCCCGCTGGCCGACGTGACGCGCCAGTACCTGAGCTATGTCGAGCAGATCCGCGTCCACAACCTGGAGCTGGCCAGCGAATACCTCTTGATGGCCGCGATGCTGATCGAGATCAAGTCGCGCATGCTGCTGCCGCCCAAGAAGAGCGAGGACGGCAAGGAAGTGGAAGACCCGCGCGCGGAGCTGGTGCGCCGCCTGCTGGAGTACGAGCAGATGAAGCTCGCCGCCGCGCGGCTGGACCGCCTGCCCGTGCTGGGCCGCGATTTCCAGCGCGCGCAGGTGCACATCGAGCAATCGCTGACGCCGAATTTCCCCGAGGTCGACAGCAACGACCTACGCGAGGCCTGGCTGGACATCCTCAAGCGCGCCAAGCTCAACCAGCACCACAAGATCAGCCGCGAGCAGCTGTCGGTGCGCGAGCACATGAGCCTCGTGCTGCGCCGGCTGCAGGGCCAGCGCTTCGTCGAGTTCGAGCACCTGTTCGACGTGTCGCGCGGCCACGCCGTCGTCGTGGTCACGTTCATCGCCATGCTGGAGCTGGCGCGCGAGCGGCTGCTGGAGATCACGCAGGCCGAGGCGTTCGCGCCGATCTACGTGCGGCTGGCGTACTCGGCGAACTGACTGCGACCGTCGCCAACATAATCGCAGCCTCGGGATGACGCATGCCATGACTCCGCTGACCGACGACGAACTGACCGCATTGCTTGATGGGCTGGAGAGTGATCGTGCGGAGCGCAAGCAGAGCTGGCGGGGCGACGCACCTGAGAAGGGGCGCCAGGCCGTGTGCGCATTTGCCAACGATCTACCCAACCATGCGCTTCCGGGCGTCCTCTTTGTTGGGGCCCGCGACGACGGCAGCCCAACAGGCCGGGACTTCACGGTCACCGATGACTTGCTGCAAACGCTGGCTGACATCAAAACAGACGGCAAGACGGTCCCGCCACCCACACTGACTGTGGAGCGGCGTGTCCTGAAGGGCGCGGAGATGGTCGTCGTCACCGTCTGGCCTTCGGATGCACCACCTGTTCGATATGAAGGTCGGATTTGGATTCGTACTGGCCCCAGACGGGGCTTGGCGTCCGCCCAAGACGAACGGGTGCTGAATGAAAAACGCCGCCACGGGGACCGCAGTTTCGACACGCATCCTGTGGCCGGATGCAACCTGGCGGAGCTGAATCGAAGCCAGTTCGAAATTGAATTCTTACCTCAAGCCGTAGCGCCCGACATACTCGCTGCCAATGGCAGGACCTACCAAGAGCGGCTGGCATCACTTGGCTTCATCGCAAGCGTTGACGACCCTACACCTACCGTGCTCGGCGTGTTGACCCTGGGTAAGAGCCCCCGAACCTGGGTGCCAGGTGCCTATGTGCAATTTCTCCGTGTACAAGGCACCGCATGGGGAGACCCCGTTATTGACGAAGCCGAACTGGACGGCACGCTTGACATGGTCTTGCGTCGGCTTGACGACAAGCTCAAGGCCCATCTATCCACGGCTGTGTACTTCACATCGGGTGTCGTCGAGCAACGCCACAGCGCTTATCCAATGAGTGCCCTGCAGCAACTGACACGCAATGCCGTCATGCACCGCGTTTACGAAGGCACGAACAGCCCCGTCCGCGTCTACTGGTTTGATGACCGCATTGAGATTCACAGCCCGGGCGGGCCATACGGCTTGGTCACTCGAAAAAACTTTGGTCAACCTGGAGCAAGCGACTATCGCAACCCGGCACTCGCCGGTGTTCTGCGCATCCTGGGCTTCGTGCAGCGCTTTGGTTTCGGCATAGCGGAGTCCCGGCGAGCCATGTTGGCAAACGGCAATCCTGCGCCAGAGTTCCAGGTGGAAGACACCTTCGTCCTCGCAACGCTGAAAAGGGCTGCATGAACGCCACCGCCCAGACCGCACCCGTAATCACCTTCTTCAACAACAAGGGCGGGGTGGGCAAGACATCACTGGTCTTCCATGTGGCCTGGATGTTGTCGCAGATGGACAAGACCGTCGTCGTCGTCGACCTGGACCCACAGGCAAATTTGACCTCGGCCTTTCTGGATGAAGACGAACTGGAGAACCTCTGGGAGCCCACCTCTCAGATGCCTGGCTCGACCATCTACCAGTGCGTCAAGCCACTGACCGAAGTTGGCGACATCCTGGTTCCCAAAACGCGGACCATCAATCCGCGACTGCACCTCATGCCCGGCGACCTCGCGCTAGCAGGGTTCGAAGATGCACTTTCTCGCGAATGGCCCGAAGCAATGGGATCGGCCAGCCTTTATCGCCCGTTCCGCGTACTGACAGCGTTCTGGGAAGTCGCCCAACGCGCGGCGCGGCTTCATCAGGCGGACGTGATCCTGGCAGACGTCGGCCCGAACCTAGGTGCCATCAACCGCTCAGCTCTCATTGCCAGCGATCATGTTTTCATTCCGCTAGCAGCCGATCTGTTCTCACTGCAAGGACTTCGCAACCTAGGGCCGACACTGGAAACCTGGCGGCGGGACTGGCGCAAGCGGCTGGACAACTGGTCACACCCGCAGTTCCCGTTACCCATTGGTCAGATGCAGCCTCAGGGCTACATCCTCATGCAACACATGGAGCGTCTCTCACGCCCCATGAAAGCCTACAAGCGATGGGCAGATCGCATCCCGCAGGTCTATCGCGAGAGCGTCCTCAGAGAGCCGCACCAAGACAACGATGACCTGTTCGCAGAAGATGACTGCGTGGCTCGACTCAAGCATTTCAGGAGCTTGGTACCTATGGCTCAGGAAGCCCGCAAGCCAATCTTCATGCTCAACACGGCCGACGGTGCCATCGGCAATCACGCGTTAGCTGTGCGGGATGCGTGGAACGATTTCAGGTCTCTTGCACTCGCCGTCCTGCTGCGCACGGGAATCGCCTCAGCCAACGACTTCTAACTTCAAAAGCCGGACCACCGATCGACGCCCGCTTAACTCAGCGCCGGCGCAGCTTCTGCACGGCCATCACGGCGGCCAGCACCAGCGCACCGGCCACCACGCCCACCGCCGCGTTCGCGCCGTTCTCCAGCAGCACCGACAACAACCAGGCCTTGCCCTCGGCGAGCTGCGTGATCGCGTGGTGCAGCGGCGTGATGGCGTGCACGAGGATGCCGCCACCGACGAGGAACATCGCTGCGGTGCCCACCACCGACAGCGTCTTCATCAGCCGCGGCGCGGCCGCCAGCAGGAAGCGGCCGATGGCCTGGGTGAACGCACCGGCGCGGCGTGACAGCCACAGCCCCGCGTCGTCCATCTTGACGATGCCGGCCACCAGGCCGTAGACGCCCAGCGTCATCGCGATGGACACGGCCACCAGCACCGCGAGCTGGCTCTGCAGCGGCTGGCCGGCCACGGTACCCAGCGCGATGACGATGATCTCGGCCGACAGGATGAAGTCCGTGCGGATGGCGCCCTTGACCTTGTCGCGCTCGAAGGCGGCCATGTCCACCTGCGGGTCCGCCAGCGCCTTGGCGCGCTCGTCGCGGTGGCCCTGCGCTTCGTCGGCGCCGTGCAGGTAGGGGTGCGCCAGCTTCTCGAAGCCCTCGAAGCACAGGAAGGCGCCGCCCACCATCAGCAGCGGCGTGATGGCCCACGGCGCGAACGCCGCGATGGCCAGCGCCGCCGGCACCAGGATGGCCTTGTTCAGCAGCGAGCCCTTGGCCACGGCCCACACCACCGGCAGCTCGCGGTCCGCCTTGACGCCGGTGACCTGCTGGGCGTTCAGCGCCAGGTCGTCGCCCAGCACGCCTGCGGTCTTCTTGGCGGCGACCTTGGTCATCGTCGCCACGTCGTCCAGCACGGTGGCGATGTCGTCGAACAGGACGAAGAAGCTGGAGGCCATGGGCGACGAGGTTGTTGAAGAGGGCACATGCTATCCGGCACCGGGCCACCATGGCTGCGGGCACCCGGTGCGGCTGGCGCACCCTGCATGCGTCACAGGCAAGACCTGACGCCGCAGCCTCACCGCGCTCTCACCGCCCTCTCACCGATCTCTCACCGGCCTGTCACTGCGATGAAGCAAAGCGTCCGCAGACTGTGAACCCGAGCACACAGCCGGACCCCGTCGAGCACGCGGCGCCGGACCGCTCGCCCCCCACCACTTCGCAGTACCCCAATGCCCATCCACAAGCACGACGCCGCCGAGTCGCCCCTCGACGCAACACCCGACACCTCCGTCACCGATCGCCGCAGCGTGCTGCGCGGCGCGGCCGGGCTGTCGGCCCTGGCACTGGGCAGCGGCCTGGTGGGCATGGAGTCCGCCCAGGCGGCCAGCGCCGCCACCACCAGCTTCGCGATCGCGGTGCTGCCCGACACGCAGTTCTACTCGCGCTACGCGACGACCGACGAGGGCCAGCAGTTCCAGGCGCACTACGGCTCCACGCCCTTCGCCGCGCAGACCGGCTGGATCGCGCAGAACGCCGTCGCCTACAACATCCCGTTCGCGATCCACCTGGGCGACGTGGTCGACCAGCAGGGCAAGCCCAACCAGTGGGCCGTCGCCGATGCCGCGATGAAGCAGCTGGAGACCGCCGGCGTGCCCTACGCCATCCTGGCCGGCAACCACGACGTCATCACCGACTACGACTACCACCAGCCGTCCGACCAGAACTCGGGCACCGACGCCCAGCGCAACCTCGCCAACGAGCCCTACCTGAAGTGGTTCCCGGCCAGCCGCGCCGCCAGGCAGGCCACGTTCCGCGAGCGCGACAGCTCGGGCTTTCACGAGTACCACCTGTTCCAGGCCCACGGCGTCACCTTCATGGTGCTGTCGTTGTCCTGGCGCATCTCGGACGCCGGCATTGCCTGGGCTCGCAGCGTCATCGCGCGCAACCCGTCGGTGCCGGTCATCCTGGCCAACCACCAGCTGCTCAACATCGCCAACGACGGCGTCAGCCCGCTGGAGACCGACTACGGCCTCATGCTGTGGAACAGGCTGATCCGCGACAACGACCAGATCTTCATGACGCTGAACGGCCACCACCACGGGGCGGCCCACCTGCGCAAGTTCAACGACTTCGGCAACGAAGTCCACCAGATGGTGGTCGACTACCAGATGGACTACCAGGGCGGCAACGCCATGATGCGTCTGTACGAGGTCGACTTCACCAACAACAAGATCGACGTCATGTCGTTCTCGCCCTGGGTGGTGCAAAAGCCCAAGGCCACGCTCAATCAGTTCGATTTCGCCGAGCGCACCGAGGCCGGCAACCGCTTCTCCATCGCGATCAACTTCAAGAAGCGCTTCGCGGGCTTCCAGCGCTTCAAGCCGACGCTGTCGGTCAACGGCGCGCCCATCCTGCCGCGCGTGCGCACCGACCTGCTGGCCAACTACACCGAGCCGGCGGTGGTGGCGCCCGTGCCTCCGGCCGACGTGAACGACTTCCCGTCCGTCGCCGAGACCTATGCCCACTGGCGCGCACCGGCCGGCATCGCGGAAGGCCAGGTCGTCCAGGTCGGCGACGTGCTGCCCGACGTGGCCGGCGGCAACGACATGCGTCGCGCCGCGCTCAGCGGCCCGGCCCAGGTCGGCGACGTGGTCTGGTCCACCGACAGGCACCGCCTGTCGTCGGCCGCCGGCAGCGTGCGCTTCCAGAACACCGACAAGACCGTGAAGCGCCTCAACGCCTTCCTGACCGCCGCCGGCGCGTCGGTCAACGGCCGCAGCTTCTGGAACGGCTACACCGTCGAGGCCTTCGTCAAGATCCCCGCGAACTGGGATGCGACCAAGCACGCCTGGTGCAACATGCTCGGCCGCCAGGGCAACCGCGGCAATGTCCCTGGGGGCTACCAGGGCGGCGACCCGGAAGCCTCCAGCGTGCTGTTCGCCATCTCCAGCCTGCGCGAAGTGCAGTGGGAGGTCGTGCCGGCGAGCAATGCGCGCAACGCGCAGACCAACTGGTCGGGCGAAGTCATCCGCAACACCTGGTTCCACGTCGCCATCGTCAACGACCCGGCCACCGCCACCACCACGATGTATGTCGAAGGGGCCCCGGTGCTGCGCAACGTCGCCAATGCGGCCACCGGCACCCGTTCGCAGGCCACGCCGCTGCCGTGGATCCTCGGCGCCGGCTGGTGGGACGGCGTGCTGGACGACGGCTTCTTCGGCTCCATCGGCGAGCTGCGCCTGGTCGGCAAGCCGCTGCCCGCCGACAAGTGGCTGACGGCCCGCCGCAGCTGACGGCCCGCCTGCGACATCCGGCGCGGGCCGCCCGGCGGCCCCGTCATTCCCATCTTTCGGAGCACCCCATGGTTCAACGCATCCTCTGCGCGGCACTCGCCGCGCTCGCCATCCCTGCCCTCGCCCACGCCGACCAGTTCCAGGCCACCGGCGGCATCTTCAACGGCAGCGACTACGGCAGCCGCTACGTCGGCGCCGGCGGCAACGCGCCGCTCACCAGCCAGGCCCTGGGCGAGGTCGTGGACGGCGGCCACCTGGCGTTCGACGCCTTCGGCTTCTACAACAGCGGCGTGGGCAGCCTGGGCCAGGCCCGCCAGGTCGAACTGCTCGGCGGCAACGTCTTCCGCTTCTTCGACACCTTCACGAACACCGGCACCACCGCGGTCACCACGACGCTGAACTTCTTCGGCAACCTCGGCTCCGACGGCGACGAGCTGGTCAGCCACAACGGCGGCGGGCTGATCGTGAGCTGCACCGATGACGGTACCAGCCAGTGCACAGCCCAGCCGGTGCTGGCGCTGGTGTCGGGCAACAACGGCCTGGGTCAGGCGGCCATCACGCCCGACCGCTACAACGTGCGCTACACGGTCAGCCTGGCACCAGGGCAGAGCCTGAGCCTGCTGAACTTCGCCTTCCTGGCCAGCGACGCCGACGGCCCCACGGCGGCCGACGTGTCGCTGGCCCAGGCCACGGGCCTGGCGCTGCTGTCCGACCCGCGCCTGGAAGGCCTGAGCCCGCAGCAGATCGCGTCCATCGCCAACTACACGCTGTCGCCCGTGCCCGAACCGGCAAACTGGATGTTGGCGCTGGCCGGTCTGGCGGGCATCGGCCTGTGGCAGCGCCGTTCGCGCCGCGCCGATTGAGCACCCACAGCCTGGCTCAGCGGTAGTGCCGCGCCAGGCTCTCGGCCACGCACACGGGCTTGTCCACGCCTTCGCGCTCGACGCTGACCTCCACCGTCAGCTGCTTCGCGCCGCCGGGCGCGTCGTCCAGCGCCAGCAGCCTGAATGCCGCGCGCAGCCGGCTGCCCACCGGCACCGGCGACGTGAAGCGCACCTTGTTCAGGCCGTAGTTGACGACCATGCGCGTCTCGGTCACCGCGAAGCCGGTCTCGAAGAAATACGGGATCAGCGACAGCGTCAGGAACCCATGCGCGATGGGGCCGCCGAACGGCCCGGACTTGGCACGCTCGGGGTCGACGTGGATCCACTGCCGGTCCTCGGTGGCTTCGGCGAAGGCGTTCACGCGGGCCTGGTCGACGGTGATCCAGTCGCTGTGGCCCAGGGGCTGGCCGACGAGGGCTTGCAGGTCGGCGAGGGTGTCGAAGGTGCGCATCGGGGGTGACGAGGGGGTGGCGGGTCTCGCGCTCACGTTAACCTAGCCGGCCATGCCCGACAGTACCGCCCGCGACATCCTCGTCCTCGCCGCCCACCCCGACCTGGCGCGCTCGCACGTCACCCGCACGATGCTGGCCGCACTGCGCGCGTCGCCCGCCGCCGCACGCGTGGAACTGCGCGACCTGTACCGCCTGTACCCCGACTTCCACCTGCACGTCGAGGCCGAGCAGCGCGCGCTGCAGGCGGCCCGGCTGGTCGTCATGCTGCACCCCATCTACTGGTACAGCATGCCGGCGCTGCAGAAGCTCTGGCTGGACGAGGTGCTGCGCCTGGGGTGGGCCTACGGCCCCGGCGGCACCGCGCTGCAGGGCAAGGATTTCTGGCTGGTGGCCTCCACCGGCGGCGGCCTGGACAGCTACGGCCCCGGCGGCCACAACCACCACACGCTCGACGAGTTCCTGCTGCCCTACCAGCAGTCCGCCAAGACCTGCGGCATGCACTACCTGCCGCCGCAGGTCCTGCACGCCGCCCACCGCGCCAGCGACGCCGACATCGATGCGCACGCCGCGCTGTTCGTGAAGCGGCTGGCGAAGTACCCCGAATGGTGCCAGGCGCTCGCCGCGCCGGAAGCCGGCGATGAGGAGGCCGTGCCTCTGGACGAACGTCCACCGATGTTCTCCGCGCTGGATGTGGGGGTGGCCGAATGACGGGTCACTGGCTGACGCTACCGCTCGTCTTCCTGGCAGCCGCCGTGCTGGCCGTGCCGCTGGCGCGCTACCTGCGGCTGGGCGCCATCCTCGGCTACCTGGTCGCCGGCCTGCTGATCGGCCCGCAGGTGCTGGGCCTGGTCCCCGAGTCCAATGCCATCCCGGAGGTCGCGGAGCTGGGCGTCGTGCTGATGCTGTTCCTCGTCGGCCTGGAGCTGGAGCCCAAGCGGCTGTGGGCCATGCGCCGGCCCATCTTCGGCTGGGGCAGCGTGCAGCTGCTGGGCTGCGCGGCAGCGCTGACGGCGGTCGGCCTGTGCCTGGGCTATCCGTGGCGGCTGACCGTCGTGGTCAGCCTCGGGCTGGCGATGTCGTCCACCGCGGTGGCGCTGGCGGTCATGGCCGAGCGCAACCTCGGGCGCACGACAGCCGGCGAGAGCATCTTGTCCGTCGCGCTGCTGCAGGACATCGCCGCCATCCCGGTGCTGGCGCTGGTGCCGGTGCTGGCCTTGAGCGGCGCACACGACGACGGCCATGGCCAGACGTGGCTGGCGGCGGCCAAGGCGGTGGGCGCCATCGTCACCATCATCTTCGGCGGCCGGCTGCTGCTGCGCCCTGCATTGCGCTGGATCGCGCAGAGCAAGACGCCGGAAATCTTCACGGCCGCCGCGCTGCTGCTGGTGCTGGGCACGGCCGCGCTGATGCACCTCGTCGGCCTGTCGATGGCGCTGGGCGCATTCCTGGCCGGCGTGCTGCTGGCCGAGAGCGAATACCGCCGCGAGCTGGAGACCGACCTGGAGCCGTTCAAGGGGCTGCTGCTGGGCCTGTTCTTCATCGCGGTGGGCATGGGGCTGGACCTGCACGCCGTGGCCGCCCAGCCGCTGTTCGTGCTGGGCACGCTGGTGGCGCTGCTGGTGTGCAAGATCGCCGTGCTGGTGGCCATGTCCCGGGCGATGAGAATCCCGCTGGTCGAGCGGCCGGCCTTCGTCATGCTGCTGGCGCAGGGCGGCGAGTTCGGCTTCGTCGTGTTCCAGCTGGCACAGGGCGAGGGCATAATCGACGCGGCGCAGAACTCCGCACTGGTGGCGGCCATCGCGCTGTCGCTGGCGCTCACGCCGGTGCTGCTGGCCGGCGGCGACCGCCTGATGTCGCGCAAGCTCGCGCGCCTGGGTCTCAAGCGCAAGCGCGAGGAGGCGCCGCCGCCGCCCTCACCCATCATCATTGCCGGCAGCGGCCGCTACGGCCAGGTCATCGGCCGGCTGATGCGCGCCAACGGCCTGCAGGCCACCGTGCTGGACCACGACGCCGAGGCCATCGAAAGCCTGCGCCGCTTCGGCTGGACGGTCTACTACGGCGACGCGACGCGGCTGGACCTGCTCAAGAGCGCCGGGGCCGAGACGGCACGCATCCTGGTCATCGCCATCGACGACATCGCCCAGAGCATCGAGATCGCCGAGCTGGCGCGCGAACACTTCCCGCAGCTCGCCCTCGTGGCCCGTGCGCGCAACGTGCAGCACTACTACCGGCTGCGCGAGCTGGGCGTCACCCACATCGAGCGCGAGACCTTCGAGTCGGCGCTGCTGAGCGCGCGCAGCGTGCTGGAGCTGACCGGCATGGAGCCGCACGCGGCACGCCGCCAGGCGCTGCGCTTCAAGCGCCACAACCTCGAACTGCTGGAGCAGATGGTGCCGCTGCAGCGCGACGAGAGTGCACTGATCGCCGCGGCCAAGCTGGGCCTGCAGCAGTTCGACCAGCTCATCGCCGCCGAACGTGCGGCCGAGGAATCGCACCGCAAGGCGCAGCGCACGGTCTGGGAGAAGCACGACGGCACGGGCACTGCAAGCTGAGGGCGTCGCACCGAGCGCCACGCGCGCTGCAACACCCGCACGGGCCACGACAACAGGGCAGGCGGCGACAATCGCGGCCATGTTCGCCCCCTCCCAGCTCGAAGTCCGGCGCTTCTTCTGCGCCACCTACCGCAAGTGGCGCGACGGCGCGCCGCTGATCCCGATGGAAGCCCTGGCGGCCGACTGGATCGCCGAGCACCCGGAGTACCACGGGGACTTCGCGGACGAGGCCGGCGCACTGGAGAAGGTCTACACGGTGGAGGAAGGCCGCACCAACCCCTTCCTGCACCTGTCCATGCACCTGACGATCACGGAGCAGCACGCCATCGACCAGCCCTCGGGCATCCGCCAGGCCATCGACCTGCTCGCCGCCAGGCGCAACTCGCGCCACGAGGCCCACCATGTGGCGATGGACGCGCTGGGCGAGATGATCTGGGCATCGCAGCGCAGCGGCCTGCCGCCGGACGGGCACGCCTATCTGGACAAGGTGCGGCAGGCCGCCACCCGCTGAAAAGCAAAAAGCCACCGTGAGGTGGCTTTTTGTCTGGCGAAGGCGGTTCAGGCCTGGAAGCTGCCGCCGCCGACGCTGCGGCGCTCGGCCTTGCCGCCTGAACCGTAAAGGCCGGTGGGCTCGCTGGGGATCAGCACGTCCAGCGCGCGGTCCAGCGACGCGTTGCCGCGGGCCAGCGATTCACGCTGCGCGGCGAGCAGGCCGCCGGCACGCACCAGGCGGTTGCGCAGCGCGGCGGGCACGCTGCCGGTGCGTGCGGCGTCGCTGAAGCTCTGCACGGCACGAGCGAGATGCTGGTGAAGTTCGGCCGCGTGCTGCTCGATGGCCGCCGAGTCCCGGCGGGCCAGCGCATCGCCGAGCTGGTTCAGCGCCGCCTCGACGGCCAGCAGAGGCTGTTCGAGGTCGGCGCCGAGCGGGGTGGACGAGGCGTGGGTCATGGGGTTCAGTGCTTGTTGGCGCGAGCGTCCAGCAATTCTTGCGCATTCGCGACCAGCTTGTCGGCGATCGCGCTGGCGTTGATCGTGAACTTGCCCTCGGTGATGGCCTTGGAGATGCGGTCGACCTTGGCGGCGTCGAAGCTGCCGTCGTCCGCGCCGGCGCTGGCGGCGATCTGGGCGGACTTGGAAATCTCGACCTGCGTGCTGGGCGTCAGCACCGGCGCCAGGGGCGGCGCCTTGATGGGCTGGGACAACTCCGACTTGCGGCCGGACAGCGTTTTGTCGGTGCGCTCAGCCTTGGCCTGGTTGACGCTGGATTCAGGGCTGTTACCGATCTTCATGGGGATTCTCCAGGTGCGGGGCGGACCCCGCTGGCGGGCATTGCAGGGGAGTTTCCTCTGTATCGGCAGCCAGCCGAAGTTCTTGAGCGGGAAGTGGCCGTGTTTTCCGGCCAATTCGGTGATTCCGTGGGGATTTGCTCACAGCACCAGCTCCACGCGGCGTTCGCCGACAGCCCGGCCGCTGGCGATGCGGCCGCTTTCGAACCGCACGCGCACGTCCTGGCCCTCCACCCCCGCGCTCAGGGCCTGGGCTTCGGAGGCGATGGCAAATCCTTCGCCGGCGACTCGCACCTGCACCGTTTCGCCGGCAGCGAACCACTGGCGGGACTTGAGCACCGGGGCGCGCACGGCCTCGGACGCCCCCAGCGGACGGGCCAGCGAGCGCCCGAGCAGCAGCGCCGGGTCGGTGAACACGGCACCGGGTTCGGCCGCGATGTCGATATCGGCCATCGCCAGGTGTTCTTGAGACAAAGTCACGCCCGCCGGCAGCGGCCCGGCGGCGACGACAGCCCGGCCGAAGACGGCCACGCGCACCGGCAGCGTCACGTTCCAGCGCACGGCGCCGTCCGTGCAGCGCAGGCCGATGCGGCTCTTGCCCCAGGCGGACATGCCGGGCGGCAGATAGGGCTGGACCTGCTGGCAGGGCGCCAGGCGCAGGCGTGGGTCGAGCGTGCCGATCTCCACCGCCACACGCGCGCCAGGCGCCGCCGCAGCGCGGGCGGCCGCCTCGGCCAGCACGCGCACGCGCTCCAGCAGCGTCGGGTCGAGCACCGTCTGGGCCCAGGACGAACCGGCGGCAAGCAGGCAGACGAGGAGCAGGGTGGCGCGCAGCATGGCCGCAACTCTAGGGATGGCGGCCTGCCCGCCTTGATGGGAATTGAGCGGCTTTGGCGGCGCTTATCGCGCTCATGTTTTCGGGGCCCCTCCAGACAATCAGCGTGAAGAGCCGCCCCGGCCATGCAACCTGAAGGGGACCCGATGTTGAACCGCCTCACCGACTCGCTGAATTTCCAGACCCAGGCCCTGACGCTGCGGGCGGAGCGCCAGCGTCTGCTGGCCAGCAACATCGCCAACGCCGACACGCCGGGCTACCAGGCCCGCGACATCGACTTCTCCCGTGCGCTGCGCGAGGCCACCGGCGAGGTGGGCACGCCCGGCGCCCTCAAGACCACGCAGAGCGGCCACATGGCACCGCTGGCGGGTGCGCGCGGCGAGAGCGGTAAGGTCTATGCGCTGCAGTCGCAGACCAGCCTGGACAGCAACGGCGTCGACATGGACCGCGAGCGGGCCAGCTTCGCCGACAACTCGGTGAAGTACGAGGCCACGTTGCGCTTCATCAGCGGCTCCGTGCGCACCACGCTGGACGCCATGAAGTCATACAACCAGGGCTAAGCCATGTCGATGTTCCAGATCTTCAGCGTCTCCGGCAGTGCGATCAGCGCGCAGAGCCAGCGCCTCAACGTCGTGGCCAGCAACCTGGCCAACGCCGACACGGTGGCCGGACCCGACGGCCAGGCCTACAAGGCACGCCAGGTGGTCTTCCAGACCCAGCTGATGGGCGCGGGCGACGACAGCGGCAATGCCGGCGTGCGCGTGTCCAACGTGACCGAGGACCAGACGCCCGGGCGCCGCGTGCACGACCCCAAGCATCCGCAGGCCGATGCCGAGGGCTACGTGACCTACGCCAACGTGAACCCGGTGGAGGAGATGGTCAACATGATCTCGGCATCCCGCTCCTACCAGAACAACATCGAAGTCATGAGCACGGCCAAGAGCCTGCTGCTCAAGACCCTGCAACTGGGTCAGCAGTGACCGGGAGTTAAGACATGGACGTCTCCGCCATCAACGGCACCGCCGCCGCCAGCACGACATCGACCCAGAACGCGGCCGATACGCAGGACCGCTTCCTGAAGCTGCTCGTCGCGCAGATGAACAACCAGGACCCGCTGAACCCGATGGACAACGCGCAGGTGACGAGCCAGATGGCGCAGATCCAGCAGGTCACGTCGCTGTCCACGCTGGACACCAGCATCAAGAACCTGGGCCTGCAGCTCGGCCAGATGCAGGCCATGCAGTCCATCTCGCTGGTGGGCCGCGAGGTGGCCGTGCCCAGCGACAAGATCCGCGTGACGGACGGCGCGGCCGAGGGCAGCTACGAGCTCGGCGGCGCCGCCAGCAACGTGAAGCTGGAGATCCTCGGCCCGGCCGGCAACGTCATCGACACGCAGCAGCTGGGCGCGCAGGGTTCCGGCCGCCAGACGTTCTCCTGGAACGCCGGCACGCTGGCCGCCGAAGGCGCGGACCTGAAGTACCGCATCACCGCCACCAACGGCACCGCCGCCGTGACGTCCACGCTCTACGCCTTCGACAAGGTCAAGTCGGTCTACAGCGAGGACAGCCGTCTCAAGCTCGACCTCGAACGGCTCGGCCCCGTGGACTACACGACGGTCTCCTCCGTCAACTGACGCGCCCCGCGCCACCCCCTTCCCGCACGACAGCAAGGACTCCACCATGAGCTTCCAGCAAGGCCTTTCCGGGCTCAACGCCGCCTCCAAGAACCTCGACGTCATCGGCAACAACATCGCCAACTCGGGCACCTTCGGCGCGAAGGCGTCGCGGGCCGAGTTCGCCGACGTCTACGCGGCCGCGCTGAACGGCGCGGGACAGAACCAGGTCGGCATCGGCACCAGCCTGCAGGCGGTGGCGCAGCAGTTCACGCAGGGCAACATCACGACGACCGAGAACCCGATGGACCTGGCCATCAACGGCGGCGGCTTCTTCCAGGTCAGCGACGGCGTGAACCCGGTGCGCTACAGCCGCAACGGCCAGTTCAAGATCAGCAAGGACGGCTTCGTCGTCAACAACGACGGCTTGAAGCTGATGGGCTACCCGGCCAACGGCGCTGGCGTCATCCAGCCCGGCACGGCGCAGCCGCTGCAGCTGCCCACCGGCGGCATCCCGCCGGCCGTGACGACCAAGGTGAACCTGGAGTTCAACCTGGATTCGCGCGTCAAGACGACCGCGCCTGCCGGCGCCACCGGCATGGACCTGAAGGACTCGTCGACCTACAACAACGCCACGTCCATGACGGTCTACGACGCCAAGGGCCAGGACGTGGCCGTCACCTTCTACTTCCAGAAGGGCGAGACGGCGCCGGACGGCAGCGACACCTGGAACGTCTACGCGACCGCCAACGGCACGCCGTTCGACACCAACTCCGACGGCAATCCCATCGGCGTGGACGCCAACGGCAACCCGCTGGAGCCGTACACGACGATGACCTTCCCGCCCACGGGCGGTGCGCCGACGCTGCCGGCCGGACCGATCACGATGAACATCCCGGCCGGCGTCAGCACCCGTGGCAACACGACGCTGCCGATCACCGGCATCCAGTTCGACATGACCAAGGCGACCGAGAACGGCAGCAGCTTCGCCGTGACCAGCCTGACCCAGGACGGTTACGCGCCCGGCCAGCTGAGCGGCATCCAGGTCGCCAACGACGGCACCGTGCTGGCCCGCTACTCCAACGGCCAGAGCAAGCCGGCCGGGCAGGTCGAGCTGGCCAACTTCCGCAATTCGCAGGGTCTGCAGCCGCTGGGCGGCAACATGTGGATCCGCACCGTGGCCTCCGGCGACGCCGTGGTGGGCGTGCCGGGCGACGGCAACATGGGCGCGCTGCAGTCCGGCGCGCTCGAAGAAAGCAACGTCGACATCACGGCCGAGCTGGTCAACATGGTGACGGCGCAGCGCGCCTACCAGGCCAACGCGCAGACGATCAAGACGCAGGACCAGGTGCTGCAGACCATCGTCAATCTGCGGTGATGGCGCAGCGCGAACGCGCGTCGCGCTCGCCGCGACGTGCGAGTTAAGGAGCGAGCATGGATCGGATGATTTACCTGTCGATGGCCGGCGCGAAAGCGGCCATGCAGCGCCAGGACGTGCTCTCGCACAACCTCGCCAACGTCACGACCAACGGCTTTCGCGCGGAGCTGCAGGCGTTTCGCGCCGTGCCGGTGCGCGGCGATGGCGCGTCCACGCGCGCCTACGCCCTCGAAACCACCATCGGCTACAACGACGCGCAAGGGCCGCTGACGGCCACCGGCCGCAACCTGGACGTCGCCATGCAGGGCACCGCCTGGCTGGCCGTGCAGGGCACCGACGGCACCGAGGCCTACACCCGCGCCGGCTCGCTGGACGTCAATTCGGAAGGCCTGCTCGTCATGCGCAACGGCCTGCAGGTGCTGGGTGACGGCGGCCCGATCAATGTGCCGCCCAACAGCGAGGTGGCGGTCGGCAGCGACGGCACCGTCAGCGCCAAGCAGCCCAACCAGCGCCCCACGACCATCGGCCGGCTCAAGCTCGTCACGCCCGAAGTGCCCATGACACGCGGCGATGACGGCCTGTTCCGCGCCGCCGACGGCGACTTGCCGCAGGACCCGGCAGCGCGCCTGCAGGACGGCGCGCTGGAAGGCTCCAACGTCAGCCCCGTCGAGACCATGGTCGCCATGATCGCCGCGGGCCGCCAGTTCGAGCAGCAGATGAAGCTGCTGCAAATCGCCCAGACCCAGGGCCAGCAATCCGCCAAGCTGCTTGGCAGCACCTGAGCCGTACCCAAGGAATCCTCACCATGATGCGCTCGCTCTGGATCGCCAAGACCGGCATGGAAGCCCAGCAGACCCAGCTGGACAACATCTCCAACAACCTCGCCAACGTCGCCACCAACGGCTACAAGCGCTCGCACGCCGTCTTCGAGGACCTGATCTACCAGACCATGCGCCAGAGCGGCGCCAACAGCACCGAGCAGACCGTCCTGCCCACGGGCCTGCAGGTGGGCCTGGGCGTGCGCCCCGTGGCCACTGCGCGCATCTACACGCAGGGCAACCTGCAGCAGACGAGCAACAACCTCGACGTGGCGATCAAGGGCGACGGCTTCTTCCAGATCCAGATGCCCGACGGCACCACGGCCTACACGCGCGACGGCTCGTTCCAGCTGAACGCCAACGGCCAGATGGTGACGAGCAACGGCTACACCGTGCTGCCCGGCATCACGATCCCGCCGAACGCGCAGAGCCTCACCATCGGCAACGACGGCACCGTCAGCGTCACGCTCCCCGGCCAGGCCGCGACGCAGACCGTGGGCCAGATCCAGCTGGCCAACTTCGTCAACGCGGCCGGCCTGGACCCCAAGGGCCAGAACCTGTTCACCGAGACCGCCTCCAGCGGCACACCCAACACCGGCGCGCCCGCCAACAACGGCATGGGCGCGCTGGCGCAGGGCTTCGTCGAGACCTCCAACGTCAATGTCGTGGAGGAGCTGGTGCAGATGATCCAGACGCAGCGCGCCTACGAACTGAATTCCAAGGCCGTGCAGACGTCCGACCAGATGCTGCAGAAGCTGGCCCAGATCTGAGGCAACCCGCCATGAAATCAATCGCCCTTCTCCTCACGGCCACCGCGCTGCTCGCCGGCTGCGCCACGCCTTACCCGGTGCCCGAGGTGGAACTGGCGCACACGCCGGTGGTCAACCTGCCGCCGGTGCAAGCGCTCGCGGCCAACAACGGCTCCATCTACCAGGCGGCCAGCTACCGCCCGCTGTTCGAGGACCACCGCGCACGGCTGGTCGGCGACACACTGACCATCAGCATCACCGAGAAGGTGTCGGCCACGCAGACGAGCACGAGCGCGCTGAGCAAGACCGGCAGCCTGTCGGCCGGCGTGACCGCGCTGCCCGGCATCGCGGGCAACTCCTTCGGCAAGGCCACGGCCGGCGCCACGTCGACCAACGACAACTCGGGCAAGGGCAGCAACCAGAACACCAACGAGTTCACGGGCGCGATCACGGCCGTCGTGACCGCCGTGCTGCCCAACGGCCACCTGATGATCAGCGGCGAGAAGCAGATCGGCGTGAACCGCAACGTCGACGTGCTGCGCTTCTCGGGCCAGGTGGACCCGCGCATGATCGGCCAGGGCAATGCCGTGCCGTCCACCTCGGTCGCCAACGTGCGCATCGAGCAGCGCGGCCGCGGCGCCACGGCCGACGCTCACGCGGTGGGCTGGCTGTCCCGCTTCTTCCTGAACATCGCGCCGAGCTGATCGGCTCAACCCGCCTTGCTGGCGAGGTAGTCGACGGCCAGGTTGGCCAGCGCCCTGACGCCCACCTCCAGCCCGCGCTCATCGACGACGAAGCGCGGCGAGTGGTTGGAGTAGGCCTTGCTCGGCTCGATCTCCGGCGGCGTGACGCCGACGAAGAAGAACAGGCCCGGGATCAGGCGCTGGAAGAACGAGAAGTCCTCCGCGCCGGTCGCCTTGGGCACGACCTCGATGCCCATGGGCCGCGGGCCGGTGCTGGCCACGCGCGTCAGCGTGGGCACCATCTGCTCGGTCAGCACCGGGTCGTTGCGCGTGACAGGGTAGTTCTTCGTGATGCAGACCTTGCACGTCGCGCGCGACCCGGCGGCGATGCCCTCGGCGAGCTGCGTCACGCGCTCGTGGATGGCGTCGCGCATGCCCTCGTCGAAGCTGCGGATGGTGCCGCGCATCTCGACCGAGTCCGGGATGATGTTCTCGCGCACGCCGCCCTTGATGGCACCAATGGTGACGACGGCCGGCTCGCGGTTCAGGTCCAGCGTGCGGCTGACGATGGTCTGCAGGCCCAGCACGATCTGCGCGGACGTGACGATGGGGTCCACGCCCAGCCACGGTGCCGCGCCATGCGTCTGCTTGCCCTGCACCGTGATCCTGAGCTTGTCCGAGCTGGCCATCGTCGGCCCGGGCCGGTAGCCGATGACGCCCGCAGGCTGGCGCGACGTGACATGCAGGCCGAAGATGGCGCTGGGCGTCGGGCTCTCCAGCACGCCCTCCTTGATCATCAGCGCCGCGCCGCCCTCCTCGCCCTCGGGCGGCATCTCCTCGGCGGGCTGGAACAGGAACTTGATGCAGCCCGGGATGTCCGCGCGCAGGCTGGCCAGGATGCTGGCCACGCCCATCAGGATGGCCACATGGCAGTCATGCCCGCAGGCGTGCATGACGCCCACCTCTTCGCCGTTCCACACCGCCCGAGCCCTGGACGCAAACGGCAGGTCCACCTCCTCGGTGACGGGCAGCGCATCCATGTCGGCGCGCAGCGCGACGACGCCACCATCCGCGCCGCCCGGCAGCCCACCCTTGAGCAGCCCGACGACGCCGGTGTGGGCCACGCCCGTCCTGACCTCGTCGAACCCCAACGCGCGCAGGTGATCGGCGACGATGGCCGCGGTGCGGAATTCGCGGTTGCCAAGCTCGGGGTGCTGGTGCAGGTCGCGCCGCCAGGCGATGACCTGGGGCTCTAGCGCCGCAGTCAGCGCGGCGATCCGGTCGGCGAGTGGCGGCTGCGGGCTCATGCGGGCATGGTAGATCGCGTCGCCCGCCGCTGGGGCGCGCGGCGTCTCAGCCGCCCAACAAACGACGTAACCGGCGTTTCAAGTCCAGCCACTGCCGGCCGCGCGAGCGGTCGATGCGCTTCACGTCGACCAGCGTGAAACTGCCGCAGCCGGTCAGCGTGTGCAGGCCGGCCGTGTGACTGTCGCTGAGCAGGTCGCCGGTCAGTCGCTCGTCGCCGCCCTCGATGACGACGCGCTCCGGCGTCAATACGGGCAAGCGCAGCAGCCGCGTGGCGCTGCCATAGCCGCCGGTGCTGTCCTGCACGGGCAGCACCGGCACGCCGTCCCGGCCGACGAAGGGCCGGCCGGCGGGCCGGGCACCGCGGCGGTCGTTGCGCACCGGGTTGCCCACCAGCGGTGTCCACGGACCGGTCAGCCCGGGCGCGTGGGCGACATGCAGTTCGCGCTGGTCGCGCCCGTGGCGGCCGACCAGCGTGTAGAACATCCACCAGCGGCCACCGTGCTCGAACAGCGATGCATCCGCGCCCGGCAGCCCGCTCAGCAGGGCGCACTCACGCGCCCACCGGTCCAGCGACGCGTCGGTGGCGCGGTACAGCGCGATCTCGCCGGCCTGGTGGCTCTCGGGCACCATCCAGGTCTGGCCCGCATGCTCGAACACCTGCGGGTAGGACAGGTGAAAGGGGCGCTCCAGCACTGTCGCCTGACCACGCCAGGCCAGGTCGGACAAGCCGAACTCATGGCGCTCGATGTGGGCGCGCTTGGTGCGGTAGTCGAAGGCTTCGACGAAGACGTGCAGGGCGTCGCCGCGCGCCAGGCCGAACGGGTCCGCCAGATAGCGCCAGCGGCCGGCGTCGGGCAGCCAGGTGACCAGTGCCCGCGCGGCGCGCAGCGTCCGTGCGTTGGCGTCTTCGATGCGCACGGGAACGATGCCGACCTGCCAGAAGTCGGAGCGCGGTGTCTTGAGCATGCCTCAGTGTCGCCCGGCAAGGCCCGTCCGGCCGGCATCGCCAGACCGGCGCCGGAAGACCTCAGGCCGCGATGGCTTCCTCTTCGTCCTCGAACCGCTCGGCCCCGGCCGCGCGGTGCAGCATGACGTCGCGGTAGAAGCCCAGCGTCCTGGCCACTGCGTTGCTGCGGTCGTAGGCGGCCGTCGCGTAGCTCACGCGGCGCTCGCTCGCCTCCAGGCGGCGCAGCCGCGCCAGTTCTTCGGCCATCGCGCGGCCCAAGAGGTCGGCGTCGCCCACGCCCACCAGGCGCGCCGGCTGGCCAGCCAGCATTTCCCGCGGGCCTTGGGTGGCCGTGGACAGCACGGGGCGGCCGGCGCGCATGGCTTCCAGGATGGCGAGCGGGAAGGCTTCTTCGCGCGACGCCGACACGAACAGGTCGAAGGACTTGAGGGCCTGGTCCACATCGCTGCGGAAGCCGAGCAGGCGCACGCGGGGGTCGCCGGCGGCCATGTCTTCCAGCATGGCGCGGTCCGGTCCTTCGCCCAGGATCGCCAGCACGGCGTTGGCCGGCGCATGCGCCTTGAACGCGGCGACCAGCAGGTCCATGCCCTTGGCGCGCTGCAGGCGGCCCACGCTGCCCACGAGCAGTTGGTCGGGCGTCAGGCCCAGTTCGACGCGCAGGTCGGTGCGCATGGCAACCACCTGGGCGTTGCGCTCGGGCGCCCAGTTGTAGATGAGGCTGGCCAGGCCCGCACGGTCGCGGGGCAGGCCGTCGTGCTGGGCACGGTTGACGCAGACCAGCCCGTCCATCAACGCATGGTGATGAGGCTTGTAGCCGACGTGCAGCGTGCCGATGCGCGATGCGCTGCGGGCCTGGGCGACCGCCTTGCAGGCCGGGCCGAGGTGGCCGTGGCACACGTCGGCGCCCAGCTTGCGCGCCAGCGCCGCAACGCGCCATCCGCGCATCAGCGGCAGCTTCAGGCCATGAAACCGGACGGCGGGCGATAGCGCACCGGCCACCGCGGAGCCGGCGGTGCCGATGACGTGGACACGGTGGCCCAGTGCGGCCTGGGCATTGGCAAGGTCGATGCAGTGGAGCTCACCGCCAGCGATCCGGGAAGAGAAAACGACGTGAACCAGAGTCAACGGCTCGAAGGGCGGTGGCATGGCGCGGTTTGACTGGATAGTAGGTATTCAAAACTTTACCTAGCTACACATTCAGAAACCTGTCGCGAAGCCTTTGCGCGGCCGTGTAAATCGCCAGATTTCCCCGCTCAGTGCCAGCGGGCGTGGCCGGCATGGCGGCAATGGCTTGGTTGACGCTGCGGTCCCTGGGACACGAGGATCGCAGCGCTATGGGCAGGCAGCCCACAGGAAAAGGCGTCGGCAGGATGTCACAGCCGACCCGCTTCTCGCTGAGCGCAAGCTTGCGCGTTACACAAAGGGCCCGGCCAGCGGCGCAGCTGTGGCGCGGCCACGGTTTCGAAAAGCGGGGCGGTCCCCGGCCTTTTCTGCGGCTTCGCGGGCTCAAGCATCCGCAGAATCGGTCGAGTGAAGTCCCTGCAAGTCCTCCTCCTCAGCCTGGCCGTCGTGCTGGCGCCCATCGCGCCTGCCCAGGCCGCCCGCATCAAGGAAGTCGCGTCCGTGGCTGGCGTGCGCTCCAACCCGTTGACCGGCTACGGGCTGATCGTGGGCCTGGACGGCACGGGCGACCAGACCACGCAGGCGCCGTTCACCGGCCAAAGCCTCACGGCCATGCTGCAGCAGTTCGGCGTGTTGCTGCCCCAGGGCGTGACCATGCAGCCCCGCAACGTCGCCGCCGTCATGGTGACGGCGCAGCTGCCGGCCTTCGCGCAGCCCGGCCAGCAGATCGACATCAACGTGTCCTCCATCGGCAACGCCAAGAGCCTGCGCGGCGGCACGCTGATCGCCACGCCGCTGCGCGGCGCGGACGGGCAGATCTACGCCATCGCCCAGGGCAATCTCATCGTCGGCGGCGCCGGTGCGTCGGCGGGCGGCGCCAAGGTACAGATCAACCACCTCAGCGCCGGCCGCATCCCGGCGGGCGCCCTCGTCGAGCGCTCGGTGCCCACCCCCATCGCCGCAGGCGACTTCATCCAGTTCGACCTGAACAGCAGCGACTTCACCACCGCCCGCGCCGTGGCCCAGGCCATCAACAAGGCCAAGGGCAGCGGCGTCGCCCAGGCGCTGGACGGCCGCGTCGTGCGCGTGCGGGCTCCCAGCACACCCGACGACCGCGTCGCTTTCCTGGCCGATGTCGAGAACCTCGACGTCAGCATGGCCATACCGGCGGCGCGCGTCGTCATCAACGCGCGCACCGGGTCGGTCGTCATGAACCAGGCCGTCACGCTCGCCGCCTGTGCCGTCGCCCACGGCAGCCTGTCGGTGACGATCAGCTCCACGCCCATCATCAGTCAGCCCAATGCGCTGTCCGGCGGCCAGACGACGGTGGCCGAGAAGGCCGACATCTCCATCCGCCAGGAACCCGGCAGCCTCATCCAGTTGCCCGCCGGCGCCCGGCTGTCCGACGTCGTCAAGGCGCTCAACTCGCTCGGCGCCACGCCCCAGGATCTGCTCGCCATCCTGCAGGCCATGAAGAGTGCGGGTGCCCTCAACGCCGAGCTCGAGGTGATCTGATGCCCTCGTCCTTCCAGTCCATTTCCGGCCAGAGCCTGGGCAGCCTGGACTCGCTGAAGGCGGCCGCTTCGCGAGACCCCAAGGCCAGCATCCGCGAGACGGCCAAGCAGTTCGAGACGCTCTTCATGCAGGAAGTCATGAAGAGCATGCGCGCTTCGACGCTGTCCAGCGGCATGCTCGAGAACAACGCGACGCAGCTCGGCACCGAGATGCTGGACACGCAGTTCGCCGGCAAGCTGGCCGGCCAGCCGGGCGGGCTCTCGGACATGATCGCCCGCCAGCTGCAGCGCCAGATGGGCATCCAGGACCTGAAGTCGCTGACGCCCGAGAAGATCGCCGCGGCCAGCCAGACGACGCTGGCGCAGGCGCTGCCGGCGCTGGCCACCAAGGGCATCCCCAACCACGTGCAGAGCTTCATCCAGCAGCACGACGCCGCGGCCAAGGCCGCGTCGGCCGCCACCGGCATCCCGGCCAGCTTCATGGTCGCGCAGGCGGCGCACGAGAGCGGCTGGGGCAGGCGCGAGATCACGGGCGCCGACGGCACCAAGAGCCACAACGTGTTCGGCATCAAGGCCACGCCCGGCTGGACGGGCAAGACCGTCGAGGTGCAGACCACCGAGGTCATCAACGGCCAGGCGCACAAGGTCATGGCCAAGTTCCGCGCCTACGGCAGCTACGACGAGGCCTTCAAGGACTACGGCAAGCTGATCAGCAACAACGAGCGCTACGCCAAGGTCGTCGCGCAGGCGCAGAGCGGCAACGCGACCGGTTTCGCCCGCGGCCTGCAGCAGGCCGGCTACGCCACCGACCCGGCCTACGCCGAGAAGCTGGCCAAGGCCATCCACACCACCCAGCGCGTGCAGAGCACGCTGGCTTGAGCCCCTGAGAGGACAACTTCATGTCTGGCTTGCTTACGCTCGGCGCCCGCGCCATGTTCGCCAACCAGGCGGCATTGCAGACCATCGGCCAGAACATCGCCAACGCGAACACGGTCGGCTACTCGCGCCAGTCGGTCGTGCTGACCACGTCGCCCGGCCAGTACACCGGCGCCGGCTTCTTCGGCCGCGGCGTGGATGTGCAGACGGTCACGCGCTCGCACAACGAGTTCCTGACCAAGGAGGCCGCCGCCTCCAAGTCCGCCGCGATGGCGGACTCCACGCGCGCCGACCAGCTGTCGCGCCTGGAGAAGCTCTTCCCCACCGGCACCGACGGCCTGGGCTACGCGGCCAGCCAGTTCCTGAACTCGATGATGGACGTGTCCAGCCGGCCCAGCGACCCGTCGGCCCGCCAGGTGGCGCTGGGCCGGGCCAACGAGTTGGCGCAGCGCTTCGCCAATGCCGGCCAGCAGCTCTCCGACCTGCAGTCCGGCGTCGTCAGTGACCTGACGGCCAACGTCGGCATCGTCAACCAGCTCGCGCAGCAGATCGCCAGCATCAACGACCAGATCGCCAAGACGCGCGGCACCGGCCACACGGCCAACGACCTGCTGGACCAGCGCGACCGCGCGATCTCCCAGCTCGGCGAGTACGTCGCCGTGACCACGCTGCCGGCCGACGACGACACCGTGGGCGTGTTCATCGGCGGCGGCCAGCGGCTGGTGCTGGGCAACCAGGCCTCGACGCTGGAGATCTCACCCGACTCCTACGACCCGCAGCGCGCCGTGCTGGCGCTCAACGAAGGCGGCAAGAGCCGCCCGCTGGACGAGAACGTGCTGACCGGCGGCTCCATGTCCGCGTTGCTGCGTTTCCAGAACAAGGACCTGCAGGACGCCAAGAACCTGCTCGGCCAGCTCGCCGCCTCCATTGGCACGCGGGTCAACGACCAGAACGCGCTGGGGCTGGACCTGTCCAATCCGCCGGGCAAGGGCGCGCCCATGTTCAACGTCGCCTCGCCGCGCACGCTGCCTGCCGCCACCAACCAGCGCAACCCCGACGGCACGTACGCCAGCGGCGTCAAGGCCACCATCGTCAACGCCAGCCAGCTGCAGGCCAGCAGCTACAAGCTGACCTCCAGCGCGCCCGGCGTCTACGAGATGACGCGCCTGTCCGACGGCTTGGTGCGCACCGTCAACGACGGCGACACCATCGACGGCTTCCAGCTCTCGTTCACGCCCGCCGCGCCCGCGCAGGGCGAAAGCTTCCTCATCGAACCCGTGGGCACCGCCGCCGTCGAGATGCGCCGCGTGCTGGACGATCCCAACGGCATCGCTGCCGCGTCGCCGCTGACCGCATCGACCTCGGTGGACAACACCGGCACGCTGACCATCGACAGCGTCTACGCCGTCAGCGCCGGCTTCGACCCCGCCAAGGCGCCGATGTCCATCGAGTTCGGCGACCCCGATCCGGCCAACCCGAACAACGTGCAGTACACGCTGACGCTGGCGGACGGCTCGCAGCTCAGCGGCGTCTGGAGCGCGGGCCAGCCCATCGGCAACCAGCCCGCGGCCGGCATCGACCTCGGTTTCGAGCTGCGCACCAACGGCGTGCCACGCAAGGGCGACAAGATCGCGCTCGATCCGACCACCTACACCAGCACCAACAACGGCAACGCCAAGGCCTTCCTGAACATCCAGACGCAGGCCTTCGTCGGCCAGCGCCAGCTGCCCGACGGCAGCATCGCGCCCGGATCGACGATCAGCGACGCCTACGCTGCCGCGATGAGCGACGTGGGCGCGCGCGTGCAGAGCGCCAACTACCTGTCCAACGTCTCCACCACCGTCGCCAGCAACGCCGAATCCAGCCGCGCCGGCCAGGCCGGCGTCAACCTCGACGAAGAGGCCTCCCGGCTCATGCAGTACCAGCAAAGCTACCAGGCCGCCGCCAAGGTGCTGCAGACGGCGCAGACCCTCTTCGACGAACTGATGCGCATCGCCGCACGCTGAGGCCCCCAATGAGACTGTCCACCGCCAACCTCTACGACGCCTCCATCGCCAACCTGCAGCGCCGCCAGCAGGCGCTGCAGACGCAGCAGCAGCAGCTCACCTCGGGCAAGCGCGTCAACACCGCGAGCGACGACCCCACCGGGGCCGCGCGCGCCGAGCGGGCGCTGGCCTCCATCGGCCGCGTCGATGCCAACCAGCGTGCGCTGGAAGCCAGCCGCAACAGCATGACGCTGGCCGAAGGCGCGCTGGGCGACGCGAACGAACTGCTGCAACAGGCGCGCGAAACGCTGCTCTCCGCCGGCAACGCCAGTTATTCCGACGCCGAACGCCAAGGCCTCGCCAACAAGCTGCAAGGCATCCGCGAACAGATGCTGACCATCGCCAACCGCGGCGACGGCGCCGGCGGCTACCTGTTCTCCGGCCAGGGCTCGGCCAACCCCCCGTTCCTGGACCAGGCCGGCGGCGTGACCTACGTGGGCGTGGCCGGCAACATCCAGACCGGCAACATCGACAACTTCCAGCTCACCGTCGACGGCCGCGGCGCGTGGGAGCAGGCGCGCAGCGGCAACGGCAGCTTCGTCACCGACGCCAATCCCAACAGCATCGACCCGACGAAGCCGGCGCAAGGCTGGATCGACGCCGGCCGGGTGACCGACCCGACCCAGCTCACGGGCCAGAACTACCGCATCGACATCGCCGGCACCGCGCCGGCGCAGACGTACTCCGTCGTGAACGTCGACACCGGCGCGGGCGTGGCCAGCGGCAATTTCGCCTCCGGTCAGAACATCACGTTCGACGGCATGAGCGTTGCCATCGCGGGCGCGCCGGCCGACGGCGACAACTTCTCCATCGCGCCAGCGACCAACACGCTCAAGGTCTTCGACGTGCTGGACCGCGCCATCGCCGAGCTGAAGACACCCCTGCGCTCCAGCGCCCAGATCGCGCAGAGCAACAACGGCCGGCTGCGCGACATCGACGCGGTCATGGGTAACCTGTCCAACGCCCGCAGCCAGGTCGGCGAGCGCCTGAACAACCTCGACGGCACCGAAAGCCGGCTGGCTTCACTGAAGCAGTACAGCCAGGAGGAACAGAGCGCCGCCCAGGACCTGGACATGGTGCAGGGCATCTCCAACTTCCAGAACCAGCAGTCCGGCTACCAGACCGCGCTGCAGACCTACGCCATGGTGCAGCGCATGTCGCTGTTCCAGTACATCACCGGCGGCTGAACGGGGCGCCTCGGCTCGCGGGCACGGGGCAAGGATGAATTCGGTCACGTTTGAGGCCCGTGCACGCCCGGGCCTCATGGCAGACTGCCGCATTCACCGCCAGCCCAGTGCCGCGCCATGTCCGACAACCTCCCTGCCGCCATCGACCACGCCATCCTGCCGGGCCTCGCCCTGGGCTACGCCCCGGTCATCGACCGCCAGCGCGCCATCGTCGGCACCCGGCTGACGCTCATCCCGCTGCGCGCCGATGCCAAGGTCGACCATGCCGAACTGCTGGCCGCGCTGGCCGCTGTCTGGCCCCAGGGTGGCGAGGTGCTCAGCCCGCAGGGCGAGGCGCTGCTGACGGCGCTGCTCGCCGAGCCGCCGGCCCAGCCGACGCAGATCGAGGTGCCCGCCTTCATCGCCGCCGACCCGCTGCATGCCGCCGCGCTGGCCGCGCTGAAGGGCGCCGGCCACAGCGGCCTGCTGAAGGGCCTGCCGGGCGAGCCGCTGCCCGCCGAGGTGGCCGCCGTCTTCAAGCAGGCCGTGCTGGAACCCGGCCAGGCCGCGCCCGCGGGCCTCGCCCTGGTGCATGCCGGCGTGCGGGGTGCCGACGCGGTGGACGCGAGCTTCCAGGCCGGTGCCGACACAGTCATCGGCTGGACCGTGGACGGGGCCTACGAGCCCACGGGGGGCAGCCGGACCGAGATGGCCGCCGACCTGCAAGTCATCGTCGAGCTGATGTCGCGCGTGGACGAAGGCGAGGACGTCGAGCGGCTGGAGCAGACGCTCAAGCGCGACCCGAGCCTGGCGTTCAAGCTGCTGCGCTACATGAACTCGGCCGCCTTCGGGCTGCCGGTGGAGGTGTCGAGCTTTCGCCACGCCATCATGCTGCTGGGCTACGCTCGCCTGAAGCGCTGGCTGGCGCTGCTGCTGATGACGGCCAGCAAGGAGCACAGCATGCGCCCGGTCATGTACGGCGCGGTGCGGCGCGGCCTGCTGATGGAAGAGCTGGCCGCCGCCATGAGCGAACGCGAGCTGCGCGACGAGATGTTCATCTGCGGCCTGTTCTCGCTGCTGGACCACATGCTGAAGGCGCCGTTCGACAAGCTGCTGCAGTCCATCCCCGCGCCCGAACGCGTGCGCCGCGCGCTGGTGGAAGGCGTCGGCCCGTTCGCGCCTTACCTGAAGCTGGTGCAGGCCATCGAGGCCGGCAACGTCTTCGACTACCGCGAGCACGCCGAGGCCCTGATGCTGGACGCCGGCGAGATCAATGCCTGCGTGCTGCGGGCCTTGCACAAGGCCGCCCAGCTCGAATGACCTGATGCTAGGCGCGCCTGCCTTCACCGCCCTGCTCGACCTCGTCGGCGACCCGGTGCTGACGCTGCGGGCCGACCTGTCCGCCTTGCGCGCCAATCCCGCTGCGCGCGAATGGCTGGGGCAGGATGCCGCCGAGGGCTGGCGGCTGCTGCGCCACGCCGCCGGCCTGCGGCTGGAAACCTGGCTGCGCGACGCGGCCCATGCCATCGACGCCGGCCGCACGCCGCCGCCGGCACCGCCCCTGAAGCTCGCCGACGGCCAGCGCGCCACGCTGCACCTGCTGCGCGAGCGCCCCAACTGGCTGCTGCATGCGCGCCTGAGCGCGGCCGACCCCGGCGAGCCGCCGCTGGCCGAATGGCTGGCGCTGTCGCCGCTGCCGCTGCTGCTGGCGGATGCCGCCGCCGGCACGCTGCTGCGCTGCAACGCCGCCTTCGACGCCCTGTGCGCCGCCTCGCCGCGGCACCTGAACGACCTGCCCGACCTGCTGCAGGCGCTGCTGGGATGGCATCGCGGCGCGCCGCTGCCGGCGCTCACGGCCCAGCGCCCGCACGACGGCCCGCTGGTCACCGAGGCCGAGTTCATCGACCCGCAGGGGCGCCAGCACTGGCTGCAGGCGCGGTTGCGCCTGTGGCGCCATGCCGGCCGCACGCTGCTGCTGGCCGTGCTGGAAGACCAGAGCACGCTGCACGAACGCGACCTCGCCCACCAGCAGCTCGACGCGCTGATGGACACCGCCGCCGTCGGCCTGGCCACCTTCCAGCCAGAGGGCGGCTGGCTCAAGGCGCACCGCAAGGGCAGCCCCTTCAAGGTCGGCGCCAAGCAGCCGGTCGGCTCGCTGCAGGGCATCAACCGCGAGATCGTCGAGCCGGCCTCGCTGCCGGAGTTCGAACGCCTGCAGCGCGCGCTGAAGAAGGGCGATGCCGTCGAGGTGCGCTACGCCGTGCGCCACCCGGAACTGGGCCGCCGCTGGCTGCTGACGCGCGTGGCGCCCGCACTGCTGGCCGGCGGGCGGCGCAGCACGTCGGTCGTCACGCTGGACGTGACGGCCCAGGCCCAGGCCGAGAACGCGCTGCTGCTGCGCGCCGAGAGCGAACGCGCCGTGCTGGACTCGGTGCTGGTGGGCATCGTCACCGTGGGCCCGGACGGCATCGAGTGGATGAACCGCTCGGCGCGCCGCATGTTCGGCTGCGAACTGGAGGACGTGCTGGGCCAGCCCATGGGCGTGCTCGCGCCGGACGACGACGACCATCCGTTCCACGGCGAACCCAGCGCCGACGTCTTCGAATGCCAGCTGCGAGGCCGGGACGGGCGCGAGTTCTGGGTCATCGGCAACGCGGTGCAGACGCCACGCGAGGACGGCCCCGGCAGGATCACCCAGCAGCTCACCTATGCGCTGCTGGACATCGACCGGCGCCGCCAGGCCGAAGCGCAGAGCCGCCAGGCGCAGGCGTCACTGGCCCGCATCATCGAGGCTGCGCCGCTGGCGATCAGCCTGCACGAGGCGCAGAGCCTGCGCATCGTCAAGCTCAACCAGGCGGCAGCGGCCATGGCCGGCCGCACCGAAGCACAGTTGCTGGGCGGCGGCCCGGCGGCGCTGTTCGGCGCCGAGCAGGGCGAACAGGCCGCCGCCGACATGCGCGAGGCGCTGGCCTCGCTGGCCGTCGTGCAGCGCGAGTACCGCATGCCGGAAGGCCCGGCCGCGCGGGTCTGGGACACGCGGCTGCTGCACCTGGCCGGCGTCAGCGGCGACGACACGCCCGAACTGCTGCTGCTGGTCGCCAGCGACGTGACCGAGCAGCGCGCCGCCGAGCAGGCCCGGCTGCAGGCCGCCATCTCGCAGCGCGAGCTGCTGGTGCGCGAGGTGCACCACCGCATCAAGAACAACCTGCAGGGCGTGGCCGGGCTGCTGCAGCAGATCGCCGTGCGCCGCCCGGAGGTGGCCCCCGTGCTGAAGGAGGCGGTGGGCCAGGTGCAGGCCATCGCCCAGGTCTACGGGCTGCAGGTGGGCGCCACCGGGCCGCTGCTGCTCAAGCGCGTGTTCGATGCCATCGTCGGCTCGGTGCAGCGCATGCAGGGCCGCGTCATCACCACGGCGGCCGAGGGCGGCGCGCTGCTTCAGGACTGGTGCCTGCCCGAGGCCGAGGCCATCCCCATCGCACTGAGCCTGAACGAGCTGCTGGGCAATGCGCTGCGCCACAGCAACGAGGCCCAGGTGCGCTGCCAGCTCATCTGCGACACCACTGGCGTGACGGTCGAGATCGTCAACCCGGGCCGCCTGCCCGAGGGCTTCTCGCTGCTCAACGTGCGCAGCGGCGTGTCGGGCCTGGGTCTGGTGCGGGCGCTGCTGCCGCGGCGCAGCGCCATCCTCAGCCTTGAGCAGCAGGGCGACGACGTCATTTGCCGTCTGGAATTGATCCCGCCCAGCGTGGTTCACAATCCCGCCACAAGATCAGGTTCGTGAGGGGCACGGTGAGCAAGGGCAAAGTCCTGGTCGTCGACGACGACCGATTGGTGTTGGCGACGCTGAGCTATGGGCTCACGCAGGCCGGCTTTGAGGTCATCGACGCCGACAACGGCGACGACGCGATCCTCCTCGCCCGCGAACACCGGCCCGAGCTGGCGCTGCTGGACATCCGCATGGAAGGCCTGACCGGCTTCGACGTGGCGGCGTACCTGCGCGAGTACCTGCAGACGCCCTTCATGTTCCTGTCCGCGTTCGCCGACGAGGCGACGGTCGCCAAGGTCAAGGAACTGGGCGCGGTGGCCTACCTCGTCAAGCCGCTGGACATCTCGCAGATCGTGCCGGCCGTCGAGGCAGCGTTTGCGCGCACCGCCACCCCCGCCGCGGCGCCGGCCCCGGCCAAGCCGGCGGCCGAGCCTTCCGAGCTGCCCACGGTGCTGGACCCCACCTCGATGGCCGTGGGCGTGCTGATGCACCGCTACTCGCTGCCGCGCGACGAAGCCCTCGCCCGCCTGACGAGCCTGGCCGCCGCCGACGGCCACAGCCTGCCCGAGCAGGCGCGACGCGTCGTCGATGCGGTCGAATTGCTCGCGCGACCCGGGCAGCAGCGCTGACCACTCACCCGGCGGCCGTGGCGCCTCGCTGCGGGCCGAGCACCCGGCCGCTCCCAAGCCGGCCTGCGCTGGCGATGTGATGGCCGGATGTGATGGCGGGTCGTGCCGGCAAGCATCGCCGGCCCCTCAGCGAGGACCGGCCCAGGTCATCGTTGGCCGAGGGCTTCAGTTCAACGTGAAGTAGAAGCGGGCGCCCTCGCCCACCGCGGATTCGGCCCAGATGTCGCCGCCATGGCGGCGCACGATGCGCCGCACGAGCGCCAGGCCGACGCCCGTGCCCTGGAAGTCGCTGGCGCTGTGCAGCCGCTGGAAGACGCCGAACAGCCGTTCGGCAAAACGCATGTCGAAACCCGCGCCGTTGTCCGACACGACGAACACGCGCCGCCCGTTCTGCTCCGCACTCTGGAAACGGATCTCGGGGTGCTCGACCTTGGCGCTGTACTTCCAGGCGTTGCCCAGCAGGTTCTCCAGCACCATGCGCAGCAGGGTCGGGTCCCCCTGCACCTGCAGGTCGGGCTCGATGGTCAGTGCCAGCTCGCGATGCGGCGCGGCGCGGCACAGCTCCTCCATCACATAGCCGGCCTGCTGCGACAGGTTGACGGGCTGGCGCGCCAGGGGCCGCGTGGTGAGCTGGCTGAGCGACAGCAGCGCATCGATCATGCTGTTCATGCGCGCCGCAGCGCCCATGACACGGTCCAGGTGGTCGTTGCCGACGCGGTCCAGCCGGGCGCCGTAGTCTTCCTTGAGGATGCGCGCGAAACCCTCGACGACGCGCAGCGGCGCGCGCAGGTCATGCGACACGGTGTAGCTGAACGACTCATGCTCGGCGGCCAGGTCGGGCTGGACCGCTGCGGTGGCGCCGGCCGGCGCCGCCAGCGGCTCGCCCTCGGGACGCGCCGTGCCCACATAGCCGGCGAAACGGCCTTGCGAATCGATGCAGGGCAGGCCACGAAGCCACCAGCGGGCGTCGCCATCGGCAGCTCCCAGCAGCAGTTCCGCAAACGGTTGGCAGGCGTCCAGCCGCTCGCGCAGTTGCGCCGCCGGCTCGGCGGCCTCGAAGCGCTCCCACAGCCGCTGGTTGGTCGCGCCGGCCCCGACCCAGCTCGAAGCCGGCGCGCCCTGCGGCGCCTGCCAGCGCACGAGGTGGTGGCTGGCGTCCGTGGCCCATTGCCAGTCGCGCTGCAGCTGGGATTGCATCAGCCACTGCTGGCGCGCCTCGCGCAGCGGTTCGGCCAGGCGCTGGCGCGTCAGGCGCACGCCGGCATGCCAGCCGAGTGCAGCGGCCACCAGCACCATGACTCCGGTGAAGAATGCCGTCAGCACCAGCGCCGCGTGCACGAGGCCGACCTCGCCGCCCCACACCCGCATCAGCGCCATCATCACCAACGTGCCGAGCAGCAACATCAACAGTGAAACGGCTGCCAGCCCCAGGACCAGCATCCGCATCGGCACCTGCCGCTTCAGGCGGCGCGCAAGCGCGCTGTCGTCGCTGAGGCTGTTCATGCAGACATTGTAGGCAGCGGTTTTCGCCTGCCAGGTGCATATGCACCATCGCGTGCACAGTGCCGAATCTGTGCATTTCTTCGCGCCGACCCCCTGCCCCACCCGAGATACATTTGTGCTGATACCGAGTGTCCAGCCACCCATGACCGCCTCCCCACCCGCAGCCCTGCTCGATGCCGAGGCGATCCGTCGCCTGCGCGAGCTCGATCCGAGCGGCGGCAACAAGCTGCTTCAGCGCGTCGTGACCGCCTTCTCCAACTCACTGGACCGTTTGTTGCCCGATCTTGACCGCGCCCGCGAAGCCAGCCCGCCCGACTTCGCCGCCATCCGCCATGTCAGCCACACGCTGAAGTCCTCGTCGGCCAGCCTGGGCGCGATGGCGCTGTCCGCGCGCTGCGCCGACATCGAAACCATGGCCCGCGACGGGCAGGCGGAAGGTCTGCCGGACCAG
Source organism: Roseateles sp. (assembly GCF_965229315.1). GTDB lineage: Bacteria > Pseudomonadota > Gammaproteobacteria > Burkholderiales > Burkholderiaceae_C > Pelomonas. The sequence goes on from NZ_CBDDJA010000002.1 coordinate 3,124,742, forward strand.
CTGGACGCTATGCTGGACGACATTCAACAGGTGCGGACGGCCCTGGCCGCGCTGCTCTGAGAGGTCTCATGCTGCCCACCGGTCAAGCCCTTGACGACCTGCCGCCGCGCCCGCGCGTGCTGCTGGTGGACGATGACGAGGTCAACCTGCTGCTGACGGCCGCGGCGCTGCGTGAACGCGGCTTCGAGGTGACGGAGGCCGGCAGCGGCAGTGATGCGCTCAACCTGCTGTCGACGCGCACGCCCGACGTCGTCGTGCTCGATGCCTTGATGCCCGAGCTGGACGGCTTCGAGACCTGCTCGCTGCTGCGCGCCACGCCCGGCTTCGAATCCCTGCCCGTGCTGATGTTGACCGGCCTGGACGACGAAGCCTCGATCAACCGCGCCTACCAGGCCGGCGCCACGGACTTCTTCGTCAAGTCGTCGCAATGGAGCCTGCTGGACGGGCGGCTGCGCTACCTGCTGCGCAGCTCGCGCACGCGGCTGGAGCTGGAGCGCAGCAAGGCCAAGCTGGCGCGCGCGCAGGACCTGGCCCGCATGGGCAGCTTCGAGTGGTGGCGCGGCGTGGACACCAGCTTCTCGATTTCGGCCGAGGGGCTGCGCGTGTTCGGCCGCGGCCCGCAGGACCGGCTGGATTTCATCGGCGTCATGCGCATGGTGCCGGTGGACGACCGCCACATCTTCCTGCGCCTGCTGCGCGACGTCATCGCCCACACGTCGGTGCTCGTCATCGACCTGCCGCTGACGCTGCCCGACGGCCGCCAGCGTGTCGTGCACATCGAGGCAGAGCCGGAGTTCAGCGAGCAGGGTTCGGTCAGCGGCTACACGGGCATCCTGCAGGACGTGACCGACCGCCGCCAGGCCGAAGACCGCATCCGCCAGCTGGCGCACTTCGACTCGCTGACCGGCCTGCCCAACCGCCGCCAGCTCATCTACCGCGTCGAGCGCGCCATCGAAAGCGCACGCCGCGGCGGCCACGAGGTGGGGCTGCTGCTGATCGACCTGGACCGCTTCAAGGTCATCAACGACACGCTGGGCCATGCCGCCGGCGACGAGCTGCTCGTCGAGGTGGGCCGTCGCCTGCGCAGCTGCGTGCGCCACTCCGACCAGATCCTCGAGGGCGTGCTGGAAGGCCCGGGCAACCGCAGCCACCGCGGCCTGGAGGCCGTGGGCCGGCTGGGTGGCGACGAGTTCGTGGCCCTGCTGCCCGAGGTGGCGGACGAGCGCGACGCCGAGCGCGTGGCCCAGCGCGTGCTGGATGCGCTGCGCGAACCCATCTTCGTGGGCGGGCAGGAATGCTTCGTGACGGCCAGCGTCGGCATCGCGCTGTACCCGCGCGACGGCCAGACCATGGCCGACCTGCTGCGCAACTCCGACGTCGCCATGTACGCCGTCAAGAGCCAGGGCCGCAACGCCTCGGCCGTCTACTCGCCGCAGCTCGCCGGCCACGGCAAGCAGAAGCTGGAGCTGGAAAGCGCGTTGCACAAGGCGCTGGAGCGAAACGAGATCGTGCTGCACTACCAGCCCAAGATCGACGTGCGCGGCGCCCGCATGGTGGGCGCCGAGGCGCTGATGCGCTGGCAGCGCGGCAACGTGCTGGTGCCGCCGGCCGACTTCATCCCGCTGGCGGAGGAAACCGGCCTCATCGTCCCGCTGTCGGAATGGGCGCTGAAGGAGGCCGCGCGCCAGGCCAAGCTGTGGTCGCTGCAGTTCGGCTTCTCGGATTCCATCGCCGTGAACCTGCCCAGCCGGCTGTTCGAGCGCACCGATCTCGTCGAGCACATCCACCAGTGCGTCAGCGCCTACGGCGTGCCGCACCGGTCCATCCAGCTCGAGATCACCGAGAACAACCTGATGAAGGACCTGCAGAACGTCATCCCGTCGCTGCACCGCCTGAACGAAGTCGGCGTCGAGATCTCCATCGACGACTTCGGCACCGGCTACTCGTCCCTCGCCTACCTGACGACGCTGCCGATCTCGGAAGTGAAGATCGACCGCACCTTCGTGCGCGACCTCGGCATCACGCCGCAGAGTTCGGCCGTCGTCACCGCCATCATTGCGCTGGCGCGCGCCCTGGGCCTGCGCGTCATCGCCGAGGGCGTGGAGACGCTGCGCCAGATGGAGGTGCTGCACCGCCTGGGCTGCTCGTTGATGCAGGGTTTCCTGTTCAGCAAGCCGCTGCCGCCCGACGAGCTGGAGCGCTGGATCGCCCAGACCGTGCTGCCGCGCAAGGCGCCGTGGATCACGCAGGCCGACGGTTCGACTGACGCGGCCCGCGGCCAGCAACGCTGATGCGCTCGCAGCTCCCGCCGGCCCAGTTGGCGAAGGCCGCTCTGCAACGCCTGGCCCAGGCCCGGCTGGAGCCCACGCCCGAGAACTACGGCCGCGCCTATGCCATCGAGGCCGGCACCGAGAACCAGGGCTCGGGCAACGGCAACGGCGTGCCGGAGCGCGCGCAGCAGTTGATGTTCCGCCTCGTCAGCCTGGCACTGCCTTCCGGCAATGCGCGGCAGGAGCTGCAGACGGCCCTGCGCGAGCAACGCTACGACGAACTGCTGCGCGAGGTCGACAAGCTGCTGGACACCGCCGGCCCCGGCGCCCAGGCCGAGGCGCTGGTCCAGGTCATCGAGCGCCTGATGCGCGGGCTGGAGCGCGGTGGCAAGCAGTGGACGTTGGCGCGCAAGAAGGATGGCGTCAACCGCGTGCTGGAACTGGGCCGCAGCGACAGCCAGAAGCTCGTGCGGCGTCTCTCCCAGCTCATCGCGAGCTGGGACAAGGACAGCGAAGGCAGCGACGTCGAGACCGACGACGACGGCGGCACGCCCAGCCAGTTCTTCGCCGACAGCGCGTTCGCCGATTCCGGTTTCGCCGAGGTCAGCCAGCGCGGCGTGCGCGATACCGTGCCGGCGCCCTTGCTGACCCTCACCCCTGCCGAGCCGGCAGCACCGACCCACTGGCCGCAGGTCGGTGCAGAACTCAACAGCACCGTGCGCCACGCGCTGCGATCGCCGCAGGCCGAGGCGGCGCAGGGCGACGCGCTGATGAGCGAGCTTGAGGCCGCGCAGGCCGAGCTGAGCAGCGGCGGCGCCACCCCCGAGCGGGCAGCGCAGATGGCATCGCTGTGCCTGCGCGCCCGCCACCTGTTGGACCACCGCCGCCATCTCTTCGACGAGATGGGCGGCCTGTGCCGCGAGCTGTCGGCCAGCCTCGTGGAGCTGGCCGAGGACGATTCCTGGGCCCAGGGCCAGGCCGAGGCGATGAACAACACGCTGGCGCAAGGCCTGTCGGGCCGCGGCGTGCGCACGGTCTCGGAGCTGCTGGCCGGCACACGCGACCGCCAGCGCACGCTGCGCGACGAACGCTCCAAGGCACGCGACGCCCTCAAGGGCCTGATCCAGCGCATGCTGTCCGAACTGGGCGAACTGGGCCAGCACACCGACCGTTTCCAGAGCAGCGTGGGCCGCTACGCCGAAGCCATCCAGCAGGCCGATTCGCTGGAAAGCCTGGCCGGCACCGTGCGCGAGATGGTGGAGGAAAGCCGCAGCGTGCAGGGACTCGTCGCACAGACGCAGGCGCGACTCACGCTGGAGCACGACCGCGCCGCGGCGCTGACGCAGCGTGTGGACGAGCTGGAGAAGGAACTCACCCGCCTGTCCAGCGAAGTGCACACCGACCAGCTCACGCAGGTGGCCAACCGCCGCGGCCTCATCAACGCGTTCGGCATCGAGCAGGCCAAGGCCGAGCGGGAGTCGGCGCCGAACCCGAAACTGGCGCTGGCGCTGCTGGACATCGACAACTTCAAGAAGCTCAACGACAGCCTGGGCCACCATGCCGGCGACATCGCGCTGAAGTCGCTGGCCGAGCGCACCCAGGCCTCGCTGCGCCCCGGCGACATGGTGGCGCGCTACGGCGGCGAGGAGTTCGTGCTGATGCTGCCCGACACGCCGCTGGACGAAGCCCAGGCCGTGCTCGTGCGGCTGCAGCGCTCGCTGTCGGCCGCCCTCTTCAAACACGACGGCAAGGATGTCTTCGTGACCTTCTCCGCCGGCGTGACGCTGTACCGCCCGGGCGAGACGCTGGAGGCGGCGCTGGACCGCGCCGACGTGGCGCTGTACGAGGCCAAGCACACAGGCAAGAACCGGGCTTGCATCGCGGAATGAAAGCCGCTGCGCTGCTGCTGGGCCTCGTTGCGGCCGCAGCCCAGGCGCAGTCGCCGCGCATGCAGCCGGCTTCCGTGCCCGTCTGCTTCACCGAGTTCCCTCCCTACGTGGGCGCGGACCTGCCCGACGGCGGCTCGCTGGCCGCGCTGGCGCGCCGTGCCTTTGCCGCGGGCGGCCTGACGATGCAGATCGTCAAGGCGCCCTGGGCGCGTGCCTATGCCTTGGCCAAGAACGGCGAGTGCCTGCTGATGACGATGTGGCGCAACGAGGAGCGCGACGCCCTCTTCCGCTACTCGCTGCCGGTGGCTCGCATGCAGCTCGGCTTCTTCGTGCGCGCGGACCGCAATGCGCCGTTGTCAGAGCACGCCAGCATCGCCTTCCAGCGCAGCTCCTACCTGCCGCCCGAGCTGTCCGACGGGCGCTACCAGCTCAACCCGGTCGTGGACATGCACCCGGCCCTGCAGATGCTGGCCATGGGACGCGTGGAGGCGGTGTTCTCGGAACGCGCGTCGTTCGAATTCCTGCTCGCCACGCAAGCCCCGCTGCCGACAGGCATCCGCTGGAAGGGCCCGGCGCTGGAGGTCAAGGCCACCTACATGGCCATTGCAAAAGGCCACCCCAGGGCCGATGCCTGGCTGGCGCTGCTGAACCAGGAAATCCGCCAGTCCGTGCGGAACTGAACGTCGGCCGCCCCGGCGCTTAGAAGTTGAAGGCCAGCCGCAGGCCGCCCCAGTGCTTGCCGTTGACCATGATGGGCGCCGTCGCTTCCTTCAGCACGACGAAACGGCCGCCCCCCATGTCGCGCCGATAGGTCTGCAGCAGAAAGGGCCGCGTGTTGCGCGCCGACGCCAGGCCCGTGCGGTCATTGAAGATGCGGCGGTAGCGGCTGTTGGCCGTGTTCCAGACCGTCTCACCAGGCCGCTGCGGCTGGCAGTACTTGCGGTTGTGCGTGGCGATGTAGCCATTGCGGTCGGCCGCGATGCAGAAGACCACCTTGTCGCTGAAGCCCAGCACCTTCTCCTGCACGGGCGGAAAGATCCGGTCCGTGAGCTGGCAGAAGCGCGCGGTGTGCTGCTGCGGCGACGTGCCCTCGATGGGCCGGTAGTTCTGGTCGAACAGGTCGGCCGCGCTGATCTGCCCGGCCTGCAGCGCGCCTTCCAGCAGTGCGGCGATTTCTGCGGCCGCGTCCTGCGCCGCGCGGATGAACGGCATGTCGTCGACCTCGAAGCCGCTCTCGGCGATCTGCTCGACCAGGTCTTCCGACATGCGCAGGAAACGGTCACTGCCGTCGAATGCCACCTTCAGGCCGTGCGAGGCCTCCTGCACTTCACGCTCCAGCTCGCGGGCCCGTTCGTTGAGCAGGCTCATCTGCTGGCCGCTCTGCGTGGCCGACTCGGCAATGCGCTGCACGTCCGCCTCGACCTCGTGGAAGGCCGCATGGATGGGGCTGGGCTTGTCACGGTTCTCGGTCAGCTCGTTGCTGAAGCGGTCGATGCGCTCCTGCAGCGTGGCGATGGCACTGACGATGGCCTTGGACGACGACTCCACCTGGCCGGCCAGTGCCTTGACGGCCTCGGCGACGACCGCGAAACCGCGGCCCGCGTCGCCTGCATGCTTGGCCTCGACGGCCGCGTTGAAGGCCACGAGCCGGGTTTGCAGGGAGATCTTCGTGATCTCGGCGGCAGCGTCGGACACCTGCGCCAGCGTGGTGGCCATGCCGACCACTTCGCCGCCCACGCCGCCCAGCGCCACACGCGCGCGCTGCACCGCCGCGGCGCTTTGCGCCGTCGCGTCGGCAATCGCAGCCTGGGCCTGGCCAATCTGGTTGAGCTGCTGGGCAAGCGCCTGCATGGCCTGGCCCTGCGCCTGGACGACACGCTGCGTGTCCTCCAGCGCGCCACGCACTTCGGCGGCGTCCTTGCCCACGGTGGAGATCGAGCGCGACAGGCGCTTGACGACGTTCAGCGCCGCGCTGTCATCGCGCCGGCTGGGCTCTTCGCTCGAAGCAGCGGGCGGCGAACCGCCCGCTTTGGGCCATCTGAACATGCGCTTGTCCCCTGCTTGTTGGCTGGGGCAACCTCATGTGCAGCCCCGCGATTCACCAGTCGCGCAGCTTAACGCGCAACCTCGCGATGGACTGGCTGTGCAATTGACAGACGCGGGACTCCGTGACCTTGAGCACGACCGCGATTTCCTTGAGGTTCATGTCGTGCTCGTAGTACATGCTCATCACGAACTGCTCGCGCTCGGGCAGGTTCTTGATGGCGGCGACCAGCGCCTCGCGCATGCGGTGGTCCTGCAGCTGCGCCATCGGGTTGGCACCTTCGTCGGCCACGTGGCGGTCGAGGTAGTCCGTGTCGCCATCGGCGCCGCTCATGTCCTCCAGGTAGACGAGCTGGGTGCCGCGCACCTTGCCCAGCAGCTCCTGGTACTCCAGCAAAGGCAGCCCCATCTCGGCGGCGATCTCCGCCTCGTGGGGCGCGCGGCCCAGGCGCTGTTCCACCTTGTGCACCGCGACCTCGATCTCGCGCTGCTGGCGGCGCGTGCCGCGGCTCATCCAGTCGCCGCCGCGCAGCTCGTCGAGCATGGCGCCGCGGATGCGCTGCGTCGCGAAGGTCTCGAACTGCACGCCCTGCTCGGCGTCGAAGCGCGACAGCGCGTCGGTCAGCCCGATCAGGCCGACCTGGATCAGGTCATCCACCTCCACGTTGGCCGGCAGCTTGGCAATCATCTGGTGCGCCAGGCGTCGGACCAGCGGGCTGTACTGCTTGATCAGCGTGCTGTTGTCGAGGCGGCCTTTGGGCGTGTACATGGTCATCAGCTCCGCACGGCCGCCCGAAGGGGCTGATACGCCCCCGCGGGGGGCAGCGAACGCAGTGAGCGTGGGGGCATCATGGTCTCCGGCGGGATTCAGTGCGCTGCGATGAAGGGGTGGGACACCGTGCGCGCCGGGCGCAGCGGGGTCGCGTCGAAGGCGGCGTCGATGGCCGCGCCCGGCGGTGCCGCGAGCAGCAACTCGCGCGCCAGGTGGCGCAGCTCGGGTGTGAGGGGCGCGTTGTGGGAGGCTTTCGGGTCCAGGCAGGCCCAGTCGCGCAGCACCGCGCCGAGGAAACCGTCGGCGCACGCGTGGAGCTGCTGCGCGATGCGGGTGGCCACGCGCAGCTGGGGGTGGCAGGCCATCAGCAGACTGTAGACCATCAGGCCGGCCCGCTGCGACAGCCATTTCATGCCGGCATAGGCCTCGGTGACGCTGTGAGGATCAGCATCCGCCAGCAGCAGCGGGCGCACCTCGCGCAGCGCGACGACGCGGGCCAGTTCGGCCGCCGGCGCATGCAGCAGGATGACGTCGGCGTCGGGCGCGGCCTCGGCCACGGCCTCCAGGAAGGAAGCGGCCGAGCCGCTGGCGTTGGTGTGCCTCAGCGGCAGGCCGCGCGCGGCGACATAGGACACGCGCGGCGACAACCGCTCGATGCAGTTGGACAGGTCCACCTGCGCCAGCTCCGACGGCAGCGGCGAATGCTCGCCGGCGTCGACCACCAGGGTCTGCAGGTTCAACTCGGCAAACGCCGCGCACAGCCCTTCCAGCAGCGCACCGGCGCCCATGACGCGCGGGTTGCTCACGACGGGCACGAAACGCTGGTTGGATGCGGCGAACAAACGGCGCAGGCCGTGGGCCTGATCCTGGATCATGGCTGCCCCTTGTCCGGTGAGTGCGGAATACGCATGGTGAACGGCATCAGTGGATCGCCCGCAGGCCGGCGTCGGCGAGCGGCCCGCCGGCAAAGATGAGGTTCACGTCGGTGCTGTCCATGCGCCAGGCGCCCGAAGCGGCGCCCTTGAGCGCGCGCTGCACCAGGGCCACGCTGGGCAGGCGGTGCCAGTCCTCCGGCACGCGCTGGCCATTGGCCACGCCCAGCACCTTGAGCTTGTGGCGGATCAGCGTGTCCAGCGCCGGCGCGAGCTTGACGGCCTCGTCGATCTTGCTGAGCACGACACCTTCGCAGGCGGCACCCTTCCAGGCGCTCACCACGTCCTCGATGGTCTCGCCCTGCTGGGCCGCGTTGATGACGAGCAGCTTGTGGATGCTGGGGTGGGCCAGCATCTCCAGCAGCTCCTGCGTGCGGCTGTCGCGCTGAGCCGTGCCGGCCGTGTCGATGAGCACCAGCTTCTTGCTGGACAGCAGGTCCAGCAGGTCGTCCAGCGAGGCGCGGTCGTGCGCGGTGTGCACCGGCACGCCCAGGATGCGGCCGTAGGCGCGCAGCTGCTCGTGGGCACCGACGCGGTAGGCATCCAGCGTGATGAGGCCGAGCTGGCTCGCGCCGTGCTTGGTAGCGAAATGCGCTGCCAGCTTGGCGGTCGTCGTCGTCTTGCCCACGCCGGTGGAGCCGATCAGCGCGAACACGCCGCCGCGATCCTCGATGGCCGGAGCGGCCTCGTCGGTCTGCAGGTTGCGCGACAGCACGTGCGCGGACCAGGCCGTCTCGTCGGCCGGGTCATGGGGCGAACCGGCCTTGAAGTCGGACGGGCAGCTCTCGGCCAGCTTGCGCACCAGCGCCGGGCTGAAGCCCAGCTCCAGCAGCCTCTGCGTCAGCCGCGCCTGCACCGGCTGGCGCTGCAGTTTCTCCATGAAGGCCAGCGAAGAGAAACGCTCCTCGATCAGGCCGCGCATCTGGCGCAGCTCGGCCGCCATGTCCATCTGGTTGCGCTGGCTGGCGCTGGGCTGGCCGGGCAGCGGCAGGGGTTCGGCGGCGCCGACGTCGCTGAGCCGCGGCACCGGGCGCGCGGAGTTCGCGGTCGGGATGCGGATCTCGTCGCGCAGCACCGGCGGCGCCGGGCGCGGCTGGGGCTGGGCCGGCGCTGGCGCGGCACGCTTGGGCGCCAGTGCGGCCAGCGCCTCGGCGGCACGGCGTTCGCGCTGAGCACGCGCGCCGTCCAGCGACACGGCAGCAGGCTGCACGGGTGCCGGGGCCACGCGGGGCGCTGCGGGCACCGGGTCGGGCTGGCCGGCCAGTTCCGCCTGGCGGCGGCGCAGCACGCGTTCGCGCACGTAGTCCTGGAAGGACAGCGTGCTCATCGCCAGCTCCTGTGCGTCGCCCTGCACATCGGCGCTGCCGAAGCTCGGCTCCAGGCGATCCGCACGCTCCGCGAAGCTGGCGCGGCCCGAGGCCTGGGCCGGTTGCTGCACCTGCGGGCGGGCCACGGTGCGCGGCGCGGTGGCCGCCATCTGCTCGATCTGACCCATGCCTTCGGGTGCCATGGCCAGCACCTCCACGCCACCGGGCACGGATTTGTTGGACAGCACGACGGCGTCACTGCCGAACGCCTGCTTGACGAGCGCGAGCGCCTCGCGCGATGTGCGGGCCGTGAATTTGCGGACGTTCATGGAGCCTCCTGCCGAGCCGCCTCAAAGGAGGCGAACGCCCCCTCGGGGGGCAGCGAACAAATGTGAGCGTGGGGGTACATCAAGCCGTCCCTCCGATGATGGAGCCGATGCGGATGGTGTGGGTCTCAGGAATCTCGCTGTGGCCGAGCACCTTCAGGCGCGGCGCGGCGCGCTTGAGCAGGCGCGCCATGGGGGCGCGGATCATGTCGGGCACGAGCAGCGCCGCAGGCACGCCACGGTCTTCCTGCTTCTGGGCGTTCTCGGCGGCGCTGCGGGCCAGCGTGTCGGCCACGCCCGGGTCCAGCGCGGCGCCATGCGGCGAATTGAGGGCCTGCGTGACCAGCCGCTCCAGCTCCGGCTCCAGCGCGATGACGTCCAGCTCCTTGGTGGAGCCGTAGATCTGCTGCACGATGGCCGGGGCGATGTGGGTGCGGATGCGGCGGGCCAGCTCGGCCGGGTCGGTGACCACGGCGGCGTTCTCGGCCAGGCATTCGACGATGGAGCGCATGTCACGCACGTGCACGCCCTCCTCCAGCAGGAGCTGGAGCACACGTTGCAGGGTGGCGATGCTGACCATTTTGGGGATCACGTCCTCGATGAGTTGCGGCGCCTGCTTGGTGAGGTGTTCCACCAGCGATTGCGTCTCCACGCGACCCAGGAGCTTGGCCGCGTGGACTTGCATCAAGTGTGAAAGGTGGGTGGCCACGACGGTCGAGCAATCAACCACCGTAAACCCGCTCATTTGGGCCATCTCCTTTTGCCGCTCTTCGATCCACACGGCCGGCAGGCCGAAGGCGGGGTCGGTCGTCACGGTGCCGATGAGCTTCTGCGTCGCTTGGCCCGGGTTGATGGCCAGCCACATGCCGGGGAAGGCCTCGGCCTCGCCGACGACGGCACCACGCAGCGAGATGCGGTACTGGCTGGGGCGCAGCTCCAGGTTGTCGCGGATGTGCACCGGCGGCGGCAGGAAGCCCACCTCCTGCGCGAACTTGCGGCGCACGCCCTTGATGCGCGACAGCAGGTCGCCTTCCTTGCTCTTGTCCACCAGCGTGATGAGGCGGTAGCCGACCTCCAGGCCCAGCGTGTCCACGGGCACCAGGTCTTCCCAGCTCGCCTCGCCCGAGCCTTCGCTGGGCGGCATGATGGGTTTGACGGCCGCGGCCGCTTCCATCGCCTGCTCCTTGGCGCGCAGCCAGTAGGCCAGGTAGCCCATGCCCGCGGCGATCAGCAGGAACACCAGGTGCGGCATGCCCGGGATCAGGCCCAGCGCGCCGATGACGCCGGCCGTGATCGCCATGCTCTTGGCCGAGCTGAACACCTGGCGGCCGATCTGGCTGCCGATGTCCTTGTCCGTGCCCACGCGCGACACCACCATGGCCGCGGCGACCGAGATCAGCAGCGCCGGGATCTGCGCGACCAGCGCGTCGCCCACCGCCAGCAGGATGTAGCTGTCCGCTGCCTGGCCGGCCGACAGGCCGTGCTGCGCCACGCCGATGATGAAGCCGCCGACGATGTTGATCGCCAGGATCAGCATGCCGGCGACCGCATCGCCGCGCACGAACTTGCTGGCACCGTCCATGGAGCCGAAGAAGTCGGCCTCGTCGCCCAGCTCCACACGGCGGCGCTTGGCCTCGGTCTCGTTGATGAGGCCGGCGTTCAGGTCCGCGTCCACGGCCATCTGCTTGCCGGGCATCGCATCCAGCGTGAAGCGCGCGCCGACCTCGGCGATGCGCTCCGCGCCCTTGGTGACGACGATGAAGTTGATGACCACCAGGATGGCGAACACGATCAGGCCGACCGCGAAGTTGCCGCCGATCAGGAAGTGACCGAACGCCTCGATGACCTTGCCTGCGGCGCCGGCGCCGGTGTGGCCTTCCAGCAGCACCACGCGGGTGGACGCGACGTTCAGCGACAGGCGCATCAGCGTCGTCAGCAGCAGCACGGTCGGGAAGGCCGCGAAGTCCAGCGGCCTGACCATGTGCGCCGCCACCATCATCACCATCACGGCCATCGCGATGTTGAAGGTGAACAGCAGGTCCAGCGCGAACGGCGGCAGCGGCAGCACCATCATCGACAGCACCAGCAGCACCGCGATGGGCGCACCCAGGGCGGCGATGACGCCGGAGCGCGGGCCGAGCAGGCCCTGCAGTTTCTGAATCAGCGGTGTCATGTCAGTTGCTCCGGGCGACCGAGCGGCTGCCGTGGAACCGGCTTTGCCGGGCCACTGGCGGCGCCCCCTTGAGGGGGCCGGCGAAGCCGGTAGGGGGTGGGTTCATTCATTCCTCGTCGGGCTCGGGCGCCCATCCGGGTTTGTTGTGCGGGTCGAGCTCGGGCGGCACATGCGGCCTGGGCATGTCCGGCTTGGCGGCGTTGCGCGAGGCCATGGCGGCGCGCAGCTGGTAGACGTAGGCCAGCACCTGGGCCACGGCCCCGAACAGCGCAGCGGGAATCTCGTGGTCGACCTTGGCGTGCGCGTACAGCGCGCGGGCGAGCACGGGCTGCTGCAGCACCGGCACCCTGCTTTCCTTGGCGAGGTCGCGGATCTTCAGGGCCAGCAGGTCGGCACCCTTGGCGATGACCTTGGGCGCGGCCATCTTGCCTTCCTCGTACTTCAGCGCGACGGCATAGTGGGTGGGGTTCATGACCACCAGGTCGGCCTGCGGCACGGCGGCCAGCATGCGGCGCTTGGCCATCTCGCGCATCTTGGCGCGCATCTTGGCCTTGATCTCGAGGTTGCCTTCGACCTCCTTGATTTCCTGTTTGGCCTCTTCGCGGCTCATGCGCATGCGGCGCAGCCAGAGCTGGCGCTGCAGCGGCACGTCGATGGCGGCGAACAACGCCAGCGCCACGGCCAGCAGCGCGAGGCCGCCCATCAGCTGCTGGCCCGCGTAGGCCAGGGCCGCGGGCAGCGGCACGGTCATGATGCCCACGTAGGCCGCCAGGCGGTCCTTCAGCACCATCGCGCCGACGATGCCCAGCACCAGCGCCAGCAGCACGGCCTTGAGCGCCGTGCCGAAGCCCTGGCCCGAGAACAGCCGCTTCAGGCCGGACAGCGGGTTCAGGTGCGTGAACTTGGGCGCCAGCGGCTTCATCGTCCAGTTCCAGCCGCCGCTGGCGAGGTTGCTGGCGACGCCCGCGACGATCAGCACGGCCATGATCGGCCCCATGACGGCGGCGAAGGCCAGCGTCATGTCGACCAGGCGCTCGCCCATGAAATCCTTGCGCGCGAGCTGGCTGGCATCGAAGTGCAGGCCGGTGATCAGCGTCTGGCGCAGCTTCTCGACGATCTGCGGCCCGCCGACGCTCAGCACGGCGCCGCCGGCGACCATCATCGCGAAGTGCGGCAGGTCGCGCGAACGCGGCACCTGGCCCTCGGCCCGGGATCTCTCGATCTTCTTGGCCGATGCGGGCAGGTTGCGGTCTTGTGCGTCTTGGTCGGCCATGGCGGTTCTACAGCGATGGACCGGATTGTTCGAGGCGCGTCCTCAAACTTGAGCGAGAAAAGCGGGGTGGATGGACGGCTTATCCGCGCCCTGCCCGCTGCGCTGCACCAACGAAAAAGCCGGCCCTTCAGGCCGGCTTTGCACAGGCGGCGCGTGGCCGGGTCAGAAGCCCAGGCTGGCGAGCAGGTCGTCGACCTCGCCCTGGTTGGTGACCACGTCCGTGCGGCCTTCGGTCGTCACGACGGGGCCTTGCAGGATGCTGGGATCCACCTTCTCGCGCTGGTCCGGCGGCACCACCTGCACGAGCAGCTTCACGAGGCTGTCTTCCAGGTCGTTGGCCAGCGTGACGACCTTGGCGACCACCTGGCCGGTCAGGTCATGGAAGTCCTGCGCCAGCATGATGTCGGTCAGGTGGTTGTCGATGCGCGCGGTGCGGCCTTCGACGTCCTTGACGAAATTCATCACGGCCCCGCTGGCCACGGCGCGCACCGGGTCCGCGACGATGGCCGCGGCCATGTCGTTGGCGGCCTGGCTGATGCCGGCATGCTCGGCCTTGGCCTGGTCGACCGAGTTCAGCACCTTCTCGGCCGCGGCGGCCGTCTTGGTGGCGATGTAGTTCAGGCGGCTGCGCGCATCGGGCAGGCCGTCGGTCGCCACCTGCAGCTTGGGCATCACGCCCAGGCGCTGCATGGTGTCGTGCAGCGTGCGGGTGATCGTGCCGAGCTGCTGGAAGACCTCGGGGGAGACCAGCAGCGGCTCTTGAGCCTTCGCCAGTTGGTCCAACTGTTCCATCGACATGGCGGGACCTTTCCGATCAGGCCGCAGCGGCCAGCTTCTGCATGATCTTCTGGACTTTTTCTTCCAGCGTGGCCTTCGTGAACGGCTTGACGATGTAGCCCGCGGCACCCGACTGGGCCGCCAGCACGATGTCTTCCTTGCGTGCCTCGGCGGTGACCATCAGCACCGGCAGATGCTTGAGCGTCGGGTCTTCCTTGATGGCCTTGAGCAGCTCGAAGCCCGTCATGTTGGGCATGTTGATGTCGCTGACGACGAAGTCGAACTTGGCTCCCTTGAGCATGTTCAACGCTTCGACGCCGTCTTCGGCCTCTTCGCAGTTGTTGTAGCCGATCTCCTTGAGCAGGCCGCGCACGATGCGGCGCATGGTGGAGAAGTCGTCAACGACCAGGAATTTCATGTCAGCGCTCATGGCGATCCTCTCTGCAGCAGGCGGTAAGCCGTCAGTCTAGTTTCTAGCGGGAAGCCGGCGACGATTGAGTTTGCGGCATTTTGCCGCTCTGCGGCACTTGCGTGACGCCACTCTGCGGCGCCTGCGTGCTCGCGCCCTCGGCGGGTGGCTGCGCGTCGGCGTCGTCGTCCTGCACGTTCTTCAGAACCGCATCCTCGGCATCGCGGTTCATGACGATGATGCTGATGCGCCGGTTCAGCGCGCCATTGGGGTCCTTGGCGTCCAGCAGCTTGCTGGCGGCCAGGCCCTGCACGCGCAGCATGCGGGCCTCGGACAGCCCGCCGGCCACCAGTTCGCGGCGCGACGCGTTCGCGCGGTCGGCCGACAGCTCCCAGTTGCTGTAGCCCTTGTCGCCGGCCGAGAACGGCTGGGCATCGGTGTGGCCCTCCACCGTCAGCCGGTTGGGCACCTCGGTCAGCACGCTGCCCAGCTCACGCAGCAGTTCGCGCATGTACGGCTTCACGATGGCGCTGCCGCTGTCGAACATCGGCCGGTTGCCTTCATCCACGATCTGGATGCGCAGGCCTTCCTTGGTCATGTCCAGGCGGATCTGCCCGCCCAGGGCCGCCAGCTTGGGGTTCTCGGCCAGCACCTGCTCGACCTTGGCCTTGAGCTGCTCCAGCCGCGAGCGCTCGGCCTTGCGCTGCTCTTCCTTCAGCGCGCGCAGCGTGTAGCTGGCCTTCTTGGCGGTGCTTTCGCCTTCCTTGACCTGGCCGGTCTCGCGCGTGAGGTCCTTGCCGCCACCACGCACGACGCTGGACGAGTCCCCCGAACCGGAGCCCCCGAGCATGGACACCTTCAGGGGCGACTGGAAGAAGTCGGCAATGCCCTTCTTGTCGCCCTCGGTCGTGGAGCCCAGCAGCCACATCAGCAGGAAGAAGGCCATCATGGCCGTCACGAAGTCGGCGTAGGCAATCTTCCACGCACCGCCATGCGCCGCGTGACCGCCCTTCTTCACCTTCTTGATGATGATGGGCTGGAGCTTTTTTGCGTCGCCGGCCATTCAGCCCACCCTCGAAGCGCCTGCGGCGCCCTTACAGGGCGCGCGGGTCGCCTGGCAAAGCCAGTTCGTCGGCGGACGCGCGAAGGGCGCTGCCGGCCGAGCCGGCTGGCTGGTCAAGGCGAAGCGAGTCATTTCTTCTTGACGTGGCCTTCCAGCTCCGTGAAGCTGGGGCGGTCACCCGAGAACAGCACCTTGCGGCCGAACTCGATGGCGACCTGCGGGGCATAGCCCTGCATCGAGGCCAGCAGCGTGGTCTTGATGCACTGGAATTCCTTGCCGCCGTCCTCGACCTTCTGCTCCAGCAGGCCCGCCAGCGGCTCGGCGAAGCCGTAGGCCAGCAGGATGCCCAGGAAGGTACCGACCAGCGCGGAGCCGATCATGCCGCCCAGCACCGCCGGCGGCTGGCCGACCGAGCCCATGGTGTTCACCACGCCCAGCACGGCGGCCACGATGCCGAAGGCCGGCAGGCCGCCCGCCAGGCGCTGCAGTGCGGCGACGGCGGCATGCTCTTCCTGGTGGTGGGTCTCGATCTCGCTGTCCATCAGCGACTCGATCTCGTGCGCGTTCAGGTTGCCCGACACCATCATGCGCAGGTAGTCGGTGATGAATTCGGTGACGTGGTGGTCGTTGCCCACCACCGGGTACTTCTGGAACAGCGGCGAGCTGTGCGGGTCCTCGACGTCCTTTTCGATGGACATCAGGCCTTCCTTGCGCGCCTTCTGCAGGATGTCGTACATCAGCGCCAGCAGCTCCATGTAGCGGGCCTTGCTGTACTTGCTGCCCTTGAAGCACAGCCCCAGGCCGGCGGCCGTGGCCTTGACGACCTTCATCTGGTTGTTGGCCAGGAAGGCGCCGATGGCGGCACCGAAGATGGTGATCATTTCCCACGGCAGCGCGTGCAGGATGACGCTGATGTTCCCGCCGTGCGCGATGAACACGCCGAAGATGCAGGCCATGGAGACGACCCAGCCGATGATGACAAACATGCGCTGTGGAGTTGGGGGTGTTCAGGCCATATCGGCCCGGTGCCGGGGGGGCTTTAGCAAAGTATGCCGTGCAGGCCCGGGCCGGAACGCTTCAATTGGGCGGCTTTGACATCACAGTCCGCCCGGGGCGGTAAAGCCACACGAACTGGCCGTTGTCCAGTTGCCAGCTCGCCACCGCCGCCGCGCCGGGCACTGCGAAGTCCAGGCTGACCAGCCACGCGCCGGGCGTCAGCTCGGCGCAGGCCTTGGCCCACACGCGCGGCATGGACTCGGGCCGCTGGAACACGTAGACCAGCGCGAACGGCGCCCAGTCGTCGGCCCAGAGGTCGCCCTGCCTGACCTGGGCACCGCGTGCACGCCAGCGGGCCAGCAGCGACAGCGGCCGGCTCCACTCCACGCCTTCGACGCGCGCCTCGGGATAGGCGCGCAGCAGCTCCCGCAGCCCGTCGCCCGCACCGCAGCCGGCGTCCAGCACGCGGGCACCGGCCGGCAGCGGCGCCAGGCCCGGCAGGCGAACCAGCGCACCCCGGGGCGTGGGAAAGACGGGCGCGTCGCTCCAGCTTCGTTTCGGGTAGAGCCACCACAGCAGCGCCAGCGCCAGCAGCCAGCCCCAGCTGCCCCCCTCGGGCCGCCAGCCGAGGATCAACGCCGACACCGGGAAGCCCAGCGCAGCGATCAGCCGGCGCCAACGCTCTGAATAAAAGAAGGCCAGCGCGACGCCCACCGCGAAGCCGCCGGCCAGCGCCACGTCGGGCCCGAAGCCTTGCAACGCCAGGTGACCCAGCCAGGCCGCGAGCCACACCAGCAGCGCCGACAACGGCCAGGCCGTGACGAAGCGCTTCACGGCCACGGGTAGGCCGCGCGCAACGCCGCGGCCTCGGCCGCGCGGTCGGTGCCTTCCAGCACGACGGCCAGGTTGTGTGCGGCAAGAAAGCTGCCGCGCCCGGCCACGGCGCCGGCCTGCTCGGGCCGCTCGCCCAGCGCCAGGCAGCGCTGCCAGGCGTCCTCGATCATCGGCAGCAGTTCGCCCGCCTGCGCCGGCTGGCGGGCGGCCAGGTCCAGCAGCACGTCGCCCAGCGTGAAGAAGAAGTCGGGCGACTCCGCACCGGCGGCCATCTGCGTCTGCGCGAAGTCCACCGCGTCGGCATGCCGGCCCAGGCACTTCAGCGCGAACAGGCGGCGCGACACCAGGTCCAGCCACCAGGGCGCCGCGGCCGCGGCCGGCAGCGCGCAGGCGCGCGCAAAGGCGTCTTCGGCGGCGGCATGCTCGTCGTAGACGGCGCAGTCCTTGCCGAGCTGATACCAGAGGTAGGGCTCGTGCGGCGCACCGCGCGGCGTCTCGGCCAGCGCCTGCTGCAGCAGCCGGCGGTTGCGCCCGCGCTTGTCCGCCAGCCGCTCGCCGACGTAGCCGTCGTGCCCCACCACCAGTGGCAGCCGCCGCACCGGCAGACCGTGCTGCGGCTGCTCGTGCACGCGGCCGGCGTAGCGCACCGGGCCGGGCAGCACGCGGCTCAGCCAGGCGATGGCTTCGGCCTGCTGCCCCGGCGCCTGGTCGAAGCGGTCGCGCAGCTGCAGCACGCCGACGAATCCGGGCGCCGACTGGCGCAGCGCCTGCAGTGCCTCGCCGCCGTCGATGAGCCATTCGTCCGCGTCCAGCACCAGGTGCCAGTCGGCACCGGCCAACTGCAGCGCATGGTTGCGCGCCGCGGCGAAGTCGTCGCACCAGGTGAAGTGCGCCACGCGCGCGCCGTGCGCCGCGGCGACCTGTGGCGTGGCGTCGCGCGAGCCGGTGTCCAGCACCAGCATGTCGTCCACCCACGGGCGCACGCTGTCCAGCAGGCGGGCGATGCGGCCCGCCTCGTCGCGCGCGATCACGACAAGGGCCAGGCGGCGCGGGGCGGCAGAGGTCATGGCCGCATTGTGTGCATGCGCGCGAGGCTGCCGCGGCAGTTCAGGGCCGGATTTCCCCCGCTCCACCGGCCTTTGCCACCGCGTTCGCCGGCCTAGAGTGGCCGCCTGTCCACCGCCCGCGAGGCTCCGCATGATCCCCCGCACCCTGCATGTGATCTGGGTCGGCGACGAATCCAAGCGCCCCGACAACTGCATCGCCACCTGGCGCGAACTGAACCCCGACTGGACCCTGCGCGTCTGGGGCAATGACGACCTCGCGAACTACGGCTGGGTCAACGCGCGCCACATGCGCGACATGGCCGGCCGCGAACTCAACGGCGTGGCCGACCTGATGCGCTGGGAGATCCTGTACCACGAGGGCGGCTTCGTCGTCGATGCCGACAGCATCTGCAAGCGCCCGCTCGAGCCCTGGCTGTTCGAGGGCGAGGCCTGCGCGAGCTGGGAGAACGAGCTGATCCGCCCCGGGCTGATCGCGGCCGGCTACGTGGCCTCCATCCCCGAGAACCCCTTCTTCGGCCAGATCATCCTGGACCTGCAGAAGGAGCCCACCGTCGTCGACCGCATGGCCTGGCAGAGCGTGGGCCCGCTGTTCCTGACCGAGCAGGTGCGCATGCAGCGCTACGCGGGGCTGACGATCTGGCCCAGCCACTTCTTCATCCCGCGCCACTTCACCGGTCATGAGTACACCGGCGGCGGCACCGTGTTCGCCGCGCAGGAGTGGGGCAGCACGCTGGGCAAGTACGACGAACTGCACAAGAGGAAAGTGGCATGAGCGCCGTATTGGCAACCGAACGCAAGACCATGGACGACCTGCCCGTCTCCCCGCTCGAATACGCCCACCAGAAGTACTTCGTGCAGAAGGTGAAGGTCGGCGAAGACTTCGTCGGCGTGCCGCGCCTGGACGCCTTCGTCGCGCTGTGCGCCGGCAAGCGCGTGCTGCACGTGGGCTGCGTGGACTGGCCCATCACCGACCTGAAGCGCTCGCTGCACCTGCAGCTGGACGCCCACTGCACGCTGGACGGCTTCGACATCCACGGCGAGGCCTTCGAGCTGATGCGCCCGCACCTGAAGGGCCGCCTCTTCAGCGACTGGGCCGACGTGGCTGGCGACTACGACGTGGTGCTGGTGCCCGAGGTCATGGAGCACGTGCCGGACGTGCAGGGGTTCCTGAAGCAGCTCGATGCGCTGGGCGCGGCGCAATACCTCATCACCGTGCCGGACGCGTACTCGTGCTTTCGCCGGCACTTCGACTACAACAGCGGCGCGCAGACCTTCGTCGAGGTCGTGCACCCCGACCACAACTGCTGGTACACGCCGTTCACGCTGTCCAACGTGATCCGCAAGTACACGCCCTGGCAGGTCGACGGCATGTTTTTCTTCAACGGCATGTCACTGCTCGCCGTGGCGTCCCGGCCCATCGCCGAATGACGCCCGCCGCGCTGCGCAGCCAGGCCGAGGCGCTGCGCCACGCCGGCCGCGCGGCCGAGGCGGTGGACGTGCTGCTGCAGGCGCTGGCGCTCGCGCCCACCGACACCGACACCTACCTGCAGCTCGGCTTCGCGCTGCAGGCACTCGGCCTGGACAGCCAGGCCTGCGAGGCGTTTCGCACACCGGCGCTGCTGAACCCGGCCAGCGTCATGGCCCAGGGCTACCTGATCCACGCGACGCAAAAGGCAGCGGACTGGTCGCAGTTCGACGCCGACCTGGCCGCGCTGCGCCACGCGCTGGCTGCCAAGCCCGACACGGCGGACGACGAATTCGGCATGCCGTTCGCGCTGGTGGGCCTGCCGCACACACGGGCCGAGTTGCTGAAGGCGGCTGCGCTCGCCAGCCGCCACGTGGCGCGCGGCATCCGGCCGCTGGCGCCGCGCCGACCGCTGCCACGAGAGCGCCTGCCGAACGCGACGCAAGCGCCGCCCCGGCTGCGCGTGGGCTACCTGTCCGCCGATTTCCATGCCCATGCCACCGCCGCGCTGCTGGTGGACCTGCTTGAAAGCCACGACCGCGAGCGCTTCGAGATCCGTCTGTACTCGCACGGCCTCGACGACGGCTCGGTGCTGGCGCGGCGCGTGCGTGCCGCGGCCGAGCAGGTGATCGACGTCGGCCCGCTGACGCTGGCCGCCACGGCGCAGCGCATCCGCGCCGACGGCGTGGACCTCCTCGTCGACCTGAAGGGCCACACGGCCGGCAGCCGCATGGCCGCCCTCGCCTGGCGGCCCGCGCCGGTGCAGGTGAGCTGGCTGGGCTTCCCGGGCACCAGCGGCGCGGGCTTCATCGACTACGTCATCGGCGACCCCGTCGTCACGCCGCTGGCCGATGCGGCCGACTACAGCGAATGCATCGCGCAGCTGCCGCACTGCTACCAGCCGCAGGACCGACGGCGCCAGCCCGGCCCGCCACCGTCGCGTGCGCAACTGGGCCTGGCAGAGGACGCGCTGGTGCTGCTGGGCGCCAACGCGGTCTACAAGATCACGCCGGACCTGTGGGCCGCGTGGATGGACGTGCTGCGCCGCCTGCCCGCCGCGCAGCTCTGGCAGCTCAGCGGCGGCGAGCAGGCGGACGCGCGCTTGCGCCAGGCCGCGCTGCAGGCCGGCATCGCCGCCGACCGGCTGGTGTTCGCGCCGCCCGTGGGCATGGACGAGCACCTGGCCCGCATCGGCGCGGCCGACCTGGCGCTGGACAGCTGGCCCTGCAATGGCCACACGACCACCAGCGACGCGCTCGCGGCCGGCGTGCCGGTCGTGACGATGACCACGGACAGCTTCCCTGGCCGCGTCGCCGCCAGCCTGCTGACGGCCGCCGGGCTCGAAGACTGCGTCACCCACGACGTGTCCGGCTACGTGGAGCGCATCTGCGCGCTGGGGCGAGACGCGGCCGCACGGCAGGCGCTGCGCGCCACGCTCGCCGCGCGGCCCGCGGCGCTCTACGACACGGCGCGCTTCGCCCGCGAGCTGGAAGCGCTGTACCAGCGCATGTGGGACCGTGCGCTGGCCGGCCAGCCGCCGGTGCCGCTGGCGGCCTGACGGCTCTTCGACGACGAGGTCGGCCGACGGGTCAATGCATCTGGATGGAACCCTGGGCGCGGCCCTTGCCGGCGCGTGCGGGCGGGTTGCACAGGCCACAGACGAAATGGCGGGCGATCTCGTGCGGGTGCGTGACGAACTGGCCGTTGCACTTGGCGCACTTGGTCAGCGTCAGCATGCCGTTGTCGACGAACTTCACCAGGCGCCAGGCGCGGGTGACGGACAGCATGGCTTCCAGGCCCTGGGCCGTGGTCTGCTCCTGGTAGAGCTGGTAGGCCTTGATGACCGTGTCGATCTCGTCCATCTCCGCGGCCTTGTTCAGGTACTCGTGGATGTTCAGGAACAGGCTGGCGTGGATGTTGGGCTGCCAGGTCATGAACCAGTCGGTCGAGAACGGCAGCTGGCCCTTGGACGGCGACTTGCCGGACACCTCTTTATAAAGACGCAGCAGGCGCTCGTAGGACATGTCGGTTTCCGACTCCAGCACCTGCAGCCGCGCACCCAGGTTGATGAGCTGGACCGCCCGTTCGATCTGCTTGGCTTCGGTGAGGATGCTCTTGACGCGCATGGTGGACTCCTGGAATCGGTAGGTTCGGTGTTCGGTATTGCGGGCGAGCGCCGGGCCGCTCCCAAGCCGCCCGCGTTCGGGGATGTCGCGAAGGGGTCAGCCCCTGAGCGATCCCCACCCCCTCGGGGGGTGGCTCGGCGTACTCGCCAGGCCGGGGGTCAACAGTCCTTAGGCGTGCTCGTGCCGCCCGGCCATGAGAATCGACGCGTGCAGGCGGGACACCGCATCGTTGGCGCCCGGCTTGCTGTGGTTGGTCAGCAGGCCCCACACCAGGTCATCGCTCATGCGGAAGGCACACAGCAAGGTGTTGCCGGAGGCGATCTTCATGATCTGCGCCGGGCTCAACGTGGCCACGAGCGTCGCGGTGTCCTCGCTGATGCCCAGGCGGTACAGCGCCTGTTCGCGGTCGGCGCGGATCAGGCTCTGGGCCAGCATCAGGTACGACAGGTTGGCTTCACGGATCTCGGCGAGCATTTGATCGGTGGTCATGGCGGCTTCCGTTTCAGAGGTGGGGTGGTGTTCGGGATCAGTGAAACGGATTGTGTTGACCACCCAACTCCTTCGATATCAGGCGCTGTCGGTGCACCGCGTCGCGTTTCGGCGCGGGCCTTGTCATCCAAATTCCTACAAGCGCGTCGGGCTCGCGCGCCGCTGAAACACCGGGGCCCCGGCAGCTTGCGCTGGCGGGGCCCCGCGACGAGAAAGAGCGGCTCGGGTCAGCGGGCGCGGCGAAGTCGCTCCAGCTCGATCATGGCCACTGGCACCAGTTCGGGCGCCTCGGCCTGCAGGCTGTCGCGGCCGGCGCCGCCCTGCAGTTCGGTCAGCACGCCGATGGCGCGGTCAACGTTGCCCTGGCCGGACAGCGCGAAAGCCAGCGTGTACAGGCTGGGGCCATGCAGGCTCTGGATGCGCAGCGCGCGTTCCGCATAGCCGGCCGCATGCTCCAGCTTGCCGGCGGCCAGCAGCAGCGCCGCCATGTCGGACAGCAGGTCGTGGCTCATGGGCTCGTCCTTCAGCGCGTCGTACAGCAGCCCCAGGCCGCCGCCCAGGTTGCCCTTGGAGGCTTCGGCGAAGGCGGCGTTGCGGGCACGGGCCAGCAGCATCGCGGGGTCGTTGGCCGGCACCGCGACGGGGCGGTGGGCTTTCTTGGTGGGGGTGTTCGTGGACAGGGCTCGCATCACGGGGCTCCAGTCCGGCGCGCAATATCGGCCGGGATGAGCCGAACTGTAGGAAGGCGTGCGAGGGCAGATCGCCGGAAAAGGCCGGTCCGGCAGCCTCTACTCATCGCCTGCTCCGCCGTGCGACTGCCGAAAACAAACAGGAGACCTTGCCGCCACCCCGGCGGTCTCGCTTCCTGAGATTTCAGCTTTCACCGAAGGACCCCGACCCCTTTCGACCGCCACATGCCCGACAGAGCCCCCGCCTTGCGGCGGACAGGCCACCAGCCCCTTGCGATGCGTTTCCTGGCTGCGTGACCCGATCCGACGAACAAGGACCTGGCGGCGGCTCTGTTCAATAGATCACACCCTTGACAAAAGCAGCTCAAGAATCTTCTTGCGCTGTCCGATAGCCATTCCAACGCACCTGAAAAGGTTCGTGGTCCGGCTAGAAGGCCGAGGTGGTGTGGCGTCGCTGCGGCGACGACACGGGCTTCAACGGTTGACTGGCGTCGGGCGTCGCCGCGAAGGCGCGCAGTCATTGCGCGTTCGAGCGGCGAGCACGGGTGCCGCACCCGGGCACTCGGGTCTTCGTCCGGCGCCTTGCCGGGTATCTCAAGCTGAAAGGAAGCGCATCATGGCCTCGATCATCAATACCAATCTGCTGTCGCTCAACGCGCAGCGCAACACCTCGGCGACGCAGTCTTCGCTCGCCACGTCGCTGCAACGCCTGTCGTCAGGCCTGCGTGTCAACTCCGCCAAAGACGACGCCGCCGGCCTGGCCATCTCGGAGCGCCTGAACGCCCAGGTGCGCGGCTCCACGGTCGCGATCCGCAACGCCAACGACGGCATCTCGCTGTCGCAGACGGCGGAAGGTGCGCTGTCCAAGGTGAACGACTCGCTGCAGCGCATGCGTGAGCTGGCGGTGCAGTCGCGCAACGCGACCAACACCAGCGCCGACAAGGACTCGCTGGACAAGGAATTCGGCGAACTCTCCAAGGAAATCCAGCGCGTGCTGGGCGGCACGACCTTCAACGGCCGCGCCATCCTGGCCACCAGCGCCGCGGGCACGCAGACCTTCCAGGTCGGCGCGAACACGACCAGCAATGACCGCATCGACGTCGTCACGACCGACATGACGACCGATTCGACCATCACGGCCGTGGCCGGCACCGACAACACCGGCGCCGGACGTGCCGTGATCGACAACACGGCCGCCGGCAGCGCCATCGACACCGTCATCGACAACATCGACTCGGCGATCAACACGGTGAGCTCGCAACGCGCCACGCTGGGCGCCGCCCAGAACCGCATGGACCAGGTCATCTCCAACCTGCAGATCTCGGTGGAGAACCAGAGCGCCGCGAAAAGCCGCATCACCGACGCCGACTTCGCGCAGGAAACCGCCAACCTGTCCCGGGCCAACATCCTCCAGCAGGCGGGCAACGCGATGATCGCCCAGGCGAACCAGATTCCGTCGCAGGTCCTGTCCTTGCTTCGATGAAGCCGGGCCAGCCTCGCTGGCCCTGAGCAGCACGCCGTCCGTTCAGAAGACGGCTGACCTCACCCCTCCAGCACAAGCCCCTTGACGCCTCCTCGCCGCCGCGAGGGGCGTTTTTGGAGCCGTGCGCAAAAAAGGATTCAAGTCAATCCATCGTGCCGACGATAAGCATTCCAACGGGTTCGCGATTCATTCGAGGACTACGTGGAACACGACGCCATCGTCAACGAAAGGATTGAACCATGCCCCAAATCATCAACACCAACATCGCCTCGTTGAACGCCCAGCGCAACACGGCCATGTCGCAGTCCTCGCTGGCGGTGTCCATGCAGCGCCTGTCCTCGGGCCTGCGCGTGAACTCGGCCAAGGACGACGCCGCCGGCCTGGCCATCGCCGAGCGCATGAATGCCCAGGTGCGCGGCTCGCAGGTCGCCATCCGCAATGCCAATGACGGCATCTCGCTGGCGCAGACGGCGGAAGGCGCACTGTCCAAGGTGGGCGACTCGTTGCAGCGCATGCGCGAACTGGCCGTGCAGGCCCGCAACGCCACCAACACGAGCGCCGACCGCGATTCTCTGGACAAGGAGTTCGGCGAGTTGGCCAAGGAAATCCAGCGCGTGCTGGCCGGCACCACGTTCAACGGCAAGGCGGTGCTGGCCACGTCCGCCGCCGGCACTCAGACCTTCCAGGTCGGCGCGAACACGACGGCCAATGACCGCATCGACATCGTCACCACCGACATGACGACCGACGCCGGCATCACGGTGGTGGCCGGCACCGACAACACCGGCGCAGGCCGCGCGACCATCGACAACACCGCGACCGGCACCGACATCGACAGCGTCATCACCAACATCGACACCGCGCTGGACACGGTCAACGGCGAGCGCGCCACGCTGGGCGCCTCGCAGAACCGCTTCGATGCCGTGATCTCCAACCTGCAGGTCGCGGTCGAGAACCAGAGCGCCTCGCGCAGCCGCATCATGGATGCCGACTTCGCGCAGGAAACCGCCAACCTGAGCCGCGCGCAGATCCTGCAGCAGGCCGGCAACACGATGGTGGCGCAGGCCAACCAGTTGCCGCAGCAGGTGCTGGCGCTGCTGCGCAACTGATCCAGGGGGTGACCCGGCGCCGGCCGCGCCCCTTGCGGGGCCGGTCAAGGCGATCCGGGTGGCCGTTAATGGCCGTGGTTTAGGGCCCTCATCCGGCTTTTGGCAAAGCGACGCACTTTCAGAATCTGGTCCATCGAGTCTGGCATTGACGCCATCTCGTAGCCCGATTCCAGGAGTGCGCGATGCCACAAACCATCAACACCAACATCAACTCGCTGAACGCCCAGCGCAATCTGAACGCCTCGCAGAGCTCGCTCGCGGTGTCGATGCAGCGCCTGTCGTCCGGCTTGCGGGTGAATTCCGCCAAGGACGACGCGGCGGGCCTGGCCATCGCCGAGCGCATGAACACGCAGGTCCGCGGCATGAACGTCGCGATCCGCAACGCGAACGACGGCATTTCGCTGGCGCAGACCGCAGAAGGCGCGCTCGGCAAGATCGGCGACAACCTGCAGCGCATGCGCGAGCTGACCGTCCAGGCCCGCAACTCCACGAACAGCAGCTCCGACAAGGACTCGCTGAACAAGGAGTTCGAGCAACTGGGTTCGGAAATCTGGCGCATCGTCAACGCGACCACGTTCAACAGCAAGTCCATCCTGGCCGACACGGCCGGCGTGGCGGCTGGCACGGGTCAGACCTTCCAGATCGGCGCCAACACCACCGTCAACGACTCCATCACTGTGGCGGCGATCGACATGACGGCGCAGGACCCCACGGCCAACCCCCTGTCGCAGTTGCTGGGTGCGGGCACGCCACCCTTTCCCGCGCTGATCGACGGCACCGTCAGCTTCGCCGACCTCGGCACCGTCATCGACAACATCGACAGCGCACTGGACCAGGTCAACAACACCCGAGCCACGTTCGGCGCCACCCAGTCGCGCTTCGACGCCGTGATCTCCAACCTGCAGGTGGCGGTCGAGAACCAGACCTCCGCCCGCAGCCGCATCATGGATGCCGACTTTGCCCAGGAAACCGCCAACTTGAGCCGCGCGCAGATCCTGCAGCAGGCCGGCAACGCGATGGTGGCGCAGGCCAACCAGTTGCCCCAGCAGGTGCTGTCGCTGCTGCAACGCTAAAAAAAATCGCTCCGGGGCCCTCAAGTTCCGGCCGACCTCGCCGATATCGCCCTTGCATATCGGCTTTTTTGCATTGCTGAGCCATGGCCACCATCTCATCTCTCGGTCTCGGAAGCGGGCTGGACGTCGAGTCCATCATCACCAAGCTGGTGGCACTCGACCAGCAGCCCATTGCGGACATCAACAACAAGACGACGGGTCTGAAGACCCAGTTGTCCACCTATGGGCAGATCCAGAGCGCGCTGTCCACGCTACGCGATGCGTCGTCCAAGCTGACCAACCCGGACACCTGGGCCGGCGCCAAGACCAGCGTCAGCGACAGCACCGCGGTGAGCGTCACCGCATCCAGCGGCGCGGCCATCGGCAATGTGAACCTCGAGGTCACCAAGCTGGCCCAGGCGCAGAGCCTGGCTTCCGGCAACTACGCCAGCAGCACGGCCACCGTCGGCCAGGGCACGCTCACCATCGAGCTGGGCAGTTGGGGCTCGGACGGCAACGGCGGCTCCACCTTCACGAGCAAGGCCGGCAAGACGCCGGTGACCATCACCATCGGTCCCGGCCAGGACCAGCTCGGCCAGGTCCGTGACCAGATCAACGCCGCCAACGCGGGCGTCACTGCCGCCATCGTCACCGACGCCAGCGGCTCGCGCCTGACGCTGACCTCGCGCAACACCGGCGAAAGCAACGCCTTCCGCGTCACCGTGAACGACAGCGACGGCAATGCCGGCGATGCCGCGGGCCTGTCCCAGCTCGCCTACGACCCGAGCAACAACGTCAGCCAGATGTCGCAGACGCTGCCCGCCGTCAACGCGCGCGCCAAGCTCAACGGCCTGGACATCAGCTCCGAGTCGAACTCGCTGAACTCCGCCATCGACGGCCTGAACATCCTGCTGCTGAAGGTCACGCCGCCGGTCACGATCAGCATCAGCCAGGACGCCGATGCGATCAAGAAGGCCGTCAGCGACTTCACGACCGCGTACAACGCCGTCAACCAGCTGCTGCGCGCCCAGACCAAGTACGACTCCGCCAGCAAGACGGCGGCGCCGCTGCAGGGCGACTCGGCCGCCATCGGCCTGAACAACCGCCTGCGCGGCATTGCCGGCGGCGTCACGTCGCTGGGCGGCAGCCTGAGCCGCCTGTCCGACATCGGCCTGGCGCCGGGGTCGGACGGCAACCTGCCCACCACAGGCACCAAGCTCGACAAGGCGCTGACCAACCTGACGGACCTGAAGTCCTTCTTCATGGGCGTGGACAGCACCGACGACAGCAACAGCGGCTTCGCCACGCGCATGCGCGCCATGGTCGACCAGGCGCTCAGCGTCGATGGCAGCGTGTCCACCCGCCAGAAGGGCATCCAGGCACAGATCGACAGCAACGGCAAGCGCGTCGACCAGCTCACCGATCGCTCCGCCTCGAACGAGAAGCGGCTGCGCGCACAGTACTCGGCGCTGGACACCAAGATGAGCCAGCTCAACAGCCTGTCCAACTACATGACGCAACAGATCGCCCAGTTCAACAAATGACCGTGGCGTGACCGCGGCATGGGCCGACGACAGCAAGGCGACCTCAGGGTCGCCTTTTGTCTTTTCGATCCGGAAATAAAGCGTCACAGTTCACCAAAGTTCGGGGCTCTCGCGCCTCAAGTCCCGCGACGGAAGGCCGAAAAACAGTCAACACGACGACGACCTCCGACACCCATGTACGGCAACATGTCCTCCCCTTTCGCAGCCCGCGGCCAGCGCGCCACCCTCTACGCCAAGGTCGGCCTGGAGACCGACGTGCAGTCCGCGAGCCCGCACCGCCTCGTCGCCATGCTGTTCGATGGCGCCTTCGACGGCATGAACCAGGCCGTGGCCGCCATCCAGGCCGGCAACACCGAGCTCAAGGGCCGCTCGCTGAGCCGCGCGGTGCGCATCCTGGACGAGGGCCTGCGCGCCGGCCTGGACCTGTCGGCCGGCCAGCTCGCCACCGACCTGCGCGAGCTCTACGGCTACGTCTGCATGCGCCTCACGCAGGCCAACCTGCACAGCGACCTGGCCGCCATCCAGGAGTGCCAGCGCCTGCTGACCCCGGTGCGCGAGGCCTGGACCGCCATCGGCCAGACACCTGCCGCCCTGGGTCAGAACGCCGCGCCCGCCGCCCGCGCCGCCTGACATCCACCGCCCACAGCCTCATCTCCGGTGACCCCCGCAATGAACTCCGAACTGCTGAACTACTACGAGGCCATCGAGCAGGCCAGCGCCGACATGCTGTCGGCCGCCCGCACCGGCAACTGGGACGAAGTCGTCAAGCTCGAAGGCGCCTGCGTGCTGCTGATCTCGCAGCTCAAGTCGGCTGCCAACCAGACCCAGCTCGGCCCCGGCGAGTCGGCACTGAAGACCCGCATCATGCAGCGCATCCTGGTCAACGACGCCGAGATCCGCACGCTCGCCGAACCCTGGCTGGAAGACCTCGACCACGTGCTGCAAGGCAAGAGCCGCCTGGTCCACTGACGCCGGCCGGAACACCTGCCAAGCGGCGCCCGCCGGCCTGCGCCCGAGGGGGCGCCTTCGCTGCCGCGCCGCGTCCGTGCGACTACCATTCCTGGCATGACCGCCCCTGAAGCCGCCCCCGAGGAATTGCGCGTCGCCGCCACCGAGATCGCGGCCTACCTCCAGCAGTTGCAGCGCGAAGGCGTCGGCGTGCGGCTGAGCGGCCCGCACGGCCAGAGCCTGTCCAGCCGCATCGTCGCGCTGGACACCGCGGCCGACCTGATCGGCCTGGACATCGCCGCCGACCCCGACGCCATCAGCCAGAGCCTGGTCGCCGAGGGCGAGATCACCGCGGTGGCCTACCTCAGCGCCATCAAGCTGCAGTTCGAACTCGACGCGCCGGTGCTCGTCAGCAGCGACCAGGGCGCCGTGCTGCGCGCCGCGCTGCCGACGCGGCTGTACCGGTTCCAGCGCCGCCAGTCCTTCCGCGTGCAGCCGGCCGGCAGCACCTACCCGCGCGTGGTGCTGCCGGGCGACACCCAGCCTGGCCGGGCGCTGCGCGTGCTGGACATCAGCATCGGCGGCGTGGCCCTGGCGCTGCCGCCCGACTTCATGCCGCTGCCCCCGGGGCGCCCCGCCAGCGGCCTGGTGCTGGAGCTGGACCGGCTGACGGCGCTGCGCATTGCGCTGCTGCCGCATCACATCAGCCCCATCGGCGGCGAGGACGGGGCGAACGGCGGCATGCTGCAGCTCGGCTGCGCCTTCGTCGATCTCGACGCCGCGGTCACCCGCTCGCTGCAGGTCTACGTGGACCAGACGCAGAAGCGCCGCCGCCTGCTGAAGCTGGACGCATGAACGCGAGCGCGGGCAGGGCCGAGCGCAGGGCCGCTGCCAAGCCGGCGCGCATCTCCCTGGGTAACAGGCAGGCGCACCCGCATGCCCAGGGGCAGGGATTCACGCTGCTCGAAGTCGTCTTCGTGCTGATCGTGGTCGGCATCCTGCTCGCCGCAGCGGTGCCCAACTATGCGGATTTCCTGGCCCGCCAGCGGCTGCGCCATGTGGCCGAAATGCTGGAGCAGGACCTGCGTCGTGCCCGCACGATGAGCGTGGACGAGGGCCGCAACATCTACGTCGGCTTCAGCAGCGGCCCGCAGTGGTGCTGGGGCACCAGCCGCCAGGCGCCGTGCGACTGCGCCACGGGCCGGCCGCGCTGCGAGATCGGCGGCGTCACGTCCCAGGAGTACCGCGGCACGCTGCTGCAGTCCGGCCAGGGCATCACCTTCGAGGCCGGCCTCGGTCGCGCGGTCGGCTGGACGCGCATCGGCATCAGCAACGACCACAACCAGCAGCTGCACATCGACCTGAACCCGCTCGGCCGCCCGCAGATCTGCGGCACGGACGCGCGCAAGGGAAATTGCTGACCAGCCCCGAAGCCCCACGGTATTCGGGCCGAGCGCCGGGCCGCCCCAAGCCGGCCCGCCTGGCGATGTGCGCGCGGCTTGATGCCGCAAGCATCGCCGTCCCCTCGGGGGACGGATCAAGCTCGCTGCGTCCAGCAGGCGAGCTTGGGCGAGGGGCCGTCAGATCTGCATGTTCATGATCTCGGAGTAGGCCGACACCAGGCGGTTGCGCACCTGCAGCGTGGCCTGGAAGCCGATCTGCGCCTTCTGCATCGCGACCATGGTCTCTTCGAGGCTGACCGTCGGGTTGTCGAGCTGCACCTCGCGCTGCAGGCGTGCCGCGTCGGTCTGCTGGGCGCTGACGGCCTTGAGGGCGCTGCTCATCGCGTCGCCGAAGCTGGCCCCGGCCGTGGCCGCCGGCTTGGGCGCCAGCGGCTGGCCATTGACCGCCAGCCCCGCACGGGCAGCGGCCTGGGCAAAGTCGAAGGGGCGCAACTTCATGTCCATGGAGCGGCACTTTGGCAGCAAGTCACGCGCCAGAAGCACAGAGATGCGCGGGCGCAGTCGGCCACTTCGGCGCTTCCTTGAGGGGGCCGGCACGAATAATTTGCGCCATCGCCGGAGTTCCGGCCCCGCTGCACCCACCTGCCCCCGATGGACAACGCCCTGAGCGCAACCAATGCCGCCCCGATGATGGTCACGCCGATCGAGGCGCCCACCTTCGTGCAGCGCATGAACGGCCTGCCCCTGCGCAGCAAGCTCACCATGGGCGTCGGGCTGCTGGCGCTGGCCGGCGCCGTGCTGGCCGTCACGCTGTGGTCCGCCCAGGGCGACTACCGGCCGCTGTTCACCGGCCTGGCCGACAAGGACGGCGGCGCCGTCATCGGCCAGCTGTCGGCGCTGCAGGTGCCCTACAAGCACGAGGCCGGCGGCACCATCCTCGTGCCGGCCAGCCAGGTCTACGAGCTGCGCATGAAGCTGGCGGCGCTCGGGCTGCCCAAGGGCGGCACCGGCAACGCCGTCGGCTTCGAGCTGATGGACAAGTCCTCCATCGGCCAGACCCAGTTCAACGAACGGATGAACTTCCAGCGCGCGCTGGAAGGCGAGCTGACGCGCACCATCACCGCCATGTCCGACGTGGCCGACGCCCGCGTGCACCTGGCCATCCCGCAGCAGAACGGCTTCTTCCGCGAGCAGCAAAAGCCCAGCGCTTCGGTCATGCTGACGCTGCGCGGTGGCCGCACGCTGGACCGCAGCCAGATCGCCGGCATCGTCCACCTCGTCTCCAGCAGCGTGCCCGAGCTGGCGCCCAAGGCCGTCAGCGTGCTCGACCAGACCGGCGCCCTGCTCTCGCAGAACAGCGGCGACGCCGGCAACGGCCTGGACAGCCAGCAGCTGCAGTACAAGCAGCAGGTCGAGGCCGGCTACAACAAGCGCATCTTCGACCTGCTGGAGCCCGTCGTCGGCCGCGACAACCTGCGCTCCACCGTCACCGTGGACGTGGACTTCTCGCAGACCGAGGCCACCGCCGAGGAGTACCGGCCCAACCAGGGCGCCAACACCCAGGCCGCCGTGCGCTCCAGCCAGAGCAACGAGCAGAGCAACGCGAACGCGGCGCTGCCCACCGGCGTGCCCGGCGCGGCCACCAACCAGCCGCCCGTGCCGGCCACGGCGCCCATCAACGGCGCCAGCGCCCCGCTGCAGGCCGCGCAGGGCGGTGGCGGCGCCAACAACAGCCGCCGCGAGCAGGTCACCAACTACGAAGTCGACAAGACCGTGCGCGTCACGCGCGGCGCGGTCGGCAACGTCAAGCGGCTGAACGCGGCCGTCGTCGTCAACCAGAAACAGGTGACCGACGCCAAGGGCAAGACCACCAGCCAGCCGGTGCCGGCGGAAGAGATCACGCGCCTGACCGACATCGTCAAGGAAGCGATGGGCTTCAACGCCGAGCGGGGCGACTCCGTCAAGGTCGTCAGCGCGCCGTTCATCGTCGACAAGACCGAACCCGTCGACGTGCCACTGTGGAAGCAGCCCTGGCTGACCGACCTGCTGCGCTCGGCCATGGTGCCCACCGCCTGCGTGCTGATCGCGCTGATCGCCGTCTTCGGCATGATCCGCCCGGCCATCCGCGCTGCAGCCCCGCTGCCGCCCGAGGAGAAGCCGGAAACGGTCGACGAGGTGGTCGACGACCCCGAACTGCTGCCGGGCGTAGAGGGCATGCCCAGGCTGGAAGCCCCGCTTCACAACGAGAAACTGGAGCGCGCCCGCACGATGGCCCGCGACAATCCGGTCGCAGTCGCGAACATCGTGCGCGACTGGATGGCCGGAGAAGCGGCCTGAACGAGGGCTAGGCTATGGACGACAAGGGCACCGAGAGCGCCGCCATTCTGTTGATGTCGCTGGGCGAGGAAGAAGCCAGCGAGGTCTTCAAGCACCTGTCACCCAAGGAGGTGCAGGCGCTGGGCGAGACCATCGCCAAGCTCAAGGTGATCAAGCGCGCCCAGGTGGACCAGGTGCTGGACAAGTTCGACGCCGTCGCGGAGACCCACAGCACGCTGGTCACGGACACCGACGAGTACGTGCGCGCCGTGCTGCGCAAGGCGCTGGGCGAGGACAAGGCCAACCTGCTGCTGGAGCGCATCCTGCAGGGGGGCGACGTCTCGTCCATCGAAAGCCTGAAGTGGATGGATGCGGCCAGCGTCGCCGAGCTGCTGCGCAACGAGCACCCGCAGATCATCGCGGCCATCCTGGCCCACCTGGATTTCGACCAGACCAGCTCCGTGCTCAAACTCTTCACCGAGCGAGGCCGCAACGAGGTGCTGATCCGCATCGCCACGCTGGACGGCATCCAGCCCACCGCGCTGAAGGACCTCAACGAGGTCATGAGCCAGATCCTGGCCGGCGGCGAGCGCATGAAGAAGAGCTCGCTGGGCGGCGCCAAGACGGCGGCCGAGATCATCAACATGATGGGCACCAGCGTGGAGGCCTCCGTGCTGGACTACATCCGCGAGGCCGACTCCGACCTGGCGCAGAAGATCATGGACAACATGTTCACGTTCGACGACGTGAACAAGATCGACGACAAGGGCATCCAGGCCGTGCTCAAGGAAGTGCAGACCGAGAGCCTGGTCGTCGCGCTCAAGGGCGCCAGCGCCGAACTGCGCGAGAAGGTGTTCCGCAACATGTCCACCCGCGCGGCCGAAACGCTGCGCGAGGATCTCGACTCGCGCGGCCCCGTGCGGCTGTCCGAGGTCGAGGCCGAGCAGAAGGAAATGCTCAAGATCGTGCGCCGCCTCGTCGACGAAGGCCAGATCGTGCTCGCCGGCGGCGGCGACGACCAGTTCGTATGACCAGCATCGACCGGCGTCGCCAGCCGCGTGAGGCGGCGCTGCGCTGACGCGCGCGCAGAATTGCCAGCATGGCCACCAGACAACCTCCCCGGCAAGTGCCCCCGCCCGACCGCCGCGAGGGCGACCGCCGCGGCAGCTATGCCCGCTTCATCCCCGGCGAGGAGGTGCAAGGCGCCAAGGCCTGGAACCTCGACAACCTGGGCAGTGCCGCGCCGTCGCCGTTCGCCCCGATGCGCCCGGGCACGCCGGCGCCGCCCCCGCCGGCCGCCGCGGCACCGGTGCAGCCACCACCGCCGCCCGAGCCCAGCGCGCAGGAGCAGTTGCATGCTGCCCGCCAGGGCGGCTACCAGGATGGCTACCGCGACGGCATGGCCGCGCTCGACGCCTTCAAGCACAGCTTCGCCCAGCAGATGAGCGCCCAGCTGGGCACGCTGGTGAAGAACTTCGACACCGGGCTGCGCGAGCTGGAAGACGACATGGCCGCGTCCGTCGCGCGCATCGCCGTCGAGCTGGCCCGCCAGGTCGTGCGCAGCGAGCTGGCGCAGCGGCCCGAGCTGATCGCGCGCGTGGCGCATGACGCGGTCGAGGCGCTGCAGCTCAGTGCCCGCCACGTGCGCGTGCGCGTGCACCCCGACGACTTCCCGCTCGTGCAGCAGGGCGCCGGCACCGAGATGCAGGCCCGCGAGGCGCAGCTCATCCCGGACCTCGAAGTGCCGCGTGGCGGCGTGAAGGTGGATGCCGACATCGCAAGCGTCGATGCCACGCTGGCGACGCGCTGGCAGCAGGCGGCGGCGGCGCTCGGCCAGACCTCCATCTGGGAGGACCGCCGCGGCGGCGAGGACGACGAGTGAAGGCGCGCTGGCAGCAATACCTGGCCGACCTGGAGACCCTGGCGGCCAATGCGGCGCCGCTGGAGTCGCAGGGCAAGCTGGTGCGCGTGGCCGGCCTGGTGCTGGAGGCCACCGGCATCAAGGTGCCGATGGGCTCGGTGTGCCGCATCCACATGCCCAGCAGCGGCAACAACCCGCGCCGCGGCGCGGCGCCGGTGAACGCGGAGGTCGTCGGCTTCTCGGGCGACCGGGCCTACCTGATGCCCACCGACGAGGTGCAAGGCCTGTCCAGCGGCGCCAGCGTCGTGCCGCGCCAGCTGCCGCCGCTGGCACCCAGGCTGGGCCAGCCCCTGCACCCGTGGCGCCGCGGCGAGGACCGCGGCCTGCACCTGCCCATGGGCGACGGGCTGCTGGGGCGTGTCGTGGACCCGCACGGCCACCCGCTGGACCGCCGCGGCGAGCTCGGCGCCATCCACAACGAGCCCATGGTGCGACGCCCCATCAACGCGATGGACCGCGACCCCGTGCGCACGCCGCTGGACACCGGCGTGCGCGCGATCAACGCGCTGCTGACCGTCGGCCGCGGCCAGCGCCTGGGCCTGTTCGCCGGCACGGGCGTCGGCAAGTCGGTGCTGCTGGGCATGATGGCGCGCTACACGCAGGCCGACGTCATCGTCGTGGGGCTCATCGGCGAGCGCGGCCGCGAAGTCAAGGAATTCATCGAGGACATCCTCGGCGAGGAGGGGCTGCGGCGCAGCGTGGTCGTCGCCGCGCCCGCGGACGCACCGCCCCTGATGCGCATGCAGGGCGCGCACTACGCCACGGCCATCGCCGAGCATTTCCGCGACGAAGGCCGCCACGTGCTGCTGCTGATGGACTCGCTGACGCGCTACGCGATGGCCCAGCGCGAGATTGCGCTCGCCATCGGCGAGCCGCCCGCCACCAAGGGTTACCCGCCGAGCTGCTTCGCCAAGCTGCCGCAACTCGTCGAGCGCAGCGGCAACGGCCTGGCCGGCGAGGGGTCCATCACCGCGTTCTACACCGTGCTGACCGAAGGCGACGACCCCCAGGACCCCATCGCCGACGCGGCGCGCGGCATCCTGGACGGCCACATCGTGCTCTCGCGCGACCTGGCCGAGGCCGGCCACTATCCTGCCATCGACATCGAGCGCTCGGTGTCCCGCGTGATGACCAGTGTTGCACCCCAAAACCAGGTCGATTCCGCGCGTCGCTTTCGCCAGCTTCTGGCGAAATACAACAAGGCCCGCGACCTGATCCAGCTTGGTGCCTATGCCCCGGGCAGCGACCCCGAGCTGGACCTGGCCGTGCGCCTGCATCCGGACATGACGCGGCTGCTGCAGCAGGACATGCACAGCCCGGCACTTCTTCACGCCAGCGTCAGCCAATTGCAGGCCGTGGTCCAAGGCGCCTAAACCTCGGGGCGGCGCCCGCCGATATTGACTGAGCACCCGGCCGCCGGCCTGGGTGCACGCTGGAGAGTGGTACATGAGTTCATCGACGCTGAGCCTGCTGCTGGAACGTGCCGAAGCCGAGCGCGACGCCGCCGCACAGGGTTTGCATGCCGCCAGTGCCCAGGCACAGGCCGCACGCACCCAGCATGGCGAGCTGACCGGCTACCGCCAGGACTACCAGCAGCGCTGGACACAGACCTTCACCCGGGCGACCACGATGGACATCGTCGGCTGCTACAACAGCTTCGGCCAGCGCCTGGACCAGGCGGTCGACACGCAGGGCCACGTGGCCACCCATGCCGACCAGCGCCAGCACCGCGCCCGCGAGGCGCTGCGACAGGCCGAACTGCGCGTGGCCGCGCTGCGCCAGTTGATCGCCCGCCGCGAGGCCGACGCCGCCAAGGCCGACCAGCGCCGCGAGCAACGTGCCGCCGACGAGTTCGCGGCCCGCGCGCACCTGCGCCGCACGGCCGACATCTGAACGCGGAGGTCGCAGCCATGATCAGCAACAACGCCACCGTCGCCCCCAGGCCGGCCGCCCTGCCCCCTGCGGCCACCGCCCTGCCTTCCGGCAACGGCAGCGCGTCCGTCAACGGCCAGAGCTTCACGCAGTTCCTGAGCGAGCAGCCGTCGATGCAGCCGCCGCCGGCTCAGGCCGAGCCCGCACCGACCAAGCCCGAAGCGCCGCCCCAACCTGCGCCGCAGGCCCCGCCGGCGCCCGACGGCCCCGATCCGAACACCACGCGGCTGAACCGGGACCGCGGCCTGGTCAAGAAGCCGGTCACGCCGATCAAGGTGGGGCCAGACACCGCCGCGGCCTCGGCCGCCAAGACCGACAAGGCGGCCGCCGCCCGCAAGGACGTCGACGCCACGACCGACGCCAAGCTCGACACGGACAAGGCGGACACGACCGACGACGCACCCGAAACCTCGGGCCTGACGGAATTCACCCAGCTCATCGGCCTGGCCACTCCGGCCCAGGCCGCAGCGCCCGCCGACGCCACGGTCGCTGCGACGGCTGCCAGCCTGCTCCAGGCCACCCAGGCCGAGCACGCGTCGCGTGGCCGCAGCGACGCGGCTGCCGACGACGACACCGACACGGCGGTCCGCGCCGACGCGTCCGACACCCGCACCGGTCGACAGCCGACGGAGCGCCGCCCGGACGCACCCATCCGGCTGGCAGATGCGTCGCAGCGCGGCAAGCCCGTCGAGGCGTTCGGCGACAAACCCGATGGCCGGTCCGTCGCCGCCAGCCCCACCGACGCGCTGCAGACCGCGCCTGCGGCGACTGCATCCACCCCACCCCAGACCGCCGCGACGCCCGGCGCCGGCACACCCAATTTCGCGGCCCTGCTGGCCCAGGGTCTGCCCGGCCACGCCGCACCAGCCGACCTCACCACCGTCAGCGGCACCGCCTACGGCCAGGTCCAGGCACCCGTGCACAGCAGCGCCTTCGGTGCCGAGCTGGGCGCGCGCGTCAGCCTGCTGGCGGTGGACGGCCTGCAGACCGCCGAACTGCAGCTCAATCCGGCCGACATGGGGCCTGTGGCCGTGCAGATCGTCGTGGACGGCTCGCAGGCCCAGGTGTCCTTCCATGCCGCCCAGGCCGAGACGCGCCAGGCCCTGGAGCAGAGCATGCCCGACCTGGCCGCCGCGCTGAAGGGCCAGGGGCTGACGCTGTCGGGGGGCGGTGTCTTCCAGCAGGCACCGCGCGACGCCAACCCTTCTGCCGGCGCAGCCGGCGATGACCAGCCGGCCCGCCGCACGTCGCGCGTCGGCGGCGGCGTCGACTCGTCCGCGGCGGCAGGCGCCAGCACCCCCACGCGGCGAACCGTCGGCCTGCTCGACACCTTCGCGTGATGCTGAAGCGGAAATAGGCACGCGCTGCTCAAGCTAATCCACGCATGCCCGGCAGACCCCGGGTCAATAATCGGCTGATGAAGCGCCCACGGTGAGTGGGCGATGCCTTTCAAGGAGTTCTCATGGCGACTGCGCCGGCTGCCGAACAGGCCGCGCCCAAGGGCGGCGGCAGCAAGAAGCTGATCATCATCCTGGCCGCCGTGCTGGTGCTCGTGCTGGTGGGTGGCGGTGCGGCCGTCATGCTGCTGAAGAAGAAGCCTGCCGCCGAGGACGAGGACGGCGCGGAGACCACCGAGGCCCCGGTCAAGCCCAAGGCGCATGCCAAGAGCGACCATCCGCCCACGTTCGTGCCGCTGGACCCCTTCACGGTCAACCTGGCCGACAAGGACGTGGACCGCTTCGCGCAGATCGGCGTCACGCTGCAGGTCGAGGACCCGAAGTTCGCCGACCAGATCAAGGCCTACATGCCCGCCATCCGCAGCAACGTGCTGATGGTGCTGGCGCACAAGACCGCCGTCGAGCTGCTGACCCGCGAGGGCAAGGAAAAGCTCGCCAAGGACATCATGCGCGAGTCGGTGCGGCCGATGGGGATCGAACTGGACGACGAGGACGAGGAAGAGGCGCCGGCATCCGCCGCACCGAAGAAGAAAAAGAAGAAGAAGGCCCACGTCGAGAGCCCCATCACCCAGGTCCTGTTTTCCAACTTCATCGTCCAATGATGTCCGACTGCACCGACTTCGTCGCCCACCCCGCCCACGGGGCCGCAGGCCGTGACGCCACGGGAGACCTGGCATGAACCAGCAGATCCTGTCCCAGGACGAAGTCGATGCGCTGCTGCAGGGCATCACCGGCGAGAGCCAGAAGCTCGAGCAGGAGGAGGAGCAGGTCGGCGGCATCCGCGAGTACAACCTCGCGAGCCAGGAGCGCATCGTCCGTGGGCGCATGCCCACGATGGAGATCATCAACGAGCGGTTCGCGCGCAACATCCGCGTGGGCCTGTTCAACTTCATCCGCAAGAGCCCCGAGGTCGCCATCGGCGGCATCAAGGTGCAGAAGTACAGCGCCTTCCTGCGCGAGATCGTCGTCCCGACCAACTTCAACAT
This sequence comes from Roseateles sp., assembly GCF_965229315.1. Lineage (GTDB taxonomy): Bacteria > Pseudomonadota > Gammaproteobacteria > Burkholderiales > Burkholderiaceae_C > Pelomonas. The sequence goes on from NZ_CBDDJA010000002.1 coordinate 3,163,793, forward strand.
CGTCTCGGTGAAGCCGCTGCGCGGCAACGGGCTCATCGTCTGCGATCCGACGCTGGTGTTCGCCGTCATCGACTCGCTGTTCGGCGGCATCGGCAAGTTCCATGCGCGCATCGAGGGCCGCGACTTCTCGCCCACCGAGCAGCGCGTTATCACCCGCATCGTGGAAGTCATCCTCCACGAGTACCACAAGGCCTGGAAGGGCATCTATCCGCTGGAGCTGGAATACCAGCGCTCGGAGATGCAGCCCCAGTTCGCCAACATCGCCACGCCCAGCGAGATCGTCGTGTCCACGTCGTTCACGCTGGAGATCGGCGAGACCAGCGGCACGATCTACTTCTGCATCCCGTACTCCACGCTGGAGCCCATCCGCGACGTGCTGTATTCCACGACGGTGGGCGATTCCGCCGAGCCCGACCGGCGCTGGATCAACCTGATGAAGACGCAGATCCAGGCCGCCGAGGTGGAACTGGTCGCCGAGCTCGGCACCGCGCCGGCCACGGTGGAGCAGTTGCTGGCCTTCAAGCCGGGCGACTTCATCGAACTGGACCTCGAACCCGTCATCCAGACCAAGGTGGACGGCGTGCCGGTGTTCGACTGCCACTACGGCACGTCCAACGGCAAGTACGCCCTCAAGATCGACAAGATGCTGACCGGCTCTCAGGAGAGCTGGCTGGGAGCCAAACATGAGTCCTGATTCACCCAGCCAAGAAGAACAGGATGCGATGGCGGCCGAATGGGCCGCGGCGCTGGCCGAAGCGGCCCCTGCCCCGTCCGTCGCGTCCGAAGTCGCCGAGGCGCCCGAGCAGGTGTCCACGCCCAGCTTCGCCAATTTCACGCCCACCCACGCGGGCGGACCGGCGGGCGACATCAACATGATCCTGGACATCCCCGTCCAGCTCACCGTCGAACTCGGCCGCACCCGCATCCCGATCAAGAACATCCTGCAGCTGGCGCAAGGCTCGGTCGTCGAGCTGGACGCGCTGGCCGGCGAGCCCATGGACGTGCTCGTCAACGGCTACCTGATCGCCCAGGGCGAGGTGGTGGTGGTGAACGACAAGTTCGGCATCCGGCTGACGGACATCGTCACGCCCTCCGAGCGCATGCGCCGCCTGTCCAAGTCGGCCTGATCTGTCGCCCGGTCGCCGGACAAGGGCAGCTTTGCGCTGCCACTTGGGGCGTTCGGACGCTCAAGTCGGTCCGCAGAATGCCGAGGCATGAACACCGCCGGCCTGCTCCCCTTCCTCTGGTTCCTCGGCATCGTCGCGCTGATCCCGGTCGCGCTGTGGCTGCTCAAGCGCACGCCGATGGGCGGCGCGGCGGCGGCCGGCGTGCTGCGCCTGGTGGCCCAGTTGCCCACGGCGCCCAACCAGCGACTGCTCGTCGTCGAGGTCGGCCAGGGCGAGGACCGGCGCTGGCTGGTGCTGGGCACCACGGCGCAGAGCATCACCACGCTGCACGTCATGCCGCCGCAGGCCGAGCCTGTCGCACCCGCCTCGTTCGCCAAGCTGCTGAGCAAGGAGCGCCAAGATGTCTGAGCCCCTCGCGCAGCCGACGCAGCGGCTGCCCTTCGGCAGGCACGACGAGTCCTCAGGACTCACCGTGTCCGGCCTCAGCCCCCGAGGGGACGGCGATGCTTGCGGCGTCCAGCCGCAAGCACATCGCCCGCGGGCCGGCTTGGGGCGGCCCGGCGCTCGGCCCTCGGCTTCACACGCCGCGGGCCAACTGAAGTCGGTGCTGGGGCTGGCGCTGCTGGTTGCGGCAGGCGGTGCCCTCGCCCAGGCCCAGACACCGCCGGCCACGCTGCCGCTGCTGATCGGCCAGGGCAGTGGCGGCGGCAACTATTCGGTGCCCATCCAGACGCTGCTGTTCTTCACGGCCCTGGGCTTCCTGCCGGCGGTCATCCTGATGATGACGGCGTTCACGCGCATCGCCATCGTGCTGAGCCTGATGCGCCAGGCGCTGGGCACGCAGGCCGCGCCGCCCAACCAGGTCATCGTGGGCCTGTCCCTGTTCCTGACCTTCTTCGTCATGAGCCCGACGCTGGACAAGGTCTATGCCGAGGCCTGGCAGCCCTACAGCGCCGGGCAGATCCAGTTCGACGAGGCCTTGAAGCGCGCCGAGGTGCCAATGCGCGGCTTCATGCTCAAGCAGACCCGCCAGGCCGACGTGGCGCTGTTCTCGCGGCTGGCCAAGCTGGAAAGCAGCGTCAAGCCCGAGGACGTGCCCTTCAAGGTGCTGGTGCCGGCGTTCGTCACCAGCGAGCTGAAGAGTGCCTTCCAGATCGCCTTCCTGGTCTTCATCCCCTTCCTCGTCATCGACATGATCGTGGCGAGCGTGCTGATGAGCCTGGGGATGATGATGCTGTCGCCCGTGCTCGTCGCCCTGCCCTTCAAGCTGATGCTGTTTGTCCTGGCGGACGGCTGGAACCTGCTGCTCGGCTCCCTGGCTGCCAGCTTCGTGACCTGATGCCCTCGCGGAACAGACGATCGAACGCAACGAGCCGCGCCGTCACCCACTGACTGAGACCCATGGACGCACAACAAGTCTTCACCTTCGGCCAGCAAGGCCTGTACATGCTGATGCTGGTGGCCGCACCCATCCTGATCGTCGTGCTGCTCGTGGGCGTCACCGTCAGCGTCTTCCAGGCGGCCACGCAGATCAACGAGGCGACGCTGTCCTTCGTGCCCAAGGTGGTCGCCGCGATCCTGACGCTGGCGGTCGCGGGGCCCTGGATGGTGACGGAACTGGTGGAGTACATCCAGCGCACGTTGATGACCATTCCGTCGGTCGTGGGCTAGGTCATGCGGCCCCTCGCCCTGTCTTGCCCAGCCGAACGTGGCCCAGCGCACGGCCCGCGGGTTCAAACGCTGCGGTGACCTGACGTGTTTTCAGTCACCGAAGCCCAACTGCTCGCGTGGTTGAACCCGCTGCTGTGGCCATTCATCCGCACGCTGGCGCTGTTTGCCGGCATGCCCACCTTCAGCCAGCGCAACGTGCCGCTCAGGTTGCGCGTCGGCCTGTCCCTGTTCATCGCCGTCGCATGCCAGCCTTCTCTGCCCCAGATGCCGTCGATGCCTCTGGACTCGCTGCCCCTGCTGACGCTGCTCGTGGCACAGCAACTGCTGATCGGCCTGGCCATGGGCTTCGCGGTGCGCATCGTGTTCGCCGCGCTGGAGTTCGCGGGGGAAGTCATCGGCCTGCAGATGGGGCTGAACTTCGCCGGCTTCTTCGACCCAGGCACCGGTGCCCAGGGCACGGCCAGCGCGCGCTTCTTCGGCAGCATGGTCGCGTTCCTGTTCATCGCCATCAACGGCCACCTGCTGCTCATCAACGCGCTGGTGCAGAGCTTCCACGCCTTCCCGGTGGGTGCCGAGCCCTTCGCCTTCCTGCGCGTGGCCATGCCGCAGCAATGGGGGGCGGAGATCTTCAGCATCGGCCTGTGGATCGCCCTGCCGCTGATCACGATGCTGCTGTTCGTGAACCTGGTGCTGGGCGTGATCTCACGCGTGGCGCCGCAGATCGGCGTGTTCTCCGTGGGCTTTCCGCTGACGGTCAGCGTGGGCCTGATCGGCATGGTGGCCACACTGCCGCTGATGCAGACGCCGTTCACGGTGGCGCTGGAGCGGCTGCTGGCGGCGTTCTCCTAGGCGTGTCAGCACAACGGCTTGTCCGCCGCGCCTGCAGTTCATCCGGCGCAGCTCGCGCTTGATCGCAGGCGCCTGGAAGCGCGGCGGCTCAATGCCGAAACTGGCTCCATCGAACAAGCCATCACGCGGTTCGACACCCACCCCAAGGAGCGCACCATGAACCTGCACACCGCCTTCACCGCCGCCGTCCTGGCCTTCTCCGCCGTCGCCACCCAGGCCGCCCCGCAGGCCACCGTCAAGCTGGAGCGCGTCGTCGTCACCGGCAAGGCCACGCAGATCGCGCAACTGCCCCGTGTCGTCGTGACCGGCTATGCGCAACGTGAAGTCGCCCAACTGCCGCGCGTCGTCGTCACCGGCTACAGCGCAGCCACGCTGGCCCGCCAGACGCTGGCGGCCGCCCAGAGCCCCGTGAAGCGCGGCTGAACCAGGCCTCGTCCGCAGATGCGATCGACACCTTTTTCCACCACCGCCGAGCCGAACCGCCAGTGCTGCTGAGTCAGCACTGCCGATTCGGCTCGCTCGGTTTGCGCGACCCCCTCAGGCGCGGCGACGGCGCAGCACCGCCAGGCCCAGCAGGCCCGTGCCCATCAGCAGCCAGGTCTGTGCCTCCGGCACGGCGCTGACGGTCAGGCCCGACAGCGTGCCGTTGTAGGTGCCCAGCAGCGTGGCCGCACCTGTGCTGAGGTTGATGCTGTAGATGCCGGTCGCCAGCGACGTGCCCGCATCGACGTTGAACGCGGCGAAGGCCTGTCCGGCGCCTGTGATCTCGAAACCATTGGCCTTGAGCACATCCACACCCAGCGAACCCACGGTCGTGATGGTCGGCGTGTTGAACGCCGTGGTCGCCATCGCCAGCGTGTCGTTGTTGGCGTCGATGTAGTACAGCGTCGTGCTGGCCGGCGCACTGGCGGGCAGCAGCATCGAGTTGCTGTAGGCCACGCCGGAATAGCCAGGGGCGATGGTGTTGGCTTCGTTGCCGACCAGGCCGGTCGCCGCGTTGATCGCAAAGTTGCCGCCGGCCGAGCTCACCAGCCGCAGCGATGCCGCCGTGCCGAAGTCGGCCACCGGGTTGAAGTCGATGCCGTAGCCGAGGTTGGCCTGGATGACCGGGCTGCTCAGCGCCGCCACGAAGGTGGCCGCGCCCGTCATCTCGTCGATGGTGTAGATCCGGTTGGACAGGCTGATGCCGTACACCTTGCCGTCCTTGGGCCGGATGTCGATGCCCACGAAGCGGTCGCCGTCGGCGAGGCCCGTGATGTCGATGTTGGTGGCCGCGCCGATGTTGGTGGTGTCGAAGCGGCTGAGCTGGTTCTGGCTGTTCAAGCCGATCAGCGTCACCGCCTGCGAGGACGCGCAGGCAAGAAGGGCAACGGCAGCGAGTGAATGGCGAAGGGCGGAAGGCATCGGCGGCTCCTGTGTAAAGAAATGTGGGCAGACCCCGTTCCTTACGCCCCCAACACGGAGCCGGATGCACGATCCGGTGCCTCCCCCTAGTTCGACTGGATCACAGCTCGCGCAGCGCCGCCGTCACCGGCAGCGAAGCCGCCCGCACCGCCGGGAACAGGCCACCCACGAAACCGATGGCCAGCGCCCACTTGATGCCTTCCCACAGCAGGCCGGGCGACACGCGCAGGCTGAAGCTCAGCTTGCCGACCGAGCCGGCCGCCATCGTGGAGGCCTCGAAGCCGTTGAAGACCGCCCAGGCCAGCAAGCCGCCGATGGCCCCGCCGATCAGCGCCAGCAGCATGGTCTCCAGCATCACGGCCACGACGACCGGCATGCCGCGAAAGCCGATGGCGCGCAGCGTGGCGATCTCGCGGGCGCGCGTGGCCACGGCCGCGAACATCGTGTTCAGCGCGCCGAACAGCGCCCCCACGGCCATGATGGCGCCCACGGTGATGCCGATGATGCGCAGCACCTTGGTCATCTGCTCGCTCTGCTTGGCGAAGAAGTCCAGCGTGGTGCTGGCCTTGACCTTGAGCTGCGGGTTGGCGTCGAGTGCGTCGCTGAAGGCCTTGATCGCCGCCGGGCTGTCCAGCTTGACCGTGGCCGAGTTGCGGCCGCTGCCGCGCTTGTAGGCGTCGTTGACGACGTTGGCATCGGCCCACAGCTCCGACTCCATCGCGTCGCCCGACGCGAAGATGCCGACGATGGTCCACGGCTGGTTGCCCAGCTTCAGCGTGCCGCCCACCTTCAGCCCCTCGAACTGGCGCACCGCGCCCTTGCCGATGACCAGCTCGCGCAGCCCCGGCTGGAAGGTCCGGCCTTCGATGATCTTGACGTTGGGCCGCACGACGAACGCCGCCTCGCTGATGCCGCGCACCTGCGCGCTGCCTTCGTCGCCCGTCTTGCTGCCCCTGACCGGCAGGTTGGCCGCCGCCACCGTCTCGGCCGAGATGATGGGCTCGCCCTTGGCGTTGCGGGCCACACCCGGCGCCTGCTCGATCTGCACGATGTCTTCCCGGCTCAGCGAGGACGACACCTCGTTGGCCGACGCGCCGCGCATGACGATGGCCGTGTCCAGGCTGCCCGAGTTGCGCAGCGTCTGCGCATAGCCCTCGGCCATGGCCAGCAGCGCCACCAGCACGCCCACCACGCCGGCGATGCCCACGACGATGACGGCCGACGAGCCCAGCCGCTGCGTCAGCGTGCTGATGCCCACCGCCGCGACCGAGCGGGTCTGCGCGCCGCTGCGGAACAGGAACATCCACAGCGCCAGCAGCACGGCGAGGGCCAGCGCGCCCTGCCAGGGCATTGCGACCCATGCAGCGAGCATGACGGCCACCAGCAGAAAGAGTCCGAGGTTCTTCAGGAACTTCATGGTCAGGCCCTCCCTGCCAGCGCATCGGTGATGTTGATGCGCATCGCGCGCAAGGCCGGCAGGGCGCCAACCGCCAGGCCGAACAGCAGCGCCAGCCCGACACCGATCAGCCAGCTGATGACGCCGGCGGCGGGCAGGTTCAGCGCCCCGCCACTGCCCGCGCTGACGATGGGGCCGATGACACTCGCCAGCCCCAGGCCCACGACGCCGCCGATCAGCAGCAGCAGCACCGACTCGGCCAGCACCATGCCCAGCACGCTCTCGCCGGAGAAGCCCAGCGTCTTCAGCACCGCGATCTCGCCGGTGCGCTCGCGCACGGCCTGCATCATGGTGTTGCCGGCCAGCAGCAGCAGCGTGAAGAACACGGCGCCCATGATGGACGTGACGATGAGGTTGATGTCGGCCACCTGCTTCATCCAGCTGGACATGGCGGCCTGCTCGGTCAGCGTGCGCGTCTCGTGGTCGGAGTTGGCCGAGATCGCGTCGATGGCCTTGAGCACGCGGTCGGCCTGGTTCACGTCCTTCACGCGCGTCACGTACCAGCCCACCTGGCCCTGGTTCCACGGCGTGGTGTCGTCGAAGTACTTCCAGTTCAGCAGGAACATCTGGTCCCACCAGCCGCCGGCCTTCTTGTCGGCCACGTGGATGATGCCGACGATGGTGAAGGGCCAGTTCTGGCTGCCGTTCTTGTCCGGGAAGATGGTGGACTGCATGGGCACCTGGTCGCCCACCTTCCAGCCGAAGCGCTTGGCCAGGCCTTCGCCGATGAGGGCGCCATTCTTGGTCTCGGCAAACGCCTTGCGGTGCTCGGCGGAGACTTCCATCTCCGGGTAGATGTCCAGGTAATTGGGCGCCACGGCGAAGCTGAAGACCTGGTTCTCGGGCTTTTGATAGGCACCGCCGAACCAGTTCGCGAAGGTCACGTCCTTGACGCCGTCGATCTGCTGGATGCGGTTGCCCAGCGACATGGGCAGCAGCTGGATGAAGCTGAGCTTGGAGCCGGTCTGCAGACGCTGTGCGCCGTTGGCGCTCTGCCCCGCCTGGTCGAAGCCGACGCGCACCGCGTCCAGCAGCCCGAACAGCAGGAAGGCCGTGATGATGGACACCAGGGTCAGGAAGGTGCGCAGCTTGCGCCGGAACAGCGCCGCCCAGATGAGGTGCAGGTATTTCATCGCGTCACCTCGCGGCTCAGGCCAGCGCTTCGGCCGCCGTGACCAGCGTGCCCTTGTCCAGGTGCAGCGTGTGGCTGGCGCGGCTGGCGGCCTTGGGGTCGTGGGTCACCATGACGATGGTCTTGCCGTGCTCTCGGTTGAGCACCTGCAGCAGCGTCAGCACGTCCTCGGCGGACTGGCGGTCCAGGTCACCGGTGGGCTCGTCGCAGACCAGGAGCGTCGGGTCGGACACGATGGCCCGGGCGATGGACACGCGTTGCTGCTGGCCGCCGGAGAGTTCCGTCGGCTTGTGCGAGGCGCGGTCCGCCAGGCCCACGAGCTGCAGCGCGATGGCCGCGCGCTTCTTGCGCCCGGCGGCCGACAGTTTGGTCAACAGCAGCGGCAGCTCGACATTCTTCTGCGCCGACAGCGTCGGCATCAGGTTGTAGAACTGGAACACGAAGCCGACCTTGGACGCCCGCCAGCGCGCGAGCTGGGCGCCGGAGAACTGGTCGATGCGCTCGCCGGCCACGCTGATCGCGCCGCCGCTGGGTGCATCCAGCCCGCCCATCAGGTTCAGCAGCGTCGTCTTGCCCGAGCCCGACGGGCCCATCAGCGCGAGGAAGTCGCCCTGGCTCACGTCCAGGTCGATGTGGTGCAGCACCTCGACCTTCTGCTTGCCGCGGGTGTAGACCTTGGACAGGTCGCGGATCTCGATCAGTGCAGTCATATCAGCTCTCCATTGCGCATTCGCGGCGCCGACGCCGCATGACACGTTGTGCTCCGGGCCAAGCGCTGGGCCGCTCCCGAGCCGGCCTGCCTGTCGACGCTTGCGGCTCAATGCCGTGTGCGCCGGCGTCCCGCCGGGGGACAGACGCGGGCTTCATCTCAGTCCTTGCCCACGATCTGCGAACCCTGCTTCATCTCCGCTGGCGGCGACAGCACGACGGCTTCGCCCGCCTTCAGCCCGCTGGTGGCCAGCTTGAACTTGCCCACGTCGGCGCCGAGCTTCACGGCGCGCTGCTCCACGCGGTTGTCAGTCGCGACGAACACCGCATCGGCACCGTCACGCTGCGTCACGGCCTCGGGCGGCAGCAGCACGCCGGGCACCGGCGCGGTCTGACCCTTGGGCTTGGCGGCCAGGAAGGTCACGCGCACGCCCATGTCGGGCACGACGCGGTCGTCCTTCTGGTCCAGCGCCACGCGCACCTTGACGGTCGCCTTGCCGCGGTCGGCGCTGGGGATGACGGCCACGACGTGGGCGGGGATCTTCCAGTCCGGGTAGGCGTCCAGCACGGCCTCGCAGGGCATGTCCGGCTTGACCTGGGCGATGTAGGCCTCGTTGACGTCCACGCCCACTTCCAGCGAGTCCATGTCGACGATGGTGCCCACGCCGGTGCGCGTGAAGCCGCCGCCGGCCGACAGCGGCGAGATGATCTCGCCGACCTGCGCGGCGCGCGCGGTGACGACGCCGTCGAACGGCGCGCGCACGGTGGCGTAGTCGAAGTTCACGCGCGCCTGCGTCACCTGCGCCTGGGCGGCCTCGACCTGGCGCTGGGCCACCTCGATCTGGGCCGTGTAGGTCTTCACGGCGGTGGCCGTCTGCTCCTGGCTCTGGCGCGTCGTCATGCCGCTGGCGGCCAGCTCGGTCTGCCGCCGCGCGTCGGCCTCGGCCTGCGCGAGCTGCGCCCGCACCTGGCCCATGGACGCCTGCGCGCTGCGCGCCTGCGCCTCGGCGGCGGCCAGGCCGGCCTTCAGGCCGCTGTCGTCCAGCCGCGCCAGCACCTGGCCCTTCCTGACCTTGAAGCCTTCGTCGATGAGCACCTCGGTCAGCGTGCCGGTGATCTGCGCCGACACGGTCGCCATGCGCCGCGCCGTCACATAGCCCGTGGCCTGCAGCACGGCGTCGGCGGACGGCCCCTGGCCGTTGGCGCGCACCGTCGCCGTCTGCACGGCAATGGGCTTGTTGCCGGCCAGCAGCCACCAGGCCGCGCCGCCGGCCACGGCCAGCGCGATGACTGCAGCAGCGGTGCCCCAGACCCACTTTGGCGGGCCGCCGCCCTCGTGGTCTTCGCGATGCGCGCTGTCGATGCGCAGCTCTTTGAGCAATCCGGTATCGATGACGCGCCCCTAGAAGGTTGACCTGCTTGGATTCGGCCGGATTGTGCACAGCCGCGGGCGCGACACAACGCGGGCTTTCGACGAACGGCGGCCCGCGCCGCTGAACGGCGAGCAGACGCGCCGAATGGCGACCGGCGTCGGCAGAGGCTAGCTCTCGACCAGCCCGTTGCGGATCGCGTAGACCGTCAGCTCGGAGTTGTTGCCCAGGCCCAGCTTCTCCAGCACGCGGGCGCGGTAGACGCTGACCGTCTTGGGGCTGAGCATCAGCTCCTCGGCGATGTCCGACAGCCGCCTGCCCGAAGCGATCATGACCAGCGTCTGCAGCTCGCGATCCGACAGCTTGTGGTGGGCCTGCTCGGTGACGGACGCCGTCAGGCTCTCGACCAGCATCTGCGCGATCTCGGGCGTCACGTACTTGCGGCCCTGGGCAACCGTGCGCACGGCCTGCACCAGCGTGGCAGGATCGCCGCCCTTGTTGACGTAGCCGTAGGCGCCGGCACGCAGCGCGCGGATGGCGTACTGGTCCTCGGGATACATCGAGACGATGAGCGTGCGCACCAGGTTGCCCTCTTCCTTGAGCACATGCAGCACGTCCAGGCCGGAGCGGCCCGGCATGTTGATGTCCAGCACCAGCACGTCGCACGGGGCGTCCTTGCCCAGGGTGTGCCCCAACGTGTGGAACAGGCCGCGCAGCTCCGTGTAGTCGCCCGCCTCGCCGACGACCTCGATGTCCTGGGCATCGGCCAGCGTGTCGCGGATGCCGCGGCGGATCAGGCCGTGGTCGTCGCAGAGGATGACCTTGATCATGCGCGTCCCCAGATCGAGGGGCCGCCATCGTCGCGGCCGAAGTCGGTGGCGTCGTCCAGCGCGTCGATGGCTTCGGAGGCCAGCGGCACGGTCAGGATCAGGCTGGTGCCGCCACCCGGGTGGCTGGACAGGTCCACCCAGCCGCCCACGGTGGCTGCCCGCTCGTGCAGGCCGCGGATGCCGAAGGAGCGCTCCTTGGCCAGGTCGCCCGGCGCGATGCCGCGGCCGTTGTCGCAGATCTCCAGCGTCAGCACGCCGGAGTCCAGGCTGAGTTCGATGTCCACGCGCGTCGCGCCGGCATGCTTGGAGACGTTGGTCAGCGCCTCCTGCGCGGTGCGGTAGGCCACCAGCGGCACGCCGGACGGCAGCGCCAGGCGCTCCTCGCCGATGCGCAGGCCAGCCTCGATGCCGGTGCGGCGCTCGAAGCGGGCCGTCATCCACTGCAGTGCAGCCACCAGCCCCTGCTCCAGGATGGCGGGGCGCAGGTTGTGCATGATGCGCTGGCTGGCGTCGATGGCGGCGTTGACCGTCTCCAGCGCTGCGGCGACGCGCTGGCGGACCTCGGGCTCGGTGGCGTGGCGGTCGATCCAGGCGAGGTCGAACTTGACGGCCGTGAGCGAGCCGCCCACGTCGTCATGGATCTCGCGGGCGATGGCCGCGCGCTCCATCTCCACGCTGGTCTGCAGGTGGCCGGCCAGTTCGTGCAGGCGCTGCTTGGACTTGACGAGCTCGTGGTCGGCCGCGACGCGCGCGCGCTGGCTCTCGGCCGCGTCGATGGCATGCGACAGCGCGGGCGCCAGGCGGTTGAGGTTGTTCTTCAGCAGGTAGTCGGACGCACCGTTGCGCATCGCCGCCACCGCCGTGTCCTCGCCGATCTCGCCGGAGACCAGGATGAAGGGCATCAGCAGGCGGCGCGCCTTCAGCGCGTCCAGCACCTCCAGGCCCGAATAGCCCGGCAGGTTGTAGTCCGAGATGATCGCGTCCCAGGGACGATCCAGCGCCGCCAGCACTGCAGGCAGTGAATCGAGCCTCTCCATCGCCACCTTCATGCCGGCGCGGGTCAACTGCGCCAGGATGAGTTGGTGATCGAGCTCGGAATCCTCGACATGCAGCACACGCAGGGCACGTGCGGGCTGCTCCACACCAGAAATCGTCATGGGGCCGCAGTATGCCGCCCCCGGGGTGTGCCGTCCGGCGCCACACCGAACGCGCGTCAGACCGGTAATACCGCTCGTTCTCATGACATCTCACCGTCGACAGGGTAGGAAAAAGAGTCGAACATGCCATGATGCATTGGCCCTGAGCGACTCCCGCAGGGCCGGTTTAAAGGAAGCTGGCATCCCTCGCGGAGACACGATGCACACTGAATCAACCACCGCAGCCGATTTCGACGCAGCCGTGGCCGCCATGCCGCTGCTGGCAGCAGCGGAGTTGCAGGATCACCTGATGACGGTGGCCCACGACCTCGAACGCCTGCAGCGTCTGCTCGACGATGCGGGTGAGGCTTTGTCCGCCCACTTTTACAGCGCGTCCAACCAGGTCATGACGCTGCTCAGCGGCAGCGACGGCAGCCCCGCCTCGGAAGGCCTGAAGCAGATCATGCAGGACGTGGCCGGCGCGATCACCGCGCTGCAGTTCCAGGACATGGCCACCCAGCTCATCGCCCACACCAGCCAGCGGCTGCGCAACTGCTCGGACCAGCTGGCCCGCGACACGTTCGGCGCGGATGACGAGGACGGCGCAGCCGTCGTCGAGATCGCGCCGCTGCGGCCCAATCCGGTCACGCAGGACGAGATGGACGCCGGCTCCATCGAACTTTTCTGATCCCCGTTCACTAAGCCCCCAGGCAACACACGTTCTCTCGGAGAAAACTCAAATGCACTCAATCCTTGCTGTCGACGATTCGGCCTCGATGCGCCAGATGGTGGCCTTCACGCTCAAGAACGCCGGCTTCAACGTGGTGGAAGCAGTGGATGGACAAGATGCCTGGGAAAAGTCCGGTCAGCGTGATTTCGACCTGGTCCTGACCGACCAGAACATGCCGCGCATGGATGGCATCAGCCTGACCAAGAAGTTGCGCGAGAACCCGAAGTTCAAGAGCACGCCCATCCTGATCCTGACCACCGAGTCCAGCGACTCGATGAAGCAGGCCGGCCGCGCCGCCGGCGCCACGGGCTGGCTGGTCAAGCCGTTCGATCCAGCCAAGCTGATCGAAGTGATCGGCAAGGTCATTCGCTGAAGCCGGTTCCAAGGGAGCACCAAACATGGGTGACATGACCACAGAAGGCGCCAGCATCAGTGCTGGCATCGACCTCAGCCAGTTCTACCAGGTCTTCTTCGAAGAGGCCGGCGAAAACCTCGACAACATGGAGCAGTTGCTGCTCAACGTGAACGTCGAGGCCGCAGACGACGAGGAGCTGAACGCGATCTTCCGCTGCGCCCACTCGATCAAAGGCGGCGCGGCGACGTTCGGCTTCGGCGATGTGGCCGAGCTGACGCACCAGATGGAGACGCTGCTGGACAAGCTGCGCCGCCACGAGCTGCAGCCCAACGCCGCGATGGTGGACGTGCTGCTGCAATCGGGCGACGCGCTGCGCGCCCAGCTCGGCCGCCACCAGGGTTCCGGCGGCGACGTGATCGACACGACCGACCTGCTGGTCAACATCAAGCGTTTCGTCGAAGGCGGCGGCGCGCCGGCCGCGACGCCGGCGCCCCAAGCTGCCGCGGCGCCCGCTGCGGCCAAGCCGGCACCGGCGCCCGCCGCAGCAGCGGCCTCGGCCACCAAACCGGGCACGCGGCTGCTGGAGATGCAGGTCGGCCCGCTGACCGATCTGAGCCTGGCCGACAACCTCGTCGAGCTGTTCAAGGAGATCACCGACCTCGGCACCATCGAGCCGCTCGATGCCGGCCAGAGCTCGGACGGCATGCGCCGCTTCAAGGTGCTGACCAGCTCGACCGACAACGACCTGCTGGACCTCTTCACCTTCCACGTGGCGCGCGAACAGGTCAAGCTGACGCCGCTCGGCCCGGGCTTCGGCTTCTATGACGGCGCCCCGGGCGCCCCGCCGGCCGAAGCGCCGTCGGCCGACCCCGGCTACGGCTTCTTCGACGAAGCGCCCGGCATGCCTGCCGGCGCGGCCGCGCCGGCCGTCGAGGCCGCGCCTGTGGCGGCCGACGCCGCCATCGTGCCGGCCCGCCCGGCCACGCCCGCCAAGGCCGAGTCCAAGCCCGCGGCCATGGACCAGACCACGCTGCGCGTGTCCATCGAGAAGGTCGACCAGCTCATCAACCTGGTGGGCGAACTCGTCATCACGCAGGCCATGCTGGCGCAGAACAGCCGCGACGTGGACCCGGCGCTGTACCAGCAGCTGACGTCCGGCCTGGCGGACCTGGAGCGCAACACGCGCGATCTGCAGGAATCGGTCATGTCGATCCGCATGATTCCGATGGCGACCGTGTTCAACCGCTTCCCGCGCATGCTGCGCGACCTGGCCGCCAAGCTGGGCAAGAAGGTCGAGCTGGTCACCCAGGGTGAAGCCACCGAGCTGGACAAGAGCCTGGTCGAGAAGATCACCGACCCGCTGACCCACCTGGTGCGCAACAGCTGCGACCACGGCATCGAGATGCCGGCCGACCGGCTGGCGCGCGGCAAGCCCGAGCAGGGCACGATCACGCTGGTGGCGTCCCACCAGGGCGGCAGCATCGTCATCGAGGTGCGCGACGACGGCCGCGGCCTGAACCGCGAGAAGCTGATCAAGAAGGCCCGCGAGAAGGGCATCGACGCGCCGGACACGATGACCGACGCGGAGTGCTGGAGCCTGATCTTCGCGCCGGGCTTTTCGACCGCAGATGTGGTCACCGACGTGTCCGGCCGCGGTGTCGGCATGGACGTGGTGAAGAAGAACATCACGTCGCTGGGCGGCACGGTCGAGATCGACTCGGCCGAAGGCTACGGCATGAAGGTGTCCGTGCGGCTGCCGCTGACGCTGGCCATCATGGACGGCATGAGCGTGGGTGTGGGCGACGAGTGCTACATCCTGCCGCTGTCCTCGGTCGTCGAGTCGTTCCAGGTGCAGTCCAACACGATCAAGACCGTCGCCGGCTCCGGCCGCGTCGTCGAGGTGCGCGATGAGTACATGCCGGTCATCGAGCTGGAGCGCGTCTTCGACGTGCCGCGCTTCGACTTCGAGCATGTCAGCTCCATCATGGTCGTCGTGGAGGCCGAGGGCGGCCGCGTCGCGCTGCTGGTGGACGAGCTGCTCGGCCAGCAGCAGGTCGTCGTGAAGAACCTCGAAGCCAATTACCGCAAGGTCAACGATGTGTCGGGCGCCACCATCATGGGTGACGGCCGCGTCGCGCTGATCCTGGACGTCGGCAGCCTCGTGCGCCGTTCGCGCCACTAATCCACCACACCACAAAAGAGCAGAGGTCCGCATGGAAGCCAGCAACGTCCCCGCGCTGCGCCAGCAAGGCGCCGTCACCGCCAAGTCCCATGGCCCCAAGAGCGGCGAGTACCTGACGTTCCGCCTGGGTTCCGAGGAATACGGCATCGACATCCTGAAGGTGCAGGAGATCCGTTCCTACGAGCAGCCCACGCGCATCGCCAATGCGCCCGACTTCATCAAGGGCGTCGTCAACCTGCGCGGGGTCATCGTGCCCATCGTCGACCTGCGCCTGAAGCTGAACTGCCCCAGCGCCGAATACAACAGCTTCACCGTCGTCATCGTGCTGAACGTGAAGAACCGCGTCGTCGGTGCGGTCGTCGACTCCGTGTCCGACGTGCTGGAGCTGAACCGCGACGCCATCAAGCCGGCGCCCGAACTCAGCGCCGCATCGGTGGACACCAGCTTCATCACCGGCATCGGCTCGGTCGGCGAACGCATGCTGATCCTGATGGACATCGAGGGGCTGATGAGCAGCGCCGAGATGGGCTTGATGGACGCAGCCATCGCCGCCTGAACAGCTTCCGAGCCTTGAGCACCCGGGCACCGCCGGCCACGGCCGCGTGAGCGGTGCCCTGCCCGTTTGGCCTTCCTGGAGGACCGCATGAGTCAGCCCGATCGCTCCATTGCTCGCCAGGTCTCCGTGTCCGGCGCCGTTGCTGTCGCTGCGGCGCTGCTCGTCGTCAGCCTCGTCGTGGGCGCGCTGCTGCAACGTTCGGCCCAACAGCAGGTGCAGACCTGGGTCGGCGACAAGGCCGCCTCGCTCGTCGACGCGATGCAGGCGATGGACGACGTCGCCGCCAAGCAGACGCAGCGCAGCTTCGGCTCGTTCCGCCAGGAATTCGGCCCCAGCTTCACGCTGGACGACGCCACCGGCGAGCTGCGCGACTGGGGCCCCAAGCTCAACGGCAACTTCACGCAGGTCGACAAGTTCGCCGCCGTCAATGGCGGCGTGGCCACGGTCTTCGCGGCCAGGGGCGATGGCTTCGAACGCATCACCACCTCGTTGAAGAACGAGAAGGGCGAACGCGCCATGGGCACCCTGCTGGACAAGCAGGGCGCCGCGTACGCGGCCATCACCGCAGGCAAGTCCTACACCGGCCGCGCGCTGCTGTTCGGCCGCGCCTACATGACGCACTACGAGCCGATCAAGAACGACGCCGGCAAGGTGGTGGGCATCCTGTTCGTCGGCTACGACCTCGATGCCTTCGAGGCCGCCATCGACCGCATGGCCGGCAGCGCCAGGTTCTTCGAACATGGCGGCACCTACATCGTCGCCAGCAACAAGGATCCGTCGAAGGCGGTGCTCGCCGTCCACCCGACCGCCAAGGGCAAGCTGCTGTCCAGCGTTGCGCCGGGCTTCGAAAAGCTGCTGGCCGAGCAGAAGGACAACGCCGTCGTGCTGGACGACGTGCCCGACGTGCTGGGCAACGGCCGCTCGGACAACTTTGCCGTCGCCCGCAAGAGCGACAAGACCGGCTACTGGGTCATTGCCCAGGTCTCGCGCGGCGAGGCTCAGGCCGCCGGCCGCTCGACGCTGTGGTTCTTCTGGGGTGCGCTGGCACTCACCACCGTGGGCCTGGGCTTCGGGCTGCTGTGGATGATGCGCCGCTGGGTCGCGCAGCCGCTGGCAGCCTTGCAGAAAGCCGTGGGCGCCATTGCCGACGGCGACCTCAGCCAGTCGGTCAGCAGCACGCGCAACGACGAGATCGGCTCGCTGATCCTGGACACCGAAAGCATGCGCCAGCGCCTGGCGGCCACCATCGGCACGGTGCGCAACTCGGTCGACAGCATCGCCACAGCGGGCACCGAGATCGCCACGGGCAACCTGGACCTCAGTCAACGCACCGAGCAGACGGCCGGCAATCTCCAGAGCGCAGCGTCGTCGATGAGCGAGCTGACCGGCACGGTGCGCCAGACGGCCGACTCGGCGCGCACGGCCAACCAGCTGGTGCAGTCCGCTGTATCGGCGGCGACGCGCGGTGGCGAGGTGGTCGGCCAGGTCGTCACCACCATGAACGACATCAACACGGCCAGCAAGAAGATCGCCGACATCATCGGCACCATCGACGGCATCGCGTTCCAGACCAACATCCTGGCGCTGAACGCCGCGGTGGAAGCGGCCCGGGCTGGCGAGCAAGGCCGCGGCTTCGCGGTCGTGGCCGGCGAAGTGCGCTCGCTGGCCGGCCGCAGCGCGCAAGCGGCCAAGGAGATCAAGGCGCTGATCGGCAACAGCGTCGAGCGCGTCGAGAACGGCGCCCGCCTGGTGCAGGCCGCCGGCACGACCATGGGCGAGATCGTGTCCAGCGTGCAGCGCGTGCAGGACATCATTGGCGAGATCACCTCGGCCGCCACCGAGCAGAGCGAGGGCATCGCCTCGGTGAACACGGCCGTCGTGCAGCTGGACCAGATGACGCAGCAGAACGCAGCGCTCGTGGAAGAGTCCGCCGCCGCGGCCGAGAGCCTGAAGGAACAGGCACAGCGGCTGGTGGAGGCCGTGGCGGTGTTCCGCGTCGCCGGCAGCGAGCCGCTGCGCAAGGGGGTCGCACCCAGGCCGGTCCCCTCGCCAGCGACTGCACCCAAGGCTGCGGCCAGTGCGCCGAAGCCGACACCCAAAGCGGTCGCACCCAAAGCCACGGCCGTCGCCCCCAAGCCTGCACCGGCCGTGAAGCCAGCGCCCGTGGCCGCGCCCCGCGCTGCACCCGCCCCGGCGACCAGCGCCGAAGGCGACTGGGAAACCTTCTAAGCCGCACGCCAGAAACAACGAGGCCCGCTGAGCGCGGGCCTTGTTGCTTTCAGCGGCTCGACGTGTTCAGACGCGCTCGGCCACCCAGGCCGCCACGCCCGCCAGCGCCGCCGCCACACCGGCCGGCTGCGTGCCGCCGGCCATGGCCAGGTCGGGCTTGCCGCCACCCTTGCCGCCCACTTGGCTGGCGACGAAGTTGACCAGCTCGCCAGCCTTGACCTTGCCCACGCTGTCAGCCGTCACACCGGCCGCCAGTTGGACCTTGTCGCCGTCCACGGCAGCCAGCACGATGGCCGCGGTCTTGAGCTTGTCCTTGAGCTTGTCCATGGTCTCGCGCAGCGTCTTGGCGTCGGCGCCTTCGAGACGAGCCGCCAGCACCTTGATGCCCTTGACGTCCACCGCCTGGGCCATCAGCTCGTCGCCCTGGGCGGATGCCAGCTTGCTCTTGGCGGCGGTCAGCTCCTTCTCCAGCGACTTGATCTGGTCCAGCACGGCATGCAGGCGCGCGCCCAGTTCGTGCGGCGAGGTCTTGAGCGTCATCGCCGCACCTTGCACCGTGGTTTCCAGCGACTGCAGGTAGGCCAGCGCGTTGTCGCCGGTGACGGCCTCGACGCGGCGGATGCCGGCTGCAACGCCCGACTCGGCGACGATCTTGAACAGGCCGATGTCGCCGGTCGCCTTGACGTGCGTGCCGCCGCAGAGTTCCTTGGACGAGCCGATGGACAGCACGCGCACGGTCTCGCCGTACTTCTCGCCGAACAGCATCATCGCGCCCGACTTCTGCGCGTCGTCCAGCGCCATGACCTGGGCCGTGGCACCGGCGTTGGCGAGGATCTCGGCGTTCACGAGGGCTTCCACCTCGCGGATCTCCTCCGCCGTCATCGGCGCGTTGTGCGCGAAGTCGAAGCGCGTGCGCTCCGCGTTCACCAGCGAGCCCTTCTGCTGCACGTGCGCGCCCAGCACCTCGCGCAAGGCCTTGTGCATCAGGTGGGTGGCACTGTGGTTGCGCACGGTCTTCGCGCGGCGCTCGGCGTCCACGCGGGCGGTGAAGGCATCGCCGACCTTGACCGAGCCCTCGGTCACCTGGCCATGGTGGCCGAACACGTCGGCCTGGATCTTGATGGTGTCCGCGACGGCGACGCGCGTCGTGCCGTTGCGCAGGTCGCCCGAGTCGCCGACCTGGCCGCCGCTCTCGGCATAGAACGGCGTGTGATCCAGCACGATGACGGCGTCGTCACCGGCGTGCGCCTCGTTCACCTGCGCGCCATCCACATACACGGCCGTGACCTTGGCCGTCTCGATGAGCAGGCCGTCGTAGCCGTGGAACTCGGTCGGCGCGCCGCTGTAGGCCAGGCCCTGCGCCATCTTGAACTTGCCGGCGGCGCGGGCGCGGTTCTTCTGCTCTTCCAGCAGCTCGTGAAAGCGTGCCTCGTCCACCGCCACGCCGCGCTCGCGGCAGACGTCGGCGGTCAGGTCGACCGGGAAGCCGTAGGTGTCATGCAGCTTGAAGGCGGTGTCGCCGTCGACGTTGCCGCCCTTGGCCAGGGCCGCTTCCAGGATTTCCATGCCGGTCGCGATGGTCTGGAAGAAGCGCTCTTCCTCCTGCTTCAGCACGTCCGTCACGCGGGCCTGGGCCTGGCGCAGCTCGGGATAGGCATCGCCCATCTCGGCGGCCAGCGCGCTCACCAGCTTGTGGAAGAACGGCGTGCGGGCGCCCAGCTTGTAGCCGTGGCGGATGGCGCGGCGGGCGATGCGGCGCAGCACATAGCCTCGCCCGGCGTTGCCGGGGATGACGCCGTCGACGATGGTGAACGAGCAGGCGCGGATGTGGTCGGCGATGACCTTCAGCGACGGGCTGGTGGCGTCACAGTCGCCACCACCGGCTTCGTCCACGGCCTTCTTGGCCGCGGCCAGCAGGTTCACGAAGGTGTCGATCTCGTAGTTGGAATGCACGTGCTGCAGCACGGCCGCCAGCCGCTCCAGGCCCATGCCGGTGTCCACGCTGGGCTTGGGCAGCGGGTGCATCACGCCGTCTTCAGTCCGGTTGAACTGCATGAAGACGTTGTTCCAGATCTCGATGTAGCGGTCGCCGTCTTCGTTCGGCGATCCCGGCGGGCCGCCGGCGACGTCGGGGCCGTGGTCGTAGAAGATCTCGGTGCAGGGGCCGCACGGGCCCGTGTCGCCCATCATCCAGAAGTTGTCGGACATGTAGCGCCCGCCCTTGTTGTCGCCGATGCGCACGATGCGCTCGGCGGGCACGCCGACCTGCTTGTTCCAGATGTCGTAGGCCTCGTCGTCCTCGGCGTAGACGGTGACCCAGAGCTTGTCCTTGGGCAGGCCGAAATTGACCGTCAGCAGCTCCCACGCAAAAGCGATGGCGTCCTTCTTGAAGTAGTCGCCGAAGCTGAAGTTGCCCAGCATCTCGAAGAAGGTGTGGTGGCGCGCGGTATAGCCGACGTTGTCCAGGTCGTTGTGCTTGCCGCCGGCGCGGATGCACTTCTGGCTGGTGGTGGCGCGGGTGTAGGCGCGCTTGTCGAAGCCCAGGAACACGTCCTTGAACTGGTTCATGCCGGCGTTCGTGAACAGCAGCGTCGGGTCGTCGCCCGGCACGACCGGGCTGGACGCGACGATCTGGTGCCCCTTGGACTCGAAGAACTTCAAAAAGGTCTGGCGGATCTCGGCGGCTTTCATCCGGGGCTTCCTGGAAAAGGTCTGTGACAAGGAGGGGCGATTGTAGGGAGGGGGCTTTGCGCCGCAGCGGTAGAGTGCCCATCCATTCGATTGGAGATCCCCGATGGACGCGAATTCCCCCTTGGCCGCGCTGGACGATGCCGGCCTGCTGCGCACCCAGGCACTGATCAACGGCGAGTGGGTCGGCGCCAGCAGCAGCTTTGCCGTGACCGACCCCGCCACCGGCCAGGAACTGGCGCAGGTGCCCAACCTGGGCCGCGCCGAGGCCGAATCGGCCATCGCCGCCGCCGCCAACGCGCTGAACGCCTGGCGCGGCAAGCCCGCCAAGGAGCGCGCCGCGGTGCTGGTGCGTTGGCAGCAACTGCTGGTGAAGCATGCCGACGACCTCGCGCGGCTGATGACGGCCGAGCAGGGCAAGCCGCTGGCCGAGGCACGCGGCGAGGTCATCTACGGCGCGAGCTTCCTGGACTGGTTCGCCGAGGAGGGCAAGCGCGTCTACGGCGAGACCATCCCGACGACGGACCCGACCAAGCGCTACCTGGTCATCAAGCAGGCCGTGGGCGTCTGCGCGGCCATCACGCCGTGGAACTTCCCGCTGGCCATGATCACGCGCAAGGTGGCCCCGGCGCTGGCTGCCGGGTGCACCGTCATCATCAAGCCGGCCGAGGCCACGCCGCTGACGGCGCTGGCCGCGGCCGAGCTGGCCCAGCGCGCGGGCATGCCGGCGGGCGTGCTGAACGTGCTGACGGCCGATGCGCAGCAGTCCGTCGAGATCGGCCACCTGCTGTGCGAGAGCGACGTGGTGCGCCACTTGTCGTTCACCGGGTCCACCGAGGTCGGCCGCATCCTGATGAAGCAGTGCGCGCCGTCGATCAAGAAACTCAGCCTGGAACTGGGCGGCAACGCGCCGTTCATCGTCTTCGACGACGCCGACCTCGATTCGGCCGTGGACGGTGCCATCGCCAGCAAATACCGCAACGCCGGCCAGACCTGCGTCTGCGCCAACCGCATCTACGTGCAGGCCGGGGTGTACGACGCCTTCCTGGAGAAGTTCGCGGCCAAGGTCGTGGCGCTGAAGACCGGCAACGGGTTTGAATCCGGCGTCAACGTCGGCCCGCTGATCGACGACCAGGCCCTGCAGAAGGTGGAGACCCACGTGGCCGACGCCATCGCGCTGGGCGCCAAGCTGCTGACCGGCGGCAAGCGCATCGAGACCCCAGGCGGCAACTTCTTCGAGCCGACGCTGCTGGCCGATGCGACGCCGCAGATGCTGTGCTCGCGCGAGGAGACCTTCGGCCCCGTGGCGCCGGTGTTCAAGTTCCAGACCGAGGACGATGCGATCCGCCTGGCCAACTCGACCGAGTTCGGCCTGGCCAGCTACTTCTACAGCCGCGACATCGGCCGCATCTTCCGCGTCGGCGAGGCGCTGGAGTACGGCATGGTGGGCATCAACACCGGCCTGATCTCGACGGCCGAAGTGCCGTTCGGCGGCGTCAAGCAGTCGGGCCTGGGCCGCGAGGGCGGGCGCCAGGGCATCGAGGATTACGTCGAGGTGAAGTACCTTTGCCTGGGCGACATCCAGAAGTAGGCGCGCAATGAAAAACCGCGAGGCGGCCTGTCGGCCACTCGCGGTTCGGGAGACAGCAAGCCGGGCCCATGAGGCCCGGCTTCTGTTTCAGGACTTACTCGAAGTCGACGCTGAATGTCAGCGTGGTCAGGCGGGGAGCGCCGAGGTAATAGAACTCGGTGCTCGGCGTGTAGTTTGCGCCGGAGCCCTTCAGCGTGGTGTTCGCTGCGTTCGTGATGATCGACGACGCGCTGAGGTACCGCTTGTTGCCAATGTTGGACACGTTCAGGCGCAGTTGCGGGCTCTTGAGCATGCCCCAGTTGGCGAACTTGTAGCCGGCGTCCAGATCCAGCGTCGTGTAGCTGGGCACCAGTTCCTGGTTCATCAGGTCGGCATACTGCGAGCCGGTGAACTTGCCCTTCAGGCGGGCATAGATCGGGCCTTGCTCGTACTGCAGCGACAGGGCGGCCATCTTCTCAGGCGTCTTGCCGAACTGCTTGCCGCCGATCGGCAGGAAGCCGGTGGTGGTGACCTTCAGGTCTTCCTTGATGGTGCTCTTCTGCAGCGACAGCGAGCCGTAGGCCGAGAAGCCGTTGAACACGCCGCTACCGATTTCGAGCTCCAGACCGCGGTTCTTGACGCCGCCGGCGTTCACGTAGGTGCTGACCTGCGTGTTCGGATCCGTCGCCTGAACCTGGCGGTTCTTGAAGTCGGAGTTGAACAGCGTGGCCGAGATCGTCACGTCACGCGACTGGAAGCGCCAGCCGGCATCGACCATCACCGACGTTTCCGACTTGATGTCGACGATCGGTTCCGCGGCGGCCGTGCCGTTGCGGTTCACGAAGCCGACATAGCTGCCGAAGTAGGCGAAGTTCGGCGGTGCGCGGAAGTTCTTCGACACGTTCATGAAGACGTGCTGCTTGGCGTCCAGGTTGAAGCGGGCGCCGAGTTGCGGCAGCACTTCATGGAAGGTGCGCTTGATGTTGTAGTCCTGATACAGGCGGGCGCCGCCGACGAGAGCACCGGTCGTCGGGTTCACCGTGTAGGACAGGTTGCCGCTCTCGTTGCGGTAGTTGCTCACATCACGCGTCACGCTCGGCAGCTTCAGGCCGAAGTTTACGAAGGCCCGGTCATTCAGCAACGTGATCTGGTCGTTCAGGTAGACCTGGGTCACTGTGCTGATTGTCTTCGTGTTGCGGCCTTCATAGCAGCTGCCATCGGCACGCTGGATGCAGCCGTCCTGCAGCCAGATGTCCGCCGGGATGCCGTCGGAGTTGATACGCACGGCCGGCTGGGTCTGGATGTGCTGCGCGCGCTCGAACCACAGGCCTGCCTTCAGGTAGTGATTGCCCAACGTCGTGCTGAGTTCGGCGGTGATGCCGGGACGGTTGGTCTTGGTCACGCTGGCACGAGCCACGGCCACCTTGTCCAGCTTGTCGCCGTCACCGTTGATGTCGACCGCGCCGCCCAGCAGGCTGCTGCCGCTGCTGCTGCTGACCGCGGCTGCGCCGGTTTCGTCCAGGATCATCTGGGACCAACCGCCATTGCCGAAGCCGTACCACATGTAAGGCTGCACCTTCAGATAGGTGTCCTTGGCCACCTTGAACGAGCCCGACACCGAAGCGATCACGTTCTTGAACGGGTTCAGCGCCATGCCGTAATACAGCGGCGATTGGACCACGTCGGTCTGAGCGCCGGCTCCCGGCGTCTTCAGCGGCGTGAAGGTCGGAGCATAGTCAAAATAGTAGCCGTTCGCGGCGATCTGGGCCTTGCTCACGCTCCAGATGTTCTGGTTGACCATCCGGTTGTACAGGATGGAGCCCAAGATCTTGTTGTCTTCGTTCAAGTCCAGCGAGAAGCCGGCGTCGATGTGGTCCTTCTTGGCCTTGCCCACGCCCTTCCACTTGTCGACGGCGGCGTGCGAGTAGCTCAGGAAGACCTTTGCCATGTCGTTGGCGAAGCGACCGGAATCAACGCGCACGAATGTGCGGTTCAGGTTCAGGCCACCCAGGGTTTGGGTGAAGCGAACCCGGCGCTTGTCCGTAGGGTCGCAGGTGATCATGCTCACAGCACCACCCGTCGCACCGCTGTTGGGCGATTCCAGCTCCGGAGAACCCTGAGCCACCGAAGCGGTACAGACGTTTTCCTTGTCGATCATTTCCTGGGCGTAGAACGCATAGCCGCCCGAGTCATTGACCGGCACGCCGTTCACGGTGAAACCGATCTGGTCGGAGCCGAAACCGCGGATGCTGACGTCACCACCGAACATGCCGGTCGCGTCGTAGTTGTAGGTGTTCACGCCGGGCAGTTGCGCGATGCTCTGCAGCACATTGCCGGTGCCGAGTTCCTTTTCCATCGCCGCCTTGGTGATGGTGCTGCGGCCCTTGACGGAATCGTCGTTCAGCATCATGCCGGTGCCCAGCTTGCCGCCGGAACCGACCACGGTGATCGTACCCAGACGCACCTTGTCGTCTTGCGCGCGGGGCGCCGCTGCATCCTTGTCATCGGCGGCCGGCGCAGTCTGTGCGTGCACGGCCGACGTGGCGAGAGCCACCACAGCCAGGCTTAGAGCCGTTCGGCCGAAACGGCCCAAATGCTTTTCAGTCATCCCAATCACTCCTGTTGTTCGCGCGGCGTCCGCGCGGCTGCTGTCGAAAAAATGTCACGGAAACGTCATTGCGCGCTTCTCGAGGCTGCTGCACGCATCGCTCGGCTAAGACTTGGCTGCAACGGTGACGGAATTGTCATGACTTTCTGTGACAGAACTTTACGGGTAAGTCAGAAGTGGCCCATTTCAGACAGTGAGACCCATGCCAACGCACTGCGCCAGTGCGTCGCTGGCGCGCGAGAAGCCGGTTTTTCTGCGTCGAAGTTCGCTTAAAACCTGAGTGATGGCGCATATTTGGCGCACAAATGAACCAAATTGGTGCGCTCGGCGCCGAATGTAAACGTCCGGGGCGGCCTTGGTGGCTGTAGTGAAAGCGCGACAAACTCGGGCAACGCGCCTCCTCCTAAGATCGCCGCCCCAGTTCGCTGACACCCACCATGGCCCAACCCACCCACCCCCGCCTCGGCACGCTCCCCGCGGCTGCCGCGTTGCTCGGCGCGCTGCTCGCCGGCTGCGCCACGACGACCCAGCCTGCCAAGACGACCGACCTGACGCTGTTCTCGATCAACGACTTCCACGGCAACATCCAGCCGGCCCAGCCGACGCCGCTGATGCCGCGCGTGGCAGACCCGGTGAGCGGCGAGGTCAAGCCCCAGCCTGCGGGCGGCGTGGCCCACCTCGCGACGGCCATGGCGACGCTGCGGGCCAAGTACCCGGACGCCATCGTCGTCGCCGGCGGCGACCTGATCGGTGCGTCGCCGCTGATTTCCAGCCTGCTGCGTGATGAGCCGACGCTGGCAGCCATGTCGCAGCTCGACATCGCCGCCAGCGCGTTGGGCAACCATGAACTGGACGCCGGCCTGCCGGAGCTGCTGCGCAAGGCGCGCGGCGAATGCGGGCCGACCGAATGCCTGTGGCCGGGCTTCAAGGGCCCCGGCTTCCCCTACCTGGGCGCCAACGTGCTGGATGCCGCCACGGGCAAGCCGCTGTTGCCCACCCACGTCATGAAGCAGGCCGCCGGGTTCAAGATCGCCATTGCCGGCGTGGCGACGCTGGAGACACCGCACGTCATCGTCGCTCGCGCGATCAAGGGCATCCGCTTCGCCGACGAGGCCGACACGCTGAACGCGCTGGTGCCGCAGCTCAAGGCCGAGGGCGCGCAGGTGCTCGTGGCCGTCATGCACGAGGGTGGTGTGCAAGGCCCGGGCGGCGGCGCCAACGACCCGAGCTACGCCTGCCCGACGCTCACCGGGCGCGTGCTGGACATCGCCAAGCGCCTGGACCCCGCGTACGCCATCATCATCGGCGGCCACACCCACCAGGCCTACACCTGCAAGATCGACGGCCGCTTGGTCGTGCAGGCCGGCAGCTACGGCGGCTGGATCACCGAAAGCCACCTCAAGCTCGATGCCACCGGCCGAGTGCTGGACGCGCAGGCCGCCAACCACCCGGTGCTGCAGTCGGTCTATGCGCCCAACCAGGCGCTCGCCAACCTCGTTGCGCAAGCCGCCGCGCTGACGCAGGCCGCGCGCAACAAGCCGGTGGCCATGCTGCCGCGCGGCGCGGTGCGCTTCGCCAAGGAACCCAACGGTGACTCCTGGCTGGGCAACCTGATCGCCGACAGCCAGCTCGCCTTCGCGCGCAAGCAGGGCCCGGCCGATGTGGCGTTCATGAACCCGGGCGGCATCCGGGCCGACCTGACCGTGGAGGCCGGCAAGCCGACGACCATGAGCGACCTGCTCGCCATCCAGCCGTTCGGCAACGACATCGTCGCTCTCACGCTCACCGGCCAGCAGCTGCAGGACATCCTGCAGCGCCAGTTGCCCAAGGGCGACGCCGCGCCGCGCATGCTGCAGGCCTCATCCACGCTGCGTTACCACTGGCGCATGGGCACGGACGGCGTGGCCCAGCTCGGCGAGATCTTGATCGACGGCCAGCCGCTGAACCGCACGAAGGACTACCGCGTCGTCGTCAACAACTTCCTGTCTGAAGGCGGCGACGCGCAGACCGGCTTCAAGCATGGCCGCGACCGGGCCGTGCTGGGCACGGACATCGACGCACTGGTCGAGTTGCTGCGCGACAACCCGCAGGCAGTGCTGCAGTCCGCACCCGGCCGCATCCTTCGGGACTGAGCGCCCGCGCCCGGCTGCCGTGATCACCGGCCGGGCGCAAACCTCTGACCGGCGCAGCCGCCGCGCCAGCGTCAGGCCGGCGGATCCTTCAGACGCGTGCGCGCCACGGCGCCCATGATGCCCAGGCCCGCCAGCACCATGCAGGCCACGGCGACATAAGTCGCTGCGATGCCGGCGAGGATCAGCCCCCAGGCCACGCCGCCAAGCAGCACGGCCAAGCCAACCAGGTAGAGGACGAAAGACATGCGGCGCTCCTTGCACAGGCGGCGTCATGCCGCCCTTGTGGACGCAATTTAGGCAGATGCACTGAAGCGCGGGGTCGGAGGCCACCGATTGCCGGGTCGGCGGCTGCCTACGCAGCGGCGCCTGGAGACGTCGACCCATCGAAGCATGGGATCGCTCAAGCGAACTGCGCGATCTCCCATCGCGCCTGGCGAGCCTTGTGAGGTTCCGCAAAACGGATCCAGCGTCGAAGCTGGAGCGGGTGGAGGGAATCGAACCCTCGTATCGAGCTTGGGAAGCTAGCGTTCTGCCATTGAACTACACCCGCCTGAGGCGCTGATTCTAGGGGCGCTTTCATGCGCGCCGTCGGGCTGCCGGCGTTGACATCCGGATGCGCCGCCCAGCGGGTCGAGACCGCCAGGGATAACCGTCCAGACCAGCGCACATTGCGCCGGGCACGGAACACAGGAAAGCTGTCATGTGAACCAAGCAGGCGCTACTTCCTCCGTGCCACGGTGCCGCGCAGACTGCCTCTCCCAACAACAAAGGAGACAGCATGACATCCAAAGACGAGCTCAGCCCGGCCGATCTCGGCCGAGCGTGCCCGGCGCCCCGGGACGCGCAAGCAACGGCGCCGACCGTCCCATCGCCAACGCCCCGCCTCAGCCGCCGCGGCCTCGTGCTGGCCGGCCTGGGTGGCCTGGGCGTGACCGCCTGCGGCGGCGGCGACGGCGGTGTGCCGGGCATTCTCACGCCGGCGCCCGCCCCAACGCCCACACCTCCCCCACCGCCTCCGCCGCCATCGTCGCCCGGGCCCAGCTCCATCACCGAGATCAACTACCGCTCGGCCGCACTCAACGACTCGAGCTGGGTCAAGATCTATCTGCCGCCCGGCTATGCCACTTCTGGCCTGCGCTACCCGGTCGTCTACATGCTGCACGGCCGCGGCGACACGCTGTCGTCCTGGGGACGCAACCAGGCGATGTTCGACGAGCTGATCGCGGCCGGCACCATCCCGCCGTTCATCGGCGTCATGCCCGATGCGCCGTCCAGCAACCGCGGCGGCTACTACGTCGACTCGGCCTACACCAGCACCGCACTGCCGGGCGCCAAGGTCGAGACCGCGTTCATGACCGAGCTGCTGCCCTACGTCGATGCGAACTACCGCACCCTGCCGCAACGCGAGGCGCGCGCGCTGGCGGGCTATTCGATGGGCGCCTACGGCGCGCTGCGCTACGCCATCGCCTATCCGGAGCAGTTCAGCGCCACCATCGTCATGAGTCCGGCCATCTACACGCCGCTGCCGCCCGCGGGCTCCAGCTCGCGCGAGTTCGGCGCCTTCGGCAGCGGCAACACGCTGTTCGTCGACGAGATCTACCGCAGCAAGACCTACCCGGCGCTGCTGCCCGTGTTCGCGGCCAAGAACCTGCCGCTGCGCATGTTCATCTCCGCCGGCGACGACGAGTACAAGGAACCGAATCCGGCCGAGGCCATGAACGACATCGACATGGAGGCGCACCTGCTGTTCAACCGCGTCTCCCGCGTCGCATCGGTCAAGGCGGAGCTGCGCATCCTCAACGGCGAGCACGACTGGCCGGTCTGGCAGGCCACGCTGCGGGAGGCGCTGCCCTTCATCTTCAAGGGCATGAGCAAGCCGGCCTGATCCTCCCCTCAACTCGCGCCTCGCCCCGCAGACCGAAGAACAGCCTTCGGGGCCTGGCCGGTTTTCAGGTCGAGCCACGGCTGCCGCGTCCAGCGCCGCTAAAGTCGCGCGCATGCCGTCTGCCTCTGCCGCCCAGCGCCCGCCCGCCACCTTGCTGATCGCATGGCGCCAACTGCTGAGGGACTGGCGCGCCGGCGAGCTGCGGCTGCTGATGCTGGCCGTCGCGCTGGCCGTGGCGGCGCTGTGCGCGGTGGCGTTTCTCTCCGACCGGCTGGACCAGGGCCTGCGTCGTGATGCCGCGCAACTGCTCGGCGGCGATGCGGTCGTGGCGAGCGACCAGCCGACGCCGCAGGCCATCGCCGACCTGGCGGCCACGCTGAACCTCGCCGCCGTGCGCAGCGCGACCTTCCCGAGCATGGCGCGGGCCGACGAGGCGCAAGGCGGCGAAAGCCGGCTGGTGGCGGTGAAGGCCGTCGGCACGGGCTACCCCCTGCGTGGGCGCATCGCATTGCGCGAGGCGCTGCCGGGGCAGGCCGGTGCGCCGCGTGCCGGTGACGCCTGGGTCGACCCTGCGGTGGCCGACAGCCTGGGGCTGAAGCTGGGCGACACGCTGCTGCTGGGCGACGCCCGCCTGAAGCTCGCCGCGCTCATCGAGACCGAGCCGGACCGCGGCGCAGGCTTCATGAACTTCGCGCCGCGCCTGATGTTGAGCGAAGGCGACCTGGCCGCGACGCACCTCGTGCAGCCCGCCAGCCGCATCACGTATCGCATGGCCCTGGTGCCAGGCGCGGGCGCCGCGCCGGACGCCGTGCGGCGCTTCGTGACCGGCGCCGAACAGCTCATCGAGCAAGGCAAGCTGCGCGGCGTGCGGCTGGAATCGCTGGAGTCGGGCCGGCCCGAGATGCGCCAGACGCTGGACCGCGCGGCGCGTTTCCTGCGGCTGGTGGCGATGCTGTCGGCGCTGCTGGCCGCCGTGGCCGTGGCGCTGGCGGCGCGCGACTTCGCGGCACGCCACCTGGACGCCTGCGCCATGCTGCGCGTGCTGGGCCAGCCGCAGCGCCGCATCGCCTGGGCCTACGGGCTGGAGTTCCTGCTCGCCGGCGTGGGCGCGAGCCTGGTCGGCGTGCTGGTGGGCCTCGCGCTGCACCAGGTGTTCGTCTCACTGCTGGCCGGCCTCATCAACGTGGACCTGCCGCCGCCCAGCCTCTGGCCGGCGCTGCTGGGCCTGGGCCTGGGCCTGTCGCTGCTGCTGGGCTTCGGGCTGCCACCGGTGCTGCAACTGGCGGCCGTGCCGCCGCTGCGCGTGATCCGGCGCGACCTGGGTGCGCCCAAGGCCGGCTCCCTGCTCGTGCTGGGCGCGGGCGTGGCAGGCCTGGCGGCCATCCTCGTCGTGCTGGCCGGTGACATGAAGCTGGGCGCCATCGCGGCCGCAGGCTTTGCCGGCGCGGTGCTGCTGTTCGCCGGGCTGGCGTGGGTCGCGGTGTGGCTGCTGCGCCGCGTCGTTCCCGGCATCGGGCCGGCCACCGCCAGCGGTGCCGGCGTGCCGCGCTGGCTGCTGCTGGCCACGCGCCAGGTCGCGGCGCGGCCGGGCTTTGCCGTCATGCAGGTGTCGTCGCTGGCGGTGGGGCTGCTGGCACTGGCGCTGCTGGTGCTGCTGCGCACCGACCTGATTTCGAGCTGGCGCCAGGCCACGCCGGCCTCGGCACCGGACCGCTTCGTCATCAACATCCAGCCCGACCAGGGCGAGGCCTTTCGCCAGATGCTGACCGACGCGGGCGTGACCGGCTTCGACTGGTCCCCCATGATCCGCGGCCGGCTCACCCGCATCAACGACGAGCCGGTGCAGGGCAGGAAGTTCACCGAGGACCGCGCGCAGCGGCTGGCAGAGCGAGAGTTCAACCTCAGCAATACCGCCACGCAGCCCGCGCACAACGAGATCACCGCGGGCCGCTGGGGCGAGGCCAGGCCCGGCCAGGCCGGTGGCCTGGGCCTGAGCGTGGAGGAAGGGCTGGCGCAGACGCTGGGCCTCAAGCTCGGCGACACGCTGGCCTTCGACATCGCCGGCCAGCCGGTGCAGGGGCGCATCACCAGCCTGCGCAAGGTGGACTGGTCGTCGATGCGCGTCAACTTCTTCGTGCTGTTCGAGGCGGCCGAACTGCCCGACCTGCCGTCCACGCAGATCGCCGCGTACCGGACGCCGGGCACGCCCGCCGGCGCCAGGCTCGACCGCGAGCTGGCGCGGCAGTTCCCCAACCTGACCGTCATCGACGTGTCGGCCCAGCTCAACCAGGTGCAGGGCGTGCTGGACCAGGTCATCCAGGCCGTGCAGTTCCTGTTCGGCTTCACGCTGGCGACCGGCCTGGTGGTGCTGCTGGCCGCCGTGGGCAGCACGCGCGAGGCGCGCACGCGCGAGTTCGCGCTGATGCGCGCGCTGGGGGCGCCCAGCAGCCTGCTGGCGCAGGTGCAGCGGGCCGAGCTGCTGGGCGTGGGGGCGCTCGCTGGCTTCCTGGCCGGTGCCGTGGCGCTCGTGCTGGCGGCACTGCTGGCGCGCTTCGTGTTCGAGTTCACCTGGCACATCAAGCCCTGGGTGCCGTTCGTCAGCGCGGCCTGCGGCGCGCTGCTGGCCTGGAGCGCCGGCTGGTGGAGCCTGCGCGGGGTGCTGAAGCGGCCGGTGATGCAGAGCTTGCGGGAGGCCCAGGCCGAATGAGGACGCCCGGCGTCCACTCGACCGCCCGCTACCTGGCGCTGTCGGCCGGCGTCGTCGCTGTCTATTACGCGCTGGCCCGGCTGGGCCTGCTGATGGTGCTCCCCCCCTACGAGGTGGCGCCCATCTACCCGGCGGCGGGCTGGGGGCTGGCGGTGCTGCTGGTCTGGGGCCTGCGCTACACGCCGGCCGTGGCGCTGGGGTCCTTCATCGTGCAGGCCACGATGATGAGCGGCCAGCCCGGCGCCGCGACACTGGCGCTGGGCATCGGGCTGGGTGCCGCTGCGCAGGCGGTGGCGGGCACGCTGCTGATGCGGCGCTGGTGCGGCCAGCCGCTGCTGCTGGCCTCGCCGCGCGAGGTGGGCAGCTATCTCGCGGCGGTGACCGTAGCCGGCCTCATCAGCCCGACCTGCGCGACGCTGGTGCTGGCCGGCCTGGGCATCATCGCCACGGCGCAGATGGGCCTCGTCTGGACGGTCTGGTGGACCGGCGACCTGATGGGCGTGCTGATCGCGGCGCCTATCACGCTGGCGCTGATCGGCCAGCCCCGCCAGGCCTGGGCGACGCGCCGCTTCAGCGTGGGGCTGCCGATGCTGCTGACCACATTGCTGGTGGGGCTGGGCGTGGCCGCAACGATGGCATGGGACCGCCAGCGCAACCGCAGCGACTTCACGCGCGACGCCGCCAGCGCTGCGCAGGACCTGGCCAGCCGGCTGCGCGAGCCGCTGCTGGTGCTGGAAGGCGTGCACGCGCTGCTGAACGTGAAGCCGAGGCCCACGCGCGAGGAGTTCTCGCGCGCCACCAGCGGCTTTCTGAGCGAGGACACGCCGCTCACCGCACTGGGCCAGGCGCTGCGCGTGGCGCGGACCGATGTGGACCGCTTCAATGCCGCGGCCGCCGCCGATGCCTTCCCCGGTGGCTACCAGGCGCGCGACCGCACGCGCGCCGGCGACCTGCGGCCGCCGCCCGGCGAGGACCTGCTGGCCGTGCGCCTCATCGAGCCGCTGCGGCGCAATGCCGGCGCGTTGGGCGTCAACGTGCTGACCGTTCCCGGCCCGCGTGCAGCGGCTCAACAGGTGGCGGCCACGGGCCAGGCGGTCGCCTCCGCCGGCTTCCAGCTGTCGCAGGACCGTGACGGCGTGGTCGGCGTGGTCGTCTACCAGCCGCTGTACCGCGGCCATGCGCCGGCAGGCGAGGCCGCGCTGGACGGCGTTGCGTTCGTGACACTGCGCCCCGACCTGATGCTGTCGCGCCTGGCCGCGCAGTGGCCCGAGCATCTCGGTGCCTGCCTGGTGGACCTGGAGCCCGATGCCATGACCAGGCGCCTCGCCGGCCGCCCCGGCTGCGAGGCGGTGCAGCGCGGCGAAGATGCGGCGCTGCCGCTCGTCAGGGTGCCGCTGTCATTCGGCGGGCGGCACTGGGAGGTGCGCCTGTACGAACTGCCCGGCCGGCTGCCGCCACCTGGGCGCAGCTGGGCGTTCGCGCTGGTGGGCCTGGTGGCGACAGCCATGGTGGGCGCGTTGCTGCTGCTGCTGTCCGGCCGCACGCTGCACGTCGAGGCACTGGTGGGGGAGCGCACGCTGGCGCTGGAGCGCGAGGTGGCCAACCGCGCCGAGAGCGAACAGGCGCTGCGCCAGTCGGAGCAGCGCTTTCGCAGCATCTTCGAGACGGCGCCCATCGGCATCGCGTTCACCGACCTGGACAGCAGCTTCCAGGAGGTCAACGCGCACATGTGCCAGCTGGTGGGGTACCCGGCGCAGGTGCTGCTGACGATGCGCTCGCTGAACATCACGCACGCGGACGACCGCCGCGAGGACGTGCGGCTGGCGCGCCGGTTGATGCGCGGCGAGATCCCGTTCTACCGGCGTCACAAGCGCTACATCCGGGGCGACGGCAGCCTCGTCCACGCGCGCGTGCTCGTCAGCCTGCTGCGCGGTGCGGACGGCCGGCCGCACCGCCTGGTGGGCGTCGTCGAGGACATCACCGACCTGATGCGCATCGAGGAGCTGGACCGCGACCGCGCCGCAGCCGTCATGGCCAACCAGGCCAAGAACGAGTTCCTGTCGCGCATGAGCCATGAGCTGCGCACGCCGATGAACGCGATCCTGGGCTTCACGCAGCTCATGCAGATGGATGCGGCCGAGCCGTTGCCGCCCGGGCAGCGCAACCGCGCGCAGCAGATCGCGCAGGCCGGCTGGCATCTGCTGGAGATGATCAACGACACGCTGGACCTGTCGCGCATCGAATCCGGCTCGCTGCGGCTGGCGCCTGTCACGCTGGCGCTGGCGCCGCTGCTGTCGCGCGCGCTGGCGCTGGTGCAGCAGGGTGCGGCCGAGCAGGGGCTGTCCATCAGCCAGCACATCGATGCCGACGCCACGCACCTGGTGGGCGACCCGACCCGCGTCACGCAGATCCTGACCAACCTGCTGAGCAACGCCGTCAAGTACAACCGCCCCGGCGGCAGCGTGAGCATCCAGGCCGCCAGCGCCGAGCCCGGCTGGATCGAGGTGGCCGTGCGCGACACCGGCCTGGGCCTCACCGACGAGCAGCGCGCCGCCCTCTTCCAGCCCTTCAACCGCCTGGGCCGCGAGCGCACCAGCCTGCCGGGCACGGGCATCGGCCTCGTCATCAGCCAGCGCCTGGCCGAGATGATGGGAGGCGGGCTGCGCGCCGAACGCGTGGACGGGCCGGGCGCCTGCTTCGTACTTCGGCTGCCTGCGGCCGACGACGCCCTGCCCGCCTCCCTGGACGGCGCAGCGGACGAACCGGACGCACCGCAGCCCGGGCCGCACGGCCGGCTGCTGTACGTCGAGGACAACCCGGTGAATGCCGAGGTCATGCGCGGCATCGTCGAGCAGCGGCCCGGGCTGGAACTGGAGGTCGCCACGACGGTGGAACTGGGCGTTGAAGCGGCGCGCCAGCGCCCGCCGGCGCTGCTGTTGCTGGACTGGGAACTCCCCGACGGCGACGCGCTGTCGCTGCTGCACCGGTTGCGCGGCTTGCGCATCGCGTTGCCACCGGTGGTGGTGGTGTCCGCCAACGCCCAGGCGGAACAGATGGCGGCGGCGAAGGCCGCCGGCGTGCTGCGCTATGTCACCAAGCCGCTGGACGTGCGCGAGATGCTGGCCCTCGTTGACGAATTGTTGGCACCGCCCAACCAGCCGGAGCGGGCAAAATGAGGGTCTAGTCTCCACGTCTGCAGCCACCCGATGAGCTCCACCGACCTCGTTCCCACCCCCGGTGCCCAGGCCGTCCAGACCCTGGCGCACAGCGATGGCCGCCAATTCCTGACCTTCCGCATCGGCGAGGAGGAATACGGCCTGGACATCCTGCGTGTCCAGGAAATCCGCTCCTACGAGGCCCCCACACGCGTGGCGAACGCGCCGCCGTTCGTGAAGGGCGTCGTCAACCTGCGCGGCGTCATCGTGCCCATCCTGGACCTGCGCATCCGCCTGGGCCAGGCCGGCGACTACAACGCCTTCACGGTCGTCATCGTGCTGAACGTGGCGGGCCGCGTCGTCGGCATCGTCGTGG
Source organism: Roseateles sp. (assembly GCF_965229315.1). Classification (GTDB taxonomy): domain Bacteria; phylum Pseudomonadota; class Gammaproteobacteria; order Burkholderiales; family Burkholderiaceae_C; genus Pelomonas. The sequence continues at coordinate 3,198,649 of NZ_CBDDJA010000002.1, forward strand.
ACTCGGTGTCAGACGTGCTGGAGTTGAGCGCCGACGAGATCAAGGCACGCCCGGACGTGCCGGCGGCGATGGACGCCCGCTTCATCACCGGGCTGGGCAAGCTGGGGGAGCGCATGCTCATCCTGCTGGACATCGAGGCGATGATCAAGAGCCCCGATTTCGGCCTGGTTGACTGACGCAAGTTAGCGGCCGCATACTGTTTCGGCTGCAGCAACACTGCATTGCAGAGACCACATTGTCGAACTTAGCACTCACCGATTCAGAGTGCTAATATCCATCTCACCGCTGCATCTCGTGGCGGTTCAGCAAGGATTCAAGACGATGTCCGCCTCTTCTGTCATTGCCGTCCGCGACCCCTGGGCCCTCGTGCCCTCGCTGGGCAATCTGGACGCCTACATCTCCGCCATCAATCGCCTGCCGCTGCTGACGGCCGAGGAAGAGAGCTCGGCTGCCCGCACGTTGCGCGACAAGGGCGACCTGGAAGCCGCCGGGCGGCTGGTGCTGTCGCATCTGCGCCTGGTGGTGTCCATCTCCCGCCAGTACATGGGCTACGGCCTGCCCCAGGGCGACCTGATCCAGGAAGGCAACGTGGGCCTGATGAAGGCCGTCAAGCGCTTCGACCCCGACCAGGGCGTGCGCCTGGTGAGCTATGCGATGCACTGGATCAAGGCCGAGATCCACGAGTACATCCTGAAGAACTGGCGCATGGTCAAGGTCGCGACGACCAAGGCCCAGCGCAAGCTGTTCTTCAACCTGCGCTCGATGAAGCACCAGCTCAAGGCCGGCCAGAGCGACGCCGCCACGCACCGAAACACGCTGACCGAGGCGGAACTGGCGCACGTCGCGAGCACGCTGAACGTCAAGCGCGAGGAAGTGCTGGAGATGGAGACCCGCATGTCGGGTGGCGATGTCGCGCTGGAGCCCCAGACCGACGATGAAGGCGAGAGCTTCGCCCCGATTGCCTACCTGGCCGACGAGAGCCAGGAGCCGACCCGCGTCATCGAGGCGCGTTCGCGCGATGCGCTGGCCGGCGACGGCATCCAGCGCGCGCTGGACGTGCTGGACCCGCGCAGCCGCCGCATCGTCGAAGAGCGCTGGCTGAAGGTGAACGACGACTCGTCGGGCGGCATGACGCTGCACGAGTTGGCCGCCGAGTACGGCGTGTCGGCCGAGCGCATCCGCCAGATCGAGGTCGCGGCGATGAAGAAGATGAAGAAGGCGCTGACGGAAACCGCCTGATCCTCTTCACGCGCCCTGAAAACAAAGGCCCCTCACCGGGGCCTTTGTTCATTTCTTGCCAGCCTCGGCCAGCAGCAGCTTGATGTCGTCGGCCAGCGGCTGGGCGCCGGCACCGTAGCGGGCATAGACGCGCACACGGCCCTCGGTGTCGAAGATGAAGGCGGCCGCCGTGTGGTCCATCGTGTAGGTCTCCGGCGTCTTGCCCGGCACCTTGGCGAAGAACACCTTGAACTCCTTGGCCGCGGCCTGGGTTTGCTCCTCGCTGCCGCGCAGGCCGATGAAGGTCGGGTCGAAGCTGGCCAGATAGGCCTTCAGCAGCTGCGCCGTGTCACGCGCCGGGTCTACCGTCACGAAGATGCCCTGCACCTTGTCGCCGTCCGCGCCCAGGCTGCGCTTGACCTCGGCGACCTCGGCCATCGTCGTGGGGCAGACGTCGGGGCACTGCGTGTAGCCGAAGAAGATCACCAGCACCTTGCCCTTGAAGTCGGCCAGCGTGCGGGCGCGGCCGTCCTGGTCGGTCAGGTTCAGGCTGCGGGCGTACTCGGCACCGGTCAGGTCGATGCCCTTGAAGGCGGGCTTGTCGGACGAGGCCTTCTGGCAGCCGGCCAGGGCCAGCACGGCGAAGGCGGCGACAGCAGCGGCGCGGCGGGTGAATCGATGCGTCATGGCAGGTAATGGTCGATCAAGAGGGCCGCGAAAAGCAGCGAGAGGTACCAGATCGAGAACCAGAAGGTCCGCCGCGCCAGCGCCTCGGAATAGCTGCGCCACAGCCTGAAGCCGTAGGCACAGAACGTCAGCCCCAGCACCAGCGCGGCGCACAGGTAGAACCAGCCGCTCATGCCGGTCAGGAAGGGCAGCAGCGTGCCGGCCAGCAGCACCCAGGTGTACAGCAGGATCTGCAGACGCGTGTAGTCGTTGCCGTGCGTGACGGGCAGCATGGGCAGGCCGGCGCGGGCGTAGTCTTCGCTGCGGTACAGCGCCAGCGCCCAGAAGTGAGGCGGCGTCCACAGGAAGATGATGAGGCACAGCAGCCAGGCCTCGAAGCCCACGTCGCCGCGCATCGCGGCCCAGCCCAGCACCGGGGGCATCGCGCCCGAGGCGCCGCCGATGACGATGTTCTGCGGGGTCGTGGGCTTGAGGACGACGGTGTAGACGATGGCATAGCCGACGAAGGTCGCGAAGGTCAGCCACATCGTCAGCACGTTGACGTACAGCGCCAGCAGCGCCATGCCGAGGCCGCACAGCAGCGCCGAGAACAGCAGGGTCTGCGGCCGGCTGAGTTCCCCTTTGGCCGTGGCGCGCCAGGCGGTGCGCTTCATGCGCGCGTCGATGCCGTCCTCGATGAGGCAGTTGAACGCCGCCGCGGCGCCAGCGACGAGCCAGATGCCGGCGATCGCCGCCAGCATGGTGAGCGCCTGCGCCAGCGACGGCAGCCCGGGCACGGCCAGCGCCATGCCGATGGCCGCGCAGAAGACGATGAGCTGCACGACCTTGGGCTTCGTGAGCTGGTAGAACTGCTGCCAGCGCGGGCTGTGCACGAAGGCACTGGCAGTGGACGTGTAAGCCATGGTCAGTGGTCTGCGCTTCTGAGGCGCACGAGCAAGGTGGTGAGCAAGGCCATCAGCACGGTGGCGCCGCCCGTGTGGGCGAGGGCGGCGGCGATGGGCCAGTCGAGTACGACGTTGGACAGTCCCGACGCGAGCTGCCAGCCGGCCGCGGCGAGCAGCCAGTTGGACCAGTCGGCCGCGTGGCGCCGCAAGGTCCAGGCCAGCGCCAGGATGGCGACGAAGACGACGCCCGCGCCAATGCGGTGCGCCATGTGGATGGCCGCCAGTGCCTCGAAGCCCAGCCAGCTGCCGTCGGCACGCTGGCCCAGCTCGCGCCAGAGCTGGAAGCCCTGCGCGAAGTCCAGGTGCGGCCACCACTGGCCGCCGTGGCAGGTGGGGAATTCGTCGCAGGCCAGCACCGCGTAGTTCGTGCTGACCCAGCCGCCGAGCGCCACCTGCACCAGCGCGAGCACCAGCACGACGGCAACGGCGGTGCGCAGTGCGGCCGGTGCCGCAGACACAGAAAGGGGTCGCGGCACGTAGGCCTCGCGCTGCCAGGCCAGCAGCATCAGCAGGCCCAGGCCGAACAGCAGGTGCAGCGTGACGATGGCCGGAAACAGCTTCATCGTCACCGTCAACGCGCCGAACGCGCCCTGCACGCAGACCCAGACCAGCGTCAGCGTCGGCAGCCAGGGCGACGGCGCGGGCTCGTGGTGGGCACGCGCCGAGCGCGCCAGCTTCCAGCTGAGCACGGCCAGCAGGAGGATGAGCAGGCCGACCGCGCTCGCCAGGTAGCGATGGACCATCTCGATCCAGGCCTTGCCATGCGTGACCGGGCCCGTCGGCATGGCCGCCTGCGCGGCTTCGATGTGGTGGCGCGCGCCCACCGGGCTGGCGGCGCTGTAGCAGCCGGGCCAGTCGGGGCAGCCGAGACCCGAATCGGTCAGGCGCGTGAAGGCACCGAAGACGATGAGGTCGAAGGTCAGGAACAGCGTCAGCACCGTCAGCGCGCGCAGGCGGCCGGCCGGCGTGCTGGCACGCGAGCGCTGGCGCCACCAGATCAGCGGGCCGAGCGCGACCGCGCCGCCGATGGCGGCAACCTGGCCGAGGGGCAGCAGCAGGTCCGTCACATCATCGCCCGGCGTTGTCCCAGCTCGCGCTGGCGCGCAGCAGCTTGTCCAGGTCGGCCTTGAGCTTCTTGGGCTCGGGCTCGCCCGGCGCGCGCATCATCCAGCGACCCATGGGGTCGATGATGTAGAAGTGGTCGGCCAGCGTCTTGCCGGCGGCAGGCTTGAGCCAGGCGGCGAGTCGGTCCTGCGGCACGTGCAGCACGGTGACTTCCACGCCCTGCTGCCTCACAGCGGCCAGCACCTTGGCATCGGGCGTGGCGCCGTCCGGGATGAGCCAGAGCTTGTCCACGCGTGCACGCTCCTTGCCCAGCATCTCGCGCAACTGGCGCTGCACGTAGAGCTGGCGCTCGCAGGCGTCGCCGCAAGCGGCGGGCTGCACGATGGCGAGCAGCCACTGGCCACGCAAGGACGCAGGATCGACCGCCTGCCCCTGCAGGTCGGTCAGCGGCAGGTCGGCCGGCATGTCCACGGTGGGCGCGATCAGCTCGCCATACGCCGAGCCACGCGGCTGGATGACGTAGAAGGTGAAGTACGACGCGACGACGGGTGCGGCGCACATGGCCAGCACCAGCAGCATCTTCCAGCGGCCGACGCGCTGCTGCGGGCTGCCGGCGACACGCGGGTCGGGCAGGCTGTGGACCGCGAAGCTCAACGGCGTCATCGAGTCACGGCTGCTGGCGGCGGAGCCGGGGGCGGAGGAGTTGGAACCAGACATAGAGACCGACGATCAGCGCGCAGAGCGCGAACCATTGAAAGGCGTAGCCATAGTGTTTTTGCAGGCCGAGGTCGGGCGCAGGCCAATGGCGCAGCAGCGTGTCGTCGGGGCCGGTGGCGGCGGTCTGCACGACGGTCAGCGGCAGCAGCTTGAGGCCGGACTCGACGGCGAAGGCCGCAGGGTCGAGATTCTGCCGGATCGCGCCGGGCACACCCTCGCCCAGCTCATAAAGCCTGGACGGCGAGGCCGCCAGCCGCCCCACCACCTCGACCTCGCCCGACGCAGTGGCCAGCGGCGGCAGTTGCAGGCGGTCGAGCTGGTTGCGCGGTGCCCAGCCGCGCTGCACGAGGATGGCGGCGTCGCTGCCGGTCAGACGCAGCGGCGTGACGACGAAGAAGCCGGTGTGGCCGTCCATCGGCCGGTTGTCCAGCCAGACCGTACGCTCGGCGACCCAGTGGCCACGCAGCGCCACACGGCGGTGCAGTGCATCGGTACCGAGATCGGCATTCGTGAGCGCGGGCTTGCCGGCTTGGGCCTCGACGGCGGCCTGCAGCGCGATCTTCTGCGCCGCGCGGTCGAGCTGCCACACGCCCAGGCGCGCCGTCAGCGCGGCGCCCAGCACCGCGGCGAGCAGCACGAGCCAGCGGCGAGCCGTCATGACACCGCCTGTCGCGAGGGTGCGAGCGGATAATCGGCCGCCATGAAATTCGTGATCCTGGTCGCCTTCATCGGCATCCTCGGTGCGCTCGGCGCGGCCGGTTTCTTCATGCTGCGCAAGGGCGGCAACCGCCGCAGCCCCAACATGGCACGCGCGCTGGCGGTGCGGGTGGGCATGTCGGTGGCGTTGTTCCTCGTCATCCTGCTGAGCTGGAAGATGGGCTGGATACAGCCGACCGGCCTGCCTGTGAAGTCCTGAGTTGCCAGAAAAAAAGCGCCGCGTCAGCGGCGCTTGTGTCTTGCAGGCCCGGCAGCGTCAGAGCCAGTAAACGACGACGTACAGGCCCAGCCAGACGACGTCCACGAAGTGCCAGTACCAGGCCGCACCCTCGAAGCCGAAATGGCGCTCGGGCGTGAAGTGGCCCTTCATCAGCCGGATGGTGATGAACAGCAGCATCAGCGCACCCACGCAGACGTGGAAGCCGTGGAAGCCGGTCAGCAGGAAGAAGGTCGAGCCATAGACGCCGGAGGTGAGCTTGAGGTTCAGCTCGGCGTAGGCATGGTGGTACTCGTAGGCCTGGAAGCCCAGGAAGGTCGCGCCCAGCAGCACGGTGATCCACATCCACAGGATGGTCTTGCCGCGGTTGCCGGCGATCAGCGCGTGATGGGCGATGGTCAGCGTGACGCCCGAGGTCAGCAGCAGCGCCGTGTTGATCGTCGGGATCGGCCACGGGCCCATCGTGCTGAAGGCCTCGACGGCGCCACCAGGTGCGCCCGTGAAGCCAGGGGCCGAGCTGGGCCAGATGGCCTTGAAGTCAGGCCACAGCAGCGCGTTCTGCAGGCTGCCGAGTTCAGGCACCGAGATCACGCGGGCCCAGAACAGCGCGCCGAAGAAGGCGGCGAAGAACATCACCTCCGAGAAGATGAACCAGCCCATGCTCCAGCGGAAGGAGACGTCGATGCGGTCGCTGTACAGCCCCCCCTCGCTCTCGGCGATGGCTTCACGGAACCACTGCTGCAGCACGAAGGCCCAGAAGGCCAGGCCGCCGAACAGCGAGTACATGCCCCAGTGGTGGCCGTTGATCCACTGGCCGGCGCCCAGGATGACGAAGAACAGGCCGATCGCGGCCATCACCGGGTGCCGCGAGGGCGCCGGGACGAAGTAGTACGGGGCCTTGCCCGAGGTAGTCGCTGCCGACATGTCGTTCTCCTAGTTCTCGCTCGTTCTTGACTTCTCGTGCCGCGGCCTCAGGCCCCGGCGACGCCACTGCTGATGACCCAGCGGACCAGCAGCACCAGCACCAACACAAACAGGGCCGCGCCGAGCACGCCCGCGATGATCACGTGCACCGGGTTCAGCCGGGCCATGTCGCTTTCATGGTCCTTGCTGCGGCGCACGCCGAAAAAACTCCAGGCCACGGCGGAGATGGTCTGGCCCAGCGACGCCTTGCGGCGCACGGCTTCCTTCATGTCCTTGCCGGCTTCACTCACAGCGCTGCTCCGTTGCCCTTGGGCGCTTGGCCCAGCTTGACGCCACCCTTGCCTGCCACCTCGAAGAAGGTGTACGACAGCGTGATGGTCTTGACGTCCTTGGGCAGCTTGGGGTCGATGACGAACACGACCGGCCACTGCCTGCTCTCGCCCGCCTTCAACGTGTACTCGTTGAAGCAGAAGCACTCCAGCTTGTTGAAATGCGCGCTGGCCTGCATGGGCGCATAGCTCGGGATGGCCTGCGCGGCCATCGTGCGGTCCTGCACGTTGCGGAACTCGTACATCACCTGGGTCAGCTCGCCCGGGTGCACCGTCAGGTGGCGCACGGCGGGCTTGAAGTCCCAGGGGCCGCGCGCATTGGTATCGAACTCGACGGTGATGCTGCGGCTGTAGTCGATCTGCCCGTTGCCGTTGGCCACGCCCTTGGTCGCCAGCGCCGTCTGCTTCTCCGCCAGCGACAGCACGTTGATGCCCAGCGCCTCGCAGATGGACTTGTACAGCGGCACCATCGCATAGCCGAAGCCGAACATCAGCGCCACGACGACGGCCAGCTTCCCGAGGAGCTGGCGGTTGTCGCGGTGCAGCGCGGCGGCGAGGGAGCGAAGGCGCATGTCAGTGGCCGAGCATCGCCATCTTGGCGAAGAACCCGACACCGAAGGCCAGGGCCACGGTGAGCAGGATCAACCCCAGGCGGCGGTTCGCCTTGCGCTGTTCGGGCTTCATGGCCATGGGATCAACCGACGATCTTGGTGGCCGCGGCATTCAGCTTGGGCGGCTCTTCGAAGGTGTGGAACGGCGCCGGCGACGGGATCTCCCATTCCAGGCCTTCGGCCGCTTCCCACGGCTTCTGCGGTGCCTTCGGGCCCTTGCCGCGCATCATCGGCACGACGATGAACAGGAAGAAGTAGACCTGCATCAGGCCGAACCAGAACGCACCGACGGACGCGATCGCGTTGAAGTCGGCGAACTGCATCGGGTAGTCGGCGTAGCGGCGCGGCATGCCGGCCAGACCCAGGAAGTGCATCGGGAAGAAGGTCACGTTGAACGCGATCAGCGAGCCCCAGAAGTGGATCTTGCCGCGCGTCTCGGAGTACATGACGCCGGTCCACTTCGGACCCCAGTAGTAGACGCCGGCGAAAAGGGCATACAGCGAGCCGGCCACCAGCACATAGTGGAAGTGGGCCACGACGTAGTAGGTGTCCTGCAGCTGGATGTCGATGGGCGCCATGGCCAGGATGAGGCCGGTGAAGCCGCCCATCGTGAACACGAAGATGAAGCCCACCGCGAACAGCATGGGCGTCTCGAAGGTCATCGAGCCGCGCCACATCGTCGCCAGCCAGTTGAAGATCTTCACGCCCGTGGGCACCGCGATCAGCATGGTCGCGTACATGAAGAACAGCTGGCCCGTCACCGGCATGCCGGTGGCGAACATGTGGTGGGCCCAGACGATGAACGACAGGATGGCGATGGAGGCCGTCGCGTACACCATGGATGCGTAGCCGAACAGGCGCTTGCGGGCGAAGGCCGGCACGATCTGGCTGATGATGCCGAAGGCCGGCAAGATCATGATGTAGACCTCGGGGTGGCCGAAGAACCAGAAGATGTGCTGGTACATGACCGGGTCGCCGCCGCCCGCCGGGTTGAAGAAGGCGGTGCCGAAGTGGCGGTCCGTCAGCGTCATCGTGATGGCGCCGGCCAGCACCGGCATCACGGCGATCAGCAGGTAGGCGGTGATCAGCCAGGTCCACGCGAACATCGGCATCTTCATCAGCGTCATGCCGGGAGCGCGCATGTTGAGGATGGTCACGATGATGTTGATGGAGCCCATGATGGACGAGGCGCCCATGATGTGCATCGCGAAGATGCCGGCGTCCATGGACGGGCCCATCTGCAGCGTCAGCGGCGCGTACAGCGTCCAGCCTGCGGCGGGCGCGCCGCCGGGCATGAAGAAGCTGCCCACCAGCATCAGCGCCGCGGGAATCAGCAGCCAGAAGCTGAAGTTGTTCATCCGCGCGAACGCCATGTCGCTGGCGCCGATCTGCAGCGGGATCATCCAGTTCGCGAAGCCGACGAAGGCCGGCATGATGGCCCCGAACACCATGATCAGACCGTGCATGGTCGTGAACTGGTTGAAGAGTTCCGGGTTGAAGAACTGCAGGCCGGGCTGGAACAACTCGGCGCGGATGCACAGCGCCAGGACGCCACCCACCATCAGCATCGCGAACGAGAACAGCAGGTACAGCGTGCCGATGTCCTTGTGGTTGGTCGCGAACACCCAGCGGCGCCAGCCGCTCGGGGCGTGGTGGTCGTGATGATCGTCGTGGTGGTCGTGGGCGTGGCCGTCATGGCCGCCGTGAACGCCGTGGGGGGGGAGCACTGCACTCATTTGGATTCCTCTGATTCGGCGTTCGGAATTACTTGCGGGCGGCCAGCACTTCGGCCGGCTGCACCGTCTGGCCCGTCTTGTTGGACCAGCTGTTCTTCGTGTACGTGATCACGGCGGCGATCTCGGTGTCGCTGAGCTGCTTCCAGGCCGGCATGCCCTTGTCCATGCGGCCGTTGAGCAGCACCTGCATCTGCTCCATGTGGTTCTCGGCCAGCACCACGGGCGACTTGTCCAGCGGCTTGATCGGGCCGGCACCCGAGCCGTCGGCCTTGTGGCAGACCGCGCAGTTGGCCGCGTAGACCTTCTCGCCACGGGCGATCAGCGCTGCCTGCTCCCAGACCTTGTTCGGATCGTCGGCCTTGGCGGCCATTTCCTTCTTCTTGCCGTCCACCCACTTGGTGTAGTCGTCGGCGGACACGACCTTCACGTGGATGGGCATGTAGGCGTGCTCCTTGCCGCACAGCTCGGCGCACTGGCCATAGTAGTCGCCGATCTTCTCGGCCTTGAACCAGGTGTCGCGCACGAAGCCGGGGATGGCATCCTGCTTCACGCCGAAGGCCGGCACCATCCAGGCGTGGATGACGTCGTTGGCGGTCGTGATGATGCGGACCTTCTTGTCCACCGGCACGACCAGCGGGTTGTCGACCTTCAACAGGTAGTTGTCGACCTTCTCCGGGTGGCCGGAGTTGGACGACTCGCGCTGGTCGGTGTCCAGCGTGGCCAGGAAACCGATGCCCTCGCCCTCGCCCTTGAGGTAGTCGTAGCCCCATTTCCACTGGTAGCCGGTGGCCTTGATGGTCACGTCGGCGTTGGTGGTGTCCTTCATCGCGACGACCACCTTGGTCGCCGGCAGCGCCATGCCGATGACGATCAGCAGCGGCACCACGGTCCAGGCGATCTCGACCGCCACGCTTTCATGGAAGTTGGCCGACACCGCACCCTTGGATTTGCGGTGCTTGAAGATCGAATAGAACATCACGCCGAACACCGCCACAAAGATGACGAGGCAGACGATCAGCATGAAGTTGTGCAACCACATCTGGTCGGCCGCGATGCGCGTGACCGGCTCGTGCAGGTTGAGCTGATTGACGCCCGGGCCGCCCTTGAGATCGTTCACCGCGAAGGCGGAACCCGTTGCCAGGGTCGCCATCGCCGCCGCGGCGGCCCGCTGGGCCCAGCCGCGTGAGGCGCTCTGCACTCGTGCGTTCATCATCGTCATGGTTGTCACTTGGTTCTTTGAAGTGCGGGGCTTGCAATCCGCCGCGAGGGCCGGACGAGAAACCGCAAGATCCGTGGATCGGGTCGGGCTTTGCCGCAACCCTACTAGCGGCGCGGGATTTTAGCCCAGGCATCGGGAGGCTCCGGCCCAGGCTGCCCCCGGGGAATCACCCTCCCCGTCCGCGGCGAAGTGAGGCTCGCATGTCATCCACCGACACATGGGTCTCGGCCGCCACCGCCAGCCGGGGCGCCGCCTTGAAGGCATGGCCGAAGACCAGCTCCACCGTGAGCGCGAGCCGGCCGTCCGTGTCGCGCAACCGGTTCAACTGCTCGACCAACGCAGCCTTCCAGGCCCGGCCGCGCAGGCCGGCGAAACGGGTCGGCGCCAGATTGCCGCCCAGCGCCCGCAGGTCGGCGAGCAACGCTTCGGGGCTGGCCCAGGTCAGGCGCAGGCGCTCCTGGTCCATGACGGGGTCGGCAAAACCCGCCTTCAGCACCAGGTCGCCGACGTCATGCATGTCCCACCAATCCGGCGCCGGCCGCCCCCAGCCCAGCCGCGCATAGAGCGGCCGCAGTTCGACGAAGGCATCCGGCCCCAGGCAGGAAAACATGACGAAGCCGCCGACCGCGATGCTCTGCTGCCACCGGGCCAGCAGCGCGGGCAGGTCCGCGCAGGCATGCAAGGCCATGTTGGACCACAGCATCTCGACCTCCGGGCGGGCCGGCAGTTCGTGGACCTGGCCCGAGGATGCGCCGCGCAGCTTGCGCCACCAGTTGCGCTGGCGCACCTCGCCCGCACGCGCGGCCAGCACGGCGTCGGCTTCGTGCCACAGCAGTTCCGCATTCGGGTAGGCCAGGCGCAGCACGTCGGCACTGGCGCCCAGCGCCGGCGACGCGTCCAGCACGCGGGCCGGCTGCAGCTTGATGAAGGTCAGCCGCTCGGCCATGCGGCGCGCGACTTCGGCGTGCAGCCAGGGCGGCTGCCCGGCACGGCCCAGCCGATGGCTCTGGTGCCGCACGGCCGCGGCGTCGAGATCCTGTGGGCGCGGCCCCTTGTTTGAACTAGGGGTGGCTGCCGGCTCGCTCATAAGCCGATCAGTATATTGAGCCGATGCCCGAGCGTTCCCTGCAGGCGCCCAAGCCCTCACTCGTCGAGAAAGTGCTGCTGCGCTGCGCGGGCCAGTGCGCCGTCTGCCGGGCCTGGAGCCATCAGACCGTCTGCGGCGACTGCCTGCAGCGTTACGCACGGCCGGTGCCGCGCTGCTGGACTTGTGCGGCCCACCTGCCGCCGGCGCTGATGGGCCGCCCGCGGCCGCAGTGCGGGCGCTGCCTTCAGCGGGCACCGCCCCTGGACCGCGCGGTGGCCGCACTGGACTACCGCTTCCCGTGGGATGGCCTGCTGCAGCATTTCAAGTACCACCAGGCGCTGGACCTGCGCGAAAGCCTGCTGGAGCGCATGAACTCGGCGCTCAATGCGGCCGATGTCGACGCGCCGGACTGGCTGCTGCCGGTGCCGCTCTCGGACGAGCGGCTGCGCGAGCGGGGCTACAACCAGGCGCACGAACTGGCGAAGGCGCTCGCCCGCCGCCGGGGCCTGCGCTGCGAGCCCGAGCTGCTGCTGCGCGTTCGTCACAACGCCGTCCAGGCCAGCCTGAAGCTGGAGGCCCGCGCGGCCAATGTGCGCGGCGTGTTCGCCGTGGAGCCGCTGAAGGCGGCGCGGCTGCGGGGCACCAGCGTGGCCCTGCTCGACGACGTGATGACCAGCGGCGCGACGCTGCACGAGCTCGCCAGCGTGCTGCTGCAGGCGGGCGTCATGAGTGTGCAGGCCTGGGTCATCGCGCGAACGCCCGAGCCCGGGCAGGAATAAGGCCCCTCGCCCAGTCGCGCCAAGCTGAACGCTGGAAGGGACGGCGATGCTTGGGTCGGCCCGGCGTTCGGCCCAGATGCGGTACCCCGCACCGAGCGGCGGGATACTCCGCCCCATGTTCCACATCGTCCTCGTCCAGCCGGAAATCCCGCCCAACACGGGCAACGTGATCCGGCTCGCGGCCAACACCGGCTGCGCCCTGCACCTGATCGAGCCGCTGGGGTTTTCCATGGAAGACAAGCTGCTGCAACGCGCCGGCCTGGACTATCACGAGTACGCGCGCGTCAAGCGCCACGCGGACTGGGCCGCGTTCCTGGCCGCCGAGTCGCCGCCCGCCGGGCGCATGTTCGCGTTCACGACCCGCGGCAGCCGTCCGTTCGCCGAGGTCGGCTGGCAATCGGGCGACTGGCTGGTGTTCGGCAGCGAGACGGCCGGCCTGCCGCCGGCGCTGCGCGACACGTTCCCGGCCTCGCAGCGCGTACGGCTGCCCATGCGCGACGGCCAGCGCAGCCTGAACCTGAGCAACAGCGTCGCGGTCGCGGTGTTCGAGGCCTGGCGCCAGAACGGCTACGCGGGCGGCGCCTGATTCACTCGGCGCGCGCCTGCCGGCCCATCAGCAGCTCCACGCCTTGGGCGGCCGTCACGCGGCCCTCCAGCAAGGCCACCATGGCGGCCGTGATGGGCATCTCGACGCCGGCTTCGCGGGCGCGCATCAGCACGGTCGGCGCACTGTAGACCCCCTCCGCCACATGACCCAGCTTGCTGAGGATCTGCGGCAGCGCCAGCCCCTCGGCCAGCGCCAGGCCCACGCGGCGGTTGCGCGACAGGTCGCCGGTGGCCGTCAGCACGAGGTCACCCAGCCCCGACAAGCCCATGAAGGTCTCGGCCTTGGCACCCAGCGCCAGGCCCAGGCGCAGCATCTCGGCCAGGCCGCGCGTGATCAGCGCGGCGCGCGCGTTCAGGCCCGGCGCGTCGGGCGACGAGGTGCTGAGGCCGTCGCACACGCCCACCGCGATGGCCATGACATTCTTGACGGCGCCACCCACCTCGACGCCCACGGGGTCGGACGACGTGTACACGCGCAGCCGCTCGCCGTGAAAGGCGTCCACGGCGGCCTGCGCCAGCGCCGCATCCTCGCTGGCCGCCACCAGCGCCGTGGGGCGGCCGGCGGCCACTTCCTGCGCAAAGCTCGGGCCGGACAGCACGCCGACGCGCGCCGCCGCCGGCTGCCCGGGCCGCAGCTCGCGCGCGATCTCGTGGCCCAGCCGCCCGGTGCCGGCCTCGAAACCCTTGCACAACCACAGCACGCGATGGTCGGCGGGCAGCGCGGCCAAGGTCTCGCGCAGGCCGGACATGGGGGTGGCGACGATGGTCAGCCCATGCGCCGCATGGGCGATGGCGGCGCCGCGGTCGGCGGTCAGCGACAGCGCCGCGGGCAGTTCGCTGTCCGGCAGGTAGGCCTGGTTGCGCCGGCTCGCGCGCATCTGCGCCATGGCGGCCGCGTCGCGGCCCCACAAGCTCACGTCGTGGCCCGCGCGGGCCGCCTGGATGGCGAGCGCCGTGCCCCAGGCCCCGGCGCCAAGTACGCTGATCTTCATCATGCGCAAGAGTGTCCACCAATGAAAACGCCCCGCGGCGCGGGGCGTCGCGGGATGTCAGTCGGATCAGTTGACCGCTTGGCCGCCTTGCGCGGCGCGCTGCGCCTGCTGGGCTTCGAACATGGCCTGGAAGTTCACTTCCGTCAGCAGCACGGGCGGGAAGCCGGCGCGGGTGCAGACGTCGGACACGATGGCGCGCAGGTAGGGGTAGACCATCTGCGGGCAGACGATGCCCAGGATGCCCTCGACCTGGTCCTGCGGCACGTGGCGGATCTCGAAGATGCCGGCCTGCTTGGCTTCCACCAGGAACAGCGTCTTGTCGCCGACCTTGGTGTTGACGGTCGCCGTCACGCAGACTTCGTAGATGCCGTCGACGACGTTCTCGGCCGACAGCGTCAGGTTGATGTCCACCTGGGGCTGGGTCTGCTCCAGCAGGATCTGCGGTGCGTTCGGCTGCTCCAGCGACAGATCCTTCAGGTACATGCGCTGGATCTGGAACACGGGGGTGCCCTCGGGGGCTTGCTGGGCTTGGATCTCGTCGGCCATGGGAGGTGCTTTCAAACAGGCTTCAAACAAAAGCCCGCAGGCGTCGTGCTGCGGGCGGTGACCGGATTATGGGCGAGGCCCCGTGACGGCCTGCCTGGGGCTTGCCCAGGCTTGAAATCAGGACGCCTGCAACAAGGGCATCAGTTCGCCGCGCTGGTCCAGCGCGATCAGGTCATCGCACCCCCCCACATGGGTGTCGCCGATGAAGATCTGCGGCACGGTGCGGCGTCCGGTCCGGCTGACCATCGCATCGCGCTCGGCGGGGTTGAGGTCCACGCGGACCTCGTCGATCTGCGCGACGCCGCGCTGCTTGAGCAGCATCTTGGCCCGCACGCAGTACGGGCAGACCAGGGTGGTGTACATCTTCACTGAGGCCATTGCGAAACTCTCCTTGCGCCGTCTTCTGCCCCTGCAAGGCAACAAAAAGTCAGAGGGGCGAACGACCGCTCACGCAGTCTTTTCCACCGGCAAATTGGCGTCCCGCCAGGCCTTGAGCCCACCGCCCAGCACCTGGGCCTTGTCATAGCCCAGCTTGCGCAGCGTGCCTGCCGCGCGGCCGGCGCGCGCGCCCGTGGGGCACACCAGCACCAGCGGCAGGGCCTTGTTGGACGGCAGCGACTTGTGGCCCTCGATCTGGCCGAAGGGGATGTTGCGCGCCCCGGCCGCGTGGCCCTTGGCGAACTCCTCGGGCTCGCTGACGTCGATCAGCACGCCCTTCTCGCGGTTGATCAGGTGCACCGCCTGTGCGGCCGACACCGCGGCACCCTGGCTGCCGGACACCAGCATCGGCCACAGCAACATGCCGCCGGAGACGGCGGCGGCGAGGATCAGGACCCAGTTCTCGATCAGGAAGTTCAAGCAAGCATCCCGTGCAGTTCAACGAAGCCCAGGATTATCGCCCGCCGGCCGGGCCGCTCGCCGCCACCGGATAATCCGCCGTCCCCTTGTCTCACCACCGACCCCATGTACAAGCTCGTCCTCATCCGCCACGGCGAATCGACCTGGAACCTGGAAAACCGCTTCACCGGCTGGACCGACGTGGACCTGACGCCCACTGGCGTCGAGCAGGCCAGGACGGCTGGCCGGCTGCTGAAGGAAGCGGGCTACGACTTCGACATCGCCTACACGTCCGTGCTCAAGCGCGCCGTCTGGACGCTGTGGCACTGCCTGGACCAGATGGACCGCACCTGGCTGCCGGTACGCCACGCCTGGCGGCTCAACGAGCGCCACTACGGCGCGCTGCAAGGGCTGAACAAGGCCGAGACGGCCCAGCAGTACGGCGACGAGCAGGTGCTGATCTGGCGCCGCAGCTACGACACGCCGCCGCCGGCCCTGGAGGCGAACGACCCGCGCAGCGAGCGCGGCGACCGCCGCTACCGCGGGCTGGACGCCGAAGACGTTCCGCTGACCGAGTGCCTGAAGGACACGGTCGCCCGCGTGCTGCCGTTCTGGAACGAGACCGTGGCGCCCGCCATCAAGGGCGGCGAGCGCGTGCTGATCGCCGCGCACGGCAACAGCATCCGCGCGCTGGTGAAGTACCTGGACGGCATCGCCGACGACGCCATCGTCGGCGTCAACATCCCCAACGGCATCCCGCTGGTGTACGAGCTGGACGCCGACCTCAAGCCCATCAAGAGCTACTACCTCGGCGACGCCGAAGCCGCGGCCAAGGCCGCCGCCGCCGTGGCCGCGCAGGGCAGGACGGCCGCCTAACCGCCCGCTGTGGGCAGGGCCTGCTCCACGGCGGCGAGGACCTCGTCGACGCTGGGCCAGCCGGCCTGGCACCGCATCAGCGTGGTGCTCGTGCCCCAGGGCGCCCAGCGCGCCAGGTCCGCCGACGCCTCCCACAGGCTCAGCAGCCGCGCGCCGACGGCCGCGGCCATGTGGCCCGGCCCGGTGTCGTTGGCCACGACGACGCCGGCCAACTGCAGCAAGGCGTTGTAGTCGCCCAGCCCGACGCCGTCCAGCCGCACCGCGTCCGGGTAGAGCTGCCGGGCGCCCGCCACCTCCGTCGGCCCCGGCACGATGACCACCGGCCGGCCTGCGGCATGCAGGCGGCGCACGAACGCCGGGAACACCGGCCAGCTGCGCTCGATGAACTCGATGCGGCCGTTGGCAAAGGGGCAGATCAGCACGCAGCGGCCCGGGTCCAGCCCCCGCGCTGCCAGCATCGCGCGGGCCGCCTCGCGCTGGGCGTCGCTGACCGCCAGCCGGATGTCGCTCGGCGGCGGCGCCTGGATACGCAGGAAGTCGCAGGCCAGGTGCCAATACTCCAGCAGCGTGTGCCGCGCCTCGTGCGGCGGCAGGCCGCGTCGCAGCAGCCAGCCGCGGCCGTCGGTGGCCAGGCCTTCGGCCTTGAGGCCGGCCAGACGCGCATCCAGCGCGGCCGAGAAGGCGTAGGGGAACAGCAGCGCGTTCGACCGCGCATCGAACCCGGCGTCTTCCGCGCGGAATTGCCGCCGCAGCTGGCGCAGCTGCGCGATGCGCCCGCGAAAGTCCGCCGGGCGCACGTGCACGGCCCAGCCCTCGGCTTGCAGCAGCCCGCGCGCCCAGCCCTTGCCCACCAGCTCCAGCCGGTAGCCGTGGTGCGCCAGCAGCCGCAGCGCCGGCACGCTCAGCACGGTGTCGCCCACGAAATTGCGAAGGCGGACGACGAGGGGGCGGGCTTCTATCATGGCTGGGTGTAAACCGTGGCGCGGGATTCTGCACGCCAACCGATGACTTCCTTGCCTTCTTCCTCAGAAGTGATTGCGGCCCACGACGCGGCCCTGGCATCCCCGCCGCTGGCCACAGCCCCGGGCGACCTGCGCAGCTGGATCGCGCTGAACCATTTCCACAACCGCAGCCTGTGGGCCCAGGAAGACCTGGCTCGCCGCACGCGTGCGCCGGATGCCGAGATCGTCGCCAACAAGCGCGCCATCGACCGCCACAACCAGGCGCGCAACGACGCCATCGAGCGCATCGACGAATTCCTGCTCGGCGCGCTGGGGCTGGTGGACCCGGCCACCCTTGCGAGCGCCCTGCCCCGCAGCACCGCCGCGCCCGGCGCGCGGCTCAACAGCGAGACGGCCGGCTCCATGCTGGACCGCATCTCCATCCTGGGCCTGAAGATCGCCGCGATGCGGGACCAGTCGCGGCGCACCGACGAGGACGTCTCGCACCGGCACGCCTGCAGCGAGCGGCTGGACCGGCTCATCCAGCAGCGCGCAGACCTCGGTGCCTGCTACGACGAACTGCTGGCCGACGCGCGCGCCGGCCGCGCCTACTTCAAGGTCTACCGGCAGTTCAAGATGTACAACGACCCGCGGCTGAATCCCGCGCTGGTGGCGGAGGCGCCGTGATTGCGTCGAGGTTCGCCGCCAACCTCGACTGGCTGTACCCCGGGCTCCCCTACCTCGACCGCATCGACGCCGCGCGCACCGACGGCTTCAGCCGCGTGGAACTGCTGTTCGCCCATCTGGAGAACCGCCAGGCGCTGCGGGCGCGGCTGGGCGGCTTGTCGGTCGCGCTCGTCAATGCGCCCGCGGGCGACTGGGCACAGGGTGAGCGCGGCCTGGCCGCCCTGCCCGGCCGCGAGGCCGAGTTCCGCGCGCACGCGCAGCAAGGCTTCGAGCTGGCGCAGCAGGTCGGCGCGCCCGTCGTGCACCTGCTGTCCGGCATCGCCGAAGACAGCGCCGCAACGCGAGCGACCTGGCTGGACAACCTGGCCTGGGCCGCCGCGCAGGCGCCAGCCGGGCTGACGCTGACGGTAGAGCCCATCAACCGCCGCGACATGCCGGGCTATTTCCTGCACCGCCAGGCGCAGGCGCTGGAACTGCTGTCGCTGCTCGCCTCGCCGCGCGTGAAGCTGCAGCTGGACCTGTACCACTGCCGCATCGCCGAAGGCGGCGAATCGTTGAGCCACCTGGCCCGTGCGCTGGACCTGGGCGTGCTGGGCCATGTGCAGGTGGCCGGCGTCCAGGGGCGGCATGAGCCCGAGCCCGCCGAGTACGCGGCCGAGCTGGCGCTGCTGGCCGAGCGCGGCTGGGACGGCTGCGTCGGCCTGGAATACAAGCCACGCGCCGACACGACGGCAGGGCTGGCCTGGCTGCGATGAACGCCGACCGCGTGCGCGACCAGCTCAGCCTGTTTGTCTCGGGGCTTGAAGGAGAGCGCCTGAACCTCTTGCGGCAGCGGCTGGACCCCGTGCAGGCTGCATTGATCCCGGCGCATGTGACGCTGTGCCGCGAGGATGAACTGGCGCGCCTGGCCGACCTGCACGCGAGCCTGGCTGGCGCCGCTGCGCTCACGCTTGAGTTCGGGCCGCCGGTGCGTTTCGAGGCGCACGGCATCCTGCTGCCCTGTACGGCGGGCCAGTCGGCATTCGATGCGCTGCGTCGTCGGGTGCTGGGCCGCAGCGACATCCGCCACCAGGCCGCACACCTCACGCTGGCCCACCCTCGCAATCCAAAGTCACCGGGCAACCGGCTGCCCATGGACGCGCTCGCTTCCGGGCTGGTGCTGACGCTGAGCGATCTGCGCTGGATCCGTCAGGTGGGCGCCCAGCCCTTGCAGACGCTGGACCGCCAGCGACTCAGCCTTGCTGCCGCCGCCACAGCCACCAGGACTTGACCACTGCCGCCATCGCCGCGGCGATGGCCGTGCCACCGATGGCGGGCGCCTGCCACTGCGCCGGCAGCGAAGACATCGCCAGCACCAGCAGCAACAGCCCGGCACCGACGAACACCTTGCCGGCGAAGCGGTGGGTCTGGTCCCAGACGCGTTCGTTGCTCAGCGTCCAAGGCGTGCGGATGCCGACCGTGTAGTTGGAGCGCAGCTTGCCGAGCACGTTGCCCATGACGACGAACAGCCCGCCCACCAGCAGCAGCGGCATGCGGGCCGCCGGGCCGGTCAGGCCGAGCGCCATGGCCACGACCTGGGCCTGCACCAGCGCCAGCAGCAGCGTGACGCCGACGAAGATGGTGGTGACCGCCTTCGCAGAGCGGCGCAGGTTGTCGCCGCGCGGGTCGATGCGCGGCAGCAGCCATTGCACACCCAGGAGCGCGAGCGCCGTCCCCGGCAGCATGAAGAGACCGACCGTGGCGCCTGACCAACCGTCGACGTCGCCATGCATGTTGAAGTGCACCGGCACCTGCGCGCCCTCGGGCAGTTGCGTGCGCGCCCACACGCCGGCCAGCACCATGGCGGCGATCAGCACGAGCTGGATGCGAAGGCCGAATCGTTCAAGCATGGGAACCTCCTGTCTTGCGTCTGGATGAGGACTTCGCCTGGGCCTCGCCGATGCCGAACACCTCGGCGAAGCCGAGCAACGCTTCTTCGAGCGTGGACACGTTGAGGCGATAGGTGATGGTGGTGCCGGCCTTGTCGGCGCTGACCAGGTCGGCCTCGCGCAGCACGCCGAAATGGCCCGACAGCGTCGGCTTGGCCAGGTCGAAGCACCCGGCCAGTTCGCCGGCCGTCATCTCGCGCTCGCGCAGCAGCTGCAGGATGCGCCGCCGCGTCGGGTCGCTGAGTGCCTTGAAGACTTTGTCCATGGTTCGGTATTTTGCCAATCAACGAAATTTAGTCAAGCCGGGACGCGAACGCCTGCGGATAGCGCCGCCCGTACCAGTTGCGCACCTGCTCGTGATCGAGCCGCAGGAAGCTCCCGAGCTCCGGCACGGCCAGCAGCAGCGCGCCGCTGGCCAGGAAGCCCAGCGCCATGCAGAGGTAGACGGCGTCGACGCGGCACTGCGTCAGCAGCACGCCCGCGGCCGCCGGCGCCACGCCGGCCGCGAGATGGGCCAGCGTCAGCTGGGCCGCCGCCATGCGCGAGCGGAAATGCGCCGGAATCGCCAGCGTGCGATGGGTCTGGCCCACCAGCTGCGTGACCGACATGCACAGGCCCATCAGCGCGAAGCAGGCGAGCAGCGCCGGCGGGTGATCGCAGGCGCCCGCGGCGGCCATGGCGCCCGCGCAGACGCCGATGGCGGCAGCGATGGCACGCACACGGTCCAGCCGGCGGATGAGCGCCTCCGCCAGGCCCGCGACGCCGGCCATCACGCCCAGCGACAGCGCGGCATGGCAGGCGCCCAGCCAGCCGCCGGACAGGCCCAGCGCCTGCAGCCGCAGCGGCAGCAGCAGCCCGGTCGCCGGCAGGAAGAACACCATCATCAGCGCACCCGTCAGCGTCCACCAGCGGTCGATGGGAACGCCCCACTTGGCACGCAGGCCGGCGCCCACGTCGCCCAGCCATGCGGCCGGCGCGGCAATGGCCGGCGCGCCCAGGGGCCGGTCCAGGCGCATCGCCGTGCCCGCGGCCATGAGCGCCAGCAGCAGCGAGCCCATCATGGCCGCAGCGACGCCGTCCAGGGCCAGCAGAGCGCCGCTCACGCCGGGGCCCAGCAGTCCGCCCAGCGCCTGAGCCCCGCGGCGCAGCCGGATCGCCGCCGGCAGGCGGTCCGCGTCCACCAACTCCGGCAGCAGGCTGACCTGGGCGGGCAACAGCGCCGCGCCGGCCAGCGCGGACACAACGCCGCAAAGGCACAGCAGCAGCCCGTTGTCGACCGCCATGCCGGCCAGCATGGCCAGCGCCAGCGCCTCGATGAGCAGCACGCCGCGCGCGCACTGCACCACGCGGTGCTTGGGCCAGCGGTCCCCCAGCGGCGACAGCAGCGGCAGGGCCAGCATCGCGCAGATCGCCGTGATCGCGCCATAGCGTGCGAGCGCGGTCGCCCCACCCGAGCTCGCGATCCACCAGGCCAGCGTGGTCTGCGTGGACGCCGTCGCCAGCAGCCCCGCCATCTCGCCGAGCAGCAGCCTGCGCGCAGCGGGCGGGCAGTGGCGCAGGGGGGCTGCGAATGAAGTCATGTCTGGATGTCCTGGGAGTCGGGGCATCGGGACTCTAGGCAGCACGCCCAGCGCGCGGCAGACCCAGCCAGCCCCTTTGGCGATCGATGCAGGCAGGCGCTGTATCGATCGCAGGCGGACACCCGTGCATCGATACGGCCGGGCCGGCTGCCGATATCGTTCGCCCCTTTTCCCTCGCCGCCCGCAACGTGACGTCTCGCCCGCCTCTGTACCTGGCGCTCGCCGATGCGCTGATCCAGTCCCTGCACGCCGGCCGCTACCGCCCCGGCGACCGGCTGCCGTCGGTCCGCGAGCTGTGCCGCACCCACGGGCTCAGCCTGGCCACCGTGACCCATGCGCTGCACCGCCTGGAAGACGCGGGCTGGATCGAGGCCCGCCCGCGGCGCGGGTTCTTCGTGCGCGCTGCGCCGGACGCCTCGACGCGGCGCCCGCCACCCATGACGTCCGCGCTGCAACTGGAGGAGCGGCGGCAGCGGCTGTTGGCGCTCGCCGCCTCGCGGGAGGGCCTGCTGTCGCTGGGCCACCTCGCGCTGGCGCCGGCGCTGCTGCCGCTGGCCGCACTGCGCCGGGAGCTGGCCGCCTGCCTGCGGACCGGGGCCGGTGCGCTGGCGTCGGGCAGCGTCTTCGGCAGCCAGGCCTTGCGCGAGCAGTTCGCCGCCCGGCTGGATCGCCGGGGCGTGCGGGCCAGCACCGAGGACCTGGTCCTGACCCAGGGCGATGGGGAGTCCTTGCAGCTGTGCCTGGGCCTGCTGGCACGGCCCGGCGAGCGCGTCGCGGTGGCATCGCCGGGTTCACTGCGGGTGCTGGAGGTCGTGGCGGCGCTGGACCTTCAGCCCGTCGAGCTGCCCCTGCCGCCGGCGGGCGACGCGCTGGCGGCCTGGCTGGCGCGCGAGCGGCCCGCCGCCTGCGTGATCGACCTGGGCCTGCTCGCCACGGCGGCCGGCCCCATGGACGACGCCGACAAGCAGGCGCTGGTGACGCTGCTGAAGGCGCATGGCGTCGCCATCATCGAGTTCGACATGATGGGCGAGCTGCACCGCGGCGCCGAGGGCGGCCGCCCGCTGAAGTCCTTCGACGCCACGGACGAGGTCATCTACTGCACCAGCCTGGCCTGCATCACCGGCCCGGGCTTCAGCCTGGGCTGCGTCGCCAGCGGGCGCCACCGCCTGCGGCTGCGCGCGGCGCGCACGGTGCATGGCGAGCTGATCCCGCTGCTGACCGACCGGGCGCTCGCCGGCTTCCTGGCCGGGCCCGCCTTCGAGGCCCATCTGCGGCGGCTGCGCTCGTGCCTGCGCCAGCAGGTGGCGGCCTGGACCCACGCCGTGAGGTTGCATTTCCCGCCGGGCACGCGCGTGTCGGCCGGCGACACGGGCTATGTGCTGTGGGTGGAACTGCCCGCGGGGCTGGACACGTTGGCTCTGCTGGCGCAGGCCCAGGCCGACGGCTATGGCTTCGTGCCGGGGGCCGTCTTCAGCCCGTCGGGGCGCTTCGACCACTGCTTGCGCCTGACGGCGGCGCATCCGCTGGACGCGCCTCCAGCATATTGGCGCGGCGGCGCGCGGGATGCTGTCGCGCGTCAGCCCAGCCTAGCGACGATCGAGGCCCGCAGCGCTTCCGCCAGTGCCCGGCGATCCAGGCCTTCGGACGCCACGCTGGGCAGCACCTGCACGTCGAAGCCCAACCCGCGCGCCGACGCGATGCGCCACAGGCTCTGCACCAGCGTCGTGTCGCCGACGAAGCGCGCTGCCGTGCTGAAACGCTCGCCCGGCTCGTGCCAGCGCAACACGACCGGCAGCACCGGCGCCTGCACCGACACGGCCGCCTGCAGCAGGTTGGCATGGAAAGGCAGCAGCTCGGGGCCCGTGCCCGTGGTGCCCTCGGGGAACACGGCCACGCAGTCACCGGCCTGCAGCGCCGCGGCCGTCTGGTGCACGACGCGCAGCGCGTCGCGCTTGCTGGCCCGCTCGATGAACAGCGTGCCCGCGCCTTCGACGAGCGCACCGACCAGCGGCCAGTGCTTCACGTCGGCCTTGGAGACGAATCGCGCCTGCGGCAGCACCGCATGCAGGCCGGCGATGTCCAGCCAGGAGACGTGGTTGGCCACCAGCAGGTGGCCGGCGGGTACCGCGCTGGCAGCGCTGTCGGCCTTCAACGTGATGCCCAGGATGCGCAGCGTCTTGACGGACCACCACTGGATCAGCGCATGCCGCTCGGGCGCCGTCAGCAGGTCGAAGCGGCGCTTCACGATCCACAGGCCGTGCAGCACATGGGGCGTGAGGCGCGCCAGGCGCCAGACGGCCCTCATGCGGCGTCGCAGGCGATGTGCCCGGCCACCAGCGTGCAGCGCACACGCGCCGGCAGCTCGAAGCCGCTGGACGCGAACGCGAACGGTGTGTGCTTGCCCTGGCTGGCCAGTGCCTCGGGCGTGACGGCCCAGCTCGCGCCGGCGTCGAACACGCAGACGTCGGCCACGCCGCCTTCGACGAGACGGCCGGCACTGGCGGCCAGTGAACCTAAAGCGTTGCCCAGCACGCGCACGGGTTCGGCGGTGACGACGGCAAGCGCCCGCTGCAGCGGCAGGCCCGAGTCACGCGCCCAGCGCAGGCTCAGGGAGAGCAGCAGCTCCAGGCCGGTCGCGCCGGGCGTGGCCTCGGCGAAGGGCACGGCCTTCTCGTCGGTGGTCACGGGCATGTGGTCGGACACCAGCGCGTCCAGCGTGCCGTCGGCCAGGCCGGCGCGCAGCGCGTCGCGGTCGCGGCCCTGGCGCAGCGGCGGCGTCAGGCGCATGGCGGAGTCGAAGTAGCCGATGTCCACGTCGCTGAGGTGCAGCGAGTTGATGGACACGTCGGCCGTCACGGGCAGTCCTTCGCGCTTGGCAGCGCGCACCAGTTCCACGCCGGCGGCGCTGCTGATGCGGCACAGGTGCACGCGGGCGCCCGTGGCGCGGACCAGCTCGAAGATCGTGTGCAACGCCACCGTCTCGGCGCTGACCGGCACGCCGGACAGGCCCAGCCGCGTGGCCACCGCGCCGCTCGCGGCCACGCCGCCACCGAGGTAGAAGTCCTGCGGGCGCAGCCACACGGTGTAGCCATAGGTGGCGGCGTACTGCAGCGCACGGCTCAGCACCAGCGTGTCCTTGATCGGCACCTCGGCCTGCGAGAAGCCGATGCAGCCGGCCTCGGTCAGCTCGGCCATCTCCGTCAGCGCCTGGCCCTGGAGCTGGCGCGTCAGCGCGCCGAGCGGGAACAGTCGGCAGCGGCTCAACTTGCGGGCGCGGAACTTCAGCATCTCGACCAGGCCGGGCTCGTCCAGCACGGGGTCCGTGTCGGGCGGGCAGACCAGGCTGGTCACGCCGCCGGCCGCGGCGGCGGCGAGTTCGCTTTCCAGCAGGCCCTCGTGCTCGTGGCCAGGCTCGCGCAGCCGGGCGCACAGGTCGACGAGGCCGGGCGCGACGACGAGGCCGGTGGCATCGACGGTGCGATCGGCGTCGAAGCCAGCCACGTCGCCCAGGTGCACGATGCGGCCGTTGGCGATGGCGACGTCGCCGATGCAGTCGAGGTTCGAGGCCGGGTCAACAAGGCGGCCGTTCTTGATCAGGATCTTCACTTGCAGCACTCCCGTGCAGAACCAGCCAAGGCGCGCGCAGCGTCGCCGTCTATCGAGTAACTGCCGCCGATCCGGCTTTGCCGGGCGGCCGGGAGTGCCCCCTTGAGGGGGTGGCGCGAAGCGCCGCGGGGGTGGGTCGTCCTCATGCTTCGTTCCCGGCGAGGATGGCCATGACCGCCATTCGGACAGCGATGCCGAATGTCACTTGAGGCAGGATCACGCTGCTCTTGCCGTCGGCCACTTCGGACGCGATCTCCACGCCGCGGTTGATGGGGCCGGGGTGCATGACGATGGCATCGGGCTTGGCGAGTGCCAGCTTGTCCGGCGTCAGGCCGAAGTGCTTGAAGAACTCGCCGCTGCTGGGCAGCATGCCGCCGTTCATGCGCTCGTTCTGCAGGCGCAGCATGATGACGACGTCGGCGTCGCGCACGCCCTCCGCCATGTCGTGGCAGACGCGCACGCCCATGTCGCGCAGGTCGCCGGGCACCAGCGTCTTGGGGCCCACCGCACGGATCTCGGGCACGCCCAGGATGCTGAGCGCGTGGATGTCCGAGCGGGCCACGCGCGAATGCACGATGTCGCCGACGATGGCGACCGTCAGGTTGCGGAAGTCCTTCTTGAAGTGCCGGATCGTGTACATGTCCAGCAGGCCCTGCGTCGGGTGCGCGTGGCGGCCGTCGCCGGCATTCACGACGTGCACGTGCGGCGCGCAGTGCTGGGCGATCAGGTGCGGCGCGCCGCTCTCGCTGTGGCGCACGACGAACATGTCGGCGTGCATGGCGCTGAGGTTGGCCACCGTGTCCAAGAGCGTTTCGCCCTTGGCGGTGGAGCTGCGCGCGATGTCCAGGTTGATGACGTCGGCCGACAGGCGCTTGGCGGCGATCTCGAAGGTGGTGCGGGTGCGCGTGCTGTTCTCGAAGAACAGGTTGAACACCGACTTGCCGCGCAGCAGCGGCACCTTCTTGACGTCCCGGTCGTTGACGGACAGGAAGCTGCCGGCCGTGTCCAGGATCTGCTCCATGACCGCGCGCGGCAGTCCTTCGGTAGACAGCAGGTGGATCAGCTCGCCGTGCTTGTTGAGTTGAGGGTTGCGTTTGCTGAGCATCACTTCACCTCGAAGCTGAAGCGGCCATCTTCGCCACGGACCAGGCGCAGGCTCTGGTCGGCTTTGAGCGTCACGCGCGCGGCCGAGAACGCCGGCTCGATGGGCAATTGCCGCCCGCCGCGGTCCACCAGCACCGCCAGCCGCACGCTGGCCGGACGGCCGAAGTCGAACAGCTCGTTGATGACGGCGCGCGTGGTGCGGCCGGTGAAGAGCACGTCGTCGATCAACAGGATGTCGCGGCCGTTGACGTCGAAGGGCAGCTTGGTGTGGTCCGCCTTGGCCATGCCGCGCGAACCGAAGTCGTCGCGGTGCATGGCGCTGGAGATGGTGCCGGCGGCCACGGCCAGATCGGCCGCCAGCCGCTCGGCCAGCCAGGCGCCGCCGCTCCAGATGCCCACCAGGGCGGTCTCGGGCGTCAGCAGCCGCTGCACACCGCGTTGGAGTTCGAGGTACAGGCCCTCGGCATCAAGCAGCAGTTCACTCATGGGTGTTCTCGAAAAAACTGTTCCAGGATCAGCGCAGCCGCCGCCGCGTCCACGTCGCGCGCGCCAGCGGCTTCAGCGTCGACGCTGGTGTAGCGCTCGTCCACCTCGAAGACCGGCAGGTGGTGGCGGCCGGCCAGCCGCCGGCCGAAGTTCTGCGCCTTGGCCGTCATCTCATGCGGCGCGCCGTCCGGGTACCGAGGCACGCCCACGACCAGGGCGTCGGGCTGCCAGGTCTTCACGAGTGCGGCGACCGCGTCGAAGTCGCCGCTCTTGATCGTGCCGCGCGGTTCGGCCGAGCCGAGCAGGCGCGTGCCGCTGGCCACGCCGATGCGGCGCAGGCCGAAGTCGAAGGCAAGAAAGGACTGGAGACGGGCAGGATCGGCGGAGGCCACGGTCGGCCTCATGCGTGGCCGGCATCCGCGCTCAACATGCGCGGGTCGATGCCCAGCAGGCCCAGCGCCTTCTCGTAGCGCTGCTCGACCGGCGTGTCGAAGATGATGGCCGGCGAGGCGTCCACCGTCAGCCAGCCGTTGCGGCCGATCTCTTCTTCGAGCTGGCCGGCGGCCCAGCCGCTGTAGCCCAGCGTGACGAGGATCTTGCGCGGGCCGGCGCCGTTGGACAGCGCCTCCAGCACGTCACGGCTGGTGGTCATCTCCAGGCCGCCCGGCACCGCCAGCGTGGCGCTGTAGTGCCCACCGGCCTCGTCCAGCGGCTCGTGCAGCACGAAACCGCGGTCGGTCTGCACCGGGCCACCGTAGTAGACGGGCGTCTCGGCCAGCAGGTCCGCGGGCGGGCTGAGCTCGACTTTCTCGAACAGGTTGCCCAGCGTCAGCGAGATGGGTTTGTTGATGACCAGGCCCAGCGCGCCGTTGTCGTTGTGCTCGCACAGGTAGACGACCGTGCCCGCGAAGGCCTCGTCGGCCATGCCGGGCATGGCGATGAGGAATTGGTTGGTCAGGACGATCCGGTCGGCGGGCATGGGCGGCATTTTATTCTGCGGGTATGAAGCCCCTCCTTGACCGAGCCCTGGTCTGGTTCCGCCGCGACCTGCGCGCCGACGACCAGGCCGCCCTTTACCAGGCGTTGAGAAGCGCGAAACAGGTGTACTGCGCCTTCGTGCTGGACCGCGACATCCTGGATGCGCTGCCCCGCGCGGACCGGCGCGTGGAGTTCATCCTGGGCGCGCTGAAGGTGCTGGACGAGGACCTGCGCGAGCGGGGCGGCGCGCTGATCGTGCGTCACGGCACGGCAGCGGACGAGATCCCGCGGCTGGCGGCCGAGCTGGGCGTGCAGGCCGTGTTCGCCAACCACGACGACGAACCGCAGGCGCTGGCGCGCGACACGCGGGTGGCCGAGCTGCTGAAAGCCTTCAGCGCCGAGCTGCGCACGTTCAAGGATCACGTCGTCTTCGAGCGCCGCGAGGTGATGACGGCCAGCGGCGGGCCTTACGGCGTGTTCACGCCCTACAAGAACGCCTGGCTGAAGAAGGTCGACGCGTTCTACCTGAGCAGCTATCCGGTCGAGCGCCATGCGGCGGCACTCGCCGACACCCCGCTGGCCCAAGGCGTGCCAACGCTGCAGGACATCGGCTTCGAGCCCGCCGGGCTGATCGCGCATGTCGGCCAGGGCAGCCGAGGCGCGCAGGCGCTGCTGGACGACTTCCTGGACCGCATCGACAGCTACGACAAAAAGCGCGACTTCCCGGCGCTCAAGGGGCCCAGCTACCTCAGCGTGCACCTGCGCTTCGGCACCGTGTCGATCCGGCGGCTGGCACGCCTCGCGCACGACCGCATGCAGGGCGGCGACCACGGCGCGGAGGTCTGGCTGTCGGAGCTGATCTGGCGCGACTTCTATCACCAGGTCATGCACCACCACCCCCATGCGATGACGGCATCGTTCCGGCCGGAATACGACCACATCCAGTGGGACACCGGCCCCGAGGCGGACGCCGCGTTCGCCGCCTGGTGCGAGGGCCGCACCGGCTTCCCGTTGGTGGACGCCGCGATGCGCCAGCTCAACCAGACCGGCTACATGCACAACCGGCTGCGCATGGTCGCCGCCAGCTTCCTGTGCAAGGACCTGGGGCTGCACTGGCAGCGCGGCGAAGCCTATTTCGCCGAGAAGCTGCTGGACTTCGACCTCGCCGCCAACAACGGCGGCTGGCAATGGGCCAGCAGCAGCGGCTGCGACGCGCAGCCCTACTTCCGCATCTTCAACCCGACCAGCCAGAGCGAGAAGTTCGACGCGCACGGCGCCTTCATCCGCCGCTACTGCCCGGAGCTGGCCGACCTGGACGACCGCGCCATCCATGCGCCGTGGCAGGCGGCGCCGCTGCAGATGCAGGGCCGTGGCTACCCGCGCCCCCTCGTCGATCACGCCGCCGCCCGCGAACGCACGCTGGCGCGCTATGCCGTCGTGAAGACCCGGGCGCTGCCCGAGCCGCAGGCCGGCCCCACGACCGGCCGCATCAGAAATAGGTCAGCGTGACGCTGATGGTGTCGTTGTAGACCCCGGGCACGGCCGTGATCTGCCGCCCCGGTATTCGACCGTACACATAGAAGGTCTGCGCCGGCGCCAGCCCCAGCAGGTCCAGCGTCACGCCGGAGCTGATGATCTGCGTCGAGCTGCTGCCGTCCCCCCAGACGGTGGCGTACGACGCGTCGGTGTAGAGGTTGTACGACAGCGTGTTGCTGCCGCTCTTCATCTGCCGGTTGGTGAAGCTGGCGCTGCCGCCGGCGCTGATGGCGAGATTGAACGGGATCAGCAGGCCCGCCACGCCGCCGCAGGTGACCTTGAGCGAGCCCGTCGTGTCGGTGTTGCCGAACGCCAGCGGCGCGTAGTTGCCGAATGCCACGTTGGTGGTTGCCAGCGTGCAGGTGCACACCGCCGGCAGGCACAGCGCCTGCGCCGGTTTCACGCACGCGAAGCACAGGCACAGCAGCACGGCGAGGGTGCGCAGCAGAGGGGCCAGGCGCAGGGACGGGGAAGGTCGGGTCATGGCATCACCTGCAGGTCAGCACGCCCAGGTCGGGCAAGTCGTCGCCACTGGCGGTGGACGGCATCTGGAATTCGAACTGGCATCGGCCATCGGGCCATGTTGCCACCACACGGTTCAAGCCCTCGGCCAGCCCGGCCAGGTAGGCCCGGCCTTCCAGGCCCACGGGGAAGTGGCGCGCCACGCCGTCGATCGCCAGCTGGGCGCCTGGCATCACCGGCCGGCCCAGCGCGTCCACCAGGCGCAGGCTGGCGGAGCGGCCGCGCTGCACGGGGAAGTCGATGCGCGCCGCGCTTCGGGCGGCGGGCATGAGCTGGATCTCCAGCGCCTGCAGTTCCACGTCCATCGGCAGGTCGGCCGCATCGATGCCCACGCGGTTGGGCTGGTAGCCGCGCAGCCCGGTGACGAAGGCGCGGCCGCGCGCGTCGGTGCGCGCGACGATCTGGTTGTCCTGCAGGACGCGCACGCCCTCGTGCCCACCCACGTCGACGACGGCGATGCCGCCCTCGATGCGCCGGCCGGCGAAGAAGCTGCCGTCCACCCAGGTGAAGCCGCCGGCGGCACCCGCGCGGGTTTCGACGTCGCTGCCGCGGCGCGCGACGCCGCCCGTCAGCACCGCGTACTCGCCCTGCAGCTGCGCCTGCGCCATCTGGCGGCCGCCGCTCTCGGTCGTCAGCTGGTAGCCCAGACCGGAACCGAAGGACGGGTTGCGCTGCACCTGCGCCTGGAACAGCGTGCTGTCGGCACCGCTGCCGGCCTGGCGCTGCACGCTCATGCCGGCGCTGTGGCGCGAATCCAGCGCGCGGCTCCAGCTCAGCGCCAGGGTGTTGGCGCCGCTGGCGATGTCCTTGAACGCCACCACGCCGACATAGCCCCAGTACCCCAGGTCGCGGCTGTAGTTGACCTGCGCGAGGTTGCTGTCGAAGGGGCCGCCGCGCTGGCGCGTGTAGCTCGCGCCGAGGGAGTTGCCGCCCCAGGAGGTGCCGAGTGCTGCCGTCAGCACCAGGCGCGGCGCGCCGCCCTCGGGCTGGCCGAGCTGGCTGAAGCGCGCGCTGGCGCGGCGCACCTGCACGCTGGCGCTCCAGTCGCGCGCCTGGCGGTCCAGGCTGGCGCCGATCAGCCAGCCGGCGCCCTGGTCGCGCGAATGGCTGCCGACCAGCGAAGCGCTGGCCGTGCCCAGCGCCGGCCACAGCACCCAGCCGGTGGCGCCCACGGCCTGCTGGCGGCCGGACAGCTCGGCGCGCAGCTCACGCGTGAAGCGGTCCGTCACGCCCAGGCGTTCGGTGACGCTGGCCATGGGCTGGCGGTAGCGGCTGCTGGCCAGGCCATAGTCTTCGCGCAGCGCGCCGATCTCGGCGCTGATGGCGCTCAGCCCCGGCTTGAGCAGCGCGGGGCTGACGTAGTAGGGCGTCACGACGATCTGCTCGCGGCCCAGCAGGTCGCGCACGACGGTGCGGATCTCGCCCTGGCCGGTGACGACCGGCAGCTCGGACAGGTCGAACGGCCCGGGTTGCAGCCGGCTCTGCAGCCGCTGGCTGTTGTTGACATAGACGTCCAGCGTGGACGGCAGCGCGGCCTCGCCGCGCAGTGCCGGCAGCGGGAAGCTCAGGAAGCCGGGCTGCAGCGAGAAATCGGTGCCCCACTGCACGCCACCGAAGCGCAGCGCGCGGCCCCAGGCACCGGCCTGGCTGATGGTGTCGCCCACGCGCAAGCGCGCCAGCCGTTCGGGGTCGTCGCGCTGCCAACGCGTCTCCAGCCGCACGTTGCCGCCGCCCGTGCGCGCCAGGCTGGTGGTGCTGAAGTCGCCCACCGGGCTGAAGAAGCCGGCCTCCCACAGCGTGTCGAACGAGCTGCTGGCGCGGGTGCGGCGGTCCCACTGCGCGTCGTAGTTGACGAACGGCGCCCAGACCGATGGCTGTGTCACGCGAGGCTGGCCCGAGCCCAGGTCCAGCCGCTGCCCGACGAAGGCCGATGCCGGGGCCTCGATCTCCAGCGTCTGCGTGGCCTCCTCGATGCGCCAGCGCAGCGGGCCGGCGCTGGCCAGCAGCACGTGCTGCTCGCCGTCGATGACCCGCGGCGGGCCGCCGGTGGGCAGGCGCAGGTTGAGCTCGTCCCAGTTGGACTGCGGGATGGCCAGGCCGTCCGCCAACCGCACGGCGCGCAACATGGCATCCTGCGGCACGTTGTTGATCTTCAGCGCAAGCAGCAACGTCTCACCCCACTGGGGGCGAGACGTTTGGGCGGTGGCCACGGCGGCGGCGAACAGCAACGACAGCAGCGCGATCAGCGCCGCCAGGCCACGGCAACGGTCAGGGGCGCGCCCCACGAATGTCATTCAATGCAACGACTTGCACGCCTTGGTCGGTCTGGACTTGCATGGTGGCGGCAGCCACCGCGGTGGTGGGCGCCGGCAGGCGGAACACCCGCTGCTCACCGGGGAAGATGACGGAGGCACTGCCCTTCTGGGCCACGCTGGCCAGGGCTTCGCCTCCCTCGCCCTGCAGGCGCAGCTCGCCCACCTTCAGGTGAACGTTGCCGGTGTTGGCCACTTCGGCCAGCAGGTCGCCGTTGGGCGCACGGGTGACTTGCCACTGCTCGCTGCGCTTGACCTGGGCAGGCGCCACGTAGACCGGCACGCGCATCGTGACCAGCACGCGCACGCTGCCGGCCACATTGAGCAGGTCGCTCGGGCGCGGCATCGGCACTTCGCGCAGCACGACGCGGTAGGTGCCTTCCTGCGCCAGTTCCTGCGTGCGGCGCAGGCCCACGCGCAGCACCTGCGTCTGGCCGGGCTGCACGGTGAACACCGGCGGGTTGACGATGAGGTCGGACGTCGGGCCGTCCTGGTCCTGGCCGTTCACGCGGGTCCAGGAGATCGCCTCGGCCTGCATCAGCACCGGCTCCTGGCCGTTGTTCATCACCTGCACCGTGGTGCGGTCATTGGTGCGGTCCAGGCGCACATTGACCGGCATCAGCGTGACGTCAGAGGCTTGCGCCGCGAACGGCAGCATCAGGCACAGGGCGAGCAGTCGGAACATGCGGTTCATGGCGAAGTCTCCTTGGAGCTGGGCGATCAGTAGCTGACGGTAACAGTGACGGTGTCGGTGTAGGCGCCCGGCACGACGTTGGCCAGCGACGGCAGGCGGCCGTAGATGGTCAGCGTCTGCGTGCTGCCCGTGCCGGTGCCGGCGGAGGTGCTGCTGCTGGCGGTGCCGTCGCCCCAGACGGTGGAGCGGCCGGTGTCCAGGTAGAGCTGGTAGCCCAGCGTGCGGGTGCCGCTCTTCATCGTGCGGGAGCCGAAGTTGGAGGCACCGCCGGCATTGGCGCCGGCGTTCAGCGCCACCGTGTAGGGCGTGGTGTTGGTGCACACGACGCTCAGCGTGGACGTCGCGTCCAGCGGCGTGGCGGTGGCCAGCGGGTCGATGCTGTTGCCGAAGTTCAGCGACGTGCCCGACACCTGGCAGGAGCTGATGACGGTGGCCTGCACCTGGAAGGTGTTGCTGGCCGTGCCGGCCTGCGCCAGCATGGGCACCAGCAGGGCGAGCAGCAGGGGCAGGGACTTGGCGGTCGTCAGGGTCTTCATGGTCGGGCTCCGTGTGGATTTGAAGTGCTATCGCGAGGACCGTTGGGGCGAACTGTGGGGTGCGCTGCAGGTTTCTCGATGGACGTATCTTCGAATCGCACCGGTTTTCCCGGCAGCGGGTGATGCCGCTATCGCGGCAGCGGGATAGCCGTCAGCTGGCGTAGGTGGATTGCCTACACGCCCCGGAATCCGTGGCGTAGTTGGCAACCCGTGCCGCGCCGCGTCGTTGCGGCGCGCATCCTTGCTCGCGCCGACGCCGCCAACGGCTCGCCGCGAGCATCCCGCGCGGCCGGCCGGTTAGTCAACCGGTGACGAACCCGACCCGGTCATGGATCATCAGTAGCTGACCGTCACCGTGACGGTATCGGTGTAGGCGCCCGGCACGACGTTGGCCAGCGACGGCAGGCGGCCGTAGAGGGTCAGCGTCTGCGTGCTGCCCGTGCCGGTGCCGGCGGAGGTGCTGCTGCTGGCGGTGCCGTCGCCCCAGACGGTGGAGCGGCCGCTGTCCAGGTAGAGCTGGTAGCCCAGCGTCTGCGTGCCGCTCTTCATGGTGCGGGCGCCGAAGTTGGAAGCGCCCCCGGCATTGGCGCCGGCGTTCAGCGCCACCGTGTAGGGGGTGGTGTTGGTGCACACCACGCTCAGCGTGGACGTCGCGTCCAGCGGCGTGGCGGTGGCCAGCGGGTCGATGCTGTTGCCGAAGTTCAGCGACGTGCCCGCCACCTGGCAGGAGCTGATGACGGTGGCCTGCACCTGCAAGGTGTTGCTGGCCGTACCGGCCTGGGCCAGCACGGGCATCAGCAGCGCCAGCAGCGCAGCGGTGTGGAGGGTTTTCATGGGCGTTCCGAGCAAATTCGAAAAAGGGTGATGGCGTTCAGAGCGCGCCGAAGGCCGTGGCCTCGGCCAGCGTCAGCAATGCGCGCGGCGAAACGGCATCGGCCGGAAAGAGCGCCATGCCGAGTTCGATGCCGAGGTGGTGGTCACGGCCGCCGGCGTGGAAAGGCTGGGCCAGCAGCGCCGTCAGGCGCTGGGCGTGTGCGGCGGCCTGCCGGGCATCGTCGACGCGCGTCAGCACGAACGCGAACCGGTCGGCGGCGCTGCGCGCGACGATGTCGCTCTCGGCACAGGCCTCGCGCAGCCGGCAGGCCATCTGCACGGCCAGCGCGTCTGCAACCTCGGCAGGCAGGTCGGCCAGGCCGGTCAGGCGCAGCACGTAGACGGCGAGGTGGACACCGTCACGGGTCGCGGCGCGGGCGGCCTGGTCCAGGCGTGCCCACAGCGCCAGCTCGCTGCACAGGCCGGTGAGCCCGTCGCGCAGCAGCGCGGCGGGTTGGTCGTCTGCATCGCTGCCCTGGGCGGGCAACATCTGCACGAGGTCGTCGAACAGCGACTCCAGGCCGCTGGCCTTGTCGTAGAAGGCATCGGCGCCGGCGTCCATGCAGGCGCGGCGGTAGGCGTCGAGATCCTGGGCCGTCAGCACGGCGATGCGGCCGGTGTAGCCACCGCGGCGCAGTTCGCCCAGCAGACCCAGGCCGGAGCCGTTGGCCAGGGACAGGTCCATCAGCACGACGTCGGGGCAGGTCCAGTGGATCAGCGCCAGCGCCTGGCTTTGACCGCTGGCCTCGCCGACGATGCGCATGCCGGGCAGCGCATCCAGGCGGCGAACCAGCAGCCGGCGGATGGAGACGGAGTCTTCGACGAGGAAAATGTTCATGGACGCATCGTCGACGCGGCGCCGTCCGGGCGGCAGCGGGCGATGCTGGCAGCGCGGCAGCGGGATTGCCGCGACCTCGCGTAGGGGGATTGCCTACACGGGTGCCACGGTGCGTCAGAGCTCGGTCAGGCCGTGCTGCACGCAGTACTTGGTCAGCTCGGTGTTGTTGGCCCAGCCGGCCTTTTCGAGGATGCGCGCGCGGTAGCTGCCGACGGTCTTGACCGACAGGTGCATGGTGTCGGCGATCTGTGCGGGCGTCTTGCCGGCGGCGATCAGCAGCATGACGCGATGCTCCTGGGATGACAGCTGCTCGTGCGGCAGCGTCGCGGGTGCCTTGCCGCTGAGCAGGCCCAGCAGCATGTCGGCCATCGCAGACGTGACATAGCGCCCGCCCTCGGACAGCCGCCGCAGCGCCGTGCGCAGCTCTTCAGGCGCCTTGTCCTTGGGCAGATAGCCCGACACGCCCATCTGCATCAGCCGCGCCGCATAGGCGGCCTCGGCGTTCAGGCTCAGCACCAGCAGCGGCACGCCCGGCAGCACGCGCAGCAACCGGCTCGCGCCCTCCGTGCCCTGGGCATCGGGCAGGGACAGATCCAGCGTGACGAGCTTGGGCTTGGCCGCGGCGATGCGGGTCAACGCATCGGCGATGGTCGGCGCCTCGTCGATCTGCGCATCAGGCCACTCCTGCAGCACGAGCTGGCTGATGCCCATGCGCATCAGCGGGTGGTCGTCGACGATGAGCACTCTCATAACCAGGTCTCCTCTTCGCCTGACTCGCGTTCCGGCGGCTGCAATGGCAGCCAGATCCGCACCTTCGTGCCGCGGCCAGGGGCCGGGCCGAATTCGAAGCCACCGCCCGCCAGCGCGGCACGCTCGCGCATGCCACGCAGGCCGGACGCATCGGCGCGTGTGTCGCCGGGGCCACGGCCATCGTCGACGATTTCCAGCTCGTAGCCGTCGTCGCCCTGGTTCATCACGCGCCCGGTGATGCGCAGCGACTTGGCCTGCGCATGCCTGAGCACGTTCGTGCAGGCCTCCTGCACGATGCGGAACAACGGGCTGGCCTGATCGGGACCCAGCAGGCCGGCATCGGCCAGCGCGAGCGAGGTTTCCAGGCCGGATTGCAGCTGCAGCGTCTGCAGGTAGTGGCCCAGGGCCGCCTCCAGGCCGAGCTCGTCGAGCAGCGGCGGACGCAGGGCGGCCGAGATCTGGCGCGCAGCACGCACGCACTCCTCGGCCATGGTCTGCAACTCGTCCAGCAGCGGCTCCGGCTTCGGCGCGAGCTTGCTGCGCAGCGAGATCGTCAGCATCTTGATCGCGGTGCCGACCTGGCCCACCTGGTCATGCACCTCGCGCGCGAGCCGGCGCCGCTCGGACTCCACGCCCCGGTCCAGTTCGACGGCGAAGTAGCGGATGCGCGCCAGCGCCCGCTGCAGCGCCTGGGTCCGCTGGCCCACCTGCCGCTCCAGGCTCGCGTTGGCTTCGAGCAGCGCCGCTTCGGCGCGGTCGCGCAGCCGGCGCTGGCGCAGCGTCAACGCGAGCGCGAGTGCCAGCGTCACCAGGCCCACGCCGGGCAGCAGCCGCATCAGGCGCGTCGTGCGTTGCTGGACTTCCCGGGTCGAATAGTCGGCCACGGCGACGACGCGCTGCTGTTCGGCCGACAGTTGCTCGATCTCGAAGCGCAGGTCGTCCATCACCCGCTTGCCGTCGACGTAGGCACTGAGGTCCCGCATGACGGCGTCGCCATCGCGCAGGCGCCGCTTGACGGTCTGCTGGCTCTGGTCCAGGCGCAGGGTGATCAGATCATCCAGCCGCTGCAACGTCTGCGCCCTCGTCCCTGCGGCCCGCAGGCGTTCGCGCAGCGCGGTCCTCAGGCCCTCGAGCTCGGCCAGCGCATCCTCGTAGGGACGCAGGAACGGCTGCTGGCCGGTGATGATGAAGCCGCGCTGGCCGGTCTCGACATCGACGAGCAGCGTCATCAGGCGCTGCAGATCGGTCTGCACGCGCAACGCCTGGCTGCGCTCGCCGTCACGCACCAGCAGCTCAGACAGGCTGAGCGATGCCCCCGCCGCCGTGCCGACAAAAGCCACGAAGGCCGCCATCAGAAGGCTTGGAGGAAGCCATGAATACCGCATTCTGATCCTGCAGCCACACCACATACCGTGGACTCGCCACGGGCGCCATCACCTGCGCCCGGTGGCAACGACGGACGCCGTCCACGCCTACCCCGCACCGGTACCCAACCAGCCTCTGCGGGCCTGGGCTGGGTGCCACGGGCGAAGGCTATACCCGACGTGACAAAAAGCAAACTGGTGGCGGCCGCACCCCGTCGTAACGTTAGGGTTCAAGCACTTGAAAACGCCAAACTGCGGCGGCAGCGCAACACTGCACCGCCCCCCACCGCATGACGCAGGCGCCGACGCGCCGTCTAGAACAGCTCGACGTCGTAGAGCTGCGCGGCTTCCTGGATCACGCCGCTGGCCACCAGAGCCGCATAGTTGTGCACCTGGTTCCGCCCATGCGCCTTGGCGTGATAGACCGCCTTGTCGGCGCGCTCGAAGGCGGTCGCCGGCGAATCACCGGCGCGCACCTCGG
This sequence comes from Roseateles sp., assembly GCF_965229315.1. GTDB lineage: Bacteria > Pseudomonadota > Gammaproteobacteria > Burkholderiales > Burkholderiaceae_C > Pelomonas. Next base: position 3,235,972 of record NZ_CBDDJA010000002.1, read on the forward strand.
TGAAGCCGATGCTGACCGTGATGCGGCCGACCTGCGGGAAGGCATAACGCTCCGTGTTCACGCGCAGGCGCTCGAAGGCCTCGCCGGCATGGATTTCCTCGTCGCAGCGCATCAGCACGACGAACTCCTCGCCGCCGAAACGGTAGAGCAGGTCATGGAAGCGGAACGAGCCGCGCATCAGGCGGGACAGCAGCAGCAGCACCTCGTCGCCGATGAGGTGGCCGAAGCGGTCGTTGACCGTCTTGAAATGGTCGATGTCGATGACACCGATCACGTAGTGGGGCACAGCCGGGTCATGGCGCCGGTCCTCGCCGACGTTGTCCGCCGCAGGCCGCACGACGGGGATGTCGGAGAGCACCTTCAGGAAACTCTCGTCGAAGGTCTTGCGGTTGAGCAGACCGGTCAGCGTGTCGCGCTCGGAGTAGTCGAGCAGCCCCTGGAAGTTGTGATAGATCCGCAGCACGCTGCTGACCATGCGCTGCGCGGCCGTGCCCAGGCGGCGCGTGGAGAGGATCTCGATGACGCCGACGACGTCGCGGTCGGTCGCGATGGGGAACAGGTAGAGCCATTGCCCGCCCTGGGCCACCTGCGTGACCGCACGGCTGCGCATCGCTTCCAGCCGCAGTGGATGCTCGCTCGCCAGCGGCAGCGCCTCCGGCTTGGCCCACAACGGGTCGGCCTGCGCGACGGCGTCGCCGACGCGCAGCTTGGCACGCGTCAGCCAGCGCTCCTGGCCGGGCTCGCCGACGCAGCGGTAGATGGCCGCCGATTCAGGCTCGAACAGGTCACGCAAGGCCATGACCAGCGTGACGTCCATGACGTCGCGGTCACGAAAACCGGTCAATTCGGCGAGATGGTCGACAACCTGGGACATGGATGCGCCCTAGGCCGCGAGGGCCCGGTGTTGGGTGTATTGCTGGATCAGGCCCAGCAGATGCTCCTCGTCGTACGGCTTGCCGAGGTAATGGTCGACGCCCAGCTGGGCGGCGTAGTCGCGGTGCTTCTGGGCAATGCGCGAGGTGATCATGATGACGGGCAAGCGGGCCAGGCGCGGATCGGCGTGCATGTTGCGCACCAGATCGAACCCGTCCATGCGCGGCATCTCGATGTCCGACAACACCACGGCGGGCAGTTCGTCGCCCGACAGGCGCTCCATCGCATCCAGGCCATCCTTGGCCAGCATCACGCGCAAGCCCACGCGCTCCAGCAGGCGCTGGGTCACGCGGCGCACGGTCAGCGAGTCGTCGACGACCAGCACCAGCGGCGCCAGCGTGGACGGCTCGGCCACCGGCGCCGCCTGCTCGGGCGCCCGCGCGGCCGCCAGCCGCGCCTGGGCATCGACGCCGTACCAGTCGGCCAGCGCAACGACGTTGTAGATCAGCGCGACATCGCCCGACGCCAGCAGGCTGATGCCGGCAAGGCCCGGCACGCGGTTGAGCTGCGCTCCGAGGTTCTTGACGACGACTTCCTGGTTGCCGACGACCTCGTCCACATGCAGCGCCAGCGCCGACTGGGCGCTGCGCACCAGCACGACGGCCGCGTGGCGGCCCTGCGTGTGGCCCCGGCCGGCATGGCCCAGCAGGCCGCCGAGCCAGTAGAACGGCAGCTCCACGCCGGCATGCTGCAGCTTGCCGGTCGCATAGGCGGCCTCCACCGCCTCCACGGGCACGCGCTGCACCGATTCCATCAGCGCCGCCGGCACCGCGACGATCTGCTCGGCGCTCTTGAGCAGCACCACCTGCGTCAGCGCGGTCGTCAGCGGCAGGTGCAGCAGGAAGCTGGTGCCAGCGCCCCCCGTGGACGTGATCTCGATGCTGCCGCCCAGCGTTCCCACCTCGGCGCGCACGACGTCCATGCCGATGCCGCGACCGCTGAGCTCGGTGACCTGGCTGGCCGTCGAGAAACCCGGGGCGAAGATCAGGCGCTTGAGTTGCGCCTCGTCCAGCTCGGCGTCGGCCGCGATCAGGCCCAGTTGCAGGCCGCGCTCGCGGATGCGCGCGAGGTTGAGCCCGGCGCCGTCGTCGCTGAAGTTCAGCAGCACCTCGTTGCCCTGCTGGTGCACCTCGATGCGCAGCTGCCCCGTGGCGGCCTTGCCGGCCGCGACGCGCGCCTCGGGCGACTCGATGCCATGGCTGACGCTGTTGCGCAGCAGGTGCTCGAAGGCACCCGCCATGCGTTCCAGCACCGAGCGGTCCAGCTCGGTCTGGCCGCCGCCGATGTCCAGCTTGACCTGCTTGCCGGCATCGCGTGCCGCCTGGCGCACGACGCGGTGCATGCGCTCGCCGATGGAATCGAACTCGACGAGACGGGTGCGCAGCAGGTCGTCCTGCAGCTCGCGTGTCAGCCGCGACTGCGCGGCCAGTTCGTCTTCGCCCGTCTGCACGTTGCGCGACAGCGTGCGCTGCAGCGTCGCCACGTCGCCGACCGACTCGGCCAGCATGCGCGTCAGTTCCTGGAAGCGGGTGTAGCGGTCGAACTCCAGCGGATCGAACTCGCGGCCGCCCTGCTGCGCCAGCTCCTGCTGCGTGTGCATCTGGGCTTCGGCCTGCAGTTCCAGCTCGCGCAGCTGGGCGCGCAGGCGCTCCAGGTTGTCGTCCAGGTCCAGCAGCGCGCCCTTCATCTGCGCCAGCTCGGACTCCATGCGCGCGCGGCGAATGCTGACCTCACCGGCCTGCGTGGCCATGCGCTCCAGCAGGCTGCCGCGCACGCGCACCAGCGACAGGCCGATGGCCAGGTTGTCGCTGACAGCCTCGGCCTCGGGGGCATCGGCGAAACGGCTCCAGTCGATCTCGCGCGCGGGCTCGGCGGGCTTGTCGGCATCACCGGTCGGCGTCAACGCGTCGGCGACTTCGGGCGCCGGGCCGGCCGGCACGGGGTCAACCGGCACTTCTTCAAACGGCACGGCAACCGGCTCAGGCACCGGCTGCGGTGCGACCTCGGCGCTCATGGCAGCCGCCGTCAGGCTGCGGCCCAATGCTTCGAAGGCGTGCTCGAGCGCATCCGCGTCGTGCTGCAGGGCCTGGATCTGGCCGGCGTCGGCGCTGCCGGCGTGCAGCCGCGCCTCGATGGCCGATTCCAGCCGGTGCGCCTGCTCGCCCAGCCGCATGGCCCCGGCCAGCCGCGCGCCACCCTTGAAGGTGTGCAGCGCCCGCATGCTGGCGTCGGAGCGGCCCAGCTCGCCCGGGTGGGCCAGCCAGTCGCGCAATGCGGCATGCAGCTGCTGCAGCAGGTCGCGCCCCTCTTCCTCGAAGATCGGGTAGAGCTCGGGCTCGATGTCGTCGGGCAGGCCAGGTTCGGGTTCGGGCTCCGGCAAGGCCGCCTGCGCCGGTGCGGCAGCCACGGGCTGCTCAGCCGGTGCCGGGGGCGCCTCCGGCGCCAAGTCGGCGTCGTCCTCGACGGCGGCGGGCAGCTCCGCTGCGACCGATGTCTCCTCCTGCGGCTCGTAGGCATGCAGCCGCTCGATCACGTCGGGATCGTGCGCCTTCAGGAAACCGGCAGCGAACTGGTGCAGCAGCCGGCGGATGTCATCGGCGGCGCGCACGAAGAGCTCGGCATCGGCAGCCTCGAAGCGAGTGGCGCGCTGGGCGCGGCCCAGCGTGTGCTCCAGCTCGCGCGCCAGGCTGGACAGGTCGTCATAGCCGACGGTGGCCGCATTGCCGGCCAACTGGTGGGCCAGCGCCTCGCAGGCGGCGGGCACCGGCTGGCTCAGCTCGGCGGCCCATTCGGCCAGGCCCATGGACAGCTTGCGCGACAGCTCGTCGGCTTCGTTCAGGAAGATGTTGAACAGCGCGATGCTGATGCGCAGCGGGCCGATGAGCTTGAAGCCCTCGTCCGCGTCGACCGCGGCAGGCTCGGGCTCGGGCGGCGCCATGGGCTGGACGAGGCTGAGGAAGGGCACGGGTTCGGGAGCGACAGCCTCGGCAGGCTCGACGGGACTGTCGAACGCCAGCACCTCGTCGATGGCGCTGTCCTCGTGCAGCGCCGGGATGGCGAGCGTGCGCTCTTCAGGGCGGGATGGCGCCTCGCCCGCCGGCTCGGGCAGCGGCTGCAAGTCGAGGATCGGCTCGTCGTCCTGAGCCAGTTGCAGCCTGAAGTTGGCCAGCGTCGTCTCGTCGTGCCGCAACACCGGCGTGGCCGGCTCGGCGGCCAGTTCGCCGAGGTCCAGCGTGAGCTCCTCGATCTGCACACCGGCCAGGGAAGGCGCAGGGGTGTCGAGGTCCAGCAGCAGGTCGGGCAAGGCTGGCTGGTCCTCTGCCTGGACCGGTTCGGGCGTGGCGTTCTCAGCCGGGGCGTCGGGCGCCAGCGGCAGGTCGATGTCGCCGACCGCGTCGGCCGCAGGCGCGTCCAGCGGCAGCGACTCGCGATGCAGGCGCAGCGCATCCGCACTGCGGCGCAGCGGCTCCGCCGTGCTATCGCCGGGCTCGGTGCCGGCGATCTGCGCGCGCCAGCGGGCGAAGTAGTCCAGCGCCTCGGTCGTGAAGCCCAGCAGGGCCGCGTCGGCGTGCGGCGAGGGGTCACTCAACCGGGCGTTGTAGAGCTGCTCGCAGGCCCAGGCGCCCTCGCCGAAGTCGCTCAGGCCCACCATGCGGGCGCTGCCCTTGAGCGTGTGGAAGGCACGGCGCACGACGGTGAGCTGGCCCTGCTCGGCCGGGCGGGCACGCAGTTCGGACACGGCGGCGCGCGCGTTGGCGATGACCTCGTCGGCCTCCTCCAGGAAGATCTCGCGCATCTCCGGGTCGTCGGCGATGCTGGGCTCGGACACGGCGACAGGCTTCGGCGCCGGCGTGTGCGCGGGTTCAGGTGCTGCCACTGCCACAGGAGCCGGTGCCTCGGCGGGCAGGCTGAGGTCGATGTCGGGCAACGACAGGTCGAGATCGGGCAGCTCCAGGTCGGCGAAGTCGATGTGCAGCGGCTGCGTCGCCTCCATGGCGGGCGAGAGGTGCAGCGGCTGCGTGGCGTCCATCGCCCGGTCGACCTCGGGCGCCAGGTCCTGCTCGACGTGGAAGCCGCTGGCCTCGAAGTCCGGCAGCTCCACGGCGCCTTCGCGGCGGCCCATGACGGCGTCGAGCCGGCCGCTGGCCTCGTCGAACTGGAACATGCGCTTGGCCAGGGCCGGCTGCACGCTCAGCATGTCGATGAGGAAGCCCAAGGCGCCCAGGTTGTTGGCCAGGCGCTCGAAGACGCCGCGCGCCGCGGCGCGCTCGAAGTCGATCTCGGTGTTGGCCAGGCCATCCACCTCGTCGCGCATGCGCACGGTGGCCTGCGCCGCCTGATCCAGGCCCAGCACACTGAGCACGCCGCGCATCGCCTGCAACTGGCCGGGCACGGGGATCAGCAGTTCGCGCTGGGCGGGGTCGCGGAAATACTCGTCGCACTGCCGCTCGATCTCCGAGAGGCTGGCGCGCAGCTCATGCACGACGCTGCCCAGCGTCTGGCGGTCGGAGACCCGGCGGTACAGGTCCTCCATCCAGTCTTCCAGCGGCTCGGCGGCAGCACCGTGGCCGACGGCCTCGACGCGGCGCGCCAGGCGGCGCACGCGGTCGGCCTGCTCGGGGCGGTCGAAGGCGGCATCCTCCAGCGCCGCTTCGACGTACAGCAGGCTGGTGGCCACCTCCATCGCCAGCGCCGGTGGCGGGGTCTGGCCCGAGCGCAGCGTCGCGACGACGGCACGCTGCAGCGTCTGCGCCAGCACCTCACCGCTCGGGAACAGGCGCGTCAGGGACTCGGCGAATGCGGCGAACTGCTCGTCCAGCCCGGCCAGGCGATGCTGGTCGCCCTCGGCGGCGCTGGACCAGCTTTCCTTGGCCGCCATGACGCGACGCTTGGCCTGCGCGACCCAGGCCGGGTCGATGCGGCCGAGGCTCGCGTCCTCGTAGTCGCCGGCGTGGTCGTCGCTGAGGCGGTAGGCCTCATGCACCGCGGCGAGGCGCGGGCCGGCGCCCTGGGACACACGGCACTGGGCACAGAAGAAAAGCAGGTCCTGCGCCAACCGCTCGGACACCTCGCCACGACCGATCACGCGCAGCTCGTGCAGGAGCTTGGAACCCAGCCTCTTGGTGTATGCATCGCTGCCGATCAGCTTCAGCGCCTGGCCTTCGAAGACGGCCGCGGCGAGCTGCCAGAGCGTGCGCGAATTGCCGGACGGCAGCGCAGCGGCCAGGCCGGCGCACAGGCTGGACAGGTTGGCCGCATGCGTCGGGCTGGGCTCGCGCATCTGGCGCAGCAGCGCCGTCTCGAACGGCGCGCGCACGGCCGCCGGTGAGCGCGGCAACACGCCGGCCTCCAGCGGGATCTGCCGCCACGACCAGTCGAACTGCCACAGGTCCGCCGGATGGATGCGCTCCACGCCGTTGAGTTGCTGCAGCTCGCGAAAGCTCGGGTACAGCGCCAGCGTGGACGCCTTGTTGCCTGCCAGCAGCCGTGCCACGAAGGCGAGCAGCGCGAAGTCGGCGCGCTCGATGGTGTCGACGGTGCTGGGCTCCACCTCCAACGGATGCAGGGCCAGCCGGGTCACCGCGGCTTCGGCGGCGCGCAGCACGACCGCACCCGCCGGCAGGCCGACGAGGGACAGCACGCCGCTGACCTGATGCAACTGCGCCGCCGCCTGCTGCAGCGGCGCGCTGGGCTGGGCCTCGGTGCCGAAGGCCGACATGCGGTTGTCGGTGCCGTCGCGCACCTGCCGGCGCAGGGTCTTGTGCACCGACTCCAGGGAGCGGCGCAATTCCTCCTGGACCCAAGCCAGCGGGCTGAGGTCGGCCGGGAATTCGGAGTCTCGCAAGGCGCTGTCCATGCCTGGGCTTTCCTGCTCGGTGCGGGTCGGTGTCAGACGACCTTGAATCGGGACACGGACGCGCGCAGCGCCTCGGCGGAGCGCGACAGCTCATGCACCATCTGCGCCGTGGAGCGTGTGCCCTCCGACGTCTGCTCGGTCACCGCGAAGATGTGCTGGATGTTGGAGGCCACGTTGTTGGCGTGCTCGGCTTCCTGGCGCGCCTGCGTGGAGATGCGCCCGATCAGGCCGTCCAGCTGGCGGGACACGCTGTCGATGTCTTCCAGCGCCTTGCCGGCCGCGTCGGACAGCTGCGTGCCCTCCACCACGCCACGCGTGGAACGCTCCATGGCGGCCACGGCGTCGTGGGTGTCGGTCTGGATGGTCTTGACCAGCGCGGCAATCCGGCGCGTCGCGTCGCCGGAGCGTTCCGCCAGGCGCTGCACTTCTTCCGCCACGACGGAGAAGCCGCGGCCGGCCTCACCGGCGGACGCCGCCTGGATGGCCGCGTTCAGCGCCAGCACGTTGGTCTGCTCGGTGATGTCGGAGATCAGCTCGGTGATCTCGCCGATCTCCTGCGACGACTCGCCCAGCCGCTTGATGCGCTTGGAGGTCTCCTGGATGGAGTCGCGGATGGTGTTCATGCCGGCGATGTTGTTCTGCATCGCCGAGAGGCCTTGCTCGGCCGCCTGCCGGCTCTGGCGCGCCACCTCGGCGGTCGTCTGCGCCTGCGCGGACACGTCGTTGATGCGGCTCGCCATGCCCAGCACCGCCTCGCCGGTGGCGCGGATCTCGTGCAACTGCTCTTTCGATGCGGCCAGCAGGTCGGTGGAGGTCTGGTCCACCGCGCCGGTCGTGTCCGTCACGCGCGCGGCCGTGGTCTGCACCTGGCCCACGAGGTTGCGCAGCTCCTCCACCGTGTAGTTCACCGAGTCGGCGATGGCGCCGGTGATGTCCTCCGTCACGGTGGCCTGCTGCGTCAGGTCGCCTTCGGCGACCGTCGCCAGTTCGTTCATCAAGCGCAGGATGGCAGCCTGGTTGGCGTCGTTGACGCGCTTGGCCTCCTGCTCCTGCGCTTCGGCCTCGCGGCGCGACGCCTCGGCCAGCGCGGCGCGCTCGGACTGGTCGGCCACGAACAGCCGCAGGAAGCCCACCGCGCCACCCACCAGGGCGGCCAGCGAGGCCAGCATGAACAGGATCAGGCCCCAGCCCGCGCCGCCGGCCTGCTCCAGCTCGCCAGCCGCCTGCTCCAGCCCTTTGCGCAACGGCTCGGAGTCGTTGAGGATGGCCGTCTGCGCCTCGCGCGCCGACACCAGGCCCTGCAGGTTGCCCAGGATGGCGGACGCCTGCGTGCGCGTCTGCTCGTACTGCTTGAGCAGCGTCTGCAGGCGTTCCTTCAACTGGGGGTCGCGCGCGGCGCTCAGGCGCAGCTCGGGGCTGCCGCTGATGAGAGCCTCTGTGATGAGCTTGAAGGAGTTCAGGTCCTTGCCCAGCAGGAACACCGCCTCGGGGCTGACGCCTTCCTGCGTCAGGAACTCGTTGGCGCTCTTGCCGATGCGCTGCGTCAGCATGACGAGCTGGCCCACCGCGGAGACCTCGCCGGCCGAGGAGCCGATCTGCAAGGCCTGCGACGACACGGCCTCGGCGGACTCCAGCAGGTCGCTGGACTGGCGGTTGATGGCGCGCAGCGCGGAGCCGACCTGGGTCAGGATCTTTTCCTGCGATTGCACGATCTTGCCGTTCTTCTCGGCGCGTTCGACCAGCGGGTTGATGGCGTCCAGCGTCGGGCGCACGGCCGCAGGCGCGATGGCCAGCTCGCCCTCGCCGGTGCGCAGGTTGGTGACGACCGCGCTCAGCGTGCCGACCGATTCACGCAGTTCAGCGAAGGCCGCCGGGTTGCCGACCAGCGCGGCGGACACCGACTTGGCCATGCGCTGCGAGTGCATCAACGCCTGGCCGGCCGCGCGCACCTGCGCCGAGCTGCGGTTGGAGTTGACCAGCACCAGGCTGACCGAGACCGCGGTGCCGATCAGGCCGAAGAGGACGAGGCCGGTCAGCAGGCGCTGGCGGTTGCGGCCGAGGAAGCCCGCCGTTTCGGCGCCGGCGGCCGCAGGCACGCCCAGCGTGGTGGGGTCTGCGGCCTGCGTCGTCTGGGCAAAGGTGCTGGACGGGAACTCGCTGTTCGGGCCGGGCTCGGTGGGCACGGCCTGGGAGATGATGGACGTCGCCTCCGGGCGCGGGAAGGCTTGGGTGGGGGCCTCGCTGGCCAGGGTGGCGTCGGTCGAGCGGGTGGCATCGAAGCCGCCGCGCGAATCGATGGTCGTGTCGGCCCCTTGCTGCGGCGAAGGCGACGCCTCGTCGGCTTCGGACTTTCCCCTGATCTTGTCCAGCAGGCTCATCTCACCCTCGTCCTTCAATGTTTGTGATGCCCGCGCTCGCGCGGGTGGGGGATCTGAATCGGATGCGCATCACGCGACGATGTGCAGGAACTCGTCCTGCCTCGACAGCGCTTCGAGATTGATCTCTTGCCAGTGGCGGCCCGCTTCGTCGCGCCGCAACGCGCCGGCAAAGCGCGGCCGCTTGCCCTGGGGCTGCGGCGCCACCAGCGGCAGTTGTTCGTCGCTGCGCAGGCCGGCCAGCCGGTCCACCAGCAGCGCGCAGTTCAGGTTGAGGTCGGCGCCCAGCGACACCAGGCGGCTTTGTGCGGACACGGCGCGCCCGGGCGTGGGTTCTCGCAGGCCGAGGTAGACGGCCAGGTCCACGACCGTGAACAGCCCGCCGCGCAGGTTGGCGACGCCCGCCAGCCAGGGCTTGGCGTAGGGCACCGGCTTGATGGGCACGGGGGCGAAGATTTCGCTGGCCTGCTTCAGCGAGAACAGCAGGCCCACGCCGGCGCATTCAACCGCCAGCCAGCTCGCGATGAGCGTCTGCTCACGCGAGGCCTGCATGCGCTCGGCCAGACGCTGCTGGAGCTCGCGCAGAGCCGCCTTGTTGGACATGGCTCAGCGCCGCCCGGTCGCCCGAAGGCGCTGAGGCGCGCCCTCGGGGCGCGGCGAACGAAGTGGACGTGCGGGCTGCATGGCGTCAGCCCAGCGCCTTGATCTTGGCCAGCAGCTCTTCGGCCTTGACGGGCTTGACGACATAGTCGCTCGCCCCCTGACGCAGGCCCCAGACCTTGTCGGTCTCCTGCCCCTTGCTCGTGCACATGATGACGGGCAGGCCGGCGTAGCGCTCGTCGCGCGTGATCGCACGGGTGAGCTGGAAGCCGTTCTGGCCGGGCATCACGACGTCCATCAGGATCAGGTCGGGCCGGCCCTCGGCGAGGCGCTTCATGGCCTCTTCGCCGTTCTCCGCGGTGCGCACGTTGAAACCGCGCTTGACCAGCATCTCCGACAGCGCGTGCAGCTCGGTCTTGGAGTCGTCAACCAGCAGGATGTTGTGGATGCTCATGGCAGTTCTTTCTAGGTGCGGGCTTCCTGGCGCCGGTGCTGCAGCACCGCCTGGAGCAGCTGGTCCTTGGTGAAAGGCTTGGTCAGGTAGTCCTGCGAACCCACCATGCGCCCACGGGCCTTGTCGAACAGCCCGTCTTTTGACGACAGCATGATCACCGGCACGCCCGCGAACTGCGGGTTGCGCTTGATGATGGCGCAGGTCTGGTAGCCATCGAGCCTGGGCATCAGGATGTCGCAGAACACGACGTCGGGATGAAAGTCGCCCAGTTTGGCAAGCGCATCGAAGCCGTCCTCGGCCAGCGCGACCTCATGGCCGCCCTGCTTCAGGAAGATCTCCGCGCTGCGACGGATGGTGTTGCTGTCGTCGATGACCAGGATGCGGGTCGGACCCGCGCTGGAAGCTTGCTCGTTCAAACCTCGTCTCCTCTGGACTTCAGCTTGCGGCCGGACCGGCCGCCGGCGGACTCAGATGCTGACCATCTCGAAATCCTCCTTGCGCGCGCCGCAGTCCGGGCAGGTCCAATTCATGTCGACATCCGCCCAGGCCGTCCCGGGGGCAATGCCATGCTCGGGATCGCCCGCGGCCTCGTCGTAGATCCATCCACAGATCAGGCACATCCAGGTACTGGGTTCGCTCACGGTGCTCAGAGTTGCTCACTACAATCGAGTCATTCTAGCCAGGGCCCATGGCGCCATGCTGAGGGCAAACGCCTGTGCCCCGGGCCTCAGGCACGCCCTTTTAGCGGCAGACTCCACGCTTTGCGGGCCTCGTTGGCCGCATGCGGCATGATCCCCTCATGAGCCCAACATCCCAACCCGATCCCGAGGTCGAACAGACCGCAGACGAGCAGGAAAGCCCGCCGCCGGCCTGCGTGCTGAGTTTCAACGCCAGCGACGCCTCCGGTGCCGGCGGCCTGGCCGGTGACATCGCGACGATTGCCGCCATGGGCGCGCACTGCCTGCCCGTCGTCACCGCCATCGTGCTGCGCGACACGGCCGAGATCTTCGAGCACGAGAACCTCGACCCCGACACCGTCGCCGAGCAGGCCCGCCACATCCTGGAGGACGTGCCCATCACGGCCTGGAAGGTCGGCTTCCTGGGCAACGCCGAGTCGGTCAGCGCCGTGGCCGAGGTGCTGAGCGACTACCCCGACGTGCCGCTCGTGACCTACCTGCCGTCGGTCGCCTGGATCGACGAGGACGAGCAGCAGAGCTACCTGGACGCGCTGCGCGAGCTGGTGCTGCCGCAGACCGCCGTGCTGGTGGGCAATCACAAGACGCTGACCGATTTCCTGCTGCCCGACTGGGACAACGAGCGCACCCCGTCGGCCCGCGAGCTGGCCGTGGCTGCCGCTCAGGCCGGCGCCCAGCACGTGCTGGTGACCGGCATCCAGCTGCCCAACCAGTTCGTGGACAACGTGCTGGCGAATTCGCAAGGCCCCATCACCGGCGAGAAGTTCGAACGCTTCGAGACCTCCTTCGTCGGCGCGGGCGACACGCTGGCGGCGGCGCTGGCGGCGCTGCTGTCGGTCGGTGCGGAGCTGCACTCGGCCGTCAGCGAGGCGCTGTCCTTCCTCGACCAGTCGCTGGACGCGGGCTTCCGCCCCGGCATGGGCAACGTCATCCCCGATCGCTTCTTCTGGGCCTTGCCCGGCGCGGAAGAGGATGGCAGCGAGCCGGAAGGGTTCGAACCCGAGCCCGAACCGGAACAAGCGCCGAAGACCCCGCGGCGCATGCACTGACTGAAGCCCGGCCGGCCGAACAGGCCGCGGGCCACCTGAACATGGCTACCAACACTGAACTGTTCGACCGTGCCTCCCGGGTCATCCCTGGCGGCGTCAATTCTCCGGTGCGCGCGTTTCGCGCCGTCGGCGGCACGCCGCGCTTCATCGCGCGCGGCGAGGGCGCCTACATCTGGGACGCCGAAGGCCAGCGCTACATCGACTACATCGGCTCCTGGGGCCCGATGATCCTGGGCCACGGCCACCCGGCCGTGCTGGAGGCGGTGCGCAGCGCCGCCGCTGAAGGCTTCTCGTTCGGCGCCCCCACCGAGCGCGAGATCGAGCTGGCCGAAGAGATCCTCAAGCTGGTACCCAGCATGGACCAGGTGCGCCTGGTCAGCTCCGGCACCGAGGCGACGATGAGCGCCATCCGCCTGGCGCGCGGCGCCACCGGCCGGCCGAAGTTCATCAAGTTCGAAGGCTGCTACCACGGCCATACGGACGCGTTGCTCGTGAAGGCCGGCTCGGGCCTGGCCACCTTCGGCCACCCGACCAGCGCGGGCGTCACGCCCGGTGCGGCGGCCGACACCGTCGTCCTCGAATACAACAACGTCGAGCAGCTCGAAGCGGCCTTCGCCGAACACGGCGCCCAGCTGGCCTGCGCCATCGTCGAGCCCATCGCCGGCAACATGAACTTCGTGCGCGCCTCGGTGCCGTTCATGACGGCCCTGCGCCGCCTGTGCACGCAGCACGGCGCACTGCTGGTGCTGGACGAGGTGATGACGGGCTTTCGCGTCGGTCTCGGCTCCGCGCAGGCCCACTACGCGACATTGATCCCCGGCTTCGCACCCGACATCTCGGTGTTCGGCAAGGTCATCGGCGGCGGCATGCCGCTGGCCGCCTTTGGTGCCCGGCGCGCGGTCATGCAACACCTGGCACCCCTGGGTGGCGTCTACCAGGCCGGCACGCTGTCGGGCAACCCGGTGGCCACGGCCTGCGGCCTGGCGACGCTGCGCGAGATCCAGAAGCCCGGCTTCTTCGACGCGCTCGGCGCCAGGACGCGCCAGCTCGTGGACGGCCTCATCGCCATCGCCGCAGAGAACGGCGTGCCGTTCAGCGCCGACAGCGAAGGCGGCATGTTCGGCTTCTTCCTGCTGCCCGAACTGCCGCAGAACTACACGACCGTCATGACGACCGACAAGGAGCGCTTCAACCGCTTCTTCCACGCGATGCTGGATGCGGGCATCTATCTTGCTCCTGCGCTGTACGAAGCGGGCTTCGTGTCGGCGGCGCACAGCGCGGCTGACCTCGACGCCACGCTGTCGGCCGCGCGCACGGCCCTGCGCTGATCTCTCGCGCCCGTGCGGGCGCCACTGCCATGCATCTCCACATCCTCGGCATCTGCGGCACCTTCATGGGTGGCCTGGCGGCGCTCGCGCGCGAGGCCGGCCACAGGGTCACGGGTTGCGACGCCAACGTCTACCCGCCCATGAGCACGCAGCTCGAAGCCCTCGGCATCGAGCTCATCACCGGCTTCGGCGCCGAGCAGCTGGAACTCAAGCCCGACGTGTTCGTCATCGGCAACGTCGTCACGCGCGGCGAGCGCTTCCCGCTGATGGAAGCCATCCTCGACGCCGGCCTGCCTTATGTCTCCGGCCCGCAATGGCTGGCCGAGCATGTACTGCAAGGCCGCCACGTGCTGGCCGTGGCCGGCACGCATGGCAAGACGAGCACGACCTCCATGCTCGCGTGGATCCTGGAGCACGCGGGCCTCAAGCCAGGCTTTCTGGTGGGCGGCGTGCCGCAGAACTTCGGCGTGTCGGCACGCCTGGGAGAGGGCAAGGCGTTTGTGATCGAGGCCGACGAGTACGACACCGCCTTCTTCGACAAGCGCAGCAAATTCGTCCACTACCGCCCGCGCACGGCGATCCTGAACAACCTCGAGCACGACCACGCGGACATCTTCCCGGACCTGGCCGCCATCGAGACGCAGTTCCACCACCTGGTGCGCACCGTGCCGCCCAGCGGACGGCTCGTCGTCAATGCGCGCGAAGAGGCGCTGCAGCGCGTCATCGCCCGCGGCTGCTGGAGCGAACTGCAGCGCTTCGGCGCCAAGAAGGAAGAGCCCGGCATGCTGCGCGCCCGCGGCGAGCCGCAGTCCTTCGACGTGCTGCGCGGCGGGCTGAAGGTCGCCCGCGTCGAATGGGGGCTGATGGGCGAGCACAACCAGCTCAACGCGCTCGCCGCCATCGCGGCGGCCGAACATGTGGGCGTGGCAGCTGAACAAGCCGCTGTCGCGCTGGCCGGCTTCCAGAACGTGCGCCGCCGCATGGAGCTGCGCGGCGAAGTGCAACGTGAAGGCGGCGTCATCAAGGTCTACGACGACTTCGCCCACCACCCGACCGCCATCCGCACCACCATCAACGGCCTGCGCCGCCGCATCGCGCCGGCGGAGCGCATCCTGGCCATCTTCGAGCCGCGCTCCAACACGATGAAGCTGGGCACCATGAAAGCCCAGTTGCCGTGGGCGCTGGAGGAAGCCGACCTGGTGTTCTGCAATCAGCAGGGGCTCACCTGGGATGCCAAGGATGCGCTGGCGCCGATGGGTGCGAACGCGGTGGTCGGCGCGGACGTGGAGGCGCTGGTGGCTGCCGTCGTGAAGCTGGCCCGGCCTGGGGACCATCTGCTGTGCATGAGCAATGGTGGTTTTGGCGGCATTCACGACAAGCTGTTGCAAAGCTTGGCCGCCCGGGCCTGAGGCCCGAAGGCGGCATTCACGACAAGCTGCTGCAAAGCTTGGCCGCCCGGGCCTGAGGCCCGAGGGCGGCATTCACGACAAGCTGTTGCAAGGCTTGGCTGCCCTAAGCCCGGCGCCTGGCGACCAACATTGCCCCGAGCGCCGCCACGACACCCAGCACTGGCACCGCCCGCCAGCCGAACCCGGCCAGCAACGCCGACCCCAGCGCCGCGCCGCTGGCCATGCCCACGAACATGCAGCTCACCAGCACGGCGTTCAGCCGGCTGCGCGACGCCGGGTCCAGGCTGTAGATGACGCTCTGGTGCGACACCAGCGCCGCCTGCACGCCCAGGTCGAAGACCACCGCCACGCCCACCAGCAGCCACAGCGACGCCGGCGCCACCGCCTGCACGGCGAACGCGAGGAACACCAGCAGCGCACTGATGCGGATGACCGCCTGCGGCCCGCGCTTGTCGGCGATGCCGCCGGCCAGCGGCGCGGCCAGCGCACCCGCCGCGCCGGCCAGCCCGAAGGCCCCCGCCACGGCGCTGCCCTGCCCGAACTCCGGCCCCGCCAGCACCAGCGCCAGCGTCGACCAGAACGCGCTGAACGCGACGGACAGCAGGCCCTGCGCCAGCGCCGCACGGCGCAGCGGCGCATGCCGGGTCCACAGCCCCACCATGGACATCAGCAGCGAGCCGTAGCCCGCCGACGTGGCCGGCACGAAGCGCGGCAGGCTGCGCCACAGCAACGGGATCAGCAGCGCCACGGCCACGGCCGCGATGCCATACACGGCGCGCCAGCCGGCCACCGCCGCGACCGAGCCCGCCGCCACGCGCGACAGCAGGATGCCCAGCAGCAAGCCGGTCATGACCTGGCCCACGCGCTTGCCGCGCTGCGCCTCGGGGGCCAGCGTGGCGGCAGCGGGCACCAGGTCCTGCGCCAGCGTCGCCATCAGGCCGATGCCCACGCTCGCCACGCACAGCGCCGCGAAGCCGGGCGCAAGCGCGGCGAAGGCCAGCGCGGCCACCAGCGCCGCCGCCTTCACGACGATGATGCGGCGCCGGTCGAAGCGGTCGCCCAGCGGCGACAGCAGCAGGATGGCGGCCGCGTAGCCCAGCTGCGTCAGCGTGGGCAGCAGGCCGATGGTGGCGCTGCCCACGCCGAACTGCTCGGCCAGCAGGCCCAGCAGCGGTTGCACGTAATAGATGGACGCGACCGCCAGGCCGGTCGCGGTGGCGAGCAGCAGCGTCAGCGCGGTGCCCAGCACGGGCGGCACGGTTTGAGGAGCGGGTGTGGACTTCATGGACGGCAGTGTCGCGAGACGCCTTCAACCCCGCTAGACGCATGACATGATTGACTGTCATACGCTACACGCATGAGCACGACCTCCGACCGCCTGCAGCTGATGCAGACCTTCATCCGCATCGTCGAGGCCGGCAGCCTGTCCGCCGCGGCGCGCCAGCTGGGCACGACGCAACCCACCGTCAGCCGCCGGCTGCAGGCGCTGGAGCAGCAGTTCGGCCAGCCGCTGATCCAGCGCTCCACGCACGCGCTGCGACTGACCGAGACCGGCGAGCGGGCGCTGCAGCGCGCCAAGGCCCTGGCCGCCGACTGGGAGGACTTCGAGCACTCGCTGCGCGCCGAGCCCGCACGGCCCGAGGGGCTGCTGCGCGTGCAGGTGCCGCATGCGTTCGGCCAGGAGCACCTGGTCGCGCCGCTGGTGCGCGCACTGCAGGAGGCCCCCGGGCTGCGCGTGGAGTGGCTGCTCAACGATGCCGCACCCAATTTCATCGAGCAGGGGCTGGACTGCGCGATCCGCGTCGGCGGCCGCGCCGAGGGCGCGGTCGTGGCCATCCCGCTGGCGCAGGTGCCGCGCGTGCTGGTGGCCTCGCCCGCGTTGCTGGCCGGGCGCACGCCGAGCGAGCCCGACGAGATCGCCGGGCTGCCGTGGCTGGCCGTCTCCACGTTCTACCGCCAGGAGCTGCAGCTCGAACGCGACGACGGCGTGCGCCAGCGGCTGCCCATCCGCCCGGTGCTGTCCACCGACAGCCTCTACGCCACGCGCGCCGCCGCGCGGCTCGGCCTGGGCGCGGCGCTGGTGTCGGGCTGGACGGTGCAGGACGACATCGCCGAAGGTCGCCTCGTGCACCTGCTGCCGCGCTGGCGCGGCCCGGCGCTGCCGGTGCAGTTGCTCTACCCCAACCCGCCTGCGCCGACCGCCCGGCTGCGCTACTTCATCGAGGCCATGCGGCGCAGCATGAGCGAGCCCCTGTGGCCGGATTTATCCTCCCCGCCATGACCGACGACGACCTGCTGCGCTACTCCCGCCACCTGCTGCTGGACGAGATCGGCATCGAGGGCCAGCAGCGCCTGCTCGACGCCAGCGCCCTGGTCATCGGCGCGGGCGGCCTGGGCTCACCGGTGGCGCTGTACCTGGCCGCCAGCGGCGTGGGCCGCATCACGCTGGTGGACCACGACACCGTGTCGCTGACCAACCTGCAGCGCCAGATCGCCCACGACATGGCGGGCCTGCAGCGGCCCAAGGTGGCCTCCGCCGCCGAACGCATGCGGGCGCTGAACCCGGGCGTGGATGTGCGCGCGCTGCCCGAGAAGGCCGATGCGGCGCTGCTGGACGCCGAGGTGCCCCGGTCGGACGTCGTCATCGACTGCACCGACAACTTCGCGGCCCGCCACCTCGTCAACGCCGCCTGCGTGCGGCACGGCAGGCCCCTGGTCTCGGGCGCGGCCCTCACGCTGGACGGCCAGGTCAGCGTCTACGACAGCCGAGGCCGCGAACACCCCTGCTACGCCTGCCTGTTCCCACCCGACGCCCATGTCGAGGACGTGGCCTGCGCCACCATGGGCGTGTTCGCGCCGCTGGTGGGCATCATCGGCAGCATGCAGGCGGCCGAAGCCTTGAAGCTGCTGGCCGGCTTCGGCGAACCGCTGGCCGGGCGGCTGCTGATGCTGGATGGCCGGCGCATGCAGTGCAGCGAGATCGCCGTGCAGCGCGACCCGTCGTGCCCGGTCTGCGGCGGATGAAATCCCGTGCCCGCCCCGGATTGGGGCACAAAATCCGGCCCCGACCTCCCCACAATCCCGCTCGCCGATGAAGCCCCACGACGCCCCGACGCGCAACTTCCCGACCGCCAAGGAAGAGTGCCGCACGCTGCAACCCCATGCCTACGACGGCCCTGGCAGCGCCTATGAACTCGCCTTCAAGGACGAGAGCTTCCTGCTGCGCCAGGACATGCGCGCCGTGCGCATGCAGCTGGAGCTGATGAAGCCGGAGCTGATCCAGAACGAGCAGGGCGTGAAGTCCACCATCGTCATCTTCGGCAGCGCGCGCATCCTGCCGGCCGAGGCAGCCCAGGCGCTGCTGACCGTGGCCGAGGACCGCGGCGACGAGGCCGGCGCGGCCAAGGCCCGCCGGCAACTGGCGATGAGCCGCTATTACGAAGAAGCGCGCCGCTTCGCGCAGATCGCCACCGCCGCCTGCACCGAGCGTGGCAACCGTGTCGTCGTGGCCACCGGGGGCGGCCCCGGCATCATGGAAGCGGGCAACCGCGGCGCCTACGACGTGGGGGGCAAAAGCGTGGGCCTGAACATCGTGCTGCCGCACGAGCAGGTGCCCAACCCCTACATCACGCCGGAGCTGTGCTTTCGCTTCCACTACTTCGGCCTGCGCAAGATGCACTTCCTGATGCGCGCCATCGCGCTGGTGTGCTTCCCCGGCGGCTTCGGCACGCTGGACGAACTCTTCGAGACGCTGACGCTGATCCAGACCAAGAAGAGCCGGCCGCGCCCCATCCTGCTGTTCGGCCGCGATTTCTGGACGCGGCTGATCAACATCGACCTGCTGATCGAGACCGGCATGATCAACCCCGCCGACGCCGCCCTCTTCCACTACGTCGAGACCGCCGAAGAGGCCTGGGACGTGCTGGCCCAAGAACCCGAACTTGCCGCGCCCGCGAGCGCCTGATGCCATGACCCAACTCAGACACGTGTCCCTCATCGGCGCGCCCACCGACATCGGCGCCGGCGCCCGCGGCGCCAGCATGGGCCCCGAGGCCATGCGCGTGGCGGGCCTCGCCGAAGCGCTGCGCGCGCGCGGCGTGGACGTCGTCGACCGCGGCAACCTGCAAGGCCCGTCCAACCCCTGGCTGCCGCCCACCGGCGGCTACCGCCACCTGCAGGAAGTGGTGGCCTGGAACGAGGCCGTGCACGAGGCTGTCTACGCGGAGCTGAAGACCGGCCGCATGCCCATGCTGCTGGGCGGCGACCACTGCCTGGGCCTGGGCTCCATCAGCGCCGTGGCCCGCCACTGCCGGGACACCGGCAAGAAGCTGCGCGTGCTGTGGCTGGACGCGCACACGGACTTCAACACCAGCGAGCTGACGCCCAGCGGCAACATCCACGGCATGCCGGTGGCCTGCCTGTGCGGCTTCGGGCCGCAGGAGCTGGTGCGGATCGGCGGCCATGTGCCGGCCATCAGCCCGAAGTGGGTGCGCCAGATCGGCATCCGCAGCGTCGACGAGGGCGAACGCCGTTTCGTGCACGAGCACGGCCTGGAGGTGTTCGACATGCGCTTCATCGACGAGATGGGCATGCGCCACACGATGGAGCTGGCGCTGGCCACGCTGGACGACAACACCCACCTGCACGTCAGCTTCGACGTGGACTTCCTCGACCCCGTGATGGCCCCCGGCGTGGGCACCACCGTCGGTGGCGGCCCGACCTACCGCGAGGCGCACCTGTGCATGGAGATGATCTCCGACACCGGCCGCATGGCGTCCATGGACCTGATGGAGCTGAACCCCGCGCTCGACGAGAAGAACCGCACGGCGCTGGTAGCGGTGGACCTCATCGAGAGCTTGTTTGGCAAGAGCACCTTGATGAGGAAATGAGCTTGCCCAGCTTCGCTGACGTCAAGAGCACCTTGATGAGGAAATGAGCTTGCCATTCGCAGACTGCAAGAGCGCACCGATGCGCACATAAGGGCCGCCACGTGGACGCCACGCCCTACCTGCTCGTCCAGCTCAGCGACCCGCACGTCACGCACCCGGGCCGGCGGGTCTGCGGCCGCGTCGACACGGCCGCCGCGCTGCGCCACGCCGTCGAGCGCGTGCTGCAGATGCAGCGCCCGCGACCGGTGGCCGTGCTCATCAGCGGCGACCTGGTGGACGCGGGCCACCCGGCCGAGTACGCGCAGCTGCGCGAGTTGCTGCAGCCGCTGCTGGACGCCGGCCTGCCGCTGGCGCTGCTGCCCGGCAACCACGACGCGCGCGGCCCGCTGCAGGCCGCGTTCGCGGGCCGGCACGGCGTGTACTGCGGCGAAGCGGGCGCGGCGGCCATCCAGTACGCGCTGGACCTGCCCGGCCCGCTGCGGCTCGTGGTGCTGGACAGCCTCGTGCCCGGCCGCCCCGAAGGCGGTTTCGACGAGGCACGGCTGGCGCAGGCGCGCACGCTGCTGGCCGAGCGCCCGAGCGTGCCCACCCTCGTCGCGCTGCACCACCCGCCGCACGCCACGGGCCTGGCCGCGATGGACGCAATGGCCTTGCAGCACGGCCTGGCCGGCTTCGACGCGCTGATCGCCGACCACCCGCAGGTGCAGCGCGTCGTCTGCGGCCACCTGCACCGCATGACGCTGGGCCGCGTGGCTCACGCCGCCGCCATCAGCGCGCCGTCCACCGCCCACCAGGTCGCGCTGGATCTGGCACCCGACGCGCCACTGGCCATCGTGCTGGAGCCCGCCGGCTGGCTCATCCATGCCTGGGGGCCGGGCCTGCCGCTGGTGAGCCACTTGGCGCATGCCGGCGTGGCGGAAATCGTCCCGGACCTCTGAGTCCGTGATCGAAGGCCGCCCTGGCCTGGGCACCGCTGATGGAATAAGGCGCGACCCGCCCGGGTCGTTGAAGGCTCCACCTTTGGAGCTTTCATGCGGTGCCTCCCACTCATCTTCCTCGGCCTGGTCGCCAGCACGGCGGCCTGGGCTGCGCCCGCCGATGCCACCCGCGGCCAGGCTGTCTACCAGGCCCGCTGCGCCGCCTGCCACTCGCCCGATTTCAATGGCGTGGGCCCCGCGCACCGCGGCGTGTTCGGCCGGCTGGCCGGCACCGCCAAGGGGTTCACGAACTACTCTGCCGCGCTGAAGCGTTCCGGCATCACCTGGACCGAGGCCAGCCTGGACCGCTGGCTGGCCGACCCGCAAGTGCTCGTCCCCGGCCAGGCCATGGGCGTCAACCTGCCGGATGCCGGCGAGCGGGCCGACGTGATCGCCTTCTTGCGCACGCTGGCCAAGGCGGAGGAATAAAACGCCGCCCCGGCCGGTATCGCATCAAGTCATCACTTCATGCGAGCCAAACACCATGCAGCGAAGAGACTTCCTTCAGCTGGCCGGCCTCGGCGGCGGCGCGATCTTCTCGGCCTCCCTGGCCGGCTGCGCCAGCGCCGGCAAGCCCCAGGACGAGTTCTATTTCGTGCAACTCTCCGACACCCACTGGGGATTCCAGGGCGCACCCAACCCGGACGCCCGCGGCACGCTGCCCAAGGCCATCGCGGCCGTCAACGCCCTGCCCAAGCCGCCGGACTTCATCGTCTTCACCGGCGACCTGACGCACACCACCGACGACCCCGCCGAGCGCCGCCGCCGCATGGCGGAGTTCAAGCAGGTCGTGGGCGAGCTCAAGGTCAAGACCGTGCGCTTCATGCCCGGCGAGCACGACGCCTCGCTGGACCGCGGCGCGGCCTTCAGGGAGATGTTCGGCGACACCTATTTCCGCTTCGACCACAAAGGCGTGCACTTCATTGCGCTGGACAACGTCTCCGACCGCGGCACGACGCTCGGGCCCGAGCAACTGGCCTGGATGCAGGCCGAGCTGGCCAAGCTCAATCCCGAGGCGCCGCTGGTCGTGCTGGCCCACCGGCCCCTCTTCCCGCTGGTGCCCAAATGGGACTGGCACACCCGCGACGGCGACCAGGCCCTGGCCCTGCTGATGCCGCACAAGAACGTGACCGTGTTCTACGGCCACATCCACCAGGAGCACCACCAGATGACGGGCCACATCGCCCACCACTCGGCGCGCTCGCTGATGTTCCCGCTGCCGGCCCCTGGCACGGCAGACAAGCCGACGGCGCTGCCCTGGGACCCGGCCGCGCCCTACCGCGGCCTGGGCTGGCGCGAGGTGGCCGTCGAAGGTGCCAAGGCCGGGCGCATCGAGCATGGGGTATCCAACGCATGAAACGCCGCGATCTGCTGTTGATGGGCGCCGCGGCGGGTGCAGCCCTGACGGCCGCCCGCGCCCAGGTACCGCGCGAGATCGAAATCACCGCCCAGCGCTTCAAGTTCACACCGGCCGAGATCCCGCTGAAGGCGGGCGAGCCGGTCGTGCTGCTGATACGCTCCCTGGACTTCGCGCACGGCTTCTTCGTGCCCGAGCTGGATATGCGCACCGACCTCATGCCCGGCCGCGTCACCCGCCTCGCCCTCACGCCCAAGGCGCGCGGGCAACTCGCCTTCCTGTGCGACAACTTCTGTGGCGACGGGCACGAGGGCATGGACGGGCATTTCGACGTGTCATGAGCGCAGCGCCCAGCCGTCCCCGGCAAGCGTGCCCCCGCCTGGCGGCACAAGCCGAAGGCCGAAGGGTGCTCCGGTGACCGACGCGCGCCGTTTCGAGGCCACGGTGCTGCCGTTGCTCGATGCTGCGCACAACCTCGCGCGCTGGCTGTTGCGCGACGCCGCCGCCGCGGAAGACGCGGTGCAGGAGGCGGCGCTGCGCGCCTTTCGCCATTTCGACTCGCTGCGTGCACACGAGAGCGCCAAGCCCTGGTTCCTGGGCATCGTGCGCAACACCTGCTTCACGGCGCTGGCGCGCGAGCGCGGCCGGGCGGACGTGACACTGCTGGACGAGGATGCGTGGGACCGGCTCGAGGCCCAGTCGCCCAGCCCCGTGCCCGACCCGCTCGCGGCGCTGGGCACGCGGCGCGAGCAGGTGCTGGTCGACGCCGCGCTGCGGGCGCTGAGCCCGCCGATGCGCGAGGTCATCGTGCTGCGCGAACTCGAAGGCCTGGACTACCGCGACATCGCGCGTATCGCCGGCATCCCGATCGGCACGGTGATGTCGCGGCTGTCGCGCGCCCGCGCCCAACTCAAGCGCCAGCTCAGCCTGGCCGGCCTACCCTGAACGCCCCCATGGAAGACGACGACCTCTCCGCCCTGCTGCGCCAGCACGCCAGCCGCCACGCCGCCGGTGACGGGCTGCGCACCAGGGTACGCACGCAGTTCACGCTGCAGGCCGCCGCGCAAGCGCCGCATGCGCGACTGCGCTGGCGCGAACGGCTGGCGCGCATCCACCCCGCGCTCGCCGGCGTGGGCGGCCTCGCACTGGGCGTCGCGCTGACGCTGTCCGCGCTGCTCATCGTGCCGCGCCTGCACCCCGACGGCACGCTGCCCGACCAGCTCGTCGCCGCGCACGTGCGCGCGCTGCAGGTCGGCCCGCTGTACGAGGTGGCGTCCAGCGACCGCCACACCGTCAAGCCCTGGTTCCAGGGCCGACTGGACTACGCGCCCACCGTGCTCGACGCGCCGCTGCGCGAGCAGGGCTACCTGCTGCTGGGCGGCCGCGTGCAGGCCGTGCACGGCCGGCCCACCGCCGCTCTGGCCTACCAGCTGCGGCTGCACAAGATCGACCTGTACCAATGGCCTGCCACGCCAGGCGCCGCACCCGAAACACTGCAGCGTCGCGGCTTCAACCTCGCAGGCTGGAGCGACGGCGCCATGCAGTACTGGGCCGTATCGGACGTGGATGCCACCGAGCTGGCGCACTTTGCATCGGCATGGCGCGCAGCCAGCGCGCGCTAGGAGGCCGTCGGGCTTCACCGGCGCATGCTGAAATCCAGCCGCAATGACGTGAATCAGGAGACACGGGATGAGGTCGCGGCTTGAAAAAATGATGGGGGCGGCATGACGATGGCCCGAATGGTCAGCGCTGCGGCCCTGGCCCTCACCTGCCTGAACGGCGCCTGGGCGCAGGCGGGCGATGTGCCCACCCTGGCGACACCTCTTCAGGCGCAGGTCGAAGCGAGGATTGCGTTTGCACCGCAGGCCGTCGCCGGAAGCGATGGGCACAAGCATCTCGCCTACGAGATGCGGATCACCAGCTTTCAGGCCGACGACAACCCGCTGACGTTGACGCGGCTCGCCGTCTTCGCGGGTGCCGGCGCCACGCCGCTGGCCGTCATCGAAGGCGCCGGGCTCAACGGGCTGCTCAACCAGCCGGCACCGGACGGGGCGCCTGACCAGGGCATCAAGATCGCATCGGGTCGCGCCCGGACGCTCTTCATGTGGCTCACGCTGCCCCCTGGCACCCGGCCGGACAGCCTGCGGCATCAGCTCACGTTCTCGACCGCCAAGGGCGAAGTGCAGCGCGCCGACGACGTGCGCACGACCGTCGTGGCCCGCGCACCGATCAGCATCGGCGCTCCGCTGCGCGCAGGACGATGGCTGACCGTCGAAGGGCCTGGCAATGCCTTGTCGCATCACTGGGGCAGCCCGGTTGCCATCAACGGCACGCTCTCGATTCCGCAGCGGTTCGCCGTCGACTGGTTCGGGCTGGACGAAGGCAACCATTCGCTGCGCAGCCGGCATGAGGACCTGGCGTCCAGCGTCGATGAGGACTGGGTGGGCTACGGCAAGGACGTCCTGGCCGCGGCCGACGGTGTCGTCGTCGATGCGCGAGACGGGGTTGCCAATGGCAAGCCGATGACGCCGCTGGAGACGCCGCAGGACCTGACGGCCCGGTCCCTCTACGGCAACTTCGTTGTGCTGAGGATTGCGCCCGGGGTGTATGCCCACTACGCCCATCTCCAGGCAGGCAGCGTGCAGGTGCGGGTCGGCCAGCACGTTCGACGCGGCACCGTCATGGCGCGCCTGGGTCAGACAGGCAGCGCAGGGGCGCCGCATCTTCATTTCCACATCAGCAACCGGCCGACCTTTGAACACTCGGAGGGTCTGCCCTTCGTCATCGACACCTTTGCCCTCCATGGGCAAGGCCTCATTGAAGAGAGTTTCGACCCGACGAAGCCGGCAGGCCCATCCCCGACGACAGCGAGGCCGCGCAGGCATGAACTGCCGCTTGACGGCAGCGTCGTGTCATTTCCCTAGGCGTCTGCGCGGGAGGTTTGACGCGGGCTGGGTTCGGTCGCCGACGACTGCGGGCTGAGGGCTGCACGTCTTGAGGTTGTTCACGCGACCTCTGGCCCGGCTCTCAAACAATGAACCACCCGTCGCTCGCGAAGACCGCGGATTCCTCTGCCAACAGTGCCAAACGGATCTGAAACTCATTCAAAATAGGGATGCGCCGGGCCTGATCGTCGACAACTGAAGGGGATCGCAGACCAAAATCCGCGGCTTCGTCCGTGCTGTTCGACGCCATGCCCGCCACCTCGACCGACAAGCCCTCGCTGCAGCGCCGCCTGCTGCAACCGTGCGACTTCGACGAGGCACTGGGATTCATGCCGCGCTGGCTGGCCATGGACTCGACGATGCGCGCGCAGTTGCCCGAGCTGTGGCGCGAGTTGCTGCAGCATCCCGGCTTCAATGCCGACGTGATCGAGGACGTGGGCGCGCCGCAAGGCGAGCGCATCCAGGCGATCGGCATGGCGATCGCGCTCGACGAGCCGTGGCAGCGGCGCCTGCGCGCGGCACCGCCGCCATGGATCACGCACCAGCTCTACGCCGATCTGATCGCCGGGCGCACGCGGCCGCCGACGGAGCGCGAGATGGCAGTCGCGAACGCATCGACCGGCGACGACGAAGGCGTGACCTTCATGGTGCTGCACTACCAGCAGCGCAACGCCGACCTCGCCGACCCGCGCGCCGTGGCCGTGCTCTCGGCCGGCCTGACCGCGATGCGCGTGGCGCACGCCGGCCACCGGGTGCGCGAGATCTTCCAGGAGGCGTGGCAATCGGAGCAGGCCTACATGCGCAGCATCGGCCTGGTACAGCGCAGCGCCCACAACGCGCGCGAGTGCGCCGAGCACCAGCAGCGGCTGCCCGAACTGTTCAGCCTGACCCGCGCCGAGGCGCTGCAGAAACTGCCGGGCTTCCAGCTGCGGGAGACCTTCGAGCACTCAGCGCCGATCTTCCACTTTCGCGGTGCCGAGCAGCGCCTGTTGCGGCGTGCGCTGTTCGACGAGCCCGACGAGGCGATCGCCGCACTGCTCGCGATCTCGCCGCACACGCTCAAGAAGCTCTGGCGCTCGATCTACGAGCGCGTGGAGGACCGCTTTCCGCGGCTGCTGGCGGACGCGGCGGTCGCCAGCTCGGAAGGCGTCCGCGGCCCCGAAAAGCGTCGCACGCTGATGCGCTACCTGCGACAGCACCCGGAGGAGTTGCGCCCCCACGCGATGCCCGGCGTCGCAGCGCGTGCGCAGCAGGAGGTTCCACACGCCGATTCATTCGTGCCCTTGCCTTCGCAGGACGATGCGACGACGACCGACCTGAAACCCGCCATCAGCGACGCGGCCGCCGCAGACCTTGCGGCCGTGGTCGACACGTTGCGCTTCGACCCCGCCCTGCACTTCCAGGCGCGGCTCGACGCCTCGGGGGGCTTCTCGATCGACAGCCGCTCGCGAGCGGCGCTCTACATGGTGCTCGGCGAACCCGTGCTGGGTCGACATCCGGGCAGCGGCTGGCAGGGCGAGTTGCGCGACGGCGACCTGCTGTTCCTGCCGCGCGGCGGCCGGCACGAGGTGGCAGGCTCGGCCAATACCCGGCTGACGACGATCACCGAACTCGTCGGCCGCGCCAGCGGCAATGGCCGCCGTTGCTTCCAGATCGATCACTCCGCCGCGGTGACCCTGCTGGTGGGCAGTTTCTTCTGGACCCGCGATCTGCTCGCGCAGCCGCTGCTCGCGCGCCTGCCCGATGTCGTGCCGATCCGCGGCAACCGCTGCGCCAGCGCCCGCTGGCTCGGCCCGATGGGCGAGCTGATGCGCTGGATGACCGACCTGAAGGGCGGCGGTGGCGGTGTCGGCATGGACGAGTCGGCCAACGCGCTGCTGCGGCATGTGCTGCTGGCCTGGCTGCGCGACGAGGTCGAGCCGGTCACGAACGCCGAACCGACGCGGCTGGCCGAGCGCGACGACGCGCTCGGCCCGGCCTTGCGCGCGATCCACACCGCGCCGGAGCAAGACTGGTCGATCGAGCGGCTCGCGACCATCTGCCACATGAGCCGCACCGCCTTCGCGCTGCGCTTCAGCCGTGCGCTCGGCGAAGCGCCGCTGCGCTACCTCACGCGCTGGCGCATGACGATGGCCCGGCAGTTGCTCGCAAACCGGCAGCTGTCGCTCGATCAGGTGGCGCAGCGCGTCGGCTATTCGAGCGGCTTCGCGTTCTCCAAGGCCTACAAGCGCGAGACGAACGCGTCACCGCGCGGTGGCGCAGAGCAGCGCGAAGCGGCGTAGGCCAAGGGCTCCTCGGCATGGCGTCCGGCACGGGCAACGCTCCCGACGCAGCCACTTGAGGCGCATTTGCTGCATGGCTCCGGTCGCCTTCAGCTGGCTGCACGCCTGCTCGACATTCGCACCGTCACGTCGTTAGGCCTGCCGCGGACGGCGGACGGGTCCATGGCGTCGCAGGCCGCGTTCGCCATGTCCAGGGAGCCGCGACCCACGTCTCATCGTTCAGGCGCGCATCGCATGCCGGCGACGTGAACGCGCAGACATCGATTCGGGCGTCCGGGCCATTCACGCGCCGACCGGTGTTTCCCAGAATCGGCCCTCGCCTCTTCGTTCAACGTCTCTTCAAACGAGTGCCCACGCTCATGATTCGCAAACACCTCGGCAGACTCGCGCTGCTCACCTCCCTCGCCTTCCTGTGCGCCTGCGGCGGCTCGGACGGTGGCGTCCAAGGCGGCGACAACAATCCGCCGCCGCCCCCGCCACCACCACCGCCGGTCGCCGCGTTCTCGCTGGCGCTGTCGATCGACAAGGCCGTCATCACACAAGGCGGCAGCGTGCCGGTCACCGTCACCGTCACGCGCGAAGCCGGGTTCACCGGCGCCGTCACGCTGGCAGCCAGCGCACTGCCCAATGGCGTGACGACGCCGGCCGTGGTCGTCGCGGCCGACGCCACCTCGGTCGTCATGCCGCTCGCCGCCGCACCCGAGGCGCCGCACTCGCTGCCGACGGTGACCGAGATCAAGGGCACCGCCGGCGAACTCGCAAAGACGGCCAGCCTCACCGTCACGGTGCGCGGCAAGCCGGGCGCCGTCGACACCAGCTTCGCCGCCGGCAAGCTGATCGACGCGTTCAGCGATCGCGACGACTACGTCGAGGCGATGGCACTGCAGGCCGACGGCCGGCTGGTCGTGGCCGGCCACACCACGGTGACCGGCAGCGGCACCGATTTCGCGGTCGTGCGCTACCTGCGCGACGGCGGCCTCGACACGAGCTTCGGCACCGGGGGCAGGCTCACCACGGCGATTGCCGCCGGCACCCGGACCGACGACGCACGCGCGGTCGCCCTCGATGCGCAGGGCAAGATCCTCGTCGCCGGCACGAGCGACGGCGGCGCCACGGGCCAGGACTTCGCGCTGGTGCGCTACAACGCCGATGGCAGCCTCGATGCGGGCTTTGGCGATGACGGCAAGGTCGTCACCTCGTTCGGCAACGACGCCGACCGCGCGCTCGCGATCCTCGTGCAGCTCGACGGCAAGATCGTGCTCGGCGGCGAGAGCTACCAGGGCACGGCCACGGGCCAGGACTTCGCACTCGTGCGCTACAACAACGATGGCAGCCTCGACACCAGCTTCGGCAACGGCGGCAAGGTGTTGACCGCGATCAGCGGCTTCGGCGGCAAGGACTCGGTCCACGCGCTGGCGCGCCAGGTCGTCAACGGCCAGGAGCGCATCGTCGCGGTCGGCGGCGAGAGCGGCTTCGTGATGGCGCGCTACCACGCCGACGGCACGCTCGACGCGGGCTTCGGCAACGGCGGCACCATCGCCAACCTGCTCGGCAGCACCGTCGGCGCCGCCAACGCGGTGGTGGTCGACGACGCCGACAAGCTGGTCATCGCCGGCCACAGCCAGCAGAACTTCGCGCTGGTGCGGCTGAACGTCGATGGCTCGTTCGACACCACCTTCGGCACCGGCGGCAGGGTCGTGCACCAGGTCAGCGTGAACGACTGGGACCAGGCGACCAGCGTGGCGCTGCAGAACGACGGCAAGGTCGTCGTCGGCGGCTGGGCCTTCCTGCCCGAAACCGGCCCGCGATTCAGCAACTTCGTGCTGCAGCGCTACGACGCCAACGGCGCGCTCGACGACAGCTTCGGCCATGCCGGCACGGTCATCACGAACGCGTCGCCCAGGGGCCGCAACAACGCCGGCCGCGCGATGCTGCTGCAGGCCGACACGCGCGTGGCGACGGTGCGGGCGATCCAGGCTGGTGAAGCGGTGGACGCGGCCAACGACTTCGCGGTCGTGCGTTACTGGCTCTGAAAATGCCATCGCGCTGTGAGAGCCTGGCAGCAACGGTTGCGCCTCGCGCCACCGTCACCAGGGCAGTTGGTGCACCGGCACGTGTCGCCCACGCTGTCGACCAACGACACCGAACTTGAATTGCAGGCGGTGCTGGCCGGCCAGGTCGTCGGCCAGGTGGCCAACCTGGCCGCGGCAGCCCACATCCGGGAAGGGCGCCTCGTGCCCATCCTGCTGCCGCGGCGCGCAACCCGGGTTCCGCGTCGCACTACACCGGTTGCCGGTAGCGCTGGCCCTTGAAGCGCAGCACCAGCTCGTGCGAGCGGATCTCCTCCAGCACGAGGTCGGCGCCCAGAGTGGCGCCTTCGCGTGCCACCTCGCCGTTGATGATGACGAAGCGGCTGGCCGGCTGCTCCGAATAGACCGAGCCGCTGATCGCCAGCCTGGGCAACTCGCGGCGCGTGCTCTCGGGCAGCTCGGAGAGCCGCGGGATGCGGGCGTCGGCCGCTGACGCGGAGGCGGGCGGTGCTGCGGGGATGGTTGCCACCTGCTTGGCAGCGACTGCAGGCGCGGCCACCGGGGCAGTGGCCACCGCAACCGGCGGTGGCGCGGGCGGCAGAAAGGGGGAAGCTGGCGCCGCAGGCGGCGGCATGGGCCCGCTGACTGCCGTTTGCGTGCCGGGTGGCGCGATGGCCGCAGGCGAGGTCAGCGGCGCTGTCGCGACTGCGGCACGCGGGGCCGTGGCGGCCGGCGGCGTACCCGGCACGGCAACCGACGAGGCCGATTCTTGCGGCCCGCTCGCCCACCAGCTGCCGGCGCCCACGCCGGCCAGCAGCAGCAGGCCGCCGCCGGCCCAGGGCAGCCAGCCGCGTCGGCCGCCAGCCGGCGCGGCCTCGTTGCCGGACGGGGGCTGCGTGTGCAGGCCCGGCACCTGGCCGCGCTCGCGTTCGCGGTCGGCTTCGGCGCGGCGCAGGGCGTCGAGGATGTAGGACATGTCAGTGGGTCGACTCAGGGGTTCTGCGGGGCGCGTCCAGGCGCGGCTCCGCCAGGCCGACGGCCCGGTTGAGCTGCATCAGCGTGATCGGCCCGACGCGGCCGTCCGGCTGCAGGCCCTGGCTGGCCTGGAAGGCCTGGACCTGGCGGGTCAGTTCGGACCCGCTGGGCGGCGGCGCGGCAGCCGGCGCACTGGCGGGTGCGGAGGCGCCCGTGCCGGTCGGTGCGGAGGCGCCCGTGCCGGCCGGTGCGGCGATGCCTGGCACCAGCGCCAGCTGCGCGCCCAGCCAGTCGCGCAGCGGCGCGCCGTTGTCCGCGCGGATGACATAGCCGGGCGGCACGCGCCACAAGGTGGTGAACTCGCCGCGCCAGGCGCCGGCCAGCTCGGGCAGCGAGACGCGGCGCGGCGCGCCGTCCACCAGCAGCGTGGCCTGCTGCCCGTCCAGCCCCACCAGCGCGGCCAGGGCCGGCGGCTGGCCGGGGCGCTGCAGCGTCAGCAGCACCGGGCGGTCGATCAGCCGGATCAGCGACAGGCTGCCGGTGGTGCTGCGGTGGCACTGCAGGCCGCGCTGCGCCGCGGCGGTGCAGGGGTCGGTCTGCGCGGACAGCGGCAAGCCCCAGCGCTGCGCCAGCGCGGCCCAGGCGTCGCCGTCGCGCGGCGTCCAGTCGGCCAGGCTCAGCGGCTCGGGGGCCGGGCTGGCCGAGCGGGCCGGCGGCTCGGCGCTGCCGGCGACCGACGCGGGCGCTGACGCGGCGCTGGCGGCTTTGGCGACGGCGTCCCCGGTGGCCGCGGCGCTGCCAGCGGGCCGGAGCGACGGCTGCCACGCCCAGGTCAGCGCGGCGCCGGCCACGCCCGCGGCCACAAGCGCCAGGCCCAGGCCCAGGCCCAGGCCCGGCAGCGGCGCGCGCCTGGGCACCGGCGATGGCGCCGGGGCGCCGAACACCTCGGCCGCGGCCTGGCGCACGATGGTTCGCGTGACCTGTGCCTGGCCGCTCGCATAGCCGCCCAGCAGGGCGCGGTCGCAGAGCAGGTTGATGCGGCGCGGCACGCCGCGGGTGAGCTGGTGGATCAGCCGCAGCGCCTTGCCGTCGAAGGGCAGCGCACCGGCGAGGCCGGCCACGGTCATGCGGTGGCGGATGTATTGCGCCGTCTCGGCCTCGGACAGCGCACCGAGGTGAAAGCGCGCGATGACGCGCTGCGCCAGCTGCTCCAGCTCCGGCCGTGCCAGCATGCCGCGCAGTTCGGGCTGGCCGATCAGCACCACCTGCAACAGCTTGCGCTCGCTGGTTTCGAGGTTGGTGAGCAGGCGCAGTTGCTCCAGCACGTCGGCCGAGAGGTTCTGCGCCTCGTCGATGATGAGCACGTTGTTGCGCCCGGCCGCGTGCTGCGCCAGCAGGAAGGCGTTCAGCGGGTCGACGTAGTCCTTCACCGTCTGCGCGCCCGGCGGCACCGGGACGTGGAACTCGTCGCAGATCGACAGCAACAGCTCGGCGACGGTGAGCTTGGGGTTGAAGATGTAGGCGACGTTGCAGTTCGCCGGAATCTGCTCCAGGAAGCAGCGGCAGACGGTGGTCTTGCCGGCCCCGATCTCGCCGGTCAGCAGCACGAAGCCGCCACCGCCGTCCAGCCCGTACAGCAGGTGGGCCAGCGCCTCGCGGTGGCGCTCGCTCATGAACAGGTAGTGCGGGTCCGGCGCGATGGAGAACGGCGCTTGTTTCAGGCCGAAGAAGGACGCGTACATGGGTCGGCAGGATAACCACCCCACCGAAGCGGCAGCGCAGCCTGCCGCTGGGGCGCGCCGGCTGCCGGGCCGCTCGCCCCAAAGAAAACGCGGCCATCGGCCGCGTTGTTCATGGGCTTGAAGCCGCTCAGCGCTTGGTTGCGTCCTTGACGGCTTCCTTGGCGTCGCCGTAACCCTTCTGGGTCTTGCCTTCGACTTGCTTGGCAAGGCCCTTGGCCTGCTGCTCGGTGCTGCCGACGATCTCGCCAGCCTTTTGCTGCACCTTGCCTGCGGCGTCCTTGAGGGAGCCCTTCACTTGGTCCTTGTTCATGGCAATTCCTTTCAACGTGGATGGGTCGACTGGATGAAGACCGCTGAACGCAGCTTAGGAATTTCGCGCCATGCACGCAGGCAGACAAGCACGCAAGACCGGGTCGGCGAAGGACTACAGCCCGGCAACGCGCGACCGGCTTCAGCGGCATCCGAGCCCCCATCGGGCGGCCGGGATGCCGCGGCGATCAGGAGGTCCTGGCGCGGCGCACGGCAGCGCCGAGCACGGCCAGGCCGCCGATCAGCAGCGCATAGGTCGACGGCTCCGGCACGGCGGCGACACCCATCGTCAGGTCGTTGACGGTCGGCCAGACACCCACCGTGCCGACACCCTGGGTGCCGACGAACACGCTGAGGCTGGTGATGGGGCCGTTGGACACGAAGCCCAGGAAGGTCGTCACGCCCGGGTTGACCAGCGTCTGCGACACGGTGCCCGACGCGTCGGTCGCGGTGACGGTCAGCGTGGCCGCGGTGGTGGTGGACAGGCCGTTGGTGTCCGCACGGAAGAAGAAGCCGCCCACGCCGGTCACCGTTGACGTGAAGTTGCTGAAGGTGATGGTGTCGGTGCGGTTGTTGGTGGCCAGCCAGACGTCGGCCGCGTTGCCGGCCGGAAAGAAGTTGCTGATCGGCCCGGCCGACGCGGCGTAGCTGTAAGCGCCCGCCGTACGGTTCTGCGGCGAGGCCAGCGGCGCCGTGAAGTCCAGGTCGTTGAACGTGTCCACGCCGGGCGCGCTGATGGCAGCCAGGAAGCTGGCCTGCGTCGTGTAGACCGTGAACGTGGCATGCGCGGAAGAACTCATCGCCAGGGCGGCCAGGGCCACCGGAGCGAGCATCAGGCGAAAGGACATGGATAACTCTCTGATTGGTTTGGAACGACGCAATCGCCAGGGTACTTGCCGTCAAGATCTGTGGCGCCAGCAACCGCCGGCCCTCCCCCGCGAATGAGGGGCGCGGCCATCACCGATGGCACACCGCCCAAAAGCCCGCCCGCACGGCCTCAGCCGGGCGGCGCAGCGCCAACGTGCACGGCTGCGGTTACGCGCTGACGATCCAGCCCTCCAGCGGGTCCACGCCCTGCGGCCAGCCGTGGCGCGGGCGGTCCGATGCCCATGCGGCCTGCAGCAGGGCCAGCACGGCGTCCAGGCTGTCGCCGCTCGCATCGGCCACCAGGTCGTCGCGCTGGGCATGGCTGAGCTTGAGGCGCGAGCCGAGCCGCGTGCGGCCCTGCTCCAGCGCCTCGACGATGTCCTTGCGTGCGATCAGCCGCTCCGGCGTCTGCGCGGCCTTGGCGTCGCTCTTGTACGAGCGCCGGCCGATCAGCTCGCGCGCCAGCAGGCCCGGGTAGGCCTCCAGCGCGACGCGCGACTTGTCGCCGGCCAGCAGCCCCGGCAGATGCACACCGGCTGCGATCAGCCGCGGCACGCCGGCATGCAGCATCCAGGCCACCGGCGGGTTGACCCATTTCATGCTGGGGCTGGCGCCGGCCGGGCCGTCGCAGCCGCGGTGGGCGAACTTGGCGCCGGCCGGCCGCGCGTCGCAGAACGCGGCGAAGCGGTCACGAATCTCCTCGCGGCTCAGCGAGGCGTAGTGCGCCATCAACGCCGCATAGTCCGTCGGCCAGCCGAGCTGCTCGACCAGTTCGCGCGGCAGGCCGAAGGGCAGGTCCAGGCCCGCCACCCAGGGGCCGGGCTGCGCCAGCCAACCGGAAAACGCGTCCAGGCTTGAAAGCGCCGTCAGGCCGACCAGGCGCACCACGGCGCCCTGGCGATGCCCCTCGGCGACGCGGATCGGCTTCGCCCGGCGGGGTGCACTCGTGAAGTCGATCCCGAAAACGCGTGGCTCTGTCATGGCCGGCATTCTGGGGCTGGGCAAAATCGGCCCAGCCATGTCAGACCTGCTCGACCTGCCCGAGTTGCCTGCCGACCACCCCGGATTTGACGCCGAGGCGTTCGACCGGGCCTGCGCGGCGCAGCGCCGGCAGGCGGCGGCCGGCGCCTACGAGGCGTCGTGCATGGCGCTGGAAGCGCTGCTGGCCGCGTGCCCGCCCGCGGAGCAGCGCCGCCGGGCCGATCTGCTGGCGCTGCTGGCGCACCAGTACCCGCGCATCGGCAAGCTGACGGCAAGCACGCGCTACGCCACCGAGGCGCTGACGCTGGCGGAGCGCCTGGGCGACGACGTGCTGCTGGCCGACGCGCTGACCTCGCAGTCCTATGTCTACGGCCAGTTGCTGATGGGCCGCGAGGCGCTGGAGTACGGCATGAAGGCGCTGTCCGCCGCGCGCCGGGCCGACGACCCGGTGCGCGAGGCCTGGGCGCTGAACCGCGTGGGCGTGGCCTATTCCAGCCTGGAGAACCCGGTGCAGGCCTGCGCCTCCACCGAGCAGGCGCTGGAGATCGCCACACGCGCCGAGGCGGCCGAGGTGCGGTTCTCCTGCCAGAACAACCTCGCCTACTTCTGGCTGCGCCGCGTGGAGGACGCCAAGCACCTGGGCGACGCCGCGACGCTGGCGCAGGCCGTGGCCAGCGCGCGGGCGACGGCCGAGCAGGCCACGGCGCTGGCACGCCACTCCGGCAGCCCGTTCCAGGTGACGGTGGCGGTGTCCAACCTCGTCAACGCGCTGCTGGCCGGCGGGCTGCTGGACGAGGCGCTGCCGCTGCTCAACGAGTTCGGCCACCTGGCGCATGACCATGGCTACCGCACGCTGGCCGTCGAGGCCGACGTGCAGCGCGCGGTGTTCCTGCGCCTGAAGGGCGAGCCGCTGCAGGCGGCCCGCATCCTGCAGGCGTTGCTGCAGGCCGCCGTCGAGCCGCCGCCCAAGCTGCGCCGCCTGCTGGTGCGCTCGCTGTACGAAACCCAGAAAGCCTGCGGCCAGCACCGCGAGGCGCTGGGCTGGCTGGAGGAGCTGGTGGGCCTGGAGCGCCAGATCCGCCGCGACAACCTGGTGCTGCAGACCGAAGTCATCCTGATCCGCGACCAGGTCGCGCAGGCGCAGGCCCGCGCCGACAGCGCCACCGCCGACGCCCGCCGCGAGCGCGCCCGCGCCGCGCACCTGGAGAACGAGCAGCAACGCCTGCGCGAGCATGCCAACGCACTGGACCGCGCCGCGCACGAGGACGTGCTGACCGGCCTGCACAACCGCCGCCACGCCGAGTTCGCGCTGCCGCTGCTGGTGGAAGGCGCGCGCGTGGCCGGCCAGGTCATCAGCATCGCGGCGCTGGACGTGGACCACTTCAAGAAGATCAACGACACCCACGGCCACGCGGTGGGCGACGCCGTGCTGCAGCAACTCGCGCAACTGCTGCGCCACCGGCTGCGCAGCGCCGACCTGATGGCCCGCGTGGGCGGCGAGGAGTTCCTGGCCGTGCTGGTGGGCATCGCGCCGCAGCAGGCGGCCGAGATCTGCGAGCGGCTGCGGCTGGCCGTGGCGGAGCACGACTGGGCCGCGATCACGCCGGGGCTGGTCGTGCGCGTGAGCATCGGCATCGCCGGCGGCCCGCCGCCGCAGCCCGCCGACGTGCTGCTCGGCCGCGCCGACCGCGCGCTCTACGCCGCCAAGCGTGGCGGCCGCAACCGCGTGCACGTGGACTGATATCCGCATCCGTGAAGCCCGGCTTCACGCCGCATGCATGCCCGGCCGGCGGATCGGGCCATCGCCCAGCACGTATGGTGCGGGCATGTCTGCTTCCCCTGCTTCCCTCCATTCGACCCGCGCGCTGCTGGCGCTGGGCATCGGCGGCTTCGCCATCGGCACCGGCGAGTTCGTCATCATGGGCCTGCTGCCCGAAGTGGCCCACGACGTGGGCATCGGCGTGCCCACGGCCGGCGGCCTCATCAGCGCCTACGCGCTGGGCGTCGCGGTCGGCGCGCCGCTGCTGGCCGTGCTCACCGCCCACTGGGCGCGCCGCACGCTGCTGGTCGCGCTGATGGCGTTCTACGCCGTGGCCAACGTCGCCACGGCCCTGATGCCCGGCGCGCTGGCCGTGGGCCTGACGCGGCTGGCGGCCGGCCTGCCCCACGGCACCTACTTCGGCGTGGCGGCGCTGGTGGCCGCGGCGCTGTCGCCACCGGACCGGCGTGCGCGCGCCGTGGGCCTGGTCATGATGGGCCTGGCCACGGCGACGCTGATCGGCGTGCCCATCGCCGCGTGGATCGGCCAGCAGCTCGGCTGGCGCGCGGCGTTCGGCTTCGTCGGCGCCATCGCGCTGCTCGCGGCGCTGCTCATCCGCGGCGCGCTGCCGCCGCTGCCCGCCGAGGCCGGCGCCGGGCCGTGGCGCGAACTGGGCGCGCTGGCAAGGCCGCAGGTGTGGCTGACGCTGGGCATCGCGGGCATCGGCTTCGGCGGCATGTTCTGCGTGTTCAGCTACATCAAGCCCACGCTGGTGGACGTGACGGGGCTGACGCTGGCCCAGGTGCCACCCGCGCTGTCGCTGTTCGGCCTGGGCGCCATCGCCGGCAACCTGGTGGGCGCGCGCCTGGCGGACCGCGCGCTGCTGCCCACCATCGGCGGCACGCTGGTGTACGCGGCGCTGCTGCTGGCCGGCTTCGGCCTGCTGGCGCACCACGTGCCCACGGCGCTGCTGGCCTTGTTCGGCCTCGGCGGCATCGTCGCCCTCGGGCCGGCGCTGCAAATCCGGCTGATGGACGTGGCCGGCGACGCGCAGACGCTGGCGGCAGCACTCAACCATTCGGCCTTCAACATCGCCAACGCGCTGGGCGCCTGGCTGGGCGCGGCGGCCATCACGGCAGGATGGGGCTGGACGTCGCTGGGCCCGGTGGGCGCCGTGCTGGCCGTGGGCGGGCTGGCGGTGTTCGGGATGTCGATGCTGCTGCAGCGCTCGGTGGCGGCGCGCAGGTCGAGCGCGGGCGCACGCGCCTGAACACCGCCGAGCGGTGCATCTGATACGCAAGAGTTTGTGGTGATCTGATGCTGGGTTTTCACGGGCGAATTGGGCACAGTCCGGTTCGAAGCGAGGCAGATGCAGCGCTGCTCACGACAGCTGTCGTCAATCACCCGCGTGGAATTATTCAGAAAAAATGGAATGGGTCCCTATCGTCCTTGGCACGTTCAAGGCGCTCGTGTTCGGCACGGGCATGTTCTTCGCCATCAAGTGGCACCACGACCAAGCGAAGAAGAAAAAGCAGGCGGACGCAGCGAACCGTCCAGGCCCTGACACGGCTCACGAGACGGATGCGCAGACACGCTGAGCGTTCGGCGCTTCGCCCCTCGATCCCTGGAGTGCAGCGAAGCCCCGGTGGAAGGCCCGCCGCGTCGACAGGGCCGTCGCTCGACATCGCGGCCCGCTCTTAGACTCGCCGCATGAACCCCGTCCTCATCGAAGTCCTGCGCGGCACGACCGTCGAATCGCAACATGCCGGCGCGCTGGCCATCGTCGACGCGTCGGGCGCCGTGCACACGGCGCTGGGCGACGTCGACCGTCCCATCTTCCCGCGCTCGGCCGTCAAGCTGCTGCAGGCGCTGCCGCTGGTGGCCGGCGGCGCGGCCGAGGCCTATGAGCTGAGCGACGCCGAGCTGGCGATCGCCTGCGCGTCCCACAGCGGCGAGCCCGAGCATGTGGCGACGGCCGCCGGCGTGCTCGCCAGGCTGGGCCTGACGGCCGACGCGCTGGAATGCGGCACGCAATGGCCCAGCCGCGAGCCGGTGCTGCGGGCCATGGCGGCGCACGGCGAGACCGCCACGCCGCTGCACAACAACTGCTCGGGCAAGCACAGCGGCTTCGTCTGCGTGGCCTGCCTGATGGCGCGCAACGCCGGTGCCGAACCCGCCGAGTTCGCGCGCGGCTATGTGGCGGTGGAGCACCCCGTCATGCGCGAGGTGTCGGCCGCGCTGTCGGCCACGACGGGCGTGGACGTCGAGCGCGCACCGCGCGGCATCGACGGCTGCTCCATCCCGACCTTTGCGCTGCCGCTGCGCGCGCTGGCGCTGGCATTCGCGCGCTGCGGCACGGGCCAGGGCCTGACCGACGGCCACGCCCGCGCGGCGCGGCGGCTGCGCCAGGCCGTGGCCGCGGCGCCCTTCATGGTGGGCGGCACGGACCGCTTCGACACGCGCGTCATGCAGGCCTGGGGCGAACGCCTGTTCTGCAAGATCGGCGCGGAGGGCGTGTACTGCGCGGCGCTGCCGGAGCTGGGCCTGGGGCTGGCGCTGAAGATCGACGATGGCGCCGCACGTGCCGCCGAAGCCGCCATGGCTGCCGTGGCCGCGGCGCTGCTGCAGACCGACGACCCGCTGCTGCACGACTACAGCCACTTCACGCTGCGCAACTGGCGTGGCGTGGAGGTCGGCTCGCTGCGGCCGGCGGCCGGACTGGGCGCGAGCCTGGGCGCGCGCCGATGACGGCAGCCAGGCCGGCTGACGCAAAAGCCGGGACCGTCAGCCCAGCCTGAACGCCGCGACCGACCGCGCGCGATCCTGCGGCTGCGCCCGTGGGGTCAGCCTGTACCCCACAGCTCGCGCATGGCGGCGTCGAACGCCTCGCCCACCCGCTGCGGCGCCCGCCAGGGCCGCGCCCGGCCGGCCACCCACACGGATTGCCACGGCGAGCCGTTGCTGCCGAAGACGACGGCGTCCAGCAGCGCCTCGTCGGGCAGGCCGCGCAAGCCGTCGGCCTCGCGGTTCAGCACCAGCGCATCGGCCCGCGCGCCGGGCACCAGGCCCCAGAGCCCGAGGCCGGCCGCGCGGCCGCCGCCTGCCACCGCCGCGTCGAACAGCCGCGCGGCGCTGGACGGCTGCGTGCCGGGGTCAGCCGCCACATTGCGCTGACGAAGCACCAGGCGCTGGCCGTACTCCAGCCAGCGCAGCTCCTCCACCCAGCCGCGTGTGACCTGGCTGTCCGAGCCCACCGTCAGCGGCACGCCGTGATGCAGCCAGCGCGGCAGGTCCGCCAGGCCGTCGCCCAGGTTGGCCTCGGTGCCGGGGCAGATGACGATGCCGGCGCCGCTGGCCGCCACGGCCTCGATCTCGGCGGCCGTCGCATGCGTGGCATGCACGAGCTGCCAGCGCGCATCCAGCAGGCCTTCTTCCGCCAGCCACTGGATGGGGCGGCGACCCGTGGCGGCGAGGCAGTCGGCCACCTCGGCGGTCTGCTCGGCGACGTGGATGTGGATGGGCAGATCGTCGCTGCCCACCAGCTGGCGCAGCCGCGCGATGTCCGCGGGCGATGCGCCGCGCAGCGAATGCAGCGCGACACCCGCCGTCACGCGAGGCAGCCCCGCCGCCTGGATGCGCTGGCAGGCGCGCCAGGCCCAGTCGGCGTCGGCGGCGAAGCGGTGCTGGTCGGGCCTCAGTCCCTGCGCGCCAAAGCCGCTGCGCGTGTAGACGACCGGCATCAGCGTGAGGCCGATGCCCGCCTCCTCAGCGGCGGACGCCAGCGCCCAGGCCATGTCCAAGTCGTCGTCGAAAGCCTCGCCCTGGGCCGGGTGGTGCAGGTAGTGGAACTCGCAGACCTGCGTGTAGCCGCCGCGCAGCAGCTCGGCGTACAGCTGTGCCGCGACGGCGCGCAACTGCTGCGGCGAGATGCGCAGCGCCAGCGCATACATGCGGTCGCGCCAGCTCCAGAAATCGTCCTGGCCCGCCTCGCGCCGCTCGGCCAGCCCCACGAACGCACGCTGGAACGCGTGGCTGTGCGCATTGACGAGGCTGGGGATCAACGGGCCGGCCAGCAGCTCGGCGTCGGGCGGCGCGAGCTGGCCGGGCACGATGGCCGTCCAATGGCCGTTCTCCACCGTCAGCAGCACGTCGCGCTGCCAGCGGCCTTCGACCCAGGCCAGGGGGGCATGCAGCTGCTTCATGCCAGCACCGCCCGGCCGCCCGAAGGCCTTGGCGCGCGCCCTCGGGGGGCAGCGAGCGCAACGAACGTGGGGGTCGTCGCCAGCGCTGCCCGGCCGCCCGAAGGCGCTGGGACGCCCCCCCGGGGGGCAGTGAGCGAAGCGAGCGTGGGGGTCGTGTTCAGACCGGGCATGCCAGCAACCTCCCGAGCAGCGCCTCCAGCAGCGGTGAGACCTCGGCGGCGCGAGCGTCGTCCCAGGCCTGGCGCGGGTCGGCGTCTTCGTCCATGTAGCAGCGCTGGCACATCTCCAGTTGCACCGCGTGCCAGCCTTCGGCCGGGCGGCCGAAATGGCGCGTGATGTAGCCGCCCTTGAAGCGGCCGTTGACGACATGGTCATGCGCCGTGTGGCCGGCCAGCACTGCCGCCAGCGCGCTGGTGATGCCGGGCGCGCTGGAGGCGCCGTCGGCCGTGCCGAGGTTCAGCGCCGGCAGCCTGCCCTCGAACAGCCACGGCAGCTCCGAGCGGATGCTGTGGCCCTCGAAGATCAGCGCGCGGCCGTGCACGGCACGCAGGCGCGTCATCTCGGCGGCCAGGGCCTCGTGGTACGGCCGCCAGTAGGCCTCGCGGCGAGCGGCGATGGCGGCGGCATCGGGCTCGTGGCCGTCGCGGTACAGCGGCTCGTTGGTGAAGAAGCGCGTCGGCACCAGGCCCGTGCCGCCGGACGCGCCGGGGTACAGCGGCGCGTCGTCGGGCGGGCGGTTCAGGTCGATGACATAACGGCTGTAGCGCGGCACGATGAGGCTGGCGCCCAGCGTCTCGGCGAGGGGCCGGTACAGCCGCTCCAGGTGCCAGTCGGTGTCTTCGCTGGCCAGCGCGCGCGGCACGAAGTGGTCTTGCAGCTCGGGCGGGATCTCGGTGCCGACATGCGGCAGGCTGATCAGCAGCGGCACGCGGCCCTGCTGCAGGCTGAATACGCTCATGACTCTCCCTGGTGGATGCGCTGTTGCAACGGGTTGTGCCCGAAGCATGCTGCCAGCTCGCGTGGATGGCTGGTATCCCAGATGCAGAAGTCGGCGCGCTGGCCGGCCACGAGCTGGCCGCGGTCCGACAGGCCCAGCGCGCGGGCGCCGTTGACGGTCAGGCCGCGCAGCGCCTCCTCGGGCGTCAGGCGGAACAGCACGCAGGCCATGTTCAGCATCAGCAGCGGCGACAGCGTGGGCGAGCTGCCGGGGTTGTGGTCGGTCGCAATGGCGATGGGCACGCCGGCCTCGCGCAGCGCGGCAACAGGCGGCAGCTGCGTCTCGCGCAACGCGTAGTAGGCGCCGGGCAGCAGCACGGCCACGGTGCCGGCCTCGGCCATGGCCTGCACGCCGGCCGGGCTCAGGAATTCGAGATGGTCGCAAGACAGCGCGCGGTACGAAGCAGCCAGCCCGGCACCGCCCTGGTCACTGAGCTGCTCGGCGTGCAGCTTCACGGGCAGGCCCAGGCGCCGGGCGGTGTCGAACACGCGGGCGACCTGCGCCGGGCTGAAGGCGATGTGCTCGCAGAAGGCATCCACCGCGTCGACCAGACCCGCCTCGGCCAGCTCGGGCAGCCAGCGGCAGACGGCGGCGATGTAGTCGTCGGCATCGGGGCACTCGGGCGGCAGCGCGTGCGCCGCCAGGTACGTCGTGCGCACGGTCACGCCCAGGCCCGTGAGGCGGCGCGCGACGCGCAACATGCGCGCCTCGGTGGCGGCGTCCAGCCCGTAGCCGCTCTTGACCTCCAGCGTCGTCACGCCCTCGGCGATCAGGGCTCGGGCGCGCTTCGTCGCGGTGGCGAGCAGCTCGGCCTCGGTCGCGACGCGCGTGGCGGCGACGGTGGCGCGAATGCCGCCGCCGGCCTTGGCGATGTCGGCGTAGCTGGCACCGTGCAGGCGCTGCTCGAACTCAAGGGCCCGGCTGCCGCCGTAGACGAGGTGGGTGTGACAGTCCACCAGGCCCGGCGTGACGAGGGCGCCACCGAGGTCGATGACTTCGGCCTCCGCCGCTTCGGGCGGCAGTTCGGCGGCCGGGCCGACCCAGCGCAGCCGGTCGCCGTCCACCAGCAGCGCGCCGTCGTCGATGAGGCCCCAGCCCCGCTCGCCGGCCAACGTGGCGAGCCGCGCACCGCGCCAGAGCTTCATGCCGTCAGCCTTCCTCGCGCCAGGTCAGCCACCAGGCATGGCCCTCGCCGGTGAAGACGCAGCTCTGCGCCACCGGCTGCTCGCACCAGGCCAGCGTCATCGGCGCCATGGGCATGGCGCGGTGGCCGTGCTCCAGCAGGCCGCCCTTGACCGTGAACAGCCCCACCCACGGGGCCGTGGGCAACAGCACGCCGGTCGCGGCCTGCATCTCCAGGTTGCCGCGCCGCTCCATCACGTTGAGGACCTGGCACTCGCCCTTGACCAGCTCCGCGGCCGGCGCCAGCCCACCCTCGAAGCGCAGCGGCTCGTCACCCACCGTCTGCGGCCAGTCGAACAGGCGCAACCCGGCGCCCTCCAGGACGGCCAGCCAGCGGTGCACGCCGGGAAAGGCCGAAAACGGCCCGTCCTGCTGCACGCGCGCGACGCTGATGCGCAGCGCCCAGTCGTGCGCGTGGGGCCAGGCGAGCAACTCGCGCGTGGTGCCGCCGCCGTTCTTCCAGGCCTGCGGCTCGACGTCGACGGCACTGATCCTGCTCCAGCTCATGGGTCTACCCTCATGCTCGCCCGACTCCGCGGGGCGCGGCGCATTGTCGGCAGCTCGGGGCAGGCCGTGCTCATGCCGAGAAGCTCCCTTGCAATTGGTAACGAGTGCCCGGGTGCGTCAGCTTCACGCTGGTGACGGCCACGCCGCGGCTGTAGGTGATGCGCTTGACGATCAGGCAGGGGTCGCGCCGGTTGATGCCCAGCAGCTTGGCCTCGACCTCACCGGGCAGCGCCGCCTCGATCATGTAGCGCGCCTCGGACAGCGGTGCCACCTCCAGCAGGTAGTGCGTGGGGGTGATGTGGGTGAAGTCCTGCGCCAGGTAGTCCGGCGCGCAGACCGGGTTGACGGCGCGCTCCTCGCACTGGATGGCATGGCCGTTCTCCAGGTGCACGATGAGGCTCAGGAACACGGGCGCGCCGCGCTTCAGGCCCAGCTCGGCCGCCTGCTGCGGCGAGGCCTTGCCCTTGAGCAGCGCATGCACGCGCGCCTCGTGCTGGCCGCCACGCTCGATGATCTCCTCGTGCACGTCGCGCACGTTCAGCGTGGACGAGATGCGGTGCAGCTGCGCGACGAAGCTGCCCACGCCCTGCACGCGCTCGATCAGCCCTTCCTGCACCAGCTCGCGCAGCGCGCGGTTCACCGTCATGCGGCTGACGCCGAACAGGCCCACCAGTGCGCCCTCGCTGGGCAGCAGGTCGCCGGCCACCCAGTGGCTGCTGGCGATGCCTTCGCGCAGATGGTTCTTGACCTTGAGGTACTGCGGCTCGGGGCTGGTGGCTGATCGCGGCATGGCCGGCATCCTAGTTGACTTGACTTGTATAGACAACTAGAGTTCGCGGCGATTGCCAGGAGACCCCATGACCGCCCTTCCCCGCCCCGTCAAGTCGCCCACCGGCACCCAGCTGCACTGCAAGAGCTGGCAGACCGAGGCCGCGTACCGCATGCTGCAGAACAACCTGGACCCGGCCGTGGCCGAGAACCCGGACGCGCTGGTCGTCTACGGCGGCATCGGCAAGGCCGCGCGCAACTGGGACGCGTTCGACGCCATCTGCCGGTCGCTGCGCGAACTGAACGACGACGAGACGCTGCTCATCCAGTCGGGCAAGCCGGTGGGCGTGTTCAAGACCCACCCGGATGCGCCGCGCGTGCTGCTGGCCAACTCCAACCTCGTGCCGGCCTGGGCCACGTGGGAGCATTTCCACGAGCTGGACCGCAAGGGCCTGATGATGTACGGCCAGATGACGGCCGGCAGCTGGATCTACATCGGCAGCCAGGGCATCGTGCAGGGCACCTACGAGACGTTTGTGGAGGCGGGGCGGCAGCACTACGGCGGCTCGCTCAAGGGCCGCTGGATCCTGACGGCCGGCCTGGGCGGCATGGGCGGCGCGCAGCCGCTGGCGGCGACGTTCGCGGGCGCCTGCTCATTGAACATCGAATGCCAGCAGTCGCGCATCGACTTCCGGCTGAAGACGCGCTACGTGGACGAACAGGCCGCGGACCTGAACGACGCGCTGGCCCGCATCGCCAACTACACGGCAGCCGGCGAGGCCAGGTCCATCGCGCTGCTGGGCAATGCCGCCGACCTCCTGCCGGAACTCGTCAGGCGCGGCGTGACACCGGACCTCGTCACCGACCAGACGAGCGCCCACGACCTCATCAACGGCTACTGCCCGCCGGGCTGGACGGTCGAGCAATGGAAGGCCGCGTCCGCCGACCCGGCCCGCCATGCCGAACTGAAGGCCGCTGCCGCCGCAGGCTGCGCCACGCACGTGCGGGCGATGCTGGCCTTCAAGGCGCAAGGCATCCCGACGGTGGACTACGGGAACAACATCCGCCAGGTCGCGCTGGACCAGGGCGTGAAGA
This sequence comes from Roseateles sp., assembly GCF_965229315.1. GTDB lineage: Bacteria > Pseudomonadota > Gammaproteobacteria > Burkholderiales > Burkholderiaceae_C > Pelomonas. The sequence continues at coordinate 3,280,536 of NZ_CBDDJA010000002.1, forward strand.
ACGCCTTCGACTTCCCCGGCTTCGTGCCCGCCTACGTGCGCCCGCTGTTCTGCGAGGGCAAGGGCCCGTTCCGCTGGGTGGCGCTGTCGGGTGACCCGGAGGACATTCGCAAGACAGACGCCAAGCTGAAGCAACTCTTTCCGAAGCACGAGGCGCTGCACCGCTGGCTGGACATGGCCGCCGAGCGCATCGCCTTCCAGGGCCTGCCCGCGCGCATCTGCTGGCTGGGCCTGGGCGAGCGCCACCTCGCCGGCCTGGCCTTCAACGAGATGGTCAAGAGCGGCGAGCTGAAGGCGCCCATCGTCATCGGCCGCGACCACCTGGACAGCGGCTCGGTCGCCAGCCCCAACCGCGAGACCGAGGGCATGCAGGACGGCTCGGACGCCGTGTCCGACTGGCCGCTGCTGAACGCGCTGTTGAACACCGCCGGCGGCGCGACGTGGGTGAGCCTGCACCACGGCGGCGGCGTGGGCATGGGCTACTCGCAACACTCGGGTGTCGTCATCGTGTGCGACGGCACCGAGGCTGCCGCCAAGCGCCTCTCGCGCGTGCTGTGGAACGACCCGGCCACCGGCGTCATGCGCCACGCCGATGCCGGCTATGAATCGGCCATCGCCTGCGCCCAGAAGAACGAACTGAACCTGCCTTCCCTGTGAAGTCATCTATGAAACTCATCCCCGGACAACTCACCCTCGCCCAGCTCGCCGACATCGCTGCCGGCAGCGGCGATCTGCAACTCGACGACTGGGCGCCGGTCGACAAGAGCGCCGCGCTCGTGGCCGCAGCGGCTGCTGGCGACGCGCCGGTCTATGGCGTCAACACCGGCTTCGGCAAGCTCGCCAGCACCCGCATCGCCAAGGACCAGCTGGCCGCGCTGCAGCTCAACCTGATCCGCAGCCACGCGGTGGGCGTGGGCGCGCCGATGTCGCCCGAGGTCGTGCGGCTGATGCTGGCGACGAAGGCGGGCAGCCTGGCGCGCGGCTTCTCGGGTGTGCGCCGGGACGTGGTGCAGTCACTGCTGGACGCGTTCAATGCCGGCTTCGTGCCCTACGTGCCCTGCCAGGGCTCGGTGGGCGCCAGTGGCGACCTGGCACCGCTGGCCCACCTGACGCTGGCGCTGATGGGCGAAGGCGAGGCCTTGGTCGATGGCCAGCGCATGCCGGCCCGTGATGAACTGGCGCGGTTGAACCTGCAGCCGCTGACGCTGGCCGCCAAGGAAGGCCTGGCGCTCATCAACGGCACGCAGGCCAGCACGGCGCTGGCGCTGCACGCGCTGCTGCGCTTCGAGGGCCTGTTCGCGACGGCGCTGGCCAGCGGCGCGATGACGCTGGACGCCGCGCGCGGCAGCGACGGCCCGTTCGACGCCCGCATCCATGCCGTGCGCGGCCAGCTGGGGCAGATCGAGGTCGCCGACATCTACCGCGGGTTGCTCGCCGGCAGCGCCATCCGCGCGTCGCACCGCGAAGGCGACGAGCGCGTGCAGGACCCGTACTGCCTGCGCTGCCAGCCGCAGGTCATGGGCGCCTGCCTGGACCAGGCGCGGCACGCGGCCCAGGTGCTGGTGCGCGAGGCCAACGCGGTGACGGACAACCCGCTGGTCTTCGACGACACCATGGTTTCGGGCGGCAACTTCCACGCCGAGCCGGTGGCCTTCGCGGCCGACAACCTGGCGCTGGCGATTGCCGAGGTCGGCGCCATCGCCGAGCGCCGCATCGCCATGCTGATCGACCCGGGCATCTCGCGGCTGCCGCCGTTCCTGACGGCCGACGCCGGCCTGCACAGCGGCTTCATGATCGCCCACGTGACCGCCGCCGCCTTGGCCAGCGAGAACAAGAGCCTGGCCCACCCGGCCAGCGTGGACAGCCTGCCGACCAGCGCCAACCAGGAAGACCATGTGTCCATGGCCACCTTCGCCGCGCGCCGCCTGCACGCGATGCTGGACAACACGGCCCACATCGTCGCCATCGAGATGCTGGCGGCGGCGCAGGGCATCGACTTCCTGCGCCCGCTGACCAGCTCGGCGCCGGTCGAAGCGCTGTATGCGCGGCTGCGCCAGGACTGCGCGAGCAGCCCGGCGGACCACTATCTCGCGCCGGACATCGAACGCGCGGCCACGCTGGTGCAGGACGGCCTGCTGAAGGCACCGCACGCGCCGCTGTTCGCCTGACGGCCGGCGGGCCGGACGCAGGCCCGGCCCCCGCCCCGTGTCCTCAGTACCGACCCGCGGCGCCCGCGATGCGCAGGAAGACGTAGGCCACCCACGCCACGGCCGCGCGGTGGACCATGGCGCGCAGGCCGGTGCCGCCGCGTGCGCCGACACGCGTCGACACGGCCAGCGCCGTCTCGATCTGCGCGTCCAGCTGTCGCGTGAAGTCGCCGTCATGCACGACCACGTTGGCCTCCAGGTTGACCAGCAGCGACAGCGGGTCGATGTTGGAGCTGCCGACCGTGGCCCAGCGGCCATCGACGACGGCGACCTTGGCATGCAGGAAGGCCGGCGTGTACTCGTAGATCTCCACGCCGTGGGCGATCAGCTCGGCGTACAGCGCCTCCGCCGCCCAGCCGGCCAGCCGATAGTCCACCATGCCCTGCAGCAGCAGCCGCACGCGCACGCCACGGTCCGCCGCCTGGCGCAGCGCGAGGCGGATGCGCTGGCCGGGGTAGAAGTAGGGGCAGACGACGTCCACCCGCGAGGACGCGCCGCGGATGGCGTCCACGTAGGCGTGCTCGATGGTGCGGCGGCGGCGCAGGTTGTCGCGCATGACGAAGGCCGCGCTGACCGGCGGCAGCGGCGGCGTGGCCTTGGGCAGCCGCTGCGGGCCACGCCAGATCTGCGTCAGCCAGCGGCGCAGGCGCCGGCGCCAGGGGATGTAGTCGATCAGCGCGTCGTCGAAGTCCCGCCCCAGCCAGGCCCGCGACCAGATGGAGCGCAGGCCCTGCGCGACGGCATCGACCAGCGGCCCGCGCAGTTGCACGGCGAAGTCCAGCCGCGGCTGCTCGGTGACGCCGTGGTGAATGTCCAGCCGGTCGTCGATGATGTTGATGCCGCCCACGAAGGCCGTCTGGCCGTCGACGACGCACAGCTTCTGGTGCAGGCGGCGCAGCTGGCTGGGCTGCAGCCAGTGCCACCAGCGGTCGATGGGCCGGAACACGGCGAGCGCCACGCCGCTGCCCGCCAGGCGATGCCGAAGCACGTCCAGGCTGCCCTTGCTGCCGAAGCCGTCGACGACGACGCGAACGCGCACGCCGCGGCGGTCGGCAGCCACCAGCGCATCGGCCAGCCTCAACGAGGCGGTGTCGTGATGAAAGATGTAGGTGGCCAGCCAGACCTCGCTGCCGGCGCGGTGGATGGCGTCCAGCATGTGCGGGAAGAGCTCGTCGCCGCCGCGCAGCAGCGCCAGCTCGTTGCCGCCGACGAAGCCGGGGTCGGTGCCAAAGACACCCCGGCCTCGCCAGCGCCGCGAGCGCAGGCGCCTCATTCCAGCGCCAGCTCCACCAGCAGCGGCAGGTGGTCGGACATGCGCGCCCAGCTCGGGCCGCGCGGCACCTGCACGCCGGTGCATGTCAGGCCGCGCAGGTAGACGCGGTCCAGCGCGAACACCGGCAGCCGCGACGGGAAGGTGGCGGCGCGTGCACGGCCTTGCGGCGAGGCGGCGCGGCGCAGCCCGTGGGCACGCATGGCCGGGTCCAGCCGCTCGCCCCAGTCGTTGAAGTCGCCCGCCACCAGCACCGGCGCGCCTTCGGGCACGTGGTCGCGCACGAAGACGGCGAGGCGCTCGACCTGGCGCACGCGGCTGGCATGGATCAGGCCGAAGTGGGCCACGACGACATGCACCTCGGTGCCCTGCCACAGCACGGGCACGTGCAGCAGGCCGCGTTGTTCGAAGGAATGGTCGGACACGTCGTGATGGCCGATGTCGCCAATGGGCCAGCGCGACAGCAGCGCGTTGCCATGCTCGCCGAACTTGGTGACGGCGTTCGTGCGGTAGGCCACCTCATACCCCTCGGGCGCCAGGAACTCGGCCTGGCTTTTCTCGGGCCAGCCGAACGACGTCTGGTCGAAAAAGGTCGCCTCGCGGTGGTGGAACAGCCGCACCTCCTGCATGCAGACCACATCGGCGTCCAGCGCCTCCACGCCCATCTGCAGGTTGTGGATCTCCAGCCGGCGCGCGGGGCCGAGGCCGCGCACGCCCTTGTGGATGTTGTAGGTCGCGACGCGGAACACGTCGCCGGGCGGATGGGGCGTGGGGCGGGCGGAGGATCTCATCGCATTCATGGCGTCGTCGCGGCGCTGCCGAAGCGGCGCAGTTGCAGCACCGCCTCGGCATTGGACGGCGAGAAGCAGCGGTCAGCCGCTTCCCGCCAGGGCAACCAGAGCCACGATAGATGCTCCCGCGGCGACAGCCGGGGCGTCAACGCCTCGGGGAGCTGTAGGCCGAAGACGTGTTCCGTGTTGCGCGTCACGCCCGGCGCATAGCGATGCCGCCACTGCGGATAGATCTCGTAGACGTTCGCGAGCTGCCAGTCGCGCAGTTCGCCGCCCACGGCGTCGATGTCGAAACCCGTCTCCTCCAGCACCTCGCGCCGCGCGGTCTCGGCGGGCGCCTCCTGCGGCGTGTCCTTGGAGCCCGTGACGCTCTGCCAGAAGCCGGGGTGGTCGGCCCGCTCGATCAGCAGCACCTGCAGATCGGGCGTGTGGATGACGACCAGCACGGACTCGGGAATCTTGAAACGCGTCGACAACGGCATCAGCAAAGCATAGCGGCCCCGCCCTGCCCCTGGCCCCCGGAGGACGCGCCTGCCCGCGGCGACCGTGGCTTGCGCGAATGCGACCAAAACTTTCAGCGCTTGGCCGTGCCCCTGGTTTGCATGGGTGCGGCCGCGCAGGCCGCCGACCACCATGCGACCCGTCGTCATTGCCCGAACTCCAAGAAAGGTGGCTCCCACATGAAATTCCTCCGTGATTTCTGCAGGCCCCGTGACCCTGCCGCGCTCATGCTCGCGGGCTGTCTGTTCGCCGCCCAGGCAGGCGCACAGCCCATCCTGGCCCAGCAGTGGGACTTCAACGACCCCGCCGGTACCGCGCTCACGGCCGTCGCCAACGGCGTGCCCCTGGGCTCGCAATGGACGGCCGGCATCGCCAACACGGCCACCACCGGCAGCGGCGCGCTGCGTATCGGCTACAACAGCACCAGCGTGGCGTCCAGCTATGCGCCGCTGAACATCGCCGAGGGCGGCGTCTACGCGGCCACCATCGTCTTCCAGGGTTGGGACATCAGGAACGGCGCCGCGAGCGGCTCGACCCGGCCGATCCTGAATTTCGGCTTCCGCAGCGCGGCCTCCACGTCCAGCTCGCTGGTGGCCGATGTGCAGTTCACCGCCACCACCACCGGTGTGACGCTGCTCGCGCGTGACGCCCAGACCGACTTCACCGCCAATGCGGTCAGCCTGCCGCTGGCGCTGCCCGGGCCGCTGACCGTCACGCTCAAGCTGGACAAGACCGCCAGCCCCGCCACCTACACCGTGAGCTATGCCGTGGCGGGCGGCGTCAGCGGCACCGTCACCGGCCCGCTGGGCGCCACGGCCGTGTCGCGCACCGTCTCGCATGTCAACCTGGCGGCCAGCGGCAACTTCCCCGGCACCAACAACGTCGCGCCGCTGGTCGACAGCATCTCGGTGGCCTATGGCGAACTGCCCGTGACGATCCTGCCGCCGGCCAACGGCCGCCCCGGCAAACCGTCCAACCTCGTCACCTTCCTGAGCGGCAACCCGGTGCAGGCCAACAAGGCGCCCGTGGGCGGCCCGGCCCTGCTGCTGATGGGCGGCGGCGCCGAGGTCGACGCGGCCTTCACCGCGCGGGCCTACCCCATCGTCAACGGCGGCGACATCGTGGTGCTGCGCGCGGCCGGCGGCAATGGCTACCAGAGCTATCTGTACAGCGATCTGGTAGCCCAGTTGCCGCCCGAGCTGCAGGCCGGCCTGCAGCCCAACTCGGTCGAGACGCTGATCGTCGACAGCCGCGCCAAGGCCAACAGCGACTACGTGGCCGACGCGGTCGCCAAGGCCAACCTGGTCTGGATGGCCGGCGGCGACCAGTCCCAGTACCTCGACTTCTGGCGGGGTACCGCGCTGGCGCAGGCGGTGCGTTCGGCCTACAAGCGCGGCGCCGTCGTCGGCGGCACCTCCGCCGGCATGGTGGTGACCGGTGAATGGATGTACGACCCGGGCGCCAACCTGGCAGTCACCAGCGCCGAGGCCGTGGCCAACCCCTACCGCGCCAGCGTCGTCCTGAACAACACCGACCTGTTCGGCCTCGCCCAGGGCTTCAACCTCATCCCCGAGCCCCACTTCGCCAACCGCGACCGCATGGGCCGGCTGCTGACCTTCATGGCGCGCCTGCGCCAGGACGCGCGCAGCTCGCTGATCTTCGGCGTCGGGCTGGACGAAGGCACGTCGCTCTTCATCAACGCCAACAACGTCGGCAGCTTCCAGCGCCAGACCGGCACCACCGGCAGCGGCTACATCCTGGCCGAGGACCGGCGCGCCACGCAGCGCGTGCAGGTCAGCCCGGGCCTGCCGCTGGTCTACCGCAAGGTGCAGCGCGTGAAGCTGGCCCCGGGAGGCAGCTATGACTTCGCCCGTGGCCTGGCCACCCAGCCCGGCAGCGTCATCGACGTCGAAGGCGTCGTGCCCGCCAACCCCTACTGATCCGACCTGCCGAGGACGAACACCATGAGCAAGAACCTCAACCTGATTGCTGCGCGCGCCGCGGGCGCCGCGCTGCTGGCCCTGGCGCTCAGCGGCGCCGCCGCGGCCCAGACCACGATCGCCGACTGGACCTTCTCCGAGGCCGCCGCCACCGCGCTGAACACCACCGCCAACAGCGGCAGCGGCGTGGACGGCGCGGGCGGCCGCTGGGACGTGGCGATCAGCGGCCTGGCCACCGACGGTGCCGGCCTGCTGGACATCCGCAACGCCGGCCTGGGCGGCAGCGGTACGCGCAGCGCCTATGCCGATTTCGGACCCTACCCGGGCGGCACCGTGAGCACCGGCGTGCTCAGCCTGTACACGACGTTCGCGAGCTGGAACTTCACCGCACCGGGCAGCCACACGCCGACCTTCACGCTCGCCTTCATCGAGGGCAACGACTTCAGCACCGCCGAGTTCAGCTTCGGCGTGAGCGGCTCGGGTCTGAGCCTCGGCGCCGGCGTGGACCCCTATGGAGACGGCACCGCCCTGGCGGGCGGCGCCAGCTTCGGCCTGCTCAGCAGCGGCCCGCTGACGGTGCGCCTGGACGTCAACCTGCAAAGCCTGAGCTACGGCCTGTTCTACGACGCGGGCGCCGGCTTCCAGGGCCTGGGCTACGCCGCGGTGGATTCGCTGACCGCGGGCGTGAACTCGCTGCGCCTGTCGGTCAGCGGCGACTACACGCTGGGCGGCCGGACCGACACCGGCCTGCAGATCGACCGCATCTGGGTCACGGCGGCGCCGGTCGCTGCCGTGCCCGAGCCGGCCAGCGCTGCCCTGCTGCTGGGAGGCCTGGGCCTGGCCGCCTGGCTGCGCCGCCGCGCCGCCCGCTGAGCCCCGGCATCTGCCCTAGCCGCCCTGCCCGCGCCGGGTCGCCACCCGAGGCGGCAGGTCGCGGGCCTGCAGTTCGCGCACCTGGGCGACGAGCTGGTTGTGCGCGTCGAGAAACGCCGCCGCGATGACCTTGCCCTCGTTGGAGTTGCTCCATCCCGCGCCGGCCGCGCCGCCCAGCTTGCCGATCAGCGCACCGCTCACGCCCAGGTCGGCCACCTCGACGGAACCGGTGGCCGCGGCGACCTGCTCGGTCGTCTCGTTGTCGGTCAGCAGCAGCGCGGCCTGCGCCTGCTTGAGCTTGACCTGCTCGGCTGCGCCGACGAGCTTGTTCAGGTAGGGAATGGCCTGCAGGATGCCGCCGATCTGGCGGCCGGCGTCACGCTCGCTGAAGGTCAGGCTGGGCGTCAGGCTGAACTGGGCTTCGTAGCCGCGGCCCTTGTGCACCGTGTTGCCTTGCTGGCGCAGGATGCCGGCGTCCTTGAGCTCCTGCTCGCGGAGGGTGGCCTTGAGACCTGCCGCGCGGTCCACGACGCGAAAGCACCCGCTCTGCTGCGCCATCAGCCGCACCAGCGGCACCGGGCTGGACGGCAGCTGATAGCTGCTGGCATAGGCGTAGCCGTTGGGATTCTCGACCAGCGCCAGCGTCGCGACCGGGGCGTCGCATTTGACGAGCTCGCGGCTGGCGTTGTGTGCGCCGGAGGGGCCGGCCGAGCCGCTGACGACCGAACCGCCCTCGCCCAGCGAGGTGGAAGACTTGCCGCAGCCGGCGAGCAGTAGACAGGAGATGGCGGCAGACAGTGCAGCAACGGCGCGGAATTTCATTCGGGACACCTCAACGACAGGAGCCGCAGTCTCGCCCGGCTGCGCTGCGGCGATGCCCTAGGAATCGGGGACAGCCAACGCCGCAACGGACGTAAAAAAGCCCCGCCGAAACGGGGCCGGTTCGCCAAAGGCAATGCCGCTTACTGTGCTGCAACGGCGGCGTTGCGCAGCCGGATGTGCAGCTCGCGCAGTTGCTTCTCGTCGACCAGCGACGGCGCGCCGGTCAGCAGGCACTGGGCGCGCTGGGTCTTGGGGAAGGCGATCACGTCGCGGATGGAGTCGGCCTTGGTCATCATCGTGACGATGCGGTCCAGGCCGAAGGCCAGCCCGCCGTGCGGGGGCGCGCCGTATTGCAGCGCATCCAGCAGGAAGCCGAACTTGATGCGCTGGTCTTCCGCACTGATGTTCAGTGCCTCGAAGACCTTGGCCTGCACCTCGGCGCGGTGGATACGCACCGAGCCACCGCCCAGCTCCCAGCCGTTGAGCACCATGTCGTAGGCCTTGGCGATGCACTTGCCCGGGTCCGACGTCATCAGGTCCTCGTGGCCATCCTTCGGTGCCGTGAACGGGTGGTGCACGGCCGCCCAGCGGTTGTTCTCCTCGTCGTGCTCGAACATCGGGAAGTCCACCACCCACAGCGGTGCCCAGACGTCGTCGAACAGGCCGTTGGCCTTGCCGAACTCGCTGTGGCCCACCTTCAGGCGCAGTGCGCCGATGGCGTCGTTGACGACCTTGGCCTTGTCCGCGCCGAAGAACAGCAGGTCGCCGTCCTGCGCGCCGGTGCGCTTGAGGATCTCGGCCACCGCCTCGTCGTGCAGGTTCTTGACGATGGGCGACTGCAGGCCCTCGCGGCCCTTGGCCACTTCGTTGACCTTGACCCAGGCCAGACCCTTGGCGCCGTAGATCTTGACGAACTCGGTGTAGGCGTCGATCTCGCCACGGCTCATGGATGCGCCCTTGGGCACGCGCAGCGCGACGACGCGCCCGCCCGGCGTGGTGGCCGGGCCGGAGAAGACCTTGAAGTCCACCGTGGTCATCGCGTCAGTCAGCTCGGTGAATTCGAGCTTGACGCGCAGGTCCGGCTTGTCGGAGCCGAAGCGGTGCATGGCCTCGGCGTACTTCATCGTCGGGTAGTCGCCCAGCTCGACGTTCAGCGCCTTGCGGAACACGTGGCGGATCATGCCCTCGAACATCGAGCGGATCTCTTCCTCGGTCAGGAACGAGGTCTCGATATCGATCTGCGTGAATTCGGGCTGGCGGTCGGCGCGCAGGTCCTCGTCACGGAAGCACTTGGTGATCTGGTAGTAACGGTCGAAGCCCGACACCATCAGCAGCTGCTTGAACAGCTGCGGCGACTGCGGCAGCGCGAAGAAATGGCCGTCGTGCACGCGGCTGGGCACCAGGTAGTCGCGCGCGCCTTCGGGCGTGCTCTTGGTGAGCATGGGCGTCTCGATGTCCACGAAGCCGTGCTCGTCCAGGAACTTGCGCACTTCCATCGCCACGCGGTAGCGCAGCATCAGGTTGTTCTGCATGTAGGGGCGGCGCAGGTCCAGCACGCGGTGGGTCAGGCGCGTGGTTTCGCTGAGGTTCTCCTCATCGATCTGGAACGGGATGGGCACCGACGGGTTCAGCACCTCGATCTCGTGGCACAGCACCTCGATCTTGCCGCTGACGAGGTTGGCGTTCTCGGTGCCGGCCGGGCGCGCGCGCACCTTGCCGACGATCTTGAGGCAGTATTCGCTGCGCACGTCCTCGGCGATCTTGAAGCTGTCGGCGCGGTCGGGATCGCAGACGATCTGCACGAGGCCTTCACGGTCGCGCAGGTCGATGAAGATGACGCCACCGTGGTCGCGGCGGCGGTGGGCCCAGCCCATCAGGGTCACGGTCTGGTCGAGCAGCTTTTCGCTGACTTGGCCGGCATAGCAGGTACGCATGAGGTTTCTCCGGAATCTTTGCTTGAGTGTTGGGGGCGCTGATGAGCTCGCTCGGCTCTCAGGATTGAACGCCTGCCGGGGCGCCCAACCCTACAGATTTCGCGGTGCGTTCTGCGAATCCGGCGCCAGCTCGCCGGCTGCCGCGCAGGGGTCGGTGGCATGCGCCATCGGCGCGACCGTGCCCATGGAAATGATGTACTTCAGTGCCTCGTCCACGGTCATCTGCAGCGGCCGGACGTCGGCGCGCGGCACGATGAGGAAGAAGCCCGACGTGGGGTTGGGCGTCGTCGGCAAGTAGAGGCTGACGTGCTCCTGCGCCAGGTGGCAGGCCACCTCGCCGCTGGGCGTGCCGGTGACGAAGGCAATCGTCCAGCTGCCCTCGCGCGGGTACTGCACCAGCACCGCCTCGCGGAACGCATTGCCGCTGCTGGAGAACAGCGTGTCCGACACCTGCTTGACCGAGCTGTAGATGCTCTTGACGATGGGGATGTGGGACATCAGCCGGTCCCACTGGCGCAGCAGCCACTGGCCGAAGATGTTGGCGACGAACACGCCCGTGGCCAGCAGGCCGCTGGCCAGGATGATCAGGCCCAGCCCCGGCACGTGCTGCAGCTCCAGCAGCCCCTCGCGCAGCGACGCCGGCACGATCAGCGCCAACGCGGCCAGCAGCGAGCCGAACACGCCGTTGACGACGTCCAGCACCTGGGACAGCACCCAGATGGTGATGGCCAGCGGCAGCCAGACCAGCAGGCCGGCGACCAGGTATTTGCGGAGTGATGCGCCCACGGGGACCTTTTTCAATGGCAGGCGCAGGAGCCGCCGCAGGCCGTGGACGACGCCCCGCCCGAGGCCTCGGCCTTGGGTGCTTCGGCGGGAGCGGCCGCCGAATCGGCAGCGGCAGCGGCGGCGGGTGCGGCGGCGCTGCCGCCCTTGAAGTCCGTCGCGTACCAGCCCGAGCCCTTCAGCTGGAAGCCGGCCGCGGTCACCTGCTTGGAAAAACTCTCTGCCGAGCAGGCCGGGCAGGTGGTCAGTGGCGCGTCGGAAAGCTTTTGCAGCACATCCTTGGCGTGGCCACAGGCGCTGCAGCGGTAGGCATAAATCGGCATGGTGTCGGGCTCGCGATTGCGGTGAAGAGGCGCAAAGCCCGCGATTTTAAGCGGACCGGCTCAACCGTGAGGCGGCAGATGGTGGCTGACGTGCTCGCGACGGTCCGTCAGCACCTGGGGCGCGAGCGAGCCCGCGACCATGCCGACCAGCGCGGCCAGCAGGCCGGCGAGCTGCCCCGGGAAGAACTCGCCCCAGGTGGAGATCTGCGGGAAAAAGCTCACCCAGACCACCACGCCGGCAAAGATGGACGCCACCGCGCCCTGGGTCGTTGCGCGGTGCCAGTACAGGCCGAACACGAGCGGCACGAAGGCGGCCACGAGCGTCACCTGGTAGGCGGCGCTGACGAGTTCGTAGATGGGCGTGCCCTGCAGCGCGATGGAATAGGCGAGCACGGCCAGCGCGAAGATGACCAGGGTGACGCGCATCGCGACGAGTTGCTGCCTGTCGCTCATCCCGGGGCGGATCTGCTTGAGGATGTTCTCGACGAAGCTCGTCGTCGGCGCCAGCAGCGTGGCGGACGACGTGCTCTTGATGGCCGACAGCAGCGCCCCGAAGAACAGGATCTGCATCAGCAGCGGCATGTGGCCCATGATGAAGGTGGGCAGCACGCGCTGGTAGTCGTTCTGGGCCAGGTCCAGCGCCTTGTCGCCCATGACGGCCACCGCCGCCAGCACGATGAACATGGGCACGAAGGCAAACGCGATGTAGCTGAAGCCGCCGATCATGGCGCCGCGCTGGGCGGTCTGCGCGTCCTTGGCGGACATGACGCGCTGGAACACGTCCTGCTGGGGGATGGAGCCCAGCATCATGGTCAGCGCCGCACCCAGGAACATGGCGATCTGCGTGAACGTGGGCTCCGGGAAGAACTTGCCGAGGTCCTTCTGCACGGCCAGGTCCAGCACGACGCCGGCCCCGCCGGCCAGGTCGGCCGAGAACACGGCGATGACCGACAGGCCGACGACCAGCACGATCATCTGGATGAAGTCCGTCCAGGCCACGGCCAGGAAGCCGCCGATGACGACGTAGACCAGCACGGCCGCCAGGCCGACGATCATGCCCATCTCGGCGCTCATCGCGCCGTTGGTCAGGATGTTGAAGACCAGCCCCAGCGCCGTGACCTGCGCGGCCACCCAGCCGAGGTAGCTGAGGATGATGGCCAGCGAGCAGAAGATCTCGACGCCCTTGCCGTAGCGCTGGCGGTAGAAGTCGCCGATCGTCAGCAGGTTCTTCTTGTACAGCTTGGCCGCGAAGAACAGGCCCACGAACACCAGGCACAGGCCGGCGCCGAACGGGTCCTCGACGATGGCGCCCAGGCCGCCCTGCACGAACTTGGCCGGGATGCCCATGACGGTCTCGGCACCGAACCAGGTCGCGAAGGTGGTGGTGATGACCATGACCAGCGGCAGGCTGCGGCCGGCGACGGCGAAGTCGGCCGTGTTCTTGACCCGCGTGCCCGCCCAGACGCCGATGCCCAGCGTGCCGAGCAGGTAGAGCACGACGAAAACGATCAGCGTGGTGTTCATGGAGTTCCGGGGCCGGACGACGGGAAAAATTGGCGCGGATTATGAAGGCGCCGGGTCGGCGACGGACTAGGGACTGATGCCCAGAAAGCGCGCCGTCAACCAGGCGATCAGCACGCCCAAGGCAAAGCCGGCCGCACCCCACAGCAGGCCCGACAGCAGCCGGTTGGTGCTGCGCAACTCCTGCACCAGGGCCTTCAGCTGGGCATCGCCGCCCCGGGCGGCCTGCGCCTTCAGCGCGTCGTGCAGCAGCCGCGGCAGCGCCGGGATGAGCTGCGCGAAGCGTGGCGCTTCTTTCTGCAATTGCTTGTTCAGCGCCGGCCAGCCGACCTGCTCGTTCATCCAGCGCTCCAGGAAGGGCTTGGCCGTGGCCCACAGGTCCAGTTCGGGGTCGAGCTGGCGGCCCAGGCCCTCGACGTTGAGCAGGGTCTTCTGCAGCAGCACGAGCTGCGGCTGGATCTCGACGTTGAAGCGGCGCGAGGTCTGGAACAGGCGCATCAGCACCTGGCCCAGCGAGATGTCCTTCAGCGGCCGGTCGAAGTGGGGTTCGCAGACGGCGCGCACGGCGCTCTCCAGCGCGTCCACGCGGGTCTCGGCCGGCACCCAGCCCGAGGCGATGTGCAGCTCGGCGACGCGCTTGTAGTCGCGCTGGAAGAAGGCGATGAAGTTCTGCGCGAGGTAGTCCTTGTCCACCTCGGTCAGCGTGCCGATGATGCCGAAGTCCAGCGCCACATAGCGGCCGAAGGTCTCGGGCGCCAGGCTGACCTGGATGTTGCCCGGGTGCATGTCGGCGTGGAAGAAGCCGTCGCGAAAGACCTGCGTGAAGAAGATGGTCACGCCGTCGCGCGCCAGCTTCTTGATGTCGATGCCGGCGTCCAGCAGCGTCTGCAGCTGCGAGATGGGCACGCCCTTCATGCGCTCCATGACGATGACCTCGGGCGTGCACAGGTCCCAGTGCATCTCCGGCACCAGCACCAGGTCCAGGCCCTGCATGTTGCGGCGCAGCTGGGCGGCGTTGGCGGCCTCGCGGACCAGGTCCAGCTCGTCATGCAGGTACATGTCGAACTCGGCGACGACCTCGCGCGGCTTCAGGCGCCGGCCGTCGGCCGAGAAGCGCTCGATCCACACGGCCAACCGGCGCATCAGCGACAGGTCGTCGTCGATGATGTCCAGCATGCCGGGGCGCAACACCTTGACGGCGACCTCGCGGCCGTCCTTCAAGGTCGCGAAATGCACCTGCGCGATGCTGGCGCTCGCCACAGGCTCGGCGTCGAACGTGGCAAACAGCTCCTGCAACGGCCGGCCGAAGGCGCGTTCGACCATCTCGCGCGACAGCGCCGCGGGGAACGGCGGCACGCGGTCCTGCAGCCGGGCCAGTTCCTCGGCCACGTCGGCGGGGAGCAGGTCGCGCCGTGTCGACAGCACTTGGCCGAACTTCACGAAGATGGGCCCCAGCCGCTCCAGCGCCAGGCGCAGCCGCACGCCGCGCGGCTCCTGCCAGCGACGCCCCAGCCGCGTGGCGCGCCTCAGGACCTGAAAGCGCCGCCGGCGCAGCCCGGACAAGGCCAGGTCATCGAGACCGAAACGCCAGACCGTCCACAGAATGACCAGCAGCCGCGAGACAAACCTCATGCGCTGCCCGCGGGCGCCATGCGCGCGGCCATGCCCGACAGTGTGCGGCGCAGCGCGCGGCCGAACTGGCCGAACTGGCGCGCCGCCAGCGGGCCGACGATGCCGGCCAGGTCGTCCTCGATGTCCCAGCGCAGGTTGTCCATCAGCCAGTGCATCTCACCGGCAAAGGCGGCGTCACCCTGCACGCTGACCGTCGGCGCCTCGCCGCTGAGCGCGCCCAGCGCCAGCTTGGCAGGGTTGGACGCGTCGATCTCGATGCGCAGGCCACCAGCGCCGGGCGGCGGCGCGTCCAGGCGCTCAAACAGGCCGGCCGGCGTCACGCCCAGCACCAGATCGGGTGCCGCCGGCAGCAACGCCGGCCAGCGCGCCAGGTGCACGACCAGGCCGCGGCCCGCCAGCGGCTGCAGCCGCTGCGCGGCGACGGGCTCCCGCGACACGACGTGGTTGATCAGCAGCACGAGGCGGTCCTGCAGGGCCGGTATCAGCAGCGGCGACAGGGACGGGAAAGGGGGCCAGGAGGCGGACATGTGCAAGATTGTAGGCAGCGGACCCTGAACAGGGGACGGTCCGGGGGTGATCATCAAATTTGTTGGTGGAGAATCCCGGACCGACTTTCAGCCAACCGCCGGCCATGCCGGCGGGCCAGAGACCCCGCCACGATGTTCGAGGACCGAAGCTACAAGAGGACGTTCTACAGCGCGCCGCAGTCGGTCGAGTCCCTGATTGCCGCGTTTCTCGAGCCCGGCATCATCGTCGCAACGTTTCTCGCCGTCAGCGCGTATTTCGACGAGCCGGTGCTGCGCCCGACGCTGACGCTGTGCCTGCTGGTCTTCGCGCTGACCTTCCCGGGCCGCAACCGCTTCAACGACCACCCGGCCAGCGCGCTGGTGGACGTGCTGTCGTCCTGGCTGGTGCTGCTGGGCATCCTGATGCTGTGCGGCTACGCGACGAACAGCCTGCACTACTTCGAGAACAACGTGCTGATGTGGTGGGCGGGTATCACCCCCCTCGTGCAGATCGCCGCGGTCAATGCGGGTCGCCGCGTCCAGCAATGGCGCGGCCGGGACCCGAGCGCCCGCCGCACGGCCGTCGTCGTCGGCGCCGGGCCATTGGGCAACAAGCTCGGGCGGGCGCTGCGCGAGTCGCAGGGCGTCATCTGCCTGGGCTATTTCGACGACCGCAGCGCGAATCGCTTGCACCCCGACGCAGGCACCGAACTGCTCGGTCCGCTGTCCGGCCTCAGCGATTTCGTGCGCGAGAAGAGCGTCCGCGAGGTCTACATCACGCTGCCGCTGGGCTCGCAGCCGCGCATCGTGGAATTGCTGGAGCAGGTGCAGGGCACGACGGCGTCGCTGTTCTTCGTGCCGGACGTGTTCGGCATCAGCATCATCCAGGGCCGGTTGCAAGACATCTCCGGTGTGCCGGTCGTGGGCATCTGCGAAACGCCTTTCACCGGCACCAACCAGCTCATCAAGCGCGTCAGCGACGTCGTGCTGGCCTCGCTGATCCTGGTGGTGATCTCGCCAGTGCTGCTGGCCGTCGCGCTCGGCGTGAAGCTCAGCTCGCCGGGGCCCATCATCTTCAAGCAGCGCCGCAACGGGCTGGACGGCGAAGAGATCATCGTCTACAAGTTCCGCTCGATGCGCACGCAGGACGATGGCCACATCGTCAAGCAGGCCACCAAGGGTGACCCGCGCATCACGCCCTTCGGCGCCTTCATCCGCCGCACGTCGCTGGACGAACTGCCGCAGTTCGTGAACGTGCTGCAGGGCCGCATGAGCATCGTCGGCCCGCGCCCGCATGCGGTCGCGCACAACGAGGAGTACCGCAAGCTCATCAAGGCCTACATGGTGCGGCACAAGGTCAAGCCCGGCATCACCGGCTGGGCCCAGGTCAACGGCATGCGTGGCGAGACCGACACCATCGACAAGATGAAGGCGCGCGTCGAATACGATCTGGAATACCTGCGCAACTGGTCGCTGGGCCTCGACCTGCAGATCATCCTGCGCACCGTGAGGCTGGTGATCTTCGACCGCTATGCCTACTGACCCCTCGGAGACCTGCACCGACATGCGCCATCCCCTGCGTGCTGCCGCCCTGGCCGTGGCCGCCCTGCTGGCGCTGCCGGCTGCGGCCCAGACCAACGACACGGCACCCTTCTATGCGGGCGCCTCGCTGGGCGTGACACAGGTGTCCAACGTCTACCGCCTGTCGACCGGCTCCAACAGCGACCGCGTCACCAGCGCCGGCCTGCTGGCCGGCGTGGACACGCGGCTGGGCCGCCAGCATCTGACGTTCGACGGCTCGCTGCAGGACAACCGCTATGCCGACAACAGGGCGTTGAACAACCGCTCCTATTCACTGAAGGGGGCGCTGGAATGGCAGACCGTGGGGAATCTCTCCGGCACGCTCAGCGCGCTGTCAACCCAGTCGCTGGCACAGTTCAACCTCGGTAGCGGTACGCAGCCCTACTTCGAAAAGAACACCGAACGCAACGAAGACTACACCGCTGTCGTGCGGTTGGGCATGGGTACGAGGTACTCGCTCGAAGCCAGCGCAAGCCGGCGCGAACGCAACTTCAGCAACGCCGTCTACGACCAGTTCACCTACCGTCAGAACGCCGGCAGTTTCGGCATCTACGCCATGCCGGGCGGCAATGTGCGCCTCGGGCTGGTGGCACGACGCACCGATGGCACCTACCCGCGCTACCCGGTCTATCTGTTCGGCTTCCGCGTTGGCAGCCTGGCGCTTGATTACAAGCGCGACGATCTCGACTTCACGACAGCCTGGAACGCTGGCGGCAGCAGCACGCTCAACACGCGCATCAGCACCAGCCGTACGAATTACGACCCGGCATCGGCCGGTCAGCGCAATTTCCGTGGCACGACCGGGGCCATCGGCTGGAACTGGCAGGCGACGTCCAAGGTGCTGCTGAACCTTCAGTACACCCGCGACAGCGGCCAGGAAACCCTGGCTCAGACGGCAGACGTGAACCGGGTCTACACCACTTGGCAGTTGAACAGCCGATATGCGCTGACTGGAAAGGTCTCACTGAACGCGGGTGCCATTCGGAGCCGAAGTCATGGCACCAGCGACTCGGCAGCCAGTGCTGTCGAGAGCTTCGACAACAACAACACGTACAACGTCGGTGTGCAGTGGGCGTTCTCGCGCAGCGTGAGCCTGGGCTGCCAATACAACCGTGCCAACCGGGAAAGCAACATCACGCAGTACGCGTTCAGCGCCAGCAGCTACGGCTGCACCGGCCAGATGCTGGTGTATTGATGGCCACCACCATCCTGCTCACCGGCGCAGCCGGCTACATCGCGTCCCATACCTGGCTGGCGCTGCAGCAGGCGGGCTACCGCGTGGTCGGCGTCGACAACTTCGCCAACAGCTCACCGGTGGTGCTGGAGCGGCTGGCCGAGCTGGCCGGCGCGCCCATCGAATTCGAACGCGCCGACGTGTGCGACGCGGCGGCCATGGATGAAATCTTCAGCCGCCACAAGCCCGGGGCTGTCGTGCATTTCGCCGCCTACAAGGCGGTGGGCGAATCCGTCAGCCAACCGCTGGCCTACTACCGCAACAACCTGGGTGGTCTGGTCAACACCTGCGAGGTCATGAAGCGCCATGGCTGCACGCGCATCGTGTTCAGCTCCAGTGCCACCGTCTACGGTGCCCCCGAGGCGCTGCCGCTGCGAGAGGACGCCCCCACGTCGTCGACCAACCCCTACGGCGCCACCAAGCTGATGGGCGAGCAGATCCTGCGCGACGTGGGTGTCGCCGATCCGTCCTGGCAGACCGCCTGCCTGCGCTACTTCAACCCGGTCGGCGCCCATGAAAGCGGCCGCATCGGCGAAGACCCGCGCGGCCTGCCCAACAACCTGATGCCGTATGTGGCCCAGGTCGCCGTGGGCCGGCGCACCAAGCTCTCCGTCTTCGGCGGCGACTACCCCACGCCCGACGGCACCGGTGTGCGCGACTACATCCACGTGACCGACCTGGCCGAAGGCCACGTCGCCGCACTGCGCCGGCTGCTGTCCAACCCGGGCTCGCTGACCGTCAACCTCGGCACCGGCCGCGGCTACAGCGTGCTGGATCTCGTGCGCGCCTACGAGGCCGCCAGCGGCCGCAGCGTGCCCTACGAGATCGTCCCGCGCCGCTCCGGCGACGTGGCCGCCTGCTGGGCCGACCCGGCGCTCGCACGCGAGGTGCTCGGCTGGGAGGCCTCGCTCGACCTCGCCCGCATGTGCGAGGACAGCTGGCGCTGGCAGCACCTCAACCCCCACGGATTCCACCCGGCCTGAGCCGGAGACACGCAATGATCCAGGTCCAACCCGTCATCATGGCTGGCGGCTCCGGCACACGGCTGTGGCCGCTGTCCCGCGCCGGCTACCCCAAGCAGTTCCTCGTGCTGTCCGGCAACGAAAGCCTGTTCCAGCTCGCCGCCCGCCGTCTGGCCGCGCTGGCCTCGCCGGAGTTCGAGCTGGCAGGTCCCTGCATCGTCGGCAACGAGGAGCATCGCTTCCTCGTGCTGGACCAGTTGCGCGAATCCGGCATCGAGCCCAGCAGCGTGCTGCTGGAACCTCTGGGGCGCAATACGGCGCCAGCGCTGACTCTGGCAGCGCTGGCCGCATTGGAAGATGGCAACGACCCCGTGCTGGTCGTGACGCCGGCAGACCATACCGTCACACAGCCTGAGACCTTCACAGCCGCACTGCAACAAGCGGTGCGCATCGCCGCCGAGGGCGCGATCAGCATCCTCGGCATCACGCCGGACAGGCCCGAGACGGGCTACGGCTACATCCGGACCTCCGGCGACTCGGCAGGTCTGGCCGTGGCCCAGTTCGTCGAGAAGCCCGACCTTGAAACGGCCGAGCGCTACCTGGCCGCAGGCGACTACTACTGGAACAGCGGCATGTTCGTGCTGCGTGCCAGCGTCTGGATGAAGGCGCTGGAGCGTTTCCGCCCCGACATCGCCACCGCCACACGCGCCGCCTGGGCAGCCCGCAAGACCGACGCCAAGTTCGTGCGCCCCGGCAAGCCCGAGTTCGCGGCCGTGCCCAGCGAATCGGTGGACTACGCCGTCATGGAGCGCTGCCCCGGCACCGACCTGGCGCTGCGCATGGTGGCGCTGGACGCCGGCTGGAACGACCTCGGCGCCTGGGAAGCCGTCTGGCAGGTGGCCGACAAGGACGCCCACGGCAACGCCAGCGTCGGCGATGCGCTGTTCGCCGACAGCCGCAACACGCTGGTGCATGCCACCAGCCGCCTGGTGGGCGTGGTGGGCCTGGACGACATCGTGGTCGTCGAAACGGCCGATGCGGTGCTGGTCAGCGACCGCTCGCGCAGCCAGGAGGTCAAGCAGATCGTCAACCGCCTGGGCGCGGAGCAGCGTGGCGAGCATGCGCTGCACCGCAAGGTGCACCGCCCCTGGGGCTGGTACGACAGCATCGACTCGGGGGAGCGCTTCCAGGTCAAGCGCATCATGGTCAAGCCGGGCGCGTCCTTGAGCCTGCAGATGCACCACCACCGCGCCGAACACTGGATCGTCGTCAGCGGTACGGCTGAGATCGTCAACGGCGACAAGACCATCCTGCTGACCGAGAACCAGTCCACCTACATCCCGCTGGGCCAGACCCACCGTCTGGCCAACCCGGGCAAGGTGCCGCTGGAGATCATCGAGGTGCAGTCCGGCTCCTACCTGGGTGAGGACGACATCGTGAGGTTTGAAGACACGTACGGGCGGACCTGAGCCATGACGATCCTGGTCACCGGCGGCGCCGGCTTCATCGGCAGCAACTTCGTGCTGGACTGGCTGCGCCAATCCGACGAGCCCGTGGTCAACCTGGACGTGCTGACCTACGCAGGCAACCTCGAGAACCTGAAGGCGCTCGACGGTGACGCGCGCCACAGCTTCGTCCAGGGCGACATTTGCGACCGCGCGCTGGTCGACTCGCTGCTGGCCACGCACCAGCCGCGCGCCATCGTGCACTTCGCGGCCGAGAGCCATGTGGACCGCTCCATCAGCGGCCCCGGCGCCTTCATGCGCACCAATGTCGACGGCACCTTCACGCTGCTCGAAGCGGCGCGGGCCTACTGGACGGCGCTGGCGGATGGCGACCGGCAGGCCTTCCGCTTCCACCACGTGTCGACCGACGAGGTCTACGGCTCGCTCAAGCCCAGCGACCCGCCCTTCGCCGAAACCAATCCCTACGAGCCCAACAGCCCCTACTCGGCCAGCAAGGCCGCCAGCGACCACCTCGTGCGCGCCTGGCACCACACCTACGGCCTGCCGGTGGTCACGACCAACTGCTCGAACAACTACGGGCCTTATCACTTCCCCGAGAAGCTGATCCCGCTGATGATCGTCAACGCCCTCGCGGGCAAGCCGCTGCCCGTCTACGGCGACGGCCAGCAGATCCGCGACTGGCTGTACGTGACGGACCATTGCAGCGGCATCCGCGCCGTGCTGGCCGGCGGGCGGCTCGGCGAAACCTACAACATCGGCGGCTGGAACGAGATGGCCAACATCGACATCGTCAAGACGGTGTGCGGCCTGCTCGACGAACTGCGCCCCGACGCCGCCGGCAAGTACGAACGCCTCATCACCTACGTGAAGGACCGCCCCGGCCACGACCGCCGCTACGCGATCGACGCCCGCAAGATCGAGCGCGAGCTTGGCTGGCGCCCGGCCGAGACCTTCCAGAGCGGCATCCGCAAGACGGTGCAGTGGTATCTCGACCATCCCGACTGGGTTGCCCGCGTGCAGAGCGGCGCCTACAAGGACTGGGTCGCCAAGCAGTACACGGCATGAGCATGACCGGGCGCCGGGCCGCGCCGGGCCGGCCACGCATCACATCCGGGGATGACCCGATGCACGCATCGCGCGAGAGGTCGACATGAAAATCCTGTTGCTGGGCAAGGGCGGCCAGGTCGGCTGGGAGCTGCAGCGCTCGCTGGCCGTGGCCGGCGAGGTCGTGGCGATGGACCATGACGACGGCGGCGACTTCACGCAGCCCGATGCGCTGCTCGCCAAGGTGCAGGCCATCGCACCGCAGGTCATCGTCAATGCCGCGGCCCACACGGCCGTCGACAAGGCCGAGAGCGAGCCTGAACTCGCGCGCCAGATCAACGCCAGGACCCCGGCGCTGCTGGCCATCGAGGCCCGACGCACCGGCGCCCTCCTCGTCCACTATTCGACCGACTACGTCTTCGACGGCAGCGGCAGCCACGCCCGCGACGAGGAGGCCCCCATCGCGCCGCTGAGCGTCTATGGCCGCACCAAGGCCGAGGCCGAGGACGCCATCCGCAGCAGCGGCTGCCAGCACCTCATCCTGCGCACCAGCTGGGTCTACGCGGCACGCGGCGGCAACTTCGCCAAGACCATGCTGCGCCTGGCCGCCGAGCGCGAGCAGCTCAAGGTGATCGCCGACCAGATCGGCGCGCCCACCGGCGCCGAGTTGCTGGCCGACCTGACCGTGCCGATGCTGCGTGCCGCGCGCGTCAACCCGGCGCTCACCGGCACGTACCACGCCGTCGCCGGCGGTGCGACGAGCTGGCATGACTACGCCCGCTTCGTCATCGAATTCGCGCGTGCGCGCGGCGTCAACATCCGGGTCGCGCCGGAGCAGATCTTTGCCATCCCGACAAGCGACTACCCGACACCCGCACAGCGCCCGCTGAACTCGCGCCTGGCTTGCGCCAAGCTGGAGCACGCCTTCGGCCTGCACCTGCCCCCCTGGCAGCTGGGCGTGCAACGCATGCTGGCCGAGATCCTTTGAGCGACACCCTCCCGGAGACCCGCGCATGAGCAGCACCAAGACCCGCAAGGGCATCATCCTGGCCGGTGGCTCCGGCACGCGGCTGCACCCGGCCACGCTGGCCGTCAGCAAGCAACTGCTGCCGGTCTACGACAAGCCCATGGTCTATTACCCGCTGAGCACGCTGATGCTCGCGGGCATCCGCGACATCCTGCTGATCAGCACGCCGCAGGACACGCCGCGCTTCGAGGCCCTGCTGGGTGACGGCTCACGGTGGGGCCTGAACATCAGCTACTGCGTGCAGCCCAGCCCCGATGGCCTGGCGCAGGCCTTCATCCTCGGCCGCGATTTCGTCGGCGGCGCGCCCAGCGCGCTGGTGCTGGGCGACAACATCTTTTATGGCCACGACTTCGCCGGCCTGCTCGGCAGCGCCACGGCGCGCGACAGCGGCGCGAGCGTCTTCGCCTATCACGTGACCGACCCCGAGCGCTATGGCGTCGTCGAGTTCGACAAGGCACAGCAGGCGCTGTCCATCGAGGAGAAGCCCAAGGCGCCGAAGAGCAACTACGCCGTCACGGGCCTGTACTTCTACGACGAGCAGGTCTGCGACATTGCGGCCGCCATCAAGCCCAGCGCGCGCGGCGAGCTGGAGATCACCGACGTCAACGCCCAGTACCTGCGCCAGGGCCAGCTCAGCGTCGAGATCATGGGCCGCGGCTATGCGTGGCTGGACACCGGCACGCACGACAGCCTGCTGGAAGCCGGCCAGTTCATCGCCACGCTGGAAAAGCGCCAGGGCCTGAAGGTCGCCTGCCCCGAGGAGATCGCGTTTCGCGCCGGCTGGATCGACGCGGCGCAGCTCGAAGCCCTGGCCAAGCCGCTGGCCAAGAACGGCTATGGCCAATACCTGCTCAAGTTGCTGACCGAACGCGTCTTCTGATCCCATGCAAGCCACGCCCACCGCCCTGCCCGAAGTCCTGCTGATCGAACCCAAGGTGTTCGGAGACGCCCGAGGCTTCTTCCTGGAGAGCTGGAACGAGGCGCGCTTCAACGCTGCGGTCGGCCATGCCGTGCACTTCGTGCAGGACAACCATTCGCGCTCGACGCGCGGCGTGCTGCGCGGGCTGCACTATCAGCTCGATCCGCACGCGCAAGGCAAGCTGGTGCGCTGCGTGAGCGGCGCCGTGTTCGACGTGGCGGTGGACATGCGCAAGTCCAGCCCGAACTTCGGCCGCTGGGTTGGCTACGAGTTGTCGGCAGAGAACCAGCGCCAGCTGTGGATCCCGCCGGGCTTCGCGCATGGATTCCTGGTGCTCAGCGAGAGCGCCGACTTCCTCTACAAGACCAGCGGCGCCTACGCACCGGACTTCGAGGGCGCCGTGCGCTGGGACGACCCCACGGTCGCCATCGCCTGGCCGCTGCACGGCATCACACCGCAGCTTTCAGCCAAGGATGTCGCGGCGCCCTTGCTGGGCGCTGCCAGGGCCTTCGACTAGGGCCTGTCAACACTATCGAAGGCCATCTGCGATGAGTGCGAAGCAGATGAAGGCGATGAACATGACGTCGAGCGGCGGCACGACGGCAATGAAGCCCAAGTCCAACGCCAGTTGGCGGGTCGCGTCGCCTTCGTAGGCGCGGTCCATGAGCAAGTGCGAGGGCCGCTTGAGCAACTCGCGGCCTTCTGGCGCGTCCTGCGCTTGTCCGGGCGACAGCGAGAAGGTCATGGCCGTGCGCGCGTCCGCAGCGAGGAGGTGGCTCTTGGTGTTCCACCCACCACGGGATTTGCCGATAGCTTGAGGACCGTTTTTTTTGGCGCCCCAGTGCCGTCCAGATGCCCCTTCACACTGGTGCTGTCCAGCGACACGGCCTCGATCTTGATTTGCACCACCTGTGCTTGCTGGAGTTGCTTGAAGGCTCGATCCAGCACGCCCGATTTCGCCCATCGGCTCATGCGTGTGTAGATCGTGTGCCAGTTCCCGAAGCGCTTGGGCAGGCCACGCCATTTGCAGCCGTGCTCGGCGACGTACAGGATGGCATTGAGCACCTGCAGATTCGTCAGGCTGACGTTGCCGCGCTGCCTGGGCAGACAGTGTTCAATCAACTCGAATTGGGCTGCCGTGATCTCCATGCACTCGCTATCCCAGCGAACCGCTTCGGCGCAATTGGTGTTAACAGATCCTAGGACGTGTTTGCCCCGAGACGGCCTGCGGCAGCGCGTTGGAGAGTGCGGCAGCTTGCCATCAATACTGTATAAACATACAGTCATTGCCCCGCCTCATCTTCAGCCCATGCCCTCCATCGCCCCGGCCACTGCCGCTCGTCCACCCCTGGCGCTGCCGCTGCTGCATCGCCAGCTGTGGCGAGGCAGCGCCATGGGCACCCCTGCAACGCCCACGCTGCCCAGCGGCTTTGCCGCGCTGGACGCGGAACTGCCCGGTGGCGGATGGCCCACGGGCGCTGCTGTCGAGTTGCTGGTGGCCCAGCCCGGCGTGCTGGAGTGGCGGCTGCTGGCGCCCGGCCTGCGCGCGTGGTGGGCCGCGCAGGCGCTGCCCGCGCCCAGCGCGGGGCGGCGCGCCGCGCCAGCGCCAGCGGCGCGCACGCTGCTGCTGATCAACCCGCCCCACACCCCCCACCTGCCCGGCCTGCAGGCACTGGGCCTGCCGCCATCGGCCTTCATCTGGGTGGCGGCCCAGACGCCGGCCGAACAGCTGTGGGCCGCCGAACAGGCCATCAAGTCGCGCGTCGCCGTGCTGGCCTGGCTGCCCGAGGCCCGGCCCGAGCAGATCCGGCGGCTGCAGGTCGCTGCGCTGAGCTCGGACGCGCCCGTCTTCCTGATGCGGCCGGAGCGCGTGGGCCAGCAGTCCTCCGCGGCGCCGCTTCGGCTGGTCGCCAAGCCCGGCGAGGACTGGACGCTGGCCGTGCACGTGCTCAAGCGCCGCGGGCCCGCGCACGAGGGCTGGCTGGCGCTGCCGGCCGTGCCCGGCGCCATCGACCCCTTGCTGACGGCCGCGCGGCGGCAGCGCCCGCCGCCGCCGGCCCCTGCACCCCTGCCCCTGCCGGCTGGCTCACCGACGGAGCGCCCACATGCGCTGGCTCTGCCTGTGCTGCCCGCCTGAGGCGCCGGCGAGCGACCGCGACGCGCTGGCCTGGCTGGCGCTGGGCTTCACGCCGCGCGTGGCGCGGCTGGAGGACGCGGTCGTCGCCGAGGTGTCGGCCAGCCTGCGCCTGTTCGGCGGCGCGCGCGCCTTGCGCCAACGGCTGCAGGCCCAGGCCGCGCTGACCGGCCTGGCCCTGGGCGCGCTGGCCTGGGCGCCCACTGCGCTGGCCTCGCTCGCACTGGCACGCTGCCCGCCCGCGTCGGCGCAGGGCCGGCTCAGCGAGCGGCTGGACGCGCTGCCGCTGCGCGCGCTGAGCGCCGCCCACGCCCACCACGCCATGCTGGCGCGCCTGGGCTGCCAGCGCCTGGGCGAGCTGCGCCGGCTGCCGCGCCCGGCGCTGGCCCGGCGCTTCGGCCCCGCGCTGCTGACCGCGCTCGACCAGGCCTATGGCGACCTGCCCGAGGTGCACACCTGGCTGGTGCTGCCCGAGCGCTTCGACGCGCGGCTGGAGCTGCCCTACCGGGTCGAGCACGCGCCGGTGCTGCTGCACTTCGCCGAGACGCTGCTGCGCCAGCTCTGCACCTTCCTCGCTGCGCGCCATGCCGGCGTGCGCACGCTGCGCCTGGGCTGGCAGCACGACGCGATGCGCGCCCGCGACGTGGCCGGCAGCGGCGAGCTGACCCTGGCCACCGCCGACACCACGCGCGACATGCGGCGGCTCACACGGCTGCTGGCCGAGCACCTGTCGCGCACCACGCTGGCCGCGCCGGCCGGCGAGATCAGCCTCAGTGCCGACACCGTGCTGCCGCTGCAGGACAGCAGTGCCAGCCTGCTGCCCGGCCCCAGCGACCCGCTGGAACGCACGACGACCCACGCGCTGCTGGAGCGGCTGTCCGTGCGCCTGGGCGCCGGCCGCGTGTGCGAAGGCCGGCTGCACGAGGACCATCGGCTGGATCACATGCAAAGCTGGCAGCCCTGGCCTGCGCCGCCGGCCATCGCCCGGCGCCGCCCCTGCGGCCCTCAGCCCACCTGGCTCGTCCAGCCGCCCCAGCCGCTGCGCGCCGACACCCGCGAGCAGCCCACCTGCTGCGGCCCCTTGACGCTGATCAGCGGGCCACACCGCGTCGAGGCCGGCTGGTGGGAGGGGCAGGGCGGCATGCAGGCACGCGACTACTTCGTCTACCGCAGCGCCGCGCGCGGGCTGCTGTGGGTCTATCACGAGCGGCCTTCGTCGACCGCGCCGGCCTCCACGGGCTGGTTCCTGCACGGTGTGTTCGCATGACGCCGCCCATGTCAGACCGCGACGAGCGGCGGGCGCTGCTGCGCCAGCAAGGCATTGACTCGGAGGCCGAGCTGCGGCGCGTGGCGGATGGCTGGGCCCCCTCATCACCGCGCCCCGGCACGGGGGGCGAGCTGCCGCGCTACGCCGAGCTGCACTGCCTGTCGGCCTTCAGCTTCCTGCGCGGTGCGTCGGAGCCGGCCGAACTGGTGGCGCGCGCCTGCGAGCTGGGCTACGAGGCCCTGGCCCTCACCGACGAATGCTCGCTGGCCGGCGTCGTGCGCGCGCACAAGCAGCTGCGTGAGATGCGCGAGGCGGCGCACCACGCGCTCAGGGAAGAGGCCCGGCAAGCCGGCCTGCCGGCCGACGACATCGCCCAGCCCCCGCTGATGAAGCTGCTGATCGGCAGCGAGTTCCTGGTTCGCGACGACGCCGGCGCGCCGCGCTTCAAGCTCGTGCTGATCGCGCAGAACCTCAACGGCTACGGCAACCTCAGCCAGTTCATCACCCGGCTGCGCCGCGCCAGCCCGGTCAAGGGCGAGTACACGCTGACCTGGCGCCAGCTCGCGCCCGAGCACCTCAGCGATTGCCTGGCCCTGCTGGTGCTGCCGCGAGAAGCCTCCGATGCCGAACTGGCGCCGGCGGCGCATTGGGTGCTGCGTCATTTCGCCGGCCGCGCCTGGATCGCCGTGGAACTGCTGCGCGAGGCCAGCGACGCGCTGTGGCTGCAGCGGCTGCAGGCGCTGTCCGACGAAACCGCCCTGCCGCTGGTGGCGGCCGGCGACGTGCACTTCCATGTGCGTTCGCGCAAGGCCCTGCAGGACGTGATGACGGCCACCCGCCTGGGCCGCACCGTGGCCGACTGCGGCTTCGACCTGCAGCCCAATGCGGAGCGGCATCTGCGCAGCAGCTACCGCATCTCGCGCATCTACCCGCAGGCCCTGATGCGGGAGACGGTGCAGGTGGCGGCGCGCTGCACGTTCAGCCTCCACGAGATCAGTTACCGCTATCCCAGCGAAGTCATCCCGCCGGGCCTCACAGCCATGCAGCATCTGCGCACGCTGACCTACGAAGGCGCGGCCAAGCGCTGGCCCGATGGCCTGACGGACGAGTGGCGGGGCCGCATCGAGCACGAACTCGAACTCATCGAAGACCTGCGCTACGAGCACTACTTCCTGACCGTCGCCGATACCGTGCGGTTCGCGCGCAGCCAGGGCATCCTCTGCCAGGGGCGCGGCTCGGCGGCCAACAGCGTCGTCTGCTACTGCCTCGAAATCACCTCGGTCGACCCGGCGCAAAGCACGCTGCTGTTCGAACGCTTCATCAGCCGCGAGCGCAACGAGCCGCCCGACATCGACGTGGACTTCGAGCATGAGCGCCGAGAGCTGGTCATCCAGTACCTCTACGACAAGTACGGCCGCGACCGCGCCGCGCTGACCGCCGTCGTCATCTGCTACCGGCCCAAGAGCGCCATCCGCGACGTGGGCAAGGCGCTGGGCTTCAGCGAAGCGCAGCTGGACCTGATGAGCCAGCACCACAGCGGCTGGTCCACCCAGGTGCTGCCCGAGGACCACCGCGCCGAGTTGCTGCGCAAGCTGGGCCTGCCGGACGATGACCCGCGCCTGCAGCAGCTCATCACGCTGGGCCGCCAGCTCAACGGCCTGCCGCGCCACCTGTCCCAGCACGTCGGCGGCTTCGTGCTGACGCAAGGGTCGCTGGAGCGGCTCGTGCCCATCGAGAACGCGACGATGAAGGGCCGCAGCGTCATCGAGTGGGACAAGGACGACATCGACGAGCTGCGCATGATGAAGGTCGACGTGCTGGCGCTGGGCATGCTCACCGCCATCAAGCGCTGCTTCAACCTCCTCGCGCCCTGGCGCGGCCGGACCTACGAACTGGCCAGCATCCCGCAGGACGACACGGCCACCTACGACATGATCTGCGCGGCCGACACCATCGGTGTGTTCCAGATCGAGTCGCGCGCGCAGATGTCCATGCTGCCGCGGCTGCGGCCGCGCGACTACTACGACCTCGTCATCGAGGTCGCCATCGTGCGGCCCGGCCCCATCGAGGGCGGCATGGTGCACCCCTACCTCCAGAACCGCGCCAAGGCGGAAGGCGAGATCGAGTATCCAAAAGGCCTGGAGGCCGCCCTCAAGCGCACCCGCGGCGTGCCGATCTTCCAGGAGCAGGTCATGCAGGTGGCCATGATCGCGGCCGGCTTCTCCGCCGGCGAGGCCGACGAACTGCGACGCGCGATGGCCTCATGGAAGCGCCCCGGCGTGCTGGAGAAGTACTACGAGAAAGTCATCGCCGGCATGCGCAGGAACGGCTACGAAGACGATTTCGCCGAGCGCATCTTCAAGCAGATCAAAGGCTTCCAGTCCTACGGCTTCCCCGAGTCCCACGCCGCCAGCTTCGCGCTGCTCACCTACGTCAGCTCCTGGCTCAAGTGCCACGAGCCCGCGGCCTTCCTGTGCGCGCTGCTGAACTCCCAGCCGCTGGGCTTCTACACGCCCGGCCAGCTCATCCAGGATGCGCGCCGGCACGACGTGGAGGTGCGCGCCATCGACGTCAACCACAGCGACCGGGACTGCACGCTGCAGCCCCGCCCCGGCCAGCACCAGCCCGCCGTGCGCCTGGGCCTGCGCCTGGTCAGCGGGCTGGGCGACGAAGCGGCCAACCGCATCGAGCAGGCACGGCAGCAAGGCGAATTCACCCACCCGCAAGACCTGGCCCTGCGCGCCCGCCTCACCCAGCAGGACATGCAGCACCTGGCCGCCGCCGACGCCCTCACGTCGCTGGCCGGCCACCGCCGCCAGCAGGTCTGGCAGGCCTCGGCGCTGCACGCCATGCCCGCGCTGCTGCAAGGCAGCCTGCTGCCCGAAGACGAACTGGAACTGCCCGCCGCCGCCGAAGGCGAGGAGGTGCTGTGGGACTACGCCGCCACCGGCCTCACGCTGCGCCGCCACCCGCTCGCACTGCTGCGCCCGCGCCTGGCCAGGCAGGGTCTGCTAAGCGCCCGGCAGCTCGACGCCGTCAAGAACGGCCGCCGCGCCAAGGCCTGCGGCATCGTCACCGGCCGGCAAAAGCCGCAGACGGCCAAGGGCACCCTCTTCGTCACGCTGGAAGACGAGACCGGCAACGTGCAGGTCATCGTCTGGCCGAAGGTGTACGAGGAGCACCGCGGCACCATCCTCGGCGCACGGCTGCTGGCCGTGGAAGGCGTGTGGCAGCGCGGCGATGGCGATGTGCGGCACCTGCTGGCGCGGGGGTTCGAGAACCTCAATCCGCTGCTGGGGAGGCTGCCGACGGAGAGTCGGGATTTCAGGTAAGACAACGGGAAAACCCGTTCATCAAATCTCTCAGTCAGCTCATCTGGTGAGCCAGTTGCCCGCCTAAGCTGGCCACACAAGAGCCACAAAGGATGAGGGATGTTGATTGCGCACAGCCAGAACGACGGCGGTGACTGGCACGGACTGACGGCACACCTCGGCAAGGTGGACACCCTCGCCGCTGTGTTTTCTTCCGCCTGGGGTGACACCCTCTGGGCCGGGCTGGCGGGCGCCTGGCATGACCTTGGCAAGGCGCGACCCGGCTTCCAGCGCCACCTGCGCCACAACCCAGATGCCCATATCGAAGGCCGCGTACCTGGCGCTGAAAAGACACACTCCGCCGCCGGCGCCCTGCATGCCCGGGCCGAGTTCGGGCGCCTGCTCGACGCACGAAGCGCGGACGGCCTGGCGCGCGTCCTTCAATACCTGATTGCCGGCCACCATGCGGGACTCGCCGACTGGCAACCTCAAGACGGCCACAGCGGCCTGGCCCCTCGCCTGGCCAGTGCAGCGGCGGCAGCCGAGTACCAGGAGGCGCTGCACGGCTTGGCCGAAGCGGGCGAAACGCTACGCCCCACACCCGACGCTGCCACCCTCGCAGCAGCAGCCCGCGCACTGCTGAATCAGCCTGAGCCCCTGGCACGCGCTATGGCACTGCGCATGCTGTTCTCGGCCCTGGTGGATGCCGATTTTCTCGACACCGAAGCCCACTTCGACACCGACAAGGCCAAGCGCCGCGCCAGCTTCCCGCCCATCACCCGCTATGCCGAGCAGTTGCAAACCCACCTCGCCAGCCTGGCCGCCCGGGTACAGGCCAGCGGCCAGGCCGAGACTGCCGTCATGCGCGCACGAGCCCAGGTGCAGCAGGCCTGCCTCGCGCAAGCGGCCCAGCCGCCAGGCGTCTTCACCCTCACCGTGCCCACCGGGGGCGGCAAGACGCTGTCGTCCCTGGCCTTCGCGCTGGAACACGCCCGCCGGCATGGCCTGCGCCGCGTCGTCTATGCCATCCCTTACACCAGCATCATTGAACAGACGGCCGGTGTCTTCGCGAGCATCTTCGGGCCCGAGCAGGTGATCGAACACCACAGTCAGGCCGACAGCGCGCCCAGCGGCGACACCACCGCCTCGCGGTTGGCCTGCGAGAACTGGGACGCGCCGCTCATCGTCACCACCAATGTCCAGCTCTTCGAATCGCTCTTCGCCGCCAGCACCTCGCGCTGCCGCAAGCTGCACCGGCTGGCCGGCAGCGTCATCGTGCTCGACGAGGCGCAGATGCTGCCGCCCGAGTTCCTGCAGCCCATCCTCGACACGCTGAACGTCCTGTTGGCCCGCTACCGCATCAGCCTCGTGCTGTGCACCGCCACCCAGCCCGTGCTGACCAGCCGCAGTGCCTTCGACCCCCGCCAGGCCCGGCGCGGCCTGCCCGCGCCCCGGCCCATCGTCGAACCCGGCCCGCTGTTCAGTGCCCTGCGCCGCACCGAGATCCACTGGCCAGCCGACCTGCACACCGTCGCCGAACTGCCCGCCATGGCCGAGCGCCTGCTGCTGGAGCCCTGCGCGTTGGCCATCCTCAACACCCGTGCGGATGCCATGGAACTGGCCAAGCTGCTACCGCGCGACAGCACACGCCACCTCAGTGCCGCCATGTGCGGCGCGCATCGCGCGCAGGTGATTGCTGAAGTCCGCAACATGCTCAAGGCCCAGGTGCCGCTGCACGTCGTCAGCACCCAGTTGATCGAAGCCGGCGTCGACGTGGACTTTCCCGTGGTCTGGCGCGCGCTGGCCGGGCTGGACTCCATCGCCCAGGCCGCTGGCCGCTGCAACCGCGAGGGACGCCGCGCGCAGGGTGATGTGCATGTGATCGTGCGCCCGATACCCAAGCTGCTGGCGCAGTTGCGCACGGCGGCCGACACCACGCGCAGCCTGCATGCCGAAGGGCTGCCCGATGCCCTCGCACCAGCCGCCTTCGAGCGCTACTTTCAGGCCTTTTATGCCCGTCAAAACCTGGACCAGCACCAGATCGTCGAACTGCTCAGCGAGCGCAGCGGCCCCATGGAATTCAACTTCCGCAGCGCCGCCGACAAGTTCCGCCTCATCGACGACGAGGGCCAGTCCTCGCTGCTCATCCCCCTGCACCGGCTGATGGACGGCCACGACCAGCTCGCCCCGCTCGTCTCAAAACTCGAAGCCGGCGAGGCCGACCGCTGGCTGCTGCGCAGCGTGCAGCGCTATGTGCTCAACATCCGTCAACGCCAGTTGGACGAACTGCTGCGCAACGGCACCGTCAAGGCCCTGGCCTGCGGTCTTTACCTGCTTGAAGACGACACCCGCTACGACCGGCGTTTTGGGCTGCTGCCTCGCGATAACCCGCTGGATGCGGTGACCATGGTGCAGTAGCGTCCCACTCAAACGACCCAGAGCGTTTCACCGAGGGAGATTCAATGCCACAGAGCTTTTGCCTGCACGTCGCGGGCGACTACGCCTGCTTCACCCGCCCCGAGATGAAGGTCGAGCGCGTCAGCTACGACGTCATCACGCCATCAGCCGCCCGAGCCATCTTCGAGGCCATCCTGTGGAAGCCTGCCATCCGATGGCGAGTCACGCGCATCGAGGTGCTAAGCCCCATCCGCTGGATGAACCTGCGTCGCAACGAGGTGGGCGCTGTCATCTCAACCAGCAATGTCCAGCAGGCAATGAATGCCGGCCAGGTTGACCTGGCGCTGTACGTCGAGGACGAACGCCAGCAGCGGGCCGGCCTTTTCCTGCGCGACGTGGCCTACCGGCTGCATGCCGAACTGGACGTGCGCAACGGCGAGCCGCGCCAGAAGTACGAAGAGATGTTCCTGCGCCGAGCGGCCAAGGGCCAGTGGGTCAACCAGCCCTACCTCGGCTGCCGCGAGTTCGCCGCAGACGTGCGCCTGGTCGAAGCCGGCACCGAACAAGCTCCAGCCATCGCCGAGACCCGCGACCTCGGCTGGATGCTGCACGACCTGGACTTCACCGACCTCGCCTCGCCACAGCCGCGCTTCTTCCGCGCGCAGATGCAGGCCGGTGCCATCGCGGTGCCCGCCTTCGAGGAGGCCGCCGCATGATCCTGCAAGCCCTCGCCCAGCTCTACCAGCGCCGCGCCAGCGACCCCGACCCCTCGCGGCGCCTGCCATCGCCGGGGCTGGAAGACAAGGACATTCCCTTCATCGTCGAGCTGCGTGCCGACGGCAGCCCGGTGCTGTTGCGCGACACCCGCCGTCTGGAAGGCAAGAAGCTGCGCGCGCAGACCTTCCTCGTGCCCCAGGGCGTCAAGAAGACCTCGGGCGTGGCCGCCAACCTGCTGTGGGACACGGCGGAGTACACGCTGGGCGTCAGCGCCAAGGCGGAGGCCCCCCGCCTGCCCGAGCAAACCGCCGCCTTCCTGGCGCGCGTCCAGGCGCTGGCGCCCCACGCCGAGGGCGACGCCGGCCTGCAGGCATTGCTGGCCTTCTTGCAAGCCCCGCAGCCTGACATGCTGCGCGCCGCGCCGCACTGGGACGAGCTGATGCAGAGCAATGCGCTGGTGAGCTTCGAGCTGCAGGGCGATGCGGGCGTGCTGATCTGCCAACGCCCCGCCGTGCAGGCCGCCATTCGCGCGCTGGCCTCGACGCAGACGCCGGGCATGCTCAGCAACTGTTTGGTGGACGGTGCCCCACGGCCGGTGGCGCGACTGCATGGCGCCATCAAGGGTGTTTGGGGCGCACAGACGTCGGGCGCCAACATCGTGTCCTTCAACCTCGGGGCCTTCAATTCCTACGGCAAGGAGCAAGGCCTCAACGCGCCAGTGGGCGAGGCGGCCGTGTTCGCCTACACGACGGCGCTGAACGCGCTGCTCGACCGCGACTCGCGCAACCGCATTCAGGTGGGCGATGCGTCCACCGTGTTCTGGGCAGACGCGCCCCACCCTTTCGACGGCACACGTGACGGCGAGTTCACGCTGGCTGACCTGTTCGCGGAGGCCGACAACCCCGACAAGCACCGCGACGCGGTGCGCGCGCTGTTCAACACCGTGCGCTCGGGCCAGATGCCGCAAGCCCTGGGCGACACGCGCTTCTTCGTACTGGGCCTCTCACCGAATGCAGCGCGCATCAGCATCCGCTTCTGGCTGCCGGCCATGCCTTTTGCCGAACTGGCCCCGCGCCTGGTGCAGCACTTCGAGGACATCCACGTGGCCCGACGCTACGACAGCGACCCCGAGATGCCCTCGATGTTTCGCCTGCTCACCAGCCTGGCCCTGCAAGGCAAGGCCGACAACATTCCGCCGCGCCTGGCAGGTGAATGGATGCGCGCGATCCTGGAAGGGCGGCCGCTGCCGGCAGGCCTGCTCAATATCGCCGTGCAGCGTTGCAAGGCCGAACAGGACGTGACTTATCTGCGGGCCTGCGTGCTCAAAGCCTGGCTCAACCGACACGCACGCGCTGCGTCTGACACCCCCCGTCCACCACACACATTCAAGGAGGCCCTGGACATGGACAACTCCGCACCCGCCTACCGGCTGGGCCGGCTCTTCGCCACGCTTGAGCGAATCCAGGAGCAGGCTCAACCCGGCATCAACGCCACCATCCGCGACCGCTACTACGGCGCGGCATCCACCACACCGGTGGCCGTGTTCACCACGTTGCTGCGGCTCAAGAACGCCCACCTGAAGAAGCTGACCGAAGGCCTCACCGGCTACTTCGAGAAGCTGATTGGCGACATCCTGGCACCGCTCGATCCCGGCAGCGGCTTCCCGCGCCAGCTCAGTCTTCCCGAGCAGGGCCAGTTTGCGCTTGGCTACTACCACCAGCGCCAAGCCTTTTTCGCCAAGAAGGCAATCCCAGATTCCAACGACGCCAGCAACGACCAACCCCAGGGAGAACAACCATGAGCACCCCCATCACCGGCCGCCTCGACTTCGTCCTGCTTTTTGACGTGAAGGACGGCAACCCCAACGGCGACCCGGACGCCGGCAACATGCCCCGCATCGACGCCGAGACCGGCCACGGCCTGATGACTGACGTGGCCTTGAAGCGCAAGCTGCGCAACTTCGTGCAGCTCGTCAAAAGCGCCCTGCCGCCCTACGACATCTACATCAAAGAGAAGGCGGTGCTGGAGCAGACGCACCGCAAGGCCTACGAGGCCATCGGCGCGACGGAAGAACTCGGTGGCGACGATGACCCCAAGGCCAAGAAGAAACGCAAGGGCAGCGCCGACAGCGTTGAAAAGGCACGCGCCTGGATCTGTCAGAACTTCTTCGACGTGCGCACCTTTGGCGCCGTCATGTCCACCGGTGTCAACTGCGGCCAGGTGCGCGGCCCGGTGCAACTGACCTTCGCCCGCTCGGCTGACCCCATCGTCGCCAGCGAGCACAGCATCACCCGCATGGCCGTGGCCACGGAGGCGGAGGCCGAGAAGCAAGGCGGCGACAACCGCACCATGGGCCGAAAGCACACCGTGCCCTATGGCCTCTACCGCTCGCACGGCTTCGTCTCTGCCTTTCTCGCCAAGCAGACCGGCTTCACGGCGGAAGACCTGGAACTGCTGATGCAAGGCCTGGAGCACATGTTCGAGCACGACCGCTCGGCGGCCCGCGGCGAGATGTCCACCCGCGGGCTCTACGTGTTTCAGCACGACAGCGAGTTGGGCAACGCCCACGCCCACAGCCTGTTCGACCGCGTCAGCATCAAGCTCAAGGACGGTGTCACCGCGCCACGCAGCTTTGCGGACTACGAGGTGAGCGTGGACGAGACCGGCCTGCCTGGTGGTGTGAAGCTGCTGCGCCGTATCGGCTGACGAGTCACGGCGATGGACGCCGACGACCCCATCCCCCTCTCCGCCCTGCAGCACTGGGCCTACTGCCCGCGCCAGTGCGCGCTGATCCACGTCGAGCAGGCCTTTGACGACAACCTGCACACGCTGCGCGGCAACGCGCTGCATGCGCGGGTGGACCAGCCGGGCCTGCAGACGGAGCGCGGCCGCCGCGTCGAGCGGGCGCTGCCGCTGTGGCACGAGGGGCTGGGGCTGATCGGCAAGGCCGATGCGGTCGAGTTCCTGCCCGACGGCTCGCCTTACCCGGTGGAATACAAGCAGGGCTCGCGCCACAAGGCAGCCGACATCGCCGCGTGCGACGAACTCCAGCTCGCCGCCCAGGCTCTGTGCCTGGAGGCCATGACCGGCCAGGCGGTGAACGAGGGCGCCATCTTCTACGCCAGCAGCAAGCGCCGGCTCGTGGTGCCCATCGTGCCTGCGCTGCGCGAGCGCGTGGCCGAGGCCAGTGCGGCGGTTCGCACCCTGCTGGCAGCGCAGAAACTGCCGGCGCCGCTGCAGGGCGCCATCGCGCAGCAGCGCTGCAAAGGCTGCTCGCTGCACGAGCGTTGCCAGCCCGAGGCCGCCTCCTCCGCCGCGCTGGGCCAGGCCCGCGCCGCCCTCTTCGACCCTGACGCCGAGC
Source organism: Roseateles sp. (assembly GCF_965229315.1). Taxonomy (GTDB): domain Bacteria; phylum Pseudomonadota; class Gammaproteobacteria; order Burkholderiales; family Burkholderiaceae_C; genus Pelomonas. Next base: position 3,317,058 of record NZ_CBDDJA010000002.1, read on the forward strand.
TCTGAGACCCGCCATGCAGCTGCTCAACACCCTCTACGTCACCACACCCGACAGCTATCTGCGCCTGGAGAACCAGACGCTGGCTATCGAGCAGGACCGCGAGCTGAAGCTGCGCGTGCCGCTGCACCACCTGCACGCGGTGGTCTGCTTCGGGCACATCCAGCTGTCCACACCGCTGATGCACACCCTCGCGCAGCAGGGCATCGCGCTGGTGCTGCTGGACGACCATGGCCGCTTCCAGGCGCGGCTGGAAGGCCCCACGGCCGGCAACGTGCTGCTGCGCCGCGCCCAGCATGAGGCCAGCGCCAACGCCGAGCGCAGCCTCGCGCTTGCGCGCGCCTTCGTCGCCGGCAAGATCCGCAATGCGCGCAGCCTGCTGATGCGCGGCGCGCGCGAGGCCAAGTCGGAGGAAGACGCCTCCCAGCTCACCCGCCAGGCACAGAACCTCGCCGCCAGCCTGCGCGCCCTGCCCGGCAGCGCCACGCTGGACGCGCTGCGCGGCGTGGAGGGCGAGGCCGCACGCGAGCACTTCGTGGGCCTCAGCCTGCTCGTGCGCCCCGACGCCCGGCACCACTTCAGCATGCAGGACGGCCGCAGCCGCCGCCCGCCGCGCGACCGGCTCAACGCCTTGCTGTCCTTTTTCTACAGCCTGTGGATGAACGACTGCCGCAGCGCGCTGGAGGCCGTGGGGCTGGACCCGCAAGTCGGCTTCCTGCACGCGTTGCGCCCCGGGCGGGCAGCGCTGGCGCTGGACTTGATGGAAGAGTTCCGGCCGCTGGCCGACCGGCTCGCGCTCACGCTGATCAACCGACAGCAACTGCGCGCTGATGACTTCGTCGAGCGCGAGGGTGGCGCCGTCAGCTTGCGCCCCGACGCCCGCAAAAGCGTGCTCGTGGCGTTCCAGGAGCGCAAGCAGGAACTGCTGCAACACCCCCTGCTCGCCCAGCCCATCCCGCTGGGCCTGGCGCCACTGGTGCAGGCGCGGCTGCTGGCTCGCGCGGTGCGCGGCGAGCCCGATGTTGAGGGTCAGCCCAGCGCCTACCTGCCCTTCCTTATCAAGTGATTCCGCCGTGCTCGTCATCGTCTGCTACGACGTCAACACCGAAACCCGCGAGGGCCGCCGCCGCCTGCGCCGTGTCGCCAAGCTCTGCGAGTCCACGGGGCAGCGCGTCCAGAAGTCCGTCTTCGAGTGCCAGATCAACCTGGCGCAGATGGAAGAACTCGAGCGTAAGCTGCGCGCCGAGATCAACGAGCAGCAAGACTGCCTGCGCATCTACCGCCTGCCTGAGACGCGTGGCGCAGAGGTGCGGGAATACGGCCAGTTCAAGGCGGTGGACTTCGACGGGCCGCTGGTGCTCTGAGCCCCGTGCGGCGCTCGGCCGCGAACCCCAAGCGCCCGCAGCGCTCGTCGAGGGTTCGCGCGGGCAGAAAGTGCTGAGCTGGCAACGACTTGGGCCAGGGCTGCGACGTTTGAACGCACCCGGCAGGCCGTGCCTCGCGGGTTTCGCGAAAGGCAGCACAATTTCCATGTGTTTCTCGGCAGTTGCCCGCGAAGCGCACCGCCCGCCTTCAACGGCGGGCGCGGATTGAAACACGGCCGCTGCGATCAAGCTGGAGCGCTCCGGCGCACCGCCCGCCTTCAACGGCGGGCGCGGATTGAAACGCGCTGGACGTGACGTCCGCCGCCGCCGTGTCGGAGCACCGCCCGCCTTCAACGGCGGGCGCGGATTGAAACGAGCCGCTGCCGCTGCTGTTCGGCACGCTGCGCGTGCACCGCCCGCCTTCAACGGCGGGCGCGGATTGAAACTCGCGCATTGCGTTGAGCCACGACCTGACGAAGTGCACCGCCCGCCTTCAACGGCGGGCGCGGATTGAAACAACATCGGTCCGGCCGTTGCCTGCAGCCAGGCCAGCACCGCCCGCCTTCAACGGCGGGCGCGGATTGAAACACGATGGCGCCGAAGATCAGCCGGTGATGGCTGGGCACCGCCCGCCTTCAACGGCGGGCGCGGATTGAAACAGCGTGATGGAGTCGCCCAGCGCGGCCGTGGCGTGGCACCGCCCGCCTTCAACGGCGGGCGCGGATTGAAACTTGACCTTGTCGGCGTTGGCTGCGGCCTTGGCCTGCACCGCCCGCCTTCAACGGCGGGCGCGGATTGAAACAATGAGCGCCATCTGCTTCTCCCGGCCCGCCGCGGCACCGCCCGCCTTCAACGGCGGGCGCGGATTGAAACAGGCGGTGGGGCAACTGCCCAAGTTCGACCCGGCGGCACCGCCCGCCTTCAACGGCGGGCGCGGATTGAAACCCGGTGATCGTGTACTCATAGGCCCCCACATCCGGCACCGCCCGCCTTCAACGGCGGGCGCGGATTGAAACATGAGCAGCGGCGACGTCATCGCGCAGACCAACAAGCACCGCCCGCCTTCAACGGCGGGCGCGGATTGAAACTACGGCGAGTGGCTGCTGAGCCAGTACAAGGCTGGCACCGCCCGCCTTCAACGGCGGGCGCGGATTGAAACGTTCCAAGGCCACGCTCAACATGCGGGCCGCCAGGCACCGCCCGCCTTCAACGGCGGGCGCGGATTGAAACAACTGGGCCGCCTCTGGCATCACGGCGCGCGGTTGCACCGCCCGCCTTCAACGGCGGGCGCGGATTGAAACTACCTGGCCGTGATCGCGCTGCGGCGGGGGCGGGCGCACCGCCCGCCTTCAACGGCGGGCGCGGATTGAAACAAGCTGTCGCTGACCGAAGATGCCCTGCTGCCGAGCACCGCCCGCCTTCAACGGCGGGCGCGGATTGAAACGCTGAGCGTCACCGAGAACGTCGAGGCCGACCCGGCACCGCCCGCCTTCAACGGCGGGCGCGGATTGAAACACCCTGTCGGCCACCTCGGGCGGCTCGGTCATCAGCACCGCCCGCCTTCAACGGCGGGCGCGGATTGAAACAAGCCCCGCCAGACCCCGTGCACGGCCCGCGAAGGCACCGCCCGCCTTCAACGGCGGGCGCGGATTGAAACTATTGCGTCTGCCCTGCGTTCTCGCGCGCCGTCTTGCACCGCCCGCCTTCAACGGCGGGCGCGGATTGAAACTGGTGGTGGCCGGGATCGCACAGGCAGATCGTGTGCACCGCCCGCCTTCAACGGCGGGCGCGGATTGAAACAAGCCCCAGACCGACCTGACACGCGGCTACGCCGGCACCGCCCGCCTTCAACGGCGGGCGCGGATTGAAACATCGCCAGCCTGCGCGATCAAGTCGCACTGCAAGGCACCGCCCGCCTTCAACGGCGGGCGCGGATTGAAACATGATGTCCGGGTGCAGGGGATGGGGTTCAGGCGGCACCGCCCGCCTTCAACGGCGGGCGCGGATTGAAACGTGGCCCCAGACCATCGCAGTGTGCCGTTTGCGCTGCACCGCCCGCCTTCAACGGCGGGCGCGGATTGAAACATGGCGCGCGCCTGGTCGTACAGCGCGCGCTTCTCGCACCGCCCGCCTTCAACGGCGGGCGCGGATTGAAACGAGCAGTAGGCCGGCAGCTTGCCAATCTCGCCGCTGCACCGCCCGCCTTCAACGGCGGGCGCGGATTGAAACGAGAAGGCTCTCGCTCGCATTGAGCTGGGCGTCTGCACCGCCCGCCTTCAACGGCGGGCGCGGATTGAAACGAGCAGAGACAAGGCGCTCTCCAGCAAGCCCAGGCACCGCCCGCCTTCAACGGCGGGCGCGGATTGAAACAAGACGGGCGAAACACCCGCGCGCTGCGGCGTCTGCACCGCCCGCCTTCAACGGCGGGCGCGGATTGAAACATGGACGGCGCAACCACCGTGCGCAACTGGGCGACGCACCGCCCGCCTTCAACGGCGGGCGCGGATTGAAACAGGTTGCTGGTGGCCTGCTGCGTGATCGCGTTGGGCACCGCCCGCCTTCAACGGCGGGCGCGGATTGAAACTTCGACGAGGTGCAGGCCGCCCCGCTTGTCGAGGCACCGCCCGCCTTCAACGGCGGGCGCGGATTGAAACACGTCCACCTTTTGACTCAGCCGCGTGAGCGCTTGCACCGCCCGCCTTCAACGGCGGGCGCGGATTGAAACTCGCGGCATCCCCGTAACGTTCAGCCTGATTACTGCACCGCCCGCCTTCAACGGCGGGCGCGGATTGAAACCCTGCGAAGCCTGACGGCTACGCGTTCTGCGCGGCACCGCCCGCCTTCAACGGCGGGCGCGGATTGAAACCCCACCACGTACGAGCTGGTGTTCGGCCACCGCCGCACCGCCCGCCTTCAACGGCGGGCGCGGATTGAAACTTGCCGTCCGGCGCAGACGCCCGGCGAATGGCGGGCACCGCCCGCCTTCAACGGCGGGCGCGGATTGAAACGCCCGGCGGTGCCAGTACAGCCGCACAGCCCAGAGCACCGCCCGCCTTCAACGGCGGGCGCGGATTGAAACGGCCTACGCCGAGTCCATGGGGGCGCCGCGCTGGGCACCGCCCGCCTTCAACGGCGGGCGCGGATTGAAACGAAGACGACGCCAATCCCTTCTATGGCGCCGACCGCACCGCCCGCCTTCAACGGCGGGCGCGGATTGAAACAGCTGCCGGCGCACGGGCAAGACGGCGCTGAAGGGCACCGCCCGCCTTCAACGGCGGGCGCGGATTGAAACTCAACGACCGAGGCAGGAGATGGCCATGCAACTGAGCACCGCCCGCCTTCAACGGCGGGCGCGGATTGAAACGCCAAACGCGGCTGGCTGAAGCACCGCAGGCATGGGCACCGCCCGCCTTCAACGGCGGGCGCGGATTGAAACGCAGTCGGCAGCGGTTGGCCAGCTCTGCACGACCGCACCGCCCGCCTTCAACGGCGGGCGCGGATTGAAACGTGTCCATCACGCCCATCCCGATGCCGCACCGCTGCACCGCCCGCCTTCAACGGCGGGCGCGGATTGAAACAACCCGACCCTGCCCAGCGACGCGGCTGCGGCCAGCACCGCCCGCCTTCAACGGCGGGCGCGGATTGAAACAGTCGAGGCAGCATCCCCTGCATCAGCCGAGCGACGCACCGCCCGCCTTCAACGGCGGGCGCGGATTGAAACCACATCACTGTCAACGTGGGCCTGGGCACCGGCAAGCACCGCCCGCCTTCAACGGCGGGCGCGGATTGAAACGCGCCACCACCGCCACCGCCACCGCCGCCTGGGCGGCACCGCCCGCCTTCAACGGCGGGCGCGGATTGAAACTTCACCGACCCGGGCTCGAACCCGCCGCCGCCGCCGGCACCGCCCGCCTTCAACGGCGGGCGCGGATTGAAACGACGTGACGAAGGCGCGCCGGTATGCGTCGGAGTCGCACCGCCCGCCTTCAACGGCGGGCGCGGATTGAAACTGCCCGGAGATGCTGCTTGAGTACGGCCCGGTGCTCGCACCGCCCGCCTTCAACGGCGGGCGCGGATTGAAACAGCGCATGCTGCTGGGCTTCGACCTGCTGGCGGTTGCACCGCCCGCCTTCAACGGCGGGCGCGGATTGAAACATGGTCACGTCGTGCAGGCTCGGCGCCGGCGCGGGCACCGCCCGCCTTCAACGGCGGGCGCGGATTGAAACGACAGATAGCCGAACACCGCCTCGCCCGTGGCCATGCACCGCCCGCCTTCAGCGGCGGGCGCGGATTGAAACAACCTCAACGCGCTCGGCATCCCCGTGATGCGTTGCACCGCCCGCCTTCAACGGCGGGCGCGGATTGAAACTCGATGCTGGCGCCCGTCGCATCGGCCACGTCGTGCACCGCCCGCCTTCAACGGCGGGCGCGGATTGAAACTGCGGGATGGCAACGCCCATCGCCATGGCCTGCGCACCGCCCGCCTTCAACGGCGGGCGCGGATTGAAACGCGCAGCTCGGAGATGGTGCGCTGCACACGGTGAGCACCGCCCGCCTTCAACGGCGGGCGCGGATTGAAACGACATGACCAGGTGGGACAGCTGCGGCAAGAAGTGCACCGCCCGCCTTCAACGGCGGGCGCGGATTGAAACCAGCCCAAGGACGGCAGCCCGAGCGACGAGCTGGCGCACCGCCCGCCTTCAACGGCGGGCGCGGATTGAAACAGCGTGGACTCTGTGCCTTGCTCTAACCAACCCTGCACCGCCCGCCTTCAACGGCGGGCGCGGATTGAAACTTCGCCAACGGCACGGGCGACCGCGCCGCCGCGATGCACCGCCCGCCTTCAACGGCGGGCGCGGATTGAAACGCCTGGTAGTCGTACACATAGCGCACGTGGCCCGCGCACCGCCCGCCTTCAACGGCGGGCGCGGATTGAAACATCTTCTTTGGGCGGCATCGATGGCGGCCGGCTGGCACCGCCCGCCTTCAACGGCGGGCGCGGATTGAAACAGCCAGTCGGGCCGCGTGCGCAGGATGGCGCCGCCGGCACCGCCCGCCTTCAACGGCGGGCGCGGATTGAAACAGTTCTGCGGAAGTCCGCAAGGTCATCACGCCCTGGCACCGCCCGCCTTCAACGGCGGGCGCGGATTGAAACGCCTTGCCTTGCGGGGGGTGGCGGCTGCCTTGTTGCACCGCCCGCCTTCAACGGCGGGCGCGGATTGAAACAGGTCGAGAAACGTGGCGTCACGTTCTGCGGCCGCGCACCGCCCGCCTTCAACGGCGGGCGCGGATTGAAACTGGCGGCAGCTTGAGCGACCATGTGCGCGACGCGCACCGCCCGCCTTCAACGGCGGGCGCGGATTGAAACCTGCTTCGTGAAGGCCGTGACGCCCAGCACCAGGCACCGCCCGCCTTCAACGGCGGGCGCGGATTGAAACCTCCGCGCCCGGCAGTGCGCTCTACACCTACTCCGCACCGCCCGCCTTCAACGGCGGGCGCGGATTGAAACCTGTGGCCGCTGGACGAGTCCGAGGATGGCAGTGGCACCGCCCGCCTTCAACGGCGGGCGCGGATTGAAACAAGCTGTCCCAGGGCGGTGAGCTGATCTGGGCGCGCACCGCCCGCCTTCAACGGCGGGCGCGGATTGAAACACGATGGAGACATTGCGCGCGACCATCAGCAGGTGCATCGCCCGCCTTCAACGGCGGGCGCGGATTGAAATGCAGACTACGGCTTCCCTGAGTAGCACGCAGCCAGATTCCGACATCAGCACACCACCGCAGGGCGTTTACCGTGCGTCATGACATTTTTAGATTGCATCTGACACCTACCCCGAACCGCCTCGTGTAAGTTACGCCCAAGTTGCCGCGACGCACCTACACATCGCAAGCGAAAGTCCCCCATGCTGATCCGAACCCCCACTCCCCACGACCCGCTGCCCAGCGAGATCACGCCTCGCTCGGCCTACCTGAACCGGCGCCAGGCGCTGGCCGGGCTGGGCGTCGCGGCCGCATCGCCGCTGGCCCTCGCCCAAGGCGCGGCCCCCGGCGGCGGCAAGCTGCCGAAGTTGCCGGGCGCGCGCTCGGCGGTGGCAGGTGCGTTCGCGACGGACAAGCCCACCAGCTACGCCGATGCCACCTCGTACAACAACTTCTACGAGTTCGGCACCGACAAGTCCGACCCCGCGGCCAACGCCCACACGCTGAAGACGCGGCCGTGGACGGTCAGCGTCGAGGGCGAGTGCGCCAAGCCCGGGCGCTTTGACCTGGACGCGCTGCTCAAGCTCGCGCCCATGGAGGAGCGCCTGTACCGGCTGCGCTGCGTGGAGGGCTGGAGCATGGTGATCCCGTGGACGGGCTATTCGCTGGCGGAGCTGATCAAGCAGGCGCAGCCCACATCCAAGGCCAAGTACGTGGAGTTCACAAGCCTGGCCGACAAGGCGCAGATGCCCGGCGTGCGCTCGGGCGTGCTGGACTGGCCCTACATCGAGGGCCTGCGCATCGACGAGGCCATGCACCCGCTGGCGATGCTGGTGTTCGGCATGTACGGCGAGGTGCTGCCCAACCAGAACGGCGCGCCGCTGCGGCTGGCGGTGCCGTGGAAGTACGGCTTCAAGTCGGCCAAGAGCATCGTGAAGATCCGCTTCGTCGAGAAGGAGCCGCTGTCCAGCTGGACGAAGGCCGCGCAGCAGGAATACGGCTTCTATTCGAACGTGAACCCGAACGTCAGCCACCCGCGCTGGAGCCAGGCGAGCGAGCGCCGCATCGGCGAGGACGGCCTGTTCGCCAAGAAGCGCCCGACGCTGCTGTTCAACGGCTACGAGCCGCAGGTGGGGCAGCTGTACGCCGGCATGGACCTGAAGAAGAACTACTGACCGATGAAGCGCGCGCTGTCGGCGGCCCTGCTGCACCCGGCCGCCAAGCCGGTCCTGTTCGTGCTGTGCTCGCTGCCGCTGGCCTGGCTGGTCTACGGCGCCGTGGCCAACCAGCTGGGCGCAAACCCGGCCGAGGCGCTGATCCGCCGGCTGGGCGACTGGACGATGCGCGGCCTGTGGCTGACGCTGGCCATCACGCCGCTGCGCGAGCTGACCGGGCTGGCGGCGCTGGCGCGCATGCGGCGCATGCTGGGCGTGTTCAGCTTCGTCTACGCCAGCCTGCACCTGCTGGCCTACGGCTGGCTGGACATGGGGCTGGCGCTGGACGACATCGCCCGCGACATTGCCAAGCGGCCCTTCATCTTGATGGGTTTCACGGCCTGGGCGCTGATGGTGCCGCTGGCGCTGACGAGCTTCAACAAGGCCATCAAGGCGCTGGGCGGCAAGCGCTGGCAGGCGCTGCACAAGCTGGTCTATGCGGTCGGCGTCATCGGGCTGCTGCACTTCATCTGGATGCGCGCGGGCAAGCACAACTTCGCCGAGCCGGCGATCTACGGCGCCATCCTGGCGGTGTTGCTGGGGTGGCGGCTCTGGAAACGCCTGGGTGCCAGGCGGGCCTCGCTGGGATAATTCGCGGTTCTTCCCGGACCGCCATGCCCCACCCCACCTCCATCGACGTCGCCATCCTCGGCGGCGGCCCCGCCGGCTGCAGCGCCGCCTCCTGGCTGGGCCAGCTCGGCCTGACGACGCTGCTCGTCGAGCGCGAGCCCCGGCTGTGCGCCGCGCTGGCGGCGCTGGACTTCACGCAGGACTGGGTGCTGGGCGAGCCCGCCGCGCGCCTGGCCGACCTGGCCGAGCACTACGCCGCCCAGGCGCGCGCCACGCCGGGCCTGGCGCTGCGGTTGGGCGCGCAGGTCGAGTCTGCGCGGCTGGCGTCAGACGGCTGGGCGCTGCAGCTCGCCGGTGGCGAACGCATCCAGGCCCGCGCGCTGCTGGTGGCCACCGGCCTGCGGCTGCTGCGCCCGTCGCGCTATTTCGCGTCGCCCCACGCCCGCGTGATGGACGCGGCCGAGCTGACCGCGCAGCGCGCCACGCTGGCCCCGGGCCGCGTGCTGCTGCTGGGCGCGGGCGACAACGCGGCCGAGAACGCCCTCTTCCTGGCGGACCGCGGCTTGGACGTGACCGTCTGGGCACGCGGCGGCTGGCGCGCGCAGACGCACCTGGTCGAGCGCGTTGAACGCCACGCCCGCGTCACCGTGCGCCTGTCCACGCCGCTGCCCGAGGCGCTGCTGCCGGACGCCGATGGCGTGACGGTGGGCGCCGAGCGCTTCGGCCACGCCGCCGTGCTGCTGGGCTTCGAGCCCGAGCCGTCGGCCTTCGCGCTGCTGGACGCGCACGCCCGCCAGCACGCCTTCGTGGCCGGTGACGCCAGCGGCCGCTGGCACCCCTGCGTGCAGACCGCGCTGGCCGACGGCGTGCAGGCGGCCAAGCAGATCGAGCAGGCGCTGCGCCCGCAGGCCGCGGCTGCGCCGCAGCGGCACAACAACCGCCAGGTCATCCACCTGCAAGGCCTGCGCTTTCGCGCGAACCTGGGTGTGCTGGACTTCGAGCGCACCGGGCCGCAGCCCATCCAGGTCGATGCCGAAGTGAACCTGGGCGCGCTGCCGGTTGTCGCGCGCGATGCCGACATCGGCCACGTGCTGGACTACCGCCGCGTGCGCACGGCCATCATCGACGAGTGCACCGCCGAGCACACCGACCTCGTCGAGGCGCTGCTGGGCAAACTCTGCAACCGGCTGATGAGCCTGCCCGGCGTCGTCGGCGTGCGCCTGAAGCTGACCAAGCTCGAAATCTTTCCCGACTGCGAAGTCGCAATCAGCACCGAACTGGGTGCATGGTGAGTCCAATGCCCGAAGTCATCGATATCGACACCCAACTCGACGCAGGCGCCGCCGACAAGAAGGCCGCGCACGAGATCAACAAGCTGTCCAAGCGCCTGCACCGCCAGGTGGGCCAGGCCATCACCGACTTCAACATGATCGAAGACGGCGACAAGGTCATGGTGTGCCTGTCCGGCGGCAAGGACAGCTACGCGATGCTGGACATCCTGATCAACCTGCAGCAGCGCGCGCCCGTCAAGTTCAGCCTGGTGGCGGTCAACCTCGACCAGAAGCAGCCCGGCTTCCCCGAGGAGGTGCTGCCCAACTACCTGCGTTCGCGCGGTGTGGACTTCCACATCGAGAACCAGGACACCTATTCCATCGTCAAGCGCCTCATCCCCGAAGGCAAGACGACGTGCAGCCTGTGCTCGCGCCTGCGCCGCGGCATCCTGTACCGCGTGGCGGGCGAGCTGGGTGCCACCAAGATCGCGCTGGGCCACCACCGCGACGACATGGTCACGACGCTGTTCCTGAACATGTTCTTCGGCAGCCGCATGAAGGGCATGCCGGCCAAGCTGGTCAGCGACGACGGCAGGAACGTCGTCATCCGCCCGCTGGCCTATGTGAAGGAGCCCGACCTCGTGCGCTGGGCCGAGCACCGCGAGTTCCCGATCATTCCGTGCAACCTGTGCGGCAGCCAGGAGAACCTGCAGCGCGTGCAGGTCAAGGCCATGATCAACGACTGGGAGAAGCGCTACCCCGGCCGCATCGACAACATCTTCACGGCGATGGGCAACATCGTGCCGTCGCACATGATGGACAAGAAGCTGTTCCCGTTCGAGACCATGCGCGCCACCGGCCAGGCCGAGCCCAATGGCGACATCGCGTTCGACGACGATGAATCTTGCGCGGCGCCGTCCGACAAGGCGTCGGTTATCTCTCTGATAAGGTGATTCACACGCGGGCAAACTCGCGGGTCCAGAATTCCTTCATCGCATCCCCGGAGGTGTTCCATGAACCGCCGCCTGATCCTCACCGCCCTGGCCGCAGCGTCCTTCGTCGCCGTCACCGGCTGCGCCGGCCCTTACACCGTGTCGGCTGATGTCTCCAGCTACGGCAACTGGCCGGCCGGCCGCAACACCGGCACCTACGCCTTCGACCGCCTGCCTTCGCAGCAGCAAAGCGACGAAGCCTCCAAGCGCCAGGACGCGCTGGAGAAAGCCGCCGCCACCGGGTTGGAGAGGGCCGGCTTCAAGCCCGCCGCCGACCCCAAAACGGCCGACGTGCTCGTCACGCTGGGTGCACGCATCACCGCCTACGACCCCGTGCCCTGGGACGACCCGCTCTGGTGGCGCTGGCGCGGCCGGCTGATCTCCCCCCGCTACGGCTACGCCGCTGGCTGGGGCTGGCGCCAGGACCCCTTCTTCGACCGCCGCTACGACCGCGCCGTGGCCGTGCTGCTGCGGGACCGCGCCAGCGGCGAGGCGCTGTTCGAGACGCACGCCAGCAACGAGGGCATGACGGTGGGCGGCGAGACGATGATCGGCGCCCTCTTCGACGCCGCGATGGCCGACTTCCCCAAGATCGAGCCCAAGCCGCACCGCGTCAGCGTGCAGGTGGTGCGCTGACGGCGCACCGAGCGCGCGCCCAAGCGCGCTGACCGCCCCGCCAGGCCGGCGGTGCCCGCCAGCCTGCCCATAATCGCGGCTTCGTTCAAACGCAGTCGCAAGGCAGGCATGGCGCTCAACATCGTGATCATGGCGGCGGGCAAGGGCACCCGCATGAAGTCCGCAACGCCCAAGGTGTTGCACAAGCTCGCCGGCCGCTCACTGCTGGCCCATGTGCTGAAAAGCGGCGAGCCGCTGGCCGCCGCGACGCGCATCGTCATCACGGGCCATGGCGCGGACCAGGTCGAGGCAGCAGTCGCCGAAGACATCGGCACTGCAGCGCAAGCCGCAGGTGGCATCAGCTTCGTGCGCCAGATGCCGCAGCTCGGCACGGGCCACGCCATCCAGCAGGTCGTGCCGGTGCTGCAGGGCGAAGGCACGACGCTGATCCTCAACGGCGACGTGCCCCTGATCGAGACGGCCACGGCCAAGGCCCTCATCGACGCCTGCGCCGGCCACGCGCTGGTGCTGCTGACCGTGGACCTGGCCGACCCCACCGGCTACGGCCGCATCATCCGCAACGCCGACGATGGCGGCGTGCTGGCCATCGTCGAGCACAAGGACGCCACGCCCGCGCAGCGCCTCATCCGCGAGGGCTACAGCGGCATGATGGCCGCGCCCACGGCGGCGCTCAAGCGCTGGGTCGGCCAGCTCACCAACGACAACGCCCAGGGCGAGTACTACCTGACCGACATCGTCGCGATGGCTGTCGCCGAAGGGCTGCCGGTGCTGGGCATCCATGCGCACAGCGAGACCGAGGTGCTGGGCGTCAACGACCCCGTGCAGCTCGCCCAGCTCGAACGCGCCTTCCAGGCCCAGCAGGCCACTGCGCTGATGCGTGCCGGCGTGCGCCTGGCCGACCCTGCCCGCTTCGACCTGCGCGGCACGCTGACGCACGGGCAGGACGTGGAGATCGACGTGAACTGCGTCTTCGAAGGCCGGGTGCAGCTCGGCGATGGCGTGCGCGTCGGTGCCAACTGCGTGATCCGCAACGCGACCATCGCCGCGGGCGCGCGCATCCACGAGTTCACGCACATCGATGGCGAAGCCGCAGGCGCCAGTGTCGGCGAAGGCGCGCTGATCGGCCCCTTCGCCCGCCTGCGCCCCGGCGCGCAGCTGGGCGCCGAGGTGCACATCGGCAACTTCGTCGAGGTGAAGAACTCCACGCTCGCCAAGGGCGCCAAGGCCAACCACCTGGCCTACCTGGGCGACGCCACCGTGGGCGAGCGCGTCAACTACGGCGCCGGCGCCATCACGGCCAACTACGACGGCGCCAACAAGCACCGCACCACCATCGGCGACGACGTGCATGTGGGCTCCAACTGCGTGCTGGTGGCACCGGTCACGCTGGGCGCGGGCGCCACCATCGGCGGCGGCTCGACCATCACCAAGGACGTCAAGCCCGGCGAGCTGGCCGTGGCCCGCGGCAAGCAGGTGGCGCTGGCCGGCTGGAGCCGGCCCGCGAAGAAGCGCTGAATTGCGGGGTCGGCGTGACTTTGTTCCGGCGATTGCGCCACGAAGCCCAGTCTGCGGGGCCAGCCTGCCACCCGGCGCGCCGTTAGGATCACGCCACCACGAACCGCTGTCCCCATGGCCAAAGATCTCGACCTCGCCGCGTTCTCGCTAGACGATGCCGTCCCGGCCGACCTGGGCGCCTGTGTGGTCGTCGAGGCCCGGCAGCTGGAGGACGAGCAGCAGGCCCGCAACCGCGCGCTGGAGCTCAAGGCGCAGGCCTGCGACAACGCGGCCGAAGCCTGCTGGTACCTGGCCCGCAGCCTGGGCGCCGCGCGCGACCTGCCGCAGGACGGCGAAGCCAGCCTGGAGCTGCTGTTCCAGCTGATCGGCGCGCTGGCCGACCTGCCCACCGACATCGCCACCGCGCCGCTGCCCGACGTGGTGGGTGGCCGCGACGACGGCATCACCGAACTCTGCCTGCAGCTCGAAGCTGCCCGTGACGTCACCGAGGAGGTGCTCATCACTGCGGAACTGGCGCCGGCCCGCGCGCAGCTTTGCCACTGAGGCCGGTGCTGCTCCCAAAACAAATGGCGCCATCGGCGCCATTTGCGTTTGCGGGGTCGATGTTCAGCGGGCGCGACGGCGGCTCGCGGCGCCAACACCCAGCAGGGCCACGCCCACCAGTGCAAAGCTGGCCGGCTCGGGCAGTGGGGCGGCGTCGGCCAGATGCATGGTCGGGCCGAAGATGGGGATGGTGAATGAAGACGTCGGGTCGCGGAAGCCGGTGCCGTTGGCGGCCACTCCGCCCGTCACCGTCACGTCGGAGATCGTCGTGTACGGGCTGCTGGTCTGGGCGATCGGCGTGGTCTGGTTGAAAAGAGCGCCGATGCGGTAGCTGCCCGAGGCCAGCGTGAGGGTGGCGATGGACTCGAACAGCCAGTCGCCGGCCGAGTTGGCCGAAGCCACACGCGTGCTGGCGTCGGTCACCGTGGTCGAGGCCAGCAGCGTGCCGGCGCTGGACCAAACGCCGATCTGCACGGCGGGCTGGCCCAGCCCGTCGGCGCCGAAGTCCCACATGCCCAGGCCATCGATCGTGATCGCATTGCGGACCGTAAACGCCCAGCCGTAGGTCACACCCCCCGAGCAACTGCCACACGCGTTGGGCGTGCCGCCGGACGTGAGGTCCAGCACCAGATCGGCGTGTGCCGGCGCCACCAGGGCTGCCGCCATCACGGCGGCACCGAACGTTGATTTGAGCCAGGCTTGCATGTCGAGCACCCTCGTCAGTTTGAAATGGGCTCGTCTACGCAAGATCAATGCCAATCCCCGCCCTTCATGGGAGACGATTCCGGCTCCGCAGGAACGCCGTCGTGTGGATGTCAATGACGCCGACACCCGCAGCTGCGGGTGTCGGCGTCGGTGCTGCAGAGCGATGCGGGCGTCAGTTGCCCGGCGCGCGCGCGATCTGCTGGGGCTCCAACTGCTGTTGCAGCAGGGCCACCGGCGGCAGCGTCAGGCGGTTGTCCACCGCCTTCACGCCCTGGGTCGCGGCGGCCACCACGGTGGCACGTTCACGGGCCTGGGTGTCGGGCGCCTGGCCTTCCAGCTTCACGACGCCATGATCCGTGCTGACGGCGATGGGCACGGCGGCCAGCGTCGCATCGGTGGCCAGGGCAGTCCTGACCTTCACGGTGATGCCGGCGTCGTCGGCTGCAGCGGGCTGCGGCTGAGGTTGCGGCTGGGCCTGGGCGAGCGGCGGCGTGACCGGCACCGGCGTCACGTCGGGCATGGTGCTGGGCGGCGCCACCGGGTCGGGCGCCGTCGTGACCGGGGGCGCGGTCAGCGGCTGGGCCTGGGGCGGTGTGACTGCCATCGGCGCAGTCGGCACCGGCGTCACTGGGTCACGCAACGCCACCGGCGGCGCGGCCTGCGCCAGCACCTCGGGGGCCGGGCTCAGCGTCTTCGTGACCGGCTGCAGCGGCTGCAGCGCCGGGCTGGGTGCGGGGGCCTGCATCCTGGGTGCAGGCGGCGTCGTGGGCGCCGCGGCAACGACGCGGGGCGCCTCCGCGACCGGTGCGGGTGTGGGTGCCGGCTTGGCAGCCGCCACGACCGGCTCGGCCGGGGCCGGCGAGGTGTCAGGTGTTGCCGTCACCGGGCCGGCGGCGGTGGGCTCGGCGGCGAGCTGCGCATCCTCGGGCGACGGCTTGACCTCGCCCACCACCGTGGCGGGCGGTGTGGCCATCGGCTCGACGGACGGCGCGAAGCCGCGCGACATCATCACGGCTACCGCGATCAGCACCGCGCCAGCGCCTGCACCGATCACCCAAGGCGTGACCGCGTACTGGCGCGGCTCGATCACCGTGGGCGACGGTGGCACCGTGAACCCGCTGGCGGCCGCGACCGGCGTGGGCGTGGCGATTCGCTCGCGCTGGACGTCATCAACGCGGTACGCCGCGGCGGGCGACGCCAGCGGTGTCACCGGCCGCCTCAACGGCGCAGCCGCGTGGGCGGACAGCGCTTCGGGCATGTGTTCGGGTTTGGTCGTCTCGATGTGATCGAGCCAGCCTTCGGCATGTACGGACTTGGGAAACTTCATCACGGCCTCCTGTTTCGATGGGTGCGATGAAGTCATTGTTGGGACGCCGCCGCCCCGCCCGTGCAGTCCCAGGGTGCCTCCCCCCGTAGGACAACCCGCCCCGCCCGTGAGCAGATGTGTCCGCTGTGAGCAGGTTTAGAAGCCTGCCACGGGCAATGCCGCCGTGCGTTGCAACCAGTTGCGTGTCGAGTAGCGGCTGGCGGCGTCGGTCACGTGCAGCGTGTACGCATGCCGCGACTTGTCCGAGCGGTTGGCGGCCGAGTAGTGCGGCAGCAGGCCGTGGAAGACGACCAGCGAGCCGGCCTCGACCTCCAGCGGCACGGCCTCCGTCGAGTCGGCCGCGGGCCAGGGCGTCGCGTCGACCGGCTCCATCCAGGCCTTGCGGCCCTCGCGCACGAAGCGCTCGCGCAGCACGCCGCGCCGGCCCCGGTGGCCCCCCGGCTCGGTCCACAGGCAGCCGTTCTGCAGCGTCGCGTCTTCCAGCGCGAACCAGAAGGTCGTCACCGTGACGGGGTCGCTCTCGAAGAAGCTGGCGTCCTGGTGCCAGCGCACCTCGCCGCCGATGCCGGGCTGCTTGAAGATGAACATCGACTGCCAGACCTGCGGCCGGGCCAGCCCCAGCGCACCGGCCACGCCGCGCAGCGCCTCGCCCTTGGAGAAGGCCGAGAACACCGGGTCCAGGTCGTGCATCGCGTGGCCGATCTTGTTGATGGCCAGTTCCTTGGGCACGCGCAGCCGGCCGGCGGCGTCGAAGGCCTCTTCCTCGAAAAAGCAGCGCACCTGGTCGCCGCTGTCGAGGAAGTAGTCGTCCACGTGGCGCTGCTGCTCCTCGGTCGTGAAGACGGGCCGCTGCTCGCCGGGGTCGAAGGCCTCGACGATCTGCAGCGCGCGGGCGCGCAGCGCGGCGATGTCGGCCGCGGACTTGAAGCGCGGGATGACGAGGAAACCTTGGTCGGCGTAGCGGTCGGCGTCGATGTTCATGGGCTGCGGCAGGGATGTGTGCGGATTGTGGCCCGCACGCGGCGCCGGCCGTGCGCGCCCTGCTCGCTGACCGACAAGGCTAGCGGCCGAGCGATTCGCGCAGGAAGGCCAGCAGCCGCGGCCAGGCCTCGCCTTGCGCCCGGGCGTCGGCCTCGGGCTGGCCGCCGAACTTCATCAGGCCCTCGTTGTACGTGGTCGTGGGACTCCAGCCGTGGCCCGACAGCGCGTGGCCGGCCTGCGGGTAGACGAGCGCCACCGTCGCCAGCCCGGCGTCGGCGCGCCGGGCCGCGATGGCCCGGGCCATGCCGGCCGAGTCCCAGACCTGGTCGTCACCGCCGCCGACGAGGAAGACCGGCGCGGCGATCTTCTCCACCTCGATGCGCGCAGCCGCCACGCGCTGCGGGTGCGCGGCGCGGCCCTTGTCCAGCGGCCGCCGGATGCGGATGGGCTGGCCTTGCGCGGCACCGGCGAACTCCTCGGCAAAGCCTTCGTACGGCACCCAGGGCAAGGCCTGGCCCTGCCAGGCGAAGGAGGAGCGTTTGTCGGCCTCGGGCGCCTGGCTGCCCCAGCCTTCCCAGATCACGTCGCTGGGCACGATGGCGGCCACGGCCTTGATCCACGGCATGCGGCTGGCCGCCGCGAGCGCGAACTCGGCCCCCTTGGACACGCCGTAGACGCCGATGCGGCTCGCGTCCACGCCGGGCTGGCGGGCCAGCCAGTCCCGCGCCTGCGCCAGCCGCGCGAGTTCGATGTCGACGAACGAGCCCGGCAGGGCCGGCAGCTCCGGCGGCGTCGGGCCCTGCGGGCTCCAGCCGGGCGGCGAGTAGTACGGCAGGCCCAGCACCGCGTAGCCCTGCGAGGCCAGCAACGGCGCCGACGTGCGCGCGGCCAGGCTGCCCCCCTCGGAGCCGCCCAACACGATCAGCGCCGGCCGCCGGGCCGCGCCGCCGGGCGTCGCAAAGCGTGCGCCGGGGAACTCGGCCGGCTCGGTGACCACCACGTCGGCGGCCTGCGGCAGCAGCCGCACGCGCCGCTCGGCCAGCGGCCGGTCGCCGTCCAGCAGTTGCAGCACCACCTCGCCCGCGCGCGACGCGTCCGGCGCAGCGCCGCCGGCCACCGGCGCCATCGACCAGAACAGCCCGCGCGCATCGGCATGCCGGTAGCTGCCCTCGACGGGCGCCTGCGCGTCCACGTCGACGCGGCCCGCCGCATCGGCCACGAAGACCGCCTGCGACTGGAAGGCGCGGGCACCGCCCTCGGCGGCGATGCTGCGGCTCGCGCGCAGCGTCAGCCGCGCGCCGGGCCGGGCGCCTTCGACGGCGAGGTGCAGCGGCTCACCGGCCACCACCTCGGGGCCGGGACGGACAGTCAAGGTCTGCGCGGCGAGCGGCAGGCTCAGCGAAGCAACGGCGCAGGCGGCGATCAGGCGGCAAAACGGCATGGAGGCGCTCCGGGGTTGGGATGGGCTTCATGCTGCCCACGCCCACCCGCCGCCTCCAGCCGGCGGCGACGAATCGCCGAAGGGCGCGACGGGTGGCGAGACGGAGGGCGAGACGAATGTCGCGACGAAAGGCGCCCGGTCAGCCCGGCTCGGAGGCCAGCGCCAGCACCAGCGCCGCCTCGGTGACCGCACGGCCCAGCGGCGTGGCCGGGTCGGGCCGGCGCAGCCTGGGCACGCCGCGGCTCAGCTCCACGCTGCCGACCACCACGCCCTCGTGCAGCAGCTCGTAGCCCACGGCCGTCGTGTGCGGCGTGGCGTCGCCTTCCAGCACATGCGCCGAGCGCAGGCCGAGGGTCAGCTCGCCGCGCCGGTAGCTGCCCTCGCGGCTCAGCCGGCCCTCGCGCAACTGGCCCTCGCCGATCTGCAGCATGGCGCTGGACGCGCCGGTCCAGGTGCAGTGCAAGGCCCAGGGCCGGGGTGACACGAGGCGGCTGTTGGTGGTCGACGCCGCAGGCTGCCCGACGCAGTCCGCGCGCGTCGCGCCCGCCGGGCCGGCCCAGGTGTAACTCAGCCAGCCGGTGGGCGCCGCCAAGTCCTCGAACAGCGACAGCCGCGCGGCGCTGCGTTCATAGGTCACCGTCTGCCCGGTCAGCAGGAACTCGCCACGGCGCTCCCAGGCCGGCTTGCCGAAGGACTCCTCCGCCACCTCGGCCACCGACGCCGGCAACGCCATGCGCGCCATGGGCGCCATCTGCGCCTCTCGCGCGGTCGGCACCGTGCTGGCCGCGCAGCCGGCCAGCAGCAACGGCAGGCACAGGCACAGGGACAAGGCAGCGGGCGAGCGGCAACGGCGCATGGGCGGTCCTCCTGGGGCACTGAGACCGACTCTAGGGCGGCACAGGCCGCCCAACTGTTACCCAGCGTAGCGGGTCGTTAACGCGACGGCGCCGTGGTGTCAGCTCGGTTCCCAGACCAGCGCCAGTGCCAAGGCCGCCTCGGTGACGGCCTGGCCCAGCGGCGTGCGCGGGTCGGGCCGGCGCAGGTGCGGCACGCCGCGGCTGAGGTCCACGCTGCCGATGACCTGCCCCTCGCGCACGATCTCGTAGCCCACGGCCTCCTGCAGCGCCAGGCCGCTGCCTTCGAGCCTGTGCACGGAGCGCAGGCCCAGCGTCAGTTCGCCGCGCTGGTAGCTGCCTTCGCGGGACTGGCGCACCGCCTGGCCACGCGCCTGGCCGATGGTCAGCGTGGCGTTGGAGGCACCGCTCCAGCGGCAGGTCAGCGTCCACGGCTTGATGGCGCCGCTGAGCACGCCCAGGCTCAGTTCCGCCTGCTGGGCCTTGCAATCGGCGTTGCTGTCGCCAGCGGCCGTCACCCACGTGAAGCGCAGCGGCGCGCGGCGGTAGCTGAGGCTGTCGAACAGCGAGACGCGGTCCGCGCCGCGCTCATAGCGCACGGTCTGGCCGCCCAGCAGGAACTCGCCCTTGCGGCCCCAGCCGACCTGGCCGAAGGATTCCTCCGGCACGCCGGACAACGAAGGCGGCACGGCCATGCGCGCCTCGCGGATGCCGGCACAGCCGGCGAGCAGGCCGGCGAGGAGCAAAACGGACAGGGGGCGAAACATGGCAGGTCTTTCGTGGGACGGCCGAGGCGGCTACTGGTTGATCGGCGGCGCGGACACGGGCTCCGACGCGGCTGCGTCGGGCGCGGGCAGGCCGATGCGCGAGATGGCCAGGTCGCCGGCGAACTCCTGGTAGAACCAGTCGTCGCCGATCTTCACGAGGCCGTCGGCGGGCGGCGCGATCTGCGTGTTGGGCTGGCCCTTGAGCGCCACGGCCATCGTCGCCGCCCACACGGGCAGCGCCAGGCCGCCACCGCTCTCGCGGTCGCCCAGCGATTTGGGCTGCGGATAGCCGATCCACACCGCGCCCACGCGCGACGCCTGGAAGCCGCAGAACCACGCGTCCACCGCGTCGTTGGTGGTGCCGGTCTTGCCGTACAGGTCCCAGCGGCCCAGCAGCGAGCTGGCGCGCGCGGCAGTGCCCTCGCGGGCCACGGCGGCCAGCAGCTGCGAGGTCATGAAGGCATTGCGCGCGCTGATGACCTGGCGCGACTTGGGCGGGTCGGCCTTCCACAGCACGATGCCCTGCGAGTCCTGCACGCGGTCGATCATCCAGGCCGTGGGCAGCTGACCGGCGTTGGCGAAGGCGGCATAGCCCTGCGCCATCTGCAGCGGCGTGGCCGCCCCCGTGCCCAGCGCAATGGTGAGGTTCAGCGGCTGCTTGTCCTCGTCGACGCCGAAGCGCGACGCCCACGCGCGGGCGCGCTGCGGCCCCATGGCCTGCACGAGCCGGATGGTGACCATGTTCTTGGACTTGGCCAGCGCCTGGCGCAGCGTCAGCTCATCCTCGTACTGGCCGTCTGCATTGCGCGGCGCCCAGTCGCCCTGCACGAACGGCTGGTCGCTGACCAGCGTGCCGGCCCAGGCGCCTTGTTCGATCATCGCGGAGTAGATGAACGGCTTGAAGGCCGAGCCCGGCTGGCGGAAGGCCTGCGTGGCCGAGTTGAACTGGTTGCGCGTGAAGTCGAAGCCGCCCACCAGCGAGCGGATCGCGCCGCTCACCGGGTCCAGCGTGACGACGGCGCCCTCGGCCTGCGGCACCTGGCTGAGCTGCCAGTTGTTCTTGCCCGACTCCAGCACGTGCAGCACCGCGCCGCGCCTGGCGTTCTGCAGCGTGCGCACGGCACTGCCCTTGAGCGTGACCTTGTCGCCGTCCGCCAGCACCAGCTCGGCGGCGCCCTTGTCCAGCTTGAGCAGCACGGCGGTGCGCAGCTCGCCG
Source organism: Roseateles sp. (assembly GCF_965229315.1). GTDB lineage: Bacteria > Pseudomonadota > Gammaproteobacteria > Burkholderiales > Burkholderiaceae_C > Pelomonas. The sequence goes on from NZ_CBDDJA010000002.1 coordinate 3,338,150, forward strand.
AGGTCGGGGTAGGCATCGAACGCCGCGTCCAGCGCCTCGTCGAAGTTCTCGGCCTTGTCGTCGGGCAGCTCCACCGTCGTCTCGGGGCCGCGGAAGGGCTGGCGCCGCTCCAGCTCGAACAGTGCATGGCGCAGCGCTTCCTGCGCGGCCGATTGCTCGGCATACAGCAGCGTCGTCGTCACCGTCAGGCCGCGCGTGTAGGCGTCCTCGCCGAAGCGCGTGACCATCTCGGCGCGCACCTGCTCCGCGGCGTGGTCGGCGATGCCGGAGAGGCGGCGCGGGCGCTGGATGACCAGCGTCTCGGCGCGCGCGGCCTTGCCCTGCTCGGGCGTGATCAGGCCCACGGCCTCCAGCCGGCCCAGCACGACATGCTGGCGCCGCTTGGCGCGCTCCAGGTGCACGACCGGGTTCAGGCGCACGGGGTCCTTGGGCAGCCCGATCAGCAGCGCCGTCTCGCCCCAGCTCAACTGGTCCAGGCCCTTGCCGAAGTAGCGCTCGGCCGCCGCCGCGAAGCCGTAGGCGCGGTTGCCGAGGAAGATCTGGTTCATGTAGATCTCGAGGATCTGGTCCTTGGTCAGCGCCCCTTCGATCTTGATCGCCAGCAGCGCCTCGACGATCTTGCGCGACCAGCGCTGCTCCTTGGTCAGGTACATGTCGCGCGCGAGCTGCTGCGTGATGGTGGAGGCACCATGCAGCGGGCCGCGGTGCGTCAGGTTGCGGAAGAACGCGCGCACGATGCCGCCGTAGTCCAGCCCCGAGTGCTCGTAGAAGTCGGCGTCTTCCAGCGCCAGCAGCGCCTGCTTCATGGGCTTGGGGATGTCGGCCAGCGGCACGAAGCGGCGCCGCTCGGCACCGAACTCGCCCAGCAGCTGCCCGTCGGCGCTCATGACGCGCAGCGGCTGGTGGGGCTGGTAGTCGGTCAGCGCGTCCAGCGCGGGCAACTGCTGCCAGACGAACAGCGCGACGACCGCGCCGATGAGGGCGAGGGCCAGGGGGATGCCCAGCAGGGCCAGGACGAGGGGACGGCGCAGCACGGGAGGTGGGGGCGCCGGACGGCGCGGAACTCGCGGGCCGCCAGCTTAGCGCCCTCGCGCGCTGCCGAAAGTCATGGGCGCCAGGCCTGCGCGCGCGACGCCAGGCCGTGGCCCTGGCCCGCGGCGGCCCCGGGCCGCCGCGCGTCCGTCGGCTGCGCTGCGGCCTTCGTCGGCGGGTTTGCGGGCTTCGTCCGGCGGGCGCTGACCCGGCGCGCGGCGATCCCTAAGGTGCCGCCATCGCAACACCCCGAGACCCCCGCCATGACCCGCACCCTTGCGCTGCTGCTGTTCGCCACCGCGCCCGCCTTCACCCTTGCCTTCACTCCCGCCTTCGCCGCGCCGGCCGACTGCCCGCAGGCCGCCGACCAGCTGTCCGAGCTGCTGGCCAGCGCCAAGCAGCGCGTCGGCCGCGACGGCGAGGTGCGCGTCGAGTTCGATGTCGATGCCCGCGGCCGCACGCAAGTCGTCGCCCTGGCGGGCACGCGCAGCTACCACGTGCCCGTGCGGCTGGCGCTGGCCTCGCTGGACTGCCGCGCCGGCGAACCGCAGCGCTACGTCCTTAACATCCGCTTCGCCGACCCGGTGGCCGTGCTGGCCGCCGCGCCCGCCGCCTCCGTGGCCCAGGCCGCCACGCCTCGCTGACCGCCCCGCCCTCCCCGCCCCGCATGCCTTTTTCCCTGCCGAGCCACCCGCTGCTGCGCCGCCGGACCCTCGCCGTGGCGGCGCTCCTGTGCGTGGCGCTGGCGGGGGCGCTGCTGCTGCCCGAGGTGGTGAACTGCAGGTTCGCCAGCGAGGACAACATCTGCCGCGCCGGCCTGATGCCCAGCCGCCGCGCCTGGCTGGCCATCGCGGTCATGCTGTACGCGATCTGGCTGGGCGCGGCGCTCAGCCACCCCTGGCTGCCGACACCGCAGCGCTCGCCGCGCGGGCACCGCTGGGGGCTGGCGGTGCAGATAGTCGTGCTGACGGTGCTCAGCACCTTCGTCGGCATGGCGCTGCGCCGCGTCGGCGGGCCGGACATCTTCTTCTCGCCCTACAACCTGCAGGTGCAGGGCACGCTGTCCACCTGCATCTGCCTGGCGCTGGACTACCACCAGCGCGGCCGGCGCCAGCACGCCGACGCGCAGGCGCTGCACCAGGGTGAACAGGCGCAGGCCCGCCAGCTCGATGCGGCCCGCGCCGCGCTCCTGCAGGCCCAGGTGGAGCCGCATTTCCTGTTCAACACGCTGGCCCACCTGCGCCGCCTGGCGCACACCGACACCGACGCCGCGCGCGCGATGCTGGCCGACCTGCGGCTGTACCTGGCCGCCGCGCTGCCCGAGCTGCGCCAGTCGGAGGTGCCGCTGGCGCGCGAACTGGCGCTGGTGTCCGCCTTCCTGGCGCTGCACCAGCGCCGCATCGGCCCGGCGCGGCTGGCGCTGCGCTGCGAGATCGCGCCCGGCCTGGACGACGCCATCGTGCCGTCCACCTGCCTGCTGACGCTGGCCGAGAACGCGATCAAGCACGGCATCGGCCCGCAGGTGGCGGGCGGCGAGATCGTCGTGCGCGCCGGCCTGGAGGACGGGCCGCCGGGCGAACCCCGCCTGCTGCGGCTGGAGGTGGCCGACACCGGTGCGGGCATGGGCAGCGGCAGCGGCAGCGGCACCGGCCTGGCCACGCTGCGCGCGCGGCTGGCCGCCTGCGGCAGCGCCGCGCGGCTGAGCCTGCACCTGAACCAGCCGTGCGGCCTGATGGCCCGCATCCACCTGCCCCTCGTCCAGGGCACAGACGCATCACGGACGTGACATGACCTCGCTGCTCAAACCCGGCGACCCCGGCTGGATGCTGCTGGTGGGCGCGGCCACGCTGGTGGCCAACGGCACACCGCTGAACAACCCCATCTCGCTGCAGGACACGGTCGAGGCGCTGACGTACAACGTGCTGCAGTTCGGCGTGCCGGCCGTGCTGCTGCTGCGGCTGGCCGACACCCTCGTCGACGCGCGCCGGCTGCCGGCGTGGCTCGCCTACCCGGCGGTCGTGGCCGTAACCGTCATCGGCGGCGTCTGGCTGATCGCGCCGGCGCTGTACCCGCTGCTGGGCAAGGCGGACTGGTGGACACGGGCCAACGACTACGCGCTGGCCAGCACCACCGTGGTCTGGCACGCGCTGGGCGTGGGCGTGTACGCGCAGCTGCGCTTCTCGCGGCGCGCGCAGGCGCGGCTGCAGGCGCTGCAGGACGCCGCGGCGCTGCGCGAGCGCCAGCTCGCCGCGACGCAGCTGCTGGCCTTGCAGGCGCGCGTGGACCCGGCACTGCTGTCCGACCGGCTGGCCGTCATCGACACCGAGTTGGCGCAGGCGCCGCAGCGCGGCCAGGCGCGGCTGGCGGCGCTCATCGAGCTGCTGCGCGCGCTGCAGCCGCATGTGCAGGCGCAGCTGTCCACGCTGGGCCGCGAGGTCGCCGCGCTGCGAGCCTACGCGCGGCTCGTCAGCGCCGACGGGCAGCACACCGAGCGACTGCACCTCGCCAGCCTGGCCGATCCCCCCGACTGGCCGCTGGCACCGATGGTGCTGCTGCCGCTGGTGCGCCCGCTGCTGGATGACGGCGCGACGCTGTGGAGCCTGTCGCTGCACGCGGGCGACGGCGTGGCCGAGCTGCGGCTGCGCGCGCTGGGGCCGGACCTTGCGCAGACACGCCTGGCCGCCGGGCACGCGCCGCTGCACGAGCTGGCCCAGCGGCTGCACGCGGTGCACGGCCAGGGCGCTTCGCTGGTGCTGCTCATCGAAGATATGCCCGTGTTCAAGCTCACCTGGCCGCTTCCCACATGACCCGCGTGCTGATCGCCGAAGACGAAGCCCTGCTCGCCGCCGAGATCCGCGAGGAGCTGTTGCGGCAGTGGCCCGAGGCGCAGGTCGTCGGGCTGGCGCGCGACGGCCACGAGGCGCTGCGCCTGGTGGAGCAGCTGGCGCCCGAGGTGTGCTTCCTGGACGTGCAGATGCCGGGGCTGTCGGGCCTGCAGGTCGCGCAGCTGGTCGGCCGCCGCGCGCACATCGTCTTCATCACGGCGCATGAGCGCTACGCCGTGCAGGCCTTCGACGAGGGCGCCGTGGGCTACCTGCTCAAGCCGCTGGACCCGGTGCGCATGGCCAAGACGTTGCTGCGGCTGAAGGAGCGCCTGAGCCAGCCGCCGGCCGACCTCGCCGGCCTCGCGGCCCGCACCACGGGCGGGGCCGCCGTGGAGCCGCTGCGCTGGATCACCGTGCAGCGCGGGCGCGAGCTGCAGCTCATCACGGTGGACGACGTGGCCTATTTCCGCGCCGACCACAAGTACGTCGCGGTCGTCACGGCCGACACCGAGGCGCTGATCTCGGTGCCGCTCAAGGAGCTGGTGCAGCGCCTGGACGGCGAGCACTTCTGGCAGGTGCACCGCTCCACCATCGTCAATGCGCATGCGATCCGCTCGGTCAGCCGCAGCCTGAGCGGCAAGCTCGGCATCACGCTGAAGAACCGGCCGGAAACGCTGGAGGTCTCGCCGGCCTACGCCTACCGCTTCAAGCAGCTGTAGCCACGGCGATGGGGCGCCCGTCCCATCAAACGGCCCGCTCCGCCGCCGCGATCAGGCGGCTGATGCGCGACACCGACAGGCCGAGCTGCGCCGCCAGCGCCGTCATGGCGACGCCGCCCTCGGCATGCGCCAGCCACAGCGCCTGCTCTCGGATGCCGCCGGCACGCTTGAGCCACTCGTTGAAGCTGGTGCGCGCGACCCGCTTGGGCGCGATGGCGGCGGCGCGCATGCGGGCGGCGAACGCCGCGTCACCCAGGAAGATCTGCTCGCGCAGCCGGCCGGGCCACAGCTCCATCGCCGGCTCGGCAGCCACCAGCCGGGCGTAGCGCTCGCCCGCGCGCGCATGCTGGGCGGCGGTGGTCGCCGGGCGGCCCAGCAGGTGGCTGTGCAGCCCGCTCACCTCCAGCCATGCCGGCGCAGGCTCCAGGCCGCTGAGCGCACGAAAGCTCGACCCCGGCCAGTCGGCCGCGCCGCGCACCAGGCCCTGGCGCACCGGGGTCAGGTCCACATAGCGGCAGGCATCGAGCAGGTAGCGGTCGCGGTCCACCAGCACGGCGCGAAAGCGCCCCTGGAACAACGGACCGGTGAAGCCGTGGCGGCGCTGCTGGTGCTGGGTGTAGATGCCGTTCACCTGCCGCATCAGCTGCGACAGGTTGGCCCGGCGGGTGAACAGCAGCAGCTGGTAATGGTCGGGCAGCAGCGCGTAGGCCAGCGCCTGGGCGTCGAAACGGTGCAGCGCCTGGGCCAGCAGCGCGCGCATCTTGGCGCGGTCGCCATCGTCGGCAAAAGCGGGCTGGCTGCTCTCGAACGGGCAGTGGGCGCCGATCAGGTAGACCGCGCCGGCAACCTCGAGGCGAATGGGCCGAGCCATGCGCCACCTTAAGGCGCGCCGCCTGGAATGGCAAGATGTCGGCCTGCCGGCCATTCCAACGCCCCATGAAGACGCACCAGATCGAAGTCCAGAAATTCAAGGCCGCCTCTGCCAACCAGCACGGCCAGATCGTGTTCAAGGTGGACGCCATCGTGGCACCCAGGACACCCATCGAGGGCATCGAGCCCAGCAGCATCGTCCTGATGACCGAGCAGAACGCCCGCGTGCTGATGGCCTTGCTGAAGTCGCAGTTCGCCGAACTCGACGGCAAGAAACCCAAGAGCCGCCACGGCCGCCACGGCTGAACCCAGGACGACACCCATGCAGTATCCGCACTACAACCCCGCCTCCGACAACCGCCCGCTCACCGACGAGGAGCTGAACGACCTGGACGAGCTGCTGGCCGACCTGCCGGCCGACAGCTCGATGAACATCGAGGCGCTGGACGGCTACCTGGCCGGCCTGCTGCTGACGCCCGGCCGCAAGCTCGCCGACCTGCCGGGCGAGTCTTGGCTGCCGGTCATCTGGGGCGGCGACCGTGAGCCCGATCCAGCGCCCTTCACCAGTGGCAAGCAGCGCAAGAAGGCCACGCTGCTGGTGCTGCGCCACCTGCACTCCATCGCCGTGGCCTGGGCGGAGCGCCCGCAGGCGTGGGAGCCCATCTTCAGCTTCGCGGACGGCGAGGACGAGGACACCGAATATGCCGACGCCGAAGACTGGGCCGCGGGCTTCCTGATCGCCGTGAACCTGGCGCCCGAGGCGTGGGAGCCGTGGTTCGACGCTGGCGAGACGGCCGCGCTGCTGGCGCCCATCGCAGCGCTGGGCAGCGCGGACGGCGAGTTGGCCGAAGGCTCGGCCGAGCAGCGCGACGAAGCCAGCCGCCGGATTCCGGACGCCATGCTGGCGCTGTGGGCGATCCGCCAGAAATCGTAAAGCCCGCTTCACGGGGCTGACATCCACCTCAGGTTTGGTTCACACTCGGCCCATGCTGCACACCGTGCTCGCCGTCCTCGGCCTGGTCACCTGCATCGCCCTCGCGGTGCACATGGCCCTGCCCTGGCGGGCGCGCAACCGGGTCGATGCCGGCCTGGCCCGCCTGTCGGCCTGGGCGCAACGGCAGATGGACCGCGCCACCGGCTGGCGCCGCCGCCAGCGCCAGACACGCGCGGCGGCACTGGAGGCTGAGCGCGTCATCCGCCGCGCCCGCGAGGCGACGCTGCACGAGCAGGGCCGGCGGGCGGGTGGCGAGTGGGACGGCAACGTCTACCGGCCCAAGCGCTTCGAGAAGCCCAAGAAACCGCACTGACCTCCCGCGTTGCAGCAACGGCGGGCCGAGCGCCGGGCCGCTCCCAAGCCGGCCCGGTTGGCGATGTGCTTGCAGCTCAATGCCGCAAGCACATCGCCGTCCCCTCGGGGGACCGATCAGCTTCGCCCGCGTTCAGCAGGGCGAACTGAGCGAGGGGCTCATCAGTCCCCGCCCGACTGCTGCAGCCGCCACATCTGCGCGTAGCGCCCGCCACGGGCCAGCAGCTCGTCGTGCCGGCCGCGCTCGATGATGTGGCCGTGTTCGAGCACGAGGATTTCGTGCGCATCCACCACCGTGGACAGCCGGTGCGCGATGACCAGCACGGTCTTGTTCTGGGCGGCGGACTCCAGTTCGGCCTGGATGGCGCGCTCGTTGGTCGAGTCCAGTGCCGACGTCGCCTCGTCGAAGATCAGGATGGGCGGGTTCTTCAGCAGCGTGCGGGCGATGGCCACGCGCTGCTTCTCGCCGCCTGACAGCTTCAGGCCGCGCTCGCCTACCATGGTGTCGTAGCCCAGCGGCGTGGCGGCGATGAAGGCGTGGATGTGTGCCGCACGCGCCGCGGCCTCGACCGCCGCAGCGCCGGCGCCGGGCTGGCCGTAGGCGATGTTGTAGGCCACGGTGTCGTTGAACAGCACCGTGTCCTGCGGCACGATGCCGATGGCACGGCGCACGCTGGCCTGCGTGACGGTGCGGATGTCCTGCCCGTCGATGCGGATGGCGCCGCTGTCGATGTCGTAGAAGCGGTACAGCAGCCGCGCCAGCGTGCTCTTGCCCGAGCCGCTGGGGCCGACGACGGCGACCTTCTTTCCCGCCGGGATCTCGAAGCTGACGCCGTGCAGGATGGGTCGCGCCGGGTCGTACGCGAAACGCACGTCGTCGAACACCACGCGGCCGCCCTGCACCACCAGTTCGGTCGCCTCGGGCGAGTCCGCCACTTCACGATCGCGGTCCAGCAGGCGGAACAGCTTCTCGATGTCGGTCAGCGCCTGCTTGATCTCGCGGTAGATGACGCCCAGGAAATTCAGCGGGATGTAGAGCTGGATCATGAAGGCGTTGACCATCACCAGGTCGCCCAGGCTCAGCTTGCCGTCCACGACGCCCTGCGTGGCCCGCCACAGCATCAGCACCAGTGCGGTGGCGATGATGAGCTGCTGGCCGGTATTGAGCAGCGACAGCGTCGTCTGGCTCTTCAATTGCGCGCGGCGCAGCTTCTCCAGGCTTTCGTCGTAGCGGCGGGCCTCGAAGTCCTCGTTGTTGAAGTACTTGACCGTCTCGTAGTTCAGCAGCGAGTCGATGGCCTTGGTGTGGGCGATGGAGTCCAGCTCGTTGAGCAGCTTGCGGAACTGCGTGCGCCACTCCGTCACGACGACGGTGAAGCCGATGTAGACCGCCAGCGCCGCCAGCGTGATGCCGGCGAACCAGACGTCGAACTTGACGCCCAGCAGCGTCAGTACCAGCACCACCTCGATCAGCGTCGGCACGATGCTGTAGAGCGAGTAGCTGATCAGCGAATGCACGGCCCGCGTGCCGCGCTCGATGTCGCGCGTCATGCCGCCGGTCTGGCGCTCCAGGTGAAAGCGCAGCGACAGGTCGTGCAGGTGACGGAACACCTGCAGCGAGATGCTGCGCGCCGTGCCTTCGGTGGCCTTGGCGAAGATCAGCTCGCGCAGTTCCGTGAACAGCGACGTCAGCAGCCGCAGCGCGCCATAGGCCACCAGCAGGCCCAGCGGCACCACCAGCAGCGCCTGCGGCTGGCCCGGCTTGAGGTCCAGCGCGTCGATCATGTGCTTGAGCAGCAGCGGCACGCCCACGTTGCTGACCTTGGCACCCACCATGAAGGCCAGTGCCAGCCCGACACGCCAGCGGTAGCGCCACAGATAGGGCAGCAGCCGGCCGATGGTGCGCCAGTCGCCGGGGGTGGCGGGCGCGGTGCCTGCAGGTGGCACGGATGATGCTGAGGTAGAGGATCGCAAGCGCAGGACCGAAAATGAATGCCGAATTGTCACCACTGAATGCCATGCCCCAGGAAGCCAGCCTCACCCCCGTCCCCGGCCAACGCGAACTCGTGCTGCGCGTCATGCCGATGCCGGCGGATTCCAACGCCAACGGCGACATCTTCGGCGGCTGGATCATGGCGCAAGTGGACATCGCCGGCTCCATCCTGCCGGCGCGCATCTCGCGCGGCCGCGTCACGACGGTGGCCGTCAACGAGTTCGTCTTCAAGCAGCCGGTGTCCATCGGCGACCTGCTGAGCTTCTACGTGACCGTCACGCGCGTCGGACGCACGTCGGTCACCGTGCATGTCGAGGTACTCGCCGAGCGCGACCCGGAGAACCCGCACGTCGTCAAGGTGACGGAAGCTAACCTGACCTACGTCGCCATCGATCGCGACGGCAAGCCCAGGACGGTGGTGAGCTGATCTCATTCAGTCGGCCACCATTTGATAAAACGTGAACTTTTACTGGGAAACCAAGCTCACTCCCAGCGCCGCTTGCTTGTCATTTTGATAAATTTGATCAAAATAATTAGCAAGCGCCTCCCGCACACCGGCCCTCCCACCTTCCCCTGTGGACGCCCCTCTGCGGCTATCCTGATGGCGCCCCTGCAGTTCGGTCATCCATCCAGGAGGTTTCATGAGAGTCAACCACCCCGTCACGCAGCGCGAGTACCCGCTTCAGGACGGTGTCGTGCTGATGTCCACGACGGACGCCAACAGCCACGTCACCTATGCCAACGAAGCGTTCGTCGAGGCCAGTGGTTTTCCGCGTGACCAGATCATGGGGCAGCCGCACAACTTCGTGCGCCACCCCGACATGCCCAAGGAGGCGTTCGCCGACATGTGGGCCACGCTGAAGCAGGGCGAGCCCTGGTCGGCGCTTGTGAAGAACCGCCGCAGCGACGGCGACCACTACTGGGTGCGTGCCAATGCCGTGCCGGTGGTGCGCGGCGGCCGCCAGGTGGGCTACATGTCGGTGCGCACCAAGCCCAGCCGGGCTGAGGTGGACGCCGCCGAAACCCTGTACCGCGATTTCCGTGAAGGCACCGCCAAAGGCAAGCGCTTCCACAAGGGCCTCATCCTGCGCACCGGGCTGGCCTCGTGGCGCAACCTGGGCCAGACGCTGTCGGTGCGCGGGCGCATCCGGCTCGTGCTGGGCAGCCTGTGGGTCGGTGGCGCGGCCGTGGCGCTGGCCGCGTTGGGCGCGAGCGCGGGCCTGCAGGTGGCCGGCCTGCTGGCGGTGATGATGGGGCTTGGAACGCTGCTGCTGGAGCAGCAGATCGCCACGCCCATCGAGCAGCTGCGCGACACCGCGCTCGCCGTGGCCACCAGGGCGTCGCGCGACGCCGCGGTACTGGCGCGGGTGGACGAGATCGGCGTCACGATGCGCACCATCGGCCAGCTCGGCCTGATGTTCCGCTGGCTGGTGGACGACGTGCGTGAGCAGGTGGTGCAGGTGCAGGCCTCGGTCAGCGAGATCGCGCAGGGCAACAACGACCTGAGCTCGCGCACCGAGCAGGCGGCCGCCAGCGTCGAGGAGACCGCCTCGTCGATGGAGCAGATGACGGCTGCGGTGCAGAGCAATGCGGAGGCGGCGCACCAGGCCAACGAACTGTCGCGCAGCGCCAGCACGGCGGCCGAACGCGGCGGCGAGGCCGTGGCCCACGCGGTGACGACGATGAGCGACATCTCGACCAGTTCGCGCCGCATCGCCGACATCATCGGCACCATCGACGGCATCGCCTTCCAGACCAACATCCTCGCGCTGAACGCGGCCGTGGAAGCGGCGCGCGCCGGCGAGCAGGGGCGCGGGTTCGCAGTCGTCGCGGGCGAAGTGCGGTTGCTGGCCCAGCGCAGCGCCGAGGCGGCGCGCGAGATCAAGAGCCTGATCGGCGCCAGCGTGGAGCGGGTGGAGGCCGGCAGCAAGATCGTCGACGAGGCCGGCCGCACGATGGGCGAGATCGTCACCCAGGTGCGCCGCGTGTCCACGCTGGTGGGCGACATCAGCGCAGCGTCGGTGGAGCAGACCTCGGGCATCCGCCAGGCCAGCGAGGCCGTCAGCCACATCGACCAGATCACGCAACAGAACGCCGCCCTCGTCGAGCAGAGCACGGCGGCGTCGCTGGGGCTGAAGCAGCGCGCCGAGTCGCTGGTGGACGCGGTCAGCGTGTTCAGCTGACCGCCCCCTCGCGTTCGAGCCCCCTCTCGATCAGGTCGGCCAGCACCTCGGCCCACAGCGCGTAGCCCGGCGGGCCGGGGTGGAAGCCGTCGGCGGCCATCAGCGCCGCGGCGTCGTGCTGCATGGCCTGCGGCAGGTGCACCACGCAGCGCTGCGGCTGGCCGGCCACGCTGGCCGCCAGCACTGCATTGAAACGCGCAGCCTGCCGCCCGAAGAACCAGCGCAGCGGCTGCGGCAGCAGTGGGAAGGCCTGCATGGGCGGCGCGGCGCAGTGCAGGCTCAGCCGCACGCCGGCCCGGCGGCGCGCCAGCGCGTCGAGGGCCGCCAGCGCCGCCATGGCCCGCTGCGGCGGCACCTGGTCCACCACATCGTTGACGCCCAGCGCCGTGACGAGCACGTCGGCCGGCGCCAGCTCCGCGCTTTCGAGCTGCGTCAGCGCCTGCGCCGTGCCATGGCCGCTGGTGGCGACGAGCTGCCAACCCACCGGTTCGGCCCGGCGCTTCTCCAATGCCTGCGCCAGCCGGCCGGCGAGCGCTTCGTCCTGGTGTGCCGCGCCCACACCGGCCGCCGACGAGTCGCCGACGATGAGCAGCCGCAGGCGGCCGCCCGGGCGTGAACGCTCACCGGCCGCCTCGGGCAGACGCAGTGCCGTCGCGCGCACATGGCGCCCCTGCCAGATCAGCAAGGGCCCGAGCGCGAGCTTGGCGAGCATCAGGCGCATGGTTTGCGCGACGCAGCGTCAGCCGTGTCCGACTCCAGACGCCTGCACCGTCCGGCATGCAGGACACCCCTGCCGCCCCTACTCTGCGTCATCCGCCATCGGGGCGGCCACTGCAAGGAGTCCGACATGCTTCGCTACGCCATTACCTTTTTCGTCATCGCCCTGATTGCTGCCGTGTTCGGCTTCACGGGCATCGCCGCGAGCGCAGCGGGCATCGCCCAGTTGCTGTTCTACGGCTTCCTGATCCTGGCCGTCCTGGGCCTGATCGTCAGCCTGGTTCGTCGATAGGCAGGGCGCCGTCAGGCGCCCTCGTCAACGCCACGCGCTCACTCGAACTTGGAGAAGTCCGGGGCGCGCTTCTGGAAGAAGGCCTGGAAGGCCTCCATGGCTTCCGGGCTGCGCAGGCGCGCGCCAAAGATCGCCGCCTCTCGCGTGATCGCCGCCTTGACGGCCTCGCGCTGAGGATCGCGGATCAGCCGCTTGCTGTCGCGCACGGCACCCGGGGCGAGGTTGTTGAACCGTTCGGCAATGCGCCGCGCGTGGTTGACGACCTCGCTGCCCGGCAGCACCCGGTTGGCAATGCCGCATTCCACGGCCTGCTCACCGGTGAACGGGTCGCCCAGCAGCAGCTTTTCGGCAGCGCGCCGGTTGCCGATCAATTGCGGCAGCACGACGCTGGACGCGAACTCGGGCACCAAGCCCAGCGCCACGAAGGGCATGGCCAGGCGCGCATCGTCGGCCACGAACACCAGGTCGCAATGCAACAGCATGGTCGTGCCGATGCCGATGGCCGCTCCGGTCACGGCGGCCACCACGGGCTTGCCGCAGTCGACCAACGCATGCATGAACTGGAAGGTCGGCGCGTCTTCGCCACGCGTCGGGCCGGCCATGAAGTCTTCGAGGTCGTTGCCCGACGTGAAGATGCCCGGTTGGCCGGTGATCAGCACAGCGCGCACGGTCTTGTCCGCATCGGCCGCACGGAGTGCGTCGGCCATGCTTTGGTACATGGCTTGCGTGATCGCGTTTTTCTTCTCGGGGCGTGCGATCTCGAGGGTCGCGACGCCATTCAGTGTGTAGCTCTTGATGGTCATGACAAAGGCTCCTGCTCAGGCCGTGGCCGTTTTCGCCTGGAACTGCGTCCAGTGATTGGCCAGGTGCATCAAATGGGCTCGCTCGTACTGTGGCTTGGTCAGCTCACCGTAGGCGAAATGAGGCCGCAGCGTACCGTTGAATGGCGCGAATGCGTCCATCGCGTCGAGCAGCCGCTGCACCGAGGTCTTCAGCGCCTGTGCCGCGTCCAGCGCGGGCGCGCCGGGGATGGGTTCGTCCAGCGTGTGGCTCATCGCGCCACGCGCGTTGAACGCGGCGAATGCGGCCGAACCAAGGGTGGCGCGGAACCAGGCGCCCTTGAGTGCCGGAAAGCCCTGCATCGAGAACTCGACGCTTTGCGCCAGGTGTTGCAGCACCTGGCTGAGATTCCACGGGTTGCCTTCGACGGTCTTCGCGTCGAGCAGCAGCCCGCGCACCGCCTCCCGGGCCTGGGGCCAGGAGGTGAACGCCTTCAGTTCGCCGGTGCAGCCCGCGAGTGGCGTGGCCACGACCGGCGCCGCGAGCAACACCGTCGAGGTCTTGAGCGCGCGGCGGCGGTCCATGGCTTACAGGCGTTCGAAGATGCCGGCGGCACCCTGGCCGGCACCCACGCACATCGTCACCATGCCGTACTTGCCGCCGGTGCGGCGCAGGCCGTGGATGACCGAGGCCGCACGGATGGCGCCGGTGGCGCCCAGCGGGTGGCCCAGCGCGATGGCGCCGCCGTTCGGGTTGACCTTGGCGCGGTCCAGCTCGATGCCCTTGCTGTCGAGGTCGTTCAGCACGGCCAGCGACTGCGCGGCGAAGGCTTCGTTCAGCTCGATCCAGTCCAGGTCGGCGGCGGTGATGCCGGCGGCCTTCAGCGCGACCGGGATGGCGGCGATGGGGCCGATGCCCATGATCTCCGGCGGCACGCCGCGCACGGCGAAGGACACGAAGCGGGCCAGCGGCGTCAGGTTGTAGCGCTTGAGCGCGGCTTCGCTGACGATCAGCAGGCCGCCCGAGCCGTCGGAGGTCTGCGAGCTGTTGCCGGCCGTCACGCTGCCCTTGGCGGCGAACACGGGCTTGAGCCGGGCCAGGCCTTCCATCGACGTGTCGGGACGCGCACCTTCGTCGAGCTTGACGGTGCGGGTCCTCACGTTGACCGAACCGTCCGCCAGGTTGGGCGTGCGCTCGACGACATCGAACGGCGTCATCTCGGCATCGAAGTGGCCGGCGGCCATCGCGGCCACGGCACGGCGGTGGGATTCCACCGAGAACGCGTCCTGCGCTTCGCGGCTGATCTTCCACTGCGCGGCGACCTTCTCGGCCGTCAGGCCCATGCCGTAGGCGATGCCGATGTTCTCGTCCTTCTCGAAGATCAGCGGCGACAGGCTGGGCTTGTTGCCACCCATCGGGATCATCGACATCGACTCGACGCCGCCGGCGAACATCACGTCAGCCTCGCCGACACGGATGCGGTCCGCGGCCATCTGCACGGCAGTGATGCCGGAGGCGCAGTAGCGGTTGATCGTCACGCCGCCGATGGTCGGGCCCAGGCCCGCCAGCACCGAGGCCACGCGGGCGATGTTCATGCCCTGCTCGGCTTCGGGGAAGGAGCAGCCGACGATGGCGTCCTCGATCGCCTTGGCTTCCAGACCGGGGGCTTGCGCCAGCGCGGCCTGCATGACCTTGACGAGCATCTCGTCGGGGCGGGTGTTCCTGAAATAGCCACGGCCGCTCTTGCCGATGGGCAGACGGGTGGCGGCGACGATGTAGGCGTCCTGGACTTGCTTGCTCATGATGATCTCCTTGGCGCCTTCTCAGTTGCGAACGGGCTTGCCGGTCTGCAGCATGCCCATGATGCGTTCCTGGGTCTTGGGGTTGTCCAGCAGCGCGCAGAAGTGCTTGCGCTCCAGCGCCATCAGGTACTCCTCGGTGACGAGGGAACCGGCCTCGACCTCGCCGCCGCAGACCACGTCGGCAATCGCCGCGGCCAGGTGGTAGTCGTGGGCGCTGACGAAGCCGCCGTCGCGCATGTTGGCCACCTGGCCCTTGATGGTGGCGATGCCGCTGCGGCCGGCGACCGGGAACATGGCCTTGTGCGGCGGGCGGTAGCCGGCCTCGGCCATGCCAAGAGCAGTGGCCGTGGCCACGTGCAGCAGCTCGTCCTTGTGCGGCACGATGATGTCGCTGTCCAGCAGGAAGCCGTTCTTCCTGGCCTCATGCGCCGACGTCGCGACCTTGGCGGTGGCCGCGGTCAGGAAGCCGTCCTTCAGGAAGGCCAGGATGTCCGCGCCGGCATTGCCAGCGGCGGCCATCTCGGCGGCACGGCGGGCGATGTAGGTCAGGCCGCCGCCGCCGGGCACCAAGCCCACGCCGACTTCGACCAGGCCCACGTAGCTCTCGACGTGCGCGACACGGCGCGAGCAGTACACCGCCAGCTCGGCGCCACCACCCAGCGCCAGGCCGCGCATCGCGGCGACGACCGGCACGCTGGCATAGCGCAGGCGCAGCATCATGTCCTGCAGCTTCTTCTCTTCCGGCGCGATGCCCTTGCTGCCCATCTTCATGAAGACGGGCATCAGGCTCTCGAGGTTGGCGCCGGCGGAGAACACGTCGTCCGGGCTCCAGATGACCAGGCCCTGGTAGTCGGCCTCGGCGATTTCCACGGCCTTCAGCAGGCCCTCGGTCACGGCCGGGCTGATGAGATGCAGCTTGGCGGTGATGGAGGCGATGACGACCTTGCCGTCCAGCGTCCAGACGCGCACTTCGTCGTTCTTGAACAGCTCGGTGCCCGACTTCAGCGGATCGGCGGCGCCGGTGCCCAGCAGGCTTTCGCGGAAGGCCTGGCGGGCATAGACCGGCAGCTCGCTGCGCGGCTTGAACTTGCCCTCCGCGGCGCTCCACGAGCCTGCCGGCGTGTGCACGCCACCGGCTTCGGCGACCGGGCCTTCAGTGACCCAGGCCGGCAACGGCGCGCTGGACAGCGTCTTGCCTTCGGCGATGTCGGCCGAGATCCACTCCGCCACCTGCTTCCAGCCGGCGGCCTGCCACAGCTCGAACGGACCTTGCGTGGTGCCGAAGCCCCAGCGCATCGCGAAGTCGATTTCGCGCGCGGTGTCGGCGACGGTGTCCAGGTGCACGGCGGCGTAGTGGAAGCTGTCGCGCAGGATGGCCCACAGGAACTGGGCTTGCGGGTTGGTCGATTCGCGCAGCAGCTTGAGGCGGTCGGCCGGGGCCTTCTTGAGCATGCGGGCGACGATCTCGTCGGCCTTCTTGCCGCCGGCCACGTAGTCACCGGTCG
Organism: Roseateles sp.; assembly: GCF_965229315.1. Classification (GTDB taxonomy): domain Bacteria; phylum Pseudomonadota; class Gammaproteobacteria; order Burkholderiales; family Burkholderiaceae_C; genus Pelomonas. Next base: position 3,354,174 of record NZ_CBDDJA010000002.1, read on the forward strand.
CAAAGTCCAGGCGCTGGATGTCCTTGCCCACCTTCTTGTAGAAACCGGCGCCTGTCTTCTGGCCCAGCGCGCCCTTCTCGATCAGGCCGGCCAGCACCTTCGGGGTCGCGTAGGTCGAGTAGAACGGGTCGTCCTTGAGGTTGTCCTGCATCGTCTTGACGACGTGGGCCATGGTGTCCAGGCCCACCACGTCGGCGGTGCGGAAGGTGCCGCTCGATGCACGGCCCAGCTTCTTGCCGGTCAGGTCGTCGACGACGTCCACGGTCAGGCCGAACTTCTCGGCCTCGATCATCGTGGCCATCATGCCGGCGATGCCGACGCGGTTGGCGACGAAGTTGGGCGTGTCGTGGGCGCGCACGACGCTCTTGCCCAGCGACGTGGTGACGAAGGCTTCGAGCTGGTCGAGGATCTGGGCTTGAGTGGTCGGCGTGTTGATCAGCTCGACCAGCGCCATGTAGCGCGGCGGGTTGAAGAAGTGGATGCCGCAGAAGCGCGGCTTGATTTCTTCGGGCAGCACTTCGCTGAGCTTGGTGATGCTCAGGCCCGAGGTGTTGCTGGCCACGATCGCATGCGGCGCCACGAAGGGCGCGATCTTGGTGTACAGGTCGAGCTTCCAGTCCATGCGCTCGGCGATGGCCTCGATGATGAGGTCGCAGCCGCGGAGGACGTCGAGATGCTCTTCATAGTTGGCCTGCTGGATCAGCGCGGCCTCGGCACTGTCACCCAGCGGCGCGGGCTTGAGCTTCTTCAGCCCGTCGATGGCCTTGGTGACGATGCCGTTCTTAGGGCCTTCTTTGGCCGGCAGGTCGAACAGCACGACCGGCACCTTGCAGTTGACGAGGTGGGCGGCGATCTGCGCGCCCATCACGCCGGCGCCGAGCACGGCGACCTTGCGGACTTGGAATCGACTCATCTTTACTCCTTGCGGGACAGACCGGACGGGTACTCCCGGCAGCTCTGTCCTCAACTGGTTGAAAACTGACTTAAGAATGGTTACTCGACGCGCACCCAGCTCTGGGTGCGGCCGAACAGCGGGGCGCCGATGTAGCCGCGCACTTCCAGCCGCTTGCCACCGTCGACCGGCGTCAGCCGGGTCTTGTAGGTCTTGCCGTTGTTGGGGTCGAGGATCTCGCCGCCACCCCACACGCCGTCGCCCTCGGCCTTCACGCCGCGGATGATCTGCAGGCCCACCACCGGCTTGTCCTTGCGGTCATCGGTGCACTTGTCGCACTTGCCGTCGCCCGGGTCCTTGGGGTCCAGCAGCTTGTCGATGCTGCCGACGAGCACACCGCCCTGCTCGGTGCCCAGTTGCGTGATCCGCACCAGCGACTTCGCGGTCTTGCCGTCGTCGTCGATGGTCTTCCAAAGACCGACAGGGGTGGCTTGCGCGAAGGCCAGCACCGGGCACAGCAGGGCAGCAGCGAACAGGGGTTTCATCGTGTCTCCGTGGGTGTTGTGGCGGCGCTTCAGAACAGCGCTTCTTCCATTTCCATCAGCGGCGCCAGGCCGGCGCGCGCGGTGCGGATCAGGCTCGCCGTCTCGGGCAACAGCTTGGCGAAGTAGAAGCGCGCCGTAGCCAGCTTGGCCGTGTAGAAGGGGTCGCCGGAATCCTTCTTGGCCAGCGCGATCTTGGCGGCTTGGGCGAAGAAGTAGGCGAAGGTCATGTGGCCCACCACGCGCAGGTAATCGACGGCTGCTGCGCCCACTTCATCGGGGTTGCCGAAGGCCTTCATGCCCAGTTCCTGCGTCAGCTTGTTGACCTTGTCGCCCAGGTCGGCCAGCGGGTTGACGAACTCCTGCATGGCCTCGTTCGTGCCCTCTTCCTCGATGAAGGCGGCGATCTTCTTGCCGAACTTCTTCAGCGTGGCGCCGTTGTTGCCCAGCACCTTGCGGCCCAGCAGGTCCAGCGACTGGATGGTGTTGGTGCCCTCGTAGATCATGTTGATGCGCGCGTCGCGCACGTACTGCTCCATGCCCCACTCGTGGATGAAGCCGTGGCCGCCGAACACCTGCATGCAGTGCGACGTGGCCAGCCAGCCGTTGTCGGTGATGAAGGCCTTGATGATGGGCGTCAGCAGCGCCACTTCGGCGTCGCATTCCTTGCGCTCGTCCTCGTCGTCGCTCTTCAGCGCCTTGTCCAGCTGCAGCACGGTGTAGGCCTGCAGCATGCGGCCGCCCTCGGCGAAGGCGCGGGCGGTCAGCAGCATCTTGCGCACGTCGGGGTGCACGATGATGGGGTCGGCCGGCTTGTCCGGCGCCTTCGGGCCGCTGAGCGAACGCATCTGCAGGCGGTCCTTCGCATACGCCACGGCGTTCTGGTAGGCCACCTCGGTCAGGCCCAGCGACTGGTTGCCCACGCCCAGGCGGGCGGCGTTCATCATGACGAACATCGCGGCCAGGCCCTTGTTGGGCTGGCCCACCAGCGTGCCGACGGCGCCTTCCAGCACGATCTGCGCGGTGGCGTTGCCGTGGATGCCCATCTTGTGCTCCAGGCCGGCGCAGAAGATGCTGTTGCGGCTGCCCAGCGAGCCGTCAGCGTTGACGTTGAACTTGGGCACGATGAACAGCGAGATGCCCTTGGAGCCGGCGGGCGCATCCGGCAGGCGGGCCAGCACCAGGTGGACGATGTTGTCCGCCATGTCGTGCTCGCCGGCCGAGATGAAGATCTTGGCGCCGGTGATGCGGTAGGTGCCGTCGGGCTGCGGTTCGGCCTTGGTGCGCAGCAGCCCGAGGTCCGTGCCGCAGTGCGGCTCGGTCAGGCACATCGTGCCGGTCCACTCGCCGCTGGTCAGCTTGGGCAGGTAGGTTGCCTGCTGCTCGGGCGTGCCGTGGGCGTGCAGCGCTTCGTACGCACCGTGGCTCAGGCCCGGGTACATCGTCCAGGCCTGGTTGGCCGAATTCAGCATCTCGTAGAAGAACTGGTTCACCAGGTGCGGCAGGCCCTGGCCGCCGAACTGGGTGTCACAGCTCAACGCCGGCCAGCCGCCTTCGACGTATTGCTTGTAGGCTTCCTTGAAGCCCTTGGGCGGCGTCACCTCGTGCGTGGTCTTGTCGAGCGTGCAGCCTTCGGCATCGCCGCTGAGGTTGATCGGGAAGATCACTTCGGCAGCGAACTTGCCACCTTCTTCCAGCACCGCGTTGATCGTGTCGGCGTCGATGTCCTCGTGGCCGGGCAGCATCTTCAGCTCGTCGACGACGTTCAACAGCTCGTGCATGACGAACTGCATGTCACGCATGGGCGGGGTGTACTGGGGCATCGGGGTACTCCTGGGGCGATGGTGGGGTGGTGAATCGGTCAGCGCCGCGTGGCGCCGTTCTTGGATAGGGCGCGGCTGCGGTCCACCTCCAGTCCCAGCGGGGTCGCGTAGAACTGGATGGTCCGCTCGAAGCCGTTGCCGGCGCGTGACAGCGCGCCGGAGATGCGCATGAAGCGCGCGTCGTGGTGCAGCGACAGGATGAGGCCGTGCAGCTCGAAGACGATCTGGTCGACGTCGGCGTCGGCGCGCAGGTGGCCCTCATCCACCGACAGCACGATGGCCTTGTGCAGCGCGGCATGCCAGGCCTTGACCATCGCGACGAGCGCGTCGCGCACGGGGCCGGGCCGGTCGTCGAACTCGACGGCACCGCTGATGTAGATGCAGCCGGAGTCGACCTCGACCGACACGCGTCGCACCCAGCGCTCGAACATCGCGCGCAGGCGCGGCAGGCCGCGCGGCTCGCGGATCGCGGTGAAGAAGACTTCTTCCTCGAAGCGCGCGTGATACTCCGTCACGACCGCGATCTGCAGTTCCTCGCGCGAGCCGAAGTGGGCAAACACGCCGGACTTGCTCATCTGCGTCACGTCCGCCAGCGCGCCGATGGACAAGCCTTCCAGGCCCATGTGCGACGCCAGCCCCAGCGCAGCTTCCAGGATGGCAGCGCGCGTCTGCTGGCCTTTTTGCAGCGAGCGCACCACCCGCGCCGGCTTGGGCGAGCGCGGCGACGCGGCTTTCTTGGCGGTGACAGGCAACGAGGACACGGGGCGAGAGGCAAGAATAAAACGAACGATCGTTCTATTTTGCAGGTCACTCCCGCGACAGCGCCAGCTTGCCCCGCCGATTTCTAGGGTGATGTGCCTAATACTGCCGTGGACTTAGGGATGACCCGGACGTGATGGCTGTCATGGCGGCGCGCTTGAGCGGCGGGGCGCTTCTGAAGTAGTCTCACGGCAGGAGGTTGACTTCCGTGGATGTGCTGCAACTCGATGTCTCCGGCCGCCCCCAGTCCTGGATCACGACCCGCGAGGCGGCCGTGATCTACGCCTGCGACGGCGTCGCCTGGACGCTGGGCGACCCCTGCCAGGTGCTGCGCGGCGGCTGGCAGCGCATCAGCGGGCGGCAGTCGCGCATCGAAGTCCATCCCATCATCGCCGTGCGCGGCGCCGTGCCCAGCCGGGCTTGGCGCCAGGCGCCGGCGCTGTCCAACGGCAAGCTGTTCGCGCGGGATCGTTTCATCTGCGCCTACTGCGGCCATTGCGGCGAGCCCGACGACCTGACGCGCGAGCACATCCAGCCCACGTCGCGCGGCGGCCAGGACACCTGGATGAACTGCATCACGGCCTGCCGGTCCTGCAACGGCCGCAAGGGCAACCGGCTGCCGGAGGAGGCGAACATGAGCCTGCTCTACATGCCCTACGTGCCCAGCCTGCACGAGGACATGATCCTGCGCGGCCGGCGCATCCTGGCCGATCAGATGGAGTTCCTGCTCGCCAGCGTGCCGCGCAGTTCGCGTTTGCACGGTTGACAGCGAAACCGTAAAGAGTTGTAGCCCTTGGCCTCAGACGGTCAACGGGCGGACAATTGCACACGTTGGGCTGCTGTTTTGCCCTCTCGGAGAAATCAATGTCCAAGCTCATGACGTCCCTCACCCTGGCCGCCGCGCTCGTGCTGTCGGCCTGCTCCACCACCAGCCCCGACGTGGTGCAACGCGGTGACGCGCAGCGCATGTCGCAGATCCAGGACGCCACCGTGCTGTCCTCGCGCCCCGTCACGGTGGACGGTTCGCAGAGCGGTGTCGGCGGCGTGGCCGGCGGCGTGACCGGCGCCATCGCCGGCAGCTCGGTCGGTGGCCGCCGTGAAGGCGCCGTCGTCGGCGTCATCGGCGCGGTGGCCGGTGCCGTCATCGGCAACGCCATCGAGCGCTCGGCCACGCGCGAGGACGCGCTGGAAATCATCGTGCAGCTGCGCAACGGCGAACGCCGCTCGGTCATCCAGGCCAAGGGCAACGAAAGCTTCAACAGCGGCGACGCGGTCATCCTCGTGACCACGGGCGGCAAGACCCGCGTGCAGCGCGCCCCGGGCGTCATGCCCGCCGCACCGGCCAGCAACGGCTGATGACCGGCGGCTCAAGGGCCGGGCGTCCCGAACAGGGACAATCCAGCCCATGAGCATGAAGAAAACCGACCTGGACCGCCTCGCCGGCCTGAAGCTGGACACGGCGTTGCGCGGCCAGGCCGCCCCCGGCCGCTTCGGCCAGGCCGCCACCGCGCTGCCCGACCGCAAGGCCCGGCGCAAGCTGGACGCTGCCGCCGGACTCGTCCCCTTCGCCTGCAAGCTGCCGGCCGCGCTGACCGAGCAGTTGCGCGAGCGCGCCGCCAGCCATGAGGGCGGCATCAATGCGCTGGTCGCCGAGTTGCTCGCCCAGGGGCTGAAGGCATGAGCAGCGACCTCGACGAACCCGTCTTCGAAGCCCGCCTGTGGCGCGACAACGGCTGGACTGCCCAGGTCATCAAGAACGAGGACGACGAGGGCTGGGCCGTCGCCATGTTCAAGGCCGGCGAAAGCGAGCCGGCACTCGTCGGCCCGTGGACCATGGGCCGCGACAAGAAGAACCCCAAGCCGCTGGACGTGAACGCGTTCAACACGCTGGTCAAGACGGCGTCCGAGGTGCTGCGCCGCCACGAGCAGCAACTGCACGCGCAGCTCAACAAGGCGCTCTACGTGGCGCGTGACGGTGCGTGGACGAAGGTCACGCTGGAGATCGTGCCCGCCGAGGACGACCCCTACGCCTGGCTCAGCGCGTTCGACGCTGCGGGCGAATCACTCGCCAGGGTCAAGGTGAGCGCCGGCTTCAAGCTCAGCCAGTCGGCCGCCGAGTCCTGGGTGGACAACGGCTTCGAACGACCCGCTGGCCGGGACTGAGGGGCTCAGGCCGCCATCTCGAAGCTCAGCCCCGCACGTGCCTGCAGCCGCCTCACCAGCGCCAGGCCCATCGCGCTGCCTGGTGTCCAGACGCCGCCCGGCGTGCCCTCGCGGCTGACGTCCTGCACCAGGCACAGCGCGGCCTCGCTGATGAGCTTGCAGGTCGAGCCGTAGCCCGGGTCGCGGTCGCCCTTGACGATGGCGCGCAGCGTCTCGCCGCCGGCCGACTTGCCGGTGAACCACAACGTGTAGTGGCCAGCCTCTCGGGCGGCCTTGTCCGGGCCGTCGCCGGGCTGCGTCAGCACGAAACGCCGCAGCAGGAAGCGGGTCGGCCCGAAGGCGAGCGCCAGGTTCTGCACCTTCTTGAAGCGCGCCAGCGCGAACGCCTTCCTGCGGCCCTGGTCGCCCTGGCCGGGCTTGCCGGTCAGCAGCTTCTCGCTGTAGACGAAGCCGGTGCCCCAGGGGTGGCCGCGCAGCGCGTTGCTGCGGTGCACGTTCTTCGTGTTGATGGTGGCCATCAGGAAGGGTCCGGTCCAGGCGCCGGCCCAGTCGTCGAAGTCCGCGCCGTGGTCCGCCGGCTGGCGCGGGCCCTTGAAGCCGGGCGTCAGCGCGAACGGGTTGGCCATCAGCTTGGACAGCGCCGGCTCGCGCTTCACCGCCGCTATCGTCTCCATCATGCTGGCCAGCGTGCCGCCCGACGCCTTGCCCTTCATGCGGGCGACGCGGCCGCGCACCTCGGGCAGCGGCGCGCCGAAGCGACGCTCGGCCTCGGCCTGCAGGTAGACCACGCCGAGGTCGAACGGGATGGAGTCGAAGCCGCAGGAGAACACGAGGCGCGCGCCGCTGTGCTCGGCCAGCGGCGTGAGCTTGGGGATCATGCGCGCCATCCACAGCGGCTCGCCGCACAGGTCCACGTAGTCGGTGCCGCCTTCGGCGCAGGCGGTGGCCAGCGCCTCGCCATGGAGCTGGTACGGCCCGACCGTCGTGATGACGCACCGCGTGCGCGCCACCAGGCGTTGCAGCGACGCGGCATCGGTCGCATCCGCCTTCAGCAGCGCGACGGACGGCGGCAGGTGCAGTTCGTCGCGCACCTGGCCCAGCTTGTCCAGGCTGCGCCCGGCAATCGCCCAGCGTGCGCCGGCCGCGCCACTGAGGTGCAGGTACTCGGCGACGAGCCGGCCGGTGAAACCGGTCGCGCCGAACACGATGAGGTCGAATTCCCGGTCTCTCACGCGCCCTTGCCTTTCATCGCCAGCCAGTCACTGCGCAACAGCGACAACGAATGGCAGTCCACATACTCGCCCGCCACGAAGACGATGCCGCGCTGGATGCCTTCGTGCGTGAAGCCGCATTTCTCGGCCACGCGCCGCGACGCGTGGTTGTGCACGGACATGCCGCACGACAGCCGGTTCACGGGCCAGTTCTCGAACAGGTAGTCCACCAGCAGCGACGCCGCCTCGGTCGTCAGCCCCTGGCCGCGCATGGACAGGTCGGCCATCGTCCAGCCGATCTCGCGCGCCGTCGTGTAGCGGGCCGCGGCGAAGTGCACCACGTCGCCGATGACGCTGCCGTCGATCAGGTGGCAGATCAGCAGCCGCTCGGCGTCTTCGCTGGAGAAGCCGTTGTCCTTCCAGCGCTGCTCGACGGTGTGCGGCGTCATCATGCGCGTGCCCATGAACTGGCCGCGGATCTGTGGGTCGCCGGTGGTGCGCTTGAGCCATGGCAGGTCTTCCTCGGTCACGTGGCGCAGGCCGACGCGTTGTCCTCTCAGCATGGTCTGAATCCTTGAACGAAAAAGCCCGGCCGGAGCCGGGCCTGAGTCGAGTGTCGCGCTTTAAAAGTGAATCCCGCGCATCATCTGCTGCATCGCGATGGCCTCCGGGGACAGCCCCGACTTGCCCGACTTGTCGCCCTTGGCGGCCGAGCTGTCGGGGAACATGCGGAAGGTCGTGTTCATGACGATCTGCGCGATGCGCGGCGCCGCGGCGTGCAGCAGCTCGCCCGAGATGCCCAGCCGCGTGGCGATGCGCACCGGCTTGCTGATGCAGGCCTGCGCGATCATGTCGCCGGCCTCCTCGGGCGACAGCGTCGGCACGTTCTTGTAGATCGCCGTCGGCGCGATCATCGGCGTGCGCACCAGCGGCATGTTGATGGTCGTGAACGTGATGCCGGTGTCGGCGAACTCGCTGGACGCGCAGCGCGTCCAGGCGTCCAGCGCGGCCTTGGAGGCGACGTAGGCGCTGAACCGCGGCGCGTTCGTCAGCACGCCGATGGAGCTGATGTTGACGACGTGGCCGCGCTTCTTCGCGACCATGCCCGGCAGCAGGCCCATCGTCACGCGCAGGCAGCCGAAGTAGTTCAGGTCCATCGTGCGCTGGAAATCGTGGAAGCGGTCGTAGCTGCTCTCGATGGCGCGGCGGATGGAGCGGCCGGCGTTGTTGATGAGGAAGTCCACGCCGCCGAACTGCTCGCTGCACCACTGGATCAGGTCGGCACAGCCGCTCTCGTCGGCGATGTCGCAGGCGAAGGCGTGGATGTGGGCGCCCTTGCCTGCCTTGGCCTTGATCTCGGCCACGGCGTCGTCCAGCTTGGCTTGGTCGCGCGCGCAGATCAGCGTGATGGCGCCGGCTTCGGCGAACTTGATGGCTGCCGCCAGGCCGATGCCCGACGAGCCGCCGGTCACCAGCACCACCTTGCCGGCGGTCGCGCCCTTCAGCGAGCGGTCGATGAAGAGGTCGGGGTCCAGGTGGCGTTCCCAGTAGTCCCACAGCCGCCAGGCGTAGTCGTTCAGGTCGGGGCAGGCGATGCCCGAGCCCTTCAGCGCGGCCTCGGTGTCGCGGCAGTCGAAACGGGTCGGGTAGTTGATGAAGGTGAACATGTCCTCGGGCAGGCCGAGGTCCTTCATCACCGCGTTGCGGATGCGGCGCACCGGCGCCAGCGCCATCAGGCCCTTCTTGACGCTCTTGGGGATGAAACCCATCAGCGCCGCGTTGATGAACAGGTTCATCTTGGGCGCGTGCGCGGCCTTGCTGAAGATGTCCAGCACGTCGCCGACGCGGTAGCCCTTGGGGTCCACGAGGTGGTAGCAGCCCTGCCCCTTGCTGACCTTGTGCGAGATGTGGTCCAGCGCGTCGACGACGAAGTCCACCGGCACGATGTTGATGCGCCCGCCCTCCAGGCCCACGCTCGGCATCCACGGCGGCAGGATCTGACGCAGGCGCTGGATCAGCTTGAAGAAGTAGTACGGCCCGTCGACCTTGTCCATCTCGCCGGAGGTGGAGTCGCCGACGACCATCGCCGGTCGGTAGACCGTCCACGGCCGCTTGCACTCCTTGCGCACGATCTTCTCGCTCTCGTGCTTGGTCATGAAGTACGGGTGGTCGAGACCTTCGGCCTCCTCGAACATGTCCTCGCGGAACACGCCTTCGTACAGGCCTGCCGCCGCAATCGATGACACATGGTGCACATGGCCCGCGTCGATCGCCTGCGCGAACTCCACCATGCTGCGCGTGCCCTCGATGTTGACGGCGACCTGCGCCTCCTCATCGGCGCTCAGGTCGTAGACCGCGGCGAGGTGGTACAGGTGGTCGATCCGGCCCTTCAGGCTCTTGATGACGTCGGCCGCCACGCCGAGCTTCTTGCCCGTCAGGTCGCCGTAGACGGGGATCGCGCGCGTCTTGCTGACGCCCCAGTAGGCCAGCAGGTCGGGCAGCTTGGCGGCGCTTTCCTCGCGCATCAGGAAGTGGACCGTGCTGCCGCGGCGCGCCAGCAGCTTCTTGACGAGACGCTTGCCGATGAAGCCGGTGGCCCCGGTGACGAAATACTGCATGCGTGTCTCCTGCTTGTCGATTTGATGGTGGTCTGCGCCTGATTCTTCACCACGGGCCCGGCTGCCCCGCTGGGCACTTTCCCCAGGCACGCGGCCGGGCGCCGTCGTAGAGCGCACACACTAGGAATCGCCGTGCCGGCGCGGCATGCCGCCGCTAAAGTCCCCTCGGCAATTCGCTAACTCGCAAGGACAAGCACCATGGTCAAGAAGCTCCAGAAGATGGCTGACAAGAAGAAGGCTGCCGCATCCGCCGGCTTCCCCGCGGGCCTGCTCGACAACGCGATGGCGCAGAACGTCAAGGACAGCGCCCAGCAGATCTGGGCCGCCGGCCTCGCCTCCTTCTCCAAGGCCCAGGGCGAAGGCTCCAAGGTCTTCGAGGCCCTCGTCTCGGAAGGACTGAAATTGCAGAAGAAGACCCAATCCGCCGCTGAAGAAAAGCTCAGCGCCGTGGCCCACAAGGTCAGCGGCATGGCCGGTGACGTCGGCGCCAAGGCCGGCCAGCACTGGGACAAGCTCGAAACCATCTTCGAGCAGCGCGTCGCCAAGGCGCTGAAGAGCCTGGGCGTGCCGTCGGCCGTGGACGTGGACAGCCTCGTCAAGCGCATCGACGCGCTGGCCGTGTCCGCCGGCATCAAGAAGGCGCCTGCCAAGGCGGCCAGGAAGGCCGTCGTCAAGAAAGCGGCGGCGGTGAAAAAGGTGGTCGCGAAGAAGGCCCCCGCGGCCAAGAAGGCCGTGGCCAAGGCCGCTGCCCCGGTGAAGGCTGCGGTGAAGACCGCCGCCAAGACCGTCGCCAAGAAGGCCGCCCCGGCGAAGAAGGCTGCTGCGACGCCGGCCAAGAAGGCCGCTCCGGCCAAGAAGGCGCCCGCCGCCAGGAAAGCCCCGGCCGCCAAGAAGGCTGCTGCTGCGCCGGCACCTGCTGCCGCACCGGCCGCTCAAGGCTGAGCCCCAACGCGCATCCGTCACGCTCACTGGCCACGCGCCGGCCCGGTATCGGGTTGGCCCTGGCAGTGGCAGGCCCCCTGGGCGCCAGCTGTGAAGCCGGCGCCCTTTGTGTTTTGGCGGGCACCGTCCCTGCGCGCGGCCACATGGGCTCCCGCCGTCGGCTGGCCGGGCACGCCCACCCAGGCACGCGCGAGCGGCGCCTGTCGCCCGCACCGGGGGCGCCTGCTTTCGGCGTTAGCATGCGCCGCCCCCACGATGAACGATCAAGGCTGTGCCCCTGCTTTCCCCATTCGCCGTGACGGTTCCTCGATGAACCTCGCGCAACGACTCTCATGGGGCCTGCTGGCCTTGTCGGCCCTTGGCCTGCCGGCTCGGGCCGCGGCAGCCGCACTGCCGGACACGCCCGGTTCGAATGCCCTCCAGGCCCGCATCGCGCGCGTGGAACAAGGCCTGTCCACGCCGGTCGCGGTCAAGGATTCGCCCCACCGCAGGATGGCGCTTGCCGAACGCATGGCGTTTCACCAGGTGCCGGCCGTCAGCATTGCCGTCATCGACCACGGCCGGATCGCATGGGCCCGCGCCTATGGCGTGCTGGATGCTTCGGGTGGCCGGCCCGCCACGACGACCACGCTGTTCCAGTCCGGTTCGATCAGCAAGCCGGTCAGCGCCATCGGTGCCTTGCGCCTGGTGGACAAGGGCAGGCTGGCGCTGGACCAGCCCGCGAATCGACAGTTGGGCGCCTGGCAGATCCCGGACAACGCCTTCACCCGGGGCCAGGCCGTCACGCTGCGCATGCTGCTCAACCACAGCGCCGGACTGACGGTGCACGGCTTCAGCGGCTACGCCGCCGGGCAGAAGACGCCCACCTTGCTGCAGGTGCTGGACGGGACCGCGCCGGCCAACTCGGAACCGGTGCGGGTCGACACCGTCCCTGGCACCGCCTGGCGATACTCCGGCGGCTGCTACAGCGTCGTGCAGTTGCTGGTGACCGAGGCGAGCCGACTGCCCTTCGAGGACTACATGCACGACGCGGTATTGGCGCCGCTGGGCATGACGCGCAGCACGTTCGCGCAAACGCTGCCGCCCGCCTGGCGCGATGCCGCCGCGACGGCCCACCGGGGCGATGGCAGTGCCGTCCCAGGGCGCTGGCATGTCCATCCGGAGGCCGCCGCCGGCTTGTGGACCACGCCGACCGACCTGGCCCGGCTCGTCGTCGAGGTCCAGCAGGCGCAGGCCGGCCGGTCCGACAAGCTGCTGTCGCGCGCCACGGCCTCGGTGATGCTGACACGCGTCCTCGGCGAGTATGGGCTGGGCTTCTTCGTCGAACAGCTGGGCGCGGACAGCAGCTTCAGCCATAGCGGCGGCACCGAGGGCTTTCGGTCCAGGCTGTATGGCTACACGCGGTCCGGCAAGGGCGCCGTGGTGATGACCAACAGCGCGAACGGCGCCGCGCTGATCGAAGAAGTTCTCACCAGCATCGCCACCGAGTACGGCTGGCCCGAGTTCGCCGTGGTCGAGAAGGCCGCGGTCGCCGTGGATGCGGCTGCGTACGGCAAGCTGGCCGGCAACTACCGGCTGCTGGACCAGCCCGCCCATGTCGTTGCCGAAGGCGGGCGCCTCTATGTCCAGAGCCCGCTCTTCGGCGCCCGGCGCCTGGAACTGTTCCCGGAGTCCGAGACCGCCTATTTCATGACGGCAGAGGACATGTCGATACACTTCGATGTCAAGGACGGCGGTGTCGCATCCGGGTTCTCGCTGATCAGAGGCGCGGCGACGTACCCGGGCACAAGGCAGCAGTAATGCTGCGGCGAGGCCTGGCCAGGTCAGGCTGAGCCCGCATCCGCGTCGGCCTCTTCCAGCGTCTGCAGCTCCACGAGCCGGCGATACAGGCCGCCCTCCAGCGCCATCAGTTCATCATGGCGGCCACGCTCCTGCAGCCGGCCGTGGTTGAGCACCAGGATCTGGTCGGCCGCACGGATGGTCGACAGCCGGTGCGCGATGGCGACGACCGTCACGCGCCCATGCAACGCCGTCAGCGCCTCGCCGACGCGTTGCTCGGTGGCGCTGTCGATGTTGCTGGTGGCCTCGTCCAGGAACAGGATGCGCGGCGCGCCGGCCAGCGCCCGCGCCATCGCCAGCAACTGCTTCTGGCCGGTGGACACGCGCGCGCCGCCTTCGCCCAGCCGCGTGTCGTAGCCCTGCGGCAGCGCGGTGATGAAGTCGTGCGCGCGGGCGGCCTGGGCAGCAGCCAGGATGGCGTCGTCCGTGATGCCGGGCCGGCCCATGGCGATGTTGTCGCGCACGCTGGCCGCCATCAGGTAGGGCTCCTGCGGCACCAGGCCCACCGCGTCGCGGAAGGCGGCGTCCGGCACGCTGGCCAGCGGCTGCCCATCGACGGTGATGCGGCCCTGCTGCGCCGTGTAGAAGCGCAGCAGCAGCGACAGCAGCGTGCTCTTGCCGCTGCCGGTGTGGCCGACGATGCCGACGAAGCTGCCGGCCGGGATGTCCACGTCCAGGTCGTGCAGCACCGGCCGTGCGGCGTCGTAGCCGAAGGTCAGCCCGTCGATGCGCACGCTGCCCTGCCCGATGGCATGCCCGTCCTGCGCCGGCCCGCGGTGCTCGGCCTCCTGCAGCAGCGTGCGCACGCGCGACGCAGCCACCATGGACTGCTGCAGCTGGCCGAACTGCATCGTGATCTGGATCAGCGGCTCGACGACGCGCGCGATGTAGCTGAGGAAGGCGTACAGCAGGCCCACTTCGATCGCCCCCAGCGGCCCCGCCATCTCGCGCCGGCCGAAGCTGTAGATGACCGTGACGAGCAGCAGCACGTTCATCAGGTCCAGCGCCGGGCGCAGCAGCCAGGCGTTGGCGCGCAGCTCGGCGATGCGCGACAGCCGGTGCTCGGCGTTGGTCGCCTCGAAGCGCGCGCCGAAGCGGCCGGCTGCGCCGCTGGCCTGCAGCACCGCCATGCCGGCCATGCTCTCGGCCATCTGCGCGTTGATGTCGCTGCGCAGCTGCCGCGTGCGCTGCACCGCCGGCGCCGACAGCCGCTGATAGCCCAGGATGATGAGCACCATGGCCGGCACCAGCGTCGCGACGATGAGCATCAGCCGCCAGTCCAGGAAGGCCATCGCGATCAGCGAGCCGGCGACGACGATGGTGGAATCCAGCATCACGTACAGCACCTGGCGGTAGAGCTGGTTGACGGACTCGGTGTCGTTGGTGACGCGGCTGACGAGCTGGCCGGTGATGGCGGTGTCGAAGAACGCCATCGGCAACGCCAGCACATGCGCGTAGACCCGCTCGCGCAGCCGCAGCACCGAGCGGCGCGCCACGCCCGCCATGCGCGACAGCTGCGCGTAGCGTATCCACGTCGCGGCCCAGCCGGTCAGCAGCACCAGCACCAGCAGCGTCGCCATCTCGGCGATGTCGAACTGGCGCGGCAGCAGGTGGTGGTCGATGTAGCGCTTGCCGAGGATGGGCGCCAGCACCTCCAGGCCCGCGGCGATGACCAGCCACAGCGCGCCCCACAGCAGGTGCGGCTTCTCGGGCCGCGCTGAATCCAGCAGCAGGCCGACGCTCTGCCAGGGCTTCTCTTGGGTCTTTGTCATGTCAGCGGTCCATTGCGCACGCACGACGCAGGACGCCGCGGCATCGCGGGCCGAGCGCCGGGCCGCTCCCAAGCCGGCCCGTTGGGCGATGTGCTTGCCGGTCAATCCGGCAAGCATCGCCGTCCCCTCGGGGGATCGACCAGGCTCGCCCGAGTTCAGCGGGGCGCGACTGGGCGAGGGGCTCCATGTCAAGCGGCTTCAAGGCTGGCCTCGATCTGTTGATACCGCCACTGGGCTGCATACCAGCCGCCCAGGTCCAGCAGCTGTGGGTGCGTGCCGCGTTCGATGACGTGACCTTGCTTGAGCACGATGACTTCGTCCGCGTCCATGACCGCCGAGAGTCGGTGCGCGATGACGATGACGCTGCGGTCCGGGCGGGCGGCGCGCAGCTCGCGCAGATGGTCCAGGATGTCGGTCTCGGTGCCGGTGTCGACAGCCGACAACGCGTCGTCCAGCACCAGCAGCGGCGAGGCGGTCTGCCCCCAGTCGGGCGCTTCGCGCCCTCCGCCCCCCGCGGGGGTCAGGGAAGCTTGGGGCGGCCCGGCGCTTGCCTGGCTGAGCAACGCCCGTGCGATGGCCACACGCTGGCGCTGGCCGCCGGACAGCGTCACGCCGCGCTCGCCGACTTCGGTCGCATAGCCGTGGGGCAGCCGCGCGATGTCGGCGTGCACCGAGGCCAGCCGCGCCGCGGCTTCGATCTCGGCCGGTGTCGCGCCGGGCCGGGCCAGCGCGATGTTGTCGGCGACCGAGGCCGAGAACAGGAACGGCTCCTGCGGCACCCAGGCCACGTGCGCGCGCAGCGCGGCCAGCGGCAGTTCGGGCAGCGGCACGCCGCCCAGCGTCAGCCGCCCGGCGTCGGGCTCGGACTGGCGCAGCAGCAGGCGCACCAGCGTGGACTTGCCCGCGCCGGTGGCGCCGACGATGCCCAGCGTGCGGCCGGGGGCCAGCGTGAAATCGACCTGCGCCAGCGCCGGCCGCTTGGCGCCGGGGAAGGTGAACGTCAGGCCCTCGGCGCGCAGCGTCGTGTCGGCCGGCAGCACTGCCCTGCCCGTGTCGGCCAGCGTCAGCGGCGCGTCCAGCACCGGCGCCAGGCGCGTCCAGGCGGCACGGCCGCGCTCCAGCAGCGCCAGCACCCAACCGGCCGCGAACATCGGCCAGATCAGCTGGCCGAGGTACATCGTGAAGGCCGTCAACTGGCCGATGGTGATCTCGCCACGCGCCACCAGCCAGCCGCCCACGCCCAGCGCGATGGCCGTGGCCGCGCTCAGGCACATGCCGACGGCGGGCTCGTACGCCGCCTCCCAGCGCTGCGAGCGAAAGCTCGCCTCGGCCGCGCGGTCGGCCAGGCCGCTGAACTGCGCCTCGCTGCGCCCCACCAGCCCCAGCGCGCGCACCGTGCGCACGCCGGCCAGGCTCTCCTGCACCTGCTGGTTCAGGTCGCCGAAGCGCGTCAGCGAGTCCTGCGCGGCCTGGTGCAGGTGCTTGGAGATCCACCAGAACGCGCCCGCCATCAGCGGGAACGGCAGCAGCGCCGCCAGGCCCAGCCGCCAGTCGATGGCGAGGGTCATCATGGCCAGCACCAGGATCAGCGTCTGCGAACCGTCGAAGCCCGCCAGCATCGCCTCGCCTGCGGCCTGCTCCACCGTGTCGATGTCGTTGGTCGCCAGCGCCATCAGGTCGCCAGTGCGCTGCGTCTGGAAATAGGCCGGCCCCTGCAGCGCCAGCCGCCCGTACAGCCGCGTGCGCAGCCGCGCGCCGAGCTTGAACGACGCCTTGAACAGCGTCAGCCGCCAGCCCGCGCGCAGCAGGTAGATGACCGCGCCGGCCAGCACCAGCAGGCCGAGCTGCGTCACCAACGCCGGGCCCTGCAGGCCGCCGGCCACGAGGTCGTCGACGACATGGCCGACCTGGCGCGGAATCCAGACGGTCAGCATCGCGATGCAGCTCAGCATCGCGCCGGCGGCCGCGTAATTGCGCCAGTGCTCGCGGATGAAGGCGGCGAGCATGCGGGAGAGGCTGGACGGGGCGGAGAGCTCGGGAGTGGCGAACATCCAGGGAGTGTCGCCGCGTCAGCAGCCCATTGAGCATCGGCGACGCCAGCCCGATCTGCCCCAAGTCCAGCACCGCGCACGGCAACGGCGCTGCCACGCAGACCGCCGCCAGCGCACGACCTGACACCCGCTGCGGCGCAACCAGCGCGAACGCGACCACCGGCCAGGGACTTTCCCTCCCCCTCACGTACAAACCCTGAGCCCCGGAACCGTGCGAAACGCACCTCGCCAGCACCAGGAGCGGGCCGAAATAGGTGAGAACCCCGAACAAAAGCAGTGCAGGCGACATGGGCCGGGACGATGCCCCGAACCACCCCCACGAATGCGGTGGATCAAATCGTCACCAAGCATCCCTACCATGCGCCCCGTCCTGAGCAAATCTTACTAATCCGTCATGCAAATCAAACCCCTGGTGTCTCTGCTCGCGGCGCTGTTCGCCGCACCCGCCGTGCTGGCCTCGACCAGCGGCATCGTCATCAGCCAGGTGTACGGCGGCGGTGGCAACTCCGGCGCCACGTACAAGCAGGATTTCATCGAGCTCTTCAACGCCGGCAGCGCGGCGGTGAACATCGGCGGCTGGTCGGTGCAATACGCGGCGGCCGCGGGCACGAGCTGGCAGACGACGGCCATCCCGGCCGGCACGACGCTGCAGCCCGGCCAGTACTACCTGGTCCGTGAAGCGGCAGGCACCGGCGGCACGGTCGACGTGCCCGGCGACCTGCTGACGGGTTCGATCAACATGTCGGGCACGACCGGCAAGGTCGCGCTGGTGAAGAGCACGACGGCGCTGAGCGGTGCCGCGCCGGCAGCCGAGGACGTGATCTCCTGGGGCCCCTCGGCCACCCCCACCGAGGGCGCGGTCGCCGCCGTGCTGACCAACACGACGGCCCACCTGCGCGCCGCCAACGGCTGCACCGACACCGACAACAACGCGGCCGACTTCGCCGCCGGCACGCCCGCGCCGCGCAACGCCACCAGCCCGCTGAACGTCTGCGGTGGCGGCACGCCGGTCAACCAGCCCATCGTGCCGAGCTGCCCGGACAGCTCGGCCGCGTCGGGCGTGCCATCGAGCTTCACCGTGACGGCCGTCGACGCCGACAGCAAGGTCACGTCCGCCACCAAGATCGAGTCGCCGACCGCCTGGCCCACCGGCATCACGCTGGGCACGTTCACGCCGTCGTCCGACAAGGGCGTGGCGGCGTCGCAGGCCATCCAGGTGTCGGGCTCGCTGCCAGCCGGCAGCTACACGCTGAACCTGAAATGGGACAACGACGACGCGCAGACCGCCAGCTGCACCTTCAAGGTGTCCGTGGCCGGCACCGTGACCATCCCCGCCATCCAGGGCTCGGGCGCACGCAGCCCGATGGAAGGCCAGACCGTGACCACCAGCGGTGTCGTCACCAAGGTCACGAACGCCGGCTTCTTCATGCAGGACCCGGTCGGTGACGGCGACCCGGCGACCTCCGACGGCATCTACGTCTTCACGAGCACGGCGCCCACGGTCGTCGAAGGCCAGCTCGTGCGCCTGAGCGCCACGGTCACCGAGTACAACACCGGTGCCGCCAACAACGCCGCCAGCCTCGCCGCACCGCTGACGGAGCTGACCAACGTCACCGGCATCACCGTGCTGGGCAGCGGCTACCAGATCCAGCCCGCCGACGTGAACCTCGCCACGCTGCCCGCCGGCGGCCTGGAAGCCTACGAAGGCATGCTGGTGCGCATCCGCGGCCCGCTGACCGTGCAGCAGAACTACTTCCTGGGCCGCTACGGCCAGCTGACCGTGTCCGCCGGTGGCCGCGCCTACACGCCCACCCACGTCTACCGCCCCGGTGCCGACGCGCTCGCGCTGCAGGCCGAGAACGCCCGCCGCTCCTTCCTGCTGGACGACGGCAGCACGCTGCAGAACGTGAACCCGACGCCCTACATCGGCGCGGACAACACCGTGCGCGCCGGGGACACGCTGGACGAGGTGACCGGCGTCATCGACTTCGGCCTGGCCACGGCCACCACCACCGGCGCCGTCATGTACCGCCTGCAGCCCACCGTGGCGCCGGTCATCGCGCGCAGCAACCCGCGCGACGCGGCGCCGCCGGTCAGCGGCGGCAACGTGCGCATCGCCAGCGCCAACGTGCTGAACTTCTTCACGACGTTCACCGACGGCAGCAACTACCTGGGCCAAAGCGGCCAGGGCTGCACGCTCGGCAGCGCCACCAGTGCCAGCAACTGCCGCGGTGCGGACAGCCTGCTGGAGTTCCAGCGCCAGCGCGCCAAGATCGTCGCCAACCTCAGCGGCCTGAACGCCGACGTGGTGGGCCTGATGGAGATCCAGAACAACGGCAACGTGGCCGTGCAGCACCTGGTGGACAGCCTGAACGCGGTGATGGGCGCCAACACCTACGCCGTCGTGCCCGCACCGGCCCAGGGCACCGGCACCGACGCCATCCGCGTCGCGATGATCTACAAGCCCGGCAAGCTGACGCTGAACGGCGTGTCCATCGCCGACCCGGCCGCGATCAACAACCGCCCGCCGTTCGCGCAGAGCTTCGCCACCCCCAACGGCTCGAAGTTCGCCGTCATCGTCAACCACCTGAAGAGCAAGGGCTCCTGCCCGACCAGCGGTGCCGACACCGACGACGGCCTGCAGGGCTGCTGGAACGCCACCCGCACGCAGCAGATCGCGCAGCTGAAGACCTTCCTGGCGCAGGTGCAGGCCAGCACGTCCACGCCTGACGTCATCCTGCTGGGCGACTTCAACGCGCACCAGAAGGAAGACCCCATCGACGCGCTGCTCAGCGGCGGTGCCATCGTCGACGCGGTGTCGAGCTTCGATCCGCTGGACTGGTCCTACATCTTCGACGGCGGCTCCGGTCGCCTGGACCACGGCTTCGTCACCGCCAGCCTGGCCCCGAAGCTGGCCTTCGCGACTTCCTGGCACATCAACGCCGACGAGCCGACCATCATCGACTACAACCTGGAATTCAAGCAGCCCGCCTGCGCGACCTGCGGCCCGGACTACTACACGCCGACCGCGTTCCGTTCGTCCGACCATGACCCGATGCTGATGGGCCTGAACCTGTTCAAGTCCCTCAAGGGCACCGACGGCGCGGACACCATCGTCGGCACGCCGGGCGACGACATCATCGAAGGCGGCCTGGGCCGCGACACGCTGACCGGCAACGGCGGCCGCGACCAGTTCGTCTACCGCACCGGCGCGGACGGCCTGGACACGATCACCGACTTCAAGCCGGGCATCGACCTGCTGGTCTTCACCGACCTGCTGCGCAACGTGGGCATCACCAGCGGCGCGCCGCTGACCACCGGCCATGTCACGTGCACGCAGCAGGCCGACGGCGGCCTGATCGGCTACGACCCCGATGGCGCCGCCGGCCCGGCCGCCTCGCGCCCGGTCGTCAAGCTCAAGAACGTGAGCTGCACCGCCGTCAACGCCTCCTCCTTCAAGTTCTGACTTCCCGCAAGGACACCCTCATGAAATTCCGTCCCCACCTGATCGCTGCCGCTGCGCTGATCGCCGCCTCGGCCGCCCACGCCGACAGCTTCAACTTCAGCGGCACCGTCGATGCCGGCCCGCTGTCGGGCCAGACCTTCGCCGGCAGCTACACGTTCAACGCCGCCCAGGTGAGCGGCTCGGCGTTCGAACAACTCGCGCTGAGCGCGTTCACGCTGAACTTCAACTCGGTGACCTACACGCTGAACGGCTCGGCCACCGCCGACTACGCCGACGGCGTGTTCCTCGGCCTGAGCTACACCAGCACCAACGCCGCCGGCACGCTGTCCCTGCTGTCCGGCAGCATGGATGTCACCGACGCCTTCCTTCACTTCCAGCCGACCACCGGCCTGGAAAGCAGCGGTGGCTACACCGTCACCGCCGTGCCCGAGCCCGAGACCTGGGCGCTGATGCTGGGCGGCCTGGGCGCCATCGGCATGCTGGCCCGCCGCCGCAAGATCTGAGCGGCCCGTCGCCCATGACCAGCCCCGCCTTGGCGGGGCTTTTTGTTGCTCGTGCAACTGTGGCGGCCCAACCACCCAGGCGATGCCGGGCCATGCGCCACAGGCCACGCCGCGCTGCCTAGACTTCGCCCCACACCTCTTCAACCCCCTGGCGCGGACGACCTCGCCAGCGCTTGCACCTCCCGGGACGGCCCGGGACCTGGGCGCACCGCGCCGGGAGATACCCCATGGCTTGGCTCCTTCTCGTCATCGCCGGCTTGTTCGAAGTCGGCTGGGCCATCGGCCTGAAGTACACCGAAGGCTTCTCGCGCCCCTGGCCCACGGCCGCCACCGTGGCGGCGATGGTCGTCAGCGTCGCGCTGCTGGGCGTGGCGATGCGCACGCTGCCGGTGGGCACGGCCTACGCCGTCTGGACGGGCATCGGCGCCGTCGGCACGGTGGTGCTGGGCATGGTGCTGTTCAGCGAGCCGGCGACCGTCGCCCGGCTGGCCTGCGTGGGCCTCATCCTGGCCGGCATCGTCGGGCTCAAGCTCACGACCGCCTGACGTGCGTCAGTAGGTTCTGCCACCCTTGAACAGCGCGTGCTGGCGGCGCACCAGCGTCGTGCTGCGGCTCATGGCCTCGAAGCTGGTGTGGGCATGCGCATGCATGATGGCCAGGCCCAACGCATCGGCCGCGTCCTTGCCGGGCACGCCGGGCAGGTTCAGCAGGCGCTGCACCATCGCCTGGATCTGCTCCTTCTTGGCATGGCCGTGGCCGACGATGGCCTTCTTCATCTGCAGCGCCGTGTACTCGCTGACGGCCAGGTCGGCGGACACCAGCGCCGTCAGCGCCGCGCCGCGCGCCTGGCCCAGCAGCAGCGTGGACTGCGGGTTCACGTTGACGAAGACGATCTCCACCGCCGCGCACTGCGGCTGGTAGCGCGCCGTGACCTCGCGGATGCCGTCGAACAGAATCTTCAGCCGCGCGGGCAGGTCGCCGGTGGCGACGCTGCTGGTCTTGATGGTGCCGCTGGCGATGTAGGCCAGGCGCGGGCCGTCGGCGTCGATGACGCCAAAGCCCGTGGTCTGCAGACCGGGGTCGATGCCGAGAATCCTCATCGCTTCTCCGGAACCGCGGCATTGGGGCCGGGCGCTCGCCCGCGTTCAACCCGGCGAGATGGGGCGAGGGGCGGCATCATCATCTTGCCGCGCCGGCAAAGTACCAGCGCGCCGAGTGGAAGAACACGGGCGCGGCGAAGCACAGCACCGCGATGCGGTCCAGCAGCCCCACGGCGCCCGTGATGGAACTGCGGTTACCCCAGTAGCGCACGCCGGCATCCTTCTTCAGCGCCTTCATGACGAGGCCGCCGAAGCCTGCCGCAGCCGCGGTGAGGAAGGCCATCGCCAGCGACTGGCCGATCTTGAAGGGCGTGATCCAGAACAGCAGGCCGCCCGCGGCCGAGCCGGTCAGCGTGCCTATCCACCACGCCCGCATCGAGAAGCTGCGGCTGATGCGCCGCGCGACCGGCCGGCGGCGCAGCGTGCGGGTGGCGATCTCCTGCGCGATCTGCGAGGCCGCCACCACCATGACGAGGAAGAACAGCAGGAACGCGCCCCGGCCGGTGTAGCCGGGGAAGTCCAGCAGCAGCAGCGCCGGCGCGTGCGACAGGCCGTAGACGCAGACCATGACGCCCCACTGGATCTTGGCGTTGCGCTCCAGGAAACTGCGCGGGTCGTCGGCCAGCGCGCTGACGATGGGCAGCGCGAGGAAGCCGTAGACCGGCAGGAACACCGTGAACAGGTCGAAGAAACGCGTGCCGCAGACCATGTACTGCACCGGCAGCAGCACGAAGAAGGCGACGATGAGCGTGCGGTGGTCGCTGCGCTGGGTGTGCACCAGCGTGATGAACTCGCGCAGCGCGAGGAACGAGAACAGCGCGAACAGCAGCGTCGCGCCCAGCGGCCCCGAGATCCACGCGACCCAGAACATGCTGCCGCCTATCCAGGCCGCGCGCAGGTCGCGGCGCACGCGCTCCCAGGTCAGCTCGGACGCACGGCGAGCCTCCTCGTCCTCACGCTCGCGCAGCGAGTTCAGGAACAGGCCGACCGTCAGCAGCGTCAGCAAGCCGAACAGCACGACGAAGAGCAGGGCCACCTGCTCGCTGGCGGTCAAGGCTTGCAGCCAGCGCATCAGTCCGCCTCCGCCAGGCGGCCGACGGCTGCCGGGTCGGGGCGCTGCTCCATGACGGCCTCGCGGGCGCGGCACAGGAAATCGGCCTTGCTCTCACCGGGGCGCAGCTGGAGCGGCGCGCCGAACGTGACCGTGCACAGGATGGGCACCGGCACGACCTCGCCCTTGGGCATGACGCGCTGCACGTTGTCGATCCACGTCGGGATCAGCGGCACGTGCGGGAACTGCTCGGCGAGGTGGAAGATGCCGGACTTGAACGGCATCGGGTGCCCCTGGGCGGAGCGCGTGCCCTCCGGGAAGATCACCAGCGAGTCGCCCGCGGCCAGCGCTTCGGCCAGCGGCTCCAGCGGGTCTTCGTCGGGGCTGCTGCGCGTGCGGCTGACGTAGATGGCGTTGAAGACGGCCGTCGTCAGCCAGCGCCTGAACGCACTCTTGGTCCAGTAGTCCTTGGCCGCGATGGCGCGCGTCTGCGCGCGCAGCTCGTGCGGGAACGCCGCCCAGATCAGCACGAGATCGAAATGGCTCTGGTGGTTGGCGATGTAGATGCGCTGCTCCGCCAGGGGTGGGCAGCCCTTCCAGTGGCCTTGCGCGCCGGTGATGAGCCGGGCGATGAAGGAAAGCACCTGGCCGGTGAAGGCAGCGAGCGTCATAGGGGCCGGATTATCGCGGCCCGCCCTCGCGCGGCGCGGCCGGCCTACCAGTCGTCGCTGCCGCCGCCACCCGCGTCGCCGGCGTCGCCACCGCCCCAGCCGTCGCCGCTGCCGAAGTCGATGTCGCGGCGGCTCAGCT
Source organism: Roseateles sp. (assembly GCF_965229315.1). Classification (GTDB taxonomy): domain Bacteria; phylum Pseudomonadota; class Gammaproteobacteria; order Burkholderiales; family Burkholderiaceae_C; genus Pelomonas. Next base: position 3,377,716 of record NZ_CBDDJA010000002.1, read on the forward strand.
CATCGGCCGCGGCGTTGCTGCCGCCGCCGTCGAAGCTGCCGGGAATGAGGCCACTGCCGGTACCGGCGCCGGCCCCCTGGTCACGCGGCAGGCTGCGCTCGTCGCTGCCGCCATGCATGAGCTTCTCGGCCAGCATGCCGGCCGCCACGCCGCCCGCGGCCGCCAGGCCCACGCCCATCAGGCCGGAGCCCCCCGCGGCCGGCGGCACGCCGGGGCCCTGGGGACCATAGCCCTGAGGGCCATAGCTTTGCGGCGCATAGCCGGCGCCGCTCATGCCGTAGCCACCCGCCACCGCAGGCTGGCTCTGCGCGGCGGTGCGGCGGCGCATCCAGCTGGCGGCCAGCCAGATGAAGAGGCCGGCGCCCACGATCAACATCCACAGCGGCACGCCGCCGCCGCTGCTGCGTTCGGCGGGCGCCGCGCGTGCGGGCGGCGCCGTGCCGAGGGCCGGCGCCGGCACGGCGGACCGGGCGGCCGCAGCCTGCTCGCGCTGCAGCAACTGCTCGAAGGCGCTGAACTTGGCGGCATCGGCGAACTTGATGGCCGGGTCCAGCGCTCGCGCGCGGCGCGACTGCGCGGCGGCCTCGTCGAACTTGCGCTGGTGCGCCTGGATCTCGGCCAGCACGTAGTGCGCGCGGGCGCTGTCGGGCCGGGCCGCGACGACCTCCTGCATCATCTTCTCGGCGCCGGCATAGTCGCCGCGCTGCGTGGCGGCCTGCACTTCGTCGACCGTCGGCAGCGCCTGCGCCGCGCCCATCCACAGCGCGGACAGCAGCGCCATGCACAGCATCAGGAATCGGGGGAACTTCATCGCAACACTCCTCGAACCACTGCCCGCGCGCCGCGCGCCCAGGCTGATGGCAGTTTGCGCTGCCGATCTGACGACGGGCCGTCCGGTTTCAAGGCTTTACGTGTAGGACGCAAGCCTGCGCTCAGGAAGGCAGCCCCGCCCGGCGCAGGCCATGGTCGCGCCGCGTCAGCCGCTTGACAGGCCGGGGCCGGCGACGCCTTGGTAGTGCAGCACCGTCGGGAACGGGTCGTAGAAGTGGTGCAGCAACCGACGCCATTCCTGGTACTGCGCAGACTGGCGGAAGCCCACCTCGTGGTGCTCGACGCTGTCCCAGCGCACCAGCAGCATGTAGTGGCCGGCGCACTCCAGGCAGCGCTGCAACTCGTGGCCCTGGTAGCCGGGCATGGACGCGATGATGGCCTGCGCCTCGGCGAACGCCGCTTCGAACTCGGCACCCTGGCCGGGGCGCACCTGCAGTTGGGCGATCTCCAGGATCATGGTCAGGCCACTGCGACGGCTTCGGGTTGGCGGGCGGCGGCCTGCATCATCTGCGCGGCCTTCTCCGCGATCATCATGGCCGGCGCGTTGGTGTTGCCGCTGACCAGCGTGGGCATGATGGACGCGTCCACCACGCGCAGACCCTGCAGGCCGTGCACGCGCAGGTCGGCGTCGACGACGGCCATCGCGTCCGCGCCCATCCTGCAGGTGCCCACCGGGTGGTAGATGGTGTCGGCGCGCTGGCGAAGCAGCGCCTCGATGTCGGCGTCGCTGCGCGTCTCGGTGCTCCACATCTCGCGGCTCCACCAGGCACGCAGCGACGGCTGCTGCAGCAGCGTGCGCGTCAGCTTGAAGCCCGCCACCATCTGCGCCAGGTCGTCCGGATGCTGGAAGAACGCCGGGTCTATCAGCGGTGCGGTATTCGCGTCGCGGCCGGCCAGCCTCACGCTGCCGCGGCTGCGCGGGCGCAACAGGCAGACGTGGCAGGACAGGCCATGGCCCCAGCGCAGCTTGCGCGCATGGTCCTCGACGGCGGCGACGACGAAGTGCAGCTGGATGTCCGGCCGGTCCGGCGCGAAGGCCGTGCGCAGGAAGGCGCCGCCCTCGGCGAAGTTGCTGGTCAGCATGCCGCGCTTCTCGGCGCGGTAGCGCTGCACGGCCTGCCAGAACGCCAGCCCCCCGCGCAGCGACAGGCCGAAGCTGTGCAGCGTGCTGCTGCGCAGGCCGAACACGAAGTCCGGGTGGTCCTGCAGGTTGGCGCCGACGCCGGGCAGGTGATGCAGCACGGCGATGCCCTGGGCCTGCAGTTGAGCGGCGTCGCCGATGCCGGACAGCATCAGCAGCTGCGGCGACTGGATGGCCCCGGCCGACAGCACGACCTCGCGGCGGGCCTGCAGCCGGCGCAGCACGCCGGCCACCCTGACCTCCACGCCCACCGCGCGGCGCCCGTCGAACAGGATGCGTTGCACCTGGGCCTGCGCCGTGATGCGCAGGTTGGGCCGGGCGCGGTGCGGCCACAGGTAGGCGCGCGCGGCGCTGCAGCGTTCGCCGCGGTCCTGCGTGACCTGGTAGATGCCGACGCCTTCCTGCGTGTCGCCGTTGAAGTCGGCGTTGATCGTGTGCCCGGCCTCACGTCCGGCCGCCAGCCAGGCGTCCTGCAGCGGGTTGTCGCTGCGCAGCCGGCTCACCTTCAGCGGGCCGTCGCGGCCGTGCAGCGGCGCGCCGAGGCTGTCGTTGCCCTCGCTTTTGATGAAGAACGGCAGCACATCGCTCCAGCCCCAGCCCGGGTTGCCGAGCGCGGCCCAGTGGTCGTAGTCCTCGCGCTGGCCGCGGATGTAGACCATCGCGTTGATGCCCGACGAGCCTCCCAGCATCTTGCCGCGCGGCACATAGCCGCGTCGGCCGTTCAGGCCCGCTTGCGGCACGGTCTGGAACGCGTAGTTGTGCAGCTTGCTGGGCACCATCAGCACGGCACTGGTGGGCACCGTGGCGAGAAAGTTGGTCACGTCGGCGCCGGCCTCCAGCAGCAGCACGCTCGTGCCGGGGTCTTCGCTCAATCGCCCGGCCAGCGCCGCACCGGATGAGCCGCCACCGATGACGATGACGTCATGGGTTTCGTCGAAGCGTTGCATGTCGGTCATGTCTCAGCCCAGGCGCCGCAGCAGCGACAGCAGCTTTTCGAAGGTGCCACCGTAAGGCGGCTGGAACAGCTGGGTGCCGGCGAAGCGAGACTGGATGAACAGCGGCTTCTCCTTGCTGAAGGTGCGAAAGCCCCACTCGCCGTGGTACGAACCCATGCCGCTGGCGCCCACGCCGCCGAAAGGCTGCTCTTCCTGGCCCAGGTGCCACAGGCAGTCGTTGATGGTCACGCCGCCGGCGTGCGTCTCGCGCATGACGCGGTCACGCGCATCGGTGTCGCTGCCGAACCAATACAACGCCAGCGGTCGCTCGCCGCGGTTGACGTGGGCCAGCGCGTCGTCCACCTGGTCGTAGCCGACGATGGGCAGCAGCGGGCCGAAGATTTCCTCCTGCATGACGGTGGCCTCGGGCGGCACGTCCAGCAGCAGCGCGGGCACGAGGCGGCGGTCGTCCGGGTGCTCGTCATGGCTGCGCAGCACGCGCGCACCGCGTTGCGCGGCATCGGCGATGAGGCCTTGCAGCCGCGCCAGATGCCGCGGCGTGGCGATGCTGGTGTAGTCGGCATTGCCGGCGATGTGCGGGTACATGCGGCGCATGTCGGCCAGGATCTGCTGGCTCAGCGGCTCCACCATCTCGCGCGGCACCAGCAGGTAGTCCGGCGCGACGCAGGTCTGCCCGGCGTTGAACAGCTTGCCAAAGGCCAGCCGCGAGGCGGTCAGCTTCAGGTCGGCGCTGCGGTCCACGACGGCGGGCGACTTGCCGCCCAGTTCCAGCGTCACCGGCGTCAGGTTCTTCGCGGCGGCCTGGGCCACGTGGCGGCCTACCGCCGTGGAGCCGGTGAAGAACAAATGGTCGAACGGCAGTTGCGTGAAGGCCTTGCCAACCTCCGCGTCGCCGGTGATGACCTGCAGCTCGTCCGGCGCGAAGCGTTCGGCCACGATGCGCGCCATCAGCTCGGAGGTCGCCGGCGTCAGCTCGGACGGCTTGATGAGCACACGGTTGCCGGCGGCCAGCGCCGCGACGGCCGGCTCCATCGCCAGGTAGTAGGGGTAGTTCCAGGGCGACACGACACCGACGACGCCCAGCGGCTGGCGCATCAGCACGTTGCGGCCGGGCAGGAAGTGCAGCGGCGTGGCGACGCGCCGCGCCTTCATCCAGCGGCGCAGGTGCTTGAGCGCATGGCGCGTGCCGGACTCGACCGTGAAGATGTCGGCCAGCAGCGACTCCTGCCGCGCACGGTGGCCGAAGTCCTGCGCCATCGCCGCGGCCAGTGCCTCGCCGTGCTGGCGCGTCATCGCCAGCAGCCGCTCCAGGCGGTCGCGGCGCACCGTCTCGCTGGGCATGCGCTCGGCCTCGAAGGCGCGACGCTGCGCGAGCAGCGCCAGGTGCAGCCGCTCCTGCAATGCGGTGTCCATCGGCTTGTCTCCGGTTCTGGATCGAATCCGCAGAGGCTAACCGCAACTGACGGGCCGCCCAACGGGGGCGGCCCTGGACTAGAGGACTGCGTCTAGTCCCGCAGGTGACACGTGGGCGTGGGGTTTGCGGGCCGAGCGCCGGGCCGCCCCAAGCCGGCCCGTCAGGCGATGTGCGAGCGGCTCGATGCCGCGAGCATCGCCGTCCCCTCGAGTGACCGACCAGCATCGCCCGCGTCCAGCGAGGCGACGCTGGGCGAGGGGCATGCTCAATGCCTGAAGTGCCGCACGCCCGTCAGCACCATCGCGATGCCGCGCTCGTTGGCGGCGGCGATGACCTCGTCGTCGCGCATGGAGCCACCCGGCTGGATGACGCAGCTCGCGCCCGCATCCGCCAGCACGTCCAGCCCGTCGCGGAACGGGAAGAACGCGTCGCTGGCCACGGCCGAGCCGGTCAGGCTGAGGCCGGCGTGCTGCGCCTTGATGGACGCGATGCGGGCCGAGTCCAGCCGGCTCATCTGGCCGGCACCCACGCCCAGCGTCATGCCGCCGCCGCAGAAGACGATGGCATTGCTCTTCACGTACTGCGCCACGGTCCAGGCGAACATCAGGTCGTCGAGCTGCTGGGCCGTGGGCTGCAGCGCGGTCACGACCTTGAGGTCCTCGCGCTTCAGGAAATGGTTGTCGGCCGTCTGCAGCAGCAGGCCCGAACCGACGCGCTTGCTGTCGCCCGCGTTGCGGCCCTGGTCCCACGGGCGCGCGCCACCCGGCGGGAGCGCGATCTGCAGCAGGCGCACGTTGGCCTTGCCCTTGAAGATCTCCAGCGCCTCGGCGCTGAAGCCCGGCGCCATCAGCACCTCGACGAACTGCTTGGCGACGAGTTGGGCCGCGGCGCCGTCCACCTCGCGGTTGAAGGCAATGATGCCGCCGAACGCGCTGGTGGGGTCGGTCTTGAAGGCCTTGCCGTAGGCCTCGGCGGGCGTCGCCGCCACGGCCACGCCGCAGGGGTTGGCGTGCTTGACGATGACGCACGCGGCAGCGGAGCTGCCGCTTGACATCCCTGGCGTGTCGAACGCCTTCACGCACTCCCACGCGGCATCGGCGTCGGCGATGTTGTTGTAGCTCAGCTCCTTGCCTTGCAGTTGCTTGCCGGTGACCAACGAGCCAGGCGCGGGGAACAGGTCGCGATAGAGGGCCGCGCTCTGGTGCGAGTTCTCGCCGTAGCGCAGGTCCTGCACCTTCACGAACGTCGAGTTCATCTGCGCGGGGTACTCGGCCTTGCTGCCGTCCTCCTGCAGCGCCGACAGGTAGTTGCTGATGGCCGCGTCGTACTGCGCGATGCGGTTGAAGGCGGCGACGGATGCGGCGAAGCGCGTCTTGTCGCTGGTCTTGCCGTGGGCCTTCAGCTCGTCCAGCACCGCGGCGTACTGGGCCGCGTCGGTGAGCACCGTCACGTCACGCCAGTTCTTGGCCGCGCTGCGCACCATGGCCGGGCCGCCGATGTCGATGTTCTCGATGGCGTCCTCCAGCGTGCAGCCGGGCTTGGCCACGGTCGCCTCGAACGGGTAGAGGTTGACGGCCAGGATGTCGATGCGCGTGATGCCGTGCTGGGCCATCGCCGCGACATGCTCGGGCAGGTCGGAGCGCGCCAGCAGGCCGCCGTGGATCTTGGGGTGCAGCGTCTTCACGCGGCCGTCCATCATCTCGGGGAAGCCGGTGTGCTCGGCCACCTCGGTCACCGGCAGGCCGGCGTCGGCCAGCAGCTTGGCGGTGCCGCCGGTGGACAGCAGCCTGGCGCCCAGCGCGTGCAGCTCGCGCGCGAATTCGAGGATGCCGGTCTTGTCGGAGACCGAGAGGAGTGCGGTGAGTTGAGTCATGTTTTCAGTCAGTTGAGGCCGGAGTTTCTCGCTGCGCTCGAAGGTCCAACCCGCAAGAGTTGCAGAGTCGGTTGAGGTCGGAGCTCTCGCTGCGCTCGAAGGTCCAACCCGCAAGAGTTACAGATCGTGATCGGTCAGCTTGCGCCGCAGCGTGTTGCGGTTGATGCCCAGCCACTGCGCCGCCTTGCTCTGGTTGCCGCCGGCTTCGCGCATGACGATCTCGAACAGCGGTTTCTCGACGAGCTTGACCAGCATCTCGTGCATCGAGTGCGGCTCCTGGCCGTCGAGGTCGCGGAAGAAGGCTTCGAGGTTGTCGCGCACGCAGGCGTCGATGGGGTTGGGCGGGGTGTTCTTCTGGGCACTCATGACAGGGAGCGGAATGGGTCTCAGGCGGCGCAGGCGTCGTGGCCTTGCGCTTCTTCGTCGTCGTTGGCGGCCAGCGCAGGCGGCAGCCTCTCAAAGGTCTGACCGAGCGCGTCGAACCAGTCGCGCAGCGCCTGCACCTGCAGCTCGCTGCGCTCCAGCGTGTTCATGTGCTGGCGGAAGTCCTCGCCGCCAGGGAGGCCACGCACGGCCCAGCCGATGTGCTTGCGCGCGCTGCGCGTGCCGCTGAGTTCGCCGTACAGGCCGTAATGGTCGTGCAGGTGTTCCGTGAGCACGTCGCGCGCCTCGGTCACGGTGGGCGACGGCAGGTGCTCGCCGGTGGCGAGGAAATGCGCCACCTCGCGGAAGATCCATGGCCGGCCTTGCGCGGCGCGGCCGATCATCAGCGCGTCGGCGCCGGTGTAGGCCAGCACGTCGCGCGCCTTCTCGGGGGTGTCGATGTCGCCGTTGGCGACGACCGGAATGTCCAGCGCGGCCTTCACGGCGGCGATGGTGTCGTACTCGGCCAGGCCCTTGTAGCCCTGCTCTCGCGTGCGCCCGTGGATGGTCAGCATGGCGATGCCGGCGGCCTCGAACAGCCGCGCCAGGCGCAGCGCGTTGCGCTCCTCAAGACTCCAGCCGGTGCGCATCTTCAGCGTGACCGGCACGCCGCGCGGCGCGCAGACGGCGACGACCGCCTCGACGATCTCCAGCGCCAGCGCTTCGTTGCGCATCAGCGCCGAGCCGGCCCACTTGTTGCAGACCTTCTTGGCCGGGCAGCCCATGTTGATGTCGATGATCTGCGCGCCGCGGTCAATGTTGTGCACGGCTGCTTCGGCCAGCATGGCGGCGTCGGTGCCGGCGATCTGCACGGCGATGGGACCGGGCTCGCCGCTGTGGTCGGCGCGGCGCGAGGTCTTCAGGCTGTTCCACAGTTCCTTGCGCGACGTGACCATCTCGCTGACCGCGTAGCCCGCGCCCAGGCGGCGGCAGAGCTGGCGGAACGGCCTGTCCGTGACACCCGCCATCGGCGCGACGAAGAGCGCGTTGGAGAGTTGATGGGGGCCGATCTGCACGTGGGAGTCTGCTTAAAAAAGAGGCGAGATTGTAGCCAGGGCGGGTCGTCGAAGGTCCCGGCCTACAGCCGCACCACCGGCGGCCGGACACAATGCCGCCCATGGAAGCCTGGCTCGGCCATCTCATCCAAGACCTGCTCGCCGCGCTGGCCCTGCCCCAGGTGGGCCTGGTCGCGGTGTTCGTCATCGCCTTCATCTCGGCCACGCTGCTGCCGCTGGGCTCGGAGCCGGCGGTCTTTCTCGTCGTCAAGGCCGACCCGGGCATGTTCTGGCCCGTCATCCTCGTCGCCACGGTGGGCAACACGCTGGGCGGCATGACGAGCTGGTGGATAGGCTATGGCGCCGAGCGGGCCGTCGAGGCGGTGCAGCACCACGAGCCCAGGCATTCGCGCGCCGCGCGCTGGCTGCAGCACTTCGGCCCCAAGGCCTGCCTGCTGAGCTGGCTGCCCGTCGTGGGCGACCCGCTGTGCGCGGTGGCCGGCTGGCTGAAACTGCCGTTCTGGCCCTGCGTGGGCTACATGGCGCTGGGCAAGTTCCTGCGCTTCATCTTCTACACCGCCGCGCTGTTGTGGCTTGTTCCCGAGAGTTGGCTGTCGTGACGCTGCTCCTCGCCCAAACTGGCGGCGCTGAACGCGCGCCAGTCTGGTCGGTCCCCCGGGGGGACGGCGATTCCCGCCGGATCGACCGGCAGGCACATCGCCAGGCGGGCCGGCTTGGGAGCGGCCCGGCGCTCGGCCCCAGAATCCTGGCGCACCCATTCGCGTATGACTGACATGACCTCTGCTTATCAAGACCTCGCCTCGCGCCAGTTGCGCCAGCACCGCCTCGCCCATCTGCAATCCATCGCGCAGTGGGACCAGGCCGCCAACATGCCGGCCAACGGCAACGAGGCGCGCAGCCTGGCGCTGGCCGAGATGGACGGCCTGCTGCACCAGCTCGCCACCGACCCGGCCCTGGCCGGCCTGCTCGACGCAGCCGCCGCCGAGCCGCTGGACGACACGCAGCGCGCCAACCTGCGCGAAATCCGCCGCGCCTGGCGCGCCGCCAACGCGCTGCCGCAGGCGCTGGTGGAGGCCAAGAGCCTGGCCAACAACCGCTGCGAGCACGCCTGGCGCAGCCAGCGCCCGGCCAACGACTGGGCGGGCTTCGCGCCCAACCTGCGCGAGGTGCTGGCCATCGCCCGCCAGGAGGCCGAGTGCCTGTCGCAGAGCGCGGGGCTGTCCAGGTACGACGCGCTGCTGGACAACTACGAACCCGGCATGCGCAGTTCGGACGTGGAGCGCGCCTTCGCGCCGCTGCGCCAGTGGCTGCCGGGGCTGATCCGCGACGTCATCGCCAAGCAGGCCACCGAAACGGTCATCGAGCCCGTCGGCCCCTTCCCCATCGCGGCGCAGAAGGCCTTGGGCCTGGACGCGATGCAGCTGATGGGCTTCGACTTCGCGGCCGGGCGGCTGGACGAGAGCACGCACCCCTTCTGCGGCGGCGTGCCGGAGGACGTGCGCATGACCACGCGCTACCGCGAGGACGACTTCCTGCCCGCGCTGATGGGCGTCATCCACGAGACCGGCCACGGCCGCTACGAGCAGAACCTGCCCCGCGCGCTGCTGGGCCAGCCGATCGCCCGCGCGCGCTCCATGGGCATCCACGAAAGCCAGAGCCTGAGCTTCGAGATGCAGCTCGGCAGCCACCCGGCGTTCGCCGGCCTGCTGGCGCCGCTGCTGGTGAAGCACTTCGGCGACCAGCCCGCGTTCGAGGCCGGCAACCTGAACAAGCTGCTGACGCGCGTGCAGCCCGGCCTCATCCGCGTGGATGCCGACGAGGTGACCTACCCCGCCCACATCCTGCTGCGCTTCGACATCGAGCGCGCGCTGATCGAGGGCCAGGCGGACGTGGACGACATCCCGGCGCTGTGGGACGCCAAGATGGCCGAGTTGCTGGGCATCGACACCCGCGGCAACTTCAAGGACGGCCCGATGCAGGACGTGCACTGGCCCGCCGGGCTGTTCGGCTACTTCCCCTGCTACACGCTGGGCGCGATGTACGCCGCGCAGTGGTTCGCGACGATGCGTGCGCAGCAGCCGGCGCTGGATGCGCAGATCGCCGCGGGCGAGCTGGGTGGCGTGTTCGCCTGGCTGTCCAAGAACGTCTGGCAGGCGGCCAGCCGCTACGAGACACCGGAGCTGGTGCAACGCGCCAGCGGCGAGGCGCTGAACCCGGCGCACTTCGAGGCGCACCTGCGCAGCCGCTACCTGGGCTGACGCTACCTGGGCTGATCCGCGCGATCCGGCGGCCTGTGCCGCCGGGGCTGCAGCCCGTCGCAGCCGGCGGGACACGGCGTTCGCGGCGCTGAAGAATCCCTCGCGCATCAACGCCGAGGAGTTCCATGCACCGCCGCCATCTGGCCTTCGCCATTGCCTTCACCATCACCAGCCTGTCCGCCGCCCGGGCCGCGCCCGATCTCAGCGCGCTGGACAAGGACACGCAATTCCCCAAGGCGCAGGTGCTGGTGCTGGGCACCGTGCACCTGAAGGGGCTGTCCGGCAAGCCGCTGGACCCGGACAGCCTGGCGCCGCTGCTGCAGAAGCTGGCGGCCTTCCGGCCCGACGTGATCACGGTGGAGCAGCAGTCTGGCGAGGAATGCGACGCCGCGCGGCGCTTCAAGAGCCGCTACGACGGGGGCTACAACTGCGCGTCCACCGATGCGGCGCAGGCCGCCACCGGCCTGGACATTCCGGCCGCCAGCGAGGCCATCGACACCACCCTCAAGACCTGGCCCCGGCAACCCAGCGCGGCGCAGCGGCGCCGTCTCGCGGCGCTCTTCCTCGCCGCGGCGGAGGAGCCCTCCGCGCTCGCGCAGTGGCTGCAGCTGCCCGCCGCCGAACGCCGCGAAGGCGACGGGCTGGATGCCGCGCTGGCGCAGCGCCTGGGGCAGCTGATGCAGTCGCAGAGCGAGAGCCTGCTGATCGGTGCGCGGCTGGCGGCCCGCCTGGGCCTGCCGCGCGTCCACGCCATCGACAACCACACGGGCGACAACCTGCAGGTGCCGGACGAGAAGCGCTTCTGGGCGGCCGTGCAGGCCAGTTGGGCGGCGGGCTATCCGGACCGGAAGGCGCGTGAAGCGACCACGGCGGCACTGGCGCGCGCCGACGATCTGCTGCCGCTCTACCGCTTCCTCAACGATCCCGCGAACATGGGCATCGATGGCTGGGGTGGCGTGCAACCGTCCATGCAGCACCGCACGCCCGAGCGCTTCCCGGAGATGTGGGTGGCCGGCTGGGACATCCGCAACCTGCGCATGGTGGCCAACATCCGCGAGACCTTCCGCGAACGCCCAGGCGCCCGCGTGCTCACCATCGTCGGCGCCGCCCACAAGCCGTGGTTCGACCATTGGCTCGCGCAGCTGCAGGGCGTGTCGGTCGTGAATGCGGTCGACGCGCTGAAGTGACGCTGCAACGCGGCTGAAACGAAAAGCGCCGAGGGGGACCCCCTCGGCGCCGTTCAGCTCACTGGACGATCAACCCGCGGTCGCGGCGTTGGTCTTGGCGCGGTGGATGCGCGCGCTCTGGCGGTTCTCCGCACGCTGCACGCGCTGCTGCTCGGCGGTGCCCACGTGGCCATCGGCCGCGGCATGCGCTTCCGCATGGTCCACCTTCGCCTGGCCCTGCTCCAGGCGGCCGGCCTCGTGCTTCGTCAGCGCACCGGTCTGCAGGCCGTTCTCGACGCGCTTTTCCTGGTTCACGTTGCGCTGCACGTCGGCCTGCATGCGCTGGCTGGAGGCCGACAGCGGGTTGCCATTGACGCCGTTGTTCTCGGCCGTCTTGATGTCGCGGCTGGCCTTGTTCTGCGCGACGCGCAGCTGGCGGCGCTCGGCGGGGGTGAGCTTGCCGTCCTTCAAGTCCTTGGCCTGCAGCTTGTCGACCTTGGCCTCGTCGCGTTCGAGCAGGCCGGCTTCACGCGTGGTGATCTTGCCGCTCTGCAGGCCGTTCTCGATGCGTTGCTGCTGGTTGACGTCGCGCTGCACGGTGGCCTGTGCGGGCGTCTGCGGGGCGGCAGCGGGGGTCTGTGCGAAGGCAGCGCTGGTCAGCAGGGCCAGGGCGGCGGAGGCAATCAGGGAGGTCTTCATGTTCGGGTTCCTTTCTGGCGGTCAGCGACGGCTGGCCTGCGTGTTCAACGCCGGTCGACAAGCCCGGCCGACGTGCCGGACGGCGTGTCGGTGAGCGGACGTAACGGCTTCGCAAGCCCGCCGACAGCTTGCCGCGCAGACGAAAAAAGGGCCGCTCCACCGGGAGCGGCCCAAGGACTTCGATCAATCTCTCTTCTTTCCAACCGACTGCGCTTCCCCGGCCCCCCGGCCTTCTCCGCGCATGGCGCCCGGGCGTGTGGCGCGCCTCGGGACTGGATCGCTGCTACTCATTCAGCGACCGTGAATGCATTCTGCGCAAGGCCCGCCGCGCTGCCATCCCCGCAAGCCGAGGGGGCCCCTCAGCTGCGTGTGACGGGTGTCACAGCAGGACGGCCAACCGCTCCAGGATGAGCACGCCGAAGAAGGCCAGGCCCGCGATCAGCGTCCATTTCATGATGGCGATGCCCATGCGCCGCCAGCGCACCTGGCCGGTAGCGATGGAGAACGCAAAGCAGACGATGGCCGAGAACAGCAGCAGGCCGATGAGCAGGCGGGCGATGACCATGGGCGCTTACCAGGCCGGTGCCAGTTCGGCAAAGCCCTTGGGCGCTTCGCGTTCGTCGTCGAAGGTGACGACCTCGTAGGCCTCGGGGTCGTCCAGCAGCACGCGCAGCAGCTTGTTGTTCAGCGCGTGCCCGCCCTTGAACGACGTGTACGCCGCCAGCAGCGGCATGCCGGCGACCTGCATGTCGCCGATGGCGTCCAGGATCTTGTGCTTCACGAACTCGTCGTCGTAGCGCAGGCCCTCGGCATTGAGCACCTTGTAGTCGTCCACGACGATGGCGTTGTCCATGGAGCCGCCCAGCGTCAGGCCGCGCGAGCGCATCAGGTCGATGTCGGCCGTCATGCCGAAGGTGCGCGCGCGGGCGATCTCCTTCTTGTACTTGCCCGAGCCCATGTCGAACACGAAGCGGCTGCCGGTGGCGGCCACGGCCGGGTTGTCGAACTCGATCTCGAAGCTCAACGTGTAGCCATGGTGCGGCTCCAGCCGCGCCCACATCAGCCGCTTGCCTTCACCCTGGCGGATCTCGACGGGCTTCTTCACCTTCAGGAAACGCTTGGGCGCGTCCTGCATGACGATGCCGGCGGACTGCAGCAGGAAGACGAAGCTCGCCGCCGAGCCGTCCAGCACGGGCACCTCGTCGGCATTGATGTCGATGACCAGGTTGTCCAGCCCCAGGCCCGCGCAGGCAGACAGCAGGTGCTCGATGGTCTGCACCTTGGGCGCACCCGGGTCGCCTGCCGGGCTGATCGTCGTGGCCATGCGCGTGTCGCTGACGGACAGCACGCCGACCGGGATGTCCACCGGCGGGCACAGGTCCACGCGGCGGAACACGATGCCGGTGTCCGGCGGCGCGGGGCGCAGCGTCAACTCGACCCGCTGGCCGCTGTGGATGCCGACGCCCACGGCGCGCGTGATCGACTTCAGGGTGCGTTGCTTGACCATGCCCGGGATTGTCCCAGGATCAAGCCGGATTCTTGCGCTCCACGGGCAATCGCAGCGATAGCCGCGTGCCATGGCCGGGCGACGAGTCGATGCGCAGCTTGCCGCCCAGCCGCTGGGCGCGCTTGATCTGGCTCTTCAGGCCCCGGCCGTGCTGGATGCCCTGCAGGTCGAACCCCGCGCCGTCGTCTTCCACACGGATCTCGACGTAGCTGCCGTGGTGGCGCGTCACCAGGCGCACGCGGCCGGCGCGGGCATGCTTGAGCACGTTGTTGAGCGCCTCCTGCATCAGCCGCAGCACGTGCAGCGCATCGGGCGGCTCCAGCCAGGCCAGCGGCGGCAGGTCCTGCACGTCCCAATCGAGCTTGAGGCCGCCCATCTGCAGCCGCTTGCCCAGGCGGTAGCGCATCGTCGCCAGCAGCGACACGAGGTCGTGGCCCACCGGCTCCAGCGAGTCGATGACCAGCCGCAGGTCGTCCACGCATTCGCGCAGCACCTCCACGCACTGCTCGTGCGACATGCTGCCTTGCTCCATCGCCACCAGCGCCGACAGCAGCGAGGAGCCCAGGCCGTCATGCATGTCGGCCATGATGCGCTGGCGCTCCAGCAGCAGCGCCTGCTGCCGCTCGGCCTCGCGCAACTGCGCGTTCTGCATCTGCAGCACCGAGACCTGCTCGTCCAGGTTCTCCTGCAACTGGCTGTTCTCGGCCTGCACCTGCTCGACGGTGCCGACGTAGCGGCGCTGCACGGCGTGCAGGAAGCTGAGCATGACGATCAGCGTGCCGAACGGCATCAGGAAGATGTGCTCGACCCAGGCCCAGCCGGCCAGCACGGCGAGGTCGTGCCCGCCCAGCATGATGGCGACAGCCAGCGCCAGCGCCATCAGGCGCAGCTCGCTGCGGCGCTCGCGCCAGGCCAGCCAGGCCACCCAGGCGGCACCCACGCCGGCGACCGCCGCCGTCACCGCGTACTGCAGCACGACCATGTCCACCTGGCGCAGCCACAGCGGCACGCTGACGAGGCTGACCGCCAGCACGCTGACGATCAGCACCCGCTCCAGCCGCGGCGAGCGCCGGTGCGCGAAGCGCAGCGCGAACAGCAGCGCCGTCAGCATGACCCAGGCCATGGATGCATGCGTGGCCCACCAGAACCAGTCCTGCCCGGCCGGCGACGCCGGCATGCTGACGTAGTAATGCAGGTTGCGCACCATCCAGGCCGCGGCCGCCAGCGCGAACAGCGCGTAGATGGCCTCGCCGGGGCGGCGCAGCCACAGCGTCAGCGCGAACAGGCCCAGCACGGCCAGCGTCAGGCTGACGGCCTGCGGCAGGCCGTTCTGCAGGCGCACGCGCCACTGCCAGCGCTTCTCCAGCACGTCGCGCGGGCCGACCCAGATGCGCGACACCGCGTGGTAGCTGCCCCTGGGCACCGGCAACGCGACGACGAGCTCCATGCCGTCGGCCTGCACGCCGGGCAGCGGCAGCCAGATGGGCTGCACCCACTGCTCGCGCTCCGAACGCTGGTTGTCCAGCAGCAGCTGCCAGCCCTGCGGCGTGCGCGCCAGCACGGCAGCGGACAGCGTGACCAGGCGCGGCAGGTACAGCGCCATCGGCTCGTCGCCGCCCGACGGCACGTGCACGCGGTACCAGCGCATCTCGTAGCCGCGCGCATCGCTGACCACCGCGGCGCCGGGCCGCGAGCGCACGTCCGGCATCGCGACAGGCGCCCAGGCCGCGGCATCCGCAGGCGGCAGCAGCGCCGCTGGCAGCGCCAGGTGGTCGCCCCCCCTCACGGCATGGCGGCGCAGTTCGGCCCACCAGGCGTCCAGCTGGGCGCGTGTCAAGCCGGTGGTGGCCATCTCGGTGGGCGCGGCGGTCGGCACCTCGGCACGCGCGTTCGGCTGCGGCAGGCGCTGGGCCAGCACGGGCAGGCACAGCGCCACGGCCCACAGCAGCAGCCAGCCGCGCAGCAAGGCCCTGACTTCAGGCATTGCAGCGGCGGCGGGGCTTTGACATGGGGCGCGAGCATGCCACAGGGGGGCGGGCGCCACACCCGCGCGACGACCGCTGGTGCGCGAGCGGCGGCCGGTCACCCGGTGCCGGCCAGCACAGCGTCGATGGCCGCCTCGCGCAGCTCGCGCGACTGGCCTTCATCGGCCACCGCGCGCGCCAGCAGCAGCGCGCCCACCAGCGTCGCCACGCGCGCCAGCGCCTGCGTGCGGCGCTCGGCGTCTGTGGTGCCAGGCATCAGCGCCTGCAGCGCCGTCACGAAGTTCTCGACGCCCTCGCCGAAGACGGCCTGCATCGCCTCGCCGCCGCGCGCGGCGTCCGCGGCCAGCGCCGTCAGGCCGCAGCCGTCGCCCACGCGCAGGCAGTGCGCGTCCGACAGGTAGGTCCTGACCCAGGACGCCAGCCCCTTGTCGGCCATCCTGCGGCGCTGCGCCACGTTGCCCGCCAGCGCGCGCCGGGCGGCTTGCGCGACCAGGTCCTCCTTGGACTCGAAGTGCCCGTAGAAGCCGCCACGCGTCAGCCCGGCGGCCTGCATCAGCTCGTTCAGGCCCACGCCGTCCACGCCGCGCTCACGGAACAGCTGCGCCGCGCTGTCGAGGATGCGTTCGCGGTTCTGTTCGGCCTGGGCGCGGGTGACCTTCATGGCGGTCTCCTGAGTTCTGAGAGGGTTTTGCCGGTAAAGGCTTGACGCATTTTAGATGTTGATCGACATTTATATCAATCATGTCAACCGACATGAATAAATCCAGCCTCGACAAGGACCCGCCATGCAGCTCAAGAACGCCGTCGTCTTCATCACCGGCGCCAACCGCGGCCTCGGCCGCGCCTTCGCGCAGGCCGCGCTGGCGGCCGGCGCCGCCAAGGTCTATGCCGCGGCACGCGACGCGGCCAGCGTGGACCTGCCCGGCGTCGTGCCCGTCACGCTGGACGTGACCGACGCCGCCCAGATCGCCGCGGCCACCGCGCAGTGCGGCGACGTGACGCTGCTGATCAACAACGCCGGCATCTCCCAGTCCGCCGGCTCGCTGGCCACAGGCGCCATCGACGTGGCCCGCCGCCACCTGGAGACCAACGTGTTCGGCCTGTGGTCGCTGACCCAGGCGTTCGCGCCGGTGCTCCAGGCCAACGGCGGCGGCGCGGTGCTGAACGTGCTGTCCGTGCTCAGTTGGGTGACGCTGCCCGGCTCGGCGCCCTACAGCGTCAGCAAGGCCGCCGCCTGGGCGCTGAGCAACGGCCTGCGCGCGGAGCTGCGCAGCCAAGGCACGCAGGTGACCAGCCTGCACGTGGGCTACATGGACACCGACATGACGCGCGGCCTGGACGCGCCCAAGTCCGCCCCGGCCGACGTCGCCCGCCTGGCGCTGGCGCAGCTGGAAACCGGCGCCTTCGAGGTGCTGGCCGATGACATCAGCCGCCAGGTCAAGCAGAGCCTGTCGGGCGCCACGCCGGCCTACGCCGGCTGACACCGGGAGACCGCCATGATCGACGCCCCTGCCCTCGCTGCCCATGCCGACGGCCACATGGCCGCCGCCCGGCATGCGTTCTCCGCGCCCGAGCGCGTGCCGCTGAGCGCCGCCGAGCGCACCGCGCTGGCCGGCGCGGCCGAGCCGCCGCTGCGCCATGAAGGCCTGAAGCTCGCGCGCTGGACGCTGGGCCGCGGGCCGCGCGTGGTGCTGGTGCATGGCTGGAACAGCCGCGGCGCCCACCTGCTGGGCTTCGCGCCGGCCCTGCTCGCGGCCGGCTTCTCGGTGACGCTGTTCGACCTGCCCGGCCATGGCGATTCCACCGGCCATGCGGCCAGCGTCGTGCATGCCGGCCGCGCGCTGCGCTCCTTGGCGGCGGACATCGGCCCCGTGCACGCCGTCATCGGCCACTCGATGGGCTCGGCGGCCGCGTTGTGGGCGTTCGCGCACGGGCTGCAGGTCCAGCGCAGCGTGCACCTCGCGGGGCCGTCGTCGCTGACGCCCATGGTGCGGGGCCTGGCGCGCGCGCACGGCCTGGCGCCGGCCGAGGCCGCCGCATTCGCCGGCTGGGTGGAGGGCTTCATCGGCTCGCCCATCGGCTGCGTGGACCTGGAGCGACTGCGGCACGGCCTGCGTCACACCGGCCTCATCGTCCACGACCCCGAGGACCGCACGGTGCCGGTCGCGGCCTCCGAGGCCTTGCACGCGGCCTGGCCAGACTCGCGCTTCGAGCGCGTGGCGGGCCTGGGGCACCGCCGTGTGCTGGGCGATGCCGACGTCATCGCGCGCAGCGTCGCCTTCGTCGCCGAAGGCCGCGCGTGAGCGCCGGCGTGCCGCGCCGCTGGCTGCTGACGCTGGCCGCGCTGTCGGCGCTGGCGACGCTGTCCAGCAACATCCTGCTGCCCTCGCTGCCGGCGATGGCGAGCGAGCTGAAGGCCGGTGACGCCGGCGTGACGGCCGTGCTCAGCCTGTTCCTCGCCGTGTTCGCGGGTTCCCAGTTGATCGTCGGGCCGCTGTCGGACCGCATCGGCCGGCGGCCCGTCGTGCTGGGCGGGCTGGCCGCCTTCATCGCCGGCACGCTGCTGTGCGCCACCGCGCCCGACCTGGGCCTGCTGCTGGGCGGCCGCGCCGTGCAGGCCGCCGGCGTGGCGGCCGCCTCCGTGCTGGCCCGCGCCGCAGCGCGCGACCGGTTCGAGGGCCCGCAGCTCGCCGGGCTGCTCGGCAGCATCATGGTCGTCATGGCGGCGGCGCCCGGGTTCTCGCCGCTGCTGGGCGGCCTCGTGCAGCAGGCCTTCGGCTGGCGCGCCGTCTTCGGCGTGCTGCTCGTCGCCAGCGTGGCGGTGGGCCTGGCCTATGTGCGCATCGTCGGCGAGACGCTGCCGCCGTCGCTGCGGCGGCGGCAGCCGGTCGGCGCGGTGGCCCTGGGCTATGTGGCGCTGGCGCGGGACGGCCGCTTCGTGCGCCCGGCGCTGGCCGTGGCGGCCATCATGGGCGCGCTGTTCGCGTTCTTCGCCGCGACGCCCGTCGTGCTGAGCCGGGACTTCGGGCTCGGCGCCTTGCAGGTGGGCAGCTTCTTCGCGGCGACGGTGTTCGTCGTGTTCGCCGCAGGGCGGCTCGCGCCGCGCTGGGCCCAGCGGCTGGGTTCGGCGGCCGTGCTGCGCCGGGCCGTGTGGCTGGCCGCGCTGGGCGGGGTGCTGATGCTGGCAGCGGGCACGTTGGGCCTGCGCCTGGGCCTGGCAGGCTTCGCGGTGCCCGCCTGCGTCTTCCTGCTCGGCATGGGCCTGGCGATGCCGGTGGGCACCGCCGCCGCGCTGACGCCGTTTGCGGCCCAGGCCGGCCAGGCCTCGGCGCTGCTGGGCTTCCTGCAGATGGCCGCAGCGGCCGTGGGCACCGGCGTCGTGGCGGCGCTGCCGATGCCGCGCGCGACGGCGCTGGCGGCCGTCATGCTGGCCGCCGCGGTGGTCGCAGCGTTCAGCCTGGGGCGCGCGGCGCGGGCATCGGCCATCGCATCAGCGGCACGCTGAGCGCAAAAGGACAAGGGCTCGCCCGCCTTCGCGGTGCGAGCCCTTGCGGCTTGCATCCCTGCCGTCACGCGCCCGTCGACGCGTGCTGCGGAACTCAGTCGGCCTGCTTGCGCAGGAAGGCCGGGATCTCGATCTCGTCCATGCCGTTGGACGACAGCGCTTCCACCTTGGCGGCGGCGCTGCCCGAACGGCCGTGGCGCCACACGCTGGGCACGTTGGCATTGGCGAAATCACCCAGGCCCAGGCCCACACCGCCGGTCTGCGGCGCATTCGGCGTGGCCATGGCGACGGCATTGGTCAGCACGGGCATGCCGTCCGTGCCGTTGCGCACCACCGTCTGGGTCTGCACGACCTGCAGCGGCGCCTGCTGGCGGGCACGGCCCGCCGTCAGGCCAGTGGCGATGACGGTCACGCGCAGCGCGTCGCCCAGGCTCTCGTCGTAGGCGGTGCCGAAGATGACATGCGCCTCGTCCGACGCATAACGCTTGATGGCGTTCATCGCGTTGCGCGACTCGCTCAGCTTGAAATTGCCGCGGCCGGCGGCGATCAGCACCAGCACGCCGCGCGCGCCGGACAGGTCGATGCCCTCCAGCAGCGGGCAGGCGACGGCGGCTTCGGCGGCCTTGGCGGCGCGGTCCGGGCCGGTGGCCTGGGCCGTGCCCATCATGGCCTTGCCGGGCTCGCTCATCACGGTCTTGACGTCTTCGAAGTCGACGTTGACCAGGCCCGGGATGTGAATGATGTCCGAAATGCCGCCAACGGCGTTCTTCAGCACGTCATTGGCGTGCGCGAAGGCCTGATCCTGTGTCACGTCGTCGCCCAGCACATCGAGCAGCTTGTCGTTCAGCACGACGATCAGCGAGTCGACGTTGGCTTCCAGTTCGGCCAGGCCGGTATCGGCGGCCTTGGCGCGGCGGCCGCCTTCGAATTCGAAGGGTTTGGTGACGACGCCGACCGTCAGGATGCCCATTTCCTTGGCGACGCGGGCAATCACCGGCGCGGCACCCGTGCCGGTACCGCCGCCCATGCCGGCCGTGATGAACAACATATTGGCGCCCGCGATGGACTCGCGAATGCGGGCTTCCGCCTCTTCTGCGGCGGCCCGGCCCATTTCGGGTTTGGCGCCGGCGCCGAGGCCGGTCGAGCCGAGTTGCAGCAATTGATCGGCCTTGGAGCGATTCAGTGCCTGCGCGTCGGTATTCGCGCAGATGAATTCAACCCCTTGAACGCCCTGGGCGATCATGTGGTCCACGGCATTGCCGCCGCCACCACCGACCCCGATCACCTTGATTTGGGTGCCTTGGTCAAACTCTTCGATCATCTCGATGGGCATATCAAACCTCCTACTGCAATTGTGCCTCGGGCACATAAAGAATGACTAGTACTGAAACAACTTTTTTGCGATTTGTCGCAATCGATCTAGGGGTCAGAAACTTCCCATGAACCAATCCTTGACCCGGCCGAGCAGGGTTTGCACCGAGCCCGCCTGCTGCGCCGCCTTGAAACCCCGGGTGCGCGACAGCCGGGCTTCTTCGAGCAGGCCCATGACGGTGGCGGATCGCGGGTTGGCCACCATGTCGAAAAGGGCGCCGGAATAGGTGGGCAGGCCGCGCCGGACAGGTTTCAGAAAAATATCCTCGGCGAGTTCCACCATCCCCGGCATGACGGCCGATCCACCGGTCAACACGATGCCGGAGGACAGCAATTCCTCATACCCGCTCTCGCGGATGACCTGGTGCACGAGGGAAAAGATTTCCTCGACGCGCGGCTCGATGACGCCCGCGAGCGCCTGCTTGGACAGCATCCTGGGACTGCGGTCGCCCAGGCCCGGCACCTCCACCTGGTCGGACGGGTCGGCCAGCAGCTGCTTGGCGACGCCATATTCGACCTTGATTTCCTCGGCGTCCTTGGTCGGCGTGCGCAGCGCCATCGCGATGTCGCTGGTGATCAGGTCGCCGGCAATCGGGATGACGGCGGTATGGCGGATGGAGCCGCCGGTGAATATCGCCACGTCGGTGGTACCCGCGCCGATATCCACCAGCGCAACCCCCAGGTCACGTTCATCGGCGGTCAACGCGGCATGGCTGGACGCGCTGGGGTTCAAAACCAGCTGATCGACCTCCAAACCACAGCGGCGCACGCATTTGACGATGTTTTCCGCGGCACTCTGCGCGCCGGTGACGATATGGACCTTGACCTCCAGGCGGCCGCCGCTCATGCCGATGGGCTCTTTCACCTCGTGGCCGTCGATGACGAACTCCTGCGGCTCGACCAGCAGCAGGCGCTGATCGTTGGGAATATTGATGGCCTTGGCGGTTTCCACCACCCGGGTCACGTCCACCGGCGTGACCTCCTTGTCGCGCACGATGACCATGCCGGTGGAGTTCTGGCCGCGGATATGGCTGCCGGTGATCCCCGTGTAAACCCTGGATATTTTGCAGTCGGCCATCATTTCGGCCTCTTTCAAGGCCTGCTGGATGGACTGCACCGTCGCATCGATATTGACGACGACACCGCGCTTCAAGCCATGCGACGGCGCCACGCCCAATCCGGCGATGCGCAAATCCCCGCCCGGCAAAACCTCGGCCACGACGGCCATGATCTTGGCGGTGCCGATATCCAAACCGACGACCAAATCCTTGTATTCCTTGGCCATGTCCGTCCTCAACGTTTTCTATTTACGGGTTTACCCGGAGTTTGTATCGTCACGCCGCGCAGCCTGACGGCGTAACCATCGGCGTGGCGCAGGTCGGCCGACAGCAGCGGGCTGTGGTATTGCGCGGTGACCTGCGTGATGGAGCGCGCGAACTCCCCGAAGCGGGCACCGACCTCGGCCTCGCTGCCGCGGCCCAGCTCGATGACGGCGCCGCTGGCCAAGGTCGCGCGCCAGGAGCCGCGGCCCGACAGGTCCAGCCGTTCGATGCTTTCACCCAGGCGTTCGGCGGCCGGGGCGAGCGCGCGCCACATCTGCAGCATGACGCCGGCCGTGTGCGCCGGGCCGGCCAGCGTCGGCAGGTCTTCGTCTTCCACGTCACCCAGATTGGCCTGGAAGACTTCGCCGAAGGTGTTGACCAGCCCGCGCTCCATGGCGGATTCGGTGGCGGCATCCGCGCCATCAGCCCGCGCTTCCCAGTAGGCCGCCGCGCGGTGCTCTTCCAGGTTCACCCTGAGCGTCATCGGCCAGACGCGCTGCAGTTGCGCGTGCCGCACCCAGGGCACGGCCTCGAACGCCGCGCGGCCTTCCTTCAGGTTCAGGCTGAGGAAGGAGCCCTGCAGCCGCGGCAGCGCATTCGCCCGCAGCGACGCCGTGCCGTTGCGGGTGACATCGCCCTCGACCTGGATGGCGCGCAGGTTGAATGCCGGCAGGCGCACCACCCAGCGCATCACGCCCCACACCGCCATGGCCAGCAACGCAGCGACGAGCAGCGCCGACACCGCATTCATCAGGCGGATGTCGGCAGGCAGCGCGGCGGTGGCGGCATTCATGCGTGCCCCTCGTCCGGCGAGTACGCCGGCCGGTCCCCCGCGGGGACGGCGATGCAAGCGGCGTCGAGCCGCATGCACATCGCCTGACGGGCCGGCTTGGGAGCGGCCCGACGCTCGGCCCGCTTGAATGCGTTGGAATGACTCATCGGTTCAGCGGCGGTCCAGCCTCGCCTGACTGAGCAACCACAGGCACAGCTGCGGGTAGTCGATGCCCACCGCCTTGGCTGCCTTGGGCACCAGCGAATGCGAGGTCATGCCCGGGCTGGTGTTCATCTCCAGCAGGAAGGGCTTCATGTCGCTCTTGCGCAGCATCAGGTCGGCGCGGCCCCAGCCGCGGCAGCCCAGCAGGCGATAGGCCTTCAGCACGATCTGCGCGATCTCGGCTTCCAGTGCGGCGGGCAGCGAGCCGAAGACGTACTGCGTCGTGTCGGTCTCGTACTTGTTGGCGAAGTCGTAGTTGCCGGCCTCGGCGCGGATCTCGATCAGCGGCAGCGCGATGGCGCCCTCGCCTTCGCCCAGCACGGCGCAGGTCAGCTCGGGGCCTTCGATGCACTGCTCGAACAGCAGTTCGTCGTCGAAGCCCAGCGCCAGCTCGACCGCGCCCTGCATGTCCGAGTAGCCCATCGCCTTGGTGATGCCGATGCTGGAGCCTTCGTGCGGCGGCTTCACGACGACCGGCAGGCCCAGCTCATCGGGGATGGTGCGCACGCGTTCGCGCGTCAGCTCGGCGCGCGCCAGCGCCAGGTACTGCGGCGTCGGCAGGGCATCAACGGCCCACAGCCGCTTGGTCATGGTCTTGTCCATCGCGACGCCGGAGGCCGTCACGCCGGAGCCGGTGTAGGGCACACCCAGCCATTCCAGCGCGCCCTGCAGCGTGCCGTCCTCCCCGCCGCGGCCGTGCAGCGCGATGAAGGCGCGGTCGAAGCCGTCGTCCTTGAGCGCCTGCAGCGGCCGGTCGGCGGGGTCGAAGGCATGGGCGTCCACGCCGACGGCCCGCAGCGCATCCAGCACACCGTGGCCGCTCATCAGCGACACGGGCCGCTCGGCGCTGGTGCCGCCGAACAGCACGGCGACCTTGCCGAGGGACTGGGCGTCGATGTTCAGATCGATCGGCGACGAGCTCATGCCGATGCTCCTTGAGAGAAATGTTGAGCCACGCGGCCCGGCAGGCTGCTCATGGAGCCGGCGCCCATGCCGATGACGACGTCGCCGTCGCGCGTCAGCGCCGCCAGCGCCGCTGGCATGTCGGCCACGCTGGCGACGAAGTGGGGCGTGCCGACGGCCTCGGCCAGCACCGCGCCGGTCGCGCCGGCGATGGGCGCTTCGCCGGCCGCATACACCTCGGTCAGCAGCACGACGTCGGCGCGCTGCATGACCTGCACGAAGTCGGCGAAGCAGTCGCGCGTACGGGTGTAGCGGTGCGGCTGGAAGGCCAGCACCAGGCGGCGGCCCGGGTAGGCGCCGCGCGCCGCGGCGAGCACCGCGGCCATCTCCACCGGGTGGTGGCCGTAGTCATCGACCAGCTCGAAGCGGCCACCGTCGGCGGCCGGCCATTCGCCATGCTTCTCGAAGCGGCGGCCCACGCCGGAAAAGTTCGCGAGCGCCTTCAGGATGTCCGCGTCCGCGCAGTCCAGTTCGGTCGCGATGGCGATGGCGGCCAGCGCGTTGCGCACGTTGTGCTCGCCGGCCAGGTTGAGCAGCACGTCCAGGTCCGCCGCGCCTTCTCGCTGGCAGGTGAAGCGCATCTGCGCGCCGGCCAGTGGCTGCACGTCGACGGCACGCACGCTGACGCCGGCCGACAGGCCGTAGGTCACCACCGGGCGCTCGATGCGTCCGAGGACCGACTGCACGCCGGCATCGTCCGCGCACAGCACGGCCGCACCGTAGAACGGCATGCGATGCAGGAACTCGACGAAGGCCGCGTGCAGCTTCTCCACCGAATGGCCGTAGGTGTCCATGTGGTCTTCGTCGATGTTGGTGACGACGGCCAGCACGGGGCTGAGCTTCAGGAAGGACGCATCGCTCTCGTCGGCCTCGACGACGATGAACTCACCCTGACCCAGCCGCGAATTGGCGCCGGCCGCGTTCAGCTTGCCGCCGATGACGAAAGTCGGGTCCAGGCCTGCCTCGACCAGGATGGCCGTGACCAGCGACGTGGTCGTCGTCTTGCCGTGCGTGCCGGCGATGGCGATGCCCCGGCGCAGCCGCATCAGCTCGGCCAGCATGACGGCGCGCGGCACGATGGGGACCTGGCGCGCACGCGCGGCGACGACCTCGGGGTTGTCGGCCGCGACCGCCGTGCTGGTGACCAGCGCCTGCGCATCGCCGATGTGCGGCGCCGAATGGCCGATCTCCACGCGCAGGCCCAGCCCGCGCAGCCGCTCGGTCGTCGCACTCTCGACCGCGTCCGACCCGCTGACCGTGAAGCCCAGGTTGTGCAGGATCTCGGCGATGCCGCTCATGCCGGCGCCGCCGATGCCGACGAAGTGCAGTCGCTGTACGGCGTGCTTCATGTCAGCCCCTCGCCCGGCGAGTACGCCGGGCGATCCCCCGAGGGGATGCGAGCCGGCTCGGGAGCGGCCCAGCGCTCGGCCCGCCATGCACTACGGCCTTCGCGGTTCATTTCAGCATCCCCTCGATCTCGTCGGCCACGCGGGCTGCAGCGCGCGGCCGTGCCAGGCCGCGGGCCTTCTCGCCCATGGCCAGCAGCGCCGCGCGGTCCAGGCCGCTCAGCAGCTCGTGCAGCTTCGCGGGCGTCAGCTCGCCCTGCGGCAGGTGGATGGCCGCGCCGTGCTGGGTCATGAAGATGGCGTTGTCGCGCTGATGCGAGGTGGTGCTGACGACCAGCGGCACCAGCACCGCAGCGCAGCCGGCCGCGCACAGCTCACTCACGGTGATGGCGCCAGCACGGCAGACGACCACGTCGGCCCACGCGAACGCGGCGGCCATGTCGTCGATGAAGGGGCGCACCTCGGCGGGCAGGCCGGCATCCGTGTAGGCCTGCCAGACGGCGCCCAGGTGATCCTGGCCGGACTGGTGCAACACCTGCGGGCGCTGGTCTCCGGGCCACAGCGCCAGCGCTTCGGGCAGCGCCTGGTTCAGCGCACGCGCACCCAGCGAGCCGCCCAGCACCAGCACGCGCAGCGGACCCGTGCGGTCGGCGAAGCGCTCGGCCGGCGCCGGCAGCGCCTCGATCTCCGCGCGCACCGGGTTGCCGCTGACGACCGCGCCGCGCGTGGAGGCGGCGGCGGCGCCATCGAAGCCGAACGCGATGCGGCGCGCAAAAGGCTTGAGCGCGAGGTTGCTCTTCAGCATCGCGGCATCGGCATTGACCAGCATCAGCGGGCGGCCGCTGGCCGCCGCCGCCAGCCCGGCCGGCACGCAGACGTAGCCGCCCATGCCCAGCACCGCCGTGGCGCGGCGCGCGGCATACACGCGGCGCGCCTGGCCGAACGCCTTGAAGAAGCCGGCAATGCCGCGCAGCGTGTGCTTGAGCCCCTTGCCGCGCAGGCCGGCGAACGGCAGCGCGTCCAGCTCGATGCCACGCGCCGGCACCAGGCGGTTCTCCATGCCGTGCGGCGTGCCGATCCAGGACACCGTCCAGCCGCGACGCTGCATCTCTTCAGCGACCGCGAGGCCGGGAATGACGTGGCCGCCGGTGCCGGCGGCCATGACGACCAAGTGCCGGGTCATGTCAGCCCCTCGTCCAACGAGTACGTTGACCGATCCCCCGAGGGGATGCGGGCCGGCTTGGCGAACTGGAGTCGGACACAAGCAGTCCCTGCGGACTGCTTGTGCCTACGACAGGCCAGGGGCCTCTGGTCCCTGGCAGCCCGGCGCTCGGCCCGCCATGCACTACGGCCTTCACGAGTCATGACCTGCCTCCGCGCATCATCTGGCGGTTCTGGTGCCTGCCGGTCGCTTGCGCTCCCTTCACATGGCGATGCCATGTGAGCAGGCCCCAAACAGGCAAACCGCCCGCTGCGCGGGCTACAGCCATCGTCATGACGACGGCCTTCATGCGCGGCCTCCGCGCATGAGTTGCCTGTTTTCCAGGTCGATGCGCAGGACGACGGCCAGCGCCACGCAGTTCATCAGGATGGCCGAGCCGCCGAAGCTCATCAGCGGCAGCGTCAGCCCCTTGGTCGGCAGCGCGCCCAGGTTCACGCCCATGTTGATGAAGGCCTGACCGCCCATCCAGATGCCGATGCCCTGCGCATACAGGCCCGCGAACACGCGGTCCAGCGCGATGGCCTGGCGGCCGATCAGGAAGCAGCGGCGCGTCAGCCAGAAGAACGCGATGATGACCAAGGCGACCCCCACGAAGCCCAGCTCCTCGCCGATGACGGCGAGCAGGAAGTCGGTGTGCGCCTCGGGCAGGTAGTGCAGCTTCTCGACGCTGCTGCCCAGGCCCTGGCCGAACCACTCGCCGCGGCCGAAGGCGATCAGGCTGTGCGTGAGCTGGTAGGCCTTGCCCTGCGCGTACTTCTCGTCCCAGGGGTTGAGGTAGGCAAAGATGCGCTCGCGGCGGAAGTCGCTGAGCGTGATCATCAGCGAGAACGCGCCCACCAGCACCAGCGTGATCAGCAGGAACATGCGGCCGTTGACGCCGCCCAGGAACAGCACGCCCATCGCGATGGCGGCGATGACCATGAAGGCGCCCATGTCCGGCTCGGCCAGCAGCAGCAGGCCCACGAAGGCCAGCGAGATCGCCATCGGCGTGACGGCCTGGAAGAAGTTCTCCCGGGCATCCATCTTGCGCATCATGTAGTTGGCCGCGTACAGCGCGATGCCGAACTTGGCCAGCTCCGAGGGCTGGAAGTTCATGACGCCCAGCGGAATCCAGCGCCGCGCGCCGTAGACCACCTTGCCGATGCCGGGCACCAGCACGGCCACCAGCAGCACCAGCGACGCGACGAACAGCCACGGCGCCCAGCGCTCCCAGATGGCGACCGGGATCTGCACCGTGATGAGCCCGGCGATCAGGCCGAAGGCGATGGCCACCATGTGCCGCGTCAGGAAATGCGTGGGCAGGTACTTGGAGAAGCGCGGGTTGTCGGGCAGCGCGATGGAGGCCGAATAGACCATCAGCAGGCCCACGGCCATCAGCGACAGCACGACCCACACCATCGTGATGTCGAAGCCCTGCAGCTGCGTGGGCCGGCCGGCGGACGTGGACACCCAGTCGCGCACCGGCACGCTGGCATCTTCGGCGTCGCGCTTCCACAGCGACTGCAGCCTGGCGCGGACATCAGTCAACACGGCGGTCACAGCGCCACCCCGCGCTCATCGGCCAGCTGCTGCACCTGCGCGACGAAGACCTCGGCGCGGTGGGCGTAGTTCTTGAACATGTCCAGGCTGGCGCAGGCCGGGCTCAGCAGCACGCTGTCGCCGGATTGCGCCTGCTGCAGGCACCAGGCGGTGGCGGCCTCCAACGTGTCGTGGTGCTGCAGCGGCACGCCGGTGTTCGCCAGCGCCGCCTCGATCTGCGGTGCGTCGCGGCCGATCAGCGCGACGGCGCGGGCGTGGCGGGCGACGCCGTCCGCCAGCGACGCGAAGTCCTGGCCCTTGCCGTCGCCGCCAAGGATGAGCACCAGCTTGGCCGGCGCGCGGTCCTCCCCCAGTCCGGAGATGGCCGCGACCGTGGCGCCGACGTTGGTGCCCTTGCTGTCGTCGAAGAACTCGACGCCGGCTATGGTGCCGATGGGCTCCACGCGGTGTGGCTCGCCGCGGTAGTCTCGCAGCGCGTGCAGCATGGGCGCCAGCTCGCAGCCGGCAGCGCAGGCCAGGGCCAGCGCGGCCAGGCCGTTGGCGGCGTTGTGGCGGCCGCGCACGCGCAGCGCGTCGGCGGGCATCAGGCGCTGAATGACCAGCGGCTCGTCGTCATCGCCCTTGCGCTTTTTGATCGTCGGGTCCAGCTCACGGGCGCGCACCAGCCAGGCCAGGCCGCCTTCTTCGACCAGGCCGAAATCGCCCGGCGCTTGGGGTGCGTTCAGGCCGAAGCGCACGACGTGGCGCGACACCGTGCGACCCGGCTTGCCGCGGCTGCCTTTCACGAACACGGAGGCCGGCACGAGGCTTTCGACCTCTGGGTCATCGCGGTTCACGACGATGACCGACTCGCGGCCGAAGATGCGCGCCTTGGCGCGGCCGTAGGCGGCCATGTCGCCGTGCCAGTCGAGGTGGTCCTGCGTCAGGTTCAGCACGGCGCCGGCGGTGGGCTCGAATCCAACGACGCCATCGAGCTGGAAGCTGGACAGCTCCAGCACCCAGACCTCGGGCAGCGTCTCGAACACCTGGCCGCGCGGCAGCGGCGGGGCAATCGGCAGCGATTGCAGCGGCGCTTCTTCGTCGGGCAGCTCCGCTGCCTGGCCGTCCGCAGCAGTTGGGTCGGCCTCGACGCGCGCATCCTCTCTCTCTTCAGGCACGACCTCGGCCGGCGTTGCCACCGGCGCCGGATCGGGCTCCTTCGCGAGCGCGTCGGTCAGCGTGCCCAGCAGCGTCGGGCCGATGTTGCCGGCGATGGCCACGCGCTTGCCCGCGCGCTCGACCAGCAGGCCGGTCATGCAGGTGGTCGTCGTCTTGCCGTTGGTGCCGGTGATGGCCAGCACCGCGGGCGCATAGCCATGCTGGGCCTTCAGCGCCGCGAGCGCGTCGGCGAACAGGTCCAGCTCGCCGCGCACGGCGGGGCCCTGCGCGTAGACGACCGCGAGGCGCGCATCCAGCGGTGACAGGCCCGGGCTTTTCAGCACCGCGTTGAAGCCGGCCACCGTCTCGGCCGTCAGTTCGCCCGTGATGAAGGTGGCCGCATCGCCCAGCGCCGTCAGTTGCGGCGGCTGCGTACGCGAATCCCACACCGTGACCCGCGCACCGAAGCGCGCGCACCAGCGGGCCATCGCGAGACCGGAGTCCCCGAGGCCCAGCACGAGCACGCGCTGTTGGGCAAGTTGCGGCAGGTCCAGATTCATGCGGTCACCGGAGCTTCAAGCTCGCCAGGCCGACCAGGCACAGCAGCATCGTGATGATCCAGAAGCGGATGACGACCTGCGTCTCGTTCCAGCCGCTCTTCTCGAAGTGGTGGTGCAGCGGCGCCATCTTGAAGATGCGCCGGCCCTCGCCGAAACGCTTCTTCGTGAACTTGAACCAGCTCACCTGCAGCATCACGCTGAGCACTTCGGCCACGAAGATGCCGCCCATGATGCCCAGCACGATCTCCTGGCGCGTGATGACGGCCAGCGTCCCCAGGCCACCGCCCAGCGCCAGCGCGCCGACGTCGCCCATGAACACCTGCGCCGGGTGCGCGTTGAACCACAGGAAGGCCAGGCCCGCGCCGGCCATCGCCGCGCAGAAGATCAGCAGCTCGCCGGCACCCGGGATGTAGGGCAGCAGCAGGTAGCGCGAGAACACCGACGAGCCGGTCAGGTAGGCGAACAGGCCCAGCGCCGAGCCGACCAGCACGACGGGCATGATGGCCAGGCCGTCCAGGCCGTCGGTGAAGTTGACCGCGTTGCTGGTGCCGACGATGACGAAGTAGCTCAGGCCCACGAAACCCCACACGCCCAGCGGCATGCTGATGGTCTTGAAGAACGGGATCAGCAGGTCGGCCTTGGGCGGCAGCTCGGTCGAGAAGCCGCTGGACACCCAGCGGAAGAACAGCTGCACGACGCCCAGGAAGGACGTCTCCGACACGCTGAACGCGAGGTACAGCGCGGCCACCAGGCCGATCAGCGACTGCCAGAAGAACTTCTCACGGCTCCTCATGCCCTCGGGGTTCTTGTCGACGACCTTGCGCCAGTCGTCCACCCAGCCGACGGCGCCGAAGCCCATCGTGACCAGCATGACGACCCAGACGAAGCGGTTGCTCCAGTCGAACC
Source organism: Roseateles sp. (assembly GCF_965229315.1). Classification (GTDB taxonomy): domain Bacteria; phylum Pseudomonadota; class Gammaproteobacteria; order Burkholderiales; family Burkholderiaceae_C; genus Pelomonas. The sequence continues at coordinate 3,407,850 of NZ_CBDDJA010000002.1, forward strand.
ACAGCAGCGTGGACACGCCGATGCCGATCAGGATCAGCACGCCGCCCATCGTCGGCGTGCCGCTCTTGGCCAGGTGCTGCTGCACGCCGTAGGCGCGGATGGGCTGGCCGATCTTCATGGCGGTCAGGCTGCGGATGACCCAGGGGCCGAAGGCCAGGCCGATCAGCAGCGCCGTCATCGCGGCCATCACGGCGCGGAAGGTGATGTACTGGAACAGGCGCAGGAAGCCCAGGTCGGGGTACAGGCCCTGCAGCCATTGGGCGAGGCTAAGCAGCATGCGCGCCTCCGGTGTTGTTCTGGAGTGCAGCGACCACTTGTTCCATCTTCATGAAGCGCGAGCCCTTGACCAGGGTCTGGGCCGCGTCGGGTTGTTCTTGCAAGGCCGCGATGAGCGCGGCCGTGTCGTCGAAGGCGCGGGCACCGGCGCCATAGGCCAGCGCCGCGTCGCGGGCGGCGTGGCCGGCCGTCCAGAGATGCGCGATGCCGCGCTCGGCGGCATAGGCCCCCACTTCGCGGTGGAAGGCCGGGCCGTCGTGGCCCACCTCGCCCATGTCGCCCAGCAGCAGCCAGCTGTCGCCGGGCATGCCGGCCAGCACGTCGATGGCGGCGCGCACGCTGTCGGGGTTGGCGTTGTAGCTGTCGTCGATGAGCAGCCGGCCGCGTGCGTCGCGCTTCAGCTCGGAGCGGCCCTTGACGGCGCGGAAGGCTTCCAGGCCCTGGCCGATGGCTGTCAGCGGCGCGCCTGCGGCCAGTGCGCAGGCCGCGGCGGCCAGCGCATTGCGCACGTTGTGCTCGCCGGCCATGTGCAGCGCCACCGGCACGCCGCCGGCCGGGGTGTGAATCTCCAGCGCCCAGTGCGAACCCATCCAGCTCGCGTCACCCGTCACGTCGGCCTCACCACGCAGCGCGAAGCTCAGGTGCGGGCGCGATCCCGCCAGCTCCAGCCAGATCGGCGCGCAAGCGTCCTCGGCGGGGAACACGGCGCAGCCGCTTGCACCCAAGGCCTCGATGACCGCGCCGTTCTCCCGGGCCACGGCCTCGACCGTCGCCATGAATTCCTGGTGCTCCCGCTGCGCGTTGTTGACCAGTGCCGCCGTGGGTTGCGTCATCGCGGCGAGCGGCGCGATCTCGCCGGGGTGGTTCATGCCCAGCTCGACGACGGCCACGCGGTGGCTGAGCTCGTCGTCGTGGCGCAGGCGCAGCAGCGTCAGCGGCACGCCGATGTCGTTGTTGTAGTTGCCTTCGGTCGCCAAGGCGCCGTCGCCGACCCAGGCGCGCAGGATGCTGGCGATCATCTGCGTCGTCGTCGTCTTGCCGTTGGAACCGGTGACGGCGATGACGGGCAGGTGCTGCTGGCGGCGCCAGGCGGCGGCGAGCTGGCCGAGCGCGGCCTTGGCGTCGGGCACGAGCAAGCCCGGCAGGCCGGCCTCCAGCAGGCCGCGCTCGGCCAGTGCGGCGACGGCACCCGAGGCCTTGGCTTCGCTGAGGAAATCGTTGGCATCGAAGCGCTCGCCGCGGATCGCCACGAACAGATCGCCGGCCTGCAGCGTGCGCGTGTCGCTGTGCACGCGGGCGAAGCGCGTCGCGGCGTCGCCGACCAGCGTCGAGCCCGGCAGCAGCGCCTGCGCTTCGGCGAGCGACATGAACAGGCTCACAGGCCGGACCTTTCCAGCAGCGCCGCGCGCGCTTCGGCCACATCGGAGAAGGGGCGGCGCACGCCCATCACCTCCTGGTAGTCCTCGTGGCCCTTGCCGGCGATCAGCACGATGTCGCGGCTGCCGGCTTCGGCGATGGCGGCGCGGATGGCTTCCTCGCGGGCCTCGATGATCCGTGCCGCGGGCGCGGCCACGGCGATGTCGGACAGGATCTGCGCGGGCGCTTCGGTGCGCGGGTTGTCGGTGGTGACGACGACGCGGCCCGCCAGCCGTGCGGCAATGGCGCCCATCTGCGGGCGCTTGCCGCGGTCGCGGTCACCGCCGCAGCCGAACACGCAGACCAGTTCGCCACCGCGCGCCGTCGCCAGTGCTTGCAGCGCGGACAAGGCCTTGTCCAGCGCGTCGGGCGTGTGCGCGTAGTCGACGACGACCTGGGGCAGCTCGCGGCCGTTGCCCACCCGCTGCATGCGGCCCGGGACGGGCGTCACGCGGCCGAGCGCGCGGGCCACATCGGCCAGCGCATGCCCCTGGGCGCGCAAGGCGCCCGCCACGCCCAGCAGGTTGGCGGCGTTGTAGTCACCGATCAGGCCGGTCTGCACCGCCACCGCCTCGCTGCTCTCGTGCAGCGTGAACGCCAGGCCCTCGCCGGTGTAGTGCAGGCCGCGGACCGTCAGGCGGGCGTCGGCATGCTCAATGCCGGTCGTCCAGACGTCCAGGCCGGTCAGTTCGGCGGCAAGCGCCGCCCCCTTGGGATCGTCCAGGTTCACGACCGCGGCGCGCAGCCCGGGGAAGCTGAACAGTGCGCGCTTGGCCGCCCAGTAGGCGTCCATCGTGCCGTGGTAGTCCAGGTGGTCCTGCGTGAAGTTGGTGAACACGGCGACGCGGACCGCGCTGCCGGCCAGGCGGCCTTCGTTGAGGCCGATGCTGGACGCCTCGATGGCGCAGGCCGAGAAGGCCTGGTCACGCATGCGGGCGAAGGCGGCCTGCAGCAGCACGGGGTCGGGCGTGGTCAGGCCGTTGTAGTCCAGCTTGGGCGGCTCGCCGATGCCCAGCGTGCCGACGACGCCACAGCGCTTGCCCAGCTGGGCCGAAGCCTGCGCGATCCACCAGGCCGACGAGGTCTTGCCGTTGGTGCCGGTGACGGCGATGACGTCCAGCGTGTCGGTGGGCCGGTCGAAGAAGGCCGCGGCGATCTCGCCGGTGCGGGCCTTCAGCCCCGGCAGCGACGCGACGCGCGCATCCTTGAGCCCGAAGCGCTCGACATCGGCCTCTTCCACCAGGCAGGTGGCAGCGCCGGCCGCCAGCGCGGCGGTGACGAACTCGCGGCCATCGCGCGCATAGCCCGGCCAAGCGATGAACGCGTCGCCGCGCTGCACCTGGCGGCTGTCGGTGCGCAGCGTGCCGGTGCACCATTCGGTGAGCCAGCGGGCGGCCGCTTCGGGGGACTTGAGGCGGGTCAACATCAGAAGCTTTCCTCGGTGGCGACGGCCTTCTGGTTGGCGACGATCTGGCTCTTCACGTCCAGGTCGGGCGGCACGCCCAGCAGGCGCAGCGTCTGCGCGGTGACCTGGCTGAACACCGGGCCGGCGACCTTGCCGCCGTAATAGACGCCCGCGGTGGGCTCGTCGACCATGACGGCCACAACGATGCGCGGCTTGCTGATGGGCGCGATGCCGACGAACCATGAGCGGTACTTGTGGCTGGCATAGCCGCGGCCTTCCTGCTTGTGCGCGGTGCCGCTCTTGCCGCCGACGCTGTAGCCGGGCACCTGCGCGTCGGGCGCGGTGCCGCCGGGGCCGGCGGCGGCCTGCAGCATCAGCCGCAGGTCTTCGGTGACCTTGGGGCTGAACACGCGGATGCCGGGCACGGGATGGTCGTGCGGCTGGCGCAGCATGCTGACGGGAATGATCTCGCCGTCGCGCGCGAACACCGTGTAGGCGCGGGCCAGCTGGAACAGCGACGCCGACAGGCCGTAGCCGTAGCTCATCGTCGCCTGCTCGATGGGCCGCCAGGTCTTGTAGGGGCGCAGCTTGCCGCTGATTGCGCCGGGGAAGCTGATCTGCGGCCGCTGGCCCAGGCCGATGGCCGTGAACATCTCGTGCATCTCGCGCGGCTGCATCTGCATTGCGAGCTTGGTGGCGCCGATGTTGCTGGAGAACTTGATGACCTCGCGCACCGGGATCACGCCGTGCGCCTTGGTGTCGCTGATGACGGCGCCCTGGAAGGCGTACTTGCCGTTGCCGGTGTCCACCAGGGATTCGGGCGTCGTGCGGCCGGTTTCCATCGACAGGCCGGCAATGAAGGGCTTCATCGTCGAGCCGGGTTCGAACACGTCGGTCAGCGCGCGGTTGCGCAGTTGCTCGCCCGAGAGGTTCTGGCGGTTGCTGGGGTCGTAGCTCGGGAAGTTGGCCAGCGCCAGCACCTCGCCGCTCTGCGCGTCCAGCACGACGACCGAGCCGGCCTTGGCCTTGTTCTCGGCCACCGCATCGCGGATGCGCTGGTAGGCGAAGAACTGCACCTTGGAGTCGACGGCCAGGTCGATGTCGTGGCCGTTGGCGGCGGGCACGATGTCGCCGATGTCCTCCACCACGCGGCCCAGCCGGTCGCGCACGACGGAGCGCGAACCGTCGCGGCCCTGCAGCTCCTTCTGGAAGGCCAGCTCGATGCCCTCCTGGCCCTTGTCCTCGACATTGGTGAAGCCGACGACATGCGCGGCGGCCTCGCCCTCCGGGTACTTGCGGCGGTACTCGCGGTCCTGGAACACGCCCTTCAGACCGATGGCCTTGACCTTGGCGGCCACGTCGTCGTCGGCCAAACGCTTGAGCCAGACGAAGCGCGCCTCGGGGTTGAGCTTGCCGTCCAGGTCCTTGCTCGACAGGCCTAGCGCCTTGGCCAGCTCGCGGCGCTTGGCCGGGTCAGCGTCCACTTCCTTCGGGATGGCCCAGATCGACGGCACGGCGACGCTGGCCGCCAGCGTCTGCCCGCTGCGGTCGTTGATGCGGCCGCGGCTGGCCGGCAACTCCAGCGTGTGCGCGTAGCGTGCCTCGCCCTGCTTCTGGAAGAAGTCGGTGTTCAGCACCTGCACGTAGACGGCCCGCCCGAGCAGGCCCGCGAAGGCCAGCCCCACCAGCGCCACTAGGAAGCGCGAACGCCATGGCGGCGTCTTGGACGCGAGCAGCGGGCTGGTGGAGTAGCTGACGCCGCGGCCGGACCCCAGCGGGCGCGCGCCGGATTTGTTGGACTTCGTCATGGGTTCACTCCCGAGGCGACGACGGCCGGCGAGATGACGCGCATGCCCAGCCGCTCGCGCGCCACCTGCTCCACACGCAGGTTGGTGGCCTGCGCATGGCGCTCGGCCTTCAGCCGCTCGGCGTCGGCTGCCAGGCGCTGGCCTTCGGCGCGGGCACGGTCCAGCTCGGTGAACAGCCGGCGCGACTCGTAGGCGCTGTGCACCAGCACCACGCCGCTGGCGAGCACGGCGAGGATGAGCAGCAGGTTGAGCTTGGCCACGGCGGTGTCAGCCCCGGCGCGAATGCAGCGGCGCCAGCGGTGCGTCGGTGCGCTCGGCCACGCGCAGCACGGCAGAGCGGGAGCGCGGGTTGGCCGCCACCTCGGCATCGCTGGGCTTCACGCGGCCCAGCGCGTGCAGCGCCAGCGCCGGCGGCGGTGCGAACGGCGCGCGTCGGTCCACCTCGGCCTTGCTGTGCGCGGCGATGAACTGCTTCACGCGCCGGTCTTCCAGCGAGTGGAAGCTGATGACGCTGAGCCGCCCGCCCGGCGCCAGCAGCCGCAGCGCCGCGCTCAGCCCTTGCTCAAGCTCCTCAAGCTCTCGATTGACATGAATCCGAAGGGCTTGAAAGGTACGCGTGGCCGGGTCCTGCCCGGGTTCGCGGGTCTTGACCGTGCGAGCCAGGAGTTCGCGCAGCTCGTCGGTGCGCGTGAGCGGCGTACCGGTTTCGCGGCGAGCAACAACCGCCTTTGCAATCTGTGAAGCAAACCGTTCTTCGCCATAGTCTTTGATGACCCGTGCAATCTCGCGCTCGTCAGCCTGCGCGAGGAAATCGGCGGCACTCTCGCCGCGCGTCGTGTCCATGCGCATGTCCAGCGGCCCCTCGAAGCGAAAGCTGAAGCCGCGCGCCGGGTTGTCGATCTGCGGGCTGGACACGCCCAGGTCCAGCAGCACACCATCCACCTGATGGACACCGAGCGCCGCCAGTTGATCCGCCATGTCGGCAAAGCCGCTGTGGACGATGGAAAAGCGCGGGTCGGCGATGGTGGCCGCCGCAGCAATGGCCTCCGGATCCCGGTCGATGGCGATGAGGCGGCCCTGCGGCCCCAGCCGCGCCAGCAGCGCGCGCGAGTGGCCGCCGCGGCCGAAGGTGCCGTCCACGTAGATGCCGTCCGGGCGCGCCAGCACGCCGTCCACCGCCTCGTCCAGCAGCACGGTGGTGTGGCGGAACGTGGCGTTGTCGTCCATCCCGGCGCCCATCAGAAGCTGAAGTCCTGCAGCGCGTCGGGCAGCGGGCCGGCCATCACCTGGGCCTCGTGGGCGGCGTGGGCCTTCTTGTCCCACAGCTCGAAGTGGCTGCCCATGCCCAGCAGCACCACCTCCTTGTCCAGCCCGGCGCTTTCGCGCAACTCGGGCGAGATCAGCACGCGCGCGGCCGAATCGATCTCCAGGTCCATCGCGTTGCCAAGGAACACGCGCTTCCAGCCGGCGGCCGACATCGGCAGCTGCGCCACCTTGTCGCGAAAGCCCACCCAGGTCGGCCGCGGAAACAGCATCAGGCAGCCTTCGGGATGCTTGGTGATGGTCAGCCGCCCTTCACAGAGCGCCTGCAGCACCTCCCGGTGGCGCGCGGGAACGGTCAGGCGGCCCTTGGCGTCAAGCGCCAAGTTGGAGGCTCCCTGAAAAACGATTTCCGACACTTTGACCCACCGAATGACACTTTGACCCACTGTAATTGCCAGACCCCCACCGGTCAAGGTTCGGTGCAGTTTCTTTCAATGAAATCAAGCACTTAGCTCACACTGCTGAAAAATACAGTGCAGCCGAAAAATGTCCTTCATAAATAAGGACTTGCTTGATATTTGCGAAGTGACGCTTGAGGTGAGCCGGTATCGCGGGCCGGCATTTGCCCCCTAAAAAGCGAGCGGGCTCACCGGCCGGAACCGGTGAGCCCGCAGCTCGATGCAGGATTGGGAGATCAGCCGGGGGCCGTCTCGCGACCTGCGGCGCGGGGCCGCGACATGAGCCACAGGCCCAGGAACGTGAATGCCGCGTTCAGCAGCAACAGCTCCAGCCCGAAGCGGTAGCTGCCGAACAGGCGGGCCTGCGACAGCTCGATGGCCCAGCACAGCGCCGGTGCGGCCAGCGCGACCCAGGGCAGCGCGCCGCCGCGCAATTCGCGCTTCGCGAAGATGGCGAACGCGAACAGCCCCAGCAGCGGGCCATAGGTGTAGCCGGCCAGCTTCAGGATCAGGTTGACCATGCTGGGATCGTCCAGCCAGCGGAACGCCAGCGTCAGCAGCAGGAACACGCCCGCGTAGCCCAGGTGCACGCAGCGGCGGATGCGCGCCTTGGCGGCTTCGTCGAGGTCGTCGCGCTTCATCAGGCCCAGCAGGTCCAGGCAGGTGGAAGACGTGAGCGCGGTGATGGCGCCGTCGGCGCTGGGGAACAGCGCCGAGATCAGCGCCAGCAGGAAGATCAGTTGCACCCAGGCCGGCAGGTACTGCAGCACGACGGTGGGGAACAACCGGTCGCCCTGCGCAGCCACGCCATGCTGCTGCGCGAACAGGCTCAGCAGCCCGCCGAGGAACAGGAACAGCGCGACGACCACCGCCGTGATGGCCGCCATCAGCATCATGTTCTTCTGCGCGTCGCCCAGGCGGCGCACCGAGATGTTCTTCTGCATCATCTCCTGGTCCAGCCCCGTCATCGCGACGGCGATGGCCGCGCCGGCCAGCAACTGCTTGCCCCAGAAGCTGGCGCTCGCCGGGTCGTGCACGACGACGCGCGTCATGCCCGCCGCGTCCAGCGCCTGCCAGCCCTGCCACAGGTCCTGGCCCAGCGCATGCAGCAGCAGGCCCACGCAGATCAGCAGTCCGCCCAGCATGCCGGCGGTCTGCAGCGTGTCGGTCCAGACGATGGTCTTGACGCCGCCCTCCATCGTGTAGAGCAGGATCATCATCAGCACCACGGCGGCGCTCAGCCAGAAGGGCATGCCCATGCGCTCCAGCACCATGTCCTGCAGCACGCGCACGACCAGATACAGCCGCGCCGTCGCGCCCAGCGTGCGCGACAGGATGAAGAAGCTGGCACCGGTGCGGTGCGCCGAGGTGCCCAGGCGCAGCGCCAGCAGCGTGTAGATGGAGCTGACGTTGAAGCGGTAGTACAGCGGCAGCAGCACGAACGCCACCAGCGCATAGCCGATCAGCTGCCCCGCGATGATCTGCAGGTAGGCGAACTGGCTGCCCGCCACCATGCCGGGCACGCTGATGAAGGTGACGCCGGACAGCGACGTGCCGATCATGCCGAACGCGACCAGCAGCCAGTGACTGCTCTTGTTGCCGACGAAGAAGCTGGCGTTGTCGGAGCGCCGCGCCGTCCACCAGGCCACGCCCAGCAGCACCGCGAAATAGGCCAGCACCACCCCCAGCAGCAGCGGCGCGGACAGCGCGCCTGCGCTGGGCATGGCCGCAGCGGTCGTGGCACCGGCGTCCTGGGCAGACAGCGGGAGGCTCACAGCGGGTCCTGTATGGCGCGGCGCAGGCTGCCGGACCGTGCGGCCAGGCGGGCGCGGGCATCGTCCGGGGCCAGGTCGCACTGCAGCGCGACGACGGCCGTCTTCACCTCCAGCGCGCAGGCCTGCAGCGTGCGCGCCGCGGTGCACTGCTCGGCGCCGGTCAGGCGCACGACCAGATCGACGGCGCGGGCCACCAGCTTCGCATTCGTGGCCTTCAGGTCCACCATCAGGTTGCCGTGCACCTTCTCCAGCAGCACCATCAGGCAACTGGACAGCGTGTTCAGCGCGATCTTCTGCGCCGTGCCGGCCTTCAGCCGCGTGCTGCCGGCGATGACCTCGGCGCCGGTGGCCAGCACGATGGCGTGCTCGGCCAGCCCGATCATGGGCGCGCCCGGGTTGTTGACGACGGCGATCGTCAGCGCGCCCAGCGGCCGCGCCGCGCGCAGCACCGCCATCGCATACGGCGTGCGGCCCGACGCGGCGATGCTGATGACGACGTCCCGCGGTGTCGGCGCCAGCGCCAGCAGATCTCGCTCGGCCAGCGCGGCGTCGTCCTCCGCGCCCTCGACGGCCTGGTGCACGGCGCCCGGCCCGCCGGCCAGCGAGGCCACGGCGCGCTCGGCCGGCCAGGAGAAGGTCGGCACCAGCTCGACGGCGTCCAGCAGCGCCAGCCGCCCCGACGTGCCGGCGCCGAAGTACAGCAGCCGGCCGCCTTCGCGCAGTCGCGGCGCGGCGGCGGCCGCGGCGGCGGCGATCTGGTCGCTGGCGCGCAGCGCAGCCGCGACGGCGCCCTGCTGCTCGGTGATGAAGCGCCGCGCCATGTCGGCCGGGCTCAGCGTGTCCAGGTCGGCGTGCGCCGTGGAGACGGTTTCGGTGGTCTGCATGGGCATCGCGGCGGGTGTCAGAACTTCATGCGCACGTTGACGTAGTACTGGCGGCCGCTCTCGTACCAGTTGGACGGCGCGTTCTCGGTCAGCATGTAGGTGTGGCGCACCGGGTTGTTGAGGTTGTTGGCGTCGAAGGTCACGCTGACCTGCTCGGTGAACTTGTAGCCCAGCGACAGCGCCAGCGAACCATAGCCCTTGAAGTAGTGCAGGCCGTTGATGAGGTAGTTGCCCTTCAGGTCCTGCTTGGTGACGCCGGAGCCGTCGCCGATGACGGTGTAGGCGTAGTCGTCGCGCCAGTTCCAGGCCAGGCGGGCGTTGAACTTGTCGTTCTCGTAGAAGCCGACGAGGTTGTACGTCCACTTGGAGCTGCCCAGCATGGGCTGGCCGTCGGCGTCACGCGAGCTGACGTAGGTCGCGTTGGTCGAGAAGCCAAAGCCCTGGCCGACCGGCATCTCCAGCGCCACCTCGGCACCGTTCAGCCGTGCGTTCAGGCCGATGCGCTTGGTCAGCGTGTACTGGCGCATCGTGCCGGGGGCCGACGGGTCTTCCAGCGTCGCGACCTCGGTGACGGGCTTGACGTAGTTGCTCAGGCGCTGCGTGAACAGGCTGCCGCTCAGCGATGCGCGCGGCGCGAAGTACCAGGCCAGCGACAGGTCGCCGTTGTTGGCCGTGATGGGCTTGAGCAGCGGGTTGCCCATGCTGGCGATCAGCGTGTTGCTGTTGATGGTCAGCGCGCCGGCCAGTTCGTTGTAGTTCGGGCGGCCCAGCGAGCGGCTCACGGAGGCGCGCGCGACCAGCTTGCTGTCGACATCCCAGCGCAGGTTCAGGCTGGGCAGCCAGGCCGTGTGCTTGGTGCTGGTGGTGGCCGGCACGAAGGTGCCGAAGCGCGAGCCGACGATGGCGCCGTTGACCGTGCAGGGCGCCAGCGCCGCGCAGATGTTGCCGGGCAGCTGCGTGTACGAGGTGGTGTCCACCTGGGTCTGCACCGCGCGCAGGCCGACGTTGCCGGACAGCTTGTCGGCGTCGAACTCGGTCATGGCGTACAGCGCGTTGCTGGTCTCCTTCAGGCCGTAGCCGCTGTTCCACTGCTTGCCGCCGACGGGGTCCCAGTACTGGTACTTGTCGGCGAACGCGGCGAGCTGGCTCTGGTCGAAGCGCAACAGGTTGCGTGGGAAGGTGCCGTCCAGGCCGCTGGCGTAGTCCGACGGCAGCGCGGTGGCCGGGTTGGGCAGCGACATCGGGTAGGCCGCCTGGTTGATCAGCGCGCCGCCGGTGATGGCGGTCGTGAACGGCGCCGTCGCGCCGGGGGCGTCCTGCAGCGTCCAGCGGCTGGTGATGACGTCCACGTCGCGCTTGTGCACGGCGCTGCGCAGGCCGAACTTCAGGCTGCTGAACAGGCCGTCGCCGAGCTTGAGTTCGCCGTCGGCATGGACGTAGTTCTCCTTGTCCAGCGACGTGATCGCCGGCAGGTTGGCGTTCATCAACTGGTAGTTGGCGATGTTGGACAGGTCGATGGCCTTGCCGCTGGCGTCGCTGATGCTCCAGTCGGTGGGGCGCGTCGTGTTCATCTGCCACGCCACGTTCGGGTTCACGACGGCCAGCACGATGTTGGGCTGGCGCGAGGTGTAGCCGCCGCCTTCGGTGGTGCCGATGCGGCCCGTCAGCGTCAGGTTCTGCGTGGGCGTGTACTTCACGTCCACGTCGTAGAACCTGGACGTGGAGCGCGCGCCGTCGCGCAGGAAGTGGTCGTACTCCAGGCCCAGCGCGTTGGTCGTCGAGCCGGTGGGGCGCGTCAGCTTGCCGCCGGTGATGACGTCGCCGTCGATGACGGCGTTGCTGAGCTGCCAGCCGCCGGCCATCAGGTTGTTCAGCGTCAGGAAGCCGGAGCTGTTGTAGTTGATGGCCTTCAGCTCGGAGCTGAAGCCGCTCAGCGACAGGTCCAGCTGGTCGGTCGGGCGCCACTGCAACGCCAGGAAGCCGCCGGTGCGCTTGCGCTCACCCTCGAACATCGTCGTGTTGAACTGGTTGGGCAGGCGCTTGCCGACCAGGCCGGCGGCCGTGGTGGCATTGCCACCGGCCAGCGACAGCGCCTGCGCGCTGGTGAGGGCCGTGTAGCTGAAGGTCTCCTGGCCGTCGCGGCGCAGCGAGCGGTCTTCCTTGAACGCCTGGGCGATGACGCCGAAGCGCTTGTCCGGCGACTTCCACGACAGCAGCACGCTGGCCTGCGGGTCGGTCTTGCCGGGCAGGTCGCTGTAGACGGCGCCCAGCGCCGCCTCGCCGCTCAGGCCCACCTTCATGTCCAGCGGCTTGCGCATCAGCACGTCCACGCTGCCGGCCAGGCCGCCTTCGGTCAGGTCGGCGCGCTGGTTCTTGTAGACCAGCGTCTGGCCGATCAGTTGCGACGGCAGCAGGCCGAAGCCCACGCTGCGGCTGGACACGGCGTTGCCGGCCGACTGGTCGCCCACGTGCCAGTCGCCCGCGGACACGGCGTGGCCGTTGATCGTCACGAGGTTGAGGCTGGGGGCCGTGCCGCGGATGGCGACGCGCTCGGCCTCGTCCATCGCGTTGGCGCCGCCGTACTGCACGTTGACGCCGGACACGCGCGAGATCGCGTCGGCGATGTTCTTGTCCGGCATCTTGCCCACGTCCTCGGCCGAGATCACCTCGACGTTGGTGTTGGCATTGCGCTTGGCCGTCATCGACTTTTCGAGTGACGCGCGGATTCCGGTCACGACGACGGCTTCGAGCTGCTGCTTGCCGTCCTTGTTCTCGTCGGCGGCCTGTTGCGCCGAGACGGCGGCATGCAGCGACAGCAGGGCCACGGCCGTGGCGACGGCGTGCAGGGTGGGGGCTTTCATCGATCTCTCCTCGTGGGGCTCGGCGGGGCCGAGGGGTCAGGTGTCAGGGGCGCCGATGCGCATCTCGACGACGTAGTCGTAGCGGTCGCCGCGGTAGGTGGAACGCGTCCATTCGACGGGGCGGCCGTCGGCGCTGTAGGAATGGCGCTCGGTCTCCAGCACCGGCGCGCCGACGGCGATGTGCAGCAGCTCGGCGATGCGCGCATCGGCGATGGCGGCGCGCACGCGCTGCAGCGCGCGCTCAGGCGGGCGGCCGTGGCGGCGGATGGCGTCGTACAGCGAGGTGCCGAAGTCGGCCGTGCCGCCCACCAGGTCGGCGCCGACGACGGCCAGCTCCACGGCGATGCGCTCGTCGTCGGCCGTGCGCACGCGCAGCGCCCGCACGACGCGGTCGGTCAGCGACAGGCCCAGCGTGAACGCCTCCTGCGGCGACGGCGCGACGACCTTGCGCTCCAGCCACAGCGAGCCGGGTGCCATGCCGCGGCGGCGCATGTCGTCGGAGAAGCTGGCCAGCTCGGTCAGCGGCTCGACCATGCGGCCGGCGATGAAGGTGCCGCTGCCCTGGCGCACGGTCAGCACGCCCTCGCCGGCCAGTTCGTCGACGACGCGCCGGATGGTCTGGCGCGACACGCCCAGGCGCTGCGCCAGCTCGCGCTCGGGCGGCAGGCTGCGGCTGGTGGCGAGCTGGCCCTGCTGGATCAGCTCGCGCAGCCGGGCGGCGAGCCGGAAATACAACGGCCCCGCGCTGGACGCATCGGGCGTCAGCTCGCGGCTCAGGGCAGCCATCAGTTCGTCGTCGTTAAGGGTTTTCATGGGGCGTCGGTTGGCGCAATGTGGCGCTTTTGGAACGCAATTGGAGCGTACCAATTGAGAACCATTTGGCACATGCGGGGTTACACGTAGATCGATATTCGGAAAAGGAGCAAGGCCGGCGGGCAGGTCTCGCGGCGCCGGCCCGGCGCCGAACCGGGATGCTCAGCGCGCGGCGCCTGCGTCCAGCGCCTGCAGCACTGCCGTGTGGATGGCGATGCGCGCCGGGACGATCTGGCGGTTCTCGCGCGACGGATTCACGCGGTTGGTCAGCAGCACGACGAAGGCCCGGCGCGAGCGGTCGATGTAGAGCGACGTGCCGGTGAAGCCGGTGTGCATGACGGCGTCCGGCGACGCCAGCGGGCCGGCAAACGGGCTGGCGTTGCCCTGCGGCGTGTCCCAGCCCAGCGCGCGCGAGCTGCCGGGCGGCAGGTCCTGGCGGGCCATGAACGTGTCCACCGTCTGCGCCGTCAGCAGCCGGCCGCCCGGCATGCGGCCGCCGTCGAGATAAAGCTGCGCCAGCCGCGACAGGTCGGCCGCGGTGGAGAACAGCCCGGCATGGCCGGCCACGCCGCCCATCAGGTCGGCGCTCTCGTCGTGGACGGTGCCGCGCACGAGGCGGTGGCGGTACTGCGTGTCCTGCTCCGTCGCCGGGATGCGCGGCAGCAGCGCCGCGGCCGGGTTGAAGCCGGTGTCGCGCATGCCCAGCGGCCCGAAGGCGCGCTCGGCGAGGAAGCGGTCCAGCGGCTGGCCGGACACGCGCTCGACGATCTCGCCCAGCAGGATGAAGTTCTCGTCGCGGTAGACGTCGTGCGTGCCCGCAGGCCGCTCGACGGGCAGCGCATGCACCAGCGTCAGCAGCTCGGCGCGGCTGCGCGCATGTTTCCACAGCAGCATCGGCGACGGCAGGCCCGAGCTGTGAGACAGCAGGTGGCGCACGGTGATGTCGGCATGCCCGGCCGGCCCGGCGAACTCGGGCAGGTAGCGCACGACGGGCTCGTCCAGCTTCAGCAGGCCCTGGTCGACCAGCAGCGCGACGGCCGTCGTCGTCGCAGCCACCTTGGTCAGCGAGGCCACGTCGAAGACGGCATCGACGGGCATGGCCGGCGCGTCGGGCGACGCGTCCAGCCGGCCGAAGCTTTTCAGTGCCACCAGCCGGCCACCGACGCCCACCGCCAGCACGGCGCCGGGGAAGGCCTGCCGGGCGACCCAGGCATCGACCTCCTGGAAGGCCGCGGCGAACCGCGCCTCCTGGGCGGGCGCGGCAGCCACGAAAGGCGCAGCCGCGGGCGGCGTCGGCGGGTTGACCTGGCAACCGCTGATGGCGATGGCCGCCAGCAGCCCGGGCAGGCATCTGAGGGAGGAATGCATCGTTCTGGCGACGAAAAGTGAAGGCGCCGCAGCGTACGGCCAGCCTCCGGCCAATGCCATCGACAAACAGCCCTGGCCCATAGATTGAAGTCATACCGCCCGGCGCGCACGCACGACGCCATCGGGCAAGCAGCGCACGATTTGCCGCACAAGTCACGCCACCGCCGGTTCCGTGGCCGCCAAGAATCGCTCGTGCGCATGAATTCTGCTGAAATTTCAGGCCGTTCCATCGACACCCGCCGGCATTCAAGAACCCGAAGGGGGGTGCTTCGCACCACCACAACAAGGCTGCCACATGACGTTCTTGTCCCATATGCGCATCGGCCAGCGCCTGCTCGCCGGCTTCGCCGTCGTGATTGCCTGCCTGATGGCCATGGCAGCCCTGGGCTACTTCGGCGTGCAGACGCTCAACGGCGAGATCGGCCGGCTCATCAGCACCGACTACAAGGCCGTGGCGCTCGCCAACCGGGCCAAGGCCGAACTGGGCGACGCGACGCGCAGCATGATGACCACGCTCATCATGACGGGCGAGGAGCAGATCAAGAAGGAACTGGACACCGTCGCCAGCCTGATGGCCTCGCACGAGAGGACCATGGCCGAGCTGAAGCCGCTGCTGACCGACGAGGCCAGCCAGGAGCAGCTCAAGGCCGTCGAAGAGGCTCGCGCCCGGTTCCTGCCTGCGCAGGCCTCGTTCGTGAAGACCGTGGCCTCCGGCGACACGGAAGGCGCGCCGCTGAAGTTCCAGTTCTCGGTGCGCGCCGCGCAGGTCAAGTACCTGTCCGCGTTGGACAAGCTCGTCGAAGCCCGCAACACCGCCATGGAGGCGGCGGGCCAGAACTCCAACCGCGTGGCCGGCAAGACCGCCCTGCTGCTGCTGGGACTGGCCGTCGCGGCCATCGCGGCCAGCGTGCTGACCGGGCTGCTGATCACGCGCGGCATCGTCGTGCCGCTGCGCGGTGCCGTCGCCGTCGCGCGCAAGGTGGCCTCCGGCAACCTGACCAGCGAGATCGCCGTTCGCAGCCATGACGAGACCGGCGAGCTGCTGCAGGCGCTGCACGACATGAACGAGAGCCTGAAGGGCATCGTGGGCCGCGTGCGCGAGGGTACCGAATCCATCTCCTCGGCCTCCAGCGAGATCGCCAGCGGCAACCTGGACCTGTCGGTGCGCACCGAGGCGCAGGCCGCGTCGCTGGAGCAGACGCTGTCGGCCATGAAGGTGCTGACCGATGCGGTGCAGCAGAACGCGCAGAACGCCCAGCAGGCCAACCAGCTCGCCCAGGCGGCATCGGCCGTCGCCGGCGAAGGCGGCGCGGTGGTCGCCAAGGTGGTGACGACCATGGGCGGCATCGACGCGTCGTCCAAGAAGATCGTCGACATCATCAGCGTCATCGACGGCATCGCCTTCCAGACCAACATCCTGGCGCTGAACGCCGCGGTCGAGGCGGCGCGTGCGGGCGAGCAGGGCCGCGGCTTCGCGGTCGTGGCCGGCGAGGTCCGCAGCCTGGCCGGCCGCAGCGCCGACGCGGCCAAGGAGATCAAGCGCCTCATCGCCGATTCGGTCGAGAAGGTGGCGCAGGGCAGCCAGCTCGTGGCCCAGGCCGGCGAGACCATGCAGGGCGTGGTGGCGAGCGTGCAACGGATGACGGACATCATGGGCGAGATCACGCACGCCAGCGCCGAGCAGAGCGCCGGCATCGAGCGTGTCACGCATACCATCCATGACATGGACAAGAGCACGCAGCAGAACGCCGCCCTGGTCGAGGAGGCTGCGGCCGCGGCCGACTCGCTGCGCGCCCAGGCCCATGGCCTCGAAGAAGTCGTCAGCCTCTTCAAGCTCGAAACGGCGCGCTGACACGCCCCCAAAACAGGAGACTCCATGAAGACGCACATCGCCATCCGCTGCATCGCCGGCTTCGCCCTCGCCCTCGGCCTGGGTACGGCGCAGGCCATCGACGTCGGCGGCCTGAAGTTCGACGACACCGCCAAGGTGGCCGGCAAGGAACTCAAGGTCAACGGTGCGGGCATCCGCACGCGCGTCATCATCAAGGTCTACGCGCTGGTGCTGTACCTGCCGGAGAAGAAGGACACGCCGGCCGGCGTGTTCGAGAGCGCCGGCCCGCGCCGCTTCAGCCTGGGCCTGCTGCGCGAGGTGACCGGTGACGAGCTGGGCCAGGCCTTCATGGCGGGCATCACGGCCAACACCGACAAGGCCGAGCGCTCCAAGTTCGTCAACCAGCTCGCCCAGTTCGGCGAGGCCTTCGTCAACATCCCGTCGGCCAAGAAGGGCGACGTCATCAACGTGGACTGGGTGCCCGATACCGGCACGGTGATGACGCTCAACGGCAAGCCCATCGGCGAGCCGCTGAAGGACCTCGGCTTCTACAACGCCGTGCTGAAGATCTGGCTCGGCGACAAGCCCGTCGATTCGTCGCTGAAGCCCCAACTCCTGGGCAAGGTCTGACTCCCGATGCCCGCAGTAGCGCGCCACGCCGCCCCCGCGCCGTGGCGCTCTTGTTTTTCGCTGCCACTCGCTGTGGCAGCATGACGCCATCTTGAGCCGCAAGCCCTCCTCCTCGCTGTTTGCCGCGCTCGCGCTGGGTGCCAGCATCGGCCTGCTGCTGCCGGCCCTCATCGTCGGCGGCCTGTTCATCGGGCTGCGCGAATCCAAGGTGGCCGAGCAGGCACTGCAGCGCGACCTCGATGCCAAGCTCGACGTGCTGGCCAGCAGCCTGCCCGAGCTGCTGTGGAACCTGGACGCCGTGGCCGCGCGTGAAGTCGTGTCGGCCATCGTCAAGTCGCCCGAGGTGGTGCGCGTCAGCGTCAGCGATGCATCGCAGGGCCTGCCCTTCATCGAGAACCACCTGCCCGAGCGGCGCCTGGGCCAGACGCTGACCGGCGAGCGTGACATCCTGCGCGGCACCACGCGCATCGGCCACATCCAGATCGAGATCGACGACCACATCAGCACGACGGCCGTGATGCGCCAGCGCTGGCTTTACGGCGCCACGGTGGGCGGCCAGTTGCTGGCGTCGCTGGCGCTGGTGCTGTGGCTGCTGAACTCGCGCCTGTTCCGCCCGCTGCGCGAGCTGGGCGGCTTTGCCAACGACCTCGCCGAGGGCCGCTTCAACGCCCAGCTCGAACACACGCGCCAGGACGAGATCGGCCTGCTGGGCGGCCACCTGGAGCACATGCGCGACGCGCTGCAGCAGCAGTTCGACGCGCAGCGCGCGCTGATCGAACGGCTGCGCGGCATGGCCGAGACGGTGCCCGGCGTCGTCTACCAGCTGCGGCTGGCGGTGAACGGCGAGTTCAGCTTCGCCTACGTCAGCGAGGCCGTGCGCGAGTACTTCCTGCTCGGCAGCGCCGAGCTGACGCGCAGCGCCGCACCATGGTTCGAGCGCATCCATCCCGACGACCGCATCGCCGTGCGCGAGAGCCTGCTGGCCTCCGCGCGTTCCTTGAGCCCCTGGCAGCAGGAGTTCCGCACGCCGCAGGCCGATGGCAGCGAGCGCTGGCTGTACGGCAATGCCATCGCGCAGCGCGAGGCGGATGGCAGCGTGCTGTGGCACGGCTTCCTGACCGACATCTCGCGCCAGCGCCGCGACGCGCTGGAGCTGGAGCGCTACCGCCACCACCTGGAAGAGCTGGTGGCGGCCCGCACGGCCGCGCTGGCCGAGGCCACCGAGGCCGCGCAGGCGGCGAGCCTGGCCAAGAGCGCCTTCCTGGCCAACATGAGCCATGAGATCCGCACGCCGATGAATGCCATCATCGGCCTGACCTACCTGGCCCAGAGCGACACCATCGAGCCCGATCAGCAGCAGCGGCTGCAGAAGGTGGCGAACGCCGCAGAGCATCTGCTCAGCGTCATCAACAACGTGCTGGACTTCTCCAAGATCGAGGCCGGCAAGGTGCAACTGGAGCTGCGCGAGTTCACCGTCGACCAGGTGCTGGACAACATCGCCAACATGACGACGCAGTCCGCCGCCGCCAAGCGGCTGCGCGTGGAAACCGACATCGTGCCGGCGCTGCGCGGCCGCCCGCTCATCGGCGACCCGCAGCGCATTGCCGAGGTGCTGCTGAACTTCGCAGGCAACGCGGTCAAGTTCACCGAGAACGGCTTCGTGCGGCTGGCCGCGCGCCTGGCTGGCGCCGATGCCGGCCCGCGGCTGACGCTGCGCTTCGAGGTGCAGGACAGCGGCATCGGCATCGCCCCGCAGGCCCAGGCGCGCCTGTTCCGCGACTTCGAGCAGGCCGACAGCTCCACGACGCGCCGCTACGGCGGCACCGGCCTGGGCCTGGCGATCTGCCGGCGGCTGGCCGAGCTGATGGGCGGCCAGGTCGGCGTCGACAGCGACCTGGGGCGCGGCAGCACGTTCTGGTTCACGCTCGAGGTCGGTACCACCGCCGCGGCCCCCGCCCTGCCCGCGATGCCGTCCCGCCCGCACTCGGCCCGCGAGCGCCTGGCCGCCCTGGTGCAGGCCCATCCGCGCCGGCTGCTGCTGGCCGAGGACAACCCGGTGAACCAGGAGGTCGCCGTGGCGCTGATCGGCAGCGCAGGGCTGGCGGTGGACGTGGCGGCCGACGGCCTGCAGGCCATCGAGATGGCCAGGACCGGCGACTACGCGCTGGTGCTGATGGACGTGCAGATGCCGGTCATGGACGGGCTGGACGCCACCCGCGCCATCCGGCTTCTGCCCGAGGGCGCCACACTGCCCATCCTGGCGATGACGGCCAACGCCTTCGACGAGGAGCGCCAACGCTGCCTGGACGCCGGCATGGACGACCACGTCGCCAAGCCGGTCGTCGCCGAGCAGCTGTTCTCGACGCTCTACGAGTGGCTGTCGGGCGAGCGCACCACCGTCAAGGGGCGGCGCCCAGCGACTCCTTGATGAGCCGGCCCGAGCCCGCCTGCAGCGGCCGCGCGTTCATCGGGTAGAGCCGCGCAAAGACGCCGATCTGCTGACCCGACAGCGCCACAGGCTGGCGCATGACCAGCCACAGCACGCCCTCGGTGCAGGGCGGCTCGGTCAGCGAACCCATGTAGGTGTAGTAGCCGCGCTCGGCGGGCAGCAACTGGTTCAGGTCCAGCTGTGCCTGCGCCTGCAGCGCCTCGCCTTTTTCCAGCGGCAGGTTGGCCCAGACGGTCTGGATGAAGGGATGCGGCTTGTCGTCGCGCCCACGCTCCAGCAGCACGGCGACCGTGGCCAGGCGGCCCTGGGCATCCTTGTGCGTCAGGTGCACCGCCATCTCGAACTGATGGCCGTTGATGCGCTCTTCACCGGGCCGGTGGAAATGGAACTCCACGAGCTCGTAGCGCCGGCCCATGACCGTCAGGCCATTGCCGGGTGCGACGTTGACCTGGATGGTGTGGCCGTTGTCCAGCACCGAGAAGGCGCTGGCGCGGTAGTCGAAGGCGATCGGCTCCTGGTCGACGGCGAGCGTGTCGCGGATGTCGATGGGGCTCTGGCGCGTGCCGACGGCGCAGAGCTTGTTCTGCGGCGCCAGTTCGGCCCAGCGGTCGGGGCCGATGTCGCCCGTGTAGCCCCAAGGCACGGCCACGGCCTTGGCCCCATCCGCCTTGGCCGCGTTGGCCGGTTTGGGCGCCGCCTTGGCCGCTGGCTTGCCCTTGGTCGCCGCGCCGCCTTCACCCGGCGTGGACAGGCGCTCCGCCAGCCGCTGGCGCAGCACGTCCACGGGTTCCTGCGCCTGCGCAGCCGCGAGCGCAGCCAGCAGCGCAGTGATCAGCCAGCGCTTCGTCTTCATCCCGGTGATTTCGGCGCCGCCGCGTCAGGCTTGAGCCGCGATGGAGCGGCGCACGCCGTACCAGGCCACCAGGCCCACCATCATCAGCGCGCCGGACGTGAGCGCCAGCGCGACGGTGGAATGCATGACCAGCGGCACCAACACGCCGGCCACCAGGCCGTTGGCCGCCGAGCCGATGCAGGCCTGCAGCGACGACGCCATGCCGCGCCGCTCGGGCACCTGGTCCAGCACCAGCAACGTCACGACCGGCACCATCATGGCCCAACCGAAGGAGAACAGGCCGATCAGCGGCAGCGCCCAGAACGCGCTCAGTGGCAGGAACAGGTTGAGCGCGATGTTGACGACGGACACCGCCACCATGATGCGAAAGCCCCGCATGATCTGGCGCTGCGGCGACATCCTGCCGGCCAGCCGGCCGCTGACGGCGGCGCCGGCCATGATGCCGCCGATGGTGCACAGGAAGAACCAGAAGAACTGCGTCGGCGCGAACTGCAGGTGCTCGCCCAGGAACACCGGCGTGGCCAGCACGTACAGGAACATGCCGTTGAACGGGATGCCGCTGGCCAGCACCAGCATCATGAAGCGCTTGCTGGTGCACAGCCGCCAGTACTCGCGCATCAGTGCACGGACGTGGAAGGGCTGGACCAGCCCCGGGTGCAGCGTCTCCGGCAGCAGCCGCCAGTTCGACACGAACAGCGCCGCGCCGACGAAGGTCAGGAACCAGAAGATGGAGTGCCAGTCGGCATGCACGAACAGGAAGCCGCCCACGATCGGCGCGATGGCCGGCGCGACGCCGAAGAACAGCGTCACCTGCGACATGACGCGCTGCGCGTCCGCCGGCGGGAACATGTCGCGGATGATGGCCCGCGACACGACGATGCCCGCGCCCGCCGACATGCCCTGCACCGTGCGCCAGAACACCAGCTGGCCGATGGACCCCGCCACGGCGCAGCCCAGGCTGGCGAGCGTGAAGACCGAGAGGCCGATCAGCACGACCGGCCGGCGTCCGAAGCAGTCCGACAGCGCGCCGTGGAACAGGTTCATGAACGCGAAACCCAGCAGGTAGGCCGAGAGCGTCTGCTGCATCTCCACCGGCGTCGCGTTCAGGGCCGCGGCGATGCCGGAGAACGCCGGCAGGTAGGTGTCGATGGAGAACGGCCCCACCATGGCCAGGCAGGCCAGCAGCACGGACAAGGCCCATCGGGGCGCGCGCCACAGGCGGCTGGCATCAGGATTCATCGGTCAGCGTCGAAGGCAAAGGCTGCAGTCTATCGACGCACCCGCCGGACTGACGAAAGAAAGAAAAGTGTGAAGCAAGCCGATAGGCCGGATTCTGTGCACCGCCCTCCCCTTGCGGTTCGGACGGCGTGACCGCCATTCCTCTGGGCCGGACATCGCTGCCCGGCTCGGTGCCACCTACCCGCCAGCTCTGCGAGCCGCATCAACGCTGGCCTACTTGGTGTTGCTGCGCGTAGAGATTGCCCGTTTCACCCAAGGCGGGCCCTTGGCCCGCCTTGGGTGCTACGCGGTTCGCGCTTGCGCGCGATGGTGCGAGGCTTTCGCCTCACCCCACACCAGCTTGCGCTGGCGCCGCATAGACCACCTCATGACGGGGGCCTGCCTTGACTCGTCTCTGTTGCTCTGATCCTCGGCTTTCGCCGGGCAGCCGTTAGCTGCTACGCCGCTCTGTGCAGTCCGGACCTTCCTCCAGGGCCATGTTTCCATGCTTGCCCCAGCGGCGGTCTGGCTTGCTTCACACTAGCGATTATCCCCGCATCCCCAGGAGCGCCCCATGAAGGCCCAAAGCGTCCTCGACACCATCGGCAACACGCCCCACATCCGCCTGCAACGCCTGTTCGGCGGCGCCGAGGTGTGGGTCAAGTCGGAGCGCAGCAACCCCGGCGGCTCGATCAAGGACCGCATCGCGCTGTCCATGGTCGAGGACGCCGAGGCGCGCGGGCTGCTGCAGCCCGGCGGCACCATCATCGAGCCCACCTCGGGCAACACCGGCGTGGGCCTGGCGATGGTGGCCGCCGTCAAGGGCTACAAGCTCATCCTCGTCATGCCCGACAGCATGAGCATCGAGCGCCGCCGGCTGATGCTGGCCTATGGCGCGAGCTTCGACCTGACGCCGCGCGAGAAGGGCATGAAGGGCGCCATCGCCCGTGCCCGCGAGCTGCTGGAGACGCACCCCGGCTCGTGGATGCCGCAGCAGTTCGAGAACGCCGCCAACCCGGCCGTGCACGTGAAGACGACGGCGCAGGAGATCCTCGCCGACTTCCCCGAAGGCCTGGACGCGCTCATCACGGGCGTCGGCACCGGCGGCCACATCACCGGCTGCGCGCAGGTGCTCAAACGCGCGTGGCCGCAGCTGAAGGTCTACGCGGTGGAGCCGACGGCGTCGCCCGTCATCAGCGGCGGCCAGCCCAGCCCGCACCCCATCCAGGGCATCGGCGCGGGCTTCATCCCGGCGGTGCTGGACACGGCGCTGCTGGACGGCGTCATCCAGGTCGAGGCCGAGGCGGCGCGTGAGTACGCGCGCCGCTGCGCCCGCGAGGAAGGGCTGCTGGTGGGCATCTCCAGCGGCGCGACGCTGGCGGCCATCGCGCAGAAGCTGCCCGAGCTGCCCGCGAACGCACGCGTGCTGGGCTTCAACTACGACACCGGCGAGCGCTACCTGTCGGTGGACGGCTTCCTGCCCCAGGGCTGAGGCCGCGCGGCACCGCCTCACTCGGCGGTGTCGTCGCTCTCGAAGCCCTCGTTGTCCTTGCGCGCCTGGCGCTGCAGTTCCGCCTTCAGCGGCTTCAGCGACTCGATCAGATCTTGCGGCGGCTTCGGCGAGGCCAGGCGCAATGCGGGCGGCGGCAGGCTGGCGAGGTAGGACGGGCCGAACACGTATTGCTGGTCCTGGCGGCTGCCGATCTGCAGGCCCAGGCCCAGCACCAGCAGCGCGGCGATGCCGCCGCCGATGATGCGCGTGGCGCCCGGCCACACCAGGCGTGCATGCCAGGCCACCAGGCCGGCGATCGCGATCGGCGTCGCCAGCGCCAGCAGCGCGAGCAGGCGCGGCCAGGACAGCGAATAGGCGACGGCCGGCAGCGCCCAGTCCAGCAATTCCATCGCACAAACGACGATCAGCACGCGGCGCAGGTGCGTGGCGAACGGGAAGCGGTGCTGGAACAGTTGGGTGGCCAGCGACCACAGCCCCGCCCAGCCCAGCACGAAGGCCAGCGGCGCAAGCAGCGGCATCGCGTAATCCACCCAGCGTGAATCGGGGTCCACGGCACTCCAGCGGTCCACCCACTGCAGGCACAGCATCAGCAGCAGCAGGCCCGGCAGCGCGGCCCAGTGGTAGCTCTCGTGGGCGATCAGCACCTGCTCGGGTGCGAGCGCGTCCGCGCTGGTGCGCAGCCGCAGCGAACTGCCGGCGAGTTGGAAGCCACCGCCCGGCGGCAGCAGCGCTTCATCGCCGGCGGCCAGGCGCTGGCCGCCCACGGTGCCGCCGTTGCGGCTGTCCAGCAGCTTGAGCTGCACACGGCCTTCGGGCGTGAGCTGCAGCTCGGCATGCTCGGCGGCGAGGTGGCCGTCGTCCAGCACGATGTCGCAGGCCGGTGAGCGGCCGATGCGCACCGGCCAGTGCGTCACGCGCTGCACGAGCACGGCGCGGCCGTCGCGGCCCAGCAGCTCGACAACGGCGGCAGGGGAGGAAGCGGGCGAGTCGGTGGGCATCACTTGGCCTTGCTGGTGTTCGTCCATGCGAAGCCTCCCAGGTAATGCGCCGCGAGCTTGAGCGCGTTGTCGAAGCTGACGCCACGGGCGTCGAAGCGGCCCAGCGCGCCTTCGGTGGACGAATCCACCGTCGTCACCAGCACGCTGAGGTCGTGCAGGCCCTCCAGCTTGCGGTAGGCACGCAGGCAGACGACGGCACGCAGCGGCAGGCCGTCGCGGTCGACGAACTGCTCCTTGCAATACGGCGCGGTGCGCGCCTTGTCGGCGTTGCCCAGCCGCTCGTTGCGAAAGCTCCCCGAATACTGGCGCGAGAAACGCAGCGCGCCGAGCTTGGTGCCGTCGTAGGCCTCGTGCGACATGTCCAGCCAGCCGGTCTGCAGGTTGCCGCTGACGAACAGCGCGTGGTCCATGCGGCATTGCGAGCGCTCGAAGTCCAGGCCCTTGGTGTCGGCGGCCGTGCTGTTGCCCCAGCAGCGCATGAAGTCCTGCCGCGGCACGGGCAGCCGGTAATGGCTGTTGTTGGCGCTCTCCCAGGGCGCGGCCAGGAAGCGCGTGACGAGCTCGTCCTGGTAGCGCGTCAGCTGGTCGCGCAGGCGCGCCCAGGCGGCTGTGCGGATGGGCTTGGCGGTCATGCTGCGCTTGACGAGGCTCTCGGCGAACTCGCCCGGCACCAGGAAACTGACCTGCTGCGCGAACAGCAGCGTGGACACGTTGACGCCGACGACGCGGCCGTCCTCGTCCAGCACCGGCCCGCCGCTCATGCCGGGGTTGATGCCGCCGGCGTAGTAGATCAGCGGGTCGAAGCTGCGCTCGACCAGGCCGTTGTAGTTGCCCTCGACGACGGCGAAGGCCACGTCGTGCGGGTTGCCCATCGAGTAGATGCGTTCGCCCTTGGCCAGCGGCTGGCTCTGCGGGCGGAACTGCAGCGCGCCGCGCCCCTTCAGGCCACCGCCCTTGCCGTCGTCCACCGCGCGCAGCAGTGCCAGGTCGCGGCGGGCGTCGAAGTCCAGCAGCTCCAGCGCACCGCCCTCGCCCTCGGTCGTTGCGTAGCGCAGCCGGTAGCTGTCGGGCTCCAGCGCGAACTGGCTGATGACGTGGTAGTTGGTCACCACATGGCCGTCGTCGCTGACGACAAAGCCCGAGCCCACCGAGGCCTGGCTGTCCTGCGTCTTCAGCAGCGTGCGGATCTGCAGCAGCTGGCCCTTGCTGCGCTCGTACAGGCGCCGCGCGCTGGCGGACACGTTCTGCTGCGGGGTGGCTGGGACGGACGCCGCGGGCGCCGCAGCCAGCGGAATGAGCGGCGCCGGCGGTGACTGCGCGCTGGCGGCAAGGGCGAGGCCGGCGAACGCCAGGCCCAGCAGGGGCTTCAAACAGGACTTCAAACAAGACCTCCCATGGAGGGCGCCGATGCTAGCTGCTTTGGCGAAAAGGCCCAGGCGCCCGCGCAGAAGGCACGCGATGAACACGCTGCCCACCGGACAGGGCTGGCCTGCACCGGCAGCGGTGGCAAAGCGGCGCGGGCGACCCAAACGGGCAAGCCAGGTGCCCGCACGTCGCCAACGGGCCGTGCCCGACCGGGCGAAATCATCCGTGGCCGAAGCGCACCTGGTTGGGCTGCTTTTCCGGCTGGAGCTGGAAGGCCTGCGGATGCTTGCGGAACAGCTTGGTGGACGGCGCCGTCTTGGGCAGCAGGCCGGCGTCCTTCAGCACCTTGGCAGCGGCGCCGAGGTCATGCCACTGGCCGTCAGCCAGCTTGGGCAGCATGGCGAGGATGGCGTTGATCTCCTTCGCCGCAGCCACGTGGGCATCGACCGGCGGCGCAGGCACGGGCGTGGCCTTGGGTGCGGGCGCCGGGGCCGGCCTGGCTGCCGGCTTGGCCGCAGGTGCGGGTGCGGGTGCGGGTGCGGCCACGGGCGCTGCTGGTGCTGCTTGGGGCGCAGGCTTGGGCGCGGGCGCTGCGGCCTTGGGCGGCGGGGCTGCCTTCGCGGCACGCTTGGGCGCGGCGGCCTTGCGGGTCGACGCGCTGCGCGAGGCCGGCTTGGCCGCCGACCTGCCGCTGTCGTGGGCCAGTTCGTTGAACTGGTCGTAGATCTGGATGACGCCGTCGCCCGTCTTGCCCTGCTGGCCGAAGCCGCGCAGCCAGGCGCCCTTTTCGCGCAGGCGCAGCACCAGCGGCGCGAAGTCGCTGTCCGATGACACCAGCACGATGACGTCGGGCTTCTCGCTGATGGCCAGCTCCATCGCGTCCACGGCCAGCGCGATGTCGGTGGAGTTCTTGCCGATGGCGAGGTTGACGATGGCGCGCAGGCCCAGGCGCTTCAGGAAGGCCTGCTGGTGCAGCGCCTGCTCGGCGTTGCAGTAGGCGCGGCGGATGTGCGCGGCGCCGTAGTCCTTGAAGCACATCTGCAGGGCTTGTTCGATGACGTCGGTGGCGACGTTGTCGAAGTCCACGAGGAAGGCAACTTTCTGTTGGGCGTTCATGAGATCAATTTCCAGTTCAGCGTTTCGCCGCCACGCAGCGGCTTGAGTTGCGCCTCGCCGAACGGCACGGCGCCGGGCAGCGTCCACGGCTCGCGCCTGAGCGTGACGGTACCGCTGTTGCGCGGCAGGCCGTAGAAGTCCGGGCCGTGGTGGCCGGCGAAGGCGTCGAGCTTGTCCAGCGCGCCGATGCCCTCGAAGGCCTCGGCATACAGCTCCAGCGCCGAGACCGCCGTGAAGCAGCCGGCGCCGCAGACCGAGTTCTCCTTGAGCTGCGCCGCGTGCGGCGCGCTGTCGGTGCCCAGGAAGAACTTCGGCGAGCCGGACGCCACCGCCTTCAGCAGCGCCTGGCGGTGTTCCTCGCGCTTGAGCACGGGCAGGCAGTAGTAGTGCGGGCGCAGGCCGCCGGTGAACAGGGCGTTGCGGTTGTAGAGCAGGTGCTGCGGCGTGATGGTGGCGGCCGTGAAGCGGTCGCTGCCGGTCACGTACTCGGCCGCCTCCTGGGTCGTGATGTGCTCGAACACGACCTTCAGCTCCGGCATGGCCGCGCGCAGCGGCTGCATGACCCGCTCGACGAACACGGCCTCGCGGTCGAACACGTCGATGTCGGCGTCGGTCACCTCGCCGTGCACCAGCAGCAGCAGGCCTTCGCGCTGCATGGCCTCCAGCGTCGCGTAGGTCTTGCGGATGTCGGTCACGCCGGCATCACTGTTGGTGGTGGCGCCGGCGGGGTAGAGCTTCAGCGCGACGACGCCGGCGTCCCTGGCGCGCCTGATCTCGTCCGGCGGCGTGTTGTCCGTCAGGTACATCGTCATCAGCGGCTGGAAGTCGCTGCCTTGCGGACGTGCTGCCAGGATGCGTTCACGGTACGCCGCGGCCTGCGCGGCGGTCGTGACCGGCGGGCGCAGGTTGGGCATGACGATGGCCCGGGCGAACTGCCGGGCCGTGTAGGGCAGAACGCTGGCGAGCGCCGCTTCGTCGCGCAGGTGCAGGTGCCAGTCGTCAGGCCGGGTGAGGGTCAGGGTGTCACTCATGGCGGGATTGTCGTCGCCGGGCGGCCCGGGTTCGGTGACACTGCGCACACATCGAAAGGAGCCTGCATCCCCTCATGAACAACGCGAAGCGTCTCATCGGTACCGTGGTCCTGCTGGCGCTGTTCGGCGGCGCCCTGTTCTTTGCGTTGCGCGCCAATGACGAAACCCGGCAAATCGCGCAGGAGCAGGCGGCCATCGCCAGCGCCGAGCCGCTGAAGGGGCTGATCGCCGTCGATGTGGAGCCGTTCTTCAAGGACGAGCGGGTGACCAAGGCGCTGGCGGGCGCCAGGCTGCCGGTGCAGGTGGTGCGCGTGGGCAGCCGAGACATGGCGACGCGCATCGGCGCGGCGGACCAGCCCGACTTCTTCATCGCCAGCGGCGTCGTCGCCGCCAACATGATTGCCGACGCCGCCCGCAAGGCCGGCAAGACGGCCACGCAGACCTCGCCCTTCCACACGCCACTGGTCGTCGCCTCGTGGGAGCCGGTGGCCAGGATCCTGGCTGCCAACGGCATGGCCAAGGCGATGGCACCCAAGGTCTACAGCCTGGACATGGAGAAGCTGACGCAGGCCATGCTGGCCAAGCAGCGCTGGCGCGACCTGAAGGCCAGCGGCGACTACGCGGTGTCGCGCAGCGTGCTGGTGAGCACGACCGACATCCGCCGCAGCAACTCGGCGGCGATGTACCTGGCGCTGACGTCCGCGGCGCTGAACGGCGACGTGGTGGCCGACCGCACCGCCGCCCAGAAGTACGCGACGCAACTGGCCGAGCTGTTCAAGCGCCAGGGCTTCCAGGAGAACTACGTCAACGGCGCCTTCGACGACTACCTGGCCATCGGCATGGGCAAGACGCCGCTGACCTTCATCTACGAGGCGCAGATGGTCGCCCAGGCGCAGCGCGGTGGCGTGCGGCCGGAGATGGTGCTGATGTACCCGCAGCCCACCATCGTCAACAAATGGGTGCTGGTGGCGCTGAACGAGCGCGGCAAGCAACTGGCCGAACTGCTGGCGACGAACAAGACGCTGCAGGCGGTGGCGCTGGAACAGGGCTTTCGCACCGGCGACACCGCCGCGTTCGCCGAGGCCGCGAAGACCGCCGGCCTCGCCGTGGATGTGAAGCTGAACCAGGTCATCGACCCGCCAGGGTTCGACCTGATGTTTGAAATGATCGACATCGTCAGCCGGGAGATGAACCAGTGATGCGCCGTGCCGTCTTCCTGTTGGCCTTCAGCCTGCTCGCTGCCTGCGGCAAGAAGGCTGAAGAACCCGCCCCGCCCACGGCCACCGTGCCGGCCAGCGCTCGCGCCACGCTCCAGGTGCTGGCCACCAGCGACCTGAAGGACATCGAGCCGCTGGCGGCGCAGATCCGCGCTGCCACCGGCGTGGACGTGCAGTTCCGCTTCGGCGGCACGATGGAGAGCACGCAGGAGGTGCTGAGCGGCGACAGCGGCGACAAGCCCAGGCCCGACGCGGCCTGGTTCGCCAATGCGAAATACCTGCTCAGCGACGCGGCCGGCCAGGGCAAGGTCAAGCTGCAGGAAAAGATCATGTTGTCGCCCATGGCTGTCGGCGTCAGCAAGAGCGACGCGGCGAAGAACGGCTGGGACAGGCCCGATGCGAAGCTGACCTGGGCCGACATCACCCGCGCGGCCAAGGCCGGCAAGCTGCAGTACGCGCTGTCCAACCCGGCCACCAGCAACCAGGGCTTCATGGCGCTGCTGGGCGTCGTGGCGGCGGCCGGCGGCAAGGGCGAGGCACTGACCGCCGCCGACGTGGACCGCGGCGCCATCGCCGACTTCCTGAAGGGCTACAAGATCGTGGGCGATAACTCCACGTATCTGGCCGAGCAGTTCATCAAGGGCCAGGGCACCCGCGCCAACGCCTTCATCAACTATGAAAGCTGGCTGCTGAGCCTGAACGCGAGCGGCAAGCTGCGCGAGCCGCTGCACCTCATCTACCCCTACGAGGGCGTGGCCACGGCCGACTACCCGTTCATGCTGCTCAATGAGGCGCGGCGCGCCGACTACCTGAAGGTCGTCGACTACCTGAAGGGCGACGCCGCGCAACTCTGGCTGGCACGCCAGACGCTGCGCCGGCCGATGCGCGCCGAGTTGGCGGCGCAGGTGGCCGACCTCCTGCCGGCGCGCGGCGTGCAGGTCGAGCTGCCGTTCTCGCCCGACCGGCAGCTCGCCGACGGTCTCATCGACGCCTACCTGAACGAGTTCCGCCGCCCCATCGCCAGCACCTTCGTGCTGGACACCAGCGGCAGCATGCAGGGCAAGCGGCGCGAGCAGCTCGTCGAGGCCATCCACTACCTGGCCGGCGCCGACGCGTCGCTGACCGGGCGCGTCGCCCAGCTGACCAACCGCGAGCGGCTGTGGTTCCTGCCCTTCAGCGACCGCGTGCGCGAGCCGGTGGCTTTCGAGATACCGGCCGGCAGCAGCACGCTCAAGGGCGTGCAGCCGCAGGTGGACACCGAGGCCAAGCTGGCCGAGCTCAAGCGCGTGCGCGACGCCGCCGACGGCCTGCAGATGACCGGCGGCACCGCCCTGTACGACGCCGTGCTGGCCGGCCTGCAGCAGATGCTGGACGAGCGCAAGCGCCATCCCGACTACCAGTACTCGGTCGTGGCCTTCACCGATGGCAAGAGCAACACGGGCCGCAAGCTGGACGACTTCCGGCGCGCCTACGAGCAACTGCCCGAGGACGTGCGCGGCATCCCGGTGTTCATGGTGCTGTTCGGCGAGGCGGCCGAGGGCGACCTGAAGGCACTGGTGGAGATCACCGGCGGCAAGGTCTTCGACGCGCGCAAGACGCCGCTGTATGCGGTGTTCAAGGACATCCGGGCGTATCAATGAGCGGACTGTTCCGATGGTTGAACGCGCCGGCCAACTGGGCTGGGCTGCTGGCAGCGACCGGTGTGCTGGTGCTGAAGGCGCTGGGGTTTCTCGGCGGCTGGGGCCTGGGGCTGGCGGCGCTGGGCTATGTCGCCGGCCTGCTCGGCGGCGCGCTGTGGTGGGGCTGGCCCAGCACGAAGCAGGACGACTGGGAGGCGCTGAAGTTCGAGGACGAAGGCGACGCCCGCGAGGCCATGGGCCGGGCGCTGAGTGGCGTGCGGCGGCTGACCGAGCACAACCCCGGGCAGCGCATCCCGTTCCAGCTGGCACAGCGCATCCAGCGCCTGTGCGAGCGGCTGGAAGGCCTGCTGGACCAGTGGGAGCGCAGCAAGGGCCAGCTCAGCCTGCAGGAAACCTTCCATGCGCGCCACATCGCCATCAGCTACCTGCCCGAGGCGCTCAACACCTACCTCGGCATCCCGCAGCAGTTCGCCACCACCAAGCTGCTCGCCAATGGCAAGACGGCGCAGACCACCTTCGAAGGCGTGCTGGCCGAGCTGGAGCTGAAGGTGGAGCAGCTCGGCGACGACCTGGCCTCGCAGGACGCGCAGGCCTTCCTGCGCCACAGTGAATTCCTGAACCAGAAGTTCGGCCCCAAGGACATCGCATGACCACGACGACCACGACCACGCCCCCCACGTTCACGCTGACCCCGCCCGAGGTCATCACCCCCGTGCAGCCCGTGGCCGCCGTGGAGGCGGTGCCGCTGAAGACCGAGGTGGCCGACCAGGTGGACGAGCAGGTGCGCCGCTTCATCGACGCACTGGAGAAGGAGGACCTGCACAGCGAGCCCTTCAAGGCCAAGCTCGACAGCGCCTTCCAGCTCGGCCGCCAGGAGATCAGCGTGGCCGCCGGGCTGATGCAGGGCAGCCTGATGCAGCGCAACTTCGTCGGCGCGACGGACACGCCGGCCTACAAGGCCATTGCCGCCATCCGAGGCCAGTTGGACGAGCTGAACCCGGGCAAGGAAGGCGACCTGCTGCAGCCGCGCAAGCTGCTCGGGCTCATCCCGTTCGGCAACAAGCTGGAGGCCTATTTCCGCAAGTTCGAGTCGGCCAGCTCGCAGCTGCAGACGGCCATGACCCAGCTCTACGCGGCCAAGGACGACATCCAGAAGGACGTCATCGACATCGAGGCCACGCGCGGCAAGCTGTGGGACGCGATGCAGGCGCTGGCTGCTGCGGCCCGCTTCGCGCGCACGCTGGACACGCGGCTGGCCGAGCGTGTGCAGCAGCTCAAGGCCGGCGACCCCATGAAGGCCAAGGCGCTGGAGCAGGAGGTGCTGTTCTACGCGCGTCAGAACCTCGCCGACATCCAGACCCAGCAGGCCGTCTGCGTGAACGGCTACCTGGCGCTGGACGTGCTGAAGAAGACCGGCCGCGAAATGATGATCGGCTGCGACCGCGTCGCCACCACCGGCATGAGCGCGCTGGCCGTGGCCCAGACCGTGGCGCGTGCCACCGGCAACCAGATCGAGGTCATGCAGATGCTGCAGGGCGTCAACAAGACCATAGCCGACCTCATCCACCAGACCGGCACGGCGCTGAACCAGCACGTCGACGCGACGGCCGAGTTCTCGGCCAACCCGATGCTGGGCATCCAGCAGATCCAGTCCATGTTCGACCAGACCTTCCAGGCCATGGACGCGATGGACAACTTCCGCAGCCAGGCCATCGCGACGATGGGCACGAACAACCAGCTGATCCGGGAACAGCTCGCCCGCTCCGAGACCTACCTGGACCGCGTGCGGCAGCAGCAGGCCAGGGCGGCGGTGTCCGCCGGGGCCATCGAGGGCCCCGTGAAGCTCTAGGCAGCCAGATGAGCGGCCAGCAGGCCGCTCAGCCAGTCCATGAACACGCGCACGCGCCGCGGCGTGTGGCGGCGCTGGCTCATGACGAGCTGCACCGGCATGGGTGCCGGCTCGTAGCCTGGCAGCACGCGCACCAGGCGCCCGTCCGCCACGGCCGCCCGCATGCCCACGCACGGCGCCTGCACGATGCCCATGCCGGCCAGCGCGGCGACCTCATAGGCGTCTGTGTGGTTGACGGCGACGCGCGCCGGCAGCGCCAGGCTGTGCGAGCGGCCGTCGGCGTCCACCCAGTCGAAGCGCGCACGGCGGTCCGTCCAGGCCTGGCTGTAGTGCACCAGCTCGTGGCCTTGCGCGAGCAGATCGTCGGGCGTGGCCGGCGTGCCGCGCGCGGCGAGGTAGCCGGGGCTCGCCACGTTCATCATCGTCATCTGCCCCACCGGCTTGGCGACCAGCATGGGGTCGTGCACGGCGCCCACGCGCAGCACGCAGTCGAAGCCCTCCTCCACCAGGTCCACACGCCGGTCCGTGCAGCTCAGCTCGACCTGCAACGCCGGATGCGCGGCCAGGAAGTCCGGCAGCGCCGGCAGCACGAGGTCCAGGGCCAGGCGCACCGGCAGGTCCACGCGCAGCCGGCCGCTGAGCTGTTGGTCCTGCTGGAACAGCGCCTCGATCTCGCCGGCTTCGGCGAGCAGGCTGCGCGCGCGCTCGGCCAGCAGTTCACCGTCCGACGTGAGGCTGACGCGCCGCGTCGTGCGCTGGAGCAGCCGCGTGCCTAGCCGCGCCTCCAGTTCGCGCACGACCTGGCTGACGCGGCCCTTGGGCAGGCCCAGCTCGTCCGCCGCGCGGCTGAAGTGCGCCAGTTGCGCCACCTGAAGGAACACACGCAGCGCGGCGAGGTCGATATTGGGTGACGTTTTGAGCATAGTCATTTCTTGTTGGTCGACTTTATCCAATCCGATCAAAACAATAAATTTCACTCCATCGATTCCTTCACCGACGAGATTGCGATGACCATCCCCTCCCACCCCATCACCCTGATCACCGGCGGCAGCCGCGGCCTGGGCGCGCAGATGGCGCTGTCCCTGGCCCGCGACGGCCACGACATCGTGCTGACCTACCGCGAGGCGGCCGGCGCAGCACAGGCCGTCCTCGCGCAGATCCAGGCCCTGGGCCGCCGCGCGCTGGCCCTGCCGCTGGACGTGGCCGATGCCAGCGGCTTTCCGGCCTTCGTCGAGCAACTGCGCGGCGCGCTGGCCCGACTGAGCGCCACACACTTGAACGGCCTCATCAACAACGCTGGCGCGGGCACGCATGCCAGCTTTGCCGAGACGACGCCGACACAGTTCGATGCGATGGTCGCCATCCACCTGAAGGGCCCGTTCTTCCTGACGCAGGCATTGCTGCCCTTGCTGGCCGACGAGGCCCGCGTGCTCAACATCTCCAGCGGCCTGGCGCGCTTCTCCATCCCGGGCTATGCCGCCTATGCGTCGATGAAGGGCGCCGTGGAGGTGCTGAGCCGCTACCAGGCCAAGGAACTGGCGGCGCGCGGCATCCGCGTCAACACCTTGGCGCCGGGCGCGATCGCCACCGATTTCGGCGGCGGCGCGGTGCGCGACAACGCGGAGCTGAACCGCTTCGTCGCGTCGGTCACCGCGCTGGGCCGCGCAGGGGAGGCCGAGGACATCGGCGGCGCCGCGGCCGCGCTGATGCGCCCGGGCGCGGGCTGGATCACCGGCCAGCGCGTGGAGGCCTCAGGCGGCATGTTCCTGTGAGGGATTCCCGTCTCTGAGCCGGGGCGGGCACGTATAAACCGTCCGCCCCCAACTCCGGAGATGCCATGACCCGCCTCGCCCTTGCGCTTGCCGCCACCGCGATGCTCGCCGCCTGCGCCAGCGAACCGATGGAGCCCGTCGGCCCGCCGGCCAAGGAAATGATCTATGCCGTGACGGCGGACGCGCAGTTGCTGGTGCAGTTCAACGCCGGCCAGCCGCAGACCACCTTGTCCAGCAAGCCGCTGACCGGCTTCGCCGCGGGTGACAGGCTGGTGGGCATCGACTACCGCGTCGCCAAGGGCCAGCTGTTCGGCCTGGGCGCCAGCGGCCAGCTCTACCGCATCGACACCAGGACGGGCGCGCTCAGCGCCATCGGCACGCCCAGCAACCTGCCCAAGGACGGCGCGACCGAATGGGGCTTCGACTTCAACCCGACGGTGGACCGCATCCGCGTCGTCAATGACGCCGGCTACAACCTGCGCCTGCACCCCGACACCGGGGCCATCGTCGACGGCAACCCCAACGAGCCCGGCGTGCAGCTCGATGGCCGCCTGGCCTACGACGCAGCGGACGTGAACGCCGGCAAGACGCCCGCCATCGTCGCGGCCGGCTACACCTACAACAAGGACAACGACAAGATCACGACCAACTACGCGCTCGACGGCCGCCAGGGCGTGCTGGTGCACCAGGGCAGCAAGGAGGGCGTGCAGCCCGTGGTGTCACCCAACACGGGCAAGCTGTACACGGTGGGTTCGCTGGGCGTCGGTCCGTTCGACAAGGCGACGCTGGACATCTCGGACGTCTCCAACACGGCCTACTCGGCCATCACGGCGCAGGGCCGGTCGGCCTGGTACCGCATCGACCTGGCGACGGGCAAGGCGACGCGCATCGGCAGCATCGCCGCCGGCGCGGTGGTCGGTGCGGCCATCGAGCCGTGAATAAAACAGGCCCGCTTCACGCGGGCCTGTTGACTCCTCCAGCGACTGCCGTGGAACCGGCTCCGCCGGGCCACTGGCAGTGCCCCCTTGAGGGGGCGCGCGCAGCGCGCAGGGGGTGGGTCAATGCTGCAGGATCTTCGCCAGGAAATCCTTGGCACGCGGCGAGCGCTCCTCGGGCTTGTTGAAGAAGTCCGAGCTGCTGCAGTCCTCGATGATCTTGCCGGCGTCCATGAAGATGACGCGGTGGCTGACGCGCTTGGCGAAGCCCATCTCGTGCGTGACGCACATCATGGTCATGCCTTCGTGGGCCAACTGCACCATCACGTCCAGCACCTCGCCGACCATCTCGGGGTCGAGCGCCGAGGTGGGCTCGTCGAACAGCATGACGATGGGGTCCATGGACAGCGCGCGCGCGATGGCCACGCGCTGCTGCTGGCCGCCGGAGAGCTGGCCCGGAAACTTGTCCTTGTGCGCCGACAGGCCCACGCGGTCCAGCATCTTCAGGCCGCGCACCTTGGCGTCGGCCGCCGAGCGGCCCAGCACCTTGATCTGCGCGATGGTCAGGTTCTCGGTCACCGACAGGTGCGGGAACAGCTCGAAGTGCTGGAACACCATGCCGACGCGCGAACGCAGCTTGGGCAGGTTGGTCTTGGGGTCGGCGATGGAGATGCCGTCGACGACGATGTCGCCCTTCTGGAAGGGCTCCAGCGCGTTGACGGTCTTGATCAGCGTCGACTTGCCCGAGCCCGAGGGCCCGCAGACGACCACGACCTCGCCCTTCTTGATGGACGTCGTGCAGTCGGTCAGCACCTGGAAGCTGCCGTACCACTTGGAGATGTTCTTGATGTCGATCATGGTGTGAGACTCCGACGAGCCGCCTCTGGGAGGCTCAGCGCGCCCTCGGGGGGCAGCGAACGAATGTGAGCGTGGGGGTACACGTCAGTCAACGGATGATGGCGATCTTCTTCTGCAGGCGACGCACCAGCTGCGACAGGCCGAAGCAGATGACGAAATAGACGACGGCGGCGACGAGGTAGGTCTCGACCGGGCGGTTGAAGTTCTTGCCCGCGACCTCGAAGCCCTTGAGCAGGTCGTACATGCCCACCGCGTAGACCAGCGACGTGTCCTGGAACAGGATGATGGTCTGCGTCAGCAGCACCGGCAGCATGTTGCGGAAGGCCTGCGGCAGCACGACGTAGCGCATGCTCTGGCCGTAGGTCATGCCCACGGCATAGCCGGCATTCACCTGGCCCTTGGACACGCTCTGGATGCCCGCCCGCATGATCTCGGAGTAATAGGTGGCCTCGAACAGCGTGAAGGTGATGAAGGCCGACGCCTCGGCGCTCACCGGCGCGATCTTCGGGATCAGCAGGAAGAACCACAGGATCACCATCACCAGCGGGATGGAGCGCAGCGTGTCAACGTAGACCGCCGCCGGCGTCGACAGCCAGCGCTTGCTGGACAGCCGCATCATCGCCAGCACGGTGCCCAGGATGATGCCGCCGATCATGGCGACCAGCGTCAGCTGGATCGAGAACCAGAAGCCCTTGGCGATGAAGCTCTGGATGACGCCCCAGTTCAGGAAGGAATAGTCGAGATTCAGCATCACTTGGCTCCCGACTGGCCAGGGATGCGCACCCGCGCTTCGATGAGCTTGGCGGCACGGTTGACGACGAAGGCGGAGACGAAATAGAGCAACGTCACCGGGATGAAGATCTCCTCGAAATGCGACGTCTCTTCACCGGCCTGCTGCGCGAACTGGGCCAGCTCGGGAATGCTGACCGCGAAGGCCACCGCCGAGTTCTTGACGATGTTCATGCTCTCGCTGGTGAGCGGCGGGATGACGATGCGAAACGCCATCGGCAGCAGCACGAAGCGGTAGGTCTGCGGCAGGGTCATGCCCATCGCCAGGCCTGCATAACGCTGACCGGTCGGCAAAGTCTTGATGCCGGCCTTGACCTGCTCACCGATGCGGGCACTGGTGAAGAAACCCAGCGCCAGCACCACCAGGACCGACGAAGGCACCGACTTCAGCACGGGAATGAAGGCGGGCAGCACGTGGTACCAGAGGAAGACCTGCACCAGCAGCGGGATGTTGCGGAACAGCTCGGTCCAGGCCTCGCCGAAACGCGCCACCCATCGGTTGGGCGCGGTGCGCGCGATGCCGATGAAGGAGCCGATCACCAGGGCCACCAGCAGCGCCAGCACCGAGATGGTCAAGGTCCAGCCCCAGGCGTTCAGCATCCATTGCAGGTAGGTCTGCTCCTTGCCGCCCGGGCCGAAGCAGCCGGCGACCGCTTCGCCGGTGGCGGTGTCATTGCAGTAGAACTGCCAGTCCCAACTCATGGCCCTCTCCTCAAGCCTTCTTCATAAAGCAAAGCGGGTGCCAGGCACCCGCTTTGCGGTCGTTCAGGTCACGCGCGAATCACTTCTTCGCGGCGTAATCTTCCATCGGCTTGTCGTTGGGGTTGGCCCAGGCGTCCTTGGTCGCGGTGGACACCGGCAGGCCGATCTTGGTGTTGGTCGGCGGAATGGGCTGCAGGAACCACTTGTCGTAGATCTTGGCGATTTCGCCGGACTTCATCATGCCCTTGATGCTGTCGTCCACGGCCTTCTTGAAGGCGGGGTCGTCCTTGCGCATCATGATGGCGATGGGCTCGACGGACAGCACTTCACCCACGATCTTGAAGTCGGCCGGGTTCTTGGACGTGGCGATGTTCTTGGCCAGGATGGAGCCGTCCATGACGAAGGCGTCGGCGCGGCCAGAGTCGAGCAGCAGGAAGCTGTCGGCGTGGTCCTTGCCGAAGACTTCCTTGAAGTCCACGCCGTTGGCCCGCTCATGCTTGCGCAGCGTCTGCACGGACGTGGTGCCCGTCGTCGTCGCCACGGTCTTGCCGTTGAGCTGGTTGATGGACGTGATGCCCGAACTGGCCTTCACGGCGATGCGGACTTCCTCGACATAGGTCGTCACCGCGAAGGCCACGTCTTTCTGGCGGGCCGTGTTGTTGGTCGTGGAGCCGCACTCCAGGTCCACGGTGCCGTTGACGATCAACGGGATGCGGTTGGCGGACGTGACGGGCTGGTACTTGACATCGATCTTGCCGAGCTGCTTGCGCAGGTCGGCGACCACGCGTTCGCAGATGTCGATGTGATAGCCGACGTATTTGCCGTCGCCGATCGTGTACGACAGCCCGGAGGATTCGCGCACACCCATCGTGATCGCGCCGCTGTCCTTGATCTTCTTCAGCGTGTCTTCGGCGTGCACCGCAGCGGTGCCGGCCACCAGGGCCACGGCGAGCAGGATTTTTTTCATGGAGACTCCAACAACAGGAAGTGGATATCGATATCAGACAAGCGCGAGCAGACCACGCGACGCACCAGGCCCGAATACGGGTTTTCACGATACATGCACATGCGCGATGACTTCATGCCGCTGACGCAAGGTAGTCCCACAGCGCCTGGGCCGCGGGCTTGTGGCGGCGCGTCAGCTCAGGCCGCTCGCGATACATGCGCAGCTCCATGCTGACGCTGAGGGTTCCCGGCGCTGCGGCGGCCACGAGGCGGCCGCTGGCCAGCTCCTTCTGCACCGAACTGGCCGGCAGAAATGCAAAGCCGTGGCCTTCCAGCGCCATCGCCTTCAGGCCCTCGGCCATGTCGGTTTCGTAGATGGCGTCCAGGTTCAGCGCGCAGTCGGCCTCCTTGACGATGAGCTCGACCAGCCGGCCGAGGTAGGCGCCGGCCGCATAGCTCAGGAAGGGGATCTTGTGGCCGGGCCTGCCCGGCAGGCGGAACAGCGGCTCACCCTGCGCGTCGGCCTTGGCGTAGGGCGACAGCGTCTCATGGCCCAGCGACACCATCTGGTAGCGCCCGGGGTCGAGCTGCAGCGGCTGGCTGGCGTGGTGGTAGACCAGCAGCAGGTCGCAGTTGCCTTCGCTGAGCTGCAGCATCGCGTCATGCACGTTGGCCGCATTGAGCCGGCATTTGATCGCGCCAAAACCACGGCGCAAGCCCATCAGCCAGTGCGGGAAGAATGAGAACGCCAGCGAGTGCGGCACGGCGAACTCGATCATGTCCTGGTCCGCCGCCTGGTGGCTGCGCAGCATGTTGCGCGTCGATTGCAGGTTGCCCAGCAGTTCGACGGACTGCGCCAGCAGCGTCGCGCCAGCAGCGGTCAGCCGCGTCGGATACGACGAGCGATCCACCAGGTCGACGCCCGCCCACGCCTCCAGCGCCTGGATGCGTCGCGAGAACGCCGGCTGCGTCACGTGCCGCAGCTGAGCGGAGCGGGAAAAGCTGCGCGTCTCGGCCAGGCTGACGAAATCTTCAAGCCACTTGGTTTCCACCCAAGACAGTGTAGCCAGGGCTCTCGTCGCCAAGCTTGCTGACTGAATGGTCCGTGGTTTCCGCCGAGCACCGCGCCCGCCCCCTCAAGCAGGGGCGAAAGGGCCAGGCGCCCCCCCAACTGGAGGGGCAGGACCCATGGCGCTGCGGGACCGCTTGTTTACAGTCCGCTCCACAACGCCAACTCGAATACCCAGCACGGAGAACGACATGCGCACCCAACTTATCGCCCTTGCCTTGACGGCAGCAGCACTGCAACCCGCAGCCGCCGACACGGTGTCGTTGAACTTCGAGAACCTGTCGGCGGCCGCCGTACAACTGACCACCCAGTTCTCGGGCAATGGCGTGGTGTTTTCCGGCGACGCCTGGGGCGTCAAGTCCCGCTACAACGGCTGCGGCGGCAACGCGTCCTTCCTTCATACCGGCAGTTGCGGCGCAGTGCTGCTGGCCGACAATGTGAGCGGCGGGCCGATCTCCAATCCGTACAGCGATTTCACGGTGAGCCTGGCGGGCGGCTTCGTCAACGAAGTGTCGTTTGCCTATTCCGCCCTGTCTGGCGCCGACGTGCTCATCCAGCTGTTCGATGCCACGGGCTCCCTGCTGGCGCAAGTCGGCAACCTGACCACCGCCAACTGCGCGTCCACGGGTGTGAGCTTCTGCAACTGGTTTGACGGCAGCATTGCCTTCGCTGGTGTGGCCACGTCGATCGTGTTCAGCGCCATCGATCAGACCCTGATGATTGACGACCTGAAGTTCACGACGCCAGCGGCCTCGGGCACCGTGCCCGAGCCCGGCAGCATCGCGCTGGCGCTGGGCGCACTGGGTGCGTTGGCCTGGACCCGCAAACGCCACAGCCGCTGAGCGACAGCGCTCCGGCCAACGGAACGACCGCCCAGGCGGTCGTTTTTCATTTGGGCGCCCCTCTTGAAGAGTCACGGGCCAACCCTATAATCCTCCTGCTAGCACTCGACTCTTTCGAGTGCTAACGAATGCGGATGCCCTGTCATCCTCGATTTCCTCAGGCGTACCGCGCTCTCGCGGCCGCCAAGTCAAAGACCCTCAAGGAGATTCCATGAAGCTGCGCCCCCTGCACGATCGCGTGATCGTTCGCCGTCTGGAGCAAGAAACCAAGACCGCCTCGGGCATCGTCATCCCCGACAACGCCGCCGAGAAGCCTGATCAAGGTGAAGTCCTGGCCGTCGGCCCGGGCAAGCGCAACGACAAGGGTGAGTTCGTGGCACTGAATGTCGTCGTCGGCGACCGCGTGCTGTTCGGCAAGTACTCCGGCCAGACCGTCAAGGTGGACGGCGACGAACTGCTGGTGATGCGCGAGGAAGACCTCTTCGCCGTTGTGCAAAAGTAATGACACGGGGATGGACCATCACGCAGTGATGCTCCGTCCTCGCTGATCAAGAGTTCGATAATTCGACTCTGACCCCAATTTAAGAATCCGGAGAATCAAATGGCAGCAAAAGACGTGATCTTTGGCGGCGAGGCGCGTGCCCGCATGGTCGAAGGCGTGAACATCCTGGCCAATGCGGTCAAGGTGACCCTGGGCCCCAAGGGCCGCAATGTCGTGCTCGAGCGCTCGTTCGGCGCACCGACCGTGACCAAGGACGGCGTGTCCGTGGCCAAGGAAATCGAGCTGAAGGACAAGCTGCAGAACATGGGCGCGCAGATGGTCAAGGAAGTCGCTTCCAAGACGTCCGACAACGCCGGTGACGGCACGACGACCGCCACGGTCCTGGCCCAGGCCATCGTCCGCGAAGGCATGAAGTACGTGGCCGCCGGCATGAACCCGATGGACCTGAAGCGCGGCATCGACAAGGCGGTCACCGCCCTCGTCGCCGAGCTGAAGAAGGCCTCCAAGGCCACCACCACCTCCAAGGAAATCGCGCAAGTCGGCACGATCTCGGCCAACAGCGACTCCGAAGTCGGCCGCATCATCGCCGAGGCCATGGACAAGGTCGGCAAGGAAGGCGTCATCACCGTCGAAGACGGCAAGAGCCTGGACAGCGAGCTGGACGTCGTCGAAGGCATGCAGTTCGACCGCGGCTACCTGTCGCCCTACTTCATCAACAACCCCGAGAAGCAATCGGCGTTGCTCGATAACCCGTTCGTGCTGCTGTACGACAAGAAGATCAGCAACATCCGTGACCTGCTGCCCACGCTGGAGCAAGTCGCCAAGTCGGGCCGCCCGCTGCTGATCATTGCCGAAGAAGTCGACGGCGAAGCGCTGGCGACGCTGGTGGTCAACACCATCCGCGGCATCCTGAAGGTCGTGGCCGTCAAGGCGCCTGGCTTCGGCGACCGCCGCAAGGCCATGCTGGAAGACATCGCCATCCTGACCGGCGGCAAGGTCATCGCCGAAGAAGTCGGCCTGACGCTCGAGAAGGTCACGCTGGCCGACCTGGGCCAGGCCAAGCGCGTCGAAGTGGGCAAGGAAAACACCACCATCATCGACGGCGCCGGCGCTGCGGGCGACATCGAAGCCCGCGTCAAGCAAGTGCGCATCCAGATCGAGGAAGCCACCAGCGACTACGACCGCGAGAAGCTGCAAGAGCGCGTTGCCAAGCTGGCCGGCGGTGTGGCCGTCATCAAGGTCGGTGCGGCCACCGAAGTCGAGATGAAGGAAAAGAAGGCTCGCGTCGAAGACGCGCTGCACGCCACGCGTGCCGCCGTTGAAGAAGGCATCGTGGCCGGTGGCGGCGTCGCGTTGCTGCGCGCCAAGCAGGCTGCTGGCGCCATCAAGGGCGACAACGCCGACCAGGACGCCGGCATCAAGCTGGTCCTGCGTGCCATCGAAGCCCCGCTGCGCGAGATCGTCTACAACGCCGGTGGCGAAGCCTCCGTCGTCGTCAACGCGGTGCTGGCCGGTTCGGGCAACTACGGCTTCAACGCCGCCAACGACACCTATGGCGACATGATCGAAATGGGCATCCTGGACCCGACCAAGGTGACCCGCACCGCGCTGCAGAACGCCGCGTCCGTCGCGTCGCTGATGCTGACGACCGAAGCCATGGTTGCCGAGTCCCCCAAGGACGAAGCTGCCGGCGGCGGCATGCCGGGTGGCATGGGCGGCATGGGTGGCATGGGCGGTATGGACATGTAAGTCCACGCCCGGCGAGCTTTTCGCCGAAGCACATGGAAGGGGGCTGCGCGAGCAGCCCCTTTTTTCATGTCCGGACCCACACCGCCCGCACAGCAGCGCGCGCGCCTGGACGCTGAGGTCGTGCGCACTCCCGACTGGAAAAGCGTGAAAAAGGTGCTGAAGTGCGGCATCTGCCCTACGTATCGGGGGGCGCCAGAGGCCGCTGCGTCGCGAGCCGCCACGGCGGCGCGCCAATAATCCCTGCACCTCGTCACCGACCCTCCATGTCCGCCCGACTGCACCCTCACGACCTGCTCGACCATGCGCTGACCGACGCCGGTCCGCTGGCCCAAGAACTGCTGAACGTGGTGCAGGACGAGCTCGACGCCCAACCCCAGCACTTCCCGCTGCGCGAAGCCTGGCGCAAGGTGCGTGCGGGGTTCGCCGTCGACTTCGAACGGCGGCTCGTCGACCTGCTGCAGGGCGCGCGCCGCGGCGAGGACCCGCTGCACCGTTCACCCTCCCAGCTCGGCAGCCTGGACAGCCTCAGCCTCGTCGACGAACACCAGGCGCTGCAGGACGTGGCCATTGCGCACGTTGCACGCACCAGCGAGGAGATGAGCCGCGCCGAGCTGCATCAGATCGGCAACTTCTTCGCCGCGCTGCGCGGCATCGGCCGGGCACGCGAACGGGACAACCCGCTGCGCCCCGCCCTCTACGCCCATGCGCTGCACCAGGCGCTCGCTGCGAGTCCCCTCGGGGCGCAGGCGCAGTACGAGCTGATGCGCGTCGCGGCAACGCCACTGGCCCGCGCGCTGCACCGGCTTTACACGCGGGCCTGCGCCGCGCTGCGCGACGCCGACTTGAGCGACATGGTGGCCTTGCACGGCCACACCCAGGCCGATGCGTTCGACCACCAGCGCCTGGCTGCCGCGCGCGGCATCGGCGCCCGCCCGACCGGCCACGGCACGCTGGACGGCCTGTCGCGCCGCGTCGATGCCGTCAACACCCGGCCGCACAGCCTCGGCCCTGCCACGCAACGCAGGCCGGATCCGGCAGCGCCATTCGTGCGCGCGGCAGGCCCGGACATGCTCAGCCGGCTCTACGACCAGATCCTGGCCGACCCGCGCCTGCTGCCGCCGTTGAAGGCCTTGCTCGCACGGCTGCAGATCGCCGTCGTGCGCCTGTCGCGCAGCGACTCGACGCTGCTGCGCCGCCAGGACCATCCCACCTGGGCGCTGCTGAACCGCGTGGCGGCCCATGGCATGGCGTTCGAACGCATCGAGGACCCACGGCTGCAGGACTTCTTGCAGTTCATGGACGCCGAGGCGCAAAAGCTCGTCGATGCGCCCACGCCCACCGCGGCACTGTTCCAGCAGGCGCTGGCCCGCGTGGACAGCCGCATCGACACCCAGGCCCGCGCCAGCGGCGAACGC
Organism: Roseateles sp.; assembly: GCF_965229315.1. GTDB lineage: Bacteria > Pseudomonadota > Gammaproteobacteria > Burkholderiales > Burkholderiaceae_C > Pelomonas. The sequence goes on from NZ_CBDDJA010000002.1 coordinate 3,451,465, forward strand.
AATGCCGGCGAACTGGCCGCGCTGGAGCGCGAGCACCTGCGCAGCGAATGGCGCGAACTGCTGCGCGAGCAGGTCGACCACCAGATCGTCGACGCGCCACTCGGCCCGCGCATGCAGCGCTTCCTGCAGACGGCGTGGGTGGACGTCATCGTCACGGCCATGGTGCGCCACGGCCGCGATTCGCGCGAGGCGCAGGCCGCGATGGAACTCGTCGACGCCGTGCTCGACAGCCTCATCACGCCACGCGACCTGGCCGCCCGAGAGGCGCTGCGCATGCGGCTGCCCGTGCTCATCGAACGGCTGCAGGCGGGGTGTGACAGCATCCAGCTGCCCGAGGCCAGGCGTGAACCGGCGCTGACCGAACTGATGGCCCAGCACAACCGCCTGCTGCGCGGCCTGCCCGCCCAGGACCCGGCCGAGCGCCGCACCGCCGCGCCGCGGCCGGCCACGCCGGGTGCGGCCGCGCCCGCGTCGGCCGACGAGATCGTGCAACGCATCATGGAAGAGCGCGACTCCCAGGTGCCGTCGCACTGGCTGAGTGCCGACGTCGACCGCGCCGAGCTGCCGACCGTGCCGGTGCAGCTCTACAACGAGAACGACTCGCCGGCCGCGCGCGCCGCGCTGCAGCAGTGGATCGACGGCCTGCAGATCGGCCGGTGGTTCCACCTGTTCATCCAGGGCGACTGGCACACCGCGCAGATCGCCTGGATCAGCGAAGGCCGGCAGTTCGTGCTCTTCGTCGGCCGCGACGCCGAGGAACGCCTGTCGCTGACCCGCCGCGCCCTGGAGGCGCTGCTGGCCAATGGCCTCATCACCGCGCTGGAGGACGACAGCGTCGTGCAGCGCGCCGTGGACACATTGATGAGCGACCTGGGCGGCTGATCAGGCCCGCGGGCGGCCTGGCGCGGCAGCCCAGCCGTCAGCGCGCGTGCGTCCAGCCGTGCAGCGCCTGTGCCACGTCGCCCACGCCTTGTTTCTTCAGCGCGGAAAACAGCGTCACGGCCACGTCGGAACTCTCCGTTGTCATGCCCGCCAGGAACTCCGTCGTGCCGCGCAGCGCCGCGTCGGCCTCCTTGCGGTTGAGCTTGTCGGACTTGGTCAGCAGCACCAGCAGCTTGATCTCGCCGGTCGCCACGCGCGCAGCGACGAACTCCAGCAGCTGCTTGTCCAGGTCGGTCAGCCCGAGCCGCGAATCCACCATCAGCACGACGCCCGACAGGCTGCGCCGCACGGCCAGGTAATCGGCCATGACCTTCTGCCAGCGCAGCTTGGCAGCCTTGGCGACGGCGGCATAACCGTAGCCCGGCAGGTCGGCGAACAGCGCATCCGCCGCGTCCTTGGGACCGAGCTCGAACAGGTTGATGTGCTGCGTGCGGCCAGGCGTCTTGGACGCGAAGGCCAGGCGCTTCTGCTGCGCCAGCGTGTTGATGGCCGTGGACTTGCCGGCGTTGGATCTGCCCACGAAGGCGATCTCCGGCAGCTCGGTCGCGGGCAGGTGGATGAGCTGGCTCGCGGTCGTCAGAAAACGGGCCGTGTGGGTCCAGGCAAGCGCTAGCTTATCGGTGATGGCTTCCGCCTCAGGGATTTCGTCGGTCATGGGAGTGTCGGAGGCGTTGGTAGGTCATTGTAAAATTTGAAGGTTGCGCCCAACGAAACTCAACAAAAATCATGAAGACTGTCGCCTTTATCCTGTCGAGCCTGATGCTGGCCGCTGCGGCTCATGCCAATGAGCCGGCCGCCGCTGCGGCCAAGCCTGATCTCGCCAAGGGCGGCGCCATCTCCGCGCAGACCTGCGCCGCCTGCCACACGGCAGACGGCTCGCGGGGCAGCCCGGCCAATCCCATCCTGCAGGGTCAGCACCCGGAATACCTGGTCAAGCAGTTGACCGAGTTCAAGTCCGGCAAGCGCAAGAACGCGATCATGAGCGGCATGGCCGCCGCGCTGACGGAAGAAGACATGCGCAACGTCGCGGCCTTCTACGCCGCCAAGACCGCCAAGCCGGGGTTCGCGAAGAACAAGGACACGGTGGCCCTGGGCGAAAAGATCTACCGCGGCGGCATTGCCGACCGCAACGTGCCGGCCTGCGCGGCCTGCCACGGCCCTGCCGGCTCCGGCATCCCGGCCCAGTACCCGCGCATCGCAGGCCAGCACGGCGACTACATCGAGGCGCAGATGACGGCCTTCCGCGCCGGCCTGCGCGGCAATGCGCCGCAGATGGTCGCCATCGCGGCCAAGATGAACGACAAGGAAATCAAGGCCGTCTCCGACTACATCGCCGGCCTGCGCTGAGTTCCGCGCACGCCTCGATGCAGGAAGGCCGGTGATCCCCACCGGCCTTTTTTTCTGGCCACGTTGCGCATGAGCGGATGATGCGCAAGGATGTGCCCGGCCACTCACCGCCCGCCGCCCGCCGCCCTGCCCCGCACCACCCATCCGGTCTTCCAGCTCCAAGTCCTCAGCGCCTGATGTCATCCGCCGCCCCTCGCTCATCGGTCCCCCGCGAACTGCTGGACCTGCTCGCGTCCATGCGCTTCGCGATCACGCTGCTCAGCGTCATCTGCATCGCCTCCGTCATCGGCACCGTGCTGCGCCAGGGCGAGCCCATGGGCAACTACATCAACCAGTTCGGGCCGTTCTGGGCCGAGGTGTTCGGCCTGCTCGGCCTGTACACGGTCTACAGCACGCCGTGGTTCCTTGTCATCCTGACCTTCCTGGTGCTCTCGACGAGCCTGTGCATCGCGCGCAACGCGCCCAAGATCGTCACCGACCTGCGCAGCTACAAGGAGGGCGTGCGCGAGCAGTCCCTGCAGGCACACCATCACAAGGCCATCGGCGAGTTGCCCAGCAACCCGCAGATGGCGCTGGCCGAGATCGGCGCGACGCTGACCGCCCTGGGCTGGAAGGCCCGTGTGCAGCAGCGCGAGCACGGCAACATGATCGCGGCGCGCCGCGGCGCGGCCAACAAGCTCGGCTACCTGTCGGCGCACTCCGCCATCGTGCTCATCCTCATCGGCGGCGTGCTGGACGGCAACGCGATGGTCAAGCTCGCCATGTGGCTGCAGGGCAAGGAGATCTACACCGGCTCAGGCTTCGTGGCCAACATCCGGCCCGAGCACCGACTGAGCACGGCCAACCCGAGCTTTCGCGGCAACGTCACGGTGTCTGAACACCAGAGCCAGGGCATCGCCGTGCTGAGCCTGCCCAACGGGGTCGTGCTGCAGGACCTGCCCTTCGAGATCGAGCTGAAGAAGTTCAGCGTCGACTACTACGCCACGGGCATGCCCAAGAGCTTCGCCAGCGACATCGTCATCCACGACGGCGCGGACACCCGCGAGGCCACCGTCAAGGTCAACGAGCCCGTCATCCACAAGGGCGTGGCGATCTACCAGAGCAACTTCGAGGACGGCGGCTCCAAGCTGTACCTCAAGGGCTTCCCGCTCATCGGCGGCGCGCCGGTCAATATCGAAGGCCGCGTCGGCACCAAGCTGGCCTTCGGCGACCAGACGCTGGAGCTGGATGGCCTGCGCGTCATCAACGTCGAGAACCTCGCCAACGACGGCAGCAACGCCAGCGGTGCCGACGTGCGCAAGGTGGACCTGGGCGAGCGCCTGGGCCAGCACCTGGGCAGCGGCGCCAAGACCAGCACCACCAAGACGCTGCACAACGTCGGCCCGAGCTTCAGCTACAAGCTGCGCGACGCCGCGGGCCAAGCGCGCGAGTACAACAACTACATGCTGCCGGTGGAGCTGGACGGCCAGCGCGTCTTCATCGCCGGCGTGCGCGACACGCCCGCCGAGAGCTTCCGCTACCTGCGCATGCCGGCCGACGAGAACGGCTCGCTCGTCGGCTGGCTGCACCTGCGCCAGGCACTGGCCGACGCCAGCCTGCGCGACGCGGCCGCGCGCGCCTACGCGGTCTCCGCCACGCCGGCCAACCAGCCGCAGCTGCTGCCGCAACTGCAGGTCACGGCGCAGCGCGCGCTCACCCTGTTCTCCGGCGCCGCGGCCAAGCCCGGCGACGAGGTGCGCGGCGGCTTGCCGGCGCTGTCGCAGTTCATCGAGCGCGACGTGCCCGAGAGCGACCGCCAGCGCGTCTCCGAGGTGCTGCTGCGCATCCTCAACGGCAGCCTGTTCGAGCTGCACCAGATGGCCCGCGAACGCGCCGGCCTGCAGCCCGCCGCCATCGATGCCGCCAGCCAGAGCTTCATGACCCAGGCCGTGCTGTCGCTGTCCGACAGCCTGTACTACCCGAGCACGCTGCTGCTGCAGCTCGACAACTTCGAGCAGGTGCAGGCCAGCGGCTTCCAGGTCGCCCGCGCGCCGGGCCAGAAGCTGGTCTACCTCGGCGCGCTGTTGCTCATCGTCGGCGTCTTCGCCATGCTCTACATCAAGGAGCGCCGGCTGTGGGTGTGGATCGCTCCCGGGGCCGAACCGGGCAGCTCGCAGGTGCGCATGGCCATGTCCAGCACCCGCGAATCGCCCGACAACGCCACGCTCTTCGCCCAGCTCAGGGCTGCAGTGCTCAAGGATCACGCATGAACACGACCACCTTCGACCTGCCCCGCCGCCATGCGCTGCAGCGCCGCGACGTCTTCGACTGGCTGTTCGCGGCCCTCGTCGTGCTCGGCGGCGGCTACGCCTTCAGCCGCTACCACGCCAGCATGGACGTCTACGAGCAGGGCATCCTGCTGTGCGCCATGCCGGCGCTGGTGGCGCTGGGCTGGTTCTGGAAGCCGCTGCGGCTGCTGAGCCTCGCGGCGGGCGCCGCCACGCTGCTGGCCATCGCGCTGTACGCCCGGCACACCGACGGCTTCGGCGCCGACCTGGCCGCCGGCGAGCAGACCTTCTGGCTCAAGTACATGCTGTCCAGCCAGAGCGCCATCCTGTGGATGAGCCTGCTGTTCTACATGAGCATGCTCTTCTACTGGGGCGGGTTCCTGACCGGCGCGGGGCGCGACAGCGTCGCCGAGGTCATCGGCTCCAAGCTGGCCTGGGGCGGCGTCTTCATGGCGCTCGTGGGCACGCTGGTGCGCTGGTACGAGAGCCACCAGATCGGCCCCGACATCGGCCACATCCCGGTCAGCAACCTGTATGAAGTCTTCGTGCTGTTCTGCTGGATGACGACGCTGTTCTACCTGTACTACGAGCAGCGCTTCGCGACACGCTCGCTGGGCGGGTTCGTCATGCTGGTGGTCAGCGGCGCGGTCAGCTTCCTGCTCTGGTACACGGTGGCGCGCGAGGCGCAGGAGATCCAGCCGCTGGTGCCGGCGCTGCAGAGCTGGTGGATGAAGATCCATGTGCCAGCCAACTTCGTCGGCTACGGCAGCTTCGCGCTGGCGGCCATGGTGGCCCTGGCCTACCTGCTGAAGACGGCGCCCGCCCGCTCGCTGTGGATCGGCCTTGTCGCGATGCCCGTCGGCATCGTGGCGCTCATCCTGGCCGTGCGCTTCGGTGGCTCGCTGGACGCTGCGACCGTCACCGGCATGGACGGCTGGGCGCGCAAGATCGGCGGCATCGCCGTGTTCCTGGCACTGGCCATCGTGCTGCGGCCGCGGCTGACCGCCCGCCTGCCCGACCTGCCCCAGCTCGACGACCTCATGTACAAGGCCATCGCGCTGGGCTTTGCGTTCTTCACCATCGCGACCATCCTCGGCGCCTTCTGGGCCGCCGAAGCCTGGGGCGGCTACTGGAGCTGGGACCCGAAGGAGACCTGGGCACTGATCGTCTGGCTGAACTACGCGGCCTGGCTGCACATGCGGCTGATGAAGGGCCTGCGCGGCGTGGTGTCGGCCTGGTGGGCGCTCGTGGGCCTGCTGGTGACGACCTTCGCCTTCCTGGGCGTCAACATGTTCCTGTCCGGCCTGCACAGCTACGGCACGCTGTAACGCCACCTGCGATGACGGCGCCCGCCCGCGTCTACCTCGTCGATGACCATGCGATGGTGCGGCAAGGCCTGCGCGCGCTGCTGGGCGAGGCCGGCCACGACGTCGTCGGCGACTGCGGCGACATCACGCAGGCGCTGGCCGACCTGCTGCTGCTGACGCCGGACGTCGTGCTCGTGGACCTGTCGCTGGGCACGCGCTCCGGCATGGAGCTGCTGGCCGAGCTGCAGCGCCGCCAGCTGCCGACGCGCGCGCTGGTGCTGACGATGTCGGCGCAGCCGCGCCATGTGGCCATGGCGCTGAAGCTGGGCGCGTCGGGCTATGTGCTGAAGGGCTCGCCCTCCGGCGAACTGCTGCAGGCCATCACCGCGCTGCGCAACGGCCGCCGCCATCTGGGCGAGGGCGTGGCGGAGCTGGCCGCCCGCGCGCTGGCCCAGGGCGACGGCGAGGACCCGTTCGCCAACCTGTCGGTGCGCGAGCGCCAGGTGGTCACCATGGTCGTGGACGGCCACTCCAGCAGCTCGATCGCGACGTCCCTGCACCTGTCGCCCAAGACGGTGGACAGCTACCGCAGCCGGCTGATGGCCAAGCTGGGCGTGCCCGACGTGACGGCGCTCGTGAAGCTGGCCCTGCGCCACGGCCTCATCAACAACGACGCCTGACACGGCGCGGCGGGCGTCCGCTCAATGCGACGCCGCGCGCCGCCGCGCCAGCTTGACGCGGTACATCGCCGCATCCGATTCGCGCAGCGCGTCCTCCACGCCGGCCCGCTGGGGGTCCAGGCAGGCCACGCCCACGCTGGCACCGGCGTAGTCGACGGTGACCTGGCCGGCCTGATGGCGGCCCACCGTCGCCGTCATCAGTCGCTGCTGCAGCAACTCGGCCACCGCGCTGCAGTCCTCGCTGAGCGACGGGCCCAGGCCGATCACGACGAACTCGTCGCCACCGCTGCGCGCCAGCACGTCGCCGCCGCGCAGCGAGGCCAGCAGCTGCGCCGCGATGCCGCATAGGAACTGGTCGCCGGCATCGTGGCCATGCGTGTCGTTGACCTGCTTGAAGCCGTCCAGATCGATGGCGCCGGCCAGCAGCCAGCTGCCCGTGCGTTGCGCCAGCGCGATCAGCCGCGCCAGTTCCTGCAGCAGCGCGCGGCGGTTCGGCAGGCCGGTCAGTGCATCGGTCAGGGCCTGCGTCCTCAGCTCGGCATTGGCCTGCCGCAGCTTGTCGACCAGCCGCTCGCGCGCCACCTGCCGCTCGATGAGGCTGGCGAACAGCTTCAGCGCCTGCCCGGCTTCGGCGGTCATGGGGCGGCGCTCGCTGCTGGCCGCGCACAGCGTGCCGTACAGGCCGCCGTCCTCGGTGTGCACCGGCGTGCTGACGTAGGTCTGCAGGCCGAGCTGGCGCGCGGGTTCGGAGTCGGCCCACACATGGGGCACGTCGTCCGTGTACGGGCGGCCCTCTTCCATCGCGCGCTTGCACAAGGTGTCGCCCCAGGGCACAACCAGGCCTTCGGGGATCTGCAGCTCGCGCGAGTTGCGGGCGAACAGCACGTGCTGCTGCCCCCCCTCGAGGTCCACGGTCGTCAGGTAGGTCGACTCCAGCCCGGTCACCGCCTCCAGCATCTGCAGCAGCGGCCGCGTCAGTTCCTCCAGCGTCTGCGCGGAGGTGACGGCGTCGGAAAGCTTGGCGAGCAGGGCATCCATGCACGGACTCTAGACAGGCTGGCGCAATGCAGCCAAGCCTATCAGCCAACTGCCACCGGGGTCGGCCCTTGAGTGACGCCGCATCACGCCACCGGCAGCGCCGTTTCGTACTTCACCTCGCGCAACACCACGTTGCTGCGCACGCTGGACACGCCGGGCAGCTTGAAGATGCGCTGCTGCAGGAACAGGTCATAGGCCTTCATGTCGGCAGCGACGACCTTCATCACGTAGTCGGCCTCGCCGGTGATGGCATGGCATTCGATGATCTCGCGCCGCGTGGACACCAGTTGCTCGAACTGCTCCACCGCGCCCTCGCTGTGCCGCACCAGGCTCACGTTGGCCAGCACCAGGATGGTCAGGCCGATCTTCTCGCGGTCCACCAGCACCACCTGGCCGCGGATGACGCCGCTGTCCTCCAGCTCCTTCACGCGCCGCCACACCGGCGTGGCGGACAAGCCCACCTTGTCCGCCAGCGCCTGGGTGGACAGCGTGGCGTCGGCCTGCAGGGCCTGCAGGATCTCCAGGCTGGCTCGGTCAAATACGTTTTTTTCCATGATTCGCTTCTTTCGAGAAGAATCATCTCATCGGCCATGCCATCCGCAGGCAATGAGGCAATTTCTTCCGGCTTTGCGGCGCAAGAATTTCGCGCCACCAGGAGTCCCACCATGACCGAAGCCGCCGCCGTCGACGTGCAACCCGCGCTGCGTCCCTACCAGCTCAGCGACAACCTCGCCGCCGACAGCGGCGCCGTCTTCCTGACCGGCACGCAGGCCCTCGTGCGGCTGCTGCTGGCGCAGAAGAAGCTCGACGAGCGCGCCGGCCTGAACACCGCCGGCTTCGTCTCCGGTTACCGCGGCTCGCCGCTGGGCATGGTGGACCAGCAGCTGTGGAAGGCGAAGAAGTTCCTCGAAGCGGCCCACATCGAATTCCTGCCCGCCATCAACGAAGACCTGGCCGCCACCGCCTGCCTGGGCGTGCAGCGCGTGGCGCTGGACCCGCAGCGCACGGTCGATGGCGTGTTCGCCCTGTGGTACGGCAAGGGGCCCGGCGTGGACCGCTCGGGCGACGCGCTGAAGCATGGCAACGTCTATGGCACGTCGACCCAGGGCGGGGTTCTCGTCGTCTGCGGGGACGACCACGGCTGCGTGTCCAGCAGCACGCCGCACCAGAGCGACCAGGCCCTGCAGGCCTGGAGCATGCCGCTGGTGCACCCGGCCAACGTGGCCGAGTACCTGGAGTTCGGCCTGTACGGCTGGGCGCTGTCGCGCTTCTCGGGCGCCTGGGTGGGCTTCAAGGCGATCTCGGAAGTCGTCGAGAGCGGCATGACGGTGGACCTGGACGCGGTGGCGTTGAACTTCGACCACCCCGTGGACCACACCGCGCCGACCGACCTGCACATCCGCGCGGTGGACCTGCCGTCGCTGGACCTGGAGTCGCGCCTGGCGCACAAGCTCGACGCGGTGAAGGCCTTCGCCCGCTTCAACAGCATCGACAAGCACATCGTCACCAGCCCCGCCGCCACGCTGGGCATCGTGACGGTGGGCAAGGCGCACTACGACTTCATGGAAGTGCTGCGCCGCCTGGACCTGGACCCGAACGCCTTGGCCGCGGCCGGCGTGCGGGTCTACAAGGTGGGGCTGGTGTTCCCGCTGGAGCCGACGCGCATCACCGAGTTCTGCAGCAACCTGACCGACGTGCTGGTCATCGAGGAGAAGGGCCCGGTCGTCGAGCGACAGATCAAGGAGCTGCTCTACCACCTGCCGGACTTCCAGCGCCCGCGCGTGGTCGGCAAGACCGACGAGCACGGCGCGCCGGTGCTGTCAGCGCTCGGCGAGCTGCGCCCCAGCCGCATCATGGGCACGGTGGCCGACTGGCTGGCGCGGCTCAACCCCGCGCTGGACCGCCGCCACCTCGTCGTCGACTTCCTGACGCCCTGCCTGCTGAGCAACGCGGCGGATGGCGTGCGCCGCCAGCCCTACTTCTGCTCGGGCTGCCCGCACAACACCTCCACCAAGCTGCCCGAGGGCTCGCGGGCTCTGGCCGGCATCGGCTGCCACTTCATGGCGAGCTGGATGGAGCGCGGCACGTCCGGCCTGATCCAGATGGGCGCCGAGGGCGTGGACTGGGCGGCGCACTCGCGCTTCACGACCGAGAAGCACGTCTTCCAGAACCTGGGCGACGGCACCTACTACCACTCGGGCTACCTGGCCATCCGCCAGGCCATCGCCGCCAAGACCAACATCACCTACAAGATCCTCTACAACGACGCGGTGGCCATGACCGGCGGCCAGCCGGTGGACGGCCAGACCAGCGTGCCGCAGATCGCGCGGCAGGTGGAGGCCGAGGGCGTGAAGCGCCTCGTCGTGGTGTCAGACGAGATCGACAAGTACGAAGGCCACCACGGCCTGTTCCCCGCCGGCACGACCTTCCACGACCGCAGCGAGCTGGATGCCGTGCAGCGCGAATTGAGGGAGATCGAAGGCGTGACGGTGCTGATCTATGACCAGACCTGCGCTGCCGAAAAGCGCCGCCGCCGCAAGAAGAAGGAGTTCGCCGATCCGCCCAAGCGCATCTTCATCAACGAGGCGGTCTGCGAAGGCTGCGGCGACTGCGGCGTGGCGTCGAACTGCCTGAGCGTCGTGCCCGTCGAGACCGACTGGGGCCGCAAGCGTGCCATCGAACAGAGCAGCTGCAACAAGGACTTCTCCTGCGTGAACGGCTTCTGCCCCAGCTTCGTGTCGGTGCACGACCCGGTGCTGAAGAAGAAGGCCGGCGCCACCTACACGCCACAGGACCTGGCCCGCGAAGTGGCCGCCATCACCGCGCCCGCTCCCTGGCAGTGGACGGGTCCGTTCGACCTGCTCGTCACCGGCGTGGGCGGCACGGGCGTCGTGACCGTCGGCGCGCTCGTCTCCATGGCCGCCCACCTGGAAGGCAAGCAGGCCTCGGTGCTGGACTTCATGGGCTTTGCGCAAAAGGGCGGCGCGGTGCTGAGCTTCGTGCGCGTGGCGCCGACGCTGGACCTGCTCAACCAGGTGCGCATCGACACCCAGCAGGCCGACGTGCTGCTGGCCTGCGACATGGTCGTCGGCGCGTCGCCCGATGCGCTCGGCACCATCAAGGCCGGCCGCACTGTCATCCTCGCCAACACGCACGAAATCCCGACCGCCGGCTTCGTGCGCAACCCGGATGCCTCGCTGCAGGGCGACTCGCTGCTGGCCAAGATGAAGTTCGCCGTCGGCGAGCAGGGCGAGCTGGCCACCCTCGACGCGCAGGACATCGCCCAGCGCCTGATGGGCGACACGCTGCCCAGCAACATCATCATGCTGGGCGCCTGCTGGCAGCGTGGGCTCATCCCCGTCAGCGAGGCTGCGCTGATGCGCGCCATCGAGCTGAACGGCGTGGCCGTCGAAGGCAACAAGACCGCCTTCGCACTGGGCCGCCTGGCCATCGCGGCGCCCGACGCCATTGCCAGGCTGGCCGGCGACGTCAACGTGGTGAAGCTCTTCAACTTCGACCAGCTCGACGGGCCGGACGGCCTGATCGAGCGTCGCGCGAAGTTCCTGACCGACTACCAGGACGCCGCCTACGCGCAGCGCTACCGCGCGCTGGTGGACCGCGTGCGAGCGGCCGAGGCGCCGCTCGGCAAGGGCCAGCGGCTCACGCAGGCCGTGGCGCGCTACTACGCGAAGCTGCTGGCCATCAAGGACGAGTACGAGGTCGCGCGCCTGTACACCGACGGCCGCTTCCTGGCGGCGATGAAGGACCAGTTCGAGAACTGGGCCTCCCTGAGCTTCCACCTCGCGCCGCCGCTGATCGCCAAGCCCGGCGCCGATGGCCGCGCGAAGAAGATCGAGATGGGCAGCTGGACCTTCACCGCCTTCAAGTGGCTGGCCAAGTTCAAGGGCGTGCGCGGCACGGCGCTGGACATCTTCGGCAAGACCGACGAGCGCCGCATGGAGCGCCAGTTGATCGCCGACTACGAGCAGCTGGTCGACGAGATCCTGGCGTCACTGACGGCCGACAACCTGGCCACCGCCGTCGAGCTGGCCCGCCTGCCCGAGAAGATCCGCGGCTACGGCCATGTGAAGCACGCCAACGTCGTGGCGGTGAAGCAGCAGTGGCAGGCGTTGCTGGACCGCTTCCATGGCCGCGCGGTGGAGGTGGCGGCGCAGCCGGTGGCGATGCCGGTGCGCGTCAAGGGCGTGGCGGAGCTGTGAGGCGCGACTGCCGAGCAACGGCCATGCCCAGCAGGGCCACCCAGCCCAGCACGGCCAACTCCAGCAGGCGCTGGCTCAGCCCCACCCAGGGGGACGACGGCGACAGCGTCAGCAGGCCCAGCAGCGCCAGCCCTGCTGCGGCGCGGCCGCTGTGGACCAGCCATGCGGGGCCGGGCCAACGCCGCACGGACTCGCAGAGCGTCAGCAGGAAGGCCGGCGCCAACAGGTAGCCCAGGCCGCCCACCGCGTTGTGGATGGCCTGGGACGTGCTCGGCGCGGCTGGCCGGCAGCCGGGATCGCAGGGGAACTGCGATGCCGCGAGATAGCCCACCGCATAGAGGGCCAGGCCCAGCAGCCCCAGCACGACGCCCGTCGTGCGCGGCAAGGCCGCGACCGCCAGGCCGCAGAAGACCAGCAGCAGCAACCCGACCGGCAGGAAGCCCAGGCGCCTGGCCTGCCATTCGTAGCGCGTGCCGGACGCCCCCAGTTCACTGATGAACTGCGACACATGGCTGTAACCGGGCGTCAGCGCACCCAGCACGAGGACGAACACCACCATGACCGCCAGGGCCGCAACCGCCGTCACGGCCATCATGCGCGGCAGCACCGGCACGGTCACACCGGCTCCTGCCACCCCAGCGCCGCCATGTCGTCGCCACGGTGCACGCGGTCGCCCAGCAGGATGAAATCATCCAGCTGCGGCGGCTTCACGGCGGTACCGGCCAGCATCGCGTGTGCCTGGCCGCGGTGGTGCGTCTGGTGCATGAACAGGTGGGCCAGCACCCGCGCCAGCGGCTCGCGCGGGCCGGCCTCGATGCCGGCGCCGCGGTCGAAGGCGACGATGCGCTCGTCGTCGGCCGGCGTCAGCGGCTCGCACAGCGTGATCAGCCGCCGGTCGCTGGCGTCCTGGCGCGCCGCCAGCTCGCCGGCCGTGCGGGCCGGCACGTAGCGGGCCCAGACCTCGCGCATCGTGGTATCGCCCGCCAGGGCGGCCAGGTAGTAGTGGTCCACGTTGAGCAGGTGGTTCAGCGTGCGGGCCAGGCTGGGGAAGAAGCTGGTGCGCTCCGCGTGGAATTCGGCCTCGCTCAGTTGCGACACGGCGGCCAGCAGGCGGCGGTTGGCCAGCCGGTTGGCGCGGGCCTGGATCAGGTGCAGGTTCATCGTGAGTTCATCCTGCCTCAAGTGCTGCACCCCGCGCCAGCCGGGTGAACACCCGGGCGGGCCCGGCCTATCCTGCCGGGCGATGACCCGCGCACCCGACTTCAAGGGCAACAAGGCCCACCTGCCCAGCAAGCCCTGCATGGCCTGCGGGCGTGCGATGACGTGGCGCAAGGCTTGGGCCAGGAACTGGGCCGACGTGAAGTTCTGCAGCGAACGCTGCCGGCGCGACGCGAAAGCAGGGTCGCGCGATGCGTGACCTCGTGCTGGTGCTGGGCGACCAGCTCGACCTCGGTGCCTCGGCCTTCGATGGCTTCGACGCCGCGCAGGATGCGGTGTGGATGGCCGAAGTGGCCGGGGAGTCCACGCACACCTGGAGCAGCCAGCCGCGCATCGCGATGTTTCTGTCGGGCATGCGGCACTTCGCCGCCGCGCTGCGCGAGACCGGGCGGCCGTTGCACTACCGGGCGCTGGACGATCCCGCCACGCGGGGCGGCCTGGCCGAACAGCTCCGCGAAGACATCGCCCGGCTGCGGCCCCGCCGCCTGGTGCTGACCCAGCCCGGCGACTGGCGCGTGCTGCAGGCGTTGCGGGGCGTGGCGAGCGAGGCCGGCCTCGCGCTGGACCTGCGCGAGGACCGCCACTTCTTCACCACCCCGGCCGAGTTCGCTGCGCACGCCGCGGCGCGCGACGGCCGGGGCCTGCGCATGGAGTTCTTCTACCGCGAGCAGCGCGAGCGCCTCGGCATCCTGATGGAGGGCAGCCGCCCCCTGGGCGGACGCTGGAACTTCGACACCGACAACCGCCACGCCTTCACCCCGGACGGCCCGGGCTTCGACCTGCCGCAGCCACCGCGCTTCGCGCCCGATGCCGTCACACGCGGCGTCATCGCGCTGGTGCGCGAGCGCTTTGGCAGCCACCCCGGCCGGCTGGACAGCTTCGCCTGGCCGCTGACGCGCGCACAGGCCCTGAAAGCCCTCGACGCCTTCGTCACCGAGCGGCTGCCGCTGTTCGGCCCTTACCAGGACGCCATGTGGCCCGGCGAGCCGTGGCTCTACCACGCGCAGCTCTCGGCCGCATTGAACCTCAAGCTGCTGACGCCGCACGAAGTGGTCGCCGCCGCGCAGGCCGCGGTGCGCACCGGCAGCGTGCCATTGGCCAGCGGCGAGGGCTTCATCCGCCAGATCCTGGGATGGCGCGAATACGTGCGCGGCATCTACTGGACGCAGATGCCCGGCTATGCCGCCCTCAATGCGCTGGACGCGCACGAGCCGCTGCCGCCCTGGTACTGGACGGGCGACACCGACATGGCCTGCCTGCGCGACGCCATCACGCAGACGCTGGCGCATGGCTACGCGCATCACATCCAGCGGCTGATGGTGACCGGCCTGTACGCGCTGCTGCTGGGCGTGGAGCCGGCGCAGGTGCACGGCTGGTACCTGAGCGTCTACGTGGACGCGGTGGAATGGGTGGAGCTGCCCAACACCCTGGGCATGAGCCAGTACGCCGATGGCGGCCTGATGGCCAGCAAGCCCTATGCCGCCAGCGGACAGTACATCGCCCGCCAGAGCCCGCTGTGCCGCAGCTGCCGCTACCGGCCGGCCGAGCGCACCGGGCCCGATGCCTGCCCGGTCACGACGCTGTACTGGGACTTCCTGCTGCGCCATGCCGCCCGCCTGGCGGCGAACCCGCGCATGGCCGGGCCGCTGCAGCAACTGGCGCGGCTGCCGCAGGCCGAACGGCAGCTCGTCCGCGCCCAGGCCGATGCGCACCGCAGGCCAAGCTGAGTCCGACGCGCAACCGGCCTGCAGGCCGACATGGCCGCTCCCCCGTCGCGCCTATCGTGGCGCCATCGACCTCGCGACCTGGAGACCCCCATGACCGACCCGCTGCTGAGCACGCCTGCGCAAGACCTCACACCCACGCATCCTGACGCCCACAACGCCGACGTGCGCCACGACCTCGCCGGGTCCGACGCGGTGGAGAAGATCCGCCATGTCGTCGGCAAGGCCGACACCTGCTTCCTCGTCACGCATGGCGGCGTGCGCCCGATGGGCGTGCGCGAGTGCGACGCGCAGGGCACGATCTGGTTCCTGAGCGACAAGCACAGCCAGAAGAACGCCCAGATCGCGGCCAACGGCGAGGTCGAGCTGTACTTCCAGGCGTCGGAACACTCGGGATTCCTGCACCTGGTCGGCCAGGCCACCGTGCTGCACGACCAGGCGCTCATCGACAAGCTCTGGACGCCACTGGCGCGCGTGTGGTTCCACGACGGCAAGGACGACCCCTGCATCAGCGTCATCCGCGTGCAGCCCAGGCAGGGCCAGTACTGGGACAACAAGCACGGCGACGCAGTGGCCGGCGTGAAGATGCTGATCGGCGCGGCCCTGGGCAAGCAGTTCGACGACGGCGAGATCGGCACGCTGCGGCCCTGAGCCCCGGCCGCTGCGGCGCGCTGGCTCGCACAACGTCACGGGCACGGGCTGGTTCAGGATTTGTTCACGCGCGGGGCGCGCCGGTTCAAGCATGATCGGCGCCCATGCAAAACCGCCGCCACTTCCAACTCGCGCTCGCCGGCCTCGCACTGACCGGCACCGCCGCCCGGGCCCAGGAGCGCCGCAGCATCGTGCTGGGCCAGTCCGTGCCGCTGACCGGCCCGGCCGCGCAGCTCGGCCTGCAGATGCAGCTGGGCGCCAAGGCCTACTTCGATGCGGTCAACGCAGCGGGTGGCGTGGGCGGCCTGCCCATCGTGCTGAGGACGCTGGACGATGGCTACGACCCGGCGCACTGCAAGGCCAACACCGAGAAGTTCATCCAGGAGGATGTCTTTGCGCTGTTCGGCTACGTCGGCACGCCCACCTCGCTGGCCGCGCTGCCGCTGGCGACCGCCGCCAAGCTGCCCTTCATCGCCCCGCTCACGGGCGCCGAGGCGCTGCGCGACCCGTTCAACCGGCTGGTCTTCCACGTTCGTGCGTCTTACTACGACGAGACCGAACTGATCGTCAAGCAGCTCACCCAGCTCGACCTGAAGAAGATCGCCGTCTTCCACCAGAACGACGCCTACGGCCAGGCCGGCCTAAAGGGGGTGCAGCGCGCGCTGGAAAAACGCGGCCTGCAGCCCACGGCGGTGGCGACGGTGGAGCGCAACACCGTGGACGTGGCCGCAGCCGTCAAGGCGCTGGTGCATGCCCAGCCCGAGGTGGTCGTGCAGATCAGCGCGTACAAGAGCTGCGCGGCGTTCATCCGCGAGGCGCGCAAGGCCGGCTACGGCGGCCAGTTCTACAACGTGTCCTTCGTCGGCACGCAGGCGCTGGCCGACGAACTCGGCAAGGACGCCGCCGGCGTGGTCGTCTCCCAGGTCATGCCCTCGCCCTTCGGCACCGCGGCCGGCCTCGTCAACGACTACCAGCAGGCGCTGCACCGCTTCGACGCCAAGGCCGAGCCCAACTACACCAGCATCGAAGGCTACGTGGCCGCCCGCGTCATCGTCGACGGCCTGCGCCGGCTGGCCGGCAAACCCAGCCGCGAAGGCCTGGTCTCGGCGCTGGAGACGCTGTCCGGCTACGACTCGCGCGGCTACCGCCTGGCGTTCTCGCCCACCCGGCACGTCGGCTCCAGCTTCGTGGAGCTGACCATGCTGACGGCAGACGGCAAGGTCAGGCGCTAGCGGGGGTGCGCACACGGCAGCGCCGCGTCAGGGCGCTTTTGCAAGCCCGAAGCCCACCGGACAGCTGCCAGGACGTGCCAGGTCGCGCCTGGGGCCTATCATGGCCCCACCCTACGACCACTCAGGGCGTTAGACCTGGCAAGGCCAGGACTGAGTCGGGGCCCTTGTACCGTCCATGCCAGACGACACCATCGCTGCCAGCACCGAGCCGTTCGTGCGCCGGGCATTGCCCGGCCTGCTGTTTGCCGCCACGCTGGCGTTGACGCTGGTGCTGGTGGCCTGGTCCATGGCGGTGAACGCCGAGGACCGGCGTGCGCTGTTCGAGCGCCGCACCGAGGCCTTCCGGCTGTCGTTGACGGCGGCCGTGCGCAGCCAGCTCGACATCCTGCCCGGGCTGCGGCTGGCGGCCAGCGGCCCGGTGCCCCTGGATGATGCCCATTTCGCCCGCCATGCCGGCGACCTGCTCGGCACGAGCCGCTTCCCGGGGCTGACGCTGAGCTTCGTCGCCGAACGCGTGGACGGTGCCGGCCGCGCCGCCTACCTGCAGCGCGTGCGCAATGATCGCAGCGCCGACCCCGCCGGCCACCCGAACTTCGACATCCATCCCCCCGGCGAACGGCCGGAGTACATGCTGCTGCGCCACCAGTTGCCGGCCGACCCGACCACCGATGGCTACGACCTCTACGACCCCGGCCAGGGCTACCGCCAGGCCATCGACCGCGCCATCGCCGACGGCGGCCTCATCGCCACGCCGCCGCTGCTGCTCGCGCGCGACCGACACCGGCCCCGCCATGCCGAGCTGACCAGCGTCGTCGTGCGCGCCGCCACCTACCGCGGCGACCGCCTGCCCACCAATGCCGCGGAGCGCCGCGCGGCGGCCAGCGGCGTGGTGGGCATCGCCTTCCGGACCGGTGAGCTGGTGCGCAGCGCGCTGCCCGCCGAACTGGCCCTGCCGGCCCAAGTCCGCATCACCGACGGCGGCGCCCCCGGGCCGGCGCTGATCTACGACAGCGACCCCGCGGCCGCGATGGGCGACGACGCGCTGCGCTTCGAGCTGCAGGTGGCGGACCGGCGCTGGCTCGTCGAGGCCGCGCCACCGCCGCAGGCCTGGTGGGAAGACGCCACCGAGGGCACGCTGGCGCTGCTGGCGGCCGGTCTCGTCTGCGCCGCATCGCTGGCCGCGCTGACCGGTGGCCTGGCCCGCGCACGCCGCCAGGCAGAGATACGCGTGCGCGAGGGCCTGGCGAAGCTGGGGCAGGAGAAGGCCCTGCTCCAGCTCAGCGAAGCGCGCCTGCGCCAGCTCTTCGAGCACAGCCTGGACGCGCTGGTCACTTCGCGGCCCGGCGGTGGCGTGCTGGCCGCCAACCCGGCCGCCTGCGAGATGCTGGGGCGCAGCGAGGCCCTGCTCGTCGCCGCGCCGCGTGCCGACATCCTCGACCTGGGCGACCCACGCGTCGCGGCGCTCATCGCGCAGCGCACCGCCACCGGCCGCGCGCGCGGCCAGGTGCGCATGAAACGCGCCAACGGCAGCCTGTTCGAGGCCGAGGTCAGCACCATGGTCTACAAGGACGTGGACGGCAGCCCGCTGGCCAGCGTCATCATCCGCGACCTCACCTCCCGCATCGAGGCCGCCGCCGAGCGCCAGCGTCTGGAGACGCAGCTGCGCCACGCCCAGAAGATGGAGGCCGTGGGCACGCTGGCCGGCGGCATCGCCCACGACTTCAACAACGTGCTGGCCGTCGTGCTGGGCGGCTCGACGCTGCTGGAGGCCGAGCTGGCCGAAGGCCACCCCGGCCGGGAACACCTGGCGCGCATGCGCCAGGCCGCGCTGCGCGCCCGCACGCTGGTGCAGCAACTGCTGACCTTCAGCCGCCCACCCACCGAAGGCATGCAGGCGCTGCCGCTGCAACCGCTGGTGCAGGAGGCACTGGCGCTGCTGCGTGTGACGCTGCCGGCCGGCGTCGCGCTGGAACCCCGGCTGACCGAGGAGCCCCTGCACGTCGTCACCGAGCCGACACAGCTGCAGCAGGTGCTGCTCAACCTGGGCAACAACGCGGTCCAGGCCATGCCGTCCGGGCGCGGGCATCTCGAGGTGACGCTGGACGTGCAGACCGACGCGGTGGGCAAGCGTTGGGCGCGCCTGGCGGTGCGCGACGACGGCGCGGGCATGGACGCGGCCGTGCGCGAACGCATCTTCGAGCCCTTCTTTTCGACCAAGGCCGCCGGACAGGGCACGGGGCTGGGCCTGGCCATGGTGCATGGCATCGTCGCGGCGCATGGCGGGCGCATCGAGGTCAGCTCGGCGCCCGGCCGCGGCAGCCTGTTCGAGATCTGGCTGCCGGCGGTCGCCTGCAGCGAGGTGCAGCCCGCGCTGCAGGCCCCGCCCGCCGCCGCGCGCGGCCGCGGCGAGCGCATCCTCTACCTGGACGACGACGAGGTGCTGCGCCTGACGGTGGCGGCCCTGCTGGAACAACTCGGCTACGTCGTCCAGACCCACGCCGAACCGGCCGCGGCGCTGGCCGCCGTGGCGGCGGCGCCGCGCGACTGGGCCCTTGTCATCACCGACCAGGACATGCCGCTGATGTCGGGCCTGGAGGTGGTGCGCGCGATGCAGCAGCTGCGCGCCGACCTGCCGGTGCTGATCGTCTCAGGCCATCTCACCGACGAGCTGTACGAAGCCGTGGAGCCGCTGGCCCACGTCGACCTGCTGCGCAAGGAATTCATCGCCGAGCAGATCGGCGAATGCATCAACGCGCTGCTGGGCCGCGACTGAGCCTCAGCCCACGGGCTCGACGGCCACACCCACCCGCAGCGTCGCCACGCCGCCGCCGCGCAGCACGCCGCGCAGCGGCGCCACATCCGCATAGTCGCGGCCCCAGGCCAGCGTGACATGGTCCAGCCCCGCGGGGACGGCGTTGGTCGGGTCCAGCGCCAGCCAGCCCTGCTCGGGGCACCACAGCTCGGCCCAGGCATGCGAGGCGTCGGCACCGACGAGCTTGGTGGCCCCGGGTGCCGGCCGCGTCAGCAGGTAGCCCGACACGTAGCGCGCCGCCAGGCCCAGCGAGCGGCAGGCGGCGATGAAGACGTGGGCGAAATCCTGGCACACGCCGCTGCGCTGCGCGAGCGCGTCGGCGGCGCGCGTGGCCACCGTCGTGCTGTGCGGCAGGTAGCGCAGGTCGGCGCGGATCTGGTGCATCAGCGACAGCCCGCCCGCCGCCAGCGTGCGACCGGGCGAGAAGGCGCGGCGGGCATAGGCGGCCAGCGTGGCATCGGGCGCGGCATAGGTGGACGCCAGCGCGAACTCGTCGGCGGGCTGCAGCTCGCGGCCGGCGCGGTAGCGCAGGCTGGCGGCCACGCCCTCCCAGGCCGGACCGCTCGTCGGGTCGGGCAGCGGGCGCCGCGACAGCTCGGCGACGAAGCGGCTGTCCACCACCAGCTTCTCGTGCACGCGTGCATGGCCGAAGCTCAGGTGGCGGTTGCCCCAGGGGTCGCGGCGCAGGTGGCGCGCGAGTTCCGCCGCATCCAGTTCCAGCCCTTCGACACCCCAGCCATCGGGCAGCGGGTCGATGGTCAGCCGCCAGCCGCTGACGGCCTGCCACGGCGTGTCGCGCGGCGCCAGGCAGGCGGCGTGGTAGGCCCATTCCACCGAGGCGTCGTAGGTGTACTCGGTGACGTGATGGACGGCGAGCCGTACCGCGCTCATTGCCACACCCTCTGCTCGGCGCCGATGACATGGGCGAAATAGCGCTGGCTGATGAGGCTGGACAGCTCGGTCACCTCATCGACGCTGCGGTGCAGGTGTTCCACCAGCGCGGCGGGGTTGGCGGCGATGTCGGCCAGCGGCCAGGCCAGCGGCTGCGGCAGCATCGCCGTGACGTCGGCCGCCCAGTCCTGCGTGAGCGGATCGTGCCGCGCCAGCTTGGCAAAGCGGTCGCGCAGCGTGCGCGCCACCCAGGCCAGCGAGCGCGGGTTGTCGGTGTCGTGCAGCAGCAGGTGCAGCAGCGGCGGGGCCTCGCGGCGCGCCTGGAACTGCGCGCGGTAGGTGATGGTCGAGTCGAACACCCCCAGCAGCAGCGCGAAGCCATCCTCGGTGAGGGCCAGGTCCTGAGCGAATGATTCGGCCAGCACGTCGGCCAGGAAGGACAGGCGCTCGATCTGCCGGCCGATGGACAGCAGCCGCCAGCCGTCGTCGCGCGTCATGCGGTCGGTCTGACCGCCGGTGATGGCGGCCAGGTGGGTGTCGGCACGGGCCAGCACGTTGAGCACGTCGGTCACCGGTGCCGCCGGGCCGGGGCGGTCCAGCACGGCGCGCAGGTGCTGCTCGAACTGCGCCGCCGTTTCGTGGATGAGCCGCCAGGATTCCGGCGACAGCCGCTCGCGCAGGGCCTGCGCGCAGGTCTGCAGCGCGCGCAGGTTCCAGCCCACGCTGGTGGCGCCCGAACCGGGCAGCAGCGCGGCCAGCAAGGCGCGCTCGAAGCCGCGCGGGTCGTCGGCGGCCTCGGGCGCCGCCGCGCCGACGAGGCCGTGCTTGCGCGCCAGCGTGTCCAGCAGCGGCAGCATGGGCGGCGGCATGGCGCCGCGCTGCACCATCACGCTGGCCTCGATGACATGGCGCGCCAGGCGCGCGCTGTTCTCGGCCCGCTCGGTGTAGCGGCCCAGCCAGAACAGGTTCTCGGCGGCGCGGCTGGTGACGGTCCAGTGCACGTCGCGCAGGTCGGTGGCCTGCAGCGGCTGCGGCAGCAGCGTGGTCGCGTCGACCTCGCCATCGGTCATCACCCAGGTGTCGGCGCTCAAGGAGCCGCGCTGGATGGACAGCCAGGCATCGGCCAGCGGGTCGCGCTTGGGGGCGACGCGGGTGAGGCCGCCGGGCAGCACGGTCCAGCCGCCGTGGCCGTCCGTCATCGCGAACACGCGCAGCACGGCCACGCGCGGCTCCAGCGCGCCGCGCGTCCACACGGGCTGCTTGGTGGGCTTCACGCGCGCCTGCAGCGTGTAGGCCGTGGGGTCGGCGTCGATGCGCTCGGCCAGCTCGCGCAACTGCCCGTCGTTCAGCTCCGCCGCGACGATGGGGCCGAAGCTGCGCGTGGTGCTGCTGGCCGAGAAGGTCGGCACGACGATGAACTGCGCCAGGCGCGGCCGCAACGTGCGCCAGGCGCTTTCCTCGCCGCACCACCAGCTCTGGATGGCGGGCAGCGTCAACTCCTCGCCCAGCAGGCTCTCGGCCACGCCGGGCCAGAAGGCCGTCAGGCCGGGGCTTTCCAGCCAGCCCGCGCCGGGCGAGTTGGCGATGACGACCTCGCCGGACCGCGCGGCCTGCAACAGCCCCGGCACGCCCAGGATGGAGTCCGGGCGCAGCTCCAGCGGGTCCAGCCAGGTGTCGTCCACGCGGCGCAGCAGCACGTGCACGCGCTCCAGGCCGGTCAGCGTCTTCAGGTAGACCTTGTCGGCGCGCACGGTCAGGTCCGCGCCTTCGACCAGCGTGATGCCCAGGTAGCGCGCCAGGAAGGCCTGTTCGAAATAGGTCTCGTTGCGTGGCCCCGGTGTCAGCAGCGCGACGCGGCTGCGCTCGCCGGCCGGCGACAGCCGCATCAGCGACTGCATCAGGTCGCGGTAGCTCGCGGCCAGCCGCTGCACGGCCATCTGCCGGAAGGCCTCCGGGAACTGCTGGGCGATGATGAGGCGGTTCTCCAGCACATAGCCCAGGCCGGACGCGGCCTGCGTGCGCTGGCCCACCACCCACCAGTGGCCATCGGCGCAGCGCGTCAGGTCGAACGCCAGCACGTGCAGGTGCACGCCACCCGGCGGCCGACTGCCGTGCATGGCGCGCAGGTACTGCGGGTGGGCCAGCACCAGCGAAGCCGGCAGCAGGCCTTGCTGCAGCAGCCGGCGCTCGCCGTAGGTGTCGGCCATGACCGCGTTCAGCAGGCGGGCGCGCTGCACGATGCCCGACTCGATGTCGCGCCACTCGTCGGGCGCGATGAGCATGGGCAGCAGTTCCAGCGGCCAGTGGCGGGCCAGCGGCGCGCTCTCCTGGTCGCCCTGGCCGGGCAACGGCGGGCCGTCGCTGTGCACGTTGTAGCTGGCGCCGTCTTCCAGCACGCGGCGCTGCACGCGCAGCGCCTTGGCGCTGAGTTCCTGCCAGCCGGCCGCGCCGCCCGCCGCGAAGAAGCGCTGCCAGCGTTCTGCCAGGCCGGCCTGCGGTTCGCCCGGGTGGTTGACCTGGCCGGTCAGCTCGTAGAAGTGCCCGTCGCGGCTGCGCAGCGCGGCCGAAGCGGCAAGCGACAGCGGGTCCGGCGTGGCGGGCTCCCCGGGCTCGTCGGGGAGCAGGCTCCACTGGCTGGGCGTCAGCTCAGTCATGGGCGGGAAGGGTCGAGTCGGTCATGCGGCGCCGTCAGGGGGAGAAGCATTGTCAAGCAAGGTCTGCGCCGCCCGTGCCGGCGGACCAGGCCGCAACGCCTAGGATGCCAGGAAGGCGCGCAGCACGCGTTCCGCCGCCTCGGGGTCGTCCCGCCAGGCACCGTGGCCAGCGCCGGGAAAGCGCTCGAAGCCGGCACGCCACGGCGCCGGCAGCGCCGCGACGATCTCCCCGGCATCCTCGGGCGGCGTGACGGGGTCTTCCTCGCCCGCCATGACGAGCACCGGGCACTGCACGTTCGCCAGGCCCGGGCGCAGGTCCATGCCGGGCAGTTCGGTGCGCGTGTGCTCGAACAGGATCTCGGGGTTGAACATCATCCAGCCGCCCGCGCCGGGGGGCTTGGGCCGGGTGTTGTAGAGATGGCGGCAATGGGTTTCGTACGCTGCCCAGGTGTCGGCGCCCGGGCGCTCCCAGAAGTCGCGCGTGGCCTGCGCGGCCGCGGGCCCGCCCAGGCGGCCGAAGTGATGGACCTTGCGTTCCAGGCCGAAGTGGTGCGACGTGCTGGACAGCACGACCTTGCGCGGATGCGCCGGGTGCCGCGCCAGGTAGCGCTGCGCGACGAAGCCGCCGAAGCTCTGGCCCAGCACGATGGGTTTCACGACGCCCAGCGCGTCGCACAGGCGCACGACATCGTCGGCGAGCGTGTCCAGCCGGCACTCGCCCAGCGGTCGCGCGTCGCTGCGGCCATGGCCGCGCTGGTCGAAGTAGACGATCTGGCAGAGGTCGGCGAAGCGGCTGAAGAACGGCCGGAACGCCGTGTGGTCGAAGCCCGGGCCGCCATGGATGAGCACGAGCGTGGGTTTCTCGCGCAGCGCCAGGCCGTCGGGCACGTGGCCGAGGCCTTCGATGTCGACGAAGAGGCGGATGCCGGGTTCGATTTCGATGCGCATCCGCTCAACCCACCTTGCGCAGATCCAGCGTGAACGGGAACTCCAGGCTGCGCTGCGGCTCGCCGACCACGACCCTGCCGGGCGTGTGGCCCAGCGCGACGAAACGCGACAGGCGGCGGCTTTCGGCCTCGTAGGCGTTGATGGGCAGCGTCTCGTAGTTGCGCCCGCCCGGGTGGGCGACGAAGTAGCGGCAGCCGCCCAGGCTCTTGTTCTGCCAGGTGTCGACGAGGTCCACGGTCAGCGGCGCGTGGATGCCGATGGTCGGGTGCAGTGCCGAGGGCGGCAGCCAGGCGCGGTAGCGCACGCCGGCCACGTACTCGCCGACGCGGCCGGTGGGCTGCAGCGGCAGCGCCACGCCGTTGACCGTCACGCGGTGGCGGGTGTCCACCAGGCCGCTGACGTGCACCTCCAGCCGCTCCAGCGACGAGTCGACGTAGCGCGCGGTGCCGCCGGACGAGCCTTCCTCGCCCATCACATGCCAGGGCTCCAGCGCGCTGCGCAGCGTGACCTGCACGCCGCGCGCGGCGAACTCGCCGAACTTGGGAAACCGGAACTCGTAGTGCGGCGCGAACCAGGCGGCATCGAACGCGTAGCCGGCCTCGTTCATGTCCTGCATGACGTCGGCGAAGTCCTCCTGCACGAAGTGCGGCAGCAGCCAGCGGTCGTGCAGCTCGGTGCCCCAGCGGACCAGCGGCGCGCGGTACGGCGTCTTCCAGAAACGCGCCACCAGCGCACGCAGCAGCAGCTGCTGCGCGATGCTCATGCGCGCATGCGGCGGCATCTCGAAGGCGCGCAGCTCCAGCAGGCCGAGCCGCCCGGTCGCCGAGTCGGGCGAGTAGAGCTTGTCGATGCAGAACTCGCTGCGGTGGGTATTGCCGGTCACGTCCACCAGCACGTTGCGCAGCGTGCGGTCGACGACCCAGGGCGGCATGGTCTCGCCGTAGCTGGCGCTGGCCTTGTGGATCTCGCCGAGGGCGATCTCCAGCTCGCGCAGCTGGTCGTTGCGCGCCTCGTCCACGCGCGGCGCCTGGCTGGTGGGGCCGATGAAGAGGCCGCTGAACAGGTAGCTCAAGGCGGGGTGGTTGTGCCAGTAGGCCAGCAGCGATGCGAGCAGCGTGGGCCGGCGCAGGAAGGGCGAGTCCGCCGGCGTGGCGCCGCCGAGCACGAAGTGGTTGCCGCCGCCGGTGCCGCTGTGGCGGCCGTCGATCATGAACTTCTCGCTCGACAGCCGCGTGAGGCGCGCGGCTTCGTAGAGGAATTCGGTGTGCTCGACCAGCTCGCGCCAGTTGTGTGCCGGGTGGATGTTGACCTCGATGACGCCGGGGTCGGGCGTGACCTGCAGCAGCTTCAGGCGCGGGTCGCGCGGCGGCGGATAGCCCTCCAGCACGATCTTGTAGCCGGTGTCCTCGCAGGTGGTCTCGATGGCCGCCAGCAGCTCCAGGTAGTGCTCCAGCTTTTCGAACGGCGGCATGAAGACGTACAGCACGCCACTGGCCTTGCCCTGGCGCTCCGCCTTGGGGCCGTTGGCGCGGCGCGGGTCGCGGGCCTCGACGCACAGGGCCGTGCGCGTGAGGCCGCGGGCACTCTCGAAGCGGGCCGGGGCGGCGCCGGCCGCACCGGGGCCTGAACCGACGCCAACGCTGGCGCCGACGGTGGGTGCGCCACGCAGCAGCCCGGCCGTCGGGCCGGCTGTGGTGACGCCCATCGTCTGCCCGCGCAGCGTGGCCGCCGCAGGCAGCATGCCGCGCGGGGCGAACGGGTCCTGCTCGATCAGGTGCGGGAAGTCGCCCTTGCCCACCCAGGGCAGCGAATCCAGCGGCAGTCGCCAGCCCATCGGCGAGTCGCCGGGGAAGAGGTACAAGCGCTCATCGCGGAAGTACCACGGCCCCGTCTGCCAGCGGTGGCCGCCGAGCGCGGGCCCGTCCTCGCTGTGCTTGAGCGGCAGCGCGTAGCCGACGACGTGCGCCAGCCCCTGCTCGTAGATGCGGCGCAGCCGCGCGCGCTCCATCTCATCGTCCAGCCGCGAATCGAACGGGTCGACGTTGACCGGCAGGCGACGCTCGCGCCACAGGTAGTAGAAGGTGTCCTCGTAGCCGGGCTGCACGTGCGCGTCGGTCACGCCCAGCCGCCTGGTGAGCGCGGCCATGAAGATCTGGGCGTCGTCGCTGGTGTAGTTGAGGCCCTCGCTCTCGTCGGCGAACCAGTCGGGGTTGCGCCAGCAGGGCTGGCCGTCCGCCCGCCAGCAGATCGACAGCGCCCAGCGAGGCAGCTGCTCGCCCGGGTACCACTTGCCCTGGCCGAAATGCAGGAAGCCGCCCTGCCCGTATTCGTCGCGCAGCCGGTGCGTGAGCTGCTGCGCGTACAGGCGCTTGGTCGGGCCCAGCGCCTCGGTGTTCCACTCGCCCGCGTCGCGGTCGTCGATGGCCACGAAGGTGGGCTCGCCACCCATCGTCAGCCGCACGTCGCCGGCCACGAGCTCGCGGTCGACCTGTTCGCCCAGCTTGAGCACTTCGGCCCACTGCTCGTCGCTGTACGGCTTGGTGACGCGCGGCGATTCGTAGATGCGCGTGACGCCCATCTCGTGCTCGAACTCGACCTCGCTCTCGTCCACGGCGCCACTGATGGGCGCGGCGCTGCCGGGCGTGGGCGTGGCGGCCAGCGGGATGTGGCCTTCGCCGGCCAGCAGGCCCGAGGTCGGGTCCAGGCCGATCCAGCCGGCGCCGGGCAGGAAGACCTCGCACCAGGCATGCAGGTCGGTGAAGTCGACCTCGGTGCCACTGGGGCCATCGAGCGCCTTCTCGTCGGGCGTCAGCTGGATCAGGTAGCCCGACACGAAGCGTGCCGCCAGACCGAGGTGGCGCATCAGCTGCACCAGCAGCCAGCCGGAGTCGCGGCAGGAGCCGGAGGCCTTCTCCAGCGTCTCCTCGGGCGTCTGCACGCCGGGCTCCATGCGGATCAGGTACGAGACGCGGTGCTGCACCTTCTGGTTCAGCGCCACGAGGAAGTCGATGGTGACCTGGGGCTTGAGGTCGATGGTCTTCAGGTACTCGGCCACCAGCGGCGTGGCCGGCTCGGTGACGAGGTAGGGTGCCAGTTCGGCACGCTGGGACTCGTCGTACGCGAACGGGAAGGTCTGCGCGTGCGGCTCCAGGAAGAAGTCGAACGGGTTGTAGACCGCCATCTCGGCGACCAGGTCCACCGTGACGGTGAACTCGGTCGTCTTCTCGGGGAAGACCAGCCGCGCGAGGTAGTTGGCGAACGGGTCCTGCTGCCAGTTGAGGAAGTGATGGGCCGGCTCGACGGTCAGCGAGTACGACAGCACCGGCGTGCGGCAATGCGGCGCCGGGCGCAGGCGAACGACCTGCGGGCCGAGGTGGACCGGCCGGTCGTACTTGTAGCGCGTGACGTGTTTGAGGGCGACGTGGATGGACATGTCAGCCCCTCGTCCAACGGGTACGTCGGCCGATCCCCCGAGGGGATGCAGGCCGGCTTGGGGCGGCCCGGCGCTCGGCCTGCTGTGGGTACGTAGTCATGGCGTGTCTGAAGTCGAAGGAACGAGGAAATCGCGGCTGATGCCCGCGCCGAGGTCACCGACCTCGGCCAGGAAGCCATCGAGGAACGGGTGCAGCCCCGTGGCGAGGATCTCGTCGATGCGGCCGAAGGCCAGCTCGGCCTCCAGCCGCCCGACGCGACGCAGCGTCTCGCCCGACTGGGGATTGGCCACGCGCCTGAGGTTGGCCAGCATGCGCGTGACGCAGTGCGACAGCGAGCGCGGCATGTCGGGGCGCAGGATCAGCAGCTCGGCCACCTTGTCCGGCTGGATGACATTGCTGTAGACCTTGCGGTAGATCTCGAAACCCGAGACCGAGCGCAGCACGGCGGACCAGTAGTAGAAGTCGCGCGCAGCATCGGGATCGGTGGAGGTGTCGCCTTCGTGGCGATAGAACTTCACGTCCAGCAGCCGGGCGGTGTTGTCGGCCCGCTCCAGGAACGAGCCGATGCGCAGGAAGTGAAAGGCCTCGTCCTGCAGCATGGTGCCCACGGTCACGCCGCGCGACAGGTGGCTGCGGTACTTCACCCACTCGAACAGCGCGGAGGGGTCGCGGGTCAGCGCGCCCTCGCGCAACAGCTTGCAGAACTCCAGCCACGTCTGGTTCATCGTCTCCCAGACCTCGGTGGTCAGCGAGCCGCGCACCGCCCGGGCGTTCTCGCGCGCGGCGCGCAGGCAGTTGTAGATGGACGACGCGTTGGCCTCGTCGGCCACCATGAACGCCATGACGCTGCGGCCGTTGATCGCCGGGTACTTGGTGCCGTACAGGCTGTTGAGCTCGGAGATGGACACCAGGCTGCGCCACGACTGCTCGGAGGCCTCGGCCGACTGCGGCTGCAGGGAGGTCTGGTACGCGATATCCAGCATGCGTGCCGTGTTTTCGGCCCGCTCGATGTAGCGGCTGAACCAGAACAGGTGATCGGCGGTTCTAGAAAGCATCTTGGTCTTCTCCCTCAGTCTTCCAGCACCCAGGTGTCCTTGGTCCCGCCGCCCTGGCTGCTGTTGACCACGAGAGACCCGGCCTTCAGCGCCACCCGCGTCAGCCCGCCCGGCACCATGCGCACGGTGTCTCCCGACAGCACGAAGGGTCGCAGATCAATGTGACGGGGCGCGATGCCCGACTCGACGAACGTGGGGCAGGTCGACAGCGACAGCGTCGGCTGGGCGATGTAGTTGCTCGGGTTGGCGATCAGCTGCGCGCGGAACGCCTCCACCTCGGCTTTCGTCGCCGCGGGGCCGACGAGCATGCCGTAGCCGCCGGCGCCGTGCACTTCCTTCACCACCAGTTCGGACAGGTGCGCCAGCGTGTAGGCCAGGTCGTCCTTGTCGCGGCACACGTAGGTCGGCACGTTCTGCAGGATGGGCTTCTCGCCGAGGTAGAACTCGATCATCTTCGGCACATAGGGGTAGATGGACTTGTCGTCCGCGATGCCGGTGCCGATGGCGTTGGACAGCGTCACCTTGCCGGCCTTGTACGCGTCCACCAGGCCCGCGCAGCCAAGCTGCGAATCGGCACGGAAGACCTTGGGGTCGAGGAAATCGTCGTCCAGCCGGCGGTAGATGACGTCCACGCGCCTGGGGCCGCGCGTGGTGCGCATGTAGACGAAGCCGCCGTCGACGAACAGGTCCTGCCCTTCCACCAGCTCCACGCCCATCTGCTGCGCCAGGAAGGCGTGCTCGAAGTAGGCCGAGTTGTACATGCCCGGCGTCAGCACGACGACGGTCGGGTCCGACACCCCGGGCGGCGCGACGCTGCGCAACGTGTCCAGCAGCAGGTCAGGGTAGTGCGCCACCGGCGCGATGCGGTGCTGCACGAACAGCTCGGGGAACAGCCGCATCATCATCTTGCGGTTCTCCAGCATGTAGCTCACGCCGCTGGGCACGCGCAGGTTGTCTTCCAGCACGTAGTACTGGCCGCTGCCGTCGGCGTGGCCGGCCCGCACGATGTCGACGCCGGCGATGTGGCTGTAGACGCCCCCGGGCACGTCCACACCCATCATCTCGGGGCGGAACTGCGCGTTGTTCAGGATCTCGTCGGCGGGCACGATGCCGGCCTTCAGGATCTCCTGGCCGTGGTACACGTCGTGGATGAAGCGGTTCAGCGCCGTGACGCGCTGGGCCAGGCCCGCCTGCATCGAGGTCCATTCGGCCGCCGGGATGACGCGCGGGATCAGGTCGAACGGGATCAGCCGCTCGGTGCCCTCGCCGGAATCCTTGTCGCCGTAGACGGCGAAGGTGATGCCCACGCGGCGGAAGATCAGTTCGGCCTGCTCGCGCCGCTCGCGCATCAGGCTCTCGGGCTGCTCGGCCAGCCAGCGGGCGTAGGCCTCGTAGTGGGCGCGCACGCCAGGGCCGCTGGCCTGCCGGCTCCCACCCTGCACCTGCGACTGGCTCTGTGCGGCCAGCGCGTTCATTTCGTCGAAAGGCGTCTGCATCTTGGCTCCATATGCGCCTCGTCGATGCAGCAAGTTTCGGGCCTACGCACCAACGGGCGCCCCATGGTGCCCGCTGGCCAGCCCGCCCAGGCCCCGGATTTACACGGGGCTGGGTGGCTCAACTCAGAAGCGCACCTGCAGGCCGGTGCTGGCGGAGCGGCCCGGCTGCGGGGCCAGGTCGCGGATCGTCGGCACGGCGGTGGCGTTGTAGGCCAGTTTGTTGCCCAGGTTGTCGAGCTTGAGGTACCAGATCGCGTCCGTGCCGTCCCAGTGCAGCTGGCGCGCCAGGCTCAGGCGCACGGTGCCGTAGCCGGCGGTCGGCGTGTCGAACGCAGCCACGCGGTCCTGGCGCGCGGCGCCGCGCCACTGCAGCGTGCCCGACCAGTCGCCCTGCTTGGCCTCCAGTCCCAGCATCGCGCGCAGCGGCGACAGGCGCGGCAGCGGCTCCCCGGTGGCGCGGTTGTCCCCGCGCACCGCGTCCATCTGACCCAGCAGCGCCAACATCGGCAGCACCTGCCAGCGCGCCTCCAGCTCCACGCCGCGCAGCCGGGCCGGCACGCCGTGGAAGGCGTAGAACGGCACCGTGCCACCGTCGCCGTCCGGCACCATGGTGCCATTGGCCTGCAGCGCGATGTAGTTGTCGAAGCGCGTCTCGTAGACGTTCAGGTGCACGTGTGCCTGCGACGACTCCCACTTCAGGCCCAGGTCCAGCCCCTTGGCACGCTCCACGCCCAGCGTCGCGTCACCCTGCTCGAAGGCCGCGCTGGCCAGGTGCAGGCCGCTGGCGAACAGCTCGTAATACGCCGGCGCACGCTCGGTGCGGTTCAGGTTGGCGCTGGCGCTCCAGCCCTCGGCCAGCGGCAGCACACCGCTGAACGCCAGGCTCTTGGGCGTGAAACGGCGCCCTTGCGCGGCGCCGAAGCGGTCGCCACCGTCGGAGTCCACCCGCACCTGCTCCACGCGCCCGCCGGCCGACCAGTCCACGCCACCCAGACGCGTCTGTTCCAGCACGAAGACGCCGGTGTTGCGCGTGCGCGTGCTCGGCACGAAGGCTTCCTCGCCCAACGCCGAGAAGTTCAGCAGCTCGGTCTGCAGGCCGACCAGGCCCTTGACGGGGCCCCAGCCGGCGTCGATGGGCGCGTGCTCCACCTCCAGCCGGCCATCGGTGCCGGTGCTCTTGAAGGTCGTGCCGATCTCGCCGCCACCGCCCACCTCCTGGTGCTCGTAGCGGTTGCGGCTGAGCTGCCAGCTGACGCGGTGGATGGGGCCGTCCGCCGTGGCCCATTCGCCGGCCGTGGCCAGGCGCTGGCGCTGCATGCGGATGGTCACGTCGGCCTCGGCCGTGGTGCCGTAGTTGGTGCGGTAGTCGTCCAACGACACGCCGGCGAAGCCGCCCTGGAAGAACACCGAGCCGCCCACCGCGCCGCCGTGGCTCTTCGCGGCGGAGTTGCGCACCGTGGTGCGGCTCTCGACCCCGTCGTCGGTCGGGCTGCTGAAGCGCGGCGCGCGCTGGTCGTCGGCGTCGCGGCCGGCCAGGTCGACGTGCCAGCCGAAACCCGCATTCGCCCGGCCCGTGCCGCCGTCCAGCACCACGGCGCCGCTCTTGTCGTTGCTGGCGCCGCCCAGCCGCACCTCGGCCGCGCCGCTCAGGCCAGGCGTGAACACGCGCGGGATGCGGTTGTCCAGCGTGTTGACGACGCCGCCCACCGCGTTGCCGCCGTACAGCAGCGCCGCCGCGCCGCGCAGCACCTCGACCTTGTCGATGACCAGCGGGTCGATGGCCACGCCGTGGTCGAAGCTGAGGTTGGAGGCGTCCACCGACGCGCCCGAGTTGTTCAGGATGCGCACCCGGTCGCCGTCCAGCCCGCGGATGCTGGGCCGGCTGGCATTGGGGCCGAAGTTGGTGGCGGCGACGCCGGGCAGGCCTTGCAGCGTGTCGCCGAGGTTGGCGGCGCGGGTCAGCACGAGCTGGTCACCGGACAGCGAGTCGCTGGGCTGGGCCAGCACCTGGCTCTTCAGCGGGTTGCCGGTGACGACGACCTTGTCGAGCGATTCGGTGGGCGCGGGATCGGCGTGGGCCGCCAACGAGAGAAAACAGGCGGCCGCGATGGGCGCCAGGGCAAAGGAACGCATGGGAAGACTTCCGCAGGAAAACGCAAGGGCCCGCACGCCGTCGGCGCGCGGGAAACAGCTTGGAGTTCAGGCGGAAGCGGGCGGCGCGCGGGCCTGGCGGCGCCAGACGGCGGCGCGCTCGACATCGGCCGCCAGCGGCGCGACGGCCCGCACCTCGCCGGCGACGCTGTCAGGCAGCGGGCCGGGCTCGGCAGCCGGCGCACCACCGGCCAGGTCGGCAGCGGTCAGGCACAGGTCGCAGTGAACCAGGTGCGCGATGCGGTCATCGGAGCGTTCGCCGGTGACGTGCGACAACGCGTGCACCCCGGCCATCGCTTGCGCGAGGGGGAGCAGCAGGGCCAGCCAGAAGAGCCAGCCGCGGAGGTTGCGACGCAGGTTCACGGCCGCAATCCTAAACTGCGCCTCTCACCGCGGCCTGAAGTCACCCTCATGAAGCTCATCGACACCATCCTCGCCGACGCCCCCGAGATCACGGCGCTGCGTCGCGACCTGCACAAGCACCCGGAGCTCTGCTTCCACGAGCAGCGCACCGCCGACGTCATCGCCAAGGCCTTGACGGACTGGGGCATCCCCGTCCACCGCGGCCTGGGCACGACGGGCGTGGTGGGCATCGTCAAGAACGGCACATCGGACCGCGCCGTGGGCCTGCGCGCGGACATCGACGCGCTGCCGATGACGGAGCGCAACCAGTTCCCGCACGCCAGCTCGTACCTCGGCCGCATGCACGCCTGCGGCCACGACGGCCACACCGCCATGCTGCTGGCCGCGGCCAAGCACCTGGCCCAGCACCGCAATTTCGACGGCACGGTCTACCTGGTGTTCCAGCCGGCCGAGGAAGGCGGCGGCGGCGCGCGCGAGATGATCAAGGACGGCCTGTTCGAGAAGTTCCCGATGGAGGCCATGTTCGGCGCGCACAACTGGCCCGGCATGAAGGCCGGCCAGTTCGCGCTGAAGAGCGGCCCGGTGTTCGCGAGCAGCAATGAATTCAAGATCACGCTCAAGGGCAAGGGCTCGCACGCCGCGATGCCGCACCTGGGCTTCGACCCCGTGCCCGCGGCCTGCCAGCTCGTCACGGCCTTCCAGACCATCATCAGCCGCAACAAGCGCCCCATCGACCCGGGCGTCATCTCGGTGACGATGATCCATGCGGGCGAGGCCACCAACGTCGTGCCCGACACCGTCGTCATGGAAGGCACGGTT
This sequence comes from Roseateles sp., assembly GCF_965229315.1. Classification (GTDB taxonomy): domain Bacteria; phylum Pseudomonadota; class Gammaproteobacteria; order Burkholderiales; family Burkholderiaceae_C; genus Pelomonas. Next base: position 3,484,714 of record NZ_CBDDJA010000002.1, read on the forward strand.
CGCACCTTCACGCTGGAGCTGCTGGACCTGCTGGAGCGCCGCATGAAGGACATGACGGAACAACTGGCCGGCGCCTTCGAGCTGACCGCCGAGTTCGAGTTCCGCCGCAACTACCCGCCGACGATCAACCACCCGGCGGAGACCGAGTTCGTGCGCCGCGTGCTGACCGACATGGTGGGCAGTGACAACGTGCAGGAGTTCGAGCCCACCATGGGCGCCGAGGACTTCAGCTACTACCTGCTGGACAAGCCCGGCTGCTACTTCCTGATCGGCAACGGCGACGGCGAGCACCGCACCGGCGGCCACGGCCTGGGCCCGTGCACGCTGCACAACCCCAGCTACGACTTCAACGACGACTTGATTCCGCTGGGCGGCTCCATGTGGGTGCGCATGGCAGAGGCTTGGTTGGCCCCTCGTGCGGCCACGCCGCGCTGAACGCGGGCGTGCCCAGCCGGGACCGCGCAACGGCCAGTGGCCGCAGCGCTTCGGCAGGCACATCGAGCCCACTGGGCTCAATGTGTCCGGCCGAAGCCCCCGAGGGGACGGCGATGCTTGCGGCATCGAGCCGCCAGCACATCGCCCAACGGGCCGGCTCGGGAGCGGCCCAGCGCTCGGCCCAAAGAGAACTGACATGAATCACGACCAAATCATCCAGGACACCCGCGACTGGGTCGTCAAGGCCGTCATCGGCCTGAACCTGTGCCCGTTCGCGAAGGCGGTGCACGTCAACGAGCGCATCCGCTACGTCGTCAGCGACGCGACCGACCCCGAGGCGCTGCTGAAGGACCTGGCCCGCGAGCTGCTGGCGCTGAACCGCGCCGACCCCGAGGACGTCGACACCACGCTGGTCATCCACCCGGGCGTGCTGACGGACTTCCTGGACTTCAACGACTTCCTCGACGCCGCCGACGCGCTGGTGGAGGAGTTGAAGCTCGACGGCATCCTGCAGATCGCGGACTTCCACCCCGGCTACCAGTTCGGCGACAGCGAGCCCGACGACGTGGCCAACTACACCAACCGCTCGCCCTACCCCACGCTGCACCTGCTGCGCGAGGAGAGCATCTCGCGGGCCGTCGAGTCCATGCCGGACACGGCGTCCATCTACGAGAACAACCTCGCGACGCTGGACAAGCTCGGCCACGAGGGCTGGCAGGCGCTGGGCCTGAAGGCCTGAGCCTCACTCCCTGACCCAGGACAGCCCGGCCGCGCCCTTCTTGGGGGCGCCGGCACGCGTGCGCAGCACCGCGTCGAAGCCGCTGCGGCCGCCGTTCCAGATCGCCGTCAGCAGGCTCGACACGTCATCACGCGTGTAGGCATCGAGGTCGGTGCGGAACTGCTTGATCGCCGCGGCGAGCATGTCCTTCGGCAGGTCCTGGTGCGTGGCCAGCACCAGGAACATCGCGGCGAAGAGATCGGGTCGCGCGCTGCACAGGGCCTGGATGCGGCGCAGCGCTTCGGCCGGCGCAACGCGCTGGCCCGGCAGCAACCAGCCCAGTTCGTCCGGTTTTTCCGGACCCGCGTCTTGCGCATCCTCGGCCATCGTGGTCTCCTCCTGCCACTCAGGGCAGCTTGATTTCTCACGGCGCACAGCTAGTGTCAATCATTTATGACCTGCAACCTGCGGCAAACGAACGGAAGCGTGCGGTAGGCCGCGCCTGGCAGCGACTGACGGCCCAGTCATGCGGCAAACTTCGTGGTTGACCCCTGCGCCCCCTAGAACATGCAGCCCAAATCCCTCGCCCTGATCGACGACGACGCGGAGTACTCCGAATTCCTGGCGCAGTTCCTCCAGGAGCAAGGCATCACGGTCAGCCGTTTCGACGACAGCAATGCACTGCTGGCGGCGCCGGAGGCGTTCGCCTTCGACTTCTACCTGGTCGACCTGATGCTGCCCGGCGTCAACGGCGTGGAGCTCATCAAGATCCTGCGCCGCCGCACCGACGCCGGCATCGTCGTCGTCTCGGGCCGCCTGGGCGCCGAAGTCTTCCGCGAGGTCATCACGGCCGGTGCCGACATGTACCTCGTCAAGCCCGTGCAGTTCGAGCAGGTGGCGCTCGCGATCGCCGCGGTGCAGCGACGCGTCGCCAAGCCTTCGGCAGCAGACGCGGTGTGGAAACTCGATCGCGCCAGCGGCGAGCTGGTCGTGCCGGACGGCACACGCATCCAGCTCAGCGAGGCCGACCGCCAGCTGCTGGAGTGCTTTGCCCAGGCCGGGGGGGAACCCGTCACACGCGAGGCGCTGCTGAACCGTCTCGGCCGCGAAGTGGCCGAAGGCGAAACCGACGACGGCCTGTCGGCCACGATCTACCGCCTGCGCCGCCGCATCGAGCGCGCCACGCCCACGCTGGTGCCGCTGCAGAGCAAGTCCCGCGTGGGCTACGTGTTCCGCGCGCCGCTGCAATTGATCTAGGTCTTCCTGAACACGCCGCCGCCCAGCGCCTGAAGGCCGGTCGCCGTGACGAGGTGCTGCTCGGCCGCGCCCACGAAGAACAGCCCGCCCGGATGCAGGCGCGCCAGCACCTGGGCCAGCACGCCCCGGCGCGTGGCCGCATCGAAGTAGGCCAGCACCTGGCGCAGCCAGATCGCGTCAAAACACTGGCGGCCATGCAGCGGCACGCGCAGGTCGTGGCGCTCGAAGTGCACGCGCTCGCGCAGTGCCGCCTGCACCTGCACGAGGCCCGACGTCCCGTTGCCCACGACATGGCTGCGCAACCGCGCGGCGCCGACCTGGCGCATCCGCGCGACGGGATAGAGGCCCTCGGCCGCGGTGCGCACGCGGCGCTCGCTGGCGTCCGTGCCCAGCACCCGCCAGTCGGCGCCGATGCGGCCGGCGCTCTGCAGGTCGGCCAGCAGCATCGCCAGGCTGTAGGCCTCGTCGCCCGACGCCGCGGCCGCGCTCCACAGCCGCGGCCGCGCGGGCCGCAAATGACTGAATGCCGACTCCAGCAGCTCGAACTGCACCGGCTCGCGGAAGAACCCGGCCTGCGGCTCGGTCAGCAGGTCCAGCGCCGCCTGCAGCTCGGTCTCGGCCCGCAGCAGCGGCAGGTAGTCGTCGAAGGCGTCCAGGCCCAGCCGGCGCAGCCGCGGCGTCAGGCGCGCGGCGACCTGCACGGCGCTGGCCGCCGGCACGGCCAGCCCGCAGGCGGCCTGCAAGGCGTCGGCAAGCCGCCGCCAGCCGTCTTCGCTGAACGGCGTGGGAGGGGGAATCTGGGCGGCATCGGACATGCCCGGCAGACTAAAAGCCGCGCCGGCATGCCGCTGCGGGGAATTCTGGAGTGACGCTGTCGGGGCGTTGTGACCGCCGACGCACGCCACCGCGCTCAGGCGTCCGCGGCCTTCAGCACCACCGCGTTGCGCCCCCCGTTCCTGGCCTCGTGCAGCGCCGCTTCGGCGCGGGCGACCAGCGTGTGCGCGTCGGCGTCCTCGGGCGTAGCCAGGCTGGCACCGATGCTGACCGTCATGTGCCCCACCGCGCCGAAATCGGCCTGCTCGACCTGGGTGCGTATCTTCTCCGCGGCCATGACGGCCTCCAGCGGTCCGGCCAGCCCGGGCAGCAGCACGGCGAACTGCTGGTCGCCGAAGCGGGCCGCCACGTCGGTGACGCGCACGGTGCTGTGAAGCAGTGCGGCGAGCTGGCGCAGCACGGCGTCGCCGGCCAGGTGGCCGAAGCGGTCGCTGACCTGCTTGAAGTCGTCCACGTCGATCAGCAGCAGGCCGTGCACGCGGCCGTTCTGACGGCCATAGCGCAGGTACAGCGCCTGCGCCTCGACCAGGCGTGCGTCCAGGCTGCGGCGGTTGTGCAGGCTCGTCAGCGCATCGCGCATGGCCAGGTTCTCCAGCGCCGCATGGGCCGCCTGCAGCTCGGCCGTGCGCTGCTCGACCTGACTCTGCAGCGCGGCATTCGTGCGCTGCAGGCGCTGCTCGGTGTCCAGCAGCGAGCTGGCCATGGACTGCATCGCGTCGCTGAGCGTGGCCAGCTCCCTCACGGCGGGCTCGGCCGGGAAGTCCGGCATGACGCGCTCGCTCTCCACGCGCCTGGCGATGTGCGCCAGTTCCTGCACCGGCCGGCTGACGCGCCGCGCCAGCAGCAGCGCCGCGAGCGCCAGCAGCGCGGCCGCGAGCACACCCAGCACCAGCAGGTCGCGCTGCAGGTCGCGCACGGGCCGCATGGCCTGCTCCATCGGCTGACGCGCCAGGATCCGCCAGCCCAGCTCGGCGTTGGAGCGGGCATACAACGGGGCCTCGCTGGTCAGGTAGTCCTTGCCGTCGCCAAAGCGCAGGGGCCCTTCGAAGCGCCCGTTGACCAGCGTCGTCGGCAGCACGACCTCACCGGCAGCCTGGGCGACCTTCATGGCCTCGGGGTAGAGCACGCGGCCCTGGCGGTCCAGGATGAGGGCTTCGATGCCGCTGTCGGGGTGCAGGCGGCGTGCGGCACCGTCGACGATGCCGGTGACCCAGCGCCAGTGCGCATGGGCGCCGACGACGCCGCGCAGGCGCCCCTCGGCATCGCGGATGGGGGCGGCGAAATCGATGAAGCGCGTGGGCTCGCCGTTGGGCGCCGCCGGCAGCATGGTCGCGAGCAGCTTGGCCTCGTGCACGTCGCCCACGTAGACGCGCTCGCGCGCGGCGACGAACCAGTCGCGCTGAGCGACCGAGCGCCCCATCAGCAGGCCGCCCGTGGCCTGCAGCACGAGGCCGTCGGCGTCCACGACGCCCATCCAGGCGTACTCGTCATGCAGGGCCTGGCGGCGGTCCAGCGCGGCGCGCGTGTGACTGGCGCTCAGCGAACCCTCGGCGAGATGCGGCGCGACGCTGAGCAGCTCGATCTCGCGCTCGCGGTCACGCAACTGGTTGGCCAGCATCTCGGCCGCGGACTGCGCGGTGGCGCGCACGGCGGCCTGCTGCGCGGTGTAGAGCTCGGTGGTGGCGACGTTGCCGAGGTAGCCCCCGACCAGCGCCAGGACGGCCAGCCCCAGTCCACCCAGCACCAGGCCGAGCTGGCTGCGCAGGCTCAACGGCGCCTTCACGCAGCCGCTCCGGGTCGGCACGCGCCATCGGCGCGGGAAGGAACGCTGTGGGGCTGGCAATGCATCGTGTCGGGTCGCTGGAGCCGCGGGCAGCAAAAGTCTAGCGGTGCCCGGCGCTGGTGCGGAAGCCGGTGGCGCCTCAGCCCGCCTGCGGGAGTGTCAAGCGCATCACGGTTCCGAGTGATCCGGTGCGGACCATCTCCGCGCTGCCGCCGTGCAGGTCCATCACGCGGCGCACGATGTACAGGCCCAGGCCGTGCGCCGCCTCGGTGCCGGTGCCGCCGCGGGCGCCGCGCGTGAACAGCCGCGGCAACAGCTCGCGCGAGATGCCGGGGCCGGCGTCGACCACCTCGAACTGCAGCGCCGCGGGCTCGTCGAAGTCCATCACGTGCAGCGTCACCGGCGTCGCGCCGGGCGAGTACTTCAGCGCGTTGGACAGCAGGTTGCGCAGCGCCAGGCGCAGCAGGCTCATGTCCATCAGCGCCGTGCGCGTGGCCGTGTGGCGGCGCAGCACGATGCGGTCGCGCTGCTCGCGCGGCAGGTCGGCGATGGTCACGGCGATCAACGTGTCGATGTCGGTGTCCAGCCGCGCCACGCTGCCACCGCCGGCCAGCAGGCTGGCCGCGGCCAGCGTGTTGTCCACGCCGGCCAGCACCGTGCCCAGCACGGCCTGCGCGCGCGTGAGCCGCTCCTGCGCCTGGCGCTCACCGCGCCCGGCCAGGCTGGCCGCGGCGCTCTGCAAGGCGGCGCTGGCATTGTTCAGCGGCTGGCGCACCTCGTGCGCCAGCACGTCCAGCATCTCGGAGCGCTCGCTGAGCAACTGGTCCAGCTCCTGAACGTGGCGCTCGGTCTGGCGGCGCATCTGCTGCTCCTGGGCCAGCTCGGCGCGGTAGCGCAGGTCGTCGGTGATGTCGTCCACCAGCGCCAGCGCGCGCAGCGGCCGGCCCTGGGCGTCGTACTCGGCGACGGCCGAGACCAGCACGTCGCGCAGGCTGCCGTCGGCACAGATGAGCTGCACCGGGCGGTCGCTGAGCTGGCCGTCGCGCCACAGGGCCGGGCGGTCGATCTCGCGCACCTGCTGCGCGCACTCGGGTGTCATGAAGTCTTCCAGCGCCCGGCCGATGACCTGCGGGCGCTGGTAGCCCAGGCGCTCCAGCCAGCGGTCCGACACGCTGAGCAGCCGGCCGCCCGCGTCCACCGAGTGCATCAGCGCCGGCGTGGACTCGTACAGCACGCGCAACCGCTGGCGGCTTTGCTCCAGCTCGATGGCGGCGCGGTGCTGCTCCGTGACGTCCTGGAACGCCCCCACCAGCCGCACGGGCACGCCGTCCTGCCAGTCGACCTGGCCCTGCGCCAGCACCCAGATCTCGCGGCCCTTGGCGGTGATGAGCGGCAGCTCCAGGCTCCAGCCCTCGCCATGCTGGATGCCGCGTTGCACGGCCGACTCGATGGCCGGGCGCGCCTCGTCCTTGTAGTAGCCGAACGCCTCCTGCAGCGTGGGCCGGTGGCCGGGCGGGAGGTCAAGGATGCGGCAGACCTGGTCGCTCCAGACCAGCTCCTCGGTCTGCAGGTCCAGGCTCCAGCCGCCGATGCCCGCCAGGCGGCCCGTGCGGTCCAGCAGGGCCCGGCTGTCGCGCAGCTCGCGCTCGACGCTGATGCGCTCCGTCACGTCCTCGACGATGCCGACGAAGCAGCGCAGCACGCCCTCGCCGCACAGCACCGGACGCGCCCGCGCCCAGACCTGGCGCGGCCCGCCGCCGCGGCGCAGGCGGTAGCGCATCTCGAAGGGCAGCCGCTGCTCGACGCAGCGCTGCCACTGCTGGCGCACCGCGGCCGCATCCTCGGGCTCGACCATCGACATCCAGCCAGCGCCGAGGCCGGCCTCGCCCGCCACACCGTAGATGCGCTGCCAGCTCGCATTCGTGTAGGTGACCTGGCCCGCCGCGTCGGCACGGAAGATGCCGAGCGGCGCCACCTCGGCCAGCGCATGGAACGACGGCTCGTCGGGCGCGGCGCGCGCCAGGGCGCGCTCACGCATCATCAGCGCCTCGGCGGCGGCGCCGGCCAGCCGCGTCAGCGCCTCGCGCTGCGCGTCGCTGAGCTGGCGTGCCTGGAAGTCCACGACGCACAGCGTGCCCGGGTGGCTGCCGTCATCCAGCCGGATCGGCACGCCCGCGTAGAAGCGCAGCGAAGGGTTCGCCAGCACGTCGGGGTGATTCCTGAAGCGCTCGTCCAGCCGCGCGTCGTTGACCTCGAACAGCCCGTCCGACAACAGCGCATGCGCGCAGAACGTCTGCGTTCGCGGGGTCTCGCTGCGGCCGATGCCCACGGCGGCCTTGAACCATTGACGGCGCTCGTCCAGCAGGCCCAGCAGCGCCACCGGCGTGCCGCAGATCTGCGCGGCCAGCGCGGTGATGTGGTCGAACAGCGGCTCGGGCTCGCTGTCCATGACCGCCAGCGCGGCCAGGCGGGCCAGGCGGCGGTCTTCGTCGGCAGGCAGTTCGGGCGTCACCATGGGTGACAGCTTAGGGCCTGTTCACGCGGAGTGCGGCAAGATGCAGGCATGGACGAGCACGAAGTCGATGCGCTGATCGCCCGCGTCAACGCCGGTGAAGCCGGTGCACAGGACGCGCTGTTCGCGACCGCCTACCCGGCGCTGCGCGAACTCGCGCGCACCCGGCTGCGCGACGGCGGCGGCCATGCCGGCGGCCTGCACACCACGCAGCTGGTACACGAAAGCTACCTGCGCCTGGCGCGCAGCCAGCGCCTGAAGCCGGAGAACCGGCGCGAGTTCTTCGCCTACGCGGCACGCGTCATGCGCGAGTTCATCGTCGACACGCTGCGCCGCCGCGAGGGCAGCGGGGCCGGCGAGGCGTTGACGCTGGACACGCGCATCGAAGGCGAGCAGCCGCAAGGCCAGGACGAGGTGCTGAAGGTGCACGAGGCGCTGGCCTCGCTGCAGGCCGTGGAGCCGCGCCTGGCGCAGGTGGTCGAGATGCGCTACTTCGGCGGCTACACCGAGGTCGAGATCGGCGAGGTGCTGGGCCTGACGGAGCGCACCGTGCGCCGGGATTGGGACAAGGCCCGCCTCATGTTGCTGGCCCTGCTGCGCTGAGATGATGCCGCCCCTCGCCCCCTCGCGCCACGCTGAACGCGGACGTGCCCGGTCGGTCTTGCAGACCGCGCAGCCGACACAGCGGCTGCTCTTCGGCAGGCATGGCAAGTCCACTGGACTTGTCGTGTCCGGCCTCAGCCCCCGAGGGGACGGCGCTGCTCGCGGCATTGAGCCGCGAGCGCATCGCCAGACGGGCCGGCTCGGGAGCGGCCCAGCGCTCGTCCCGAGATCACCCACATGGCTTCGTTGACGCCCGCCGACCTCGCCGCGCTCAGCCCGCTGCTGGACGAGGCGCTGGCATTGCCGCCGGGCGAGCGCGCAGCCTGGCTGGCGCAACTCGACAACCCGCGCTGGCGCGACGAGCTGGCCCGCATGCTGGCCGACCATGCGCGGCTGGACGACAGTGGCGCTTTCGCCACCCTGCCGCGCCGGCCTGCGTCGAACGAGGCACCGGCCGCGCCGGGCGACCACGTCGGCCCTTGGCGGCTGATCGAGGAGATCGGACGCGGCGGCATGGGCAGCGTCTGGCGCGCCCAGCGGGACGACGGCGTGTACGACCGCGAGGTGGCGCTGAAGCTGCCGCGCCGCTCGCGCAGCGGCGACACCGCGCTGGCCGAGCGGCTGGCCGCCGAGCTGCGCATCGCCGCACGGCTGGAGCACCCGCACATCGCGCGCCTGTACGACGCCGGCATCGATGTGCTGGGCCGGCCCTACCTGGCGATGGAGCATGTCACCGGCCTGCCCATCCACCTGCACGTCAAGCAGCAGCGGCTGGACGTGGCCGCCACGCTGGCGCTGCTGGCGCAGGTCGCGCGTGCCGTGGCGCATGCGCATGCACACGGCGTCATCCACCGTGACCTGAAGCCGGGCAATGTGCTGGTGGCCGAAGACGGCACGCCACGCCTCGTGGACTTCGGCATCGCGACGCTGCGCGCCGGCGCTGCCACGACGCCGGCCTCCGGCGGCCTGACGCCCGCCCATGCGGCACCCGAGCAGCTCGCCGGAAAACCGGCCACCGAGGCCAGCGACGTGTACTCGCTGGGCGTGCTTGCCTACGAACTGCTCTGCGGCGAACTGCCGCATGGCATGACCGGCGCTCGCGCTGGCGCGGTTGCCGTGCAGCCGCCCAGCGCGCACTGCGGCGACCCGGCGCGCCGCCGGGCATTGCGCGGCAGGCTGGACGCACTGCTGCTGCAGGCCTTGTCGACGGACGCCAGGCATCGGCCCGCCAGTGCCGCCGCCTTCGCCACCGCACTGGAGCGCGAGCAGCAGCGACTGGGGCCGGCCGGGCAGCGGCACCGGCGCGCGGTGGCGGCGGCCAGCGGCGTCTTCGTCGTGCTGTGCCTGGGGGCCGGCGTTGCCGTCGTGCAGGCCCAGCGCGCCGCCGCGGCCAACGACCGCGAGCAGGCGGCGCGCGCCTTCGTGACCGAAGTCTTCAAGCTGCAGGCCCCGGCCTCGGCCACAGGCCAGACGCCCGACGAGCTGCTGGCGCGCAGCACGGCGCTCATCGAGCCGCGCTTCGAGCCCGCCGTGCGCGCCGAGCTGTACGGCGGCCTGAGCCACCTGCTGGTGGACATGGGCGCACCGCGGCTGGCCGTGGCAGTCGGCATCCGCCGCCTGGCTGCGCTGGACAGTGCCAACGCCGCGCCTGCCGAGCGCGGCCAGGCACTGCGCCAGCAGGCCGCGGCCCAGCTCGACGCACGCGAGCCCGGGGCGGCCGAAGCCAGCGCGCGGCAAGCGCTGGCCTTGCAGCCTGCCGACATCCAGGCCCAGCTGCTGCTGGTGCGCAGCCTGGTCGCCCGCCACCGCTTTGCCGATGCCGCGCCGCTGCTCGCCGCCATCGAGGCGCACCTGCCCCAGGGCACGCCCACGCTGCCGGCCGCCTGGGCGCAATCCTTGCGCGGCCGCCTGCTGATGGCAGAGAACCGCCGCGACGAGGCATTGCCGCTGCTGCGCCGCGCCGTGTCGACCGGCCTCGCCGCCGCCGGCCCCAACGCGCTGGACGTCGTCGCGCTGCGCCTGGCCGCGGTCGAGGCGCTGCTGACCGCCGACCAGTCACGCGCGCTGCAGGCGCAGCTCGATGCCGCGCTCGCGACGCTGGAGCGGCTGGGTGGCGCGCATGCCGTGCGCGCATCGCTCGTGGCGGCGCGCATTGCCGTGGCCCGCTACACGGGCTTCTTCCAGATCGATGGCGATGACGCGCTGGCGACGATACGCGCCAGCCGCGCGCGCCTGGCGGCCCGCGGCGAGACGCTGCCCGACGAGGTCACCGCGCCGCTGGACCTCTACGAAGCCACGGTACTCGCGCAGATGGGCGACATCGCCGCAGCGCTGCCCCTCATCGAGCGCAGCCGCCAGGCGCTGGAGGCGGACGCACGCACACCGGCCGAACGGCTGCGGCTGGGCCACACGGTGGGCGAGATCTACCAGGCGGTGGGCCGGCATGCCGACGCCGACCGCTACTACCGCATGGCGCTGCAGGCCCGCATCGACGGCGGCTACGCGCGGCACCCGATGACGGCCTTCCAGTACGCCAGCGCGGCCACCAACCTGTCGGCCGGCGGCCGCGCCGCCGACGCCCTGGCGCTGCTGGCGCAGGCGCCGGACTTCCCGGCCGCGCGCGATGGCGGCACGGCCAACCCGCTGCACTATGCGCACATGGTGATGCTGGCCAAGGCCCGGGTGCTGCTGGATGCCGGCCGGGCCACCGAGGCCGCCGCCGCGATACCCGCGGCGTTGCTGACGCCGGCCGGCGACGACCGCATCAGCCGCATCGACACGCAGATGGCGCTGGCGCTGCGCGGCGAGGCCCGCTGCGCAGGGCGCCAGCACGCGGGCGGCCTGGCCGACCTGCAGGCCAGCCTGGCGATGGCGGCACGCGACCCCGACGATGCGCTGGACACCGAGCAGGCCCGGCTGCATGCGCTGGCCGGCCTCTGTGCACTGGCGCAGGGCGAGACCGCCACAGCCCGCCACCAGGAGAGTCTGGCGCGCCAGGCCTTTGCCGCCCGCGCCTGGGCGAGCGACTACCGGCAGGCGCCGTGGCGGCGGCTGCAGGCGGCGCTGAGGTGAGGCCTGATCGTGCGGGCCGCATCGAACACGCTCAGCGCCCTTCGCCCAGCGTGCGCACCCAGAACGCCTCGTACTTGCGGTGCAGCGACGCGGGCTTCACCACGCCGCCCAGCCCGTGCTCGCCGTCCGGGTCGAGGAAGAGCTCGACGAGCGATTCCTTGCCGGTGTCCAGCAGCTCCCGGTAGACGTTGACGGTGTCCTGGTAGAGCACGTTCGGGTCCTGCATGCCGTGCACCAGCAGCAGCGGCTTCTTCAGGCCGCGCGCCAGCGGCAGCAGCGAGTACTTGCGCAGGTTGGGCTTGCTGCGGTCCACCTTGCCGATGGTGCGGCCGCTGTACCAGCTGTTGTAGTTCTCCCATTCCGTCGGGCCCGCGCCGGCGATGCCGGCCGCGAACACGTCAGGCCGTGTGTACATCGTGTACTGCGTCTGGAAGCCGCCGAAGCTCCAGCCAGTCAGGCCGACGCGCGCACCGTCCACGCCGAACTGCATGGGCAGCAGCTTCGCCAGGTCTTCCAGGTCCTCGGCCTGCGGCTCACCGGGGCGCTCCCAGTTCGCGTCCGAGAACTTGCGGCCGTAGTTGCTGTGGCCACGCGGGTCCACCGCCACCACCACGTAGCCGTGCTTCGCGGCCATGTACATGCTGAACAGGTAGGCGGTGTTGTGGAAGCTGTCGACCTCGACGATGTGGCGGTCGTTCAGCGGGCCGCCATAGACGTAGACGATGGCCGGGCGCTTGTCGGCCGCGGTCCAGCCGGCGGGCTTGAAGGCGTAGGCCTCGATGCGGTCGCCATGGCGGTTGGTGAAGTTGAAGCGCTGGGGCTGCATCACGTTCACGGCCGCCCAGGCCTTGTCGCTGCTGTCGGTCAGCACCTGCGGCTGGCCCTTGCCTTCGCCGGAGATCAGCTTCAGCTCGGGGCGCTGCGCCCAGTTGCCGGCGTTGGCGCTGACCCAGCGGCCGTCCTCCGACGCCGCCGCACCGCGGTGGAACTCGCCGGCCCGGCCCAGCGCCTGCATGGCGCCGCTGGCCATGTCGACGCGGAAGACGTTCATCGCCGCGGTGTCGCCCTGGTTGGCCAGCACGAACATCGCCTTGCTGTCGGCCGTGAAGCCGATGACCTGGTGGGCCTCGAACTCGCCCTTGACCAGCGGGCGCAGCGCCTGCGTGGCCACGTCGATGGCATAGGGCTGGCGCCAGCCGGCCTCGTCCAGCGCCAGCACCAGCGTCCTGCCGTCGGGCGTGAAGCGCGGCTGCAGCACGTTGACCACCTCGTGGCCCACATCGCCGCGACGCTCCAGCACGACCTGGGGCTTGGCGTTCTCATCCGCCTGGCCCATGTAGACGCGCAGCAGCTCCTTCTCGCGCTCCCAGGTCGTGAACGCGTAGCGGCTGCCGTCGCGCGCCCAGGCGATGGGGCTGATCTCGAACCAGACGTCGCCACCCTTGTTCGTGAAGACCGGCTCGGGCTGCCTGCGCGGCGCCTCGCCCGCGGCGGGCACCTGGCGGATGTACAGCGCCAGCGGCTTCTCGGTGCGCTTGTCGTCCGACACCTCGCGGTTGACCTTCTTGGCCGTGGCCCAGCGGTCGTTGTAATTCATGATCTCGACCTGCTTGGCCGCGGGCGGCGGCGGCACTTTGCCGTCGGCGCCCGGCGGGTTCACCGGCGCGCGGGCCAGCAGCGACATCCAGCGGCCGTCCTCGCTGACAGCGGTCTGGTCGATGCGGTACTTCTTCTGCTCCTCGTCCGGAATGATCAGCTCGCGGTTCAGCACCTGCACGCCGGCCTGCCGGAAGTGGCTGCGCAGCACGCGGCTGTCGTCCATGTAGACGATGCCGGCGTCGTCCGGCGTGTAGGCCACCACGCGCAGATCGCGCTGCGTCGCCAGCAGCGCAGTGGGCGCCTTGTCGTCCGCCTTCCAGCGGTACAGGCCGCCGCGGTACTGGAACACCAGCTCGTCGGCCTTGCGTGCCCAGACGAACTGCGCCACGCCCGGATACAGGTCGGCGTTCTTGAGCTTCTCGCGCACCAGCTTTTTCTTCAGCTCGTCGCGCAGCTCCCAGAGCTCCTTGTCCTTGTCGTCCTTCTTGGTGTCGTCCTTCTTGTCGGTGGCAGACGCGGCCGACGCCGGTGCGGCAGCGGGCACCGGCTTGCCGCCGCGCTTCGCGGCCAGCGCCGCCATCGCCAGCTTCTCGGCGTCGGCCTCGGCCTTGTCGGCGGCCTTCTGCGCGTCGTCCTTGGCCTTCTTCTCGGCCAGTTCCTTTTTCAGCACCTCGATCTGCGCGGTTTCCCACTGCGACAGGTCGACCTTGTCGCCCCTCAGGTAGGCCTGCTGCGCGACCTCCCTGGCCTGGCGCTCGGTGTATTCGGTGTTGCGCTGCTTGAGCTTCCTGTCGAAGCGCGCCAGGTCCTCCGGCGCGTCGAACGCAGCCATCGCCTGCGGCGACGTGATGCGCTGCGTCTTGCCGGTGCGGGTGTCATGCACCCACAGGTCCGTGCCGGGCTCGCCGAACGGGTTCCACAGGTAGGCCAGGTAACGGCCGCTGCGGCTGAAGGCGGCGTCCTTGGCGTCCGTGCCCTTGTAGGGTTCGGCGCGGAAGATCTGTTCCAGCGTCGGGGTCGTGGCTGTAGCGGTTTGCGCTTGCAGTGGCGCTGCGGTCGACAAGGCGAGCGCAAAGGCCAGGCTGCCGAGGGCAGCGAAGGTGGCGGGCTTCAAGGGGGTCTCCTGAACTACCCCCTAGGGTTAGGGGCGACAAATTCTATGGAGCCGTTTTGCGAGTTCCATTCGTAACGCTTGGCCGGTTCCGCTTTCTGCCACGGCCCATGCCGGGAGTCCCGCCCGGCGGCGGGGTAACTTTCTTCTGCGGGGCCAGAAGAAAGTCACCAAAGAAGAGGCCCTGAACCGCACACCAGCGCCACTTGCACGAGCTGCGCCGTGCAACAGCCGAAGGGCTGCTGCGGAGACGCGACCCGCTTCGCTCTCGCTGCTGTCTCTATCACCAACAGCGTCCATCGCACCACCTGCCCGCTGAACGCGCGGCTGCACGCCGGGCTCACCAGCAATACCGAAGGCAGCGTCGCTCGGGCGACGCGACGGCTCGTTCTCCTGGTAGGTTGGGGTGAGCGCAGCGAACCCCAACACCCGGTCACTCACCCCCGTGACATCACCGAGCGACGCGGTATTGACTGGTAAGCCCGGCGTGCAGCCGGCGTTAATGGGCGTAAAGCGGCGAACCATGGCGCTCGTCATAGGGACAGCAGCGAGAGCACAGCGGGTCGCGTCTGGGCGCAACACCAAAGCAGCTTTGACCCCTGCCCACGGCACTTGGTGCTCGTGTGCGGTTCAGCGCCTCTTCTTTGGTGACTTTCTTCTGGCGCCGCAGAAGAAAGTTACCCGCCCGCCGGGGCGGAATCCCGGCAACTCAGCGCCGGATCATGAGGACCTTCGCAAAGGCAATCCTCAGCTCACCCCCCGGAGGTACCACGGTGTATGAGCAAAGCCTCACGGAGAAAGTCCCACGTCCAAGAGTGCGCCTCAGGCCCATCGTCGGTGAGCACGGCAATCTCAAATGATGTCCCGTCATCACTTCGACGTCCTTTTGCTCGGACACCGGGGGAATCCGCAGGCAATTCCAACCGCACAAGAATGTCGACCTCATCGCCCGGCTGAGCGCGTTCAATTCGACCAAAGCTATCCGATTTCCGAAAATCGACGACGTAGACGGGGTCCGAATGGTTCATGGAGGCTCCTGATAGTGAGGAGTCTCAATTTTTGAGAAACGTAGCGCTACTCAACCAGCAGAATTTTTAACCACGTCGCAGAACCGGTTTCAACGCCACACCCGTATGGCTTCCTGATGACACCACTTCCTCAGGAGTTCCCTCTATCACCACACGCCCGCCGGCATCGCCACCTTCCGGCCCCAGATCCAACACCCAGTCGGCTTCAGCAATCACATCCAGGTCATGCTCGATGACCACCACCGAGTGCCCGCCCGCCACCAGGCGGTGCAGCACCCGGATCAGCTTCTCCACGTCCGCCATGTGCAGCCCCACCGTCGGCTCGTCCAGCACGTACAGCGTGTGCGGCGCCTTCTGCCCGCGCCGGGCCACGTCGTCGCGCACCTTGACCAGCTCCGACACCAGCTTGATGCGCTGTGCCTCCCCGCCCGACAGCGTCGGTGACGGCTGGCCCAGCGTCAGGTAGCCCAGCCCGACGTCCTTCAGCAACTGCAGCGGGTGCGCGATGGACGGCATCGCCGCGAAGAACTCGACCGCCTCGTCCACCTCCATCGCCAGCACATCGCCGATGCTCTTGCCGCGCCAGGTCACGCCCAGTGTCTCGGGGTTGAAACGCTGGCCATGGCACTGGTCGCACGGCACCTTCACGTCCGGCAGGAAGCTCATCTCGATGGTCTTCATGCCCTGGCCCTCGCAGCCCGGGCAGCGGCCCGCGCCGGTGTTGAAGCTGAAGCGGGCCGGCGCATAGCCGCGCGCCTTGGCCTCCAGCGTCTCGGCAAAGAGCTTGCGGATGGCGTCCCAGAAGCCGATGTAGGTGGCCGGGCAGGAGCGCGGCGTCTTGCCGATGGGGGTCTGGTCGACCTCCAGCACGCGGTCCACCTGCTCGTGCCCTTCGATGCCGTCGCACCCGGTCCACTTCGCCGGTGCCTTGCGCAGCGGCACGGCCACGGCGATGTTGGCCAGCAGCACGTCGCGCGCCAGCGTCGATTTGCCCGAGCCGGACACGCCGGTCACGGCCACCAGCCGGTGCAGCGGCACGTCCACCGTCACGCCCTTGAGGTTGTGCAGCGACGCGTTCAGCACGGTCAGCCGGGGGGCATCCGCCTCGATGGCGCGCCGGGCCTGCAGCGGGTGGATCAACGGATGGGCCAGCATGCGGCCGGTGACTGAATCCGGCGCCAGCGCCAGCTCCGCCGCCGTGCCCTGGGCCACCACACGCCCGCCGCGTTTGCCGGCGCCCGGGCCGATGTCGATGATGTGGTCGGCGCGGCGGATGGTGTCCTCGTCGTGCTCAACGACGACCAGCGTGTTGCCCTTGTCGCCCAGCGTCGCCAGCGCCTTCAGCAGGATCTGGTTGTCGCGCGGGTGCAGGCCGATGGTGGGCTCGTCCAGCACGTAGCAGACACCCTGCAGGTTGCTGCCGAGCTGCGCGGCCAGGCGGATGCGCTGCGCCTCGCCACCGGACAGCGTGGGCGCCGCGCGGTCCAGCGTCAGGTAGCCCAGCCCCACCTCCTGCAGGAACTCCAGCCGGCCGAGGATCTCGCTGACCACGTCCCGCGCGATGTCGGCGTCGCGGCCTTCGAGGTGCAGCCCCTTCACCCAGGTGTGCGCGTCGCCCACGCTCCAGGCGGCTACGTCGCCGATGGCCTTGTGCTCGAACTCCACCGAGCGCGCCGTGGCATTGAGCCGCGTGCCGTGGCAATCCGGGCAGGCGGCGTCGGTCAGGCCTTCGACCTCGGCTTCCTCGGACGGAAAGCTCTGCTCGCGGCCGCGGTTGTCGTCGTCCTGCACGCTGTCGTCCAGCGCCTTGCGCTGCTCGCGCGTCAGCGCCAGGCCGGTGCCGACGCAGCTGGTGCACCAGCCGTGCTTGGAGTTGTACGAGAACAGCCGCGGGTCCAGCTCGGGGTAGCTGGTGCCGCAGACCGGGCAGGCGCGCTTGGTGGAGAACACCTTGACCGTGCCGACGCCGGCGCCGGTCGCGCCGCCCTCCAGTGTCAGGCCATCCAGGGGGCTGAGCAGGTGCAGCACGCCCTTGCCCACGTCCAGCGCGCGGGCCAGCAACTCACGCAGCTCGGCCTCGCGTTCGGGGGCGATGACGAGGTCGCCGACCGGCAGCTCCAGCGTGTGCTCCTTGAAGCGGTCGATGCGCGGCCACGGCGACGTGGGCAGGAACTCGCCGTCCACGCGCAGGTGCGTGTGGCCACGGCCCTTCGCCCATTTGGCGAGGTCGGTGTAGACGCCCTTGCGATTCACCACCAGCGGCGCGAGCAGGCCCACGTGCTGGCCACGGTAGTCGCGCATCAGCTGCGCGGCGATGGACTCGACGCTCTGCGGCTTCACCGGCGCGCCGTCGTTGACGCAATGCTGCACGCCCAGCTTCACGTAGAGCAGCCGCAGGAAGTGCCAGACCTCGGTGGTCGTCGCGACCGTGCTCTTGCGGCCGCCGCGGCTCAGGCGCTGCTCGATGGCCACGGTCGCCGGGATGCCCCACACCGCGTCCACCTCGGGCCGGCCGGCCGGCTGCACGATGCTGCGTGCGTAGGCGTTCAGCGACTCGAGGTAGCGGCGCTGGCCCTCGTTGAAGAGGATGTCGAAGGCCAGCGTGGACTTGCCCGAGCCGCTGACGCCGGTGACGACGTTGAACTTGCCGCGCGGGATGTCCACGCTCAGGCCCTTGAGGTTGTGCTCGCGGGCGTTGACGATCCTGATGGCTTCGTCCGCCTGGCGGCGTGCGCGCACGATGGCCTGCAGCGGCCGGCCTTCCTCCACAGCTATGGCCGGGCGGTCCATGTGCAGCGCGTAGTCGCGCAGCGCGGCGGCGGTGTGCGAGGTCGCGTGCGCGGTCACGTCTTCCGGCGTGCCGACGCAGACGATCTCGCCGCCGGTCTCGCCGCCCTCTGGCCCCAGGTCGATCAGCCAGTCGGCCGCGCGGATGACGTCCAGGTTGTGCTCGATGACGATCAGCGAATGGCCGGCGGACAGCAGCTTGCGCAGCGCGCGCATCAGCTTGGCGATGTCGTCGAAATGCAGGCCCGTCGTCGGCTCGTCGAACAGGAACAGCGTGCCCTTCTTGGCCACGCCAAAGCGCGGTGACGCGGCCGCCTCGGCGAGGAAGCCCGCGAGCTTCAGGCGCTGCGCCTCGCCGCCCGACAGCGTCGGCACCGGCTGGCCCAGGCGCACGTACTCCAGGCCCACGTCGACGATGGGCTGCAGCTTGGCGAGCACGGCGCGGTACGGGCTGAACAGGTCCACGGCCTCGGCGACCGTCAGCTCCAGCACGTCGGCCACGCTCAGGTCGCGGTCCTTCAACGCCAGCTTCACGTCCAGCATCTCGGCGCGGAAGCGCTTGCCGTCGCAGTCCGGGCAACGCAGGTAGACGTCGCTGAGGAACTGCATCTCGACATGCTCGAAGCCCGAGCCGCCGCAGGTCGGGCAGCGGCCGTCGCCGGCGTTGAAGCTGAACATGCCGGCCGTGTAGCTGCGCTCGCGCGCCACAGGTGCGTCGGCGAACAGCTTGCGGATCTCGTCGAAGGCGCCGACGTAGCTGGCCGGGTTGGAGCGCGCCGTCTTGCCGATGGGCGACTGGTCGACGAACACCGCATCGGCCAGGAAGTCGCCGCCCAGCAGCCGGTCGTGCGCACCGGGCGTCTCGGTGGCCTTGCCGAACTGGCGCGCCAGCGCGGGGTAGAGCACGTCCTGCATCAGCGTGCTCTTGCCCGAACCCGACACCCCGGTCACGACGACCAGCCGCTGCAGCGGGAAGGCGACGGACACGTCCTTCAGGTTGTGCTCGCGCACGCCTTCGAGGATGAGCTTGGGGCTTGACTCGTCCACCAGCCGCTTCAGGCCCATGCCGACATGCTTGCGCCCGCCCAGGTAGGCGCCGGTCAGCGTGTCCGCGCTGCGGATGTCTTCGGGTGTGCCGTCGTAGACGATCTGCCCGCCGCGCTCGCCGGGGCCGGGGCCCATGTCGATGAGGCGGTCAGCCGCCAGCATGACCGCCGGGTCATGCTCGACGACGACCAGCGTATTACCTGCATCGCGCAGCCGCTTCATCGCCTGCACGATGCGGCCCATGTCGCGCGGGTGCAGGCCGATGCTGGGCTCGTCCAGCACGAACAGCGTGTTGACCAGCGATGTGCCCAGGGCGGTGGTCAGGTTGATGCGCTGCACCTCGCCGCCGGACAGCGTGCGGCTCTGCCGGTCCAGCGTCAGGTAGCCCAGGCCCACGTCGCACAGGTAGCGGCTGCGGTGGCGGATCTCGTCCAGCAGCAGCTTCAGCGCCTCGTCCAGCATGGAGCTGGGCAGTTGCAGGCCATCGACGAAGTCGCGCAGGCGCTGGATGGGCAGCTGCATCAGGTCGTGCAGGCTGAGGCCCGGCAGCGCTTCGAGCTGTTCACGACGCCAGTCCACGCCCACCGGCAGGAAGCGCTGCGTGGCCGGCAGGGCCGCATCGGCCAGCGCCTTGCTGCCCACGCGCCACAGCAGCGCCTCGGTCTTCAGCCGCGCGCCGTGGCAGCTCGGGCATTCGGTGTAGCTGCGGTACTTGGACAGGAGCACACGGATGTGCATCTTGTAGGCCTTGCTCTCCAGGTACTCGAAGAAGCGCTTGACCCCGTACCACTGCTTGTTCCAGTTGCCGTTCCAGTTCGGCGTGCCGCCGATGACCCATTCGCGCTGCGCCGGGCTCAGCTCCTTCCACGGCGTGTCGCGCGGGATGCCGGCCTCGCCGGCGTACTTCAGCAAGTCGTCCTGGCTGTCCTTCCAGGCCGGCGTCTGCATGGGCTTGATCGCGCCGTTGCGCAGCGTCTTGCGGTCGTCCGGGATGACCAGGCCCAGGTCCACGCCGATGACGCGACCGAAGCCGCGGCAGGCCTCGCAGGCGCCGAAGGCGGAGTTGAACGAGAACAGCGCCGGCTGCGGATCGGCATAACGGATGTCGCTTTCGGGACAGTGCAGGCCGGTGGAGAAGCGCCACAGCGTCTCGCCCTGGTCGCCCACGTAGACGGCGAGCCGGCCCGAACCGCGCTTCAGCGACAGTTCGATGGCCTCCATCGCGCGCTGCTTGTCCGCGCCCTGGATGCGGAAGCGGTCGGCGACCACGTCCAGCACTTTCTTGCCGTCCACCTCGCGCTCGGCCTGCACGCGCGTGAAACCGCTGGCCGACAGCCATTGCTCGACCTGCTCGGCCGTCGTGTTGGCCGGCAGCTCGACGGGGAAGGTGAGCACCAATCTGGGGTCCTCAGCCACCGTGCGGTCCATCAGCGCCGCGTAGATGCTCTGCGCGGTGTCGTGCCGCACCGGCAGCGCCGTCTTGCGGTCGAACAGCTCCGCGGCCCGGGCGAAGAGCAGCTTCAGGTGGTCGTTCAGCTCCGTCATCGTGCCTACCGTGGAGCGGCTGGTGCGCACCGGGTTGGTCTGGTCGATGGCGATGGCCGGCGGCACGCCGTCCACCTTGTCCACGGCCGGGCGGTCCATGCGGTCCAGGAACTGGCGCGCGTAGGCCGAGAACGTCTCCACGTAACGGCGCTGGCCTTCGGCATACAGCGTGTCGAACACCAGGCTGGACTTGCCGGAGCCGCTCGGGCCGGTGACGACGGTCAGCTCCGCGGTGTGCAGGTCGAGGTCGAGATTCTTGAGGTTGTGCTGGCGGGCGCCTCGGATGCGGATCAGACCGTCGGACATGGTGGGTTCAAAACGACAAAGGCGAGCAGTGTAGGGAGCGGCGTTGACGAAAACTGTCAGCACGCAGGCCGACCTGCCAGGCGGCGACCCACCGCATATTTGAGGGTCGTCGGTTGCGCGCGGCCCCGGCAACGGCAACAATGGCCGCGCCCGTCAAAGGGCTGATAACAACGAGTCGTGAATCGAGGACATGGGGATGGACAAGTTGAGGCTGCCTGGGGCCGTGCTGTTGCAAGCGCCCGTCTGGCTGAGCGCTGGCGCTGACGGCACCGACGCCGATGCGCCTGACACCGCCCCGCGGGCCGTGCCCCTGGGCCGGCACCAACCCCAGGTGCTGCTGGTGGAAGACAACCACATCAACCAGGTCGTCGCGCTCGAATTCCTTTCGCTGATGGGCCTGCAGGCCCGCCTGGCCAAGAATGGCCTGGAAGCGTTGGCGGCCTGCGCCGACGCGGCCCCCGACCTCGTGCTGATGGACATCCAGATGCCGGGCATGGACGGCCTGGAATGCGCCCGTCGCCTGCGCGCGCTGCAGCGCGAGGGCACGCTGGCCCCCTTCCCCATCCTGGCGCTGACCGCGCATGCACTGGATGCCGACGTGGCCGCCAGCATCGACGCGGGCATGGACGAGCACCTGACCAAGCCGCTGGACTTCGTCGCGCTGCGCACCCGGCTGCAGCGCTGGCTGAAACTGCCCGAGCCGAATTGAGGCCCCTCGTCCGGCCGCGCCGCTGAACGCGTGCGCGGCCGGCCGGTCTTGCAGACCGCGCTGCGGCAACGCCGCAGCTCTTCGGCAGGCACAGTGCGCCCACTGGGCGCACTGTGTCCGGCCTCAGCCCCCGAGGGGACGGCGATGCCGGCGGCATCGAGCCGCCAGCACATCGCCAGCGCGGGCCGGCTTGGGGCGGCCCGACGCTCGGCCCGCAAGTGATGCACGACGGCCGCGGCCCCGGGGTCTCGTGGCGGGCTTCGATAATCGCGCGGCCATGAACCTCTACACCGCCCTGCGCGCCGGCTTTCCGGCCGACCTCGCCGCGACCGCCATCGACGCCGAGGGCGCCCTCTACAGCTGGCGCGACCTCGAACGCGGCAGCGCGATGATGGCCAACTGGCTGGCGAAGCTGGAGCTGCCCGCCGACAGCCGCGTCGCCGTGCACACGGACAAGAGCGTCGAGGGTTTGATCCTGTACCTCGCCGTGCTGCGCGCCGGCCACGTCTACCTGCCGCTGAACCCGGCTTACCACGCGGCCGAGCTGGCGCACTTCATCGCCGACGCCGCGCCGGCCGTCGTCGTCTGCGCCGGCAGGAATTTCGGCTGGATCAGCAAGCTGGCGTTCCAGCGCGGCGTGCGCTGGGTGTTCACGCTGAACGACGACCGCAGCGGCACGCTGCTGGACCGTTCGTCGCAGATGAGCGACGTGCACGCGCCCGCCGAACGCGGCACCGACGACCTGGCCGCCATCCTCTACACCAGCGGCACCACCGGGCGCAGCAAAGGCGCGATGCTCAGCCACGGCAATTTGCTGTCCAACGCACAGACGCTGCAAAGCTACTGGGACTGGAAAAGACCCCAGCCCCCCAACCTGGCGCAAAGCGCCTGGCCCTCCGAGGGGGGCGAACCGGCCCGGGCGCGGCCCCGCGCCGGTTCCGGCGACGTGCTGCTGCACGCGCTGCCCATCTTCCATGTCCACGGCCTCTTCGTCGCGTCGCACGGCGCATTGCTGAACGGCAGCAAGATGATCTGGTTCAACCGCTTCGACCCGGGCATCGTGGCGCGCCGGCTACCCGAGGCGACCGTCTTCATGGGCGTGCCGACGCTCTACACGCGGCTGCTGCACGAGCCCACGCTGACGCGCGACAACTGCGCCGGCATGCGCCTGTTCATCAGCGGCTCGGCCCCGCTGCTGGCCGAGACGTGGATGGCCTGGTTCGAGCGCACCGGCCACCAGATCCTGGAGCGCTACGGCATGAGCGAGACGCTGATGCTGACCTCCAACCCCTGCAGGCCCGCGGACGGCGAGCGCCGCCCCGGCACCGTGGGCCGCGCGCTGCCCGGCGTGGGCCTGCGCATCGTGCGCGACGACGGCCAGGCCTGCGCGGCCGGCGAGATCGGCCATGTGCAGGTGCGCGGCCCGAACGTGTTCAGCGGCTACTGGCAGATGCCCGAGAAGACGGCCGAGGAATTCACGGTCGACGGCTGGTTCAAGACGGGCGACGTCGGCCAGATGGACGATGCCGGCGTGCTGACACTGATCGGCCGCAGCAAGGACCTCATCATCAGCGGCGGCTTCAACGTCTACCCGGCCGAGGTGGAGGGTTTCCTCAACGAGTTGCCGGGCGTGGGCGAATCCGCCGTCGTCGGCGTGCCGCACCCGGACTTCGGCGAGGCCGTCGTCGCCGTCGTCACCGCGCGCGCCGGGCAACTGCCGGCGCCTGACGCGCTCATCCTCGCGCTGAAGGACCGCATCGCCGGGTTCAAGGTGCCCAAGCGCGTCATCGTGCAGGCCGAGCTGCCGCGCAACGCGATGGGCAAGGTGCAGAAGAAGCTGCTGCGCGAGCAATACGCCGGTCTTTTCGCCGCGCCGTAGGCGCTCGCCGGGATGGGCGGGGCGCACAATCTTCGCAGCCCCCACCCGTTGATGAGCGCCACGACTTCGCCCAGCGACCCGCCACACAGCACCGCGCAACACCGCCTCGCACGCCGCTGGCGCTGGCGTGACCGCGCGCTGGTGCTGGCCCCGGCGCTGGCCTTCGGCCTGGTCATCCTGACGCTGTGGGCCGCCGTCGCCTGGTACGTCATCCAGCAACCCGGCGAGCTGCGCGCCCAGCAGCGCCGCGAGCTGGCGACGGCCGTGCGCACCGTGGCGATGCAGACCGAGCCCGTGCTGCGCCAGGCCGAGAGCGCGATGCGCCTGGTCGACCTGTGGCTCAACAGCCGCCGCGGTGAAGAGCCGCTGGCCGACCCGTCGCTGGCGCAGCTCGCAGAGGGTGTGCGCAACAGCTCGAGCCGGCTGGTCGACGTGATGCTCGTCGCGCGCACCGGCAAGGTCCGCCGCCTGCAGGCCGGTGCCGAAGACGACGGCGCCAGCATCCAGGGCACCACCGCGTTCACGCAGGCGGCAGGCGCGGTCGCCGACGGCTTCGTGCTGGGCCTGCCGCTGCAGCTGGGCGGCCGCGCCGACGACGACCACCCCCGCCTGCCGCTGCTGATGCGCCTGTCGCGCCCGCTGGAGGACTACGACATGGTCATGGCCGTGGTGGACCTGCAGCGGCTGCGCGACGTGCACAGCCTGTTCACGCCGCAGCCCACCGCGTCCCTGGTCCTGCTGCGCAGCGACGGCCTGGCCTTGTCGCGCCAGCCCGACGCGCCGGGCTTCGTCGGCCGCAACCTGTTCGACCAGTTCCCCGCGTCGCGCCGCGAGCTGAGCGACAACGACGGTGTCTTCTCCAGCACCGGCGCCTCCACGGACGGCCGGGCACGCATCGGCGCCTACGTGACGCTGGGCGACTTCGGCCTCAAGCTGCTGATGTCCGACACCGAGGACGCCACGCTCGCCGACCACCGCCGCCAGCGCGCTGCCGTGCTGGCCGCAGCGCTCCTGGCCACGGTGGGCCTGGTGCTGCTGGCGCGCTGGCTGGCCCTGATGCAACGCTCCGCGCGACTGCGCGAAGCGGCGCTGCAGGCCACCAGCAACGCCATGCCGCTGGGCCTGTTCCGCAGCGACGAGGCGGGCCGCATCGTCTACGTGAACGACAGCTACCTGCGCGTGCATGGCATGAAGCGCGAGGACATCGCCTGGGGCTGGACGCAGCTGGTGCAGCCCGAGCAGCGCGACATGCTGATCCAGCGCTGGAAGCACCACATGGCCACCGGCGAACCCATCGACATGGTGCGCAAGATGAAGCGCGGCGACGACGGCCGCATCCGCTGGATCTCGATGCGCAGCGCGCCCATCGTCATCAACGGCCAGGTGGCCGGCCAGGCGGGCACGGTGGAAGACGTGACCGAGCACGGCGAGCAGGAGAAGGCCCGCCAGACGCTGGCCGCCATCTTCGACATGACGCCCGACATCATCTGCCAGGCGCGCGAGGACGGTCGCGTGGTCTACCTGAACCCGGCCGCGCGGCAGCGCCTGGGGTTGGCGGCGGACGCGCCGCTGGACCACGAGCACGTCTCCCGCTATTTCTCGCCCGAGCAGCTGGACCTGTACCGGCGCGACGTGCTGCCGGTGGCGCTGCGCGAGGGCCACTGGCGTGGCCGTGCCCGCGTGCAGCTCGGCGGCGATGCGCTGCCATTCGACTGCACCGTGCTGATGCACCGCGACGTGCGCGGCCGCGTGGAAACCATCTCCGTCATCCTGCGCGACGTGTCCGCGCAGGTCCGCGCGCAGCGTGAACGCGAGCGCAGCGAGGCCATGCTGCTGGCCGTCGCGCACACGGCGCGTGCGCAGTTCCTCGTCGGCGACACGCGCGGCCACGTGATCTTCTTCAACGCCGCCTTCGAGCAGCAGCGCGGCATCCGGCTGCAGGACTGGGTGGGCCAACCGCTGGCCGAGCTGTTCGGCCCGGCCGACTACGCGCCGCGCGCGCCGCTGATCGCCTCGGCACTGGCCGGTGAGACACGCCGCGCGGACGTGGCCAGCAGCAGCCCCGACCGCGATGGCCGCAGCTTCGACCTGCAGTACGCGCCGCTGCGCGTGCAGAGCGGGCAGATCGAAGGCGTCATCGGCATCGAGGTCGACGTGACCGAAGCCCGCCGCGAGGAAACCCGGCTGCGCCTGGCGTCGCAGACCGACGCGCTGACCCAGTTGCTGAACCGCGCCGGCTTCGACGATGGCGCGCGCCGCCTGCTGGCCGACCGCTCGGGCCGCCGCGTGGCGCTGCTCTACCTGGATCTCGACCGGTTCAAGCCCGTCAACGACCAGCACGGCCACCCGACCGGCGACGCGCTGCTGAAGGCCGTCGCGCTGCGCCTGCGCCACGCGCTGCGGCCCAGCGACCTGGTCGCGCGGCTGGGGGGCGACGAGTTCGCCGTGCTGCTGCCGGCGCTGCACCAGGACGCGGATGCCGCCACGGTGGCCGACAAGCTGCTGCACGCCATCAGCCTGCCGTATCACATCGGCGAACTGGAGCTGAAGATCGGCGTGAGCCTGGGCTGCTGCCTCGCGACGATGGGCGCCGTCACGCTGGAGGCGCTGGTCGCGCAGGCGGATGCGCGGCTGTACGAGGCCAAGCGCGCGGGGCGCGGCTGCTGGCGCGGCGGCAGCCTGTGATCCGCATGTGATCGGCCGGTGCGCCGGTCGCTATCAGCTCATGCGGCCATGCCGTTCCAGAGTTCCTTCAGCGCCAGCTGCAGCACGCGCGCATCGCTGCTGGCGCGGTGGCGGGACAAGCGCATGCGTCGGCGTACCGTGTCGGTCACGCCGCGCCAGCGCTGTGCCTCGTCCTCGTTGAGCAGGCGGCGCAGGTCATCCAGCCGAAAGCTGGGCTGCAGGCCGGCGGCATCGAACAGCCGCCCCAGCCAGGGGTAGTCCTGGCCCCAGCCGTCGCAATAGACGACCTGGCCGGCCAGCCGCGCGTTGATCTGCTCGGCCATCCACTGCACCGGGCGGCCATGGCGTTGCAACAGCTCGCGGCTGATGCCATGCAACGTCTCGGCGGCAGCGTCCCAGTGCTGCCACTCGGGTTCGGGGCGGATCAGGCTGCAGAACAAAGCGCCGTCGGTGCCGATGAAGCCGATCTCGATCGGATAGCTGCCCCGGCCGAAACCGGAGGCCTCGATGTCGAGGATGGCGGGGAGTTCCATGGGGCCGCAGTGTGTCAGGCCCGTCACCGAAGTTACACAGGGTTGTCGATGACGCCTTCGTGTTCGAACAGCGCCAGCGCTGCGCGACCGACCTGGCGCGTGTCCCAGTAGGCATAGGCGCCCACGCCCGCCGCACCCACCAGCGGCACCCAGCGCGACAGCACGCGGCCGGCGGCCTGCTGGCTGAGCTGCATGCCCACCGCCGTGGCCACGCTGCGCAGCACCGCCTGGGCGGCCGGCCGCACCAGCACGCGCTCGCCGACGCGCACCGACAGGTCGCGCAGCGCCTGCGCCGCCGTGTGGCGGAACAGGCACCACAGCATCTGCGAGGGCCCCAGCTCGGCGCTGCGGCCATACAGCGCCGCCACGTCCGCCACGAGCTGGCGCTGGATGCGCCACACGGCCAGCATCTCCGGCGCGATGGTGGCCCAGCCCAGCGGCCCGACGGGCAGGGCCAGCGTGCCGGCCGCCAGCGCGGCCTTGCTGGCGGCACCGTCGATGACGCGGGTCGCCGCGTCGCGCGGCCGCGGGCTGCGGGCGACGTCGGGCTCCGGTGGCGTGGCCACCAGCGCCAGCACGCGGTCGCCGAGATTCACATTGCTGCTCATGCCTAACTCCAAGCGTCGATGGCGGCATTAGTGCACGCACGCCGCTCGCATCGAGCCCAAAGAATGACACAGACTCGTGCCCCCCATGCCAGACACAAGAAACACCGTCATGAATTACCTCACCGACCTGCGCATCGGCCTGCGGCTGGGCCTGGCCTTTGCCGTCTGCATCGCCTTCAGCGTGTTGCTGGCCGCCTATGCGCGCAACGCGCTGATGCACATCAACGACGAGCTGGCGCTGATGGTCGTGGACCGCATGGTCAAGGTCGAGCGGCTGGAGCAGGTCAAGCACAACCTGTCCACCATCGGCCAGGCCGCCCGCAACCTGGTGCTGCTGCCCGATCCGGCCGCGAAGCGGCAGGAGCTGGCCATCATCGACACCGCGCGCGCCGGCAATGGCGAACTGATGAAGACGCTGGGCGACTCGATCACGTCCGAGAAGGGCCGGCAACTGCTGCGTGCCGCCACCGACGCGCGCACGCCCTACAACGCCGCCGTGCAGCGCGTCATCGACCTCGGGCTGAAGGACGAGGCCGAGACGGCGCGCGACCTGCTCGTGGGCGAGACGCACCAGCTGCAACAGCAGTACGCCTCGGCGCTGGACGGGCTGATCGCCTTCCAGAAGACGCTGATGAAGGATGCCGCCCAGACGACCGACGACCTCGTGGACTTTGCCGCCATCGCGGTGCTCGTGGCCGCCGCCGCTGCGGTCGCGGCCGGCGCGGCGCTGGCCTGGCTGATCACGCGCTCGGTCGTCGCGCCGATCCGGCAGGCCGTCACCGCCGCCGAAACGGTGGCAGCGGGCGACCTGCGCCTGCGCCTGGCCACGACGCGCAAGGACGAGGCCGGCCAGCTGCTGGCGGCGCTGCAGCGCATGAACGACGCACTGGTGGGCATCGTCGGCAAGGTGCGCGGCAACGCGGACAGCGTGGCGACGGCCAGCGGCCAGATCGCGCAGGGCAATGCCGACCTGAGCCAGCGCACCGAGGAACAGGCGAGCAACCTGCAGCAGACGGCGGCGTCGATGGAGCAGCTCAGCGCCACCGTCACCCACAACACCGACACGGCCCGCCAGGCGGCCCAGCTCGCCGGCAGCGCCGCACGCGTGGCCGAGAACGGCGGCCAGGTCATGGGCCAGGTGGTCGGCACGATGGCGCAGATCACCGAGAGCGCCAGGCAGATCGCCGACATCATCGTCACCATCGACGGCATCGCGTTCCAGACCAACATCCTGGCGCTGAACGCCGCCGTGGAGGCCGCGCGCGCCGGCGAGCAGGGCCGCGGCTTCGCGGTCGTGGCCGGCGAGGTGCGGCTGCTCGCGCAGCGCAGCGCCGAGGCGGCGCGCGAGATCAAGACGCTGATCCATGCCAGCGTCGAGCGCGTGGAGGCCGGCAACCACCTGGTGGGCGAAGCCGGCCGCACGATGGGCGAGGTGGTGGGCCAGGTGCAGCGCGTGGCGGACCTGATCAGCGAGATCAGCGACGCCAGCACCGAGCAGGGCCAAGGCATCGCGCAGATCGGCGATGCGGTCAGCCAGCTCGACCAGGTCACGCAGCAGAACGCCGCGCTGGTGGAGGAAAGCGCCGCGGCGGCCGAGAGCCTGCGCGTCCAGGCCGGCCAGCTCGCCGCGGCGGTGTCGACCTTCAGGCTCGACGCGGCTGCGGCGCCCACGGCCGCTGCCAGGCGCGCCCCGACGCGGCCGGACGCGGCCGCCAGCGCTGCCTACGCCAAGCCGCGCCTGGCGCCGGCGGCCGCCAGCGCTGTGGCCGACGACGACTGGGCATCGTTCTGACGCCGTAGTTGCGCCATCATGGGGGTCCCTGAGCCGGAGCCCCACCGATGCACCACGTTCCCTGGCGCGGCATCTTCCCCGCCGTCACGACCAAGTTCCACGCCGACGAGAGCCTGGACTTCGCCGGCACCGCACGGCACATCGACTTCCAGATCCGCAACGGCATCCACGGCGTGGTCTGCTGCGGCTCGCTGGGCGAGGCCAGCACGCTGACGCTGGACGAGAAGCTCGCGGTGGCCCGCTGCGCGCTGGATGCGGCCAACGGCCGCGTGCCGGTGCTGGCCACCGTGTCCGAGACCAGCACGCGCGAGGCGCTGCGCTTCATCGAGGGCGCCAACGCACTGGGCGTGGCCGGCTACATGGTCATGCCCTCGGTCATCTACGTGGCCGACGCGCGCGAGGCCATGGCCAACGTGCGCGCCTTCGCCAGCGCGGCGCAGCGGCCGCTGATGGTCTACAACAACCCGGTGGCCTACCGCGTGGACCTGAAGCCCGAGCACTTCGCCGAACTGGCGGACTGCGAACACGTCGCCGCCATCAAGGAGAGCAGCGGCGACGTGACCCGCATCACCGACCTGCGCAACCTGCTGGGCGACCGCTACCAGCTCTTCATGGGCGTGGACGACCTGGCCTTCGAAGGCCTGGCGCTGGGCTGCGACGGCCTGCTGGCGGGCGTGGGCTGCGCCTTCCCGCGCGAGACGGTGGCCTTGTTCGACCTCATGCAGCAGGGCCGCTGGCACGAGGCCCGCGCCATCTACCGCTGGATGACGCCGCTGCTGCACCTGGACGTGTCCACCAAGCTGGTGCAGAACCTCAAGCTCATCGACGCGCTGGTGGGCGTGGGCAGCGAGCACATGCGCCGCCCGCGGCTGCCGCTGGTCGGCGCCGAGCGCGCTCAGGTCGAGGCGCTGGTGGCGAAGGCGCTGGCGACGCGGCCGGCGCAGTGGCAGTCGCAACCGTGAGCCCCGCCATGGAACGCCTCGTCATCATCGACTCGCACACCGGCGGCGAGCCGACGCGCGTGGTCATCGGCGGCTTCCCGGACCTGGGCACCGGCACCATGGCAGAGCGCCGCGAGCGGCTGGCCCGCGAGCACGACCGCTACCGCCGCGCCACGCTGCTGGAGCCGCGCGGCAGCGACGTGCTGGTGGGCGCGCTGCTGTGCACGCCCAAGGACCCGGCGCACACGGCCGGCGTGATCTTCTTCAACAACGCCGGGTATCTGGGCATGTGCGGCCACGGCACCATCGGCCTGATCGCGACGCTGGCCCACATCGGCCAGCTCGCCACCGGCGAGCATGTCATCGAGACGCCGGTGGGCGACGTCACCGCCACGCTGCACGCGGATGGCCGCGTCAGCGTGCGCAACGTGCCGGCGTACCGCCTGGCCGCCGGCGTGCGCGTGACGCTGCCGACCGGCCAGACGGTGACCGGCGACATCGCCTGGGGCGGCAACTGGTTCTTCCTGTGCGCCGACCACGGCCAGGAGGTCGCGCCCGCGCACGTCGCCGCGCTCACCGACTACGCCGCGATGCTGGGCGAGGCGCTGCACGCGCAAGGCCACCGGGGCCGGGACGGCGCGGTCATCGACCACATCGAGCTGTTCGCCGACGCCGACCCGGCACTGGCCGACTCGCGCAGCTTCGTGCTGTGCCCGGGCCGCCAGTACGACCGGTCGCCCTGCGGCACCGGCACCAGCGCCAAGCTGGCCTGCCTGGCGGCCGACGGCAAGCTGGCGCCTGGCCACGTGTGGCGCCAGGCCAGCGTCATCGGCAGCGTGTTCGAAGGCTGGTACGAGGCCGCCGGGGGACAGGTCGTGCCGACCATCCGCGGCCAGGCCTTCATCAGCGCCGAGGCCACGCTGATCGTCGACCCGGCCGACCCGTTCGCCTGGGGCCTGCCCGGCAGCCCATGATTTACCTTCAGTCGCGAAGGCCTTGACAAGCTGAAACGCGTCAGCGGCCGCGGCGGCGGCAAACTTGCGGCCACGTCCTCGAGACCTTGCCGCACATGCAGTCCGTGTCCGCCGCCCTCGACGCCACCGCGCCGTCCGTCCTCAGTGACCTGCTCGCGCGCGCCGATGTGCGCTTCAACGGCGGCCGCCCCTGGGACCTGCGCGTCCACCACCCCCGGCTGTACCGCCGCCTGCTGACCGAGTGGTCGCTGGGTGCCGGCGAGTCCTACGTCGACGGCGACTGGGACTGCGACCGCCTGGACCTGCTGTTCGATCGGCTGCTGCGCGCCGACCTGGACCGCACCGCGCCGGGCCTGGCCAAACTGAAGCTGGTTGCGGAGAGCCTGCGCCAGCGCCTGTTCAACCTGCAGACGGTGGCGCGCGCGCACCAGGTGGGCGAGCGCCACTACGACGTCGGCAACGACGTGTTCGAGGCCATGCTGGACTCGCGCATGATCTATTCCTGCGGCTACTGGCAGCATGCGCAAGACCTGGAACAGGCGCAGGAGCACAAGCTGGCGATGATCTGCCGCAAGCTGGAGCTCCAGCGCGGCGAGACGCTGCTGGACATCGGCTGCGGCTGGGGCGGCCTGGCCCGCTACGCGGCCGAGCACCACGGCGTGCGCGTGACGGGCGTGACCATCAGCAAGGAGCAGCTCGCGCTCGCCCAGGCGCGCTGCGCGGGCCTGCCCGTGACGCTGCTGCTGCAGGACTACCGCTCGCTGCAGGGCCGTTTCGACAAGATCGTCTCGGTGGGCATGTTCGAGCATGTGGGGCTGAAGAACTACCCCGCCTACTTCGACACCGCGCACCGCCTGCTCGCGCCCGACGGCCTGTTCCTGCTGCACAGCATCGGCGTGGACCGCCGTGCGCCGCACACCGACCCGTGGATCGAGCGCTACATCTTCCCCAACGGCAAGCTGCCCTCGCCAGCCGAGCTCGCCGCCGCCGTCGAGGGGCGCTTCATCGTCGAGGACTGGCACAACTTCGGGCCGGACTACGACCTCACGCTGATGGCCTGGGCCGACCGCCTCGAGGCCGCGTGGCCCAGGCTCGGCGCCCGCTACGACGAGGCCTTGCGCCGCATGTTCCGCTACTACCTGCTGAGCTGCGCCGGCTTCTTCCGCTCGCGCCAGGGCCAGCTCTGGCAGCTGGTGCTGAGCCGGCCGCAGCGGCGCGGCGTGTACCGCTCGTTCAGGCCCTGACGCTCACAGTGCGACCGTGCGGCCGACGAACAGGATGGGACCGGTCGGGCGGCCGATGGGCGAGCCGGCCTCGGGCTCCAGCGTGATCTCGAACAGCTGCTGCGCCCCCACGGCCGGCAGCCGCGCGACGGGCATCTCCACCGTCTGGCCGGCGCGCACCAGGCCCAGCGACGTGGGCCCTGCCGCGCCCTGGGCCTTGGTCCAGAACTGCAGCGCGCGCCCTGGCGGCACGGGCGGCGTGTCGCCCACGGGCACGAGGCGCAGCGTGTGGCCGGCCTGCAGCTCCACGACCCAGCCGGCAGCGCGGCGATCGTCGGGGCTTTCGAGCAGGGCGACATAGCGCTGGCCATCGGGCACCGGCGCCACGAGGCGCAGCGCCAGCACCAGCGACGCCGCCAGCGCCAGGCCGCTGAGGCCTTGCCAGAAGCGCAAGCCCTGCCACCACGGCGCGCGGCCGGCGGGCGCCTGGCGGGACGGGGCGTTGGCATCCAGCGCCAGCGACAGCCGAGTCCACAGCGCGGGCAGGGGTTGGACAGCGGGCGCCTGCGCGCTGAGCGGCAGCAGGCGGTCCTGCCAGGCGTAGACCGCCGCACGCAGCGCCGCGTCCTGGGGCAGCGCGGCGGCCACGGCCGCGTGGTCGGCCGGGTCGAGCGTGCCCAGCACGTACTCGCCCGCGGCGGCGTCACGTTCGGCGGGGTCGCGCAGGTCGCGGAGGTCGATCAAGCCAAGCACTCCTTCAGGCTCGCCAGGCTGCGTTTGATCCACGACTTGACCGTGCCCAGCGGCGTGTTCAGCCGTGCGGCGATCTGCTCGTGCGTGTAGCCGTCCACGAACGCGTGCACGACGCAGGCGCGGCGCGATTCATCCAGCCGCTGCAGGCAGCGTTCGAGGCTGTCGGTGTCCAGCGCACGGTCGTCTTCGGCGCCAGCGTCACGCTGTTGCGCGTCGGACAAGGCGGTCAGTTCCGTCACGTCCATCACCTGCATCCGGCCCGGGTCGCGCACCGCCTTCAGCGCCGCATGGCGCACGACGGTGTAGATCCAGCCGCGTGCCGAGCCCAGCGCGGGCTGGTAGGTGGCCGCGTGTTCCCAGACCTGCATGAAGGCGTCGTGCAGCACGTCCTCGGCGCGTTCACGGTCACGCACGACGCGCAGCGCCACGCCCAGCAGCCAGCGCGACTCCCGCTCGTACAGCGCGCGCAACGCAAAGCGCTCGCCCCGCGCGCAGGCGAGCAAGGCAGCTTCGTAGTCGAACGGGGGGAGCGTGGCGGGCAAGGGCAGCGGGTGGGCGTCGGGTCCGCGTGGACTCTAGCCCACCCGAAGCCTGGATCAGGCCGCCTTCCAGAAGATGTAGTCGGCCTGGTACTTGACCACTTCCTTGCGGCCGGTGCTGCCCGCATCGCAAGGCAGGCTTGGCGCCACGCCGCCCTGGGTGGCCACGCGCTGCACGTAGCTCACGCCCTGCATCGCGCCCGCGCCGGTGGCCGGGTTGGCCTTGACGAGCTGCAGCGGGATGTTGCCCGGCGTGGACGGCGACACGGCCACCTGCGTGCCGGTGATGGCGGAGCCGTCGCTGGACGCCCAGGTCGCCGGCGGACCGAAGTAGGTGCCGACCTTGGCGCCGGCACGGCTGTTCAGGTCGGCCTTGGGGCCGACGAACACCCACTCGAACACGCCCGCGGCGCCGGCCTTGGCGCGGCATTCGTAGGTGATCTCGCCGACCCCGACGGTCTCCATGACGACGCGGTGGCCGTCCGGCACCTTGACGGCGTCGGGCAGCGCCGCCTGGCTGAACATCGGGGACGACGGCGCCATGCCGGCGCAGGCGGACAGGCCGATGGCGGCAACGAGGGCGAGTGCGGTGGGGGCAATCTTTTGCATGAAGGATCTCCTTGTGGGGGGTTGGGACATCGGTGTGGCCGAAGCTCACCCTCGTCACTAGCCCCCGGCGCCGCGTTTGGATGCAGCGGATGCAAAAAAAGTTTTCAGCGGTACCTTCGGCCGCAGCCGGCCGCCCTCACCAGGTGTCCACAAAACGGGTGTCGAGGGGCTGCAAGCGCGCGGATGCCAGGCCGCGCGCCAGCCAGGCGCGCGTCTCGGCGGGGTCGATGACGGCATCGATCTCCAGCGTGGCGGCCAGGTTGATGGCCTCGCCGTTGGCGTACTGCTGGGCGACCAGACGCTGGAACAGCGCGTCGCGCTCCGCGCCCGCCGGCAGCGCATTCAGCTCCTTGCGAAAGCCCAGCCGCACGGCGCCCTCCAGGCCCATCGCGCCGAACTCGGCCGTGGGCCAGGCGATGGTGAACACCGGCCGGTGCAGGCCGCCGGCGGCCATCGCCATCGCGCCCAGCCCGTAGCTCTTGCGCAGCACGACGGCGAAGAACGGCACGCGCAGCGCGGCGGCCGTGACGAACAGGCGGCTGACGTGGCGCACCTGCGCCTGCGCCTCCACGGCCGGCCCCACCATGAAGCCCGGCGTGTCGATGAGGCTCACCAGCGGCAGGCCGTGCGCGTTGCACAGCTGCATGAAGCGCGCGGCCTTGTCGGCCGCGTCGGCATCGATGGCGCCGCCCAGGTGCAGCGGGTTGCTGGCCAGCACGCCCACCGGCCGGCCCTCGAGGCGGGCGAGCGCCGTGTGGATGCCAGCGCCGAAGCCAGCGCGCAGCAGGAGCACGCTGCCCGCGTCGAACAGCGCCGGCAGCACGGCGCGGCTGTCGTAGACGCGCAGGCGGTTCTCGGGCACGACGTGGCGCAGCTCGCGCGCGTCGGGTGCGGCCCACTCGGCGACGCGCCCCTGGAAGAACGACAGGTAATGGCGTGCCGCGGCCACCGCGGCGGCCTCGTCGTCCACCAGCACGTCGATGACGCCATTGGCGTGCTGCACGGCGGCCGGGCCGATCTGCTCGGGCCTGAAGACACCCAGCCCGCCGCCCTCCACCATCGCCGGGCCGCCCATGCCGATGTTGCTGTGCCGGGTGGCGATGACGACATCGCTGCAGCCCAGCAGCGCGGCATTGCCGGCGAAGCAGCGGCCCGCGGCGATGCCCACCACCGGCACACGGCCGGACAGCGCCGCGTAGCTCGCGAACGTGGGCACATTGAGGCCGGCGACCACCGGCATGTCGGTGTCGCCCGGCCGCCCGCCGCCGCCCTCGGCGAACAGCACGACGGGCAGGCGCTGCGCGGCCGCGATGTGCAGCATGCGGTCGGTCTTGGCATGGTTGCGCGCGCCCTGCGTGCCGGCCAGCACGGTGGCGTCGTAGGCCATGACGACGGTGCGGGCGGTCTCCTCGCCGAACGCGTGGCCGTTGACCGCGCCGATGCCGGTGACCAGGCCGTCGGCCGGCGTGTGGGCGATCAAGTCCTCGGCCGTGCGCCGGCGCGACTGCGCGGCCACGGCCAGCGCGCCGTACTCGATGAAGGAACCGTCGTCGCACAGGTCGGCGATGTTCTCGCGCGCGCTGCGCAGGCCTTGCGCATGGCGCTTCGCGATGGCCTCGGGGCGGGCCGCGTCGTGCGTGAAGGCCGTGCGGTCGAGCACGCGCTGCAGGTCGGGACGGATGCGGTCGGGGTCGGCCGCCTCAGCGGCGTCGGGCTGCACGTCGGCACCATCGGTCGGTGCCAGCACCAGCAGCACCTGGCCGGTTTCGACGAACGCGCCCGCGGCCACGTTCAACGCCACGACGCGGCCCGCGCCGGGCGCGGCCAGCACATGCTCCATCTTCATCGCCTCGACGATGGCCAGCTCGGCGCCGGCAGCCACCACGTCGCCCACCGCCACGCTGAACTGCAGCAGCCGGCCGGCCATGGTGGCGGCGACGGCGTGCGGGTCTGCGGCCATGGGGGCGGCTTGGGCCGGCAACAGTTCGGGCAGGTGCGCCTCCAGCCAGCCGGTGTGCAGCGCGCTGCCCGCCAGTTCCGGGCGCGCGGCCAGCGTGCGCAGCAGGCCGAGGTTGGTGGCGAGGCCGTCGATGCGGCATTCGGCCAAGGCGCGTTGCGAGCGTCGCAGCGCGTCGCCGAGGCTCGGCGCGCGCACCACCAGTTTGGCGAGCAGGCTGTCGTAGTGCGGCGATGGCGTGCTGCCGGCCACTGCATGCGTGTCCACGCGCACGCCGGGGCCGGCGGGCAGGTCGAAGCGCGCCAGCCGGCCGCTGCCGGGCAAGGCCCGGCCCTGCGCGTCCAGCGTCTCGGCGTTGAGGCGCCATTGGATGGCGAAGCCCTGCGGCTTGGGTGGCGTGTCCAGGCCCAGCTCGGCCAGGCACCGGCCTGCGGCGACCTGGATCTGCAGCTGCACGAGGTCCAGCCCCGTGACCTCCTCGGTGACGGTGTGCTCCACCTGCAGCCGCGGGTTGGTCTCGATGAAGACGAACGCGCCGCGCCCCGCATCGACGAGGAACTCGAAGGTGCCCAGGCCCAGGTAGCCCACCGCGCGGGCCAGGCGCAGCGCCGCATCGTTCAGCCGCTGCCGCATCCCGGGGTCCAGCCCCGGGCTGGGCGCCATCTCGACGAGCTTCTGGAAGCGCCGCTGCAGCGTGCAGTCGCGCTCGCCGATCACGGCGACCTCGCGCCCGTCGCCCAGCACCTGAACCTCGATGTGCCGAGCACCACGCATCAGGCTCTCGACGTAGACACCCTCGACGCCGAACGCCGCGCGTGCCTCGGAGCGGCAGCGCTCGAACGCAGCCGGCAGGTCGTGCGCCTCGGTCACCACGCGCATGCCGCGCCCGCCGCCACCGGCGACGGCCTTGAGCATGACGCCGTCGCCGCCCTGTGCCGCGAAGAAGGCCTGCGCTTGCGCCAGCGTCACCTCGCCATCGCTGCCGGCGAGCACCGGCACGCCCTGCTCAACCGCCAGCGCGCGGGCGCGGGCCTTGTCGCCGAACAGCGCGAGCTGCTCGGGCGTGGCGCCGATGAACACGAGGCGGGCCGCCGCGCAGGCCTGCGCGAAATCCGCCCGCTCGCTGAGGAAGCCGTAGCCGGGGTGCACCGCGTCGCAGCCCAGGCGCGTCGCGTGCGCCACGAGGCCCGCGACATCGAGGTAGGCGGCCGGGCCGCTGGCGGGCAGCGCCACGACCTCGTCCGCCGCGGCGATGTGGGCCGAGGCGGTGTCGTCCGCCGCATGGACGGCCACGCTCGCGACGCCCAGGTCGCGCAGGGCCCGCAGCACGCGCAGCGCCACCTCCCCGCGGTTGGCGACGAAAACTTTTGCAAAGGCGGGGACCGGGGAGAAGGTGGAAACAGCCATGAACCATCCTATGCGGCGCCCTCGGAGGCCCATGTCCGCGGGATGACACGCACCGTGGCGGTCCCCGAGCGCCGGGACAATCGCACCCATGAGCCGACTCCGACAACGCCTGGCGCGCATTCCCGAAGGGTCTGCCGTGCTGTTCATGATCCAGGTCTTCGCGACGCTGGGCTTCGCGGTGCTGCAGTCCACGCTCGTGCTGTACGGCACGCGGCGCCTGGGCTTCAGCAACGACCAGGCCGCGCTGATGATGGGCCTGTTCGGCGCCTTCAACTACGGGCTGCACCTGTTCGGTGGCTACCTGGGCGGGCGGTTCCTGAGCAACCGCAACCTGTTCGTCGGCGGCATGGCGCTGCAGGTGCTGGGCTGCGGCGCCATCGCCGGCGGCACGCTGGCCGGCCTGTACTGGGGCCTGGCGCTGTTCCTGACCGGCAGCGGGCTGAACGTGACCTGCCTGAACATGATGCTCACGCAGCGCTTCGCGCCCGAGGACGACCGCCGCGAGGCCGCCTTCCTGTGGAACTACGCCGGCATGAACGTGGGCTTCTTCGTCGGCTTCGCGGTGGCCGGGCACTACCAGCTGGGCGAGCTCTACAGCACCATCTTCTGGTTCGCCACCTTGGGCAACGCCGGCGCCATCGTGCTGGCGCTGATCTTCTGGCGCACGCTGGCGGACCGCGACACCCCGCTGTCGCAGCACCGGGGCGCCGGCTTCTGGGGCCGCTTTGCCGTCGGCATCGCGGTGCTGGTGGGCCTGGTGCCGCTGCTGGCCTGGCTGCTGCAGCACCCCAGCGACACGGCCATCGGCATGAAGGCGCTGTGCGCCGCCGTGGGCGTGGCGCTGGTGGTGATGACGATGCGCCATCCGGTGCCGGCAGAGAAGCGCCGCATGCAGGCCTACCTCGTGCTGATGCTGGGCTCGCTGGTGTTCTGGTCGCTGTACCAGATGGCGCCCAACGGGCTGCAGATGTACGCGGTGGGCAACGTCTGGCTGAACGTCTGGGGCGTGCCCGTGGCACCGCAGTGGGTGCAGAACATCAACACCGTCGTCATCGTCATCGGCGGCCCGTGGCTGGCCGCGGTGTTCGCCCGCTGGCGCGCCAGGGGCTGGCCGGTGGACATCCCGCTGCAATTCTCCGCGTCCCTCGTGCTGATGGGCCTGGGCTTCCTGGCCCTGCCGTTGGGCATCCGGCTCGCCGATGCGAGCGGCCACGCGGACTTCTTCTGGCTGTTCCTCAGCTACGTGCTGCAGAGCGTGGGCGAGCTGCTGATCTCGCCCGTGGGCTACGCCATGATCGGGCGCCTGGCGCCCCGGCAGCACCAGGGCGTCATGATGGGCAGCTGGATGCTGGTGACGGGCCTGGCGTCGTTGTTCGCAGGCGACTTCTCGGGCGTCGTCGCGCAGCCGGTGGATGGGTCACCGCTGACCACGAATGCGGCCTATGCGACGCTGTTCATGCAGCTGGCGGTGGGGAGTCTCGTCACAGGCGCCGTGCTGTTGGCGATGAGACCCAGGCTGCGGCGGCTGATCGACGGCGGTTGACGTCAAGGGCTGCCAAGGGCGGCAGGCCAATGCAGGTGCGCCGTGTTGGTTGAATAGCCATGCCATCCGATGGCCGCGACCCGCCGGGTTCAGGCCTCACTTCAAACCCATGGCCTTTTTCAACTCATCCTTTGCGTCTTTGAACTCCTGCGCCGCCAACACAAACTGCTTGTCGAAGGAATTTGGATTGGCCCTGACTGCTTTTTGGATGGCGTTGATCGGCAGCTCGAAGCTGTCACTTTTAAGATGCTGAAGAAGAGATTTGGCGTATGCCTCGTTGTGGTCGGCAAGCGAAAGAAGCATCTTCTGGATGCCGACGGCGGATGCAATCTTCTTGACGACCTTGATGCAGTTTTTCAGCTCGGCAGTCTGCTTTTTAAGCTCTTGCATTATTTTTTTCTCGTCAGCCTCCTTCAACGCCTTTTCGTTCTGGATGAATTTGGAATTTTTGATTTTGTTATTGAGGTCCGTGCAGGTTTTCGCGAGATTTCCAATCTCCGTGGAAGTCAGCGACTTTGAGATAAGGCCGATCACGTCTTTCGGCAAAGCCTTGAATGGATCACTCATACACTCTCCCTTCAGTCATCGATGCAAAATCTCGGCTCCACGCTGAGATGCCGAGCACCAGAAATCCGTTCAGACTCGTTGACAGGATTGCCGTCAAGATCAGACAGGCCAAACTGGTTTGGAAAATTGACCCGCCAGATATGCGCAACCGAAAAATTAGCAAGGTGCGCCATGTTTGCTCAAGGCTGCCGGGGCACGCATCCTCAATCGACATGAATTGGGTCTCGCCGGCATCCCAACGGCAAGGAATTGGCGTGACTGTCAACCTTTAGAGCACTGCGCAAAACCTGCGCTCCACAGACATCCCGACCCGCACGATGGCCGCCCCGATGCGTCCCGCATCCAGCCGTCACGACCTGCTGACGTCGGCATCCTTCGCCTGACCTGTCCATACGGGAGCAGCGCTCCTGCGCCAGATCAGCTGTCTCATCGCCGACATCGCGGCGATGTGCACACTCAGCAGCGGAATGTGTCGCCCGCCGTCACCCGCACTGCCCGACATACCCGCAAGCCGTGCAGAAATCGCACCCGTCCTTGTGGATCATGGTGGCGTTGCCGCACTCCGGGCAGGGCCGGCCGGCCTGCACCAGCAGCGTGCCGGCCGCCGCGGCCAGCTTGGGCGCCGGCGTCTGCAGCAGGCCCATGTCGGTCAGCGGCTGGCCGGCCTCGTCGAGGATGCCCAGCATCGCGTAGCGGTGGATGACCAGCCGCGCGACGTAGGCCACCGTCGACGGCCAGACCTGCTGGCGGCGGGCCCTCGCATCCGCGCCGTGCAGTGACGGCACCGGCGCCATGAAGTGGCCCAGCGGCTCGCCCACGTTGAGCAGCTTGCGCAGCTTCATCGCGATCCAGCCCGGGTCCATCACGCGCATGTCCAGGCTCAGCAGCCGCGCCAGGCCGTCCAGCGCCTTGGGGTAGTTGCCCGAGAAGCCCATGGCGCAGGGCCGCGTGACGCTGCCGCCCGAACCTTCCGATCCAGGCGTGGGCAGCAGCACTTCCTTCAGCGTCAGCGTGAACTGCTCGTTGGTCGCCGGGTTGTCCACGTCCACCGCCCAGGCCAGCGTGCCGGAGGTGCCGGTGCGCGGCTCGTTGCGGCTGAACATGGCGTCCACGACCGGCGTGGGGCCACCCTCGGCCAGTGCACCGAGCTGCTCGCAGCGCCAGCGGATGACCGCCGCCGTGGCGGCGACGACGCCGGGGAACAGGCGCTGCTCGCCGCTCGGCGGCATCGGCATCTCGAAGGCGCGCTCCTCCTGCACGGTGGCGAGCGCGTCCAGCTTCAGGCGCAGCCAGGCGGCGTCGTTGGTGCGCAGGTCCATGGACAGCGTCTTGGCCAGGGCCGACAGGCCGCGCGGCTGCTCGGCACCGTTGACCCAGACCTCGAACGGCAGGTTGCGGCCGAACAGGCCGGCGTCCGGCCCCTCCAGCGGCAGCTCGCCGATGAAGAGCGCGAAGTCGCCGTGCGGATGCTGGATCAGGTAGCTCCAGGCCGGGTTGCCGCCGGGCATGTCGGGGCGGCTGGGCCAGCGCAGCGAGGCGACGACGGCATGGGGCAGGCGCTCCACGCGCAGGCGCTGGTTGGCTCCATCGACATCGGCGCCCGAATCGGGACGCAGCGGCTCCGGCTGCTTGACCTCGGGCGTCACGCTCAGCACCGACCCCAGCACGCTGTTGGGCCGGTAGGTGGCCAGGCCCTTGAGCTTGGCTTCCCAGGCCTGGACGTAGAGGTCCTGGAAATCCTCGTAGGGGTAGTCCGCCGGCACGTTGACGGTCTTGCTGATCGACGTGTCGATGTAGGGCGCCACGGCGGCGACCATGGCGGCGTGGTCGGACGCGCTCAGTTCCAGCGCCGTGACGAAGGCGTCGGACAAGGGCGCGTCGTTGCCGAACAGGTGGCGGTACAGGCGCCAGGCATGGTCCTCGACCTGGTACTCCTTGAAGCCGCCGCCCTCGCTCTGCGAGAGGCGCTTCTTGCGCGTGTAGGTCCACGAGAACGCCGGCTCGATGCCGTTGCTCGCGTTGTCGGCGAAGGCCAGGCTGATGGTGCCGGTGGGCGCGATGGACAGCAGGTGCGAGTTGCGCAGGCCCTGGGCGCGGATCTTGTCCTTCAGCGCTTGCGGCAGGCGCGACGCGAAGCTGCCGCCGGACAGGTACAGGTCGGCGTTGAACAGCGGGAAGCTGCCGCGCTCGGCCGCGATGTCGCTGGACGCCGCGTAGGCCGCATCGCGCATCACTTCACTGATGCGGCTGGCCATGTCGCGCGCTTCGCTGCTGTCATAGCGCAGGTTCAGCATCACCAGCGCATCGCCCAGGCCCGTGAAGCCCAGGCCCACACGGCGCTTGTTGGCCGCCTCCTGCTGCTGCGCCGGCAGCGGCCAGGGCGTCACGTCCAGCACGTTGTCCAGCATGCGCGTGGCGACTGCCACGACCTCGGCGAAGCCGGCCTCGTCGAACGCCGGCCTGGCGCTGAACGGGTCGCGCACGAAGCGCGTCAGGTCGATGGAGCCAAGGCAGCAGCAGCCGTAGGGCGGCAGTGGCTGTTCGGCACACGGGTTCGTCGCCGCAATCGTCTCGCAGTAATGCAGGTTGTTGTCGGCATTGATGCGGTCCAGGAACAGCACGCCCGGCTCGGCGTGGTCGTAGGTGGAGCGCATGACCTGGTCCCACAGCGCGCGGGCGCGCACCTTGCGGTAGACCCACTGGCCGTCGCCGCGCTGGTAGGCGCCGGCCTCGATCTGCTCGGCGCTGGGCTGGGCCTTGTGCGCCAGCTCGACCGTCTCATCGGCCTGCACGGCGGCCATGAACGCATCGGTCACGCCGACGGAGATGTTGAAGTTGCGCAGGTCGCCCTGGTCCTTGGCGTGGATGAAGGCCTCGATGTCCGGGTGGTCGCAGCGCAGCACGCCCATCTGCGCGCCGCGGCGGCTGCCGGCGCTCTCCACCGTCTCGCAGCTGCGGTCGAAGACGCGCATGTAGCTGATCGGGCCGGACGCATGGCTGCGCGTGGAGCCCACCCAGGCGCCGGCCGGGCGGATGCGGCTGAAGTCGTAGCCCACGCCGCCGCCGCGGCGCATGGTCTCGGCGGCTTCGGTCAGCGCGGTGTAGATGCCCGGCACGCCGTCTTCGGCCGTGGCGATGGAGTCGCCCACCGGCTGCACGAAGCAGTTGATCAGCGTGGCCGACAGCTCGGTGCCGGCGGCAGACATGATGCGGCCGGCCGGCACGAAGCCGCGCTGCTGCGCGTCGAGGAAGGCTGCCGCCCAGCGCACGCGGTCGGCCGGTGGCTCGGCCTGGGCCAGCGCGCGCGCCACGCGTTCGCGCAACTCGTCGGGCGTCTGCTCACCGCCCTTGGCGTATTTCTCGATCAGGACTTCGCTGGAGATGTCCTGCACGGGCAAGTTGGCGGTGGTGCTCACGATGGGCCTCGATGCTGTATGAAATCACAGTCTACGCCGTTGCCGCGGCCGGCTCGCCAGACAAATCGGCCGCGGCTTGACCGGCGTCAGAAAGGATTGATGCTCTTCTCGCGCCGGTAGTGCATGTAGCCCACGCTGGCCCCCGCACGCAGGCCGACGCCCAGGCGGATGGGTGCCAGCACGATGCCGTTCAGCCGCTGGTAATTGATGCCGGCGCCGCCGATGTAGTACAGGCTGCCGTCCACGCCGGGGAAGCGCTGGTAGATGGCGCTGAGCTTGGGCAGCTTGTAGACCAGCGTGAAGACCTTGGATGCATTCGCGCCCAGGTCGAAGCCGATGGACGGGCCGGCCCAGAAGACCTTGGACGCGCCGCCGCCCTTCATCGTCAGCTCGCCTTCGCCATAGCGCAGGCCGACGGTGATGGCGGCCGAGGCTTCCTCGCCCTTGATGTAGGCATTGGGGCGCCCCTGCTCCTTGAAAGCCTTCTCGACGACCTTGGCGAGGCCCTCGGTGGTCTGGCCGAAGAAGTCGGTGGCCGCCTTGAGGATGGAGTCCTCGTCGTAGGTGCCGTCCGCGTCGTCAGCGGCGATGGCGGGCAATGCCGAGGCGGTAGCCAGGGCGGCCAGGTGTTGCAGGTGCTGTCGACGGTCGAACATGGTGGTGAATCCTCCTGGAGCGGCCAGCATATCCAAGGCAATGTGAAGTTTGTCCGCCATTTGCGCTTGTACACAACCTAGACTTGGCCGCCATGTCCAATCCCGACCTCCAGCGGCTGTCGGCCGCCCTCGAATACGTCGACCTCGCGGCCGGGCTGTATCTCGCCGGTGGTGCCGACCACGCCGCGCGGCTGCTGGCGGCCGCAGCCGAGCAGCAGTTGGGCGACCTGGTGCGCCTCATCGATGCGCCCAGCGCGACGGTGGACACGCGTGAGCTGCTGGCCCGCGTCGCGCGCGCACACCGGCCGGCCGTCGTCGCGCCCCGCCAGACGCCCGAGCGCGACCTCGACAGCCCGCCCACGAGCCCCGACGGCGTGCGCGAGGAAACCATCGCCTTCCTGCGGGCTGCCTGGTTCATGCTGGAGGCCATGGGCCTGGCCTCGCTGTCGCCCGAACGGCTGCAGCAGGCCGTCGAGCACAGCACCGTGTTCAGCAGCGGCAGCGAGCTGGAGCCTTTCGTCTAGGATCGGCCGACCCCACTCGGTCAGCACCGGGAGACCATCATCAGCACCGAACGCCGCCAATTCGCCCGCGTCGCCTTCGCCGCGGGCGCCGAGCTGATCACGACGCAGGCACACCTGCGCTGCCAGGTGATCGACATCTCGCTCAAAGGCGTGCTGCTGCAACTGCCGGCTGGGCAGGCGCCGCAGGCCGGCATGCCCTGCCTCGTCAAGCTGCCGCTCGGCGACGGTGCAGCGGACGACATCGTCATCTCGATGGCCGGCGAACTCGCGCATGTCGAAGGCGACCATGCCGGCGTGCTGTGCCGCAGCATCGACATCGAGTCCATCACCCACCTGCGCCGCCTGATCGAGATCAACCTCGGTGACGCGGCCGCCTCAGAGCGCGAACTCAAGGCGCTGATTGCCGCGGCCGGGACGCCCTGAGCCCGGTTCGTCGCATCCCGACCCGGGCCGCGCCCGGCGCCCGACAATGACTGCATGGAGGACTCGACCCCGCTGCAGGCCTTCCGCCGCGTATGCAATCTGCGCCTGGTGGCGGCCGTCTACTACTTCTGCCTGCTGCACGCGGTGTCGCGCTCGCTGACGTGGTTCGGCGGGGACATGCCGGTCCGGGAGGCGATCTTCGACACCATCCGCTTCTCGCGGCAGTCGCTGCTGACAGGGCTGTCGCTGCTGGCC
Source organism: Roseateles sp. (assembly GCF_965229315.1). Lineage (GTDB taxonomy): Bacteria > Pseudomonadota > Gammaproteobacteria > Burkholderiales > Burkholderiaceae_C > Pelomonas. Next base: position 3,529,344 of record NZ_CBDDJA010000002.1, read on the forward strand.
TTCGTCGCGCTCGCCGAGGGCCTGCTCGCCAACCGGCGCTGGTCTGCGCGGGCCACGATGGCCATCCAGGCCGGCGCCGTGGCGGTGGGTGCGGCAGCGGGCACCTGGTCGCGCTACTACATCGCCAAGCTCGAAAAGGGCTACAGCGACGTCAGCCTCGCCTGGTTCGTCTCGACGATCGCCATCTGGACGCTGCTGGGCGGCATGGCCTACATGCTGCTGCGCTTCAGCCGCGCGGAGCGTGCGAGCCGTGAGCAGCTGGGCCGGCTGGCGCGCGAGCGCGAGCTGCTGCTGGGCCAGCAGACCGAGGCCCAGCTCTCGGCGCTGAACGCGCAGATCGAGCCGCATTTCCTCTTCAATACGCTGGCCAACGTCAAGCGCCTGTACGAGACCACGCCGGAGCGCGGCCGCGACATGCTGGTGGCGCTGATCGCCTACCTGCGCGCGGCGCTGCCCGGCATGCGCCGGCACGAGTCCACGCTGGCCGACGAGCTGGAGCTGGTGCGCCATTACCTGGCCATCCTGCAGATGCGCATGGGCGAACGGCTGTCGTTCGGCATCACGGCCGACCCGGCGCTGCTGGCCATGCAACTGCCCACGCTGGTGCTGCCCACGCTGGTGGAGAACGCCATCAAGCACGGCCTGTCGCCACTGCCCGAAGGCGGGCGCATCGAGATCCGCGCCGCGGCACAACCCGGCGGGGGCATGACGGTGGAGGTGGCCGACAACGGCCAGGGCTTCGGTTCGGCCAGCGGCGGCGCGGGCGTGGGCCTGGCCAACACGCGCGCCCGGCTGGCCGCCCGCTTCGGCGACGCAGCGGCGCTGGAGCTGGAGGCCGCCCAGCCACGCGGCGTGGTGGCACGCGTGCGGCTGCCGGCGCAGGTGCTGGCCGCATGAGCGCTGTGCCGGCCCGCCCCCACGCAGGCCCGCTCGTGGCTGGCGTGACGGCGCACCGCGCGACCGGTGCGCCAGTGATGACGATCTGGGCCGCCTGGCGCTCTCTGCGCCCGCGTGAAGCGGCGGTCTTCATCGTCGCCAGCCTCATGTTCGGCGCCATCGACCTGACCTCCCTGCTGGAGTACCACGTCGGCACGCAGCTGCCACAGGTGGTGACCCGCTCCGTGCTGATGCCGCTGCTCTCGGGTCTGGTGCTGCTGCTGTGCTGGCTGCCTGCCGCGCGCAGCGCTGCGACCGGAGCGGCCCGGATGCGCCAGCTCGTGCTGGCCACGCTGCTGGGCTCGGGCCTGGGCATGGTGCTGGCGCAGGTCGTCACGCTGGCGCTGCCCTGGCCGTCGATGTGCGACCTCATCCGCGCCAGCTACGGCAAGCCGCCATGCATCCCGCTGCGCCCGCTGGCACTGATGGGCGACACGCTGTGGGTGTTCATGCCGGCATTGATGATCGTCGGCCTGCTGGAAATCCAGGCCCGCCGGCGCCGCCAGCAGGACGCCGCCGAGACGCTGCTGCGCGAACACGGCGAACTGCGCCGCCACGCACTGGCATCGCAGCTCGCGGCCCTGCAGGCGCAGGTGGACCCGCCGCTGCTGTTCGATGCGCTCGTGTCGGTGGAGCAGGCCTACGGCCGCCGCGACCCCAGCGCCAGCGCGCGGCTGGAGCGGCTGATCCAGCACCTGCGCGTGGCGCTGCCGCGGCTGCCACGGCACCACCCGACGCCGTCCGGCAGCGGCGGCGCCACGCTGGCCAGCGAGGCTGAGCTGATCGCCAGCTACCTGGCCCTGCTGCGCGACCTGCACGGCCAGGCGCCGGCCTTCGACGGCGAAATCGGTGCACACGCGGCGACCCCGCTGCCACCCATGCTGCTGCTGCCGCTGGTGCAGCGCGCGCTGCGCCTGGGCCGCCCCGGCCAGTGCTGGCTGCAGGCCGCCGACGGGCGCATCACGCTGGGCTTTGACCAGGAAGGCCTGTGCAGCGAAGACGCCGACCTGGCGTCACTGCGCGAACGCCTGGCCGTGCTGGGCGGCCGGCTGACCTGCGCCAGCGGTGCAGGCCGGACGCTGTTCACGCTGGAGTTGCACGCATGAGCCTCTTGTCGCCCACCGCCGTCGTCGCCGAGGACGAAGCCCCGCTGCGCGGCGAACTCGTCGAGCAGCTCGGCAAGCTCTGGCCCGAGCTGAGCATCGTCGGCGAAGCCGCCGACGGGCTGGAGGCGCTGCGCCTGCTGGACCAGCACCGCCCCGATGTCCTCTTCCTCGACATCCAGATGCCCGGCGCCACCGGCATCGACGTGGCGCGCCAGGTCAACGGCCGGGCACACGTCGTCTTCGTCACGGCCTACGACCAGTACGCCATCGCCGCTTTCGACCAGGGCGCCGTCGACTACCTGCTCAAGCCGCTGGCCGGCGCGCGGCTGTTCACCGCCATCTCGCGGTTGAAGGCACGGCTGGGCCAGGCACCCGCCCAACTGGGTGGCGTGCTGGAAGAGCTCGGCACCCGCGCCAGCGTGCCGGTGCCCTCGGCCACGCGGGCGCCGCTGCGCTGGATCAACGCGTCGGTGGGCCAGACGCTGCGCCTGATCACCGTGGACGAGGTGATGTTCTTCCAGAGCGACAACAAGTACACGCGGCTCGGGCTGAAGGACGGCGAGGCGCTGATCCGCAAGCCGCTGAAGGAACTCATCGACGAGCTGGACCCCGAGCAGTTCTGGCAGATCCACCGCTCCACGCTGGTCAACGTGAATTCGATTGCCAGCGTGAGCCGGGACTTCCGCGGGCGCATGCAGATCAAGCTCAAGCATGGGAGCGAGATGCTGCTGGTGGCGGAGAGTTGTGCGCATCTGTTCAGGCAGATGTAGGTTCTGTTCTTGGATGCTTTTGCGGCTGTCCTGATGACTCGATGCCGAGTTGCCGGGAGTCCGCCCCGGCGGGCGGGTAACTTTTCTCTGCTGCGCCAGAGAAAAGTCACCAAAAGAGAGGCGCTGAACCGCACACCAGCACCACTTGCGCTCGCTGCGCACGCCACCAACCCCTCGTTGTGTGGGACGAAGCGACCCGCTTCGCTCTCGCTGCTGTCCTTGTCACCCGCACCATTCATCGCAGCGGCGGGCCGCCTAACGCGCGGCTGCACGCCGGGCTCACGAAAAAATCCAATGCAGCGTCGCTCGGCGACGCGACCGCTGCGTAACGTCCTTGGCGTCGCCCCAGCGACGCGGCATTCCCTGGTGAGCCCGGCGTGCAGCCGGCGTTAGGCGGCGCAAAGGGACGCGTCGTGACACTCGTCAAAAGGACAGCAGCGAGAGCGCAGCGGCTCGCGTCTGGGCGCAATACCGCTTTCGGCTTTGAACCCCGCACGCGGCACTTGGTGCTCGTGTGCGGTTCAGCGCCTCTTCTTTGGTGACTTTCTTCTGGCGCCGCAGAAGAAAGTTACCCGCCTGCCGGGGCGGACTCCCGGCAATGCATCGAGCTGACACGCTCTCCCCGAGAACAACCAACCCAACAACGGCGGCATGATGCACTCATGCCCAGCCCTCACCTGCTTCGCGGCGCCAGCCGCCTTGCCGTCGACGCCACCACCGGCGTCACCGACCTCGTCGAGGCCATGCACGCCGAGATCACGCGCTGGCCGCTGACGGCGCAGCGGGACCGCACGTCCGGCCTCACCGGCCTGGTCTACCGCAGCGTGCGCGGCGTGACGACGCTGGTCGGCGGCGGGCTGGACGTGGCGCTCGGCGCACTGGCACCGCTGCTGCCCCAGGCAGCAGGCGCCAGCGCCGTGCAGGCCGCGCTGAACGGCGTGCTGGGCGACTACCTGGAAGCCACCGCCAACCCGCTGGCCACCCCCATGGGCCTGCATCCGCTGGCCGACGGCACCGGCAACGAGGGCCCGCCGCTGGTGCTGCTGCACGGCCTGTGCATGAACGAGGCGCAATGGCAGCGCAACGGTGCCGACTTCCCCGCCGCTCTCGCCGCCCTGGGCTACCGGCCGCTGGGCCTGCGCTACAACAGCGGCCGGCCGATCTGGCGCAACGGCGCCGAGCTCGCCGCGCTGCTGGACGACGTGCCCGGCCCGCTGACGCTGCTCGGCCACAGCATGGGCGGCCTGGTCGCCCGCAGCGCCATCGCGCAGGCCCAGGCGCAGGGCCGGCGCTGGCCCGGGCGGCTGCGCTGCCTCGTCACGCTGGGCACGCCGCACCAGGGCGCGCCGCTGGAGCGCGGCGGGCAGCAACTGCAGCAACTGCTGTCGCTCAGTGCCTACGCCCGGCCGCTCGCCGGCCTGGCGGCGCGTCGCAGCGCCGGCATCCGCGACCTGCGCCATGCCAGCCTGCTGGCAGCCGATGCCGGCAAGGCCAGCCGCGTGCCGCTGCCCGACGGCGTGGCCTGCTATGCGGTGGCCGCCACCACGGCCAAGAAGCCCGGCGGCCCGCCGGCTCGCTGGCTGGGCGACGGCCTCGTGCCGGTGGCCAGCGCGCTGGGCCAGCACCGCTCGCCGGCGCGGCGCCTGGCCTTCGACGACACCGCCCTCTTCACCGGCCTGGGCCACCTCGCGCTGCAGACCGACGCCGCCGTGCTGACCCGACTGACCCACTGGTTGACGCCATGCTCCACCCGTTCCTGACCCGCCTGCTGCTGAGCATCACGCTGCTGGCGGCGTCGCCGGCCTTCGCCCAGTTGCTGAGCTTCCAGCAGCTCCTCGACCGCCCGGACCGGCCCAAGGCCGACCAGCGCATCGCCTATGGCGACGATGCCAGCCAGTTCGGCGAGCTGTGGCTGCCCAGGGGCGCGGGGCCGCACCCGGTCGTGCTGATGATCCACGGCGGCTGCTGGCAGGCCAGCCTGCCCGGGCCCGAGCTGCTGGCCTTCCAGGCCGATGCGCTGCGTTCGGCCGGCGTCGCCGTCTGGAGCATCAGCTACCGCCGCGTGGGCCATGCCGGCGGCGGCTACCCGGGCACGTTCCAGGACGTGGCGCGGGGCACCGACCGCCTGCGCCAACTCGCCACGCAATACCCGCTGGACCTGACGCGCCTCGTCGCCACCGGCCACTCCGCAGGCGGGCATCTCGCGCTGTGGGCCGCCGCCCGGCCGCGCATCGCCGTCGGCAGCCCGCTGCACGCCGCATCGCCGCTGCCCATTGCCGCCGTGGTCGCCGTGGCCGGCGTGCCCGACCTGGCGTTCGCGTCGCGCCAGGGGCTGTGCGGCAAGTCCGTCAGCCAGTTGCTGGACCTGGACACCCGCGGCCAGGACGCCGCCGTGTGGGCCGACGTGTCGCCCGCGGCGCTGCTGCCGCTGCACGTGAGGCAGACGCTGGTGCACGGCATCTACGACGGCATCGTGCCGCCCGTGCAGGGCCACGGCTACCGCGCGAAAGCCACGCAGCTGGGCGACGCGGTGGAGATCGTCAACCTTGACGAGGCCGGCCATTTCGAACTGATCGCGCCGTGGACGCCGGCCGGGCGGCAGGTGGTCGACCGCCTCGTGCGCGCCACGCGCGCGCCCTGAGCCGCACGCCACAAAATCCCCGTCGTTCCACTGTCGCCCCCGCAGCCATGACGCTCTCCCCGATCAAGCCCCCACCGCGGCCCCGGCCCGCGGCCCTGCTGGACCTCACGCCCGACTGGCTGCAGTGGGTGGCCGACAACCGGCTGTGGGACTGCGCGCCGGCCTCCATGCTCGCCACCATGGTGGCGGCCGGCCAGGACCCGGCCACCAGCGAGGCCGCCATCGCGCAGATCGAGCAGGACCCGGTGTACCTGTCGGCGCGGCGCCACCAGCAGATGCTGCGCAAGCTGGAATCGGTGTGCGCCAACCTGCAGCAGGTCTGGCAGAGCGACCCGGCTTACGGCGTCATCGAGAAGCGCCGCGGCGTGTCGCGCGACGAGTTCGTCGGGCGCTACGTGCGCGGCTGCCGGCCCGTCGTGCTGCAGGGCGTGGCGGACGACTGGCCGGCGATGCGCCGATGGTCGCCCGCCGACCTGCGCGAGCGCTTCGGCCACCTCGCCGTGGACGTGCAGGTGGGCCGCAACGCCGACGCGCTGTTCGAGCAGAACAAGGAGAAGCTGCGCCAGCGCATGACGGTGGCCGAGTTCGTCGACCTCGTCGTGAACGGCGGCGCGACGAACGACCATTACCTGACGGCCAACGACGAGATGCTGCGCCGGCCCGAGTTCATGCCGCTGCTGGCCGACATCGGCAGCATGCCGCCCACCTGCGACCGCAGCCTGCTGCACACGGCCGCGTCGTTCTGGTTCGGCCCGGCCGGCACGCGCACGCCGCTGCACCACGACACGCTCATGCTGTTCCACACGCAGATCGTGGGCCGCAAGCGCTGGCGCCTGGTGTCGCCGCTGCAGACGCCGCTGCTCTACAACCGCATGGGCGTCTACAGCCCCGTCGACCTGGACGCGCCCGACCACGCCCGCTACCCGCTGCTGCGCCAGGCCCGGGTGCTGGAGACGGTGCTGGAGCCGGGCGACACGCTGTTCCTGCCGCTGGGCTGGTGGCACCAGGTCAGCTCGCTGGCGCTGAGCATGTCGTTCTCGTACACCAACTTCGATGCGGACGTGCCCAACGAATTCAGCTACGTGAACCCGAGCATCGGCAACTGGTGAGGCCGTCAATGACCCGGCGGCTCCTGTCGCCGGCTTGACGCGGGGAGCGCGCGGGCGTCGGGAGAATCCGCCGAAACACCAGGAGACACCCATGCCCGAGAGCCACTACCGCATCTGCCCGCTGTGCGAGGCCTGCTGCGGCCTGGAGGTGAAGACCGAAGGCGCCCAGGTCGTGAGCATCCGCGGCGCGACGAACGACGTCTTCAGCCACGGCTACCTGTGCCCCAAGGGCGTGAGCCTGAAGGACTTGCACGAAGACCCCGACCGCCTGCGCACGCCGCTGATCAAGCGCGACGGCGCCTTTGTCGAGGCGACCTGGGACGAGGCCTTCGCCGAGATCGAGCGGCGCCTGCTGCCCATCCGGCGCGAGCACGGGCCCGACGCGGTGGCGATGACGGTCGGCAACCCGGCCGCGCACAAGGTCAGCCTGCTGGCCTACACGCCCCGCCTGTCGCGGGCGCTGGGCTCGCGCAACGCCTTCAGCGCCTCCACGCTGGACCAGATGCCCAAGCAGCTCAGCGCCGGACTGATGTTCGGCCACTGGCTGTCCATCCCGCTGCCCGACATCGAGCGCTGCGACTACCTGCTCATCCTGGGCGCCAACCCCATGGTCAGCAACGGCAGCCTGTGGACGGTGCCCGACTACCGCGGCAAGGCCAAGGCCCTGCGCGCGCGCGGCGGGCGCATCGTCGTGGTGGACCCGCGCCGCAGCGAGACGGCCGCGGCCGCCGACGAGCACCTGCCCATCCGCCCCGGCGGCGACGCGCTGCTGCTGGCCGGCATCGCGCACACGCTGTTCGACGAAGGACTGGTGACGCTGGGCCGTCTCGAAGGCCACGTCAACGGGCTGGACGACGCGCGCGCCGCCGTGCTGCCGTTCGCGCCTGAAGTGACCGCCGCCGGCTGCGGCATCCCGGCCGACACGCAGCGCCGCCTGGCCCGCGAGCTGGCCGCCGCGCCGCATGCCGCCGTCTACGGCCGCATCGGCACCTGCACGACGCGCTTCGGCACCGTGAACTCCTGGCTGGTGGACCTCATCAACGCGCTGACCGGCAACCTGGACCGCGAGGGCGGCGCGATGTTCGCCAAGGCCGCCGCGTTCGCGCCCAACACCCAGGGCAAGCCCGGTGACCCGGTCGGCGTGGGCAAAGGCGTCACCACCGGCCGGCGCAAGAGCCGCGTGTCCGGTGCGCCCGAGGTGTTCGGCGAGTTGCCCATCACCGTCATGGCCGAGGAGATCGAGACGCCGGGCGAAGGCCAGATCAAGGCGCTCATCACCATCGCCAGCAACCCGGTGCTGTCCGCGCCGGGCGGGCCACGCCTGTCCCGGGCGCTGGCGCAGCTGGACTTCATGCTCAGCCTGGACATCTACCTGAACGAGACGACGCGCCATGCCGACGTCATCCTGCCGGGTCTGTCGCCGCTGGAGGACCTGCATTTCGACGTCGCGTTCCCGCAGCTCAGCCATCGAAACCATGCGCGGTTCTCGGGCCCGGTGTTCGACGCCGTGCCCGGCACGCCGCAGGAGTGGCAGACCCTGCTGCGCCTGTGCGCGTTGCTCGAAGGCCGCGGCCTGGACGTGGACGTGCAGCAGCTCGACGACGAGGCCATCGCGGCCGACGTGCGCCGCTTTGCCGGCGACGCCACGCCGGCCGTGCTCGCCGCGCTCCAACCCTGGCGCGGCCCGGAGCGGCTCATCGACCTGCAGCTGCGCGTGGGCCCCTACGGCGACCAGTTCGGCCGCAGGCCCGGCGGGCTGACGCTGGCCCAGGTCAAGGCCGCCAGCACCGTCGAGGGCGGCGGCGTGGACCTGGGCTCCCTCACCCCGCGCATCCCCGAAGTGCTGCGCACGCCCAGCGGCAAGGTCGAGCTGGCGCCACCGTCCATCCTGGCCGACCTGGCGCAGGTGACGGCCGAGCCGGCGCCCGCGTTCACCCTCATCGGCCGGCGCGACACGCGTTCCGGCAACAGCTGGATGCACAACCTGCCCGTCCTCGCCAAAGGGCCCGAACGCTGCACGCTGCTCGTGCATCCCGGCGACGCGGACCGGCTGGGGCTGGCCGACTACGCCCACGTGAAAAGCGCCGTCGGCGCGCTGGTCGCCCGCGTGGAGCGCAGTGCGGACATGAGCCCGGGCGTCGTCAGCCTGCCGCACGGTTGGGGCCACGACCTGGACGGCGTGCGCATGGGCGTCGCGCGTGAGCGGCCGGGCGTGAACATGAACGCGCTGCTGGACGACGCCGCGCGCGACCCGCTCAGCGGCAACGCGGTGCTGTCCGGCGTCGCCGTCGAGATCGCGCCGGCTTGAGCGTCGGTCCGTCTGCGTCGTGACAACCAGCCCATGCAGACTCACGACCAACAAAGCTCGGCACGCAATGAGGCATAAATCACACTCAGTCCTGACGGCAAAACGCAGAAATGATCGACAACACCTAGACTGACCCTGTTTGACAACCTGAGGGCAAACCCGTCGAAAGGCGGGGACGCAAAGCCACCGGCCTAAATCGTCTGCACGTGCATCCCACGGCAGCCGACACGGCAGCGGGGCCGCCAAGACCCAAGGTCTTGATCCGCGTGGCCCTCCCGTTTCTTTTTCTTTGCACGGGACCCTGGCCATGCGCAGCACCACTCTCTCCTGGACCCTCAGCCTTCTGGCCGCCGCGGCGCTGACCGCCTGCGGAGGCGGCGACGGCGGCAACCCCACCGTCCAGGCCAGTGCGGCACCCGCGGCCGTCTCGCTGAGCGTCGCGCTCGATGGCGCGGCGGCCGATGGCGTCATCGCCCAGCCCAGCTTCCACACCGCCGCCGTCGCGCTCGACGAGCCCGAAGACGGCGCCGCGCCGCACCGGGCATTCGCGCTGTCGGGCCTGTCCACCCGCCATCTGACGCCCGCGGGCCTGGACGACGCGACGCGCGCCCGCGCTTTAGGCGCCGGTGCCGGTGAAGCCGCACCGATGGCGGCAACCACGGCCGTCACCACCTACACGCCGGCACAGGTCCGCGCCGCCTACGGCCTGCCGGCGCTGCCCGCCAGCACCACCGGCCTGACGGCGGCCCAGGCCGCGCAGCTCGGCGCCGGCCAGACGATCTACATCGTCAACGCCAAGCACGACCCCAACATCGTCGCCGAGCTGGCCGCCTTCAACGCCAAGTTCGGCCTGCCGGCCTGCACATCGCGCATGCTGACCGGCACCAGCGCGCTGCCGCTGCCGGCTGCCACCGCCGGCTGCGAACTGGTCGTCGCCTACAGCACCAGCGCCGGCGCGCTCACCGGCACCGCCCCCGCCTACGACAGCGGCTGGGCCACCGAGATCGCGCTGGACGTGCAGTGGGCCCATGCCACCGCGCCGCTGGCGCGGCTGGTCCTCATCGAGGCGCCGGACGCCGGCGTGACCAGCCTGTCCAGCGCCGTCGCGCTCGCCAACAAGATGGGCGCGGGCGTGGTGTCCATGAGCTTCGGCGCGGCCGAAGGCAGCTGGACGAACAGCTACGACAGCATCTTCTCCGCCGCCGGCATGAGCTACGTGGCCGCCACCGGCGACAACGGCGCGGCCGTGTCGTGGCCGTCCGTGTCGACCAAGGTGCTGGCCGTGGGCGGCACGTCGCTGACCTACAGCGGCAGCGGCGCACGCAGCGAGACCACCTGGACCGGCACCGGCGGCGGCATCAGCGCCTACGTGGCCCTGCCCAGCTACCAGAGCGGCACCATCGGCGGCTATGCCAAGCGCGCCGTCGCCGACGTGGCCTTCAACGCCGACCCCAACACCGGCCAGTACGTGGCCACGATCCCGCAGAGCAGTACCACCACGCGCTGGGTCAGCGCCGGCGGCACCAGCCTGGCCACGCCGCAATGGGCCGGCCTCGTGGCCGTGGCCAACGCACTGCGCGTCGCCTCGGGCAAGACCGTGCTGGGCCAGCCGCACGCGGCCGTCTACCAGCAGATCGGCGCCGTGCCGACGCAGTACGCCTCGGCCTTCAAGGACATCGCCAGCGGCAGCAACGGCAGCTGCACGACCTGCACCGCCAAGGCCGGCTACGACACGCCCACCGGCTGGGGCACGCCCAACGCCGCCGCGCTGCTGACCAGCCTCAGCGGCGCCAGCGTGACGGGCAGCAGCCCGACGCCGGCCACACCTGTGGCCAGCGGCCCGACGCTGACGACCACCAGCCTCAGCGGCACGGCCGGCAAGGCCTTCACCGGCACCATCGGCTACAGCGCGCCGGGCGCCAGCAGCCTGTCCATCAGCATCGCCGGCGCGGCCAGCGGCATGGGCTTCGCGGCCAGCAGCACCGGCCTCACCGTCACCTGGCCCAAGCCCGTGGCCGGCAGCACCACGCTCGTCATCACGCTGAAGGACAACCTGGGCCAGAGCAGCACCGGGAACGTGGTGGTGACCATCAACGCGTCCTGATCGGGCCTAGCATCGCGGCTCCTCACCAAGGAGCCCCCATGCGCCGCCTGCTGATCGCTTCCCTGCTCGCACTGGCCTTCGCGGCCAGTGCCGACACCACCTCGACCGGCCACAGCTATTCGCCTCCCGAGGCGTTCACGCCAAGCAGCACCAACAACGTCCTGAAGTTCACGGCGCCCGAGGGCGACGCGACGGTCACCGTCGTGGACCTCGCGTCCGCCAAGGACGCCGCCGACGCCGTGGCGCAGGCCTGGCAGCTGGTGCAGCCCGACTTCAAGCGCACGCTGCGCCTGGCCACGCCGCGACCCAGCCGCAACGGCTGGGTGGACCAGCAGGCCTTCGACTACGAGACCTCGCCCAACGAGAAGCTGGTGCTGCAGGCCATCGCGCGCCGCGCCAGCACCGGCGACGGCAAGGCCTGGGTCGTGCTGCTGCTGCAGGCCGCCGAGGGCACGCTGGAGAAGCGCAGCGCGCCGATCGGCAAGTTCTTCAGCAGCCTGCGGCCCATGGGCTACGAACGCGAGAGCTTCGCCGGCAGGACGGCCAAGCCGCTGACGCCGGAACGCGTCGAGCAGCTCAAGGCCTTCATCTCCGAAGGCATGCGCCAGCTCGACGTGCCCGGCGTGGGCCTGAGCTTCATCGACGGCAACCGGCTCGTCTGGGCCGGCGGCCTGGGCGTGCGCGAGCTGGGCAAGCCCACGCCCGTGGATGCCGACACGCTGTTCATGGCCGCCTCCAACACCAAGGCCATGACGACGGCGCTGCTGGCCCGCGCCGTGGACGCCGGCAAGCTGCGCTGGGACCAGCCCGCCGCCGACGCCTACCCCGGCTTCAAGCTGGCCGACCCCGACGTGACGAAGAGCGTGCTCATCAAGCACCTGGTGTGCGCCTGCACCGGCATGCCCAGGCAAGACCTGGACTGGCTGTTCGCCGACGGCCGCGCGCCGGCCCGCACCACCTTCGACCAGCTCGCCGTCATGAAGCCGACCAGCAAGTTCGGCGAGGTGTTCCAGTACAGCAACCTGATGGTGGGCGCCGGCGGCTTCATCGCCGCGGCGTCGCTCAAGCCCGGCAAGGAAGTCGGCGCGGCCTACGACGAGGCCATGCAGGAGCTGCTGTTCGGGCCGCTGGGCATGAAGAACACGACGTTCGACTACGCCCGCGTCATGCGCGGCAACCATGCGATGCCGCATGGCGATGCCTTCGACGGCAGCACGCGCCGCGCCAGCATGGACCTGAACTACACCATCATCCCGGCCCGACCCGCCGGCGCGGTGTGGACCAGCGCGCGCGACTTCAGCCAATGGGTGCTGATGGAACTGGCCAAGGGCCGCGGCCCCGACGGCCAGCCCGTCATCAGCGAGGCCAACTGGGCCGAGCGCTACCGGCCGCAGATCATGGTCGGCGAAGACGCCAGCTACGGCATGGGGCTGTTCATCGACCGGCAGTACGGCATCACCATCGCCTCGCATGGCGGCGACATGCTGGGCTTTCACTCCAACATGATCTGGCTGCCCGAGTACGGCGTGGGCGTGACCATCCTGACCAACGCCGACGCCGGCGTGCTGCTGCGCGGCCCGCTGCAGCGCAAGCTGCTGGAGGTGATCTTCGACGGCCGGCCCGAAGCCGACGAGCGCCTGAAGGTGGCCATCGCCAACCGCAAGGCCGAGGCCGACAAGCAGCGCCAGTTGCTGACGCTGCCCATTCCCGCCGACGCGCTGAAGGCGCTGGCCGCCAGCTACCGCAGCCCCGAGCTGGGCGCGCTGCGCGTGCAGCGCCAGGGCGGCAAGATGCGCTTCGTCTTCCCGCACTGGAACAGCGAGGTCGCGTTGCGCAAGAACGAGGACGGCACGCAGAGCTACATGACCATCGACCCCGGCATCAGCGGCATCGAGTTCGTGCGCGACGACAAGGCCGCCAAGCCGACGTTGATCCTGCGCGACGCACAGCACGAGTACCGCTTCGTCGCGGCGCGCTGACGCGCGCAAGGCAGCACGCAGGGCGCCTGCCCTCGCTGCCGCTCAGCGGGCCTGCGTCGTGTGCAGCTCCACGCGGTCGACGCTGCCGTTGGTGCTGCGCAGCAGGCGCAACTGGCGGCGGCCATCGGGGCTGACCAGCAGGTCGGCGTTCTGCGCGCGCCACAGCTCCATCGGCGCGTCGTCGAAGCGCACGCCCAGGATGTGCTCGCCCACGCGCACGCGCAGCACGCGGCCGTCTTCCAGCACGAACTCGCCGCGCGCCTGGCGCAGCTGGGCGCGCTCGGCGTCCGAGTTGAAGGGCTCCAGCGCCAGCGCGCTCGTGGCGAGTGTGGCGAAGGACAGCAGCGTGGCCAGCCGGGTCAGCGGGCGCAGTAGGGGGGTGGTCATTCGGTACTCCTTGTGTTTGACCCCGAGGCATGCGCCCCGGCTCTGTGGCTAGCGCAAACCCCGTGCCAGCGCTCGCGCCGCGAAATCCGCCCGAACGCCACCCCAATGGCCCCAGCAAGGGGAATCCCGTAGGCCCGCATGCGCCGTACCCGGGAGTAACGCCCCATGAACGCGCTTTCAATGTGAGGCACACGACAGCGCTTGACCCTCATGCTGCGTGAGGCTTCATCATCCGCGCCGATTCGACCAACCGCCGAGGGGCCCGCATGGACTACACCGTGGGAGAACTGGCGCGCCGCGCCGGGCTGACAGTGCGCACGCTGCACCACTACGAGGAACTGGGCCTGTTGCGCCCATCGGGCCGCAGCGAGGCCGGCTACCGCCGCTACGGCGAGGCGGACGTGCTGCGCCTGCACCGCGTGCTGGCGTTGCGCGATGCCGGCGTGCCGCTGAAGGCCATCGCACCGCTGCTGGACGGCGAGGCCCCGCAGCCACTGGCCGCGGTGCTGCAGGCGCAGATCGAGCAGATCGAGGCGCAACTGCTGGCGCAGGAGACGCTGCTGCAGACACTGCGCAATGCGGCCAGGCGGCTCGAACTGCACGGCGACGGCGGCGACGCGATGCAGGTGCTGCTGGATGCGATGCAGATCCGCCGCGTGCACGAGCGCTGGTTCAGCCCGACACAGATGCGTGCGCTGCGCCAGCGGTGGCAGGCGCTGCCGGAAGCCGACCGCGATGCCGTCGAGGCCGAGTGGCCCGGGCTGATCCGCGACGCCCGCGCCGCGATGGACAGCGGTTGCGATCCTGGCGCGCCCGAGGTGCAGGCGCTGGTGCGCCGCTGGCTGGTGCTGCAGCAGCAGTTCATGGCCATCGCGCCCGGCATGAAGGACACGATGCGGCGCATGTATGCCGCCGAGCCGGAGCTGGCGCGCCAGTCCGGCGTCACGCCCGAGTTGATCGCCTACCTGCGCCGCTCGAAAGACACGCTGCCCGCCGAAGAACAAGCGCAGGAGAAGCCATGACCCCCACGCCCGACCCGCGCCGCGCGCTGTTCCAGAACGCCAACTTTCGCTGGCTCATGGGCGGCGGCCTGCTGTCCATGCTGGGCGACCAGTTCACGCTGCTGGCACTGCCCTGGCTGGTGATGACGCTGACCCGCGACCCGCTGGTGCTGGGCACCGTGCTGGCGCTGGGCAGCCTGCCGCGCGCCGTCTTCATCCTCGTCGGCGGCGCGCTGGCGGACCGCCATTCGCCGAAGGCCGTGCTGTGGCTGACCAAGTGGCTCAACGCCGCGCTGCTGGGCCTGCTCACCGCGCTGACGGCCACCGGCGCGATCACGCTGCCCTGGGTCTACGGCCTGACGCTGGCCATCGGCCTGGCCTCGGCCTTCAGCTACCCCGCCGCCAGCGCCATCCTGCCGCAGGCCGTGCCGGCGGCGCTGATCCAGCCGGCCAACGGCGTGCTGATGGGCGCGCGCCAGCTGGTGCTGCTGCTGGGGCCGGTGCTGGCGGGGCTGCTGGTCACGTCCGGCAGCGACCCGGCGCTGGGCCGCCACGGCCTGGCCTGGGCCTTCGGGCTGGACGCGGCCAGCTTCGTCGTGTCGGCATGGACGCTGGCGCGCGTGCGGACCACGGCGGGCGAGGCCAGGGCAGCGCAACCGGTGTTCGCCGCCATCGCCGAGGCGATGCGCGCCTGCTGGCGGGACCAGGAGCTGCGCGCCCTCTTCCTGTATTTCGCGGCCATCGCCTTCTTCGTCGGCGGGCCCATCCAGGTCGCGCTGCCGGTGCTGGCCGCCGAGCGGCTGCCCGGCGGCGCCGCGGCGCTGGGCGTCATGCTGGCCGTGCACGGGCTGGGCGCGCTGGCCGGCATGGCGGTCTCGGGCCTGAAGCCGCACTGGCGGCTGGCCACGCTGGGCGGCACGGTGCTGCTGATCGACACGCTGGCCGGCCTCGTGTTCCTCGCCTTCGGCCATGTGCACGCGGCCTGGCAGGGCGCGGTGCTGCTGCTGCCGCTGGGTGCGCTGGGCGGCTTCGTGCAGGTGGCCGTCTACAGCTGGCTGCAGCGCCGCATCGCGCCGGCGATGCTGGGCCGCTCGATGGCGCTGTTCATGTTCATCGTCATGGGCCTGGCACCGCTGGCCGCCGCCGCCGCAGGTGCGGCGCTGCGGGTGCTGGACGTGACGCAGCTGTTCACCGCGGCGGCGCTGTGCCTGCTCGCCGTGGTGGCCGCGGGCGCGCTGTTCACGCCGATACGCCGCATCGAGTACCCGCGGCCGGCAGACGGCGTGCAGCCCGGTTGATCAGCGCGGCGGCGCCAGACCCGCCGCCGCGAGCTTCCTCGCCATCCGCGCAAACCGCGCGGATGGCAGTGCCGCGAACTGGGCCAGGTCCATCCAGCGCACGCCCTGGACCTCGGCCCACTGCGGCTGCAGCGGCTGGCTGGCATCGGCGGCGAAGAGGTAGATGAAGTCGTGGTGCACGTGCGCGCCCTCCGCCTTGGCCGGATGGGCGGGGATGGCGTGCGTCTCGATGTCGAACGGCGCGGGGTGCTCGCCACCCCAGGGCAGCCGCGCCAGCGCGGCGATGCCGGTCTCCTCCGTCACCTCGCGTGCGGCGGACACGTCCAGGCGATCCTGCCCCTCGTGGTGGCCACCGGGCTGCAGCCAGCAGTCCAGCGCCTGGTGATGGATCATCAGCACGGTGCGGCGGCGGGAGTCGTAGACGATGGCGCTGGTGGTGATGTGGCCGCGCAGGTTGGCGCGCGAGAACACCGGGTCCGACACATCCGCCAGTTGCTCGGCCAGCGCGGCCAGCGACGCCGCCTCGCCGGGGCAGACCTGCAGGTAGCGATGGACTTCCTCCAGCGCATGCGCGCGCAGTGCGGGGGGCGGCAACCTCATGGCGGCTGCCGCGCGACATCGATCGCCATCTCGACGCTCCTGCTGTGACCGGGGGGCGCGAAGTGTCGGCGAAGAACGGGCCGGGCCCAGGCGGCGTTTTCAGTGCACCGCGGTATCCACCAGCCCCATGTCGGCGCTGCTCATCAGCGCGGCGATGTCGGTCAGGATGAGCATGCGCTCGACCTCGCCGTGCCTGACGCAGCCGATGCCCAGGATGTGCTGGACGTCCACCGCGGCGCTCATGGCCGGCGCAGCCTTGATGCTGTCGGCCTCCAGCGCGATGACGTCCGACACGGCGTCCACCACGATGCCGACCACGCGGTCCCGCAGGTTCAGCACGATGACGACGGTGAAATCCGTGTACTCGGCCGCCTGGCAGGACAGCTTCAGGCGCAGGTCGATGATGGGCACGATCACGCCGCGCAGGTTGATGACGCCCTTGATGAAATGCGGCGCATTGGCGATGCGTGTCGGCTCGGCGTAGCTGCGGATCTCCTGGACACGCAGGATGTCGATGCCGTATTCCTCGGCCCCGAGGCGGAAGCTGAGGTACTCGCTCGGCAGGGCCGCGACGGCCTGGCGCAGCGGCGCCGGGGTGAATGACACCCCGGACGGTGCCGGGGCTTGCGGGTGTTCGATGAGCGCGGTCATGGCAGATCCTTGGACATTGAAGGGGATGCGCGAGCGGCAGGTGGCGCTCAGAAGGTTTCCCAGTTGTCGGCGGCGCTGGCGGCGGCAGCCGGGGCCGGCGACTTGGGCGCGCTGGCGAGCCTGGGCTTGAACGCCGCGGGCGCAGGCGGGCTGGTCCTTGCGGCCGGGCGCGTGGCCGGTCGAGCCGTCGGCGTGGCGCTGCCACCAGACAGCTTGAACACGCGCACCACATCGGCCAGCGCGGCCGCCTGGTGCTGCAGGCTGTCCGCGGCGGCGGCGCTCTCCTCCACCAGGGCTGCGTTCTGCTGGGTCACCTGGTCGAGCTGGTTCACGGCCTCGCCGACCTGGCTGATGCCCTTGGACTGCTCGGACGTGGCATTGGCGATCTCGGCGATCAACTGCGTCACCCGTTGAACCTGGGCCACGATCTCGCCCATCGACGTGCCGGCCTCGCCCACCTGGCGACTGCCGACTTCCACCTTCTCGACACTGGCGCTGATCAGCGACTTGATCTCCTTGGCCGCGTCGGCGGAGCGCCCGGCCAGGCTGCGCACTTCGCTGGCCACGACCGCGAAGCCGCGGCCCTGTTCGCCGGCCCGGGCCGCCTCGACGGCGGCGTTCAGCGCCAGGATGTTGGTCTGGAAGGCGATGCCGTCGATCACGCCGATGATGTCGACGATCTTCTTGGAGGCGGCGGAGATGTCCTGCATCGTGGTCACGACGGCGCCGACCACCTCGCCCCCCTTGACGGCTGCCGCCGACGCCTGATGGGCGAGGCTGCTGGCCTGATTGGTCGTCTCGGCGTTGTTGCGCACGGTGCCCGCGATCTCTTCCATCGACGCCGCGGTCTGCTGCAGGTTGCTGGCCTGCTCCTCGGTGCGCTGGCTCAGGTCCTGGTTGCCGGTGGCGATCTGCGCGGAGCCGGTGGCGATGTTCTCGCTGCTGCTGCGCACCTGGCCGACGATGCCGGCCAGGCTGTCGTTCATCTCGCCCAGCGCCTTCAGCAGTTGCGCGGTTTCGTCCTTGCCTTGCACATCGACCCTGGAGGTGAGGTCGCCGGCCGCGACCGCCGTGGCGACCTGGACGGCCTGTTGCAGCGGCCGCGTGATGGTGCGCGTGATGGCCATGGCCAGTGCGATGCCCGTGATCAGCGACACGATGATCGCCGCGCCGTTGGCAAGCATCACGGCGCGGTAGCTGGCGGCGGCGGCCTCGCTGCTGGCCGTGGCGCCATTCGCATTGAGCTCGATGTCCTGAGTGATGACGCCGAGCAACTTGGCGAAGGACTCGGCCGTCCGGCCTGCCGCCAGCGCGCGGGCTTCGTCAAAGGTCGCGGCACCACCGTCTGACAGCGTCTGCAGCTTCCGGTCGTCCTCCTGGTACGCCGCCCACAAGGTCTTGATCTGCTGGAACAGCGCGGCCTCCTCCGGCGACGAGACCAGCTTTTCGTAGACGGCCAAGGTGGCAGGGAATTGTTTGTCGACGAGCTGGCTGTGGACCACGGCCTGGGCGTCCTTGCCCGCCTTGTCCACCTCGAGCAAATGGCGCAGGGACGTGCGGCGCACGGCATTGGCCTGGCCCTGCAAATCACCCAGCACTCTGACGCTGGGCAGCCAGTTGCCGCCCAGGTCGATGACGTTGGCATTGATCAACGACGTCTGGTAGCTGCCGATGCCGGCCACTGCGCACAGCAGCAGCAGCAACACGCCGAAGCCCAGTGCGAGTCGGGAGCCGATTTTGAGGTTGGTGAACATGTTTCGATCCGAGAGGTGCGCGCCATCCGATTGCTGAAGTCGGCCATGGCGCTTTGCCGACATCGCGTTTTTATCACTTTTGCATTTCGAAAGTATCAAATGCGCAGGGCAGGATCAGAAATGCCGTCGAGCGGCGGCATATTTCACACGCGGAACTACTGCAGCCCGGGCACCGCAACGGATGTGTTCAGCCCAGGCGCGGCGATGCGCCTGCCCGCGCACGAAGCAGGCGCAGGCCAGTGCCACCGGCGACGATCCGGCACACACCCGTTGATCGGTCATGCGCGGCTGCCGCGTTGACGCCCGACCCGCCCGCTTCGGCGGTGCTGCCCGCCAGGGCGCCGCTGTGCGCCGTCGTCCGCGGCGCCTACCGGCCCGCCAGCAAGGTCGCCACTTCCGCCGCCGAGCGCACGCCCAGCTTGGCGAAGACGCGCGCGCGGTGCACCTCCACGGTCCGCACCGACACGTTCAGCTCGTCGGCGATGACCTTGTTGAGCTTGCCCGCGGCCACCCGCGTCATGACCTCGCGTTCGCGGTCCGTCAGGCTGGCCAGGCGCGCGCTGCGCTCGGCGGACTGGGCGCCCTGGGCCTGCATCGCAGCGTCCACCGCCAGCGCCTGCTCGATGCGGTCGGCCAGCGCGTTGTCGCTGTAGGGCTTCTCCAGGAAGTCGAACGCGCCCTTCTTCAGCGCCTCGACGACCATGGGAATGTCGCCATGGCCGGTCAGGAACAGCACCGGGTTGCGCAGGCCGCGGGCCAGCAGCTCGTCGTGCAGCCGCGTGCCGGTCATGGGCTCCATGCGCACGTCGAGCAGGAAGATGCCCTTGGGCGGCCGGTTCTGCGGCGGCTCGGCGTCCAGCGCGGCGAGCAGCTCGGGGCCGCTGGCGAAGGGGCGCACGGCCAGGCCGCGCGAGCCGAGCAGGAAGGTCAGCGCGTCGCGCACGCCCGGGTCGTCGTCGACGAGATGGACGCGCCCCGCCGGGGCGTCAGTGCTGGGCGTCATGGGCAGGCTCCACCGCGTGGTCCTGGCGCGCGGCCAGGCTGAAGGAGAACAGCGCGCCGCCGCCGGAGGCTTCCTCGGCGTCCAGCACGCCGTGGTGCGCCTCTACGATGGAGCGGCAGATGGCCAGCCCCAGGCCCATGCCGTCGGGCTTGGTGGAATAGAACGGCGCGCACAGCTGCTCGACGCGCTGGCCGGCCAGGCCCGGGCCGTTGTCCTGCACGTCGATGCGCACGAACTCGCCGGCCAGCCGCGTGCTGACGCGGATGCGGCGGCGCTCCGGGCGGCCCAGCAGCGCGTCGGACGCGTTGCGCACGAGGTTGATGACGACCTGCTCCACCAGCACCGCATCGGCGCGCACCTCGGGCAGGGCCTGCGCCAGCAGCAGCTCCACCTGCACGCCGCGCTGCTGCAGGTCGCGCTTGAGCAGCTCCACCGCGGCACCGACGATGGCGTTCACGTCGCAGGGCTCCTGGCGCGGCTCGCGGCGCGTCAGGAACTCGCGGATGCGCGCGACGATGCGGCCTGCGTGCGCGGCCTGCTGGCCCAGGCGCTGCAGCGCGCCGCAGACGAGTTCGTCCTTCACGCCCAGCTTGGCCAGCGAGTTGGTCAGACCCGCGCCGTAGCTGGCGATGGCCGTCAGCGGCTGGTTCAGCTCGTGCGCCAGCGTGGACGCGATCTCGCCCAGCATCGTCAGCCGCGCGTTGTTGGCCAGCGTCTCGACCTGGCGGCGTTCGCGCTCCTCCAGCCGCTTGCGCTCGGTGACGTCGATGATGGAGCCCATCCAGCCGATCTGGCGGCCGCTGGCGTCCACCAGCGGCGACTCGAACACCATCACGTCCACCGTACGGCCCGACGCGTGCCGCCAGTGGGCCTCGTAGCCCTCGCGCGGCGCGTGGCCGGCGAGGTTGCGGCGGTTGCGCTCGGCCACCTCGGCCAGCGCGTCCGGCGGCCAGTAGGGCATGGGCGGCAGCAGGCCCACCAGCTGTTCGGCGGGCAGGCCGACCATGTCGCAGAAGGTGCGGTTGACGTACAGCAGCCGGCCGTCGAAGTCGCGCGCACGCAGCGCCACGAGCGCCGAGTCCTCCATCGCGCGGCGCCAGGCGGCCTCGGTGCGCCAGGCGCTTTCGGCGCGCTGCACCTGGCGCATCTGGCGGCGCGTGAGCCAGCTCGCCACGGCCACCAGCGGCAGGAAGCCGGCCACCAGCACCCAGGCCAGCGTGCGCGTGCCGTTGAACACGGGGTCGCGCAGCGTCAGCTCCAGCGCGGCGTCGGTCAGCGCGGCCTGCGTGAGCGGGCTGGCGCGCAGCGGACCGGTGAGCGCCACGCGGTAGCTCGGCCGCGGCGCCTGCGCGGCACGCAGCGGCGACTCCGTGGCGGAGGCGATGACCTGGTCGGCGCTGTCGACGAGCTGCACGTCGTACTTGCGCGCCAGCCACCACGGCACGCCGCGCTTGAGCAGCAGCGCCGGCGCGTAGCGCACGACGAGCACGCCGCCGGGCGCCACGGGCGCGGTCAGGTGCAGCGAAAGGCCGTCCTCGGAATGGCCGGCCTCCGCGTCCTCGGGCACCTCGGCCAGCACGCGGTTGAGATCATCCAGCCAGGTGACGGACTGCCACAGGCGGCGCAGGCCGGCATTCACCTCGGGGTGGGCCGCCAGCGTGGCACTCGTGCGCGGCTGGCCGGCCAGGCTGGCGGCGAGCTGGCGCAACTGGACCTGTTCGTCGCCGATGCGGTCGCGCAGCTGCGCCTCGGTGCTGAGCGCGTCGGAGATCAGCGTCTGGCGCTGCTGGTCCTGCTCCTCGGCCTCGTTGGCGCGCACCCAGGCCAGCACACCCAGCACGAAAATCAGGGATAACACCAGGGGCGCCAGCCAGAGGCTTCGGTACAGCAGCTCGCGCAGTTTCATGGTTCGCAGTCTAAGAAGCCGCAAGCGGTTGCGAAATGTGGAACTCCACAACTACCGCAGCCCGGGCCGGATCGGAAGAATCGCGCCCATACCAACCATTCGGAGACAAACATGGCTTTGCGTCGTCTCGTTCTTGCTTCTGCCATCGCCGCCGCGACCGCGCTGTCGGCCCTGCCCTTCGCCGCCCAGGCGCAGGCACCCATCATCATCAAGTTCAGCCACGTCGTGGCGCCCGACACGCCCAAGGGCAAGGGCGCGCAGCGCTTCAAGGAACTGGCCGAGCAGCGCACGGGCGGCAAGGTGAAGGTGGAGCTGTACCCGAACAGCCAGCTCTACAAGGACAAGGAAGAGATGGAGGCGCTGCAACTGGGCTCGGTCCAGATGCTGGCGCCGTCGCTGGCCAAGTTCGGTCCGCTGGGCGTGAAGGAATTCGAGGTCTTCGACCTGCCCTACCTGTTCAAGGACACCGACGCCTTCCGCGCCGTCACCGACGGGCAGCTCGGCGCAGACCTGTTCAAGAAGCTGGAACCCAAGGGCATCAAGGGCCTGGCCTACTGGGACAACGGCTTCCACATCATGAGCGCCAACAAGCCGCTGCACAACGTGGCGGACTTCAAGGGCATGAAGATGCGCATCCAGTCCAGCAAGGTGCTGGACGCGCAGATGCGTGCGCTCGGCGCGATCCCGCAGGTCATGGCCTTCAGCGAGCTCTACCAGGCGCTGCAGTCGGGCGTGGTGGACGGCACCGAAGGCGTGCCAAGCAACTTCTTCACGCAGAAGATCTTCGAAGTGCAGAAGCACATGACGCTGTCCAACCACGGCCACCTGGCCTACGCGGTCATCGTCAACAAGAAGTTCTGGGACGGCCTGCCGGCGGACATCCGCACCCAGCTGGAGGGCGCGATCAAGGACAGCACGGTCTACGCCAACGCGATCGCCGCGACCGAGAACGCCACGTCGCTGGACAAGATCAAGGCCAGCGGCAAGACCACCATCCACACGCCCACGCCCGCCGAGACCACCGAGTGGAAGAAGGCCCTGATGCCGGTCCACAAGGAAATGGAATCCCGCGTCGGCAAGGCCACCGTGGAGGCCGCCTACAAGGCAGCCGGCTTCGTCGCGCCGAAGTAATCGCTGCGCCAGGCCCTCGCCCCCTTGAGGGGCATGCCCCGCCGGACCGGCATCGCCGGCCGCGCGGGGATCGCCGCGGGCGCGGCGGCGCTGCAGCCACCCGACGTCCCGGCTCAACCGTCCCGTGAGGGAGCTTCCATGATCAATCGAGTGCTGAATCATCTCGAGGAGTGGCTGATCGCCTTCCTCATCGGTGCCGCGACGCTGGTGATCTTCATCGCCGTCGTGCACCGCTTCCTGTCCGGCGTGCCCTACATCCAGGACTACACGGTGCAGCTCAACCTGGGCTGGGCCCAGGAGCTGTGCATCTTCATGTTCGTCTGGATGGCCAAGTTCGGCGCCGCCTACGGCGTGCGCACCGGCATCCACGTCGGCGTGGACGTGATCCTGCGCAAGCTGCATGGCAACGCCTACCGCAGCCTGGTGGTGTTCGGCCTGCTGGCCGGCGCCCTGTTCACCGGCACGGTGGCGGCGCTGGGCGCCAACTTCGTCTGGCACATGTCGCAGACCGACCAGACCTCGGTCGACATGGAAGTGCCGATGTGGTGGGTCTACCTGTGCGTGCCGCTGGGCTCCAGCCTGATGTGCTACCGCTTCCTGCAGGTGGCCTGGAGCTTCCTCAAGACCGGTGAGCTGCCCCACCACGACCACGGCCACGTCGAAGGCGTCGAGACCGAAGGAAAGCCCGCATGAACAGCCTCATCATCTTCGTGCTGCTGGTCGCGCTGATGCTGACCGGCATGCCGATCAGCATCTCGCTCGGCCTGACCGTGCTGACCTTCCTGTTCACGATGACCGACGTGCCGGTGCAGAGCGTCGCGCTCAAGCTGTTCACGGGCATCGAGAAGTTCGAGATCATGGCGATCCCGTTCTTCATCCTGGCCGGCAACTTCCTCACCCATGGCGGCGTGGCGCGGCGCATGATCCGCTTCGCGTCCAGCATGGTGGGCCACTGGCACGGCGGCCTGGGCCTGGCGGGCGTGATGGCCTGCGCGCTGTTCGCCGCCGTGTCGGGCTCGTCGCCGGCCACCGTGGTGGCCATCGGCTCGGTGATCCTGCCGGCGATGGTCAAGCAGGGCTTCCCGAACAAGTTCGGCGCCGGCATCCTGACGACCTCCGGCTCGCTGGGCATCCTGATCCCCCCGTCCATCGCGATGGTGATGTATTCGGTCTCCACCAACGTGTCGGTGGGCGCCATGTTCATCGCCGGCATCGTGCCCGGCCTGTGCCTGGCCTTCCTGCTGGGCCTGACGACCTGGAACATCGCCCGCAAGAACAACTACCCGCGCCTGCCCAAGGCCAGCTTCAAGGAGCGCCTGCTGGCGTTCAAGGAGAGCATCTGGGGCCTGCTGCTGATCGTCGTCGTCATGGGCGGCATCTACAGCGGCATCTTCACGCCCACCGAGGCGGCGGCCATGGCAGCGGTCTACGCCTTCATCATCGCGGTGTTCGTCTACAAGGACCTGCCGCTCAAGCGCCTGCCCAAGGTGCTGCTGGATTCGGCCAGCATGAGCGCCATGCTGCTGTACATCATCACCAACGCGGTGCTGTTCAGCTTCCTGATGACGAGCGAGAACATCCCGCAGGCCATGGCCGACTGGATGATCAACCAGGGCTTCGGTCCCATCGCCTTCCTGCTGGTGGTCAACATCTTGCTGCTGCTGGCCGGCAACGTCATGGAGCCCAGCTCCATCATCCTGATCCTGGCGCCCATCCTGTTCCCGGTCGCGATGAAGCTGGGCATCGACCCCATCCACTTCGGCATCCTGATCGTCGTCAACATGGAAGTCGGCATGTGCCACCCGCCGGTGGGCCTGAACCTGTACGTGGCGTCCGGCATCACCAAGATGGGCATCAGCGAGCTGACCGTGGCCGTCATGCCGTGGCTGCTGACCATGCTGGGCTTCCTGATGGTGGTGACCTACTGGCCCGCGCTGACGCTGTGGCTGCCCAACCTGCTGATGAAGTGACCCGGCGCGCGGCCGCCTCGCCCCACGGCGCGGCCGCGCGAAACCGGCCACCGGTCCGCCGGTGAATATCTGCATGGCGGCGACGCCGGGGTCTGGATAGGCTGTGCGCCCTGTCGATCCACGGATGCCCGCCATGCCCTCTTTGCGTTGCCTGTCCCGGCTGAGCCTGCCCCTGATCGCCCTGGCGGCCGCGTTGCCGGCCCTGGGCCAGCCCGGCGAGATCAGCCGCGGCCGCTACCTCGTCGCCATCGGCGGCTGCGCCGACTGCCACACGCCGATGAAGATGGGCCCCAAGGGCCCCGAGCCCGATGTCGGCCGCGGCCTGTCGGGCCACCCGCAGGGCCTCGCCCTGCCCCCGGCGCCCGCGGCGCAGGGGCCCTGGATCTGGGGCGGCGCCGGCACCAACACCGCGTTCTGGGGCCCGTGGGGCGTCAGCTACGCGGCCAACCTCACGCCCGACCGCGACACCGGCCTGGGCAGCTGGACGGTGGAGCAGTTCATCGGCGCCATGAAGACCGGCCAGCACCGCGGTGCCGGCCGCCCCATCGCCCCACCCATGCCGTGGCAGGCCTACAGCCGGATGACGGACGAGGACCTGCGCGCGATGTTCGAGCACCTGATGTCGCTGCCCGCCATCAAGAACGCCGTGCCCGCCTACCAGCCGCCGCGCTGAGCAAGGCACGCTAATTGCAAAAGCGGTGGGCATGACGACGCCGCCGTTTTCCCTGCCGGGCCTGCGCGTGATGCTGGCCGACGCCGGCCAACGCCGCAGCCCCGTCATCCGCCTCGAACTGATCCGCCTGCGCTGCCAGCTGGTCGACGTGATCGACCTGGTGGCCGAGCCCGACGGCCTCACGGCGGCGCTGGAGCGGCTTGCGCCCGATCTGCTGCTGATCGACTGCGACCAGCCCAGCCCCCGGCTCCTCGCCCAGTTGACCCAGGCCGGCCCGCCGCGCGCCGTGCTGCTGGTGGCCGAGCGTGCAGAACCCGCACAGATGCGCGCCGCGCTGCAGGCCGGCGTGAGCGACCTGCACGTCGCCGGCCTGCCGCCTCAGCGCCTGGGCGCCGTGCTGCAACTGGCGCTGGCCCGCTTCGAACACGACCAGACGCTGCGGCACGACCTGCGCCTGGCGCAGACCCAGCTGGCCGAGCGCAAGCTCGTCGAGCGCGCCCGCGGCATCCTGATGCGCGAGCAGGGGCTGGACGAGGAGGCCGCCTTCCAGCGCCTGCGCCAGCTGGCCATGGACGGGGGGCAGACGCTGGCCGCGGTGGCCACGCGGCTGATCGATGCCGATCAGTTGCTGCGCCCACGCTGAGCGCGATTTCAGGGCGCTTTGCACCAAACCGCTCGCCTGCCTGTGCCGCGCGCATGCACCAGGGCGGCGCACATCGGCCTGGAAACCCGCGCCCGCAGGCGCTCGGCGGCACGCATGCCGGCTTGAACAGCAGCGCAGGGCCTGGCACGCAACCTGCATGGAATCCTGCGAGGCCGGCAACGGCGCCGGCCTCTTGTGGCGGCTGACACCCTTCGAGGCCGGCACGACAGGACAACGGCGTCCGTCCTTTATCGCGGCGTCGGCAGGCGCTGCAGCGGAGCGGCGGCTGGGCCGCGGCACCGTCTTGCATTCGTATCGTTCCAGGAGTCCGTGATGCCCGTCAGCGACCGCGCAAGCACCCCGCACAGCGCCAGGCCGCCGGCGGCCTCAAGGTAGATCGCCGACGCCATGGACTCCGCCATCTTCCACATCCCCGGGGACAGCGCCGCGCCGCCGGCTGCGGCACGACATGACGGCATCGACCGGCGCGGCCTGGCGCTGCGCGTGCTGCCGCCCGCCATCGGCCTGGCGCTGCTGATGGGCGTGTGGGCGCTGGCCACGCAAAAGGGCGGCAGCTTCCCGACGCCGGGGCAGACCTGGGACGTCGCCGCGCAGCTCTTCGCCGACCCGTTCCATCGCAACGGGCCGAACGACCAGGGCATGGGCTGGCACGTGCTGAACTCGCTGTCACGCGTGGCGCTGGGCTTCGGCCTGGCCGCGTTGGCGGGCATCCCGCTGGGCCTGCTCATCGGCCGCTCGTCGTTCGCGAACCGCATGGCCGCGCCGCTGATCGCGCTGCTCAAGCCCGTGTCACCGCTGGCCTGGCTGCCGCTGGGCCTGCTGGCGTTCGGTAGCGCCAACTCCGCCACGGTCTGGGCCATCGTCATGGGCGCCCTCTGGCCGCTGCTGGTGCACACCGCGGCGGGCGTGCAGCGCGTGCCGCAGGACTACCTGAACGTTGCCCGCGTGCTGCGGCTGAGCGAATGGACGGTCATCACCCGCGTGCTGCTACCCGCCGTGCTGCCCGACGTGCTGACGGGCATCCGCCTGTCGGTGGGCACGGCCTGGCTCGTCGTCGTCGCGGCCGAGATGCTGACCGGCGGCGCAGGCGTCGGCGCCTGGGCCTGGGACGCATGGCGGCGCCTGAACGTCGCCCACGTCATCGTCGCCATCGTCGTCATCGGCACCGTGGGGCTGCTGCTCGAAGGGATGCTGAAGCGCCTGGCACGCCACTTCACCTTCGAGGACTGACATGAAACCCTTCATCCAGGTGCAGGACGCCGAGATGGTGTTCACCACGCGCAAGGGCCGCCTGCAGGCGCTGCGCGACATCCGGCTCGACGTGCAGCGCGGCGAGTTCGTCACGCTGATCGGCCATCCGGGCTGTGGCAAGTCCACGCTGCTGAACCTCGTCGCCGGCCTGCTGATGCCCACGTCGGGCGCGCTGATCTGCGACGGCCGCGAGATCGCCACGCCGGGCCCGGAACGCGCGGTGGTGTTCCAGAACCCGTCGCTGCTGCCCTGGCTGTCCTGCCTGGACAACGTGCTGCTGGCCGTGGAGTCCGTCTTCGGCGGCCGCGAGCCGCGCGCCAGGATCAAGGTGCGCGCCCGCGCCGCGCTGGAGCTGGTGGGCCTGAGCCACGCGCTGCACAAGCGGCCGCACGAGATCACGGCCGGCATGAAGCACCGCGTCGGCCTCGCGCGGGCGCTGGCGATGGAGCCCAAGGTGCTGCTGATGGACGAGCCCTTCGGCGCGCTGGATGCGCTGACGCGGGCACACCTGCAGGACGAGCTGCTGAAGATCGTCGCGCGCACGCAGGGCACCGTCATCATGGTCACGCACGACGTGGACGAGGCCGTGCTGCTGTCCGACCGCATCGTCATGATGACCAACGGCCCCGCGGCGACCATCGGCGAAATCCTGGACGTCGGCATTCCGCGCCCCCGCGTGCGCGTGGAACTGGCCGAAGACCCGCGCTACGGGGCGGCGCGCAAGGCGGTCATCGACTTCCTGTACACGCGGCATGCGCCGGTGGAGCAGGCGGCATGACGCAGTCCCCTCAGGGACGACGATGCCTGCGCGCCGGCTTGGGGCGGGCCAGCCCTCGGCCTGCGGAGCTGGGGCCTGTGAACCTGACGGGAACAGGCCCTAGAACACCACCTCGGCCCGCAGCCCCCCTTCGGGCCGGTTGCTGAGCACCAGCACCGCCCCCTGGCGCCGCACCAGCTGCTGCGCGATGTACAGGCCCAGCCCCGTGCCGCCGGTCTCGCGGTTGCGTGAGCCTTCGACGCGGCGGAACGGCTGGTGCACGCGCGCCAGCTCGGCCTCGGGGATGCCGGGGCCGTCGTCTTCCACCACCAGCCGCGTCACACCCGCGGCGAGGTCCACGCTGACCCGCGCGTTGCCGGCATAGCGCAACGCGTTGCCGACGAGGTTGTCGACGACGCGGCGCAGCGCCATCGGGTCGGCCGTGACGACGGCGGCCGGGCCCGAGAAGCTGGCGTTGGCACCCGTCTCGGCGAGGTCGTCCACGGCGGACTGCGCCAGCGCGGACAGGTCCACCCGCTGCAGGTCGGCGGACTCGCCCGGGCGGAACACCTGGATGACGCTTTCCACGAGATGGTTCATCTCGCGCAGGTCGTCGATGCAGCGCTCGCGCACACGCGTCTCGACGTCGCCGGTCTCCAGCCGCAGCCGCATGCGCGTCAGCGGCGTGCGCAGGTCGTGCGAGATGGCCGCGATCATCAGGCCGCGCTCCTCGAACTGGCTGCTCAGCTCCGCTGCCATGCGATTGAACACGGCTGCCGCCTCGCGCACCTCCACCGTGCCTTCGTCCACTGGCAGCGCTGGCGCGGGACGGCCCTGCGCCAGCGCGGGCGTCAGGGCCTGTGCCGCGCTCACCAGCCGGCGCACCGGCCGCGCCAGCCAGCGCGAACCCCACCAGGCGGCCAGCGCGATGACGATCATCCGGACGCCGTAGTCGATGAGGCTGCCGCGCAGCGTCAGCGTGGGCGGCAGCGACGGGAAGGTGGGCAGGCGCCCGCCGCTGGCCAGCGGCCCCGGGCCCGCGGGGCCGGCCCCCGGGCCGGGGCCGGGGCCGAAACCGTTACGCGGTTGCGGAGGCGGCGCGTCGAGGTCGTCCACAACGTGCCCGTGCAGCGGCGGCGGCATGCCCGCGCCCGGCATGGGCATCGCGGGCCGGCTCATCATTGGCAGCGCGCCGCTGACGCGCGTGACGGTGAGCCAGGCCACGCCGTGGCTGAGCACCAGCGCGGCCCACATCAGCAGGAACAGGCGCAGGCCCAGGCTGTCCCACGACCTGATGCGGTTCAACATGGGCTCACCTCCGCGTCGAACAGATAGCCCTCGCCGCGCACCGTGCGGATCATGGACGGCTCGCGGGCCGTGTCGCCCAGCTTGGCGCGCAGCCGCGACACCGCCAGGTCGATGCTGCGGTCGTTGACTTCCACGCCCGGCGCGCGCGTCAGCTCGATGAGCTGGTCGCGACTGAGCACACGGCCCGGGCGCTGCACGAAGGCCGCCAGCAGCCGGAACTCGGCGCTGGACAGCGCGATGCCCACGTCCTCGGCATTGACGAGCTGGCGCGCGATGCGGTCGAAGCGCCAGCGGCCGAAGCGCAGCATGCGCATGTCCTCGGCCACGATAGCCTGGCCCTTGTTCGAGCGCCGCACCAGGGCCTGCAGCCGCGCCACCAGCTCGCGCGGCTCGAAGGGCTTGGCCAGGTAGTCGTCCGCGCCCAGCTCCAGGCCGATGACGCGGCTCATCGTGTCGCCGCGCGCGGTCAGCATCAGCACTGGCGGCGCGTCGGGCTGTGTCGCCAGCCAGCGCAGCAGCGCCAGGCCGTCTTCGCCGGGCAGCATCAGGTCCAGCACGATGGCGTCGACCCTGGCCGCCGCCAGCATCCGCCGCATCGCCCCGCCGTCGGCCGCCGCGCCGACCTGCCACCCGAAGCCTTCGAGATAGGTCGTCAGGCTGGTGCGGATCTCGGCATCGTCGTCGACGACGAGGCAGCGCATGTCAGCCCCTCGCCCGGTGGGTACGCCGGACGGTCCCACTCGGGGATGTCGATCGGCCTGGGGTCGCCGTGCGCTCCACGTGGTTCATGCCGAAATGCCTACTTTCAATCGGGCCACGTAGCCGGCACTGACCGAGCCGGTGATCGTGACCATCTGCGTGGCATAGCCGTCGCTGAAGATGCCGTCACTGCTCAGGCTGATGGCCGCATTGTTGGCCGCGCTGTTGCCATAGCCGCTGGTGGCGTAGACGGCGCTGTTGGCGTCCGCCGGGAAGCACAGCTGCGAGGTGCGCAGCTTGTTGTTCCAGTTCGTCGCCGTCGTCGTGCTGCGGTAGACCTCGAAATGGATGTGCGGCACGCGGCCGGCATAGCAGCCGGGGTAGATGGTGGTGAACGCCGCCGTGCCGTCGCTGGCTGTCGGCTGCACGCCGCGCAGGTAGTTCTCGGCCGTCACGCCGCTGGAATACAT
Organism: Roseateles sp.; assembly: GCF_965229315.1. Taxonomy (GTDB): domain Bacteria; phylum Pseudomonadota; class Gammaproteobacteria; order Burkholderiales; family Burkholderiaceae_C; genus Pelomonas. The sequence continues at coordinate 3,559,820 of NZ_CBDDJA010000002.1, forward strand.
GGAGTAGCGACCCAGCGCGTCGCAATGCCACAGGTAGATGGCATAGCCCGACAGGTCGGCACAGGAGGCATTGGTGTTCACGAGCTCGATGATGACCTGAAGCGGCACGCCCGTGGCAGTGCCGCTGGCGCCGGCGATGCTGGCGCGGATGTCGCTGCGCACGATGCCGGACAGCGCCAGCGCATTGGCGACGCTGCCGTTGGCCGTGTTGGAGCCGTCGCCCGGGTAGGGGCCCTCGGTCTCGGACGGGATGACGGTGCAGCCTGACGTCGTGGTGGTGGTGCCCCCCGTGCTGCCGGTGCCCGTGGAACCGGTCGAGCCCGTCGAACCGGACGAGGTCGACGTGCTGGCGGTGTCGCCGCTGCCGCCACCGCCGCAGCCGGCCAGCACCAGCGCGCCACCACCGCCAAGCGTTGCCGCGCCGGCGCCGAGCAGCCAGCGCAGCGCGTGGCGGCGGGCCAGGGCCTGCTGCTGCAGGCGGTTCAGGTCATGGGCCAGGCCCTGGTCGTGGTCGTCGTGGTGCATCGCAGCTCCTTGGCTGTTGGCGGTTGGCTGCGGGCATTGCAGCGCGGCGATGTATCGGCGGCATCGGCAGTTTGTGTCGGGGCGGAAACACGGCGGCAGGCACCTGGAACGAACCGTGCATAAGGTCTTGGGGGCGGGTCTCGATCCCGTCCACGCAGGGTGCCGAAGGGTTCGACGCCAACCAGGCCGGCGTCGACCTGCACCCCGTGCCAGAACGCCCCGGCCTGAACTGCCGACCTCGAAAGCCCGCATGCTGTACTCGCGCCGTTTCTTCGTCACCGCCCTGGGCGCCGCCCCATTTGCCAGCAAGGGACAACCCTTGGTGGTGTGCAATTCGCCCAGTCTTGGTGCATTGAGCCAGCGCATGGGCAAGGCCTGGCTGTGCATGGCCGACGCGGAGGTGGCCGTGCCGGCGCGCCAGGTGCTGGCCGCCAGCCAGGCCGCGTTCGAGCAGCAGCTCGTGCAACTGCATCAGCGCCCGTCCAGCCCCGAGCAGGCCGGCGGCCAGCGTGCCCTGGCCCGCCGCTACGAGGACTACCAGGCGCTGCTTGCCGGCACGCCCGGCACCGAGGCGCACCGCGCGCTGCTGAGCACGGCCAACGAGATGATGACGCTGGCCCAGCTCGCCAATGCCAGCCGTGCCACGCAGCCCTGGCAGGCCCGCCTCGCGTCGCGCCAGCGCCTGCTGTCACAGCGCGTCGCGCTGCTGGCCCTGGCCAGCCCGGGCGCCGAGTCCATCAGACGCGAGCGGCAGTCCGCCATCTACGAGTTCGAGGCCGGCATGCAGGCGCTGCGCAACAACGGCGACGCCGCGCTGCGCGACGGGCTGGCGCAGGCCGATGCCGCCTGGGTGCCGCTGCGCGATGGCGCCAGCACCGGCCGGGCCATGCCGGTGTTCGTCGCCAGCGAGCGCCTGCTGGCCGTCATGGATGCCGTGACCGAGCACTGCGCCCGCCTGGGCTGAGGCCGCGCCTGCGGCCTCGACATGACCTGTGCCGACGGCAGCGGCACGCAAAACCGGACATCGCATCCTCCCCCGCCTGAGGATGGCCGCGATGCCGACAGCGGTCCACACTGGCGGCCACGCTGTCCCCGGAGTTCCGCATGAAGCTCTCCCTGCTCGCCCTCGCCTCCTTCACCGCCATGACTGGAGCTGCCCACGCACAGGTCGTGAACATCGACGCCACGCGCTACGGGTTCGCCTTCCCGACAGACCCGGCGCCCGTCGTCGGCCAGGTCATCACGCCCATCACCAACCCCGGCGGCGACGCGCTGCTGCAACTGACGCTCGGCCCGGGCACCTACGGCATCAGCAATGCCACCGGCCTGGCCGGCGCCAACCCAGCCTTCACAGGCTGGAACTTCAGCGGCGGCTGGGTGTGGAGCGTCGTCATCGCGGACGACACGACGCACCAGGTCGTCTACTACGCGGACCGCGGTGGCGTGCAAGGCAGCCAGGCCGCAATCGCGGCACAGGCCGACGTGCAGAGCTTCCACGACACCTTCACGCTGGCGCAGGCCACCACGCTGGACTTCATGATCCGCGACTACTACCTGCCGGACAACGCCGGTGGCGTGGCCGTCAACATCTCCGCGGTACCCGAAGCACCCTCGACGGCCCTGCTCGCGCTCGGCCTGCTGGTGCTGGCCCTCAGGCGGCGTTCGCGGCGTGGTGACTGAGCGTCAACTCAGCTTGAAGCTGCTGACGATGCCGGCCAGCCGCACGGCCTGTTCCTTCAGTGACTGAGCGGCTGCGGCGGATTCCTCCACCAGCGCGGCATTCTGCTGGGTCATCTGGTCCAGTTCGGTGACGGTGCCGTTGACCTGGCCGATGCCGTGGCTCTGCTCGATGGCCGCGGCGCTGATCTCGCCGATGATGTCGGTCACCCGCTGCACGGAGCCGACGATGTCGGTCATCGTCGCGCCGGCGTCGTTGACGAGGCGGGTGCCGGCCTCCACGCGTTCGACGCTGGCGCCGATCAGCGCCTTGATCTCGCGCGCGGCCTCGGCCGAGCGCTGCGCCAGCGATCGCACCTCGCCGGCCACGACGGCGAAGCCGCGACCTTGTTCGCCCGCGCGAGCCGCCTCGACGGCGGCGTTCAGCGCCAGGATGTTGGTCTGGAACGCGATGCCGTCGATGGTGCCGATGATGTCGGCGATCTTGCGGCTGGCCGTGTTGATCTCGCCCATGGTGCTGACCACGCGCGACACCACATCGCCGCCGCGGCCGGCCGTCTCGGCGGCGGCCCCGGCGAGCTGCTTGGCAGTCACGGCCGAATCGGCGCTCTGGCTGACGGTGCCGGTGAGCTGCGTCATGGCGCTGGCGGCCTGCTGCAGGTTGGACGCCGTCTGCTCGGTGCGCTGCGACAGGTCCATGTTGCCGGTGGCGACCTCGGTGGAGGCGACCTGGATGCTTTCGGCCGACTCGCGCACCTGCCCGACGATCCGCGACAGCGACTGCTGCATCGCCGCCAGCGCCTGCGTCATCTCGGCGGACTCGTCCGTGCCGCTGACCTCGGGCGCCCGCGACAGGTCGCCGTCGGCCATGCGCTCGGCAAAGCGCTGGGCCGAGGTCAGCGGGCCGATGATGGAGCGCGAGATCCGCGCCGCCAGCACGGCGCCCACGACGATGCAGACGACGAAGGTGACGATGAAGCCGAAGAACACGCTGCCGACCAGGCCGTCCACCTTGGCAAAGACCTCGTCGCCACGCTTCTTCAGGTCGCCCTCGATGTTGTTGAGCATGGTCAGCGCCGGGTCGTAGGCGGCGTCGGCGGCCTTCATGTCCTCGAAGGCCGCCTGCGCGTCGGGGTAGCTGTCGGCCACGAGCTTGTCGGCCACCGGGCGCACGGCCTGGCGGTACGCGGTGATGAGGCCGCGGAACTTCGCCAGCGCCGCACGGCTCGCGTCCTCGGTCGTCACCGCGCCGAAGTCGTCCATGGACTTGTCCAGCGCCGCCTGGGCCGCGTCCCACTCCTGGCGGGCGCGGGCCGTGCCCTCCTTGTTGAAGATGGACGCCACCAGCGTGGACGTGGCCGTCTTGCTCTGCAGCAGATGGCTGCGCGCGGCCATCGTGATGTTGGACGTGGGGATGAGCTTTTGCGTGATGCCCTGCAAGGCCTTCTGCGACACGTTCAGCCCGAAGCCGCCCACGACCACCAGCAGTGCCGTCATCGCGAGGATGATGCCGAAAGCCAGCCACAGCCGGGCCTGGATGCGCATGCGACGCAGCATGGGAGTTCTCCTGGGGGTGGCCGGCGATTGAAGCAGAAACCCGCCCCCGGGCGCGCAAAACCAACTGTTAGGCTCGCGGCATCGTTCACGCCACAGCCCCCCATGAGCTTTCTGGCCATCGACATCGGCAACACCCGGCTCAAGTGGGCCGTCTACGCGGACGGCGCCGCACCCGGCACCGCGCCGCTGCAGCAGGGTGCCGTGTTCCTGGAAAACATCGACCGCCTGGCCGACGAGGACTGGCACGGCCTGGCCCCGCCGACCCGCATCCTGGGCGCCAACGTGGCCGGCGACGCGGTGCGCCGCCGTGTCGAGGAGCAGATGGAGCACTGGGACCTGACGCCGCGCTGGGTGGTGCCCGACGTCGAGGCGGCCGGCGTCAAGAACGGCTACGACCACCCGACGCGCCTGGGCGCGGATCGCTGGGTGGCCGTCGTCGGCGCCCATGCGCATGCAAGGGCGCGCGGCTTCACGGGGCCGGTGCTGGTGGTGATGGTCGGCACGGCGGTCACGGTGGAGGCGCTGTCCAGCGACGCGCAGTTCCTCGGCGGCCTCATCCTGCCCGGCCACGGCATCATGCTGCGCGCGCTGGAAGGTGGCACGGCCGGCCTGCGCGTGCCCACCGGCGAGGTGCGCGACTTCCCGACCAACACGAGCGACGCGCTCACCACGGGCGGCACGTTCGCGATCACCGGCGCCATCGAGCGCATGGTCCGCCTGCTGACGCAGCGCGAGGGGCGTGCGCCTCTGCTGCTGATGACGGGCGGCGCGGGCTGGAAGGTCGCCCCGGCGCTGGACGCGCCGCACGAGCTGGTCGAGGGGCTGATCTTCGACGGCCTGCTGGCCATCGCGGCCAGCCGGCGCTGATCGGCACCGGCCGCGCCGGCTGCGGCGTCAGTGCTTCTTCGTGAAGAGCGCCTGCAGCGTGGCTGCGTCGATGGGTGGCAGCGATGCGTTGGAGAGCTGGCGCTCCTGCTGCGTCGACTGGATGGTCACGGTGCCGGGGGCGATGCGCTCGTCCACGTCGGCATAGAACGGCGTCTCGGGCTCGTCGCCCTCGACGGCGGTGAAGATGACCAGGTCGATGGGCACCGAGCTCAGCGCGGCGATGACCTCGCTGCTCAGCGCGTCCAGCTGCACCGTGGAGCCGGCGCCGCCAGCATTGCCCGATGGGGTCAACGTGGCCACCAGCGGCTCGCTCAGCGACGCGATGCCCTGCTCGCCGCCCAGGCGAAATTGCAGCGCAACGGTCGCGCCGACGTCCTCCGATTGCGGCGATGCCGCACCCTTGCCCTCTTCATGCGCCATGATGGCCTCCTGTTTTGATGACACGGCCGTGGAGCGGCCGCCTCTGCGCCAGGATAGGGATCGATGTCTGGGATGCGTATTGCCCGAATGGCCCATGCGTGGGTGCCGATGCTGCTGGGTCTGCTGATCGCCGTGCTCGCGCGGTCGGATGCCGCCGTTGGGCCGGCGCCCATCCACGTCGCCTATCTGGGCCGCATCTCCGCCGCCGAAGACCCGGTGTTCCAGCACTACGAGGCCCAGCTGGAGCGGCTGCCCGCCGAGCTGCGCCGGCGCGTGCACATGCACCACCTGCCTGCGCTGCTGGAGAACGAGGCGCGCATCGAAGAGGCCGTGACGGCGGCGCTGGCCCTGCGCCCCAGCCTCATCGTCGCGCCGTCGACGGCCACCGCGGCCGCGGTGCGCCAGCGCCGGTCGGACATCCCGGTCGTCTTCACCAGCTTCAGCGACCCCGTGCGCAGCGGGATCGTCACGTCCACCGGCAGTCGCAGCGAGGCCTTCGCCGGCGTCTGGATGGCGGACGACCTGGACCGCAAGCGGCTGGAAGTGCTGCGCGACGCCTACCCCGGCATCCGCACGGTGGCCGTGCTGATGGACCGTCCCTGGGCGGACAACACCGACGCCGGGACCTTGCTGCCGGGCTTCGGCCACGGCCTCGGGCTGGCCGTCACCATCCTGCTGGCCGACAAGGTGGACGAGGCGATGCGCTTGCTCGACGAGCCCGGCGCCCGCGCCTTCGACGCCTGGAGCCTGCCGCCCAGCGGCCTGGCCAACCTGCGGGGGGACGCCATCCTGCAGCGCCTGCAGCAGTGGCGCAAACCCGTCATCGTGGGCTACACGCGGGACGTGCAGCGCGGTGCACCGCTGGCGTACGTGGCGGACAACAGCTTCCGCTGGCCGGCCATGATGGACCTGACAGAGCGCGTGCTGCAGGGCGAGCGGGCCGGCGCCATCCCGGTCCAGCGGCCCTACAAGACCATCCTGGCCGTGCGACCCCTGTCCAGCGGCGGCTTTCCCGCGCCGTCGCCGCAGATCGTCCAGCGCGCGGATCTCGTCTACCGATGACGCGCCGACGCTGGCATCGAGGGGGCAGGCCGCCCTACCTGCCGCTGTCCCGGCGCTTCGCGCTGTGGATGAGCAGCCTCATCGTGGGCCTGCTGCTCGTGCTCGGTTCGACGGAAAGCTATTTCGGCTACCGGGAATCGCTGGAGCGCATCGAGCAGTTGCAGGAGGTGCTGGCCGCCAGTGCGGCACGCGAGATCGGCACCTACATGGGCGACATCCAGTCCACCGTGCGCGACGTGGCCAAGCTGCCCTGGGGCCACCCCGGCTTCGGCCCAGCCGAACGCCGCCAGGAGTTCTACCGCAAGATGCAGCTGGTGCCGGCCATCACGGACCTGCAGGCGGTCGATGCGCAAGGCCATGAGGAGCTGTTCGTGTCGCGGCTGCAGCCCGACCGCATCGACAGCGGCCTGCCGGCCGAAGAGCCGGCGCTGCTCGCCGCGCCGCGGGATGACGCCATCCGGCTGGGCCAGACCTTCTTCCGCCAGCACGGCCTGCCGGGCATCCGCATGGCCGCCTCCGACGGCCAGGGCGCGGTGATCGCGACTGTCGACCTGCGGCTGCTCGGCGACATCGTCAAACGCGCGCAGGCCAGCGACGGCATGCTGGCCTACATCGTCGATGCGCAGGGCACGCTGATCGCGCACCCGCGCGCGACGCATGTGCTGGCCCGGCTGGACCTGTCCGGCTCCGACGCCTTCCAGCAGGCGCTGCGCGGGCGGGGCCTGCAGCCGACGCTGCTGCGCGGCTTCGCCACGAGCGACCTCGCGGGCCAGCCCGTCATCGTCACGGCGGCGCAGATTCCGGGCACCGACTGGATGGTCTTCATGGAGCAGCAGCGCAGCGCAGCGCTGCAGCACGCCTGGGCCACGCTGACCCGCACGCTGGTCGTCATGGCGCTGGGCGCCGTGGCGGCGGTGATCGCCGGCATCGCGTTCGCGCGGCGCATGGCCGCCCCCATCGTGGCGCTGCGGACGGCCACGTCACGCATCGCCGCCGGCGACCTCAGCACGACGGTCAGCGCCAGCCGCAACGACGAGACCGCCGACCTGGCCAACGACTTCAACGCAATGGTGCAGCGCCTGAGCGCGCTGTACGCAAGCCTGGAGGCCAAGGTCGCCGAGCGCACGGCCGAGCTGTCGCAGCGCCAGCAGGAAGCCGAGCGCGCCAACGCCGCCAAGACGCGCTTCCTGGCCGCCGCCAGCCACGACCTGCGCCAACCCATGCACTCCATCAGCCTGCTCGTCGGCGTGCTGCGCGGCCGGCTCAACGAGTCGGCGCAGACGGAGCTGGCCGACAAGGTGCAGTCGTCCGTGACGACGATGGAGAACCTGTTCGGCAACCTGCTCGACATCTCCAAGCTCGACGCCGGTGCCGTGCACGCGCACATCGAGGACGTCGACCTCGGCTGGCTGCTGGCGCGTGCGGCGCACACCTGGGCGCCGCAGGCCCAGGAGAAGGGGCTGGCGCTGCGCGTGCGGCCCGGGCGCTGGATGGTGCGCGGCGACCCGACGCTGCTGGAGCGCATCGTCGGCAACCTGCTCGCCAACGCGATCCGCTACACGCGCCGCGGCGGTGTGCTGGTTGGCTGCCGGCGCCGCGGCAACAGCTGCGAACTGCAGGTCTGGGACACGGGGCCGGGCATCGCCGAAGAGCACCGCGAGGCGGTCTTCGAGGAGTTCTTCCGCATCGGCACGCCGGGCAGCGGCCAGGAGAAGGGCCTGGGCCTGGGCCTGTCCATCGTGCGGCGCTGCGTGCACCTGCTGGGCTGTTCGATCACCGTGCACAGCCGCGAAGGACAGGGCTCGGTGTTCAAGGTCACGATGCCGCTGGCGGCCAGCGCACTGGCCCCCTCGGCGGCCGGCGGTGCATCGGGCGAGCCGCTGCCGATGCTGGACGGCAACTTCATCGTCGTCGTGGACGACGAGGCGACCAACCGCGACGCCGTGCGCGACGCCTTGCTCGCGGCCGGCTGCCATGTGGTGACGGCCGCGAACGGCGACGAGGCCCTGGCGCAGCTGCAGGCCCACCTGCGCTCGCCCGACCTCATCCTGACCGACTTCCGGCTCGGCGACAGCGGCGACGGGCTGGACGTGATCCGCCGGCTGCGCGCCCATTACGACGAACCCATCCCAGCGCTGATCGTGACGGCCGACACCGATGCGAGCCTGCTCTCGGCGGCGGCGGCGCTGGGCGCCGGCCTGCTGCACAAGCCGGTAGGCCTTCAGCGCCTGATGGCGGCGCTCAAGGCCTCGCTCGGCAGCCTGGCCTGAGGCGGCGCACCGGCGTCGAAGCGCAAGCCCATGCGCCCGGCGGCGACGACGGCCTGGGTGCGCGTCGTGACGTTGAGCGCCCGCAGCACGGCCGACGTGTGGGCCTTCACGGTGCTCAGCGACAGGTCGAGTGCCCGGCCGATCAGCTTGGTCGACTGCCCTTGCAGCAACAGGTGCAGCACCTCGATCTGCCGCGACGTGAGGCCCAGCTCGGCAGGGTTGCGGGCCGCCGGGGCGCTGGGCGCGTCGACGCGCGCGGCAGGCACGGCGGCGGCCAGCGCGGGCACAGGCTGGCGCGCCGCCAGGAAGACGCTGGGCGGCAGATAGATGCCCTTCGCGAGGATGAGCTGCAGCGCGCCGATCATCACGGCCGACGTCGAGCTCTTCGGGATGAAGCCCATCGCGCCGGCATCCAGCGCAGCCAGCACGGTGTCCTTGTCGTCGGCCGACGACATCACGACGACGGGCATCTGCGGATGCAGCTCGCGCAGCCGCTGCACGCCCACCAGGCCGGATGCGCCCGGCAGGCCCAGGTCGATGAGCACGAGGTCGGCCGCGCCGCGCTGCTCGATCAGCGCGAAGGCCTCCTCGCAGCTGCCGGCCTCCCAGGTCTCCAACGGCTCGACGAGCGGGCGCAGCAGCAGGGCAATGCCCTCTCTGAACAAGGTGTGGTCGTCGACGAGCAGGACGTTCGTGGGTGTGCAGGCAATCCTCGGCGATGGTATCGAGTGCCGTGCGCCAGCGGCGGGCTCGTTGGCATCGGCCATTTGGTCAGGCCATGTGGCCAATGCCGAAACGGCGCCGAACCCACAAACTTGAGGACACAAGAAATCGCTGTCATCGCGACTGACTGCTCAGGGAGATTTTCATGCTGACCGCCGTCCGGACCGCAACAGCGAGCGTGCGCCCACAGCCGGGCACCTCCGCACCTGGCAACACCTGCCAGGTGCTCGGTGCCCTGCCCCAGCCCATGCTCGTGGTTCGGCCGGACCGGCGGCTGCTTTTTTTCAACCGCAGTGCCGAAGCACTGTTGCAGGATCAGCGCGCCACGGTGACCGCCGACCGGCTCATGCAGGTCGGCCAGCTCGACGCCGCCCGGCTGGAGCCACCGCTGCGCCTGGCGCGCGCCGGCTCGCCCTCCCACACCGGCCTGTGGTTCGAGCCACAGATCAGCACCGGCTGGCTGCACTGCCTGCCACTGCCTGAAGACCTCGCCGCCAGCACCGGCTGGCCCGAGGAAGCCCTACTCGTGGTGATCCACTTCGACCAGCCGGCGCTGACACAGGCGGCCCGCATCGACGCGCTGGCACGCCAGTGCCGGCTGAGTGCCACGGAACGCCATGTGCTGATGCTGCTGGGCGACGGCATGACGGTCGACGGCGCCGCCAGCCATCTCGGTTTGTGCGTCAGCACCGTGCGCAGCCACGTGCGCAACCTGCTCAGCAAGACGCAGGCACCGACGCTGATGCAACTGCTGCGCTGGACCGGCAGCGCCCGGCCGCTGCCGCACTGACGCCGCTCGCCCGTCAGAGGATGAAGCGGCTCAGGTCCTCGTTGGCAGCCAGCGCCCCCAGCTTGGTGTCGACGGCCTGCGCGTCGATGACCACCGTCTCGCCGCTGCGGCGCGGCGCGTCGAAACTGATCTCGTCGAGCAGCCGCTCCATCACCGTGGCCAGGCGGCGCGCCCCGATGTTCTCGGTGCGCTCGTTGACCTCGTAGGCGATCTCCGCGATGCGGCGGACGGCCTCGGGCTGCAGGTCCAGCGTGACGCCCTCGGTCGCAAGCAAGGCCTGGTACTGCTTGACCAGGCTGGCATGCGTGCTCGTCAGGATGGCCTCGAAGTCGGCCACCGACAGCGAGTCCAGTTCCACGCGGATGGGCAGGCGCCCCTGCAGCTCGGGGATGAGGTCGCTGGGCTTGGCGAGGTGGAAGGCGCCGCTGGCGATGAAGAGCACGTGATCGGTCTTCACGAGGCCGTACTTCGTCGACACCGTCGTGCCCTCAACCAGCGGCAGCAGGTCGCGCTGCACGCCCTGGCGCGACACCTCCGCGCCCCCGTGCTCCTGGCGGGACGCGACCTTGTCGATCTCGTCGATGAACACGATGCCCATCTCCTGCGCGCTGGCGAGCGCCGCCTCGCGGATCTCGTCCTCGTTGACGAGCTTGGCGGCCTCTTCGTCGATGAGCAGCTTCATCGCTTCGCCGACCCTGAGCTTGCGCGTCTTCTTCTGCCCCGCACCGAACTGGCTGAACATGCCCTTGAGCTGCTCGGCCATGTCCTCCATGCCCGGCTGATTGCCGAAGGGGCCGAGCACCTCCAGGCTGGGCTTGGGCGCGAGCAGGTCGAGTTCGATGTCCTTGTCGTCGAGCTGCCCCTCGCGCAAACGCTTGCGCAGCGTCTGGCGGGTCGCGTTGTCGCTGTCCGCACCGGCGTGCGTGCCCGGCAGCAGCACGTCGAGGATGCGGTCCTCGGCGGCGTCCTCGGCGCGCGTCTGGCAGCGGCGCATCGCGCCCTCGCGCTCCTGCTTGACGGCCACCTCGACGAGGTCGCGCACGATGGAGTCCACGTCCTTGCCGACGTAGCCCACCTCGGTGAACTTGGTGGCCTCCACCTTGATGAACGGCGCGCCCGCCAGCTTGGCCAGCCGGCGCGCGATCTCGGTCTTGCCCACGCCGGTGGGGCCGATCATCAGGATGTTCTTGGGCGTGATCTCGCCGCGCAGCTTCTCGTCGACCTGCTGACGCCGCCAGCGGTTGCGCATCGCGATGGCGACGGCGCGCTTGGCGGCCTGCTGGCCGACGATGTGCCGGTCCAGTTCGGAGACGATTTCCTGGGGGGTCATGCTGCTCATGGCGTTGCGTGGAGTGGCGCCGCCGTCATGCGGCGACTGGGACCAATGACAGGGAGAGTTCGCTGTTGACGATGCGCGCTTGCGGTGTGGCGGGCCTCGCGGCGCCGCGCGGTGGCGAGACCGGCTCGGCGCAATCCGTGCGCACGACGCTCAAGCCGCTGCCCACACCCTGATCTCCGGCCGCCGCGCCCGGCCCTCAGGCGGCCGGGATCGGCTCCAGGATCTCGAGCGTGTGGCTCTGGTTGGTGTAGATGCAGATCTCGCCAGCGATGACCAGCGACTGCTTGACGATGTCGGCCGCGCTCATCTCGGTGTGCGCGAGCAGCGCCTTGGCCGCCGCCTGCGCATAGGCGCCGCCGGAGCCGATGGCCACGATGCCCTGCTCCGGCTCCAGCACGTCGCCATTGCCGGTGATGATCAGCGACGCCGTGCGGTCGGCCACCGCCAGCATGGCCTCCAGGCGCCGCAACACGCGGTCGGTGCGCCAGTCGCGCGTCAGCTCGACGGCCGCGCGCACGAGGTGGCCCTGGTGCTTCTCCAGCTTGGCTTCGAAGCGTTCGAACAGCGTGAACGCGTCGGCCGTGGCGCCGGCAAAACCGGCCAGCACCTGGTCGCGGTAGAGCTTGCGGACCTTGCGCGCGCTGGACTTGACGACGGTGTTGCCCAGGGTGACCTGGCCGTCGCCACCGATGGCGACCTGCCAGCCGGCGGGCGTCTGGCGGCGCACGGAGACGATGGTGGTGCCGTGATAGACGGCGGAAGAATCGGAAGACATAGCCGTCCTAGTTGAGGTGCGGCCGCGGTTTCGCAAGGCCGGCGTCAGTTGATCCTGACCTTCACTTTCGCATGCTCGTTGATGCCCATCGCGCCGAAGAACAGCGCGACGAGGCGGTGCGTGTCGACGAACACCACCGTGCGGTTCTCGCTGCGGCGTTGCAGCACCCAGTTCAACAGGTCGCCGGCGGCCATGAAGTCCAGGCGGATCAGCTTGGTGCAGGAGATGTTGATGAGGCTGGCGTCGCCCACCTCGGCAGACATCGCGCGCAGGTGTTCGGCCATGTCGCCGCTGAGCTGGCCCATCAGCTCGACATGCGCCGCCAGGTTCACGGCATCCGGAACGCTGGTGTCGAGGAAGGTCGACTGGGCCTCGCTGGGCATCGTGCTCGACGCCGGGCCGTTGGTCGACAGGCCGGCACCGCCGATGCGCACGCGGCATTTCGCGGGCTCCCACGACGGCGGCGAGACTTCATAGGTCACGCAGTAGTCGATGGCGGTCTCGTCGAACTGGTCGGGGCGGTTGGCCAGGCGCAGCGCCTCCAGGCGCAGCATCCACAGGGCCGGATCGGTGTCCCGCTCGCCGAGCGGGGCCAGTTCCTTGAGCTGGCTCAGGAAGCGTTCGCCCCCGATCCAGCGCTGATCCACTTGTTGCTGCGCCCAGACGCGCATCAGCTGGCGCAGCCGTATCGCCGCATCGATCTCGACATGATCCAGCGCGCTCCAGTCCAGCACCCACGGCATGGGCAGCGTCTCGCTGCGCTTTTGCAGCACCGCCACGTCGTCGGCCGTCAGTGTGGCGGGCGCCGTCCAACTGACCTGCGTGGCCCGGGCCATGGGCGAGCGGCTGGCCTGGCGGGTCGACTCGGCCACCAGCTTGGGCATGGAAAACCATTGCGGCGCGGACAGCCCGAACTGCTGGGCGTACTCGACCGCCAGCACCTCGAACTTGCCATGGGCGCCCGTGGCGCGGTAGTGATCGAACAGCACCAGCCAGGTTTCGCCGTGCAGGTTGCGGCTGCCGCCGGGGCGCACGAGCTCGGTCAGCGCGCGCTCGCTGGTGTCGTAATCCGCGTTGGCGAAGGCGATGACGGCTTCGTCCAGATCGGGGTCGTGCACCGCCTCCTGCACCTCCAGCTGCGGCGAGGACTCCGCCAGCGTGAAGGACAGCGGCATGTCCAGCGGTGGCAGGTCGGGCAAACGGCTCGGCGCCGCGTCGGACAGCGGCGGAATGGCCGCACCCATCGTCACGGCGGCCGGCGGCGTCGGCGCCTGAAGGCGCTGCACTTCCTGAGGGCTGGAGAACTCGCTGACGCGGCCGCTCGCAGGCTCCATGGGCGACGCAGCCAGCGTGGATGCGAACGCCACCGGCCGTGTGCTGGTCTCGAAGAAGCCGGGTTGCTGCTTCGGCGAGGCCTGCGTCGTTGCAAAGCTCTCGCCCACCATCTGCTGCTCGATTTCGTCGATCTTGGCTTTCACGCCCAGGTCGATCTTGGAGTTGGGCTCGCTGGCGCGCTCGTCCTCACCCAGCCGGGACGGCGACGAGGCGAGCGCGGCCAGTTGCTCGGGCGTCAGGCCTTCGCGGCGGATGCGGCGCAGCATGTCGAGCTCGCGCTTGCGCACGAAGTCGTTGCGGCGCTTGCGCTCCACCATCGCCCGCAACTCCGCCTTGGCGAGGTCGCCTTCGGGGTCGTCCTGGCGGGAGTTGATCTCCGCCCAGTCGGTCGTCGGGTTGGCGACGAAGCGCGCGACCTTGCGGAAGAAGCTGTCGCCTTCCTTGGGGTCCGCGGGCTTGGACTCGGACACGGCTGTTCTCAGGCTTGCAGAGGGCCAAGCGCCGGGCCGCTCCCAAGCCGGCCCGTCCGGCGATGTGCTTGCGGGGCACGCCCCGCAAGCATCGCCGTCCCCTTGGGGGACCGACTGGGCGCGCCCGCGTTCAGCGGGGCGGGGCCGGGCGAGGGGCGAACCATTTCAGTCGCCGAACATTTTTTGCTTCAGCTCGCGGCGCTGCTGCGCTTCCAGCGACAGCGTGGCCGTCGGACGGGCGATCAGGCGGCCCAGGCCGATGGGTTCGCCGGTCTCGTCGCAATAACCGTAGTCACCGGTGTCCAGCCGCGCGATGGACTGCACGATCTTCTTCAGCAGCTTGCGCTCGCGGTCGCGCGTGCGCAGTTCCAGCGCATGCTCTTCCTCGATGGTGGCGCGGTCCGCCGGGTCGGGCACGATGGTCGTGTCCTCGCGCAGATGCTCGGTCGTCTCGCCGGCGTTGGACAGCACCTCGCTCTTCAGGCCTTCGAGCTTGGCGCGGAAGAACTCGATCTGCTTGGCGTTCATGTACTCCGAGTCCGGCATGGCCAGGACTTCGGCGTCGCTGAGATCGGCGCCCGCCTTGCTCTTCCAGGCATTGGCGAGCTTGGGGTCGCCCTTGGCGGCCACCCGCGTGATCTCGTCGGGCTGGGGCGCGCCGCGCACAGGCGGCTTGGGCGGCGCGAAGCGATCCGAGAAGCGGTTGCCGGGCGCGGGCGCCTCGAGCATCGCGACGTCGGCGCCAGCGTCGGTCTTCTTGGCGCCCTTGGTGGACGCGGATTTGGGGGCCGGGGTCTTGCTCACTGTCTTCTCCTCGCTCTTGGCGCGCATCGGCGCGGTGTCAGACCTTGCAATCTCACTGCTAATCAGCCGGCGGCCCGATTTTGAGCGCGGCGGATTGTAGCCATGGGATTTCCGAGGCCTGTACCCCCCCTGAAACCGGTGTCCCAGGGGCATCAAACATCACGCCAGGCAACCTTCCAGGCCTTGCATCAACACCTCCTTGGGGAGATCGATGCCGATGAACACCATCTTGCTCTGTTTCTTCTCGCCAGGCATCCAGCGAGGACCCAGATCGGAGCCCATCATCTGATGCACGCCCTGGAAGATGACCTTCTTGTCGGTGCCTTTCATGTGTAGGACACCCTTGTATCTCAGCATCTTGGGGCCGTACACCTGCACGATGGCACCCAGGAAGTCTTCCAGCTTGGCCGGGTTGAAGGCCTTGTCGGAGCGGAAGACGAAGCTCTTCACGTCGTCGTCGTGGGCGTGGTGGTGCGGGTGGTCGCAGTGCTCACCATGCTCGTGGTCATGACCATGGTGGTGGTCGTGATCGTGGGCGTCCGCCTTCAGGAAGTCGGGGTCGATCTCCAGCTTGGCGTTCAGGTTGAAGCCGCGCAGGTCGAAGACCTTGGACAGCGCCACTTCGCCGAAATGCGCCGTCTGGATGGGCGCACGCGGGTTCATGTGCTTGATGCGGTGGATCAACGCCTCGACGGCCGCAGGCTCGACCAGGTCGCTCTTGCTGATGAAGATCTGGTCGGCAAAGCCCACCTGCATGCGCGCTTCCTGGCGGGTGTTGAGCTGCTCGTCGGCGTGCTTGGCATCCACCAGCGTCAGCACCGAGTCCAGCAGGTAGCTCTCGGCGATCTCGTCGTCCATGAAGAAGGTCTGGGCCACGGGGCCGGGATCGGCCAGGCCGGTGGTCTCGATCACCACCCGGTCGAAGCTCAGCTCGCCCTTGCGGCGCTTGGCGGCGAGGTCGGACAGCGTCGTGCGCAGGTCTTCGCGGATCGTGCAGCAGACGCAGCCGTTGCTCATCTGGATGATCTGCTCGTTGGTGTCCGACACGAGGATGTCGGTGTCGATGTTCTCCTCGCCGAACTCGTTCTCGATGACGGCGATCTTCTGGCCGTGGGCTTCGGTCAGGATGCGCTTGAGCAGCGTCGTCTTGCCCGCACCGAGGAAGCCGGTCAGGATGGTGGCGGGGATGAGGCCTTGGGCAGCAGTGGACATGGTGGGGCCGTTTTTCAGGGAAGGCAGCGGATATGGGGGCTGTGCGCCCGGCAACAAGGTCTTTTCAAACCAATCGGCTATTCTGTCCCTTCCGCAAACCCTTGACAGCGCCCCTTGAGCGAACCTCATTCAGGCCGGCCCCCAAGTCGCGGGGCCGCCAAACACCCGCCCGAGGCCCGTGGCCTGCTGGAGCGCATGCTGGAGTTCCTGCACCCCGGCCCCGACTCCAAGACCGAGCTGATCGAAACCCTGGCCGACGCCGAGCAGCGGGAGCTGATCGAGCCCGAGTCGCGCCAGATGCTGGAGGGCGTGCTGCGCATGGCCGAGCTGTCGGCGGGCGACGCGATGGTGGCCGCACCCCGCATGGACCTGCTGGACATCGACGCGCCCTACGACGAGCTGCTGGGCCTGGTCATCGACACCGGCCACTCGCGCTTCCCGGTCTATGACGGCGGCAAGGACAACATCATCGGCATCCTGCTCGCCAAGGACTTGCTGAAGATGCAGCGCGCGCCCGAGCTGAACCTGCGCGCGTTGCTGCGCCCCACCGTCTTCGTGCCCGAGAGCAAAGGGCTGAACGAGTTGCTGCGCGACTTCCGCTCCAACCGCAACCACCTGGCCATCGTCATCGACGAGTTCGGCAACACGGCCGGCCTCATCACCATCGAGGACGTGCTGGAGGAGATCGTCGGCGAGATCGAGGACGAGTTCGACGACAAGGACGGCGAGTCCGGTATCTACACGCTGGCCGACGGCACGCAGCGCATCGCCGGCGACGCCACCATCGCGGCCGTCAACGGGGCCTTCGGCCTGGCGCTGCCGGACCAGGACTTCGACACCATCGGCGGCCTCGTCGCCCATGAGCATGGCCGCGTGCCGCGGCGCGGCGAGTCCGTACAGGTGGCGGGGCTGAACTTCGCCGTCATGCTGACGCGGGGCGGCGCTGTGCGCTGGTTCAAGGTCACGCGCGCGCCCGACGACGAGTCCGCGGCGTGAGCCGGTTGATGGGGTGGCGGGCCGCGGCGATCGCGCTGGCCGCTGGCGTGCTGCACACGGGGTCGTTCGCCCCTGCCAACGCCTGGTACCTGCAGATCATTGCGCTGGCGCTGCTGTTCGCCACCATCGAACGCGCCACACCGCGGGCAGCGGCCGTGGGCGGCGCCCTGTTCGGCTTCGCCTGGCTGGCTTCGGGCCTGTGGTGGCTGCACATCAGCATGCACCAGTTCGGCGGCATCCCCTGGCTGCTGGCGGCGCTGGCCGTGGCGCTGCTGGCGGCCTTCCTCAGCGGCTACTACGCGCTGGCCCTGGGCCTCGTCGCCCGCTGGATCGCCCCGGGGCGCTGGCGGCTGCTGGCGCTGGCGCCGGCTTGGCTGCTGGCCGAGCTGGCGCGGGCGACCTGGTTCAGCGGTTTCCCGTGGATCGCATCCGGCTATGCGCATACGGTCGGGCCGCTGGCCGGCTGGGCGCCGTGGGTGGGCGTGTACGGCATCTCGGCGCTGGGCGCGCTGGCGGCGTGCGGCCTCGTGCTGCTCAAGCGCGGCGCCACGGCCTGGGCCGCGCCCGCGTTGCTGCTGCCGCTGGCCGCCGCGCTGCTGCCGCAGGACTTCACCACATCGACCGGCCACCTCGCCGTGTCGCTGGTGCAGCCCAGCATCCCGCAGGACCAGAAGTTCGATCCGGCCCGCTTCGCCGCCAACCTCGAAACGCTGGCGCGGCTCGTGGAATCGGCGCGCGGCCAGGTCGTCATCACGCCGGAGTCCGTCGTGCCGTTGCCGCTCGCCGAGCTGGACCGGGCGACGCTGGAGCGCCTGTCCCGGCCGGACCGGCCAGCCCTGCTCGGCACCTTCCTGGGCAACGCGGACGAGGGCTTCGTGAACTCGGTCCTCGCGCTGGGTGGCGACTACAGCTACGGCAAGCGCCACCTGCTGCCCTTCGGCGAGTTCATCCCGCCAGGCCTGGGCTGGTTCGTGCGGGCGATGAAGATCCCGCTGGACGACCAGGCCCGCGGCGACCACCAGCGCGCCTGGGCCGTGGCCGGCCAGCGGCTGCGCCCGCTGATCTGCTACGAGGATCTGTTCGGCGAAGACATCGTGCAGAGCGCCGTCGGTCCCGATGCCGCCACCGTCTTCGTCAACGTCAGCAACCTGGCCTGGTTCGGCACCGTCATGGTCCAGGACCAGCACCTGCAGTTCTCGCAGATGCGCGCGCTGGAGTTCCAGCGCCCCGTCGTGCGCTCGACCAACACCGGCGCCACCGCCGTCGTGGACCACCACGGCGCCGTCACGACGCGGCTGCCGGCCCTGGTTCGCGGCGTGCTGGAGGCCGAGGTCGACGGCCGCACCGGCACCACGCCGTATGCCCGCTGGCTGGCCCTGCTGGGCCTGTGGCCGCTCTGGGCGATTGCGCTGCTGACCCTGATCGGACTGAGGAAGGCGGCCCCATAGAATCGGCCACCCCCTTTCCGACGCATCTCATGCTGACCTTCCAGCAAATCATCCTGACGCTGCAGGACTATTGGTCAAAACAGGGCTGCGCCCTGCTCCAGCCCTACGACATGGAAGTCGGCGCAGGCACCAGCCACACCGCCACCTTCCTGCGCGCCCTCGGCCCCGAGCCCTGGAAGGCCGCCTACGTGCAGCCCAGCCGCCGCCCCAAGGACGGCCGCTACGGCGAGAACCCCAACCGGCTGCAGCACTACTACCAGTACCAGGTCGTCTTGAAGCCCGCGCCGGCCAACATCCTGGAGCTGTACCTCGGCTCACTGGAGGCGCTGGGGTTCGATCTGAAGAAGAACGACGTGCGCTTCGTCGAGGACGACTGGGAGAACCCCACGCTCGGCTGCTGGGGCCTGGGTTGGGAGGTCTGGCTGAACGGCATGGAGGTCACGCAGTTCACCTACTTCCAGCAGGTCGGCGGCATCGACTGCAAGCCCATCACCGGCGAGATCACCTATGGCCTGGAGCGCCTGGCCATGTACCTGCAGGGCAAGGAGTCGGTGTACGACCTGGTCTACACGGACGGCCTGACCTATGGGGACGTGTTCCACCAGAACGAGGTGGAGCAGTCGACGTACAACTTCGAGCACAGCGACGTGGACTTCCTGCTGGGCGCCTTTGCCGCGCACGAAAAGCAGAGCAAGCACCTGATGGCGCAGCACCTCGCCCTGCCCGCCTACGAGCAACTGCTGAAGGCCGGCCACAGCTTCAACCTGCTGGACGCGCGCGGCGCCATCAGCGTGACCGAACGCGCCGCCTACATCGGCCGCATCCGCAACCTGGCCCGTGCCGTGGCGCAGAGCTACCTGGACAGCCGCGCGCGGCTGGGCTTCCCGATGGCACTGAAGGAGCGCGCGGATGAAGTCATTGCGCAGATCGAACTGAAGAACAAGAAGGCGGCCTGATGAATCTGCTCGTTGAACTGTTTGTCGAAGAGCTGCCGCCCAAGGCGCTGAAGAAGCTGGGCGAGTCCTTCGCCACCGTGCTGGCCGACAGCCTGAAGGCGCAAGGCCTGGCCCCGGCCGATGCGGCCGTCACGTCGTTCGCGTCGCCACGCCGGCTGGGCGTGCATATCGAGGGTGTGTATGCCCAAGCAGCCCAACAGCCAAGGCGTATCAAGCTAATGCCCACCGCTGTTGGTTTAGATAAGGACGGCAAACCGACTCCGGCTCTAGAGAAAAAACTTGTCGCCCTGGGTCTAGATCACATAGCTACTCTCCCCTCGGTATGGGAAGAGCGTGTGTCCATCGCAAAAGACGGCAACAACGACACTCTGTTCTACACAGATGTCGCCTCCGGCGTCATGCTGGTCTTTGGCCTGCAGAAGGCGCTGGACGAGACGCTGGCCAAGCTGCCCATCCCTAAGGTCATGACCTACCAGCTCGCCGACGGCTGGAGCGACGTGAAGTTCGTGCGCCCGGCCCACGGCCTGGTCGCGCTGCATGGCCGCGAGGTGGTCGCCCTCCAGGCCCTGGGCCTGACCTCGGGTCGCACCACCACCGGCCACCGCTTCGAAGCGGAACAGGCTGTCGTCAGCATCGACAGCGCCGACACCTACGCCACCCAGTTGCGCGAACAAGGCGCGGTGATTGCCAGCTTCGCCGAGCGCCGCGCCGAGATCGCACGCCAGCTCAAGGGCGCCGCCGATGCGCTGAGCTTGACGCCCATCGAAGACGACGCGCTGCTCGACGAAGTGACGGCCCTCGTCGAGCGCCCCAACGTGCTGACCTGCGCCTTCGAGGCCGAGTTCCTGGCCGTGCCGCAGGAATGCCTCATCCTGACGATGAAGGCCAACCAGAAGTACTTCCCGCTGCTGGACGCGCAAGGCAAGCTGACCCGCCATTTCCTGGTCGTCAGCAACATCGCACCGAGCGACGCGAGCGCCGTGGTGCAGGGCAACGAGCGCGTCGTGCGCCCGCGCCTGGCCGACGCCAAGTTCTTCTTCGACCAGGACCGCAAGAAAACCCTCGCCGACCGACTCCCCGGCCTGGCCAAGGTCGTGTACCACGGCAAGCTGGGCAGCCAGGGTGAGCGCGCCGAGCGCGTGCGGGCCATTGCCCACGCCATCGTCAACCAGCTCAGCATGGCGACGCTGCCCTACACGGTGGAGGCCGACGACGAGTTCAAGGTGCTGGACAGCAAGGTGCAGCAGGCCGCGCAGCTCGCCAAGTGCGACCTGCTGACCGACATGGTCGGCGAGTTCCCGGAGCTGCAAGGCATCATGGGCGGCTACTACGCCCGCCACGAAGGCCTGCGCGACGGCGTGGCCATCGCCATCGAGGACCACTACAAGCCCCGCTTCGCCGGCGATGCGCTGCCGCGCAACCACACCGGCACGGTCGTGGCGCTGGCCGACAAGCTGGAGACGCTGGTGGGCCTGTTCGGCATCGGCCAGTTGCCCACCGGCGACAAGGACCCGTTCGCACTGCGCCGCCACGCGCTGGGCGTCATCCGCATCCTGGTCGAGAAGAACCTGCCGCTGGAGCTGCCCGCGCTCGTCGACGCGGCCGTGCCGGCCTTCGGCGAACTGGTCGAGGCCCCGCAAGCCACGCGCCAGGCGCTGCTGACGTTCTTCGCCGACCGACTGGCGGTGGGCCTGCGCGACCAGGGCTACAGCGCGCAGGAAGTCGACGCCGTGCTGGCACTGAGCCCCACGCGCCTGGGCGATGTGCCACGCCGGCTCGAAGCCGTGCGCGCGTTCGCCGCGCTGCCCGAAGCCGCCTCGCTGGCCGCCGCCAACAAGCGCGTGGGCAACATCCTGAAGAAGGTCGAAGGCGAGCTGCCCACGGCCATCGCCCCGGCACTGCTGACGGAAGCCGCCGAGCAGGCGCTGGCGAAAGCCATCGACGACGTGCAGCCCGCCGCCGACCTGCTGTTCGAACAGCGCGACTACACCGGCTCGCTGAAATCCCTGGCCGCGCTGAAGACGCCGGTGGACGCCTTCTTCGACGACGTGATGGTCAACGCCGAGGACCCGGCGCTGCGCGCCAACCGCCTGGCCCTGCTGGGCCGCCTGCACGCGGCGATGAACCGCGTGGCCGACCTGTCGCGCCTTGCCTGACATGACGCCCCCACGCTCGCTTCCGCTCGCTGCCTTGCAGGCCGCATCGGGCCAGTGGCCCGCTTCTTCGCCAGCCACGCGACGTCCACTGGACGCCGCCTGCGCGGGCTCAGCCCCCCGAGGGGGCGCTCAGCGTCTTCGGGCGGCCGTGCGCCGCTGACAGCCATGCGCACCGACCACGCCCACGGCATGAAGCTCGTCATCCTCGGCCGTGACGGCACGATCAACCGCTACCGCGATGATCACGTCAAGGCGCCCGAGGAACTGGACCCCCTGCCCGGCGCGCTGGAGGCGGTGGCGCGGCTGAACCACAGCGGCTGGCACACCGTGCTGGCCACCAACCAGGCCGGTATCGGCCGCGGCCTGCTGGACATGGCGTCGCTGAACGCGGTGCACCTGCGCTTGAACCAGTTGCTGGCCGAAAAGGGCGGGCGGCTGGACGCGGCCTTCTTCTGCCCGCACACGCCCGAGGAAGGCTGCGACTGCCGCAAGCCGCTGCCAGGGCTGATCCAGCAGATCGGCCAGCGCTTCGACGTGGAGCTGGCCGCGGTGCACATGGTGGGTGCGTCGCTGACCGACCTGCTGACCGCGCGCGCCGCCGGCTGCGTGCCGCACGTGGTGCTCAGCGGCCCGCTGGGCGGGCTGGAAGCGCACCAGCTGCAGGAAGTGCTAGCGGCCGTGCCCGGCGCGCGCGTGCACGCGGACCTCACCGCCTGCGCCGAAGTCATCATCCAGGAAGGCCGCCGCCGCATCGCCCAGCAGCGCGGCGAAACCCTCGCCCCCGATACCCAGGCCGGAGACCTGAACTGATGTCCACGTTGCTGAGCGCCATCCGCTCGCTGATCTTCGTCCTCGTCCTCATCGTCACCGTCATCCCCTGGGCCACGGCGGTGGTCATCCTGTCCATCTTCCGCCGCGGCGACCCCATCTACTGGGCCTGCGCGAACTGGCTGAAGCTCGCCATCTGGAGCGCACGCTTCATCTGCGGCATCCGCTGGCGCATCCAGGGCATGGAACACCTGCCGCCCGCCGAGGACCGCCGCGCCGGCGTGGTGCTGCTGTCCAAGCACCAGAGCACCTGGGAGACCTTCGCCTACCCGGCGCTGTTCAGCCACCCACTGGCCTACGTGTTCAAGCGCGAGCTGCTGTACGTGCCGTTCTTCGGCTGGGCGATGGCGCGCATGGACATGATCCACATCGACCGCGGCCGCCGCACCGAGGCCTGGAACAAGGTGCTGAAGCAGGGCAAGCGCCTGGGCGGCCAGGGCAACTGGGTCATCATGTTCCCCGAGGGCACGCGCATCCCGCGCGGCCAGGCGGGGGACTACAAGACCGGCGGCACGCGGCTGGCCATCGAGGCCGGCCTGCCCGTGGTGCCCATCGCGGCGACCGCGGCGCGCTGCTGGCCGCGCAAGAGCTTCCTGCTGCGCCCGGGCGTGGTGGACATCTCCATCGGCCGGCAGATCCGCCCCGAAGGCCGCGAGCCCGCCGAGATGATGCGCGAGGTCAAGGACTGGATCGAGTCGGAAATGCGCCGCCTCGACCCCGAGGCCTACACCAGCCCGCCGGCGGCCGGCGCCGCCTCCCCTGCCGCGACCAAGCCCTGAGCATGCCCGCCAAGCGCCCGGCCCCACTGCTGCAGGACAGCCAGTTGTCGCTGTTCGGGGCCGAGGCCGACCTCGCGCCGGCCGAACCCGGCAGCGCCAAGGCGCGGCACGAACTGTGGCTGGGCCAGCACCGCGTGGGCTACGAGCTGCGGCGTGCACGGCGGCGCTCCATCGGCTTCGTCGTCGGGCCGCAGGGCCTGCGCGTCAGCGCGCCGCGCTGGGTGCCGGTCACCGACATCGAGCAGGCGCTGCATCACAAGGGCGAATGGATTCTGCGCAAGCTGGTCGAGCAGCGCGAGCGCCAGCAGCGCATGCAGGCCGCGCGCATCGACTGGACGGACGGCGGCCGCCTGCCCTACCTGGGCGAGGCGCTGACGATGGTCGTGTCGCCCGGCGAGCGTGGCGTGACCTGGGACGCCGCCACGCGTGAGCTGCACCTGCCGCTGCCCCATGGGGCCGCCGCGGAGCAGATCCGCGACCTGACGCAATCCTGGCTGCAGGCGCGCGCGAAGGAAGATTTCCTGCCGCGCTGCCGGCAGTTCGCCGACAGGCTGGGCGTCGCGATGACCTCGCTGCGCCTGTCCTCGGCCCAGACCCGCTGGGGCAGTGCCAGCGCCGACGGTTCCATCCGGCTGAACTGGCGCCTCATCCACTTCGCGCCGGCCATCATCGACTACGTCGTGGCCCACGAGCTGGCGCACCTGCGCGAGATGAACCACAGCCCGGCGTTCTGGGACACCGTGCGTTCCGTGCTGCCCGACTTCGAGCGCTCCCGCGAGGCGCTGCGCGAGGAATCCATCGTCGTGCAGTGACGCCGCCCGGCGGGGGTGGTGAATATTCCCGTGCCGCCGTCATCCCTGGGCATCGGGCTTCGGCAACACTCCTTCGTGATGCTGTCATCAGCGGTACCCAAAGGCAGGCACCCAGCCCGCCCAAAAACGGGAGCAGGTACCGCCGCAAGGCCGATGCGCCGCCGCCGGGCTCTCCCGCGGCGGCGTTTCACTTTGTGCGCGTCAGGCTCGCTGCATCAGGACGGCACGAAACGGTAGACGCCGTCGGCGCCCAGATCGCGCCTGAGCTCGCCCCGCAGCCACAGCGCGTTCAGGTGGGCAATCGACTCGCCCATCGCGAAGGTGGTCTGGTGCAGGTCCAGCTTGCGCTTGAACAGCACCGGCAGCAGGCCGGCCGCATGCGTCGGCTCGGCCGTGCAGGCCGCGATGACCTCGGCCAGCCGCTCGTCGTGATGCTCGCGGAGCTGGTCGATGCGCTCGTGCAGGCCGCGGAACGGCTTGCCATGCGACGGCAGCACCAGCGTGTCGGCCGGCAGGTCCAGGTAGCGGGACAGCGAGTCCAGGTACAGCGTCAGCGGGTCGGCCTCGGGCTCGACGTCGACGACCGACACGTTGGTCGAGATGCGCGGCAGCACCATGTCGCCCGAGATCAGCAGCGGGCTCCCTTGGGCATCGCCGCAGAACAGGCTGATGTGCTCGGGCGCATGGCCATAGCCCGAGATGCAGCGCCAGCCGCGGCCACCGATGTCGATGACCATGCCGTCCATCAGCCGCCGGTAGCTGGCCGGCACGACCGGCACCATCTTCGGGTAGTAGTCGGCCCGGTCGCGGATCTTCACCAGGGCCTCTTCGTCGGTCAGCCCGTGGCTGCCGAAGAAGGCCGCGGCCGACATGCCGCCCATGCCCACGGTGGATGAGCTGGCCAGCCGCGCGAGGTTGAAATCCGTGGCGCTCATCCACAGGCGGCACTGCCATTTTTCCGTCAGCCAGTGGGCCAGGCCCAGGTGGTCGGGGTGGAAGTGCGTCGCCATCACGCGCAGCACGGGCAACCCGTCCAGGTGATGGGCGAACACCTGCTCCCAGTTCGCGCGGGTGTCGTCGCTGGCGATGCCGCAGTCGACGATGGTCCAGCCCTCGCGGCCGTCGATACGGTCACGCAGCAGCCACAGGTTGATGTGGTCCAGCGCGAACGGCAGGCCCATGCGGACCCAGCGCAGGCCGGGCGCCAGGTCCAGGGCCTCGCCGGGGCCGGGCAGCGTGTCGCCCAGCGGGTAATGGAGTTCCGATTCGCGCGCGTTGGCCATGGCAGGGTCCGGGTGGTCTTAGACTGACGTTTACGTCAATCGAGTGTAGCCATGCCCCCTCGCCGCCCTGTCTCCACTGCGACCGAAACCACCTTCACCATCACGGAGCTGGCCGCCGAGTTCGACATCACGCCGCGCGCGATCCGCTTCTACGAGGACATGGGCCTGCTGGAGCCCGGCCGCAAGGGCCGCAACCGGGTCTACACGCCGCGCGACCGCACGCGGCTGAAGCTGACGCTGCGCGGCAAACGCCTGGGGCTGGCGCTGCAGGAGATCAAGCAGCTCGTGGACATGTACGACAGCCAGGCCAGCGCCGCACCGCAGCTGCAGGCCTTCCTGGTCATCCTGGCCCAGCATCGGGAGCAGCTCGAACAGCAGCGCCGCGACATCGAGGTCACGCTCGCCGAGATCCAGCAGCACGAGAAGCGCTGCCGCGCGCTGCTGGCCGGCCAAGTGTGACGCTTTCCCGCCTGCCCGACCTGACGGCGTCATCTACGGGACAAACCCACTGGTGCCTTCCACAAGGCTGACTAGAGTCCGCCGACCCCATCCAGGCCGCGCTGTGGCCGGCAGACCTGTTTTTGTGGAGCTGTCATGACCCCTGGCCCGCGCCCCCCGCTGGCACTCACGCTGACTGCCGTTGCCGGCGCCCTGCTGGGCCTGGCCGGGCCGGCCGGCGCGCAGCAAGAGCCCGCCAAGTCCGACAACGGGCTGGAGCGCGCGCAGAAGGCTGCCGATGCGGTCTTCCACTGGATCAAGCTGAACGCCGACAAGGGCGCCAGCCGCCAGGCGCCTGCGCCGGCACCGGCCGTGCGCAAGCCCGCAACCGCCCCCACGGCCGCCGCGCCCAAACCGCCGCCTGCGCCGAACAACGCCGCTCAACCGACAGCCCAGGTCCAGCCACAGGCTCAAGCGCCGACCACCGCGCCGTCGTCCGCCATCGCCACGGCGCCGCCCCCCGAACCCCAGCCCGATCCCGTCGTGCTCGCGTCTGCCGCGCCGACGCCTGCCCCCGCCGCGCCGATGGCCACCGCGGCGCAGGCCGCCGAACCTGCGCCGCAGCCCGCCGAAGCGGCCGAAGCCGTTGAAGAGCCGCTCAAGCTGCTCGCCAAGGTCGACCCGACCTTCCCGCGGCAGTTGCTGCAGCAGAACCTGAAGAAGGGCTTCGCGCAAATCCAGTTCACCGTCGCACCGGACGGCACGGTCAGCCAGGCGCAGGCCGTCAAGGCCAGCCATGCGCGCCTGGGCACCGCAGCCGTCGATGCCGTCAAGCAATGGCGTTTCGCCCCGGTTTCACGGGCGCGCGAGGTGGCCGTGGAGATCGCTTTCAACAACAGCGATGACTGAGCCCCGCTCAGGCGCGGGGGCTTGACGCTTCCGGGCCGCCCCCTGATGCTGCCGCCGCCGCAGCGATGTGCCGTGGCACCAAACAGGGAGTCGTCATGTCCATCCGTCTGCTCACCCGCGCATTCGCGGGCCTGAGTCTTTGCGCCGCTGCGCTGTCGGCGTCGGCCGCGGGGCCGTTCTCCGGTCTCGTGGTCTTCGGTGACAGCCTGTCCGACAGCGGCAACAACGCGATCCTGCTCACCGCTGCCTTCGGCGGCGCGCTGCCACCCGTCGTCGTGACGGGCGACGGCTTCTACAGCCAGATCCCGTCCGCCGCCGGCACTTACTCCAACGGCATGGTCTGGACGCAATACCTGGCGCAGTCCCTCGGCGTGCCGCTGGCGCCCTCGGTGGCGGGCGGCAGCAACTACGCCTTCGGCGGCGCTCAGACCGGCCTGAACGGCAGCGACGTGCCAGGCCTGCCGGGCTTCCCGTACAGCCTGCAGACGCAGGTCGGCACCTACCTGGGAGCGACCGGCAACATCGCCGACCCGAACGCGCTGTACGTGGTGGCCGGCGGCGGCAACGACGTGCGCGCGGCGCTGGAAGCCATCGCGGCCGGCGCCAACGCCGAAGCCACCGCAGCTGCCACGATCACCGCCTACGCCGGCAACATGGCCGGCATGGTCGCCAGCCTCAAGCTGGCGGGCGCGCAGCACGTGCTGGTGCTGAACACGCCCAATTTCGGCCTCACGCCGCTGGCCAACGCGATGGGCATCGCCCCGCTGGCCACGTCGCTGAGCTTCGCCATGGACCACGCACTCGACGTCGCGCTCAGCGGCAGCGGCGTGATGAGCTTCGACATGTTCAGCTTCATGACCGGCGTCGTGAACGCCGGCGCGGCCTCGGGCTTCAGCAACTGGACGAACGCCTGCGCCGCAGCCGTCAACCACTGCGACGTGAACACCTCGCTGTTCTGGGACGGCATCCACCCGACGACGCTGGCCCACCAGCAGCTCGCCGCCGCCGTGTTCGCCACGGCCGTGCCAGAGCCGGGCATGGCCGCGCTGTTCGCTGTCGGCCTGGTCGTCGTTGCCCTAGGCCGCCGGCGTCGGGCAGCCCTGCAGCAGGGCTGACATCGCCTCCAGGAACACGCGCGTGCGCAGCGGCATCAGCCGCCGCTCCGGGAACACGGCCCAGGCCGTCGAGCCGGGCAGGCGCCAGTCCGGCAGCACGCGCTGCAGCCGGCCCGCCACCAGGGCGTCGGTGACGAGCAGCCGGTCGATGCCCGCGATGCCCACGCCCGCCTCCGCCATCTGCGCCAGCAGGCTGGGCGCATTGGCCAGCGTGCGCTGCACAGGCTTCACGACGACCGGCTCGGCGCCGTCGCGCATCAGTTGCCACGGCACGGGCTCGCCGGTGCGGCTCAGCAGCATCAGCCCGTGCATCTGGTCCAGCGCCTGCGGCAGCAGCGGCTCGCCCATGCGGGCCAGGTAGTCGGGCGACGCATACAGGCCCCAGTGCGTCGTCGCCAGGCGGCGCGCGGCGAGCTGGCTGTCCTCGGCCAGCTCGCCCATGCGGATGGCCAGGTCGAACCCCTCGCCGATGAGGTCCACGCGCCGCGGCGTCAGGTCCAGCTCCAGCTGCACCTCGGGGTACTGGATGGCGAACTCGGTGAGCACCCGCACGGCGATGTTCTGCGCGAAATCCGCCGGCATGCTCACGCGCAGCCGGCCGCTGGGCTTGCGCTGGCGGTGCAGGGCCAGCGCGAGCGCACCGTCCACCTCCGCGGCCACGGCCCGCGCATGCTCCAGCACGCCGGCACCAAAGTCCGTCAGCGCCAGCTTGCGCGTGCTGCGCAGCAGCAGCTTCTCGCCCAGCCGCGTCTCCAGCGCCGCGATGCGCCGTGACACCGTGCTCTTGGGCCAGTGCACCCGCTCGGCCGCGCGGCTGAAGCTGCCGGCCTCCATCACGCGGGCGAACAGCAGCAGATCGTCGGCGTCCGATTCCATTCCCAGCCCTCATTGATCCATCAACGGAACAATCTTATGCAGATTGGCGGCTTCCGGTGCCGATTCAGCAATCCTAGAGTTCATCCATCGCCACCCCTCCCCCACGGAGCCCCTGATGAACATCCTGCAAATCAACGCCAGCGCCCGCCGCCTGCAAGACGACCAAGGCTCGGTCTCCACCCGCCTGGCCAACGAACTGACCGCCGGCCTGCGCGCCGCCTCGGCTGACGCCACCGTCACGGTGCGCGACCTGGCCGTGACGCCCCAGCCTGTGCTGGACGAAGCCGCGCTGGGCGCCCTCTTCACGCCGGCCGACCAGCGCAGCCCCGAGCAGGCCGCCCGCGTCGCGCTGGACGACGCGCTGATCGCCGAGCTGCAGGCCGCCGACACGGTCGTCATCGGCGTGCCCATGTACAACTTCAACGTCACCGCCCAGTTCAAGAACTGGATCGACGCGGTGGCCCGCGCAGGCGTCACCTTCAAGTACGGCGAGACCGGCCCGGTCGGCCTGGTGACCGGCAAGAAGGTGTTCGTCGTCACCAGCCGCGGCGGCATCCACCGCGGCCAGCCCAGCGACCAGATGACACCCTACCTGCGCACCGTGCTGGCCTTCCTGGGCATGACCGATGTCGAGTTCGTCTACGCCGAGGGCATGGCCTTCGCGGCCGAACAAGGCCTGGCCAACGCCCGCGCGCAAATCTCTGAACTTCTGACCGCCTGAGGACACCCCATGAACGCCGTCGCCACATCCCTGTTGAACCACCCGCGCGAGGTCGAACGCCTCGTCGCCGGCCAGCCGACCAGCGACGGTGCGGGCGTCAAGTTGAACCGCGTGCTGACGAACAACCTGCAGCGCCGGCTCGACCCCTTCCTGATGCTCGACGCCTTCGGCACGGACAACCCCGACGACTACGTCGCCGGCTTCCCCGACCACCCGCACCGCGGCTTCGAGACCATCACCTACATGCTCAACGGCCGCATGCGCCACCGCGACTCCGCCGGCAACGAGGGCTTGATCAGCGACGGCGGCGTGCAATGGATGACCGCCGGCCGCGGCGTCATCCACAGCGAGACGCCGGAGCAGAGCGAGGGCCGCATGGCGGGCTTCCAGCTGTGGCTGAACCTGCCAGCCAAGGACAAGCTGTGCGACCCGTGGTACCGCGACATCACGGACGCCGAGGTGCCGACGTTCGAACTGGACGGCGCGAGCGTGCGCGTCATCGCCGGCGAGAGCCACGGCGTGGCCGGCGCAGTGCAGCGCGACTACACCGAGCCTCTGTACCTCGACCTGCAGCTCGCGCCGGGCGCCCGCTTCGAGCAGTTGCTGCCGGCCGGGCACAACGTGTTCGCCTATGTGTACGACGGCGCGCTGAAGTTCGATAGCGGCTGCACCGTGCCGGCCGGCCGCATGGCGATCTTCGCCAACACGCCGGGCAGCGACGGCGTGCGCCTGCAGGCCGGCGAGCAGCCGACGCGCGCGCTGCTGATCGCGGGCCGGCCGCTGAACGAGCCTATCGTGCAGTACGGTCCCTTCGTGATGAACCACGAGTCCGAACTGATCCAGGCGGTGCGCGACTACCAGGCCGGCCGGCTGGCCGCCTGACCGCCCGCCCCTGCCAGCGGCCCACGTCCTTCCCCCTAGGTCGTGGGCCGCTGACTTTCGGCATGCACCATCGCCCGTCCTAGCCTGCCGGGCCGCCAGTCAACGGGCGGTCGGAGAGCGGAAAAAGATGAGGACAAACATGACAGGACGGCACGGCGTGGCCGCCGTGCTGATGTGGCTGTTGACCGCCTGCGGTGGCGGGGGCGGCGGGACCGGCGGCGGCGACGCCGCACCGCTGCAACTGGCCACGCCCGGCCAGGCGGTGGTCAAGGTGCGCAGCCAGGGCACGGCCTGGGCGGCGCTGGCCGAGACCTCGCGCTCGCCCGAGATTCCCACGCGGCCCGACCGGCGCTTGCTGCTTTCGCCACCCGACGGCGGCAGCGGCGGCGCGGACTTCGTGCCGCCGGCGGGCTGGTCGCTGCTGGACTTCGCATTGCATCCGTCGGGCCAGCTCAGCCTGCTGCTGGGCAGCGACCGCGAGCTGCGCCTGCTGCGCGTGTCCGCCGCGGGCCAGGTGTTGCGCGAGCAGGACTTCCTCGACCCGCTGGCCGCCAGCGACCCCTTCGTCGGCAACCCGCGCGACGCCCGCGATCCGCAGTCGCTGCTGCCCCACATCACCCGCGACGCCGCGCGCCTCACGCCGCTGGGCGAGGACGTCGCGCTGGCCTTCCGCTCGGGCCGCCATGCGGTGGTGCTGCACCGCCTGGGCTACGCGGCCGGCACCGGCTTCACCGGCCAATGGCGCCGCATCGTGGAGCCGGGTGTCTACATCGGCGCGCGCTTCATGACCAGCGGCAGCTTCGATCCGTTCAAGAGCCTGGACCATCAGTGGCGCGTCGTGCTGGACGCCGACCCGCAGGGCCGCATCGCGCTGGCGGTGAGCCTGGATTTCACCGACGGCGCCGAGGGCCACACGCAGTACTTCGGCGAGACCCTCGACCCGCAGCTGTTCAACGGCGTGCTGCTGAGCCAGTTCAGCGCCACCGGCCAACGCGTCGGCACGACCGCCATCGACACCCGGTACCGCGGCGAGCTGCACGCACTGCGCTGGGTGGGCGGCCAGGTCGCCGTGGCCGGCCGCGTGCGCAGCGCCGGGACGGCCGACGGCTGGGACGCCTTCCTGGCGCTGGTGCCCGCAGGCGCCACGACGCTGGCGGCGTACCGCGTACTGGACTTCGACGCCGGCGACGTGATCCTCGACATCGCGCAGCGCGCCGACGCCGGCCTGCTGGTGGCCGGCAGCACCGGCTACACGCAGAACCCCAGCGGCGCCAGCGTCTCTGAAGGCGCCAGGCCGCTGCTGGCGCAACTGGCCGCCGACGGCCAGCTGCAGCAGCGCCTCACGCCCACGGCGGGCCTGCGCCACAACCAGTTGCGTGCGCTGGCGCTGCGCGGCAACGGCGCGTGGCTGCTGGGCGGCATGGAGAACGGCCCCGGCACGCACTCGGCCGACGCCGATCCAGCGCTGCTGAAGGCGGATGGCTATCTGCGCGAACAGCGCCTGTGAACGCAGCGGCGCGGAGAATCCGCCGCATGACCTTCGCGCCCGACCGCCGCCACAGCCCCGCCGCCGAACGCAACGGCCCACCCATCCTCGCGGCGCTGCAGCGCCTGCTGCCGCCCACCGGCGTGATGCTCGAGATCGCCAGCGGCACCGGCCAGCATGCGGCGTTCTTCGGCGCCGGCCTGCCGGGCTGGGCCTGGCAGCCCAGCGACGCCGAGGCCGCCGCACTGCCCTCCATCGCCGCCTGGTGCAACGGTCTCCCGAACCTGCGGCCGCCGCTGCTGCTGGATGTGCTGGACGCCGCCTGGTCCAGCGCCCCGGACCAGGTCGACGCGATCTACTGCGCCAACATGATCCACATCGCGCCCTGGGCGTGCACGGCGGGGCTGATGCAGGGAGCGGCGCGACATCTGGCGCCGCGCGGGCTGTTGCTGACCTACGGGCCCTACCTCGAAGACGACGTTGCGACAGCGCCCAGCAACCTCGCCTTCGACGCCGATCTGCGCAGGCGCGACGCCGCCTGGGGCTTGCGCCGCCTGGCCGATGTCGCGGCGCAAGCTGCGGCGGCAGGCTTGCAGCTTCGGGAGCGGCTGAGCCTGCCGGCCAACAACCTGCTGCTGGCCTGGGGGTCGGCCCCTCGGTGAACCCGGCCGACACGACGTCGCCGACCCGACGCCGGCAATGATTGTTTACTCGGGTCCTACACACGGGCCGCGTATGCTGGTTTTCCATGACGAGCCCACGCGATCCCAAGTCCCAGCCACCGCACCACACGGGTGAAGAGTGCATCCTGGTGCTGCAAGGCGGAGGCGCCCTGGGCGCCTACCAGGCCGGCGTTTTCCAGGCCCTGTCCACCGTGTACCGGGAACCGACCTGGCTGGCCGGCATCTCCATCGGCGCCATCAACGCCGCGCTGATCGTGGGCAACCCGGCGAACCGGCGCGTGGAGCGGCTGCGTGAATTCTGGGAGTTGGTCAGCTCGTCGCCGCAGGCATCGGTGCCCGGCAGCTGGGCGTCGCTGCTGAACAAGCTGCCGGCGCGCGAGTCGCTCAACGAGGCCAGCGCCGCCCGCGCCATGCTGTTCGGCGTGCCGGGCTTCTTCGCACCGCGCTTCCCGCCGGCCCCGCTGCAGCCGCGCGGCACGCCCGAGGCCATCAGCTACTACGACACCGCACCGTTGCGCGCCACGCTCGAGCGGCTGGTGGACTTCGATCTCATCAACTCGGGCAAGGTGCGGCTGTCGGTCGGTGCGGTGAATGTGCGCACCGGCAACTTCGAGTATTTCGACTCCGCCAAACAGCCCCTGGACGTGCGCCATGTGATGGCCAGTGGCGCTCTGCCGCCAGGCTTTGCGCCGGTGGAGATCGACGGGGAGCATTACTGGGACGGCGGGCTGGTATCGAACACGCCGCTGCAGTACGTGCTCGACCAGCCGGGCAAGCACTACCGCACCGTGTTCCAGGTCGACCTCTTCCCGGCCACCGGCAGCTTGCCCGCCACGCTGGCCGAGGTGACGGAGCGCGAGAAGGACATCCGCTTCTCCAGCCGCACGCGCCTGAACACCACCAACGAGCTGGATCGCCAGGTGATCGCGCAGGCCGCCCAGCGCCTGCTCGCCAAGCTGCCGCCCGCGCTGCGCGACGACCCGGACGCCCTGGCCCTGTCGCGCCTGCGCAGCGAGGCCGGCGTCGATGTGGTGCACCTCATCTACCGCAGCAAGCACTACGAGACGCAGGCGAAGGACTACGAGTTCTCGCGGCTTTCGATGCAGGAACACTGGGACAGCGGCAAGGCCGACATGGCCCACACCCTGCACGACCCGCGCTGGACGGGCCATGCGCGCTCGGCCTACGGGGTGCGCGTTTTCGATCTCTCCGCCGACAGCCCTTCAGTGGCCGACGTTCACCCAACAATGGCAAGCCCGCATGAACATCGCTGACGTCAAACGCAAGGCCTTCGCCATGCCGCTCACCAGCCCGGCATTCCCGCCCGGGCCGTACCGGTTCGTGAACCGCGAGTTCCTGATCGTGACCTACCGCACCGACCTGGACGCGCTGCGTGCCGTGGTGCCGGAGCCGCTGCAGATCACCGAGCCCATCGTCAAGTACGAATTCATCCGCATGCCCGACTCGACGGGTTTCGGCGACTACACGGAATCCGGCCAGGTCATCCCGGTGACGTTCGAAGGCGTCGCCGGCGGCTACGTGCATTCGATGTACCTCAACGACGAAGCGCCGATTGCCGGCGGGCGCGAGCTGTGGGGCTTCCCGAAGAAGCTGGCCGCACCGACGCTGACCGCCGAGACCGACACGCTGATCGGCACCCTGAACTACGGTTCGGTGCGCGTGGCCACGGCCACGATGGGCTACAAGCACCGCACGCTCGATGCCGCCGCCGTCCGCGCCGGCATGCTGACCCCGAACTACCTGTTGAAGATCATTCCCCACGTGGACGGCAGCGCGCGCATCTGCGAGCTGGTGCGCTACTACCTCGAAGACGTGACGATCAAAGGCGCATGGACCGGCCCGGCCGCGCTGGAGCTGGCGCACCACGCCCTGGCGCCCGTTGCGCAATTGCCCGTGCTGGAGGTGATCTCCGGCACCCACATCCTGAGCGACATGACGCTCGGCATGGGCACGGTCATCCACGACTATCTCGCTTGAGACTTCCCCCAACCCCCTTTTGAAAGCACGGACCCCATGAAACTCGACAACAAGGTTTGCATCGTCACCGGCGCGGCGAGCGGCATCGGCAAGGAAATCGCCAACACCTTTGCCCGCGAAGGCGGCAAGGTGGTGATCGCGGACCTGAACAAGGATGCCGCGCAAGCCGCCGCCGACGAGATCAAGGCCGCCGGCGGCAGCGCGATGGCCGTGGCGATGGACGTGACCAATGAAGAGCAGGTCAACGCGGCGGTCGCCGAGGTCGTCGCTGCCTGGGGCGGCGTGGACGTGCTGGTCAGCAATGCCGGCATCCAGATCGTGCATCCGATCGAAGAGTTCCCGTTCGCCGACTGGAAGAAGATGCTGGCGATCCACCTCGACGGCGCGTTCCTGACCACCAAGGCCTGCATGCCGCTGATGCAGAAGTCGGGCCGGGGCGGCAGCATCATCTACATGGGTTCGGTGCACTCGAAGGAGGCTTCTGTGTTGAAGTCCGCCTACGTGACGGCCAAGCACGGGCTCATCGGGCTGTGCAAGACCGTGTCGAAGGAAGGTGGCAAGCACGGCATCCGCGCCAACGTGATCTGCCCCGGTTTCGTCCGCACGCCGCTGGTGGAAAAGCAGATTCCCGAGCAGGCCCAGGCCCTGGGCATCAGTGAGGACGACGTGATCAAGAAGGTCATGCTCAAGGACACTGTGGACGGCGAATTCACGACCGTGCAGGACGTGGCGGAAGTGGCGCTGCTGTTTGCCGGCTTCAACTCCAACGCGCTCACCGGCCAGTCGCTGGTCGTGAGCCATGGCTGGTTCATGCAGTAGGCGCCGCAGCCGGTCGGGGCAGATGGCCGCGCGACCGGATGGCGGCCCCGCGCGGCGTCCAGGTGCGGGCTTGGGCGGCCACCGTCACTGCTGGTGGCTCGCACCCAGGTAAGTCTCGATGACGCGGGGGTCGGAGCCCAGTGCCGTGGCGGGGCCGCTGAGCCCGAACTCCCCCGTCTCCAGCACATACCCGTGGTCGGCCACACGCAGTGCCGCACGCGCGTTCTGCTCCACGAGCAGGATGCCCACGCCACTGGCGCGCAGGTCGTCGACGATGGCGAAGATCTCGCGCACGATCAGCGGCGCCAGGCCCAGGCTGGGTTCGTCCAGCATCAAGAGCTTGGGTTGGCCCATCAGCGCGCGGCCCAGCGCCAGCATCTGGCGCTCGCCGCCGGACAGCGTGCCCGCCGCCTGCGCGCGGCGCTCCTTCAACCGCGGGAAGCGCGCATAGACGCTCTCCAGCCCGTCGCGCCAGCGCCGGTCGCCCAGCTTGCGCGGCCGCCAGCCGCCCAGCAGCAGGTTGTCCTCCACCGTCATCGTGCCGAACAGCTCGCGCTTCTCGGGCACCAGGGCCAGGCCGGCCAGCACGCGCTCTTCCAGCGTGAGCCGGGCGATGTCTTCACCCGCGAAGCGCAGCGTGCCGCTGCGTGACGGGATCAGCCCCATCAGCGCGCCCAGCAGCGTGGACTTGCCGGCGCCATTGGGGCCGATGACCGTGACGACGCTCTTCTCGGCGGCCGAGAAGCTCAGGCCGTGCAGCACCTCGGCACGGCCATAGCCGGCATGCAGGTCGGCAACTTCGAGAAGCGCGCTCATTCATCCGCTCCCAGGTAGGCCGCGCGCACGGCCGGGCTGGCCTGCACTTCGGCGGGCGTGCCGTCCATCAGGTAGCGGCCGAATTCCATGACGACGATGCGGTCGGTCAGCTTCATGACGAAGTCCATGTCGTGCTCGACGAGCAGCAGCGACAGGCCCTCGCCCTTCAACTGCTTCAGCACCTCGGCGAGCGCTTCCTTTTCCTTGTGGCGCAGGCCGGCGGCGGGCTCGTCCAGCAGCAGCAGCGACGGATCGCTGGCCAGCGCGCGGGCGATCTCCACCAGGCGCTGCGGCCCCAGGGCCAGGTTGCCGGCCAGTTCGTGCGCCTGCTCGCCCAGGCCGATGCGGCGCAGCTGGCGCATGGCCTCGGCGCGCGCCTGGCGCTCCTCGGCGCGGTCCAGGCCCAGCATGGCCGCGACGGTGCCGCTCTTCGTGCGCACGTAGCAGCCCAGCGCGACGTTCTCCAGCACCGTCATGTCGGGCACCAGCTTCACGTGCTGGAAGGTGCGCGACAGGCCGGCGCGCGCGATCTCGCGGCTGCCACGGCCGTCCACGCGCTGGCCGAGCAACTCGACCTCGCCGCGGGTCAGCGGCAGCACGCCGGAGACGAGGTTGAAGGTCGTGCTCTTGCCCGCGCCGTTGGGGCCGATGAGGCCCACGATGTCGCCGGCGCGGATGGAGAAGCTGATGTCGTTGACGGCGACCAGGCCGCCGAACTGCTTCCTGATCTTGCGCACGTCCAGCAACGGCGCGCCCCGCGCGGGGTGGGCGCGCGCGCCCAGGGACGGCGCGCGCTCGTCGACCTGGCGCACGCCGCGCGCCGGCAGCCAGCGCGACACGGCACGTGAGACCAGCGGCCAAAGCCCGTCCGGCGCAAAGCGCAGCACCAGCACCAGCACGATGCCGAAGACGATGATTTCGTAGTTGCCCGAGCCGCCGAAGATCATCGGCAGCCAGACCTTGAGCTGGTCCTCCGCCAGCTTCACCAGCGCCGCGCCGGTGAAGGCGCCGCCCACGGTGGCTATGCCGCCCAGCACGGCCATGAACAGGTACTCGATGCCGAACTTGATGCCGAACGGCGAGGGGTTCACGCTGCGCTGCATGTGGGCGTACAGCCAGCCCGACACGGACGCCAGCAGCGCGGCGACGACGAACATCACCAGCTTGTAGCGGAAGGTCGATGCGCCCATTGCCTCCGGCATGGTCGTGCCGCCGCCGCGGTTGGTGTTGAGCGCGCGCATGATGCGGCCGGGCCGCGAATCCAGCAGCCGCGTGATGCCCACAGCGGCCAGCAGCGCGCCCCCCCAGATCAGCAGGTAGATGCGGCGCTCGCTCTGGAAACTGAAATCGCCCAGCGTGATCGGCGGCAGGCCCAGCAGGCCGTCGTACTTGCCCAAGGCGTCCAGGTTGCCGACGAGGTAGTACAGCGCCAGGCACCAGCAGATCGTGGCCAGCGGCAGGTAGTGGCCGGACATGCGCAGCGTCAGCAGGCCGATGAGCAGCGCCAGCACCAGCGTGATGGCCAGGCCCACGACCAGGCCCAGCCACGGGGACAGGCCCATGGCCACCGACACATAGCCGGTGGCATACGCGCCCACGCCGGCGAACGCCGCCTGCCCGAAGGACGTGAGCCCGCCAACGCCGGTCAGCAGCACCAGGCCCAGCACCACGAGCGAGAACAGGCCGATGTAGTTGAGCTGCGTGATCCAGAAATCCGGCACCGGCGCGAAGGGCAGGACGAACAGGACGACCGCAGCGGCGATCGACAGATGCTGGCGGTTCATGTCAATGCTCCTCGTGGTGCGGGTCCACGAAGGACCGCCAGAGGAGGATGGGCAGGATCACCGTGAACACGATGACTTCCTTGAACGCGCTGGCCCAGAACGAGCCGAAGCTCTCGATGAGGCCGATGCCGATGGCGCCGCCCAGCGCCATCGGGAAGCTGGCCAGGCCGCCGAACACCGCGGCGACGAAGCCCTTCAGGCCGATCAGGAAGCCGGTGTCGTAATAGATGGTCGTGGACGGCGAGATCAGCAGCCCCGACAGCGCGCCGATGAAGGCCGCCAGCGTGAAGCTCAAGGACCCGGCCGCGTCGCCCGAGATGCCCATCAGCCGTGCGCCGGTGCGGTTGACCGACGTGGCACGCAGCGCCTTGCCCGCCAGCGTGCGCTCGAAGAACACGAACATGCCGATGAGCAGCGCGATGGATGCGCCGAAGATGATCAGCGTCTGCCCCGTCAGGCTCAGCGGGCCGACATCGAAGCGCGCGTCCCAGAACGCCGGCGTGCGGTAGCCCTCCGCGCCGAAGAACACCAGGCCGATGCCCGTCAGCGCGAAGTGCACGCCGACCGAGACGATGAGCAGCGTCAGCACGCTCGCGCTGGACAGTGCGCGGTAGGCCAGCCGGTACAGCAGCGGGCCCATCGCCGTGACGACCGCCAGCGTCAGCGCGACCTGCACCAGCAGCGGCGGGTGGTGCGGCGCCAGCGCGTACGTGGCGCCCGCAGCGACCAGCGGGAAGCCCAGCGTGGCCAGCAGACGTTTCGCCAGCCGCGCCACCGGCCAGCGCTCGCGCAGGCCCTGCACCAGTTCGAGCACCGCTGCCGCCACGGCCAGCAGCAGCAGCAGCCACACGGTGCCCGGCACCTTGGCCAGTTGCAGCGCCGCGAGGGTCAGCGCGCCGAAGGCGACGAACTCGCCCTGCGGGATGAAGATGACGCGGGTGACGGAGAAGACCAGCACCAGCGCGAGCGCGACCAGGGCGTAGATGGCCCCGTTGGTCAGCCCGTCGAGGCCCAGGATGGCGGCAATCGTGAGATCCATGGCAGCACGGTAGGAGGTGGCTTGCGATGGTATCGACGATTTGCCGACCGCACGGTCGGGATATCCACCCAGAAACAAAAGGCGCCCGCGAAGGGCGCCTCTTTTGCTGGCGAAGCCTGGCGTCAGCCGTTGCGGTCGACCACCAGCTGGTTGTTGACCTGCTTCACGCCATCGACGGCGGAGGCCAGCGTCGTCGCGCGCTCACGCGAGGTGGCGTCGGGCGCCTGGCCGGTCAGCGTGACCTGCCCGTCGCGGGTGTCGACGTTGATTTGCGTGGCCTTCAGCTTGTCGTCCACCGCCAGCGCGGCATTGACCTTGGCCGTGATGGCCATGTCGCTGGAGGCGCGGGCGGCGGAGGTCTCGGCCTCGGAGACGGCCTGCTTGGCGTCGGCGGTGGTCTCGCGGGCGGTCTGCTTCGCGTCGGCGATGGCACCGTCCAGGCGCTGGCCGGCCGTCAGTTCGTCATCCTGATGGCGGCTGCAGGCGCCCAGCGCGGCGGTCAGCACCAGTGCGGTCAGCACGGGCCAGCGGAGGGTGGAGTGCGGCTGTTTCATGGGGCTTCCTTTCCGATCATTCGGGATCCTTGCTGGCCTCGCGGCCGGTGAGCCCACTGTCGGCGTCCGGCGTGCCGGTGGCGTTCAGCCTGGGCGCCGATGCGGCGTCGGACCGGGCCGACACCTGCGCCGGGCGAACCTGTCCTACACGCGTGGGCGCAGGCGTCCCACGCCGGCGGCACGCGTGGGCGGACAGCATCGCGCCATGAAGAAGAAGACAGCCGTCATTGGCGGCACCACCGTGCTGGTGCTTGTCGGCGCGCTCATCGCCGCCGACATCGCCGGCTGGCCAGGCCTGGCGCCGCGGCTCGCCGAGCGCGCGGGCCTGGGCCTGGAGATGGACCCGGGTGCGCGCGTGCACTTGCTGTTCAACCCGCGGCTGGCGTCGCCACGGTTGCGCGTGCTGTCCGCTGCAGGCGAGCCACTCGCCGACGCCGGCATGCTGGACCTGCGATGGGCCTGGCGCGACCTCTGGGCCTGGCGCCAGGGCGCACCGCTGCGGCTGCGGCTGGTGCAGGCCGACACGCTGACCCTGACCTGGGAGCGCGACGCCGCCGGCCTCACGCCCTGGCCCATCCAGCCCAAGCAGAGCGGCGCCGACGCGAAGGCCGAGCCCACACCCTTGCCCCAGATCGACCACCTGGTCATCCGCGCGGGCTCGGCGCGGGTCGACGACGTGCCCCTGCAACTGCGCGCCGACGCCCGCTTCGCCACCGAAGCGGATGGCCGCTGGACGGCCGGCATGAAGGGCCGCCTGCGCGGCCAGGAACTGTCGCTGGACGCCGAGGCCAGCGCGGGCCTGGCGCTGCTGTCTTCGCCCGAAGCCGGCAACGCGCCGGTGAAGCTGCGCCTGACGCTCGTGCAGGGGCCGCAGCGACTGTCGTTCGACGGCACCGCGGCGTCGCTGCTCGATGCCCGCGCGCTGGACGGCATGCTGGCGGTCAAGGGCAGC
Organism: Roseateles sp.; assembly: GCF_965229315.1. Classification (GTDB taxonomy): domain Bacteria; phylum Pseudomonadota; class Gammaproteobacteria; order Burkholderiales; family Burkholderiaceae_C; genus Pelomonas. The sequence goes on from NZ_CBDDJA010000002.1 coordinate 3,599,997, forward strand.
TCGCTGGCCGCGGTGGGCTCGCCTTTCGGCGTGACCCTGCCCAGCACGCCCGACTTCGACCTGGCAGGCCGGCTGCAGCATGCCGCCGGGGTGTGGCAGTTGGGCGACGTGAAGGCGCGCATCGGCCAGAGCAAGCTGGGCGGCGACTTCGCGTTCGACAGGCGTGGCCCGCGCTCGATGCTGAGCGGCATGCTGCGCGGCGGGCCGCTGCGCCTGGCCGACCTGGGCCCGGCCGTGGGGACCGACACACCGCCGAGCCGCGCGGGCCGGCTGCTGCCCGACCGCAAGTTCGACCTGCCCGCGCTGAACGCGATGGACGCGCGCGTGGCCGTCGCCCTCAGCCAGCTCGACCTCGGCACCACCAAGCTGGAGCCGCTGTCACCCGTCAACGTCAGCGTGGTGCTGGAGTCGGGCGTGCTGACGCTGGACCACCTGAACGCCGGCGTCGCGGGTGGCGTGATCGCCGGCTCCGCGCAGCTGGACACGCGCACCGACCCGCCGCTGTTCCAGACCAGCCTGGACGCCCGCGGCCTGGCCGTGGAGCGCTGGCTGAAGTTCGATGTCAAGGCGCTGACCAAGAGCCCGCTGACCGGCAAGCTGCAGGCCGAGGTGGACCTCAAGGGCCAGGGCAGCAGCACCGCTGCCCTGCTGGGCAGCGCCACCGGGCCGCTGCGCGTGCGCGTGCAGGACGGCAGCGTGTCCCACTTGCTGACGGAGGCCGTGGGGCTGGACATCGCGCAGGGCCTGGGCATGCTGATCAAGGGGGACGACAACCTGCCACTGAACTGCGCGACCCTGGACGGACGCTTCACCTCGGGCGTGCTGCGCCCGCGCTCGGCGATCATCGACAACCGCGACAGCCGCATCGACCTGGACGGCACGGTCAGCCTGAAGGACGAGACGCTGGACCTGCGCGCGGTGGCCAGGCCCAAGGATTTCTCGCCGCTGACGCTGCGGGCGCCGGTGCGCGTGCAGGGCACGCTGGCGGACCCGCGCGTGGCCCTGGAGGGCAAGCGCCTGGGCGGCCGCGCGATCGCGGCGCTGGCGCTGGGCGCGCTGGCCACCCCGGCGGCCGCGCTGCTGGCGTTCGTCGACCCCGGCGAAAACCTGCCGCCAGTGGACTGCAGCCTGGCCCCGACCGGCCAACCGCGCGAGGCGGCGTTGAACGCGACCCGCTCACGCCCCTGATCGCCCATGCACAAATGGCAAACGAGGCCGAGGGGCAGCGCCCGTCAGCCTCGGTTGATGCGCCGTCGGCAGGTTCAGCGGCTGCGGTGCGGCTGGTCGCGCACGGCGTCGAGGAACTCGCTCAGCGTCTCGCGGCACGGGCCTTCAGGACACAGGAACAGGCCCTGGGCCGGGACCGGTACGCCGGACGCCAAGCCCAGCGCGCGCAGCGAGTGCACCGCATCGCCGCACAGCGCCACGGTGCGGCCGCAGCGCCAGGCCATCTTCAGCAGCGCCTGCAGGCGCGCACAGCCGGTGGGCGCGGCCCACACGTCGGCATTCAGCACGATGAGGCCGTCCGCCCAGTCCACTGCGGGCGGCGGCTCGCCGAATTCGTCGTCCAGCCGCCAGTCCAGGCGATGGACATGGCCGAGCACGGCCAGGTCGTCTTCGGAACGGTCCAGCACCTCCGCCGTGCCAACCACGCAGATCAGCACGTCGGAAGGCGGCCGCTGGACCGTTGCCGGCCTGCGCAGGGTGTCAATCACGGTCATGGCGCCTCTCCACCAACGAGATGGGCTCACTGTGCGGCCGGCCGACCCAAGCCCCTGTGAGGCCGCGGCGCGATGCCGCGTAGGACACCGCCTGGCGCGCCGGGACGTCTACCGGCGTCGCAACGATGCGATGCTGCCAAGCCCGGACACCAAGCTGGCCGACACTGCCGCACACCATGCCTGACAGCCAACCCGCCGCCGCGCCCACCCCCTTCACGCCCTACCAGCGCTTCGCCACCGGGCTGCTGACGATGCTGCAGTTCGCCGTCATCCTGGACTTCATGATCATGTCGCCGCTGGGCGCGCTGATCATGCCGGCGCTGTCCATGTCCGCGCAGCAGTTCGGTCTCGTCGTGTCGGCCTACGCGTTCAGCGCCGGCATCGCCGGGCTGCTGACGGCCGGCTTCGCGGACCGCTTCGACCGCAAGCGACTGCTGCTGTTCTTCTACACCGGCTTCCTGCTCGGCACGCTGTGGTGCGGCCTGGCGACCAGCTTCGAGTCGCTGCTGATGGCGCGCATCGTCACGGGGCTGTTCGGCGGCGTCATCGGCTCCATCGTCATGGCCATCGTCGGCGACTTGTTCGAGCCCGCGCTGCGCGGCCGCGTGATGGGCCTGCTGCAGGGCGGCTTCGCGGCCAGCCAGGTGCTGGGCCTGCCGTTCGGCCTGTACGTCGCGGCGCACTGGGACTGGCACGGACCGTTCATCGCGCTGGCGGCCTTCGGCGCGGCAGGCGGCGTGCTGATCGCGTGGCGCATGCAGCCGGTGGACGCGCACCTGGCGCTGCCCAACGACCGCAGCGCGTTCAAGCACCTGCTGCACACCGTCTCGAACGGCCGCCACCTGCAGGCCTTCCTCATCACCGCGCTGCTGACGACCGGCGGCTTCATGCTGATGCCGTTCGCCAGCGCCTTCTCGGTGGGCAACGTGGGCATCGACCTGGCCCACCTGCCCGTCGTCTACCTCGTCACCGGCATCAGCACGCTGGTCGTCGCACCGCTGGTGGGCCGGCTGACCGACCGGCTCGGCACGCTGCCGGTCTTCTACACGGGCAGCGCCATCACCATCGCGACGGTGGCCTTCTACACGCGGCTGGGGCCGTCGCCGCTGATCGAGCTCATCGTCATCAACGTCGTGCTGTTCGCCGGCATCTTCTCGCGCATGGTGCCGTGGCAGGCCATGGTGGCCGGCATCCCGTCGCCCGAGCAGCGCGGCGCATTCAGCGCGATCAACGCGGCGCTGCAGCAGCTGGCCGGCGGGCTGGCGGCGCTGATCGCCGGCCACATCGTGCGGATCGGCCCCGACGGCCACGTGGCGCATTTCCCCTGGGTGGGCAATGTGCTGATCGCCACGACGCTGATCGTCGGCGTGCTGATCTGGCGCCTGCGGCGCGACATGACCCGTTCGGCCGCCGCGCCCGGCTGACTTCGCAGTGAAGCCGCCGCGACGCTACGCCGCCTCGCGCACCGGCACACCATCGCCGTGGAACACGCACTCGCCACCGGCGAACACGCGCACCTCGCCCGCGCCGAACGCCTGCCAGGCCTCGTCATGCGTCAGCGGCTCGGTGGCCACCAGGGCCATGCAGTCCTCGGGGCCGTTCAGCGTGGAGAGGTCGACGCTGAGGTCGCCGTCGCGCAGCCGCACATGGCCGAACGGCGGCTGGCGGCGCAACCAGTGCAGCTTGGTGGAGGCATGCGCGAGCATCGCGCGGCCATCGGTCAGCAGCAGGTTGAAGCGGCCGTGCTCGGCGATCTCGTGGATCCAGGGCGTCAGCGTGGCGGCCAGCTCGGGCCAGGCCGGCAACTGTTCCCTGAAGTGCTGCTGCATGCGCTGCATCAACCAGCAGAAGGCGCGCTCGCTGTCGGTCTGGCCGGCGGGTTGGAACGCGCCGGTGAGCGCGGGGTGGAAGTCCTTCAGGTCGCCGTTGTGCGCGAAGACCCAGGTGCGGCCGGCCCAGTCGCGGCGGAACGGGTGGCAGTTCTCCATCGCCCGCACGCCTTGCGTGGCCTTGCGGATGTGGGCCAGGATGTTGCGCGAGCGCACCGGGTGGTGGCCGAAGTGCGAGGCCAGGTCGGAATGCGCGGCGGGCTGGTCTTCGACGACCACCTCGCAACGCTCGCCGTCGTGGAAAGCCAGTCCCCAGCCGTCGATGTGGTCCGCCGTGCGGCCGCCCCGGGCCGCGAAGCCCCGCAACGAGAAGTTGGCGGCGGCAGGCAGGCGGCTGTTGAGGGCGAAGAGCTCACACATCGGCGGGCGTTCGGAGTCTTTGACAAATTTGTGAACGCCTGAAGTCTGACGGGGGATGACAGAAAGCCCAACAATTCTTCCGTCATGAGCTCATGCCAAGCGTGAACGTGTCACGGGCACGCGACAGTCGCGCCCCCTGATGCGAGGGTTGCGGCCGGCACAGGGCGGTCCAGCCGCACGCTCAGCCACGCGACGGCCAGCCCGCCCACCGTCAGCACCGCGGCGGCCCACGGCAGCCGCGCAAGACCCGGCCCGTGGTCGATGACGGCGCCGCCCAGCCAGGCGCCGAGCGCGTTGCCGAGGTTGAACGCGGCGATGTTGAGGCTGGACGCCATGCTCTGGCCCGCGCCTTCGGCCTTGCTCAGCACACGCAGCTGCAGCGGCGCGACGGTGGCGAAGCCGGCCGCCCCCAGCAGGCCGATGAAGAACACGGCGGCGACGGGGCTTTGCATCGCGAAGCCCATCCCCACCAGCACGACGGCCAGCGCCGCCAGCGAGCCCAGCAGCGTGGGCACGGGCGCCTTGTCAGCCAGGCGGCCGCCGACGATGTTGCCGACGATCATGCCCACGCCGAAGACCAGCAGGATGGCCGACACGCCGGCCTCGTCGAAGCCGCTGACGCGGGTCAGCAGCGGCTGCACATACGTGAAGACGAGGAACACGCCGGCAAAGCCCAGCACCGTGGCCGCCAGGCCCAGCAGCACGTGCAGGCGCTTGAGCACCTTGAACTCCTCGCGCAGCGACACCGCGCTGCCGGCACCGGCCTCCTTGGCCGACACGAACACCGCGATGACAGCCATCGCGACCAGGCCGATGGCACTCACCGCCCAGAACGTCGAGCGCCAGCCGTGGTGAAGGCCCAGCCACGCGCCGGCCGGCACGCCCAGCAGCGTGGCGACCGTCAGGCCGGTGAACATCGTCGAGATGGCCGAGGCCTTGCGGTCGGCCGGCACGACGCTGGTGGCGACGACCGCGCCCACGCCGAAGAAGGTGCCGTGGGCCAGCGACGTGATGACGCGCGCCACCATCAGCACCGCGTAGCTCGGCGCCAGCGCGCAGGCCAGGTTGCCGAGCGTGAAGATGGCCATCAGCGCCAGCAGCGCCGTCTTGCGCGGCACGCGGCTGGTGGCGGCCGTCAGCAGGGGCGCGCCGACGAACACGCCCAGCGCATAGCCCGAGATCAGCAACCCGGCCGTGGCCAGGCTGACCTGCAGGTCGCCCGCGAGCTGCAGCAGCAGGCCCATGATGACGAATTCGGTGGTGCCGATGCCGAACGCGCCGACGGTCAGCGCGTACAGCGCCAGTGGCGAGCGGCCGCCCGAGGTTGCGGCGGGCGCCGCGGTGGGAGAAGCGTGCATGTCGATGCCCAGGGTGAAAGTGAAGCTGGGGCACAGTCTGGGCACGCGGATTCAATTGGAAAACCACCAGATCAATCAATCAGATTATTTAAATCGTTGAAAATCAGGCCGTCATGAGCCGTGTCGACGACCTGAGCCTGTTCCTGCGCGTGTTCGACGCGGGCTCCATCAGCGCCGCCGCGCGCAGCCTGGACCTGTCGGTGGCCGTGGCCAGCCAGCGGCTGCGTGCGCTGGAGACGTCGCTGGGCGTGCGGCTGTTCCACCGCACCACGCGCAGCCTGACGCCGACGACCGAGGGCCAGGCGCTGGCCGAGCAGGGCCGGCCGCTGGTGCACGACCTGCAGACGCTGATGGCCGGCCTGCGCCAGGCGTCCAGCGGCATCAGCGGCACGCTGCGCGTGACGACCTCGGCCACGTTCGCGCGCCAGTACGTGTCGCCGCTGCTGCCCGAGTTCATGCGCCGGCATCCGCAGCTGCGGCTCAGCATCGACCTGTCGGACCAGCTGCACGACCTGGTGACGGCCGGCTTCGACCTCGCGCTGCGCATCGGCGCGCTGGACGACTCCACGCTGGTCGCGCGCCGCCTGGCCGCCAACCGCCGCGTGCTGTGCGCCGCGCCCGATTACCTGCGCCGGCGCGGCCCGCCCGCCACGCCGCAGGACCTGGCGCGGCACGACTGCCTCGTGCTGGTCGGCAGCCAGGGCCGCGCGGACGTGTGGCGCATGCAGGATGCCGACGGGCAGGACGTCGCCGTGCGCGTGGACGGCCCGCTGGAGAGCAGCCAGGGCGAGGTGCTGCGCGACGCCGCGCTGGCCGGCATGGGCATCGCCATGCACTCGACCTGGCATGTGGTCGACGACTTGCGCACCGGCCGGCTGGCGGTGGTGCTGCCGGACTGCCGGCTGCCGGAAACCGGCATCCACGCCGTCATGCCGCAGCGCCGGCTGGTGCCGCCGCGCGTCACCGCCTTCATCGACTTCATGGCCGAGCAGATCGGCGGCGTGCCGCCCTGGGAACGCGACCTGCCGCACGCCTTACCGGCACGGCTGGCGTTCTTACCGACGGGGCTCTGAGCCGGCCACGCAGATGGCGCGTGGGAAGCCCATGTCGCCGCGGAACGGGATATGTTGACGCGCATTGAAGGCTGATGTGGCCGCATCGGCGGCCATCGCGCGGTGCGCGCAGCCGGGTCCGTTTCATGCTTGCCGGTGTCATCCATTGTTGCCATGCTGGTCTCCATCCGTTCCCACCTGCTGTTGTTGGTGCTTGCCATCCTGGTGCCGGCATTGCTGGGCGTGAGCTGGCTGGTCAGCGACACCATCCGCTCCGAGCAGCAGGCCAACGAGCGCACGCTGCGCGACTCCGCCCGGGCGCTGTCGATGATGGTGGACCACGAGCTGAGCCAGCGTGCCGCGGTCGCGCGCATGCTGGCCCAGTCGCGCTGGCTGGACGGCACGGGCGATCTGGCGCCGGATGCGCTGGACGGCTTCCGGCGCATGGCCCGGCAAGGGCTGCGCGGCTTGGCCGGCTGGGTGGAACTGCAGGCGGCCGACGGCGTGGTGCTCGACACCCGCGAGCCGGACGGCTCGCCCCGGCCCGCTGCCGCAGCCAGCCTGCCGCCTCTCGCCGAGCAGTCCGTCGTGGGCGCGTTGCGCGGAGCCGACGCGCAGGCCGCCTACGTCGTCGTCGTCGAGCCCGTCACGCGCGATGGCCGGCTGATCTTCAACGTCATCGTCAGCCTGCCCGCGTCGCAGCTGCAGCACCTGATCGACACGCAGGCGTTGCGCGGCGACGCCGTCGGCACGGTGCTCGACAGCCAGGGCACCGTCGTGGCGCGGCACCCCGGCGGTCTGGCCGCCGCCGGCGGCAAGGCTTCTGCCGACCTGATGACGCTGCTGGCGTCACGGCGCGAAGGCCTGTTCGAGACAACGTCGGACGCAGGCCGGCGCAGCGTGGCCTACTTCAGCACCTCGCCCCAGGGCTGGACCTATGTGAGCGGCATCGAGCGGAGCCGCTACGACGGGCTGTTCTCCCAGACGGTGCAACGCGTGGTGATCGGCGCGGGCGTGCTGCTGGCGTTCGCGGGCGTCGGCGCCATCTTCGTCTCCCGGCGCGTGCTGCGGCCCGTCGTGGCGCTCAAGGATGCCGCCCGGCGCATGCAGGCCGGCGAGCCGGTGCGCCACAGCACCACCGGCATCGCGGAGTGCGACGAGGTCGGCCACGCGCTGGCCGACGCGTCGGAGGCCATCCAGGACAGCCGCGCCGACCTCGAACGCCAGGTGGCCGAAGCCGTCGCCCACACACGGCTGGCGGAGCAGCGCGTGTCGCAGAGCCAGCGGGTGGGCGCGCTGGGCCGGCTGACGGGCGGCGTGGCCCACGACTTCAACAACCTGCTGGGCATCATCAGCAACAGCGTGCATCTGATCCAGCGCCACCCGGCCGCAGCAGACCTGCAGGGGCCGATCGCCTCGACGTTGCGCGCGGTCGAATCCGGCAGCCAGCTGACCCAGCACCTGCTGCGCTTCGCGGGCCGGCGACCGGTGCGGCCGCAGACCGTGGCGCTTGCCCGCTACCTGCCCGAGGCGCAGGAACTGATGCGCAGCATGCTGGGCCGGCGCATCGAGATCGGCGTGCGCGTGGCGCCCGACACGGCGCCCATCCGCGTCGACCCCGGCGAGCTGGAGCTGGCGCTCATCAACCTCGGCCTGAACGCCCGCGACGCCATGCCCAACGGCGGCGAGCTGCGCCTGCAGGCGCGCAACGCCGACGCGGCCGACATCGAGGGCCTGCCGACGCTGGCCGCGCCGCAGCGCTGGGTGATGCTGACGGTCTCGGACGACGGCATCGGCATCGAGCCCGACGTGCTCGAACGGGTGTTCGAGCCCTTCTTCACGACCAAGGGCCCCGGCAAGGGACCCGGCCTGGGGCTGAGCCAGGTGCACGGCTTCTGCACGCAGGCGGGCGGCGCCGCGCGGATGGACAGCACGCCCGGCCTGGGCACGGCGGTCACGCTGCTGCTGCCCTCTGCCGCCGGGCCGAAAGAGCCGCAACCCGAGGACGGGCAGCCCGCGAACGCCGCCCCCACGGTGGCGGGCCTGCGCGCGCTCGTCGTGGAAGACAACGAGGAGCTGGGCGCCGCCACGGCCGCGCTGCTGCGCTCGCACGGCGCCCAGGTGGTGCTCGTCACGCACGCGGCCGCCGCGCTGCAGCAGTTGCAGCCGCAGGCGAAGTTCGACGTGGTGCTGTCCGACATGGTCATGCCCGGCGACATGGACGGCTACGCGCTGGCACAGTGGATCGCGCTGCACCACCCGGCCCTGCCCGTGGTGCTGATCAGCGGCTACCACACGGTCCCGGCCACGCCAGGCTTTCGCGTGCTCACCAAGCCGTGCCCGCAGGACGAGCTGCTCGCGGCGCTGCGGGATGCGGCGAGCGGGGCAGCACAGGGAACAGCAAGTGCGGCGGCCAGCGAGGCGGCACGCGAAGCGAGGGACGGCGCGGCCACCGGTGCCTGGCACCCCTGAGTGGTGTCACGCTGCCCATGCTGACCGTCGCGCTGCTGCTGTTCGGCGCCGTGCTGCTCATGCTGGTGCTGGTCGACAAGCCGCTGCGCAACCTGCCGCTGACGCCGGCGCTGATCTACCTCGTCGTCGGCTGGGTGGCCGGTGCGCTGCTCGGGGCACCGTCGGCGGCGGTGTGGTCGCGCGAGGCGCCGACGCTGGCCATCGGCACGGAGCTGGCCGTGCTGATGTCGCTGTTCGCCGTGGGCCTGCGGCTGCGCATGCCGCCCACGCTGCGCACCTGGAAGATCGCGCTGCTGATGGCCGGGCCCGGCGTCATCGTCGCCATCGCGCTCGGCACGGTGGCGGCCGTGGCCGTGCTGGGCCTGACCTGGGCGCAGGCGCTGCTGCTGGCCAGCATCATGGCGCCGACCGACCCGGTGCTCGCCTCCGAGGTGCAGATCCGCTCCGACGTGGACCGCGACGCGGTGCGGCTGTCGCTCACGGCCGAGGGCGCGCTCAACGACGGCAGCGTGCTTCCTGCCGTCATGCTGGCGCTGGGCCTGCTGGGCAAGCACGAGCTGGGCCCGGGCGGCGTGTCCGGCAGCTGGCGCTGGTGGGTCATGGACCTGGCCTGGCCCATCGGCGGCGGCGCGCTGCTGGGCATCGCGCTGGGCTGGCTGCTGGGCCATGCGCTGAAGCGGCGCCATCTGGTGGGCGACTCGCTGGCGCGCGACGAACTGCTCTACGTCGGCGCCGTGGCGCTGGCCTGCGGGCTGGCACGGGCGACGCTCACGTCCACCTTCGTGCTGGTGTTCGCGGCCGGCGCGATGCTGCTGCAACCGCTGCACCGCGCGGAGCTGCGGGACGGCGAGCGGTCGCTGTCCGGGCGGCTGCAGGCCTTCGGCGCCGGCATCGAGGGCCTGGTGGAGGCCGCCACCGTGCTGGCCGTGGGCGTGGCGCTGCACAGCGTGCGCATCAGCCTGCAGTCGCTGGCCTTCGCCGTCGTGCTGGTGCTGCTGGTGCGGCCGCTGTCGGTGTTCGCCGTCGTGCGCGGCAGCGACATGGCGCCAACGCAGCGGCGCATGCTGGCCTGGTTCGGCATCCGCGGCGTGGGCAGCCTGTTCTACCTGGTGCTGGCGCTGGAGCTCGGTGTCGGCGGCGAACTGGCCGGCCAGCTGATCGGCTCGGTGCTGGCCGCCGTGGCGCTGTCCATCGTGCTGCACGGCGTGTCGGCCACGCCGATGATGAACGCCTACCGGCTGCGGCGCGGCGGCGCGCGCGAACCCTGAGGCACTGCTCAAAGAACAGGCAGGCACCGAATTTGCCCTCTCAGGCTTCCACAACCTGCCCTGGAGCACCCATGACGAAAACCTCCTTCTCCCCCCTGATGCTGGCCTGCGCCGCACTGATCGGCGTTGCCGGCCCCGCCGCGGCGGAGAACTTTTCCAAGGCGAGCTACAACAGCGCCAAGGATGAGCTCAAGGCCATCTACAAGACCGAGCGCGACACCTGCAACAAGCTGTCCGGCAACGCCAAGGACATCTGCGTCGAGGAGGCCAAGGGCCACGAGAAGGTCGCGATGGCCCAGCTCGAGTACAACTACACCGGCAAGCCCGGTGACGAGATGAAGCTGCGCGAGGCCCGCTACGAGGCGCGCTACGAGGTCGCCAAGGAAAAGTGCGACGACTTCGCCGGCGACCAGAAGGACATCTGCAAGCGCGAGGCCACCACCGCGCGCGACAAGGCCAAGGCCGACGTGAAGCAGGCCAAGCGCGTCAACGACGCGGCCGAGGATGCCGAGGAAGCGCGCATGAAGGCCGACTACAAGCTGGCCGCCGTCAAGTGCGACACGCTCGCGGGCGACACCAAGGACACCTGCATGGCGTCGGCCAAGGCACGCTACAACCAGCGCTGGTAAGCCGCAGGCGGCGGCGGGCGCGCCCGCTGCCGCAAACGACAAGGCCTGCCGGCATCCCGCCGGCAGGCCTTCGTCAGGCTCAGGCGCTGCGCTCGGCCAGGAAGATCTCGACCCGGCGGTTGGCTGCGCGGCCGGCGTCGGTGTCGTTGCTGCTGACGGGCTCGCGCGAACCGCGGCCCTGCACGTTGACGCGGCTGGGGTCCACGCCGCGGGCGCTGAGGTAGTCGCGCACGGCAGCGGCGCGGGCGCGCGACAACGGGTCGTTGATGGCGTCGCTGCCGGTGCTGTCGGTGTGGCCGACGATGGTCACCTGGGTGTTGGCGTCGACATTGCGGCTGAGGGCATCCAGCACCGAGCGCATCTCCGGCTTGATGTCCGAGCGGCCGGTGTCGAACGAGATGTCGCTGGGCACGTTGACCTTGAGCTGGTTGTCGGCCGTGCGGTCCACGGCGATGGCGGTGCCCTGCGTCGCGGCGGCCATCGCCTCGCGCTTGTCTTCCATGCGCTTGGACCAGAGGTTGCCCGCCACCGCGCCGAGTGCGCCGCCGATGACCGCGCCGCGACCCGCATTGCCGCCGGTGATGCCGCCGAGCACGGCGCCGGCCACGGCACCGGCACCGGCACCCTGGGCCGTGCCACGCTCGCGCTCGCTCATGTTCGCGCAGCCGGCGATCAGCAGCGAAGCGGCGGCGAGGGCCAGCACGCCGACGCGCGCCTTGGTGGACGAAGAAGTGTTCATGAGGGACCTTCCGGACAAAGTGGAGACGGCCGTAATTTCGGCGCCCTCGCCGCACCTGTCTGTCGGCCAATGCCGCAAAACGTCGCCATTGGCACGGGTCTCGCCGGTGCTGCAGGCCAGGCGGGCACACCGCTTGCTGCACCGCTGCATCACGTCCAAAAGGCACGCGCATGACCACCACCACCCCCTCCAACGCAACCGACACCGGCGCGCCGGTGATGGCCGACAACGCCCCCGTGGCGTTCGGCGTCTTCAACCCGCAAGGCCAGGTCGTGCTGGGCCTGCCCACACAGCAGCAGGCCGACGACCTGGTCGCCGCGCTGCTGGCGGCGGGCTGGACGCCGGACACGGTGGTCGCCTTCGTGCCCTACGGCAGCGTGGCGCAGCTGGAGCGCATGTCCGAGAGCGCCAGCTCGCTGGCCGACTTCGGCTATGAGCGCACGCTGCTCAACCGCTACGTGGAGATGAGCCGCCGCGGCGTTCGCTGGCTGCTGGTGACGGTGGACGACCTCGACCACGCCAACCGCATGGCCGACATCGCCCGCCGGCACGGCGCCGAGACGGCCGTCTACTACCGCCGCTTCACGACCGAAGACCTGATCTGAATCGCCACCGGAGAACCCGCCATGCCTCAGACAACCTGGAGCGCGAAGCGCGAACGCCAGTACCAGCACGTCAAGGACAGCCTGGCGCAGCAGGGCAAGCCGGCGAAGCTGGCCGAGGCGATCGCGGCGCGCGTCGTCAACAAGGAGCGCGCCCGCAGCGGCGAGGCCAAGGAGGCCAGCCCGAGCTCGCTGCACGACATGTCCTCCGGCCGCCGCGGCGGCCTGCGCTCGCACCAGGGCGCGGGCGGGCGCACGGTGGCGCAGCTGCGCAACGAGGCCCGCCAGCGGGGCGTGAAGGGCCGCTCGACGATGAACAAGGCACAGCTGGAGCACGCGCTGAGCCGCTGACCGCGACGGCCGCGGCACGCGGCGCCTCAGGCGAGCAGGCGTTCCAGCACGGCCGGGTCGACCGGCTTGACGAGGTGGTGGTCGAAGCCCACGGTGTGCGAGTTGCGCCGGCCCGTTTCCGGGTCCCAGCCGGTCAACGCAATCAACAGCACATCGGCGCCCCAGGGCTCGGCACGGATGCGCTCGGCGACCTGGTAGCCGTCCATCTCGGGCATGCCGATGTCCAGCACGACGACGCCGGGCCGCTCGCGCTGCGCGGTCTCCAGCGCCTGGCGGCCGCCATAGGCCACGAGCACGGTGTGCCCCGACATTTCCAGGACCATGCCCAGCGTGTCGGCCGCATCGGGGTTGTCGTCCGCAATCAACACCACCCTACCCGTCATCCAGCGAACTCCGATCCAGTGCAAGGCCCCGCTGCGCGAGGCTGCAGGGATTATGCGGGGTGGCCGTTCGCGGCGCCCATGTCACTTGGGCCGCACGGGCTTGAGCCCCCGGCCGGGCACGCTCAGGCGGCCCGCGCGCAACTCGGCCACCGCAGCGGCCACGGCGCGCGCCACGTTGCGCACCTCGTCCTGCACGGCGCCGTCGCGGTCCAGCGTGTCGTGGCTGTCGAAGTAGGGCTCGAAGTAGCCGATGTAGCGGTCCAGCCGCGCCTGCTCGCCGGCGTCCACCAGGCCCATCCAGGCCAGCCAGTCGCCCAGGTTGCGCCGCTGCGACTCGACGCCCGCCACGTCGCCGTGCACGACCAGGCCGTAGACACGGCCGGCCAGGTGTTTGGGATAGCTCCAGCCTTTTTCCTCGATGGCCTTGGCCTCGGCCGCCTTCTTGCCGTGGGTGCTGGTGACGTCGGGGTTGCCACCGTCGGCGCAGACGAGGCGGTCGATCATCAGCTTGAGCGCACTGGGCGACTGGTACCAGTAAGTCGGGGTGAGCAGGATGACGCCGTGCGCGGCCACCCAGCGCTCGTAGATCTCGGCCATCCAGTCGCCGACCTGGCCCATCGCGTGGTTGGGGTAGCAGCTGCAGGGCCAGTGGCACAGCGGCATCGCGGTGGACACGCAGCCCTTGCACGGGTGGATGGCGCGGCCGTAGTCCGACGTGAGCCGGCTCAGGTCCAGCAGATCGGTCTGGAGGCCGGCCGCCTTCAGCACATCCTCGGCGATGCGCGTGAGCCGCCAGGTCTTGGAGATTTCGCCGGGGCAGGTGCCGTCGTTGCGGTCACTGCCGCAGACGAGCAGCACGCGCGACGGCGTGGCCGCGTCGCCCCACTGGCGCTGCGCGGCGTCGAGCCGCTCACGCGTGCCCAGCCACTCCACGGAGGCCTCGTAGGACGGGTCGGCAAAGCCTGGCCCCGCCGGGCGGGTGACCGGCGCCTTGCGGCCCTCGTGGTACGCCTGCCAGGCGATCGCCTCGACCCGCGCGAGCGCCTCCTGCTCGGCGGCGAAGGCCGGGTCCTGGTAGCGCTGCATGAAGCGCTCATGGAACTGCTCCCGCGTCAGCGGGTCGGCGGCCTGGCCGGTACGGATGTGGGTCATGACGGGCGGTGGGGCGGTGGGGCAACCCCGCGCATCCGGCAACCATCGTGCCCATCGCGGCCCGACCGCGCGTGGCCGCCCACCGCGCGAAACGCAGATGGGCGCTTGTAACCGTGGCGCCAGCGGCTCTGGCGAGCCTGGTTTGTCCCTAACATCTGCGACCTTCGCCGGACCCGGCCGCCGTGCCGGGCAACGTTTCCCCTAACAATGCAGGCTTGGCGGCGCCCCGCCGCCGCCCCTTTGACCGATCGGAAGCCGGCCCATGCCGCATGCACTGGTTGTCGACGACGACATTGATTCCGCCGCCTCGCTGCGCGACTTGATCGCGGGCGAGCGCCTGACGGTGGCGGTGGCGCACACGCTGCGCGACGCCCGCCGCCAGATCTCGCTGCAGCAGCCCGACATCCTGCTGCTGGACCTGCGCCTGCCCGACGGCAATGGCATGGACCTGCTGGCCGACCCGGATTTGGTCGCCAACTCCGAGGTCGTGCTGTGCACCGGCCACGCCAGCATCGAAACCAGCGTGCAGGCACTGCGCCTGGGCGCGGCGGACTACCTCATCAAGCCCATCAACCTCAAGCAGTTGCAGGGCGTGCTGTCGCGCATCATGAAACCCGCCGCGCTGCGGGCCGAGGTGGAGGTGCTGACCGCCCGGCTGGACAGCAGCGGCCATTTCGGCCACCTGTGGGGCAAGAGCGCGCCGATGCAGCGCATCTACGAGCAGATCTCGCGCGTGGCCGGCACCAGCGTGACGGTGTTCATCACCGGCGAGAGCGGCACGGGCAAGGAGGTCGTCGCGCAGACGGTGCACGACCTGTCGCGCCGGCGCAAGCAGCCGTTCCTGGCGGTGAACTGCGGCGCCATCTCGCCCAACCTCATCGAGAGCGAGATCTTCGGCCACGAGAAGGGCAGCTTCACCGGCGCCGAGCGCCAGCACCAGGGCTTCTTCGAGCGCGCCAGCGGCGGCACGCTGTTCCTGGACGAGATCACCGAGATGCCGCTGGACCTGCAGGTCAAGCTGCTGCGCGTGCTGGAGACGGGCCGCTTCATGCGCGTGGGCAGCACGGTCAGCCAGGAGGCCGACGTGCGCGTCATCGCCGCCACCAACCGCGACCCGCGCCAGCTCGTGGCCACCGGCAAGATGCGCGAGGACCTGCTGTACCGCCTCAACGTCTTCCCGCTGGACCTGCCGCCGCTGCGCGACCGGCTGGCCGACGTGCCGCTGCTGGCCAACCATTTCCTGCAAGGCATCTGCGAGCAGGAAGGCGCCGTGCGGCGCTTCTCGCAGGCGGCACTGGACAAGCTGGCCACCTACAGCTGGCCCGGCAACGTGCGCGAGCTGCGCAACGCGGTGCAGCGTGCCTATGTGATGGCGCAGGGCGACGTCATCGACGACCGCTGGCTGCCAGAGGCCAGCAACGGCCCGTCGTTCGCGCCCGCCGTCGCGCCTGCGTCCGTGACGGCCGCTGCCGTGGCGGCACCGGCCGGCGACAGCATCACGCTGCCCATCGGCACGTCCATGGCCCAGGCCGAGCGGCTGCTGACGCTGGCGACGCTGCGCCACTACAACCACCACAAGGAGCGCACGGCCGCCGTGCTGGGCATCAGCCTGAAGACGCTCTACAACCGGCTGAAGGAATACGCGGCAGCCGAGGGCGGTAACGCATAGGCCGGCTCACCCGCAGGCCGCGAGCCCCGCAGCCGCGCTCACGCGGCGTTGCCCGCCACGCTGCCCGGCACGGCTTCGAGCTCCCCGCTCGCGCGCGCCTGGCGGCCGTAGACCAGCTCGAACAGCGGGCTGGCCATCATGGTCGTCACCACCGCCATCAGCACCAGCATCGAGAACAGCGCCGGGCCGATGATGCCCTTCTGCAGGCCGATGTTGATGATGATCAGCTCCATCAGCCCGCGGGAGTTCATCAGCGCGCCGATGCCTAGAGCGGTGCGGTTGTCTTCACCGGCCACGCGCGCGGCCAGGTAGCAGGCGCCGAACTTGGCGGCCACCGACACCGCCAGGATGCCCAGCGCGATCATCAGCAGCTCCAGCGAATTGAGCATGTCCAGCCGCGTGTTCAGCCCGGAATAGGTGAAGAACATCGGCAGCAGCAGCACCACCGCCAGCGGCTCGACCTTCTTCTTCAGCTCGGCCGCGAACAGGCCGCGCGGCATGACGGCGCCGAGGATGAAGCCGCCGAAGATGGCATGGATGCCGACTGCGTCCATGATGAAGGCCGACAGGCAGAACAGCGCCATCGTGATACCCAGCACCGTGGTGCTCATGCCGCCCTCGCGCTCGACGATGCGGCCCAGCGGCGCCAGCAGCCGGCGGCCGAACAGCATGATGAAGGCGGCATACAGCACGCCGCCGCCGATGGCCAGCACGGCCACGCCGGGCCCGGCGCCGAAGGCGGCCAGCACCAGCGCCAGCACGCACCACGACACCGCGTCGTCGAAGGCGCCGGCCGTCAATGACAGCGTGCCCAGCGACGTGTGGGCCAGGCCGCGCTCGTTGATGATGCGGGCCAGCATCGGGAACGCCGTCAGCGCGATGCAGGCGCCCATGAACAGCGTCGCATTGGCCTGCGAGATGCCGGCGGCGAACAGCCCCGGCACGGTGAGCAGGAAGGGCGTGATCAGCACCGCGAACAGGAACGGCGCCGCGATGCCCGCCACCGACACGCCCACCGCGCTCCTGGCCTTGCTGGCGAAATGGTCCAGCCGCAGCGTCGTGCCGACGAGGAACATGTACAGGCCCACGCCCAGCTGCGCGCCGGTGTACAGCACGTTCTTCATCTCCTTCGGGAAGATCGCGGCCTGCAGCTCGGGCGCCACCATGCCCAAGAGCGACGGGCCGAGGCAGACACCCGCGATCATCTCGCCCACCACCTGCGGCTGGCCCAGGCACTTGCGGCCGAGCCAGCCGAAGACGCGGCAGGCCAGCAGGATCACCGCCAGTTGCAGGAAGAAATGCACGCTGAAATCACCGGGCGAATACGTCTGCGCGGCGGCGGGCGCGGCCGGGCCGTGCTTGGCGAAGACGTCGCCGAGGATGGCCCACAAGCTGCCGATGCTGTCCATGAAGGGTCCTGAGCTGTTGATCTTGTCCACGGCGACACTTGCCTGAAGGTGCGCCGCTCCTGTCTCCACAGGGGGCCTGAAAGCGCTCCCAAACCTGTGCGGGAAACTTTGCCAGCGGCCTGCCCGATGTCCATCGGGACCGACATGTTCGAGCCTACGTACCTACATCCAGATTGAGCATCCCAAGGTAGGTAGGTACATTTCAGCGCCACGATGAAGCTCATCACCAGCCGCGAATTCAACCGGGACGTCAGCTTCGCCAAGCGCGAGGCCCGGGGCCAGCCCGTGCTGATCACCGACCGCGGCCAGCCCACGCACGTGCTGATGAGCATCGCCGACTACCGCCGCCTCACCGGCGAGGGCGAGAACATCCTCGACCTGCTCGCCATGCCCGAGGCCGTCGAGCTGGAGGCGCAGGACGGTGCCGACGGCGCCTGGGACCACCGGGAGAGCCTCTGATGTTCCTGCTCGACACCGGCATCGTGCTCGAACTGCGCAAGGCCAGGGCCGGCCAGGCCGACGCCGGCCTGGCCGCCTGGGCCGCGGGCATCGCGCGCCACAAGCTCTTCATCTCGGCGCTGAGCCTGCTGGAGATCGAGAACGCCGCCGCCCGCCTGGGCCGCAAGGACCGCGCCGCGGGCCTGGTGGTGCGCGAGTGGATCGACGACCGCGTGATGCCGGCCTTCGAGGGCCGCGTGCTGCCGGTGGACGCCCGCGTCGTGCGCCGCCGCGCGCAGATCCCCTACGCGAACACACGCGACGGCCTGCTCGCCGCCACGGCGCTGGAGCAGGGGCTGACGCTGGTGACGCACCGCGTGCAGGCCTTCCGCGCCGGCCGCGTGAAGGTGCTCAACCCGTCGGGCCAGGTGGCGCCGCCACCCGGCGACGATGACGAGGACTGGAGCCTGGGCACGCAGACGGGCAACCAGTGGCTGAAGAACCTCTACACGCGAGCTTGAAGGCGGCATGAACAAGCGACGCATCCTCATCGTCGGCGGCGGCACGGCCGGATGGCTGACGGCGGCCTACCTGGCCAAGGCGCTGCGGCTGGCCGAGCGCAGCCACCTGGACGTGACCGTGCTGGAGTCGCCCGACATCGGCGTCGTGGGCGTGGGCGAAGGCACCTTCCCCACCATCCGCAGCACGCTGCAGTTCCTGGGCATCGACGAAGGCCGCTTCATCCGCGAAACCTCGGCCACGCTGAAGCAGGGCATCCGCTTCGCGGACTGGGGCCACGCACCGGCCGGCGGCGAGCGCCACCAGTTCTTCCACCCCTTCGAGGCGCCGTTCTACGCCGAGGGCATCAACCTCGTGCCCTATTGGCTGCTGCAGAACGCGGCCGCGCGGCTGCCCTTCGCCCAGGCCCTGACCATCCAGCAGCGCGTGGCCGATGCCCAGCGTGCCCCCAAGCGCGCCCACGAGGCGCCCTACGCGGCGCCGCTGAACTACGCCTACCACTTCGATGCGACCAAGCTCGCGGGGCTGCTGGCCGACCATGCGCGCCAGCTCGGCGTGCGGCACCTCGAAGGCACCGTCACCGAGGTCGCGCTGGACGCCAGCGGCGCCATCGCCCACCTCGGCACGCCGCAGCACGGCCGCTTCGAGGCCGACCTGTTCATCGACTGCACGGGCTTTCGCGCCGAGCTGATCGGCCGCGCGCTGGGCAGCCGCTTCACCTCGGTGCGCGGCCAGCTGTTCGCCGACCGCGCGCTGGCCTGCAAGCTGCCCACGGACCCGCAGGACACGGCGATGCAGAGCTGCACCATCGCCACGGCCCACGAGGCCGGCTGGACATGGGAGATCGGCCTGAACGGCGCGCGCGGCGTCGGCTGCGTCTACTCCAGCGACCACATCGGCGACGACCGCGCCGCCGACATCCTGCGCCGCTACGTGGGTGCCGGCAGCGGCGAAGACCTGGCGATCCGCAGCGTGCCGTTCGCGCCCGGCTACCGCGAGCAGCAGTGGGTGAAGAACTGCGTGGCGGTGGGCCTGTCCGCCGGCTTCCTGGAGCCGCTGGAGTCCACCGGCCTCGTGCTCATCGAGGCCGCCGTGGGCATGATTGCCGAGATGCTGCCGCACAGCGGGCCGATGGCCGCACCGGCGCGGCGCTTCAACGAGCTGATGACGGCGCGCTTCGAGAACATCATCAACTTCCTGAAGCTGCACTACTGCCTGAGCGGGCGCCAGGAGCCGTTCTGGCGCGACAACGCCGCGCGCACCTCCATCCCGGACCGGCTGGCGGAACTGCTGGAGGAATGGCGCCTGCGCCCGCCCGGCCGCTTCGACTTCGTGCTGGACACCGAGACCTTCGCGTTCTTCAACTACCAGTACATCCTGTACGGCATGGGCTTCAGCACCGAGCTCGGCGCGGCTCGCGACGACTTCCCGCAGGTCGATGAGGCCACGCGGCTGTTCGCCAAGATCCAGCGCTTTGCCGACCGCGCGCTGGCCGACCTGCCCAGCCACCGGGCCCTGGTGCAGCACTTCAACGCGCAGCGGTAACGGCAGCGGTGGCGCTGTCGGCTGGCTCCGACAGCGGACGTCCGCACCGGACTACGCCGGCCCGGTGCGGCGCGGGGCACATTGGTGGCTACCGCGCGGCTGCCATGGCACGCCGCACCCCAAGCCCCCGGTGGTCGCCAGACCGCCCAACCCAGGAGTCGCACCATGCCCACCACCCAGGACCGTATCGACCGCGCCTCGCGCAATGCCCACGACACCCTCGAGGCCGGCCGCAAGGTGGCCAAGCGCGCCGCGCACGAACTGGACGAGGCCAGCGACGAGGTCACCTCCACGGTCAGCCGCACGCTGTCGCGCGCCGAGAAGATCGCCCGCAACGGCATGGACTGGATGCGCGACGGCCGTGACCGCGTGCGCACCGAGGTGACCCGCGCCGGCGACCGCACCGTCGAGTACATCCGCCACGAGCCCGTGCGCTCGGTGCTGGCCGCCGCCGCAACGGGCGCCCTCGTCTACGCACTGGTGCAAGCCGTGCGTGGCCGCCGCGGCCGCTGACTTCCGAGCCGAGACCGCCTCGCGCTTTCCATCGCGGACAGCACGAGGCGACGGTTCTGCCGGCGCATCAGGGTGGCGGCATGACGATTGCCGCCGGCTTCTCGCAGGCTGCCGACACTTTTGACCCGAGGACCTCCATGGCCAACACCCCCGCACCACAGACCGCCCCCGGCACCGACGGGCTGGACGCCGAGACCGACCTGCTGGAGCCGCTGGTGCAAGGCGCCCACGCCGGTATCGACCGGCTGGCAGAAACCGCCGCGCCGCATGTGCGCCGCCTGCAGGACGGCGTGAGCGCCGCCACCGACACGCTGCGCCAGACCACGGACGAGATCCGCCAGACCGGCGAGGTCTGGACGGAAGAACTGCGCATCACCGTGCGCGAGCACCCGCTGGCTTCGATCGCCGTGGCGACCGCGGTGGGCTGGCTCATCGGCCGGCTGGCGCGCTGACCCCAGCACAACGACGGTCGGGTGCGGTAGGCGCGCCCGGCGCAGCGGCCTGCCGCGTCAGGCCCTGACGCGGCGGGCTTCGTCGCGCAGCAGCCGGATCTGCGCATGGTTGCGCTTGAGCCCCTCGGCTTGGCGCTCGATGGCGCCGCGTGGGTCCGAAGGCAGATCGGCCGTGGCCAGCGCGCTGCCGTCATGCGCCATCGCCACGTGCTCGACGCATGCGGCGTCTTCCAGCAGCGAGGCCGCCGTGCGCCCCACCAGCGCCCCTTGGCCAACGCCCAGCCCCGCCGGGCTGTGCCGGCGAAAGTGCCACAACTGGCAGCGGTGTGCCCGCGACGCTACAGGAAGAACTCGAAGCGCCGCGCGAACTGCTCCTTCCAGCGCTGCCAGCGCGGGCGCCGCCGCCATTCGTCCAGCAGCACCTGACGGGAACACGCCACGTCGTCGTGGAAGACCTGCTCCAGCCGCTGGCCGAAGCCCTCGTCCAGCACGATGAGGTTGGCCTCGGCGTTGTGGATGGCGCTGCGCCAGTCGGCGTTGCTGGACCCCACGCTGCACCAGACGCCGTCGATGACGCAGGCCTTGCTGTGCAGCATGCTGCCCTGGCGCTCGTGGATGACGACGCCGGCGCGCAGCAGCCGCGTGTAGTGCGAGTGGCCGGCGTGCCAGGCCATGCCGAAATCGCTGGTGCCGGGCAGCAGCAGTTCCACCCGCACGCCGCGCTGCGCCGCCTGCGTCAGCGCGCGCAGCAGGCGGCGCGGCGGCGCCAGGTAGGCCGTCGTCAGCAACACACGCTCGCGCGCGGTGGCGATGGCGCCCAGCAGCGCGCTGAAGTGCGGGTTGCGGCGCCGGCCGGCCTCGTTGGCTGCGAGCGCCGCGCTCTGAAGCCCGGCGGCAGCCAGCGGCGGCAGGTAATGGGCCATCGGCAAAGGCAGCTCGGCATGCTGGCGCCAGTGGCGCATGAACAGGCGCTGCAGGCTGTGCACGACGGGGCCCTCCACGCGCAGGTGCAGGTCGCGCCAGCCGGGGGCGGCCTCCGCTGCGGCGTTGCCGCGCAGGTGCAGCGGCGACGAGCCCGACGCGTAGACGGAGCTGATGTTGACGCCGCCCAGGAAGCCGATGCGGCCGTCCACGACCAGCAGCTTGCGGTGGTCGCGCAGGTGCAGCGCCTGGCCCAGCCACAGCCGCCAGCGCGGGATGGGGTTGTATTCGCACAGCGCCACGCCGGCCTCGCGCAGCCGGGCGAAGTAGCCGCTGTCGGTGCCGAACGAGCCGACGCCATCGAACAGCAGGTTCACGCGCACGCCGGCGCGGCTGCGCGCGATGAGCCGCTCGGCCAGCGCCTGGCCCGGGCCATCGGCCTCGACGATGTAGCTCTCGATGTTGATGTGGTCGCGAGCGCCATCGATGGCACGGAACATCGCCTCGAAGGTGTCCGGCCCGTCTTCCAGCAGGTCCACGCGGTTGCCGCCGAGCAGTGGCTCGTCCAGCCGGCGGGCCAGCTCCTGCCGGTGCGTGCGCGACGTGGCCGGCAGCGCGGTGCCGCCCAGTGGCGTGGTGAGCGTGGCCTGGTGCTCAGCCATGGGCGGCTGCCCTCGTGTCGCGCGGCAGCGGGTCGGCATCGGCACCCACCTGGAGCGCCGACAGCTCATCGTCCAGGCGCGCCTCGCGCACGCCGACCAGCGCCTCGTTCAGCAGATCGTGCACGGCGTCGGCGGCGTCGGCCCAGCTGTGGCGGGCCACGAACCGGGCCATCTCGATGAGGCGCTCACTGCGGGCGCGGGCGTTCTCCGTCAGCACGCCTTCGCAGGCGCGGGCGAAGGCCTCGGGCTGCGGCGGCGCGATGGCCACGGCCGGCGTGTACAGCGCCTGCACGTCGCGGATGGGCGTGCTGACGATGGGCTGGTAGCCGGCCATGTATTCCAGCGCCTTCGCGGGGCTCAGGAAACGTGTGGACTCGTTGACGGCGTAGGGCATCAGCGCCAGCTCCCAGCCCGCCAGCAGGTAAGGCAACAGCTCGTCGGGCTGCGCCCCCAGCCAGCGGATGTTGGGGCGCTGGGGCAGCTGCTCCGCGGCGATGCCGACGACCGGGCCGACCAGGACGATGGCCCAGCCCGGCTGTCGGTCGGCCAGCGCGGCGACGAGGTCCAGGTCGAGACGTTCGTCGATGACGCCGAAGAAGCCCACGCGCGGGTGCGGCAGGTCGCCCTGCAGCGCGTGGCCCCGGCGCGCCTGCGGGCCGTGCAGCGACAGGCTGGCCGGCGAGAAGCGGGCAGCGTCCACCGCGCTGCGCACGCAGTGGATGTTGGTGTGCAGGTGGCGGTGCGCGTCGAACAGCGACGGGCCGGCCGTCAGCACCAGCGCGGCCATCTGCAGCAGTGCGGCTTCACGCTGCTGCAGCAGCGCCGGGTCGCCGCGCAGTGCCGCCAGGCCATCGGCGCAGTCGTAGACCAGGCATGGTGCATGCAGCGCCTGCGCCAGCGGCACGGCCAGCGGTGTGCACAGCCAGGCCACGTCGGCCACCAGCCCGCGCGCGGCGAGGTGGGCGCGCAGCAGCGGCTGGACGGCGTCGAGCTGGTCGTCATGGAAGCCCTCGGCCCGCACCGGCGTGTGCGGCGTGAGCACCGTCAGTGCCGGGTCGAGCGAGCGCACTTCGAGCAGCGCCGGGCCATCGGCGAAGCGCGGCTCCTCGATGAACACCACCTGCCAGCGGCCGGCGAGGCGGGTCATCAACTGCTGGGGCCGCTCGGGGACATCGCCCCAGCGCTGGTGGGAGAAGACGAGCAGGACAGGCAAGTCGGGCGATTCAGGCGAATCAGGCAAAGCGGGCATGGTGGACGCTGCGGTTGGGTCGGCCAAGGCTCCCTGGCGGAAGTCGAGAGACGTTGGCAAACCGCGTGCCCGGCGTGCCGCACGCGCGCCCCTCCCCACCGCGCCCTGCCGGCGGTTTGCAGGCTTTGCGGCAATTCGGGCGCCCGGGTCGGCAATTGGGGCGGCACCGGTCCGCCGCATGCGGCGCCTGTGACTGCGGCACGCTGCGCCAACGTCGTGATTCAGCGGCAGGAAGCGGGCATCTGCGTCAAGTTGTATCCGCTCGCCGCTTCCGGCACGGGCATTGCATGGAACGGGGTCAAGCGTTTTCCAGACCGAGGCCGATTTGACGTCCATCGACATCCGAGCCCACCAGCGGCAGACCCAGAGCCAGACCCTGTCACCCCGGCTGCAGCACGCGGTGCGCCTGCTGCAGATGTCGTCGCTGGACTTCGCGGCCCTGGTGCGCGACACGCTGTCGCAGAACCCCTTCCTCGAAGCCGAGGACGGCGACGATGGCGAGGCCCTGCCGGGCGAGGCGCCGGTCGAGCCCTCGATGCTGGGCGACCTGGACGACGCCGGCCCGGCGCCGGTCGACGATGCCGGCGACCGCGAGGGCGACCGCGACCTGTGGCAGGCGGACGTGGGTGCCGGCCTGCGCCGCGCGGACGATGGCGAGATGTCGGCGATGGCGATGATGGCCGTCGAAACCTCGCTGAACACGCACCTGCACGGCCAGATCAACGTGCTGCCGCTGTCCGAGCGCGACCTGATGCTGGCGCGCGTCATCGTCGAATCTCTGGACGACGACGGCTATCTGCGCACGCCGCTGGAGGAGCTGACGGCCGTGGCCGGGCTGGACCCGGAGGCGTCGCTGCAGGAGATGCAGATCGCGCTGAAGCGCGTGCAGGCGCTGGAGCCGGCGGGCGTGGGCGCGCGCAACGTCGGCGAGTGCCTGCTGCTGCAGATGCCGTCCATCGCCTGCGCCGACATGCGCGCGCTGGCCACCACCATCGTCCAGCATCACCTGCCCGCGCTGGCCGCGCGCGACGTGAACGGGCTGGCGCGCCAGCTCGACCAGTCGCCGGCCCGCGTGGAGGAGGTCTGCGACCGCATCCGCCGGCTGGACCCGCGGCCGGGCTGGCGGCTGGGCGCCGAGCAGGTCAACTACGTGGTGCCCGACGTCATCGTCAAGAAGGTGCGCGGCCAGTGGACGGTGCAGCTCAACCCGGCCGTCGTGCCCAAGGTGCGGCTCAACCAGGTCTACGCGCAGCTGTTCCAGCGCCACCGCACGGCGCAGAACAGCGAGATGGGTGCCCACCTGCAGGAGGCGCGCTGGACGCTGCGCAACGTGGAGCAGCGCTTCTGCACCATCCTCGACGTGGCCGAGTCCATCGTGCGCCGGCAGAAGAACTTCTTCGAGTACGGCGCCATGGCGATGAAGCCGCTGGGCCTGAAGGAGATCGCCGACGAGGTCGGTGTCCATGAGAGCACGGTCTCGCGCGTGACCAACAACAAGTACATCGCCACGCCGGTGGGCGTGTTCGAGCTGAAGTACTTCTTCTCCCGCGCGATGGTCAGCGCCAACGGCAGCGAGTGCTCGGGCACGGCCATCCGCGGCCTCATCAAGGACATCATCGAGGCGGAAGACCCGGACCACCCGCTGTCGGACGCCGAGATCACCCGCCAGCTCGCGCAGCAGGGCCTGATGATGGCGCGGCGCACCGTCACCAAGTACCGCCAGATGCTGAAGATCGACGCGGTGGAGCGCCGCCGCCGCCACGGCGCCGAGGCCTGATCAGGGCATGCCGTTGCCGACGTAGTCCGCAAAGCCGGGCTTGGCGGCCAGCCGCTGCAGCCAGGCGTCCACGGCGGGCAGCGCCACGCGCGTGATGGGCGCGTTCTTCCAGCGCTGCGCCGCCAGGCCCAGCACGATGTCCGCCAGCGTGAACGTGTCGCCGCACACGCAGGCGCCGGTGCGCGCGAGCTGCGCATCCAGCAGGCCCATGTGGCGGTTCCAGTTCGCCACGCTGAGCTCGATGGCCTCGGGCGTGGCCGGCTGGCCGCGCACCAGCGCCATGAAGGCCACGCGCCACGCGTTGTTCAGCTCGCCGGCCTGCCAGTCCATCCACTGCTCCACCTTTGCTCGCGCCTGCGGCTCGGCGGGCAACAGGTCGGTCGCGCCGGCCTTGCCGGCGAGGTAGCGGCAGATGGCGTTGCTCTCCCACAGCGTGAAGTCGCCGTCGATGAGCACCGGGATCAGGCCGTTGGGATTGAGCGCCAGGTAGCCGGCCTCCTGCGGCGACCGGAAGCCCGCGCCCCAGTCCTCGCGGTCCAGGGGCAGGTCGAGCTGCGCGGCGGTCCACAGGACCTTGCGCACGTTGATGGAGGTGAGGCGGCCGAGGAGTTTCATGACCCCGAGTTTGTCAGGTTGCGGGCCTGCAGCAGCCGGACCGTCCAGCGCCCGTCGTCGTCACAGGCCAGTTGCACCAGGCCCGGCCCGGCCACGCCGCCCAGGCTGGCATCGCTGAGCGCCGTCAGCTCGCGCAGCAGCACGCTGACGCGCTCGTCCAGCCGCTTGGCCAGCCGCGTCAGCGCCACCGGCTCGCCGCCGGGCGCCAGCTCATGCAGCGTCTGCAGCAGCCGGGCCTGCATGGGGCGTCAACACGACCGGGATGGATTTGGACGTGGGCGTGCGGGCGAGCAGCGAAAAGCTCTGCAGCGGCACCAGCGGGTTGGTCTCGGGGTAGTAGCTGGCGAGGCAGCCGCGCGGGATGTCGTACGCGACGAGCAGGAAGCGCTCGGCATGGCGGCGCTCCACGTCGCCGCCCGCCTCGCTCACGTACAGGCTGGTGATGTCCACCCAGTCACCCGCCTTCAGGCCCAGGTCCCGGATGTCGTCGGCATGGATGAAGACGACGCGACGGTGGCCGTAGACGCCGCGGTAGCGGTCGTCCTGGCCGTAGATGGTGGTGTTGTACTGGTCGTGCGAGCGCAGCGTGGTCAGCGTGAAGACGCGCACATCCTTGCCATCTCTGCGGTGGCGCTCGGCCACGCGCTGGGTCGCGAGGTCGGTGGGCAGCGCATGCGTGCTGAACTCCGCCTTGCCGCTGGCGGTGGCCCAGACACGCTCGCTGGCCGTGTTGCGCAGGCGGAATCCGCCGGGCGTCCTGATCTTGGCGTTGAAGCCGGCGAAATCGGGCAGCACGGCCTCGATCTTGTCGCGGATGGCGGCGTAGTCGCCGGCCAGCGCCAGCCACGGCGTGCGGCTCTTCGGCAGCGTGGCGGCGGCCATGCGGGCGATCAGCATGGGCTCGGACAGCAGGTGCTCCGACGCCGGCGCGTTCATGCCGGCCGACAGGTGCACCATGCTCATGGAGTCTTCCACCGTGACGCCCTGCGGCCCCCCGGCCTGCACGTCGATCTCGGTGCGGCCCAGCACCGGCAGCACCAGCGCCTGGCGGCCGTGCACGACGTGGCTGCGGTTGAACTTGGTCGTCACGTGCACGGTCAGCCCGCACTGGCGCAGCGCGCGCCAGGTGGCCGCCGTGTCGGGCGTGGCGGCGGCGAAGTTGCCGCCCATCGCGATGAAGACCTTGCCGCGGCCGTCCAGCATCGCCTGGATGGCGCCCACGGTGTCGTAGCCGTGCTCGCGCGGCGGCTCGAAGCCGAACACCTGGCCCAGCTTGTCGAGGAAGGCGGCCGCCGGCTTCTCGTAGATGCCCATCGTGCGGTCGCCCTGCACGTTGCTGTGGCCGCGCACCGGGCAGGCGCCCGCGCCCTCGCGGCCGAGGTTGCCGCGCAGCAGCAGCAGGTTGACGATCATCTGGATGGTCGCCACCGAGTGCCGGTGCTGCGTGATGCCCATGCCCCAGCAGGCGATGACGCGCTCGCTGCCGGCGTACAGGTCCGCGGCCTGCACGATCTGCTCGCGCGTCAGGCCGGACTGCGCCACCAGCGGCTCCCACGGTTGCTCGCGCAGTTCGGCGATGAAGCGGTCGAAGCCGGTGGTGTGGGTGGCGATGAAGTCCACGTCCAGCACGCGCGGCTGGCCGGCGGCCACGGCCGCGTCGTCCAGTTCGACAACGCGCTTGCACATGCCCTTGAGCAGCGCGAAGTCGCCGCCCACCTGCAGCTGGAAGTAGTGGCTGCTGATCGGCGCGGAGCCGAAGGTGACCATCTCCAGCTTGTCCTGCGGGTCGGCGAAGCGCTCCAGGCCGCGTTCACGCAGCGGGTTGAAGCTGACGATGCGCGCGCCGCGTTTGCGGGCCGCACGCAGCTCGCCCAGCATGCGCGGGTGGTTGGTGCCCGGGTTCTGGCCGAACACGAGGATGCAGTCGGCCTGCTCGAAGTCGTGCAGCGTGACCGTGCCCTTGCCCACGCCGATGGTGGGCCGCAGCCCCGAGCCGCTGGGCTCGTGGCACATGTTGGAGCAGTCGGGGAAGTTGTTGGTGCCGTACTCGCGCACGAACAGCTGGTACAGGAACGCGGCCTCGTTGCTGGTGCGGCCCGACGTGTAGAAGATGGCCTCGTTCGGGTCCGGCAATGCCTGCAGCTCCTTGGCGATGAGCTGGAAGGCCGCGTCCCACGTCGTGCGCTGATAACGGTCCGTCCCGGCGTCGTACAGCATGGGCTCGGTCAGCCGGCCGAGTGCCTCAAGCTCGTAGTCCGACGTCCCGGCCCATTCCGCCAGCGTCTTCGCACCGATGACCTCGGGCGTCGCGCGCCGCGCGGTGGCTTCCGCCGCCACGGCCTTGGCGCCGTTCTCGCAGAACTCGAACGTGGAGCGGTGGTCGCGGTCGGGCCAGGCGCAGCCGGGGCAGTCGAAGCCGTCGGGCTGGTTGGCATGCAGCAGCGTCTTGGCGCCCTTCACGGCCACGCCCTGCTCGTTCAAATGCCTGGCCACGCTCTTCAGCGCGCCCCAGCCGCCGGCCGGGCCGTCGTACAGCTCGATCTTTTGTTCGCTCATCGCTCATGCACCCAAGGGAAAAAGCCCCGCGCTCGTCACGGAGCAGCGGGGCCGGCAGCCTAGCAGGCCGGGCTCAGTGGAAGAACTTGCCTACGGCAATGAGGGTCTTGTAGACCCCCCACGCGAGCGGGATGCCCACGGCCGCCCAGGCCATCAGCACCACCAGCGACGAGGTAGGGCCGCCGGCGCCCGAACCGGCACCGACTTCCGACGCCGCGGCGCGCTCGTGCGCGAGCTTCTTCTCGTGCGCGAGTTCGGTGTCGCTCATGAAGTGCTTGTCGGCCACGGGCCGGATCAGCAGGTTGGCGATCAGGCCGATGACCAGCATGCCCACCAGGATGTACATGGTCTGGTTGTAGACCTGCTCGCGCGGCAGCC
Source organism: Roseateles sp. (assembly GCF_965229315.1). Lineage (GTDB taxonomy): Bacteria > Pseudomonadota > Gammaproteobacteria > Burkholderiales > Burkholderiaceae_C > Pelomonas. The sequence continues at coordinate 3,628,676 of NZ_CBDDJA010000002.1, forward strand.
CCAGGCCCAGCTGGTAGTCGCGCATGTAGTTGACGACGACCGGGCCCAGGATGCCGGCCGTGGCCCAGGCAGTCAGCAGGCGGCCGTGGATGGCGCCCACCATCTGCGTGCCGAACAGGTCGGCCAGGTACGCCGGCACGGTGGCGAAGCCGCCGCCGTACATGCTCAGGATCACGCAGATCGCGCCGACGAACAGCAGCTGGGAACCGGCCGCCGCGCTGCTCGGGATGCTGGCGTACATCAGGCCGCCGAGCACGAAGAACACCACGTAGGTCGCCTTGCGGCCGAGCTTGTCGGACAGGCTGGCCCAGAAGAAACGCCCGCCGATGTTGAACAGGCTCAGCAGCGCCGTGAAGCCTGCGGCCACGCCGGCGATCGCGGCGAGCTGGGTCTTGTCCAGTTCACCGAACTTGGCCGGAATGCCGATCAGCGAGCCGCCGAACACCTCCTGCAGCATGGGGCTGGCCATGCCGATGACGCCGATGCCGGCCGACACGTTCATGCACAGCACGATCCACACCAGCCAGAACTGCGGAATGCCCCAGACCTTCTTCACGTGCACGTGGCGCTGCGTGATCATGGCGTTGGACGCCTGCGCGGCGGGTGCGGTCCAGCCGGCGGGCTTCCAGCCGGTGGGCGGCACGCGGTAGCCCATGGCGCCGCCGATCATGAAGACGAAGTAGACGAGCGCCATGACGACGAAGGTCTGCGCCACGCCCAGGTTGTCGGGCGTCGCGAACAGCTTCATCAGCTCGGCGGCCAGCGGCGAGCCGATCATCGCGCCGCCGCCGAAGCCCATGATGGCCATGCCGGTGGCCATGCCACGCTTGTCCGGGAACCACTTGATCAGCGTGGACACCGGGCTGATGTAGCCCAGCCCGAGGCCGATGCCGCCGATGACGCCGCTGCCCAGGATCATCAGCCAGAACTGGTGCAGGTGGATGCCCAGCGCCGAGATCAGCATGCCGCCGCACCAGCACAGCGCGGACACGACGCCGGCCTTGCGCGGGCCGGCCCGTTCCAGCCAGCCGCCCCAGATGGCCGCCGCGCAGCCGAGGAAGACGAAGAACAGCGTGTACATCCAGCCCAGCGTGGAGATCTTCCAATCGCAGTGGGAGACGAACAGCTCCTGGAAGAAGCCGATCTCGGGGCCGCACTTGATGGCCTCCTTGATGCCCAGCGCCTTGGACAGCGGCAGCCAGAACACCGAGAAGCCGTAGGCCATGCCGATGCACAGATGGATGGCCAGCGCCGCCGGCGGCACCAGCCAGCGGTTGAAGCCCGCGCCGGCAATCGTGCGCTCCTTGTCCAGCCAACCGGCGGCACTGCGGCCCGGACCGGGCACAGCATCAATTCCCACAGACGACATCAATCGACTCCTTGGATGAGTTGAACGCCTCGCGTCCTTGCGAGGGCGGCGCAGAATACGTTTGAAGGCGCACGTCCATCCCTAGCAATCTCCCCGGGGAAACTCCTAGGCCGGCCGTCACACGCACAAAAGCCCCAGGCGGCGTGGGGCCGTTGGCCGGCGCAAAGCCCCCTATCCTTGCCGCCCATGCGACGTGTCCTGATCATTGACGACCACCCCGGCGTGGGCCAGGCGCTGGAACTGCTGCTGTCCCTGCACGACATCGAGGCCAGCGTGGCCACCAGCCCCGAGGCGGGGCTGGCCCTGCTGGACAGACACCCCTTCGGCCTCGTCATCCAGGACATGAACTTCACGGCCGACACGACGTCGGGCGAGGAAGGCGAGCAGCTGTTCCGCGCCATCCGCGCCCGGCGCGCCGACCTGCCGGTCATCCTGCTGACGGCCTGGACGCGGCTGGACGCGGCCGTCGCGCTCGTGAAGGCGGGCGCGGCCGACTACCTCGCCAAGCCCTGGGACGACGCCAAGCTGCTGGCGACGGTGGAAAACCTGCTGGAACTGGGTGAAGCGAACGGCGAGATTGCGCGCCTGCGCGAAGCGCGGCGCGAGCGGCGCGCGGCGCTGGCGCGGCGCCACGACCTGTCGGGCCTGGTGTTCGGCTCGGACGCCATGCTGTCGCTGCTGGAGCTGGCCGGCCAGATCGCCGCCGCGCCGGTGCCGGTGTTGATCACCGGTCCCAACGGTGCCGGCAAGGAGCGCGTGGCGGCCTTCGTGCATGCGAACTCGGCCGTGCACAGCGGCCCGTTCGTCGCGCTGAACTGCGGCGCGCTGCCGGCCGACCTGATCGAGGCCGAGCTGTTCGGCAGCGACAGCGGCGCCTACACCGGCGCCGCCAAGGCGCGCGTGGGCCGCTTCGAGGCGGCGGACGGCGGCACGCTGTTCCTGGACGAGATCGGCAACCTGCCGCTCGCGGGCCAGGTGAAGCTGCTGCGCGTGCTGGAGACGGGCCAGTTCGAGCGCCTGGGCTCCAGCAAGACGCGCCAGGTGCGCGTGCGCGTGCTGAGCGCGACGAATGCGGACCTGCGCGCGATGGTCAGGACCGGCGCGTTCCGCGAGGACCTGTTCTACCGCCTGAACCTCATCGAACTGAAGCTGCCCGCGCTGGCCGAGCGCCGCGACGACGTGCTGCCGCTGGCCGAGCACTTCCTGGCGCAGCGCGCGCGCCTGGGCGACGCGGCCCGCGACGCGCTGCTGGCGCACCGCTGGCCCGGCAACGTGCGCGAGCTGAAGAACGTGATCGAGCGCGCCGCGCTGCTGTGCCAGGGGGGCGAGATCACGCCGGCCCTGCTGGGGCTGGAAGAAGCCTGCGGCCCTGGCGCCTGGCGCAACCTGGACGAGCCCAGCCGCGACACCGTCGTGGCCGCGCTGAACGCGGCCGGTGGCGTCGTCAGCCGCGCGGCGACGCAGCTCGGGCTGTCGCGCCAGGCGCTGTACCGGCGGCTGGAGCGTTACGGGATCGCGCCTTGAACGTGAAGCTCCTCGTCCACGGCGTGCCGTGGCCGGTCCCCCGCGGGGGCGGCGCTGCTTGCGGCAGCGCGCCGCAAGCCCATCGCCAGCACGGGCCGGCTGGGGAGCGGCCCGGCGCCCGGTCCGCAACACGCACGCGCCGCGGCGCGGGGCACCGATGAGACCCCATCTGTCGCTGCGCGCCCGGGCGATGCTGGCGCTGGCGCTGGCCGCCGTCGTGCCGCCACTGGTCATCCTGGGCGTGCGGCGCATCGGCCTGACGGACACCACGGCGCTGGTCGCGGCGGTGGCCGTGATGCTGCCGCTGCTGATCTGGCTCTCGGCGCGCTGGCTGGCACCGCTGCTGCGGCTGACACGTGCGCTGGAGGGCGCCGTGCTCAGCTATCGCGACGGTGACTTCAGCCTGAACCTGACGCCCGAAGGCCCGCGTGAACTGGCCGAGCTGACGCGCCTGCATGCCGAGCTGGGCCTGGCATTCCGCGAGCAGCGCCAACACCTGGCGCAGCGCGAGCTGCTGCTGGACACCGTCGTGCAGAACACGCCCGTGGCGCTGGTGCTGACGGGGCCGGGCGGCCGCATCGCCATCGCCAACCTGGCCGCGCGCCAGTTGCTGAGCGATGGCCGCAGCCTGGTCGGGCTGGACTTCACGGCCGTCATCGCACCGCTGCCCGAGGCGCTGCGCGAAGCGCTGGCGGACGAGGCCGACCGGCTGTTCGCCGTGACGCTGCCCGACGGCAGCGAGGAGACCTTCCACCACAGCAGCCGCTCGTTCCGGCTGCAGGGCCAGCCGCACCGGCTGCGGCTGCTGCGGCGCATGACGCGGGAGCTGTCGCGCGCCGAGGTGGCGACGTGGAAGCGCGTGATCCGCGTGTTGAGCCACGAGCTGAACAACTCGCTGGCGCCGATCTCGTCGCTGGCGCACAGCGGTGCCGAGCTGGCGCGGCGCGGCCACATCGAGCGGCTGCCCGAGGTGCTGGGCAGCATCGGCGAGCGGGCCGCCCACCTGCACGGCTTCCTGAGCGGCTATGCGCGCTTCGCCAAGCTGCCGGCGCCGCGCCACGAGGCGGTGGCCTGGCCGTCCTTCCTGGCCCGGCTGGCGACGCTGGGCGAGTTCCAGCTGGACGGTGCGCCGCCCGACAGGCCAGGCTGGTTCGACGCCGCGCAGATCGAGCAGGCGCTGCTCAACCTCATCAAGAACGCGCACGAGTCGGGCAGCGAGCCCGACGACGTGGTGCTGCGCCTTGCGAGCCTGGGCGGCGAGCTGCGCATCGAGGTGCTGGACCGCGGCCCCGGCATGAGCGAGACGGTGCTGGCCCAGGCGCTGCTGCCGTTCTATTCGACCAAGCGCTCCGAGCCCGGTTCGCAGGGCGGCACGGGCCTGGGGCTGGCGCTGGCACGCGAGATCGCCGAGGCGCACGACGGCCGCATCGCGCTGAGCAACCGCAGCGGCGGCGGCCTGCGGGTGGTCATCAGCCTGCCGCAGGCTCGATGAGCAGCGCCGCCAGGCCGCTGAAGGTCAGGAAAGCCAGCGCCGTCGACGCGAGGATGATGTGCGCGATGCGGCCGGTGTCCGCGCCATGGCGCTCGGCCAGCAGCGACACATTGCTGGCGCTGGGCAGCGCCGCCACCAGCGGCAGCGCGACGAGTTGCCCGGCGGACAGCGGCGCGCCCAGCCCGCGTGCGGCCGCTCCCAGCGCGAACGCCAGCGCCGGATGCAGCAGCAGCTTGATCGCCGCCACCGGCAGGTACAGCCGGTAGGGCGTCACGCGGCCGGCCGCTCGATTGGCACGGCCCGAGCGGCTGAGCACGGCGCCGATGGTGAACAGCGCCACCGGCGACGCCGCATCGCCCAGCATCGCGACGGTCTTGGCCAGCGGCGCCGGCAGCACCAGGCCGCTGGCGCCCACGCAGGCGCCCGCAGCGATGGCCCAGGGCAGCGGGTTGGCGCCGGCCGCCTTCAACGCCTGCACGAAGGCGGCACGGCCGGCCGCACCGCCGGCACCGGCCTGCGCCAGCGCGATGCACAGCGAGCTGGTGACGAACAGGTCGGCCAGCAGCGTGCTGACGACCGCGCCGCCCGCGGTCGGCCCCAGCAGCGCGACGATCAGCGGCACGCCCATGAAACCGCTGTTCGGGAACGCCGCCACCAGCGCGCCGAAGGCCGCGTCCTTCATGCCCAGGGGCGGCGACCGCGTGCACGCCAACGTGAAGGCGACGATGAGCAGCGCCGCGGCCAGGTACACGCCCAGCAGCGACGGGTTCAGCAACTGCCACACCGGGGTGTCGCGCCCGTAGCGCAACAGCAGGCAGGGCAGCGCAAAGAACAGCACGAAGCCATTCAGCCCGGGAATGGCGCTGTCCGGCAGCAGGCCGCGCTGCGCAGCCAGCCAGCCGCACAGCACCAGCGCGAAGAAGGGGAACGTGGTGGCGAGGACGGCGAGCATGGCGGTGCGGCAGCAGTATCGCCAGGGTCGGCGGCGGTCGTGAGCGATTGCGCGCCGGGGCTCGCTTTGTGGCCGCAAGGGATGGCGCCACCCTGGGGTCACCCCTAACATGCCGCGCCATGCGCATGCCCAATCTCACCCTGCCACCGCCTGCTGCCGCCGCCGCGCTGGACGAAGGCCAGGTGCTGGGCGTGTGGCGGCTGCTGAAGCCGCTGCCCGACGGCGAGCAGGCCCATGCGGGCCAGTGGTACAGCGCCCACCATGCCCTGGCCACCGAGCAGAAGGCCGCGGTGCTGGTGCTGGACCGCAGCGACCTGGGCGCCGGCGTCATGCTGCGCTATGCCGATCAGGTGGGTGACCTTGCCAAGCTGCTGAACCCGCACATCGCCGTGCCCAGCGACAGCGGTGTGACACCCGACGCGCACCCCTACCTGATCATCGAGGGCGAGCACGGCGAGCCGCTGCTGCCGCAACTGCACACCCTGGACCTGCGCGAGCGCATCGAGCTGCTGGTGCAGTTGTGCGAGGCGCTGCGCTTCGCGCACCAGCAGAGCTGGCTGCTGGCCGAGCTGGACCCCGCCATGATCTGGCTGGGCCCCGAAGGCGGCGTGCGGCTGATGGGCCTGGGCCTGGCCCGCATCCCTGACCCCACCGACCCTTTCGACCGCGGCATCAGCCTGGGCGCCTCGCCGGCCTTCGTCGCCCCCGAGCGCCGCGCGGGCGCGCCGCCCAGCCTGGCCAGCGAGGTCTACGGCCTCGGTGCCTTCGCCCGCGGGCTCGTCTGCGGCTGGGAGGTCACGCCCAAAGGCCTGGCGCCGCTGCGCGGCAGTGCCGCCGACCAGTGGCCCACGTTGAAAGAGGCCCAGCGGCTCAAGCTCGACGCGCTGCTGCGCTCCGCGATGGCCGATTCCCCGGAGCTGCGCATGCGCGGCGCCGAAGGCATGGCCGACGAGTTGCGCGAGTGGCTGGCCCTGAGCCCCGAGCGCAAGGTGGCCCGACCCGCCCCCGAGGCAGTCACTGCCGAGCCGGCCCGCAGGCCGCTGTCCGGATGGCGCCGCTGGCTATGGCTGGGTGCCGCCGCAGGCCTCGTGCTGCTGGCCATGGCCGCCCGGCTGTCGAACCAGGCCCCGGCTGCCGCGACCGCGGCACCGACCGCCAGCCCGGCGCAGAGTTGAGCGCGCTGCTGGGGTTGCCCGCGATGCGGCGCGGGCAGCGCTCGGCAACAATGCGCGCCTTCCCGGAGGTTTCATGGCACGCCCGCTGTTCGCGCCCTCGCACGTCGCCCGTCTTCCCCTGACCTGCCCCGGCCTGATCCGGCGTCAGCGCTGATGGCCGCCGTCGGTACGGCGCCGGCCGGTCTGCTGGGTTTTGGCGACCTGCAGCTGCGGCTGCCGGCCACGCGGGCCCAGTGGGCAGCACTCGCCGCCGGGCTGGCCCTGGGGCTGGTCGGCGCCGAACTGGCCTGGCATCACCCGCTGTCCGGCCCGCTGGCGCTCGCCGCCTGGGGCGTCGCCGTGCTGCTGGCCGCGCTGTTCTGGGTCAAGACGCCCGTGCTGGTGCTCGCGCCGCTGCCGCTGATCGGGCTGGCGCCATGGACGGGCTGGATCACTTTCGAAGAGCTGGACCTGCTCGTCACGGCCTGCGGCTGTGGCGGCTACCTCGCCTATGCACTGCAGTTGAACGCACGCGACCGTGCGCCGGCCTGGCGGCACGCGCTGTCCTATTCGCCCGCCGTCCTGCTGCTGGTCGTGGCGCTCGCGCTGTCCGCCGCCTGGAGCGTGAAGCGCGGATTCGCCGATGCGGGCGGCTTCCAGTTCGGCTGGTTCCACGGCTACCACGAGGCGATGAACTCGGTGCGCAACGCCAAGGCCATCTTCCTCGTGCTGGCGCTGCTGCCGCTGTGGACGGCCGCCGCTGCTGCGCGGCCGCGCAGCTTCTCGCGCGGTGTGCTGCTGGGGCTCGTGGTGGCGCTGGCCGGCGGCAGTGCCGCCGCGCTGTGGGAGCGCGTCGCCTACACGGGGCTGCTGGACTTCTCCACCGACTACCGCACGACCGCGCTCTTCTGGGAGATGCACGTGGGCGGCGCCGCGCTGGACGGCTTCCTCGTGATGACACTGCCGTTCGCGCTGCTGGCCCTGCTGCGCACGCGCTCGCCGTGGCGTTTCGCCATCGGCCTGGTCATCATGCTGCTGGCCGCCTACGCCTGCCTCACGACCTTCTCGCGCGGCGTCTACCTCGCGCTGCCGCTGGCGCTGGTGCCCATGGTCATGCTGGCCGATGCGCAGCGCCGCCGCGCCGCCGCCGCAGAGCCCGACAGCAGCCACCTCGACAGCACCTTCGGCGCCGTGGATGCACCGCTGCCGCGGCTGGCCAAGTTCGGCGCGCTGGCGATGGCCGGCGCGTTCGCGCTGGCGGCCGCGCTGGTCTTCGGCGGCGGCGGCTACCGCGGCCTGCTGGCACTGTTCTTCGTCATGCTCATCCTGCTGACGATGCCGGCGAGCCTGTGGCGGCCCACGGTAGGCCAACGGCTGACGGCGCTGCTGATGGGCGGCGTGCTGGCGCTGCTGCTGGGCGCGGCGAGCTGGGCGCTGTCGCTGGCCGTGCCCAAGGCAGCCTATGTGCTCAATGTCGTCGCGCTGCTGTGCTGCGCCGCGCTGCGCTGGCGCGACGCGCCGGGACAGGCGCGGCCCCTGTATGTGTTGCTGGTGACGACGGCCTGGTTCTGGCTGCTGGCCACCATGGTCATCGTGGCCGACTACTGGGGCGGTACCGCCGGGCGCTGGACCGCACTGGCGGCCGGCGTGGCGCTCGCCGGGCTGTGGGCTGCCATGCTGCTGGAACCGCGGCTGTGGCCCTTGCAGGGGGCCGGCAGCAGCGGCAAGGCCGGCTGGCGCAAGCGCGCGCTGCTCGTGGCCGGGTTGATGCTGGTCATGGCCATCGTCGCGGCGCTGGGTGGTGGCGCCTACCTGCGCGACCGCGTCGCGACGTGGAAGGAGGACGGCCAGACCCGCCTCACGCACTGGCACGACAGCCTGCAGCTGCTGCACGGCGGCCGCCAGTGGGTGCTGGGCAAGGGCAGTGGCCGTTTCGTGCCGAGCAACTTCTACGACGGCCCGCTCAGCAGCCAGATCGGCGACTACCGGCTGCGCCGCGACGACGGCGAGTCCTACCTCGCGCTGGCCGCCGGCAAGCACATGCTGGGCCGCGGCGAGATGCTGCGCATCAGCCAGCGCATGACGGCGCCGGCACCCGGCCCCGTCACCGTGACGCTGGTCAGCCGCACGGCCGCCGACGCGAACCTGGTGCTGCAGGTGTGCGAGAAGAACCTGATCTATCCGGACAACTGCAGCGAAGCCGGCGTGCTGCTCAAACCCCAGCGCGCCAGCGGTGTGCAGGACGGCGTGGGCGCATGGCAGACCACCCAGTTCAAGCTCGGCCCCGTGCCGGCACTGGGCGGCGACTGGTGGGCGCCGCGCTTCGTGACGTTCTCGATGGCGCTGGACACGCGCGGCGCGCGCGTCGACGTCTCGCGCATCGCGATGCAGGACGCGCAAGGCCGCCAGTTGCTGGCCAACGGCGACTTCAACCGCGAGATGGCGCGCTGGTTCTTCTCCAGTGATCGCCATCACCTGCCCTGGCACGTCAAGAACGCCGCGCTGCATGTGCTGTTCGAGCAGGGCCTCGTGGGCGTGACGCTGCTGGGCTGCGCCTACCTGCTGGCGCTCACGCGCCTGTCCTTCGGCCGCGGCCGCGACCATCCGCTGGCACCGGCCATCGTCGCGGCGCTGATCGGCTTCGGCGCCGTCGGTGCCTTCGACAGCCTGCTGGACGCACCCCGCATCGGCTTCATCTTCTTCACGCTGCTGCTGCTGGGGCTGGGCTTGCGCGCCTTGCCGGGAGAGGGTGTGGCGCGGGTGGCATGATCCGCCCCCCATGTCCGCAGCCCCCACGCCAGCCGGCCTCAACCCCGCCCAGCTCGAAGCCGTCCACTACCTGAAGGGGCCGTGCCTGGTGATCGCGGGCGCCGGCTCGGGCAAGACGCGCGTCATCACGACCAAGATCGCGCAACTGCTGCAGTCCGGCTACCGCGCCAGCCAGATCGCGGCCATCACGTTCACGAACAAGGCCTCGCAGGAGATGCGCGAGCGGGCCAAGACGCTGGTGGGCAAGAAGGCGGCGCGGGACCTGGCGATCTCGACCTTCCACAGCCTGGGCGTGCGCCTGCTGCGCGAGGAGGGCGCGCGCGTCGGGCTGAAGGAGCAGTTCTCCATCCTCGACAGCGACGATGTGCTCAACGTGCTCAAGGATGCCGGCGGCACGGTGGACATCAACCAGGCGCGCCGCTGGCAATGGACCATCTCGCTGTGGAAGAACCAGGGGCTGGACGCGGCGCAGGCTGCCCACGCCGCCAAGGACGAGGACGAGCGCGCCGCCGCCGCCGTCATGGTGCGCTACCAGGAGCGTCTGTCGGCCTACCAGGCGGTGGACTTCGACGACCTCATCACGCTGCCGCTGCGGCTGCTGACGACCAACGCCGAGGCCCGCGCGAAGTGGCAGGACAAGCTGCGCTACGTGCTGGTGGACGAGTACCAGGACACCAATGCCGTGCAGTACGAACTGCTGAAGGCGCTCGTCGGCGAGCGCGGCATGTTCACTGCGGTGGGCGACGACGATCAATCCATCTACGGCTGGCGCGGCGCCACCATCGAGAACCTGAAGCGGCTGCCGACCGACTACCCCAGCCTCAAGGTCATCCCGCTGGAGCAGAACTACCGCTCCACCGGCAGCATCCTGCGCGCGGCCAACAACGTCATCGCCGGCAACCCCAAGCTGTTCGAAAAGAAGCTGTGGAGCGAATACGGCGACGGCGAGCCCATCGCGGTGCTGGTGGCCGACGGCGAGGAGCACGAGGCCGAGCGCGCCGTCGCGCGCATCCAGCAGTTGCGCGCCGACGGCCAGGGTCCGCAGTTCAGGGATTTCGCGATCCTGTACCGCGCCAACCACCAGGCGCGCATCTTCGAGCAGGCGCTGCGCCGCGCGCAGATCCCGTACAAGGTCTCCGGCGGCCAGAGCTTCTTCGACAAGGCCGAGATCAAGGACTTGTGCGCCTGGCTGCGCCTGCTCGTCAACCCCGACGACGACCCCGCCTTCCTGCGCGCGGTGACGACGCCCAAGCGTGGCATCGGCCACACCACGCTCGGGGCGCTGAGCAGCTTCTCGGCGCAGTGGAAGTGCAGCATGTTCGAGGCCTTGTTTTCCGAAAGCCTGGCCACGGCCATCACGGCCCGTGCGCTGGCGGGGCTGCACGAGTTCGGCCGCGCCGTGAACGAGCTGCAGTACCAGGCCCGCCACACCGAGGGCGAGACGGCCGCGCGGCCCGTGTTGCTGCAGTGGCTCAAGGACATCGGCTACGAGCAACACCTGCTCGAGAACGAGGAGAACGAGAAGGTCGCCCAGGCGCGCTGGGGCAACGTGCTGGACTTCGTCGACTGGGTGGCCAAGCGCTGCGGCGGCCAGCACAGCGAGGAAGACGGCGTCAGCTTCACCGAGCCCAAGCAGAGCGTGCTGGACGTGGCGCAGACCATCAGCGTGATCCTGTCGCTGGCCGAGCGCGGCGAGGATCAGGACCAGGTGACCCTGACCACGCTGCACGCCTCCAAGGGGCTGGAATGGCCGCACGTCGTGCTGGCCGGTGTCAACGAGGGGCTGCTGCCGTTCAAGCGCGAAGAGGCCGAGCTGACGGTCGAGGCATTGCAGGAGGAGCGCCGGCTCATGTACGTCGGCATCACGCGTGCGCGCACGACGCTGGCCGTGTCCACGCTGCGTCGGCGCAAGAAGGGCCGCGACACCGTGGTCGGCATCCCCAGCCGATTCCTGGCGGAGATGAAGCTGGACGAAACCAGCGGCCGCGAGGACCCGCGCGAGAAGCTCAAGCGCATGCGCGAGGAACTCGCCGCCAAGGCGGCAGCGCGGGCAGCGGCCTCGGGGCAGGGGCAGGGATAGGGCGTATTGCAACGGATCGGCCATCCTGATCCGCTCATTCGCGGGGGTCCCCCCCAAGCGCGTGAAGTCTTCACATCACAGCCACGCTAGGCTGCGAACAATGCGCACCAGCCCATCACTCCGTAGCGAGCCTGCATGAAAGCCCTGGTCCTTGCCGCCGCCGTCGCCGCCACCGTCGTCCTGAGTTCCGACGCACTGGCCGGTGCTGCGCGTGACACGCGCCAAGCGGCCGATGTCGATTCGGCGACGACGACCGTGATCGCCGACGCCAGCCACCTGGGCACGGCCAGCCTGGCTTCGCTGAACGGTGCGACCCACTGGAAGCCTGCCAGCAGGCCGGCCTCCAACGATTTCGGCTCACTGGCCGAGCAGATCGATCTCGGCACGCTGGTCATCGTGCTGGCCGTGGCCGCCCTGGCGGCGGTGCGGCCCATCGGCCAGGCGCTGCGCCGCCGGGAACAACAGCGCCGCGCCGCCGCGTTGGCCAGCAGCCTGGGCCAGGCCAGGCACGGCTGAGGCGGCCCTCCGCCCGTCAGATCGCCAGCGGGTCGACGTCCACGGCCCATCGCACGATCGCCCTGTGTTCGCGCTTGAGCGCGATCAGCTGCGGCACCCACTCCCGCAGCATCGCCTGCAGCCGCGCGCGCTGGCCGGCCTCCACCAGCATCTGCATGCGCTCCACGTCCGCCACGCGCGCCACCGCATGCGGCACGGGCGGGTAGACCAGCACGTGCTCGTGCCGCACCAGCGCCGCGGCCGCATCCAGGAATGCCTTGGCAGCGTCGGCCGTGCGGGCTTCGGCGCGCAGCAGCGCGAGGTGCGAGAACGGCGGCAGGCTGGCTGAGCGGCGCTCGGCGAGCTGGTCGCTGGCGAAGCGCACGTAGTCATGCCGCGCCAGCGCCTGGTACAGCGCATGGTCGCGATGCCAGGTCTGCACCCACATTTCGCTGGCGCCCTCGCCCGACGCCTCCCGGCCCGCGCGGCCGCCGGCCTGCATCAGCAGCGCGAAGAGCCGCTCCGGCGCTCGGAAATCGCTGCTGAACAGCGCCCCGTCCGGGTTGACCGCCGCCACGAAGCGGATGCGGCGAAAGTCGTGCCCCTTGGTGATCATCTGCGTGCCGACGAGGATGTCCACGTCGCCGTCGTGCACGGCCTTCAACTGCGTCTCCAACTCACCCTTGCGCCGCGTGGAGTCGGCATCGATGCGCAGCACGCGCGCGCCCGGCAGCGCCTCGCCGAGCTGCTCCTCCAGCCGCTCGGTGCCGCGGCCGATGGGTGCGATGTCCACGTTGCCGCAGTTGGGACAGGCGCGCGGCACGCGTTCGGTGAAGCCGCAGTGGTGGCAGCGCAGCGTGCGGTCGCGCTTGTGGAAGACACGCCACGCGCTGCAATGCGGGCAGTCGCTCTTCCACTGGCATTCGCCGCAGTGCAGCACGGGCGCATAGCCACGGCGGTTCAGGAACACGAGGCTTTGCTCGCCACGCGCCAGCCGCTCCTTCAGCGCAGCCAGCAGCGGCGCCGTCAGCGCGGTGGTCACGCCCGCTGAGGAGGGGAGCGACTTCATGTCGAAGAGCTTCACCCTGGGCAGCGCGCCGCCACCGATGCGTGAGGCCAGCGTGAGCCGCTCGTAGCGGCCCGATTCGGCGTGCTGCCAGCTCTCCAGCGACGGCGTGGCCGACCCGAGGACGACCGGTATCTTCAGGTCGTGCCCACGCCAGACTGCCAGGTCGCGCGCCGAATAGCGGGCGCCGTCCTGCTGCTTGTAGGAGGGGTCGTGCTCCTCGTCGACGACGATGAGGCCCAGTTCGGGCAAGGACGCGAACACCGCCAGCCGCGTGCCCAGCACCAGCCGGGCGGTGCCCAGGTGCGCGGCCAGCCAGTTCTGCACGCGCTGCGCGGGCGTCAAGGCGCTGTGCAGCGACACGATGGCCAGCGGCTGCGGCAACAGCGCGGCGAAGCGCTCGGTGAACCGCGCTTCGAGCTGCGGCGTCAGGTTGATTTCGGGCACCAAGACCAGCACCTGACCCCCAGCCGCGAGCGCGGCCTCGGCGGCGCGCAGGTAGACCTCGGTCTTGCCGCTGCCCGTCACACCGAACAGCAGCAGCGGCTTCACGTCGTCGCCGCCAAGTCGCGCGCGGATGCGATCCACCGCCTCGGCCTGCTCGGCCGCCAGCGCCGGCCTGACCGGATCGACTGGCCGCTCGGCCGGGGCAGGCTTGCGTGCCAGCTTGCGCAGCTTGGCCGCGAGTTGTGCCGGCGACAGCTCGCGCAGCTGCGGCGGCAGCACGGCGCTGGCGAGCTCGCCCACGCTGCGCTGGTAATAGCCCGCGGCGAAATCCAGCAGCCGGCACCAGTGCGCGCCGAGCGGCGGCAGCGTGTCGAAGACGGCAGCCACGGACCGCAATGCCCGCCCGTCGGTGGGCTCGGCGGTGCCGGGCCAGACGATGCCCAGCAACTCGCGCTTGCCCAGCGGCACGCGCACGAGCGAGCCCGGTGCAAGTGCCTGCTCACTGGCGTAGTCAAGCAGGCCCTCCAGGCCGCTGTGCTGGGGGGTGTCCACGGCCACGCGGACCACCTCGCGATACGGCAGGTCAGTCAAGCCAAGCTCCGCGCGTTTCATGAAGCTGAAGCTCAGGAAGCAACCGCAAGTTCATGATTTGCAAGGACTCTCGGGTTGCCCACAATTTCTGTGGATAAGTTTGTGAGCAAATCGCCCGGTCCGCGGAAGAGCACCCATCCTGGTGCGCCGCCGCTGCGTTCGCCAGTCTCGATGGGCTTTCGCGGCAGTCCTTGCAAATCAACGACTTAGCAGAAAGTCGGGAAAACTCTTAGCTGCGCCGCACCAACAGAAGTCTTCCGCACCTGCATCCCTTTTTTTGGGGATAAGTCGCATGACAAGCCGCCGATTCGGCGATGTTGTCAAGCCTCGCCGCGCAACCGACGCGAATGCCGATGCACCTCGTCCACCAGCGCCTGGACACTCTCCGGGGGCGTGAACTGGCTGATGCCATGGCCGAGGTTGAAGACATGGCCGTGGCCCGCAGCAGGCTTGCCGAAGCTGTCCAGCACCGCACGCGCCTGCGCGCGCACGGCGTCGGGCGGCGCGAACAGCACGTTGGGGTCCAGGTTGCCCTGCAGGGCGACGCGGTCACCCACGCGGGCGCGTGCGGTGCCGAGGTTCATCGTCCAGTCCAGGCCCACGACGTCCGCGCCAGCGTCGGCGATCTCGTCCAGCCACACGCCGCCGCCCTTGGTGAACAGGATGCGAGGGATGCGCACCCCGTCGTGCTCGGTCTTGACCGCCGCCAGCACCTGGCGCGAATAGGCCAGGCTGAACTGCTGGAAGGCGCCATCCGCCAGCACGCCACCCCAGGAGTCGAACACCATGACCGCCTGCGCACCCGCTTCGATCTGCAGGTTCAGGTAAGCCGAGACGGCACGCGCATTGATGTCCAGGATGCGGTGCATCAGGTCCGGGCGTGAGTACATCAGGCTTTTCACGCGCTGGTAGTCGTCCGAGCCGCCGCCTTCGACCATGTAGCAGGCCAGCGTCCACGGGCTGCCCGAGAAGCCGATCAGCGGCACGCGGCCGTTCAGTGCGCGGCGGATGGACGTGACCGCGTCGAAGACGTAGCGCAGCTTGTCCATGTCGGGCACGTCCAGCGCCGCGACAGCCGCTTCGTCGCGCACGACCTTCGCGAACTTCGGCCCTTCGCCCTGCTGGAACGACAAGCCCAGGCCCATCGCGTCGGGCACGGTCAGGATGTCGCTGAACAGGATGGCCGCGTCCAGCGGGAAGCGCTCCAGCGGCTGCAGCGTCACCTCGGTGGCGTAGTCGGTGCTGGTGGCCAGGCCCATGAAACTGCCCGCCTTCTCGCGCGTGGCGCGGTACTCGGGCAGGTAGCGGCCCGCCTGGCGCATCAGCCAGATCGGCGTGTGCTCGGTGGGCTGGCGCAGACAGGCGCGCAGGAAGCTGTCGTTTTGCAGGGGGGCGAACATGGGGCTCATTATCCGTGGCAGATGTCGCCGGTTCAGACCAGGCTCAGGCTCTGCCTGCCGACCCAGCTTTCGCCCGCCTGCAACTCGACGGGCCGGCCAATGCTGGCCGCCTCCACGCACAGCATTTCCGACCAGCCTTCCGGCGGCATGTCCGGCAGTTGGGCACAACGCTCGGGACCCGGGTTCCAGACCACCGCATCCTCGAAACCCTGCTGGCGGATGACCACCTGGCGGCGCTCCTCGGCCACCAGCAGCGGGCGCTCCTTCACGCCGAAGTAGATGCGGTCCAGGTCCAGCACGCCCTTCTCGCCCGTCAGCAGCAGGTCCATGCGCTGCAGTGCTTCCGCCTTCTTGACGTTGTCCCAGTAGCGCAGGCCGGCCAGACCTTCGACGCTGACCGCGTCCAGGTCCGCCACGCGCAGGTAGGTGTGCAAGGCTGCCGTGAACTGCAGGCTCGCGTCGCCGGTGTTGTCGCAGGCCAGCTCGATGTCGAGCTCGCGTCCGCCGATGCGCACGCTCAGCTCCAGCTCGAAGGCATGCGGCCAGAGCTGTCGCGTGTCCTCGCTGTCCTGCAGGCGCAACACGACGAGCACGTCGTCCTTGCCCTGCTGCTGGCTCACCAGTTCCCACAGCGCGGTGCGCGCGAAGCCGTGGCGCGGCCCCGGACCGCGCTCGGAGAACTGCGGAAAGATCACCGGCACGCCGCCACGGATGGCCTTGCCGGCAGTGAACTCGCTGCGCGGGGACAGGTACAGCTGTTCAACGCCGCCTGCCGGGCGCCAGGACAGCAGATGGCCGCCCAGCAAGCTGAGTTCGGCCTGCGCGCCGTCGGGCGCGGTGATGAGCAAGTTGTTGGGACTTTTCATGGCAGTTCGCAAACACGGACGGCAGGCGCGAGGCCTGCCGTCAAACTTTGCGCCGCAGGGCGCGGCCGATCAATTACTTCGGAGCTTGAGTGTCGACACGGTCGCTCTGCAATGCCCAGGCATCCGCTCCCGGCGAGCCGCGTCAACAACTCGCCTGTGCAGGATACGGGCGCTCAACTGCCCTTCGCCCCGGACGCTGCGGCCGCGGGCTTCGCCGCCGGCTTGGCGGCCGGCTTCGGAGCCGGCTTGGGCGCGGCAGCGGGTGCCGCCTTGGGTGCGGCGGCGGCGGCGTCGACTTCCTTGGACGCTGCCGTCGAGCCTCCCTGCACGCCCAGGCGACCGCCAGCGCCCAGACCACCCTTGACGGTTTGCGCCTTGTAGTTGCGCAGCGCCTTGACCATCTGGTTGAACGAGTCCGCGAAGGCGGCGACGATGACCTTGCCCTGCGGCGTCTTGGCGTAGGCGCTGCCGCCCACCGCGCTGCCACCCAGGAAGCTGAAGCCGCCGACGCCGAAGTCGAAATTCTTGGCCGTGCCTTCGGCCGCGGAGATCTGCACGCCCGAGCGGTTGTCCACCAGCAGCAGCGTGGTCGAGGCTTCGTTCTTGCTGACGTTGGCGGCCACGGCCGTCAGCAGGCCGATGGCACCGGTGCCGATGCCACCGCCACCACCGCCGGTCTTGCCGGAAAACTGGATTTCGGGGCTCAACGTGTAATCGGCCGCGACGATCTGGCCCTGGCCAAAGTTGCTGCCGGCCCGGGTTTCGCCCGACTGCATCAGCGCACGCTCGCGTTCCATGTTGGCGAAGGCACGGCCGCGCTCGACGACGACGAAGCAATTGCTTTGCTGGATCATCAGGCGCAGCACCGGGACGGTCGAGCCGAGTTGGCGCTCACGCAATTGGAACCACCACGGCGCCTGGGTGTCTTCCTGCAGCGTGATGGTGCCCAGCGTTTCGTCGCAGCGCTCCAGCTTGCTGTTCTGGTTTTCGGCCTGCCCGCCACCCGCGGCACCGGACACGGTGCCTTTGTCTTCACCCATCGTCGGGGCGGTGGCCAGGCATCCGGCCAGCAGCAGCGGGCTGAGGACGAGACCGGTGTTGCGCGCGGCACGGGCCACGTCTTTGAGTGCTGTCATGCAAGTGCTCCTAGTGTGCAAGCGTTATGAAGGGTAACGCCAAGTTAAGTCGAGGCGCATCGCGCGCGCCCTCTTTTCTTCAGTCGCCGGGCGTGGCAGGCGCAATGCCGTAGTGCCCGCCCACGGTCTGCAGATGCGGGTTGCCGATCCAGATGCTGGTGCCGAAGACGTCGGAGCAGCCACCCCAGGCGATCTCGGACGAACGCACCGGCTCGTTGCGCGTCTGGGTGTAGACGGTGACGGTGCTGTCCGACGGCCCGATGCTGTAGCAGACCCGCGCCCACACCGCGCGCGGCGCAGCCATCAGCACCGAGACGGACGACTCGACCTGCCCGTCGGAGGGCTTGGCCATCCACTTCGTGCCGTGGCTGGGCCCGGGGTTGTAGCTGAAGACATAAGGAACCTGGGCCAGCGCGGCCACCGACAGCACGCTCGTCAGGCCGAAGATCAAGGGCTTGAACTTCATGGTCTCAGGTGTCTCCGTTGAAACGCCCCGGCGCTCGGCTCGGGGCGGATTGGCAAGCCCGCAATCCTACGTGCGCCTCGCCGCGCCGGCTCTACCCATACGAGCAATATTCCCCACCCGAAATACGGGGGAGCGCACTGTCCTGTGGGGCGTTGACGGCGGCGACGACAGCCCACTCCGCCACAAATGCAAATGGGCGTCGGAGTGACCCGACGCCCATTCTGGAAGCGGTCGACGCGGCGGCGTCTTACTTCTTGCGGAACTTCTGCAGCGCTGCGATCTGGGCAGCGAGGCCCATCAGTTCGTTCTGGATGGCCGCCTGGTCGAGCTTGTCCTTGGCGTTGCGCAGCGCTTCCTCGGCGATCTTCTTCGCTTCAAGCGCCTTGGCCTCGTCCAGGTCCTTGCCGCGAATGGCGGTGTCGGCCAGCACGGTGACGCGGTTCGGCTGAACCTCGAGGATGCCGCCGGCGACGAAAACGAATTCTTCGGTGCCGTCAGGGCGCTCGATGCGCACGGCGCCCGGCTTGATGCGGGTGATCAGCGGCGTGTGCTTGGGCAGGATGCCCAGCTCGCCGGCTTCGCCCGGCAGGGCAACGAACTTGGCCTCGCCGGAGAAGATCTGCTCTTCGGCGGAGACCACGTCGACGTGGAGGGTTGCCATGTCAATCTTCCTTAGCGATTCAAAGTTGAAGAAGGTTCTGCGGGAGACCGGGCGCGCGGAGCGCCCCTGTCAACATCACTGAATCTTCTTGGCCTTTTCAAACGCCTCATCAATCGTGCCGACCATGTAGAACGCCTGCTCCGGCAGGTGGTCGCACTCGCCGGCCACGATCATCTTGAAGCCGCGGATGGTTTCCTTCAGCGGCACGTACTTGCCGGGCGAGCCGGTGAAGACTTCGGCGACGTGGAAGGGCTGCGACAGGAAGCGCTGAATCTTGCGGGCGCGGGCCACCGACAGCTTGTCTTCCGGCGACAGTTCGTCCATGCCCAGGATGGCGATGATGTCGCGCAGTTCCTTGTAGCGCTGCAGCACCTGCTGCACGGCACGGGTCGTCGTGTAGTGCTCTTCGCCGACGACGTTGGGGTCGATCTGGCGGCTGGTCGAGTCCAGCGGGTCCACGGCGGGGTAGATGCCCAGCGAGGCGATGTCACGCGACAGCACGACGGTGGCGTCCAGGTGGGCGAAGGTCGTGGCAGGCGACGGGTCGGTCAGGTCGTCCGCGGGGACGTAGACGGCCTGGATGGACGTGATCGAGCCGACCTTGGTCGACGTGATGCGCTCCTGCAGGCGGCCCATTTCCTCGGCCAGCGTCGGCTGGTAGCCCACGGCGGAAGGCATGCGACCCAGCAGTGCGGACACTTCGGTACCGGCC
Source organism: Roseateles sp. (assembly GCF_965229315.1). Lineage (GTDB taxonomy): Bacteria > Pseudomonadota > Gammaproteobacteria > Burkholderiales > Burkholderiaceae_C > Pelomonas. The sequence goes on from NZ_CBDDJA010000002.1 coordinate 3,647,856, forward strand.
AGCGTGTAGCGGTAGATGTTGTCCACGAAGAACAGCACGTCCTTGCCTTCGTCGCGGAACGACTCGGCGATGGTCAGGCCGGTCAGCGCGACGCGCAGACGGTTGCCCGGGGGCTCGTTCATCTGGCCGTAGACCATGGCGACCTTGGAGTCTTCGAGCTTGTCCTGCACGACGACGCCGGAGTCCGACATCTCGTGATAGAAGTCGTTGCCCTCACGGGTGCGCTCACCCACGCCGGCGAACACGGACAGACCGCTGTGCGCCTTGGCGATGTTGTTGATGAGCTCCATCATGTTCACGGTCTTGCCGACGCCGGCGCCGCCGAACAGGCCCACCTTGCCGCCCTTGGCGAACGGGCAGATCAGGTCGATCACCTTGATGCCGGTTTCCAGCAGGTCCTGCGACGGGCTCAGCTCGTCGTAGGCGGGTGCCGCGCGGTGGATGGAGGCGGTCAGGCTGGACGAGACCGGGCCACGTTCGTCGATGGGGTTGCCCAGCACGTCCATGATGCGGCCGAGGGTGGCCTTGCCGACCGGCACCTGGATGGTGTCGCCGGTGTTGAAGACTTCGGTGCCGCGGCGCAGGCCGTCCGAACTGCCCAGGGCAATCGTCCGCACCACGCCGTCACCCAACTGCTGCTGGACTTCCAGCGTCAGGGCGGAGCCTTCCATCTTCAGCGCGTCGTACACCTTGGGCATGCGGTCGCGCGGGAATTCCACGTCCACGACGGCGCCAATGCACTGAACGATCTTGCCGACTGCTTGAGTGTTAGCCATTTTTGCGTTCCTTCAATTCAATTCTTTGCGTGCCGAATCGACTCAACCGACCGCGGCCGCGCCGCTGACGATCTCGGACAACTCTTTGGTGATCGCGGCCTGGCGGGTCTTGTTGTAGACCAGCTTCAGCTCACCGATCAGCGTGCCGGCGTTGTCGGTCGCGGCCTTCATGGCCACCATGCGGGCGGACTGCTCGCTGGCCATGTTCTCGGCGACGGCCTGGAAGACCAGCGCTTCCGTGTAGCGCATCAGCAGCTCGTTGATGACGGTGGCGGCGTCCGGCTCGTAGATGTAGTCCCACGAGTGGCCGGCCTGGCCTTGCGCATCGGGCGTCGCCATGTCTGCGGCCTTCAGCGGCAGCAACTGGTGCACCTTCACCTCTTGCTTCATCGTGTTGATGAACTGCGTGTAGCAGAGGTAGACGGCGGACAGCTTACCTTCGGCGTACGCGTCCAGCAGCACCTTGACGGGGCCGATCAGGGCCTCGATGTGGGGCTGGTCGCCGAGCTGCGTGGCATGGGCAACGACCTTGGCGCCGACGCGGTTCATGAAGCCCAGGCCCTTGCCGCCGATGGCGACGACCTCGGCCGACTGGCCAACTGCCTCCAGCTCCTTGAGCTTGGACGCTGCCGCGCGCAGCAGGTTGGTGTTGAGACCACCGCACAGGCCCTTGTCCGTCGTGACGACGACCATGCCCACCTTCTTCGCTTCCTCGTTCTTGACGAGGAAGGGATGACGGTACTCGGGATTGGCCTTGGCCAGTTCAGCCGCGATGTTGCCGATCTTCTCGGCATAAGGACGGGCCGACCGCATCCGCTCCTGCGCCTTGCGCATCTTGGATGCGGCGACCATCTCCATCGCCTTGGTGATCTTCTTGGTGTTCTCGACCGACTTGATCTTGCCGCGGATTTCTTTGCTTGAAGCCATTCGAACTCCTAGTCAGTGCAGGGCTGAGTGTTGAGGCTCGGCCCCGCGTTACCGTGGCTTCTTAAGCGAAGGACTTCTTGAAGGCGGTGATGGCCGCATTCAGTTCAGCTTCCGCATCCTTGTCCATCGCCTTGTCGGCTTCCAGCTTGGCAAGCAGCGCGGCGTGGCTGGTCTTCAGGTACTGGTGCAGGCCGTGCTCGAAGGCCAGGACCTTCTTCACTTCGATGCTGTCCATGAAGCCCTTGTTGGCGGCGTACAGCGACGCGCCCATCAGCGAGATGGACAGCGGCGAGTACTGCGCCTGCTTCAGCAGCTCCGTCACGCGGGCGCCGCGGTCCAGCTGCTTGCGGGTGGCTTCGTCCAGGTCGGAGGCGAACTGCGCGAACGCGGCCAGCTCACGGTACTGCGCCAGGTCGGTACGGATACCGCCGGACAGCGACTTGATCAGCTTGGTTTGCGCGGCACCACCGACGCGCGACACCGAGATGCCGGCGTTGATGGCGGGGCGGATACCGGCGTTGAACAGGCTGGTTTCCAGGAAGATCTGGCCGTCGGTGATCGAGATCACATTGGTCGGCACGAAGGCGGACACGTCGCCGGCCTGCGTCTCGATGATCGGCAGGGCCGTCAGCGAGCCGGTCTTGCCCTTGACTTCACCCTTGGTGAAGGCTTCGACGTAGTCGGCGTTCACGCGGGCGGCGCGCTCCAGCAGGCGGCTGTGCAGATAGAACACGTCGCCGGGGTAGGCTTCGCGGCCCGGCGGGCGGCGCAGCAGCAGCGAGACCTGGCGGTAGGCGACGGCCTGCTTGGACAGGTCGTCGTAAATGATCAGCGCGTCCTGACCGCGGTCGCGGAAGTACTCGCCCATCGTGCAGCCCGAGTAGGCCGACACGTATTGCATCGCGGCCGATTCGGACGCCGAGGCGGCCACGACGATGGTGTATTCCATCGCACCGGCTTGCTCCAGAGCACGCACCACGTTCTTGATCGACGACGCCTTCTGGCCGATGGCGACGTAGACGCAGGTCATGTTCTGACCCTTCTGGTTGATGATCGCGTCGATGGCGACGGCGGTCTTGCCCGTCTGACGGTCACCAATGATCAGTTCGCGCTGGCCGCGGCCGACGGGCACCATGGAGTCGATGGACTTCAGGCCGGTCTGCACGGGCTGGTCGACCGACTTGCGGGCGATCACGCCCGGGGCGACCTTCTCGATGACGTCGGTCATCTTGGCGTTGATCGGGCCCTTGCCGTCGATGGGCTCGCCCAGTGCGTTGACGACGCGGCCGATCAGCTCGGGGCCGACCGGCACTTCCAGGATGCGGCCCGTGCACTTGACGGTGTCGCCTTCCGAGATGTGCTCGTAGGCACCCAGGATCACGGCGCCGACGGAGTCGCGCTCAAGGTTCAGCGCCAGGCCGAAAGTCTGGCTGCCGTCCTTGGCAACCGGGAATTCGAGCATTTCGCCCTGCATCACGTCCGACAGGCCGTGGACGCGGACGATGCCGTCGGAAACGGACACGACGGTGCCCTGGTTGCGGATGTCCGAACCGACACCAAGACCTTCGATGCGGCTCTTGATCAGTTCGGAAATTTCAGCGGGATTGAGTTGCATGCTGGGTCTCCAGTACCCGGAGCGGCCAGACCGTTGCCATGGGGCGGGTCAGTCGCAGGGTGAATCGATGGGATGTCTTGCGGTGGCTCGGGCAGCCGTCAGGCAGTCAGGGCGACCTTCATGCGCTCAAGGCGGGCCTTGACGGAGGTGTCCAGCACCTCGTCGCCGACCACCACGCGCACGCCGCCAATCAGCGCCGGCTCGATCTGCACATGCGCGTCAAGCTTGCGGCCGAAGCGCTGCTCCAGCGTCGTCTTCAGCTCGGCCAACTGGGCGTCGCTGATGTCGTAGGCGCTGTAGATGTGCGCGTCGGACACGCCGGAAGCGGCATTGGCCAGCACGTGGTACTGGGCAACGACTTCGGGCAGCGCCGCGAGACGGCCGTTCTCGATCACGGCGCGCAGGAAGTTCTGCACGCCCGGCGCCAGGTCCTGCTTGGCAGCCGCGGCAATGACCGCGAGCACCTGTTCGGGCTGAGCCTTCGGGTGATCGGCAAACTGGCGCAGATCGGCGTCCTGCGCCACCTGGGCCAGCGCGTCGAGTTGACTACCCCAGGCCGCCAGGTCCTGAGACTTGGCAAACTGGAAAAGCGCTTCCGCGTAGGGGCGGGCGATGGTGGCGATTTCGGCCATTTACAGCTCCGTCTTCAGGCGAGCCAGCAACTCGGCGTGAACGCCGGCGTTGACTTCCTTCTGCAGGATCTGCTCGGCGCCCTTGACGGCCAGCGCGGCGACCTGCTCGCGCAGGACTTCGCGAGCACGGGACACCTGCTGCTCGGCATCGGCCTTGGCGGCGGCCAGGATCTTGGCGCCTTCTTCCTCGGCGCGGCCCTTGGCGGCGTCGACGATGGCCGCCGCGCGCTTCTCGGCATCCGAGATCAGCTTGCCGGACTCGGCCTTGGTCTGAGCCAGTTCCTTGGCGATCTGCGCTTCGGCGCCGGCCAGTTCGGCCTTGGCCTTGTCGGCAGCGGACAGGCCAGCGGCGATCTTCGCGGCACGCTCGTCGAGCGCCTTGATGATCGGCGGCCACACATACTTCATCGTGAACCCGACCAGGATCAGGAACACGATCATCTGAACGATGAGCGACGCGTTAATAAACACGGTGGTGCCTCACAAAGTTTCGAGTGCGGAAACCGCCGGGGCAACCGCGGCCACGGCGGGTCGACAACATCGAATTACTTGGCGCCAGCAGCCAGCGCGGCGGCGATCTGACCCAGGAACGGGTTGGCGGTGGCGAACCACAGGGCGATACCGGTGCCGATGATGAAGGCCGCGTCGATCAGGCCGGCCAGCAGGAACATCTTGGTCTGCAGTTCGTTCATCAGCTCGGGCTGACGAGCGGCGGACTCAAGGTACTTGCTGCCCATGATGCCGATACCGATACAAGCACCGAAGGCGCCCAGACCAATGATCAGACCAGCGGCGAGAGCAACAAAGCTAATGACTTCCACGATGACTCCTTAGAGGATTTAGAGAGAGAAAGGGTTGAGGGAAAACTGCTTGGAAAAAAGCGGCTCGATCGACGTGCAATCAGTGCGCGTCGTGCGCCTGGCCGATGTAGACCAGCGTCAGCATCATGAACACGAACGCCTGCAGCGTGATGATCAGGATGTGGAAGATCGCCCACACGGAGCCCGCGACGATGTGACCGATGGCCAGGCCGATGCCGGTGGCGGACAGCGTCCAGGCACCACCCATCAGCGCGATCAGCATGAAGATCAGTTCGCCGGCGTACATGTTGCCGAACAGCCGCATGCCGTGCGAGACGGTCTTGGCCACGAACTCGATCATCTGCATCAGGAAGTTGACCGGGTACAGGTAGACCTTGTCACCGAACGGCGCCGCAACGAGCTCATGAGCCCAGCCGCCGGCGCCCTTCATCTTCACGTTGTAGATCAGGCACGTGATCAGCACGCCCAGCGACAGGCCCATGGTCATGGACAGGTCGGCGGTCGGCACGACGCGCAGCTTGGCGTGGTGGTCACCGGTGATCTGCTGCCAGATCCACGGGAACAGGTCCACCGGGAACAAGTCCATCGCATTCATCAGGAAGATCCAGACGAACACGGTCAGGGCCAGCGGCGCGACCAGCTTGCGGCTGTTGGCGTTGTGGACGATGCCCTTGGCCTGGTCGGCGACGATCTCCACCAGGATCTCGACCGCGGCCTGGAAACGACCCGGCACGCCCGACGTGGCCGCCTTCGCGGCGCGCCACAGCAGGAAGCATCCCACCAGGCCCAGCAGCACGCTGAAGAAGATGGAGTCGAGGTTGACGACGGAGAAGTCGACAATGCCCTTCTGGGTGCCGCTCTGCGCGTGCTGCAAATGGTGAATGATGTATTCACCGGCGCTGGGGGCGGCGCCGTTTGCCGATTCAGCGTGGCCTTCTGCTGCCATGTTTCGTCCTGCCTCGTCAGTTCTATTTGCGGCCGCGCCACGCGAGCGCCAGCCAGTTCACTTTGATGCACACCGCGAGGGTGGCCAGCAGGGCCGGCCAACTCAGGCCCGGCACCACTTTCGGCGCCAGCACCAGCATCGCGATCGATGCACCGATTTTCAAAAATTCCCAACCCATGAACCCCGCAGCCGCAGAGACCGCCGAGTTCACATGCTTTGTCATGCCCCGCGCGAGCAGCATGCCAGGCAGCACCACCGCCGCGACGCCATACAGCGACGAGACCATGGCCACGCCAGACGCCGTGAACAGCCGGATCACAGCTGCGCACAACAGGCCCACCACGAGCTGCATCCCCAGCACACGCCAGGGCGACAGCATCGGCAATGCAGACTTCAGTGCCGCCGCCTGCTCCGGGCTCAAGGCCTTGACGGGGGGCTCCTCACTCTCGTCGTCCCAGCCACCGGCCGCGGCAAGCGCGGGGGGCCAGGTCTTTCGGGGGCCGTTGTCGGTCATGGCACGAAATCCTGGAATGACGACTCAACCCCAAGACTGCCAGGGCTGGCTGCACCGCGGCGGCGCGTGAGCACCATCCACAAAGCCCTTCATTATATGTGACGAGTTACACCGGGGTAAACCTGTCCCTGCGACCGGACGGGATTCAGCTCTGCGTCAGCGTCGCAGGCAAGCCCGGTACGTCGACACGCAACCGCAGCACCGCGCCCGCCCATGGCTCGCGCGCGAGTTCGTCGGCGGGGCGCTTCTCGCGCGACGTCGTCACGAAAAGGGTGCGCAGATTGGCGCCGCCAAACGTCGGCATCGTGGGGCAGGTCGCCGGCAGCTCGACGCGCCGCACGACCTCACCGGTCGGCGCGATGCGCAGCAGGCAACCGCCCTCGAACATCGCCACCCAGTAATGCCCGTCGGCATCCATCGCGGCGCCATCGGGGCGGCCGCCATACGGCTCGCCGGCGGTGCGGGGCTTGAATTCGGCAAACACCCGCGGCGCGCGCAGCACGCCCGCCGCCGCGTCGAAGTCAGCCACGTAGATGCGGTGCGCCTTGGTGTCGGACCAATGCAGGCGCTGACCCGAAGGACTCCACGCCAGGCCGTTGGACGTGGTCAGCGCCGGCACCTGCACGGCGAACGCCCCGCCCTCGAAGCGGTAGAGCGCTGCCTCGGGTTCGCGGGCGTCCGAGATGCTGCCGACCCACAGCCGGCCTTCGGGATCGACCTTGCCGTCGTTGAAGCGCAGGCGGGCCGGGTCGTAGGGCGGCAGCGCGATCAGCGCCTGGACGCCGGTGTCCGTGTCCAGCGCCCACAAGCCATCGCGACGCGCGACGAGCAGGCCGCCGCCCGCGCGGGCCGCGATGCAGCCGGGCTCGGCCGCCTGCGGCCACGCATCGGGCTCGACCGCGCCGTCACGCCAGCGCAGGACCTGCCGGCCGGGAATGTCCACGGCGTACAGGCATTGTTCAGTGGGATGCCACAACGGCGATTCGCCGAGCAGGCAGCGGTGGGGGCCCAGGGCTTGGATGTCATCGAGTGCCATGCCGGCACTCTAGGCGGTTATCCGAAGTAACTCGGCCGGAAGACGCCGAGTTCGGCCTTCAGGTAGTGCGCGCCGGGCACGGGGTTGAAATAGAACGGCGGCACCTCCACGAAGCCCAGGCTCTCATACAGGCCACGCGCGGCCTCCATGTCGTCCAGCGTGTCCAGCAGCATGGACGAGTAGCCGGCCTCGGTGGCGCGGTCCATCAGCGCCTGCGCCAGGATACGGCCGAGGCCGAAGCGGCGGAACGCCGGGCGCACGAACAGGCGCTTCATCTCGCAGGCGTTGGGGTAGTCGGCATCGGGCAGCGGCCGGAAGGCACCGCTGCCGGCCACGGCGCCGTCGACGAGCGCCAATAGCATCAGCCCGCCAGGCGGCGCGTAGACACTGGGCAGGCTGTCGAGTTCGGCGTCGAAGCCCTGGAAGCCGAGGTCAACGTTCAGGCTGGCGGCATAGTCGCGCAGCACGAGCCGGGCGTCCTGCCAGTCGGCAGCGGACTCGGGGGTGATGAGCTGGATGTCGGGGCCAACCATAGGCAGCGCAGTTTAGCCAGCGGCGTCAGGCGACCCATCCCAAGGCCATGCACTGGATCAAGCTGGCAGCGGCTGTGCAAAGCCCAGCACGACCCTGCGGGTCTTGGCGCTCTTCTTTTGGTGATCACCCACGTTCGCTGCACTCACATGAGTGCTCCCCGAAGAAGCGCGCTTCAAGCTTCGCTCGACTGGGCAAAGCCCAGCACGACCCTGCGGGTCTTGGCGCTCTTCTTTTCAATCTTGGTCACGACCACAGCTCCGATCTCCGACGTGTTCGACACGTGCGTACCGCCGCAAGGCTGCAGATCGACGCCCTCCACTTCCAGCACGCGGATGCGTCCCAGCCCGCGCGGCGGCTGCACACTCATCGAGCGGACGAGGCCGGGGTTGGCGTCGAGTTCGTCCTCGCTGATCCAGCGGTGCCTGACCGGATGCGCCTCCGACACCAATCGATTCAGGCCGACCTGGATGGCCTCCTTGTCGAACGGCTCGTCCGTGTGGAAGTCCAGCCGCGCGTAGGTCTCGGTGATGGAGCAGCCGTCGACCGGATACGGCAGCAACGCGCACAGCAGGTGCGTGGCCGTGTGGAAGCGCCGATGGGCGTGACGGCGTGCCGCATCGACCTCGATCCGCACGGTGGCGCCGACCGCCGGCAGCTCGCCTTCGACGAGGTGGACGATGGCGCCGGGCTGCAACTTGCTCTTGCGCGTGTCGGTGATGCGCCAGCGCTGTTCGCCGCAGGCCAGCCAGCCGGTGTCGCCCGCCTGGCCGCCGCCCAGCGGGTAGCAGACGGTGCGGTCGAGCGTGACGCCGCCCTCCCCTTGCGCGGTCACCGTCGCCGTGCATTGCAGCAGCGTCGCGTCTTCACGGAAGAGTTCCTCCGTCATCACAACCTCACCTGACCGTGGATCAGCGGCGTCACGTCGCCGCCTATCCACGTGGCCTCGGCGTCGCGCTGCACGTGAACGCGGCCGGCTCGGCCCAGCGCCGCGCCTTGCGCGGCGACGTAGCGGTCGCCCGCCAGGCCCGTCTCCTGCAGCCACAGCGCCAGACCGGCGTTGAGGCTGCCGGTGACGGGATCTTCCGGCACGCCCAGGTCGGGCACGAAGGCGCGCACCTCGAACTGGCATTCGCTGCCCGCCGGGTGAGCGCCGACGACGCCGAGCTTGAGGCCCCGCATCGCGACGAAATCAGGCTGCAGCGCGAGCACGGCGGCCGCGTCGGGCAGGCGGGCGGCCATCCAGCCCGGGCCGTTGTCGACCCACACCAGATCCAGCAAGTCCTCGGGCGCGATGCGCAGCGCCGCGAGGGCCTGCGCACGGCCGGCCGCATCGACCGGGCCGCTGCGCTTGAGCGGCGGCGCGGCAAAAGCCAGGCGGGCGCCGTCGCGCTTCACGCGCACCAGGCCGATGGCGCATTGCTGCACGACCTCGCCGGGCTTCTTCACGTCGCCGCCACTGGCCAGGAAGGCGTGCGCGCTGCCCAGCGTCGGATGGCCCGCGAAGGGCAGCTCACCGCCGGGCGTGAAGATGCGCACGCGGTAGTCGGCACCTCCTGCCGAGCCCTCTTCGGTGGGCGGCAGCAGGAATGTCGTCTCGGACAGGTTCGTCCAGCGCGCGAACGCGGCCATCTCGTCGTCGGACAGGCCACCGGCATCGACGACGACCGCGAGTGCGTTGCCCTTCAGCGGGACGGCGGTGAAGACGTCGACCTGGACGAAACGGCGCAGTTCAGGCATCGGTAGGAGGTGGTGCGGTGAGGTAGATCCCCGGCCGCACGACCTCCATGCCGCGGTCCGGCGTCGCCAGCGGCTTGAAGCCGTAGCGGGCGTACAGCGGATGGGCGTCTCGCGTGAACAGCATGAAGCGTCGCAGGCCTTGCAGGTCCGGGTGGGCGAGCAGGGATTGAACCATCCAATCGGCCAGGCCCTGCCCCCTGTGGTCTTCCAGCACGTAGACGTCGCAGAGGTAGGCGAAGGTGGTGCGGTCGGTGACGACGCGGGCGAACCCGACCTGGCCTGCGTGTTCACCATCGGCGTCGGCATGCAGCGCGATGCACAGCGAGTTGGCGATGGCCCGCTCGATCAATGCCAGCGGGATGCCTTCGCACCAGTAGGCGCGGGTCAGGAAGGCGTGCGCGGCGACGGCGTCAATGTCCTCGGCGGCGAAGCTGAGACGGTAGCCGGGCTTGTCCAACTCAGTGCCCACCGCCGAGGTAGGCGGCCTGCACGGCGGGGTCGTTGCGCAGCTTCTCGGCCGGGCCGTGCACGGCGATGCGGCCGTTCTCCAACACGTAGCCGTAGTCGGCCACCTTCAGCGCAGCCGCAGCGAACTGCTCGACGAGCAACATGGTCACGCCCTCTGCCTTCAGCCGTTCGATGATGCGGAACACCTCGTCGACGAGGATGGGCGCCAGGCCCATGGACGGCTCGTCCAGCAGCACCACCTCGGGATTGAGCATGGTGGCGCGTGCCATCGCCAGCATCTGCTGCTCGCCGCCGGACAGCGTGCCGGCCAGTTGCATGCGGCGCTCCTTCAAACGCGGAAACAGTTCCATCGCCTTTTCGAGGTCGGCCTCCACGTTGCCCTTGGGCCGCGCACCGGTGTAGCGCGGGAAGGCGCCCAGGCGCAGGTTGTCGGTGACCGTCATCGTCGCAAACACGCGGCGGCCTTCGGGCGAGTGGGCCAGGCCCTGGCGGGCGATGTGGTAACTCTCCAGGCCGTCGATGCGCTTGCCGTTCAGCGTGATCTCGCCGCCGGTGGGCGCGATCATGCCGCTCACGGCGCGCATCGTCGTGGTCTTGCCGGCGCCGTTGGAGCCGATCAGCGTCACGACCTGGCCCTTGGGCACTTCCAGCGAAATGCCGTGCAGGACTTGCACCTTGCCGTAGCCGGCGCTGAGGTTCTTGATGGTCAGCATGTCGCTTTTTCAGTCAGTTGAGGACGGCGCTTTTCGCTTCGCTCAAAGGTCCATCCCGCAAAGTCATCAGACTGCCTGACCACCGAGGTAAGCCTCGATGACCTTCTCGTTGGCCTGCACCTCGGCCGGCAGGCCCTCGGCGATCTTCTGGCCGAAGTCCAGCACCGAGACGCGGTCGCACAGGCTCATGACGACGTCCATGTGGTGTTCGATGAGGATGACGGTGACGCCCGCGCCGCGGATCTTGCGGATGATCTCCAGCAGCTCCTTGATGTCCGGCGCGGTCAGGCCGGCGGCCGGCTCGTCCAGCAGCAGCAGCTGCGGGTCCAGCGCCAGCGCGCGGGCGATCTCCAGCAGGCGCTGCTTGCCGTACGGCAGGTTGCGCGCCTCCTCGCTCGCGAGCGACTCCAGGCCGACGAACTCCAGCAAAGCGTGGGCGCGGGCGCGCTGCTCGCGGTCCTCGCGCAGGTAGCGCGGCAAGTGCAGCGCGATGTCGATGAGGTTGCTCTTGAAGCTGTGGTGCAGGCCCACGAGCACGTTCTGCAGCGCCGTCATCTCGCCGAAGAGCTGCACGTTCTGGAAGGTGCGCGCGATGCCGGACAGCGCGATGTCCGACGACGTGCGGCCGGTGACCGACGTGCCCGCGAACAGCACCGAGCCGGCGGTCGGCTGGTAGATGCCGGTCAGCACGTTCATCATCGTGCTCTTGCCGGAGCCGTTGGGGCCGATGAGGCCGTGGATGCTGCCGCGCTGCACGACGAGGTCGACGTTGTTCAGCGCCTTCAGGCCGCCGAACTGCATCAGCACGCCGTTGGCCTTCAGCAGTTCGCCGTCATTTCCGCCCTGGCCCTGACCGCTGGCGCGTGTCAGCGCCGTGGCCTTGGTCGCCGTGGTGTCGCGCTCGTGCTTGGTCTTCAGGTTCAGCGCGTTGCGCACGAAGCCGACGATGCCGTCCTGCAGGTAGTAGACGACGAACAGCGTGATGAGGCCGAAGATGGACAGCCGCCAGTCGGTCATGGTCTCCAGCTTGAAGGAGATGGCCGCCAGCGCGATGCTGCCGACGACGGGAATCAGGGCCGCCTGCTTGGTCAGCTTGCCGCGCTTGAGGCCCACGGCCACCGAGGCCACGACGATCACGGCCAGCACGACGGCACCGGTGCGGAACATCTGCAGGTCGTCCAGCAGCTTGGGCAGCAGCACGATGATGGTGGCGCCCAGCAACGCACCGGTGCGGGTCTTGCGGCCACCCATGATGACGGCCAGCAGGAACATCACCGTCAGCTCGAAGTTGTAGGTGTTGGGGCTGATGTACTGCTCGGAGTACGCGTACAGCGACCCCGCCAGGCCGGCCAGCGCCGCCGAGATGACGAAGGCGTAGACCTTGTAGCGATAGACCGACACGCCCATGCAGTCGGACGCGACCGGGCTGCCGCGCAGCGCCTCGAACGCGCGACCAAGCTGCGAGCGCAGCACGCGGTCCACGAACACCAGCGACGCGATCAGCAGCGCGAGAACCAGCCAGTAGAACTCGGTCTCGTCCAGCGCGTGGCCGAACAGCGAGGGCTTGGTCAGCGTGATGCCCATCGGACCTTCGGTCAGGAAGGTCATCTCGTTGATGAGGATCTGGACGATGGTGCCGAAAGCCAGCGTCACCATCGCGAGGTAGGGGCCGGTCACGCGCAGCGCCGGCAGCGCCAGCACGGCACCGAAGGCCGCCGTCACGGCCAGCGCGGCGGGCAGCGTCACGTACACCGGCGCGTCCAGCTTCAGGATCAGCACGCCGGCCGTGTAGGCCCCGATGCCGAACAGGCCGGCATGGCCGAGAGACACCTGCCCCGTGTAGCCGACCACGATGTCCAGGCCGAACAGCACGATCGCATAGATCATGATGGTCTCGACCAGGTGGATGTAGTACGGGTTGCCGGAGGCGAGCGGGAAGGCGGCGAGGGCTGCGATGGCCGCCGCGCCGAGGACGAGTTTTTTTACATTCATGTTCTCAGCCAGTTGAGGACGGAGCGTTTCGCTTCGCTCAAAGGTCCATCCCGCAACATCATCAGACTTTCTTGATCGCCGTCTTGCCGAACAGGCCCGCAGGCTTGACGGCCAGCACGATCAGCAGCAGCACGAGGCCGGGAACATCCTTGTAGCCGGTGGAGAGGTAGAAGCCCGTCGTCGTCTCGGCCACGCCCAGGATGATGCCGCCCAGGATGATGCCCATGCCGCTGGTCAGCCCGCCGATGATGGCGACGGCGAAGGCCTTCAGGCCCAGCACAGCGCCCATGGTGGCGCCGGTCAGCGTCAGCGGCGCGATCAGCACGCCGGCGAAGGCCGCGCTCAGCGAGGACAGCGCGTACGAGAACGTGATGACCAGGCCCGTGTTGATGCCCATCAGCTTGGCGGCGTCGCGGTCGTTGAAGGTCGCGACGACGGCCTTGCCGTAGATGGACTTGCGGTTGAACACCTCCACCGCCAGCATCATGCCGACGGCGCCGACGATGACGAGGATTTCCATCGGCAGCACGTTGGCGCCCAGGAACTTCATCGGCGACTCGGGCAGCGGCGACGGGAACTTCAGGTCGTCGCGGCCCCAGACGTTCTCGGCCACGTTCTTGAAGATGATGCCCAGCGCGATGGTGGACATGATCCAGCCGAACTCGCTCTTGATCTTCAGCGCGGGCCGCACGCCGATGCGCTCGACCACCGCGCCCTGCACGGCGCCGAACAGGCACACCAGCGGGATCATCAGCCAGTAGTTCACGCCCAGGCCGACCAGCGTCAGGCCCACCAGCGCGCCGAGCATGAGCGCGTCGCCCTGGCCGAAGTTGAGGGTGTCGCTGGTGGCGAAGGTGAGCTGGTAGCCGAAGGCGATGACGGCGTAGATCATGCCCAGCGCAATACCGCTGAACACGAGCTGGGTCAGGATCTGCATGTCAGTCCATCAGAAGAGTTGCGGGAGCGTGGCACGCCCGCCTGCCGACCGCGGCCGGCAGGCGGGCGCCTGATCACTGGCGTTTCTTCTGTTCCATCGCGCCCTTGGCGTTCACGTCCTTGACGCGCACCTCGGAGGCCTTCTTGAAGTCCTCGGGGTAGGCGTAGACGACGCGCTGGCCCTTGACCTCGCCGAACACCGGGATGTTGGCCGTGATGGCCTCGTGGTCGGTCTTGGAGAAGGGCTTGTTGTACGTCGTCACGACGCCTTCCACCGGCGTCTTCAGGTCTTCCAGCGCGGCCTTGATCTTGGGGCCCTCGGTGGAGCCGGCCTGCTTGATGGCGGCGGCCAGCAGGTAGATGGAGTCGTAGCCCTGGGCCGCCGACACCGGCGAGTCCATGCGCGAGTTCTTCGGGTTGAAGGTCTTCAGGTAATTGATGATGAAGCTCTGGCGCTTCGGGGTCGTGGGCTCCTGGATGAAGGTCTGCGGCATGCGCGCGCCTTCGCCGCCGGGGCCGGCGTTGTCGATGTAGTTGGCCATGGACAGCGTCCAGGAGCCGATCATCGGCACCTTCCAGCCCAGCTTGGTCATGCCGTTGGCGATCTGGGCCAGCTCGGGGCCGATGCCGTAGGTCAGGATGGCCTCGGCGCCGGCCTCCTTGGCCTTGAGCAGCTGGGCCGTCATGTCAACGTCCTTGATGTTGAACTTCTCGACGGCGACCGGCGTGATGCCCTTGAGCTTGAGCGCGGCCTCCAGGTCGGCGCGGCCGAGCTGGCCGTAGTTGGTGCTGTCCGCCAGGATGGCGACCTTCTTGAAGCCACGACGGGTGACGGCTTCCTCAACGATCATCGGCGCCTGGATGGAGTCGTGCGCGGCGTTGCGGAAGACGTAGTTCTCGGGCTGGTCCTTGAACTGCAGCGTGATGGCCGAGCCGGTCGCCACGTTGTTCATGACCGGGATCTTGGCGTCCTGGTAGAAGCGCTGCGAGGCCAGGGCCACGCCGGTGTTGATGTAGCCGACCGTGGCGGCGACCTTTTCCTTGTTGATGAGCTCCTGGGCGATCTGCACGCCGCGCTCGTTCTTGGCCTCGTCGTCGCGCTCGATGAGCTGGATCTGCCGGCCCAGCACGCCGCCGGACTTGTTGATCTCGTCGGCCGCCAGGCGCACGCCGTCACGCATGCTGACACCCATGGAGGAAGACCCGCCGGTGAAGGGGCCGGCCACGCCGATCTTGATCGGGTCGGCCGCCTGGGCGCCCAGTGCAAAGGCCGCTGCGGCCACCGCTGTCAAAAACTGCTTCATCGTTTGCCTCGTCTGTCGTTATGCGATCTACCCCGGCAGCTTTGCCGGGGGCCGATTGCATACGATGCCAGAGCGGGAACGACTTGGGGATATGGAAACCCGGGAGACAGGTAAAAGCCCGGGCTTCAGCTCGCTGTCAGGGTTCGCGATTAAGGCGCGTGCTCCGCAGCCACCGCCAACGCCCCGTGCAGCACGCGCCCGAGGGTGGCGACGCCCTCGGCGATCAGGTCCGGCGTCAGCGTGACGAACGACAGCCGCATCGTGCGTGCATCAGCTTGGTGCGCGTAGAAGGCCGCGCCGGGGACGAAGGCGATGCCGGCGTCCACCGCCTGCGGCAGCAGTGCCATCGCGTCCAGCCCCTGGGGCAGGCGAATCCAGAAGAACATGCCGCCCTCGGGCGACTGGTACTCGCAACCCGCCGGCAGATGCTCGCGCAGCGCGGCGGCCATCGCGTCGCGGTTGGCTTTGTAGCGTGCGCGGATGGACGGGATGTGCGCGTCCAGGAAACCGCTCTTCACCACCTCGTAGACGACGCGCTGGTTGAAGCCCGGCGTGTGCAGGTCGGCGGCCTGCTTGGCCTGCAGCAGCTTGGGGTACAGCTCGGTCGGTGCCACGATGTAGCCCAGGCGGAAGCCCGGCGTCAGCACCTTGGAGAACGAGCCCAGGTACATCGAACCCTCGGGCCACAGGCTGGACAGCGAGGCCGGCGGCGGCTGGTCGAACCACAGGTCGCCGTAGGGGTTGTCTTCGACGATGGGCACGCCGGCCCGGCGGGCCGCCTCCACCACGTCGACTCGGCGTTGCGCGCTCATCACGCGGCCGGTGGGGTTCTGGTAGTTGGGCAGCAGGTAGGCGAAGCGGGTGCCGGGTGCGTCATGCGGCAGCGCAGCCAGCGCCTCGGGGCGCGGTCCCTCGTGGTCGCTGGCCAGGCTCGCGAAGATGGGCTCGTAGGGCGTGAACGCCTGCAGCGCGCCCAGATAGGTGGGCGTCTCCACGGCCACCGGGGCGCCAGCATCGCAGAGGATCTTGCCGACCAGGTCCAGCCCCTGCTGCGAGCCGCTGGTGATGAGCACCTGGTCCGGCGACACGTTCATGCCCAGCGCCGCCACGCGCGCCGCCACCCATTCGCGCAGCGGCGCAAAGCCCTCGCTGGCCGCGTACTGCAGCGCCTCGCGCGGGTTGTGCGTCAGCACATGGTCGCAGGCTGCCTTCAGCGCCTCGACCGGGAAGGTGTCCGCGCTCGGCAGGCCGCCGGCCATGGACAGGATGCCCGGCTTTTCGGTGACCTTGAGGATCTCGCGAATGATGGACGGGTTCATCCGCGCCGCGCGGCGGGCTTGGGTCCAGACGGTGGTCATGTCAGGGGTTTCTTGTGATGGCAGAACGTCAGCCTAGCATCCAGTCGACCGCGGCCCGGGCCTGCAAATCGGTGGAATCGAACAGCGGCAGGGCCGCATCGCTGCCGGCGGGCAGCGACAGGCCCAGCTCCGTGCAGCCCAGAATGACCGCCTGCGCATCGCGGCCGGCCAGCGCGGCGACCTGCGCGCGCAGCAGCTCGCGGCCCGCCGGCTCGAAGCGGCCGCGGCACAGCTCGTCGTAGATGAGCCGGTGCACGTCGGCCCGGCCGGCCTCGTCCGGCGTGATGATGTCGATGCCGAAGCGCGCCTTCATGCGCTCGCGGTAGAAGCCCTGCTCCATCGTGAAGCGCGTGGCCAGCAGCCCGGCACGTTTCACGCCGGCCGCGCGCAGCACCTCGGCCGTGGCATCGACGATGTGCAGCACCGGCAGGCCGGCGGCGCGCTCCACGTCGGTGGCGACCAGATGCATGGTGTTGGTCGCGATCACGAGCGCCTCGGCACCTGCCCGGCGCAGGCCGGCGCCCGCCTCGCCCAGCACGCGCGCGGCCGTCGCCCAGTCCCCGGCCGCGAGGAAGGCGGGTGCTTGGCGAGTGCTTCCAGCGCGCGTTTCATCTCGGCCTGGAACTGCTCGGGCGTGAATGGCTTCTTCAGCAGGAAGTGCGCGCCCAGCGCCTGGGCCTCGCGCTCGTGCGCGGGTGTCACGTCGAAGCTGAGCAGCGACAGGTGCATGCCCGGCTGCACCTCGCGCAGGCGCTGGTGCAGCTGCAGGCCGGTCAGCGGCGCCTTGGGGAACCAGTCGGTGAGCAGGAAGTGCGGCTTGAAGGCCAGGCCTTGGGCGAGCGCCGCGTCGGGGCCGGCACAGCAGACGATGCGCTCGGCCGCGAAGCCGTGGCTTTGCAGCAGTTGCCGCGCGAAGGTCTGCACGCCGACCAGCGCGTCGACGACGAGGAATTTCAGGGGATCGGTCATGGCCAGTCGGGGTCGTGGTCACGCAAGCGATGTCACAGCGGCGGCATTCTGCCGTCAGCCGCCGCCCGGACCGTGTGACAAACCCGGCGCCTGCGCTGACTTTTCGACGCGCGTTTCAGTGCCCGCGCATCGCGTCGACGCAGGCGCGCAGCTCGCGCCAGAACGCGGGGTCCTGCGACGTGGCCATGTTCAGCCGCATCAGCGAGCCCGGCCGGCGCGTGGCGCTGAACAGCGCGCCGGGTGCGACCAGCCAGCCGGCGTCCAGCAGTGGCTGCGCCAGGCGTTCGGTGTCCACGCCCACGTCCAGCCAGCCGAACAGGCCTTCCAGCGGCGCCGCCCAGCCGAAACCCTGGGCCGCCGCCAGCGCCGCCACGCGCTGGCGCGCCGCCGCCAGCCGCTCGCGCAGGCGCTGCGCATGGCGGCGCAGCCGCCCCTGCTCCAGGCACAGCGCGACGGCGCGCTCCAGCACGGGCGAGCTGGTCAGGCCGTCCAGCAGCTTGGTGTCGGTCACGGCGGCCAGCCGCTCGGGCGCGGCGGCCAGGAAACCCACGCGCCAGGCCGGCGTCAGCACCTTGGAGAAGCCGCCCACATAGGTCACGCGGCGCAGCCCGTCCAGTGCGGCCAGCCGCGGCGAATGCTCCGGTGCGAGGAAGCCGTAGCTGTCGTCCTCGACGATGGTGAAGTCGTGTTCATCGGCCAGGCGCAGCAACCGGTGCGCATCGGCCAGATTCAGGCTGTGCCCGGTCGGGTTGTGCAGCACCGACACGGTCAGGTAGGCGCGCGGCGCATGTGCGGCGGCCAGCGTGGCCAGCACGTCCAGGTCCGGCCCGTTCGCACCGCGGGGCACCGGCAGCAGCCGGATGCCGGCCTGCGTCAGCCGCGCGAACAGGATGGCCCAGCCGGGGTCGTCCACCAGCACCGCGTCACCGGGCTGCAGGTGCGTGCGGATCAGCAAGTCCAGCGCATGCGTGGCGCCGTGGGTGGTCAGGATCTGCGCCGGGCCGGCGTGGATGCCCAGGTCCGCCAGGCGGTGCGACAGCGCCGCGCGCAGCCGCGCGTCGCCGCTGGGGTCGCCGTAGCCGAGCTGCAGCCCGTCGCCGTCGTCTTCGCGCAGCCGGCGCAGCGCCGACTGCAGCAGCGCCGGGTCCAGCCAGTCGGCCGGCAGCGTGCCCAGGCCCGGCGAGCGCGCCGCGTCGGCCTCGAACATGCCGCGGATCAGCGCGGTGGCGTCCATGGGCACCTGGCGCGGCGCGGTCGCGGCCGGTGTGCGCGCGGCCCGTTGCGGCGCGGGCCGTGTGTCGCGCACGAAGAAGCCGCGCTGGCGGCGTGCCTCCAGCAGGCCCGCGGCCTGGAGCTGGTCGTAGGCGGCGACGACGGTGTGCGGGCTGACGCCGTGCTGGCGCGCGCAGTCGCGCACCGAGGGCAGGCGGGCGCCGGGCAGCAGCAGGCGCTCGCGGATGCGCTGGGCGTAGCGGTCGGCGAGCTGGCCGGCGAGCGGCTGGCTGGCGTCGCGCTGCAGCGGCGGGTGTGTACCGGTGGGCATGGCAATACAGATTCAATGCGTGATCGGTTGACTGTACTGGTTCTGTATTGGTTTCGTTGCCTAGACTGGCGACATGCCCGGAATGACCGCCTCGCCCACCCTGCCCACGGCGTCCGACACGACGCGCGGCCTGCTGCTGGGCGTGGCCGGCGTCGTCATGTTTGCGCTCAGCATCCCGATGACACGGCTGGCCGGCGGCAGCGTGCAGGCGCCGCAGCTGGACCCGGCCTTTGTCGCCTTCGGCCGTGCCGCGGTCGCGGGGCTGCTGTCCATCGCCTACCTGGCCGTCACCCGCGCGCGCCGGCCCCGGGGCGACGAATGGCGGCTGCTCGCGCTGACGGCTGGGGGTGTCGTCTTCGGCTGGCCGCTGCTGCTGGGCTGGGCCGTGCGGCACGTGGACGCCGTGCACGCGTCGGTCATCTCGGGCGTGCTGCCGCTGGCCACGGCCGTCATCGCGGCGCTGGTGCTGCGCCAGCGGCCCAGCCGCGGTTTCTGGGCCTGTGCGCTGGCCGGGCTGGGGCTGGTCATCGGCTTCGCGGCCTGGCGTGGCGCGGGCGGGCTGGAGATGGCGGACGGTCTGCTGCTGGGCGCCGTGGTGTGCGCGTCGGCGGGCTATGTCAGCGGCGCGCGGCTGTCGGGCGGTTTCAGCGCGGAGCAGGTGATCTGCTGGGTGCTCGTCGTCAGCCTGCCCGTCACGCTGCCGCTGGCGCTGCGGACGCGGCCGGTCGCGCCGGTGGCAGCCTCGGCCTGGGTGGGCTTCGCTTATGTCTCGCTGTTCTCGATGTGGATCGGCTTCTTCGCCTGGTACCGCGGCCTGGCGCTGGGCGGCACGATGAGGGTCAGCCAGGTGCAGGTGCTGCAACCCTTTCTGTCCATGCTGTTCGCCGTGCCGCTGCTGGGCGAGACGCTGGACTCGATGACCCTCGCCTTCGCGCTGGCCGTGCTCGCGGTGGTGTGGCTGGGCAAGCGACAGCCGGTGGACACCCCATCCCGAGGAGACATGCGATGAACGACGCCTTCACGACCCGGCTCGCGCCCGGCCAGGCGCTGACGCTGGCCGCGGCCCGCGCGCCGCGCCGGCTGGTCGTCACGGGCGGCCAGTTGTGGCTGACCGTCAGCGGCGGCACCCACGACCACTGGCTGCGGTCCGGCGAGGGCTTCACGCTGCAGGCGCGGCAGGCCGCCGTCGTCGAGGGCTGGCCCGAGGCGGCGTTCCAGCTGCTGCAGCCGGCCGCGGCCGTGCAGCGCCGCGAGACGCCGGCGGTCAGCCAGCGGCTGCCGCTGGGCCAGGCGGCCGCATGAAGACCCTGGGCATCCTGGGCGGCATGAGCTGGGAGTCCACCCAGCACCTGTACGCCCTCGTCAACCGCGGTGTCGCCGTGCGGCTGGGTGGGCTGCACAGCGCGCAGCTGGTGCTGCACAGCGTGGACTTCGCGCCCATCGCGGCCCTGCAGTCGCGCCAGCCGCACCCCGCCCCGCCCGGTGCTGCCGCTCATCCCGCCGCAGCCGGTGCTCAAGCCGGGCGACAGGGTGCGCTACCAGGGCGCCACGCATGTGACGCAGCACGTGGTGCACCGCCACGGCCTGACGGTCGTGCAGCTGAAGGGCCAGAGCGGTTTCATCCCGCTCGACAAGCTGCAACCTGCCTGACGCGAGGCCCGTCGCCTCGGGGTTGTCAGGCCCTACGCGAACACGAGCGCCATCAGCAGCGGATACGGCAACGCCACCGTCGGCCGCAGCGCGCTCTTCAGGTACTGGGCCAGCAGCCCGGCACCACGCGGCCGGCTCGCGAGCCAGTCGGTGTGCAACTGCATGGCCACCGTGCCGTCACCCGCCTTCACGCCGGCCTCGATGACCAGCAGGCGCTCACCCAGCCGGGACTGGAAGGTCTTGAGCACGGCCTCCTGCAGCCACAGCAGCGCCAGCAGCGCGCAAGCCAGGCCGTCGTCCGGCACCAGCACCGCAGCCGCGAAGGCCGCCAGCTTCACGACCAGCGCGAGGCCCTCGTAGCGCTCGTGCTGGGCCTGCAGCGCCAGCCATTCCTGCTGCAACGCGGTCGTCACTTGGCTTCCAGCACTTCCCAGCGCTCCATCAGCGTCAGCAGCTCGGCGTCGATGTCGGCAGCGCGGTCGGTCACCTCGGCGATGCGCGCCGCGCCCTGCGCGTACAGCTCGCTGCCGGCGATCAGCGCATTGAGCTGCTTCTGCTCGGCCTCCAGCTCGGCGATCAGCTTGGGGAGCTCTTCCAGCTCGCGCTGTTCCTTGTAGCTGAGCTTGCGCTTGGTGGCGACGACCAGGGCCG
Source organism: Roseateles sp. (assembly GCF_965229315.1). Classification (GTDB taxonomy): domain Bacteria; phylum Pseudomonadota; class Gammaproteobacteria; order Burkholderiales; family Burkholderiaceae_C; genus Pelomonas. The sequence continues at coordinate 3,668,978 of NZ_CBDDJA010000002.1, forward strand.
CCGGATCGGGTACAGGCGCGGGCGGCGGCGTGGGGGCGGCCGCCTTGGGCGCCGCCTGCGCCTGCAAGGCCGCGGCGCGCCGGGACTGCGTCAGCCAGTCCTGCACGCTGCCCTCGTACTCGCGCCATTGCGCGTCACCTTCATAGACGATGGTGGACGTGACGACGTTGTCCAGGAAGCGCCGGTCGTGGCTGACGAGGAAGACCGTGCCGTCGTACTCGGCCAGCAGTTCCTCCAGCAGTTCCAGCGTCTCGATGTCGAGGTCGTTGGTGGGCTCGTCCAGCACCAGCACGTTGGCCGGCCGCGCGAACAGGCGCGCCAGCAGCAGCCGGTTGCGCTCGCCGCCGGAGAGGGTGCGCACCGGCGAGTTGGCCCGTGCCGGCGAGAACAGGAAGTCGCCGAGGTAGCTCTTGACGTGCTTCTTCTGGTTGCCGATCTCGATCCACTCCGAGCCCGGGCTGATGGTGTCGGCGAGCGTCGCATCGAGGTTGAGCGTGTCGCGCATCTGGTCGAAGTAGGCGACCGACAGCCGCGAGCCCAGGCGCACGCTGCCCGTGTCGGGCGCCAGCTCGCCGAGGATCATCTTCAGCAGCGTGGTCTTGCCGGCGCCGTTCGGGCCGATCAGGCCGACCTTGTCACCGCGCAGGATGGTGGCGGTGAAGTCGCGCACGATGGCTCTCTCGCCGTAGCGCTTGGACACGTCCTCCAGCTCGGCCACGATCTTGCCGCTGGCGCCGCCGGTGTCGATGTCCAGCCTGACCTTGCCCTGCACGTCGCGCCGCGCGGCATGGGCCTGGCGCATCGCCTCCAGGCGCTGGATGCGCGCCACGGAGCGCGTGCGGCGTGCTTCCACGCCCTTCCTGATCCACACCTCTTCCTGCGCCAGCAGCTTGTCGAAGCGGGCGTTGAACAGCGCCTCGTTCTCCAGCTCGTAGGCTTTGGCGGCCTGGAAGGCGGCGTAGTTGCCCGGGTAGCCACGCAATTGCCCGCGGTCCAGTTCGACGATGCGGTTGGCCACGTTGTCCAGGAACGCGCGGTCGTGGGTGATGAGCAGCAGCGAGCCCTTGAAGTCGTTCAGCAGGCCTTCCAGCCAGGTGATGGCGTCCAGGTCCAGGTGGTTGGTGGGCTCGTCCAGCAGCAGCACGTCGGGCTGGGCGACCAGCGCGCGGCCCAGTGCCACGCGCTTCTTCAAGCCGCCGGACAGGCTGCCCACCAGCCGCTCGCCGTCCAGGCCCAGGCGGTGCAGCGTCTCTTCGACGCGCTGCTCCCAGTTCCACGCGCCGATGTGCTCGATGCGCTCCTGCACCCAGGCCAGGTCGTCGTTCTCGTCGTGGATCTCGTAGCGTTCGCGCAGCGCCTTGGCCTCGGCCACGCCCTCGCTGATGACGTCGAAGATGGTGGCGTCGCCGCGCAGCACGGGCTCCTGCGGCACGTAGACGTTGGTCAGGCCTTGCTGCTGCTGCAGCAGGCCGTCGTCAAGCTTTTCAAGGCCCGCGAGGATCTTCAGCAGCGAGGACTTGCCCGTGCCGTTGCGGCCGATGAGGCCGACGCGCTCGCCGACTTCGAGAGAAAAGCCGGCGCCATCGAGCAGGGCCACGTGGCCAAAGGCGAGGTGGGCGTTGGAAAGGGAAAGAACTGCCATCGGGGGATTGTCCTTGACGCCCGAGATCGCGCGCCGCCGGTGCCACGAGGCGGCCTCACAGGCGTGGCGTCCAGGCTTCAGAGTTGCCTTAGAAACTGGACTATTGCAAAACAAGCAAAGACTGGAAAGCATTGATGGTCTTGTTTCTGCTGGATATCGTTCTTCCATCGCAATCCACCGACCGACCACACCATGAAGACCGTCCTCATCACCGGCTGCTCCTCCGGCTATGGCCTGGAAACCGCCCGCCACTTCCACGCCAAGGGCTGGAACGTCATCGCGACGATGCGCAAGCCGCGTGGCGACCTGCTTCCCGAGTCAGACCGCATGCGAGTCATCGCGCTGGACGTGACTGACCCCGAGAGCGTCGCCGCCGCGGTCTGGGCGGCAGGCCCCATCGACGTGCTGGTCAACAACGCCGGCATTGGCGTCGTCGGCGCCTTCGAGGCGACGCCGCTGGCGGTCGCCCGCGAGGTCTTCGACACCAACACCTTCGGCGTCATGGCCATGATGCAGGCGGTCATCCCGCAGTTCCGCGAGCGCAAGTCCGGCGTGATCGTCAACGTGACCTCGAGTGCCACGCTGGCGCCCTTCCCTCTCGCCGGCATCTACACGGCCAGCAAGACCGCCATCGAAGGCCTCTCCGGGTCCGTCGCTCACGAGCTCGGCGCGTTCGACATCCGCATCAAACTCGTCGAGCCAGGCTATGGGCCGACGACACGCTTCACCGAGAACGGTGGCAAGCGCATGGCCGGGCTGATTCCCGACGCCTACAAGCCGTTCGCCGAGCCCATCTTTGCGGCTTTCGCCACGCCCGGCGCGGTCACCGCCGAGGGCGATGTGGCCGAGGTCGTGTGGCAGGCCGCGAATGACACATCTGATCGCCTGCACTTTGCGGCCGGCGCGGACGCTGTCGCGCTTGCGCAAGCAAAAGCGAAGTAGCCGTCCGGCCACTCGACGCCCGACTCCTTCACCTCATGCCCTGGGTAGATTGCCATGAAGTTCGCCAGCCTCATGTATTTCGGCACCGTCGCGGTGTCCGTGCTTTCGGTGCTCTGGATGGCCGGTTGCGCCAACCTCCGCGAACGCCAGCCTGCCTATCTGTCGCCCAGATCGCTTGAGGACGTGCAGAAGTCGGCGCCGGTTTCCGCCACCCCTGCCAACAAGCCCAGAGTGGCGCTGGTGCTGGGCGGTGGCGGGCTCCGCGGTTTTGCCCATCTCGGCGTTCTGCGCGCCCTGGAGGATGCCGGCATACAGCCCGACATCGTGGTGGGGACTTCGGCGGGCGCGGTGGTCGGCGCGGCCTATGCCAGCGGCTTGTCGCCGGAGCAGATCGAATCGACTGCGCGTGGCATCAAGCTGTCGTCACTGATCGACTTCACGTTCAGCAAGAGCGGCCTCATGCGCGGCGACAACATCGCCCGCTGGATCGACGCCATTACCGCCGGTGTGCCCATCGAGAACTTCCCGCGCCGGTTCGCGGCCGTTGCGACGGAGCTTCGCAGCGGCAAGGCGGTCCTGCTTGACGCGGGCTCGCCGGGAACGGCCGTGCAGGCCTCGGCCGCAGTGCCGGGCGTGAACGTGCCGCTGGCCTACAAGGACGGCCACCTGGTCGACGGTGGCATCGCCAGCCTCGTGCCCGTCCGGTTCGCACGCGCGATGGGGGCCGACGTGATCGTGGCCGTGGACATCTATTGCACGGGGCCTGGCGGCGATGGGCTGGCAGCACCGTCCGTCCTGCTGCGTGTGATGCGGGTTCAGAGCTGCCTCGTCGCCGCGGCGGAGATGGCCGAAGCCGATGTGTTGATATCGCCCTCGGTCAGCGTGTCGGGCATGTCGGCGAAAGGCGAGCAAGAGCGGGCCATCGCTGCCGGCTACGACGCAACGCGGGCCTCACTGGGCCAGATCCAATCCCACATCAGCCATTTCACCCAAGGCTTCGAGTTGAAGAAGCAGGCTGCGGCGGCGCATGCCAAGGCCACACTGCAAAGCGCCTGGTGACATGCGCCAGACGACCTGGGGCAGCGGGGCAGGCCATGCCTTAGGATTTTTGACTGTTCTGCGGTCGTCCAAGCCTGCGATGAGTGATCCCCTGTCCGACGTCGTGAAGCTGCTGCAGCCACGCGCTGTCTTTGCCAACCTCATCAGCGGCAAGGGCCACTATGCCGTGCGCTATTCGGAATACGGGCGCCCGAGCTTTTGCATCATGCTGGCGGGTCGCTGCCTGCTGGCCGTTGACGGTCACGAGGAGGTGACGCTCAACGTCGGCGACTTCGTGCTGCTGCCGGCGACACCCGCCTTCACCATCTCCAGCTTGGGCCCGGCACCGTCCATCCACATCGATCCCCACGCGATGGCCAGCGGCGATGGCGAGCTTCGCTACGGCGAGCAGGGCGGCGAGCCGGAGATGCGTTCCCTGGGCGGCGCGTTCCTGTTCGACTGCGCCGATCCCAAGCTCATCGTGTCATTGCTGCCCGGCGTGGTGCACGTCAGGGATTCGGTACGCCTGGCCCAGTTGGTGCGGATGGTCGGCGAGGAATGCATGGGCCAGCAACCCGGCAGCGAGTTCATGCTTTCGCACCTGGTGGGGATGATGCTCATCGAGGGGATGCGTGCCACGACGGCGGGCAGCGCGCCTCCCGGATTGCTGCGCGGACTGGGCGACGAGCGCTTGTCCACCGCACTCCGGCAAATGCATGCGCATGTGGATCGCCCATGGACGGTGGAGCAACTCGCCAACGTCGCTGCGCTGTCACGCTCGGCGTTCTTCGCTCGCTTCTCCCGCATCGTCGGTGTCGCGCCCATGGAGTACCTGGTGTCGTGGCGCATGGCCATCGCCAAGGATCTGCTGCGGCGCGAAAAGCTGCCCATCGCCGAGGTTGCCGAACGCGTCGGGTATGCATCCACCAGCACCTTCAGCACCGCGTTCAGCCGGCACGTCGGGCAGCCACCGAGGCAGTACGCGCGTTCGGATCAGGGCCGCGTCGGCTGAGTCGGCATGTGCTGAGTCACCGCGTCCAGCACGGCCTCCGGCGCATCGGCCTCGGCGGGCGTCTCGTTGTTCAGCACGGCCTGCATGCGCGCCACGTCCACATCGTTCGTCCAGCGGCCCACGACGACGGTGGCGACGCCGTTGCCGATCAGGTTGGTCAGCGAGCGGGCCTCGGACATGAAGCGGTCGACGCCCAGGATCAGCGCCAGCCCGGCCACCGGCACGTGGCCCACGCTGGACAGCGTGGCCGCCAGCACGATGAAGCCGCTGCCCGTCACGCCGGCCGCGCCCTTGCTGGTGAGCAGCAGCACGCCCAGCAGCGTGAGTTCCTGCGTCAGCGACATCGGCGTGTCCGTGGCCTGCGCGATGAAGACGGCGGCCATCGTCAGGTAGATGGACGTGCCGTCGAGGTTGAACGAGTAGCCGGTCGGGATGACCAGGCCCACCGTGGACTTGCGCACGCCCAGGTTCTCCAGCTTGGCCATCATGCGCGGCAGCACCGACTCGCTGGACGACGTGCCCAGGACGATGAACAGCTCCTCCTTGATGTAGCGGATGAACTTCAGCACCGAGAAGCCGTGCAGCCGGGCGATGGTGCCCAGCACCAGGAAGATGAAGATCAGGCAGGTCGCGTAGAACGAGCCCATCAGCTTGGCCAGCGACACCAGCGAGCCCACGCCGTACTTGCCGATGGTGAAGGCCATCGCGCCGAAGGCGCCGATGGGCGCGGCCTTCATGATCATGCCGACGATGGCGAACAGCACGTGCGAGGTCTTCTCGACGATGTCGAACACCAGCGTGCCGCGCCCGCCGAAGCGGTGCAGCGCAAAGCCGAACAGCAGCGCGAACAGCAGCACCTGCAGCATCTCGCCCTTGGCGAAGGCGTCCACCACCGTCGTCGGGATGATGGCCAGCAGGAAGTCCACCGTGCCCTGCAGCTTGCCGGGGCCGGTGTAGGCCGACAGCGCCTTGGTGTCCAGCGTGGCCGGGTCCACGTGCATGCCCTCGCCGGGCTTGAGCACGTTGACGACGACGAGGCCCACGATCAGCGCCAGCGTGGAGACGACCTCGAAGTACAGCAGCGCGTAGCCGCCGGTCTTGCCGACGCGCTTCATGTCCTCCATGCCTGCGATGCCCACCACCACGGTGCAGAAGATGATGGGCGCGATCATCATCTTGATGAGTTTGATGAAGCCGTCGCCCAGCGGCTTGAGCGCCTCGCCCGTCTGCGGCCAGAAGTGGCCCACGATGACGCCGATGACGATGGCCGTGATGACCTGCAGGTACAGCGAGCGGTAGAAGGGCTGGCGCCCGGTGGCAGCTTGCATGCGTGTCTCCTGGCGCGCGCGCGCCTTGCGTTGTGAGCGCAGCTTATGCGTGTTGCAGGTCACACGGACCCGGGCTTGCACGATGCCCGTCCCCTGTTTCTGTCACGGGCTGCTTATGCTTCCGGTCTGTAACAGCAAATGGGGGATGGCATGGTGCTGACGCTGCTCGGGCTCGCGGGCTTGGTGGTCGTGGCCGCCTGGTGGTTCCTGCGCGCGCGGCCTGCGCCGCCGGCGCAGGCGCGCCCGGCAGCACGCAGGGCCACACAGCCGCCGGCGCCACCGCCCCATGCCGACGGTGCCGCAGCGGCCACACGGCCTGCCAACATCGCCGAGCCCGTGGAGGCCGCACTGCCGCCGCCCGTGGGCCTGCCGCTGCGGGCGGCCGAGTTGCTGGACGCGCAGCAGACCGGGCAGCTGGTGGAGGCCTTGCGCCACTTGCCGCGGCCGCCGCGTGCCGTGCATGCGCTGATGTCGCCGCAGTTCCTGCAGACGGCCACGTCGGCCGAGCTGGCCACGCTTGTCATGGGCGAGCCGGCCGTGGCCGCACGCGTCGTCGCCACCGCCAATGCGCCGCTGTACGGGCTGCAGCAGCCCGTGACGAGCGTGGGCCAGGCCATCACCTTCCTGGGCCTGGCCAGCGTGCGGCAGATGTGCCTGCAGCACATGCTGGCCGAGTGCTTCCAGCCGCGCGACGAAGCGCAGCGGCGCGAGTTCGACGTGCTGTGGCGCGCCAGCACCATCGCCGGCGAGCTGTGCCAGCAGCTCGCGGCGCGGCTGCGCGTGCCGGAGCCCGCCCAGCTCGTCACGCTGCTGGTGCTGTCCTTCCTGGGCCGCCAGGCCGGCGCCGCGCTGCTGGACGCCGCGCCGCTGGCGGGCATGGACGCCTTCCAGCGCGCGCTGCATGAGCAGGAGTCGCTGGGCCTGGCCTCGCACGAGCTGGGGCACCTGCTGATGCGCGCGTGGGAGGTGCCGCTGGACTTGGCGGACGACGCCCGCACCTTGTCGACGCTGCGCTTCGACCCCGCCCGCACGCTGCCGCCGGGTCGCGAGGCCGCGCTGACGCTGGGCGCGTTGTGCGCGCTGCTGGGCGAACGCATCGCCCGTGGGCAGGTGGGCACGACGCTGTACGACCCGGCCCGCGACACCAGCCCCGACATGGCCGCACTGCGCCCCCGCCTGGCGCTGCCGCCGCTGAATACGCTGGCGCAGGAGCTGCAGTCGCCGCCGCTGCTGCGGCTGGTCGGCCGCATGATGGGCCGGCCCGCCGCCTGAGCTCAGCCGGCCAGTTGCGCCGCGTGGTGGCGCAGGTGGTCGTCCACGAAGCTGGCGATGAAGTAGTAGCCGTGGTCGTAGCCCGCGTGGCGGCGGATGCTCAGCGGCTGGCCGACGGCGGCGCAGGCGGCCTCGAAGGCCTCGGGGTGGAGCTGCTCGGCGAGGAACTTGTCGGCCAGGCCTTGGTCGATGAGGATGCCGCCCGGGTAGGGCGCCGCCGCCTGGGCCCGCATCAGCGCACTCGCGTCATGGGCGGCCCAGGCGCTGCGGTCGTCGCCCAGGTAGCCGGTGAACGCCTTGTGGCCCCAGGGGCACTGCGTCGGCGCGGCAATGGGCGCGAAGGCCGACAGCGACTGGAAGCGGCCCGGGTGGCGCAGCGCCAGCGTCAGCGCGCCGTGGCCGCCCATGGAATGGCCGAACAGGCCGGTCCGGGCGAGGCCGGTCTCGCGCTGAACGAGCGGGATCAGCTCGTTCATCAGATAGCTCTCCATGCGCCAGTGCCCGGCCCATGGCGCTTGCGTGGCGTCGAGGTAGAAGCCCGCGCCGACGCCGAAGTCCCACGCCTCGCCCTCACCCGGCACGTTGGCGCCGCGCGGGCTGGTGTCGGGCATCAGCAGCGCCAGGCCCAGTTCGCTGGCCAGGCGCTGGGCGCCGGCCTTGGTGGTGAAGGTTTCTTCGTTGCAGGTGAGGCCGGCGAGGTAGACGAGCAGCGCCCTGGGTTGCGGCGGCACGTACAGGGCGAAGCGCATCGGCAGGCCGATCTCCGACGAGTCGTGCTGCAGGAAGCGCTGGGTGCCGTTGAAGGCGCGGTGTTCGTTGAGGATTTGCATCGGCATGCCGTGTTGGGTTGCTGGAGCCAGCGTGTGGCCTTGCTCGGGAACGTGGGCGCGGGACATCCGCCCCGGCAAGGCCTCCCGCGCCGCCGCAATCTCAGAACTCGACCACCGACCGAATCGACTCCCCGCGCCGCATCAACTCGAACCCTTCGTTGATCTGCTCCAGCTTCAGCTTGTGCGTGATCAGCTCATCGATGTTGAGCTTGCCGTCCATGTACCAGTCCACGATCTTGGGCACGTCCGTGCGCCCGCGCGCGCCGCCGAATGCCGAGCCCTCCCAGTGCCGCCCCGTCACCAGCTGGAACGGCCGCGTCGAGATCTCCGCACCTGCGGGCGCCACGCCGATGATGATGCTGCGGCCCCAGCCCTTGTGGGTGCACTCCAGCGCCTGGCGCATCAGCTGCACGTTACCGACGCACTCGAACGAGTAGTCCGCGCCGCCGTCCGTCAACTGCACGATGTGGTCCACCAGGTTGGGCACGTCCTTCGGGTTCACGAAGTCCGTCATGCCGAACTGCCGCGCCATCGCCTCGCGGCCCGGGTTGATGTCCACGCCGATGATCTTGTTGGCGCCCACCATCTTGGCGCCCTGGATGACGTTCAGGCCGATGCCGCCCAGGCCGAAGACGACGACGTTCGCGCCGGCTTCCACCTTGGCGGTGAACAGCACCGCGCCCACGCCGGTGGTCACGCCGCAGCCGATGTAGCAGACCTTGTCGAACGGCGCGTCGGGGCGGATCTTGGCCAGCGCGATGCCCGGCACGACGATGTGATTGGCGAAGGTGCTGGTGCCCATGTAGTGGAAGATGGGCTCGCCGTTCAGCGAGAAGCGCGACGTGCCGTTGGGCATCAGGCCCCTGCCCTGCGTGGAGCGGATGGCCTGGCAGAGGTTGGTCTTGCGGCTCAGGCAGAACTTGCACTCGCGGCATTCGGGCGTGTACAGCGGGATGACGTGGTCGCCGGCCTTGAGCCACGGCACCTTGCTCTCCAGCACGACGCCCGCGCCCTCGTGACCCAGCACGGCGGGGAAGAGGCCCTCGGGGTCGGCGCCCGACAGCGTGAAGTCGTCGGTGTGGCAGATGCCGGTGGCCTTGACTTCGACCAGCACCTCGCCGTCGCTCGGGCCTTCCAGGTCCAGGGTTTCGATGGTCAGCGGCTGGCCGGCCTTCCAGGCGACGGCGGCACGGGTCTGGATGCTCATGATCTTTCTCCTACAGGTTGAAGTTGGTTCAGCGCGGCGACGAGTTCGCGTGCCTCGAAACGGCACAGGCGCAGCCGGCGCAGCAGCCATGGCGTCAGGTCTTGCTGGTTCAGGTGCTCGGGCCAGGCGCCGGCATCGCCGTCGGGGATGTCGGCCGGGTCGGTGCCCTTGTCGCTGGCGCCGGGCTCGCCCTTGAGGATGTCCACGCAGGCCTTCTGGGCCAGCGGCAGGGCGGTCTCGGCACGCGCGGCGTCCAGCCGCGTGCTGCGCCGCTGCACCTGGTGCTGCACGGCACCCAGCAAGGCCATCAGCCGGTAGCCGTGGCTCAGCGCGGCTTCGATCTCGGCTTCGGGCAGGCGCACGCTCAGCGGCTCCACGCGCGTGCGCTGCGCCGCGCCGGCCAGCGCAGCCAACGCGGTGTACGCCTGCTGGCGGCTCAGGCGCTGGGCGAGCTGCTCCTCCGCGCTGGGCATCCAGCGCAGCATGTTGGCCGCGTGCCGGGCCAGCGCGCCGCGCAGTTGCATCGCCAGCCGCGGCACGGTGGCACGCTCCCAGGACGGCAGCACGAAGCTGAACAGCCACGCCAGGCCCGCGCCGATGACCGTGTCGGCCAGCCGCTCGACGATGGCCGGGTCGCTGCCCGGCGCCAGCATCAGCGGCTGCAGCAGCGCCATCAGCGTGGCGGCCGTCGCGGCGACGCGGTAGCGGCGGTTCACGTAGGCGTGCGCCGTGCCCACCGCGGCGATGAAGCACAGGCTCAGGAAGGGCACGGAGTCGAAGTGCGCCAGCAGCAGCACCAGCAGGCAGCCCTGCACCGTGCCGATGATGCGTTCGTTGCGGCGCGACAGCGTCTGCTCCAGGTTGCCGCGCAGCACCACGGCGACGCTGAGCATCAGCCAGAACGGGTGGGCCGACCAGGGCAGCGCCGCACCCAGCGCGTAAGCCACCGACAGCGCCAGCGCCGAGCGCAGCGCATGGCGCATGACGCCGGACTGCAGGTTCAGGTGCGGCCTGAGCGCCGCCAGCGGCAGGCCCTCGGGCGACACAAAGGGCGCCAGCCGCTCCGGCGTCCACGGCGACCCGGGATCGTCGCTGCGCAGCTGCCGGGCGACCATGGCGGCCACGTCGTCCTGCATGTGGCCCAGGCGCGACTGCATGGCCGACACCAGGTGCAGCCGGGAGTCGCCCGCCGGCGCGCTGACGTCGCCCAGCCGCCGGGCCAGCTCCGCGCGCCAGGCCTCGACGGACACTTCGGGCAGCGGCGTGCCGAGCTCGATGTCGTCGGCCAGCGCGCGCAACACGTCGGCGAGCTGGCGCACCGCGTCGGCCAGCGCCGAGCGCCATTGCCGGCCGGGGAAGTCCTGGCCCAGCAGCTCGGTGTCCAGGCGGCTGGCCAGCATCAGGTCGCGCAGCTCGATGAGACCCAGCACGAGGTCGGTCTGCTTGCGGCTGCGCGCCGAGCGGCGCGCGGCGAAGACCTGGTCGCGCGCCGACTGCAGCGCCTCGGCCAGCACCACGTCGTCGGCGATGGAGGCGCGGATGCTGGCCTCGGCGCCGCTCACCGCGCCGGCAATGCGTTGCGCGCGCGAGCGCAGCCGCCGCTCGGTCGCCCGCAGCGCGCCGGCCAGCGCCAGCTGGCGCAGCCGGTGCCGCAGCACGACGGCGCTCAGCCGCGCCCAGCCGGCGTAGACGCAGCCGCCCAGCCCCACCCACAGCGCGTGCTCCCAGGGCGAGGCGGCGCCGGCCGTGCGGTCCCAGGCCATCGCGAACACCAGGGCCAGCACCGGCGAGAACGACAGCGGCCCCGCGCGCAGGCCCCAGGCCAGCGCCATCAGCGACAGGAAGGTCACCACCGCCACCACCGCCACGGTCAGCACCAGCGAGTGGTCGGTCACGCCCACCAGCAGCGTGACGACGGCCGCCGCGGCCGCGGCGGGCAGCACGCGCGGCAGCACGCGCTGCGGCGGGTTGGGCAGGTCCGGCAGGCTGGCACAGACGGCACCGCCCACGGCCGCCAGGCCCGCCGTGTCGCCGCACAGCGCGCTGACCACCAGGTGCGTGGCCGACACGCCCAGCGCGACGCTGAGCCCGTTCAGGTGGGCGGCTTCGAGGCGCTTGAAGAACCTCACTTGACGATCGACTCCAGGACGCGGCGCTCGTTCGCCGGCAGCTCGTGCACGGAGAACCAAGCTGATTTCTCGGGCCGGTACACGTACTGCGGCGCCGCAGCGGTGGCGATGCGCTGGCGCAGCGGCGCGAGCGCCCCCTTCGCTGCGTCCGCCTTGCCCTGGGCCTGCAGCGCGGCGGCCTGCACGATGAGGGCCAGGTCGGACCAACTGCCCAGCGCCAGCGCCTCGTCGGTGACGGCCTTGGCCGCCACGGCGTCACCGTCGACCAGCGCCAGCCAGGCCTTCAGCGCCAGCGTGTCGGGGTCGCGCGGGTCGAGGATCAGCGCCTCCTTGACCTGGGCGCGCGCAGGTTCGGTGCGGCCGGCCCGCAGCAGGTCCAGCGCATAGTCGCGGCGCAGCGGCACGAGACCGGTGCGCAGGCGCAGCACGGCGTCGTACTGGGCAAAGGACTCGTCCCAGCGGCCGGCCAGCGCCAGCGTGGCCGCACGGCCCCACAGCGCCTCGGGCTGGTCGCCCTGGTAGGCCAGCACCGATTGGTAGGCGGCCAGCGCCTGCGTCACGTCGCCCAGGCGGCGATGGTGGTCGGCCAGCGCCAGGTCGACGCGGAAACGATCCTCGCCCTTCAGGGCCTCGGCGCCGCGCGCCAGGCCCGGCACGACCTCGGCGGCCAGCGGCGCGCCGCCGTGCCACAGCGCATCGGCCGTCGTCACGCGCAGCAGGCCGCTGTGCGGATGCCGGGCCAGCGCGCGCGCCGCAAGCTCGCGCGCCGCCGTGCCGTGGCCTTGCAGCGCCAGCGCATACAGCCGCGCGTTCAGTGCGCTCTCGTCGTCGGGCGCCAGCTTCAGCGCACGCTCGAACAGCGGCACGGCCTCGCCCAGCCTTCCATCCTCCAGCTTCTGGTTGCCGGCGTTGACGAGCGCGACGGGCCGGCTGGCGCTGGTGTCGCGCAGCGCGTAGAAGCGCTTCACCAGCGACTGCAGCGCCGGGTCCATCGCCACGAGGCGCTCGCGCACGATCTCGCGGCCGTCATAGGCATCGCGCCGCGGCGAGGCCTCGGCGTTGGCGCCTTCGGCGAAGTACTCCCACACCGAGCCGCCCGCGTAGCGCGACAGGAAGCCGTTGCGTGTCGCGGCGTCGCGTGCCTTGGCTTTTTGGTACAGCGCCTCGATCTCGCGCGCCTGGTTGGCCGTCATCACGCCATGGACCTGGTGCGTCAGCTCGTGCAGCACGGTGTTGTACTTGTCGAAGATGCTGCGCTCCACGTCCTCGATGCCGGTGACCGTGAAATAGCCGCCCATGCCGCGCACGTCGTCCCACAGCCGCGAGTCGTAGTCGATGCGGGCGTCCTTCAGCGCATGGGCCTGCGGCGTCTCGGACAGGCGCATCCACATCGGCTTGATGAAGTGCGTCGCGCCGCCCTCCACCAGCACGGGGATGAAGGCCTTCCACGGCGCGACGGACAGCGCCACACGCTTGCGGTGGCGCGGCGACAAGTCGTTCCAGTTCAGCACGTAGCGCTCGATGCCGGGCACGACGGGCATGGGCGTGGCGGCAAAGCGGCGCTCGTAGTCGGCGCGGTGCACGTCGATGGCGAAACGCTGCGACTCCAGTGCCTTGGCCGCGATGGCGTGGGCGCGGCCCAGCTGCGGGCAGCGCTGCAGCACACCCAGGCTCAACGCCAGCGCGGTGTCGAAGTCGCCCTGCTCGAACGCGTCCGACGCGCGCCGCACGTCGGCCAGCAGCGGCGCGAAGCCGTCCCCGAGCCGCGCGGCGAGCTGCGTGTAGTTCTCGCGCGCATAGCCGTTGCCCAACAGGTAGTGCGCGGCCTCGTGGTGGCTGTTCAGCGCCACGGCGCCTTCGGCCGCGGCGATGGCATCCTCGGTGCGGCCCAGGCGGATCAGCGTGTCGGCCAGCGCCGCCAGGCCATCGGCCGTGCGCTCGGCGGCCAGGCCTTGTTCCAGCGCTTTCAGCGACGCATCGAACTCGCGCAGCTGGTAGTGCCGCTGGCCCAGGCCGCGCAGCGCCTGCGCGGTGTCGACCGGTCGCGTGGCCTTCGCCAGCGCACGCTCGAAGCAGGCCCTGGCGCGCGCGAAGTCACGCCGGTCCAGCGCCAGCCGGCCAGCGGCCAGCAGGTCGACAGCGTCTGCCTTGGCGTCGGTCAGCACGCCACGCGTGCGGCGGTCGATGGCGGCACTGTCGTCGCGGGCGTACAGCCATTGGTAGATGACCGCGCGCTCGGCCGCGTCGGGCCGCGGCGCCCGCAGCAGCGCGTCGAGATCGGCACCTGCCGCGGCGAACTGCTGTTCGGCCAGCAGCCGCTGCAGGCGCACGGTGTCGGTCGCCGCATGCGCGGCGGGAACGGTCAAACAAGCGGTCAAACAAACGGTCAAACAAACGGCAAGGCCAACGGCCAGTCGACGCCAGGGCATTCAGGCAGCTCCTCTTGGAGCCGGCATGCTAATCGTCCGACGAGAAACCCGACGCCTTGACCACCGGGCCCCAGTAGTCGCGCTCGGCGGCCAGGCGCGCCGCGTAGTCGGCCGGCGGCAGCGACAGCGGCTCGAAACCCAGCTTGGCCAGCGCCTCCACCACGGCCGGCTCATGCACCGCGGCGCGCGCCAACGCAGCCAGCTTCTCGACCTGCGCCGCCAGCAGACGGGCCGGCGCGAACAGGCCGTAGCTCTCCACGCCGACGATGCCCTTGAAGCCCTGCTCCTCGAACGTGGCCACGTCCGGGGCGAAGCGCGAGCGTGCCTTGTCGGTCACGCCCAGCAGCCGCACGCGGCCGGACGGCAGGTGGGGCAGGAAGTCGCCGATGGAGAAGCAGCCCGACGCGATCTGGCCGCCCATCAGGTCCTGCATGCCGGGCGCGGCACCACGGTAGGGCGCGTGGATGAGCTTGAGGCCCGCGGCACGCTCGAACTGGTTGCCCAGGAAGTGCGGCATCGCGCCGGCCGCGGGCGATGCATAGGCGGCCTTGTCGGGGTTGGCGCGCGCCCAGTCGGCGAACTGCGCCAGCGTCTTCACCGCGGCCGGCACCATCGGGCCCACGCCGAAGCCGCAGGTGGACAGCGCCAGCGGTGCGATGGGCAGCACGTCGGTCACCGGGTTGTAGGCCAGCTTGCGGTAGGCGTGCGGGTAGATCGTGAACATGGACGACGGGCTGACGAGCAGCGTCTGCCCGTCGGATGCCGCGTCCTTCAGCGCGGCGATGGCGATGCGCCCGCCGGCGCCGACCTTCTGCTCCACCAGCACGGTGTCGGCCAGCTTGCCGCGGCAGAACTCGGCGAAGCGGCGCGCGGTGGCGTCCACGGACCCGCCCGCCGGGAAGCCGACGAGCAGCCGCGACGGCTGGCCCTGGGCGCGTGAGACCGAAGGTGAGGCCAGCGGCAGCGCCGCGAACGAGGCAAGAACATGGCGACGGTCGATCATGGTTTCTGTCTCCTGGGCTTGTTGTGGTGCGGAGCTTCGGTGGACTGCGCGGTCGCAGCCCAGGCCAGGCGCTCCAGGCCTGCCTTCAATGCCGCCCCCTGGTCGCCGAGGGCGGCGATCAACATGCGGTCATGCTCGGCGACGGCGGCTTCGAGCTTGGCGAGCAGGCGCCTGCCGGCGGGCGTCAGGTGCAGGCCCCAGGCGCGGGCGTCTTCCGGCGCATCGCGGCGCTCGGCCCAACCCTGCGCGGTGAACCAGTCCGTCAGTCGCAGCGCGCCGCTGCGGTGCAGGCCCATGGCCTGGGCGAGCAGGCCCTGGCGCAGGCCGGGGTTGCGGGCGATCAGCACCAGCGCCGCGAAGCGCTGCGGGCTGATGTCCCAGGCGGCGGTGGCGCGGTAGAAGTCCAGGTACAGCGCGTTCTGCGCGCGGCGCAGCGCGTAGCCCAGCAAGCCGTCCAGCAGGCCGTAGTCCACGCCGGGCACAGGCAGCATCAGGCCTTCGGGCGTGATGTCTCGAAGGCTGTCTGTCTTGCTCACAGCCTCAGGGTAGGTTTTGTTGCATACCGCAACCATCTCGCTTACCCTGAACTGATGGACATCCTCATCGCAGGCGGCGGCATCGGCGGGCTGACGGCGGCGCTGGCGCTGCAGGCGCGCGGCCATGCCGTGACCGTGCTGGAGGCCGTGCGGGAACCCAAGCCCCTGGGCGTGGGCATCAACCTGCTGCCGCACGCGGTGGCCGTGCTGGACGAACTGGGCTTGCTGCCGGCGCTGCGCGCGATGGCCGTCGAGACCTCGGCGCTGGTGTTCGCCAACCGCCACGGCCAGGCCATCTACCGCGACGCGCGCGGCATTGCCGGGGGCTACAGCCACCCGCAGTTCAGCATCCACCGCGGTGAACTGCAGATGAGGCTGTGGCGCGAGGCCGGCGCCAAGGTCACGGTGTTGAGCGGCCAGCGGGTCGCCAACGTGCGCGACGAGGGCAGCCAGGCCATCGCCGAGATCGACACGGCGGACGGCCCGCGCGAGCTGGCGGCGGACCTGGTCGTCGGCGCCGATGGCATCCACTCCGCGCTGCGCCGCCGCCTGGCACCGGACGAAGGCGGGCCCTGCTGGCGCGGCGTCATGATGTGGCGCGGCACGTCCTGGGCGCCGCCCTTCCTGGACGGCCGCACGATGGTGCAGGCCGGCCACAGCCGCGCCAAGTTCGTCGTCTACCCGATAGCCGCGCCGCGTGCCGACGGGCTGCAGCTCATCAACTGGATCGCCGACCGCCGCGTGCGCGAACCCGAGCCGGGCCTGACCGCACCCGACCGCGCCGACTGGAGCCGCGCCGGCCGGCTCGACGACCTGCTGCCCACCTTCGGCCGCTGGCGCTTCGACTGGCTGGATGTGCCGGGCCTGATCACCCGCGCCGAACAGATGCTGGAATGGCCCATGGTGGACCGCGACCCGCTGCCGCGCTGGCGTCTGGGCCGCTCCACGCTGCTGGGCGATGCGGCGCATCCGATGTTCCCCATCGGCTCCAACGGCGCGACGCAGGCCATCCTGGATGCCAAGGCGCTGGCCGATGCGCTCGCGACGCATGCCGACCTCGACACGGCACTCGCCGCCTACGAGGACGCGCGCCGGCCCCTGTGCGCCCGCATCGTCGACATGAACCGGCGCGAGGGGCTGGACGCGATCCTGGACCGCGTGGAGGCGCTGGCGCCCGGGGGGTTCGAGCAACTGGCCGACGTGATCGACCCCGCCGAGGTCGCCGCCGAGATCGCCGCCTACAAGCTGGCAGCAGGGCATCGCATCCGCAGCACAGCCGCCTGAACGGCAGCGCGCGGTGCCTGCCGGGATCAGGTACCGTGTCGGGCATGACAATGCCTCCCCGCCTGCTGGCTGCGGTCGCGCTGGCTGCAGCGACGCTGCAGCCAGCGATCGCACAGCCGCAGCCTGCGGCGTCGGGCGCCGGGGCGGAGGTGCAATGGCTGCGCTACGAGTTGCCGCCTCTGTACATCACCGAGGGCCCGCAGAAGGACGAGGGCGTGCTGGACCGGTTGCTGCGCGACGCGCTGCTGCCGCGGCTGCCTGGGTTTCAGCACCGCATCCTGGCCGTGCCGCCCAAGCGCCTGGAGGCCAGCCTGCAGAACATGCCCAACAGCTGCGCCTTCGGCCTGCTCAAGAACGCCGAGCGCGAGGCCTACCTGTACTTCTCGCGGCCTTTTCCGATCCGGGTGTCGCCCTTGCTGGTGGTGCGCCGGCAGGACCTGCCGCGCTGGCAGGCCATGCTCGACGAGCAGGGCCGGCTGCCGCTGACCGAATGGCTGGCCCGGCCGGACAACCGGCTGGGTCACGCCCCGGGGCGCGCCTACGGTGCCACGCTGGATGCGCTGGTGGCCGCCCTGCCGGCCGGCCGCGTGGAGAAGGTGACCAGCCAGAACCCGGCGCTGAACCTGATGCTGATGTTGCGGCACGGGCGCATCGACGGCATGCTGGCCCTGCCCTTCGAGCTGGCACAGCTGACCCGCGAGGCCGGCATGGCCGGCGAGGAGCTGCAGTTGCTGCCCTTGGTGGAGCAAAGCTCGGCGCGCCAGGGCCATGTGGCCTGCGCACGCAGCGCCCTGGGCGCCGAGGTGGTTCGCCGGGCCGACGCCGTGCTGGCCGAGGCGCCTTTCAAAGACGGTGTCATCACGGCCAAGCGGCGCGCGGTGCCGCCCTGATCAGGCCAGCATCTGCGCCGCGATGAGCCGCACCGGCGCGCTGCCGTAGCTGAGGAACTGCTCGTGGAAGGCCTTGAGGTCGAAGCCCGGGCGTGACTTCAACTGCTCGCGCAGCGCGAAGATCTCGCTGTAGCCGCTGAAGTAGCTGGTCAGCTGCACCGAGCTGAGCTGCACGCGGCGCCACTTTTCCTTGGCCTCGCGCGCGGTCTGGAAGGCTTGGGCGGTCAGCAGGTCCACGGCATCCGCCTCGCTCATGCCCAGCACGTGCACGCTGTAGTCCAGCACGGTGTTGGTCACCGAGCGCAGATGCCACTTGCCCCACATCAGCGTCATCTCGGGCGAGGCGCCGTAGCCGCTCTCGATCATCATGCGCTCGCCGTAGACCGCCCAGCCCTCCACCATCGCGCCGTTGCCGAACAAGGCCTTGACCTTGCTGGGCACGCGGTTGGCGTGCACGAGCTGCGTGTAGTGGCCGGGGATGGCCTCGTGGATGTTGAGGATCTGCAGGATCCAGTGGTTGTACTCGCGCAGCGAACTCTCGGCCTGCTCGGGCGTCAGGTCGTCCAGCGGCGTGACGTTGTAGTAGGTCTTGTCCTGCGGCCGGTAGGCGCCGGGCGCCTCGATGCTGGCGCCGGCGATGCCGCGCTGGTACTCGGGCGTCTCGCGCACCTGCAGCGGCTTGCTCGCATCCTGGCTCAGCAGGTCGTGGTCGCGCACCCAGGCTTCGAGCTGCGGGATCTGCGCGCGGATCTCGTCGACAAACTGCTCGCGCCTGACGTGCTTCTCGCTGAGCTTGTCGATGACGCGGCCGATCAGCGCGAAGCGGTCGGCGGGCGGCGGCTCGCTGCCGATGACCGTGGGCCACAGCGCCGTGGCCTGCGTGTGCATGCTGGCCAGCACCTCCTCACGGCGCTGCTGCGCCAGCTCGTAGGTCTGCCTGGCGGTGCGCGCCGACTGGATGTCGTGCGCGAATTTGGGCTCGTACAGCTCGCCGCCCAGGCGGAAGCTGCGCGCGGGCTTGAGCTTCTTCAGTTGCGCCACGTAGCCACGCACGGCGGCACGCGCGCCGGCCAGTGGCTTGGCGAGGTCCACACCCGCCGCACGCGCATGCTTGGCGATGTCGTCCAGCACGCCCAGCACGCCGGGCGCCTGTTGCAGCGCCAGCTCGGTGTGCTCGCGCGTGACGCCGCTGAGGCTGGCCGCCGCGGCGCGGTAGTAGGCCGGCAGTTGCGCCAGGCGCGGCGCCAGCGCGCGCAGCCGCTCGGGCAGCGGCGCGTAGTCGGTGTTCAGCAGCAGGTCCAGCAGCGCGGCCGGGTTGTGCTCGGCCGGGCTCCACGACCATTCGCGCAGCACGTCCAGCCGCCACAGGTCGGCATCGATCTTGGCAAGCAGCAGCGCACTATCCATGCGCTGGCTGGTGTTCAGCATCGCCTCGGACTGGCTCTGGAAGGTGGCGTGCCAGCGCTTCAGGAAGGCGCGCATGCGGTCGCGTTGCGCGGCGCTCGGCAGCGTCACGCGCGGCGCGAACTCGAACCGGCCGGCGGCGACGGCGGCGTCGGGGTCGATCTGCCACAGCGCCTCGAGGAAGGCTTCGGCCTGCTGGTCGAAGGCGGCGTCCTGGGCGAATGCAGGGAATGCGAAGCCGGCAAGGCCCAGCGCCGCGAAGTCGCGCCTCCTCATGCGAGAGCTGCCTCAAGTGCGTCAATGAACATCTTCGCGACGTCGAAGCCGCTCTGGTCCGTGATCTCCTGGAAGCACGTCGGGCTGGTCACGTTGATCTCGGTGATGTGCTCGCCGATGACGTCCAGGCCCACCAGCAGCAGGCCGCGCGCGGCCAGCGTCGGGCCCAGCGCCTCGGCCAATTCGCGGTCGCGCACGGTCAGCTCGCGGGCCACGCCCTTGCCGCCGACGGCCAGGTTGCCGCGCACCTCGTTGCCCTGCGGGATGCGCGCCAGGCAGTACGGCACCGGCTTGCCGCCGATGATGAGGATGCGCTTGTCGCCCTCGGTGATGGCGGGGATGAAGCGCTGCACCATGACGGTCTGCGTGCCGTCCTTGTTCAGCGTCTCGATGATGCTGCCGAGGTTCAGGCCGTCGTCCTTGACGCGGAAGATGCCCATGCCGCCCATGCCGTCCAGCGGCTTCAGGATGATGTCGCGCTGCTCGGCGTGGAAGGCGCGGACCTCGGCGGCGTCGCGCGTGACCAGCGTGGGCGCGATGAACTGCGGGAACTCCAGGATGGCCAGCTTCTCCGGATGCTCGCGCAGGCTGCCGGGCTTGTTGAAGACCTTCGCGCCCTCGCGCTCGGCCTGGCTGAGCAGGTGGGTGGCGTAGAAGAACTCGCTGTCGAACGGGGGGTCCTTGCGCATCAGCACGGCGTCCACATCGGCCAGCACGAGGTCGGCCGTCGCGGTGACGGTGTACCAGTCCTGCGCATCACCCGTCAGCGCGATCTCCTGCGCGCGCCGCGCCGTCACCCGGCCGCCGCGCTGCCAGACGAGCTGGTTGACTTCGCAGGCGACGAGCGTGTGGCCGCGCTTTGCAGCTTCCCGCATCATCGCGAAGGTGGAGTCCTTGTAGGTCTTGAAGGTGGCCAGGGGGTCGGCAACGAAGAGCAGCTTCATGGTTCAGGCGAGTCAGTGCGGCGTCGGCCAGTGTTGCACAGCACCGGCATCGGGACGCACGCAAGGACTAGCGCCGCGCCACCGCCGGCACTTCGCCGGACCGGCCCTGCGCTTGCCACAGGTGCACCCCCCCCAGCACCAGCACCACCGTGACGACGGCGCCGGCCGCAAGGCCCAGGCGCCGTTTTCTCTGGGCATGCCGCGCGCGCCCGCGGGCTCCGCCCGTGGCTTCGCGCAGTGCCGGATTCAGGGTTGGTGAACGCAGCCGCTTCAGGTTCGCGGCCTGCTTGCGTCCGTCACGTCCGGTCACAATTTCGAAGCTGAGCGTCTCGTCCGGGCGCGGCCCCTCACCATCGGTCGGGAACGCCGCCAGCCCCACGAAGACCTCTTCGCCCCCGTTCACCGGCCGGATCGCGCCATAACCGGCGTCGTGGTTCCACGCGCTCAACACCCCTTCGAATCTCATAAGCACCTCAAGACGACTCCAGGATGGTGGCGTCTTGCGGACCGCGCGGCGCAACGGGATGTAAGCCCGACAATCCACAGCCCTGCAGCCCACGACCCCTGAACCGCATGCCCATCAACTGGTTCCCCGGCCACATGAATTCCACCCGGCAGGCGATCAAGGATCGCGTGCAGGCGGGGCTGGACGTGGTCATCGAGTTGCTCGACGCGCGGCTGCCCGGCTCCAGCAGCAACCCGATGCTGGCCGCACTGACGACCGGCCGGCCGTCGCTGAAGGTGTTGAACAAGCAGGACCTGGCCGACCCGGCCCAGACCGACGCCTGGCTGGCCTTCTACAACGCCCAGCCGCACACGCGCGCCATCGCGCTGGATGCCGGCGAGAAGGCGCCCGCCCGCGCCCTCATCAAGGCCTGCCGCGAACTGGCTCCGCTGCGTGGCGACATGCACAAGCCGCTGCGCGTGATGATCTGCGGCATCCCCAACGTGGGCAAAAGCACGCTGATCAACACGCTGGTGGGCCGCAAGGCCGCCAAGACCGGCGACGAGCCCGGCATCACCAAGCTGGAGCAGAAGTTCGTGCTGGAGCACGGCTTCTACCTGTTCGACACGCCCGGCATGCTGTGGCCGCGCATCGCCATCGAGCAGAGCGGCTACCACCTCGCCGCCAGCGGCGCCATCGGCCGCAATGCGTTCGACGAGGAGGAGGTGGCGCTGGAGCTGATCGCCGTGCTCAAGCGGCGCTACCCCGAACGGTTGCAGGCCCGCTACGGCCTGGCCGAGCTGGGTGCGGACGACTCCGTGCTGGAAGCCATCGGCGTGAAGCGCGGCGCCAAGATCCGCGGCGGCGCGGTGCAGATGCACAAGGCCGCCGAGGCGCTGCTGGTCGACTACCGCCAGGGGTTGCTGGGCCGCATCACGCTGGAGACGCCCGAGGAGATGGCCGCCTGGCGCCGCGAGGCGGCCGAAGCGCAGGACCGCAAGGCGGCTGAACAGGAAGCCGCGCGTGCCGCGGACAAGGAACGCCGCAGCGGCAAGCGCTCGGCGGCCAGCGGCGACGCGTGAATCCCCGGCCTTGACCGTCTCACGGGCGCGCCTATGCTGGGTCGCACCCATAACGACAAGAGACATCATGAGCCGACTCTCCCTGCTCGACCTCGCCTTCTTCATCGCCGAGAACGAGGCCAGTCCCAAGCATGTGGCCGGCCTGCACATCCTGCAGATTCCTAAAGGCGTGAAAGGCGGCGCGAACTTCGCGAAGCAGCTGTACGAGGAATTGCTGACGCACACCGACGTGCAGCCGCCGTTCGACCGCGTCATCCACTTCGTGTCGTCGGCGCTGATGCCGAGCTGGGACACGGCCGGGTCGGTGGACCTGGCGCAGCACGTCTTCTTCCACAAGCTCGCGCGCGGCGCGAACGACCGCGAGGCGCTGTACGCGCTGGCCGCACGGCTGCACGAGCCCATGCTGGACCGCAGCCGGCCGCTGTGGGAGGTGCACGTCATCGGCGGGCTGTGGGACCGGCAGGTCGCCGTCTACTACAAGATGCACCACGCGGTGGCCGACGGCATCACGATGACGCGCTGGGTCGTCGAGTCGCTGCAGGCGACGGCGGACGACGCGACCCTCACGCCGGTCTGGACGCTGGACCACACGCGCCGCGGCCGCAGCCCGTTCAAGAAGCGGCTGGACCCGCAGATGGCCGGCACCGTGTGGAAGCAGCTCACCGCCAACAGCAAGCGCGCCGTCGGCATCGGCCGGCTCACCGCCATGCTGGCGCTGGAGGGCATGAAGCTGACGAAGAACGCCATCGCCCTGCCCTTCATGGCCAGCTGCGACACGCCCTTCACCGGCAACGCCACGCCCGGCCGCCAGTTCGCCACTGCCGCCGTGCCCATGGCGCGCATCGACGCCATCCGCCAGAAGGCCCGCGCCACGCTCAACCACGTGGCGCTGACCTGCCTGGACGGCGCCATGCACCGCTACCTGGCCGACGAGGGCGTGACCCTGGACCGGCCCATCACGATCCAGATGCCGGTGAACCTGCGCCGCGAAGATGAAAAAGGCGCCGGCAACAAGATCGGCATCATCCTCGTGGACCTGTCGCCACCCACCGACGACGCCTACGTGCGCCTGCGCAACGTCGGCTACTCGCTGCGCAGCGTGCGCGCCATGATCGATTCGGTCGCGCCCGAGGCCGTCGAGACCTACACCATCCTGACCGGCCTGCTGGGCCAGGTCGCCGGCATGCTCAAGCTCGCCGACACCCTCACGCCGCTGGGCAACACGCTGGTGTCCAACGTGCCGGGGCCGGCCAAGCCGCTGTACATGAACGGCGCCCTGGTGCGCGAGATGCACCCGCTGTCGACGATGCCGGCCACCCATCTGATGAACATCACGCTGTTCAGCTACGCCGGCACGCTGTACTTCGGCCTGATCGCGACCGACGCGCTGCCCAACCTGCAGCGGCTGGCCGGCTACGTGGAAGACGAGATCGCCGCGCTGGAGAAGGCCGTGGGGCTCTGAGCCCGCTTACTGCGGCGGTGGCGGCGGGGTGCGGATTTCGCCGGCGATGCGCTGCGCGGATTCAGACGCCTTGTTGTACTCCTCCTTGCTCATGCAGCGGCGCACCTTGCGGTTGGTGCCGGTGGGCGCCTCGAAGAAACACACCACGTCGGCCTGAGCCGCGTCGGATGCCGCCACCTTGTCGCCGGCACTGGGCGCGGCACATGCAGCGAGCAACGCCAGCAGGGACAGCGCGCTGGCGAACGAAAGAGAAGGCATCACGTCGAACTCCCTGGTCGGTTGACCGCGCGAATGTAGCGGCAGCCGGGGCGCCGCACCCTGGCAACATCCCCAGATCGCCTGACGAGACCCGACCCATGTTCGATGCCTACCTCTACGACCACTGCCGCACGCCGCGTGGCAAAGGCAAGCCCGAGGGATCGCTGCACGCGGCCACACCGATCTGGCTGATGCGCACGCTGCTGCAGGCGCTGCGCGAGCGCATGCAGCTGGACACCGCGCTCGTCGACGACGTGGTGCTGGGCTGCGTGACGCCGATCGCCGAACAAGGCGGCGACATCGCCCGTATCGCCGTCCTGGACGCGGGCTGGGCCGAGACGGTGGGCGGCGTCACGCAGTCGCGCTTCTGCGCGTCGGGGCTGGAGAGCGTCAACCTCGCGGCCGCCAAGGTGGCCAGCGGCTTCGAGCGGCTGGTGGTGGCCGGCGGCGTGGAGAGCATGAGCCGCGTGCCCATGGGCAGCGACGGCGGCGCATGGCTGCTGGACGAGCGCGTCGTCGACACCGTCGGCTTCGTGCCGCAGGGCATCAGCGCCGACCTGATCGCGACGCTGGAAGGCTTCTCGCGCGCGGACCTGGATGCGTGGGCCGCCCGCTCGCACCAGCGCGCCGCCACGGCCCGCGCCGAAGGCCGCTTCGCGCGGGCCCTGGTGCCCGTGCATGACGAGACGGGCGCACTGCTGCTGGCCGAGGACGAGACCATCCGGCCGCAGACGACCGGCGAGACGCTGGCCGCGCTGAACCCGAGCTTCCTCAAGCTGGGCGCCCGGTTCGACGCGCTGGCGCTGCGCAAGTACCCGCAGGCGTCCGCAATAGCGCACCGGCATCACGCGGGCAACTCCTCGGGCATCGTCGACGGCGCGGCGCTGGTGCTCGTCGGCTCCAGGGCTGGTGGCGACGCGGCCGGCCTGAAGCCTCGTGCGCGCATCCGCGCCGCGGCCGTGACCGGCAGCGAGCCCACGATCATGCTGACCGGCACGACGCCGGCCTGCCGCAAGGCGCTGCACCAGGCCGGCATGGCGGCCGGCGACATCGACCTGTGGGAAATCAACGAAGCCTTCGCGGCCGTGCCGTTGAAGACGGCGCGCGACCTCGGCGTGGACCCGGACCGCATCAACGTCAACGGCGGCGCCATCGCGCTGGGCCACCCGCTGGGGGCGACCGGCGCGATGCTGCTGGGCACGCTGCTGGACGAACTGGAGCGCCGCGACCTTCAGACCGGCTGCGTGACGCTGTGCGTGGGCGGTGGCATGGGCATCGCCACCGTCATCGAACGGCTGTGATCAGAGCCTGACCCACGCGCCCGCGTGCAGGTGCCAGCGGCCACCGTTGTTCTCCCAGCGGTGCGGCTCGTAGCGGTAGCCCGGCCGCGGACGCTCGTAGTAGCCCGGCACCCATTGGTGGCGCCCGCCCGTCCAGCCCCAGTAGCCGTTGATCCAGACGGCGCCCGGGTAGGGCATCACCGGCACGACCTCGGCATACGGCGCGGGCGGCGGCGCGTCGACCACGACGACGCCGGGCGCGGCCACGTAGCCGCGGTGGGAGGGCACGACAACACAGCCCGACAGCAGCGCCGTCATCAGCAGCGCCGGTGTGGCGATCTTGAGCAGCGGCTTCATGTCACCAGCCCCGGCGCGGTGTCTGCTGCGGGCCGTCGTCGCGGCCGCCGCGGTCGTAGCCGCCGCCGTAGCGCGGCGAGTCCACCACCGTCACGTGGGCCGTGCCTTGGTAGCGGCCATAGGGGCGGGGCGGCACGATGATGCAGCCGGACAGCAGCGCGGCGGCGATCAGGACCAGTCCCAGGGTGGTTCGTTTCATGGTGTTCACTCCGGCTGCGAAAACACGCAGCCCGGGTGCTCTAACCCCCGGCGGGCCGCGGCCGATGACCGCGCTCACAACCCGTTACCCCGGCTTTACTTGAGATCACGGTCCACCAAGGCAATGCAATGCGCCGCGCTCAACGCGACTCGCGCTGCACCGCCACCAGCAGCGCCATGCCCGTGGCGAGCACGCCGGCCGTCAGCCACAGCGCCGCGTCGAAGCTGCCGCTGGCCTGCACCATGTGCCCCGTCAGCGCGGGCGCGCTGACCTGCGCGACGCCGTAGCTCAGCGTCAGCCGCGCCATCGCCTTGCCCGGGTTGCCGGGCGAGCGCCGGCCCACCAGCGCCAGCGTCAGGCTGACGATGCCGATGAAGGTGGCGCCGTACAGCAGCGCGCCCGCCAGCGCGGCGACCAGCCCACCGGCCAGCACCGGCAGCAGCACGCCCACGATCTGCACGCCGAACGCGATCAGCAGCGCGCCCACGTCGCCCGTGCGCCGCGCGATGCGGTCCCACACGAACACCGCCGGCGTGGCCGCCAGGCCCACCAGCAGCCAGGCCCAGGGCCCCTGGCCGGCCAGCAGCGGCTGCTTCTCGACGATGGCGACCGTGAAGGTCGCGTTGATGACGAAGCCCCAGCCCGCGCAGAAGTAGGCCGCCACCATCAGCGCCATCCAGCGCCGGCTGGGCGCGCCGGCCGCTGCGGCTTTCGTCGCCGGGGGCGGCACCGGCGGGCGCCACAGCCAGGCCGGCACGAGGAACACCAGCCCCAGCAGCGCAAAGCCTTCCCACTGCGCCGCCCAGCCCAGGCCCAGGCCGCGCGTCATGCCCATCGCGCCCAGCGCCGACACGACGATGCCCAGCCCCAGGCCGATGAAATACAGGCCCAGCTCCGGCCGGCGCCCCGCGCGGATCAGCCAGCCCTGCACCAGCCCCGAACCCAGCAGCATGCCGCAGGCACCGCACAGGCCGCCCACGTAGCGCGACAGCGCCCACACGCCGAAGGAGGTGCTCCAGCCCATCAGCGCCGTGATCCCCAGCGCCAGCGGCAGGCCCCAGACGTAAAGCCGCTGGCGCCACGCGGGGCTCTCGATCCACGCGGCCAGCAGCGCGCCGCTCATGTAGCCGGCGTAGTTGATGGCCGCCAGCAGCCCGCCGTCGGCCACACCCAGGCCGGCCTGCGCCTGCATCTGCGGCAGCATGGGCGTGTAGGCGAAACGGGCCAGGCCGATGGTCAGCACCAGGCCGCAGATGCCCCCCAGCAGCACCTGCCAGGCCTGCAGGCGGGACTCGTGGGCGCGCGGTGTGGTGGACATCCCGACAGGCTAGCGCAGGTCGCCACGCCTGCGGCTAACCCCCTCATGGCCGGGCCCCGGGGTCAACCCGTACTTGCAAAGCCCGCAGTGACACCCCAGTTGACAGGATTGGCAGGGTTGCCAGAGTTGGCAGGCATGAGCCAGCGGGACCGCCCCCTGCCGCTGCACATCTGCGTCATCCGGCCTGCCCCGTCACCGAGCCCGCCCATGTTCCTGCTGATCTTCTTCTCGTCCGTCCTGCTGCTCGCCGCAGGCGTCGCGCTGTGGCCGCGGTGGGTGCGCCACCGCCGCGAGCGCATCGCCAGCCGGCCATTCCCGCCCGCGTGGCGGCGGCTGCTGCGGCGGCGCGTGCCGCTGGTCGCGCGGCTGCCGGCGCGCCAGCAGCTCAAGCTGAAGGCGCTGATGCAGGTCTTCCTGGCCGAAAAGCCCATCCTCGGCTGCCGCGGCCTGCGCGTCACGGACGAGATCCGCGTGACCATCGCCGCGCTGGCCTGCCTGCCGCTGCTGGGCGCGGCGCGCGGCGTCTATCCGGAGCTGCGCCAGGTGCTGGTGTACCCCAGCGCCTTCATCGTCGACCGCCCGGTGACCGAGGCCGGCGGCGTGCTGTCGGACCAGCGCCGCGTGCTGGCCGGCGAGAGCTGGAGCCAGGGCCAGGTGCTGCTGGCCTGGGACGAGGTGCAGCGCGGCGCGGCCACGCCGGGCAACGGGCACAACGTCGTCATCCACGAGTTCGCGCACCAGCTCGACCAGGCCAACGGCAACGCCAACGGCGCACCCGCATTGCCCACGGCCGAGGCCTACCGGCGCTGGTCCACGGTGATGCAGAACGAGTTCGATGCGCTGCGCTGGCGGCTGGCGCGCGGCGAACCGGGGCTGATCGACCCCTACGGCGCCACCGACCCGGCGGAGTTCTTCGCCGTCATCAGCGAGCTGTTCTTCGAGCGGCCCGTGGAGCTGGCCGCGGGCCACCCGGCGCTGTATGCGCAGCTGAGCGACTACTACCGGCTCGACCCGGCCTCCTGGGTCTAGGCTTGCACCCCCGCAAGGGCTGCACGCCGTCAGCGGCGCTCGAACCCGCCCTCGGTGAGGCGCACTTCGTCGCCGACGCGCAGGCCGGGGTCGGCATTGCGCTCGAAACGGCGCAGGCGGCCATCGCGCTCCTGCACCTGCACGACCCACACGGTGTAGGTCTTCTGGTTCTTCTCGATCTCGTTGCCGGCGTAGCCACCACCCACGGCACCGGCCACGGTGGCGATCTTCCTGCCGGTGCCGCCACCGACCATGTTGCCCAGCAGGCCGCCCACGACGGCGCCACCCACGGCGCCCACACCGCTGGCATGGCCTCGGCGCGATTCGGTGTGCACGCTGGTCACGCGACCGCAGCTCTGGCACAACGCCACCGTGTTGCTCGGCTCGACCGGGCGGGTTTGCACTGGCTGCGGCACCTCGGCAGCGGCCAGGCGCTGTGGCGCCGCAGCCTGCGTGGCTGCAGCCACTTGCGCGGCCGTCTCGGCAGGCTGCGTGTCCGCCAGGCGGTCACTGTTCGCCGAACGGCCTACCGCGTAGGCGCCGCCCAGCAGCGCCAGGACGATGGCCGTGCCGGCAACGATCTGCGTGGACTTGAGCGGGATTGACATGCGGGCTCCGGATGTTTTTGTGGTGCCCGCAGCATGCTTGCGCCGCGCGTCTCGACTTGTAGGACGCGACCGCACGGCCAAGCCGGCGATGTCAGCGAATGTGTCAGCCGCGCAGCGGCGCCAGCGCCCGCTCAGCGTCCTCGCGCGTCAGGCCCATGCGCCGCGCCCAGTCGTCGAGCTGGTCGTCGCCGATGCGGCCCACGTTGAAGTACGCCGCGTCCGGGTGCGCCAGGTAGAAGCCGCTGACGCTGGCGGCCGGCGTCATCGCCATGCTGTCGGTCAGGCCCATGCCGATCTCGTCGGGTGCCAGCACGCGGAACATGTCGCGCTTGGCGAGGTGGTCCGGGCAGGCCGGGTAGCCCGGTGCGGGGCGGATGCCAGCGTACTTCTCGGCAATCAGCGCCTCGTTGCTCAGCGCCTCGTCGGCCGCATAGCCCCAGAACTCGCGGCGCACGCGCTCGTGCAGCCATTCGGCGGCGGCCTCGGCGAGGCGGTCGGCCAGGGCCTTGAGCATGATGGCGGCGTAGTCGTCATGCTTGGCGAGGAACTCGGCTTCCTTCTTGTCGACGCCCAGGCCCGCCGTGACGGCGAACAGGCCGACATGGTCGCCCTCGGGCGCGACGAAGTCGGACAGGCAGCGGTTGGGGCGCCTGATCTTTTGACCTTCGGGGCCGTCGATGACCGGCCGCTCGCTCTGCATGCGCAGGCCGTGCCAGGTCATCAGCGTGCCGGTGCGCGAAGCATCGGCATAGACGGCGATGTCGTCGTCGTTGACGCGCGCGGCCGGGTACAGGCCGAACACCGCATGCGCCTGCAGCCAGCGGCCGTCGATGATCTTCTTCAGCATCGCCTGCGCATCGGCGAACACCTGGCGCGCCTCGCTGCCGACGATCTCGTCGTCCAGGATGGCCGGGTACGGCCCGGCCAGGTCCCAGGTCTGGAAGTACGGCCCCCAGTCGATGTAGCGGGCCAGCTCGGCGAGGTCCAGGTTCTTCAACACGCGCCGGCCGATGAACTTCGGCGGCGGCGCCACGCGGCCCAGGTCCAGCACGGCCTTGTTGGCGCGCGCCGCGGCCAGCGTGACCAGCGGCGTCTGCTTCTTGCTGGCGTGCAGCGCGCGGGTCTTCTCGATGTCGGCACGCAGCTCGGCGATGTAGGCCGCGGCGCGGTCGTCGCTGAGCAGTTCGGTGCACACGCCCACGGCGCGCGAGGCGTCCGGCACATACACCACAGGGCCGTCGTAGTGCGGCGAGATCTTCACGGCCGTGTGCACGCGGCTGGTCGTCGCGCCGCCGATCAGCAGCGGCATGTGGCGCGACGAGAAGTACTCGTCGCGCTGCATCTCGGCGGCGACATGCTGCATTTCTTCGAGGCTCGGCGTGATGAGGCCGGACAGTCCGATGATGTCCGCGCCCTCTTCCTTGGCTTTGCGCAGGATGTCCTGGGCCGGCACCATGACGCCCATGTTGACGACCTCGTAGTTGTTGCACTGCAAGACCACCGTGACGATGTTCTTGCCGATGTCGTGCACGTCGCCCTTGACCGTGGCGATGACGATCTTGCCCTTGGGCTTGGCGTCGCCGCCGCCTTCGATGAGCAGGCGCTTCTCTTCCTCGATGTAGGGCAGCAGATGGGCGACCGCGGACTTCATCACGCGGGCGCTTTTCACCACCTGCGGCAGGAACATCTTGCCCGCGCCGAACAGGTCGCCGACGACATTCATGCCGGCCATCAACGGGCCTTCGATGACGTGCAGCGGCCGGCCGCCACCGGCCGAGATGGCCTGCCAGGCCTCCTCCGTGTCGGCCGTGATGAAGTCGGTGATGCCATGCACCAGCGCGTGGCTCAGCCGCTGGTTGACGTCGCCCGCGCGCCAGGCCAGCCGCGCGGAATCATCCTTGCCGGCGCTCTTGGCGCGGTCGGCGATCTCGATGAGGCGCTCGCCCGCCGACATCGGAGGCTCGCCTTCGGCGAGCCGGGGCCGGCGGTTCAGCACCACGTCCTCCACGCGCTCGCGCAGCTCGGCGTCGAGGTCGTCGTACACGCCCACCATGCCCGCGTTGACGATGCCCATGTCCATGCCCGCCTGGATGGCGTGGTACAGGAACACCGTGTGGATGGCCTCGCGCACCGGCTCGTTGCCGCGGAAGCTGAAGCTCACATTGCTCACGCCACCCGACACCTTGGCGCCGGGCAGGTTCGCCTTGATCCAGCGCGTGGCCTCGATGAAGTCCACCGCGTAGTTGTCGTGCTCCTCGATGCCCGTCGCGATGGCGAAGATGTTGGGGTCGAAGATGATGTCCTCGGCCGGGAAGCCGACCTCGTCGACGAGGATGCGGTAGGCCCGCGCGCAGATCTCGGTCTTGCGCGCGAAGGTGTCGGCCTGGCCTTTCTCGTCGAAGGCCATCACCACGGCCGCGGCGCCGTAGCGGCGCACGAGGTTGGCCTGGCGGCGGAACTCGTCCTCGCCTTCCTTTAGGCTGATGGAGTTGACGATGCCCTTGCCCTGGATGCACTTCAGCCCGGCCTCGATGACGCTCCACTTGGACGAGTCGATCATGAGGGGCACGCGCGCGATCTCGGGCTCGCCGGCGATCAGGTTCAGGAAGCGCACCATGGCCGCCTGGCTGTCCAGCATGGCCTCGTCCATGTTGATGTCGATGACCTGCGCGCCGTTCTCCACCTGCTGGCGGGCCACGGCCAGCGCCTGCTCGAACTGGCCGGCCAGGATCATGCGGGCGAAGGCCTTGGAGCCGGTGACGTTGGTGCGCTCGCCGATGTTGACGAACAGGCTGCCGGCGTCGATGGCGACGGGTTCCAGGCCGGAAAGTTTGAGAGGGGGCGGCGAGAGGGTCATCGATGGCGGTCCACAGGGGAGATCGATGAGCGCCGTTGCAGAAATCCGAGCCTGGCAGGCAAAACCCGTCGCAGCGCTCCTCGGATGGGCGGGAATTCTACGCAGCCGCCCCTTCGCACACGGTCAAGCCTGCCTCAAGCCGCGTGAAGCCATGCCGACAATGCAGAAGACATGTCCTCCGACCTGATCCACCTCCCCGCCGGCAAGCTGCGCCTGGGCATGACGCTGCCGCATGACATCTACGACCCCAGCGGCAAGCTGCTGTTCGCGCGCGGCCAGGTGCTGCGCGACTCGCCGCTGGTGCGCGGCCTGATGGACGGCGGCGCCTGGGTCCTTGCCGAGGACACCCCCGAGTACCAGCGCGCGCTGGCACACCGCATGGACACCCTGGTCCACCGGGACTCGACGCTGGCCGACATCGCCTCGGCCGACAGCCAGTTCCACTTCGACCCGACGCCGGTGCGCGTGGAGCAAGGGCCGCGCGAGGCCTGGTCGGACCTGCTGCTGCGCCTGCACAACCTGCTCAAGGCGCCCGACCCCGACGGCTTTGCCGCACGGCTGAACACGCTGCGCGACGCGGCGCTGAAGCGGTTGAACGCGCAGCCCGACGCCACGCTGATGCTGCAGATCTTCGAGAGCAGCCAGGAGTACGACGACTACAGCGCCCGCCACGCGCTGCTGACGCTGCTGCTGGCCGACCTCGTCGCGCAGCAGCTCCAGCTGTCGCCGGCGCTGCGCGAGTCGCTGCAGGGCGCCGCGCTGACGATGAACTACGGCGCCGGCGCTGCGCACGACCGGCTCGCCAGCCAGGCCGAGCCGGCCACCGCTGCGCAGCGCCAGTCGCTGCACGACCACGGCGTGCATGCCGCGCAACGGCTGGCCCAGGTCGGCGTCGACGACCCCGTGTGGCTGGCCGCCGTGCGGCTGCACCATGACGCCGGCCCCGGCCCGCTGGCCGCGCGCAGCGACGGCGAGATGCTGGCGCGTCTGCTGCGCCGCATCGACCTGTTCGGCGCTCGGCTGTCGCCGCGCCGCAGCCGCCAGGCGCTCAGCGGCGCCGCGGCGACGCGCGCCGTGTTCCTCGACGAACTCGGTCAGCACGACGAAAGCGGCATGGCGCTGATCAAGACCGTGGGCCTGTACCCGCCCGGCACCATCGTGCGGCTGGCCAACGGCGAGATCGGCATCGTCTTCAAGCGCGGCTTCAGCGCCACCGAACCGCAGGTGGCCGCGCTGATCGGCAAGAGCGGCAACCCACTGAGCAACCCCGTGCCACGCGACACCCGGCTGGCCAGCCAGGCCATCGCGGCCAGCCTCACCCCGGCGGAACTGAAGCTGCGCGTGAACCTGGAGGCGCTGCTGAAGCTCTGAGCGGCGGCAGCGGTGCGTTAAGTGATCTGCAGGCTGCGCCAGATCAGCCCGGTGATCAGCGCATGCGCGGCGTCGAAGTCCTCGTCGTCCAGCGCGGGCTTACCCATGTAGAGCGAGAACTGCGGCCCCAGGTCGGCGTAGGCCTGCGTGGACGACCAGATGAGGAACATCAGGTGCGTGAAGTCCAGGCGCCGGATCAGGCCCTGGTCGGCCCAGTGCTCGAAGCGCTCCACGTCGGCATGCAGCAGCGGCATGACCTGGGCCTTCAGCACGTCCTGGTAACGCGGCGCGCCGGCCATGATCTCGCGAGTGAACACCGCGTTGCCGCTGGGCCGGTCGCGGCTGAAACGTAGCTTCACCGCCACATACGTGTGGATGGCCGTCTCGGGTTCGTCGGCCTCGGCGATGGCCGTCATGTTGGCCATCCACTCGCCCATCACACTGTCCAGCACGGCGCGGTAGAGCTCTTCCTTGCTGGGCCAGTGGTACAGCAGGTTCTGGCGCGACAGATCGAGCACGGCCGCGATGCTGTCGAGGCTGACGCCCTCGAAACCATAGCGCGCGAACTGGCGCTCGGCTTCGGCCAGGATGGCCTCCTGCTTGCGCAGCGTGGCGGCGCGCGGGACGCGCAGGGCGGATGGGAGGGCTGACATGCACCGATTCTGACGAGCGCGCACCAACGCGAGGCTGCGGGTTTTTACGCTTCGGTCAATTTTTACAGGGTAGTAATGTTTGCCCAGTTTCCAGGAGACTTCCGATGGACCTTGCCGACCTGAAAGCGGGGCGCTTGAGCGCTGCCGACTATGCCAGCAACTTTGCCGACGCTCATCCGCCACTGAACCGGCCACAGGCGCTCATTGAAGCAGAGCGCTGCTACTACTGTTATGACGCCCCGTGCCAGACGGCCTGCCCGACCGGCATCGACATCCCGACGTTCATCCAGCGCGTCGCGCAGGACAACGTGCGCGGCGCGGCCGAGGCCATCCTGACGGCCAACCCGCTGGGCGGCATGTGCGCCCGCGTCTGCCCGACCGAGGTGTTGTGCGAGCAGGCCTGCGTGCGCAACACCAACGAAAGCAAGCCGGTGGAGATCGGCCTGCTGCAGCGCTACGCGGTGGAGGGCTACCTGGCCCACCCGGGCAAGCCGCTGTTCACGCGCGCCACGCCGACCGGGCGGCGCGTGGCCGTGGTGGGCGCAGGCCCGGCGGGCCTGGCTGCGGCGCACGGCCTGGCGGTGCACGGGCATGACGTGACGCTGTTCGATGCCAATGCCAAGCTCGGCGGGCTGAACGAATACGGCCTGGCGACCTACAAGGTGGCCGGCGGCTTCGCGCAGAAGGAAGTGGACTGGCTGCTGTCCGTCGGGGGCATCACGCCGAAGCTGAACTGCCGGCTCGGCCGCGACATCACGCTCGACGGCCTGCTGGCTGAGCACGACGCGGTGTTCCTGGGCTTGGGCCTGGCGGGCGTCAATGCGTTGGGCATTGCCGAACCCGAGCTGCCCGGCCTTCGCGATGCGGTGGACTTCATCGCCGAACTGCGCCAGAGCGAGCCGTCGCAAGTGGCCGTGGGCCGCCAGGTTGTCGTCATCGGCGGCGGCATGACGGCGGTGGACGCCGCAGTGCAGAGCAAGCTGCTGGGCGCCGAGCAGGTCACCATGGTCTACCGCCGCGGCATGGACGGCCTGTCGGCCTCCACGCACGAGCAGCACTGGGCGCAGACGAACGGCGTGACCCTGCGCTGCTGGGCGCGCCCGCTGGCCGTCGAGGCCGAAGGCGGCGTGCTGACCGGCATGCGCTTCGCGGCCACGAAGCTGGAGGGCGGCAAGCTGGTGGACACCGGTGAGCAGTTCACGCTCAAGGCCGACCTGGTGCTGCGCGCCATCGGCCAGACCTTCGACGCAGCGCCGGCCGGCGCCGCCATCGAGCTGCAGTCGGGCCGCATCAAGACCGACGACGACGGCCGGACCAGCCTCGCCCGCGTCTGGGCCGGCGGCGACTGCCGCGCCGGCGGCAAGGACCTGACCGTGGAAGCCGTGGAACACGGCAAGCGCGCCGCACTCTCCATTCACACCGCACTGACGGGGGTGGCCCATGGCTGACCTGAGCACCAACTTCCTGGGCATCAAGAGCCCGAATCCCTTCTGGCTCGCCTCGGCCCCGCCGACCGACAAGGAGATCAACGTGCGCCGCGCCTTCGAGGCGGGCTGGGGCGGCGTCGTCTGGAAGACGCTGGGCGAGGACCCGCCGGTCGTCAACGTCAACGGCCCGCGCTACGCCACGCTGTGGAGCCAGGACCGCCGCGTCATCGGCTTCAACAACATCGAGCTGATCTCCGACCGGCCGCTGCAGACCAACCTGGACGAGATCCGCCGCGTCAAGCGCGACTTCCCGGACCGGGCCATGATCGTCTCGCTGATGGTGCCGGTGAACGAGGCGAGCTGGAAGGCCATCCTGGCGCGCGTGGCCGACACGGGTGCGGACGGCGTGGAACTGAACTTCGGCTGCCCGCACGGCATGAGCGAGCGCGGCATGGGCTCGGCCGTGGGCCAGGTGCCGGAGTACATCCAGCAGGTGACCGAGTGGTGCAAGACCCACACGAAGCTGCCGGTCATCGTCAAGCTCACGCCCAACATCACCGATGTGCGCTTCCCGGCCCGCGCCGCGCATGCGGGCGGCGCCGATGCGGTGAGCCTGATCAACACGATCAACTCCATCATGGGCGTGGACCTGGACACCATGGTCATGAGCCCGTCCACCGACGGCCAGGGCTCGCACGGCGGCTACTGCGGCCAGGCCGTGAAGCCCATCGCGCTGAACATGGTGGCCGAGATCGCCCGCGACCCGGCCACCGCCGGCCTGCCCCTCAGCGGCATCGGCGGCATCACCACCTGGCGCGACGCGGCCGAGTTCATCGCCATGGGCTGCGGCACCGTGCAGGTCTGCACCGCGGCCATGGTCTATGGCTTCAAGATCGTGCAGGACCTGTGCTCGGGCCTGTCCAACTTCATGGACGAGAAGGGCTACACGTCGCTGGATGACTTCCGCGGCCGCGCGGTGCCCACCGTGAAGAACTGGAACCAGCTCAACCTCAACCACGTCGACAAGGCCGTCATCAACCAGGACAGCTGCATCCAGTGCGGGCGCTGCCACATCGTCTGCGAAGACACCTCGCACCAGGCCATCTTCGCGACCAAGGACGGCCAGCGGCACTTCCATGTGAACGACGCCGAATGCGTCGGCTGCAACTTGTGCGTGTCGATCTGCCCGGTCCCTGGCACCATCACGATGCGCGCGCTCCAGCCCGGCGAGACCGATGCCCGTACCGGGCGGGTCATCGACGGCAGCTATGCCAACTGGACGACGCATCCGAACAACCCGATGAGCACGAGCTGCAGCTAAGGAATTGCGATGAGTCACTACGAAGTGGGCCACTGGATCAACGGCGCCGTGAGCCGCGGCACCGGCGAGCGCCAGCAGGACATCTACAACCCCGCCACCGGCGCCGTGCAAGGCCAGTTGCTGCTGGGCAGCGCGGCCGACCTGGACGCCGCCGTCGCCAGCGCCACGCAGGCCGCCAAGGCCTGGGCGCAGACGCCGCCGCTGGCGCGCTCGCGTGTGCTGTTCAAGTTCCTGACCCTGTTGCAGGAGCGCCGCGAACTGCTGGCCGAGGCGCTGGTGCGCGAGCACGGCAAGACGCTGCCCGACGCGCTGGGCGAGGTGGCGCGCGGCATCGAGGTGGTCGAGTTCGCCACCGCCATGCCGCAGCTGCTGAAGGGCGAATACACCGAGCAAATCGCCCGAGGCATGGACGCCTGGAGCATGCGCCAGCCGCTGGGCGTGGTGGCCGGCATCACGCCGTTCAACTTCCCGGCCATGGTGCCGATGTGGATGTACCCCATCGCCATCGGCTGCGGCAACGCCTTCATCTTGAAGCCCAGCGAACGCGACCCGTCGGCCTCGCTGCTGATGGCCCGCTGGCTGCAGGAAGCCGGCCTGCCTGACGGCATCTTCAGCGTCATCCAGGGCGACAAGGACATCGTGGACGCCATCCTGGCCCACCCCGGCATCGCCGCGGTCAGCTTCGTCGGCTCCACCCCCGTGGCCGAGCACATCTACAAGGTCGGCAGCGCCCACGGCAAGCGCGTGCAGGCGCTGGGCGGCGCGAAGAACCACATGGTCGTCATGCCCGATGCCGAGCTGGACGGCGTCGTCGAC
This sequence comes from Roseateles sp., assembly GCF_965229315.1. GTDB lineage: Bacteria > Pseudomonadota > Gammaproteobacteria > Burkholderiales > Burkholderiaceae_C > Pelomonas. The sequence goes on from NZ_CBDDJA010000002.1 coordinate 3,705,627, forward strand.
GCGCTGATGGGCGCGGCCTACGGCTCGGCCGGCGAGCGCTGCATGGCGATCTCCGTCGCCGTGGCGGTGGGCGACATGGGCGACAAGCTCGTCGCCGCGCTGGCCCCCAAGGTCCGCGCGCTGAAGATCGGCGAAGGCCACGCGGCCGGCGCCGAGATGGGCCCGCTGATCACGCGCGCGGCGCAGCAGCGTGTCGAGAAGCTGATCGGCGAAGGCGTGACCGCCGGCGCCACGGCCGTGGTGGACGGCCGCAACCTGCGCGTGCCGGGCCATGAAGACGGATTCTTCGTCGGCGGCACCCTCCTGGACTGCGTCAGCGCCGACATGAGCTGCTACACCGAAGAGATCTTCGGCCCGGTGCTGTGCGTCGTGCGCGTGCCGGACCTGGCGGCCGCCATCGCGCTTATCGAAGCCAACGAGTACGCCAATGGCGTGGCCATCTTCACGCGCGACGGCCATGTGGCGCGCGAGTTCGTGCACCACATCCAGGTCGGCATGGTGGGCGTGAACGTGCCGCTGCCGGTGCCCATGGCCTTCAACAGCTTCGGCGGCTGGAAGCGCAGCCTGTTCGGCGACCACCATGCCTACGGCCCGGAAGCCATCCGCTTCTACACGCGCCACAAGGCCGTCATGCAGCGCTGGCCCGACTCGACCCCGAAGGGCCCGCAATTTGCTTTCCCGCAGAACACGTAAAACCCAAGGGATCTGCCCATGAATGACCCGACGCTGAGCAACCCGGACCTGATCCCGACGACGGCCGCTCAGCGAACGTGGCGCTGGTATCACTTCGCCGCGCTGTGGGTGGGCATGGTGATGTGCATACCGGCGTACACGCTGGCGGCCAGCCTCATCGAGTCGGGCATGAGCTGGGATCAGGCGGTGGGCACGGTGTTCCTGGGCAACCTGATCGTGCTGGTGCCGATGCTGCTGATCGGCCACGCCGGCGCCAAGCACGGTATCCCGTATGCGGTGCTGGCGCGCGCGTCGTTCGGCACGCGCGGCGCGCGGTTGCCGGCGCTGCTGCGCGCACTGGTCGCCTGCGGCTGGTACGGCATCCAGACCTGGTTCGGCGGGCAGATGATCTACACGCTGGCCGGCGTGCTGATGGGCCACCCGCTCAGCGGCGACCCATTGCCGGGCCTGGGCATCAACGCCGCGCAGCTGGGCTGCTTCCTGCTGTTCTGGGCACTGCAGTTCTGGTTCGTCGTGCACGGCATCGACGCCATCCGCAAGCTGGAGACCTACACGGCGCCCATCAAGATCGTCATCTGCTTCGTGCTGCTGTGGTGGGCCTGGGACAAGGCCGGCGGCTTCGGCCCCATCCTGCATCAGCCCTCGGCCTTCGAGCCGGGTGGCGCCAAAGCCGGCCAGTTCTCGGCCGTGTTCTGGCCATCACTGACCGCGATGGTGGGCTTCTGGGCGACGCTCGCGCTGAACATCCCCGACTTCACGCGCTTCGCCAGGACGCAGCGTGACCAGCTCGTGGGCCAGGCCATCGGCCTGCCGCTGCCCATGGGCCTGCTGGCGGCGCTGGCGGTGTTCGTCACGTCGGCCACCGTCGTCATCTACGGCAAGGCGCTGTGGGACCCGGTGGACCTGGCCAGCCGCATGACCGGGGCGGCCGTGCTGATCGCGCTCATCGTGCTGCTGATCGACACCGTCAGCGTCAACCTCGCCGCCAACCTCGTCGGCCCGGCCTACGACTTCTCGGCGCTGGCGCCCGGCCGCATCAGCTACAAGCTGGGCGGCATCATCACCGCCGGCATCGCCATCGCGATGATGCCGTGGAAGATCCTGGCCTCCACCGAGGGCTACATCTTCACGTGGCTGATCGGTTACTCGGCGCTGCTGGGGCCGGTGGCCGGCATCCTCATCGTCGACTACTACGGGCTGCGCAAGACCGAGCTGGTGGTCGATGACCTCTACGTTGAGGGCGGCCGCTACAGCTACCGCGGTGGCTGGAACCTGGCCGCCGTCATCGCCTTCGCCGTCGGCGTGGCCCCCAACATTCCCGGCTTCCTGAATGCCGCCTTCCCGGCCGCCTTCCCCGAGGTCGGCGCGGCGTTCAAGGCCATCTACACCTATGCCTGGTTCGCCGGCCTCGCTCTCGCCGCCATCGTCTATGGCGTGCTGATGGCGGGCAAGACCCAATCCCAACCGCTCACCCGGAGCGCGACATGACCACTTCTCCTTTGCTGATCCGCGGCGCCATCGTCGTCAATGCCGACGCCGAGACCCGCACCGACGTCCTGTGTATCGACGGCCGCATCGCCGCCCTCGGCGAGCGCGCCGCGAAAGAGGCGCCGGCCGGCACCACCACGCTGGACGGCACCGGCCAGTACCTGATCCCCGGCGGTATCGACCCGCACACGCACATGCAGCTGCCCTTCATGGGCACGGTCACGCAGGACGACTTCTTCACCGGCACCGCAGCCGCGCTGGCCGGGGGCACGACGAGCATCATCGACTTCGTCATCCCCAACCCGCAGCAGCCGCTGATGGACGCCTACCGCACCTGGCGCGGCTGGGCCGAGAAGAGCGCGGCCGACTACGCCTTCCACGTGGCCGTGACCTGGTGGGACCAGAGCGTCAGCGACGACATGGGCACGCTGGTGCGCGAGGAGGGCGTGAACAGCTTCAAGCACTTCATGGCCTACAAGAACGCCATCATGTGCGATGACGAGACGCTGGTGAACAGCTTCAAGCGCTCGCTGGAACTGGGCGCCATGCCCACTGTGCACGCCGAGAACGGCGAGTTGGTCTACCTGCTGCAGGCCGAGGTCGCCAAGATGGGCATCACCGGCCCCGAAGGCCACCCGATGTCGCGCCCGCCCATGGTGGAGGGCGAGGCCGCCAACCGGGCGATTGCCATCGCCGACGTGCTGGGCGTGCCCATCTACGTCGTGCACGTCAGCTGCATCGAGAGCGCCGAGGCCATCGCCCGCGCGCGCGCCCGCGGCCAACGCGTCTACGGCGAAGTGCTGGCAGGCCACCTGCTCATCGACGACAGCGTCTACCGCGACCCCGACTTCAACAAGGCGGCGGCTTACGTGATGAGCCCGCCCTTCCGCCCCAAGATCCACCAGGAGTTCCTGTGGCGCGGCCTGCAGTCGGGCCAGTTGCACACGACCGCGACGGACCACTGCACCTTCTGCGCCGAGCAAAAGGGCATGGGCCGCGACAACTTCGCCAAAATCCCCAACGGCTGCGGCGGCGTCGAGGAGCGCATGGCCGTGCTGTGGGACGCCGGCGTCAACTCCGGCCGGCTCACGCCCAGCGAGTTCGTTGCCATCACGTCGGCCAACGCCGCGAAGCTGTTCAACATGTACCCGCGCAAGGGCGTCATCGCCGAGGGCGCCGACGCCGACCTCGTGCTGTGGGACCCGGCCGGCACCAAGACGCTCTCCGCCAAGACGCAGTTCTCGAAGAACGACTTCAACATCTTCGAGGGCCGCACCGTACGCGGCATCCCCAGCCACACGATCTCGCAAGGCCGGGTCGTGTTCGCCCGCGGCGAGTTGCGCGCCGAGCAAGGCAAGGGCCGCTATCTGAAGCGCCCGCCGTTCGGGGCGCAGTTCGACGCCGCGGCCAAGCGCGCCCACGACCTGGCGCCCACCGCCGTCGCGCGATGAGCGCGCAAACCGTCATCCCTCAGCTGCGCATGACGGACGCGGCGCGAGCGCAGGCGTTCTACGTCGACCAGCTCGGCTTCAGCATCGACTGGCAGCACCAGTTCGAGCCCGGCCTGCCGCTGTTCCTGCAGCTCACGCGTGAAGGCCAGACGATCTTCCTGAGCGGCCACGCCGGCGACTGCGCACCCGGCGGCGCCGTCTACTTCTGGGTGCCCGACGCCGATGCCGCCTACGCCGCGTTCATCGCGCGCGGCGTGACGCCGGTCAAGCCCATTGAAGACATGCCCTGGGGCGTGCGCGAGTTCCTGCTCGTCGACCCCGACCACAACAAACTGCGCTTCGGCACGAAGCTCTAGGAGTCCAGGATGGACATGCCCACCAAGACCGACATCACGAAACTCCGCGTCAACGGCCAGCGCCTGTGGGACTCGCTGATGGAGCTCGCGCAGATCGGCGCCACCGAGAAGGGTGGCGTCTGCCGCCTGACGCTGACCGATCTGGACAAGCAGGGCCGCGACCTCGTCACGCGCTGGGCGCGCGAGGCCGGCATGACGGTCACTGTCGACAAGATCGGCAACGTCTTCATGCGCCGCGCGGGCCGCAGCAACATGCCGCCCATCATGACCGGCAGCCACATCGACACCCAGCCCACCGGCGGCAAGTTCGACGGCAATTACGGCGTGCTGGCCGGCATCGAGGTCGTGCGCACGCTGAACGACCATGGCATCGAGACCGAGGCACCCATCGAGGTCGCGTTCTGGACGAATGAAGAAGGCTCGCGCTTCGTGCCCGTCATGATGGGCTCGGGCGTGTTCGCCAAGGCCTTCACGCTGGAACATGCCTACGCGGCCACCGACACCGAAGGCAAGACGGTGAAGGGCGAGCTGGCGCGCATCGGCTACATCGGCGAGCAGGAGCCCGGCGACCACCCCATCGGCGCCTACTTCGAGACCCACATCGAGCAGGGCCCGGTGCTGGAAGACCACGACAAGACCATCGGCGTCGTCACTGGCGTGCTGGGCATCCGCTGGTACGACTGCGTCGTCACCGGCATGGAGGCCCACGCCGGCCCCACGCCCATGGCGCTGCGCAAGGACGCGCTGCAGGTGGCCGCGAAGTTGATGCAGGAGGTCGTCGCCTGCGCCCACCGCCACCCCCCCCACGGCCGCGGCACGGTGGGCATGGTGCAGGTGCACCCCAACAGCCGCAACGTCATCCCCGGCCGCGTGAAGTTCAGCATCGACCTGCGCAACGCGACCGACGCGCTGTGCGAGGCGATGGACGCCGACATCCGCGCCGTGGCCGCCAAGCTGAGTGCCGAAAGCGGCCTGTCCATCGAGATCACGCCCGTCAGCGCCTACCCGGCCCAGCCCTTCCACGCCGACTGCATCGCCGCCGTGCAAAAGGCTGCCGACACGCTGGGCTACAGCAACATGCGCGCGGTGTCCGGCGCCGGCCACGACGCCGTCTACATGGCGCGTTTGGCGCCGGCCGGCATGATCTTCATCCCCTGCAAGGACGGCATCAGCCACAACGAGATCGAGGACGCCCAGCCGGCGCACATCGAGGCGGGGTGCAATGTGTTGTTGCAGGCGATGCTGGAGCGGGCGGGCTGATTTTTCCTAGGCGGCGTAGTCACGGCGCCGGCTTCGGCGCTTTGGACATTGATCCCACGGGTGGCTTGGTGATGAATCCCTGGTGAGGGATGAACACCACCATCGCCGGCTCCAAGTAGCCGAGCAAGAGCTCGTCTTCAGGCTCGTACTCCGCCAAGTTGGCTACCAGCACGAGTGAGGCGCCGTTCGTGAAACTGAGTCGCACCCTGGTGGCCGCGTTAGCAACGATCTCACACAGCTCGCTGCCTTCCAGGATTGCAAGACGCTCGTTGTTGCTCGCTGCGGCGCCATCCGAGTCGATGAGGCCGCCTTGAGGACCCCGGAACGTCCAATCCGCCAGATAGACGCGCAGCACCAGATCCGCACCAGTCGCCGCCGTGCAACTCAGTTTGATGAAACTGCCGAAATACTGATGCGCACGCCTGACCCGCGCCGGCAGCGCGAGCGCAAGCACATCGGGAACGCTCAGCGGATGGATCGACACGTTGGCAGCTGGAGGAGATCACCCCTCCAGTTGGCTGAGGTCTCGCACCGCCCCCTTGTCCGCCGACGTCGCCAGCAGCGCGTAGGCCTTCAGCGCCGCCGACACCTTGCGCGGGCGCGCCTCGACCGGCTTCCAGCCCTTGGCATCCTGCTCGGCGCGGCGCTTCGCCAGTTCTTCATCGCTGACCAGCACATCGATCGTGCGGTTCGGGATGTCGATGCGGATGCGGTCGCCATTGCGAACCAGGCCGATCGCGCCGCCCGCCGCCGCCTCGGGCGAGCAGTGCCCGATGGACAGGCCCGACGTGCCGCCGGAGAAGCGGCCGTCGGTCAGCAGCGCGCAGGCCTTGCCCAGGCCCTTGGACTTGATGTAGCTGGTCGGGTAGAGCATCTCCTGCATGCCGGGGCCGCCCTTGGGGCCTTCGTAGCGCACCACCACCACGTCGCCGGCCTTGACCTGGTCGTCCAGGATGTGGGCGACCGCCTCGTCCTGGCTCTCCACCACGTGGGCCGGGCCTTCGAACACCATCAGGTTGTCGTCCACGCCCGCGGTCTTCACGACGCAGCCGTCCAGCGCGATGTTGCCGCGCAGCACCGCCAGGCCACCTTCGAGCGAGAACGCATGCGCCACGGCGCGGATGCAGCCTTCGGCGCGGTCGGTGTCCAGGCTGGGCCAGCGGGTGGCCTGGCTGAAGGCGACCTGCGTGGGGATGCCGGCCGGGCCGGCCCTGTAGAAGGTCTTGACGGCCTCGCTGGGCGAGCGGGCGATGTCCCACTCGTCCAGCGCGTCCTTCATGGTCTTGGTGTGCACGGTGGGCACGTCGGTGTGCAGGCGGCCGGCGCGGTCCAGCTCGCCCAGGATGGCCATGATGCCGCCGGCGCGGTGCACGTCCTCGATGTGGTACTTGTTGGTGTTGGGCGCCACCTTGCACAGCTGCGGCACCACGCGCGACAGCCGGTCGATGTCGTTCATGTCGAAGTCTATGCCGGCCTCCTGCGCCGTCGCCAGGATGTGCAGGATGGTGTTGGTGGAGCCGCCCATGGCGATGTCCAGCGTCATCGCGTTCTCGAAGGCCTTCTTGCCGATGGCGCGCGGCAGCACGTTCTCGTCCTCGCCCTCGTAGTAGTTGCGGCACAGCTCGACAATGCGCCGGCCCGCGCGCTTGAACAGCGCCTCGCGGTCCGCATGGGTGGCCACTACCGTGCCGTTGCCGGGCAGGCTCAGGCCCAGCGCCTCGGTCAGGCAATTCATGGAGTTGGCCGTGAACATGCCCGAGCAGCTGCCGCAGGTGGGGCAGGCCGAGCGCTCGACCTCGGCGAGGTCCGCGTCGCTGACCTTGCTGTCCGCAGCCATCACCATCGCGTCGATGAGGTCCAGCTTGCGGATCTCGATCTTGGACGTGCCCGGCACCGCCAGGCGCACCTTGCCGGCCTCCATCGGGCCGCCGGAGACGAAGATGACCGGCACGTTGATCCGCATCGCGGCCATCAGCATGCCGGGCGTGATCTTGTCGCAGTTGGAGATGCACACCATCGCGTCGGCGCAGTGGGCGTTGACCATGTACTCGACCGAATCCGCAATGATGTCGCGGCTGGGCAGCGAATACAGCATGCCGTCGTGGCCCATGGCGATGCCGTCGTCCACGGCGATGGTGTTGAACTCCTTGGCCACGCCGCCCGCCGCCTCGATCTCGCGCGCCACCAGCTGGCCCAGGTCCTTCAGGTGCACGTGGCCGGGCACGAACTGGGTGAAGGAGTTCACCACCGCGATGATGGGCTTGGCGAAGTCCTCGTCCTTCATGCCCGTGGCGCGCCACAGCGAGCGAGCGCCAGCCATGTTGCGGCCAGCGGTGGAGGTCTTGGAGCGGTAGGTGGGCATGGCGGGCCTGTGCGGTTCGGAGCGGGAACCGTGATTTTCCGGCACGGCGGGCCTGGCGTCTCGCCGCAGTTGTGTTTCTGACGCCGAACCGAAAGCTCGGTTGCGCCATGCCGAATGCTCGGCCAGGGCCCGCTGGCGCGCCGACCGCTGCGCTAGGCTGTCACAGCCTGCCCCTGAATTCCATGCGCAACGACGACATCCCGGCTGCCCCGCCTCACGCCAGCGCGAACCGCCTGCACTGGCCCACCCGCCTTGCCCGCACCCCCTGGCGGGCCGCCACGCTGCTCGCTCTGGGGCTGGCGCTCGTCACCGTTCCGGCCGGGCTGGGCACCGCCTTGCTCGCCCATGCCGCGCTCGCGCCCGCCTGGTTCGGCTCCTCGGCAGCCAGCAGCATCGGGGCACTGAACGGCCCGATGTTCCTGCTCGTCGGCGTGCTGTTGATGCCGGCACTGGAAACCAGCTTCGGACAGGCCGCACCCATGGCCCTGTTGCGCCGGCTGCGCGTGCCGCCGCCGGCCCGCGTCATCGCCTGCGGCGTGTTCTTCGGCAGCCTGCACTGGCTCGGGGGCGGGCTGGGCCACGGCCTGTCCACGACGGCGTCCGGGTGCCTGTTCGCGTTGGCCTACGAGATGTGCCGCAGCGTGGGGTTCTGGCCCGCGGCGTACGCGGCCTTCGCCACTCACGCCACCCACAATTTCCTGATGTGGTTCGTGCTGGGGCCGCTGCTGTGACGACCCGGCCTCAGCCGCCCAACCTCGCCAGCCGCCGCGCCGCCTCAGCCAGCGTCTCGTCCCGCTTCGCGAAGCAGAAGCGCACGTGGCCGCGCTCCTGGGGCTGCTGGTAGAAGCCCGACAGCGGGATGGCCGCGACGCCGATCTCCGTGGTCAGCCACCTCGCGAAGTCCAGTTCCGGCAAGTCCGACACCGCGCGGTAGTCCACGGTCTGGAAGTAGGTGCCTTCGCAGGGCAGCAGGGTCAGCGGCGTGGCGGCCAGCGCCGCACGGAACCCATCGCGCTTGGCCTGGTAGAAGTCGCTCAGGCCTTGCCACGGCGCCGGGTCGGCCAGGTAGGCGGCCAGCGCATGCTGCGTGGGCGTGTGCACGGTGAACACGGTGTACTGGTGCAGGCGGCGGAAGGCCGCGCTCAGGGCCGGCGGCGCGGCGACGAAGCCCACCTTCCAGCCCGTCACGTGGAAGGTCTTGCCGAAGCTGCTGACGAGGAAGCTGCGCGCCGCCAGCGCCGGGTGGCGCGCCACGCTCTCGTGGCGCTCGCCGTCGAACACCATGTGCTCGTAGACCTCGTCGCTGACGACGAACAGGTCGTGCTGCTCGGCGATGCGCGCCAGCTCGCGCAGGTCGTCGGCGCTGGCGACACGGCCGCTGGGGTTGTGCGGCGTGTTGATGACCAGCGCGCGCGTGCGCGGCGTGATGGCGGCGCGCACGGCGGCCCAGTCCAGCCGATAGTCGGCCGTCATCGGCACGCCCACCGGCACCGCGCCCGCGAGACGTATGGCGGGGTCGTAGCTGTCGTAGGCAGGCTCGATGATGATGACCTCGTCGCCCGCGCCCACGCAGGCGTGCAGCGCGGTGATGAGGCCTTGCGTGCCGCCGGCGGTGATGGTGATGTCGCGGTCGGCGTCGTAGGCCGAGCCGTACAGCGCGTTGAGCTTCGCGGCAATGGCCTGTCGCAGCGCCGGCACACCGGTCATCGGCGGGTACTGGTTGTGGCCGGCGGCCATGGCGTCGGTGACGGCCTGCAGCAGCGCGGGGTCGGCACCGAAATCGGGGAAGCCCTGGCCGAGATTGACGGCGCCATGCTCGGCGGCGAGCGCCGACATGACGGTGAAGATGGTGGTGCCGGTGTGGGGCAGCTTGGTGGGCAGGACAGGCATGAGGCAGGAAAGCAGGGAGTCAACCGCACAGGCCGCCGATTGTGGCGGGGCCTGGCGGCTGCCGTCCCGCCGCTCAGGTGAGCGACGCCTGCTGCAGACGTTCGATGCGCTGCGCCATCGGGGGATGGCTGGAGAACCAGGCCAGCCAGCTGCCGGGCCGCGCGCTGATGCCCATGGCCTGCAAGGCCTTGGGCATCTCGCCGGGGTCGAGACCCTGCAGCCTGGCCAGCGCATGGATCATGGGTTGCTTGCGGCCCATCAGCTGCGCCGCACCGGCATCGGCCCTGAACTCGCGCTGCCGCGAGAACCAGGCCACCACCAGCGCCGCCAGCACGCCCAGCAGCAGGTCCAGCACCACGGTGGTCACGTAGTAGCCCACGCCCGGTCCGTCCTGGTTGTTGCGCAGCACGAGCTTGTCCACGACGTAGCCGACCACGCGCGACAGGAACACGACGAAGGTGTTCATCACGCCCTGGATCAGCGTCATGGTCACCATGTCGCCGTTGGCGACGTGCGCCACCTCATGGCCGATCACGGCCTCCACCTCCTCGCGGGTCATGGACTGCAGCAGCCCGGTGGAGACGGCCACCAGGGCCGAATTCTTGAACGCCCCCGTGGCGAAGGCATTGGGCGGCCCCTCGTAGATGCCGACCTCGGGCGTGCGGATGCCCGCCGCCGCCGAGAAGCGCGCCACCGTGGCCACCAGCCAGGCATGCGTGGCATCCGGCGAGCCGTTGATGACCTGAAGCCGCGTCGTCCACTTGGCCACGGGTTTGCTGATCAGCAGCGAGATGAAGGCGCCGCCAAAGCCCATCACCAAGGCAAAGCCAAGCAGGCTGCCCAGGTTCAGGCCGTTGGCGCTGAGGAACTGGTTCAGCCCCAGCAACTGAACGGCCAGTCCCAGCACGAGCATGACCCCCAGGTTGGTCAGCAGGAACAGCAAGACTCGCTTCATGGAGAACGCTCCTTTCAGGGGTTGGGGTGGTGGGGCTCAGTCGAAGATGTCGCTGAGCCAGGACTTGCGGCGGTGGCCGCCATGCCGGCCATAGTCGGAGTCGACGAAATCGGGGCGCCGCTGGCCCTGGGCCTGCGGCACCGGCGCGGGTGCACTGATCGCGGTGGAGCGCTCGATGAGCTTGTCGAGCTCGCCACGGTCCAGCCAGACGCCCCGGCAACCGGGGCAATAGTCGATCTCGACGCCCTGGCGCTCGGTCATGACCAGCGTGGCGTCGGGGCAGGTGGGGCATTTCATGGTCGAACCTCGTTCAGAGTCAGGGAAGAGGGCGGGCGCGTCATGGGGCGTCCGCGCCCAGGCGGCGCAGCGGCGTGGCGCGGCGCGGCAGCCGGTGCAGCAGGCGCGGCAGCAGCCGCAGCGCGCGGGCCAGCGCGTCATCGAAGGCCGTGCGCCACTGGCTGGCCACCGAGCGCACGATCACGGTGCCGGCGCCGGCCGTGTGCAGTTCCAGTCGGCAGTGCTTGTCCACGCCACCCCGCGGGCCATTCACGTCGGACAGCTGGACGGTGACCCTGGGCACCCGCGACGACAACCGCTGCAGGGCCGCCTTCAGCCGGGACTGGGCCAACTCACGCAGGTCGCCGGCATGCGGCGCGCGACTCTTGAACAGGACTTGCATCACGGAACTCCAGCGGTTGAGAGAGCCCGTAACTTAAGGGCGCGCCACCGCGGCTCACAGCAAGTAATCCGGTAGCGTCACTTCCAAGGCCCGGAAGCCAGGCGCCGTGAAGCCCGCGTCAGCGATGACCGTGCACAGGCCCGGGCGGCCCTTTCAGCTCGACGACGTTGCCCTCGGGGTCGCTGAGGTAGATCGACGGCCCCTCGCCCTCAGCACCGTTGCGGCTCTCCGTGTCGCCAGCCACCACGCCATGCGCCACGAGGTGGGCGCGGATGGCATCGCCGTCGAAGGGCTCCACCCGCAGGCAGAAGTGGTCCATGTTGCGGCCCTCACGGCCCGGTGCCGCACCGCCCATGCGGCCCAGCTTGCCGTGCACGGGCACGAGGTCGATCAGCGAGTGGCCGGCGCGCAGTTGCACCAGGCCGATCTCGTCCTGGCGCCGCTCGATGCTGCAGCCCAGCGTGCCGGTGTAGAAGCGCAGCATCGCGTCGAGGTCGACGACGCGCAGCACGAGATGGTCCAGGCCTTGCAGCTTCAGCATGGCGCCAGCATGCCGCGCGCCCACACCCATGCCGAAAGTGACGACGGGTTTGTCCCGAGTAACGCCCGGGGGGTGTCGCGCTCAATAGGGGCATGCAATCTCTGCAGGCCCCTTCACCATGTTGCCCGACATGAGCTGGCTGACCCGGCTCGGCTTCGTCGCCCCCGGCGCCGCGCCCGCTGCCGCGGACGACGCCGCGCTGCTCGCCCGCCTCGCCGCGGGTGACGGCGATGCGCTCGCGGCGGTCTACCGGCGCGAGAGCGGCGCGGTCTACCGCTACGCGCTGGCGCTGGCCGGCGACGAGGCCGCGGCGCTGGACGCCGTGCACGAGGCTTTCGCCCAGTTGCTGCGCGGCACTCAGGGTTTCGACGCCGGCCGCGGCACGCTGGGCGCCTACCTCGCCGGCATGGCGCGGCACCAGTTGCTGGCCCAGTGGCGCGACGCGCGACGCCATGTCGAGCTGGACGAGGCCGACGAAGACGGCGCCGCGCCCGGGGCCGCCAGCGACGCCAGCGACACCCGCCTGGCCGAAGCGCAGCAGCACCACCAGCTGTGGGCCGCCATCCGCCGGCTGAGCTGGCCGCAGCGCGAGGCCATCGTGCTGGTGGACCTGCAGGAGCGCTCGTACGACGACGCCGCCGCGATTGCCGGCGTCAGCACCGATGTATTGCGCACCCGCCTGCACCGTGCCCGCCAGCGGCTGGCCGACCTGCTGGCCGTGGGAGAACGCCGATGACACACCGCCCTCAAGACGACACGCCGGACTGGCTGAGGCCGGCCCGCGCCGAGTTCGCACGCCTGCAGCCCGACGCCGCGCAGGACGCCGCGCTGCTGGCCCGGCTCACCCAGCTGCAGCAGTCCCGCCATGCCCGGCAGACGCACGCCGACGACCTGGCCGAGCCGCACTGGCTGCGCCGCCTCGCCTGGGGTGCCGGTGGCCTGGGCGCCACGGCCGCCGCGCTCCTGTGCGCGTTGCTGCTGCTGGACCCGCCGGGCACGGCCGGCAGCGCACATGCGGCCACCACGGCGGCGGGCAGCGGCTTCATCCCGCTGGTGCCCGAGGCCGAGTTCCGCGCCGCGCTGAAGGCGGATCGCGGTGCTGCCGTGTGGCTGCAGCCCGCCGAACTGCCACGCGAACGCCTGGCGCTGCTGGGCCTGCCGTTCGACGCGGCTCGCGCCGACGAGCTGGTGCGCGCCGAACTGATGCTGAACCCGAGCGGCCAGGTGCTGGCCGTCCGCATCCTGAACTGATGCCGTTGTTGTCGATGGAGACCCGATCATGAAAAAGCCCCTGATGAGCCTGGCGCTGTGCGCCCTCGCCGCCTCGGCCTGCGCGCTGGACGTTGAACCGGCGCAGCGCGAGGCCCAGCAAGCCCAGCGGGAGGCGCAACGCGAAGCCCAGCGCGAGGCCCAGCGACAGGCGCGTGACATCCAGCGTGACGTGCAACTGCAGCGCGAGGTGCAGCGCAATGTCGAACGCGAGGTGGACCGCGCCATGGCCGAGATGCCCATGCAGCTGGCGATGGCCGACCAGGCGCTCGCGTTTGCCGGCCGCGAGCTGGAGGGCGAGCGCGTGGTCAAGGGCGCGCCCTACTGCGCGACGGCCGTGCACGAGAACGTGCAGACGCTCGCCGACGGCAACCGCATCGTGCGCCAGCAGCAGAGCCAGCTCTGCCGCGACGGCGAGGGCCGCACGCGCCGCGAGGTGCAGCGCGAGGGCGGTGCCAAGGTCATCTACCTGAACGACCCTGTGGCCCGGGAGAGCTGGGTCATCTACCCCGACCAGAAGCGTGTGCAGCGCCTGCGCGGCAACGCCGTGTTCATGCATGGCGGTCAGGACGAAGCCATGTCGGCCTGGCAGGACTCGATGCAGGACTGGGGCGAGCGCATGAAGGAGCAGGCGGCCCGCTGGAAGGAGTGGGCCGGCCGCGTCGCCGAGCGCGGGAAGGTGGCGGACGAACAGCGCCTGCGCAGCCGCACGACGGGCGGCGAGCCGGGCATCATCATCGAGCGGGAGATCGTCGTGCCGTCCGCCTCAGGCGCCAGAGCCACGGAGCGCCGCCGCGAGGTGCGCGTCATCCGTGCCAGCGAGCTGCCGGCGCTGCCGGCCCTGCCGGCCCTCGCCGCGCCACCGGCCATCCCCGCGCCGCCTGCGCCGCCCGCCCCGCCCGCACTCGTCGCGCCGCTGCTGGTGCAAAGCCCGCTGCTGCCGCGCGAAGGCGGCACGACAGCGGCCTTGCCCGCCAAGGAGATCGACGGCCTGAAGCTCACCGGCGAGCGCACGACCTGGACCATCGCGGCCGGCAAGATCGGCAACGAGAAGCCCATCGTCATCAGCCGCGAGGTGTGGCGCAGCCCCGATCTGATGCTGACCGTGACCAGCCGTGACGCCGACCCGCGCTCGGGCGAACAGAACTACCGGCTGGAGAAGATCAGGCGCGGCGAGCCCGACGCGGCGCTGATGAAGCCGCCCGCCGACTACGCCGAAGGCCGCCGCAACGCGCGGCCCGCAGCGAGCGCGCCGACCAAGGGCGCCTGAGACAGGTCACTCGGCCGGCGTGGCCGGCACCGGTGCCGGCGCCGGTTTCATCATCGCCGCCAGGTTGTGCGCCAGGCCGGTGATGCCCTGGTTGGACAGGCCCGCGTCGTGCATGACGGCGTCGACGATGGGCTTGGCGACCTGGTACTGCAGCGCCGAGTTCATGACCTGCTCGGGAAAGGTGGCGCCCGAAGCCGCGCCGCCTTCCGTGCCGCTGCCGCCGCCCTGCCCCGGCATGCCGTTGACCTGCACGATGCGGATGGAGTCGATCTTCTCCATCGGCTTGACCGCCTCGGCCAGGATGGTGGGCAGCTGCTGCAGCAGCTGCGTGCGCACCTGCAGGTCGATCTGAGCGGCCGACAGCATGTTCAGCGCCTCGTTGATGGCGCGCCGGCCCTCGGCCTCGGCGATGGCTGCGGCCTGCTTGGCCCTGGCCTCGATGGTCAGCGCCTCGGCGCGGTCGATGGCGGCCTCCTTCTCGGCGGAGGCCGACACCTTGACTGCGATGGCGTTCTGCTCGGCGTCCTTGCTGGCCTCGATGAGCTGAATCGCCTTGTCCCGCTCGGCCACCGCCACCTGGCGCGCAGTGTTGACGGTTTCCTCGGCCTTCACGGCTTCGGCCCGCGCCAGGTTGGCGGCCGCGTCGGCCTCGGACTGCTCGCGCGACTTGGTGGCGATGGCGATCTGCGTGTCCTGCCGCGCGATCTCGACCTGCTTGCGCTGCTCGGCGCGCTTCATCTCGGTCTGGCGCTCCTGCTCGATCTCGCGGGTCTGGATGACCAGCGTCTTCTCGATCTCGGCGGCCTTGATCTCGCGCTCGGCCTCGATGCGGCGCTGGCCCACCTGGCGCTCGGCCTCGATCTTCACCGTCTCCGCCTCCCGCGTGCGCTCGGCCTGCTGAGACGCGATCTGCGCGGACTGCTCGGCGCGCGCCATCTCGATCTCGCGCTTCTGCGACAGCGACGCGAACTCCTGGTCCTTCTCGATGGTCAGCTTCAGGCGCGAGGCTTCCAGGTTCTTGGTGCGCACCTGCACCTCGGTGTCCTGCTCGACGTCGTTGCGCTGCTTGCGCCGCGCCTCGGTCTGCTCGGTCAGGCGTGTCAGGCCCTCGGCGTCGAACGCGTTGTTGGGGTTGAAGAACTGCTTGTCCGTTTGATCGAGACTCGTCAGCGACACCGACTCCAGCTCCAGGCCGTTCTTCTCCAGGTCTTCGGCGACGGCGTTCTGCACCGCCTGCACGAAGTCACGGCGCTTGTCCTGCAGTTCCTGGATGGTCATGGTCGCGGCCGTGGCGCGCAGGCTGTCGACGAACTTGTCCTCCACCAGCGCCTTCAGCTCGTTGGGGCTCATCGTGCGCGCGCCCAGTGTCTGCGCGGCGGTGCTGACCGCTTCTTCCGTCTGCTTGACGCGCACGAAGAACGCCGCCGTCACGTCCACGCGCATGCGGTCGCGGGTGATCAGGCTCTCCCGCTCGCGGCGCAGCACTTCGAGCTTGAGCGTGTTCATGTTGACCAGCACGCGCTCGTGGAACACCGGCAGCACGATGGCGCCCCCGTCCATGATGACCTTCTGGCCGCCCAGGCTCGTGCGCACGAAGGCCAGCTCCTTGGTGCTGCGCTTGTACAGCCGCGCGAAGATGAAGCCGATGGTCAGCAGCCCCAGCAACGCGATACCGGCGATGCCGGCGATTTCGATGATGTTGTCCATGTGGTTTCTCCCTCAGATCAGGTTGGGATGGGGATTGGCGATGCAGCGGTAGAACGCCCCAAGCTTGCGCACGATGAGGATCTGCGCGCCCTCTTCGAACACTTCGTCATCCAGGTCGGGCTCCACCATCAGGTAGTGCGTGCGGCCGTGGGCATCGCGCACCCGCGCCTGCGCCGCCAGCCCGCGCCGTGCCGCGCCCGCGCTGACGACGCCCGCCCGGCCCACCAGCGACTGCTCGCTGACGGCGCTGCTCTCGTCGCGCAGCACGATGTGCGCCACCAGGCTGCCCAGGCCGCGCACCGTGGCCAGCCCCGGCGGCACAGCCAGCAGGCCCGCCACCCAGGCGGGCAGGAAGCCGCCGAGCAGGTTGAACGCCACCTTCTGCAGCGCATAGCCGAACAGCGCATAGCCCAGCAGGAACAGCAGCAGCAGCACCAGCGCCGGCACGCGACCCAGGTGCAGCCAGCCCAGCACGCGGTCCAGGCCGCTGTCGGTGTCGATGTCCGGCAGCCAGTGGTCGAGCAGGTTGCTCGGGCTCAGCGCCATCAGCATGCCCAGGCCTTCCAGCAGCGCAACGGCCACGATCAACGCGACCGCGACACCGAAGGGCAGCGTCTCGGGCGAGGTGAAGAGATTCATCGGATCGGTCCTGGGTTGTGGGCGTTAGCAGGCAGGAGTGTCAGGCCTGGCCAGCCTTGATCCGGGCCATGCGCTCGGCGATCTTGTGGTCGCGTACCAGTTGCTCCAGTTCGCTCAGGCGGGCGGCCTGGTCGAGGTTGCCGGCGCGCTGCATGCCGTTCAGGCCCGTCTGGCGCTGGTAGATCCTGTCGAACGCCTCACCCACCTTGCCCATGCGCTGCTCGACGTGGGCCTGCCCCAGCGGCTGCGCGGCCGATTCGGTCGCCGCGCGGCTCTTGCGGAACTCGGCCAGCGCCTCCTGCATCTCGCGCTGCTTGGCCAGCAATGCCGCGGTGAAGCCCTGCAGCTCCTGCTCCTGGCGCGCCAGGTCGGCCAGCGTCGTCTCCAGCACCGGGATCTGCGCCTCGATGTCGATCTGACGCGACACGGCGGCGCGCGCCAGGTCCTCGCGCTGCGCGGCGAGCGCCTGGGCGATCTGGTCGCGCAGGTCCTCGTGGCCGCGATTGAGCCTGGCGTGCTGCTGCTGTGCCAGGTGGCGGTTGGCGCTGACGGTGCCCAGTTCGTGGCGCACGTCGTCGATGACGGCATCGGCCTCGCGGATGGCCTGCTCCATGGCGGCCTGCGGGTTGAGGTCCTCGATCTTGTCCAGCAGCGCGTGCACGCCACCGGCGATCACGCGGCCCACGCGGGTCTTCAGGGAATCGGCCATGTCAGGCTCCTTGGGTGATGTTGAGCGTCGAGGCCAGCTCGACGGTGGGGCCGAGGTGGCGCTTCACCACCTCGGGGTCGAAGGCATGCGCGCCGCTTGTCGTGGCCTGGCGCAACAACGATTCGCCGAGCAGCGCGGCACGGCGCACCAGCGCGTCTTCCAGCTTGGCGGCATCGGCGGCGTTGGCCGGCGCGGCGCTGATGACCAGCGCCATCAGCGTCGTGACCTGCTCCACCAGCAGGTTCAACACCTCGGAATGCCGGCCTTCGGCGCCCTCGATGCGCACCAGCGCCTCGCGCAGCCGGTGCGTCAGCTCGCGCGCCCAGCCGTGGGCGGCCACGTAGTCGAACGCGCCGTCATGCTGGCGCTTGAGCTGCCCGAGCAGCACGCGCAGCTTGTCGCTGTTCGTCGTCGCGCCCTCCACTTGCAGCTGGGCCAGCCACAGGTAGAGGTCGCTCGGGATGCGCGCCGACAGCGGCTCCATCGTGAGGGTCTGGGTCGCCATGCGGTACCTGCCTTCAAATGAGTTCGAACGAACACAAATGTATTCGTTTGAATTTATCTGTCAACACCACGGCACCGGTCCGCCCTTAGCATGCACCGCCACAGGAGGCAGCCATGCCCGAATCCCCATCCGCACCCACCGCCCCGCGCGTCTTCACGCCCACCGTGCTCGCCTGGCTGGGCGCCCTCGGCGCGGCCGTCGCACCCACGGTGCAGTTCATCAACGGCTACTGGCAGAACCAGCTCAAGCAGACCGAGATCGCCCACCAGATCGCGCTCGATTTCGCCAAGCTCGCCATCGCCGACAAGGCTTCGCGCGAGTACCGGCGCGACACGCTGAAGGTCATCGCATCCATCGACGGCAACCCGCTGCAGGGCTGGGCGCGCACGGAGCTGGCCGAGCGCAGCACCGAGCAGCAGGCCGTGATGGACGCGCTGCGCAGCCGGCTCGAAGGCCGCCGCTACACGACGCTGGCCGAATGCAAGGTCTACCTGGAGCAGCAGCTCAAGGTACAGAGCTACCTGGTGGCGGAAACCTTTGACCGCAAGGACATGAAGGACACGGTGGGTGCCGCCATCAAGGACGACTACACGACGTCCGTGGAGCGCGACTGCCGCGACCTGGAGACGGGCGGCCGCCCACCGCCCGCGGTCGTGGTGGCAGCCGCCGGCCCCATCAAGCTCTCCCCCGCGTCTGCCGCCTCGGCAGCGCCTGGCACGGCTGCGCCAACTCGCGTCTGTGAGCAGGGCAACGGCAACCCGCTGGAGCAGCTGTCGCCAGCCAAGCTGGCGCGCATCTACCCGCGCGCGCGCCCGGCCGATCTCGACACCTATGCGCCCCTGCTGCGCAAGGGGCTGGCCCGCGCCGAGATCAACACCTGCGCACGCGTGGCCATGTTCCTGGCGCAACTAGGCTACGAGAGCGGCGAGCTGCGCTTCACCGAGGAGCTGTCCTCGGGCGAAGCCTACGAAGGGCGGGCGGGCCTGGGCAATATCCAAGCCGGCGACGGCCCGCGCTTCAAGGGCCGCGGGCTGATCCAGATTGTCGGCCGGAGCAACTACCAGGCGTTCGCCAGCGCGACCCACCACGCCGAGGTGATGGACAACCCGGCGCTCGTCGCGACTGACCCCGAACTCGCACTGGAGACGGCGCTCTGGATCTGGACCCGGGCCAAGCTGAACACCCTGGACGACGACGTGGCCGTGGTCACGCGTCGCCTCAACGGGGGCGTCAACGGCCTGGAGCAGCGCCGCACCTACCTGGCCGCAGCCAAGGCGGTGCTGTGAACGCTCAGGCGGCGTCCAGCATCTGGCTGAAGAACTTGTCGCCGCTGACGCGCGGCTTGTAGGCCGAGACGGCCTTGGCGATGGCCGCGATGTGGTCGGGCGTGGTGCCGCAGCAGCCGCCGGCGATGTTCAGGAAGCCGGCCTTGGCGAACTCGCCCACCAGGCGCGCCGTCACGTCGGGCGTCTCGTCGAAGCCGGTGTCGCTCATCGGGTTGGGCAGGCCGGCATTGGGGTAGCAGCTGACCGCCGTGTCGCCCGCCACCTTGGCCAGTTCCTCGATGTAGGGCCGCATCAGCGTGGCACCCAGCGCGCAGTTCAGGCCGATGGCGATGGGGCGGGCGTGGCGCACCGAGTGCCAGAAGGCCGCGACGGTCTGGCCCGACAGGATGCGGCCGGAGGCGTCGGTCACGGTGCCCGAGATGATGACGGGCAGGCGCTCGCCGGTGTCTTCCATCAGCTCGTCCAGCGCGAAGATGGCAGCCTTGGCATTCAGCGTGTCGAAGATGGTCTCGACGAGGAAGAGGTCGCAGCCGCCGTCGAGCAGCCCTTGCGCCTGCTCGTAGTAGGCGGCGCGCAGCGTGTCGAAGTCGACGTTGCGCGCGCCGGGGTCGTTCACGTCGGGGCTGATGGACGCGGTGCGCGGCGTGGGGCCCAGCGCACCGGCCACGTAGCGGGGCTTGTCCGGGGTCGAGTACTTGTCGCAGGCGGCGCGGGCGATCCGCGCGGCGGCCACGTTCATCTCGTAGGCCAGGCCGGCGAGGTCGTAGTCCTCCTGCGCGACGGAGGTGGCGCCGAAGGTGTTGGTCTCGATCAGGTCGGCGCCGGCGGCGAGGTACTGCTCGTGGATTTCGCTGAGCACGTCGGGCCGCGTGAACATCAGCATCTCGTTGTTGCCCTTCAGGTCCTTGGGGTGGTCCTTGAAGCGCTCGCCGCGGTAGTCGGCCTCGGTGAGCTTGTAGCGCTGGATCATGGTGCCCATCGCGCCGTCGAGCACGGCGATGCGGTTCTGCAGCAGGGCCGGCAGGCCTTGGGCGCGGGTGTAGGCAATGGGTTTCATGCGGCGATTTTCGCAGCCTCGGCAATCGCCTGTCCCAGCTGGGCGCATGACGAAGTACCGCCCAGGTCGGGCGTCTTGGGCGCGGCCGGGTCGGCCAGCACGGTCTCGATGGCAGCCATGACGGCGTCGTGCGCGGCGCGGTGGCCCAGGAAGTCCAGCATCATCGCGCCGGCCCAGATCTGGCCGATGGGGTTGGCGATGCCCTTCCCCGCGATGTCCGGCGCCGAGCCGTGCACGGGCTCGAACAGGCTGGGCCACTCGCGCGTCGGGTTCAGGTTGGCCGACGGCGCGATGGCGATGGTGCCGGTGCAGGCCGGGCCCAGGTCCGACAGGATGTCGCCGAACAGGTTGCTCGCGACGACCACATCGAAGGCCTGAGGCCGCTGCACGAAGTGGGCGCAGAGGATGTCGATATGGAACTTGTCGACCGCCACGCCGGGGAACTGCGCGGCCATGGCTTCGACGCGCTCGTCCCAGTAGGGCATGGTGATCGCGATGCCGTTGCTCTTGGTGGCCGAGGTGAGCTTCGCGCGCGGCCGCCTGGCGGCCAGTTCGAACGCGAAGCGCAGCACGCGGTCCACGCCGACGCGGCTCATCACCGTCTCCTGGATGACGATCTCGCGCTCGGTGCCGCCGTACATGCGGCCGCCGACGCTGGAGTACTCACCCTCGGTGTTCTCGCGCACGATCCACATGTCGATGTCGCCCGGCTTGAGCGGCTGGCCGCGGCGGTCCACCAGCGGCGAACGCACGCCGGGCAGCAGCCGCGCGGGGCGCAGGTTCACGAACTGGTCGAACTCGCGGCGGAACTTCAGCAGCGAGCCCCACAGGCTGACGTGGTCGGGCACCGTGTCGGGCCAGCCGACGGCGCCGAAGAAGATCGCGTCGTGGCCGCCGATCTGCGCCTTCCAGTCGTCGGGCAGCATGCGGCCGTGCTGCGCGTGGTAGCGGCAGTGCGCGAAGTCGAACTCGTCGAAGCGCAGGTCCAGGCCGAAGCGTTCGGCCACCGCGCGCAGCACGCGCAGGCCCTCGGGCATCACCTCGGTGCCGATGCCGTCGCCGGCGATCACTGCAATCTTCTGCATAAGGGGGCTTTCCTCACTACGGGATTCGGTGCGAGAGGGTCTGCGCGGGTGCAGGGCTAGGCGTGCGACGCCGCCTGGGCTCATGCCCAGGCAAGGCGCGCAACGACGCCATGCGCCCGCGCAGACCCTCTCCCGAAGGGTTGTCACTCAAAAGCCCGCGCGCGGCGTTGCGAAGTCTCGCTGGGGATGGCCCCAGTTTCGACTTCGCGCCTTGCTCGCGGGCTTTTGAGTGGCAACGCATCCGATTCCCGTAGTGAGGAAAGCCCCCTAGTCCTTGAAGAACTCGGTGGCCTCGGCCAGCACCACGTCCGGTGCCTCCTCGGCGATGTAGTGGCCGCTGTCCACGGCGCGGCCTGAGACGTTCTCCGCCGCGGCGTGCCAGAGCTTCAACGGCTCGAAGCAGCGGCCCACGACGCCGTTCGCGCCCCACAGCACGCGCAGCGGCTGCGTCACGCGCCGGCCCGCGTCGCGGTCGGCGCGGTCGTGGTCCAGGTCGATGCCGGCGCCGGCACGATAGTCGGCGCAGATCGCCGCCGCCGTGCCGGGGCGGGCGATGCAGCGTTCGTATGCCGCCCAGGCCCGCTCGTCGAAAAACCCGCCGCCGCGCCGGCCCATGCCGTCGCGCAGGTAGGCCATCGGGTCGGCCTCAATGAGACGCTCCGGCAGCGGCGCGGGCTGGATCAGGAAGAACCAGTGCCAGTAGGCGCGCGCGAACGCCTCGGTGGTGCCCTCGTACATCGCCAGCGTGGGCGCGATGTCCAGCAGCATCAGCCGCGTGACGGCTTGCGGGTGGTCCAGCGCCAGCCGGTGCGCCACGCGCGCGCCGCGGTCGTGCGCCAGCACGGCGAAGCGGGCATGGCCCAGCGACTGCATCAGCGCGATGGCGTCCCGCGCCATCTCGCGCTTGGCGTAGGCCGCGCTGGCCTCGCCGGCTGGCGGGCGGTCGCTGTCGCCGTAGCCGCGCAAATCCATCAGCACGACACGGCGGGTCTGCGCCAGCACCGGCGCCACGCGGTGCCACATGGCCATCGTCTGCGGGTGGCCGTGCAGCAGCAGCAACGGCGGCCGCGTGTCGGCAGCGGGGCCGCCGTGGCGGGCGTAGATCTTGACGCCGTCGCGCTGGACAGTCAGGGGTTGGAAACCGGTCCACATGGCGGCGATTCTGACCGGCCGCGCCCTCGGCCTTTCGCGCCGCAAAAGGTATAAGCTTTTGTTATGCCCCGTGGCGTCGCCCGCGCTTGCGACGCTGCGGGACGCTCCGAACAATCCCCGCACACCCGCTTTCGCCCTGCCGCCATGAAGCTCGCCGCTCCCCTGCTGTCCGCCGCCCTCGCCTTGCTGGCCCCCGCCGCCGTGCTGGCCCAGGGCAAACCGCTGGTCTATTGCGCCGACGCCAGCCCCGAGGGCTTCGATCCCGGCATGTGGGACAGCGCCAGCACCAACATCGTCAGCGCGCAGATGTTCGACGGCCTGCTGGGCTTCAAGCGCCCGACGACCGAGCTGACCCCGAAGCTGGCCCTCAGCTACGAGATCTCGCCCGACGCCAAGAGCTTCATCTTCAAGCTGCGTCCCGGCGTGAAGTTCCACAGCACGCCGTGGTTCAAGCCGACGCGCACGCTGAACGCCGATGACGTGGTGTTCACGTTCACGCGCTTCATCGACCCCAGCCTGCCGTTCAACAAGGCCTTCCCGACCAATTTCGTCTACCCGCAGAACCTGGGCCTGGCCAAGCTCATCGACGGCATCGACAAGGTGGACGACATGACCGTGCGCTTCCGCCTGAAGCAGCCCAACGTCACCTTCGTCGCCAATGTCGCGTTCGCATGGGCCGGCATCCAGTCCGCCGAGTACGCGGCGCAGCTGCTGAAGGACGGCAAGGCCAGCCAGATCAACGTGCAGCCGGTGGGCACCGGCCCCTTCCAGTTCAAGAGCTACGCCAAGGACGACGTGCTGCGCATGACGGCCAACCCCGACTACTGGGGCGGCAAGCAGCCGACGACCAACCTCGTCTTCAGCATCAGCCGCGAGCCCAACGTCCGCGTGCAGAAGATCGCCGCGGGCGAATGCCACGTGACGGCGGCCCTGCGCGACGTGGACGTGGGCACGCTGGCCAACAACCCCAACATCAGCATCGAGAAGATCCAGGCGCTGAACATCTCGTATCTCAGCTTCAACCTGAAGAAGCCGCCCACCGACAAGCGCGAAGTGCGCGAGGCGCTGGACATCGCCATCGACCGCGACGCCATCTTCAAGGCGCTGTTCCCGCGCGGCGACGCGACGCAGGCCGTCAGCGCCTTCCCGCCGTCCATCCCCGGCTACAACAAGAAGCTGAAGAACGAGTTCGACCCCACCAAGGCCAAGGCCCTGCTGGCCAAGGCCGGCTTCCCCAGCGGCTTCGAGATCGACCTGTGGGCGCTGCCCGTGCAGCGCCCCACCAACCCCAACGGCCAGCTGATGGCCCAGCTCATCCAGCAGGACTGGGCCAAGATCGGCGTGAAGGCCCACATCAAGACCTTCGAATGGGGCGAGTACCTCAAGCGCGCCAACAACGGCGAGCACAACGTCTACATGAGCGGCTGGAGCGGCGAGACCGGCGACGCCGACGACTTCCTGACGCCCAACCTGAGCTGCGCGGCCAACAAGAGCGGCATCAAGTTCTGCAACGCCGAGTTCGAGAAGCTCATCGACGAAGCCCGCGCCACGCCCGACCAGACCAAGCGCATCGCGCTGTACGAGAAGGCGCAGGAGATCTTCAAGCGCGAGCGGCCATGGATCACGATGGCGCACTCCACCGTCTACATCCCCATCCGCAAGGACGTGGTGGGCTTCAAGATGGCGCCGAACGGCTCGGTGGACTTCGAAGGGGTCTACCGGAAATGATCGTCAAGGCCGTCGTGCATTCCTGGGCCGAGCGCCGGGCCGCCCCAAGCCGGCCCTCGCGGCCGCCGGCCGGGCTCCTGGCCCGGGCGTCGGTCGGCCCCCTCGGGGGGCGGACCAGCGGTCACGCTGGGCCGGGGGCCCCATGAGGCTCCGTCACATCGAAGTCTTCCACGCCATCATGCAGGCCGGCACCATCAGCGGTGCCGCGCAGTTGCTGCACATCTCGCAGCCGGCCGTCACCAAGGTGCTGCAGCACTGCGAGCTGCAGTTGGGCATGCCGCTGTTCGACCGCGTGCGCGGCAAGCTCTATCCGACACCCGAGGCGCAGCGGCTGTTCGTCGAGATCGACAAGCTCAACCGCGACCTGGTCGGCATCCGCCGACTGGCCGCCAACCTGAAGAGCGGCGAGAGCGAGCAGGTGCGGCTGGTGGCCACGCCGGCGCTCGCCATGGCCATCGTGCCCGCCGCGATGACGCCCTGGTGCAAGGCGTACCCCAACGCCAGCTGCTCGCTGGCCACGCACCACACGCGCGAGATCGTCTCCGCGCTGCTGCTGGGCGAGGCCGACCTGGCGTTGTCGCTGCAGGACCCGCGCCACCCCGGCATCAAGGCCGAGGCCATCGCCGGCGGCACCATGGTGGCGCTGTGCCCGCTGGGCAGCCCGGAGGCGAAAGGCGACGGCCCGCTGGCGCTGGCCGACATCCGCACCGAGATCGTCGGGCTGGAGAGCGACGACCCGCTGGCCGGCCTGCTGCACCATGCCGGCGAGGCGCTGGGCACGCCGCTGGCGAGCCGCATCACCGTGCAGACCTACCAGCTCGCGCGGGCCCTCGTCGAAGCCGGCGTGGGCATGACGCTGGTGGACCCGTTCACCGCCGCCAGCGCCGACCCGGCCAAGGTGCGCGTGCGGCCACTCAGCCCCGCCGTCACAGTCAACCTCTACCTGCTCAGCGCCGCCAGCGCGCCGCTGGGCCAGGCCTCGCGCCGCCTCGTCAAGTTCATCACCGCCGCTGCGCACGAACATCTGGCCCGACTGCCTTGAACAGCCTCCACATCGAAGACATCGCCGGCCACCCGGACTTCCGCCGCCTGGACACGCTGCGCCACGGCATCGCCACCGAGCTGCGCTACGCGACGGCCGACAACTTCGTGGGCCACCCGGTCTACGCCGGCATCGACTGCGCCTGGCTGCGCCGCGAGGCCGCCGACGCGCTGGAGCACGCGGCCGCGTGGCTGGCCGAGCGCCGCCCCGGCTACCGCCTGCTGGTGCTGGACGCGCTGCGCCCCCAGCGCGTGCAGCAGCGCCTGTGGGACGAGCTGCAGGGCACGCCGCTGACGATGTACCTGGCCCACCCCGAGCGCGGCTCCATCCACAGCTTCGGCATGGCCGTGGACGTGACGCTGCTGGACCCGGCGGGCCGCGAGGTCGACATGGGCAGCGGCTTCGACGAGATGACGCTGGCCTCCCACCCCGACCACGAGGCCGAGCATCTCGCTTTAGGCGCGCTGACGGCGCAACACGTCGCCGAGCGCGGCTGGCTGCGTGCGGCGATGCGCGAGGCGGGCTTCCACGCCATCAGCACCGAGTGGTGGCACTTCGACTTCGGCGACCGCGTGGCGGTCCGGCGGGATCTGCCGCGGGTGTTGTAGTAAGAACAAGCCCTACACCGGCACGGCGGTCGTGTTCTTCAGCCGCTCCAGCACGAAGCTGGTCTTGCAGTCCTGCACGGCGGGGTGCATCAGCAGCGTGTCGCTGATGAAGCGGGCGTAGTGCTGCATGTCCTGCACCAGCACGCGCAGCAGGTAGTCCATCTCGCCGGTCAGCGCCGCACACTCGACCACCTCGGGCCAGGCCTGCACGGCGGCGCGGAACAGGTCGCGCGGGTTGCGCAGCGGGTTGTCGGTCTGCTTTTCCAGCCGCACGTTGATGTAGGCGGTCAGGCCCAGGCCCACGCGCTCGGGCGGCACCAGGGCCACGTACGACGCGATGACGCCGGCCTCCTCCAGCCGGCGCACGCGGCGCAGCACGGCGGACGACGACAGCCCCGCCTCGCCGGCCAGCGCGTCGTAGGTGACGCGGCCGTCCTGCTGCAGCGCGCGCAGGATGCGGCGGTCGATGGCGTCGAGCTCGATGGCGGCTTCCATGGGCGGCATTTTGCAGCTTTCCAGCGTCGCGTAGGCTTGCAGCGCCGCAGATTGCATGAAACCTGCGCCCTCTGCGCCGCAGAATTTCCGGCTTCACACATTTCACCGACGAGGCAGACATGGCCAAGTTCACTCCCTGGGACAACCCCATGGGCACCGACGGCTTCGAGTTCATCGAGTTCGCCGCGCCGGACCCGGCCGCGCTGGGCCAGCTGTTCCAGACCATGGGTTTCACGGCCGTGGCCCGCCACCGCCACAAGAACGTGACGCTGTACCGCCAGGGCGGCGTGAACTTCATCATCAACGCCGAGAGCGACTCGTTCGCGCAGCGCTTCGCGCGGCTGCACGGCCCGTCGATCTGCGCCATCGCCTTCCGCGTCGACAACGCCGCCCACGCCTACCAGCGCGCGCTGGAGCTGGGCGCCTGGGGCTTCGACAACAAGACCGGCCCGATGGAGCTGAACATCCCGGCCATCAAGGGCATCGGCGACTCGCTGATCTACCTGGTCGACCGCTGGCAGGGCAAGGGCGGCGCCAAGCCCGGGGCCATCGGCAACATGTCCATCTACGACGTGGACTTCGTGCCCGTGCTGGACGCGCAGGGCCAGCCGGTGGACCCGAACCCGGTGGGCAACGGCCTGACCGACATCGACCACCTGACGCACAACGTCTTCCGCGGCCGCATGAAGGAATGGTCGGAGTTCTACGAGCGCTTCTTCAACTTCCGCGAGGTGCGCTACTTCGACATCGAGGGCAAGCTGACCGGCCTGAAGAGCAAGGCCATGACCAGCCCCTGCGGCAAGATCCGCATCCCGATCAACGAGAGCAGCGACGACAAGAGCCAGATCGCCGAGTACCTGGCCCTGTACCACGGCGAGGGCATCCAGCACGTCGCCCTGGGCACCACCGACATCTACGGCACGGTCGAAGGCATGAAGGCCGGCGGCGTGGAGTTCCAGGACACCATCGACACCTACTTCGACCTGATCGATAAGCGCCTGCCGGGCCACGGCGAGAACCTGGCCGAGCTGCGCCGCCTGCGCATCCTGATCGACGGCGCCACGCACATGGGCGCGGACGATGAGCTGCTGCTGCAGATCTTCACCAAGGAAGTGATCGGGCCGATCTTCTTCGAGCTGATCCAGCGCAAGGGCAACGAGGGCTTCGGCGAAGGCAACTTCAAGGCCTTGTTCGAGAGCATCGAGCTGGATCAGATCCGCCGCGGCGTGCTGACCGACACCGCAGCCAAGGCGGTCTGAAAGATCGCCCACACGCGCGGGTCGTTGACCAGCCCCACGTGGCCCACCGCGTCGATGCGGTGGGCTGCCGCGCCCGGCACCACGGCCGTGTGCGCGGGGATGACCATCTGGTCGCACGGCGTCCACACGCAGGTCAGGCGCGGCAGCGGCGGCAGCGCGGCCATCCAGTCGCAGTCCAGGCGCATCTGCCGCGCATTGAAGGCCGGCGAGAACGCCGCCAGCAGTGTGCCGCGGTGCGGCGTGCCCAGCGTGATGACCTGCGGCGCGTCCGCTCCGCCATGTCGCCGCCACCAGGCGCGCACGGCGACGCCGCCCATGCTGTGGCAGACGATCAATGGCATGCGCCCCGCCATCCCGGGCAAGGCGCGCAGCCGCTGCACGTCGGCCTCGATGGCATCGGCGTAGTCGTCGATGCTGCCGAACGCCGGCTCCAGGCTGGGCGCGACGAAGGCCACGCCCTGCTGGCGCAGCCGGGCCATCCACGGATTCCAGAACGCACGGTTGCAGCTGAAGCCATGCACCAGCAGCACCGCGGCGGTCGCATCCGGCGGCAGGTGGTCGGCCTCGGCGTGCGTGCGCCACGGCTGGCGCCAGCCGAAGCTGCGCTCAGTGGCCCCCACCTCCAGCGCCCAGGCCCGCAGCAGGTCGCCCCAGGCGGGCTGCGCCTCGCCGCGGTTGACCCAGCGCAGCGCGATGAACGAGGGCGGCAGCACCAGCAGCGGGTAGGCGAAGTACGCCACGAGGCCCGCGCCCCAACCGAACCGCCAACCCACACCGAAGCCGATGACCAGCCGGGCGAAGAACCAGATCCTCTGCAGTCGTGCATTCATGGCGCCAGTGTAGGAAGGCAGAATCGCCACCGACCCATGGACGAACTCAGCGCCGAATCCCTGCTGGCCGATCTGAAACGCGTCGAGGCCGAACGCACCCGCCGCGCCGCGGACCCGGCGCTTGAAGCGCGGGTGCTGGCGCTGAAGGCCTTCCAGCAGCGCCGCTTCGCGCACACCTACGCGGACCTGCTGACCGACCCGCGCTACCAGCCGGCGACGCGCTTCTTCCTGCATGAGCTCTACGGTCCCGACGACTACCGCCAGCGCGACGCGCAGTTCGCCCGCGTCATCCCGACGCTGACGCGCCTGTTCCCCGACGAGGTCGTGGACACCGTCGCCAAGCTGGCGCGGCTGCATGCGCTGTCGGAGCGGCTGGACACGCGCATGGCCGA
Organism: Roseateles sp.; assembly: GCF_965229315.1. Classification (GTDB taxonomy): domain Bacteria; phylum Pseudomonadota; class Gammaproteobacteria; order Burkholderiales; family Burkholderiaceae_C; genus Pelomonas. Next base: position 3,734,335 of record NZ_CBDDJA010000002.1, read on the forward strand.
GCACCTGCCCTCCCCCGACCTCACGCCGGCGGCCTACGTGGCCGCCTGGCGTGCCTGCGCAGAGCCGGCCTCGCGCCGCGAGCAGATCGCGCTGACGATGGCCGTCGGCGAATCGCTGGACCGGCTCACGCGCAAGCCGCTGCTGCGCCAGACGCTGAAGCTGATGCGCGGCCCTGCGCAGATGGCCGGGCTGGGTGCGCTGCAGCATTTTCTTGAAAGCGGCTTCGACACCTTCCGTGCGATGCGCGGCGCCGGCGAGTTCCTGGCGACGGTGCGCCGACGCGAGGACACCCTGGCGCAAGCGCTGTTCGACGGTGACATGCAGGGTCTTTCCGGCCTCTGAATGCGGGCTTCGTCCCGAAACGATGGGACGCCGGCGCCATGCCGTGTCACCCAGGCGTCAGCATTCTCTGTTTCGTGCTAGGGCAAGTCCCCTGGCCTGAATCCGCATCGCGCGCGAGCATCAACGGCTCCATTCGAAGAGGCCCGCCATGACCGCCGCCGTTGCTGAAGCAGCCCCTGAAGTGACCTCCCGCGCCAAGCCCTGGCTGGCCAGCTACCCGAGCGGCGTGCCGGCCGAGATCGACACCCGCGTCTACGGCTCGCTGGTGCAACTGCTGGACGAGGCCTTCCGCAAGCATGCGCAGCGCGACGCCGCCCTCTGCATGGGCCAGCGCATGACCTTCGCCGAGATGGACCGGCTGTCGGTGCAGCTGGGCGCGTGGCTGCAGGCGCAGGGGCTCAAGCAGGGCGACCGTGTCGCCCTCATGATGCCCAACCTGCTGCAGTACGGCGTGGCCATCTCGGCCATCCTGCGCGCGGGCTTCGTGGTCGTGAACGTGAACCCGCTGTACACGCCGCGCGAGCTGGCGCACCAGCTCAAGGACTCGGGGGCGCGCGCCATCGTCGTGCTGGAGAACTTCGCGCACACGCTGGCCGAGGTCATCGACGAGACCGACGTGCACCACGTCGTGCTGGCCTCCATGGGCGACCTGCTGAGCTGGTGGAAGGGGCCGCTGATCAACTTCGCCGTGCGGCACGTGAAGAAGATGGTGCCGGAGTTCCGCCTCCCCGCCGGAGAAGGCCGCACCGTCGTGCGCTTCAACGAGGCGCTGAGCCACGGCGACCGGCTGCACCTGAAGAAGCCCGAGCTCGGCCCGGACGACGTCGCCTTCCTGCAGTACACCGGCGGCACGACCGGCGTGTCCAAGGGCGCAACGCTGCTGCACCGCAACATCGTCGCCAACATCCTGCAGGTCGAGGCCTGGTTCCAGCCCATGCTGGCCCGGCTGCCGCAGGACATGCAGTTCACCAACGTCTGCGCGCTGCCGCTGTATCACATCTTCGCGCTGACGGCCTGCTTCATGCTCGGCGCGCGCATGGGCCACCTGAACATCCTGGTGCCCAACCCGCGCGACATCCCCGGCTTCATCGAGACGCTGCGCGGCCACAAGATCCATATATTCCCGGCCGTCAACACGCTGTTCAACGCACTGGCCAACGAGCCGGGCTTCTCGCGCCTGGACTTCTCCGAGCTGGTCATCTCCAACGGCGGCGGCATGGCCGTGCAGCAGGCCACGGCCGAGAAATGGCTCAAGGTCACGGGCTGCCCGGTGGTGGAAGGGTACGGGCTGTCCGAGACCTCGCCTGCCGCGACCATCAACCCGCTGGACCTGCGCGTCTTCAACGGCAGCATCGGCCTGCCGGTGCCGTCCACCGAGATCGCCATCCGTGACGACGACGGCCGCGACGTCCCCCTCGGCGAGCGCGGCGAGATCTGCATCCGCGGCCCGCAGGTCATGGCCGGCTACTGGAAGCGGCCCGACGAAACCGCCAACGTCATGGATGCCGACGGCTTCTTCAAGAGCGGCGACATCGGCATCATGGACGAGCGCGGCTACGTGCGTATCGTCGACCGCAAGAAGGACATGATCCTGGTCAGCGGCTTCAACGTGTACCCGACCGAGATCGAGCAGGTCGTGAACCTGCATCCGGGCGTGCTGGAGTGCGCCGCCGTCGGCGTGCCGGACGCCAAGTCCGGCGAGGCGGTCAAGCTGTTCGTCGTCAAGAGCGACCCGGCGCTGGCGGAGGAGGACCTGAGCAGCTACTGCGCCGCGCAGATGACGGCCTACAAGCGGCCCAAGTTCATCGAGTTCCGCGACGACCTGCCCAAGACCAACGTCGGCAAGATCCTGCGCCGCGAGCTCAGGACCAGTACCGCCTGAATCTTCAGGTCGCCGCAGGCAGGCCACCCCGCCAGCAGCAGCCGTGGAACTGGCTTCGCCAGGCCGCCGGCTGCGCCCCCTTGAGGGTGAGGCGCGTCAAACGCCTCGGGGGTGGGCTGAATTAAAACGGGTTGTTGCGTGCGCGCGAGAGCGCCAGCGTGCCGACGCGCTGCTGCGCGCTCGGGCTCAGTGTCGTGTCGCCGGCCCACAGCCACTGCGTCACGTTCGCGTCGGTCTGCAGCGTGTCGGTCGTGCAGTCCTGGATCGCGACGTCGCTGCGGCAGGCCGCCTGCGTGACGTTGGTGTAGCTGAAGGCGCTCGGGAACCGGACGATCTGCTGGATGTTCTCGTCAACCAGCACCAGGCCGATCAGGCGGCCGTCGTTGAGCAGGTTCAGCCGCATCTCGGTGTTGAACGCCGTGCTCAGGTCGTTCAGGAACAGCGCGCGGTCGATGTCGGTCTGCTGCAGGCGCTCGTTCTGGCCGAAGGGCGTCAGGCCCACGTCGAAGATCGTCGAGACCAGCACGCGGCCGTTGGCGTTGGCGATGCGGTTGGCCTGGCTGGCCAGCAGCTTGCCACGGGCCTTGGCCTCGTTGATCAGTGCGTCGCGGCTCTGCGCCGGGAACTGGCGGTAGAGCTCCAGGATGTCATTGACACCGACGCCGATCGCCACCAGGTCCTTGGGACCGAAGCGGTCGTTAGACAGGAACAGGTCAATCTTGGCCTGCACGTCGGCCACCTTGGCGCCCGCCTCGGCGGACATGATGCCCTGAGGCAGCGCGATGTAGTCCAAGTTGCACTGCTGGAACACCATGTTGAAGCCGCCGGCCAACACCTGACTCCAGACCGGGTTGATCCGGCAGTCCGGCTGCAGCGTCTCAGCGTTCTTGCCATTGATCGTGTACTTCTTGCCGCTCTGCAGGATGACGCCGCTCTCGTCGCCAAAGATGATGGTGCGGGTCGGCGCGAACGGGTCGATCTGCGCGGTACCTCCGCCGCCGCAGCCGGCGATCAGCGCGGCCGCCGCCACCGTGGCCAGGGCCAGGGCGCGTTTGAATTTCTGGGAGACAACACGTTGCATGACGATCAACTCAGGACAGGAAAACTCAATCGGCGAAGGCGGCGGCGGCCCGGCTGAGCCGGTCCCGCACACCATCCCAGGCCGTGTCGCGCGGTGGCGCCTCGACCCAGATCTCATGGGCGCCGGCCGCATCAAAAGCCCGCAGCACCGCAAACAATTCGTGGGCCGCTGCCGCGGGGTCGCCCGGCAGGGCTTGCCATTGGCAAACCAGCCCGGCCGGCGGTTGGGCGCGTGAATATACCGCCAGCCCTTCCAGGCCCCCGCCGGCGGCCACTGTGCCCAAACGTAAAGCCAGGGCGGCTGCGTCCAGCAGGCGCACGCGGGCATGGGGTGCATAGTGTGCCGCCAGCGTGCCCGAAGCCTTGGGCGCGGCGGCGTCCGGCTCGGCCAGCGCCTCACCCAGGGCGGCCTCGATGCGCGCGCGGGGGATGAGCCCGGGGCGCAGCAGCGCAGGACGCTCGCGGCTGCAATCGACGATGCTGGATTCGATGCCCACCTCGCAGGAGCCGCCATCCAGGACCATCAGTTCGGCACCGAATTCCTCCACCACATGGCGGGCCCGCGTCGGGCTGACACGGCCGAAGCGGTTGGCGCTGGGCGCCGCCACGCCCTGCACGCCCAGCGTGCGCGCCGCCGCCAGCACGGCGCGCGCGACCGGGTGTGCGGGCGCGCGCAGCGCCACCGTGACCTGCCCACCCGCCGCGGCCTCGGCCATGCCCGGCTTGCGCGCCACGATGACGGTCAGCGGGCCGGGCCAGAAGGCGTCCATCAGCCGGCGCGCGGCGGCGGGCAGGGGGTCGGCAAACGGCGCGGCGGCGGCGGCGTCCAGCACGTGGACGATCAGCGGGTGGTCACTGGGCCGGCCCTTGGCGGCGAAGACCTTGGCGACGGCGGTGTCGCTGTCGGCCCGCGCGGCCAGGCCGTAGACGGTCTCGGTCGGCAGGCCCAGCAGTTCGCCAGCGGCCAGGCGCTCGGCAGCGGCCTGGACGGCGTCGGGATCGGTGCCGGGCAACAGCATCAGAAATCGGTGGGCAGGCCCAGGATGGCCGCCGCCTGCAGGGCCACGTCGTGCGCGCCCTCGGGCGTGTCGGCCGTGATGTTCAGGTGGCCCATCTTGCGGCCATGGCGGGCGGCGGCCTTGCCGTACAGGTGCAGGTGCGTGCCGGGCAGCGCCAGCACGCGGTCCCAGGCCGGCGTCGTCGGCCCGCCTGCATCGCTGAACCACAGGTCACCCAGCAGGTTCAGCATGACGGACGCCGAATGCTGGCGCGGCTCGGACAGCGGCAGGCCGGTCAACGCCCGCACCTGCAGCTCGAACTGCGACACGTCGCAGCCGTCCATCGTCCAGTGGCCGGAGTTGTGCGGGCGCGGCGCCATCTCGTTGACGACGAGGCGGCCGTCCCCGACCGGCCGGCCGGCCGCGTCGTGCTCGTGAACCCAGAAGAACTCCACGCAGAGTACGCCGACGTAATCCAGCGCCTGCGCCACCTGGCGCGCCGCCGCGACGGCCAGCCGGTCCACCTCGACCGGCACGTCGGGCGCAGGCACTTCGGTGACGGCAAGGATGCCGCCGCGGTGCAGGTTCTGCTGCACCGGGAAGTTGACGATCTGCCCGTCGGCGCCGCGCGCGACGAGCACGCTCAGTTCGGCCTTGAGCGGCAGCAACTGCTCCAGCACGCAGGGCACGCGCCGGAGGTTGTCCCACGCGTCGGCCAGGTCGGCGGCAGTGGCCACGCGCACCTGGCCCTTGCCGTCGTAGCCCATGCGGGACGTCTTCAGGATGCCGGGCAGCAGCGCGGGGTCCACGGCCGCGAGTTCGATGTCGTTCGTGATGACGGCGTGCGGCGCACAGGGCACGCCTGCGGCCTGGAAATGCGCCTTCTCGACCGCACGGTCCTGGCAGACGGCGACGGCGGCGGCCGAGGGCGCCACGACGCGCATGCCGGCCAGCGTCTGCAGCGCCAGCGCCGGCACGTTCTCGAACTCGGTCGTGATCGCGTCGCAGTCGCGCGCCAGCTGCGCCAGCCCGAAGGAGTCCAGGTAGTCGGCCTTGACGTGCTTGTCCGCCACCGCGCCCGCGGGGCTGATGGCGTCCGGGTCCAGCACGACGCAGCGGTAGCCCATCGCCTGGGCCGCGTGCACGAACATGCGGCCGAGCTGGCCGCCGCCCAGCACGCCGAGCGTCGCTTGTCGCGCTTCGCCGATCGTCTCGGCACCGGGGAGCAGCACGGGCATCAGCGCAGCTCCTCGCTCATGGCACGGGCCGCCTCGGTCTGCGTTGCGCGGAAGGCTGCGAGCCTGCCCAGCAGCGCGGCGTCACCCGTGGCCAGCATGGCGACGGCGAACAGCGCGGCATTGGCGGCGCCGGCGCTGCCGATGGCGAACGTCGCGACCGGGATGCCCTTGGGCATCTGCACGATGGAGTGCAGGGAATCGACCCCCATCAGGTGCCGGCTGGCGACCGGCACGCCCAGCACGGGCACCGTCGTCTTGGCGGCCAGCATGCCCGGCAGGTGGGCCGCGCCGCCGGCGCCGGCGATGATGGCCTTCAGCCCGCGGCCGGCAGCGCCCTCGGCATACGCGAACATGTCGTCCGGCATGCGGTGGGCCGACACGACCCTGGCGTCGAAGGCGACACCGAACTCGGTCAGAATCGCGGCCGCCTGCTTCATCGTCTCCCAGTCGCTGCTGGAGCCCATGACGATGCCGATGACGGCATCCGGGTTCTGGGGGGCTGGGGTGGACAAGGTCGCGCTCCGGGGCTCAGAAAAGCCTTGAATTGTAGGTCGCGAGCCTTCACCTGCTTCCCGGTGGCCCCACCCACGCACTCCACGCTCCCGCCATGATCGACATCACCCTCCAGAACTTCGAAGCCGAACTCATCGTTGCCTCCCAGAACCAGCCCGTGCTGCTGGACATCTGGGCGCCATGGTGCGGCCCCTGCCGCACGCTCGGCCCCATGCTGGAGAAGCTGGAGACCGCCTACGCCGGCCGCTTCACGCTCGCCAAGCTCAACAGCGACGACGTGCCCGAGATCGCCACGCAGCTCAGCCAGATGTTCGGCGTGCGCTCCATCCCGTTCTGCGTGATGTTCGTGGGTGGCCAGCCGGTGGACGGCTTCGTCGGCGCCATCCCGGAGGCGCAGATCCGCGAGTTCCTGGACAAGCACGTGCCGGCCGGAGAGGAACTCGAAGCCGAGGCCGACGTGGCCGCGGCGCAGGACCTGATGGCCGAAGGCGACCTGGAGGCCGCACTGACCAAGCTGGCCCACGCGGTGCAGACCGACCCGGCCAATGACGCCGCGCGCTTCGACTACGTGAAGGCGCTGCTGGAGCTGGATCTGGTGGCTGACGCCCGCGCCGCCTTCGCGCCGGTGGCCGCCAAGGCCGCCGACACGCTGACCCCGTCGCCCCGCCTGGCTGCGCTGGCCACCTGGCTGAGCGCTTTCGATGCGGCCGCTGGCGCCGACCCGGCCGCACTGCAGGGCGCGATCGCCGCCAACAAGCGCGACTTCGACGCCCGTTTCGCGCTGGCCCAGCACCATCTCGCGCAGCAGCGCTTCACCGAAGCCATGGACGAGCTGCTGGAAATCATCATGCGCGACAAGGCCTGGAACGGCGAGGCCGCGCGCAAGACCTATGTCGCCATCCTCGAGCTGCTGACCAAGCCGACGCCCAAGCCGGCCGCGGAAGCCCGCACCGGCACCGTCGAGATCGCCGGCAAGGCCGCCGTCCTGCACAGCGACCCGCTGCTCGACCAGTACCGGCGCAAGCTGTCGATGGCGCTGTTCTGACGCTGGCTCAGGGCGACGTGCGGTTGTTGCTGCGGATCTCGCGCAGCTTCATGCACTCGGCGTCGTTCTGGAACGCCGGCTTCTCGCACTGCCGGTCGATGCACCAGGCACGCGCCAGGAACACGCGGCCGCCGCAGGCTTCGGCGGCGGTGCGCGGCTCGCCCGCAGGCGCGGGGGCTGCGGCAGCGCCCGCGGACGACCGACTGGCCGCATTGCCGCCTGCCGACATCGACCCGGTCGGCTCCGGCGTCGCCACGGGTGACGTGCGCGGCATGGCGCGGACCTCCGCGGGCTTGTCGCCCGCGACAGGCTTCAATGCGCCGTCGCGGCGGGCGACGGCGGGTGCCGGCTGCGAGGCTGCGGGCCCGGTCCGCAAAGGGAGGCTGGCAGCGCTGGCGACGGGTGCGGTCTTCACCGGCGCCGGTGCCACGGTGTCGGGCATTGCGGCGACAGGGGTCGGGGCGGAGGACGCTTCGGCCACCGTGACAGCCGGCGCAGGCACGGAGGCGGCGAGTTCAGCCGGGGCCGCTTCGGGCGCCGCGGGCCTGCCGCGCAGTTGGACGATGAACAGCCCCAGCAACAGCAGCGCGGCACCCCCCGCCGCGAGCAGCCCCCAGCGCCGCTTGCCCGCCGCCGCGGGTGCTGCCGATGCAGGCGCAGGCGCGGGCTGCAGTGCAGGGGGCAGGTCAGGCAGTAGGGGCGCGGCGGCGGAACGCGGCGACACGATGGTCGCGTCCGCATCCCCAGGCGCCGTGGCCGGCCCGAAGACGCCGGAGCGCGGGACGACGATGGTGGGCGCGAGCGACGATTGCGGTGGCGCCTCGGCCGGGTCGCTGTCGGCGATGTCGAGGTCCAGCGCCGCCGTGCGTGGCGGCGGCTGCGTCACGCCGGTACGCGGCGGCGCAGGCAGCGGTTCCGGCACGGGCACCCGGCCATCCATCACCTCGCGCCAGGCGGCCGCCGTCTGCGGGCGCTGGTGCGGCGGCATGCGCAAGGCCCAGTCCAGGCCGGCAAGGAATTGCGGCGAATAGCCTTCGACGGCGAGGGGCGCGAAATCGTCCGTCATCGCCCGCGTCGTGGCCGGCGGCGGCGGGCGACCGGTCAGCAGCTCGTGCATGGCCGCGGCCAGCGCGTAGAAGTCGGTCCACGGCCCCTGGCGCAGCGTGTCCGCCTCGGCGTACTGCTCGATGGGCGCGAAGCTGGGCTTGAGGATGGCCGTGAAGACCTGGGTGCGGTCACCGATGGTCTGCCGCGCGGCGCCGAAATCCAGCAGGATGGGCGCGCTGCCGTCGGCGGGCATGAAGATGTTGTCGGGCGCCACGTCGCGGTGCCAGACCTGCTGGGCGTGCAGCACTTCCAGGCCGCCCAGCACCGAGTCGAAGATGCGCCGCGCCCAGGCCTCGGGCGGCGGCGTGGCCCGCGTGCGGCGGGCCTCGCGCAGGTTCTGGCCGACGAGGCGCGGCATGGCCATGTAGGCGGTGCCGTTGGCTTCCCAGAAGCGGTAGACCTTGAGCAGCGACGGGTGGTCGAAGCGGGCCAGCAGGCGGGCTTCATTGACGAAGCTGCGCCGGCCCAGCTCGAAGGTCTCCTTCATGGACACCGAGCGCACGCAGACGAACGACTGCCCGTCGCGCGATGCGAACTGGCTGGGCATGTACTCCTTGATCGCGATCTCGCGCTCCAGCGAGTGGTCGCGTGCGAGGTAGACGATGCCGAAGCCGCCGACGCCCAGCGTGCCCAGGATCTCCAGCTCGCCGAAGCGGGTGCCGGGGGGCAAGGCGGGGATGAAGTCGTCGGAGCGAGCGTCGGCACTCATGGCCAAACGAGAGTACCCCAGGCCGGCCCGGCTGGCAGCCCGGATAAAGCCTGTCAGCGCGGTGGATGTGCCAGCCCGGCAGCGCGCAGGCGCGCGGCCCAGCGCTGCCGCTGCGAGGCGTCGTCGGCCCAGGCCGCCTGGGCGGCATCGGCATGCTGCGCGGACAGCCCCCCCTCATTCAGGCGGGCGTAGACCTGCGCCAGCCGGGCGTGCAGCGCGGCGCGCTCGTCGAGGTCGCAATGGGCCGGGTCCTCGGCCAGCACTTCGACGGCCGCCTGGTCGGCCAGCGCGCGGGCGCGCACCAGCTCGCCGGTGTTGGCCCAGCACCAGGCCAGGTCGGCCAGCAGGCTGCCGCCAGTGCGCGCCAGGCCGGCTGCCACGGCCTCGGGCAGATGCGCCTCCAGCAGCGCCGCGGCGGCGGCGTGGTCGCCCTGCACGGTCAGCAGCTGGGCGCGCAACAGCGGCGTCAGGTCGGCCCGGGGCGAGCCACCGACCGCGTCATCGAAATGGCCGATGGAGTCCACGCCCAGCAGCACCGCAGGCGCCTCGCCGGGCTCGCCGGCCAGCGCCGCATGGCGGATGCGCAGCGCGCGCATCTGCATCTGGTTGTAGAGCAGCGCCGCGAGGCCGGCATCGTCGCCATCCGCGCTGGCGGCACGGCGGCCGAAGGCGTACCAGGCGGACGCGGCAGCCTCGTCCCGGGCCAGGTCCCAGGCCATGCCCAACGCCGAGGCGACGCGGCACGCGGCGGCGTTCGACGCCGCATGTGCAACCCCAGCGGCGTTAGACGCCGCATGCGCGGCGCCAGCGCCGTTGTCCGCCGCGCCAGCCAGCGCAGCCGTGGCGTGGGTGACGAGGCGCTCGATGTCGCGGTCGACGAAGGCCATCAGCGCGAGCCAGGCGTCGCACAGTGCCGTCAGGCCGGACAGCCCGGCGGCGTTTGCCATCACCCGGGCGCGGCCGACGCGCTCCCGGGCGCCGCCACCGAAGGCGCTGAAGTACGCGGTGAGGCCCTCAGCCAGGTGCAGCCAGGCCGCCAGCTCGACGCGCGGATGCACCAGCGCGCGGGCCTGCAGCCGGTCCAACTCCTCGCGGGCCTCGACCGCGCGGCCATGGCGCAGCCACAGGATGGCGCGCTGGGCCTGCAGCACCGCGCAGCGCGCCGGCATGGCGGCGACAGCGGCGATCTCGCCGTCCAGCCGCTGGGCCAGCCGGCTGCGCAGTTTCACCGTCATGCGGTGAGCCGCTGCAGGGCTTCCTCGTACTTCTGCAGCGTGCGGTCGATGACCTCGGCCGGCAGCGCCGGGGCCGGGCCGGTCTTGCCCCAGGGTTGGCCGTCGATGCGCACCGCCTCCAGCCAGTCGCGCACGAACTGCTTGTCGTAGCTGGGCGGGTTGCAGCCCGGCGCATAGCTCTCGACCGGCCAGTAGCGCGAGGAGTCGGGCGTCAGCACCTCGTCCATCAGCGTCAGCGTGCCGTTCTCGTCCAGGCCGAACTCGAACTTGGTGTCGGCAATGATGATGCCCTTGGTCAGCGCGAAGTCGGCAGCGCGCTGGTAGAGCTGGATGGAGATGTCGCGCACGCGGGTGGCGAGGTCCACGCCGATGATCCCGGCCATCGTCTCGAACGAGATGTTCTCGTCGTGGTCGCCCATCTCGGCCTTGGTGGCGGGCGTGAAGATGGGCGCCGGCAGCTTGTCGGCATTGCGCAGGCCGGCGGGCAGCGGCACGCCGCAGACGCTGCCGCTGGCCTGGTATTCGGCCCAGCCGCTGCCGGCCAGGTACCCGCGCACCACGGCCTCCACCGGCAGCGGCTTCAGGCGCTTGACCAGCATGGAGCGGCCCGCCACCTGCTCGCGCTCCTCGGGCGTCACGACGGAGAGCGGGTCGTCCCCGGTGAGGTGGTTGGGCACGAGGCCCTGCAGGCGGTCGAACCAGAACAGCGCCATGCGGGTGAGCAGCGCGCCCTTGCCGGGGATGGGCTCGCCCATGATGACGTCGAAGGCCGACAGGCGGTCGCTGGCGATCATCAGGATGCGGTCGTCGCCGACGGCGTAGTTCTCGCGCACCTTGCCGCGGCCCAGCAGGGGCAGCGACGTGATGGAGGACTGGAGCAGGGCTTGAGACATGGCGGGCAGCGGCGGGCGCGAGGGGCGGCGAAGGCGCGGATTTTAAGAGGGCAGGAAGGCGCGCACCTGCTGGGCGAAGCGGGTCACTTCGATGGGCTTGGCCAGGTAGCCGTCGAAGCCGGCCGCGCAGAAGCGGGTCTCGTCACCGTGCATGGCATGGGCCGTGAAGGCGATGACGGGCAGGCTCGCCAGCCGCGCGTCGGCCTTGAACTCGCGCGCCAGACTCAGGCCGTCGACACCCGGCAGCTGGATGTCCAGCAGGATGAGGTCGGGCCGCTGCGCCGCCAGCACGGCGCGCGCCGTCTCGGCATCCGGCGCACGCAGCACCTGCATGCCGGCGGCCTCCAGCACGCATTCGACGAGCAGCAGGTTCAGCTCGTGGTCGTCGACGACGAGGATGCAGGGGGCCGCCATGTCACACCTCCTGCGCGACGGCACCGGCGCGGGCCCAGCGCAGCAGCGCGTCGCGCACCTGCGCCAGCGAGCCGGCCTCACCCTTGCCCGCGATGACCTGGGCCGAGGCCGCCAGCTGCGCCACGTCTTCAGGGCTCAGGCTCATCGCGGTCCAGACCACCACCGGCAGGGCTGCCAGCGCCGGGTCGCTGCGCAGGCGGTGCAGCACCTGGAAGCCGTCCATGCCGGGCATCATCAGGTCCAGCACCAGCGCCGAAGCGGCGTGGCCGGCCAGCCACGCCAGCGCCGCCACGCCGCCGTCCACCGCCACCGCGTCCACCCCCACCTGGGACAGCGCCGCGCACATCAGGTCGCGCGCCGCGGCCTCGTCGTCGACCACCAGCACCGTGAAGCGGCCGCTGCCGCGTGCGCCCCCGGGCCGCAGTGGCGCCAACACGCGGTCCAGCTCGGCCAGGTCCAGCGGCTTGGCCAGCACGTCGGACACCAGGAAGGTCACCTCGGCCGAGGCATCGGCCCCGAAACCCAGCGCCTTGACCGGCGTGTCGCGCGAGGCGCCGGCTGCGCGCAGGTCGCCCAGCATGGCCAGCCCGCAGGCATCGGGCCAGGCCAGGTCCAGCGCCAGGCCGCTGTAGTGGCGCACGCGGGCCAGCTGCACCAGCTCGGCGGCGCTGGCGGCCGTGTCGGTGTCGATGCCGGCATGGGTCAGCTCGCGGGCCAGGCCGTCGCGCCAGGGATGGTCGCGCAGCGCCACCAACAGGCGGGGGTCGTCGTCCTCGGCCGCGGCGTCGCCCTCGGCATCCAGCAACGCCGCGTGGCGCGGCAGCACGGCGTAGAAACAGCTGCCTTCGCCCGGCCGGCTGTAGACGCCCACGCGCCCTCCCTGCGCCTCGACGAGGCGCCGTGTCAGCGACAGCCCCAGGCCCGTGCCCTGGTGACGCTTGGCCAGGCCGTCGTCGAGTTGCTGGAATTCGACGAACAGGCGGGACAGGTTGGCCGGCTGGATGCCGATGCCGCTGTCCTGCACCTCCAGCCGCCAGCGGCGCGGGCCTTCGCCCAGCGCGCGCACCTCGACGCGGCCGCCGGGCTCCGTGAACTTGATCGCGTTGGACAGGTAGTTCAGCAGCACCTGCTTGAGCCGTGCGGCGTCCAGGTGCACCTCGCGCAGTTCGGGCGCGATGCTGGACACCAGCCTCAGGCCACGCTGCTCGGCCAGCACCGCGACGGTGGCCAGCAGCTCGTCCACCAGCGCGGGCAGGTTCAGCGTCTCGGGGCGGAACGTCAGCTTGCCGGCCTCGATCTTGGACAGGTCTAGCACGTCGTTGATCATCTGCAGCAGGTGTCGCCCGCTGCCGCCGATGTGCTGCAGCGCCGCCGCGTAGCGTGGCGACTGCGGCGCGATGGCGCCCATGGCCAGCAGGTCGGCGAAGCCGATGACGGCGTTCAGCGGCGTGCGCAGCTCGTGCGACATGTTGGCCAGGAACTGGCTCTTGAGCCGGCTGGACTCCTGGGCACGGCGGTTCTCGGCCTCCAGCCAGATGGCCTGCTGGCGGGCCTGCTCGGCGGTGCGCATGGCGGTGACCTCGGCGACGATGCCGACCACGCACGCCGGCCCGTGGTCGTCGCGCGCCACGCGGGCATCCATGCGCAGCCAGTGCAGGCTGGCGTCGGGCCAGACGACGCGGAACTCGGCGTGCCAGGCGACCTTGCCGTCGGCCAGCGCGTCCAGCGCCTGGCGCACGGCGTCGCGGTCCTCGGCATGCACCGCGTCGAGCAACTGCTCGCGGCCCCAGTCCAGCGGCGTCGCGGCGGCCAGGCCGAAGCACTGGTCGAAGCGGCGGGAACGGTGCAGCCGGCCGCTGTCCAGCGCCAGCTCCCAGTCGCCCAGGGAAGCGGATTCGAGCGCGAAGCGCAGCCGCGCCTCGCTCTGGCGCAGCGCGGTCTCGATCTGGCACTGGTGGCTCAGGTCCCGCGCGGCCTTGACGCCGCCGATGACCTGGCCGCTCGCGTCCCGCAGCGGCGACACCTGGGCCGAGATTTCGACGCGCCGGCCGTCCTTGGTGACCCGCACGGTGCGGAAGGGCGGCACCTGCTGGCCATGGGCCAACGCGTCGAGGATGCGCAACTCCTCGGCCTCTCGCTCGGGCGGCACCAGCATCATCACCGGCTGGCCGACAGCCTCGGCGGCGCTGTAGCCGAACATGCGCTCGGCCGCGGCGTTCCAGTTGGTGATGCGGCCCTCGGGGGTCTTGACGATGATGGCGTCCGCCGTGCATTCGACGACCGCCGCCAGCCGCCTGACCTCGGCCTCGGCCTCGGTCAGCGCGCCGATGTCGCGGAAGACGATGCTGACCCCGCGCACGCGGCCATCGGCATGGCGGGTCAGGCCGGCGTGCAGCTCGACCGGCGTGCGCCGGCCGTCTCGCGCGACGCAGACCACCTGCTGGCGGCGCAGGCCCGCGCGCTCGCGCTCGGCCACCACGTCCACGGGGTTGCGCCCGAGCAGTTCGTCCGGGCGATCGACACGGTCGAACACCTGCCACACGCCGCGCCCCAGCGCGTCGGCAGCCGTCCAGCCCGTCAACTGCTCGGCCACCGCGTTGATGCGCGTTACGCGGCCCTCGCCGTCGGTCGTGATGAAGCCGGCATCGATGCTGGCCAGCGTGGTGGCCAGGCTCTGCTCGGCTTCGAGCAGGTCGTCTTCGGCATCGTGGCGGCGGCCCGACTCGGCGCGCAGCCGGGTGAGCGCCTCGCTCAGCTCCTGCGCCGAAGGGATGGCCACGAAGCGCGGCAGCAGCCGCCAGGCCATCCAGGCGGTCAGCACCGAGGCGATGGCGGTGGCGACCTTGCCGGCGGCCTGCACCGCGTAGTCCGGCCGCCAGATGGTCCAGACATCCATCACATGCGTGACGCCGCAGGCCAGGATGAAGGCGCCGAACAACGCTGCCAGGCCACCGAAGTTCAGCTGCGGGCGCTGGCGTGCGTAGGCCAGGATGAGCAGGGGCAGGGAGAAGTAGGCCAGCGCGATCGCGAGATCGGCACCGACCATGGTCCACAGCAGACCGGGCGACCACTGGAAGCAGTAGCCGTGAGGCAGGAACCCCGAGCGGGCGACCAGGCCGGTGAGCGCGTCCATGCTTGTCCTCCTTGGGCGCCCTTCGCTTGGGGCGGCCCTGTCGGGGCATTGTGCGCTCTGCTAACGCGTCAATGACAACGGCGTTCGCTAGCGCACCGACGGCGCGCCAAAGCCGGCGTACTGCACCAGGAAGCGTGCGCGCCCTTCGCGCTCGAAGGCCTGCGGATCCCAGTCGCCGGGCAACAGGCGCCCAGCCTGTTCGACGCGAAAGCAGTAGACGCAGGCCGTCTCGGTGCGCCCATCGGCCAACTGCACCGGCACCGGCACGCGTTCATAGTCCGTGCCCTCGAAGGCATCGAGCCGGGCCCACAGCGCCGCGTCGATACCGCGGTACAGCCGCCCGTCCACGATGCCGCCCGCGGCCGGCCGCAGGCCGGGGTAGTCCTCGCCCCGCACCGGGTGGCGGCGGTGGCCGTGCAGCCGTGCGGGCTCAGACACCAGCGCGCGCCCGCAGACGCGGGCCATGATGTCGGCCCACATCAGCGAGCCGTAGGTGAAGCAGTGCGCCGTCACTGCACCTTCTGGGCGAGTTCGCCGCGCGCGTAGGCAGCGGCGATGTCGACCAGCGTTCGGCCCTTGATCTTGCCGGCCTGGCCTTCGCAGCCGAACTGCAGGTAGCGCTCCTTGGCGATGACCTTGGCGGCTTCGCGGGCCGGCTTGAGCCATTCGCGCGCGTCGAACTTGTCGGGGTTCTCGGCCAGGAACTTGCGGACGGCGCCCGTCATCGCCAGGCGGATGTCGGTGTCGATGTTGATCTTGCGCACGCCGTGCTTGATGGCCTCCTGGATCTCCTCGACCGGCACGCCGAAGGTCTCCTTCATCTTGCCGCCGTACTGGTTGATGATGGCCAGCAGTTCCTGCGGCACGCTGGACGAACCGTGCATGACCAGGTGGGTGTTGGGGATGCGCGCGTGGATCTCCTTCACGCGGCCGATGGCCAGGATATCGCCCGTGGGCTTGCGGCTGAACTTGTAGGCGCCATGGCTGGTGCCGATGGCGATGGCCAGCGCGTCGAGCTGCGTGGCCTTGACGAACACGGCGGCTTCCTCGGGGTCCGTCAGCATCTGTGAGTGATCGAGCTTGCCTTCGGCACCGATGCCGTCTTCCTCGCCGGCCTCACCGGTTTCCAGGTTGCCCAGGCAGCCCAGTTCGCCTTCGACGGTGACGCCGACCTGGTGCGCCATCTCGACGACCTTGCGGGTCACTTCCATGTTGTAGTCGAAGGAGGCCGGGGTCTTGCCGTCTTCCATCAGCGAGCCGTCCATCATGACCGAGCCGAAGCCGAGGGCTATGGCGCCCTGACAGACCTTGGGGCTGGTGCCGTGGTCCTGGTGCATGACCAGCGGGATGTGCGGGTACATCTCGGCGGCGGCCTGGATCAAGTGCTTGATGAAGGGCTCGCCAGCGTACTTGCGGGCGCCCGCGCTGGCCTGCAGGATGACCGGCGCCCCGACCTCGTCGGCCGCGGCCATGACGGCCTGCACCTGCTCCAGGTTGTTGACGTTGAACGCTGGGATGCCGTAGCCGTTGTCGGCGGCGTGGTCCAGCAGCTGGCGCATGGAAACGAGAGGCATGGGGTGTCCCCGGTGGAGTTGAAGATCTTTTCTAGGCCGCGATGCCAAACCGAGCCGGTAACCGCGCCGTAACTGGCGCAGATTCTATGGAAGTCGGTGGCGACCCCAGCCCCTGCGTTCCCGGGAGCACCCACAATCCGCGGCCATGACCCGGCTGATCTTCGACCATCTCACCAACTGGATCACCGCCGCCGCCAGCGAGCATTCGCACGACCTGGCCGCCCATGTCGAGGAACGCACCGGCGCCAGCCGCCGCGCGGCGCTGGCCGCTCTCAAGCGCCTGGTCGATGCCGGCTGGCTGGCGCGCACCGGCACGGCGCGCCGGCCCGTCTACGCACCGGGCGCGCTGCGCCAGGTGGCGCGCAGCTACACGCTCTTCGGGCTGCAGGAGGACCTGCCCTGGCAGCGCGACTTCGCGCCCCACTTCGCGCTGCCCGGGCATGTGCAGCGCATGGTCCGCCACGGCTTCACCGAGCTGGTCAACAACGCGGCCGACCATTCCGGCGGCACCAGCGTCACCGTGTCGCTGCGCCAGACGCCCACGCATGCGCAGCTGCTGGTCAGCGACGACGGCATCGGCGTGTTCGACAAGATCTGCACCGCCTTCCAGCTCGAAGACCCGCAGCACGCGATGCTGGAGCTCAGCAAGGGGCGCCTGACCAGCGCACCCGACGCGCACACGGGCCGCGGCCTGTTCTTCAGCAGCCAGCTGGCCGACGTGTTCGACATCCACGCCAACAACACCGCCTACCAGAAGCGCGCCTGGGAGAGCACGGGCTGGCGCCGCGGCCGCGCGCTGCCGCGCCAGGGCAGCTCCATCTACATGGCCATCGCGCTGAACACGACCCGCACGCTGGACGGCGTCATGCAGGCCTGGAGCACGCAGGGCGACGGCATCGAGTTCGACCAGACCCGCGTGCCCTTGCGGCTGCTGGCCGGCGAAGGCCAGGCGCTGGACTCCCGCGCCCAGGCCCGCCGCGTCGGCGCCCGGCTGACGACCTTCAAGCGCGCCGAAATCGATTTCGACGGCGTCACGGACGTGGGCCACGGCTTCACCGACGAGCTGTTCCGCGTGTTCTCTCGGGCCAACCCGCAGGTGGAGCTGGTGGCGACGAACATGACGCCGCGCATCGCGGCGCTGGTGAACAGCGCTCGGGCCGGCAGCCCCGGCTGACGGCGGGAATGGCCAGGCGCCGCCGAACGTTGCCCCAGCCAGGGCGAGCAGATCGATTCCGGAAAACCGGTCATGCACACGCGGGGGCCGACGACCCATAACCCCGTGACGCGCGAACCTTGCCCCAGCCTCTGCCGGTTCACACAATGCGGCACTTCTTCGACGCTGGAGCTTCCTCATGAAGACCTCGACCCTCATCCGCAGCGCCGCCCTGGCGCTGTCTGCCCTGGCGTTCAGTGCTTCCTCCTGGGCTCAGGTGCCCTTCTCGTCGCTGAAGCTGGCATTCACACAGCCGACCGGCACCGTGCTGGCCACGGATTCCATCGACATCTACGTCACGCTGACCAACACGGACAGCAGCACCTTCAGCTTCGACAGCAGCCTGCCCCTGGGCGGGATGAACGCGGCGGACATCCCCACGTCCGTCTGGATCCAGGACCCCGTCACGCAGATGTACAACGAGGTGCCGTTTGCCAGCTACACGCCGTTCCGCCTCACCGTCGGCGTGTCCTGCAGCGGCTCGTTCACGATCGGCTGCGATCCGGGCGCCTACCGTTTCGACTTCGCGAGTGGCGAGTTCTTCGGCGACACCTTCCAGCTTGGCGCCGGGCAGTCCTACACCTACCTGTTCGGCACCTTCACGCCCGTCGGCGGGACGGCACCTGCCGGCACCTACGAGTTCTACCGCTCGGTGGTCTGGTTGGACGTGAACGGCCTGGACGCCAACGGCGACCCGATCTCCACCGTCGTGTTTCCCGCCTCGACCTGCGAGTACTACAGCATCGCGGAGTGCGCCGCGGTCGGCGCGACGGTCTTCACGCGCGAAGTCATCGCCGTGCCCGAGCCCGCCCACGCGCTGATGCTGGGCGTCGGCCTGGCCGGCATGGCGCTGATGCTGCGCCGCCGCCGCAGCTGAGGTCTCAGCCCGGCTTGCGCAATGCAGGCACGGGCGGCACCGGCAGGCGCGGGCCCGCATAGCCCTGCACGGTGCCGAAACGCCCGCCGTCCTCGCGGGCCCAGTCCAGCGCCCAGGCCTGCATCTCCGCAGGCTCGCGGCCGACGAAGTTCCACCACAGCAGCGGCGGCTGCGCCCAGGGCTCGCCGCCGAGCAGCAGCAGCCGCGACGCCGACGAGCAGCGCAGCTCGACGGCTTCGCAGCCCGCGCCGAGGTAGAGCATGGTGCCCGGCACGATCGTCTCGACCGTGTCATGCCCCGCTGGCGCGACTTCGATCTCGCCTTCCAGCGGCATCACGCCGTGCTCGAAGCCCGGCTGCAAGGCCAGCACCCCATCCGCCGGGCCGTCGGCCACCAGGTCCACGCCCAGCAGCGGCGTGAAGCTGGGCACCGGCGAACGCTGGCCGGCCAGGTTGCCCACCAGCAGCGTCGCGTCGAAGCCGCCCTGACTGAATCGCGGCAGTTCGGAGAAATGCTGGAAGCTCGGCGCGCGTTCGCGCTCGGCGTCCGGCAGTGCGATCCACAGCTGCGCCAGGTGGATGCGGTCGGTCAACGACTCCTCGCTGTGGCTGATGCCGCGGCCCGCCGTCATCAGGTTGACCTGGCCCGGCCGCAGCACCTGCTCGGAGCCCAGGCTGTCGCGGTGCAGGATCTCGCCCTCGATCATCCAGCTGAAGGTGGACAGCCCCGTGTGCGGATGCGGCCCGACGTTCATGCGTTTGTCGGCCGGCAGCGTCGCCGGTCCTGCGTGGTCGGCAAAACACCAGGCGCCGATGACGCGGCGGCCCTTGTTGGGCAGCGAGCGCTGGATGGGCAGGCCGCCGACGTCGCCCAGGTGGCTGGCGATGCGCTCGATGTGCACGCTCATGCCGCCCTCTTCTTCACGAAGTCGGCAAAGCCGTTCACGAAGACTCGCAACTGGTCGCGCACCTTCTCGTCGATGAGCTGCCCGTCGGCGTCGAACACCTGGCCGGCGTGAGACACCATGAGCCGGCCGGCCATCCAGAAGTCGCTGCCGAAGGTGCGCAGCACGGACAGCAGCGCATCCTGCGACTGCACGGTGCCGAAGCCGCCGGGCGTGGCGCCGATGAGGCCGGTGGGCTTGCCGCCGAAGAGCCTGGCGCCCTCGCCGCTGGGGCGCGACAGCCAGTCCAGCCCGTTCTTCAGCACGCCGGGGATGGAGTTGTTGTACTCGGGCGTGCCGATCAGCAGCGCATCGGCGGCGCGGATGGCCTCGCGCAGCGTCGTCACGGCCTCCGGCATGCCTTGCGCCTCCACGTCGCCGTCGTACAGCGGGATGCCGTGCAACGTGCGCAGCTCGATCGTGACGCCCGCGGGTGCCAGGGCGATGGCCGCGCGCAGCAGCGCCGTGTTGTAGGAACCTCGGCGCAGCGCGCCGCTCAGGGCAATGATCTTCATGGCGATGTCTTGGCGGGGACGACGGGGTCATGATGCCAGCGCGCCAGCAGCAGCGCATTGCCAACCACGCTGACGCTGGACAGCGCCATGGCCGCACCCGCCAGCACGGGGCTCAGCATCCCGAACGCGGCGAGCGGAATGCCCACCACGTTGTAGGCAAACGCCCAGAACAGGTTCTGCCGGATCTTGGCCACCGTGCGGCGCGACAGCTCGATGGCGTCGGCCACCAGCGTCGGGTCGCCGCGCATCAGCGTCACGCCCGCCGCGGCCATCGCCACCTCGGTGCCGGTGGACATCGCCAGCCCCACGTCCGCCGCGGCCAGCGCCGGGGCGTCGTTGAGGCCGTCGCCCACCATGCCGACGCGCCCCTGGCTGCGCAGCGCGGCGACGATGCGCGCCTTGTCCTCGGGCAGCACCTCGGCGTGGACCTCGTCGATGCCCAGGCGGCGCGCGACCGACTCGGCCGCGGCGCGGTGGTCGCCGCTGATCAGCACCGTGCGCAGGCCCAGCGCCTGCAGGCGCTCGATCGCCGCCGCGGCCGTCGGCTTGAGTTCGTCGCCGAAGGCCAGCCAGCCCAGCACCGCGGGCCGATCGCCGACGCGGGCCAGCCAGGACAGGCTGTGGCCCTGCGCCTTCTGCGCGTCGGCCGCGGCATCGGCAGGCAGCGTCAGCCCCAGCTCGGCCAGCCAGTGCGCACTGCCCAGCGCCAACAGTTGCCCGTCGACTTCGCCGCGCACGCCGCGGCCTGGCTGCGCCGACAGATCCCGGGCCGGGGCCACGCCAGGCGACGCGTCGCGCACCGCGCGGGCGAGCGGGTGCTCGCTGCCGGCCTGCAACGCCGCAGCCAAGGCCAGCGGCGCGGTGTGGGCCACCAGCCGCGGCCGGCCTTCGGTCAGCGTGCCGGTCTTGTCGAAGGCCACCACCTGCAGGCCGCGCGCCAGCTCCAGCGCCTCGGCGTCCTTGATGAGGATGCCTCGCCGCGCCGCCGCGCCCATGCCCGCCATCAGCGCAGCCGGCGTCGCCAGGCCCAGCGCGCAGGGGCAGGCGATGACGAGCACGGCCACCGCATGCATCAGCGCAGCAACCCAGTCACCACGCGCGACACCCCAGCCCAGCAGCGTGACCAAGGCGATGCCCACGACCACCGGCACGAACACCGCCGCCACGCGGTCCACCAGGCGCTGGATGGGCGGCTTGGCGCCCTGCGCCTGCTCCACCAGCCGCGCGATGCGCGCCAGCCGCGACTCCGCGCCCAGGGCCGTGCAGCGCAGCGTCAGCAGCCCGTCGCCGTTGACGGCGCCGCCGGTCACCACCTCGCCCTCGCCCTTGGGCACGGGCAGGCTCTCGCCGGTGATGAGGGATTCGTCCACCGCGCTGCGGCCTTCGGTGACGACGCCGTCCACCGGCAGCCTCTCACCGGGGCGCACACGCACCAGGTCGCCCACGCGCAGCGACGAGATCGGCAGTTCCTGCTCCGCGCCTGCGCGCAGCACCCGCGCCGTCTCGGGCTGCAGCTTTGCCAGCGCCCGGATCGCCGCGCCCGTGCCGCGCTTGGCGCGCGCCTCCAGCCACTTGCCCAGCAGCACCAGCGTGATGACGACGGCCGACGACTCGAAATACAGCGCATGCTCGCGGCCGTTCAGCCACTCGAACAGCGACAGGCCGAAGGCCGCGCTGGTGCCCAGCGCCACCAGCAGGTCCATGTTGCCGGCGCCGTCACGCAGCGCCCGCCAGCCCGCCGCGTAGAAGCGCGCGCCGAGCACGAACTGCACCGGCGCCGCCAGCGCGAGCTGCCAGACACCACCCAGCATCGCGCCGTGGCCCAGCAGCATGGGCGCTGCCAGCGGCAGGCACAGCAGCACGCCGGCCAGCACCGCCCAGCCGCTCTGCTGCCAGGGTGTCGGCGCCTCGGCGGCGCGGGGCGAATCCAGCGTCGCCGGGTAGCCGGCCCTGGCCAGCGCCGCCAGCAGCGGTGCGGCCTCGGCGCCGTCCAGCAGCACGACGCGTGCCGTTTCGGTGGCCAGGTTGACCTCGGCCGACAGCACGCCCGGCTGCTTCAGCAACGCCTTCTCGGCGCGGCCGACGCAACTCGCGCAAGTCATGCCGGCGATCTTCAGCACCAGCGTCTGGCGCCGCAACCCGTACCCGGCATGCTCGACGGCGGCGGCCAGCGGGGCCAGCGGCACCTCGCCATCCACCTGCGCCGTTTCGCTCGCGAGATTGACGCGGGCATCGGTCACGCCGGGCACGGCCCGCAGGGCGCGCTCCACGCGGGCCACGCAGCTCGCGCAGCTCATGCCGGTCAGGGAAAGGCTCTGGGAAGACATGACGGCATTGTCCGGACTAGGATGCCTGACCGCCTTGACCTTCCACAGGAAGCCCCACGATGTACCGGTTCACCCTGCCCGACATGAGCTGCGGCCACTGCGTCGCCGCCATCACCGAGGCGCTGAAGACGGCCGACGCGCAGGCCGGCGTGCAGATCGACCGCGACGCCAAGACGGCCGACGTCGACAGCACGCTGCCGCGCGAAACGCTGGCCGCCGCGCTGGCCGAAGCCGGCTACCCGCCCGCCGCCCAGGCCTGAACGGCGGCGTCGAGCTCGGCGGGCGCGGCGGTGGCGTCCAGCACCAGCACGCCAGCCTCGCCGATGGGCGGCTCCAGCGTCGCGAACTGATCGTCCACGAGGCCGGCCGAGAAGAAGTGCCCGGGCCGCGCACCCACGCGCGCCAGCGCCGTGTCCCGGTCCAGTTGCAGAAAGACGAAGCCCAGCCCCGGTGCTGCGGCGCGCAGCCGGTCACGGTACGCACGCTTCAATGCGGAGCAGGCCAGCACGGCACCGCCCGGGTGGGCGATGAGCTGCGCCGCCAGGCGGTACAGCCAGCCGGCGCGGTCGGCGTCGGTCAGCGGCTGGCCGGCGCGCATCTTGGCAACGCTCTGCGGCGCATGGAACGCATCCCCCTCGATCAGCGGCAGGCCCAGCGCCTGCGCCGCACGGGCCGCCACGGACGACTTGCCGCAACCGGCCACGCCCATGACGACCACGTGCGCCTTCAAGGCACTCAGGCGAACTTGAACGGCAACTCCCTCTGCCGCTGCCCCGTCAGCCGCGCCACCGCATTCGCCAGCGCGGGCGCCAGCGGCGGCAGGCCGGGCTCGCCCATGCCCTTGGGCGGGTCGTTGCTGGGCACGATGCTGACGGTCATGACCTTGGGCGCATCGGGCATGCGCGGCATGGCCACGTCGTAGAAGTTGCTCTGCTCCACCACGCCGTCCTTCAGCGTGATGCGGTGCGTGGGCAGGGTCGTGGCCAGCGCCATGATCGCGGCGCCCTGCACCTGCGTCTCCACGGCGCGCGGGTTCACGCACAGGTTGCAGTGCACGCCGGCATGCACCTCCTGCAACACCGGCTGGCGATCCTTGCCCTTGCCCTTCATGCTGGCCACGACCACGTAGGCGACGACGGACTCGAAGCTCTCGTGCACCGCCACGCCCCAGGCCTGGCCGGCCTTGAGCTTGCGCTTGCCGTAGCCGCTCTGGTCCACGGCCGCCTGCAGCGCCGCGCGATGGCGGGCCGCCTCGGGCTTGTCGCCCATCAGCTTGAGGCGGTAGGCCACCGGGTCCTGCTTGGTGGTGAAGGCGATCTCGTCGATCAGCGTCTCCATCACGTAGGCCGTGTGCGTGGCGCCCACCGAGCGCCACCACAGCACCGGCACGTTCACGTCCGGATGGTGCACGCTGAGGTTCATCGGGATCTCGTAAGGGTCGCGCATGCCCTCGGTGGTCGTGCCGTCCACGCCGTCCTTGTAGCCGAAGCCCTCCAGCGGCGAGCCCTTCAGGATGCTCTGGCTGACGATGCGGTGCTGCCAGCCGGCGATCTTGCCGGTGGCGTCGAAGCCGATCTCGGCGCGGTGCACGGTCATGGGCCGGTAGTAGCCGGACTTCATGTCGTCCTCGCGGCTCCAGATGACCTTGACCGGCATGCGCTGGCCGGCCTTGGCCAGTGCCACGGCGACCGCCGCGGCCTCACGCGGGTATTCGGACGCGGGCGTGGCGCGACGGCCGAAACCGCCGCCGGCCATCTGCACGTTGATCTGCACCTGTTCAGGCTTCAGGCCCACCAGCTTGGCCAGGTTCATCGCGTCGATGCCGGGCATCTGCGACGCGTAGTAGAGCTCGCAGCGGTCGTCCTTCAGGTCCACCGTGCAGGTCAGCGGCTCCATCTGCGCGTGGTTCAGGTAGGGGAAGACGAAGTCCGCGGTGATCTTCTTCGGCGCCTTGCTCCAGCCGCTGACGTCGGCCTGCAGCTTGGGCGCGGGCGTGCCGGGTTTCTTCGCCAGGGCGAGGTATTGCGCCGTCAGCGCCTGGGTGTCGGGCTTGGCCAGGCCGGCCAGGTCCCAGTCCACCTTGAGCGCATCGCGGCCTTTCTTGGCGGCCCAGTAGCCGCTGGCGACCACCGCCACGCCCTGGCCGCCACGGTCCAGCGGCACGGGCAGCACGGCCTTCACGCCCTTGATCTTCAGCGCCTCGGTGGCATCGAGCTTGCCGATCTTGCCGTTGAACACCGGCGGGCGCTGGATGACGGCCACCGCCATGCCCGGCAACTGCACATCCATGCCGTAGGCCTGGGTACCGGTGGACTTGGCCTTGCTGACGGTCAGCGTGGTCGGCTGGCCGATCAGCTTGAAGGCCTTGGGGTCCTTCAGCGTGACGGCCTCGGGCACCGGCAGCTTCATGGCGGCGTCGAAAAGCTCGCCGTAGCCGGCACTCTTGCCGCCGCCCGAGATGACACCGTTCTCGGCTTTCAGCGACGACGCGGGCACGCCCCAGGCCTGCGCCGCCGAAGCGACCAGCATGGCGCGGGTGCGCGCGCCCAGCTCGCGGTACTGCTGGTAGCTGTTCTTCACCGAGTTGGAGCCGCCGGTGATGTGCATGCCGAACAGCGGGTCCACGTACTGGCCCTGCTGGTCGCCGAAGCCGGTGCGCACCTTGCGCCAGTCGGCGTCCAGCTCCTCCGCGCAGATCATCGCCAGGCCGGTCTCGATGCCCTGGCCCATGTCCATGCGGTTGCACAGGATGGTGGTGGTGCCGTCCGGCGCGATGGAGACGAAGGCCAGCGGCTGCTCGGTGGGCTTGCTGCCGCCCTTGGGCGCCTGCGCGCCGGCCATGCCAGGCAGCAAGGCCAGGCCGACGGCGCCGCCGACGGTGGTGGTGACGAAGGCGCGGCGGGACAGGCCGGCGCGGCCGCTGACCAGGTGGTCGATGCGTTGGGGGTTCAGCATGGCGGCGTCCTCAGGCGAGTTGGGCCGCGGCCGCATGGATGGCGGCGCGGATGCGGTGATAGGTGCCACAGCGGCAGAGATTGCCGGCCATGGCTTCGTCGATCTGCGCGTCGCTGGGCTTCTTGTTGCCCTTGAGCAGCGCCACGGCGCTCATGACCTGGCCGCTCTGGCAATAGCCGCACTGCGCCACGTCGTGAGCCACCCAGGCCGCCTGCACCGCCTGGCCGACCTTGTCGTTGGCGATGCCCTCGATGGTGGTCACCGGGCCTTGCACCGACGAGATCGGCGTCAGGCAGCTGCGCACGGGCGCACCGGCCACGTGCATGGTGCAGGCGCCGCACTGGGCCGCGCCGCAGCCGAACTTGGTGCCGGTGAGCTGCAGTTCCTCTCGCACGGCCCACAGCAGAGGCATGTCGGGCTCGGCGTCCAGCGCCACGGCTCGACCATTGACGGTCAGGTTGATCATGGTTCCTCCTGGGGATGGCTAGCCGCGGACTCTAGCCAGAAGCAGCGCCCCAGTGCATTCGTCGGGCTTTGCGGCTGATCAGCGGCTCAGCGCGCCGGTGAGGGCGCCCATGTCGACCGGCTTGACCAGGTGGGCGTCGAAGCCTGCGGCGGCCGAGCGCCGGATGTCGTCGGGCTGGCCGTAGCCCGTCAGCGCCACCAGCCGCATGGACGCCAGCGCCGGCTGGGCGCGCAGGCGCCGGGCGACCTCGTAGCCGTCCATGCCGGGCAGGCCGATGTCCAGCAGCATGATGTCGGGCTGCCAGGCGGCGGCCATCTCGAGGGCGGCCGTGGCGCTGAAGCCGGTGCGCACCTCATGCCCGTCGGCGCCCAGCATCAGCGCGAGCGACTCGGCCGCGTCCTCGTTGTCGTCGATCAGCAGCACGCGGCGTGGCGGCAGGCCGCGGGGGGCCGGCTCGGCCTCGGCCTCGGCCTCGGCGGCCGGCATCGGGATGAGGGGCAGCCGGATCTCGAAGGTGGCGCCCTGCCCCACGCCACCGCTGCGCGCGGTGACGCGCCCGCCGTGCATCTCCACGAGCCGCTTCACCACCGACAGGCCGATGCCCAGGCCGCCCTGCGCGCGGTCCAGCGTGCGCGCGCTCTGCACGAACAGGTCGAACACCACGGGCAGCACCTCGGGCGCGATGCCGGCGCCGCGGTCCGTCACCGCCACGACCGCCTCGTGCCTGTCCAGCGCCAGCGACACCAGGATCTCGCCGCCCGCGTCGGTGTACTTGGCGGCGTTGGACAGCAGGTTGACCAGGCATTGCTGCAGACGCGCCGCGTCGCCCCGCACCGACAGGGGCAGGTCCGAGACGACCGTCAGCCGGTGCCGGCGCTCCAGCACCATGGGCGCGGTGGCCTCCACGGCCGCGGCGATCACCGCGGACAAGTCCACGGGCTTGCGCTCCAGCTCGATGCGGCCGTGCGTGATGCGCGACACGTCCAGCAGGTCGTCCACCATGCGCGCCATCTGCGTCGCCTGGCGGTTGATGATCTCCACCATGCGGCGCGCGGGCGCGCCGGCCGGCGTGGTGCGCATCATCAGCTCGGCGGAGTTGCGGATGGGCGCCAGCGGGTTGCGCAGCTCATGGGCCAGCATGGCGAGGAACTCGTCCTTGCGCCGGTCCGATTCGAGCAAGGCCTGCTCCATGCCCTTGCGCTCGGTGATGTCGAAGGAGATGCCGCTCAAGCCGACGACATGGTCGGCGTCGTCCCGCACCGCCACGGCGCGCACTTCCAGCCAGCGCACGTCGCCCGTGCCGGCACGCAGGATGCGCAGTTCCTCCGTGAAGCCCACACCATGGCGCGCCGAGCCGTCCATGCCGCTGCGCAGCCGCGCCACATCGTCGGGGTGGACGAGCCGGTAGCCCGCCTCCAGATCGCCCGGCGCCATGCCCAGCACGTCGACGGCGTTCTCCGACAGCGTCAGCTTGCGCGTCTGCACGTCCACGTCCCACGTGAACATGCGGGCGTTGGACAGGAACAGCCGCAACTGCTCCTCACCGGCGCGGCGCAGGCGGTCCAGCTCGATGAGCGCCGCCACGCGCGCCAGCAGCTCGCGCGCCGTGAAGGGCTTGACGAGGTAGTCGTCCGCCCCCGCGCTCAGGCCCTCGATCTGCGCCTCCTCGCCGGCCCGCGCGGACAGCAGCACGACAGGCAAGGTGCGCAGCGCCGTGTCCTCGCGCAGCGACGCCAGCACCTGGAAGCCGTCGAGCCTGGGCATCATCACGTCGGACAGCAGCAGCGCCGGGCGCTCGCGGCGCACGGCGGCCAGCGCCTGCTCGCCGTCCGCCGCCTCCTCGACGCGGTACCAGGGCGACAGCAGCCCGCGCAGGTACTGGCGCATGTCCGCGTTGTCGTCCGCCACCACCACCCGCGCGCCCACCGTGCCGCGGTAGCGCTCGCCGATCTCCGGCAGGCCATTGCCAGGCCTGCCGATTTCCGCCGCGCGGCTGTCCGATGCATCGGGCAGCCAGCGCAGCGCCTCCTGCACATAGGACGGCGCCAGGTCCGCCGCCGGCGCACCGGCGGCGGCGTGCCGCACCTGCTCCAGCGGCAGGTGGGCGTGGCCCAGCGGCAGGCGCAGCGTGAAGCGCGTGCCCACGCCCGGCTGGCTGTCCACCTCGATGCGGCCGTGGTGCAGCCGCATCAGCTCCTGCACCAGCGCCAGGCCGATGCCGCTGCCCTCGTGCGTGCGCGCCTGCACGCCCTCGATGCGGTGAAAGCGCTCGAAGAGCCGGGGCAGCTCGTCCGCCGCCACGCCGATGCCGGTGTCCTGCACCTCCACGATGGCGCTGCCATCGCCCGCCCGCACCCGCACGGCCACCCGGCCCTTCAGCGTGTACTTCAGCGCGTTGGACAGCAGGTTCAGCAGGATGCGCTCCCAATGGTCGCGGTCCACGTAGACCGGCTCGGGCAGCGGCTGGCAGTCGACGTCGAAGTCCAGCCCCGCGCGCTCCATGGCCGAGCGGAACGCGCTGGCCAGCTCGGCCGTCAGCCGCGCGAGATCGGTCGGCCGGAAGGACGACGACACGCGGCCGGCCTCGATGCGCGAGAACTCCAGCAGCGCGTTGACGAGCTTGCCCAGCCGCAGCGCATTGCGCTCCACCATGGCCAGCCGCGTGCGCACCGGCACGGGCAGGCGGTCGTCGTCCAGCGCGTCCTGCAGCGGCCCCATCATCAGCGTCAGCGGCGTGCGGAACTCGTGGCTGATGTTGGAGAAGAACTGCGTCTTCGCGCGGTCCAGCTGCGCCAGCTCCTCGGCCTTGTGCCGCTGCGTCTCGTAGGCCTCGGCATTGCCGATGGCCGCGGCCACCTGCTGCGCGACCAGTTGCAGGAAGTCGCTGTAGCGCCCCTCGGGCAGGCGGTGCGGGCTGAGGCCCACGACGAGCACGCCCTCCTGGCCCGCGTCGCCCGACGGCCGGATGGGCAGCACCATGGCCTGGCGCGGCGCGTCCTTCCAGCCGCCGCAGGGCCAGGCAATGCCCGCCGGCAGCGGGGCGACGACGCGCGGCTGCTGCGACGCCAGCACGTCGTCCGCGAACCAGGGCGCCTGCCGCACGTCGAAGCCGCGCACCGCCTCGGCCCAGGCACCGGTCCCGCCGGTGGCACCGGCCAGCGCCGGGGCGGCCGCGTCGCCATGCGCCCGCAGGTAGACCAGCGCGAACGGCACATCCTTGCCGCCGGTCTCCAGCGCCTGGGCGCATTGCGCCACCGCCAGCGCCACCGTGCGCGCGTCGGCGGCGCGGGTGGCCAGCTCGCGCAGCAACGCGAGCTGGCGCTCGCCGATGACGCGCTGCGTCTCGTCGGAGTTGGCGCAGATGATGCCGGCGGCCACGCCGTCGTCGCCGGGGATGGGGCTGTACGAGAACGTGTAGTAGGTTTCCTCGGGATAGCCGTTGCGCTCCATGAGCAGCAGCTGGCTCTCCACGAACGTGCCGTCGCCGCTCATCGCGCTGTCCAGCAGCGGCCCGATGTCGCCCCAGATCTCGCGCCACACGATCGATGCGGGCTGGCCGAGCGCCCCCGGGTGCTTGCCGCCGATGATGGACAGGTAGGCGTCGTTGTAGAGCTTGACGAGCTGCGGCCCCCAGCCGATCCAGATCGGCTGGCGCGAGGTCAGCATGATGCGCACGACGGTCTTCAGGCTGCGCGGCCAGTCCGCGACCGGGCCCAGCGGCGTGGCGGCCCAGTCGTGCTCGCGCATCAGCCGGCCCAGCTCCCCACCTCCCGCCATAAACGAGGTGTCGAAGTCGCGCTGCGAGCCGGGCTGTGCCGTCATGCCACAAGGGAGAGTGGAGGCCGGACGCGACGATACCGCCCCTGCGCCGCCGCGACATCCCCGCAACGGCCCGACCGGCTCAAAGGCGCAAAAAAAACGTAACGGGTCGCAGCGTGGCGTCAGGCGCGCGCGTACCGGGCCAGCGCCTGCAGCAGCGCGGCCAGGCTCAGCGGCTTGGTCAGGTGGGCGTCGCAGCCGGCGGCGAGCGACTGCTGCACGTCGGTGTCGAAGGCATTGGCCGTCAGCGCGACGATGGGCGTGCGCGGCAGGCCTTGCGCCGCTTCGATGGCGCGCCACTGCCGCGTCGCGCCCAGGCCGTCCAGGCCGGGCATCAGCATGTCCATCAGCACCAGGTCGAAATCGCCGCTGCGCAGCGCGGCGACCGCCTGCGCGCCGTCGGGCACGCGGGTGATGCGGTGGCCCAGCGGCGCCAGCATGCCGTCGATGACCAGCGCGTTGACGTCGTTGTCCTCGGCCAGCAGCAGCGCCAGCGGCCGCGTGGGCGCCACCCGCTCGGCGCGCAGCGCGTGCAGCTCCATCTGCGCAGGGCGCGCGTCCGGCAGGTCCAGCTGCACCTCGAAGCGGCTGCCTTCGCCCACGCGGCTGTGCACCGACACGTCGCCGCCCATCAGCCGCGCCAGGCTGCGCGTGATGGACAGGCCCAGTCCCGTGCCGCCGAACTCGCGGCTGATGGCGGCATTCGCCTGCGCGAACGGCTGGAAGATGCGTTCGAGCTGCTCGGGCGCGATGCCGATGCCCGTGTCCAGCACGGCGATGCGCACGCGGCCTTCGGCGTCGCGCGCCAGCTCCACGGTGACGCCACCGGTCTTCGTGAACTTGAGCGCGTTGCCGACCAGGTTGGTGACGATCTGCGCCACACGCTGCTGGTCGCCCAGCACCCAGCCCGTGGCCTCGGTGCGGGCGAAGACGCGCAGCCACAGGCCGCGGCCCTGCGCCTTGGTGCGCAGCAGCTCCAGCTGCAGCTCCACGAGGTCCACGAGGTTGAAGGGGTGCGACGCCAGCTCCAGCCGGCCGCTCTCGATGCGGGCGTTGTCCAGCAGGTCGTTGATGAGGGCGAACACCTGGCGGCCGGCGTGTCCCAGCACCTCGACGTAGTGCGCCTGGTCGGGCTTCATCGGCGAGCGGGCCAGGATGTCGGACAAGCCCAGCACCGCGTTCATCGGCGTGCGCATCTCGTGGCTGACCTGGGCCAGCAGCTCGGTCTTGGCGCGGCTGCGCGCCTCGGCCAGCTCGCGCTGGCGCGTCAGCTCCCGTTCGCGGGCGCGTTGCCGGCGCTGGTGCTCGATGGCCGTCAGCCCCAGCGCCAGCGCCAGCAGGTACAGCGCGGGCGCCGGCACGGGCAGCAGGCCGGCCATCGCAGAACCCCAGGTCACCAGCGTGATGGCCGCCACGCCCAAGCCCGCTGCCAGCGCCTGCCGGCGCAGCAGCAGCGGCAGCGCGGCGAACGCCAGCAGCAGCGCGTCCAGCGCCCAGACCACGGGGCCGCTGTCGCGCAGCAGCGGCACGGGCTCGGTGCCCAGCGCCTCGAACACGGCCGCGTTCAGCACCGTGCCGGACAGGCGGCCCTGCGGCGTCATGACCTCGTCGGCAAAGAAGGCGCTGCTGCCGACGAACACGCTGCGCCCGGCGAGCTGGCCGGCCAGCTCGGCGTCGTCCGTCTCGCCGAGCGCGGCGCGCATCAACCGCTGCCAGGACACATGCGGCAGCTCGCCGCCGTTCAGCGGCAGCCGCAGCCGCAGGCGCAGGCGGCCGTCGGCGTCCACGGGCCAGCGGCGCGCGCCGGCCACCAGCTCGCCGCCCTCGACGCGCCAGCCGGGCGCGCCGTCGGCACGCAGCCGCGCCGCGAGCGCCAGGCTGGGCAGGCTGCGGCCCTGCACGCGATGCAGCAGCGGCACCCGGCGCAGCAGCCCGTCGTCGTCCAGAGGCACCGAGATCACACCCAGGCTGCCGCGCACGGCGAGCGCGTCCAGCAGCGCGTCGGCCGGCGCCGTCAGCGCGCCCCAATCCTCGCCGGGCGCCTGCGGCACGCCCAGTCGCGCCAGCGCGCGCTGCTCGGCGGCGCTGGCCGGCGCCAGCTCCACGCCGGCACGCTGGCGCGGCGCCAGGCCGGCGGCGGCCAGCACCGTGGGCGGCTGCCCGGCCAGCGCCGTGGCCAGCCGGTCATCGCCGTCGCGCGGGCCGGCCAGCACGATGTCGATGACGACCAGCCGCGCGCCGGCCTGGGCCAGGTAGTCCAGCAGCAGCGCATACACCTCGCGCGAATACGGCCACTCGCCCAGCGGCTGGCGCAGCGCGCGCAGCGAGGCGTCGTCGATGTCGACGATGACGGCACCGGGCTGCGCGGCCGGGCGCGGTGGGGCAGCGCGCACCAGCAGGTCGGCCAGCGCGCGGTCGATGCGCGGCTGCGCGCCGGTCAGGCTCAGCAGCGCCCACAGCAACAGCGCCGCGGGCAGGGCAAGCCAGGGCCAGCGCATCAAAGCAGGGGGACCAGCAAGAGCGGCAGCAGCCACAGCCAGCGCGGGTACGGCTGCTCGATGCGCTGCGGCTGACTCCACGGGCCGGCGGCACCCGCGGCGTTGACCCCCCGGGCGCGCAGGAAATAGCGGCCGGGCGACGGCTTGGGCATCACCAGCTCGGCCTTGTCGGTGCTGAAGCGCTGCATGTGGGGGCCGTCGAAGGCCTCGTTGCGCGCCCACTGCAATTCATAGCGCACGACGCCCGTGTCCGCGCGCCAGCGCAGCTTGAGCTGGTCGCCGCTGACCTCCGGTTCGGCCGGCGGCGGCGCGGGCGGCGGCGGCTGGAGCTCGAAGGTCTGCGCGTCGCCGAACGGGCCGGCGCGGCCATCGGCCTGCACCGAGGCGATGCGCCAGTGGTACAGGCCATCGGGCAGGCGGGCATCGAAGCCCGCGCCGGCGATGGGCGGCGGCTGCAGCACGAGGTCCTGGAAGCCGGCGTCGCGCGCGACCTGCAGGCGCACATCCGGTGCTGCCGTGTTGCGCGTCCAGGCCAGCGCCACGGCGCCGGTGTAGCTGACGGCGCCGGGCGCGGGCGACTGGATGAAGGGCGGCTCGGGGCGCGCCTGCAGGCGGATGTCCAGGTCCGCCGCCAGGCCCTCCTGGCCGCGGGCATCGATGGCGCGCACGCGCAGCGTGTAGTCGCCGTCGGGCAGCTCGCGCGCCTCGGGCCAGTCGGCCACCGGCTCGCCGACGACCGCGTCCAGCAGCAGGCGCTCGAAGTCGCCGCGCGCGTAGAGCTGCGCCCGCCAGGTGGCCGCGCCCGTGGGGCCACCGGCCCAGGCCAGCCGCAGCGGCAGCCGCTCGGCAAGCGGCGCCAGGCCGCTCAGGTCCGGCGCCGGCAGCAGCGGCGCCACGCTGCGCGCCGCGCCGTCGGCCAGCAGGCCCTGCCCGGCCGACACGTCGGGGCCCAGGCCGTCGGCATGCACGGCGCCGTGCAGCACCTGCATGCGGCTGCGGCCCCCGGCCGTCTGCACACGGAACTCGGTGCCGCGCACGCCCAGGTTCACATGCGGCGTGCGCACCTCGTACAGCGGCACGCGCTGGGCATTGGGCGCCACGCGGCTGTCCGCGCCGCCCTGCTGGATGGCCACGCGAACGGCGGGCAGCGCGCCGCGGCCCAGCACCAGCAGCTGTTCCAGCGTGATCTCGCTGCCGGGCGGAATCAGCAGCCGCGAACCGTCCGCGAAGCGCAGGCTGGCGCTGGACTGCTCTGCGGTGGTGATGCGGTCGCCGCTGTGCAGCGTGGCGCCGGCGGTGAGCGCTTCGCTGGCACCGGCGCGCAGGCGCGTGACCTGGCCGCGGGCGAACACCGCTTCGGCCACGCTGGCCTCGCTTCTCAGCCAGGCGACCGGCATGCGCAGCGTGCTGCCGGGCACCAGCCGCAGCGGGTCGGGCACGCGGTTGAGCGCCTGCAGGTCGCGCCAGGTGCGCGGCGGCGCGAGCCAGGCGTCGGTGAGCGAGATCAGCGTGTCGCCCGGCTGGATGCGGTAGCGCCAGTCGGCACCGGCGTCCGCCGGCTGGGCCTGCACCATGGCCGCGCCCAGCAGCAGAACTGCTGCAAGCCAGACCCTGAATCCGTTCATCGCTGCCCTCCCCTGCGCTTGACGTCGCATCGTAGCGAGCGCCGCCCGGGACGCGAGCCGGTCAGCCTCGGGCGAGCGCGTCCTGCAACTGGCTGCGCAGCCGGCGCAGCCGCTGCAACTCCTCGTCGGGCGCCTGCAGCGCCGGCCACAGCAGCGCGACGAGATCGCGTGCGCTGGCCTCCACGTCGAGCTGGCGGCCGGTGATGACCACCTCCCACAGCATGTGCTCCATGGGCCCGAAGACGAGCGAGCGCAGCAGCCGCAGCGGGATGTCGCGCCGCACCTCGCCGGCCGCCTGGCCGCGCGCCAGCAGGTCCATCAGCGGCGCGGTGTAGCGGCGCTGCAGTTCGACGAAGCCTTCGCCGAGGTCCTGCCCCTTGGTCCGGCCTTCGGACAGGACCAGCGCGCACAGCCCGGTGCCCTGGATGAGGAACAGCCGCAGGTGCGTCAGCACGACGAACTCCAGCTGCTCGCGCACCGACGCCGCACGCGGCAGGCCGGCCTCGATGGCCGCGATGATCTCGTCGTACCAGTCCTGGATGACGCGCATGCACAGCTCGCGCTTGCCGCGGAAGTAGGTGAACACCGTGGCCTCGGAGATGCCCAGGCGCTGCGCGATCTCGGTCGTCGTGGCGCGCTCGTAGCCGCGCTCGGCGAACACCTCGCGGCCCACGCGCAGGATGTCGCGCACGCGCTGTTCGGCCTTGGGGCCGGCGGGCGAGCGGCGTTGCGGAACAGCGGTGGCGGCGGTCATCGAGGGCGCATTCTGCGCAATTCTTGAGGATCACTCAAGTCACCATTGCATCCGCATTCACGCTGATTTATTCTGCCGTCCTTCGCCAGCCCCGCCGGGCCGGATCCGAATAAATTGAGTCACGCTTAAGAAGCGGGATTCGCCAGGAGACTCCATGCCGGTCCTGAACACGCAGCTCAATGCCCGCTCGGCCGATTTCAAGGCCAACGCCGCGGCGATGCGCGGCCACCTCGATGACCTGAACGCCAAGCTGGCCCGGATCGCCCAGGGCGGCGGCGAGGCCGCGCGCGCCAAGCACACGGCCCGCGGCAAGCTGCTGCCGCGCGACCGCGTGGAGATGCTGCTGGACCCGGGCACGCCGTTCCTCGAACTGGCGCCGCTGGCCGGCCTCAACCTGTACCTGGATAAGGAGGGTGTAGGCGCCGCGCCGGGCGGCGGCGTCATCGCCGGCATCGGCCGCGTCTCGGGCGTGGACTGCATGATCGTGTGCAACGACGCGACGGTGAAGGGCGGCACCTACTACCCCATAACCGTCAAAAAGCATCTGCGCGCGCAGGAGATCGCGGCGCAGAACCGACTGCCCTGCATCTATCTCGTGGACAGCGGCGGCGCCAACCTGCCCAACCAGGACGAGGTCTTCCCCGACCGCGACCACTTCGGCCGCATCTTCTTCAACCAGGCCAACCTGTCGGCAGCCGGCATCCCGCAGATCGCCGTCGTCATGGGCTCGTGCACGGCCGGCGGCGCCTACGTGCCGGCGATGAGCGACGAGACCATCATCGTCAAGAACCAGGGCACCATCTTCCTGGGCGGCCCGCCGCTGGTGAAGGCCGCGACCGGCGAGGTCGTCACGGCTGAAGACCTGGGCGGCGGCGACGTGCACACGCGGCTGTCCGGCGTGGCCGACCACCTCGCCAACAACGACACCCACGCGCTGGCCATCGCGCGCCAGTCGGTCGCGCGGCTGAACTGGACCAAGGCGAACCCGCTGGCGATGCAGGAACCCAAGGCGCCGGCCTTCGACCCCGCCGAGCTGCACGGCGTGATCCCGACTGACACGCGCAAGCCCTTCGACATCCGCGAGATCATCGCCCGCATCGTCGACGCCAGCGAGTTCGACGAGTTCAAGGCCCGCTACGGCGCCACGCTGGTCTGCGGCTTCGCGCACATCGAGGGCATGCCGGTGGGCATCGTGGCCAACAACGGCATCCTGTTCGCCGAGAGCGCCAACAAGGGCGCCCACTTCATCGAGCTGTGCTGCCAGCGCAAGATCCCGCTGGTGTTCCTGCAGAACATCACCGGCTTCATGGTGGGCCGCAAGTACGAGAACGACGGCATCGCCCGCGCCGGCGCCAAGATGGTGACGGCGGTGGCCTGCGCGCAGGTGCCCAAGTTCACCGTCATCATTGGCGGCTCGTTCGGCGCCGGCAACTACGGCATGTGCGGCCGCGCCTACTCGCCGCGTTTCCTGTGGATGTGGCCCAACGCACGCATCTCCGTGATGGGCGGCGAGCAGGCGGCCAGCGTGCTGAGCACCCTCAAGCGCGACGGCATCGAGGCCAAGGGCGGCGCCTGGAGCGCCGAGGAAGAGGAAGCCTTCAAGGCGCCCATCCGCCAGCAGTACGAGGACCAGGGCCACCCCTACTACGCCTCCGCACGCCTGTGGGACGACGGCGTCATCGACCCCGCCGACACGCGCCGCGTGCTGGCGCTGGGGCTGAGCGCCTCGCTGAATGCGCCCATCCCGGAGACGAAGTTCGGCGTGTTCCGGATGTGATGCAAGCACGCCCCGTCTTCATTGCAACGCCGGCGGCCACCCTCGGAGACGCGGCAGGCGGAGTGACTCGACGCCCACATGGCACCTGCGGCGTCGCCTTGATACACTCTTTGCACAAAGAACGCCAACTTCATACACATCATGCGCACCAACATCGAAATCGATGACGAGTTGATGGCCGATGCCATGGCGGCCGGGCGCTTCAAGACCAAG
The DNA here is from genome assembly GCF_965229315.1 of Roseateles sp. GTDB lineage: Bacteria > Pseudomonadota > Gammaproteobacteria > Burkholderiales > Burkholderiaceae_C > Pelomonas. The sequence goes on from NZ_CBDDJA010000002.1 coordinate 3,770,481, forward strand.
CGTGAGGCGGTGGAAGCGGGGCTGGCGCTGGTGAAACGGCAGGCGGCGTACCAAGAGATCCTCAAGCACGCGGGCAAGCTGCCGTGGGGCTGGCCGGGTGACGAGCGCCTGAGTGGCCGGCCGAACTGGCACCGTGTCGATGACGAAGGTCGTGAACTGCCCGATGCCGAACCGCCCGCCGGCGGCACCTCGGGGGGGGCGAATGGTCGTCGTTGATACCGGCGTCTGGATCGACCTGTTCAACGGCAACCCCAGCCCGGCAGGCGTGCAACTCAAGCGCTTGCTGGACGAAGCGCGAACGCCCGTCGTGGCGCCCGACCTGGTGGTGTTCGAAGTCCTGCGCGGCTTTCGCCATGAGCGCCAGCACCGCATGGCGATGAAGCTGTTCGAACAAATCCGCGTGCCCTCCGTCGTGGACGCCGCTGGCGCCGAACGCGCCGCGAGCCGCTACCGGCGCTTGCGCGAGATGGGCATCACCGTCCACAGCCCGATCGACGTGCTGCTGGCCTCGCATTGCATCGACGAGGACCTGCTGCTGCTGCAACGAGACCGCGACTTCCTGCCCTTCGAGCAGCATTTCGGACTGCGCCTGCTGCAGCCGTCCCACGGATATCAGGACCCGACATGACCGCCCTCAACATCACCACCGACGGCCCTCACGGCCATGTCGCCCGCGTCACGCTGAACCGCCCCGAGGTGCGCAACGCGTTCAACGCCGAGCTGATCGCGGAACTCACCGCTGCCTTCACCGAGCTGGGCCAGCGCGGCGACCTGCGTGCCATCGTCCTCGCCGCCGAGGGCAAGGCCTTCTGCGCCGGCGCGGACCTGAACTGGATGAAGGCCATGGCGGGCTACTCGTGGGACGAGAACCACGCCGACGCGACCAAGCTGGCCGACATGCTGTGGGCGATCTGGTCCTGCCCGGTGCCGGTCATCGCGCGGGTGCAGGGCGACGTCTATGCCGGTGGCGTGGGGCTGGTGGCGTGCGCGGACATCGTCGTCGCGGTCGACACGGCGGGTTTCTGCCTCAGCGAGGCCAAGCTGGGCTTGCTCCCGGCCACCATCGGCCCCTATGTCGTCAAGGCGCTGGGCGAGCAGGCGTCGCGGCGCTACTTCGTGACGGCCGAACGCTTCGCGGCCGACGAGGCACGCCGGCTGGGCCTGGTGCACGAGGTCGTGGCGGCCGATGCGCTGGACGCCAAGGTCGATGAACTCGCCGCCGCCATCACCGCCAACGGCCCCGCTGCGGTGCGCGCCTGCAAGCAGCTCGTCAAGGACGTGGCCAGCCGCGAGATCACGCCCGCGCTGCGTGACGACACGGCACGCCGCATCGCCGACATCCGCGCCAGCGCCGAGGGGCGCGAGGGTGTGCAGAGCTTCCTGGGCAAGCGCAAGCCCGGCTGGCTGGCCGGCTGACGCGGCCGCATGAAGCTCGACGCCATCCAACTGCTCGCGCTGGCCGCCGCCCTCGGCTGGGCCAGCGGCCTGCGGCTGTACCTGACGGTGCTGCTGGTGGGCATCGCCGGGCACTGGGGCTGGATCGCGCTGCCGCCTGGGCTGCAGGTGCTGGCCTCGCCGCTGGTGATGGGCTGCGCGGGCGTGCTCGCGTTCATCGAGTTCCTGGCTGACAAGGTGCCGCTCGTCGACAGCGCCTGGGACGCGCTGCACACGCTGATCCGCATCCCCGCCGGTGCGGCGCTGGTCGCCGGTCTCGTCAGCGGCTGGGCGGGCGACCACGGCAACGCGTGGGGCGTGATGGCCGCGCTGTTGGGCGGCGGGCTTGCTACCACGGCCCACGCGGCCAAAGCCAGCACGCGTGCGGCGGCGAACACATCGCCCGAGCCCTTCTCCAACATCGGCCTGTCGCTGTTCGGCGACCTGGCTGTACCCACGATGCTGTGGCTGGCCTGGGCGCATCCGTTCGTCTTCTTCCCGCTGCTGGCGCTGGCGCTCGCCGTCATGGCTGCGCTGATCTGGTTCTGCTTCAAATTCCTGCGCGCGCTGGTCCGCCGCGTGCGCCGCCCTGCTTCCGTATGACTTCCTCGACTCAAGACCTGGCCACGCGCAGCCGCGCCGCCGTCTGGCATCCCTGCACGCAGATGGCGCGCCTCGCCGACGTGCCGCCGCTGCCCATCGCCCGCGGCGACGGCGCCTGGCTGTTCGGCACCGACGGCCGGCGCTACTTCGACGCCAACTCGTCGTGGTGGGTGAACCTGTTCGGCCACAGCGACAAGCCGCTGATAGCCGCCATCAAGCACCAGCTCGACACGCTGCCGCACGTGATGCTGGCCGGCTGCACGCACGAGCCCGCCGTGCGGCTGGGCGAGCGCCTGTCCGCGCGCACCGGCGGTGCGCTGGGCCATGTGTTCTTCGGCAGCGACGGCGCCAGCGCCGTCGAGATCGCGCTGAAGCAGAGCTTCCACACCTGGAAGAACCGTGGCCAGCCGGACAAGCGCGAGTTCGTCTGCCTGCAGAACAGCTACCACGGCGAGACGCTGGGCGCGCTCAGCGTGACCGACGTGCAGGTCTTCCGCGACGCCTACGACCCGCTGCTGATGCGCGCCCACATCGTGCCCTCGCCCGACGCGCGGCGGGGCAACGAGGCCGAGGCGCTGGCCGCGATGCGCGCGCTGCTGGCCGAGCGCCACGCGCAGATCGCCTGCGTCATCGTCGAGCCGCTGATCCAGGGCGCGGCCGGCATGGTCATGTACGCGCCCGAGTACCTGACCGGCCTGCGCGAGCTGACGCGCGAGTTCAACGTCCACCTGATCGCCGACGAGATCGCCGTGGGCTGCGGTAGAACCGGCACCTTCTTCGCTTGGGAACAAACCCAAGCCGAGTGGCCAGACTTCGTGCTGCTGTCCAAGGGCATCACCGGCGGCACCATGCCGCTGTCGCTGGTGCTGACGACGGACGACGTGTTCGCCGCGTTCTGGAGCGAGGACGTCACGCGCGGCTTCCTGCATTCGCACTCGTACACCGGCAACCCGCTGGCCTGCGCGGCGGCGAACGCGGTGCTGGACCGCTTCGATGCCGGCCAACTCGACGACAACCGCGCGCAGGCCGACCGGCTCGCCCGCGCCTTCGCGCCGCTGGCGGAACACCCACGCCTGCGCCACCTGCGCCAGCGCGGCATGATCCTGGCCTTCGACGTGGCCGACGCGCCACCGCGCTTCGCCGAACGCTTCCACCTGGCGGCCCGCGAACACGAACTGCTGATCCGCCCGATCGGATCAACCGTCTACCTGATGCCTCCCTACCTGATCGCCGACGACACCGCCGCCTTCCTGGCCGACGGCGTGGCGAAGACCTTGAACGATGTCCTTGCTTGATCACCTGAGCGCCAAGCTCGCCGCCATCGGCGCGCAGAGCCTGACGCGCAAGCTGCGCACCGCCGACGACGGCACCGCGCCGCGCCAGACCCTCAACGGCCGCCAGCTGCTGATGTTCTGTTCCAACGACTACCTGGGCTTGGCCGCCGAGCCGGCCATCGCCGACGCTATCGCCGAAGGCGCGCGGCTGTGGGGTGGCGGCTCGGGCGCATCGCCGTTGGTCAGCGGCCACAGCGCCGCGCACGAGGCCGTCACCGACACGCTGGCCCGCTGGTACGTGCCGCACATCCCGCAGGCGCGCGCGCTGGGCTTTTGCACCGGCTACATGGCCAACCTGGCCGTCGTCACAGCGCTGGGCGACGAACACACCGAGATCTTCTCGGAGCAGTTGAACCACGCCTCGCTGATCGACGCCGCGCGGCTCGCCAAGGCCAAGGTCACGCGCTACGGCCATGCCGACGTGACTGGCCTGCGCGCGCTGCTGGCGGCCAGCACGGCCAAGGTCAAGCTCATCGTCACGGACGCCGTGTTCAGCATGGACGGCGACCTCGCGCCTTTGCCCGAGTTGCTGGCGCTGGCCGAAGCGTTCGACGCCTGGCTGGTCGTGGACGACGCGCACGGCTTCGGCGTGCTGGGCGCCACCGGCCGCGGCTCGCTGGAGCATTTCGGCCTGACGAGCGAACGGCTGATCCTCGTCGGCACGCTGGGCAAGGCCGCGGGCCTGGCCGGCGCCTTCGTCGCCGCGCACGCGACCATCGTGGAATACCTGCTGCAGGCGGCGCGCAACTTCGTCTTCTCGACCGCGTCGCCGCCGGCCATCGAGCATGCGCTGCTGACCAGCTTCGAACTGATCGACGGCCCGCTCGGCGCGGCGCGGCGCGCCAACCTCGTCGCGCTGCAGGCGCAGCTGCGCGACGGCCTGCTGGCGCTGATCGACCGGCATCCGCGCCTGGGCTGGACGCTCACCGACTCCGCCACGCCCATCCAGCCGCTGATCGTCGGCGGCAACGCCGCGGTGATGGCACTGGCCGCCGCGCTGGAGACGGCCGGCCTGCGCGTGCCGGGCATCCGCCCGCCCACCGTCGAGGCCGGCACGGCGCGGCTGCGCATCACGCTGTGCGGCACGCACACGGCCGCCGATGTCGACACGTTGCTGGCGGCGCTGGACCGCGCCGCCGCCGCCCAGGAGCAGGCCGCATGAATGGTTTCTTCATCACCGGCACCGACACCGAGATCGGCAAGACCTTCGTCACCGCCGCGCTGACGCGTGCGCTGGCGGCGGGCGGCCGGCGCGTCGCGCCGATCAAGTCGTTGGCGGCGGGCCAGACCTGGCGCAACAGCCGCTGGATCAACGAGGACGTCGCCGAGCTGCTGGAAGCGCAAAACCTGGGTCTCAGCGACGCCGAGGTCGGCCCGCTGCAGTTCCGCGAGCCCTGTGCGCCGCACATCGCCGCACGGCTGGAAGGTGGCACGATCGACCGCAACGCGCTGCTGAAAGCCATCCGCGCCACGGCGGCCAAGGCCGACATCGCACTGGTCGAAGGCGTCGGCGGCTTCCGCGTGCCGCTGATCGACGGCTGGGACACGGCCGACATGGCCGTGGACCTCGGCCTGCCCGTCATCCTCGTCGTGGGCCTGCGGCTGGGCTGCATCAACCACGCGCTGCTGACGGCCGAAGCCATCCGCGCCCGCGGGCTGCCGCTGGCCGCCTGGGTGGCCAACACCGTGGACCCCGACCAGCCGCACGTGGCCGACAATCTCGCCGCACTGCAGGCGGGCCTGAACGCGCCTTGCCTCGGGCACCTGCCCCGACTCTCCGACCCGCTGGCCGCGCCGGCGCGTCTCGACATCTCTCCCTTGGTGGCTTTCGCATGAACCAGATCCAGACCCTCACCCCCACGACCGACGCCGAACGCCGCCAGGCCAAGCCCTGGACCGTGGCCGACGTGGCCGCGCTGTTCGAGCTGCCCTTCAACGACCTGCTGTTCCGCGCACAGCAGGTGCACCGCGAGCACTTCGACGCCAACGCGGTGCAGCTGTCCACGCTGCTGTCCATCAAGACCGGCGGCTGCGAGGAGGACTGCGCCTACTGCCCGCAGTCGGCCCACTTCGACACGGGCCTGAAGGCCGAGAAGCTCATCCCGCTGCAGGAGGTCATGGAAGCCGCCCGCGCGGCCAAGGCCAACGGCGCGACGCGCTTCTGCATGGGTGCGGCCTGGCGCTCGCCCAAGCCCCGCCACCTGGAAGCCATTGGCGAGATGATTTCCGAGGTCAAGGCGCTGGGCCTGGAGACGTGTCTCACCGCCGGCATGCTGGAAGACGGCCAGGCCGAGCAGCTCGCAGCGGCTGGCCTGGACTACTACAACCACAACCTCGACACCGCGCCCGAGTTCTACGGTCAGATCATCACGACCCGCACCTACCAGGACCGCCTGGACACGCTGGACCGCGTGCGCCAGCAAGGCCTCAAGGTCTGCTCGGGCGGCATCGTGGGCATGGGCGAGACGCGCCGCCAGCGCGCCGGCCTCATCGTGCAGCTCGCCAACCTCGACCCCTACCCCGAGAGCGTGCCCATCAACAACCTCGTGCAGGTGGAAGGCACGCCGCTGGCCGGCACCGCGCCGCTGGACCCGCTGGAGTTCATCCGCACCATCGCGGTGGCCCGCATCACGATGCCGCGCGCCATGGTGCGCCTGTCCGCCGGCCGCGAGGAAATGCCCGAGACCATGCAGGCGCTGTGCTTCCTCGCGGGCGCCAACTCCATGTTCTACGGCGACAAGCTGCTGACCACCAGCAACCCGCAGGCCGAGAAGGACCGCGCGCTGCTGGACCGGCTGGGCATGCGCTGTTCGACGGAGGCCGAACTGACCCCGTCCGACGCAGCGACCAAGGTTCAAGTCTGCACGCACTGAATCTCGGCACATGCTGAACTTCCTGACTTCGAACGCCGCCGCCCTAGGCATCTTGGGTGCCGCGATTGCGTTCGCGTGGTCGGTCGTTCAGTTCATGCTGGTACGGATGCGTGACGAGAAGCACCGCGAGTTCGAGATCTATCACCGGCTTATCAAAGAGCTGGTTGCGCTAGACCCCGAAAGCAAGGTGATGTGGATCGACCGCCAGTGCGCGGTGATCTTTGAACTGCGTCAGTTTCGGAGGTATCACGAGCTGACTTTGCGAACACTGAATGGCTTGCGCGCGAAGTGGAGCGGTGATCCTGACTTCACGTTCCCAAGAATGATCGAAGAACTCGATCTCACAGTGGACTACATCAAGTCCCGATCGCGCTGAATTTGAGGAGGCTCCGAATGTTCAAAAAGATCCTGATCGCCAACCGCGGTGAAATCGCCTGCCGGGTGGCCGCAACGGCGAAACGCCTGGGCATCCAGACCGTCGCCGTCTACTCCGAAGCCGACGCGGACGCTCAGCACGTCAAGGCCTGCGACGAGGCCATCCTCATCGGCGGCCCGGCGCCGCGCGATTCCTACCTGCAGTGGGAGCGCATCCTGGCGGCCGCCAAGGCCACTGGCGCCGAAGCCGTGCACCCCGGCTACGGCTTCCTGAGCGAAAACGAAGCCTTTGCCCAGGCGTGCGCCGACGCCGGCGTCGCCTTCATCGGCCCGCCGCCCAGCGCCATCCAGGCCATGGGCCTGAAGGCCGAGTCCAAGCGGCTGATGGAAGCCGCCCAGGTGCCGCTGGTGCCGGGCTACCACGGCGCCGACCAAGACCCCGCGCTGCTCAAGCGCGAAGCCGAGCGCATCGGCTTCCCGGTGCTCATCAAGGCCAGCGCTGGCGGCGGCGGCAAGGGCATGCGCGCCGTCTACAGCGCCGATGAGTTCGACGCGGCGCTGGCCTCGTGCAAGCGCGAGGCCATCAACAGCTTCGGCGACGACGCGGTGCTGATCGAGCGCTATGTGCAGCGCCCGCGCCACATCGAGATCCAGGTCTTTGGCGACTCACAGGGCGACTGCGTCTACCTGTTCGAGCGCGACTGCTCCGTGCAGCGCCGCCACCAGAAGGTGCTGGAGGAAGCCCCGGCACCGGGCATGACGCCGGAGCGCCGCGCGCAGATGGGCGAGGCCGCCGTGGCCGCGGCCAAGGCTGTGGGCTATGTGGGCGCGGGGACCGTCGAGTTCATTGCAGAACAGGACGGCCGCTTCTACTTCATGGAGATGAACACACGGCTGCAGGTGGAGCATCCGGTCACCGAAGCGATCACCGGGCAAGACCTGGTGGAGTGGCAGCTGCGCGTCGCGGCCGGCGAGCCGCTGCCGCTCAAGCAATCGGAGCTGCGCATGCGGGGCCACGCGATCGAGGCCCGCATCTGCGCCGAGAACCCCGACGGCGGCTTCCTGCCCGCCACCGGTTCGCTGGACGTGGCACGCTGGCCTTCGCACGTCGCCTTCCAGCGGGGCAACGTCCGCATCGATGCCGGCGTTCGCGAGGGCGACGCCATCAGCCCGTACTACGACTCCATGATCGCCAAGCTCATCGTCTGGGGCGAGGACCGCGCCCAGGCGCTGGCCCGGCTGGACGCCGCGCTGCGCGACACGCACATCGTCGGCCTGCACACCAACGTCGCCTTCCTGCGCCGCTGCGCGGCGACGGCCTCGTTCGCTGGCGCGGACCTGGACACCGGCCTCATCGAGCGCGAGAAGGCCACGCTGTTCGACCAGCCGGGCCTGCCGCTGCGCATTGCTGCCGCCGCCGTCGTCGCCCACACGCTGGCCGTGGAAGCAGCGACCCAGGGCACCGACCCCTGGAGCGCGCGCGACGGCTTCCGCCTGTTCGGCGCGGCCACGCGGCGCTTCGATCTCGAATCCGGCGGCACGCATCACGAGGTGCTGCTGTCCCGCCACCACCGTGGCGGCATGACGCTGACGGTCGCCGGCGAGGCCATAGCCTTCGCCGTGCAGTCGCAGGATGCCGAGACGCATGAACTCTTCCTCGGCGCCGAACGCGTTCGCGTGAAGACCTATGCCCAGGGCGAGCGCGTCGCCGTGTTTGCCGCGAACGGCTCGGCCGTGCTGACCGAGGTGGACCTCATCGCCCACGCCGGCGACGGCGGGGCCGAGGGCGGGCGCCTCACCGCGCCCATGCCGGGCAAGCTGGTGGCCTTCCTGGCCCAGGCCGGCGACAGCGTCACCAAGGGCCAGCCGCTGGCCGTCATGGAGGCGATGAAGATGGAGCACACCATCTCCTCGCCGCGCGACGGAAAGGTCGCCGAGCTGCTGTTCGCCGTCGGCGACCAGGTCGGCGACGGTGCCGAACTGCTCAAGCTGGAGGCTTGAAATGAGGCGCCCCTCGCCCAGCCTCACCCTGCTGAACGCAGGCGAACCTGGTCGGTCCCCCGAGGGGACGACGATGCTTGCGGCATCGAGCCGCAAGCACATCGCCTGGGCGGGCCGGCTCGGGAGCGGCCCAGCGCTCGGCCCGCTACCCGCTGGATTCAAATGTGGAACGGACAACTGACATGACCACGCTTCCCACCCACGTCAAGATCCTCGACGTCGGCCCGCGCGACGGGCTGCAGAACGAGAAGGCCAACGTCGCCACCGAGCACAAGGCGCGGCTCGTCGCGATGCTGCAGGACGCCGGCCTGACCGAGATCGAGGTCACCAGCTTCGTCAGCCCGAAGTGGGTGCCGCAGATGGGCGACAACACGGCCGTCATGGCGGCCATAGCCCGCAAGCCTGGCGTGCGCTATTCGGTGCTGGTGCCCAACCTGAAGGGGCTGGAGCCGGCGCTGGCCTCCAGGCCCGACGAGATCCTGGTCTTCACGGCCGCCAGCGAGGCCTTCACGCAGAAGAACATCAACTGCTCCATCGCCGAGAGCCTGGAGCGCTTCGCGCCCGTCATCGCGGGCGCGCATGCGGCCGGCGTGAAGGTGCGCGCGGCGCTGTCGTGTGCTTTGGGCTGCCCCTACGAGGGCGAGATCAGCGCCGATCAGGTCGAGGCCGTCGTGAAGCCGCTGCGCGCGCTGGGCGTGGACGCCATCGACATCGCCGACACCATCGGCGTGGGCACGCCGCGCAAGGTGCAGGCGGCGATGGAGCGGGCGCTGAAGCATTTCCCGCTGCAGGAGGTGTCGGGCCATTTCCACGACACCTACGGCCAGGCGCTGACCAACATCTACGCCAGCCTGGCGCTGGGCGTGCACAACTTCCACGCCAGCGTGGCCGGCCTGGGCGGCTGCCCCTATGCCAAGGGCGCGACGGGCAATGTGGCGACCGAGGATGTCGTCTTCATGCTCAACGGCTTGGGGCTGGAAACGGGCATCGACCTGGACAAACTGGTCGATGCCGGCGCCTTCATCTCCGACGTGCTGGGCCGCCCGCCGGTGTCACGCGTGGCGCGGGCCATGCTGGCCAAACGCGCCGGCTGACCCCCAGACCTCAGCCCAGGCGGTCGAGCGCGTTCTCGATCTGGCCGCGCTCATGGTCGCCCAGGCCGCGCCCGGCGCGGCGGATGCGCTCGACGAGGGCCGCATCCACCGGCTTGGCCTCACCCAGCCTGCTCACCACACGCAGCAGCACCTGCAGGCGCTCGAAGCCGCCGTCCATGCGCTCCGCGCTCGCCAGCACCTGGGCCACGCCGGCCGCGTTGAGCCTGGGCCGGTCGAGCAACTGAGTCAGCGCCTCCTTTCGCTCGAAGCCGCCCGCAATGCCGCTGGCGACCTGCGCGTAGGACTGCACCAGCGCGGCCTCGTCGCCCTGCAGGCGCCGCGCGATGGCGGCCAGCGCCTCGCGCTTCTCGAAGTCGCCCTGCAGCCGTGTGGCCGCCTGCAGCGCCGCGGCGAGCACGTCGGGCTGCGGCGTGGCGCTGACCTGCGCGTCGATGGCGGTGCGCAGCTCGAAGTCGCCGTCGATGTGGCCCAGCGCCTCGCGCCACGCCGCGAGCACGGCCGGCGTGCCCAGCAGCCGCGGCGCAAGCGACGCCAGCGCCTCGCGACGCTCGAAATTGCCGTCGATGCCACCGGCCGCGTTCAGCCACGCCTGTTGCTGCGGCTCGGCCAACGGCTGACGGGCGATGGCGCTCAGCGCCTGGCGGCGCTCGAACGCGCCCTGCAGCCCGGCGGCTGCGGCGATCAGGCGGTCCTGCGCAGTCGCAGGCAGCGGCGCGTCGAGCTGGAGCGCGGCCTCGATGCGGCGGCGGCGCGCGTAGTCCTCGCTGGCGCGCTCCACGTCGGCCAGCACGGCGTCCATGCCGCCCTTGGCGAACAGGCGCTTCGCGCGCACGGCCGGGTCGGTCAGGTTCTCGGCCATGCGCTGCACGGCCTTGGCCCACCACTGGTGCGCGGCGGCGTCCATGGGCCGGATGTCACGGCCGACGCGGTACTGCTGCTCGATGCGGCCTTCGCCCATGGACGTCAGCACCATCTCGCGCGTCAGCCCGCCTTCGCGCTCGCGCACCGTGAGCCGGCCGGTCAAGGTCTTCACATCGTCCTCGGTGTCGTTGAAATCGACCTTGCCGTCCAGCGTCACCGAGAAGCTGCCACCGGGATAGCGGCTGAGCATGCGGGTGTTGCCGACGTGAAGCAGGCCGCCTGCATCGAAGCGGTCCAGCAGCTCGCCGGCGTCGGTGCGGCTGACCACCACGGCCGGCAGCGCAACGAGCAGCGCCAGCATGCCGGCCACCAGCCCCCAGCGCACGCCGCGGCGCTCGCGCGGGGCGTCGTCGCCCTCGGCGTTGAGCAGGCGGCGCACGCGGGCGAACAGCGGCGAGCCGGCGCTGGCGGCGCCGCAGGCCAGCGCAGGGCCATGGCGGCCCCCCTGCGCCTTCAGCGCCTCGGCGCAACGCAGCAGGCTTTGCGCCAGGGCCAGGCGCTGGCCCTGCGGCGCGGCCGCGGCGGCGTCGCAGGCCAGCTCGGCCAGCAGGTCCAGCCGCTGCAGCGCGATGCGGTTCAGCGCCTGCGGCCACAGCAGTGCCTTCATGGCCGCGGCCATCAGCCGCCAGGCCGGGTCGCGCCGGCGCAGGTGGGCCAGCTCGTGGCCCAGCACGGCGCGGGCTTCGTCGTCGGGCAGGTCCAGGCACCAGGCGGGCAGGCACAGCACGCGGCCCGGCGCCAGCAGCGGGCTGGCCCAGCCCGGGCGGGCGTGGCGCAGCGCGGGCAAAGGCACGCGGAGCTCGGCAGCCAGTTGCCGGACGAGGCGCTGCCAGCGCGCATCGCTCACCGCGGGCAGGCGGCGCACGGCGCGGCGCAGCCAGGCCCACTGCAGCGCCAGCACGGCCAGCATCGCCACCGCGCCTGCCAGCCACAGCGCGGCGAAGCCCAGCGCCAGCTGTTGCGCCGCGGGCGCGATGGCAGCCGCCAGCGGCAACACACCGAGCTGCGCGCGGGGCTGCGGCGTGGCCCTGGGTGCCGGTTCGACCCTGAGCGGCCGCACGTCGGCCACCACCGCCACCGGCGCGACGGCCTGCAGCTGCACGACGGCGCCGGCATGGCCATCGGCCGGTGTGCCCGGCGCCGCGAGCGTCGCCAGGGTCGGCATGGCCGGCAGCAGCGGCAGGCTGGCGCTGACGACACCACCCAGCAGCGCCAGCCGCCACAACAGTTCCTGCGTGGCTGTGGCCAGGCGCCCGAGCAGGCCCGCGCGTTCGGCCGCCCACAGCGCGCCGATCAGCAGGCTGCTGTGCAGCAGGTAGCTGCAGCCCCACGTCAACAAGGCGTCAGTCATGGCGGGTGTCTCCCTTGCGTTGTTTCAGCAGTGCCTGCAGCTCGGCAAGCTCGTTCGCGTTGACGCCACGCGCGTCCAGCAGGTGCGACACCAGCGCGCTGGCACGCCCCGCGAACAGGCTGTCGACCAGGCTGCCCACCATGGAGCGCTGCACGTCGGCCTGCGTCACGCGCGGCGTGTACAGCAGCGCGCGGCCGTCGCGCCGGCTGGCGAGCAGTCCGCGCTTCTCCAGCCGCGTCAGCAGCGTGGCCACCGTCGTGTGCGCCAGGTCGCGCTCGCCGCGCAAGGCCTCGGCCACCTCGGCCGTGCTGGCCTCGCCGCGCGCCCACAGCACGCGCATCAGGCTGAGCTGCAGCTCGCTCAGCGACACGTCTCCGCTGCCGGTGTCGTCGTCCATGTCGAATCTTCTACAGTTGTCGTACTACAAATGTAGAAGATAAGACGCCCACGGCGCAAGTGGCTTTTGGCAGGCCGCGGGACAACCTCAGGGGAAGGTGATGCGATACACGCGCTTGCCTTCGCGCCAATACGACGGCGAATGGGTCACACGGATGTCCATCGCGGGCGAGTCGCCAAGGGTGTCGCCATCCTTGATGACGGCGCCCTTGTGGATCAGGTAGGACGCGGTGTCGGCCACCATGCCGAACACGTCGGCGCCCGGCCTCCTGGCGTCGCGCGTTTCGATCTCCATCAGGCCGAAGGCGTCCAGGCCCTCGGTCGAGAGCGACCAGCCTTGCGCCCGGCTGCCGCTGAGCCGGAAGTTCACCCACAGCCACACCGGCGGCGACTCGCGCGAGATGTGCCGGCTCTGATCGAGCACGGCCTGGCGCGACTGCAGGCTGGCAAGCCAGTAGCTGGCGATGGCGTTGTCGTCATCGTCCATCAGCGCAGCCACCATGTCGGTCAGCAGCAAGGCGGTGTCGAGCCGATCCAGGTCAAGGCCCATCAGCATCACCACCGCGTGCGCGCGGTGACGCCCGACGGCAGCACAGGCGTCTTGCCAGTACCACGCACTGCGGCACAGGTCGTCCACCTGCCCTTTCGGCAGCGGTGCATCGATCAATCCGACCATCGCCGTACCACCGCGCGTGCGCAGCAGGATGGCTTGGCCATCGCCGCCCTCCATGCCGTCGATGCGCACGCGCCCCTTCAGCCGCGCCTCGAGAGCCGCGCGGTAGGCGTCCGCCGCGGGCAGGCGAGGCTGCGCCAGCAACACGAACGACAGCTTGTTGACCGCGTCAGGCGCGGCATGGCCGCTGACCGCCACACACAGCGCAATCAGGAAGGCAATGAATTGACGCATCGTCACGCCAGCCTACACGGGCGGGTTGCGCAACCGCTGGCTGAACCACCACAGGTGGCCGTCCGGGTCGATGCAGCCATAGCTGCGGTCGCACCAGTAGTCGGCGCCATAGTCGTTGTCGGCCAGTTCGCAGGTCACGCGCGCGCCTTCAGCGCGGGCCCGGGCGCAGTGCGCGTCCACGTCGTCAACGTACAGGAACAGGCTCTGCGTGTTGGCGCCGCCAACGGTCGCCGGCGCGCGCCCCGGCACGCCGAAGCGCACCTCGCGCGCCGCGCTGCCCTCGGTGACCATGACGATGGCCTCGCCATAGCGGATCTCGCTGTGCATGACGCTGCCGTCCGGCGCGTCGACGACGATCTCCACCGTGAAGCCGAACGCGCGCTGGTACCAGGCGATGGCCTTGCGCGCGTCCTCGCAGTACAGCGCCGACGACAGGCGCGGCCAGCCGGGTGGGGTGGGTTTCATCGCGGTCTCCCAGGAGCTTCGGTGCGGTGCCATCGTCGCACCGCCCAGCGTGCGCCGCCACACGAACCGGCTCGCGGCCTGCGCCCCGCTTGCGCACGCGGCCCGAAGACCCGAGCCGGCGGCGGGCCCCGGACGGCTGCGGACCTGCGCGCGTCACGCCGGCCCTGACGGGGGCTCACCTCTTGTGCAACACCTTCGCCACCGGGTTGGGTCGCAGCCGGTACGCATCCGGCATGCCCGAACCCAGCAGCGGGCGCAGGTACAGGCGGAAGGCGTCGGTCACGTCGGTGCCGGCGTCGTTGATGAAGTGGCTCTCCATCGTGCGCGTCTTGCCGGCGACGGTCGCCAGCGGCAGCAGTTCGTAGTCCACCGAGTAGTGGCCCACGCGCTGGATGGACACCGAGCCATCGCGGTCGCCGTGGAAGGCGTATTGCACGGCTTTCTCGCCGACCTCGCGGGCCTCGCGCGCGTCCACGTCGCTGACGCAGCCGAGGAAGCTGCGCTGCAGGTAGCCGAAGGTGTCGCCGCGCACGCGCTTGATGCCGAGCTTGGCCTTGATCTCCTCGCACAGCAGGTCGGCCAGCGCGCCGGTGCCGCTGAGCTGCACGTTGCCGTGCGAGTCGCGCTCCAGGTCACCGGCGAGTTTGGACAGCATGGGCGTGCCGGCCGCGTCGTGGATGCCCTCGCTGACGGCGATGACGCAGCGGCCGTAGCGCTCGTGCGTGGCCTTCACGTCGTGCAGGAAGCGCGCGGTGTCGAAGGCGCGCTCGGGCAGGTAGATGAGGTGCGGGCCGTCGTCGTCGAACTTCTTGCCCAGCGCTGCCGCGGCGGTCAGGAAACCGGCGTGGCGGCCCATGACGACGCCGACGTAGACGCCGGGCAGCGCCGCGTTGTCGAGGTTGGCGCCGGCAAAGGCCTGGGCCACGAAGCGCGCCGCGGAGGCGTAGCCCGGCGTGTGGTCGTTGCCGACGAGGTCGTTGTCGATGGTCTTGGGGATGTGGATGCAGCGCAGCGGGAAGCCCGCCGCGGCGGCCTCTTCCGACACGATGCGCACCACGTCGGACGAGTCGTTGCCGCCGATGTTGAAGAAGTGCGTGATGCCGTGCGCCTGCAGCACCTTGAAGATCTCGCGGCAGTAGGCGGCGTCGGGCTTGTCGCGCGTGGAGCCCAGCGCGGACGACGGCGTGCCCGCCACCAGTTCCAGGTTGTGGCTGGTTTCCTGCGTCAGGTCGACGAAGTCCTCGCCCACGATGCCGCGCACGCCGTGGCGCGCGCCATAGACCTTGCCCACACCGGCCTGGCGGCGCGCTTCGAGCACGACGCCGACGAGGCTCTGGTTGATGACGGCGGTGGGGCCGCCACCCTGGGCGACGAGGATCTTGGCGAGGCTCATGGGCGCTCCTGGCTGGCGACTCGGACGGGCAGTTTAGGGTCAGCCGCAGGGCGACGCGGGCGCCAGCGACGCCAGCAGCGAAGCCGCGCCCGGCGTGAGGTCGTCAACACTGCCGAAGCAGACCAGCAGCTGCCGCGCGGCCCAATCCTGCGCCAGCGGCCGCACGCGCACGCCCGGGCTGGCCAGGCGCTCGGCCGCCAGCGCCGGCACGACGGCCACGCCGACGCCGCAGGCGACCAGGCGCAGCAGCGCGCCGAAGCCCTGCACCTGCACGCGGTGGTGCAGGCCGCGGCCCTGCTGCATCGCCTGCGCATGCAGGAAACGGCTGAGCCCGGCCTCCGCCGGCAGGCCCACGAAGGGCTGCTGCAGCAGGTCGGCGAAGGCGATGCCACCCCGGCCCCCACCGAAGCGCCGGGACCATGCGGCGGGCAACGCGGCCACGAGACGGTCCTCCCGGAACGGCCGCGTCTGCAGGCCGGTGGTGGCGACGTAGTCCGCCACGATGCCGAGATCAGCCCGCTCCTGGCGCATCGCGAACAGCACGTCGGGGCTCTGCAGCTCGCGCAGTTCGACGTCGATGTCCGGGTGGGCGGCCAGGAACGGCCCCAGCAGCGGCGGCAGATGCTCGCTGATCGCGGCCGTGTTGCCCAGCACGCGCACGGTGCTGCGCACACCGTGGGCGTGGGCCGCCATGCTGGCGTGCAAAGCCTCCATCTCGCGCTGCAACCGGCCGGCGTGGCGCAGCAGCGTGCGGCCGGCGTCGGTCAGCGTGATGCCGGTCTTGGCGCGCTGCATCAGCGCAGCGCCGACGGCGCGCTCCAGGCCCTGCAGGCGCTCGCTGGCCGCCGCCAGCGACAGGTGCACCGCGCGTGCGCCGGCCGTGATCGTGCCGCCCTCGGCCACGGCGGCGAACAGGCGCAGGTCGAAAGGATCGATGCGGTAGTGCGGATTCATGCTTCGCAAGCCCCGAAGGATATCCACGGCCCTGCGTGATGGACGGCATGCCTGCGGGCACCGACGATGGCCGGCATGGATCACATCGAATGGCTGTCGGCCGGCGTGCTGGGCTGGGTGGCGCTGACGTTCGCGCTGGCCGGCATCGTCAAGGGCGTGTCCGGCATGGGGCTGCCCACGCTGGCGATGGCGCTGCTGAGCCTGCGCCTGCCCGCGGCGCAGTCGGCCGCGCTGATGCTGCTGCCGGCGCTGCTGACGAACGTGGCGCAGTGCATGGGTTCGCACGGCGGCGAGCTGCTGCGCCGGCTGTGGCCGCTGTGGACCGGGCTGGTGCTGGGCACGCTGTTCGGGCCGCTGCCAGGGCTGGCCTCGGGCAGCGGCAGCGTGCGCGCGGCGCTGGGCGTCGTGCTGGTGGGCTACGGCCTGTTCGGGCTGGCACGGCCGGCGCTGCCGCAGCCCGGGCGGCACGAGGCTTGGCTGGGCGCGCTGGCCGGCCTGCTGGGCGGCATGCTGAGCGCGGCCACCGGCGTGTTCGTCGTGCCGCTGGTGCCCTTCCTGCAGTCGCTGCAACTGCGGCGGCCGGCGCTGATCCAGGCGCTGGGCATCAGCTTCATGCTCGCATCAATGTCGCTGGCCGCGCGCCTCGGCGGCCTGGATGCGGCGGCACCGCCGGATGCCCTGGCAGCCGGCGTCGCGCTGCTCGCGGCCTTTGCCGGCATGGGGCTGGGCGCCCGGCTGCGGGACCGGCTGCCGGCGCTGGTGTTCCAGCGGGCGCTGTACGCGGTCTTCCTGCTGCTGGGCGTGCTGATGCTCGCGCGTTACTTCGCCATCGCCGCCTTGTAGATGGACTGGCGCGGCTGCGCCATCAGGCGGCGCAGCATGGGCTCGAAGAAGGCCAGCGGCAGCGCCTCGGCCTCGGGGTCGAACGCGGGGTTGTCATAGCGCTCGACGAACTCGGCCGTGCGCGCGTAGTGCGGGTGGCCCTCGAACTGGTCGCGCAGGTGGCGGTCCAGGCCGATGTGGTGGAAGAAGTTGTGGCCCTGGAAGATGCCGTGCTGCTGCACCATCCACAGGTTGGCCTCGGTCACGAAGGGCTTGAGGATGGCCGCGGCGATGTCCGGGTGGTTGAAGCTGCCCAGCGTGTCGCCGATGTCGTGCAGCAGCGCGCAGCAGACGTACTCCTCGTCGCGGCCGTCGCGGTGCGCCAGCGTGGCGGTCTGCAGGCAGTGGGTCAGCCGGTCCACGGGGAAGCCGCCGAAGTCGCCGTCCAGCAACCGCAGATGGGCCAGCACGCGGTCGGGCAGCGTGTGGGCCATGCGCATGGCCTCGGGCACGATGGCCGCCCAGTCCTCGCGGCTGCTCTCGTCCATGCGGGTGAAGGTGGCGCGTGCGTTCATGGCGGTCTCCGGCGTCTGGTTTTGCGCCGATTCTGCGACCCGCCGCAGCGCGGCGCTGTCGCGTCGGGCACTCCCTTCAACCGCGCAGCGCCGCCACCGGCGCCAGCCGCGCGGCGCGGCGGGCCGGCACCCAGACGGCCACCTGACCCAGCAGCCACAGCGCCACGGCGCTGACGGGCAGGTAGATCCACGGCAGGCGGGGCAGCTCATAGCTTTGCATCAGCAGGTGGCTCAGGCCCATGGCGCCGGCCAGGCCGATGGCGATGCCAGTGGTGGTCAGCAGCAGGTTCTCGAGCTGGAAGTAGCGCAGGATCTGGCCCTGGGTCGCGCCCAGCGCGCGGCGCGTGCCGATCATGCGGGTGCGTTGCTGCACCCAGAAGCTTGCCAGGCCGACGATGCCCATGGCCGTGACCAGCAGCAGCGCCGCGCAGACGCCGGCCATCAGCCAGGCCATCGCGCGATCCTGCGCGTAGAAGGCATCGCGCATCTCGGTCAGCGTGCGGGCGCGCGTGACGACACGCGTGGCATCCACGGCTTCGAGCGCGGCGGTCGCCGCCTTGATCAGCGCCTCGCGTTGCGCGGCGTCGGTGCGCACCAGGTAGACGTTACCGCCGCGTACCGGCAGCATCATCGCGTAGCCCCCCTCGGGCTGCGCGCGGTGCAGGCGGGGGTGGGTCAGCGTCTCGACGATGCCGACGACCGTGGCCGGCGACGAGCCGAACACGTAGATCGTGCGGCCCAGCGCCGACGCGCCGGGGAAGAACTTGTCCGCCAGCGTCTTGTTGATGATGACCTGGCCGATGTGCGGGTCAGGCTCGCTGAAAACCTTGTTGCTGTCGAGAATCTCATTGGCCGTGAAGTTGCGGCCCTCGACAAGCTTGAGGCCGAGGGTGGGCAGCATCTGCTCGTCGGCCAGGTACTGCGACACGTTGACGCGCAGGCCCCGGTCATCGGGCTCCTGCGACACGTTGCTGTTGCTGCTGTTGTCGTAGTAGACGAGCTGGTTGACCTTGGTGGCCGCCTTCACGCCGGGCAGGGCGCGCAGCAGCGCCAGGTCCGCACTGGCGATGCCGGCCGCGCGCTCGGGCGGCACGGCCTTGCTGCCGCGCAGTTCCAGCATGACGATCTCGGGCTCGGCCAGCCCGCTGCGGGCGTTGAGGAAGTCGGCCCGGGTCTGGATCAGGTGCAGCGCGTTGGTGACGATGGTGCAGGTCAGCGCCACCTCCAGCACGATGAGGCCGGCCGCGATGCGGTGGCGGCGCAGCGTGGACAGGATGGGCCGCAGGTCCAGCAGCATCACGTGCAGGGCTGCGAGCAGGCCGCCGCGTGAGGGCGAGGACGCAAGCGCCGGGGAAGCGAGGGAAGTAGACATCACTGCACCTTCAGTTGGACGGCGGGGGTGACGAGGGCCGCGCGCCAGGCCGGCAGCAGGCCGGCGAACAAGCTGGCCAGCAGGGCCAGGCCCAGCGTCAGTGCGAGCATGGCGGCGTCGAGTTCGGCCAGGCGGGCGTAATCGTTGGGGCTGTGGCGCACCAGCCAGAGGCCGCCGTGCGCGAACACCAGCCCCAGCAGCGCGCCGACCAGGCCCAGCAGCCCGGCCTCGACGACGAACTGCGCAAAGATCGCACCGCGCGTGGCGCCCAGCGCCCGGCGCACGCCGATCTCGCCGGCGCGGCGCAGCGTCTTGGCCAGCAGCAGGCCCACCATGTTGACGACGCACACCAGCAGGAAGCCGAAGGCCAGCCAGGTCTGCAGCCGCACGTCGGCCGGCAACACCTTCTGCGAATCCAGCCATTCCATGACGTTGCGCAGCCGCACGTTGCTCGGCCGCTCGAACCGGCCGGCGGCGCGCTGCGCATCGGAGTACTGGACGAGGTAGTTGCGATAGGCCGCGGCGTCCTCGGGCTTGTCGAGTTCGACCCAGTACTGGATGAACGAGCATTTCGCGTTCATGTCGAACGGCGTGCCGCCGTCGCCCTTGCCCCAGCACTCCATGTTGCCCCAGTGGCCCACCTTGAGCGCCATGGCCGTCGAGAACGGCAGGAAGAAATCCTCGGCCTCGGCGAAGCCGCCCAGCGTCATGTCGTAGAAGTGCGGCTGGAACTTCCAGGGCTTGAGCACGCCGACGATGCGCAGCGGCTGGCCGCGCACGATGATCTCGCGGCCGACGCTGTCGACCCCGCCGAAGAGCTTCTCGTTCAACGCCGACGAGATGACCGCCACGCGCGCCTCGCCCTCGTCATCCGCCGCGCTCCAGCCGCCGCCGTGCTGCCAGGGCGCGTCGAACATGGCGAAGAAGTCCGCCGACGTGTAGCGCATGCTGGAGAAGATGGGCTTCACATGGGCGTCCGCGATGCCCACCGCCACGTTGCCGCCGCTCATCATGGCCTGGCGCTTGGCCTTCCTGTCGCGCAGCAGCGCCGTCGAATCGAAGCGTGTCAGGTCGAAGGTAGGCTCTTCACCCGCCTTGTAGCCGACCTTGCTGCCGGCATCGAGCTGCACGTTGAACAGGCGCGAACTCTTGTTCGGGATCGGGTCGCCCGACAGCACGTGATAGACCGTCAGCGTGGTCATGCAGGCGCCGATGCCCAGCGCCAGCGCCAGCACCATCAGCGTGCTGAGGCCCTTGGACGCCCGCGCACTGCGGGCCGCGAGTTCGAGGTAGTGAAGCAGCATCAGGGAGTCTCCAGCAGGGCATTGACGGCGGCGAGTTCGGCGTCGCCGAGCGAGCCGGCGGCCTGGTTCAGGGCCAGCAGCGCGAGCACGTGGCGGTGGCGGGCCTGGGTCTGCGCGTTCTGTGCGGAGGCCAGGGTCTGGATGGCGAGCAGCAGGTCGGTGGTGCTGCGGGTGCCCAGCGTCAGGCCGGTGCGGGTGGCCTCCAGCGCACGCTCGGCGGCCTCCACGGCGATCTGCGCGGACTGCAGTTGCGCGGCGCCCTGCCCCACGGACAGGTACTGGCCACGCACCTCGCGCACGACGGCGCGCCGGCCGGCTTCCAGTTGCTCTCGTGCAGCGTCACGCTGGAAACCGGCGCGGTCCGCCGCAGCGGCCACGGCGCCACCGGCGAACAGCGGCACCGTCAGCCGCAGCGCCACCTGCGTGGGCGTGCGGCCGGCGTCGAACGCCGACACGCCGTCGCCACGCAGGCGCTGCGTGTCCACGCCCACGCTCAGCGTGGGCAGGTGGCCGGCGCGGGCGCTGGCGATGCGCTGCTCGCTGGCCTGCACGTCGAGCTGCAAGGCGCGCAGCTCGGGGTTGGCCTGCAGCGCACGCTGCGCCCAGGCGTCGGCATCGTCGGGCAGCGGCTGGGCGGCCAGCGTGCGGCGCAGCGGCTGCAGCACGGGCGCCTCGGCGCCGGTCAGCTGGGCCAGCGCCTCGCGCGCATCGGCCACGGCCAGCTCGGCGGCCAGCGTGCCAGCGCGCGCCAGCTCGCGGTAGGCGCGCGACTGATCGGCCTCGACCTGGGCGGACAGGCCGGACTTGAAGCGCACATCGGCCTCGCTGACCTGGCGGGCGAACGCCTCCTCGTTGGCCCGCGCGGTGGCGAGCTGCGCCTGCGCCGACAGCAGGCCGAAGTAGGCCTCGGCCACGCGCTGGCGTGCCGCCTGCTCGGTGGCGACCAGGCGCGACGCCTGGGCGGACGCCTGGCTGCGGCTGGCGTCCCACTCGCGCAGCGCGGCCAGGTCCACCAGCGTCTGCGAGAGGCTGCTGGTGGTGGTGTTCGAGCGCGCACCGCCGTTCTCGCGCTGCTCGGCGCGTTGCAGCGTCCATTGCGGCAGCAGCGCGGCGCGGGCCTCGCGGGCCGAGGCGTCCTGCGCACCCGCCAGCGCCGCGGCCTGGCGCAGCACCGGGTCGGCCGCGCGGGCCTGGGCCCAGACCTGCAGCAGGTCGTCGGCGCGGGCAGCCATGCCGGTGGCGGCCAGAGCGGCCAGCAGCAGGAATGGCAAGGTCTTCAAGCGGTCAACTCCGCGGCGAGATCGACGACCTGGCCGTCGATGACGTGCACGTTGCGCTGCGCACGTGCGGCGAGCTGCGGGTCGTGCGTGACCATGACGATGGTGGCGCCGTCGCGGTGCAGCTCTTCCAGCAGCTCCATGACGCTGCGCGCCATCGCGCTGTCGAGGTTGCCGGTGGGCTCGTCCGCCAGCAGCAGGCGCGGCTCGCCGGCCAGCGCGCGGGCGATGGCGACGCGCTGCTGCTGGCCGCCGGACAGCTCCGCCGGGTAGTGCTTGCCGCGGGCCGACAGGCCCACGCGGCTCAAGGCATCGGCCGCGCGCTTCTTGCGCTCGG
Source organism: Roseateles sp. (assembly GCF_965229315.1). GTDB lineage: Bacteria > Pseudomonadota > Gammaproteobacteria > Burkholderiales > Burkholderiaceae_C > Pelomonas. Next base: position 3,792,290 of record NZ_CBDDJA010000002.1, read on the forward strand.
CACTGCCGTAGCCGCGGTAGCGCAGCGGCACCTCGATGTTGTCCAGCACGTTCAGGTCGGGGATCAGGTTGAACGCCTGGAAGATGAAGCCGATCTTCTGGTTGCGGATGCGCGAGCGCTCGCCGTCGCCCATGCGGCTGACATCGATGCCGTCGAGCTTGTACGTGCCGCCGCTGAAGGCTTCCAGCAGGCCGGCGATGGTCAGGAAGGTCGTCTTGCCCGAGCCCGATGGGCCGGTCACGGCGACGAACTCGCCCTCGTTCACCGTGAGATTGAAGTCACGCAGCGCATAGGTCTCGACCATTTCGGTGCGGTAGACCTTCTGGAGTTTTTCCATTTGGAGCATCGTTCTTCCCTTTGCTTAGTCAGCGATGAGCACGCGGTCCGCGCCCTTGAAGTTGTCAGACCCCGAGATGACGACGCGGTCGCCGGCCGCGAGGCCCGACAGCACCTCGACGCGGTCCAGCGAGCGCGCGCCCAGCTTGACCGCGACCTTCTCGGCATAGCCATTGCGCACGACGTAGGCGTAGCTGCCGCCGCTCTCGTCGACGAAGCTGCCGCGCGCCACGCCCAGCACCTGGTCGCGGCGGTCCAGCAGCACGCGAACCGACAGGCGCTGGTTCTGGCGCAGCTGCTCGGGCTGCTGGCCGGCAAAGCGCAGCCGCGCCGCGACCTCGCCGTTGACGACCTCGGGCGACACGGAGCTGACCTGGCCCGCCCACTGCTGGCCGTTGCCGCTGATCTCGCCCGGCATGCCGGGCTGCAGCTCGCGGGCGAAGCTCTCGGCCACCTGCATCTGCACCTCCAGCGCCGACAGGTCGATGACGGACAGCAGCTTGGCGTCGCGGGCGACGTTGGTGCGGTCGGCGATGAAGAGCTGGCCCACCTGGCCGTCCACCGGCGAACGCACGGCCAGCTCGGCAACCTGGCGCTCCAGGTCGGCGGCCAGCAGCTGCTGGCGGGCCAGCGCGCTTTTCTTGGCCTGCACGTCCAGCGCCAGGCTGTCGGTCTTCAGGCCGCGCAGCGATTGCGCCTGGTCCAGCGCCAGCTTGGACTTGGCGAGCGCGTCCTGCGCACGCTCGACCTGCATGCGCGCCGTGGCACCGGCCTCGAAGGCCTGGGTCTGGCGGGCCAGGTCGTTCTGCGCGGTCTGCTGGTCGATGCGGGCGTTCTCGTAGGCGCTCTGCAGCGCGGCGGCCTGTTGGCGCGCCTCGACCTCGGCACGGGCCAGGTCGGCGCGCAGCGCATCGACGTTGCTGCGCTCCTGCGCCAGGCGGTTGGTCAGCTCGGGCGAGTCCACGCGGGCCAGCACCTGGCCGCGCTTGACCGGGTCGCCCGCCTGCACGGCCAGCGTGACGGTGCCGGCGCCTTGCGCATACAGCGTGGGGCTCTGCGCGGCGACGACGCGGCCCTCGCCGGCCACGTCGCGGATCAGCGGTGCCACGCCGACGGTCGCGACCGACAGCCGGGCCAGGCTCACGGCCGAGCCGGCCGACAGCATCTGCCGCATGCGCCCGCCGCCGGCCAGCGCCAGCACGGCCAGCAGGATGACGACGCCGCCGATCAGCAGCGGCCAGCGTCGGGGCTTGGTGGCGAGCAGCTTGTCCTGCTCGGAGGTGTCGCGAAAGCCAGTGTTCATGCCCTGGCTTGACGCAAGCGTTGTGCCAGCCCACCGCCCCTGAAGAATCAAGGACTTGGCACGGCCCGGCGTGTCCGCGGACAGTGGTCGGACAGTCCGGGCGGTCACTGCGAAGGCGTCTCCCTGCGCTCCACCGAGTGGACAGGAGGGCCTCAGCGGGGCTATTCGACCAACCGCCCGCCAAACACCATACGCCCAGCCCCCGCTGTCGCGTATTCAAGATGCACGCGGTCAACTGGCCGCCTGCTGGCCTGGGCCAACGCGGCGGTCAGCGCAGCGATTTCAGCCCGCAGTGCGGCGCCGGTCGGCGGGTGGGCATGCAGGATGCGCACGAACAGCGGTAGCGCGCCGACGACCGGACCGCCGTTCTCAGCGTAGTGATCGGCTGGCAATGAATGCAGTCGCATCCAGACCCGGCCGGGAGCGGCGTTGAGGGCGTCACCCGCGGCGTTGGCCAGACTCTGCACAAGCGCGTCAGCATCGGCCGGCAAGTCGCCGACCCAGTACACGTCAAGGATGGGCATGCGGATTCCTCCTCAGTCCGCACAGCTTAGGCCGAACGTACGCGCGACGCTCGGCGGTGGTCGTTCAAGCGCCGTTAGCGACCAGGAAACAGTAGGCCAGCACGGCCAGCGACAGGCACAGGCTGAACAGCGAGTTGGTACGCATCATGTCGTTCTCCCATCCGTTCGAACGTGGCGGCAGGCGCCTCAGGCGCGCAGCAGCCGGTTGGCATAACGCCAAGTTTGCGGGCTCTCGGGAAACACTGTCGCCAGCGCGGTCTCCGACAGGCCCAGGTGGCGCTGCAGCAGCGGCGCGAGCACCTGGCGGAAGTCGGTGCGCACGGCCAGGTCGCGGCCGTCGGCGAGCGCGCTGGCATCCAGCCCCGGCCATTCGCCCAGCACCTGCCCGCCGGCCACGGGGCCGCCCAGCAGCCAGATGACGTTGCCGCGGCCATGGTCGGTGCCGCCGTTGCCGTTCTGGCGCAGCGTGCGGCCGAACTCGCTGGCGACGACGATGACGGTGTCCTTGAAGGTGTCGCCCAGGCCCGCGGACAGCGCGTCCAGGCCCTCGCCCAGGCTGGCCAGCCGGTTGGCGAGCTGGCCGCGCGCGGCACCCTGGTTGACGTGCGTGTCCCAGCCGCCGACGGACGTGAACGCGAGCTGGGTGTGCGGGTCCTTGCGGATCAGCGTGCCCAGCCGGCGCGCATCGGCGGCGAAGCTGCGTGCGGACGGCGCGCCGGCGTCGGCGCTCGGGTCCATGGACCTGGGCTCGCCGGCGGCCATGCTGCGCGCCATCTCGCCACGGCCCTCGGTCGCGTCGCGCAGCGTGCCGCTGAGCTGGGCATCGTTCGCGTAGAGCTTGGCCAGGCCGGCCTGCATCTGCGGGTTGTCGATGGCGCGGCGCTGCATCGCGCCGGGCCCCAGGCCCAGGCTGGCGACGCTGGCCGTGCCGGCAAAGATGCGCGGCGGCGTTTGCCCCTGGCTGATGGCCCGCGTCGGGCTGGGTTCGCCGGGCAGCGCCGTCAGCAGCCGGTTCATCCAGCCGTCGGGCGTGGACTTGCGGCCCGGCGTGCCGGATTCGAAGTAGTCCTGCGCGTCGAAGTGCGAGCGCGTCGGGTCGGGCGAGCCGCTGGCGTGCACGAAGGCGAGCTGGCCGCCGTCCCAGTGGCGCTTCAGTGGCGACAGCGCAGGGTGCAGGCCGAACAGCGCGTCGAGCTTGAGCAAGCCGTCGTCGGTGCCGGGCGGCGGCAGCGCGATCTGCGGGCGGCTGGCGGCGTACTCGCGCTCGCCGTAGGGCGCAACGACCGAGAGGCCGTCCACCGCGCCGCGCAGCATGACGACGACGAGCTTCTTCTGCCCGCCGTTCTGGGCGTGCACCAGCGACACGGGCAGGCCGCCCAGCGTGAAGGCACCGAAGTGCAGCAGTTGGCGGCGCAGCATGGTCGGGTCCTCAGCGCTTCATGAAATCGGGGCTGGCCAGCAGCAGGGCGACCTGCTGGCCGACCGGCTCGTCGGCGAGCGTGCGGCGCGTGAGGTCGCTGAGCGAGGCGCCCAGCGTGACGCTCAGCCGCTCGGGGCTGATGCCGCTGGCCTGGCCCAGCGTCGTGGCGAGCTGCACGCGCTGCGTCAGCGCCTCGGGGTTGCGCCAGGCCGCGGCCGTGCTCTTGTAGCCGTCGGGGGTCTGGGCGCCGTACAGCGGCTGGCCGGCCTGGGCCAGCGCGGCGAGCAGCTTGCGCGGCTCGGCCAGCGGCAGGTCCAGCGCGCGCAGGCTGGACAGCAGGTACTGGTAGGGCGTCTTGAACTTGGCCTGGTAGGCGTCGCGCTGCCAGAACTCGTCGGCGCGGATCAGCGTGCGCGTGAACTCGCGCAGGTCGCCGCCGGTGGCCCTGAAGTTGTCGGCCAGCTTCTGCACCAGGCCGGGTGGCGGCTCGTCGGCCACGAAGGCCTGCGCGAACTTGTGCGCCAGATGCCGGGCCGTGGCCGGGTGGGCGGCCAGCACGTCCAGCGCGCGCTCACCCTCGGCGGGCCCTGCGCCGTTGATGTTCAGGCCCAGCCAGGTCTTGGCGCCGTTGTCGTGCTTGCGCGGGTCGAACACGAACAGGTCGCCCGTGCCACCGACCAGCGCCTTGCGCGAGTCCAGCCCCCAGCCCGTCAGCATGCGCGCCAGCTCGGTCACGTCGCGCTGCGAGTAGCCGCCGTCCACGCCCAGCGTGTGCAGCTCCATCAGCTCGCGGGCGTAGTTCTCGTTGAGGCCGGCGGGCACGCGGGCCTTCAGCGCGGGCCGCTCGGCCAGGAAGCGGCGCGCCCGCTGCGGCGGTTGGTAGCCGGCGACGACGCTCTGCGCGTTGTCCAGGTAGGTCAGCATCGCCGGGTGCCGTGCGGTGGCGCCCAGCATGTCGCGGAAGCGCCCCAGCACGTGCGGGCGGATGGCGCGCTGTTCGTAGTCGGCCACCAGCACGCCCACCGGGCCCTTGCCGGCGTAGACGTTGAAATGGTTGAACCAGAACTCCGTCAGCACCTCCTCCAGTTGCGCGGGGCTCTGCAGCGCACGGGCGAGCCGGGCGGTCGCGGCGTCGGCCACGAGCGGGCGGACCTGTTCGCGCACGGCGTTCAGCGCGTCGGCGCCGGGTGTCATGCCCCGGGACTGCTCGCGTTTGGCTTCGCGGGTCGCCTTGATGGCCTCGCGGTAGCGGCCCAGCAGCTCGGCCTGGCCGAGCCGGAGCACGTCCATGCCGGCCAGGCGCGCGGCCAGCGCCTCGGGTTGCGGCAGGCGGCGCGGTTCGAGCTGCTCGGTCAGGAAGCGCTCCAGCCAGGCATCAGCGCCCTGGGCCGCGATGGCCGTGGCATCGGCCGGCCGGGGGCCGTAGCCCAGCCGGTTCAGCGCATGCAGCGCACGCTCATCGGCGCTCAGCGGCGGGGTGGTCGTGGTGCTGGTGGCGAGACTGGCCGCCTGGCTGCGGCGCGCCGCCAGCATCACGCCACTGGCCAGGGCTGCGGCACTGCTGAGGATGAAGCGGCGGTTGCGCATCGGCGATCTCCGGGGTCGTCGTCACCCGAGCATCCCGCAGCGCGCGCAAGGCCATGTGGCCCATGCGCAAAGATTTGTGTCAGGCCAGCCAGCGCTCCAGGCTGCGCAGGGTGGCGGCCACGTCCAGCGGCTTGGTCCAGTGGCCGTCGAAGCCCCCGCTTTGCGACAGCTCCGCCGCGACGGCCTGGGACTCGGCCGTCACCAGCAGCGCCGGCACGTCGGCGGGCAGGCCGAGGGCACGCAGTTCGCCCAGCAACTCGTTGCCGGCGATGTCGGGCAGGCGCAGGTCGCACAACACCAGGTCGATGCCCCCCAGCGCGACCAGCCGCCTGGCTTCGGCACCGTTGCGTGCCACCACCACGCTGCAGCCCGGCCGCAACTCGACGATGCCCTGCATCAGCAGCGCGTTGACGGGGTCGTCCTCCACGTAGAGGATCTTGCGCGCCGTCATGCCTCCCCCCCGGGCAGGCAGTGGGCCGCGGCGGCGGCAGGGGGGCGAAGGCAGCAAGACATGACGGGGAAGATTCGCTGAGGGACGGCGATCATTATCAAATTTATCGATATGAATTCGCAATCCACACACCCCTGAACGGGTGGCGTCGGGCCCATTTGCCAAATTCTGCCGGGCTCAGTCCGCGCCCGGCGCACGCAAGGCCTGCAGCCCTTGGGCGAGGGCGTTCCAGCCCCCCGGCAGCGGCTGGCCCGGCGTCCAGTCGGCAGCGCCCTGCTCCAGCGCGCGGGCCTGTTCGGCGAGGTCGCCATGGCCGATCAGCACCAGCACCGCCTTCAGGCCGTGGGCCACGTGGCGAAGCGCGGCCACGTCGGCCGCCGCCCAGGCCGCATTGCCGGCATCGATGTCGGCGGCGAAGCGCTCGATGCAGCCGGCGCGGAAGCTGTCGAACAGCGCGCGGTCGCCGCCGAAATGCTGCTGCACCGGGTCCTGCACGACGACGGGCGCCGCAGGCACGGCGGCATCGGCCGCGCGGGCGGGGTCCAGCAGCTCGGCGATGGTGGTGAGCAACTGCGCCAGCGGCACCGGCTTGCGCAGCGTGCGCGCGACGCCGTGTGCGGCCAGCTCCCGCGCGCGGCCCTCGTGCAGGCCGGCGCTGAAGATGACCCACGGCGGCGCGCCGGTGCGCTGCGGCCAGCCCTCGGCGAGCAGCGCTTCGGCAGAGCCGTCGGGCAGCATGAAGTCGCTGATGACGAGCTGCCAGCCGCCGGCCGCGAGCGCGTCGCGCGCGAGGCTCAGCCGGCTCACGACGCTCAGCTCGACGGCGGGCGCCGCCGGTTCGAAGTCGGGCAGCTCCTCCAGCGCCAGCTGGACGTAGCGCGCAATCGAGGCGTCATCCTCGATCAGCAGCAGCCGTGCGCTCATGGGCGTCAGGCGGGCGCGACGGCGGCCTGGCTCAGCAGCGCCGGCAGCTCGGTGACGAGCGCCGTCTTGTGCACGACCGGCACGCCGTCCAGCGCGAAGGCGTAGGGCGCGCGCTGCGCCTCATCCAGCGCCGTGACGACGATGAGCCGGCTGCGCGCGAACTGCGGGTGCGAGCGCAGGCTGGTGATCAGCGCGGCCCCGTCGATGCCGGGCAGCAGCAGGTCGATGAGCAGCACGTCCGGCTCCAGCCGCCCGGCCATCGCGAGGCCGGCGATGCCGTCGGACGCGATGTGCAGCTCGGCCCCCGGCAGCTCGCGCTTCACGACCAGGCTGATGAGGTTCTGGAAATGCACCGAGTCCTCGATGAGCAGCAGCGTCATCGGCCGGCCCTCGGCCGCCTGCGGCGGCACGGCCGGCGCCGCCACGGGCACCGCACCGCCGCGCGACGCCAGCCAGGCGTCCAGCGACTCGCGCAGGATGCGGCGGTGGCCGCCCGGCGTCTTCCAGGCCTGCAACTCGCCGCGGTCCACCATCAACTGCACGGAACGCACGGCCATGCCCAGGCGCTGGGCGGCCTCGGTCGTCGAGCAGGAATCGGGGATGGAAGGGGTTGAGTTCACACGCGGCATTTTGCCGAATTCAACCGCCACGCCGGGGGCTTGACTTATTTGATAAAAGTGATTGCAAATCAAGCCCGGCGTAGCAGCCGGGCGGTCCGCCACGGCGGCTGCGGCGCGAGCGCGGGGCAGCCCGCGCCGCCCCCGTCAACCCAGGCGCACCGGCACGAAGATCTGCTGGCCGTCGCGCGCCACCAGCAGCGCCACCTGGCGCGGCTTGTCCTTCATGGCGGCGCGCACCTGCTCGACGCTCTGCACCGGCTGGCCGTTCATCGCCAGCAGCACGTCGCCGGGCTGCACGCCGGCCAGTTGCGCCGGGCCGGTGACGCGCTCGATCAGCAGGCCATGGTCCAGCCCCGAGCCGCGCAGCTCCTGGCGCTCCAGCGGGCGCAGCGCCAGGCCCAGCGAGCCGCGCTCGGGCGCCGCGCTGGCCTGCTGCGCATCGCGGTCCGCGCGGCCGAGGCTGACGGTTTCGCTGCGGCGGCCCTTGTCGCGCCAGATCTCCAGCTTGAGCTTGTCGCCCGGGCGCGCCAGGCCCACGCGGCTGGACACGTCGCCCGCCACGTGCACCGGCTCGCCGTCGACGGCGGTGATGACGTCGCCCGGCTTCAGCCCCGCCTGCGCTGCGGCGCTGTCGGGCGTGATGCTGGACACCAGCGCGCCGTCCGGCGATGGCAGGCCGAACGACGCGGCCAGCGGCGCCGACAGGTCCTGCAGCGTCACGCCCAGCCGCGCATGCTCGACCCTGCCGTGAGCGACGATCTGGTCCTTCACGCGCAGCGCCACGTCGATGGGGATGGAGAACGCCAGGCCCTGGAAGCCGCCGCTTTGCGAGTAGATCTGCGCGTTGACGCCGACGACGCGCCCGGCGGCGTCGAACAGCGGCCCGCCCGAATTGCCGGGGTTCACCGCGGCGTCGGTCTGGATGAAGGGCACGACGCTGTCGCCCGGCAGCGAGCGGCCCTTGGCGCTGACGATGCCCTGCGTGGCCGTCTGCTCGAAGCCGTAGGGCGCGCCGATGGCCAGCACGTAGTCGCCCACCTGCACCTGCCTGGGGTCGCCCAGCTGCACGGCCTGCAGCCCCTTGGCATCGACCTTGAGCACGGCGATGTCGGTGACGGGGTCGCTGCCCAGCACCTGCGCGGCGTACTCGCGGCGGTCGCTGAGCTTGACGGTGACCTGCTTGGCGTCGCGCACGACGTGGGCGTTGGTCAGCACCAGGCCGTCGGGGCTGATGACGAAGCCCGAACCCTGGCCGCGGAACGGCTGCGCGCCGGGGTTCATCTGCTGCGGCAGGCGCAGGCCCGGGATGCCGCGGAAGAAGCGGAAGAACGGGTCGTCGTCGCCACGCGCTGCGGCGCCCTCTTGCGCGTCTTCATTGCTGGCCTTGTGCAGGCCGGCCACCGTGATGCCGACGACGGCCGGGCCCTGCGTCTGCACGATGGCGCGGTAGTTGGGCACCTGGGCAGGTGGCAACGGCGCGGCGGGTGCCGCCACGAGGGCGGCGGCTGCTGCGGCGCCGGGCGTCAGTCGGGCCGGCGCGTCGCCGGTCGCGGGCGCCGTGCTGGCGGCCTTGTTCTGCAGCCAGGCCGGCAGCGTCCAGCCGGAGGCGCCGGCCGTGACGGTCACGCCGGCGGCCAGCAGGGCGGCGGCCGTGGCGGTCAGGGTGGTCTTGGCGTTGCGGGTCATCGCGTACTCCTCATGCAGGCTGCGGCGCAGCCGGTTGAGGGGACTCTAGGCATGCCGGGTGAAGGCACGGTGAGGCGAAGGTGAGGCCAGGATTAGGGCGGCTTCGCGACGGCCGCTCCGTGACAACCCGGCCGGGACATTCCCGAACGCGGCACTTCCACGCAAGTCCGCGTCGCAGCGCCGCAAGTCGCCGGCTATCGCGCGCAGGCCCGCGTCACTACCGTGCGCCCAGGGTTCAAGGCGGCCGCCCCGGCGCCACCCCCTCCTGGTTGGAGAGCACATGAAGAACGTCGTCGCCAAACTTCCCCTCTTTGCGCTGTGCATGACGCTGGCCGGCCTGGCGCCGCCCGCCGCGGCCGGCAAGCTGCTGCTGTCGGGCGGGGCCTATTCGGACACCAACACCGATCTCTTCGTCAACGGACTGCGCAAGGCCACCGGGCGCGACGCGAGCTTCACGCCCAACATCAACAGCACCAGCAACTGCGGCACCAACTGGGCCACGACGGCGTGCCCGCGCATCGCCGTCATCACCGCGGCCAAGGACAGCTACGCCACCGGGCTGGATGCGTTCAACAACGACATCCCGGCCAGCGGGTCGTCGCCCCTGAAGCGCGGCTACTACAACCTCTTCCAGACCCACGGCTTCGCGCCGAAGTTCATCACCGCCCACGTCGACAACTACGGCGTGCATTCGAGTGCCGGCACGACGCAGGGCCAGGCCAACATCGCCATCATCAACCAGGCCGACGCGGTCTGGTTCGTCGGCGGCGACCAGGCCAAGATCATCCGCACGCTGCTGACCGACAGCGGCGCCGACTCGGGCCTGGCCGCCGCGCTGCGCAGCCGCTGGAACAACGGCAGCGGCAGCCTCGTCATCGCCGGCGACTCGGCCGGCAACCATGCGCTGAACGTCAAGATGCATGCCGCGGGCGTGAGCTACGGCTATCTGTACTACGGCGCGGACCTGCCCGACACCGCCGTCACCGGCTATGCCACGCTGGGCGACACGCGCGACGGCACCAGCGCGCTGCGCTACCTGGAGAACGGCGCCACGATGACGGCCCTGGGCTTCCTGCCCGCCGGCATCCTCAGCGACACGCACTTCGACACCCGATCCGGGCGCCTGGGCCGCCTCGCCGCCGCGCTGCGCGACCTGGGCGTGGCCCAGGGCTTCGGCGTGGACGAGGACACCGGCGTGCTGGTGGACACCTCGGCGCAGACGGCCACGGTCTACGGCACGAACAAGCTGCTCATCGTGGACACCGCGTCCGCCAGCGTGCAGACCGGCACGTACTACAAGGTCAACGGCCTGCGCGTGAGCCTGCTGACCCCGGGCGACAAGTACAACTATTCGAGCAAGGTCGTCACCAGCAGCAAGAGCGCCATCGGCACGGCCTACTACTACAGCAGCGCCTACGACTCGGCGGACATCTTCGCCGCGCTGGAGACCTCCAAGTCGCTGACCCGCACGGTCGACCAGACGCCCACCGTCAACATCGGCACCGCGCCGGTGCCGGCCTACACCAGCGGCCCCACCTACCCCAGCGGCGCGCCCACCATCCGCCTGCGCTTCACGCGCGATGCGACGAGCAAGGGCTACTACGCCAGCGGCAAGTACACGGTGGACAAGGTGAAGGTGGACATCTATTGAGCCGAGCCGGCGGGCCGGTTTCAGCACAGGTCAACGAGCAGCCCGCGAACGGGCGGGGGCACGCAGTCATGGCGTGCCCCTAGCCTGCAAGCCGTCAGCGCGCGCTTGGCACCGGCCATGCCAGCACCGGCCCGCCGTCGTCGATGCGCGCATGCACCGGCGGCAGAAAACCCGCGGCCTGGAGCGCCGTCAATGCAGGCCGCGCCTGCTCGTTCACGTCCAGCACGCGGCGTTCGGCTTCTTCGCCGAGGAAGGACAGGTACAGCGTCTGCCGCGGCAGCAGCGCGGCGAGGTGGCTGCGCCAGTCGGCGCCGAAACGCCGCTCGGCTTCGGCCGGGTCTGCGGGGTAGAAGCGCGCGCCCAGCGCCTGCCAGAACGGCGAGCGCTGGGCGTCGTCCACCCAGCCGGGCAGCTCGGCCACCAGCCAGCTGCCGAAGTCCGCCGGCCGCTCGCTCAAGCGCGCCTGGGCGGCGACGATGAGCAGCGACAACGCCGCCCCCTGATCGGCCTCGCCCAGGCCCGCAGCGGTGCGCAGCTCGGCCAGCTCGGCGCTGCCGGTGTGGTCGTTGCCCAGCAGCAGCGTGGTCTGCACGCGGAACAGGTCCAGCTCGGCGGCCGCATGCACCACGCGGCCCAGGCGGAAGTGGTAGCGCGGCAGCGTCAGGCCCAGCCGCGGCACCAGCAGCAGCGAGGCGCGGCCGTCCGCCAGCGCCAGCCTCAGGCCGGCCGGCTCGGGGGTCGTGAGGACGCGGCTCATGCGGCCTCCTGCGTCTGCAACGGCGTCATGACCAGCCGCTCGCCCGGCTGCGCGCCCACCCGCGCGGCCGTCGCTGCGTCCACCGCCGGGCCCACCTCGGCCAGCACGGCGCGAAAGCGGGCGCGTTCGGTGCAGGCCAGCAGGGCGAGTTCCGAAGGACCGCGGACGAGCGCATCGGCCTCGCCCTGCACGACCACCTCGCGCGCCAGCCGCACGCTGCGCAGCGACGCCAGCGGCGCCTCCACCGTGGGCCCGCCGTCGAAGATGTCGACGTAGCTGTCGGCATCGAAGCCCTCGTCCTGCAGGATGGAAAACGGCAGCTCGCCCACCGGATGCAGCTGGCCCAGGGCCCACTGCGCGGCCTCCGGCAGCAGCGCCACATGGATGGGCGACGGCGGCATCAGGTCGGCGATGAAGGCCTTGCTGCGCCCGCCGACGATGACCTCGGCCTGCGGGTAGTCCATGCCGAAGAAGCGCCGCCCGACGGCGTCCCAGAAGGGGCTCTGGCCGGCGGCGTCGGTGATGCCGGGGCTCTCGGCGGCGATGCGCTCGGAGAAGCGCTCGGCATGGGCCCGGATGAACAGCAGCCGGGCGCGCGACAGCAACTGGGCGGCAGGGCCCTGCTCGTAGTCGGGGTCCAGGTAGAACGAGGTCAGCAGCGTCGCGCCGGTCAGGTCGTGGCACAGGTGCAGCGTGTGCATGCGCCGCGAGACGCCCAGCGCGGCGCTGGCGTGCACGACGAACTCGTTGCGGTAGCTGTAGAAGCGGTCGAAGAAGCCGGCGCTGGCGGCAATGCCGGAGCAGCCCACCACACGACCCGCGCGGCCGGCGGCCGTGTCTTCGAGCACGAACAGGTAGGTCTCCTCGCCGCTGGCGTCGTCCGGGCTGGCGAAGGACTGCAGCGACGCGCTGATGCGCGTGGCCAGCTTGGCCTCGTCGCTGGGCAGCGAGCTGATGCCATCGGCGCTCGCCGCGGCCATGCGCACGAGGGCGGGCAGGTCGGCCTCGGCCACGGGCCGCAGCAGCAGGTGATTCATGGGGTGTCTCCCGAGGTGGGGGTGCCGCGCCAGGCCAGCGCGCGCTGGCTGCGTTCGTCGCGCGGGGTGTGCCCGAAATGGCTCTTGTACGCGTTGGAGAAATGCGGGCCCGACGAGAAGCCGCTGGACAGGCCGATCTGCAGGATGGACTGCGAGCTCTGCTGCAGCAGGCGCTGCGCACGGCCCAGGCGCAGCGCCAGGTAGTGCCGCGACGGCAGCGTGTCCAGGTGCTGCTTGAACAGGCGCTCCAGCTGGCGGCGCGACACGCCCACCAGCTGCGCGACATCCTCCGTGGGCAGCGGCTCGGCGAGGTTGGCCTCCATCAGCGCCAGCGCCTCGGCCAGCTTGGGGCTGCCGGCGCCGCGGCGCTCGCTGTAGCCGGCGCGCTGGCGTTCGTCGCGCGGGCGCAGGCCCTTCAGGCCCAGCGCCTGCACCAGTTCCTGGCCGACGCGCTCGCCGTGCTGGGCCGCCAGCCAGGCGCAGCACAGGTCCACGCTGGCGGTGCTGCCGGCGCAGCTCAGCCGCTGGCCATCCGGCGCGATCTCCCACAGGCCGCTGGCCCAGGCGACCGCAGGGTAGGCCTCGGCCAGGCTGTCGAGTTGCGCCCAGTCCGCGCAGGCGCGCAGCGCGTCCAGCAGCCCGGCGGCGGCGAGGGCGGCGGCGCCGGCGTCCACACCGCCCAGCACCACCCCCTGCGCCGCCCAGGCGCTGAGCTGCGTGGACAGCAGCGCGTCCGTCGGCCCCGCCTCGGCGGCGAGGACGAAGACGGCGTGCCAGTCCGTCGCGAGCGTCCAGGCCTGCGTGAGCACCTGCAGGCCGGCGGACGAGGTGACCGGCCCGCCGGCCGCGCACAGACAGTCGCTGCGGTAGACGGCATCGTTCTGCAGCGCGTTGACGGCGGCCAGGCTGTCGAGCACGCCCGCCAGCGCGAGCGTGGAGAAGCCCGGCTGCAGCACCAGGCCGACGCGGCGCAGCGGCGCCGGTGTCATGGCGCCGCGGCCCCGCACGCCCGGCGGCCCGGCCGGCGTCGGGAAGGGCAGGAACACGGCGCGCCGCTCATGCCGGCATTGTGCTCACTGCCACTGCATCCAGGCCGGCACGGCGAGCAGCGCCAGGGCCATGACGAGGTAGACGGCCTGCAGGGGCAGCATCCACCGCACCCACTGCCCGAACGGCACGCCCGACAGCGCCAGCACGCCCACCGTGATGCCCGAGGTCGGGATGATGGGCGTCGTCAGCTCGCCGAGCTGGAAGGCCAGCACGGCCGTCTGGCGGGTCACGCCGACGAGATCGGCCAGCGGCGCCATGATGGGCATGGTCAGCGCCGCCTGGCCGGTGCCGGAGTGGATGAAGAAGTTGATGACCGACTGGATGGCGAACATCTTCTGCGCCGCCAGCACCGGCGTGCTGGACGCCACCAGCGGCGCCAGCGCATGGAGCAGCGTGTCGATGATCTGGCCCTCGCGCATCAGGATGACGGTGCCCTTGGCCAGCGCGATGACCAGCGCCGTGCCGACGAGGTCGCGCGCGCCCTGCAGGAAGGCGGCCATGAACTCGTCCGCCGCCAGCCGCGCCACCATGCCCACAGCGATCGCCATGACGAGGAACAGCGCCGCGATCTCCTCGATGTACCAGCCGAACCTGACGACGCCGCCGATCATGACGAGCAGCGTCGCGGCGAACAGCCACAGCACGGCGCGGTGCCGGCCGCTCATGCCGGCGAAGCGCTCGAAGCTGTCCATGTCCAGCGTCTTGCGGCGCTCCTGGTCCATCGCGAAGGTGGGGCTGAGCTCCGGCGTGCGGCGGATGCGCGCGGCCCACGCCATCAGGAAGGCGACGGTCACCGCCGTCGCGATGGCCCAGCAGACGGCGCGGTAGCCGATGCCGGAGAACAGCGGCACGCCCGCGATGCCCTGCGCCACGCCGACGTTGAACGGGTTCAGGAAGGCGGTGGCGAAGCCCACCTGCGAGCCGACGAAGGGGATGGCCACGCCGGTCAGCGTGTCCAGCCGCAGGGCCAGCGCCAGCGGGATGAAGATCAGCACGAAGGGGATGGCTTCCTCCGCCATGCCGAAGCTGGCGCCGCCCAGCGAGAACAGCGTGACGAACACCGGGATGACGGCCACGCGCACCAGCGCCGAACGGTGGTGCGCGCGGGCAACGGACTTGATCAGTGCGTCGATGGCCTCGGTGCGCTGCAGCACCGCGAACGCGCCGCCGACGATGAGCACGAAGCCGATGATCAGCGCCGCCTCGACGAAGCCCTTGATGGGCGCCGTCAGCAGCGCCGTGAGGCCTTGCGGCCTGGCGTCGATCAGGTGGAAGCTGCCGGCGACGATCAGCGTCTTGCCGTTGACGAGCGCCGTCTCGAACCTGCCGCCGGGCACGACCCAGGTGGCCGCCGCGATCAGCGCCAGCAGCGCGAACAGCAGCACGTAGGTGTTGGGCAGGCGCAGCGTCATGGCGACAGCAGGTTGCCGCTGCGGTAGGGCACGGCACCGGCGATCTTGGCCAGGCGCATGCCGCGGGTGGCGAAGCGGCGCGCGCTGCGGGCGAAGCAGCGGCCGCTGGTGCGGGCATGCAGCGGCGTGCGCTCGTCCGTCATCGGGTCGATGACCTCGGCCACCAGCTCGCCCGCCTCGACCCAGTCGCCCGGCGCCTTGGCGAACACGACGATGCCGCTGCAAGGTGCCGTCACCGGCTCCACGCCTTCCAGCGGCGTGGGCTCGCAGGCCGCGGGGGGCGCGGGCTGGCGGCCGCCAACATGGCCCAGGTGGCGCAGGAAAGCGACCAGCGCGTCGGCATCGCGCTCGGCGAGGTCATGCGTCACGTCGGTCTCGCCGCGCAGCTCGACGGTGGCGGCCAGGCAGGCGTCGGGCGCGATGGGAAAGCGGCCGTCGAAATGCGCGGCCAGCTCCCACCAGATGCGCGAGATGGACTCGTCGAAGGGGTCGTCGCCCGAGACCTCGCTGAACAGCAGCGCCTGGGCGCCGAGGTAGCCGGCCAGCGGACGCATCGCGTCGGTCTGCGGCGTGCCGGTGTAGACGTGCATGACGGCCTGGTTGTCGCAGTGCAGGTCCAGCACCAGGTCGGCGTCCATGGCCAGCGTCTGCAGCAGGCGCTTGAGGGCCTCGGCCTCGCTCGTCGGCTGCCAGGCCGCCAGCAGCTCGCGGCAGGCGGCGCGCACGGTGCGCGTGTTGGCCGTGGCATCGGCGCCGAGCCGGGGCTCGACGAGCGGGACCAGCGCGGCCGTCAGGTGCCTGAACTGGCGGTTGAAGTTGACGCCCGTGCCCAGGTCGAAGCGGCCGAAGGCCGAGCCCTGCACGTCCTGCGCGAGGCCGATGGGGTTGGCCATGGGCACCAGCACGATCTCGCCGGCGATCTGGCCCGCGGCGTCCAGCGCCGACAGCCGCTCGATGAGCGCCTGCGCGACCAGCAGCGGCGGCACCTCGTCGGCATGCAGGGCCGCCTGGAGGTAGGCCTTGCGGCCCGATTCGCCACGGCCGAAATGCAGGCTGCGCAGACGGCGCTGCGTGCCGGCGCTGGCGGCCGGCAGCTCATGCAGGAGGGTCCGCATGTCAGTGGGCAGCCAGGGGGGTGAAGAGCGGCTGCGCCACGCGCACGGGGATGACGTCCAGGCGCGCCTTCAGCACGGTGTAGTCCTCGCCACCCAGCGCGCCGCTGAACCAGCCGACCAGGCCCGGCCCCTTGTAGAGGCGGAACTCGAAACCCAGGTCGGGCTGCAGGTCACCGGGCCTGGGCTTGGCGCGGAAGGCCAGTCCGCGCACGTCCGGCGCGGGGCCGTCCAGCAGCTGGGCCATGGCGGTGACGATGGCGTTGTCGGCCAGGATGTCGAGGAAGTAGGGGTCGGTCTGCAGATAGGGCTTGTAGTCGCTCGCGGCCGGATCGATGCGGGGCTCGCGCAGCTTGTGGGCAGCGGGCGTCGTGACGCCGGTCTTGAGGTCGTGGCGGTCGCCGCGGTCCAGGTAGCTGAGCAGCGCGCCGCGCAGGTTGAAGGCGGGCAGCCTGGCGTCGCTGCCGGCCTGCGACAGGTCCACCAGCAGCGCGCCGCGCGCGCCGACGATCTCGACCTCGCTGCCCTTGATGACGGCCGCCGTGTTCTCTTCCACGCCCAGGCCCAGCGTGTAGCCGAAGGCGCGCATGGCGGGCAGCATGCGGCCGATGCGGCCGCGCTTGAGGAAGTGCTGGTCGACGAACAGGTACGGGCCGACGAACCCCAGGCCGCGGTCGTACTCGCGGCCTTCGCGCCACTGGCCCTTCAGGATCTGCAGGTTGTCCTGGGCGTCGCGGAACATCATGCGGCTCATGATGGCCGCGCCCGCGCTGGTGCCGGCGACGACGCCGCCGCCGTCGAACACCGCGCGGATGGCCTTGAGCATGGGCGTGACCTGGCCGCCGGGCAGCAGCGTGTCGACGATGTACTCCTGCGCGCCGCCCGAGAAGAACACGGCCTTGGACGCGGCGACCTTGTCGATCAGCGCCGGGTCGTTCAGGCTGGCCTGCAGGTCGACGTCCTTCAGGCGCGGCGCGACGGGAATGGCCTCGGCGCTGGCGCCGTGGCGGTTCAGCGCGGCGACGATGAGCCCGGCGCTGCGCTCGGGATTGGCGGCGGCCGTCGCGAACACGGCGATGCGCGCCCCGGCGCCGCCGGCCTCGTCGACGATGCGCTGCCAGACGGCGTCGTTGTCGTTCTTCAGCGCGCCGCCGATGACGATGGCCGTGCCGGCATGGGCCGTGGCGCTGCACCACAGGGCGAGCAGGGCAAGTCGGGTCAGGAATCTCATGCAGCCATCTTGGCAGCGCAGCGCGCGTGCGGCCACCGGGTTAGGCCTCAAGACGGTGCGCCATGCACCGCGGACGCAATTGCATGTCGCTTCTGGGCAAGCGCTGTTGCGGGCCCGCCGTGCGGGCTTGCCCAGAAGCGACGCGCAGTTGCGCGCAAGCGACCGGCGCGACCAAACCCCATAGGCAACTCACGGGCCGCCTCCCTAACCTGACCGGCATCCGTGAACCAACCGCCCAACCCGAGGCCTTCATGACTTCAGCCCGTTCCTTCGCCCTGCACACGCTGGCCCACGCCACGCTGCTCACCGTCACCGCGCTGTCTGCGCATGCCCAGGACCAGAAGCTCGAACGCGTCGAGATCACCGGCTCCAGCATCAAGCGCGTGGACGCCGAGACGGCGCTGCCGGTGCAGGTCATCAAGCGCGAGGACATCGCCAAGGCCGGCGTGACGACCGCGGCCGAGCTGCTGAAGAACATCAGCGCCGCCACCGCCAACCTGGGCGACGGCGCCTCCATCACCGACAACACCGGCGGCCAGCGCGGCTTCAACGGCGCCAACCTGCGCGGCATCGGCGTGTCCAGCACGCTGGTGCTGCTGAACGGCCGGCGGCTGGCCAACTTCGCCTCGCCCGGCGACGCGGCCGGCGTGGACCTGAACAGCATCCCGGCCGGTGCCATCCAGCGCGTGGAGGTGCTCAAGGACGGCGCCTCCGCCATCTACGGCACCGATGCCATCGGTGGCGTCATCAACTTCATCACGCGCCAGGACTACCAGGGGCTGGACGTGTCGGGCAGCTACTTCGGCACGCAGGAAGGCGGCGCCGGCAAGAAGACCTTCACCCTCAGCGGCGGCGTGGGCGAGGTGGCGCGCGACGGCTACAACGTCTTCGCGACGCTGGACGTGCAGCGCCTGGACGCGCTGCGCTCCACGCAGCGCAAGTTCATCCAGGAGCGCCCGCTGGCCCAGACGGTGCCCTACTACCTGTCCAGCCGCCCCTTCCCCGGCAACATCCGGCTGTCGGGCACGGCCGCCACCCGCACGGCGCAGCTCGCCGCCATCAACGCGGCCGGCTACACGATCAACGGCAAGGGCTACACGCAGCGCACGATCAACCTGTTCGCGCCGGGCTGCAACCCGCCCGCGTCCGTCTACGCGCCCACGCAGATCGGCGCCGAGGCCTGCGGCTACGACTACATGGCCGACACCGAGATCTACCCCGAAGCCGAGAAGACCTCGTTCCTGACCCGCGGCGTGCTCGACGTGGGCGGCGGCCACCAGCTGTTTGCCGAGGCGCTGCTGGCGCGCGCGCAGACCACCTACGTGCAGTCGCCCAACCCCACCACGCTCAGCGGCGTGACCTGGGCCGCGGTGAACCCCTTCCTGCCCAAGCCGGTCAACGACACGCGGACGTTCGAGGTGCGCTTTCGCGCCACCGAGCTGGGCAACCGCACGAACGAGGTGACCAGCGACGCCCGCCGCGTCGTCGTCGGCGCCAAGGGCACGCTGTTCGGTGACTGGGACTACACGGCCGGCGCCAGCTACGCGCAGAACCAGGTCAAGGACCGCTACACCGACGGCTACTTCAAGTTCAACGAACTGCTGCAGGCCGTGAAGGACGGCAAGGTCAACCCGTTCGGCGCGTCGCCCGCGGCCGGCCAGGCGCTGATCCAGTCGCTGCGCATCGACGACGTCGCGCGCAAGGGCGAGGGCGCCACCTCGGGCCTGGACTTCAAGATCACCGGCACGCTCGCCCAGCTCGACGGCGGCGACCTGGGCGTGGCGCTGGGCGCCGAGCTGCGGCGCGAGACGCAGAAGTTCACCCCGTCGGCGCTGCTGGTGGGCAACAACATCGGCGGCGACCGCGACAGCTCCGGCACCTCGCCGGCACTCGTGGCCACGAGCTACGGCCGCAACATCGCCTCCACCTACGCCGAGCTGAACGCGCCGGTGACCAAGACCCTGGAGATCCAGGCCGCGCTGCGCGCCGACCACTACGAGAAGGTCGGCAGCTCCGTGAACCCCAAGCTCGGCCTGCGCTACCAGCCCGCCAGGGACGTGGTGCTGCGCGCCTCCGCCGGCACGGGTTTCCGCGCGCCCAGCTTCAGCGAGCTGTACCGCCCGACCAGCTACGGCACCAGCCCCGCCTTCCTGTACGACAAGGTCTACGACGCGTTCGACCAGTACCCCACGCAGAAGGTCTCCAACCCCAACCTCAAGCCCGAGAAGAGCCGGCAGTTCTCGTCCGGCGTGGCGTTCGAGCCGGTGAAGGACAGCACGGTCAGCCTGGACTACTGGCGCATCAGCAAGACCAACGTCATCAGCGACCTGTCCGGCAAGATCATCCTGGAGAACGCGGCGCGCTACGCTGCCTACATCCAGCGCGACCCGGTGGACGGCTACCCGACGCTGATCCTGAAGAAGGAGAACCAGGGTGGCCTGAAGACCTCGGGCGTGGACGTGGACGCGCGCTGGCGCTCGGCGGCCAGCGAGGCCGGCCGCTTGGGCCTGAACTTCAGCGGCACCTACGTCATCGACTACAAGCGCCAGTTCGGCCCCGCCGAACCCTACCTGGAGACCGCCGGCCGCTTCCTGCAGGACCAGGTCATCCAGCGCTGGCGCCACCGCCTGTCGGCCGACTGGGACGTCGGCCCGCTGGCGCTGACGCTGGGCAACAGCTACTTCTCGCGGTACATCGATGACAGCTACCTGCCCGACACCGCGCCGCGCAAGGTCAAGGCCTATTCGCTGTGGGACACCAGCGGCAGCTACAAGTTCAGCAAGCAGTTCAGCGTGCGCGCCGGCGTGCAGAACCTGCTGAACACCGCCCCGCCGTTCTCCAACCAGTCCTACTACTTCCTGTCCACCTTCGACCCGACCTACACGGACCCGCGCGGCCGCAGCTACTACGTCAGCCTGAACTACCAGCTGCGCTGAGGCGGCTGCCGGCGGACGGCGGCGTTCAGCCGGCCAGCGCTTCGACCGCGACGGCGCGCTGGCCGCCGCCGCCTTCGCGATACCAGGCCTCGAAGGCGGCCGGCGCCATCGGGCGGGCGAAGAGATAGCCCTGCGCGACGTCGTAGCCCTGACGGGTCAGCACGGCGCGCTGCGCTTCGGTCTCGATGCCCTCGGCGACCACCGTCAGGCCCAACGCCGCGCCGATCTGCACGACCGAGCGGCTGAGCGCCTGCGCGCGGCGGTCGACTTCCAGGTCGTTGGTGAAGCTGCGGTCCAGCTTCAGCTCGGTGATGGGCAGGCGCCGCAGGTAGCTCAGCGAGGAATAGCCCGTGCCGAAGTCGTCCATCGAGAAGCGGATGCCGCGCTCGTGCAGCAGCGTGATGGACGCGGCGACGGCCGGGTGGTCGTTCATCAGCACGCCCTCGGTGATCTCCAGGATCAGGTCGGCCGGGCCCAGCGCATGGCGGGCCAGCGTGGCTTCGATGACGTCGGGCATGTTGAGGTCATGGAAGTTGGTGGCCGACAGGTTGACCGACACCGACGGCACCGCCATGCCGGCGGCGCGCCACTGCGCCAGTTGCCGGCACGCGCAGTCGAGCGCCCAGCGGCTGAGCTCGCGGATCAGGCCGCAATCCTCGGCCAGCGGCACGAAGCGCGCGGGCGACACGTGGCCCAGCTGCGGATGGTGCCAGCGAGCCAGCGCCTCGACGCCGTGCAGCGCGCCCGTCTTCAGCGACACCTGCGGCTGGAAGGCCATGGTGAGCTCGTCGCGCGCCAGCGACTCGCGCAGCGCGTCTTCGAGCGCCAGGCGTTCCTGCGCCTGCACGTTGAGGTCGTGGCTGAAGAAGGCGAAGCGGCCGCGCAGCTCGCTCTTGGCCTGGTACATGGCCATGTCGGCGCGTTGCAGCAGCGTTGCGATGTCCACGCCGTCGTGCGGGAACATCGCGATGCCCATGCTGGCGGAGGACTGCACCCGCGTGCCACCCAGCTCGAACGGCACGGCCAGCTGGGCCTGCAGCCGCTCCACGAGGTCGGTGGCATGCCGGGCATCGCAGTCCGGCAGCACCAGCACGAATTCATCGCCGGACAGGCGGCCCGCGATGTCGCTCTGGCGGCGCGTGCGGACGATGCGCTCCGAGACCTGGCGCAGCAGCTCGTCACCGGCGGCATGGCCGAGCGAGTCGTTGACGTGCTTGAAGCGGTCCAGGTCGATGAACACCACGGCCACCGGCGCCTGGCTGCGCCGGGCGGCAGCGAGCGCCTGGTCGGCGTTGGCGAGCAGCAGGCTGCGGTTGGGCAGCTTGGTCAGCGCGTCGTAGAAGGCCAGCTCACGGATCTGCTGCTTGGCGCGTTCGCGCGTGAGGGCCAGCGAACACAGGTGCACCGCCGCCTCCAGCAGCTGCCGCTGGAAGGAGTCCACGACATGCCCCTCGCGGCAATGCAGCACCATGCCGCCGATGAGCCGGCCCTCGGCGTCGCGCACCGGCAGGCCGATCACGCCGTCGTAGCCGAGACGGCGCAGGTCCGCGCGCAGCGGGCGCTCCGGCTCGGCGCTGAAGGTGAAGCGCGCCAGCGCATCGGGCGCCGCGTCGCCGGCCTCGGCGTGGGCGTCAGGCTCGGGCCAGCGGATCTTGCCGCTGTGGTGGCGCAAGGCCTGCGCGGGCAGGCGCGGCGCCACCAGCAGGTGCAGCGTGCCGTCGGGCGCCGCCTCGATGACGGCGCTGGCCAGGTCGGGCAGCATGCGGTCCACCTCCGCGCAGATGGTGGTCAGCACGTTCAGCAGCGGCTCTTCCTGGACGATGGCTTCGAGCACCGTGCGGTGCAGCACCTCATGGACCTTGGACTGCGTGATGTCCGTGATGACCGTGACGGTGTTGATCAACTGCCCGTTCTCGAACACGGGGCTGGTCGCCACGCTGCACCAGTAGCGCTCCTGCCCGCGGCCGCGCAGCACCTCCTCCCAGCGGATGTCGCGCCCGGCCTGCAGTTCCTGGCGCAGGCCCTGGGTGCGCGCCGCGCCCAGGTGAGGCGCCAGCATGTCCATGGCCCGCACGCCGGCCAGCTCGCCGCCGGTCCAGCGGAACTTGCGCTCGAACCCGGCATTGACGAACACCGTGTGCCAGCGCGCATCGGTGATGAACACCGCGTTGTCGGTGGCGTCCGCCACCAGCGACAGCCGCTTGACGCTCTGCCGGGCCAGCAGCTCACGCTGCACGCGCTCGGTGACGTCGCTGGCGATCTTGAGGATGCGTGCGACCCGGTCGTCCACGTAGACGGGCGCATAGGTGGCTTCGAGCCAGCACACGCTGCCGTCATGGCGCCGCCGCATGCACAGGTCGGTGTAGGCCTCGCCGGCGCGCAGGCGCTGCCAGAAGCGGTCGTAAGCCGGCGAGTCGACGAAGGCCGCATCGCAGAACCGCCGGTGGTGGGCGCCGAGCGCGTCGCTGCGCGCGTAGCCCAGCGTCGCCAGGAACTGGTGGTTGGCCGACAGCAGGATGCCGTCGAGCGAGAACTGGGCGATGGCCTTGGTGCTGTCCAGCGAGGCGACGAGGGCGCGCAGGCTCGACAGGTCGCCGCCGGCGTCATCGCCCACGAAAAGCGGCAGGAGGAAGGCGCTGTCGGACTCGGTCGGGTGCGAGAACTCACCGGGGGCATGCAGGGACATGCCGGAATTATTCAAGGTTGCGCCGTTTCTCACCTGTCCGCTCATATGTGAAAACGCCAACTGTCAATAAGCTCACACCCTTGGACGCGACAGCCCGCGCCGCAGGCCAATCACCCACCGCCATTGCCTGATTTCCCGGGGGCATGGATGCAACATCTCCCGCTTGCGCGTGCAGCCTTGGTCTGCTTGCACCGTGGCCGCCGCACTCAGCGGCTGTCAGGCCTCCCACGCGTGGCAGCCCGCTTCGAGGTGGCGCCCGTCGGGGCCGATGACGAACGCAGCGCGGTTGCCGAGACCGAACTTGACGGGTCGAACATGAAGTCTCCCGGCACGGCAGGCGTCAGCCCGTGGGTAGCCGCTGTGCGCTGGCCCGTGCCAGCGCCGCGCGCGTGCTGCTGGCCGCGCTCAGCTGCTCATGCAGGAACTGCGCGAGCCGCGGCTGCTGGCTGAAGGCGGCGTTGAAGCGGATGTGCGGGTCGGGCGCGCCGTCCGCCGCGAAGGTGGCGCCGCGCACCAGCAGGATGCCGCGGCGGAACGCCTCCTTGACGACGCCGTCCACATCGACGCCCGCCGGCAGCGCGCCCCACAGGAACAGCCCGCCTTCGCCGGGATGCTCCAGCAGCACGCCCGCCTCGCGCAGCTGCCGCGCGGCCGCCACGCGTGCCGCGCCCAGGCGCTGCTGCAGGCGGTCCAGGTGCTTGCGCCAGCGCCCGGCCGACAGCACCTCCAGCAGCACGAACTCGTTGAGCGCAGCGGTCGTCAGCACCGCGAGGATCTTCTCGCGCAGCAGCGCCTTGATGAGCGCCGGCTCGGCGGCCATGTAGCCCAGGCGCAGCGCGGGGCTCATGGCCTTGCAGAAGCTGGAGTAGTAGATGACGCCGTCCAGGCCCGACAGCTGCGCGAGCCGGGTCGCCGAGCCGGCGGTGCCGGGATGGAAGTGCCCCTGCACGTCGTCCTCGGCGATCAGCACGCCGTGGCGCTGCGCCAGCACCAGCACGCGGTGCAGGTTGGCGGCCGAGCTGCCCCAGCCGGTCGGGTTGTGCAGCACGCTCTGCATGAACAGCAGCCGCGGCCGGTGCCGCGTGCAGGCGGCGTCGAGCGCGTCGAGGTCGATGCCGTCGGGCCGGCGCGGCACGGGCACGATGTTGACGCCGGCCTGGCGCAAGCGGTCGAACAGCAGGAAGTAGCCCGGCGTCTCCACCGCCACCGCGTCACCGGGGCGCAGCAGCGCGCGGCAGATCAGGTCGATGGCCTGCGTGCCGCCGTAGGTCGTCAGCACGCGGCTGGCGTCGACCGCGATGCCCTGGCCGCGCAGCATCATGGCCAGGCGCTCGCGCAAGGCCGGCAACCCCTGCGGCGGGCAGCGCGTGGCCATGCCGGCGGTGGCGCGCGCCAGGCCGCGCTGCACGGCGGCGGCGGGCACGGCGTCTTCCAGCCAGGTGGCCGGCAGCGCCCCGCTGCTGGCCAGCAGCACGCCGGCACGCGGGTCGTTGGCCTGCTGGGCCAGCCAGACGGCCTCCTGCTCCTCGCCGGCCTCCACGCGCACCGCATCGGGCATCGCCTCGGCCGGGCCGTCGGCAATGAAGAAGCCCGCCGTGCCGCGCGACTCGACGAGGCCCGCGGCCACCAGCCGGTCGTAGGCCGTGACGACGGTGTTGGGGCTGACGCCGAGTTGCAGCGCCAGTTGGCGGATGGAGGTCAGCCGCGCGCCGGACGGCAGCTGCGCGCTGGCCATCAGCGCGCGCAGGCGCTGCTCGATCTGGTCGGCCAGCGGCGCGGGCGAGTCGCGGTCGAGTGAAAACATCAGCGCATCAACATCAAAGCCAGCACGGCCAGGGAGGCGGCCATGATGGCATTGAACACCCGCCGCCGCGTGGCGCTGGACAGGAAGCGGCCGATCCACGCGCCGAACAGCGCCCACATCGAGATGCACGGGAAGCCGACGGCTGCGCCGATGAGACTGACCCGCAGCGCGCCCTCCACCACGCCCAAGCCCGTGGGCATGAACACCGACGCGATGGTGATGGCCTTGACCCAGCTCTTGGGGTTCACGGCCTGGAACAGCGCGGCCTCCGCGAAGCCGACCTGCTCCGGCGGCCGGCCCTGCGCGGCCGGGCTGCCGGCCAGCCGCCATGCCAGCACCAGCATGTAGACCGTGCCGGCCAGCTTGAGCGCGGTGTGCAGCGCCGGCCAGGCGGTGAACAGCGCGCCCAGGCCCAGGCAGGTCACCCAGGTCTGCACCGCGCCGCCGACGTTGATGCCCAGGATGGCCGGCAGCGTGCGCCGGTAGCCGTGGTGGGCGCCGCTGGCCACCAGCATCATGTTGTTGGGCCCGGGTGTGCCGGACATCAGCGCGCAGTAGCTCAGCAGGGGCAGCAGTTCGTTCATGCGCCCATTGCAACGGCGGACGGCGGCGGCGTGAAGCCACAGCCGCGCGCGCACCGAAGCGTGCTGTATCAGTGCAGGGGCCCACACAGCCTGCGCGCCCGGACTCCCGAGTCTGGCGGCGGTCTCCGGTCAATTCATCCGGCGCGACGGCGTCGACCGGCTGTTCACGGTCTCATCGGCAGGTCTTTACTCCGTCGGTTCCGGCGCATACGTGGCGTTCAACTCCTACGGCACCGGGCCGACGATCAACGACCTGGAACCGACCCGCGTGGGCCTGGCCTTCATGGTCGGCACCAACCCGTTTGCCAGCACCGCTGACCGGGCCGATCTGATCCTGGCTTCATCCGTCGCGGGTTACCGCTTCGGCGCACAGCCCGCCGACAGCGGCGGCTGACACGACCTGACCGGCAGCGCCGTCAGGCCTGAGCCGACGGCTGAGCCCAGGCCAGTTCCGCACGCAGCCCGCCCAGCGGCGAGCCGGCGAGCCTGACGCCCGCGCCCTGCTGCCGCGCCGCCGCCTGCACGATGGCCAGGCCCAGACCGCTGCCCTCGGCGCCACCGCCTTCGCCGCGCTGGAAGCGGCCGAACACGCGCTCACGCTGCGCTGGCGGGATGCCCGGCCCGTCGTCATCCACGCGCAGCAGCGGCGCGCCGAACGCGTCCCGCAGCGCCTGCACCTGCACCTGCCGGGCGCCGTACTTCACCGCGTTGTCGACGAGGTTGCGCACGGCGCTGCGCAGCGCCTGCGGGTCGCCCGCCAGCGGCACGGGCTCGGGTGCCGTCAGCGCGAGCGAGACGCCGGCCTTGTCGGCCAGCGGCTGCACGTCGGCCAGGGCCTGGCGGGCGATCTCGACCAGGTCCAGCGCGACACGCGTGGTCGACGCCCCCGGCTCGGCGCGGGCCAGCGCCAGCAATTGCTCGACGAGGTGCACCGCGCGGTCGATGCCAGCGCGCAGGCGCTCGATGGCGGCATGCTGCTGCGCGCCCGGCGCCGAGTCGCGCAGCAGGCCCAGCTGCAGCTTCAACGCGGTCAGCGGCGTGCGCAGTTCGTGCGCGGCGTCGGCGACGAAATGGCGCTGCGCATCGAAGGCGGTGGCCAGCCGCGCGAGCAGGCCGTTGAAGGCGTCCACCAGCGGCGCCACCTCGCCGGGCAGGCCGGTGGTGGGCAGCGCGTCCAGCGCATTCGCACCGCGGTCCTGGGCGGCCTGCGCGGCACGCGCCAGGGGCACCAGCGACAGGCCGATCAGCCACCACACCGCCGCGGCCACCAGCGGCAGCGCCAGCCCCACCGGCGCGATGCTGCGCAGCGCGGCCAGCGCCGCCAGCCGCTGGCGCACGGCGAGCGGCTGGGCCACCTGCACCACGCGCTGCGGCGTGGCGGCGCTGAAGACGCGCCAGTCCTGCCCGCCCAGGCGCAGGTCCGAAAAGCCCAGCACGGCGCGCGCCGGCAGCGGCTCGGTCATGCCCTGCGGCCGGCTGGAGTAGATCTCCAGGCCTTGCACGGACCAGATCTGCACGAGGTAGTCCAGGCTGGGGTCGGCCAGCGCGTTGGCCTCGTCGCGGGCGATGCGGCCCTGGTCGCGCAGCGACAGTGCCGTCTGGCGCAACTGGTAGTCGAACAACGCATCGGCCTCGGCACGCACGCTGACGTAGGTGGCGCCGCCCACGGCCAGCGCCGTCACGGCACCGAGCGCGGCGAGCAGCACGAACAGCCGGCCGCGCAGCGTGTGCAGCAGCTTCACGGCGCGCCGCCCTTTTCCGGTCCTGCGTAGTACCCGACACCGCGCACCGTGTGCAGCAGGTCCGCGCCCAGCTTCTTGCGCAGCTGGTGCATGTAGACGCTGATCGCGTTGCTTTCCAGCTCCTCGCCCCAGCCGTAGAGCCGGTCTTCGAGCTGGGCGCGCGACACGATGGCGCCGGGCCGCTCCAGCAGCGCCTGCAGCAGCGCGAACTCGCGCGCCGACAGCAGCACGGGCCGGCCGGCGCGCGTGACCTCGCGCGTGGCCGGGTCCAGCCGCAGGTCGGCCACCTGCAGCCCCGTGTCCGCCCGCCCGCCCTGGCGGCGCGTGATGGCGCGCAGCCGCGCCAGCAGCTCGTCCAGCTCGAAGGGCTTGACGAGGTAGTCGTCTGCACCGGCATCCAGGCCCGCGACCTTGTCGGGCAGCGCGTCGCGCGCGGTCAGCACGATGACCGGCGTCGCGTCGCCGCGGGCACGCAGGCTCTTGAGAACGTCGAGGCCGCTGCGTCGGGGCAGGCCCAGGTCCAGCAGCACGGCATCGAAACGCTCGCCGCTGGCGAGCACCACATCGGCGGCGTCGCCGTCGCGCACCCAGTCGGCCGCGAAGCCCTGGCGGCGCAGCGCCTCGCGCAGGCTCTCACCGATCATGGCGTCGTCTTCAACGAGCAGCAGGCGCATCGGATGTCGTCAGGGGCATGGCGCCCCGATTCTGGCAGCGCGCGGGCGCGCGTCGGGTCAGCGGTTCATCCAGGCTTCGAGCTGGTCCGCCGGCATCGGCTTGGCGAACAGCCAGCCCTGGCCCTCGTGGCATCCCAGGCCGATGAGGTATTGCCGCTGCTCCTCGGTCTCGATGCCTTCGGCGATGACGGTCAGTCCCAGGCCACGGCCGAGGTTGATGACCATCTGCGCGATGGTGGAGCCGGCGGACGAGGCCTGCGCCTCCTGCACGAAGGCACGGTCGATCTTGAGACGGTCCACCTGCAGCTGGCGCAGCTGGCTCAGCGACGAGAAGCCGGTGCCGAAGTCGTCGATGGCGACGCTGAAGCCGAGCTGCTTGATGTCGGCCAGCACACGCAGCACGAGGTCCGAGTCCTCCATGGCCATGGACTCGGTGATCTCCAGCTCGATGTTGTGGCCCACGACGTGGCAGTCGTGCAGCGAGCGGGCCAGCATGTCGATGAAGCCGGGGTGGCGGAACTGCGCCATCGACACGTTGACGGCCATGCGGAAGTCGGCGTGGCCCAGCGCCTGCATGCGCTTGAGCTGCCCGCAGGCCGTGCGCATGACGAACTCGCCGATGGGAATGATGAGGCCGCTCTGCTCGGCCAGCGGGATGAACTGGTCGGGCGGGATGAAGCGGCCGTCGGGCGTGCGCCAGCGCAGCAGCGCCTCGGCGCCGATGACCCGGTTGGCCCCCAGGTCCATCTGCGGCTGGTAGACGACGAAGAGCTGGCTTTCCTCGAAACCGGTGCGCAGGCCCTTGAGCAGCTTGAAGCGCTCTCGTGCGTCGCTGCCCATGGCGGCCGAGAAGTACTGGGACGAGCCGCGCTGCTGCTGCTTGGCGCGCTTGAGCGCGATCTGGGCATCCAGCAGCAGCTCGGAGCCCACCGCCTTGGACTCGCCCAGGCGCACGAGGCCGGTGGTGGCCGACAGCTGCAGCCGCTCGCCGGCCACGACGAAGGGGTCGGCGAACACGCCGCTGACCGTCTCGGGGCAGACCTTGGCATGCTCGCCCAGCACGCCGAAGGTGTCGGCGCCGACGCGGGCCATCGCGGTGTTCAGGCCCAGCATCTCGCTGAGGCGGTGCACGACGGCCTGCAGCACCTGGTCGCCGAAATGGTGGCCGAAGGCGTCGTTGATGTCCGAGAAGTCGTCGATGTCGATCAGCGCGAGCGTGACGCCTTGCGGGTCCTTCAGGTTCTTGTCCAGCAGCTCGACGAAGCGGTTGCGGTTGGGCAGGCGCAGCAGCGGGTCGTTGTAGGCCTGGTCCAGCAACTGGCTGTACAGCACGACGTTCTCGAAGCCGACGGCGATGTTGGAGCAGAAGGCGCGCAGCAACTGCTGGTCCAGCTCGTCCAGCTCGCGGCCCACGTCCACCAGCGCCGCCATCGCGCGGCCGGAGCCCATGCCGAAGTAGAGGACCGTGCCGTCGTCGTAGATGTTGCGCTGCTCCTTCAGGCAGCGCTCCAGGCGCTCGCGGACGGCGGCAATCTTGACCTGCGCCAGCGGGCGGTCGATGAGGCCGCTGTACTGGCCGGCGGCCGCGACGATGCGCACCTCGTCGCCCGCCGCACCGTTGACCTGGGCGCAGACCAGCCCCTCGGGCAGGATGCCCAGCAGCGCGCACAGCTGTGTGACCACGCCTTCGGCGAAGCGCGACAGGCCGCGCATGCGCGACAGCGACGTGCTGCTCTCGACGATCATCTCCAGCCCGCGGCGGTTGGCCTCCAGCGCGCAGATCTGGCGGTAGGAGCGCACCGCGGCGGTCAGCACCGTGTACAACCGCGTGCGGGTCAGCTCGGACTTGGTCTTGTAGTCGTTGATGTCATAGGCCTGCACCGTCTCGATCTCGGGTGCATAGCCCGGCTGGCCCGTGCGCAGCACGATGCGCACGGCGTTCAGGCGGAGTTCGTCGCGGATGTGGCGCACGAGTTGCAGGCCGGCGTCCTCGCTCTCCATGACGACGTCCAGCAGCACGACGGCGAGGTCGTCCTCGCTGGCGAGCAACTGGCGGGCCTGGGCGGCGGAACTGGCGTGCAGGAAGACGAGCGGCTGGCCTTCGACCGTCAGCCCCTGCATGGCCAGCTCGGTGGCCTTGTGGACGTCGCCATCGTCATCGACGATGAGGATGCGCCAGGGCCGGTCGTTGTGGAGATGCTCGCCGTCCGCCTGCTCGGGCTCGTCGAGCAACTCGAGCAGGTCGTCGTCTGCAGCTGTGGCTTCTTGCATGGGGCGAGGGCTTGGGGGCTGGTAGGGCCGCGTGAGCACCGGCCTCTTCTCGTCAAGAGCCGCAAGGGTAGTGCATCCCGAAGCGGCGTGTCACGAAAAGCGGGGCAATACTGCGCGCTTGGCGCGTTATCGCTTTGCGGGTTTGCCCGGGCGGCCAGCGGGAGTGCGGGCCGAGCCGGTCACGCGCGGCGGCAGGCCGGTGTGCTGGGTCTGGATCTGGCCCCGGCGCGGTGCGGCAGGCTGCATCGGTGTCCGAACCGTCGGCTTGACTGCGGGCTTGACGGCCGTGGAGTTCTTGCGGCGCGCGCTCTCGTAGCTGCCGTCGGTGATCGGCTGGTAGCTGGGGATCAGGTGGTGCTTGCCGTTGCCGATCAGGTCGGCGCGGCCCATGGCCTTGAGCGCCTCGCGCAGCAGCGGCCAGTTGTTGGCGTCGTGGTAGCGCAGGAAGGCCTTGTGCAGCCGGCGGCGGCGCTCGCCGCGCACGATGTCCACCGTCTCGCCACGATCGGGGTCGCGGCTGATGCCCTTCAGCGGGTTCTTGCCCGAGTGGTACATCGCGGTCGCCGTGGCCATGGGGCTGGGGTAGAAGGTCTGCACCTGGTCGGCGCGGAAGCCGTTCTTCTTCAGCCAGATGGCGAGGTTCATCATGTCTTCGTCGCTGGTGCCCGGATGGGCGGCGATGAAGTAGGGAATCAGGTATTGCTTCTTGCCGGCGGCGGCGCTGGCCGCTTCGAACATCTGCTTGAAGCGGTCGTAGGTGCCGATGCCCGGCTTCATCATCTTGGACAGCGGGCCGCCCTCGGTGTGCTCGGGCGCGATCTTGAGATAGCCGCCGACGTGGTGCGTGACCAGCTCCTTCACGTACTCGGGCGACTGCACGGCCAGGTCGTAGCGCAGCCCGGAGCCGATGAGGATCTTCTTGACGCCCGGCAGCGCACGCGCACGGCGGTACATCTTGATGAGCGGGTCGTGGCTGGTGTTCAGGTTGGGGCAGATGCCCGGGTAGACGCAGCTGGGCTTGCGGCAGGCGGCCTCGATCTCGGGGCTCTTGCAGCCGATGCGGTACATGTTGGCCGTGGGGCCGCCCAGGTCCGAGACGATGCCGGTGAAGCCCTTGACCTTGTCGCGCATCTCCTCGATCTCGCGGATCACGGAGTCTTCCGAGCGGCTCTGGATGATGCGGCCCTCGTGCTCGGTGATGGAGCAGAAGGTGCACCCGCCGAAGCAGCCGCGCATGATGTTGACGCTGAAGCGGATCATTTCCCACGCGGGGATCTTGGTCGCGCCGTCATGGCTGCCGGCTTCGTCCGCATAGCTCGGGTGCGGGCTGCGCGCGTAGGGCAGATCGAACACGTGATCCATCTCCGCCGTCGTCAGCGGGATGGGCGGCGGGTTGATCCACAGGTCGCGCTCGCCGTGGCGCTGCACCAGCGCGCGGGCGTTGCCAGGGTTGGTCTCCAGGTGCAACACGCGGTTGGCGTGGGCGTACAGCACCGGGTCGCTCTTGACCGTCTCATAGGCGGGCAGGCGCACGACGGTGCGCTCGCGCGGCGGCATGGCGATGCGACCGGTCTTGTGGATCTTGATCGGCTTGGGCGCGTCCGGTTCGTCGTTGGACGCGCAGGTCGTGTTCTCTTCGATGATCTGGTACGGGCTGATCAGCTCGTCGATGCGGCCCGGGCGGTCCACCTCGGTCGAGTCCAGCTCGAACCAGCCGTCGGCCGTCGGATCGCCGTCGCGGCGCATGAAGGCGGTGCCGCGCACGTCGGTCAGCGTCTCGATGGGCTCGCGGCGCGCCAGGCGATGCGCGATCTCGATGATGGCGCGCTCGGCGTTGCCGTACACCAGCAGGTCGGCCTTGCTGTCCACCAGCACCGAGCGGCGGACCTTGTCCTGCCAGTAGTCGTAGTGGGCGATGCGGCGCAGCGAGGCCTCGATGCCGCCGATGACGACGGGCACGTCCTTGAAGGCTTCCTGGCAGCGCTGCGTGTAGACCAGCGTGGCGCGGTCCGGCCGCTTGCCGCCCTGCCCGCCCGGCGTGTAGGCGTCGTCGCTGCGGATCTTCCGGTCCGCCGTGTAGCGGTTGATCATCGAATCCATGTTCCCGGCCGCGACGCCGAAGAACAGGTTGGGCTTGCCCAGCGCCTTGAAC
This sequence comes from Roseateles sp., assembly GCF_965229315.1. Classification (GTDB taxonomy): domain Bacteria; phylum Pseudomonadota; class Gammaproteobacteria; order Burkholderiales; family Burkholderiaceae_C; genus Pelomonas. The sequence continues at coordinate 3,824,240 of NZ_CBDDJA010000002.1, forward strand.
GCATCGGCGCTCTGCCAGTCCGGCTGCGCAATGATGCCGACGCGAAAACCCTGAGCCTCCAGCGTGCGGCCGATGACGGCCATGCCGAAGCTGGCGTGGTCGACGTAGGCGTCGCCCGTGACGATGATGATGTCGCAGGAATCCCAGCCGAGCTGCTCCATCTCCGCCCGGGTCATCGGAAGGAAAGGGGCGGGGCCGAAGCGCTTGGCCCAGAACGGGCGGTAAGCGGTCAGGGCCTTCGGGACGATGGGCAAAGCAGACATGGGGCGATTGTCGTCGGGCGGACCCAGAAAGCACAAAGCCCGCGCGGGGCGCGGGCTTGGCTCAACGGCCGAAGCCGTGAGGGATTACAGCGAACGGATGTTCGAAGCTTGCAGACCCTTGGGGCCTTGCTTCACTTCGAATTCAACCTGGGCGCCTTCGGCCAACGTGCGGAAGCCGCCGTTGTTCTTGATTTCGCTGTGGTGGGCGAACAGATCCTTGCTGCCGTCGGCCGGCGTGATGAAGCCGAAGCCTTTGCCGTCGTCGAACCATTTGACGGTGCCGGTTTGCATGGTGCTCATGAGATTTCCTTGGTGTCGTTACTTGAATTCACCCGCAGCCCGAGCGGCTGCGGCAAAACACAACACTCAAGATCAGACGCGACGGGCGCCCGGTGGCTGTATGCCGACCGAAGCCGACCATTGTACGGTGTCAGGCGGCCAACTGCACGCGAACCGCAATTGCCACGCCACGGCCGCGCGGCGAAGCGCTGTCGACGCGGCTTTCCTCGAACACCGCGCAGGCACAGTCACGGCAGGCCCCGCACGCGGTCGCCACGCGCAGATCGTCCTGCAAGGCCTCGAAGTTCGGGCAGCCGCTGGAGGCGGCAATGGCGATGTCGCGATCAGAGACGCGGTGGCAGATGCAGACAATCATGGACACGAAGTCTAATGCGAATCGATCTCATTTGCAAAAAGAGCGGTTTTGCCCAGGGGCTTTCGCTGGGGATACTGCGGCCCAACTTCACATTGCGCTTCGGAGATTCCCCATGAAAGGCGACCCCCAGGTCATCGTCCACCTCAACACCCAGCTCAAGCTGGAGCTGACGGCCATCAACCAGTACTTCCTGCATGCCCGCATGCTGAAGAACTGGGGCCTGATGAAGATGGCCAAGCACGAGTACGAGGAGTCCATCGAGGAGATGAAGCACGCCGACAAGCTCATCGAGCGCGTGCTGACGCTGGACGGCCTGCCCAACCTGCAGGACCTCGGCAAGCTCTACATCGGCGAGAACGCCGTCGAGACCATGACCTGCGACCTGAAGATCGAGCGCACCGGCCACGCCCACCTCAAGGAAGCGGTCGCCTACTGCGAAAGCGTGCGCGACTACGTGTCCCGCGAGCTGTTTGTCGCCATCCTCGAGGACACCGAGGAGCACATCGACCACCTGGAAACCCAGCTGGATCTGGTCAGCAAGGTCGGTGAACAGAATTACTTGCAGTCCCAGATGGGCGACAACAGCTGACCGTCAGGTCAGCATGCGCGCCTGCACCGCCTCCGACGCCACGCCGAACAGGCCAGCGCCCAGGTGGTGCAGCGTGTGCAGGTCCGCGTTGTCGGCCGTCGGCACCAGCCAGTGGCCGTTGCCGAAGATGCGCTCGTCGGCCTGGGCCGACACCACCTCGCCGAAGAAGCAGTCGTAGGCCGCCTGCGCATGCGGCTCCTCGATGAGCCGGCATTCCAGGTGCGCGCCGCAGCCCTGCAGCAGCGGCAGACCCAGCACCGGGCCGGCGTCGGCCGCCAGGCCGTAGCGGGCGAACTTGTCGGCCGCCTCGCCACTCTCGCTGCCCAGCGTGTAGACCAGGTCGGCCTGATGCCGCCCCGGCACACTGAGCACGAACTGGCCCGACGCCGTCACCAGCCCGCGCGTGAAGGTGCTCTTGTCGATGACGACCACGATGCGCGGCGGCGTGAACTCCACCGGCATGGACCAGGCCGCCGCCATCAGGTTGCGCCGCCCGCCATGCGCGCTGCCCACGAGCACGGTCGGCCCGTGGTTGACGAGCCGGCTGGCATGGCGCAGCTCGACCGTCTGCATCACAGGAAACGTTCCAGCAGCTTCTTGGAGGCCTTGTCCAGCGCCCAGCGGTCCGGCACCTGCAGCTGCACACCGTGGCTGGACGTGATCAGCAGCCGGCCCTCCTCCAGGCGGCGGATGTCTTCCTCGCTCTTCAGCACGAAGTCCACCTCGCCGCGGTCGGTCTCGATGCGCCAGGTGCTGGGCGTCGAGAAGGTGTTCACCGAGATCAGCCGCTTGAGCGTCGGGTGGAACTCGCGCGCCGCCAGCTCGCTCACCAGCAACTGGCGCGGGCCGTCGGGCAACTCGGACAGGCGGGCAATCCACGCCAGCTCATGGCCGTGCGAGCCGAGCAGCGACACGCCCTCGTCGGGCGCCGAGATCGGGTGCGCACGCACCGGCGACACCGCCGTGTGGCGGTCGCCGTTCAGGTCGGTCAGCACCAGTTTGCCGAAGGCGTCCAGATGCAAGTCGCGAAAAGGCAGGGTGCTCATGCGTTCTCCGTGTGCGCACTCGGATTGGGCGCGACGACCATCAGGCCGGACGAGTCCTCGCCGTCGGCCTCGGCATCCACGCGGCGGGCCTGCGCCTCCCACAGGCGCCAGTAGTGGCCTTGCTTGGCGATCAGCTCGTCATGCGGCCCCAGCTCGACGATCTCGCCGCGGTCCATGACCACCAGGCGGTCGGCCTTGCGCAGCGTGGACAGGCGGTGGGCGATGGCAATCGTCGTGCGGCCCTTCACCAGGTTGTCCAGCGCGCGCTGGATTTCCTTCTCGGTCTCGGTGTCGACCGCGCTGGTCGCCTCGTCCAGGATCAGGATGGCCGGGTCGATCAGCAGCGCGCGGGCGATGGAGATGCGCTGGCGCTCGCCGCCCGACAAGCCCTGGCCGCGCTCGCCGACGAGGCTGTCGTAGCCGTGCGGCAGGCGCAGGATGAACTCGTGCGCGTGCGCCGCGCGGGCAGCGGCGACGATCTCGTCTCGAGTCGCGTCGGGTTTGCCGTAGGCGATGTTCTCGGCGATGGTGCCGAAGAACAGGAAGGGCTCCTGCAGCACCAGGCCGATGTGGCGCCGGTAATCGGACACCTTGATGCGGCGCAGGTCCACGCCGTCCACCTTGATCGCGCCCTCGGTCACGTCGTAGAAGCGGCAGATCAGGTTCACCAGCGTGCTCTTGCCCGAGCCGCTGTGGCCCACCAGGCCCACCATCTCGCCGGGGCGGATGTCCAGGTTCAGGTTGCGGATGACGGAGCGCGAGCCGTAGCGGAAGTCCAGCCCCTGCATGGAGATCGCGCCGGTCACGTTCTCGAACGGCTGCGGATTGACCGGGTCGGGCACGTTGGAGACGTGGTCCAGGATGTCGAAGATGCGCTTGGCCCCGGCCGCTGCCTTCTGCGTGACCGAGACGATGCGGCTCATCGAATCCAGCCGGCCGTAGAAGCGGCCGATGTAGGCCAGGAACGCCGTCAGCGTGCCGACCGTGATGCTCTGGTGCGAGATCAGCCAGATGCCCACGCCCCACACCACCAGCAGGCCCATCTCCGTCAGCAGCGCGACGCTGGGCGTGAACAGGCTCCAGGTCTTGTTGAGGCGGTCGTTGACCTGCAGGTTCTTCGCATTCGCCTCGCGAAAGCGCGCGGCCTCGCGCTTCTCCTGCGCGAACGCCTTCACGACCCGGATGCCGGGAATCGTGTCGGCCAGCACGTTGGTGATCTCGCCCCAGACGCGGTCGATCTTCTCGAAGCCGGTGCGCAGCTTGTCCCGCACCAGGTGGATCAACCAGGCGATGAAGGGCAGCGGCACCAGCGTGGCCAGCGCCAGGCCCGGATGGATGCTGAACAGGATGATGGTGGTCATCGCCAGCATCAGCACGTCCGTGATGAAGTCCAGCGCGTGCAGCGACAGGAACACCGAGATGCGGTCGGTCTCGGAGCCGATGCGCGACATCAGGTCGCCCGTGCGCTTGTTGCCGAAGTATTCGAGCGACAGCCCCAGCAGGTGTTCGAAAGTGGCCGTGCGCAGGTCCGCCGCGATGCGCTCGGACACCAGCGACAGCAGGTAGGTCTTGGCCCAGCCCAGCGCCCACGAGAACAGCGCCGCGCCCAGCAGGCCGGCCAGCAGCAGGCCCACATAGCCCGGGTCGATGCGCTGCCCGTTCTGGAACGGGATCAGCACCTTGTCCATCAGCGGCATGGTCAGGTAGGGCGATACCAGCGTCGCGCCGGTCGCCCCCAGCATCAGCGTGAACCCCAGCAGCAACTGGCCCTGATACGGCCGCGCGAACCGCCACAGGCGCAGCAGCACCCAGGTGCTGGGCGGTGCGCCGGCTTCGCCGAAGTCGAAGCCGGACTCCTCGCCGTCGTCCTCGTCGTCCCGCACCCCATGGCCTGCCAGGCGCTGCACCTCGCGGTCGAACAGGCCCACGAAACGCACCGCCAGCGGGTTGCAGGCGAGCGTGAAACGCCAGCGCGCCAGGCGGCGCTGGGTGTCGAACAGCTCCATGAAGGCCAGGCCGCCATGGTCGCTGAGCCTGAGGCTCTGGCCTGCCGACAGCGGGAACGCGGCCCAGCCGCCGCCACCCGGCTCGTACGCCAGCAAACGTGAATTCGTCAGCGCGATCAGCCCCTGGGCGAAGCGGCCCGTCGCGTCCAGGTCAACCTCCAGCGTGGCCAGCACGTTCTCGCCAGCCAGCAACTGCGACCGCAGGGCCGCCGTTTGTGGATGGGTCGCTTCGACGACGGGAGGATGGTCTTGCATTTTGTTGTTCAGTCGACAGGCAGCGACCCATTCTCCGCCATGACTGAGCGCACAATCTCCCGCGCTTCCCGGCGCCAACCCCGTACCCCATGACCCAGAAAGAAGACATCCGCCTGCTGCGCATCAACTACCTGCGCGGCCCCAACATGTGGACCTACAGGCCCGTGCTGGAAGTCTGGCTGGACCTGGGGGAGCTGGAAGACCATCCCAGCCACCTGCTGCCGGGTTTCAACGACCGGCTGACGACCGCGCTGCCCGCGCTGATCGAGCACCACTGCGGTGTCGGCGAGCGCGGCGGCTTTCTGGAACGGCTGCGCGAAGGCACCTGGATGGGCCATGTGCTGGAGCACATCGTCATCGAGCTGCTGAACCTGGCCGGCATGCCCACGGGCTTTGGCCAGACGCGCTCCACCTCGCAGCGGGGCGTCTACCGCATGGTGTTCCGGGCGCGTGACGAACAGGTGGCCCGCGCCGCGCTGGCCGAGGGGCACGCGCTCATCATGGCCATGATCAACGACAAGCCGGTCGACGTGCCCGCGGCGACGGCCCGCGTGCGCGACAAGCTGGACGACTGCTACCTGGGGCCCTCCACCGCGGCCATCGTCGCCGCGGCCACCGATCGCCGCATCCCGCACATCCGGCTGAACGACGGCAACCTCGTGCAGCTGGGCCACGGCCAGCGCCAGCGCCGTATCTGGACGGCCGAGACCGACATGACCAGCGCGATCGCCGAAGGCATCGCCGGCGACAAGGACCTGACCAAGACGCTGCTCAAGGCCGTCGGCGTGCCGGTGCCCGCAGGCCGGGAGGTCAGGACCGCCGCCGAGGCCTGGGACGCCGCGCAGGACATCGGCCTGCCCGTCGTCATCAAGCCCAGCGACGGCAACCACGGCCGCGGCGTGACACTGGACATCCAGGCGCCGGCCGACTGCGAGGCCGCCTTCAAGCTGGCAGACGCCGAAGGCTCGTCGGTGCTGGTGGAGCGCTACATCCGCGGCAACGAGCACCGCGTGCTGGTCGTCGGCGGCCAGGTCGTGGCCGCCGCGCGCGGCGAGGCGGCCTGGGTGCACGGCGACGGCACGCACACGGTGGCGGAGCTGGTGGACCTGCAGATCAACACCGACCCCCGCCGCGGCCTGACCGAGGACTTCCCGCTGAACCGCATCCAGCTGGGCGACGACGCCGTCGTGCTGCTGGACCTGCAGCGCCAGGGCTTCGCACCCGATGCCGTGCCGGCGGCGGGCAAGTCGGTGCTGATCCAGCGCAACGGCAACGTCGCCATCGACTGCACCGACGAAGTCCATCCCGAGGTCGCGCATGCCGTGTCGCTGGCCGCGCGCACCGTGGGCCTGGACATCGCCGGCGTGGACCTCGTCACCGAGGACATCGCCAGGCCGCTGAGCGAGACCGGCGGCGCCATCGTCGAGGTCAACGCCGGCCCGGGCCTGCTGATGCACCTCAAGCCCGCCGGCGGCGCGCCGCAGCCCGTGGGCCAGGCCATCATCGACCACCTGTTCGCCGAGGACGAGACCGGCCGCATCCCCATCGTCGGCGTGGCCGGCTCGCGCGGCGGGCGCCAGATCGCCCGCCTGGTCGCCTGGCTGCTGCACCTGAACGGCCGCCACGTGGGCCTGGCCTGCCGCGACGGCCTGTTCCTGGGCACGCGCCGCGTCGAGAAGAAGGACAGCGCCCGCTGGGACGCGGCGCACCGTCTGCTGATGAACCGCGGCGTCAACGCCGTCGTCGTCGAGAACGACGCCGCCTCCATCCTGCGCGACGGCCTGGCCTACGACCGCTGCCTGGTCGGCGTCGTCACCGACATGGACGGCATGGCCGGCCTGGCCGAGTTCGACGTGCAGGACAGCGACCAGCTCTACAAGGTGCTGCGCACGCAGATCGACGTGGTGCTCAGCGACGGCGCCAGCGTGCTCAATGCCGCCCACCCGCGCCTCGTCGACATGGCCGAACTGAGCGATGGCGAAGTCGTCTTCTACGCCGAGGACGGCCGCCTCGAAGCGCTGCAGCACCACCGCGACCGCGGCGGCCGCGCCGTGTTCCTGCGCGGTGGCGCCGCCGTGCTGGCGCAAGGCCCGGCCGAGACGCCCGGCGCCAACATCGAGGCGCTGCTGGGCCGTTTCGGCGCCACGCCCGTCGATGCCTCCACACTGCTGGCCGCTGTCGCCACCGCATGGGCGCTGGGCGTGTCGCCCGAGCTCATCGCCGCCGGCCTCGACACCTTCGTGCCCGAACTCCACCTCGCCTAACGTCAACGGACCCCCAACACTCATGGACGTTTCCCGCACCCGCGCGTTGCGCGGCCCGAACATGTGGAGCCGCCACACGGCCATCGAGGCCGTCGTGCACTGCAGCGACATCGAGCGCTCGCTCGAACGCCTGCCCGGCTTCGAGCCGCGGCTGCGCCAGCTCTTCCCCACCATCGGCGAGCTGCGCGCCGACGCGTCGCTGGCCCAGGTGCTGGAGCAGGCCACGCTGGCCTTGCAGGCCCAGGCCGGCTGCCCGGTCACGTTCAGCCAGACGCATGTGACGCCCGAGGCCGGCACCTACCAGATCGTCATCGAATACAGCGAGGAAGACGTCGGCCGGCTGGCCTTCGAGCAGGCGCAGCAGCTCATGCTCGCCGCGCTACACCCGCAAGGCGGCGGCGCGTTCGATGCCGACGCCGTCATCGCGCAATTGCGCGAGCTGGACGAGGACATCCGCCTGGGCCCGTCCACCGGCTCCATCGTCAACGCGGCCATCGCGCGCGGCATCCCGTTCCGCCGCCTGACGCAGGGCAGCCTGGTGCAGTTCGGCTGGGGCGCCAAGCAGCGCCGCATCTGGGCCGCCGAGGTGGACGCGACCAGCGCCGTCAGCGAGTCCATCGCGCAGGACAAGGACCTCTGCAAGCGCCTGCTGCAGGCCGCCGGCGTGCCGGTGCCCATCGGCCGCCCGGTGGACTCGGTGGACGACGCCTGGGCCGTGGCCGAGGAGATCGGCCTGCCGGTGGTCGTGAAGCCGCAGGACGGCAACCAGGGCAAGGGCGTCACCGTCAACGTGACGACGCGCGAGGGCATCGCCGCCGCGTACAAGGCCGCGGACGAGATCGGCCAGGTCATGGTCGAGAAGTTCCTGCCCGGCGGCGACTACCGGCTGCTGGTCATCGGCGACAAGCTCATCGCCGCCGCGCGCCGCGACCCGCCCCACGTCATCGGCGACGGCCAGCACACCGTCAAGGAGCTGGTCGACAAGGTCAACGCCGACCCGCGCCGCGGCGACGGCCACGCGACCTCGCTGACCAAGATCCGCTTCGACGACATCGCCGTCGCGCGCCTGACCCAGCAAGGCCTGGCCCCGGACTCCGTGCCCGAGAAGGGCCAGCGCGTCATCCTGCGCAACAACGCCAACCTGTCCACCGGCGGCACCGCCACCGACGTGACGGACGACGTGCACCCCGAGGTGGCCGCGCGCGCCATCGCCGCAGCGCAGGTCGTGGGCCTGCACGTGTGCGGCGTGGACGTGGTGGCCGAGAGCGTGCTGCGGCCGCTGGAGGAGATCAACGGCGGCATCGTCGAGGTCAACGCCGCGCCGGGCCTGCGCATGCACCTCTCCCCCAGCTTCGGCAAGGGCCGCAACGTGGGCGAAGGCATCGTCGGCCACCTGTTCGGCAGCGGCCCGAAATCGGGCGGCGCGGCGGAGGACGGCCGCATCCCGGTCGTCGCCGTCACCGGCACCAACGGCAAGACCACCGTCACGCGGCTGATCGCGCACCTGTTCGCCAGCTGCGGCCTGAAGGTCGGCATGACCAACACCGACGGCGTCTACGTCGACGGCCGCCAGATCGACAGCGGCGACTGCTCCGGCCCCAAGAGCGCCCGCAACGTGCTGATGCACCCGGACGTGGAGGCCGCCGTGCTGGAAACCGCCCGCGGCGGCATCCTGCGCGAGGGCCTGGGCTTCGACCGCTGCCAGGTGGCCGTGGTCACCAACGTCGGCGCGGGCGACCACCTGGGCATGAACTTCCTGCACACCGCCGAGGACCTGGTGCTGGTCAAGCGCGTCATCGTGCAGAACGTGGCGCCCAGCGGCTACGCGGTGCTCAACGCGACCGACCCGCTGACCGCCGGCATGGCCGCCGTGTGCCCCGGCCAGGTCATCTACTTCGCGGCCGACCGCCATCACCCGGTGATGGCCACGCACCGCGCCCAGGGCAAGCGCTGCGTCTACGTGGACGGCGACCAGCTCGTCGCCGCGCAGGGCGTGTGGCGCGAGAGCATCCCGCTGCGCGATGTGCCGATCACGCGCGGCGGCCTCATCGGCTTCCAGGTCGAGAACGCGATGGCCTCGGTCGCCGCCGCCTGGGCCGTGGGCCTGGACTGGGACACCATCCGCCGCGGCGTCGCCAGCTTCGCCAACGACGCCGACAACGCGCCCGGCCGCTTCAATGTGATGGACTACCGCGGCGCGACCGTCATCGCCGACTACGGCCACAACGGCGACGCGATGAAGGCCCTCGTCGGCGCGGTGGCGGCGCTGCCGGCCAAGACCCGCAGCGTCGTCATCAGCGGCGCCGGTGACCGTCGCGACGAGGACATCCGCGTGCAGACCGAGATCCTGGGCGCCGCCTTCGACGAGGTCATCCTCTACGAAGACGCCTGCCAGCGCGGCCGCGCGGCGGGCGAGGTCGTCGCGCTGCTGCGCGCCGGGCTGGAAGGTGCGTCGCGCACCCGGCACATCGAGGAGATCGTCGGCGAGTTCACGGCCATCGACCGTGCGCTCGAACGCCTGCAGCCGGGCGACCTGTGCCTGGTGCTGGTGGACCAGGTCGAGGAAGCACTGGCCCACCTGGCCAGGCGCATCGCGCAAGGCTGAGGTCAGCGGTACTTGCCGAGGATGCGGGTCAGTTCGCCCTCGGCCACCAGGCCGTTGATCGCGCCGTTCAGCGCGGGCAAGGTCACTGACGCCTGCGGCGCCAGCGCGCACTGCGCCAGCACCTCGGACACGACCAGCGGCGGGTGCAGCGCCAGCCGGAAGCCGCCGATGTGCTGCTGGTACTCCAGCACCCGCCGGCCGGTCAGCACATGCTGGATGCGGCCGATGGCCAGCTTGCGCAGGTTGGCCACGGCGTCGGGCGCGTCGTCGCGGATGAAACCCGTGCGCAGGATGTCGGCCACCTCCGGGTAGACGTAGCCCAGCACCGTGCCCACCGGCTGGCCGGCCAGGCCCGCAAGACCGGCCGGAGCCGGTGCGCCGGCGGCCGTCACGAGCAGCGCCTGGTCGGGGATGAAGGGCCGGCTCCAGCCGAACGGGCCGGGCAGCCAGTCGCTCTGGTAATCGCACAGCAGGTCGCCTTCGCCGCGCTCCAGCGCCTGGGCCAGGCGCTTGCGCGGCACGGGGCGCAGGACCAGCTCGCGGCCGAGACGGCGCGCCAGCGCCGCGCCGAGGTCGGCATGCAGACCCTCGACGACGCGGCCAGCCTCGATGCGCGCCTGCGGCATCAGCGCGCTCGTCTCGACGAGCAGCACCAGCGGCGCGGCCGGCACGGACGCACTCGCCGCCCCGGCCACGATCGCAATCCATGCCCACCCGCCACCTGTGTTCATGGCGCGGATGATGCCCGGTGGCAACGCGCGCGTCCCCGGTGCTTGCCCTCGCCTTTGCCTCAACCATGAACTTGGCGACAGCTGATCGCTGACCGCCGCCCTGATGCGCGGCAGCGCCCGCTGCGCCAGCCGGAAGGCCGGCTTTCGTCACGAAAGTCGGCGCACCGGCCCGGGCCACGGCAGATAGACTGAAAAGCCTCCAACGCCGGAGCCCGACGCGATGAAGTCCCGCCTGCTGTCCCCTGCCCTCGCTGCCGCCCTGCTGGCCTGCGCCGCCGCCCTGCCAGCCCGGGCCCAGTCGGCACCCGGCCAGGGCCAGCCCACCGTCATCCGCGCCAGCGACGACAGCCTCTACCGTGAGCTGGGCGGCCGGGAGGCCATCCAGGCCTTCACGAACGACTTCTACGACCGCATGCTGCACGACCCGCGCATCGCCCACTTCTTCGACGGCATCAACGTCGTCTACCTGAAGCGCGCGCTGGCCGACTACTTCTGCGTGACTGCAGGCGGCCCCTGCGACTACGACGGCGTCAGCATGACCAACGCCCATGCCCACCTGGGCATCGGCAAGGGCGACTTCAACGCGCTGGTCGAGAACCTGCAGAACGCGATGGACGCGGCCCATGTGCCGTTCGCGACGCAGAACAAGCTGCTGTCCCGGCTGGCCTTCTATCACCGGGACGTCGTCACGAAATGACGGTCCTGCGAACGGGCTGCACCCTGCCCGCGCTCTCGTGACGCGTCCGTCCCACCACCGCGACGGCAGCTTCCGCAACACCGACGGGGAATTCACGCCGCGCTCGCTGGCCGAGTTGCTGCGCTGGCGGTGGGACGCCTCGCGCCGGGGTCTGCCGCCGCGCCCCGCCGAGCCCATCCCCACGCAGGCGCCCGACGTCGGCTTCATCCACGCCAACGCCGGCGCGGCCCAAGTCCCGGCCGTGACGTGGATCGGCCACGCCACCGTGCTCGCGCAGTTCGGCGGCATCAGCCTGCTGACCGACCCCATCTTCTCCGAGCGAGCCTCACCGCTGTCCTTTGCCGGCCCGAAGCGCGAGCAGCCGCCCGGCGTGGCGCTGCATGCGCTGCCGGCCATCGACGTGGTGCTCGTCTCGCACAACCACTACGACCACCTGGACCTGCCGTCCTGCCGCGCGCTGGCCGCGCAGCCCGGCGGCGGGCCGCTGTTCGTCGTGCCGCTGGGCCTGAAGGCCTGGTTCGAGGCGCGCGGCATCGCCCGGGTCGTGGAGCTGGACTGGTGGCAAGGCCACGCCGTTCACGGCCTGGAGATCGTGCTGGTGCCGGCGCGGCACTGGTCGGCGCGCGGGCTGACCGACCGCATGAAGACGCTGTGGGGCGGTTTCGCCGTGTTCGCGCCGGACTGCCAGCTCTTCTTTGCCGGCGACACCGCGTATTCGCGCGACTTCGCGGACATCCGCGAGCGCTTTGCCGAACGCCAGCGGCCTCACCAGGGCGGCGGGTTCGACCTCGCGCTGATCCCCATCGGCGCCTACGAGCCGCGCTGGTTCATGCGCAACCAGCATGTCAACGTCGAGGAGGCGCTGAAGATCCATGCCGACCTCGGCGCCAAACGCTCCCTGGGCGTGCACTGGGGCACCTTCGAGCTGACCGACGAGGCGCTGGACGAGCCGCCGCGCCAGCTGGCCCGCCAGCGTGCCGCGCAGGGGCTGGGCGAGGACGACTTCTTCGCGCTGGCCATCGGCGAGACCCGCCGCATCCCGCCGCGCAGCTAGGCGCCGCTGCAGCCGCCGGCGACAAGCGCCCGGCGCGCGGTCCTACGCGGCGCAGCCGCCTTCGCGCTCACCATGCGGCGCATGCTGCTGACCCTGATCGGCGTCGTCGCCACGGCCTACCTCGCACTGCTGGGCGCGCTGTGGTGGGGGCAGGAGCGACTGCTGTTCGAGCCCGAGCCGCTGCCGGCGGATCACGTCTTCGCCTTCGGTGCCGACGTGCACGAGCTCAGCATCGACCGCCCCGGCGGCACGCGGCTGAACGCGCTGCACCTGCGCCTGCCCGACCCGCACGGCATCGTCTTCTACCTGCACGGCAATGCCGGCAACCTGCAGGCGTGGTTCGCCCACGCGGACTTCTACCGCCAGGCCGGCTACGACCTCTTCATGCTGGACTACCGCGGCTTCGGCAAGAGCGGCGGGCGCATCGGCAGCGAGGCGGAGTTGCGTGACGACGCGCGCGCCGCCTGGCAGCAGATCGCGCCGCTGTACCCGCCCGGCAAGGTGCGCGTCATCGCCGGCCGCTCGCTGGGCAGCGGCCTGGCCGCAGGCCTGGCGGCCGAACTCCAGCCCGACCTGACGGTGCTGATCTCGCCCTACCGCAGCATGGCGGCGCTGGCGGCGCAGCACTACCCCTGGGTGCCCGGCGCGCTGCTGCGCTATCCGCTGGACACCGAGGCGCTGGCCCCGCGCATCGGCGGCCCCTGCCTGCTGGTGCACGGCGACCAGGACTCGCTGATCCCGCCGGCGCACAGCGCGGCACTGGCGGCGCGGCTGCCGCAGGCGCGGCATGTGCGCATCCCGGGCGCCGCCCATGGCGACGTGCAGGACTTCCCCACCTTTCGGGCCACGGTCAGGTCGGCGCTCGACGCCGCAGCCGCCGGCCTTCAGCCGACGCGGCAGACCTTGAGCATGTTGGTGCCGCCCGGGTAGCCCATGGGCTCGCCGCAGGTGATGGCGTAGGTGTCGCCCGGCATCAGCACGCCCTGGTCGACGAGGATCTTCTCGGCCGCCGCCAGCGCCGTGTCGCGGTCGTCGAACTTGGGCATCAGCAGCGGCCGCACGTTGCGGTACAGCGCCATCTTGCGCTGGCTGACGGGCTGCGTCGTCAACGCGTAGATGGGCACCTGGATGCCGTGGCGGCTCATCCACAGCGCGGTGGAGCCCGACTCCGTCAACGCCAGGATGGCCTTGCAGCCCAGGTGGTGGGCCGTGAACAGCGCGCCCATCGCGATGGACTGGTCGATGCGGCCGAACTGGCGGTCGGTGAAGTTGGTGTCCAGCGTGACGAACTCGGCGCGTTCCGCCTCCAGCGCGATCGCGGCCATCTGCTCGATGGTCTCGATGGGGTACTTGCCGGCGGCCGTCTCGGCGGACAGCATGACGGCGTCGGTGCCGTCCAGCACCGCGTTGGCCACGTCGGACACCTCGGCGCGCGTGGGCACCGGGTTGACGATCATGGACTCCATCATCTGCGTGGCCGTGATGGCCACCTTGTCGAGCTGGCGGGCCAGCTTGATCATGCGCTTTTGCAGCGCCGGCACGGCCGCGTTGCCCACCTCCACGGCCAGGTCGCCGCGCGCCACCATGATGCCGTCGCTGGCCTTCAGGATGGCCTCCAGGTGCGGGATGGCCTCGTAGCGCTCGATCTTGGCGATCATGGACGGCTTGTGCCGCCACGGCTCGCCGGCCACGTTGGCGAGCTGGCGCGCCATCTCCATGTCGGTCGCGTTCTTGGGGAAGCTCACGGCCAGGTATTCGCACTGGAAGGACATCGCGGTCTTGATGTCGTCCATGTCCTTGGCGGTGAGCGCCGGCGCGGTCAGGCCGCCGCCCTGCTTGTTGATGCCCTTGTTGTTGGACAGCTCGCCGCCGAGCTTGACGGTCGTGTGCACCTGCGCGCCGCGCACCAGGTCCACCGTCAGCACCAGCAGGCCGTCGTTGAGCAGCAGCGTGTCGCCGGGCTTCACGTCGCGCGGCAGCTCCTTGTAGTCCAGGCTGGCGATGTCGGGGGTGCCCAGTTCGGTGCGGTCGGCGTCGAGGATGAACTTGGCGCCGGGGATCAGCTCGATCTTGTTGTTCTCGAACTTGCCGACGCGGATCTTGGGGCCTTGCAGGTCGGCCATGATGGCCACCGACTTGCCGACCCTGTCTGCAGCGGCACGCACCATCTGCGCGCGGTCGATGTGGTCCTGCGCCTTGCCGTGCGAGAAGTTCAGCCGCACCACGTCGACGCCGGCGCGGATCATCTTCTCCAGGATCTCCGGCGTGTTCGAGGCAGGGCCGAGGGTGGCGACGATCTTGGTGGCGCGGGTCATGGACGTCTCGTTCTTCAAATAGGCCGCAGATTATGGTCCTGCGCCCTGCGCCAAAGTTTCGCCGTGTTACGTCGCCACGGCCGGGCTCAACCCCGGGCGACCCGCGCCTCCCGCGCGTCCGACGCCGCCAGCGCCGTCATGTTGATGATGCGGCGCACGGTGGCCGAAGGCGTCAGGATGTGCACCGGCCGGGCCGCGCCCAGCAGGATGGGCCCGACCGTCACGCCCTGGCCGGCACTGATCTTGAGCACGTTGAACAGGATGTTGGCGGCATCCAGCGTCGGCAGCACGAGCAGGTTGGCCGCGCCCTTGAGCTTGCTGTCGGGCAGGAAGGCCTGGCGCACGCTCTCCGACAGCGCGGCGTCGCCGTGCATCTCGCCGTCGCACTCGACCTGCGGGTGACGCGCCGAGAACAGCTCGTGTGCGCGGCGCATCTTGACGGCCGACGGCCGCGTGGACGAGCCGAACATCGAGTGGCTCACGAAGGCCAGCTTGGGCGGCAGGCCGAAGCGGCTGACCTCCTCCGCGGCCATCGCGGCGATGTCGGCCAGCGTTTCGGCGTCCGGGTCGTCGTTGACGAAGGTGTCGGCGATGAACAGCGTCATCTTCTCCAGCATCAGCGCGTTCATCGCGGCGAACTGGCGCACACCCGCGCGCAGGCCGATGAGGTCGCTGACCTGCTCCAGGTGGCGGTCGAAGCGGCCCACCAGGCCGCAGATCATCGCGTCCGCGTCGCCCAGCTCGATGGCCAGCGCGCCGATGGCCGTGTTGGAGCGGCGCACGGCGGACTTGGCCATCTCCGGCGTGAAGCCATTGCGCTTCATGCGGGCGTAGTAGGCCTCCCAGTACTGGCGAAAGCGCGGGTCGTCCTCGGGGTCGATGACGGCCACGTCCTCGCCCAGCTTCAGGCGCAGGCAGGCGCGCTGGATGCGCGACGCGAGCACCGCGGGGCGGCCGATCAGCGTCGGGCGGCACAGGCCTTCGTCCAGCGCCACCTGCACCGCGCGCAGCACGCGTTCGTCCTCGCCCTCGGCGTAGATGACGCGCGCCGCCGAGCCCGTCGCGCTCATGGCCTTGGCGGCGGCGAACACCGGGCGCATGAACATGCCGGTCTGGTAGACGAAGCGCTCCAGCGACTGCCGGTACGCGTCGAGATCGGCGATGGGCCGCGTGGCGACGCCGTCCGCCGCCGCTGCCGCCGCCACGGCCGGCGCGATGCGCAGGATCAGCCGCGCGTCGAAAGGCTTGGGGATCAGGTAGTCCGGCCCGAACGCCAGCTCCTGGCCGGCGTAGGCCGCGGCCACCTCGTCCGAGGTCTCGGCCTTGGCCAGCGCCGCAATCTCGCGCACGCAGGCCAGCTTCATGCCCTCGGTGATCTTGGTGGCGCCGCAGTCCAGCGCGCCGCGGAAGATGTAGGGGAAGCACAGGACGTTGTTGACCTGGTTCGGGTAGTCCGAACGCCCGGTGGCGACGATGCAGTCCGGCCGCACCGCCTTCGCCAGCTCGGGGCGGATCTCCGGCTCGGGGTTGGCCAGCGCCAGGATGATGGGCTGCGTGCCCATGGTCTTGACCATCTCGGCGCTCAGCACGCCGGCGGCGGAACAACCGAGGAACACGTCGGCGCCCACGCAGACGTCGGCCAGCGTGCGCGCGGCCGTCACCTGGCAGTAGCGCTGCTTGGATTCGTCCAGCTTGCCCGCCTTGGCGTCCTCTCGCTCGCTGTGGATGACGCCGCGCGAATCGCAGACGAACACATGCTCGCGCCGCACGCCCAGCCCCACCATGACATCCAGGCAGGCGATGGCCGCAGCCCCCGCGCCGGACACGGCGACTTTGACCTTGGCGATGTCCTTGCCCACCAGCTCCAGGCCGTTCAGCAGCGCGGCCGACGAGATGATGGCGGTGCCATGCTGGTCGTCGTGGAACACCGGGATGTTCATCCGCTTGGACAGCTCGCGCTCGATGTAGAAGCACTCGGGCGCCTTGATGTCTTCGAGGTTGACGCCGCCCAGCGTCGGCTCCATGGCCGAGATGATGGCGATGAGCTTGTCCGGGTCGCGCTCGGCCAGCTCGATGTCGAACACGTCGATGCCGGCGAACTTCTTGAAGAGGCAGCCCTTGCCTTCCATCACCGGCTTGGCCGCGAGCGGCCCGATGTCGCCCAGGCCCAGCACGGCCGTGCCGTTGGTGATGACGCCCACCAGGTTGCCGCGCGACGTGTACTCGGCCGCCAGCGACGGATCGCGCTCGATGTCCAGGCACGGGTAGGCCACGCCCGGCGAGTAGGCCAGCGACAGGTCGCGCTGGTTGGAGAGCGCCTTGGTCGGTGTGACGGAAATCTTGCCGCGCGTCGGGGCGCGGTGATAGTCCAGCGCGGCGTCGCGCAGTGCGGCTTCGGCGGCGGAAAGCGGGGCGTTGTTCTTGTCCATGCGGGTCTCCGGAAGGGACAAGAAGGTTACGCCGCGTTTCTCCGGGGCGCACCTGTGGCGCGATGCCGGATTGCTACCGGGTCATGCCGAAGCGGCAGCCCGGCGACATCGGTCGCTCAGCCCGCGGCGCGCTGGCTGAGGATCTCGAACGCGGGCAGCGTCTTGCCTTCGAGAATTTCCAGGAAGGCACCGCCGCCGGTGGAGATGTAGCCGACGTCAGCCTCGATGCCGTACTTGGCAATCGCGGCGAGCGTGTCGCCGCCGCCGGCGATGCTGAAGGCGCTGCTGTCGGCGATCGCGCGGGCTATTGCCTCGGTGCCATGGGAGAAGGCGTCGAACTCGAACACGCCCACCGGGCCGTTCCAGACGATGGTGCCGGCGGCCTTCAACTGCTGGGCCAGCAGCGCGGCAGTCTTGGGGCCGATGTCCAGGATCAGGTCGTCATCGGCCACGTCGGTGGCGGCCTTCACGGTGGCCTCGGCGTCGGCGGCAAAGCGCTTGGCGCAGACGACGTCCACGGGGATGGGCACCGCCGCGCCGCGCGCCTTCATCGACTCGATGACGGACTTGGCCTGGTCGACCAGATCGGGCTCGGCCAGCGACTTGCCGATCTTCAGCCCCGCGGCCAGCATGAAGGTGTTGGCGATGCCACCGCCGACGATGAGGCCGTCCACCTTGGCTGAAAGCGCCTGCAGGATGGTCAGCTTGGTCGACACCTTGGAGCCGGCCACGATGGCCACCAGCGGTCGCTTCGGGTGCGCCAGCGCCTTCGTGATCGCGTCGATCTCCGCCGCCAGCAGCGGGCCGGCGCAGGCGATCCTGGCAAACTTGGCGATGCCGTAGGTGGTGGCCTCGGCGCGGTGGGCGGTGCCGAAGGCGTCGTTCACGAAGATGTCGCACAGCGCCGCGAGCTTCCTGGACAAGCCCTCGTCGCACTTCTTCTCGCCCTTGTTGACGCGGCAGTTCTCCAGCAGCACCAGCTCGCCGGGCTTGACGTCCACGCCGTCGACCCAGTCGCGTTGAAGCGGCACCGGGCGGCCCAGCAGTTCGGCCATGCGCGCAGCGACGGGCGCGAGCGAATCCTCGGGCTTGAATTCACCCTCGGTCGGGCGGCCCAGGTGGGACGTGACCATGACGGCCGCGCCGGCGTCCAGCGCCATGCGGATGGCCGGCAGCGACGCGCGGATGCGCGTGTCTTCGGTGATCTTGCCGCCACCTTCAGGTGAATGGTCCTGCGGCACGTTGAGGTCGGCGCGGATGAAGACGCGCTGGCCGGCCACCTGGCCGGCGGCGATCAGGTCGGAGAAGCGGATGACGTTCATGGTCGGGCGGAGCAGTTGAGAAAACTGCGGCGATTCTCGCCGCTGCTCCGCACGCTGCCGCGTTGCAACCGCGGACCGGTGACGGGCCGCGCGAAGCCGGCCCGCAGGCGATGGGCTTGCGGCTCAAGCCGCAAGCATCGCCGTCCCCTCGGGGGACCGACCGGGCTCACCCGCGTTCAGCGGGTCGAGACCGGGCGAGGGGCCGTTTCACCAGCCGAAGCCCAGCTTGAGCGTCAGCAGCACGGCCATGCCCACGACGATGGTGCCCAGGATGCCCTGGCGCCAGAAGTAGTAGGCCGCACCGGCCACGGCCGCGGGCCAGCGCGCGTCCTGCCAGGTCGCGATGACCTCGCCCTGCGTCATGAACACCTCGGGCGCGACGACCGCCACCAGCGCGGCCAGCGGTGCCATCTTCAGCAGCTCGCGCAGCCAGCCGGGGATGGGCAGCGGCTTGTCGCCGATCAGAAAGAAGCCGCGCGTCAGCACGGTGACGGCGCCCAGGCCCACCAGGGCCAGCCAGGTCATGGCCTCGCTCATGCCTTGCCCCTGCGCGTGTCCAGCCACCAGCCCACGGCGCCCGCCGCGACGATGGCGCACAGGATGTTGAGCTTGAGCGGCAGCGAGTAGGTCGCGATGGACACGATGGCGGCGGTGAGCGCCACCCACCACAGCATGCGCTCCGCCAGCAGCGAGCACGACAGGCCCAGCAGCGCCAGCACGCCGGCGAAGCCGATGCCCCAGTGCGTGGGGATGCGGTCGGCCAGCAGGATGCCGGTGAAGGAGGTGAGCTGCCAGGCCGGCCAGTTCACGGCCACGCCGCCCCAGAAGTAGCGCCGCTGGCCCGCTGCCGGCACCGGGTCGGGGTAGCGGCGCACGAAGTAGACGAAGTTCAGGTCGGCCGAGAAGTAGCCGTGGAGGAGCCGCTCGCGCAGCCGCAGGTGGCCGATGTAGTGGCGCCACTGCGCGCTGAAGATGACGAAGCGCAGGTTGACGCAGAAGGCCGTGGCCAGCAGCACCCACAGCGGCGCGCCGGATGCGATCAGCGGCAGCGCCGTGAGCTGCGCGCTGCCGGCGAACACCAGCAGCGACATGCCCATGGCCAGCGGGAGGCTGAGGCCGCTCTTGACCATGGTGACGCCGGTCACCAGGCCCCAGGCCGCCAGGCCCAGGGAGGGCGAGGCCATGTCGCGCGCGCCGGCTCGGAAATCAGGGTCGGCCGCGAGCGCGCGCAGCCTGATCGACAAACTCATGCCGCCATTGTGGCGGCTCGGGCTTTACTGGCCGAGGCGACGGACCTTGCCGCTGCCGGCGATGGACGAGCTGATCTCCGGCGAGCCGACGTACTTCACGTCGCCCGAGCCGGCGATGGACACGTTCAGCCGGCGGGTGGCCTGCACCTGCGCGTCGCCGCTGCCGGCAATGCTGACCTTGACCTCCTCGGCCGCCAGCTCCGCGGCCTTCACGTCACCGCTGCCTGCGATGCTGACCGTGACGCTGCCCGCGCGGCCGGCCGCGACGATGTCGCCGCTGCCGCTGACCTTCAGGCCCAGGCGCTCGGCGTCCAGGCCGGCGAAGCGGATGTCGCCCGAACCGGCGATGGACGCATCCACGCCGCCGGTCTTCATCGCCTCGACCTTGACGGTGCCCGAGCCGGCCACGGCCACCGCGCGCAGCGCCGGCATCTCGATGGTGAAGACGGGCGTGGTGGACGTGCTGATGTTGTAGCCCTTCCTGGGCTCGATCTGCAGCGTGCGGCCCTTGGAACCGTCGACGACGCGGGTCTCGATGTAGGGCAGCAGGTTGCGGTCGGCCTTGACCTCGACCTTGGTGCCGGCGCCCTGGCGGATGACCACGTTGAAGCCGCCGGCCATGGACACACCGTCGAACGCGCCGGTGTCGCGGGCTTCCGTGGCGATGTCGCCGTTGCCGGTGACCCGCTCGTTGTTGTTCCAGCTCCAGGCGCCGGCGGGGGCGCTGAGGGCGACAGCAGCGGTGACGAGGCCGAGGGCGAAGAGGCGGCGGGAGAGGGTCATGGCGGGCTCCGACGGGATTGCGATGGACCGCATGTTGCCCATCACCACGCCGGCTGCCGAGTGCAGCGCGACGATGCGCAGGAACGGGGGGCCGAAATGCGGCTGGGCGTGCCAGCCCGGCGGGCGAGTCAGTGGCCCTTGGCCTTGTCGGGTACCTTCTCGGCCGCCTTCGCGGCGGTTTTCTCGGCCGGCTTGTCCTCGGCATCGTCGGCGGGCGGCTTCACGGCGCCCGGGCGCGGCACGACGGGCGCGATGCCTTCGAGCTTGTTCTCGCGCATGTACTCGTCCATCTCGCGCCAGCCGGTGTAGATGGCCGCCTTCTGCGCCTTGGGGTTCAGCACGTAGCAGTCCTCGATGGCGCGCATGGCGTGCCGGCAGGCGCTGCCGATGGCCTTGCCCTCGGCTTCCTTGGCGGCGGCCACCTTGACGGGGTCGTCGATGCCCAACTGCTCGCAGGCACTGAGGGCGGCGAGCAGCGGCAGGGCGAGGGCAACGAGGAGGCGCTTCATCCTGAGACCTATCGGCGCTTGGCGGGCCAACTTGAGTCAGCGCCGCACGGCGCCCGGTGCGGCCTGCGCCATCGCCAGCAGGCGCGCGACGCGCTCCTCGGTGGCCGGGTGGGTGGAGAACAGCCCGCGCAGGCCACCGGCGGACAGCGGGTTCATGATCATCATCTGCGCCGTCTCCGGGTGCGCCTCGGCGGGGCCGAGCGGGATGCCTTGCGCGTAGCGGTGGATCTTGTCCAGCGCCGAAGCCAGCGCCGCCGGGTCGCCGGAGATTTCGGCGCCGCCGCGGTCGGCCTCGAACTCGCGGGCGCGGCTGATGGCCATCTGAATCAGGCTGGCGGCCAGCGGCGCCAGGATCGCCACGGCGATGCCGGCCAGCGGGTTGGCCGGCCGGCCGTTCGCGTCGCGTCCGCCGAAGAAGGCCGCGAAGTTGGCCAGCATGGAGATCGCGCCGGCCATGGTCGCGCTGATGGTGCTGATGAGGATGTCGCGGTGCCCCACGTGGGCCAGCTCGTGCGCCATCACGCCGCGCAGTTCGCGCTCGGACAGCACGCGCAGGATGCCGGTCGTCGCCGCCACGGCGGCATGCTCGGGGTCGCGGCCGGTCGCGAAGGCGTTGGGCGCGTCCTCGTTGATGAGGTAGACCTTGGGCATGGGCAGGCCGGCGCGCTGCGACAGCTCCTGCACCATGCGGTACAGCTGCGGCGCCGAACTCTCGTCCACGGCTTGCGCGTTGTACATCTTCAACACCATGTCCGCGGAGAACCAGTAGCTGAAGAAATTCATGCCGACGGCCACGGCCAGCGCGATCAGCATGCCGGTCTGGCCGCCGATCATGGCGCCGACGGCCATGAACAGCGCCGTGATGGCGGCCATCAGGATGGCGGTCTTCACGAGGTTGAACATTTCAGGTCGCTTTCAGGAGTGGCGGGTGACGTGGCAGATGGTGCCACGCCGCACCGGTTCAAGACGCGTCGAAGCGTTCGCCGACCGCGATGGGGCGCGCCTGCAGGAAGGCCGCCGCCGGGCCGCGCTTGCCGCCGGCGCGTTGCAGTTCGGTCAGCTTCAGCGCGCCGGTGCCGCAGGCGACGACCGGGCCCGGGGCCATCACCACGCCCGGCTCGCCTTGGCCGTCGGCCAGTTCGGCGCGCCAGATCTTGACCGCCTCGCCGGCCAGCGTCGCGACGCCGCCCGGGAACGGGTCGAAGGCGCGCAGCCGCCGCTCGATCTCGGCGGCAGGCTGCGTCCAGTCGATGACGCTCTCGGCCTTCTCGATCTTGTGCGCGTAGGTGACGCCCTCGGCCGGCTGCGGCGTGCGCGGCAGCGCGGCGGCCTGCAGCGCCTGGACGATCAGCCGGCCGCCCATGTCAGCCAGCCGGTCGTGCAGCGCCGCCGTCGTGTCGTCGGCGCGAATGGCCTCGCGGCCGATCAGCAGCATGTCGCCGGTGTCCAGGCCGGCATCCATCTGCATGAGGGTGATGCCGGTCTCGGCGTCGCCGGCCTCGATGGCGCGATGGATGGGCGCCGCGCCGCGCCAGCGCGGCAGCAGCGATGCGTGGATGTTCAGGCAGCCGCGGCGTGGCGTGTCGAGCACCCACTGCGGCAGGATCAGGCCGTAGGCGGCCACGACCATCACGTCGGCATCCGCCGCCCGCAGCGCCTCGCATGCCGCCGCGGCGTCCACGGCATATTTGCCGTCCAGCTTCAGCCCCTGCGGCTGCGCGACCGGGATACCTGCGGCGACGGCGCGCTGCTTGACCGCGGAGGCCTGCAGCTTCATGCCGCGCCCGGCCGGCCGGTCCGGCTGGGTCAGCACCAGCGGCACGGTGAAGCCGGCGGCCAGCAGGGCGTCCAGCGCGACGGCGGCGAATTCCGGCGTGCCGGCAAAGACGACTCTCATGACGTGACGCGCATGCCGGTCACAGGCGCTGGTTGCGCTTCTTGGCCTCGGCCTCTTCCTCGCGCGCCTTCTTGACCATCTTGTTCTTGATGCGGTCGCGCTTGAGCGCGCTCAGGTACTCGACGAACACCTTGCCCATCAGGTGATCCATCTCGTGCTGCACGCACACGGCCAGCAGGCCGTCTGCGGAGAACTCGTAGACCTCGCCGTCGCGGTTGGTGGCGCGCACGGTCACCTCGGCATGGCGCGGCACCTTGTCGTAGGTCTGCGGCACGGACAGGCAGCCCTCCTCGCCGTCCACCATGCGCTCACTCTTGCTGAGCAGTTCAGGGTTGATCAGCACGCGTGGCGTGTCGCGGTCCTGCGACGTGTCGATGACGATGACGCGCTCATGCACGTCCACCTGTGTCGCGGCCAGGCCCACGCCGTCGGCCGCATACATGGTTTCGAGCATGTCGTCGACGAGCTGGCGGATGCGCTCGTCCACGGCCGCGACGGGCTTGGCGACGGTGTGCAGCCGCGGGTCGGGATAACGGAGGATGTCGAGTTGGGCCATGGCGCCTTGTAAGCGCTCGCAAACGAGCGCTAGAGGTTGTTGGTTGCCCCTGGGGAATGCGGGCAGAATCACCCGGATTTTCGCCGATCCGGCAACCCCCTTCGGAGAATGCGCCCGATGCCCGATGCACGCCCTGCCCGATTTGCCGTCCTCGCAGCCTGCCTCGCTGCCGCGACGGCCCCTGTGTGGGCCCAGACCGGCACCCCGCCCGTCACGCCCGAGCAGCGCCGCGTGACCGATGACGTGGCCTCCGCCGGCGTGCCGCTGTCGGAGCTGGCGCCCAACGCCCCTGACCAGCACACCGTGAAGGCGGGCGACACGCTGTGGGACATCTCCGGCCTGTTCCTGAAGAGCCCCTGGCGGTGGCCCGAGCTGTGGGGCATGAACCGCGACCAGATCCGCAACCCGCACCTGATCTACCCCGGCCAGGTGTTGATGCTCGTCAAGGTGGACGGCCGCGCGCGGCTGCAGCTGGCGCAGGGCGTGGGCGACAGCGCGGGGGGCGACGCGGTCAAGCTGAGCCCGCGCATGCGCATCGCGGCCCTCGATGGCAGTGGCATCGCGGCCATCCCGCTGCGCCTGATCCAGCCCTTCCTCACCGACGCGGTCATCTTCGAGAACGACGCGCTGGCCACCGCGCCGCGCATCGTCGCCGCGCAGGAGGGCCATGTCGTGCTGGGCAGCGGCGACCTGGCCTATGCGCGCGGCGAGTTCGGCGGCACGACGGACTTCCGCATCTTCCGTACCGCTCGCCCGCTGATCGACCCGGCGACGAAGGAGGTGCTCGGCTACGAGGCGCCCTACGTCGGCACGGCCGACCTGATCCGCCCCGGCGAGGACCGGCCGCTGGCCAACGGCAAGACCGAGATCGTGCCGGCCACGCTGCGCATCAAGCAGGTCAGGCAGGAAGTCGGCATCGGCGACCGGCTCGCCCCCGCGCCTCAACGCAACCTGCAGCGCTACATCCCGCATGCGCCGCAGACGCCGCTGGCCGGCCAGATCGCCTCCGTCTACGGCGACGCGCTCAATGCCGGCCAGAACCAGATCGTCGCGCTGAACCGCGGCACGCGTGACGGCGTCGAGCGCGGCCACGTGTTCGCGCTGTGGCGCGATGGCGACTACGTGACCGACAAGACCGGCGGCAAGGCCGAGACCCTCAAGCTGCCCGACGAGCGCCATGGCGTGCTGTTCGTGTTCGAGGTCTACGAGCGCGTGTCGTACGCGCTGATCATCTCGGTCAAGGAACCCGTCAAGCCGGGTGACCGCTTCACGCAGCCCTAGACCATGGCGCCCCTCGCCCAGCCGCGCCGCGCTGAACGCGGGCGCACCGGGTCGGTCCCCCTGGGGGACGGCGATGCGCGCGGGGCAGCCCCCGCGAGCACATCGCCAGACGGGCCGGCTTGGGCGTGGCCCGGCGCTCGGCCCGGCGCTCGGCCCGGGTTGTGCTGACATGCTCGATTCGACCGAGCTGGCCGCGTGGCTGCAGCTGACCGAGAGCGTCGGCCCCGGCGCCGCGCGGCGGCTGCTGGCGATGGCCGGCAGCCCCGAGGCGGTCTTCGAACTGCCCGCCGCCGCGCTGGACCAGGCGTTGCCGCCCAGGCAGCGCGATGCGTTCAACCACCCGCCCGAACACCTGGCCGAATTGATCGCCAAGGCCCAGGCCTGGCTGGCCGAACCGGGCCATGACCTGCTGGTGCTGGGTGACGCGGACTACCCGCCGCGCCTGCTGGCCACCGCCGACCCGCCCCTGCTGCTGTGGCTGCAGGGCCGGCGCGAGCTGCTCGCGTCACCCGCGCTCGCCATCGTCGGCAGCCGCAACCCGACGGCGCAGGGCGGCGACAACGCCCGCGCCTTCGCCCGCGCGCTGGCGCAGGCCGGCTACGCCATCGTCTCGGGCCTGGCGCTGGGCGTGGACGCCGCCGCGCACGAAGGCGCGCTGGATGCCGGCGGCGGCGCCACCATCGCCGTCGTGGGCACCGGGCTGGACCAGGTCTACCCGCGCCGCAATGCGGGCCTCGCGGCGCGGCTGCTGGCGGCAGGTGGCCTCATCGTCAGCGAGTACTCGCTGGGCACGCCGGTCATGCAGGCCAACTTCCCGAAGCGCAACCGCATCATCGCGGGGTTGAGCGAGGGCTGCCTGGTCGTGGAGGCGGCGGTGCAGTCGGGCTCGCTGATCACGGCGCGGCAGGCGGCCGAGGCCGGCCGCGAGGTCTTCGCGATCCCCGGCTCCATCCACTCGCCGCAGGCCCGCGGCTGCCATGCGCTGATCCGCCAGGGCGCCAAGCTCGTGGAGTCCGCGCAGGACGTGCTGGAGGAACTGCTGCCGCTCGGTGCAACCCGCACTGCCGAACCGCAAGCCACGCCCGAGCCGACGCACGAACACCAGGCTTTACTGGAGGCGATGGGCTTCGATCCGGTCAGCCTGGATGCGCTGATGGCGCGCTGCGGCTGGCCGGCAGCCGAGCTGAACGCCGCGTTGCTGGAGCTGGAGCTGGACGGCCAGGTCGCCCGGCTGGCGGGGCAGCTGTTCCAGCGCAGAGGTCAGGGCTGACGAGCTTAACCCCGGATATGAGAGCCTGATCCAAGGGGTTATTCGCGTCCGGGTGCCTCGGAACGCTGGGCTATCATCGCCTCACGATGCTCGATGTCCTGGTTTATCTCTACGAGACCTACTGGCGCCCGGACGCTTGTCCCGACCATGCGCAGCTGGCCCGCAAGCTGACGGCGGTCGGCTTCGAGAACGACGAGATCCAGGAAGCGCTGAGCTGGCTGGAAGGCCTGGCCGCCGCTGGCGAGGCCTTTCACGGCGAGCAGAGCGCCGACGCGTTGCGGGTCTACTCGCCTGCCGAGGTGGACCACCTGGGCGAAGCGTCCATCGGCTTCATCAGTTTCCTGGAATCGGCGGGCGTGCTGCCCGGCGCGATGCGCGAGATGGTCATCGACCGCTCGATGGCGGTCGGCGGCAGCCCGATGGACCTGGAAGACCTGAAGATCATCGTGCTGATGGTGTTCTGGAGCCTGGGCGAGGAGCCCGACGCGCTGATCCTGGACGAACTGTTCGTCGCGCCCGAAGACCGGTTGATCCACTGACTCCGCCACCCCAAGCAGACGGCGCCTCAGGCGCCGTTCTTGTTTGGTCGGAGCAGGCCCTAATTCAGCAGGCTGCTCGGGTCGGCGTCCAGCTTGGCCAGCGCCTTGCGCGTGGCCTGCACGGTCAGTGACTCGTCCTGGGCCGGCAGCAACAGCCCGGCCTGCAGGAAGGCCGCCATGCGGTTCAGCGAGAACAGCACGCCCCGGCCCTTGGGCGTGACGAACAGCGCCAGCTGCTTGCGCAGGCCACGCCAGGCGAGCTGCACCTGCTCGTTGCGGCCGCGGTAGTCCAGCATGAACCAGCCCCCCACCTGCAGCTCGCGCGCCCAGGCCACCATGGCCGGCGTGGGCGCCGAGCCGCCCTCGGCGACGACCTCCATGCCGTCGGACTCGTGGCCGGACAGGTCGCGCACCAGCATCTCGTCGACATGGGTGTCGCCCTCGCCGCCCTCCGGCAGCATGGCCTCCAGCGTCTCGAGCTGGTCCATCAGCTCGTCCAGGCGCTCGCGCGGGATCGCCGCCGTCTTCGCCGTGAAGGCCGCGGCCAGCGCGTTGTTGAGCTGGCGGATGTGCTCGTCCTGCTTGTCGACCGCGAGGCCGGCATGGCCCATGCCGTCGCGCAGCGTCTTCAGCAGCGGCGGCAGGTGGCGGATGACGTCGGTGCGCTCCTCGCGCGAGGCCTTGGCACTGGCGCTCCAGATCAGGTCGGCCGCCGCGCGCTTCATCGCCTTGGTCACCTCGGACTGCGCGCCGGAACGCACCGCCGTCACGGCCAGCACGTCAGCCCAGACATGGAACAGGAAGTCGCGCACGCCTTCCTGCACCGGCACCTCGGACAGCATCTTGCGCAGCTCGATGGTGTACTGGATGGCCAGCGTCTCACGCTGCTCGACCTGCTGGGCGAGCGACACGCCGCGCCGGGAGGCCTGGTTCTCGTTCTCGAAGTAATGGTCGAGGAACTTCTCGAACTCGGTCAGCACCGTCGCGAACACACGCCGGCCGGTGTCCGGGTAGGCCTCGACGACCTGCACCACCCGCTTGATCTCGCGCTCCAGCGCATCGTTGCTGGCGCGCTCGGCACCGGGGCCACTGCCCTGGGCCGTGTTGAAGCCCATCACGCAGGCGCCCATGCGGTCGATGAGGCGGCGCGCCGGGTGGTCCGCGGCGGCGAAGAAGTCGGGCTCGCCCACCGCCACGCGCAGCACCGGCATCTGCAGCCGCGCGAACCAGACCCGCACCGACGCCGGGATGCGCTCCTCGGTCAGGATGCTCTGGAACATCATCGCGACGATCTCGATGGTCGCGCGCTCGGCCGGCGTGCTCGCGGCCTGCTTGAGGACCTGCTTGAAGGCCTGGTTGCGGGCACCGATCTCTTCCAGCGCCCGCGGCGCACTCTGCGCGCCGCTGCCGGTATCGGCAGCACCAGCGGCCATGGCCGCCCCCGACCGGCGCTGCAGCGATTCCTGCGCATGCTTGATCGCGCCGAGCAGGCGCGGCGAAGCCGGCGCCACGGGCGATGCATCCGCCGACGCGATCGGCGCCGCATCGGCCAGCAAAGGCCTGGCAGCACCGCTGTCCCCACCGACAGGACCGCCGCCGTGGCCCATGTCGGCCAGGCTGGGCTTGCCCCCCCCGGGCCGGGCCGGCACCTGGCTCTTCGTGACAGGGAAACCCGGCACGTGGCGGGCCAGCACGCGCTGCAGCTGGGCCATGACCTCGTCGGCCTGTGCGCTGGCGCGGCTGGACACGGGCATCCCGGCGGCACCGCCGGGCACTGCCGCCGCGCCGGATGCACCCTGCGGCACAGGCACGGGCAGGCCGGTGGCCGCGGCCGTCGCGGCGACGGCCGCCTGGGCCGTGCGGCGGATGAAGGGCCGCAGGTCGACCTCGGGCATGACCTTCTGCGCGATCAACCAGCGGTTGGTCTCGTGGTAGGCCTCGCTGACGAGTTGCGCGAACTCCTCGTGCAGTTCGTGGTGCAGCAGCTGCCACACGGTGTCATCCAGGCCGACACGGCTCCAGGCATCCAGCGCCAGGCGGGCCACCACATGGGCGCGCAACAGGTCCAGGGGCTCCAGGTCGTCGTGGGCCTCGAGCGCCTGCATGCGCGTGCGCAGGTCGGTGAACTCCCAGGTCGCGCGGTCCATCATGACCAGCGCGAGGCGCGAACTCGTGATCTCGCGCTCGATGGTCGAGTCGTCGACCAGGCTCATCTTCAGCGAAGAGGGCGCCATGGCGTCCGGCTCGCGCACGGTGTCGGACACACCGTGCTTGGCCGCGTCGCGCAGCGCGTCCACAACGGCCAGCTGCCAGCTCGGCCCCAGCTTCTGCCAGGCCTGCACGGCGTCGCGCCGCGCCATCATGACGGCGTGTGGCGCACCCTGGTTCAGCAATTGCCCCGCACCCTGACCGACCGCCGCGAACAGCGGCGTCATGCCTCGCACCAGGGCTTCGAGGTAGACGCGCCGTGCCTGCGTGGCCAGGGCCTGGTTGCGGGCGGCGGTCATGGACGGTGGCGGGCGGCTCGGCGGGGTGTCAGGGATCGCTTCACTCTACACGACGGCCCCGGAGTTCGGGTCGCTGGGATCGTCGCGGTTGACGGCCACCGACTTCACCAGATCCTCGCGCTTGACGCCCAGCCACATCGCCAGCGCGGCCGCCACGAACACCGAGGAGTAGATGCCGAACAGGATGCCGATGGTCAGCGCCACGGCGAAGTAGTGCAGCGTCGGGCCGCCGAACAGCAGCATGGACAGCACCACCAGCTGCGTGGAGCCGTGGGTGATGATGGTGCGGCTCATCGTCGACGTGATGGCGTGGTCGATCACCTCGCGGGTGTCGAGCTTGCGGTACTTGCGGAACGCTTCCCGCACCCGGTCGAAGATGACGACGGATTCGTTCACCGAGTAGCCCAGCACCGCCAGGATGGCCGCCAGCACCGCCAGCGAGAACTCCCACTGGAAGAAGGCGAAGAAGCCCAGGATGATGACCACGTCGTGCAGGTTGGCGATGACGCCGGCCACGCCGTACTTCCACTCGAAGCGGATGGCCAGGTAGATGACGATGCCCAGCACCGTGAAGATCAGCGCCTTGGCGGCGTCCCAGGCCAGCTCCTCGCCGACGGCGGGGCCGACGACCTCGGAGCGAGACAGCGTGATCGGCTCGGCCTGCGCCGCGTTCGTGCAGATCTGCTTGCTGACCGACTCGCCCTTGTCCGTGATGGACTGGTGCTGGGTGACGGTACCGGTCTCGGCGGTGCACAGCGCGGTGAAGACCTTGTCGACGACCTCGGTCTGCTTCTCGCCGGGCCGCACGGGCAGGCGGATCATCACGTCGCGCGACGAGCCGAAATTCTGCACCTGCACCTCGCCGTAGCCCATCTGCTCGACGGTGTGGCGGGTCTTGCCGATGTCGGCCGTCTGCGCGTAGGCGACCTCGATGACCGTGCCGCCGGTGAACTCGATGGAGAAGTGCAGGCCGCGCGTGATCAGGAAGAACACGGCCACGGCGAAGGTGATGAAGGAGATCGCGTTGAAGATCAACGCGTGCTTCATGAACGGGATGTCCCGTTTGATGCGGAAGAGTTCCATGACGGGAGTTCCTTAGGCCGCGGTCGACTCGGGGGCGTCCGGCGTGGGTTTCCACACCTGGCCGATGGACAGGGACTTGAGCTTCTTCTGGCGGCCGTACCAGAGGTTGACGAGGCCGCGCGAGAACACGACGGACGAGAACATCGAGGTCAGGATGCCCAGGCAGTGCACGACGGCGAAACCCTTGATGGGGCCGGAGCCGAACACCAGCAGCGCCAGGCCGGCGATCAGCGTCGTCACGTTGGAGTCCAGGATGGTCGCGAAGGCGCGCTCGTAGCCCGCATGGATGGCCGCCTGCGGCGAGGCGCCGCCGCGCAGTTCCTCGCGGATGCGCTCGTTGATCAGCACGTTGGCGTCGATGGCCATGCCCAGCGCCAGCGCCAGCGCGGCAATGCCGGGCAGGCTCAGCGTGGCCTGCATCATCGACAGCACCGCCAGCAGCAGCAGCAGGTTGAAGCCCAGCGCCAGCGACGAGAACACGCCGAACAGCATGTAGTAGATGCACATGAAGACGGCCACCGCCACGAAACCCCAGGTGACGCTGGCGATGCCCTTCTCGATGTTGTCCTTGCCCAGGCTCGGGCCGATGGTGCGCTCCTCGATGATCTCCATCGGTGCGGCCAGGCTGCCGGCGCGCAGCAGCAGCGCGGTGTCGCTGGCTTCCTGCGTGGACGTGGAGCCGGTGATCTGGAAGCGGTTGCCCAGCTCCGAATTGATGCGCGGCGCGGTGACGACCTCGCCCTTGCCCTTCTCGAACAGCAGGATGGCCATGCGCTTGCCGACGTTCTCGCGCGAGGTGTCCTTCATGACCCGGGCACCCTTGGCGTCCACGGTCAGGTGCACGGCCGGGTTGTGGTTCTCGTCGAAGCCGGACTGGGCGTCGGTCAGGTTGTCACCGGTCAGGATGACCTGGCGCTTGACGATGATGGGGCCGAAGCTGCGGTCGATGAAGCGCTCGGTGCCGAACGGCACGGGACCGTTGCCCTTGAGCGCCTCCTGCGCCTCGGCGCTGTCGTCCACCATGCGCAGTTCCAGCGTCGCGGTGCGGCCGATGATGTCCTTGGCCTTGGCGGTGTCCTGCACGCCGGGCAACTGCACGACCACACGGTCCAGGCCCTGCTGCTGGATGACGGGCTCGGCCACGCCCAGCTCGTTGACGCGGTTGTGCAGCGTCGTGATGTTCTGCTTGAGCGCCGCCTCCTGCGCCGCCACCTGGGCCTTGGGCGACAGGTTGCCGGCCAGCTGCAGGTCACTGCCCTGGGAGGTCCAGACGACCTCGGGGATCTGCGCCTGCAGCAGGCTCAGCGCCGCGGTGCGCTGCTCGGCGTCGCGGAAGGCGATCAGGACGGTGTTGCCGTCGCGGCTGATGCCGGCGTGGCGGATGTTCTTCTCGCGCAGCATCGAGCGCACGTCGCCGGTCAGTGCCTCGGCCTTCTTGGTGAGGGCCGCCTTCATGTCGACCTGCATCAGAAAGTGCACGCCGCCGCGCAGGTCCAGCCCGAGGTACATCGGGTTGGCGTGCAGCGCGGTCAGCCAGGCCGGCGAACGCGACAGCAGGTTCAGCGCGACGATGTAGGTCGGGTCGGCCGCATCGGCGTTCAGCGCCTTGTTGATGGCGTCCTTGGCCTTGAGCTGGGTGTCGGTGTCGGAGAAGCGCGCCTTGATCGAGTTGCCGTCGAAATGCACGTAGTCCGCCGTGACGCCGGCCTCCTTCAACGTGGACTCGATGCGGGCCTGCAGCGCCGGGTCGACCTTGACGGTGACCTTGGCGCTGGACACCTGCACGGCCGGCGCTTCACCGAACAGGTTGGGCAGCGTGTAGAGGGTGCCGATCAGCAGCGCGACGAGCAGGATCGCGTACTTCCAGAGCGGATAGCGGTTCATGGGGAGACTTCCTTGTCGGCGCCGCGGCGGGTACCGGATGTGGCCGGATGTGACGCTGGGCCGGCTTACTTCAAGCTGCCCTTAGGGAGAACCTGGGTGACGGCACCGCGCTGGATCTGGAGCTCGACGCCGCTGGCCACTTCGATGTGGATGAAGCTGTCGCCCATCTTGCTGATCTTGCCGATGACGCCGCCGGCCGTGACGACCTCGTCGCCCTTGGACAGCGCCTCGATCATGGCCTTCGCCTCCTTCTGGCGCTTCATCTGCGGCCGGATCATGACGAAATACAGCACCACGAACATCAGCACCAGCGGCAGCATGCCAAGGAGACCGGACTCGGGACTGGCGGCCGGGGCGGCCTGGGCGTAGGCGTTGGAGATGAACACGTTGATTTCCTCGGGGTGACGCGGCTGCGGGAACCGCAGGGCAACCTTGAATTCTAGTGCCGCCGGCCAGCTGACCCGGCGCCAGCGCAGCGCCAGGGCGCAGGCACCCCGCGCTGCCTGCTAACCTGCACCCGACCGGAACCGCCCGCGAGAGTCCCCTTGCCGATCAGGACCCTGACCGACCGCCTGAGCCTGCGCCGACTGCTGACGCTGCCCTACGTCGTGCTCATGCTGGGCCTGGTGCTGCTGATGGGCACGCTGTTCTGGCGCGCCGGGCGCGACACGGTGGACACGCTGTCCGGCCAGCTCGTCGCCGAGGCGGTGAACCGCATCGCCGCGTCGCTGGAGCGGCACGTGGGCGGTGCAGACGCCGTGCTGGAGGCGGCCTTCCCGACCGGCCTGCCGGCACCCGAGGACATCGGCCGCGAGCTCGGCGCGCTGCGCACCCGCTTCTGGCTGGCCACCGCGGTGCACCGCGACCCCAACAACTACGTCTACTACGGCGACCGCCACGGCCATTTCCTGGGCCTGTGGCGCTTCTCCGAGCAGGAGGCCGAGCTGCGCCTGCGCGCGAGCAGCGAGGGCCCGCGCACGCTCTACCGGCTCAGCGGCATTGCCGGCGAACTGCGCTCGCCGGTGACCGAGGACAGGGTCTTCGAGCCGCGCGAGCGCCCCTGGTACCTGGCCGCGCTGGCCCACCCGGCGCCGCTGGGCTGGACGCCGGTCTACATCGACTTCAAGACGCTGGACCTCGTCACCACGCGCACCAAGCGCATCGGCAACGAGGTCGGCGAGCCCGCAGGCGTCGCGGCGACGGACCTGCCGCTCAAGCAGGTCCATGCGCTGCTCTCGCGGCTGCAGCTGAGCGAGAACGCGGTGGCGATGGTCGTCGAGGCGAACGGCGAACTCATCGGCGTGTCGCGTGGCGCGCACATGAAGACCACGGCGGCCGGCGAACACCGGCGGCTGAACGCACGGGAAAGCCCGGACGACCTCGTCGCCGCCGCCTTCGCGGCGGTGACTGCACGCAGTGCCGCGCCGCCCGGTACCGTGCCGCTCACGACCGTCTTCAACGGCCCGGGCGACCAGGCCGTGCAGCTGGGCTACGCGCGCGTCGACCCGGCGCTGGGGCTGGACTGGCTCATCGTCGTCGCCGTGCCGCGCGCCGACTTCCTCGCCGGCGTGCAGCGCAGCTTCGTGCAGGCTGGCGTGCTGGCGGGCCTGGCGACCCTGGTGGCGCTGGGGCTGGGCTGGGCGGTGCTGGGCATCGTCACGCGCGAGCTGCGCGAGCTGGCCGATGCCGCGCGCCGCGTGGGCGACGGCGTGCTGGACAAGCCGCTGAACGTGCACCGCGACGACGAACTGGGCGAGCTGGCGCGCAGCTTCGCCGACATGCAGCAGCGCCTGTTGACGGACCAGCTCACGGGGCTGTGCAACCGCAGCGCCATGCTGCGCCGCATCGAGGACCGCATCCTGCAGCAGCGCCGACGCGGCGACCACTGGCCCTTCGCCGTCATGTTCGTCGGCTTCACCCGCTTCAAGGACATCAACCAGCGCTTCGGCCACGGCGCGGGCGACGCGGTGCTCAAGGAGGCCAGCCAGCGGCTGCGCGCGGGCCTGCGCATCGGCGACATCATGGCGCGCTACGCGGGCGACGAGTTCGTCATGCTGCTGGAGTCGGTCGAGAACCGCGCCGACGCCGAGGCCGCGCGTGCGCACCTCGAAGCCGCGCTGCGCGAGCCGCTGCAGAGCCTGGCAGGCGTTGCGCCGGCCGGTTTCAGCGCCACCGCGAGCTTCGGCATCGCCCTCTACCCCGACGACGGCCAGGACACCGAAAGCCTGCTCAAGCACGCCGACGCCGACATGTATGCCCGCAAGCAGGCCCTGCACACCGATGCCAGCAACCAGCCCCAGCCCTGATCTCGCCGCCCTGCGCCGACACGCGGTGGCGCGCAGCCTCTTCCCGCCGACGACGCTGATGGCCGCCGTCGAGCGCCTCGGCGGCTTCGTCCAGGCCGACCCGCTGCGCGCGCCTGCCCGCGCGCAAGACCTGACGCTGCGCCACCGCGTCAAGGGCTACCGGGCCGGCGACCTGGAGCGCCGCTACCCGCGCCTGCCGCTGCGCGAGGACTTCTTCATCAACTACGGCTTCGTCACGCCCGAACTGCGCGCGCTGATGCACCCGCGCGGCACACGCCGCGTGTGGGACCCCGCGCGCTGGCAGCTGGCCCACGCGGTGCTGGCCGAGGTCGAGCGCCTGGGCGAGGCCCACCCGGCCGACGTGGACGCCGCGCTGGGCCATGGCGCGGTGAAGAACTGGTTCGGCGGCAACAGCCGGCTGTCCACCGAGTTGCTGGACGGCTTGCACTACCGTGGCCACCTCGATGTCGTGCGGCGCGACAGCGGCACGCGCGTCTACCGGCTGGCGCCGCCGACCCTGGCACAGCAAGCCCACGTCGACCCGCAGGCGGCGATGGACACGATGGCCGACGCGCTGGTGCGCAAGTACGCACCGCTGCCGGCCGGCAGCCTGTCGCAGCTCATCAACATGCTGTTCAACGCGGCACACCAGTGGCAGGACTTGCGCAAACCGACCATCGCCCGCGCCAAGGAGCGCCTGGCCCATGCGCGCGTGGATGGCATCGACTGGTACTGGCCGGCTTGCGAAGACCCGACGCGCGGCTGGCGCATCCCGTCTCAGGTGCGTCTGCTGGCGCCGTTCGACCCCGTCGTCTGGGACCGCCGCCGCTTCGAGCTGCTGTGGGGCTGGGCCTACCGTTTCGAGGCCTACACGCCGGCGGCCAAGCGGGTCCGGGGCCACTACGCGCTGCCGCTGCTGTGGCGCGACCAGGTCATCGGCTGGGCCAATGCCAGCGTGAGGAGCGGCCGGCTCCAGCTCGACTGCGGCTACGTGGCCAGCCGTGCGCCGCGCGATGCGGGGTTCAAGGCGGCGTTGGCGGCGGAGCGAGCGCGGCTGGCGGAATTTCTGGGAGTGGCTGCAGAGTGAGGTCGGCGCACGCCGCGAACGGCAGTTGCCCTTACGTGGTGCGTGCTCGCGGACCCGGTCCAGCCGATACGGCGGTATGGGAACTGCCCATGCCGTGGTGGCTCAGCGGCGTGCGGCCCGCACGCGCACCGCGACGATGCCCGCCACCCCTGCCAGCATCAGCAGCAGCGATGCAGGCTCCGGCACGGGTGCCGAGGTGTACTCGATCACGTAGCCCTGCGGCAGCGTGAATCCTGCCAGGCCTGCCTGCGGCTGGTCACCCCAGGTCGAGCCGCGGTTGATGCCGGCGTAATACGTGACACCCTGAGCACCGCCGCCGAAGGCGTCCGGCTGCCCGGGCCCCCAGGGCGCGTAACTGCCCAGCGCGCCACCCGTCACGTAGTTGAAGCTGCCGACGGAGGAAGCGTCGGAGTAGATGCCGAGCCAGGGCCCGACGATGTCCCCGTTGACGCTGACCCCAGTGAAGAAGCTGGCGCTGTCCACCAACGCGAAGATGAAGGCGTTCTCGCCGGCGTTCAGCGGCGTCGCCAGGTATCCGCCTGCCGCGGTGGCCGCGAGGTTGGCATCCCCCCAGGTGAGCCCGGCGGGGACCAGGATGGCGTCGTAATAGTGGCCGTTGGCGGGGTTCAATACCGGCGTGGCATGCGCGGCCCCGGTACCGAGCGCGCCGACGGCGAGCAGGCCGGCGCCCAGCAGTCGCTTGAGCAGGATTGATG
Source organism: Roseateles sp. (assembly GCF_965229315.1). GTDB lineage: Bacteria > Pseudomonadota > Gammaproteobacteria > Burkholderiales > Burkholderiaceae_C > Pelomonas. The sequence continues at coordinate 3,860,139 of NZ_CBDDJA010000002.1, forward strand.
CAGTCATCCGGAGAACTCCTTGTGTGCGCCCGCGTGGCGCGCGGCTGGTGCGGTGGATCTTGAGCCCGCGCTGCAATCTAAGGCGGCACGCCACCCCTGTCTGTCCCTGGGTCCGGGGGCGAAACTCCTGAAACGGAATGTCCGCTTTTCTGCGGCGCATCCGCATCCTTCACCGACGCCCTGAATATTCCTCGGCATGGGCCCGTTGATCGGCAACGCGTGCGCCGGTTTCATGGCCGATGCCTGGGGCGTCTCGGCGTCGATCTGGATCGGCGGCCTGGTGCGCCTGGCGGGCGTTGTCGCGACGGGCTTCTTGCTGCCGCGCTTCTGGGCCTACCGCAGCAGCGGCTTAGGGAAACGCTGAACAAGTCCCTCGCGCGAAGCGCATCCCTGCTTTGGGCGGTCTGAGGCGTTGCAAATGCTCGCCATAGCAAAGGCTATGGCGAGCATTTGCGCTTGGCAGCCAGCCCAAACCAGGGCGCACTGCATCGCGTTGGCTTGTTCAACGTCTCCTTAGGCGCCGCGCCGGCGGCGCAGCCAGGGCAGTGCCAGCAGGCCCAAGGCCAGCAGGCCGGCCGCACCAGGCTCGGGCACCGCGCTGGCCGTGTAGTCGAAGCCGGTGTCGGCGCTCAGGGCCGAGAAACCGGCCACTTGCACGCCGTCGATAGTGACGCTCTGGATGCCGCCCCATGCGAAGGTATTGCCCAGGTCCATGGTGCCCGAGGCGAACCCGGGCTCGCCGTTGGTCATGAAGATGTTGTTCTCGATGCTCAGACTCATGGAGACGGTGTTGGCCGCGCCGACAACGGCATAGAAACCTATCGTCTTCCCGCCCAGCGTGCTGTGGTTGGAGCAGGCGTCGCAGGAGGCGTAATTCGATTCGAAGCCCGACCAGGCGTAGGTGCTGAGGCTGCTGCCTGCCGTGACGACGGCCTCCCAACGCTGGGCGTAGCGAAAATCGCCCGTGCCATCGTGCTGCATGACGGTGCCGTCTATCCACACCGTGGCCGTGACCCATGCCAGCGTGCCCTGGCCGTAGCCGGCGGCCTGCAGCACGAAGCTGTCGTCCAGCGACGCATTCGCCGGACTCGAGGTGTTGGCCCCACCGCTGTAGGGCAGGGTCGTCGTCGCGAATGCCGTCCCATAGGTGTGCAGGGCAGCCACCGAGGCGGCGGCCCAGGCGTGGGCCATGCCGCCCATGCCTGGGCCTTCGAGCGCGGCTCGCGAATCCACCGACACGGGCATGGGGCCGCCGGCGTCGCGCGGATCGCTCATGCGGGTATTGGTGACGCTCAGCTCCACCGACGCGTTGCTGGCCGCGTGGAAACTGGCTGCCTGCACCGCAGGCACGCCCAAGCTCCCGACCGCGAGAGCCAGCAGCCCCCGTACCGTGTTCACCATGAATGCGCGCATGTCCTACCCCTTCGGAAAGTCGTTAGGGGTGGCATGGTGTCAGCGCTGCCGCGCCCGCGTCATCCCATGGGTGGATGTCCGGTTTTGCGAAAACCACCCGCCAACCGGGCTGCAGCTCCTCAGGCGTTCAATGCACCCATCTGCGCCACGGGGTACCGTGTGCCGGAGATGTCGTGTTCGCGCAGCAGTGCCTCGATGCCGGCGCGCTGCTCGGCGCTGAGCGTGATCCGGGCCGCGGCGGCGTTCTCGTCCAGCCGCGCGGTGCTGCGCGTGCCGGGAATGGGCACGATGTCCGGCCCCTGGGCGAGCAGCCAAGCCAGCGCGAGTTGTGCCGGCGTGTGGCCCCATCCCCGCGCCAGTGCTGATAGCGCGTCGGCCAGCGCGAGGTTGTGGTCCAGGTTCTCGCCCTGGAAGCGAGGGTGGATGCGGCGGCGGTCGTCCGGGGCCAGTTGCTCGGCCGCGCGGATGGCGCCGGTCAGGAAGCCGCGGCCCAGCGGGCTGTAGGGCACCAGCGTGATGCCCAGTTCGCGGCAGGCCGGCAGGATCTCGGCTTCGACGTCCCGGCTCCACAGCGAGTACTCGGTCTGCACCGCTGCGATGGGATGCACGGCGTGCGCACGGCGGATGGTGGCGGCCGAGGCCTCGGACAAACCCAGGTGGCGCACCTTGCCGGCCTTCACCAGCTCGGCCATCGCGCCCACGGTGTCCTCGATGGGCACCGTCTTGTCGACGCGGTGCTGGTAGTACAGGTCGATGTGCTCCACACCCAGGCGCTGCAGGCTCGCGTCGCAGGCCTCGCGCACGTACGCCGGGCTGCCGTCGATGCGCAGCATCGCGCCGTCGGGGGCACGCACGTTGCCGAACTTGGTCGCCAGCACGACCTCGCTGCGGCGCGTGGCGAGCACCTGGCACAGCAGACGCTCGTTGCTGCCCACGCCGTACATGTCGGCCGTGTCGAGGAAGTTGATGCCGATGTCCAGCGCGTGGTGCAGCACGGCCAGCGACTGCGCGTCGTCGGCCGGCCCGTAGAACTCGGACATGCCCATGCAACCCAGGCCGAGGGCCGACACCTGGGGGCCGGATGCGCCGAGGCGGCGCCGCGGGATGTGTGCAGAAACGGGATTTGTCATCGCGGAACTCCTTGCGGCCATCATCACCCCAACGGCAAAGCCCCGGTCGCTCGCCTAGAATGCGGCCTCTTCCGAGGAGCGTTGCAACCTCAGCACCCCTTGAGGCCAGGCTCGGAGATCTTCTGCAACCGCGCTCACCTGCTGGCCCGCCGTGGTCGGGGTGAGTCTTCAATCCCCGGCAGCGTGCGTCCAGCGGCTTCAATCGCTTGAAGGAGCACCGCATGTCCGCCACCGATTCCATCGTCAAAGACCTCAGCCTGGCCGAATGGGGCCGCAAGGAAATCCTCATCGCCGAGGGCGAGATGCCCGCGCTGATGGCCATCCGCAAGGAGCTCAGCGCCAGCCAGCCCCTGAAGGGCGCCCGCGTCGCCGGCTCGCTGCACATGACCATCCAGACCGCCGTGCTGGTCGAGACGCTGCAGGCGCTGGGCGCCGACGTGCGCTGGGCGTCGTGCAACATCTACTCCACGCAGGACCATGCCGCCGCCGCGCTGGTCGCCAAGGGCACGCCGGTGTTCGCCTACAAGGGCGAGACGCTGGAGGACTACTGGGACTACACCCACCGCATCTTCGACTTCGGCGCCGCCAACACGGCCGGTGAAGGCCCGAACATGATCCTGGACGACGGCGGCGACGCCACGCTGCTGATGCACCTGGGCCAGAAGGCCGAGACCGACCTGTCGGTGCTGGCCAACCCGGGCAGCGAGGAAGAGCGCATCCTGTTCGCCGCCATCAAGGCCAAGCTGGCCGTGGACCCGACCTGGTACACCCGCAAGAGCGCCGAGATCATCGGCGTGACCGAGGAAACCACGACCGGCGTGCACCGCCTGAACGAGATGGCCGCCAAGGGCACGCTGAAGTTCCGCGCCATCAACGTCAACGACTCGGTCACCAAGAGCAAGTTCGACAACCTGTACGGCTGCCGCGAGAGCCTGGTGGATGCCATCAAGCGCGCCACCGACGTGATGGTCGCCGGCAAGATCGCCGTCGTGGCCGGCTATGGCGACGTGGGCAAGGGCTCGGCCCAGGCGCTGCGGGCCCTCTCGGCGCAGGTCTGGGTGACCGAGATCGACCCCATCTGCGCGCTGCAGGCGGCGATGGAAGGCTACCGCGTCGTGACGATGGAATACGCCGTCGACAAGGCCGACATCTTCGTCACTGCCACCGGCAACCGCGACGTCATCACCCGCGCCCACATGGAGCAGATGAAGGCCAACGCCATCGTCTGCAACATCGGTCACTTCGACAACGAGATCGACGTGGCAGGCCTGGAAGGCTGCCAGTGGGACGAGATCAAGCCGCAGGTGGACCACGTCATCTTCCCGGACGGCAAGCGCATCATCCTGCTGGCCAAGGGCCGCCTGGTGAACCTGGGCTGCGGCACCGGCCACCCCAGCTACGTGATGAGCTCCAGCTTCGCCAACCAGACGCTGGCTCAGGTGGAGCTGTTCGCCCACCAGGACAAATACGCGGTCGGCCAGGTCTATGTGCTGCCCAAGCACCTGGACGAGAAGGTCGCGCGCCTGCAGCTCACCACGCTGAACGCCCAGCTCTCCACGCTGAGCCCGGCGCAGGCGGCCTACATCGGCGTCAGCAGCGAAGGCCCGTTCAAGGCCGACACCTACCGCTACTGAAGCCAGCGAGAGGTTCGATGCGCGCCGACCAACTCCTCGTCGCCCAGGGCCATGCGCCGACCCGTTCGGTCGCGCAGCGGCTGATCAGCAACAGCGCTGCCGAATGGGCCTCGCCCACCGGCTGGGCCGTGCTGAAGAAGGCCGGCGAGGAGCTGCCCGAGACGGCGCAGCTGCGCGTCACCGATGACGCGGAACTGCGCTACGTGTCGCGCGGCGGGCTGAAGCTGGAAGGCGCGCTGGCGCGCACGGGCTTCGACGTGAAGGCGCACACGGTGCTGGAGATCGGCCAGAGCACCGGCGGCTTCACGGACTGCCTGCTCGCGCGCGGTGCCCGCCACGTGGTGGGCATCGACGTGGGCCACGGCCAGCTGCACCCGCAGCTGCGGGTGGACTCCCGCGTGACGGCGCTGGAAGGCGTGCACGTGCGCGACCTGGGCGTGCTGCGCGCGCACGCGCCCACCGGCGGCTTCACGCTCATCGTCGGCGACCTGAGCTTCATCTCCATGATCGGCAGCCTGCCCGAGCTGCTGCCGTGGCTGGAGGTGCACGGCCACCTGCTCGTTCTGGTCAAGCCGCAGTTCGAGCTGGGCCCGCAGGCGCTGGACAAGCGCGGCGTCGTCAAGGACGCCGCCGACTACCCGCGCCTGGAAGCCCGCGCGCGCCTGGCCTGCACGGCCCTGGGCCTGAAGGTGCTCGACTACTTCGACAGCCCCATCACCGGCGGTGACGGCAACCGCGAATTCTTCCTGTGGGCCACACGATGACCACGTCTGTCAGTTTCGAATTCTTTCCTCCCAACACGCCGGTCGGTGTCGAAAAACTCAAGACCGTCGTGCAGGAGCTGGGGGCGCTCGCGCCCCAGTACTTCAGCGTCACCTACGGCGCCGGCGGCGCCACGCGCGACAAGACGCTCTCCGCCGTGATGGACATCGCCGCGGCCGGCTTCGAGGCCGCGCCGCACCTGTCCTGCGTGGGCTCCACGCGCGAAGGCATCGCCGGGATCCTGTCCGCCTACCGCGCGCAGCACATCCGCCGCGTCGTCGCGCTGCGCGGCGACCTGCCCAGCGGCACGGCCACGGCGGGCGAGTTCCGCTATGCATCCGAGCTGGTGAGCTTCATCCGTGAGACGCAAGGGCCGGACTGGCACATCGAAGTCGCCGCCTACCCCGAGGTGCATCCGCAGCAGCGCTACGCCGCCCAGGACATGCGGCACTTCGCCGACAAGATGAAGGCGGGTGCCGACGGCGCCATCACGCAGTTCTTCTTCAACGCCGACGCCTACTTCCACTTCGTGGACGAGGCCCGCAAGCTGGGCGTCACGCAGCCCATCGTGCCGGGCATCATGCCCTTCCACAACTACGGCCGCATCGCGCAGTTCGCGCAGCGCGACGGCATCGACATCCCGCGCTGGGTGCAGATGAAGATGGAAGGCTTCATGGACGACGCCGCCAGCATCCGCGCCTTCGGTCTGGACGTGATCACGCGGCTGTGCGAGCGCCTCATCGACGGCGGCGCGCCGGGCATCCACTTCTACACGCTGAACCAGAGCGCGCTGACGCTGGAGCTGTGCAAGCGGCTGGGAATCGGCGCCAAGGTTTGACCCAGCGCAAAGGGGTGTGCTGACGCACCCCGGGCCAGGCGCGAGCTTGCGCCTCGTCAAAACCGGCAGCGGGCGGCCGGCGTGCAATGCCTGCATCGGGACACGTCCCATGTTTGGAGCCACTGCCATGAAGAAGATCCTGCTTGCCGCCACGCTGACCGCGCTCAGCACCCTGGCGCTGCAGCCCGCCCGTGCCGATGAAGGCCCGCTGCTGGTGCGCGTGCGCGCGCTGCACCTGAACTCGGCGAACAAGGACAGCACGGGCCTGGGCCTGTCGATCAACAACAAGACCTTCCCCGAGGTCGACTTCAGCTATTTCTTCGCGCCCAACATCGCGGCCGAGCTGATCCTGACCTACCCGCAGAAGCAGACCCTCTACTCGAACGGCAGCGAGATCGGCTCGCTCAAGCACCTGCCGCCCACGCTGACGCTGCAGTACCACTTCAACCCGACCGGCACCTGGCGCCCCTACGTCGGCGCCGGCGTCAACTACACGAACTTCTCCAGCGTGAATTTCGCCCCCGCCGTGCAGACCGCGCTGCATCCCGGCATCAAGCACAACAGCTGGGGCCCGGCGCTGCAGATCGGTGCGGACGTGGAGATCATCAAGGGCACCTACCTGAATTTCGACCTGAAGAAGGTCGACCTGCAGACCACCATCTACTCCAACGGCGCCTCCGTCGGCAAGCTCAAGGTCAACCCGACGCTGGCCAGCGTGGGCCTGGGCTGGCGGTTCTGACCGGCACCTCGCCCGCAACGCAACGCGGCTGACGGACAGACAATGGTGCCGCGCGAATTCAAGCGCCCCGCCATGTCCGTCCGCCGCATCCTCTTCTTCTGCATGGGCAACATCTGCCGCAGCCCGACGGCGGAGGGCGTCATGCGCGCCAAGCTGGCCGCGGCCGGGCTGTCGATCGACGTGGATTCGGCCGGCACGCACGGCTACCACGTGGGCGACGCACCCGACGAGCGCAGCCAGATGCATGCACGCCGGCGCGGCTACGACCTGTCGGCCCTGCGCGCGCGGCAGCTCACCGCCGACGACTTCCAGCACTTCGACCTCGTGCTGGCCATGGACGCCGACAACCTCGCCCGTGCGCGCGCGCTGTGCCCGCCCGAGCAGCGCCACCGCCTGAAGCGGCTGCTGGACTACGCGCCCAGCTCCCGCGGCCGCGATGTGCCCGATCCCTACCACGGCGGCGCGGACGGTTTCGAGCGCGTGCTCGACCTGGTGGAAGCGGGTTGCGACGGCCTGCTGTCGTCGCTGAAGCGCACTCAGTAGCGCTGCGTCGGGCCCAGCCGCCGCAACGCGGACTTCAGCAGCCGGCCGTCGGTGCCGAACACCGTCACCAGCTCCAGCCGCTGCGGGCCCGCGGGCGTCGCGATGACGCGCAGGTGGCGCAGCAGCCGGCGGCCCGACTCGAAGTGCGTGTCGTCGTCGGCCTTGCCCAAGCGGCTCACGGCCTCCGCCACCGAGAGGCCCGGCACGAGCTGGCGCGCCGCCTTCACCCAGGCGTCGTCCAGTGCCTCCAGGCCCGGCTCCGGCGCGGCGGCCGGGTCGTCCATGCCCTCGATGACCACGCGCGTGTCGTCCGGCCAGCTCGCATCGCCCAGCGGCACGCGGAACATGCGCTCGCGCAGCGAGTAGCCCCAGTCGTACGCGCTGCCGCTGCCGTCGCGCAGGCCGTGCAGGAATCCCTCGCTGAGCGTCAACCAGCGCTCGCCGTGCACCAGCGTCACGGCGAACACCGGCCGGTCCGCGAAGTTGCTGGGGCTCCACTCGGGGTCGGCGCACTCGTCGACGGCAAAGGACACCAGCAGGGCCAGCCCCGTGAGCCCGCGCGCCACGCCACTGTCGAAACCCACGCGGCACTGCAGCCGCAGGTCGCCCAGCCGCCGCTCGCCTTCCGGCACCCCCGGCGTGCGGATGTCCGGCCGCCAGGTCACGCGGCCGTCCGCCAGCCGGCTGCGCACCTCGGTCGCCGGGGGCAGGTCGCGCCAGGCCGGATCGATGGCGAATCGGTCTTGCGCATCGAGCCGCACAGGCTGCCGGCCGGCGGGCGCCATCAGACCCAGCGCCAGCGCCTGCGTGGACTCGGCCTGCGTGCGCGCGTAGACCTTGAACCGCAGTTCGGCGGCCGGCGCCAGCGCGTGGAACTTGTCGAACAGCGCCTGCGCCTTGAAGAGCTGGGCCAGCGTCTTCTTCTCGCGCAGCGCGGCAGACTCGCCCTGCACCTGCACGAGCCCCAACCGGGCGTCCGGTGCCGAGGCGGGCTGCGCACCCGCCGACAGCGCCAGGGCGCCCGCCAGCAGCGCACAGCCCCGCTTCATCAGCCCGCCGCGGCGAACGCGTCCCGCGTCAGGTTCTCGGGCGCCTCGCCGGCCGCGCGGCAGGCCACGTCGTCCTCGATGCGGATGCCGCCGTAGCGCTGCAGCCGGTCCACGGCGTCCCAGTCCACCTGCGCGGCCTGTGGCGACGCGCGCAGCTGGCGCAGCAGCGTCGGGATGAAGTACAGCCCCGGCTCGATGGTGACCACCATGCCGGCCTGCAGCGGACGCGTCAGGCGCAGGTAGCGGTGGCCCTCGGGCTTGTCGGCCGTGCCGCCGTCCTCACTGGCCATGAAGCCGCCCACGTCGTGCACCTGCAGGCCCAGCAGGTGGCCGATGCCGTGCGGGAAGAAGGTCTTGGTGACGCCCTCCGCCACCATGGCCTCGTCGCCCATGTGGACGATGCCGGCATTGCGCAGCACCCGCGCGATGCGGCGGTGCGTGCTGAGGTGGATGTCGCGGTAGTCCACGCCCTCGCGCACCTCGTCCACCAGCCCGAGCTGCTCCACCTCCATGGCCGCCACCAGCGCCGCGAACTCGTCGTGGCTGGGCGCCACCCAGGTGCGAGTGATGTCGCTCGCATAGCCGTTGACCTGCGCGCCCGCGTCGATCAGGAAGCTGCGCGACTGCGGCGGCGGGCTCTCGTCCTGGTACTGGTAGTGCAGCACCGCGGCATGCTCGTTGAGGCCGATGATGTTGGTGTACGGCAAGTCGCGGTCGGTGTGGCCGGTGGCGACGAGGTAGGCACGGTGGATGGCGGCTTCGCTCTCGCCGCGCTGGAACGCCGCGCGCGCGGCGTTGTGGCCCGGCACCGCGCGGCGCTGGGCGGCACGCATCTGATCCAGCTCGTAAGGCGACTTCACGCCGCGGGCCCAGTGCAGCAGGTTCAGCAGCGGCTCCGGGTTGTTGGGCTCCAGCCCCGGCAGCGCCGCATCGGCCTCGCCCAGGATGGCGGTGCGCTCGCCCGTCAGGTCGGCCAGCGCCTGCGCGGCCGCCTCGGGCTCGCGGATGACGACCAGCTCCACGGCGTCCACCCACTCGCCGCTCGGCGCTGCGGGCGGCACATGCCAGTAGTCGTCGGGCTGGTAGTAGACGACGCGCGGCTTCCTGCCCGGCCGCACGGCCAGCCACGAATGCGGGTGATTCGTCAGCGGCAGCCAGTGCTTGAAATGCGGGTTGGCCTGGAACAGATAGGGCCGGTCGTCGAGGAAGGCGTATTTCTCGATGCCGGAAGCGATCAGCAGCGTGTCGAAGCCCGTGCGTTCCAGCGCGGCTTCGGCCTGGCGCTGCAGACCGGCGAGGTGGTCGAGGTAGAGGCTCATCGCGCCCGCCTCACTTGCGCACGTAGGTCAGCTTCTTCGTACCGCCATCGCAACTGCCGATGACTTTCGCATCACCCACCTGGTCGTTCTCGACGGCCGTGATCTCATAACCCTTGACGCCCTTCTCGTCCAGCCTGGCGGCGATCTCCGCCTTCAGTTCGTCACAGGGCTTGGACGCCGCGAAGGCGGCACAGCAGGACAGGGACAGCAGGGCCACGAGCAGGGACTTGGACATGGGAAGGCTCACGATGGGGATGAAGACCGGGCATTGTGGTGCAGGCAATCCGCTTGCCCGCCCACCGCCAACGCTCAGCCGTCCACGTCCCAGACCACGCCCTCTTCCGTCAGCATCGCATCCAGCGCCACGTCCAGCGGGCTGGGCTTGAGCAGCGGGAGGAAACCGTGCGCGTAGCCGATGCCCACCGCCGCCGGGCGGGGCTGCAGTTGCGCCAGCGTCTTGTCCATGAAGCCGCCGCCGTAGCCCAGCCGCAGGCCGCAGGGGCCGAAGCCCAGGCAGGGCACCAGCATCAGCTGCGGCTCGAATTCCTCCGTGCCCTTGGGCTTGGGAATGTGGAAGGCGTCGTCCTCCATCGGGCAGCCGGGGTACCAGACATGAAAGCGCAGCGTGCGGTGCACCTTGTCGACCACCGGCAGGCCTATTCGACGTTGCTGGCGTTCCGGGGCGTCTTCAGCCCAGCGGTACAGCGCCGGCAGCGGGTCGAACTCGCCCTTGATGGGCCAGTAGGCGCCGATGGTGGTTTCCTTGCGGCGCAGCAGCCACACGCGCAGCACCTCCTGCAGGTCGGCGGCCAGTTCCTGCCGTTTCGGCAGGCCCAGGCGTTGCTCGATCAGCTTGTGCCGTATCGCGGCGCGGTCGTTCGCATCCATGGCAGCGGAGCTTACAGTGACTGACATGACGCCCCCACGCTCACGCCGTTCGCTGCCCCCCGGGGGGCGCGTCAGCGCCTTCGGGCGGCCGGGCGGCGTTGACATGGACGCCTTCACCGAACTCTGCGTCGAGCTGCTGTCGCCGCTGGGCCGCGTGCGCACCCGGCGCATGTTCGGCGGCCAGGGCGTCTACGTGGACGACCTGTTCGTGGCCATCATCGACGACGGCCAGTTGTTCCTGAAGGCGGACGACATCACGCGCGAGCGGTTCGATGCGGCCGGCTGCGCGCCGTTCACCTTCGCGGACAAGGACGGCGAGCCCGTCATCACCCGCTACCGCCGCCCGCCCGAGGACGCGCTGGAGTCGCCGCCGCTGATGCTGCCCTGGGCGCGGTTGGCGCTGGAGGCGGCCTTGCGCGCGGCGAACGCGAAGAAGCCGAAGGCCGTCAAACCCACCTCAGCGGCCAAAAAACCGGCGGCCAAGAAAGCTGCGGCGGGCCGGCGCTGACGTCGGCGGCACCAGCAGCTCGAAATCGGCTGCGGGCCAGCCCTCCAGCACGGCGCTCTGCCCCGGCGCCAGCGCCAGTGCCTCACCGGCTTGCAGCCACTGGTCCTTGGCCGGCTCGTCGGCGGTGCCGGACAGCGTCAGCCACACGCGGCCCTGGGCCACGGCAAGGCGGCGGGCTTCCGGCCCACCGGCCAGGGTCAGCGCCCGGCCACCGTCGAGATGCCATACAGATTGCGCATCAGTCATGAAATTGCTCCTGGGTTGCTGTCAGCGATTCTGCGGAGATCACCCCAAGCGGTCCAATGATTCCCAAGGCGGCGATTGATACCATCTGCGCATGAATCAGCCCGGCCCTTCGACACGTCAACGCCCGCTGTCCGTCGGCCCGCTGCGCGCCTTCGAGGCCGTCGCCCGGCTGCTGTCCTTCCGTGCCGCGGCCGAGGAGCTGAGCCTCACGCAGTCGGCCATCAGCCGGCAGATCCAGTCGCTGGAAGAAGAAATCGGCTGCACGCTGTTCCTGCGCGGCACGCGCAAGGTGGAGCTGTCGGGCGACGGCGCGACGCTGCTGCCCACCGCCGTGGCCGTGCTGTCCAAGCTGGACCAGGCGGTGCGCCAGATCCGCCGCACGCGCGGGCGGCGCGTCGTCAACGTCAGCACCTTCGCGTCGTTCGCGTCGCTGTGGCTGATCCCGCGCATGGAGGCCTTCCAGCGCGAGCATGCCGACATCGACATCCGAGTATCCGCCTACGACCGCAAGGTGGACCTGGAGGACGGCGAGAGCGACCTGGCGCTGCGCTACGACGACCGAGCCTCGGTGCCGGCCGACGCGGAGCAGCTGTTCGAGGAACTGCTGTCACCCGCCGTCAGCCCCTGGTACCTGCAGAACCCCCCGGCACCGCTGAAGCAGCCGGCCGACCTCGCCCGCCATGCGCTGGCCGAGGAGGACGACCCCCGCCCCAGCGCCGAATACCTGAGCTGGCGCCGCTGGCTGACCGTGCACGGCGAGCCCGACCTGCAGCCGCGCCGCTGGCTGTACCTGAACTTCACCTACCAGCAGGTGCAGGCCGCGCTGACCGGCCAGGGCGTCGTGCTGGCCCGGCTGCCGCTGGTGCACGAGCACCTGCAGCGCAGCGAACTGGTAGAGCCGTTCGGCAAGGCCAGCCGGCTGGGCAGCCCGTTCGGCTACTGGCTCATCGTCGGCCCCAACGCGGCGCGGCGGCCCGAGGTGCAGCAGTTCGCCGACTGGGTGCGCGAGCAGGCCGCCCTCACCCGCGCGCAGCTCGCCGGCGTCTGAACGCCGCTGCCCTCGCGGGCCTGCAGGGGCCGGGTGGTGCGACAGGCCCGGCGGTTCAGGCCGCTGGCGTCAATGCCCGGGCGCAACGCCTGGCACCGGCTCGCTGACCACCCGCGCCAGCGCCTGCGCCAGCACCTGCTGCGCGCGCAGCACGTGGGTGACGCCGGCATCGCGCAGCCACTGCGTCTCCTCCTCGGTGTGCGCCAGCACGGCGCAGCGCACCTCGGGGTTGAGCTGGCGCGCCAGCGCCAGCAGCGCCGGCACGCCGAGGATGTCGGGCACCGCGACGACCAGCCAGGACGCGTGCGCGATGTGCGCCTGCACCAGCGTCATCGCCTCACCCGCGTCGCCCAGCACGGCCGCCTGGCCGGCGGCGCGCAGCTTCTCCACGACGTCGCGGTCGCGGTCGATGACCACCAGGGGCCGGTTGCCCAACTGCTCATGCAGCGCCGTGCCCAACGTGCCATGGCCCACCAGCACGATCTGCCCGGCCAGCGACGTGTGCGGCGTGTCGGCCGGCAGCTCGGCCAGCGGATCGTCGCGCGCCTCCAGCCGGCGCGCCCAGCGCGAGCGCGCCAGCACCCAGCGCCGCAGCGGCTCCACGCACGAGAACAGCAGCGGGTTCAGCGCGATGGAGACGATGGCGCCGGCGACGACCAGGCTGGCGGCCTCGGGCGGCACGAGGTTGAGCGACTGCCCCAGGCCCAGCAGGATGAAGCTGAACTCGCCGATCTGCGCCAGGCTCACGGCGACCGTCAGCGCCGTGCTCAGCGGGTACTTCAGCAGCAGCACGAGGGCGCCGGCGGCGATGGTCTTGCCCACCAGGATGACCGCCACCGTGCCCAGCACCGCCATGGGCTGCTCGACGAGGATGCGCGGGTCGAACAGCATGCCCACCGCGACGAAGAACAGCACCGCGAAGGCGTCGCGCAGCGGCAGGCTCTCGTGCGCCGCGCGCTCGCTGAAGGCCGACTCGCGCAGCACCAGGCCGGCGAAGAACGCGCCCAGCGCCACGCTCACGCCGAACAGCGCCGCCGCACCCACGGCCAGGCCCACCGCCGCGGCGATGGTCGCCAGCGTGAACAGCTCGCGCGAGCCGGTGCGGTTGACCTGCCACAGCATCCACGGCAGCAGGCGCCGGCCCACCACCAGCATCACGGCCACGAAGGCGGCCACGGCCAGCAGCGTCATGAGCACCGTCACGACGAGGCCGCCGCCCGACGCGCCGCCCTCGCCCTGGCGCCCGCCCAGCACGGGCATCAGCACCAGCGCCATCACCATGGCCAGGTCTTCCACGATCAGCCAGCCGACCGCGATGCGGCCGTTGCCGGTGTGCAGCAGCTCGCGCGACTCCAGCGCGCGCAGCAGCACCACCGTGCTGGCCACCGACAGCGCCAGGCCGAACACCAGCGAGGCCGCCAGGTCCCAGCCCCACAGGCCGTGCGCCAGGCCCACGCCCATTGCCGTGGCCGCCGCCATCTGCACCAGCGCGCCGGGCAGCGCGATGCTTTTGACCGACATCAGGTCGCGGATCGAAAAGTGCAGGCCCACGCCGAACATCAGCAGCATGACGCCCACCTCGGACAGCTGCTGCGCCAGGTGCACGTCGCCGACGAAGCCCGGCGTGTGCGGCCCGATCAGCACGCCGGCCAGCAGGTAGCCCACCAGCGCCGGCAGCCTGGCCCATTGCGCCAGCAGGCCCAGCACCAGGGCCAGGCCGAAGGCGGCGGCCAGCGTCGAGATCAGGGTCATGCCATCGTGCATCTTGCGTGGGGGCCTTCCGGGGTCAGTCCAGGGCGATGAGCTCGCGCTCGGTGAGGATCAGCGTCAGCGCGCGGTCATGCGCCTCGACGGGGAATTGAGTTTCGGCGGCGGACCACGCCAGGCCGATCGCCGTCACGCCGGGATGCGCGGCCAGCCAGCGGTCGAAGTAGCCGCCGCCGTAGCCCAGGCGGAAGCCCTCGCGCGTGAAACCCACGCAGGGCACCAGCACCACGTCGGGCACGGCCACCGCGCCGCTGGACGTGGCGATGCCGCAGTCATCCTGCACCGTCGGCTCGGCACCGTCCCAGCGGCGGTAGACCATGTCGGCCGGATCGCGGCGCGCGAAAGGCAGTGCCCGCGGGAAGGGCAGCGCCCCTGGGGTAAATTCCCCCGCCATGGGCCAGTAGACCCCGAGCAGTTCCGGCTCCAGCTGGTCCAGCAGATCGCGCAGCGGCCCGTCGAGCGCGGCCTGCGCCGTCTGGAACGCCAGCGTGGCCGCGAAGGCACGGCGGGCGGCGATCAGCTCGCGGCGCAGGGCGGAACGGTCGGGGCTGGCACGGGACATGGCGGGATGATGAATCGGATCGGTGGGGCGGTATTGGAACGCAAGGGTCGCAGCATCGCGCTGACGGTGCTGGGCCTGATCATGACAGCCGCCCCTGCGCTCGCGCAGACGCCCGCCGCCACAACGCCCGACCTCGCCGTGCAGGCCCGCGAGGCCTGGGCCAAGCGCGACCGCAAGCGGCTGTCCGCCCTCGTCGACGCAGCCCGCGTGCAGAACCACCCGCTGGCCGGCTGGGTCGAGTATTTCGACCTCAACGCACGCATGAGCGAGCTGCGCCAGCCTGACATGGACGGGTTCTACGCCCGCTACGGCGGCAGCTATGTGGAAGACCGGCTGCGCAACGACTGGCTGCTGGAGCTGGGCCGGCGCCGCGACTGGAGCAACTTCCGCCGCGACTATGCCAGCTACCAGATGCGCGACGACCGCGAGGTCGCCTGCTATGCGCTGGTCGCCGAGCACCTGGGCGGCGCCCGCATCGCCACCGACACCGCGCGCGCCGCCTGGCTGGCGCAGAAGGACGGTGACGACGGCTGCCAGCTGCTGGCCAGCACCATGGTGGACGCAGGGCAGTTCAAGCCCGACACGCTGTGGGCCAAGGCGCGCCTGGCCACCGAGCAGGGCCGCCCGCGCGCCGCGCGCCAGGCCGTCGCGCTGCTGGCGAGCCCGGCGCTGGACCAGAAGCTCGCCGAACTGCAGGACAACGCCGGCCGCTACCTGACGCGCAAGGGCCGCACGTCGCCGCGCAACGACGCCGAGCTGACCGCGCTGGCGCTGGCCCGCGTGGCCGCCGCCGACCCTGATCAGGCGGGCGACCTGCTGACCGACAAGTGGGCCCGGCTGCCCGCCGAGCTGCGCGCCTGGCTGTGGGCGCAGGTGGGCCGCCAGTCGGGGCTGCGGCTGCAGGACGACGCGCTGGCCGCCTTCGAGCGGGCCGACAAGCTCGCGCCCGAGCTGGCCTGGAGCGACGACACGCTGGCCTGGCAGGCCCGCGCCGCACTGCGCGGCAAGCAGCCCGCCGTGGCGCTGCGCGCCATCGACCGCATGAGCGCGGCCGAGCAGCGCGACCCGGCCTGGGCCTACTGGAAGGCGCGCGCCACGCGCCAGCAGGGCGACGTGCCCGGCGCCCGCGCGCAGCTCGCGCTGCTGGCGGCCACGCCGCTGAACTACTTCGGCCGCCTGGCCGCCGAAGACCTCGGCCTGGCCACGCCGCTGCCGCCCGCGCCTGCGCCGCTCACCGCGGACGAGCGCCGCAGCGCGCGCCAGCACGCCGGCCTCACGCGCGCGCTGCAGCTGATCGCGCTGAACCTGCGCAGCGAGGGCGTGCGCGAATGGAACTTCTCGCTGCGCGGCATGAACGACCGCGCGCTGCTGGCCGCCGCGCAGGAGGCCTGCGACCGCGAGGTGTGGGACCGCTGCATCAACACCAGCGAGCGCACCAAGACCGAGATCGACATCGCCCAGCGCTACCCGACGCCGCACCGCCCCGAGCTGATGCGCGAGGCGCAGTCCGCGGGGCTGGACCCGGCCTATGTCTACGGGCTGATCCGCCAGGAGTCGCGCTTCGTGCTGGATGCGCGCTCGCACGTCGGCGCCTCGGGGCTGATGCAGGTGATGCCGGCCACCGCGAAGTGGACGGCGAAGAAGGTCGGCATGACCTACAGCCCCGACCTGATGCACGACCGCGACTTCAACCTGCGCATCGGCACCAATTACCTCAAGCTCGTGCTGGACCGCTTCGAAGGCGCGCAGGCGCTGGCCGCCGCGGCCTACAACGCCGGCCCCGGCCGACCCGCGCGCTGGCGCGACGGCCCCGTGATCGACGCGGCCATCTGGGCCGAGAACATCCCCTTCGGCGAGACGCGCGACTACGTGCGCAAGGTGCTGCTCGGCGGCGCCGTGTACGCGCAGGTGCTGGGCCTGCCGGCCACGTCGCTGCGCGCTCGCCTGGGCACCAGCGTCGGCCCGGCAGGCGCACGTGCGGCCGATGTCAGCGACGTGCCACCGCCCGACGCCGGGGAGGCGCCCAAGTCATGACCCTGAACGTGCTCATCCTCGGCGGCGGCGGCTTCGTCGGCCGCGCGCTGTGCGAGCAGCTGGTGCGGCGACTGGGCGGCGCGGCGCGCATCACGGTGCCGACGCGGCGGCTCCGCCATGCCCAGGGCGTGCAGGGGCTGCCCGGCGTCACGGTGGTGCAGGCCGACGTGTTCCGCGACCTGCCGGCCCTGGTGCCCGGCCACGATGCCGTCGTCAACCTCGTGGCCATCCTGCAGGGCAGCGCGGCGGCCTTCGAGCATGTGCATGTGGGGTTGCCGCAGCGCATCGTCGCCTCGGGCGCCCGGCGCGTCGTGCACGTCAGCGCCCTCGGCGTGTCCGAGCAGGCGCCGTCGCGCTACCTGCGCAGCAAGGCCGCCGGCGAGGCCGTGCTGCAGGCGGCCGCCCAGGCCGGCGCGCTGTCGCTGACCATGCTGCGTCCGTCGCTGATCGTTGGCGCGGGGGACCGCAGCGTCAACCTGTTCGCCAGGCTGCAGCGCTTTGCACCCGTCATGCCGCTGGCCGGCGCCGATGCGCAGTTGCAGCCCGTCTGGGTCGGTGACGTTGCCGGCGCGCTGGTCGAGGCCCTGCTGCGCCACGAAGCCCAGGGCCAGACCTACGACATCGCCGGCCCGCGCGTGCTGACGCTGGCGGACCTTGTGCGCCTGGCCGGCCGCGTCGCCGGCTGCGAGCGGCCCGTGCTGCCGCTGCCCCACGCGCTGGCGACGCTGCAGGCGCTGGCCATGGCCTGCCTGCCGGGCGAGCCGCTGCTGTCGCGCGACAACCTGGCGTCCCTCACGGTGCCCAACGTCGCCGGCGGCCGCCTGCCGGGCCTGGCCGCGCTGGGCATCACGCCCGCCGCGTTGGAAGGTGTGCTGCCAGGCTATCTCGCGCCCGGCGCGGGCGTCGCGCGGCTCGATGCCTGGCGCGCGCGGCACTGACCCCGCCCGCGCGCATCAATCCCTTGCAGATTGCTCATCACCGCGCCGCCGGACTGCCATTAGGCTGTGGGCCATGAAGCTCTACATCGGCAACAAGAACTACTCCTCCTGGTCCATGCGCAGCGGCGTGCTGCTGGCCGCGTTCGACATCCCGTTCGAGGAGGTGCGGCTGCGCTTCGACTTCAGCGCCGGCTCCGAATGGACGCGCACCATCGGCGACATCAGCCCCACCCGGCGCGTGCCGGTGCTGGTGGAGGACGACGGCTTCGCCGTGTGGGAGACGCTGGCCATCGCCGAGTACGTGGCCGACCGCCACCCCGAACTGCCGATCTGGCCGCGCAACCCGCAGGACCGCGCCCGCGCGCGCAGCCTGTGCGCCGAGATGCACGGCGGCTTCTCGCGGCTGCGCACGGTCTGCCCGATGAACATCGAGGCCTTCTTCCCCGACGTGGGCGAGACACTGTGGCAAGAGGACGCCGCGCTGCGCGCCGACGTCGCCCGCATGGACGCGGCCTGGTGCGACGCGCTGGCCGCCAGCGGCGGGCCGTTCCTGTTCGGCGGCTTCAGCGCGGCGGACGCCTACTTCGCGCCCGTGGCCGTGCGGCTGAGCCGCTTCGGGCTGCCGGTGTCCGAGGCCGCAGCCGCCTACCGCGACGCGCTGCTGGCGCACCCGGCCGTGGAAGACTGGATCGCCGATGCGATGCGCGAGCAGGACTTCGTGCCCGAGGACGAACCCTACCGGCAGGCGCGACATGCTTGAGTTGCGCCCGATCTGCGAACACTGCGCCGTCGCGCTGCCGCCGGAGTCCACGGCCGCCCGCATCTGCAGCTTCGAATGCACGTTCTGCGCCGACTGCGTGGACGGCCTGCTGGGCAACGTCTGCCCCAACTGCGGCGGCGGCTTCGCGCCGCGGCCGGTGCGGCCGGCGCGGGACTGGAAGGGTGGCAACTTCCTCGCGCACTACCCGGCACGGACGGAACCCAGGCTCAGGCCGGTGGACCCCGAAGCCCATGCCCGGCTCGTCGCGGCCCTGCAAGGCCTGCCCCCCGAACGCCGCTAGCGCGGGCGGCTGGGCGGGGCCGCAGAATCCACGGCCATGAACGCCCCGCCCCGCTTCCAGACCTACCTCGTCGGCGGCGCCGTGCGCGACCGCCTGCTGGGCCTGCCGGTGCAGGACCGCGACTGGGTCGTCGTCGGCGCGTCGCCGCAGGATTTGGCTGCAGCCGGCTACCAGCCGGTGGGCAAGGATTTCCCCGTCTTCCTGCACCCGCAGACGCACGAGGAAGTGGCCCTGGCCCGCACCGAGCGCAAGACCGCCGCCGGCTACCACGGCTTCGCCTTCCATGCCGCGCCGGACGTCACGCTGGCGCAGGACCTGGCCCGCCGCGACCTGACGATCAACGCGATGGCCGAGGATGCGGACGGCCTCGTCATCGACCCGCACGGCGGCCAGCGCGACATCCGCGACCGGGTGCTGCGCCACGTGTCGCCCGCGTTCGCGGAGGACCCCGTGCGCATCCTGCGCCTGGCCCGCTTCGCGGCGCGCTTCGCGGACTTCAGCGTCGCGCCCGAGACCCTGGCGCTGATGCGCGGCATGGTGGCCGCCGGCGAGGTGGACGCGCTGGTGGCCGAGCGCGTCTGGCAGGAGTTGTCGCGCGGGCTGATGGAGCACCAGCCCTCGCGCATGCTGGAGGTGCTGCGCGAGGCCGGCGCGCTCGCGAAGCTGCTGCCCGAGGTGGACGCGCTGTTCGGCGTGCCGCAGCCCGAGGCGCACCACCCCGAGATCGACACCGGCCTGCACGTGCTGATGGTGCTGGACCAGTGCGCTCGCCAAGGCGCGCCGCTGACGGTGCGCTACGCCTGCCTGTGCCACGACCTCGGCAAGGGCACCACCCGCCCCGAGGAACTGCCGCGCCACATCGCCCACGAGGCGCGCAGCGAGAAGCTGGCGCGCGTCGTCAGCGACCGCTGGAAGGTGCCCACCGACTGCCGCGAACTGGCCGAGCTGGTGGCGCGCGAGCACACGCACGTGCACCAGAGCGCCGGGTTCAGCGCCGAGGCGCGGCTGCGCCTGCTGCAGCGCTGCGACGCCTGGCGCCGGCCGCAGCGCTTCGCCGAGCTGCTGTGGGCCTGCGAATGCGATGCCCGCGGCCGCCTGGGCCTGGAGAACCGTCCCTACCCGCAGCGCGAGCGCCTGGCCGCCGACCTGGCCGCCACGCTGACCGTGGACCTGGCCGCCGTCAGCGCCGCCGCGATGGCCCGCGGCGCCCAGGGGCCGGACATCGGCCGCGCCGTGCAGCGTGCGCGCCTGGAAGCGCTCCACGCGGCGTCGACCTGACGCGCCACAGGGCGCCGGCCGGCCGCCCCGCGGGCTTTGCGTTGCTTCACCGACAGGTTTTTGTCAGGCTCGCTACAGTTGCGCGTTTTTGCGCCCGGGGCCGATGGCGGCCCGCTGCGGCGGCGGTGCCATCCACAAGCAAGTCAGGCAGGGTCACGAAGATGAATTTGGCATGGGATAAGGGCGCCCGACTGGGCGCGATGGTCGTCCTGGGTGCGAGCTTGGCGTCACTGCTGGCGGGCTGCGGGCAGTCGAGCAGCCCGGCGGCGCCCGCCTCGCCGCCACCGCCCGAAGTGGGCGTCATCACCGTGACCCCGGAGCGCGCCGACCTGGCCGCCGAACTGCCAGGCCGCCTGGAGGCCTACCGCGTCGCCCAGGTGCGCGCGCGCGCCGCCGGCATCCTGCAGAAGCGCCTGTTCACCGAAGGCTCGGACGTGAAGGCCGGCCAGCCGCTGTTCGAGATCGACGCCGCGCCCTACCGCGCCACGCTCGCCAGCGCGCAGGCCCAGCTGGCCCGCGCCGAAGCCAACCTCACGCAGGCCCAGGCGCTGGCCGACCGCTACGCGCCGCTGGCCAAGACGCAGGCCGTCAGCGCCCAGGAGGCGCTGAACGCGCTGGCGTCGGCCCAGCAGGCCAAGGCCGACGTGGCCGTGGGCAAGGCAGCCGTGCAGACGGCGCAGATCAACCTCGGCTACGCCACCGTCACCGCGCCCATCGCCGGCCGCATCGGCCGCGCGCTGGTCACCGAGGGCGCACTGGTGGGCCAGGGCGAGGCGACGCAGCTGGCCGTGGTGCAGCAGATCGACAAGCTCTACGTGAACTTCACGCAGTCCGCCGCGGAAGTGATGCGGCTGCGCCAGGCGCTGGCCGCCGGCAAGCTGCAGCGCGCCGGCAAGGACGCCGCCCAGGTGCAGGTGCTGATGGAGGACGGCAGCGTCTACCCGCAGACCGGCAAGCTGCTGTTCTCCGACCTGAGCGTGGACGCCGCCACCGGCCAGATCACGCTGCGCGCCGAGCTGCCCAACCCGGCCGGCGCGCTGCTGCCCGGCCTGTACGTGCGCGTGCGCCTGGCGCAGGCCGAGGTGAGCAGCGCCGTCTGGCTGCCGCAGCAGGCCGTCAGCCGTGGCGTGAGCGGCGACACGGTGCTGGTGGTGGCCGATGACGGCAGCGTCAGCGCCCGGCCCGTCAAGCTCGGCCCGGCGCAGGGCGGACGTGCCCTCGTGCTGGAGGGCCTGAAGACCGGCGAGAAGGTCGTCGTGGACGGCCTGCAGAAGACGCGGGCCGGCGGCAAGGCCCGCCCGGTGCCGTGGGCGCCGGCCGGGTCGGCGTCCGCGCCCGCCGCCGCGCCCGCCTCGGCAGCGTCGCGCTGAGGCACTGAAAAGATGATGCCCCCACGCTCACTTCGTTCACTGCCCCCCGAGGGGGCGCAGGCTTCCCTTGGGGCGGCCCGGCGGAAATCCTGACATGGCCCAGTTCTTCATCAACCGACCCATCTTCGCGTGGGTCATCGCGCTGTTCATCCTCGTCATCGGCGGCGTGGCGGTCACGCAGCTGCCGATCTCGCAGTACCCGCCCGTGGCGCCGCCGTCCATCGTGCTGTCGGTGACCTACCCCGGCGCCTCGGCGCAGACGCTGGAGGACTCGGTCATCAGCGTCATCGAGCGCGAGATGAACGGCTCGCCGGGCCTCATCTACATGGAAGCCGTGTCGCAGGCCGACGGCACCGGGTCGCTGACGATGAGCTTCGACCCGGCCACCAACCCCGACCTGGCGCAGGTGGACGTGCAGAACCGCCTGGCCCGCGCCACGCCGCGGCTGCCGTCCGCCGTCATCCAGCAGGGCGTGCGGGTGGACAAGGCCAACCCGAACTTCCTGCTCTTCATCATCATGTCGAGCAGCAACCCGGCGTTCGACCCCATCGCGCTGGGCGACTACGCGTCGCGCACCGTGCTGCCCGAGATCCAGCGCGTGCCGGGCGTGGGCCAGGGCCTGCTGTTCGGCACCGAGCGCGCGATGCGCATCTGGCTGGACCCGGCCAAGCTGGTGGGCTACCGCCTGGCGCCGGCCGACGTGAACGCGGCCATCCAGGCGCAGAACGCGCAGGTCAGCTCCGGCTCCATCGGTGACCTGCCCAACGTGCCCGGCCAGCCGGTCGCGGCCACGGTCGTCGTGCGCGGACAGCTCACCAGCGTCGAGCAGTTCGGCAACATCGTGCTGCGCGCCAACCCGGACGGGTCTTCCGTGCGGCTCAAGGACGTGGCCCGCATCGAACTGGGCGCCGACAGCTACACCGGCCGCTCCACGCGCCTGAACGGCACGCCGTCGGTGGGCGTGGGCGTGCAGCTCGCGCCGTCGGCCAATGCGCTGCAGACGGCCAAGCTCATCAAGCAGCGCCTGAAGGAGCTGCAGCCCTACTTCCCCGCCGGCGTGAAGGCCGACATCCCGTTCGACAGCTCGCTGTTCATCGACATCTCCATCTCGCAGGTCGTCGAGACGCTGCTGGAGGCGGTGTTCCTGGTGTTCCTGGTGATGTTCCTGTTCCTGCAGAACATCCGCTACACGCTGATCCCGACGCTGGTGGTGCCCATCGCGCTGCTGGGCAGCTTCGCCACGCTGCTGGCGCTGGGCTTCTCCATCAACGTGCTGACCATGTTCGGCATGGTGCTGGTGATCGGCATCGTCGTGGACGACGCCATCGTCGTGGTGGAGAACGTCGAGCGCATCATGAGCGAGGAGGGGCTGTCGCCCTTCAAGGCCACGCAGAAGGCGATGCGCCAGATCTCGGGCGCCATCATCGGCGTGACCGTGGTGCTGATCTCGGTGTTCGTGCCGCTGGCCTTCTTCAGCGGCTCCATCGGCAACATCTACCGCCAGTTCTCGGCGGTGATGGTCAGCTCCATCGCGTTCTCGGCCTTCATGGCGCTGTCGTTCACGCCGGCGCTGTGCGCCACGCTGCTCAAGCCCGTCGAGGCCGGCCACCACCTGGAGAAGCGCGGCTTCTTCGGCTGGTTCAACCGCGGCTTCAACCGCACCGCCAAGCGCTACGAAAGCACCGTCGCCAAGCTCATCCGCCGCACGGGCCGCTCGTTCGTCATCTACGGCGTCGTCATCGCCGTGGCGGTGCTGATGTTCCAGCGGCTGCCGACGTCCTTCGTGCCCAACGAGGACCAGGGCAACATCCTGGTCAACGTGCAGCTGCCGCCGGGCGCCACGCAGGCGCGCACGCTGGAGGTCATGAAGCAGGTCGAGACCTACATGCTGGCCCAGCCCGAGGTGGAGAGCATGGTGGGCGTGGTGGGCTTCAGCTTCGCGGGCTCCGGCCAGAACGCGGGCCTGGCCTTCGTCACGCTCAAGCCCTGGGACGAACGCCACGGCGCCGAGCACTCCGCCCAAGGCCTGGTGGCGCGCGCCTTCCCGGCGCTGGGCAAGATCCGCGACGCGGTCATCTTCCCCACCAGCCCGCCGCCCATCCGCGACCTGGGCCGGGCCAACGGCTTCGCGCTGCGCCTGCAGGACCGCGGTGGCCACACGCGCGCCGAACTGCTGGCCGCGCGCAACCAACTGCTGGCCGCGGCCGCCAAGAGCCCGCTGCTGACCGCCGTGCGCCCCGACGGCCTGGAAGACGCCGCGCAGCTCGAACTGAGCCTGGACCGCGAACGCGCGATGGCGCTGGGCGTGAACATCGGCGCCATCAACGCGGTGCTGGGCACGTCGCTCGGGTCCAGCTACGTCAACGACTTCCCCAACGCCGGCCGCCTGCAGCGCGTCATCGTGCAGGCCGACGCGCCGGCACGCATGGCGCCCGAGGACCTGCTCAAGCTCAACGTGCTGAACGCCGCCGGCCAGCCCGTGCCGCTGAGCGCGTTCGCGAGCAGCCAGTGGATCAGCGGCGCCATGCAAACGGTGCGCTACAACGGCTACCCGACCATGCGCATCGCCGGCGAACCGGCCAAGGGCGTGTCCAACGGCACGGCCATCGCCGAGATGGAAAAGCTCGCGGCCGAGCTGCCGCCGGGCTTCGGCTACGAATGGACCGGCCAGTCGCGCGAGGAAAAGCTCTCGGGCTCCACCGCCTTCATCCTGTTCGGCTTCTCGCTGCTGGCCGTGTTCCTGTGCCTGGCCGCGCTGTACGAGAGCTGGAGCATCCCGCTGTCGGTGCTGCTCGTCGTGCCGCTGGGCATCCTGGGCGTCGTGCTGGGCGCGAGCTTGCGCGGGCTGGAGAACGACGTCTACTTCAAGGTCGGCATGATCACCATCATCGGCCTGTCGGCGAAGAACGCGGTGCTGATCATCGAGTTCGCCAAGGACCTGCACGCGCAGGGCCGCGACCTGTACGAGGCCGTCGTGGAAGCGGCGCACCTGCGCTTTCGCCCCATCCTGATGACCTCGCTGGCCTTCATCCTCGGCGTGCTGCCGCTGGTGCTCGCCAGCGGCGCCGGCTCCGCCAGCCAGCGCGCCATCGGCACCGGCGTGATGGGCGGCATGATCACCGCGGTGGTCCTCGCCGTGTTCCTCGTGCCGGTGTTCTTCGTCGTCGTGCGCAAGCGTTTCCCCGGCAGCGAGCGGCAACACCGCCACGATGCCCACCTGCCCCAGGAAGACTGAGCATGAAAGCCACTTTCAGCCTCATCACGCTGGCCGCCCTGCTCACCGCCTGCGCCGGCCCCGAACCCAGGCGCCCGGTGGCCGCTGACGCGGCTGCCGCCGCCGTGCCCGCCGCCTTCCCGCAGGCCGGCGGCCCCAGCGCCACGGCCGCCACCGAGCTGCCCTGGGCGCAGGCCTTCAAGGGCGAGCGGCTGCAGAAGCTGATCCCGCTGGCGCTGACCAACAACCGCGACCTGCGCATCGCGGTGCTCAACATCGAGACGGCGCGCGCCACCGCCGCAGCGCGCGACGCCGACCTGTGGCCCACCGTCGGCGCGGGCATCAGCGGCTCGCGCACGCCGCTGGCGTCCGGCGGCATCAACAGCCTCTACCAGGCCGGCCTGCAGGTCTCGGCCTACGAGCTGGACGTGTTCGGCCGCCTGCGCGGCCTGAGCAGCGCCGCGGCGGCCCAGGTGCTGGCCGCGCAGTCCAGCCAGCAGGCGGTGCGCACCGCGCTGGTCGCCAGCGTCGCCAATGCCGAGATCGCGCTGCAGGCCGATGCCGCGCTGCTGAAGATCACGCGCGACACGCTGGACACGCGCGAGCAGTCGCTGTCGCTGACCCGCCATCGCTTCGAGGGCGGCGTGTCCGCCGAGCTGGACCTGCGCACGGCCGAGTCGTCGCTGCAGGCGGCCCGCGCCGTCTACGCGCAGGCCCAGCGCCAGCGCCAGCTCGACGAGAACGCGCTGGCGCTGCTGATCGGCGGCCCGCTGCCGGCCGACCTGCCCGCCCCCACCGGCGACCTGGCCGACTTCGAGCCGCTGGCCGAGCTGCCCGCCGGCCTGCCCAGCGACGTGCTGACACGCCGGCCCGACATCCGCCAGGCCGAGTTCCAGCTCGGCGCGGCCGACGCCAACATCGATGCCGCCCGCGCCGCCTTCTGGCCCCGCATCACGCTGACCGGCAGCGTCGGCACGGCCAGCGGCCACTTGTCGGACCTGTTCAAGAACTCGGCGTGGAGCTTCGCGCCGCAGCTGGTGCAGCCGATCTTCGACGCCGGCCGCAACCGCGCCAACCTGGCCAGCGCCCGCGCGTCCCGCGACATCGCACTGGCCCAGTACGAGAAGGCCATCCAGACGGCCTTCCGCGAGGTGGCCGACGGGCTGAGCAGCCGCGCCACGCTGGCCGAGCAGCGCGCCGCCCTGGCCGCGCAGGTGGACGCCGAGACGCGCCGCCTGAACGCGGCCGAGCAGCGCTACACGGCCGGCGTCTCCAACGCGCTGGACCGGCTGGATGCACAGCGCTCGCTGTTCCTGGCCCAGCAGACGCTGGTGCAGGTGCAGAGCCAGCGCGCGCAGAACCTGGTGACGCTGTACCGCGCGCTGGGCGGCGGGGAGTGAGCATGCGCGGCCTGCTGATCGCGCTCTCCCTGCTCACGTTGCTGCCTGCGGCGCAGGCGCAGGAGTCGATCCGCGAGCGCATCAAGGCCCGCATGGAACAGCGCCGCGCCGACAAAGGCGACGCGCCCGCCACGGCCGGCCTGCAAGAGCTGGAGGTGCAGGGCCGCAAGGTGCTGGTGCACCTGCCCACCCGCTACGACGAGGCGAAACCGGCGCCGCTGGTGCTGGCCTTCCACGGCGGCGGCGGGCATGCCGGCTACATGGCCGACGACGAGAAGTACGGCCTGCAGAAGAAGGCCGACGAGGCCGGCTTCGTCGTCGCCTTCCCCAATGGCTACAGCAAGTTCCCCGGCGGCCGCCTCGCCACCTGGAACGCCGGCGGCTGCTGCGGCGACGCGCGCGACCGCAATGTCGACGACGTGGCTTTCGCCCGCGCCGTCGTCGCCGCCATCCAGGCGAAATACGCCATCGACGCCACGCGCGTGTTCGCCACCGGCATGTCCAACGGCGGCATGCTCGTGCACCGGCTGGCCTGCGAGGCGCCGGACGTGTTCCGCGCCGTCGCATCCGTGGCAGGCACCGATGCGACCACGAGCTGCGCGCCGTCCCGGCCCATCTCCGTGCTGCACATCCACGCCAGGGACGACGACCACGTGCTGTTCAACGGCGGCGCCGGCCCGAACGCCTTCCGCGACGAGCGCAAGGTCATGGCCTTCGTCTCCGTGCCCGAGACGATCTCGCGCTGGGTGCAGCGCGACCACTGCGCCACACCCGCGCAACGCACGCTCGACACGCCCGGCGCCTTCTGCGAAACCCACACCGGCTGTGCGGGCGGCACGTCCGTGCAGCTCTGCGTCACCGACACTGGCGGCCATTCCTGGCCCGGCGCAACCACGGTGCGCCGCGGCAAGGCCCCCGCCTCCACGGCGCTCGATGCCAACGACGTCATCTGGCGCTTCTTCGAAACTTCTTCGAGTTGAACCTCATGCGCTACCTCCTCGCCTCCCTTGCGCTCGCCGCCTCCTTCGTCGCCCAGGCGGCCGGCGGCCCGCCGCCCATCTATGACGAAGGCGTGGATGCCAAGGCCGCCATCAAGGCGACGCTGGCCGAGGCCGAGCAGGCCAAGCTGCCGGTGCTGGTGGTCTTCGGCGCCAACTGGTGCGGCGACTGCCGCATGCTGGACACCACGTTCAAGCACGGCCCGAGCGCGCCGCTGATCGCGCAGCACTTCAAGGTCGTGAAGGTGGACGTGGGCCGCTTCGACCGCAACGTGGACATCGCCGAGGGCTACCGCGTGCCGCTGAAGAAGGGCATCCCGGCCGTGGCCGTGCTGTCGCCGCAGGGCAAGCTGCTGTACGCCACCGAAGGCGGCGAGCTGGCCGACGCGCGCAAGATGGGCGACCAGGGCGTGTACGACTTCTTCACCCGCATCGCGACCACGGCGAAGTGACGGCGCCGTCGCTGGCCGCCGCGTCGCGCGCGCTGCGCACGCAGTTCTTCGTCACCGGTGCGCTGTTCGCCACCTGGGGCGTGCACGTGCCCACCGTCAAGACCCACTACGGCCTGGGTGAACAGTCGCTGGCGATCGCGATGCTCGCCAGCGGCGTGGGGGCGTTGATCGCGCTGGCGCAGGCCGGCCGCGTGGTGGGCCGCTACGGGCCGCGCGCGGTGTCCGCCGTCATGGGCCTGCTGTGCAGTGCGGCGGTGGCCAGCCTCATCGCCCTGCCGCAGTACGCGGCGCTGCTGGTCGTCATGGGCGTGTTCGGCATCAGCGCCAGCCTGTTCGACGTGGCCATCAACGCCGAAGCCAGCGAGATCGAGCGCCAGGCGGCCAAGCCGTTGATGAGCGGCTTCCACGGCATGTTCAGCCTGGGCGGCATGTGCGGCGCAGGCCTGGGCAGCGTGGCGCCCGCGCTGGGCCTCAGCGCCCAAGGCCACCTGCTGCTGGCCACTGGTGCCGCCCTCGCCGCGCTGCTGCTCGCCTGCCGGGCGATGCTGCCGCCGCCCGAACCTCACGAGGCCGGCGGCAAGCAACCGCTGAGCATCCCGCGCGGCCCCCTGCTGCTGCTGGGCGTGCTGGCGTCCATGGGCTTGATCGCCGAGGGCGCGATGTACGACTGGAGCGTGCTCTTCATGAAGCAGGAGCGCGGCAGCCAGGCCAGCACTGCGGCGTTGGCCTATGCCAGCTTCAGCGGCGCGATGGCGGCCGGTCGCTTCGGCGGCGACTGGGTGCGCGGGCGCGTGCCTGCACCACGGCTGATGCGCGCGAGCGGCGTGCTGGCCGCGGCCGGCATGGCGCTGGCGCTCGCGGTGCCCGTGCCCGGCGTCGCGTTGGGCGGGTTCGCGCTGGTGGGCCTGGGCCTGTCCAACGTCGTGCCGGTGCTGTTCAGCGCGGCCTCGCAAGTGCCCGGCGTGAGCCCGGCGCACGGCATCGCCGCCGTGTCGGGCATGGGCTACCTGGGCATGATGGCCGGGCCGCCGCTGATCGGCCTCGTGGCGGAGCATTCGTCGCTGACGACAGGGTTGCTGGTGGTCGTGGTGTTCGCGGTATTCATGGCGCTGTCGGCGAAGCGGGCGCTGCGCGCTGCCTGAGCGACGCGTGAACGTCGCTTCGACAAGCAGCTTCGCCCAGGTCTTGCCGTCGCGCGTTCAGCGCCCCACGGGCCGCGATGCCGCAGCCGCGCGCTCGCACGCCGCCTTCTCGCTCGCGCTGCCGAGGGCCATGCACCGTGCGACGCGGTCGTTGACGGTGCCGGGCACGCTGCCCGCGGGCGCCGACGTGGACAGCGCGGCCGTGGCGGCGCTGTTGCGCCGCTTGAGCGGCACGGAAATCTGCGGGATCACCCGCTCCTCGGACTGCATCGTGGCCGACTCCTTGTCGTTTTCCGCGGCGGTGACGGCGGCGCTGCGCGTCGGCATGACCCTGGAGGCCGCCGTCATGGGCGCAGGCGCCGAAGCCGGCGGCGCGGGGGACTTGACCTGCTGAGCGACTGCCGCGCCCGCGAGGGCCGCCGACAGGATGCCGCCGAGGATGGCGTCGAAGGCAAGTCTCATGGGGCACCTCTCTGGTCAGTTCTGGTGCCACGAGTGTCAAGCCGCGCGCGGTGGCGGCATG
Source organism: Roseateles sp. (assembly GCF_965229315.1). Classification (GTDB taxonomy): domain Bacteria; phylum Pseudomonadota; class Gammaproteobacteria; order Burkholderiales; family Burkholderiaceae_C; genus Pelomonas. The sequence goes on from NZ_CBDDJA010000002.1 coordinate 3,888,995, forward strand.
TAGGAGGCTGGCTCGCATGGGGTGGCATTGATACTGGTATCAGCGAGGCGGCCTCTCAACGTCATCGGCCGCGTCGGCATCCGGTGCCGGCACCAGGCCAAGCCTAGCCAGGCGAAAAAAAACCGGCTCAGGAGAGCCGGTCTTCAGGGAGCCCGCTGGGCTCAGTAGCGACCGCCGCCGAAGCCACCCGTGCCGTAGCCGACATCCGCACGCTTGGCGGCGGTGTACCCACCTGCGCCGTAGCCGCTGGAATCCTTGGCTGCTTCGCGGGGACGGGCCAGGCTCACGACGATCGAGCGGCCGTCGACGGACATGCCGTGCAGCGCGGAGATGGCGGCCTGGGCGACTTCCGCGGAAGCCATTTCCACGAACCCAAAACCCTTGGAGGTGCCGGTTTCACGGTCCATCATGACCTTGGCGGAAGAGACGCTGCCGAACTCGGCAAAGTTGCTCTTCAGGCTGGAATCGGTCACGGAATAGGGCAGGTTGCCCACGTAAATCTTGCTGCTCATGCGAGCCTTTCTGAGTATTTCCGCACCGTCAGGATGCGGATCTGCGAATCGGGAGTCCGCAGCGGGTGGGGCGTGTGGGCAGGGTCTGGAGGGACCCTGTCGTCCTCACACCAGGGGTGCGGCATGCACAAGTGCAGCCAGCCCGCAGTGGCAGCGAACCGCCGAACAGCTTCGCGTGAGGCAGAGGCGGGTCGGAAGGCATTGGCACAGCGAGTGTGGATTATATCTTTTCCCGCATGCTTTGGCGAAATGATATTTCTCCAAGTATTGAGACAGCGCACTGGGGCAGAGCCCCGGCGAGCGGCGAGAGACCGTTGCTGAGCCCATCGGTTCAACCCGATGGAACGCGTGTCGGCATTCACGGCATCGCTCAGGCGGAACCGCAGTGGCGCACAACGGTAAGGCTTTGTTCGCCCCGGTTAACGGCGCAAGCATTGCTCACAGCTCGCTACGTTTGTCCGGGTGGGCCTGCCTAAAGTCGCGCCTCTTTCATCTTCCACGAGACCACCGATGTCGAGACTTTCGCCCCTGATCGTCGCCAGCAGCGCCCTGTTGCTGAGCGCTTGCGCCACCAAGGATTTCGTCAGAGAGACCGTCGCACCGGTGCAGACCCGCGTGGACAGCCTGGACACCCGCGTGCAGGCACATGACGACGGCCTCAAGGCCCTGGACGGCCGCATGCAGGGCAGCGAGGCGCGCATCGTGGCCCTGCAGGAGGAGGCTGCGGCGCGAGCCCAGGCCTTCAACAACCTGCCCAAGCCACCCACCCTGCTGATGAGCACCGTGCTGACCGACGACAAGATCAAGTTCAGTTCGGGCCGCGCCGAGCTCACGGCGCAGGCCGGCCAGGAACTCGACCAACTTGTCGCCAGGCTCAAGGCCGACAACCAGCCGGTGTTCGTCGAGATCCAGGGGCACACCGACGCCACCGGCAGCGACGCGCTCAACCAGCAACTGGGACTCAAGCGGGCCGAAGCCGTGCGCCTGCACCTGGCCCGCGCCGGCCTGCCGCTGGCGCGCATGGCGACGATCAGCTACGGCAAATCCGCGCCCCTGGCCGACAACAGCACCCGCGAAGGCCGCAGCACGAACCGGCGGGTTCAGCTGATGGTGATGCGCTGAGCGGGGGCGAGCTTGCAGCTTGACGAGCTCAGTGTGGGCGTTCAACGACTTGGCCAGCGCGTGCTTCAGTCGCTCTCGGAATATGAATCCAAGCAGCCCCAGCAGTGCAGCAGGAGCAAGCCCGATGGCAAGCATCGTGGCCTGCAATGCACCCGACAACGCGAAGAACTCAGCCATAGCTACCAATGCGCGGCGACGAAACAAACATTCTGGGCGAGTAGCAGCGCAAATCCGATGAAGCCAGACATGTAAAGCAGCGAGGCAATCCAACGCATGGCAGGATGAGTTTGGTCGAGATATTGGCGCGCATATTCGTAGATGGTTGGCAACGCATCGTCATCGGCCGCCACCTGCTCGCGGCGCACGGTGTCACGCCTCAGCCGATGGTTCGTGGTGGCTCTCAAAAGGTTTGAGAGCTGTTGGTTCACGTCAAAGCGCTGCTGTGCAGAAGCCGGCATGGCTTCAAAGACCTGAAGCAGCTCATAGGCAGTGCGCTGCTGCTGACTGAATTCCCGATAGCTTTTCGTCTCACCGAGCAACTTGGGGCATCTGGCAGCGACGACCAGGTTTGCCAGCATGAACACCACGGCGACCACGAAGAGCACCTTCCAGCTGAAAGGCAGGGCCAGATGCAACGGCAGTCGATGGCCTAGAACCTCAACCGTAACGACGTCCTGAGCGTGCTCCATCAGCTTGGCCGTCACTGGGACGACGAGTGCCCACACGCTGGCCGAATGGATTGCGCGATTCACGCTGAGCGCCCTGAGGGTTGACCAGCTCATTGCTTGCATCGTCATCAGCTACCTCCCCGCGCAACCTGAGCACAGACGCGTCTAGCTTTTGTAGAAGTCTGAGCCGATTGTAGAAAAGCCCCGGATAGCAAGCTATGCGGGGCTTTCGTCTCAGTGCTTGTCGCACTTGATAATTCTTGGTGGCCTGGGGCGGAATCGAACCACCGACACGCGGATTTTCAATCCGCTGCTCTACCAACTGAGCTACCAGGCCTTGGTCTGTTGCCGATCGGCTTGGAGCCGTTCAGCGAGTCCGCGACTATAGCACAGGCAAATGCGCCGCCGATGCGATCAGTGCCGCGCGTCAGCCGCCGCCGCGCTTGTTGCGGGTCAGGTCGACGCCGAGCTGCTTGAGCTTGCGGTAGAGGTGGGTGCGCTCCAGGCCGGTCTTCTCGGCGACACGGGTCATGGAGCCGTTTTCCTTGGCGAGGTGGAACTCGAAGTAGCTCTTCTCGAAGGCGTCGCGGGCCTCGCGCAGCGGCCGGTCGAGCTCGAAGCTCTGCTCGGACGCCAGCGAGTTGCCGCTCGGCATGTGGCTGCTCAGCGCCACGCTGTGGCTGGGCACGGACTGCGTCAGGCCGGGCTCGGGGCGGCTGTAGCTGGGCAGGCCCGGAACGGCCGGCGCCGGGCGCGGCGGCGCGGTCTTGACGAGGGCCTGCTCGACGGCGCGCAGCAGCTTCTGCAGCGTGATGGGCTTTTCGAGGAAGGCGATGGCGCCGAACTTGGTCGCCTCGACAGCCGTGTCGATGGTGCCGTGGCCGCTCATCATGATGACGGGCATGGTGAGCAGGCCGGCGCTGCCCCACTCCTTGAGGAGCGTGACGCCGTCGACATCGGGCATCCAGATGTCGAGAAGCACGAGGTCGGGGCGCATGCGCTCGCGCGCCGCCCGGGCCTGGGTGGCGTTCTCGGCAAGCTCGATGGTGTGCCCCTCGTCGCTGAGGATTTCTGACAGCAGGGCGCGGATGCCCAGCTCGTCGTCGACAACAAGAATGGTGGCCATGAATCCTTAGGTCTTGGCGCCTGGTGCACCGGGCTCGGTGGCGGGCGTCAGATTCGAAAATGATAGCGAAACTTGCGCGCCAATCACGGGCGGCTCCAACTCCTCGTCGGAGGGAGAACCCGCATCGGCAATGGGATGCAGGTTGCGCAAGGAGATGCGGGCGCCGTGTTCGTCGGCGATTTTCTTGACGACGGCCAGGCCCAGGCCGGTGCCCTTGGCCTTGGTGGTGACGTAGGGCTCGAAGGCGCGCTTGAGCACTTTTTCGGCAAAGCCGGGGCCGTTGTCGATGATCTGCAGGCGCACCGCACGCGGCGTGCCGGCCTCGGTGAGCGCCAGCGCCGAGCGCACCAGCACGCGGCCGTCAGGGCGCTCGTGCACGGCGTCCAGCGCGTTCTGCACGAGGTTGTGGATGACCTGGCGGAGCTGGCTGGCGTCGCCCTTGATGTGCGGCAGCCCGGGCGCGAGCTCGGCGAACAGGTGTTCACGCTCCTGCGCCTCGGCATAGAGGCTGAGCACCTCCTGGATCAACGCGTTGAGGTCCAGCGGGTGCAGCTGCGCGGACGGCAGCCGGGCGTAGTCGCGGAACTCGTTGACGAGCTGCTTCATCGCCTGCACCTGATTGACGATGGTGGCCACGGAGCGCACGAGCATGGCCTGGTCGGCGCCCTCGAGCTTGGCTTCGAGCTTGTGCTGCATGCGCTCGGCCGAGAGCTGGATGGGCGTGAGCGGGTTCTTGATCTCGTGGGCCAGCCGGCGCGCGACTTCGCTCCACGCCGCCGAGCGCTGGGCGGACACGACCTCCGAGATGTCGTCGAACACCACCAGGCGCGCCCCCTGCGGCAGCGGCGCGCCGCGCACCAGCAGCGTCAGCGGGTCCTGCTTGGGGTCGAGCTGCAGTTCGAACGACTCCTGCCACAGCTCGCGCTCCATGCCGCGCTCGCCGGGGTCGGTGGCGCCCAGGGCCTGGTCGAAGCGCTGGTCCAGCGACACGGCAAAGCCCGCGAGCTGCGGCAGCTCGGCCAGCGGCCGGCCGATGCAGGCCGACAGCGGCAACCGCAAGATGCGCGTGGCGCCGGGGTTGACGGTTTCCAGGTGTCCGTCGGCGTCGAAGACCAGCACGCCGGCGGTCAGGTTGTCCAGGATGGTCTGCAAATGGGTGCGGGCGCTCTCCAGCTCGGCCACGCTGCGCTGCACCTGCGCACGCGCGTCGGCGAGCTGGCCGGTCATGTCGGCGAACGAGCGCGTCAGGCCGCCCAGTTCATCGCGCGTGGCGAGCACGGGGCGCGCGGAGAGGTCGCCCTGCGCCACCCGGCGCACGCCGTCGGCCAGCATCAGCAGCGGCCGCGCGAGCTGGTTGCCGAGTGTGACGGCCAGCAGCAGCGCGGCGAAGGTGGCGAGGATGAGCACCAGCGTCAGCGTGCCCAGGTACATGCGGCGCAGGCCCACGCGCTCGAGAGACCGCTGCTGGTACTCGCTGTTGGCGGTCTGCACGGCCAGCGCGTTGGCGAGCATGCTGGCCGGGATGCGCTGCACCACCATCAGGTAGCGTTCGCCCAGGCCCAGGCGCAGCTCGCTGTTGGGCAGCAGCGCCAGCGCGCGGATCTGCGCGCCGCCCTGCAGCGCCATGGCCTCGTCTTCCAGGCCCTCGAGCTGGCTGACCGCGCTGCCGCCGCGGGCGCGGCTCAGCATGCTGTCGCTGGGGCGGTCGGGGGTGAGCTGGCGGGTGTCGCCGCCGCTCTCGAACAGGATCTGGCCCTTGCCGCCCACGACGGCGACGGTGCGCGCGCCCAGCTTGTCGCGCAGGCGCTCCATGGCGAGCAGTTGCGGCCCGCTGGCGTCGGCGAGCTGGTCGGCGGCGTCGCGTGTCTTGTTGCCCAAGTCGGACACCATCGCGTCCAGCGTGCCGCGGCCCAGGTTCAGGCCGGCCTCCAGCGCGCTGGCCAGCTTCACGTCGAACCAGGTCTCGATGCTGCGGTTCACGAACTGGTAGGAGACAGCGTAGATCATCACGCCGGGCACCACGCCCACCAGCGCGAAGATGCTGGCGAGCTTGAGCAGCAGCCGGCTGCCGAAGCGGCCGCGGCGCACGCGCACGACCAGCCGCACCGCGGCCGTCAGGATCACCAGCGTCAGCACCGCCGCGACGGCCACGTTGACCCAGTACAGCCAGTGGTAGTGCCGCTCGAAGAAGCCGCGCTCGTTGGTCGAGCCGATGGACAGCAGGAACGCCAGCACACCGGAAACGCCCATGAGGGTCACCCCCGTGATGACCCAGCCCCAGCGCGCGGCTCTGCTCATTTGAGTGTGAAGTCGGGCGCGAAGTAGTGCTTCTGCTCGACGCTGAGCGCGAAGCCGGACTGCAGCCCGCCGATCTGCATGAGGCGCGGCAGCTGGGTGGCGTCCAGCTTGTAGCTGAACTCCAGGTAGTAGCCGCCGCTGTCGTCCAGGTCCTTGGGCTCGGCGATGCGCCAGGCGCTCTGCCCGCGCAGCACGGTCAGCGCCTCGTCCAGCGTGGCGAAGCTCTGGTGCAGGCCGCCGGTGGAGACGCGGTACTGCCGCGTCAGCGAATCCCACTTCAGCCGCCAGGTGCGCTCGGCGCGCGCGACGCGGGCGTCGCGCCAGTACCAGCGGCTGCGCAGCACGGTGGCCTCGGCGACGAAGTACAGCGGCACGTCCTTGTGCAGCGCGTCCACGGCGGCGCGGCCCAGCTCGAACCGGGTAGCGAAGCTCAGCTCCAGCCCGTCTTCGGCCTTGCGTGCGGAAATCTGCGCCAGCTCGACGCCGTCGGCCCGCGCCGACCCGGGGAGCAGGGCGAGCAGCGCGGCGAAGCAGGCGGCAATGACGATCCGGGCGAGCAACTAGGGTTTGACCAGCAAGGCGTAGAAGAAGCCGTCCAGGGGCGGCTGGGCTTGCGGGGCATTGTCAGCCAGGGGCAGCAGGTGCCCGGTGATCCCTGGCACGGGGTGCGACTTCGCGTCAGGCTGGCGTTGCAAAAACGCGTCGAGCTGGGCCTGGCCCTCGGCACGGAAGACGGAACAGGTGGCGTACACGAGCCGGCCGCCCGGCGCCAGCAGCGGCCACAGCGCATCCAGCAACCCGGCCTGGACCTGCGCCAGCGCCGTGATGTCGTCGGGCCGGCGCAGCCAGCGCACGTCCGGGTGGCGGCGCACGATGCCGGAGGCGCTGCACGGCGCGTCCAGCAGGATGGCGTCGAAGGGCTGGCCGTCCCACCAAGTGGCCGTCTGGCGGGCGTCGGCGGCCTTCAGCGTTGCCTGCTGGCCGAGACGGTTGAGGGTGTCCTGCACGCGCGTCAGGCGCAGCGCGTCGGCATCCAGCGCGGTGAGCTGCAGGTCGGGCTGCAACTCCAGCAGGTGGGCGGTCTTGCCGCCGGGGGCCGCGCAGGCATCGAGCACGCGGGCGCCGGGCCTGAGGCCACCGCCCAGCACCAGCGGCGCGGCGAGCTGCGCGGCCGCGTCCTGCACCGACACCAGGCCTTCGGCAAAGCCCGGCAGCGCGGACACGGGCACGGGCTTGTCCAGCACGACGGCCTGCGGCGCGGACGCCCCCAGCACGCGTGCGGCGATGCCCTGGCCGGCCAGCCGCTCGACATAGGCCGCGGCGCTGCTGCGCTGCGCGTGCACGCGCAGCGTCATGGGCGGCGGGCGGTTGTTGGCGGCCAGGATGGCCGGCCACTGCGCCGGCCAGTCCTGGCGCAGCTTCTCTATCCACCACGCCGGGTGGTTGAACGCGCCCTGCGGCGTGTGCTCGGCCGCGGCCACCAGGGCGTCGCGCTCGCGCAGGAAGCGGCGCAGCACGGCGTTGACGAAGGCCGCGCTGGCCGGCGCGCGGGTCTTCATGGCGTGCACGGCCTGGTCGACGAGGGTGTGGTCCGCGTACATCGGCGTGGCCGCGGGTTCGGGGTCGGGCCACAGCAGCGCGAGCGCGACGAGCAGCAGGCCGTCCACGCGCGCGGGTGGCGCCTTGGGCGCGAGCTGGCGGCGCACCGCCTCGGCACCACCCAGGCGGCGCAGTGCGGCGAAGGCCAGCGCTTGCGTGCCGGGGCGCAGGTCGGCAGGCACCTTGGCCAGCAGGTCGGTCAGCGAGCGCCCGTCGCGCACGCCCTGCACGGCATCGGCCGCCTGCGACAGCAGCCGGTGCAGCGGCGCGCTCAAGCCGGCTGATTGGGGGCTTTGGGACATCACGCCAGTGTAGGAGCGGCCTTGGCGACACAATCCCTCGCCATGAACGCCCCCGCCCAAGACGCCCCCGTTTCCGAGCGCATCCGCTACCGCCTGGTGTCGGCCGGCTGCCGCCACCACGCCAACGACAACATCGCCGACTTCATCGAACCCGGCGAGCTGGACGCGCTGCAGGCCGAGGTGCAGGCCAAGATGCAGGCCGTGCTGCAGAGCCTGGTGATCGACACCGACAGCGACCACAACACGCAGGACACCGCCAGGCGCGTGGCCAAGATGTTCCTGCGCGAGGTGTTCGCGGGCCGGTACGTGGCGCCGCCCACGGTGACCGAGTTCCCCAACGCCAGCCGCCTCAACGAGCTGATGATCGTCGGCCCCATCACCGTGCGCAGCGCCTGCTCCCACCACCTGTGCCCCATCATGGGCAAGGTCTGGATCGGGCTGCTGCCCAACGAGCACTCCAACCTCATCGGCCTGTCCAAGTACGCACGGCTGTGCGACTGGATCATGAGCCGCCCGCAGATCCAGGAAGAGGCCGTCACCATGCTGGCCAACGAGCTGCAGGAACGCGTGCAGCCCGACGGCCTGGCGCTGGTGATGGAGGCCGACCACTTCTGCATGCACTGGCGCGGCGTCAAGGACAGCGAGTCCAAGATGACCAACAGCGTCATGCGCGGTGCCTTCCTCAAGGACGCCAACCTGCGCCGCGAGTTCCTCTCTCTCATCTCCAAGGGCTGACCATGCTGGTTCGACTCATGTATGCCAGCCGCGCCACCGCGGCGCCCGCCGACGGCGACCTCGCCGCCATCCTCAAGGCCTCGCGCGAGCACAACCCGGCCGAGGGCATCACGGGCCTGCTGTGCTTCACCGACGGCGTGTTCGTGCAGGTGCTCGAAGGCGGCCGCAACGCGGTCAACGCGCGCTACAAGCGCATCGTCGAAGACCCGCGCCACCGCGACGTCATCCTGCTGGCCTACGAGGAAATCACCGAGCGCGGCTTCGCCGGCTGGACCATGGGCCAGGTCAACCTGCAGCGCCTGAACCCGGCCCTGCTGCTGAAGTACTCCGAAACCGGCAAGCTGGACCCCTACGCGATGAGCGGCACGGCCATGAGCGCGCTGTTCCGCGAGATGTGCGCCTCGGGCGCGATCGCGGTCAGCTGAGCCGCCGCCCCCGCTTCACAGCGAGCGCGCCTCGCTGAACCCGTAAAGATTCGCCAGCACCCGCGTCGGGAACTGGTGCAGCGCCTCGTTGTACTGGCCCACGGCCTGGTTGAAGACCTGCCGGGCGAAGGCGCGCTGGCGTTCGATGAGCTTGAGCTCGCTGACCAGCCCGTCGATGGCGGTCTCGCTGCGCAGCTCGGCCTGGTGGTCCAGCAGCGACAGCAGCCGCGTCAGCGCGGCCGCGTGCAGTGCGCTGGCGACCGCCAGCGTGCCGACCGGGTCGGGCGCCCAGGGTTTGGCGCGCGAGGCCTGCGTCGCTGCCTGGGACTCGGCCTGCGCACTGGCCAGCGCGTCGAAGGTGGCCTGCTCGCTGGGCAGGCGCGGCGACACGGCGGCCAGCAGCTTGTCGCAGACCTCGGCGCGGTCCTTCAGGTGCGCATCGAGCTGCACGAAGGCCTCGCCGATGGCGTTGCGCAGCGACATGAGGCGGTTGTAGGCGCCCACGCCCCAGAAGAACAGCAGCGCCGCACCGACGACGCCCAGCCAGCCCCACGGCGTCATGCGCCGGCCCGGTACTGCGTGAACCCCCGCGCCCGCAGCTCGCACGCCGGGCAGTGGCCGCAGCCATGGCCCCAGGCGTGCAACTCGCCGCGCTCGCCGAGGTAGCAGGTGTGCGTGTCCTCGACGATCAGCTTCACCAGCGCCTCCCCGCCCAGCCCCTCAGCCAGGCGCCAGGTGGCCGCCTTGTCGATGAACATCAGCGGCGTCTCCAGCGTCATGGGCGTGTCCAGGCCCAGGCTGAGCGCGACCTGCATGGCCTTCATGGTGTTGTCGCGGCAGTCCGGGTAGCCGGAGAAATCGGTCTCGCACATGCCGCCCACCAGCACCGACGCGCCGCGCCGGTAGGCCAGCGTCGCGGCGAAAGTCAGGAACAGCAGGTTGCGGCCCGGCACGAAGGTGTTGGGCAGGCCGTTGGCCTGCATCTCGATGGCGCGCTCGTCCGTCAACGCGGTGTCGCTGATCTGGCCCAGCACCGACAGGTCCAGCAGGTGGTCCGCGCCCAGCCTGCCGGCCCACTGCGGGAACTGCGCAGCAATGGCGGCGCGCACGGTGTTGCGGCAGTCCAGCTCGATGCGGTGGCGCTGACCGTAGTCGAACGCCAGCGTCTCCACCTCGGCGTAGCGGTCCAGCGCCCAGGCCAGGCAGGTCGTGGAGTCCTGGCCGCCGGAAAACAGCACCAGGGCTTTGCGGGAGTCGTTCATGGGCGGGATGCTACCTTTGCCTCTCGTCCACAGCGGCCCGCCGGCCCTCTCCGCCATGAACAGAACGCCCCTGCTGATCGTCGCGCTGTCGCCCGCACTGGCGCTGGCCCAGTCGCCCAGCCGCATCGACGAGGTGCTTGTCTACCCCGGCGGCGCCCAGGTCACGCGGCTGGCCACGGTGGCGGCCGGCGCGCGCGAGCTGGTGCTGAACTGCCTGTCGGCCCGCTTCGATGCGGACTCGCTGCAGATCGACGCGCCGGCCGGCGTCAACCTCGGCCCGGTGCAGTTGGAGACGCTGCCGCGCGAGCGCGTGCCCGAGTGCGCGCACAGCCCGCTGGACGACAACCTGCGCAAGCTGGAGGGCCAGCGCGACGGGCTGGTCGCCGAGTCGAGCGCGCTGGACACCAGCCTGGGCTACCTCAAGGCGCTGGGCTCGGGCGAGGCGAGGTCGACGCCGGCCAACGGCATCGCCGCCACGGCCGACAGCATCCGCAAGACGGCGCAGGACGCCCTGCTGCGGCAGGCCGCCATCCGCCGCCAGCTGGAGGAGCTGGACAAGCAGATCGCCCCGCTGCAGGGCGAACGCGAGCGGCTGACGCAGGCCAACCCGCAATGGCGCAGCCTGCGCCTGCGGCTGTCCACGGCGCGCGAGGCCGAACTGAAGCTGAGCTACCGCGTGACGCAGGCCGGCTGGGCGCCGAGCTACCGCGCGCTGCTGGACACGGCCACCGGCGCGCTGGCGCTGGAGCGCCTGGCCCAGGTGTCGCAGCAGAGCGGCGAGGACTGGAAGAACGTCAAGCTGCGCCTGTCCACCGCGCAGGTGGCGCAGAAGGTCGGGCAGACACTGCCGTGGCCGTGGCAGCTGAACATCCAGCCGCCGACACCGCCCGCCGTGGCCGACGCGCGCAGGCTCTATGCGCCGGCACCGGCGCCGGCGGCCATGGCCGTGATGGCAGAAGGCTCGCGAGTGCGCGAACCCGAACAGGAGCGCTTCGACCTCAGCGTCTTCCAGGGCAGCTACGCCACCGAGTTCGTGCTGCCGCTGCGCGTCACCATCGACAGCGGCACGCAGCGCGCCAGCCTGGCGCTGGGCGGCGAGAAGCTGCAGGCCAGGGTGATTGCCCGCGTGCAGCCGCAAAGCGAGGCGGCGGCCTATGTCGTCGCCGACTTGGCGCGACCCGCTGGGGCCTGGCCACGCGGCGCCGTGCAACTGGTGCGCGACGGCGCGCTGGTCGGCAGCAGCACGCTCAACGTCGCCACCGGCGACGAGCGGCTGGAACTCCCCTTCGGCCGCGACGACGCCGTGCGCGTACAGATCGAACCCGAGCAGCGCAACGCCGGCAACACCGGCTTCATCGGCGCGCGGGCCGAGCACAAGTACGGCCGCGCGTGGGTCGTCGAGAACCGGCACACGACCGGGTCGTTGACGCTGCAACTCGTCGAAGCCGCGCCGGTGTCGCAGCATGAGGACATCAAGGTGCAGGCCCAGTTCAGCCCCACGCCGACGACCCAGGCCTGGCGCAAGCAGCCGGGGCTGGTGCTGTGGGAGCTGCCGCTGGCAGCAGGGCAGAGCCAGCGGTTCACGGCCGACTATGTGATCAGCGCGCCGAAGGAGGCGCAGGTGACGGGGTTGAGGTGAGGTTGCGCTGGTCTGCCGCCAAGGCCCATGCCGGGATTTCTCCCCGGCGGGGCCTCACGCGGACGGCAAGTGCCCGATCAGCAGGATGCGTTGGGGTTCACTGAGTTCACCCCAAGCTGCCGAGCTTCAGCCACCTGCCGGGCGCAGCGGCGGCGACGGCGGCGTGTTGGCGTTGTCCATGTCCGACACGATCAACCAGCGCCCGTCCGCGCCGCGCCGCAGCACCAGCGTGAACTTGCCGAAATCCGGGCGGTCGGCCGATGGCCCCCAGTTGCCGATGACGTAGGCCAGTTCGCCCGACGCGCCGTAGGCAATGGGCCGCAGGCTCAACGGTGAACCGGCGCCTTGCGAATAGGCCTTGCGGATGCTTTGTGCGCCCTGCGCCGCCGGTTGCCCGCTGGGCAGGGCCATGCCGTCTGCCGTGAACAGCTGCGACAGTGCCACCGGATCATTGGCCTGCCAGGCGCGGGCATAGTCCTGCAGCACTCGCGCGATGTCTGGCGGCAGCGCCACGGTGGGCAGGGGCTGGGCCCAGGTGCTGGCGCCGAGTGCGGCACAGAGGACGACGACTGCAGCGAGACGGTGCTTGTTCATGAGGGGCGGGCGTTATGGGACGCGTGCGTACCGCGAAGGCTGCGCGCCGGCCGACGCGCGGCCTCGATCATCTCCGCTGCACACCAGGCGGGCATGTGCCGCCGGTCACGCCGTTCAGCCCCTCACCTCACCCTGCCCCAGCACCACCCACTTCATCGACGTGAGCCCCTCCAGGCCCACCGGTCCGCGGGCGTGGAACTTGTCGGTGGAGATGCCGATCTCGGCGCCCAGGCCGTACTCGAAGCCGTCGGCGAACCGGGTGCTGGCGTTGACCATCACGCTGGCGGAGTCGACCTCGCGCAGGAAGCGCATCGCGTTCGGGTGATGGGTCGTCAGGATCGCGTCGGTGTGGTGCGAGCCGTAGCGGTTGATGTGGGCGATGGCTTCGTCCAGCGAGTCCACGACCTTGATGCTGATGACGGGCGCGAGGTACTCGGTGGACCAGTCCTCTTGCGTCGCCGCCACGGCCTGCGGGACCAGCGCGCGCGTGCGGCCGCAGCCGCGCATCTCCACGCCCTTGGCCGCGAACACCTCGGCGATGCGCGGCAGGAAGCCCCGCGCCTGCGCCGCATGCACCAGCAGCGACTCGGTCGCGTTGCAGGGGCTGTACTTCTGCGTCTTGGCGTTGTCGACGACCTTGACCGCGAGGTCCAGGTCCACCTCGGCATCCACATAGCTGTGGCAGTTGCCGTCCAGGTGCTTGATGACGGGCACTTTGGCCTCAGCCGAGATGCGCTCGATCAGCCCCTTGCCGCCGCGCGGGATGATGACGTCCACCCACTGCGGCTGGCTGATCAGCAGGCCTACGGCGGCGCGGTCGGTCGTGTTGACGAGTTGCACCGCCGTGCGCGGCAGGCCGGCTTCCTCCAGTGCCGCGCCAACGATCTCGGACAACGCGAGGTTGGAGTGGATGGCCTCGGAGCCACCGCGCAGGATGCAGGCGTTGCCGCTCTTGATGGCCAGCGACGCGGCCTCGATGGTCACGTTGGGGCGGCTCTCGTAGATCATGCCGAACACGCCCAGCGGCACGCGCATCTGCCCCACGCTGATGCCGCTGGGGCGGCGCTTCACGCCGGTGATCTCGCCGATGGGGTCGGGCATGGCGGCGATCTGCTCGCAACCCTCGGCCACGGTGGCCAGCGTCTTGGCGTCGAGCTTGAGGCGGTCGCGCAGCGGGCCGCTGAGCTCGCGGGCGCCGGCCAGGTCGCGCGCGTTGGCCTCGGCGAGCGCCGGGCCGGCGTCGCGCAGGCGGCGCGCCAGCGCCAGCAGCGCGGCGTTCTTGGCGGCAGTCGGCGCGGCGGCCATCTGCGTGGCGGCGGCGCGGGCGGCGCGGCCGAGGTCGTCCATGTAACTGGCGAGAGCGGTGGTCGGCGACATGGCCGGATTTTCGCCGACGCCGTCACCCGCGCCTGCGGGCCAGCCATCGCCGCTCGACGCGCCCGGTTCGCGCGCCCCGAAAGCGCGGCGGCTCAGCCGGCCTGCAGCTTGTGCAGCTCGGCGGCCCAGTCCACCCAATGCGCCCGCACGGCCTGGCGCTCGGCCGCGCTCAGGCCGTTCAGCGTCTTCAGCAGCGTGGCGACGATCTGGTCGTGGTACGCCTGCTCGGCCGGCATGGGCTGCGTGTTGCGCATCAGCAGCGCCGTGCCGGTGGCGTAGTCCTGCCGTGCCCAGGCCTGCAGGGCGTTGATGGTCTGAGCCTGGCGCGCCACGCGGGCCTGCGCCAGCGCGGGGATGTCCGTCTTCCACGCCACCGCATCGGCGCGCGCCTGGCGCTTGGTGCCGCGCGTCAGGCCGTCGCCCAGCCAGCGCTCCAGCTGTTGCACGTACTTGTCGGCACGTTCGTCCGGGCCGTCGTCGCCGGACTGCTTCTCGCGCCATTCGGCCAGCTTCTTGTCGAAGCGTTTCTGCAGGTGCTGCCACTGCGCGGGCTGCAGGCCGGCCAGCAGCGGCGCGGCCAGCGGCGCGGCCTGCTGCAGGCTGCGCTCCATGCTGGCGCGTGCGCCACGCTCCAGCGCCGCCAGTTCGTCGGGCGTCACGCCACCTTCCAGCGCGCCCTGCGCCTGGCGCAGCAGCGCCACGACCTGAGGCAACTCCTCGCGGCGGTGCCAGGCCTGCCAGGCCTGCAGTTGCTGCTTCAACAGCCGGCTCTGGTTGCGGTCCAGGTCCAGATAGCCGTCCACCCAGAAGCCTGCCAGCGTGGGCAGCTGGTTGTAGGCCAGCGTCAGGCTGGAGCAGCCTGCGAGCACGACGAGGCAAGCTGCCGCGGCGAAGGCCATGAATCGTTGGATCAACCGCATGACCCCGATGGTGCCAAAGCCGGCCGCGAACCCCTGTCCGCCAAAGCCTTCATCTCACGTCGGACATCCGGTAAGGCGGCCGGGCGCCGGGGCCAATGCGCATGATCGCGACGGCTTGCTGCACGTTGGGCACGCCACGTGCCAACGCCTGCAGCGCGGCGGCCTGCGCGGCGCTTTCGACACAGCCCTCCAGGTAGACGACCCGCCCCTGCACGGTGAGCCACAGGCTGCTCGGGTGCAGTGCAGCCGCGCCCGAAAGCACGCCGCGCAACGCGGCCGCGATGCCGGCGTCATAGCGGTAGGCGTTGGGCTCGCTGCACTCGCCCTGGAGCCAGCAGCTGGTGCCACGCTCGGCCCGGTGGTGGGCCTGCGCGCGGGCCTCGGCGGCCGTGGTGCGCGGGCCCAGCGGCTCGGGGCAGCCGGCAATGTCCGACGACAACGCCTCGAAGGGGTCGTTGAAACGGTTCAGCGGCAGGTCGTCGGCACTGGCGCCTGCGAGCAGCAGTGCGATGAGCAGCGTGTTCACGGCGGGCAGGCCGTGCGCTGCATCGGGAAGTCGATGCCGCGCTCCCGGCCGCCCACGCGGCCCTCGATGCGCGCCGTCAGCCGGTCCGCGGCGTCGCGGCGGTACCGCACGCGCTGCGGGAAGTCGTGCCCGGCGTTCTCGAACACGGCCTCGGCCTCACCCTGGCGCAGCAGCGCGAACTCGGTCGGCGGGCGGCCCTGGGGCTGGGCGATGAAGGTCAGCCGGCCCGCGGCATCGGCGCGGATCTGCATGAACTCGAACTCGGTGGCGCGACCGTTCTTCAGCGTGCGCGCCATGCCCAGCATCAGCCCGCCGGCCGGTGCCGTCCATTGCTCCACCGAGCCGGCCTCGCGCCCCTGCTGCACCCAGCAGCCGGCCAGCCAGGCCACGGGCGCGAACGGGTCGGCCTGCGCCTGCGCGAACGGCGAACAGGCAGCGAGCAGCAAGGTGAACCAGCGCTTCATGCCGTCCATTCTGGTCGGGCCGGTTATGGTGTGAGCCCGCGCAAACCCTGCCACTGCCGCCCGTGCCCCACAAGGAACTGCCGCACAGCCTCAAGCTGATCACGATCTGGCTGCTGGTGACGCTCGTGCTCTTCCTCGGCTTCCAGGCCTGGGAGCATCAACGGGCGGCCAGCCGGTTCCAGCTGGCGGGCGGTGCCATCGTGCTGTCGCGCGGCGATGATGGCCATTTCCACTGGCCCGGCCGGGTCGGCAACGTCGCCGTGGACTTCCTGGTCGACACCGGCGCCACGGTCACGGCGCTGCCGCAGGGGCTGGCCGAGCGCGCCGGCCTCAAGCCGCTGGGTGCCGTGCGCACGCAGACGGCCAATGGCGCCGCCCGCGGCTTCATCGCCCGGGCCGACATCACGCTGGACGGCGGCGTGCGGGCCGACCAGCTGACCGTGACCGTGCTGCCCGACCTGGCCGCGCCGCTGCTGGGCATGGACGTGCTGGGCCGCCTGCACTTCAGCCAGAAGCCCGGCCAACTCCGCATCGAACCCAGCCCATGATCCGCACCGTCCTCGCATTCAGCGCTGCGCTGCTGGTCGGCAGCGCCCTGGCCGCCTGCCCGCCCGCGCCGGCCGCCCCCACGACCGAGCAGGCCACGCGCTGGGCCGCGCAGGCCCCCGACCGCGGCCTGCTGTGGCGCATCAGCCGCGATGGGCACAGCAGCTACCTGTTCGGCAGCCTGCACATCGGCAAGGCCGACTGGGCCTATCCCGGCCCGGCGCTGCGCGCGGCGTGGGACGCGACCGAGGTGCTGGCCGTGGAGCTGGACCCGGCCGATGTGGGCCCCGCGCTCGCCGCCATGAAACAGGGCGAACCGCTGCCGCCGCCGCTGGCCCGCCGCGTGCAGGCGCAAGCGCGCGCGGCCTGCCTGCCAGCCGGCGCGTTGAGCGCGCTGCCGACCATGCTGCAGCTGTCCACGCTGATGCTGATGGAAGCGCGGCGCGACGGCTTCGACGCCGGCCACGGGCAGGACCTGATGCTGCTCGCCCGCGCCAAGGCCGAGGGCCGGCCGGTGCAGTCGCTGGAAAGCGTGGAGGAGCAGCTGGCCGCGCTGCTCCCTCAGGATGCCGAGCTGCCGTCGGTCGTCGACGGCACGCTGAAGCAGCTGCAGCGCGGCCAGGTGCGGGCACCGATGCGCCGGCTGGCCGACACCTGGTCGCGCGGCGACCTGAAGGCGCTGGCCGACTACCCGCGCTGGTGCGGCTGCACCGGCACGCCGGCCGAGCGCGCCTGGCTCAAGCGCGTCAACGACGACCGCAACGGCAACCTGGCCGACCGCATCGCCGCGCTGCACGGGGCCGGCCAGCGGCTGCTGGTGGCCGTGGGCGCGCTGCACATGAGCGGACCACAGGCGCTGCCGCGGCTGCTGGCGGAGCGGGGTTTCGACGTGCAGCTGCTGGTGCCCAACAAGTAGGATGGCGGCGCGGCCCGCTGGGTCTGCACAGGAGACAAGACATGACCGACAACAGCTTCACCAAGTTCGTGCCCGGTTTCGAATTCCTGCAAGGCCTCGTGAAAAACGCCGGCTCGGCGCTGCCCGGCATCGGCCAATGGGTGGCGCCCACGCTGAACCCGGAGGAACTGTCCAAGCGCATCGAGGAGCTGCGCACCGTGCAGTTCTGGCTGGAGCAGAACGCGCGCATGCTGGCCGTCACCATCCAGGCACTGGAGGTGCAGCGCATGACGCTGTCCACGCTGCAATCCATGAACGTGCCGCTGGCGGACCTGCGCGACAGCCTGAAGCTGCCGGCCAGCGCGGAGGGCGCGGCCTGGCCCGCCATCCCGCCGGAGATCCTGGCCGCTGCGGCCCCCATGGCCCAGGCCGCCGCCAAGACGGCGGTGAAGACGGCCGCCCATGCCGTGAAGACCGCGGGGGACGCGGCCAAGGCCGCCAAAGCCGCTGCGACACCGGCCGCCGCCCCGACCGCAGCCATCGACCCCACGCAATGGTGGACGGCGCTGAGCCAGCAGTTCACGCAACTCGCTGCGTCGGCCATGAAGGACACGGCGACCGACGCGGCCAAGAACCTGGCCGGCAACCTCGTCAAGCAGAGCTTCGACGCCGCCAGCGACACGCTGCGCCGCGCGGCCACGGTGCCCGGCGCGGTGGTCGGCAGCGTCGCCAAGGGCCTGGCCGCCGGGTCGGCCAAGCCGGCCGCCAAGCGGGCGACCCAGGCCGGCGCCGCCCAACCCGCGGCCCGCACGGCCGCCAAGCCGCGCCCCACCCCAACCCGCCGCAAGCCTTGAACGCCCCCATCGACCTCGCCACCCGCCGCGCTGCGCTCGTCGCGGCGCTGGCACCTCTGCTGCCGGCGCATGCGCTGCTGCACCATGCCGAGCAGACCACGCCCTACGAGTGCGACGGCCTCAGCGCCTACCGCCAGCGCCCGCTGGCCGTGGCGCTGCCGGAGACCGAAGAGCAGGTCGCCGCCGTGCTGAAGGCCTGCCACCGGCTGGGCTTCCCGGTCGTCGCACGCGGCGCCGGCACGGGCCTGTCCGGCGGCGCGCTGCCGCACGAGGTGGGCCTGACGCTGGCGCTGGCCAAGTTCAACAAGATCATCAACCTCGACCCGCTGGCCCGCACGGCGCGCGTGCAGTGCGGCGTGCGCAACCTCGCCATCAGCGAGGCTGCGGCGCCCCTGGGCCTGTACTACGCACCCGACCCGAGCAGCCAGATCGCCTGCACCATCGGCGGCAACGTCGCCGAGAACAGCGGCGGCGTGCACTGCCTGAAGTACGGCCTGACGCTGCACAACGTGCTGCGCGTGCGCGGCTTCACGGTGGCGGGCGAGCCCGTCGAGTTCGGCAGCGAGGCGCTGGACGCGCCGGGGCTGGACCTGCTGTCGCTGGTGGTCGGCAGCGAAGGCATGCTGGCCGTCGTCACCGAGGTCACCGTCAAGCTGGTGCCCAAGCCGCAGCTGGCGCGCTGCATCATGGCCAGCTTCGACGACGTGCGCAAAGCCGGCGACGCGGTCGCGGCCATCATCGCGGCCGGCATCATCCCGGCCGGGCTGGAGATGATGGACAAGCCGATGACGGCGGCCGTGGAAGACTTCGTGCACGCCGGCTATGACCTGAGCGCCGAGGCCATCCTGCTGTGCGAGAGCGACGGCACGCCGGAGGAGGTGGCCGAGGAGGTCGAGCGCATGGAGGCGGTGCTGCAGGCGCACGGCGCGACGCGCTGCCAGGTGAGTGCCGACGAGGCGCAGCGCCTGAAGTTCTGGAGTGGCCGCAAGAACGCCTTCCCGGCGAGTGGCCGCATCAGCCCGGACTACATGTGCATGGACTCCACCATCCCGCGCAAGCACCTGGCCACCATCCTGCTCGACATCCAGCAGATGGAGAAGAAGTACGGCCTGCGCTGCGCCAACGTCTTCCACGCGGGCGACGGCAACCTGCACCCGCTGATCCTGTTCGACGCCAACGACCCCGACCAGCTGCACCGCTGCGAGCAGTTCGGCGCCGAGATCCTGCAGCGCAGCGTGGCGCTGGGCGGCACGATCAGCGGCGAGCACGGCGTGGGCATCGAGAAGCTCGACTCCATGTGCGTGCAGTTCAGCGCCGACGAGCTGGCGCAGATGCTGTCATTGAAGCGCGCCTTCGACCCCGACGGCACGCTGAACCCGGGCAAGCAGATCCCGAGCCTGAGCCGTTGCGCCGAGTACGGCCGCATGCATGTCAAGCGCGGCCTGCTGGCATTCCCTGAGCTGGAGCGGTTTTGAAGTTCGACGACCTGCAAGCGCGTTTGCGTGACGCACGCGCCCCGCTGCGCTTCACCGGCCACGGCAGCAAGGATTTCTACGGCGAGACGCCCACTGGCGAGGTGCTGTCGACGCTGTCACTGAACGGCGTCACCGCCTATGAACCCAGCGAGCTGTTCGTCAGCGCGCTGGCCGGCACGCCGCTGGCCGACGTGGAGGCGCTGCTGGCGCAGCACCACCAGCGCTTCGCGTTCGAGCCGCCGCGTTTTCCGGGCGGTTCGGGCGGCCAGGGCACGGTCGGCGGCATGGTCGCGGCCGGCCTGTCCGGCCCCAGCCGCGCCGCGCTGGGCTCGGTGCGCGACCACGTGCTGGGCGCCGTCGTCATCAACGGCAACGGCGAGCTGCTGCACTTCGGCGGCACCGTCATGAAGAACGTTGCCGGCTTCGACGTCAGCCGCGCGATGGCCGGCTCGCTGGGCCAGCTGGGTCTCATCACCGAGGTCACGCTGAAGGTGCTGCCGCTGCCCGCCGCGACCGCCACGCTGCGCTTCGAGTTCGACCAGGCGACAGCGCTGATGGCGCTGAACCGCTGGGGCGGCGAGCCGCTGCCCATCGAGGCCAGTGCCTGGTGGGACGGCGCGCTGCTGCTGCGCCTGGCCGGCGCGAACGCGGCGGTGGGCGCCGCGGCACGCAAGCTGGGCGGTGACGTCATCCCCAACGACATGGCCGCGCCGTTCTGGACCGGCCTGCGCGACCAGGCCGACGAGTTTTTCGTGGGCGCCGAGCGCGCGGTGGCCGGCGGGGCACGGCTGTGGCGGCTGAGCCTGCCCAGCACGACGCCGGAGCTGAAGCTGCACGGCGAGCAGCTCATCGAATGGGGCGGCGCGCAGCGCTGGGTCGTCACGCCGCTGGAGCCGGCCGCCGTGCGCGAGGCGGCCGCCAGTGTGGGCGGTCATGCGACGCTGTTCCGCGCGCTGGACAAGGGCTGCGGCGTGTTCACGCCGCTCAGCGCGCCGCTGGCCGCCATCCACCGGCGCCTGAAAGCCAGCTTCGACCCGCACGGCGTCTTCAACCCCGGCCGCCTTTATCCCAACCTCTGATGCAGACCACGCTTGCCCCCGAATTCGCCGGCACCCGCGACGGCACCGATGCCGAGGCCATCCTGCGGCGCTGCGTGCACTGCGGCTTCTGCACGGCCACCTGCCCGACGTATCAACTGCTGGGCGACGAACTGGACGGACCGCGCGGCCGCATCTACCTGATCAAGCAGGTGATGGAAGGCGCCACGCCCACGCGCGAGACGCAGCTGCACCTGGACCGCTGCCTGACCTGCCGCAACTGCGAGACGACCTGCCCGTCGGGCGTCGAGTACGGGCGCCTCGTGGACATCGGCCGGCGTGTCGTCGATGCCAAGGTCGAGCGCCCGGCCGGTGAGCGCCGCGTGCGCTGGCTGCTGAAGGAGGGGCTGACGTCGCCCCTGTTCAAGCCGGCGATGAAGCTGGGCCAGATGTTCCGGCCGCTGGTGCCGGCGTCGCTGAAGGACAAGGTGCCCGCCAAGCCGCCCGCCACCGCGCACGACTGGCCGACGCGCCAGCTCAACCGCAAGGTGGCGCTGCTGCTGGGCTGCGTACAGCCGGCCATGCTGCCCAACATCAACAGCGCGACGGCGCGGGTGCTGGACGCGGCCGGCATCCAGACCGTGGTGGCCGACGGCGCCGGCTGCTGCGGCGCGATCCGCGAGCACCTGGGCGACCGCGACGCGGCGCTGGGCGAGATGCGCCGCAACATCGACGCCTGGTGGCCGCTGGTGTCGGGCCGCGGCGAGCGCGTGGAAGCGCTGGTGATGAACGCCTCCGGCTGCGGCGCGATGGTGAAGGACTACGGCCATGCGCTGGCGCACGACCCGGCCTACGCCGACAAGGCGCAGCGCATCAGCGAGATGACGAAGGACCTGAGCGAGTTGCTGCCCGACCTGGTGCCGGCGCTGAAGCCGCGCCTGAAGGCCCGCGCCGGCTCGCTGGCCTACCACCCGCCCTGCACGCTGCAGCATGCGCAAAAGCTCAAGGGCGGCGTCGAGTCGTCGCTGCGCGAGCTGGGTTTCCAGATCGCCTGCGCGCCCACCGACAGCCACCTGTGCTGCGGCTCGGCGGGCACGTACTCGGTGCTGCAGCCCGAGCTGTCGCACCAGCTGCGCGACCGCAAGCTCGCCGCGCTGGCGCCGCTGCAGGCCACGCAGATCGTGTCGGCCAACATCGGCTGCATCCAGCACCTGCAAAGCGGCACCGCGACGCCCGTGCGGCACTGGGTGGAGGTGCTGGACGATGCGCTGCGCGGCGTGGGCATGGCGGGCTGACCTGCCAACGGGTCAACCGCGCGTCACCGAGCCGGCACGGCGAACCGGTAGTCCAGCCCGACGACGATGTTGTTGGCGCTGTAGCGCCCGCCGCCGCTGCTGCGGGCCTCGATGCGGCCGCCGCTCAGGCTCACCGCGAGGCGGTCGTCCAGCACGTAACGCACGCCAGCGCCGGCCTTGCCGCCCTTGCCATGCACGTTGGCGCCCGCCAGCAGCTGCCCGAAGGCCTGCACGCGCTCGCCGGGCGCCAGGTGCGTCTGCACACCCACGCCCGCGAAGATCTCGGCATAGCCCGGGTAGCCCAGGTAGGACGTGTAGGCCGCCGACGCCTGCAGCGGCAGGTACCAGCGGTCGCTGACCGGCATGTCGATCTGCAGGCCCAGCATGTGCAGCGCCGGCCGGTCCACGTCGCGGTAGCGCAGTTGCGCGTCGGTCTGGTGCAGCAATGTGATGCGCAGCCCTTCGTAGAGGGCCGGCCCGGCGCTGTCGTCGCCTTGCCCGGAGCGCAGGTGGCGCGTCAGCGTCAGGCCATACGTCGGGTTGCGGGAGCTGCCCTTGGGCGCGGTGAGGTAGCCCGCCGAGACCGCCAAGCCGAGGTCCCGGGTCAGGCCGTACTCGGCCGAGAGCCTGGGATAGACCAGCAGGCCGGGCCCGGTGTCGATCTGCTCGGGGGCGTAGCCGCCCGATCCCACGCCCAGTTGCGCGTAGAGCCGCCAGGCAGGCGCGGGCCGCCAGCGCCAGCCCAGGCCGCCCGTGAGCTGGTTGTACGTCGGCAGGCCGCTGTACGCGCTGGCGAAGTTGGCGAACCAGTACAAGTCCGCCGCGAGGAAGTGCGAGAACTGGAACTCGCCCGTGCGCACCGTGCCCTGGTAGCTGCCCTTGGCGTTGAGCTGGCGGTAGTTGTCGAGCGAGAAACTCAGCATGGTTTCGCCCATCTCGCGGGCGGCGCGCTGGTCGTCTGCCGGCGACAGCGGCTGGCCGCGGGTTGCATACGAGCCGCTGAGGTAGCTGAACGGGATGTCCAGGAAGACGTTGAGCTGGCTGTTGTCGATCAGCGAGCGGCGGAACTTCAGCCTGGACACGCCGGCGCCGACCGTGAAGTCGCCGGCGTCGTAGCCCAGCGCCAGTTGCCCGCGCACGAAGCTGCCCGTGCCGGACAACTGCTTGGCATGCTCGGGGCTGCGCCCGCCGGCACCGCCGCCCGCTGACAGGGCCGCCAGCGCCACGACGGGGCCGCCGAGGCGCAGCCGACCCTGAACGCCCACGCTGGCGCCCATGAAGCCGCCGTACCGCCCGGAGACGAGCGGCGCCAGCAACCCGGCGCCGACGGAGATGCCGTCGGCCACCGGCATGTAGACGTGAAAGCCCATCAGGTCGATGGGGCTGTCGCCCGGCACGCGAACGGTCTGGTAATCCAGCATCAGCCGGGCGTCGTTGCGCTGCAGACTCGACGTCTCGGTCGGCGCCGCATCCGGCACCGGCGCGCCTTGGCAGGGCAGCGCCAGGGCGCCGGCAGCCAGCATCGCCAGAGCAGCGTGCGCGCGGGGCCGCCAAGGCGTCTTCAAAGAGGCACGAGATGGCTGCACTTCACATCCTCCAGCGCAGCGTCGCTGCCACGGTTCTTCTTGTCGTCGGACGGACCTCGACCGCACAGGATCGAGCGCGGCTGGAGGACGAAGCCCTCCACGCGGGCGAATCGGCCCACAGAGCTCAGGTCCGGAAGGTCGACACGAGCTTGACCAGCTCGTCGGCCTGGCTCTTCAGGCTCTCCGCCGCGGCGGCGCTTTCCTCGACCAGTGCGGCGTTCTGCTGCGTGGCCTGGTCCATCTGCGTGATGGCCTGGCCGACCTGGGCGACGCCAGTGCTCTGTTCGCGGCTGGCCGAGCTGATCTCGCGCACGATCTGGGCGACCCGGTCGATGGAGGCCACGATCTGCTCCATCGTCTCGCCGGCACGGTTCACGAGCACGGCGCCCTGCTCCACACGCTCGACGCTGTCGCCGATCAGGCCCTTGATCTCGCGCGCCGCCCCGGCGCTGCGCTGGGCCAGCATGCGCACCTCGGCCGCGACGACCGCGAAGCCGCGGCCCTGCTCGCCGGCCCGCGCGGCCTCGACGGCCGCGTTCAGCGCCAGGATGTTGGTCTGGAAGGCGATGGCGTCGATGGTGCCGATGATGTCGGCGATCTTGCGCGAGCTTTCCTCGATGCCGCGCATGCGCTGCACCGCCTCGCCGACGACGTCACCGCCCTGGCGTGCGACGGCGCTGGCACTGTGCGCCAGCTTGTCGGCCTCGCCGGCGTTGTCGGCATTGAGCTTCACGGTGGCCGACAGTTCTTCCATCGACGCGGCGGTCTGCTGCAGCGCGCTGGCCTGTTGCTCGGTGCGTGACGACAGGTCATTGGCGCCCATCGAGATCTCGGAGCTGGCCGTGGCCACGCCGGTCGCGTTATCGCGCACGCTGCCGACGAGGTGGCGCAGCGCCTTCTGCATACCCGACAGCGCCTGCGTGAGCTGCGCCGTCTCGTCGCTGCCGGTGCTGCTGATGTCGCGCGACAGGTCGCCCTGGCCGACCTGCTCGGCCTCGTGGATGGCACTGCGCAGCGGGCCGACGACCGAGCGCGTGATGAGCCAGGCCGCGGCAATGCCGATGCTCAGGCAGGCCACGGCCAAGCCCAGCATCAGCATCTGCGTGTGGCGCGAATCCTCCAGCACCTGGCCGGTCTCGGTGCGCACGCGTTCGGCCTGGAATTCGGCGAGGTGCGTGAGGGTGCCGACGTAGGCGTCGGCGGCCGGCCGCATCTTGGTTTCCAGCGTCTGCAGCGCCGCGTCGGATTCCCCGGCCTTGAGCTGCGCGAACACCTGGTTGCGGATGTCGACGTAGACCTTGCGGGACGCGGCGATCTCGGTGAGCAACGTCTTGCCCCGTGCGCTGTCGAGCACCCGGGTGAGCGCTTCCTGCAACTCGTTGATGCGGGCGCTGGTCGTCTTGATCGCCGGGGCGAAGAACTCGGCCACCGGACCCGCGCCGCCGGCGCGCGCGACCGCGTCGGTGCGGGTCACGTTGAGCAGCGTCTGCGTGCGCCAGTCCTGCGCCATGTCCTGCTGCCGCTGCAGCTCCATCAGCATGTCGATGTGCGGGCCGACGGCGCCGATCTGCCGGTAGCTCAAGCCCACCGCCACCGCGAGCAGCAACAGCACGAGGCCGAAGCCCAGACCCAGCCGGGTGCCTATCCTGAGGGATTGCATGTTCATCGCCTGCCTCCAAGCGTGTGCCGGCTCTGGCAGGAGCGCCGGCCGGCTTGTGCAGCCGACTCTAACCGCGTGGCAGCGATGTGACAGGGCAAAAAGTTGCGCCCGATGCACAACGAGCCTGGGGCCGTCGGGCGCCAGGCTCGCAGGAAGTCCGTCTTTGGGTTTCTTCCCACGTCGCGACGCGACATGGGCGTTGCCCGCGAACGGCCAGGCCGCTTCGCGGTGGGCTTACAGCCCAGCAGCCGCGCGCAGCGCCGCTGCCTTGTCGGTCCTTTCCCACGTGAACTCGGGCTCCTCGCGACCGAAGTGGCCGTAGGCCGCAGTCTTGGAGTAGATGGGGCGCAGCAGGTCCAGCATCTGGATGATGCCCTTGGGACGCAGGTCGAAGTGCTCGTTCACCAGCTTGGCGATCTGCTCGTCGGGGATGACGCCGGTGCCTTCGGTGTAGACGGTCACGTTCATCGGCCGGGCCACGCCGATGGCGTAGGCGACCTGGATCTGGCATTGACGCGCGATGCCGGCGGCGACGATGTTCTTGGCGACGTAACGGGCGGCGTAGGCGGCCGAGCGGTCGACCTTGGACGGGTCCTTGCCGCTGAACGCGCCACCGCCGTGCGGGCAGGCGCCGCCGTAGGTGTCGACGATGATCTTGCGGCCGGTCAGGCCGCAGTCGCCCTGCGGGCCGCCGATGACGAAGCGGCCGGTCGGGTTGATCAGGTACTTCGTGTCGGCGCTGATCCATTCCTTGGGCAGCACCGGCTTGATGAGTTCCTCGCGGATGGCCTCGTAGAACTCGTCCGTCATGCGGTCGCCGAGGGAATACTCAGGCGCATGCTGCGTGGACAGCACCACGGTATCGATGCTGTGCGGCTTGCCGTCCACATAGCGCATCGTCACCTGGCTCTTGGCGTCGGGGCGCAGGAACGGCAGGCGGCCATCCTTGCGCAACTGCGCCTGGCGCTCGACCAGCCGGTGGGCGTAGTAGATGGGCGCGGGCATCAGCTCGGGCGTCTCGTCGCAGGCATAGCCGAACATCAGGCCCTGGTCGCCGGCACCGGTGTTCAGGTGGTCGTCGGACGCGTGATCCACGCCCTGGGCGATGTCGTTGGACTGCTTGTCGTAGGCGACGAGCACGGCGCAGCCCTTGTAGTCGATGCCGTAGTCGGTGTTGTCGTAGCCGATGCGCTTGATGGTGTCGCGCGCGACCTGGATGTAGTCGACGTGGGCGTTGGTCGTGATCTCGCCGGCCAGCACCACGAGGCCCGTGTTGCACAGCGTCTCGGCGGCCACGCGGCTGCGCGGGTCCTGTTCGAAGATCGTGTCGAGGATGGCGTCGGAGATCTGGTCGGCCACCTTGTCGGGGTGTCCTTCGGAAACAGATTCAGACGTGAAGAGGAAATCGTTCGCCACTTTTAAACTCCGGTTGCTTGGTAGACGGCGTCGCCGTGGCTCCAGGAGGTGCGGCGAACGCTTTAGCGGGATTTATGAATCGCCCCGCAAGTAGTTCATTAACTCGGCGATACCCGAAGTATAGGAAACATGGGCTGGGTCTTTCACGGGCTGTCCAGGCTGCCACTGGCTGTTTTGCACGCTTTGGGCGCGGCGATGGGCTGGATCGTCTATGCGCTGTCGCCCGCCTACCGCCGCCGCTTCAAGGCCAACGTGGCGGGCGCCGGCATGCCGTGGGCCCTGGCGCGGCCGGCCATCGCGGCGGCCGGCCGCATGGCGGCGGAGCTGCCCTGGCTGTGGATCGCCCAGAAGGGCCGGCCGTTCGGCGCCCGGCTGCGCTGGGAGGGCGCGGAGCTGATCGCCGCCGCCCTGGCGGAGAAGCGCGGCCTGGTGCTGCTGACGCCGCACATGGGTTGCTTCGAGATCTGCGCACAGGCCATCGCCGAGCGCTTCACGACGCCCGAGGCGCCCATCACCGTGCTCTACCGCCCGGCCCGCCAGGCCGTCATGCGCGACGTGATGGCCGGCTCGCGCGAGCGCCCCGGCCTGGCGACGGCGCCGGCCTCGCTGGCCGGCGTGCGGCAGATGATCCGCGCACTGCGCCGCGGCGAGGCGATCGGCCTGCTGCCCGACCAGGTGCCGCCCGATGGGCTGGGCGTGTGGGCGCCGTTCTTCGGCCGGCCGGCCTACACGATGACGCTGGCGGCCCGCCTGGTGCAGCAGACGGGGGCGGCGCTGCTGCTGATCTGGGGCGAGCGCCTGCCCGGCGGCGAGGGGTTCGTCGTGCACGTGCTGCCGGCGCCGGCCATCGCCAAGGACGCCGCCGCCGAGGGCGCCGCCGCGACCATCAATGCCGCGATGGAAAGCCTGATCCGCCGCGCGCCGGGGCAATACCTGTGGGGCTATCACCGTTACAAGCAACCGCGCGGGCTGGACATCGGCGCGGCCCCGGATAATCCCGCCCCATGAGACTGCGGTTCACCAAGATGCAGGGCGCGGGCAACGACTTCGTCGTCATCGACGCGACCCGGCAGCCCTTCGCGCTGACGCCCGAGCAAATGCGGCGCCTGGGCGACCGCCGCTTCGGCGTGGGCTGCGACCAGATCCTGGTGATCGAGCCCAGCACCGACGCCGGCGCGGACTTCCGCTACCGCATCTTCAACAACACCGGCGACGAGGTGGAGCACTGCGGCAACGGCGCGCGCTGCTTCGTGCGCTTTGTCGTCGATGCCGGCCTGACGGACAAGCGCGAGATCCGCGTCGACACGATGAACCGCCGCCTGCTGCTGACGCTGCAGGACGACGGCCGCGTCACCGTGGACATGGGCCCGCCGGTGTTCGACCACGCCGCCCTGCCCTTCGACGCGCAGGGCCTGGTGCCGCGCGTCGTCAACGGCTTCGAGCTGTGGCCCGTCGAAGGCGCCGAGCTGGCCGTGCTGTCCATGGGCAACCCGCATGCGGTGCAGCGGGTGGACGACGTCGAGACCGCGCCCGTGCTCACGCAGGGCCCGCGGCTCGAACGCCACGCGCGCTTCGCGCGGCGCGTGAACGTCGGCTTCATGCAGATCCTGGCCCGCGACCGCATCGCGCTGCGCGTGTTCGAGCGCGATGCCGGTGAGACGCTGGCCTGCGGCACCGGCGCCTGCGCGGCCGTTGTCGCGGGCATACGCCTGGGCTGGCTGGATGCGGCCGTCGAGGTGCAGACCCGCGGCGGCCTGCTGCGCATCGAATGGGCCGGTGGCCAGAACGCGGTCTTGATGACCGGCCCGGCGACCCAAGTTTTTGACGGAGAGATCACGCTGTGAGTTCCAACCCGGCCGCTGACGCGGTGCAAGGCATCACCGAAACCGACATTGCCAACTACCTGGCGGCGACTCCCGGTTTCTTCGAGCGCCATTCGGCGCTGCTGGCCAGCGTGCAACTGCAGCACCCGCATGGCGCGCGCGCCGTGTCGCTGCAGGAGCGCCAGGCCGAGATGCTGCGCGACAAGATCAAGGGCCTGGAGTTGCGCATCATCGAGATGATCCGCAACGGCCAGGACAACGTGGCCATCGCCGACCGGCTGCACCGCTGGACGCTGGCCGTCATGCGTGCCGTGGGCACGCCCACCGAGCTGCCGCACGTGCTGCTGGCCGAGCTGCGCCACCACTTCCTGATCCCGCAGGCCGGGCTGCGGCTGTGGGGCGTCGCACCCGAGCACGGGTCGTCGGAGTTCGCGGCCTCCGTCAGCGCCGACGTGAAGAGCTTCGCGTCCAGCCTGAGCCAGCCCTATTGCGGCGTGAACTCCGGCTTCGAGGCCGCACGCTGGCTGGGCCTCAGCGAAAGCGGCGGCACGGCGACGTCGCTGGCGCTGATCCCGCTGAGCCAGGCCGGCGCCCACGACGGCAAGCCCTTCGGCCTGCTGGTGCTGGGCTCGCCGGACCCGACGCGCTACACGGCCGAGATGGGCACGGACTTCCTGAACCGCGTCGGCGAGATTGCCAGTGCGGGCCTGGCCGGACTGCTGGCCACGGCATGACCGAGCTGGCAGCGGACTTTCAGGAGTTCTTGCAGCACGCCCGCGTGCAGCAGCGCCTGAGTCCGCGCACGCTGCGCATCTACACGGACGGCCTCGAGCGCCTGCAGGCGCTGCTCGCCGATGCGGCCATCGATGCACGCGCGCTGAGCCTGGCGCAGGCACGGCGCCTCGCGGCGCTGCTGCATCGCGAAGGCCTGGGGCCGAAGTCCATCGCGCTGCTGCTGTCGGTGTGGCGCAGCGCCTACCGCTGGCTGGGCCTGCAGGGCCGCGTGGCGCTGAACCCGTTCGACGGCCTGCGCGCGCCCAAAGGTGCCAAGCCGCTGCCCAAGGCGCTGGGCGTGGACGACGCCGTGCAGCTGGCCAGCCACGTGCCGGACGAGATCGCCGACTCGCGGCTGGAAGCGCGTGACCGCGCGATGGTCGAGCTGCTGTATGGCGCCGGCCTGCGTTCGGCCGAGCTGATCGGCCTGGACGTGCAGGCCAGCGGCCATGCGGACGGCTGGGTCGACCTGCAATCCGCCGAGGTGCACGTGCTCGGCAAGGGCGGCAAGCGCCGCAGCACGCCGCTGGGCCGCGCGGCGGCCGACGCCTTGCAGGCCTGGCTGGCCGTGCGGCCGCAGCTCGCCGCGGCCGGCGAGGCGGCGCTGTTCGTCGGCGCCCGCGGCAAACGCGTGGCGGGCTCGACGCTGCGCGCCATGCTGGGCGCGCGCGCCATCGCCGCCGGCAGCCCCGCCCATGTGCACCCGCACATGCTGCGCCACAGCTTCGCCTCGCACCTGCTGCAGTCCAGCGGCGACCTGCGCGCGGTGCAGGAGCTGCTGGGCCACGCCCACATCACGACGACCCAGGTCTACACGCAGCTGGATCACCAGCACCTGGCTCGCATCTACGACGCCGCGCACCCGCGCGCCAAAAAGTGACCCGCCCATGACCCGCCGATTCGCCACGCTGCTGGCGCTGCTGCCCGCCTGTGCCTGGGCCACGCCCGATGACGCGCCGTTCGCGCGCGTCGAAACCATCCGCCCGGCGGCCGTGGAGGCCAACTGGACGAAGATGAAGATGCCCGACGGTGGCCACACGGCGTTCGCGTCGATCAGCTACCTGATGGCGCTCAACGACGACTGGGGCTTCGGCCCCGGCGTGTACGGCGCGGCCAAGGGCGACTACGGCGGCATCTTCACGGTCGGCTTCACGGGTCAGCGGCGCTGGCGGCTGTCCGGCAACACACACCTGGCGGCCAGCCTGTACGTGGGCGCGGGCGGCGGGCTGTCCACACCGGTGCTGCGCTTCGGCGGCGGGTTGATGCTGCGGCCCGAGCTGTCGCTGCGCACGGAGGCCGGCGCCTGGTATTCGGGCATCGGCATCTCGCAGATCCGCTTCCCGAGCGGCAACGTGAAGAGCGGCGTGGGCCTGGCGTTCACGCTGGGCCGCGCGATGGAATTCGGCAGCTTCTCGCCCGCCGACGCGGGCCTGCCCGGCCGTGCGGGCCGGCGCACGGGGCTGGGCTTCGACGAGATCGCGCTGACCGGCGGCTTCGAGAAGCCCCGCGCCTCCAGCCGCACGCGCAGCGGCACCCCCTACGCGGGCAAGGTCGGCAAGGCCGGCGCCGAGCTGCGCCAGTACATCGCCGAGGGCAGCTGGTGGGGCGTGGAGGCGGCGGGCGCGGCCAAGGGCGGCGTGGATGGCTACATGGAAGTGTTGGGCCAGATCGGCCAGGACTGGGCGCTGTTCGGCAGCCCTCGGCTGCGCGTGGGCGGCCAGTTGGGCGCGGGCCTGGGCGGCGGCGGCAATGTCGACAGCGGCAACGGCTGGCTGCTGCGCGCCGGGCCGACGCTGCGCTGGATCACGCCCTGGGGGCCGACCGTGCGGCTGGACGCCGGCTTCACCCACGCGCCCAGCGGCGCCTACTCGGCGCCCTATGCGCGCGCGGTGCTGGCGATGCCGCTGGACCGCACGCCCACGCTGATCGGCGACGACCCCGGCGGCGCCGTGCGCGTGCAGCAGCTGGGTGCCAGCGTGCTGCACCTGCCCCGCGTGCGCTTCAAGGACGGCCGCCAGGAGGCCGTCAGCCACCTGGCCGTCACCATGTCACGCGAGTTCTCGCCGCGCGTCTACGGCACGGCGCAGGCGGGCAGCGCGGCGGCCGGCAGCGCGGGGGCGTATTCCTTCGGCCTCTTCGGCCTGGGCGTGCAGAGCGACCCGCTGTGGGGCGACCTGCGCGTCGGTGCGGAATGGCTGGTCGGCGCGGCCGGCGGCGGCGGCGTGAAGGTGGGCGGCGGCGCGGTGACGCAGGCCGAACTGTGGGCGCAGTGGTCGCTCAGCGAGCGGCTGCGGCTGCGCGCCGGCGTCGGCGAGTTCCGCACGCTGCGCGGCAGCGACCAGTCCTCACCGCTGGCCCACCTCAGCGTCAGCTACGCCTTCGGGACGCTGCGCCGATGAAGAAGGTCACGATCCGCCCCGGCAAGGAGCGCTCGCTGCTCAAGCGCCACCCCTGGGTGTTCGAAAGCTCCGTCGCGCGCGGCGGCGGCGATGCGGGCGAGACCGTGCGCGTGGAATCCGCGGATGGCGTTTTCCTGTGCTGGGCCGCCTTCAGCCCGCAGTCGCAGATCCGGCTGCGGGCGTGGAGCTTCGACGAGGCGGAGCGCATCGATGCAGCGTTCTTCCGGCGCCGCATCGACCAGGCCGTGGCGATGCGTACGCGGCTGGCCATCGACTCCGACGCTTGGCGCCTGGTGCACGGCGAGGCGGACGGCCTGCCCGGCCTGATCGTGGACCGCTACGGCGACACGCTGGTGGCGCAGTTCGGCAGTGCCGGCGCCGAGCGCTGGAAAGACGCCATTGCCGACGCGCTGCTGGCCGCGACCGGCCTCTCCCGCCTGTACGAACGCTCCGACGCGCAGGCGCGCGAGTGGGAGGGGCTTCCCGTGCAGACCGGCTGGCTGCGTGGAGAAGGGGACACCGCGCTGACCATCCGCGAGCACGACTGGCGGCTGACGCTGGACGTCGCCGAGGGCCACAAGACCGGCTACTACCTCGATCAACGCGACAGCCGCCGCCGCTTCGCCGACGCGGTGAAGCAGTACGGCTGCCGGACGGTGCTGAACTGCTTCAGCTACACCGGCGGCTTCTCGGTGGCGGCGCTGGCGGGCGGCGCGACCGAGGTCATCAGCGTGGACTCCTCGGGCCCGGCGCTGGCACGCGCCACGGCGCACGTGGCGCTGAACGGCTTTGACGCCAGCCGCCACCAGGCCTGGGATGCCGACGTGAACGCGACGCTGCGCCAGTGCCTGAAGGACGGCCGACGCTTCGACGCCGTCGTGCTGGACCCGCCGAAGTTCGCGCCGACGGTGGCCCACGCCGAGCGCGCCGCGCGGGCCTACAAGGACATCAACCGGCTGGCCTTCATGCTGCTCAACGACGGCGGCCTGCTCTACACGTTCTCGTGCTCGGGGGGCATCGCGCCCGACCTGTTCCACAAGATCGTGGCCGGCGCCGGGCTGGATGCCGGCGTGGACGGCTGCATCGTCGAGCGCCTGTGCGCGGCGGCCGACCACCCGCAGACGGTGTGCTTCCCCGAAGGCGACTACCTCAAGGGCCTGGGCATCCTGCGTCGGTGACGCGCAAGGCCCGCAAGGCGTAACCGTTTTCACACCTGGCGGCACCCAGGTGTTGCCCTGCCCCTTGGACGCGGGGGCCGCATCGTTCGGCTGGACAGCCGCCGAGCTTTACACTTTTTTTACACGAGTGTGGGGATGAGGGCCCCGCGCCTGCAGGCAACGCCAGCGGCGCTTCGATCAATTCGACGTTCCTCGTGGATCTGGTTCAAAAACAAGTGATAGCCGCCGTAGGAGGGCAATTCCCATGGGCAAGTTCCTGAATTTCAAATCCCTGGTGCTGGCACCGGTCGCCCTGGCTGCAGCCATGAGCGCCCAGGCCGCCGAAGGCATGAGCAACCTGATGACGGAATGGCTGGGCGGCGCGTCCGGCCCCGTCGCCACGACGGGCAACACCTCCGCCGCCAGCAACTGGCGCCTGACGGCCGGCATGGCCTTCAACGGCATCCAGGGTGCGTTCGACGGCACGGCGCTGCTGCTGTTCACGACCTCCACCGCAACCGGCACCTACGCCTGCAGCGGCTCGCTGGTCAGCAGCGAGTACATCCTGACGGCCGGCCACTGCACGGACGGCCTGCTCTCCATGAGCATCCAGTTCGGCTACACCAACGGCGTGGCCCTGCAGACCCGCACGGCGGCCAGCGTCGTGCAGGCCCCGGGCTGGAACGGCACGCTGGACACCGGCGCCGACCTGGCCTTGGTCAAGCTGAGCGCACCGGTCACCAACCTGCCGATCTACAGCCTGAGCACGACCAACGACGTGGGCAAGCAGTTCATCATGACGGGCTACGGCACGTCGGGCAACGGCAGCTCCGCCGGTTCCGCGAACAACCCGCTGCCCAACTGGAACGACAGCGCCTACGGCCACTACGGCTACAACACCTTCGACACCACGTCGGACGTGTTCACGGCCGCCTGGCAAGCCAAGACCGGCGAAAGCGTCTACACCTCGCCGACCTATGGCCGCACGTACGTGGCCGACTTCGACTACTACAACGCCACGGCCAACGCGACGAACTCGGCGCGCTACAACACGCTGCAGCGCATTGCCGACTTCACGGGCGGCACCTGGGGCAACAACGAAGGCGTCGGCGTCAACGAGGCGCTCATCGGCGGTGGTGACTCCGGCGGCGGCGACTTCATCTGGGACGGCTCCAAGTGGGTGCTGTCGGCCGTCCACTCGTGGGGTTGGCAGTTCTGCGGTGGCCGCTTCGGCTCCGGCACCGCCGGTGGCGGCACCAATTGCGACCTGAGCGCCAACAACAGCTCCAGCTTCGGCGACCTGATGGGCTCGACCGCCATCGTCGACCACGTCGACTGGATCAACTCGGTCATCGCCGTGCCGGAACCCGAGAGCTATGCGCTGATGTTGGCCGGCCTGGCCCTGGTCGGCGGTGTCGCCCGCCGTCGCCGCGCCTGAGCGTCGACCGCCCCACGACCCAGCGGCCTTCGGGCCGCTTTTTTGTGGCGACGGCCGCTAGCGCGACGGCAGGCCGATGCGCGTGTCGAACTTGGCCCGCTTCACGCTGAAGAAGGCCTTGATGTTGCGCACGTTGGCGTGCTGGGTCAGCAGGCGCTGGCTGAGGGCGTGGTAGGCCGGCATGTCGGCCACCTGCACGACCAGCACGAAGTCCGGCCCCGGCGACACGCGCCAGCACTGCTGCACGGCCGCCTCCTGCACGGCCAGCGCCTCGAAGGCGTCCAGGTGCTCGGCGCCCTGGCGGTCCAGCGTGATCTCCAGGATGGCCGACAGGCCGGCGCCCAGCTTGTCCGGCGACAGAAGGGCCACGCGGCGCTCCACGATGCCGGCGTCCACCAGCCGCTTCACGCGGCGCAGGCAGGTGGCGGGCGATACGGCGACTCGGGCGGCCAGGTCCTGGTTGCTCAGCGAGGCATCGGTCTGCAGCGCGTCCAGCAGCCTCAGGTCAACGGCATCCAATTCATCCAATTTCCACCTCTATTTGGCAGGAAATTTCTCCACGCTCCCGGAGAGAAATTTCTGGTCAATCTGAAGTGAATTTTGCACGCCAATGCCGCGGCGGCTTGCCTAGGATGCACGCCATCCCTGAATGGAGACACCTCATGTGCGGCATCGTCGGCGCGGTCAGTCAGCGCAACATCGTTCCCATCCTCGTTGAAGGCCTGAAGCGGCTGGAGTACCGCGGCTATGACTCCTGCGGCGTGGCCGTGCACCAGGACGGCGGCCTGAAGCGCGCCCGCAGCACCTCGCGCGTGGCGGAACTGCAGGCCCAGGCCGACCAGGACGGCATCGCCGCCGGCACCGGCATCGCCCACACCCGCTGGGCCACGCACGGTGCGCCCGCCGTGCACAACGCCCACCCGCATTTCTCGACCGGCCCGAACGCGGGCGCCGACGGCGTGGGCCGCATCGCCCTGGTCCACAACGGCATCATCGAGAACCACGACGAGCTGCGCGCCGAGCTGAAAGCCCGGGGCTATGTGTTCTCCAGCCAGACCGACACCGAGGTCATCGCCCACCTCGTCGACCACCTCTACGGCGGCGACCTGCTGGAAGCCGTGCAGCAGGCCCTGCCGCGCCTGAAGGGCGCCTACGCCGTGGCCGTGTTCTGCCGTGACGAGCCGCACCGCGTCGTCGCCGCACGGGAGGGCTCGCCGCTGGTGCTGGGGGCCGGCGCAGGCGAGAACTTCGTCGCCTCCGACGCGATGGCGCTGGCCGGCGTGACCGACCAGATCGTCTACCTGGAAGAAGGCGACGTCGTCGACCTGCAGCTGGGTCGCTACTGGATCAGCCACCTCGACGCCGCAAGCGGCCGCTACGCGGACGTGCAGCGCGAGGTCAAGACCGTGCACGCCCACAGCGGCGCGGCCGAGCTGGGCCCCTACCGGCACTACATGCAGAAGGAAATCTTCGAGCAGCCCACGGCCATCGCCAACACGCTCGAAGCCATCACCAGCATCTCGCCCGAGCTGTTCGGCGACGGCGCTTACCGCATCTTCAAGGACGTGGACAACGTCCTCATCCTCGCCTGCGGCACCAGCTACTACTCGGGCTCCACGGCCAAGTACTGGCTGGAGAGCATCGCCAGGATCCCCACATCGGTCGAGATCGCCAGCGAATACCGCTACCGCGACAGCGTGCCGAATCCGCGCACGCTGGTCGTCACCATCAGCCAGAGCGGCGAGACGGCCGACACCCTCGCCGCGCTGAAGCACGCCCGCGCCCAGGGCATGGCGCACACGCTGACCATCTGCAACGTGGCCACCAGCGCCATGGTGCGCGAGTGCGAACTGGCCTACATCACCCGCGCCGGCGCGGAGATCGGCGTGGCATCCACCAAGGCCTTCACGACGCAGCTCGTGGGCCTGTTCCTGCTGACGCTGGCGCTGGCGCAGACGCGCGGCCACCTGAGCGACGAGGACGAAGCCCGCCACCTCAAGGACCTGCGCCACCTGCCCGTGGCCGTGCAGGCCGTGCTGGCGCTGGAGCCGCAGGTCATCGCCTGGAGCGAGGAGTTCGCGCGCAAGGAAAATGCCCTCTTCCTCGGCCGCGGCCTGCACTACCCGATCGCGCTGGAAGGTGCGCTCAAACTCAAGGAAATCAGCTACATCCACGCCGAGGCCTACCCGGCCGGCGAGCTCAAGCACGGCCCGCTGGCGCTCGTCACCGCCGAGATGCCGGTCGTGACGGTGGCCCCCAACGATGCGCTGCTGGAGAAGCTCAAGAGCAACATGCAGGAAGTCCGCGCCCGCGGCGGCCAGCTCTACGTCTTCGCCGACGGCGACACGGCCATCGAGAGCGAAGCCGGCCTGCACGTCATCCGCATGCCCGAGCACTACGGCGCGCTGTCACCCATCCTGCACGTGGTGCCGCTGCAGCTGCTGGCGTATCACACGGCCTGCGCGCGCGGAACGGACGTGGACAAGCCACGCAACCTCGCGAAAAGCGTGACCGTCGAGTAGCCCTGCAGCGAGCAGAACTACACGCTGTATCACCGCGGCCCGTCAACCGAGCCGTCCCGCGGGCGTTCAATGAGTACTGGCGCGACGAGCGCCGCACTTTACGGATACCGACGATGACCACGCTGACACTCACCTTCAACGGCCCGGCAAGCCAGGCCCGCCAAGCCCTTGGCGGGCTGCTGCAGCGCTATCGCTCAGCCTATTTCGTGGAGCGCAGCAGCAACGAATATGCCGTGACGGCCGACGAGGTCACCGCGGCGGAACTGGCCACACAACCGCTGTGGTCGGCACTGCCGGCGCAGGGGCAAGCGCAGCGATAAGCGGCTGCGCCAGGCGACGAAACGAGTCGCCTGCAGCCTTGGGCCCCACTGGGGTGCGCCTTCAGGCCACGACGTTGCGTTGCTGCCCCAGCCGGGGATCGTTCGCCCGGTCGGGCTCCCAGGTGGGATGCTCGATGACGGGCGCCAGCGCCGGCGCCTGGCTGGGCATCGTCGGCTGAGCCGCGTCGAGGGCGCCTTCAGGCGGCAGGCCGGACACGTACAGCAACGCGGACGCGAGCGTCACGGCGAGCAGCGCAAGAACGATGGTCCGATGCAAGATCACGTGGGCCTCCTTGGGATGGCTGGCGTGATGTTCGATGCGCGGGGGCATGCGCGGCGCCGGACTGCCGCGCGTGGCGGCGTAGGACACGACCTGTGGCCCAGTTGCCGACCGCCGTGCGCGGGAAACCTCAGAGCCGGCGCCGATCAGCGGCGCGGCGACGCGCGTCGGCGCCAGGCCAGCAGCACGGCGCCGCCGCCGAGCAGCAGCGCGGCGCTGCCCGGTTCAGGCACCGCCAGCACGCCGTCCGGGCCATAGGCCGTGCCGGACGCCGAGAGGACCGAGAAGTCCGTGATCGCCGTGTTGCCGGCCTTGGCGCTGATGCCCGAGAGCACGGCGGTGTTCAGGAAATCGGAGACGACGGACGCCCCGTTGCAGCAGGCATAGGCCGTCGTCAGGAACGCCACCTCCATCTCGAAGGGCACGCCCCACTGGAACTCGAAATTGGCCGTGCTGAGCACTTCGGCCGAGCCGCTGAAGCTGCCGGGCGCGAGGATGAAGTTCCCCGGAATGCCGGTGCCGCCGCCGCGCAGGAAGGGCATGCCGTCGTTCACCACCGTGCCCATGAACGAGTACCACGGCGCCCGGCCGGCATTGCCTACGCCGGTACCGACACGGATGCCCAGCGCGATGTCACCCTGCTGCGTGTAGGGCGCGTTGGGCAGGCTCTTCAACAGGCCTTCGATGAGGAAGGCGAAGTCCACCGCGCCGACCGTGCCGGTGGCGATGCCCGGGCTGGTCAGCGTGAGGGTGTCCTGGTAGCGCGCGAAGCCGGCGGTCTGGTGGAAGGTGCTGGAGGACGTGGCGCCGGTCATCGTGCCGTTGGCCGACACACCCAGGCGCCCGTAGTCGGCCGTCGCGCTGGCCGAGCCGGTGAAGCTGCCGCCCGTCACACCCGCGCTGACGCTCTGCTGCGCCGTCAGCGGCCCGCCGGCCGCGGTGTTGTTGACAATGCCGCCGCCCAGGTTGCAGGCCGAGAACCCTTCGGTGGGAATGGCCACGCCCGCGAACCAGCCGTTGCCTATCGTCGGGCCGCTGGTCGCACAGGCGAAGGGGCCGCCCGTGCCCTGGGCGATGCCGCCCACCGCGCCGGCATAGGCTTGCAGCTCCGCCGCCGGGGCACCTGCGCCGGCCATGGCGAATGCAGCGATCAAGGCGCCTTGTCTGAGGTACTGCATGCGCGTCTTCCGGGGTGGGTTGAGCGGCACATGCTAGGAGTCGACGCGCACCGCTCCTACCCCTAACTGACGCGCGCCCCAGTGGACAGGGGGAGCCGTCTCCCCTGCCCGCATCTGTCATGCCGCCGGGGCGGCGGCGGCATCCACGCGGGCCAGCCAGCGCAGGAACGGCGCGACGACGGCTGCCGGCTGCTCCAGCGTCGTCAGGTGGGCCGCATCGGGCACCAGCACCAGCTCCACGTCGCCCGCCAACAAACGCGCCATCTCCTCGCTGCGCTCAGGCGGCGTGGTCTGGTCCTCGCGACCGCACAGCACCAGCGCGGGCACGTCCAGCGTCTTGAGCACGTCGCGCCGGTCGGGCCGGTTCATCGCAGCGGTCTGCTGCCGCACGAAACCAGCCTGGCCGATGCTGCGCGCCATGTCCTCCAGCAGCGCCACCAGCGCAGGATCCTGGGCATGCGCGGGATGGAACAGCTTGGCCGGGAACTGGCCCAGCGTCTGCGTGAACGATGCACTGCCCGAGACCAGCGCGTCGATCATGCGCTGGCGGTTCTGCTTCGCGTCGTCGGTGTCGGCCCGCGCGCTGGTGTCGAGCAGCGCCACGCCGGCGATGCGGTCCCGCGCCTGGTGGCAAAGCTCCAGCGTCACGTAGCCACCGAGCGAAAACCCGGCGACCGCGAAGCGGCCCGCGGGCATCTGCGCCAGCACCGAGGCCGCCAGGTCTGCGACGCCGTCGGCCGTGTGCGTCCGCCCCACCACGACGGTGCGGCCCGGCGGCAAGGCCTGCAGCACCGGGTCCCACACCCGCGCGTCGTTCATCAGGCCGGGCAGCAGCAGCAACGGGGTGACGGCCATGAGGGGCTCCAGAGTGGTGAACAGCCCGCACCGTAGGCCAGCCGCCGGCGCTGCCGTGTCGGACAACGGCGCCTTCATCGCCGGGCCTGCGCTCAGGTCGTGTGGCGCGTCAGCGCATCGACCAGCGCGTCAAAGACCGCGCGGCACGGCGCGCTGTGGCGCAAGTCCTCGTGCATCGCGATCCAGGTGTCCATCTGCCACGCGAAATCTTGGGCCAGCACGCGCTCCAGCTGCGGCTCGCGCCGCGCCAGCGCGACCTGGCAGAAGCCGATGCCGGCGCCCGCGCGGACCAGCGCGAGCGCCGCCAGGTCCGAGTCGCTGCGCAGCGCGAAGTGCTCGCGGCCCAGGCCGCCCAGCCGCTTGCCGACGGTGCGGATGAAGGGTGTCTCGGTGTCGAAGCCGATCAGCGTGTGCCGGCGCAGCTCCGCCATGCTGGCGGGCCGGCCGTGGCGGTCGAGGTAATCGGGGTGCGCATGCAGGCCCAGCGCCACGGCGCCGACGCGGCGTGCGACGAGCTGGCCTTGTTCCGGCGGCGTCATGCGCACGGCGATGTCGGCCTCGCGGTGCAGCAGGTCCTGCAGCTGGTTGCTCAGCACCAGCTCCAGCACCAGGCCGGGATGGCGCTCGCGCAGCCCGGCGAACACCGGCGCCAGCACCTCCACGCCGATGACCTCGCTGGCCGTCACGCGGACAGTGCCACTGACTTCGCCCCGCGCGCCGCCGCTGGCTGCGCGCTGCAATGCCGCGGCGGCGGCTTCCATCTGCTCGGCGTGGCCGCGCAAAGCCAGCGCGGCTTCGGTGGGCAGCAGCCCGGCGGGCGAGCGGGTGAACAGCGGCTGCGCCAGCAGCGCCTCCAGCGCGGCGATGTGACGGCCCACCGTCGGCTGCGTCAGGCCCAGCGCGCGCGCGGCGCCGGACAGCGAGCCTTCGCGCAGCACGCCCAGCAGCGTGTGAAGCCACTCCCAGGGGATCGTCGAGGCCATGCATGAATGTATAGCCACTCCCTCATCATCAGCAATTTTCAAATAGGCAGCCGGTTCCCAGAATCGCACCATCGACAACGGCTGGAGAACGGCATGCAAGGCAAGGACAAGACGGCGCTGGTGCTCGGCGCGAGCGGCGGCATCGGCGGCGAGGTGGCGCGGCAGTTGCGCGATGCCGGCTGGCGGGTGCTGGCGCTCCAGCGCGGCCTGGCCGCCACGCACGAGCTGCGCGACGGCATCCACTGGCAGCGCGGCGACGCGCTGAACGCTGCCGACGTGGCCCGTGCCGCCCAGGGCTGCGGCGTCATCGTGCATGCGGTCAACCCGCCCGGCTACCGCGACTGGGACCGGCTCGTGCTGCCCATGCTGGCACACAGCATCGACGCGGCACGCACGCAAGGAGCCACGCTGCTGCTGCCCGGCACGGTCTACAACTTCGGCCCCGATGCCTTCCCGCTGCTGCACGAGGGCGCGCCGCAGCGGCCCGTCACGCGCAAGGGCGCCATCCGCGCCGAGATGGAGGCGCGGCTGCAGGCCGCCAGCGACAGCGGCCTGCGCGTCATCGTCGTGCGGGCCGGCGACTTCTTCGGCCCGCGCCCGGGCAACAACTGGTTCTCACAGGGCCTGGTGAAGCCGAGCCAGCCGGTCACGGCCATCAGCAACCCCTCATCGACCGGCGTGGGCCACCAGTGGGCCTACCTGCCCGACGTGGCGCGCACCATGGTCGCGCTGCTGGCGCGGCGCGACACGCTGCCGGCCTTCGCCAGCCTGCACATGGCCGGCCACTGGGACGCGGACGGCCGGCAGATGGCCGAGGCCATCCAGCGCGTCGTCGCCCGCCACACCGGCAAGGCGCCGCGCATCGCGCGCTTCCCGTGGTGGCTGCTGACGCTCGCCTCACCCTTCGTCGCCACGTTCCGGGAGATGCGCGAGATGCGCTACCTGTGGCGGCAGCCGCTGCGCATGGACAACACGCGCCTGCTGGCTGCGCTCGGCCACGAACCCCACACGCCGCTGGACGAGGCCGTCGAGGCCGCGCTGCGCGGCCTGGGCAGCCTGCCGCAAGCGCCGATCGGGGCCGGTCGCGATAATCGGGGCCGTCCACTTGCATCGACCCCTCCATGACCTACTGCGTCGCGATGCGCCTGCGCTCGGGCCTGCTGTTCGCCTCCGACACCCGCACGAATGCCGGCGTCGACCACATCGCGAGCTTTCGCAAGATGTACCAGTTCCAGATCCCGCACCAGCGCGAGATCGTCATCCTGACCGCGGGCAACCTGGCGACGACGCAGTCCGTGCTGTCACTGCTGAATGCGCGGCTGCACAACGACAGCACCGAACACCTGCTGAACGTGGCCAGCCTGTACGACGCGGCCGTGCTGCTGGGCCGCACGATCAAGGAGGTCATCGCACGCGACAGCGACGCCGGCACCATGGGCCAGGGCGTGGACTTTGGTGCCAACTTCCTGCTGGGCGGGCAGATCAAGGGCGAGGGGCCGCGCCTGTTCCACGTCTACCCGCAGGGCAACTTCATCGAGTCGACGGAAGACACGCCCTACTTCCAGATCGGCGAGAGCAAGTACGGCAAGCCCATCATCGACCGCGTGGTGCGCTACGACACCACGCCGCTGGACGAGGCCGCCAAATGCACGCTGGTCAGCTTCGATTCGACCATCCAGTCCAACCTGTCGGTGGGCCTGCCCATCGACATGCTGATGCTGCGCGCCAACCAGTTCGACATGGCGATGAAGCCGCCGCACCGCATCGGCCGCGACGACCCCTACTTCCTGGCGCTGCGCACCGGCTGGAGCGCCGGGCTGCGCAAGGTCTTCGACGAGCTGCCCAACGAGCCCTGGTTCGACGCGTGAACGCGAGCCCCCCGCCCAGCCCCGCGGCGGCACGCCGGCGCGGCTGAACACCGGACCCTGACACGACATGATCCTGGAACGCTGGGAGCACGCCTCCCCCGTCGTCGGCCTGACCTTGCGCGGCTGGCACACGCCCGCGACCGGCAAGCCGCTGCTGCATTTCCTGCACGGCAACGGCTTCTGCGGCCGCACCTACGAGCCCATGCTGGCGGCGCTGGCGGCGGACTTCGACCTGTGGCTGTCCGACGCGCCGGGCCACGGCGACAGCGAGGCGCCCGCGCGCTTCCCCGGCTGGAACGCCTG
The DNA here is from genome assembly GCF_965229315.1 of Roseateles sp. Classification (GTDB taxonomy): domain Bacteria; phylum Pseudomonadota; class Gammaproteobacteria; order Burkholderiales; family Burkholderiaceae_C; genus Pelomonas. Next base: position 3,931,228 of record NZ_CBDDJA010000002.1, read on the forward strand.
CGCGCTCGCGGCGCTGGAGGCCTTCCAGGCGCACGCCGGCCGGTTCGGCGACGTGCCGCGCCTGGCCGCCGGGCACAGCTTCGGCGGCGTGTTGACGGCCCTGATGCTGGCCGAGGCCGGCCAGCCCTTCCGGCGCGCGGTGCTGCTGGACCCGGTGCTCTTTCCGCCGCCCATGCTGCTGGCCATCCAGCTCGGCCTGGGCCGCCTCAACCCGCTGGCCAAGGCGTCGCTGCGCCGCCGCAGCAGCTGGCCCGACCGTGCGGCGGCCGCGCAGGCACTGCGCGGGCGCGGCACCTACAAGGGCTGGACGGAGGACGCGCTGCAGGCCTTCGCCACGCACGCGCTGCGCGACGAGGCCGACGGCAGCGTGGCGCTGAAGTGCGCGCCTGAGCTCGAGGCGACCATCTTCGCCAGCGCGCCGCGCGGCCTGTGGGCCGCTGTGGCGAACATCGAAACGCCGACCTTGATCCTGCACGGCCACGACACGATGCCGTTCGTGGCCACGGCCGCGCGGCAGGCCGCGCGGCGCAGGCCGCAGGTGATCCGCGTCGCCGAGCTGCAGGGCGGGCACTGCTTCATGCAGCAGCACCCGGCAGACGCCGCGGCGCAGGTGCGGGCGCACCTCCTGGGTCAGGCGCCGACCGGCCCCAGCACGCGCATCGAGTAGTCGACGGCGCGCACGTCCTTGGTCAGCCGGCCAATGGAGATGCGGTCCACGCCGGTGGCGGCGATCCAGCGCAACTGGTCCAGCGCCACGCCGCCCGACACCTCCAGCAGCGCACGGCCGCAGTTCACGGCGACGGCCTCGCGCATCTGCGCCTCGCTGAAGTTGTCCAGCAGCACGCTGACCGCGCCGGCGTCCAGCGCCTCGCGCAACTGCGCGAGGGTCTCGACCTCGATCTGGATGTCCACGCCCGAGTCCAGCGCCTGCGCCGCACGCAGTGCCAGGCCCACGCCGCCGGCCGCGGCGATGTGGTTCTCCTTGATGAGGATGCCCGCATACAGCGCCAGCCGCTGGTTCTGCCCGCCGCCCACGCGCACCGCGTACTTCTGCGCCAGGCGCAGCCCCGGCACGGTCTTGCGCGTGTCGAGGATGGCGCAGCCGTTCGGGTTGGTGCTGGCGCCGGCCACCGCGTCCACGTGGGCACGCGTGACCGTCGCCGTGCCCGACAGCAGCTGCAGGAAGTTCAGCGCCGGCCGCTCGGCGGAGAGCAGCGCGCGGCCGTCGGCCTCGATGCGGCAGACGATGCTGTCGGCGGCCATCGGCGCGCCTTCGTCGCAGAGCCACGCGATGCGGCTGGTCGCGTCCAGCGCCGCGAACACGCCGTCGAACCAGTCGCGGCCGCACAGCACGGCGGCCTCGCGCACGCGCACCTGTGCCGCCACGCGCCGGCCCGCCGGCACGAGCTGCGCGGTCCAGTCGCAACGGCCGATGTCTTCCGACAGCGCGTCACGGATGTTGCGTGCCCGCGCCTCGTGCAGGCTTTCTTGCGCGAACATCACTCCGGCTCGCCCACCGTCAGCGTGATCTCGCCCAGGCCTTCGATGCGGCCCGTCAGCACGTCGCCCGGCACCACGGCGCCCACGCCGGCCGGCGTGCCGGTGTAGATCAGGTCGCCGGGGTGCAGGTGGTACAGGTGCGAGAGGTTGGAGACGATCTCGGCCTGGTTCCAGATCATGTCGCTCAGGTCGCCATGCTGCTTCTCGACGCCGTTCACGCTGAGCGTGATGGCGCCGCGCGCGAGCGGGCCCACGTCGCTGGCGCGCACGATCTCGCCGAGGATGGCGGACTGGTCGAAGCCCTTGGCCGTGTCCCAGGGCTTGCCGGCGGCCTTGGCGGCCGCCTGCAGGTCGCGGCGCGTCATGTCCAGGCCCGCGGCATAGCCCCAGATGGCGGCCTTGGCCGCCTCGGGCGTGACCTTGAACACCGGCGCGCCGATGACCAGCACCAGCTCCATCTCGTAGTGGTAGTTCCGGGTCTCGGTCGGGTAGGGCACGGTGCTGCCCGAGGGGGTCAGCGCGGTCGCTGGTTTCGTGAAGTAAAACGGCGGCTCGCGCGTCGGGTCGGCGCCCATCTCGCGGGCATGATCGGCATAGTTGCGGCCGACGCAGAAGATGCGGCTGACCGCGTAACGCGCCTCGGTGCCGCGCACCGGGGCGCTGGGAATCTCGGCCGGGGGAAAGACGAAATTGCTCATGGGGTGGCTTCGACATTGGAAGGACAGCGCGCAGCATACTGGGCTCGTCCTGGCACTGATGGCGCTGGCGCTGATGACCGGCTGCGCCACGCGGCCCGTCAGCCGCGACGGCCCGCCGGAGAGCCCGCCGCCCGACTTGGCCCGCGTGCCCGACGCGCTGCCCAGGCTGGAGCCCATCCGCATCGGCGGGCCCAACAAGCCCTATGAGGTGTTTGGGGACCGCTACCAGCCCATCACGACGGACACGCCGTACATCGAGCGCGGCCTGGCGTCGTGGTACGGCCGCCAGTTCCATGGCCGCCCCACCGCCAGCGGCGAGGTCTACAACATGTACGCGATGACGGCCGCGCACGCGACGCTGCCCATCCCCAGCTATGCCCGCGTGCGCAACCCGGCCAACGGCCGCGAGATCGTCGTGCGCATCAACGACCGCGGCCCCTTCCACAAGGGGCGCCTCATCGACCTGAGCTACACCGCCGCGCTCAAGCTGGACCTGCTGCGCGGCGTGGCGCCGGTGGAGGTGAAGCGCATCACCTATGCCGAGATCCGCGCCGGCCTGGCCACACCGCCGGCCGGCGAGCCCACACCCGTGTTCGTGCCCGCTCCGCCGCCCGGCGCACCGCAGCGCGAGACCACCGGCACGCCCGCCAGTGCGGCGGCGTACTGGCTGCAGTTCGGTGCCTTCACGCGGCTCGACGGCGCCGAGGCGCTGCGCCAGCGCGTCGCCGAGGCCGACCTGGGCCTGCTGCCGCTGCTGACCATCGTGCGCGAGGCCGGGCTGCACCGGCTGCGCGCCGGCCCGTTCCCGAGCCCCGACGAGGCGCGTGTGCAGGCCGACAAGCTGCGCACGGACCACGGCCTGGACACCAGCCTCGTCGAGAAGCGCTAGCGGCCTCCCGCGACGTCGAGCAAGGCGCCCACGGTGTAGCTCGCCGCGTCGCTCAGCAGCCAGGCGACGGCCTCGGCGACCTCCTCCGCCCGGCCCAGCCGCTGGATGGGGATGCCCGCCGCGATCTCGGGCGCGCCCACCGTGAAGCCGCTGGTGGCGTGGATGTCGGTCTCGATGATGCCGGGCCGCACGCCGTTGACACGGATGCCCTCGGCGATCAGCTCGCGCGCCAGGCCCTTGGTCAGCGTGTCGACGGCGCCCTTGGTGGCGGCGTAGTCCACGTAGATGCCGGCCGAGCCGAACTCGGCCGCGCGCGAACTCAGATTGACGATGGCGCCCCCTGCGCCGCCGTGTTTGGTGCTCATGCGGCGCGCCGCCTGCTGGCAGCACAGCAGCGTGCCCAGCACGTTGACGTCGAACAGCCGCCGCCAGCGCGCCATGTCCATGTCCTGCAACCGCGCGGCCGGTGCCACGATGCCGGCGTTGTTGACGAGTCCCGCAAGGTGGCCGCCGGCCTCGTCCAGCCGCCGGAACATCGCGGCCACCTGTGCCTCGTCGGCCACATCGGCCTGCAGCGTCAGAACGCGGCGGCCCCGTGCGTGCAATCTGCCCGCGAGCGCTTCGGCCGCGGCGCTATCCTGCGCGTAGTTGATGGCCACATCCCATCCGGCCTCGGCGCAACGCAGCGCCGTGGCCGCGCCGATGCCACGCGATCCGCCAGTGATCAAGACCCAGTCCGCCATGGCCGCATTGTGGCCGCCGTGCGGACCCGGCGATGAGGCTCGGTACCCCCCAAGAACCTGTTCCCGCTGCTGAATGGACTTTCTCGACACGCCCACCGTGCTGGTGGTCAGCGCCGTTTTCAACGCCATGGCGGCACTCGCCTGGTTGCTGCTGGCGCAGGTCTTTCACATCGCGCCCACCGCGGGCCGGCTGATGGCGGCGGCGCACCTCACGCGCATCCTGTCGCAGGGCTGCGGCGACTGCCTCACCGGCTGGCCCGCACGGCTGGGCCAGGCGCTGTCCGAGTACGGCACGCTGGCCAGCATCGCCTTGCTGCTGCTGGCCTTGCGCCGCATGCTGCGCAGCCGCCGGCGCCCGCAGGACATCGTGCGGCTGACCGTCCTGGGTGCGGCGGGCATGACGGCCGGCTTCATCGCCGGTTCGGGACCGCTGCCCCACCTGGTCGGCGCGACGGCCATCGCCGCGCTGGCGGTGCTGGCGGCGCGCGAGGTGGTGCGGGGGGTCGCGCGCCAGCTCTCGCGCACCGTCACGGCCTTCATGGCGGTGCCGTTCTTCGCCCTGGCCGCGGTGTCGGTGCTGAACGTGCTGGAGCTGGCCACCAGCCCCGACCGCCACCTGATCGGCAGCGCCCTGCCACCGCCATGGCGCGCGGTGCTGTGGTTCCTGCTCAGCGCCGCCATCACGCTGAGCTTCATGTCGCTGATGATCTGGCGCCTCATCACCCGCATCCAGCAGTTGATGCGCAACGACGCGCTGACCGGCACGCTGAACCGCCGCGCCTTCGGGCAGGCATTGGCCGAACACCAGGCCCTGCTGCTGCGCGGCCACGGCTTCGCCATCGTCATGATGGACATCGACCATTTCAAGCGCGTCAACGACCAGCACGGCCATGCCGCCGGCGACGCCGCGCTGCAGCACGCGGTGCGGCTGTGGCGCGCCGAGCTGCGCGATGTGGACGTGCTGGGCCGGCTCGGCGGCGAGGAGTTCTGCGCGCTGCTGCCGCTGGGCGATGGCGCCGGCATCGCCGCCGCGACGCTGGCGGCTGAACGCCTGCGCGCCGCCCTGGCCGCCGCGCCGCTGGCCTGGCAGGGCCGGTCGCTGCCGCTGACAGCCAGCTTCGGCGTGGCGCTGCCGCAGCCCCGGGACGCGACCGGCGGCGCGGGCCTGGCAAGCGCCGATGCCCAGGTCTACCGCGCCAAGGCGGCGGGCCGCAACCGCGTCTGCGTGGCCGCCCCGCCCGGGCGTGCGAACGGCATCACCGTGGCCGCCGAAGCCCCATGAGCACGGTCGCACAGACGCAGACGCTGCTGTCGGCCACCGTGCTGCTGACGACCATGTCCGCCATGGTCTGGGTGGGCATGGCCGCGGTGGCGCGGGTGTCGCCGCGCGCGTCGTGGACGCTGGCCGCCGCCAACGCCAGCGCGGCCCTCGCGCTGATGCTGCACGGGCTGCGCGGCCTGTGGTCCGACCTGCTGACGATGTGGCCGGCGGACGTGCTCTCCATCTCGGCGTTCGCGCTGCTGCGCGCCGCCGTGCCCGCCATCATCACGCGCCGCTTCGGCTGGCGCTCCGCGCTGGCCGTGGTGGGGGCCGGCGCGCTGGGGCTGGCCCTGCTGCCCGAAGAAGGCCCGCGCCAGGCCCAGGCCCGCATCGTCAATGCCGCGGGCGCGCTGCTGTCGCTGCTGGCGGCCGTGGATGCCTATCGCCACCTGCGTGGCGCGCAGATGCCGTTGCGCACGGTGCTGCTGCTGGTGGCCCCGCTGGCCCTCATCGCGCTGTTGCTGGCGCTGCGCGGCCTGCATGCACTGATGCACCCCGACCGGCTGGCGAACCTGATGCAGCCCACCGGCTTCAACCATGGCTTCCTGTGGGGCGCGCTGCTGCTGGCGCTGCTGCAGAACGCGACGCTGGCCTTCCTCGTGCTGATGCGGCTGGTGCTGCGCATCCGCCACCTGACCGAGCACGACCCGCTGACCGCCGTGCTGAACCGGCACGCCTTCAACCAGGCGCTGGAGGCCGCGCACGCCGGGTCCAGGCGTGGCCGCGGCTATGCGCTCGTCATGATCGACATGGACCGCTTCAAACACCTCAACGACAGCCTGGGCCACGCGGCCGGCGACGCCGCGCTGCTGCAGCTCGTGCGCGAGCTGCAGCCCTGCCTGCGCGAGGTCGACCGCTTCGGACGCCTGGGCGGCGAGGAGTTCTGCGTGCTGCTGCCGGGCACCGACCTCGTCGGCGCAGCACTGGTGGCCGAGCGCATGCGGGGCCTCATCGACGCGGCGCCGTTGCACTGGCAGGGACGCGACTGGCCGCTGTCCGCCAGCTTCGGCATCGCCGAGGCCGAGGCTGGCGACGCGTGCGGCGAGGCGGTGCTCGGCCGCGCCGACGCCGCGCTCTACCGCGCCAAGGGCCAGGGCCGCAACGTCGTCCAGGCTTAGGGCCATGACGCGCCGGCAGCGCCGCTGTTGCGCGCCGGCTGCACGCCATGCCGTGCATTGAAGGCCGACGGGACGGTGCCGGGTAGGCGCATTCCTATTTCGCCCGGCGCGCCGCCGCCGCCCCGTGGTGGGATCACACAATGAAACCACTTCAACGGGACAGACATGCCAGATCCTCAGCCAGCGCAAGCGACTGCCACGGGCGCGGACACCGCGCCAGCCACGCCCGCCAGGGCGCCCGAGTCGCCGCGCGTGATGCTCCACATGCCGGTGGACGTGCGCAGCATTTCTCTGGCCGTCATCGCAACGGTGCTGTGCCTGTACGCATTGCAATGGGCCAAGGACGTCATGGCGCCGATCTTCTCGGGGGTCATCGTCAGCTATGCGCTGAACCCGCTCGTGGCCCGCCTGCAGCGGCTGCGCGTGCCGCGCGCCGTCGGCGCGACGGGCGTGCTGTGCCTGCTGGTGGGCATGCTGGCGTGGGGGGCTTCGGCGCTGGGCAGCCAGGTGGACGCCCTGATCGACACGGTGCCGGCCGTGACGCAGCGCGTGCGCGAAATCTCGCAGCGCATCGCGGGCAAGGAGTCCACCATCGAGCGCGTGCGGCTCGCCGCGGACGACCTGACGGCCGCCGCGGGCGTGGCCACATCGCCCAGCGCGCCGGCCAGCACCGGCACCCCTCGCGCCGCGCCGCCGCGCAGCGTCGCCCGGGCGCCCGCCTACGCCCCTGCGCCGGCCACCGACCACGCCATCGACGTGCGCGCCTACCTGCTCAGCGGCACGCTGGGCGCGATGTCCTTTCTCGGCAAGCTGTCCATCGTCTTCCTCGTCGCGCTGTTCATCCTGGCCTCGGGCAGCAGCTTCCGCCGCAAGGTCGTCAAGCTCGCCGGCAAGTCGTTCAGCCAGAAGAAGGTCACCGTCTCGACGCTGGACGACATCACCGAGCAGATCCAGCGCTACCTGCTCGTGCAGGTGGGCGTGAGCGTGGTGGTGGGCGTGTGCACCTGGCTGGCCTTCCTGGTGCTGGGCCTGAGCAACGCCGGCGCCTGGGGCCTGGCCGCGGGCGTCACCAACCTCGTCCCCTACCTGGGCGCCGTGGTGCTGAGCGGCGCTGCCGCCATCGTCGCGCTGGTGCAGTTCGGCACGCTGGACATGGCGTTCGCGGCGGGCGCGCTGTCCATGGGCATCCATGCCGTGGCCGGCAACCTGCTCACGCCGTGGTGGACCGGCCGCGCCAGCAAGATGAGCCCGGTGGCGGTCTTCATTGCGGTGCTGGTGTTCGGCTGGCTGTGGGGCGTGTGGGGCCTGCTGCTGGGCGTGCCCATCCTGCTGGTCGTCAAGTCGGTGTGCGACCACGTGGAGGATCTGAAGTCCTTGGGCGAGCTGCTGGGGCCGTGACGGCGTGCGGCAGTCGGGCAAACTGCCGGCAGCCCACCACCGAGACCCCGCCATGGACCTGGACCCAAAGGACGTCATCGACCGCGCCGCCGACGCCAGCCGCGAGGCCAGCGCGGCGCGCCTGAACGCCGCCGTCGCCGTCACCGTGGCCATACTCGCCACCTTCATGGGCATCTGCAAGGTCAAGGACGACAACATCGTCCAGGCCATGCAGCAGGCCCAGGCCGACAAGCTGGACCACTGGGCCTACTACCAGGCGCGCACGGTCCGCGCCGACGTGGCCGAGGCGGCCGCGACGCAGCTCGAACTTGCCAAAGCCGGCGCCGCGCCCGCCCAGGCGGCGGCCTACGACCAGACCATCGCCAGGTATCGCGCGCGGGCCGCGGAGCAGCTCCAGAAGCGCGACGAACTGAAGGCGCAGGCCGAGGCCGACCAGACCACCTACGACGCGCTGAACTACCGCGACGACCAGTTCGACCTGTCCGACGCACTGCTGGCCATCGCCATCGCGCTGCTGGCCGTCACGGCGCTGACCAAGCTGTGGCCGCTGTTCTTCGTGGCCATGGTGCCGACCTTCTTCGGCATGCTGATGGGCGTCGCCGGCCTGGCCGCGCTGCACATCCACCCGGACAGCCTGATCAAGCTGCTCTCGTAGCGCCCGCCGGGCCACCCGCTGGCATGTCAAAACCCGGCGGGGCAGTTCGTGGTGCGCATGGGTGGGCCACGGCCAGGGCGCTGGCCGACTCCTTCGAGGACGTGCAGTCGCTGGCGCCGCAGTACCGCGTCCGCGGCTGCCTGCACAAGGGCGAGCCCGGATGCGCGGTGCGTGCCCACGTGGCTGCAGACCGGCTCGACAACGACCAGAGGCTGATCTCGACGCCCGGCGCGGCCAGTGGCAGGCGATTCGCAAGGCGGGCATCCAGCGCGCGCGAGACGCGGTCCTGGGCACCGGCCCGGCGCGCCGCTGGGTTCACCACACCTTGCAGTGCTGCCCCGCCGCCTTCACCAGCTTGGCCCCGGGCTTGCACGCGAAGGCCTTCTCGAACTCCGGCATGTTGACGACGACGCCGTTGATGCGCCAGCGCGCCGGTGAATGCGGGTCGGTCTTGGCCCGCACGCGCAGCGCCTCGGGGCGGGCGTCGGCGCAGTCCCATTGCGCGAAGGCGACGAAGAAGCGCTGCTCCGGCGTCAGGCCATCGCGGGCCTCACCGGTCCTGCCGGCCATGTGCGCCTTCCACGCTTCCCACGCCAGCACGAGGCCGCCGAGGTCGGCCAGGTCCTCGCCCAGCGTCAGCTTCGAATTGATCTTGATGTCGTCGACGACGGTGTAGGTGGCGTACTGGTCGGCCACGCAGGCGGCGCGCTTCTCGAATTCCTGGCCGTCCTTCTTCGTCCACCAGTTCTTCAGGTTGCCCTGTGCATCGAACTGGCGGCCTTCGTCGTCGAAGCCGTGCGTCAGCTCGTGGCCGATGGTGCCGCCGGTGTTGCCGTAGTTGGGCGCATCGTCCAGCTGGGCGTCGTACAGCGGCGGCAGCAGCACGCCCGCAGGGAAGTTGATGTCGTTCATCTGCGCGTCGTAGTACGCGTTGACGGTCTGCGGCGTCATGTGCCATTCGCCGCGGTCCAGCGGCTGGCCGATCTTGGCGAGCTGGCGGCGTGCCTCGAACTGGTTGCCGGCGATGACGTTGGCGAGGAAGTCGCCGCGCTGCACCGGCAGCGCCGCGTAGTCGCGCCAGCGCTCCGGGTAGCCGACCTTGTTGACGATGGCCTTCAACTTGGCCTGCGCGCGCGCCTTCGTCGCGGCGCTCATCCACGCCAGGCCGTCGATGCTGCGCGCCATCGCCGCCTCGATCTCGCCGGTCATCTGCACCGTGGCGGCCTTCAGCGCGGGCGTGAAGTTGCGCGCGACGAACTCCTGGCCCAGGGCCTCGCCGAGCTGCACGTCGACGAGTTGCACGCAGCGCTTCCAGCGCGGCATCAGCTGCGGCGTGCCCACCAGCGTCTGGCCGTAGAAGTCGAAGTTGGCCTGCACGAAGCCACTGTCCAGCGCGGGCGCGAGGCTGCTGGCCAGCTGCCAGCGCAGGTAGGCCTTCAGCTCGGCCGCCGACATCGCCTTCAGGCGGGCGCCGAAGGCCTTGAAGAACGCCGGCTCGGTGACGTTGTAGCGCGCATGCCAGGGCGCCGTGCCCAGCGCGGCCTGGTAGGCGGCCCAGTCGAAACCCGGCGTCAGCGCCTTCAGGCCACGGGCGTCATAGACGTGGAAGGTCTTGTACGGGTCGCGCTTGTCGACCTTGCTCAGCGAGGCCCTGGCCAGCACCGTCTCGGTGGCGATGACGCTGCGCGCGCCGGCTTTGGCCGCCTCGGGCGAGTCGCCCAGCAGCTCGAAGAGGCGGGCCACGTGGGCCTCGTAGGCGGTGCGGATCTTGACGGTCTTGTCGTCGTGCTTGAGGTAGTAGTCGCGGTCCGGCAGGCCCAGGCCGCCGGCCGACGCGAAGGCGATCTGGCGCGTCGCGTCGGCAAAGTCCTGGCCCGCGCTGAAGCCGAAGAACAGCCGGTCGTTGCCGGCAGCCAGCTGCAGCGCGGCCAGCAGCGCCGGCAGGTCCTTCTTGTCCTGCAGCGCGGCGATGCGCTGCAGCAGCGGTTGCAGCGGCTTCAGGCCGGCGGCCTGCACGGCGCCCTCGTCCATGCAGGCTGCGAAGTAGTCGCCCAGCTTGGCCTGGTTGGCGCTGCGGCCTTCGCCCTGGGTGGACAGCTTGTTCAGCACGCCCCACAGGTAGCGCTGGTTCTCGTTGGCCATCTTGGCGTAGACCGACCAGCGCGACTGGTCCGCTGGGATGGGGTTCTTGGCGCTCCAGGCGCCGCAGGCATAGCGGTACAGGTCGTCGCAGGGGTCCACGCTGCGGTCCATGACGGTCGGGTCCAGGCTGGGCGTGTAGGGCAGCGCGTCCAGCGGGGTTTCGGCCTGGCCATGGGCGGCCAGGGCGGCAGCGAACAGCGTGGACAGCAGCAGGAGTCGTTTCATGTCAGGGGCTCGGCGAGCATTCGGAACAACCGGGATTGTGGTCGCCCCGGCAGCGCCGGCCATTCGGCATGCCGCTCAGAGCCGGCGGCCTTCGGCAGACGCGGCGATGAGCTGGTCCAGCCGCCGCTCGGACGTGGCCTGCTGCTTGGCGTGCAGCACCCGGCGCAGCATCTGCTTGCGCCAGCCCGGCGGCTGGGCCTCGAACCAGCGCCACGCGGGCTTGTTCGCCTTGAAGCGCTTGAGCATCGCCGCCGGCCACACCGGGTCGTCGGCCTGCTCGTACAGGTAGACGGCGCTGCGGTGCGCCTCGCGCTTCGCATGCGCCGCCAGGCCTGCCGGCTGCATGCGGCCCTCGGCGGCAAGCGCCTGCACACGGGCGATGTTGACGGCGCTCCAGATCGACCCGGGCCGGCGCGGCGTGAAGCGGATCTGGTAGCGCAGCTCGTCCACGCGCTTCCTCACGCCGTCGATCCAGCCCACGCACAGCGCCTCGTCCACCGACTGCGGCCAGGTCATGCTGGGCACGCCGGAGCCGACCTTGTGGAAGCCCACGAGCAGCTCGGTCGCCGTGCCGGCATGCCGGGCCAGCCAGGCACGAAAGTCCTCGGGCGTCGCGAAGTAAACGGGTTCGGCCATGATGGCGCATTCTCACGTTGACCCGCCCTGCCCGCCCATGCTCACGCTGCTGCTGCTCGTCCGGATCGCGCCCGAACACAAGGCCTTGCTGCTGGACCGCTTCCACGTCATCGAGGCCACCGACACCGCCTCGCGCGCCGCCGCCATCGCCACGCGGGGCGTCGACATCGACCTCGTGCTGACCAACGGCGCCACGGGCCTGCGCGCCGACGAGATCGCCGCGCTGCCGAAGCTGAAGCTGCTGGCCGCCCAGGGCGCGGGCTATGAGAACGTGGACGTGGCCGCCGCCCGCGCGCGCGGCGTGCCGGTGTGCAACGGCGCCGGCACCAACGACGACTGCGTGGCCGACCACGCGCTGGCGCTGCTGCTGGCCAGCGTGCGCGCGCTGCCGCAGCAGGGCGCGGCGCTGCGCGCCGGCGTCTGGCGCGATGCGCTGCCGCTCTTCCCGCAGTTCGGCGGCCGCCGGCTGGGCATCGTGGGCCTGGGCACCATCGGCCGCAAGATCGCCCAGCGCGCGCGGGCCTTCGGCATGGTCATCGGCTACCACAACCGCCGCCCGCGCACCGATGCCGGCGACGCCACCTACCTGGACAGCGTGGCGGCGCTGGCCGCCTGGGCGGACGACCTCGTCGTCGCCACGCCGGGCGGCGCGGGCACAAGGCACCTCGTCGACGCCGACGTGCTGGCGGCGCTGGGCGCCGGTGGCCACGTCGTCAACATCGCGCGCGGCAGTTGCGTGGACACGGCGGCGCTCGCCGCGGCGCTGCGCGGCGGCGTCATCGCCGGCGCGGCGCTGGATGTCTACGAGAGCGAACCGGCGCCGCCACAGGCGCTCGTCGGCCTGGGCAACGTCATCCTGACGCCGCACGTCGCCGGCTGGTCGCCGCAGGCCATACGCGCCACGGTGGACAACTTCATCGCCAACGTGGACGCCCTGCAGCGCGGCGAGCCGCTGCGCACGCCGGTGTGACGGCCGGCCTGCAACGCCGTCAGGCGCGACGCGGGTCCAGCACCTCGGCCTCCTGGCGCGGTGCATAGTCGCGCTCACTGCCCTCGGCCAGCGCCACCTCCGCCGCGACACGGCCGAACCGCGTGCCGGCCAGCGCCTGCAGCCGCAGCACCTCGTCGTCATCGGGCATGCGCGTGTCCGGCGCATCCAGACTGGGCTCGCGACGCGCGAACCAGGCATGCAGAGGCAACAGGCGGCGGGGCGTGAACCAGAGCTTCATCGCGGGCTTCCAGGCAGTACGGGCGCTTTCGCAAGGCCGACTCGTCACAGACGTCATTGCAGCCCCGGCAGCGACAACGCACGGCGGGTGGCGCAGCCGCGCACGTCCTACGCCTCGCGCGCCCAAGTCCTACGCGTGCGCCCGGCCACCCGGCGCAGACTGGGTTTTCATACCCAGCCCAAGGAGGCTCGCATGGCAGGCAACACCACCCGCATGACCCACCGCAAGGCGCCCGACACGGTCGGCCGCCCGCATGACGACGGCCACAAGGCCGACCTGGCCCACAAGGCGCCGCCACAGGGTCACGCGTCGCCCAAGGACTTGGCCGCCGCCATCGACGCGGCCGAACATGGCGCCCAGCCGGCCGCCAAGACACCGCACGGCGACTGAGGAGCACCGCATGGCACACAGCAGTCTTCTGGGCACCGACAAGGTGCCGCGCCGCCCCAAGGGCACGGACGAAGAGGCACTGGGCCCGTCCGACGGCACGGACAGTGGCAGCGACCTGGTGGGCGCCGACTCGCTGCCCGCCGCGGACCCCGGCGAGCCGGTGGACGTGACGCTGAACCGCGATCAGGCCGTCGCGCCCATCGAGGGCACGAGCGAGGATTCGCACGAGACCGAGGCGACCGACATCGGCACGGACCGCGTCATCGAATCGCTGGACGCCGAGGAGCAGGTGCTGGACGAGGAAGACAGCGTCGACACCGTGCCCCCACCGCCGCGCCGCGGCCTGCCGTCCAAACCAAGCTAGCGCCGACGCGAGGCGCCGGGCTCGCTCGCCAGCCCGCTCAGTGCGCCGCCATGGGCAGCAGCACCTCGAAACACGAACCGGCCCCCGGCGCGCTGTGCACGGTGATGCTGCCGCCATGGGCCTGCACGAAGTGCTGGCTGATGAACAGGCCCAGACCCATGCCCGGCGACTTGGCCGCCGCCGGCAGGCGCTCGAACTGCTCGAAGATGCGCAGCTGGTCCGCGTCGGAGATGCCGATGCCCTGGTCGGTCACCGCCAGGCGCGCCATGCCGCCGTCCGTGCGGCTGACCTGCACCTGCACGGGCTTGCCGCCGCCATAGCGCAATGCATTGCTGAGCAGGTTCACCAGCACCTGGCCGATGCGGCTGTCGTCCCATTCGCCAACCACGCCCGGCGCGACATCGACGTGCAGCGGCACGGTGCGGTAATGGACCTCGAAGTCCGCGACGATGTCGCGCGCGAGCTCACCCAGGTCGGTGCGGCGCGGCCGGATGGACATCTTGCCGTGCTGGATGCGCGAGATGTCTAGCATGTCCTCGATGAGCCGCGTCATGCTGCGCAGCTGACGGGCCTCGCGCGCCAGCATCGTCTGCAGGTGCTCGCGGCTGAAGTAGGCGAGGTCGCCGCGCTCCAGCCGCTCCTGGCGCATGACGACGTCCAGCGTCATGACGCCCAGCGGCGTGCGCAGCTCGTGCGACACCATGGACATGAACTCGTCGCGCATCTTCAGCGCACGCTGCAGCTCGGCCTGGGTGTTCTGCAGCGCCGTCAGCAACTGCTCCTGCTGGGCCCGCGCCGCCTCGATCTCGACGAGCTGGCGGCGCAGCTCGCGGGTCTTGCGGTGCAGTTCGGTGAAGACGCGCACCTTGCTCTTCACGGCGTGCGCATCGAGCGGCTTGTAGAGGAAGTCCACCGCGCCGTTCTCGTAGCCGCGGAAGGTGTAGGACTGGTCGCGGTCCGCGGCGCTGACGAAGACGATGGGCAGGTGCATGGTGCGCGAGCTGCCGCGGATCAGCTCCGCGAGCTCGAAGCCGGTCATGCCCGGCATCTGCACGTCCAGCAGCGCCAGCGCGAACTCGTGCTCCAGCAGCAGCGACAGCGCGGCCTCGCCCGACTCCGCGGCGTGCACCTCCAGCCCGTCCTCGCGCAGCAGCGCCTCCAGCGCCAGCAGGTTCTCGGGCAGGTCGTCGACGATGAGCAGCTTGACGACGTCGGTGGGCGGGCAATCGGTCAAGTCGCGGCTCCCGCGTCGTGGCCAAGTCGTAGCAGCATGTGCCGGATGTCCTTCAGGGGCAGGATGTGGTCGGGTGCGCAGCGCGCGATGGCCGCCTCGGGCATGGTGGCCACGTCGGCGTCCTGGGGTTGCTGGACGATGGTGAGGCCACCGCCGGATTTGATCGCGGCCATGCCTTCGGCGCCATCCATGTTCGCCCCCGTCAGCAGCACGCCCGCCAGCGCGGGGCCGTAGGCGTCGGCGGCGGAGGCCATCAGCACGTCGATGGACGGGCGCGCATAGCTGACCGGCGCATCGCTGCTGAACGAGAAACTGTGGTCGTGCTCGATGAGCAGATGGTAGTTGGCGCTGGCCACGTAGACGGTGCCGGGCTGTATGGGCTCCTTGTCCTGCGCCTCGCGCACCGGCAGCGACAGGCGCGCGCCCAGCACGCGGCCGAGCTGGCTGTCATGGCGCGGCAGCAGGTGCAGCGCCGCGACGATGGGCAGCGCAAAGCGAGCCGGCAGCGGCGCCAGCAGGGCCAGCAGCGCCGCCACGCCACCGGCCGACGCGCCGATGACGATGAGCTCCACGCGGGGCCGGGCGACGGCAGCGCAAGGGCCCGGCATGTCAGCGCTCCGTGGCGCCGTGGCGCACGCGCCTGCGGCCAGCCAGGCGAGATGGGGCGAGGGTCAGCGTCATCTCAACGCTTGCGGAACAGCCGCTCACGCAGCGCGACCGGCTCGAAGGCGGCGCCCTGCGGCGTGAAGTCCAGGCTCTCCTTGCTGCCCAGGCCCAGGAAGCCGCGATGGCACAGCGACTGCGCGAACAGCCCGATCGCGCGGTCCTGCAGCTTGCGGTTGAAGTAGATCAGCACGTTGCGGCAGCAGATCAGGTTCATCTCGGAGAACACGTGGTCGGTGGCGAGGCTGTGGTCGGCGAAGGTGACGTGCCGGCACAGCTCGCGGTCGAAGCGGGCTGCATCGTAAGCGGCCGTGTAGTAGTTGGAGAAGCCCGCGGTGCCGCCGGCGTCCTGGTAGTTGCGGGTGTACTGCTGCAGTTCGCTGAGCGGGAAGATGCCCTGGCGCGCCCGCTCCAGCGCGGCCGGGTTGATGTCGGTCGCATAGATGAGGCTGCGTTCCAGCAGGCCTTCTTCCTTCAGCAGGATGGCCAGCGAATACACCTCCTCGCCGCTGGCGCAGCCGGCCACCCAGATCTTCACCGACGGGTAGGTGTGCAGCACGGGCACCACGTGCTGGCGCAGCGCGACGAAGAACTCCGGCTCCCGGAACATCTCCGTGTAGGGGATGGTGATGATCTCCAGCAGCTGCGCAAAGGCGCGCGGGTCGCGCAGCACCAGGCCCTGCAGCGCCGAGATCGAGTCGCACTGCAACTGCTCCACGCCTTGCAGCACGCGCCGCTTCAGCGAGGCGCCGGAATACTCGCGGAAGTCGTG
The DNA here is from genome assembly GCF_965229315.1 of Roseateles sp. Classification (GTDB taxonomy): domain Bacteria; phylum Pseudomonadota; class Gammaproteobacteria; order Burkholderiales; family Burkholderiaceae_C; genus Pelomonas. The sequence goes on from NZ_CBDDJA010000002.1 coordinate 3,947,205, forward strand.
GTTGTAGCGCGCGTAGATGGCCTCCAGCAGCAGGCGGATTTCGAGGTCCTGGACGGCATGCGGCATTTCAGTTGTTCCTGATCTTCGGGCCGAGCGCTGGGCCGCTCCCGAGCCCGCCCGTCTGGCGATGTGCCTGCGGCTCGACGCCGCAAGCATCGCCGTCCCCTCGGGGGCTGAGGTCGGACACAGGGCGTCCAGTGGACGGCCTGTGCCTACCGAAGCGCTGCGGCCCGGGCCGCAGCGCGGTCCCAGGCCAACGTACTCGTTGGACGAGGGGCTTCATGTCAGACGCGCTCGATGCCGGGCAGCCAGACGCGCAGCAGCGACAGCAGGCGGTCGGGCTCGATGGGCTTGGCCAGGTAGTCGCTGGCGCCAGCGCGGCGGCACTGCTCCTGGTCGTCGCGCATCGCCTTGGCGGTGATGGCGATGACGGGCAGCTTTTGCCAGCGCGCATCGGCGCGGATGCGGCGCGTGGCCTCCAGGCCGTCCATGACGGGCATCATCACGTCCATCAGCACGACGTCGATGTCGGCGTGGGCTTCGAGCTTCTCCAGCGCCTCGACGCCGTTGCGCGCCGGCTCCACGGTCAGCCCACGCTGCTCCAGCACGCTGGTCAGCGCGAAGATGTTGCGCGCGTCGTCGTCCACCAGCAGCACCTTGCGGCCCTCGAACACGCGCTCGCGGTTGCGCGCGGTGCGCAGCATGTCGCGCCGCTCGCCGGACATGCGCGACTCCACCTTGTGCAGGAACAGCGTCACCTCGTCCAGCAGCCGCTCGGGCGAACGCGCGCCCTTGATGATGATGGAGCGCGAGTAGCGGTTCAGCTCGGCCTCCTCCTCGCGGCTGAGGTGCCGGCCGGTGTAGACGATGACCGGCGGCGGCGTGATGTCCGGGCTGCGCGCGGCCATGCGCGACAGCAGCTCGGTGCCGTCCATGTCCGGCAGCTTCAGGTCGATGACCATGCAGTCGAAGTGCTGCTCGTCCAGCAGCTTGAGCGCCTGCTCGCCGCGCTCCACGGCCACCACCTCGATGTCGTCGTCGCCGATCAGGTGGGCGATGCTCTCGCGCTGGCGCTGGTCGTCCTCCACCAGCAGCAGGCGGCGGATCTGGTCGCCGCCCTGGCGCTCCAGCTTCTCGAAGATGCCCACCAGCTCCTCGCGCGTGGTGGGCTTGATGGCCGTGCCGACCGCGCCCATGGGCAGCGCGATGTCGCGGAAGTCCTCGCCGGCAATGATGTGCACGGGGATGTGGCGGGTGCGCGGGTCCTCCTTGAGCCGCTGCAGCACGGACAGGCCCGAGCCGTCCGGCAGCCGCACGTCCAGCAGGATGGCCTGCGGCAGGTGGGCGGCGGCCAGCTCCAGCGCCTCGCGGCCGTGGCTGGCGACGAGGCAGCGGTACTGCATCTCGTGCGCCAGGTCGTACAGGATGGCCGAGAACGAGGGGTCGTCCTCCACCACCAGCGCCAGGCGCCGCGACGGCGCGTCCGGCACGAGTTCGCGGCGGTCGTCGTCGAAGGCCGGCACCGCGACGTCGAGCGGCGCGTCCAGCGGCGACGCCCAGGAGGCCGGCGGCGGCGGCAGGGTGCGCACGGGTTCAGGGACGTCCGGCGCCGATGCCGCGGCGGCCGGCGGCTCGAAGGGCAACTGCAGCGTGAACTGGCTGCCCTGCCCTTCGACGCTGCTCAGGTGCAGCTCGCCGCCCAGCAGGCCCGCGAGCTGGCGCGAGATGGACAGGCCCAGGCCCGTGCCGCCGAAGCGCCGGTTCAGCGCGCCGTCGCCCTGGTGGAAGGCCTCGAAGACGCGTTGCTGCTGCGCCTGCGGAATGCCGATGCCGGTGTCCGTCACCACCAGCGCGATGGCGCCGGCGCGCGGCTGGATCTCCAGCGTCACCGAGCCCTTCTCGGTGAACTTGATGGCATTGGAGAGCAGGTTGCGCACGATCTGCTCGACCCGCTGGCTGTCGCTGACGATGGTCCTGGGCAGCCCCGGCGACAACCTGACGTCGAACTTCAGCCGCTTCTCCTGCGCCAGCGGCTGGAACAGGCGGCGCATGCCGTCGGCCAGCGCCTGCAGGTCCATCGCGCGGGCGGCGATCTCCAGCTTGCCGGCCTCGACCTTGGACAGGTCCAGGATGTCGTTGATCAGCGTCAGCAGGTCCTGGCCGGCCGAGTGGATGGTGCCGGCGAACTTGAGCTGCTCCTCCGTCAGGTTGCCGGGCTTGTTGTCCATCAACAGCTTGGACAGGATCAGCGCGCTGTTCAGCGGCGTGCGCAGCTCGTGCGACATGTTGGCGAGGAACTCGGACTTGTAGCGGCTGGCGCGCTGCAGTTCGTGGGCCTGCTCCTTCAGCTCCACCTGGGCCTGTCCGAGCGCCGTGTTGCGCAGCCTCAGCGTCTCGGCCTGCTCGCCCAGCTGCACGTTGGTCTGCTCCAGCTCCGCGCGCTGCTCTTCCAGGTGCAGCTGCGACTCGCTGAGCACGCGCGACTGCTCGCTCAACTCCTCGTTGGCCGTGCGCAGCTCTTCCTGCTGCACCTGCAGTTCCTCGTTGAGCTGGCGCGTCTCCTCCACCGACAGCTGCAGGCGGTGGCGGAAGTGCGCCGATTCCAGCAGCGTGCCCAGCATCCCCTGCAACTGGTCCAGCAGCATCAGCGCGCGTGCGTCCGGCGTGTTCAGGAAGCCCAGCTCCAGCACGCCGTTGACACGCCCTTCGTTCAAGGCCGGCACCAGCACGACCTCCTGCGGCCGCGCCTCGCCCAGGCTGGTCGCCACGCGCAGGAAGTCGGCCTGCAGCCCCGGCAGGCGCGTCAGCTTGCCGTCGCGCCAGGTCTGTGCCACCAGGCCGTTCTCGGGGTCGGGGAACGCGTCCTCGCCCGGCTGCATGCCGTGCGTGGCGATGCGCTGCAGCCGGCCATCCTCGCCGCGCACGAAGGCGGCCGACACGATGGCGCCGATGCGCTCGGCCAGGAAGGTCAGCGTGCGATGGCCGATGCCGGCCATCGCGCGCTCGCCCATCAGCTGTTCGCTCAGCTCGGCCTGCGCGCCGCGCAGCCAGGCGCGCTCCTCGCTCTCGCGCGCCGTCTCCTGCACCAGCGCCAGCGCGCTGCCGTACTCGCGGGACAGCGCCAGCACGTCGCGCCGGCCGGCCCAGGCGATGAACCCGCTGACGACCAGCAGCAGCGCGATGTAGCTGCCCACGGACACCCAGGTGCCGTTCTGCGCGTCCTCGTTGCGCTCGCGCAGCAGGCGGAACTCGGCATCGCCGAACGCGCGCAGCTCGCGGCGGATCTCGTCGACCAGCTGCTTGCCCGTCTGCCGGCGCACGACCTCCTCCACGGGCTCGCCGCGGCGCTTCATCTCGATGACGTCCTGCGCGAACTGGTTCCAGCGCTGCGACAGCGCACCCACGCGGCGCAGCCGCTCAATCTGGATGGGGTTGTCGCCCACCAGCGCCTCGGCCGCCTGCAACTCCGCGCCGAACTTGGCCTGCGACAGCGAGTAGGGCGCGAGGAACGCATCCTGGCCGCTGAGCAGGAAGCCGCGCATGCCGCTTTCCTGGTCGGCGTTCAGCGTGGCGAGCTCCTGCCCCTTGGCGATCACGCGGTGGGTGTGGTCCACCCAGTTCAGCAGGCCCAGCACATGCCACAGCAGGCCCACGAAGACGACGATGCTGCCCAGCCCCATCAACAGCGGGATCGCCAGGTTGCGCGTCAGGATGCGCTGGAATTGGGTCGAGTCGTCGGACCGGGCGTCAGTCATCGCTGTCCTTGTTCTGTTCATGTCGCGAGGGCGAGACGGTAACGCGCAAAACCGGCAGGGCGGCCCCGGCGCGGGCGTCGAATCGCCTGAAAACCGCCGCCGGCAAGCGCGACCGCCACGGCAGCGCGGCGCCTGCAAGGCGTGGAATCGGCAAAATTTGCCGTTATTTCAGACCCGGGGCGGAAAGAAACGCCTCAGGCGTTCTACCGAGAGCGGCTTGCTCAGCACGTGGTCGATGCCCGAGGCCATCGCCAGGTCGTGCTCCTCGCGGCCCTCGCGGCCGGTCACCGCGATCAGCACGAGGTCCGCGCCATAGCGCGCCCGCAGCCGCCGCGACAGTTCGCAGCCGTCCAGGTCCGGCAGGCCGAGGTCGACCAGCGCACAGACGGGCTGGTACTCGTCGACCGCCGTGATCGCGTCTTCCGCCGTGGTGGCGAACCGGACGCTGTAGCCGTCGAACGTCAACAGTTCGCTCAGTGCTTCGCAGGTGTCGATGTCGTCATCGACCAGCACCACGCGAATATCCTCCTTCGACACGGCCCATCTCCTTGGTTTGTTGCCGGGCGCCGGCTGGGCCGGCGCATCGATGGCGTCCATAAAGCAAGTGTGATGCCTGCTTTGCAGGACGGCGTGAGGCCCCGGATAGGACAATAGGCCGATGCGCTTCGCGGATGCCCCGGCCCGGAAAGCCGCCGCCCGCCGCCGGGGGCCGGCGCGCGCACTGCTGGCCTCGCTGCTGGTGCATGCGCTGCTGCTGAGCCTGGCCTTCGGCGGCGACGGTGCCGGGCTGCCGGGGCTCAACCTGCCCTGGCAGCAGCGCCGGGCCGAAGTGCCGGACCTGCGCGTGGTGCTGCTGCCGGCGGCACCTGGGCCGTCACAACCGCCACCCGCGTCACCGGCGCCACCCGGGGCACCCGACCTGCCGCCGGACATGCCTGCCGCGGCCGGCGCGGCCACGGACGCATCGGCCCGGGCGGAGCCCGCGCCCGTCGCCGAGGCGGCGCCGTTGCGCATGGCGGCGGCCGAAGCCGTCGCCACGGCCACGCCCGCCGTCATCGCCGTCGACAGGCCCGCGCGGCCGACGTGGACGGTGCCACCCGCGCTGCCGGCGTCTACCCCCGTCATCGCCGTCTTCGGCCAGGACGCAGCCAGTGCGCCGCCCGCGATGGCGCCCCTGCGCAACGCCAGCGACGCGATGCGCATGCGCGCCGACCGCGAACGCGCCGCCGACCTGGCCCGGCTCGACCTGTCCAGCGAGGACGTTCGGCAACAGGCGCAGCGGCTGGAGGCCGTGCGTGCCGAGGCTGAACGGCTGGAGGCCGAGCGCCTGGAAGCCGCACGCACCGCGGCCCTGCAGGAAGCCGCCCGGCAGGAGGCCGCGCGGGCGCAAGCCGAACGCCAGGACGCGGCCAGACGCGCCGCCGCGCAGCAGGAGGCGACCCGCCAGGAGGCCCTGCGGCAGGACGCGGCCAGGCAGGAGGCCGCACGCGCCGAAGCCGCCCGGCAGGAAGCGGCACGGCAGGACGCTGCCAAGCAGGAGGCGGCCCGCCAGGACGCCGCGCGCTCGGAAACCACTCGGCAGGAGGCCGCCCGCGTCGCGACGGCCAAGCTGGATGCGGCCCGCGCCGCCGAAGAGCAGCGCGAGGCCCGCCTGCGCGCCATCGGCCGGCAACTCGACGAGGAGGCCGCCCGCCGCGACGCGGCGGCATCACGCCCACCGAACGCCGCCCTGCCGACCTCGTGGAGCAGCGCCCGGCGCGGCCGGCTGCTGGGCCGCATCGACACCAATGCCGAGCTGGTGGCCTATGCCGAGGCCTGGGCGCGCAAGATCCAGTTCAACCCGACCTTCGACACGGTGCGCGATGCACTCAAGCAGCCCTACACCGACCCGCTCGTGAATGTCGCCATCCGCAGCGACGGCTCGGTGGAGTCGGTGACCTTCGTGCGCTCCAGCGGCGTGCCGGCGCTGGACGACGCGGTCCGCCGCGTCATCCAGAGCCAGGAACGCTACGCGGCCTTCCCGCCCGCGCTGCTGCAGGACTACGACGTCATCGAGATCCGCCGCACCTGGCATTTCGACAGCGCGATACGGTTGTACTGAGCCCGTTCACGGCGCTGCGGCGACAGCTCGCGATGGCAGGCGGATGAGCAACATCTCGACAGCGCGGTTGGTCTGCTCGGCGGTGTGGCGATCGGTCAGGGTCGGCAGATCCTGCTCGGCCAGGCGCGCCACGAACAGACGCGATGCGCTGATGCCGCCCTCCGCCCGCAGCGCCTGCAGCACACGGGCAGCGCGCCGGGCGGCGAGGCCGTCGTTGTGGGCGCCGCTGCCAACGGTGTCGGTGTTCGCGAGGATCAGCAGGCCGGCCCCCGCATGCTCGCGCAACTGGTTGCGGGCGGCCTCGACGCGACGCAACGCCTCGCACGTCAGGTCGGCCTTGCCGGTCGCAAAAAGCACCGGCGCCAGCCGCGGCAATGGCGGGAGCACCGGTGCGGGATCGGCGGACGAGATGACCGTGATGGTCGCCGGCAACGCCTCCTTGTCCTTCTGCGATGCGGCCGCGAGCACGAACACGGCGACGGCCCCCAGCGCCAACAGGCCGATCCGCAGCACGTCGCGCACACCGTCGCTGACGCGGATGTGCAGGCGCGTGAAGCCGCTCCAGTGGTTGATCATGGCCAGCTCGTCCGCTCGCCGCTCGTGGTCCAGGCGCTTGGGTTCGCTGGCCAGCTCCCGTTGGTGGGCGTCCCAGGCCGCAGACTTGGCTGCGATCAGGTCCTCGACGCTGTCGATCGACGGCTGCTGCGGCCGAGCCTTGGGCAGCAAATGCGCCTTGTGCTTTTCGAACTCGGCCTTCAACTTCAACAACTCGGCGTCCGTCGTCGGATCGGTCAACAGGCTGATGTAGGTCAGGTCCGGCCGCAGGATGAACAGCAATCGCCGCACGCACAGGCCCAGCAGCACGAGCGCTGCCAGCAGCGCCAGCGAGGCAACGGCCCACCGAACGCTGGGCAACTCCAGCGCGCCGTAGCCGGAGAACGGCGTGCCAGCGAGCAGCACGCCAGCCACGCCGCCGAACACGGCGATCAGCGTCTTGACGTTGTCGCGCAGGCTGGCCTTGGCTGCGGCGTAGGGATCGGTCACCACGACCTACTCGTCCTCGTCTTGTACCCCGAGCCCGGCGACACCCGGGGCAGGCCCCCAGTCCTGCAGCAGCCGCTGGATGTCCGCCAGGGCGCGTTGCTGCGGCGGGGCGATTTTGCTGACGTCGACCTCGACGATCCGCACGCCGCTGTGCCGGAAAAACGACCGGCTTACCCCCCACTCGACTTCTGCCTGCAGTGCCGCCAGCGTGGAGCGCCTGACGGACCGGACCCGATCCCCACCGGCCGCCGGCTCGGGCGTTCGCACCAAAAGGCTCGGCGGCTGCCCGCGGCTGCCGATCATGCCGATGAACATCGTGCTCGGCGGTATCGGCGGCTCCGGGGCGATCGTCGGCTGGTCTTCAGGCACCTTGATCGGCCGCGCGCCGGTGGAAGGGTCAGACAGATCGGGCGCCGTGGGAGACGGCCCGGCCGTCGTGCCGCCACCGCCGCCCGGAAGGCGGATCTCGATCCAGTCATCACCGCACCAGACAAAGATGCTCTCGTGGTCGGTGAATCGGTAGTGGATCGACATGACATGCCCTCCTTGCCGGCGGTCCGGCAGCACCGCCGACTGTTGCAGCGGCGTCGTGTAGGCGGCATCCCCAAGGCTGTGGATGCAGTGCTCCGATATGCTTTCGCCCAGGTTGTACATACAAGAGGAGACTGTCCATGACCCCCCACGACATCGTCATCGCCGGTGGCGGCGTGTCGGGCCTGTACTGCGCGCTGCGCCTGGCCGACGCGGGGCACCGCATCCTCGTGCTGGAGGCCGCGGCGGACCGCTGGGGTGGCCGCATCGAGACCGAGGACATGGACGGCTTCATCGCCGAGTACGGCCCGATGCGCTTCGAGCCGACGCTGCAGCCGCGCTTCGCGGCGCTGTGCGCGGAGCTGGCCGTGGGGCTGGTGGACTTCTCGGGGCCATCGGCCGACCAGCTCGCCACCGACGACACCGACCTGCCCGAGGCCGAGCGCGGCCTGAACTCGCTGCAGCTGCTCAAGCGCGGCATCCTGCTGATCATGGGCCGCACGGGCCCGGATGCGGACGACCAGGCCTGGATCGACGCGCTGACCGAGGCCGACTACATGCGCCTGCGCAAGCACGCGCAACTGCACGGCCAGCCGCTGTGGGACATGGGCTTCTGGAACGCGCTGTCGGCGCAGGGCATCCTGAGCCACCGGGCGCTCGTGAAGCTGCGCGACACCGGGACCTTCTATCACATGATCCCGGAGAACCTGAACGCGGCCGAGTGGATCATCTGGTGGCTGCGCGCGCTCAAGACCGTGGGCCAGCAGCTCGCCAGCATCGCGGGCGGCTCGGCCCGGTTGACCGAGGGCCTGCTCGCGCGGCTGCGCAGCCACGCCAACGTGACGCTGGCTGGCGGGCACAAGCTGCTGGGCCTGCGGCCCGTGGAGCTGGGCAAGCGCACGCTGGAGCTGGACGTGCTGACGCAGAACGGCCCTGTGAAGCTGCGCGCCGAGCGCCTCGTGCTCGCGCTGCCGCGGCTGCCGCTGCTCAAGCTGACGCGCCACCTGCCCGAGCACATCGCGTCGCAGCTGGACAGCGTCAACGGCTTCCCGATGCTCAAGGTCTTCTTCGTCAGCAACGCGCCGTGGTGGAGCCACGGCCAGGCGCCGCAGCAGTACGCCAACTGCATGCCCACGCGCGAGATCCACTACTTCCGCCGCGCGCCCGAGGCCGATGCGGACGGCCACGGCATGGTGCTGCTGTACATGGACCGGCCGTCCACCGAGTTCTGGCGCCACTACGTCATCGACGGCGACCGCCACGACCGCGCCGAGGTGGACCAGAACGCCCGCATCGTCGATGCCTTCGCCCTCTTCGTCGCCCGCGACGTGAAGCGCTCGACGGAGTCCGGTGCCGGCACGCCACTGAAGCTGACCGACCACGCGCGGCGCATCTTCGGCGACATGAGCCTGGCCGAGACCAGCCGCTACATCCGCGACTCCGTCATCACCTACGGCATCCGCGACTGGGCGCGCGCGCCCTATGGCGCGGCCAACCACGGCTGGCAGCCGGGCGTGCGCTCGTGGAAGGTCATGGACGCGTTCAAGGCCTTCGACTTCGGCAGCGGCGCCCGCAACCTGCACATCGTCGGCGAGGCGTATTCGGACTACCAGGGCTTCATCGAAGGCGCGCTGAACAGCGCCGAGCTGGCGCTGGCGACGGTGCCGGCCCAGCCGGTGGACGAGGCGGCGCAGGAACCCAGCCTGGGGCTGTCCTGACCCGCGGCCCAGGACCGACGCGCGCCTGAGGTCACAACACCAGCCGCCCGAGCACCTCGGCGCCCGCGCTGTTGCCCCAGCGCATCGCGACCATCTCGCCGGAGGCCGGGAACACCCCCGACAACGCGGTGATGTTCACCTGGTGCGTCACCACCAGCAGCGCGCCCGGCCCGGCCCAGGCGGCGAGCAAGGTGCGCGCCTGGGTCGCGAAGCGCTGCTCGCGCGTGCCGTCCGGGTCGTCGAAGAAGGAATTGAACAGCGGCTGCGGCCGGGTGACGCCCACCGCCAGCAGCTCGGCCGTCTCGCGGGCGCGGCACCACTGCGAGTGCCAGACCGCGGCAATCGACAAGCCCTGCGGCCGCAAGGCCCGCAGCCGCTCGCCGATGCGCCGTGCCTGCTCGCGCCCTTCGTCGCTGAGGTTGCGCTGCGTGGCGCAGTCGTCCAGCCGGAAGCCGGGCGGGTCGCCGCCGCCGGGCGCGCTGGCGTGGCGCATCAGCAGCACGACGCCGTCGGGCTGCGCCAGCAGCCGGTACAGCAGGCGCTCGTCCACGGCGTCGGCCGCCAGGCCCGCGGGATGCACGGCCGCGCCGGCCAGGCCCAGCAGCACGCCGCGGCGGTTCGGCTCCCGCGGGCTCATCGCACCAACGGCCGGATGGCCGTGAAGCCGCCGTCCACGGGCAGCACCTGGCCGGTGATGCGCCCGGCCTGCGCCGACAGCAGCCAGTCGATCACGGCCGCGACGTCGTCCGCGGTCTGCACGCCCTGCGCGTGCGGCAGCGGGTACTGTCTCGCCGCCGCGGCGCGCATCTCGGGCTGCTGGGTCAGGCCGGCGCTGAGCGGCGTGTCGGTCAAGCCCGGCGCCACCACGTTGATGCGCAGGCCCAGCGCGGCATAGCTGGCCGCGGCGCTGCGGGCCAGGCCCTCGACACCGGCCTTGGCCGCCGAGATGGCCTCGTGGTGGCTGACCCCGATGCGGGCCACCACCGAGCTCATCAGCACCGCCGCACCGCCGGACGCCATCTGGCGCAGGGCGTCCACCCAGGCGGCGAGCATGAACACGGCGCTTTCCAGGTTGATCCTCAGCAGCTCGCGCGCCTGAATCGGCCGCGTGCGGTGCAACGGCGCAATCAGCGTGCTGCCGATGCAGTGGGCGAGCAGCAGCTGCGGCCCACCCCAGCGGTCCTGGCAGGCCGCGAGCGCCTGCGCGATGCCCTCGGGCGTGGTGGCGTCCGCCGCGATGGGCAGGTCGGCGGCGGCGCCCGCCAGGCGCGCCGGGTCGCGGCCGGTCACGGCCACCTGCACGCCGCGTGCCTGCAGGCGCAGGGCCAGGGCGCGGCCGATGCCGCCGGCGCCGCCGGTGATCAGCGCGGTCGGGATGTCAGCGGGCATCGTGAAGGTTCTCCATCGGTTCAAGTCTGTCGTGCAGCGCCATGAGATCAGGCCGGCCAGCGCCCGGCCCCACGCCACAACCGCCGCAGGCGCAGGAACACCGCGTACCCGGCCGACAGCAGCAGGCGGCCGGCGGCGTTGTCCAGCCAGCGCGTCCAGCGCCGCCACCGCGGCAGCGCGCGCCACAGCACCAGGAACGCGGGGCCGCCCACATGCAGCCGGCCCTGCTCGTCGCGCACATGCAGGCGCGCCATCGCGGTGGCGCGGTCCAGGTCGGGCGCGCAGGCGGGCGCGTCGGCGGGGCTGATGTCCAGCCACTGCACGCGGTCGCCGCTGTCCGCCCGGCGGTACAGCGCGATCTCGCGGGCGCACACAGGGCAGCCGCCGTCGAAATAGACGACCGCGGCACGGGACTTCGGTGGGGCCATGGGCGCAGGATTCAAATTGGGTTCAACATCCAGCGTTGTAGGCCTTTTTTGCGCTGAACAAGGACTTTCAAATGGTTCAAAGCCTGTTCAAGACGGGTGTTGCCGCCCACATCGTGGGCATGCCGGCCAATACGCTGCGTGTCTGGGAGCGCCGCTACGGGCTCAAGTGCAGCCAGCTCGATGGCCAAGGCCACCGGCTCTACTCGGCAGACGACGTGCAGCGCATCGCCGCGCTGCGACAGCTGACGCTGCAAGGCCACGCCATCGGCGTCGTGGCCGGCCTGAGCCAGGACGCGTTGCGCGACCTGCTGTCGACGCAGGACCAGGTGCGCGAGGTCGCCCAGGCCATGGCCCAACCCGCCCTGCGGCCGCGCCAGTTGCTGGTGGTCGGCGCGGCGCTGGCCACGCGCATCAGCCGCGCGGCGCCGCGGCGCCAGCTGCGCGTGGCCGACTCCGCCAGCGACCTGACGGCAGCCCTGGTCGCGCCGCGGCCCACCGGCGCGGCGCGGCCTGACGCGCTGCTGCTGCACCTGCCGTCCCTGCACCTGCCGCAGGTCGAAGATCTGGCGGCCGCGGCCGCGGCGCTGGCCCTGCCGCGCGTGGGGGTGGTGTACGGCTACAGCAACTCCGAGGCGCTGCGCCGCTGCGCCGAACTGGGGATACCGTGCTGGCGCGACACGCACAACGACCGCAGCCTGGTGGGCTGGGTCCTGGAGGGCCTGGCCGCGCCGCGCAGCGCGTCACCCACGCCCGCCGCTGCACCGTCGCAAGCGGCGGCTGCGGCACCGCCCACGCCGCCGCAGTACGACGAATCCACGCTGGCCGACTGGGCCACGCGCAGGACGGCGGTGGCCTGTGAATGCCCATCCCATGTCGCGGAGCTGCTGCTGCGGCTGCAGCAGTTCGAGGCCTACAGCGCCGACTGCGAGCACCGCGACGACCGCGACCGCCACCTGCACGAGCAGTTGCACCGGCTGGCCGGCTCGGCCCGGGTGCTGTTCGAGGGCGCCATGCAACTGCTGGCCGAGCACGAACAGGCGCCGGGCCAGGCAGCGGCCCACTGAGCGTGGGGCGGCGGGCGGCTCAGCGCAGCCAGCGCGTGGCGACCACCGTGGTCGCCCAGCAGATCCATCCGGTCCAGAGCGTGTGGCTGGGGTAGTGCGCACCGCGCACCATCTGCCCCAGGCCATAGACGAACCCCAGCACCACGACCATGGCCCACCAGGCCCGCGCCGTGCGCGGGTAGGCGCGCGCGAGCGCCCAGCCGCCGGCCAGATAGGCGAATGCCGCACTCGCATGCCCCGACGGGAAGCAATGCCCGCCGCCGCCGTCGCGCACGCCGAACGCCCAGTGCGACACGTACTGCGCCGTGCCGCCGAACTCGGCCAGGTCCCAGGGGCAGCTCGTCATGCTGGCGCGCTTGATCAGCGAGATGACGGCCAGGCAGACCAGCGTGGTCACCAGCCACCAACGGCGTTCGCGCCGGTCCAGCGCCGGCAACAGCCGGGGCCAGACGTTCACCACGACGATGAAGGCCATCGCCACGTACGACACCAGGCGCCCGCCCTCGTGGATCAGCGCGCGCATGGCCCAGGCCTCGCGCAGCGCGAAGCCGCCCGCGTCGCCGACCTGGCGCATGGCCCAGAGGTCGAGGTGGCTGGCATCCCAGGCCAGCAGCAGCACGAGGGCGAGCGCGACCCAGCGCAACGGGAGAAAGCTTTGCATGGGGCGCATTGTCTACACTGGCCCGATGTCTTTCGATTCCTTCGATGCCGGGCGTGCCGTCCGCATAGGCCGTGACGCGCTCGAGGTCGAGGCGCGGGCGCTGGCAGGCCTGGCGCCACGCCTCGGCGAGGCCTTCGCCGAGGCCGTGAAGCGGGTGCTCGCCTGCCACGGCCGCGTGGCCGTGATGGGCATGGGCAAGAGCGGCCACGTCGGCCGCAAGATCGCCGCCACGCTCGCCTCCACCGGCACGCCGGCCCTGTTCGTGCACCCCGCCGAAGCGGCCCATGGCGACCTGGGCATGGTCACCGCGGGCGACATCGTGCTGGCGCTGTCCAACTCCGGCGAGAGCGACGAGCTCAACGCCATCCTGCCGGTGCTCAAGCGCCTGGGCGTGCCCGTCATCGCGATGACGGGCCGGGCCGAATCCAGCCTCGCCGCGCATGCGGATGTCGTGCTGGACAGCGCCGTGGCCGAGGAGGCCTGCCCGCTGCAGCTCGCGCCCACGGCCAGCACCACGGCGCAGATGGCGCTGGGCGACGCGCTGGCTGTCGCGCTGCTGGACGCCCGTGGCTTCAAGGCCGAGGACTTCGCCCGCTCGCACCCGGGCGGCTCGCTGGGCCGCAAGCTGCTCACGCATGTGCGCGACCTGATGCGCAGCGGCGACGCGCTGCCGCGCGTGTCGCCCGACCTGCCGTTCACGGCCGTCATGCGTGAGATGAGCAGCAAGGCGCTGGGCATGGCGGTCGTCGTCGATGCGGACGGCCGCGTGCGCGGCATCTTCACCGACGGCGACCTGCGCCGCCTCGTCGAGCAGGGCCGCGACCTGCGGGCCCTGACGGCGGCCGAGGTCGCGCATGCCAGACCGCGCACGGTCAGTGCGGACGCGCTGGCGGTGGACGCCGCCGACCTGATGGAGTCGGCCCGCATCACTGTCGTCCTCGTCGTCGACGACGCGCAGCGCCTCGTCGGCGCGATCAGCATCAACGACTTGATGCGGGCGAAGGTCATCTGATGGCGGCGCTGAGCTTCCCACCGGAACTGCTGGTCAGGGCGCAGGGCACGGGCCTCGCCATCAAGCTCGCCCTCTTCGACGTGGACGGCGTGTTGACCGACGGCCGCATCTACATCGGCGAGCGCGGCGAGGAGTTCAAGGCGTTCTCGACGCTGGACGGCCACGGCCTGAAGTCGCTGCAGCAGGCGGGCATCGTGCCGGTCATCATCACCGGCCGCGACAGCCCCGCCGTGCGCCGACGCGTGGCCGACCTGGGCCTGGCGCAGGCGTTCTACGGTGTGAAGGACAAGCTGGCCGTGGCCGAGCCGCTGCTGGCGCAACTGGGCGCGAACTGGGGCGAGGTCGCCGCGATGGGCGACGACTGGCCCGACCTGCCGCTGCTGCTGCGCGCCGGCTTCGCCTGCGCGCCGCCCGGCGCGCACGCCGAGGTGCTGGCCGTCGCCCACCACGTGACGCGGGCCGCCGCCGGCCATGGTGCCGCGCGCGAGTGCTGCGACCTGCTGCTGATGGCCGCGGGCCACTACGAGCGCCTGCTGCACGCGCACCACGACACGCTGGACGGGAGCGGCAGCGCATGACGCCGGTCACCCTGCCCGCACCGGCACCGCGCCGCCAGGTCGCCCAGCCCCTGCTGTGGCGGCTGCAGGGCCTGCTGTCCAACTACCTGCCGCTGCTGCTGATGGCGCTGCTGGCCAGCGGCACCTGGTGGCTGGTGAAGAACACGCCGCTGCTGGATCTGCCGGGCGAGGTCGCGCCGCCGCGCCACGTGCCGGACTACCGCATGGAGAACTTCGAGATCCAGCGCATCGGCGCCGACGGCCGGCTGCGCGTGCAGATCGCCGGGGCGCAACTGCGCCACTACCCCGACACCGACACGCTGGAGATCGACAACGCCCGCGTGCGTGCGATCGCGCCGGACGGCAGCCTCGCCATCGCCGAAGCCCGGCGTGCGATCAGCAATGGCGACGGCAGCGACATTCAGCTCATCGGCAATGTGAGGCTGCGCCGCCTGCCCCCCGACGCCGGCGAGAACGCGACCCCGGCGCTGGACGTGCGCGGCGAGTTCCTGCAGGCGCTGGCCAACGCCGAGATCCTGCGCTCCCACCTGCCGGTCACCATCCACCAGGGCGGCTCCACGCTGAACGCCCAGAACTTCGAGTACCGCCACCTGACCGGCCAGGCCACGTTCACGGGCCGGGCGCAGGGGCAGATCACCAACCGGGCGCCGCGATGAGGGCCGAGCGCAGGGTCGCCCCAAGCCGGCCCGTCATCCCCTCGGGGGATCGTCTCGTGTCCCCGCGAGACGAGGGGCACCCATGAACGAACTGGTGTTCATCACCGGTGCCTCCAGCGGCATCGGCCAGGCGCTGGCGCTGCGCTACTACCGCGATGGCGCGCGGCTGGCACTGGTGGCGCGGCGCACGGCGGAGGTCGAGCGCTGGGCGGCCGAACAGCGGCTGGACACGGCGCGCTTCAAGGTCTACGGCGCCGACGTGGCGGACCTGGACGCGATGGCCCGCATCGGCCGCGACTGCATCACCGCGCAGGGCTTGCCCGACGTCGTCATCGCCAACGCCGGCATCAGCATCGGCATGGACACGGCGCAGTTCGACGATCTGGGCGTCATGCGGCGCACCTTCGACACCAACAACGTGGGGCTGGCGGCGACCTTCCACCCCTTCGTCGCCGCGATGTGCGAGCGCCGCTCGGGCACGCTGGTGGGCGTGGCCAGCGTCGCGGCCATCCGTGGGCTGCCGGGGCATGGCGCCTACTGCGCCAGCAAGGCCGCCGTCGTCGCCTACTGCGAGAGCCTGCGCGGCGAGTGCCGGCCGGCCGGCGTGCGCGTCGTCACGCTGCTGCCGGGCTACATCGACACGCCGCTGACGCGCGGCAACCGCTATTCCATGCCTTTCCTGATGCCCGTGGACGACTTCGCCGACCAGGCGGTGCGCGCCATCCGCGCCCAGGTCAGCTACCGCGTCATCCCGTGGCAGATGGGCGTGCTGGCCAAGCTGCTGCGCCTGCTGCCCAACGGGCTGTACGACCGCGCGCTGGGCAGCCGGCCACGCAAGAAGCGCGCGAGCGAGTAACCCGGCGCGGCTTGGCAACGCCTGACCCTGCTGGCTACACTGCGCGCCTTCGAACCGAGGGCCGCCGCATGACATGCCGGGCCGCCGAGGAGGACATCATGGCCCAGGTACTTCACCCCTGCTGACGCTCGCGCGCTGAACACCGCTTCAGCGCCGCCCGCTGGCTGCGCCTCGCGCACGCCCGATTGATGCCTGCGGCCGCCCGTCACGCGGCGGCCGATCTCGGACGATTCCCATGACATACCGCCTTCTCGGCCCGGGCCTGGCTTCGAGCCTTTGTGCCCTGGCCCTGCACGCCTGGGGCCATGCCCCGGAGCTGCTCCATCCCACCGCACTGCGCCTGGCCCCGGGCGAATCCGTGCCCGCCATCGACGGTCGCCTGGACGATGCCGCGTGGCTGCGCGCGCCGGCCCATGAGCGCTTCGTGCAATTCCTGCCGGCCGACAAGCGTCCGGCCGCCTGGCGCACGACCGTGCAAGTCCTCGTCACCGAGGACGCGCTGGTCTTCGGCATCCGCGCCTGGGATCCGGCGCCCGATCGCATCCGCGCGCCTCTGGCGCGGCGCGACCAGGTCAAGTCCGACCAGGATTTCGTCTCCGTCCTCATCGACCCGGTCGGCCACCGGCGCACGGCGCAGTACGCGCGTGTCAGCGCGGCCGGCGCGGTGGAGGACGGGCTGTTCTCCGCCGAGGAAGACACCGAGGACGCCGCGCCCGATTTCGACGTCGAGGCCGCCGCGGCGCGGCTGCCGGACGGCTACAGCATCGAGCTGCGCTGGCCGTTGGCGGCGCTGCGCTTTGCGCATGCGGGCGGCGCGCCCTGGCGCATCATGGTCACGCGCAACATCCCGCGCGAAGACCGCACGGTCGACGTCAGTGCACCAGCGCTCACCAAGGACGCGCTGAGCTTCATCGCCGAGCTGCAGCCGCTGAACGGCCTGGACGATCTCGTCGACCAGGTGCGTGAGCGCAGCTTCGTTGGCTTGCGGCCGGAGCTGACGCTGCGCAGCACACGCGACGCCAGCGATGCCGACGGCACGCGGCGTGCGCGCAAGGCGTCGCTGGGCGCCGAGTTCAAGTGGCGACCGCGCGCCGACTGGGTGCTGGACGTGACGCTGAACCCCGACTTCTCGCAGGTCGAGCTCGACGCGCCGCAGCTCACCGGCAACACGCGCTTTGCGCTCAGCGTGCCGGAGAAGCGGCCGTTCTTTCTTGAAAGCGCGGACGTCGTCGGGCCCACGCAGGCCGACGAATCGGGCGAGAACCGCAGCCTCGCGGCCTTCTACACCCGCGCCATCACCGACCCCGACTGGGGCCTGCGCGCCACCTGGCGCGGCGCCGACGCCGAGGCCACCGCGCTGCACCTGCGCGACGCCGGCGGGGGCCAGGTGTTGCGGGCCGGCGCGTTCGCCACGCGCAGCGGCGTGCAGCCCGCCGGCTCGCAGGCCAGCTTTGCGCGCGGTCGCCTGCAGTTGGGCGGGCAGGGCCGGCTCGGCCTGGCGGGCCTGGTGTCGCTGCGCGACTTCGGCAGCGGCCTGGCGACGCAGGTGGTCGGCAGCGACGCGGTCTGGCGGCCGGGCGACAGCGACCAGTGGCGCGGCCATGTGCTGCTGTCCAGCACGTCGCTCGGCCTGGACGGCGGCGGCCGCGTGCTGCGCGTGAACCGCGAGCGCGGCCACCGCGCCTGGCTGGGCTGGCGGCACCGCGACGCGGGCTGGGTGGCCAACGTCAATGTGGAGGAGATCAGCAGCCGTTTCGCCAATGACAACGGCTTCGTCAGCCAGAGCGGCATCCGCCGCGCCTGCGCCTTCGGCTACCTGCGCCTGGGCCCCGGTGAACTGGCCGGCATCGCCCTGCACGACCGCGAAGCGCAGCTCAAGCTGCAGGAGACGCGCACGCTGGCCGACCCGCTGCTGGGCGTGGCGGCCGGCCAGGTCGTGGACCGCCTCGTGCAGCCCGGCTTCTGGTTCGCGGCGGCGCGCAACACGGGCGTCTGGGGCCATGTGGGGCTGGACAGCCATCGCGCGAAGAGCGGCGGGCGGCTGCACGCGACGCGCACGCTGCTGCTGGGCTTCGAGTCCAACCCCGGCGAGCTGCTGAGCCTCATCAACGGCGAGGTGGAATGGGGCCGCCGCCTGGACATCGACGCCGACCGCACCGGCCCGGGCCTGCAGGGTCAGCTCGAAGCCAGGCTGCGCACCGCGCTGCCGGCGGGCCTGTGGCTGGAGTTCGAGCAGCGCCTCGGGCTGGGCTGGGTCGATGCGCCGGACGGGCGGCGTGCGTTCACGGACCGCAGCGTGCAGAGCCTCGTCGTGCTGCACCTGAGCCCGCGCGACTCGCTGCGGCTGATCCGGCAGCGCACGCACTTCAGCCGCCGCAGTGACGCCGGGATGAATCTCGTGGCGCAGGACGATGTGGGACGCGTGCTGTCGTTGATGCTGCAGCACCGCGTGGGCCTGAGCCGCATCGTCAGCCTGGGCGTGAACCGTGCCCGTGAGCAGCCCGGCGGCGTGCGCACCGACGAGGTCTTCGCCAAGGCCACGCTGGGTTACTGACTGACCTGGCCGCGCCGCCCGGCTGCAAGCTTTTGGAGGCCTGAAACGAACAAAGCGCCCGAAGGCGCTTTGCTGCATCACTCTTGCGAGTGCCGGGATCAGTAGCCGCTGGAACGGCCACCGCCGCCGTAGCCGCCACCACCGGAACGGCCACCGCCGCCACCGCCGCCGTAGCCGCCACCGCCGGAACGGCCACCGCCGCCACCACCGTAGCCGCCACCACCGCCGCCGTAGCCACCGCCACCGCCGCTGCCGCCACCACCGTAGCCGCCGCCGCTGGAACGGCCACCGCCGCCACCACCGTAGCCGCCACCACCACCGAAGCCGCCGCCGCCGGAACGGCCACCGCCGCCACCGCCGAAGCCGCCCGGCCGCTCTTCGCGCGGACGCGCCTCGTTCACGACGATGGCGCGGCCTTCGAGGGCCTGGCCATTCATGCCGTTGATGGCTGCTTGCGCCTCGGCGTCAGAGCCCATTTCGACGAAGCCGAAGCCCTTCGAACGACCGGTTTCACGATCCATCATGACCTTTGCGGAGGTCACCGTACCGAACTGACCGAACGATTCTTGCAGCGATTCGTCACGCACGCTGTAGGCAAGATTGCCCACGTAAAGCTTGTTTCCCATGGGGAAGCCCTTCTCTTCTCAAAACCAAAAAACCATGTGGAGCTTCAACCCATCGTGAACCATTCAAGCGAAGGTGCGGCGTCCAGACACAGGCAATCGATTATGGTGGCGAGGGTCAGGGATTGCAGAACGGCACTCCGGCAAGTGTTGTTTTTCAGAGCTAGCACAAACCCTGGAGATGAAGGTCGGACATGGCGCCGTCATCGATACCATCGCCGCCCGAGCCCGAATTCATGACTTCTCCTCTGCTTTCCGCCCTGTCCCGCGTGCTGTCCAGCATCGATGCGCCGCGCAACCTGCGGGCGCTGTACGCGCTGCTGACCTGCTTCTGCTTCGCCGGCCTGATGCTGGCGATGGCGCAGTCGGCCCTGTCCCGTGACGAGAACCTGATGGGCGCGCTCTGGATGGGACTGGCACTGGCTGTCGCCTTTTTCGGGGTCAACGCCACCGGGCTGATGCTGATGGACCAGGCCCGCGGCCTGCCGGTGCGCGATCCGCAGGACGCGCTGTCGGACGCACTGCGCGGCGCCCATCGCGTGCTGCTGGCACTGCTGGCCTGCCTGGCGCTGGGCAGCGTGGGCGTCCTCGTGCTGGCCGGCCTGCTGTGGGCGACGCGCTGGCCCTGGGTCGGCGCGCCGCTGTTGGCGGTCGTGCTGCCCGCGGGTGTGCTGCTGCTCGGGGGACTGGCGTTCGTGGTGGTCATCCTGGTCGGGCCGCTGGCTGGCCCGGCCGTCTGGGCAGGCCAGCGCAGCCGCGGTGTGCTGACCTTCATCCGTGGGCGGCTGCGTCATGGCCTGCCCGAGACGGCGCTGCTGATGGCCGCCGTCTACCTGCTGACGACGCTGGCCACGGCCGCCGTCAGCTTCGTCGTCGTGACGGGCAGCAAGCTGCTGGCCGGCCTGGCCATCCTCGGGGCCGGCGTCGAACTGCCGGCGCGGCAACTGCTGGCCGGCGTCATGGGCCTGGGGCTGCGCGGCCTGAGCGCCAGCGGCGTGCCGCTGGAAGGCGGCAACCTGGGGCTGGCAGCGCTGATCGGCGGTGGCGTCGTCTTCGCGCTGGCGCTGGTGCTGCCCACGCTGGTCTACCTGCGCGGCTGCTGCGCGGTGTACCTGGCGCTGACTGAAGAGGCATGAGCGCGCCCCGCATCGCGTCGCTGGTGCCAAGCGCCACGCAGACGCTGGTGGCGCTGGGATTGGGGCCTTGCCTGGTCGCCCGCACGGGCTTTTGCATCCACCCGGCCGAGGCCGTGAAGGGCGTGCCCAAGGTCGGCGGCACGAAAGATGTGAATCTTGCCAAGCTGAAAAGGCTTGCGCCCACGCACGTCATCGTCAATGTCGACGAAAACCGCCGCGAAACGGCCGATGCCCTGCGCGAGTTCGTGCCCGAAGTCATCGTCACGCATCCCAGCCGGCCTGAAGACAACCTGGTGCTGTTCGAGCAGCTGCGCGCCGCATTCGCGGACCAGCCGGGCGTCAACGAGCGGGCCGCAGCGTTGGCCGCCGAGTTCTCGGCCGCACTGAGCCGGTGCAGGGCTGCGGACCGGACCGGCCAGCAGGTGCTCTACCTGATCTGGCGCGACCCATGGATGACGGTGGCGCGCGACACCTACATCTCGGCGATGCTGGCCGAGGCCGGCTGGCGCACCTGGCCTGACCTGCGGGGCGGCGACCATGGCGCCGGCCGCTATCCGGTGCTCGTCGGTGACGAGTCGGGGCTGCAACAGATCGACCGCGTGCTGCTCAGCTCAGAGCCCTACCGCTTCGGCGCCGAGCACCTGGCCGAGGCACAGGCGCTGTGCCCGCAGGCGCAGGTGCAGTTGGTGGACGGCGAGTTGCTGAGCTGGTGGGGCGCACGCGGCGCGGCGGGGCTGGACTACCTGCGCGAACTCAGCGGCGCCAGTCGATGCGGTCCAGCAGCGCCTTGAGTTTTTGCGCCTTGACGGCATTCAGCTGAGCGGCCCAGGCGACGCGCCCCTGCAGATGCCCGCGCCAGTCGGCGTGGCCGTCGCGGTTCTGGCCCGCCGGGCCGGCGACGACGCAGCGGTGCAGAACCGCCTTCAGCCGGTCGAACTCGTCGCGCGGCAGGTTGGGCCGCTCGTTGACGACGATGCCGCAGACCGACTGCCGCTGCGCAGCGCCCAGGCTGCGCGTCTTGCGCGCGTTCAACGCAAAGCCCTCGTCGGCGGCGATGGCCGCGACCCAGGCGGCGATCCGCCGCACGGGCAGCGTCGCCGGGCCGGAGAAGACGAGGTCGTCCGCATAGCGGCTGTAACGAGCGCCGACAGCCTCGGCCAGGCCGGCCAGCCGGGCATCCAGCGCGAACGCGCACAGGTTGGCCAGCGCCGGCGAGGTGGGCGCGCCCTGCGGCAGGTGCGGGTCGCGCAGGCGCTGGCGTTGCAGCCAGCTCAGCCGCGGCTCATCGCGCAGCCAGGCCTCGGGCACGGCCGTGGTGCACAGCGCGGTCAGCGCGCGGGCGGTGGCCGTGGAGTAGCCCAGCGTCTTGAACAGGGCATGCACACGCGACGCGCGCACCGTCGCGAAGAAGTCGCTCAGGTCGAAGCGCAGCACCCGCGCCTGCCCCGCGTGCCGCGCCGCGTGCTGCACGACCGAGCGGCCGGCGGCATAGCCGAACGCCACCTCGTGCGGCGGCAGGCCATTCAGCAGTTGCGCCAGCAGCCGGCGCTGCACGGCGCGCAGGTGCGGCTCGGGCACCTCCAGCAGCCGCCAGCCGGCGCCGTCGCCGCGCTTGGGCACCAGCGCCTGGCGGTAGTGCTGCTGCGCCAGCGGGCGGCGGCGCTGCCAGTCGGTGGGCAGGGTCAGCCGCCACAGGCCGGCGGGCGTCATGCCCAGCCTGCGGGCCAGCGCGCCGACGGTGGGCCAGTGCGGGCGCGCGAGGCCGGCGGGCGCCGGGGCCAGCTCGTCGGGCGGGCGCAGCAGCCAGTGGCGGGCCTGGGGGCGCGCCTCGCCGGCCCAGGCGACGGCAAAGCCCTCGTGGGCCTCGACGCGCTCGGCCAGCGTCGCCACCTCCAGTCGCCGCCAGACTTCGCCCGGCACGCGCGCCATGGCCTGGGCCAACGCGGCGAGCCAGGGCGGGCGCTCGTCCAGGCAGACGGCCATGCGCGCCGCCAGCCCCGCCGCATCGCGCGGGCCGGCCAGCATCGCGCGGGCCAAAGCCCGGGCGGTCATCGTGCGGGCGGTGTCCACCCCGTTCGTCTCCCTGACTGCAAAGGTGCGGCACGCTGCCCGAGCGACGGGTGATGCGTGAGGTGGCTGGCGCCTTGCGCCGGCACCGCTCACGCCCTGCCGGACGCGAGATTCAAGACCCCTGGGGTTGCCCCGGAGTGCTGGCCCGTGAAGGCTGGCAAAGACCTCGGGCAGCGGCCGCGCCGCGATGATAGGAGCACGCGCGCCGGCCTGGGGCCCGTTCACACGACGGCAACAGGCCCTCGTCCGCTCACAATCTGCGTCATGGACATCTACAAGCCCCTCGTCGCGCTGCTGGCCATCGTCAACCCGATCGGCGTGGTGCCCTTCTTCATCCACTTCACGTCCGCCTTCACGCGCCAGCAGCGGCGCCGGACCATCCTGGTCAGCGCCTGCACGGCCGGCATCGTCATCGCACTGAGCGCGCTGTTCGGCCTGAAGATCATCGAGTTCTTCGGCATCTCGCTGGCCAGCTTCCAGGTCGGCGGCGGCTGCCTGCTCTTGATCAGCTCGCTGCAGATGCTGAACGCCAAGCCGGCCGAGGCGAACAAGGAGGACGTGAGCGAGGGTTCCAGCAAGGTGGACGCAGGCGCCAGCATTGCCGTCGTGCCGCTGACCATCCCGCTGCTGACCGGCCCGGCGACCATCTCGACGATGGTCATCTACGCGGACAAGACCCGGCACTGGTGGGAGCTGGCCATCCTGTGCGGCTACGGCGTGGTCGTCGCGGTCGTGACCTTCGTGGCCTTCTCGGCCAGCAGCAAGATCGCCAAGGTGCTGGGCCAGACCGGCATCAACATCATGACGCGGCTGATGGGCCTGATCCTGGCCGCGCTGGCCGTCGAGCTGCTCAGCGACGGCCTCATCAAGCTCTTCCCCGTGCTGGCCGCGCGCACGATCAGCTGACGCCATGCGCCTGTTCGACCTGCCTCCCGTCTGGATGGCGCCCATGGCCGGCGAAGCCGCCAGCGCCGCGCTGGTGGCCGCCGTCAGCGCGGGCGGCGGCTTCGGCCAGCTCGGCGCGGCCTACCTGGCACCGGCGCGCATCGGCGAGATCGCCGCGGACATCCGGTCGCGCACCGACCAGCCCTTCGGCATCAACCTGTTCTGCCCGCAGCCCTGGCTGCGCGACGACGCGGCGCTGGACGCCTACCTGGCTCGCCTGGCCGCCTGGCACGCCGAGCTGGGCCTGCCGGCGCCGACGCGGCCCGAGCGCTTCGAGGAAGACTTCGACGCCCAGCTTGAAGCCACCGTCGCGGCACGGCCCGCCGTCATCAGCTTCGTCATGGGCGACCCCGGCGTCGCGCGGGTCGCGGCGCTGAAGGCGCAGGGTTTCAAGGTCGTTGGCACGGCCACGCAGGTGGCCGAGGGCCGCCTGCTGCAGGCCAGCGGCGTCGACGCCGTCGTGGCGCAAGGTTATGAGGCCGGCGGCCACCGCGGCGGCTTCCTGGGCCGGCCCGAGGGCGCGTTGATCGGCACGCTGGCGCTGGTGCCGCAACTGGTCGACGCGCTGGACATCCCGGTCATCGCCGCCGGTGGCATCGCTGACGCGCGCGGCGTGGCCGCGGCGCAGGCGCTGGGCGCCAGCGCGGCGACGGTGGGCACGGCTTTCCTGCTCGTCGATGAATGCCCGCTGTCGCCGGCCTACCGCGCCGCGCTGCTGGCCGCGACCGATGCCGACTCGACGCTGACCCAGGCCTTCTCCGGCCGCTACGCGCGCGGCGTCGCCAACCGCGTGACGCGCGAACTCGACGGTGTGGCGCTGCCGGCGTTTCCCCAGCCCAACGCGGCCAGCCGCGCGATGCGCCAGGCGGCGGCCCAGGCCGGTCAAGCCGACTTCCTCAGCCTGTGGGCAGGTCAGGCGCTGCCGCTCAGCCGCCAGGCGCGCAAGGCGGCGGAACTCGTCGCGGCGCTGAGCCAGGGTTGGCGCACTTGACGACGGACCACCCGGCTGCGCCACACGCTCAGACACGCCGGCAGCGTGAATTACGCTAGGGGCCTATGTCCCAGCAAGGTTTCGACTACATCATCGTGGGCGCCGGCACCGCCGGCTGCCTGCTTGCCAACCGGCTCAGCGCCGACCGCAGCGTGCGCGTGCTGCTCATCGAGGCCGGTGGCAAGGACGACTACCACTGGATCCACATCCCCGTGGGTTATCTGTACTGCATCGGCAACCCGCGCACGGACTGGTGCTACAGCACCGAGGCCGAGCCGGGCCTGAACGGCCGCAGCCTGCGCTACCCGCGCGGCAAGGTGCTGGGCGGCAGCTCCAGCATCAACGGCATGATCTACATGCGCGGCCAGAGCCGCGACTACGAGCACTGGGCCGACCTGACCGGTGACGACACCTGGCGCTGGGCCCGCGTACTGCGCGCCTTCCGCCGCCACGAGCACCACTGGCGGCTGGACAATCCCAAGACCGCGCCCGCCGGCTTTGCCGAGCTGCACGGTCCCATGCCCGGCAAGAAGGGCGAGTGGCGCGTGGAGCAGCAGCGCCTGCACTGGCCCATCCTCGACGCCTTCTCCCAGGCGGCGCAGCAGGCCGGCATCCCGGCCACCAGCGACTTCAACACCGGCACCAACGAGGGCGTCGGCTACTTCGAGGTCAACCAGAAGAAGGGCTTGCGCTGGAACACGGCCAAGGCCTTCCTGCGCCCGACCTGCCTGGGCAGGCCCAATTTCGAGCTGTGGACCGGCGCGCAGGTGCAACGCCTGCGGCTGATGAAGGACGACACCGGCATGCGCTGCAGCGGCGTGGAGGTGCAGACGCCGCACGGCCTGGAGCACCCGTGGCTGAACGCGGGCGGCGAAGTCATCCTCGCCGCCGGCGCCATCGGCTCGCCGCAGATCCTGCAGCTCAGCGGCCTGGGCCCGGCCGAACTGCTGCAAGGGTTGGGCGTCAAGGTCGAGCAGGACCTGCCCGGTGTCGGCGCCAACCTGCAGGACCATCTGCAGATCCGCGCCGTCTACAAGGTGCAGGGCGCCAAGACGCTGAACACACGCGCCGCATCGCTGGCCGGCAAGGCCGCCATCGGCCTGGAATACCTGCTGCGCCGCAGCGGCCCCATGAGCATGGCGCCCAGCCAGCTCGGCGCCTTCACGCGCTCCAGCCCCGACAAGGCCTGGCCCGACCTGGAGTACCACGTGCAGCCGCTGTCGCTGGACGCCTTCGGCGAGCCGCTGCACGGCTTCAACGCCTTCACGGCCAGCGTGTGCAACCTGAACCCGACCAGCCGCGGCACGGTGAACATCACCTCGCCCGACGCGGCCCAGGCGCCGGCCATCCAGCCCAACTACCTGTCCACCGACGAAGACCGCCACATTGCCGCGCAGAGCCTGCGCATGACGCGCCACATCGTCTCCCAGCCGGCGCTGGCCGGCTTCAAACCCGAGGAGTACAGGCCTGGCCCGCAGTACCAGACCGACGAGGACCTGGCCCGTCTGGCCGGCGACATCGCGACGACCATCTTCCACCCGGTGGGCACCTGCAAGATGGGCGCCAAGGACGACGCCAGCGCCGTCGTCGACTCGCGGTTGCGCGTGCGCGGCATCAGCGGCCTGCGCATCGCGGACGCGAGCGTGATGCCGACGATCACGAGCGGCAACACGAACTCACCGACGCTGATGATTGCGGAGAAGTTGGCGGGGTGGTTGGTGGGATGAGCGAGTAGGAACTCACCAAGGCAATGTCACAGCGGCGCGGCTCTGCGCACTTGGAGAAATGGCGAAAAGCCTGCGCAGCAGTGTGTTGACCTGTTTGGTGGAGCGGTCGCCGAACTCGCTGACAGCATCCACCTGCTGGGGCTCGTAGATCAGCGCTCGTTGACCTTCGCCTGTTGCATCAGCAGGTCCAGCTTGGCCTTCATCTGTTCCTGCGGCGTGCCGGTCTCTGCCCGGTACTGGAAGGTGTACAGGACGTCAGGATCCGGCTGAGCATCCGCAACGCCATAGATCGTGCTGATGATTTGCCTGCCGTTTGCGGTCAGCGCAACGGCATCGTAAGGATGGGCGTGATGAATCCGTTTGCGCCATTCGGTCTTCGCGGCCTCGCTCCCGGCTTCCGCAGGTGTCCCATGGCGGAAGACATCGACCTCGGTCTTCTCGTCGGCGTTGTAGGCCACGATGCCTGCGATGTCGAGCAGAGCCCCGGCCGGTTCACGCGTGAAGGCGAAGTCCAGCCGCAGGCGGCTGCCCTGATCGATCTTCTGCAACTCGGGCCCGTAGCTGAACGCCACATGGCGATCATCGAATGCGAAGCTGCGGCCATAGTCGACATGCAGCACTGAGGCCGCCAGCGCCTTGGGCAGCAGGGGCTTCTGCGACAGGAAGCCGTCCCACTGCGAGAGCTTTCCTTCGTAGGACGCCGCGAAGAAGCCCGTCAGCAGCTTCATCCGCTCGATCTGGAAGTTGCGCCCCAGCGTGGAGACCCTGCTCTCAAAACCGACTGAGCCGTCCGGCACGGGCAGGTCGAACTCGACAAGCCAGTCACTGCCGAACCAGGTGGTGACGTGCCAGACGCGCATCTGCCAGACCCGGCCCCAGGTGTCGGTGAAGAGGGAGTCCTCGGTCGGGGCGCCCATCGAAACGACCTTGGCATTCTCGGCATTGATGTGGATCGTGGCCGGGGACGCCTTGAGCACCACCTCCCTGGCCATCTGGGCGTCCGCGTACCACCTCGCCTGGTTGATGTCGTCCGGCTTGTGCCGGTGGAACACAAGGTATCCCTTGAAGTTGGCCGAGTCCTGCCAGCCCTCGCGACCAAGATCGAGCCGCGTGTAGCTGGGCTGCGTGAACGTCCAGTTGCCGTTGCCGTTCTGCACGACGATGGCGGGGGCGCTGCGCTCGTAGAGGCCGTGCAGCAAACGTTCGCTGCCGCTGCCGCGGGGGAAGGTTTCGTTCGCGTTGTCAGCGAGCAGCCCGCGCAACTGGCCCGCATTGAAATCGTCCACCGCCTTCATGTACGCCGCCGCCAGTTCGGCGAAGCGCTTGGGTGCAGGGATGTCCGCCTTGAATCGTCCAGCCCGCGTCTTGTCGAAGACGGCAAAGCCGGCGACGGCGCGCGAATCCGCGCTCACGACGTGATCCGGAGCGCTCTTCACGAGCGCAGCGGGGACGGCGATGTTCAGCGTGTTTTCGGAAGTGCGCATGGCGCGCACGAGGCCGATCACGCGGCCCCTCGCGTCGATCAGCGGTCCACCACTGTTGCCGCCCGATATCGGCGCGGAAAAACGCATCCACTTCCAGCGCCCGCTCTCCTCCTCCGGCGTGTCGGACGTGTAGTTGCCTTCCCGCATGACGACACCCTCGCCGAGTGCGTTGCCGACGGCGTAGACCGTCTCGTTGAGCTCGGGCTTGTCGTTCAGTTCCAGGAAGGCGGCTTGATCCGGTGGCTTCGCCAACGTGAACACCGCGAAGTCCTGGTCGGTGGAGCCTTTGGTGATCTGCGCGATCGGATAGAGGCTGCCGTTCGCGTCGCGCAGCATCGGCTCGCCGCGCGAGTCGCCGAACGCTGCGATCAGCACATGCATCGCTGTGGCGTACAGGTTCGGACCGATGGCGAAGGCCGTCCCCATCGACACGTACTTGTCGGAGCGCGCCTGATAGGGAATCAGCTCCTGCCAGGGCTTGTCATAGGTGACGGATTCCTGGGCCGGCTTGGGCAGGACGACTTCGAAGGTCGCGTCGCGCACTTTGCGCTGAATGCCGGCCTCCAATGGCGACGCGAACGCGCCGACGCAGAACTGCAGAGCGAGCACCACAACGCCACCGATGCGTGCCGTCGCTGCCAATGACATTTGCATACCTCTCCCTTGGGGTGGCGGTCCGATGAAGGCCGGGCCACCGGGGGATGCTGCGGCGGGCAGGCTGCCGTTTGGTATCGAGTGCGTGAAGAAGGATGAAGTGACTGACTGAGGCTTGTCGGCGCTGCCTCCCGCGCCAAGCTCGGATCGCGCCCTCTGACGAATGCAGGTCTTGGCCATGAGGCCACGATCGCGCGTGTCCAGTCCTAGGGCCTCGCTTCTGACAGAGGACCGGCGCGCACCGACAATCCGGCCATGCAGTCCCCGGCCCCCTCTGCTCAGCCATTCGCCCTCCGCGTGCTCGCCGTCATCCCGCCGATGACCCAGCTGAACACGCCCTACCCGTCCACCGCCTACCTGACCGGTTTCCTGCGCTCGCGCGGCGTGCAAGCCCGGCAGGTCGACCTGGCGCTGGCGCTCGTGCTGGCGCTGTTCGCGCCAGAAGGCCTCCAGCAGATGCACGCAGCCGTGCTGGCGCTGCCCGAAGCCGCGCAGACCGTGCAGACCCGCTGGTTCGCCGCGGATTTCAACGCCATAGCCGCCGCGGCGCCGCGCGTCATCGCCTTCCTGCAGGGCCGCGACCCGACGTTGGCGCACCGCATCAACACGCGGACCTTCCTGCCCGAAGGCAAGCGTTTCGACACGCTGGAGGCTTATGTCGACGAGGACGGCGGCGACCCGCTGGCCTGGGCCTTCGGTGCCTTGGGCCTGCAGGACCGCGCGCGGCACCTGGCGACGCTGTTCCTGAACGACCTGGCCGACGTGCTGCGAGACGCGGTGGACGCGCGCTTCGAGTTCGTGCGCTACGCCGAATCACTCGCCGCCGCCCAGGCACATTTCGACCCGCTCGCCGACGCGCTGGCCGCCCCGCCCAACCTCGTGGACCGCACGCTGCACCGGCTGACGCTGGCGGCACTCGAACAGCACACACCGGACGTGGTGCTGCTGTCCGTGCCCTTCCCCGGCTCGGTCTACGCGGCGCTGCGCATCGCGCAGGCGATCAAGGCCGCGCGGCCGGAAGTGGTGTGCGTGCTGGGCGGCGGCTATGTGAACACGGAGCTGCGCGAGCTGGCCGAGCCGCGGCTGTTCGACTTCGTCGACTACGTGACGCTGGACGCGGGCGAGCGGCCGCTGCTGGCGCTGCTTGAGCACGTCGCCGGCAAGCGCTCCAAGACCCGCCTGGTGCGCACGTTCTGGCGGGATGGCGAAGCCGTCAAGTACACCAACTTCGTCGAACCCGACATTCCCTTCGACGACGTCGGCACGCCCACGTGGGACGGCCTGCCGCTGGACCGCTACCTGTCTCTGCTGGACATGCTCAACCCCATGAACCGGCTCTGGAGCGACGGCCGCTGGAACAAGCTGACGGTGGCGCATGGCTGCTACTGGAAGAAGTGCAGCTTCTGCGACGTGAGCCTGGACTACATCTCGCGCTACGAGGCCGCCAGCGCCGAGGTGCTGGTGGACCGCATCGAGGCCATCGTCAAGGAGACCGGGCAGACGGGCTTTCACCTCGTCGACGAGGCCGCGCCACCCAAGGTCTTGCGCGCGCTGGCCGAAGAGCTGCTGAGGCGCGGCGTGGCCATCAGCTGGTGGGGCAACATCCGCTTCGAAAAGACCTTCACGCCCGAGCTGTGCCAGCTGCTGGCCGACAGCGGCTGCATCGCCATCTCGGGCGGCCTGGAGGTGGCGTCGGACCGCCTGCTGCAGCTGATGAAGAAGGGCGTCAGCGTGGAGCAGGTGGCACGCGTCACCAAGGCGTTCGCGGACGCCGGCGTGCTGGTGCACGCCTACCTGATGTACGGCTTTCCGACGCAGACGACGCAGGACACCGTGGATGCGCTGGAGTACGTGCGGCAGCTCTTCGAGCACGGCTGCATCCACAGCGGCTTCTTCCACCGCTTCGCCTGCACGGTGCATTCGCCGGTGGGCATGGACCCCGCGGCCTACGGCGTGACGCTGCAGCCGCTGCCGCCGGGCCGCTTCGCGAAGAACGACATCGCCTTCATCGACCCCACGCCCACCGACCATGACCGGCTGGGCCAGGGGCTGAAGAAAGGCCTCTACAACTTCATGCACGGCATCGGCGTGGACGAGGACGTGCGCAGCTGGTTCCCGCTGCGCGTGCCCAAGACGACCGTGCCGCGACGCTTCGTCGAACACGCGCTGAGCCGCTGACCCATGTTCACTTCGACTTTCACGTTCGCCAAGGGCGACTACGACGCCGACTTCTTCAGGCTGGACGACACCATCGCGCAGATCGCCCGCGCCATCCCGGGTTACCTGGGCGAAGAAGCCTGGGAGAACGCCGCCACCGGACTGATCTCCAACGTCTACTACTGGGACTCGATGGACGCCCTGCAACAGCTGATGAGCCATCCGGCACACCGCGAGGCCAAGCAGGCGCAGGGCCGCTGGCTGAAGGGCTACCAGGTCGTCATCGCGCAGGTCGTGCGCAGCTACGGCGACGGCGGCATCGCGCATCCGCTGGCCTGCCAACCCACCTGAGAACCACGCCATGCAACGTCGCCACCTGCTCTCCCTCGCCGCCCTGCCGCTGATCGCCGACGCCGCGCCTGCCGCTGTGCGCACCCGCGTCGACACCCCGCTCGGCCCGTTCGTCATCGCTGTGGACCCCGCTGTCGCACCGGTCACGGTCGCCAACTACCTGGCCTATGTGGACCAGCACCTGCTGGACCAGGCCTGGGTCTACCGCCTCGTCACGACCGCCAACCAGACGCCGGACACGACACACAAGATCGAGGTCGTGCAGTGGGGGTTGAACCTGCCCGACGACGCGACCCCGCGGCTGCCGGCCATCGCGCACGAGACGACCAAGGCCACAGGCCTGCGTCACAGGGACGGCACGGTCTCGATGGCGCGCGGCGCGCCGGGCACGGCGACGGCGGAGTTCTTCATCTGCATCGGCGACCAGCCCGCGCTGGACTTCGGCGGCCTGCGCAACCCGGACGGCCAGGGCTTCGCGGCCTTCGGCCAGGTGGTGCAGGGCATGGCTGTCGTGCGTGCGCTGCACGCCAAGGCGGGCGCCGAGCAATGGCTGAAGGCGCCCCTCGCGATCGGGCCGGTGCAACGGGTCTGAACGCCGCCGCGCGGCGGCGCCAGCGCTTCAGGTCGCCGCGACCGAGCCCGGCACCGCCGGCAGGCTGATGCGCGCGCGCAGCCCGGGGCCGCCGTGGGCGTCGAGCAGCGCCAGTTGGCCGCCGTGGCGCGCGGCGATGTCCGCCGCGATGGCCAGGCCCAGGCCGCTGCCGGTGCTGCCGGACGAGGTGTTGCCGCGGCGAAAGCGCTGCATCGCGGCCGGCCGATCCGCAGGCGCGATGCCGGGGCCGTTGTCCTCCACCTCCAGCCAGGCGCCTTGCGGCCCGCTGCCGCAGCGCACCGTGATGCGCGCGCGCGCACCGGCATAGTTGACGGCGTTGTGGATCAGGTTCTCCAGCGCCTCGCGCAGCAGGAAGGCATGGCCCAGCGCCGGCGCCTCGGCCAGCTCGAAGCCCAGGTCCACCCCGGAGGGCAGCGCGCGGTGCGCCCAGTCCTGGCCGCTCTCGGTGGCGATGTCGCGCAGGTCGATGCGCTGGCCCAGGTCCACCGTGCGGTCCTCGGTGCGCGCCAGCGACAGCAGTTGCTGGGCGAGGCGGGCGCTGCGCTCCACGCGCTGGCGCAGCCGGCGCAGCAGCGGGTCCACGCGCTGGTCATGCGGCTCCAGCATCGCGAGCTCGATCTCGGTCTGCAGCGACGTCAGTGGCGTGCGCAGCTGGTGGGCCGCGTCGGCCAGGAACTCACGCTGCGTCTCGGCGGCACTGGCCAGCCGCTCGAACAGCCGGTTGAAGGCGGCTTGCAGCGGCACCAGTTCGCGCGGCAGGCGGGCCGCCAGCGGCGTCAGGCGGTGCAGGTCGCGGTGTTCCAGCTCAGCGCTGAGGCCGGTCAGCGGCGTCAGGCCCTGGCGGATGGCCCACCAGGCCGCAAGCGCCAGCAGCACGACCAGGACCGCGCCGGTGATGGCCACCAGGCCGCCGATCTGGCGCTGCAGCGCATCGCGCTTGTGCAGCGTTTCGGCCACCAGGATCTGGCAGGCGCCCGCGCCGCATTCATGGCCGAGCTGCACGAGGCGCAGGTCGCGGTCGCGCAGCTTCACATCGCGGTAGGACGAGCGCCCGGCCGCCTGCGCCTGCGAGCGCGGCTGCAGGTCCGCCAAGCCGGCGTCGCCCTGCATGACGCTGCCGTCCGGCGCCAGCACGAGGTAGAAGACATCGTCCTGGCGGTCGAAGCGCAGCGCGCGGTCCATCGTCGCGCTGATGTCGATGCGGGGTTCGCCGCCGCGCACGTCGACCTGCCCGGCCAGCGTCAGCGCGGTGTCTTCCAGGCCCTCGTCCAGCCAGCCCTGCGCGCTGCGCTGGACCTGCTCGTAAAGCGCGGCCCCCAGCAGCGGCAAGGCCACCAGCAACGGCAGCGTCAGCCAAAAGAAAAGCCTGCGTTGCAGGCTTGAGCGGGAACCTTCAGCCAATTTCAGCCGATTTCTTCAAGCAGATAGCCGAGGCCGCGGACGGTGCGCAACTGCACGCCGCCGGGTTCGATCTTGGCGCGCAGGCGCGACAGGCACACCTCGATGGCGTTGTCGCTGACGCCCTGGTCCCAGGCATTGCTGGCCAGCGCGATGTGCTCCTTGGGGACGACCTTGCCGGCACGCGCCATCAGAAAGCCCAGCACATCCCACTCGCGCGCCGACAGCGCCAGCGGCTCTTCGTCGATGTAGGCGCGGCGCGCCTCCTGGTCGATGCGCAGGCGGGCGAGCTGCAGCTGGTTGCTGGTGCGCGCCTGGCTGCGGCGCACCAGCGCGCGCGCCCGCGCGACCAGTTCGGTCAGCGCGAAGGGCTTGACGAGATAGTCGTCGGCACCGCCTTCCAGGCCACGCACGCGGTCCTCGACGGCGTCGCGGGCGGTCAGGATCAGCGTCGGCACCGCCAGGCCATCGGTGCGCACCCGGCGCAGCGTCTCGAAACCGTCGATGCCGGCCAGGCCGATGTCCAGGATCAGCAGGTCGTAGGCATCCTCACGCAGGGACCGCGGCACGGGCTCCCCCCTTGCGGTGCAGTCCACGACCCAGCCCTGCGAACGCAGCGCGCGGGCGGTGGTTTCGACGAGTTGTTCGTCGTCTTCGACGAGAAGGATGCGCATGCCCGGAGTATGGCGCGAACGGCCCCACGGTGCTGACTCTGGGCTTGCGCCCGTGACAGGTGCCGGCAAGCCACACGTCAAGCGCTGGACGGCGCCCCCCGGGACACTTGCGACCCATGAAAGACGTCAACAACCGTCCCGCCGTCCTGCTGCTGCACGGCCTGTGCGCCAACCCGCTGGAACTCGCACCGGTGGCCAAGTCCCTGAGAGAGGTCGGTTATGTCGTCGAGACACCGGCCATGGCCGGCTACGGCGTCAGCGCCAACACCGGCGAGCCGCTGCCGGTGCCCCCGTTCGAGCAGTGGCTGGCCGAGGTGGAAGTCATTTATGACCGCCTGGCCGCCACCCATGGGCGGGTGGCCATCGGCGGCCTGTGCATGGGCGCCGTGCTGGCGATGGCGCTCGCCGCCCGCCGCCCCGCCGCCGCGCTGGTGCTGATCTCCACGACGCTGCACTTCGACGGCTGGAACGTCTCGCCCTGGCGCCGGCTGCTGCCGCTGGCCTACCTGCCGGGCCTGCGCCGGCGCATGAGCTTCAAGGAGACGGCGCCCTTCGGACTGAAGAACGAGCGCATGCGCGCCTGGGTCGAGCAAGCCATGGCGTCGCACCACGTGTCGGCCGTCGGCGCCGCCCGGCTGTCCGCCGCGGCGCTGTTCGAGGCCACGCGGCTGATCCGCCACGTGCGCGCCTGCCTGCCCAGGCTGAGTGCGCCGTCCATCGTGCTGCACGCCACCGAGGACGACGTGGCCAGCCCGCGCACCGTGCACGAACTGCAGGCGCGCCTGGGCGCCAAGCCCGAGGTGCACTGGTTCCATGACAGCTACCACATGCTGACGCTGGACAACGAGCGCGCCGTCGTCGCCCGCACCGTCCGAGATTTCCTGTTGCGTCAGCACCCGCTGGCCGAACTCACCCCGACCCTCTCTGGAGCCCTTCATGAACAGCACGCTTGACCAACTCTGCGCCATCGCCCAGCGCGAACTCGGCGCCGAGTCGCTGGCCGACAAGACCGCCACGCCCTTCGTCGAACTGGGGCTGGACTCGCTGGGCCTGGTCGATTTCATGTTCACCGTGGAAGACCACTTCCACGTGAGCATCGAGCACGACCGCGCGCTGCAGAACCCGACGCTCGCCGGCCTCGCCACGCTGGTGGACGAACTGCTGGCCGCCGCCCAACCCCAGGCCGTGCCCGCCACCGCCTGACGAACCCTGGGTCCCGACACGATGCGCATCGTCATCACCGGCCTGGGCGCGGTCAGCGCACTGGGCAGCGGCGCCGACGCGCTGGCCGCCGGCCTGCAGGCCGGCCGCTCGGGCATCACCGCGCATCCGGGCAGCCCGGCCCATGCGCTCCACCCCTACGCCGCGGCCGTGCTGGCCACGCCGCTGGGCGCCGGCATGGCGCCGGCCCAGCGCAACCTCTACGACCGCCACAGCCTGATGGCGATGGAAGCGGCCGCCGAGGCCTGGGCGCAGGCCGGCCTGCCCGCGGTCGCGCCCGACCCCGACCGCGCTGCCGTCGCCTGGGGCACCGGCCTGGGCGGCTCGTCGTCGCTGGAGCAGTCCTACCAGCAGATGTTCACGGCCACGCCGCCGCGTGTGCACCCGTACACGGTGGTGCGCGTGATGGCCAACTCGGCCGGCTCGCACCTCGCCATGCGCCATCAACTGCGCGCGGCGCAGTTTGCCGTCTCCAACGCCTGCGCATCGTCCACCCAGGCCATCGGCGAGGCGCTGTGGCTGCTGCGCAATGGCCGTGCCGATCTGGCACTCGTCGGCGGCTCCGAATCCATGCTCAACATCGGCAGCCTGCTGGGCTGGCAGGCCATGGGCGTCATGGCGCCGCTGGACGCCGACGCGCCAGAGCAGAGCTGCCGCCCCTTCGACGATGCGCGCAAGGGCCTGGTGCTCGGCGAAGGCGCTGCGGCGCTGGTCATCGAGACCGAAGCGCATGCGCTCGCCCGCGGCGCCAAGCCGCTGGCCGTGCTGGCGGGCTACGGCCATAGCGTCGATGCCGTGCACCTGTCGCGCCCCGACGCAGCAGGCCAGGCGCGCGCGATGCAGGCCGCGCTGCGTGACGCGGGCCTGGCGCCTGTGGACATCGGCTATGTCAACGCGCACGGCACGGCCACCGAAGTCGGCGACGCGGTGGAAGCGGCGTCCATCGCCGACGTGTTCGGCCCGCGCGGCGTGCCGGTGTCGGCCACCAAGGCGCTGCATGGCCACCTGATCGGTGCTGGCGGTGCGCTGGAACTCGTGGCGACCGTGCAGGCCTTGCGCCAGCAGGTGCTGCCGCCCAGCGCCCATGTGCGCACGAGCGCGCTGACCACGCAGGCCGACATCATCACCGGTGAGGCGCGCGCCACCCGGCTGCGCGCGGCGATGTCCAACTCCTTCGCCTTCGGCGGCAGCAACGTGACGCTGGTGGTGACCGAGGCCGGCTGAACTACGATGCCCTGAACTTCAGACAGGGCATCAGGCATGAGTCAGATCCACTTCATCGGTGGCGAAAAGGGCGGCGTCGGCAAATCGCTCGTGGCGCGCGTGCTGGCCCAGCATTTCATCGACCGCGGCCTGCCCTTCCTGGGCTTCGACACCGACCGCTCGCATGGTGCGCTGACGCGCTACTACGCCGACTTCGCCGCGCCGCTGCTGCTGGACGCGCACGACAGCCTGGACCCCGTCATCGAGGCCGCTGCCGAGCAGCCCGACCGCCGCGTGCTGGTGGACCTGGCCGCGCAGACGCAATCGGCACTCAGCCGCTGGCTGGACGAGGCCGGCGCGGCCGAGGTGGCCGCCGAGCTGGGTGTGCAGCTCAACTACTGGCACGTGATGGACGCGGGCCGCGACTCGGTCGACCTGCTGCGCGGCTGGCTGGACGGGCCAGCGGCGGCGCTGCCGCTGGTCATCGTCCTCAACGAGGTGCGCGGCGAGCGCTTCGAGCTGCTGGCGGCCAGCGGCCTGCTCGAGCGGGCGCAAGCCCAAGGCGCGCGCGTGGTCCACCTGCGCAAGCTGCCGGATGCGCTGCTGCAGAAGGTGGATGGCGCGGGCGCGAGCTTCTGGGCCGCATCGCAGGGCCAGGGCGGCGGGCTGGGCCTGCTGGACCGGCAGCGGGTGCGCGTCTGGCTGCAGCGGGTCGGCGCGGAACTGGACGCGGCAGGCGTCTGAGCCACACAGGCGAGGCCGGCATCAGGCCGCGCCGAACGTCTTCAACCACTGCCTGAGCCTCTTGCGCCCATCGCTGTTCGTGCCGCGGTAGGTCTTCAGCGCGAGCGCGAGGAACTGCTGCTCGGCCGGCGTCAGGCCAGTGGGCTCACGGGCTTCGTCGATCCAGCCGGCAGGCCGGCCACAGTGGTGCTCGATCTGGCGCGCCAGCTTGTCGCCGATGGGCCGCGCCCCGCTCTTGGCCATGGACCACGTGGCGCCGCTGACGCCGATGCGTGCCGCCCAGGCGGCCTCCAGGCCCTTGGGCGGATCGCCCGCCGTGATGCGCTCTTCCGCGAACGTCTGGAAGAGGGCGAGGGCATTGAGCCGGCGGATGGTGGCGGGGCTGGACATGGATGAGGGCTTGACGACGCCGTGTTGTGAAAACACTTCACATTGATTCTAGGTGGTTGCCGACGCTTGACCGAGGCGTGAACAGTTTTCACAATACATGGATTCGCTCAACGCCGTTGGGCCTTGCGATCCACCTCAACCACCGACCGAGCCGCTTTCGACCTCTGCCATGAAACGCCAACTCGTCACCGCCATCGACCTCTTCGGCTCCCTGAGCCGATGCGATGCCGCGCTGCCGGCGCAAGGGTTGCAGCTTGCGGGCATGCCCGCATCGGCCGGCGATGCACACGACTTCGGTCGTGAGAGTGATGCCACCAACACATCGGGTGAAGGACCCGGCTGACGCCGCCCTTCCACGCTCATTCGAGGCCCGGTTTCCTTCCAAGGAACCGGGCCTTTGTTTTACCCCGTTCAACCGAACGACGCGCGGGGCTGCCCCGGCGCCGCTGCACACGCAGCGCCTGCTCTTTCACAACTCGCATCGAGTGCATGCCGGTCCAATCGGCATGTCACTCGAAAACTGGCAGGCGCCGAGGTTCGTCCTCGGCCGCCCTGCCCCATCTCGGGTGTGCCCACGCACAAGCACCGGCCGGCCCGGTGTGCATGTGCGCTCGGGCGGCCGCCTGTCGCGTGCAGCGACGCATCACTGGCTTGCGCAGGCTGGTCGCGTCGCGTGTGGACACAGCCGAGATGGTCCTGAAGCCTTTCGTCGAGCTCACGCTTCGAAGGGCGCAAACCGGCCGCAACGATTGGGCGGCGTCGGAACCCGTCACCGACAACCTTTTCTCCCCGTGCGCCACCGCAGCTCAACCGGCAGCGCGCCGATCCACCGACCCGCAGGCCCCGCCAGCGGCCCCATGTTTTTCTCGCATGTGTTGTGCCATATAGCCGCCAGGCTGAAGGCCCGCATGCAAAAGTCGCAGGATCGCGCCATACACCGTGCGAACTCGCAGAAAGGAGGTCACCATGCACGACGTTTTGCAGTTGGACATCACCGGCCTCCCGCAGGCCTGGATCTCGGTGGAAGAAGCGGCCGGCCTCGTGGCCACCGATTCGGTGGTCTGGTCGGCGGGCGAGGCGCCGCTGGCCGTGCTGCGCGGTGGCTTCAACACCATCACCGGCCGGCAGTCCGTGCTGGAGGTGCCGCCCATCGTGGCGTTGCGTGGCGCGGCCAGGATCAATCTCTTCGACCTGACGCCCACGTTCAGCAAGCTCAAGGTCATCAAGCGCGACCGCTGCACCTGCGCCTACTGCGGCGAGGTGTTCGACGCCCGCGTGCTGACCGTGGACCACATCCGCCCCGACAGCCGCGGCGGGGCCTTGAGCTGGATGAACACGGTGGCCGCCTGCCGCAGCTGCAACATGCTGAAGGCCGATCGCACGCCGGACGAGGCACGCATGCCGCTGCTGTTCGCGCCGTTCGTGCCCAGCCGCTTCGAGGACTTCCTCCTCAAGGGCCGCCACATACGCGCCGACGTGCACGACTGGCTGGCCGCGCGCCTGCCGAAGGGGTCGCGCCTGAGCTGACGGCTCGGGTGCTCTTGAATCGGCCGAGGAAGGCAAAGGCTCACGGCTGGGGTTCAGACACCCGCCGGTGCGCTGCGGCCGGGTCCGCCCGTTGCCGCGGCGTATGCCGCCCTGCTGGGTCGGTCGATACGGCCAGGACACGGTTGCCCCGCAAGGGCTCGGGTTCGTTCATCCCCGCCCTTTGATCTTGTGATGGCTGAATTAGACAGAGCGCACTGACACCTGAAGACCTAGCCGGCTCCGCTCTGAGGCTGTGCAGGGTGACCTTGAATTGACGAGCAAACCAACCCCTCATCCAATCTGCCGGCGGCCAAGAAGCCGCGTGTCGAAGAACACAGGGAGAGCGAGATGGGCCGTAGGTCTGGAGTCGAAGGGTTTCTGCGCGCGGCAGGGCGTGCCATGGCGGCGGCTGAGCGGGACCGCCAGCGCTCGGTTCGTTCAGCAGCAACCCAAGCAAGGCAGCTCGAACGACATCAGCGCATGACCGCAAACCAGCAGCGACGCTTGGATCAGGCGGCAGCGAAGGAGGCCAAGGCTCAATACCTCGCCGACAGGGAAGCTGAGATCGAAGACCTGAATGCCGAAGTCCAAGAGCGCGTTGATGCGCTCCAGGAAATTTTGGCGCACACGCTGCGAGTGGACGACCGCATCAGCTTCGGCTCGCTACGGAGCCGGGTGGCCTTCGAGGAGTTCAAGCTTCCACCAGCGCTTGCATCTAAGCCAGCCCCAACGCCTGCTGTTGTCGCGCCCCTCTCCTGGATGAAGAAACTCATACCAGGCACTTCATCGAAGCATGCTCGCGCCATCGAGGCGAACCGTGCCTCGCACGCATTGGCGATGGCAGAGCATGCGCGCGCTGAAGCAATGAAGGCATCAGCGACCGCAAAAGCGATGGAAGAGCACGCTCAACGCAAGACCGCCTTTGAAGCAGCGCAGCAGAGAAGGAACACCGAGGTTGACGAATTCGAGGCCGACTATCGAGCCAGGGACGCCGATGCGGTAGTGGCATACAACGAGATGGTCCTTGCTCGCTCCGAGTACCCAGAAGAAGGGTTCCCGCAGAACTTCCGCCTGGCCTACAACGAAGCTTCCAGCGAACTGGTCGTCGAGTACGAATTGCCGCTCGCCACAGTGATCCCTGCGGAGACCGAGTACCGATACATCAAGTCGCGGGACGAGATTGAGTCGAAGGCGCGAAAGCCTGCGGAGGCAAAGAGGATGTACCAGGACTTGCTGGCATCCCTCACTCTTCGCACGCTGCACGAGCTTTTCGAAGCGGACCAGGCCAACGCGTTGTCCTTGGTTACCTTCACGGGCGTCCTGGATGCCATCGATCCAGCCACCGGCCGCGAGGCGCGTATACCGGTCATCAGCGTCCGCGCTCCCAAGGAAGAGTTCGAGCACATTCGCCTGGACAAGGTCGACAAGGTGATCTGTCTGCGAAATCTCGGAGCCCATGTCTCAAGCCGACCCGATGAGCTTCAAGCGGTGAAGCCAATCGTCGAGTTCAACAGGGTCGACAAGCGGTTCCTCGAGCAAGGCGATGCGCTCTCGGGTCTGGAGTCGCGGCCGAACCTCATGGACCTGACGCCAAGCGAGTTCGAAATCCTGGTCTCGAACCTGTTCGGCAAGATGGGGCTTGAGACCAAGCTCACGCGCTCGTCGAGGGACGGTGGTGTGGATGCTGTCGCGTTTGATGCTCGCCCGGTCCTTGGCGGCAAGGTCGTCATCCAGGCCAAGCGATTCCGCGACACCGTGGGAGTCAGCGCGGTGCGCGATCTTTACGGCACGATACTCAATGAAGGCGCATCCAAGGGCATACTCGTTTGCACCAGCGGCTACGGCGCGGACGCCTACAACTTCTCGAAGGACAAGCCGCTCGAACTCATCGACGGAGGCGGCCTGCTGTACCTGCTGCGGGAGCATGCTGGCACGCACGCGCGCATCTCGTCTTAGGGTTGATCTTGTGGGCCGCGCGTCCAGACGTGCAGACCCAGGCGGGGCGCCGTAGGACCTGTTGGTCGCAGTGCCCTGGGGGCGTCACTGGTCTCAGCGTGAGACACGGATGTCGCACAAGCCGCATGCGCTCAGATCCGACCACGCACCGGCCCACTCACCGCTCAGGGCGCCCGACTTCGGTCGGGCGCCCTTTTTTATGCGGGATTCGTCGGGAACCGCGCGCCCGGGTGCGGCCACTCACCCAGATCGGCGCACTACCAT
The DNA here is from genome assembly GCF_965229315.1 of Roseateles sp. Taxonomy (GTDB): domain Bacteria; phylum Pseudomonadota; class Gammaproteobacteria; order Burkholderiales; family Burkholderiaceae_C; genus Pelomonas. The sequence continues at coordinate 3,987,680 of NZ_CBDDJA010000002.1, forward strand.
CGCCTGTTCGGGAAGAGGTCACCCATGAAACTGCTTGCGAAATTCAATCTCGTCTACCTGGTCGTCATGAGCCTGGGCATCGTGCTCAGCGGCTACATCGCCCGCAGCCTGCTGCAGGGCAACGCGCAGCAGGAGGTGGTCGAGAGCGCGCGCATGCTGATGGAGAAGGCCGTGGCGGTGCGCAACTACACGAACACGCAGGTCAAGCCGCTGCTGGTGTCACAGATGGCGCACGACTTCCTGCCGCAGACGGTGCCCAGCTACGCCGCCACCGAGGTGCTGAACGACCTGCTTTCCAAGCACCCCGAGTTCGCCTACAAGGAGGCGACGCTGAACCCGACCAACCCGCGCGACCGCGCCACGAGCTGGGAGGTGGACATCGTCGGCCAGTTCCGCTCCGCGACCGACCTGAAGGAGACCGTGGGCACGCGCGACACGCCGGCCGGCCCGTCGCTCTACATCGCGCGCCCGATGCGCATCACCGACCCCGCCTGCCTGGCCTGCCACAGCAGCGTGGACGCCGCGCCGGCCACGATGGTCGCCAAGTACGGCCCGGCCAACGGTTTCGGCTGGAACCTGAACGAGATCATCGGCGCGCAGATCGTCTCCGTGCCGCTGGGCGTGCCGCTGCAGCGCGCCGACCAGACCTTCAAGGTCTTCATCACGTCGCTGGTGGGCGTGTTCATCGCGGTGGGCGTCGTGCTGAACGTGATGGTGTGGATGCTGGTCGTGCGCCCGGTCACGCGGCTGTCCGCGCTGGCCGACCGTGTCAGCCAGGGCGACCTGGACGCACCGGAGTTCAAGACCGGCGGCCGCGACGAGATCGCCACGCTGTCGGACTCGTTCTCCCGCATGCGCGCCAGCGTCGTGCAGGCGATGAAACTGCTGGACTCGTAAGCTAGCGACTTCCGGCCACCCGCAGTCCCGGCCGGCAAGCCTCCATGAACCATCCCAAGCAGCTCGGCAAATACCAGATCACCGAAGTCCTCGGCGAGGGCGCCATGGGCGTCGTCTACAAGGGTTTCGACCCGGACATCCAGCGCACCGTCGCGCTGAAGACGATACGCACCCAGCTCGACACCGACGACGACAGCCCCGGCGCGCCGGCCTCGCGCTTTCGCAACGAGGCCCAGGCCGCGGGCCGGCTGACGCACCCGGGCATCGTCGCCGTCTACGACTTCGGCCGCGACCAGCATGTGGCCTACATCGCGATGGAGTTCGTCGAGGGCCGGTCGCTGGCCAGCTACCTCAGCGCCAAGGTGCGCTTCACCGACACCGACATCCCCGGCATCATGAGCCAGCTGCTCGATGCGCTGGGCCATGCGCATGACAAGGGCGTCTGGCACCGCGACATCAAGCCCGCCAACATCATCATGACGACCGCCGGCGGGCGGCTCAAGGTGGCCGACTTCGGCATCGCGCGCATCGAGAGCACCAGCCTCACGCAGACCCACTACATGGTGGGCACGCCCAGCCACATGGCGCCCGAGCAGTTCCTGGGCAAGCCCATGGACCGGCGCGTGGACATCTACGGTGCGGGCGTCGTGCTGTACCAGCTGCTGACCGGCCGCGCGCCGTTCGCGGGCACGACCGAGGCGCTGATGTACAAGGTCGTCAACGAGCTGCCGCAGCCGCCGTCCACCATCGAAGGCGCCGACCGCCCCGGCTGGTTCGACGCCATCATCGCCCGCGCGCTCGCCAAGCGCCCGGACGACCGCTACGCCAGCGCCGAGGAGTTCAAGCAGGCGCTGACCGATGCCGTGGGCCGCGGCATCGACGACACGTCCTGGGAAAAGACCGTGCTGCTGGCACCGGCGCGGGTGCGCACGGTGCCGCCGCTGGCCACGCCCACGCAGGCGCCAGCGTCGCTCTCGGGCGCATCGCTGCCCGGCTCGACGGCCGGCACCACCAGCGCGCCGCCGCCGTCGCACTGGGACCGGGGCCAGCTCAACCAGGCCGAGATGACGCTGGCCCGGCATGTCGGCCCGCTGGCCGGCGTGCTCGTGCGGCGCGCCGCGCGCGAATGCAGCGACATCAACGAGCTGTACAGCAAGCTGGCCGAGCAGGTCACGGACCCGCGTGCGCGCGACGCCTTCCTGGGCCAGGCCAGCCTGGTGGCCGGCATCGCCCCGCGCACGGCGGGCGGCACCGCGGGTTCGCCGCCGACGGCGGGCTCGCGCAGCGGCTCCGTGGGGTCGGCCGCCGGCACCGCCATCGGCGGACCGCTGAACGACGCAGTCATGGACAAGGCGCAGGCGCTGCTGGCCCAGCACGTCGGCCCCATCGCCAAGGTGCTCGTGAAGCGCGCCGCCACCGGCATCGACAGCCGGGCGGTGTTCTTCAACCGGCTGGCCGAGGTCGTGACCGACCCGGCCGCGCGGACCAGGCTGCTGGCGGAACTGGGCAAGCTGCCCTGAACGCCTGACCCCGCGACCATGAAAAAGGGGCCCGAAGGCCCCTGTCAGTCTTTCACGTCATCGCCACTCAGGGGTAGCTGATCGTCAGCGTGTACGGCGTCGTGGTGCTGGAACCGCCATAGCTCTGCACCTTGATGTAGACGGTGCGCGCGGTCGTGCCGTTCGTGTACGTCAGCGACTCGGACGCCGTGCTGCCTTCCGACGACGCGAGGCCGGCGCCGGTGGACGTGACCAGGTAGAGGTCGTAGTCCACGCCGCTGGGGCCGGCCATGTCGACGCGGATTTTCTTGCCGGCGGGCAGGTCGAGCTTGAAGTAGTCCTTGTCGCTGGCGGTGCTGATGAAGCCGGTGACCGTCGTGGCCGTGCCCAGCGCGTTCGCAGCGGCGATGGTGTTGTTCGGCTCCGTCTCGCCGCTGGACGCGCCGGCGTTCGACACCTCGAAGCTCACCGGCGTGGACGACGCGCTGTTGGCGGCGGCATCGAACGCCTTGGCGACCAGCGTGTGCGTGCCGTTGGGCAGCGTGCGCGAATCCATCGTCATGCTGTAGGGCGCCGCCGTGACGGTGCCCTTGAGCGCGCCGTCGACCCAGAACTCGACCTTGGTCACGCCGACGTTGTCGCTCGCCGTGGCCGACAGCGTGATCGTGCCGCTGTTGCCGGTCTCGCTGGCGCTGACGGTGGGCGGCGTGGTGTCACCGTTGTTGGCGGCACCCTGGTTCACCCAGATCGGCGCGGACCACAGGATCTTGCCGTCGTTCTGCGTCAGCTTGGCGTAGTACACGTGCAGGCCGTCCGTGGGCGTGTGGCTGTAGGTGGCGCTGTTGGACAGCAGCGTCATCGTGCCGTTGCGGCCGGGCACACCTTGCCAGATCTCCACCAGCGACACGGTCTTGCCGGCGGTGTTGGCGAAACCGATGCTCAGGTCCAGCACGCCGGTGTTGTTGATGCGCGAGCCCATGATGGCGCCGTTGGCACTGAACACCAGCTGCGAGTTCTTGTCATGCGTGGCGAACACACGGCGTGCCTTCAGCGCCTCGACGAAGCTGGCCTTGGTCAGCGCGGTGCCGGTGGGCACCAGGATGGCCGTGCGGTTGGTGTACGACGACCCCCAGTTCGCGCAGTGGTTGTCCTGGTTGGTGGCCGGTGCCACGTGGAAGCCGCGCTCCAGGATCTTGCGGAAGGCGCTTTCGTAGCCCGAACCCGGCTGCTGGCTCTCGTCGTCCTTGTTGGAGAAGGCGCTGGTGTTGGAGATCTCGGCCAGCACCATGACTTCGTCGCCATCGGCGGTGTAGCCGAAGTCGGTGCCGTTGATGATGTACTGCCCGGACGTGTCGGGGTGGTTGAACTGGCCGACCTGGCCCGCCGCGCGCATCACCGAGTACAGCGTGGCGTAGTCGTTCTTGGCGACGAAGCGGTGGCCGTAGAGCTGGTTGCTGGGGTCGTACTCCCAGGAGTACAGCTCGTCGCTGTTGAAGATGTTCAGGTGGCCGCCGCCGCTGATGACGCCCCACTCCATGCCGTACATGGCCAGGAAGCCGGGGTTGGCCGCCGTGTAGTTCGTGGCGATGGTCAGGCCCGCGGTGTAGCGGTTCTTGGCCGTGGCCGCGGGGATGGTGCCCAGGCCCGAGCTGCCGTCGAAGTAATGGTTGTGGTCGGTGTTGGCGAAGAAGTCCAGGCCCTTGCTCTTGGCATAGGGGAAAGCCGTGTCCGGGCCGTACTTGCCGGTCTGCGCCGCCTGCGAGGAGTTGCAGGTGGCCAGGTCGCCGCCGCCGTCGGAGTCGTTGGTCTGGCCGTGCAGCGAGCCGTAGTACACCGTGTACGGCCAGCTGGCGATGGCCGCGGCCGACAGTGCCCGGGCACGCGGCTCCTCGCCCTGGCCGAGCTGGGCGCCCATGGCCATCGCCCGGTAGGCGGGCATCTTGGCCGTGGGTGCGGCGCCCAGCGCGAACTTGAAGGTCTCGACGTGCGGCGCGTGGCCGTGTTCGTCCGCGCCCATCAGCGACTGCACGCGCGCGTCGTCGCTGTCGCCCTTGGCGGCCACGTCGGCGGCGACCGCGAACGCGGTCAGGCGGGCCTCGTAGATGCCGTCGGCCAGCGCCGACTTCTCACCGCGGCCGGCCCAGTCGAAGTCCAGCGTCACCGGCTTGCCGGCGTAGCGCGTGATGCCGCTGTAGGTCTGCACGACGCGGCCATCCGCCGCCACCAGTTCCAGCCGGTACGCGAACTGCTCGCCCTCCGGCGCGCCCAGGTAGTTCATCGCCACGCTGAAGCGGCGTGCGCCGCTGGCCACCGCGCTGGTGAACGGCACCTGCAGTTCGGCCTCGAACTCGTGGTGGTCCGGGTGCTTGGCGCTGGCGTCCACCGAGGCGGCGCGCGCCATGCTGTCGGTGGCCGCGGCGGTCGCCGTGGCGGAGGGCCCGTTGGCGCCGCCGCAGGCGGCCAGCAGCAGGGGCAACATGCACGCCACGAGCGGGCGCAGGGAGAGGAATTGAGCGTTCACGACGTCCTCGGTGTGAGTGTCTTGTGGGATGGAACGGGTGGGCGGGCGGCGCGGGTCAGCCCGCGCGGCGGCGGCGGGCGACCAGGCTGACCGCGGCCAGGCCGGCGAGCATCAGCGCGTAGGTGTGCGGCTCGGGGATGGGCGCGGTGTCGGGAATGGCGGTGCCGCTGAACAGCACGTTGTCGTAGCGGATGGTGCCGCCCGTGCCGTAGCTGGAGCCCGTGCCGGTGGCGGCGTAGGCGCTGGTGCCCGGGGCGAAGCTGGCCAGCAGCTGGACGCCGAACAGCGGGTTGTCGTTGGCGCCGGTGATGCTGCTGAAGTCGAACGTGATGCCCGAGACGAACGTGGTCGACGCGGCCGCCGGCATCTGGAAGGTGGTGGCGAAGGTCCAGGTGTCGCCGCCGTCCAGCGTGTACTGCAGCGTCGTCCAGGCCGAGGCCGTGGCGCTGTTGCGCTGGGCGAAGGTCAGCACGATGTCGGTGTAGCCCGAGGTATCGACGTCATATTCCACGCCGCGCGTCAGGTTGCCCGCGCCCTGTGCGGCGTAGGTGGCGGTGTTGAGGGCCTGGTTGGTCACGCCGCCAGCAAAGCTGGTGACGATGCCGCCGATGGCGGCGAATGACGCGCCGTTGGCGCTTTGGGTTTGCTTGGTGGTGGTGGGCGTGGCGCTGTAGTCCCACAGGGCGACGATGTCGGCATGGGCGGCGAAGCTGGTGGCCACGAGGGCGGCGAGGGCGATGGAGCGGATTTGCATGGTGGCGTGGTTAGGAAGTGCAGATGGCGAGCGCCGAGACCCCTTCCCGACGCGCGGCGCGAGCGTAGTGACGCTTTTTTACGGAGTAGGAAAGATTTCGTGAAGCACTCGGGCATTGCGTCCGTGCGCAGGTGGGCCACCGGCCCGCAAACCCGCGTCGCTCCTGGGGATCACGCTGTTTTTCAGCTTGGCAAGGGGACCTGCACCCTCCCGCATTCGCGGGGGATGCCATCCGCATTCCCGTTGCAACGGCGACACGCTTTCGGGTCCGCGGGCCGGCCCGCCGCCGTCAGGCGCCCGGGTCGGGCATCCGGTAGGCCAACACCTTCAGCGCCCGCTCGGGCGACACGTCCGTGAACGCGGCCGGGTTGGCCACGCGCCCGGCGAACACCAGCTCGGGGGCGTGCTCGGCCACCGCATCGCGCAGGAAGTCCACGCCCAGCTCCGGCGCGTTCAGGCACAGCAGCGCCTGCCCGCCCGGCGCCAGCAGCCCGGGCAGCCGCCGCGCCAGGCGCGCGTAGTCCTTGCTGGCGACGAAGCTGCCCTTCTGGAAGCTGGGCGGGTCGCAGATGACGAGGTCGTACGGGCCGCCCCGCGTCAGCTTGCCCCAGGAGTTGAAGATGTCATGGGCCAGGAACTTCGCGCCGGCCTTCACGCCGTTGAGCTCATGGTTGGTGCGGCCGGTCGCCAGCGCACCGGAGGCCATGTCGACGTTGACCACCTCGGCCGCGCCCGCCTGCAGCGCGACCACCGAGAACGCGCAGGTGTAGGCGAACAGGTTCAGCACCTTGGCGCCGGGCACCACGTGCCCGCGCACCCAGCGCCGACCCTCGGCCATGTCCAGGAACAGGCCGTGGTTCTGGCCGCGCAGCAGGTGCACGAGGTAGCGGGTACCCGGCGCACCGGCCTCCGCGACGACGTGCGGCTCGGGCACGGCGCCCGCCATCAGGCGCGTCTCGACGCGGCCGCCTTCCTGGCGGCACTGGAGCACCCAGCTGAGCGCCGGGCCCTCGGGGGCGATCGCCTGCCAGCGCCGGGCCAGCGCGTCGCCGACCACGGCCACCTGCGCCTCGGGCAAGGGCTTGAAGCTGGTCAGCAGCAGCACCGGCGGGTAGGCGTCCAGCGTCAGGTGCTCGCAGCCGGGATGCAGGCCGCCGCGGCCGTGGAACAGGCGCTGGGCATCCGTGGGCATCCCGGCCAGGGCGGCGATGGTGTCGAGCAAGGCTTGCATGGGGGGCGATTGTCCCGGGCCAGAATGGCCGCCATGGACTTCCAAGCGATCCTCGACGACATCGACGCCGAACTGCGGCCGCTGCTGGCCACGGCCGGCGGCACGGTCGCCAGCTACATCCCGGCGCTGGCGCGGGTGTCGCCACGCCAGTTCGGCATCGCGCTGCGCACCTGCGCGGGCGAAACGGCCGCGGCCGGCGACAGCGCCGTGCCGTTCTCCATCCAGAGCATGTCCAAGATGTTCTCGCTGACGCTGGCCATCCGCTCGCTGGACGAGGCGCTGTGGGACCGCATCGGCCGCGAGCCCTCGGGCAACGCGTTCAATTCGCTGGTGCAGCTGGAAACGGAGCGCGGCATCCCGCGCAACCCGTTCATCAATGCCGGCGCCATCGCCGTGGCGGACCGGCTGGTGTCGCTGGGCGCCGCCAAGGACGAGCTGCTGGCGCTGCTCGGCCGCTTGTGCGGCGAGCCCATCCACATCGACGCGGAGGTGGCGCAGTCCGAGGCGGACACGGGCTTTCGCAACCGCGCGCTGGCCAACTTCATGAAGAGCTTCGGCACGCTGGACAACGACGTGGCCACCGTGCTGGACGTCTATTTCAACCAGTGCGCCATTCGCATGAGCTGCGAACAGGTGGCCTGCGCCGCGGGCTACCTGTGCCGCGACGGCCGGCATCCGCTGGCCGGCACGCCGGTGCTCAGCACGGCGCAGACGCGGCGCGTCAACGCGCTGATGCTGACCTGCGGCACCTACGACGCGGCCGGCGAGTTCGCCTTCCGCATCGGCCTGCCGTGCAAGAGCGGCGTGGGCGGCGGCATCATCGCCGTCGTGCCGGACCGGCTGTCCCTGTGCGTGTGGTCGCCGGCGCTGGACCCGACCGGCAACTCGCTGCTGGGCCGCCGCGCGCTGGAGCTGTTCGTCGCGAAGACGGGGCTGTCCGTCTTCTAGCGCGAACTCAACTGGCGTACTTGACGCTGCAGCCGTAAGGCCGCGTCGACGCCTTCTCGACCTTCTTGCCGGCAGCCACGGCGGCCAGTGCTTCCTTCACATAGGGCTCGGCCCTGGCAATGTCGGCCTTGTCGGCGGTGGCCAGGCTGTCGATGCCGCCCTTGTAGGCCAGCGTGCCGTCTGCCTTGATGACGTACAGGTGCGGCGTCGTCTGCGCGCCGTAAAGCTTGCCCAGGTCGCCCTTGGGGTCCAGCAACGTGGCCGCAGGCACGGCGCTGCGGTCGGCATTGAGCTTTTGCGCCGTGGCGCCGTCGACAAAGCCCTGCTGGCCAGGCGCCGACGAGATGACCTGCAGCCACACCACGCCCTGGGCCGCGGCGTCCTTCTGCTGCGCCTGCATGTTGCCGCTGCCGTAGTGCTTCTTCACGTAGGGGCAGTCGTGGTTGGTCCACTCCAGCACGACGGTCTTGCCCTTGTAGTCGGCCAGGGACACCGTCTTGCCATCGGCCGTCACGGCCGAGAAGGCAGGCGCGGGTGCATCGACGGTGGCGGCGGCATGGGCGAAGGCCGGCGCGGCGATGGCGGCGACGATCAGCGTGCGGCGAAGCAGTTTCATCATGTCGAACTCCGGGAGGTCGTGGCGGATGGGGGTGAAGAGACGGCCTCGACGACGAGGCCGGGCGTGAGGATCTGCGGCAGCACCTGGGCCTCGGCGGCGCCCGGCGCGTAATACAGGTACAGCGGCACGCCGGAGCGGCCATGGGCCTTCAGCACGGCGGTGATCTTCGGGTCCTCGCGCGTCCAGTCGCCCTTCAGATACACGACGCCGGCCTTGGCGAAGGCCTCGTGCACCTCGGGGCGCGACAACGCGACGCGCTCGTTGACGAGGCAGGAGATGCACCAGGCGGCCGTGAGGTTCACGAACACCGGCTTGTTCTGGCCGCGCAGCTCCGCCAGGCGCTCGCTGCTGAAGGCCTCCGTCGATTCGCCCGCCGTGCGCACGTCGGCCGACACCGGCTTGATCCAGGTCGCCACGCCCAGCGCCATCACGATGCTGACAACAGCCGCGCCGGTGCCCAGCGCGCTCGCGCCGCTGGCGTTGCGCCACCACAGGCCGAAGGCCATCAGCACCAGGCCGCCCAGCGCCAGCGCCACGCCGTCCGGCCCGGCCTGCTGGGCCAGCACCCACAGCAGCCAGACGACGGCCGCGTACATCGGGAAGGCCAGGAACTGCTTGAATTTGTCCATCCACGCGCCGGGGCGCGGCAGCCAGCGCTGTGCGGCCGGCCAGAACGCCAGCACCAGGAAGGGCAGCGCCAGGCCCAGGCCCAGCGCCAGGAACACGGCGATCATCACCATGGCCGGCTGCGACAGCGCGAACGCCAGCGCCGCGCCCATGAACGGCGCCGTGCACGGCGTGGCGACCACGGCCGCCAGCACGCCGGTGAAGAAGCTGCCGGCCAGGCCGTCGCGCGCGGCCAGGCCCGAGCCGATGCCGGTGATGCGGCCGCCGATCTCGAAGAAGCCCGACAGGCTCAGGCCCACGAGGAACAGCAGGTAGGCCACCACCAGCACGAACACCGGCGAATGGAACTGGAAGCCCCAGCCCACCTGCTGGCCGCCGGCACGCAGCGCGATCAGCACGGCCGCCAGCGCCAGGAAGCTGACCAGCACGCCGGCCGTGTAGGCCAGGCCCTCGGCCTTGTGGTTGCCCTTGTTCACCAGCGCCAGCGCCTTGATGGACAGCACCGGGAAGACGCAGGGCATCAGGTTCAGGATCAGCCCGCCCACCAGCGCCAGCGCCAGGGCGGGCAGCAGGCCCAGGTCGCTTTCGGGGGCGGGCGTGGCGGCGGCCGGTGCGGTGCCGGCGTCCGGGGCGCTGAAGTCGGCCGGGCCGGGGCCCTTGCCGGCGCCTTCGGGCATGGGCGCGGAGAGGGCCCAGGCCTGGTCGCCGGCACCGGTGGTCAACACCAGCACGCCCGACAGCGGCTTGCCGGCGGCCACCGGCTCCTCGCCGGCCGGCACGTCCAGCGCCCAGCCGCCGCCCTCGGACTTCAGCGCCTGCGGTGCGCTGTGCGTGACGGCGCCCCACGTGTCGGCGAAGAAGTAGGCCTTGGTGACGCCGGGCGTCGGGCCGCTCAGGCGCACGCCTTGCGGCGCCGGCTTGATCTGCACGGCAAAGTTCGCCGGCTTGGGGATGAGGCCGCGCCATTCCTCGATCTGTGCCGCGTCGTCGCCGGCCTTGGCCGCGGCGGCCGACCCGACGACTGGCAAGTCCAGCCCGAGGCTCACCTGCTCGGGAATGCAGACATCCTTGCAGACCAGCCAGCGCACCTCGGCGGTGGGCTTGAAGCGGCTGCCGGCCTTGGCATCGGCCGGCACGGTCAGCTCGACCAGCAGCGCCGCGCGGCCCTCGTAGCCGTAGTTGACCAGCGGGCCGATGGGCTGCACGGTGGGCGTGGGCCACTGGATGGGGCCGGCCTCGGCGCCCATCCAGTCGATGCTGGTCGCCTGGCCGGAGTCGCCCGGGTTGATCCAGTACGTGTGCCAGTGCGACTTGATGTTCTGTTCCAGCGCCACGGTGAAGCGCTGGCCCGGCGCCACCGTGGACTGGCTGGACACCAGGCGGGCCTGCACGTGTTCGGTGGCAGCCTGCGGCGGCGCCGCCAGGGCCAGCAGGGGGGCGGCCAGAAGGGCCGGGATCAGGGGGCGCAGGAACGACAACATCCCGCCATGCTAGGCCAAACCGGTTTTCCCCCGGTTCGTCATGCCCGTGCGGACGAATTCGTCGAACGCTGCCCACAGCGGATCGAAGCGTTCTGGCTGGCCTTCCAGCAGCGCCAGCGCGTGCAGGCCGGCCTCCAGCGTGGACAGCTGCCCCGGGCGATGGGCGCGGCGGATCGCATAGCGGCCGGGCTGCACGGGCAGCGCCAGTCGGGGCAGCGCGGCCAGCCAGGGGTTGGCGGCCAGCAGGCGCCGGCTCTGGCGCCAGTTGCCGTCCAGCAGGATCAACCGATCCACGTCGGTCGGCGCCAGCGGCGCGCCTTCACCTGGATAGAGCAGCGCGGTTCCGGGGCTGGCCAGCGCCGCATCGAACACCTCGCCGCGCAGCAACTGCGCCGCCGGGCTCAGCCCCAGGGTCAGGAAGGCGGTGGTGTTCTTGGCATGTCCGGCCTCCACCGGGTGCTGCAGGATCAGCAGCCGGGTGCTCACCGCCACCGGCGGCGGCAGCGTGGTGCACAGGCAGGTGCAGGCCGGCCGCTCGCAGCGCGGGCAGACCGCGCGGGGCATCAGCGCCGGCTCAACGGATCGGCGGCGACAGCGTGGCCGGCGCGACCGTCGACGCGCCGCTGTCCGGGCCGGCGTCGGCATCGGCCGCGTCCTGGCCCGCCTGCTCGCGGCGGCGGGAGCGCGTGGTAGGCAGGCTCAACTGCCGCTTCTGAGCCATCTTCCCGGCCAGCCAGACACCGCCGACGATGCCGAAGATGTTCAGCGCGCCGAACAGCGGCGCGGCGTTGGACGACAGCACCATGCTCTGCAGCGGCGCCGAGTAGGACCGCGGCTTCAGCGCGAAGCTGAAGGCACCGAAGATCAGCCAGCCCGCCCAAGCCACGCCGACGCCGGACATCATCCAGGCGACGTAGGGCCGGTGGCGGCGGCGCGCCGGACGCAGCGTCAGGTACGCCCAGATCGTCGCGACGATGAACAGCGCCACGACGATGGCGATGGCCTCGCCCAGCATGACGGGCAGCGTGTTGCGGCCACCCAGCGACGCGTAGACCTGCCGCGGCAGGCCGATGCCGGCGTACTTCATCGCCGCACCTGCACCAAAACAGTACAGCAGGACGCCGGAGGCGAAGGCAATGGAGCGGCGGGCGGCTTTCATGGGGCCGCATTCTCGGCGCTGGCGACGCGACGGGGCCGGGAGGATTTCCCGACCGGACAAAACAAAGCCCGCCGTCCGAGGGCCGGACGGCGGGCTGGAGACTCGCAGCGGCCGCTGCTCAGCGCTTGCGGTCGAAGCGCATCGCGCGGGCCAGACCCCGGCGCTCGCCGCTGTAGAAGCCGGTGTCGAAGGCTTCGTGCTTGCGGCCCTTGTCGGCGCTCCAGTCCAGGCCCATCTCCGGCACAGGGAGGCGGCGGGGCTGCGGTTCGGTACGGGAGTGAATCTTCATCATGGCTGTCTGGCCTGTCTTGCTTGTCTCGCGGCCCGAAAGCGGCGCGATTGGGAGCACAACGCCGCCCCTAGGATGGCGGTTGACAAGCCGGTCACACTTCTTTGCAAGTTGATGTGCCGACAATGCCGGCTTCCCGAATTCCAGGATCCGTCATGACCGTCCAGTTGAAGAAGACCCTTCCGTCCAAGGCCACGCCCATCATCGCGGTCGACCGCGCCGCCTTCCAGGCGCTGGCGGCGAGCCTGCCCGCGGCCACGCGCGAGTGGCTGACGACGGTCGGCTTCGTCGGCGCCGCCGACACCCACGCGCTGGTGCCGGGCGCCGATGGCCGCCTGGCCCAGGTCTTCGCCGGTGTCGCGCACACCGCCCACCCGTTCGCGCTGAGCCACCTGCCGCTGGCGCTGCCGGAGGGCGTCTACAAGCTCGACGACGCCGGGCTGGCGCTGCTGCCCGAGTGCGCGGCGATGTCCTGGGAGCTGGGCGGCTACCGCTTCGACCTCTACAAGCAGCCCAAGCGCGCCCCCGCCACGCTGATGCTCAAGCCCGGCGCCGACGCCGAACGCGGCCTGGCCATGGCGACCGCCATCGTGGCGACGCGCGACCTGGTCAACACGCCGGCCGAGCACATGGGCCCCGCCGAGTTGGCCGGCGCCGCCAAGGCGCTGGCCAGGCAGTACGGCGCGACGTTCTCGGAAGTCGTCGGCGACGCGCTGCTGAAGAAGAACTTCCCCAGCATCCACGCGGTCGGCCGCGCGAGCATGCGCTCACCTCGCCTGATCGAGGTGAACTGGGGCAACCCCAAGCACCCCAGGCTGGCGCTGGTCGGCAAGGGCGTCTGCTTCGACACCGGCGGCCTGAACATCAAGGGCGGCGAGGGCATGCGCCAGATGAAGAAGGACATGGGCGGCGCGGCCAACGCGCTGGGCCTGGCCACGCTCATCATGGCCTTCAAGCTGCCGGTGCGGCTGCAACTGCTGATCCCGGCGGTCGAGAACTCGATCTCGGGCAATGCCTACCGGCCGGGTGACGTCATCAAGACACGCAAGGGCCTGCACATCGAGATCGGCAACACCGACGCCGAGGGCCGCGTGGTGCTGAGCGACGCGCTGGCCTATGCCGCCGAAGGCAAGCCCGACCTCGTCATCGACCTGGCCACGCTGACCGGCGCGGCGCGCGTGGCGTTGGGCGCGCAGTTGCCGGCGCTGTTCGCCAAGCACATGGACACGGCCCGCGACCTGGTGGACCTGGGCCTGAAGCTGGACGACCCGCTGTGGCACATGCCGCTGTGGGCGCCGTACCACGCCGGCATCGAGAGCAGCATCGGCGACATCGTCAACACGGGCAAAAGCGCGCTGGCCGGCGCCATCAATGCGGCGCTGTTCCTGGAAGACTTCCTGCCCGCCCAGCAGGACTGGCTGCACATCGACCTGTTCGCGTGGAACGACACGCCGCGCGCCGGGCGGCCGGTGGGCGGGGAGGCGCAGACGATCCGCACGCTGCTGGCCTATCTGGAGCAGCGTTATTCAGCGTGACCCAACCGCGGCTCGTTGAAGCCGCGGGCTGATCACTCGGCCGCCTGATCCCGGGCCGGCGGCTGATCCGCTGCCGGCTCGGCCTTGGCGATCTTGGCGGCCTGCAGGGCTTGAGCCATCTGGGACGGGGCGGCCTGCTCCGGCTGCTGCGGCGCGGGCTTGCGGCTTGGCTGCGGCGGGCGGCCACCTTCGCCACGCGGGGGGCGACCACCCCGCGGCGGCTGGTCGCGCCGGCCGCCTTCCGAGCGCTGCTCGGGGCGACGCGGGCCACGGCCATCGGGCCGGCCGCCACCGGGACCAGGGCGGCGGTCGTCGCGGCGCGGGCCGTCACGGCGGTCATCGCGCGGCGGGGCCGGTGGCGCCTCGGCGCGCTCCTTGCGGGCGATCTCCAGCAGGCCGGGCAGCTCTTCGGGCACCACGCCCTTGAGCACGCAGAAATTGGCCTCGGTCAGCGTCGTGCGTTCGAAGTCCCACAGCAGTTGCGCGCGGTTGCGGCGCTGCTGCGCTTCCAGCTGGTGGCGCTCCTGATCGGCCTGCTGGCGCTCCTGCTGCAAGCCCTTGCGGCGCGCCAGCTCTTCCTTGGCCGCGGCCAGGTGCTCCTCGGTGATCTCGCCGGCCGGCTGGCCGTCCAGGTCGAAGCGGGTCTTGGCCTGGGTCAGCGCGATCAGGTAGCCCGTGCTGCCCGTGTGGCGGCGCAGGAAGGCGCTGAGCTGCGCCTTGCTGAACCTGCCCGGCGCACGCTCCTGGATGTCGGCCTGGATGCGCAGCTTGACGGGCTTGGCCTTGCCGGTGAAAAGGGCCGGGAACAGCGCCTTCAATTCGGCCGTGGCATCGACAGCCGGGGCGGCCGATGCGGGCGCAGGCGCAGGCGCAGGTGCGGCGGCGGCCTCAGCGGCGGTCACCGGCGCAGCCACGTCGGCCGCCACCTCGGGCACCGCGTCGCTGGACGGCGACTGCGTGGACACGTCGGTCGCCACTTCAGTCGGCGTGGCGGAATCGGGAAGATCGGAATTCATCGCAAAGCGGCAAGCAGCCCACAGCAGCCCACGATCGGGCAAGGGCGGGATTGTCGTTCAGGTGCGCGCGCCGGCCCAGTCGTCCTACGGGCCGTGCTTTCAGGCACTGCGATTGCCGAAGCCGGCTGGTCGACATCCTGCGAAGCGCCACCCATGCATCTCGAAGGTTCCTGCCACTGCGGCAGCATCAGATTCTCGGTCGAGGCCGACTCGCCCGTGCCCTTCATGCGCTGTTACTGCACCATCTGCCGCAAGACCGCAGGCACGGGCGGCTACGCGATCAATCTCGGCGCGCAGACGGCCACGATGAAGGTCAAGGGCAAGCGGCACCTGCGCATCTACCGCGCCCGGCTGCCCAACAAGACCGGCAAGGGCAGGCACAAGAGCAGCGCCCGGCGCTACTTCTGCATCAAGTGCGGCACGGCGTTGTGGCTGTGGGACCCGACCTGGCCGGAACTGGTGCACCCGCATGCCGGCGCCATCGACACGCCGCTGCCCATGCCGCCGCAGAACGTGCACGGCCTGCTCGATTCGAAGGCGCCCTGGGTGCGGGTGGAGGGCAAGCCGAAGGACCCTCGTTTCGACCATTACCCGGACATGTCGCTGGCCGAGTGGCACGCGGCGCACGGCTTCTAGCCTAACGCACCGGCCGCGTCGCCACGAACAGGCTGACGAGGCACAGCGCCATGCCGCCCACGGCCTGCGGCGTGGCCTGCCAGCCCTCGAACACGGCCGAGATGACCAGCGCGATCACCGGCACCAGCACGCCCACCAACGCGGCATGGGCGGGCCCCTTGCGCTCGGCGAGCTTGTAGTACAGCGTGAACGCGATGACGGAGCCGAAGGCGGCCAGGTAGACGAGGCTGGCCAGATAGGACGGCGTGAGGTCCAACCGCAAGCCCTTGCCGGTGGCCAGCGACAGCCCCAGCAGGAAGGCCGCGCCATAGCCCATGCTCCAGGCCAGCACCGGCACCAGCGGCAGGCCGCGGCGCGTCAGCACGATGGTGAAGAAGCCGCCGATGACGGCGGCGACGACGGCGAAGAAGCTCAGCCCCAGCCCCAGCATCGCATTCGGCCGCGCGCCGGTGGCGGCGATCTCGGGCCAGAAGATCAGCGCCACGCCCAGCACCGCGCCGCTGGACGCCGCCAGGAAGCGCCGGCTCACCGGCTGGCGCCACAGCAGCCAGGCGACGAAGGCGTTCATGAACACCATCAGGCAGAACAGCACCGCGACCAGCCCGCTGGGCACGAAGCGCTCGGCCTCGTAGACCGACCAGTAGTTGCCGGCGTACTGGATGACGCCGGTTGCGAGCATGTAGCCGTGAGCATGGCGTGGCAGCTTCAGCGACGCGCCCTGCTGGCGCGCCAGCGCGGCCAGCATCAGCGCCGACAGCAGGAAGCGCCAGCCGACCGAGGTCAGCACGGGCACCCCGGAGTCGAGCTGGTAGAGGATGACGTGCCAGGTGCTGGCCCAGATCAGCACCGGGACCAGGAACAGGCACCAGGTGGGGAGGCCGCGTGCGTTGTCCGCCGCCGGCATCAGGCGGCGCGCTTGAACGTCGCCAGCAGCATGCCCGCCGCCACGAAGAGCGTGCCGAACACGCGGTTCAACGCCTTGATGTGGCTTTCGCTCTTCAACGCCGCCAGCACCCGCGCGGCCAGCGCCGTGTAGCCGGCCATGACGACGAGGTCGGTGAAGGCGAGTGTGCCGCCGATGACCAGGTATTGCGGCGCCAGCGCCGCGTGCAGGTCCAGGAACTGCGGCACCACGGCCAACAGGAAGACGGTGCCCTTGGGGTTCACGGCGTTGATGCCCCAGCCGCGCAGCACCAATTGGCGGCGCGTGACCTGCACCGCGCCGTCGTCCGCCGCCACCATGGGCTTGGCCGGCGCGCGCCACTGCTGCACGCCGAGGAACACGAGGTAGGCCACGCCCGCCCACTTCACCAGCGCGAAGCCCAGCGACGAGGCCGCGATCAGTGCGCCGAGGCCCGCGCCGACAAGGATGACCTGCGTGACGATGCCCAGGATCAGGCCGAAGGTCATGAAGTAGCCGCGCCGGAAGCCGTGGCTCAGGCCCGCGCTCATGGCGGCCACGGCGCCTGCGCCGGGGGACAGGCTGATCGCCCAGGATGCCGCGAAGAACGCGAGCCAGACCGAAAATTCCATGAGCACCTCCACACCGCAGCATCACTGCGCGCCGCGGGGCACGGGTTGTAGCACGCGCGCCCCCCGGGGGGCGCTGGAAGTCAGGCATTGCCCGCCTAGACTGCGGGCACCTTGCCCACGCCTGCCTCGTTCCGTCTGCTGACCGCCGCCGCCCTCGCGCTGGCTGCGGCGTGCGCCTGCGCGCAGCCCCTGCGCTTCGCGTTCAGCGAGCTCGAACCCTGGAAAACCCGCCAGGGCGGCCAGTTTGGCGGCGCCTACACGGCGATCGTGCGCGAGCTGGCGCGCCGCCTGGACCGGCCACTGCAGATCATCGTCTGCCCCCTGAAGCGCTGCCTGAAGATGCTGGAAGTTGGCGAGGCCGACCTCGTCATCGGCGTGCAGCAGTCCACCGAGCGGCTGCGCTACTTGCAGTACCTCGCGGCCCCGTACCGCCGCACCAGCAGCGACCGCGTGTTCCTGCTGCGCCGCGTCGACGCCCGCCGCGTCGCCCGCTACGAGGACCTGCAAGGCCTGCGCATCGGCGTCAAGCAGGGCAGCGAATACTTCGACCGCTTCGACAAGGACACGCAGCTCATCAAGGATGCCGCGCCCACCGCCGAGGCCTCGTTGCGCAAGCTGATGCTCGGCCGTGTGGACACCGTGCTCATGCCGCAGGACCAGGCGCTCGCGCTGCTGGGCCAGCTCGGCCTGCACCGCGACGTCGAGATCGCGCCGCTGCGCGTGCCCGACCCGACGCCGCGCTCCATCGCCATCTCCCGGGCGTCGCCGCTGCTCGCGCAACTGCCGCAGCTGGAGCAGGCCATGCGCGAGATGCGTGAGGACGGCACCTTGGCGGCCATCTACAACCGCCACTACTACCAACGCTACCGGGTTGCCCGGCACAGCGTGCTGATCGACTGAAAGCCCATGGCCAAGGACAAATCCCTCTACGTCTGCAGTGAATGCGGCGGCACCAACGCGAAGTGGCTGGGCAAGTGCCCGCACTGCGGCGCCTGGAACACGCTGACCGAGACGGTGGCTGAAGCGCCCGCTGCGGGTAAGAACCGCTACCAGTCGCTGGCCCGCAGCCAGCCGGTGGCGACGCTGTCGGACATCGAGGCCAGTGACTTCGAGCGCACGCCCACGGGCCAGGAGGAACTGGACCGCGTGCTGGGCGGCGGCATCGTCGCCGGCGGCGTGGTGCTGATCGGTGGCGACCCGGGCATCGGCAAGTCCACGCTGCTGCTGCAGGCCGTCGAGTCGCTGAGCCAGACGGTCAAGGTGCTGTACGTGACCGGCGAGGAATCGGGCGCGCAGGTCGCGATGCGCTCGCGCCGCCTGGGCCTGGCGGGCACCCAGGTGCGCGTGATGGCCGAGATCAGCCTGGAGCGCATCCTCGCCACCATCGACGTGGAGGCGCCCGACTTCTGCGTCATCGACTCCATCCAGACGATGTACTCCGAGCAGCTCAGCTCGGCGCCCGGCTCGGTCGCCCAGGTGCGCGAGTGCGCGGCGCAACTCACGCGCACGGCCAAGGCGCGCGGCTGCGCGATGGTGCTGGTGGGGCATGTGACCAAGGAGGGCGCGCTGGCCGGCCCGCGCGTGCTGGAGCACATCGTCGACACGGTGCTGTATTTCGAGGGCGACACGCACAGCAGCTTTCGCCTCGTGCGCGCCATCAAGAACCGCTTCGGCGCCGTCAACGAGATCGGCGTGTTCGCGATGACGGAGAAGGGCCTGAAAGGCGTGGCCAACCCGAGCGCGATCTTCCTGTCCACGCACGCCGAGCCGGTGCCGGGCAGCTGCGTGCTCGTGACGCTCGAAGGCACGCGGCCGCTGCTGGTGGAGCTGCAGGCGCTGGTGGACAGCGGCGGCGTCAGTCCACGGCGGCTCTCGGTGGGCCTGGACCGGGATCGTCTCGCGATGCTGCTGGCGGTGCTGCACCGCCACGCCGGTGTGGCCACCGGCGACCAGGACGTGTTCGTCAACGCGGTGGGGGGCGTGCGCATCACCGAGCCGGCGGCCGACCTGGCGGTGATGCTGGCGATCCAGAGCAGCCTGCGCGGCAAGGCGCTGCCGAAAGGCTTCATCGCCTTCGGCGAGGTGGGCCTGGCCGGCGAGGTGCGCCCCGCGCCGCGCGGCCAGGAGCGGCTGAAGGAGGCAGCCAAGCTGGGCTTCAGCGTCGCCGTGGTGCCCAAGGCCAACGCGCCGAAGAAGGCCATCGAGGGACTGACCATCCATGCCGTCGAGCGCGTGGAGCAGGCCATCGACGTGCTGCGCGGCCTGGTCTGACGACAACCGCAGGTTTGCATGCTGCACGGCAGCCCAAAGACTGCATAGGATAGTGACCTCGCACCGGAGGAAGCCTCATGTCCGATCACGCCGATCTCAGGCAATTCGCCCGCACCGACTTTCTCGGCGCCCAGCACGACGCGGAGTCCCTGCCCGGCTGGGTCTTCAAGCCGGTGCAGTTCAGCCAGGGACCGGCCGGCCTGGTGCTGAACATGAGCGACGGCGGCCTGCAGGTGCTGACCAGCGCCTCCGAACCGCTGGACGACGCGCGCTACGAGGTCGTGCTGCTGCTGGGCCGCTCCGATGCGGACGCGGCGGACGAGCAGGTGTCGTGGTTCAACGGCGTCGTCGAGCGCAAGTGGTCGCGGCCGGTGCCGCGCATGGGCATCCTGCACGGCATGTGCTTCACGGCGCGCAACTCCACGGCCGAGCAGTTCCTGGCCGGCCACCAGGCCGCGCTGGAGTCGGGCCAGTGGGTGCGCTGCCTGTTGCTCAAGGTACCCGGCTAGGGGCTGTCATGGCGCACTGCGGCCGACTGCTCGACCACGTGCACCTGCGCGTGAGCGACCTGGCAGCCAGCCGGCGCTTCTACCGCGCCGCGCTGGCCGCCATCGGCCGGCTGGATGCGTTCGGCGAAGCGGCGGGCTGCTTTTTTGCGGACGAGTTCTACGTCGACCAGGCCGACGGCCGCGTGTCGCATGTGCACCTGGCTTTCCAGGCCCGCAGCGAGGCCGAGGTGCAGCGCTTCCACGCGATGACGCTGGCCGCCGGCGGTCGCGACCAGGGCGGGCCGGGGCCGCGCCGCTACCACCCGGGCTACTACGCCGCCTTCGTGCTGGACCCGGATGGCAACAACATCGAGGCCGTCTACCACGGGCCGACCGCGCGCTCGGCCGACAGCGTCGAGGTGACGCGCCTGCCGCCGCCGGCCTGACGCCATGGCAGGATGCGCGCCATGAGCGCACTGCCCGCCCCTCCCTACTACGCCGTCATCTTCACCAGCCAGCGCACGCCCACGGACGCCGGGTACGGCGACATGGCGGACCGCATGGTGGCCTTGGCCGCAGAGCAGCCGGGGTATCTGGGCATGGAGAGCGCGCGCGGCGACGACGGGCTGGGCATCACGGTGTCGTACTGGCGCAGCAGCGACGACATCCTCGCCTGGCGCCGCCATGCCGAGCACAAGGTGGCCCGCGACACGGGGCGCAGCGACTGGTATGCACACTACAGCGTGCGTGTCGCCCAGGTCGAGCGGGCCTATGCCTGGGAACGCGCCGACGGTGCGAAGGACCCGCAGGCATGAACCCGTGGATCGGTGTGGGGCTGGCGTTGCTGGCGCTGCTGGCCGGCGGCGCGCTGCTCGGCTGGCAGGGCGCCATCTTCGCGACGACCGGCATCATCTTCTGGCTGCTGCTGCAGATCTCGCGGCTGATGCGCGTCATGAAGATGGCGGGCGCTGCACCGATGGGGTCGGTCGCTAATGCGGTGATGCTGTCAGCCAAGCTGCACGCGGGCATGAAGCTGGTCGACCTGATCACGCTGACCGGCAGCCTGGGTGTGAAGCAGGCGCCGGAGACCTTCGTCTGGCGCGACGCGGCCGGCGACGCGGTGCAAGTCAAGCTGGTGAAAGGCAAGCTCGTCGAATGGCAGTTGATGCG
Organism: Roseateles sp.; assembly: GCF_965229315.1. GTDB lineage: Bacteria > Pseudomonadota > Gammaproteobacteria > Burkholderiales > Burkholderiaceae_C > Pelomonas. The sequence continues at coordinate 4,008,354 of NZ_CBDDJA010000002.1, forward strand.
CGCGGCACAGGCCGACGCGACTTCGTAAAATCGCCGTCTTTCTTCCCCAGCCCTGGAGTACCCGATGGTCCCCGCCCCCCTGCACGACCGCGACGGCAAGATCTGGATGGACGGCGAACTCGTCGACTGGCGCGATGCCAAGATCCACGTGCTGACGCACACGCTGCACTACGGCTGCGGCGCTTTCGAGGGCGTGCGCGCCTATGACACGGTCAATGGCACGGCCATCTTCCGGCTGCAGGAGCACACGCAGCGCCTGTTCAACAGCGGCAAGATCCTGCGCATGAAGATCCCGTTCTCGCAGGAACAGGTCAACGACGCGCAGCGCGAGGTCGTCAAGGCCAACGGCCTGAAGAGCGCCTACATCCGCCCGCTGATCTGGATCGGCTCCGAGAAGCTGGGCGTGAGCCCCAAGGGCAACCAGGTGCACCTGATGGTGGCCGCGTGGAGCTGGGGCGCCTACCTGGGCGAAGAGGGCATGAAGCGCGGCATCCGCGTCAAGACCAGCTCCTACACGCGCCACCACGTCAACATCACCATGACGCAGGCCAAGACGGTGTCTAACTACACCAACTCCATCCTCGCCAACATGGAAGCCACCGACGACGGCTACGACGAGGCGCTGCTGCTGGACGCCTCCGGCTTCGTCTCCGAAGGCGCGGGCGAGAACCTGTTCGTCATCAAGAACGGCGTGGTCTACACGCCCGACCTGTCGGCCGGCGCGCTCAACGGCATCACGCGCAACACCATCTTCTCGATCTGCCAGGACCTGGGCCTGAAGCTGGTCGAGAAGCGCATCACCCGCGACGAGGTCTACATCTGCGACGAGGCCTTCTTCACCGGCACCGCCGCCGAGGTCACGCCCATCCGCGAGCTGGACCGCATCGAGCTCGGGACCGGCAGCCACGCGGGCTCGCGCGGCCCCATCACCGAAAAGATCCAGTCGGCCTTCTTCGACATCGTCAATGGCCGCAACCCCAAGTACGCCCACTGGCTCACCGCCTGCTGACCGCCGTCTGAAGAGAACAACCATGAGCACCACCCAAGCCCCCGCCGCCACCGTCGAAGTCACCGCCAAGGACTGCCAGGACAACGGCAGCGTCTTCTGCCCCAACCCCAAGATGGCGCTGTGGAGCACCCACCCGCGCGTCTTCATCGATCTCACCCACGGCGGCAAGGGCCAATGCCCCTATTGCGGCACGCTCTACAAGCTCAAGGCCGGCGAGGTGCTGTCCGGCGGCCACTGATGCCCCGCACCCCTGCACAGCAGGCCGTGCTGCTGGCCTCGCCCGACGACACCGAGGTGCAGTTCTACGAAGCGCTGCAGCATGCCGACCTGGACCACCTGATGGCCCTGTGGGCGGATGACGAGGAGATCGCCTGCGTGCACCCGGGCGGCCCGCGCATCGTCGGGCTGGCCGCCATCCGCGCGGCGTTCCAGGCCGTCTTCGAGCGCGGCGCGGTGCAGGTGCATCCCGAGCGCGTGCGCCGGCTGCACAGCGGCGACTGCGCCATCCACCATGTGCTGGAGCGCGTGCAACTGCACGCCCCGGCCGACAAGGCCCCGCCCACGGCCTGGGTCATCGCCACCAACGTCTACCTCAAGACCGCCCTGGGCTGGCGCCTGGTGCTGCACCACGCCAGCCCCGGCAGCGCGGGCGACGTGCAGGAACTGGTGGCCGACGCCGGCACCTTGCACTGAATACGGTTACACCGCAGCAAGCAGGGTTGACGCGGGCTGTGCGAGTATCAGCGTCGTCTTTTCTTGCCTCGTGACATGCAGTACCGCGCCCCCCGCTGGCTTCCCGGCGGCCACGTCCAGACCATCTGGCCCGCCCTGTTCAGCCGCCAGCACGACGGCCCCGCGCCGAGCTGGACGCGCGAGCGCTGGGCCACGCCCGATGGCGACTTCATCGACGTCGACTTCCTCGAAGGAGCGCCCGAAGGCGCCCCGCTGTTCGTGCTCTTTCACGGTTTGGAGGGCGACCGCGCCAGCCATTCCAGCGTCGCCTTCGCGAGCGTCGCGCGCGAGCGCGGATGGGCGATGGCGCTGCCGCATTTCCGCGGCTGCTCCGGCGAGCTGAACCACGCGCCGCGCGCCTACCACTCGGGCGACTACGAGGAAGTCGGCTGGATCCTGGATCGTCTGCGCGAGCGCCACGGCGCCAAGCTGCTCGCCGCCGGCGTGTCGCTGGGCGGCAATGCACTGCTGCGCTGGGCCGAAGAGGCCGGCAGCGAGGCGGCGAAGGTGGCGCACGCCGTCTGCGCCGTCTGCTCGCCCATTGACCTCGCCGCCGCCGGCGCGGCCATCGACCGCGGCTTCAACAAGCAGGTCTACGCGCGCCGCTTCCTGCGCACGATGATCCCGAAGGCGCTGCGCAAGCTGCAGCAGCACCCGGGGCTGTTCGACGGCGAGCGGCTGAAGCGCGTGTCGACCATCTACGACTTCGACAACCTCTTCACCGCGCCGCTGCACGGCTTCAAGGGCACCGAGGACTACTGGGCCCGCGCCGCCGCCAAGCCGCACCTGCACCGCATCCGCGTCCCGGCGCTGGTGCTGAACGCGCGCAACGACCCCTTCGTGCCCGGCCACAGCCTGCCGCATGCGGCCGACGTGGGCCGACACGTGACGCTCTGGCAGCCCGGCCATGGCGGCCACGTGGGCTTCCCTGCGGGCACGCTGCCCGGGCATCTGCTGACCATGCCGCAGCAGGTGTGCGACTGGCTCGGCAGACAGACCTGACCCCCGGAGGCACGGATGGACCCCATCGTCGAAGCCGCGTTGAAGAAGTGGCCCAACGTGCCGCATTGCTACGGCTGGCTGGCGCTGGACGCGCGCGGCGACTGGTACATGCGCGACGACCGTATCCAGCAGGCCGGCCCGTTCCCGCGCGTGAAGGGCAGCCGCATCGAACACGACAAGCTGCTCGCCTTCATCGGCCGCAACTACGCGGCGGACGAGCGCGGCGCCTGGTTCTTCCAGAACGGCCCGCAGCGCGTCTACGTGGAGCTGGAATGCACGCCGTGGATCTGGCGCCTGCAGCCCGATGGCCGTGTGCTCACGCACACCGGCCTGCAGGCGAACGTGGCGTCGGCCTGCCTTGACGAAGCCGGCCACCTCTACCTGCTCACCGACCTAGGGCCGGGCCTGGTCCACACGCAGGACATGGCGCTGGCTGCCGAGGCCGTCGAGAGCGGCCGTTGGGTGCCGCAGGACTGCTTCGCCGGCAAGCTGCCAGCGCTGTACGGCTACCAGCTGCGTCCGCAACCCGGCTGAAGCGCGCAGGCGCGAAAAAGCCCGCTCGCGGCGGGCTTCTCAAGAGGGCGCGCAGGCCTCAGTTCGCGGCCGAAGCGGCCGGTGCCGGCATCTTGGGTTCGTCGAACTTGGCGCCGCCCTGGTTGGCCATGTAGACGACCGCGCGCTGGATCTCGAAATCCGAGAAATCACCACCGCCCTGCGGGCCCATGTTGCCCTTGCCCGCCAGCGCGGAGTGCAGCAGCGCCTCGACGCCGCTCTTGATGCGCGGGCCCCAGGCGGCCGCATCACCCAGCTTGGGCGCACCGGCGGCGCCGGTCGCATGGCAGGCCGAGCACTGGGCCTGGAAGACCTGCTCGCCGGTCTTCATGGACGCCGCGTCGTTCACATCCTTGACCTCGACATGGCCGACCGGCGCAATGCGCCCGGCGACCGCCTCGCCCTCCAGCGCGCCCGTGCCGGCGGCCGGCTTGGTGGCGGTGGTGACGTAGTTGGCCAGAAGGATGATGACGATCACCGGCACCACGAAGGAAAACAGCACGGCCCAGGCCAGTTGCTTGGGCGTCTTGATCGGGCCCGTGTGGGCTTCGTCGTGATCGTGATCTTGGCTGGCGCTCATGGAGTCCTCTTGTTGGTCCTTGTCGTCGCTTCGGTGCCCGCCGCGCGGGACACAAAACCCACCAATTATAGGCAGCCCCCATGGGGCCTCGGCCTCATGGGAACCCCGCTGCTAGAATGCAAGGCTTCGCGCCCGTAGCTCAATGGATAGAGTACTGCCCTCCGAAGGCAGGGGTTGTTGGTTCGATCCCAACCGGGCGCACCAAGCGCATCAAGCACTTAGCTTCACGGCAAAGTGCTTTTTCTTTGCCGGCACTGTCAAAGCACCTCGGACATCCTTGCTGAGTGGGGCGGTCGGGCAGCAGCCCGCACAGCCCCTGCCTGAGGCGAGGCCATCGACATTGCAGATGTCATGCGGCAGGCGGCGCTCGCAACAAAGGCAGCGGCCGCTGCCCCGATGCTTGCGATGCGCCATCGAGGACCGGTGGTGCATCGGGTTCAGCCCCATCCGTCATCCACGCCATCAAGGAAACACCATGCACCCACAACACCGATCCGTGAGCTGGGCCCTCGCCGCCCTGTTGGCGGGCAGCCTCAGCGCATGTGGCGGCGGCACCGGCACCGTCCCGCTGTCCGGGTCACTCAGCGGGCTGGCCACAGGCTCCAGCGTGACGCTCAGCGATGGGCCGACGACCATGGCCCTGAGCAGCAATGGCAGCTTCCAGTTCGCCGACGGCAGCCTCAGCGCCGGCAGCCCCTACGACGTCACGGTCACCGCCCAGCCGCCGGGCGAGTCCTGCAGTGTCAGCAATGGGGCCGGCTCGGTGGACCCGAACGGCGACCCGGTCTCCGACATCTCGGTCACCTGCGTACCGACCGCCACCGTCGGCGGGAACGTGGTCGGCCTGGCCTCGGGCTCCACGGTGAGCGTGACCGACGGAACGACCACACTCAGCATCGCCGCCAATGGCAGCTTCGCATTCGCCGATCCCTTTGCAGCCGGCGCCAGCTACAACGTGTCGATCGCGGCACAGCCCAGCGGCCAGTCCTGCAGCGTGGCCAACGCCGGCGGCACCGTCGATGCGCTGGCCACACCGGTGACGACGCTCACGGTTGTGTGCTCCGCCAACGGCACCGTGGGCGGCACGGTCAGCGGCTTGGCCGCGGGCGGCACGCTGACACTCAGCGACGGCATCACCGTGCTCCCGGTGCAGGCCAACGGCCAGTTCAGCTTTGCCGACACCTACTCGACCGGGGCGGCCTATCAGGTCACGGTGCTCAACCCTCCCGCGGGCCAGAACTGCAGCGTCAGCAACGGCAGCGGCAACGTGGACAGCCTCGGAGACGCAGTCAACAACGTGGTCGTCACCTGCGGGTGAGCCCGGCCACCGCGCGGCCCGGCCTGTTGCAGGCCCGTTTGTCGCGCCGGTTGCGGCGTTGGCGCCGGCACCTCCCGGCCCTCAGCGAACTGCCGCATGCTGGCGCCGCTGCCAGGCATCGACGACATTCACGACCGCATCCCACGCACCGCGGTCGTAGGCCACGGCAGCGAAGAGGTTGTCCTTGCCGGGCAGCTGCCTCACGGCCGTGCTGGCCAGTTGTTCGAGCGGACCGCGCGCGGCCTCGACGCAGCCGTTCAGGTCGGCGAATCCCGCGCTCACGCGGTGGAACAGGATGGCTTGACGGAGTTCCGTGGCCTTGAGTGACGCCGATTCCAGCGCGCGCAGGAAGATGCGCGCCTGGCCTTCTCCCAACAGCTCGACGCAGAACTCGCGGTGCCAGCCTGTCAGGGCCTGTTCGGACGTCAGTGTGGGCGGGTTGTCATGGATCTGAAGTGTCATCACGCGAGTCTGCACCAAGTGCACCGGCTCGATGCTGCCGGTTGTATCCGGGCGCACCGGTTCATCGCTGCGCCGATGGGTGGGCGGCCTGCAGCAAGGCCTTGGCGGCATCGATCCTCAAGGCCAGCGCGACCGTCTCGTCGTTCAGCACCTGCTGCAGAAACCGCCGGGGGTCCACGTCCGGCCCGGCGCCCGCGGCCATCGGCGGCGCGTCGGCCGGCGATGGGCCGGCCGACGCAGGCTGCAGGCCGTGCATCGCCGCCTCGAAAGCCGCCGGCTTGATGCTGGCCAGCCGCGCGAGCAGGTCGGCCTGCCCCTCGACGCCAGGCTCGACGTCCAGCCAGGGCGTGTCGGCAAAGATCGGCGCGAGGTCGGGTGCCACGAACGCCGACCAGTTGCCGGTGGACGCCGATTGCGCGGGCACGCGCGGCACGCCGGGAGAACCATCGGTTGCCGACGGTCGCAACCGGATGCGTGCCGGCGCGATGCACGGCAGATAGTGCACGCGCAGGCGCGCCAGAAAATCCGCCGCGCGCGCCGCCGTCACGGGCATCTGCAGCGAGAACCACAGCTGCAGCCCGTCGCTGCCCGACACGGCGATGGCCGGTGCGGGCAGCTGCAGGTCCACCTGCACGCCGCGCCACATCGGCCCCAGCGCGCCCCAGTCGGCGGGACCGGTCAGCTCGATGACCATCGCGCGCACGCCGTCCGGGTCACCGCCAGCCGGCAGATACAGGCGCTGAAACGCCGATTGCAGTCGATTCACGTCGGTCATGCCACGGGCGCCGCTACGGCAGCGGCCGGCCTTCGGTGTCGCGCAGCTCGGGTTTGCGGCCGATGGCCTCCAGCTGCGGCACGATGCTGGCCTTGTCGCCCACGGCGACGACGATCAACTGCGCCGGGTCGAGGTGCTGCTGCGCCGCCTTCAGCGCGGCGGCCGACGTAACAGCGCCGTACTGCCTGGGCAGGTCGGTGATGGCCGTCAGCGGCAGGCCCCAGGACCAGTTGCCCGCATAGCCGGCCACGACGGCCAGGTTGGTGTCGAACAGGCCCGGCAGCGACAGCAGCTGCGCGTTGCGCACGCGGCCGAGTTCGGCCGCGCCCATGGGCTTGGCGCGCATGCCGGCGATCTCCTGCCACATGTCGGCCAGCGCCGCGCCGGTCACATCGGTGCGCACGCTGCCGCGGATGCCGAACTGGCCGCGCTCGCGGCCCATCGTGAAGCCGGAGTAGATGCCGTAGGTGTAGCCCTTGACCTCGCGCAGCTGGGTGTTGATGCGCGACGTGAACAGGCCGCCCAGCGCGGCGTTCATCAGCTGGGTGGCAGCCGCATCGGGCACCGACGCGAACGGGCCGGGCGCCACGACGGCCAGCGCCGTCTGCGGCGCGCCGGGCTTGTCGACGACCACGGTGCGCGCCGCGATGGGCCGGGCCGCGGGCAGCGGCGGCGCGACCGGTGCTGCGCCGGCGCCCTTCCAGCCGCCGAACAACGGCTCGACGAGCGCGCGCAGCTCGGCCTCGGTCAGGTCACCGGAAACGACCAGCGCCGCGCGCTCGGGGCGGTACCGCGCCTGCCAAAAGGCATGCAGCGCGGCCGCGTCGACGGCCTTGATGCTGGCCTCGGTACCCAGCGGGTTGAGCGCGAGCGGATGGCCTTCGCCGTAGGTCACGCGGTTGCCGACGGCATTGGCCAGCAGCGCGGGCTGCTCACGCGTCTGCGCCAGCGCGGCCAGTCGCTGCGCCTTGACGCGTTCGATCTCGGGCGCCGCGAACGCAGGGTTCAGCGCCAGGTCGGCCAGCAGGCCGAAGCCGTCGCGGGCGCTGGCCTTCAGGCCGGAGAAATCGATGGACGCCTCTTCGCCACCGGCCTGGGCCGTCAGCGTGGCGCCCAACGCCGCGGTGGCTCCGGCGATCTGCTGGGCGCTGCGCGTCGCCGTGCCCTCCGGCAGCATGGCGGCGACAAAGCCCGCCAGGCCGGGCTGGCCGGCCGGGTTGGCGCCATGGCCGGCGCGCACCACGAGGCTGGCGCTGACCAGCGGCAGGCCGGCCTTTTGGGAGTGGATGACCGTGAGGCCGTTGGCGAGCTTGAAGCTCTGCGCGGCCGGCAGCGTCAACGGCTTGGCGCGGGCCGCGCCGGGGGCCTTGTTGCGCCAGGTCTCGGCGGCGTTCAGCGACTCGCGCTCGCCCTTGCCGGCCTGCTTGGGCATCTCGGGCGTGGGCACCTCGGGCGGCAGGATCTGCTGGCCCGGCTGCGCCTGCACGACGACGCGGCGGTCCTTCTTGAGCCACTGCGCCACCACGGCGCTGACCGCCGCCGGCGTGGCCTCGCGGTAGCGCGCCAGGTCCTTGCCGACATAGCCGGGGTCGCCGGCCATCTGGTTGTAGCTGTTCACCAGGTCCGCCAGCGTCGTGACCTTCTCCATGCGCTGCAGCAGCTGCGTCTGGATGGTCGCGCGTGCCTGCGCCATCTCGGCTTCAGAAGGCGGCGTGGTGGCAAGCCGGGCGACCTCGGCGTCCACCAGCGTCTCGATGTCGTCCAGCGACGCGCCGGGGCGGGCCACGATCTCGATGTTGAACAGCGAGCTCAGCGACATCGACTCCTGCGACACCTGCACGCTCTGCGCGAGCTGCTTGTCGCGCACCAGCAGGCCGTAGAGCCGGCTGGCCTTGCCGCCGCCCAGCACGTGCGAGGCGATGTCCAGCTCCGCGTCGCCGGCCGCGAACATCGGCGGCGTGTGCCACGCCAGGTCCAGGCGGCTCAGCTCGATGCGGTCCGTGACGACGAGGCGGCGCTCCGACTTGATCTCGGGCATGGCCACGCGCACCTCGGGCGGCTTGGGGCCGGCTTTGAGCGTGCCGAAGTACTTCTGCACCAGCGCGCGGGCCTGGCGGGGGTCGAAGTCGCCAGCCAGCACCAGCGTCGCGTTGTTGGGGCGGTAGTAGGTGCGGGCGAAGGCCTTCACGTCGGCCAGCTGGATGCTCTGGATGTCGGCGTGCGAGCCGATGACGGCGCCGCGATACGGGTGGCCCTCGGGGTAAAGCGCCTGGTACATCGCCTCCTCGACGATGCCGTAGGGCCGGTTCTCGAAGCTCTGGCGGCGCTCGTTGCGCACCACGTCCTGCTGGTTGGCCAGCGCCACCGAATCGACCTCGTCGATCATCCAGCCCAGCATGTCGGCCTTCAGCCACAGGCCTTTTTCCAGCTGGTTGGACGGCAGCGTGAAGAAGTAGTTGGTGCGGTCGAAGTTGGTCGTGCCGTTGGCATCGGTGCCGCCGGCGGCATCGATGTATTTGTCGAACTCGCCGCGCGGCACGTGGCGGCTGCCGGCGAACATCAGGTGCTCGAACAGGTGGGCAAAACCCGTCTGGCCCTTGACCTCGTTGCGCGGCCCGGCATGCACCCACAGGTTGAAGGCCACCAGCGGCAGGCGGTGGTCTTCCACCAGGATGACCTCGAAGCCGTTGGCCAGCGTGAACTTGTCGTGGCGCACGGCCAGCTGACCGGCCTCGGTGCTGACGGCGGCCACGGGTGCCGACACACCGGGCAGCGCCGCCGACAGGGCGCCGGCCACGGCCAGCAGGGCCACCAGGCGGCGGGGAGCGGGAGCTTTCATGCGGGTCGGTCCTCGAAGAGCGATGCAGGGATTGGGCGGCAGGCGGGCCACCCGGCAGAAGTGCCGGGAGTCACCACGGCCTCACCAGGGCGACAACCATGCCAGCAGCGCCAGCCACGCCGGCGCGGTGGCGACGTAAAGAATGGTGGAGATGACGGTCGCGGCCGTCACCTCGGCCTCCAGTGCGCGGTAGCGCTGCGCGAAGATCAGCGCGTTGGAGCCGGTGGGCAGCGCCGCGATCATGACGATGACGGCCAGTGGCATGCCGTCCAGGCCCAGTCCCCAGTGCGCGATGCCCAGCACGAGGGCCGGCATCAGCACCAGCTTGGCCGCCACCAGCCCGGCCAGGCCATGCCAGGTGCGCGGCCAGCCGTAGTAGGCCAGCGACATGCCGATCAGCGTCAGGCACAGCGGCACGACGGCCGTGCCCAGGCTCTGCAGCACCTCGTCGGCCACGGCCGGCAGCGCCAGGCCCGTGGCGCTCCACGCCAGGCCCGCCAGCACCGGCAGCACCACCGGGTGGATGACGGTGTTGCGCACGGTCTGCAGCAGCGTCGCGGCGAGGTTGCCGGTGCGGCGTTCGCGTGCCAGGTCCAGCTCGACGAGGGCCGTCAGCAGCGTCAGGATGGACAGCGCATGCAGGCTGACGACCGCGATGTGGATGGCCAGGCCCTGCTCGCCGAACACGCCGGCCGCGACCGGCAGGCCGATCTGCAGCGTGTTGCCGAAGCCCGCCGTGATGGCCTTGATGCTGGGCAGCACGACGTTGTCGCCGGGCTGGCGCCGCCAGCGGTACAGCGCGTACATCAGCGCGATCAGCACCAGCACCGGCACGAAGAACGCGCCCAGGAAGGCCCAGGGCAGCGTGGCGGTGTCCAGCCGCGCCGTGGTGCGGAACAGCAGCGCCGGCACGAAGATGTAGAAGGCGGCGTTGGCCAGCACACGGGCGGGGTCACTGTCGCTGCCGGCCGCGCCGCCGCCCAGCCAGCGCATGCGGCCCACCGCCCAGCCGATGGCCACGGCCACCAGGATCGCCAGCAGCTTGAACGCGATCGCCCAGGTCATCGTGCCCCTCGCCCAGCCCCGCCGCGCTGAACGCCGGCAGGGCTGGTCGGTCCCCCGGGGGGACGGCGATGCTTGCCGGATTGACCGGCAAGCACATCGCCAGCGCGGGCCGGCTTGGGAGCGGCCCGGCGCGCGGCCCGCAACGCAGCGGAGCGCGTCATGCCAGGGGTAGTCTCAACTCGAACGCGAAGGTGCTGCCTTGGCCGGCCGTGCTCTGCACGACGATCTGGCTGCCCATCAGCCGCACGAGCTGCTGGCTGATGGACAGGCCCAGGCCCGTGCCGCCGAGGTGGCGGGAGGCATCTGAGACCTGCTCGAACGCCTGGAACAGGCGCGCCTGCTGGGCCGGCGTCATGCCGATGCCGGTGTCGATGATCTCCAGGCTCAGCCGCACCTGCGTGGCGTCCTGCGCCACGACGCGGGCGGCGAGCTGCACGCTGCCCGTGTCGGTGAACTTGACCGCATTGGCCAGCAGGTTGAGCAGCACCTGGCGCAGGCGCTGGCCATCCACGACCACGCGCGCCGGCAGCGTCGCATCCACGGCCAGCGAGAAATCGAGCTCCTTCTGCTCGGCACGCAGGCGCACGCTGTCGCAGGCCATGTCCAGCAGCGCGCGCAGGTCCACCAGCGCGGGCTTCAGGCTGACCTTGCCAGCCTCGATGCTGGCCATGTCCAGCACGTCGTTGATCAGCTCCAGCAGGTGCAGGCCCGAGTCGCGCATCAGCTGCAGCTTGGCCTGCTGGCCGGCGGGAATGGTGGCGTCCATCTGCATCAGCTGCGTGAAGCCGAGGATGGCGTTCAGCGGCGTGCGGAACTCGTGGCTCATGGTCGCGAGGAAGCGGCCCTTGGCGAAGTTGGCGGCCTCGGCGCGCGCCTTGGCCTCCTGCAGCTCGGCCGTGCGCTCGGCGACGAGGTCTTCGAGATGGTCGCGGTGGCGCGTCAGTTCGGCCTCGGCCTGGCGACGCAGCGAGATGTCGCTGACCATGCCCTCGATGCGGCGCTGGCCGCGCCCGCCGTCGGCCCCCTCGGCCTCCACCCAGTGCGCGTTCAGCTCCACCCACAGCGGCCGGCCCCCGGCGCCGCGCAGCTGCAGCTGGGCCTGCTGGATCTTCCCCTGCTCATTCAGGACGGCCGCCACGCGCAGCATCTCGCGCCGGCCGATGCCGGTCAGCTCGCGCAGGCGCCGGCCCACGGGGCTCTGCACACCCGACCCCAGGCCCAGCATCTGCGTGAAGGCGCGGTTCATGCCCAGCATGCGGCCCTGGGCGTCGGCCTGGAAGATGCCCTCGGTCGCGTTCTCGAACAGGCTGCGGTAGCGGGCCTCGCTGGCACGCAGCCCGTCGGAGCTGAGCTGCACCTGGTCGGCCGCGCTGCGCAGCTTCAGGCTCATGGCGTTGAAGCGCTTCGTCAGCTCGCCGATCTCGTCGCCGCGTTCCACCGGTTCCTGCGCGCCCAGGTCGCCCTTGGCCACCCGCTGGGCGAGCGCGCCGAGCCGCGCGACCGGCCGTCGCACCAGGAAGTGCACCAGCAGCGAGCTGGCGATGACGATGCCCGCCATCACGACGGCCAGCAGCTCCACGACGAACAGCCGCGTGCGGCTGATCTGCTCGTCGATGAGCTCGCGCGTGTAGACCAGCACGGCGGTGGCGACCTGCGTGCCGGGCGCATCTGCCGCGGGCTGGTAGGTGATGCCGAACTCGCGCCTGAGCTGTGCGCTGTCCGGCCCGCTGGCCGGTGTGCTGCGCACGCGCTGCGTCTTGCCGCCGTGCAGGCCCAGCCCCTGGAGCTCGATGGCCTGCACCTCGGGGTCGGCCATGACGGCGTCGAGCAGGTTCTCGATGGCGACGTGGTCCAGGTTCCAGATCGGGCCGGCGAAGCTGCGTTCGATGAGGCCGGCCATGCGCGACTCGCGCTGGCGCAGCGACGCCATCAGCTCGTCCTCCTCGTGGCTGGTCCAGTACCAGCCGACCGCCAGCACCAGCAGGCTGGCGACCAGCGCGATGCCGGCGGTCATGCGCGTCTGTATTCCGATGTTGATCGGCGTCAACGCCATCCCCTGCCCTCCCTCAGCGGCCTGCCCAGGCCCGGCGCGGCGAGCATAAGTCCTGCAGCCCGTGCGCCAGGAACGCCGGTCAAGCCTTGGCCGACGTCTTTTTCGCGGCGGCCTTCTTCGCCGGCGGCGCCTTGGCCGCGCGCGGCTCGAACTCGAAGATGACCTTGCCTTCCTTCTTGTCGTAGGCCAGGAAGGCCTTGAACTTGCGGCGGGTCTTGTTGGAGACGAAGTTCTCCAGCAGGTCGGTCTTGCCCGTGCTCAGCAGCTTGTGCACCTGCGCCGGCTCGATGGGCTGGGTCAGGATGACCTTGCCGGTCTTGAAGTCGCAGGTCACCTTGTCGCCCACGGCGTGCTCGCAGACGTAGTTGCTGCCGTGCTCGTAGACATGGCCGGCGCACTTGGGGCAGGCGCCCAGCGAGTTCTGGCCGCTGAAGTCCACCGGCTCGCCGTCGCCTTCGGCCTTCTTGGCGTCCTCGCCGAAGTCGAACTCCAGCTTCCAGTTGTCGATCTCGGGGTCGAACACCAGCGCCAGCTCGGCCGTGAACGGCCAGCCCGCCTTGGAGCGGAAGCCCTCCAGCGGACCGATCTTCTTATTCGCCAGGAAGGTCTCGACCTCGTTCAACTCGAAGCTGCGCCCGCCCGGGATCTTGCCGATGGAGAAGCCGCAGGCGTCGCTGCCGTCGCCATGCTGGCCGGTGCAGGTGAAGCGGCGGTAGTTCTCCTTGACGACGCCGCTGCACTTGGGGCACGGCGTCTTCAGCGTCGCGTAGTCGCCCGGGATGGTGTCGCGGTCATAGCCCTTGGCCTTGGCGACCATCTTCTCGGTCATGGCCGCGATCTCGGCCATGAAGACCTCGCGCTTGAGCTTGCCCTTTTCCATCTGGGCCAGCTTGCTTTCCCAGTCGCCGGTCAGCTCAGGTCTCGTCAGGTCTTCCACCTCCAGGCCGCGCAGCAGCGTCATCAGCTGGAAGGCCTTGGCCGTGGGAATCAGCTCGCGGCCTTCGCGCAGCATGTACTTCTCGCTGATCAGGCCTTCGATGGTCGCCGCGCGCGTGGCCGGCGTGCCCAGGCCCTTCTCGGCCATGGCCTCGCGCAGCTCGTCGTCGTCGATGAGCTTGCCGGCGCCTTCCATTGCGCTCAGCAGCGTCGCCTCGGTGTAGCGCGCCGGCGGCTTGGTCTGCAGCGCCTTCACGTCCACGCTCTCGGTGCGCACGACCTCGCCGGTCTGCACCGGCACGAGGTTGGCGTCCTCGTCGTCCACGTCCTTGCCGTAGACGGCCAGCCAGCCCGGCTTGACGAGCACCTTGCCGTTGGTCTGGAAATGGTGCTTGTCCAGCACTTTGGAGATGCGCGTCGTGACCAGGAACTCGGCCGGCGGAAAGAACACGCCGAGGAAGCGCTTGACCACCATGTCGTACAGCTTGGCCTCGATCTCGGTCAGCGCCTTGGGCGCCTGCAGCGTCGGGATGATGGCGAAGTGGTCCGACACCTTGGCGTTGTCGAACACCTTCTTGGTCGGCTTGATGTAGCCCTCCTTCAGCGCCTTGGCCGCATGCTGCGACAGCGCGCTCAAGGGGCCAGGCAGGTCTTCCGTCGCCAGCATCTTGGCCGTGTCCTTGGCGACGGCCAGGTAGTCCTCGGGCAGGAAGCGCGAGTCCGTCCGCGGGTAGGTCAGCACCTTGTGCTTCTCGTACAGCGCCTGCGCGATGGACAGCGTCGTCTTGGCCGAGAAACCGAAGCGCGAGTTGGCCTCGCGCTGCAGCGTCGTCAGGTCGTACAGCCCGCCGCAGCTGGTCGTGCTGGGCTTGCTCTCCTCAGTCACCGTGGCCGGCTTGCCGAGCACCGCCTTGGCGATGGCCTCGGCGTCGGCCGCGTTCCACATCCGGTCGGCGCGGCGCTCCAGGTCGTCGTTCTTCTTCCAGGCGGGGTCGAACCACTTGCCTTCGTACTGGCCGGCCTGGGCGTCGAAGTTGGCGCGCAGCTCCCAGTAGTCGCGGGCGACGTGCTTGCGGATCTTCTCTTCCCGCTCGACCACGACCGACAGCGTCGGCGTCTGCACGCGGCCCACGGTGGTCAGGAAGAAGCCACCGTCGCGCGAGTTGAACGCGGTCATCGCCCGCGTGCCGTTGATGCCCACCAGCCAGTCGGCCTCGGAGCGGCAGCGCGCGGCGTCGGCCAGCGGCAGCATCTGCTCGTCGCTGCGCAGCTTCTCGAAGCCGTCGCGGATGGCCGCGGGCGTCATGGACTGCAGCCACAGCCGCTGGATGGGCTTGTTCAGCGGCCCCTTGGCCGGCGTCGCGTACTGCTCGATCAAACGGAAGATCAGCTCGCCCTCGCGGCCCGCGTCGCAGGCATTGATCAGTGCTGTCACGTCCTTGCGGCGGATCAGCTTGGTCAGCGCGTTCAGCCGCCCCTTGTTCTTGTCGATGGGGTTGAGGTCGAAGTGCGGCGGGATGACAGGGAGGTTGTTGAAGCTCCACTTGCCGCGCTTGACGTCGAACTCTTCCGGCGCCGCGATCTCGACCAGGTGCCCCACCGCGGAGCTGACGACGTAGGTCTCGTTCTCGAAGTGGTCGTCGTGCTTGTCGAACTTGCCCGCCACGGGGGTCAGCGCGCGGACGATGTCCTGTGCGACGGAAGGCTTCTCGGCAATGATCAGGGTCTTGCTCATCAGGTCGTGTCTCTCGGTCTTCCCTAGGGCGGGGGACTCAAAATCCCCTGCCTACAATCCGGGCCTCGCGCACGCACACACGCACGCGCACCCATGAATTCACCGTACCACAGCGCCGATGACCGCCAAATCCCCGCGCCCTGCCCCACGCCGCAAGATCGAGGTCCGTGACTCCGGCGTGCACGGCCGCGGGGTCTACGCGGTGGCGCCCATCGCCGCCGGCGCGCGCATCATCGAGTACACCGGCGAGCGCATCTCATGGGCGGTGGCCGAGGCGCGCCACCCGCACGACCCCGCGCAGCCCCACCACACCTTCTATTTCCACCTGGACACCGGCGAGGTCATCGACGCGCTGCATGGCGGCAACAACGCGCGCTGGATCAACCACGCCTGCGAGCCCAACTGCGAGGCCGAGGAAGTCGACGGCCGCGTCTTCATCAAGGCGCTGCGCGACCTGGCGCCGGGCGAGGAACTGTTCTACGACTACGGCCTGGTGCTGGACGAGCGCCACACGGCCAAGGTCAAGAAGCAGTTCGCCTGCTGGTGTGGCGCGCTGACCTGCCGCGGCACCATGCTCGCGCCGAAACGCTGAAGACGCTGTGGAACGCCGCCACCTCGCCGAATGCGGCTCGACCAACACCGAGGCGCTGCAACACCTGCGTGACGGCGGCGGCCCGCTGGTGCTGTCGGCCAGCCGCCAGACCGCCGGCCGCGGCCGCCTGGGCCGGGCCTGGCAGTCGGACGATGCAGCGCTGACGTTCTCTGTCGCCTTCGCGCTGCCCGCCGAACTGGACCTGTCCGGCCTTTCGCTGGCCGTGGGCTGCACGGTGGCCGATGTGCTGGACCCGTCGGGCGAGCGCATCCGCCTGAAGTGGCCCAACGACCTGTTCCTGGACGGCGCCAAGCTGGGCGGCATCCTCATCGAGACCGTGCCCTTGCCGGCCGAGCGCCGCGGCGTGGTCATCGGCATCGGCATCAACCTGCTGCCGCTGCCGGCCGACGTGGACCGCAGCGCCTTCGCCAGCGGCCACGCGGCGCTGCAGGCCCTGCACCCGGCCGCCACGGCCGCCGCAACGCTGGACCGCCTCGCGCCCGCGCTGCAGGCGATGCTGGCGGACTTCGGCACGCTGGGCTTTGCACCCTGGCAGCCGGCCTTTGCGCGCCGCGACCTCGCCGCGGATCAGCGCGTGCGCGTGGGCGAGCAGCCGGGCGTCGCGCGCGGCGTGTCGGCGCGTGGTGAGCTGCTGCTGGAGACCGCGGCCGGCCTCGTGCCCGTCAGCGGCGGCGAGTTGAGCCTGCGACTGGAGACCCCCCCGTGATGCGCGTGCTGGTGATCGTGCTGCTGGCCGTCAACGGCCTGTTCTTCGCCTGGTCGCGCGGCTGGCTGGACACGGCGACCGGCCTGCCCGTCGACGGGGGCCGCGAGCCGCAGCGACTGGCGGCCCAGCAGCATCCCGAGCGCATCCAGCCGCTGGCGGCCAGTGCCGTGGCTGCGTTGAGCCAGCGCAGCTGCCTGGAGCTGGGTCCGCTGGACGGCGACGCCGCACTGGCCGCCGCGCTGGCGGCGCTGCGCGCCACGGGCGCCGAGCCGCAGGTGCGCAGCAGCGAGCTGCCGGGCGTGTGGGGGGTGGCGACCATCAAGCTCGCCGACCCGGACTTCCGCGCCCGCAAGGAAGCCACCTATCGGCAGCTCAAGCTCGCCTTCGAGCCACTGGAGGGCCTGCCCGCCGAGCAGCCCGCCTTCGTGCTCAGCCGCCACCCCAGCCAAGCCGAGGCCGCAGCCGCCCTGGCGGCACTGGACAGGCGCGGCCTCAAGGGCCTGCGCGTGCTGGCGCTGAAGGCGCCGCAGTCCCGCCACAGCCTCGTGCTGGCGCAGGCCGACGGCCTGCTGGCGGCCAAGCTCAAGGGCTCCCGGGACCCGGCGCTGGCTGTGGGCTTCAAGACCTGCAGCGCCGCCCCGGCCGCGTCAGCGGCCTCGCACTGAACGAACGGCAACAGGCTCAGGCTTGCGGCGCGGCCGCAGCGCCAGCGCCGCAGTGGCCAGCAGCGCCAGCCACACGGCGCTCATGGCACCACCGCCACCACCGCTGCTGTCGGTGGGCGTCGTCGTGCTGCCGCCGCTCGTCGCGGCCGCCGCGGCTGTGACGATGGCCGTCTGCGTGTAGACCGTACCGAAGTTGTCCGTCGAATCCGCTCGGACTGTGAACGTGCCAGCACCGGAGGGCACGACAGTTGCCGTAGTCGTGTTCGTGGACGCGAAGCTGCTCACGACACCTCCGCCGGACACTACGGTCCATGCAGTCGATGCAATCGTCCGATTGCTAGGCAGTCCGATGGCATTAGCTGTCAACGTCAGCGTCTGTCCAGCCGTCAGGCCTCTGGCGGGAGATTCCGTGATCGTTACGGCCCCGCCACTCAATGCCAGCGCGGCCGCGACTGCAGCGCTCGCGTCCACCATGCCCGCGCCGCAAGTGCTGGTCGTGCAATAGCACTCGTCCTGCACCGTCGAACGCGGCGCCGCGCATTGCAAGGGGTTGGGGTTACTGCCACTGCCCGTGGTTGGAAATGCCCGCGCAGTGCTTCTCAAAATGGATATCGCTTCAGCCGACGTGAGGCCAGGTCGCACCGAGGCCATGAGCCCAACGATGCCGCTGACGATGGGGGCAGAAAAACTCGTGCCAACCGACGACTGGCTACCCGTGTAAGCGTCATCGGCGACCACCGGCGTCGTCGTACCACTATTGGTTACGCTGATCATCGGGTACAGGCAGGGCTGGTTGGTGCCGGTGTTGATGCAGTTACCCCCAGGCGCCGAGATGGTCACCTCCGGGCCCAGGCTGGAGAAGCCGACCTTGGTGCCGACGTGGCGCAGCGCCGCCACCGTGACGACGTTGGGGCAGTTGCCCGGCAGGCCCACGGCCAACCCTTCGGAGTTACCAGCCGCGACGACGATGGTGGCGCCCGTCGCGTTGACCTCTGCAATGACGTCGCGGTACAACTTACCTGTGCCGGTAGTGCCGCAGGTGCCGCTGCCACCGAGGCTCATGTTCAGCACCTTGGCCTTGTTGGCGTTGATCGGCATGCCCGGGATAGAGATGCCCACTGCCCATCTCATGCCCACAATGATGTCGCTGTCGTAGCCGCCGCACTTGCCAAGCACGCGCACCGGCAGGATCTTGAACCGCCCGACACCCGCCATACCCAGCGTGTTATTGGTACTTGCGGCGATCAGGCCCGACACGCGCGTGCCGTGCCAGGAGCTGTTGCTGATGTCGGCGGTCGTGCAGCCGCTGCCCAGCGTGCCGGCCGCGATGTCGGCCTGCGATACCCAGTCACCGGGATCGGACGGGTCGGCGTCCGGGCCGTCGCCGTCGTTGGCGATGGCGACCGCCGTCGCCGACGAAGACGTGCCGTAGCCGATCATGTCGTAGCCGCTGACGAACTGCCCCGCTAGGTCTGGATGGTCCATGCGAACGCCGGTGTCGATTACCGCAATGACAACGCCGGAAGAGCCTGGGGTGATATCCCACGCAGCTGGCGCGTTGATGCTGGACACGACTGCAGTGTTCGTTGCGGTGGCTGGCGCCTTCAGGTACCACTGGTCGATGGTGCGGCTCTGAGCACCGCTGACCGTCGTCTCGGCGTTCACCGTGGCGCCGCCGAACAGCGGGTCGTTGGGCAGCAGCGTGTGCTTGCGGCGCTCGTCCACGGCCACCAGCTCGACCTCGGGGTCGGCCGCCAGGCGCCTGGCGAGCTGCGCGCCGGTCAGGCCGTGGGCGAAGAGCACGTGCGTGCGGTCATCCAGGCTCAGGCCGGCCGCCAGGCGCTGCCCGGTGCGCAGGCCCAGCGCGGTGGCGCGCGTCTGCGCCACGTCGTGCGCCTCGGCGCGGCTGGCCCGCACGCTGAGCGCCTTGGCGCGCACGCTGTCCGCCTGGGGCTTGAAGCGCACGATGACGCGGGCTTCGGTGTCGGCCACGCTCTGGGCCGACACGGGCGCAGACGGCAGCAGGCAGGGCATCGCGACGGCGGCGGCGATCAGCAACGGTCGCAGGGACTTCATGGCGGCGGGCTCGTGCGGTGCAGGGCTGGCCAGTTTAGGGCGGCGTGTGGGCACGGCCATGTCAAACGATGTTGCCCGCAAGTGAAGCGCAAGCCAGCCTTAAAACAAGTTCACACAGCGGCGCCTTGCATGAGTTCGACGCGGGCCTGCTCGCGGGCCTCGGCCAGCCGCGCCGTCACCCAGCCGACCGCGAACCAGGCGGCCGGGTCGCGGGCCACCAGGGCCTGGTAGCCATCGCGGGCGGTGTGCAGATCGTTGACTTCGCCCAGCACCCGCTGGGCCGTGGCCCATGTCTTCATCTGGCGGGCGGTGCGCTTCTTCGGCAGCAGCGGCGCGAAGAACTCGAGGGCGTAGCGCTGGCGTTTCACGTCCTTGCGCAGTTCGTGCAGCGCCGGCAGGTCCAGCTCGTCGAAGGCCTGGCAGCGCTGCACGATGCGCCGGTGCCAGCGGCGCAGGCGGTGGCGCGCGAGGTGCTTCAGCGAGCCTGGCGGCGTTTCGCCCGGTGCCAGGCCGGCGCGCCAGGCGATGCAGGCCAGCAGCAGCCGCTGCGTGGCGTCACCGCGGATCAGCGCCGGCAGGTCGGGCAGGTCAGGCAGATGGGGCACTTCGCTGGTCAGCGGCGGCGCACCGGCCCGCGCCAGCTCGGCCGCCACGCCGCTGTCCAGCACGTCGCGGTCGCGCGCGCGGCCCAGTTCGGCGGACAGCGTGCGCAGCCCCTGCACCAGTTCGGCGGGCGGCTCCGCCACCCAGCCCCGGAAGGCGCGCAGCGCGCTGCGCAGCCGGCGCAGGCCCACGCGCATCTGGTGCACGTGGCCGGGGCGCCGTCCGGCATCGCCCTCGGCCAGCCCGATGGCATTGCGGCTGACGTGGGCCAGGCATTCGTCGAACACCGCGCCGAAGGCGTCCAGCGGCGTGGCGGCGGTGTCGTAGCGCGGCGGCATCGCCTTGCGCAGCGGCGGATGCGGCTCGCCCGCCGCGAGCCGGTGGCCGCGCTCGGCCTTGTTGTGCGGGTCGTAGACCAGGCCGAAACGCTGGCGCCAGCGCGCCACCAGCGCCAGCATCGCGGCGGGCGAGCCGGACACCAGCTCGAACTCGACCTCGCGGATCGGCCGGGCCACGCTGCCCGCCGTGACCCGGCCCTCATCCAGCGCGATGTCGACGACGGCGCCGCGCGTGCGCACGCGCCGCACGAGCCGCCGCACCTCGGTCTGGAAGCGCACGCCCACCGCCTGGCCGTCCTCGTGCGCCTGGCCCAGCAGCTTGAGCAGCTTCTGGCCCGGCGCCGTGGCGGCATGCGCGGCCGGGTCGGGGCTGGCGTCGGGTCGCTCCGCTTCGTGCTCGAAGCGTTCCAGGGCGCCGCCGCCGGCCCCCTTCAGCGCCTGCACCCAGCGCCCGCCTTCGCGGCGCATGCGCCAGGCCAGGCCGGCGCGGGCCAGGCGCTGGTCCGGCGTGTCCAGATAGCTGGCGGTCAGCGCTGCGCGCTGCGCGGTGCCTCGCGCCACCAGCTCGGCTGCGAGCGCCTGCCGCGCCACCGCCGGGACGAGGAACTTCAGCTCGATCTCGGCGTTGTCAGCCATCACGTCCAAGCCAGTTGACCCATGACCCCAGCGGGCCGAGCGCCGGGCCGCTCCCAAGCCGGCCCAGGATAGCGCTGGTGCCCCACCCGTTCAGCGCGTCGCGACGGGGCGAGGGCTTCAATCCCCGAACTGCACCTTCGCCCGCCGGACCGCCCATGCATCGAACTTGGCGCCATAGGCCTCCTCGATGCGGTTGCGCTTGACCTTGAAGGTGGGCGTGATGAAGCCGTTGTCCACCGTCCACGGCGTCTTGATGAGCACCAGCGTGGCCAGCTGCTCGTGCGGGTCCAGCCGCGCGTTGACGGCGTCCAGGTGCTGCGCGAGTTCGGCCTGCAGGCCGGCGGCGTCGCTCGTCGCGCGCTGCAGGCCCTGCGGCGACAGCATCGCGATGCCCAGCGGCTGGCCCATGTTGGCGCCGGCCACGCAGCAGGCCTCGATGGCGGGGTTCATGCCCAGCTTGTCCTCGATGGGTGCGGGCGCGACGTACTTGCCCTTGCTGGTCTTGAACAAGTCCTTCACGCGGCCGGTGATGCGCACGCAGCCATCGGCGTCCTGGCTGGCCTTGTCGCCGGTGCGCAGCCAGCCGTCGGCCGTCAGCGCGTCGGCAGTCAGCGCGGGCTCCTTGTAGTAGCCCAGCATCAGCGCCGGGCTGCGCATCTGCAGCTCACCGCTGGCCGGGTCGATGCGCGTCTGCACGCCGGGGTAGGCCGGGCCCACCGTGCCGAACTGGCGCTTGCCCGGCTCGGTCATGTGCGACAGCGCCAGGTTCTCGGTCATGCCGTAGCCCTCGTTGACGCGCAGGCCCAGCGTCTCGTACCACTCCAGCAGCGCCACCGGCATGGGGGCGGCGCCGCCCACGGCCAGGCGGCACTGGTCCAGCCCCAGCGTCTTCATGATCTTGCGGCGCACCAGGCCGCCGATGAGGGGCAGGCGCAGCAGCCGGTTCAGCTTGGCCGGCGGCATCTTGGCCTGCACGCCCTGCTGGAACTTGACCCACAGCCGCGGCACCGAGAAGAACACCGTCGGGCGCGCGCGCTGCAGATCGGCCGTGAAGGTGTCCAGCGACTCGGCGAAGAAGAGCTGGCAGCCGGTCAGCAGCCAGCCGTGCTCCACCAGCGCGCGCTCGGCCACGTGGGCCAGCGGCAGGTAGGACAGCATGCGGTCCGCGGCGGTCATGTGGAAGCGCTTCATGCCCTCCTCCACCGCCCAGCCGAAGCCGCCGAAGCTGTGCATCACGCCCTTGGGGTTGCCGGTGGTGCCGGAGGTGTAGATCAGCGTGCACAGCTCGTCCGCGCCGCGCAGCGGCTCGCCCTTGAGCGGCTCGGTGCGCGCGCAGATCGCGTCCCAGCCTTCGTAGGCCTGCTTCGCGTCGTCGGGCGACAGCGCGTAGCTCGCACCGGGCAGGGCGGCGGGCACGCCGGGCTTCATGCCCTCCCAGCCGTCGAGCTTGCCGATGAAGACGAAGCGCGCCTCGCTGTGGGCGAGGATCTGCGCGATGGTGCCGGCCGCCAGCGTCGGGTACAGCGGTACCGACACATAACCGGCCATCCAGATGGCCAGGTCGCTCATCAGCCACCAGGCGCAGTTCTTGGACAGGATGGCCACCTTGGCGTCGGCCGGCCAGCCTTCCGCGGCGCCTTTGGCCTTCAGGAACGCGGCCATGCGGCGCACCTGCTCGCCGACCTGGGCCCAGGTGTAGTCCTTGACCTCGGCACCTCCCATGGGCTGCGTCAGCGTGACGCGGTGGGCCGCCGTGCGCTCCCAGTGGTACAGGCGTGGCAGGGCGAGCTGGTCGGCAGCGATGGTGGCCATGGGAGTCTCCTCAACGTTTTTCTAGGGGGGAGCCGCGAAGTTAACCGCGTGTCAAGCGGACACCGCTACGGGAAAACACCTTGCGACGTGACGGGACGCGCGGTATCCGTAGAGAGACTGCTCTAGAACTGACCCGACCAGGACGCGGCGCTGCCCCCCTGGCCCAACTGGGCGCGCAGCGCATCCATCGGATGATGCGGTGCCAGCCACTCGGGCCGCAGAGCATCTGCGCGGGCGAGGGCCTGCGCGGCGTCCGGTGAACGGGCGGCGACCAGGCTGGCCGCGAGGTCCAGCTGGGCGCGCCAATGCGGCAGGCCCTGCGGCGCGGGCAGGCGGTCGAGGTAGGCCACCCGCTCGCGCAGTGCCTGGACACCGTCTTGCGGCCGGCCGCGGGCGCGCTGCAGTTCGCCGTCCAGCTGGCCGACCCGGGTGCGCCAGGCGTCGAAGTTGCGCATCCAGCCCGTGGACTGCATCTGCTGCAGCGGCACCAGGACGTCCTGCGCCAGCGCCAGGTCGTTCAGCACCAGGCCCACGCGCACGATGGCCGTCATGGCGTCCACCCAGGGCGGCCCCGCCGGGATCTTCCCCGAGCGCAGCTCGGCGGCCAGCGTGCGCGCCCGCGGCAGCAACTCCGCCCGCTTCGGCGAGTCCAGCGCTTGGGCCAGCAGGGCCTGCGCTTCGCGTGGCAGGCGCTGGTTGGGGTTGCGCGCCGCGGCCTCTGGCAGGATGGCGGCCAGCTGCGCCTGCGTGCGCACGGCGCCGCTGGCGTCGCCCAGCTCCATCTGGTGCCGGGCCAGATCGTTGTACATGCGCTGGCTGCTCGAATTGCCGCGGCCCAGCAGGGCGTCCATGTCGGCCGCGAGCGCGAGCGCCGCCTCGGTCGTGGCTTGCGGGCGCCCCAGCCTAGCCTGCACCACCCACAACCCCTGGCGCGAGCGCTGCACGAAGCGGGCGCGGTGCGGCGGGGCGTGGGCGCCCGCCTCGACGAGCGGCTGCATCACCGCCTCGGCGTCCAGCCAGCGGCCCTGGTTGGTGCGCAGCACGTAGATGTAGAGGTTGAAGAAGACGTACTCGTAGTCCGTCGGCTTGTAGATCTGCTGCTTCAGCGCCCAGGCCTTCTCGCCCACGGCCTCGGCTTCGTCGAAGCGGCCCAGGTTGGCATAGGCCACGAGCAGCTGATAGAGCAGGTTTTCGTAGTCGCCCTCGCCGGCCTTCGGCGGTAGCTTGGGCAGCACGCGCTCGCCGATCTCCACCACCTCCATCGGCGAGCCGATGGCGGTGAAGGCGCGGGCCAGGCGCAGCTGCGAGGCGATGGTGCGCGGGTCGTCGTCGCCCCACAACCGGCCGTGCACCTCGACGAGGTCACGGTACAGCGGGATGGAGATGTCCTGCCGGTTCATGTCGTCGTAGGTGGAGGCCATGACCTCCAGCACGCGGGCATAGGTCAGGTCGTCGTGCGCGAAGCGCTCCCTGAGCTCGACACGGCTCTTCTCCAGCAGGTCGAAGATGTTGGGAATGCGGCCGCCGTGCCTCTCGGGGTTGGCCGAGGCGAGCAGGTCCGTCAGGTAGTGCGTGACCTCCTCGCTCTGCCGCGCCGCGGCCTGGGCCTCGTCCCGTTGCCACAGGCTCACGCCCAGCCCCAGGCTCAGCGCTGCCAGCACGAGCGCGCCGCCGGCGGCCAGCGCGGCATTGCGCCGCACCCACAGGTGCATGCGGTGGCGCCAGTCCTCGGCGCGCACGCTGACGGGGCGCTGCCGCAACCAGCGTTCCAGGTCCTCCACGAAGCTGCCCACGCTGGCGTAGCGCTCCTCGGGGTTCTTGCGCATGGCCTTGGCGGCCACGGCCTCCAGGTCGCCTGCGGCCTTGCGCGCATCGGGCGGCCGCCCGGGGCCGGCATCGCCATCGCCCAGGTCCGGCGCCTCCAGCGCCTGCGTGATGCGCCGCGCCTCGGTGTGCAGCACGTCGTGCTCCAGCGCCGTGCGCCCGCGCCCCTGGCGGCCGAACGGCAGCTGGCCGCTGGCCAGCTCGTACAGCATGACGCCCAGCGAATAGATGTCCGCCGCGACGCCGATGCCGTCGCCGGTGATCTGCTCCGGCGCGGCATAGGCCGGCGTCAGGCGGCGGCCGGTCACCTGCGTGAGCTGGCTGTCGGCCTGCTGGCCCGAGTCGTCCAGCAGGCCCGCGATGCCGAAATCCAGCAGCTTGGTGCCGCCGCTCTCGTCCAGCATCACGTTGCTGGGCTTGAGGTCGCGGTGCACGATGAGCTGGGCGTGCGCATGCTCCACGGCACGCGCCACCTCGATGAGCAGCCTGACGCGCCCGGCCAGCGGCAGCTTGTGCTCGCGCACATGCTCCGACAGCGTCTTGCCGGCCACGTACTCCAGCACCAGGAAGGCGCGGCCGTGCTGCTCACCGGCGTCCAGCAGCCGGGCGATGTTGGGGTGCGTCAGCCGGCCGAGCAGCGCGCGCTCGCGGGCGAAGCGGGCCGCGAGGCCGGGACTGGTGAGGTCTTCGCGCAGCAGCTTGATCGCCGCCTCGCCCTGGTACAGCCCGTCGGCACGTTCGGCACGCCACACCTGGCCCATGCCGCCCTCGCCCAGCAGCTCGGCCAGGCACCACGCGCCCAGGCGGTCGCCCGGCTGCGGCAGCGGCACGGCCGAGGGCCCAGGGGTGCCCAGCGCAGCGGCCAGGCCGGCGTCGTAGCCGGGCACGTCCAGCACGACGGTGGCATCGTCGTCCGGCAGCGAGGCCAGCATGCGTGCCAGCCGCGCGGCCAGCTCGGGCGGCTGCACGGCGCCCAGGCGCCGCGCGCGTTCGGGTGCCGGCAGGTCGGCCAGCTCGTCGAACAGCGCCGAGAGACGCTGCCAGTCGGCCGCCTGCAAGCCGGCGTCCATCAATACACCGTGTCGGGGCGGTCGCCGAGCAGCTCCTGCAGCAGCGCACGCGCCTTCAGCAGCTCGCGGTTGACGGTGCGCGTGGAGAGCTGGCGCAGCGCCGCGACCTCGGCGATGGACAGGCCGGCGAAGCCGACCATCTCGATCAGCTCGTACAGCCCGGTGTCCAGCTCGCGCATGCGCGCCAGCGCCTGGTCCAGGCCGATCAGGTCCACGGCCTGGCTCTGCACGGCGGCCACGTCGCTGGCGGCGGACAGCGTGACCATCACCGAGTCGCCGCCGCGTTTGTCGCGGCCCTCGGTGCGCAGGTGGTCGATGACGACCGAGCGCAGCACGCGGCCCACGTACGAGAAGAACTGGCCGCGCGTCTCGCCCTGCAGGCCCTGCTGGTCAGCCATGCGCAGGAAGCCCTCGTGCACGAGCGCCGTCGTGTTCAGCCCGGCCGCGTGCCCGGACTGCGCCAGGCGGATGCGGGCGACACGCTTGATCTCGGGGTACAGCAGCGCGTAGAGCTGCTGCAGCGACGCGGCGTCGCCCCGCGACGTGCCGGCGAGCAGCTCGGTGATCGGGGCGCCCACCGTCACCTCAGGCGTCCTGGAAGGCGGCCAGTGCGGCAGCGATGTCGGCGTCACTGCCTTCGCGCAGCACCGGCGCTTCTGCCACCAGGCCGTCCTTCTTCAGGCGGGCCACCCACTGGCCGGCGTCGCGGCCCTGCTCGAAGGCCTCGCTCTGCAGCAGCAGCTCGCCGGCGGCGGACAGCAGCTTGAAGTAGAACTTGCCGTCGGCCTCGCGGTACTGCTTGAACACCGGCAGCGCGGCCTTGTCCGCCTTGGCCACGGCCGTCGTCGCGCCGTCCGTGTAGGGGCGCAGGCCCACGGCGGCACGCAGCGTCTTCAGGAACGGCACAGCGATGGCGCGTGCGCGGGCCGCGCCGGCCTGCAGGATGGCTTCGAGCTCCGCGGGGTTGGCCATCAGCGCCTCGTAGCGCGCGCGCATCGGGCCGATCTGGCCCTCGATGAGCGCCACGAGCTGCTGCTTGGCCTCGCCCCAGCCCAGGCCGGCGCGCAGCGCCGCGCGGAAGGCGGCGCGCTGCTCGGGCGACGCGAAGGCGTCGTAGAGGGTGACCAGCGCCTGGCCATCCGGGTCCTTGGCCTCACCAGGCAGCTTGCTGTCGGTGACGATGCGCGCCACCGCGTCCTTCAGCGCCGCGCTTCCGCCTTCGAAGAGCGGGATGACGTTGTCATAGCTTTTGCTCATCTTGCGGCCGTCCAGCCCGGGCAGCAGGTCCATCTCCGCGTCCACCTGCGCCTCGGGCAGCACGAAGAAGGCCTGCCCCTGGCCGAACAGGTGGTTGAAGCGCTGCGCGATGTCGCGCGTCATCTCGATGTGCTGCACCTGGTCCTTGCCGACCGGCACGCGGTGGGCGTTGAACATCAGGATGTCGGCCGCCATCAGCACCGGGTAGCTGAACAGGCCCATCGTCACGTGGGCGTCCGGCTCCTCACCGGCGGCCGTGGCCGCATCCACCGCGGCCTTGTAGGCGTGGGCGCGGTTCATCTGGCCCTTGGCGGTGACGCAGGTCAGCAGCCAGGTCAGCTCGGGGATCTCGGGGATGTCGCTCTGGCGGTAGAGGACGACGCGGGCCGGGTCCAGGCCGGCGGCCAGCCAGGTGGCGGCGATGGCCCGGCTGGAGCGGGCGATGCGGTCCGGCTCGTCGCACTTGATCAGCGCGTGGAAGTCGGCCATGAAATAGAAGCTCTCCACACCGGGCGCGCGGCTGGCCTCGATGGCCGGGCGGATCGCGCCGACGTAGTTGCCGAGGTGCAGGGTGCCGGTGGTGGTGATGCCGGTCAGGACGCGTTGGGACATGTCGGGGGCGCTGAGCGTGCGGGGATTCAGGAGTGGGTCGAAATTAAAACAGCCCGGATTGTGGCCTCACGGGTTGCGAGCCATACCCATCCGGCGCTTCCTTGAGTTGTTTTACTTGCGCCTGCGGGCCGGCGCCGCGACGGAGGCCCGCCAACTGACGGCGATGTCGAACTGCCGTGCCACCGGCAGCGCCAGTTCGTAGCAGCGGTTCAGCAGCCAGTGCAGCCCGGCCAGCGCGACGTCGTGGCTGGGGATGTGCACGGAGGTCAGCCGCGGCGCGGCGAACTCGGCGCTGGGCGAATCGTCGTAGCCCAGCACCGACACCTCGTGCGGCACCGACACGCCGCGCTCCTGGAAGTGCGACAGCAGCCCGATGGCCATCTCGTCGTTGGCGCAGAACACGGCCGTCGGCAGGCGCTTGCCCGCCAGCAGCACCTCGGCCGCGTCCCAGCCGGCCTGGTTGGAGAAGTCGCCCGGCACGGTCTGCACCTTGGACACGTCCAGCCCGCGCAGCGCCAGCTCGCCCATGAAGCCGGCCAGCCGCGCGACGTTGTCGGGCGACGACGTGGGGCCGGACACGACGGCGATGTCCTTGTGCTTGTGCTGCAGCAGCGCGCGCGCCGCCTGCACGCCGCCCTGCACGTGGTCGGCCGTGAAGCACTGGTCCTTGATGCGGTCGAAGTGGCGGTTCAGCACGACGACCTGGCGCTGCGCGGCGCCCAGCGCCTTGATGTCCTCGTCCTGGATGGCGTTGGACAGCACGATGAGGCCGTCGCAGTCGCGCTCCAGCAGGAAGCGCATGCCGTCGTTGGTCTCGATGCGCTCGTCCTCGATGCCCTCGCCGAACGCCACCACCATGTGCAGGCCCTGGCTGCGCAGCACCAGGTCGATGACGCGCAGGATGGGCGTGTAGTACGTGCCGCGCAGGAAGGGGATGTAGACGCCGATCAGCTTGGAGCTGCCGTTGCCCAGCGAGCGGGCCGCGTGCGAGGGGCGGAACTTCAGCTGCGCGATGACCTTGCGCACGCGCTCCGCCGTGTCCGGCGCGACGGAACCGTTGCCGCTGATGACGCGCGACGCGGTGCCCACGCCCACCCCGGCCAGCCTCGCCACGTCCTTGATCGTTGCCATGCGCCCTCTGCTTTGCTGGGGCGGATTGAATCACAGGGGACAGATGGGCTTGGGGTCGGCGGGCTCGGGCAGCGGCTTCGCGGTCGCCCGGGTTTCCTTGCCGCTCAGGCCGCCGCCGACGGGCCACCACGGCTTGGCTTCATGGCTGCTGAACTGGCAGGGGCCGGCGGGCCAGGGGAACGACAGTCGGCCGGTGAAGCCGGGCCAGGTCTTGCCAGCGGCCGGCGCGACCAGCACGTCGGCCAGGCCCTGGCCCTCGGTGCCCGGCTGCCACGCGGCGATGAACGCGTCGCTCTGGTTGGCCAGGTCGTTGACGTACAGCGGCCGGCCCGAGTACAGCAGCGTGACAACCGGCGCGCCGCGGCTGGCCACGCGCTGCAGCACGGCCGCGTCCTGCGGGTGGCGGGCGCTGTGGCGCAGCGTCTCGGTGACGCGGATGTCGCCCTCGCCCTCCGCGTACGGCGTCTCGGCCAGCACGGCGATGACGGCGTCGAAGCGCGACGGGTCGGCCTGGCTGCCGTCGGCGTCGAACATGACCTGCGCATCGCCCAGCCGCTGGCGCAGCGCGGCCAGCAGCGACGTGCCCTGCGGGTAGTCTGCGTTGCTCGTGTCGCGCCCCTGCCAGGTCACGCTCCAGCCGCCGCTCTGGTGCGCCAGGCTGTCGGCCGCGGCCCCCACGACCAGCACGCGCGCCGTAGGCTTTAGCGGCAGCAGGCCGGGCCGGTGTTTGAGCAGCACCAGCGACTCGCGCACCGCGCGCCGGCCCAGCTCGCGGGCCTGCAGCGCGTCCATCGTGGCCGGCACGGCCGGTGTCATGGCGAGGCTGAACTTGACGCGCAGGATGCGGCGCACCGCGTCGTCGATGCGCGCCATCGGAATACGGCCCTGCTCGACGTCGCGCAGCGTGTTGGCGTAGAACGCTTTCCACTTGAACGGCACCATGACGACGTCGATGCCGGCGTTGATGGCCGCCGGGCAATGCTCGTCGGTGCAGCCCGGCACCTGGCCCACGCCGTCCCAGTCGCTGACGACGAGGCCGTCGAACGCCAGGCGCTCTTTCAGCACGCCGGTCAGCAGCGTGGCGTTGCCATGCATCTTGCCGTGCTCGACGTGGCTGGCCGTGTCGGTCCAGCTGCTGAACGAGGCCATCACCGTCAGCACGCCGGCATCCAGCGCGCCGAGATAGCCGGCACCGTGCACGTTCGCAAGCTCGGCGGGCGTCGTCTGCGCCAGGCCCTGGTCGATGCCGCGGCGCGTGCCGCCGTCGGCGATGTAGTGCTTGGCCGTGGCCAGCACGCCGCGGCCGTCCTTCAGGCCCTCCTGCAGGCCTTCGACGGCCGCTTGGCCCAGTTGGCGAACGAGCGCCGGGTCGGCGCCAAAGCTCTCGTAGGTGCGCCCCCAGCGCACGTCCTGCACCACGGCCAGCGTGGGCGCGAACGCCCAGTGCAGGCCGGAGGCGCGCACGGCGCGTGCGGTGGCGCGGCCGATGTCGCGCACCAGGGCGGCGTCGCGCGTCGCGCCCAGCGCGATGTTGTGCGGGAACAGCGTCGCGCCGCGCACGTTGTTGTGGCCGTGCACGGCGTCGGTGCCCCAGAGCAGCGGAATGCCCGGCGTGGCCTGCAGCGCGGCGGCCTGGAACTGTTCGGACAGCGCGCGCCACTGCGCCGGCGTCGCCGCGCGGTCGTCGCCGGGCCAGCCGCCGCCGCCGTTGAGCACCGTGCCGATGCCGTACTCGCGCACCTCGTCCGCTGTGATGGCGCGGATCTCGGGCTGCGTCATCTGGCCGATCTTCTGGCGCAGCGTCAGCGTCTTCAGCGCCGCGTCCACCCTGGCTTCAAGCGCCGCGTCGCGTTGGGGTTGGCGCGCAGGCCAGGCCTGCACGATGGAACCGGTTTCAGTCGCGCCGGCGGTGGCCGCGCACACGAGCGCCAGCGCGGCGGCGAGGCAAGAGGTCTTGGTGGGCATCGTCATCGTTCCTTCAGGGGCGCGACGGTATGCGGTGACACAAAAAAACGTCAACCCCCGGGCGGACGAGATTGACAAGCCCAAGTGCGCCGAATTAGATTTGCGCCGCGTTTGGAACCGGTTCCATTTTGGCGGAAGAACCCGACAGGGTCGCTGCCCGGCACCCCCAGATCAGCGAACAAGACAGAACCAGGAGACAAAAATGATTCGCCAACCCTTGCGCGCCGAGGGGCGCGTTCCCACAGCCTGCTCTGCGGGGCGTGGCCTGCGTCTGAGCCCGGTCGCCGCCGTCTGCGCGGGCCTGCTGGGCGCGCCTTTGCTGGCGTTTGCACAGGCGGCACCGGCGCCGGCCGCGGCGGCATCGCAGCCCGCCGCACAGAAGCTCGACACCGTGCAGGTCACGGGCTTCCGTGCCAGCCTGGAATCGTCGATCAGCACCAAGCGCAATGCCGACGCCATCGTCGAGTCCGTCTCGGCGGAAGACATCGGCAAGCTGCCGGACGTGTCCATCGCCGATGCGATCTCGCGCCTGCCGGGCCTCACCGCGCAGCGCGTGGCGGGCCGCTCCTCGGTCATCAGCATCCGCGGCATGGCGCCGCGCTTCGGCGTCACACTGCTGAACGGCCGCGAGATCGTCTCCACCGGCGACAACCGCTCGGTGGAGTACGACCAGTTCCCGTCCGAACTCATCAACGCGGCCACCGTCTACAAGACGCCCGACGCGGGCCTGTCGGCGCAGGGCCTGTCGGGCACGATCAACATGAAGACGCTGCGGCCGCTGGACTTCGCGGCACCGCAGGCCGTCGTCAGCGCGCGTGTGGAGCGCAATTCCAACGGCTCGCTGAATCCGGAAATCTCGGCCACCGGCAACCGGCTCAGCGCGTCGTGGGTGACGCAGTCGGCCGACCGCACCTGGGGCGCGGCCATCGGCTTCGCGCACCTGGACTCGCCCAACCAGGAGAAGCATTACAAGAGCTGGTGGTGGGCCAACACCAACGACTGGGGCTCACCGCTGCCGGGCGTGCCGACGGATTCGGTGGCGCTGCAGGGGTTCGAGCTGGGCGCCGCGTCGTCGCGCCAGAAGCGCGACGGCCTGATGGGCGTGCTGGAGTACAAGCCCAATGCCGACTTCCACAGCACGCTGGACCTGTACTACTCCAAGTTCGACCAGACCGAGGCGCGCCGCACGGTGATGTCGGACATGTCGGTCTGGTCCGGTGCGAGCTGGAGCAATGCGCAGACGAGCGTCGTCAACGGCGACAAGATCGTCACGAGCGGCAACGTCAACAACCTGACGCCGGTGGCGCTGACGACGCTCAACAAGCGCCAGGACAACATCCGCGCCATCGGCTGGAACAACGAGCTGAAGCTGGCGGACTGGAAGCTGGTGGGCGACCTGAGCTGGTCCAAGGCCAAGCGCGACGAGCAGAACGCCGAAGTGCAGGCCGGCTCGCTGAGCCGCGTGTCGATGAACAACGCCACCATCGTCACGGGGGACGGCCGCTCCACGTTCTCGCCCAGCTTCGACTTCGCCAACCCGCAGACGGTCTACCTGACCGACCCGGCCAACTGGGGCCGCGACGGCCGCAGCCAGTTCCCCAAGGTGCGCGACCAGATCAAGGCGCTGAAGCTCTCCGCCGGCCGCACGTTCGACAGCTGGATGAACAGCGTCGAGGCCGGCGTGGACTACTCCGAGCGCGACAAGGACATGAACCGCACCGAGGTCTACTACAACCTAAAGAACAGCCGCGCGCCGGTGCTGATCCCGTCGGACCTGCTGCGCACGCCCACCGACCTGACCTTCGCGGGCAGCAACATCCGCATGGTCAATTTCGACGTGCCCAGCGTGCTGAAGCTCTACGACAGCGTGCCGGCCGCCACCAACGAGGCGCCGGGCCGCATCTGGGCCGTGCACGAGAAGGTCACGGCGCTGTACGGCAAGCTGGGCCTGGAGTTCGACTGGGGCGTGCCGGTGCACGGCACGCTGGGCCTGCGCGTCGTGCACGCCAAGCAGTGGAGCAACGGCCTGCTGTGGAACGACAAGACGCAGGCCACCGACCCCACGTCCGGCGGCACCCGCTACACCGACACGCTGCCCAGCCTCAACCTCGCCGCCGACCTGACGGCCAACACCATCCTGCGCTTCGGCCTGGCCAAGGTGCTGGCGCGGCCCAACATGGAAGACATGCGCGCCGGCTTCTCGGGCATCAGCGTCAGCGGCACCGACCGCACCTGGTCGGCCAGCGGCGGCAACGCCAGGCTGGAGCCCTGGCGCGCCGACGCGGTGGACCTGTCGCTGGAGCACTACTTCAGCAAACGCAGCTACGTGGCGGCGGCGGCCTTCCACAAGAACATCAAGAACTTCGTCTACTCGCAGTCCATCCCGTTCGACTTCACCGGCTTCCCCAACCCGACGACCTACACGCCCATCAGCAACATCGGCCTGCTGAGCACCAAGGCCAACGGCCAGGGCGGCATGGTGGCGGGCACGGAGCTGAGCGGTTCCATCGACGGCTCGCTGTTCATGCCGGCGCTGGACGGCATCGGTGTGAGCCTGAGCTACGCCAACACGCGCAGCTCGCTGCACGAGGACAACAACATCAACAACCCGCTGGACGGCCTGTCGGGCATCGCCACCAACTTCACCGTCTACTACGAGCGCGACGGCATCTCGGCACGCATCGGCAGCCGCCACCGCTCGGCCTTCGTGACAACGGTGCGCGGCACCTTCGGCGAGAACGTGCCCAGCATGATCTCGGCCGAGACCATCCTCGACGCGCAGCTGGGCTACGCGTTCGAGAGCGGCACGCTGAAGGGGCTGTCGCTGACACTGCAGGTCAATAACCTGCGCGACCGGCCGTACCGCACGCGCGTCGGCATCTCCACCGGCGCCAAGGACCCGAACTCCACGCTGCCCGAGCGCTACACCTCCTACGGGCGCCAGTTCCTGCTGGGCGGCAGCTACAAGTTCTGATCGTTTCTTTCCGTTCCCGAAACCGCGCCGGCTGCCATGCCGGCGCCCCCACATCCGCAGCATGAGCGCCCACACCGCCCCGAAACGCCAAGACTTCCCCGCCGACTTCCGCTGGGGCGTGTCCACCTCCTCCTTCCAGATCGAAGGCGCCGCCCGCGAGGCCGGCAAGGGCGAGTCCATCTGGGACCGCTTCTGCAGCGAACCCGGCCGCATCCGCGACGGTTCCAACGGCGACGTGGCCTGCGACCACTACCACCGGTTCCCGCAGGACCTGGACCTGGCGAAGTCGCTGGGCGTCAACGCCTACCGCTTCTCCATCGCCTGGCCGCGCATCCTGCCGAACGGGCGTGGTGCGGTGAACGACGCCGGCCTGGCCTTCTACGACCGGCTGGTGGACGCCATGCTGGCGCGCGGCCTGGACCCCTGGGCGACGCTCTACCACTGGGACCTGCCGCAGCCGCTGCAGGACCAGGGCGGCTGGACATCGCGTGACACGGTGAGCGCCTTCCTCGAATACGCCGACGTCGTCACGCGCCGCCTGGGCGACCGCGTCAAGCACTGGATCACGCACAACGAGCCGTGGTGTTCGTGCATGATGGGTTATTGGGAAGGCGTGCATGCGCCGGGCGGCAGGAATCTCGCCGACGCGATGCAGGCCTGCCACCACGTGCTGCTGTCGCATGGCCAGGCCGTGCCGCTGATCCGCACCAACTCGGCGGGTGCGAAGGTCGGCATCACGCTGAGCCTGCACCCCATCTCTGCCGCCTCCGACAGCGCGCAAGACCTCGCCGCCGCGCGCCGCCACGACGGCCTGCGCAACCGCTGGTTCCTCGACCCGCTGTTCGGCCGCGGTTACCCCGAGGACACGCTGGCCCTGCTGGGCGACGCGGCGCCGACGGTGCAGCCGGGTGACCTGAACGACATCGCCGCGCCGACCGACTTCCTCGGCGTCAACTACTACTTCCCCGAGATGGTGGCCGACGACCCCGCCGGCAGCCACGGCCCGATGCGCGCGAAGCTCGTCGAGCGCCATGGCGTGGAGCGCACCGGCTTCGGCTGGGAGGTGTCGCCGCAAGGCCTGGTGGACCTGCTGACCCGTGTGCAGCGCGACTACAGCCCGGCGGTCATCCAGCTGACCGAGAACGGCTCCACGTTCGAGGACGTGCTGACGCCAGACGGCCACGTGCACGACGCCGAGCGCCTGTCCTACCTGCAGCGCCACCTGAGCGCGTTGCGCCGGGCGATGGACGCCGGCGTGCCCGTGAAAGGCTATTTCGCGTGGAGCCTGCTGGACAACTTCGAGTGGGCCGAGGGCTACCTGCGCCGCTTCGGCATCGCCTATGTGGACTACGCCACCCAGCGCCGCATCCTGAAGGACAGCGGCATCTGGTACGGGCAGTTCCTGCGCGACTGAGACACACTGCATCTGACCTATAAAAACGGAGACAAGCCTTGACGTTCGCCCGCCTCGCCCTGGCCGCCGCGCTGACTGCCGCTGCGTGCCCTGCCTTCTCCCAGGCGCCTCAGCCCTTGAGGGCCGAAGTCATCCACTGGTGGACCTCGGGCGGCGAATCCGCCGCGGCCAAGACGCTGGCCGACGCCTACAAGGCGCAAGGCGGCGTGTGGGTGGACACCGCCATCGCGCTGGGCGAGCAGGCCCGCTCGGTCGCCATCAACCGCATCGCCGGTGGCAACCCGCCGACCGCGGCGCAGTTCAACACCACGCAGCAGTTCCGCGACATCGTCGACCAGGGCCTGCTGAACAACGTCGACGCGGTGGCGCAGCGCGACGGCTGGGACAAGTTCCTGCCCGAGGCGGTGCTGCAGGCCATCCGCGTCAAGGGCCATTACTACGCGGCGCCGGTCAACATCCACAACATGACCTGGTTCTGGTACTCCAAGGCCGCGTTCAAGAAGGCCGGCATTGCCGAGGAGCCCAAGACCTTCGACGAGCTGTTCGCCGCGCTGGACAAGCTCAAGGCCGCGGGCCTCGTGCCGCTGGCCCACGGCGGCCAGCCCTGGCAGGACGGCATCGTCTTCACCGCCACGCTGGCTCACTACGGTGGCCGCGACCTGTACCTGAAGGTGTTCCGCGACCGTGACACCAAGGCCATCATGGGCGAGGACTTCAAGAAGGTCTTGCTGGCCTTCAAGAAGCTGCAGGGCTACACCGACAAGGGCTCGCCGGGCCGCAACTGGAACGACGCGACGGCCCTGCTCATCAGCGGCCGTGGCGGCGTGCAGATCATGGGCGACTGGGCCAAGGGCGAGTTCACGCAGGCGAAGCAGGAGGCCGGCAAGGACTACGGCTGCAGCCCCGGCTTCGGCCCGCACGCGCCCTACATCGTGCAGGGCGACGTGATGGTGTTCCCCAAGACCGACAAGCCCGACCAGATCAAGGCGCAGCAATTGCTCGCCAGCGTCATCACGCAGCCGGCCACGCAGGTCGCCTTCAGCATGAAGAAGGGCTCCATCCCCATCCGCACCGACGTGGACGCCAGCAAGATGGACTACTGCGCGCAACTGGGCCTCACCGCAATGAAGGACAAGTCGCGCCAGCTCGCCAACGGCG
This sequence comes from Roseateles sp., assembly GCF_965229315.1. Lineage (GTDB taxonomy): Bacteria > Pseudomonadota > Gammaproteobacteria > Burkholderiales > Burkholderiaceae_C > Pelomonas. The sequence goes on from NZ_CBDDJA010000002.1 coordinate 4,044,266, forward strand.
AGATCTACATCACGCCCGACCAGAACGGCGCGCTGCAGGACGTGCTGACCGGCTACTGGAACCGCAACATCCCGGTTGAAAAGGTCCAGAAGGACATCGTCAACGCACTGAAGTCCTGACATGCGCCGCCGTTCCCTCGCGCCCTGGGGGGCGTTGCTGCCCCTGGCGCTGATCGTCCTGGTCGGCTACGTCGGCACGGTGCTGTGGACGCTGCGCATCTCGATGTCCAGCTCGCGCACCTTCCCGAACAGCGACTTCGTCGGCCTGCAGCAGTTCGAACGGCTGCTGGACAACGAGCGCTGGCAGCTCGCCGTCCACAACCTCGCCGTCTACGGCGTGCTGTACATCGCCGCGGCCATGCTGATCGGCTTCCTGCTGGCCGTCTTCATCGACCAGAAGGTGCGCGGCGAGGGCGCGTTGCGCACGGCCTTCCTCTACCCGTACGCGATGTCCTTCGTCGCGACGGGCCTGGTCTGGCAATGGGTGCTCAACCCCGACAGCGGCCTGCAGCACGCGGTGCAGCAACTGGGTTGGCAGGACTTCAGCTTCGACTGGATCGTGGACCAGGACAGGGTGATCTACACGGTCGTCATCGCCGGCACCTGGCAGGGGGCAGGGCTCGTCATGGCGCTGATGCTGGCCGGCCTGCGTGGCATCGACGAGGAGATCTGGAAGGCCGCGCGGCTGGACGGCGTGCCGACGTGGCGCGTCTACGTGTCCATCGTGCTGCCGATGATGGGACCGACGCTGGCGACCGTCTTCACGCTGCTGGCGGTCAGCGTCGTCAAGGTGTTCGACACGGTGGTGGCGATGACGCAGGGCGGCCCCGGCACGGCGAGCGACGTGCCGGCCAAGTTCATCATGGACCACCTGTTCGGCCGCGCCAATCTGGCGCTGGCGTCGGCCGGTGCGGTCATGCTGCTGATCACGGTGCTGGCCCTCGTCGCGCCGCTCGCGTATGCCCGCAGCCGCCGCCGCGCGCTGGGAGGCCACGCATGAGCCGGCTCACCCCGTCGCGCTGGGCGCGCGTGGGCGTCTACGCCTTCCTGTTGTTTGCGGCCGCATTCTTCCTGCTGCCGCTGTACGTGATGCTGACGACCTCGTTCAAGAGCATGGAGGAGATCCGTCTTGGCCAGATCTTCGCGCTGCCTTCGGCAGTCACGCTCGGCGCCTGGCGCGGCGCCTGGAGCGAGGCCTGCACGGGTGTCAGCTGCGAGGGCATCCGTGGCGGCTTCTGGAACTCGGTCGCGATCACGGTGCCGTCGGTCGTGCTGCCGCTGCTGCTGGGCGCGCTGAACGGCTATGCGCTGAGCTGGTGGAAGCCGCGCGGCGGCGAGTGGCTGTTCGGCCTGCTGATGCTGGGCGCCTTCATCCCCATCCAGGTCATGATCTACCCGCTGGTCAAGCTGGAGGCGGCGCTGGGCCTGTACAGCAGCCTGGCCGGCATCGTCGTCGTGCACATCGTGTTTGCGATGCCCATCATGACGCTGCTGTTCCGCAACTACTACGCCAGCCTGCCGCCCGAGCTGTTCAAGGCCGCGCGCGTGGACGGCGGCGGCTTCTGGCACATCTTCGGCCGGCTCGCGCTGCCCATGTCGGGCCCCATGCTCATCGTCGCGGCCATCATGCAGATCACCGGCGTGTGGAACGACTACATCCTGGGCCTGACCTTCGCCGGCCGCGACAACCTGCCGATGACGGTGCAGCTCAACAACGTCATCAACACGACCACCGGCGAGCGGCTCTACAACCTGAACATGGCCGCCACCATCCTGACGTCGGCCGTGCCGCTGCTCGTCTACCTGATCTCCGGCCGCTGGTTCGTGCGCGGCATCGCGGCCGGCGCCGTGAAGTGATCCGTCTTCCCTCGCACCACCCATGAAGCTCCTGCTCGCTACCCTGACGGCCGCACTGACCGGCCTGGCCCACGGCGCCCCCGTGCAGGCCTTCCTGACGACGGCCGACCAGCAGCGGCTGCTGGCGCCCAGTGCCGTCACGACACCCGCGAAGGCGGACGCCGTCATCCGCGTCGATCCCAAACGCCAGTACCAGCGCATGGCCGGCTTCGGCGCCGCCATCACCGAGGGCTCCGCCTGGCTGATGCGCCACGGCATGAGCGAGGCGCAGCGCGACGCGCTGATGCGCGAGCTGTTCACGCGCGACGGGAACGATGGCAAGGGCCTGGGCTTCGACCTGACGCGCCTGACCATCGGCGCGTCGGACTTCTCGCGCCGCCACTACAGCCTGGACGACATGCCGCCGGGCCAGACCGACCCCGACCTGAAAAACTTCTCGCTGGCGCCCGAGCGCGACGACGTGATCCCGGCCGTGAAGCAGGCGCTGGCGCTGAACCCGAAGCTGCAGGTCATGGCCTCACCGTGGAGCGCGCCCGGTTGGATGAAGACGACCGACAGCCTCGTGCAGGGCCAGCTCAAGCCCGAGTTCTATGGCGCCTTCGCGCAGTACATGGTGCGCTACGTGGAGGCCATGAAGGCCGAAGGCGTGCCCATCTTCGCGCTGACGCTGCAGAACGAGCCGCACTTCGAGCCACCCGACTACCCCGGCATGCGCATGCCGCCGGCCACGCGCGCGGCCGTCGTCGGCCAGCACCTCGGGCCGCTGCTCAGGGCCAAGGGCATGGCCACGCAGATCCTGGAGTGGGACCACAACTGGGACGAGCCCTGGAGCCCCATGGCCATGCTGTCGGACGCCACCGCCCGCAAGTACGTGTCGGGCGTGGCCTGGCATTGCTATGCGGGCGACGTGGCCGCGCAGTCGCAGGTGGCGCAGCACTTCCCCGAGCTGGACGTCTGGTTCACCGAATGCTCCGGCGGCGAATGGAAGCCGCAGTGGGCCGAGACGCTGCCGTGGATCACGCGCCACCTCGTCATCGGCAGCACCCGCCACGGCGCGCGCGGCGTGCTGATGTGGAACCTGGCGCTGGACCCGGTCTACGGGCCGCACCTGGGGGGCTGCAAGGACTGCCGCGGCGTCGTCACCATCGACCCCAGGGACGGCAGCGTCACGCGCAACATCGAGTACTACGCCTTCGGCCACGCCAGCCGCTTCGTGCAGCAGGGCGCGCGGCGCATCGACTCCCACGGCGGCCTCAAGGGCCTGGACCACGTGGCCTTCACCAACCCCGATGGCAGCACCGTGCTGATCGTCTGCAACTCCGCCGCCGAGGCGCGCCGCTTCACGGTGCAGGCACCGGGCCGGCGCTTCGCCTACGCGCTGCCGGCCAGCGGCGTCGTCACGCTGGTGTGGTGATGCGGGCCCTGGGGCTGGCGGCGCTGCTGGCCGCGTCGACCGCCGCGCACGCGCTGGAACTGGCCGGTGTGTTCGCCGACCACATGGTGCTGCAGCGAGATGCGCCGCTGCGCGTCTGGGGGCGGGCCGAGCCGGGCCAGCGCGTGCGCGTGCAGCTGGCCGGCCAAGAGGGCGAGGCGCAGTCCGGCGCCGATGGCCGCTGGCAGGCCACGTTGAAAGCCCTGCCCGCCGGCGGGCCGCACCGGCTGCAGGTCGGCGCCGGCGCGCAGCAGCGCGTGGTATCCGACGTGCTGATCGGCGACGTGTGGATCGCCGCCGGCCAGTCCAACATGGAATGGCTGCTGGCCGACTCGAACGACGGTGCCACCGAGATCGCCGCGGCCGGCCGCCATCCGCTGATCCGCCACGCCAAGATGCCGCACCGCGCCAGCCTGGCGCCGCAGCGCGACGCGCCGCCGCTGCGCTGGGACGTCGCCTCGCCCGCCACGGCCGGGCAGTTCAGCGCCGTGGCCTGGCACTTCGCGCGGCGCGTGCAGGCAGAAACCGGCGTGGCGGTCGGGCTGCTCAACCTGAGCTGGGGCGGCACCCACGTCGAGACCTGGACCAGCCCGCGCGCCGCGGCCACCGACCCCGACCTCGCCGCCACCGTGCGCGCGATGCCGACCGACAACGCCACGTTCGTGCAGCGCCGCCGCGACGCCGTGATGGCGCGCGTGCGCGGCTGGCAGGGCGCGCTGCCGCTGTCGGAGGGCGCCGTGCCGCCCTGGGCCGACCCGGCGCTGGACGACACGGCCTGGCCCACGCTGAATGCACCGCAGGTCTGGGAGACGCAGGGCCTGCCGGGCCTGGACGGGCAGGTCTGGCTGCGTCGCCACGTCGCGCTGACGGCGGCGCAGGCCTCGGGTGCGGCCACGCTGCGCCTGGGGCTGGTGGACGACTGCGACGAGACCTTCGTCAACGGCCAGCGCGTCGGCAAGACCTGCGGCTGGGACGCGCCGCGAGCCTACGCCGTGCCCACGGGCCTGCTGCACGAGGGCGACAACGTCATCGCCGTGCGCGTGACGGACACCGGTGGCGATGGCGGCATGCACGGCCCGGCGGCTGGCCTGCGGCTGGAGACGGCCGCAGGCAGCCAGCCGCTCGCTGGTCGCTGGCAGGCGCGCGTGGAGGCGTTGCAGCCGGTCGTCGAACCCGGCCCCAACGACCTGCCCAGCCTGCTGTTCAACGGCATGGTCCGGCCGTTCACGCCGTTCGCGGTGCGCGGTGTCATCTGGTATCAGGGCGAGACGAACGCCCCGCGCGCGGCGCGTTATGCGCAGGCCTTCCCGCGCCTCATCGGCGACTGGCGCGCGCACTGGCACGACCAGGGGCAGCCCGGGCTGCTGCCGTTCTACTTCGTGCAGATCTCGTCCTTCGGCCCGCGCACGCCGCTGCCCGAGGGCAGCGCGTTCGCCGAGCTGCGCGAGTCGCAACGCGCGGCGCTGAAGCTGCCCGGCACCGGCATGGCCGTCAGCATCGACGTGGGTGATGCCCACGACATCCACCCGCGCGACAAGCGCACCGTGGGCGAGCGCCTGGCCCGCATCGCGCTGGCGCAGAGCTATGGCCGCACGCTGCCGTTCAAGGGCCCGACGCTGCGCGGCAGCCGCGTGCACGACGAGGTCGTCGAACTGCGCTTCGCCGACGTGGCCGGCGGCCTGGCCACACGTGACGGCGGCCCGCTGCTGGGTTTCGAGATCGCCGGCGCGGACCGGCGCTTCGTGCCGGCGCAAGCCGAGATCGTCGGCCGCGACCGTGTGCGCGTGCGCAGCCCCCAGGTCGCCCGGCCGGCCGCCGTGCGCTACGCGTGGGCCGACACGCCGCTGGCGGCCAACCTCGTGGACGGCGCCGGCCTGCCCGCGTCGCCCTGGCGCAGCGACCGCTGGCCGCTGGTCACGCGTGACATTCGTCCGGAGTTCTGACGACGCCGAGCGCGCAGCGGTGGATGCCGCGAGTCTTCCCTCGCTAGGATGGGTCGATGACCGGCATCCTCCTGATCAGCAGCAGCCTGATCACCTTGCTGGGGCTGGCGCTGCTGGTGCTGGCCCGGTTGGAGCCCGGTCATCCGCACATCCGCGACTGGGGCTGGAGCCATGTGCTGCTGGCCGCCGGCCTCACGCTGGGCGTGGCGCTGGTGCCGCCTGACCACGAAACGCTGCGCTACAAGCTGCAGGCCACCGGGGCGACGGCCTGCATCATCGCGTCGCTGGCCCTGCAACTGGCCGGTGCCGCGCATTACAGCGGCCGTGCCTGGCGCTGGCGGCGCGGTGCGCCGGTGTTCGCCGCGCTGCTCGGCGTCGTCCTCGCGCTGGCGCTGGTGCAGCAGCATTTCGCCGTCGTCGCGGCGGCGCTGATCCTGGCGGGCGGCACCTGGCTCGCGGCGGCCTGGCTGTGGCGCGGCGGCGAGCGCGGCGAACGCATCGTAGCCGCCTGCTTCATGGCCTCGGGCCTGGTGCACCTGAGCGGCCCGCTGCTGGACCCCATGGCCCGCTCCATGGTCACGCACATCCTCGGCACCTTCGTGCAGGCGGTGCTCGCGATGGCATTGATCCTGCTGTCGGTGCGCCGCGCCCACCAGGAAAAGGAGCGCTCCAACACGCGGCTGCGGCAGCTCTACGAGCGCTCCATGCAAGGCCTGGCCGTGCTGCGCGACGGCCGTGCCGTCTACGCCAACCCGGCCGCGCTGGCGATGTTCGGCTTCGACCAGGTGGGCGGCGAGCTGGACGTCTACCGCGTGATCGCCCCGGCCGACGTCGAGGCGGCTCGGGCGCGCTACCAGCGCCTGATGCAGGACCGCGTCGGCCACATCGCCTGGGAGGGCGAGCGCTACCGGCGCGACGGCAGCGCCATCTACGTGCGCGGCAGCTCCAGCTACATCGAGTGGGAGGGCGGTCCGGCGTTGCTGGTGCTGATGCTGGACGACACCGAGCGCCAGCGCGCCACCGAGGCGCTGCGCCGCCAGGCCCTGCACGACGAGCTGACCGACCTGCCCAACCGCCACGCGGCACTGGCCCGCCTGGCCGAGATGACCGTGCCGGGCGCAGGCGGCTTTGCGCTGCTGTCGGCCGACCTGGACCGCTTCCAGCTCGTCAACGAAAGCCTGGGCCACGACACCGGCGACGCGCTGCTGCGTGCCATTGCCGACCGGCTGCGACGCGCGCTGCCGCCCGAGGCCCTACTGGCCCGCCTCGGCGAAGACCAGTTCCTGCTGCTGCAGCCCGGCGTGGAAGACGACGCGGCCGCGCTGCTCGCCGGCCAGCAACTGCTGGCGTTGCTGAACGCGCCCTTCGTCGTGGGCCACCGGGCCTTGTACGTGCACATGTCTGTCGGCATCGCGCGCTTCCCCGCGCAGGGGCTCGATGGCGCCGCGCTGCTGCGCGCGGCCGACGTGGCCATGCACCAGGCCAAGCAGCAGGCCGGCGCCGCGGTCGTGGCCTACCGGGCCGGCATGGCGTCCGGTGCGGGGGACCTGCTGGAGATCGAGCAGGCGCTGGCCGCGGCCATCGAGCGCGAGGAGTTCCTGCTGGAGTACCAGCCCAAGTACGCCTGCGGCAGCCGCGCGCTGGCGGGCTTCGAGGCGCTGGTGCGCTGGCAGCGCCCGGGGCGTGGCCGTGTCAGCCCGGCGGAGTTCATCCCCGCCGCCGAGCGCACCGGGCAGATCGTGGCGCTGGGCGCGCTGATCCTGCGCCAGGCCGCCCGGCAGCTGCGCGACTGGCAGCAGCAGGGCCTGGCCGTGCTGCCGGTCGCCGTCAACGTGTCGCCGCTGCAGTTCGAGGACGCCGGCTTCGCCGACGCGCTGCTGGCCCTGGTGCGCGCCCATGGCGTGGACCCCAAGCTCGTGGAGGTCGAGATCACCGAGACGGCCGCCATGACGCACATGGACCGCGTGCTGCCCCAGCTCGCGCGTCTGCGCGAGGCCGGCGTGGGCGTCGCGTTCGACGACTTCGGCACCGGCCAGAGCTCGCTCACGCTGCTGCGCCGCCTGCCCATCACCACGCTCAAGCTGGACCGCAGCATGATCGAACCGCTGCCGGAGCCGTCGGCCGGCGCGGTCGTCCGCGCGGCCTGCGTGCTGGCGCAGGCGCTGGGGCTGGCCGTGGTGGCCGAAGGCGTCGAGACCGACCTGCAGGCCGAGGCCGCCGAACGCCTGGGCTGCACGCACCTGCAGGGCTTCCTGCTGTCGCGGCCGCTCGGCGCCGACCCGGCCGGCGCGCTGCTGGCCGCAGCCGCGCGCGCCATCGCCTGAGTCCGCAGCCTCAGGCGGCCATCAATTCGCCCATCCGCACCGCGCCGCCCGGCTGCCAGGCCGGGTTGAACTGCAGCGCGCCGGGGCGGAACAGCATGACCACCGTGGAGCCCAGCAGGAAGCGGCCCATCTCGTCGCCCTGCACCAGTTGCACCTGGCCCGGCGCATAGCGCCATTCGTGCACGTCGCCCTCGCGCTGGATGCGCCCCTGCCAGACCGTCGCCATGCTGCCGACGATGGTGGCACCCACCAGCACCAGCACCCAGCTGCCGAGCGTGTCGTGCTCGAACACGCACACCAGCCGCTCGTTGCGCGCGAACAGGCCCGGCACGCCGCGCGCCGTCGTCGGGTTCACCGAGAACAGCTCGCCCGGCACGTGGATCATGCGCGTCAGCCGGCCATCGGCCGGCATGTGGATGCGGTGGTAGTCCCTGGGGCTCAAGTACAGGTTGGCGAACAGGCCGTCCTGGAACTGCGCGGCCAACTGCGCGTCGCCGCCGACCAGCGCCGTCGTCGTGAACGCCTGGCCCTTGGCCTGGAAGACCTGGTCGCCCTGGATGTGCCCGACCTGGCTGATCGCGCCGTCCACCGGGCAGACCAGCGGCGCGCTCGCCAGGGGCCGCGCACCGGGCTTCAAGGCGCGCGTGAAGAAGTCGTTGAACGTCGCGTAGGCCGTGATGTCCGGCTCGGCCGCCTCGGCCATGTTGACGCCGTAGTGAGCGACGAAGCGGCGGATGGTGGCGGTCGTCAAGCCGCCCATCGGCTTGGATGCGTAACGCCCGGCCAGCCGGGTCAGCGCCAGCTTGGGCATCAGGTACTGCGGCAGGACGGCGAAGCGGTCGGACATGGCGAGGGGCAAAAAGGGGTCGCGGATTCTAGGAGCGCCCCTGATCGGTGCGCCCTAGGGTGAGCGCGAGGGTGGGCAGCGACAATCCGGGTCGATGTCCTGGGTCCACAGCTCCTTCTACCGCTTCACGCCGATCAGCGATCCCGTCGCGCTGGCCGCCTGGCTGCGCGAGGCCGCCGCGGGCTTGGGCGGCACCGTCGTCGTGGCCGGGGAAGGCGTGAGTGGCGCCGTGGCCGGCCCGGATGACCGGCTGGCGGCCTTCGAGGCCGCACTGCTGGGGCAACCGGGCCTGGCGGGACTGCGCTTCAAGCACAACGACTGCGCCCGCCCGCCGTTCAGCCGGCTCAAGGTGTCGGTCAAGCCGGAGATCGTCGCGTTCGGCATTCCCGGCGTCAGCGGCCGCGAAGGCACCGACACCCACGTCAGCCCGCAGCGCTTTCGCGAGCTGCTGGACGACCCCGACACGGTGGTGCTGGACAACCGCAACACGTTCGAGTTCCAGCTCGGGCGCTTTCGCGGTGCCGTGGACCCGGGCGTGGCGCATTTCCGCGACTTTCCGGCCTATGTCCAGGCGCACCGCGAGGCCTGGCAGGGCAAAACGGTCGCCATGTACTGCACCGGCGGCATCCGCTGCGAGAAGACGGCGGCCTGGATGCAGCAGCAGGGCCTGCACGTCGCGCAGCTCGACGGCGGCATCCTGGGCTTCTTCGAGGCCTTCCCGGACGCCGCGCGGGACTGGCAGGGCGAGTGCTACGTGTTCGACAAGCGCATCGCCATCGACACCGCCGGCCACGAAACCGGCACGACCGCCGAAGCCGTGTTCACCGACCCGGCCGACGCCTGGCGGCTGGCGCGCGCGAAGCGGCTGGACCCCGCTGCGGAGGATTGATTCCCCGGGCGCGGAGCAAAGCTTCCGCGCCGCGCCCCTGGTGCCGCACCGCAAACGCCGACAATCCCTCCCGCGCGCCGCTTGCGCGCACTGCCATCAGCTATCCGATGTCCCACCTGATCGTCCACGGCGGCACGCCCCTGAGCGGCCGCATCGTTCCCTCGGCCAACAAGAACGCCGTCCTGCCCATCCTGTGCGCCACGCTGCTGACCCGGCAGCCCGTGCGCCTGCGCGGCGTGCCCGAGATCACCGACGTGAAGAAGATCGTCGAGGTGTTCCGCAAACTCGGCTCGCAGGTCGAGCTGGACTTCAAGACCGGCATCCTGGACGTGCACCACGCGCACACGCACTTCGACCCGGCCACCGACCGACTGCCCGAGGAGATGCGCTCCTCCATCATGCTGGTGCCGGGCCTGATGGCGCGCTTCGGCGCGGCGCGCATCGAGGACGACGTCAAGGGCTGCACGCTGGGCGCGCGCGAGATCGACCCGCACGTGGAGGTGTTCCAGCGCTTCGGCGCCGACGTGGAGCGCCTGCCCGACGGCCTGGTGCTGCGCGTGCACCGGCCGCTGACGGCCAACGCCCACTGGACGGACTACGCCTCCGTCACGACCACCGAGAACTTCGTGCTGTGCGCCGCGCTGGCCGACGGCGTCTCCACGCTGACCAACGCCGCCAGCGAGCCGCACGTGCAGGAGTTCTGCAACTTCATGTCCATGCTGGGCGCGAAGATCGAAGGCCACGGCACGTCCAAGCTGAAGATCACGGGCGTGGATGAACTGGGCGGCGCGGACTACACCTTCACCGAGGACTTCCACGAGATCGTCACCTTCCTGGCGCTGGGCGCCATCACCGGCGGCGACGTGCGCGTGAAGAACAGCGCGCCGGAGATGTTCCCGCTGCTGGACCGCACCTTTGGCAAGTTCGGCGTGCAGATCCTGCACGAGGACGGCTGGAGCCGCTGCGTGACCAGCGGCCCGCTGAAGGTCAAGGAGCCCTTCACGCGCAACATCCTGCAGAAGGTGGAAGCGGCGCCCTGGCCCTATGTGCCGGTGGACCTGCTGCCCATCTTCGTCGCGCTCGGCGTGAAGGCCGAAGGCAGCGTGATGTTCTGGAACAAGGTCTACGACGGCGCGATGGGCTGGACCAGCGAGCTGGCCAAGTTCGGCGCGCATGCCTTCCTGAGCGACCCGCACCGCATGATCACCTTCGGCGGCAAGCCGCTCTCCCCGGCCGAGGTCGAGAGCCCGTACATCATCCGCGTCGCCATCGCGCTGCTGATGGTGGCGGCCAGCGTGCCGGGCAAGAGCCTCATCAAGAACGCGACGCCCATCCGCCGCGCCCACCCCAACTTCGTCGAGCACATCGGCGAGCTGGGCGCGCGCATGGAATGGGTGGACGGCGACTGACCATGCGCCGGCTCCTGGCGCTGACCGCCCTGCTGGCGGCGGCGTCCGTGCACGCCGCGCCACCCGCGGACACCATCCGCTGGGTGGCGCAGGACATGCCGCCGCATTTCAGCTTCGTGCAGGGGCACCCGCCGCGCAGCATCGGCGAACTGGGCCGGGGCGAGCTGGACGGCTTCCTGCGCGTGCTGCTGGCCCGCATGCCCGAGGTCCGGCACGAGTTCGTCGAGGCCAGCACGGCCCGCTACGAGGCGCTGAGCCGCAGCGGCGAGACGCTGTGCTCGGCGCTGCACGTGCGCACGCCGGCGCGCCTGGAGTGGCTGTACTTCTCGCACCTGTACCCGCCGCTGGCCTCGCGCGAGATCCACGTCATCGTCAGGCGCAGCGTGCTGGACCAGCTGACGCGGGAGACGCCGCAGGACGGCCGCATCGTGCTCGCCGACCTGCTCAAGCGCCCCGACCTGCGCCTGCTGATCGCGCGCGACCGCGCATTTGGCCCACAGATCGACGCGCTGTTGTCCACGCAGGAGGTGCCGCGGCTGGCCGTGGGCGCCAAGCCGAGCACGCAGTTGCTGAACATGCTGCGCGCGGGCCGCATGGACTACACGCTGGAGTACCCGACCGTCGCCAAGGATTACCTGCGGCGCGTCGGCGACCCCGGTGCGCTCTTCGCACTGCCGGTGGCCGAGGGCGTGAGCACGCTGCTGGCGACGGTGTCGTGCAGCCGCACGCCCGAGGGGCGCCGCCACATCGAGGCCATCGACGCTGCAGTACGCGCGCTGGCACGCGAGCCCAACCGCGACGCCTGGATGCGCGAGTGGCGCGGCAGCGCGCTCGACCCGGCGGACGTGAAGCGCCTGAACGCCTACATGGACGAGCGGGCCCGCGGCGGCGCGCGCATCGAGTGACCACCCAGACGCGCCCCCAGCCGGCCATGACCCGCACACCGGCTCGCCTGCGCCCACCGCGGCACCGCGCCCTGCCGGCGGCCCGCCACCCCCGCCCGTCGGGCGCGCTGCGGCGCCGGCGCTAGGGTGGCCCGCCCCGCCAAGCCGACCCTGCCGCTGCGCCACGGCGTCGGCGCCAGCGCGGTGTTCTGCCCGCCCGGCCCGTGGGCCACGCTCACCGCCTTCCTCGGCGAGCGCCTGCCGCGTGTGGGCGACTGGCCGGCGCGGGTCGCGCGCGGCGACGTGGTCGACGACGACGGACGGCCCGTGGCCGATGCGCCCTACCGCGGCAACTGCCGCGTCTATTACTGGCGCCACCTGGACGTCGAGCCCGAGATCGCGTTCACCGAGCGCATCCTGTTCCAGGACGAGCACCTGCTGGTGGCCGACAAGCCGCACTTCCTGCCCGTCACGCCCAGCGGCCTGTACGCGCGCCAGACGCTGATGGCGCGGCTGCGCCATGCGACGGGCCTGGCCGACCTCAACCCCGTGCACCGGCTGGACCGCGAGACGGCCGGCCTCGTCGTCTTCAACGTCCGGCGCGACGAACGCGGGGCGTATCACAACCTGTTCCGTGACCGCGTTGTCGACAAGGTCTACGACGCCATCGCGCCGCTGGGTGCCGGGCCTTGGCCGCGCGTCGTGCGGCACCGGCTGCAGGAGCCCGACACCGAGGCCTTCATGCAGATGCAGGTCGTGGATGGCGAGCCGAACGCGCAGACCTGGATCGATCTCGTCCAGACGCTGCCCGGCGGGCTGGCGCGCTACGAGTTGCGGCCGAAGACCGGCCTGCGCCACCAGCTGCGCGCGCAGATGAACGCGCTGGGCCTGCCGCTGGTGGGCGACCGCATCTACCCGGTGCTGCAGCCGCACGAGAACCCACCGCGCTTCGACGCGCCGCTGCAGCTCGTGGCCCGCGCGATCGCCTTCACGGACCCTGTGACGGGCGAGCGACGGCATTTCGAACGCGGCACCACGACAATCGAGCCGCCATGACCACCGCCGACCATCCCCAAGCCCAGGTGCACGAGCTGCGCCGCCAGTTGCAGTCGCTGCTGGATGCCGCGCATGCGAACGAGCGCAAGCTCGACCGCTTCGATGCACTGGAGCGCCGCCTCATCGCGGTGAGCTCGATGGAGGAGCTGGTCAACCTGCTGCTGGTGGAATGCCGCGACGACTTCGCGCTGGACGCCGCCGAGCTGTGGCTGCTGGACCCCGAGGAGGAGCTGCGCCGCGCGCTGCCGTCGCTGCCCATGGTCCGGTCGCCCAAGCTGCTGGACAACCACGCGCCGCTGAAGGACCTCTTCGGCGCCGCGCGTGTCACCCGCCTCATCGGCCCCGGGCCCGAGGAGCACCTGCTCGCCCAGGCCTTCGGCGAGCAGGCCGGCGTGCGCTCCGCCGCCATGCTGCCGCTGATCCGCCAGGGCCTGCTGATCGGCAGCCTGCACTTCGGCTCGCGCGACCCCGAGCGCTACGACGCGGCCTCGGGCACCAAGTTCCTGGACCGCCTGGCGGCCATCGCCGCCATCGCCATCGAGAGCATGCTCAACCGCGAGCGGCTGCGCCGCGCCGGCATGACCGACGGCCTGACGGGCGTGCACAACCGCCGCTACTTCGACCACCGCAGCCTCATCGAATTCAGCCAGGCCGTGCGCCACTGCTACCCGCTGGCCTGCCTGTTCCTGGACATCGACCACTTCAAGGCCGTCAACGACCGCCACGGCCACCCGGCTGGCGACGAGGTGCTGCGCCAGGTGGGCGGCCTCATACAGCGCTCGCTGCGCACCGGCGACCTGGCCGCGCGCTACGGTGGCGAGGAGTTCGTCGTGCTGCTGCCGCGCACCGACCTGCCCGGCGCACGCGAGGTGGCCGAGCGCATCCGCCTCATGGTGCAGGACGCGCCGTTCGTGACGCCCGAGGGCGGCACCATCGCGGCGACGCTGTCGGTGGGGCTGGCGATGCTGCCCGCCGCCGCGACCAGCTTTGCCGAGCTGCTGTCGAGCGCCGACCGCGCGCTCTACGAGGCCAAAGGCGCCGGGCGCAACCGCACCGTCGCGGCCGGCGGCGAGGGCGTCAGCGCAGCCACTGCAGCTGCATCGTGAACATCTCGCCGCGCCTGCCGTAGACCTTGCCGAACAGGTAGCCCGCGTTCAGTGTCACCGTGTCGGGCCCGGCATCCCACAGCGTGGCCAGCAGCGCCGGCCCGGCGCGGTGGGACTGGCGCTGGCGCGGCGCCCAGTCGTTCCACCGCCCCACCTCGCTGAAACCCTGCAGGCCCACGCGCCAGCCCGGCACCACGCGGTAGACGCCGCGCCATTGCAGCTTCAGGCGCGTGTCGCGCTTGGCGCTGTCGTACTCCCAGAACGCGTTGGCGTTCAGCTTCAGGCGGCCGAGGTCGGTCTGCCACACCGGGCCCAGCTCCAGCGCGTGGCTGCCGTCCTCGTGGTTGTGGACCAGCTGCACGTGGAGAGCGAGGTCGTACGGCTTCTCGCCCTGGGTCAGCAGGACCTCGTTGATCCAGTTCCAGGTCGACAGCGTGGCGCCACGCAGGCTTTCGCCCTCCCAGCTCGCCAGCAGCCGTGTCGTCCAGCGCGTGTTGATGCCGTAACTCAGCCCCAGCTCGGGCCACAGCACCGCGTTCTCGCCCGACGCTTTCGTCGTCCAGTAGCGCAGCTCGGCACCGACGCGGCCGGCCTGGTCGTAGGGCGCCACGACGTAGTAGCCCGGGTCGGCCACGGCCGGGGCCATCAAAAGCGCAAGCCACAGCCCACATCCCATTCGCATCAGCGCACTCTAGGGGCCGGGGTCACCTGGATCCGGCCATGAAAACCCTGGGCATGCCCTCGGCCTGCGGTCCGCCGTGAGGTCTGCACCGGACGGGTTCGCATGTGAATAGTTCCACGGCGTCCCGGGAGGGCCTCGAAACCCTGACAAACCCCGAGGCAACCCCCGTGCACAGAGGCCGGTGCGACCGTGACAATTTGTCTCGACTGCCGCGCCGCCCATGAGCACCGACTCCACCGCCCCCCAGGACCTCTCCGGCCCGCGCCGGACCGGGTCGCTGCGGCTGCGCCTGGCGCTGTGGGTCCCGCTGCTGACGGCCACCGTCGTGGCCCTCTTCGAATGGAGCCTGGGCGGCTTCGAGTCGGTCGGCCAGGGCCTGGCGCGCACGGCCTGGCTGGTGCTGCTGATCAGCGCCGCCCAGTTGCTGCTGGTCGAGGCCGTGCTGCTGCGTCCGTTGCGCCAGCTCGCCTTGGGCTGCGAGGCGATGGAGTCGGCACCGGTGCCGCTGGCGGCGGACGCCGCCGCGCTGGCCCCGAAGTTCGCGGCCGAGCTGGACCGCATCGGCCACGCGATGCGCCGCGCCTGCGGTTCGCTGTGGCAGCAGGACCAGGACACGCGCGAGCTCAAGCGCGAGCTGGCCCGGCAGCGCCAACTGGTGCAGGAGGCGCAGGCCGTGCTGGAAGCCAGCCAGCGCGAACTGGCCAGCCTGGTGCGCAGCGACGCGCTGACCGGCCTGGCCAACCAGCGCGCCTTCGACGAGGCGTTGCGCCGCGAATTCAAGCGCGCCCAGCGCCAGCGCGGCCTGCTCGCGCTCGCCGTGCTGGACCTGGACCAGTTCAAGCAGTTCAACCTCACCCATGGCACGGCGCTCGGCGATGTGGCCTTGCAGCGCGTGGCGGCGCTGCTCAGCGAGCGTTTCAAGCGCGACACCGACGTCGTCGCGCGCCTGGGCGGCGAGGAGTTCGTCGCGCTGCTGCCGGGCTTCGGCATGGCCGAGGCGCAAGGTGTGCTGGAGATGCTGCGAGATGACCTGCGCGCGCTGCGCCTGCCCGATGGCGCCTGCGAAGCGCCGCTGACCATCAGCGTGGGCCTCGCAGCGGTCAGCCCGGCGCACCCTTACCTGACCGCCCAGGCGCTGATGCAGGCGGCCGACGAGGCGCTCTACATCGCCAAGCACGCCGGCAGGGATCGATTGAGCCTGGCGGCTTGATGCGGCCTCGCGCTGCCCCGCAGCGCCGTGCGTCCAGCGTCAGCGGCCGTGCTCCTGGGCGGCCACCAGCTGCTCGTTGACGCGGCGTGCGGCGCGCAGCACCAGTGTGTCGTCGAGCTGCGCCTGCGGTGCGATCTGCGTGGCGACGGCGTCGAGCTGGTCGGGGTGGTTCAGCAGCGCCCAGGCCACCGCCGAGATGGCGGCAACGCTGCGGCGCGCCAGGCTCTCGGGCATCGTCAGCGTTGACTGGATGTCGACATGGTGGCGCACGCTGGCCACGGCGGCCGGCGCCAGCCCCCAGCTCTCGCACAGCGCGGCGCCCAGCGCGTCATGGCTGACGCCGAAGGCCGTGCGCTCCAGCTCCACCAGTTCTGAATCGCGGCTGGTGGCGCGCAGCATGGCCGGGTAATGCGTCGGCGCATGTCGGTACAGCACGGCCTTGCCGCATTCCTCGAAAAGCCCGGCGGAGTGGGCGGCCCAGGGGTCCACGCCCAGCATCTGGCCCATGCGGCCCATCAGCAGGCCGCGCTGCGAGGCGCGCGTCCACACCGATTCCAGCTCGGCCGCGGCCGGGAAGGCGGCGCGCAGGCCCATCTCGAAGGTGATGGCCGCCACTTCGCGCATGCCCAGGTAGGTCAGCGCCTGGTGCACGGTCTGCACGCGGCCGCGCAGCCCGTACAGCGACGAGTTGACGGCCTTCATGACGGCCGCAGCCAGCGCCATGTCGGTCTCGACCAGCGAGGACATGGCCTGCAGGTCGATGTCCTCGGCCGCCATCAGCAGCGACAGCTTGACCAGGACCTCGGGCTGGGTCGGAATCTCGATGTCCAGATTGCGCAGTTGAGGATCGACAGGCATGGTGGGTGGACCGGTAGGGGGAACGTGATCGTAGATCAGCGGAAGAAGGCGTCCCAGGCTGTTTTGAGGATGAGTGCCCCGACGACGACGATGAAGACGCCGCGCACGAAGCCGGCCCCGTGCTTGAGCGCCAGCCGGGTGCCGAGCAGGCTGCCGGCGACGTTGGTCACCGCCATGATGGCGGCGACGTGCCACCAGATGTGGCCCTTGCTGACGAACAGCGCGATGGCGGCCGCGTTCGTCAGCAGGTTCATCAGCTTGGCCGTGGCCGACGCATGCAGGAAGTCGTAGCCCAGCAGCCGCACGAACAGGAACACGAAGAAGCTGCCGGTGCCCGGGCCGAAGAAGCCGTCGTAGAAGCCGACGGCCAGCGCGATGCCGCCGGCCACCGCCGCTTCCGCCCGGCCGGTGAAGCGCGGCGCGTGGTCGCGCCCGAGCTCCTTCTTGGCCAAGGTGTAGATGAAGACCGCCAGCAGCACCAGCGGCAGCGCCTTGCGCAGGCCGTCGGGGCTGGCGAGGGTCAGCGTCCAGGCGCCGATGAAGCTGCCCACGCCAGCCAGCACCGCCGCAGGCATGAGGCGCCGCCAGGGCAGGTTCACGCGCTTGACGAACTGCAGCGTGGCCCAGCCGGTGCCCCAGACGGACGCCCCCTTGTTCGTGCCCAGCAGCGTGGCCGGCGCGGCCGTGGGGAATGTGCTGAACAGCGCCGGCACGAGCACGAGGCCGCCGCCACCCGCCACCGCATCAATGAAACCTGCAAGCAGGGAAGCGGCGGCGACGGTCAGCAGTTCGAGCATGTCTTGGGTTCTATCAGAGCGCGCGAAGCGACTGCCGCGCTCCTGGCGGGGACGCTTTCTGTCCAGCACAAAGAAAACGGCCACCAAGGGGTGCCTTGGTGGCCGGTCTGATTGTCTTCGGGGTTACGAAGCAATCCTGTCGCTTGTCTTGTCTCCTCACAACCCGCCTAGCGGCCCTGGACCGAGGCCCGGAACCGCATCGAGTGACAGGAATGTAATGCCCTGCGACGGTGCGGTCACTGGGGCAATCCCGGGTTCACCGGGCACGAAAGGTGCGCTTATGCCCCATCGCTGTGCATGCCACATGGGGTCGAGCCCTGGGAGAATCGTGGCCCATGCGCTGCACCACTCGCCTGTCGTTGCTGTCTTTGCCGTTGTCACTGGCCCTGGCGCTGGGTGCCTGTGGCGGCGGTGGGGGCGGCAGCAGCAGCGCCGCGAGCGATGGGGGCGGCGTCAACGCGTCGCTGCTGCTGACGCTGCCAGCCAGCGGCCTGGCCCCGGCGGACCTGGCTGTCATCGTGGCCGAGGGCGACGCGGTCAGCGAGGGTGCCGGCGCGGCCTACCTCGCCGCGCGAGGCGTGCCGGCGGCCAACCTGATCCGCGTCAAGGTCAACACCGCCAGCGATGCGATCTCGGCGGCCGACTTCGCGACCCTCAAGGCCGAAATCGACGCGCGGCTGCCGGCGGGCGTGCAGGCCACGCTGCTGGCCTGGGCAGCGCCCAGCCGCGTCACGGGCGCCTGCAGCATGGGCATCACGAGCGCGATGGCACTGGGCTTCGACACGCGCTACTGCAACCCGCAGCCCGTCGCCAACGCCTGCGCCAACACCGCCGCGTCGCCGCTGTACGACAGCGAGTCGCGCCGGCCGCAGGCCGATCTGCAGGTGCGCCCGTCCATGTTGCTGGGCACGCGCACGCTGGCGGCTGCGCAGGCGCTGATCAACCGGGGCGTGGCCGCCGACGCCACCCTGCCCGCCGGTGACGGCTGGCTGGTGCGCACGACCGACAGCGACCGCAGCACCCGCTGGCCGGATTTCGCCGCGTTGCCAGCGGCCTGGGGCAGCGTGCTGAAGCTGAACTATGTCGACAACAGCAGCGGCGCGGCCGGTGCCGATTCGCTATCGGCCCGGAGCGGCGTGCTGTTCTACCTGACGGGGCTGGCGAGCGTCGCCAACCTGCCGACGATGCAGTTCCGCCCCGGTGCGCTGGCCGACACACTGACGTCTTCCGGCGGTCTGCTGCCGCTGGCCAACGGCCAGATGCCCATCACCGCCTGGCTGGACGCTGGCGTCACGGCCACTTATGGCGCGGTGGAGGAGCCTTGCAACTTCCAGCAGAAGTTCTCGCGCGCCTCCGTGCTGATCGACCAGTACTGGCGCGGCGCGACGGCCATCGAGGCCTACTGGAAGGCCGTGCAGTGGCCGGGGCAGGGCCTGTTCGTCGGCGAGCCGCTGGCCCAGCCGTTCCGCGACAGCCCGAGCCTGGCCATCGTCGCCGGCGAATACCAGATCAAGACGCGCAGCCTGCGGCCGGGGAGCCGCTATCAGCTCCAGTACCTGCAAGGCACGACCTGGACGACGCTGGCCAGCTTCACCGGCGCGCGCGGCCAAGTGCTGGACGGCCGCTCGCCGCTGCCGCCGGCCGCGGCCACGCGCATCCGCTGGCAAGGCCCTTGTCCGGACAATGCCGCCAACGCGTGCACGTTGGCGCAATCGCCGTGACCGGGGCGCCGCGCCCGGCCCCCTGAGAATGCAGGTCGGTCAAATCCCGATTGCCGGGCGCCGCCCGGCGATGAACAGTCGCCCTCCTGCTGTACCCTGCTTCGCCATGTCCCGTCATTCCTCTGCCCGCCCCCGCGGCTTCACGCTGCTTGAACTGCTCGTCGTCATGGTCATCATCGGCCTGCTGGCGGGGTATGTGGGGCCGAAGTTCTTCGGGCAGATCGGCAAGAGCGAGGTCAAGGCGGCCCGGGCCCAGATCGATGCGCTGACCAAGGCGCTGGACCAGTACCGCCTGGATGTGGGTCGCTACCCCAGCACCGAGCAGGGCCTGGCGGTGCTGGTGACGCGGCCGGCGGACGAGCCCAAGTGGAGCGGCCCCTACCTGTCCAAGGCGCTGCCCAAGGACCCCTGGGGCAACGACTACCAGTACCGTTCCCCGGGCGAGCACGGCGAGTACGACTTGCTGAGCTTCGGCAAGGACGGCCGCCCCGGCGGCGAGGGTGAGGACGCCGACCTCACCTCCTGGTGATGCCTGCTTTCCAAACCCGCGTCTTGCGCGCGGGCGCTGTCGTCACCGAGCGCGTGGAGGCGCCCGACCGCGCCGCCGTGGCGGCCGTGCTGGGCGTGGCGCCGCAGCATGTGCTGGAGGTGCGCGAACTCGCCATGGCGGGCGGGCCCGCCCGGCCGTGGCGGCGCAACACCCGCTTCCCGCTGCAGCTCTTCAGCCAGGAGCTGGCCGTGCTGCTGGACGCCGGCATCGCGCTGCTGGAGGCGCTGAACACGCTGCGCGAGAAGGAAGGCCAGCCCGGCGTGCGCGCCGCGCTGGATGCCGTCATCGGCCAGATCGAGCAGGGCCAGCCGCTGTCCGTCGCGCTGCGCCAGCAGCCGCAGGCCTTCGACGAGCTGATCTGCGCCATCGTCGCGGCCAATGAGAAGACCGGCCAGCTCTCCACCGCGCTGTCGCAACACGCGCGCTACCTGGCCTGGGTGGATGCGCTGCGTTCGCGCCTGGTGTCGGCCATGGTCTATCCGCTGATGCTGCTGGGCGTGGGCGGCTGCGTCATCCTGTTCCTGCTGCTGTACGTGCTGCCGCGCTTTGCCGGCATCCTGGAGGCCACCAGCGCCGACCTGCCCTGGGCGTCGCGTGTGCTGATCGAGTTCGGCCAGACGGCCGGCGCGCATCCGGGCTGGGTCATCGGCGGCATCGCCGCCGTGGGCTTCGCGATCTTCTCGCTGCTGCGCCAGCCGGCGGTGCGCCAGCGCGCGCAGGCGGCGCTGTGGACGCTGCCCGGCCTGGGCCCGCGGCTGCGCGTGCTGGCGCTGGCGCGGCTGTACCGCTCGCTGGCGATGCTGCTGGCGTCGGGCGTGCCGGCGCTTCCGGCGCTGCGCATCGTCGTCGACGTGGTGGCGGCGCCTTGGCGCAGTGCGGTGCAGGCCGCGGCCGCGCAGATCGAGCGTGGCGAGCGCCTGTCGGCGGCCTTTGATTCACAAGACCTGGCCACACCGGTGGCGCGCCGCATGCTGCGCGTGGGTGAGCGCAGCGGCGAGGTGGCAAGCATGCTGGAGCGCGCGGCGGCCTTCCACGACGAAGAAGCCGCGCGGCTGACCGACCTGCTGTCGCGCCTCGTCAACCCGGCGCTGATGCTCATCATGGGCGTGCTGATCGGCGGGATCATCGTGCTGATGTACTTGCCGATCTTCCAGCTCGTGGAGCAGGTCCAATGAGCGCCACGTTGGCTGATTGGCTGCCGGCCGAGCCGGGCCCCTGGCACCTCGATTTCGAGCAGTGGCCGCAGGCGCAGGCGCAACGCTGGCGTGCAGTGCTGGCCAGCGGCGCCGGTGGCAGGCAGGTGCTGCTGGCCGAGCGCGATGAGGACGCGATGCTGCTGCAGAGCGTCGAGTCGCGGCTGAATGCGCCGGTGGGCTGGCAGCGCGTGTCGGCCGAGGCGATCACGCATTTCCTGGGCGCTGGCGAGGCGGACTTCCGTGCGCTGTCCGACGTGGAGGATGCGCTGGCCGCGGTGGAGGACCACACCGAGGAGCTGTCGGCGCTGGCGCTGTCCGAGCAAGCCAGCCCCGTCGTGCGGCTGCTCAACGCGACGCTGTACGACGCGCTGCAGGACACCGCGTCCGACATCCACATCGAGTGCACGGCCCGCGGCGCGGTGATACGCTTCCGCGTCGACGGCGTCATGGCCGTCGTGCGCCAGGTGGAGGGGCCGCAGGTGGCCGAGCAACTGGTGTCGCGCCTGAAGGTGATGGCCGAGCTGGACATCGGCGAACGCCGCCTGCCGCAGGATGGCCGCTTCAAGCTGCGCGTGCAGGGCCGCGAGATCGACTTCCGCCTGTCCATCATGCCCAGCGTGTTCGGCGAGGACGCGGTCATCCGCATCCTGGACCGCGCGGCCATCGCCCGTGCCGGTTCCTTGACGCTGGACTCGCTGGGTTTCGGCGACGACGAACGCGCCGCCATCCGCCACCAGGCGCGCCAGCCGCACGGCATGCTGCTGGTCACCGGCCCGACCGGCTCCGGCAAGACGACGACGCTGTATGCGACGCTGGCCGAGATCCACACCGGCGCCGACAAGATCATCACCATCGAGGACCCGGTCGAGTACCAGCTCTCGGGCGTCGTGCAGATCCCCGTCAACGAGAAGAAGGGCCTGACCTTCTCGCGCGGCCTGCGCTCCATCCTGCGCCACGACCCGGACCGCGTCATGGTCGGCGAGATCCGTGACGCCGAGACCGCGCAGATCGCCGTGCAGGCGGCGCTGACCGGCCACCTGGTCTTCAGCACGGTGCACGCGAACAACGCGTTCGACGTCATCGGCCGCTTCATGCACATGGGGCTGGACCTCTACAACGTCGTGTCGGCGCTGAACGCGGTGCTCGCGCAACGCCTGGTGCGCCTCACCTGCAAGCACTGCGCGCAGCCGTTCGTGCCGGACGCCGCCACGCTGGCCCGACATGGGGTCATCAATGGCAACTTCATGAAGGGCGAGGGCTGTGGCCATTGCCGCGGCACCGGCTACAAGGGCCGCCGCGCGGTGGCCGAGCTGCTCAAGCTCGACGACGGCCTGCGCGACCTGATCGCGGCGCGGGCGCCGATGTCGGAGATCAAGGCCGCGGCCAAGGCGCGCGGCATGAAGTCGCTGCGCGAGATGGCCCTGGCGGCGGTGTGCCGCGGCGACACCACCTTCGAGGAGCTGGAACGTGTCACCCTCGATGAGTGATCCGCTGCTGCAGCGCCTGCGCCGCCGGCTGAGCGCGCGGCTGGCCAAGCCGCGGCGCTTGTTCGTCACGGCCGCAGGCGGCGAATTCGAGGCCTGGTGCCGCGACCAGCCGGGCACGGCCGTGGAGCTGATCGTCAGCGCCCGGGCCTGGCACGAGCTGGTCTGTGAGCCTGGCCTGCCGCTGCCCGACCTGGACGCGGTGCAGGCCTACGCCGAGCAGCAGTTCGCCCATTACTTCGGCAGCGCCGCGCAGCGGTTCGCGATGGCGCCGTGGCAATTGGGCGTCGGCGCGGGGATGTCGGCCGGCGCGTCCGCGCTGCACGGGCTGGACCTGGCCGCGCTGCGCGCGCAGGCCGAGGCGTCGCAGGTGCGCCTGCATGCCGTGCGCCCGGCCTGGGCCGCCTGGCTGGGGTCGCTGCCGGCGGCGACGCGCGCCGGCTCGGGCCGTGCCGTCTGGCATGAAGAAGGGGTGGCCGTCCTCATCCAGCTGGACCGGGGCCGCGTCACCGGCTTGCAGTCGCGGCGCGTGACTTCGCTGGCCGACCTCGGGGCGGACGCCCCGCTGGCCGTCGGCACGCCCGACACGGATTTCGCGCCCCAGCCCGGCCCGGCCACGCCGCAGCCCGACGTGCTGCCGCGCTCGGGCCGTTCGCCGCTGGCCTGGCCGCTGGCGGCGACCGGCGCGCTGGTGCTGGCCACTGCGGCCTGGAGCGCGGCCGAAAGCCATCGCGCGCTGGAGGCGGCACGCGAAGCGCGCGACCGCGTCGTGGCGCTGCGGTCCAAGCCCTCTGCCAAGGTGGCGGCGCCGTCGGCCCGCCGCCAGGCCGCCGCCCAGCCCGCCGAGAACCGCGCCGCCACCGAGGCGCGTGCGCTGCTGGGCATGCCGTGGGAGCCGCTGCTGACCCGCGTCGAGACCGCCGGTGCCGAGGCCAAACCCATCGCCTGGCTGGGCATGGACGCCAGCGCCGGCCGCGGCGAGTTGCGCCTGGAGGGCCTGACGCCCGACAAGCTGCTGGCGCTGCAGCTGTCCGAGCAGCTCGGCACGACGCCGGGCTGGGGCCAGGTCGTGCTGTCGCGCTTCTCGAACGCCGAGACGGGGCTGGTCGGCCAGCGCTTCGAGATCAATGCGCGTGTGAAGACCGGAGGCGGCTCGTGAAGGCGCGCATCGACCGGCTGATGAAGGTGCTTGGCTGGCCTGGCCTGGCTGGCATCGCCGCGTTCGCCGTGGCCGTCATCGCCATCGTGATGAGCCAGCGCTGGGACG